>NZ_CP026115.2:0-4800000 GCF_009883635.2 Pseudomonas putida
TGCGGTAGGGTTCAAGCGGGATGGCATCGAGGTGACGAAGCCGAACACGCTTGCGCCCTTGCCGGCCGCACACAGCATGCCGACCTCCGGGCCGCCATAGGCGACCACGGTCAGGTCCTTGACCGGCGAACGGAGGATTTCCCGGACAATGGCCATCGGCTTGCGCCGTGGCCCCCAGCCACCGAAACCGATGGTCATGCCGTCGCGCAGCTGGGCGACGGCATCGGCACTGGTCATTTGCTTGTTCATGTTCAATTGCTCCTTACTGCTGGCCGACCGAAAAGTCGTGGCCCCAGATACTCACGCGGGTGAACTCGAAGGCCGAGTGCTCGGCCCAGTCGACCTGCAACCCGCCATGGCCGTACTCCAGGTCGAAGCCGGACGGTGTCTTCATGTAGAAACTGGTCATGCGATCGTTCAGGTGCTGGCCGAGGGTTGCCGACAGCTGCCCGCCATAGGCCTGCAGGCGGTCGTGGGCGCGGCCGACCTCGGTCATCGAGTCCACCTCGACCATCACGTGCACGCAGCCCGACGGCACCGGGTACTCGGCCAGCGCCAGGCTGTGGTGGCGGGCATTGGCGCAGTGCAGGAAGTGGATGCGCACCGGCGGCGCCGACGGGTCGGGGCGGAAGTTGAAGATGTCCGACAGGCCGAAGCCGAGCACATCCTTGGCGAAGGCCAGGGTCGCGTCGAAATCCGGCGCCGGCAGCACGGTGTGGCCAAGGCCCATGTCGCCGGTGACGAAGCGCGGTACCCCTTGCGGCGAGACGAACGGCTGGCAGTCGGAGCGGTGGCCCCAGCTGAGTTCATGCTGGTTGCCGGAGGGGTCGCTGACGGTGACCAGCGCCTGCACGCCGCGTTGCTCGATGGCCTCACGGCTGCCGACCTGCCAGGCCACGCCGCAGCGCTCCAGGTGCTGCAGGGCCTGGTCGAAGGCCCGCTCGCCGGGCAGCTCCCAGCCACTGGCCAGGTAGCGCGGCGCATCGCCCTCGACCACCAGCATGCGGAAAGGCCGCTCGTCCATCTTCACGTACAGGCCGCCGCCGGGTGCCGCCTGCACCTGCATGCCGAGCACCTGTTCGGCATAGCGTTGCCACTGGCCAAGGTTCTCGATCTGCGCGACGAAGTAGCTCAAACCACGAATGTCGATCATGCCCATGTTCCTCCAGGCTCAAGGGGTTGCCTGGGGGACATTGTGCAAAGCGGCCACGCCGGGCTCATCGTCCGTTGAGACTAAGCGCCATGCGTGGCGCAGCGGGCTGCGGGCCTAGTCCGTTTCAATGATTCGCGGTGATTGGCGTCCCCCTAGATTCGGGGTGCTGGGCTGCGTTGCAGCCCTTCGCGGGCAAGCCCGCTCCTACACACCAGCCTAGAGATGCCCCTATGGAGTTCGCTTTCACCGAGGAACAGTTGCTGATTCGCGACAGCGCCGAGCGTTTCCTCGCCCAGGCCAGCGATTCACATGCGGTACGCGCAGGCATGAGCCGGGCGGCCGATTACGATCCCGAGCTGTGCCGGCAGATCGGCCAGGAGCTGTACTGGCCGGCGCTGCTGGTGCCCGAGGCCCACGGTGGCATGGGCCTGGGCTTCGTCGAGCTGGCCGTGCTGCTGGAACAATGCGGGCGCTTCCTGCTCGGCTCGCCGCTGTTCGCCACCACTTGCCTGGCTACCCCGGCCCTGCTGCTGGCCGACAACCCCACGCTGCAAACCCGCTGGCTGCCGGCCATCGCCAGTGGCCAGTTGCACGCCACCCTGGCATGCCCGCTTGAGGCCGCACAATTGCAGGTCGAACTGCAACCCCATGGCGACGGCTACCGTCTCGAGGGCTGCCACGCCCAGGTGGTCGATGGCGCCCAGGCCGACCTGCTGCTGATCGCCGCCCGCTGCCCGGCCAGCAGCGGCGATGAGGGCATCAACCTGTTCGCCGTACCGGCCGATACACCTGGCATAGTACGTACTACATTACACACCCTCGACCAGACCCGACGCCTGGCTCGCCTCGACCTGCACCAGGTCGAAGTCAGCGAGGCACAGCGCCTGTGCGCCCCCGACCACGCCTGGCCGTTGCTGCAGGCCACCCAGCGTATCGCCGCCATTGGCCTGGCCGCCGAGCAGCTCGGCGGCGCCCAGCAGGCGCTTGACCTGACCTTGGCGTACATCGCCGAACGCCACCAGTTCGGCCGGCCGCTGGCCAGCTTCCAGGCCATCAAACACCGCTGCGCCGACATGATGCTGCACATCGAATGCACCCGCTCGGCGGTGTGGTACGCCGCCTGCGTGGCCCGCGAATACCTGGCCGAAAACGGCGACCCGGTGGTGCGCGGCGAACTGCTCGCCGCCGCAGCCACCGCCAAGGCCCATGCCAGCGAAACGTTCTTCCACTGTGCGGCCGAGTCGATCCAGCTGCACGGCGGGGTCGGTTTCACCTGGGAATACGACCCGCACCTGTACTTCAAACGCGCCAGGGCCAGCGAGCAACTGCTGGGCAACCCGGCCTGGCACCGTGAGTGCCTGGCCACCGAACTGCTGGGAGCACGCCCATGAAAATCGGTTTCAGCAAGGCAGACGAAGCGTTCCGCCACGAGGTCGCCAGCTGGCTGGCGGCACACCTGCAAGGTGAATTTGCCCCCCTGCGCTTTCGTGGCGGCCCTGGCGACGAACACAGCTTCCCGGCCGAGCGCAAGGCCTGGGAACGTGAGTTGGCGAGCGGTGGCTGGGTCGGTGTGGGCTGGCGAGCGGAAGACGGCGGGCGAGGCTTGAGCATCAGCCAGCAGGTGATCTTCCACGAGGAATACGCCCGCGCTGGCGGCCCCGGGCGCATGGGCCATATCGGCGAAGGCCTGGTCGGCCCTACCCTCGCCGCCTTCGGCACGCCCGAACAACGCCAGCGCCTGCTGCCGGGCATCCTCAAGGGCGAGGCGTTCTGGTGCCAGGGCTATTCCGAGCCTGGCGCAGGCTCGGACCTGGCCAACGTGCAGACCCGCGCCCGCCTGGATGCCAATGGCGAGCGCTGGCTGATCAGCGGGCAGAAGGTCTGGACCTCGCTGGCCCATGAGGCCGACTGGTGTTTCGTGCTGGCCCGTACCGAACCGGGCAGCGTTGGCCATCACGGGCTGTCGTTCCTGCTGGTGCCGATGGCCCAGGCGAACATCCGCGTGCAGCCGATCCAGCAACTGACCGGCACCAGCGAGTTCAACGAGGTGTTCTTCGACCAGGCCGAGACCTCGGCCAGCAACCTGGTCGGGCAGCCCGGCGATGGCTGGAAGATCGCCATGGCCCTGCTGGGTTTCGAACGCGGCGTGTCGACGCTGGGCCAGCAGATGCAGTTCCACAACGAGTTGGAAGAGGTGCTGCGCATCGCCCGCGCCAACGGCGCCGCCCGCGACCCGCTGCTGCGCCAGCGCCTGGCCCAGGCTTGGTCAGGGCTCAAGGTACTGCGCTACAACTCGCTGCGCATGCTCTCCGGGCCGCAGGACGGCAGCCTGGCGCGGGAGGCGATGATCTACAAGCTGGCCTGGTCGAACTGGCATGTCGAGCTGGGTAAGTTGGCCATGGATGTGCTGGGGGATGCTGCCGAAGTGCTGGAGAGTGCGCCTTATGGCTTGAGCCGGTTGCAGTCGCTGTTCCTGTTTACCCGGGCGGACACGATCTACGGCGGGAGTAACGAGATCCAGCGCAATGTGATTGCCGAACGGGCACTGGGCATGCCGCGGGAGGTGAAGGGGCGCTAAAACCCTGGGGCCGCTTTGCGGCCCATCGCAGGCAAGCCAGCTCCCACACCGACCGCACCGCCTTCAAGTCATGCGCTGTACCTGTGGGAGCTGGCTTACCTGCGATGGGCTGCAAAGCAGCCCCAGGGTCGCTACTAGCGAACGCGAATCTTCGGGTCCCCTGCCCCACGCCGCATGGCCTGCAGAAACCCCTCCAGCGGCGCCGGTTCGGCAATCTGCGGCAGGGCATCCTTGTCCGGCCGCTGGGCCCAGAACGCATCCCACGACGGGAACAGCTCGTGGAAGCTCCCGGCATAAGGCTCACGCCCCGGCCAGCGCATCTTCAGGCCACCGATCGGCGGCTTGTTCAGGTCTGTAGCGTACCAGTAGCACGGCAGCCGCCGGCGGAAGCACCAGCGCCCGTCGATGCGCTCGTAATCGTCCCAGTACAGCATCTGCATGATCACCCACTCCGGCCCGGTCTCATGCTCGTTCTTCGAGTACACCACACCAGTGGCGTGGTCGGCATCGCTGAACTCGATGATGTGCTGGCCCAGGTGATGCGAGGTGCCGTGGAACTGCTTGCGCATGGTCTCGTCGAGCCACGCCTTGAGGTGCGCGCGGCCGAACTTGTCGCGGCCGACCCGCACGTCCTCGGCAAAGCAGTTGGCCATGGCGTCCATGTCGCGCATGTCCAGGGCCAGCGCGTACTTGCCGGCCAGTTGGCGGATTGCGTCCAGCGACTCCAGGCGGTCGATGCGCTGCAGCAGCGCGGTGCTTTCCAGGGCCGTCATTCCAGCACCGTGTACAGGTCCGAACCGCGCCCGCCGTCCACCGCCAGGCTCGCCCCGGTCACGTACGAGGCCTCGTCGCTGGCCAGGAACAGGATGGCATTGGCCAGCTCCTGCGGCAGGCCGACCCGGCGCATGGGGATGACCTTCTCGGTGTTGGCCCGCGCCTTGGCGTCGCTGAGCATGCCCGCCGTCGCCGGGGTATCGACCACGCCGGGGATGATCACGTTGCAGCGGATGTTGTCCGCCGCGCCTTCGCTGGCTGCGGCCCGGCTGAAGTTGATCACCGCCGCCTTGGCGGCAGAGTAACCGGCCATCCAGGCGGTGCCGAACAGGCCGCAGATCGAGGCGATGTTGACGATCGCGCCGCCCTTGCCCTTCATCAGCTGCATCGCCGTGCGCGTGCCCCAGAAGGTGCCATCCACGGTGGTGGCAAAGTTGGCGTGCCAGTCGGCGGTGCTCATGCCGTCGATGCCGCCCCAGGTGTAGGCCATCGCGTTGTTGACCAGGATGTCGAGGCCGCCGTGGCGCTGTGCGGTGGCTTGCAGCGCGGCGACATAGGCCTGTTCGTCACTGACGTCGGCCACCGCCACCTCGGCGCAGCCGCCGCGGGCGAGGATCTGCTCGCGCACCCCTTCGAGCGGCTCGCGGCGCCGACCACACAGCACCACCAGGGCGCCCTCTTCGGCGAAGCGCAGTGCGGTCGCCTCGCCAATGCCGGAGCCGGCCCCGGTGACGAAGGCGATCTTGCCTTGCAGACGTTTGCTCATCGGTTGCGCTCCTGTCAGATAAAGGCCATGCCGCCGTTGACGGCGATGTTCTGCCCGGTGATGAAGCTGGCGTCGTCACTGGCCAGGAACACCGCCACCCGGGCGATCTCGTCGGTTTCGCACATGCGCCCCAGTGGCACGTTCTTCAGCAGCGCCTGCATGTGTTCATCGGGAATGCCTGCCATCATCGGCGTGTTGGTCGGGCCCGGTACCAGGGTGTTGACGCGGATGCCCCGGGCCGCCAGTTCACGGGCGATCGAGCGGGTCAGGCCCATTACCGCGGCCTTCGAGGCGCAGTAGTGGCTTGGCCCTTCGCCGGTCAGCGCGGCAGTGCTCGACAGGTTGATCAGCACGCCCTGGCGCTGGCCCTTGAGCATCAGCCGGGCGCCTTCGCGGCAGCACAGGAAGGTGCCGCCCAGGTTGACCCCGATCACCCGCGCCCAGCTGTCGTCCGGCGTGTCGAGGAAGGCATCGAGGGCGCCGACGCCTGCGTTGTTGACGACGATGTCCAGCCCGCCGAAATGCGCTTCGACCTGGCCCATGGCATCGGCCACCGACGCGGCATCGGCGACGTTGCAACCCAGCGCCAGCACTTTTTCGCCGAGGTCGGCGAGGCTGGCGGCGAGCGCGGCCTGGTCGAGGTCGACCGCCACCACATTCGCACCTTCGGCGACGAAGCGGCGCACGATGGCCTGGCCCATGCCCTGCCCGGCACCGGTGACGAAGGCCACCTTGTTCTGCAGTTTCATAGCGTTCTCCTTGGTTGACGCCTGTTGGTCTTCACCATCATTGGGCGCCAGCCAGCGCCGAACATCGTCCGAGAGGACTAGCGGCGAGCGTGCGTCGTGGTCCGGATGGACGATGCCGGCCAGGCCTGGGCGGCACAGGATCGCCCTCACCCTCATCGAGAACTGGAGAACCGGCATGAACCAACCCGTCGACCTGCCCTTGCCCACCGGCCACTACGCCACCTTGGCCAACGGCCTGCGCCTGCATTACCTGGACGAAGGCCAGGGCCCGGTGGTGCTGTGGCTGCACGGCAGCGGCCCGGGCGCCAGCGGTTTCAGCAACTTCAAGGGCAACTACCCGGAACTGGCGGCGGCCGGTTACCGCAACATCCTGCTCGACCTGCCCGGCTTCGGCCGTTCGGACAAACCCGAAGACGTGCGCTACGAACTGGATTTCTTCGTCGATTGTGTGGCGGCCTTGCTCGACCAGCTCGGCATCGACCGCTGCACCCTGCTCGGCAACTCCCTGGGCGGCGCCATCGCCCTGGGCCTGGCCCTGCGCCAGCCACAACGGGTGGAGCGCCTGATCCTGCTGGCCCCAGGCGGTGTCGAGGAGCGCGAGACCTACTTCCAGATGCCCGGCATCCTGCGCATGGTCGGGCTGTTCAACGCCGGCCCCATTGGCCTTGAGGAAATGCGCAGCATGATGCGCCTGCAGTTGTTCGACGACTCGATCCTGCCCGAAGAACTGCTGCTGGAACGGGTGGCGGTGGCGGTGACCCAGCCGAAGAACCTGTTCAGCACCATGCTGGTGCCGAACATGCGTGCGCGGCTGGGCGAGATCGAATGCCCGATTCTCGGGTTCTGGGGCAGCAACGACAACTTCAACCCGGTCAGCGGCGCCCAGTACATCATCGACGGGGCACGCCAGGCGCGGTTCATCGTGCTCAACCGCTGTGGGCACTGGGTGCAGGTGGAGCATCGCGAGCTGTTCAACCGCAGCTGCCTGGATTTCCTGCAGCACGGCTGATAGGCCAGGCGTGCGCTGTTCTTGACCTGTGGGAGCCGCGCTTGCCGGCGATGGGCCGCAAAGCGGCCCCACGATTTCAAGGTAGTAGCAGAAATTGCCGGGGCCGCTTCGCGGCCCATCGCCGGCAAGCGCGGCTCCCAGGGAGGGATCGCGCCAGCTTTTCAGCCAGCAGCACGCTGGCTGTTGAGCTGGGCATCCCCCGGCTGGCCGAGCACACAGGAAGTGCCACCCGGGGTATACATCATCGCCACGCAGCGGTTGCATGCCGTGCAGATCGAGTTGCGGCTCGCGCCGCTGGCCAGCTTGTTCACATAATCCGGCTCGGCAATCAGCACCCGCCCCATGGCCACCAGGTCGAAGCCCTCGGCCATCACCTGCTCGATGCTGGCCAGGCTCTTGGCCCCGCCCAGGTAGGCCAGGGGCATCTTCACCGCCGCCCGCACCTTGCGGGCATGTTCCAGCAGGTACAGCTCGCGAAACTCCACCACCGGATCCATGCGCCGCTGCAGCGCCATCGCCAGGGCTATCAGCGGGTTCTTCTGCTGCACGCGGTTTTCCTTGGGGAACGACGAGCCGAACATGGTGGTGATCGACTCGGCATTCATCCCGGCGCTGAGCACCAACAGGTGCGCGCCCTCCTGCTCCAGCATGCGCGCGATCTGCGCGCCGTCCTCGGCACTGTTGCCGGCGCGCACGCCCTCGGTGATGCTGTACTTGCACACCACCGCCAGGTCCTGGCCGACCGCATCCAGCACCGCCCGCAGCACCCGGCGCGGGAAGCGCAGGCGGTTTTCCAGGCTGCCGCCGTACTGGTCGCGGCGCTTGTTGTACAGCGGCGAGATGAACTGGCTGAGCAGGTAGCCGTGGCCCATGTGGATTTCCACGGCGTCGAAGCCGGCTTCGCGGGCCAGCCGTGCGCCCTGGGCAAAGTCGCGCACCACCTGCTGCATGTCGGCTTCGTTCATGGCCTGCTTGAGGAACATGCCGCTCATCATGCCGATCTTGTTGAAGCCGCCACTGGCCGACAGCGGCCTGGGCGTGGAGCGCTCGCGGATGAAGGTGAAGCAGCCGCCGTGGGTGATCTGCGCGCTGGCCTTGCCGCCTTCGCGGTGCACCGCATCGGTCAGGGCCTTGAAATGCGGCAGGCTGTCGCGTTCGAGGATCAGCTGGTTGGGCAGCGTGCGGCCGTCGCGGCTGACCGCGCAGTAGGCCACGGTGGTCAATGCCACGCCGCCGCTGGCCAGGCCCGCGTGCAGCTTGGCCAGTTGCCGCGACGGCACGCCCTGGGCGCTCATGCCCTCGTTGGTGGCGGCCTTGATGAAGCGGTTTTTCAGGGTCAGCGGGCCAATGCTGACCGGGCTGAACGGCGATCGATCGGGGTTCTGGTGCATGTCAGGCCTCGTTCTGGTTGTACTGGGCTCAGAAGGTGTATTTGGCGTTGAACGACAGGTAGTCGCGGTCCGCCAGCAGGCGGCCCTGGGCGACGTCCGGGGAGCTCAGGTAGGCGACGTAGGTCAGGCCGACCTGGAAGTTGCCCAGGTACTTGAAGTCGCCGCCGACGGTCAGGCGCTTCTCGGCACGGCCCAGGCCCTGGTAGGCGCTGCCGTCGACGTTCTGCTGCCAGACCACTCGGGTGGTCAGGTCCAGGCCGTCGGCGATCGACGGGTAGTCCAGGTAGGCACCAACCCCGAGCAAGGTCGAGCCGCGGGTCTGGGTCTTGGACTGGAAGTCGTCGAAGCGGCCGTCGACACCCGCACCGCCCCCGCTGATGACCAGGGTGTCGACGCCCTCGATGTACTGGTGCACCACTTCGCCCATGAAGGTGGTCTGCTGGGCCAGCCAGCTCGGGCCGAGGATGTACGAGGCGTTGAGGTTGCCTTGCCAGACCTGCCCGGTGGTCGGCGCGCCGTTGTTCAGGTACACCGAGGCGCCGTTGCGGTAGCTGAGGTCGCCGGCGTACTGCACCGAATCGCCGACCTTGGAGCTGAAGCTCACCCCGGTCAGCTCGACATCCTCGAAGTAGCCCAGCCGATAGGCCGGCGCCGCCCCGGCATTGGCGCGGGCGCTGATGCGCGCGTTCGACGAGTACTGGGTCTGCCCGGTGAAGTCGAAGTACAGCGAGCCGACCCGCTCGTGGTAGCGGTAGTGGAACAGCCCCACTTCGGTGTTCTCGGTGACCCGGTAGCGCACGCCCATGCCCCACTGGCCGCCGTCACGGGGCTTGACCTCGCCGGCATAGTTGACGCCGGTGAAGGTCTTGTCCGGCAGGCTGTCGATCACCCCGGCACTGAGCCGGAAGAACTCCGCGCCGGGGCCGAAGGTGTCGCTGCCGAAGTAGTCGCCCACCGGGTTGAGCTGGGTCTTTTCCCATTTGTACTGGTAGAAGCCGACCAGCGCCAGGTCTTCGTTCAGCGACCACGAGGCCGACACCTGCCCCACCGGCAGGTAGGCGTCCTTGGCCTCGGTGCCCGGCACGTTGAACTTGGTCGCGTCCACCGGCGCCTGGCCCTGGCTGATGTTGGCCCAGAACAGGCTCTCGCCCCAGGCCACCAGGTGGCGGCCGGCCTTGAGCGACAGGTACTGGGTATCGCCCAGTTCGTAGTTGCCATACACATAGGCATCGAGCAGGCGCGCCTTGCTGCCGCTCAGGCGCCGGGTGTCCTCGACGAAGCCGTCGGGCCGGCCGACCTTGTTCACCGTCTGTGGCGAGTCGTTGGCATTGCGCTCGTGGTAGACGTCGTCATAGAAGTGGCTGCCACGGACCACCGCACCAACGTTGTCATGGCGCAGGCGCAGTTCACCGAACAGGCTGAGCCGGTTGGTGATCAGCGAGCCGCGCTTGAAATTGCGCGTGCCATCGTCGTTGTTGATGTCGTTCAGGTACTGGTTGGCCTGCTTGGCCGTACGCATCGACGCCGTGTAGTTGACGGTGAGCGATGAGTCGAGGGTGGTGTCCTCACCCAGCTCCAGGGTCGGCCCGGCACTGGCGCCGCCACTGGCAAGGCCCATGGCCACGGCCAGCCAGCGGCGCCGGGCCAGGCCCGTGTTCGCGGTAGACATGCTGCTCTCCTTTGTTGTTATTGTTTTCGTCCTTTGCCTGAGCATTCAGGCCTGGGCCACGGCATGCCTCAGGTCGTTCTTGGCGACCTTGTTCGACGGGTTCAGCGGCAGTGCCGCGAAGAACCGCACCTGGCGCGGCACCTTGTAGTTGGCCATGCGCTCGCGGCTCCAGCCGATCAGCGCCTGCTCATCGAGCTGCTGCCCCTCGCGCAGCACCACGCAGGCGCAGCCCACCTCGCCCATGCGCGCATCGGCAATGCCGATCACCGCCACCTGGGCGATGGCCGGGTGGGCCAGCAGTGCGGCCTCGATCTCTGCCGGGTAGCAGTTGAAGCCGCCGACGATGTACATGTCTTTGAGGCGGTCGGTGATGGCCAGGTTGCCCTGGGAGTCCAGGCGCCCGACATCGCCGGTGTGCAGCCAGCCCTCGGCGTCGATCGCCTCGGCGGTGGCGGCCGGGTCCTGGAAGTAGCCCTGCATGACGTGGAAGCCGCGCAGGCAGATTTCCCCGGTTTCACCCTGGGCCACGGCGCGGTTGGCGGCATCGCGGATGCTCACTTCGGTGCCCGGCAACGGCCGCCCGCTGGTGCCGGCAATCACCTCGGCCGGTGCCTGCGGGTCGCACAGGGTGGCCAGGCCACCGCACTCGGTCAGGCCATAGGCGGTGGTCACCACGCTGAAGCCCAGTTCGTTGCGCATGCGTTCGATCAGGCTCGGCGGAATGCTCGCCGAGCCGGTCACGGCGATGCGCAGGCTGGACAGGTCGGTTTCGGCCAGGCGCGGGTGGGCCAGCAACGACAGGTACAAGGTCGGCGCCCCGGGCAGCACGCTGATGCGCTCGCGGGCGATGCGCTGGAACACCGCCTCGGCATCGAACACCGCGTGCGGCAGGATGGTCGCCCCGGCGATCAGGCAGGTCAGCCAGCCGGCCTTGTAGCCAAAGGCATGGAAGAACGGGTTGACGATCAGGTAGCGGTCGCCCGGCACCAGCCCCAGCACCCGCACGTACTCGGCGAAGGCCCGCAGGTTCTGGCCATGGGCGCTCATCACGCCCTTGGGCTTGCCGGTGGTGCCCGAGGTGAACAGCAGGTCGCAGATCGACTCTGGCTGAATGCTCAGGGCCCGGCGCCTGGCTGTCAGCGGCTCGATGGTCGAGGCGCCGAGCAGAAAGCGCTCATGGCTCAGGTCGTGGGTGGCGGCGGCCTGGTCGCAGGCGAAGATCACCTGGTGCTCCAGGGTTGCCGGGCGATGGGGTGCAAGCAGCGCCGGGTAGTCGATGTCGAGGAAGCGCTGTTGCACGAACAGCACCCGGCAGCCGCTGCGGGCCAGCACGTCCGCCGCTTCGGCGCCCTTCATGCGGGTGTTGACCGGTACCAGCACCGCGCCGGCGCAGTGGATGCCCAGCGCGGCGAGGATCCACTCGCGGCTGTTGGGTGCCCACAGGCCGACCCGGTCGCCCGGCTGGATGCCCAGCGCCATCAGCCCACGGGTCACCTGCAGTACCTGCTCGGGCAGGTCGGCGTAGTCCAGGCATTCGCCGTGCTCTTCGATGGCGACATGGCCGGCAAAGCGCTGGGCGCTGTCGAACAGCAGGCGGGCGATGGTGGCCGGCGCAACGGCCGGTGCTTGGGAGGTAGAGAAGTTCGGGTTCATGCAAGGCTCACTCATCGGCATCACTCGGGAAAGCGGATACGCAGCACCGGGCTGGTGGGCACGGCCTGGCAGGCCAGGATCCAGCCTGCGGCCAGCTCGTCGGCATCCAGGGCATCGTTGTGCAGCAACTCGACCGCGCCACTCTCCAGGGTGCACATGCACGAGGCGCAGCCGCCCACGCGGCAGGCGCTGGGCGGTTCGAGGCCGGCGCGCTGCATGGCATCGAGCAGGGTTTCGCCGCTGGCGCAGTCCAGGTCGTGGTCTTCGCCGTCCAGGCGCACCGCCAGCTGCGCGGCCATCGCCGCCTCGCTGTGGCTGGCCTGGCGCAGCTCGCCTTCGCCTGGCAGCGAGACGAAGCGCTCCACATGCACGCGGGCACTGGGCATGCCGAGGCTGGCCAGCGCCTGCACGGCGGCGTCCATGAACGGCCCCGGGCCACAGATGAATGCCTGGGCATCGACCATCGGCCGGGCCAGTTCGGCCAGCTGCGCCACGGCCGGCACGCCTTGCACCGAGTCGAGCCAGTGCACCACCTGCAGGCGCTGCGGATGAGCAGCCGCGAGCAAGCGCAATTCATCGCGGAAGATCACCGACTGTTCGTCACGGTTGGCGTAGATCAGCAGGACCCGCCCCTGCCCGGCCAGCAACGCCGAGCGCAGGATCGACAGCACCGGCGTGACGCCGCTGCCGCCACCGAACAGCAGCAGGTCACCTTGCAGGTCGCGGGGCACGAACACCCCGGCCGGCGGCAGCACCTGCAGGGTCTGGCCGGCCTGCAGTTCCTCGCACAACCAGTTCGAGGCACGGCCGTCACGCACCCGCTTCACGGTCACCCGCAGCGGCTCATCGAGCAGCGGCGTGCTCGACAGCGAGTAGCAGCGTGGCAGCCAGCCACCGTCGTACGGCACCCGCAGGGTCAGGAACTGGCCGGGTTTGTAGTGAAAGCGCTCGGCCAGCGACGCAGGCACGTCGAACACCAGTGACCGGGCATCGGCGGTTTCCTCGATCACCTGCGCCACACGCAAGGCAAGATAGTCATTCATGGTCAGGTACTCGCTGCCCCTGGCTCAGACGAACGGGTCCGGGTTGGGCAGGCCCAGCTGCACCGCGCCGAAGCTGCGCCCGTAGGCCATGAAGTTGTTGGCAATATGCCCGCGCGCCTGGTGCAGGTCGCGGAACAGCCGCGCCACCGGGTTGCTGTTGTACAGGCCCGAAGCCGCCATGCTGCGCAGCAGGTCGCTGATGCGCTCGGCACAGATGTTGGTGACGTAGGACGACTGGTAGCGGTACAGCAGGCGCGTTTCGGTGTCCGGGTACTCGCCGGCGCGGGCCAGCTGCATCAGGTGCTCGTAGTTGCGCTCCAGCACCAGCTTCAGGCTGTCGACGGTGATCACCGCCTCGGCCACCGCGGTTTGCGCGACCGGGTCGTCGGCGGTGCGCGCACCGTGCTTGCCGATGTGCTGGGCGGCGTTGTCGCGGAAGGTATCGATCGCCCCTTGCAGGGCACCGATGGCCGAGGTCGATACCGCACGGGAGAACACCTGGGCGAACGGGATCGCGTAGATCGGGTTGGTGTTCACCAGGCGCCCCGGGGTCGCCTCGATCTGCCAGTTGTTGGTGCGCTGCACACGATGGGCGGGGACGAAGGCATCCTCGACCACGATGTCGTGGCTGCCGGTGCCGCGCAGGCCAAGTACATCCCAGTTGGGTTCGATACGGTAGTCGGCGCGGGGCAGCAGGAAGGTGCCGTGCTCGCTGGCAAAGTCACCGTCGGCCGGCAGGATGCCGCCGAGCAGCACCCACTGGCAGTGTTCGCTGCCGCTGGAAAAACCCCAGCGCCCGCTGATGCGGTAGCCACCCGGTACTACGCTGACCTTGGCCGCCGGCATGTAGGTCGAGGAAATCAGGGCGCCGTGGTCCTGCTCCCAGACCTCGCGCTGGGCCTCGATCGGGTAGCGCGCCACCTGCCACGGGTGCACGCCCATCACGCCGTAGACCCAGGCGGTCGACATGCAGCCTTCAGCGAGGATCATCTGGATTTCGAAGAAGGTCCGCGGGTCCACTTCATAGCCGCCAAAGGCGCGCGGTTGCAGGGCGCGCAGCAGGCCGGCCGACTGCCAGTTCGGCGATGGTCTGGTCGGGGATGCGCAGGTCGCGCTCGGCCTGCGCCGCACGTTCCTTGAGCTGCGGCACCATGCGCCGCGCACGTTCGATCAGTTCGACTTCTTCCTGGGTCTTTTCTCGCAAGCTGTGCATCACTGGTCTCTCCCGGTCTCTCTGCGCCACTGCGCGAGCTGGGATCGATCATCGGGGCGCCCAGGCAATCGATCATCGTCAAAGCGGACTAGTGCCGGCGCGCCCTGGGCGCTAGTCCGTTGAGACGATGCCGGGGGCGGCCGGCATGGCCATAGTCGGTGTCATCGATAGCCCTGAAAAGGAGATACCGTCATGAGTATCCTGCAGCGATTCCGTATCGACGGCGGCGTCGCCATTGTCACCGGCAGCGGCCGTGGCATCGGCCGGGCCATCGCCCTGGCCTATGCCGAAGCAGGCGCCGACGTGATCTGCGCCGCCCGTTCGCTGGACGATGTACAAGCGGTGGCCGAGGAGATTCGCGCCATGGGGCGCAATGCCCTGGCCTTCGCCTGCGATGTCAACGACAGCGAGCAGCGCCAGGCGCTGGTACGCCAGAGCCATGAACACCTTGGCCGTATCACCCATCTGGTCAACAACGTCGGCGGTGGTGGCCCCAACGACCCGCTGGGCCTGAGCCCGGAGCAGTTCGACGAGATCCTGCGTTTCAACGTGTCCAGCGCCTACGCGTTCTGCCAGCTATGCGTGCCGTTGATGCGCGATGCCGGTGGCGGCAACATCGTCAACATCAGCTCGGTGGCGGCGCGCTATTCGCAGCGCCACTTCAGCGCCTATGGCACCGCCAAGGCGGCGCTCAGCCACCTGACCCGCCTGCTGGCCCAGGATTTCGCGCCGCAGGTGCGGGTCAACGCCGTGGCCCCCGGCCCGACTCTCACCGCCGCGCTGAACAGCGTGATGCCGGCCGCCATGCGCCAGGCCATGGAGGCCAACACCCCGCTCAAGTGCCTGGGCAGCCCCGAAGACATCGCCGCCGCTGCGCTGTACCTGGCCTCGCCGGCTTCGGCCTGGGTCACCGGCAAGATCATCGACGTCGACGGTGGTGCCGACTCCAGCGTCTGGGTCGGCTGACCCACGGTTGCCTTTGCCGGCCCTCCTTTGCTCGGGCCGGCTTTTTTTATTCCCGAAAGCAGCTGCCCCTGAAAAAGAGAATCCTGCCATGGACACCCATCTGATCACCGCGCTCGGCAACGAGCTGTTCGACGCCCTGCGCGGCCGCCATACCCTGCAACCGCTGACCCGCCGCTACCCCGACCTGACCCTCGACCACGCCTACCGCATCTCGCTGGCATTCCTGCAGCGCCGCGAGGCCC
This sequence comes from Pseudomonas putida, assembly GCF_009883635.2. NCBI lineage: Bacteria > Pseudomonadati > Pseudomonadota > Gammaproteobacteria > Pseudomonadales > Pseudomonadaceae > Pseudomonas > Pseudomonas putida. Next base: position 15,207 of record NZ_CP026115.2, read on the forward strand.
TGGGCGAGCGCGTGGTCGGCAAGAAGATCGGCGTGACCAGCCGCGCCGTGCAGGAAATGCTCGACGTGCACCAGCCGGATTTCGGCTTTCTCACTGACGCCATGCAGGTCGAGGATGGCAGCGACGTCAGCCTGGCCCGGCACCAGCTGATCCAGCCGCGCGCCGAAGGCGAAATCGCCTTCATGCTCGGCGAAGACCTGCAGGGCCCGGGCATTACTGCCGAGGATGTGCTGGCCGCGACCCAGTGGGTGATGCCGTGCTTCGAGATCGTCGATTCACGCATCGACAACTGGCAGATCCGCATCCAGGACACCGTGGCCGACAACGCCTCGTGCGGCGTGTTCGCCCTCGGCAAACAACGCCTCGACCCGCGCACGCTGGACCTGGCCAAGGTGCAGATGCAACTGCTGAAGAATGGCCAGCCAGCCGGCAGCGGCCTGGGCTCGGCGGTCCAGGGCCACCCCTGCGCGGCCGTGGCCTGGCTGGCCAACACTCTGGGCGAGCTGGGCATCCCGTTCCGCCGTGGCGAAATCATCCTTTCCGGCGCCCTGGCGCCGCTGGTGCCGGTGTCCGCCGGCGACCGTATCAGCCTGAGCATGAGCGGGTTGGGCCAGTCCAGCCTGCGCTTCGTGCCCTGACCTTTGCGTGGAGCCATGAACATGAGCAAGAAAATCCGATGTGCGTTGATCGGGCCGGGCAATATCGGCACCGACCTGCTGTACAAACTCAAGCGCAGCGAGGTGCTGGAGCCGGTCTGGATGGTCGGCATCGATGCCAGCTCCGAAGGCCTGGCACGGGCCCGCGAACTGGGCCTGAAAACCACCGCCGACGGCGTCGACGGCCTGTTGCCGCACGTGCTGGACGACAACATCCAGATCGCCTTCGATGCCACTTCGGCCTACGTGCACGCGCAGAACAGCCAGAAACTCAACGCCCTGGGCGTGCTGATGATCGACCTCACCCCAGCAGCCATCGGCCCCTACTGCGTGCCGCCGGTCAACCTCAAGGCCAACCTCGGACTGGGGGTGATGAACGTCAACATGGTCACCTGCGGTGGCCAGGCGACCATCCCGCTGGTAGCGGCGGTGTCCAGCGTGCAGCCGGTGGCCTACGCCGAGATCATCGCCACTGCGGCGTCGAAATCGGTGGGCCCGGGCACGCGCAAGAACATCGACGAGTTCACCCGCACCACCGCCAGCGCCGTGGAGCAGGTGGGCGGCGCCCGGCAGGGCAAGGCGATCATCATCATCAACCCGGCCGAACCGCCGCTGATCATGCGCGACACCGTGCACTGCCTGACCGATGACGAGCCGGACCAGCCGGCGATCCGCGCCGCGATCGAGGCGATGATCGAACAGGTGCAGCGCTACGTGCCGGGCTACCGGTTGGTCAACGGGCCGGTGTTCGACGGCAAGCGCGTGTCGATCTTCATGGAGGTGGAGGGCCTGGGCGACTACCTGCCGCGCTACGCCGGCAACCTCGACATCATGACGGCGGCAGCGGCGCGTACCGCCGAGCTGTACGCCGAAGCCATCCTCAAGGGCGAGCTGCTGCTGCGCCCTGCCCCCACTGCCCTGGCCTAAGGAGCCGACCATGGACCTCAACGGCAAACGCATTACCGTACATGACATGTGCCTGCGCGACGGCATGCACCCCAAGCGCCACCAGATCAGCCTCGATGAGATGCAGCGCATCGCCTGTGGCCTGGACGCCGCCGGGGTGCCGCTGATCGAGGTGACCCACGGCGATGGCCTGGGCGGCAGCTCGGTCAACTATGGCTTCCCCGCCCACAGTGACGAGGCCTACCTGTCGGCGGTGATCCCGCTGATGAAGCAGGCCAAGGTCTCGGCGCTGCTGCTGCCGGGCATCGGCACGGTGGAACACCTGAAGATGGCCCACGGCCTGGGCGTGAGCACTTTGCGGGTGGCCACCCACTGCACCGAGGCCGATGTCAGCGAACAGCACATCGCCCATGCCCGGCACCTGGGCATGGACACCGTGGGCTTCCTGATGATGGCGCACATGAACAGCCCCGAAGGCCTGGCCACCCAGGGCAAGCTGATGGAGAGCTACGGTGCCAACTGCATCTACCTGACCGATTCGGCGGGCTACCTGCTGCCGCACCAGGTCAGCGAGCGGGTGGCGGCGATGCGTGCTGCACTGCGCCCGGAGACCGAGATCGGCTTCCATGGTCACCACAATCTGTCGATGGGCGTGGCCAACTCGATTGCCGCGATCGCTGCGGGTGCCAGCCGTATCGATGCGGCCTGCGCGGGGTTGGGTGCCGGTGCCGGCAACACGCCGATGGAGGTGCTGGTAGCGGTGTGCAAGCGCATGGGCATCGACACCGGGGTGGACGTGTTCGCCATCCAGGACGTGGCCGAGGACCTGGTGGTGCCGATCATGGACTTCCCCATCCGCAGTGACCGCGATGCGCTGACCATGGGCTATGCCGGGGTGTATGGCTCGTTCCTGCTGTTTGCCAAGCGGGCCGAGCAGAAGTACGGGGTGTCGGCGCGGGAGATCCTGGTGGAGATGGGCCGGCGCGGGATGGTCGGCGGGCAGGAGGACATGATTGAAGATACGGCGATGACCCTGGCCAAGCGCCGGGCCTGAAGCTACGCGGAGGATGGCACCGGCTTCGCCGGTGTTCGCGGGGCAAGCCCGCAGGATGTGCGTAGCCCTCAAGCATTGCACAATACCTGTAGGAGCGGGCTTGCCCCGCGAACACGGGCGTAGCCCGTGCCATCCTCAACGCCAGTCGGCGACAATCCCATGCTCCAGCGCCAATCCCTGTGCCGCCACGGTCCGCCGCTGGTACTGCGTCGCCTGCGGATCCGTCGCCAGCCACAACATCACCGCCGCCGGCACCTCAGGCGGTGCGCTGCCAGCACGCAGGGCGATCACCCCCTGCTCACCAATGGTCACCTTCAACGCCTCGGTGGTCACCACGCCAGGGTTCAGGGTAAAGGCCCGAATCCCCCGCTCGCCCAGCTCGGTCGACAGAATGCCCGACAGCCGCGACACGGCCGCCTTGCCGGCGCCGTAGGCATAGCCCCAGCCACCCTTGTCCGCCGCTACCGGCGGGTCGCTTTCGCCGGCGCCGGAGGTGACGTTGATCACCACCCCACCGCCCTGCCCCAGCATTCGCTGCACCACGGCCTGGGTCAGCAGCAAGGGCGTGAGGATGTAGCCCTTGAACATCCGTTCCAGGGTATCCGGCTGCAGCGCCAGGAAGGTCGAATTGAGGTCGCTGCCCTGGTAGATGGCATTGTTCACCAGCACGTCGATGCGCCCAAACTCCGCCAGCACCGCCGCACACGCCTGCTCGGCCGTGGCGCTGTCGAGCAGGTCCATCGGCACCACCAGTGCGCGTGCTCCCAGCGCCCGGATCGCCTCGGCGGTGCCATTGAGGCTGCCGGACAACGGCGCGCCCGCGGTATCGCGCAGGGCGTGCTGGTGCTGCTCGCCCTCCTCGAGCGTGCGCGCACTGATCGCCACGTGGTAACCGGCACGGGCAAACGCCAGCGCTGCCGCACGGCCAATGCCGCGGCTGGCACCGGTAATGAAGGCCACTTTGTTCATAGGGAGTCCTTGTCAGAAACGCGGTGCACGCACCATTGCGTCCATGCCGCCATCGATGAACACCACGCTGCCATGGACGAACTGCGCCTGCTCGGACTGCAGGAAGGCCACCAGCGCGGCGATTTCCTCAGGGCGCCCGGCACGCCCCAGCGGCGCGACAAACTCGCGCACCGCCTTGCCGAAGCGCGCATCGTCCAGCGACGCCTGGTGCAACGGCGTCTGCACCGCGCCCGGCGCTACCACGTTCAGGCGCATGCCACGCTGGCCCCAGGCTGACGCCAGGCTGCGTGCATGGTGGGTGATGGCGTATTTGGAACAGGCATAGGCCACATGGGGCTGGCCCAGGCCATTGGCCAGGTCCAGCGCCCGTGCTTCGTCGCCGTCGAGCATGGCGCCGGTCATCGCCTGTTGCTCGGCGCCTGGCTGGGTGGCGGCCACCGAGCCGATCACCAGCGCCGACGGGTTGCGCCCGCGTGCCAGGGCGCCTTGCAAACCTTCGAGCAACTGGCTCACGCCAAAGTAGTTGACCGCCAGGATCAACCCGCAGGACGGCGCGGTCACGCCAACCCCGGCGCAACAGACCAGGCCGTCGAGCACCCCGCCGCAACGTTCGAGCACCTCGGCAACGGCCGCTGCACGCCCTTGCGCTGTGGAAAGGTCGGCCATTACTTCGGCACCGGCACGGTCGATACCGATGACTTCATGACCCGCCGCACGCAACGCTGCGGCAACGGCTGCACCAATGCCCGAGGCACTGCCACTGATAGCTGTAACAGACATGATCGATCTCCAGGATAGGTCGGCGCAGTATCGGCATAAGGCCAGCGCGCCAGCATCGTCCTTGCGGACTACGGCCGGCGCCCTGGCCGCGCCTCAGGCACGGCGCGCCACGGCCAGTTGCGGCGGCGGCACCTTGAGCCGCTCGGGCGCCTTCAGCGCCACCTTGGGCTTGCCCAGGGCGACCACGCTGTTGAGCAGGATGCGCACCAGCTCGGTCTGCCGGCGCACGCCGGTCTTGGAGAAGATCGAGCGCAAGTGCGCCCGCGCCGTGTTGCGGCGGATGTTCAACTCTTCGGCGGCCTCCTCCAGCGACAGGCCGTTGGCCAGCTCCATGGCCAGGGCGGTTTCGGCGCGGGTCAGGTTGAACAGTTGCTTGGTCACCACTTCGCTGGCCAGCGACTTGCTCGCCGCATCACGGATGTACACCAGCGCCGCCGGCTTGCCGCGCTCGTCGGCCCAGTCCAGCGAGGGGATCGACTCGACCACCAGGCCCAGGTTGACCAGGCCCGAGGGGCGGGTCACCGACATGGCTTCGGCGCCCTTGGGCGCATCGGCGGAAAACGCTGCGCGTATCAGCCGCTGCAGCTCGCGGTTGTCGCTCGGGTAGGTCGCCTCCAGGCGCCCGCCCACCAGTTTCAGGCCGTCGGCGCTGGCGAGGATCTCCTGGGCCACCGGGTTGACCCGCAGCACGCTGCCGCTCTCGTCCAGCACCAGCGTGGCCACCGACAGGCGGCTGATGGCCTGGGAATACAGCTCGCTGAGCGATTCGCTGCGGTCGAGCAGGTTGTGCACCTGCAGGGCTCGGCGCAGGTGCGGCAGGAACATGCTGCACAGGGCGCGCTCATCGGCCGAGAAATTCGGCTCGCGTTTGGAACGGGTGATGCGAAACCGCAGCTTGCCGCCATCGGGGGTGGAAATGTCGGCGCCCATCACGTGGTACACGTCCTGCTGGCTGCAGAACATCTTGAAGTAGGCACTGCGCTCCCACTCGTCCGAGGTCATGATGTCGTCGACCGTGAACACATGGTCCGGCGGCTGGTTGGTAAAGGGCGTGTTGGTTTGCGGGTAGGTCATGTAGGTGACGTCACCGGCCCCTTCGATGTCGCCGGAGATGATCATCACGCCCATATCCGGCTGGTCCGGCACGCGCAGGATCAGGGTGGCGTAGTTGGCGGCATACAGGGTGCGGAAGCTGGTCAGCGCGTGGGCCATCAGCTTGGGGTCGAGGGCGCCTTCGTAGACTTCGCCGACCAGGCGATCGAAGGTTGCCAGGTCGCAGCCGAGCCTGGCCAGCGCATCATGGGTCAAGACAGCTTTTTCCACAGTCTTCTCCTCGCTCGGGCAGGCTTCGGCCTGCCCTTCTTATTTTTATATGGCGATGTTGCCCGCGGCACAGTCTCGCTGGCCGCCCTGGCGCCGACAATAGGGGCGCCAGGGTTTATTTTGTATTAGCGAATGTCTCCTGCGCCTTGGCCCGCCAGCACCGGCTTCGGCGCCGGCTGGCGGGCGACCAGCGGTCGCCCGCGGTTGAACCAGGCCGCCAGCGCCGGGAGCAGGAAGATTGCCCCCAGCACGTTGACCAGGAACATGAACGACAGCAGCACGCCCATGTCGGCCTGGAACTTCAACGGCGCGAACGCCCATGTGCACACGCCGATCGACATGGTCAGGGCAGTGAACACCGCCGCCGTGCCGCGCTGGCACATGGCGCGGTAGAACGCCTCGCGCAGGTCGGCACCGGCGGCCATCTCGTGCTGGATGCGCTCGTACAGGTAGATGCCGTAATCCACCCCGACCCCGACGCCCAGGGCCATCACCGGCAAGGTGGCGACTTTCAGGCCGATACCGAGCATGGCCATCAGCGCGTTGCACAGGATGGCGACGATGGCCAGGGGCACCAGGATGCACAGCACCGCCCGCAGCGAGAAGAAGGTCAGCCAGCAGAACAGCGCCACCGAGCCGAAAAGCGCCGCCAGCATGGTCACTTCGGCGCGCTTGACCGCCTCGTTGGAGGCCGCCATGACCCCGACATTGCCACCGGCCAGCAGGAAGTCGACCTTCGGCGTGCGCACATCGGCGATGATCCGCCGCGCTTCGCCGATCGCGTGGCTGATGGTGGCGCCCTCGTGGTCGGCGAGGAACACCAGAATCTGCATCTGCTGGCAGCCTTCGGTGACCAGCCCGTCGTCCGGCATGTAGGCCCGCGCGCCCTGGCTCAGGCCGCGGGCCGAGCCCGGGATGGCCGCCCAACGCGGGTTGCCTTCGTTGTTGCCGGCAATCACCCGCTTGCCCATGCCGGCCACACTCTGCACCGACTGCACGCCACTGACTGTACGCATGCGGAAGTCGAAGGCCTCGACCGCGCGCATCACCTCTGGCGACAGGCAGCCTTCCTCGACGCCCTTGACCTCGACGAACACCGACAGCACGTCAAGGCCGATCGAATAGCTGCCGATGATCCGTGCATTGTCCTTGTTGTAGCGCGAGTCGCCGCGCAGCTCCGGCGCCCCGGCGCCGATGTCGCCCATCGCCAGCTCGCGGGCCTTCCAGGCGCCGCCCACCAGCAACGCCAGGCTCACGGCGAACACCGCCAGCGCCGGGCCCGGTTCGGCCAGCGCCGACAGCCGCCACCACAGGCGATGGCGCCCGGCCTCGCGGGCCTGGGCCTTTTGCAGCGTGGCAGGCTCCAGACGCAGCCAGGAGAGGATGATCGGCAGCATCAGCTTGTTGGTGATGATCATCAGCATCACCCCGATGCACGCGGTCACCCCCAGTTCGTGCACGATGGGGATGTCGATCAGCATGATCACGGCAAAGCCCAGGGCGTTCATCAGCAAGGCCAGCGAACCCGGGATGAAGATCTTGCAGAACGCCGAGTGCGCCGCCTGCCGGGCGCTGGCCCCGGCCACCACGTCCTGCTTCCAGGCATTGGTCATCTGCACCGCGTGGGACACGCCGATGGAGAAGATCAGGAACGGCACCAGGATCGACATCGGGTCGATGCCCAGCCCCAGCAGCGGCAACAGGCCGAGCAGCCACACCACCGGCAGCAGCGCCACCACCAGCGCGACCAGGGTCAGGCGCCAGGAACGGGCGTACAGCCACAGCAGCAGCGCGGTGATGACAAAGGCGATGACGAAGAAGCCGATCACCGTGTTCAGGCCTTCGACCACATCGCCGACCAGCTTGGCGAAACCGACGATGCTGATTTCGATGTCGGCGCTGGCGTACTTGTCGCGCAGCGCCTCCAGGCGCTTGGCGACTTCCACATAGTCCACCGGTTTGCCGGTCTGCGGGTCGGTATCCTGCAGGTCGGCACGTACCATCGCCGATTTCAGGTCGTTGGCGACCAACCGGCCGATCTGCCCGGCTGCCGCGGCGTTGCTGCGCACCTGGGCCAGGTCGGCGGCACTGCCATTGAAGCGTGGCGGCACCACCACGTCGCCGTAGAAGCCTTCCTCGGTGATTTCGATGTAACGCACGTTGGCGGTGAACAGCGAGGTGACACTGGCGCGATTGACCCCGGAAATGAAGAACACGTCGTCAGTGACCTTGCGCAGGGTGTCGAGGAATTCCGGGTTGTACAGGTCACCCTCGCCTTTCCAGCGCACGCTGACAAGCAAGCGGTTGGCACCGGTGAAGTACTGGCTGAAGCGCAGGAAGTTCACCATGTAGTCATGGCGCACCGGGATCTGCTTGTTGAAACCTGGGTCCAGCTGGGTATGGGTGGCGCTGTAGCCCAGGCCCAAGGTCAGCAGCACGAACAGCAACAGCAGGCCTTTGCGCCCTTTCATCAAGGCGCTGGCAGTGGCCTGGACGCAGCGCGTGGCGCGAGTGTCTGGTTTTTTCATGGTTTGCCTCTCATTGGCTCAGCGCGGCAAGGCTGCCCGCACTGGCGTCGAAAACCCCTTGTTCACCGCCCAACAACAGCCGTGAACCCACCATTGCCGCCGAGGTCAGGGTGCCGTGCCCGGCCAGGCGCGTAGCGCTCTGCAACTCACCGCGCGGGCCCAGGCGCACCAACGAGCCGCCCGCACCGACGATCACCAGCCCACCGCCTGGCAAGCGGGTGTGCCCATAAAGCGGCAGCGCGTTACCGACTTCGACCTGGCGCCAGTGCTCGCCGAAGTCATGGCTGACGAACACATGCCCGCGCATGCCGTAGGCCACCCAGTCGTCTTGGCTCAGGCGCACGATGCCGAACAGCGAGCCGCTGTAGAACACCGGCAGCGTCTGCCACTGCATGCCGCCGTCATGGCTGCGCAGCACCAGGCCCTGCTCGCCGACCAGCATGCGCCGGCCATCCGCGCCACCGTCCATGCCGTTGAGGTGGGCGCTGTCGATATCCAGCGTCAAGGCCTGCCAGGTCGCCCCGGCGTTGTCGGACTGGTAGAACTTGCCAAAGCTGCCGTAGGCCAGAACGCGCTCACCTCCGGCCGCCCACACGCCCAGCAGCGGTTCGCCTAGCTGGTTGTCGTGGCGCACCTCACGCCAATGCCGGCCGCCATCGTCGGAGCGCAGGATCCAGCCGTCATGGCCGACCGCCAGCAGGCGCTGTGCGTCGAGCGCCACCACGGCGGTCAGGGCCACCTGACGTTGCGGCTCGACCACTGCCTGTTGCCAGCGGACGCCTTGGTCATCGCTGAACAGAATGCTGCCGCGCTCGCCTACCGCCAGCACGCGCGGGCCAAGGTCGAGCAAGGCGTTGACCTGCACCCGGTCGGCACGCAGCGGTTCATCGGCGGGTGCGGCCTCAGGGCGAGGCAGGAAGGTAAAGACGATGGTCAGGCCAACGAACAGACAGACCAGGTAGCCGATCACCGAGCGCATGGGCATCGCTCCCGATCGAGGGGCAGGTACAACGCAGCCATGGAGCCATTCCTCTTGTTCTTGTCAGGCGGGGGCATGGGGGATAGTCAGTCGGGGGCGATCGGGAAACATCGTCCAAATGGCTTAAGGTTTGGCTGTATCGACCTTTCGGGACTTCTTCGCGGGTGAACCCGTATCACCAGCGTGCAGGCCTGCGCGATCCCTGTGGGAGCGGCTTCAGCCGCGAACACCGGCGCAGCCGGTGCCATCCACCGCAAACATGCTGATAGCAACGCCACACGAACCAAAACCGTATGTTCGCAACTGACATTTTTGCCAGTTGCCCCTCCTTTCACCCAGATGAACACTCAATCACCCCTGTTGCCTACATCGGCTCAGCAGCGTGATCCAGCACCCTGTTGGGGCCTCAAACCGGAGAGGTTGAAATGAGCGCCGAGAAAACCTACAGCGAAAAGGATGTGTTCAGGTGTTTCAATAGTGGCGACCCCGTTACCGTCAACGGCTCTGCCTGCTACTGGGGGGCATCTAACCGATACTACGTTAGCTTCACACCGACGCCCAAATATGAAAATTTCCAGCGTTTTGACTGGAGCGAGATCAAAAGCTTCGAGTCCCTTGAAGAAACAAAGCAAAGAATAGCAAACGAATTTTCCGAGTTTTTCAAGAAAGGCTGGCGGCTAGTGAAGACCAGCTACCACGATAAACTTCATAGCATCCCTCACCCACTCCTGCTCGAGCGAAAGGCTTCTGAAGGTTATGCCGACTTTCTGATTGGCAAGGTCTCGATGGGTAACGACTCAAATACAATCACGCTCATCAGCGATGATGACGTCAACGCATTGAAAACCAAAATTGCCAACCCCCGGTTTTTAAAAAGGCTCGTCAACGTTTATTTCCCATGCTATGAGTTGAACTACGCCTTCTTTTTCCTCAGCGACAATACCTCAGTCCCTGACTTCGTGGACATGGAAGCCACCCGATACCAGGCATTCGTGCATGAAATCGCACCTGATTTTGTTCTTGAACTACCCGGTATCACCTCTTCGCTTACGGTCGAATCTCCCGTCGAACCTGCGGTCGAACCTGCCTTGGCGCCCGAATTGGCCGAACTGCCCAACATGACAGGCTTCGAGCACACTACGTTAGGCACAGGTGATTGCGTCTGGGCAAGCCCCTGCCATGTGCTGGCAGACCGGGACCTGCAGCTGGACGAGACCGTTCACGTCTGGGCCGTCGACCCCATGGACGGGCGCGTGCTGAAAACCGTTTCGCTGACTGCGACCGAAGATAACAAGGCCCGCGTGGCTTGGCCTGTTGCGTTAGTCAAGGCGATCCAGGCCAACGACACGCTGGTCGATGGTTCCGTGCTGCTCCAGGCCGGGCATCTCTCGGACGACGCCGAACTTACTGAAAACACCGATGCCCCCACCTCGCAAACTTTCACGGGCTACAACAACATCGAGAAAAGCCAGGTCGACCGTTTGTGGGCATTTAATTCGCATTGCAAGCTGCTCAGCAACCTTCCGTTCAAGGCCAATCAAGTCTGTGCACTCACGCTTCCAGATGCAGCGCCGTCATTGGGAGAGCGTGCATGCATCCAAGTACGCCACAGGACCAGCCAGCACCTGTACGAATCCCATTTTTTCCGGCCCGATGCGAACAGCGCCAGCGGTAGCTGGAGCCAACAGATGTGCGAATTTCTCAACCAGCACAGTACGATGCTAAGGGCCGGCAAGCGCCAGGACGATGGCATCAGCATCACGCCCGCGCTGCAGGGTAATCGGCTCTGGATACCGCAATTGTCCGACCTTTCTGTTCAACTTGAATCCGTCACTTGGCTTGAGCATGCATCATTCATCGTGAACGCGGATCTGGCGTTGGATAGCGAGGTGATGATTGCGGTACACGATGATGTGACGGGCGCACCGCTGCCGGGATCGCCGTTCACGTTCTCCCCAAGTATTGAAACGCAGGCGCAGAACCAATGGCCAGGGGCGTTGGCCAGCCAGTTGGCTGACAGCCCATTGGCACCCTACATCAAACTGGAACAGGCAAGCGGCGGCGGCACGGCCCCTACCTCGACATGGCGTTGCTTGCGCGCAGGGGTTCCACTTCGCATCTGGATGAGCGAGCCCTTGGCTTCAGCTGGCTGGTCAAACCGCTCCGGCGAGGATATCGATGACGTGCTTGACGCCTGTCTTGACGACGAAAGTGTTCAGTTGGTAATTGAGAGCCGTGACATGCGCACGGGATACCTCTGCCACACTTCATCCATTACCTTGTCGGCGATGGAACCTTCGATAGATCAGGCAGAGAAGCGGGCCAAGCTGGCGAAAACGCTTGACGAGCACTTGAAACAAAACGGGGTTGTTTGGCTTGGACTCAGCATTGACTCCAACGTTTCCGGCACCTCCCTGAACAACTGGAAAGTGCGTGAAGCAACTGTTCTCCAGCTACAGACGACATATTGGAAAACAACACCAACACCCATAGCGACTGGAAGCCAAGACACCAATCATATACCCTTCCATATTAATAAATTCATTATGAGCGGGCCAGGGCAGGCGCTTAAAAACAACCACAGACATAGACCAACCAGTGACTCACGCGATTCACGCCATTTAAGTGCCCCAGACGACTCATATGATTTATACCTAGACATACTTGAAAACACTGACAGTCTCAGCGATATCCCTATATATATCGAAAAAAAAATCAAAAAAAACCTCACACAAATCAATATACGAGAACCACAAATCAAAGAAAAACCCATGAGCAATCGCGTCAAGCAATTCTACGAATTGCTCATCAAAAACTCCGATAAACCCTCTTGGAACCTTGTCGAAAATTCAAGACCCATCCCCCAGAACTCTTTAACAACTTATACCAACCAAGATCTTATTCTCCCTGACTTTTTTTACTACATCAAAAAGACTCACGATATGCCTTTGCCTTTCACAAAGGCCTTCGCTCACAGAAAAGCCATTAAAAAGATCTTATCAAACCTAGCAACCACCCAATGCCACTTCGCAACTATCGACATCCACACCTGCTCTCCACTGCGGCAACTTTGCATTGTGCTTGATGCTCAAGCCATCGACAAAGGCCTTTCTCTAGTCTCATGCAGCCGAAATGACGCTGGACTTGCACTCGACTTCAACGTCCCTTTCGAACTCGATGAAGATAGCGCTTCAGTAGGAATCTTGATCGGCATCATATCTCCTAATCTTCTGTGGAGAAAAATTCAAAGCTGCACAACAACAAAAGAAATAAATACCGAAAACCCTGCACACGACACACTGTGTGTCGACCTGGCAAATACCGAAGGCTCCGAGCTCTTTGCCTCTAGCGGTTCGCAGCCTCATGGTGTCTCACCCCAGACAGGCCTGTTCCACTTCCATCACACAGTTGCAACGCTCTCCAGCCTCTCCGGCAACACACCTGCGATCCCACTGGTGCTCAACTATTCGCCGTTACGTGCTAACGAAAGTGCCCTCGGCGATGGCTTCGCGTTCTCCGGTTTTTCATCTTACGACAATCGAAAGCGGCGCTTGATACTGAGCAACGGTACCGTACATGAGCTCAGCATCGATGACATCAAGCAACTGATCAATGGGGAGTCGGTAGTACGCCTTGGCTATATCCTCAATACAGCCCAAGGGACTACCGACGAGCTGAGTGCTGCAGGTGGTAAACGTAAGGTCAATCACCTGACGGCCTTTACGATCGAATATCTGAACGGCCACGAAGAAGTCCTTGGGCTCCCCCAGACCCATGACAACCTGGAAAGTGGCGGAGCCTATAAAGATAGGCTTAAAAGCAAGATCAATGAAATTCTCGCGAACATCGATGCAGCACTGGAGGATCTGAAAACCCCATCAAAAGATGCGCCTCCGGTATGGAGTATTTTCGGTAGCTTGTTTAACGTAGGCATTGGTTCCTTGGCAGGTTCAACAGTTGATGACTACGAAAAAAAACAATGCATACAACTCTCTTCCATTGTCGCGAACTTTATCAGTACCGCATGGGGCCTCGACGCTTTAGGCAAAGATCGGGAAAAGCTCAAACAGGTCACCGCGAATAAATCACAGCTGAACAAACTGAAAACCGAAATGGCGCTCGCACTCGCCGATGCCGAGCGAAATGCCTTGATCCTGGTGCCCTTGCAACTCAAGGCCGACAACCGAGCGCTGCAACTGGACTGGCAAGGCGTAAAGGGCCATGTCCGCCTGAATAGCATAAAGGACGGTGTCAACGTGCTGCTCAAGGCCGAACACTCCGCCGAGCCGGTGCTCAAGGGTAGCCAACAGAGCGTCTTCACCCTCTGGCCAGAGACTGATGAGCGCTGCTGCATCACCCTGGACATCAAGGACTGCCTGCTCAGGCGTTTGACTCGAACCAGCGGTTCCCCGACCGACAAGCCCGACCAGCGCCTGCACTTCCAGTACACCGCGACGCCAATCCTGGACAATGTATTGTGCTGCGTTGCCGAGGACGATGGTTCACGGGAAGTGGTCGCCTACGACTGGCTACATCGCAATGCATTACCTCGCGTCGAACTGCACACCCTCGTCCCCGGTGGCCAACAACCCAATACCCACCACGCCTGGACCTGGGAAGGTAGGGAACAAATCACCGCAGCCACCCGCTACGCGCACGCGCCTGTCGGCAGCGACCTGCAACAAGTTCCATCCACCCGCTGGGAGTGGTCCCACAGCGCAGACGGTGCCACCCAACTTGCGCGCCTGATCGAAAAAGTCCCCGGCGAGCAGCAGCGCATCACGCGCCATGTCTATCAGACCGACAACACCGTGCCCACTCCGCTGCGCCAGCCGCGGCAAACAGAGCAGCACATCACCGTCGAAGATCTTCGCGTCGCCGCCACTGCCGAGGAACAGCAGCCATGACTAGCACGGATCAGACCACCTCCAGCCCAACGCCCACCCTTCCTGCGGCTTCGCTCACGGAAACCGCGCTTACCCGTTACCGCCCAGGCGGCCTGGAACCTATAGAGTTCATCACTGACGATGGCTTGCACACACGGCTCTGGTACTACGAAACCGACGCCCATCCACTGGATATCAGCACGCTGGTTGCAGGGCTGACACTGGCCAAGGTCACCACCGGTACCAACGCCTCTCTGGGCACCACCGGCAGGGCGCTGGCCAATGCCGCCCAACTCACCTGCACCCAGCGTCCGGAGGCGGGTAAAGGCCTGCTGCCACTGTGCACGCAATACCAGTACCTGCTGCTGCCCGACGGTACCCGCCAGGCTCCGGTACTGACCCTGTTCGGCTACGCCCTGAACCAGCGCGACGAGCACGGCACCCTGCTGCCCAACACCGTGCTGACCTTCGAAGGCTTCGAAGCCTTTGCCGACAGCGATACCCTGGCCTTGAAGGACGTGAAGCTGGCCAAACCAACAGCGCTGTCCGTCTCCCTGGTGCAGGCGAACTACCAGCACCAGGCCGGCGCGGTCCGCAGCAGCGAGCGTATCGCCACCCAGTGGTACCAGAACGACAACGCCCGCAGCACCCAGACCGTGACCGAGATCGTGACCAACAACCAACAAGCCGCTACCTACGAACTGCTGCGCACCACGCCCTACTCGACCGCAACGGCCATCCTGCAACGCCAGATCGTGTCGGCGCGCACCGGCCGCCTGCTGCGCGAAACCCGGCAAGACAGCGAGGGCAAGGCCATAGCGTTTATCTGCCATCGGTACGATAGCCTGGGCCGGGGGCTGCGCAGTGACACCTATGCTTTCAATGAAGAGGCCTTTACCACTGGCGTGGTGACTTCGCTGGTGCCCACCCAGTCGCAATCCATCCACTACGCGGAAGACGGCACGGGAAACTGTGTCAGGAGTTGCGACGCCCAGGGGCGTCACCAGCAGTGCTATTACGATGGCCAGCAACGCATCGTGCGCCGTGAGCTGCAACGCGTGCCAGGGACTGACCACGGCCCCGACAACTACTGCACGGTGGAACAAACATCCTGGGACAGCGATGGGCAAATGGCCGGCCAAGTGATGTTTGACTACTTGCCGGGTGGCCTGCGCATCGACAATGTCAAAGCATTGCCCGAGCAGAGCAAGGACTGGTTCTGGCAAGCCCACGGGCATGACCCGGTGATTACCGACGCACACCAGAATGTGTCGCTGACCACGCGTTCCACCTTGGGGCTGATCTCGCAAGGCGCACTGGCCACACAACAAACCACCCAGCGCAACCTGCGGGACGGGTCGGTCACCCTGACGCACGAAACCTGGAAAGGCCTGGAACAACCTGCCGCCGGTGCTGCCATCACGACCACCCAGACCCTCAACCAGAAAGGCCAACGCACCCAGGTGACCGAGGAAATTCCCGGCTATGCGAAGCAAGCCAGAACCTGGGCTATCAGCTACGACGGCCTGGGCCGCCCAGAGAAACTGACTCAACCGGACAAATCGATCATTGCCTGGGCCTATGAAGGCTTGAACGAAGCCCCGACCCGCATCAGCGTGAAGAAGTCGGCGAACGCGCCGGAACGGGTACTGGCCAGCCGCACGTTCAATGAGGGCACCGTGTCGACGCTGGTCAGGGGCAGCGATACCAGCCAAACGCTGCGAGCCCGACCAGACGGGTACGTGAAGCCAGACGGCACCAGCCTTTACCATGCTCGCAATGACGATGGCAGCCTGTCCTGGTATGCACAAAAAGGCAGCAGCACCGCTAACAGGACACCTTTGGTAACCTTCAAGCTGAGCCCCGTCACACAGGCCTTGCAGGCCGAACGCCCGGTGCAGGGTGACCATCAAAGCCTGGTCACCAGCGAAACCTTGCAGCCGCTGTTGCTGGGCACCTGGCGCTTCAACCGGACAGTGCACGGGCAACAGCAGCGCGATGAGGGTTCGGCCTCCTTGCGCGGCGCCTTGACCGGCACATGGAACAGCAACGACCTGCCCCTGCAAGCCTGGGAGAATGCCCAAGGCTACCGCAGCCGGTTGCGCCGGGGATCACTCGAGTACCACTACACGTACACCGCACTGGGCCAGTTGGCCTGCCTCACGGTGCAAGACATGCGCAGCGGCCAGCACTTGCAGGTGCTGCACGACTACGATGCCTTCGGCCGCGAAACCAAGCGCAGTTATGCGCTGAACGGCCAGGAAAAGGTGCGCTACGAGCAAACCTGGTCACCGGCCAGCCAGCTGCTAAGCAAGACGCTGTACCGCGACAACACACGGGCAAGAACCGAGACATTCGTCTATTACACCAGCGTGACTGGTACCAGCGATGAATTGCAGCAGTGGACCGTGGACGCAGTGGCGGGCGAAGAGGTCAAGGATGACGAAGGGTATGCCATCAAGAAAGAGACTTACCAATACGACGAACTGGGCAGCATGACCCAATGCTCGACCACGCGTAGCAACAACGACACGCTGGTACGTACCTACGCCTACGACGATGCGAAGCATCCAACTCGGCGTACCGCGATGACCTGCACTGCGACCCTTGCCGGCAAGACCAGTGCCCGCACGGTCACCCTGACTTACGACGCCAACGGCAACCTGGCGACCAACGAGCGGGAACAGTCCCTGGCCTACACTGACAGCGGTCGCCTGAGGTCAGTGACTGCCAAGGGTGGCACGACGCCGCTGACCTATTACGAGTACGACGAACATGACCGGCTGATTGCCCAGTGTGATGTCGCCAACAACCAGCGGCGCATTCTCAACTATGGGGCAAATGGCCTGAGCGGCGAAACCTGGCTGGATGGTGCAGGCAAGGTACTCAAGCGCCTGACGCTGGATGACCAGGCAGGCCTTGCGGTTGCCTTGGGCGATCAATGGCTGTTCGTGCTCGGCGACCCGCAGACCGGCGGAGGTGACGAATACCAGTTCAAGGACGGCGCCTGGGTTCGCCATTCGGTCACGTTCACGCCCTGGGGCGTCACCCATCTGGCCACCCTCAACGCTCAATCGGTGGGCGTCGGTTACAACCGCCAGCGGGTGGATCGGGTGACGGGTGGTATCCATCTGGGCGACGGTTACCGTTTCTACGACGCCCAGCACAAAGTGTTCTGCCAGCCCGACGACTGGAGCCCCCTGGGTGCAGCCGGCCCGAACGACCGTGCCTACTGCCCGAAAGCCGACCCGGTCAACTTCGAGGACCCCAGTGGCCACATCATGCTCAACCGCCAGGCCCAAGCCGCCAGCCTGGCACGGCTCGATACCATTATTGCCGCGTTGACTCCCCGCACGGAGGCGGAGACGGCGCCGCCCCAGGCTGCCAGCATGTGGGAATGGCTGTTATTCGCTGGCATGACGATTCTGGGCGGGCTGATGATCGTAGCCTCGGCGGGCACCCTCAGTGCGCCCGTGATCGCCGGGCTGATGATCGCCTACACAGCGGGTGCCGCAGTCACGGCGACGGGGATGGCATTGAGGCAGTCGAACCCGGAGCTGTCGCGGATATTGGAACCCGTGGGGCAAGTGATGATGGCACTGGCCAGTGCGCCGGCATTCGGCTCGCAGATGGCCGGGGTGGCAAAGGCGGTGATGTATGGATCGACGCTGGCGTATTCAGGTTTGACCATTGCGCAGGTGTCTGTGCAACAGAGTAACCCTGAACTGGCGAAGAAACTGGGATGGGCGGCGATGGCTGCTGGCCTGCTAGGCTTGGCTTATAGCGGAGCCAGATATCTGGGAAGCGTACTTGGAAAATTGGGTTCAAAAGCGTTGACCGCCGTACGCTCCCTGCGCCTTTCAATACATTCCAATAGTATGGGTAGAATATTGGGCCGCTCGCGTAGCTGGATGTACACGCCGGGTGTTGTGGCTCGCCCCAGCCTTAACCAGAGACTAGGAGCATCCCTAATGAAACAACTGGGAATGCGCATGCCGCAAAGAGTCAACGGCAAGATTGGCTATCCTGCGGGGGGAACTGGAACCCCCCTACCCGGTGGCTCCAGCCAAGTCCCCCCTGCTGCGCCTCCACCATCGAACGATTCATCTTGGCTCTCCGGTGCATTTAATACCGCCAAAAAATCACTCATGCCTGGCACTCAAAGACCGCCGATGGAGGCGATCCCAAACCGTACTGCGCTTGCCGAGCAACTGATTAATGCCGAAAGCAACAAACCTTTCAGCCAGGCAGTCAGTATGGTGAACTCAAATCTGGCATCCAACGGAGCTGCCGATATTTCGAGAGCGAAGCTAGGGCAGTACGTGCAATTAACGCAGGACGTAGACGCCGGAAAAATCAGTAACACGACAGCATTCTTTGAGTCGGCCGGTGGATGGGTAGGCGATACGACTTCGTCGGCCCCTGACCGGATGGTCGGTGCGTTGTTCAACTTTGGAGGTGCCATGCTCTCAGGTGCACAAGAGGCTGATAACCTGAAGAAAGGACTCATTTTCAGAAGCCCTCCGAAATAGTGTTCATAGCTTTTCTTGTTCTGGCGCCTGTACCGGCCTCATCGTGGGTCTGTCCACGAAAGAACCGGCACAGGCTCATCCAGCACCAGCACCTTTGGCATCAGCGCCCGGGCAATTGCGATGGGCTGGCACAGCCGGAGCCATCCACGCATCACCGCTGGTAGAGAATCACCAGGTCATTGATCACCGACGGCCGCTCCTGGCCGACCACGTGGGTGTTGATCTCCAGGGTCAGCTGGGTACCACGCTGATTCAACTCCACCGCCTTGACCCGAGCCCGGGCATGAATGCGCGAGCCGGCCGGCACCGGCGCCGGGAAGCGCAAGCGGTCGGAGCCGTAGTTGATCTGCGTGGTGAAGCCGGTGATCTCGAAGCCCAGCGCCAGCTTCAGCCGCGATTGCAGCACCTGCACCAGCGCGCCGTGGGCGATGGTGCCGCCAAACGGGCTGCTGCGCCGGGCCCGCTCGGGGTCGGTGTGGATCCAGTAGTCGTCACCCGAGAGCTCGGCAAAGGCGTCGATCAGTGCCTGGTCCACCAGCAGGCTGTTGCTCCAGCCGCTGTACTGCTCGCTGACCAGGGCCTGCAGGGCGGCCTGGTCCTGGCAGTCGACTTGCAGGCGGTTATCGGAGGCCTCGGCAGGCGCCACCTCCTCGACCACCCGTGGTGCCTCCAGCGCGGCGGCGTCCTGCGCAAGGCCAGTGAAACGCAGCAGCCGGGTGCCCTTGCCATCGACTTCGGCAAACACCGGCTGCAACGGCATGCCGATGCGGATCTGCTCTTCCTCCAGGCCCACCAGGGTGGTGTTGACCCGCACCCCTTCGGCCAGCTCGACCACCGCCAGCTTCTGCGGCATTTCATCGCTGAAGTCCGGCAGGGTCGCAATCCGCGCCAAGGTGTAACTGTACAGCGTCGCCTGGCCGCTCACTTCGCGCCACGCCGGGTCCGGCGCCAGGCAGGCCGGGCAGTGCCGGCGCGGGTAGAACAGCCACTGGGCACAGGCGCCACACTGCTGGACCAGCAGGCGACGGGCCTTGAGCCCTTCCCAGAACGGCGCGGAGATCTCGGTCGCCACGGGCATCGGTTTGTTGTTCGACATGATGGTCATGCTCCCTGAAGAATCAATGCGCCCTGCTCGCTCATCACGCCGCCGGTACCGGAGACGTAGACACTGTCGCAGCGCTGCAACTGGCGTTCGCCCGCGGCCCCGGCGATCTGCGTGACCGCCTCGATGACCTGGGACATGCCCCCAGCCGAACCGGCCTGGCCAAAGCTGAGCTGGCCGCCATGGGTGTTCATGGGGAAGTCGCCGCGCCAGGTCAGGTCGTGCTCGCGGACGAACGCCATGCCCTCGCCCTTGCCGCAGAAACCGGCGTCTTCGAGGGTCAGCAAGGCGGTGATGGTGTAGCAGTCGTAGATCTGCGCGGCATCGACATCGGCCGGTTTCAGCCCGGCCATGGCGAAGGCGCGGCGCGAGGCCGGGCCGACCGGCGTGTGCACCATGTCCTCGGCGTAGGTCGGCGACTTGAAGGCCAGGTGCTCGCCGAAGCCGGTGATGAACGCCGGGCGTTTGCGCGCACGCGCCGCCAGCTCCTTGTTAGTGATGATCAGCGCCGCGCCGCCAGCCACCGGCATGACGATCTCCAGCACGTGCAGCGGGTCGGCGACCATGCGGCTGGCCAGCACCTGCTCCACGGTCAGCGGCTGGCCGAAGAACATCGCCTGCGGGTTGGCCTGGGCGTTGGTGCGCTGGTCCACGGCGATTTTCGCCAGGGCCCGTGGGTCGTAACCGAACTGAGAGGCGTAGCGCTGGGCGATCATCGCGTAGCCAGTGTTCTGGCCCATGTGGCCATAGGGCAGGTCGAATTCCGCCTCGGGGGCGCCGAACGCCGTGCTATGCCCGCCAAAGCGCATGGCCCGGGCCATCCAGCCCGGGTCTTCGTCCGGCCCCAAGGGCGCCATGCGCGCCGGCAGCACGCACAGCACCGCCTGGCACAGCCCCAGTTCGATGGCAGCTGCGGCGCGCCAGACCATGCCGACCGAGGTGCAGCCACCGAGGTCGACCACTTCGGCGAAGTTCAGCCGCAGGCCCAGGTATTCGGCGGCCATGGCCGGGACGAACACCGAGGCTTCGTGGAACTGCGGCCCGTTGATCACCAGGCCGTCCAGGTCCGAGGCCTGCAGGCCGGCATCGCGCAGGGCCTGGGCGGCCAGGTCGGCGACCTGTTCGAGGTGGAACATTTTCGGTGCCGTGGCGTACTTTTCCGGCTTGTACTGCGCGGTACCGACTATTGCTGCGTGGCCTTTGAGCCCCATGGTGCCTCCATGCCGGCGCCCGCAGGCGCCAGCGTTGTCAGGTGATCGGTCAGAAGGTGTATTTCAACGAGAAGGTGGCGTAGTCACGGTCGGCGTAGGGCCGCTTGATCGGGTCGGGCGAACCGAGGTAGCCGACATAGGTCAGCGCAGCTTCCAGGTTGCCCAGGTACTTGAAGGTGGTGCCGACGCTGATGCGGCGGTCACCCTGCACACCGGAGATGCTCCCGGCCATGGGCGTCGAGCCGCTGAACACGTTGGAGAAGCGCACCGGCACTTCCAGGTCCCAGCCCTGGAACACCCCCGGGTAACTGAACGAAGCGCCCACCGTGTAGGCACTGGCATCCCGCGAGCGCCAGCCGGTCGCGGTCTTGTAGGTGTAGTTGTCGGAGGCCGCGACCAAAGGTGCCAGGCTCGGCAGCAACGCCACGCCCTGCAGGTTGCCGGCCGCAGAAGTGGCATCGACGCTGTCGACCTTGACGTGGATGATCTCGCCGGTGAGGGTGGTCTGGCTGGCCCATGGCCGGTCGCCCAGCACGCGCATGGCCGAGAGCTGGAACTGCTGGCCCTTGCCGCGCGCCGGGGTCGGCCCGAGGCCGGTGTTGACCATCACCGGTGCACCGTCGCGGTACGACCATTCGCCGCCGATCTGGGTTTCGCCGAGCTTGGTCGAGGCGCTGATGCCGGTGAGCTTGATGTCCTCGAAATACTTCACCCGGTAGCCGTTGGCGGCGAAGGCGAACAGGCCGCCGCCCACCGGCACCGGGCTGTAGCCGACCAGTGCGGTGGCCGGGTTCTTGTCGTGGTAGTTGACGTGGAACAGCGACAGCTCCAGGGCCGGCACCGGCCGGTAGCGCAGCTGCACGCCCCACTGGCCGCTGTCCCGGGGCTCGTCGGTGCCACGGTAAGGCACGTTGCCGGTCGGCGTGATCAGGAACTCGCGGCCCGGGCCGATCACGTCGGTGCCCGACAGGTAGCTGCCCACCGGGGCCAGCTCGGTGCCCTTCCACTCGTACTGCAGGTAGGCGCCGAAGGTGAACTGCGGGTTGAAGCGGTACGAAGCCGACACCTGGCCCACCGGCAGCAGGACTTCCTTGACCTCGACCCCAGGTTGCGCGGCCTTGACCGCGTCCGAGGGGTTCTGCACGCCGTTGACCCCTGGGTAGTACAGGCTCTCGCCCCAGGACTCGATATGGCGGCCGGCCTTGACGTCGAGCATCGAGTCGTTGTCGAAGCGCCAGCCGCCGAACACGTAGGCATCCAGCAGGCGGGTACGGCCACCGCTGTAGTACTTGGCGTCGCTGGTGAATTCGTCGTTGTCACCGTCCTTGTTGACGGTGGCGGGCGAATTGTTGTCGTTCTTGCGGTGGTAGACGTCGTCGTAGAAGGTACTGGCGCGCACCACGGCGCCGTAGTTGTCCATGCGCATGATCATCTCGCCCAGTGCGCCCAGGCGGTTGGTGGTCAGGCTGCCCTGGTTGAAGTTGCGGTCACCGTCGTCGGCGTTGACCCCCATCAGGCGGTCGCTGGGCTTGGCCAGGCGCACGCCGATGCCGTAGCTGGTGGTCACCGACCAGTCGATGGTGGCGCCATTGTCGAACTCGATGGTCTCCCCCGCCCAGGCCGACGCCGATGCCAGGGCAATCGCCGCCGTCAGGCCGGCCAGCGGCAAGCCGCGGCTGGCAAGGCCAGTATCGTTATTGTTGTTCTTGTCGATCACACGGACTCTCCTGAAGGGCAACCGGCTGGCTGCCTGGAATGGTCAACGTTGCCGTCGGGCCGGGCATGGCTGCGGGTTGCCCCGGCGTGCCACGGCGGTAGCGGTGCTGCCCCTGGTGCAGCTCGCGCACCAGCAGCCCTTCGGCCATGAGGTAGTTGGCGTGGGCCAACGTTTCGCCAAGCGCCATCAGTTCGTCGAAACGACCTGACAGCTTGGGGAACACCACGGCCATCAGTTCGAGCGCGCTACGCGGCTCGTCACAGCTGGCCAGCAGGCGCGACAGCTGGGCCTGGTGATGCGCCTGCAACTGGTCCAGGCGCGCATGCAGGTTGTAGAACGGCCGCTCGTGGGCCGGCAGCACCAGCACGCTGTCGGGCAGCCTGCGCAGGTGTTCGAGCGAGGCCAGCCAGTCACGCAGCGGGTCGGCCTCGGGCTCGGTGGCATGCACGCCCACCGTCGGGGTGATGCGCGGCAGTACCTGGTCGCCGGCAATCAGCACGCTGCCGTCTTCGGCATACAGGCAGGCGTGCTCGGGGGAATGGCCGCGCCCCACCACCACGCGCCACTGGCGGTTGCCGATGGGCAGGCGGTCGCCGTCTTGCAGGCGCCGGTAGCTGTTGAAATGCAGCGGGCGGAAGTGGCCGCTCTGGATCAACCGGTACAGCTCGTCGATCTGCTCGTCGGTAAAGCCTGCCTTGGCGTGGAAGTCGTGGAAATCCCAACCCGGCGCCTGCCCCGCAGGCACCGTCACGTACAGCGAGCGGTACTCGCTGGCGGTCATGTAGATCGGGCAGCGGTAGCGCTCGGCGAGCCAGGCGGCGACGCCTGCATGGTCGGAGTGATAGTGGGTGCAGATCACCGCCAGCACCGGCTGCCCGGCGAACAGCCCGGTGAACACCTGCTCCCAGGCGTCACGGGTCTGCGCAGTGTTCATGCCGGTGTCCACCACCACCCAGCCCTCGCCATGGCGTAGCAGGTACAGGTTGATATGGTCGAGGCGGTACGGCAGCGGCATGCGCAGCCACCACACCCCGTCCAGCACCTCGCGCCATTCGCCACTGCCCTGCGCCTGCGGCCAGGGGTAGCGCAGGCCGCTCGCCAGTTCGTGGCCTTGCGCGTTGAGCTCAGCCATGTTGGCCACCGATGAAGGCTGGCAGCCCGACCCGGGCCAGCATCTGCCGCGAATAGGGCTGATAGCTGGCGCTGCCTTCGTCACGGATGAACAGCGGGTCCGCGCAGGCTTGTGGGCAGTAGCCCTGGCGCTGCAAATCAACCTTGCGCAGCTTGAAAGTGCTGGTCAGGTCCGCCGCCGCACTCACCCGCACGAACAGCGGCGCGGCATAGCGCGGCAGGCGCGCTTCGGTCAGCTGGTAGAACGCCTGCGGGTCGAACACCTCCCCCGGCTGCATCAGCACGGCGGCCATGCCCGCCCTGCCTTCGTGCTCCGGCACCTGCACGCCGTAGACGTTGATCAGTTCGAGGCCCGGCAGGTCGCTGAGGGCATCGGCCACCTCCTGGGTGGAAACGTTCTCGCTCTTCCAGCGGAAGGTGTCGCCAATGCGGTCGACGAAGTAGCAATAGCCATCGGCATCCTGGCGCAGCAAGTCGCCCGAGCTCCACCAGGCATCGCCGGCCTGCAGCACATCGCGGCGGATCTTGCTCTCGGTGGCTGCCGCGCAGGTATACCCCTCGAAGCGGCCGCCGCCGATGTCGGGGTGGTCGACGATGAAGCCCATGGCCTCGCCCACCTCACCGACTTCGCACAGCTGGTAGAAGCCGTTGGCGTCGCGTGGGTGGCAGTCGTTCTCCACGTCGTAGCGCACCAGGCGCAGGTTGGTGCGGTTCCAGTCCGGCACCCGGCCGCAGGAGCCGAGGTAGTTGTCGACGTTGATGAGGTTGGTGTTGGCTTCGGTGGCACCCCAGCCTTCGAACACCTGGATCGGGCCGAAGCGCTCGACCCAGCGTTGCCAGGCCTCCGCCGACAGGCCGGCGCCGAGCATGCAGCGCAGGCTGTGCTCGCGCTCCCCGGCCTGGACCGGGCGGTTGAGCAGGTAGCGGCAGATTTCACCGATGTACTGGAACACGCTGATGCGATGACGCGCCACGTCGCTCCAGAACTCGCGCACGCTGAACTTGCGCCGCACCACGATGCTCGCACCCACGCGCAGGGCCGTGGAGGTGACCGAAGTGGCGGCTGCGCCGTGATACAGCGGCAGGCAGCAATAGAACACATCGTCGTGGGTGGCCTGCAAGGTCACTTCCATCACATCGCCCGACGACATCCAGCGCATGTGGCTGTAGCGCGCCGCCTTCGGCAGGCCGGTGGTGCCCGAGGTGAATATCAGCAGCGTCGGCGCCTGGGCCTCGATATCCGCACGCAGCGCCCGCGGGAAGCGACTGCGCGGCGCGGCGGCGAGGTCCTGGGCGAACGTGGTGTCGATACCGGCCGGTAGCTCAACCGGCCAAGGCTGTTCGGCGTCGTTGACCAGCCACACCGGCAGCGGCGGCAAGCCTTCGGTCGCCTGCAGATTGCCCAGGCACTCCTCGCCGACCAGCAGGGCCTTGGCGTGGGTGGTTTGCAGCGCATGCACCAGGGGCTTGCCGGCCACTTGGGTATTGATGAACGCCACCACCACGCCAAGCTTGACCAGGCCGAACCAGCAGGCGAAGAACGCCGGGCGGTTCTCCATCGCCAGCGCGCACACGTCACCGGGGCGCAGCCCACGGGCCAGGCAGGCATGGGCCACCTGGTCGGCCAGGCGGTCGACTTCGGCGTAGCTCAGCACCTGCTCGCCATAGATGAGAAACGGGCGCTCGCCGTGGCGATCGGCCTGCGCTTCCAGGCGGTCGGCCAGGGTGTACAGGTCACGGGGCTTGATCTGCGCGCTGGCAGCGCTGCGCAGGTCGAGCAGGGCCTGGGTCTGTTCGCGGCTGACCGGCTGTTGCGCCGGGGCGTGCAGTGCTTGAGGCAGGTTCATTGCGCCACCTCCGCGCAGGCCTGCCAGCGGGGGTAGTCGCTGTAGCCGCGTGCCCCTGGGGTGTACAGGGTCTTGCGGTCGAAGCCGGCCAGAGGCCGCCCGTGGCGCAGGCGCTCGACCAGGTCCGGGTTGCCGATGAAGTGCCGGCCGAACGACACCGCCGCGCCCTCGCCCGCCGCCAGCGCAGCCTGCGCCGAGGCCCCGTCGAAGCCATCGTTGAGGATCAGCGCCTGGGTGCTGTTGCTGCGCGCCAGGGCGAACGCATCGAGCCCTGGCAGCGGCGAGCGCATGACATGCAGGTAGGCCAGGTTCAAGGGCGCCACCGCCGCACACAGCGCCGCACTGGTCACGGCCGGCTCGTGGTCGTCGATGTCGTTGTATGGGTTGGCGGGGCACAAGCGCAGGCCGACCCGGCCCGCGCCAATGGCGCCCGCCATGGCCGCCAGCACCTCTGCGGCAAAGCGCACCCGGTTGCGGGCGTCGCCACCATAGGCATCGTCGCGCTGGTTGCTGCCGGCGGCCATGAACTGCATGGGCAGGTAACCGCTGGTGCAGTGTAGCTCGACGCCATCGAAGCCCGCCTCGCGGGCATTCAGCGCGGCCCGGCGATAGTCGTCGATCACCCCGGCAATGCCCTCAAGGGACAGCGCCTCGGGCATCTCGGTGTCGACCATCCCGGCCGTGTCGCTGAACAGCTGGGTGCGGGCGCGGATCGCCGAGGGCGCCACCGTGGCGGCGCCGAGCGGCTTGTTATGGTGGCTGGCGGCGCGCCCGACGTGCATCAGTTGCAACACGATGCGCCCCCCTTCAGCCTGCACGGCGCGGGTCACCTGGCGCCAGGCGCTCACCTGTTCGGCGCTGTAGATGGCCGGAGTACGGCAGTAGCCCAGGCCGCTGGCCGAAGGCGCGGTGCCTTCGGCCACGATCAGCCCGGCGCTGGCCCGCTGGCGGTAGTAGGCGACCATGTCGCTGCCCGGCACACCTTGGCGGTCGGCACGGCTGCGGGTCATCGGGGCCATGACGATGCGGTTGGCCAACTGCAGGTCACCCAGCCGCACAGGCTCGAACAAGATGCTCATTTCAGCTCCTTCACTCTTCTTGTTGCCGGTGCGCAAGGGCCGCGCGACACCGGAGATGAGCTGAATGATTCACCCTGGCCAGGTGCGAAACATCGTCCGTCGAGACTAGTCCTGCAGTGCCCGCTGCAGGGCTGGCCAAGGCCCCGGCCCAGCGGCGAAACTGGTCTGAACAGACGATGAAATCGCGCCGGTATGCGCCGAGCATCGGGCGCACCTAAAACAAGAAGCGGAGCTGTGCTGTGAACCCATCCCCTCCCGTGACCTGGCGTACCCACTACGCCTTGCTGGTGCTGGCCAGCATCTATGTTTTCAACTACATCGACCGCCAGCTGATGGCGATCCTGATCGAGCCGGTGAAGCTTGAATTCGGCATCTCCGACACCGGTATCGGGTTGCTTTCAGGGGTAACCTTCGCGGTGTTCTACACGGTGTTCGGCCTGCCCCTTGGGCGCCTGTCGGACCGCATCGGACGCAAGCCGGTGATCGCCTTCAGCTGCATGGCCTGGAGCCTGATGACCATGCTCTGCGGCATGGCCGGCAGCTTCTTTACCCTGGTGCTGGCGCGGATCGGCGTGGCCATCGGTGAAGCTGGCGGCACTG
This sequence comes from Pseudomonas putida, assembly GCF_009883635.2. Lineage (NCBI taxonomy): Bacteria > Pseudomonadati > Pseudomonadota > Gammaproteobacteria > Pseudomonadales > Pseudomonadaceae > Pseudomonas > Pseudomonas putida. The sequence continues at coordinate 42,507 of NZ_CP026115.2, forward strand.
CGCCGTCGGTGGCGATGGTCTCCGACCTATACCCGCCGCAGCGCCGCTCCACCGCCCTGGCGGTACTGATGCTCGGTTCGAGCCTGGGCGCCATCGTCGGTCTCGGCCTGGGCGGCTGGATTGCCCAGCAGCATGGCTGGCGCTATGCGTTCCTGCTGATCGGCGCGCCCGGCATCCTGCTCGGCCTGTTGCTGTTGCTGACCGTGCGCGCACCGAAGCCTGTGCGGCTGCAGCAGGCCAGCGCCGCGCCGGCCGAAGGCTGGCTGCAGACCCTGGGCGAGCTGCTGCGCATGCCGTCGTTTGCGTGGCTGGTGCTGACCGGTGGCGCGGCGGCGATCGCGGGCTATGCCATTGGTACCTGGAGCCCGAGCTTCCTGATCCGTTCACACGGTCTGAACATGCAGCAGGCGGGCTTTCTGGTGGGGGTGATCGGTGGCAGCGGGTCGACCATCGGCACCCTGGTGTGCGGCCTGCTCACCGACCGCCTGGCCCGGCGTGATGTCGGCTGGCAGATCGGTGTGCCGCTGCTGGGTACGCTGTTGAGCATTCCGTTTGCCCTGGCTTACTTCCTGTGGCCGCAGGGGACTGCGTTTTACATTGGCGATACGCCGGTGCCCCAGGCGTTTCTGTTCTACAGCGCGTTCGGTTTCTTTGGGGTGTGGTGGGCGACGCCTTGCCTGGGGGCGATCACCCATCTGTTCCCGGCGAATCGACTGGCACAGGCCACGGCGATCTTTGTCATGGCCATGACCTTGCTGGGGGTTGGACTGGGGCCATTGTTGATCGGGATGCTCAGTGACCTGTTCCTGCCGAGATTGCAGGGGGAGTCGCTGCGGTATGCGTTGGCGGCTTCGGTGGTGTTGCTGGTGTTGGCGGCGGTGTTTCTGACGGTGGCTTTGCCGCGGTATCGGGCGCAGATCAAGGGGTTGGCGGGTGGCAAGGTGGTTGGCGCGGTGGCTGTGTAGGGCCGGGGTGCCTGCCTCGAGACATTCAGCGCCTGTGAGATCGAGCGCCGCCCGCGCGGCGCATCGCGAGCTGCGCTCGCTCCTACGTCTGTTTCGGGCCAGTAACGCCTGTAACAGAGCCACGCGACCGCCTTGTTGGTACGACACGATATCGCGCCATGCGCCAAGGCGTTCGCGCGCAAAACCCACAGGAATAATTGGCCCGAAACAAACGTAGGAGCGAGCGCAGCTCGCGATGCGCCGCGCGGGCGGCGCTCGATTTATGCCCCCCTGCAAATCCGAAGACAGGCACCCAACATCCCACAAACAACAAAAAGGCCCGGCAGGGTCCCCCCTGCCAGGCCTGGTTCACCTCCGAAACCTCAACCCATCAACGCCCAATCGCCCGCGCCGCATCAGCGGTATACATGTCCGGGGTAAACTTGCTCTCGTTCAGAATCGGCCCCTTCTTCGCCTCGTTGGTCATGCCATACCCGGTGTACTGCCCCGAGTTCAAGTCCATGAAGAACTGCGACCCTGCCTGCCAGGCACTCATGTCCGGGTGGTAGTAGTAATTGATCATGGCATGCTTCCACAGCTGCCCACGGGCATCGTAGTTGTCGGCCATCACCGCGTTCCAGGTGTCCTCGTCAATGAACAGCACGCGCTTGCCATACACATGGCGGTAGCCTTCCTTCAGGTCGGCCTCGACCACCCACACCCGGCGCAGCTCATACCGCATGAACTCGGGGTTGGGGTGGTTGGGGGTCAGCAGCTCGGCGTACTTGACCGTGCCGGCGTTGGCCTTGAAGGCGTTGGCCGGGCTGTAGATCTCGCGCTTGCCCAGCAGCTTCCAGGTGTAACGCTCCGGTGCGCCGTTGAACAGGCGGTCCTCGTCCACGGTCATGGTGCCGTTGGTGCCGATCATCGGCTGGTCATAGCCATACCCCGGCATCTGCCGCACACGCCGGGTCGACGGGCTGTAGGCCCAGGCCTGACGCGATGAAGTGACGAAGTTGTAGGGCTCGTGGGCAATGCTGATCACCCCGTTATCACGGGCCGGCTTGAGCGTGGTGTTGTAGCTCATCGCCTGGATCATGTCGGAAGTCTTCGGCTCCACGGTCGGCGAGTTGGCCTGCGACAGGTTGCGCGCATGGGCGCGGCCCCAGCCGATGCTGCCGTTGGGCAGGACCGAGGCGAGGTCGGAAATCTTCTCCTCGGTGTAGGCACGTGCCGGCAGCTGGTGGTTCCACAGCACCTCCATGCCGTTCTTGGGAATCGGGAATGGCACCTGGCCCAGGCCCTCGACGCCCAGCCCATCGTTGACCAGCTGGGCATGCAGGGCATTGTCCATCACCCGCCGGCACACGTAGTCGGGGTAACGGAAGTCGCGGTGCCCCGGGTAGATGTTCATCTTGTAGCTGGTCGGGTACTTCTTCAGCAGCGCCTTCTGCCCGTCGGTCAGGTGCGCGGCATACTGGTCCATGTTCTGCGCGGTGATCACCAGGATCGGCTTTTCATTGGCGTATGGGTCCACCGGCTGGTCACCGGAGAACTTGACGTGGTTCCAGCCCGGCACCTCGCCCAGGTACTTGCCGGTGTAGGGCGGGATGGTGCCTTCGGCATTGCCGGCCTGCTCGGCGCCGACGCAGGTCAGGTCCTTGCCCAGGCGGGCGGCCTCCGCCGGTGGTACGGCGGCGTGGGCGCTGGTGACCAGCCCGCTGTTGAGGGTCAGGGCGGCTGCGAGCATTACCGTTGTTGTTGTTTTCATGTACTGCCTCCTTCGCTGATAAGGCGTGTGGTATGGCTTCATTGTTCCGGTTCCAGCCGGCGCGGCATCGTCCGGAGGGACTAAACATCACGCGCTGCCCAGGCGTGCCTTGAGTTCGGCCTTGAGCACCTTGCCGGTGGCGTTGCGGGGCAATGGCTGGTCGACGCGGTAGACCTGCGCGGGCACCTTGTAGGCCGCCAGGCGCTGGGCGATGAACGTGCGCACTTGATCAATGGCCGGCAGGCTCGCCGCAGCGCCGTGGATCGCCAGCGCCACCACTTCGCCATGCAGCGGGTCGGCGACGGCGAACGCCGCGGCTTCCAGCACACCGGGCATGTCGCTGACGCAGGTTTCGATCTCGGCCGCGGAAATCTTCTCGCCACCGCGGTTGATCAGGTCCTTGACCCGGCCGCTGATGTACAGGAAGCCCTCGTCGTCGAGGTAACCGAGGTCGCCGGTGTCGAGCCAGCCGTCGCGCAGGGTCTGGCGGCTGGCCTCGGCGAGGTTCCAGTAGCCCTGCATCAAGGTCGGCGAGCGCAGCCAGATCAGCCCTTCGCGGCCGGCCGGCAGCGGCTGCAGGGGGTCGTCGCCAATACGCACCTCGACAATCGGCAATGGCCAGCCGGCGCTGGCCGGGCAGTAGGCGAACAGGTCGCCGCCAATCGCCGCGCCGATGCCGTTGCTTTCGGTCAGGCCGTAGCCACTGCCGGCAATCACCTGGGGCCTGCGCACCAGCATTTCGTCCAGCAGGCCGGCCGACGAGGCACCGCCGCCCAGGCCCAGGCCGAACAGGCTGGCGGTGTCGGCGCCGTCATAGCGCGGCGAGGCCAGCAGCTGCTGCATCATTACCGGGGCGCCATTGAACTGGGTGCAGCGCTCGTCACGGATCAGGTCCAGCGCCTGCTCGGCATCCCACTTGTACATCAGCAGCAGGCGCCGGCCGCCGCGCAAGGCCGAGAGAAACTGCGCGTGCAGGCCGCTGACATGGAACAGCGGCACCGCCATCAGGGTGGTCGAGGCAAAGCCACTGCCGAGCATGCCCGCCACCCGTTCGGGCGAGGTCAGCGCACAGAACGCGCCCTGGAACTCCAACGCGGTCAGCGCCTGGCAAATCGCCCCATGGCTGGACAGCACGCCCTTGGCGCGGCTGGTGGTGCCGGAGGTGTAGAGGATCAGCGCCGGGGCTTCAGGCGCCACGTCCACGGTTGCCAGCGGCAGTGGTTCAGCCGCCAGCAGGTCTTCGTAGCGCAGGCAGTGCGCGGGCAACCCGGCATCGGCGGCGCGCCCGACCACGATGAAGGTCCGCCCCGCCGCTGCCAGGTCGCCCTGGAGCAAGGCCAGGCGCGCATCGTCGCCGATCAGCAGGCGTGCACCGCTGTCTTTCACGCCATGCAACAGCTCATCGTGCAGGCCCCAGCTGTTGAGCGGCACGCACACCGCGCCGCAACGCTGGATGGCAGCGAACGCCACCAGCCAGGCCGGCTGGTTGCGCATGGCAATAGCCACCCGCTCGCCAGGGCGCAGGCCCAGGCGGCCTGCGAGCTGGCCGGCCAGGCGGTCGACCGCGTCGAAATACTCGGCAAAGCTCAGCCGCTGCTGCTGCCAGACGACGAACTCCTTGTCGCCATGCACCCGTGCGGCGTCGATCACCTGCAGCAGGTTGCGCGGCGCATGGCGAAAATGCCGCGGGCCACCTTCGGCCGGGGCCATCACTTCAAACGGTGAGCCGGGGGCGATCAACTGCGCCCAGGCGTGCCGCCAATGGTCAATGCTCATCAGGGTTCTCCAGGCGCTGCGCTCAGGCGCAGGCCGCGTCGAGGGCGGCATAACGTTCGCAATGGAAGTCGCGATCACCCAGGCAGGCCTGGGCCACCCGCACCCGCTTGAGGTACAGGCCGACATCCAGTTCGTCGGTGACGCCAATGCCGCCATGCATCTGCACCGCTTCGTTGGCGACCTGCAGCGCGGTATCACCGGCTTTCCACTTGGCCAGGCTGACCAACCGCCCACGCCGGGCGGCGTCCAGTTGCGGGTCGTCGAGTGCCGAAAGGCCGGCCATCACCGCACTGCGCGCCAGGGCCAGCTCGGTGTACAGGTGCGCGGCGCGGTGCTGCAGGGCCTGGAACGAGCCGATCGGCACGTCGAACTGTACGCGCGTCTTGAGGTATTCCACGGTGGTCTCGAACAGTTGCTGCGCAGCGCCCAGCAACTCCGCCGCCAGGCACGCGCGGCCGCGGTCGAGCACTGCGTCCAACACCGCCCAGGCCGCCCCGGCTTCCCCCAGCAGCGCCTCGCGGCCCACCCGCACCTGGTCAAGGCGCAGGCGCCCGCTGTTGCGCGAGTCGATCAGGGGCAGCGCCGTGCACTGCACGCCCTGGCTGTCGGCCGGCACCAGGAACAGGCTGATGCCGGCCTCTTCGCCGGGCTGGCCGACGGTACGCGCCGCCACCACATAGGCATCGGCACCGACGCCATCGATGACCCAGAATTTTTCCCCGCTCAGGCGATAACCGTCGCCCTCGGCGACCGCCGCCATGGCCACGTCGCTGGGGCGGTGACGGGCGCCCTCCTCCAGCGCCAGCGCCAGGCGCCGCTCCCCCCGGATCACCGCCTGCAGCCAGTCGCCGTGCTGCTGCGCCGAACCGGCCAGGGCCAGCAGCGAGCCGGCCAGGACCACGCTGGACAACAAGGGCGTCGCCGACAGGTGCTGACCCTTGGCTTCGAAGATCGGCCCCAGGCCCATGCACCCGAAGTCCAGCCCGCCGAGGTGCTCGGCAAACGGGATGGCGCTCCAACCCAGCTCGACCGCCTCGCGCCACAGCTGGCTGTCAAAGCCTTGCGCCACGCCCTGGTCACGCAAGCGCCGCTGCGCCGCCACCGGGCTGCGCGCGGCAAGAAAGTCGCGGGCACTGTCGGCCAGCAGGCGTTGTTCTTCGTTGTAACGCAGGTTCATGCCGACACTCCTTTCTTGCCGTCGGGCAAACCAAGCACGCGCTTGGCGATGACATTGAGCTGCACTTCCGAGGCGCCCCCGGAAATGGTCAGCGCATAGCTGTTGAGCCAGGCGCGGGTCACCGCCAGCTCGCGCTCGCTGAAGCCCGGTGCCTGCCAGCCGAGGGCGTGGCCACCCATGGCGTCGAGCAGCACCTCGAACTTGTCGCGTTCCTGCTCGGTGTGAAGCAGTTTCATGATCGCCATCAGGCCGCTGATGTCGTCGCCGGCACGCCCCTCCTCGGCCATGCGCTGCACCGTCAGGCCGTAGGCATGCTCGTCCATGGCGCAGGCCACCGCTCGCGCCTGCAACGCCAGTTCGCCCTGGCTGCGCGGCTGCGGCAGGTATTCGCGCAGCAGCGCCAACAGGTCGAAGTGCGACGGCAGGCTGAACTCGCCGAACTTCGACATGGCCTTGCGCTCGTGCTGCAGCAGGTATTTGCCGAGGTTCCAGCCGCCATTGAGCGGGCCGATCAGCTGGCTCTTGGGCACCTTCACGCCATCGAAGAACACCTGGCAGAACGCCGACTTGCCGCTGATCAGGTCGATCGGCACCGGCTTGACCCCGGGGCTGCGCATGTCCAGCACGATCAGGCTGATGCCTTCGTGCTTGGGCGCCTGGCTGTCGGTGCGCACCAGCGCGTACATCCAGTCGGACTTGTCGCCGTAGGAGGTCCAGATCTTGCTGCCATCGACCACGAAGTGATCGCCGGCGCCACGGGCGGCCATTTTCAGGCTGGCAAGGTCGGAGCCGGCGTTGGGTTCCGAGAAGCCCTGGCACCAGCGCACCTCGCCCCGCGCCATGGGCGGCAGCAAGCTGCGCTTCTGCTCCTCGCTGCCATAGGCCAGCAACACCGGCCCGAGCATCCAGATGCCCAGGTTGATCTGCGGCGGCCGGCACTTGAGGCGGCGCATCTCGCTTTCCAGCACCGCCAGCTGCTCGGCATCCAGCCCGGCACCGCCGTAGGCCTCGGGCCAGTCGGGGCAGAACCAGCGCTTGTCGCGCATGCGCTCGAACCACAGGCGCGCATCGTCATTGGCGAACTGCGGCTGGCTGGCCCCCCAGACCACATCGCCTTCGCCCATGGCGGTGCGCATCGACTGCGGGCAGTTGGCTTCCAGCCAGGCACGGGTTTCGTGCCTGAATTGCTCTATCGTGCTCATCGGGTGCAACCCTCGGCCCAGGCCCCGGGCGCTGCCGGGGCGGGGCCTGTCGTTGTGGTTGGGGTGGCTCAGCGCTGGGTGCGCGGCATGCCCAGGCCGAACTGGGCGATCAGCTCGCGCTGGATTTCATTGGTGCCGCCGCCAAAGGTCACGGTGACCGAGGCGCGCAGTTCGTACTCCAGGTCACCGTGCAGCGCCGCCGCAGCCGAGCCGCCACGGACCACGCCATTGGCGCCGACGATGGCCGACAGCCGGCGCAGGATCTCGATCGCCGATTCCGAGCCGTACACCTTGGTGGTCGAGCTCAACGCCACGTCCATGTGCTCGCGCTCCAGGTTGGCGGCGATGCGCAGGTTGATCAGGCGCATCGCCTCCAGGCGCGCATAGCACTCGGCCAGCGAACTGCGCACCCAGGCCTTGTCCATCGCCCGCCGGCCCTGCTCGTCGCGGGCCTTGGCCCACAGGTAGACGCGGCGGAACAGCCCGACGACCTTGTCCGACCAGGAGCCCAGGCCCAGGCGCTCGTGGTTGAGCTGCGCGGTGATCAGCTTCCAGCCGCCGTGCAGCTCGCCGACCAGCATGTCCCGGGGCACCTGCACGTTGTCGTAGTAGGTGGCGGCGGTCGGGTTGCTGGTGGTCGGGATCACCGTGCTGGAGAAGCCCGGCAGGCGGGTGTCGAGGATCAGGATCGACACGCCCTTGTGCCGCGCCTGGCTCGGGTCGGTGCGTGCGGCCAGCCAGATGAAGTCCGCCGACTCGGCGCCCGAGGTCCACAGCTTGTTGCCGTTGACCACGAAGTGCTCGCCGTCCAGCCGGGCGCTGGTGCGCAGCACTGCCAGGTCGCTGCCGGCATCGGGTTCGGAGTAGCCGATGGCGAACATGATTTCACCGGCGGCGATGCCCGGCAGAAAGCGCTCTTTCTGCGCCGCGCTGCCGTGTTCCATCAACGCCGGGCCCACCGTGCTGATGGTCACGAACGGCAGCGGCGCGCCGGCAATGTTGGCCTCTTCGAAGAAGATCAGCTGCTCGGTGGCGGCGTAGCCCTGGCCGCCGTGGGCCTTCGGCCAGCCCACCGCCAGCCAGCCGTCACGGCCCATCTGGCGCACGGTCTGGCGATACAGCTCACCGCCTTCCTGGCCGCGCAGGCGCTCGCGCAGCTCGGGGGTCATCAGCGCCTGGAAGTAGTCGCGCACCTTGCGGCGCAGCGCATGTTGCTCGGGAGTAAGATCGACGAACATGCTGTGCTCCTCAGGCCGTGCCCAGAATCAGGCCGCTGGTGGGCACGCCGGTGCCGGCGGTGACCAGCACGTTTTCCACGTCCGACACCTGGTTGACCGCCGTGCCACGCACCTGGCGCACCGCCTCGGCGACGCCGTTCATGCCGTGGATATAGGCTTCACCCAGCTGGCCGCCGTGGGTGTTGATCGGCAGCTTGCCGCCGCGGGCGTGGTGCCCGGCGCGAATGAACTCCTTGGCCTCGCCACGCCGGGCAAAGCCGAATTCCTCCAGTTGCGGCAGCACGAACGGGGTGAAGTGGTCGTAGATCACCGCCGTCTGCAGCGCTTCGGGGCCGAGCCCGGACTGGCGGTACAGCTCCTTGGCGACCACGCCCATTTCCGGCAGGCCGGTGATGTCGTCGCGGTAGAACGAGGTCATGCTCTGCTGGCCTTGGGTGATGCCCTGGGAGCCGGCCTTGATGGTCACCGGCTTCTGCCGCAGGTCACGGGCGCGCTCGGCCGAGGTGATGACCATGGCCACCGCACCGTCGGACTCCTGGCAACAGTCGAGCAGGTGCAGCGGCTCGCAGATCCAGCGCGAAGCCTGGTGCTCTTCGAGAGTGATCGGCTTGCCGTGGAAGAACGCCTTGGGGTTGGTCGCGGCAAAGTCCCGCGCCGCCACAGCCACGCGGCCGAAATCTTCCGAGGTGGCGCCATAGGTGTGCATGTAGCGCTGGGCGAACATGCCGACCCAGGCGGCCGGGGTATGGAAGCCGTGGGGCATGTACCAGCCGTAGTTGACGTTGTCGAAAATCGGCGTGGCGACAAATCCGTAGCTGCCGCTGCCGAAGCGGTACCACGAGCGCTCGTTCATCGCCCGGTACACCACCACCACCTTGGCCACGCCAGTGGCCACCGCCATGGCCGCGTGCATCACCGGCGCGCAGGCGGCGCCGCCACCGTGGGGCACCTGGGAGAAGAACTTGACGTCCTTGCAGCCCAGCAGGCGGGCGATTTCGTACTCCGGGACCTTGTCTACCGAATAGGAGCTGAAGCCCTCCACTTCCGAGGGATCGATGCCGGCGTCGCGCAGGGCCTCGAGGGTGGCTTCGAGGGCCAGGCGCAGTTCGGTGCGCCCGGAGTTCTTGGAAAACTCGGTGGCGCCCAGCCCGACAATCGCGGCGCGCCCGGAAATCGAAAGGTTGCTCATGCTGCCTCCGCTGATCATGGCAGCACCAGCGCGACCGTGCCGGTCACGTGGTTGCCCATTGAGTTCTTGCCGCTCAGGGTCACTTCCACCGTGCGGGTTTCGGGGTCAAGGCCGCTCACGCTGCCGCTGAAGGTCATGCAGTCGCCGGGGTAGTTGGGCACGCCCAGCTTGATCTTCAGCGAGGTGAAGCGCGCCAGCGGGCCGGCCCAGCCTTCGACGAAGCGCTGCACCAGGCCGTTGGTGGTGAGGATGTTCATGAACACGTGGGGCGAGCCCAGTGCACGGGCGGCATCCAGGTCGTGGTGGCCTGGGAAGTAGTCACGCGTGGCGATCGCACCGCCGGCGATCAGCGCCACCGTGATCGGCACCTGCAGCGCTGGCAGGGTTTCGCCGGGGCGCACATCGTCAAAGCGCTTGGTGTTCTTCGAGGTCATATTTCCATCCCAGCTTGTCGTTGTCGCTCAGCCAGTCGCCGAGCCGTTCCAGGCAGGCCGCCGAACCACCCAGGGCAATGCCCAGGGCGCGGCTCCAGTAGAGATAGCGGTGAATCGGGTAGGTCAGGTCGACGCCAATGCCGCCGTGCACGTGCTGGGCGACATGGCCGATGCGGTGGCCGGCTTCGCAGGCGAGGTAGGCGGTGGCCTGGGCCTCGGACGGTGCCGGAAGGCCGGCGTCCAGCCGGTAGCACAGCTGCCACAGGGCACTGCGCAGGGCCTCCAGGGCGATGTGCGCATCGGCCATGCCCATCTGCACCGCCTGGAAGCTGCCGATGCGCCGTTCGAACTGCTGGCGCTCGCCCACATATGCCACGGTGCGCTGGATGTGCTCGGCACTGACCCCCAGCTGCAGGGCCGCCAGGGCGGCGATGGCGCGCGGTTCGAGCCAGGCCAGCGCGGCGGCGGGCAGCACGCGGTCGGCACTGACCCGCAGGCCCTCGATGTGCAGGTCGGTGATCGCTTCGCCGTGGGTCAGCACGCCGGGCACGCGTTGGATGGCCGGGTTGTCGAGGTCGAGCAGCAGCAGCCGTGGCTGGCCGTTGGCAAGCACCGGCAGCAGCGCCGCGTGGGCCTGTTCACCGAGTGGCAGTGCGGCCACTTGCCCGCTAACCTGCCAGCCCTCGGGAGCGGCCGTGGCCTGCAAGGCGATGCCACCTGCGGCGTACAGGCCGTCCAGCGACAGGCTCAGCAACCGATCGCCCGCAGCCGCCTGAGCCGCCAGCTGCACCAGGTCACCCAGGCCGAAGGCGGCCAGGGTCGCGGCGGCCAGCTGGTGCCGCCACAGCGGTACCTGGCCAAGGCTGCGCCCCTGGGCCTGCAGCACCAGCATCAGCTCGGTCATGCCCAGGCCGCTGCCGCCCTGCTGTTCCGGGATGGCCAGGGCATGCAGGCCGGTTTCCTGGCACAGCGCCCAGAGCGGCGCCATCAGCGGTTCGCCGCTGGCGTCCCAGTGGCGCAGGGCATCGTCATGGCAGTGGTCGCTGAACAGGCTCTGGGCCATCTGCTCGATGGCCCGCTGGTCTTCGCTCAATTGAAAGTCCATGGGCGCCCTCCTATTCGGCCACTGGCCGGAACAACGGCAAGGTCTGCTGCGCGTCGAAGGTGTGGAATTCGACCTGCAGGCGCTGGCCGATCTGCAGTTGCTCGCGCTGCACGCCGATCAGCCCGGCGACCAGGCGCACGCCCTCGTCCAGCTCGATCAGGCCGATCGGGTTGGGGTGGTCGAACGGCGGCACTTCGGGGTAATGCATGACCACGAAGGAATACAGGCTGCCGCGCCCGCTGGAATGGACGCTGTCCCACTCGAAGCTGTGGCAGGCCATGCACACCGGTGCCGGTGGGTGGCGCAAGGTGGCGCAGGCGCTGCAGCGCTGGATCAGCAGGCGGCCTTCGGCGCAGCCTTCCCAGAAGAACCGGGTGTCGTCGCTCACCCCCGGCAGCGGGCGCTTGGCCTTGGCCGGTGCGGCCTCGGGCTTGGCGGCGGGTTGCGGGTTGGCCGGGCGGAACTTGAACACGCGGAACAGCAGCTCGCCCACCGGCTCGTCACCCTCAGGCTTTTCGACGAAGTGGCTCATCACCAGGGTGACGAAGAAACCGGTGCCCAGGGCGGTGGTCTTCTCGTCCCCCACCGCGTCCAGGCGGGTGGTGTAGTACAGCCGCTCGCCCAGCTGCACCGGGCGGGTGAAGCTCAGCTCGGAGTTCACCGCCACCACCGAGGCGTAGCCGTATTCCTCGATCAGCTTGAGCACTTCGTACGGGTTCTGCTCGGTGGAGCCCGGCGGGTAGTTGTTGGCGTGCAGCCCTTCCATGGTCCACACCTGGAGCATGGCCGGCGGGGCGACGATTGCCTGGTGCGGGCTGCCTTGGGCAAAGTCGGGGTCGCTGTAGAGCGGGTTGTCGATGCCCATGATCTCGCACCATTGGCGGATCATCGGCGCATTCACCGCATCCCAGGCATACACCCGGCCATATTCGCGGCCCACGAGGGCGCGCACGCTGGATAGCAATTGTGGGTCAGCCAAAGTCGTCTCCTGCAACGTGAGGGCGGCGGGCCGATGCGGCCGCCGCCAGGTGGTCGATCAAGTCGGTAGGGCCTGGGCCGCACTGAGAAACGCCGGGCGCTCGCCACCGCCGTGCAGCAGCAGGTTGCAACCGCTGGCATAGCTGGCCAGGGGCGAGGCGATGTACAGGCAGGCGTTGGCGATGTCCTCGGCAGAGGCCATGCGCCCGGCCGGGATGCCAGCGCTGACCGCGGCGATGCCGTGCTCGCTGCCGTAGTGCAGGTGAGCCTGGTCGGTCAGCACCAGGCCGGGGCTGACCGCGACCACGCGCACTTTCGGCGCCCACTCCACGGCCAGCGATTGCACCAGCGCCAGCACCCCGGCCTTGGCCGCGCCATAGGCGGCGGTACCGGGTGACGCACGCAAGGCGCTGATGCTGCCGATGAAGACGATGCAACCGCCCTGCACCTGGGCCTGCATCAGGCGGTTGGCGTGCTGGGCGGCGTTGAGCGGTGCGATCAGGTTCAGCCGCAGCACGCCCTCGTGAAAGCGTGGCGAGGCAGTGGCGGCCACCGCCGACGGGCTGCCGCCAGCGTTGTTGACCAGCACGTCGAGGCGGCCGAAGTCACGTTCGACGGTGTCGAACAACGCCTGCAACGAATCGCCATCGCGCACGTCGGCGGCGATGAACACCGCGCTGCGGCCCTTGGCGCTGGGCAACTGTTCGGGCTGGCTGCGGGCGCAGACGATCACCTGCGCCCCGGCTGCGAGAAACCCTTCGGCGATACCTGCGCCGATCCCTTTGCTACCGCCGGTGACGAGCACCACCTTGCCGTTGTAATCAAACCCCATAGCCTGTTCCTCGTTCTGCCATGGCAACCGACTCTAGAGGCTCGATGGCGGCCGTACTTCGTCTGAACGGACGATGAAGGGGCCGCGGCGCGGGGCAACACTGGCGGCCATCGCGCCCCTGCACATGAGGAAATCCATGCCTGATTCAGCTGCTCCACCGGTCCTGCTCGAACGCCCGCTGGCGGGTGTTGCGTTGCTGCGGCTGAACCGCCCGCACGCCACCAATGCCCTGAGCCTGGAGCTCCAAGCGTTGCTGTCGCGCCACTTCAGTGAATTGGGTGCGGACCCGGAAGTGCGCTGCATCCTGCTGACCGGTGGCGACAAGGTGTTCGCCGCCGGCGGCGATATCGGCAGCATGGCCGGGGTCGGCCCGATCGATATCTACCAGCGCCACACCGAGCGGGTCTGGGCGCCGATCCAGCACTGCCCGAAGCCGGTGATCGCCGCGGTCTGCGGTTACGCCTATGGCGGTGGCTGCGAACTGGCGATGCTCGCCGACCTGATCGTTGCCGGGCGCAGTGCGCGTTTCTGCCAGCCGGAGATCCGCATCGGCATCATGCCCGGCATCGGCGGCACCCAGCGCCTGGTGCGCGCCGTGGGCAAGGTCAAGGCCATGCGCATGGCCCTGACCGGGCAGCCGATCAGTGCCGAAGAGGCCTGGGTGGCGGGGTTGGTCAGCGACCTGGTCGACGACGACCAGGTGCAGGGCCATGCGCTGGAGCTGGCGCGGGTGATCGCGGGGATGCCGGCGCTGGCGGCTGAGCAGATCAAGGAGGTGATTCTGGCGGGGATGGATGCGCCGCTGGACGCAGCATTGGCGTTGGAGCGCAAGGCCAATGCGTTGTTGTTTGCTTCCAGAGACCAGAAGGAAGGGATGCAGGCGTTTATCGAGAAGCGGGCGGCGCGGTTTGAGGGGTTTTGAGATTTGTTGGGGCCTTCATGTGCCCGCCGTGACAGTTTCAGCGCCTATGAGATCGAGCGCCGCCCGCGCGGCGCATCGCGAGCTGCGCTCGCTCCTACGTTTGTTTCGGGCCAGTAACGCCTGTGGCAGGCTCGCGCGACCGCCTTGTTTGTACGACGCGATCTCGTGCCATGCGCCAAGGCACACGCGCGCAAATCCCACAGGAATGATTGGCCCGAAACAAACGTAGGAGCGAGCGCAGCTCGCGATGCGCCGCGCGGGCGGCGCTCGATCTCATGGGCGCCACACCTCTCCCGCCATTCACATCCTGAAAACCTGATTTCCGCTGCACCCCAGACACCATGACTACGCTGTGCCGGGAAGCACTCAAGGATGAATGCAATGACCAAACCCCACGGCTGCAGGCTTCGCCATGCCCGATGCTCAGTGCCAGGCAGGCTTTATATGTTGACGACCGTTACCCATCAGCGTCGCTCGTTGTTTCTCGACTTCCGCCATGCACGACTAGTCATCCATAACCTTCGCCTCGCAGAACAGCAACAGTACTGCAACTCGCTGGCCTGGGTTGTTATGCCTGATCATGTGCACTGGCTGATTGAATTGAAAGACACGACGCTTGGCACGCTAATGCAACGGTTCAAATGCCGATCCAGCAATGCATTGCGCAAGGCCGGAGTGAATGTATCGCCGATCTGGCAGGCGGGTTATCACGACCGGGCATTGCGCAGGGATGAAGATATTCTCAAGATCGCGAGATACATCGTTGCCAATCCGATCAGGGCAGGATTGGTGGCAAGGGCCGGAGATTATCCGCATTGGGATGCGGTGTGGCTGTGAGGGTACACCGATAGAATGACGGCGCCTGATGGATCGAGCGCCGCGCGGGCGGCGCTCGATTTCCGCAACACCAAAAATCTCAACCCAGCCCCCCTCAAATCGACATCACCAACTGCCCGCTATCGATCCGCAACTCCACCCCATTCACCGCCCGCGACTCATCACTGGCCAGGTACAACACACTGCCCGCCACATCCTCGGGCAGGCACATGCGGTTCATCGGGTCACTGTCGATGGTCAACCGCGCCGGGTCGACACCCTCCGGAAATCCGCCACGGGTCATGTCGGTCAGCACCCCATCCGGGTGCAGCGAATTGCAACGGATGCGATAACGCCGCCGCCGACAGAACGCTGCCACCGAGCGGGTCAGCGCCGCCACCGCACCTTTCGAGGCGCTGTAGGCCAGGTAATCGTCACGCCCGGCCAGCGCCGCCACCGACGACAGATTGATGATCGAGCCGCCCTGCGCCTTCATCAACGCAATACCCGCCCGGCAGCCCAGGAACACACTGGCGGCGTTGACCCGCATCAGCCGCTCCCAGTCGCGCAGTTCGGTGTCCTCGATGTTGCCGGGTTGGAGCATGCCGGCGTTGTTGAGCAGGATATCCAGCCGGCCATGGCGCTCGGCAATGGCCGCCGTCACCCGCTGCCACTGCGCTTCATCGCTCGCATCATGGACGATGAAGCTGGCCGCCGGGCCCAGCGTTTCGGCCAGGGCCAGCCCGGCCTGTTCATCGATATCGCTGATCAGCACCTGGGCGCCCTGCTCTACCAGCAGCCGTGCACTCGCTGCGCCGATGCCCTTGGCGCCCCCGGTGACCAAGGCAACCTTGCCCTGCACTCGTCCGTTACGTTCACTCATGACGCCACCTCGCAGTCCGTGTTCAAGCGTGCCCCGGCGGCGACGGCGGCTCCGGCACGGCGACCAGAGAACACGCAATCGGCCAGGGACAGGCCGCTGATGTAAAGATGTGAAGGAATACCCAGCGCCGTGCGCCCGGCCGCATAGAGCCCGGCGATTGCCTGACCCTCCTGGTCCAGCACCGCACCGCTCTGCTCGTCTACGCGCAGGCCACCGAGGGTCAATGCCCCCAGCGGGAAGATCGGGTTGCCCACCGAGATATCGCAGGCATGGAACGGCCCCTGCTCCAGCACCTGGCGCCCGCCCGCCGACTTGCCGAACGGGTCCGGCGCCTGGCCACGGGCTGCGGCATTGTTGGCCAGCAACGCCTGACGCAGGTTTTCCGCGACCATGCCGGTGGTTTGCGCCAGCGCCTGCAGGTTTTTGCCCTTGCGCGCGCCCAACAGCATCAGCACCAACGCCGGCAGCGCCTGGAACCACCAGTAGCCGCCAAACAACGCCTCGCGCAGGGCTTGCTTGCGCAGTGGCGCATCGAGCACCAGCCAGGCCTGGCCGCCCTGCTCTTCCATCAACGGCTGGCCGAGGGTGGCGCCGTACACCTCTTCGTTGCAGAAGCGCTCGCCGGCGCGGTTGACCACGATGCCCTTGTGCCAGCTGTACGGCGGATTGATGAAGCGCCACGCCGAGACCCGCTGCAGGCGGTCGCTGGCCGCGCCGACGCTGAGGCCCAGGCGCAGGCCGCTGCCGTCGCAGCCGGTGGCGCCGACCTTGAAGTTGCGGCGGAAGGCTGGCGCGTGGGCCTTGATCAGCTCGCGGTTGAAGATGAAGCCACCGGTGCTCAGGATCACCCCGTTCACAGCCCGCACCAGCCAGGGCCGGGCGTGCTTGTGTTCGAGCGCGCTCAACCGGCGGCGCAGGCGGTCGCAGTAGCCCGGCATGAAGTTCTGCAGGCGTTCGGCGCGGGCCGCCAGCCGCGCATGTTCGCGCGCCGCCTTGCTGCCCGGTGCCAGGCGCCACAGCTCGGCACCGATCACCCGCCCCCACCCGTCGAGCACCAGGCGCCGCGCCGCCGACTGCGGCAACGGTCGCACGCCGGCGCGCAGGCAGGCCGCCTGCAAGTGGCTGTACAGCACCGCGCCGCACTGGCCCTTGCCGACCGTGCGGTGGCCACGCGGCGCCGCCGGCTGCTGGCCGGCATAGGCCGGCACCAGTTCGTTGCCCGAGTAGTAGAGGAAGGCGCCGTCGGGCGGGTACGACGTCTTGCCGCCAGGTGGCATCTGGTGGGCGAACGGCGCGCCGTGGCTTTCCAGCCATTGCAGGTTGGCGACGCTGTCGCGGCAGAAGCGCCACAGCGTGTCGTCGCTGACCACGCCCTGGGTTTCATGCCGCAGGTAGTCGAACATCGCCTCGGGGCTGTCGTCGAAACCCGCCGCCTGCTGCTGCCGGGTACCGCCGCCGGCATACACCACGCCACCGCTGCGGGCGCTGGCGCCGCCGCCGGTAAAGCGGTCGGCGACCAGCACATCGGCGCCATCGGCACATGCCTGCAGCGCCGCGCAGGCCCCGGCGGCGCCCCAGCCGATCACCAGCACATCGCAGTGTGCCTGCCACTGCAGCGCCGCCGCGTCGGCCACCTGCAACGGTTCGAGAATCGCGGTGACGGCGCTGCTCATGCCACCTCCCGGCGCTTGGCCGCCAAGTGGTTGGCGGCCACGTAGGCAAAGGTCATGGCCGGGCCCAGGGTGCCGCCAGCACCGGGGTAGCTGGTGCCCATCACCGAGGCCGAGCAGTTGCCGATGGCATACAGGCCGGCGATCACCGAGCCGTCTTCACGCAGTACCTGGGCCTGGGCATTGGTCAGCAGGCCGCCCTTGGTGCCGATGTCACCGGCATCCAGGCGCATGGCGTAGTACGGCCCCTTGCTTAGCGGTGCCAGGCACGGGTTGGGTTTGATGTTGCAGTCGCCGTAGTAGCGGTCGAAGACATTGCCGCCGCGGCCGAAGTCCAGGTCGACCCCGGTGCGCGCATAGTCGTTGACCTGGGCCACGGTGCCGGCCAGGCCCTGGGCGTCGATGCCGATCTTGCCGGCCAAGGCCTCCAGAGTCTCGGCCTTCCAGTACAAGGTGTCGCGCCACTCCGGGCGCAAGCGGCTGTCGGGCATGACCTGGGCCGGCATCAACGGGCCCATGGCGTAGTTGAAGCGGAAGTGCCCGTCGAAGATCACCCAGGCCGGCACCGAACCACCGCCGGTGCGGGCGTTGTCGCGGTGCATGGCGTCGACGAATTCCAGGTACGGTGCGGCTTCGTTGACGAATCGCCGGCCCTCGCCATTGACCACGATGGCGCCGGGGAAGGCGCGTTCGGCGAAAATGCCACGGGGCTTGTCTTCACCCGGCACGGCGATGGTTGGCGCCCACCAGGCCCAGTCCATCAGTGCGGTGGCCGCGCCCTGGGCCAGGCCAGCCTGCAGCGCGGCGCCGGTGTTGTTGCCCGGTGGCGTGGCGCTCCAGGCCATGCGCGTCGGCTTGGGCAGGTACTGTTCACGCAAGGCCTGGTTCTGCTCGAAGCCGCCAGACGCCAGGATCACCCCGTGACGGGCCTGCAGCGCGAGCTCGCGGCCCTCGCGGTAGATGCGCACGCCGCTGACCCGGCCCTGCTCCACGATCAGTTCACGGAAGTCGCTGTTCAGCCAAAGCGGCACGTTGCGGTCCATCAGCGAGCGGCGCAGCGAACACACCAGCGAGCTGCCCAGCGCCGCACGGCGGTCGAAACGGCTTTTGCGGCGCCACTTGAAGTCGAGCTTGTAGCGCAGCATCAGCCGCAGGATCAGCAGGCGCCAGCCAAAACCTCGGGCCATGGCCTTGTGCGCGTCGCGCGCAGTCCAGGCGATACGGCCCATCAGCAGGGTCGAGGGTGACGGCTTGCGCAGGTTGTCGAGCTCGGCACCGAGCAGGCTGCTGTCGAACAGTTCCGGGTCGAGGGTGCGCCCGCCGGGCAAGGCGCCGGGCAGGTGCGGGTAGTAATCGGGGTACTTCGCCGCCACCGCATAGCGCACGCGGCTGCAGCGGGTGAGCGCCTCGATCATCTTCGGCGCGTTGTCCAGGTAGGCCTCAAGGCGGGCCGGGTCGACCTGGCCAGCGGCCGCTGCATCGAGGTAGCGGCGTGCCTGCTCGAGGCTGTCGTTGCCGCCCTGGCGGGCGAAGTAGTGATTGTTGGGGATCCAGATGCCACCCCCGGAAATGGCCGAGGTGCCGCCGAACTTGTCGCTCTTTTCCAGAACCAGCACGCTGAAGCCCTGGTCGGCAAGGAACACCGCCGAGGTCATCGCGCCGGCCCCCGAGCCGACCACTATCACGTCGTACTGGGTTTGAGACTGATCTTGAGCCGTCATTGTTGTTGTGCCATTCGCTAAGGTCAGGGAAGAGCCGCCAGCACCCTCGCGGTGCGGCTGGCGGCGTGCATCCCATGATCAGCGCTGGCCGACGGGCACTCATCGTCAAAGCGGACTAGGCGCTACAGCTGCGCCCGACGCCCGGCCCACGGGCGGTCCTGCTCCAGCTGGCTGGCCAGGCGCAGCAGCACATCTTCGCCACCGAGACGGGCGGTGAACAGCATGCCCACCGGCAAGCCGCCGTCGCTCTGCCCCAGCGGCAGGGAGATCGACGGCTGGCCGCTGACGTTGGCCAGCACGGTGAAGCCGGCGCTGCCCATCGCCCGTTGCGCGTAGCTGTCCCAGGGCTGGTCGAGGCTGAGCTGGCCGAGGGCCGGGGTGAGGTTGGCGGTGACCGGCGAGAGGATCACATCGAAGCGGGTGAACGGCTGCTCCATCGCCGCGCCGATGCGCTCGAAGCTCTGCCGGGCGCGGTACATCGCCTCGCCGTTGGTGGCGCTGGCTCGCTTTAGCACCACCTGGGTGATCTGCTCCAGGTCGCCCGGACCTGCCGCGCGGCCCAGCGCCTGCTCGCGCTCGTGCACCAGGCTAGACAGCGCCGTGCCGATCACCGTGCCATGGGCGCCGAACAGCTCGCGGGGGTCCACGGCCAACTGCAGCTCTTCGAGTTCATGGCCCAAGCCCTGCAACTGCTTGATGGTCTGCTCCAGGGTGGCAGCTACTGCAGGATCCAGCGGCGCGCCGGTCAGCGACTGGCGCACCACGGCCACCCGCAACTTGCCCGGGGCGCGCTGCAACTCGTCCACGTACGGCCGCTCCAGCGGCGCGCTCCAGTAGGCGCTGCCGGCTTCGTGGCCCTGCCCGGCATCGAGGAACAGCGCGGTGTCACGCAGCGTGCGCGACACCACATGGCCGACGCTGGCACCGAACCAGCCCTCGAAATGCAGCGGGCCACTGGGCGTGCGGTACCGGCTGGGCTTGAGCCCGACCAGGCCGCAGTACGACGCCGGGATGCGGATCGAGCCGCCACCGTCGGTGGCATGGGCCACCGGGACGATGCCGGCGGCCACCGCCGCAGCGGCGCCACCGGATGAGCCACCCGCGCTCATGGCAAGGTTCCACGGGTTGTGGGTCTCGCCCCAGAGCAGCGATTCGGTGGTGGTGGTCAGGCCGAACTCCGGGCAGGTGGTCTTGCCGAACGGCACCGCGCCGGCCTGCTCGTAGCGGGCAATCAGGGTGCTGGTGACCGTGGCCGGCGGTGCATCGCGGAACAGCCGGCAGCCATGGGTGGTCGGCGTGCCTTGCAGGTAGGTGTTGAGGTCCTTGAGCAGCAGCGGCACCCCGGCCAGCGCGCCCTTGGCTCCGTCACCAGCGGCGCGACGACGGGCCAGCAGGGCCTGGGCGTAGGCCTCGTGCAGCATGTTCACGGCGCCGACCCTGGGGTTGACGGCGGCATGCCGGGCCAGCGCGGCGGCCAGCAGCTCTTCGCCGCTGAGGCTGCCGGCGCGCACTGCCTCGGCCATCGCCCAGGCGTCCAGGCCCTGGTAGTCGCTGGCCGACAGGCCGGTGGCTGCTGCGTCGGCAAAGCGCCCCAGCAGGCCGGCGCCCAGGCCGACGGCGCCGGCCTTGAGCACACTGCGGCGCGACCAGCTGGAGGCAGTTGTGGAATGCGGATCTTGGGTCTGATTACTCATGGCGTCCTGTTCTTCATTGTTGTAAGTACGCATCAGTCGGCAGTGACCTGGGCCAGCATGGCGGCGAGGTAGTGCTCGCCATACGGTGGCAGCAGCCCCCACTCGCGGCGCGGGTCGTGTGCCGGGGCCTGGAACACGGTGCGCAGGTGGCTGAATTCAAGGAAACCCTCGCGTCCGTGATAATGCCCCATGCCCGAGGCGCCGACACCGCCAAATGGCGCATCGTGCAGGGCGGCATGCATCATCACGTCGTTGAGCGTCACCCCGCCAGACAGCGTGTGGTTGAGCACCTGCTGCTGCTCTTGCGGGTTCTCGCCGAAGTAGTACAGCGCCAGCGGCCGTGGCCGGCTGTTGATCTGGGCAATGACCTGGTCCAGCGTGTCATAGGCCAGCACCACCAGCGACGGACCGAAGATTTCTTCGTGCATGATCTGCGCCTGCTCGGGCGGATTGACCACCACGCTCAAGGGCCGACGGCGTTCATCCGCGCTGCCCGGGGTTACCTCGGGCATCACCTCGACGCGCACGCCAAGCTGTTGCGCATCCTGCACTAACGCCTCGACCCGCGCCAGGTGCCGGGTATTGACCACGGCCACCACATCCGGGTTGCCGGCCACGCTCGGGTTCAGCGCACAGTAGGCGCTGCGCAGCTCGGCGATGAAGCCCTCTTGCATCGCCTGGGGCACATAGACCAGGTCCGGGTTGATGCAGATCTGCCCGGCATTGGTGGCCTTGGCCACGGCAATACTGTGCGCGGCCTTGGCCAGGTCGGCGCTGGCCGACACGATCACCGGCGACTTGCCGCCCAGCTCCAGGGTTACCGGCACCAGGTTCTGCGCAGCATTGGCCATCACCTTGCGCCCCACCGCCGTGCTGCCGGTGAACACCAGGTGGTCGAACGGCTGGGCGGTGAAGGCATCTGCCAGGTCCGGGCCGCCGGTCACCACCGCCACCTCCAGCGGGTCGAGGTGCGCGGCGCACAGCTCGGCGACCAGCGCCGCCGTGCGCGGCAGCACCTCGGAGGGTTTGAGGATGGCCCGGTTACCGGCAGCAAGGGCCGACGCCAGCGGGCTGAAGAGGGTGTACAGCGGGGCATTCCACGTGCCAATGATGCCCACCGTGCCTTTGGGCTGGTAACGCACCCAGGCCTTGGCGCCGAGCTGGTCGTAGGGCGCGAAAGGCGCCCTGGGCTCATCCGCCATCCACTGCTGCAGGTGGTCCCTGGCGTGCTTGAGGCTGGCCAGGGCACCGAGCACATCGTTCATCAGGGTGAAGCCGGCGGGCCGGCCGCCGAAATCCTCGTCGATAGCCTGGGTCAGGCTCTCGTGGTGGCGCACCAGCAGGTCGATCACCTGCTGCAGGCGCTGGCGACGGCGCTCGGCCGTGACGGCGCCCTCGCCGACGAAAGCGCTGTGCTGCCGCGCTAACAGGCCGCTGAGCGCCTGGACCGATGACGAAACGGGTGGCATGGGTGTCTCCTCTGGCTGTTGACTGCGCCCGATGCGCATGGCGCCACACTAGCCAGGGCGCGGCGGCTGCGCCTCGTCCGATCGGACCAGAATCGAGCAACTGCGTTAGTCCGTTGAGACGATGCCCGGCAAGGCCTGCAGGCCAATACTGGCGGCACAAAAGCCACCCGCATGAGGCCAGCCATGGCAATCCCACAGATCGGTTTCGACCCCCAGGCCTTCCGCGCCGCACTTGGCACCTTCACCACCGGTGTCACCATCATCACCTCCCAGGGCGAGGACGGCGCGCCGGTGGGCATTACCGCCAACAGCTTCAACTCGGTGTCGCTGAACCCGCCGCTGGTGCTGTGGAGCCTGTCCAAGCAGGCGCGCAGCCTGCCGGTGTTCAGCAGCGGCAAGCACTGGAACGTGCACGTGCTGTCGATCGGGCAAGAGCAGCTGTCCGGCCGCTTCGCCACCCAGGGCGAGGACAAGTTCGCCGAAATCGAGCTCGACAACGGCATCAGCGATGCCCCGCTGCTGCAGGACTGCACCGCGCGCTTCCAGTGCCGCACCGCCTTCCAGTACGAAGGCGGCGACCATGTGATCTTCGTCGGCGAGGTGCTGGCATTCGACCACAGCGACCGCGCGCCACTGGCCTTCCAGAGCGGCCAGTACGCCCTGGCCACGCGCAAGCCGCGCAGCGAGCTGCGCCTGGCCACCACGCCACCGCCACCGGAATGCAGCTACACCGAAGACCTGCTGGGCTACCTGCTGGGGCGCGGCCACTACCAGGTGCTCAACCGGTTGCGCCAGCTGCTCAGCAACCAGCAACTGGATGAACAGGCGTTCTTCGTGCTGGCGGTGCTGTCGATCCGCGACAACCTGACCCTGGACGAGCTCAACACCTTCGTCAGCTACACCGGCCATGTGGTGACCCTGGCCGGCATGCGCTTTCTCGAACGCCAGGGCCTGGTGGCCATCGAAGGGGATGCCGCACCGTTGCGTTTCGTGCTGACCGCCAATGGCCGCGAGCTGTCATTGCAGCAGGTGGCGCTGGCCAAGGTGGTCGAGGAAGACCTCATCGGCAAGCTCGGCGAAGCCGATGCCCAGGCGCTGAAGGTGTTGCTCAAGCGCCTGATCGTGGTCAGCGACCCCGGCCTGCCGGACCTGTGGGCACCGCGATGAGCAGCGCCACGCCTACCTTGCCGTCGACCACGGTCGGCTGGCGCAGCCATGGTCTGCTGTTGTTGCTGGCGGCCGTGTTCGCCGACAACTTCGTCGGCCGGCAGATCCTGGCGGTGATGTTCGAGCCGATCAAGGCTGAGTTTCAGGTCGGTGACAGCGCCCTGGGCCTGATTTCGGGCCTGGCCTTCGCCGCGGTGTATGCCCTGCTCGGCTTGCCGGCCGGGCGCCTGGTCGACCGCCTGCCGCGCCTGCGCCTGCTGGCGCTGGCCTGCCTGCTGTGGGCGCTGGCCACCATGAGCTGCGGGCTGGCGGGCAGTTTCGTGGTGCTGGCCCTGGCGCGCATGCTGGTGGCGGTGAGCGAAGCGCCGACCACCTCGGCGTCGCTGTCGCTGATCGCCGACCTGTACCCGCCACAGCGGCGCTCGTTTGCTATCAGCTGCTTCACTGCTGCACCGACTTTTTCGTCGATCATCGGCCTGAGCATCGGGGCCTGGGTGGTCGAGCAATACGGCTGGCGCACGGCGTTCATCGCCCTGGGGCTGCCAGCCCTGGCCTTTGCCGCCCTCCTTGGGCTGCTGGTGCGCGAGCCCGCGCGTGGCCGTTGGGACCTGGGTCAGCACTCGGCACCGGCACCCGCGCCGCGCCTGGGCCTTGGCGCCGAAGCCCGCGCATTGTGGGCGCTGGCGCCCTACCGCTGGCTGATCCTTGCGGGCGGGCTGACCACGTTGGGTTCCTATGCCGTGGCCATGTGGAACACCAGCTTCCTGGTACGCTCCCATGGCCTGTCGCTGCGCGAGGCCGGCATGCTTGCGGGGGTGGTCTGCGGCAGCGCTGCCGGCATTGGCGGGCTGTTCAGCGGCTGGCTGAGCGACCGCCTGGCCCGCCGCAGTGCGCACTGGCAGCTGTCACTGCCGGTGCTCGGCCACCTGGCGGCGCTGTCGGCACTGGCCAGCTACCTGCTGTGGCCCAGCGAGCGGCTGATGTACCTGGGCGCCCTGCCGGTACCGGTGGCGATGCTGTGGTGCGCGCTGTACAGCTTCTTTGCCGTGTGGTGGGTGGCGCCGTCCTACAACCTGGTCACGCAACTGGTGGCGGCGCAGCAGCGCGGCACGGCCATGGCCCTGCAGACCATCGTCAGCACCCTGCTGGGCGTGGGGGCCGGCCCGCTGCTGACCGGCCTGCTCAGCGACCTGCTGCAACCCCTGTTCGGCGTGCAATCGCTGCGCTATGCGCTGTTGCTGGTGAGCCTGCCGGTACTTGGGGCGGTGCTGCTGTTGCTGCGCACGTCCCTGCATGTTCAGGCCGATGTCAGCGATCAGCGTACCTTCAGCAGGTGATCTAGGGACAACTTGCCAGCCCCACGCGCGATCAGCAGCAGGAGCAAGCCCGCCCAGGTCAGGTGGGTGGGCCAGGCATCGGGGTAGACGAACACTTCGATCACCGTGGTCATGCCCAGCAGCGCCAGGGCTGACAGGCGGGTCATCAGGCCCAGCACCAGCAGCAGTGAGAACAGGTGCTCGGCGTAAGTGGCCAGGTGCGCCGCCAGCCAGGGGGAAATCAGCGGCAACGCATACTCGGTGCGAAACAGCTCGTAAGTGCTCGGCGTGATGGTCAGAAAGCCTTCGACCTTGGTTCGCCCGGACAGGAAGAACACCGAGGCAATGCCAAACCGCGCAACCAGGCACAAGATGCTGTCGCCCAAATGCTGTTGCAGGGCATCGGCAAGCCGGTTCCAGGCGTGGCGCAGGTTGCTGGTCAAGGGTGTGGCGTGGACATGGTCCATGGTGGCGTCCTCAAGTAAAGCTGAGCGGGCGGAAGACCTGGGCAGCGACCAGGCGGCCGAGCAGGTCGCCGAAGTCCAGGTCCGGTTGGGTGTGTTCGGCAAACTCAGAAGCCTGTTCAAGGGGCTGCCCGGTTGCGCAGGCCTGCAGGAACGCACAGCCGCCCTGCTCCAGCGGCTGGTGAGTGACACCCTCGGGGCCGCCAACGAACAGCGCACCTTCACCGACCCAAGGCTGATCGTCTGCCCAGGCCAGCTGCTCGCGGCCGCAGCGCCAGAGGCGGTAGGCTGGATGCGCCGCACACCAGTACCAGCGGGCATTGGCACGCGGGTAGAGAACGCTGCGCGCCAGGTCACCGGCCGTCATGCCAGCCAGCTCGGCCAAGTCGAGGCAAGGCGCATCGAGTGCGCTGAAGGCCTCGCTCCAGCAGGCATCCAGCCGTGCAACCTCGGCCAGGTACGGCACGCCGTGTTGTGCTTGCGCCTGCTCGAGAAAGTCGGCGAAGCCTGCGCCGTAATGGATCAGCCGGGGGTCGTCGGGTGGCGCTTGCCGTGCGTAGGCCGCCGCGGCCGCTTCCATCCATTCGCGCCCGACCAGGGTCAGGACGCTGGGGAAGTTGCTACACAACGCCTCCACGCAGCCGGCCATGACCGTGTTGCGATACACCGCGAACGCCGGCTGTTCGGTGAGTGCCGCCAGCCCCGGCGCCGGGTGCCCCTGCAAGGCGGCGACGAACGCGTCCTGGAACTGGCTCAAGGTAAGGTTCATGGCTGCTCTCCAGGGCTGTTCAGGGTTGCCTGGGCCATGGCCCGTTCGCCCAGCAATTCATTGAACGACGGGACATTGCCATCCCGCTCGACCAGGGTCGGGCGCGGGCCAATCCGGGCGATCAGGCGCCGGTAAAGCGCCCAGACCGGCTCGGCGACTCGCGCATCGTGCGAGTCGATCAACAGGCTGCCTTGCGCGTCGTGGCTATAACCGGCCAGGTGAATTTCGCTGATCGCCTGTGCGGGAAAGCGGTCCAGATAATCGGCAGCGCTGAAGCCCAGGTTGTGCGCGCTGACATAGACGTTGTTGACGTCCAGCAGCAAGCCGCAACCCGTGCGCCGGGCCAGTTCCGCCAGGAAATCGATCTCGTCCCAGTCATGCCCGTCCAGCTGCAGGTAATGGCTGGGGTTCTCGATCGAGATCCGCCGCCCCAGCGCTTCCTGGCTGCGCTGGATATTGCTGCTGATGCGGGCCAGGGCCTCGCTGCTGCGCGGGAACGGCAGCAGGTCGGGGTGATAGGCGCCGCGCCAGGTCGACCAGGCCAGGTGTTCGGACACCAGCACCGGCCGCACCTGGTCGATAAGCGTGCGTAAGCGTTGCAGGTGCTGCGGGTCCGGCTCGGCATCGGCCGCCAGCGACAGCGCCACGCCGTGCAGCGACAGCGGGTGGCGCTCGGCGATGCGCAGCAGCCAGGCAAGGCGCGGGCCGCCGACCATGTAGTTCTCCGGGTGAACCTCGAACCAGAGCCCTTCGGCGCTGCACGCCAGCGCCGCGTCATAGTGCTCGGCCTTGAGCCCGATCCCGGCGCCCAGTGCTGCCTTGCCGTTCATGGTCGGCCTCCTCTGCTCAGGACTGGATCGGGGTCAGCGAACCCATGCCGTTCGGGGTCTTGATCGAGGTGCAGGTGCCGGCCGGGACGTTCTTCCAGTGCATGCCGTCGTAGTCCTTCTTCGCGGAGCCGGCGCAGGTGGTGCCGGCGCCTGCCTTGCAGTCGTTCTTGCCGGCCATGGCGACGCCGTAGCATTTCTCCATGGTGGCGCCGCTGCCGGCCGGCTGGGTGGGGGTAGCCGCCAGGGCGGCGCTTGCCAGCGAAGCGAGGGCCAAGGCAGCGGTGGCGAGGGCTAAGGTTTTCATGCTGAAGTCTCCAGAGTGGTTGGCCGTGGCAGGTTTACCGGCGGCTCATGGAGTAGTTCGTGGCGTGTGCGGATCCGGTTACAGGACTGGAAAAATTTTTCGCTCAACCGGCTGGTGCTGAGCCTGAGCTGAGAGGTCTAGCGCCTGCGAGGTCGAGCGCCGCCCGCGCGGCGCATCGCGAGCTTTGCTCGCTCCTACGTTTGTTTCGGGCCAGTAACGCCTGTGGCAGGCACGCGCGACCGCCTTGTTGGTACGACGCGATGTATAGACAGGCGCCAAGGGATTCGCGCGCAAATCCCCCAGGAATAATTGGCCCGAAACAAACGTAGGAGCGAGCAAAGCTCGCGATGCGCCGCGCGGGCGGCGCTCGATCTCACAGGCGCTGAACATATGCTGGCGAGCACTTGCTGGTCTTTACTTAAGGTTTCAATCCAGGGGGTCACCAACGGCTGGCTCACCGAAAATTGCACCCACGGTGTAACCCAGGCGGCCCATGCAGCGAACTAACTCACAGGCAGTGCTCGATGCGCGCGAAGCCCAGCTGCAAGCCTTGCTGCTGGCCGGGCTGGCGGGTGATGCGCAGGCCTACCGGGCCTTCCTCGCCGCGCTGGCGCTGCATATCCGGGCGTTTCTGCGGCGGCGCCTGGCTGGCCGCCCGGCCGAGATCGAGGACCTGCTGCAAGAGGTGCTGCTGGCGGTGCACAACGCGCGGCATACTTATCAGGCGCAACAACCGTTGACCGCCTGGGTGCAGGCGATCGCCCGCTACAAGCTGGTCGACTACCTGCGCAGCCGGGCCCGCCTGGATGCGCACAGCGCGCCACTGGATGACGACGCCGAGCTGTTCGCCAGCAGCGATGCCGAACCTGCCGAAGCCAGCCGCGACCTGGCCAGGCTGCTGGAACAGCTGCCCGAGCGTCAGCGGCTACCGATCGTCCACGTCAAGTTGCAGGGGCTGTCGGTGGAGGAAACCGCGCAACTGACCGGGCTTTCCAGCTCGGCGGTCAAGGTGGGCATACATCGCGGCCTGAAGGCCCTGGCCAGGTTGATTGGAGGTAGGAGCGACGATGAAGACCGATGACCTGATCAGCCTGCTGGCCGCAGGCGAAGGCCCGGTGCAGCACAACGCTACGGGCCGGCGCCTGGGTCTGGCGGTGTTGCTTGGCGGCCTGGCCGCAGTGCTGATGACTGCGGCCCTCTACGGCGTGCGCAGCGACCTGGCCGAGGTGGCGCGCACGCCGCTGTTCTGGGCCAAGGTGGCCTTGCCCGGCAGCCTGGCGCTGCTCGGGCTGTGGCTGGCCAGCCGGCTGGCCAGGCCGGGCGTGCGCGGTGGCCTGGCCTGGGGGCTGCTGGGGCTGCCCCTGCTGCTGCTGTGGCTGGGCGCGGCGCTGAGCCTGGCTGGCGCCCCGCTCGATGCGCGCGCCGACCTGCTGTTCGGCCGCACCTGGCGCACCTGCGCGCTGAACATCACCTTGCTCTCGCTGCCGGGGCTGGCAAGCGTGTTCTGGGCCCTGCGCGGGCTGGCACCGACCCGCCTGCGCCAGGCCGGTGGCGCAGGTGGCCTGCTGGCCGGCTCGACGGCCACCTTGGCCTACTGCCTGCACTGCCCGGAGATGGGCGTGCCGTTCTGGGGCCTGTGGTACGTGCTCGGCATGCTGCTGCCGACCGCGCTCGGCGCCTGGCTGGGCCCGCGCCTGCTGCGCTGGTGAGCCCGCTCAGACCCGCCGCAACCAGCCGATGAACTGGGCGAACAGCTCCGATTGCGAGTTGATCTCCAGCTTCAGGTACAGGTTCTTGCGGTGCATGCGCACCGTCTCTGGCGAGATGCCCAGTTCATGGGCGGTGGACTTCACCGAATGCCCCTGCAACACCATCTGCGCCACTTGCCGCTCGCGCTCGGTCAGCACCCCGCACCCAAAGCTGTCGAACGCCGCCTGCACGCTTTCATTCGCTTCCGGCTGCGGCTCCAGGCCATGCCGGGCAAAGCGCATCAGCAACTCGCGAACCATCGGTTCCACGGCCTGCAACAGGTGCAGTTGCGCCACCTCCAGCCGCGCACCGCTGCAGCCCTGGAACAGGCTCAGGGAAATCTTGCTGTCATTGCCCAGGTCGACGATGAAGTAGCTGTCCTCGCTGCAGCCGGTGCCCAAGTAATAGGTCTTGTAATAGTCGCTATCGAAGAAATTGTCCGGGGCGATGTCTTCCAGGTGATAGAAGCCCTGCGCCAGGCCCTTTTCCACCGCCAGGCAGAACGGGTCGAGCAGGTAGCCTGCGGCGAAATAGCGTTCCAGCACCGCCTCGTGATAACGGTCGGGGATGCCCTGCTGGTACAGCAGCTGCGGCGGCTGGCCCTTGCGTTCGAGGCTGATCAGCATCGACTCGGCGGCCACCAGCTGGCTGATGGCCGCCGCCAGCCAGGCCAGCGCGTCCGGGCCCTCGCTGTGGGCGAAGGCCTGTTGCAGGGCGCCGTGCCATTGCTGCAGGGCATGAAACGGCAGGTTTATTGTGGTGTTTTCGTGTGCTCGGCTCATGCCCCGCAGTCTACCGGCCGGGGCACGCGCGCGCATCTTTGGCTGCAGGTCGATCATTGGCCGTGGTACAGGCCCTGCTCGGTCAGCTCCTGCGCCGCCTCGAGAATGCAGCTGCGCAGGGTATCGACGATCTCGTCCACCTGGGCGTGGGTGATGATCAGCGGCGGCGACATCACGTTCAGGTGCATGATCGGGCGCACCAGCAGCCCCTTGGCCTGGGCCCGCACATGGATGCGCTCGCCGATGTTCACCGCATCCGGGAACAGCGCCTTGGTCTGCTTGTTGGCAACGAACTCGACGCAGGCCATCAGTTTCATGCAGCGCACCTGGCCCACCAGCGGCAATGCAGCCAGGGTCTGCAAGCGCTGCTCCAGGTAGCTGCCGACATCGTTGACGTGGGCCAGCAGGTTTTCCCGCTCGATGATCTCGATGTTCTTCAGCGCCGCCACGCAGCACACCGGGTGCCCGCTGTAGGTGAAGCCGTGGGTGAAGCAGCGGCCCTTGCCCGGTTCGGCGATCACCTTCCAGATGCGCTCGGAGAAGATGCACGCGCCCAGTGGCAGGTAGGCCGAGGTCAGGCCCTTGGCAGTGGTGATGATGTCCGGGGTGATGCCGAACAGCGCTTCGGAGGCGAAGAAGGTGCCCAGGCGGCCGAACGAAGTGACCACTTCGTCGGCGACGAAGAGGATGTCGTAGGTCTGGCACACCTGCCACATGCGCTGGAAGTAGCCCTTGGGCGGGATGATCACCCCGCCCGACCCCATGATCGGCTCGGCGAAGAAGGCCGCGACGTTGTCGGCGCCCAGGGAGAGGATCTTGTCCTCGAACTCGGCCACCAGGAAGTCGAGGAACTCGGCCTCGTCCATGTCGTCGCCGGCCCGGTAGAAGTTGGGGTTGGAGACGTGGTGAATCAGCTCGTGAGAGTAGTCGAACTCCGGCACCCGGTCGGCGGCCTTGTTGCCGATCGACATGGTCAGGCAGGTCGAGCCGTGGTAGGCGTTGTAGCGGGCGATCACGTGCTTCTTGTGCGGCTTGCCGCGGCAGTTCTGGTAGTACTGGATCAACCGGTAGGCGGTGTCCACGGCGGTGGAGCCGCCGGTGGTGAGGAACACGTGGTCGAGGTCGCCGGGCGCGAGGCTCGCGAGCTTCTGGCACAACTCGATGGCTTTCGGGTTGGCCATGTCCGAGAACGGGTTGGAATAGGCCAGCTGGCGCACCTGGTCGGCGATGGCCAGGGCCATTTCCTCGCGGCCCAGGCCGATGTTGGTGCACCACATGCCGCCGACGGCGTCGAGGAAGCGGTTGCCCTGGGTGTCGTGGATGTAGGCGCCGTCACCGGCCTGGATGTTCAGCGCGCCCTGCTCGGCGTGCTCGTCGAACATGTGGTAGCCGTGCATGTAGTGGGCTTTGTCGGCTTTCACCAGCTGGTCGTTGTGCGAGGTGGCGGCCAATGGGCGAGTCGGGGTAGCCATAAGCAATTCCTTGTCGGATCGGTACGGTTAAAGGTGTCAGATGCCGGTCTTGACCGTGCTCCAGACCCGGGTGATGGCCCGCATGGCCTGGGGGTCCTGGGACTTCTGGGTGAACAGCCGCTCGCGGGTCGGCTCGTCGGGGTAGATGGCCGGGTCGTTGCGGATATCGGCCTGCACCAGCGGCGTGGCGGCGGCGTTGCTGTTGGCGTAGTGGATGTAGTTGGTCACCTCGGCCATGGTCTTGGGTTGCAGCAGGTATTCGATGAAACGGTGGGCGTTGGCCACGTGGGGGGCGTCGTTGGGCATGTATAGGCTGTCGAACCAGATCAGCGAGCCTTCCTTGGGTATGAAGAACGCCAGGTTGATGTCCTTCTTCGCCTCCACCGCGCGGGCCTGGGCGGTGGCGTAGTCGCCGGACCAGGTCAGGGCCATGCACACGTCACCATTGGGCAGGCTGGTGAGGTAGTTCACCGAGTCGAACTTCTTGATGTAGGGGCGGATGCCCATGAGCACGTCCTGGGCCGCCTTGAGGTCAGCCGGCTTGGCGCTCTGCGGGTCCTTGCCAATGTACTTGAGGGCCAGCGGGATGACTTCGCTGGGCGCGTCCATCACGGTCACGCCGCAGTCGGCGAAGCGCGAGACGATCTTCGGGTCGAACAGCATGGCCAGCGAGCCGATCGGCGCGTCGGGCATGCGCTGCTTGATCTTGTCGACGTTGTAGGTGATGCCCGAGCTGCCCCAGGTGT
Organism: Pseudomonas putida; assembly: GCF_009883635.2. Classification (NCBI taxonomy): domain Bacteria; kingdom Pseudomonadati; phylum Pseudomonadota; class Gammaproteobacteria; order Pseudomonadales; family Pseudomonadaceae; genus Pseudomonas; species Pseudomonas putida. The sequence continues at coordinate 73,927 of NZ_CP026115.2, forward strand.
AGGGCGCCGAGTAGCGCATGCCGGGGTCGAAGGCCTGCAGGCTCTGCACCACTTGCGGGTCGAGGTTGGCCCAGCTGGGCAGCTTGGATTTATCCAGCGGCTGGAACACCCCGGCCTTGATCAGCGGTGGCACCAGCGAGCCGTTGAGCATCACCAGGTCGTAGCCAGAGCGGCCGGTGAGCAGTTTGGTCTGGACCGTCTCGTAGCCGTCGAAGGTGTCGTAGATCACCTTGATGCCGGTCTGCTTCTCGAAATCGGCGAGGGTGTTTTCGCCGATGTAGTCGGTCCAGTTGTACAACCTGAGCGTGTTGCTGGTGTCTGCCTCGCTGGCCAGGGCGGCCGTGGCGGTACAGCACATCAGCAGACTGGAAATCACCTTCAATGCCTTGCGCATAGCAACTCCATCGTGTGATCAGGATCGGCTCGGGTGAGCTGATGGAGCCACTATCCGGGGGATTGCGCCACGGGACCATAACCCGAATGGGTGGGGTCGCTCACACATAGACTGAGCTTATATATTCATACGTTAAATCGATTTTATTTATGCACAGTGCACTGCAAGGATGCGGGACACAGGGCGCACCTTGCTCGGCGCCCTTTTCGGTCCCTTTCTGGAGAAGCACGATGCGCCCTTTCTGGCTGGAACAAGCCCTGAAGAATCAGCCCGACGAGCCCTGCCCGCCCCTGCAGCAGGACACCCATGCCGATGTCTGCATCGTCGGCGGCGGCTACACCGGCCTGTGGACCGCCATCATGCTCAAGGAACAGAACCCCGAGCTCGATGTGGTCATCGTTGAAGCGGACATCTGCGGCGCGGGGGCCAGTGGGCGCAATGGCGGTTGTGCGCTGTCCTGGTCGGCGAAGTTCTTTACCCTGGAGCGCTTGTTCGGGCTCGAAGAGGCGGTGCGCCTGGTCAAGGCATCGGAGCAGAGCATCTACGCGATCGGCGACTTCTGCAGCAAGTACGGCGTGGATGCCGACTACCGTCTCGACGGCACGCTGTACACCTCGACCAGCCAGGCGCAAGTTGGCTCCACGGATGCGGTGGTCGCCGCGCTGGAGCGTCATGGGATCAACACCTTCGCCAAGCGCCCGCTCGCCGATGTGCAACGCATGGCCGGCTCGGCCCAGCACCTTGAAGGCTGGTACTCGCCCGCCGCGGCCAGCGTGCAACCGGCCAAGCTGGTACGTGGCCTGCGCCGCGTTGCGCTGGGGCTGGGTGTGCGTATTCATGAAGGCACGCCCATGGTCGGCCTGGACGAAGGGCAGCCAACCTCGGTCATCACTCCCCATGGCAAGGTCACTTGCGCCAACGTGGTGCTGGCGATCAATGCCTGGATGGCCCGGGCCTTCCCACAGTTTTCGCGTTCGGTGGCCATTGTCTCGAGCGACATGATCATTACCGAACCCCGCCCGGACCTGCTGGAGCGCATCGGCCTGACCAGCGGCGTGACGGTGCTCGACTCGCGCATCTTCGTTCACTACTACCACAACACCCCCGACGGGCGAATCATGCTGGGCAAAGGGGGCAACACCTTCGCCTTTGGCGGGCGCATGCTGCCGGTGTTCGACCAGCCATCACCCTATGCGAACTTGCTGCGCGATTCGTTGGAAAAGTTCTTTCCGGCATTCACCGGCGTCGATATTGCGGCGACCTGGAACGGCCCTTCGGATCGCTCGGTCACCGGCTTGCCGTTCTTCGGCCGCATGGGTGCCAAGGGCAATATCTTCTATGGGTTTGGTTATTCCGGAAGTGGCGTGGGCCCGTGTCACATGGGTGGTCAGATCCTGTCTTCGCTGGTGCTGGGGCTGGACAACCCGTGGACACGCTCGCCATTGCTTGACGGCCCGCTTGGGCATTTCCCACCGGAACCCATCCGCTACCTGGGCTCATTGATGGTGCGCAATGCCATTCGCCGCAAGGAGCGCGCAGAGGACCAGAACCGGCGCCCTCGCCGGCTGGATGTTCACTTGGCCAAGTTCGCCGCCGCAGCTGGCAAGGCGGACAAGGCGTGAGTGCTCGACAACCCCGGGGCCGCTTTGCGGCCCATCGCCGGCAAGCGCGGCTCCCCCAGGGCCCTGCGTACGCCGATCAAGGTGGGAGCCGCGCTTGCCGGCGATGGGCTGCAAAGCAGCCCCGACAATCCAAGCTGCCCAATGATCAGCGCGGCAGCGGATACAGCGCCTCATCGAACTGGTCCAGGCGCGGGAAGCTCAGCGGCAGGTCATCCGACAGGTGCTGCAGGCGCTGCTCGTAACTGTGCAGAAACGCCTGGCGCGCTTCATCATTGATGTACGGCACATGCCAGGCCACGAACGGCTCCAGCACCTCGAAGCCGACATAGGCCAGGGTGCCGCGCAGGATCGGCCGCAGCATGTCTTCCAGCGGCCCGTGGATCGCGCCCTCGCCGAACATGTGCTCACGGCCGCCCAGGGTCACGGTCACCAGCGCGCGCTTGCCGGCCAGGCCGCCCTGGTCGTAGAAACGCTTGCCGCCGTAGCACACGCCAGACACCAGCACCCGGTCGATCCAGCCCTTGAGCATCGCCGGTGCCGAGAACCAGAAGATCGGGAAGTTCAGCACCAACAGGTCGGCCCACAGCAGCTTGTCCAGCTCCTGCTGGATGTCTGGCGCGATGGAACCGCTCTTCACGCCCAGGCGCTGCTCCAGCGCATACACCAGGTATTCCGGGTTTTCCCGGTGGCTGAAGTCATCGGCGCTGGCCACCGGGTTCCAGCCCATGGCGTACAGGTCGCTGACCTGCACTTCATGGCCCTGGGCACGGAAAGTCTGCGCCGCTTGGTCGCGTAGTGCGGCGGTGAAGGACTGAGGCTCTGGGTGAGCGTGAACGATCAGGACTTTCATGGGCAATCCTCAAACAGTAGCCAAAGGGGTATTGGAGTTGCGCGCCGCCAGCAGACGGTCGAGCCAGTCGGGGTCCATCTCGGGCTCGCAGGAGAACAGCAACCCGGTGTAGTCGCGGTGCGGCGGCTGGAAGATCGCTTCGCGGCTGCCCTGGTCGACCACCCGCCCGCGCTGCATCACCAGCACCTCGTCGGCGATGGCGCGCACGGTGGCCACGTCGTGGGTAATGAACAGGTAGGCCACGCCCAGCTCGCGCTGGATGCGGTCGAGCAGTTTCAGCACGCCCTCGGCCACCAACTGGTCGAGGGCCGAGGTCACTTCGTCGCAGATGATCAGCTGGGGCTCGGCGGCCAGGGCACGGGCAATGCAGATCCGCTGCTTCTGCCCGCCCGACAGCTCGCGTGGCAGGCGGTCCATGTACTTGGTCGGTTCCAGGTCGATCATCCGCAGCAGTTCGGCAACCCGCTCGCGCAGCGCCTTGCCCTTGAGCCCCAGGTAGAAGCTCAGCGGCCGGCCGATGATGTCGACGATGCGCTGGCGTGGGTTGAGCGCAGTGTCGGGGATCTGGTAGATCATCTGGATGCGCCGCAGCTGCTCCTTGCTGCGCTGGCGGTAGTCGGCCGGCAAGGCCTCGCCGTCATACAGCACCTGGCCCGAGGTCGGCGGCAGCAGGCCGCTGATCAGGCGCGCGGTGGTGCTCTTGCCGCTGCCGGACTCGCCGATCACCGCCAGGGTCTGGCCGCGATAGAGCTTCAGCGACACATCGTGCAGCACCGGCTGCTGGCCATAGCGGGCATCGGCGTTGCGCACTTCCAGCAAGGGTTTTTCATTTCCCGGGCGGGCCTTGGCCGTGGTGTGGAAGTTGCGCACCGCCCACAGCGACTGGGTGTATTCCTGCTGCGGGGCGCTGAGCATGTGGCGGGTCTGCGCCTCCTCCACCAGGCTGCCGTGGCGCAGCACCATGATGCGGTCGGCCATCTGCGCCACCACCGCCAGGTCATGGCTGATGTACAGCGCGGCGCTGCCAAAGGTTTTCACTGCGTCGCGGATCGCCGCCAGCACCTCGATCTGGGTGGTGACGTCCAGCGCCGTGGTCGGTTCGTCGAAGATGATCAGGTCTGGGTGGCAGGCCATGGCCATGGCGGTCATCACCCGCTGCAACTGGCCGCCGGACAGCTGGTGCGGGTAACGTTGGCCGATGTGCTCAGGGTCGGGCAGGCGCAGGATGCGGTACAGCTCCACCGCCTCGGCCTCGGCCTTGGCGCGGTCGATGCCGCCGTTGGTCACGGCCGTTTCCACGTGCTGGTCGATCAGCCGGTGCGCCGGGTTGAACGAGGCGGCAGCGCTCTGCGCCACATAGGCGATGCGCAGGCCGCGCAGCTTGCGCAGGGTTTCGGCGCTGCACTCGAGCAACAGAATGCCATCGAAGCACACGCTGCCGCCGGTGATCCGGCAGCCGTCGCGCACGTAGCCCATCGCGGCCAGGCCCAGGGTCGACTTGCCGGCACCGGACTCACCGATCAGACCCAGCACCTCGCCGCGCTTCAAGGTCAGGTCGATGCCCTTGATCAGCGGGTGCCAGGCGTCGTCATGGTGGCCTTCGATGCGCAGGCCGCGGATTTCCAGCAAGGTATCAGGGTTCATGCTCAGCACTCCTTCAGGCCGCTGGACAGGTGCAGCACCCAGTCGACGACAAAGTTCACGCTCACCGTGATCAACGCCACCGCCAGGGCCGGCAGCAGCGGGCTGATGTCACCGAAGGTGATCAGCACCGCGTTGTCACGCACCATGCTGCCCCAGTCGGCAGTCGGCGGCTGGATGCCGAGGCCGAGGAACGACAAGGCGCTGATGAACAGGAAGACGAAGCAGAAGCGCAGGCCGAATTCGGCAATCAGCGGCGCGGCGGCATTGGGCAGCACTTCACGGGTGACCAGCCACCACAGCCCTTCGCCGCGCAGCCGTGCGGCCTCGACGAAGTCCTGCACCACCACGTTCATGGCCACCGCCCGCGACAGGCGGAACACCCGCGTGGCGTCGAGCAGGGCGATCACCAGTACCAGCGAGGTGGCCGTGGTGCCGACCACGCTGAGGATCAGCAAGGCGAAGATCAGTTGCGGGATGGCCATCAGGATGTCCACCAGGCGCGACAGGCCCTGGTCGATCCAGCCACCCTTGATGGCCGCGACCAGCCCGCACAGGCCGCCCAGCAGGAACGCCAGGCTGGTGGTCAGGAAGGCGATGCCCAGGGTGTTGCGGGCGCCGAACAGCAGGCGGCTGAAGGTGTCGCGGCCAAGGTTGTCGGTGCCCAGCAGGAACTGCGGGCTCCACGGCGCGAAGCCCTCGCCGACCACCTGGGTTTCGCCATAAGGCGCCAGCAGCGGCGCGAACAGCGCCACCACGGTGTAGGCAACGATCACCAGCAGGCCGAACTTGGCACTCAGGGGCGCGCGCAGCACAGGTGTGAACAGGCTCATGGTCTACCCCTTAGGATGCATCAGGCGTGGGTTGCTGGCGATCGACAGCACGTCGGCGCCGGTATTGAGCAGGATGTAGGTGCCGGCGAAGATCAGGCTGCAGGCCTGCACCACCGGGATGTCGCGCTTGGCCACCGAGTCCACCAGCAACTGGCCGAGCCCGGGGTAGACGAACACCACTTCCACCACCACCACGCCCACCACCAGGTACGCCAGGTTCAGCGCCACCACGTTGACGATCGGCGCCAGGGCATTGGGCAAGGCATGCTTGAAGATCACCCGCGCCGGCGACACGCCCTTGAGCCGGGCCATCTCGATATAGGGGCTGGCCAGCAGGTTGATCAGCGAGGCGCGAGTCATGCGCATCATCTGCGCGATCACCACCAGGCTCAGGGTCGCCACCGGCAGCACCGAGACTTCCAGCACTTCACCCAGCGAGGCATCTGCGGGCAGGCTGGAGATGCCCGGCAGCCATTCGAGCTTCACTGCGAACACCAGGATCAGCAGGTAGGCAACGAAGAACTCGGGGAACGACACGGCGCTCAAGGCGCCGGTATTGAGCAGGCGGTCGAACCAGCTGTTGCGGTACAGCGCCGCGAGCATGCCCAGCAGCAACGCCGTCGGCACCGAGAACAGCGCCGCCAGCAAGGCCAGGCTGAAGGTGTTGCCCAGCCGCGTACCGACCAGTTCGACGATCGGCCGCTGGTTGGCCAGCGACACCCCCAGGTCACCGTGCAACAGGCGCCACGCCCACTGCACGAAACGCTGCACCGGCGACAGGTCCAGCCCCAGCTGGGCGCGCAGGGCCGCCACGGTTTCCGGGGTGGCCGACTGGCCGAGCATGGCCTGGGCGATGTCGCCTGGCAGCAGGCTGACTGCCAGGAAGATCACCACCGAGACCGCAAACAGCGACAACAGGCCCAGGGCCAGCCGCTGCACAAGCAGTTTGCCAAGATTGTTCACCGTACCACTCCTCGTCTGGATGCTTGCGAAACGTCAGCGGCTCAGGCCTGCCACCAGCGCTCGATCACCCGCAGGCCGTCCAGCTCGCCGTAAGGCGCGGTGAGCGGGCCATGGGCCACACGGCTGGAACGGGCGGCGACGGAGCTGGCGAACAGCGGCACGATCGCCCCGCCGTCGTCGCGGCACAGCGCCTGCATCTCGTTGTACATCTCGCGGCGCAGCGGCTCGTTCATCTCGCCACGGGCGGCGTTAAGCAGCTGGTTGAAGCGCGGGTTGTCCCAGTGGGTCTCGTTCCACGCCGCGCCCTTGGCGTAACCGATGCTGAACATGCGGTCGGCGGTGAGGCTGGAGTACCAGAACGAGGTGGTGAACGGCTGTTTCATCCATACGTTGGTGAAGAACCCATCGGCGGGTTCGCGCACCACGTCGATGTCGATGCCGGCCTGGCGCGCCTGCTCCTTGAACAGCACCGAGGCATCCACCGCGCCGCTGTAGGCGGCATCGGAGGCCTGCAGGCGCACCTTGAGGCTGTCCATGCCGGCCTGGCGCAGGTAGAAGCGGGCCTTGTCCGGGTCGTAGACGCGCTGTTCCAGCGCCGGGTTGATGAAGCGGTTGGCCGGCTGCAGCGGGTGGTCGTTGCCGACCTGGCCATAGCCGTAGAGCACCGAGGCCAGCAGGGTCTCGCGATTGATCGCGTGCTTGAGGGCCATGCGCACGTTGTTGTCGCGGAACTGCTCGCTGTCGGTGAGCATCGGGAAGGTGTAGTGCTGGGCGCCCTTGGTTTCCTCGATCACCAGCTTCGGGTTGCGCTTGAGCAACGACACGGTCTTGAGGTCGACCTTGTTGATCACATCGACCTTGCCGGTGACCAGGGCGTTGACCCGTGCGGCGCCGTCGGCGATGGCGATCAGCTCGGCGCTGGCGAAATGCGCCCTGCCCGGCTTCCAGTAGTCCGGGCTGCGCTCCAGGTCCATGCGCACGCCCGGCTCGAAGCCCTTGATGCGGTAACCGCCGGTGCCGACCCCGGCCTGCCAGTCGGCCAGGCCATCCTTGGCGGGCATGATCACCAGGTGGTAGTCGGCGACCACGTAGGCGAAGTCGGCGTTGCCCGAGTGCAGCTCGAACACCACGGTGTCGGGGGCGCTGGCGCTCACCTTGGCGACATCGCCCAGCACGGTCTTGGCGGCGGAGGTCGACTTGTCGCCCAGATGGTGCTGGATCGAGGCCACCACGTCGTCGGCGCTGAGGGCCTTGCCGTTGTGGAAGGTCACGCCCTGGCGCAGGGTGAAGGTCCAGACCTTGGCGTCGGGGCTCGACTCCCAGCGCTCGGCCAGCTCAGGGATGGCAGTGCCTTCCACGGAAATTTCGGTGAGGGTGTTGTACACCGCCGAGAAGCCGATGAAGGTGAAGGTATCGACCCACGAGCCGGGGTCCTTGGAGTCGGTGGTGCTGCCCCCAGCCAGGCCCAGGCGCAAGGTGCCGCCCGGCTTTGGCGTGGCCTCTTCGGCATGGCCAGGCAGCGGCAGGCCGAGGGAGAACGCCCCGGCGATGGCCGCAGCGGCCGCGCTGTACTTGAGGAAATCCCGGCGCGGCAGGCCGCCGTCGAGAATGGCGTGAGGATTGTTCTTGTTGTTATCGCTCATGGCATTTGCCCCTGTTGAACCGCAAGAAATTGTTGTTCGGTCAAAGCGGATTGCGTAGAAGCTGTTTACAATTTGTAATTGTTACCGTAACAAATACATTAGCGGCAGGACAAGCTGATTTCCAGCGCCCGATACCGGGCTTTTTCACTGGTGTACCATTGACGTTTTCGCAGGGAGCCTTTGCCCCATGAGCCAATCGACCCGACTCATCACCGCCTCGTACATCCTTTCGTTCGTGGCGGCCAATGCCCCGCAGAAGCTGCGCACCGAGACCATCGCCAAATGGGTCAAGGTGCACCCGACCCGCGTGCGCTCGATGGTGTCGCAGATGGTCAAGGCCAATATCCTGACCTCCTATCGCGGCGCCCAGGGCGGCGTGACCCTGGCCCGCGCACCGCAAGAGATCACCCTGCGCGAGGTGTATGACGCGGTGCAGGAAAGCTCGCTGATCGCCGAGAAGATCGACAACCCGTTTGCCGGGCTCGAAGACCACTGCAAGGTGTACGAAGTGTTCACCCGGCTGTTTGCGATGCTGGAGCAGAACATGCGCCTGGACCTGGGGGCGATCACGGCCGACCAGTTGTTCGTGGCGTTTGATACGCCCAAGGAACATACGGCCTGAACGCCAGTTTCTGAGAACTGGCGCGGCTCCCACAGGATGGACCGCGCCAGCTTTCGGGACATTCAGAGCTGAATGGCCTTCACCTCGACGAACTCGTGCAGGCCCTCCTCCCCCCACTCGCGGCCATTGCCCGACTGCTTGTAGCCGCCGAACGGTGCCTGGTAATTGAACGCCCCGCCATTGACGAAGCACTGCCCCGCACGCAGCTGGCGGCCCAGTTGCAGCGCCCTGTCGCGGCTACCGGCCCATACCGCGCTGGACAGCCCGAACGGCGAGTCGTTGGCCAGGGCAATGCCCTCGGCCTCGTCGGCGTAGGGAATCAGGCACAGCACCGGCCCGAAGATTTCCTCCTGGGCAATGCGCATGCGGTTGTCGACGTCGGCGAAAAGCGTCGGCGGTACATAGAACCCACGCTCGAAGCCCGCAGCCGTCTCCCCGCCACAGGCCAGCCGCGCGCCCTCTTCCTGCCCCACCCGTATGTACTCCCGGACCGTGCGCCGCTGCCCGGCCGAACACATCGGCCCGAGGAAACTGCGCGGGTCCTGCGGATCGCCCATCACCAGGCCACGGGCCTCGTCCACGGCGATCTCCACGGCCTCGGCATAGCGCGAAGCCGGCAACAGCATGCGCGTCAGCGCCGTGCAGGTCTGCCCCGAGTTGATCATCACGTCCTGCACGCCATGGCGCACCGCTGCTTCGAGCGGGGCGTCGGCGGTGATCAGGAACGGCGACTTGCCGCCCAGCTCCAGGCACACCCGCTTCACCGACGGCGCTGCCGCCTGGGCAACCCGCACACCCGCCCCGGTAGACCCGGTGAACGAGACCATGTCCACCAGCGGGTGTCGCGCCAGCGCCTCACCGACCTTGGCCCCCGGCCCGCTGACCAGGTTGAACACCCCGGCCGGCAGCCCGATGGCCTCGATCATTTCCGCCAGCAGGAAGGCATGCAGCGGGGTTTCCTGGCTCGGCTTGACCACCACCGTGCAGCCCGCAGCCAAGGCCGGTGCCAGCTTGCCGATCAGTTGATGCAGCGGGTAATTCCAGGGGTTGATGAATGCGCACACACCCACCGCCTCGCGGTACAGCAGCGAGTTACCGACTTCGCGCACCTCATCCATCCTGCCGGCCAGCTCGATGTACTGCTCCAGACCGACGATAGGCCCGTCGACCTGCACCTGCCGACACCACTGCACCGGCATGCCCAGCTCGGTGGTGATCACCGCCGCCATCTCGTCGGCCCGCGCCTTGAGCTGTTCGGCCAGGGCGCGAATGAACCCGGCGCGCACGCCGGACGGTGTGCGTGACCAGCCGGCAAACGCCCTGCGCGCCGCGTTGACGGCGCGTTCCACATCGTCTTCGTTACCCAGCGGCACCTTGCCGGCAACCGCTTCGCTGGCCGGGTCGATCACCTCGGCCATGCCCTGCCCCACTGGTGGCTGCCAGCGGCCATCGATGAACAGGCGGCTGTATTCACGCATTGCGTTGCGCCTCCATCAGTTCACTGGCGCACAGGGCAATGCGCCGGCAGGCCTCGCCCAGGGGTTCGGCGCCAAGCACCAGGCCCAGGCGGATATGCCCGGCCGCACTCGGGCCGAACGCTTCACCGGCCAGCACCGACACCCCATGCTGGTCGAGCAGGCGGTCGGCGAAGGCTTGTGCGCTGAGCCCGGTCTCGCGGATATCGACCATCACGAACATCCCGCCATCGGGTTTGAGTGCCCGCAAGCCCGGGCAGTGCGCCAGGCGCTCGCACACCAGGTCGCGGCGCTGGCGGTAGGCGTCGCGCATGCCGTCCAGTTCCGGCAAGGGCTGCTCCAGCGCGGCCACCGCAGCATCCTGAATGAAGTCCGGCGAGCCGTAGAGCATGCACAGTGCCAGGTTCTCCAGGTGCCCGGACAGCGCCGGCGAGCCGACCACCCAGCCGACCCGCCAACCGGTCATGGCATGGGACTTGGACAGGCTGTTCAGCGTCGCCGTGCGCTCGGCCATGCCCGGCAGGCTGGCGGGGCTGACGTGCTCGCCTTCGAACAACAACTCGCTGTAGACCTCGTCGCTGATCAACCACAGGTCATGGGCGATGCACAGTTCGGCCAGGGCCTCCCAGGTGCTGCGCGGCAGGCTGGCACCGGAGGGGTTGTGCGGGCTGTTCAGCGCCAGGGCACGAGTGCGCGGGGTGACCCGTGCGGCGACGTCCTCGGGTTGCACGCGGAAGCCATGCTCCGGGCGAACCGGCACCGGCACCACCTTGGCACCGCAGGCACCGAACACCGCTTCGTAGGTGACATACATCGGCTCGGCGACGATCACTTCATCGCCCGGCTCCAGCACGCATTGCGCGACGCAGAACAGCGCGCACTGCGCCCCCGCCAGCACCGTCACCTGGTCGGCGCTGACCGCCTGGCCGCTGCGTTGCTGGTGGCGACGGGCGATGGCCTCGCGCAGGCTGCGCTTGCCGCGCACATCGGCGTAATGGGTGTTGCCGGCCTCGAGGCTGGCCACGGCCGCCTGGACGATCGGTGCCGGGGTGTCGAAGTCCGGGTCGCCGACCGACAGCAGCAGTACGTCGCGGCCCTGCTCGAGCATGGCCAGGGCGCGGTAGTGGATCTCCCAGGCGGCGGCGCCGTCACCGGCGATCCGTTGGGTCAATGAAGAAAATCGCATGGCTGGTCGTCCTGTTGTGCGGGGTGGGCTCAGCGCGCGCAGGCGTGCTTGAGCTCGATCAGGGTCACGCCGTTGCGGGCAAAGCCGCCGCGCAGGTCGCGTTGCAGTTCGTCGAGGCTTTGCGGCTGCGCGACCGTGCAACCGAAGGCGCGGGCCAGGCCGGCGAAGTCCGGGTTGCGCGGCAAGACGCCGATGGGCTCGATGTTCAGGTCGAGCATGTCGTCGCGGATCTGCCCCAGCGCGTCGTTGTTCCACAGCAGCACCACCAGCGGGCGGTCCAGCTCCTCGACCGCGGTCGCCAGCTCCTGCGCCGTGTAGAGGAAACCACCGTCGCCCACCAGCACCAGGCCTGGGCGGTCGGCCGTGGCGAACATGGCGCCGATACCGGCCGGCAGGCCGTAGCCGAGGGTGCCGTAACCGGTCGGGTGCAGCCAGCTGCGCGGGGCCCGGCTGTTGAACACATAGTTACCGGTGTAGGCCAGCTGGGTCATGTCGGTGCTGATGAAGGCGTTTTCTGGCAGCTCGGCCGCGACCCGCTGCAGGATCGCCTGGTGGATCGCCTGCAGAGGGCCGTGGTTCGCCTGCACGGCAACCCGCAGGCGGGCCACTGCTGCGCTTGCCTGGGTCGCATCGCGTACGCCGTCCGGCAAGTGCTCGAGCAGCCCCGCCAGGGTCTGCCGGGCATCGCCGTGCAACGCCAGCGCGCAGGGGTAGAAATCGTTGAACTTGCGCGGGTCGATATCCACCCGCAGCAGCTCGCCGGTCAGCGGCAGACGCTCGCGCCAGAAGTCGGTGTCGGCCATTTCGGTGCCGACCGCCAGCACCACGTCGGCCTCGGCGATCAGCGCCCAGCCCGGCTCCACGCACAGGGTGGAGCCAGCATTGAGCGGCGAGTCCAGCGGCATCAGGCCCTTGCCGGCGACGCTGGTGAACAGTGGCGCCGCCAGGCGTGTGCTCAGCTGCTGCAACTCGGCGCCCGCCTGCAGGGCACCCCCGCCGGCAATGATCATCGGGCGCTTCGCCGCCGCCAGTCTGGCCGCCGCCTGTTGCAGGCTGTCGAGGCTGGCCGGGCCGCGACCGGGGCGGCGCACCACTTCATTGCTCCAGTCTCGCGCCACAGGCGCAGCCAGTACGTCCAGCGGCACCGAGATATGCACCGGGCGCGGGCGCTCGCTGTCGAACACGGCATAGGCGCGGGCGATCAGCTCTGGCAGGTCTTCAGCCTTCAGCGCCACGGCCGAGAAGGCGGTGATCGGCGCGGTCATGGCGCGCTGGTCCTGGGTCTCGTGCAGGCAGCCCCAGCCTTTGCCCAGGCTGGCGGTGTGGTTGACGCTGGAGATCACCAGCAGCGGAATCGAGTCGGCGTAGGCCTGGCCGATGGCGGTGGCTGCGTTGGTCACACCGGGGCCGGTGATGACAAAGCAGACGCCCGGCTTGCCGCTGACCCGGGCATAGCCGTCGGCCATGAAGCCGGCGCCCTGCTCGTGCCGGGTGAGGACGTGGCGAATGCCGCTGCCGGGCAGGCCGCGGTACAGCTCCAGGGTGTGCACGCCGGGGATGCCGAACACGGTGTCGACGCCGTAGTTGGCCAGCAGGCGCACCAGTGCCTGGCCGCCCGTGAGTGTGGGGTGGGTCATGTTCATGTCCTTACACTTGGCCGAGGCGGATCAAGGCATCGACCGCCGTGGTGCCATTGGCACCGACCATCAATGGGTTCACATCCAGCTCCAGCAGCTGGCTGGCGTTTTCGCAGGCGTAGTCGGCCACCGCGCGAATGGCGGCGACCAGTGCATCCAGGTCGGCCGCCGGTTTGCCACGGAAGCCTTGCAGCAAGGCCGCACTGCGCAGGCCGAGCACGGCTTTGCGGATGGCGCCGTCGGTGGTCGGCAGCAGCAGGCTGTTGCTGTCCTTGAGCAGCTCGACCAGGATGCCGCCGGCACCGATCACCAGCGCCAGGCCGAAGTCTGCCTCGCGCTTGATGCCGACGATCAGCTCGGCCAGCGGCGCGCCGGCCATGGGTTCGAGCAACACCTGGTCGAAGGCGACGCCCGGCGCATAAGCGGCAATGCGCGTGCGCATCTGCTCAAGGGCGAGGCCGAGGGCTGCCTCGTCGGCCAGGTTCAGCGCTACCGCACCGGCTTCGGTCTTGTGCGGCAACTGCGCGCTGACGGCCTTGAGCACCAGCGGGAAGCCCACCTGGCCGGCATCGGCCAGCGCGCGCTGCGGGCTGCTCAGCACGCCATTCGGAATGGGCAGGCCGAAGCCGCGCAGGGCCTGTTTGGAATCCCACTCGTTGAGCAGGCGGCTGTCGCCGGCCAGCGGCTGCGGGCACAGCGGTACCAGCGCCGATTCGCCCAGCGCCAGCAAGGCCGGGCGCTGTTGCGCGTAACGGGCAACCCGGCCCCAGGCTGCCAGGCCATCCTCCACCCCTTGCAGCGCCGGTACCCCGGCCGCGTGCAGGCGCTCGCGGGCGCTGGCTGGCAGCAGTTCGGGGAAGGCCGAGGTAACGAAGCCGGTCTTGCCATGGCGCTTGAGCGCCGCGCAGTACAGCTCCAGCAGCAGGTCGCATTCCTTGCGTTCGCCGGTGAACTCGGCGGGGTAATCGAGCACCAGCATCGCCGCATCGGCGTCGCTGCGCAGGGCGCTGTCGAGCATGCGCGCCTTGGCCGGGCCATCGCCCCAGATAGCTGTGGTGAAGTCCAGCGGGTTGACCAGGTTGGCGTAGGCCGGCAGTACCTGGGCCAGCTCTTCGACCTGGCCGGCGTCCAGGGCCGGCAGGCTCAGCTGGTTGCATTCGCTGTAGTCGGCGATCAGCCCGGCATCGCCGCCCGAGCAGGCCAGCGCGATCAGGCTGGGGCCCTTGGGCAGGTTGCCGCAGGCGGCGGCCTTGAGGGTTTCGACGAAACTCACCGGGCCGCTGACGCGGATCACCCCCAGGCGCTCGAACAGGCTGTCGTACAGGGCGTCGGAGCCGGACAGCGAGCTGGTGTGGCTCAATGCGAGTTCGGCGCCGATCTGCGACACCCCGGTCTTCAGCGCGACGATCGGGATGCCCTTTTCCAGCGCCTTGTGCGCGGCACGGGCAAAGCCTGGCACGTTCCTCAGGCCTTCCAGGTGCAGGCCGATGGCGGTGACCCGGGGTTCATCGAGCAGCACGTCCATCAGTTCGGCGATGCCCAGTTGCGCCTGGTTGCCGACCGAAGCCATGTAGGCCACCGGCAGCGAGCGGTCGCTCATCGACAGGTTGTAGGCGAAGTTGCCGCTCTGGGTCAGCACCGCCACGCCCTTGTCCACCGCCTTGCCACCGTGGGCCACCGGCCACAGGGCGGCACTGTGCAGGTAGTCGAGCAGGCCGTAGCAGTTGGGCCCGAGCAGTGCCATGTCGCCGGCGGCTTCAAGCAGCTGCTGTTGCAGTGCCTGGCCCTCGGCGCCGCTTTCAGCGAAGCCCGAGGCATAGCAGATCGCCCCGCCCGCGCCTTTGGCGGCAAGCTCGGCGACGCAGGTCAGGGTCAGTTCGCGGTTGGTGGCGATGAACACCGCATCCGGCGCGCAGGGCAGCACGGTCACGCTGCGCACACAGGGCACGCCGTCGATGCTGTCCTGCTGCGGGTTGACCAGCCACATCTGGCCCGGGTAGCCGCCCTCGGCACAGCGCTTGAGCGCACGGGCCATGCTGCGCCCGCCGACGAAAGCCAGGTGCCGGGGGGCCAGCAGGCGTTTGAGGTTGTCACGAATGGCTTGCGACATGGGGATGCTCCGATCAGCGCAGCAGTGGGCGCAGCAGTTCGCGCGAGATGATGTGCCGCTGGATCTCCGAGGTGCCTTCCCAGATCCGCTCGATGCGTGCGTTGCGCCAGATGCGTTCGACCGGTCCTTCGTCCATCAGGCCCATGCCGCCATAGATCTGCACCGCTTCGTCGGCGACCTTGCCGAGCACTTCGCTGGCGAACAGCTTGGCCATGCCCGCCTCGCCGTCGGTCATGTTGCCCTGGTCCATCTTCCAGGCGGTGTGCAGGGTCAGCAGTTCGGCGGCGCGGATCTGCGTGGCCATGTCGGCGAGCTTGAACGACACGCCCTGGTAGGTGCCGATCGGCTGGCCGAACTGCTTGCGGTCGGCGGCCCATTGCAGCGACACGTCCAGCGCCCGCTGGGCCTGGCCGACGCAGTTGGCAGCGACCATGACCCGGCCTGCGGTGAGCCAGGCGTTGGCCACGTCCCAGCCCTTGCCGACTTCACCGAGCACCTTGGCGGCCGGCACCTTGCAGTCGTCGAAGAACAGCTCGTAGGTGTGGTAGCCACGGTTGCTCACGCATTTCGGGCCACGGCGGATCGTCATGCCCGGGGTGCCGCGGTCGACCAGGAAGGCGGTGACGGCGTTGCGCTTGCGGCCGTTGTGCTCGTAGGTGTCGGTGACGGCAAAGACGATGGCGAAGTCGGCGTGCCCGGCATGGCTGATGAAGTGCTTGCTGCCATTGATCACGAAGTCGTCGCCTTCACGCACGGCGCGGGTCTTGATCGAGTTGGCGTCGGAGCCGGCGCCCGGTTCGGTCAGGGCGAAACAATCGGTCTTTTCGCCACGAATGCACGGCAGCAGGTAGTCCTCGACCTGCTGGCCGGTGCAGGCCATGAGGATCTTCGAAGGCCGGGCGACGAACACGTGCAGCGCCCAGGAAACCTTCGACAGCTCGCGCTCGATCAG
Source organism: Pseudomonas putida (assembly GCF_009883635.2). NCBI lineage: Bacteria > Pseudomonadati > Pseudomonadota > Gammaproteobacteria > Pseudomonadales > Pseudomonadaceae > Pseudomonas > Pseudomonas putida. The sequence goes on from NZ_CP026115.2 coordinate 89,855, forward strand.
GGCCTGGGACAGGTAGTCGAGGCCGCCGCCACCGACTTCCTCGGGCATGTTGAAGGCGTAGAAGCCGGCGGCGATGGCCTTGCCACGGATCTGCGCGGCGAGTTCCGGGGACACTTCGTCGGCACGGTCCACGGCTTCTTCATGGGGCAACAGCTCCTTGGCGACGAAGCTGCGTACGGCATCCACCAACATTTCTTGTTCTTGGGTCAGTTGGAAATTCATGGCCTGTTCCTGGGTAAGCGGGGAAAGAGAGCGTGCTTATTTGCCGCTGAAACGTGGTGCGCGTTTTTCCGTGGCTGCGCGCAAGGCCTCGGCGCCGTCGGCGCTGCGCCCGCAGAGCAGGCCGGCAGCCAGCTCGGCAGTGAGCTGCTCGGCCAGGCTGCGCGAGGCGCCGTCGCGCATCAGGCGCTTGGTCTGGGCGTAGGCGAAGGTCGGCCCCTGGGCCAGGCGTGCCGCCAGGTCGGCGGTGGCAGTGGGCAACTGGTCGTCGGCGACCACTTCACCGACCAGGCCGGCCGCCAGGGCACGTTCGGCGCCCCACAGCTCGTCGAGGAACAGCAGGCGCTTGGCCTGTTCGCTGCCGATCAGCCGTGGCAGGTGCCAGCTGGCGCCGGCATCCGGCGAGTAGGCCATGCTGGTGTAGCCGGCCTTGAACCGGGCCGACTGGGCGGCCAGGCGCAGGTCGCAGCACAGCGACAGGTCCATGCCGGCGCCGACGGCGGTGCCGTTGATGGCAGCGATGGTGGGCTTGTCCAGGGTGTGCAGGCAGTGCATCAGGGCGTGGGCGGTTTCGGTCCAGCCGTAGGTTTCCAGTGCACCACGGGCTTCGGCTTCGGCCCATTCGGCAAGGTCGGCGCCGGCGCAGAAGCTGCGGCCTGTGCCGGTCAGCACCACCACGCGCACGGCCGGGTCGAGGTTGTACGCCTCGAGGGTGGCGTGCAGCTGCTTCAGGGTGGGGATGTCCAGCGCGTTGCGCTGCTCGGGGCGGTTCAGGGTGATCCAGGCAACGCCGGCTTCAACCTGGGTGAGTAGGGACGACGGAGCGGTCATGACGGGCCTCGGATTATTGTGATTGCTGTGAGAGGTGAGGCTCATGCTAAACGAGTGTTCAACAAGGAGGCAATTGGCGAGGAGAATGCACTGTAACGTCGTGCAAAATTGCTTAAATATATGATTTATAATCATTTTTATTGACACTCAGAGCGGTACGGGTCCGCGCTGTTACAACTTTGTACAACTGCCCACAATCGCTGGGGCCGCAAAGCGGCCCCAGTGGATGGTTCAGGCTGCCGGCATTTCCGGCTCCAACCCCACCCCCTGACGCTTGCGCTGCACCAGGAAGTACGCCGCATAGCACAGCGCAATGAAACCAAAGCCCCAATAGAGCGAAGGCCGCTGCGTCTCATCCATCGCCAGGAACACAAACAGCGAGCTGCACAAGGTAATGCACAGCAATGGCACCAGCGGGTACAGCGGCGCGCGGTACTTGAGGTCGCTCAACTGGCCACCCTCACGCAAGAACTGCTTGCGGAAGCGGTACTGCGCCAGGGCAATGACGATCCAGGTCACCGTGCCGGCCATGCCGCTCACCGCCATCAGCACCATGAACAGGGTGTCGGCGGCGACAAAGCTGGTCAGCAACGACACCAGCGCAAAGCACAAGGTGACGAACAGGGCGCGCAGTGGCACGCCACGGCTGCTCAGCGGCGACAGGCTGCGCGGCGCCATGCCGGTCTTGGACATCGCCCAGAGGATGCGGGTGGAGGCATACAGCCCGGAGTTGCCCACCGACAGAATCGCAGTGAGGATCACGAAGTTCATCAGGTCTGCGGCGTAAGGAATTCCGACCATGTCGAACACCTGCACGAACGGGCTTTCCATCAGCCCGGCCTGCTGCCACGGCACGATTGCCGACAGCACCACGATCGCCAGCACGTAGAAGATCAGCACGCGGAACACCACGTTGCGCACGGCCCGCGGGATGCTCTTTTCCGGCTGGTCGGTCTCGCCCGCCGCCACGCCCATGATCTCGCAGCCCTGGAAGGCGTAGACCACGGTCATCATCACCGCGAACACCGCCGACAGGCCATTGGGGAACAGCGAATCGCCGATCAGGTTGGTCATCATCGGCGCCGGCGCCCCGCTGTTCAGCGTAATGCCGCCGAAGATCACCAGCACACCGACGATGATGAAGCCGAGGATCGCCGCCACCTTGATCCCGGAGAACCAGTATTCCGCCTCGCCGAAGGCGCGGGTGGCCAGGGCGTTGATGCCGAACAGCACCGCCACGAACAGCGCCGACCAGTACCAGATCGGCACCTCCGGGAACCAGCGCGTCATCAGCATGCCGGCGGCGGTGAACTCCAGGCCCACGGTGGTGGCCCAGCTCATCCAGTACACCCAGCCGATCATGAAGCCGGTGGCCGGGCCGATGAATTTCGTCGCATGGGCCTGGAACGAACCGGACACCGGCATCTGCACCGACAGTTCACCCAGGCAGACCATCACCAGGTACATCAGGAAACCGGCGACCAGATAGGCCAGGATCGCGCCCACCGGCCCGCCCTGGTTGATGGTCACCCCCGAGCCCATGAACAGCCCGGTGCCGATCACGCCACCGAGCGAGAGCATGAAGATGTGCCGGCTCTTCAATGCCCGTGTGAGGTGGATACCTTCAGATTTACGGCCTTTCATTATTATTATCTCCAATAAGCGTCGAAGACCGCGTGTGCAGCGGTTGCGTCCGATTATTGGAAAGCGATGTAAGGCCCGGTTGATCGTAAAGATCAAAGATGTAAAAAGTCGTAAGGATTTTGTCGCTCAGGCGAGCAGCAGTTCGGCCAGGGTGTTTTCGGCACGCTGCAGCTGCTCGCCCAGCAACGGGCCCATGGCGCGCACACCCGCCTTGTCACGGGCCAGGGCATGCTCTTCAAGCTGGCGCAAGCTCGCCGCCAGGCCGCACAAGCCCATGGAATCGCTGCTACCGGCCAGCCGGTGGGCCAGGTGGGTCACCTCGGTGCAGTCCCCCGCCTCGACCGCTTCGAGCAAGGCCTGGCGCTGTTGCGCCAGGCCGTCTCGCAAGCCAGCCAGCAGGCCTTGCAACTTCTGCTCGCCAAGCAGCGTGCGGTGCGTGGTCAGCAACTCGTGGTCAAGCCAGGCGGACGTGGCCGGCGTTTCCTCCTGACACTGCCCCGCCAGCGCCTGGCGCAGGTTGGCAAGCTTCAGCGGCTTGCCCAGCACCCCCTGCATGCCGGCATCCAGATAGGCACGCACCAGCCCTGGCTGCACGCTGGCGGTTAGCGCCAGGATGCGCGTGTCGCGGTTGGGCGTGGCGCCGGCACGCAGCTGTCGACACAGCTCCACGCCACTGATGCCCGGCAGGTGTACATCCAGCAGGAGCAGGTCGAAGCGTTGCTGAGCACACAGCTGCAAGCCCTGCTCGGCATCTTCGGCCAGCCAGACTTCATGCCCGTCACGCTCCAGTAGCCCGCGCACCACTTCACGGTTCAGGGCCACGTCTTCCACCACCAGGATGTGCAGCGGCGCTGCGGCGCGGCCAGCCTCTGCCATGAACTGGAGCGCCTGCGCCGTCTCCAGTTCCAGCTCCAGCCAGAAGCAGCTGCCCTCCCCCTCGCGGCTGCGCACGCCAATCTGCCCGCCCAGCTGCTCGACCAGGTGCTTGCTGATCGCCAACCCCAGGCCGGTGCCGCCATAGCGCCGTGCGACCGCCTCGCTGGCCTGGACGAAACGGTCGAAGATCTTCGGCTGCATCGCCTCGCAGATGCCGATACCGTCGTCGGTGACGCTCAGGCGCAGGCGTTGCCGCCCGGGTGACTCCTGCAACACTTGCACTTCGACGAGAATCTCGCCGCCCTCGGTGAACTTGATGGCGTTGGCCAACAGGTTGCTCAGCACCTGGCGCAAGTACTGCTCGGCGCCGTGCTGGTACGCGGCCAGCTGCGGGTCGATGCGGCACAGCACCAGGCTGTCGTTGGCCAGCGCGCGGGGTTCGAGCAGGGTCACCACCTCGGCGCACAACTGGCGCAGAGAGAACGCCACGGCCTCGGGGCGGCTTTCGCCTTCTTCGAGGCGGGCAAAATACAGCACTTCGTTGAGGATGCTCAGCAGCCCCTCGCCGGCCTTGTACAACGCCTCGAGGCGCTGGCGGTCCGGCGCTGCGAGCCCGGCGCCACGCAGCAGTTCGGCCATGCCGAGGATGCCGTTGAGCGGTGTGCGCAGTTCATGGCTCATGGTGGCGAGGAAGCGCGACTTGGCCAGGTTGGCCGCTTCGGCATCGTCCTTGGCGCGCATCAGGCTCGCCGTGCGCCGCTCCACCTGCTTCTGCAGTTCGTCGCGCTTGTCCTGCAAGGCCAGACGGTCGGTTTCGCGGCGTTCGCTGTCACTGAGGATCGCCCGGCGCATGTCGTCCAGTGCCAGCGCCACGCTGTCGATCTCGTCGGTATGGGGCGAACGGCGCTTGTTCAGGCGCAGGGGCTCGTGCCATTGCCCGGCACCGATGCGCCGGGCGAAGTCGGCCATGACCTGCAGGTGACGGGTCACCAGGCGATAGAACAACCCAGAGAGCGCCAGCGCCAGGCCGCAGAGGAACACGCTCATCCACAACAGGCTGGTGAGGCCGGTGGCGAACAGCCGCCGGTGCACCGCGCCCAGGTCCGTGCTCACTTCCAGTTCGCCCAGGTGCCGCGCAGGCCCGGAAGGTGGCTGGTAGTCCAGCGCAAAACGCTCGACCCGCAGCGGCCCCTGCGGGTTCGGCTCACCTTGCTGCAAGGTGAAGTCGGCGCTGTTCAGGCGCACCCGCGCCACATCGGAAAAGTCCACCAGCCCGCGCAACTGCACGTTCAGCTGCTCCTGGTTCAGGTCCCACAGGCTGCGCTCCAGGCTGGCCAGGTAGCCGGCGCGGATCAGCGCCATGCGCGCATCGATCTCGCGCATCTCGCGGCGGTATTCGAAATACAGCTGCACGCTGCTGGCCAGCACCGTGAAGCACAGGCTGAACAGCAGGATGAACAGCAGCAGCCGGCGCAACAGGCCGCCCGGTTGCAGGCGGTTCATGGCTGGCTGACCATGTCGCGGTAGGTGACCTCACTTTCATGCAGCCAGCGCTCCAGCTCGCCGGCGTCGGTCATCTGCTGCAGTTGCGCGTCGATGTCGGCCATGCGCGCGCTCAACGGCGAGTGGCGCGACACCGCCACGCGCAGGTAGTCGACACTCAGCGCCGGAGGCAGCGCGACGATGTCCCAGGCGCCGGGCAGGTGCTCGACGAACAGCTGGCCGGTGCGCCGCTCCTGCACCACGAAGTCGATACGCCCGCGAATCAGCTTGCCGAAGTTCTGCCCGCTGTCCGAGACCCACTCGATGTTCTGGTGCTGCGCGACGAAGCGGTCGAACGCCGGGCCGTAGCTTTCGCCGAACAACAGCCCACCCCGGTAGCGAGCCAGGTCTTCAAGCTTGTCGAACTGCAGCGGGTGCTGACGGTTGGCGAACACCGCCACCTCCTCGCGCAGCACCGGCACCTGCGAGAAGCGCATGGCCTTGGCACGCTGCTCCGAGGTGTAGGCCAGCACCACATCCACCCGCCCTTCGGCAGCGTCGAGCAGGCAGCGTTGCCAATTGCCCAGCACGACCATCTCGACCTGGTAGCCCAGCCGCCCGAACAGTTCGCGCACCACCGTTGGCGCCAGCCCGCGCGGCTGCTTGCCATCGCTCCAGGACACCGGTGGATACACCGGGTAGTCGCAGTAGCGCACGGTCTCGGCGGCCTGCAGCGCAGCGCTGGCCAGCAGCATCAGCAGGCCGAACAGGTACTGACTCACGCGGCCACGCTGGCGGTGAACAGGTAGCCGGCACCGTGGATGGTGATGATCAGTTCGGGCTCGGCGGGGTCGTCGTGTAGCTTGCGCCGCAGGCGGCCGACCAGCACGTCGATGGAACGGTCGTTGGGCACCCACTCACGGTTGCGGATCTGGTCCATCAGCTGGTCGCGGCTCAGGGTATGGCCGCTGTTGCGCAGGAACACGCTGAGCAGCTGGAACTCGCCGTGGGTCAACAGGGTTTCGCCGCCTTGCGCATCGATCAGGCGGCGGCGGTCGCAGTCCAGCGACCAGTCGCCGAACTGCTTGAGGGTGGCAGTGGCGACGCTGGCTGGCCGGGCACCCTGGGCGTGGCGCACGCGACGGATCAGGTTCTTCGCGCGGGACACCAGTTCGCGGGGGTTGAGTGGCTTGCTGACATAATCGTCGGCGCCGCATTCCAGGCCAACGATACGGTCGATCTCGTCGTTGCGCCCGGTGATCAGGATGATCCCCACTTCCGAGCGCACCCGCAGCTCGCGGGTCAGGGTCAGGCCATCCTTGCCGGGCAGACGGATGTCGAGCATCACTAGCTCCACCGGCTGCTCGCTCAACAGCGTTTCAGCCTGTTCCGCGGTGGCGGCGCAGTGGACGGTATAGCCTTCCTGGGACAGGTAGGCCTGGAGCAAGTCACGAATCAGCGGATCGTCATCGACGATCAGTACCTGAGAGGTCATTGCGGGTAGTCCTGAAGCGCCCGAAGGCGATTTTTTTATTAGAGTGGGCCAAGACTAGCGATTGCTGAACGGTCGATCAACAGCCCTCGGTGGCCGCAGTGAAGCGTTGCCGACCGCCGGCCTGCAGGCCATCGACCCAAGCCTCGCAGATCTGCACGCCCTGGGCCGGGGTGAAGGTGCCCGGGTTCAGCCCGGACTCCAGCCACAGGCCATCGAGCAAGGCGCTGAGGCTGATGGCGGCGAGGTCGGCATCGAAGCGCTCCCAGCCCTCCTCCCGCGCCAGTTCGGCGAGCAGCGTGCGTAGCTCGCGGCGGTACTCGCCATAGGAATGGTCGTGTACCTGGTTGATCGCCTCGGCGGTCTTCACCGCGCCCCAGAACGCCAGCCAGGCATCGAGCAGCTGCGGGTCGAGCAGCTCGGCGCTGAACGAGCCACGGAAGAACGCCGACAGCCGTTCGCGGGCATTGGGTGCGACCTGGGCCATGGCCTCGCGCAGCAGCTGCATGACCCGGCCGGTGACCGCCATGTAGGCTTCGGCGACCAGCTCGTCCTTGCCCGAATAGTGGTGGCTGATCAGGCCTACCGAGACGCCGGCTTCGGCGGATATCTTGCGGATCGAGGCGCCCTGGAAGCCATGGCGCTTCAGGCAGGCCAGGGTGGCCTCGACCAGATTGGCCTTGCGCAGTTCGGGCAGCATGCGGCTGAAGCGGGCTTCCTGGGTCATGGGTGGCTCTCGTGGATCGCACAGTTGAACGACTGTATAGCAACTCGCCTCGGTCGCGAAAGCCTGTTTATACTCGGGCACGATAACAACAACAGAGGCACCGCCCATGACCGACCTGATCCACCAGCAGCTCGATGAAGGCCTGCTGACCCTGCGCCTGAACCGCGCGGACAAACTCAACGCCCTGACCAACGCCATGTATACGCGGCTGGCAGAGCTGTTCGAAGCGGCCAACAACGACCCGCAGGTCGAGGTGATCCTGATCACCGGCAGCACCGAGTGCTTCACCGCCGGCAACGACTTGCCGGACTTTCTCGACCAGCCGCCGACCGACCTGCAGAGCCCGGTGTTCCGCATGATGTGGGCGGTACTGGCGCTGGACAAACCGCTGATCGCCGCAGTGGCGGGGCCTGCGATCGGCATCGGCACCACGCTCTTGCTGCACTGCGACCAGGTACTGATCAGCCGTGACGCCAAACTGCGCACCCCGTTCGTGGCGCTGGGCGTGTGCCCGGAGTTTGGCGCGAGCCTGTTGCTGCCACAGATGCTCGGGCATGCGCGGGCGGCACAGCTGTTGCTGTGCAACCAGGCGCTGAATGGCGAACAAGCCGTGCAGTGGGGCTTGGCGAGCGAACTGTTCGACGATGGCAGGCAATGCCTGGCCGCCGCCATCAAGCTGGCGCGGCGCCTGCAGCAGTTGCCTGTCGATGCCCTGCGCATCAGCAGGCGTCTGCTCAAGGATGGGCAGCGCGAAGCGCTGGCTGCAACGGTGGCCAAGGAAGGCCTGCTGTTCATCGAGCGGCTCAACAGCGATGAAGCCAGGGCCGCCTTGACCGCGATGGTATCGCGCAAGGGTGCCTGAGCCATCAGGTTGATACCCTTGGTAGCACAGTATTACGGCATACCACATGCCGGCAAGTAACACTGCCAAGCTCAACTCGCCAATGACGCCACTCCCAGCGCATTGGCAGTATTGGCCCGAGTTTTGCTGCCATGACTGAACCCATCACGCGAGTGTTCTGCTCATGGCCCGCCTTTCCTCCCTCGTTGCCAGGTTTCGCACCCGCCGTTCTGGCTGGGTGCGCGCCTTGCCGTGTGGAGCCATGAACGGATTCCTGCGCCGAGCGTCGGCACCGTTGCAGGTCACCCTGCAACGCCTTCCCGCCGCTGTCGCCGCCAAGCAGAACGGCTTCTGGCAGATAGTCGGCTGATTTCTTCCACGAGCGTTGCGCTCGACCCACGCAGGCACCGCTGTCGCGGCGCCCGCGCACCTGCATCCGCAGAACCGCCTGGCGCGCCCTTGGTGCAGCGCCCGGGGTCCTGCACCTGGAAGAAATCCGATGACTCAAGACACCGCTATTCTCGTGATCGACCTGCAGCAGGAAGACAGCTTCCCCCTGCCGCGCCTGGACACTGTGATCGACAACGCCGCCGCGCTGATTGACGGCGCCCGCTGCCGCAACCTGCCGCTGTTCTACACCCGCCACATCAACGATGCGCAAGGCCGCGACCTGGCATTCGGCGAACCGGTCGACGCACAAGGCCGGCCAACCACCTACCGCGCTGGTACCCCGGCCATCGAAATCATCGACGCCCTGGCACCGCAGGCCGGTGACGTGGTGATCGACAAGCAGCGCTACAGCGCCTTTCACGGCACGCGCCTGGCCCAGACCTTGAAAGGCCGCGGCATCAAGCGGCTGGTGGTGATCGGTGTACTGACCGACGTGTGCGTGATGAGCAGCCTGTTCGATGCCTATCAGCACGACTTCCAGCTGGTGCTGGTCGCCGACGCCTGCACGGCGACCACGCTCGCCGCCCACTATTCGGCGCTGTTCATTCTCTCCAACTGGCTCTACGGGCTGGAAATCTTCGCCACCGCACAATTGCTGCGCAGCTGGAACCACCAGCCGGCAGCCTCTGTGCGCAGCGCAGAACCCGACCACCTCGCCCATGAGCCAGACGCATTCGTGCAGACGATTGCGCGCTTCGAGCGCCAACTGATAGCCCAGCGCTGAGGGGAGAACGACATGAAAGTAGAGAAAAGAAGCATCGATTTCATCCCGGAAGCCGAGCGCCATGGCGAGCCGCGCTCGCTGTTTTTCGTCTGGTTCGGCGCCAACGCCAACATCACCACGGTGGCCGCCGGTGTGCTGCCGATCAGCATGGGGCTCAACCTGTTCTGGAGCGCGCTGTCGATTCTGCTCGGCTCGTTGATTGGCGCGATCTTCATGGCCTCGCATTCCGCCCAGGGCCCACGACTGGGGATCCCGCAGATGATCCAGAGCCGCGCGCAGTTCGGCGTGTTCGGCGCCATCGTGCCGTTGCTGTTCGTAATGCTCATCTACCTGGGGTTCTTCGTCAGCAACACGCTGCTGGCCGCCCAGGCCATCGCCAGTGCCAGCCCGTTCGGCAACGGCGGCAACATCGCCCTGCTCGGCGGCCTGTGCTTCCTGGTGGCGCTGTTCGGCTATCAGCTCATCCACCGACTGCAGAAGCTGCTGTCGTTGCTGTCGATCGCGGTCTTCGGCATTGCCACCCTGCTGGCCTTGGCGTTGCCGATGGAAAGCGGCCAATGGACAGCGCAAGGCTTCAACCTGGCCAGCTTCCTGGCCTCGGTTAGCATCGCCGTAACTTGGCAGTTGTCCTATGCGCCTTACGTGGCCGACTACTCGCGCTATTTGCCGACCCGTACCTCGACGCGGCAAGTGTTCTGGTACAGCTACGCGGGCACGGTCATCGGCGGCAGCTGGATGATGCTGCTGGGCGCGGTACTGGCCAAGGCCATCGCCGGCTTTTCCGACAACGTCGGCCTGCAGCTGCTCGGCGTGCTCGGAGGCGGCACCTTGCTGGCGGTGGCGTTCGTGCTCTACGGGCAGATCGCGATCAACGTGTTCAACCTGTATGGCGCCTTCATGTCGACGGTGACAGTGATCGAGCCGTTCGCGGCGCTGAAGGTCACCCCCGGGGTACGCGCCAGCTTCATGTTGGTGATCTGTGCCCTGGCGACGGCGTTGTGCACTTTGGCCCAGGATGACTTCATCCAGTTTTTCCTGAACTTCATCTTTTTCATGAGCTACTTTTTGATCCCCTGGACAGCGATCAACCTGGTGGACTACTACGCGCTGCGCAAAGGGGTTTACCAGATTGCCGACATCTTTGACCCATCTGGTATCTATGGCCGGGTCAACTGGATCGCGGTGGGCGTGTTCCTCGCCACCATCGCGCTGGAGATTCCGTTCATGAATACCTCCCTCTACGTAGGGCCCGTTGCTGCCTCGCTGCAGGGCATCGACCTGGCCTGGGTGGTGGGGCTGCTGTTCCCGGCAGCCTGCTACTACGGCCTGATGAGCAAGCGCAGGGTCGCGGCGGACAGCACCGTCAAGACCTGATAAATGCAGCAGTCAAGGCTTGCGCGGTTCTTGTCGGAGCCGCGCTTGCCGTGGCGGCGATGGGCTGCGAAGCGGCTCCTAAATTCTTGCGTCTGCCATAGGTCGATAGCGATCACTCTCGAACGGCCGATTTCGACCCATAGCGGACGTTCACCATGACATCGCCTGCGTCTGTTAGATAGAGCGCCGCCCGCGCGGCGCATCGCGAGCTGCGCTCGCTCCTACGTTTGTTTCGGGCCAATTACTCCTGGGGGATTTGCGCGCGAACGCCTTGGTGCTCAGCGCGGTAGTGCGTGGTACCCACAAGGCGGTCGCGCACGGCTGGCACAGGTTTTACTGGCCCGAAACAGACGTAGGAGCGAGCACAGCTCGCGATGCGCCGCGCGGGCGGCGCTCGATCTCATAGGCGCAAAAAATTCCACGGCGAACACATCCGAACACTGCACTGACCCAAAAGCATGGAATGTCCGCAATGGGTCGAAGGCTGCCGATCGCGAAGCCTGACCTTTTTCAGGTTAACCAGGCTCACCCATTACAACGCTGGTCGTCATCAGGGATGACGGAGGCCGCAGCACGTGGTCGGGAATTCGTCGCAAAAGTCGCGCCCCGTGCCGATGCGTTCTCGTGGGTTAATCAGCTTTTGGCAGCTAAACCGAGCAACTAGATACTCACCTGAGCTGCCAATGAATCCAAGGCTTCGATTTTCATCAACAACGGTTATCGGAGGCGGCCTGTCGCTACGTGTAACGTTCGCTACTTGCTGGCGATCGACTGACTCGACAGCGGGCAGCTCTGGGCATTGAGAAAACGCGATGTCTTCAGCCAGTCCTGCTGCGGGTAATAGGCAAACACATAGCTACCGCGCTGCAGCGTGTCGATCAGCTTGCCAGCAATGGCCGGCCGCACCGCTGGGCAGCCCTGGCTGCGCCCCAGGCGCCCGAGGCCGGGCACCACCTTGGGGTCGGCATAGGCGGCGGCATGCATGACAATCGCCCGCGACATGCTGTTGTCGTTGAACCCCGGCTCCAGCCCCTGCAGGCGCAACGAGCGGCCGTGCTTGCCGCTGTAGATCTGGCCGGTTTCGTACAGGCCGATGGACGATTGGTAGCTGTTCGGGGCGTTGGAGAACGTAGTCGGCACATCGGCGCCGCTGTTCTTGCCGTGAGCGACCCACTCCTCGAACAACAGCTTGCGCGCGCGCAGGTCGAACACCCACAGGCGCTTGTCACGCGAGGCCTTGGAGTAATCGATTACCGTCAGCAGTTTGTCTGCCTCGCCGTGGCTGGCGCAGGCGTAGGCCGTGAGGGCCATGCCCAGCGCCGACAGGCTGGCGTTGGGTGCCAGTTGCTGCAACTCGGCGGCGCTGGGCAGGGGTTGCGCGTGGGCGGCTGGCCAGGCGCTGAGGAAAAACAGGCCAATACTGGCCACCGAGAGCCGGAAAGCTCCCCGCAAGGGTTCAAACATCGACATGGACTACCCCGGTAAAGGCCTGTCAGCAAAAAGTCAGCTGGCTTGCGGCCAAAAGCCACCACTTTGCTTGAATTCTTCGGGATTGCCGATCATTTCTTGACCAATGGCTTAAGTTCTTCACTGTCGTCGGTGGTGATCACCGTGAATTTACCGTCGCTGCGGGTATCCCGGGTGGACGCCCAATCGGTGATCACCAACATGGTGCCGACGTCCATCGCCGCACGCAGGTGGTGGCGGAACTCCGGGTTGATGCTCAATTGCCCCAGCTGTTCATAGGGCGTATCCCCGTACTCCGGGTTGCTCAGGCCCACCACCGACCACCGTAACGGTAGCGCGCCATCGAGCGCCAGGGCGGAGGGTTTTTGCAGCAGCGAGTACACCGCCATGCCACTGCGGTGCTTGGCGTTTTCAAGCGAGAGTGCAGGCGCCGAGCCGATCAGCTGGCCTGCGCGATACACGTAGGCGCGCAGGTCGGCGCGACTGATCAGGATCGACAGCGGCCCAGACGTCGGTTCCGGGTCGTTCCAGAACTGCTGGTTGCTCAATACCAGCGGGCCCTGGGCCTTGCCTGCGCTGACCGTGGGCGCCAGTACGCCGGGGTGGTAGACCTCCACCGGTGCACTTTGGGTATCGGAAACGATGACGGTGGTCGAGCTGAAGCCGGTGACCTCATATAGCTTCTTGGCAAATTCCAGCGGCAGCCGCACGCAACCATGGGAGGCCGGGTAGCCCGGCAGGTGGCCCGCGTGCAGGGCGATACCGTCCCAGGTCAGGCGCTCCATGTAGGGCATCGGTGCGCTGTTGTAGAGGCTGGATTTGTGCTCGACCTTCTTCTGCAGAATGCTGAACACCCCGGTGGGGGTTTCCCGCCCTGCCTTGCCGCTACTCACGGTGCTGACGCCAATGGCGATGCCATTGCGATAAACGTAGGCACGTTGCTCGGTGAGGCTGACCACCACGGTCACTGGCCCCACCGGCGAGACCTGCGGGTACCAGAGAAACTGGCCAGGCTTGAGGCTGTCGAGCTGGCTCCTGAGTGCGGCCGGGGTGGGCACCTGCAGCGGCGCGGCTTCGACCAAGGAGGTGGCAAGCAACAGACCCAGCGCGAGCGGTACATGCAACATCGAACTGATCCTCATGGCATCCTGCCCTCAGCTTATGCGGAACATTCCCCGCGAGCCACCTGAGCACACTCGCATGGGCGGGGCGGTAACAACCCTGCACCAAAGTGTGCACAAAGTTCCCAGCTCAAAGCCCATTACCTGTGGGAGCGGCTTTAGCCGCGAACACCGGCAAAGCCGGTGCCAGCCACCGCGTCGCCTGCTTCGCGGCTAAAGCCGCTCCCAGATAACTCCCGGCGCTCTTCACGCTCACGGATTGGTACGAATCTTGTTTGTATACAAATACAAACAATAAAAGTACACAATCATCATGGAGCCCCGATGGCGTCGATTTCCCGTTCCGATGTTGGCCAGCTTGCCGATCGCCCTGCCGAAACGGCCGGGGCCAGTCAGCCGCCGCTGAGCCCGCGCCTGTACAGCAACGACCTGGCACCGACCCGTGCAGCCAATCGCACCTGGGGGCGCTACAGCCTGTTTGCGCTGTGGACCAACGATGTGCACAACATCGCCAACTACTCCTTCGCCATCGGCCTGTTCGCCCTGGGCATGAGCGGCGCGCAGATCCTCGCCGCCTTCGCCCTCGGCGCGCTGGTGATCTACGGCCTGATGAACCTGTCCGGCTACATGGGGCAGAAGACCGGCCTGCCCTACCCGGTCATGTGCCGGATCAGCTTCGGCATCCATGGCGCGCAGATCCCGGCTCTGATCCGCGCGGTGATCGCCATCGCCTGGTTCGGTATCCAGACCTACCTCGCCTCGGTGGTGCTGCGCGTGCTGCTCACCGCCATCGCCCCCGACCTCAAGGCTTACGACCAGAACGCGATCCTCGGCCTGTCGACCCTGGGCTGGGTCACCTTCCTCGGCATCTGGTGCGTGCAGGTGGCGATCTTCGCCTACGGCATGGAGATGGTGCGCCGCTTCGAATCCCTCGCCGGGCCGATCATCCTGGTCGCCTTCAGTGGCCTGGCGGGCTGGATGTACTGGCGCAGCGGCCTGTCGATTGCCTGGTCCAGCGGCAACGCGCCGACCGGCTCCGGCATGTGGCTGAAAGTCTTCGGTGCCGCCGCGCTGTGGGTGTCGTTGTACGGCACCATGATCCTCAACTTCTGCGATTTCACGCGTAACTGCCCGGATCGCCGCACCATCAGCGTGGGCAACTTCTGGGGCCTGCCGGTGAATATGCTGGGCTTCGCGCTGATCGCCGTGGTGCTCGCCGGTGCGCAGTTCAGCATCGACGGCAAGCTGGTGCAAAGCCCGAGCGAAATCGTCGCGGCCATCCCCAACACCGCCGGCCTGGTACTGGCCTGCCTGGCCTTCCTGCTGGTCACCGTGGCGGTGAACATCATGGCCAACTTCGTCGCCCCGGCCTTCGTGCTCACCAACCTGGCACCGAAGGTGCTGAACTTCCGCCGCGCAGGCTTGCTCAGTGCCACCATCGCGGTGGTGATCCTGCCGTGGCACCTGTACAACAGCCCGTCGGTGATCGTGTACTTCCTCGGCGGCCTGGGCGCCCTGCTCGGCCCGCTGTACGGCATCATGGTCACCGACTACTACCTGATACGCCGTGGCCGGGTGAACCTGCCGGAGCTGTACAGCGAAAGCCCTGAGGGCGCCTATCACTACCGTGGCGGGGTCAACCTGCGCGCCGTGGCTGCGTTCATCCCGGCCTCGCTGATTGCCATCCTGCTGGCGCTGGTGCCGGCGTTCGAGACGCTGTCGCAGTTCTCCTGGTTCTTCGGCGCCGGGCTGGGCGGGCTGATCCACTATGCCATCGCCAACCGCAGTGTCCGGTATCTGGAAGTGTCTGGCGAAAGCATTGCCGTGGATGCCGCGCACCACTGACGGGTGCCTGGCTTTGGTTTTGAGGGGAGGCGTAAATCGAGCGCCGCGCGGGCGGCGCTCGATCTGACCGGCGCAACACATCTCACGCCGTACATAAAAACGACGCTCAGGACGCCAGCACCTGCGAACGCTGCACCACCGGTGCTTCGTAGCGGTGCGATTGCTGCCATGCCAGCTGAGCCTGCACCTGCTGCGCAGCGTCCATCACCTTCTGTGCCCAGCTGTCATCCTCCGGGTTGACCACCACCACCCGGAAACCGTGGTCGAAGCCCTCGATCCCGACCCCTTCGGAATCGTCGACGTGCAAGTCGATGTCGAATGCCGGCGGGTATTTCGAGGGGGTGTTCTCAAGCCCGTGTTGTGACAGGGCATGCTGGTGGCGATCACTGTTGACCACGCCGTCGACGTGAATGCCGTAGAGCATCAGCCAGCGCCGGATATAGGCCGGTGTACGCCCCGAAGAGGTATAGATCCAGATGCTGCAACCCTGGCGGCGCAGGTCGCGGATCAGCGAACGGGTGCCGCTGCGCAGTGGCTCGCCCAGCCAGCGGTGGACGAACGCCGGCAGCTTGCTGTCTTCTTCATCGGCGTGGTGCGGCAAACAGGCGAGCGTGTCATCGATATCGAAGGAAATGCGCATCTGCGGGCGCCTGAGTTTGCGCCCGATGGCTTTCCACGCACGTCGGCCACCGGCCTTGCCTTTTTCCAGCATCGAATACCTTTCCATCAGCGGTTCCCCTGGCGGGCCGGCACGCAGGTGCCGCGCAGGAAAAACTTTTCGGGTTCAGGTGCCTTCGCTTCCAGGAAGGCCGCATACTTTTTCTTGATCTTGGGCAATTCGTACAAAGCTTTCACACCATGCTTGGCGGAGTTGCGAATGACCGAGGACGGGTTGAAGTAGCCCTCGGCGTTGTCCAGCGTCAGCACGAACGGCGGCAGCCCTGCACGCATCAGCAGATAGCTGACGATGAGCGACCCCGTGCGATTGTTGCCTTCGATGAACAGTTGCGGCTTGCTGAGGATGCGCACGTAGACACCCGCCGCACGCTTCCAGATCGAATCGCTGCGGTATGAGCAATACCAGTTGTACAGATCCTTGATGCCGCCTTCCACGTTGTTGAAAAAGCGCGCCTCGGTGGCTTCGAGGTGTGGCGCGAACTCGCGGCGGCGTGCCGGGTCGCTGCCGCACAGCACGGTGGCGTTGATCTCCAGCATCAGGTTCAGCTGCTGCAGGTCGAACAGGTCCACACCCCGTGCGACATAGTCGTCAATCAAGGCATAGCCTTCAAGCACATTGAGCAGCACCTCGTCGGTGAACGGGTCACGCGGCTCGGTGAAATGCTGGCTGAGTTCCGCAAAGCGGCCCTGCACTTCGCGCAGTGCGCGCTCTACCGCTGGCAGGTCAAGACGACATGTCGCATCCATTAGTAATCTCTTGAAACAGTACAAACGTGAAAGCGACCCACCCCGCTCGGCCTTCCTGGCCTGCGGGGCGGGTCGCCTGGCGGGTGCTGGCTACTCAGCTGAACTTGCCGCTGATGTAGTCACTGGTCAGCTGCTCACGCGGATTCTGGAAAATCTGCGTGGTCGGGCCCATCTCCACCAGATAACCGGTACGGGTGCCCTGGGAGATGTCGACCGAGAAGAACGCGGTGGTGTCGGCCACACGAATCGCCTGCTGCATGTTGTGGGTCACCAGGGCGATGGTGTAGTCCTTTTTCAGCTCGACCATCAGCTCTTCCACGCGACGGGTGGCAATCGGGTCGAGGGCCGAGCAGGGTTCGTCGAGCAGCAGCACTTCCGGCTCGGTGGCGATGGCACGGGCGATGCAAAGACGCTGCTGCTGGCCGCCGGACAGCGACAGGCCGCTGACCTTGAGCTTGTCCTTGACCTCGTCCCACAGTGCGGCGCCTTGTAGGGCGTGCTTGACGCGGTCGCCGATGTCGCCCTTGTAGCGGTTCAGGCGCAGGCCGAAGGCGACGTTGTCGAAGATGCTCATCGAGAACGGGTTCGGCTGCTGGAACACCATGCCGATGTAGCGGCGCACCACTACAGGGTCCACGCCCTTGCCGTAGACATCCTGGCCGAGGAAGTGCACATGGCCTTCGAAGCGGAAGCCCTTGACCAGGTCGTTCATGCGGTTGAGGCTGCGCAGCACGGTACTCTTGCCGCAGCCGGACGGGCCGATGAAGCCGGTGATCTCGTTCTTGCGGATCGGTACATGGCTGTCACGCACGGCCATGAAGTTGCCGTAGAAGATCTTGTCCAGCTTGCAGTCCATGACGATTGGCGCTTCGCTGACCATGGGAGCGGCTCTCTGTGCAGTTGATACGTTCACGGTCGAATGCTCCCTTTCAGTACTTTGGCTTGCCGAAGATTCGGCTAAGAATGTTGACTACCAGCACGATCATCACCAACACCAGCGAGGCCGCCCAGGCGAGCTCCAGCTGATTGTCGAACGGCATGCCGGAGAAGTTGTAGATCAGTACGGCAAGCGATGCCGTGGGGTTCATGACGGCCAGGCTGCCGTCGTGGTAGATCCAGTAGTTGCTGAACAGCGCGGTGAACAGCAGCGGTGCCGTTTCACCCGCAGCGCGGGCCACCGCCAGCATGACGCCGGTGAGGATGGCCGGCATGCCGGTCGGCAGGACGATCTTCCAGATCACCTGGGCGCGGGTGCAGCCCATGCCGTAGGCGGCGTCCTTCATGATCTTGGGTACCATCTTCATCGCTTCTTCAGCGGTCAGCACCACGATCGGCAGCATCAGCACGGCCAGTGCCACGCCACCGGCCGGGGCCGAGTAGGTACCGGTGGTCATTACCACGAGGGCGTAGGCGAATACACCCGCAAGGATCGACGGCAGGCCGGTGAGCATTTTGGCGGCGAAGCGCGAGGCGTTGGCCAGCTTGCTCTCAGGGCCGAGTTCGGCGAGGAACACCGCCGCCAGGATGCCGACCGGCACCGCGATGGCTGCGGCGATGCCGACCATGACGAAGGTACCGGCCAGGGCGTTACCGAAACCACCACCCATCTCGAAACCGGTGGGTGGCAATTCGGTGAACACTTCCAGGCTCAGGCGCGCACCGCCACGGGTGATCAGCATGTACAGCACGGAAATCAGCGGCACGCTGGCCAGCAGGGCCACGCACCAGACCGTGGAGGTCAACACCAGGCTGCGCAGCGCGCGGCCTTCGAAGCGGCGCTGCAGGCTGGGCAATGCGGTAGTGGCTGCAGAGAGGTCAGTCATTATTTGTTACCCCGCTGGGCGTAGAGCATGATCATCGAACCGAACACGTTCACCAGCAAGGTGATGAACATCAGGACCAGGGCGGCGTACATCAGCACCTCGATCTCGTTCGGCCCGGCTTCGGGGAAGTTCAGCGCCAGCAAGGCTGCCAGCGTGTTGGCCGGGGCAAACAGCGAAAGGGTGATGGTGTTGGCGTTACCGACCAGCATCGCCAGCGCCATGGTTTCGCCCAGTGCGCGGCCAAGGCCCAGCACCAGGGAGCCGAAGATGCCGGTGGCGGCGGACGGCACCATCACCTTGAGGATCGCTTCCCAGTGGGTGGTGCCCATGCCGTAGGCTGCCTGCTTGGTCTTCATCGGTACGCTGGTCAGCGCATCCTGGGAAACCGCGGCAATGGTCGGCAGGATCATGATCGCCAGCACCAACGCCGCCGGCAGCAGGCCGGGGCCACTCAGGGAGGTGCCGAAGAACGGGATCCAGCCCAGCTCGCTGTTCAGCCAGGCAGTCAACGGCCGGATGGCCGGAATCACCACATAGATGCCCCACAGGCCGTAGACGACGCTGGGGATGGCGGCGAGCAGCTCGACGATGGTGCGAAACACCGCCGCGAGCCTCGCCGGCAAGAAATCCTGGGTAAGGAAAATGGCCATGCTGACGCCGAAGAAACCTGCGATCAACAAGGCGATCAGGGCGCTGTAAAGCGTGCCCCAGATGGCCGGCAGAATGCCGTATTTGCCCTGGTTGACGTCCCACACACTGCCGAACAGCACGTCAAACCCGTGCTTTTCCATGCCTGGAAGTGCCTTGCGTCCTACTTCGTATACCAACGCGAAAACCAGCGCGAGAATCAGCACCACACCGATACGTGCAAGGGCACGGAAGGTGCGGTCAACCAGGAAGTCCTTGGCGGACGGCGGCTGGCACGCGGAGTCTGGGTTATCCGGTATGGCAAAAGGTGTGTTCATTGTCTTATTCCGGGACAAGGGGCAAACACTCCCGACACGGCTGTCACACCACGCCGGGAGCGCCTGAGGGTGTTACTGGATGCTCTGCGACGCTTTGCGCACTTCGTCGACAACCGACGGCGGCAGCGGGATGTAGCCCATCGAGTCGGCGATCTTCTGACCGTGGGTCAGGCCGTACTCGACCATCTCACGCATGGCCTTGGCCTTTTCCGGGCTGCCGTTGTCCTTGCGGAAGATCATCCAGGTGTAGGAAGTGATCGGGTAGGACTTGGCACCTTCCGGGTCTGGCAGGTGAGCGATCAGGTTTTCCGGCATTTTCACCGCAGCCAGTGCTTCGGCACCGCTTTCGGCGTTCGGCACGACGTACTGGCCGGCCTTGTTTTCCAACTCGGCGAAGTCGACCTTGGCCAGCTTCGCGAAGCCGTATTCGATGTAGCCGATGGCGCCCGGGGTCTGGCGAACGGTGGCGGTCACGCCGTCGTTCTTCGGCGACTTGATGAACTTGTCGGTAGCCGGCCAGTTGACGGTGTTGCCTTCACCCAGGTCTTTCTTGAAGTCGGCGTTGATGGCCGACAGGTGCTTGGTGAACACAGCGTTGGTGCCGCTGGAGTCGGCACGCACGACCACGGTGATCGGCAGGTCAGGCAGTTTCATGCCCGGGTTGGCCTTGACGATCTGTGGGTCGTTCCACTTGGTGATCTTGCCCAGGAAGATGTTGGAGTACACGTCGCGCGGCAGCTTCAGGCCTTTCGGGTTGCCCGGCAGGTTGTACGCCAGAACGATTTCACCGGCGGTCATCGGCAGCAACTGCACGCCTTCACCGACCTTGGCAATGTCTGCTTCGCTCATGGCCGAGTCGCTCGCGGCGAAGTCGACGGTCTTGTTCAGGAAGTCCTGAACGCCTGCGCCGCTACCCTTGGACTGGTAGTCAACGGTAACGCCAGCAGTGTTCTTGCTGAAGTCCTTGAACCAGGTCAGGTAGATAGGTGCAGGGAAACTGGCGCCGGAACCGGTCAGGCGAATGTTGTCTGCGGCAAAGGCCGAAGTGGCAGACAGAGAAACCGCAACGGCGAGTGCAGCAGACTTCATGAGGCGTATCATGGAAAAGCGCTCCGTGTGATGGCGAGCACACTTTGCATCAGCTGTGTTACAGCTTTGTGACTATTGAATGGCAGTCAATGTAGTAACCCCCTCTAAATCGGGGCTGACGGGCAGTGGGTTGTCATTTGGTGGTAACCAAATATGACTAAACACTTTGCCATCATCCCCCGACGCGAGTGCCCGCCATGTCTCCCACCGAACACACCTTGATCAGGCGCATCCATCGCGAGCTGCTGGACCACAGTGATGAAGAGCTGGAACTGGAGCTGGCCGAGGACGGCCATGACCTGAACGCGCTGTTTGACGACCATATGGAGGAAGGCAGCGAAAAGGCCGCGCGCCGGACCTACTTCCGCGAACTGTTCCGCCTGCAGGGCGAACTGGTGAAACTGCAGAGCTGGGTGGTCAAGACCGGCCACAAGGTGGTGATCCTGTTCGAAGGCCGTGATGCCGCTGGCAAGGGTGGCGTGATCAAGCGCATCACCCAGCGCCTGAATCCCCGGGTATGCCGGGTGGCAGCGCTGCCGGCCCCCAATGACCGGGAGCGCACGCAGTGGTACTTCCAGCGTTACGTTTCGCATTTGCCGGCGGCCGGCGAGATCGTGCTGTTCGACCGTAGCTGGTACAACCGCGCGGGCGTCGAGAAGGTCATGGGCTTTTGCAACGACGACCAGTACGAGGAGTTCTTCCGCAGCGTGCCGGAGTTCGAGCGCATGCTCGCCCGCTCGGGCATCCAGCTGATCAAGTACTGGTTCTCCATTTCCGACCAGGAACAGCACCTGCGTTTCCTCAGCCGCGTGCACGACCCGCTCAAGCAATGGAAGCTGAGCCCCATGGACCTGGAGTCACGTCGGCGCTGGGAGGCCTACACCAAGGCCAAGGAGGTCATGCTCGAACGCACCCACATCGCCGAAGCGCCCTGGTGGGTGGTGCAGGCCGATGACAAGAAGAAGGCCAGGCTCAACTGCATCCACCACCTGCTTGGGCAAATGCCCTATGAAGAAGTGCAGGTGCCGACGATCGAGCTGCCGCAGCGGGTCAGGAAAGAGGACTACATCCGCAACCCGACCCCGACCGACATCATCGTGCCGCAGGTCTACTGATACGGCGTGCTGGCTGGGTCAGAGCGCCATGACCATTTCATGCCAGGCCATGCCCCCGTGGTCCGAGGGCGAAGGCCGCACATACTGGTAGCCCATCTTGCGGTACAGCTCGACGTGCTGTTCCTTGCACATCAGGTGGATGGTCTGTTTGCCCTGCGCCTTCATGCGGCTGATGAACTCGCTCATCAGCCGCTTGGCGTAGCCTTTGCCCTGGTGGGCCGTGTCCACCACCACCGACATGATCACCACGTTGGGCGCTTGCGGGTCATGGCCGACCAGCTCCTTGAACGCCTCATCGGACATCACCACGTCGTGGGCGCAGCCACTGTTGATGAAGCCGACGATGCCATGGGCGTCTTCGAGCAGCAGGAAGCCTTCAGGGTATTGGCTGATGCGCGTGCGGATCTTCTCCAGCGTGGCCGCTTCGTCACCTTCGTAGGCACCGATTTCGATCGCGAAGCAGCGCTCGGCATCTGCCATGACGGGTTGGCGGAATGACGTGTTGCTCATGGGCAGGCATCCATAAATAAAGTGGTCATGCCGCTAGAGTAATTGACTGAGCGGCAAACCCCGCATTCTTTTCGAGGGCTATCATGGAACGCCTGCGGCGCCCTGCCCTCCCACCTTCATGCAGGGCGAACAGCGCACTGCCCATTCACCTCTGGAGGAGTGGCTTTGATGAAAAAGATCCTGATAGTGCTCACCTCGCACGACCAGCTGGGTGACACCGGCAAGAAGACTGGCTTCTGGCTGGAAGAATTTGCCGCGCCCTACTACGTGTTCGTCGACGCCAATGCCGACGTCACCCTCGCCTCGCCCAAAGGCGGCCAGCCACCGCTGGACCCGAAAAGCGACGAGCCGGACGCCCAGACCGACGCCACCCGGCGCTTCGCCAGCGACACCGACGGGCAGATGGCCCTGGCCGACACCGTGCCGCTTGGCGAAATCGACCCGTACCACTTCGATGCCGTGTTCTACCCAGGGGGCCACGGGCCACTCTGGGACTTGGCCGAAGACAAGGATTCGATCACTCTGCTCCAAGCGTTCTACGCGTCCAACAAGCCGATTGCCGCCGTGTGCCATGCGCCTGGGGTGCTCAAGCATGTCAATGCGCCAGACGGCCATTCGGTGGTCAAGGGCAAGAAGGTCACCGGCTTCGCCAACAGTGAAGAACAGGCTGTCGGGTTGACCGCGGTGGTGCCTTTCCTGGTGGAAGACATGCTCAAGGCCAACGGCGGCGAATACTCCAAGGCCGCGGACTGGGCAAGCCATGTGATCGAAGATGGCCACCTGATCACCGGCCAGAATCCTGCCTCCTCCGAGGCAGCAGCGAAGGCACTGCTCAAGCGCCTGGCGCAGGAGCCAGGCGCCTGAAGCAAGCGGGAGCCACCCCCTCTGTGTTGGCAGAAGGGGTGGAGGGGCACACCCGCAGCGTCATTGGGTGAAGCCCAACCCGCCGGAGAGATCGGAGCCCTTGCTGCCAGACTCGGTCGAGGCGCTGTCACCCGCCTGGTCCATCGACGCCTCCACTGCCGCTTTCACCTCGCTACCCTTGGCTTTGAGGGTGTCGGTCAATCGGTCGCTGCTGGCGCCCATCACATGGTCTTCCTTGCGGTTACTCGGCAGCGCCGCTCCCAAAGCAGCCCCCAGCGCGATACCCAGGGCTGCCATCACCAACGGCTGTTCGTGCAGCAGGTGATCGAACTGCCCCTTCAACGCTGTAGTTTCATCTGCAACCTTGTGTGCAGAGCCGCGCAAGCTCTCGGCGGATGCGCCCATGGTCTTGCGAGCGTCGCTGCCAAGCTCGCTGGCCCGGTCACGCACATCGTGGGCCTTCATACGGACTTTCTGGCTGGCGTCGTGCATCGCTTCCCCGGCCTGGGCGAACGCGTCCTTCACCGTGTCGACCGCCTCGCCGAGCTTTTCGCCCAACCCTGGCCCATGATGGGCTGGCCCAGGGTTGAAGGGGCGGTTCTGGTTCAACCCCAGCCAGGCCAGGCCCAACACCGTGAGGGTCGCCGGCACGGGGTTGTTCTTCAGAGTGGTACCAAGGTTCTGGAAGAATTCGCCGCCATTGCCCTTGGCATAGGCCAGCACGCGATCAACCATCTGCCCAGGGCTGAGGCGTTGCTCGAGTGCGTCGACCAGGTCACTGATATGCTCGCGCCTGGCATTGATTTCCTGTTCGAGCAGGTCCGGGTCTTTTTGCGCGTCATGTTCGAATGATGAGTTCATGGCAGCTTCCTCTTCAGCGTGGCTTTGTCCTGTTGCATGGCGTGCAAGGTACGGTCGGGCGCCAAGTGGGTAGGCTCGAACTGCTTCTTGCCCGCCTGCAGCATGATGAAGCCGATGACCACGGTGACCGCGCCCACGATCAACGCCGCGAGCCAGGGTTCGAGCACCAGTGCCAGGGCGTAGACCGCCGCCAGCAGGAGAATGACGAAGCCTGCCAGCACCACGATCGCTCCGGCCGCCACTGCCGCCGTGCCGGCCTTGAGGGTGGCCAGGTTCTGCTGCAGCTCGGCCTTGGCCAATGCCAGTTCCTTGGTAAACAACGCCGGCACTTCGCGCATCAGCTCGCGCAGCAGGCTGCCAACCCCGACCGCTTCGTCTTCCGGCGCATGCAGGCCTGGAGTGGTGTGCAAGGGATCCTTGTTCATCATTCGCCTCCTTTTAGCGGGTCACGTTCGAACGGGCTGCCAGTGACCGGCGTGCCAGCGCCGGGCCCGATGGGATCGACCGGGGTAAAGGGTTCTCGGGTGGATACATCGCTGCCCCTGTCGGGCGTCACCGCCGGCACGGGTTGGGGCTCGCGATCAGCTGCGGTGGTGGCAGTGCCAGGGGTAGCTGATGTGGCGCTGGCACGTATGAAGCGCGACACCGCAAAGCCGACCGCAACGCTACCGGCAAGGAACAGCGCCGGGTTCTCACGGGCAAGCTGGGCGCCCCGTTGCAGCAGGCTTTCAGCGCTTTCATGGCGCACCTGCTCGGCAAACTCGCCCACGCATTGCGCCGCTTGGCTCAGGTAGTGCGACAGGCCGAGGCTATCATTGCCTTCCAGCGCGGACGCCGCCGAGCGGGCCCCCTCTTTCAGTGAATCAAGCTGATCGGCTGCAGTGTCGCGGTAGTGTTCGAACTGCTCGGTGCCCTTCTGCCTGGCGTCGCCGAGCAGCGCGCCGGCTTCATCGGTGATGGTATGCACATGATCCTGGGTGCTGCCAGGTGGCGATGTCGAGATGTGATCGGTGTTTTCCATCGTTACGCCCTCGAAGGTAATCGGTTTTTGGCGAATGCCGCTTTGCAAGGCATTCAATCGAGGGACGCAGGCGAAGCAGCGGGAGTTCAGCGCATGTGATCTGTGACCTTTGCCTGTTGATCCAAATAACACGGCAAGCTCAACTGTCGTCGCGGCAACCTTGGCAAAGGCTTTGCTGACGCGCCGCTCGCGCCCCCGGATGGAACAGTTTCACCATCGCCACGACCTAAGCGGGGTAACCTGGCCAAAAGGAGTGCACCATGATCGACCCCGACCATCCCGACCCTTACGTCGATGAGATTCCCCACAACCCAGGCGAGCCTGTGCCCACGCCTGAACCGGAACAAGAGGCGCCGGACTGGCCAAAAGGTCAGGTGCCACCGGAAGAACAGTCCGACGGTTGACACCGCCCCTCTTGATTTTCCTTGCCCAGGGTCGACGGGTGAAATCCGATCGACCTATGGCGCCATCTGAACATCCCATGAGAACGACCTGCATAACGACCCAGGCAACCGGGAGGCACGCCGCTCATGAATGACCGCATTATTGCCCTGTTCACCGACACCACACTGTTCGGTATCTCCATCCTCAATCTGCTGCTGGCCCTGGCGGTGGCCATCGGGACCTTCCTGGTCGCCCGCGCCGCCATCGGCTTCCTGCTGCACCGTATCCGCCGCTGGTCCGAACACGACGGTGTGTTCAGCCAGGTGCTGGCCAAGGTGCTGTCTGGCACCAGCAATTGCCTGCTGTTGCTCGCCTCGCTGCTGGTGGGCCTGAGCATGCTCGATCTGCCGGAGCGCTGGCTGACCCGGGTCGGCAGCCTGTGGTTCGTGGTCGCCGCCCTGCAGATCGGGTTGTGGGCCAACCGCGCCATCGGACTGGGGCTGAATCGCTACTTCGCCCGCCATCGCGCCGACGGCCTGAACCAGGGCAGCGCACTCGCAACCCTGTCGGCCTGGGGCGCACGGGTGTTGCTGTGGTCGGTGGTGCTGCTGGCAATGCTGTCCAACCTGGGCGTGAACATCACCGCCTTCGTCGCCAGTCTGGGCGTCGGCGGTATTGCCGTGGCGCTGGCGGTACAGAACATCCTGGGCGATCTGTTCGCCTCGCTGTCGATCGCCGTGGACAAACCGTTCGAGGTCGGCGATTTCATTGTCATCGGGCCGCTGGCAGGCACTGTCGAGCATGTCGGCCTGAAGACCACGCGCATCCGCAGCCTCGGTGGCGAACAGATCGTCATGGCCAATGCCAGCATGATCAGCAGCACCATCCAGAACTACAAGCGCTTGCAGGAACGGCGCATCGTGTTCGAATTCGGACTTTCCTACGACACGCCGACCGACGCCGTAAAGAAAGCGCCTGCCATCGTCGAAGAGGCGATCAAGGCGCAGGAGCAGGTGCGCTTCGACCGCGCTCACCTGCGCGGGTTTGGCAAGGAAGCGCTGGAGTTCGAATGCGTGTACATCGTCAGGGACCCCGGCTACAACCTGTACATGGACATCCAGCAAGCGATCAACTTCTACTTGCTGGAGCGCTTTTCCAGGATCGGCGCCAAGTTTGCCGTACCGGTGCGGGCAATCAAGGTCACCGCATTGCCGCAGGAAGCCAGCCTGCCAGGGTCGGGCCGCGAGGGTCGGGGGATCCGAGGCGCCTGAAACGTCGAGGCCGTCCGTCGTTCTCATCGCACGGCCCCCACGCCGGCGGGCCGAATGGAAGGCGAAGAACGCAAACAGGAGATTCATCATGAAGACAATGAAGCCGCAAACATGGCTACTGGCGCTGTGCCTGGGCGCGAGCGCGCCCATCGCTCTGGCGGCAACCGACATGAACGATCAGCGCCCCCCTGGCATGCAACCGCACGACAACGGGCAAATGAATGGCCAAGGCGGTGCGACTGGCTCAGGTACGCCGGGTGATGGCATGGGCACAGGTAATGGCGGTACGGACGATAACGGCACAGACAATACCGGGGGTGATGGCACGACCAACGGCTCGGGTACCGGCTCTGGCATGGGGGGTACGGGAGGCAGCGGCACGGGCACAGGTTCTGGCACCGGCAGCGGGAGCTCCGGCGGTTCCGGTGCCGGCGGCAGCGGCTCGGGGAGCGGTGGCTCTGGAGGTTGATGAGCCGATGTGCTGCCTGACTGGCAAGGCTGATGCAACACTGCTGTGGGGGCGACCGTGTGTCGCCCTTGCAGCATTGGCCAAGTGAATCCGTCAGCGAAGGAATTGCCATGGCGACCCACACCTTGCCGCAGCCCAGCCGGGGCTCGGCCCGGCAGCGCCTGTACAGCACCGACATCCCCGCCCGCCTCGACCGCCTGCCGTGGACGCGTTTTCACACCTTGCTGGTGCTGGCCCTGGGCATCACCTGGCTGCTCGACGGCCTTGAGGTCACCCTGGCGGGCTCGGTGGAGGGTGCGCTCAAGGACAGCCCTGCACTGCACCTGAGCAATACCGAGATCGGCCTGGCAGGCGCCAGCTACATCGCCGGCGCGGTACTCGGCGCATTGTGCTTCGGCTGGCTGACCGACCGCCTGGGGCGGCGCAGGCTGTTCTTCATCACCTTGTTCCTGTACATCGGCGCCACGGCCGCAACCGCGTTCTCCTGGAGCCTGTGGAGCTTCCTGCTGTTCCGCTTTCTCACCGGCGCGGGCATCGGCGGCGAGTACACGGCGATCAACTCGACCATTCAGGAGTTTACCCCGGCGCGTTACCGCGGCTGGGTCGACCTCACCATCAATGGCACCTTCTGGATTGGCGCAGCGCTAGGCGCGGCCGGTGCCGTGATCCTGCTCGACCCGGCAGTGGCCGGTGGCGATCTGGGCTGGCGCCTGTGCTTTGGCATCGGCGCGCTGCTCGGCCTGCTGATCCTGTTCATGCGCCTGTGGATCCCGGAAAGCCCGCGCTGGCTGATGATCCACAACCAGCCGGAGCACGCCGAGCGCATCGTCGCCGACATCGAACACCACTACCATGAGCGCGGGATCGTGATCCCGCCGCTACAGGCCCCTCCCCTGCGCCTTCGCGCACGCGACCACACGCCGTTGCGCGAGGTGTTCCACAGCCTGTTCGTCGAGCATCGGCGCCGCGCCCTGGTGGGCCTGACCTTGCTCACCGCGCAGGCATTCTTCTACAACGCGATCTTCTTCACCTATGCGCTGGTGCTGACCGACTTCTACGGGGTGCCAGCGGCCAAGGTGGGCTGGTTCATCCTGCCCTTCGCGCTGGGCAACTTCTGCGGCCCGCTGCTGCTGGGCAGGCTGTTCGACGTGGTCGGCCGGCGCATCATGATCAGCTCGACCTACCTGGTCTCGGGCGTGCTGCTGGCCGTCAGCGGCTACCTGTTCCAGCAGCAGCTGATCGACGTGACCCAGCAGACCCTGGCCTGGATGGTGATCTTCTTCTTCGCCTCGGCGGCGGCCAGTTCGGCCTACCTCACCGTGGCGGAAACCTTCCCGCTGGAAATCCGCGCACTGGCCATTGCCGTGTTCTATGCCTTCGGCACCGGCCTGGGCGGCCTGATCGGGCCGACCCTGTTCGGCGCGCTGATCGAAACCGGCGAGCGCGTCAATGTGCTGTACGGTTACCTGATTGGCGCGGCGCTGATGATTATTGCAGGCCTGACTCAGGCAATCTGGGGCGTGGCGGCCGAGCGGCGTTCGCTGGAACAGGTGGCCAGGCCGCTGTCGCAGATCAGCGAACCCTGAGCGCACCGCCCGTCCATTCAATGGCACTTCGGGTTGCCCCTGCCCTTCAACCGTTCAAGTACATCACGCAGGAGTAACTGCCATGCCACGCGGCGACAAGGACAAATACACTGACAAGCAGAAACGCAAGGCCGAGCACATCGAAGAGAGCTACGAGCACAAGGGCGTTTCGAAAGATGAAGCCGAGGCGCGAGCCTGGGCCACCGTCAACAAGCAGTCCGGTGGTGGCGAGAAGTCAGGCGGCTCAGGCAGCAAGACTTCTTCTGGCGAGAAGAAGACCGCCCGCTCGGATTCGGCCAAGCGTGCAGCAAAGACGCGCGAAGGGCATGCCAGAGCATCGGATACGTCGCTGCAAAGCCAGACCAAGGAGAGCCTGCTTAAAGAGGCACGCAGCAAAGACATCAAAGGGCGGTCAAGCATGACCAAGGCAGAGCTGATTGAAGCACTGCACAAGCACCGTTGAAACAACCGCCGCAGGCACACCTGCGGCGGTGCACCCAATCAACGTTCGAGCGAGGACGCCATCTCCAGGCTCATGCCACGGGTTTCCGGGGCCAGCCAAACTGACACCACCAACCCCGCCAGGGACACCAGTGCTGCAACCAGCATTGTGTTGCCGATGCCCAGGTGCAGCAGCGAAACCGGCACCAGCCAGGTACCCGCCGCCGAACCGATGCGCGACATGGAGGAGCCCATGCCCACAGCGAATGCGCGGATTTCAGTGGGGAACAGCTCGTTCGGATACACCAGCTCCAGCACCTGGGCACCCCCGATGAACAGTGCATAGGCCCCGAACATCAACAGCACCAGGGCTTCGGAGCTGTTGGAGAACAGGCCCAGGCCCAGCAAGGCCAGGGTCGACCAGAGGAAGCTGTGGATGATCAGCGGGCGGCGCCCCAGGGTGTCGATCAGGCGCGTCGCGACGATGCAACCGACCACGAACAGCAGCGTGATCAGCACCGAGCCATACGACGCC
Organism: Pseudomonas putida; assembly: GCF_009883635.2. NCBI lineage: Bacteria > Pseudomonadati > Pseudomonadota > Gammaproteobacteria > Pseudomonadales > Pseudomonadaceae > Pseudomonas > Pseudomonas putida. The sequence continues at coordinate 119,307 of NZ_CP026115.2, forward strand.
CAGTCACCCTTCAGGTTCAGTGCCTGCAATACCACAGGCGCGAAGGAGTACACGGCAAACATCGGCACCACCGCCGAACTCCAGAACACCGCGACGAACAGCATGCGTTTGCCGTACCCCGAGCGCATCAGGTCAGCCAGCGATACCTTGTTCTCTACCGCCTGCTGCGGCATGTTGGCCAGCGAATAGGACGGCCCGTAGACCTTCTTGATGATGCGCTCTGCCTCCTCGTGGCGCCCTTTGCTGACCAGCCAGCGCGGCGACTCGGGGGTGCGCAGGCGGACGATGAACAGCAGCGCACCGAGCACCGCGGAGCTGGCCAGCACCAGGCGCCAGGCCTCATCGCCACCGCGCGCGAGGATGAAGTTGCCGACCATGTACGACAGCGCGGCGCCGGCGAACCAGAGGATGGTCAGCCCGGCCAGGCGCTGGCCACGGTGTTTTTGCGGCAGGAACTCGGTCAGCAGCGAACCTGCGACCGGGTACTCCAGGCCAACGCCCACCCCGACCAGAAAACGCAGGATGAACAGCGCGATGCCGGACTCGACCCACAGCGAGCCGAGCGAGCCGACCATGAACAGGATCGGGCCGACGAAGAACAGGCGACGGCGCCCGACCTTGTCGGTCAGCCAGCCACCGAGAAAGCCGCTGCAGAAGGTGCCGAGCATCGCCGAGGCAGCGACCATGCCCTGCCAGAACGAATCCAGCTTCAGGTAATCGGAAAACTGCACGATCACCACGCCGATGATGCTGAGGATATAACCGTCGAGAATCCAGCCACCGCCGGCGCGCACGGACATCAATTGGTGGAAGTTGTTTAATGGCGCATCTTCGATGGACAACGTTGTATTACTCACCGCGACAGCTCTCCTGTTGTATTAATTATGTCGAGTCACTGCAGACAATCAGCCAGCCGCGCGCCAGCCGCCCGCGGTTTTGCAGGCAGCCTGTTATCGAGGCAGTTTTCACTGGGCGCTTACGCGGCCCTGACGACTGAATTAGACATGTCTACCAAATGTCTACAGCTTGTCGGCGCAGGATAGACGATAGATTTGGAGAGGGTCAACGGTATGACAAATATAATTATTTACGGCGCGAACAGGCATGAAACAGGCGTGCGCGGAAGTTATGGAGTTGTAAGTTTCAAGTGTTCGCCAGGGTATTTTCAGCGCCTGTAAGATCGAGCGCCGCCCTCGCGGCGCTCGATCTTACAGGCGCTGAAAATGCCAAGGCGACCACGGCCGCTTAGCTGATCTCATTCATCCCCAGCCCGCCACTCCTTGAACTTCATGTTGGCCTTCGCACCAATAGTCAGGAAAGGTTGCGGTGGCAACTGCCTGGGTTTGTCGAAACCACTGAAGATCTCCACCAGTTCGCTGCGCACGCCCAGTGCCTGATCAGCCGCTGCAATTCCAGCGGCACTGGACTTGGACGCCCCCAGCCCATTGCAACCACAGGCCGCGAACACCCCACGATCCACCTCGCCGAACGCCGGCACGCTGTTCCAGGTCAGCGCCATCGGCCCACCCCAGCGGTACTCCATGCGCAGCCCCTTGAGGCTCGGGAAGCGCGTGAGGAACTTGCCGTCGTGCACCCGCCCGGCACTGTCCACCTGGCTGTCGCCAATGGTCAGGCTCGGGTTGTAGCTGTAGCGCCAGCGCACCAGGATGCGGTCACCGTCACCGTCGCTGATGCGGCGCACCGTGGTTCCCATCGGCAAGGCCGGGGTCGCCGCCCAGGTACGCTGGCCCGGCAGGCGCTTGGGGTCGAAGCGTTCGGTCAGCGAGGCATAAGTGAACACGTGCAGCAGCTGGCCCTTGAAGAAGCCGAAGCTCTGGGCGTGGCCGTTGTTGGCCAGGATGATCTTGCCCGCCGTGACCACACCCTTCGGCGTCTTGATCACCCAGGCGCCACCCACCTGCTTGAACGACAAGGCCGGCGTCTGCTCGTACACCCGCAGCGCACCTGCCAACGCATTGGCAAAACGCCGCACATACGCCGCCGGCTGGATCATCACCGTGCCGGGCATGAACAGGCCCGAGGTGTAGGCCGGGCTGCCGGTCACCGCGCCGATCTGGCGGGTGTCGAGCAGCTCGTAGGGTTCGCCCAGCGCGTCCAGCTGCCTGGCGTAAGACAGGATGTGCTCGTCCCCTTGCGTACCACGGGCGACACTGAAGCGGCCGCAGGTGTCGAACACCTCCTTGCTCCAGCCATGTTCCTCCGCCAGTTCGCGGCCCATGTCGATGGCCGTGCGGTACAGCGTGATGTCGCGCCTGGCGCGATCGAGCGAACCGCCGCCCAGGCCTTCGGCAGAGACCTCGTGGGGCAGGTCGATGATGAAACCCGAATTGCGCCCCGAGGCGCCCTCGCCGACGGTGCCGGCTTCGAGCAGCACCACCTTCAGAGTCGGGTCCCGGCGCGTCAGCTGGCGGGCTGCCGACAAGCCGGCAAAACCGCCACCGATGATCGCCACATCGGCGGTGACGGCGCTGTCCAGTGCGGCGTTGGCCACACGCGGTGGCAACATCTCGGTCCAACCGGAGCAGCCATGGTGGCTGGGCATTTTCGAGGCAACGTACATGCTCGCAACCCGCCCGGTCAGGAAGCCGAAGCTTCGTGGTCGATCAGCGGCACCAGTGCTTCACGCAGCGCCCCCAGCTTTTCCTCGGCCAGACGCCGCAGCGGACGGCGTGGGTTACCGGCGTCATAGCCCATGATCTGCGCACCGGCATACACCGACTGCACATAGTCACCCTGCCAGATCAGCGACATCACCGGAGCCAGGTGCTTCCAGATCTGCTGCACCTCGGCCCACCTGCCCTCGCTGGCGGCATTGGCAAGGGCCACGCAGGTCTTCGGCGCCATGTTCGCACCACCCCAAATCAGCCCTGCGGCACCTGCAAACAGCGCATAGGGCACCAGCGGGTCGGCGCCGTTCATGGTCGCCAGACCGGTGCGCGACAACGCGGCCTGGGCCGCCAGGTCGCCGCTGCTGTCCTTGACCGAAACGAAGTTGGGGATCTCGCTCAACTGCCTGAACAGCGCGGGCGTGACTTCGACACCCACGGCCTGTGGCACGTTGTAGCCAATGATCGGCAAGCCGGCCTGCGACACGGTCGAGTAGAAATCGATGATGCCCTGGTCATCGGTCGGGCCTTCGAAGAACGGCGGCAGCACCATGACGCCATCGGCACCGCAGTCCTTGGCATGGCGGGTGCGCTCGAGCACGTCCTCGACCAGCAGCGCGGAGGTCTGGGCAATCACCCGCACGCGGCCATCGATGACCTTGGCGCCGAAGGCCACCAGTTCCTTGGACTCATCCTTGCTCAGGTACACATGCATGCCAGTTCCGGAGCTGAGCACAATGCCATGCACACCGGCGGCGATGTAGCGCTCGATCAGGCTTTCGAAACGAGCAAAATCGATTTTGCCCTGCGCATCGAACGGCGTGGTGATGGCCAGGTTCACACCGGAAAACGCGAATGCAGACATGCGGTAACTCCTTATTGTTTTCGGCTGGACGGTCCAGCCACGGCATCGAGCGGTCTATTGCTCCATGGGAAAAGCCTAAGGTTTCACCCGCAGCGGTTACAGCGACATTTGCGCAGTCAATTGCCTGATTTTCGGTTATGCCATCCAGCCATGGCCACGAACACCATTGAAACTTTCCCCGAGCGTGCCAAGTCCAGACCCCTATCGAGGACAGACCGGGAGATGACAATGACAGGCACGGTAGGCGACTTTCTGGTGGAGCGCTTGTACCAATGGGGGGTGCGGCGCATCTTTGGCTACCCCGGCGATGGTATCAATGGCGTGTTCGGCGCCCTGAGCCGGGCCAACGGCAAGATAGAGTTCATTCAGGCCCGCCACGAAGAAATGGCTGCGTTCATGGCCAGCGCCCACGCCAAGTTCACGGGCGAGCTGGGCGTGTGCATCGCCACCTCCGGCCCCGGTGCCTCGCATTTGCTCACAGGCCTTTACGATGCGCGCATGGACCACCAGCCGGTGCTGGCCATCGTCGGCCAGCAGGCCCGCGCCGCGCTCGGCGGGCACTACCAGCAAGAGCTCGACCTGCTGTCGATGTTCAAGGACGTGGCCGGTGCGTTCGTCCAGCAAGCGTCCACGCCCGAGCAAGTGCGCCACCTGCTCGACCGCGCCGTGCGCACGGCCGTCGGCGAGCGCCGCGTCACCGCAATCATCCTGCCCAACGACTTGCAGGACCTGCCCTACAGCGAGCCGCCCAGAGCCCACGGTACGGTGCATTCCGGCATCGGTTACAGCAAGCCCAAGGTCGTACCGTTCGATGACGACCTGCAGCGCGCTGCCGACGTACTCAACGCCGGGCGCAAAGTCGCGATACTGGTCGGGGCCGGCGCACTGCAGGCCACCGAGCAGGTCATCGCTGTGGCCGAAAAACTCGGTGCTGGCGTTGCCAAGGCGCTGCTGGGCAAGGCAGTGTTACCTGACGATCTACCCTGGGTCACCGGCTCCATCGGCCTGCTCGGCACCGAGCCCAGCTACCAGCTGATGACCGAATGCGACACCTTGCTGATGATCGGCTCAGGCTTCCCCTATTCGGAATTTCTGCCCCAGGAAGGCCAGGCCCGAGGCGTGCAGATCGACCTGCAACCCGACATGCTCAGCCTGCGCTACCCGATGGAGGTGAATCTGGTCGGCGATGCGGCGCAAACCTTGCGCGTGCTGCTGCCACTGCTTGAACACAAGACCGACCGGCGCTGGCGCGACAAGATCGAAGGCTGGCGGGCACGCTGGGACAAGACCCTGGAAAAGCGCGCTCTGTCCAAGGCGCAGCCGATCAACCCACAGCGCGTGGTGTACGAACTGTCCCCCCAGCTGCCCGACAACGCCATTGTCAGTAGCGATTCCGGCTCCTGCGCCAACTGGTTCGCCCGCGACCTGCAGATCCGCCAGGGCATGCAATGCTCGTTGTCGGGCGGCCTGGCCAGCATGGGCGCAGCAGTGCCCTACGCAATTGCCGCCAAGTTCGCTCACCCACAGCGCGCAGTGATCGCCCTGGTCGGCGACGGCGCCATGCAGATGAGCAACCTCGCCGAGCTGATTACCGTGGCCAAGTACTGGCAGCAGTGGGACAACCCGCAATGGATCTGCGCGGTGTTCAACAACGAGGACCTCAACCAGGTCACCTGGGAGCAACGGGTGATGGAGGGGGACCCGAAGTTCGAGGCCTCGCAATCGATCCCCGATGTGCCGTACCACCTGTTCGCCATTTCCATTGGTCTGCAAGGCATTTACGTGGAACGCGAGGAGGATATCGCCGGGGCCTGGGAACGGGCACTGGCCGCGGACCGGCCGGTGCTGATCGAGTTCAAGACCGACCCTGACGTGCCGCCGCTACCGCCGCACATCAAGCTGGACCAGGCGAAGAAGTTCGCCAGCACCCTGCTGCAAGGCGACCCGAACCAGGCTGGCGTGATCGTGCAAACGGCCAAGCAGGTGCTCAGCTCGGTGCTGCCCGGCAAAAAATGACCAACCGTGAGGCTTTGCCATGCCTGCAATAATCCCAGAGGGTGTCAACGAACACCCCATACGCCTGATGATCAATGGCCAGGCCCGTTCGCTGCAGGTGCTGCCCTGGACGACGTTGCTGGACCTGCTGCGTGAACAGCTGGACCTGACGGGCACCAAGAAAGGCTGCGACCACGGCCAGTGCGGAGCATGCACAGTGTTGCGCGACGGCCGCCGGGTAAATGCCTGCCTGACCTTGGCCGTGATGTGCGACGGCGCCGAGCTGGTCACCATAGAAGGCTTGGCCAATGGCGATCAGCTGCACCCGATGCAACGCGCTTTCATCACCCATGACGCCTTCCAGTGCGGCTATTGCACGCCCGGTCAGATCTGCTCGGCCATCGGCCTGGCCAACGAAGGGCGAGCTGCCAGCCGCGAAGCCATTCGCGAGCACATGAGTGGCAACCTGTGCCGATGTGGTGCGTATGGGAATATCGTCGCAGCCGTGGAAGACGCCCTGCCGCGGATGCAGGAGGGACGCAAATGAGCCCTTTCAGCTATCACAAGGCGGCCTCTGTCAGCGAAGCCATCAGCTTGTCGGGCCCGGCGTCACGGTTCATCGCCGGCGGCACCAACCTGCTCGACCTGATGAAGGAAAACGTCGAGCGCCCGACCCAATTGATCGATATCTCGGGCCTGGCGCTTGGAGCAGTCGAAACGACTGCGACCGGCGGCTTGCGCATCGGTGCGCTGGTCAGCAATGCCGAACTCGCCTGGCACCCTCTCGTCGAGCATGACTACCCACTGCTGTCTCAAGCCATTCTGGCGGGGGCCTCGCCACAATTGAGAAACATGGCGAGTACGGGCGGCAACCTGCTGCAACGCACCCGCTGCCATTATTTCTACGATACCGGTACGCCCTGCAACAAACGCGACCCTGGCAGCGGCTGCCCGGCACGCACTGGCCTTAACCGTATCCACGCCATTCTCGGTGCCAGCCCTGCTTGCGTGGCCACGCACCCCTCGGACATGTGCGTGGCGCTGGCGGCGCTCGACGCGGTGGTGCATGTGCAGGGCCCCTCGGGTGAACGGCAGATCCCGTTGGTGAATTTCCATCGCCTGCCGGAGGACGCTCCGGAACGCGACAATCATCTGGCCGCTGGCGAACTGATCACCGCCATCGAGCTGCCACCCTCCGAATTTGCAGGGCATTGCCATTACCTGAAGATCCGCGACCGTGCTTCGTATGCCTTCGCCCTGGTCTCGGTCGCGGCTGGCCTGAAGATCGAGCAAGGCACGATCCGCAGGGCCGGGCTGGCACTTGGCGGTGTGGCGCACAAACCCTGGCGGGTGACGGCCGCCGAGCAGGCACTGAGCGGCCAGGCGCCTTCCCAGGCGCTGTTCGCGAAGGCCGCTCAGGTATTGCTGGGCGGCGCACAGCCACTTGCACATAACGCCTTCAAGGTCCCCTTGGCACATCGGGCCATCGTCCGCGCACTCAGCGAAGCCGCGTTCGGCAGCGCACAGCCTGGAGCCACATCATGAACAGCCCCACACCTGCTGTCGGCCAGCCGCTTGACCGTGTCGATGGTGTGGCGAAAGTCACCGGCCAGGCGCGCTACGCTGGCGAATACCCCGAGGCGGGATTGCTGCACGGCAGCGTCGTCTCCAGCACCATCGCGCGCGGTCAGGTGCTCGCCATCGACAGCCGCGAAGCCCTGAAGGTACCTGGCGTCGTTGCGGTACTGGACCACGCGCACCGCCCTCATGTTTCCAGCTATGACGACGACTACAACGACGCCGATGCCGCCAACGGCTCGCCGTTCCGGCCGCTGTTCAATGACCGGGTACTGTACAGCGGGCAACCGCTGGCGCTGGTGATTGCCGAGAGCCTCGAAATGGCCCGTTACGCCGGCTCACTGATCAAGATTGACTACAGCGTAGAAGCGCATCAGACAGATCTGCTGGCCGGGCTGCAGCACAGCCACCCCGCCCCCGCCGAGACACCTGCGCCCCGCGGCGACTTCGACGGGCAGTTCGGCACGGCAGCAGTCACGGTCGATGCGACCTATCTGACCGCCAACGAGCATCACAACCCCATGGAACCCCATGCGTCGACGGTGCTGTACAAGGCCGGCGATCAGCTGGAAATACATGACAAAACCCAGGGTACACAGAACTGCCAGGATTACTTGCACAAGGTGTTCGGCCTGCCCAAGGATAAGGTTCGGGTACTGGCCGCGTACGTCGGCGGCGCGTTCGGTTCTGGGTTGCGTCCGCAGTACCAGTTACCGCTGGCGGTAATGGCGGCGCTGCAGCTCAAACGCTCGGTCAGGGTCACCCTGACCCGCCAGCAGATGTTCACCTTCGGCTACCGACCGCGCACGCAGCAGCGCCTGCGCCTGGGCGCGGATGCCGACGGTCAGTTGCTGGCGGTCGCCCATGACGCGATCGGCCAGACTTCACGCATCGAAGACTTTACCGAACACCTGGTGGAATGGAGCGGCATGCTTTACCGCTGCGACCATGTCGCGCTGAGTTATCGGCTCACCCCGCTCGACGTATACACCCCGCTGGATATGCGCGCACCCGGTGCCGGGTCGGGCGTCCTGGCGCTGGAGTGCGCCATGGACGAACTTGCCTGCGCAGCGGGCATCGACCCGGTCGAGTTGCGTCGGCGCAATTTTGCCGACCACAATGGCAACGAGGGCAAACCCTACTCCAGCAAGGAGCTGCTTGCCTGTTACGAGCAAGGAGCCGCCTGTTTCGGCTGGGCCAACCGCTCGCCCCAGCCGCGCAGCATGCGCAACGGCCACCGGCTCATCGGCTGGGGCATGGCGAGTGGCGTCTGGGAAGCCATGCAGATGAAAGCCAGTGCCAAAGCTCGACTGGATGCGCAGGGCCACCTGACGGTAAGCAGCGCAACCACTGATATCGGGACCGGTACCTACACCGTCATGACCCAGATCGCTGCCGACGCGCTAGGGGTGGGGACAGAAGACGTGACCTTCCTGTTGGGCGACTCCTCATTGCCCACTGCGCCATTACAAGGCGGCTCGTTCACGGTTTCGTCGGTGGGGTCGGCGGTGCGGCAAGCCTGTCAGGTGCTGCGCAGCAAAGTGCTGGAGAGCGCCCGCGCGACTTTTCCGGTACTGGCCAATGTGCCCCTGGAGGCCATCACGTTCGCTGAAGGTTACCTCCACTTCGCCCAGCAACGCATCGCGTTATCCGATATTGTCGCCCAGTCGGAGGGCGGCGTTTTAGAGGTTCAGATCGATGCAGAGCCGAGCACGAAGCGTCAGCCCTTCTCCACCGCGACGCATTCGGCCGTGTTCGTGGAAGTCGAGGTGGATGAGGACCTCGGCTCGATCAGGGTCAGCCGGGTGGTCAGTGCCGTGGCCGCTGGGCGTGTGGTCAACCCCAAGACCGCACGCAGCCAGATCCTCGGCGGTGTGGTCTGGGGCCTGGGCATGGCCTTGCACGAGCACACGCAAACTGACCATGACCAAGGCCGGATACTCAACCACAACCTGGCCGAGTACCACATACCGGTCAATGCCGACGTAGGTGATGTGGAAGTGATCTTCGTCCACGAACAGGACGACATCGTTAACGAACTGGGCTCCAAGGGTGTTGGCGAGATCGGTGTGGTCGGCGTGGCGGCGGCTGTTGCGAACGCCATCTACCACGCCACCGGCAAGCGCATCAGGGAATTTCCCATCACCTTGGACAAGCTGCTCTAGCTCACTTTTTGCGCCCGCCCACCTCGATCCACACCGGCGCGTGGTCACTGGCCTTGGGCTCATTGCGCACCCAGGCATCGACACCCGCCCGCTTCAGGTAAGGGGCAAGGTCCGGGTTGAGCAGCAGGTGGTCAATGCGCAACCCGGCATTGCGCGCCCAGTGATTGCGGAAGTAATCCCAGAAGGTGTACACGCGCTCGTCGGGGTGCAGGTGGCGAATGGCATCGACCCAGCCCTGCTCCAGCAGTTGCTGGTAACACGCCCGCGACTCGGGCTGCAGCAGCGCGTCCTTCAGCCATGAGCGTGGGTTGTAGATGTCCATGTCGGTGGGCACCACGTTGAAATCACCTGCCAGCACCGTCGGGTGACCGCTGCCTTGCAGGCCCTTGGCATGCTCGATAAGGCACTGGAACCAGCGCAGCTTGTAATCGAACTTCGGCCCGGGCTGCGGGTTGCCGTTCGGCAGGTACAGGCACGCCACCAGCACGCCGTGCACAGCCGCCTCCAGATAGCGGCTCTGGCTGTCGTCCTCCATGCCGGGCAAGCCGCGGCGTACCTCCAGCGGTTCACTGCCACGCGCCAGGATCGCCACGCCGTTCCACGACGGCTGCCCCTGGTACAGGCAGCCATAGCCGGCCGCCTCCAGGTCCTGGCGCGGGAACTGCGCGTCGGGCGCCTTGAGTTCCTGCAGGCAGGCGATGTCCGGCTGCTCCCGTTCAAGCCACGCCAAAAGCGCCGGCAGGCGGCTGCGGATGCCGTTGATGTTGAAGGTGGCGATCTTCAGCGCTTTCATGCGTCGGGGTCGCTGACGTGGGCCTGCACGGCGTCTTCAAGGGCGCCGACATGGGCCTCGTCAGCCAGCGCCTTCAGCGCCAGCCAGTCGTCCCAGTCGATCGCGCCATCGTCGCGCAAGGCCTCGGCGGTGCGCACCAGTTCATGGTGGTAGGCGTCCGGCGACTCGCGGCGGTAGCTGATGTCGTCGTACTGGGCGTACCAGGCCTCAAGCTCGGGGATGCTGCGTTCGATGCTCATGGGTGACACTCCTCGCGGTACCCTTTGCATGTATGAGCCCTGGCCCATGGCAACGTTCAACCGCAGCGTCGCTGGCATCCTCTTCATCGATCTGCGCCATGCTCAAGCGCGACGTCTCCCGTAGCATCAGCGAACACACGGCAACCAGCGCTAGCGCCGCTGCCCCGTACAACGCCACGCCCAGCGGGTTGTGGTCGGTCAGGATCAGGATCGCTGTGGCGATGCTCGAAGCTGTGCCGCCGCCCAACGCCGCGCCGATCTGATAACTGGCCGAAATCCCCGAGTAGCGCATGCTGCGCGGGAACTGCTCGCCGAGCAAGGCCGGGATCGGGCCCTGGGTCGCACCCATCAGCAGGCCGGTCAGGCAATAGGCGAACAAGGCGATGGTGAAGCTCTTCATGCCCACCAGCGAGAAGAACGCGAACAACCCCATGGCCATGATCAGTGCACCGAAACCCATCACCACACGCCGGCCCACGCGGTCCGACAAGTAGCCGAACAGCGGCGCAGAAAACACGATGGCCACTGACAGCGCCAGGTCGAACATCAGCGCCTGGGTACTGCCAAAACCGACCTGCGTGGCGTAGGTGAGGAAAAACGTGCTGCCGATATAGGCGATGGTGCAGTAACCAAAGGCGATCCCGGTGCACAGCAGCATTTGCCGTGGGCGCTGGCGCAGGGCCTCGGCCAGCGGTGCGCGCGCAGGCCTGGCCTCAGGCATGATGGCGGCAGCCGGCGCCTTCAACCGTGCATACAGGCCGATCAGCACCAAGGTGCCACCCAGCCAGAACGGAATGCGCCAGGCAAAATCGACCAGGTTGTCGTTGAAGGCCGCACTGACGATGGCGAACACTGCCGCCCCGAGAATGCCGCCGACACCGATACCCATGCTGGTGAAGCTGCCCCACAGGCCACGCCGCCCAGGCGGCGCCGACTCGATGCCGAACAAGGCGGCACCACCCCACTCGCCGCCGGCGGCAAAGCCCTGGATCAGGCGCAGCAGCACCAGCAGGATCGGTGCCGCCACGCCGACGCTGGCATGGCCAGGCAGGCAGCCGATGAGAAAGGTGCTCAGGCCCATGAGCAGCAAGGTGGTGACCAGCACCTTCTGGCGGCCGATGCGGTCACCAAAGTGGCCGAACACCAGGCCCCCTAGCGGGCGGGCGAAGAAGCCCGCGCCAAAGGCGCTGAACGCCACCAGGGTGGCGGTCAGGTGATCCATCTGCGGGAAGAACACCTGGGGGAACACCAGCGCGGCGGCGGTGCCGTAGATGATGAAGTCGTAGAATTCCAGCGCCGTGCCCATGCCGGAGACGCAAAAGGTACGGAAGGCGGAGCGGGATGACGCAGGCTGAGTCTGTTGCGCATGCATTGTTGTTGTTCTCGTTCAGCGGGCGCAGCCGGCCTGGGCAAGCTGCAGCCGGTGTGGCTCAGAAGATTTGGAAGCCGGCCCTGGCCAGGTGCACGGGGGTGCCAGCCACGTACTCCAGCAGGCAACGTTCGGTGTCTATGCCGACGCTGAGCAGGGTTTCCCAACGTTCGGTGTCGGGCAGGGCCATGTCCGGGTGGAAGCAGATCGGCGCGCGGTCGCCCGCGGCACCGCACATGGCCTCGGCACGGGCGCGCAGGTCAGCGCTGCCCATCTGGCCGCTCACCTGTTCCAGGTGGCCCAGGCGGCACAGGGTGTCGGCGCGGTCGGCGACCTGCTCGCCCAGGCTCAGCTGAGGGTCGAGGAAGTGGTTGGTGTGCAACAACCAGCCATCTTCACGCGGCAACACCAGCGCCGTGCGCTCGGGGCTCAGCTCGATGCTGACCGCACGAGGGCTGGAGTCCTGGCGGGAGAACACCGTCAGTACCGTCGAGGCGCTGACCCGCGCCGAACGTGCCAGTTCGATGGCCTCTTCGACACTGCTGGCGTCCTCCAGCAGGCGACGGGCGATGGCGTGTACCGGCACGCCGCCGCTGGCGTTGTCGCTGCGATGGTGAAGGATGTTGAAGTGCAGGCCCACGCCTGCGCTGTTGACACCCAGCTTGGCCAGCATGCCGAACTCGCAGAACAGCTTGACCTGCATGCCACGCTCGCTTTGCAGCGCCAGCATCAGGCCGTGGGGGCACAGGCTGTCGTGCCAGTCCCAGGTCTGCAGGGTCTGCGGCGCACGCGGGCCATGGGGGGCGTGCACGGTGGTGGAGCATTCACTGTGGCGGGTACGGGCGGCCAGCACTTCGGTACGGGCGTTGAGGCTCGCCAGCTGCCAAAGTGGCAGGCCGGCGCCGTCGGCCATACCGACCACTTCAGTGGTCAGGTTCGGGCTCCAGGCATCCAGGGCGGCCAGGCTGTTTTCGCCAATCCGCTGTGCCTCGGCCAGCGACACCCCCACCCGTGGGAAGAAGTCCAGGTACAGGGCGGTGGTGGTACGGATCTGTTCGGCAAAGCGTTCGCCGATCTGGCGGCCCCGCTCGAGGGGTGTGCGGATGTCGGTGACGAGGGTGTGGATCTTCACTGCGGGAAACTCCTGATACGCGGTGGTCAGGTGACTGCTGCAAGCCTAACCAGCGTTCGCGCACCGATCATTGCCACAACCCGCACAACTTTTGTTCCCGCGCGGAAAAACTCAGCCGCGCCCCGCCACCTGTACGCCCTGCCCGCGCAGGTGTTCATGCAGCATGGCAATGAACGCCTGAACCTTGCGGGTGTTACGCCGGTGCGGCAGGTACAGCACATGGACCCACGGCCCGAACGCGCTCAGGGCCCGCCAGTAGTCGGGCATCACCTCCACCAACTGCCCGCTGGCCAGGTAGGGCGCGACACTCCAGGTCGGCACGAACTGCAGACCCTGCCCATCGAGCAGGCAGGCCAGGAGGAAATCGAAACTGTCACTCACCAGCTTGGGCGTCGGCTGGCGCACGCGCAGGGTCTGGCCCTCATGGTCGATCCACCAGTAGCTGCGGTTGAGCAGCGGGTGGCGCAGCAGCAGCCAGTCGTGCTGGGCGTAGTTGTCCAGGGTGATCGCGTCGCCGTGGTGGGCCAGGTAGGCGGGGCTGGCGCAGAGCATCACACGGTTCTCGATCAGTGGCTGGGCAATCAGTTCCGGCTGGTCGGTGGGGCCGTCACGCAGCGACAGGTCATAACCGCCATCGATCAGGTCTTCGTTGGCATCGTTGAGGTTGACCTCCAGGCGCACCTGCGGGTGCTCGCGCATGAAGCGGCAACACACCTGGTTGAGGAACGCCGGGCCAAACGACGGCGGCGCGGTGATGCGCAGAGTGCCGCGTAGCGCATGCTGCAGCTGCTCCACCTCTTCGGTCACCCGTTGCAGGTGCATCAGCGCCTGCCGGGCGCCATCCAGGTACAAGTTACCGGCCTCGGTCAGCGCCATGCGCCGGGTGGTGCGCTCGAACAGGCGCACGCCCAGTTCGCTTTCCAGGTGCGCGACAGCCTTGGTGATCGCCGAAGGCGTCTTGCCCAGTTGCTCGGCGGCACGGCTGAAGCTGCCGTGCTCGGCGGCTGCGACGAAGATGGTCAGGGCCATCATCTTGTCCATGGTTTCTTCCTGTCAGGCACAAACGAAAAGGGCGACGCCCAGGTGTGAGCATCTGCGGGCAATCATAGGCCATGGATTATTTCCCCAGCGCGAAAAAAGTTGTGCCTGCCCGTGCCTTTAACCGCGTTGGCACCTTGGCTAGCCTGCGCTGCCACCACAACAACTACGAGGCATCGAATGAAGCACCTGCTGAAGATGGCGATCAGCGCGGGCCTGGCCTGCACCGCCCTGCCGGGTTTCGCGGCGGTGGACGTGATCCTGCACAACGCCAAGGTCTACACCGCCGAGCCTGGCCAACCGCTGCAACAGGCTGTGGCAGTCGAAGGCGAGAAAATCGTCGCGGTGGGCTCCGACCAGGCCGTGTTACCCCTCAAGCGCGAAGGCACCCTGGTCATCGACCTGGGCGGCAAGGTGCTGATGCCGGGCTTGCTCGATTCCCACTCCCACGCCATCAAAGGCGGCCTGCAACTGGAGCTGGCCGACCTCGCCGGCGAGCAGGTACCGCTGGATGAGCTGGAACAGCGCCTGCGTCAGTGGCGCAGCGACGGCAAGGCCGTGCGTGGCGAGTTCCTGAGCGTCGGTGGCGTGCCTGGCACCTATTGGGATGACATTGCCGCACTGGAGCAGCGCTTCAACCACGGTGAGTGGGCCGAACAGCCGATCCTCCTCGCCGCCAACGACATGCACACTGGCTGGGCCAACCAGGTCATGCTCAAGCGCGCCGGGATCGATGCAAAAACCATCGCTGCCCTCCCCGCCGAAACGCGCAACACCCTGGGCCAGCACGCGGACGGCACGCCGAACGGCTTTCTCGCCGACGCCAGCTACTACCCGGTCACCGACCTGCTGCCGCCACTGAGCGACGAGACCCTGATGAGCGCCGGGCGCAGGGCCCTGGACTACTACAAGCAGCTGGGCATCACCGGCTGGATGGACCCGCTGGCCAATGAGCGGCCGGGCGCCGATGTGAAGAACGACTCGCTGGGCGTGCTGCCCATCTACAAGCGGCTTTCCGAGCATGGCGAGCTGACCGCCCATGTCGCCGCCCTGCTGATGGCCGACTCCAAGGCCCGTCCTGCGGACCTGGACCAGCTGGACAAGGTGCGCCAGCAATTTCTCGGCGTGCACAACCTCACCTTGCCGGGCATCAAGGTGTTCGCCGACGGTGTCGCCGAGGCACCAGCGCAGACGGCGGCGATGCTCGAACCCTATCGCAACTCCGGCCAGCACGGCGAGCTGCTGCTGGACCCACAGCACTTTGGCGAGCTGGTCAGCGCCGCCGATGCCCGTGGCTGGCTGGTGCATGTGCATGCCATCGGCGACCGCGCCGTGCGCGAGGCGCTCAACGGTATCGAACAGGCCCGACGGCAGCGCAACAGCGGCATCGCCCACTCCATCACCCACCTGCAGATGGTCAACCCCAAGGAATACGCCCGCTTCAAGCAGCTCGACGTGATTGCCGCCATGCAGCTGTACTGGGCCAGCGCCGACGCCTCGAACATGGACCTGGTCAAGCCCTACGTGAACGCGATGGCCTTCCTGCATACCTTCCCGGCTCGCTCGCTGGTGAAAAACGGCGCGACCATTTCCGGTGCCAGCGACTGGCCGATCACCACCCCGGAACCGTGGAAGGCAATTTACCAGGCCATCAGCCGCAAAGGCCCCAAGGGCGTGCTCAATGCCGATGAAGCGATCGACCGCCAAGTGATGTTCCAGGCCTATACCCTCAACGCCGCCCGGGCCATGCGCCTGGAGCAGCAGGTCGGCTCACTGAAGGTCGGCAAGCAGGCCGACATGATCGTCCTCGACCGCGACGTACTCAGTGTCGATCCACAGTCGCTGCGCGATACGCAAGTGCTGCAGACCTGGTTTGCCGGCCAGCAGATCTACGCCCGCTGATCCTGCGTAGCCAGCTGCACCTGCAGAAAGGCCATCAACGCCCCCGCTGCAGGTGACAAGCTGCGGCCCTTGCGCGTCAGCATGCCGATGTGCCGCTCGACCTTGGGTTCGACCAGCGGCACGAACACCAGCTTGTCGTTCTCCACAGGGAACGCCAGGTAAGGCAAGGTGCTGATGCCCACTCCCTCCTCCAGCATCGCGATCAACGAGATCATGTTGGAGACGAACAACCGGCTATGCCCCAGCAAGCACTCGGCCTCGGTGCCTGCCAGCAGCTGCGAGGTACCGTTGCGGACCATCGGCACGCCCTGCAACTGCGACCAGTGCAGGGCTCCGCCGGCCTGCGCCAGTGGATGGTCGACGCGGCACACCACGCCCACCTGATCTTTGATGATCGGGAAAAAATCGAGCTGCTCGTCCTCCAGCCACAGGCTGCTGATACCAAAGTCCACCTGCCCCTGGGCCAGCAACTGCTGCACGCGCTCGGCCGTGCCGTCCTGGATGCTGACCTGCACATTCGGGTGCTCGGCGACGAACCGCGCCAATGGCCCTGGCAACATGCGGCTTGCCACCGACGGCACGGTGGCGATGCTGACCTGGCCAATTTCGTGGCGGGCCAGCAGGGTGGCCTCGCGGGCGATGCGGTCGTGGTGTTCGATCAGGCCACGGAACAACGGCAGGCAATGCTCGCCGAACGGGGTCAGCTCAACCCGGCCGCCGCCCTTCTCGACCAGCGCCTGGCCCAGCTTCTGTTCCAGTTCGCGCACCGCCAGCGATATTGCCGGCTGGGTGCGAAACGCCTGGCGCGCGGCAGCGTGGAAACTCTTGAGTTCAGCGACCAGCAGGAAGTAGCGCAGCTGGGCGATTTTAAGCTCGGGCAACATGGTTAGCGTTCCTTATCAAAGCATTTTTTTTATTAATTTTTATTTGCCGCATATTGCTCGCAAGATGAACGCCAGGCAAACAGAGGCTTTCATCCATGTCACTCAACACCTGCAAAAACTACATCGATGGCCAGTGGTGCGAAGGCCACGCCACCTTGGGCAACCACAGCCCCTCGGACACCCGCGACCTGATCGGCGAATACCACCAGGCCAGCGCCGAACAAGCCCGCCAGGCCATCCAGGCGGCCCGCGCCGCCCAGCCAAAGTGGGCCGCCAGCGGCCTGGAAGCCCGTCAGCAGGTGCTGATGGCCATCGGTGACGAACTGATCGCCCGCAAGCAGGAGCTCGGTGAGCTGCTGTCCCGTGAAGAAGGCAAACCGCTGGCCGAAGGCATCGGCGAGGTCGCCCGCAGCGGCCAGTTCTTCCATTACTACGCCGCCGAAGTGCTGCGCCAGATGGGCGAGACCGCCGCGTCGGTGCGCCCCGGCATCGACATCGAAGTGCATCGCGAGCCGGTGGGCGTGGTCGGCATCATCACCCCGTGGAACTTCCCCATGGCCACCGCCGCCTGGAAGATCGCCCCCGCGCTGGCGTTCGGCAACGCCGTGGTGTTCAAGCCGGCCAACCTGGTGCCGGCCAGCGCCTGGGCGCTGACCGAGATCATCAGCCGCCAGGGCCTGCCCAACGGCACCTTCAACCTGGTCATGGGCAGCGGCGCCAGCGTCGGCGAAACCCTGGTGCAGTCGGCCGAGATCGACGCCCTGACCTTTACCGGCTCGTTGCAGACCGGCCGTCGCGTCGCGGTCGCCACGGCGGGCAACCTGGTGCGCTGCCAGCTGGAAATGGGCAGCAAGAACGCCCTGGTGGTGATGGACGACGCCGACCTCGACCTGGCGGTGGAATGCGCCCTCAACGGTGCCTTCTTCGGCACCGGGCAGAAGTGCACGGCCTCGTCACGGCTGATCGTCTGCGAAGGTATCCACGACCGTTTCGTCGAGGCCCTGCGCCTGCGCATGCGCCAGCTCAAGGTCGGCCATGCCCTGGAGGCCGGCGTGCAGATCGGCCCGGTGGCCGATGCGCGCCAGCTGGAACAGAACCTGGCGTACCTGCAACTGGCCCAGGACGAAGGCGCCACCTTGGTCGAAGGTGGCGAACGCCTGCAGCTGGAAAGCGACGGCTACTACATGCGCCCGGCGCTGTTCATCGACAGCCGCAACGACATGCGCATCAACCGCGAAGAAGTGTTCGGCCCGATCGCCTGCGTGATCCGCGTACGTGACTTCGACGAGGCGCTGGCCACGCTCAACGACACCGAATACGGCCTGACCGCCGGCATCATCACCCAGTCGCTGCGCCACGCCAGTGCCTTCAAGCGCGGCGCCCAGACCGGCTGCGTGATGGTCAACCTGCCCACCGCCGGCACCGACTACCACGTGCCGTTCGGCGGGCGCAAAGCCTCGAGCTTCGGCCCTCGCGAACAGGGCCAGTACGCCCGTGACTTCTACACCGTGGTCAAGACCACCTACCTGCGGCCCTGAAGGAATACGCGCCATGCATGACCTCTTGATGATCGACGGCCTGCAGTACTCCAACTGGAGCCCGGAAATATTCCAGCAGATGCAGGCCGGTGGCCTGAGCGCGGTGCACGCCACCATCGCCTACCACGAGAACGCCCGCGAGACCTTGTCGCGCTTGGGTGAGTGGAACCGCCGCTTCGAAACCTGGCCCGAGCTGATCCGCCCGGTGCGCACGGCCAGCGACATTCGCCTGGCCCACCAGGAAGGCCGGGTGGGGATCTTCTTCGGCTTCCAGAACTGCTCACCGATCGAGGACGACATTGCCTTGGTGGAGGTGTTCCGCCAGCTCGGGGTGTTCGTCATGCAGCTCACCTACAACAACCAGAGCCTGCTGGCCAGCGGTTGCTATGAGCGCGAGGACAACGGCATCAGCCGCTTCGGCCGCCAGGTGATCGCCGAAATGAACCGGGTCGGCATGCTCATCGACATGTCCCACAGCGCCGAACGCAGCACCCTGGAGGCCATCGAGCTGTCGAGCCGGCCGGTGATCATTTCCCACGCCAACCCGTCGAGCTTCCACGCCGCCAAGCGCAACAAGTCCGACGCCGTGCTGCGCGGCATCGCCGAAACCGGCGGGCTGCTGGGCTTCAGCACCTACCCGTTCCACCTCAAGGGCGCATCGGACTGCAGCCTGGAAAGCTTCTGCGACATGGTCGCGCGCACCGCCGACCTAATGGGCGTCGAGCATATCGGCATCGGTACCGACCTGTGCCAGGCACAACCACTGGCGGTGCTCGAATGGATGCGCAATGGCCGCTGGAGCAAGGACAAGGACTACGGCGAAGGCTCCAAGGACAACGCCAACTGGCCGGCACCGTTGCAGTGGTTCCGCGACAGTCGCGACTTCGGCAACATCGCCCAGGGCCTGCGCGCCCGCGGCTTCGCCGAGGCCGAGGTGGCCAACATCATGGGGCTGAACTGGTTGCGCCTGCTGGAGACCGCCACCACGGCGCAGGCCTGAGCCCCTTGCACGGACAGCATCAACAATAACAACAATCGCAGGTTCCGGAGGCTTCATGAAAAACCCAACCACCCTGCAGGCCGAAGGCCAGGCCATGGGCCTGCCGCTGACGCGGGACATCGACTGGCCGCTGTTCCTGATCAGCGGCGGCTTCCTCGGCGCCTTCCTGCTAGCGGCGCTGATCGACATCGACACAGTGTCGGCGCTAGTCAACACCCTGTTCGCCTGGTCGACCAAGGCCTTTGGCCTGTACTGGCAGGTGCTGATGCTGGCGACCTTCGCGGTCAGCCTGGGCATCGGCTTCTCGCGCTGCGGGCGTGTGCGCCTGGGCGGCGTGACCCAGCGCCCGGACATCAGCACCTTCAACTGGATCGCGGTGATCATGTGCGCCCTGCTGGCAGGCGGCGGCGCCTTCTGGGCCGCGGCCGAACCGCTGATGCACTTTGCCAGCCCGCCGCCCTTGTTCGCCGGGCTGCAACCGCACAGCGAGGCCGCAGCCACCGCGGCACTGGCGCAATCCTTCGTGCACTGGGGCTTCCTCGCCTGGGCGGTGCTCGGCAGCCTGCTGGCCATCGTGCTGATGCACCTGCATTACGACAAGGGCCTGCCGCTGGCACCGCGCACCCTGCTCTACCCGCTGTTTGGCGAGCGAGCGTTGAAGGGCCCGATCGGCACCCTGGCCGACGCCACCTCGATCATCGCCGTGGTCGCCGGCACCATCGGCCCGATCGGCTTCCTCGGCCTGCAGATCAGCAGTGCGATGCACGCTGTGTGGGGCCTGCCTAACGATATCGTCACCCAGTCGCTGACCATCGTGCTGGTCACGGCGATGTACACCGTGTCTTGCCTGGTAGGGCTCAAGGGCATCCGCTTCGTCAGCGAGATCAACGTCTGGCTGATGATCGGCCTGGCGCTGTTCATGGTGGTGTTCGGCCCGACGCTGTTCATCCTCGGCGGCTTCCCGGCGGCGTTCGCCCTGCATGTGGAGCATTTCATCCCGATGACGCTGTTCCGCGCCGACCCCAAGTGGCTGGACTGGTGGACGGTGTTCTACTGGGGCTGGTTCATCGGCTATGCACCGATGGTGGCGCTGTACGTCGCGCGGATCTCGCGGGGCCGCACCATCCGCGAGATCATCACGACGCTGTCGATCATCGCGCCGCTGGTGACCATGTTCTGGTTCACCGTGGTCGGCGGCACCGGCATCGGCCTGGAGCTGCAGACACCGGGCATCGTCACCGCCCATGGCGCGCAACCCGAAGACCTGCTGCTGGGGGTGACGCAGAACCTGCCGCTGGGCGGCCTGATCAGTGCGCTGTTCCTGTTCCTGAGCTTCATCTCGGTGGCGACCAATGGCGATGCCATGGCCTTCACCGTGGCGCTGGCGATGTCCAGCAACGATAAACCGAAGAAATGGCTGTGTGGTTTCTGGGCCATCGGCATGGGCCTGGCGGCGGTGGTGCTGATCACCATTGGCGCGGGCGGCGTGACGGCCCTGCAGTCCTTCATTGTCATCACCGCGGTGCCGGTGTCGCTGGTGATCCTGCCAGCGTTGTGGGATGCAGTACGCATCGCCCGGCACATGGCCCGCGAACAAGGCGTCTGAACATGATCCATCCAGGTATGACAACAATGTCCAACAGCCTACCTGCATCACTGGCCTTGCGCCCTGCCGCCCAGGTCATGGACCTGGCCCGGCTGGGCAGCCACTTCCAGAGCCCGCTGAGCTTCGTGCGCAGCAGCATGCGGCGGATGATGAACCAGCGCTGGCAGATCCAGCGCAGCCGCTTCGACCTCGATGCACAAGGCTTCGGCACCGCCATCTACCGCATCGACACGCCGAACGGGCATTACCACTGCGTGATCTTCTCGGCCTACCTGCCGCCGGAAAAACGCAGTGACCGGGTGATTGCCGACCAGTGGGACGTTGCCTTCGTGCTGGTCGCCGGCGACGTCGACGCGGCGCAACTGGCCGACCTGCAGCGCAACGTGCCGCTGCAGGAAGCTGGCCGCTTCGATGCCCGCGTACTGGTGCTGTCCCGTGCCAACCGCAGCCTGCGCAACTTCGACCGCTTCCTGACGGCGCTGGCCGAAGGGCAGCAACCCGACCCGCAGCAACTGGCCGAGGTCGGCTACCTCTACCGCACCACCGCGGTGTACGGCAACGGCAAGTTCGGCATCGCCGACTTCGGTTGCCTGCAGGACAACCCGGACTTCAACCAGCCGTTCAGCGCGCAGATGTTCACGGTCTACCTGCTGCGCCATTTCAGCATCGAGCAGATCGAACACATGGCCCGTGGCCTCGATCCGCAGCGGGCCGTGCCGCTGGCCCCGGCCCTGCAACGCTACCTGGGGGTCGGCAACGCCACCGGGCTGGGCATGGCGCCCTTCCTGATCAACCACCCGCAATTGGTGGAGCGCTGGCTCAGCACCCGCGAAACCGCGCTGGCCCTGGCCTTGGCGCAACCGGCCGAGCCTACCCGACTGGCGCGCCTGCAAGGCTTGCTGACGCGGGCCCGCCTGCACCTCAGCCAGACCCGCACCGAAGACCTGCGCCAGGACCAACAGAACCGGCAAACCCTGGCCGAGCTTGCGGCGCTGGCCGACTGGCTCGCTGACCAGCCTGCAGGCGATGACCTCTGGCCACGGCTGCTGGCCTGGAGCGAAGCGCACGCCGGGCTGGGCTGCCAGGAGCTGCTGGTGAGCCTGCTGCTGGAGTTGTACCCCGAGCAGGTCACGCCGCTGGCCGAGCAGATGGGCGCCGACGAAGGCTGGCAACTGGACGCGCAGATGCCCCTGCAGCAGTTGCGCGAACTCATCGAGCAGCAGTATGCCTGGGCCCTGGCCTACGACTTCACTGCCGTGGAGGCCGAGCATTTCTTCTGGTATCGCTCGGCCGAGAAAGAGGAACCCCGCCTGGGCATGCGCGCCGAGGAACCGGGCGCGGAAAAGGAAATGCAACTGGGCATCGCCCGCAACATCCAGCGCTGCCATGCCGCCGTGCTTGAGCACCTGCAGGCTCATCCGCAGGCCCTGACCGCGCATCTGCTCATCGCTGCGCCTACGCTCAAGGGCACGGTGCGCCGCCTGCAAGGCATGGCGCAGAGTAGCTACGGGGAAATCCGCGCCAACCTGCTGGACCGCGACATGCTGCCGATCCATCTGCTGCGCTGCAAGCTGGCGTTCTTCGGTGCGGGCAAGTTCGACCCCAAGTCGAGCCGCTGGGTACGCATCACCCTGTTCCAGGGCGCGCCGCTGGTGAGCGATATCGAGCTCAACGACATAGCCCAGCCGTTCGACGACGACTGGAACTTCGCGGTCATGCCGCAGGGAGCATTGTGACCATGCGTGTATCGCTCAACGAAATCCAGGTGATGTGTCGCAAAGCCTTCGAAGGTATGGGCTTTGCCCCTGGCGACTGCGAGGACGCGGCCGAACTGGTGGGCTGGCTGCACTTGCAAGGGCTGGACGGCATCGGCGCGCTGGCACAGGCGCTGGACCCTCTGCAAGGCGAAGCCAGCCAGCCTTTCACCCTGAACTACGAGGACACCACCCAGCTGGTGATCGACGCCCACGGCCAGAGCGTGCTGCGCTGCGCGGCGACCGCGGTGGCGCTGGTGCAGGACAAGGCCATGCACCGTGGCCAGGCGCTGCTGCAGATCCATCATTGCCATAACCGCCTGTTGCTGCTGGGCTACCTGAGCAAGGTGGCCGGGCGCGGGCTGCACGTGCAAGCCCGCTGGGAAGACGCACGCCAGCGCCACCTGGCCGACTTTACCGCAGGCGAGCTACGCCCTGTGCTACGCAGTGATGCCCAGCCCGCCGCCGTCGAGGCGTTCGAGCAAGGCGTCACCGTGCTGTTCACCCGGCCTGCCGGCCCCCTCCCGGTCGCGGGCGCCACACCGCACACCGCTAACCAGGGTTTCACCGTCAACGAAAGCACCTGGCAGCGGCTCAAGCAGCTGGCCGATCACATCCTCGTCGAAAGCACCGAAGCCTCGCGCCGCCATGGCGCCGGCGGCGGCAGCGATGCCGACTGACGCCCGCACACTCAGGACCCCATTCAATGAAACAGGCAATCAAGACCGACCTTTACGCCTCCAAGGCACCCCTGGAATGGGCCGTCGTCGGCAACGGCACGCTCTATACCGCGCAGATCCCCATCGATGCCCAGGGCCAGGTGGTCACGGGCGGTATCGAGGCGCAGACCCGCCAGACCTTGGACAACCTGCGCCACACCCTGGAGGCCGCCGGCAGTTCGCTGGATGCCGTGACCCAGGTGCTGATCTACGTCACCGATCGCAGCTACCTGGCCACGGTCAACCAGCTGTACGGCGACTACTTCCAGCCCCCCTACCCCAACCGCGCGGCGGTGGTGGTGGCGGGCCTGGCCCGTGAGGAAATGCTGGTGGAGCTGGTGGTTTACGCCTGCCTCTCGTGAAGCACTGGTCGACAGGCTTTCGCCCGCTAATGGTTGGGCCGGGGTTGGTTAAAGCGCCTCGTCCGAATAACCGAAAGTTTTTGCAGAGCGGTGCAACCTTCGCCAGTCACACGTGAACACAGAACGTTCTGTGTCTGACTTGAGGTAACCGATCATGGCTAACAATCAAGACAAAGATAGAAACCAAGGTGGCAGCAACCAGGCCCATGTCGGCGATGCTGGCCAAAAAGGCGGCCAGGGTGGCATGGCAGGTACGCAGAAAGGTGGGCAGCAGTCCGGGCAGAAACCTGACGACAAGATGGACAAGGATTGGGAAAAGTCCAGGGATACCGGACACCAGGGTGGACAGGCTGGCGGCAAGCAGACCCCAGCAGACACCGGCCGCATGGGCGGCACCCAGCACAAAGACAAGGATCGTTGATTCAACGGTTGGCACCGGGGCGGCGTCAGTCGCCCTGGTGCGTCAAGTTTCTGCGGCACACCATCCAGAATGCCCGCCTGAAGCGCTGTCCTCCCGATCCCCTGAAAGGCCATTACGGCAGGCACAGGCGTAATCCGCTTCAGCCCGTGTAGAAAAGTTCAGCACCAGCCTGAGCTTGTCGGTCGTGTCATAGAGATCGTAGCCGTTGCCCAATGCTTTGGGGAAGCCTGCGAGCCTGGGCAGGCACTCCTTTTCCTGAGGTAGAGCGGGAACCACAACGAAGCGCGTCTGCATGACCATCCCTCTTCTTGGCAGCTCTTTAGTATTAGTCGCATTATGTAAATGCATCAAGGCGACTAATACTCGATTTCGCTCCTTTGTGGCGCAGTGCACTGGCCTTACATTTCGACCTGAGTCCCGAGCTCGATCACTCTGTTCAACGGCAGCTTGAAGTACTTGAGGGTGCTGTTGGCATTCTTCAGCAGGAACGCGAACAGGTGCTCACGCCAGCGCGCCATACCCTGCTGCTTGCCGGCGATGACCGTTTCGCGGCTGAGGAAATAGGTGGTGCGCATGGGGCCGAAGTCCAGACCGGCCTGTTGGCAGCGGCTCAGCGCCAAGGGCACGTCGGGCTCTTCCATGAAGCCGAAGTGCAGGCAGACACGGAAGAAACCATCCCCAAAGACTTCGACCTCGCAGCGCCTGGCGGCGCTGACCCGCGGCTCGTCCTCGAACACCACGGTCAGCAACACCACCTGCTCATGCAGCACCTGGTTGTGCAACAGGTTGTGCAGCAGCGCATGGGGCACCGCCTCTGGCCGCGCGGACAGGAACACGGCGGTGCCACTCACCCGGTGCGGCGGCTGGGCCTGCAGGCTGGCGATGAACCGCTCCAGCGGCAACGAACTCTCGTCCAGCCGCTCGACGATGATCGTGCGACCGCGCTTCCAGGTGGTCATCAGCACGAACAGCGCCACCCCGGCGATGACCGGGAATGCACCGCCCTGGAAGATCTTCGGCGCATTGGCGGCGAAATACAGGCTGTCCACCAGCAGGAACGCCAGCAACATCGGCACGGCTAGCCAGCGCGGAGCTTTCCACAGCAACAGCACCACCGCCGACGCCAGCAACGTGGTGATCAGCATGGTGCCGGTCACGGCCACGCCATAGGCTGCGGCCAGTGCCCCGGACGACTCGAAGCCGACCACCAACAGCACCACGCCGACCATCAGCGCCCAGTTCACCATGCCGATGTAGACCTGCCCCTGCTCTTCGCTGGAGGTGTGCTGGATGAACATGCGCGGCACATAGCCCAACTGGATGGCCTGGCGGGTCAGGGAGAACGCACCGGAAATCACCGCCTGGGAGGCAATGATCGTCGCCAGGGTGGCCAGCCCTACCATAGGCAGCAGGGCCCAATCGGGCGCCAGCAGGTAGAACGGGTTGCGCACCGCATCCGGGTTGCCAAGGATCAACGCCCCCTGGCCGAAGTAGTTCAGCACCAACCCCGGCAGCACCAGCAGGAACCAGGCCCGAGCGATGGGTTTGCGGCCGAAATGCCCCATGTCGGCATACAGCGCCTCGGCGCCGGTCAGCGCCAGCACCACCGCGCCGAGAATGGCCACGCCCATGCCCGGGTGCAGCACGAAGAACTTCACCGCCCAGGCCGGGTTGAGCGCCTGCAGCACCTCCGGGCGCTGCACGATGCCGTGAATGCCCAGCGCGCCCAGCACGACGAACCACAGCACCATGATCGGCCCGAACAGAATGCCGATGCGTGCGGTGCCGTGCTTCTGGATCAGGAACAGCGCCACCAGCAGCAGCACCGCCAGCGGCACGACCCAGTGCTCGATGCCGTCGAAGGCCAGCTGCAGGCCCTCGACGGCCGACAACACCGACACCGCCGGGGTGATCATGCTGTCGCCGTAGAACAGCGCAGCGCCGAACAGCCCCAGCAGCACCAGCACCTTGCTCAAGCGCTTGTAGGGCGCCGCAGCGCGGTGCGCCAAAGCGGTCAGGGCCATGATGCCGCCCTCGCCCTGGTTGTCGGCGCGCAGGATGAACAGCACGTACTTGAGCGACACCACCCACAGTAAGGACCAGAACACCAGTGATAGCACGCCGAGCACACCGGCGCTGTTGGCCTGCACGCCGTAGTGCCCGGCGAACACTTCCTTGAGGGTGTACAGCGGGCTGGTGCCGATGTCGCCATAGACCACGCCGACTGCGGCGACGAGCATGCCGATGGCGGTGGATTTGCTGGGTTGAGGTGGGTTTGCTGCGACGGCGGACTGGCTCACGAAAGGGCTTCTCTGGAGTGGCGGTTGGATATGCATGCCATCCCTGAGCATCGCGCGGTCAGTATCCTTGCAGGCCGACAGTTCAGCCGTAAAAAGAGCGTAAAAAATCAGGGGGATGTGGTTTCGGGGGTGTTCGCCTCGGGAGGTTCAGCGCCTGTGAGATCGAGCGCCGCCCGCGCGGCGCATCGCGAGCTGCGCTCGCTCCTACGTTTGTTTCGGGCCAGTAAAGCCTGTGACAGGCGCGGGCGGCGCTCGATCTCACAGGCGCTGCAAAACGCTCGACAGGCACTTGGTGGCCTCAGTGCTGTATGGTTGTTGCTACCGAATACCCCCGGAGACCCTCATGTTCCGTGCCTTTGAACGCTGGCTCGACCCCTTCCCGCCCGACGAGGTACCGCCGCCCCCGGTAGGCCTTCTGCGTTTCCTGTGGGCCTGCACCCGCGGTGCCCGCGGCTATATCCTGGCGCTGGCGCTGTTCAGTGCCGGGGTGTCGATCTACGAGGCCTGGCTGTTTTCCTTCCTCGGCCAGGTAGTGGACCTGCTCTCCAACTGGCAGGCCGGCGGTGGCGTGAGCCCGGAGGAAAGCCGTGTGCTGTGGGGCGTCGGCCTGCTGCTGATCGCCAGCATCGTGCTGGTGGCCCTGCGCACGCTGATGCAGCACCAGGTGCTGGCGATCAACCTGCCGCTGCGCCTGCGCTGGGACTTCCACCGGCTGATGCTGCGCCAGAGCCTGTCGTTCTTCTCCGATGAGTTTTCCGGCCGGGTCACCACCAAGGTGATGCAGACCGCGCTGGCGGTGCGTGAAGTGCTGTTCACGGTAATCGAAATCGTTCCGGGCATCGGTGTGTACTTCATCGCCATCATCGCACTGGCCGGCGGCTTTGCCGCCAAGCTGATGCTGCCGTTCATTGCCTGGCTGCTGCTGTTCGGCCTGGCCATGCTGTATTTCGTGCCGCGCCTGGGCAAAGTCGGCCAGGAACAGGCGCATGCGCGCTCGTCGATGACCGGGCGGGTGTCCGATGCCTACACCAACATCACCACCGTGAAGCTGTTTTCCCACTCCAAGCGCGAGGCGCACTTCGCCCGGGCGGCCATGGAGGACTTCAAGCAGACCGGGTTCCGCCAGATGCGCCTGGTCAGCCAGTTCGAGATCGTCAACCAGGCGCTGGTGGTCGGGCTGATTTTCGGCGCCGGCGGCTATGCATTGTGGCTGTGGCATCAGGGCCAGGTTGGTACCGGTGCGGTGGCTGCGATCACGGCCATGGCCCTGCGCATCAATGGCATGTCGCACTGGATCATGTGGCAGATGACCTCGCTGTTCGAGAACATCGGCACCGTACAGGACGGCATGGCCACCCTCACCCGCGGCCCCAAGGTGCAGGACGTGCCGAATGCCGGCGTGCTGGAAACCCGCGGCGGCGCGGTGACCTTCGACAACGTGCGCTTCAACTACAACGGCGAACGCCAGGTGCTCGACGGCCTGAGCCTGAACATCCGTGCTGGCGAAAAGGTCGGCCTGGTGGGCCGTTCCGGTGCAGGCAAGTCAACCTTGATCAACCTGCTGCTGCGCTTCTACGACGTGGACAGCGGCGAAATCCGCATCGACGGGCAGAACATCGCCCGCGTCACCCAGGACAGCCTGCGCAGCGCGATCGGCATGGTCACCCAGGACACCTCGCTGCTGCACCGCTCGATCCGCGACAACATCGCCTACGGCCGCCCCGAAGCGAGCGAAGCGCAAATCCAGCGCGCCGCCGCCAACGCCCAGGCCGATGGTTTCATCCGCCAGCTCAGCGACCGCGACGGCCACAGCGGTTACGACACCCTGGTCGGCGAGCGCGGCATCAAGCTCTCCGGCGGCCAGCGGCAACGCATCGCCATCGCCCGGGTGATGCTCAAGAACGCCCCGATCCTGCTGCTGGACGAGGCCACCAGCGCGCTGGACTCGGAAGTCGAGGTCGCCATCCAGGAGAGCCTCGACGAGATGATGCAGGGCAAGACCGTGATCGCCATCGCCCACCGGCTGTCCACCATCGCCGCCATGGACCGGCTGATCGTCATGGATGAAGGGCGCATCATCGAGCAAGGTACTCACAGTGAGTTGCTGGCGAAGAACGGTACCTATGCGCGGCTGTGGCAGCACCAGAGCGGTGGGTTTCTGGGTGAGGATCAGGGGGTGGCTGAGGCGTTGGAGTAAGCCGGCAGCACGCATCGTGGAAAAACGTCTGTGCCGGTTTTCAGGTGAAATCTGTACATTGAGTTTGCATTACACGGCTCGATAATCAGCACACCTTTGGCCACCTGTCGAGACGAGACACTGAATGAGCACGCCTATCCGCAACAGACGACTGACGGTCCCGCAGCTGGTAGCCATGAAAGGCCGGCAAAAGATCGTTTCGCTGACGGCATACTCCAGCGCGATCGCCAAGGTGATCGACCCCTTGGTCGATTTCATCCTGGTCGGTGACTCCACCGCAATGGTCGGCTACGGCCGCCCCTCCACCCTAGGCATGCGCCTGGACGAAACCATCGCCCACACCCGGGCGGTGGTCGACAGCACGCGGCTGGCCTGCGTGATTGCCGACATGCCGTTCGGCAGCTACCAGGAATCCCATGAACAGGCGTTTCGCAATTGCGCGCAGGTAATCGCCAGCACTGGCTGTGACGCCGTCAAGCTGGAGGCCAATCAGGCCTTGGCCAGTACCGTGGAATTTCTCGTCGCGCGCGGCATACCGGTCATGGCACACATTGGCCTGATGCCGCAGTTCGTCAATGTCATGGGCGGTTACAAGGCCCAGGGGCTATGCCCCGACAGCGGTGCGGCATTGCGCGACGATGCCCAGGCCAACCTGAAGGCCGGAGCCTTCAGCCTGCTGCTGGAGGGGGTCGCGGAACCGGTGGCCAGGGCAATCACCGAAGGCACCGACAAGCCCACCATCGGCATTGGTGCATCACCGGCTTGCGATGGCCAGGTCCTGGTCACCGAGGACCTGCTGGGGTTGGGTGGCGATCATGTGCCCCGCTTCGTCAAGCCGTATGCCGACGTGGCCCAGGTGATCCGCGAGGCGTGTACCCGTTTCGGTGACGAAGTACGCGACGGGACCTTCCCTGAAATGCGCCACTGCTATGGCGTCTGAGCCCTGTCCTGAATGGACTCGTCCTGGATCGCCCTGACCAGGCATTGCAGCGCCTGGGGAATGTCTTTGCTCCAGTCCAGCGTGTAGCACAGGCGCAAGTGACTGCGCCAAAGGCCACGTTGGCTGAAGATCTCCCCAGGCGCGATGACGATACGCTGCGCCAACAGCCGCTCGAAGACCCGGCGCATGTCCACCGAGCGGGTCGCTTCCAGCCAGAAGCTCGCCCCGCCCTGCGGCTCATGGATGCGCAGGCAACCTTGGCCATAGGTTTCCAGCAGGGCCTTCATGTGCATCATGCGCTCGCGCAACAGGGCGCGCAGCCGCTGCACATGCTGCTCGAACCGACGCGAAGTGAACAGTTTGGCGATGGACTTCTGGCGGATCGGCGACAAGCGGAAAGCACGCTCCAGAAACAGCTGCTGCAACTGTTCGGTATGGCTTCGGCAGAGCAGGTAGCCGTAGGGTGCCTCCGAACCGATCACCTTGTCGAAGGTGGAAAACACCAGCAACCGGTCCGGGTCGGCGAAATCGCGGTAGCGTGGCGCCTCGGCCTGGAAGCAGAACTCGCTGTAACCGTCGTTTTCGAACAGCCACACATCATGCTCGGCCAGCCAGCGGCAGATCTGCTGCTTGTCCCTGGCCGGCATCAGGCCGCCTTGCGGCACGCTGGTGGCCGACGACAACACCGCCAGGCGCACCGGTTCGCTGTCCACTACCTGGCGCAGCTGCTGCAGGTCGAAGCGCCCATCCTCAGCCAACGGCACTTCGATGATGGTCATGCGGGCGGCCCGCAGTTGCCTGAGCACCGCCCAGTTGCAGGGCGATTCGACCACCGCCACCTTGCCTTCAAGATCCAGGGCACGCAGCGACAGTTCGAGGATGCTGCGCAGATCAGAGCCAACGAACACATGCTCGGCCTGCCAGCAACGATGTGCCGAGCAGGTGTAGAACTCCGCCAGCACGCTGCGTAACGCCATCTCGCCGAAGGGTTGGTAGAGCGGCGCATGGGAACACGGGTACTGACGCGTGAGTTCGCGCTCGATCATCAACAGCGGCTTTTCCAGCGACAGCAGCATGGCCGGGGCATCGCTGCTAAGGGCCAGCATACCGGGCTGACGGGCACTGGCGAACACAGTGTCCAGCAGGCTCGGCGAGCGCTCGGCGCGCAAGGGCGTGCTGCTGGCCCGGGTGAAGTAGCCGAGTTTGGGACGTGCATGCACCCGCCCCTCGTCCTCAAGCAGTGAATAGGCATACTGGGTGCTGGAGACTGAAACGTTCAATCGCTGGGCCAGTTGGCGCAAAGATGGCAGGCGCTGCTCGATATCCGAGGGTGCCGCTTCGATCCAGTCGAGCAGATAGCGGTAGACCGCCTGGTAGGTGTAGCCGGATTTGTTGGTTTTCTTCGCATCCATACTCAAGCATCACGTGGCAAATGCTGCCACAGGTTACACGTAGATACCCATCGGCCTGCTAGCGGTGGAGCAGCCACCGCCACGCAAGCCTTTGGCTTGAGGTGCTTCAACCCGGTCTGCTTTCGCTGCCGAACCCTTCCACGGCCTTCACCAACCCCTGCGCCGCCAGCCTGACCAGCGCTTCGCCCTTCTCCGGCGAAGCCTGGCCCGGGTCCGAGCCCATCCGCCCGTCCGGGTGGCGCGCACGGAAATCCACGGCCTCGCGGATGGGGCCCCAGTTGGCGATCTGCGGCGCATAGTCGGCGGTCTTGATACAGTCCGGATAGGCCCACTGGGTCACGGCAATCTCCGAAGGCGTGGCATGGATGCCGTGGCCGGTCGGGAACTGCTCCTTGGCCAGGGCCTCGACACCTTCCAAGTCCCACCAGTTAATCAGTTTCAAGGCAAACCCTGCCGGGCGGCGGGCAAAGCTGGCCTCGGCATAGATCTCGGAAAAGGCTGCCTCGATCGAAGCCACGTTACCGCCGTGACCATTCAGGAACAGGATCTTCTCAAAGCCATGCACCGCCAGTGAGCGAACCCAGTCGGTGATCGCGGCGATGAAAGTCGATGGCCTGAGCGAGATGGTGCCGGGGAAGCCAAGGTGGTGCTGGGCCATGCCGATGTTGAAGGTGGGCGCGACCAGGATATCCGCCTCCTTCTGCGCTTCGAAGGCGATGATTTCCGGACACATCCAGTCGGTACCGAGCAGCCCTGTCGGCCCGTGCTGCTCGTTGGAGCCGATGGGAATGACGATAGTCCGGCTGCGCTGGAGGAATCGTTCCGTTTCAACCCAGGTCGATCGATGTAGGAGCATCTTGCTTCTCTCATGGGAAATTTGACTGGGAGCGCCAGGCGCGGTGGTTTCCGCTTCAACAGTAAAGACCGTTTCGCGCCTGCCGGGCATGCAATCGGGCTGTCGTGCTTACCAGTTCATGGCAGGACTCCTCTGTCGGGGGCTGGGCAGTGCTCGTTTCAGTTCTCACCGATGCAGTGGTCGCCGAGGGTGCGGTAGTTCAGCACCTGGGTCTGGTCGTGGGAGTCGAGGTAGGTGAGCTTGGCATTGACCACCCCGCAAGTCAGCGTAGCGTCCTGGCTGGTCGACAGCACTTTCTTGATGTCCAGCTGGGTGCCATAGGTGTAGGTGCGGACATTGTCGGCAGCTTCGGCGCGGGCGGCCAGGGTGCAGACGTTGAGTGCGGCGAACAGGGCGGCGGCGTAGACGGCTTTGCGGTTCATGGTGGGGCTCTCCGGGCTTCAATGGGGTGTTTGAACCGAGGCGTTACTGCATCGCTTCGATGGAGCCCATTAAAAGGCTGGAAAGTACCTGGCTTGTGTCACGATCCCTGGCGGATCAACTCAAAGCATATCTGTATCACCTCTGGATACGCTGTGATACGAACCGGCGCGGCGCTCCAGCCAGCGCGTCCCATCGATCACGTTGATGAATACTATCGAGCGGCTCGCCTGCCAGGTTGGCAAAACCGGCCTTTATGATCGCCTTCAATTTTCCCTCCCCCTTCGCCTGCAACAGGCGACCTCACCTTGGAATCAGGAACATGCCAAGCGTCAGCCAGGCCTCTCACGGCCGTCCCGAACATGATCAACAAAGCGTCAGGCAGCAGTGGCTGGCGATTCTCTCGGTCGCCGTGGGCGCCTTCGCCCTGGTCACCAGCGAATTTCTCCCGGTGGGCGTGCTCAACGATGTGGCCAGCGACCTGGGCATCAGCGCCGGCCACGCCGGATTGATGGTGACCCTGCCCGGCATCATGGCGGCCCTCGCCGCGCCGCTGCTGTCGGTGGGCATTGGCGCCATGGACCGGCGCTACCTGCTGATCGGCCTGACGCTGATCATGATCATCGCCAACGCGGTGGTGGCCTACGCCAGCGACTTCAGCCTGCTGCTGTTCGGTCGTGTCCTGCTGGGCATCAGCATCGGCGGCTTCTGGGCCACCGCCATTGCCCTCAGCGGCCGCCTGGCGCCCAAGGGCGTGAGCGTGGCCCGGGCCACCTCGATCATCATGGCCGGCGTCACCCTGGCCACCGTGCTGGGCGTGCCTGTGGGCACCTGGCTGAGCGGCCTGATGGGCTGGCGCATGACCTTCCTGGCCACCGCGCTGGTCGGCGTGCCGGTACTGCTGGCGCAGTTGCTGCTGCTGCCGCGACTCAACCCGGACAAGGCCATTCG
This sequence comes from Pseudomonas putida, assembly GCF_009883635.2. Classification (NCBI taxonomy): domain Bacteria; kingdom Pseudomonadati; phylum Pseudomonadota; class Gammaproteobacteria; order Pseudomonadales; family Pseudomonadaceae; genus Pseudomonas; species Pseudomonas putida. Next base: position 152,370 of record NZ_CP026115.2, read on the forward strand.
CGTCAGTGACCTGCCGGCGCTGTTCATCAACCCGCAAGCCCGGGTGGGCTTGATCGCCGTGCTGCTGATCGGCCTGGCGCACTTTGCCGCGTACACTTACGTCGCGCCGTTCTTCAAGCAAAGTTCGGGCTTCGACGGGCCCACCATCGGCTCGCTGTTGCTGCTCTATGGCGTGGCCGGGGTGATCGGCAACCTGTTCGCCGGCTACGCCGCCAACCAGAGCGTACGCCACACGCTGATGCTGGTAGCGGTGATGATCGGCGTCAGCACTGCGCTGTTCCCCTACTTCGCCACCGACCTGACCGGCGCGGCGATGCTGATTGCGCTGTGGGGCTTCGCCTTCGGCGCCTTCCCGGCCTGCTCGAGCATCTGGATGTTCGTCGTGGCACCCAAGGATGTCGAGCGCGGCATGCCGCTGTTCGTGGCCATGTTCCAGGTGATCATCGCCCTGGGTTCGTTCTTCGGTGGGCGCATCGTCGACCAGATGGGCAGCTCGGTGCTGTTGAGCCTGGCCACGGCGCTGGTGGGCTGCGGATTCGTCATGGTGCTGGTGCTGGGGCGCAATGTCAGCAACAGCTTGGCGGCACAGGCTGGCTGACGGGCGGTGATCGTTGGCGATGGGTCGCAGTCAAGGCTGCGACCCCGCTGCATCACTTGCCGCTTGTCACTCGGGTCCATAGCCGGGTGCTCAGGCGCATCCCCGCCGGCGACAAGGTCTTGATCGGGAACAGCGTGTCGAGTACCGATTCCGGCGGGTAGATTGCCCGGTTGTCGCGCAGTTCAGGAGTGATGTATTCCAGCGCTGCGGCATTCCCATTCGGGTACTTCACTGCATTGCTGATGTTGGCGGTCATCTTCGGCTCCAGCAGGTAGTACAGGTACGCGTACCCATTCTGCCGGTGCGAAGCCTCCTTGGGCTTCACCACCATGTCGACCGCCACGGTCGAGCCTTCACGCGGAATGCTGTAACCCACCTCCACCCCGTTCCCGGCCTGCCTGGCACTGCTCATGGCCTGCAACACGTCGCCACTGAAGCCGATCGCTACCAGTTATTGCCGTTGGCCAAGTCACTCACATACTTGGACTCACTGCGCTTGAGGCCGACCCGCGTCAGGAGCGCGCCCACACATACCAGGACCTGCCGGGCCTGCACTTCGCCTGCTTCGGTATGCGCAGTCCAGCTTTTGCCTGGGCGGCGGCGCAGCGCGGTGACGCCACTGTCTTTCATCACGCATAGATGTCCGCTTTGGGTAGAAGCGGACACTTACGATTGACTTCCTCAGGGGTGAAGCGGACATCGAATCTGGGCTCTTTATCCAGTATCGGGCTCATCGCTTGGTAGCCGGCTCCGGACTGAAATGCGCCACCTTCCCGGTCTATGCCCCACCGCTCGGATCTGCGCTTGCAGACCATGGGGCATGAAACGGCCCCCCCTCGATAAGTGTTCGCTTCACGCCTTGATGAGGCTAGCCACTACTGTCGATGTCGACTCAGATCCAGACGTCATTCAGCGCTGTTCGCTCCCCGCCTTCATGACCAGTATTCAACACGCCTCGCGGCTCAATCATCATAAGTGCTGTTTCCGTTTCTGCCGCTGTTCTGTGCTCTACACCACGTGGTACGACATACAGTTCGCCCGGCTTCACATGAACGCAGCCCTCGGGGAGATCGATGCGCAAGAGACCTTCGAGCACTAGAAAAGCTTCATCAGTTTCCGGGTGTGAATGCCAGATAAATTCACCTTCGATGCGTACCACCTTAAATTGGTAGTCGTTCATTTCCGCGACGACCCTTGGGCTCCATTGCTGCTCGATCAGAGAAGCTTTTTGAGTCAGGTTCACAGGCTGTGATGCCAATTGCTGATGCATGCTGGACATAGCTGATCCTCTCTAATTTGAAGTGACCAGTCTATCGACCGGAAAGCGCGCTGTTCTTGTACGATCCTGCAACTTAGCGAACAGTGCGTAAGCGTTCCAGCCAACGCAGAGGCGGCACGCCGTAGGTGCGAGTGAAATGCCGGGTCATGTGGCTCTGATCATGAAAGCCTGAGGCAAGGGCGGCATCGACCAGTGAGAAGCCATTCAGAATCAGTCTTCGGAAAGAATCCAGGCGCCTAAGCGTGACAAAACGGTATGGGCTGGTGCCGTAGAGGGCCCGAAAGTCTCGCGACAAGCTCCATTGCTCACGTCCACTCGCCTGTTCGAGCATCTCCAGCGTGATGCCCACGTGAAGGTGCTCCAGGATGAACTCCCTGGCGCGCTCGGCAGAGCGGTAATCCAGACGTTTGCGACCACGCGGCTTGCCGCCGACTGCACGAAGCGCCATTGCCAAGTCATAAACGGCGTCCTGTTCCTCTAGTGTTTCTAGTGGATGATCCAGTGCCTGCACGAAAGCCTCGCTGGCGTGGTACAAGCGCGGGTCGCAGGATAGTCCGCCAGCAATGAAAGGCAACGGTTCTCCCCCAAGAACGTTCTGTATCAGCGACGGGTCGATGTAGGCCATCCGATAGCGAAAACCCACATCCGTGCCAGCCATGCCGTCATGCACTTCGTCGGGATGCAGCACAAGTGTGTTGCCAGGCACGCCGTGGCACAGCGCTCCTTTGTAGTGAAAGCTCTGAACGCCGGCAAGAGTACGGCCTATGGAATATGTATCGTGACGATGCGGGTCGTAGCCATGGCCGCCAAACCACGCTTCGATGCGCTCCACACTGCCAGGTGTAGTGCTGCGTATGACCCAATCAGAGGTGGATGACAGGATTGCTTTTCGCTCCATGGATATGCTCACCGCTAGTGCGCCATCTTGAATGTGAATAGCCCATCCTATTTCAGGATTACGCGAGCACCCAATCCATTTCCGTTCAATGTCCGCAATGGTCGAAAGCGGTCTGTCGTGAACGGCCCTCTTTCGACCCTTTGCAGACACTGAAAAATGACTGGGCTCGAGAGCACGACGCGCACTTTGTGGGAGCGGGCGTGCCCGCGAACACCGGCGCAGCCGGTGCCAGACTCCGCGTTAGATTCTTCGCGGGCGCGCCCGCTCCCACAAGGTACCTGCCAGGCGCAAGGGTGACTATGGGTCGATAGCGGTCTGTCATGAGGGCCCGCTTTCTACCCATGGCGAACACCTCAAGGACTCGCCAAAAGGTAAGGTTGCAGGTCTCAACGCGCCTCATCCACGAGCAGACCAACCGTCACTTCGATCCCGGCCTGACGCAGGATTTCGATAACTGCCCCAGCGTTTCGCGGGTCAGGATGCAGAAGCCCCGGCAGTGCCCGCCTACCCTGGGCGAGTGCCTGGCTCATGAAGGCCTTGTCCTTGTCATCAAACTCGCCGTGGTGAATAGCAAGCGGCATACCTTAACCCTTGGCTGTGAGCCTGGGCGCGGACCTGCAAGTGCTGGTGGGTAAATTCAGGCTTTGATCCTTCGCCAGAGACTTGCGTGAAATCCTGCATAGGTGTCATAACCAGTGCGCTGCACAGCGCCTCACCTCGCCAGCCTTCGCACGGCTGACCCGCTCGAATGGGAGAAGAAAATGAAGCTCTTTTACTCGCCAGGTGCCTGTTCGCTCTCACCGCACATCGTCCTCAACGAACTGGACCTGCCCTAAACCGTCGAAAAAGTCGACCTCAAGCAGCACAAGACTGCCAGCGGTACGGATTTCTACACGATCAATACCAAGGGCTATGTGCCCGCCCTGCAACTGGATAACGGCGAAGTCCTCACCGAGGGGCCCGGCCATCGTCCAGTACCTCGCCGACCAGAAACCCCAGGCCAACCTGCTGCCCCCTGCAGGCTCGCTGGAACGCGCGCGGGTACAGGAATGGCTGAACTTCATTGGCACCGAGGTGCACAAGACCCTCGCCGCCTTGTTCAACCCAAGCATCAGCGACGAGGCCAAGAGCAAGACCATCGAGACCTTCGGCAAACGCCTGGGCTTCGTGGACAAGACCTTGCAAGGCAACGACTTCCTGACCGGCAAGCACTTCAGCGTGGCCGATGCCTACCTGTTTACCATCGTGAACTGGGCGCCAACGCTGGGCATTGACCTTTCACCCTGGCCATCGGTGACGGCGTTCCAGAAACGCATCGCCAGCCGACCGGCCGTACAGAAAACCCTGCAGGCCGAAGGCTTGATCTGACCCTCGTTGGGATTCAAGCCCTTTACGGGCTTGAATCCCAAGGTTGCAGCGTTTGTCGAGCGGCCGTCAGGCAAAATGCCGCAGTGCGCTGTCATCCCACTCATGGCCCGCGTGCGACCAGCCATTGTCCATCGGCAACGGGAACCCGGTACGGCAATGCCCCTGTTTGGCCTCGAAGTCGAAGACCGCATGGGGGTAATCGTTGATCAGCAGCAGCGCCTTGCGGTGGTCCTCGGACCAGGCAATCTTGACCATAGAGGGCTTGTCGCGGTCGGCGACGCTCTCCACGTCGTAGATGTGCAGCGCATTCTGGATCGGGTTGCCGCCGCCTGAGGCATCCAGGGCGTAGAAATAGCCGGTTTCCTCGTCGTCCTCGAACACCACGGCGTACGGCCCTTCCCCGGCCGGCGCTTCAACCACCAGGCCGTCCCCTACAAGCAATTCGTTCTGCGCAACAAGATAGGCAGGCATGCCGGCATTCCTTGCATGGTTGAGAGACGTTGATGATGCCCAGCGAACGATGCCGGCTGCAACTACCCGCAAAGAAATTGATTTGATAATCGTTATCATCTAAGGTGCGTTCCTCAACCCGGAGGGATACCCGTGATCAACGACGATCTCAGTCAGGTCTACGCCGAGCACAACGGATGGCTCAAGCAATGGCTGTATCGCCGGCTGGGCTGTTCGGCCCAGGCCGCCGACCTGGCGCAAGACACCTTCCTGCGTATCCTTCAGGCCCAGCAAAAGGCTGGCGCCAGCCTCAGCCTGCAGCGGCCCCGGGCCTACCTGGCAACGATCAGCCGGCGCTTGGTCTACGACCATTTTCGCCGCCAGTCGCTGGAACGTGCCTACCTCGACATGCTCGCGCAATTACCTGAGCTGTTCGCGCTGTCTGCCGAAGAGCAATGGGCCATGCGTGAGACCTTGCAGCAACTGGACGCCCTGCTCGACACCTTCAAGCCGATCGTGCGGTCGGTGTTCCTGCTGGTGCAACTGGAAGGCCTGAGCTACATCGAAGTGGCGCGCCGCCTGGGCATTGGCGAGCGTACGGTCAAGCGGCACATGGCCAATGCGCTTGAAGCCTGCATCCTGTTCGACGAAGACGCCTGATGGCTGCCAGCACGCCGCGGATAAACCCCGAAGTGGCACGCCAGGCCGCCCATTGGCAAATGCTGATGCTCGACGAAGGCGTCAGCCCTGACCAGCGCGATGCCTGCACGCGCTGGCGTGCCGCCGCGCCCGAGCACGAGCGGGCCTGGCAGAAGGCAGAGCGCGTGCGCGCGCAGTTGGGCCTGCTGCCACCCCGCCTGGCAATGGGCACGCTGGACCGCGAACGACGGCAGGCGATGAAGCAGCTGTTGGCCCTGGCCATTGTCGCGCCCCTGGGCTATCTGGGTTACCGCCAGCTGGCGCCGCAGCCAGCCTATGCCACCGTCGTCGGCGAGCACAGGCAGTTCACATTGGCGGACGGCACCGTGCTCGACCTGAATACCGATACCGCCGTGAGCGTGCATTTCCAGGCGCAGCAACGCCTGATCACACTGCATCGCGGCGAGATCCTGGTCGACAGCGGGCCCGATGCCGCCAGCCCTCGGCACCGGCCGTTGCGCATAGCCAGCGATCAAGGCCTGATGGAAGCCCTGGGCACCCGCTTCGTGGTGCGGCAACGCGAGCGCAGTACGCAACTCAGCGTGCTGCAGGGCGCAGTACGGGTGATGCCCCTTGAGGGACCGTGGCGAACCGTCGCCGCAGGCCAGCAGCTGGCCTTCGATGCCCAGGGCGAAGGCCGTGAGGGCCTTGCCCGCGAACAGGACAGCCTGTGGGCTCACGGCCAGCTGATGGTCGAGGAAATGCCCCTGGGGCAATTCCTCAGTGAACTTGACCGCTATCGCTCAGGCTGGCTGCGCTGCCAGCCCGAAGTTGCCGAGCTGCGCATCAGCGGCACGTTCCAGCTGGGCAACACCGACGCGATCCTGGCCGCGCTGCCCGCCACGCTGCCGGTCAGTGTGGATTACCGCACCCGCTATTGGGTGACCGTGAAGGCGCGTTGAAAAGAATTGGCCCGATTTTTCAACTCATCAGTCCTTACCTGTGGAACTGCCACACATAAGGACAATTTTTCGATGATCCGCTCTACTACGAAGGTTTCCAAAACCGCCCTCGCCCTCGCCGTTGCGCTGCAGAGCGCCAGCCTCTCGGCCTTTGCGGCGCCCGCCCAGGCGCCGCATGCCTACAGCATCGCTTCCGGAAGCCTCGCCCAGGTACTGGCGCGGTTCGCCAGTGAGAGCGGAATCACCCTGCAGTACACCTCCGAACTGACCCGCGGCCTCTCCAGCCCCGGCCTGCAGGGCAACTACGGCATCGAGGACGGCTTCCAACGCCTGCTGGCCAGCAGCGGACTGCGCGCCGTGCGGCGCGGCGACAACGTCTACGGCCTGGAGCTGCAACCGCTGGGCGGCGGCGACGCCGTAAACCTTGAAGCCCTGAACATCAACGGCCGTCAGGATTCAGCTACCACCGAGAACTCCGGCAGCTACACGTCCAGCGCGGTCACCATCGGCAAGGGCAGCCACCGCCTCAAGGACATCCCGCAATCGGTCAGCGTGGTCACGCGCAAGGCGATGGACGACCAGCGCCTCGATACCCTGGACCAGGTGCTCGAACACACGACGGGCATCACCACCTACCAGAGCCCGTCTGGCGGCAAGTACATCTACTCGCGCGGCTTCGAGGTGGAGACCATCCAGTACGACGGTGTACCCCTGGACCGTCGCTACTACGGCATTGGCAGCAGCTTCACCTCCGACACGCTGCTGTACGACCGCGTTGAAATCCTGCGCGGCGCAAACGGCCTGCTGCAAGGCAGCGGCAACCCTGGCGCGGCCATCAACCTGGTGCGCAAACGTCCCAAGGCTGAACCGTCCCTGTCCATCACTGCCAGTGCCGGATCCTGGGATACCTACCGGCAGACCCTCGACGCCAGTGGCCCATTGACTGCAGACGGCAAGCTGCGCGGTCGCCTGGTTGCCGGCCATGAAGACCGCGACTATTTCTACGACACGGCAGAAAGCCGCAAGAACGTGCTGTACGGCATCGTTGAATACGACCTTACCGACGCCACCGTGATCGCCGCCGGTGCCAGCGTGGAAGACCTGCATTCGACCCCGTTCTTTGGCGGCCTGCCGCGCAACAAGGACGGCAGTGCAGTGAACGTCGGTCGCTCCACCTTCACCGGTGCCGACTGGAACAAGTGGAACAACAAGCAGACTACCTACTTCGCCGATGTCACCCACGATTTCAACGATGACTGGCGCCTGAAAGCGTCCGGCAGCTACATCCGCGAAACCAACGATATCCTCTATAGCTTCGGCCGCGGCGCCGTCGACCCGGCAACCGGTAATGGCATGCAGTCGCGCGCCTACCTGTATGACTTCGAGAACATCAACAAAGGCGCCGACATCAACCTCACCGGCAAATGGCGCGCCTTCGGCCTGGAGCACGAGGTGGTGGTGGGTGCCAACGCCAGCGACCTGCGCTCCGACGACCTGCAAGGCGGCCTGCTCAACCTCGGCCCGATGAACATCTACGACCCGGTTTCCCCGCGCGAACCGACCCTGGATGAAATGCTCAACACCACCTATGCCGGAGTCTCCAAGGCCAAGATTCGGCAGAATGGCGTGTACAGCGTGGTGCGCTACAAGCTGGCCGAGCCCCTGACCCTGGTGCTGGGCGCACGGGTCAGCAACTACCAGTACGACTACGAACTGCAACGCTTCACCACCACATCGCCAGACCCTGCACACGCGAAGGAAACCGGCGAAGTCACCCCGTACGGTGGTTTCATCTACGCGCTGAACGATCAGTGGTCGGCCTATGTCAGCTACGCCGACATCTTCAAGCCGCAGACCGAACTGAGCGAGGACCTCGCGCCACTTAAACCGATCGAAGGTTCCAACTACGAAATCGGCCTGAAGGGCGAACTGATGGATGGCCGCGTCAACACCAGTTTCGCGGTGTTCCGCGTCGACCAGGAAAACCGTGCCCAGTACGATTACGCCTCGCAATGCGGACAGGACGGCGAAAACAACTGCTATGTGGCAGGCGGCAAGGTACGCGCCGAGGGCTTCGATGCTGAAATCAGCGGCGAAGTAATGGCCGGCCTGCAACTGTTTGCCGGCTACACCTACACCTCGACCAAGTTTCTCAACGACCCAGGTGATGGCAGCTCGGCTTCCGGCTCTGCCTTCAACAGCTATACACCACGCCATCTGCTGCGCTTCTGGGGCGACTACAACCTGCCTGGCGAGCTGAACCAGTGGACCGTTGGTGCCGGCGCCAACATCCAGAGCAAGAACCACAACACCAACTTTGGTGGCACCGGCGGCGTCGGCAAGATCGAGCAGGCTGGCTACGCCATCTGGAACGCCCGCGTGGCCTATCAGATCAACCAGAACTTCAGCGTCGCCCTCAACGGCAACAACCTGTTCGACAAGAAGTACTACTCTTCGATCGGTTGGCTGAACGCCAGCAACGTGTATGGCGAACCGCGCAATTACACGGTCACCCTGAGGGCCGATTTCTGACGCAGCCCGCGTCCCCGTTCAATCCAGCACCGGTTTGAGCAGTGCCTGCGCCTCATACAGCGTCGCCAGGTAGCGCAGGCGCATCTCGTCGATGCTCAACCGCGAAGCATGGGTGGTGATGGTCAAGGTCGCCTTCAACTGGCCGCTGCGGTTTAGCAGCGGCACACCCAACACGCGCATGCCGATTTCGTATTCCTGATCGACAATGCTGTAGCCCTGCGCCCTCACCCGCTGCAACTCTGCCATTAACTGCGCCCTGTCGGTCTGGGTGTAGGGCGTCAGCGCACTCAGCGCGTTGCGCGCGAAGTATTCCTCGCGCTGCTCCTCCTCCAGCCACGCCAGCCAGACCCGGCCGCTTGCCGTGCAATACATCGGCACCCGCGACCCGGGGCGGATCGACAACGAAGCAATGTGGCTGTAGCGGCTGCGCACCAGGTGAATGATCTCGTCGCCATCACGGCTGCCCACCGACACATGCTCCTGGGTCTGCCGCGCCACCTGCTCGACGATCGGCCGCAGCATGCGCGGCAACTGCGCGGAATCGACATAGGCCTGGCCGATGCGCAGGGCCTTGGGCGTCAGCCAGTAATGGCGGTTGTCGGTCTCGGCAAAGCCTTCGTGCACCAGCGTCAGCAGAAAGCGCCGTGCGGCACTGGGGGTCATGCCGGACAGCCTGGCCGCCTGGGGCACGCTCAGGCGTGGTTGCTCGGCACTGAACACCTGCATCAGCGCCAGGCCTTTCTGCAGGCCGGCGATCAAGTCGCGGGGGTGAATCTCGGGCTGGGGCATGAACTCGGCTCTTGGAAAGTGGCATTCAATGCGATTACCGCTTGATAGCTGCGATTATCGCACTGAATGGCCGATAAGCGCATTGTTGATGACACCGCCCCACGACAAGCTGGCCTCCACAACAACAGCCATAACGGAGGTCAGCATGATCCGAGGTTCGACAGAACTGGTCGCCATCGTCGGTTCGCCTATCGCTCAGGTGAAGTCGCCGGAAAACTTCAACACCTGGTTCGCCAACAACACCCGCGACCTGGCGATGCTTCCCATCGACCTGCAGGAAACGGCGCTGGGCGCCTTTGTCGACCACCTGCGCGGTTGGCGCAACCTGCGCGGCTGCGTGGTCACCGTGCCGTACAAGCAGGCACTGGCGACACTACTGGACGGGCTCAGCGAACGCGCCAAGGCACTGGGCTCGGTCAACGTGATCCGCCGCGAGCGCGACGGCCGCCTGCTGGGCGACAACGTCGATGGCGCGGGCTTCCTCGGCGCCGCCCGCCAGCATGGCTTCGAGGCTTGCGGCAAGCGCGCGCTGGTGGTGGGCTGCGGCGGGGTCGGCAGTGCGATCGCCTATGCACTGGGCGAAGCGGGCGCCGCCAGCATTACCCTCGGCGACCCCAGCGCCGAGCGCGTCGGGGCGCTGGTTGAAGTGCTCGGCACTGCCTTCCCGGCTCTGGAAATCGCCACGCACTACGGCTCGCTGGATGGCTTCGACCTGGTCGTCAACGCCTCCCCCGTCGGCATGGGCAACAGCGGCGAACTGCCGTTGCCGGTGGCACTGCTGCAGACCCTGAACGCCGCCACGCTGGTAGCCGACGTGGTCACCTCGCCGGAAATCACCCCGCTGCTGCACAAGGCGCGGGAACGCGGCTGCCCGGTTCAGACCGGTGCGCAGATGGCCTTCGCCCAGCTGGGCCATCTCGGCGCCTTCATGGGCGTCACCCCGCTGGAGATCTGACGCCATGAGCATTAGCGAACAAGCGGTGTTCGACCTGGTGGTCCTCGGCAGCGGTGCCGGGGGTTTCGCCACCGCCGCCACGGCAGCCCGCCGTGGGCTGAAGGTGCTGGTGGTGGAAAAGGCCGAGCGCTTTGGCGGTACTTCGGCGATTTCCGGCGGCGCAGCGTGGATCTACGGCAGTGATCAGGCCCAGGCTGCCGGCGCCAAGGACTCCCCCGAGGCCATGCGCACCTACCTGCAGACGATCATCGGCGCAGGTTACGACCCGGCACTTGTGGATGCTTTCATCGAGCAGGGTCACCAGGCCCTGCGCTGGCTGGAGCACAACACCGAACTGCGCTACGGCCTGCGCCCGCACTCGCCGGACTACTACCCCGACGAACCCGGCGCCACCGAGTTCGGCCGCGCCCTGGAGATGGTCGAGTACGACGGTCGCCACCTCGGCTCGCGCTTCAAGGAGCTGAAGATGCCACCGCCCGGCATGCTGCTGTTCGGTGGCATGATGGTCAACCGCGTAGACATCCAGCACTTCCTCAACCTGCGCCGCTCACCCGCCTCGCTGTGGCACTGCCTGAAGCTGATGGCGCGGTATGCGCGGGACCGCCTGCACCACCCACGAGGGACTCGCCTGACCACCGGCAACGCGCTGATCGCGCGCCTGGCCAGCAGCGCCTTTGCCCACGGCACTGAACTGTGGCTGCGCAGCGAGGCCGAGGAACTGATCGTCGAACGCGGCAGGGTGACCGGCGTGGTGGTGATGCGCGAAGGCCGACGGCTACGGGTGCACGCTCGCGGTGGCGTGGTCTGCGCCATGGGCGGTTTTGCCGCCGGGCTGCTGGCCGCCCGCTATCGCCCGGATGCCGAGGCGCCACACCTGAGCATGTCGCCGCCCACCAATGACGGCGCCGCCCTGCGCCTTGGCGAGGCGGTGGCGGCGGCCCAGGGCGACGGCCTGGCGGCCAATTTCTTCTGGGCGCCGGTGTCCGAGCTGCGCCATGCCAATGGCGAGCGCGAGCGCTTTCCGCACCTGGTCACCGACCGCGCCAAGCCTGGAGTGATCGCGGTCGACCCGGCCGGGCGGCGCTTCGTCAACGAGTCCAACTCGTACCACCACTTCGTGCAGACCATGTTCGCCAACGGCATCGGCCATTGCTGGCTGATCTGCGACGCCGAGGCAATGAACCGCTATGGCCTGGGCCTGGCGCGACCCAAACCGGTGGACAACGCGGCACTGGTCACTGCTGGCTACCTGCACAACGCCGACAGCGTGGCGGCGCTGGCCGAGGCCATCGGCGTCGATCCACAGGCCTTGCAGCAGACGCTGGAGCACTTCAATGCCGACGCCCGCAACGGCATCGACCGTGCCTTCGGCAAGGGCGGCAACAGCTACAACCGCTACATGGGCGACCCACAGCATCAGCCCAATCCGTGCCTGGCCCCGCTGACCAAAGCGCCGTTCCACGCCATCCGCCTGCATACCGGCGACCTCGGCTCGGCACGCGGCCTGGTGACCGACGCCAGTGCCAATGTGCTGAACCGCAGCGGCGCGCCCATTGCCGGGCTGTATGCCGTGGGCAACGACATGAACTCAATGATGAACGGCACCTACCCCGGCCCTGGGATCACCCTCGGCCCCGCCCTCACCTTCGGCTGGATCGCAGCCAGCCATATTGCCGAGCGCCTGCAGGCGCCCGCCACCCACCAGGAGCAACCCGCATGTACTACGAACTGAGAACCTACACCCTCGACCCACTGAAGATGGCCGACTGGCTGGCCCTGTACCAGAGCCATGCACTGGAGGTGCAAAGCGAGCACCTGGGCGATCTGGTGGGCTTCTTCACCAGCGAATTCGGCGAGGTCAACCAGGTGGTGCATATGTGGGCCTACGCCAGCCTCGACGAACGCATGGCACGCCGTGCCACGATGGCAGCCGACCCACGCTGGGCGGAGTTTTCACGGCGCAATCGGGAGCTGGGCGCGGTGCTGCAGCTGCACTCACGGCTGCTGCGGCCCACGGGCTTTTCGCCGCTGCAATAACCCTTACCACTGACAAGCGCCGACCCTGTGGGAGCCGCGCTTGCCGGCGATGGGGCGCGAAGCGGCCCCGGCTATTTATGCAGCAACCTCGAAATTGTGGGGCCGCTTCGCGCCCCATCGCCGGCAAGCGCGGCTCCCACAAGTACAGCGCACGCCTGGAAGCTCCCACATGGCTTCCACAACCTTGACTGCATAAGGATCTATTCATGCAACCCATCGCGTGTGACGTACTTGTCATCGGCTCCGGTGCCTCTGGCCTGGCGGCCGCCGTTACCGCCGCGCATCACGGCCTCAAGGTGATCGTCGCGGAAAAGGCCAGCCAGCTTGGCGGCACCAGCGCCTGGTCGGGGGGCTGGCTGTGGATTCCGCGCAACCCGCTGGCCGTTGCCGAAGGCATCGTCGAACCCGACGACGCAGCGGAACGTTACCTGCGCGCCCAGACCGGGGTCGCCGAACTGGACCCTCGCCAGCGCGCCTTCCTGCGCCATGGCCCGGAAATGGTGGCATTCTTCCAGCAGCACACCGCCGTGCAGTTCCAGTCCGGCAGCAAGATGCCCGACATGCGTGAAGGCGACGGCAGCGCACGTGGCGGGCGCTCGCTGTGCGCGCTGCCGTTCGACGGGCGGTTGCTTGGCCCATGGCTGCACACGCTGCGCCCGCCGCTGGACATCGTCAGCCTGGCGGGCATCGGCATCGCCGGTGGCGCGGACATGGCCGCCTTCTTCAACGCCCGCCGCTCGCCGAAGGCTGCCCTGCACGTCGGCAAGCGCCTGCTGCGTCATGGCCGCGACCTGTTGCTGCATCCGCGCGGCCTGCACCTGGTCAACGGCAACGCCCTGGTCGCCCGCCTGTTGCGCAGCGCCCTGGACCTTGGCGTGACCTTGCTCACCGACAAGCCGGCCACTCGCTTGCTCGGTAATGGGCGCATCGACGGCGCCCAGTTCGCCGATGGCCAGGTGATCCACGCACGCCGTGGCGTGGTGCTGGCGTGTGGTGGCTTTGCCCATGACTCCCAGCGCATTGCCCAGCTGATGCCCCATGCGCCGGATGGCGACCAGCATTACTCGGCCGCACCGCCAGAGAACAGCGGTGATGGCCTGCGCCTGGGCGAACAGGTTGGAGCTCGCGTCGGCACACTGGTTCAGGCCGGCGCCTGGGCACCGGTCTCGCGGGTGCCGCGCCGTGACGGCAGCATTGGCCACTTTCCACACTTGATCGACCGCGCCAAGCCCGGCTTCATTGCCGTGCGCCGTGATGGCCGACGTTTCGTCAACGAAGCCGATTGCTACCACGACTTCATGAATGCGCTGTTCGCCGCCACGCCACAGGGCGAACCTCACGAGGCCTGGCTGATCTGCGACCACGCCGCACAACGGCGCTACGGCATCGGCTGGGCCAAGCCGTTCCCGTTCCCGACCGGCTTCTACCAGCGCCGCGGCTACCTGTTCAGCGGTCAGTCCCTGGCAGAGCTGGCGCAGCGCTGCGGGATCGATGCCGCGCAACTGCAAGACACCGTGGCCGACTTCAATCGCCATGCCGCGCAGGGTGAAGACCCGGCCTTCCAACGCGGCGCCTCGGCCTACAACAAGGCCCAGGGTGAACCGCTGCAGGGGCCGAACCCCTCGTTGCGCCCCTTGCTGCACGGCCCTTTCCATGCGGTGAAGCTGCTGCCTGGCAGCCTCGGCACCTTCGCCGGCCTGTACACGGATGCCTCGGCACGCGTGCTCGATCACGCGCAGCAGCCGATACCCGGCCTGTTCGCGGTCGGCAACGACATGCACAGCGTGATGGCCGGGCATTATCCTAGCGGTGGTATCACCCTGGGGCCGGGCATGACCTTCGGCTATCTGGCGGGCAAGGCGCTGGCCAGTTTGTGAGGTTGGTTCGCTATTGTTCGGTTATCGAACAATAGCCCCCTCCAGCGAATTGACGGTCGCCGCTTCACTGCTCACCATGCACCGGCCTTGCGTGTACCCCCTGCCTGGGGCCAGGTCACGTTCGAGAAAAAGCCGTTCATTACAATTTCAAGAAACGACCAGGATATGAACCACTCCAAGCTCACTACCGCCAGCCCACGGCTGCCATCCGCCGGCATCGGCGACAAGATCCGTGGCGCCTTCGCCGTCGGCAAGACCCGTTGGGGCATGCTCGCCCTGGTGTTCTTCGCCACCACCCTGAACTACATCGACCGCGCCGCGCTCGGCATCATGCAGCCGGAACTGGCCAAGGCCATGAGCTGGACGGCGATGGACTACGCCAACATCAACTTCTGGTTCCAGGTTGGCTATGCGGTCGGCTTCGTGCTGCAGGGCCGGCTGATCGACAAGGTCGGCGTCAAACGCGCCTTCTTCGCCGCCGTGCTGCTGTGGAGCCTGGCCACCGGCGCCCACGGCCTGGCCACCTCGGCGGCCGGTTTCATGGTCTGCCGCTTCATCCTCGGCCTGACCGAAGCGGCCAACTACCCGGCCTGTGTGAAGACCGTGCGCCTGTGGTTCCCTGCCGGCGAGCGCGCCATCGCCACCGGCCTGTTCAACGCCGGCACCAACGTCGGCGCCATGGTCACCCCGGCCCTGCTGCCGCTGATTCTGACCGTCTGGGGCTGGCAGGCCGCGTTCATCGCCATGGGCTGCCTGGGCCTGGTCTGGCTGGTGTTCTGGGGCCTGAAGTACTTCAACCCGGAAGAGCACCCAAGCGTGCGCCAGAGCGAGCTCGACTACATCCAGCAGGACGTTGAGCCGGAGGTGGCGCGCCTGCCTTTCAGCCGCATCCTCGGCATGCGTGGCACCTGGGCGTTCGCCGTGGCCTACTCCATCACCGCGCCGGTGTTCTGGTTCTACCTGTACTGGCTGCCGCCGTTCCTCAACCAGCAGTACAACTTAGGGATCAGCGTGACCCAGATGGGCATCCCGCTGATGCTGATCTGGCTGACCGCCGACTTCGGCAGCATCGGCGGCGGCATCCTGTCCTCGTGGCTGATCGGCCGCGGCGTGCGCGCCACCACCGCGCGCCTGGTGTCGATGCTGATCTTTGCCTGCACCATGGTCAGCGTAACCTTCGCCGCCCATGCCAGCGGCCTGTGGATCGCGGTACTGGCCATCGCCCTGGCAGTCGGCGCGCACCAGGCCTGGACCGCGAACATCTGGAGCCTGGTGATGGACTACACGCCCAAGCACCTGATCAGCACGGTGTTCGGCTTCGCCAGCATGTGCGCGGCGATTGGCGGGATGTTCATGACGCAGATCGTCGGCAGCGTGCTGATGGCGACGAACAACAACTATGCCGTGCTGTTCACCATGATCCCGGCCATGTACTTCCTGGCGCTGATCTGGATGTACTTCATGGCGCCACGCAAGATCGAAGCCCAATAGGCGCGAACTCCAGTTACCTCGGTGGGGCCCTGACGGGCCCCTTTTTTATGCGTGCCTGGGTTTCACTGATAAACCACCGGCCCCGAGACCTGGGCAGTACTTGTCGGAACAACTGCCCTGCTCAATTTCTTAACGCTGGCGCGATTCCTGGGAAAGCGGTCTGACGCGAACGGCAGCTTTCGACCCCAAAGCGGACACTAATCCAAAGCTCATTTAAAATTGTTATAAAAGCGAACGATTTGTTATCTGTATCACGGATCGCTCTGCAGCGAGCGATAGCAGTTATCAGCTGAGGCTACACCGCTGCGTTTAATCTAAGCCAATCGGCCACAGTGGAAACTTTTACATTTTCTCGATAGTTATAAGATACTTCTTTTTTCCACGCTACACCAGCGCCGTTGTCGTTGCCTTGCGCGAACACCAGTCGATATCGTTTCAAGACGTTGTTGGGATCTTTTTTGAGCTCGGCCTGCAAGAAAGGAATCGTCCAAACATTCCGTGCGACGGAATAATCCAGCGCCTCATCTATGAGATCTGCCAGCTGACGATAGGAAACGGTGTCGCCCGCAGTGTAGATTACTTTACTGGTAATTTCAGGCTCGGAAAGTACTGCTTTCGCTGTCAGTTTACCAATGTCTTGAGGCGTGGTGACAGTCACGGACGTATCCCAGTCGCCGAGTGCATTAACTGTCCTGTTTTCGAGATCTACCACGCCAAAGGATGGCTCAAAGAGAAAGCTTGTGAACATACCAGTAGAAATAATCGTCCAGTCGATCCTGCTTTGTGAACGCAATAGATCACGAACGTCAAGTTGCTCGTCGAAGAGTGGCTGAGCGCTACCGCGGCCGATCACGTCGTAATCAACACCAAACTGCCAAGGATAGTATTTTCTGACACATGACTCGATCGCGGCCAAAGCTAGCTTTAGCTGCGTGCCTGGACCAGCAGCAAAACCTACGCAACTAACCACTACTTCAAACTTGCCAAAAGTTTCGGCTATGGTTTCCAGGCTGTCACCCACCACATCCCCCGCAATCACGCTAACGCCTAGAGCATCAAGTTCAGTTAGCAGTTCATCCCGTTGGCTTGCTGAACTGCCGGATGAGGTCCTCAGCATTACCGAGACATCTGCCTTTCCGATGGCCACCCCTTGGCCTGATAACTCGCGCAGAACCTCTAGCCCCAATTCACCTGCGCCCAACACGAGTATCCTACGCTTTTTGAAAGTAGTCTCAATAGTCATCATGCCACCTCGTTAAAACTGAAAACACTCAGAATGAGCAATTGGCGACTCTTGAAGCCGCTAGACAGCTAACGATTTTGGCTAAAAGTGTAAACAATGTCTGCGCCGAAACTCGATTTCACAATTGCACAAATGCGAATTATGGCTTTCGATCAAATCTCATTTGGCTTCGACGCTTTGCATTTAGAAAGCTGGTGTAATGGGTTAATTGCCTAGTCCTAATTTTGAGTTTTTGAATAGCTCAATTACCCAGTCTACAAACGACCTCAGCGTCGGTGAGTGGTAACTGCTGTGGTGATACATCACTGAGATCGGCACGGGCGGTGCGGTGTAACCCTCAAGCACTGAAACTAGTCTGCCGGAATCCAAATGGCGCCAAACCATGTAGCTGCCCACCCGTATCAGGCCAAGGCCTTCCAGGCCGCATGTCACATAGCTGTCTGTGTCATTTACCGCTAGCTTTTCAGGAACCCGCACGAAGACCGGTTCGTCGTTGATCAAGTAATGCCATTCGATGGATCGCCCGGTCCTGCTAGACAGGTAACCCACTGACTGATGCTTCTGCAAGTCGTCCAAGGACCTGGGTACGCCATACGCTTGAAGGTATTGTGGAGAGGCGCACGTTACCCAATCGAAACTGCCAATTTGCCGAGCTACCAGGCTTGCGGAGTCAAGCGGCACTCCGGTTCGGACCACGCAATCGATGCCTTCCTGTACCAGGTCTACGGTCCGGTCACTCAGACCGATGACCAATTCGACCTCAGGAAATCGCTGCTGGTACTCGCGCACTGCAGGCAAAACGAAAAGACGACCTAAAGAATTCGAGATATCCACACGCAATCTGCCTCGCGGCGTGGCATTCCCGCCCGGAAAGGTGGATTCCGCACGATCAATGTCAGCCAGCACCTGTCGGCAGTGACGGTAGTAATGCTCACCATCCGCTGTCAGGCTCAGCTGCCGTGTCGTCCGATTCAGCAAGCGGACCCCCAGGTAATCCTCAAGATTCTTGATTATCCGGGTGGCCGAGGATGGCATGATCCCCAAGGCCTCGGCTGCTTTATTGAAGCTGTTGGTCTCCACTACCCGGGCAAAAACCTGCATTGCTTGCAAACGATCCATCCCATCCCCTCTTCTCTGCGAAGCACAACCGGCAGCTATAGGCTGCCACAGCTGTGCACAGACAGGTAACAGCCAAAAAGACCTACCCAGGTGCCCCGTGATTCGATACACGAGGTCACAAATGAATTACCTCAGGGCATATTTATCAATTCACCCTGGATTCTTAAAGTTTCTCCATCAACAGCTCATTACTCGATGCCACTTAATAGAGGAACTTACCATGCCATTCATCAGCGTCCGTATCACTCGTGATGGTGTTACCCGAGAGCAAAAGGCTCAGGTAATAAAAGAAATCACCGAAACTATGGAGCGTGTACTTCATAAAGACCCTAAGTTGACCCACATCGTGATCGAAGAGGTCGATACTGATAACTGGGGCTACTCCGGCATTACGACAACCGAGTACAGAAAGCAATTGTCGGAGTCAAAGCCATGAAACACACAGTAAAAATCGACTTTGTTTCTGATGTCGTCTGTCCTTGGTGTGCGCTTGGCTCGACTGCTTTGGATCAAGCCATCGCCAACGTAGCCGGCGAAATCGATGTCAAGTTGACGTTTAAACCGTTTGAGCTCAATCCCGATATGCCCGCTGAGGGTGAGGACGCTATCCAACACATGATTCGCAAGTACGGAAGAACTTCGCATCAGGTGGCAGAACGTAATCAGATGATTATTGAAAGAGGGCGCGAGCTCGGCTTTGAGTTTAATCTTGAAAGGCGAACTCACTTTTTCAATACCCATGATGCACATCGCCTGTTGTTCTGGGCGGCGAATGAAGGGTTCCAAAGCGAGCTTCACCGAGCGCTGATTGAGGCTTACTTCGTGAATGGGCAAAACCCTAGCAGTCACGAGACTTTGGTGGCGTTGGCTCAGAAAGTCGGTTTGAACGCCCAGCAAGCGCAGGTAGTACTTGAAAGCGGGCAATTCACCGACGAAATCCGAGCGCTCGAAAATTTTTACTTGGACCGCGGCATCAACTCTGTACCCGCAATCGTACTGAACAATCGGCAAGTCGTCGCAGGTTCACAGCCTGTTGAGTATTACGAGCAAGTGCTAAGGCAGGCGGCACAAGCCGCTTCGTCTAACTGAAAACTTAATCATAGTAGAGGAAATATCATGAGCAATTCTCAAAAAGTAATCATCGTAACTGGCGCATCTCAAGGCATTGGTGCGGGTGTAGTGGAAGGATTCCGAGCCCTCGGCCACAAAGTGGTAGCGACCTCGCGCTCCATTCAACCATCGACCGATCCAGATATCCTGACTGTTGCCGGTGATATCGCGGATCCGGCCACAGCGGAACGAGTGGTGCGCGAAGCCGTTGCCCGCTTCGGGCGCATCGACACTCTCGTCAACAACGCCGGGATTTTTGTTGCCAAGCCGTTCACCAGCTACACCAAAGAAGACTATGCGCAAGTCGTTGCGACCAATATGAGCGGCTTCTTCTACATCTCCCAACTCGCCATCGCGGAAATGGAAAAGAATGGTAGCGGGCATGTGGTCAGCGTCACCACCAGCCTGGTTGACCACGCAATCGACGGCGTTCCTTCGGTAATGGCATCGCTCACCAAAGGTGGCATCAACGCTGCCACCAAATCGATCGCAATTGAGTATGCCAAACGAGGCATCCGCGCTAACGCCGTGTCGCCTGGCATCATCAAGACCCCTATGCATGGCGCCGAAACTCACGATGCCCTGGGCAAGCTGCATCCCATCGGTCACATGGGCGAGATCAACGACATCGTTCAAGCGATTCTCTACTTGGACAGCGCTTCGTTTGTCACCGGCGAGATCTTGCATGTCGATGGCGGTCAGAGCGCAGGCCATTGATTGACAGAATGCTCATCACCGGCACGTTCCGGTGATGAGCAGATTTCAAGTGAGGGCTGGTTTTTTAGAAATCGAATGCACTGCGATAGGCATAAACGCCTGGTCCGCCGCCTGTAAACAGGAATAGTAGGTTTGCCCCCTCGACGAAATCTCCCACAGCTATGTCATGAAGCATGCCGGCAAAAGCTTTTGCAGAGTAAACCGGATCAAGCCCCCAACACGGAGGGCTGGCCTCTTTGAAAGCATCGAGCGTGCTTGGGCTATGGATTAAACGCTGGTATCAACAACGAGGCGCCCGCGAATCTTTCCAGCCAAAAGGTCATCTGCAACAGGGATGACTTCTGAAAGCGGTACTTCCCGTGTTAACTGCTCCAGAACCGACAGATCCAGCTCCGCGTTCAGTCGAGCCCATGCCTCGACTCGCTCGGCATATGGACGTGTCACGCTGTTGATCCCCAAGAGGCTCACCCCCCTCAGAATGAAGGGTGCTACTGTCGCCGGGAAATCCATGCCCTGTGCCAGGCCACAAGCGGCAACCCAGCCGTCGGCTTTGGTCTGAGCACATACGTTCGCAAGGGTGTGACTTCCTACAGAGTCAATTGCCGCTGTCCAGCGCTCTTTGCCCAAAGGCTTACCAGGTGTAGATAACGTGTTTCGATCAATCACTTCCGTCGCGCCCAGCCGGACCAAGTGGTCTGCCTCATCTAACCGGCCGGTCGAGGCAATGACCTCATACCCTCGGGCGGCCAGCAGCGCTACGGCAATGCTGCCGACGCCACCATTCGCCCCGGTTACCAAAACAGGCCCTGCATCAGGCTTTAGACCGGCGCGCTCCAGGGCGATCAGGCTAAGCATGGATGTGTAACCCGCGGTGCCTATCGCCATGGCGTTATGGGGTGTCATCCCCTGCGGAAGAGGAATCAGCCAATCTGCGCTCACCCGGGCCTTCTGGGACAGGCCGCCCCAATGACTTTCCCCAACACCCCAGCCGTTGAGTAAAACAGAATCGCCTTCGCGATAGCGGCTGTCTTCGCTGCGCTGCACCACCCCTACAAAATCAATTCCCGGAATCATGGGAAAGTGCCGGGCGATCGGACTGCGGCTTGTGATGCAAAGGGCATCTTTGTAGTTCAGCGTACTGTGAGACACCGCAACGGTGACACTGCCGGCTGGCAATTGGTCATCGGATAGCTCTCTGTAATGGGCCTGCTTAGCGCCTTCTTGGTTCTCCACAACGACTGCATTGAACATAGCGACTCCTTTTAGACCGGTTGTCTAGTAATCGACGATAAAAACTCACCGGGCAATGCCGGCGAGAAATCCCCTGACGAAGATTGACAGTGGGTGACCACTTTCGCAGAGACGTGCGCGCGTGATTGCGCCCTCCCAGCCAATCCAGAAAAAAGCTGCCAGTTGTTCACACTCCACAGACTGGGCTATCGATTGGTTGGCCTGCGCTTCCTGGAGGCATTGGCTGAGTAGTGCCTCCCAAACTCGAAAAATCTTCTCTATCTGATCGCGAAAATCATCGGGCAGCAAAGTCACTTCCTGGCCGAGATTGCCTACCAGGCAGCCGCGACGCCAGTTGTACTTTTCCATGCCGATGAGCGACTCCTGCAGCAGATCTTCGATGCGCTCCAACGGTTCTCGATGGGGGTTGAGCAGGATCCGGCGCAGGCGGCGCTCAAAGAAATTTCCGTATTCAGCGAGGACCTCACGCCCGAAGGCATCCTTGCTGTCGAAATAGTGATAGAAGGAGCCTTTCGGTACGGAGACCCGCTTGAGAACCTGTTCGATACCGGTAGTGTTGAATCCTTGCTCGGTCAGCAGCTCCACGCCACAGCGGATCAATGCACGCCGAGTATCGGGATCGCCACGCGAGATTTTTGGGGGGCGCCCGCGCCTGGGGGCTTTCATTGAAATGTCCATCCAAGGATAATTAGACCGAGCAGTCTAAATGTCAAGCAACGTTCTCCAGTCGGTGCAATTGTCTACCGCAGTCCGACACCAAGCCTTCTATCAGCCCCTGTACGGATAAATCCTATGAAGCGGCATTTTGACGATCTGCAGTTGGGAAGTATTGAGCTGTTTTGCCTGTCTGCGGAAGCGGGCAGCTTTACTGCCGCAGCTCAGCTCGCTGGCGTTACTCCGGCCGCAGTGAGCAGGTCGATCCTTCGCTTGGAAAAAAGGCTGGGCTCACGGCTGTTCGCAAGGACAACGCGAAGCATTCGGTTGACCGATGCGGGAAAGGATTTTTTCGAGCAGTGCAGCCAGGCGCTCACGCAACTGGTAGAGGCCCAGCAGGCAGTTATGGGCGCTCAAGCAACGCCTTCAGGCCGCCTTCGTATCAGCCTGCCCACGACTTATGGGCACCACCGCATCCTGCCTTTGCTGCCAAAATTTCGTGAGCTATATCCTGATGTAACCGTTGATATCCACCTCGGTAATCGAAATATCGACTTTGTTGCAGAAGGGTACGACCTGGCGATTCGGGTACGAGCTCAGCCTGATTCCACGATGATTGCGAGGTTACTGGAGGATGCAAAGTTGGTTGTCGTAGCGTCTCCAGCCTACCTGCAGAAGGTCGGGGCACCGCAGACCTTGCAGGACCTGGACCAGCATGAATGCATTCAATTTGAGCTTCCGAGTAGCGGGCGGCGTATCTCTTGGCTGTTCCAAGAGGACGGTCGAGAGCGTGAGGTATTCACTGCTGGAAGCTATTCCTGTTCCGACGACGTGCTGGGCGGAGTGACACTTGCCAAGAACGGTGCCGGATTATTCCAAACCTACAAATTCATCGTGGAACAAGAGCTCGCTGATGGGCGACTCGTCGAAGTCTTGAAACCGTTTAGCGGGCGATCAAGGCCGTACACGTTGTTGTACCCTCACGGTCGTCATATCCCGCAGAGGGTGCGCGCTTTTGTAGATTTCCTGGTTCAGTATCGCGAAGAGTGGGCTTCGCTCTAGCACGAAAGTTGGTCCCCTATTCCGTGTTCGAGTAGGGGCGAACGAAACACGACGCAGGATTCTCACCCAGTTATGAGAGCTTGATAGGGATCCAAGCGGATTGGGTGTCTCAATCCTTGGGTGAGTGTTGCGCCCGCCTGGGAGTTGAATGCCAACTTACGGCATGGCTGGAAGCCTAAGCAAACCAGCAAAAGATGCGCTGTCGAGTCGTCTTTTAATCGCTCATGGGCGAACCTCGCCCATCGTCGAGCTCGATTCACGGGGTGCAAGCGCATTGATAACTGTGGCCGCTAAAGACAGCAGAATGCCAACCGCGGCAAGGCCGATCCAGCCGGCCTGGTGCACCCCATAATTTCCCAATGCGGCGCCGATCGCTCCCCCCAGAAAATACGACCCCATGAATACGGTATTTAGCCGACTTCTGGCCTCGGTCCTCAGGGTGAATACGCGTGCCTGGTTGGCAACCAGCCCGGCACGATTGCCTAGGTCGAGCAGCACCATGCCGAGGATCAGCCAGCCAAGATGTTGCCCGCCCGCTCCAATGCAGGCGAAGCCCAGGACGAGGGTCATCGCGCCGGCTAGAACCATGGTGTGTCTGCCCAGGCGATCGGTCAGCGTGCCAATACAAGGTGACGCGACGATCCCCAACAACGCGACCAGGCCAAACAGACCAATGGTAGCGGAGTCGAGTCCGTATGGAGGTTGTGCCAATAGCGCGGCAAGCGAAGCCCACAGCGCACTGAATGCAGCGAACATCAGCAGGCCGCTCGCCGCGCAGTAACGCAGCACGCTTTCCTGTTTGACCAGGCTGCCTAACGAACCCAGGAGCCGCCCGTAGCTTATCGTCTGCAGACTCGCGGTGGCGGGCAGGCGCTTGGCAACGATGAACAGCAGTAGGACATCGCTGAGCGAGGCCAGCACAAAGACGACTCTCCACCCCGCATGTGCACCGGCGAAGCCCCCGAGCATGCGGGCCAGTAACAGGCCTGCCGAGAGGCCGCTGAGTAGGCTCCCGACGATGCGACCTCTCTCAGCTGGAGTGGCCAAGCTCGACACACAGGGGATGATGAGCTGCGCAGTGATCGCCGTAACGCCAACCAAGAGGCTGCTCACGCACAGTATCGTGAAAGTCGGCGCTACAGCGCAAAGAAGTAAGGCAACGGCATTACCCGCGATGGCCAGCAGCGCGAGTTGGCGGGGCTGTCGACAATCGGCGAGCGGCACGATGAACAGCAGGCCTAGCGCATAGCCAAGCTGTGTCAGGGTGCCGATCAGGCCGGCCTGTGTAGGTGCCAGGCCAAAAGACGCGGCCATCTGGGGCAGAAGCGGCTGGTGGTAGTAGATGGTCGAGACCGCCAGCGCGCAGCACAGGGCCATCAGCGTTACGAGGCGGCTGGAAACTCCCATTGGCGATACGCAAGAGGCAAACATGACGCAGCCCCTTCACTGCAGTTGCAAAGTCTGCACGAGCCCGCGGGTGTCGACGATGCTGTGAGCAAACGTCGGCCCGTTCAGTTCGTGCGCCGCGTGCATCATTTCCTTGCTGAAGGCGGCAGTCGCATCGCGGACCAGCGTGACGTGATAACCCAACTCCATGGCGAAGCGTGCCGTCGATTCGATGCAGGTGTTCGCCAGCAGGCCGACGACGATTACGTGTGTGATGCCTCGTTGCTTCAGCTGGAAATCGAGGTCGGTATTGGCGAACCCACTTTGTCCCCAGTGTTCCTGGATGATGATGTCGCCCTCCTGTGGCACGAAATCGGGATGCCACTCGCCGCCCCAGGAACCCTTGGCAAAGGTGTGACGTTCCTGGATCAGGCGTTGGGTGGGATTGGGGTGAGCCCAGCGGGTGTAGTCGCCGGGCTGCCAGCGCCGATGAGGCACGTAGTACACCTGAATTGCTTGTGCCCGCACGGCGGCAACGGTCCTGCGCAGGTTGTCGAGCAGTTGAACCTCGTCCGCGACGCTTCTGAGCATGGGATAAAGCTTGCCGCCATCGGACAGGAAGTCATTGTAGGGGTCGACCAGCAGCAGAGCGGTCCGCTCCGAGGCATACACAGGATGGGTCATGATGGTGCTCCAGGTGAGAGAGGCGTTCTGGGACGTTTGCTATACCGAC
Organism: Pseudomonas putida; assembly: GCF_009883635.2. Lineage (NCBI taxonomy): Bacteria > Pseudomonadati > Pseudomonadota > Gammaproteobacteria > Pseudomonadales > Pseudomonadaceae > Pseudomonas > Pseudomonas putida. The sequence goes on from NZ_CP026115.2 coordinate 177,520, forward strand.
AAATGCCGCGCTGCGACAGCGCAAGCCGCATAGGCCTCATACTAACTATGAAATTCATAGTGTCAACAGAGATGAGGCTTTGAGCGTTATTCCATGCGACATGGTTAATCTCGCTGGGTTACTATGAAAACAATAGTTTCTGCGGAGAAAGCAGCGTGATGTCGAGGCTGGACGTGACAAGCGATACGGTGTGCCCGGTGGCACGCTCGATGGATCTAGTGGGCGACAAATGGACCATTTTGGTCCTGCGTGAGCTGTACATAGGCGCGACACGCTTCGAGGAAATGCTGATCCAGACCACCGCTACGCCCCAGATGCTGACTTCGCGGCTCAAAGCGCTGGAGGCGAATGGCCTGGTCGAACGCCGGCCCTACAGCGAGAAGCCGCTGCGCTACGAATATCATCTGACCGACAAGGGCTGGGACTTCTATCCTGTGATTTACGCGCTGCGCGCCTGGGGCGAGAAGTGGTGCAAGCACCCGGATGAGGGGCTGGCCGTGCATTTCGTGCACCGCGCCTGCGGCCATGATGTGGGTGTGGCCAGCGTTTGTCCTCACTGCGGCGACGCTGTGGAACGCGAGGACTTGGAAGCGCTGATCAGCGATCGTTTCCTTCACGAACGCGAGTTTCGTCGAGATGCTTTCAAGCGGAAGTAGCTGAGGCTAAGAGGCTTTCCTGTACTGACATGTTTGAATTGGAAGTGAACGCTATGAAGGGAAGCAATTAGCCGGGGTCTTGCTCAGTGCCTGAAGACTAAGCGTCCTGAGCCTGAATGGTACCGGCAGGCTCCCTCTCTTCTTTCAATAGGATGATCAAAGCTGCTGCCAGGCCGGCAAGCATCGCGATGGACATGACAGCCCTGGCCGAGAACGAAAGGGCTAAGGCGAGGAAACCTAGGCCAACTACCATCCATGCCGTCAGGGGAATGGTTCTGTCTGGGCTGTACATGGGCGTCTCCGAATATTGCCTCATGAATGCCTATGCGAGCACTCATGAAGGCTAGGACCAGGCGGGCTCAGTCAATATCAGGCCGAGCTTGAGCAGTCCATTGAACTACCGATGGCCGTTTCCACTGATTTTTCGCATAGGCGGCCAGCTTCGGTGGCACATCGTCACCGTTCATGACCATCCGATTCAGAAGAAGAGCCAGGTCAACATCGACGATGCTCCACTCCCCAAAGAGATTGGCCTCTGGATTTTCTATCAGCGGATCGATCGCTTCGAACAGCCGATGCGCGGCCTGTTGGGCGTCTTCGGATAGCGGATTGTTGGTTGGTCGGTAGAAGATCACAGCAGTGGAGCGCTCTTCACGAATGGGCATGAAATCACTGCGTATCCATGCCTGAAGTTGCCGAGCACGTGCTTTAGCACGAGGCGCACGAGGATATAAAGGCCCGTCGGGGTAAACGTAATCCAAGTACTCGGTAATGGCTGAAGATTCAGTCAATGCAAAACCGTCATCAATGATCATGGGCACCCGGCGCGTGATCGATAGCTTGGCGTACTCAGCGCTGTGCTGCTCACCAGCGTCGATGTCGATGTTAATGATGTCAAAATCCAGACCTTTTTCCACCAAGGCAACAAATACCGACATGGAGTAGGGACTAGCGAACAAATGGTCTACGTACAACTGAATCTTGGATGACATACCCGCTCCTCGTTTAATGCTCACAGTTGATTTCAGCCGCTAGCAACTTGATCAAAGCTGCTGCTGGCATTTCCCTAGCAAGCGGAGCCCCCTGCCCCGCCCATTGCACCGCGAAATCAAAATTACTTTGCGCGTTTGCTGCGGCATTCAGAGCTTTATTGGCATCGTAGGTGACGGGATATGCCGGGATAGAGGCGTGCTCCGAAGGTATATCCGTGAAGTTCCGATTGACCATGCCCCGGGCAGGTCGCCCAGAAATCACACTGGTTACCTGGGTGTGATAGGCGCGATGGCTTTTCATTGCTTCCCGGTACACAGCGTTTGCGGATGTCTCAGGGCAGAGGATAAAGGCTGTGCCGAGCTGAGCACCGCAGGCGCCGAGCGCCATTGCAGCTTTGATCCCTGCCCCGTCCATAATTCCGCCAGCCGCTACCACTGGTAACTTGCATCGCGACGTCAGCAACCGAACCAATGCCATGACTCCGATCGCATCATCGTTCGCCGGCTCGAAGACCCCTCTGTGGCCCCCGGCCTCGATACCTTGGGCTATGAGCACATGCACGCCAGCGCGCTCAGCCAATTGCGCCTCTTCGAGGTTTGTGACTGAGCACATCGTCACGATACCTGCTGCATTGAGCGCATTGATCATCGACTGGGGAGGAAGGCCGAAATGGAAGCTGACTACGTCAGGCCGCTCTTCCAGGAGCATTTGCAGCATCGGTACATCTTCAACGAAGGAGGTGTAGATCTCTCTCAACGAACTTGGCGGCACAGCCTCATACTCAGCAAAAAGTGGTGCAAGACGGCGAAGCCAGCCTTGCTCTAAATCCTCATTCCGTTCAGCAGGGCGATGACAAAAAACGTTCACGTTGAACGGTTTGTCCGTAAGCCTAAAGGTCTCGCGGATCATTTCCCGTGCTTGGTCTACCGAACTGGCTCCAATGCCGATTGACCCCAGGCCGCCTGCGTTGGAAACCGCTGCGGCCAGTTTGGGCGTTGAGACCCCGACCATGGGGGCCTGGATGACGGGGATTTCGATCTCAAGAAGCGACTGCAGCGGGTTTGGCATCGCGTTTACCTCTGTTATCTCGTCAGGCCCTACCATGAGCTTGACTTACTATCTCTCATGGAGAATATTTCTTCCAATACGTTCTCTGCAAGAGATTTGAGGTGGTTGATGGATCTAGCGGTATTGGAAATTTTTCGTGCGGTAGCGGAAGCGCAAAGCGTGACGCGAGCGGCCGCGGCCCTGAATCGCGTGCAGTCGAACGTCACGACCAGGATCCGGCAGCTTGAGGACGAACTGGGTGTTGAGCTTTTCCTGCGTGATGGAAAACGCATGAAACTGTCCGAGCGGGGCCAGGAGTTCCTTGTCTACGCTCAGCAGATTCTTGCGCTCACAGAACAAGCGAAGCAGTCCATGCATCCCGATCGCCCGGCTGGCCTACTGCGCCTGGGGACAATGGAAAGTACTGCTGCCAGTCGCCTGCCACAGAAACTGGCTTGCTTTCACCGCGAGCATCCTGAGGTGGAGTTGACCGTTACAACCGGACCGACAGGACGAATGCTTGATGCTGTGATGGAGCGGCGTGTGGATTGTGCGTTGGTCGCACAACCCTCTTCCCTTAAGGATGGGCGTTGGGAAGCAGAGCCGTTCCCGCCTGAAATTGAGAGCCTCCCAGTCTTCACCGAAGAACTCGTATTGGTGTTGCCTGAAGGTCATCCGGTAGTGAATGGGCCCGATGATGTGTCGTTGACGACACTAGGCGGTTTCGCCTCCAGCTGTTCATACCGCCAAATCGCCGAGCAGTGGTTCAACAGCGGGAATGGGCGGCCTTTTCGAACTTTGAAGGTGCAGGAACTAGGGTCGTATCACGGGATATTGGCATGTGTGACGGCCGGGTCGTGCTTTGGCATCGTGCCGCGTTCTGTACTAGAACTGATTGGCGGCACGACGAACCTGACGCTGCATCCGATTATGCAGATTGATACCCAGTTGGTTTGCCGTGCTGGCTACCACACCCCGGCCTTCAAATCGTTGCGAGACCTGCTGCTGAGCTGATTCATCCCGCTTGGCCTTGGCGGCGTTTTCGGAACTCAGCCACCTTATGACGGTTCCCGCACAAGGCCATGCTGCACCAGCGTCGCTTATGAGATTTGGTTCGGTCATAGAACATGAGTGAACAGTCCGGGCTCTCGCATTTCCTGACAAGACTGAAATCACCTTCTGCCAGCAGCTCTGCTGCTGAGTACGCCAACCTGGCGAGCTGGCGGCTGGCTTCATCTTTGTGATGAAAACGGTCCAGCTCTGGTTGGTGAGCACCCCATGTCAACTGCGGTACCGCATCACGCAAGAAACTGTTGAGCACCGAAGGGTCGGCGTCGCGTTCTTCGCGCCGTGCATGAACAAGGACTTCAACCGCATCCCGCAGGGTGCGGAGGTTCGATAGGAGCACTCCGCCTTTCGCCGACGGTAAAGATGCCGGACCAAAACCAGCTTGAGCCAGCCATGTAAAGGCTTGCTCATCACTGTTCAAAAGGTCCGTCTTTCGTCCGTCCACCATCATCACAGTATTGAGAAGGTCGAGCGCCGGGTGGTCTGCCAGCACGTAGGGCGCCGGAAGGTTCGCTGCAGGATTAGGCGGGGTCATATGGCCTCCTTTGGGTGTCGACAGTGATTGTAACCGATAAAAAAGATTTGACTAGTTACAAAAGCTGTGCAAAATGAAGCCACGTAACCGCTAAAACCAACCAAACCAGTTACAGGAGCTAAAGCAATGACCCAGTCCAAGCACACCAATGTCGCTTTCAAATTCGCCGAAGCTGATGGCGTCCGTGTCTTCTATCGAGAGGCCGGTGCTCCTGACGCTCCTGTCCTCCTTCTTTTGCACGGCTTCCCGAGCTCATCGCACCAGTTCCGTGATCTGATCCCTCTGCTGGCATCCCGTTATCGGATCATCGCTCCCGATCTGCCTGGCTTCGGCTTCACCGAAGTCCCAGCCGAGCGGGAGTACGTATACACCTTCGATGCGATCGGTAAGACGATCGGCGATTTCGTCGAGAAGCTGGGCCTCAAGCGCTACGCGATGTACTTCTTCGACTACGGTGCGCCGACTGGTTTGCGCTTGGCTCTCGCACATCCGGAGCGTGTCAGTGCGATCATTTCCCAGAACGGCAATGCTTACCTGGAAGGTCTTGGAGAGGCTTGGGCACCGATCCGTAAGTACTGGGAAGATGGCCTGCCGGAAAGCCGCCAAGTCATCAACGATGCAATTCTGCATCTGGAGGGGACCCGCTGGCAGTATGTGGAGGGGGTAAGTGATCCTAGTCAGATTGCCCCTGAGTCTTACTACCTCGATGCCCTTCTGCTTGAGCGGCCGGGCAACAAAGAGATTCAGCTCGACTTGTTCTATGACTATCAGAACAACCTGAAGCTGTATCCTGAATTCCAGCAGTTCTTTCGAACCACGAAGGTGCCGACCCTGGCGATCTGGGGCAAGGGTGATCCTTTCTTCATTCCACCAGGAGCCGAAGCCTTCAAGCGGGACAACCCGAATGCCGTCGTCGAGCTGCTGGATACCGGGCATTTCGCATTGGAGACGCACGTCCAGTACATCGCTGACCGGATCGTCGAAGTGCTGGGCGACTCGATCAACTGATTGATCCCTAAAACGCCACGAACCTTGTTCGTGGCGTTTTCATTTCTGAATAAAGCTATCGCCCATGGACATCATCAATTTTCCCTTTTTTGCCGCCGCTGTCCTCGCACTCCATGCCACCCCAGGGCCCGACACAGCCTATGTTGTCGGGCGCACCCTTGCGCATGGCAGGGGGGCTGGCCTCATCTCGGCGTTGGGTATCACAGCGGGTTGTCTGGTTCACACGATTGCTAGCACATTAGGATTCAGTGCACTGATCGCGGCGGTTCCAGCCGCATTTGATGCTGTGCGTATTCTCGGTGCCTTGTACCTCGCTTATCAGGGCGTCAGGCTGATACTCAGCAAACCGTCGGTTTCAGCGGAGGGCGGTGGCTTGCACGCTTCGCTTTCATATCGCAGGTTGTTCACTCAGGCCTTCCTCACAAACGTCCTGAATCCCAAAGTGATCCTGTTCTACCTCGCATTCTTCCCTCAATTTGTCGATCCTGAGGGTGTTCATAAGCCCGCGGCCTATCTAGTGCTTGGAGTTTATTTCGCAGTCACTGCAGGTATCTGGGCGAGTGGCGTTGTGTGGTTTGCTGGGGCCTTGGGACGGAAAATGAAAACAAGCCAGGCTAAGGCAGTGCTGCTCAATCGCGCTATAGGGGCTTTGTTCGTTGGGCTGGGAGCCAAGTTACTGGCCTCATCCTAGTGGCCAAGGCTTCGCCTCAGCCAATTCCAAAACGAAGGGGCCGCAATGCGGCCCCTTTCATTTAGCTTGGCCAGCAGGACTGGCGAATGATGCTGCAGAAGTTACCAGGCTGGAAGCCAGGCTCCTTGTCGGCGATCACATCTGCCTTGACGTTGCCGAATGTCGTATGCGGCTTGTGGCGGATGCCGTTGTAGAACGTCTGGATAATCGCTTCTTTGAAGCGATCGCCACGAGGATGTGCAAGAACGACGGCATCCCGATCGTCAGCGCTGAGTTCTTCATGGTGCAACCCGAGAACATCAGTCTCTACACCAGCGGTGACCAATGCAATGAGCGGGTGCATATGTCCCGGAATGCCTGGAGTGGTGTGAAGTGCAATTGCAGTCCAAACGCGCTCTATGTCGCGCTCGTTGACGCCGTGACCTTCCAGAAAATCACGCGCAGCATTCGCCCCATCGACCTCGAAACGGCAGCAATCGCTGCTGTGCTGGTGGGTTAGGCCCATGTCATGGAACATGCAACCCGCGTAGAGGAGCTCGTCGTCGTACTTCAGGCCCAGTCGCTTACCGGCGAGCGATGCGAAATAAAAGACGCGGCTCGAATGATGGAAAAGAAGGGGCGAAGCGGTGTCCCGGACCAGTTCGGTGATTTCTCGGGCCATCGAACTGTCGGGCACGTAAATGCCAGCAATAGCGTTAGTCATGTTGAGATCCTGGGAGGGTGAGTGAGGACTCCATTCTGAGTGTCCACGCAAATGGCATCAATTGACTTGTTGCGTCATATTCTGCCATTGTCAGCCGGTATCGGACCTGGACACCCTGCCATCGCTTTTAGGAGCAGTTATGCGCCCTCAAGTAACTCTCGCCATCCTGGGCATGCCAGGGGTTCAGCTTCTCGACGCTTGCGGTCCATTGGACGTCTTCGCGGAGGCCAACCGGCAAGCGGGGTATGAAGCCTATCGGTTGCTTCTGCTCGCTTGTGAACCTGGACCGCTGGTGAGCTCTTCGGGTACCCGGTTAATTCCTGATGCTTGGATTGGAGAGGAGATCGATGCAATTGATACCTTGCTGATTGCTGGAACCCCTCAAGCAGCCGATCAGTACCTTCGATCAGGAATTCTGGATTGGCTCCGCCAGCGTGCTCCGTTGAGCAGGCGCTTCGGTTCGGTGTGCACTGGCGCATTTGCGCTAGCAGCTGCGGGGCTACTTGATGGCCGCCGGGTTACTACCCACTGGGCTGTGGCGCAGCCTCTATCTGAAAGATACCCACAAGTGACCGTGGAGGCGGATGCCATTCAGGTCCATGACGGAAATTTGAGGACTGCTGCGGGTGTAACGGCTGGACTGGATCTTGCGCTGACGTTGGTTCAGGAGGATTTGGGCGATGAGATTGCGAAGGACGTAGCAGGTCACCTGGTCATGTATTTCAAAAGAACCGGTGGGCAAATGCAGTTCAGTCGTCATGGATCTACCTCACCCACAGGGCGCTCTGCTCTACAGGCATTGCAGCGGTATGTCGCGGCAAATCCGGCTCTGGATCATGGGGTTGCGAACCTGGCAGAGCGAATGGGCGTAAGCCCAAGGCATTTCGCCCGGATCTTTCAAAATGATGTGGGCATGACGCCGGCAGCGTGGGTGGAACAGACGAGGGTGAATGCTGCTCGCGAACGGCTGGAGGCTGGAAATGACGCGCCTAAGCAGGTAGCTGCCATGTGTGGATTTGCTAACGCAGACACGTTGCGCCGAGCTTTCGTCCGTCACATGGGTGTTACCCCTGCGGAATACCGCAAACGCTATGCGCGGCCGTGTTGAGAACAGAACACCGTTTGTTAAAGGTTCAAAGACAGGTGCTGCCAAAGGAACACTGACAAGCCCTTCTGCGCTGCACGCGCGACAATCGGGGTTTTCAACAACGGCCAGCGAAGTACGGCAATCTGTGTTCAGGCATTATGGCGCATTCTGCAGCAGCCATTCTTTCGGGCTTGTACCCACCTTCCGCCGAAAAGTACGGGCCAACGCAGACGGGCTTTCATAGCCCACTTCATCTGCAATGAGGGCAATCGGGCGGCCTTCGCGCAGGCGCTTCTGGGTCAGGCTGATGCGCCAGTTCGCCAAGTAATCTGCCGGCGTGATACCCACCGTCTCGCGAAAGTGCGCAGCGAAGCTAGCCCGCGACATGCCGGAGCGATCGGCCAGCTCCGCCACGGACCAGTTGTGCTGAGGTTCGTCGTGAATGCACACGAGCGCACGGGACAGCTGAGCATGGGCCAACCCCGCCATCATCCCTGAGGCGATGGTCCGTCTAGCCATAAGGTGCCGAAGCAGCTGAATCACCATCAGTTCGAACAGCCGATTGAGGATTACATCGCGGCCGCATTCATCGCCAAAGGCCTCTGCAAACAGCCAGTCGAGAGTGCCATCGAGGCCCTGCAATTCGCGCAACGGCATGATGATGAAATCCGGCAACGCCAAGGTCAGTGGATTGTTGGCCCCCCCGTCAAAATGCAAGGTGGCGCATACCAGTTGCGTATCATCGGCTTCGCTCGCCAACAACTGATGTGCCTGCGGGCGCACTGCCAGGATCAGGCTTGGCTCAGACAATTCGATGGGCAGGCCGCGCTTGTCCCTGAAGGTCAGCCGTCCTGAACGCAGCAGATGTGCGTGGCCGAAACTGTGCTCCCCGTAAACGGGCGTGGTGCCACAGAATCCACCCTGGTGAAACGTGGACGCATGCAAGTTGAAGTGTTTGAGCAATGTCGATAGTCGGTCCATGGCGCCTTCAGGTTTAGACGATCTGTTGCATAACTTCGACGATCTGAAGCCGAAAGGAAAGCTCATCTCCTTACCATTGCTATCAAGCCGATCGACAAATCGATCGAGCATCCCAAAGGAGAACTACCATGACCCGTATTACTGCACTCTCGCTGGACCAAGCCCCTGCCGGCTCGCGAACTGCCTTGGAAGGTATTCAGAAAGGCCTGGGCTTCATTCCTAATGCATTCAGGACGCTGGCGCACTCGCCGGCCGCACTCAATGGTTACCTGGGGCTCGCGCAGGCTTTGGGCAAGAGTTCACTCAGCGCCGCCGAGCGTGAAGTCGTTGCCCTCGCCACCTCGCAAATCAATGGTTGCGATTATTGCCTGGCAGCCCATACCTTCTTCGCTACCAAGGCTGGCTTGAGTGATGAAGCCATCAGTCAGGCCCGCAACGGCACACTCAGCGCGATCGCCACGCTAGCGCATCAGATCACCGAAAGCCGCGGCCAGTTGAGCAATGAACAGATCGGGGCGGCACGCGAAGTTGGTCTCACCGACAGCAAGATAGTCGAAGTGATAGCGCAGGTCACACTGTTGACCCTGACAAACTACCTGAACAATGTCGCCACGACCGATATCGACTTTCCGCCGTCGCCCCGTTAGGAGGGAAGCGCCATGAGCCAAGTGACTATTTACACCACCCGACACTGCCCTTACTGTGTGAGTGCCAAGCAATTGCTATCAACCAAAGGCGTTGCTCCTTTAGAGATTGATGTAGAGCAGTCTTCCGCAGCGCTGGCGGAGATGCTGCAGCGCTCCGGGCGTAGAACCGTCCCGCAGATCTTCGTGGGGGATTTGCATATCGGCGGCTTTGATGACTTGGCAATCCTGGATCACAAGGGAAAGCTCGATGCATTGCTTTATGCCTGAAGCGCGGAAGTGGTTGGCCATACGACGAGGTTATATTTGTGCACAATTGCCCCCGCGTATGGCACTGCTTTTAAAACTCGCTTTGGAGCGGTAGCTGCCCGGCGCCAAGGGCAGCTTTGGGTCCAGGCTGTGTGAAAACGCAAGTAAGAACGTCGAGTAGCGAAAGAAGCTGGGGCCCCCTTTAAATTCGGCAGATGTAAGTGCAGATCTACCTCAGTCCGGCACCAGGCGCGACCTGTGCTGTCTGGGCCGCGGCAGCGGCCCAGACAGCCGTATACGGACGCATAAAACGCTTGGACTCATATCCTGATCGCTTCAATCAGCCCAGCGATGCCGAAGATGTTCATCATTCGTTTGAGATTGTAAGCAAGCACGTGAAGGCTCATCTCGGTGCTTACCCATTGAGCGGATATCAATATGCGAAATGCAGTCATTGAGGTTGCTCTCGGCTTCAGGGACAATCCGGCGCCTTTCGTGTTTGCCGCCAAGGATTGGACATGGCACTGACCAGCAAAATCGCTTCCTACGACTCAGCATGGCCCTTGCGTTTTCTGGCAGACAAGCCGCGCATTGCCTCTGCCTTCGGCGATGAACTCTATGCCATCCACCACGTTGGTAGTACTGCTGTACCAGGGCTGGCGGCGAAGCCCGAGATCGATGTGCTCATCGAGCTTGAAGCGCATCGGGATGCGCAGACGCGGGACGGCGTGCTGCTCGGGTTGGGGTATGTGCGCGGTAGTGATCTATCGGATGGGCATCATTTCTACCGGCGCAATGTAGATGGGGTTCGCACGCACAAACTCCATATTTGCACGCGGAGCCACCCTGCGGTCATCGACATGCTGAAGTTCAGGGATCTACTCAGGCGCGATGCCGCGATCCGTCAGCAGTATGAAGTGCTGAAGTTTCAGTTGGAGTCGAGCAATACGGGTGGAATGGCTGAGTACCTGGAAAAAAAAGCGCCATTCATTCAGGCGGCGCTGTCCGGTATGCCGCTTGCTCTTGGTCAAAGCAAGTTCGACGACAGCGACTAGGCATTCATGAGCCAAGCGCTAGCCCATGTGAGCGCTGGCATTTCGCGGGTACATGTCGCAATGCTCGATCCTGACCCGCGAAATTGCGCTCAATGAAACGCGGCCCCGCCTCTAGCTCGCGGGCAAGAGGATCACGAAGTTCTTCTTCATGTCTTCCAGCACGGTCCATTTGCCTTTGGCGCCCGGTTCGATAATGAACGTGTCGCCAGCGGCCAGTGTGACCGGGGCGCAACCCTCAAGCTCGATGACGCAGCGTCCGCTCAAGACATGGCAGAACTCCCAGACTTTGTAGTCGATGCGCCACGCTCCGGTGCTGGCTTCCCATTCTCCGGAAATCCGGCCTTGCTGTTCATCGTGATAGTACTTGGACGTCAGCGTATGAGGGTCGCCTTCCACGACCTCTTCAAAAAAGGGAAGGTCGCGCACCGGTTGGATATCCAGTTCGCGGAACACGGTCAGCTTCTTGTTCATGGTTTTTTCTCGAGTACGTTGTGGCTAGGGCGATACATCAAATAGGCTTCACCGGTTACGCCCAGCATCGGGTGCGCAACGATCTGGCAGGTTTTAACGATCTGAAAGCCATGACGTTCGTAGAAGCGGCGCGCACCGTGGTTCTCGGCATAATCGATCAGGCATAGCCCATCCAGGCCAGCGTCCTCGGCGCGCTGCTGGGCGTGGCGAAGAAACTGGACGCCCAACCCCTGGCTGCGCCAGGCCTCATCCAGGGCCAGGCTGGATATGTACAAAGTGTCGGGTATTTCCATGTCGGCATAAGGCGCAAGGACCGGGTCTGCCTCGGCAGGCCTGTCAGGGGTCTCGCGCAAGGCATAGCTATGCATCATGCCGATGACGCGCCCTTCGACAGTGGCCATCAGGCAATTCTTGTAGGAAAAGTCGCCCTGCTCCCTGGCATAGCGAGACGCACCGACACTCAGCAACGCTTCGCCAGGTGCGGCAAGCTTGCTCCATATGTAATCGGCCATGCCCTCCGATGTCAGTTGAAAGAAGCGCGCAATATCATGCGCGTCCGAGGCTTGAGCGGGTCTGAAGTCGACAGGCATGTACAGTGCTTCCATGGGATCGGGTGGTTGGTTTTCGAGGATTACGCCTTTGACAGGGTGGCAGGGTAGCCGGGATGAACGGTTCCCATCTTGCTCTGGGCGACGCCGTCAGTACGGCGTGCGACGCATGTCCCATGTTCGAGATAGTCCTGTGAGAGCCGACTTGCTCTCACAGGCGCAACCCGTGCCATGAACTCAGACGTTGGCAAGTACGGCCTTGGCCTTCTCCAGCGCCATGCGCGCCCGCTGTTCAGCGCTGATGCCCTGCTCCATCAGCTGCCGGGTGGGGATCTCCAGGCTCAATGGCACGGTCGCCGGCAAACCCCGCAATAGCCCCACCAGATCGGCATCGCCCTCCCCCGGGAAGCGCCGTTCGTTGCGCGCCTGGCGCAGGATTTCGTCCATGTCGGCGGGCACCGGGCCTGCGACGTCGCACAGCTGGGCGTAGCGCATGCACTGCGCTGGCAATTGCGCCAGATCGTCCAGCGAGGAGCGCGAGCGATTGAAGTGGAAGGCATCGACCAGCACGCAGCCGTTGGCCCGGTCGGCGTTGGCCACCACGCGCATGGCCTGGTGCAGGTCACGCACGTCAGTCCAGGGCATGAATTCCAGGTGCGGGTGGATGCCATAGCCGACTGCCAGGTCGCACAGTTCGGCAAAATGCGCAGTCAGGCGCGCTTCATCCGGGTCGTTGCCAGCCACCAGCAACTCGGTGCCACCCAGTTCGGCGCCGACCGCCAGGATCGGTTCGAAATCGGCCACGCAGGTGTCGGCCTTGAGGCGCAGGATCTCCAGGTCGAGTACCTGGATGCCGGTGTCGCGCAGGCGTGCCTGGGTCTGCCGGCGCAGGTCGGCATCAGCCACCAGCGGGAAGTGCTGTTCCTGCTCGGTGGCCGGCACCAGGCGCAGGCCCACATGGCTGTAACCGGCGCGGACGGCGGCTTCCACCATGTCTGGCGGGGACAGTTCGAGCACCGTCAGGGCGGCGAGGGAAAAGATTCGGTCGGTCATGTCATTTACCTAAGGACGAGAAATCAGGCAATCAGTTCTGGCGCACAGGCCCGGCCCGTTTCGGCGGCCTGGCGGATCGCTTCGATCAGGGCCAGGGTGCGGCCACCGTCGGCGGCATCGATCAACGGCGCTTCAGTGCCCTGGACTACGCGGATAAAGTGCTGCAACTGCAAGGTCAGCGCTTCACCTGCGGGGATGGCTTCCTCGCTCTGCAGCAATGGCGTGTGCCAGCCAGAACCGGGCTCGGCGTAATGCCAGCGCTTGAGCTGCGGAATGCTCAGCGCCCCCTCCGTGCCGGCCAGCAGGTAGCAGGGCTGACCGTCCTGGCGCGGGTAGATCGGGCTTTCACCGGAATCCAGCTCCCAGCTCCACGGCGCAGCCACCGCGTCGGACCCGGTCAGGCTGCCCAGCGCGCCGTTGGCGAACTGCAGCAGCACCGCCGCGCTGTCTTCGTTGGCGAAGCCGCGCACGTCGTTGCGAGTGAAGGCCTGCACCTGCACCACTTCGCCACACAGGTGGCGCAGCAGGTCGAGGTCGTGGATCAGGTTGGTGAGCAGAAAGCCCGCCCCCGGCTCGCGGCGCCAGGGCGTCTCGAAGTAGCTGTCGGGCTTTTGCAGCTGCCACAGCGCGGTGACATTGATCAGCCGGCCCAGCTTGCCTTCGCTGATGACCTGATGGGCCTTGGAGATCAGCGGGTTATGCCGGCGGTGATGGCCGACCAGCACCGGCACGCCACGGCGGCGCGAAGCCTCGACCAGTGCGCGGACTTCATCGAGGTGCACGCCCACCGGTTTTTCCACCAGCACCGGCACACCAGCCTCGACGCAATCCAGGGCGGTGGCCACGTGCAGGTTATTGGGGTTGGCGACGATCACCGCATCGGGCTGGGCCTGTTCGAGCATCTGCCGGTGATTGGCGAAGCAGGCAACCCCGCATTCGGCGGCAAACGCCTCGGCTTGTGGGCCAGGGTCTGCCACGGCGCAGAGCTGGGCCTGCCGCAGCCGGCGCAGGTGCTGGTAATGCTGGCGGCCCATGATGCCGGCACCGATCAGGGCGATTCGCAGGGGTGAGTTCAACGCACTGTCCTCTTGTCGTTATTGTGGCGTCGATTATGAAACCATGTTCCAGAATCGACACTGCACAATGTAGAACCAAGTTCAGCTTTTCAGAACGCCCCACCCCACAGACTGTGCGATTACCGACCAGAAATACCCTTCAGGCGAACAATTCGCTTGCCCGGCTGGCTGCCGACAGCTCTTCTGCCGCCGCCAGCAGCAGCGGCGCCAGCTCGGCCAGGCGTGCGTGCGCCAGGCGGGCGCTGGGGCCGGCAACACTGAGTACGCCGATCACCTCGTCACTCTGCGGGCGCCGTACCACGGCGGCCAGGGCTGACGTGCCGATGGCCGACGTCTGCTCGACCCAGGCATAGCCGCGCTCGCGGGCGCGGTGCAGGTAGGCCAGCAGTTCATCTGTCGAACGGGGCGCGTTGGGGCCGAACTGGGCCGGGTCGGCAATGCCCTGGCGCAACACCATCTGCAGCGCTTCATCATCGCTCAGGCTGGCCAGCCAGGCATGCCCGGAGGCGGTGTAGAACAGCGGTGCGTCACGCCCCATGTCCGGGTCGTAGCGCAACCCGGAACGGGCGCCCTGGGACTTGGCGATCCAGGTCTGCCGGTGACCTTCGATCACGCCCAGGCGCACCAGCTCGCCGCTGTCCTGGGCCAGGCGATCGAGGATCGGCTGAATGATGTCGGCACCGCTGCTGGACAGGTAGCGAAAGCCCATTGCCACCAGCTTGGCCGACAGCTGGTAACGGCTGTTGTCGCGGTTCTGCCGCACGTAGCCCAGGCGTACCAGCTCGGTGAGCATGCGGTGGGCGGCGCTCTTGGGGATGTCCAGGCGCTCGGCCAGGGTTTGCAGCGGCAAGCCGTGCGGCTCGCCGGTGAGGCTTTCTACAAGACTGAAGGCGCGTTCGATCTGACTACCAGCCATGACACGTATCCCTGAAAATTTGCCGAATTCTAGAAGATGATTCCATGCCGTCGATAGCCACCGCAGCCGGCTTGCATTGAAGTGTCCGGTTATCGACCAGAAATTGGCCCTCGGCCTTGCAGTGCCATCCACTAGAAATGAATATTGTGGAATCTAGTTCCAATAATAATGAAGGAGACACCGCAATGCCCGCCGAACCCTTCCCAAGCGACTGCGACGTACTGGTCATCGGCTCCGGCGCAGCCGGCCTGGCAGCGGCGGTCACGGCCGCCTGGCACGGGCAGAAGGTCATCCTGGTGGAGAAAGACCCGGTGCTCGGCGGCGCCACCGCCTGGTCTGGCGGCTGGGCCTGGGTGCCACGCAATCCGCTGGCCCGGCGCGCCGGCATCGTCGAGGACATCGACCAGCCGCGCACCTACCTGCGCAACGAACTGGGCACGCATTACGACGCCGAACGTGTCGACGCCTTCCTCGAAGCCTGCCCGCACATGGTTGCTTTCTTCGAACAGCACACGGCCCTGCAGTTCGCCGACGGCAACGCCATCCCCGACATGCACGGCGACACGCCCGGCGCCGCCCTCGGTGGCCACCAGGTGATTGCCGCGCCCTACGATGCCCGCCAGCTCGGCGCACTGCTGCCGCGACTGCGCAAGACGATGCGCGAGACCTCGTTCATGGGCATGCCGATCATGGCCGGTGCCGACCTGGCCGCCTTCCTCAACATGACCCGCTCGCCGCGCGCCTTGCTGCACGTGTGCAAACGCTTCGCCCGTCACCTCTACCACCTGGCCCGCCATGGCCGGGCAATGCACCTGGTAAACGGGGTGGCGCTGGTGGCACGGCTAGCCAAGTCGGCGGATGACCTGGGTGTACGGATGATCGAGTCGACCGCAGCCAAGGGCCTGCTAATCGAAGACGGCAAGGTGCAGGGGGCCGTGCTGGCAACCGCGCATGGCGAACGGACAATCCGCGCCAAGGCGGTGGTGCTGGCCGCAGGCGGATTCCCCAATGACCCGGAACGGCGCCGGCAACTGTTCCCGCGTGATAGCAGCGGCCACGACAACCTCGCCCTGCCCCCGCCCTCCTGCTCCGGGGACGGCCTGCGCCTGGGCGAATCGGCCGGAGGCGTGGTGGCCACTGACCTGAAGTCGCCGGTGGCCTGGGCGCCGGTGTCCAAGGTGCCGCACCGCGACGGCAGCATAGGCCACTTCCCGCACATCATCGAACGCGGCAAGCCGGGCATCATCGGCGTGCTTGCCAGCGGCAAGCGCTTCGTCAACGAGGCGCACGGCTATTACGACTATGTGTCCGCCATGGTCGCCGCCGTGCCGCAGGGCGAGGAAGTCTGCTCCTGGCTGATCTGCGACCACCGCTTCCTGCGCCGCTTCGGCCTCGGCCATGCGCGCCCGGCGCCCCTGCCGGTGGGGCCATACCTGCGCAGCGGCTACCTGAAACGCGGCACCACCCTGGAGCAACTGGCCCAGGTGTGCGGCATCGACCCCATAGGGCTGAGTGCCACGGTCGCTGAATTCAACCAGCATGCCCGCCAAGGCCAGGACCCGGCCTTCGGCCGTGGCTCGACACCGTTCAACCGCAAACAGGGCGACCCGCTGCACCAGGGGCCGAACCCCTGCGTGGCGCCCATCGAGCAAGGGCCGTTCTATGCGGTGAAGGTGCAGCCCGGCTGCTTCGGCACCTTCGCCGGGCTGCGCACCGATGGCCACGCCCGCGTGCTGAACGACGCCGGCCAGCCGATCAGCGGCCTGTACGCGGCCGGCACCGACATGGCCAGCGTGTTCGGCGGCTGGTATCCGTCCGGCGGCATCAACCTCGGGCCGGCGCTGACCTTCGGCTATGTCGCCGGGCGGCATATCTGCGGCGTAACGGAGTACGAATAGCGCCAGCGAGTGGCGAACCATGGACATTGGCAGGGTTTGCCACTCACACTGAGCCAGCCGACTGCCCACCGACCTTACCCGAGGAGGACGACTGCCCTTGAACAAGAACACCGAGCCCTCACGCGGCTGGCTGGCCAGCAAACTCCTCGCCGACGGCCAAGAACCGGACCCACGCTTCACCCTGGCCAACGAGCGCACCTTCCTGGCCTGGATCAGGACCGCACTGGCGCTGCTGGCCAGCGGCATTGCCGTGGACATGTTCACCGCCGAGATCTTCAGTGCCGGCACCCGCCGCCTGCTGGCACTGGCGTTGATCAGCCTGGCGCTGCTGCTGAGCCTGCCGGCCTTCGTTCGCTGGCTCAACGTGGAACGGGCCATGCGCCAGAAGCGCCCGCTGCCGTTCCCGCTGATCGCCCCGGCGCTGTCGATTGGCGTGTCGCTGGTGATGGCGTTCTTTGCCTATGCGGTGTTCTTCCATGCCTGACCCGCAACTGGCCCACACCGATGACGGCTTGCAGCCGGAGCGCACCTTGCTGGCATGGCGGCGGACCATCCTCGCGCTGGTCGTGTGCAGCTGCTTCTTTCTGCGCTGGGTACCCCACCATCGCTGGCTGGCGGTGACACCGGCGGTGCTCTGCTTGCTGGCCGCCGGCGCCGCTTGGCTGTGTTTGCGGCGCAGCTACCAGCGCCATGTGACCGGCCTGCAGGCCGAGACCATCGCTTCGGGCATCACGGTGAACCTGCTGCTTGCGGTTTGCGTAACTGCGCTGTGCGCAGTCGAGCTGGCCGCGATCCTGGCCTGGTAGCCTGGTTCTCTAGAACTGCGCCAGCCAGTACGCCACATCCACTTCATCGATCTGCTCGCTGCGCAGGAACCGCCGGGCGTACTCCAGGTACACCCCACTGCTGAGGAACAGCCGTAGCAGCTGCCCATCGACGTGCTGGTCGCGGGCCATGAACACCAAAATCTTCACCGACTCGGACAAGCTCTTCGCCGCCTTGTACGGACGGTCGGCGGCGGTCAGCGCCTCGAAGATATCGGCAATGGCCATCACCCGCTCGGCGATGCTCAGGTCATCCCTGCCCAAGCGCCGCGGGTAGCCGCCGCCGTCCATCCGCTCGTGGTGGTTGCCGGCGATGTCCGGCACCCGCCGCATCTGGCGCGGGAATGGCAGCGAGCTGAGCATGATGATGGTCTGCACGATGTGTTCGTTGATCTTGAAGCGCTCTTCGTCGTTCAACGTGCCACGGCGGATCGCCAGGTTATACAGTTCGCCGTGGTTGCTGGCATTGGCCGGCAGGCGCATGTCGAAGCCCCAGACGTTGCGCGGGTCGTCCTTGGCCACCGGCGGCTTGCGCGGCCCCCAGGGCACCTGGTGGTCCGGGCGGTCGGCCAGCAGCGGCTCAGCCACCGGCAAGGGCGCTGGTGCGGCACCGGCATGGCGCTGCTCCTCATCGCGGGAAATGCCCAGGCGGTTGTCGAAATAGCGCAGCCAGCGGCGCTGGCCGATGCGCTGCAGGCGCTCGACATCCTCATCCTGCATGAACTCGCCGCCGATATTGGCCTTGGCGACAAAGGCGAACTCATCCTGCAACTCGGCACGGTACTGTTCCAGCCAGCGTTGCAGCACCTGTTTGTCCTGCCCCGCTGCCAAACCTTGCCAATAGGCCAGTTCGCCATCGCGCCAGAGCACTTCGAAACGCATGCGGATTTCATGGATGCGGTTGTACAGGGTCTCCAGCTTGGTCGCCTTGTCTACCACGTACTCAGGGCTGGTGACCTTGCCGCAATCATGCAGCCAGGCGGCAATGTGGAATTCGTAGCGCTCGGCCTCGGTCATGCTGAAATCGGCATACGGGCCGCTGTCGGCCTGCACGGCCCTGTCCAGCAGCATCTGCGCCAACTGCGGCACGCGCTCGCAATGGCCCCCGGTGTAAGGGCTCTTGGCATCGATGGCATCGGCCAGCAGCTTGATCATCGACTCCAGCAGGCGCTTCTGGGCTTCGACCAGCTGGCGCGTCTCGATGGCCACGGCGGCGGCACCGGACAATTCTTCGACGAAGCGGCGGAACGGCTCGCCGACTTCAGCAGGCTCGCCCTTCAATGCCAGGACGAGAATGCCGAGCAGGTCGTGACTACGGTCTTTGAGCTCCACTGCAAGACTGCGCCCGCCCAGTGCCAGGCCCTGGGTAACTGCCGCAGCCAGGTCGCGATGATCGCCCTCACCGACTGCCAGCGCCTCGGGGTAGCCATCGCCTCGGCACGCAGCCGCCAGGCGCAGGCGGGCACGGTCTTCCTCGAACAGGTACACCGCGCCTGCGCTGACCCCCGCAGCCTCCACCAGATGCGTCAGCACACCGTCGAGCATGCGTTCCAATTGAGTCTCGCGGCTGAGTATGAGGGTCATCGCCTGGAAACTGCGGATGGTACCGGACATGCGGCTCAGCACCCGGCTCAGCTCTTTCACCTCGGACACCCGCGACGCCACCCCCACTTCGCGACTGAAATCGAAGTCGGCCAATCCACGTACCTGCTCGGCCAATTGATGCAGCGGGCGGCCGATGCGCTGGCCGAGCAACCCGCCGAGCAGAAGCAGCACGGCCATCAGCATGGCCGTCCACAGCATCTGCCTGAACAACACCTGGCGTGCGCTTGCCAGCAGTTCCTGCGCCGGTACCGCGATCAGCACCTGCAGGTCCTGTCCGGCGAGGTTGGTCAGCTGCACGCGCATGCCGTACCAGGTTGCACCATCCACCTCATAGGCCACTGGTCGAGGACCTTGGGGCAGATGGCTGTAGAGCTGCTGCAAGCTGGGGATACCCAGTTCGGCAACACGTGACAAACGCACCGATTCGCCTTCGTGCACGATTGCCCGCTGCAGGTCCGGGTACGCCACCACATTACCTTGGTCGTCGACCACGGCGATTTCGGTGCCCGGGGTCATGCGCAGGTCGCGGGTTTCGCTGGCCAGGTCGTTGACCGAGACATCCATGCCGAGCACCGCCGCGCCGTCGACGCTGCGCTGGGCCAGGGTCATGCCGATCTCGCGGGTGGTGAAGAACACGTAGGGGTGGGTCAGTACGGTGCCGGCTTGCACGGAGGCATCGGCGAACCACGGCCGTGTGCGTGGATCGTAGTGATAGTCCGGCATGGCTTGGGTCTTGAGCAGGCTCAGGGCCTGGTCATAGAAGCGCCATTCCCCCGACATCGCCCCACCCTCGCCCAGGCTGACGCTCTGCACCAGGTAGTGAGTGCCCGCAGGCGCGGCAAAGCGCTCCAGCAACTGCGGGTCGCGCAAGCGGCGCACCAGCAGGAACTCGCCGTTGGGGTATCCGATATAGGCGGCGCTCAACATCTTGTTGGCATTCAGGCTTTCGACCAGCTGCGGCAAGCGTTCCAGGCGCTGCGGCAGGTTGTTGGCGACAGGGTTGAAGGCCAGCAGGCGGATGCTGCTCTGTGCGGGATCGACCAGGCGCCGGGCCCGTTCGTCGATGGTCTTGCCGACTTGCTGCGCGGTATCGCCCGCAGCGGCCACCAGCGCCTGGCTGATACCGCGGTAGCCCTGCCAGGCCAGGCCGGCGCCGAGCAGCAGCATGCCGAGCATGATGGCCATCGCCACCAGCAGCTGCAGTGGGACCCCACGTCCGGCATTGCTCACGGCTGGCTGCTCCATTCCATGCACCCTCTGAGTGGGGATTTCAACAGTGTAAACAGCCAGAACGATGATGCCGGGCGGGTGCCATGCACGACCAGCAAAGCGGGCTGATAGTGGCACAGCGATATTATCGATTTCAACGCCACCGACTTGGCCTAAGCACCACCACCCGGTAGACTTCCCCCCGGGTGCTAGCTGCAACGTGCAGTGAAGCAGGTTAAATGAACAACGCCGGTCGGGCCGCCAGCGGGAGTTCTTGCGCCTATGCAAAAAACTACATTGACCCGTGCCCAGCGCCTGGCCCAACGCGCCTTCGCCAATTTCGAGCGTTTCCTGCACATCGAAGCGGTCAGCGGCATCGTCCTGCTGATCACCGCCGTTGCTGCCCTGATCTGGGCCAACTCCCCGGCCGCTGCCAGCTACGAGGCCCTCTGGCATACCCCGATCAGCTTCGGCATCGGTTCGCTGAGCTTCACCCAGTCCCTGCACTTCTGGATCAACGATGGCCTGATGACCATCTTCTTCCTGGTGGTGGGCATGGAGATCCGTCGCGAAATCCACGAAGGTGCCCTGTCCAGCCTGCGCCAGGCCACGCTGCCCATGGCCGCAGCGGTGGGTGGCGTCGCCGTTCCCGCACTGATCTACCTGGCCTTCGGCCATGCGCCGGCCGAGCAGCAAGGCTGGGCAGTGCCGACCGCGACTGACATCGCCTTCGCGGTCGGCGTGCTGGCGCTGCTGGGCAAGTCGATTCCGTCCAACATCCGCGTGTTCCTGCTGGCGCTGGCAATCATCGATGACATCATCGCCGTGCTGATCATCGCCATCTTCTATTCCGGTGGCCTCGACTACAGCGGCTTCGGCGTGGCCGCCATCGGCCTGCTGCTGGTGGTCGGGCTGCAGAAGATCGGCGTTGGCTCGGCCTGGGCCTATGTCATCCCAGGCGCCATCACCTGGGTCGGCATGCTGATGACCGGTGCACACCCAACCCTCGCCGGCGTGATCCTCGGCCTGATGACCCCGGTGGTCACCATGCCCCTGGGCGAGCGGCCGGTGGATGCGATTTCGCGGTTCACCCACGACCTGCTGGGCCGAGCCAAGACGCCCGAGTCGGACACCGGCGACCTGATCGACCCGCTCAAGCGCCTGCGCCTTGCGCAACGTGAGCTGGTAGCCCCGGTTACCCGTGTGGGCGGAGCCCTGCACCCTTGGGTGGCCTACGCGATCATGCCGCTGTTCGCCCTGGCCAACGCCGGCGTGGGCCTGTCGGGCATCGACCTGTCCGCTTCGGGGCCACACTGGGTAATGACGGCCGTGGCCGTGGCCCTGGTGGTTGGCAAGCCGCTGGGCATTATCAGCGTCAGCTGGCTGATGGTGCGCCTGGGCTGGTGCAGCCTGCCGGCCCAGGTCAACTGGCGCGGCATCACCCTGATCGGCCTGCTGGCCGGCATCGGCTTCACCATGTCGATCTTCATTGCCAACCTGGCCTACAGCGACCCGGCCTCGCTGGGCGCAGCCAAGCTCGGCGTGCTGTCGGGGTCGGTGATCGCTGCCGTGCTGGGCCTCGCCTGGGGCGTCATGGGCCTGCGCAAAGGTACCAGCAAAGCACCCGTGCAAGCGGGCTGAAGCCAACCGGGGCCTGCGGGCCCCGGCATTTTCCTGTATACAAGAAATTCAAACTTTGCTTACATGCATGCCTGTGCGCCTACGACATCGGCCAACGTCGCTGCGTATTGCGCCAGGCACAAGCCATGCAAGCTTCCCTGCAACACACCCCCAAGACCCTCCTGGTCAAGAACGCCGCACTGTTGGTCACCATGGACGGCGAACGCCGCGAGATCAGAGGCGGCGGCCTGTACATCGAAGACAATGTGATCAAGCAGGTCGGCCCCAGCGATACGCTGCCGCAGCACGCCGACGTGATCCTCGACATGGCCGGCAAGGTGGTCATCCCAGGCCTGGTCAACACCCACCACCACATGTACCAGAGCCTCACCCGCGTGGTGCCGGCGGCCCAGGACGGTGAGCTGTTCAACTGGCTGACCAACCTGTACCCGATCTGGGCGCGGCTGACTCCGGAAATGATCTCGGTTTCGACCCAGACGGCCATGGCCGAGCTGATCCTGTCGGGCTGCACCACGTCCAGCGACCACCTGTACATCTACCCCAACGGCTGCAAGCTCGACGACAGCATCCATGCTGCCGGCGAGATCGGCATGCGCTTCCATGCCGCCCGCGGCAGCATGAGCGTGGGCCGCAGCCAGGGTGGCCTGCCGCCTGATTCGGTGGTGGAGAAGGAAAGTGACATCCTCAAGGAGTCGCAGCGCCTGATCGAGGACTACCACGACGCCAGCCATGGTTCGATGCTGCGCGTGGTGGTGGCGCCCTGCTCGCCGTTCTCGGTCAGCCGCGATCTGATGCGCGAAGCCGCCGTGCTGGCGCGCAACTACGGCGTGTCGCTGCACACCCACCTGGCGGAGAACGTCAACGACATCGCCTACAGCCGCGAGAAGTTTGGCATGACCCCGGCCGAATACGCCGAAGACCTCGGCTGGGTTGGCCACGACGTGTGGCACGCCCACTGTGTGCAGCTCGACCAGCACGGCATCGAGCTGTTCGCTCGCACCGGCACCGGCGTCGCCCACTGCCCCTGCTCGAACATGCGCCTGGCCTCGGGCATCGCGCCGATCCGCAAGATGCGCGACCACGGTGTGCCGGTGGGGCTGGGTGTCGACGGCTCGGCCTCCAACGACGGCGCCAGCATGATCGGCGAGGTGCGCCAGGCCTTGCTGCTGCAGCGCGTGGGCTTTGGCCCGGACGCGATGACCGCCCGCGAAGCCCTGGAAATCGCCACCCTGGGCGGTGCCAAGGTGCTCAACCGCAACGACATCGGCGCCCTGGCGCCGGGCATGATCGCCGACTTCGTCGCTTTCGACCTGGGCCACGTGGCCTATGCCGGCGCCCTGCATGACCCATTGGCGGCCCTGGTGTTCTGCACCCCGACCCACGTCGATACCAGCGTGATCAATGGCCGCGTGGTGGTGCAGGATGGCCGTATCACTACCATCGACCTGCCGCGGGTACTGGAACGCCACAACCGGCTGGCCCACCAGCTCGTCAGCGGCGAATGACCCATCGCGCATTCTGCAACTGACTGTTTTTGCTCTGCTTTTGCTTTTGCTTCTAAGCGCGCGATAGTTCAGGCAACGCAGAATGCGACTTCAGGAGGCCGAGCGCAGGCGTCTGGAGGGCCAGGGTGCGCAGCACCCCTTCGGCGCAGCCGAAGGCGCGAGATGTAGACTTGCGCAGCAAGTCGTAGGCCGCGCGGGCCCGGAAGGCGCCGGAGCGAGGGGACCCCGGAGCGCAGCGCAGGGGCCGGATGATGGGAGCCAGCGTTTTTTGGTTACTTTTTGTCGCGTTTGACAAAAAGTGACCCGCCGTAAGGGCGGAAAGGTGACTGTGCGTCGCCA
Organism: Pseudomonas putida; assembly: GCF_009883635.2. Lineage (NCBI taxonomy): Bacteria > Pseudomonadati > Pseudomonadota > Gammaproteobacteria > Pseudomonadales > Pseudomonadaceae > Pseudomonas > Pseudomonas putida. Next base: position 201,322 of record NZ_CP026115.2, read on the forward strand.
TCGCCAATGAATGCACTTAAAGAAATCAAAACCACCGCATTCGCTTCTGAGCTTTTGAGCTTTTGAGCTTTTGAGCTTTTGAGCTTTTGAGCTTTTGAGCTTTTGAGCTTTTGAGCTTTTGAGCTTTTGAGCGTTTGAGCTTTTGAAGAAATGGGCCTTCAAATCAGGTCAACACTCGTTTGCCAAGGTGGCGCTGAATCACCTTTTCGCCTTTACGGCGACCTACTTTTTGACTGGGCAAAAAGTAGGCAAAAACCCCCGCTCCCATCATCCGGCCCCTACGCTGCGCTCCGGGGTCCCCTCACTCCGGCGCCTTCCGGGCCCGCGCGGCCTACGACTTGCTACGCAAGTCTACATCTCGCGCCTTCGGCTACGCCGAAGGGGTGCTGCGCACCCTGGCCCTCCAGACGCCTGCGTTCGGCCTCCTGAAGTCGCAATTTGCGTCGCCTGGACTATCGCGCGCTCAGAAGCAAAAGCAGAGCAAGAGCAAGAGCTGAAATGGATGCTGGCATCGTGCAAGGGGAGCATGAACAAATCTTCATGTAAGCCGTCAACGCCCTGATGATGGGGGGCATGGGCGATCCTGGCGGATGACCCAGTCGTGCACGCCTTGAGGCTCAGGACCGGGTTGCGTAGCATCGCCGGCCCTGGGGCCGCAAGGCGGCCCATTCGCGGGACAAGCCCGCCCCTACACAGAGCCCTCATGCCGCAACCGATCCCCCTCAAGGACCACGAAAAGGAAAAACACCTGGTCAACCGCCGGCTGCTGGCCTGCGCCGCCCTGGTGTTCAGCCTGTGCGCCGTCCTCGTGGGCCGGCTCTACGTGCTCCAGGTGCTGCAGCACGACCAACAGAGCGCAGTGTCGGATAACAACCGTGTGCACATCCTGCCCATCGCCCCCGAGCGCGGGCTGATCTACGACCGCAACGGCGTGGTGCTGGCCGACAACAAGCCCAGCTTCGACCTGACCATGACCCGCGAGCGCGCCGGTGACTCGGCCAAGGTGCTCGACAGCCTGGCCGAAATCCTCAGCCTCGGAGAAGACGACCGCAAACAGTTCGACAAGGACCTGCGCCGCGGCCGCAAACCGTTCGAGCCAGTGACCCTGATGGTCGGCCTTACCGAAGAACAGATCGCCCTGATCGCAGTCAACCAGTTCCGCCTGCCCGGCCTGGACGTCGAACCCCAGTTCATCCGCGAATACCCGCTGGCCGAACACTTCGCCCACTCGGTCGGCTACGTCGGGCGCATCAACGAAAAAGAAGCCAAGACCCTCGACAGCACCGAGTACCGTGGCACCCAGTCCATCGGCAAGACCGGCATCGAGCACTTCTACGAAGCCCAGCTGCACGGCCACGTCGGCTACGAAGAAGTCGAAACCAATGCCCAGGGCCGGGTGATGCGCGTGCTCAACCACAAGGACCCGATCCCCGGCAAGGACATCGTCCTCAGCATCGACTCGCACCTGCAAGTGGCCGCCGAAAAGGCCCTGGGCGACCGCCGTGGCTCGGTGGTGGTACTCGACCCGGCCAACGGCGACGTGCTGGCGATGGTCAGCAACCCGAGCTTCGACCCCAACCTGTTCGTCAAAGGCATCAGCTTCAAGCAGTACGCCGCACTGCGCGACTCGATCGACCGGCCGCTGTTCAACCGCGTGCTGCGCGGCCTGTATGCACCCGGCTCGACGGTCAAGCCGGAAGTGGCCATCGCCGGCCTCGACAGTGGCGTGATCACCCCAGGCAGCCGGGTGTTCGACCCGGGCTACTACGAGCTGCCCAACTACGACCACAAGTACCGCAACTGGAACCACAGCGGCGATGGCTGGGTGGACATGTACACCGCCATCATGCGTTCCAACGACACCTACTTCTACGACCTGGCGCACAAGCTCGGCATCGACCGCCTGCACGACTACATGGCCGAATTCGGCCTGGGCCAGAAGGTCTCGCTGGACATGTTCGAGGAAGCACCCGGGCTGATGCCTTCGCAAGCGTGGAAGCGCGCTACCCGCCGCCAGGCCTGGTTCCCGGGCGAGACGCTGATCCTCGGCATTGGCCAGGGCTACATGCAGGTCACCCCGCTGCAGCTGGCCCAGGCCACCAGCCTGCTGGCCAGCAAGGGCGTGTGGCATCGCCCGCACCTGGCCATGACCGTGGGTGGCGAAACCCCGGTCGACCCCAACCCGATGCCAGACATCGTGCTGCGCGACAAGCACGCCTGGGACCAGGTCAACGTCGGCATGCAGATGGTCATGCACGACCCGCGCGGCATCGCCCGCGCCGCCGCGGCGGGCTCACAGTACCGCATCGCCGGCAAGAGCGGCACGGCGCAGGTGGTGGCGATCAAGCAAGGTGAGCGCTACAACCGCAACAAGACCCTCGAGCGGCACCGCGACAACGCTCTGTTCGTCGGTTTCGCCCCGGCCGACCACCCGAGCATGGTGGTGGCGGTGATGATCGAGAACGGCGAGGCCGGCGGCCGCGTTGCCGGGCCGGTGGTGCGCGAAGTTATGGATGCCTACCTGCTCGATGAGCAGGGCCATCTGAAGCCCCAATATGCCGGCACGCCGGCGGCCAAGGCGGTGCCGCACACCTGAGGCGCAAGTGGAAACACTGCTGTCTCACATTGCTACATTTCGAAGCGCTATCACGGCGATTGCCGCATGACGGGTGCGCCCAAACCTGCCAAAACGCGCTAATTACCTCATTTATATCAATGCCTTACCTCGCATACCGGATGATTGCGAAGGTCTTCAGGCCTGCTTTTTGCTTGAATATTCAAGTGATTTGTAATGCAAGCCCGAAGACCAAGAGTTCGCCCGAGCGATCCGCGTCAAGTTCTACTGCGTGAGGCATCCATGACCCCTGCAAGCCGCGTTTCCGACGACCACTTCCAGGCCTGGCTGAGCCAGGTCAATGAAGCCTGCGGCCATTTCAACGGCCGCAAGCTCGACCCCGGCTTCATCGGCCAGCTGGAAAAGTGCCAGGTCGGCCAGATCTCCATGAGTATCGTCGACATGACCCAGGTCAACCTGTTCCGTGGCCAGCGGGAAATCCGCGCGAGCAGTGCCGACCACTACTACGCCGTGCTGCAGATGGCCGGCACTTCGCGCATCGAGCACCAGGACGCGTGCATCGAACTGCAGGCCGGCGACCTGACCCTGATCGATGCCAGCACCCCGCTGGACATGCACTTCCACCAGCGCTCGCGCCAGCTGTCGCTGATCCTGCCGCGCAGCCAGGTGCAGAGCGGCACCCGTGGCGTCGGCGTGGCCTGCGCCAGGCGTATCGAGGCCACCACGCCCCTGGCCAGCATCGCCCGGCTGATGATGCTCGAAGCCGGCCGCACCCAACACCTGGCCAACCACGAAAGCCAGGCAGTGCTCGATGCCCTGATCACCGTGTTGCGCCCCGCCATTGCCCAGGACGCCATCCCGGGCAGCCACGAGCGCATGTTCCGCAAGGCCATGGCACTGATCGACCAGAACATCACCTGCGAAAGCCTCTGCCCCGAGTTCATCGCCCGCGAAGTGGGCATCTCGATGCGCAGCCTGTACCGCATCTTCGCCAAGCACGAGCTGGTCATCGCCCAGTACATCCGCAACCGCCGTCTGGACTTCTGCGCCGAAAGCCTGCGCAACCCGGCCATGGACCAGAAAGTCTCGTCGCTGGGCTATGCCTGGGGCTTTTCCGACTCGAGCTATTTCAGCACCGCGTTCAAGGGCCGCTTCGGCATGACCCCCGGCGAGTACCGCAAGCGCCACGCCAACTGACACGCTGAGCAAACCCACGAAGGCCCCGCAACGGGGCCTTCGGCGTTTCAGCCCGGCCATCAGCTTGGCACAGCGCCAAAGGCAACTGGCAGCCAGCACAAAAGCCGGCTCGCGGGCTTGCTGCATGATCCTTGGCATGTCTTCGGAACTTCTGCCAAACCCATAACAAAGGAAGCCAGACCATGCACCACCGCCCTTTCCGCCTCACCCTGGCCGCAGTCCTCGCCGGGGTCTCGCTGGAGGCATCGGCCCTGGAGCTCTACGGCGATGACGAGCGCCACCTCAATGCCAACGTGGAGGCCGTGTTCGGTGTGTTCCACAGTGAAGAAAGCTACGCCATAGCCCGCGACCAGCCCGGCTCCACTTCGTGGCGCGAGGGCTACATCAAGTACGGCCTGAGCGGCGATCAGCGCCTGGGTGGCAGCGGCTCGCTGTACGGCGCCTTCGCCCTGCTCAGCTCCGGCACCTGGGGCGATGGCGACGCCGCCGGCTTCAGTGACGGCAGCGAACGCACCACCAAGATCGAGGATGCCTACCTGGGCTGGAAGTCCGGCAACCTGGTGCCGGCGCTGGGCGAGGACGGCATCGACCTGTCGTTCGGCAAGCAGATGGTCGCGGTCGGTGACGGTTTCCTGATCCAGGGCGACTCGCTCAACGTGGGCCACGGCCTGGCCGATGGCCAGTTCAACCGCGGCGGCGCCTACTACCTGGCGGCGCGCAAGAGCTTCGACAAGACCGCCGTGCTGCGCCTGGGCGGCAAGCAGGGCTGGCGCAGCGACCTGATGTGGCTGCAGTCGGACAACCGCGCCCAGGCCAAGACCGAAATGCACGTTGCCACCCTGGAGCACGTAGCCGATGCCGGCACGGTCGGCCTGACCTACATCGACACCACCCACGTCGACGAGGAATACGCCTCGCCCCAGCAACTGGAACGCGACGGCATGAAGACCTACAGCCTGCGCGGCCAGGGCAATGCCGGGGTGGAGAACCTGTTCCTGTCCGGCGAGTACGCCAAGCAGGACAAACCGCACACCGCCACCGAGGATGCCTGGTACCTGGAAGCCGGCTGGACCTTCGCCGACGTGGCGTGGCAACCGAACATCAGCTACCGCTACAGCCGCTTCTCCGAAGGCTATGACACCTTGTTCTACGGGCTGGGCCGCGGCCTGGGCACCTGGTTCCAGGGTGAAGTGGCCGGCAACTATGCCGGGCCGTTCAACAGCAATGCGCGCATTCAGAAAGTGGGGCTGACGGTGAGCCCGACCCCGTCGCTCAACATCGGGGTGCTGGGGTTCAAGTTCGACACCATCGACCGCAGCCTGGGCAATGCTGACGGGCATGAAGTGGATGTGTATGCGGAATGGACGATCAATGAGCATCTGATGATCGTGCCGCTGGTGGGCCTGTACCAACCGGATCGCAGTGCCGAGCAAGGCGGGACGCAGCTGGGCAATGACAACCGCAACCTGTATAGCCAGGTGGTGTTCGTCAGTACTTTCTGAAGGAAAGCCGGGGCTGCTTTGCAGCCCATCGCCGGCAAGCGGCCCCAGTGGCAAGGATTACCGCTCAGGCACCGGCAACGGCGCCTCACTGTTCCAGGCCGTCACCGGCCGGCTGAACAGGTTCTCGGTCTGGAAATGCGCCATCCGCCACTGCCCTTCTTCCTGCGTAAAGCGCACCGTCAGGCGCGCCGCATTCAAGTGCGAGGCACCATCGGCAAAGGTGCTGGTCTGCAGCATTACCCATCGCCCCAGCCCCTGCCCGCCCTCCACCTCGATGACCTCGCTGGTCAGGAAGTGCACGTTCAAGGCGAAGTGCGCCGGCGTCTTCATGTAGGTGGCGAACATAGCCCGGATCGCCTCACGCCCCCGATAGCCGCCAAAGCTCGCGGCATACTTGGCGCCCTTGCCTTCCCACAGGGCCTCGCGGGTGAACAGCTCGGCCAGCTCGTCCAGCGGGGTGCTGGCGTCGAGCTGGTCGCACAGTTCCATGTAGCGGTTGATGCACACGCGAATGGCCTGCTGGTCTTCGAAGCGTTGCAGGCGGGCCTGCAGTTCATGGATATCGGTCATCACCACCTCAGTACAGGTTCAGCAGCAAGCGCTCGGCCACCGCCAGCAGCTTCTCGTCGGCGCCCTTGGCCGCCACCAGTTGCAGGCCGACCGGCAGGCCGGCTTCGCTGCCCAGCGGAATGCTCAGGGCCGGGTGCCCGGACAGGTTGAATGGCCGCACCAGCGAGGTCATGCCCAGCACCGCGCGGGTGTCGGCGGCGTCTTCCAGACGCAGCGGGAAGTCGGGCATGGTCGGCAGCGCCAGCACATCGTAGCTGGCCAGGGCCTGGTCGACTTCGGCGGTGAAGCGCCGACGCACTTCTTCGGCTTCGGCCAGCGCGGTGTCGCTGGTCTGCCCCGCCGCTGCCAGGCGCCCGGCGATATCGGCACCGACCTTGCCGGTTTCCAGCAGGTGGCCGCAGCCGGCGAAGGTTTCGCGGTTGATCACCACCATGCCGGCCTCGTAGGCCGCGCCGAAATGCTTGAGCTCGACATTGCCCAGCGCCAGGCCACTGGCCGTCAGGGCGCCCTGCACCACCTTGTGGATCGCCGCCTCGGCGGTGACCCGCAGCACGCCGATACGGGCCCTGGCCGGGACCTGCGCCGGGGTGAAGGTCGGGTCGATCATGGTCATCGCCCGCACCAGCATTGGCAGGCTCGCGGCAAACGGGCCGACGCAGTCGAGGCTGGTGTGTGCCGGCATCACGCCTTTGCGGCTGACCCGGCCAAAGGTCGGCTTGAGGCCGAACACGCCGCAGCAGCAGGCCGGTACACGCACCGAGCCACCGGTGTCGGTGCCCAGACTGAAGTCGGCCAGGCCCGCAGCCACCGCTGCCGCCGAACCGCTGGACGAGCCACCCGGAATGCGCCCGGGGAAGCGTGGGTTGGCCGCCGTGCCGGTGTAGTGGTTGATGCCGGTGGTGCCGAACGCCAGTTCATGCAGGCTGACCTTGCCGGTCAACCGCGCACCGTTGGCCAGCAGCTGGCTGACCACCTCGGCATGCCGTTCGGCCAGCGGGGCGTGCTCCAGCGCTTGGCTGCTGGCGCGGGTCGCGGTACCGGCGACGTCGATGGTGTCCTTGACCACGACCCGGGGGCCGCTGCCGCCCAGGTCAAGGGTTTCTACTATGATTGTCATTTTCGTGGAGCCCTTTCAAGAATGGATGCCGGACTGTGGCCCAGCCAGGAACATGCGTGCCAATTACTGGAAATGTCAACTGAACATTCCCGTAATTCCTGGCACAGTTGCGGTGGTCAAATGCGCGGAAAGGTCTATGATGTCGCGACTATTTCCGCACAAGTAGTGAATCGATGAGCACTTCGAAAAACAAAGGCCACAGCCATCACGACCCGGCCAGCGATGAATTTCGCAAGGAAGATTTCCCCTTCTACTGGCTGGCCCGTGTGCACGGCCGCTATACCCAGAACATGGAACGTCTGCTGAAGAAGGTCGACCTCGACGTGCCGCGCTGGCGCGTGCTGTGGATCCTCAACGAGAACGGTGAATCGAGCATTTCCGAGATCTCCACCCACGCCATCGCCAAGCTGTCGACCATCACCAAGATCGTCTACCGCATGAAGGAAGATGGCCTGGTCGACACCGCGCCCAGCCCTGAAGACGGGCGCGTGACCCAGGTGCGCATCACCGAAGTCGGCCTGCAGAACATCGAACGCATGCAGGACGTGACTCGCGAACTGTTCCAGCGCAGCTTCAAGGGGCTGACCGAGGCGCAGGTGCAGCGGTTGAACAAGATGCTGGAAGTGGTGTTCCACAATCTTGAGACCTTGTAGCACCTCGAGATAGCCGGGGCCGCTTTGCGGCCCTATCGCGACGCAAGGCCGCTCCCACAACGACCGCGTTCAGCAAGCCTTTGAAGACTCGCAGACCCGGTGATAGGCCCGGTTGAAATACACCAGCCCGTCATCGGCGCCGCCGTGGCGGATGTCCTGGATTTCGCAGTAGAAGATGCTGTGCGAACCCACCTCATGCACCTGGGCAATCCGGCAGTCGAAGTTCACCAGGGCTTCCTGCATCACCGGTGCGCCACTCTCCAGCACTGTCCAGTCAGTAACGGCAAAACGCTCGTCCATGTTCAGGTTGCGGTTGGCAAACGCCCCCGACAGTTCCTGATGAGTACCTGCCAGCACGTTCACGCACAGCGCACCATTGGCCTTGAACTGCTCGTTGGAATACGAGGAGCGGTTCATGCACACCAGCAAGGTGGGCGGTGAGTCGGTCACGCTGCACACTGCCGAGGCGGTGAAGCCGAAGCGGCCGGCGGGGCCATCGGTGGTGATGACCGATACGGCGCCACCGAGCAGCGCCATTGCGTTGCGAAATTGCGATACGTCTACCATGGTCATGCTCCTCAGATATCCAGCACCAGCTTGTTCGACTTGGCCCGCGAGCAGCACACCAGGATCTGGTCGTTCGCGGCCTTTTCTTCATCGGTCAGATAAACATCGCGGTGGTCCGGCTCGCCTTCGAGCACTTCGCACATGCAAGTGCCACATACGCCCTGCTCGCACGAGATGTCGATCTTGATCCCCACCTGCGCCAGGGCGTCGAGAATGCTCTGGCCCTCGGCGACCTGCACGGTCTTGTTGCTGCGTGCGGCGACCACTTCGAAGCTGGCGCCGCTGGCGTCGACCTCGACCTGGAAATACTCCTTGTGAATGTGCTCTTCGCTGTAGCCTTGCTGGCGCGCGCCGGCGATCACCCAGTCCATGAAGCCAGACGGGCCGCAGGTGTACATGTGGGTGCCGGGCGTGCCGCTGCCGAGCACATCCGCCAGGTTCAGGCGCTGGGCCGCATCCTCGTCGTCGAAGTGGGTGAACACCCGGGCGGCGAACGGTGCGCTGGCGAGGGCATCGAGAAAGGCGCTGCGGCTGCGCGAGCGCCCGCAGTAATGCAGTTCGAACTCGGCGCCCTGCTGATGCAGCGCATGGGCCATGGCGATCATCGGCGTGATGCCGATGCCGCCACCCAGCAGGATCGAGCGACGGGCGTCGGCTGCCAGCGGGAACAGGTTGCGCGGAGTGCTGATCTGCACCTCCTGCCCTTCCAGCAGGGTGTCGTGCACGCTCACCGAGCCACCGCGGGAGGCCGGGTCTTTCAATACGCCCAGGCGATACAGCGAGGCATCGGCCGGGTCGCTGCACAGCGAATACTGGCGCACCAGGCCCGGGGCGACGTGGATGTCCACATGCGCGCCCGCCTCGAAGGCCGGCAGCGCCGCGCCATCGGCCCGGCCCAGGTCGAGCACGACCACGTCGGCCCCTTGGATCTCGCGCTTGCGCACGACTACGTTCAACAGTTGTTCATTCATGGCCGGTATCCCGCCTAACAGAGGGGCGCGTGGGCGCCCCGGAAAATATCAACGCATGAACAGGCCGCCGTTCACGTCCCAGGTCGCCCCGGTGGTGAAGTAGGCCTCGGGCCGCGCCAGTTGCACGATCAGGTCGCCCAGAAAATCCGCATCGCCCAGGCGCTGCACCGGGATGTTCGCCAGCAGGCCCTGCATGCGCTCGGCCGGCACTGCGGCGTGTACCGCAGGCGAGTCGATCGGGCCAGGGGCGATGGCATTGACGGTGACGCCACGGGCCGCGAATTCCTTGGCGAAGATCTTGGTCAGGGTGACGATCGCACCCTTGCTCGCCGCGTAGTGCGCGCCGGTGGCGGTGCCGCCGTTCTGCCCGGCCAGCGAGGCCATGTTGATGATCCGCCCGTAGCCGGCTTCGGCCAGGTGCGCGCCAAGCACCTGGCAGCCGAGAAACACGCTGCGCAGGTTGAGGCCAACCACGGCGTCGAACTCTTCGGGGCTGATCTGCATCAGCGGTGTGGTCTTGGTCACGGCGGCATTGTTGACTACCACGTGCAGGGCGCCGAAATGCTCCAGCACCTGGGCCAACGCCTGTTCGAAGTCGGCCTTGCTGCCGACGTCGAGCTTGACTGCCAGGGTGCGGCCACCCAGCTGCTTGGCGGTGGCCTGGGCCAGCGCCAGGTCACGGTCCGAGACCACCACGTCGAAGCCTGCGGCGAGCAGCCGGGCACAGAAGCGCTGGCCGAGTCCCTGGCCGGCACCGGTTACCAATGCGACTTGGTTCATGGCATGCACCTCAGAGGATGTAGCCGATGCCGGCGAGGGCATCGTCACTGTTGATCAGGCTGATCACCTTGCGGTGGATCTTGAAGCCGCCTTCGGCGCGGACCAGGGTGTAGGTCAGGTCGGCGCTGTAGTGCTTGAGGCTTTCCTTGCGGAACTCACGGATATTCTGCGCGGCGCGCACGGTGACGTTGACGCCGTCATCGTCGAGCACGCGGATCCGCGAAATGGTGCGCACGGTGCGCGGCTGCGGGCTGGTGGAAATCGACTCGCCACCGATCAGCCGCTGCACGCGCAGGCCACGCATGTGGTGGTCGTCGTAGGCGTAGTTGAGGGTGTTCTCGTAGTCGGTTTCTTTCGGGTTGATCGGGATGATGTAGGTCCCTTTCTCGGCCCACAGGCTCAGCCAGGTGTCGTATTCACCGTGGTCGAGCATGTCGCCTTCCTGCCAGATGAAAGCAGTGACTTCGTTGAGCAGATTCAGGTTCATCATTGGGCCTCCACCGCCATCATCTTCTTCCACTGCTGGTAGGCCGCACGCATGCCGGTTTCGGCGCTGACATCGGAGATCAAACCATCGGCGCTAGGCTTCTCGCCCGGCAGGCCGCGGTTGAGCATGATCCACAGGTTCTCGCCGGCATTGGCGCCTTTCTGCACGCGCTCCCAGGCCTCGGAATCGTCCGGGGTACCGAAGCCCATCGGGCCCTGGAAGTGTTCGTGCAGGCGCAGGCGGTAGCGGTTGGCTGCCGCCGGGCCGCCGTCCATGGTGATCACCGAGTGGTGGATTTCCGTTTCGGTGACCGAGATCGGCTGCAGCACGCGGAAGAACGCCATCGAGCAGGCGACGTTGGGGAACAGGTTGAGGTTGAAGCCGGAACCGCCGACAGCGCGGACAATGCGGCGGACCTGCTGCTCCTCGATGCCCTCGTCACGCAGTTCGGCCGCCAACGACTCGAAGCGCTCGGGGATCGGCTTGTCCAGGTCAGCCTCGAGATCCACCAGCTCGGGGATCATCACCATCACGCTGTGGCCATTGCCCAGGTCTTCGACATAACCGGGGCCTTTGACGAAATCGAACAGCTCCAGGGTCTGCTCATCGACCGACGACAGGAAGCTCTTGTGCACCAGCGGGAAGTGGTAAGCATCGGTGGTGTTTTCCAGCTGGATCTTCCAGTTGCCGGGGAAGCGGAAACGGTGCTCGCCCGGGACCTTGATGCCATAGCCGGCGCCCTGTTTCATGAACAGGTCCATCCACTTCTTCGCCGCACCGAGGAAGTCTTCCAGCGGCTCGATGTCGTCCTTGAAGGTGGCGAACACCATGCCGGCGTAGCTTTCGGTGCGCAGGCTGACCAGCGGCAGTTCGGCCTTGTCGATGCAGTCACCGTAGCTTTCCGGGTGCGGGATGCCGCGCAGCGAACCATCGAGGGCGTAGCCCCAGCCGTGGTACGGGCAGACGAAGCTGTTGGTCTTGCCCTTCTTGTGCTCGCACACCGTGGCGCCACGGTGGCGGCAGCGGTTGAGCAGCACGTTGATGCCTTTCTTGCGGTCACGCACCACGATCACCGGCTGCTTGCCGACGTAGGTGGTCTTGTAGCTGCCGGCCTCCGGGACTTCGCTTTCGTGGGCGACCCAGATCCAGGTGCTGTGGAAGATCTTTTCCAGCTCGGCGTCGAACAGCGCCGGGTCGGTGTACAGGGAGGTGTGGACGCGGTCGGGCTGCACCAGCTCGGCCGGGTCGACCGTCAGGTTGACGGCAGGAATCAGGTTGGTCACGGCATAGTCCTCGAATCAGGCGCGCTGGATGATCAGTTCGCGGCCGACACGGGCCTCGACCTTGGCATAGCGCCACAGCTTGTACGGCCCCTCGCCCACTGCGGTGGTGCGGAACAGGTTGCAGGCGGCGTGCACGGTCTCGATGTCCGGCACGTCGGCCAGCAGGTAGGTGGTCCAGGGGAAGCCGTCGGACGGGCCGACCATGCTCTGGTCGTCATCCATGTTGCCCAGTACGTCGACTCCGGCCAGGTCGTGGATGCCGTTCCACATCGCGCTGAACGCGGCCCACACCTGCAGTTGCTCCTCACGCGGGGCGTCGAAGAAGTTCTGGTTGATGCCCATGCAGAACAGCACGCGCAAGGCTTTCTTATCGCTCATGTCAGTAATCCCGAAAGTTACAGGTAGCCCGGCAGGGGCTGTTTGCCGAAGAACATCGCCCCGGCGTTCTGGTAGGTGACGTCGCCCATGAAGGCGTGCTGGGTGACCACTTGCGCATCGTTGACGCAGCGGGCCAGCGGGCTTTCGTTGTAGATGCCGGTCATGCCCGAGAGCATCTGCGCGCTGCGCGCCACTTCGGCGGCCACGCGCGCGGCATGGGTGGAGGACAGGCGCAGCAGGTTGGTGACCTCGACCGGTACCGGGTCGCCGGCCAGCACGTGTTCCCAGGCCTGCTCGATGGACTCGTAGAAGAACGCCCGCGCCGAACGCAGCGCCGCCTCGGCCTTGGCCACGTCGACCTGGGCCAGTGGGCGGTCGGCCAGCGCCGGGGCGCCGGTGACCGAGATACGCCCGCTGGCCATGCCCGACAGCTCGTCCAGCGCGGCGCGGGCAATGCCTAAGCCGACCACCGAAAGCACCTGGGTGGCGAATGACAGCGACGGGTAGCGGAAGAACGGCTCGTCGAGGTTCGGCTTGCCACCGCGGACGAAGGTCCACTGCTCGCCAACCACCACATCCTCGACCAGCAGGTCGTGGCTGCCGGTGCCGAGCAGGCCGACGGTGTCCCAGGTTTCCTCGATGCGCGCCTGGCTGCGCGGCAGCACCGCCAGGCGCGGCAGGTCGAGCTTGTCGCCGTTGCGCGGGGCGATGCCGACACCGACGATGTCGGCGCCCATGGAGCCGCTGGAGTACTTCCAGCGGCCGTTGACCTTGAAGCCGCCAGAAACGATCTCGGCCGGTTGTGGCGGGAAGATGCCACCGGCGAACACGGTGTCGGGGCTGTTGCCGTAGATCTCGGCGATGGTTTCCAGCGGCAGCGCCGCCAGGTACACCGGGCTCATGCCGAAGCTGGCAACCCAGCCGGCCGAGCCGTCGGCATGGGAAATACGCTCGATCATTTCGCAGAAGGCACCCGGCGAGCACTCCAGCCCGCCAAAGCGTTTCGGTACCAGGGCGCGGTATACGCCGTGGGCCTTGAAGGCATCGATCACGTCGCGGGAAATGTGGCGCTGGCGATCGAACTCACCCAGGCGGGCACGATCACGCACCCCGTCAAGCAAGGCCTCGAAGGCAGGGCCAGAGGCGAGCGCCGACACAGGCGCGGCACGCAGGCAAAGCGAATCCATGGACATTCTCCGTCTCAGGCGCGGTTTTTGTGTTGTTTGGCAGGCGGCGAAATGGCCAGGCTCGGCAAGGGCGAGCAGCGGCCACGCAGGGGGGCAAAGGCTGGGTCGGGCGGCATGGTTCTGTCTCTCTTGTTTTGGGTGCCGGTGACAAAAATTTGCGGCTGATTACGTGAATTGTCAATTGAATTTTCACGCTAAAAATCATCGTTTCCGCCTCATTGAGGACCCTGTAAATCGACACAAAATCACTTATCTAATTGATTAATATCAATTTTTATAGCAATTGAAGGCCACGAGAAATCGACGAAAAAAACTAACCATGCACGGTGATATGTCGAAAAATTTTTAGTCGACTTTTCACATGATTCCGGAGAGAAAAAAGCTGGTGTAGGATGGCCAGGCAAGGAGCGCCACAACCCATAAAAACAACAGCAAGCGCCCCGCCAGGATCGATGGGGACACGCCAATGCCTGCCGTGATTACCCCGAGGTCGAGGCCATGCCCACCCGCCACATCGACTTGCAGGACCATCGCCTGCGCTATCTGCACCTGAGCCACGACAAGGGCTCCATGCGCGCCGCCGCCGAAGCATTGGGCGTCGCCACCTCATCGGTCAGCCGGCAGATCGCCCGGCTGGAAGAGGAACTGGACATCGAACTGGTCCGCCCCGGCACCCACCGCATCAGCCTGACGGCTGCCGGCGAGGCGGCCGTCGACTACTACGTCGAGCGCATCCGCCAGCACACCCAGCTGGTCAATCGCCTGGATCAGCTGCGCGGCCAGCAGCAGGCGTCGACAGTGATCGCCATTGGCGAAGGCCTGCTGGGTGCCCGGGCGATCAATTCGCTGCAGGGTTTTCTGCATGCCCATGGCGCGCACAAGGCCGAGATCATCAGTGCACCCTCGCTGGAAGTGCAGCGCCGGGTGCTGGCCGACGAGGCGCACCTGGGCGTGATCTTCGCCCCCAGCGCCACCGCCCGCCTGACCCGCCTGTACAGCCTGGCCCAGCCGCTGCGCATGATCGTGCACCGCGACAGCCGCCTGGCCGCGCGGACCACGGTCAGCCTGGAAGAAGTGGCGCGTGAATCGCTGGTACTGCCGGGTGCCGACTTTCGCGTGCGCGAGCTGGCGGATGCGGCGTGCAAGGACCAGCCATTCGCCATCGTGCCCACGCTCACTTCCAACTCGCTGGCGGTGATTCTCGACTTCGTCCGCTCCGGCCTGGGCGCCACCTTGCTGGCCGAACTGCCAATCATCGACGAGCTCAAGAACGGCACGTTCAAGGCACTGGCGATCGATTGCCCGGCGATGAATGCGACCGACATCCAGATCGTCACCCGCCGCGGGCGCACGCTGGATGGGTTGAGCCGCGAGCTGGCGACAGAGATGGCCAGGGCGGTGCGCATGGCGGCTAACGCCTGACCGGAAGCTGGCGCGATACCCTTGTGGGAGCCGCGCTTGCCGGCGATCGAGGGCGAAGCCCTCGCCTGTTTCCTGCAGGTTTTGTTGAAGCCTCGGAGATCCGGGGGCCGCTTTGCGGCCCATCGCCGGCAAGCGCGGCTCCCACAGGGGAATCGCGGCAGCGCTGGAGTTGTTGCGCAAAACGCAACGACATTGCCCACCGCTGTCATTGAGCCCCTCCACCCTGCCCTTTACGTTGCCCACATAAGAAATCGCCCCCCATAGGTGACCCCGTGAGCAACCTGATCCCCGCCGTCAACCTGACGGTCGACCCGGCCGAGCTGGTGCAGCCCGACCGTGTCCACACCTCCCTGTACACCGACCCGGCACTGTTCGACGCCGAGCTGGAAAAGATCTTCCACAGCACCTGGATCTGGGTCGCCCACGAGAGCGAAGTGCCGGAGGCCGGCAGCTACAAGACCACCTACGTCGGCAAGCAGCCGGTGATCGTGGTGCGTGACCGCAAGAAAGGCATCAACGTGCTGCTCAACCGCTGCCGCCACCGTGGCGCCACGGTGTGCGAACACAAGAAGGGCAAGACCAACAGCTTCGTCTGCCCGTACCACGGCTGGGGCTACGCCCTCGATGGTTCGCTGCGCGGCATCCCGCACCCGGAAAGCTACGGCGACTGCATCGACAAGGCCGAACTGCCGCTGGTCAGCCTGCGCACCGAAAGCTACGCCGGCATGGTGTTCGCCACCTTCAAGGACGACATCGAGCCGCTGGAAGACTTCCTCGGTGCGGCGAAGAAGTGGATGGACCTGTTCATGAAACAGGGCGCCGGTTACGGCATCAAGGTCCCGGGCGAGCACCGTTTCCGCTTCCCCGGCAACTGGAAGATCCAGCTGGAAAACACCACCGACGCCTACCACTTCCCGCTGGTGCACAAGAGCTTCCTGTCTTCGGTCGATGAGCAGACCCTGGAGCTGTTCGATTTCGTCAAAGGCCCTGGCTACGTCGAGGACCTGGGCAACGGCCACAGCGTGATGGTGATGATCCCCGAACTGGTCGACCTGGAAGCCGACCTCGACAAGCCGATCCCCGAGCGCTTCGAGTCGTTGGCGGCCGAATTGCGAGACGAGGGCATCGAGGAGCAGCAGGTCCGCCGTATCGTCCGCGCCGTCGGTGGCTCGGGCTTCAACCTCAACCTGTTCCCCAACGTCGCCTGCTCGATGGCGTTCTTCCGCGTGCTGCAGCCGATCTCGGTGACCGAAACGGAAATCCACCACTCGGTGATCACCATGGACGGCGGCCCGGCCGCAGCCAACCGCTATCGCCTGCGTCTGCACGAGCATTTCCAGGGCCCGATGGGCTTCGGTACCCCGGACGATTCCGAGGCCTGGGAACGGGTGCAGAAAGGCGCCAATGCCGGCGAGAACCTGTGGATCATGCTCAACCGCGGCCTGCCGGGCGAGAAGCCCAGTGAAGACGGCCTGGTCTCCGATGTGAGTGCCGAAACCGGCATGCGTGCGGCGTACCAGCAGTGGAAGAAGATGATGGCGGCGGAGGCCCAATGATGAACCTGAATCTGCTCAACGAAGTCACCGCGTTCATCTGGCAGGAAGGCGACATGCTCGACCACGGTGAATACGACACCTGGATGAGCCTGTGGACGGAGAAAGGGACCTACATCATCCCGATCAACCCGAAAGAAACCGACTACGAGAACACCCTCAACTACGCCTACGACGACCACCACATGCGCGGCCTGCGCGTGCAGCGGCTGATCGGTGGCGAGTCGATTTCCACCAGCCCGCAGCCACGCACTGTGCGCACGATCTCGCGCTTCCGGGTGCTTGGCGACGATGGCGTGAATGTGACCGTGCGCGCCGCACAGAACATCCGTGAGTTCCGCAAGGAAAGCCTCAAGCACTACAGCGCCGACCTAACCTACACCCTGGTCCGCGCCGAAGGCGGCTTCAAGATCCACCGCAAGGTGATCAGCCTGATCAACAGCGACGATGCCCTCGCCGGCATCGGCTACATCCTCTGAGGTCATGCACTCACCCTGTGCTGTTCCCGGGCGCGCAGCAAGCGCCCGGTGCTGGATATCTAAAAACAACAAAAACAATACGTGACAGGCAAGCGGGCCACAGGCCTGCAGAGCGCCTCTGCCCGGTTGAACGACTGCCGAGACCTTGTACTGATCACATTTCCAGGATTACGCTTTCCAGGATTACCCCATGGAACTCAAATGGCCGTTGCGTGCGAAAACGTTGTGCTTGTGTGTGGGCACCGTGTTACCCCTGACCAGCTACGCCGACGTGGTGGATGACAGCCACCTGTCGCTGAACTTCCGTAACCTCTACCTGAACCGTAATTTCACCAACTCCAGTGCACCGGTGTCCAAGGTCGGCAACTGGTCGCAGGGCTTCGACCTGCAGTTCGAGTCGGGCTATACCGATACCCCGCTGGCCGTCGGCCTTGATCTCAATGGCCAATATGCCTTGCGCCTGGACTCCACCGGCAACGATGGCTCGCTGCCGTTCAGCCAGCACCGCCAGCAGACCACCGATGATTACAGCCGTGGCGGCGCGACACTGAAACTCAAGTACGCCAAGACCCAGGTGAAGATCGGCGACCAGAAGCCGTTCTACCCAGTCGCCTCCAACGACCCCAGCCGCCAGCTCGACACCATTTACCAAGGTGCAGTGATCGAGTCCCGCGACATCGACAACCTGACCCTGGTCGGCGGGCGCTTCTGGTCGATCGTCACCCGCGATTCGTCCAATCACGAGCGCCTGTACCGTTATGGCACCAACGACAGCCTGGACAGCGATGGCCTGGACTTCGCCGGCGCCACCTACAACTTCACCCCGGACCTGCAGGGCAGCTACTTCCACGGCGTGCTCAACGACATCTACAAGCAGGACTATGGCGGCATCAAGCACACCCTGAAGTTCGCCGACGGCTACCAGCTGAAAACCGATGTCGGTTACTTCAACAACCGCGAAGACGGCGCCGCGCGCAGCGGCCCGGTGGACAACCGCGCCTACTTCGGCCTGGTGACCCTGGAAAAGAGCGGCCACATGATCGGCGCCAGCTACCAGCGCATGACCGGCGACACGGTGTTCCCGACCCTGAACGGCTATGTGCCGCAGCTGTGGCTGCCGAACTGGGCGAGCATCCCCTTCATCCGCCCGGACGAGCGCAGCTGGTCGGTGCGCTACGGCTACAACTTCGTGGCCATGGGCATCCCCGGCCTCAAGCTGTTTACCCGCTACATCAAGGGCACCGACGTCGATCGCGGCCCGGGCCTTGCTCGCGACCAGGAAAGCGAGCGCGACATCATGCTCAGCTACGTGGTCCAGAGCGGCCCGCTCAAGGACCTGTCGTTCGACCTGAAGAACATGCGGACCCAGCAGATGTACGGCAACGAATACACCGAGTACCGTTTCATCACTTCCTACACCTGGAAGTTCTGGTAATTAGCACCAAGCCACAGTTTTGCTCCTTTGCCTGGGCCTTTCCGTGCGGGGAGGGTCCGGGCTTTTTTATGTCTTGAGTATGGCAGCGCCTGTGAGATCGAGCGCCGCCCGGGCGGCGCTCGATCTCACAGACGCTGAAAACCTGTCGATGGGCAGTCTCAACCCCACCTCCATTGCCCACCCGTGCCAACCTCTTGCCCCTCCCTGCCAATCCACTCCCCAGCCATTCCGCCGTGCGCCACGCCCCGGTAGCCTGCCGCGAGCCCAACTCGCGTCGCGGAAAACAACAACATGACCAACGCCTTGAGCATCCACAACAAAATCACCCTGCTCGCCAGCCTGTGCCTGGCTGGCGTCGTCGTGCTCCTCACCGCCCTGGCCCTGGCCCAGCGCCAGAGCAGCGAAGACCAGGTCGGCAGCAGCGCCAGCGACATGCTGCTGGCCGCCGCACGCAGCAACCTGCGTGCCGAGGGTCAGGCCCAGGCGCTGCAGATTCAGCAGGGCTTCAATCGCGCCTACACCTTCGCCGAAGGCGTGGGTCGCCAGGTCATGCACCTGCGCCAGAATGCAGGCCTGCCCCCGGCCGAGCTGCGCCGCGACCTCACCCAGGTGCTGCGCGATGCCCTGGCCGGGCGCCCGGAACTGCTGGGGCTGTTCATCACCTTCGAGCCCAACGCCCTGGACGGCCACGATGGCGACTTCCCCGGCCGCTTGGACCTTGGCAGCAACGACCAGGGCCGCTTCGCCCTGTACTGGCTACAACCTGGCCCCGGCCAGCTGCAGCCCGTACCTGGCGACGAGAAACTGCTCGCCGACACCTCGCCCGGCCCCAGCGGCGCACCGTTCAATGCGTTTTTCAGCTGCTCGCGTGCCAGCGCCAAGCCCTGCCTGCTCGAACCCTACGTCGACAGCTCCAGTGGCACCGCGCGGCTGGTCACCAGCCTGACCCTGCCCCTGATCGACCAGGGCCGTGTGGTGGCGGTGATCGGCCTGGACATCGACCTCGCGACCCTGCAGCGCGACGCCGAGAAAGCCGCCACAGCGCTGTACGACGGCCAGGGCGATATCGCCATCGTCAGCACGGCCGGGCTGCTGGCCGGTGACAGCAGCCACCCCGAACGCCTCGGTACGCTGTTCAAGGCACGCCACTCCGAACAGGCCGCCGCCATGCTCGATGCCGCAGCCGCAGGCCATATGCAGGCCTTCGAGGATGCCGGACACATGCGCATGCTGGTGCCGATCCAGCCCCTGCCAGAAGCCAGCCCGTGGGCCGTGCTGGTCAGCGTCGGCAAGGACGTGCTCGGCGCGCCGGTGACCGCGTTGCAGGAACAGATGCGCACCCAGCGCCTGCACAGCCTGGCCCTGCAGATCGGCCTGGGCCTGGGCATTGCCCTGCTGGGCGTGGCGATGATGTGGCTGACCGCGCGCAGCGTCAGCCGCCCACTGCTGCAAGTCGCCTACCTGCTCGAAGACATTGCCGAAGGTGAAGGTGACCTGACCCGCCGCCTGGCCTACTCTGGCAAGGATGAACTGGGCCGCTTGAGCCGCGCCTTCGACCGCTTCCTGGAGCGCCTGCAACCGGTGATCGCCCAGGTCCAGGGCGGTGTGCGCGATACCCGCGACACCGCCGACCAGTCGGCGCGCATCGCCAGCCAGACCAGCGCGGGCATGCAGCAGCAGTTCCGCGAGATCGAGCAGATGGCCACTGCCCTGCACGAAATGTCCGCCACTGCCCAGGCAGCGGCCCACAGCGCCGCGCAAGCCGCCGAGGCAGCGCGCCATGCCGACCAGGCCACCGGCGCCGGCGTGCAGGTGATCGAGAGCACCACCCAGGGCATCCAGGCCCTGGCCAGCGGCATGAGCGAGGGCATGCAGCGCCTGCAGGCACTGGCCGCGAGCAGCGAGCAGATCGGCGCGGTGATGGAGGTGATCCTGTCGATTGCCCGGCAGACCAACCTGCTGGCGCTGAATGCAGCGATCGAGGCCGCCCGTGCCGGTGACGCCGGTCGCGGCTTTGCCGTGGTCGCCGACGAGGTACGCGGCCTGGCCCAGCGCACCCAGGCCTCGGTGGAAGAGATTGGCGCGATCATCGACAACCTGCGCAACGGCACCCATGAGGTGACTGGCGCCATGCAGCACAGTTACCAGCAGGCCCAGGCCAATGCCGAACAGGCGCGCCAGGCCCTGCAGGCACTGGCGCAGATTCGCCAGGCGGTCAGCGTGATCACCGACATGAACGTGCAGATCGCCTGCGCCGCCGAGCAGCAGAGCAGCGTGGCCGAAGAGGTCAACCGCAACGTCGAGGCGGTGCGCGATGTCACCGCCTCGCTGTCCGGCCAGGCCGAGCGCTCGGCGGGCATCAGCCAGCAGTTGAACGACCTGGCGTCAGAGCAGCAAGGGCTGATCGAGCGCTTCAAGGCCTGAGGCAAAGCGCGGCGCCAGCCCGGCCTGGTGCAGGCGCTGCACCAGGTTCGCCAGGCGCCCATGGCGGTAAGCGTCGATGTCGGTCTCGCGGTAGTCATAGAACCCCACGCCATTGCGCAGGCCGTTGCGCCCGCTGGCCATGTTGTCCAGCACCGACGCCGGCGCCTGGTAGCGCTCGCCCAGGTGGCGGCTGAGGTAGCTTGAAGCGTGGTGCAGGATGTCGCCGCCGCCCCAGTCGATGAACTCCAGCAGGCCCAGTACCGAGAAGCGCAGGCCAAAGCCAGTACGCACGGCCAGGTCGATCTGCTCGGCGCTGGCGACCCCCTCCTCGACCATGCGCGCCGCCTCGTTCATCACCAGCGCCTGCAGGCGCGGCACGATGAAGCCGGGGGTGGCGTTGCACAGCACCGGCACCTTGCCGATGGCCTGCAGGGTGGCCAGCAGCTCAGCGACCACCCGTTCGCTGGTTGTGGCACTGCGCGAGACTTCCACCAGCGGCATCAGGTGCGCCGGGTTGAGCCAGTGGGCGTTGACCATGCGCCCGGGCGCGCTGACCATGGCGGCCAGCTCGGTCACCAGGAAGGTCGAAGTGGTCGAGGCGATGATCGCGTCAGCCGCCACCTGCCGGTCGATCCAGGCAAACGCCTCGCGCTTGGCCTCGAGCACCTCAGGCACCGCCTCGAACACCAGCCGGCAACCCTGCAGCGCCCGGCCGCCCTCCTCCCGTGTCAGCAGTTGAACCCGCGACAACAGCCGCTCGGCCTGCTGCGCACCGATCATTTCGAGGTCAACCAGGCTCCGCGCCTCGACGGTAAGGTTACGCCTGACAACCTCGAAGTAGCTGGCCTGGGCTTGCGCCTGCCGGGCCTTCAGGTCGATCAGGCTGACCTGGACGCCGGCCTGGGCGAAGGCCAGGGCGATGCCCTCGCCCATCCGCCCGGCACCGACCACGGCGATGTGCTGCAATGGCCCGCTCATGGCGCGACACCGTCACGCAGCAAGGCCGCCATCTGCTCGCGGTCGAGCCCCGCCAGGCCGAGGCTTTCCAGGGTGCGGCCTTCACCATACAGGTCACGCCCGGTCACTGCCGAGGCCAACGCCAGCAAGCCCTGCGCCACGGGGGTCGGCACGCCGGCCCAGCGCCCGACCGAGACCAGCAGCGACAGGCCCAGGCGGGTATCTTCGAGCATGTAGCGGTGCTGCTGCAGGTCGATCTTTTCGCGCCAGTCACCACTGTCGGTGAGCTTGCCATGGGCGCCGCGGCCGTACATCCACTCATCGCCCTGGTCGGTATTGTAGTGGTCAGCCAAGGGGAAGTGCGGCGCCGGGTAGCCCAGCGCCTCGCGCACGCGCATGCGTTCGGCATCCAGCGCATTGGTCACCCGGCGGATCGACGGCTGGGTGCCTTCGTTGTGGATGTCCCACGACTCGAAGTGCTCCAAGGGCCCTGCATTCATCAGGATCAGCGGCGGGTGAATGACCGGCCCGGCATTCATCAATGCGCCACTCAGGGCATCTTCGATCGGTTCGACGCTGGGGTAGGCCTCGCGCAGCACGCTGAAGGCATGGACCGAAAGGCGGCTGGGCAGCACGCCGGTCGGCAGGCGCGTGGCGTAGGCGCTGATCACCAGCTGATCGGCGCCATGCTTGCGCACCAGGTAGGGCAAGGTACCGGTTTCGGCAAAGGCCACCTCGGCGTGGTTGCCGCAGTCACGCATGGCCTTGGCGAATACATAGCTGCCAAAGGTGCCGGGCGGCAGGAACACTACCTGGCCGGCGCTGAGCAATGGCGCGACTTCAGCGGCAAGCGCCGCGTGACTGGTCGATGGCAAGGGGATGATGACAAGGTCCGCGCCCTGCAGCGCTTCGGCCAGGTCGCTGACCAGGTGCAGGCTGTCGCCAAGGGCCAATTGGCGGGTGCCGCGATAATCGCGCACGGTGAGGCTGCCAATCGCCTGCAGGGTTTTCAGGGCCGTAGCGTCACGGCGCCACAGGCGCGTGGCATGGCCGCGCTCGGCCATCTCGACGGCCGCTGCATAGCAGCCGTGGCCGCCGCCAAGAACAGTGATTTGCATGGGTGGAACTCCGCGTGTGTAAGGTAGGCCGATGCTAGCCAGCACGCGTTTGCCCGGCGCTGCGGATCGCGCAGGCAAGCTACCGATTGCGCAGCTTTCGGCCCCTGAGCGTGTCGGAGGGTCGGCAACCGAAGCGCTGCCGGTACTGCTGGGTGAAATGCGCCGGGCTGTTGATGCCGAAACGCAGCATCACCTCGGTCACGCTGCCCTCGCCCTTCTGCAGCGCATGGTGCACCGCCTGCAGGCGCCGGTCGCGGATGTACTCGACCGGCGTCTGCCCGATGAACTGGCGAAAGCCGTTCTGCAGCGTGCGCACCGAAACGCCGCTGAGCGCGCACAAGGTCGCCAGCGCCAGCGGTTGGTCCAGATTGGCCTCGATATGCTCGCGCGCCCGGCGCACATGGCTGGGCAGCGGGGTGCCTGCCGGTTGCAGCAGCGCGGCGGAATAATTGTGCGGCAACTGGGTCAGCAGCAGTTGCACCAGGTGATCGGCAAGGCCCTGGCGCAATGGCGCCAGGCTCAGTTGCAGGGCGAACAGCCGGCACAGGTAATCCAGGGTCAGGCCCAGCGCATGCACGCCTGGGTGGTCGGCGGCGAGCGGTACATCGAACGCCAGCGGCTGCCCCAGGCTGCGCCCCAGCAGCTGCTGCAGATGCAGCTCCAGTGCCTGGCGGGGCATGCTCAGCACCGCATTGCGGCAGGCGCCGCCGGTGACGATGCGGCTGCTGGCGAATGGCGAACTGACGCTCAGCCCGCCTGCCGCCACGGCCGCATGCGCCTGGCCGTGGCTGACTTCGCACTGTCCCTGCAAGGTGGTGCGGAACAGGTACTGCGCCCCAGTGCCCTCAAGGCTGACTTCCACCGGTGCGTCGTAGTGCAACTGCAGCAGACGCACGCCGGCAAACTCCACGCCGTTGACCTGCAACTGCGGCGCCGCATCGTCCAGCACTCGCAGCCGATGCGGGCAGAGATAGCGGGCGAGCTGCACCTGCATCTCTGCCACATCCTGCGAGTGAAACAGCGGAAAGCGCTCCAGCAGCTGGATGTCCGCCAGCATCTCAGGCCTCGGCGGGGTGTTCGCGGCGCATGCTGTCACGGAAGCACTTGCAGCCCTTGGCCAGCAGCACGATGGCCAGCAGCGAGGCACCGAAGCTGACGATCGACATCGACGAACCGACCGCGGCCGGGGCGCCGAAGTAGCGGTCGGTGATCAACGCCACCAGCGTGGTGCCCAGGCCCAGCCCGAGCAGGTTGCTGATCAGCAGGAACACCGCCGACACCTGGGCGCGCACCTGGTTGGGCGAGAGGATCTGCATGGCCGCGGTAGAGGCCGGCATCGGGAACGAGGCAAAGAACATCGCCGGCACCAGCAAGGTCACCGACAGCCACAGCTGGTCGACCTGGGAATACAGCACCGCCGGTACGATCATGCCCACCGCGCCGATCACCCCGGTGCGCATGGCCGCATCGCTGCGCCCGCGCTTGGCCAGGTGGTCGGTGAGCCAGCCGCCAAACACCACGCCGGTGGTGTTGGCCAGCAGCAGGATGGTGCCAAGCATGAAGCCGGCCTGTTCGGGGCTCATGCCGAACTTGCGGATGTACAGCGCCGGGGTCCAGCTCATCATGCAGAACAGCGCCATGGCGTAGAACGAGAAGCCCAGGTAATGGCAGCCGAAGGTCGCCCGGTGACGGCCGATGAAGCGCAGGCCATCGCTGAGCCGGACCTTGCGGACATTACCGTCGGCATCCAGCTGCGCGCCCTTGCGCTGCGGGTTGCGCACGGTCAGCCAGACCAGCAGGCCGACGATCACCCCGGGCAGGCCGACGATGAAGAACGCCAGCTGCCAGGCCTTCATCGCGCCGAGGAAGGCCACCTCGATGGTCTGCGCGTCCTTGAGCAAGGTGATCACGTAGCCGCCGACCAGGAAGGCGATGCCGCCGCCGACGAACGAACCGATCGAGTAGATGCCCACGGCACGGCCGAGCTTTTCCTTGGGGAACATATCGCTGAACATCGAGTAGGCCGACGGCGACAGCGCCGCTTCGCCGACACCCACGCCGATGCGCGCCAGGAACATCTGGGTGAAGTTCTTGCTCAGGCCGCAGGCGGCGGTGGCGAAGCTCCAGAAGATCACCCCCACGGCGATGATGCGCGGGCGCGAGAAACGGTCGGCCAGGTAGGCGATGGGCATGCCCATGAAGGCATAGAACAGCGAGAAGGCCAGGCCGTGCAGCAGGCTGAACTGGGTGTCGCTCAGCTGCAGGTCGGCTTTGATCGGCTCGATCATCAGGGCCAGAATCTGCCGGTCAACGAACGAGAAGATGTAGGCCACCATGCACAGGATGACCACATACCATTCATAGAAATAGCGTTTGTTGTGCTGCTTGAGGTGTTGCTCTTGAGTGAGGGTATTCATGCTCGCGAATTCCTGAAGGGACAGCCTGGAAAGGGATTACAAGGCAGTGACCTGTCAGTAACAGGCGAGCGCACGCAGGGCGGGATTACGCATGACCAAGGACCTTTATTGTTATTGGAATGGAGGTCTGCGGGAGCGGGCATGTCGGATCGCCGCACCGCCGCTCCCGCAAGTGCTCAGATGTTTTGCAGCGCCCGTGGCCGGTGGCTGCGTTCCTCGGCTTCTGGCGCCTTGGCGGCCTGCAGCTGGAAGTCGAACGACAGCTCGGCAAAGCGCTCGCCCTGCACGCCACGGTCACGCGCCGCAGCGGCATCGTCGACAAACCGAAGGTCGCCGATCAGGCCGTCGCGGGTGGCGTAAGCGAAGTCGTCCCACAGGTACTTGTCGCCGGCGAAGTTGATCTGCGTGGTCAGGTGACGGTGACCCGGCGCCGAGATGAAGAAGTGCACGTGTGCCGGGCGCTGGCCGTGGCGGCCGAGCAGGTTCAGGCATTCCTGGGTCGGGCCCTGCGGGTCGCAGCCATAACCGGACGGCACGATGGAACGGGCCCGGTAGCGGCCTTCGGCATCGGTGACGATGCGCCGGCGCAGGTTGTAGTCGGACTGGGTCGCATCGAAGTACGAGTAGGTGCCCTGGGTGTTGGCGTGCCACAGGTCGACGGTGGCGCCGGCCAGCGGCTGGCCGTCGGTATCGAACACCTGGCCCTGGAGGAACATCACCACGCCGGGGTCGGTGCCATCGTCCATGCGCGCTTCACCCTCGGACAGCGGTGCACCGGCCACGTACAGCGGGCCTTCGATGGTGCGCGGGGTGCCGCCGGTCAAACCGGCTTCGGCGTCCTTGGCGTCCTGCAGCAGGTCGAGGAAGTGCTCGATGCCCAGGCCTGCCGCCAGCAGGCCCGCCTCGTTGCGCCCGCCGAGGCGGTTGAGGTAGGCGACGGCATGCCAGAACTCGTCCTCGCTGACCTCCAGGTCTTCGATCAGGCGCGCGGTGTCCTGCAGTACGCGAAGCATGATCTGCTTGAAGCGCGGGTTGCCTTCGGCCTGGCCAAGGCCGGCCACTTGCTCGAAGAAGGCCTGGATATCGGCGGTGTGGGAGATCTTCACGGTCATTTCTGCTTACCTCGAATTGTTCTTGTCAGGTAGTCGTGGTTCAAGGATGAATCAGCGGTCGTCACTGTGGATCGACGACGGGTGGCGGCACAGGCCGTCGACCTCGATGTCCATGTACGGGAACAGCGGCAGCTGCATCAGCGTGTCGTGCAGCGCCTCGACGCTGGGCACGTCGAACACGCTGTAGTTGGCGTAGTGCCCGGCAATGCGCCACAGGTGGCGCCAGGTGCCCTCGCGCTGCAGGCGCTGGGCCAGCTCCTTCTCGTCGGCCTTCAGTTGCGCGGCCTTGGCCGGGTCCATGTCGACCGGCAGTTTCACGGTCATCTTCACGTGGAACAGCATGTTGTCTTCTCCTGTCTTACATGAGCTCTAAAAGCTTGTGCAGTCCCTGTAGGAGCGGGCTTGCCCCGCGAAGCAGGCGACGCGGTGGATGGCACGGGCTTCGCCCGTGTTCGCGGGGCAAGTCGGATCGCCGCACCGCCGCTCCTACAGAGGTTTTGTGTGCTCCTTCAGCGGCGGGCGAAGCGCGCCAGGCGTTGCTCGTCCAGGGTCAGGCCCAGGCCTGGCGTGCGGGGCACGTGCAGCTGGAAGTCGTGGTACTGCGGTGGCTCGTTGACGATCTCTTCGGTCAGCAGCAGCGGCCCGAACAGTTCGGTGCCCCAGGTCAGCTGGCGCAGGGTGAGGAAGGCATGGGCCGAGGCCAGGGTGCCGATCGAGCCTTCGAGCATGGTCCCGCCGTACAGGGCGATACCGGCCGCTTCGGCGATCTGCGCGGTGCGCAGCACGGCACGCGGGCCGCCGTTCTTGGCGATCTTCAGGGCGAAGATGCTGGCCGCGCCATCGGCGGCCAGGCTGAAGGCATCCTCGACGCTCTCGATGGATTCGTCGGCCATGATCGGCGCCGGGCTGCGCTGGTTCAGGCGCACCTGGCCGCCGCGGTTGATGCGTGCGATCGGCTGTTCGATCAGGTCGATGCCGTTGTCGCCGAGCACCCGGCAGGCACGGATGGCTTGCGATTCGTCCCAGTACTGGTTGACGTCGACCCGCACGCTGGCGCGCTCACCCAGTTCGCGCTTGATCGCCACCACGTGCTTCAAGTCCTGCTCCAGCGGGTTGGCGCCGATCTTCAGCTTGAACACCCGGTGCCGGCGGATCTGAAGCATGTGCTCGGCTTCGGCGATGTCGCGGGCGGTGTCGCCGCTGGCCAGGGTCCAGGCCACTTCCAGGCTGTCACGCACACGGCCGCCCAGCAGTTCGCTGACCGGCAGGCCGAGGCGCTTGCCCTGGGCGTCGAGCAAGGCGCTTTCGATGCCGGACTTGGCGAAGGTGTTGCCCTTGGCCAGCTTGTCGAGCTTGAGCATGGCGGCGTTGATGTTGTCTGCGGGCAAGCCGATCAGCGCCGGCGCCAGGTGCGCGTCGATGTTGGCCTTGATGCCTTCTGGGCTCTCGTAGCCGTAGGCCAGGCCGCCAATGGTGGTGGCCTCGCCGATGCCTTCGACGCCGTCGCTGCAGCGCAGGCGCAGCACCACCAGGGTCTGCTGCTGCATGGTGTGCATCGCCAGCTTGTGCGGGCGGATGGTCGGCAGGTCGACGATGATCGCGTCGATGCGCTCGATCAGGGCGTTTGTCATGGTTCGAAGGTCCCGTCAAATCAGGCCGCAGGCTGCAGACCCGATACTACATTTACTTGATTATTCAAGCATTGCGCGAGACCCTGAGAGCCGTCCAATATCAAATGAATCTCCCACCATACCCAGGAGGTCTGATGGAGCTGCGCCACCTTCGCTACTTCAAGGTCCTGGCCGAAACCCTGAACTTCACCCGCGCCGCCGAACTGCTGCACATCGCTCAGCCGCCGCTGAGCCGGCAGATCAGCCAGCTTGAAGAACAGCTCGGGACCGTGCTGGTGCTGCGCGAGCGCCCGCTACGCCTGACCGAGGCCGGGCGCTTCTTCTACGAGCAGACCTGCACCTTGCTGCAGCAGCTGGAGAACATCAGCGACAACACCCGGCGCATCGGCCAGGGCCAGCGCCAGTGGCTGGGCATCGGTTTCGCCCCCTCCACGTTGTACACGGTATTGCCGGAGCTGATCCGCGAACTGCGCAAGGACAGCGAGCTGGAACTGGGCCTGAGCGAGATGACCACCCTGCAGCAGGTGGAAGCGCTGAAAAGTGGGCGCATCGACATCGCCTTCGGCCGCATCCGCATCGACGACCCGGCGATCCAGCAGCAAGTGCTGCGCGAAGACCCGCTGGTGGCGGTATTGCCCAAGGGCCATGCCCTGGCTGGCGCGCCGCTGACCCTCGAACAGCTGGCCAGGGAAGCGTTCATCCTCTACCCGGCCAACCCCCGGCCGAGCTACGCCGACCACATCCTCGCGCTGTTCGCCCACCACGGCATGAGCCTCAAGGTCAGCCAGTGGGCCAACGAGCTGCAGACTGCCATCGGCCTGGTCGCCGTCGGGCTGGGCGTGACCCTGGTGCCGGAGTCGGTGCAACAGCAGCACCGCACTGATATCGAGTACGCCAGCCTCCTGGACCGCAGCGCGGTCAGCCCGATCATCCTCAGCCGGCGCAAGGGCGACAGCAGCCCGATGGTGCAGCGCTGTCTGGCGCTGATCGCCCAGCAGGCCGTAAGCGAGCCTTTGAGCTAGCCACGTTCGAAAAAGCTGCTGCCCTTTTCCTTGAGCAGCGTCACCAACGCCCCTGCCGCTGGCGACAGGTAGCCGTCCGTGCGCACCGACACGGCCACGGTACGGCGCATGGTGGTCTGCTTCAGCGGCACCTCGCGCAGCCAGGACATGCCCAAGCCATGCTCGAGGGTTTCCCGGGCGGCGAAGCTGAGCAGTTGAGTACGCGCAATCAGGCGCGGCAGCAGCGAGATGGCGTTGGTTTCGATCTGCACCTGCGGCGCGGGCAACTGGTGGGCGATGAACACGTTGTCGATCCAGCGCCGGGCGGTCACCGTCGGCCCCGCCAGCACCCAGCGGTACTGGCAGAGGCGCTGCAGGGTGATGGGGCCGGCGAAGATCGGGTGCTCGGCACTGGCCACCACGATCGCTTCATCTTCGAGGATGGGATAGGTGGTGAACTCGCGGTCCATGGCGATCTGCGGTGAGATGATCACATCAAGGCGCCCGGCGCGCAGGGATTCCTTGAGCACATCGTCCTGGGCGATGGACAGCTTCAAGGTCACCTCCGGTGCCCGTTCCAGCAACGCTGCGGTCAGGTGCGGCAGCAGGTGGTCGGCCATGCTCGCCGCGCAGCCCAGGCGGATGTTGCCGACCAGCCCGCTGGCGAAGTCACGCACCTCGCGCTCGGTCTCGGCGATGTTCAGTTGCAACTGCTTGCCCCGCGCCAGCAGCAGCTTGCCGACATCGGTGAGCTTGATGCGCCGGCCATCGCGCTGGAACAACCGGGTACCCAGGGATTCTTCCAGGCGCTGAATGCTCTTGCTCAACGCCGGCTGGCTGCGGTTGAGCTTCTCCGCCGCCCGGCCCAGGTGGCCCAGCTCGGCGATGGTTTCGAAATAGGTGAGGTCACGCAGGTCCATGATTCATGAATTTCAGTTATGGATTCATCGAAAGTAGAAAATAGACTTGATCGATTGCGCCGTCGATAATTTTCTCCGCTGGCGCTGCCAGCCCCGCGTTATCGCTGCGCAAGGAGTATCGACGTTGCAGACCGCCCTACCCGCTTCTTCCAGATCCCTGTTCCAATGGCTCGCCCTGCTGATCTGCGCCGGTGCCTTCGGCCAGTGGCTGCATGCCCTGGCCGTGCCGGCCGGGTTGTTCCTCGGCCCCATGCTGGTGGCCATCGTCTTCGGCGTCTCAGGCGCACAACTGCACCTGCACCGCCAGATGTTTCGCTTTGGTCAGGGCTGCGTCGGCCTGCTGGTCGCCCACTCGGTGACCTGGGCGGTGCTGGTGTCGATGGCCCAGTCCTGGCACCTGATGCTGGTCGCCACCGTCATCACGGTGGTGCTCAGCGCGTTGGTCGGCCTCGGCACGGTACGCTTCGGTGGCATCCCCGGCAGCACTGCCGCCTGGGGTACCGCGCCAGGGGCGGCTTCGGCAATGGTGTCGATGGCCGAGGAAAATGGCGCCGACGGCCGCGTGGTGGCGACCATGCAATATGTGCGTGTGGTATGCGTGGTGATGATCGGCTCGCTGGTCAGCCACCTGCTCGGCGCCACACCAGGCGCAGGCGCGGCGGCCCATGCACCGGCGGCGCTGGAAGGCCCGCACCTGATCGACAGCCTTCTCAGCCTGGGCGTGGTGCTGGTGGGTATTACCCTCGGCAGCCGCTTGCCTGCCGGGGCCTTGCTGACACCGCTGCTGCTCGGCGGCGCCCTGCAACTCAGTGGTCTGCTGACCATCAGCTTGCCCGAGCCTTTACTGGCGGTTGCCTATGGCGCCATTGGCTGCTACATCGGCCTGCGTTTCGACCGGCAGACCGTGCGTTATGTGTGGAAGCGCCTGCCGACCATGATTGCCGGGGCGGTGGCGTTGATTGTGTTGTGCGCCGCGTGTGCCTACGTGCTGGCCCTGGCAATGGGCACGGATTTTCTGTCGATGTATCTGGCGACCAGCCCGGGTGGGCTGGATGCCATGGCGATCATCGCCGTCGAGACCCATGCCGATGTCGGGTTGGTGCTGGCGATGCAGACATTGCGGTTGTTCGGGGTGATTCTGACCGGGGCCTTCTGTGCGCGGCAGATCATACGCCTGACGCGTACACCGTGAATTTTTCATAAGGGCGGCAATCGAGCGCCGCCCGCGCGGCGCATCGCGAGCTACGCTCGCTCCTACGTTTGTCTCGGGCCAGTAACGCCTGTGCCAGGCGCGCGCGACTGCCTTGTTTGTACGACGCGATATCGCGCCATGCGCCAAGGCGTTCGCGCGCAAAATCCACAGGAATAATTGGCCCGAAACAAACGTAGGAGCGAGCGTAGCTCGCGATGCGCCGCGCGGGCGGCGCTCGATTGCCCAGGCAACGAAAACCTCAAGGCATGCACCCCTGCTAATCGCGCAGGAAGCTGTCCTCGAACGGATAATGGGTCAACAGCTCGAACCCGCTCTCGGTCACCAGCAACTGGTTCTCCAGCTTGATCCCGTCACGCCCGCCCACCTCGCCGACATAGGCCTCGACACACAGCGCCATGCCCGGCTGCAGTTCGCCTTCATAACCATAGGACTCAAGGTCTTCAGGGTAGCGAATGCTCGGGTACTCATCGCACAACCCCACGCCATGGAACATCACGCCATAGCGCTGCGCGCGGCAGCTTTCCGGCAGACGATGGCCGTTGCGGGTCAGTTCGGTGAAGCGCACGCCAGGCTTGACCATCTCGGCGTTGACGTGGATGTGTTCGTGGGCGATGCGGTACAGGCGCTTCTGCTCGGCGGTGGGCTCGACATCACCGCAGATCCAGCTGCGTGACATGTCCACGCAGAAGCCATACACACCGATCAGGTCGGTGTCGAACGACAGCAGGTCACCGTCGCTGAGCACCCGCGGACCGGACTCCTGATACCAAGGGTTGGTGCGCGGGCCGGAGCTGAGGATGCGGGTTTCGATCCACTCGCCGCCACGGCGGATGTTGCCTGCATGCAGCGCGGCCCAGACATCGTTCTCGGTGGCCCCGGCACGCATGGCCTGGCGCATTTCGGCGATCGAAGCTTCGCAGGATGCCACCGCGCAACGCATGGCGAGGATTTCGTCCGGCCCCTTGATCAGGCGGGCGAATTCGGTCACTTCCTGGCCGTTGTGCACCTGCACGCCCAGCGCATCGAGGGCGCGCAGGCCGGCGACCTCGATGCGGTCCACGGCCAGGCGGCGGTTGTTGCCGGCATGGGTGCGCAGCAACTCATCGACCTGGGCGCAGAAACGCCTGGCATGTTCCTCGGTGCGGTCACCCGTTTCGAAATAGAAGAACGACGCACCGCTGCGCAGCTCGCTGACCAGCGGCAGGTGCGCGGAAAGGTGATCGCAGCCATGGAAGTCCCACAGCACCACATGGCCGCTGGCGGCGACGAAACAGGCGCGGGCCGGGTTGTGGGTGGTCCACAGTTGCATGTTGGTGGTGTCGGTGGCGTAGCGGATGTTCAGCGGGTCGAACAGCAGGATGCCGCCCAGGTCGCGGGCGATGAGCTGCTCGCGGATGCGTTGCAGGCGGTACTCACGCATGCTCGGCAGGTGCGGCGCCTGCAGGCCGAGGCTGGCCCATTCGGCGAAGGCCAGCGGGGTCGGGCCGATTTCAGTGCGGTCGTTGTCGTCGATCGAACCATCGGCCTTGAGCGCGGCGGCGCGCTGGCGGGACGGGTCGATACGGCGGGCCTGGGCGGGGATCGAGAACGGTGAGGTCATCATGGCGTGCGGTTTTCCCTGGTTTTATTGTGTGGAAACAGCGGTATTGATGATGTGCGATTGCGGGCAGGCCAGCGCCCTCAAAGTCGTCAGGACAATGCCCGAAAGCGGCGCTGGCCCATAGCGTCATGCGAGGCGCGGCGAATCCTCGCTCAGGCGCCGGGTCATCAACTCGCAATACCAGTCGACGAACTGGCAGTCGCCGTTCTCCACCAGCCCCGAATAAGGGCCTGGCTGGTAGGCCGGCGAGGTCACACCGACCTGAGTGCCCTCTACCAGCCGGCGATCCTGGTCGTTGGTGGCCATCCACACCTTGGTCAGGCGCTCGAGGTCATAGTCCACGCCTTCCTGGGCGTCCTTGGGCACCAGCCACTTGGTGGTCACCAAGGTCTGCCCCGGCCCCTGCGGCAACACGCGGAAGCTCAGGGCGTGGTCGCCGAGAAAGTGGTTCCAGGTCGAGGGGTAGTTGAAGTACAGCAGCGCGCCGATGTTGGCCACGCCACTGCGGTCCAGGCGGCGGGCCACGGCCGGCTTGCCGTCCATGGTATAGCTGGTGGCACCGTTGTTGAGCGGGATACGGGTCATGCGGTACTGGCCACCGGGGTCCATGACCAGGCGGCTGGCCATGCCGTTGGCTTCGCAGACGTTCCAGTGCGCGGCCAGTTCCGGGTCCTCCTCACCGCCAATGCCCTGCACCGACACGTTCTCGACGAACGAGTTGAGCAGCTCGGGGTGGGTACCGTCGCAGTGGTAGCACTCGCGGTTGTTCTCGAACACCAGCTTCCAGTTGCCCTGCTCCACCAGGTTGGCCTCGAAGGCGACCTTGCAGTCTTCCAGATAGTGCGGGCCGATGAAGGGCGACACGGCGCTGCGAAACGGCTCGAAGTCCGGCGCGACCTTGGCCACGCACACGTAGATGTAGCTGTGCACCACTTCACAGTGGGCCGGCATCAGGCCGTGCTCGGCGGTATTGAAGTCAGGGCCCATGTTGCCGGCGAACAGCAGGCGGCCATCGAGTTCCAAGGTCCATTTGTGGTACGGGCACACCAGCTTGGCGACCTTGCCCTTGGCCTCGGTGCATACCTTGGAACCACGGTGACGGCAGGCATTGTGGAAGGCGCGTACCTGGCCATCACTGCCACGAACCACGGCCACCGGGTAGTCACCGACCTGCAGGGTGATGTACTGGCCGGGCTTTTCCAGTTCGAAGGTATGCCCGGCAAAGATCCACTCGCGGTGCCAGATTTGTTCAAGATCCTGCCGGTACAGGTCCGCATCGCTATAGGCGGCACCCGGCAAGCCATGTTGAGGTTTGCGTTGCCTGATCAGGTCCAATACATCGGTGTGCTGCATTATTGTTGTTCTCCCGCGTGGGACTTCTATGCAGGGATTCGTTCGGTTAGTCTCTGAAACGAATAACAAAGCGTCATCGCTGCTGCCTGATCACAGTCTATTGCCAGTGTTTTGCCGCTAAGAATCGACATTTTCTGGGGCTAATTGATTACCAAAACGTATGGTCAAGCACACAGAACCCGATCAGACCTTGATCAAGATGCCCTCGCTGCGCGCGGTCAAGGCCTTCGTCGCCGCCGCCCGTTACCAGAACTTCACCCGCGCGGCCGAAGCGCTGTGTGTGACCCAGGCGGCGATCAGCCGGCAGATCCGCGACCTTGAGGAACACCTGGGGGCCGAACTGTTCAACCGCGCCGGGCGTGCGGTCGAGCTGACCCCGGCCGGTTCGATCTTCTACGACGCCGTGCAGCTGTCGTTCACCAACATTGCCCTGGCGGCCGACCGTATCCGCCACAGCGAGTCGCCCAAGCAGCGCGTCACCCTGTGCTGCTCACCGGCATTCGCCAACTTCTGGCTCGGGCCGAAGTTGCCGGCATTGTTCGCGGCCTACCCCGAGATCGACCTGAACATCGTGACGACGCAGAACTTCCTGACCCTGGAGAACGGCGTCAATCCGGACATCATCATCTGCAAGATGGCCAAGAGCGGCCAGGGTTACTTCAGTCAGCCGCTGGTCTGCGACGTGATCTACCCGGTGTGCACCCCGCAGTACCTGGAACAACACCCCGAGATCCGCACGCTGGACGGCCTGCGCAACAGCGCCCTGCTCAACCTCAGCCCGTTCGGCCGCTCGCAGGTGGCCGAACACGTGGACTGGAAAGTCTGGTTCGCCTATCAGGACATCGACCTCGACCGGCGTGATGCGGACGCCCCGCAACTGTTCAACGCCAACGACTACAGCCTGCTGATGCAGCTGGCGCAGCACCATCAGGGCGTGGCCCTGGGCTGGCATTACCTGGTCGCGCCGCTGGTGGAGCAGGGCCTGCTGGTGCGGCCGGTAAGCGACACCCTGGTGCACCGCGACACCCGCCATTACCTTAGCCTCAGCGAAGCCAAGAGCCGTGACGCCAGTTGCTGCAAGCTGCGCGACTGGTTGATCGAGCAGTTCGACTGGTCGCTGCATGAAGAGGCCGAAGACCAAGGGTAGGCAGCACTAGCCTTTCAACGCCGCCTCGATTTTCGCCACGTCGATCTTGCCCATGTTCATCATGGCGTCAAACGCCCGCTTGGCGGCGGCCTTGTCGGGGTTGGCGATGGCTTCGATGAGGATGCGCGGGGTGATCTGCCAGGAGATGCCCCACTTGTCCTTGCACCAGCCGCAAACGCTCTCGCTGCCACCGTTGCTGACGATGGCGTGCCAGAGCCGGTCGGTTTCGGCCTGGTCCTCGGTGCTGACCTGGAACGAAAACGCCTCGCAATGCTTGAACGTGTCGCCACCGTTGAGCCCCACGCAGGGAATGCCCATCACGCTGAACTCGACGGTGATCACTTCACCAGCCTTGCCCGAAGGGTAATCGCCGGGGGCCGGGTGCACCGCGATGACCTTGCTGTCGGGGAAGGTCCTGGCATAGAAATTCGCCGCTTCTTCGGCATCCTTGTCGAACCACAGGCAAATCGTGTTCTTGGCAGTCATGGCAAGGCTCCTGGATAGAACAGAAAGCCTTGAGTCTAGCCCTTCAGCCCTGCTATTGAGCCTTGGCTGACAAGGGGTTGGCCCAGGAAGAAGAAAATTCCTACTTAATTCGCAGAAGCTTCCCGCAACCCACTGACGCCGCAGCATTGCATCATTGCCGACAAACCTCACAAGCGACTATTCGCAGGGAGATACGGGTTTGTCGAACTTCAAATCAAAGTTGCAGCATCTCAGCGCCGAGCAGATCGAGGCGCTGTACAGCGAATACATCGGCGGTGAAAGGATCGCGGTTCTGCTCCAACGCTACGCTATCGACATTGCCCCCAGCAGCCTGATCAAGGCCTTTCCCCCGGTGCCTTGCGCCGAGCTCGAGTGCCCTTACTGCGAAATCAGCCTGTACGAGCGGCGCAAAAGCCGCTCGGCCAACAGCTGGAACGACAATCTCGCCTACTGCCCGAACTGCGCGCACCGCCATTACTTCCCTGGGCGCAACCCATGGAAACGCGATTGCGCCTGTCAGCCCTGCCTGGCGGCGCGTGAACGGGCCAGGCAGGCAAAGGCCGTGGAGCGGCGCCAACGCATCAACGAGCACTGGTCATTGGCGAAGCGCCTGCCAGTGCCATTGCACACGCTGTCGATCACCCGCCAGTTGCAGTTGCTGGCCGTGCTCGAAATACGCATGGATGCGCAAAAGGGTTGTATCCAGGCTGCGGAAAAGTCCCTCGCAGACGCACGCATCAGCCCTTCGCCGAGCATGGATTCGGCCATGTTGCTGGCACTGCACGAAGATCAGGTCCTGCTGGTCGACCCCGATTCGCCGCTGGATGCCTTCAGCGACGACCCAACGCCAAAAGCCTGGCAGAACAAAGTCCGCTGGATCGCCAATGTCTGCCTGGATGAACCGCAGCGGGCCGACCTTGGCCCCCTGTATCGCGCGCTGCACAAGGCAGTGTCCAGTGGCCCACAGCCACACTGGCATGACGAGCTCGTCACGGCCATCAAGCAGCTTTGCAATGAAGAAGTCTGTGCCTACATCGCCACCCGCAGCGCGGAACACGGCCTGCCCTTCGAGGCCAGGAAGAAAGCCGCCGAAGTCGCAGAGCAGCTGCTTGACGCACACCCCGTTCGGCACATCTGGTCACTGACCAACACCGCCATCCGTGGGGCCCTGTCATTCGTGGCTCGCGCCCAGGTCAACAAACTCCACGCCGCCAACACCATTCCCGGGAGCCTGCTGTCGCTGAGCGAACGCGCGATTCGGGAGCACTGGCAGTTCACGGCATCGCGCTACGACACTCATGCGCCGCGCTCAGGCTTCAGCCAGGCGCTGTTCGACGTGCTGTTGCAACAGCATGACCATGGCCTGTGCCGCAAGGTCAGCGACTACATCGCAGAACTGCCTGGGCATGCAGATACCCATGGCTGCACGCTGTTCTGCGCCATGTGCGGGTCGAACCTGGTACACGTGCAGCCCGGGCCTCGGGAAACCGTCGTCAATTGCAAGGACTGCCTGGCCAGGACCTTGGTGGCGACCTAACAGACAGCGCAAGCAGGCATTGACCCGCGCCTCGTACGCCCGTACGATTTTACCGTACATCCGTACGATAAACCCAGCGAGCCTTGAATGCCTGCCACCCACACCCACTGGTCCCGCCAAGCGCTCTACTTGCTGTTCCTACTCCCTGGGCTGACCCTGGCCACCTGGGTTACCCGCACCCCTGCCCTGCGCGACGGCCTGCAGGCCTCCACAGAGCAAATGGGCATGATCCTGTTCGGGTTTTCTTCGGGGGCCATGCTGGGCATCCTCAGCGCCGGCCGCATGATTGCCCGCCAGGGTGCCAACCACACGCTTCGCCTGGGCCTGCTGGGCCTTTCGGGCGGGCTGTGCGTGCTGGCGGCGAGCAGTGAGCTGAACAGTGCCTGGTGTGCATTTGCCGGCTTGCTGGTGTTTGGCCTGGGCATGGGCTGGGCGGATATCGCGGCCAATATCGAAGGCGCAGCGGTGGAACGTGCCATCGATGCACCGATCATGACCACGCTGCACGGGTTCTTCAGCCTCGGTACTCTGCTCGGCGCCTTGGTCGGCATGGCCATGACCGCTTTCGAAGTGCCGCTGGATATGCATCTGCTGGCCATCGCCGGCCTGTCGGCGATCGCCACCCTGGCGCTGATCGGGCACGCGCCCCGGGCCAGCGAAGCGGCTGACGAACGACAGGACAGCGACGGTAATACGTTGCACTGGGCGACCTTGCTGAAGGACCGCCGCTTGCTGCTGATCTGCCTGGTGGTGCTGGCCATGGCCCTGGCGGAAGGTGCGGCCAACGACTGGCTGCCGCTGCTGATGATCGATGGCCACGGTTTTGCACCAACCACCGGCACCTTGATCTACCTGGTCTTCACCATCGGCATGACCCTCGGGCGTTTTGCCGGGGCGCCGGTGATACGCCGCTTCGGCCGCACCTTCACCCTGCGTGCCAGCGCGCTGATCGGCACGCTGAGCCTGGCGCTGGTGGTGTTCTGCGACGTGCAGTGGGTGGCCGCTGCTGCCGTGGTGCTCTGGGGCATCGGTGCTTCGCTGGGCTTTCCGCTAGCCATCTCGGCGGCGGGCGAGAGTGGCGCGGACGGCGATCAGCGGGTCCGCCTGGCGGCCACGGCCGGCTACCTGGCCTTCCTGGTCGGCCCGCAGCTGCTGGGCTTCATCGGCGAGCATTTCGGCCTGCGCCTGGCGATGCTGCCGGTGCTGACGCTGGTGGCTGTCGCCTACGTGCTGGCCTCATCGCTGCAGGAGCGCAATCGCCTGCAGGGAGAGACTCAAGCCAGTAACCACGTTAGCTAACGCTGTTTGCTGTTTGCTGTTTGCTGTTTGCTGTTTGCTGTTTGCTGTTTGCTGTTGCTGTTGCTGTTGCTGTTGCTGTTGCTGTTGCTGTTGCTGTTGCTGTTGCTGTTGCTGTTGCTGTTGCTTCTAAGTGCGCGATAGCTCAGCAAACGCCGAATGCGACTTCAGGAGGCCGAGCGCAGGCGTCTGGAGGGCCAGGGTGCGCAGCACCCCTTCGGCGCAGCCGAAGGCGCGAGATGTAGACTTGCGCAGCAAGTCGTAGGCCGCGCGGGCCCGGAAGGCGCCGGAGCGAGGGGACCCCGGAGCGCAGCGCAGGGGCCGGATGATGGGAGCCAGCGTTTTTTGGTTACTTTTTGTCGCGTTTGACAAAAAGTGACCCGCCGTAAGGGCGGAAAGGTGACTGTGCGTCGCCATCGCAAATGAATGTACTCGACTGAATTAAAACCACCGCAGTCGAGCTTTTGGCTTTTGGCTTTTGGCTTTTGGCTTTTGGCTTTTGGCTTTTGGCTTTTGGCTTTTGGCTTTTTGGAAAAATGGGCATTTGAATCAGATCAACATTCATTTGCCAAGGTGGCGCTGAGTCACCTTTCCGCCCTTACGGCGGGTCACTTTTTGACTGGGCAAAAAGTAACCAAAAACCCCGGCTCCCATCATCCGGCCCCTGCGCTGCGCTCCGGGGTTCCCTCACTCCGGCGCCTTCCGGGCCCGCGCGGCCTACGACTTGCTGCGCAAGTCTACATCTCGCGCCTTCGGCTACGCCGAAGGGGTGCTGCGCACCCTGGCCCTCCAGACGCCTGCGTTCGGCCTCCTGAAGTCGCAATTTGCGTCGCCTGGACTATCGCGCGCTTAGAAGCCAAAGCAAAAGCAGAGCAAGAGCAAGATCAAGAGCAAGAAGCGGCTAGCGCCGCTGACATCAAGCTTCTGGCATCAACGTCGCAATCAACGCCCGCACCGTCCCCGGCAGCGCATCCAGCTCCCGCACCAGGATGCTCCGCTCGCGCACCGCCCACGGCTCATCCAGGCTGATGGTCACCAGTTCCATGGTCTGGCTGTGCCGCAGCGCCGCCGACTCGGGGATGATGCCAATGCCCACCCCCGCCTCCACCAGCCGGCAGATGGCTTCGAAACTCGACAGCTGGATCCGCAGCGACAGGTTCAGGCCCATGCGCTCGACATGGTCACGCAGGAAGCTCAGCAAGGTGCTGCCATCGTGCAAGCCGATATGCTGGAAGTCCAAGGTCTGTTTCAAGGTCACCTTCTTGCGCCCTGCCAGCTCGTGGCCGGCCGGCACGATCAGCACCAGGCGGTCGGTGCTGAAATGCATCACCTGCAAGCCGCTGGCCTCCACCGGCCCTGCGATGATGCCCATGTCGCTGCTGCCATCGAGCACGCCGCGCACGATGTCCCGCGACAGGCGCTCCTGCAGGTCGACGGTCACGCCGGGACGCTTGGCCATGAAACCGGCCAGCACTTCGGGCAGGAACTCGGTGACCGCAGTGGTGTTG
Source organism: Pseudomonas putida (assembly GCF_009883635.2). Classification (NCBI taxonomy): domain Bacteria; kingdom Pseudomonadati; phylum Pseudomonadota; class Gammaproteobacteria; order Pseudomonadales; family Pseudomonadaceae; genus Pseudomonas; species Pseudomonas putida. The sequence continues at coordinate 241,198 of NZ_CP026115.2, forward strand.
GCGAAGATGCGGATATGCCCGGCCAGGTCGGTGCCGAACTGCGTGAACTCGGCTTTCAGGTAATCGACCTGGCGCATGATCAAACGGGCATGCATGAGCAGCTTATGCCCCGCCGGGGTCAGCTCGACGCCTCGGCTGTCGCGGTACAGCAGTCGCGTGTCGAGCTGGGCTTCGAGGGCCTTGATCCGCGCACTGGCGGCGGCCGGCGAAAGGAACGCCCGCCGCGCACCCTGGGTCAGGCTCGGCGATTCGCCGATATGAATGAAAAGCCGCAGGTCTGCCAGGTCGAAATGCATGGGGAGGTCCGGTCGTGGCGATGGCGTTCAGCATACCTGAACGCTGCCTTACACAAATGCAAATTCACAGAATGCCGGGCGCCTCGCATGATCGGCCCATAACAACAAATGCAGAGGCCCATGGTTATGACTGCTTCCCACCCGCCCATCGACTACAGCGCCTGGATCGGCCGCACGGAAGAGGCCGTCGATGAGCTCAGCCGCAACCTGATCAAACGCATCGCCGCCACCTTCGGCGAAGCCGCTCCTGCCGCCGGCCAACCGCTGCCACCGCTGTGGATGTGGTGCTTCTTCCAGGAGCCGGTGGCCGAGTCGCAGCTGGGCACGGACGGCCACCCGGCACGCGGCGGCTTCCTGCCCCCGGCCGACAACCGTAACCGCATGTGGGCCGGTGGCCGGGTAGAGTTCATCGCGCCGCTCAAGGTCGGCGCCGAAGCCCATCGCCTGTCGACCATCCTGCACATCGAGGAAAAGCACGGCCGCACCGGCGCGCTGCTGTTCGTCACGGTGCGTCACGACTACTCGCAACACGGCCAGCTGTGCGTGCGCGAAGAGCAGGACATCGTCTACCGCGAGCCCAACCCGCCCAAGCTCGACAGCGCCCCCGCCGACGCGCCGGCCGACTGGAGCGAGGCGGTCACCCCAACGCCGACCCTGCTGTTCCGTTACTCCGCGGTGACCTTCAACGGCCACCGCATCCATTACGACTTCCCCTATGTCACCGAGACCGAAGGCTACGCCGGCCTGGTCGTGCACGGCCCGATGATTGCCACCTTGAACCTGCGCGCATTCATCCGCGCCAACCCCGACAAGCAGGTGCGCCACTTCGCCTACCGCGGCGTGCGCCCGCTGACCGTGCCGACTCCGTTCGAAGTGGCCGGGCGCATCAGCGCGCCAGGCCAGGCCCGGCTGTGGGCCGGCAATGCCGCTGGCGTGGCGCAGAGCGCCGACGTGCTTTTCGACTGATACCAGACAGGGAACACCCCATGCATACGTACGACAGCGATGACCTCAACGCCATCCGCGAAGGCGTGCGCGCCTTGTGCGCCGAGTTCGACGCCAGCTACTGGCGCAAGATCGATGAAGAAAAGAGCTTCCCGGAAGCATTCGTCAAGGCCATGACCGATGCCGGCTGGCTGTCGGCCATGATCCCCGAAGCGTACGGCGGCTCGGGCCTGGGCCTGGCCGAGGCCTCGGTGATCCTCGAAGAGGTGAACGCCTGCGGTGGCAACTCCGGCACCGTGCACGGGCAGATGTACAACATGTTCACCCTGCTGCGCCACGGCAGCGAGGAACAGAAGCGCCACTACCTGCCCAAGCTTGCCAGCGGCGAACTGCGCCTGCAGTCGATGGGCGTGACCGAGCCCACCACCGGCACCGACACCACCAGGATCAAGACCACCGCCGTGCGCCAGGGTGACAAGTACGTGATCAATGGCCAGAAGGTGTGGATTTCGCGCATCCAGCACTCGGACCTGATGATCCTGCTGGCACGCACTACCCCCTTGCCGGCGGTGAAGAAGAAGTCCGAGGGCATGTCGATCTTCCTGGTCGACCTGCGTGAAGCCATCGGCAACGGCCTGACCGTGCAACCCATCGCCAACATGGTCAACCATGAGACCAACGAGCTGTTCTTCGACAACCTCGAACTGCCGGCCAACAGCCTGATCGGTGAGGAAGGCAAGGGCTTTCGCTACATCCTCGACGGCCTCAACGCCGAGCGCACGCTGATCGCCGCCGAGTGCATCGGTGATGGCCGCTGGTTCGTCGAAAAGGCCAGCGCCTACGCCCGTGACCGCGTGGTGTTCGGCCGCCCGATCGGGCAGAACCAGGGCGTGCAGTTCCCCATCGCCGAAGCCCATATCGAGATCGAGGCCGCCGACCTGATGCGCTGGCGCGCCTGCGCCGAGTACGACAGCGGGCAGAACGCCGGGGCCAGCGCCAACATGGCCAAGTACCTGGCGGCGAAAGCCTCGTGGGAGGCGGCCAACGCCTGCCTGCAGACCCACGGCGGCTTTGGCTTTGCCTGCGAATACGACGTCGAGCGCAAGTTCCGCGAAACACGCCTGTACCAGGTGGCGCCGATCTCCACCAACCTGATCCTGTCCTACGTGGCCGAGCACCTGCTCGAGCTGCCACGCAGCTTCTGAGGGCCTGAGCATGCAAGCTACCCAAGCCCTGGCGGGCTTCCTCGCCGACCTGCATTACGCACAGATCCCTGGCCACGTGCTCGACCGCACCGAAGACCTGTTCCTCGACTGGCTCGGCTCGGCCCTGGCCAGCCAGGGGGCGCACCCGATCCCACTGTTCGAGCGTTACGCCGACCGCATGGGCCCCGCCCAAGGCAGCGCCCGCGTGCTGACCAGCGGGCGCAGCTCATCGCCCTACTTCGCCGCGCTGGTCAACGGCGCCGCCTCGCACCTGGTCGAGCAGGACGACCTGCACAACAGCTCGGTGCTGCACCCGGCCACGGTGGTGTTCTCCGCCGTGCTGGCAGCGGCCCAGGACCTCGGCAATTCCGGCCAGGACCTGCTGCTGGCCAGCGTCGCCGGCTACGAGGCGGGCATCCGCATCGGTGAGTTCCTCGGCCGTTCGCACTACCGCATCTTCCACACCACCGCTACCGTCGGCACCCTGGCCGCTGCCGTGGGCGTGGGCAAGCTGCTGGGCTTCGACAAGGAACAGTTCATCAACCTGCTCGGCAGCGCCGGCACCCAGGCCGCCGGGCTTTGGGAATTCCTGCGCGATGCTGCCGACTCCAAGCAACTGCACACCGCCAAGGCTGCCGCCGACGGCCTGCTCGCCGCCTACCTGACCGCCGATGGCCTGAGCGGCGCGCGCAATATTCTCGAAGGGGACCAGGGCCTGGCTGCCGGCATGTCCAGCGATGCCGACCCAGCACGCCTGAGCGACCGCCTGGGCAGCCGCTGGGCGCTGGCGGAAACCTCGTTCAAGTTCCACGCCTCGTGCCGCCATACCCACCCCGCCGCCGATGCGCTGCTGCAGCTGATGCAACGCGAAGGCCTGAAACATGAGCAGATTGCCAAGGTGGTCACCCGCGTGCACCAGGGCGCCATCGACGTGCTCGGGCGGGTAACCACGCCAACCACCGTGCACCAGGCCAAGTTCTCCATGGGCACCGTACTCGGCCTGATCGCCGTGCATGGCAGCGCGCAACTCATCGAATTCCGCGACCTGGCGCTTACCGACCCACGGGTTGCCAGTTTCCGCGACAAGGTCGAGATGCAGCTGGACCCTGAAGTGGATGCTGCCTACCCCGCCCGCTGGCTGGGCCGTGTCGAGGTCACCTGCAGCGATGGCCGCCACTTCAGCGCCGCCATCGACGAACCCAAGGGCGACCCCGGCAACACCCTCTCGCGCCCGGAGCTGGAAGCCAAGTTCCAGCGCCTGCTGGCCTATTCCGGCGCCCGCAGCCCGGCCCAGGGCCAGGCCCTGATCGAGCAGGTCTGGCAGCTGCGCGATGCGCGCTCGCTGGCCGCATTGCACTGATGACGAACAGGTGACCCCATGACTCAAACTGCACCCCGCCCGCTGGACGGTATCACCGTCGTCAGCCTGGAACATGCCATCGCCGCGCCCTTCTGCACCCGCCAGCTGGCCGACCTGGGCGCCCGTGTGATCAAGGTCGAACGGCCCGGCAGCGGCGACTTCGCCCGTGGCTATGACCAGCGCGTCGACGGCCTGGCCTCGCACTTCGTGTGGACCAACCGCTCCAAGGAAAGCCTCACCCTCGACCTCAAGCAGCAGGCCGCCGACGGTATCCTCGACGCCCTGCTGGCCAAGGCCGACGTGCTCGTGCAAAACCTCGCACCCGGCGCCGCCGCGCGCATGGGCCTGTCGTTCGACGCCTTGCACCAGCGCTTTCCGCGCCTGATCGTCTGCGACATTTCCGGCTACGGCGCAGGCGGCCCGTATGAAAAGAAGAAGGCCTACGACCTGCTGATCCAGAGCGAGGGCGGCTTCCTCTCGGTGACCGGCGGCCCCAGCGACGAGGAAATGGCCAAGGCCGGCTGCTCGATCGCCGACATCGCCGCTGGCATGTATGCCTATACCGGCGTGCTGTCGGCGCTGCTGCTGCGCGACAAGACCGGCCTGGGCAGCCGCATCGACGTGTCGATGCTGGAAAGCCTGGTGGAGTGGATGGGCTACCCGATGTACTACGCCTACAACGGCGCGCCGCCCCCACCGCGCGCGGGCTCCTCGCACTCGACCATCTACCCGTACGGGCCGTTCCCCACCGGCGGTGGCGGCACGATCATGCTCGGCCTGCAGAACGAACGGGAATGGGCGTTGTTCTGCGAAAAGGTCCTGCTCGACCCGGCGTTGGCCAGCGACGACCGCTTCAGCGCCAACTTCAAGCGCTCGGAAAACCGCGAGGTGCTGCGCCAGATCATCGTCGAGCGCTTTGCCGCCCTGTCGCTGGACGAGGTGGTGGCGCGCCTGGATGACGCCCAGATCGCCAACGCCCGGGTCAACGACATGCACGGCGTGTGGCAGCACCCGCAGCTGCAGGCCCGCGATAGCTGGCGTGAAGTCGACAGCCCGGCCGGCAAGTTGCCGTCGCTGCTGCCTCCGGGGCGCAATGCCGCCTTCACCCCACGCATGGACGCCGTGCCGGCGCTGGGGCAGCACACTGTGGGCATCCTCGCTGAACTGGGCCTGAGCGCCGAACAGCGCGCCAGCCTGGCCGCAGGAGGCGTTATATGAGCGTGGTGCGCTCCGCCCTGTTCGTGCCTGGCAGCCGGCCCGAACGTTTCGCCAAGGCCCTGGCGGCGGGTGCCGATGTGGTGATCGTCGACTTCGAGGATGCCGTCGAGGAGGCGCTGAAGCAGCAGGCCCGCGACAACCTGGCGGCGTTTCTCCAGGCCACGCCGCAGGCCTCGGTATGGGTGCGGGTCAACGCGCCACAGCACCCGCAACACGCCACCGACGTGGCCTTCTGCGCGCAGCAGCCGGGGGTCGCCGGGCTGCTGTTGCCCAAGGTGGAGAACGCTACTCAGGTCGCGGTGGCCTGGCACGGCGGCAAGCCCGTGTGGCCAATCATCGAGAGTGCCAAGGGCCTGCTGGCATTGGCGCAGATTGCCGCGGCTGAAGGCGTCGAGCGCCTGTCGTTTGGCAGCCTCGACCTGGCGCTGGACCTGGGCTTGAACACCGAGAGCGAGGCGGCCCGGCAGTTTCTCGACCAGGCGCGCATGGCGGTGCAGCTGCATTCGCGGGGGGCCGATCTGGCGCCACCGCTGGATGGGGTGTTCCCGGCCATCGCCGATGCCGAGGGGCTGCAGCGGGCCATACGGCATGCCTATGACATGGGGTATGGCGGGGCGTTGTGCATACATCCGCAGCAGGTGGCAGTGATTCATGCAGCGCTGGCGCCGAGTGCCGAGGAACTGGCGTGGGCGCGGCGGGTGCTGGCGGCGAGTGACGCGGCCAATGGCGCCGGGGCCTTCCAGCTGGAGGGGCAGATGGTCGATGCGCCGGTGGTGTTGCGGGCGCAGCGGTTGCTGGCTGGAAATCTCGACTGATCATGCCGGCCTCTTCGCGGGACAAGCCCGCTCCTACAGGAATGAGGTGACCCCTTGTAGGAGCGGGCTTGTCCCGCGAAGAGGCCGGCACAAGAAGACCGCGTTCACCTCAGCCGAACGCCGCCTTATACAAATGCTAATTCTCCACACGCAGCCCGTTGGTCCATCTTTACCCCCACTCCTCCTACAACAATAAATCAGAGGTGACACCGATGTTGAAGCTGACCCAGGCGCTGTTCTGCGCCGCCGCAGTGTCCATGGCCGGCCTGGCCCAGGCCGCCGACCCGATCGTCATCAAGTTCGCCCACGTGGTGGCCGACAGCACGCCCAAGGGCCAGGGCGCGCTGATGTTCCAGAAGCTGGTCGCCGCCGACCCGCAGCTCAAGGACAAGGTCAAGGTCGAGGTCTACCCCAACTCCTCGCTGTTCGGCGACGGCAAGGAAATGGAAGCCCTGCTGCTCGGCGACGTACAGATGCTGGCGCCATCGCTGGCCAAGTTCGAGCACTACAACAAGCAGGTGCAGATCTTCGACCTGCCGTTCCTGTTCAACGACCTGGCCGCCGTCGACCGCTTCCAGCAAGGCCCGCAAGGCAAGGCGCTGCTGACATCGATGGAAGACAAGGGTATCCGTGGCCTGGCCTACTGGCACAACGGCCTCAAGCAACTGTCGGCGAACAAGAAGGTGATCCTGCCCAAGGACGCCCGCGGCCTGAAGTTCCGCGTGCAGGCCTCCAGCGTACTCGAGGAGCAGTTCAAGGCAATCCGCGCCAACCCGCGCAAGATGAGCTTCGCCGAGGTCTACCAGGGCCTGCAGACCGGCACCGTCAACGGCACCGAGAACACCTGGTCGAACTACGAAAGCCAGAAGGTCAACGAGGTGCAGCCGTTCTTCACCGAGACCAACCACGGCCTGATCGACTACATGGTGATCACCAACGCCAAGTTCTGGAACGGCCTGCCTGAAGACGTGCGCGGCGAGCTGCAGACGATCATGGACGAGGTCACCGTCGAGGTGAACAAGCAGGCCGAGGCGCTCAACCAGTCGTCGCGGCAGAAGATCATCGACGCCAAGACCAGTGAGATCGATCCGCTCACCGCCGAGCAACGCCAGCAATGGCGTGAGTCGATGCGCCCGGTGTGGGAGAAGTTCTCCGAGCAGATCGGCGCCGACCTGATCAAGGCCGCCGACGACGCCAACAAACCGTCCTGACCCCGCCTGTGCCCTTCCCCGGCCACCCGCTCCACGGGTGGCCTGCCCTCTCTCTGTCTGGAGAATTCCTATGCAATTGCTCAGGCGTGTCTGGGAGCACTTCGAGGAAGGCATGATCGCCTTTCTCCTGGCGGCCATGACCTTGGTGACCTTCCTCTACGTAGCGCTGAACAACCTCTACACAATGTTCTACACCCTTAGTGATCACTGGGCATTCGCCAGTGACGCCCTGCTGAGCATCGGCGATCACCTGATGGCCTACGCCCAGGAAATGACCTGGAGCATCGCCCTGACCAAGGCGCTGTTCGGCTGGCTGATTTTTTTCGGAATCTCTTATGGCGTGCGCACCGCCGGCCACCTCGGCGTCGATGTGCTGGTGCGGCGCACGCCGAAGCCTGTGCAACGGGTGCTGGCGATGATCGCCTGCGCCTGCTGCCTGGCCTATGCCGGGCTGTTCCTGGTAGCCAGCATCAAGTGGGTGAGCGCGGTGCTGGTGGCTGGCATCGGTGCCGAGGACCTCGACCGCTACGGCATCAAGGTCGGCCATATCGCGCTGATCGTACCGTTCGGTTTCGCCCTGGTGATCATCCGCTACCTGGAAATCCTCTACCGCCTGTTCACCCACCGCCAGTACAGCCTGGGCCTCGCCGACGAGGCCGCCGAAGCCAGCAAGCTGGCCAACCCCGGTGAGGAGCACCACTGATGACGGTTATCTGCCTGTTCCTGCTGCTGTTCGTATTCATGTTTCTCGGCGTGCCCATCGCCATCTCGCTGGGCCTGTCGGGGGCGCTGTCGATCCTGATGTTCAGCCAGGACTCGCTCAGCTCGCTGGCGATCAAGCTGTTCGAGACCTCCGACAGCTACACCTTCCTGGCCATCCCCTTCTTCCTGCTGTCGGGCGCGTTCATGACCACCGGTGGCGTGGCCCAGCGCCTGATCGACTTCGCCAATGCCTGTGTCGGGCATATTCGCGGCGGCCTGGCGATTGCCGCAGTGCTGGCGTGCATGCTGTTCGCCGCGCTGTCGGGTTCGTCGCCGGCCACCGTAGCCGCCGTCGGCTCGATTGCCGTGGCCGGCATGGTGCGCTCCGGCTACCCACGCGAGTTCGGCGCAGGGATCATCTGCAACGCCGGCACCCTGGGCATCCTGATCCCGCCGTCGATCGTCATGGTGGTGTACTCGGCGGCCACCGAGACCTCGGTCGGCAAGCTGTTCATGGCCGGCGTGGTGCCGGGCATCCTGCTCGGCGTATTCCTGATGGTGACGATCTACATCGTCGCCCGCATCAAGAAGCTGCCCGCACAACCACGCGCCACTTTCGCCGAATGGCTGAGTACCGCCCGGCGCGCGTTCTGGGGCCTGTTGCTGCTGGTGATCATCCTCGGCGGCATCTACAGCGGCATGTTCACCCCCACCGAAGCGGCGGCGGTGGCGGCGGTGTACTCGGCGTTCATCGCGCTGTTCGTGTACAAGGACATGCGCCTGCGTGACTGCCCGAAAGTGCTGCTGGAGTCGGGCCGGCTGACCATCATGCTGCTGTTCATCATCGCCAACGCCATGCTTTTCGCCCACGTGCTGACCACCGAGCAGATCCCCCAGCAGATCACACAGTGGGTGATGTCCGAAGGACTGACGCCGATCGGTTTCCTGATCATGGTCAACATCGTGCTGCTGGTGGCCGGCAGCTTCATGGAGCCGTCGGCGATCATCCTGATCCTCGCGCCGATTTTCTTCCCGATCGCCATGAAGCTGGGCATCGACCCGATTCATCTGGGCATCGTGATGGTGGTGAACATGGAGATCGGCCTGGTGCACCCGCCAGTGGGGCTGAACCTGTTCGTCACCTCGGCGGTGACCGGGCTGACCCTGGGGCAGACGATTCGCGCGGCGCTGCCGTGGCTGTCGATCCTGCTGCTGTTCCTGGTGCTGGTGACCTATGTGCCATTCATCTCGCTGGCGCTGCCGGAGTGGTTGGGTATGCCCTGACGCCAGGGCTGAAGAGATACGTGCAGGAGCGGGCTTGTCCCGCGAACACCGGCGAAGCCGGTGCCATGAACCGCATAGTCTGGCACCGGCTTCGCCGGTGTTCGCGGGACAAGCCCGCTCCTACAAGGGATTGTGCAAGCCTTGAAAGTAGAATCAGATCCCTCCGCCAGCCAACAGCTGACTCATCACTCCGGCCAGATCCTTGACCATCACGTCCGCCGTCGGCTTGTGCACGATGACGATCTCGTAGCTGTCCACCTCCGGCAACCCCTGCGTCTGCCCCAGCACCCGGTGCTCAGCGGTCGCCGCCCGCGGTGGCAGCAGGCTGATGCCCATGCCGTCGGCCACCGCCGCCTGGATGCCACTGAGGCTGGAACTGGTGAAGCTGATGCGCCAGCGCCGGCCCATGCCTTCGATGGCACTGATCATGTCTTCGCGGTACAGCCCCCGTGGCGGGAAGGTCACCAGCGGAATCGGGTCGAGCTCGAACGCCGGCAGGCGCGCACTGTCGATCCACTGCAGGCGCTCGGGCCAGCACGCCACACCTTCGCGGCTGTTGCGCCGCTGCTTGAGCAGCACCAGGTCGAGCTCGCCGTTGTCGTAGGCCTGGCTGAGGTCGCGGCACAGGCCACTGGTGACTTCCAACTTGACCTGCGGGTGCAGGCGGCTGAACGCCGACAGCGCATTGGTGGTGCGCCCGCCGACGAAATCCTCAGGCACGCCCAGGCGCACGGTGACCCCGACCATGGCCCCGGCCAGGGCTTCGAGCATCTGGTCATTCAGCGCCAGCATGTGCCGGGCATAACCGAGCAAGGTCTGGCCGGCGTCGGTCGGCAATACGTCGCGGTTGCCGCGTACCAGAAGGCGATGGCCGACCATGTCTTCGAGGCGGCGCACCTTCTGGCTGATGGTCGACTGGGTCGAGTGCAGGCGCGCGGCGGCCGTGGTGAAGCTGCCGCAATCGGCCACCACGACGATGGCGCGCAACAGGTCGAGGTCGAACAGGGCTCTATTCGATTTAACGCTGATGGACATCTTGGTATTCATCTACTGAATGACAAGACTGACTTCTACCACGTCACTCCAGGCCCGGCAACGCGCTAGTCGCCGAGCGCTACCCCCTCGCGCCGCGGGTCGGCGCCACCGGCCCAACCCTCGGCAGTGCGCTGGATGATCTGCGTGCCGCTGGTCATGGTCATCGGCGTGACCTCGTGGCCCCACGCGGCCAGCTGGCGGATCAGCGCTGGGCTGGCCAGACCGGCTTCCACTTCGGTCCCGGCGTTACGGCTGCCGAAATTGGGCAGGTTGGCCGCCTGTTGCGGGTCGAGATGCCAGTCCAGCAGGCCGATCAACGCCTTGTTCACGTAGCCGATGATCTGCGAGCCGCCTGGGGAGCCGAGGCTCGCCACCAGCTCGCCCGAGGCGCGCGAGAACACCAGGGTTGGCGCCATCGCCGACAACGGCCGCTTGCCGGGCTGCACCCGGTTGGCCACCGGCTTGCCGTTTTCCGCAGGCAGGAAGGAAAAGTCTGTCAGGTGGTTGTTCAGCAAAAAGCCGCCGACCATCAGGTGCGAACCGAATGCCGATTCCACCGACGTGGTCATGGACAGGGCCTGGCCACTGTCATCGACGGCAGACAGGTGCGAGGTGGAAATCCGCAGCGGCGAGCGGTCGGGCGCCAGGGCCAGGTTGGCATCCTGCGGGGTGCCCGGGCGGGCGTGCTTCATGCTGTACTCGCCGACCCGCTTGGCGCGCTCGGCAAGGTAGGCCGGGTCGAGCAACGACTTGACCGGCACCGGCACGTAGTCGCTGTCGGCCAGGTACTGGGCGCGGTCGGCGTAGGCCAGGCGCTCGGCTTCGGCTACCAGGTGCACGGCCTGCGGCGCGGGTTCGAGCCCCGCCACGGAGGTCACCTGGCGCGGCGGCAGGTCGGCCAGGTCACGCTTCGCCGAGCTGCGCTTCAAGGCGTCGAGAATGCCCAGGGTCTGCAACACGGTCACCCCACCGGACGACGGCGGCGGCATGCCGCAAATGGTCCAGGCCTTGTACGGGCCGCAGACCGGTTCGCGCTCCTTGGCCTGGTAACCCTGCAAATCTTCGAGCGACAACTGCCCGGCATTGGCGTGTTGACGCACTTCAGCCACCATGGCTTGGGCAATCTCACCCCTGTAGAAAGCATCGACGCCCTGCTCTGCAATGCGCTCGAAGGTCTGCGCAAGCGCCGGATTGCGCAGGATAGTGCCGACGGCCAGCGGTTTGCCCCGGTCATCCAGAAAGTACTTCGCCATGGCCGGCGAGCTGGCAATGAAGGGGTCACCGGCCACCAACGTGTGCAGCCGTTCGGAAACCGCAAAACCGTTGCGCGCCAGGGCGATGGCCGGCGCGAACAAGTCCTTCCACGGCAGTTTGCCGTGCTGATCATGGGCCAGTTTCAGCGCCCGCAACACGCCTGGCACCCCCACCGAGCGCCCGCCGATCTGCGCTGCGCGAAACGGCATGGGCGAACCATCCGCTTGCAGGAACAATGCTTCCGTCACCCCTGCCGGTGCGGTTTCACGGCCGTCGAAGGTCTGCACGCGCTGACCATCCCAGTACAGAATGAACGCGCCGCCTCCAATGCCACTGGATTGCGGCTCGACCAAGGTCAGCACCATCTGCATGGCGATCGCCGCATCGATGGCGCTGCCACCGGCACGCAACATCGTCCGCCCGGCCTCGCTGGCCAGCGGGTTGGCGGCCGCCACCATGTGCCGGCTGGCGTGCACCGGCTGCAGGCCACTGCGGTAGCCGGACTCCAGCTCCGGTGGCGTGGGCAGCACCTGGTCGGCCCAGACAACGCCACTGGCCGTTGCCAGGCACAAGGTGGTGATCAGCGTAGTGAAAACCCTCATCGTCGTGCATCCCGTCTTTAACTATTGAGCCGTTCACTATGGGTCATGCGCATTTCTATCTCCAAGCCGGTAGGACTTCTCTAGGATACGGGCAAGTCATTCAGGAGCCCTCGCCATGCGTTTAACCCTTGCCGTCCTGGTCCTCGCCCTTGGTACCAGCCTTGCAGCCCACGGCGAGACCACCGCCATGGACAAGCAGTTGCACAATGCCGCCGCACACAATGACGTCACCTACCTGCAACAGCTGCTAAAGCAAGGCGCAGGCCTGGACAGCCGCGATGGCCAGGGGCGCACTGCCTTGCTGGTGGCCACCCATGAGAACCAGGTTGCAGCAGCGGAAGCACTGATCGAGGCCGGTGCGGATGTGAACGCCAAGGACAACATCAACGACAGCCCGTACCTGTATGCCGGGGCGCGTGGCTTGAATGAAATCCTGAAGCTGACGCTGAGCCATGGTGCCGACCTCAAGAGCACTAACCGCTACGGCGGCACCGCGCTGATTCCGGCGGCCGAGCGCGGGCATGTGGACACCGTGCAGATGCTGATCGATGCGGGGGTGGACGTGAATCACCTGAACCGCCTGCACTGGACCGCGCTGCTCGAAGCGGTGATCCTCGGCGATGGTGGGCCGCGCCATGTGGAGATCGTCCGGCGCCTGCTGGCAGCGGGGGCGGATCGGCAGATTGCCGACAAGGACGGGGTGACCGCGCTGGCGCATGCGCGCCAGCGGGGGTATCAGGAAATGGTACAGCTGCTCAGCCACTGAGGCCTGCACAGTACCTGTGGGAGTGGGTTCACCCGCGAATCCTGTAGTGGATTCACCGCCGCATTCGCGGGTAAACCCGCTCCCACAGGGATTGCGCCTTGCACCAAATGTCGGATCAGGCCACCTCTTCGTACGGCAACCCCACATAGTTCTCGGCGATGTTCACCAGCCCGGCCTTCGAGGTCAGGAAGTACTCGCGGTCGGCCTCTTGCATCTTCTGGTCCCAGGCATCCTTGTGCTCGCCGAAGTCATGCAACAGCTGGGTCATGAACCAGCTGAAGCGCTCGCCCTTCCAGACCCGACGCAGGGCCAGCGGCGAATACTGCTCCAGCAGGTCGGTACGCCCCTCGCGGTACACCTTGACCAGGATCCGGTACAGGTAGTTGACGTCGGAAGCCGCCAGGTTCAGGCCCTTGGCGCCCGTTGGCGGGACGATGTGCGCGGCATCACCGACCAGGAACAGGTGGCCGTACTGCATCGGCTCGACCACCAGGCTGCGCAGTGGCGCGATGCTCTTTTCCAGCGCGGGCCCGGTGACCAGCTGCTGCGCCACGTCTGCGGGCAGGCGCGCCTTGAGCTCGTTCCAGAAGCGCTCGTCGGACCAGTCTTCCACCCGCTCTTCCAGCGGCACCTGCAGGTAATAGCGGCTGCGCGTCTGCGAGCGCTGGCTGCACAGTGAGAAACCCCGTTCGTGGTGGGCGTAGATCAGTTCGTGGTTCACCGGCGGGGTATCGGACAGCATGCCCAGCCAGCCGAACGGGTAGACCCGCTCGTACTCCTTGAGCACGCCATCGGGGATGCTCTTGCGCGATACGCCGTGGAAGCCATCGCAGCCGGCGATGTAGTCGCAGTCCAGGCGGTGGGTCTGGCCGTCCTTGTCAAAGGTCACGTAGGGCCGTTCGCCCTTGAGTTCGTGCGGCTGCACGTTGCTGGCGGAGTAGATGATCGGCGCGCCGCTGGCTTCGCGGGCCTGCATCAGGTCGCGGGTGACTTCGGTCTGGCCGTAGACCATCACCGTCTTGCCGCCGGTAAGGCCCTTCAGGTCCAGGCGTTGGCGACGGCCTGCAACCAGCAGTTCGACACCCTCGTGCACCAGCCCTTCACGGTCCATGCGCTCGGCGACGCCGGCTTCGCGCAACAGGTCGACGGTGCCTTGCTCGAGCACCCCGGCGCGAATGCGGGCGAGTACGTATTCGGGGGTCTGGCGTTCGAGGATGACGGTGTCGATACCGGCCTTGTGCAGCAACTGGCCGAGCAGCAGGCCGGACGGACCGGCACCAATGATTGCAACCTGAGTGTTCATTGTTTTTATCTCATCAAGAGGGTGAACCCTTGCATTTTTACTGGCTGTAACCGCCAAATAAGTGTGTTATCCGATGCAAAAAATGCACTTTTACAAAAAACGTTCGATTAACGGACAGGCGATCACGACATGAGATCCACCCTCCCCGGCGTTCCGCTGTTCCAGTTGTATGGCGAAAACCAGCACTGGCCCGGCACCGACCTGCTGCATTGCGAGTCGATCCCGGCACGCAGCCGCCTGCACCACTGGGAGATCAAGCCGCACCAGCACGCCGAGCTGTTCCAGCTGCTGTATGTGCAGCGCGGCAAGGCCCAGGTGGAAATCGAAGGCGTGCGCAGCACCATCCTCGAGGCTGCGATACAGGTGGTGCCCCCCCTGACCGTGCACGGCTTTCGCTTCAGCGCCGATATCCAGGGCAATGTGCTGACCTTCGGCACCGCGCTGGTGGCCGACCTGGAGCAGCGCCTTGGCGCGCCGCTGGGAGTGCTGGCGAAAGCGGCGTGTTACCTGCTGGGCAAGGACCGCATCCAACTGCGCGGCCTGATCGAAACCTTGCAGCAGGAATACCAGGGCAACGCTCCTGCACGGGCGGCCATGCTCGAAGCGCTGGTGACCGCGCTGATGGTGTGGATCAGCCGCCGCCAGCAACTGGGGCAGGCCCCGCGCACCCGCGACGAGCGTGACCGGCAGCTGCTCGGCCAGTACCTGCGGCTGGTCGAGGCGCATTACCGCGAACACCTCTCGGTCGAGGACTTCGCTGCGCGTCTGAACATCCCCAGCCTGCAGCTCAACCAGCTGTGCCGGGCGCTGAGCGGGCAGACCGCGTTGCAGGTCATCCACCAGCGCCTGCTGCTGGAGGCACGGCGCAACCTCATCTATACGCGCATGAGCATCGGCCAGCTGTCGGACAGCCTGGGCTTCAGCGACCCGACCTACTTCGCCCGCTTCTTCAAGCGCCTGAGCGGGCAGACGCCCAATGGCTACCGGCGTGCGGTGCAGCCGGACTGATCCGCTTGACGTAAACGTCAACCTGCCCTCAGGATACTGGCATACCCCACGCCGAGCCCGAGCATGAGCAGCCAGACCTACAGCATCTCCGACCTCTCCCGCGAACTGGACATCACCACCCGCGCCATCCGCTTCTATGAGGAGCAGGGCCTGCTGAGCCCCGAGCGGCGTGGGCTGGAGCGCATCTATTCGGCCCGTGACAAGGTCAGCCTGAAGCTCATCCTGCGCGGCAAGCGCATCGGCTTCTCGCTGGCCGAATGCCGTGAGCTGATCGAGCTGTACGACCCCAGCAGCGGCAACCTCAAGCAGCTGCACAGCATGCTGGCGAAGATCGCCGAGCGTCGCGCCCAGCTTGAACAGCAGATGCTCGACATCCACCAGATGCAGCTTGAGCTGGACACCGCCCAGGAGCGCTGCGAACAGGCCCTGGCTGCCACTCTGAACAACAACGACAAACGCTGACAGGAACCCCACCATGCCCATGCCCGCAACAGTCCGCCTGGTCGAAGTCGGCCCCCGTGACGGCCTGCAGAACGAAGCCCAGCCCATCAGCGTCGCCGACAAGGTGCGCCTGGTTGACGACCTGACCGACGCCGGGCTGAGCTACATCGAGGTCGGCAGCTTCGTTTCGCCCAAATGGGTGCCGCAGATGGCGGGCTCCGCCGAGGTGTTCGCCGGCATCCACCAGCGAGCCGGTGTTACCTATGCCGCCCTGGCCCCCAACCTGCGCGGTTTCGAGGACGCCCTGGCAGCGGGGGTGAAGGAAGTGGCAGTGTTCGCCGCCGCTTCCGAGGCCTTCTCCCAGCGCAACATCAACTGCTCGATCAGCGAAAGCCTGCAGCGCTTCGAACCGATCATGGAGGCCGCGCGCAGCCATGGCGTGCGGGTGCGCGGTTACGTGTCCTGTGTGCTGGGTTGCCCCTATGAAGGCAAGGTCAGTGCCGAGCAGGTAGCACCGGTGGCCAGGGCCCTGCACGCGATGGGCTGCTACGAGGTATCGCTGGGTGACACCATCGGCACCGGCACGGCCGGTGACACCCGTCGGCTGTTCGAGGTGGTGTCGGCCGTGGTGCCCCGCGCGCAACTGGCCGGTCACTTCCACGATACCTATGGCCAAGCCCTGGCCAACGTGTATGCCAGCCTGCTCGAAGGCATCAGCGTGTTCGACAGCTCGGTCGCCGGCCTGGGTGGCTGCCCTTATGCCAAGGGCGCTACCGGCAACATCGCCACCGAGGATGTGCTGTACCTGCTGCAGGGGCTGGGTATCGAGACCGGTATCGACCTCGACCGGCTGATCGCCGCCGGGCAGCGCATCAGCGCTGTGCTGGGCCGGGCCAACGGCTCGCGGGTGGCACGTGCGCGCAGCGCACAATGAGTTTCATGCAGGTGTCACATGAGTGTGGGTGAGTGTTACCGCCCCCACAGTTTTCAGCAAAAAATCGGGTAACAGGGAAACAAATCGACAGATTTTCAGGTCGCTCGATTATGCCGATTTCACACAAAGCATTGATTTTAAAGGATTTTCAAAAGTTGGCACGGCACCTGCTATATGTTTGGTACAACAACAAGAAAAACGCGATAACCAATAAAAACAACATGTAACGGCTCTGACATAACAAGAACAACACGGCAGAGGCGCAGCAAGCAGATTTTTTTGGAGTCGACAGGCTTTTCAGGGGTTCGCCCCGCGGACTGACACAGAACAATAAAACTACCTGAAGGTAGCGGCAGTCAGGCTCGGATCCACAGGATGAAAGTAGGTCAGCGCTCAAAAAAATACGTTTGCTCTTGACCCCGGTTGGGGGTCGCACGTGACACCCAGGCTAGCCTACAAAAACAACAAAAGGCCGGCCTCAATAATAAGAAAAGAGCAGGCAACAACGCTTATGAGGGGAGCTTCGGCTCCCCTCAGTGCTTCCTGCCCTCCTCCTCTTTTTGCTTCTCTTCATCCTGCCCCTCGACCTTCTCCACCAGCAGCGGCATCGTGCCCAATACCAACAGCGCCAGCACCGTGCTGATCAGCGCCGTGGCCTCTCGCCCCATGCCCGCAGCAGTACCGATTGCCGCCGTCATCCACAGCCCCGCAGCGGTAGTCAGGCCTTTGACGTGGCTGGTGTCCTGGCCGTTGCCCTTGAGAATCGTGCCCGCCCCGAGAAAACCGATGCCGGCGACGATACCTTGGATCACCCGGCTCAAGGCCTGCTCATCGGCACCGGCCATGCTCGGCGCCAGCACGAACAGTGCCGCGCCCAGCGATACCAGCATGTGCGTGCGCACACCTGCAGACTTGCCTTTGTGTTCGCGTTCAAAGCCCAGTACGGCGCCGAGCACGGCGGCCATCAGCAGGCGCACGAGAATCCGCACGACCTCGCGCTCATCGGTGATGTCGGCGAACTCGGCCTGGATGGTTTGCCAGATGAATTCCATCTCTCGGGTACCAGGTTGCAGTGGTGCATTGCCTGCACTGGCCTCTTCGCGGGACAAGCCCGCTCCTACAGTTTTCCGCAAAGAGCAGCCCTTGCACGAAGCCTGTAGGAGCGGGCTTGTCCCGCGAAAGGGCCAGCACAGGCGCCTAAGAGAGTTGACCCCTGCACTACACGCAAAGTGCCCTCCCGGCACTCCGATGCAGCAACCATCCACCATCCGCGGTCACAACCTGTAACCGCCCCCGGAGGACCCGACCATGCCCATCGAGATCGAAGAAAGCACCCAACGCTGCACCCTCATCGGCGACAAACTGCGCATCGAAGGCAAAGGCCAGGAAGTCGAGATCATCACCGACGAACAGCTGCACATGTCAGTAGCCATCCTCGCCGGCGAGCGCTTCCCGATCACCGAAGCCGAAGCCGACGCGCTGACAGTGATCGGTGCGGTAGATAGTCGCAGACACCTGAAGGCCAGCACGCCAGGCTCCGTTATCTAAGCCATCGGCAACATTTGGCGGCAATCTGATACGGTTTTTATCGACCAACCTGAGCCTGTGCTGAAAACAGTTCGGGGGCCATAGTGCTCGTGCCTGATCGAGGCCGTAAGAGCACCGACGCCATGACCGACAGAATCCATGCCATCCAGATTGCCAGCCATGGCATCCACACCCGCAGCTTCAGCGGCCTGTACCGCTCGCTGCGAATTGCCTTCGCTGGCGCGCTTTTCGTGCTGTTCTTCGGCACCGCCTGGCTCGACTGGAACGGTCGCCAGGCCGTGCTGTGGGACTTGGCCGACAGCAAGTTTCACATCTTCGGCGCCACCTTCTGGCCGCAGGACTTCATCCTGCTCTCGGCGCTGCTGATCATCTGTGCCTTCGGCCTGTTCGCCATCACCGTCTACGCTGGCCGGGTGTGGTGCGGCTACAGCTGCCCGCAAAGCACCTGGACCTGGCTGTTCATGTGGTGCGAGAAGGTCACCGAAGGCGACCGCAACCAGCGCATCAAGCTTGCCGCCGCACCGTGGAGCCTGAACAAGCTGGCCCGGCGCACGCTCAAGCACAGCCTGTGGCTGGCCATCGGCGTACTCACCGGTCTGACCTTCGTCGGCTACTTCACGCCGATCCGCCCGCTGGCCCATGAACTGTTCAGCCTGCAGCTGGGCGGCGTGGCACTGTTCTGGGTGCTGTTCTTCACCGCGGCCACCTATATCAATGCCGGATTGCTGCGCGAGGCGGTGTGCCTGCACATGTGCCCGTATGCGCGCTTCCAGAGCGTGATGTTCGACAAGGACACCCTGGCCGTGGCCTACGACCCACGCCGTGGCGAATCCCGCGGCCCGCGCAAGAAAGGCAGTGACGCCCGCGCCCAGAGCCTGGGTGACTGCATCGACTGCACCCTGTGCGTGCAGGTCTGCCCGACCGGCATCGATATCCGCGACGGCCTGCAGATGGCCTGCATCGGTTGCGCCGCCTGTATCGATGCCTGCGACAACGTCATGGACAAGATGGGTTACCCCCGCGGCCTGATTGGCTACAAGTCCGAACACAGCCTGCAAGGCGGCACCACCCACTGGCTGCGCCCGCGCCTGCTGGGCTACGTCGCTGCCCTGGTGCTGATGATCGGCGCCCTGGTGATGGCCCTGCAGTTGCGCCCGATGGTGTCGCTGGACGTGATCAAGGACCGCGGCCTGTTCCGCGAGAACGCCCAGGGCCAGATCGAGAACATCTACCTGCTCAAAGTCATCAACAAGACCGCGCAGCCCCAGCGTTACCACCTGCGCCTGCTCGATGCCGAGGGCTTTGAACTGCACGGAACCACCGACTTCAGCATCCCGGCCGGCGAAATGAGCGAGCTACCGGTGTCGGTGGCGCTGCTGGCCGAGCGACCGGCCAGCAGCTCACAGGAGCTGGCCTTCGAAATCCGCGACAGCGACCAGCCCGCCGTGCGCAGCGTGGCCCGCAGCCGCTTCGTGGCGCCACTGAACCGCTGATCCCTTACACTGCTTGTTCACCTTGCCCGCCGAGCCCCCATGAAACGCTACGAACGCTTCGCCGACGACATTGCCGAACTGATCCGCTCCGGGGTGCTCGGCCCAGGCCAGCGCGTGCCTTCGGTACGCTATGCCAGCCAGACCCACGGTGTCAGCCCATCCACGGTATTCCAGGCCTACTACCTGCTCGAACGCCGCGGGCTGATCCGCGCACGGCCGCGCTCGGGCTACTTCGTCAACGCCCACGCCCCCCGCCAGTTCAGCGAACCCCAGGCGCTGGAGCCACTGAGCGAATCGACCGAGGTGGACGTCAGCGGCCTGGTGTTTTCCATCCTCGACTCGATCAAGGACCCGAGCACCGTGCCGTTCGGTTCGGCCTTCCCCAGCCCTGAACTGTTTCCGCTACAGCGCCTGTCGCGCTCGCTGGCCAGTGCCAGCCGGGCCATGGACCCGCGCATGGTGGTCACCGACCTGTCACCGGGCAACCCGCAACTGCGCCGGCAGATCGCTCTGCGCTACATGGTCGGTGGGCTGATGCTGCCGATGGAAGAGCTGCTGATCACCAATGGCGCGCTGGAAGCCCTGAACCTGTGCCTGCAGGCGGTTACCGAACCCGGCGATCTGGTGGCCATCGAAGCGCCGGCCTTCTATGCCTGCCTGCAGGTGCTGGAGCGGCTCAAGCTCAAGGCCGTGGAGATCCCGGTGCACCCGCGCGAGGGCATGGACCTGGCGGTGCTGGCCCAGACCCTGGACAAGCACCCGGTCAAGGCCGTGTGGTGCATGACCAACTTCCAGAACCCTGTGGGCGCGAGCATGCCCGAAGCGAAGAAACAGGCCCTGGTCGAGCTGCTGCGCCGCCACCAGGTGCCGTTGATCGAGGACGATGTCTACGCCGAGCTGTACTACTCGCAACAGGCGCCGAAACCGGCCAAGGCCTTCGACACCCAAGGGCTGGTGATGCACTGCGGCTCGTTCGCCAAGAGCCTGGCACCGGGATACCGCATCGGCTGGGTGGCCGCCGGGCGCTTCGCGCAGAAGATCGAGCGGCTGAAACTGATGACCTCGCTGTGTGCCTCGATGCCGGCCCAGGCGGCCATTGCCGACTACCTGCAGCACGGCGGCTACGACCGCCACCTGCGCAAGCTGCGCTACGCCCTGGAGGGTCAGCAGGCCAACATGCTGGCAGCCATCGCCCGCCATTTCCCGGCGCAGACCCGCGTCAGCCAGCCCTCCGGCGGCTACTTCCTGTGGCTGGAACTGCCCGAGCAGATGGACGCCCTGAAACTGTTCCACATGGCCCTCGCCCAAGGCATCAGCATCGCACCGGGGCCGATCTTTTCGCCGACCCGGCGCTTCGGCAACTGCATTCGCCTGAACTACGGCACACCGTGGAACGACGCCGCCGAACGCGCCATGGAAACCCTGGGGCGCATCATTCGCTCGTTCTGAAGGAAGGCCCGAAAAAGTGCGGCTATAGTTGGGCGACCCACCCGCCGGATCGCCCCCATGCTGCCTGACGACTCGACGCCTTCCACACAACAATTGCAGGAACGCATCGACCGGGCCCAGGCCAACAGCAAGCTGCTCGGCGAACTGGTCGACCACAGCCAGGCCAACGTGTTCGCGGCAGATCGCAACTTCCGTCTGCTGGCGATCAACCGCACCGCGCAGGAGTCCTTCAAGCGCCTGCGTGGCTTCGTGCCGCAGGTGGGTGACTACGTTCCGCAGTTCATTGCCAACCAGCCCGACATCGTGAAATGGCTGGAGCCGGTATGGCCGCGCGTGCTGGCCGGCGAAGCGTTCACCGGCACCATCGCCCTTGGCCCGCCCGACGCCCTGCGCCATTACGAAATCAGCTACAACACATTGCGCGACGCCCAGCAGCGGATCCAGGGCGGTTACCTGTTCGCCTACGACATCAGCGAACGGGTCGCCGAGCAGGAGCGCGTGCGCAAGATCGAAGAGGCCCTGCGCCAATCGCAGAAGATGGAAGCGGTCGGCCAGTTGACCGGCGGTATCGCCCACGACTTCAACAACCTGCTCGGCAGCATCTTCGGCGCCCTGGAAATGGCCGAGCAACGCCAGGCCGAACAGCGCCACCACGACACCGCCCGGTTGCTGGGCGTCGCACGGCACAATGCCCAACGGGCCGCTGCGCTGGTGCAGCGCCTGCTGGCCTTCTCGCGTCAGCAGACGCTGGTGCCCCAGGCGGTGGACGTGCAGCAGCTGGTGGCCGGCATGGGCGAGCTGATCGCCAGTTCGCTCGATGCGCGCATCACCTTCATCGACCAGACCCAGAGCGGCCAGTGGCTGGTGCAGATCGATCCGCACCAACTGGAAAGCGCACTGCTCAACCTGTGCATCAATGCCCGCGACGCCATGCCACTGGGGGGGACATTGCGTATCGCCAGTGAGAACGCCCAACTCGATGAGCTGCAGGCACGCGCGCTGGACCTTACCAGCGGCGCCTACCTGCACCTCAGTGTCTGCGACAACGGCATCGGCATGCCGGCCGATGTGCTGCAAAGGGCATGCGAACCCTTTTTCACCACCAAACCATTGGGCCAGGGCTCAGGACTTGGGCTGTCGATCGTGTATGGTTTCGTGCGCCAGTCCGGTGGGCAGTTGCGCATCGCCAGCGAACCGGGGCAAGGGGCCTGCATCCACCTCTACTTGCCACGGACCTCCTGCGACGCTGTCGAGCACGCGTGCGCGCAACCACAGACGCCAAGCCAACAGTCCCGCGCAGCGCCTCAGGTAGTCATGCTGGTGGAAGACCAGGACATCCTGCGGCTGCTGATCTGCGAGGTACTCGAGGAACAAGGGCACCGTGTGCATGCCTTCAGCGATGGCCGCGGGGCACTGGAGGCCCTGCAGGCAGGCTTGCACCCAGACCTACTGATCACCGATATCGGTCTTCCGGGCGGCATCGATGGCTACCAGGTAGCAGCCGCCTGCCAGAAGCGCCCCGGCAGCGTCGCGGTGCTGTACATCACCGGCTATGCCAGCAACCGGGTCGACGTCAGCCCTGACAGGCATTGCGCCGTGTTGTACAAACCGTTCGAACTGGCAGCCCTCAATCAGCACGTCGCCCAGTTGCTGGAAAACCGCCGATTGCCGCTGTAGCGCGCTATGCGCTCGCCGTGCGGGCAGGTAAAGTCTGACCCTTCATTTCTGTCGGACGTCGCCATGCCCCACCGCGACCTGCTCGCCCTGCGTCAGGAAATCGAAACCCTGCGTCAGCGTAACGCGCAGCTGGAGACCCAGCTGCTGCAACACGCCGATCAGGACCAGAACATCTATCGATTTCTGTTCGACACCATGGACGAAGGCTTCTGCATCATCGAGTTTTTCGACGGCCCCCATGGCCCGCTCAGCGATTACGTGCATGTCATCGCCAACGCTGCCTACGCCAAGCACGCCGGCATCCCCAATGTGGTCGGGCAGAAGCTGCGCGAGATGGTGCCCGACGAGGCGAACGACTGGGTCGCCCGCTACGGTGCGGTATTGCGCACTGGCGAGCCGCTACAGTTTGAACAGGAGCTGGTCGCCACGGGCCATGTGCTGGCGGTGACTACCTTCCGCGTGGAGCCGGCGGAGCGCCGCCAGGTCGCGGTGCTGTTCAAGGACGTTACCGAGCGGCGCAAGGCCGAGCAGGCCCTGCAGCAGCTCAACGAACAGCTTGAACAGCGGGTCAGTGCAGCCTTGGCCGAGCGCCGCCTGTTTGCTGAGCTGGTCGAACATAGCGTGGTCAACGTGCATGTGATTGATACGAACCTGCGTTGGCTCGCCGTCAACCGCCAGGCCAAGCACGACTTTCATGCCTTGTACGGCCGCACCCCCGAAGTCGGTGAGTACATGCCAGCATTCGTGGAAGGCCACCCAGCAGACCGTGAGCTGATAATGCCGATGTGGCAACGGGCGCTGGCAGGTGAACAGTTCATCGAGATCGGGGCTTTCGGGCCTCGCCATTACGAACTGCGTTTCAACGCCTTGCGCGACCACGACGACAGCGTGCAAGGCGCCTACCTGTTCGCCTATGACATCACCGAGCGGGTCCAGGAACAGCAACGCCTGGCCAAGGCCGAGCAGGCGTTGCGCCAGGCGCAGAAGATGGAGGCCGTGGGCCAGCTCAGCGGCGGCATCGCCCACGACTTCAACAACCTTCTGGGCGGCATCATCAACGCTCAGGAGCTGATGCAACAGCGCCTCGGCCAGCAGCGCTACGCAGAGCTGGAACCGCTGCTCGAACTGTCCAGCGGCTCGGCGCAACGGGCTTCATCGCTGGTGCACCGGCTGCTGGCCTTCTCCCGCCAGCAGACACTGCAACCGTGCTCGACCGAGGTCTCGGCGCTGGTCAACGGCATAGAAGAGCTGATACGTCGCAGCATCGGCCCGTCGATTACCTTGCGCAGCCGCTTCGTCGCACGGCTGTGGCCAACCTTCATCGACCCACCGCAACTGGAAAGCGCCCTGCTCAACCTGTGCATCAACGCGCGCGACGCGATGCCGGGTGGCGGCACCATCGATATCCAGGGCGACAACATCACGCTCGACAGCGAGCAGGCGCGCCCGCTCGAACTGGCCGCCGGGGACTATGTGCGCCTGAGCGTGGCCGACAACGGTTGTGGCATGAGCGCCGCCGTGGCGGCCCGGGCCATCGACCCGTTCTTCTCCACCAAGCCGATGGGCCAGGGCACCGGACTGGGGTTATCGATGACCTACGGTTTCGTGCGCCAGTCGGGCGGCCAACTGCGCTTGCATTCCACCCCCGGCGAGGGCACGCGGGTCGAGCTGTACCTGCCGCGCCACCACGAGCAACCTGTTGTGGCCCCCCGCCCGTCTGGGCATAAGGCGTTGGCCGGCAGTTCGGGCGGGCAACGCATCGTGCTGGTGGAGGACCAGACAGCGCTACGCCTGGTGCTCGGTGAGGTGCTGGAAGAACTGGGCTACCAGGTCGAGGCCTTCGAGAATGGCACTGCCGCGCTGGCGCACCTGCAGCAGTGCGAACAGCCGGACCTGCTGCTGAGCGATATCGGCCTGCCTGACGGCCCCAATGGCCGCCAGGTGGCGGAGCGTTGCCGGCAACTGTACCCGGACCTTAAAGTGCTGTTCATTACCGGCTACGACGAAAGTGCGGCGCTCAGCGACGGCCAGTTGCTGCAGGGCACCAGCGTGCTGACCAAGCCTTTCGAGCTTGAGGCACTGGCCGAACGGGTGCGTCTGCTGCTGGCGGATGAGCTGCCCTGACGGGTAGCCTTCAGCGCCCGCCGCCCAGATCGATGAAGCTGCCAGTGGAGTACGAGGCCTTGTCCGACAGCAGCCAGAGGATCGCCTCGGCCACTTCCTCGGCACGGCCCCCGCGGCCCATGGGCAGGCCGGCTTCGAGCTTGCTCACGCGGTCGGGGTCGCCGGACAGGGCATGAAAACCGGTATGGATGTACCCCGGTCGCACGCCGTTGACCCGCACGCCCTCGCCCGCCACTTCCTTGGCCAGGCCGATGGTGAAGGTATCCAGCGCGCCTTTGGAGGCGGCGTAGTCGACGTACTCGTTGGGTGACCCCAGGCGCGCCGCGACCGAGGACACATTGACGATCGCCCCGCCCTGCCCGCCGTGGCGGCGGGCCATGCGCAGCAGCGCGTGCTTGGCGCAGAGCATGGGGCCGACGACGTTGGTCTTCATCATCTTGAGCAGGCGGAACTCGGACATGTCCTCGACACGGCTTTGCTGGCCGATGGTGCCGGCGTTGTTGACCAGTGCGGTCACCGGGCCGAGTTCCTGATCGACGCGGTGGAACAGCTGGATCACCTCGTCTTCGACACTGGCGTCGGCGCGCACGGTGATGGCTTCGGCGCCTAGGGCGCGGACTTGGGCGAGGATGCTCTCGGCAGCCTGGTCGTCGGCGTGGTAGTTGATGCAGATGCGGTAACCCTCGCGGGCGGCTTGCAGGGCGGTGGCGGCACCAATGCCACGGCTGGCACCAGTGATGACGATGACTTTCTCCATGGGACTGCCGATCGTTTGGGATGGGAAGCTCGACAATAGGGGAAAAGGCATCTCATTGGAATGACCCACCTCAACCCAGTCATGGATACGCTCTTGCTCTTGCGGCTGTCGATGGCAGCGCTGCCTTCACGCAATCGCCTCGATCAACGCCAGTATGTCGGCCCGGCTGACCGTGGTCTTGCTCAGGGCATTGTGGATGGTGAAGCCTTCGATCAGCGCATCCAGCGCACGCGCGGTCTTCTCGTCGAAGTGAATCTGCAGGGCCTGACGCGACCGGGCCATCCAGTCATCCATCACGTAGGTGTACTCAGGATTGCGCGAAACAAAGGTGTACAACTCGAAGATCAGCAACATCTGCCCCGAGGCCTTCCACAGGTCACCACAGATCAGGTCGGCGACCAGCTCGCGGGCGTGAGCCGTATTACGGGCCTCGCCGAGCTGGCGGAAGTACTGGTCGGCAATGCCGTTGCTCATTTTCACGAAGGCCGCCGCGACGATTTCGTTGATGTTGGCGAAGTGGTAGGTCATGGTGCCGGGCGAAACGCCAGCCTCAGCGGCGATACGCCGGTAGGTCGCGCAGCCGGCACCTTCCTGGCGGATGACCTGCAACGCGGCATCGATGATCACCGCCTTGCTGTCTGCGGTGGTGAGGTCGTGCTTCTTCGGTCTTGGCATGCTCGGCTCGCTGGGGTGAGTGCCGGCGAGGATAGCAAGGTTGGGCATGGGGCAAAAATCAAAAAAGGCGCCCCGACCGGGGCGCCAAACCATCCACCTTGACCAAAGGAGCTTGAACGCTTCCAAAGGTGAATTCACAACACCGACAGCGGGTACTCGACGATCAGCCGCACTTCGTCCAAGTCCGACTCGAACGCCGTGGCCCGAGTGGTCGCCTGGCGCACGCGCAATGACAGGTCCTTGGCCGCGCCGCTCTGCACCACATACTTGACCTCGACATCCCGCTCCCAGCGCTTCTGGTCGGTCAACGGATTGCCGTCCGCGTCACGGCGCATGTAGAAGGCGTTGGCGTTCGAGTAATCCGCGTCGGAGCCTCTGGCGTAACGGGTCATGAACGACAGCCCCGGTACCCCATAGGCCGCCATGTCCAGGTCATAGCGCAGCATCCACGAGCGCTCCTTTGGCGAGTTGAAGTCGCTGTACTGGATCGAGTTGTCGAGGAAGATCGAATCGGACTGGCGCAGGTAGTCGAAGTCATCGTCACCGTTGTTGCGCTGGTGGCTCAGCGCCACGGTATGCGCGCCGAAGCGCACCCCGACTTTCACACTCCAGATATCGTTGTCGAACGCGCCCAGGCGCTGCTGGCCTTCATCGACGGCCTTGTAGTAGTTCAGGCCACCGATCAGTGCGACGTTTTCACCGAGCGGCCAACTGGCACTGGTACCGGCGTAGTACTGGTTCCACACATCCTTGAGCCGGCTGCTGAACAGGCTGACGCTGATGTGCTCGTTGAGGTCGTAGTCGCCACCGCCGTAGGCGATCCAGGGCGAGTCCACCGGGCCGCCGTAGAAAGTCACGAAGTTCTCGCGCATGTCGCTGGAGACCGGCTGGCTCATCGCGTGCAAGCGGCCGGCCTGCAGGGTCAAGTCCTTGAGGCTGGTGTTCTCCACGGTCACGCCGCGAAAGCTCTCCGGCAACAGGCGCGAATCGCCCGCGGCCACCACCGGGTTGGCCGGGAACACATCGCCCACCTTGAGCACGGTATCGAACAATCGCACCTTGGCGGCACCGCCAAGCTTGGTGTACTCGTCACGCGCCTGGCCGTCGTGGTCCACCGGCAGCACATCGAACGAACTGCGCCCGCCGTTGCGCCCCCCGCCGGTGTCCAGCTTGAGACCGAGCATGGCGAAGGCGTCCAGACCGAAACCCACCGTGCCTTGGGTGAAGCCGGATTGGTAACGGGCGATGATGGCGTGCGCCCAGGCTTCGGAATAACCGTTGCTGGCCGGCTTGGTAGCGTTGTGCACCGGGGCGGGCCCGTCGCGGTTGTCGCGGTTGAAGTAGAAGTTGCGGTTGAGCACGTTGAGCGTGCTGCCCTCGATGAAACCTTCGGCTGCTTCTTCAGCGGCGCTTGCCGTTGCACTGACGCCAGACAGCGCCAGGCATGCAGCCAGGGACAGGGGTGCGGTTCGGATCATCCGAAGCTCCTTGGGGACGTTTTTTGTTGAGTCGGCGGAGTCGGAGAGTGGGGCCTGGCGGATAACGCCAAGGTGATCGCAGCATTACAATCGTGTCATGGGCGCGCAGCGCCTCTAGCCCGGCATTTGCAACATTCTGTAGGTATTTCCTACATTCAGCAGTGAACCTGCCTACAAAAATGCGGTCTGTCCCTGACGGTCAATTCACCGACCGGTTCGCCGGCCCCGTCGCTGATCTAGAGTTACCGGGCCTATTTTTCCTGTTGCAGCGAAGACCCAACATGCCTGAATCCCGCCCAGCCTCCCTTGCCCTCCCTGCCCTGCGCGGCAGCCTGCTCGCCGCCCTGGTGGCTCTTGCCATCCCCGCGCATGCCGAAGAGCCGGCCAGCGATGCGCGCTGGGTCAGCGACAGTTTGAGCACCTATGTGCGCAGTGGCCCGACCGATGGCCACCGCATCGTCGGCACGCTCAAGTCCGGGCAGAAACTCACCCTGATCGGCAGCCAGGGCAACTACAGCCAGGTGCGTGGGCAAAATGGCGACCTGGTGTGGATCCTCACCAGCGACCTGCAGTCGGTACCGGGCCAGAACGAGCGCCTGCCGCAGCTCGACGCCCAGGTGGCGGAGCTGTCCGGGCAGCTCAAGACCATTGATGACAGCTGGAAGAACCGCGTACAGGGCATGCAGGAAACACTCGACTCGCGCAAGAAGCTGATCGATGAACTGGAAGCCCGCAACCAGGCGCTCAACGAACAGCTCGACCAGAGCCAGTCGAACCTGCGCGATACCCAGGCACGCCTGGGCGACGAGAACAAGCAGGTGATGATGCGTTACATGGTGTATGGCGGCAGCATTGCTGGCGCCGGCCTGCTGGCGGGGCTGATCCTGCCGGCGCTGACCCGTGGGCGGAAGAAGAACGACCGCTGGTTCTGATGCTCGATCCGGTGGGGACTTCGTGGGGCTGAAAGCTGGCAGCCTGGATGGGTTTGCCTGTACCGGCCTCTTCACGGGCATCGCCGCGAAGAAGCCGTACAGCCGTGTAACACTATTTGTTGCGGGCCTTGTTGTAGATGGTCTTGGCTTGGTCAGCCGAGGCCTGGCATTGGGTGTAGTCCCCCTTCGCCTGCGCGTCCTTGGCTGTTTTCAGGTGCTCTTTGTAGTCGTGTGCCATGCCACCATGCAGCCCCGGGCCATCGGCTTTATGGATACTTTCCAGGTCATTGATCTTGGCCGCGCAGTTGCTTTTAGGGTCTGCGTGGGCGGTAAAGCTCAACACAGAGGCAATCACCAGTAGAGGCACGAATTTCATGGATTTCATGGAGCGTTCTCCTGGGCAATCGGAATGATCGTCGAGGGACATTTGGCTCGACGCAGCGGAAAGCATAGTCGGCGATCGCCCCCTGTGTCGGTTCAGCTCGGTGGTCGTGCCCCTTCGGCAAACAGGAAGTCGATGAAGGCCCGTACCCGCAATGGCATGTGCCGAGCCTGGGGATAGATCAGCATGAAGGGACGCGAGGTGCCGCCGTATGCACCCAGTACCTCGACCAGTTCGCCACTTTCCAGTGCATCCTGCACGGTGAAGCGGTAGGCCTGCATCAGGCCACCCCCATGACGCACCAGCGTCGCGGTCGCCAGAAAGTCGCCCAGGCAGGTGAAACCACCTTCGGTATCCATTTCAACCTCGCGGCCTTCGATGCGAAAACGCCAGGGCGAACGGCGGCCGTTGCTGGCCAGTTCGAACTGGATGCACTCATGCCCGGCCAGCTCCTGCGGTACCTGCGGCGCTCCCATGCGGGCCAGGTAGCCCGGCGTCGCCACCACCACCAATTCGGCATCCTCCAGACGCCGCGCCACCAGCCGCGAATCGGCTGGCTCGCGGCCACGGATAGCGAGGTCGAAGGGCTCTTCGGCAAAGTCGACGTTGCGATTGCTGACATGCACGTCCACCTGCACCTGCGGATAGCGTTGACGGAACGCCGGTAGCAACGGCAACAGACGGTGATGCGCATAAGGGGTGGGCGCGCTGATGCGCAGGCGGCCACTGGGCACGGCCTGGCCACCAGTCGCCTGACGCTCCGCCTCGACCAGCTGCCCGAGCGCCTGTCGACATTGCTGGTAATAGGCCTGGCCGGCGTCGGACAGGCGCATCTGCCGCGTGGTCCGCACGCCCAGGCGCTCCTCCAGGCGCGCCACGCTGCGGCTCACCGCCGCCGGGGTGACACCTACCTGACCGATGCGCGCTTCGTCAGCGGCTAATCCTGCCCGTGGACGGTGGTAGCACCGCCGGCACCTGGCACTGAACCGAGGAGCGAGCAGCCATGCCTTACGTCCATATCCGGGTGACCGATGAAGGGGTGACCCAGCAACACAAGCGCCAGCTGATCGAGGGCACCACGCAGTTGCTTGAACAGGTGCTGGGCAAGCCACCGGCCAGTACCTTCGTGGTGATCGAGGAAGTGCCGACGGACAACTGGGGGGTCGGCGGCGAGAGCGTGACGGCGGTTCGCCTGCGAGAGCGGGGCTGAACCCTGGGGGCGCTCTGCGCCCCTTTCGTCGGCAAGCGCGGCTGCCACAGGTACCGCGCAAGTCTTGCTACCGCTACTGGCGCAAGCGCTCCAGCGCCTCCAGCACGAACCCTGTGGCCCGCTCTACCTGCCCCTCCCGGCAGGCGATCCCCAACTGGCGCCACAAACCAGGCCGCAGCGGCCGGCGCGCAATGCGCCGGTCCAGTTCGGCGGCCTCACCCTCCTGCGGCAACAGCGTCGCACCATAGCCGGCGCCCACCAGGCTCTTGATTGCATCATTGTAGTTCAGCTCGATGCGTGGCTCGGGATACAAGCCTGCAGCCGCGAACCACTCACCCGTCACCCGCGACAACTGGGTGCTGTTGTCATTGAGGATCAAGGCACGCTGCGCCAGCCAGGCGGGGGTGACCTTGGCGGGCGGCTGCCAGTCGGCCGGCACATACGCCAGGATCGGGTCACGCCGCCAGGGCGTGAGCCTGACACCCTTACCGGCCACCTGCGGCAGCGCCACCAGGCCGATATCCAGGGTGCCTTCGCGCAAACGCGCCAAGGAAGCCTGGGAAGTCAGCACCTGAACCTGCACGTCGATGCCCGGGTGCGCCACCCGCAAATGCTCGAGGGCCCTGGGCAGGAGATGGGCAATGGCCCCCGTGGAGGCGCCCAGGCGCACCCGCCCGGTCAGCCCCTCGACCTGACGACGCACCTCGTCAAGGGCCAGGTCGGCATCGGCCAGCAAGCGACGAGCACGTGCCAGCAAGGTCTCACCGATGGTCGTGGGGCGCACCTGGTTGCGGTTGCGGGTCAGCAGCGGCGCTCCGACCCGCGCCTCCAGCTCGGCCACGTGCAGGCTGATGGTGGGTGGCGCCAGGTTGAGCTGGCGGGCGGCTTCGGCAAAGGAACCGAGATTGGCGATCACCACCAGGGTGCGCAGGCGGTCGAGGCTGATTTCGCGCATGGGCGGCGATCCTTGATTCATGAAAACTGAACGTCAGCATCATGATATTCAAATTTTCTTTCGCAAGGCCACAGGCGAGCATAGGCCATCCCCTCCCCTGACCGGACTCCCGACCATGCATACCCCAGTTGTCTTCATCGACGGCGACCAAGGCACCACCGGCCTGCAGATCCACGCCCGCCTGCAAGGCCGCACCGACCTGCGCCTGCTGACCCTGCCCGAAGCCGAGCGCAAGGACCCGCAACGCCGCGCCGACGCCATCAACAGCGCCGACATCGCCTTGCTGTGCCTGCCCGACGACGCCGCCCGCGAAGCCGTGGCGGCCATCGAAAACCCCGCCGTGCGGGTGATCGACGCCAGCTCCGCGCACCGCACCACACCGGGCTGGGTCTATGGCCTGCCAGAACTGGACGGCCAACAGGCCGAGCGTATCGCCCAGGCCAAGCGTGTGAGCAACCCTGGCTGCTACCCCACTGGCGCCATTACCCTGCTGCGCCCCCTGGTCAAGGCCGGCCTGCTACCCGCCGACTACCCGCTGAGCATCCATGCCATCTCTGGCTATTCCGGCGGTGGCCGCGCAGCCGTCGAGCGACACGAGGCGCCGGGCGCTGAACATGCTCCGACCTTGCAGCTGTATGGCCTGGAACTGGCGCACAAACACGTACCGGAAATCCAGCTGCACGCCGGCCTGTCGGCACGGCCGATGTTCCTGCCGGGTTACGCGGCCTATCGCCAGGGCATCGTCCTGAGCATCCCGCTGCAACTGCGCCTGTTGCCTGGCCAGCCCAACGCGAAACAGTTGCAGGCTTGCCTGGAACAGCACTACCAGGGCGCCCGCCATGTGCAGGTGATGCCCCTGCACCAGCAGGGTCCGGCCACTCCGCTCGACCCTGAGGCGCTGAACGACAGCAACGACCTGCGCCTGGCGCTGTACGCCAACCCCGAGCACGGCCAGGTGGTGCTGACGGCGGTGTTCGACAACCTCGGCAAAGGGGCCTCGGGCGCGGCGGTGCAGAACCTCGACCTGATGCTCGCCGCGATGCGCGGCTAAAAAGGGTTTAGACTGTGCACCCCGCGCCAACCCGGCGCGGGGTGAGCCAACCGCAGCCGGAGCCCGTCCACCGATGTTCATCCTGAGCCGCCTCGACAGCGTGCCGCCCGAATCCTTCCAGAACCAGATCCGCGAGCTGGTGATCCACAACGTCGGCGACCTGAGCAGCGTCGCCATTCGTGCCGAAAACCCGCTCTATCCGCTGTACCAGTACGGTGTCGGCATGGAGGTGCACCAGTACCTGCAGGCCATGGACGGCACCCGCGGTCTGGCCGTGCAGCTGACCCTGGCCCTGGATGCCGAAGCCCCGGACCAGTTGCTCGGTTTCGCCCTGACCTTGCCGGCCCAGGACAACCCCCAGGCCTGCGCCCTGGCGTTTCTGGCCGTGGCGCCCAACCACCGCCGCCAAGGCGTTGCCCGTGCCCTGCTGGGTGATGCGCAGGCGCGCTATGCCAGCGTCGAGCTGAATGCCTTTGCCCATCAGGTGCCCTGGTTCGAGAGCATGGGCATGCAGGTGGTCGCCGCCAGCGGGCCGCAGGTGTTGATGAGCAGCACCGGCCAGGCCAGCGGTGCGCTGATCGGTCGGCTGGACATTGAGCCGATCTACCAGACCGCCGAAGTGCTGCAGATTCACACCTACCTGCTCAATCAGCAGGGTGAGGATGCCATGCTCGATGCCGAGCAGCAGCGCGATGAATGGCTGGATGAGTTGACCGCCCAGGCTAAGGCCTGTGTGCGGGAGCGCAAGTCGGTGCATTGATCCTGCGGCCTCTTCGCGGGGCAAGCCCGCTCCTACAGGTGCGCACCGTCCTGTAGGAGTGGGCTTGCCCGCGAAGAAGCAACAGTGACCGGTCAGGCATGCACCCAACGCCGATGCAGCCCGCGGGCCAGGGCATCGAGCATGAACCCCAGCACGCCGATCAGTAGCACCATCGCCATCAGCTCCGAGTACGCCAGGCGATCGCGGGTATCGAGAATGAAATACCCCAGCCCCGCACTCACCCCGAGCATCTCGCACGGCACCAGCACGATCCACAGGATGCCGATGGCCAGGCGCACGCCGGTCAGTACATGGCCGATCACCCCTGGGAGGATCACGTTGCACAAGGTTTCCCAACGCGTGGCACTAAGGCTGCGGCTCAGCTGCAGCCAGCGAGGGTCGAGCTGGCGCACGCCCGCGGCGGTGTTGAGCAGGATCGGCCACAGTGCGGCGAAGGCCAGCAGGAAGTAGATCGGCTGGTCGCCCACACCCATCAGCATCACCACCACCGGCATCCACGACAGTGGCGAGATCATCCGCAGGAACTGGAACGCTGGCGTGGTCGCCGCCTCCAGATGCCGGTAGCTGCCGACCAGCAGCCCCAGCGGCACGCCAATCAGCAGCGCCAGCAGCAAGCCGACCAGAATGCGCTTGAGGCTGACCCAGACATGCCCGTAGACCTCGCCCTGGCCGAGCAGCTCGACCAGGCTGGCCAGAGTCGCCTGGGGCGAGAAGCGCGCCGACAGGCCGTCGGCCTCGCCGAACAACCGCACCCCCAGCCACCACAGCAACAGCAACCCCAGCAGGCCGGCCAAACCCAGGCCGGCATGGACGACGTGCTTGCGCATCAGACCGCGAACTCCTCGCTACGCTGGAAGTTCTCGGCGATGCCGAACACCGAAGGGCCACCGACTGCCGCAATGGCGTTGCGCACGAAGCGGTCGTCGACCAGGTCGCGGGCCGTTTGCGCTGGGTCCAGGTTGGCGAGGAAGCCGCTTTCGCCCTCGATCAGGGTGTGCTTCAGGCGCTTGACCAGTTCCTCGGTGTAGCTGGGGTATGGGTAGGGCTGGAAGTCGATGCGCTTTTCATCCCACTGCTGATGCTGAATCGCACCACTGGCGATGTAGCTGGCACGGTCTTCGGCCGCCGGGGCCAGCACCTTGGTCAGCACTGCCGGCTCATGCGGGGTGTACTTGTTGGGGCCTGCCTTGGACAGCAGCGCCGCCGCTTCGGCACGGTGGTCGCGGGTCCATTGCTGGGCCTTGACGATGGCGTTGACCACCTTCTGCGACCATTCCGGGCGGTTGTTCAGGTCATGCTCGTGCATGAATACCACGCAGCAGGCGTGGTTGCGCCAGACATCGCCGGTAAAGCGCTGCACGCGGCCGACCTTGAGGTTCTCGGCCAGGGCGTTGAACGGTTCGGCGACGATGTAGCCGGCGATGCGCTTGCTGGCCAGGGCCGGCGGCATGTCCGACGGCGGCAGCACCAGCAGGTTGACTTCGTTGGCCGCCAGCTGGGCATTGGCGGGCTTCGACACTGGGGTAAGGCCGTTGTCGTTGAGCATCTGCTGCAGCACCACGTTGTGGATCGAGTACCAGAACGGGATGGCCACGGTCTTGCCGCCCAGCTGCTTCATGTCGGTGATGTCGGGCGCCACGGTCAGGCCGGAACCGCCGACATGGTTCCAGGCCACCACCTTGGCCGGCACCTTGCTGCCATAACGGGCCCACACGGTCATCGGCGACAGCAGGTGAATGACGTTGACCTGGCCCGAGATGAACGCCTCGATCACCTGCGCCCAGCTGCGCAGCAGCACCGGGCGCTCGGCCTTGATGCCTTCGGCCTCGAACAGGCCGTTGTTGTGCGCCACCAGCAACGGCGTGGCGTCGGTGATCGGCAGGTAGCCGATGCGTACCGGCGCGTCGGGCTCGGTGGCGGCGCGGGCCTGCAGGCTGGACAGCAGCGGCACGGCCCCGGCGGCGGTGAGCATGGCGCTGAGCTTGAGGAAATCACGACGCGAAGTGGCGGAACAGCAGTCATCCATGCACATGTGCAGGCTCCGAAGGCAACGAGGTAGGGGAAGGTTCAGCCGTGCGGCTTGCCCGCCGAAGGGTTTTCAGGATCTCGATTCGCAGTGCGCCCAGCTCTTCGACCCGGTGCGTGCGCGGTTGCGGCAGGTCGATGTGCCATTGGCCAAGGATGTGCGCCGGGTGGTTGCCCAGTAGCAGCACCCGGTCGGACAACAACAGGGCTTCGTCGATATCGTGGGTAATCAGCACCGCCGCCGTGTTGTGGGTGGCGATCAGTTGCAGCAGCAATTGCTGCATGTCGGCGCGGGTCACTTCGTCGAGGGCACCGAACGGCTCGTCGAGCAGCAGTACTTCGGGCTGGCGCGCCAGGCAGCGGGCCAGCGCGGTGCGCTGGGCCATGCCGCCGGACAACTGCGCCGGATACTGGTTGCGCGCATGGGCCAGGCCCACCGCGCTGATGGCATGGTCGATGCGCGCACGGCGCTCGGCTGCGGCCAGCTTGGGCTGGCGAGCGAAGTCCAGGCCGAAGGCAACGTTCTTTTCCAGGCTCAGCCAGGGCAGCAGGCTCGGGTCCTGGAAGGCCACTGCCAGGCGCGGGTGCGGCCCTTGCAGCGGCTCGCCATGCAGGGTCACGCGGCCACCGCGCGGTTGCTGCAGGCCGGCCAGCACCCGCAGCAGGCTGGACTTGCCGACGCCACTGGGGCCGAGGATGGTCACCACCTCCCCTGGCGCCAGTTGCAGGTCGAAGCGTGCCAGCACGTCCTGCCAGCCGCCCTCGCGCGGGTAGCCCAGGCTGATCTCGCGGGCTTCGAGTAACGCTTGGCTCATGCGCTGGCGGCCTGGCGATGCAGCTCGGCGCGCAGTTGCACCAGGCTTGGGGTGACGATCGGCACGAACGCCGACTCGCGCCAGCGGCGGGCGAAGCCGGCACCGAACTCATCCAGGTACGCCTTGCCGCCGCTGGCCTGCAGCTCCAGCTGCACAGCGTCGGCAGCGCTTTCGGCAAGGGTGATGCGCAGCTTGAACAACGCCGCTGGCTGGCCCTGGAAGCGCCCTTCGAGCAGGCCCTGCTTGAGCTCGGCCACGGTGTTTTCCAGGCGCTCTTTGAGCACCTGGCGGTGTTCTTCGAGGAACGACAGGCGCCCGTGCAGGTGTTCGTGTACTTCGTGCAGCGACCGCCGCGCCAGGCCGATGGCCATGCCGCACTGCAAGGCGAGAAACGCCGGGCGAACCGTGGGCAGGAACTCGCGGGCGTTTTCGTGCAGCAGCCACTCGCGCCCCAGCTCGACCTGGTGGAATGCCAGCGCCGCGGTGTTGCTCGATTGCAGGCCCATCAGCTCCAGGTCATCGGAGCGCTCCAGGCCCTGGCTGTCGGAGGGAATCGCCGCCACGAAAGGCGAGCCGCCGGCGTCGTCCTCGATGGCCGCCGCCACGACGAAGCCGCTCTTGCGCAGGTTGGTCACCCAGTGCAGGCGGCCATCCAGTGCCCAGCCCGCCGCCTCGGGGCGGCCACGCACCTGCAAGGCCTCGATCCCGGAGAGGAACTTCATGGCGTTGGACAAACCGGTGGCACCGGCCAGCTCTCCAGTCAGCAGGCTGGGCAGCAAGCGCTCGCGCAAGGCCTGGTTGGGACTTTGCAGCAGGTATTCGATGAACGCTCGCTGGCCCCAGCAGACGAAGGCGGCGGCCAGTGAACGGCTGGCGATGGCGGCGATGGCTTCGACGGCATGGGTGACCGCGCCCCCGCTGCCACCCAGTGCCGGGGCGACGCCGACGCGCAGCAGTTGCGATTCGGCGATGTGCGCCAGCACCAGCTGCGGGTCGCATTGGCCCTGGTCGATTGCCTCGGCATTGGCATCCAGCCATTGACGAAATGCAGCATCAAGCATGTCCCTACTCCTTTTGAAATCGCAGGCGCCACCAGCGCCAGGCGTCAATTACGCAGTTGGCTGCCAGCGGTACTTGCTCAGCTCGTCGTTGAGCGGCGTCTGGGCGAACACATTAGCAAAGTTGCACAGGGTTGCGAGACTCACGCCAAGAATCACCTCCAGGGCGTTGCCCTCGGTGAAACCGGCTGCGCGGAAGGCCTGGTAGGTGGGGTCGCCGACGTTGCCGCGGGTTGCAATGACTTCACGGGCGAATTCGGCCAAGGTCTCGTAGCGGGCATCCGGCAGTTCGCCACGCGCACGCAGGGCGTCGACCACCTCAGCAGGCAGCTTGGCCTTGTTCAGGGCCACGGCGGTATGGCCGGCGACGCAGAAGTCGCAACCGTGCTTGGTCGCGGCAATCAGTTGTACCACTTCACGCTCGGCCAGGGTCAGCTCGGATTTGCCGTTCAGGGCGGAAACGGTGACGTAGGTTTCCAGCGCCGCCGGGGCATTAGCCAGCACGCCGAGCAGGTTGGGAATGAAGCCAGAGTTCTTCTGGGCGTTTTCGAGGAATGGGCGGGCCGCTTCCGGGGCGCTCTGCAGAGTGTGTAGAGTAATGCGCGAGGTCATGGAGTGGTCTCCTTTTGATGGGTGTGGCTACAGTCTGTTGGTTATAAGAATTACCCTCCATATTCATCAGTCGCCTTTCCTTGCTCCTGAGTGTTTGCATTAGATGATTTCATCCAGCCATCTTGTCGATTGGTTATTAGAAAGTCTCGAACTCGACGCCAGCCTGTTCCATGTCGGCCGCTACTGCGGCGGCTGGCATGCCAGCACCCAGGGCATGGGCCGCGCCAGCTTTCACCTGGTGGTGCAGGGCCATTGCTGGCTGCACCTCGATGGCCAGGCCGAGGCCGTGCGCCTGGCAACCGGCGATGCCGTGTTCCTGCTGCGCGACCTGGGTTATCGGCTGTCCAGCGACCAGGACCCGATCGCAGCCTGCGAGCAGCCACGCCGACAGATGCAGGCGCTGGATGCCACGGCGAGCGATGGAGTGGGCCTGGTCTGCGGGTTCTTCGACTTCCGCGCCGGGTTGTCGTCACTGATCGTCGAGGGGCTGGCCGACCTGATCGTGCTGCGTGCCGATGAGCCGGCCGGGCATGCGGCGCGGGCGTTGTTCGGGTTGATTCTGGAGGAGTGCCAGCGCTCGCCCTCGCAAACGATGCTGGAGCGCCTGACCCACCTGCTGTTTCTCTATGTGTTGCGCCAGCAGGTACACGACGGGCAATCGCTGGGCGGGCTGGTCGCCCTCGCCCGCCAGCCGGCGTTTGCCGGGTTGCTGGAGCAATTGATCGAACAGCCTGGCCAGGCCTGGACGCTGGAAAGCATGGCAGCCTGCACCGGCTTGTCGCGTTCGGCGTTCTTCAAGCGTTTCAATGAACTGGCCGGGCAGTCGCCGGGCCAGGTGCTGCTGGCGCTGCGCATGCGCCATGCCTGCCGGTTGCTGCAGGCGGGCAATACCGTGGAACAGGTGGGGGTACAGGCCGGGTACCAGTCGGTGGCGGCGTTTACCCGGGCGTTTGCCAAGGCCATGGGGGTGCAACCTGGGGCTTATCGTCGCCAGCATGAAGGGCGTTGACCTGTCCCGGCCCTTTTGCGGGCACGCGTTAGATTCAGATCTGGCTGACCGGGATGTCCCCTGCCCCCTTGCCATCACGCCGCTCGCACATCCACTCATTGACCTGCTGCCCGAACTCGGCCGGCGCCTTGCGCCCGAACCGCCGTGCCAGGTCGAGGATGGTCTGCTGCGCCAACGCCTCTTCCATGCGCTTCTGCGCCCCCAGCATCACCGCGTGTATCGCGCAGGTGCCCTCGGTCGCCCAACCCGGCGCTGAACCTTCGAACAAGGTGCAACGTTCGCGGATTTCGCGACAATCGAAGATCTTCTTCGGCCCGTCGATGGCGTTGACGATATCCAGCACGGTGATTTCGTCCGACGGCCGCGCCAGGCGAAAACCGCCGCGCACGCCTTCGGTAGCCGCCACCAGCTTGGCCCGGGCGAGCTTGGTGAAGACCTTGGCCAGGTATTCCTGCGGCACGCCCTGCAGCTCCGCCAGGTCGCGCACGCTGGACTCACGGGTATCACCTCGTTCATCCACGAGGTACAGCAGGCAATGGATGCCGTATTCGACGCCAGCACTGTAGAGCGACATATCTATCTCCGACCAACTTCGTCGCAAATATTACGCTGATCACCGGCTAAGCGCAAAGCTGCCCTGCGCCATCCGTCGCCATTTCAAGCCCTTGCCTTCCCCTTTTAAGCCCTTAATCACAGGCATTCAACCGGCTTTAAGCGTGCGTCGAGCGCTACCCGTAAGAAAAAAACACTTGCCGATTCAAACTACGATCAATAGAGTCGTAGTTATTCGAGCAGCACCACCAACGCCCTCGAAGCCCTCTTCAACCTTGCGGAGCACTTCCATGAAATCGAACATCCTGATCATCGGTGCCGGCTTTGCCGGTGTCTGGAGCGCCCTGAGCGCCGCCCGCCTGCTCGACCAGGCCCAGCGCGACGACCTGAGCATCAGCGTGCTCGCCCCGCAACCGGAACTGCGTATCCGCCCGCGCTTCTACGAAGCCGACGCGCACAGCCTGAAGGCACCGGTCGGTGAATTGTTCGATGCGGTCGGCGTGCGCTTCATCACCGGTAACGCCGAGGCCATCGATGCCGCAGGGCGCAGCGTCAGCTACACCGATGTCGATGGCCAGCGTCAGCAGATTGCCTACGACCGCCTGATCCTCGCCGCCGGCAGCCAGGTGGCGCGCCCGGCGATTCCAGGCCTGGCCGAACATGCCTTCGATGTCGACCAGATGGAGTCGGCCGTGAAGCTCGAGCAGCACCTGCTCGGCCTGGCCGCCCTGCCCGCCTCGCCTGCACGTAACACGGTGGTGGTCTGCGGCGGTGGCTTCACCGGCATAGAAACCGCCACGGAAATCCCCGTCCGCCTGCGCGCCATCCTCGGCAGCGACATTGAAGTACGGGTACTGGTGATCGATCGTGGCACCCGCGTCGGTGCCGCACTCGGCGCTGGCATCACCCCTTCGATCGTCGCAGCCAGTGCACAGGCTGGCGCAGAGTGGCTGACCGGCACCTCGGTGGTGGCGGTGGATGCTGGCGGCGTCACCCTCGACAGCGGCGAGTACATCGCCAGCAAGACCGTGATCTGGACCGCTGGTGTCAAGGCCAGCCCGCTGACCGCCCAGGTCGCCGGCGAGCGTGACAACTTAGGCCGCCTCAAGGTCGACGATCACCTCAAGGTGATCGGCCAGGAGCACATCTATGCCACCGGCGATACCGCCTGGGCAGCGGTCGACGACCTGGGCAACCACGCCCTGATGACCTGCCAGCACGCAATCCCCATGGGCCGCCACTCCGGCAACAACGCCATGGCCGACCTGCTGGGCGTAGCGCCGGTGATCTACCGTCAACCCAAGTACGTCACCTGCCTGGACCTCGGCGAATGGGGGGCAGCCTTCAGTGAAGGCTGGGAGCGCGAGCTGAAGCTGCAGGGCCAGGAAGGCAAGGAGCTGAAGCGCCAGATCAACGGGGTATGGATCTACCCACCGGCCGCCGACCGCGCCCTGGCACTGGCCGCTGCCGACCCGCTGATCGCGATCGTTTAAGCGCAAAATCCTGACAAATCCGTCAATAAATGACGGATTTGTCAGCATAAGTCGTTACATTGAATGACTGGTCAATATTGATGGCCATATGGCATCATTCAAATCAAAAAGACATTCAAGAGGGTGAGGCACACACTTTAATCCGCAGCGCATCGAGAGCCTGGCGCCATCCCCGGTGACCCGGCCATCCGTCCATGCTCTTGACGCCTGCACGCCAACGTCAAGGAGCATTCCATGCAGTTACGGAATATGAAGATCGGCACCCGCGCTACCA
This sequence comes from Pseudomonas putida, assembly GCF_009883635.2. Taxonomy (NCBI): domain Bacteria; kingdom Pseudomonadati; phylum Pseudomonadota; class Gammaproteobacteria; order Pseudomonadales; family Pseudomonadaceae; genus Pseudomonas; species Pseudomonas putida. The sequence goes on from NZ_CP026115.2 coordinate 281,927, forward strand.
GCGTTTTTGCGCTGCTGGGCGCATTGGTCCTGGCCATGGGCCTTATCGCAATCTATGAAACCCGGCAGATGGACAGGGCCACGGACGAAATCCGTGTCACCTGGATGCCCGCCGTGGTCGCCCTCAGTGAAATCAGCACCAACCTCGGCCGTGCCCGCGCCGTCACCTTGCGCGCCGCGCTGGATGACAATACCGGCGAGCGTGCGCGCAACATCGACATGCTCAAGGGCATCAACGAGCAGCTCAAAAGTGGACTCAAGGATTACGAGGACACCATCATCGCTGCCGATGATCGCGCCCTGTTCAACGCCTTCAATACTTCCCACCAGCAATACCTCGACCTGCAGTCGCGGGTATTGCAGGACATCGCTGCCGGTCGCATGGACGCCGCCAAGCAGCAGATCAGTGGCCCGCTCAGCCAGTACGCCGACAGCATGATGAAGGCCATGGCCGCGCTCATTGCCTACAACGGCAAAGGCGCCGATGATGCCTCGGAGCGCAGCAGCGATGTAGCCGACGAGGCTTTCACCGCAATCATCGCCTCGCTGGTGATCATCATGCTCGCCCTGGCTGCCATCGCCACCGTGCTCACCCGCAGTATCGTGGTACCGCTGGCCGATGCTGTAGCCGTGGCCGAACGCGTGGCTACCGGCGACCTGACCCAGGATATCCGTGTCGTCGGCCGCGACGAACCAGCTCTGCTGTTGCGCGCCTTGAGCCGCATGCAGAACAGCCTGCGCGACACCATCCGCAAGATCGCCGCCTCCTCCGACCAACTGGCCTCGGCTTCGGAAGAGCTGCACACCGTCACCGAAGACACCAGCCGTGGCCTGCACCAGCAGAGCGCGGAAATCGACCAGGCCGCCACTGCCGTCAACCAGATGACTGCAGCGGTGGAAGAAGTGGCGAACAACGCGGTCAGCACGGCCGATGCCTCGAAAGGTGCCGACCAGAACACCCGCGATGGCCGCGATCAGGTCAACCAGGCCCTGGCCTCGATCCAGCATCTGGTCAATGACGTAACCGGCACCTCGACCGAGATCGAGCAGCTGGCCAGCAACGCCAACGAGATCAGCCGCGTGCTGGACGTAATCGGCGCGATTGCCGGGCAGACCAACCTGCTGGCGCTCAACGCGGCGATCGAAGCGGCCCGCGCCGGTGAAGCCGGTCGTGGCTTTGCCGTGGTGGCCGATGAGGTGCGCGCCCTCGCCCACCGGACCCAGCAGTCGACGGCAGAGATCGAGCAGATGATCGCCGGGATCCAGAACGGTACCGAACGAGCAGTGTCGGCGATGCACAGCAGCCGCGGCCGGGCCAACGGCACGCTGGAGGTGGCGCAGGGTGCGGGTCAGGCGCTTGAGGTGATTGCCGAGGCGATCGCTTCGATCAACCAGCGCAACCTGGTAATCGCCAGCGCTTCCGAGGAGCAGGCGCAGGTGGCGCGGGAGGTGGATCGCAACCTGGTGAACATTCGGGACCTGGCGATGCAGACGTCGGCGGGGGCGAACCAGACCAGCGCGGCGGCGCAGGACCTGTCGCGCCTTGCCGTGGATCTGAATGGCATGGTCGCGCAGTTCAAGGTCTGACCTGAAAGAGCTGGGGCCGCGTTGCGGCCCATTCGCGGGGCAAGCCCGCTCCCAAGGCTTGCGCTGTACCTGTAGGAGCGGGCTTGCCCCGCGAATGGGCTGCAAAGCAGCCCCTGTCACAGCAACAACCATCTATCAGTCGTTGACGCCTACAACCCGCCCCGCCCGCTCGGCCGCCTTGCCACGAGTCGCCAGGCAATAGTACAGCGGCACCGTCACCAGCAAACCGAACAGCCACGACAGGTCAGCCCCTTCGACAATGTTCGAATACGGCCCCACATACAGCGACGTGTTGGCAAACGGCAACTGCACCAGGATGCCGCAGGCATAGGCAATGATCGCGTGGTGGTTGAAGCGGCCATAGATGCCGCCGTCGGCACGGAAGATCGACGCGATGTCGTACTGACCCTTTTTGATCAGGTAGAAGTCGATCAGGTTGATCGACGCCCACGGCACCAGCACCAGCAGCAGCGCCAGGATCAGGCCGATGAACTGGCCGATGAAGCCAGCCGATGCATTCAGCGCCACCATCCCGCAGCCCACCAGGATCACCGTAGCCAGGATCACCCGCACCTTGATGCTCGGCGTCCACTCGGCGATGAAGGTCTGGATCGCGGTGACGATCGACAGCACCGCACCATACAGGTTGAGGGCGTTGTGGCTGATGATGTTGAGCAGGAACAGCACCATCAGGATCGGGCCCAGCCAGCCGGTGGCCTGCTTGACCGCATCCATTGCGTCGGTGCCATCCGGCACGCACAGCACCGCGATCGTACCGAAGCTGAAGCACAGGATGGTGCCCAGCGTGGCGCCGAAGTAGGTGGCCCAGAACGGCTTGGCGATGCCCACTTCACGCGGCAGGTAGCGCGAGTAGTCGGAGGTGTACGGCGAGAAGCTGATCTGCCAGATGATGCCCAGCGACACGGTGGCGATGAAGCCCGACAGGTTGAACGCGCCGCGGCTGAAGAAGTCGGCCGGCAGTTCCTGGACGAACATCATGATGAAGCCGGCCAGCAGCGCCGAACCCATTACCCAGGTACCGATGCGGTTGAGGATGTGGATGAAGCGGTAGCCGATCACGCCGATGGCGGTGGCGCTCAAGGCACCGATCACGATCGCACCTGGCATCGGCACGCTTGGGGCGATGCCGTGGATGGTCTTGCCCGCCAGGACGATGTTGGAAATGAAGAAGCCGACATAGATCAGCGCGGTGAAGAACACGATCAGCAAGGCGCCGTAACGGCCGAACTGGCCACGGCTCTGGACCATTTGCGGAATGCCCAGCTGCGGTCCCTGCGCAGAGGCGAGGGCGATGAACACGCCCCCGACGAGATGACCCAGCACGATTGCGATCAGCCCCCACAACAGGTTCAGGTGGAACACCTGGACCACCATGGCGCCGGTGACGATAGGCAGTGGCGCGATGTTGGTACTGAACCAGAGGGTGAACAGGTCGCGCGCCTTCCCATGGCGCTCGGCAGGTGGAACGTAATCGACCGTGTGATTCTCGACAAACTGGTGTTGCGACGACGGTTGGGACATAGGATTCAGCTCGAAAGGTCGTTTTTATCTTTGTAAGGAAACCGCATCTAGGCGGCCTCTCAGCTGCGGACCATATTATGGTATTCCAAGCTTTTGACAACACTGATCCGCAGTAAAAAACGCCCGCTGATCTGCTCGCACAACCCCTGCGACAAACCGCCTCACCGCTCAATCCCACGGTTTACGTGGCCTAGAGCCGTTCATCGTGAAAAACCAGGGCTGAAAATTCCGCTTGCAAAATAGGTATTACGGTATACCATCAGACACATCAACGATAAAAACCGCGGACCACCGCAGCCCTTTAGAGGTACACCAGATGATCGACGCAAGCATCTACAAGAACGTCCTGGGCTCCTTCCCGTCCGGCGTGACCGTCATCACCACCCTGGACGACGACGGCTCGGTCGTCGGCCTGACCGCCAGCGCCTTCTCCTCCCTGTCGATGGACCCGCCGCTGGTGCTGTTCTGCCCCAACTACACCTCCGACTCCTACCCTGTCCTGATCAAGAACAAGCGCTTCGCCATTCACCTGCTCTCCGGTGGTCAGCAGGCCGAAGCCTACGCGTTCGCCAAGAAGGGCAAGGACAAGGCCGTCGGCATCGAGTGGACCCTGAGCGAACTGGGCAACCCGATCCTGGCTGGCGCCACCGCCGTCATCGAATGCGAACTGTGGCGCGAATATGAAGGTGGCGACCACGCCATCATGGTCGGCAAGGTGCACAACCTGATCGTCCCCGAGGAAGCCCCTCGGCCGATGGTCTACTGCCGCGGCAAGATGGCCAGCCTGCCAGCCTTTGCCTGAAGCCTATTCTGAATCGAGACACCTGGCGCCTGCCCTGCCGGGCGACAGACACTTTCAAGCGTTGAGGAAAGCCCCATGAAATTTTCGTTGTTCGTGCACATGGAACGTTGGGATGAACAGGTCAGCCACCGCCAGCTGTTCGAAGACCTGACCGAACTGACCCTGATGGCCGAGCACGGCGGTTTCAGCACCGTGTGGATCGGCGAACACCACGCCATGGAATACACCATCTCGCCAAGCCCGATGCCGCTGCTGGCGTACCTCGCCGCGCGCACCGAGAAGATCCGCCTGGGCGCCGGCACCATCATCGCGCCGTTCTGGAACCCGATCCGCGTTGCCGGCGAATGCGCCCTGCTCGACGTGATCAGCAACGGCCGCATGGAAGTGGGCTTGGCCCGTGGCGCCTACCAGTTCGAATTCGACCGCATGGCGGGCGGCATGCCGGCCACCGACGGTGGCAAGGCCCTGCGCGAAATGGTCCCGGTGGTGCGCAAGCTGTGGGAAGGCGACTATGCCCATGACGGCGAAGTCTACAAGTTCCCGACCTCCACCAGCGTACCGAAGCCGTTCAACGCCACCCCGCCGATGTGGATCGCCGCCCGCGACCCGGACTCGCACAACTTCGCCGTGGCCAACGGCTGCAACGTCATGGTCACCCCGCTGATGAAGGGCGACGAGGAAGTGCTGGACCTGAAGAACAAGTTCCAGGCCGCCTGCGACAACAACCCGGACGTACCACGCCCGCAACTGATGGTGCTGCGCCACACCCACGTGCACAGCCCGTCGGAGCCCGAAGGCTGGAAAATCGGCGCCCAGGCCATCTCGCGCTTCTACCGCACCTTCGATGCCTGGTTCGGCAACAAGTCCACCCCGGTCAACGGCTTCCTTGAGCCGAGCCCTGAGTCGAAGTTCGCCGAAGTGCCGGCGTTCCAGCTGGAGAACATCCGCAAGAACACGATGATTGGTACCCCGGAAGAGATCATCGCCCGTATCAAGTACTACCAGGAGCTCGGTGTCGACGAGTTCAGCTTCTGGTGCGACAACAGCCTGCCCCACGCCGAGAAGAAGAAATCGCTCGAGCTGTTCATCAAGGAAGTGGTGCCGGCCTTCGCCTGAATTCCCATTGCCTGGCACATTGCGGGACGCGCCCGCTCCCGTGGGCCCCCGTGGCCTGCGTGAGCGGGCTTTTTTTGGGGTGTACGCCTTTGATTTTGTGATGTGTTGGAGATCGAGCGCCGCCCGCGCGGCGCATCGCGAGCTTTGCTCGCTCCTACGTTTGTTTCGGGCCAGTAACGCCTGTGGCAGGCGCGCGCGACCGCCTTGTTCCTATGACGCGACATCGTGCCATGCGCCAAGACGTTCGCGCGCAAATCCCCCAGGAATAATTGGCCCGAAACAAACGTAGGAGCGAGCAAAGCTCGCGATGCGCCGCGCGGGCGGCGCTCGATCTCCCAGGCGCCATAAAACCCAAGGCATGCCCACCTTTCGTCCCCCCGCAAGAGAAATTTCCAGCCACCTCTTGCACAACAAATATTATGGTATACCATCAGACAACAAGAGCTGATAACCCTCACCAGGAGCCACCCATGAGTTTCGAAATCCGCAAGATCGTCACCTACTCCGAAGAGACCCGCATCGAAGGCGGCAAGGCCACCGACAAGCCGGTGACCATGGTCGGCCTGGCCGTCGTGATCAAGAACCCATGGGCCGGTCGCGGTTTCGTTGAAGATCTGAAGCCGGAAATCCGCGCCAACTGCTCGGAGCTGGGTGCTCTGATGGTCGAGCGTTTGACCGCTGCCATCGGCGGTGCCGACAAGATCGAGGCCTACGGTAAGGCTGCAGTCGTCGGCGCCGACGGCGAGATCGAGCACGCCTCGGCGGTAATCCACACCCTGCGCTTCGGCAATCACTACCGCGAAGCGGTGCAAGCCAAGAGCTACCTGAGCTTCACCAACAAGCGTGGCGGCCCAGGCACCTCGATCCAGATCCCGATGATGCAGAAGGACGACGAAGGCCTGCGTTCGCACTACATCACCCTGGAAATGCAGATCGAAGACGCCCCGCGCGCCGATGAAATCGTCGTGGTCCTGGGCGCAGCCGACGGCGGCCGCCTGCACCCGCGCATCGGCAACCGCTACATCGACCTGGAAGAACTGGCTGCCGAAAAAGCCAACGCTCAATAACAACAACCAAGACGGGCCGGGGCGTGGCGTGCTTACCCGCCGCGCCCGACCTTCAAGGAGCGCCCTCCATGATTCAGCCTGTCGCTGAACGTACACCTGCCGGCACCAGCTACCTGTCCGTCGGCCAGGGCCAACCCGTGGTACTGATCCACGGCGTGGGCCTGAACAAGGAAATGTGGGGCGGGCAGATCGTTGGCCTGGCCAATGACTACCGCGTCATCACCTACGACATGCTCGGCCACGGCCAAAGCGCATTGCCGGCCGCCGACACCGGCCTGGAAGGCTACGCCGCCCAGCTCGCCGAACTGCTCGACCACCTGCAGATTCAACAAGCCAGCGTGATCGGCTTCTCCATGGGTGGCCTGGTCGCCCGTGCCTTTGCCCTGAACTACCCGCAGCGCCTGGCGGCGCTGGTGGTACTCAACAGCGTGTTCAACCGCACCCCCGAGCAGAGTGCCGGCGTCATCGCCCGCGCCGCTCAGGCCGCGGAGCTCGGCCCCGACGCCAACGTCGACGCCGCCCTCGACCGCTGGTTCAGCCGTGAATACAAGGCCGCCAACCCGGCCCAGGTCGCTGCCATTCGCCAGGTGCTGGCGAACAACGACCCACAGGGATACCACACCACTTACTCGCTGTTCGCCACCCAGGACATGTACCGCGCCGGCGACCTGGGCAACATCCAGGTGCCGACGCTGATCGCCACCGGCGAACTCGACTCGGGCTCCACCCCGGCCATGACCCGCCAGCTCGCCGCCAGCATTCCTGGCGCGCAAAGCGTGGTCCTCGCCGAGCAACGGCATATGATGCCCGTGGAAGCCCCGCGTGAAGTCAACAAGATGCTGTTGGACTTCCTCGCCCAAGCCCGCACCCTCACCGAATCCGCCAAGGGGATTGTTGCATGACCCTCGTTCGTTTCCAGATGTGCATCGACGGCCAATGGCTCGATGCCCAGAGCGGCAAGACCTTCGACAGCCTCAACCCGGCCACCGCCCAGGCCTGGGCGCAACTGCCCGACGCCGACGAAGCCGATGTCGAGCTGGCCGTACAGGCCGCCCAGCGTGCCTTCGACAGCAAGGCGTGGCGCAGCATCACCGCCACCGCACGCGGCAAGCTGCTGCGTCGCCTGGGTGACCTGATCGCCGAGAACAAGGAACACCTGGCCCAGCTGGAAAGCCGTGACAACGGCAAGCTGATCCGCGAAACCCGCGGCCAGGTCGGCTACCTGCCGGAGTTCTTCCACTACACCGCGGGCCTGGCCGACAAGCTCGAAGGCGGCACCCTGCCCCTCGACAAGCCAGACCTGTTCGCCTACACCGTGCACGAGCCGATCGGCGTGGTCGCCGCGATCATCCCGTGGAACAGCCCGCTGTACCTGACCGCGATCAAGCTGGCCCCGGCCCTGGCTGCCGGCAACACCATCGTGATCAAGCCCTCCGAGCACGCCTCGGCGACCATCCTCGAACTGGCTCGCCTGGCGCTCGAAGCCGGCTTCCCGGCAGGCGTGGTCAACGTGGTCACCGGCTACGGCCCAAGCACTGGTGCGGCGCTGACCCGCCACCCGCTGGTGCGCAAGATCGCTTTCACCGGCGGCGCCGCCACTGCCCGCCACGTGGTCCGCAGCAGTGCCGAGAACTTCGCCAAGCTGTCGCTGGAGCTGGGCGGCAAGTCGCCGAACATCATCTTCGCCGACGCCGACCTGGACAGCGCCATCAACGGTGCCGTGGCCGGCATCTATGCCGCCTCGGGCCAGAGCTGCGTGGCCGGCTCGCGCCTGCTGGTGCAGGACGAGATCTTCGACGAGTTCGTCGAGCGCCTGATCGCCCGTGCCAAGCGCATCCGCATCGGCAACCCGCAGGACGACGCCAGCGAAATGGGCCCGATGGCCACCGCACAGCAGCTGGCCGTGGTCGAAGGCCTGGTCGCTGCGGCCAAGGCCGAAGGCGCCAAGCTGCACATGGGTGGCAAGCGTGCCGAGGTCGAGGGTGACGGCTGGTTCTACGAGCCGACCCTGTTCGAGTGCGACAGCAACTCGATGACCATCATGCAGGAAGAGGTGTTCGGCCCGGTCGCCGCGGTGATCCGCTTCAAGACCGAGGAAGAGGCCCTGGCCATCGCCAACGACTCGCAGTTCGGCCTTGCTGCCGGCATCTGGACCCGCGACCTGGGCCGTGCCCACCGCCTGGCCCGCGACGTGCGTTCGGGGATCATCTGGGTCAACACCTACCGCGCGGTGTCGGCCATGGCGCCGATCGGCGGTTTCAAGAACAGCGGCTACGGCCGTGAGAGCGGCATCGATTCGGTGCTGGCCTATACCGAGCTGAAGACCGTGTGGATCAACCTGTCCACCGCGCCGATGCCCGACCCGTTTGTGATGCGCTAAGAGGGAGCACGAGATGATCGAACCTGGCATCTACAAAGACGTGATGGGCTCGTTCCCGTCCGGCGTCACCGTGGTCACCACCCTGGACGCCGACGGCGGCATCGTCGGCATCACCGCCAGCGCGTTCAGCGCGCTGTCGATCGAGCCGGCGCTGGTGCTGTTCTGCCCCAACTACGCATCGGACACCTACCCGATCCTGCGTGACAGCAAGCAGTTCGCCATTCACCTGCTGTCCGCCGACCAGACCGCCGAGGCCTATGCCTTCGCCGGCAAGGGCAAGGACAAGGCCAAGGGCGTCGAGTGGCAGCTGAGCGAGCTGGGCAACCCGCTGCTGACCAAGGCCACGGCGATCATCGAGTGTGAGCTGTGGCGCGAATACGACGGCGGTGACCACGCGATCATCGTCGGCGCGGTGAAGAACCTGGTGCTGCCGGCCGAGCCGGTGACCCCGATGGTCTACCACAAAGGCAAGCTGGGCGCCCTGCCGCCGCTGGGCTGACCTTGAGAGCGCCGGGGCTGCTGTGCAGCCCTTTCGCCCCATTTCCAGGGGCCGCACTAATCGTCTCACCCTCGGTTGCGGCCCCTTTTTATTCCGGAGTACTGCGCATGAGCAATGAAAAGTACGAGAAAGGCCTGCAGATCCGCACCCAGGTGCTGGGCGAGGAATACGTCAACCGCTCGATCCAGAATGCTGATGACTTCACCAAGCCGCTGCAGGAGCTGGTCACCGAGTACTGCTGGGGCCACGTCTGGGGCCGCGAAGGCCTCTCGCTGAAAGACCGCAGCATGATAAACTTGGCCATGATTTCCGCGCTCAACCGGCCCCACGAGCTCAAGCTGCACATTCGCGGCGCATTGCGTAATGGCCTGAGCCGTGAACAGATTCGCGAGATCCTGCTCCAGGTCGGCATTTATTGCGGCGTGCCCGCGGCGGTGGACAGCTTCCGCCTGGCCCGCGAGGCATTCGCCGAAGCCGATGCGGAGTCAACCCGTTAACAACGGGCTGTTCGAACCACTGCAAGGAGTGCCTCGGTTCAGGGGGCTCCGTGATGTTGGCGCAACAGCCTCATAAAGAGCGCACCTGATGAAACGCCAGCCACTCGACGACAGCTTCAAGGTCAACCGCAACCCCGTTACCCTGCGCGAAATCGTGCTCGACAAGCTGCGCGGCGCGATCATGAACTTCCACCTGCTGCCGGGCGACCGCCTGGTCGAGCGCGACCTCTGCGACCGTCTCGGCGTCAGCCGCACCTCGGTGCGTGAGGCCCTGCGCCACCTGGAGTCTGAAGGCCTGGTGGAGTTCGCCGACGCCAAGGGCCCACGCGTGGCCATCATCACCCTGGAAGACGCCCGCGATATCTACGAGCTGCGTTGCGTGCTCGAAGGCCTGATCGTGCAGTTGTTCACCCTCAACGCCAAGGCCAAGGACATCCGTGCCCTGGAACGCGCGCTCGAGGTCAACCGCGAAGCCCTCGAAGAAGGCGAACTGCAGCAGGTGCTGGACTCGGTGCAAGGTTTCTACGACGTGCTCCTGGAAGGCTCCGGCAACCAGGTCGCCGCCCAGCAGCTGCGCCAGCTGCAGGCACGCATCAGCTACCTGCGTGCCACCTCGGTGTCGCAGGAAAACCGCCGCGGCGCCAGCAACCGCGAAATGGAAAAGATCGTCGAGGCGATCAAGGGCGGCGACCCGCTGGTGGCCCACCAGGCCTCGGTCGACCACGTCCGCGCCGCTGCCAAGGTGGCCCTGGACTACCTGCGCCAGAAGCAGGACGACAACAGTAAGGTGCGCGACATGGTCGAGCCCCTGGCGCTGAAGGAACCCCGCATCGAACCCCGCATAGGCCGCTGACCATGCCCAACGCCCCGCGCTACTGCCCGCACTGCACCACGGAACTGGCCCGGGGCGTTCCCACAGGCGACACCCACGAACGCCTGCACTGCACCGGCTGCGGCTATATCCATTACATCAACCCGAAGATCATCGCCGGCTGCATCATCGAGCGCGACGGCAAGTATCTATTGTGCCAGCGCGCCATCCCGCCGCGCCCCGGCACCTGGACCTTGCCGGCCGGGTTCATGGAAGCCGGCGAGACCACCGAACAGGCGGCCTTGCGCGAGGTCTGGGAAGAAAGCGGCGTGCGCGCCGACATCGTCTCGCCCTACTCGATCTTCAGCGTGCCGAAAATCAGCGAGGTTTACATCATCTTCCGCGCCATCGCCACCGAAGAGACGGGGCAGTACGGGCCGGAAACGTTGGCGTACAAATTCTTCGAACCTGACGAAATCCCCTGGGACGAGATCTATTATCCGGCGATCCGGCAGATTCTCGAGCGCTACATCCTTGAACGGCAGGCCGGGGTGTATGGCATCTACATGGGCAATGACGACACCGGCAAGGTGCATTTCATGCGCTGAGGCGCCGCTTCCCTCGCCAACCGTCTATTCTCGGTGCACTCTAGAGACCTCAAGCAAACGGACCGGCACTGCACATGGCAAACTGGCTAGACGGCGGCGGGCTGATGGCCGAGCGCATTCGCAACCACGACTGGGCTGCCACCCCTCTGGGGCCACTTGGCCAATGGCCTGAAACACTCAGGACCAGCGTAGCCCTGTGCCTGGACTCGCGCTTTCCACAGGCCGTGCTTTGGGGCCCAGAGCTGATCACCCTGCACAACGACGCCTTCACCCCGATCCTCGGCGACAAACCGTTGGCCCTGGGCAGCCCCTTCAGTGTGGTTTGGCAGGAAGCCTGGCACGAGATCGCTGACATGGCCGCGCGGGCACTCGCCGGCGAGGCTGTGTTCATCGAGGACTTCCCGCTACTGATCGACCGCTGCGGCAGCCTGGAAAAAGCCTATTTCACCTTCTGCTACAGCCCTATCCGCAGTGAGGATGGCAGTGTGGTGGGGATGCTCGACACGGTCACCGAAACCACCGCCAGCGTGGTCACCAACCAGCGCCTGAACTTTCTCGACAACCTGGGCCGCGCCGTGGCCAATGCCACCGACCCGGACCACATCATGGCGATCACCACGCGCATGCTGGTGGAAAACCTGGAGCTGTCGAGCTGCGCCTATGCCGTGATGGACGCCGACGAAGACGGCTTCACCATCTGTGGCGATTGGGTCGCACCGGGCTCGCCGCGCCTGCTCGGGCGGTACCGCCTGGCCGATTTCGGCCGCCTGGCCGTCAGCCGCCTGCGCGCCGGCCTGCCCCTGGTGATCAACGACAACCTCAACGAACTGGCCAGCGAAGAGTCTGCCACCTTCCAGGCCATCGGCATCACCGCCACCGTCTGCATGCCACTGATCAAGAATGGCCGGCTGACGGCGCTGATGGCAATCCATGACCATGAGCCACGGACCTGGACACTCTACGAGCAAGCGCTGCTCAGCGAAGTCACCGAGCGCTCCTGGGCGCACATCCAGCGCATCCAGGCCCACGCCGAAATGCGCGAGGCAATGGCCGCCCTGGAAGCGCTCAACGCGACCCTGGAACACCGGGTCGAAGAGCGTACCGCGCAGTTGCTGCACACCGAGGCCGTGCTGCGCCAGACGCAAAAACTCGAAGCCATCGGCCAGCTGACCGGTGGCGTGGCCCACGACTTCAACAACCTGCTGACCATCATCCGCTCGTCGCTGCACTTTCTGCAGCGCCCCAATCTCGACCAACAGCGCCGCGAACGCTACCTCAAGACCATGTCCGACACCGTCGACCGCGGCGCCAAGCTGACCGGCCAACTGCTCGCCTTCGCCCGCCGCCAGGCACTGAGCCCGCAAGTGTTCGAAGCCGGGCCACGGCTGGAGGCGATGGCCGACATGCTCGACACGGCCACCGGCGCACGCATCCACGTTGAGCTGCAGCTGCCAGAATCGCCCTGCCATATCCGCGCCGACCTCAGCCAGCTGGAAACCGCAGTGATCAACCTGATGCTCAATGGCCGCGACGCCATGGCCGGTGAAGGCACCCTGCGCCTGCGCCTGCAGGCCGATCAGCAGATGCCCGGCCACGACCGGCTATTCGCGGCCATTTCGGTCAGTGACAGTGGGGTCGGCATTGCCCCCGAGTTGCTGGAGCGCATCTTCGATCCGTTCTTCACCACCAAGGCGCCGGGTGAAGGCACCGGTCTGGGCTTGTCCCAGGTATTTGGCTTTGCCAAGCAGTCCGATGGCGACGTCAAGGTCGATAGCGTCCAGGGCCAGGGCACCCGTTTCACCTTGTACCTGCCACAAGAGCCGGCACCGGCCAGCGACGCACCTGCCAGCGACCCGCACAACGGGCCTCAACTCAGCGGCCAGCGGCGGCGCATCCTGGTGGTCGAGGACAATCCCGATGTGGGCAGCTTTACCGCGCAAATCCTTGAAGACCACGGCTACCAGATCAGCTGGGCCAGCTCGGCCGAAGATGCCCTGGTGCAGCTTGATAACGCGCCCGAAGGCTTCGATGCCGTGTTTTCCGATGTGGTCATGCCAGGCATGGGCGGCTTGGCACTGGCAAGGCAGCTGCGCCGCCAGCGGCCGCAGTTGCCGGTTATCCTCACCTCCGGCTACAGCGAAGCGATTGCCGAAGGCGGGCACCAAGGGTTTGCCTTTCTGGCCAAACCCTACTCGGCCGAACAGGTGTGCCAGCTGCTCGGCAAAGTGCTAGGCGTGTAAAGCCATAACCGCCACAATTGCGCTGAGCTTCTGCTGCCACTCAACGGCGACCCTCAGCCAGCATGCGCACGGCCAGGCCCGCCAGCACCGTGCCCATCAGCCAGCGCTGAACCTGCTGCCACAGTGGCCGACCGGCGAGGAACACGGCGATAGAGCCGGCCATGACCGCAATCAGAGCGTTGACCGTGACACTGATGGCGATCTGCGTCGTGCCCAGTACCAACGATTGCAGCAGCACGCTGCCATGGCCTGGCTCGATGAACTGCGGCATCAGCGACAGGTACATCACGGCAATCTTGGGGTTGAGCAGGCTGGTGGCAAACCCCATGGTGAACAGCCGCCGCGGGCTGTCGGCAGGCAGGTCCCGCACCTGGAAAGGCGAACGGCCTCCGGGGCGCAGTGCCTGCCAGGCCAGGTACAACAGGTAAAGCGCGCCACCAATGCGCAGTGCGTCATAGGCAAAGGGCACAGCCATAACCAGCGCGGTGATGCCCAGTGCAGCGCAGAACATGTAGATGACGAAGCCCAGCGCCACACCGCCAAGGGAAATCAACCCGGCCTTGCGGCCCTGGCAGATCGAGCGGGAGATCAGGTAGATCATGTTCGGCCCCGGGGTCAGGACCATGCCCAGGCAGATCAGGGCGAAGGTAAGCAGCTGGGTGGTATCGGGCATGGGGCACATCCTGGGTGCGCGGGAATGCGGCGAGTGTATCCGAAGCTGTTCATAACCGGTGAAGTCAGTGGATCTGCCCGGCTATCAAACCCAGCGCCACGGTAATCATCGCCACCCCTGACACCCGTCCGACCAGCTTTGCCGCCCCTGGCCGGGTACTCAGCACAGCCTTGGCGCCAAAGCCGACCAGCGAATAGATCACCAGCGAGCTGCACAGGTGCACCAGGCCCAGCAGCAAGATCTGCAACGGCACCGGCCAGTTCGACTGCGGGTCAGTGAATTGCGGCAGCAGGGCCAGGAACAGCAGGAACACCTTGGGGTTCAGCCCACTCACGCAAAAGCCTTTCAATGCCCAGCGCGAGCCCGACTCCCCCGCCCCGCCCTGCCCGGCCGAAGGCAATGCCGGGCTCAGCAACAGGTTACCGCCCAGCCACAGCAGGTAGCTGCACCCCGCCAGGGTCAGCAAGGTCAACGCCAGCGGGTGGCCCGCCAGCAGGCTGCCGACCCCGGCCGCCACCACCAGCGTGGCAAGGAAATGCCCCGACAACATCCCCGCCACTGCGGGCATCACCCAACGCCCGCGCATGCCCGCCGAAATGGCATAGGCCCAGTCTGCTCCGGGGGTAATCACGAACAGCATCGACACAGCCCAGAACGCCGTCAGCACACTGATAGCCACTTGAATCTTCCTTATCTACTGCCTTGGGATGAGGAAAGATTACGGATTCCGCCCGGGGATTTTCTTTCGTATATTCCCTTTCAGCACTCACTTACTGGAAGATTCTTGCCAATGGACAGAACGGATCGAAAAATCCTTGCCGAGCTGCAAAAAGACGGTCGGCTGTCGGTCACCGAGCTGGCCGACCGCGTGGGGCTAAGTCTCTCACCCTGCCATCGGCGCCTGAAGGCACTGGAAGAGTCCGGGGCGATTCTGGGCTACCACGCCCGCCTGGCACCAAGCGCCTTGGGGCTGAACTTCGCCGCGCTGGTGTTCGTGACCCTACGCGAGGTCACACGCCAGCCCGTGGCGGACTTCGAAGCGGCGTTGGCCGAGATCCCGCAGATTGTCGAGGCGCAACGGCTGTTCGGTGATCCGGATTACCTGCTGCATGTGGTGGCCAAGGACTTGCCGGCATTTCAGAAGCTATATGACGAGCACTTGACCAGCATTCCCAATGTGAAGCGCCTGAGTTCGACCCTGGTGATGAAGGAAGTCATTCAGGATCGACTGCTGCCCATGTAGATTTTTTCTCCTGTGCCGCGAAGAGGCCGGCACAGGCAACGGTTTGAATTGCCCTGCTAATGCGCACTGCGCACCAACACAGCCCACCCCAACTTCCCCCGGCAACCGGCACGCCCTCTACCTCAGGCCCTCCAGCCAGCTGGCACCCTCCTTGCTACCGTCCACCGCTTAAGCTTTTGTCAGCCTTAGGTTTTTTAAGGTTTATGGGCACATATTTACTAATTTCTCGTTATCCCCGCGCCCCGCATCATCGCTCCAACAAGAACGCGTCGCCCTTCGCCGGCACGCACCCGGGCAGCACCCGATGCCCCACCTTGCCTTGGAGTCAGTCATGACCAGTGCAGCCAATTCGGCACCCCTGATAGAAAAACACACGATCGGCTACGTGCCGCCGGAAGACCGCCATGGAAAGGTGAGGGATCTGTTTACACTGTGGTTCGGCGGCAATATCGCGCCGCTGCCCATCGTCACCGGCGCGCTGGGCGTGCAACTGTTTCACCTGAACCTGCTATGGGGCATCGTCGCCATCCTCGTTGGCCACCTGGTCGGCGGCGTGCTGATGGCGCTGCACTCGGCCCAAGGGCCGCAGATGGGCATCCCGCAGATGATCCAGAGCCGCGCCCAGTTCGGCACCCTCGGCGCGTTGCTGGTGGTAGTGATCGCCGGGGTGATGTACATCGGCTTCTTCGCTTCCAACATCGTGCTGGCCGGCAAGTCGCTGCATGGCGTGGTCGAGGCCGTCCCGGTGCCGGTGGGCATCGTCATCGGTGCGCTGGGTTCAGGCATCATCGGCATCATCGGCTACCGCTTCATCCACGTGCTCAACCGCATCGGCACCTGGGTGCTGGGCATCGGCATCGTGGTCGGCTTCGGCTATATCTTCAGCCATGTGCAAAGTGACGACTTCCTCACCCGCGGCGGCTTCAACCTGGCCGGCTGGCTGGCCACCGTGTCGCTGGCGGCGCTGTGGCAGATCGCCTTCGCCCCGTACGTGTCGGACTACTCGCGCTACCTGCCGGCCGACGTGAAAGTCAGCTCGACCTTCTGGACCACCTACCTGGGCTCTGCCCTGGGTTCGAGCCTGTCGTTCGTATTCGGTGCCGTGGCGGTGCTGGCGATCCCGGCCGGCATGGACACCATGGACGCGGTCAAGCTGGCCACCGGCACCCTCGGCCCGATCATGCTGGTGCTGTTCCTGCTCAGCGTGATCAGCCACAACGCCCTCAACCTTTATGGCGCGGTACTGTCGATCATCACCCTGGTGCAGACCTTCGCCTACCGCTGGATCCCGACCGCCAAGAGCCGTGCAGTACTGTCGCTGATCGTGCTGTCGGCCTGCTGCGTGGTGGCGGTGTTCGCCTCGGCGGACTTCATCGGCCACTTCGTCGACATGGTGCTGGTGCTGCTGGTGGTGCTGGTACCGTGGACCGCGATCAACCTGATCGACTTCTACGCGATCCACAAGGGCGACTACGACATCCAGTCGATCTTCCAGGTCGATGGCGGCATCTACGGCCGTTACAACCCGCAGGCGCTGATTGCCTATGCGGTGGGTATCGTGGTGCAGATCCCGTTCATGAACACGCCGCTGTACGTCGGGCCGATCTCCGAGCACATAAACGGGGCCGACCTGTCGTGGCTGGTAGGCCTGGCAGTGACCTCGCCGCTGTACTGGTGGCTGGCCAGCCGTGACAGTGCCTATCGCCGTCGGCAGACCAGTGCCAAGTTGGCAACTGCAGCCTAACACCGCGATTCAAACAGCCTGTCCCTAATTCGGCTTTAAAAATCCGGGCAAGGAACAGGCTGCTACCAGCAAGGAAAGCGGGCAGCAGACTCATATGCTATACCGCCTGACGGGCAGGTTGCCTGCAGAATTTCGAGATAAATCGCTCTTACGATTGGCTTGAGCCTTTAACGGCCCATTCAAATGATAATTAACCACGTAGATTAACATTGCGATGGAGTCCGCATTTTTCATCATCTGATCGACTACGTAATCCGCCTCAGACACGTCGCTGAATTTGCCGACCTCAAACTCAGCGGCATCCGCCCCCAAAAAAACATACCCTCCTTTGGTTTTGAGATTCATGTCTCGCTGATTAACTATATCGGCGTTCAAAATCTTTCTGAAGCTGCCTTCCCCCTCGTGACCGGGAAGCTTTTGAAAAGGCGACATCACGTACCACATATCAAGCGAGTCCAGTTTAAAATGAGTAAGCTCGTGAATAATGTTCCACGTCAACAACCTCGGACTTGCTTTGTAATTATCTCTTACAAATATTCTCTTGGACTCGTCACCTTCTACCACCCAAGCAGCCACGTTGGAAGAAGCGCGACTCGAAACCCCTATCAGATTATCTGTTGAAAACGCCATTATTTCATGACTCAACAAACTTAGATCATCATGGATTTTATCAATGTTCTCAGGCGTGAGCGTCGCTCGATTCTTGTCAAAAAAGTAACCCGAGACAACAGCAAGCTCTTTGTCCGAGCCCTGCCCCACATTCATTCTCTCCATCACACCTTTCGCGAAACTTATACCCAGCTTGGCGGCTGCATGAGCCCTCGACAAACTTTTCGCAAAAACCGGATCGCGTTTTCCGATATCAGCAAGCCCTTCACCGATAACACTTTCACCAATTTTTTCGGCCTCGACCTGCGCGAACTGATTTTTTCTGACATCAGTTTGACTGCTCCTTCTGGCAGCTTTAAATGATGGAAAATTCCCAACCAGAGGCAATGAGGTCGCGTCCTCCTTCATGCGACCATCGGGGTCAACAAAGCTTATCGGATTGTCACCGCACATCGTGTATAGGTTGCTGCCATCAACCATCCCCCCGGGGTCCGCACTCAACCACCTACCGAGGCCTGGTTGATAATAACGCCATCCGTAGTAATAGAGCCCCGTTGCATCGAGTTCTTTTCCGGCATGACGGTAGGTTCGCTGCAAAAGGCCAGAACTTTCAATGACACCCTCATCAAGGCCCGCAGTTGTACCATATGGCGTAAACTCTTCACGCGCTGTGAGTTTTCCCTCTTGATCTGTTTCACCCATACAACTGCGCAGATGATCGGTGATCGCAAAACGCAGGTACTGCTTGCCTTCCTGGCGATCCTCTAGCAAACGCCCACCCGCTACCTCGGTAATGAGCACTGACTGTTGTGTTACTCCCCGCCCCTCTGTCGCTCTCTGACGGATTTCACAGCCCCCCGCATAGGTGGTAGTGGTCGTCTGGACGCCTCCAGCTGTTTTCAGCGTTGTGACTTTGCGAACTCGCTCACCACGGCTCGCATAGCAATAACGTTCAGTGTCATCAGATGCACTCAAGCGTCTGAGCAAACTGACGCTGCCTAGTTGACCGTCAGCCATCCAATGCAATGCTCGACCGTCTTCCAGTTGCATCTGCAGCCCGCCCGACAAGAACCCGTTATCAGGCGTGAGTGCGTGGCCATCGACCATCGCCCGATTGCTGCGTTCCGACACGACAAGTGTTCGGGTCCGATCACCTGCCCCACCATTGTGTTTGAGATGGGTCAAGTTGCCACCGTCGTCGTAAGTGTAATGCTCGGTGTAATTGCGCCAAACACTACCTCCACTGAAAGCAATGGACTCCTGGGAAAAATGATTGACCGGGCTGCGCTCCCGACCCGTAGCGTCTACCAATCGGTACAGCGTGTCATAGGTATATAGACGCTGTCCGTCGGAGATTCGGTTGCGGTGTACATAGGGGCCAACATTCTGATCAACGACGGAGATGACGTTACCCACCGGATCATACCGGTAATTCAGGTCGCTGATGACCAGACCTCCGGAACGGTGACTGGCCGGGCGGAATACAAGATGGCGCGCGAGACGCTGCGTTTTCGGCTCGTAATCAAACCTTTCAACTACGCCGTTACTCATTTCCTGCAACAGCAGCGCTCCTTCAGCGCGTCTTTGCAACGTTCGAAACTCCATCGCCTCGACGAACTCTTTGCCGAGCGACGTCAAGCATGGCGCCCCGCTGATATCGTATTTGTATGCTGTCATGACATCAGCAGCATTGGTTTGTATCAGTAACGCCCCAACTGAATTGAAACCCGCCGCAACCGTCAGGACATCATCGTCAAGATCATTAGCGCTTTCTCCGGCCCAGTCAGGCAGCTCTGCTTGTGCATGCAACAACCGTCGACCAGTCAGCATGACCTTTCCGGTCAAAGCCACCGCCTGCGTCTTCAACTCCCCGGCATTGTCATGCTCTACAGTCACTACGCCGACAAGATTGCGTTGCCGTTGACCATCCAGCACATCCCCGTACGCAAGCTTCTGTCGCACGCGAGGCTGGCCCGCAGCGGGCTGTTCAATAACGGCTACAAGACGACCGCCGTTCTCACGCGCTTCGTACATGCAGCGACTATCGGTACCTTGAGCGTTGCGTGTCCACAGTGGGCGGCCAGCGCTGTCAAACAAGCCCAGGCTGGCATCGCCGTCAGCGGTATCAAAGAACAGTACCTTGCCCCCAAGGCTGGCGACCATGACGGAATCAGGCAGCAGGGGCAGCTCTGGAGTGACCTTGAGGTTGCGCGGGCCGAAGGTCCGAATGGTACGCGTTAATGGCTCGCTTTCAGTACGCGTGCGCAACAGCTGGGCGGGGGTACCTGTAAGCACATCGTGAGGTGAGCGACGCATGCACAGAGCCAGAACAATCTTTGAACTGCACGCCAGCACCGTCATATCTGGCGTCCCAGTATGCAGCTTCTTCCCATCGTCAAGTGCCATATCCCCCCCTTGAAGCCCCTTGCGCCAAGAAAAAATCTAAGCCAAGTGCACCTACCAAACCAACTGGCAGAAATATCAGGTCAGGGCGTTCGCACAGTGTCCGATTAAAGGTTGTAAGCCCGCTCATTGTGCTTCGCCAGGTCCAGCCCCTGCTCTTCCTCTTCCCGGCTGGCCCGCAACCCCACTGTCAGCTTGATCGCCCCAAGAATCGCCCAGCTCACCACGAAGCAGTAAACAAAGGTGAACGCCACACCCTTGAGCTGCACCAGCGCCTGTCCGATCGGCGAAGCGCCCTCCACATACCCGCCCAACGCCGGCGCCGCAAACGCCCCGGTCAACACCGCCCCGACCATCCCGCCTACCCCATGCAGCCCGAACACATCCAGGCTGTCGTCATACCCCAGCGCCTGCTTCAAGCGGGTCACGGCAAAGAAGCAGATCGCCCCGGTCAGCAAGCCGATGACCACCGCCCCCAACGGCCCGACAAACGCACAGGCCGGCGTGATCCCCACCAGCCCGGCCAATGCCCCCGAGGCCGCACCCAACGCGGTAGGCCGACCATGCATGACCTTCTCGGTCAGCAACCAGCCGACAATCCCGGCACACGCCGCCACCATGGTCGCCAGCATCACCACCCCTGCCCCTTCGTTGGCCGCAAGCCCGGAGCCTACGTTGAAGCCGAACCAGCCAACCCACAGCAGTCCCGCGCCGACCAGGGTGAAGCCGAGGTTGTGCGGCGGCATGGCCACCTGCGGGTAACCCTTGCGCTTGCCCAGCATCAACGCGGCGGCCAATGCCGCTACACCGGAGTTGATGTGCACCGCAGTGCCGCCAGCAAAGTCCAGCACCCCCCAGTTGACCATCAGCGCCCCCGGCCCGCCCCACACCATATGGGCGATCGGCGCGTACACCAGGACGAACCAGGCCGCCATGAACAGCAGCGAGGCGCTGAACTTCATGCGCTCGGCAAAACCACCGGCGATCAGTGCCGGGGTGATGATGGCGAAGGTTAGCTGGAATACCGCGAATACCCCTTCCGGGATGGTGCCGACCAGGCTGTCGTGGCCGATGTTCAGCATCAGTGCCTTGTCCAACCCGCCGATGAAGCTGTTGAGGGTCAGCTGCCCCTCGACCATGCCGGTGGTGTCCACCACCAGGCTGTAGCCGAACAGCACCCAGAGGATACCGATCACCCCGGCCACGGCGAACAGCTGGGTGAATACCGAAAGGAAGTTCTTCGCCCGTACCATGCCGCCATAGAACAGCGCCAGGCCCGGGATGCACATCATCAGCACAAACATCGCGGCGCAGATCATCCAGGCGGTGTTGCCCGTATCCAGGGCAGGTTCGGCGGCGTAGGCCAACGGCGTCAACGCGAACAGCACAACAGCTAGGGCAAGCTTCATGGAGTCACTCCTGTGCAAATTAGAACCGCCGGCGCGAAGGCCGGCGGTGTCGAGGCGGTTCAGTACTGGGCCTGGCCCGGCACCCAGGCGGTGCCGGCCAGCGGCACCCGGGCCATGGCGGCGGCCTCGACGGTCAGTGCCACCAGGTCCTCGGGGTCGAGGTTGTGCAGGTGCGACTTACCGCAGGCGCGGGCCATGGTCTGCGCTTCCAGCACCAGCACCCGCAGGTAGTTGGCCAGGCGCCGGCCCGCCTCTTCCGGATTCAGGCGCCTGGCCAGTTCCGGGTCCTGGGTGGTGATGCCGGCCGGGTCGCGGCCGTTCTGCCAGTCGTCGTAGAAGCCGGCAGCCGAGCCGATCGTCTTCAGCTCGCTGTCCAGTCGCGGGTGGTTGTCGCCCAGGGCGATCAGCGCCGCCGTGCCGATGGCCACCGCGTCGGCGCCCAGGGCCATGGCCTTGGCCACGTCGGCACCGTTGCGGATGCCACCAGAGACGATCAGCTGCACCTTGCGGTGCATGCCCATTTCCTGCAGCGCCTGCACCGCCTGTGGAATGGCCGGCAGAATCGGGATGCCGACGTGTTCGATAAACACTTCCTGGGTGGCCGCGGTGCCGCCCTGCATGCCGTCGAGCACGATCACGTCGGCACCGGCCTTCACCGCCAGCTTGACGTCGTAGTACGGGCGGCTGGCGCCGATCTTCACGTAGATCGGTTTCTCCCAGTCGGTGATTTCGCGGATTTCGGCAATCTTGATCGCCAGGTCGTCCGGGCCGGTCCAGTCCGGGTGGCGGCAGGCGCTGCGCTGGTCGACGCCGATCGGCAAGGTGCGCATGCCAGCGACGCGCTCGGTAACCTTCATACCCAGCAGCATGCCGCCACCGCCGGGCTTGGCACCCTGGCCGAGGACGATCTCGATGGCGTCGGCCTTGCGCAGGTCGTCGGGGTTCATGCCGTAACGCGACGGCAGGTACTGGTACACCAGGTGCTGCGACTGGCCGCGCTCTTCCGGGGTCATGCCGCCGTCACCCGTAGTGGTGCTGGTGCCGGCAATGGTCGCGCCACGGCCCAGGGCCTCCTTGGCGTTGGCCGATAGTGCGCCGAAGCTCATGCCGGCAATGGTCACCGGGATTTTCAGGTGGATCGGCTTCTTGGCGAAGCGGTTGCCCAGCACCACGTCGGTGCCGCATTTTTCGCGGTAGCCTTCCAGCGGGTAGCGCGACACGCTGGCGCCGAGCAGCAGCAGGTCGTCGAAGTGCGGCACGCGGCGCTTGGTGCCGCCGCCGCGGATGTCGTAGATGCCGGTTTCGGCGGCACGCTGGATTTCCTGGATGGTCAGGCGATCGAAGGTGGCCGACTCACGCAGAACCGGGGGGAATTGCTCGCTCATGGGAATGCTCCTGGATCAGTACGCGCTGGCGTTGTCGACTTTGAAGTTGTACAGCTGGCGGGCCGAGCCGTAGCGTTTGAAATCGGCGGCCTTGTGTTCCAGCCCCGCCTTGTTCAGCAAGTCCTGCAGCTCTTGCAGGTGCTCGGCGCGCATCTCTTTCTCGATGCAGTCCGAACCCAACGACTGCACCGAACCCTTGACGTAGATGCGCACCTCGTACAGCGAATCGCCCAGCGCATCACCGGCATCGCCACACACCACCAGGCGCCCGGCCTGGCCCATGAAGCAGCTCATGTGGCCGATGCTGCCGCCGACCACGATGTCCACACCCTTCATCGAGATGCCACAGCGCGCGCCGGCATCGCCCTCGATCACCAGCAAGCCACCATGGGCGGTGGCGCCAGCGGCCTGGGAGGCACTGCCCTTGACCCGCACCGAGCCGGACATCATGTTCTCGGCCACGCCCACGCCGACGTTGCCATGCACGGTGACGCTGGCCTGCTGGTTCATCCCGGCGCAGTAGTAGCCGGCATGGCCTTCGATATCCACCGACACGGCGGCGTTGATGCCCACCGCCAGGTTGTGCTTGCCGTCAGGGTGGGTCACCCGCCACTCGCGGTCCTGCACCTCGCCATGCAGGGCCTGGTTGAGCATGCGCACCGAGGCGCTGGAAAGGTCGATCGTCTTCATGAATGTCTCCAGTGATTCGGTGGGGGTCAGGCGCTTTCGCGTTCCCAGACGTACAGGGTGGCCGGCGCCGGCTCCCAGACCTTGGCGTGCTCGATGCCCGGCAGGCTGGCCAGGGCCTGATATTCGGAGGCCATGGCCACATAGTCGTCGGTCTCGGCCAGCACGGCAGGCTTGCAGGCGATCGGGTCGCGGATCACGGCAAATCCGTTGCGGGTGCCGATGGCGAAGGTGAAGAAGCCGTCCAGGTCTTGCAGCGCGCCTTCCAGGGCCTGGGCCAGGGTGTCGCCCTGCTGCAGGCGCCAGGCCAGGTAGCCGGCCGCCACCTCGGTGTCGTTGTCGGTCTCGAAGCTGATGCCTTCGCGCTTGAGTGCCTGACGCAGGCGGAAGTGGTTGGACAGCGAGCCGTTGTGCACCAGGCACAGGTCGGCACCGGTGGAAAACGGGTGGCTGCCTTCCATGGTCACGGCGCTTTCGGTGGCCATGCGGGTATGGCCGATGATGTGGCTGCCCTGCATGCCAGCCAGGCCGAAGCGGCTGGAGATTTCCGCCGGCAGGCCCATACCCTTGAGGATCTCGATGCTCTGCCCGGCACTCATGATGCGCACGCCCGGCGCCAGTTCGGCGAGCGCGGCGCGGGCGCTGGCTTCATCGGCATGCACCTTGAGAACCGCCGCGCTGGCGTTCTGGAACCAATCCAGCGAGCACCCCAGGCGCCCTTCCAGCTGGCCCATCAAGGTCGCCCAAGGGTAGTTGATGTCCGTTGCCTGCAGGGTCAGCTTGACCCAGCCTTCGGCCACTTCGTCACCGTAGATGGCGAAGCCGGCGCTGTCCGGGCCACGGTCGGTCATGGCTTCGAGCATGGGTTCGAAGAGCTTGCCGAGCTGGGCTTCCAGCGCTGGCTTTTTCAGGTACAGACCTACGATTCCACACATGGTGATACTCCTTCCAGGCAGTGGGTAGCCGCTGTATTCGCCGCCACCCAGGTATAGGGTTGGCGGTCAGAAGAATTCGGTGTAACGCTGGATTTCCCAGTCGGAGACGTGGCGGCAGTACTCCACCCACTCCATGCGCTTGAGCTTGATGAACTCGTCGACGATCTCGGCGCCGAGCACCTCGCGGAACAGCGGGTCGGCCTCCAGCGCATCAGCGGCTTCCTTGAGCGATTGCGGCAAGGTCTTGATGCCGCGTGCGGCGATTTCTTCGAGGCTCAGGTTGTAGAGGTTCTCGTTGCACATCTCGCCCGGTTCCAGCTGGCGGTCGATGCCATCGAGGCCGGCGGCGATGATCGCGGCGGTGACCAGGTATGGGTTGCAGCCGGCGTCCGGCAGGCGGAACTCAAGGCGGCCATAGGGGATGCGCACCATCGCCGAACGGTTGTTGGCGCCGTAGGCGACAAAGGCCGGCGCCCAGGTGGCGCCGGACAGCGAGCGGCCGACCACCAGGCGCTTGTACGAGTTGACCGTGGGTGCGGCGAAGGCACACAGCGCTGGGCCGTGGGCCAGCAAGCCGGCGGCGAAGTGGTAGGCCAGTTTCGACAGGCCCATGCCGCTGCTGTCGGAGGGGTCGTGAAACAGGTTCTTGTTGCTGCTGCTGGCCAGCGACAGGTGGAAGTGCATGCCGTTGCCGGCGCGCTTGGGGTCGGGCTTGGGCATGAACGAGCAGATCATGCCCAGGTCGTTGGCGATCTCGCCGGCGGCCATGCGAAAGAAGGTGAAACGGTCGGCCGACTCCATAGCGTCGCTGTAGGTGTAGTTGATCTCGAACTGGCCGTTGGCGTCTTCATGGTCGATCTGGTAGATGTCGAAGCCGACCGGCTGCAAGGCCTCGGTAAGGCGTTCGAGGAACAGCCGCGAGCGCGACAGGCCCTTGTAGTCGTAGCAAGGCTTGTCGAGGTTGTCGGAGGCGTCCACCAGCTGCAGCTTGCCGCCTTCGTCGCGGCGGAACAGGCTGAACTCGGGCTCAAGGCCGGTATTCAGGGTCCAGCCCTTGTCGGCCAGGCGCTGCACCTGCTGCTGCAAAACGTAACGGCTGTCGTAGGGCCACGGCTGGCCGTTGACATGGCCCACGCACACCACCCGCCCATAGCCCGGCTGCCAAGGTACCGGGATCAGCGTGGAGAGATCGCCACGGGCCATGAAATCCGGGCCATGGGGCTCCATGCCCATGCCGCAGATGGCGAACCCGGCAAAGCCGGCGCCCTCTTCAGCCACCATCTTGAGGCCCGATACCGGCACCGACTTGGTCTTCGCCGAACCGTGGATATCGACGAACTGCGCCAGCACATACTTGATGCCGTACTGGTCGAGGGTGCGCTGGGTTTCTGCTGGCAACATGGGTTGATCACTCCTGGGTGAGGGGCACTAATTCCACATGAGAAACTTACTTTCCTCACAGGAATGCAATGGGCTTGCCAATTCATGATCAACCCAAGTTATGTTGCGTCTGTACCGGCCCCTTCGCGGGGCAAGCCCGCTCCTACAAGGGACGCGTATCCCTTGTAGGAGCGGGCTTGCTCCGCGAAGAGGCCGGTACAGGCAACACATAAATGGGGCAGATTTTCATGCTGTATTTATGGGAAAATTGTTTTCATCTGAGGAAATCGACGGCCAACGCAGCCGCCTTTCGCACTTTCCCGGTGCGAAAAATTTATTCTTGAACTGAAACCGTGCAGGACATACGATGCCAACCGAAACCCCACCGCGCCTTCGCCTGGAGCAATACCTGGGCCTGCAGATCAAGCGCCAGCGCCAGGCCCAGTCGCTCAAGCTCGCCGATGTGGCGCGCATCGCCGGCATCAGCCAGGGCATGCTGAGCAAGATCGAGAACGCCCAGGTATCCACCAGCCTCGATACCCTGAGCCGACTGTGCGATGTGTTGGGGATGCCGATGGCCAAGCTGTTCAGCCAATATGACCAGCCCGATGGCAATGCCTTGCTGGTCAAGGCCGGTGAAGGGCTTGAGGTGGTGCGCCGCGGCACCGAGAAGGGCCATACTTACCATTTGCTCAATCACGCCAGGGGCCCGAAGAAAAACTTCGAGGCGTACATGGTGACCATGGATGACGCCAGCGAAGAGTTCCCGACCTTCGCCCACCCCGGTACCGAGTTCCTGCACCTGCTGGAGGGCGAGCTGGTCTACCGCCACGGCAACCAGCTCTACCACATGCAGGCCGGCGACAGCCTGACCTTCGATGGCGAAACCCCGCACGGCCCTGAGCAGCTGGTACAGGTGCCGATCCGCCTGCTGTCGATCATGAACTACGGTGAGGAATAACAAGGCGCTGCAAGGCAACAGCCAATGTCGCGATCAGACAAGCACACGTCGCCCGCAATCGGCTTGCAAACCGTGTCTACAAAAATAATACACACATCGACCAGCCCCGCGCCGTGGGCTGATCGATGTGGTATTCGCGAGTAAAACAGCCTCGCTTCACAATTCCAACGCTGTGGCGCCTTTTTGCACCGGGCAGTTCGTCCGGGCTCATAACGATAAAACTCCCAGTATTAGAGACCCGCGCCGCGCCAATCGGGAGTGTTTGCGCGCGCCACATTGTGAAGACTTGACTGCCATGATCGCGACTTCAATCCCCGTAGCCGGTGCTGCCACCGGCCACCGTAACGCCCTGTGCGTTGCCCACATCGCCGCTGTGCTGTTCGGCTTGACCGGTATCCTCGGTCACCTGATTGACGCCGACGCCAGCATCATCACCTTCGGCCGCGCCACCTTCGCCTTCATCGCCCTGGGCTTCGTCGCCGGGCTCAAGGGCACCCGCCTGCTCGACGCGCTGACCCTGCGCAACCTGCCGGTGCTGGGCCTGACCGGCGCCCTGCTGGCGACCCACTGGGTGACCTTCTTCATCGCTGTCAAAGTGGGCGGCGTGGCCGTGGCCACCCTCGGTTTTGCCAGCTTCCCGGCCTTCATCGCCATGATCGAACGCGGCGTGTTCGGCCAGCGCATCGGCGCCGTGCAAGGTTTGCTGCTGTTGATGGTAACGGCGGGCCTGGTGCTGGTGGTGCCGACCTTCGACCTGCTCGACAAAGGCACCGTCGGCCTGCTCTGGGGCCTGGGCTCGGGCCTGGCGTTCGCACTGCTGACCGTGGCCAACCGCCGTAACGGCTCGAGCATGAATGCCATGCAGGTGGCGTTCTGGCAGAACGTGGTGGTAGCTGCGCTGGTCGCGCCGTTCGCCTTCAGCCACCTGGGCAACACCAGCCTGGGCAGCAATGACTGGGTCAACCTGGCGCTGCTGGGGGTGTTCTGCACCGGGCTGTCGCAGTTCCTGTTCGTCAAGAGTCTGGAAGGGCTGGAGGCGCGCACCGCCGGCATGATCATCGCGCTGGAGCCGGTCTATGCGATTCTCGGCGCCTGGTGGCTGTTCGGTGACCAGCCGACGCTGCGCATGGCCGCCGGTGCTGCGCTGATCGTACTGGCGACCATTCTGGCAGCGGCACGCAAGGCCCCGGCTGAACAAGGCGATACCAGCCGCTGCGCGCATTGACCTGTGTGGGAGCGGCCTTGTGTCGCGAAAGGGCCGCAAAGCGGCCCCCGCAATTTGTGCGTTTGCGCTGAAATCCCGGGGCCGCTACGCGGCCCTTTCGCGACACAAGGCCGCTCCCACAAGTAAGGCGTCGCTCAGGCGCCTTCGGGTAGAAGGCTCCGGTCGAACATGAACACCCGCTCCCCCTGCGGCGTGTACTGATACAACTGCTGCGGCCGCCCCAGCCTGGGCTGGTTCTTCTCCCCGGTATCCCGCACCCACCCCAGCTCGCGCAAACGCTCCAGGCGCTTGCGCAGCGAGGTGTTGTTCACCGCCTGCCCCAGGCACGCCTGCACCGCCCCCAGCGCATCGAGCACGGTGAACTTCTGCGCCAGCAGGTACAACGGCAAGCTGCTGTACACCGTCTTCGAAGCCAACCGCTCGCGGGCACGCTCGGCCAGCAGGTTATGGTCGAACGGCAGCAGCACCTTGCGGTCAATCACGCTGTCCAGGTCGAAAAACGCCAGCTGCTCACCCTCGACCTGCTGCTGCGGATCGAGCAATGCCAGGTAGAAGGTACTCAACGACCACCCACGCGGGTCACGGAAGGCATTGCCTTCGGTACCCACCTGTTCGAGGTAGCGCGGCAGTACCAGGGCTTTCTCGCGCAGGGCGCGTTCGGCAGCGCCCTCGAGGCTGGTGTCCGGGGTACGGCCATTGACGATCACGCCAGGCAAGGCCCACTGGCCGACATGGGGCTCGCGCTCACGACGGTGCAACAACACTTGCAGATGCTGGGCATCAGGGGCCAGGCGCAGGGCGACGATATCGACACTGGCCAGAACTTCGACTGTACTCACCGGGGACTCCTTGTTCATCAGCGCAATAATCCACCAGAGCTTCTAAGTATGGCAACCCGCAATCGCGTAGCAAGTGTCACTTGACACACTTAATGCACCAGGTGAATTATATGGTCATTCCAGCGAGGAGACCCGCCATGAAGATCGCCAGTTTCGATGTCGACGCGCAGAACGGCTTCACTGCCAACGCCCCACAGGAGCTGCCGGTGCCGGAAGGCAACGAGATTGCCCCGGACCTCAACGCCATGGCCTTGCGCGCCGACCTGCGCCTGGGCAGCAAAGACGCCCACCCGGCCAACGCGGCCTGGGTGGTGGCCGAGCCCGGCCAGATGCTGCAGCCGCTGACCCTGGCCAACGCCGACCTGACCTGGGTCAGCCACTGCGTCCCCGGTACCCCCGGCTTCGAACTGCTGCCCGGCCTGCCCGCCCCGATCGACTACGACTACTTTGTCTGGAAAGGCGTCGAGCCCGACCTGCACCCCTACGGCGCCTGCTTCCACGACCTCGCCGAGCGCCGCTCCACCGGGGTCATCGAATTTCTCAAGGTGCACCAGGTCGGCGCTGTGATCGTCGGCGGCCTGGCCCTGGACTACTGCGTCAAGACCACCGCCCGGCAGTTGCGCCAGGCCGGCTTCC
The DNA here is from genome assembly GCF_009883635.2 of Pseudomonas putida. Classification (NCBI taxonomy): domain Bacteria; kingdom Pseudomonadati; phylum Pseudomonadota; class Gammaproteobacteria; order Pseudomonadales; family Pseudomonadaceae; genus Pseudomonas; species Pseudomonas putida. The sequence goes on from NZ_CP026115.2 coordinate 311,204, forward strand.
AGGTGCTGCTTTACCTGCCGGCCTGCCGCGCCCTGACCCAGGAAGGCGCCATCACTGCCTGCGGTGCGCTGGCCGCCGAGGGCGTGATCCTGTGCGGAGATGAAGCCGCGCTCGACTACCAGCTCTCTCTGATCAAGGAAAGCCGCCCATGAGCGAAAGCGTTTTCGGCCCACGGATCATCCAGAACCTGCTGGACACCGACTTCTACAAGATCACCATGATGCAGGCGGTGCTGCACAACTACCCCAACGCCGAGGTGGAGTGGGAATTCCGCTGCCGCAACAATGAAGACCTCTCCCCTTACCTGGCAGAAATCCGCTACCAGATCGAGCAACTGAGCGAGGTCACCGTCACCCACGACCAGCTGGCCTACCTGGAAAAGATCCCGTTCCTCAAGCCGGACTTCATCCGCTTCCTCAGCCTGTTCCGCTTCAACCTGCGCTACGTGCAGGTCGGCCTGGACGCCGCCGGGCAGTTGGCGATTCGCGTGCGCGGGCCGTGGCTGCACGTGATTCTCTACGAGATCCCGTTGCTGGCGATCATCAGCGAGGTGCGCAACCGCTACCGCTATCGCGACGTGGTGATCGAACAGGTGGGCGAGCGCCTGTACCAGAAGATGGACTGGCTCAAGGCCGAAGCCAGTGCCGACGAGCTGGCCGGTTTCCAGCTGGCCGACTTCGGTACCCGGCGGCGATTTTCCTACCGGGTGCAGGAAGAAGTGGTGTACCTGCTCAAGCACGACTTCCCCGGCCGCTTCGTCGGCACCAGCAACGTACACCTGGCACGCGAGCTCGAACTCAAGCCGCTCGGCACCATGGCCCACGAATGGTTCATGGCGCACCAGCAACTCGGCCCACGGCTGGTCGACAGCCAGGCCGCCGCGCTGGAAGGCTGGGTGCGCGAGTACCGTGGCCTGCTGGGCATCGCCTTGACCGACTGCATCACCATGGACGCCTTCCTGGGTGATTTCGACCTGTACTTCGCCAAGCTGTTCGATGGCCTGCGCCACGACTCCGGAGACCCGCTGGTGTGGGCGGAAAAAGCCATCGCCCACTATGAACGGCTGGGGATCGACCCGAAGGGCAAGACGCTGATCTTCTCCGACGGGCTGGATTTCGCCAAGGCACTGGGCCTGTATCGGGCATTGCACTCGCGGATCAACGTGAGCTTCGGCATCGGTACCCGGCTGACCTGCGATATCCCGGGGGTGGAGCCGATGAACATCGTGATCAAGATGACCGACTGCAATGGCGCGCCGGTGGCGAAGATTTCCGACAGCCCGGGCAAGACCCAGTGCCGGGACGAGAACTTCGTGGCCTACATGAAGCATGTGTTCAAGGTGAATTGACCCCGCCTGGGCAGGCACCGGGGCTGCGTCGAAAAAGCACCGCTCTGCGTGCCGATTGCCAGCACCGGGCCTAAGGCCTTGTTCTGTCTGCTTGTGCTTTTTCGCTCACCGTTCGAGAGCGAAAAACACACCTGATAGCACCTTGCCCTGCCCCTGGGCGCTGCTTAAATGAGTTCGCTATCCAAGCCTCTTCGGGCCTCTGCATAGTGGATTGCAGGCACGCCCCGCGCCTGCGCAAGGAATCTGCCTCACACACAACGCCCCGACAATCAGCACCGGTCGATCGGTCACTGTTCAAGGAGAAGTGTCATGGATGCACTGAAGAAACAGTTTTTCCCGTTCACCCTCAACCCCCTGTCAAACGTCGTCAGCATCGCCGCGCTCGGCAGCGTCCCCGCCGCACTGAGGGCGTCCAACGACCTGCCCATCGATCAGCAACTGGCAGATGCCTTCAATGCCAACAACGATGTGATGGCCTACGTGCTCGGCATCACCAACACCCAACTGCCGACCATCACCCCTGCCCCTTCCTGGTACAGCACGTTCCAGACTGCCTTCAGCAACGCCCAGATCCACGCCAACGCCTGGTACGGGATATCCGCAAACCTGGTGAGCATCCCCAACGCCATTGCCGGCTATGGCATTGCCTTCAACGTCAGCATGTCGACGATCAACTCGCTGATCGCGGTGCTTCAAGTCGACCCAGGCAATACCCAGGCCATCAGTTCGCTCAAGCAGCAGTTCACCGGGCTGATTTCGCAGCTTCGCGCGTTCAGCCAAAGCGCCGTGTCGGTGCACCAGTCGATCAACGACTATTCCAACAACCTGATCCAGGACAGCCAGATACTCGCCAAGGCCGTCACTGACTCCACCCAACAGCAGGATGTCAATCGCGACCAGGTCCGCCAGTATCAGGCCAAGATCGAAGAGATGCGCAAACAGATCAAGACCTGGCAGGTGGTGGAAACCGCCTCGGCAATCGGTGCTGGCGTAGCATTCTTCGCCGGGGCCGTGATTGCGATCTTCAGCCTCGGATTCGGCCTGGCCTTCGGCATCGTCGGCGCAGCGGCGGGGATTGCGACCATGGTCGCCGCCGAGGTCAAGATCAAGCAGCTGCGCAGCGAGATCGAAGCCGATACCACGCGCATGAACGCCGTGACCCAGCAATCTGCCAGCCTCGCGGCATTGAATGATCAACTGAACAAGCTGATCCAACTGTCCCAGTCTGCGGGTTCGCTGATCGGCCTGCTGTTGAACGTGTGGGAGGAACTCGAGGGTGAACTGAATACCGTTCTGACCGACCTCGGCAACTGCAAGGGCAATGTCAACAACCTCAACCTGCCTGAGCTGCAACGCAACCTTAACCTGGCCAATCAGGACTGGCAGACACTGGTCGGGCTGTGCAACAGCGTAGCGTCGATCAAGTACAACCAGGCCACGCCGGCCAAGGCCAATATCCAGTAGCCGCCTTGCCCGCCTCTGCTGCCGCAGCTCCCGGCAGCAGGGGCGGGTTACGGGGCCTCGGTGATCTGGCCCACGCACAGCTCCATGAACCGCGCTGCCGCCCGCGACGGTGTGGCGGCATGGGGCAAGAGGATGGAAAAGCGCCGCACCAGCGGTTCAGGCGCGATTCTCAGTTGCCGCAATACGCCATCCTCATGACGGATCGACATGGCCGAGACAAAGCCAATCCCCATCCCGGCCCGTACCGCCTCTTTCACGCCTTCTACCCCAGCGATCTCCAGCGCCACGCGCATGGCCACACCGTGCCGGGCAAATGCCCGCTCGACGATCTGGCGCACCCCCGAACCACTCTCTCGCAGCACCAGCGGGTACGCCCCCAACGCCTGCAAGCCTTGCTGCTCGGCACCAGCCAAGGGGTGGTCGCGCGGCACGATGGCCACGATCTCGTCCTCGCGCCACGCCGTCACTTCGGTGCCCAGCGGCAGCTCCTGCCCTGGCGGGCCTTCGATGAGGGCGATATCGACGCTGTCCAGCGCTGCGACGATTTCCGCCGTGTTGCCGTGGGACGTGGTCACCAGCACCTCTGGATAACGCCCATGGAAGTCGGCAATCAGGTACGGCAGCAGGTAGCTGGCCGGCGTGGTGCTGGCGCCAATGCGCAAGGTGCCGCGTTCCAGACCGCGCATTGCCTCGCACAAGGCTTGGGCCTGGCGAAAGGTGTCCCGCAGGCGCTGGGCGTGGGCCAGCAGTTGCTCGCCAGCAGCGGTCAGGCGCACGCCACGGCCGGCTCGCTGGTACAGGGGCTCGCCAAAGTCCTCCTGCAGCAACTTGAGCTGGCCGGACACCGCCGGTTGCGACAGATGCAGGGCCAGGGCCGCATGGCTGATGTTGCCGTGCTCGGCTACGGTGGCGAAAGTTATCAGCTGTTCTGGGGTCATATCTTCAAAGTATCAGCTAGACGGATATTTGCCATCCTAAATTACGATTTTTTATAAGCTTATAACCAGATTAACGTAGTCCATGTCGAAACACTTTCCCGGAGGACTCACATGGCCACGGCAACTTCCAACCCTGCGTTGGCGCCCACCCTCTCTACCCGTGGGCGGCTCAACGGCATCCTGTTCGTCGCCCTGTTCGCGCTTGCCGTCACCCAGCTGGCGGCCCTGCCCGCCATTGCCAGCCTGGGCATCAGCCCGCTGATCGTCGGCATCGTCGCCGGCGCCCTGTACGGCAACGCCCTGCGCGATGGCGTGCCGGCCAGCTGGGCGGCCGGTATCAACTTCTCGGCCCGCGGGCTGCTGCGCATTGCCGTGGCCTTCTTCGGCCTGCGCGTGAGCCTGCAGGAGATCGCCGAAGTCGGCTGGTCCGGCTTGACCGTATCGTTGCTGGTGGTGACCAGCACCCTGCTGATCGGCCTGTGGTGCGGCACCAAGCTGTTCAAACTCGACCGCGACACCGCCCTGCTCACCGCAGCGGGCAGCGCGATCTGTGGCGCCGCCGCTGTGCTGGCCTTCGAATCGGCGCTGCGCAGCGCCCCGCACAAGAGCGCCATGGCGGTGGGCAGCGTGGTGCTGTTCGGTACCTTGTCGATGTTCCTCTACCCACTGGCGATCAATGCCGGCTGGCTGCCCCTGGACACGATGGGCACCGGCCTGTTCCTCGGCGGTACCATTCATGAAGTGGCGCAGGTGGTGGGCGCGGCCAGCAACGTCAGCCCCGAAGCCACGCACATCGCCACCATCGTCAAGATGACCCGGGTGATGCTGCTGGTGCCGGTACTGCTGGTGGTCGGCCTGTGGATCAGCCGGTCGCGCCAACCCGGCCAGGCACAAGGCAATGGCCGCATCGCCATGCCCTGGTTCGCCTTCGGCTTCCTCGCCCTGGTGCTGGTGAACTCGCTGCAGGTGCTGCCGGGCAGCGTGACCCAGACGATCAACAGCCTGGACACCTTCGCCCTGACCATGGCCATGACCGCGCTGGGCATGGAAACTCGCTGGAGCCAGATCCGCCAGGCCGGGCCCAAGGCGCTGATCACCGGTGCGCTGCTCAACCTGTGGCTGGTGGGTGGCGGCATGGCGATCACCCTGGGTGTGCAACGCCTTTTAGGTTGACGTGCAGGGATCGGTATGGTGTTGTCTTGCAAGGATGTTTTTACCTGCACAGGAACGACTTAGATGCCTCAACGCCATGTCATCAATGCATCCGTCAGCCCCAAAGGCAGCCTGGAGACGCTGTCGCAACGTGAAGTCCAGCAACTGAGTGAAGTCGGTACCGGTAGCCTCTACACCTTGTTCCGCCAGTGCGCCCTGGCCATTCTCAATACCGGCGCCCATGTCGACAACGCCAAGACCATTCTCGAGGCGTACAAGGACTTCGAAGTCCGCATTCACCAGCAAGACCGCGGCGTGCGCCTGGAGCTGCTGAACGCTCCAGCCGACGCCTTCGTCGATGGCGAAATGATCGCCAGCACCCGCGAGATGCTGTTTAGCGCCCTGCGCGACATCGTCTACACCGAAAGCGAGCTGGCCAGCCAGCGCATCGACCTGGAAAGCTCCCAGGGCATCACCGACTACGTCTTCCACCTGCTGCGCAACGCCCGCACCCTGCGCCCTGGGGTGGAACCGAAGATGGTGGTGTGCTGGGGCGGCCACTCGATCAGCAGCGAGGAGTACCAGTACACCAAGAAGGTCGGCCACGAACTGGGCCTGCGCAAGCTGGACGTCTGCACCGGCTGCGGCCCGGGCGTGATGAAGGGCCCGATGAAGGGCGCGACCATCGCCCATGCCAAGCAGCGCATGCACGGCAGCCGCTACCTGGGCCTGACCGAACCGGGCATCATCGCCGCCGAGGCGCCGAACCCGATCGTCAACGAGTTGGTGATCCTGCCGGACATCGAGAAGCGCCTGGAAGCCTTCGTCCGTGTCGGCCATGGCATCATCATCTTCCCCGGCGGCGCCGGTACTGCCGAGGAATTCCTCTACCTGCTCGGCATCCTCATGCACCCGGACAACCAGGCCCTGCCTTTCCCGGTGGTGCTCACCGGGCCGCGCAGCGCCGAACCGTTCCTGCTGCAGCTGCATGCGTTCGTCGGCGCCACCCTCGGCGAGGCAGCGCAGCGTCACTACCAGATCATCATCGATGACCCGGCCGAAGTGGCCCGGCACATGGTCGAGGGGCTCAAGGAGGTCAAGCAGTTCCGCCGCGAGCGCAACGACGCCTTCCACTTCAACTGGCTGCTGAAGATCGACGGCGGCTTCCAGCACCCGTTCGATCCGACCCACGCCAACATGGCCGAACTGGCCCTGCGCCGTGATTTACCGCCCCATGAACTGGCGGCCAACCTGCGCCGGGCGTTTTCCGGGATCGTCGCTGGCAACGTGAAGGACAAGGGGATCCGGCTGATCGAGGAACACGGGCCGTATCAGATCCGCGGTGATGCGGCGGTACTGGAGCCGCTGGGACGCCTGTTGCAAGCGTTTGTCGACCAGCACCGGATGAAATTGCCGGGTGGGGCGGCGTATGTGCCTTGTTATCAGGTAGTGACCTGAGATCGACGGGGCCGCTTTGCGGCCCCTGCTATTTCACAGAATTGACCAGGGTCCGGCCCACCAGGCGAATGCTGTCACGCCCGCCACGCTTGGACTGATACAACGCCACATCCCCCTGCTCGATCAACGCCGCCAGGCTGGCCGGTGGCTGGTCGAACAAGTTGGCACCGATACTCAAGGTCACCGCCTGCGGGGTAGGCATCGCCTCCCGGGCAAACTGCTGGAACTGGTCGCGCAGCTGGCTACCCAGCGCCACCACCTTCTCGCTGCTGGCATCGCTGAGCAGGATCACGAACTCATCGCCGCCCAGCCGCGCAGCCAACGACCGTTCCGGCAGCACGGCGCGGATCATCTCGCTCAAGGCAATCAACAGGCGGTCACCCGCCGCATGGCCATGCAGGTCGTTGACCAGCTTGAAGTTGTCGATATCGATCAACAACAGCGCCCCAGGCTGGGCCGGGGTGACCGCCTTGAACAGGTGCGTGGCGCGAACTTCCAGGGCACGGCGGTTGTACAGCGCAGTCAGCGGGTCGCGGGCGGCCAGCCGGGCAATCCGTTCTTCACGGCGATAGCGCACGGTGCCGGTCATCGACAGTGCGATCAGCATGATCGCCATTGCCCCTTCGACCAGGGAAACCTGGATGATCAGGCCGCCAAAGGTCGCCAGGTCGATCAGCGAGCCCGGCGTCACCGCCACGATCGCCTTGGCCACATAGAACAGCCCATGGACCAGCAGCACGTAACGCAACTGCACCGCCCCAACGCTCAGCGACTTGCCATGGGGGCGCAGCAGGTAACTGGCCTTGAGCGTGAGCAACGCCACCAGCAGCGAGTTGACCATCAGCATCACTTTCGACCACTGCGGCCCCACGGGCAGCAACAACAAGCCGAACCATACCAGCACGATCAGCAGCCACGCCCGCGACAGCCGGACCTGGGTGAAACGCACCACGCCCAGCAGAAAGAACGCATGGGCGACCACCAGCAAGCCGTTGGCGAACCAGATGCCGATCAGCAGCAGGCCAATCCCGCGCAGCAAAGCCAGGGTCGAACCGACCGTGATGGTGGCGAAACCGGCGCTCCAGAACAGCAGCGACGGTTCGCGGACACTGCGCCACTCGATCGCCAGGTACAATGCCGCCGCAGCGGCCAGGGCGATGGTGATCGTCAGCATCGTGGGTGGATCAAGCGCCATATACGGATTGGCCTGTCTGGTTAACGTGGAAAAGGCGTGATTGTATGCGCTTGAGATGACTTTTCAGAGGGGCGAAGCGTCGCGTTGCATGCAAATGAATGTCACCGTTCAAGGCACGACACGATCCGTGGTCTTCACCGCCTCCATCAAACGCACCAACGCCTGGTTTTCCACCGGTTTGCTGAGCAGGAAGCCTTGTACCTCGTGGCACTGGTCATCGCTGAGCAGCGCCAGCTGTTCTTCGGTCTCGACGCCCTCGGCAGTGACCGTCATGCCCATGGCGTTACCCAGGTTGATGATAGCCTGAACCACGCTGCGGTCACTGTCGCTCTTGCCCAGCGACTGCACGAAGCGTTTGTCGATCTTGATGCTGTCGAACGGGTAGGTGCGCAGGTAGCCGAGCGACGAATAACCGGTGCCGAAGTCGTCCATGTTCAGGCGTACCCCCAGCTCCTTGAGCGCATTCATGGTGTGCAGCGCGCCCTCGACATCGTTGAGCATCACATTTTCGGTGATTTCCAGCTCCAGGCGGTGGGCTGGCAGGCCGGTAAACTTTAGCGCCTCGGCGACGTCGCGCACCACATCGCTGCGGCGGAACTGCGCCGGCGACATGTTCACCGAAACCATCACCGCCAGCGGCCAACTGCAGGCGCGGCTACAGGCTTCGTGCAACACCCAGTTGCCGAGCTGCACGATCAGGTCCGACTCTTCCGCCAGCGGGATGAACCGATCCGGGCGCAGCAAACCGAGGCGGGGGTGACGCCAGCGCACCAGCGCCTCGACAGACTGCACCGTGGTGCCATCGACCTTGAAACGTGGCTGGAAATGCAATACCAGTTCGCCACGCGCAATCCCCTCGCGCAGTTCACCTTCAAGGGTGCGTTTCTCCAGCAGCGCCGCGTTCATTTGCGGCGAGAAGTAGCGCCAGGTGTTCTTGCCAGCGTGTTTGGCACTGTAAAGGGCGACGTCGGCATAGCGAATCAGGTCGCCCGCCATACCTGGATACTCGGCCGAGAGCACCACACCCAGGCTGGCGCCGACCTGCACGCTATGGCCATCGAGTTTGATCGGCTGGCGCAAGGTTTCGATCAGCCGTACACAGAAACGGTCCATTTCCTCGCGCTGGCCTGGCCGGGCCAGCACCACGATGAATTCGTCCCCACCCAGGCGCGCCACCAGGTCACTGTCACGGGTCACCTCGCCGAGGCGCCGGGCCACCTCGATCAGCACCGTGTCGCCGGCCGGGTGACCAAGGCTGTCGTTGATCGGTTTGAAGTTGTCCAGGTCGAGCATCAGCAACGCCAAGGGCGCGGCCTCGCCCTGTTCAAGAAAACGGAACAGCTTGTTGCGATTGGGCAGCCCGGTCAGCGCATCGTGCTGCGACAGATGCTGGATCTGCGCGTGGGCGGCCACTTCGTCAGTGATATCGCTGCAGGTGCCGCGAAAGCCTTTGCAGATGCCCTGCTCGATGATCGCCCGCGCCGCGATGCGACATTCACGCAGCTGGCCCAGGCGGTCACGGTACTGGCAGCGCAGGCTCCCGGTTGATTCAGTGGCGGCCAGGCCATGCAGCCAGGTTTCGATGTGACCGGTATCGCATTCGAGCAATTGCTTGAGGGAACGCTGCAACCAGTGTTCCACAGGGTGCCCGGTCAGCTCGGCGAAGCGCGCCGACAGGTAGGTCAGGTGCTGTTGGGCATCGGTTTCCCAGATCCAGTCCGACGCCGCCTCGGCCACCGCCTTGAACCGTGCCTCGCTGGTTTCCAGCGCGTTCCTGGAGGCCGCCAGCTGGCGGTGGCTGCGGTCGATACCGGCACTGCTGCGCATCGCGTGGCGGGCGAACACCGCCATGAACAGGGCGATGACCAGCAAGGCCAAGGCCAGCGGCAGCACCACTTGGCGGATCAGTTCAGTGCCGGGCTGTTCGATGTGCCACGTCAAGGTGTAGCCACTGCCTTCGAGCGGCAGATAACCGCGGTCGGCCGCGAAGCTCGCTGCGATGGAAACGGCAAAGTCCGACAGGCCCACCGTCTTGCCCAGGGCGTCGAGCATGGTCGGGTCGAGTTCGCGCACGAACAGCAGCACCGCAGTGGGCGCAGGCAGATGATGTGGCATGGACGGTGGGCGAATCACCGCCGCCGTGAACAATGCCGGCTGACCACGGAACAGCAAGTAGCCGGATGCGGCCTGCTCCTGCTCACCCGCCTTGCGCGCCTGCTGCAACACCCTGCCGCTGCTGGCGCTGTGGCGCTCGAAACCCTGCGCGCTCAGTTGCCCGTCGAGCACGGCGTAATGGGTGCCGTTGTCATCCAGCACGAACACGCCTTCGTAGCCATCTTCGCTGTAGAGCGTCTGGCCGACGTTGTCTTCATCGTAGGCCCAGTGGCTGTTCACCGGGCCGGCCAGGTGGTCGTAGGCTGCCTGCCAGAAAGCATGGGTCAGCAAATAGCTGCGCTCGCTCTTCTGCAGCTGGCCCAGCGCCGACTCGGCGAGGAAGCGGCTTTGCGCCTGCTCCCGGTCATCCAGGGTTTGGGCGATGCGATACAACGAGACCAGGCCGAGAACCAGGGTCAGGATCAGCAAACCAGAGAATGCCAGGATCAGCTGGCGCACTACATGGCTGCGCGGCGAGCCATTGCCAAGGGTTGCATCCATTCAGGGCGAGCCTTTTGCCAGGGGTTCATCGAAGTTGACTGGCAAAGGCTGGCGATGATCGCAACAACTGACGACTGGTGCACTGCGGGTGTCGGTTTCACAGCACCCGTTTGATCAGGGGCTCCAGCCGGCTGTAGCGCAGGCGCCGCAAAAACTTGCGCACTTCCTTGGGATGCTCGGCCTTCTCGCCCAGTTCATCCGCCGTGCCGATCTGCGGCGCATGCCGGCGAATGCCCTCCAGTTCCACCGCCCGCGGCACCAGCCACTGCCCGTGCGGGTCATCGATCAGCAGCCCGTTCTCCAGGTCCAGGTTGAAGCCGCGCGGGTTGAGGTTGTTGCCGGTCAGCAGCGAATAGCGCTGGTCCACCCACACCCCCTTGGCGTGAAAGGTATGCCCTGGGTCGTTCCAGATACGTATCTGCAACTGGCCACTGGCAATCGCCGCGTGGCGACGCCGGGCGAAGGCGCGCAGGTTGTCTTCGTACAGGTACGGCAATGCGCCGCTTGCGCTGAACGGCTCGCCCGGCGCGATGTAGAAGTCATTGGCGGTACGGTGGCCGACAATCAGCTCGATACGCACGCCACGGTCCAGGGCATGGTCGATCTCGCGCATCACCACCCGGGGCGGGTTGAAATACGGCGTGCTGATGATGATCTGCGCGCGCGCCGCCGCCAGCAGCGCGCACAACGTGCGGTTGAGCGGGTTGCCACGGCCGACGCCGAGCAGCGGGATCACCCGCAGCCCCTGCCCTGCCATGGCGACGGGTGCTTCATAGGCCATGCGCCGCAGGCGGGCGCGCAGGCGCCGGATATCGCCGCGCAGGCTGCGGGTAGCCGGTGGCGCGGGCAGGTCCAGGCGCGGCGTGGCGGTGTGGTGCAACAGGCGCCGGACCAGGTCGACCATGGCGTCGGCCAGGTCCGGCGACTGGAACAGGTGGTAACGGTCCAGCCGGTAACGGTCGAAGCGGTGCAGATAGACGTTGTTCAGGCTGGCGCCGGTATAGATCACGCAATCGTCGATCACGCTGCCCTTCAGATGCAGCACGCCGAACAGCTCGCGGGTCTGCACCGGCACGCCATGGATGACTACGTCGAGCCCACGCAACTGGCGCTGGGCCTGGTACCAGGCCGCGTTGCCCGGCTGGCGCCCGGCCCCCAGCAGGCCACGACGGGCACGGAACCAGTCGACCACGATGACGATTTCCAGGCCCGGCCGCTCGGCCTTGGCCTGGTACAGGGCATCGAGCACCTCCTGGCCAGCCTCGTCCTCCTGCAGGTACAAGGCGACGATGACGATACGCCGGGTCGCGCTGGCGATGCGTTCGAGCAGGCAGGTACGGTAGGCCGCGGCATCGGGCAATACCTGGATCGCCTCAGGGGCGATGGCGAAACCTGGCAGCGCCGCCAGCATGGATTCGGGGTTCACGTAGATCACCTTCTTATTCTGCAATCAGGTCCATTCCTGGCCGTTGTGCCCGGGGTGTAAGATCAGCCCGGCAACGACCCATAACAACAAGAAACACGCGAGGCCTGTTTAGCCACTGCCCCTGACGAACGTCGCCTCAGCTTGCACAGGAAGATCGCAATGGTCCACCCCGCTTCCATCAGCGTAACGCCTTGCCCAACCAGAACCTTCGGTTTTCTGGTGTTGCCCAATTTCACGACCATCGGCCTGGCATCGGCGGTGGAAACGCTGCGCATGGCCAACCTGGCAGCGCGCCACCCCTTGTACCGTACCGTGCTGATTGCCGCCAGCCCGGAGCCAGTGGTAGCCAGCAATGGCATGCGTGTGCTGCCCGACCACAGTATCGCCGACGCCCCGGCACTGGACGCCCTGTTCGTGGTCGGCGCCAACCCGATCGACCGCAGCCGTGGCAACAACCGGGCACTGATCGACTGGCTGCGCCAACTGGCCCGCCAGCGCCTGCCTTTGGGCGGGATCTGCACCGGCAGCTACCTGCTAGCCAAGGCCGAGCTGCTCAACGGCTACCGCTGCACCATCCACTGGGAAGACCTGCAGACCCTGCAGGAACACTTCCCCGACATTGTCATCTCCAGCCAGTTGTTCGAGCTGGATCGCGACCGTTTCACCTGTTCCGGTGGCGTGGCGGCCATGGACATGATGCTGCAACTGGTCGCCCGCCAGGCCGGCGGCCAGGCCATCGCCGCCAAGGCCGCCGAGCTGTTGCTGTGTGACCGGGTACGGGGTGAGCGCGAGCGCCAGCGTGTGCCGTTGCGCACCTTGCTCGGCAGTGCCCAGCCCAAGCTGAGCCAGGTGGTGGCGATCATGGAGGCGAACCTGGAGGAGCCGCTGGGGCTGGAGGAGCTGGCCAGCCTCAACGAAGTGACCGTGCGCCAATTGGAGCGGTTGTTCCATAAATACCTGCAGCGCACCCCCAGCCAGTATTACCTGGAGTTGCGCCTGTCACGGGCGCGGGAACTGCTGCTGCGCAGCGATGTGCAGGTGCGCGAAGTGGCGCTGGCCTGCGGGTTCAGCTCACCGGCGCACTTTTCCAAGAGTTACAGCCGCTTCTTCGGCCTGTCACCGTTGGGCGAACGGCGCCAGGCCTCGTTGCACTGAGGGCAGCGGCTCAGTCCTGCAGGGCCGAGTGCGCCGTTTCCCGGCACATCAACATGGCCAGCAAGGCTACCAGTGCGGCTGCCAGCAGGTAGCCTGCCGGGGCCAGCTTGCTACCGGTGGCCTGGATCAACCAGGTGGCGATGAACGGCGCGGTCCCGCCAAACAGCGCGTTGGCCAGGTTGAAGCTCAGGGCGAAGCCACTGAAACGCACCTGGGTCGGGAATATCTCCGCCAGCAGGCACGGCAAGGTACCGTCGTTCATCGCCAGCATTGCACCGAAGAGAATCTGGATGGCCAGGATCACCAGCAACGGCTGCCCGTCGAGCAGTTTGAACAAGGGTACGGTCAGGCCGAGAAACAGCAACGAAGCCACCACCAGCATGGTCTTGCGGCCAAACTGGTCGGACAGCCGTCCCATCAGGAAGATCAGGCCGATGTAGGTTGCCAACGATACCGTGGAGGCAATGAACGAATCGCGCTCGCTCATGCCCATTTCGTTGGACAGGTAGGTCGGCATGTAGCTGAGCAGCAGGTAGAAGGCCACAGCGTTGAGGCAGGTGACACCGAGGCCGATGGCCAGGCTGCGACGATGGCGCGCCAACAGCTCGCGGATCGGCGCCGGGGTCATGCAGGCCTTGTGCTCCAGGCGCTGCTCCATCTCCAGGAATTTCGGTGTGTCCTGCAGGCTCATGCGGATGTAACGGCCGACCAGGCCGAACGGTGCGGCCAGCAGGAAAGGCAGGCGCCAGCCCCAGCTGTGCAGGTCCTCGCTGCTCAGCAGCTCATGCAGCACCGCGACGAATGCCGCACCAAACAGCAGCCCGGCCGCCGTGCTGGCCGGGACGATGCTGGTGTACAGGCCACGCCGGCCGGGCGGTGCATACTCGGCAAGAAACGCCGCGGCACCGGCGTATTCGCCCGAGGCGGAAAACCCCTGGACCAGGCGGATCAGCAACAGCAGGCCGGGCGCCCAAAGGCCGATCTGCGCATAACCTGGCAGCAGGCCGATGCAAAACGTTGAAATCGACATGATCAGGATCGACAAGGACAGGGCGTTGCGCCGGCCATGGCGATCACCAACATGCCCCCAGACCACGCCGCCCAGCGGGCGGACCAGAAATGACAAGGCAAAGACGGCGAAGGTCGCCAGCAGGCCGCTGGTCTTGTCGGCCTGTGGGAAGAAGGTGGCGGCGATGATGGTGGCGAGGTAGCCGTAGGCGGCGTAGTCGAACCATTCGACGAAATTGCCCATGAAACTGGCGCGCGCGGCCTTGCGCAGGGCCTGGCGTTCGGCGTCGGGTGCGGCGCCGTCGAGGGAGGGAGCGTTGAAGGTGGTGCTGGACATGACGGGTACCCTCTGATTCTTCTAATTGGCGGCAGGGTCTGGTGGTCATACAGTTTTTTTTGTTGTCCGGGCCGGCCTCTTCGCGGCTGAAGCCGCTCCCACAGGTATTTCACCGGCCTTCAGGGTGGTGGTAACTCTGTGGGAGCGGCTTCAGCCGCGAAGCAGGCGACGCCGGTGCTTATTTGCGAATGATGTTGTGCTCCGGCCCATACGGGAACTTGGTGATGTTCTCAGCCCCGTGTTCATTGACGATCAGGATGTCATGCTCGCGGTAACCGCCCGCCCCTGGCCGCCCTTCAGGCAGCATGATCATCGGCTCGATCGACACCACCATGCCCGGCTCCAGTACCGTGTCGATGTCTTCGCGCAGTTCCAGCCCGGCTTCCCGGCCGTAGTAGTGGCTCAGGGTGCCGAACGAGTGGCCATAGCCGAACGTGCGGTACTGCAGCAGGTCATGACTCAGGAAGATCTCGTTCAGTTCACGGGCGATGTCGCAGCAGCGCATGCCTGGGCGCACCAGCTTGAGGCCCGCTTCGTGCACCTCGACGTTGGCCTGCCACAGGCGCAGGTGGTCGTCCGGGCAATGGTCGAGGAACAAGGTGCGCTCCAGCGCGGTGTAGTAGCCGGCGATCATCGGGAAGCAGTTGAGGCTGAGGATGTCGCCCTTGTTGACCTTGCGGCTGGTGACCGGGTTATGCGCGCCGTCGGTGTTGAGCCCGGACTGGAACCAGGTCCAGGTGTCCATCAGCTCGCTGTCCGGCAAGCTTTTGGCGATTTCGCGGACCATTGCCTGGGTGGCATGCAGCGCCACTTCATATTCCGGCACCTGGTCGCGCAGGGCCTCGACCACCGCCGCCCCACCGATATCGGCAACCCGCGCGCCATGGCGAATCAGCGCCTGCTCCTCGGCCGACTTGATCATGCGCATGCGCATGCACGGTGCACCGATGTCCAGCAGTTCGGCCTTGGGGTAGCAGGCCGCGAGCTTGGCGTGGTTCTGCAGGTTGAGGTGGTCGTATTCGACGCCGATGCGCGAGGCCAGTGGCAGGGCCTGCTGGATGGCGACGAAGTAGTTGTCGCGCTGCCAGTCGGTGTAGACGATATTGTCGGTGCCCACCGTGCGCCGCCAGGGCTGGCCGCCGTCGATGTTGGCACTGATCGACACCACCTTGTCCTGGGTGATCACCAACGCGTAGGGGCGGCCGAACGAGCAGTAGAGGAAGTCGCTGTAGTAGTTGACGTTGTGGTACGAGGTGAAGATGGCTGCCTCGATATCCTGCTCGGCCATGTAGGCCCGCAGGCGGGCATGACGGGCGGCGTACTCCTGTGCGGAGAAGGTCGGCTTGACCTTGTCGCCATTGCGGATTTTCAGGGTCTGGGGCATTTGCATGGTCGGTGTTCCTTGTCGTTGTGAGCACGCTGTTCAGGCCGGCCGCCTGAGAAGCATTGCAACAGAACGAACAAGGACGCTTTTGTATCTATCCGACCTGGAATTGGCGTTATCGCCACTGGCCTTGGGGCTGCAAGCAGCCCATTCGCGGGCAAGCCCGCTCCCACAGGGGCCCGAGCACCTTTCAGGGGGCGCAGAACCTGTGGGAGCGGGCTTGCCCGCGAATCGCGCGCAAAGCGCCCGCAATTTACTTCAGATCAAATCGATCCAGCTCCATGACTTTTTCCCAGGCGGCGACGAAGTCTTTGACAAACTTGTCGTTGCCATCGCTGCTGCCATACACCTCGCTCAACGCCCGCAACTGGGCATGCGAGCCAAACACCAGGTCGACCCGGCTGCCCGTCCACTTCACCTGCCCGGTCTTGCGATCGCGGCCTTCGAAGCTTTCGTTATCCGCCGACGTCGGCTTCCATTCCACGCCCATGTCCAGCAGGTTGCGGAAGAAGTCGTTGCTCAGGGTGCCGGGCTTGTCGGTAAACACACCGTCCTTGCTGCCTCCGTGGTTGGCGCCGAGCACGCGCAGGCCGCCAATCAGCACGGTCAGTTCAGGCGCGGTGAGGGTCAGCAACTGGGCCTTGTCCAGCAACAGCTTCTCGGCCTTGACGCTGTAGCGGGCCTTGCTGAAGTTGCGGAAGCCATCGGCCAGCGGCTCCAGCACGGCAAATGACTCGACGTCGGTCTGTGCCTGGGAGGCATCGACACGGCCTGGGCGGAAGCCCACGGTGACGTTGTGCCCGGCATCCTTGGCGGCCTTTTCCACGGCGGCTGAGCCGGCCAGGACGATCAGGTCAGCCAGGGAGACCTTCTTGCCACCGGCGTTGAATTCGCCCTGGATCTTCTCCAGCGCCGCCAGCACCTTGCCAGTGCCCTGGTTCGCCGCCCAGTCCTTCTGCGGTGCCAGGCGCAGCCGACCGCCATTGGCGCCACCGCGCTTGTCCGAGCCACGGAAGGTCGAGGCCGCCGCCCAGGCGGTGGAGACCAGTTCGGCGACGCTCAGGCCCGAAGCGAGAATCTTGGCCTTGAGCCCGGCGATGTCCTGCTCGCCCAGCGCGGGCTGGTCGGCTTTCGGCAGCGGGTCTTGCCACAGCAGCTCTTCGTTGGGCATTTCCGGGCCCAGGTAGCGCGCCAGCGGGCCCATGTCACGGTGGATCAGCTTGTACCAGGCTCGGGCGAAGGCGTCTGCCAACTGGTCCGGGTTGTCCTTGAAGCGCTTGGCGATCGGCCCGTAGATCGGGTCGAAGCGCAGGGCCAGGTCAGAGGTGAGCATCGAGGGTGCGTGGCGCTTGCCCGCGTCGTGGGCATCCGGCACGGTACCCGCGCCCTTGCCATCCTTCGGTCGCCACTGGTGGGCGCCGGCCGGGCTCTTGGTCAGTTCCCACTCGAAGTTGAACAGGTTGTTGAGGTACTCGTTGCTCCACTGGGTCGGCGTTGACGTCCACGTCACTTCCAGGCCACTGGTGATGGTATCGCCGCCCTTGCCAGTGCCGAACTTGTTGGGCCAGCCCAGGCCCTGCAGTTCCAGGCCTGCAGCCTCAGGCTCAGGGCCGACGTTGTCAGCCGGGCCGGCACCGTGGGTCTTGCCGAAGGCGTGGCCGCCGGCGATCAGCGCCACGGTTTCTTCGTCGTTCATGGCCATGCGGCCGAAGGTGTCACGGATGTCCTTGCCCGAGGCCACGGGATCAGGGTTGCCTTCCGGGCCCTCCGGGTTGACGTAGATCAGGCCCATCTGCACGGCAGCCAGGGGGTTTTCCAGGTTGCGCTCGCCACTGAGATCGCGGCTTTCTTCTTCCGGGCGCTTGGCCGGTTCTGCAACCAGGTCACCCTGGCCTGGCGGCTGCGCCTTGACCTGATCCTTGCCGTAGCGGGTGTCGCCACCCAGCCAGACTTTTTCCGAGCCCCAGTACACGTCTTCGTCCGGTTCCCACACATCGGCGCGGCCACCCGAGAAACCGAAGGTCTTGAAGCCCATGGACTCCAGGGCGACGTTGCCGGTGAGCACGATCAGGTCGGCCCAGGAGATCTTGTTGCCATACTTCTGCTTGATCGGCCACAGCAGGCGCCGGGCCTTGTCCAGGCTGACGTTGTCCGGCCAGCTGTTGAGCGGGGCGAAGCGCTGCTGGCCGGAGCCGGCACCGCCGCGGCCATCGCCGATGCGGTAGGTACCGGCGCTGTGCCAGGCCATGCGGATGAACAGCGGGCCGTAGTGGCCGAAGTCGGCCGGCCACCAGTCCTGGGAGTCGGTCATCAAGGCGGTCAGGTCTTTTTTCAGGGCCTGGAAGTCGAGGCTCTTGAACGCCTTGGCGTAGTCGAAGTCCGGGTCGGGGCTGGACTTGGACGAGTGTTGATGGAGGATCCTGAGGTTGAGCTGGTCAGGCCACCAGTCACGGTTGGTGGTGCCGCCACCTGCGGTTTGATGGAACGGGCATTTCGATTCGTTCGACATCTGCTGTTACCTTTGGGTCGGTTATTCAGATTTCCGGTCTATGCCAGGTGTTCTTTGAGCCGAGCACTTGGGCTCATGCCTTCCCCTCATCAGGTCTGGTCGGTCACGTGCCGACACGGGGCTTGCGAAGCTTTCACATCACGCGCGGCGCGGTCTTGCACGCAGGTGCTGACACGCCGCGTCCACGTGGATTTCGCGGCGCAGGGGAAAGACTAGTCGAGCTTGGGCAGAGTTCTAATAGAGTGGTTCTTCCAGGCTGATAGCCCCGGCACATCCATACAAGGCACAAGCGTCAGCGTCGTGCTTCAATACACCGCCAACCCCTCCAGCCCCGGTGAGCCAAGCCCCATGAACCGCAACGACTTGCGCCGCGTCGACATGAACCTGCTGGTGCTGTTCGAAGCCCTGATGATCGAACGCAACCTGACCCGCGTCGGCGAAAAGCTGTTCATCACCCAGTCCACCGTCAGCGCCGCCCTCGCCCGCTTGCGCGAACTGTTCGACGACCCGCTGCTGATCCGCAGCGGCCGGGCCATGGAGCCAACCCCGCGGGCCATGCAGATCTTCGCCGAGCTCGGCCCGGCCATGGATGTGATTTCGTCCGCCATCAGCCGCGCCCGCGACTTCGACCCTGCCAGCAGTTGCAACCAGTTCCGCCTGGGCCTGTCGGACGACGCCGAGTTCGGCCTGTTCCCCGCCTTGCTGCAGGCGCTGCGCGAAGAGGCGCCGGATATCAGCGTGGTGGTGCGCCGCGCCAACTTCCTGCTGATGCCGGGCCTGCTGGCCAGCGGCGAGATCTCGGTGGGTGTGAGCTACACCACCGACCTGCCGGCCACCGCCAAGCGTCGCAAGCTGCGCGATATCGGCGTGCGGGTGCTGCGCGCCGACGACCGCCCGGGCCCGCTGACCCTCGATGAGTACTGCGCCCGGCCCCATGTGATGGTGTCGTTCTCCGGTGACATGAGCGGCAACATCGACCTCGACCTCGCCCGTATCGGCCGCTGCCGCAAGGTGGTGCTGGCCGTGCCACAGTTCGGCAGCCTGCGCGCGCTGCTGCGCAACACCGAAATGATCGCCACCGTGCCGGACTACGCCGCTTGTGCCCTGGCCGACGATGGCAGCCTGCGCGCCGACCCGGCCCCCTTCGAGATCACCGAGGCCGAGCTGTCGATGGTCTGGAGCGGCGCCCACGACAACGACCCGGCCGAGCGCTGGCTGCGCGAGCGCATCCTGCAGTACATGGCCCGCCCGAGCTGATTCATCGACCTCATCGATAGCCACCATGAATGCCATCAAGTTCCGCCGCAGCCACTGCGGACGGAAGATGGCGGCATTCACTGATCGATGAGGTGCTACCCATGAAAACCGGCATGCTCGCTGCCCTGCTCGCCCTGTTCGCTGGCCTTGGCGGTTGTGCCGCGCCGGCTGTCCAGCAGGCTGCCCAGCCCTACGGGCATTTCTACTCGGCCACCGCCATTTCCTGCGTCGCGCTGGCCCCAGGGCAGCATGTGGCCGTGCTGCTTGGGCGCAACGCCGACAGCACCCTCAGCTACCTGCAGCAGCACCGTGGCGACGCGGTGGCCAAATCACAGCCGCGCAGCATCCCGGTGGCCACACTGCGAGGTGGCAGCCAGGCCTACGACTGGCTGGCGCATTCACTGGCCCAGCAGTTCGCCGAGGTGACCTTCTATGAAGACCTGGACAGCCTGCTCGCCGACCACCCGGACGTGATTGTGTTGCTGGACAGCGAAAGCCGCCTGGCTACGGCAGACGTGGAGAGCCGAGTAGTGGCGCGCTTCTTCGACAGCCAGCTGACCTACATCGGCCGCGCCGAAGGGCGTGCGCGCAAGGATGTCAGCAATGTGGCGCGGATGCTGGAAGATGAGCAGGCCGCCAAGGCCGATGCCCTGCGCGATTTCGACGCTTCGCTGCAGCGCTTGCTGGGCAGCAAGGTGTAAGGCGCAACGACGCTCCGGCAGAAAACAGGGAACTCCCGCCACTCGCCCGCCATCTTAAGCAGTGAGTGGTTTTTTCCTTGTGCTTCACGTTACTGGAGAACACGACATGCGCCACCTACTCCTCGCCCCTGCGCTGCTGCTCCTGCTGCCTGCCGGTGCGGCCCTGGCCCGCGTCGATGCGGGCGACGTCGCCACCTCGGCC
The DNA here is from genome assembly GCF_009883635.2 of Pseudomonas putida. Taxonomy (NCBI): domain Bacteria; kingdom Pseudomonadati; phylum Pseudomonadota; class Gammaproteobacteria; order Pseudomonadales; family Pseudomonadaceae; genus Pseudomonas; species Pseudomonas putida. The sequence goes on from NZ_CP026115.2 coordinate 331,393, forward strand.
GGTGTTTCCGCCTCGCTGTATTCGACCTTCAAGGATGACAAACGGATCATCCCTGCCCGGGATGAGCTTTCCGCCTTCGTAGCCAGTGGCGGGACCATCCGTGGCGCCTATGTGGAGTCGGCGCTGGAACAGGCCCGCAAGGATAATCCTGGGCTGCAGGCCAGTGACGAAGAGCTGGCCCGGGCAATCCTCTCCCAGGATGACCCGATCGCCCATCATTGATGTAGCGCCTGCACCGGTCCTTTCGCGGGGCAAGCCCGCTCCTACACATAGCCTGTAGGAGCGGGCTTGCCCCGCGAAAGGGCCGGCACAGGATGACCTCACCCCCACCCATCCATACGCATGGTCGCCCTGACCAAGCGCTGCTCTTCCTGCTCGATCTCCCGCAAACTGTCGCGAATCCCGTTGATATGCTCGCGTGCCGCCCGCTGTGCCTGCTCGGGCAGCTGCTCCATCACCGCGTGATACAAGCGCGCATGCTGGCGATCAATCTGGCGTTTCTGCGCCGGGCGGCAGTAGAGGTTGTTGACCGAGGCGAACACCGTGCTCAGGGTCAGGTCGCTCAATGACTGCAGGGTATGCACCAGCACCGGGTTGTGCGACGCCTCGCTGATCGCCCGATGGAAGGCATGGTCACGCCGGGCATGCTCCCGTGGGTCAAGCGCTTCGGCAGAAGCATGGGCGTCCAGCATGTCTTCGTAGCGCCTGCGGATCAGCAAGCGGTCGATATCGGTGGCGCGCAAGGCCGCCAGGCGCGCCGACTCGGCCTCCAGCAAGGCGCGCACCTCCAGCAGGTCGAACAGCGTGCGGGGCTGCGAGCTGAACAGGTGCATCAACGGCGTGGCGCTGGCCTGCCCGGCAAGGTCGGCGACGAACGAACCGCGCCCCTGCTCGGTATCGATGATGCCGCGCCCACGCAGAATGCGCAGGCCTTCACGCAGCGCCGAGCGCGAACAGCCGAGTTTCTCCACCAGGCGCCGCTCCGATGGCAAGGCCTGGCCGACCTTGAGCACGCCTTCGACGATCAGCCGCTCGACCCGCTCGGCGACCTGGTCCGCAACCTTGGCCTTGCCTTCAATACCCATGCGCAGACTCCAACTGGTAGGACCACTGCTGTGGACGGTTCAAATCTAGCCGGTTAAAGCCATGGATAACCAGTACTTCGCGGAAAAACTGGTAGGACCAGTTACCTGCTCCCTCGACCACCCCTAGCCAAGCGCGCAGGCTGCATGAACGAACGGTTTTCCAACAACAACAAAATTGCCGCTGAGTGAGCCTGATGAACATCCTCTACGACGAACGTGTCGACGGAGCGCTGCCCGCAGTGGACCTGCCCGCGCTGCTGCAGGCGCTGCGTGACGCCCTCCCCGACCTAGAGATCCTGCACCGCGCAGAAGACCTCAAGCCTTACGAGTGCGACGGTCTCTCGGCCTACCGCACCGTGCCGCTGCTGGTAGTGCTGCCCGAACGCCTGGAACAGGTGCAGACCTTGCTCAAGCTCTGCCACTCGCGTGGCGTGCCAGTGGTGGCGCGCGGCGCCGGTACCGGCCTGTCGGGCGGCGCGCTGCCGCTGGCCAAGGGCATCCTGCTGGTGATGGCGCGCTTCAACCGCATTCTCGAAGTCAACCCGCAAGGCCGCTTCGCCCGGGTTCAGCCTGGTGTGCGCAACCTGGCCATCTCCCAGGCTGCCGCGCCCCACGGCCTGTACTACGCACCCGACCCTTCTTCGCAGATCGCCTGTTCGATCGGCGGCAACGTCGCCGAAAACGCCGGTGGCGTGCACTGCCTGAAATATGGCCTGACCGTGCACAACCTGCTCAAGGTGGAGATTCTCACCGTCGAGGGTGAACGCCTGACCCTGGGCAGTGATGCCCTCGACAGCCCAGGCTTCGACCTGCTGGCACTGTTCACCGGTTCCGAGGGTATGCTCGGCATCGTCACCGAAGTGACCGTCAAGCTGCTGCCCAAGCCCCAGGTGGCGCGGGTCCTGCTGGCCAGCTTCGACCGCGTCGAGGATGCCGGCCGTGCGGTGGCCGAAATCATCGCCGCCGGCATCATCCCCGGTGGCCTGGAGATGATGGACAACCTGGCGATCCGCGCCGCCGAGGACTTCATCCACGCCGGCTACCCGGTAGACGCGGCCGCCATCCTGCTGTGCGAGCTGGATGGCGTCGAGGCCGATGTGCAGGATGACTGCGAGCGGGTAGACGAGGTGCTGAAGCAGGCCGGTGCCCGCGAAGTGCGCCTGGCTTGTGACGAGGCCGAGCGCGTGCGCTTCTGGGCCGGGCGCAAGAACGCCTTCCCGGCGGTGGGGCGGATTTCGCCGGACTACTACTGCATGGACGGCACCATCCCGCGCCGCGAATTGCCAAGGGTGCTCAAGGGCATCAGCGAGCTGAGCGAGGAATACGGCCTGCGCGTGGCCAACGTGTTCCACGCCGGCGACGGCAACATGCACCCGCTGATCCTGTTCGATGCCAACCTGCCCGGCGAACTGGAGCGCGCCGAAGCCATTGGCGGGCGCATCCTCGAACTGTGCGTTGCGGTGGGCGGCAGCATCACCGGCGAACACGGCGTGGGGCGCGAGAAGATCAACCAGATGTGCGCGCAGTTCAACAGCGACGAAATCACCCTGTTCCATGCCGTGAAGGCGGCGTTCGACCCCCGAGGGCTGCTCAACCCGGGCAAGAACATCCCCACCCTGCACCGCTGCGCCGAGTTCGGCGCCCTGCACGTGCATCACGGGCAACTGCCCTTCCCCGAGCTGGAGCGTTTCTGATGAGCATGGACCGCGACATGAGTCAGGACCTGCTCGAACAGGTCAACCAGGCCCTGAACCTGGGCACGCCGCTGCGCATCCAGGGCGGCAACAGCAAGGCCATGCTCGGCCGCCCGGTGGCTGGCGAGATCCTCGATACCCGCAACCATCGGGGCATCGTCAGCTACGACCCGACCGAACTGGTGCTCACCGCCCGCGCCGGCACACCACTGCTGGAAATTGAGGCGGCACTGCACGAGGCCGGGCAGATGCTGCCCTGCGAACCACCGCACCTGGGCGCCGAGGCGACCCTGGGCGGCATGGTCGCGGCCGGGCTGTCCGGGCCACGCCGGCCCTGGGCCGGGTCGGTACGTGACTACGTGCTCGGCACGCGGGTCATCACCGGGCACGGCAAGCTGCTGCGCTTTGGCGGCGAGGTGATGAAGAACGTCGCCGGCTTCGACGTTTCGCGGCTGATGGCCGGCAGCTTTGGCTGCCTGGGGCTGCTGACCGAGGTGTCGCTGAAAGTACTGCCACGCCCACGCGAATGCCTCAGCTTGCGCCTGCCGATGGACCGCCACCAGGCCCTGGCCGAACTGGCCGAATGGGGCCAGCAGCCGCTGCCGATCAGTGCCGCCTGCCACGATGGCGAAGCACTGCACCTGCGCCTGGAAGGTGGTGAAGGCTCGGTGCAATCGGCCCGCCAGCGCCTGGGCGGCGACGTGCTCGACAGCCGCTTCTGGAGCGACCTGCGCGAACAGCGCCTGGCCTTCTTCAACGACCCGGCACCGCTGTGGCGGCTGTCGGTACCGACGGCCAGCGGCGAACTCGACCTGCCGGGGCAGCAACTCGTCGACTGGGGCGGCGCGCAGCGCTGGCTGAAGTCGACGGCTCCGGCGCACTTGATCCGCGAACAGGCAGCCAAGGTCGGCGGCCACGCCACCCGCTATGCCCCCGGCGACGACAGCAGCGCACCGCTCCCGGCGGCGTTGATGCGCTACCACCTCGCGCTCAAGCAGCAACTCGATCCCCAGGGCGTGTTCAACCCTGGCCGCCTGTACCCGGACCTGTGAGGCCACGCCCATGCAAACCAACCTGAGCGAGAGCGCCAAGCGCCTGCCCCGTGGCGAAGAAGCCGAAAGCATTCTGCGTTCCTGCGTGCACTGCGGTTTCTGCACGGCCACCTGCCCGACCTACCAGTTGCTCGGCGACGAGCTGGACGGGCCCCGTGGGCGCATCTACCTGATCAAGCAAGTGCTCGAAGGCGCGCCGGTCACCGCCAGCACGCAACTGCACCTGGACCGCTGCCTGACCTGCCGCAACTGCGAAACCACCTGCCCGTCGGGGGTGAAGTACCACGACCTGCTGGACATCGGCCGCGCCGTGGTCGAGCAGCAGGTACCCCGCCCGCTCGGCCAGCGCCTGCTGCGCCAAGGCTTGCGCGCCGTGGTGCCACGCCCTGCGCTGTTCAAGGCCCTGACCCGCACCGGTCAGGCCCTGCGGCCGGTGCTGCCGGCCAACCTCAAGAGCAAACTGCCGGCCCAGGTGACGCCACCCGGCGAGCGGCCCGCGCCTCGCCATGCCCGGCGCATCCTGCTGCTCGAAGGTTGCGTGCAGGCCGCCTTGTCGCCCAACACCAATGCCGCCACCGCGCGCCTGCTGGACCGCTTGGGGATCAGCGTGGAGCCGGTATACGAAGCCGGCTGCTGCGGCGCGGTGGACTATCACCTCAATGCCCAGGCGCAGGGCCTGGATCGTGCCCGGCGCAATATCGATGCCTGGTGGCCGGCCATCGAGGCCGGTGCCGAGGCCATCGTACAGACCGCCAGTGGCTGCGGTGCCTTCGTGCGCGACTACGGCCACCTGCTGGAAAAAGACCCGCACTACGCCGTCAAGGCTGCACGGGTCAGTGCGCTATCACGGGACCTGGTCGAAGTGCTTCGTGACGAGCCGGTCGAACAGCTCGGCCTGTGCGCCGAACAGCGCCTGGCCTTCCATTGCCCGTGCACCCTGCAGCATGCGCTCAAGCTCGGCGGCCAGGTGGAAAGCCTGCTGACGCGCCTGGGCTTCACCCTCACCCCGGTGCCGGACGGCCACCTGTGCTGCGGCTCGGCCGGCACCTATTCGCTGACTCAGCCCGCACTGTCGCGGCAACTACGCGACAACCGCCTGAATGCGCTGGAAAGCGGCAAACCGCAAGTCATCGCCACCGCCAACATCGGCTGCCAGACCCACCTCGACGGGGCCGGGCGCACGCCGGTGCGGCACTGGATCGAAATCGTCGAAGCAGCCTTGAACCAGGAGAACAGCCATGCATAGCAAGCCCGTGATCGGCCAGGCGGAAGTGTCCCGCCTGCTCGCTGCCGCCCGCCAGGAAGCCGAGTCGCAGCAGTGGAACGTGACCATCGCCGTGGTCGACGACGGCGGCCATCCACTGGCCCTGGAGCGCATGGACGGCTGTGCGCCGTCCAGCGCCTACATCGCCGTGGAAAAGGCCCGCAGTGCCGCCCTGGGGCGCAAGGAAACCCGTGACTTCGAACAGATGGTCAATGGCGGGCGCATCGCCTTCGTCACCGCGCCGTTGCTGACCAGCCTGGAAGGCGGCGTGCCTGTGCTGGTCGATGGCCAGGTAGTGGGCGCCATCGGCGTTTCCGGAGTCAAGCCGGAGCAGGATGCCCAAGTGGCCAAGGCGGGCGTGGCCGCCCTTTGAATCTGCGCCGGCCTCTTCGCGGGCATGCCCGCGACGAGGTCAGTACAAGCAAAGCATTCCCCGAAGACTTAACACCGAGCGAGAAGACAATGACCCATGCACTCAAGGTCGCCCCGATCCTGCAACGCTTCATCGAGGATGAAGTGCTGCCCGGCACCGGCATCGACGCCGCCAGCTTCTGGCAAGGCTTCAGCACCCTGGTCCACGACCTCGCCCCGCGCAACCGTGAACTGCTCGCCGAACGCGACCGCCTGCAGCACGAACTGGACACCTGGCATCGCCAGCACCCGGGCCCGATCAGCGACATGGCCGCCTACCAGGCTTTCCTGCGCAGCATCGGCTACCTCGTTGAAACCCCACGGCAAGTGCGCATCAGCACCACCCAGGTCGACCGCGAAATCGCCGAGCAGGCCGGCCCACAACTGGTGGTCCCGCTGAGCAATGCCCGCTACGCGCTGAATGCCGCCAACGCCCGCTGGGGCTCACTGTATGACGCGCTGTACGGCACCGATGCCATCCCCGACAGCGACGGCGCCGGGCGCGGCCAGGGCTACAACCCGGTGCGCGGCGCCCGGGTGATCGCTTTCGGCCGGGATTTTCTCGACCGCTCGGCACCGCTTGCAGACGCTTCCCACGCAGACGCCAAGGCCTACGCGATCCATCAGGGCAAACTGCAGGTGACCTTGAGCGATGGCCGCCAGGTCGGCCTCGCAGCGCCTGCGCAACTGCGCGGCTATCAAGGCGAGCCCGGCCAGCCAGCGGCCATCCTGCTGCAACACCATCGCCTGCATTTCGAGATCCAGATCGACCCGGCCAGCACCATCGGCAAGGCCGACCGTGCCGGGGTCAAGGACATCCTCGTCGAGGCGGCGCTGACCACCATCATCGACTGCGAAGACTCGGTCGCGGCGGTGGATGCCGAGGACAAGGTCAACGTCTACCGCAACTGGCTGGGCCTGATGAAAGGCGACCTCAGCGAACAGGTGAGCAAGGGCGGCAAGACCTTCACCCGTGCACTGGCCAGGGACCGCGAGTACCACGGCGCGGATGGCCAACCACTGACCCTGCCCGGCCGCTCGCTGCTGTTCATCCGTAACGTCGGCCACCTGATGACCAACCCGGCGATCCACGACCGCGATGGCCGGGAGATCCCCGAAGGTATCCTAGACGCCGTGGTCACCAGCCTGATCGGCCTGCACGACCTCAAGCGCCGCGGCAACTCCCGCGAGGGCAGCCTGTACATCGTCAAGCCGAAAATGCACGGGCCGGCCGAAGTGGCCTTCGCCGACCAGCTGTTCGGCCGTGTCGAGGACCTGCTGGGCCTGCCCCGGCATACCTTGAAGATGGGCATCATGGACGAAGAGCGACGCACCAGCGTCAACCTCGCGGCCTGCATCGCCAGCGCAGCCGAGAGGGTGGTGTTCATCAACACCGGTTTCCTCGACCGCACCGGCGACGAGATGCACAGCGCCATGGAAGCCGGCGCCATGCTGCGCAAGGGCGACATGAAAGGCAGTGCCTGGATCCAGGCCTACGAACGCAGCAACGTACTGGTTGGCCTGGCCTGCGGCCTGCGCGGCAAGGCCCAGATCGGCAAGGGCATGTGGGCCATGCCCGACCTGATGGCGGCCATGCTCGAACAGAAGGTCGCCCAGCCCCGCGCCGGCGCCAACACCGCCTGGGTGCCCTCACCCACCGCCGCCACCTTGCATGCCCTGCACTATCACCAGGTGGACGTGCCAGCGGTGCAGGCACAACTGGAGAACATTGACCTGGGCGCCGAACGCCAGCAGCTGCTGCATAACCTGCTGAGCATTCCGGTGAGCCCGGACCGTCCCTGGAGTACAGCCGATATCCAGGCTGAGCTGGACAACAACTGCCAAGGCATCCTGGGTTACGTGGTGCGCTGGGTCGAGCAAGGGGTGGGCTGCTCGAAGGTGCCGGACATCCATGACGTGGGGCTGATGGAAGACCGCGCCACCTTGCGCATCTCGGCCCAGCACATCGCCAACTGGCTACACCATGGGGTGGTCGGCAATGATCAGGTCGAGGCAACCTTGCAGCGCATGGCCACGGTGGTGGACCAGCAGAATGACGGGGATCCGGCGTACCGGCCGATGGCCGGGAATTTCGCGGGTTCGCATGCGTACCGTGCAGCGCAGGCGCTGGTGTTCAAGGGGCGTGAACAGCCAAGCGGGTATACCGAGCCGTTGCTGCATGGGTGGCGCTTGAAGTTCAAACAGGAAGTTAAACAATAACACCGGCCTTGCAGGAGGTCGGCATAGGGATCATCAATCCTGCGTGTCGACCACCACCGGCTCACCAATCGCATAGAAATGCCCACCCGCCACATAGTGCAGGCTGCGCCACTGCGGGTCGGCATTCTCATAAGCCCAATGCCCCTCGCGGAACACCCGGTCATCTGCCCAGGCCGCCACCACTTCACCAATGAACAGGTCATAGGTGCTCTGGTTGTGCGGCTCGTCGATCACCCGGCACATCAACCAGGCCGAGCAGCCCTGGACCAGCGGCGCCACGTGCCCCTTCACCCGCGCCAGCTCGACGCCGATGCTGTCCAGCTTGTCCGGCTGGTCGAACAGGCTGCGAGTCCCCACCTGATGGGTCAGCTGCGCCTGGGCGGCGGTTGGCACCTGGATCACGAACCAGCCACTGCCCTCGACCAGTTGCCGGGTACGGGCACTTTTGTCCAGCACCACGGTGACCTTGGGTGGGTCGAAGTCCAGCGCACAAGCCCAGGCCGCAGCCATGACGTTGTCCACCCCCTCGTGGCTGGCCGACACCAGTACGGTCGGCCCGTGGTTGAGCAGGCGGTAGGCCTTTTGCAGGTCGACGGCTTGGAAGTGGCTGTTCATCGGGGTCCTCGCTCAGCGCAGAATTCAGGCGAAGAATTGTGCCGCATCCCCGCAGCGCAAGCACCCTCCTCGCACAATTAGAAACTTCCTACGGCAAATTCGGAAGTGTCTTACTTGTCGCCTTGGGTCGGTGAAAACAAGATCGACATCTTCGCCCCAGAGGAGGCTGCGCATGCACCCAGATTCCCGCACCAACGCCGAACTGCGCAACGCCCTGCGCGAACTGCTGGCCCACGACGTCAACAACCCGGACGACGACCCGCACATGTCAGGCGTGCTGTTCTTCTGCGCCACCGACGAGCACACCCGGCAACTGGTCGAACGCATCGAACTGCTGGCCAGCGAAATCTTCTTCGATCCTTGCGGGCGAGCCATCCACCACCGGATGCGCGCCATCGGCGTCAAGGGCGTGTGCATCAAGCAGAAGCGCAAGGCTTCGGTGGATGAAACGGTGATACGCATCGACCTGAACGACAAGGGCTACATCACGGTGAGCACCGCCCGGCTCTGATCCGCTATCCTCAGCACTCTCATGCTTCGGACAGTGATCATGGAACTGCATATCCGCCTGGACGGCCGCAAAGGCCTGGCCGACCAGCTCTACCAGCAACTGCGCGCCGGCATCGACAGCGGCCACCTGGCCGCCGGCACGCAACTGCCGCCGACCCGGCTGCTGGCAGAGCAACTGGGCGTGTCACGCAAGACCGTGGCCGAAGCCTACTCGCGCCTGACCTACGACAACCTGCTCAGTGGCGTGGTCGGCCGTGGCACGTTCATCACGCCGCGCCAACCGCAGCACAGCGGTGAAACGCCAGCCGTGACCCTGGCCGCTGCCGCATCACTGCAGCGCTGGCAGCAACGCGCCACGGTGCTCGCCAGGCGCACCCAGGAAGCCCCTTCGCGCTATGACTTCGTCGGCGGTGCCTCGAGCAAGGCGCAGTTCCCCTTCGACCAGTGGCGCAGCTGCCTGAACTACGCCCTGCGCCGTAGCCAGCGGCACCCCGAGCGGCAGTTTTCCGCCCAGGGCCTGCCCGAACTGCGCGAGGCCATCGCCCACCACATCGCCTACGCCCGCGGCGTGCATTGCAGTGCGGCGGACGTGCTGGTGTGCAACGGCGCCCAGCAGGCCCTGGACCTGATCGCCCGGGTGCTGGTCGAGCCCGGCTGCCAGGTGGCCATGGAAGACCCCGGCTACCCGCCGGCCCGCCAGCTGTTCCTGGCCCTGGGGGCAAAGCTGCAGTCCGTACCGGTGGACGATGAGGGGATGTGCGTGGCGCACATCGCCGAGGGCACCCGGCTGATCTACGTGACCCCTTCGCACCAGTTTCCGCTCGGCATGCCGATGAGCGAAGCCCGCCGCCATGCCCTGCTGGCACGGGCCGCCGAGCTCGGCGCCTTGATCATCGAGGACGACTACGACTGCGAATTCCGCTACCAGGGCCCGGCCGCCGATGCCCTGCAGCGCCTCGACCAGCAAGGGCTGGTGGCGTATGTCGGGACGTTCTCCAAGACCTTGCTGCCGGAGCTGCGCCTGGGTTACGCGGTGCTGCCACCGGCGGTACTCAGCGCCGCCTGCGTGGCCAAGCACCTGAGCGACTGGCACAGCCCGACCTTGTTGCAGTGGGCGCTGGCACGGTTCATTGGCGAGGGCCACCTGAACAAGCACATCCGCCGCTGCCATGACATCTACAGCGGCCGCCGCGAGCGCATCCTGGCGCGGCTGGGCGGCGACCTGGCGCCCTGGTTCAGCGCCGTGCCCGCCAGTGCCGGCTTCCACTTGAGCGCGCTGGCGCAGCCGGGGGTGGATGTCGAGTTGCTGGCCAACCTCGCCCGCAAGGTGGAAGTCGGCCTGTACTCGCTGGCGCCGTTCTTCAGCGAAGCCCCGGTGCGCCAGGGGTTGCTGCTGGGCTTCGGCGCCATCGAGCTGTTGGATATCGACCCGGCGCTGGACCGGGTTCGCGATACCCTGCAACGCCTCAGTTGACCAGCGCCGCCTGGCCATCCTGCTTGGGCCGGGCGATGGCCGCTGCATAGCCGCGCGGAGCGAAACAGGCAGTCACCAACAGCATCGCCAGCACCGTGACGGTCAGCAACGTCCAGGATGCCTGGAAGTCGCCGCTGACATCGCGCAACCAGCCGGTGATGTACGGGATGATACCGGTGATGATGAAGCCGATGCCCTGCACGAACGCCGCCAGGCTGCCGGCTTCAGCGGGCGTCTTGAGATGCTCCAGGGTCAAGGTCAGGCTCAGGCTGAAGCAGGCGCCAAGACCAAAGCCGATCATCGCTACCCACAGGCCCATGGCCAGCGTCGGAGCCAGCAGCAAGCCGAGGAAGCCGGCCAACTGGATCGACAGCGCAAGCCACAAGCCCGGGCGACGGTCTGCAAAGCCGCGCAACAACAGCGGCAGGCCCAGGGCTCCGCAGACCTGGAAAATGGTCATCAGGCCGACCAGGTCGCCCCCGCCCTGCGCGGTGCCACCGTGCTCCAGGTGATAGGCCGGCAGCCACGCGACCATGCTGGTATAGCCGCCATTGATCAGGCCGAAGTACAGCGCCAGCAACCAGGCACGGCGCGTGCCGAACCAGTGCCCGCCCGTGGCACCGGCCAGCGTTGGCGCGCTGTCCCGAGGACGCAGCACGGCCCAGGCCAGCACCGCCAGCAGCGCCGGGATCGCCCACAAGCCAAGCCCGGCCTGCCAGTGGCCGAAGTACCCGCTTATATGCGGGCCGAGCACCGCCGCCAGGCCACCGCCACTCATCAGCGCCGCCGAGTACAGGCCCATGGTCCCGGCCAGGCGGCTGGGGAACCAGCGATTGACCAGGCCCGGCATCATGCCCTGCACCACCGCCACGCCCAACCCGGCCAGCACCGCGCTGGCGATCAGCGCCCAGGCGCTGTCCAGCTGCAGCCGCCACAGGCAGGCCAAGGCAATGGCAGTGAGGCCGCCGAGCATGCCGCCGTGTTCGCTGATCCAGCGCCGCAGCCAGGGCTGCAGCAACGGCACCAGGCCCATGCACAGCACTGGCAATGCGGTCAGCAGCGCCGCCTGCTGGTAACCCAGCCCGGTGCTCGCTCGCATTGGCTCGAGCAACGGGCCGATGCTGGTCAGGATCGGTCTCAGGTTCAATGCCAGCAAGATCACCAGCAACAGGTTCAACGCCCCTCTCATCACGAATCGATACTCCCAAGCAAGACCCGGCCATTATCCTGTCCAAGCAGTCAGGGTAGAAATGAAGAGATTGGATGCAGGTCAGTGGCCACCTTAATGGCCCGATTGGCCTCCCGGCAAAGCGTGCGATTGGCTATCGGGCCAATGGGCGGTGGGCGCTAAGGTAGCGTCATGTCCACCACGTATTCCCTGGAGCACACCATGCACAATCGTATCGAATGGGCCAAACACTCGCCGGAAGCCTACAAGGCCATGGTCGGCCTGGAGCAGGCCCTGGCCAAGAGTGGCCTGGAAAACTCACTGCTGGAGCTGGTGCGCCTGCGGGCTTCGCAAATCAACGGCTGCGCCTACTGCGTGAACATGCACGCCAATGATGCGCGCAAGGCCGGCGATACCGAGGCGCGCTTGCAGACCCTGTGCGTCTGGCAGGAGACCACTTACTTCACGCCTCGCGAACGTGCCGCACTGGCCTGGGTGGAATGCCTGACCCGGCTGCCCGAGCGAGGCGCCCCGCAACCGGAATACGAAGCGCTGCAGCAGCACTTCGAACCGGCCGAGGTGGCCAACCTGACTTTGGCCATTGCCACCATCAACGCCTGGAACCGCTTTGGCGTAGGGTTTGCCATGGTCCCGGTGTGAGTCATCCTGCCCGCGAAGAGGCCGGTACAGGATGAACTCAGGCGAGGGTGCGCCGCCGGGTCAGGCAGGCGTACCCCATGCCCAGCACGCCGAGCAGCAACACCCCCAACAGCCCCACCAGTTCGCGGCTGTAGCGCGCCACCAGCGCCGGGAACCCGGTGAACTCACGATAGACCCGCACATCCGCCTCGCCACCGGCAAAACTGACACTGATGCCGCCCTGGCGAATCTGCGAATAGTCGGCATCGAAATACACCCAGACCTTGCATGCCTTGCCCTGCTCGATGGCCGGGATCTCCACTTGCGCCGTCGCCGCTTCGTAAAGCGTGTCGTTGCCTGCCGCATCGCGCACCTGCACCAGGCCCTTGGCTGGCAGGCGGATCTTCACCGCGCGCACGTCACTGTCGCCAAGGTTGCGCAGGTCGATGAGCAAGCCGGTACGATGATCGACCAACCCGGCTTCGAAGGGCTTGGCGAAGAGTTGCACATAAGGTGCCTGGACCAGTTCGATCAGCTTGTCGACTTGATACGGTTTCAATGCACCGTCGCCAATACGGTTGATGCGCGGCTGCAACTGCTCGTACTTGAGCTGCTCGTTGGCCTTGCTGATGCGCTCGCTGAACTGGCTGGGATAGGTGAGGTAGGCGTAAGTCAGGGTCGCGTCGAGCCGTGGGTGGTCCTTGAGCAGCCCATAGACCACCAACAAGACCATCAGGCCAAACAGCATGGCGACCAGGCGTTTGCCGACTTTGTCCCAACTCAACGGTGCGTTTCCTTCTGTTACGGCACGGAGGATAGATGCGGCGCAAAGGGTGCCAAGTTAAGCGTCGCCAGGCAAGCGCTCAACGGCTCAACAATTCCGGTAGCGATGCCATCAGCATGGCCACCCCGGAGGCGGTCAGCAGCCCCAGCACCACCCGGCGAAACGCCAGCTCGCTGATCCCCAGGTACAGCCGCGTACCCAGCAGCGCCGGCAGCGCCATGGCCAGCAGTACCACGCCGAACGCGGGCAGCATGTCGCGGGTCACCACCCCGGTGCCAAGGTAAGTGAGCAGGGTCACCAGCAGCATCGACAGGTTGAAGTTCTGGATCACCGCACGCTGAGTATCACGCTCGAAGCCGCGCAAGGTACACCACAGTGTAGGCACTGTGCCGGTAAAGCCACCGATTCCGCCCAACGCCCCGCCCACCAGGCCCACCGCACCATCGGCCATGCGGTTGCCCGGCAACCGTGGCAAGCGTGGCGCCAGCAGCATCAACGGGCACCACAGCACCAGCAGCGTACCGAACACGGCCTTGAACCAGAGCATGTCCAGGTACGGCAGCACCCACACCCCCAGCGGGATGCCGGCCACGATTCGAGCTTGGTGTGATCGGCGCTCTACCTTGCCAGAGCCTGGGGCGAATGTCTGCCATCACGTCCCTTCCTGTGAACGTTCGTCACACCCGCTGTGCCGCCACAGCACCTAATCCTCCGCCGGTTTGCCGCATAAGGTAGCGATCAAGGCCGTCTCGCCGATGGCCTATGACAACAACAAGCGTGCAACCGAGGTGCGAGCCGATGCGTGGCGAACGACAGATGCAAAACGACAAGCTGGGGAATGGCCTGAAAGGCAGGCAGGTGACGATGATCTCGATCGGTGGGGTCATCGGTGCCGGGCTGTTCGTGGGGTCGAGCAATGCCATCGCCGCGGCCGGGCCCGCGGTGCTGGTGGCCTATGTGATTGCGGCAGCGATCGTGGTGCTGGTGATGCAGATGCTCGGCGAGATGGCCACGGCCCGGCCGGACACCGGCTCGTTTTCCTCCTACGCCGACCAGGCCATCGGCCGCTGGGCCGGGTTCTCGATCGGCTGGCTGTACTGGTGGTTCTATGTGCTGGTGATTGCCATCGAGGCCATCGTCGCTGGCAACATCCTCGGCGACTGGCTGGGGTTACCCCACGCCTTCACCGCCTTTGCCATCAGCCTGGTGCTGATCGGCAGCAACAGCCTCAGCGTCGGCTCGTTCGGCACCCTGGAATACTGGCTGTCGCTGTTCAAGGTGGTGTCGATCGTCACCTTCATCGTGCTTGGCGTGCTGGCGATCTTCGGCCTGATGCCAGGCTCGTCCACCAGCGGTATCAGCAACCTGTGGGCCAACGGCGGCTTCGCCCCCAAAGGAAACGTGGCCATCGTCGCGGCCCTGCTGACCGCCATGTTCAGCTTCCAGGGCAGCGAAGTGGTGACCATTGCCGCGGCCGAATCGCGTGATCCGAAAGCCAACATCAAGAAGGCCATCCGCGCGGTGGTGTGGCGCCTGGGCCTGTTCTACCTCGGTTCGATGTTCGTGGTGGTGTGCCTGATCCCGTGGAATGCACCCGGCCTGGCGCAAGGCTCCTACCAAGCGGTGCTGAACGCCATGAACATCCCCTGGGCGCCGGGCATCATGAGCATCGTGGTGCTGGTGGCAGTGACCAGCTGCCTGAACTCGGCGATCTACACCGCCTCGCGCATGGCCTACTCGCTGGCCCGGCGCGGCGACGCCCCGAAGGCGGTTTCGCACACGACTGCGCAAGGCGTGCCGCTGCTGGCCGTCGCCCTGACCGCAGGCGCCGCGCTGGCGGCTCTGGCGGCCAACTACCTGCTGCCCGCCGAGGTGTTCCAGTTCCTGCTGGCCACCAGCGGCGCGCTGGCCCTGCTGATGTACCTGGTGATCGCCGTCACCCAGTTGTGCATGCGCCGCAAGCTGGTGGCGCTGGGCAAACGCCTGGAGGTGCGCATGTGGCTGTTCCCCTGGCTGACCCTGCTGACCATTGCCTTCATCGTCGGCGTATTCGCGGTCATGGCGGCCTTCCCGGGGCAGCGCGCAGAGCTGCTCTCCACCCTCGGCCTGACCGGCGTGCTGGTAGCCATCGGTGCCTATCTGCAGAAGCGCCAGCCAGCGCTGTCGGCCCAACGCGCCGGGCTGCGCCTGGACGAACCTGCCAACGCCTGAACTGTGACACCGCTTCACAGCGGGTGTGCCGGCCAGCGCCTTTTTCAGCCAGCAGCACACCCCTAACCTGATGACACCCCGGGGCAGAACGCCCCGGACACTCCAAGAAAACTGTGTGGAACCTCTCATGACCGTAGCACGCAAACCTGATGAACTGGCGATCCCCTATCAATTGCCGCAAGTCCCCTTCATGTCACCCGACATGGTCCACCCCGGTGTGCTGGGCAAATGGCTCGAAGATGACCAACTGTGGGTCCCGGTGACCGCCTCGGTGTCGTTCAAGCCCCTGCTGCTGAACGTCTCCGGCGGCTACTACATCAATCTGTTGCGGGTGCGCCAGAGCGGCGTGCTGTCGCGCCACCGCCATACCGGCGGCGTACATGCCCTGGTGCTCAAGGGCCGCTGGTACTACCTGGAGCACGACTGGGTCGCCGAGGAAGGTTCGTTCGCCTACGAGCCACCGGGCGAGACGCACACCCTGTTCGTGCCGGAAGATGTCGAAGAGATGATCACCTGGTTCCATGTGCAGGGCGGCTACACCTACGTCGATCCGCAGGGCGTGGCGGTGGGTTATGAGGATGTTTTCACCAAGCTGGAAAGCGCCCGCGCCCATTACAAGGCGCTGGGCCTGCCGGACGACTACATCGAGCAGTTCATTCGCTGACCACAGGTTGCCAGCACCCGGCTGCGCTGCCAGTCTTCTGCTCAATCACCGGAGGCGGAACATGGACAACTACACGCAACTGCTGGCGTTTCTCTGGGCCACCGAGCACGGCAATTTTTCTGCCGCTGCACGCGCCTGCGGGATGACGCCCTCGGCCATCAGCAAGCTGATTTCACGGCTTGAGGATCGCCTGCAGGTGCGCCTGTTCCAGCGCGGCACACGCAGCCTGACATTGACCGAGGAAGGCAGCGCCTACCTGGTCAGCGCACGAGCGGTGGTCAATGCCATGGCCGAGGCCGATTCGCTGGCCGAGGCCTTCCCGACCCGGGTCAGCGGGACCTTGCGCGTGCATACCATGACCACCTTCGCCAAGCACCAGATCATCCCCTGGCTGCCGGAGTTCCTGGCCGCCTACCCAGGGCTGACCGTGGATATCCAGGTGGGCGCGCAATTCACCGACCAGTTCGACCAGGGCCTGGACGTGGCCATCCACAGTGGCGTGCTGCCCGACTCGACGCGCATCGCTCGCAAGATTGGCCAAAGCCGCTGGATTCTCGCCGCGGCTCCCGAATACCTGGCGCGCCACGGCACCCCGGCGCACCCCGGTGAGCTGCTCGCGCACACGTGCTTTTCCTTCGGTTTCAACAGCGTGTGGAACACCTGGAGCTTCATCGTCGATGGCCAGGCCATGACCGTGCCGGTGGTGCCCAAGGCCACCTTCGCCCAGGGCGACCTGCTGCGCGACCTGGCCCTCGGCGGTGCCGGCATCGTGCGCCTGGCGGAGTTCCACATTGGCCAGGACATCCAGGAAGGCCGCCTGGTGCCGTTGCTGGAGGCTTATAGCGCCGACAGCGTCGAGCCGATCTACCTGATCTACACCAATCGCAAGCACCTCAGCCCGCGTATCCGCGTGTTCCGTGACTTCCTCGAACACAAGCTCGCGCAGAGCCCGTGGAATACCCGCTGAGCCCCCTAGCACCCGACCAGAACACAGAGGTACCCATGCGCAATCTCGTAGGCGATGTTTCCAGCGCCGCCCGTATCCTGCCTGACCTCGACGGCCAGGCCTTGTTCATCCGCAACGGCAAGGGCCCGTACCTGCACGACGACCAGGGCCGCCGCTACATCGACACCGCGCTCGGCTTCGGCGCCGTGCTGCTCGGCCACGCCAACGACACGGTCAATGGCCAGGTGGCTGCGGCCCTCGCCGACTCCGCCTCGCCGTCGTGGGCCCATGTGCGCGAACACGTCGCCGCCACGGCACTGGCCGCGCACACCGGCGCGCTGAGCAAGGTGATCTTCACCAACTCTGGCAGCGAAGCGGTGCACTTGGCCTGCCGCGCCGCCCGGGCCCACACCGGGCGGGCGCGCATCGCCAAGATGGCGGCCGGCTTCGATGGCTGGTTCGACGATGTCAGCTTCGGCAATGTTGGCTCCACCGAGGCCGCGTTCGCCGATGGCCAGCGCCCCGCCACGGCCCGCACGACACTGCTGCGCTTCAACGACTTCGACGACGTCGAGCGGCTGTTCGCCGAGGACCAGGACATTGCCGCCGTCATCCTCGAACCGATGCTGGCCAACGCCGGTTGCCTGATGCCGACCCCCGGCTACCTGCAGCACGTGCAGCAGGTCGCGCGCCGCCACGGCGCACTGGTGATTGCCGACGAGGTGCTGATGGGCTTTCGCCTGCACGCCGGGCTGGCCAGCCAGCTGGCCGGGCTCGATCCAGATATCGCCAGCGTCGGCAAGGCCATCGGCAATGGCGTGCCGGTGTCGGCCATCGTCGGCAAACCGCAGGTCCTGGACGCTTTCGAACAAGGCAAGGTGTTGCGCGGCGGCACTTTCAGTGGCAACCCGTTGGCCTGCGCGGCGGTGATGAGCACCCTGGCACAACTCGACCAGCGCGATTACCCCGGCCTGATTGCCCGTGGCCAGCAGTTGCGCCAGGCGGTAGAGGCGATCTTCGAAGCCCAGGGCATCGTGGTGAGCACCAGTGGCTATGGCAATGTCTTCAGCCTGTGGCCGTCACGCCAGGCACCGACCACCTACGAGCAGGCCTTGGCGGTGGGCAGCGCGGCGTTCAGCCAGGCGCTGCACCTGGCGCTGCGCGAGGCCGGGGTGCTGGTGATGCCTTCACCGTATGGGCGCCTGTACCTGTCGTTCGAGCACGACGACGCCGTGGTGGAAGCGATGAAAGCGGCCTTCGAACGCGCCGCGGTCAAGCTCGCACCGCAGTTCGCCAGCCGCTAGAACCCGCTTGACCGAAGGGAGCCGGCTGATCGACGATCAGCGCTCCCTCCATCAAGGATGACAGCATGTTACGGATACTGGGCAGGGCCTCTTCGATCAACGTACGCAAGGTGCTGTGGGCCTGCGCCGAATTCAACATCCCTTTCACGCGCGAGGACTGGGGCAACGGTTTTCAGCCCACCGACGCGCCCGAGTTCCTCACGCTCAATCCCAACGCCATGGTCCCGGTGATCCAGGACGGCGACTTCACCCTGTGGGAATCCAACAGCATCATTCGCTACCTGGCGAACCGCTATGGCGATGCGGCCTGCTACCCGAGTGAAGCGCAGGCGCGGGCGCGCATCGACCAGTGGATCGACTGGCAGGCCTCGGATCTCAACCGGGCGTGGAGTTACCCGTTCATGTCACTGGTGCGCCTCTCGTCCGCACATCAGGATGCTGAGGCGTTGGCCGCCGGTTGCGCAGAGTGGGCGCGCTACATGGGCATCCTCGATCGGCAACTGGTTGCGACCGGCGCGTTCGTCGCCGGGGAGCACTTCACGCTGGCCGACATTCCCATCGGCCTGTCGGTGCAGCGCTGGTTCGCCACACCGATAGACCATCCCCAACTGCCGGCCGTGAGTGCCTATTACGAACGCCTGAGCCTGCGCCCGGGGTATCTTGCCCACGGGCGCAACGGCCTGCCCTGAACATGCCTGCGCTGCGAGAACTGGTATTTTTGCCAGGTGCGGGAGCCAGGTCACGGCAATAGACTCATGACCTGGTAGCGGGCACAGCCCCCAAGCGGAGACTGCCGATGCACAAGGCTGCAACCGCCGTCCTTCATGCGAACACGCCCAGTGTGGCTGTCCGGTCGAGCGCCGACAGCCCGCTGCTGGCCCTGCGCCTGTTGCGCCACCCCGATGTCCCGCAGGCTCGGTTGTTGCGCACACGTACCGAGGCAGACCTGCTCACACGTAAAACCAGGGTCTTCGGGGCCCGCCCACTCAGAGCGACCCCGACAGCGCCGCTGCTGCCCGACGCCACCACGGTCAGCGGCCTCGACGGACAGGCGCTCGAACGACACACGGCTGACGGCGATACCGCCCTGGCACTCAACGACAGCGCCGGGCGCTTGCTGTGGGCACAGAATGCCCAAGGCACACGCAACTGGTCCCTGTATGAAGCCGCCGCTGAAGGTGGTCGCCCGCTCGCAACGTTCGAACAACCGGCGGGTGGCATGCCACGTCAGCGCGAACGCATGCTGCATGCACAAACGACTTCGGCCGAACGCGACCGCAACCTGGTGGGTAGCATCATCAAACAGTTCGACAATGCCGGGTACCTTCACACCCGCTCGCGATCGTTGACCGATCAGGTAATGGAAACCCAGCGGCGCTTGTTACAGGTAGAGGCACAACTGCCGGATTGGGCGGGCGGCAGCGAAAGCGAACTGGAACCTTCATCCCTGCGCATGACCGCTTGCCACGATGCCACCGGCGCAGTGCTGGCTAGCACCAATCCCGCGCACGTCACCCTGCTGACTGCCTATGACATCAGCGGTGCGATAAGCGAAACCCGGCTGCAGCAAGGCAATGCTCAAGCCGTGGCATTCAACGCCGTGCAGCGCCGGGCCGACGGTGCGCCACTGTCGCAGGCCGCTGGCAACGGCGT
The DNA here is from genome assembly GCF_009883635.2 of Pseudomonas putida. Lineage (NCBI taxonomy): Bacteria > Pseudomonadati > Pseudomonadota > Gammaproteobacteria > Pseudomonadales > Pseudomonadaceae > Pseudomonas > Pseudomonas putida. The sequence continues at coordinate 351,087 of NZ_CP026115.2, forward strand.
AATCGACACCTTTACCTACTCACCCACCACGCAGCGCCTTGCCCGTCACAAGACTTCACGCCCAGCCGGGCACCCACTGGGCGCACTGGTGATCTGCGACCTGCATTACCACTACGACCCGGTCGGCAACCTGCAGGCCCTCGATGATCGAAGCGTCGACCCGCAATGGCACCACAACCAGCAGGTCAGCGGCGTGCGGGAATATGCCTATGACACCCTGTACCGTCTGGTGCATGCCACTGGCCGCGAGTACGCTGTGGTTGGCGCTTTCCGGACGGCGGCCTTCAGTGCTGGGGACCGCCGGGGTGGCAGGCTCTGGAGCCGATACCGCGAGCAGTACAGCTACGACGACGGCGACAACCTGACCACCCTTAGCCACAACGGTGGCGCCGGTGCGCGAAGCCGCAAGCTTGTCGTTACCAGCCAGAGCAACCGGGCCTTGCCGGACGGCCTTGGTTTACTTCCGGAAACCGGCTTCCTCGCCGGTGGCCTGCAGAAACTGCTGGCTGCTGGCAGGCCATTGGCGTGGCAGGCAGACAATCAACTGCGTGAGGTATGCCTGGTTGACCGCTCAGATGGCGAGGCTGACGACAGGGAGCATTACCACTACGCCGACGGCAGCACGCGTACGCGCAAGATCACCACGCTAAGCACAGCAGGAGCCTGGCAGAAGATCATCACGACCTATCTGCAAGGCTTGGAACTTCGCCAACGGCTACTCGCCAACCAGCCGCTGCCGCACAAGGACGTTGTGATCAGTGAAACCGCTGGCCTGCGTTGGGTACATGATCGGCTGGGCGATGAAATCCATTTGCGTTATTCGTTCAGCGACCACCTTGGCAGCGTTGGTGGGGAAACCGATCGTTCCGGGAAATTGGTCACGCGTGAAGAATATGCGCCGTTCGGGGAGACCACGGGGCTGGATGAGACCGCTTCGGAGGCAGATGCCCTGATTCATAGAACATGGCGCTATTCAGGCAAGGAGCGTGATGCGACCGGGCTCTACTACTACGGCTGGCGTTACTATCAACCTGGGCTGGCCCGATGGCTGAGTGCAGATCCAGGCGGGACCGTTGACGGACTCAACCTGTATCGGATGGTGAGAAACAATCCTGTCCGCAATCGCGACGATAGGGGGCTGGTGGGTGAGGACGCATCCACTGAACCCGACTTCTGGGCCTTTCTTGATCCAAACGAGCATTGGATGCGGTACGTATTGGCCATAAATCTGATCTATGGTTCACATGCTTTGATCAACACTGCCATCCCTATCCTCGACTCGCTCATACACGCGGGCCGGGCAGCTGACCGTTGGCACGATGTACCCAGGCGCGTCGTTGCCGACTTAAGGCGCCAGGCCAGAACACGTCTGGGTGCAGTAGGTATGATGTCCATCGCGGCCAGGATCGCTGCCTTGACCCTGACAACCATCAGTGCGGTCCGCAGGTACCACTCAGAAGACCCGGTCGCGGGGCTGCGGCTTGTAACGGCTGCCTCACTCATGCAGATCGGTACGACCTACCTCCCCGCGTTCAGTGAAAGCTATGGATTTTACATTCACGTTGAATCCCGCCGAACCCGCCGACCGAGCGAAGATACGCCTGACCTGAATGTTCCAGATCCCGAGGATCCCGAGATTACCGAAATGCGGCCTGCCAGTGTTGGCTCAGCATCTGGAGGCTTCGAACTTCAGCAGTTTTCAGGCTCTACGTCACCTTTACCCGGATCGTTCGGTGTTTCCCTGCCCGACCCGCACCTTGACTCCGCTCATTCTTCATTAAGCGGGACTGCCATTAGAAGGCATTGTGTAGGTCAGGATCGTTCAAGGAGCCCTTATCGACGAAGTGGCCACCGTCAAAAGCGATATCTCTCTCTGTAGCAGGAAACCTTGGAAACTCAGCGTTCCCCACAACAAAGATGTACGCGGGGTATAGAAGGTCAGCAGGGCTTCGATATCGGCCTGGGCGGGATGCATGGTGATTACCTTATCGGGGCTGGGCAAGTCTACAGAAATGGGGCTGCCTTGCAGCCCACTGTCAGTTATACCGTCGCCTGCTGCACCGGCACCACCGGGCGAGCCCGCCAGGCAAGGGTCAGCACCAGCCCCAGCACCGCCATTCCTGCCCCGGCATACGACACCGCCGGATACCCCAGCCCCGCATTGATCACCGCGCCACCCAGCGCCGCGCCAATCGCGTTGCCCAGGTTGAACGCGCCGATGTTCACCGCCGACGCCAGGTTCGGCGCGTCCTTGGCGGCTTCCATCACGCGCATCTGCAACGGCGGTACCAGGGCGAAGCTGGCTATCCCCCACACCAGGATCGCCACCGCAGTCGGCAGCGACCAGCCCAAGGTGGCCGGGAACACCAGCAGCACGGCGATCAGCACTGCAAGCGACACCATCAAGGTCCGCTCGATCGAGCGGTCCGCCGCCTTGCCACCCCACATGTTGCCCAAGGTCAAACCGATGCCGAACAGCACCAGCATGGCGGTGATGAAGGTCGTCGAAGCCTGTGCCTCGGCGTGCAGGATCGGCGCGATGTAGGTGAAGACAGTGAACATCGCACTGGAGCCGACCACGGTCAGCGCCAGAGCCGACAATACCGGCCCCCGGCCGAGGACGCGGATTTCGGCCATCGCACCGCCACTTTTCGGCAGCGGCAGGTTGGGCAGTGCGAACCATAGCGAGACCATCGCCACCAGGCCCAGGCCGGCAATACCCCAGAATGCCGTGCGCCAGCCCAGCAGCTCACCGAACCAGGTAGCCAGCGGCACACCGCCGATGGTCGCCAGGGTCAGGCCCATGAACATGGCAGCCACCGCGCCTGCCCGCTTCTCGGGTGGAACCACGCTGGCCGCGACCACCGAGCCGACACCAAAGAACGCACCATGGTTAAGCGAAGTGACGATGCGCGCGACCATCAGGCTTTGATAATCGGTGGCCATCGCCGACATCAGGTTGCCCAGGGTGAAGATCGCCATCAGCCCGATGAGCAGATAGCGCCGTGGGATCTTGCCGGTGGCCAGGGTCATCAGTGGTGCGCCGAGCAGCACGCCGACCGCGTAGGCGCTGACCAGCAGCCCGGCGGCAGGAATCGACACGCCGAGGTCGGCGGCGATGCTGGGCAGCATGCCCATGGGGGCGAACTCGGTGACACCGATGCCGAAGGCACCGATGGCGAGTGCCACGAGAGGGGGATTGATACGCATACAAGGGCTCCTTATCTATGACGGGAATGCTACGATCCAGCTGTTGAATGCACTAGACCGAGTTTTCGGCAATCACCTTTGCGCTGGAGGCACAGATGGACTACCACGGGCGATCCGGGGAGATGGAGGTGTTTGCCAGGGTGGTGGATGAAGGCAGCTTGTCCGCTGCAGCGCGGGTGCTGGGCCTGACGCCGTCAGCGGTGAGCCGCATCATCGCCCGCGCCGAGCAACGCCTGGGCACGCGCCTGCTGCTGCGCACCACCCGGGCGATCACCCTCACCACCGAGGGCGAGGCGTACCTGCGCGGAGCGCGGCGCATCCTGGCGGACCTGCTCGAAGTCGAAGAGGCGATCACTGATCAGGGCGTGCCGCGCGGGCGGTTGCGGGTCAGCGCGGCGCTGGGGCATGGGCGACTGACGGTGGTGCCGTTGCTGACCGCGTTCAGCGCCCGTTACCCGCAGATTGTGGTCGACCTGACGCTGAGTGACGAAATCGCCGATATCCATGGCGGCCAGGCCGATGTGGCGCTGCGCTTTGGGCCACTGCCGGACAGCTCGCTGAGCGCGCGCTGCATCGGCCATACCGGCCAGGTGGTGGTAGCTTCGCCTGAATACCTGGCGCGCTGCGGTACGCCACAGGTGCCGGAGGACCTGGCGCAGCACAACTGCCTGCGCTTCAACTTCCGGCGGGCAGCGCCGGATTGGCCGTTTCGCCGGGCGGGGGAAGCGTTTTCACTGAAGGTGGCGGGGAACATCGAGTGCAGCAGTGGCGAGGCGCTGGCGCAACTGGCCAGGCTGGGAGCGGGCATTGCACGGATCGGGACCTTCACCGTAGTCGATGAACTGAAAAACGGTCAATTGCTGGCGCTGCTGGAGGAGTACAACCCGGGCGACCGCGAGCCACTGCATGCGGTGTTCGTGGGCGGGCCGGCGATGCCGGCGCGGGTGCGGGTGTTTGTGGATTTTCTGGTGGAGCATCACCAGGACTGGCCGCTTAACCCGCCCTGACACAAGACCGCCCCACTGGTTGCTTAACCTTGCATACCGGCCAGCAGGAAGCCCATGAAGCGGCGTACATCCTCGCGGTGCGCCATCAGGTCCAGCGGCTCGCAACTGCATAAACGCAGCAACTGCAAGTGCCCGTAGTCGTTGATCAGAAACGCCGCGTAGCCCACGTCGAGGTCGGCGCGCAGCTTGCCGCTGTCGCACAAGTCCTGAAGCAGGTGCTTGAGTTCCTCGACCAGCGCGTCGTTGACTCGCTTGTAGGCATGGGGCACATCACACTGCTTGCTACCCAGCAGCGGCAGCAACGGCGGCAGGATCTCGCGCCACAGCGGCGCCGGCAGCACCTCGAAAGCGTAATCGGTCAGGTGCGATTCGTAAAAGCACAACGCATCCAGCGCCTGGTCGAACTCCGCGAGGCGCCTGCGCGCCTCCGCCACCGCGCGGTGGTCGGCCTCGCGCAGTTTCTCCAGCAGAATCTCCTGCTTGCTGCCGAAATAGGCGAACACCGTGGGCACCGACACCGCTGCCAGGCGGGCGATCTGCTCCATGGTGGTGGTCTGGAAGCCCTGGCGCTCGAACAGGCCCAGTGCCGTACGGCTGATCGTCTCCCGGCGCAGCGCCTTCTGCTGCTCGCGCAATCCGCTCACTTCGCAACCCTTTGTCAAAACGGGTGGCCAGCATACAGCAAAGCCAAGCCGTAAAAATATTTTATTGACTAAAACTTTTAACCGACACAAAACTAGCGCGGCATTTTGCCCCAGGGAGCCGCCATGACCACCGCCGCCGATCTCATCATCCACAACGCCCGCCTCTACACCGTCGACCCGCACCAGCCATGGGCCAGCGCCGTTGCCGTGCAGGGCGAGCGCATCCTCTGCGTTGGCGACCACGCCAGCGTCATGGCCCATGCCGGCCCCGCCACGCGCCTGCTGGACGCTGCCGGCAAGCTGGTGCTGCCGGGTTTCGTCGAATCGCACTGGCATTTCTCCAGCACCGCCTTCGCCTTCCAGGCACTGGTCAACCATGAAGACCCGCACGAGGTGCTGGCGCTGCTCAAGCGCTACGTGGCAGCCAACCCAGGCGAAAAAGCCATCACCGGCATGGGCTGGATCCAGCCACTGATGCCGGCCGACATGCTGCGCCGCGAAGTGCTCGATGACATCTGCCCGGACAAGCCGGTGTGCCTGCTGTCCACTGACTACCACACCATGTGGGTCAACACCTACGCGCTCAAGGCTGCCGGCATCGACCGCGACACCCCGGCCGTGGAAGAAGGCGCCAGCTGGTTCGAAAAGGACCCGGTCACCGGCGAGCCCACCGGCGTGATCATCGACTGCGCGGCCTACTCGCTGCTGATGCAGCGCCTGAGCGAAGCGGGCTACCTGCCGACTGGCATCGACCTGTACCTGCGCTCGATCCCGTTCTGGCAAGAGAAGCTGGTCGCTGCCGGCATCACCACGGTGTTCGACGCCGGTTTCCTCGACCCGGCCGGCGACCAGACCTTGCTGTACGAAACCCTGCAGCAGCTGGAGCGCGAAGAGCGCCTGAAACTGCGCGTGGTCGGCAGCTACATCAACATGGGTACCGAGGATGACCCGGTGAGCATCCTGCAAGGCATGCGCAGCCGCTATGATTCGCCGCTGGTGAAGGCGCAGACCCTCAAGCTGATGCTCGACGGCACCGAGCTCAACCATACCGCGTTCCTGCTCGAACCCTACTGCGACAAGCCGCATTGTGGCTCGACGACCATGCCGGAAGCGGTGTTCGAAAACCACGTACGCCAGGCCGATGCCGCCGGTATCGATGTGATGGTGCATGCCGTGGGCGATGCCGCCGTGCGCATGGCGCTGGACGTGTTCGAGCGGACCTTCGCCAGCAACCCGCCACGCGACCGCCGCCATGTGATCACCCATGCCTTCCTTACCCACCCCGACGACATCCCGCGCTTCCGACGCATCGGCGTCATGGCCAACACCCAGCTGCAATGGGGGGTGGTCGATGCCTACGCCGAGGCGATCCAGCAGTCGTATGGCTTCAAGCGCTGGGCTTCGATGTACAAGTTCCGCACCTTCATCGACCAGGGCGTGACCGTGTCGATCGGCATGGACGGCCTGGTCTGCCAGTGCCGCTGCCAGCACAAACCGGTGGAACACATCGAGTCGGGCCACACCCGCCAGCTCAGCGGCGAGCCCAATGCGCCGGTCATGCCCGATGCCGACGAACGCCTGAGCATCCCGCAACTGATTGCCGCCTACACCCTCAACGGTGCCTACCAGCTGGGGCTGGAAAAGGAAATTGGCTCGATCACTGCCGGCAAGCGCGCCGACATCATCATCCTTGAACAGGACCTGTTCGAGCTTGATCGCTATGAGATCGGCAAGACCGATGTGGCGCTGACCGTGATGAACGGGCGCATCACCCACGACGCCGGCACCCTCCCCCACGGCTGAACCTGAAGCGCCACCCAGGAAACTCCAATGCACAACAATAAGAACGACCTGCTATTGCGTGCCGCCCTGATCTACATCGCCGCCACGGCGCTGATCATCATTGGCGTGCAACCGATCTTCATCGGCCTTGTGGCCGAACGGCTGAACCTGGACCTGAGCCAGCAAGGCTGGGTCCTGTCCAGCGAAATGACTGGCACCTTGCTCGGCAGCCTGCTGCTGCCACTGCTGGGCCGGCGCTTTGGTGGGCGCGGCCTGTACCTGGCGGGCGCGTTCGCCGCGCTGGCGCTCAATGTGCTCAGTGCCACGCTGGACTCACTGGCAGCGCTGGTGCTGTGCCGCCTCGCCTGCGGCGTCGCCACCGGTTTGCTGTATGCCGGCGCGATCAGCGGGCTGGGGCGCTTGCCGGGGCAGGATCGCTCGTACGGTTTGTCGCTGCTGATCCAGACCGCCGTGTTCGCGCTGTACGCCACCTGCATGCCGCAGTTGGCCGAGGTATTGGGCAACCGTGGCGCCGTGGCAAGCATCGGCTTCTGGTTCGTGCTCATCGCCCTGGTCGCGCTGGCCATTCCCCGGCGCCTGCACCGCGAGGCGCCGGTACCCGTGACCCAGAGCGGCGTCGGTTGTGCCACCCTGGGGCGTTATGCCCTGCTGGGGATGCTGTGCCTGCAACTGGCGATCTACTGCATCTGGGGCTTTGTCGACCAACTGGCTCGCGAGCGCGGGGTCAGCCCGGTGGACGTGGGCTGGGCGTTCGGCTTGGGCATTCTAGGCGGCCTGCCCGGCGGGGCCTTGCCCAGCGTATTGGGCGCACGTGTGAGACGTGGGCCGATGATCGCCGTCGGCTCGCTGTTGGTGCTGCTGTCGATCGTGTTGCTGGCTCATCACGCACAGGATGCCGAGCAGCTATGCGTGGCGCTGTTCCTGATGAACTTTGGCTGGGTACTGGCGCTGACCTACTACATGGGCGCAATCGCTACCAACGACCCGCGCGGCACCTTGACGCCCTGGGTGAGCATCCTGCAGGTCGCGGCGGCGGCGCTGGCACCGGCGTTCGTGGCCTTGCAGCAGCAGAGCGCCGGGCACGAAACGATCTTTGTCAGCGCCGGGGTGGCGGTGGTGCTGGGGTTTGTGCTCAAGTGTATTGCCGGAGTAGTGCCACGCCGTGCCAACCCCTTTCTACAATGACCGAGTGGGCCGACCACCATGCGCATTGCCATTCCCGATGACTACCAGGACGTAATCCGCTCACTCGACTGCTTCAAACGCCTGGCCGGGCATGAAGTGAGCGTGTTCCACGACAAGCAGCCCGCCTCGCTGGAGGAACTGGCCGCCCGTTTCGCCGACGCCGACGCCCTGGTCCTCACCCGCGAACGCACGCGCATCGATGCTGCCCTGCTCGACCGGCTGCCGAACCTCAAGCTGATCAGCCAGACCGGCAAGGTCGCTGGCCATCTCGATCTGGAAGCCTGCACGGCTCGCGGCATCGTCGTGACCGAAGGCCGCGGTTCGCCAGTGGCACCGGCGGAGCTTGCCTGGACGCTGATTCTCAATGCCCGGCGCCAGCTGGTACCGGCGATCGAAGCGTTCAAGCTGGGCCAGTGGCAGGTCAACCTGGGCCAGGCATTGGCCGGCCAGGTACTAGGGATCTGGGGCTACGGCAAGATCGGCCAGCGCCTGGCGCGCTATGCCCAGGCGTTCGACATGCCAGTGCTAGTGTGGGGCAGCGAAGGCAGCCGGGCGGCGGCCGAAGCGGATGGGCACCAGGCGGCGACATCACGCGAGGCATTCTTTGCCGAGGCGGATATCGTCAGCCTGAACCTGCGGCTGTCAGAGACAACGCGCCACGGGGTGACCTTCAACGACCTGTCGCGGATGAAACCTGATGCCCTGCTGGTAAATGTCAGCCGAGCCGAGCTGATTGCACCCGGGGCCCTGCTGCAGGCGCTCGGCGCCGGCAGGCCGGGCTTCGCCGCAGTGGATGTTTTCGAACAGGAGCCGATACTCGAGCCGAACCACCCCCTGCTCACGCACCCAAGGGTGCTGAGCACGCCGCACCTGGGCTATGTGGAAAAGAACGGCTACGAGCTGTACTTCGGCGATGCCTTCGACAACGTGGTGGCGTTTGCCCAAGGCATCGCGAAGAACGTTGCCAACCCTAAGGCGCTTGCAGTACGGCGCTGATCTCGAGGATCGAGCGTTGTTGCTTACGCCTTGTCAGGCAAAGCCATATGCAACAAAGGGAACGGCCGGCCTTCGCCGTCCAGCGGCGAACGCCCGGTCTGCACGAAGCCGTAGTGCAGGTAAAAACCCACTGCCTGCGGATTCTGCTCGTTCACATCGACACTGAGGGTATCGCGTGAGCGGCGGCAGAAATCCAACAGTTCGCGGCCGATACCCTGACCACGCAGGTCAGGGTCGATGAACAGCATTTCCACGTGGTTCTCGTTGAGCCCGATAAAGCCCAGCGGCGTGTCTTCAGGGTCAACAGCCACCCATAGCTCGACGGCATGCAGGTAGACATCGCGCAGTTGTGGCAGCAGTGCCTCGATGTCGGACGCCTGCAGGAACTGATGCGTTGCGCGCACGGCGCGCAGCCAGATGTCGAGCAGCCGAGGGTGATCGGCAGCGAGCGCTTGGCGAATGATCATGGAATCATCCTGATAATTTTTGATGACGGATTATCGGTGCGCCTTGGCAAGGCGACCGTACTCATGTCGGCATCATGTATGCCCGCTTCGCGAATCAACGCCTGGGCGGTGCACGGCAGAACAGCCGGAAAGGAAGGAGGCGCCAATGCTACCCCCCTCTTGCCGACGAGGTAAAGGCGCTTACGGCGCCGCCACCTGCTCCTGGGCCGCAGCGCCGAACGACACGTAGTACGCCAGGCCGACGAAGATCGCCCCGCCCACCGCATTGCCGAGGAACACCGCCACCAGGTTGTGGACCAGCGCACCCCAGCTCAGGTACCCGGCAAAGATCGCAGCCGGGATCAGGAACATGTTGGCCACCACGTGCTGGAAGCCGATGGCGACGAAGGCCATGATCGGGAACCAGATGCCGAGGATCTTGCCGCTCATCTCTCGGCTGGCAAAAGCCAGCCACACCGCCAGGCACACCAGCCAGTTGCAGCCGATGCCGGAGACGAAGGCATGGACGAAGTCGGCGCTGGCCTTGCTGGTAGCGGCAGCCACGGTCTTGTCCAGGTAGGCGCCCTCGGTCAGGCCGAGCAGGTGGCCGAAGAAGTACGCCACGAACAACGCGCCCAGCAAGTTGGCCAATGTCACCAGCAGCCAATTGCGCGCCACCGCGGCCAGGCGAATGCGCCCGGCGAACATGGCCAGCGGCAGGCTCATCATGTTGCCGGTAAGCAACTCGCCACCGGCCAGAATTACCAGGATCAGGCCAATCGGAAACACTGCGGCGCCCAGCAGGTTGCCCAGCGAGGCCCATTGCCCGGGAATCATCGCGCTGACATGGATGGCCAGGATGAAGCCCATCGAAATGAAGCCGCCGGCGAGGAAGCCGAGGATGAGCAACGCGCGGGTAGGCAATTGGGCTTTCTTGGCACCGGCCTCGATGACGAGCTCGGTGATCCGGGAGGGGGCATTGACAGACATTTCAGAAACTCGAACGCAGGGACGACAGCCATGCCCAGGGGCATGCCGGAAGTCAGAAATTTACGGGTTGCGGGGTAATGCGGGGGTGGTTCAGGGGGAAGGCAAAACGGGTGGTCTCTGGGGCTACAACGAAGAGCCGCGCACGTTACTGAGGCAGAATGTCGCAGTCAAATTGATAGGGTGGATGGGTTGATAGATAGGGTCGATGAGGGGCGTGTAGCGACGCGCATCTTCAGCGCCTTCGCGATCCAGCGCCGCGCGGGCGGCGCTCGATCTCAAACCCGCCGAAGTCATGCTGGCATGCAACTGTCAGCCCTGACACTACCGAAAGATCAGCGAGTGATGTGCCGCGCCACCTGTTCTGGCACCCTCGCCCACCGCGATCGCCACATTGCCAGCCGCCACCGCCGCATCGCCACAGGCAAAAACCCCCGGCACACTGGTTTCACGCATCGCATCGACCTTGATGAACGCCCCCATCGGCCCGTCTTCGAACGCGCAGCCGAGCATCGCTGGCAGCGGACTGGCCATGCGCGTACGGGGTTGAGTGAACAGCCCCGCCAATTCGACCACGCGGCCGCTGGCGAGGGTCACATTGGCGCAGTCCCCTTCCACAGCCACAACGCCTTCCCGCTCCAGCTGTACACCGCGCCGCTGCAGTTGTGCCAGCTGCTCGGCATCGGGTTCGAACACGCCGTTGAGGAAGAACGTGGTCGGCCCCCAGTCGGGCAACATCATGGCGTGATGGATCGCCACCGGTGACGCCGCCAGCACACCAATCGGCCCGCCATCGAGCTCGTAGCCATGGCAGTACGGGCAGTGAAACACGCTCTGGCCCCAACGATCTGCCAAGCCAGGGATCGCGGGCAACTCATCCACTACACCGGAGGCCAGAATCAAGCGGCGCCCGCTGAACTGCTCGCCGTTCGCAGTGCCCACCACGAATCCATCGCCCTCCTTGACTGCCGAAACGGCAGACTGCGTCAACCACTGCACCGTCGGGTAAGCCAGCAGCTGGCTACGCGCCTCTTCGGCAATCGCACCCGGGTTGCGCCCATCCTGGCCGAGGAAGCCATGGGAGCTTTGGGCGAAACGGTTGCGCCGCACGCCCGCATCGATCACCAGCACCTTGCGCCGCGCCCGCGCCAGCTGCAAACCCGCAGAAACACCGGCATAGCTACCACCCACAATGATCACGTCGAACATTTGCTCAAACTCCCAGGGCCGAAGACCCGTTCATGGCACTCACGACACAACGTAAGTTACATGAAGGCAATGCGTCAATGGTCTTGTAACCTTTGTTGTTTCGTGTGAGGCTGCGCGGAATATCCCGAACGCCGATTACCCATGAGAAATGACACCCGCCTGTCCCGCATGCTGCACGTGCTGATCCACATGGCCCGGCTCGACAAACCCGCCACCTCGGAAACCATCGCGCAAATGCTCGGGACCAACCCAGTGGTGGTGCGCAGGACCATGGCCCTGCTCAAGGAGCAAGGCTACGTAAGCTCGGTCAAGGGGCACCGCGGCGGTTGGACGCTGGCCAAGCCGCTGGCCGACATCACCTTGCTGGATATCCATCAGGCCTTGGGCGGCGCGTCGATCTTCGCCATCGGGCTGTCCACCGACCATCCGCAGTGCCTGGTGGAACAGGCGGTGAATGCGGCACTGACCGATGCCTTCGAGGCGGCGCAGGCGTTGCTGCTGGAGCGCCTGGGGAGCGTGACGCTGGAGCAGCTGGCGAGTGACTTCGAGGGGCGCTACCAGGCGTTGTAGCCTGGCGGTCGCGCCGCTGCCTCGGCATGGCGAACTGCGGCTGGTTGAAGGGCCGCGGCAATAATCGACAAGGGTCGTGTGACAGCGCTACCGTACATTGGCCGACACAGGTTCAGGAATCCAGCCATGCCCTACCCCATCGAGCAGAAACTCGTCGTCGGCGTCGCCTCCAGCGCCCTGTTCGACCTGACCGTCTCCGACAACATCTACCAGAGCGACGGGGTCGAAGCCTATCGCCTGCACCAGGAAGAAAACCTCGATGTGCCCTTCCCCAAGGGCGTGGCCTTCCCGTTCATCCGCCGCTTCCTGAGCATCAACAAGGCCTTCCCCGAGCAACTGCCGGTGGAAGTGGTGCTGCTCTCGCGCAACTCGCCGGAAACCGGTTTGCGGGTGTTCCGCTCGATAAACCATTACGACCTGGACATCACCCGCGCCGCATTCATGTCCGGCCGTTCGCCATACGAGTACATCCCCGCGTTCAACGCCTCGCTGTTCCTCAGCGCCCATGAGGGCGATGTGCAGCGTGCGATCGACGCCGACTATCCGGCGGGCCTGGTGCTGCCGACGAAGATCTACGATGACGAGATCGACACCGAGCTGCGGGTGGCCTTCGACTTCGATGGCGTGATTGCCGATGACGAGGCGGAGAGCGTGTACAAGCAGAGCCTGAATCTTGACGACTTCCAGGCCCATGAACGGGACCGCAAGGCTATCCCGCACCAGCCGGGGCCGCTGGCGGACCTGTACCGCAAGTTGTCGCTGATTCGCAAACTGGAAGACCGCAAGTTGGCGCAAGATCCGGCGTACAAACGGATCCTGCGCATCGCGATCGTCACGGCGCGCAATGCGCCTGCCCATGAGCGGGTGGTGACGACGCTGAAGAACTGGGGGGTTTCGCCGGATGAGTCGTTCTTCCTTGGCGGGATGGAGAAGGACCGGGTATTGCAGATTCTCAAGCCGCACATGTTCTTCGATGACCAGCGCAGTCACTTGTTCTCGGCGGCGGGGGACCTGCCGATGGTCCATGTGCCGTTTGGAATCGCGAACAAAGTGCGCACGCCGCAACCGGCAAAGCCGGCAACGATCACGCAGGTAAAACCTGAAGACCGATTATCTGGAGAGGCATGAGCATTTGTAGGCCTGAGCGCACATCGATAGAATCGCCGGTTTGCTTGCGACAGGGAGTCCCCATGCAACGAATCGTCATCCTCGGTAACGGTGGCAGCGGCAAGTCCACCCTCGCCCGCCTGCTCGGAGAGCGCCTCAACTTCCCCGTGGTCCACCTGGACAAGCTGTTCTGGGAGCCCGGCTGGGCCGAGCCTGACGCTGAGCAGTTCCGCCAACGTGTCCGCGAAGCCGTCGCTGGCGATGCCTGGGTTTGCGAGGGCAACTATGCCCGCCGCACCTTCGACCTGCGCCTGCCACGTGCTGACTTGATCATCTGGCTCGATACCCCTCGGCTGACCTGCTTCAGGCGGGTGCTGCTGCGCCTGCTTCGCAACCAGCCTCGGCCTGATCGTGCCGATGGCTGTGAAGAAAAGCTCGACATTGAGTTTCTCAAGTTCGTGTGGACGTTCGACCGTGGCTATCGGCAAGGCATCGAAGCCGTTCGCCAGAAGGTCGGGCCGCAGGTGCCGGTGTTGCATTTGCGCGGCAAGCGGGAAGTCAGGGCATTTCTCGAAGGGTTACCCGCAGCCGATGGCAGCCCGGTATCGATGCTGAAAGGCGTTTGAACATCTTGCGGCCCCTGCGCGGTATCAAGGGGATTGTCGAGGCATGCACTTCTCGACCAACGTATCCCGGTTGGGATTGTTGGGGAGTGTCTTCAGACGATCGGGTTGGCAGTGTTCATCGGACACCGCGTAGTGGGAGGAGTCGTCGCCACAGGCCGCCAGAAGGACAACGCTGACAATCACAAGTAGGGCTTTGCGAATCATCTGCTCACTCCATTGACGGGCGGAGGTCTGGCAAAAGAAAGATTCCTGCAAAAAGCGTAGCGCGCCACAGGACGAGTTCAATGCCAGACTGTCACTGAGCCCCCTACAGCCCCAGGAGGCACTGCATGAGCCTGATACCCGGCCTGAATGGCAAGGCCGAAGTCCTGATAGGCGGCGCAAGCCGGGGCATCGGCCTGGCACTGTGTTCGGCATTGCTGGCCCGCGATGATGTGGCCAAGGTTTGGGGCGTTTCACGCAACGCCACAGGCAATGACGACCTCGCGCTACTCGCCAGGCATCACGGTGAGCGCCTGGTACTGATGGATTGCGACGCGCGTGATGAGCAAGCGCTCGCAGCATTGGCGGCAGAGCTTGCACAGACCTGCGCTCACCTTCACCTGGTCATCAGCACCTTGGGCATCCTCCACCAGGACGGCGCCAAGGCAGAGAAATCACTGGCACAGCTGGACCTGGCCGGCCTGCAGGCAAGCTTCGCGACCAATGCCTTCGCGCCCATACTGCTGCTCAAGCATCTGTTGCCCTTGATGCGCAAGGAGCGCGCCACCTTTGCGGCGCTGTCAGCCAGAGTGGGATCGATCGGCGACAACCGCCTGGGGGGTTGGTACAGCTATCGGGCCAGCAAGGCGGCGCTCAATCAGTTGCTGCACACCGCCAGCATCGAGCTGAGGCGCCTGAACCCGGCGGCCACCGTGCTGGCGCTGCATCCCGGGACCACTGACACGCAGCTGTCGCGGCCGTTTCAGGGGAATGTGCCGGCGGGGAAGCTGTTTGACCCTGCTTTCGCAGCGCAGTGCGTCATCGAGCAGGTCGGGCGGTGGGGGCCCACGGACAGCGGAGGGTTCTGGGCGTGGGATGGGCGAACGATCGAATGGTGAACGCATCACCCAACCCACTACCCGCCAGCACCACGCTGGATGCTGGCGACCGGCTCAATTCAGCGGCACTGCCCGGCGGCGCTCAGCAGCGCATTGCAGTTGTTGTTGCCGGACTGGCTGCAGCAGAGGCTGATGATCAACGGGCAGACGCGTGTGGTCGATCTTGGTGCCGGCACCGGCAAGTTCACGCGCTTGCTGCTGCCGCTGACGGATCGCCTGACGGCCGTCGAGCCCGTCGATGCGATGCGCCAGGAGTTCGCTAAATGTGTGCCCGGCATCGAGGTGCTTGCCGGAACAGCCCAGGCCATACCCTTGCCCGCTGCCAGCGCCGACGTGGTGCTGTGCGCCCAGGCCTTCCACTGGTTCGCGAACGCCCAGGCACTGGCAGAAATCCATCGGGTGCTGACGCCTGGCGGGCGCCTGGGGCTGGTGTGGAACGTACGGGACGAATCGGTCGATTGGGTGGCGGCGATTACCCGGATCATCTCCCCTTACGAGGGTGACACACCGCGTTTTCATACCGGCCAATGGCGCACCGCGTTCGACGGCTCAGGTTTCTCGGCGCCTGAGCTGACCTGCTTCGCGCACAGTCACCTCGGCAGCGCCGAAACGGTGATCATGGACCGTATTCTGTCGGTCAGTTTCATCGCCAGCCTGGCGCCTGCGGACAAGGCCGAGGTTACCCGGCAACTGCGCGAGCTGATCCAGACGCATCCGGCGTTGCGGGGCCAGGAAACCATCGCGTTTCCCTATCAGACCCAGGCGTACCTCTGCCAACGACTTGGCTGAGGCCCAAGCGGGAAATCACGCCGCCCAGGTTTCATGGAGATGGCGCCACAGAACGCGATCTCCCTGAAGGCTGAACAGTGCCGTCGAGAGCCGTGTCTTAGTGTCCTGGCCGGGCAGCCGATGTGTCTCCTGATAGCGGACCACTGCGCCGTCCGGCCCTTGCGCCAAGCTTTCCAACCCGGTGAGCTCGATGGTCAACCCTGGCTGGCTACCGGCACGCTTGGCGAACAGGGTGGCTACATCCTGCAGGCATACCTGCTGGCCAGTCGGCGTGATCATGGAGAAGTCCGGCGTGAAGCGCTCGATCATGGCCTCTACCTGGCCCTCCCCTCTGGCGAAGAGCGCCTCGATCAGTACGTGCAGGTCGATGACTTCTTGTAGGTAAGGATTCATGGCGTTTCAGTCCTGGTTCGGCAGCCGATTATGACTGATTGCCTGGATCAACGAATACGCCTTCAGGCGCCCGGCGCCAGGGGCCTGCCTCGGCCTCCTAGCGCAGCAACATTGTTACCGTGAGCGACCCGCAGAACCCCAAGAGGCAAAGTACCCCAACCCCATAGAAAACCGTGCGCCATGGCTGAACACCACTCAAGTAAGCCAAGGTATGCAGGACCCTGGCGACGGTGAATAGAATGCTCAGCCCTACCGTGGCGGCTGCAGGTGCATTCATGGCAATGGCCAACCCACCAAGCGCGAAAAAGGCCGGGATGTTTTCCAGGTCGTTTGCCCAGGCCCTGCTCGCCCGAATCACTTGTGCAAGCTCAGACTCGCGGGCAACCCGATTGAAAACAGCAGCGTCCTCTGCGTTAGTGAATGCTCTGTGTCGCAGTCGGAACCAACCTTGGTAACAGGAGACCGCAAACATCTTGAGGAACAGCACAACCACGCACAGCGCGTAGACGTTCAAGGCACCGTTCATACCTGGCTCTCCCGATCAAGGCCATTCACCGCCAGATAAAGCAGCGGCCCGGCGGACACGAATACCGCCGTCAGCAGCAGGTAGGGAAGCATGGCGATGAGCGACCTGCCCCGTGAGCGGTTGTCCTTCACCATCCAGAGGCAGGCCAGCAAAGCCATCAAGTACAAGTCGATGACCACCTGGGCCGTGTTCGGTCGCGAAATCAGCTCGCGACCGAAGGCCACCAGCGATTGTTCGGCAATCGACATTGTCCAGCCGGTGTAGATCGAAAAGAGCACCAGCGATGCCAGCGCAAAAAAGCGAAGTGCCATGGTCCTGTCCTTGGTAGGTTTTCCTGGCACAGTAGGGGTAGGATTGTTGAGGCTCAATGACCTCTGAGGTCATTGAGCCCGAGCACAAGGACGGGCAGAGACGAAGCATGAGTTACCCATTGTTCCATCAAAAAACCCCCGCACCGACCACAACGGCGGGCCGGCATGTGCGCAACCTGCGTCGGCAGGCGGGGCTCAGCCAGCTCGACCTTGCACTGATGGCCGGGGTTTCACAGCGCCACCTCAGCTGCGTCGAAACCGGGCGCGCGCAAGCCAGCCCCGGCACCTTGCATGCCATACTTTCGGCCCTTGGGGCCCCACTGGATCACTGCAACGAAGTCTTTCTTGCGGCTGGCTACGCGCCGCGCTACGCCGCGACGCCGCTCGATGCACCCGCCATGGGAGTGGTGCATACGGCCATCGAACATATTCTGCATGCGAACAATCCGGCGCCTGCCATCGTCATCGACAGCAACTGGGATATCACTGCTGCCAACGTGAGCACTGGCCTGCTGTTGGCGCTGGCGGGTGTGACGCAGGAGGTATCATCAGGCCTCAACCTACTGGAAACACTGCTGAGCCCCGGAGGCCTGGGTGATCGCCTGGCCAATGCCCAGGAGATCCGTGCTGCCGCGTGGCAACGCGCGGCCAGGGAGTCAGTCAGCAACCCTGCGCTCGCAGAGCGCCTGTGCAGCCTCCCGCCACCGGCCATTGCCTTGCAGGCGGCAACTGCCAGCCCCGTGCTGCTGACACGTGTACGCACCGCAGATGACGAGTTGAGCTTTCTCTCTACCTTCACCACCTTCGGGCTACCCCTGGACATCACTGTAGAGTCACTGCGTATCGAGCATCTGATTCCTGCCGATGAATCGACCCGGCGAAGGATGACCCAAGCCTTCGAACAATGGCGCGTGGATCACGGCCAATAAGGCGCTGATAGCTGTAGGACCGGAGGCGCCAGTGAACCTTCGTGGCTGTCAGGGCTCAGTTGTCCAGAGCGCGTTTGCGACGTCGACAAAGGACTGCCATGGGACATGCATCCTCCACCGCCCTCCCCCAGGTTCGCGTCGAACGTGAACTGAGCTTGCGGGCGGTGTTCACCGGCACAGTGCTGGGCATCATGCTCACGCCCTCGAATGTGTACGCAGGGCTGAAGATCGGCTGGTCATTCAACATGTCGATCATCGCCTTGCTGGTCGGTTTCGCCCTGTGGCAGGGCCTGGCGGGGCGCCGCAAGCACCGCCCCGCGTGGACCTTGCACGAAAGCAACATCAACCAGACCGTGGCCTCGGCCGCAGCCTCCATCGTGTCGGGCGGGCTGGTGGCGCCGATCCCCGCCTATACCCTGCTCACCGGTCATCAACTGGACCCGGTGCCGATGATGGCCTGGGTGTTCTCGGTGAGCTTCCTGGGCATCTGGATTGCCTGGTACCTGCGCCCCGCCCTGCTCAACGACCATGGCCTGAAGTTTCCCGAAGGCATGGCGACCCTGGAAACGCTGCAGCAGATCTACAACCACGGGCGCGAAGCCATGGCGCGGATCAGGGTGCTGTGCAGCGCCGCGCTGCTTTCAGGACTGGTGAAATGGGTAGACGGGTTCGTCTGGGCGATACCGCGCTGGGCGCCCACGCCGGCGCTCGAGCGCCTGACCTTCACGGTCGACCCTTCGCTGATGCTGATCGGTTTCGGCAGCATCATCGGCATTCGCGTTGGGCTGACGTTGCTGATCGGCGCTGCGCTGGCCTGGGGCGGATTGGCGCCGTGGCTGATCGAACATGCCCTGGTGGTGCTGGCCCCGAACGCCAGCGGGCCACAGTTCGCCGCGCTGGTGGAATGGCTGTTGTGGCCAGGTGTGAGCCTGATGGTCTGTGCGACCCTGACTTCGTTGTCGGTTCGTCTGTTCCAGGTACCCCGGCGACCGCCCGCTGAGCAGCGCACGCCACGCGCCAGGATGCGCTTTACCCCATGGCCCGCGTCGGGGCTGCTGCTGTCCATGGCGCTGGTCGTGACCCTGCAAGTGCTGTTGTTCGGGATCGACGGGTGGATGGCGCTGCTGAGCATTCCGTTGGCGGTGTGCCTTGCCGTGGTCGCGGCGCGCGTGGTCGGCGCCACGGGCATTGCGCCGATTGGCGCCATCGGCAAGCTGTCGCAGCTGAGCTTCGGCGCGATCGCCCCGGGGCAGGTGGCGATCAACCTGATGAGCGCCAACACGGCGGGAGGCGCGGCTGGGCAATCCACCGACCTGATGAACGACTTCAAGGTTGGCCTGGCGATTGGCGCTACGCCGCACAAGCAGCTGGTTGCTCAGTGCATCGGCATTCTCATCGGCAGCGTGGTCGGCGTGCTGGTGTATCGGGTGCTGATTCCCGATCCGCAGGCCTTGTTGCTCACCGAGCAGTGGCCGGCACCGGCCGTGGCCACCTGGAAAGCGGTGGCGCAGACGCTTACGCAGGGACTGGGTGCCCTGTCGTTGGAACTGCGCTGGGCAATCGTGGCGGGTTGCAGCGTTGGCGTGCTGCTGGGGGCGCTGGACAGCCTGTTGCCGCAACGGGCGGCCCGTTGGCTGCCGAGTACGGCGGCGTTGGGGCTGGCGTTCATCTTGCCGGCATCGATCAGCCTGATGATGGGGCTTGGCGCCGTGGTGACCTGGCTGGTCAGTTGCCGGTGGCCCAGTGTGACGGAGCGGTTTGCAATTACTGCGGCGGCGGGGTTGATTGCCGGTGAGAGCATCATGGGGGTCGGGGCGTCGTTCTGGGAGATGCTGCAGGGGTTGTAGATCGTGGCATATGCGCCTTGCCATGAGGCCTTTCAGGAGCCATCGATGCCTAGGGACATTCAGTCCCTAGGCTCCAGCCGGATTACAGCGGGCTTCTTTTGCCGCGAAGAAAGTGAGTTCACCGGCCCTCCCCCTGCACTACCTGAGAGTTACCGACTGCACCTTCCTGGCTATTGCGACTTGCTGTTACTCATTGTTTACCCTCGATAGCGTCCGGGTTTATGCCAGATGATCAACACCAGGTTCATCGCGACCGTACCAATAAGCGACCAGACGAGCTTTTCCTGCGGCAGATAGATTGCGGCGATGATGAATAGAATGCAGTCGCAGACCAGTTGGGAAACCCCGGCGTTGACCGCAAACCTGCGCTGAACCCAAAGAACAACGGAGCCCGTTCCACCCATGGATGCATTGTGTCTGGCCAGGCACAGGATGCCCATGCCCAGGAGCGTCCCTCCAACCACCCAGCCAATCTCGGGGTCGATGCCCGCTGTGTTCAGTGCAGGTGTCACGAACTTCACGCCTGCACCGAGTCCGAAACTTACCAGGACGCTTTTGAGGGTGAAATTGCGGCCCATGGTGAACAGCGCAAACAGCAGGAAAGGTACGTTGATCGCAGGTACCAGCACCGAAGTCGGGTAGGGGCTGACAAATGAGCCCAGCAACGCCATCCCGGCAATCCCCCCTGTGATAAGTCCACTCTTGCCCAGGATGGCAATCCCCGTGGCCGCCAAGGCAATACCGGTAAACAGGCCGTATGCGTCATCCAGTGTGCTGTGGCGCGGATATGCAGCAGCCTCACAGCTCATACGGCGTTTCCAGCAGGACGGTGCCGCGTTGCCGCAAGCCTTCCACGGGGTTGATGCGCGCTACCTCGACGCCGTGGCGGACGATGACCACCTCAGTTCCGTAGATCACTTGTTCAAGGATGAACTCAAGGCTTGATTGAGCTTCGGACAAGTCATATTTCACCTGGTGCATGAAGGGTTTCCTTTTGGGATCGCTATTGCGGGAGGGAGGCGGGTTCGCCTCGCAGCGCGCGGCCGGGTTGGCCTGACACGGCAATATGATGATGCTTACAGGCGGAAAAGTGATTTCTAAATATGCGTAGAAACAAGCTCAGGAAGAATAAATATTCCAAACAATCACGGTATTCCGAATAGTTTAATCCAAGGGCCATAACCGTTACCGCTCTTCAAGTATCCCGTTAGCCTTTGGCAACCCTAGCCAACGCTCCCGACACACTCACGAGATCCAGGATGCCGCTATCGCCCTCTTGGCCTTCAGCCAAACGGTCATGGTGTATCGTTTTGAGAGGGCTATCGTTGCTTGTCAGGGCAACCACTACCAATCGAGGGTAGAGCCATGAACACCATTAATCTGCTCGAACAGTTACTGCGGGCCGGGCAAGGTTCGCCAGCGCAACGAGGCAGCGCTGGCATGCCAGAGCAAGACGGCCTGGGCGGGTTGGGTGGCTTGCTGGGCGGTCTGCTTGGCGGTGGAAGCGCAGCGGCCAGTGGCAATGGCCTGGGTGGCCTGCTGGGCGGCTTGTTGGGTGGCGCTAGTGGCAGCAGCGCTGGCAGCCCAACACCAGGGCGCTCCGCAGATGGCATCAATTACGCCGCCCTGGCGTCGTTGGGCATGATGGCGTTTAAGGCCTACCAAAGCTGGCAGCGCAGCCAGGCGGCAGCCCCGCAACAGGCGGTGCGTACCGTCGATCAATTGTCCGGCCCCGAGGCCGAGGACCACAGCCACGCCATCTTGCGCGCGCTGATTGCCGCCGCCAAGGCGGACGGTCGCATCGACGAGCAGGAAGAACAGCTGATCTACGCGGAAATCAAACGCCAGGCCGACGACCCGCAACTGCAGCAATGGCTGGATGAAGAAGTCAACAAGCCACTCGATGCGGCCGAGGTGGCGCTGTCGGCCAAAGACCCGGCCATGGCTGCGGAAATGTACCTGGCCAGCGTGATGCTGGTAGATGACCAGCAGGATGCAGAGCGGGCCTACCTTGATGAACTGGCCAGCGCGCTTCAGATTGATCCGACGTTGCAGGTGCATTTGGAGCAGCAGGCGAAGGGAGCCGCTTGATAGGCTGAGATGGGCTTATTGGCTGGCTGATCTTGAGGCGGCCCATCGCTGCGGTTCGTCGCCACGACAAGCGCGGCGGTCATAGAACTGCACATGACTCGTTGATTTTGCGGGGCTGTGGGAGCGGGCTTGTCCCGCGAACACCGGCGAAGCCGGTGCCATCCAACGCGCCGCCTGCTTCGCGGGACAAGATACGCCAGGCCCTGCACCCATCCTCTGAATGCTACAGGGCCAAGCGTGACTGGACTCAGTCTGCGGCCTGCTCCACTGCGGCTTCGGCGACAGGGGCCGGAGCGGACGCCTTTGCCTTCGCACGGTCCTTACGGCTTTTGCCGCGCTGCCGCGAAGCTTGCTGCTTGGCATACAGCGCCTGGCCGGCGGTAACGATGCCTGCAGGCTGGCCATTCAGGTCCAGGCGCGGTGCGTTCTCCACCATGCTGGCCCAGTAGCGGTTGCCCCGGCACCAGGTCGAGATGCCCAGCTTGAGCTGTTCACTGGTGATGCCCAGC
Source organism: Pseudomonas putida (assembly GCF_009883635.2). NCBI lineage: Bacteria > Pseudomonadati > Pseudomonadota > Gammaproteobacteria > Pseudomonadales > Pseudomonadaceae > Pseudomonas > Pseudomonas putida. The sequence goes on from NZ_CP026115.2 coordinate 373,372, forward strand.
AGCTCCAGGTGTTGCTCGGCATCCTTGAAGATACCCTCTTTGAGCGGCACCTTGGGGGCCGGGTTTACCGGGAAGGCCAACGGGAAATGCTTCTGCAGTGGCCAGATCGCTTCCACCGCCGGGTCCTGCTCACGCGCCTTGGCCTGCGGGGCGGGCTTGCGCTTGGCAGGGCGCGGGGTTTCGGCCTTTGCCTGCTGCTCTTTTTCAGACCGCAGGCGGTCACGTAACTCAGCTAGTTGTTCAAAACCCATCGTTAATTCACTGCTTCTACGTTGATTGCGTGGCGCAAGGATAAGCCATGCAGCGCTTGGGAGCAGCAGAAAGAGGATGAATTGCTGCTGATTTAGTCACCAGGCATGGCCAGACGCCCTTTCAAGCGCCACTGCGCAAGCAGCTGATGCCCCATGCGATGATCTTGAACGGCAAGTGATTAGCCCATTGAATGGCTGCTGGGTCAGCGCCGCTCAGGCCACCTTCAGTTCCAGTTGCCCGTGCGTCTCGGCGCCCGAGCGTTTGAGCATCGCGGCAGGTATCGCCAGGATCAGCAGGCCGCTGACGAACAGGCACACGCCCAATACATAGGTGCCGTCGTTGATGTCACCGGTCAGGCTCTCTGCCGTGGCCGTGATCATCGAGCCGGTGAAGCCGGACAGGTTGCCGATGGCGTTGATCATTCCGATGCCCGCCGCCGCCGCGACACCGGACAACACCGTGCCTGGCAGTGTCCAGAAGATCGGCATCAGGCTCAGCACACCCGACGCCGCCACCGTCAGGAACAGGATCGACAGTACCACGTCATGGGCGAACGCGGCGCTGAGGATCAGGCCGCAGCCACCGATGAATGCAGGGATCGCAGCATGCCAGCGACGCTCGCCGGTGCGGTTGGAGTGGCGCGCATTCAGGAACATGGCAACGACGGCCACACTGTAGGGAATGGCGGTCAGCAAGCCTATCTCCAGGGTGCTGGTCACGCCCGCGCTCTTGATGATCGACGGCATCCAGAAGGCCAGGCCATAGAAACCCGTGTTGAAGGTGAGCAGTATCAGCACCAGCAGCCAAACCCGCGGGTTGAAGAACACATCCCCCAGGCGCGAGACTTTGCCGTCCGCATCCTGTTGCAGGTTGGCCTTGAGCAGCTTCTTTTGTGCATCCGTGAGCCAGGTGGCCTTGTCGATGTTGTCGCACAGGCAAGTGAACACCACCACGGCCATGATCACCGAAGGCACGCCTTCGATCAGCAGCATCCACTGCCAGCCCGCCATGTCCTGCCAGCCATCCAGGCGGGTCATCAGCCAGCCCGACAGCACGCCACCCAGGGTGAGGCTGACCGGCATCGCCATCAAAAAGCCCGACATGACCCGGCTCTGCCGATGGGTCGGGAACCAGTAGTTGAGATAGAGGATCACGCCGGGGAAGAAACCGGCTTCGCAGATGCCCAGCAAGAAGCGCAGCACGTAGAACATGGTACTGGATTCGAGGTGGAAGAACGCCGCCAATGGCTGGGTAAACGCCACCGCCATCGAGATGATCGCCCAGCTCAGCATGATTCGCGCGATCCAGAAGCGCGCGCCATAGCGATGCAGCAGCAGGTTGCTGGGCACCTCGAACAGGAAGTAGCCCCAGAAGAACACACTGGCGCCAAGGGCATAGACGGTGTTGCTGAACTGCAGGTCGTCGAGCATGCTCAGCTTGGCAAAGCCGATATTGACCCGGTCAAGATAGGCGGCGATGTAGCACAGCAACAGGATCGGCAGGATGCGCAGGATGACCTTGCGGTAAGTTCGGTCTTCGAACGCCTGATCGTGGGTGGGGGCGACAGATGAATGAGCCATGGCCAAGCCTCTTGGCATGTCGTGCATGCCTGATTGTTGTTATTGGAAGCCCCGGGGTGCCAGCGCACCGGGGGGACTATTTGTAGCGGTTGTCAGCTGATCGGATCTCGGCTGGGCTGCCCGTCGACCAGGCGCAGCAGCCCCAGCGGGTTGGCATCGCGCAGCGCCTCGGGCAGCAACACATCGGGGAAGTTCTGGTAGCACACCGGGCGCAGGAAACGGTCGATCGCCAGGGTGCCGACGGAGGTGCCACGGCTGTCGGAGGTGGCCGGGAACGGGCCGCCATGGACCATGGCATCGCACACCTCGACACCGGTCGGGTAGCCGTTGACCAGCACACGGCCGGCCTTCTGCTCCAGCAGCGCGACCAGGGGCGCAGCCTGCGCAAGGTCGTCGGGCTCACCGATCAGCGTGGCGGTCAGCTGCCCGCGCAGCGCCTGCAGCGCAGCCAGCAACTGGGCCTGGTCGGCAAGCTCGACGACCACGGTGGCCGGGCCAAAGACTTCTTCCTGCAGCAGGGCTTCGCCCGCCAGCAGCAACTGCGCATCAGCCTGGAACAGCTGCGGCCAGGCCTGGTTGCCCTGTTGCTCGGCGCCGGCCAGCAGGCGCACGCCGGCATGGGCCTTGAGCGTGGCCACGCCATGGGCATAGCTTGCCAGGGTGCCGGCGTTGAGCATGGTTTGTGGCGGCTGATCGGCCATCTGCACAGCCAGGTGCTCGACAAAGGCGCTGAACGCCGGCGAGCGTACCCCCAGTACCAGGCCCGGGTTGGTGCAGAACTGCCCACAGCCCAGCACCACCGATGCGGCCAGTTCGCGGGCCACGACCTCACCGCGCGCGGCCAGCGCCCCAGGCAGCACCAGCACCGGGTTGATACTGCTCATCTCGGCGAACACCGGGATCGGTTGCGGCCGCGCCGCCGCCATGTCGCACAGGGCACGGCCACCTTTGAGCGAGCCGGTGAAACCCACAGCCTGGATGGCCGGGTGCTTGACCAGCGCCTCGCCAACCCGGCCACCGTAGATCATGTTGAAGACCCCGGCCGGCATTGCGCAAAGCTCGGCGGCTGCGACGATGGCCTCGGCCACCCACTGCGCCGTGGCCATGTGGCCGCTGTGGGCCTTGAACACCACCGGGCAACCGGCGGCCAACGCCGCGGCGGTGTCGCCACCGGCCGTGGAGAACGCCAGGGGGAAGTTGCTGGCACCGAACACCGCGACCGGCCCCAGCCCCATGTGGCACTGGCGGATGTCCAGGCGCGGCAGCGGGGTACGTTGGGGCTGCGCACGGTCGATGCGCGCGCCGGCAAAATCACCACGGCGCAACACCGTGGCGAACAGCCTCAGCTGGCCGCTGGTACGCGCCCGTTCGCCGTGGATACGGGCTGGCGGCAATGCTGTTTCCCGGCATACGGTATCAATGAAGTCTTCACCCAAGGCATCGAGTGCATCGGCGATTGCGTCGAGAAACTCGGCACGGCGGGCGGCGGGCAAGGCCCGGTACACGGGATAGGCCGCGGCCGCGGCCTGGGCGGCGGCATCAACTTCCTCGACGCTGGCTTGGTGGAACGCGCCTGGCAGTGGCTCCCCGGTGCGCGCATCGACACTGTACAAGGCCGCCTGACCGGTGGCGCGGCGAACCCCGCCGATGAATTGCTGGCCTGCTTGGGATGTCATGGATGATTCCTCGGCATTGCGAAAGACATGGGGGGCTAATCTAGGCGGCTCAGCGATGCTTTCCCAATGGCATTTATCGATCATCCGATAACGCCGCGTTATCGCTCTCCTCCCCCTCGGCCCGCGTGGGCCAGCAGGATTTCAGCGAACTCCAGCGCCGCCCCGCTCAACGGCTCGCCCTTGCGGGTGAGGATGCCGTAATCCTGGGGCGCCAGGTGCAGTGGGGTGTCGAGGTTGACCAGCACCCCGCTGGCCAGGTGCGGCTCGACCATCGCCTGGGGCAACATGCCGATCATCGGCCCGCCCAGCAGCACCTTGAGGAAAGTCTGCATGGAGATGGTATCGATGGTATTGCGCGGTACCGCCACGCCAGCCTCGGCGAATGCCCGCTCCATGCGCCCGCGAATGGGTGTGCCTTTGGGGTAGAGAATCCACGGCCACTCCAGCAGTTGCGGCAGGGTAACCGGGCCGGCTCCGCTCAACGGGTGTTGATCGTTGACCACGAAGCAGAACGGTTCCGGCGCCAGCGGCTGGAAGTCGAAGCGCTGCTGCTGGGAAGCGTCGGTAAAGCGGGCCACGGCCAAGTGCAAGTGTTTGTCTTCAAGCATGGCCATCAGGTGATCGCTGGTCTGCTCCACCACCTCGATCGACAGCAATGGCTTGCGCTGTTTGATCTCGACGATTGCATCCGGCAGCGCCACGGCAGTGGCGGCAAAGATGCCGCCTACCTTCAAGTGCCCGTGCCCGCCCTGGCGCAAGTTGTCAATCTGGTCGACGAAGTTGCGCGCATCGTTCAAGGCGACCTGGGCATAGCGCAGCACCTGCTCGCCAAGCGCGGTGGGCGGCATGCTGCGCGGCAAGCGTTCGAACAGGGCGAAACCGAGCAGGTGTTCGATCTCCTTGAGCATCTTGCTGATCGCCGGCTGGGTCAGGTTCATCTGCTGCGCCGCCACATGCATGTTGTGCGTGCGCCCGAGGGTCTCGATCAGCAACAGATGGCGGAACTTGAGCCAGTTGCAAACGTGGGAAAAGGAAAGGTCCGACATGCAAGCCCCTGTCGCTGCGATAACCGCTTGTTATTGAATGGTGAGATTAAGCCATTGGAGTTTATCGCGCCGCTTGCCTAGCGTGCAGCTCTCACGTTCCGAGAGATTGCGATGCCATGCCGATGACCCTCACCCCCGCCAACACCCTGCCTGCGGACGGCCTGACCGGCACCCTGATCGGCCGCGCCTGGACCCCCGGCGAACCCGGCGGCCCCTCCCCGATCGCCTTGCGCCCCGACGGTGTGTTCGACCTGTCCGAACGCTTCGCCACCCTCAGCCAGCTGCTGGAAAGCGAAGACCCATTGCATGCCGTGCGCAGCACCCCGGGCCGCTTCCTGGGCAGCCTGGAAGCGTTGCTGGCCAACAGCGGCGAGGCGTTCGACGCCAACCAGCCTTACCTGCTTGCCCCGGTCGACCTGCAAGTGATCAAGGCGGCCGGCGTGACCTTCGCCGCCAGCATGATCGAGCGAGTGATCGAAGAGCAGGCCGCCGGTGACGCCAGCAAGGCCGAAGCAGTACGCGCCACCGTGCATTCGGTGATCGGCGACAACCTGCGCGCGGTGCGCCCTGGCTCACAACAGGCCATGGCCCTGAAGGCGCTGCTGATCGAACAAGGCATGTGGTCGCAATACCTGGAAGTGGGCATCGGGCCGGATGCCGAAGTGTTCACCAAGGCCCCGGTGCTGGCGGCGGTTGGCAGCGGCAGCGCGATCGGCGTGCACCCCGGCTCGGCGTGGAACAACCCCGAACCTGAGGTGGTGCTGGCGGTCGACAGCCGCGGGCGCATCCACGGCGCCACCCTGGGCAACGACGTCAACCTGCGCGACTTCGAAGGCCGCAGCGCGCTGCTGCTGAGCAAGGCCAAGGACAACAACGCCTCGTGCGCCGTCGGCCCATTCATCCGCCTGTTCGACGACACGTTCGACCTGGACGCGGTGCGCCACTGCGTGGTCGGTCTCGAAGTCCAAGGCGAGGACGGCTACCGACTGGTCGGCAGCAGCTCGATGGACCAGATCAGCCGCGACCCTGAAGACCTGGTGCGCCAGACCCTCAACGCCAACCATCAATACCCCGACGGTTTCCTGCTGTTCCTTGGTACGCTGTTCGCCCCCATCGAGGACCGCGACCAGCCCGGCGCGGGGTTCACCCACAAGACCGGTGACCGGGTACGCATCGCCAGCCCCCTGCTTGGCCAGTTGCACAACCAGGTCACCACCAGCGACCAGGCAGCGCCGTGGACCTTCGGCCTCGGCGCCATGATGCGCAACCTCGCCGCCCGCGGCCTGCTGCATCGCTAAAACAACAAGAGAGCATGACATGACCGATACCGCGAAACGCCCGCTGCGCAGCCAGCAATGGTTCGACGACCCGAGCCACGCCGACATGACCGCGCTGTACGTCGAGCGTTACATGAACTACGGCCTGACCCGCGACGAACTGCAGTCGGGCCGGCCGATCATCGGCATTGCCCAGACTGGCAGCGACCTCACCCCCTGCAACCGCCACCACATCGAACTGGCGCAACGGGTCAAGGCCGGCATCCGCGATGCCGGCGGCATTCCCATGGAGTTCCCCGTCCACCCGATCGCCGAGCAGAGCCGCCGCCCCACTGCCGCCCTGGACCGCAACCTGGCCTACCTGGGCCTGGTGGAGATCCTCCACGGCTACCCGCTGGACGGCGTGGTGCTGACCACCGGCTGCGACAAGACCACCCCGGCCTGCCTGATGGCCGCGGCCACCACCGACCTGCCGGCCATCGTGCTGTCGGGCGGTCCCATGCTCGACGGCCATCACAAAGGCCAGCTGATTGGCTCGGGTACGGTGCTGTGGCACGCCCGCAACCTGATGGCCGCTGGCGAAATCGACTACGAAGGCTTCATGGAAATGACCACCGCCGCCTCGCCGTCGGTGGGCCACTGCAACACTATGGGCACGGCGCTGTCGATGAACGCCCTTGCCGAAGCCCTGGGCATGTCACTGCCAGGCTGCGCCAGCATCCCCGCGCCCTACCGCGAACGTGGGCAGATGGCCTATGCGACCGGCAGGCGCATCTGCGAACTGGTGCTGCAGGACGTGCGCCCGTCTTCGATCATGACCCGCGAAGCCTTTGAAAACGCCATTGCCGTGGCCTCGGCACTGGGCGCCTCGAGCAACTGCCCGCCGCACCTGATCGCCATCGCCCGGCACATGGGCATCGAGCTGTCGCTGGACGACTGGCAGCGCATCGGCGAAGACATACCGCTGCTGGTCAACTGCATGCCCGCCGGCAAGTACCTGGGCGAAGGCTTCCACCGCGCCGGTGGCGTGCCAGCGGTGATGCACGAACTGCGCAAGGCCGGCCGCCTGCACGAGGCCTGTGCCACGGTCAGCGGCAAGACCATCGGCGAGGTGGTCAGCGATACGGTTACCAGCAACCGCGAGGTGATCCTGCCTTACGACGCACCGCTCAAGCACAGTGCAGGGTTCATCGTGCTCAGCGGTAACTTCTTCGACAGCGCGATCATGAAGATGTCGGTGGTCGGCGAGGCTTTCCGCAAGACCTACCTGGCCGAGCCCGGCAAGGAAAACAGCTTCGAGGCCAGGGCCATCGTGTTCGAGGGCCCGGAGGACTACCACGCGCGCATCGACGACCCTTCGCTGGACATCGACGAGCGTTGCATCCTGGTGATCCGCGGCGCCGGTACCGTGGGTTACCCGGGCAGCGCCGAAGTGGTCAACATGGCGCCCCCGGCCGCGCTGATCAAGCAAGACATCGACTCGCTGCCCTGCCTGGGCGACGGCCGCCAGAGCGGCACCTCGGCCAGCCCGTCGATCCTCAACATGTCGCCGGAAGCGGCGGTCGGTGGCGGCCTGGCCTTGCTGCAGACCAACGACTGGCTGCGTGTGGACCTCAACCAGCGCCGCGTCGACCTGCTGGTGGACGATGACGAAGTGGCGCGCCGTCGCGCGGCATGGAAGCCGAACATCCCGGCCTCGCAGACGCCCTGGCAGGAACTCTACCGTCAGCTTGTGGGACAGTTGTCCACCGGTGGCTGCCTGGAACCGGCGACGCTGCACATGCGTGTGATTGCCCGGGAAGGCGGGATGCCGCGGCATTCGCATTAAGTGTGTGATCTCTGTGGTTCAGTCTTCGTCAGAAGCGCTACCCCTCGCCGTCGTCTGGGGACTGACCACAAGGCCTTCCATGCAAACGCTGTTGAACGAGATTCTCGACCAAGTGCGCCCCTTGATCGGCAAGGGCAAAGTGGCTGACTACATTCCTGCGCTGGCCGATGTGCCAGCGCAACAGCTGGGCATCGCCGTGTATGGCAACGATGGCAGCTACTACTGCGCAGGCGACGCCCTGGTGCCGTTTTCGGTGCAGAGCATTTCCAAGGTGTTCAGCCTGGTCCAGGCGATTGGCCATTCCGGTGAAGCCATCTGGCAGCGGCTGGGCCACGAGCCTTCGGGCCAGCCGTTCAACTCGCTGGTGCAGCTGGAGTTCGAGCGCGGGCGCCCGCGCAATCCCTTCATCAATGCCGGCGCACTGGTCATCTGCGACATCAACCAGTCGCGCTTCGCCGCGCCCACGTTGTCGATGCGCGATTTCGTCCGCCGACTGTCGGGCAACCCGCACATCGCGATCGATGCCCGCGTCGCCGATTCGGAGTACCAGTTCCGTGCGCGCAACGCGGCCATGGCTTACCTGATGCAGTCCTTCGGCAACTTCCACAACGAAGTCGAAACGGTACTGCGCAGCTACTTCAGCTACTGCGCGCTGCAAATGAGTTGCCTGGACCTGGCCCGGGCGTTCTGCTTCCTGGCCAACGACGGGTTCTGCAAGCACAGCGGCGAGCAGATCCTGAGCCGACGCCAGACCCAACAGGTGAACTCGATCATGGCCACCAGCGGCCTTTACGACGAGGCCGGCAACTTCGCCTACCGCGTGGGGTTGCCCGGCAAGAGTGGCGTGGGCGGCGGGATCGTGGCCGTCGTGCCGGGGCAATTTACCGTGTGCGTGTGGTCGCCAGAGCTGAATGCGGCGGGCAACTCCTACGCAGGGATGGCGGCGCTGGAGCTGCTCAGTTCACGAATTGGATGGTCGGTATTCTGATCAGCCTACCTGCATTTGCGTGAGCCCCAGCACCCCGGCCAGGATTGTAATACTGCGAAACATTTTTGTGCGAATTTAAGTTGTACGACATCCTATCTACTATGATCGACTACGCGCTGCTCTCACAAAAAAAACAAATGGAGTCACCATGTCGAGCATACCTTCTGTCGAGGGAAAAGCTGCCGCAGCCCCTCAAAACCGCCTTGCAAAACTGGTCAAGCTGCTTGGCCCCGGTATCATCGCGGTGCTGTCGTGGCTAGGCGCAGGAGATCTGATAACCTCATCGGTCGCCGGCGCAAACTACGGTTACGCCATGATGTGGGTGCTGGCCGTTTCGCTGCTGCTGCGCTACCTGATCGTCAACATCATCGCCCGCTTCCAGTTGTGCAATAACCAAGGCATGACCATCCTGCAGGGCTATGCGCAGCTGCACCCGGTGTTCGCCTGGTTCATGCTGGCCTATGCCCTGCTGATGGGGCACCTGATGAACGCCTACATGATCAAGGGCGCCGGCGAAGCGCTGGCGATGCTGCTACGCATCGACTACCCGCTGCTGTGCTCCATCGCCGTGGTGCTGGCGGTGTGGATGCTGGTGGGGCGCAACATCTATGCGATGATCGAAGGCGTAATGAAAGTGCTGCTGGCCGTGATGACCCTGGCCTTCCTGGCGCTGGCGCTGATGTCTGGTCCGGACGTTGCAGGTATCGTCAAAGGCACCATCGGTTTCAGCATCCCAGCCGACGAAGGCGTGCACGGCGCCTTGCTGGTAGCGGTCTCGGTGATCGGCGCCGTGGCAGGTTCGGTCGCCAACTTCGTGCACCCTTACGTGATGCGTGAAAAAGGCTGGGTCGGTCCGCAACACAAGCGCGTTCAGCGTAACGACCTGCTGTTCGCCGTTTTCGTGGGTATCGTCATCAACCTGGCGATCTGGATCGTTGGCGCGGAAATCCTGCGGCCCAACGGCATCGAGGTGAAAACCTTGGGCGACCTGGGCAAGGCGCTGGAGATGTTCTTCGGCCCGATCGGCTGGTACATCTTCTTTGTCGGCGTTTTCGCCACCTTGTTCGCCAGCATTTCTGGCAAGACCACTGCGTTCCCGATGCTGATCACCGACGCGTTCCAGCATGTGAAGCCCGGGCGCCGCGAGCGCTATGGCAAGGAATTCCACAACGACCCGATGCACAAGTGGTTCATGTTGTTCATTCTGGTGACGCCACTGGTGTGGTCGATCCCGGGGATGCCCGACTTCGTGACCCTCACCATCGGCGTGAGCGCGCTGAACATCATCGGGCTGCCGGTGATCTCGCTGGGCCTGCTGATCATGTCCAACCAGAAATCGTTGCTGGGCAAGGAATACCGCAATAACTGGTTCGAGAACATCGCGCTGGCCTTCGCCACCGGCCTGGCGTTGTGGGTGGCCTTCCAGCTGGCAACGGACCTGATCGCCTGAGGATAACGGGTGGCCCCGGCTCAATGGTGGCCGGGGCTGTCTTTGCCACCTCCGGCCCTACGAGCCAACACCACCTTGATGCAGACCAGCAGTGGCGCTGCCACGGCAAAAAGCACGGCCACAGCATTGAACGCGGTGTCGAAGGCGATAACCGCCCCCTGCCCCGCAATCGCCCGCCCCAACAGGCCAAGCGCAGCCCGGCCAGCCGCCAGTGGGTCCATGCCCTCCAGCCTCAACATCGACGTGGTGGATTCCAACCGTTCAATCACGGCTGCCGTGCCTGGGCTGACGTACACACCGAGCGTTTGAGTGTTGAGCACGGCGTGGCGGTCGAGTAGCGTTTGCAACCCCGTCACCCCCAGCAGTCCCCCACCTGGCGGCCAGTGTTGAACAAGCCGATCCCGCTGGCAAGGTTGCTCCGGCCCAGGTTGCCGAAGGCGATCAGCGTCAACGACAGGAACAGCAAACCCAGCCCGGCACCGCGCAGCATCACTGCAGCCATCATGTCGCCCATGCCACTCTGCTGGGTCGACCCTGACAGCATCCACATCGCGACCATGATCGCCACGATTCCAAAAGGCACCGTGGCAAAAGGCGCGAGCCCGCGCCGCTGGATCAGGTAAGCCACCCCCAACAGCACCGCAATGAACACGCCCCCACTGGGTAACAGCAGCAAGCCCGCGTCGCTAGCGGTGAAGGCCAGCACCGATGTTGCAAAGGCCGGGATGACGTAAGCGCTGCCGAACAATGCGGCGCCAGCGACGAAGCTGACAATGAAGGCGAAAGTGAAGTCGCTCGAGCGGAACACGCTGAAGTCGAGAAGTCCCTGCCCTTCGCACAATAACTGCTGGCCAAGCAACAGCAACATCGCCGCGATACCGACCACGCCAGCCCAGCGTATGTGCGAGGCCTCGAACCAGTCCCAGCGGCTGCCCTGGCTCAGGACGTAGGTCAGGCACAGCAGCGCGATGGCTGCCAGTATGGAGCCCGGCCCATCGAAGCGCCGCTGGCCTGGCGGAGCATGGGCAGGTGGCTCGGCGATCAGCAGCACACCGGCCGCCGCCAAGGCCAGCGGTAGCACACTGAGGAATAGCCAAGTCCAGTCACGGCTGTCGATCAGCCAACCCTGCAGGCAAGGCACCAGCGCTGCGGGCGCGACCACCGCGCCGATGGCGAACAGCCCTTGCAGCAGGGGTTGCCGGTCTTTGCTGCAAGCCAGAAAGACCACCGTTTGCCCCGCCACCAGCATTACGCCGCCCGCCATGCCCTGGCAGGCCCGCAAGGTGACCAGCCCGTTCAGGTCCACCGTCCACGCAGCGCCCGCACAGGCAACGCCCATCAGCAAGGTAACGCCGATGAGCAGCGTACGCGGCGCCATGCGGCCCAGCAGCCAGGGCGCCAACAGAAACCCCATCAGCTTGCAGGCGGTATACGCGACGTCCAGCCAGGCGATCTCATCCGGCGTGGCAGAGGTATCGCCCATGATGTCGCTGCGCCCGAGCGCCAGCACGCTGCTGGCGATGGCATCGGTAAGGGCGGCCAATACGATACCGGCTACCAGCAGCCAGCCGCTGTCTGCGCGACTGCCCACCTGCCGGGCATTCACGAGCCGCCTCCTGCCTCGATCCGCACCCGCGCCGAGAGCCCCGGCACGATGCGCCCCGGTAGTGGGTTATGGGCCAGGCGAATCTTCACCGGTACCCGCTGCACCACGCGCACGAAATTACCAGTGGCGTTATCTGGCGGCAGCAAGCTGAACGCCGCCCCACTGCCGGGTGCAAAGCTGTCGACGACACCTTCAAGGCTACCAGAAGGGTAGCCGTCAAGGGTGACCGTGGCGCGTTGCCCTGGCTGAATATGCTCGAGCTGGGTTTCCTTGAAGTTGGCCACGATCCACACGCCATCAACCGGCACCAGGTCAATCAAGCCGCCACCCGGCGTGACGAAGCGCCCTACCCGCACCTGCCGGTTGCCAATTACCCCGGCTACCGGTGCCCTTACCACAGTGTGCTCCAGTTCGAGCGAGGCCAGGTCGCGTGCTGCCGTGGCCTGGGCGATGGCTGCGACTGCCGCCTCACGCTGGGCCTCCAGCACGTCGATACGCAGGCGCTGGGCATCGAGCGTCGCCGTAGCAGCGGTGAACCCGGCCTCGGCGCTGCTGCGGGCAGCCTCGGTCTGATCGACCAGGGCCTGGCTGACCGCACTGTACTGGATCAGCTTACGGCTGCGTTCGTGGGTCTTGTCGGCCAGTTGCCGTTCGGACCAGGCTGACCGGCGCTGGGCCTCGGCCTGGCGAACCTGCGCCTGCTGCAGGCGGGCCTGGGCCTCGACATCAGCCAGGCGCGCCTGCGCGGCCTTCAGGTTGGCCTGCGCCTCGGCCAGGTGCGCGCGGTAGTCGCGGTCATCGATGCGGAACAGCACATCGCCCGCAGCGACCTGCTGATTGTCCTGGACTTCGACCGCCGTGACATAACCTGACACCTTTGCCGACAGTGATGTGATGTCGCCACGCACGTAGGCGTTGTCGGTAAATGCCGCCTCCCCCGCGCGCAACATCACCCAGCCAACCGCCAGCACCAGCAAGCCCACTACACAGAGGCCGGCGCCTAGTTTCTTTTGCCTGGCCCGCCGCGCGGTCATGGATGCGACGGCCTGCTCTGGTTCATGTGTGTTCATGATGGGTTGTCCTGTACTCGGCCCTGCCGACCTGTGCCGGCCAGCAGGGCCGAAGGCTCATTTGTCGCTCGGCGTGACCAGTACCGTCTCGTTGCTGTCGAGCACGAACACGGCCATCAGCTTGGCGGGCTTGCTGTCGCTGGCATTGGCGCTGACACCGTGGAAAGCACCGGGCGCCTCGTACCAGTTTTCGCCAGGTTTGTAGACCTTGGCCGGCTCGCCATTGACGCTGCTACGCACTTCACCTTCGAGCACGGTGGCATAGATGAAGGCCGATTTCGGGTGCCGGTGCGCAGGCGACGCGGCGCCCGGGGCGTAGTCGACGATTACCCCGCGCATGCTTTTGCCCGGCACGTTCGGCAGCGGCCGGTCGAATACCACGGTGACGTTGCTGCGCGGTGGCTCGGCGGCCAGCGCCGAGCTGACGGCCAGCGCACTGAACGCGGCGGCCAGGAGAGTACGGGTGAACATGGTGATACTCCTCGTGTTGATTACCGGGTTGGATGATTCACTGGCGTGCCAGCCAGGCCTCGAAACGGGTGGTGCCCAGCCGCGCGCCTTCGCCCGGGGTCAGGGCCTTGTCGTCCAGTTCGGCGCCAAAGTAGCGTGCGTGCACATCCGCCACCACGCGGCGTGGATCGCCGCTCAAGCGCAGGTACCGCCGCACCAGTTCATCCAGCGGCACTGCCTCGGGGCCTGCCACTTCCAGCGTGCCATTGGCCGCAGGTGCCAGTGCCACGTCGGTGAGCGCCTGGACCACATCGTCCGATGCCATGGGCTGGAACAGTGCCGGCGACAAGCGAATCTCCTCGCCTGTCGCGCCGGCCTGGGCGATGCCTTCGACAAACTCGAAGAACTGCGTGGCGCGCAAGATGGTGTAGGGCACCTCGGCACGCTTGATCAGCGCCTCTTGCGCCACCTTGGCCCGGAAGTAGCCGTTTTCCGGTAGCCGCTCACTGCCGACGATCGACAGCGCGACATGGTGCCCGACGCCCGCCGCCTTCTCGGCCGCCAGCAGGTTGCGGGTGGAGGTTTCGAAGAATTCGAGCACCGCCTGGTCCTCCCAGGACGGAGCGTTGGCCACATCCACCACCACATCCGCGCCGTTCATTGCTTCGGCCAGACCCTCGCGGGTAATGCTGTTCACTCCCGTGCTGGGTGCCGCCGGTACGGCCTGATGGCCGCGCTCGCGCAGGCCATTGACAAGCTTGGAACCTATGAGGCCAGTGCCTCCGATGACCACGATTTTCATGGGGCTGTCTCCGCTTGCACGACCGCAACCATTGCCGTCGTCTGGGGCCCAGCATGCGCCGCAGCGGGTGCAGCGTCCTTGCCCGCCGGCTGGTTTTAGCTCCAGGCAAGCTTGGTTTTGCGTCCAAACTGTTCAATACGCGCCCAAGCCTATGCAGCCAGCGAAGCGCTGCTTTATCATCGGCCCATACCTGATAACAGTCGCCTCGGACACGAAGCCTAGGGCGTGCGAGGGACACCACGTGCCATTTGAGTTTGACGGCTTTGTGCTCGACGAACAGCGCAGGGAGCTGACCCTGTGCGGGCAGGCCGTGACCATTGGCCCGCAGGTGTTCGACTTGCTGCTGCAACTGGTCACCCACCGTGACCGGGTCATGGGCCGCGAAGAGCTGCTGGCGCAGGTGTGGAATGGCAAGATCGTCTCCGAATCGACCATTACCAGCCATATCAATGCCGTGCGCCGGGCCATCGGAGACTCCGGCGAAGAGCAGCGACTGCTGCGCACCGTTGCCCGCAAGGGCTATCGCTTCGTAGGCGAAGTGGTGCAAACCAAGCCCGCTGAAGCCCCCGCAGCTGCCGAACCTGTCGTCACCGTTGCACTCTCGCTCCCGGACAAACCCTCGATCACCGTGCTGCCGTTCCACAACCTGAGCGGTGACCCGGACCAGGAGTATTTTGCCGATGGCATGGTCGAGGACATCATCGCCGCGCTGTCGCGCATCCGCTGGCTGTTCGTCATCGCCCGCAATTCCAGTTTCACCTTCAAGGGCCAACGTTACGATGTGCAGCAGGTGGGCCAGGCCCTTGGCGTGCGCTACGTGCTCGAAGGCAGTGTGCGCAAGGCCGGCAAACGGGTGCGCATTACTGGCCAGCTGATCGAAGCCAGTACCGGCGAGCATTTGTGGGCAGAACGCTTCGAGGGTCAGCTCGACGACATTTTCGAGCTGCAGGATCAAGTGGCCGAAAGCGTGGTGGGCGCCATCGCGCCCCAGTTGGAGCGTGCCGAGATCGAGCGGGCCAAGCGAAAGCCCACAGCCGATCTGTGCGCCTACGACTACTACCTGCGCGGCACCGCCAAACTGCACAACGGCACCCGCGAAGCCATTGCCCAGGCGCTGCCGCTGCTCTACCAGGCCATCGACTGCGATACGGAATACGCCTCGGCCTACGGCATGGCCGCATGGTGTTACTTCTGGCGCAAGCTCAACGGCTGGATGGATGACCGTGCCGAGGAAATTGCCGAGGGCTCCCGCCTGGCGCGCCTGGCCGTTGAACTGGGGCGTGACGACGCTGTGGCGCTGACCCGCGGCGGGCATGCGCTAGGGCATCTGACCGGCGATCTGGATGGTGCCATCGCCCTGCTCGACCGGGCGCGCCTGCTCAATCCCAACTTGGCCCCAGCCTGGTACCTGGGCGGGATACTGCGAGCGCTGCGGGGCGAAACGCAGACAGCCATCGACAACCTCAACCACGCCGCACGGCTTAGCCCGCTCGACCCGGAAATGTTCCGCATGCAGGTGGGGATGGCGTTGGCGCACTTTTTTGCCGGCCGCCTCGATGAAGCTGCGGCATGGGCAGAAAAGTCGCTGGGGAACCTGCCCAGTCTGCTGGCGGCAGTGGCTCTGCTGGCGGCAAGCCATGCGCTGAGCGGGCGAATGGATAGCGCGCACCAGGCGATGCAGCGCTTGCGCGCACTGGACCCGGCACTGCGGCTGACGCAGTTGCGGGCCTGGTTGCCGATTCATCGGGATGAGGATTTGGCGCGGTTGGCCGAAGGGCTGAGGTTGGCGGGGTTGCCAGAGTAAGGGCACAGCTGTGACGGACGGCCCAGGTAACACCCAGTAGCCGCAGCCCACGGTGTGCGCCACGTCACGTTCCGAAAACCGCTAGTACATGCGTACTATTCTCACCGCGCAACCCCCTCCCGATACTTCCAGCCTTGTTTTGTTGCACCCAAGGAACGCCATCGCCCGCAGGGCTGGCAGCCACGTGCGTGGCATCTAATGGAATATCCGGAGTCGTCATGAACCCCCTTTTCAGACTATCCCCGCTCGCCTTCGCCATCACCCTCGCCATGCTGCCCAATGCCCACGCAGTGGACTACACCCTCGATAGCGGCGAAGACAATTTCAGCAGCGACCGCGCCTACGATGGCACGGTGTCGCTGCGCCCCGGCAACGGCGTGCCCGCCACCCTGACCATCAACAACGGTGCCGAACTCACCAGCAAAGGTGGGCGAATCGGTGGCTCGTCCACCAACAGCGAAGCCAGCACGGCCATGGCCACTGTCACGGTACAAGGCCCAGGTACCCGCTGGTTCGTACCGCGCACCACAGCCGTGTTAGGTAACACCATCGTCGTCGGCGGCGCCGGCCAGGGCACGCTCAACGTGCTCGACGGCGGCGAAGTGTTTGTGCGCGACCTGCAGCTCAGCGACAACGGCAATGCCGGCAATGGCCTGTCGCGGGCAAACCTGGTGGTCGACGGCCAAGGTTCCAAGGTGGATGCCGTCGAGGTGACCTCCGGCGGCACCTTCCTCTACGACTCGCGCATCACCCTGCGCAATGGCGGGCAGCTGCTCAGCGACCGTGTGGCCATCAACTCGATCAGCGACCTGTCCGGTGCCAACACCCGCTGGGACAACACCGGCAGCTTCACCAACCGCAACGACCTCAGCCTGAGCGACGGCGCGGTACTGACCAGCGACACGATGAGGCTAGGCTCGGCCAACCTCAGCCGCAACACCGTGGTCAGCGTCACTGGCGCAGGCACGCGCCTGGCCACGCGCGCGCTGACCTTGGGCACCACCACCTCCAGCACCACCCTGGTGCTGGCCAACGGCGCCGAGCTGAGCAGTAGCGAAGGCATCGACATCAGCGAGCTGACCAGCATCAACTCGGCCGCACGCGGCGCCCTCAGCATCGGGGGGGCAGTGGTCAGGGACGACAGCCGCACCGATATCGACGCCATCAGCGCCAGCGCCGCACAAGCCGCCGGCCGTCTCGACCCGCAAACGGCGATCCGCTTCGGCGCCGGCAGCGGCGCGCTGTCGTTCAACCACACCGACAGCGACCTGCAAGTGAGCAACAGCATCAGCGGTGCGGGCCGGGTCTACAGTTTCAGCGGCAACACCACCCTGAGCGGCGACTTGAACGGGATGTCCGGCAGCACCGTGGTACGTGGCGGGCGCCTGGTGCTGGCCGGCGATGTCGACCAGAGCAACCCGCGCGGCACCTCGCTGCTGAGCATCGGCAACGGCACCCTGGTGGTCAACGGCACCGTCGGCCACACCGACGCCCTTGGCAACTACAGCAACCGCGCCCAGGTACTGGACGGTGGTGTGCTGGCCGGCAGCGGCCAGGTCGGCACCACCCAGGTCGCCTCGGGCGGCACCCTCTCGCCGGGTGAAGGTGCATTGGGTACCCTGAGGATCAACGGCGACCTGGACATGGCGGCCGGCTCGCGTTACGCCGCCGACATCGCCGGTGATGGTGGCTCCGATCACGTCAACGTCAGCGGCACCGCCACCCTGCGTGGCACACGGGTCGATGTCACCACGCTCAATGACGCGCAAAGCTACCAGACCGGGCAAACCTATACCTTGCTGGCCGCCCAGGGCGGCGTGGTGGACGGTGCGGCTGCCGGTACTGCCTATGCACAGGCGTTCACCAACTCGGCGTTTCTCGACGTCAGCCTGCAGCGCACGGCCAACGAACTGAACCTGACCATCGCGCAGAAACCCACCACGCCGGAGCCACCGGTCGAGCCCCCGGTAGAGCCCCCCGTGGAGCCACCCGTCACGCCACCGGTGCAGCCGCCCGTCGAGCCACCGGTTCAACCTCCCGTCGAGCCCCCTGTCGAACCGCCCGTACAGCCACCGGTCCAGCCCCCGGTCCAGCCGCCAGAAACCGGCGGGCCAGCCACCCCAGGCATCTTCCAGACCGTGGCGCTCACCGAAAACCAATGGAACACCGCAGGCGCACTGAGCGACCTGCAGCAGAGCGGCGAGCCGCTGCGCCTGTACAACAACCTGCTGGTGCTCGATGCCGACACCGCGCGCACTGCCATCGACCAGCTCTCCGGCGACTACCACGGCAGCACCGGCACCGCGCTGATCGCCAACAGCCAAGTGGTCTCCGGCGTGCTGAACACCCGCCTGCGCGACCTGTTCGACAGCACCGCAGTGCGCATGCCGCTCGGCGCCGCGAACTTCATGCCAACCACCCCTGAAGCGCAAGGCGGCGCCTGGGCGCAAGCCTTCGGCAACTGGTCGAAGCTGGACGGCAACAACGGTGCCGGCGGCCTGCACCAGCGCACTGGCGGTGTGCTGATTGGCGCCGACGGCAGCATTACCCCGGACTGGCGCGCCGGCCTCTACGGTGGCTACAGCCGCACCAAGTTCGATGCCGATGACCGCGATGCCAAGGGCCACAGCGACAACTACCACCTTGGCCTGTACACCGGCGCCCAGCTCGATGCCCTGCGCCTGAGTGCAGATGTCGGCTACACCTGGCACAAACTCGACAGCAAACGCAACGTGGCCTTTGCCGGGTTCAGCGACCACCTGAAGGGCGAGCGCGACGCCAACACATTGCAGGCCAGTGGCGAGGCGGCTTATCGCATCGGCCTGGGTGAAGTGGCGCTGGAGCCGTTCGTGGGCGTGTCGTACGTGAAGTACGACGCCGACAGCTTCCATGAGAAAGGTGGGGCTGCGGCGCTGGATGTGTCCAGTGAGAAGCAGGACACCTGGTTCTCGACCGTGGGCATGCGCGCTTCAACCCGTACCCGCGTGGCGGAACACGAAACCCAGTTCTATGGGTCGTTGGGCTGGCGGCGAGCGTACGGTGACCTCGACCCGCGCAGTACCCAGGCCTTTGCCGGTGGGCCTGACTTCGCGGTGCAGGGCATCGCCCAGACGCGCGATGTGGCGATGACGGAAGTGGGCGCGAAAGTGAAACTGAACCGCCAGACCGATGTGGGGCTGTCGTATCAGGGCCAGTTCGGCTCAGATGCCCGCTACCACTCGGTGAATGCAGGGATTACGGTTCGCTTCTAGCTTTCGCAGTTACAGCGCGGATCTCGAGACCTGCGCTGTAACTTTATGGGAGCCGCGCTTGCCGGCGATGGGCCGCAAAGCGGCCCCCAACAATCCAAGCTCCAGCGCTACCTTGCAGGAGTACCCATCAGCTCATCAGAAGCGCGTCAATTGCAGTTCCATGGTTTGCGACATCAGCATCGACCCCGGCCGCAATGGCTCCGGCTCACCGACAGGACAAAACCCACTGCTCTCATACAAGTGCATGGCAGCACTCCGTGCGATCGTCACCCCCAGGCAGACACGTTCCGCACCCCGCCTTACCGCCCAGGCGATGGCGGCATCCAGCAACGCCCTGCCCGCTCCAAGTCCGCGGGCCGAAGGACCTACCCACATCTGGAAAAGCTCGACGACAGCAGGCTCGGCAGCCGAGGACTTGCACCACACAAGGCCACAGGGCTCGGTTTGTTGAAATGCAATCAAGACCTGAACGCTAGTGGACATCGCAGCTGCGCTGACCCGAGCGGCCCAGTCTGAATCCTCCCTGACGGCCTCACCTTCGTATTGGCTTGCAAAAGCATCCGGTGAGTCTTGCAAGGCTCTCAAACGCAAGGCTCGATAGACCCGCCATTCACTTGCCTCCAATGGGCGTACGAACACCATGTTTTCTCCCGACAGTGTGTTTCACTGGCTTAGGCGATATCGATATCCGTCAAGCCGACTAGCTCAGCCTGGGCCAGTATCTCGGCGAGCGTGGCAGCTGCAGCGCCTGCTCACGAACTTGGCGCCGTCTCCTCCTGTTTGAAAATACGGAATCCACGCGCCTGATAGTTTCGCAGCGCGGCAGGATGGTCGAATGTGCAGGTATGTACCCAAACCCGCTCCGTACCCTGCCACTGCCATGCGGAGCGAACAGCATGGCTCAAGAGCGCACCACCGAAGCCGCACCCCAGAAACTGAGGTGCCAGCCCAAAGTAGCGAATTTCGCTGTTACGCCCATCCGGGCGATAAAGCTCGTAATAGCCGGCTATTGCACCACGGTGATAGGCAACCCAGGTACGGTGGCAATCCTGCTCAACGAGCGCCTGCCAGTCAGACAGCGTCCAGACGTCAAGATCGCCCCACTCCCAAGGCGTGCCAATTAGCTGGTAGAGAAACCGATTAAGTTCCGGCTGAGGCACTTCACATTCGATGATCTGGAGGTCGTCAGGCTGAGGCTTTGCCTTCAGCTCGGATGCCGAAGCCATTTCCAGGTAATACGTGGTGCAAGACTGTTCCATTTGAGGCTCCCTACTGCTTCCCGCTAACCATCAACCATTTATGAAGACGAAGCTACGTGGGCACCTGGCCAAGTCACAGCCTGCGCTACGATCACATCCTTTCCATTGAACGTCAGTGCAGGCCCGCCATGGAGTTGATAGCCCAGCTTCAAGGCATCACTGACCCTGTGGCAAAAGGAGGCATCGTCGGGGCCGGTCAGCACTCGGTAAATCGGTAATCCATCCGGTGGTTGAGTCATCTGTTCGGTCCTTGCGGTAATAGGTGTGTAGCCCGAGATTACTGTTAATGGCAGGCGGACGGCTACGACCAGATCGCATCTGGAGCGTGGCCCTGTAGGAGCGAGTTCACTCGCGAAGAATCCAGCACGGTGTGTGGCACAAACATGAAATTCTGGCGATTGGCCAGTTCTTTCAGTTATCCTGCGCGGCCAAATTGATTCAAATTGTAAGGGACTACAATGAAACACCTGCGCCAATTGTTGGCGGCAGTGTTGCTCTGCGCAACCACTTTGCCCGCCATTGCCGCCAGCACCCCCGCGTCTGCACCAACCACCAGCGAACAACCGCACCTGACCGCCGAACAATGGCTGGCCACGCTCAAGCCTCAGCACGGCAACATCACCCTGCCCAGCGGCATCGCCAGCCTGCAACTCAACAACGAGTTCTACTACCTGTCGCCAGACGACACCGAGCGCCTGCTGACCGAAGGCTGGGGCAACCCACCGGGCTTCAAGACCCTCGGCATGATCATACCGAACGCCGTCAACCCACTGGCGGACAACGGCTGGGGCGTGATCATCAGCTACAAGAACGACGGCCACATTTCCGACGATGACGCCGCCAAGATCGACTACGCCGACCTGCTCGAGCAGATGAAGGCCGAGGACGAGGAAGACAACAAGCAGCGTCGTGAGGAAGGCTATGCCGGCCTGACCCTGTTGGGCTGGGCCGAGCCACCGAGCTACGATCAGGCGACCCACAAGATGTACTGGGCGCGCGAGCTGAAGGCCGAAGACGCCGACCAGACCACGCTGAACTACAGCATCCGCGTGCTGGGCCGCGAAGGCGTGCTGGAGCTCAACGCCGTGGCGGCGATGGCCGACCTGCAGACCATCAAGCAGGAAACGCCGAAGATCCTCGCCTTCACTAACTTCACCGATGGCAACCGCTACGCCGACTACGACGCCAAGACCGACAAGCTGGCGCCGTACGGGCTGGCCGCCCTGGTCGCCGGTGGCATCGCCGCCAAGGCGGGCCTGTTCGCCAAGATCGGTGTTGCCTTGCTGGCGTTCAAGAAGTTCATCGTCCTGGGCTTGGTGGCCATCGCCGGATTCTTCGGCAGGCTGTTCAAGCGCAAGCGAGCCTGACTCTGGCCTGGCTCACCCTTGCTGGGTGGGCCACTGCCACGATTGGTCGAGTCGGTTTGTGGGGCTGAGCAGTCACATGTTGTTACGCCGTCTGGCTAATAAAATCAGATTTAGCCCCTTCCTTGTAGGACCTTTCCCAAAGATACTGCCGACGCCCATTTTTCGTTGCACATGGTCAATGTGGATCCTAGTCTCGGCCGGTCACTGCCAATTCAGCGATCGGTTTTGACAGACCGTCGATTGTTGTCCGTGTGCACACGCTTATGGCGGCTGTACGTGCGGGCACATTATTGTGCGCCGAGTGCCAACAATCTCGGTCTGTCAACCCGCGTACAGCTGCCACCCTCCCGTTTGACAGCGAGGCGGATCGCAGCTCAACCATTGTTGGAGCGTAAGCATGCTGAAAGTAGTTCCTGACCCACCCCACAATCTCCACTCCCTCGAAGATACGCTGATGATGGCGGCAGACTACGCACTTTGTGCAGAGGTCGTTGCCCAGCAGGCAATGCTGATGCAGCCCAAGTCACCTGTGTCGCTTTTGATCATGACGTCAATGCATGAGCTCGAAACCCTGCGCAAATTGCTCGAATCAGCGCTGGTTCAAATCCAGAAACCAGCCGACCCGCAGACGCTGCATTAATTCGCATCATGATCCTGCCTGGTCTGACGCTTTCGTCTTCGGATCCCCAGCTTGCGAGCGATTGGGCCAGCCCAGGCAGCTACAACTTCAGGGAGATCAACCAATGGCCACCGAAGAAACCAAATTCACAGTCGGCAAAACCACCTTCTACCAAGGTGATAACCAGACCCACCCGCTCTTCCGCATCGAACCCGGCATCCCTTGCCAAAGCGCCCGCGAACAGGCTTCTGAATTGATGGGCTACGTCCGCGACCTGACCATCGACGGCCTGATGGAAGACAAACCTCAGCTGCTCTGGGCCTCGCACTACCTCAGCGCCCTGGCCAAAGCCCTGCTCGATGATGCCGAACTGGGCATGATGAAAGATTGAAACAGTTCACCACCGGCACCGCCGCTTTCATTCATGTGGGAGCCGCGCTTGCCGGCGATGGGCCGCAAAGCGGCCCCAACAATTTAAGCCCTGCTCTAACTCCCAGGAGAATTCACCAATGCTCCAAACCAACACCCCGAGCAGTTCAAGCGCCAGCAGCTCCAGACCATCCCAGCGACTGCTAACAGCCATCCCTGGGATACCCGCCCCCAAGCCAAAGAACAAGCCACAAAACTGTTGGACTGCGCCCGTTACCTCAACCACATCGGCGTCATGCTAGGCGACCACCGAAGAGTCGCTGCCTCCCAGAACCTCAACATGATGGTCCGCGCCCTGTTTGATGAACTCGAACACAGCCGCCCCCGAACCCCAGCTGACCGGTAGTAACGCCGCCTCAGTTCGGCCACAATCGGTCACTCAGTTCAAGCTGGGACGCACCGGATGCTCACCACCCTCGCCATCGGCAACTACCGCTCGATCAACCACCTTGTGTTGCCACTAGGCCAACTCAATCTGGTGACGGGTGCCAACGGCAGCGGCAAATCCAATCTCTACAAGGCCCTGCGCCTGCTCGCCGAAACCGCCCAGGGCGGCGTGATCGAAGCGCTTGCCCGTGAAGGCGGATTGGATTCGACCTGGTGGGCCGGGCCTGAGATGAGTGCGCGCATGAAGCGCGGTGAAGTGCCCATCCAAGGCCAGCATCCGAGCGACGTCAAACGCCTGCGCTTGGGTTTTGCCACCGAGGATTTCGGCTTTTCCATCTCGCTCGGCCTGCCGATTCCCCTGCCCTATCCCAGCGCCTTCATGCTCGACCCCGAGATCAAGAGCGAAGCCATCTGGGGCGCCGGCGCCTACCGGCCTGCTGCCTTGTTGGTAGAGCGCAGAAACGCCATGGTGCGTGCCCGCGAGGGCAACAGCTGGATAGTGCTCGATCAGCATGCCGACAACTGTGAGAGCTTCTTCAACATCGTTGGCCGCCCACGGCAAGCACCGGAAATCGGCGAGTTGCGGGCCTTCATCAACAGCTGGCGGTTCTATGATCACTTCCGCATCGACCGCGACGCGCCTTGCCGTCAGCCCCAGCTGGGCACTCGCTCACCGGTGCTGCACCACGATGGCCGCAATCTCGCCTCGGCGCTGCAGACCATTATCGAGATCGGTGAAGTTGAAGACCTCGTAGCCGCACTGGAGGACGCATTCCCCGGCAGCCGCCTCGAGATAGATGCGCCACCGGGTGGCCTGTTCAGTGTGCGACTGCATCAGCACGGGCTGCTACGCCCGCTGGGTGGCGCCGAGTTGTCGGACGGCACGCTGCGTTATCTGTTGCTGATGGCCGCGCTTCTCACTCCACGGCCGCCATCGCTGATGGTGCTGAACGAACCGGAAACCAGCCTGCATGCCGACCTGCTGCCAGCCTTGGCCCGGCTGATCATCCGCGCCTCGCAACGTAGCCAGGTGTGGGTGGTGTCGCACAGCAGGCCGCTGATCGAGGCATTGACGGCGTGTGAGGGGTGCAATGTGCTGGAGTTGGAGAAGGTACAGGGCCAGACCCAGTTACGCGGAGTTGGGCTGTTGGATGAACCGCTATGGCGCTGGATAGACTGATCCATGAGCCGGGCGGGATATCCGGCGAAGAAGCGCATCAGGTGGCGATGAAGTATGCCGCCAGGCCCTTGGCCAAGTGCCAAGGTTTCCAGAAGGACAGATGATCGAACATTCGGCTGGAGTTGCCCGCCAACCCGGCCACCGCGAGATAGACGAACCACTTTCGCAGCGCTTTGGAGAGTTTTCTTTTCACGAATCGCAACAGACGGCACACCTTGGAAAATGCCCTGTCGCCAGAAAGGAAAAAGCCCAACACATTGTTGGGCTTTAGCGCCACTCCTCACCGCGCACAGGAATGGCAGGACGGCGCTATGTTCGGCAAAGCGGCAAAGGAAGTCAATCGGCCATTCTCCCGAAAAGCGCCTCCTGCTTTAGAGGCTCTACTCCAGCGGTTTTCGCCTCACCTGCCATTTCGTCCAGCGTTGTCCCCTACAGGGGACATCGCGCCTTGCCACCTCAAGTACAGTCATCTGCACACCTGAATACCTACAAGAAAATAGGATGTGCACCGCCATGCATAACCCCCACAGCGCGCCGCGCCGCTCCCTCTATTTCAACTACCAGGTCTTCCCTGCCCACACCGCCAGCGTCGGCGCTGCCCGCCCTGAGCGCAAACCGGTGGTGGTGGCAGGCGCCGGCCCGATCGGCCTGACCACTGCCCTGGACCTGGCCCGCCATGGCATCGCCTGCGTAGTGCTGGCTGCAGAGCGGCAAGTGAGTGAAGGCAGCCGGGCGATCGTGTTCACCCGCCGCTCGATGGAAATCCTGCAACAGGTGGGTGTCGCAGGCCGTGTCAGCGAACTTGGCTTGCCGTGGAGCTGTGGCAATTCGTTCTACCGCAACCGGCTGGTGTTCCGTATGGAGAACCCACACGACCCAGACGACCGCTTCGCGCCCATGACCAACCTGCAACAGCCCTGCCTGGAGCAGTGCCTGGTCGAAGCCGCCGAGGCCAACCCGTTGATCGAGCTGCGCTGGGGCAACCGCGTGACCGGTTTGATGCAGCATGACGATTTCGCCCGGCTGGTCATCGACACCCCCGCCGGTCACTACGAGTTGGACGCTGACTGGGTAGTGGCTGCAGATGGTGCCCGCTCGACACTGCGCACGCTGCTCGATCTTAAACTTGAAGGCACCGCCTACGAAGGCCGCTTCGTGATCGCCGACATCAAGATCGACCTCGGCCTGCCCACCGAGCGCCTGGCCTACTTCGACCCGGCCTGGAACCCGGGCAACACCGTTTTGATGCATCGCGAACCGGGTGATATCTGGCGCATCGACTACCAACTGCCGCCAGACGAAACTGCGGAACAGGCGTTGCAGCCCGAATCCTTGCGCGAGCGCATCAATGCCCAGTTGCAGATGATGGGTGTAGAAGACCCGCAGTGGGAAATGGACTGGAGCTCGGTCTATTCGGCCCGCGCCCTGACCCTGCCGGACTACATTCACCAGCGCGTGATCTTCGTCGGCGACGCGGCGCACCTGTTGCCGATCTTCGGCGTGCGAGGTGCCAACACCGGCTTCCAGGATTGCCATGGCCTGGTGTGGAAGCTGGCCCTGACCCTCAAGGGCCTCGCGGGCCCCAAGCTGCTGCCGTCCTACTCCAGCGAACGCGTGAGTGCCGCGCGAGAAATCATCAGCGAGGCCGGCAAGAGCACCCGCTTCATGGCGCCACCACGGCGGGCTACCGCCTGGTACGCGATGCGGTGCTGTCGCTGTCGCTGACCCAGGCGTTCGTCCGGCCGCTGTATCACTGGCGCACCTCGCGCCCACACGACTACGCCGACTCGGTGCTCAACTGTGCGGCTGACGACAACGCGCGCTTCACCGCCGGGCCACGCAATGGCGCCCCACTGCTGAACATCCGGCTGGCCGAGGACGCCTACCTGTTCGACCGCCTGGGCGCCAGCTTCTACCTGCTGTGCTTCACCGACAGCGATTGCATCCCGACCGACGTGATCGAGCAGGTGCAGGCCATCCGCAGCAACGGCGTGCGCTTGGAGATCATCGCGATTGCGCAAAACGCCCAAGCCTCCATCAATGGTGCAGACCAGCTGATCGACGACACCAACGGCCATATGGCCGCCAAGTATGGCATCACCGGCAATGGCGCCTATCTGGTGCGCCCGGACCAGCACATCTGCGCCCGCTGGCTGCAGCTGTCTGCTGCACAACTGCACACCGCCGTCGACACCGCCCTGGGCAAACACTGAGAGGAAGCGCCATGAATACCCTGACCGCAGCAGACCTGGAAGTGGTTTACGACGTACTGGCAGAGGCCCTCGACCAGGCCACACCGGCCAAGGCCGAGCTGTTCCTGACCAAGCTGGCCTTGCTCAGCGCCCATGCCCTCGGCGATGCCCAAGCCTTCACTGCACTGACCCAGTCGGCGCTACTCGACTTGTAAGCCCTGCCGCTGCCGCTTAAACCAATAATAATCAGGCGCCACCCATGCACCCGAACACTGCCCCCCTTGCCACGCTAAAAACTGCCAGCAGCCCTCAGCACGCCGTGATGCGCAAAGTCTCCAGGCGCCTGCTCGGCTTTCTGTTCCTGTGCTTTGTGCTGTCGTTTCTCGACCGCATCAACATCGGCTTCGCCGGCCTGACCATGATGGGCGACCTGGGCCTGAGCAGCACCCAGTTCGGCATGGCGACCACGCTGTTCTACATCGCCTACGTCGCCTGCGGTATTCCCAGCAACATGGCCTTGGCCAAGGTAGGCGCACGCAGATGGATTGGCAGCCTGATGATCGCCTGGGGCCTGGCCTCGACCGCGACCCTGTTCGCGACCGATGCCGGCAGCCTGTACCTGCTGCGGACGCTGGTCGGTATCACTGAAGCTGGCTTCCTGCCTGGCGTGCTGCTGTACCTGACGTTCTGGTTCCCGGCGGCGTACCGGGCACGCGCCAATGCGCTGTTCATGATCGCCATGCCATTTACCGCAGGCTTCGGCTCGGCACTTTCGGGGCTGATACTGAGCCTGGATGGAGTTTGGGGGCTGCACGACTGGCAGTGGCTGTTCCTGCTCGAAGGCATGCCTTCGGTGATCATGGGCTTTGTGGTGTTCGGTTACCTGAACGACACGCCAGGCCAGGCCCATTGGCTGAGCCCGGAGGACAAGCAACAGCTGCAGCAGGCTCTGGCCGCTGATGAACCGCCTGCAACCCGTACAGAAGAAACTGAACCCGGCAGCCTGTTGCGCGAAATGCTCTCGCCCACCGTGCTGCTGTTCAGCCTGGTGTACTTCTGCCTGGTCAACACGCTGGCGATGATCGCCGTCTGGACGCCGCTGATCATCAAGAGCATCAGTGCCGCCGACAGCAGCAACAGCACCATTGGCTTTCTGGCGATGATCCCGCAGGTGTGCACCATCATCGGCATGGTGGTGTGGGGGCTGCATTCCGATCGCAGCCAGGAGCGCCGATGGCACCTGGTGCTGCCGATGCTGATGGCCGCTGCCGGCTGGCTGTTCGCAGCTTATGCCGGTAACCCGCTGGTGCAGCTGTGCGGGATCTGCATGGCGGCCACCGGGTCTTACACCGCCATGTCGATTTTCTGGACGACACCGGACCAGGCGCTGACGTTCAAGGCACGGGCCATTGGCATTGCGGTGATCAATGCGTTTGGCAATATCGGTTCGGCGCTGAACCCGCTGGTGGTTGGCTGGCTGAAGAACCTGACCCAAAGCTTCACGGCCGGGATCGTGTACGCCACGGCGCTGCTGGTGATGGGGGCGCTGTTGACCTTCCTGCTGCCGCTGCGCTCGGTCACATCCATTTCAAAACCTGCACAAGACCTGTAGGAGCGAGTTTACTCGCGAATACCGGCGTAGCCGGTGCCATACACCGTGTTGGATTCTTCGCGGGCTTGCCCGCACACACAGGTACCGCAGATGCCTTGAAGGTCGGGTGCTTCTGTGGGGGTTTACCCGCAAAGAATCCAACTCGGGGTATGGCACGGGCTTTCGCGGCGGTTCGGTGCCCCGACAAAGCCGCATCCACAAGGGATCGCGCCAGTCTTGGAAATTGAGTAAGCCAATTACCCCACCGGCTACGCGACTCGCTTACAAATTGGTTATCCTGCCCAACAGCCCACCCTAACGGGCCGCCAAAAACAATAAAATCATGCCTTTTCCCCAGGGAGTACAGCATGGAATTCTGGCCATTACGCCCATCCACGACCGACTTCCGCCTGAGCATCGAGCAAACCGCCAGCCTGCTCGCCCGCACCAGCGAAAGCCACGGCAAGCTGCTGGCCGCCGACATGCTGAAACTGGTCAGTGCCCAGGTCCCGCTGGCCCAATGCACCATCTTTGCCTATAACCCCAACCGCAGCCCGCAGATCATTTCCTTCGCCGACCGCGCACGGATGATCGAGCTCCCCAGAATCTCCAGCAACTACGCCGAACGCTTCTACAGCATGGACGGCAACCAACAGGCGATGACCGCACGCCCCGCCCTGGCGACCACCGACCGCATCCTGGTGCAACGCCAAGGCATCGAAGACATCGCCCACCGGGACTACCGACGCATCTGCTACGAACTGCCGCAAATCTCCGAACGTGTCGCACTGCTTACCCATTGCGAGGGCAATCGTTGGCTGTCGGTGAATTTCTATCGGGGGCATGAACATGGGCGTTTTTCAGCCCATGAGATCAATGTCATCGAAACAGCGGCGCCACTGATCGTACAAATCTCGCGATTACATTACCGCGCTTATCTCGAAGCCAATGAAATGCCGGCGTTGCTCAGTGAGCGGGTTGTCAGTCTGTACCCGGAACTGACACGGCGTGACCAGGAGCTGCTGCAATTGATGCTGGCTGGGTGTGAGGTTGAGGGCATCAGCGTGAGCATGGGTATTCAGCTGTCGAGTGCGGCTACGTATATCAAGCGGCTGTATCGCAAGTTGGGGATATCCGGGCAGCGTGAGTTATTGGCGTTGGCTACTCAGCGTAAGTGGTCGAGTCAGGTTCACTGACGCTTATGGACGTTACAAGCTGTTACGGCGAACGGCTAAAAAATCAGATTTAACCCCTTTTCTGTAGGACGTTTCCCAAAGATACTCGCTGCGGCTGTTATTCGTTGCATACGCTAAAAGTGGACTCTAGTCTCGGCCTGTCGTTGCCATTCAACGACCGGGTTTAGCCGCCCGAACACGTCCGACACCACAGCCGTGCAATACCGAGTTATCGGCAGTTGCGCCTTTATGGCGGCTGTACGTGGGGCACCTTCGGGTGCGCCGGGTGCCTGACGTCCCGGTCGGCTAACCCGCGTACAGCTGCCACCCATTCGTTTAGCCGCGGTTGGTGGTTGCTCCATTACGACAGGAGCCACACCATGCTGAAGATCGTTCCCGATCCGCCCCACAATCTCCACTCCCTCGAAGACACGTTGATGATGGCGGCTGACTACGCACTCTGTGCCGAAGTCGTTGCCCAGCAGGCGATGCTGATGCAGCCCAAGTCTCCCGTGTCGCTGTTGATCATGACGTCAATGCACGAGCTTGATGCCCTGCGCAAATTGCTCGAGTCGGCGCTGGTTCAAATCCAAAAGCCAGCGGATCCGCAGACGCTGCATTAACTCGCATCATGATTTGCCTGACCTGGCGCTTTCGCAGACTAGCGCTTCGCACAGCATCGCCACTGAGGTTGTAGACGACCCTTAGGCGTGTGGTGAACCTGTGTGAGCCCAGCTTGCCGGCGAAAGTCCCAGCCCAGGCATCTTCAACTTCAGGGAGATGAACCAATGGCCACCGAAGAAACCAAATTCACAGTCGGCAAAACCACCTTCTACCAAGGCGAAAACCAGACCCATCCCCTCTTCCGCATCGAACCCGGCATCCCTTGCCAAAGCGCCCGCGAACAGGCCTCTGAACTGATGGGCTACGTCCGCGACCTGACCATCGACGGCCTGATGGAAGACAAACCCCAACTGCTCTGGGCCTCGCACTACCTCAGCGCCCTGGCCAAGGCCCTGCTTGATGATGCCGAACTTGGCATGATGAAAGATTGAAATAACCCCTCCAGCAGCACCTGCACCGCCCACCCTGTCGGAGCCGCGCTTGCCGGCGATGGGCCGCAAAGCGGCCCCAACAACCTAAGCCCCTGCGCCTGACTCCAGGAGAACTAACTGCTAGGAGTCAGTTTGCGCAAAAGGCTCGAATACCCATCGCCCACGCACCATTCCTCTCAATTGATCGATGCTAAGAGTCATATCCCGCTTGCGGTGGACGACTGCATGACAGTTGGCGCACAACGTTACGAGATCAGTCTCAGGATCAACATCTTTCTCAGCACCGAACTCCGAAATCGGTACTACATGGTGAACGTGAATGAAGCCCTTCGCATGTTTACCATAAGCCTGTTCGAAATCAAATCCACATCCTTTACAGTCAAGGCCGTGGATAGCAATAGCCTTCATTCTCAGATCTTTTCGGCGCTCGTAGCGTGTTCCAAAGTAGCTAGATTTGCTGCCTTCATTGGCCGACTCGAAGGTGAATGGGTCGCCTTCCACATTCGGGACATCTGCTTCTGCTTGCGAAGGTTCGAGCTTCGCATGGCTTAAAATGGCATTGAAATCGGCTTGAGATATGGGCCGAACCCCGTCACGCCAGTAGTTTTTTACGCGGGTGGCAGGGATGGTCTCCAGGTACACCCCATCAATCTTCGAAGGGACAGCACCTTCAAACTGCGCGAAGTTTTCGATCAGCGCGTAAAGGTCGCCCTTGCCACTGCCGGTGTCTGCGTAGACCTTACCGATGCGTGCCGTACCAAAATAATGCGGATCGGAGCTCAGGCGGACAGACGCAAATGTTTTGTCCTTTATACGCCCTTTGTAGTAGATCACTTCGGTGCCCGGAACGAGGAAGGCTTGGTAGCGCTTGGGGAAGTGGTAGACAGCGCCGGTTTCGTCTTCCCACTGCGAAGTGTCATTTTCCACTATGACGACGGACATTTGTTTCTCCTCCCGAGTGATGGCAAAAGCCTATCAAAAAGAGGAAATTTCCTACACCATTTGTAGAAGATGGATCGTGCCATCTGGCCGATGGTTTATCACGTGATGACTGATTGCTCCAAGGGGCGCCGGCGATGTGAAAGCAAACGAGGACACCATATCCCCTCTTGTGTACAAGGCCGTGCAGGGGGTGATTTACAACGCGTCGCTGAGCCACTACGTTGGACTAAGCCTCTTAACAGGAATAGAAAGATCCATGCCAGTCCCGACCTACGACCAGTTCATAGAGCCCATCCTGCGTTTTCTCGCCATACATCCTGAGGGTTCCACCGCGAGCGAAGCTCACGAAGCCGCCGCTATGACGCTTGGCCTGAGCGAGTCGCAACGACAGGAGACCATCGCTAGTGGCCAGGCCACCTACAAGAATCGATCAGGTTGGGCGCATGATCGGCTGAAGCGTGCCGGCTACTCTAGCAGCGCCAAGCGTGGTTACTGGCAACTGACCGACACCGGCCGCGCATACGCCCAGGCCAACCCAACCCCGTTGAGCCCAGAGCAAGTCGAGCACCTTGCCGTGAACTTCATGAGCGTGAAGCTTAAGGCAGCACCGGATGCCGCCTCTCTGGATGAAAGCAGCGACACATCAGAGCCTATTGCCAAGACCGACCTCGCCACTAGCAGCCCGCAGGAGCGCCTAAACCAAGCCATCCTCGAGCTGCGCACCAGCGTCGCGGGCGACCTGCTGGACAACTTGCTGCAAGCCAGCCCGACGCGCTTCGAGCACATCGTACTCGACGTGCTGCACAGTCTGGGCTACGGCGCGAACCGGCAGGCACTGCAACAAGTCGGCGGCAGTGGCGACGGCGGCATCGACGGCGTGATCTCGCTGGACGCACTAGGGCTGGAAAAGGTTTACGTGCAGGCCAAGCGCTGGCAGAACACCGTCGGGCGTCCCGACCTGCAAGCGTTCTATGGCGCCCTGGCCGGGCAGAAAGCCAAACGCGGTATATTCATTACCACCTCCGGCTTCACCGCCCAGGCCGTTGACTTCGCGCGCTCGGTCGAGGGGCTAGTACTGGTCGACGGTAAACGCCTGGTAAACCTGATGCTCGACCACGAGGTGGGTGTCAGCTCGCAGCTTTACAAAGTGCCCAGGCTCGACAGCGATTACTTCGACGAATCGCTCGGCTGAGCCGACGCTCGACAACCCACTTCCATTTCACCACTATGACCTCGATAAGCTCGCAGGCCGTCGATGTCCTGCGCCTTCAGACGCCCATCCAATCTCAGTAGACCACTACATGTAGCTGTCGGGTTGTTGCAGGTTGACAAAGTTAGCTGCCTCTTCGGGCAAAGCTAATCGGTTCGCCAAAGTGCCTAGCTCCTGCAAAACACCCCTGCTGGCCTTACGGCTAGCAGGGGCCGTTCTGTATAGAAGGAAAGAGCCAGCTGCTTCAGTTGGTGACCTTGACGTTCACTATGGTACTACCTTAAACATTTTGGTCCGGCTTTCGTATCTGTTGATACACCGCCCTCATGAGATGGCTCGCAGCAACATTCCTAAATGCCTCATCGTTCATTAGACGTACAAAAATTTCTTCGTTGCCATCCATGCGTTCAATGAACAGGTTCTCAAGCTGCTTGTTGAACACAGGCTCGAAGTTCTCGATGCTGTTTGCCATAACGGCCTGCCGTAACTGCTCATTGGCTACTGCGGTTTCACGGACTTGATCGAAGAAGAGCTGGTCTGCCGGGGTAAATTCTGTGCCGAAGCGCTCATTGAGCTTGCCAACTAAAGTTGAAAGCTGCACGTCCTCGTCCGCTTGGCCTGTACCCACATCACTCGGGCCCTCAAGCGCATCCGCCTCGCCCGCATTCAGATCAATTGCACCCTCGCTGATTTTTTGCAGGCGGTAGTATTTGAGCTCGACTTCATCGTCGACCTGCACCGTCCTGTTATCCGTCGTGCGCGGCAGCTTGGTCAGCAGGAAACGGGCATATGTGTACAGCTTCTCGTGATCGGAGTCCTGGTAAGGGACTATCTGAGAAACAAAACTGTACAGATTGCGGAAACTGACCAGTTGTCCCTTGAAAAGGTTCTGGTCCTCTTCGCCGAGTTTCTTGAATCGCTCAATCGCCAGATCGAGCAGGCCATTTAATTTCTTGTGCTCGCCACCGGTAGGGTTCAGGCGGTTGCGGAACCAAATCTCGCACCAAGCGCTGACCTCTGCCCCTGTGTAAATTTTCCAGCTAGCCAGAGTATGTGCCAGCGTGTTGAGTTGTTGAGGATCGGTATCGTCGCCCCTGTCCGTTGTCTCGTAATAGGGCTTGAAGGCAGTGTAGATGTCCGCAGGTTCGTTGACAAAATCGAGCACGAAAGTGTCGGTCTTACCTCGTGTCGTGCGATTCAGGCGCGACAGTGTCTGTACCGCTTGGATGCCGGATAAACGCTTGTCGACGTACATGCTGTGCAACAGTGGCTGGTCAAAGCCCGTCTGGTACTTCTCGGCCACCAGCAAGACTTGGTATTCCTCGGTGTTGAACTTCTCAGGCAGCTCAGATTCCTTGATGCCGTTGTTCATGCTCACTTCGGTGAATTTCTTACCGGCGAACTCTTTGAGCGTGATTTCGCCAGAGAACGCCACCAGCGATTTCACGTCGGTGTAACCCTTCTCTTTGATGTACTTATCGAACCCCAGCTTGTAGCGCACGGCGTGCTCACGCGAGCCGGTCACTACCATCGCTTTGGCACGACCGCCAATCTTATGGCGGCTATGGGTGCGGAAGTGCTCCACGATCACTTCGACTTTCTGTGCGATCTCGTAGTCATGGAACTCGACAAAACGCGCTAGTGCCCGCGCGGCCTTGCGGCGTGGTACCTCTGGATCAGCCTCCACCTTCTGGATCAGCTTGTAGTAGCGCCTGTAACAGGTGTAGTGGGCCAACACGTCATGAATGAAGCCTTCCTCGATAGCTTGCCGCATGCTGTAGTGGTGGAACGGCGCTTTACCGTTAGGGCCGGGCTCGTTGAAAACGGCCAGAGTCTTGAACTTGGGTGTAGCCGTGAAGGCAAAGAAACTCAGATTGGGTTGTTTGGTACGTTTGACCTGTTGACGCAGTAGCTCTTTCTTCGCCTCTTGGCTCAAGGCATCGTCGTCCATATCCAGCAACTGCTCGGCAATGGCGGATTCAATGCCATCCTTGTTCAGGATCTTCCGCAGCTCCATCGCCGTTTCGCCGCTCTGCGAGCTGTGCGCCTCGTCCACGATCACCGCGAAACGCTTGCCCTCCGTCGAAATGGCCACCCCTTTTCCGTTGGCCTCCATGGTGCGAATGGCTTGGGTGATGAAGGGGAACTTCTGGATGGTGGAAATGATGATCGGCACACCATCCGCCAGCGCTTTGGCCAACTGCTGCGTATTTTCATCGATCTTCTGCACAACACCCAGTTTGTGCTCGAACTGGAAAACTGTGTCTTGCAGCTGTTGATCAAGCACGCGACGGTCGGTGATCACTACCACTGAGTGAAAGATTCTCTCGTTGTTGGCGTCATGCAGGCTGGAAAGGCGATGTGCTAGCCAGGCGATAGAGTTAGATTTGCCTGACCCAGCGGAATGCTGGATCAAGTAGTTGTGCCCTGAACCATGCACTTGCGCGTGGTTAGTCAGTGCCCGCACCGCATCCAGCTGATGGTAGCGGGGGAAAATCATCGACTCCTTGCTATGGCGCTTGATGCCTTTTTCGGTGACGACGGTTTTTTCCTCGACATCCAGGTGAATGAACCGAGCAAGTACGTCCATCAAGCTGTCGCGCGTAAGCACCCTACTCCACAGGTAGGCGGTACGCACATCGCCTTCAACTGGCGGGTTGCCGGCGCCGTGGTCATGACCAAGATTGAACGGCAGGAAGAATGTGTCCTTGCCCTCCAGCTTGGTCGTCATGAAGACCAACTCGGTGTCAACTGCAAAATGCACCAGGCAACGCTGTTTGAAGGCGAACAACAGCTCTTTGGGGTCGCGCTCAAAGCGGTACTGGTACTTTGCGTTTTCCACGCTCCAGCGTGTGGCCGACATCGAGTTCTTCAGCTCCAGCGTGGCCACAGGCAAGCCATTCACCGCCAACACCACATCGGGGATGGCCCCGCTCTTGGTGCGGATCTGCCGCACGATGGTCAAGCGATTGTCGTCGTAGCGCTCGGTACTTGCTGGGTCGAGCCCGGTGTTGGGCGCAAAGTAGGCCAGCCGCACCGTCTTGCCTACACATTTGAAACCTTCGCGCAAGATCGCCAGCGCCCCTTTGGCGGCAAGCTCTTTCACCAAGCTATCCAGCAACATGGTCGAGGCCTTGGCTGCGTCGAGTTGGGTCAGACGAGTCCAGATCTTTGGCTGCGTCTTCTGCACAAAAGCAACGACATCTGCCGGGAACAGCGCGATATCAGGATCGTAGGTGTTAGGGTCACCCTTCTCGTACCCTCCTTGGCTGACCAGCGCGTGCTCGATGTCGTTTTCAAAGTCAATTTCTTTGTGCATCTTCCCACCCTTAAATGCGTTCGATTCGGCCTGTTAGCAAATCACTTCAATATTGCTGTATTCCAAATCCGCCAGCGCCATACCATTGAGGTCGGCAGGACTTTAGGCAGTTGAAATAGCTCTGTGCGTTCAACGCCATTTAGAAGGGCCTCCATTTAAGAGGCCACCTCTGCGGCGATCTGGGAAAATTGAAAATCACGCACATCGATTTTCCCAGTCACGGCGTTTGTAATTATTGCTGAGCGGTATTCGCGCAAACGCAAAATCACAGCGTGAATAGAATCAGATTGACGCTTTAATTTTTCAATTTCAGCCTCAAGCCAAGCGCAAATTTTCTCTTGTTCACCATTGGTGGGGAGTGCCATCCAGACGTCCTTAACATCGCTAAGGCCAAGTTGAACTTTTGTCCCGCCATATCCAGACCCAGTCAGTTGCGCCTGCCCGGAAGCGGAAAAAAACTGGTATGCCATCCAACGCCCCAATACCCGATCACCACTTGGCCTAACCAGTGCCAGATGTTGACTTACATAAGCGCTTTCAAATTCTTCAGGAATGACTGCTACTGAACCAAGATCAGCAGTGATAGAAACAATTACATCGCCAGTTTGAGTTGCCGTTCTCTCCCCTTCAGCGCTATCAGGCGGCAAAACACGCTGAATATCATGAAGGAGCAAGTCAACCGAATTTCTTGAAACGTTGGTTATGCGAAGAAAAACGCTACCAGAGTCCGAGTAATACTCCGCCCAGCCGCGTGAACCGCTTGTGACAAATGTCGAAGCGTATCTTGCTCTCATAATTGTCCAGTGGAGTGGCACTTCACCCAACCATGGCACTCCAGAATCTTTCATCGGAACTGATGGATCAAGGCCTTTGGTGACGGTGTGACTGATCAGCGCTGTGCGCTTTTCGGCAAGTTTGTCGAGCAGCGCTTTTTTCTTTTCGATCAGAGAGTCGATTTGCGCGGTTTTGAAATCGAGGAAACAGGCGATGTCTTGTTGCTCCCTAATCGGTGGGATGCCTGCTCGGAAATTCTTGATAAAGCTATCTGGCACACGCTTTTGTCCGCCAGCACCGTACATCTCGGACTCACCAATCTTTCGGAATAGATCGGAAATGGTAAGATAGAAGAGGAACTGGGGCTCCAACTGTTCGGGGCCAGCACGCATTACGTAAAGTTCAGTTGTTCCAAATGCTGTTTTATTCTTCAATCCTTTGGCAACTGACCCTTTGCCGTTTTCGAAGCAAGGGGTGATTTTTGCCACCACTACATCGTCATCGCAGAAATAGGTATATCCACTGCCGATTTCGCTCAGTTCTTTCTCTTCGTCCAAGCGAATTCCGCCGTATTCGCCAACGGCATCCATCGGCACGAAGGAAACTAGATCGGAATCATCAAGATCGATTTCGGTCTTGCTGGGATTCATCCTCAGAGCGAACCGTAGACGCTTCTGCTCCCAAGAGTTAGGAAAACCATCAGGTGAATACTCGGGATATGCGCGATAGTTAGTCATCACACTACCTCGCTCAACATGGCCACGATGTCTTTTTCCAGCTGGCTAATTTCGTCTGCAATCACATCCAACGGGCGCGGCGGCTGATAAACGTAGAAGTGTCGGTTCAGCGGAATTTCGTAGCCTACTTTGGTCTTGCTATGGTCGATCCAAGCATCGGACACATATGGTAGGACTTCAGCCTTGAGGTAGTTCTCGCAGTGGCCTCTCACAAGTGCCAACAGCTTCTCATGGGCGGTTTCGTTGTCGTAACCCAACGGCAGCGGCAATTCAATGTCGACCGGCATGGCAACGATTTCCGTATCGCGCAGATCGACATCGGGTTCCGGGTTGCCCTTGGCATCAAGACAGATATCTGCCTTGGGGTCACGCGTCGACAGTGCCGTCAGGATGGCTTTCTTCACCGGCGCACCAACTTTGATACCAGTTTCCTTTAGGGCGGCTTGGAGCACTGCCTCGAAAGCAGGGCGGTTTAGGTACAGCATTTCACTGTCCATGCCTTGCAGCGCAGCCTTGATGGCTGCCTGTGCTTCCTGGCCTGCTGCTATTTCCGCACGATAGGCTGCATCGTCCTTACGCTTCTTGCTGCTTGCCAAATTGACGAAAGCGCTCTGGTCTTCAAGCTTGGCGATCCGCTCCGCGCTGGCCTGAAAGTTCAAGCGCAGCGGGCGCTCAACGGTGATTTTGAGGAAGCCAAACTCGCGGTTTTCGAAAATCTTGCTGCAGACTCGGAGTTCGGGCTTTCCGTCCACCAGCACGTCACTTTCCGCATCGTGGTCGTGCTCGGCGTAAAGGCGCACCAGTTCCCTGATGTGGTCATCCGAGAGCTCGTTGCGCTTATTGCCAAGGCTCTTGTCCATCTTCTTGAAATGACGGGTGCCGTCGATCAATTGCACCTTGCCTTGGCGATGATCGGGCTTCTTGTTTGTGACGATCCAAATGTAGGTGTAAATGCCCGTGTTGTAGAACATCTGGTCTGGCAGGGCGACGATGGCGTCCAGCATGTCGCGCTCAATGATCCAGCGGCGAATATTGGACTCGCCGGATCCGGCGTCACCCGTGAAGAGGGGCGATCCATTGAACACGATGGCGATCTTGGATCCATCGCCACCCTCGTTCTTGCCATCAACCAGCTTGGGTGGCTGGTGCATCTTGGAGATCATGTGCTGCAAAAAGAGCAGCGAGCCGTCGTTGATGCGTGGCAGGCCTGCGCCGAAACGGCCATAGAATCCGTGGGTGCTGTATTCCTCTCGGACGTAATCTTCTTCAGGCTTCCACTCCACACCAAACGGTGGGTTGGCCAGCATGTAGTGGAACCTCTTGCCCGGATGCCCATCGTTCGGCAAAAAGCCATTGGTCTTGTTCTTGGCATCCTTGATGCCTAGGGTGTCGCCATAGATCAGGTTATTGATCGGCTCGTCCTTGATCAGCAGGTCTGAACAGCAGATGGCGTAAGACTCAGGATTGTATTCCTGACCGAACAGCTCGATGTTTGCATCCGGGTTGAGTCCGGATGTGAACCCGTCACCGCAAATGAACTTCTCTGCTTCGGACAACATGCCGCCTGTCCCTGCCGTGGGGTCATACACACTGCGGTAGATGCCTTTTTCGTAGATGCCGTCCTCGCCGGTGAACAGCAACTGAACCATCAAGCGGATGACTTCACGTGGAGTGAAGTGATCACCTGCTTCTTCGTTGGCTTGTTCGTTGAACTTACGCACCAATTCTTCGAACAAGTATCCCATCTGCAAATTGCTGATGGCCTTGGGCGACAGGTTTATGTCTGCGGAGCAGAACTCCTTGATGATGAGATAGAGCCGGTTCGCCTCATCCAGCTTGGCGATCTCGGTCTCAAATTCAAACTTATCGAAGATGTCGCGAGCGCGCGGCGAAAAGCCCTGAATATAGGCAATCAAGTTGCCAGAAATGTTGGGCGCATCGCCCAGCAGCTTCTCAAACGTGAAGCCACTGGTGTTGAAAAGCTCCTGCTTCCGGCCATTTGCCGCAATGCTGGACAACTTTTTTTCCAACGCCGTTCCGGTGACACCTTTGTCTTCCAGGCGCTTCTTTTCGTCCAGCACCTTTTGCTTGTTTTCGGCCAGAACCAGATCGAAGCGGCGCAGAACAATCAGCGGAAGCATCACGCGGCGGTACTGCGGCGGACGGTATGGGCCACGAAGCTTGTTGGCAATATTCCAAATGAAACCGACTAGGTTTTGATGTTGAGCGTTTTGCATGAGCAGTTCCTGAAAAGTGTTCGATTCGCTACGGATACGCCTTCACGCCATTGACTCGCGGCTGATCCGTTCTGTGCTTAGTGGTGATCTATTGGAGTGGCCAGAATTCTTTGGTTAGCTCGGCTTGCCGGATTCGCATCTGCTCAATTTCCATTTGGATTTGCGCTTCTTCATAGAACGCATGAGCCATCGTCCGCATTTCCTCGATTGATGGAACAGGTATTGCCATTTCTTTGAGAGCAGAAAGCTGAATGGAGGGAATCGAGGCGCCGACTGCCATGCGACTCAGCAACCCCTGGCCCATCGCTGAGCGCAGGTAAATCAACAGCGCCTCGGGGGGATAGATTTCGGGGAATCGACTGCGTAGCACGACTAGAGACTGCCCAGCGATCCAGCCGCTGTTGCCTGGATTGGGAACGGGGCCAGCAATGCCTGCTTTGCCAACGACGCCCTTGAAGGTCATCAGGATGTCGTTCGACCGGATGAAATAGCTATCAGCTTTGGGGGAGCCCAGGTCAAATAGGGTTTCCTTACTGCCACTTTGGATGTAGCCGAAAAGGGGAAGATCCTGGGCCAGCACTTCCATCGCATCGGCCCCAGTTGAGGCCGTGGCATGCTGGCGAGGGCGGATGATCTCGAAAAGATCGCCTAGTTTTCGCGTCTCATAGCGCGCCAAAGCCGCCCCCAGTTGTAGTGCCGAGTCGTCCAATACATAGCGACCGACCTCTAGGCTGAAATCGTTTGCGGCAATCTCCGCTGCCGTCACTTGTGCTGCCATCGCCGAAGTCGCCTTATCTTCGATTAGGCGTACCAATTCTGGGATGTTCGTCAGCTCACAGCGCTTTCTCGCTGTCTGCGCTCGGAACGCTTCCGTGTTGGCATCCACGAAGCGAATGATGTCGCTCCGATTGTCACTGTTTAGGACGAGGATGTTTACCGGAATGTTTGTATGGCTAAGCAGCGCCGGAGGTAGTGCGATGACTGCGTGCAAGTAGCCATGCTTGATCAGGTCTTCGCGCAGCTGTTTATCGGCTCCTTTGCCAAAGAGCACGGAGTTCGGAACCAGTACCACAATCCGGCCGTGGGTCTGTGCTAGAAGGTGGCGAATCTGGAGCACGTTGCCGGCGGGAGTCTTCTCGACGAAACGCCCCCACAGATCGTTCTCGGCAACCTCATGGGAATAGTTTAAATTCATGGGCGGGGCGCAGACTGCGGCGTCGAATTGCAACAGTTTGCCTTGATGAATCGCCAAGGGAGCCTTCACCGGATCTGTGGGGTGTATTTCCCAGTCACTACCGCCGGTAAGATTAAGAACTTGTGCTGGTGTAGTCGGTTGTTGAGATTCAGCCCAGACCGTGGCGCCTGTGCGAACTGCCCGCGCGGCAATCTGTCCCGAGATCTCCCAGGGGATGTACACCTTGTGGTTGGAATTTACTCCAGCCAAGCCTATCAACAAATCACACAGGCCTGGGGCATGAGCAAAGCTATCCATGCGCGACTCGCCGAACCAGTAGATGGCGTCATCCAAGACCAGCGCGTCGAGTAGGCCCTGAGCATCCAAAACCCGGATTTTATGGATGAGCGGGGATATATCGGGTATACCGCGCAGGTTTTGCCAGACCCCTTCATCAAGAAATGGAAACGGCGTACTTGACTGCAAGCTGCGTAGTGCTTCCAACTGGGTGGAAAGTCCCTGCTCTGCGAGCGCATCGAAACGATATCCCTCTTGGATGACCTGTTCCTTTGAAAGCTTCCACCAACACAGTAACTGAAGGATCAGTGACAAGGATTTGTAGCTGTCCGCTCCTAGCCTGCGGGCTACATCCAGCAACTGGGGAAGAATTTTGTCGTTCATATGAATTCGTTTTTCCACGCAGTGATACGCATTAATTGCAATGGGAGCAGTTGTAGGTCGTGATCAGCGCTTGTCCTTCAGCGACGACTACGATGCCTCCTTTGTCCGCGATCTTCATCAGCAGGCGCTTTTCCCGCTCCAGATCAGCCAGGCGCTGTTTGGCTTCTTACTTCCCAAGCACGATCTTGTCGTTTTCCAACGAACCTTGAGTGAGCACGTAATCAAACATTTTGAGCGAGATGCCCCGTTGGGATTGACAAGCCTTGCAGTAATGAGTGACGTGCATGGCGGGCCGGCTCCATGGGAGTGAACATGAGCCAACTGTAGGGAAAAGCTTTCCCTGCGTCAAGAAAGCAACAAATGCGTAAAGTCCGCATAATTGATTTTTTTGCCCCGTGGGATATTTGAAGGCTGCTAGTGGACGGGGGCGGGTACTCGGGCTTAGGGGAGAGGTGGCGAGTGTCAAAGCTCCATGGTCAGTACCTTGATCCGATCCCTGCGCAGCAGCGCCCCACCGCCGTCAGCGAGCGCCACCGCCGCACCGGTTCGCGCCGCGAGCGTATCGGCCACCATTTCACACCGAGGCGCAGCTCTAGGCGCCAGGCCTCGCCGTCGCGCAGAGCCCGAAATTCCCGCGCCGCGCCGATTTCCACGAGCACCTGCAAGGTGGCCTGCTCGACCGCCATTTCATGGTTACGCCCTGCTCTTGTATCCAGCCACTACTCAGGATTCTGGTATAGCGCAGCCGTGGGAAGTAGTGGACAGGTCAGCGATGCAGGTTCACCAGGGCCTGCCGGGGTGTGAGGCCGAATTCACCATA
The DNA here is from genome assembly GCF_009883635.2 of Pseudomonas putida. Taxonomy (NCBI): domain Bacteria; kingdom Pseudomonadati; phylum Pseudomonadota; class Gammaproteobacteria; order Pseudomonadales; family Pseudomonadaceae; genus Pseudomonas; species Pseudomonas putida. The sequence goes on from NZ_CP026115.2 coordinate 415,600, forward strand.
ACGTCCAATTTAACGCAGGAATTCGACGCCAACGCCATAAACGCGCAATGGCATTTTGACACTCAAGATTTGAGCCTCCGCGAGAACACCTTGTAATCGGATCAGGGAGCGATCGTGAACAAGTCTTCCGCAAACTGTGGCGAGTCGCCCAACAATTGAGAATCGAAGCTACTGCTATCGTCATGTGGCGATAGCATCAACACTCCCGCACGCTAATGCACTCCGTCGGTACGATATGGCTTTTCGTTTGACCCCAAAAAATCCTCGATTCGGTATTTCTCAGCCGGACGCTATTCCCGCTGGTATCCCAACGCCAAAACATAATTGGTAAGAATATCAATTACATACATAAACAGTTCAACTTACCCCGGCTCACGAGAGCGCCCTACGGAGCTAAAAACGGTCGGCCATTGACTGCATGCCGGGGATTAGCACTCAGCACCCCGATGACGAGCGAAACGTACTAAGCGCGCACGCCGAGCCAAAAGCTTCAGTTTCTACCACACAAACAAAAAAGCCACCCGAAGATGGCTTAGTTGTTTAAATAATGGTCGGGACGGAGTGATTCGAACACTCGACCCCTTGCACCCCATGCAAGTGCGCTACCGGGCTGCGCTACGCCCCGACTGGGCTTGAAGCATGTTCTCAATCTTGCCGAGAACGTTGAAGAATGTACCCTAACCTCCTGATAAATGAAACCTTTTTCTCAAAAAAATTTCCACTCATCAGAAAAACCCCAGGTCACTTCTTCAACACCACCAACACATCCTCCAATTCAACAATCATCTGCCGAATCAGCTGCTTGTACTGGCTCGATTCATCCTTCACCTCATCACTGGAGAGCCGCAACCGCGCCCCGCCAATAGTAAACCCCTGGTCATACAGCAGGGCCCGGATCTGGCGGATCATCAGCACATCCTGCCGCTGATAATACCGCCGGTTCCCCCGCCGTTTCACAGGGTTGAGCTGAGGAAACTCCTGCTCCCAATACCGCAGCACGTGTGGCTTCACGGCACACAACTCGCTCACTTCACCGATGGTGAAGTAGCGTTTGCCCGGTATGGGGGGCAGTTCGTCGTTATGGCTTGGTTCCAGCATAGGCCTCAACCCGGGCCTTCAACTTCTGCCCTGGACGAAAGGTGACGACGCGCCGTGCGGTGATCGGGATCTCTTCCCCAGTCTTGGGGTTGCGGCCCGGCCGCTGGCGTTTGTCGCGAAGGTCGAAGTTGCCGAAACCGGACAACTTGACCTGCTCGTTCTCTTCAAGTGCGTGCCGAATTTCTTCAAAAAACAGCTCGACCAGCTCCTTGGCCTCACGCTTGTTAAGCCCCAGCTCCTCGTACAGCCTTTCGGCCATCTCAGCTTTCGTCAGAGCACCCATGCCGTTATTTCCTTAACGTGGTGTTCAACCTTTGTTCGAGCGAGGTGAGGATGTTTTGCAGGGTAGTGTTCACCTCATCGTCGTTAAGAGTGCGCGATGGATGCTGCCAGGTCAAGCCGACGGCAAGGCTTTTTCTATCAGGATCAATGCCTTTACCTTGGTAGACATCAAACAGCCTTAGGTCTGTGAGCCATTCGCCTGCATTGTCACGAATTACTTCAAGCACGTCTTGAGAAGCTACATCACGTCCTGCAATCAAAGCCAGGTCGCGACGGGTTTCCGGGAACTTGGAGAGTTCGCTGAATTTCGGCAGGCGGCCTTCGACCACATCACCCAGCACCAGCTCGAAGACGAACACCGGGCGGTCCAGGTCCAGGGCTTTGGCCAGCTCCGGGTGGATGGCGCCGAGGTAGCCGACGTCCTTGCCGTCGCGCTGGATCACAGCGGTCTGGCCAGGGTGCAGGGCCGGGTGCTTGCCGGCGGCGAAGGTGAAGTCGCTCAGGGCGCCGCTGTAGCCCAGCAGGGCTTCCACGTCGGCCTTGACGTCGAAGAAGTCGATGGTGTCGCGGCCGTTGGCCCAGCCTTCTGGCAGGCGGCTGCCGGTGACAACGCCGGCGATCATTGGCTGCTGCTGCAGGTTACCGAGCTGGCCGACGAAGCGCAGGCCGCTTTCGAACAGGCGCACGCGGTCTTGCTGGCGGTTGAGGTTGTGCTGCAGCGCCTTGACCAGGCCCGGCCACAACGAGGCGCGCATGGCGGCCATGTCATTGGAGATCGGGTTGGCCAGCAGCAGCGGCTCGACGCCTGGGCTGAACAGCTCGAACAGCTTCGGGTCGATGAAGCTGTAGGTGATGGCTTCCTGGTAGCCGCGGGCGACCAGCAGGCGGCGCAGGTTTGGCAGCTCGCCGCGGGTTTCCGGGCGGGCTTGCGGCGCGAGGCGGGCTTGCGGGTAGCGCACTGGCAGGTTGTTGTAACCGTACAGGCGGGCCAGTTCTTCGATCAGGTCGACTTCCAGGCTGATGTCGAAGCGGTGGCTTGGGACGTTCACAGTCCACTCCCCTGCCCCGCTAGCCGTGGTAGCCAGGCCGAGGTTGTTGAGCAGCTGCTCGACCTGGGCCGGGTCCATCTCCATGCCGAGCATCTGGGTGATGCGGTCGGCGCGCAGGGTGACCGGGGCGACGTTTGGCAGGTGCTGCTGGCTGACGGCTTCGACCACCGGGCCGGCTTCGCCGCCGACGATGTCGAGGATCAGCTGGGTGGCGCGTTCCATGGCTTCGCGGGCCAGCTGCGAGTCGACGCCGCGCTCATAGCGGTGCGAGGCATCGGTGTGCAGGCCGTAGGAACGGGCTTTACCGGCGACAGAGATCGGCTCGAAGAAGGCGCTTTCGAGGAACAGGTCGCGGGTTTTTTCGGTGTTCACACCGCTGTGCTCGCCACCCATGACGCCGGCGATGGCCAGGGCGCGGGTGTGGTCGGCGATCACCAGGGTGTCGGCACGCAGGGCTACTTCCTGGCCGTCGAGCAGGACGAGTTTCTCGCCCTCTTCGGCCATGCGCACACGGATGCCGCCGTTGATTTCGGCGAGGTCGAAGGCGTGCATCGGCTGGCCGAGTTCGAGCATCACGTAGTTGGTGATGTCGACGGCGGCGTCGATGCTGCGCACGTCGCTGCGGCGCAGGCGCTCGACCATCCACAGCGGGGTCGGCTTGCTCAGGTCGACGTTGCGGATGACGCGGCCGAGGTAACGTGGGCAGGCAGCCGGGGCGCTGACTTCGACCGGGCGCACTTCGTCGTGGGCCGGGGCAACGGCTGGCACCACTGGGCGGGTGACCGGGGTGTCGTACAGGGCGCTGACGTCGCGGGCCAGGCCTGCGATGGACAGGCAGTCACCGCGGTTCGGGGTCAGGCCGATCTCGATGCTGGCGTCGTCCAGGCTCAGGTACTGGCGGATGTCGTCGCCTACCGGGGCGTCGGCTGCCAGTTCCAGCAGGCCGTCGTTTTCTTCGCTGATCTGCAGCTCGGCGGCCGAGCAGAGCATGCCGAACGACTCGACGCCGCGCAGCTTGGCCTTCTTGATCTTGAAGTCGCCTGGCAGTTCGGCGCCGATCATGGCGAACGGGATCTTGATGCCTGGGCGGGCGTTAGGCGCGCCGCACACGACCTGGAAGGTTTCCTGGCCATTGCTCACCTGGCACACGCGCAGCTTGTCGGCGTCCGGGTGTTGTTCGGTGGCGAGGATCTCGCCCACGACGATGCCGCTGAACTGGCCGGCAGCGGGGGTCACGCTGTCGACTTCGAGGCCGGCCATGGACAGGCGGGCGACCAGTTCGTCACGGGAGACTTGCGGGTTTACCCAACCGCGCAGCCACTGTTCACTGAATTTCATGCTGTTCTCCTAGAAAGTGCGTCGATTGGGCCTAGCGGAATTGGGCGAGGAACCGCAGGTCGTTATCGAAGAACAGACGCAAATCGTTGACGCCATAGCGCAGCATGGCCAGGCGCTCGGCGCCCATGCCGAAGGCGAAGCCCTGGAATTCTTCAGGGTCGATGCCAGACATGCGCAGCACGTTCGGGTGCACCATGCCGCAGCCCATGACTTCCAGCCAGCCGGTCTGCTTGCACACGCGGCAGCCCTTGCCGGAACACATCACGCACTGGATGTCGACTTCGGCGGACGGCTCGGTGAACGGGAAGAACGACGGGCGGAAGCGCACGGCCAGTTCTTTCTCGAAGAAGACGCGCAGGAATTCTTCGATGGTGCCCTTCAGGTCGGCGAAGTTGATGCCGCGGTCGATCAGCAGGCCTTCGACCTGGTGGAACATCGGCGAGTGGGTGATATCCGAGTCGCAGCGGTAGACGCGGCCCGGGCAGACAATGCGGATCGGCGGCTGGGTGGACTCCATGGTCCGCACCTGCACCGGCGAGGTGTGGGTGCGCAGCAGCATGTTGGCATTGAAGTAGAAGGTGTCGTGCATCGCCCGGGCCGGGTGATGGCCAGGGATGTTGAGCGCTTCGAAGTTGTGGTAGTCGTCTTCGACCTCAGGGCCTTCGGCGATGCCGTAGCCGATGTGGGTGAAGAACTGCTCGATGCGCTCGAGAGTACGGGTGATCGGGTGCAGCCCGCCGGTGGTCTGGCCACGGCCTGGCAGGGTCACGTCGATGCATTCGGCGGCCAGGCGAGCGCTGAGCTCGGCCTCTTCGAAGGCTGCCTTGCGTGCGTTGAGCACGACGGTGACGCGCTCTTTGGCGTCGTTGATCAGCGCGCCGACTTTCGGGCGCTCGTCGGCTGGCAGGTTGCCCAGGGTCTTCATCACCTGGGTCAGTTCGCCCTTCTTGCCGAGGTACTGAACCCGGATCTGTTCCAGGGTATTGATGTCTTCAGCGCGCTCGACGGCCTCCAGGGCTTGTGAGACCAGCGCATCCAGGTTTTCCATGTACAGACTCCAGATACGAAAATAGGGGAAGAGCTTTGAAGGCTCTTCCCCTATCGATGACGTTCAATGCCCGGCGCCGCAAGCGCCGCCGGGTGATTGTCGCGGGTACTTAAGCCAGAACGGCTTTAGCTTTCTCGACAATCGCAGCAAACGCCGCTTTTTCGTTCACTGCCAGATCGGCCAGAACCTTACGGTCGATTTCGATCGAAGCCTTTTTCAGGCCAGCAATCAGACGGCTGTAGGACAGACCGTTGGTGCGGGCACCGGCGTTGATACGAGCGATCCACAGTGCGCGGAACTGACGCTTCTTCTGGCGACGGTCGCGGTAGGCGTATTGGCCTGCCTTGATGACCGCTTGCTTGGCTACGCGGAATACGCGCGAGCGCGCACCGTAGTAACCTTTAGCCAGTTTCAGAATTTTCTTGTGACGCTTACGAGCGATGACGCCACGCTTAACACGAGCCATGAGTAACTTCCTCTATCTAAACCAGAATTAACGTACGCGCAGCATGCGCTCGACTTTTGCCACGTCAGACGGGTGCAGCAAGCTGGCACCGCGCAGTTGACGCTTACGCTTGGTCGACATTTTGGTCAGGATGTGGCTCTTGAAAGCGTGCTTGTGCTTGAAGCCAGAAGCTGTCTTCAGGAAGCGCTTCGCAGCACCGCTCTTGGTTTTCATTTTTGGCATGTTGAACTCCGCATTCGAAAAAAATTACACAATAATCATCAGGCCTGCCGTGCCCGGGAGATTACTTCTTCTTTTTGGGGGCGATGACCATCATAAGCTGGCGTCCTTCCATCTTCGGATGCTGCTCAACGGTGCCGTATTCGGCGAGGTCAGCTTCGACCCGCTTCAACAGCTCCATGCCCAGCTCCTGGTGGGCCATCTCACGACCGCGGAATCTCAGAGAGATCTTGGCCTTGTCCCCATCGGTAAGGAAACGTACCAGGTTGCGTAGTTTTACCTGGTAATCCCCATCCTCCGTCCCTGGACGAAACTTGATTTCTTTAATCTGAATCTGCTTCTGGTTTTTCTTGGCTTCGTTAGCCTGCTTCTTCTTCTCGAAGAGGTGCTTGCCGTAGTCCATGACCTTGCAGACAGGTGGTACCGCGTCTGCAGAAATTTCTACCAGATCCAGCTTCGCTTCATCAGCGATACGAAGCGCTTCATCAATCGAGACGATGCCAACCTGCTCGCCATCAGCGCCAATTAACCGAACCTCGCGGGCCGAGATATTCTCGTTGATCGGGGCCTTCGGTACAGCACGCTTATCGTTTCTCATTTCACGCTTAATAGTCATTACTCCGATTCTTGGCGACCACGCCGGGAAACCGCTTGTGTCAGGAGCTCAGCGAACTGGGCGACGGGCATGGAGCCCAGGTCTGCGCCTTCGCGAGTACGCACAGCGACGGTTTGCGTTTCGACTTCGCGATCCCCTATAACCAAAAGGTACGGGACCTTGAGCAAAGTATGCTCGCGGATTTTAAAGCCGATCTTCTCATTTCTCAAGTCCGACTTGGCACGGAAACCGCTACCGTTCAGAGCTTTTTCCACCTCGAGGGCGAAATCGGCCTGCTTGTCGGTGATGTTCATGATCACCGCCTGGGTCGGTGCCAGCCAGGCTGGGAACACGCCGGCGTAGTGCTCGATCAGCATGCCGATGAAGCGCTCGAACGAGCCGAGGATCGCGCGGTGCAGCATGACTGGGCGAACCCGGCTGTTATCTTCGGCGATATAGCTGGCATCGAGGCGCTCTGGCAGGTTCGGGTCGTACTGCAGGGTACCGCACTGCCAGTTACGGCCGAGGCAGTCGCGCAGGGTGAACTCGATCTTCGGGCCATAGAACGCGCCCTCGCCCGGCTGGTATTCCCACTCCAGGCCCGACTCGTTCAGGGCGTCGGCCAGTGCGCCTTCGGCACGGTCCCACAGCTCTTCGGAGCCGACACGCTTGGCCGGACGGGTGGACAGCTTCATGGCGATGTCGGTGAAGCCGAAGTCCTTGTACACGTCCAGGGTCAGCTTGATGAAGTCGGCGGCTTCTTTCTTCACCTGTTCTTCGGTGCAGAAGATGTGCGCGTCGTCCTGCACGAAGCCACGCACGCGCATGATGCCGTGCAGGGCGCCGGATGGCTCGTTGCGGTGGCAGGCACCGAACTCGGCCAGGCGCAGCGGCAGGTCACGGTAGCTCTTCAGGCCCTGGTTGAACACCTGCACGTGGCACGGGCAGTTCATCGGCTTGACCGCGTAGTCACGGCTTTCCGACGAAGTGGTGAACATGTTTTCGGCGTAGTTGGACCAGTGGCCGGAACGCTCCCAGAGGATGCGATCGACGACCTGCGGGGTCTTGATTTCCGAGTAGCCGTTTTCGCGCTGAACCTGGCGCATGTACTGCTCGAGCACCTGGTACACGGTCCAGCCGTTGGCGTGCCAGAACACCATGCCCGGGGCTTCTTCCTGCAGGTGGAAGAGGTCGAGCTGCTTGCCGATCTTGCGGTGGTCGCGTTTTTCGGCTTCTTCGATGCGCTGGATGTAGGCGGCCAGCTGCTTCTTGTCGGCCCATGCGGTGCCGTACACGCGTTGCAGCTGCTCGTTCTTGGCATCGCCGCGCCAGTAGGCGCCGGACAGCTTGGTCAGCTTGAATGCCTTGAGGAAACGAGTGTTCGGCACGTGCGGGCCACGGCACATGTCGACGTATTCTTCGTGGTAGTACAGGCCCATGGCCTGCTCGTCCGGCATGTCTTCGACCAGGCGCAGCTTGTAGTCTTCGCCACGGGCCTTGAACACGTCGATGACTTCGGCGCGCGGGGTGACCTTCTTGACTACGTCGTAGTCTTTTTCGATCAGCTCCATCATGCGCTTTTCGATGGCGGCCATGTCTTCAGGGGTGAAGGGGCGCTCGTAGGCGATGTCGTAATAGAAGCCTTCGTCGATCACCGGGCCGATCACCATCTTGGCGGTCGGGTACAGCTGCTTCACCGCGTGGCCAACCAGGTGGGCACACGAGTGACGAATGATCTCCAGTCCCTCTGCATCTTTAGGGGTGATGATCTGCAGGGTGGCGTCGTTGTGGATCAGGTCGCATGCATCGACCAGTTTGCCATCGACCTTGCCGGCCACGGTGGCCTTGGCCAGGCCTGCGCCGATGGAAGCGGCGACGTCGGCTACGGATACGGCGTGATCAAACGAACGTTGACTGCCATCGGGAAGAGTAATAACGGGCATGGCGCCTCCTCTCCTAGTGGTGACCCCTACCAAAGGTCACGTGGGTTGGGATGAGCCAGTACAAGATCCGACCTGCCTTCCCTTCGGGGAAGCCTGCCTCACAGTGGCAGAAGCCTTTCGGCTTGCCAGGGACGAACCAGAGTGACTGGAAAGAAAAAAGTTGCGAGCTGCCAGTGGCTAGCTGCAAGCCGAGCATGCTAGCACGCGGGTTGTGTGGCTCGTAGAAATATTTGGAAATTACGCCGCGCCGGTGAACTATCGCGGAAAAAGTCCTATCAGACCTTGGGAAGCAACCTACTCTTGATGAGACCTTAACCCAAGGAGTAACTGGTTATGCGAGTACCGTCTCTTCTGGCTCTGGCGGCTGCTGGCGCCCTGCTGCTGCCGATGGCTGCCAATGCTGGCAACTTCCCAGCCGGGAAGGAAGCCGGCTACATGGCCCAGTGCACCCAAGTTGCTGCAGGCCAGGGCGTCGACGCCGCGACCGCGAAAAAGCACTGTGACTGTGGTGCCCAGGCCATCAAAAAGAATTTCACCGACGCGGAGATTGCCGACCTGGACAGTACCGATGGCGTCGATGCCAAGCTGATGCAGAAGGCGCAAACCGTTGTGAAACAGGCCTGCACGCCAAAGAGCTGAAACCTTAAAGCCAGAGCAGGCCAGGCATTATTTGCCTTGGATCAATATCCTGCGAAGGTAAAAGGCGCTAGATGCGCAGAAATGGACTATCATGTCCCCCGTGCTCCGTAGCCTCGGCCACATTGCACTACTGAAAAATTAAAATGTCTGGAGATTCACCCCATGTCCAATCGCCAAAACGGCACCGTCAAATGGTTCAATGATGAGAAAGGCTACGGCTTCATCACCCCAGCAGGCGGCGGCGACGACCTGTTCGTACACTTCAAAGCCATCGAATCCGACGGCTTCAAGAGCCTGAAAGAAGGCCAGGCTGTTTCCTTCGTCGCCGAGCGCGGCCAGAAGGGCATGCAGGCTGCGCAGGTTCGTCCGGAGTAATTCGGGCAGCTGTAAAAAAACCCGCCACTAGTGGCGGGTTTTTTTATGGGCGCCTGTAGGAGCGCGTTGCAGCAGCGTCAACCGCAGTTGACGCGGGTTACCACACCCTGCTCGTCCACGTTCAGGTTCAGGCGCTCGGAACGGTATTCCAGGGTCACCACGTCGTGCGGCTTGAGAATGCGCGCCATCTGCGAACCACTGGCCTTGCGCGCCTGCTCCAGCAGGTCGGCGCTGCCCGGCTTGCCGATGGCGAAGTCGGCACCGCTGGCCTCGCAGCGGCCATCGTTGCCGGCCGACGCCTCAGGCGCCTTGCCACCCCCAGAGTTACCGCCAGTGCTGCAACCAGCCAGGACAGCAGCCACCGCCAGGGTTGCCAGGAAAGCGCGGGTACGGAACATGAATCCTCCTAAAATCTATCTGGGAACTGTCTGATCCGACAGCTCCGCCAGTAATTTGTTGCAAAACCGCGCAAGTCTGCCTGAACTCGGGACGCTGGGGCCAAAGGCAATCGTGACCGAATTTTACCGCTCAACCGACGAGCCGCTTGGTTTGCGCCGCAAAGTCATGATTTACTTTAGGAAGTGAAGGCATAGTGCCTCCTTCGAACACCAGGATCCGGTGTTCGCCCCTCCGCCCCGGGCCCGCAGCGAGAGCCTTTCATGAGCAGCCACAGCATCGACGCCGATATCAAGGTCAAATGGGCCGAGGGCCAGAGCGCCTACAGCCCCAGCACGCCCGAAGAGTTGCTGTTGATCGCCATCGACCTGCTGGTGCGCGACCGCGGCGGCGAGGCGGCGCGCAGCTTCATCGACCAGGTGTTCGAGCGCTACGCGCCGCACACGGCTATTGCAATCGAGCCAGGCGCGCGCTGAGCAGGTCGAAAAAGCCCTGGGCGTCACCCTCGTTCACCCACAGCACATTGGCCGGCTGCTTGAGCACGCCGTACCAGTCGGCGATGGTCTGGCCAAAGGTCGGGCCTTCGCGGCTGTCGACGCTCATGTGGATGCGCCGGCCGCTAAACAGCTCGGGTTTCAGCAGGTAGGCGATGACGCTGGCGTCATGCACCGGGCCACCGGGCATGCCGTACACGTCCATGTCGTGCTTGACGTAGGCTTCGAGGATATCGAGCACTTTCTTACTGGCCTGGTTGTTCACGGCTGCCAGCTGCCTGAAGCGGGCGTCGCTGGTGATGATCTTGTGGGTGACATCCAGCGGCAGGTAGGTCAGCTGCACGCCGCTGGCGAGCACCACCTCGGCGGCATGCGGGTCGGCATAGAGGTTGAACTCGGCAACCGGGGTCATGTTGCCGCCATTGAAGTGGGCGCCGCCCATGACAACCACCTCCTTGATGCCCTTGACGATGTCTGGGCGCTGGATCAGCGCCAGGGCCAGGTTGGTCTGCGGGCCGAGCATGGCGATGGTGATGCTGTGGGGCTTGGCCTGGCTCAGGGTGTCGACCAGGTATTGCACCGCATTGCCTTCGGCCAGAGGGCTTTTGGGCTCATGTACCGGCACACCGGTCAGGCCTTCTTCGCCGTGGACGTCGGCGGCGTAGATGGGCGCTCGCACCAGCGGGCGCCCTGCCCCGGCGTATACCGGGATGTCTTCGCGGCTGGCCCATTCGCGGGCCAGGCGGGCGTTGCGCGAGGTCTTTTCCAGGCGCACGTTGCCGGCGACGGTGGTGATGGCGTGGATGTTGAGTTCTTCGGGGGAAGCCATGGCCAGGAACAGTGCAACCACGTCGTCGGCGCCGGGGTCGGTGTCGATGATCAGGTCACGCGGGGCGGCCTGGAGGGTGGCGGTGGCGGCTGCGGCCATGAGGGTGAGTCCTTGTAGCAGGGGCTTGAGCATGGGGGCACTCCTGTTGCCTAGGTGGTGTTTTCTGGGGCCGCTTTGCGGCCCAATCGCAGGCAAGCCAGCTCCCACAGGTAATTCACAGGCCCCGAGAGCGGCACAGTACCTGTGGGAGCTGGCTTGCCTGCGATCGAGGGCGCAGCCCTCGCCTTCAAAAGGTGACGCCGGAAATCAGGGCGATGTTGCTGTAGGGCTGGCATTCGCCGGTGCGGACAATCGCCCGCGCATTGCGCGACAACTCCTTGAAGGCTTCATGGCTCAGCCATTCGCGCTTGCCCAGCTTGCCCTTCAAGCGCTCGATCTCGACCAGCGCTGGCGGCACCACCTTTTGCATTTCTTCGGCCAGCACGTACCGCTCCACCTGCAGCTCGCTTAACACCGCGCGCAGCACGCTGGCAAAATCCGGTACCCCTGCCGTCAACGCCAGGTCGATCAGTTCGACACCTGGCGGCACTGGCAACCCGGCATCACCAATCACCAGGATGTCGCCATGGCCCATCCCGGCGATGGTCCGCGACAGGGCGACGTTGAGCAGCGTGGTCTTTTTCATGGGGTCAGCTCCGCCAGATAAGGAATCGACGGCTGGGCACCGGCACGAGTGACGGACAAGGCTGCGGCGTGCTGGCCGAAAGCAATGGCCTCGCCCTCCTCCTTGCCCTGCACCAATGCAGCGGCAAAACCTCCGATGAAGGTGTCGCCCGCTGCCGTGGTGTCCAGCGGCTGCACCTGAGGCGCCGGGAAATGCTGGCTGCCGTCACGGCTGACGAACAATGCCCCCTGCGCGCCCAAGGTTACGATTACCTTGCCGGCACCTAACTGCAGCAGGCGCTCACCAGCACGGCGGGCGCTTTCGAGGTCGTTGACCGGCTCACCGGTTAGCGCTTCAGCCTCACTTTCGTTGGGGGTGAGGTAGTCGATGTGGGCGAACCAGTGCGCTGGCAACGGCCCGGTAGCTGGCGCCGGGTTGAGAATCACCCGTTTGCCAAGTTCGCGGGCTCGGGCGAGTGTCCAGGCAACGGTGTCCAAGGGCACTTCGAGCTGGCAGATGACCACTTCAGCGGCTTGCAGCAAGGTATCGAAACGCTGCACCGACTCAGGCGTCAGCAGCCCGTTGCCGCCCGGGATGATAACGATGCAGTTCTGGCTGGCAGCATCCACGGTAATCAGCGCCACGCCACTGGATACGCCAGGGCACACGCTGACCGCCTGGCAATCGATGCCTTCCACTTGCAGCGCCTGGCGCAACTGCTGGCCGTAGGCGTCATCGCCGACATTGCCCACCATCGCCACACTGCCACCCAGGCGCGCCACCGCCACCGCCTGGTTGGCGCCCTTGCCGCCGGGCACGGTGAAAAAACTCTCCCCGGCCAGCGTTTCGCCGGCTCGCGGCAGCCGCTGGGCGCGGGCCACCAGGTCCATGTTGAGGCTCCCGACCACCACTACCTTGGCATGCATGGCAATTCCTTAGCGGTAATCATTGAACAGGTCCGGGCGCGGCCCGGTGGATTCGCGCAGCACGATACGCGGGGCGACGATGCGCTGCTCGGCCGCATCGCGACGCGGCGTGGCGATGCGCGACAGCAGCAAGGCGGCAGCATTCTCGCCCAGCTCGCGAATCGATTGGCCGACGGTGGTCAGCGGCGGGTACACATAGCGGCTCAATTCGATGTCGTCGAAACCGATCACCGACAGCTCGCCCGGCACGTTGATATTGCGCTCGGCAGCGGCGCGCAACACGCCGAAACCGATCATGTCGTTGCCGGCGAAGATTGCCGTCGGCCGCTCGCCTTCGAACAGTTGCGCGGCGGCAGCATGGCCACCCGGGCTGGTGAAATCGCAATGCAGCACACGGCCATCCAGCACCTCGGCCTCGGCTTCGGCCATCGCCCGGCGGAAGCCGCTCAGGCGCAACTGGGTAACGCCGGTTTCGGCCGGGCCGCCGATGTAGGCGATGTCGCGGTGGCCCAGCTCCAGCAGATGGCGGGTCGCCAGATAGGCACCGTGTTCGTGGTCGATGCGCACCAGGTCGGCATCGACGCCCTCCAGCTCGCGGTCGACGATGACCATCGGCGTGCGCACGTTGGTCAGGCTCTGCAGCAGGTCGGCGTCCTCGCCCACCGACGCCACCACCAGGCCGTCGATGCGCTTTTCCAGCAGCACGCGCAGGTAGCTGCGCTGCTTCTGCGGGTTGTCGTCGGAGTTGCACAGGATCACGCAATAGCCGTTGCGCTCGCAGGCATCCTCGATGCCCCGGGCCAGCTCGGCGAAGTACGGGTTGACGCTGTTGGGTACCAGCAGGCCGATGGTGGCCGTGCTGCGCGCCTTGAGCGAACGCGCCACGGCGCTGGGCACATAGTCGAGCTCCAGGATGGCCGCTTCGACCTTGAGCCGTACCTGCTCGCTGACCGGGCGAGTCTTGTTCAGGACATGGGATACCGTGGTGTAGGAAATGCCCGCGAGGGCCGCGACGTCTTTGATGGTTGCCATGTTTTCAGTTCCGCCGGCCTGCACGCCGGCTGCGATAAGTGTCGAGCACCACGGCGATGACGATGACCGCCCCGGTGATGATGCGTTTGGTGGGTTCCGAGGCGCCGATCTGCGCAAGGCCTGCAGCCAGCACGGAAATGATCAGCACGCCGAAGAACGTACTGATGACCGAGCCGCGCCCGCCCATCAGGCTGGTGCCGCCAATCACCACGGCGGCGATCACCTGCAGCTCCAGGCCGGACCCGGCATTGGGGTCGGCAGCTTCCAGGCGCGAGATCTGGAACAGCGCAGCCAGGCCGGCGAGCAGCCCCATCAGGGCGAACACCAGCACCTTGTAAGGGCGCGGGTCGATGCCGGCCAGGCGCACGGCCTCTTCGTTGGTGCCGATGCCAATCAGGTAACGGCCGAACACCGTGCGGGTCAGCACCAGCTGGGCCAGCACGATCACCAGCAAGGCGATGATGAAGGCCGGCGAGATGCCGAAGGCGACCGGGTTGGAGAACCAGGCGTAGGCATCGCCGATATAGGCGGTGCGCGAGTCGGTGAACTGATAGGCCAGGCCGCGGGCCATCTCCAGCACCCCGAGCGAAACGATGAACGACGGGATACGCCAGGCCACGGTGACGCCACCGGTGATGCTGCCAGCCAGGGCGGCGACGCCCATGCCGAGCAAGGCCGCTGGCAACACGCCCCAGCCCCAGCCGAGGATCGCCACGCTGACCGTGGAAGCCGCGAGGGCCAGCACCGAGCCGACCGAAAGGTCGATACCGCCGATGATCAGCACGAAAGTCATGCCCACCGCCAGTACCATCAGGTCGGGGATCTGGTTGGCCAGGGTGCTGAAGGTGGCGTACGACCAGAAGTGGCTGCTCAGGAACGAGAACAGCACGATCATCGCCAGCAAGGCGCCGGCCAGGCCCAGGTAGGTGCCCAGGCCGAAATAAGTGCCGCTGCGGCGCACCGGCGCGCCGGTAGGGGTATCGAGGGGTGTGGTCTTCATGCATCCATCCTGGGTGCTGCGTCATGCAGCAGGGCATCACGTTTCTGGTAGCCGGCGAAGGCCGCGGCCAGGAGCTGGTCCTGGCTCCAGTGTTCGCGGTCGAAGGTTTCGATCAGGCGGCCGGCGGAAAGCACGGCGATGCGGTCGCAGATCAGCATCAGTTCGCGCAGGTCGCTGGACACCACCACCAGGGCCTTGCCCTGACGCGCCAGCTCGGCCAGCAGGCCATAGATGTCGAACTTGGCGCCGACGTCGATGCCGCGGGTGGGCTCGTCGAACAGCAGCACCTGGCAGTCGCGCTCCAGCCAGCGGCCGATCACCACCTTCTGCTGGTTGCCACCGGACAGTTCGCCGACCGCCTGCGCCGGGCTGGCGCTGCGGATGCGCATGGCGCTGATCTGGCGTTCGGCCAGGGCCTGTTCCGCCTCGCCGTCGAGCACCCCGGCGCGGGACACGGCGGGCAGGTTGCCCAGGGCGATGTTGGCGCTGATCGATTGAGTCAGCAGCAGGCCTTCGCCCTTGCGGTCCTCGGTGATCAGGGCGATACCGGCCTTTACCGCCGCCTTGGGCGAATCGATGGTGACCGCCTTGAGCGGCTGGCCGATCTCGATGCTGCCGCTGTCGGCACGGTCGGCACCGTAGATCAGCCGCAGCAGCTCGGTGCGCCCGGCGCCGATCAGCCCGGAGATGCCAAAGATCTCCCCTGCCCTGACCTGCAGCGATACATCACGCACCTTGTCGCCGCGGCGCAGCTTGTCGACCTTGAGCAACGGCGCGCCGATGGTGCGCCGCCCCAGGTCTATATGCTCGCCCAATTCGCGCCCGACCATCAGGTTGACCAGTTCGGCGCTGCTGTAGCGCTGGATCGGCTCATCGCACACCAGCTGGCCGTCGCGCAGCACGACGATGCGCTGGGCCACGCGCTGCAACTCTTCAAGGCGGTGGGAGATGTAGACGATGGCCACGCCGCGCTGGCGCAACCGCTCGATCTGGGTGAACAGCAGCTCCACTTCGCGGGCGGTGAGCATCGCCGTGGGCTCGTCGAAGATCAGCACACGACAGTCGCCGATCAGGTTGCGGGCGATCTCGACCATCTGCTGATGGCCGATGCCCAGCTCGCCGACCGGGGTGTCTGGGTCGATAGCGTCCAGGCCGACCTGGGCCATGGCGGCCGTGGCCAGTTGGCGCAGGCGCTTGTGGCTGATCCAGCCGAAGCGGCTGGGCAGGTTGTCGAGAAACAGGTTTTCCGCCACGGTCAGGGTCGGCAGCAGGTTGAGCTCCTGCATGACCATGCGCACGCCGAGGCGCTCGGCCTCGCTGCGGCTGGCCGGTGCGTAGGCCTGGCCACGGTAGGTCATGTGCCCGGTGGTGGGGGTTTCCAGGCCGCAGATGAGCTTGGACAGCGTGCTCTTGCCCGCGCCGTTCTCGCCGGTCAGCGCCAGCACCTCACCTTCGCGCAGGGCCAGGCTGACTTCGGCCAGCACCGGCTGGGCATAGCTTTTGCCCAGCGCGCTGGCGGCAAGCACCACTTCATTGGCCGATACAGGCATGGCCACTTCTCCTGCTGAGGTCAGGGCTTGGTGATGAGTTCGACCGGGGTCTGGATGACGTTGTCGGCGTCCACGTCCGGCTTCTCGCCCTTGAGTACTTTCAGCGCTGCCTGGATGCCGTACACGGCCTGCTGGCTGGCGGCCTGGTCGAGGGTGGCAAGCACGCGGCCATCCTTGAGCATCGGCTTGATGGCGTTGATGTTGTCGTAGCCCACCACCTGCACCTGGCCGGTCTTGCCAGCAGCGCGCACGGCCGAAACGGCGCCCAGTGCCATGCTGTCGTTACCGGCCAGCAGCGCCTTGAGGTCGGGGTATTCGTTGAGCATGGAGGCGGCGACGGCGTTGCCCTTGTCGATCTCCCAGTTGCCGGACTGCACCGAGACGATCTTCATCTTCGCGGCTTCCATCGCGTCCTTGAAGCCAGCGGTACGCTGCTGGGCATTGGTGGTGGTCGGCACGCCTTCGATGATGCCGACCTGGTCACCGGCCTTGAGCTTCTGATTGGCCAGGTAATCACCGACCAGGCGGGCGCCCTTGCGGTTGTCAGGGCCGACGAAGGGCACGCTGATGCCTTTGCTCTTGAGCAGTTCAGGGTCCAGGCGGTTGTCGATGTTGATGACGATGACACCCTGGTCCATGGCCTTCTTCACGGCCGAGACCAGCGCCTTGGAGTCGGCCGGCGCGATCACCAGGGCCTTGGCGCCGGAGTTGACCATTTGCTCGACGATGCGAATTTGTTCACCGGTATCGGTTTCGTTCTTGATGCCGTTGGCAACCAGGTCGAAATCGCCGGGGTGGGCTTTCTGGTAGTCCTTGGCGCCGTCTTCCATGGTGCGGAAGAATTCGTTGGCCAGCGACTTCATGACCAGTGCGACCTTGGGTTTTTCCTCTGCATGGGCGGCAGACAGTGGCATGGCGAGGGACAGCGAAGACATGACGGCGAGCGCCAGCAGACGACCGGGGAACGGCAGTTTCATGGGGGATGACTCCGAATCTTGTGATTTTTATCGGATCGCAAACGTTTGCGTTGAGTAACTATGGAAACAAGACCTGGTTTTGTCAAATCCGTTTCGCTGGCGGGGGCAAGACGCGGCTGGTACTGATTATCCAGAATTTTTCCGAAAAACCGAACACCTTTTCCTATGCTTGTTCGGGGTTCCGAATGGAATACGCCCCGTAAGGCCTGCAAGCCGGCCCTGAGCACTGCTGGTACGAAACCTGCCTTGGTTAGCGTGCGACACAGCAACCATCTCATTAGGAAGAGAGAGAACAATAATTATGAATGCTGCACTGAAGCCCTTCGCCCCCAGCGCCCTGGCGCTGCTGCTGATCCTGCCCGCCACGGCCTCGGCAAAGGAAGCCGAAACCCAGCAGAAACTGGCCAACGTGGTCATCCTCGCCACCGGCGGCACCATTGCCGGCGCTGGCGCCAGCGCTGCCAACAGCGCCACCTACCAGGCCGCCAAGCTCGGCGTCGACAAGCTGATTGCCGGTGTACCGGAACTGGCCGGCCTTGCCAATGTGCGCGGTGAGCAGGTGATGCAGATCGCCTCCGAAAGCATCACCAACGACGATTTGCTGAAACTGGCCAAGCGCGTCGCCGAGCTTGCCGACAGCAAGGACGTTGATGGCATCGTCATCACCCACGGCACCGACACCCTGGAAGAAACCGCCTACTTCCTCAACCTGGTCGAGAAGACCGACAAACCGATCGTGGTGGTCGGCTCCATGCGCCCGGGCACGGCAATGTCTGCCGACGGCATGCTCAACCTGTACAACGCCGTGGCAGTCGCCTCCGACAAGCAGTCGCGCGGCAAGGGCGTGCTGGTGACCATGAACGACGAGATCCAGTCCGGCCGCGACGTGAGCAAGTCGGTCAATATCAAGACCGAAGCGTTCAAGAGCGCCTGGGGCCCGATGGGCATGGTGGTGGAAGGCAAGTCGTACTGGTTCCGCCTGCCGGCCAAGCGCCATACCACACAGTCGGAGTTCGACATCAAGCAGATCAGCAGCTTGCCACAGGTGGACATTGCCTACAGCTACGGCAACGTGACCGATACGGCGTACAAGGCGCTGGCGCAGAGCGGCGCGAAAGCGATCATCCATGCCGGTACCGGCAATGGCTCGGTGTCGTCGCGGGTGGTGCCGGCCCTGCAGGAACTGCACAAGAACGGCGTGCAGATCATTCGCTCGTCCCACGTCAACCAGGGTGGCTTCGTGCTGCGTAATGCCGAGCAGCCGGATGACAAGTATGACTGGGTGGTGGCCCATGACCTGAACCCGCAGAAGGCGCGGATCCTGGCGATGGTGGCGATGACCAAGACCCAGGACAGCAAGGAATTGCAGCGGATCTTCTGGGAGTACTGATACCGGCATGACCTGGGGCTGGTGCGTTGCCTGCACCGGCCCTTGCCCGCGAAAAATCCAGCACCGATGCAGTTGCGAAATACTTTGCCTTGAAATACTGTACGCACATACAGCACAACAAGGAATCGCCTCCGTGGCCAACACCGCCGAAGCAACCGCAAGCAGCTACCAGCAACTGGGCCTGCGCATCCAGAAGATCATCAACAATCCTCTCGCCCAGCGCAGCCGCGCCGCGCTGATCTTCCGCCTGGAGCACGAGTCGCCCGATGATTGGGCAACCCTGCTCGAGGAAATCGCCGAGAACGACAACGTCACCCTCGCCCACCGCGACGACGGCGGCGTGCAGATCTTCTGGACCGTGCCGAAAGAGGATTGAGGCTCAGGCCAGCGCCTGCAGGTAGGCACTGGCCTCGCGGTAGCGGGCCAGCCGTGCAAGATCAGCAGGGCCAGGCACGGGAATGCGCGAAAGGTCGCTATTGTCGGCCAGGTCGGCCAGTTTGACGGTGCGTGCCAGCGGGTCACTGCCCAGGCGCACGACGAAGTCCTGATAGCTTTCGCCCTTGTTCCGGCTCAGGGCCAGCAAGGCGGCGAGAATTTTCAGGGGGAAACCCTCACGGGCGAGGTCGGAAAGGGTCAGCGACGTGTCTTCGATCACGTCATGCAGCACCGCGACAATGCGCTGCTCCGGTGTGCTGACCCGCATCATCACCCGCAACGGGTGGAGGATATAAGCTGCTCCACCCTTGTCACATTGCCCTTCATGTGCCCTGGCGGCCACGGCAATGGCCCGCTCCAGCGTAGACATGAGGCCCTCCCCGTCTGGCTTGTAATAGGCCAAGCATAGCCGGGGAAGACTACAGATTACAGTTAACGCTGCGCACCATGCTGAATGACGATCGAATCGGTACCCAATTTGGCCATCACTTCAGCCTTGCGCGCATCGGCCTCGGCCTTGCTCGGGAACGGCCCCATCAGCACCACGGGTTTGCCGTCGCGGTATTCGACCGAGGACGGGATGCCCTTCTCGATCAGGCGTGCGGTCATGTCGGTCAGCGCCCCCATGTTGGCGCCCTGGATCACTTCGACATCCCAACCCTCTGGGGCCGGCTGATCGGCCAGCGCCTCGGCACGGCGTTGCAGTTCAGCGCCGCCGCAGTATTCGCGAATGCGCAGGTTGTTGCCGCCGTCATCGACGATGATTTCGTATTGGCCGTCGGCACCCTTGATCGCCACGTAGCTGCGGTAAGCCTCATACTGGCCGGCATCGTCCTTGCCACGCACCTGGCCGCAGATGGTGCCCTTGGTGTCGATCCGCACGTTGCCGAACTTGGCAGTCTTGGGGTTGTGCAGGTGCTCGGCAACCTGCTTGTGCACACCCTCGACCTCGTTCTCACAGCCCGCCAGGGCCAGCACTGCCAATACCACTGCCAGTTTGCGCACGCGTTTACCTCCAGATTCGAAGGGGCGGATTCTACCACGACCGCCCTGGGCACCGCCCGCGACCAAAGGTTACACGCTGCTTCGAGGGGCTTTTTCGAGAGGGGCATGGAAAGCAAAAAGGGCGACCCTTTCGGATCGCCCTTTTCGATGCCCGGAGACCGGGACTTTGTTTGGTAGGCACAATTGGACTCGAACCAACGACCCCCACCATGTCAAGGTGGTGCTCTAACCAACTGAGCTATGTGCCTGTCGTGTGGTGCGCATATTAGTGATCGAATGCGTACCTGTAAAGCGTTTTTTTCAAAAAAATCAAAAACTTTCAGAAACCTGCGGGCGCCGGTACCCACGACCTCGAATGCGCCCATAATGCAAAAAGGGCGACCCATGCGGATCGCCCTTTTCGATGCCCGGAGACCGGGACTTTGTTTGGTAGGCACAATTGGACTCGAACCAACGACCCCCACCATGTCAAGGTGGTGCTCTAACCAACTGAGCTATGTGCCTGTCGTGTGGTGCGCATTCTACGCAATCCAAAAACCCTGTCAACACTTTTTTTCGCGCTAACTCACTGAATCTTAAACTGTTTATAGAGAAGGGACCGCTGCAGGCCAGTAAAGGATTTTCAACAGACGACTAGCGGGTGTTTATTATTATTGATAGCATCGGTACATTCGTTAAAAATATAAAACACAGAGGTTCCTGCAGCATGGCTAACACCCCCTACCCCCAGTCCTACTACGCCGCCTCGGCCAACCCGGTGCCGCCACGTCCGGCGCTGCAGGGTGAGGTGGAAACCGATATCTGCATCATCGGTGCCGGCTACACCGGCCTTTCCAGCGCGCTGTTCCTGCTGGAAAACGGCTTCAAGGTGAGCATCGTCGAAGCGGCCAAGGTCGGCTTCGGCGCATCGGGCCGCAACGGTGGCCAGATCGTCAACAGCTACAGCCGCGACATCGATGTCATCGAGCGCACCGTCGGCCCCAAGGAAGCACAACTGCTGGGCCAGATGGCCTTCGAAGGCGGCCGCATCATCCGTGAGCGCGTGGCCAAGTACAACATCCAGTGCGACCTGAAGGACGGCGGCGTATTCGCTGCGCTGACCGCCAAGCAGATGGGCCACCTGGAATCGCAGAAGCGCCTGTGGGAACGCTTTGGCCACAATCAGCTGGAGCTGATGGACCAGAAGCGCATCCGTGAAGTGGTCGCCTGCGACAACTACCTGGGCGGCATGCTGGACATGAGCGGCGGCCACATCCACCCGCTGAACCTGGCCCTGGGCGAAGCCGCCGCGGTCGAGTCGCTGGGCGGCATCATTTATGAGCAGACCCCGGCCATCCGTATCGAGCGCGGTGCCAACCCAGTGGTGCACACCCCGCAAGGTAAGATCCGCGCCAAGTTCATCATCGTTGCCGGCAACGCCTACCTGGGCAACCTGGTACCGGAACTGGCCGCCAAGTCGATGCCATGCGGTACCCAGGTGATCACCACCGAGCCGCTGGGCGAAGAACTGGCTCGCACCCTGCTGCCACAAGACTACTGCGTGGAAGACTGCAACTACCTGCTCGACTACTACCGCCTGACCAGCGACAAGCGCCTGATCTTCGGCGGTGGCGTGGTGTACGGTGCGCGTGACCCGGCCAACATCGAAGCGATCATTCGTCCGAAAATGCTCAAGGCCTTCCCGCAGCTGAAGAACGTCAAGATCGACTACGCCTGGACCGGCAACTTCCTGCTGACCCTGTCGCGTCTGCCACAGGTCGGCCGTATCGGCGACAACATCTACTACTCGCAGGGTTGCTCGGGCCACGGCGTGACCTACACCCACCTGGCGGGCAAGGTGCTGGCCGAGGCCCTGCGCGGCCAGGCCGAGCGTTTCGACGCCTTTGCCGGCCTGCCGCATTACCCGTTCCCGGGTGGCCAGATGCTGCGCGTGCCGTTCAGCGCCATCGGTGCCTGGTACTACAGCCTGCGCGATCGTCTGGGCTTCTGATGTAAGCAGGCCAGGCCTCTTCGCGGGACAAGCCCGCTCCCACAAGGTACTGTGCCATGGCACAAATCCTGTGTGGCTTGTCCCGCGAATGAGCCGGTGCAGGTAACGCTATTTATTCAGGCTGCGCACAGCCTGTTTCGCCGCCACTTCCTGGCCCGCCCGGGCCAGTTCGTCGGCAGCCTGCAGCCAACGCTGGCGGTCCACCTGGGCCGGCAGCTGGCGCGGAGGCTGCACCAGCACCGCCCAACTCCCCTCCTTCGCCCACGCCGAGGCAAAGTCGTCGAACGCCATCAGCTGGCGCCGATGCATCCCTGAGCGCAGCAGCACGCGCTTCTTGAAGCTGTCATAGCCGATCAGCACCGCATAGCGCGGTTCGCTCCACCACGCCGAACCTTCCTGGTAACGCAACAGCACTGGGTTGCCAGCGGCCACTTGAGTCAGCAAGGCGTCCAGTTGCTTGTCCAGCGGGTACACGACCATGCCGTAATCGCGGGCCACACGTGGGATGCTGGTTTCCAGCGCATCAGCTGCCTTCGGCAAGTTCAGCGGTTTGTCCAGCAGCCCGGGGGTGATCGGCGCACCCTGCTGCGAGAGCAGCGCGGCCAGGGCCATCGCCCCGCTGTGGTTGGCATTGCCGCGGTAGAACGGCACGCTGCTGATTTCGACCCGCTGGGGCATGCCCTTGAGGCTTGCAGAGGGTGCGCTGGCGCAGCCGCCCAGGGTCGCAGCCACCAGGCAGGCGGCCAACAGCTGACGTGGGACGGTCGCCCAGCTCTTGCAGGAATGTTGCTCCATGGACACTCGCTTGTTCCGATGCCAGGCAGGCAGCGCCCGGCTCTGGCCACCGATCATAGGGCGCCGCGTCGCGCGGGTATAGTCCGACAAGCGATTGGAACCAATCGGCTTAAGCAATCGACCTTTGGTCAATGGAACGTCACGGACTGGCAGCTAGACTAATGCTGTGTCTGGAGGGCAAACCGCAGGTTGGCCCAAGAGAAGGAGGCACACATGAGCCTGACCATGGCAATCCTCATGCTGGTAGGTATGTGGCTAAGCGTCGCGGCCGCCATGCTGTGGGGTGTTTTGCGTATCGTGCGGCGTCATTCCCAGCATCACCACCTGCCCCCGCAGGCCCCTGCCAAGGCGCAGCCTGTGCGCAGGGCGCAGCGGCATGCCGGGGTGCACTGAGGTTTGTTCACCTGAATGCAAACGGGGCGCCTAGCGCCCCGTTTGTTTTTTTCATCAGCCTTCAGCGGCTTCACGCTTGAGCCGCGCTCGGCGTGCCAGGATGTTGAGGATCTCGATCACCGTCGAGAAGGCCATCGCCGCGTACACATACCCTTTCGGTACATGGGCGCCAAAACCTTCGGCGATCAGTGTCATGCCGATCATGATCAGGAAGCCCAGGGCCAGCATCACCACCGTCGGGTTGTCGTTGATGAAGTTGGCCAGCGGGTCAGCGGCCACCATCATGACGATGACTGCGGTGATCACGGCAATGATCATGATCGGCAGGTGCTCGGTCATGCCCACGGCAGTGATGATGCTGTCGACCGAGAAGACGATGTCCAGCAGCAGGATCTGGAAGATCGCAGCAGCAAAGCCCAGGGTAACCGTGTTGGAGACCTTGGCTTCTTCCTTGGCGCCGTGCGGGTCGACGTTCTCGTGAATCTCCTTGGTGGCCTTCCACAGCAGGAACAGGCCGCCGGCAATCAGGATCACGTCCTTCCACGAGAAGGCGTTGCCGAACACTTCGAACACCGGGTCGGTCAACTGCACGATCCAGGCCACGGTGCTGAGCAGGGCCAGGCGCATGACCAGGGCCATGCTGATGCCGATACGGCGTGCCTTGGAGCGATACTCCACAGGCAGCTTGTTGGTCAGGATCGAGATGAAGATCAGGTTGTCGATACCCAGTACCACTTCCATGGCCACCAGTGTTGCCAGGGCGACCCAGGCGGTAGGGCTAGCGGCGAGTTCCAGCAAGTATTCCATTGTTCAAATCCTGAAGCGGCGGTTGTAGGGTCAGATTTCCTGGGTGTGTTCTTTCTTCTCGGCGTCCTTGGGCTTCTGGCCCTCGTGACCGATGGCATCGCTCAAGGCCTGCTGGGCGGCCTTGTTGGTGTCGTCGATGGCCTGCTTGGCCGACTTTGCCGCCTGGTCGAGCATCTGCTGGGCAGACTTCTCGGCCTGGTCGCAACCGGCCAGGCTGAACAGCGACAGGGCCAGCACCAGCGGAGTGCCAATGGATTTGAGATGCAGCATGGTGTCCTCGCTTGAAAAATCCCGGCGGCGCGAAGCGCCTGATGGGGTCGCATTCTAAAGACGCCAATACTTCAGGAAAATTCGTATTTCCAGTGTGTATACTTCGGTTTTTTCGAATCGGGACCCGCGCGCGTGCTCAACTATCGCCAGCTCCACTACTTCTGGGCCGTGGCCAAGACCGGCAGCATCGCCCGCGCCAGCGAACAGCTGAACCTGACACCACAGACCATCAGCGGGCAGATCAGCCTGTTCGAGCAGACCTACGGGCTGGAACTGTTCCAGCGCGTCGGCCGGCAACTGGAGCTAACCGAGACCGGCCGTCAGACGCTAGTCTACGCCGAGCAGATGTTCCAGATCGGCGGCGAGCTGGAGGCCATGCTCAGGGCTGGCCCGCAGGAGCAGATCCTGTTTCGCGTGGGGGTGGCCGACGTGGTGCCGAAGTCGATCGTCTATCGCCTGCTGGCGCCGACCATGGAGCTGGACGAGGTGCTGCGCATCAATTGCCGCGAAGACAAACTCGAACGGCTGCTGGCAGACCTGGCGATCCAGCGCCTGGACCTGGTGATTTCCGACAGCCCGATGCCCAGCCACCTGGACATCAAGGGCTACAGCCAGAAGCTCGGCGAATGCGGCCTGAGCTTCTTCGCCACCCCGGCCCTGGCCCGACAGCATGCCGGCCCCTTCCCCGCCTGCCTGCAGGATGCGCCGCTGCTGATTCCCGGCCCGGAAACGGTGGTGAGCAGCCGCCTGTTGCGTTGGCTGAGCGAGCAGCAGGTGCAGCCACGCATCGTTGGCGAATTCGACGACAGTGCGCTGATGCAGGCGTTCGGCCAGTCAGGCAGCGGGATTTTCGTCGCGCCGAGCGTGATTGCCGAGGAAGTCTGCCGCCAGTATGGCGTCGAGCTGATCGGCCAGACCGAAGCGGTGCATGAGTCGTTCTATGCCATTTCGGTGGAGCGCAAGGTCAAGCACCCGGGGATCGTGGCGATTACCGAGGGCGCGCGGCGGGAGCTGTTTCACTGGTAGTGGCTGCCGGCGATAGGGCCGTGCCCGATTGTGCTAAAGTCGCGCCCTTTGAAGATTCCGAGACTTCGCTGCACATGACGCCTGTTTTCCGCCTCCTCAACCGCACTAGCCTGGTGACCCAGATCGTCATCGGCCTGGTCGCCGGCATCGCCCTGGCCCTGCTGGCTCCCGCCATCGCCCGTGACCTGGGCTTCCTCGGCAAAGTGTTCGTCAGCGCCCTCAAGGCCGTCGCGCCAGTGCTGGTGTTCATTCTGGTCATGGCGTCGATCGCCAACCACCGCCACGGCCAGGAAACCCACATCCGCCCGATTCTCTGGCTGTACCTGCTGGGCACCTTCGCCGCCGCCGTGGTGGCCGTGGTCGCCAGCATGCTGTTCCCTTCGCATCTGGCCCTGAGCACTGGCGAGGCAACCCTGAGCGCGCCAGGCGGTATCACCGAGGTAATGCAGAACCTGCTGTTGAGCGCGGTCGACAACCCGGTGAACGCCTTGCTCAACGCCAACTTCATCGGTGTGCTGACCTGGGCCATCGGCCTGGGCGTGGCCCTGCGCCATGCTGGTGATACCACCCGCACCGTGGTCGAGGACCTGTCCAATGGCGTGACCTTGATCGTGCGTGTGGTGATCCGCTTCGCCCCGCTGGGTATCTTCGGCCTGGTCAGCTCGACTTTGGCCCAGTCTGGCCTCGGCGCCCTGCTTGGCTACCTGCACCTGCTGGGGGTGCTGATCGGCTGCATGCTGTTCGTGGCGCTGGTGATGAACCCGCTGATCGTGTTCTGGAAGATCCGCCGCAACCCTTACCCGCTGACCTTGCTGTGCCTGCGCGAGAGCGGCATTACTGCGTTCTTCACCCGCAGTTCGGCTGCCAACATTCCAGTCAACCTGGCGCTCTCGGAGCGCCTGGGGCTGCATGAGGATACATACTCGGTATCGATCCCGCTGGGGGCGACCATCAACATGGCCGGTGCGGCGATCACCATCACCGTGCTGACTCTGGCGGCGGTGCATACCTTGGGGATTCCGGTCGACTTGCCGACGGCGGTGCTGCTCAGCGTGGTGGCGGCGATCTGTGCCTGTGGTGCGTCGGGTGTGGCCGGAGGGTCGCTGCTGCTGATTCCGCTGGCGTGCAGCCTGTTCGGCATTCCCAGCGAGATTGCCATGCAGGTGGTGGCGGTAGGCTTCATCATTGGCGTGCTGCAGGATTCGGCGGAGACGGCGCTGAATTCTTCGACCGATGTGTTGTTTACGGCGGCGGCTTGCCAGGCTGAAGAACGGCGTAGCGTTTGAGATTGCCGGGGCCGCTTTGCGGCCATTCGCGGGCAAGCCCGCTCCTACACAGGCCGCAAGAGCGGTGATTGCTTAAGCCTGGCGCTTTACCTACGCTAGTGGCCTTTCCCCAGCAATGAGACAGGGCCATGTCAGAACACGAAACCGCAGGCGAAGGCCGCTTCAGCAGCATCGAGATCCGCATTCTCGGCGCGCTGATCGAGAAGCAGGCCACCAGCCCGGAAAGCTACCCGCTGACCCTCAACGCCCTGGTCCTGGCCTGTAACCAGAAGACCAGCCGGGAACCGGTGATGAACCTCACCCAGGGCCAGGTCGGCCAGGCCCTGCGCGCCCTCGAGGGCCAGGACATGACCCGCCTGCAGATGGGCAGCCGCGCCGACCGCTGGGAACAGCGGGTGGACAAGGCGCTGGAGCTGGTTCCGGCACAGCTGGTGCTGATGGGCCTGATGTTCCTGCGTGGGCCGCAGACCCTCAACGAACTGCTGACCCGCAGCAACCGCCTGCACGACTTCGACGACACCGAACAGATCCAGCATCAGCTCGAACGCCTGATTTCGCGCGACCTGGCCCTGCACCTGCCACGCCAGGCCGGGCAGCGGGAAGACCGCTATACCCATGCCCTGGGTGACCCGGCGGAAATCGAGGCGATTCTGGCGGCGCGCCAGCAAGAAGGCGGCGCTCGCAGCAGTGGCGGCAGTGTTTCGGAAGAACGTATAGAAGCCTTGGAAGCGCGGATCGCAGCACTGGAAGCGCGACTGGCCGAGCTGGAAGGCTGAGCCGCTTAAGGTTCAGGGTCGGGGAAGTTGCGACAGCTCTTGCGCTCGGCCAGCTCCCGGTCACTGGGGCGCTGGTCGACGAACACGGTGCGCCCGTCGGCATAGATCTCGAGGTAGCCCCAGTGCAGGTCCTGCTCTTTCTGCCCGGGCTTGGGGGGGACTAGCCACCAGGGTTCGCGGCTGATCAGGGTCATGGTGAAGCTCCTGAGGGTGTCTGCGGTAAGCATAGACACCCTCAGGTTTTGCTTTGTCAGTGCCGGCCCTTCGCGGCTAAAGCCGCTCCTACAGGGATATCACCGCCCGTGGGGCCTGTGCTGTGCCTGTGGGAGCGGCTTTAGCCGCGAAGAGGCAGGTACGGCTTACGCCGGCGCCGAAGTGCGGATCAGGTGATCGAACGCCGCCAGCGAAGCCTTGGCGCCCTCGCCTACCGCGATGACGATCTGCTTGTATGGCACGGTGGTCACATCCCCTGCAGCAAACACACCCGGCACACTGGTCTGGCCCTTGGCGTCGACGATGATCTCGCCACGCGGCGAAAGCTCGACCGTGCCTTTGAGCCAATCGGTGTTCGGCAGCAGCCCGATTTGCACAAAGATGCCTTCCAGCGCCAGGTCATGCACCTCATCGGTGCTGCGGTCCTTGTAACGCAAGCCCGTCACTTTCTCGCCATTGCCAACCACCTCGGTGGTCAGCGCGCTGGTGATCACC
The DNA here is from genome assembly GCF_009883635.2 of Pseudomonas putida. Classification (NCBI taxonomy): domain Bacteria; kingdom Pseudomonadati; phylum Pseudomonadota; class Gammaproteobacteria; order Pseudomonadales; family Pseudomonadaceae; genus Pseudomonas; species Pseudomonas putida. The sequence continues at coordinate 443,401 of NZ_CP026115.2, forward strand.
TTGACGTTCGGCAGGCTGTGGAGCTTGCGCTGCAGCACCGCGTCGGCACGCAGCTGGCTGTCGAACTCGATCAGCGTTACCTGGGCAACGATACCGGCCAGGTCGATGGCCGCTTCCACGCCAGAGTTGCCGCCGCCAATCACCGCCACGCGCTTGCCCTTGAACAGCGGGCCGTCACAGTGCGGGCAGTAGGCCACGCCACGGGCGCGGTACTCCTGCTCGCCCGGCACATTCATTTCACGCCAACGGGCACCGGTGGCGAGGATCACGGTCTTGGCCTTGAGCGAGGCGCCGCCCGCCAGGCGCACTTCGTGCAGGCCGCCGTCGGTGGCCGGGATCAACGCTTCACCGCGCTGCAGGTTCATGATGTCGACGTCGTACTGCTTGACGTGCTCTTCCAGCGCCGTGGCCAGCTTCGGCCCTTCGGTCTCTTGTACCGAGATGAAGTTCTCGATGGCCAGGGTGTCGAGCACCTGGCCGCCGAAACGCTCGGCAGCGACACCGGTGCGGATGCCTTTGCGTGCGGCATAGATGGCCGCTGCAGCGCCGGCAGGCCCACCGCCGACCACCAGCACGTCAAAGGCATCCTTGGCGTTGATCTTCTCGGCCTGGCGGCTACCTGCGTTGGTGTCGATCTTGCCGAGGATTTCTTCAAGGCCCATGCGGCCCTGGCCGAACACTTCGCCGTTCAGGTAGATGCTCGGCACCGCCATGATCTTGCGCGACTCGACTTCATCCTGGAACAGTGCACCGTCGATGGCCACGTGGCGCACATTGGGGTTGAGCACCGCCATCAGGTTCAGTGCCTGGACCACGTCCGGGCAGTTCTGGCACGACAGCGAGAAGTAGGTTTCGAAGGTGAACTCGCCTTCCAGTGCCTGGATCTGCTCGATCACTTCGGCGCTGGCCTTGGACGGATGGCCGCCGACTTGCAGCAGCGCCAGCACCAGGGAGGTGAATTCGTGGCCCATGGGGATGCCGGCAAAGCGCAAGCTTATGTCGGCACCCGGGCGGTTCAGCGAGAACGAAGGGCGACGGGCGTCACTGCCGTCCGCGCTGAAGGTAATGAGGTTCGACAGGCCGGCGATTTCCACCAGCAGGTCGTGCAATTCGCGGGACTTCGCGCCGTCGTCGAGGGAGGCAACGATCTCGATCGGCTGGGTGACCCGCTCCAGGTAGGTTTTCAGTTGCGATTTAAGCGTGGCGTCCAACATACGGGCGATTCCTTTTTCAAAACTCGGATACAAAAACGCCCAGGCGAGTTCGCCCGGGCGCTTTTACGGGGCGGTAGATACTTCAGCTTTGGCGGCTGCTTACCGCCCGCGACTTCTTCACAGTCTTAGATCTTGCCGACCAGATCCAGGGAAGGGGCGAGAGTAGCTTCGCCTTCTTTCCACTTGGCCGGGCAGACTTCGCCTGGGTGAGCGGCAACGTACTGGGCAGCCTTCACTTTGCGCAGCAGCTCGGCTGCGTCGCGGCCAACGCCACCGTCGTTCAGTTCGACGATCTTGATCTGGCCTTCCGGGTTGATCACGAAGGTACCGCGATCGGCCAGGCCGGCTTCTTCGATCAGTACGTCGAAGTTGCGCGAGATGACGTGAGTCGGGTCACCGATCAGCGGGTACTGGATCTTGCCGATGGTGTCCGAAGTGTCGTGCCAGGCTTTGTGAGTGAAGTGGGTGTCGGTCGACACGCCGTAGATTTCCACGCCCAGCTTCTGGAACTCGGCGTAGTTGTCGGCGAGGTCACCCAGTTCGGTCGGGCAGACGAAGGTGAAGTCGGCCGGGTAGAAGAACACGACGGACCACTTGCCTTTCAGGTCGGCTTCGCTGACCTGAACGAACTCGCCCTTGTGGTAGGCGGTGGCGTTGAACGGTTTGACCTGGCTGTTGATGATTGGCATGAGAGACGCTCCTTCATGGGGTTGGAATCAGTTGATGGAAAGAATCCTAACCGCTGGTCCCGATAAAGGCTCATTGGCAAAGCTCATGCTTGTGATTGGTTTTGGCTATAACCAGGGATAATTAATAGAAGGGAATGGGCTGAGCAAAGGATTGCGGCGTTTTCAAGCCCCCCATCGCCGGCTTACCGGCGATGGGGCCAGTGGCATCAGCGCGTGACTGTGCGCATGGTGACGAACTCTTCAGCGGCAGTCGGGTGCACGCCGATGGTCTCGTCGAACTGTAGCTTGGTCGCACCGGCCTTGAGGGCGATACCCAAGCCCTGGATGATCTCGCCGGCATCCGGGCCGACCATGTGGCAGCCCAGCACCTTGTCGGTCTCGGCGTCCACCACCAGCTTCATCAGGGTCTTTTCCTGGATGTCAGTGAGGGTCAGCTTCATGGCGCGGAAGCGGCTCTCGAAGATTTGCACCTTGTGCCCGGCTTCCAGCGCCTGCTCCTCGGTAAGGCCGACGGTGCCGATCGGTGGCTGGCTGAACACCGCAGTCGGGATGTTCTGGTAATCCACCGGGCGGTACTGCTCAGGCTTGAACAGGCGCCGCGCCACGGCCATGCCTTCGGCCAGGGCCACCGGGGTGAGCTGAACGCGGCCGATCACGTCGCCAATGGCCAGGATCGACGGGGCGGTGGTCTGGTACTGCTCGTCGACGCGGATGAAGCCGCGGGCATCCAGCTCCACGCCGGTGTTTTCCAGGCCCAGGTTGTCGAGCATCGGGCGGCGGCCGGTGGCGTAGAACACGCAATCGGCGACCAGCTCGCGGCCGTCCTTGAGGGTGGCTTTCAGGCTGCCGTCGTCGAGCTTGTCGATGCGCTGGATGTCGGCGTTGAACTGCAGGTTCAGGCCGCGTTTTTCCAGCTCTTCCTTGAGGTGGGTGCGCACTGAGCCGTCGAAGCCGCGCAGGAACAGGTCACCGCGATACAGCAAGGTGGTGTCGGCGCCCAGGCCCTGGAAGATGCCGGCGAACTCGACGGCGATGTAGCCACCGCCGACCACCAGCACGCGGCGCGGCAGCTCCTTGAGGTAGAACGCCTCGTTGGAGGTGATGGCCAGTTCCTTGCCCGGAATATCCGGCACCTGTGGCCAGCCGCCGGTGGCAATCAGGATATGCTCGGCGCTGTAGCGCTGGCCGTCCACTTCCACTTCGTTGGCGCCGGTGATGCGGGCATGGCCTTGCAGCAAAGTCACGCCGCTGTTCACCAGCAGGTTGCGGTAGATGCCGTTGAGGCGCTCGATCTCGCGGTTCTTGTTGGCGATCAGCGTACCCCAGTCGAAGTGGCCCTCTTCGAGGGTCCAGCCGAAGCCGGCGGCCTGTTCCAGCTCATCGGCGACGTGGGCGCCGTACACCAGCAGTTTTTTCGGCACGCAGCCGACGTTGACGCAGGTGCCACCCAGGTAGCGGCTCTCGGCCACTGCCACTTTTGCACCGAAGCTCGCAGCGAAGCGCGCCGCGCGCACACCGCCGGAACCGGCGCCAATCACGAACAGATCAAAATCGTAGGCCATGTATTCACTCTCCTAGGCAGGCGCCCAGCATAACGCCGTTGGCCGCCGCAAACAAAAAAGCCACCCCGAAGGGTGGCTCCTTGAACCTGCATTGGCGTATCAGTACGCCTTGCCGGCCTTGTAGAAGTTCTCGAAGCAGAAGTTGGTCGCCTCGATGTAGCCTTCGGCGCCACCGCAGTCGAAACGCTTGCCCTTGAACTTGTAGGCGATCACGTTGCCTTCGGCAGCCTGTTTCATCAGTGCGTCGGTGATCTGGATCTCGCCACCCTTGCCCGGCTCGGTCTGTTCGATTTTCTCGAAGATGTCCGGGGTCAGGATGTAGCGACCGATGATCGCCAGGTTGGACGGTGCGTCCTCCGGCTTCGGCTTCTCGACCATGGAGTCGACGCGGAAGATGCCGTCCTTGATCTCTTCGCCGGCGATCACGCCGTACTTGTTGGTTTCCTGTGGGTCGACTTCCTGGATGGCGACGATCGAGCAGCGGTACTTCTTGTACAGCGCGACCATTTGCGCGAGCACGCCGTCACCTTCGAGGTTGACGCACAGGTCATCCGCCAGTACCACGGCGAACGGTTCGTCACCGATCAGCGGGCGGCCGGTCAGGATGGCGTGGCCCAGACCTTTCATTTCGGTCTGGCGGGTGTAGGAGAACGAGCACTCGTCGAGCAGGCGACGGATACCGACCAGGTACTTTTCCTTGTCGGTGCCCTTGATCTGGTTTTCCAGCTCGTAGCTGATGTCGAAGTGGTCTTCCAGGGCGCGCTTGCCGCGGCCGGTGACGATGGAAATCTCGTTCAGACCAGCATCCAATGCTTCTTCAACGCCATACTGGATCAGTGGCTTGTTGACCACCGGCAGCATTTCCTTGGGCATGGCTTTGGTAGCAGGCAGGAAGCGAGTGCCGTAGCCGGCTGCCGGGAACAAGCATTTCTTGATCATAAACATCCTTAAACATAGGCGAGGCCTGTGGAATTCGGCGCAGTCTAATCAGGCGGCATGCAGCTTACAATGCCCTGCCTGTGACGACCGCTGCCATCATAGAGATAACCTAGTGTAGATAGTTCCAAAAAGTTCGTGAAAATGACGTCATCAGGCCCTTGCGCGGCCCTTATGGAAAACACCGCGCAAGGGCTGGCATGGCGCTGGCGCAACGCCCGCTCAGCTACCTGTGCCCTGCCCGATCAGCACTCCGTCGACCTGCTGGCCATACAAGTTGACGCCGTCGTTGGCATGGAACTTCAGCCGTGTCTTTTCGATGGACCCCTCGACCAGGCGCGGGTCCTGGGGGCGCTCGTGGCGGTTGACCCAGGCGGCCACGTCCCAGGCCTGCTGATCGCTCAGGCTGCCCGGTTTGCCCAGGGGCATGTTGTACTTGATGAACGATGCCGCAGTATTGATCCGGTGCATGCCAGCGCCCCAGTTGTAGGAGTCCTTGCCCCAGAGTGGCGGCATCACATATTCACCGGCCACCTTCTGCCCCTCGCCGTTGTCTCCATGGCAAATGGCGCATTGTTCGCGGTAGACCTGCTGGCCACGCTTGAAGTCGTAGCCCCCCTTTGGCTGCGCCACCTCGGGGTAACCGCGACCGGCAATTTCCACGCCGGTGGGCGCCTTGATCGAAAGCCAGTAGGCATATACGGCGAGCGCCGTCATCTGCGGGCTGTCGGCGGCCGGTGGCTTGCCGTTCATGCTGAACTGGAAGCAGCCCTGGATACGCTCGGCAAAGGTGTTCACCTTGTCGTTCTTCTTGCGGTAGGCCGGGTACATCGGATAAGCACCCCACAGCGGCGCGGAATGCGCCAGGCGGCCCTGGTCGAGGTGGCAGTTGCTGCAGTTCATGCCATTGCCGACCGCCTCGGGCATCAACCGGCGGGTATCGACAAACAATGCGTGGCCCTCGCGGACCATCTTGCCAAAGGCATTGTCCGGCAACTCGCTTTCGGCGGGTGGTGCGAATTGTGGCGCGGCCTGGGCACCGGGGACCTTCAGTTGCGACTGGTCTTCCATGGCGATGGGTGCCTGATTGGCAAAGGCAGTGCCCGTGGCCAGCAGCAGTAACGTTGGCAGCAAGGTTTTCATGGCTTGACCTCCGGGCTGGCGGAGTGGGCGAAGTACTCGGCAATCGCCTTGACTTCGGCGTCGGTCATGGCCTTGGCCACGCCTGCCATCAGCTGGTTGGGGTCATTGCTGCGGCTACCGTCGCGCCAGCCGTTGAGCTGTGCCATCAGGTAGGCGGCGGGCTGCCCGGCCAGCGGCGGGAAGTGCTCGCCGACACCGCTGCCACCAGGGCCATGGCACTGCGCGCATCCGGGGATCTGCCGGCCCCAGTCGCCGTAGAGGGCCAGGCGCTCGGTGGGGTTGCTTGCGATCTGTTGGCGACGCAGGTCTGGAGCAGGATCAACCGGCAGACCAGCCAGGTAATGGCTGACGGCCTCTATCTCATCTTCGCTCAGCGCTTTGGCCAACGGCTCCATGACCGGCTGCTGGCGGCTGCCAGTGCGCCAGTCATGCAGCTGCTTGCTCAGGTAACCGGCCGGTAGGCCAGCCAGGCGGGGGAACCCTGCGGCGGCAATGCCCTTGCCGTCCGGGCCATGGCAGCCCAGGCAGGCCATGGCGGCGGGGTTGGTCCCGCCCTGGGTGAAGACTTTCTGGCCATCGGCGGCATGCGCCGCAGGCCAGGCCAGGATCAGCAAGCTGCCGATCACGACGCGACTCAACGGTGTCATCACGAATCTCCATTTCTTTTGTTATAAGCTTAAGCCTAAAAAACATAAGCAAATGGATACTAGCCCTGTCAGGGAATTCGCAACAACGCTCGAACCGACTACTGGCTGGCAATTGGCCTTCTAAGCGCCGATCCGTTGAGCCAGGTCAACTGCCAGAGATGCACTCGGTCGTTGCCTCGCGCACATCACCCGGGCGCAGCGGGAAGTTGTTCATCCGCTCATGCAGCTTGATGCTGCTGCCGCTGCCGCGTTTGTGGATATCGAGCAACGCCGCCGGCCCGGCACCTGCCGTGAGTTTTTGCGGCACAATCAGACGCAATCCTTCATCGCGTTGTTCTTCCACCAAAGGGTCACGGCTCTTGGCCAGCTGCGCCTTGACGCAATCGGCGTATTCACGCGGCGTCTTGCCAGACATGACATCCATGGTTTCATGGGATTGCTCAAGTTCCGAAACACTGACACAACCTCCCAGCGCCAGGAACAACGCCGCCACCATCCACTTCATTTCCCGCACCTCGACTGACAAGAGAGCGTAGGACAACAGTCAGGCGGTTTTGCTCCCCGCTTTGGCCGTTTTATCTGCCATGTGCCATCAGGCGCGGCAGTGCAAGCCGACATCGTGGTATCGTTCGCCTTTGCAGAACCAAACATTGCGGGGCACCCCATGAAATTCGTACACCAGCGCGAGCACCTCAACGAGGACGACATCGTCGTCATCGAGTGCTCCCAGCGCTGCAACATCCGCCTGATGAACGACGCCAACTTCCGCAGCTTCAAGAATGGCGGCCGGCACACCTACCATGGTGGCCACTTCGAGCGCTTCCCGGCCAAGATCACTGTGCCGAGCACCGGTTTCTGGAACATCACCATCGATACCGTGACCACCCGCCCGATCTCGGTAACGCGCAAACCGACCCTGACCCACAAGATCAAGATCATCCGCCGCTCGTCGTCGAAACTCGGATAAGGCCTGCCATGACCCAGAACATCAAGTACGTCATCAAGTACAAGCTCGACGGCCAGCGCCGCTGGGACTTCGCCGTGATGGCCGACGCCTCGCACGAACAGGCCATGGAAGCCCTGCGCAAGATCCACGGCGAAGACGCCGAGAAGATCAGCGACATCCAGGTGAGCAAAGCACTGTAAGGCAACACCGACCAGGAGAAGCGCATGAGCAACTGGCCCGACCGTCGTATCCTCGATCTGCTGGGCATCGAGTTGCCCATTCTCCAGGCGCCAATGGCCGGTGCCAGCGGTGCGGCCATGGCCATTGCCGTGGCCAGGGCGGGTGGCCTGGGTGCCCTGCCCTGCGCCATGCTCACCGGCGACCAGGTGCGTGGCGAGATCGAAGCCTTCCGCGCCGCCTGCCCTGGCCAGCCGCTGAACCTGAACTTCTTCTGCCACCAGCCGCCAGCGCCCGACCCCGAGCGTGGCGCCCGCTGGAAGCAGGCACTGAAAGGGTACTACGCCGAAGTCGGCGCCGACTTCGATGCGCCTACGCCTGTTTCCAACCGCGCCCCCTTCGATGAGCAGAGCTGCCTGCTGGTCGAGCAGTTGCGCCCGGAGGTGGTGAGTTTCCACTTCGGCTTGCCGCAAACTGCACTGCTGCAGCGGGTCAAGGCCACGGGCGCCAAGGTGCTGTCCAGTGCCACCACGGTGGAAGAAGCGCAGTGGCTCGAAGCCAATGGCTGCGATGCGATCATCGCCATGGGCTATGAAGCCGGCGGCCATCGCGGCATGTTCCTCAGCGACGACATCACCAGCCAGATCGGCACCTTCGCCCTGGTGCCGCAAATTGCCGATGCCGTGCGCCTGCCAGTGATCGCCGCTGGCGGCATCGGCGACCACCGTGGCGTGGTGGCCGCCTTGGCCCTCGGTGCCAGCGCAGTGCAGATCGGCACGGCCTACCTGTTCTGCCCGGAGGCCAAGGTCTCCCCTGCCCACCGTCGCGCTCTGGACACCGCACCGGCCAGCGACACCGCGTTGACCAACCTGTTCACCGGGCGCCCGGCGCGTGGCATCAACAACCGCATCATGCGCGAGCTGGGGCCGATGAGCGATTTGGCGCCGCGCTTCCCGCTGGCGGGTGGCGCACTAATGCCGCTGCGAGCGATTACCGATGCGCAGGGCAACAGTGATTTCAGCAACCTGTGGTCGGGGCAGGCGCTGCGCCTGGGCCGGCATATGCCAGCTGAGCAGCTGACCCGGGAGATGGCCTCCAAGGCATTGGCGCAGATTGCTCGATAAGGCTTTAAAACTGTGTCTGTCTCTTCGCGGGCTTGCCCGCGAAGAGACAGACACAGGCAAACCATAACCCCCAAGCTATAACCCGTCCTCCAGCCCCTTCCAGACAAATGGTCTATCGCTATATAGTCAGCACCATAACGATAACCACCTCAAGGAGCTGTCTTCATGCGTAACCGTCTGTACCACTTGAGCGCCATCACCCTGGCCAGCCTGTTCTCCCTCAACAGCGCCTGGGCTGACGAGGTGCAGGTTGCGGTCGCCGCGAACTTCACCGCGCCGATCCAGGCCATCGCCAAGGACTTCGAGAAAGACACCGGCCACAAGCTGGTCGCCGCCTATGGCGCCACCGGGCAGTTCTACGCGCAGATCAAGAACGGTGCGCCGTTCGAGGTGTTCCTCGCCGCCGACGACAGCACCCCGAAGAAGCTGGAAGAGGAAAAGGAAATCGTCCCGGGCTCGCGCTTCACCTACGCCACCGGCACCCTGGCCCTGTGGTCGGCCAAGCCGGGCTATGTGGATGACAAGGGTGAAGTACTGAAGAAGAACCAGTTCCAGCACCTGTCCATCGCCAACCCGAAAGCCGCCCCTTACGGCCTGGCCGCCACCCAGGTGCTGGACAAGCTGAAGCTGACCGAGGCCACCAAGGCCAAGATCGTCGAAGGCCAGAACATCACCCAGGCCTACCAGTTCGTCTCCACCGGCAACGCCGAGCTGGGCTTCGTCGCCCTGTCGCAGATCTACAAGGACGGCAAGGTCGAAAGCGGTTCGGCCTGGATCGTCCCGGCCAACCTGCACGAGCCGATCCTGCAGGATGCGGTCATCCTCAACAAAGGCAAGGGCAACCCGGCTGCCAAGGCCCTGGTCGACTACCTGAAAGGCCCGAAAGCCGCAGCGGTGATCAAGTCCTACGGTTATGAAATCTGATGCCACTGGACGCCAGTGACTTCGGCGCGGTCTGGCTGACCATCAAACTGGCCAGCCTGACCACGCTGATCCTGCTGATTATCGGCACGCCCATCGCCTGGTGGCTGGCGCGCACGCGCTCGTGGCTGCGCGGGCCGGTGGGCGCGGTGGTGGCGCTGCCACTGGTGCTGCCGCCGACGGTGATCGGCTTCTACCTGCTGATCGCCCTCGGCCCGCACGGCTGGCTCGGCCAGGCGACCCAGGCCATGGGCCTGGGTACCGTGGTGTTCAGCTTCACGGGCCTGGTGATCGGCTCGACGGTGTACTCCATGCCCTTCGTGGTGCAGCCGCTGCAAAACGCCTTCGACGCCATCGGCCAGCGCCCGCTGGAAGTGGCCGCGACCCTGCGCGCCAGCCCCTGGGACACGTTCGTGCATGTGGTGCTGCCGCTGGCCCGGCCCGGCTTCGTCACCGCCAGCATCCTCGGCTTTGCCCATACCGTGGGCGAGTTCGGTGTGGTGCTGATGATCGGTGGCAACATCCCCGACAAAACCCGCGTGGTCTCGGTGCAAATCTTCGATCACGTCGAGGCCATGGAATATTCGCAAGCCCACTGGCTGGCCGGTGCCATGCTGGTATTCTCGTTCCTGGTACTGCTCCTGCTCTACGCCGGGCGCCGTAGCAAAGCTGGCTGGAGCTGAAATGAGCGGATCGATTGTGGCGCGCCTGAAGCTGGCGCGCGACGACTTCACCCTGGACGTCGACCTGAACCTGCCAGGCCGCGGCATCAGCGCGCTGTTTGGCCATTCCGGTTCGGGCAAGACCTCGTGCCTGCGCTGCCTGGCCGGGCTGGAACGGGCGGCCAGTGCCTATATCGAGGTCAACGGCGAGGTCTGGGAGGACAGCGCCCGCGCTCACTTCCTGGCACCGCACCTGCGGCCGGTGGGCTACGTGTTCCAGGAGGCCAGCCTGTTTGCGCACCTGTCGGTGCGCGGCAACCTGGAGTTCGGCTGGAGGCGCATCGCCCCGGCCGAGCGCAAGGTCAGCCTCGACCAGGCCTGCCAACTGCTGGGCATCGGCCACCTGCTCGAACGCAAGCCGGCCACCTTGTCGGGCGGCGAGGCCCAGCGGGTCGGCATTGCCCGCGCACTGCTCAGCAGCCCGCGCCTGCTGTTGATGGACGAACCGCTGGCCGCACTCGACGGCCCACGTAAGCGCGAGATCCTGCCATACCTCGAACGCCTTCACGACGAACTGGACATCCCACTGATCTACGTCAGCCATGCCCAGGACGAAGTGGCACGGCTGGCCGACCACCTGGTGCTGCTGGAGCAAGGCCGGGCCATGGCCAGTGGGCCGATCGGCGAGACCTTGGCCCGCCTCGACCTGTCCCTGGCCCAGGGCGAGGACGCCGGAGTGGTCTTCGAGGGCATGGTCGTCGGCCACGACCCGCACTACGACCTGCTCGACCTGCGCCTGCCCGGCAGTGACGCGCCATTGCTGCGCATCGCCCACCCGGCGCACAGCATGGGCAGCACCTTGCGGGTCAAAGTCCAGGCCCGGGATGTGAGCCTGGCACTGCGCGCCGACAGCACCTCGAGCATTCTCAACCGCTTGCCGGTGCGGGTGCGCGAAGCGCGTCCGGCAGACAACCCGGCGCATGTGCTGGTCAGCCTGGATGCCGGCGGCAACGCCTTGCTGGCGCGCATTACCCGGTTCTCGGCGGACCAGCTTGGCCTGCACCCAGGCCAGGCGCTGTTCGCCCAGATCAAGTCGGTGGCACTGCTGGGCTGAGCATCTTCGCGGTGGCCGTTGTCCATTGATCAGTGACTTGATCGAGGCCTGCCGCCGATGCTCGACTGCCCTCTGCCACCCAGCCTGCATTATGTTGATGACAGCCAACCGGGGCTGACCCGGCGTCGCTGGCGCGACCGTTTCATCTACCTCGATGACCAGGGGCAGCGCATACGCGACAAAGAAACCCTGGCGCGCATCGCCGCACTGGTCATCCCACCGGCCTACACCGATGTCTGGATCTGCAGCGACCCGCAGGGCCACCTGCAAGCCACCGGCCACGATGCCCGAGGCCGCAAGCAGTATCGCTACCATGCGCAATGGCGCGAACTGCGCGACCAGCACAAATACGGGCGCATGCTGGCCTTTGCCCAGGCCCTGCCCAAGCTGCGGGCACAACTGGAAGCACACCTGGCCCGCCCGGGCCTTGACCGTGAAAAGGTCATGGCGCTGGTGGTAAGCCTGCTCGACCACACACTCATCCGCATCGGCAACCAGCGCTATCTGCGCGACAACCAGTCCTATGGACTGACTACCCTGCGCAATCGCCACGTAGAGGTGAAAGGCAGCACTGTGCGCTTCCAGTTCCGCGGCAAGCGCGGCGTCGAGCACAACGTCACACTGCGTGACCGGCGTCTGGCCAACCTGCTCAAGCGCTGCATGGAATTACCCGGGCAGGCGCTGTTCCAGTACCTGGACGAAGACGGCCAGCGGCACAGCATCGGCTCCAGCGAGGTCAACCAGTTCCTGCAACAACTGACTGGCGCCGATTTTACCGCCAAGGACTACCGCACCTGGGCCGGTAGCAGCCTGGCCCTGAGCCTGCTCAGGCCCCTGGCCTGGGAGCCGGAAAGCGAGGCAAAGCGCCAGGTCGCGACCATCGTCAAGCAGGTCGCCGCTCGCCTGGGCAACACCCCGGCGGTGTGCAGGCGCTGTTATATCCACCCGGCCGTGCTCGAACATTATGCCCTCGGGCGCCTGGCCGACTTGCCCGGGCGCCGCGTGCGCAAGGGGCTGGATGCCGAAGAGGTGGCTTTGCTGCTGTTCCTTCAGGCCCTGGAAACAGCAGACGATGATTGAGCCGAACTATTCGGCCTATCATGCAGAGAAATTTCCCATAAAGGCCGAAGCCCCCTATTCTTGCCACCGAGCACCTTCGCCGACACGCTTAGCAGCATTTACCTCGGCACCTGCAACTAAAGACACGCAACAGAATTTGTCTTTCGGGGAATTACTATCCGCCGAAAGCGTCTTTAATGAGAAGGAAGAGGGACAAGCTCCCACCGTTGCAGCCCAATGGCCCGACGGATTTCGACATCACCAAGGAGAACTACATGCTGATACTCACCCGTAAGGTTGGCGAAAGTATCGTCATCAACGATGACATCAAAGTCACCATTCTGGGCGTAAAAGGGATGCAGGTGAGGATTGGCATCGATGCACCAAAGGATGTTCAGGTGCACCGTGAAGAGATCTTCAAGCGCATCCAGGCCGGCAGCCCGGCTCCGGAAAAGCACGACGACCAACACTGACCCGAGCCTCGCTTCAAGCCGCACGGACGCGCTTGATCGAATGGCCGGCGCAAGCCACAACCTGAACCTCAGGTGCCGAGCAGCTCGCGCACCTTGGCGATCATCTCGTCCATGTCGAACGGCTTTTCGAAGACCGCAGCAAACTGCTCCGGGCGCCCTTGGCCGGCCTGGGCGCCGCTCATGAGGATCACCGGCAGGTCAGGCAGCTCCAGTTCGTCGCGAATCGCCCGCACCAGCTCCTCACCATTGAGCACCGGCATCATGTAGTCGGTAATCACCAGCTCCACACGCTTTTCTTTCAGCGCTTCCAGGGCCTTGCGCCCGTTGCTCGCCTTTTCCACCAGAAAGCCTTCGTCCTCCAGGGCAAAGCCGAGGATATCGGCGATCAGGTATTCGTCATCGACGATCAGGATGGTGTTCATCGGCAGGCCCCGTCAGCCACCCCCTTGCGGTACCGGAGTACCCGACAGTACACCGCAGGCGCCCTCGAACGCCTTGCGCAGGCTGATACCCTGCTGCCCGATAAGCAATTCGTGCAGCGCGGGGTCGTGATGACTGTCGCGCACCTTCAGGATCGACAGCATGCGCCGCAGTTGTGAATCCAGCTCGACGAAGCGCATCAGCATGAGGTTGTCGACGATGCTCGACAGGTCTGGCGCCGGGGCGGTGATTTCCGAACCGAAAATATCACGCATCTCCCAGGTGAGCATGACGCTGACATCCCGCGCCCGCAGCTCGCCAGCCAGGGCTCGGAAGAACGCATTGAGCCGCGCCGGGTCGGTCGCCAGGCGGCTGAACGCGCCCAGGCTGTCGATCAGCACGCGCTTGCTGCCCTGCCGCTCGACCTGCTCGAGCAGGCGCGCGCCCACCTGGTCCAGCAGGCCTTCAGTGGTCGGTTGCCAGCACAGTTGCAAGGCACCCACGCGCTCCAGCGCAGCGAAGTCGTAACCCAGCGATGCAGCCTTCAGCCTCAGCCTCGCGGGGGTCTCGTAGAAGCCAAAATGCAAGGCCGGCTGCTCGGCGCTGGCCGCCGCCAGAAATGCCAGCCCCAAGGAGGTCTTGCCAATCCCCGAGGGCCCCATCAACAAGCTGACCGAGCCCAGTGTCAGGCCCCCGCCCAGCATGTCATCCAATGCCTCGACACCCGTGGATACCCGGCTCAGTGAGGCACTGCCAAGCTGGCTGGGGTGGCTGTAAAGCGATTCCAGTCGCGGATAGACGTGCATCCCCGCCTCATCGATCAGGCACTCATGGCGCCCGGACAACGCCCCGCTGCCCCGAGTCTTGCGCAACTGCACATGGCGCACCGCGCGGCTACCGACCAGTTGCTCGCCCAACTCGATCACACCATCGACCATGGTGTGCTCCGGGCTGTTGTCCTCCAGGCGGGCGCTGGTCAGCAGCAGCACGGTACAACCCGCGAACGCCGCATGGCCCTGCAATTCCGAGACGAACTTCTTGGTATCCAGCGCCGTTTCGGCACGCACCCGGGCATTGAGTACCCCGTCGACGATCAGCAGGCTCGCCTGCTGCCTGCCGATTTCCTGACGCAGCAACTTGACCACCGCATCGAGCCCTTCCTGCTCCAGGGTGTCGAAGGCACTGACGAACTGGATCTGGTCACCGACCAGCGCCGGGTCAAAAAATTCGAGGGTCGCCAGGTACTGGAACAGGCGCTCGTGGGACTCGCTGAGCAAGGTCGCCACCAGCACCTTGCCCCCGTCACGCACATGGCTGCAGGCCAGTTGGTTGGCCAGGATGGTCTTGCCCGCACCGGGCGGCCCCTGAACGATGTAGGAAGCGCCCGCGACCAGGCCGCCCTTGAGCAGCGCGTCGAGACCTTCGATTCCCGTAACCAGCCGTTTGAGTGCCTGCACCATGGTGGCTACCTGTCGTGTTGTGCCCCTGCGTCGGGCTGATAGGCCGGCAGATACAGGCGCATGCATGTGCCATGGCCGGGCGTGCTTTCGACGCTGATGGCGCCATTGCTCTGTTTGGCAAAGCCATAGACCTGGCTGAGGCCAAGGCCGGTGCCCTTGCCGAAAGGCTTGGTGGTGAAAAATGGCTCGAAGATGCGCGGCAGCACCTGCGGGTCGATACCGTCACCACTGTCATTCACTTTGAAGCACACGAACGTGCCGTGCAGTCCCTCTACTTCGCCTGCCAAATCGACCGTCAGTACCGCCAGGTCGATCGTACCCCGCTCGCCGATCGCATCGCGCGCATTGAACAGCAGGTTGAGCAGCACCATCTGCAACTGCCCGGTATCCACCTCGATCAGCGGCAGATCGGGCTGCAGGTACTCCTGCAACACGATTTCACGCGGCAGTGCGTGCTCCAGCAGGCCACGCGTGGATTCCAGCAGCCTGGCCGGGGCGATCAGCGAAACATCGAGTTGCCGATGGCGGGCGAAGCTGAGCAGTTGCTGGGTCAGCTCGGTGCCACGCTGCCCGGCATCGAGAATGTGCTCGAGCATGCGCTGCACTCGCACCGGGTCCTGGCTGGCCTGCGCCAGGCGCGCTGAGTTGATGATGATGGTCAGCAGGTTGTTGAAGTCGTGCGCCAGGCCGCCGGTGAGCTGGCCCAGCGCTTCGAGCTTCTGCGCCTGGAACAGCTGGGCACGTACGGCGTCGAGCTGCAGCGCCGATTCGCGCCGGTCGGTGATATCACGTGTGACCTTGGCCAGGCCGACGATCTGCCCCTGTTCATCACGGATTACATCCAGCGCGGCCAGGGCCCAGAACTGCGTGCCGTCCTTGCGTACGCGCCAGCCTTCGTCCTGCGCTACACCCTGCTCCAGGGCCTGCTTGAGCAGGCGCTCCGGGCGCCCTTCGGCGCAATCCTGAGGGGTGAAGAACAGCGAGAAATGCCGGCCTATGACTTCTTCGGCACGGTAGCCCTTGATCCGTTGGGCACCTGCGTTCCAGGACACCACATGGCCAGTGGGGTCGAGCATGTAGATGGCGTAGTCCACCACCGATTGCACCAGCTGCTCATAGCGGCTGGCGGGCATTACCGGGTGATCGATACAGTCGGCTGAAACCATGCAAACTCCACAGGCACAGCAGGAGGGACCTGATTAGATTAGCCAAGCGTACACTTCTGCAACCGCGTGCGCTGCAACAGATTATCAATGCTCGGGTTCGACCATGACCGGGCTGACGCGCCGCGGCATCGCCACTTTGAGCAGCCACAGGCCCACCAGCAGAATCAGACCGCCCCCTGCCAGCGCCATCAAGCGCTGCGGTTGCGGGTGTTCGGCATCGAAACCGAGCATCAGCAGGTAGCCACCGAGGGTAATCAGGCTGAGGTACAGAAAAGCGCCCATCAGCATGACCTGCGCGAACAACAGGCGCCAGAACAACCGAGGACGGACAGTACGCCTGGGGGCAACCGGCGGAACGGCCTGGGACATGACATCACACTCATTGGATCCAATGAAGTGGGCAACAGTGGCCTAATGACAGCAAGGTGTCAATTGCCCATTCGATCGACGCCCTCATTGCTTTGATCATAGGTGCTGCGATTGACTCAACTATAACAATGGGTTATAAAGCGCTCTTGATTGTCAGGCCCTTCTGCCTAGAAGCGCGCCGGTCGATACGACCCTGTCAAGCGTGCGAGTGTGGTGGAATTGGTATACACAGCAGACTTAAAATCTGTCGGCGTGAGCCTTGCGGGTTCGAGTCCCGCCACTCGCACCAAACTCTTTTGAAAAGGCGCCCTTGCGGCGCCTTTTTGCTGCCCGGCAGCAATCCCCCGCGCAACTGCTAGAGTGGAGCTTGTCTCCATCCCTTGGTATGCCGCCATGCGCTACTCCCTGCTCGATGGTCAACGCGACATCATCCTCCTGATCGCCCGCGTGCTGCTCATGATCCTCTTCGTCCTTTCCGGCTGGGCCAAGCTCACCGGCTTCGAAGGCACGGTCGGCTACATGACCTCACTGGGCGCCCCTGCCCCGATGCTGGCGGCGGCGGTTGCGGTGATCATGGAGTTCGTTGTCGGCATCCTGCTGATCCTGGGCTTCTACACCCGCCCGCTGGCCTTCCTGTTTGCCCTGTTCGTGCTGGGGACCGGGCTGCTTGGCCATCCGTTCTGGAACATGGTCGACCCAGCGCGCGCCGCCAACATGACCCAGTTCCTGAAAAACCTCAGCATCTGCGGCGGCCTGCTGGTGTTGGCAGTCAGCGGCCCAGGGCGCTTCTCGGTCGACGGGCGCTGATTCAGTCGTCCAGGTCGTCGTGCCAGGCTGGGTGATCGCGCTCTTCGTCATCGAGGTCATCCAGCAGCTCTTCGTCTTCCTCGACCTCGTCCTCGGCGCCTTGGGCATCCGCTTCAGGGTCGTAGTCTTCATAGTGGAATTCGTGATCGAGCAGGTGATCGTGCTCGGGTTCGTGCAAGTCGTCTTCGTCGCGCATGGTGGCTCCTGGAAATCTGGCTCGCCTGTATAGGCGCATCGTTGGCGGTGGTCAATGGATTGCGGTTAATGCTGACTTAACCAGCGGGCCTCAGGCTGAAATCTCTCCCTTCAAAACGTCTGTTGCCCGCCTTCATGGCGGGCTTTTTTGCTCATGAAGAATGTCGACACGCTATCAACGTGCACTTCACGAGTTCATGACAAGTGCTTTGGCACTCTGTCCCTGCTCCGTACGTTCTTTAGGACCCGCCACTGGTTGGCGGGTTTTTCTTTTTCCGGGTACTGGAAATGTGTACGGAAGGTTGTCGCATCCTATGCCTGAGCGCACGCAGGCGAGCACCTCATCGCCAGAAAAAATCCGAGCAAAGCCCTTGAGCCGGGCTTTTCTTTGGCTTTCACCCGCATACCTGAGCCACTTTCTTACCCTTCATCTCCCCTTGCTTGTTTGCAGGCCTTGCAAAAAAATCATTCGAATGTACTGTATATGCATACAGCAAACACACATTCCAAAACATCCGCCTGCGCATTCACGAGTGCCCAGCCGGATGCGGAGGAACGCATCATGGTTGGAAGGCAATCGTGCCAGGCCAATGATTTTATCGTCAGGAGTTTTTATGACCGTAAACATCAGCAATCTAACGATCGCTACCCCAGTGGCAGTCTCTTCAACGAACCCAGTCGCGCTTGAGCTCAATGGCGCCGAGGCCATCGCTGAGTTCCCCAGCGTGGTAAAAGTGCTTAGCGACGGGTCGGTTCAGTTCACGGCACCGACCAAAGGGGCTTCGAGCAAGAGCACCCACAGAACCCGTTGCGAGTGGTCGGAGACACAAAACTGGAAGCTGGGCAGCGCCCCGGACCACTGGAATCGCCAGACCATGACCCTGACCAAGGTCAACTCGGCGCAAAAGGTCGTCGTCAGCCAGATGCACGTCAGGGGGGACGACAGTCCGCCGGTGAAGGTGTTCTGGAACAAGGGCAACATCACCCTGGGTTTCCGGACGTCCTACAACCAGACCAACCCGGTGAACAGCACCCTCCTGCAGGGCGTGCCGCTTGGCACGAAATTCGACGTGATCATTCACGCCACCTCGGCGGGTGAGGTCAAGGTGACCGCCAGGTGCAACGGCGTCTCCAGAACATCGAGTGAACTGCAGCTCGATGATAGTTGGGACACTCGCCTGTTCGAATTCCATGGGGGGATCTACAACCAGGTCGATTACACCGATGCGACGCCGGCCGATGATGGGTCGGTGTGCATCATCAGTGAGCTTTCGCTTAGCCATGGCTGAATGCCGGGTCCAATGAATAACCCGCAGATCCCTTCTGCGGGTTTTTAGAATAGAGAAGGCCGAACGGAATCGAGCCGATATGGCGCGAATCCTTGCCACTCACAACAACCTCTTGCTGGAAGTCCCAAGATGGGACTACGATACCAATCATTAAGATCATCGCCATCAGCCAGCTTAAGGCGGGAAACCTACCCGGACGCCGAGCAGCCGCTACTCGCATGGATCGACGAAGCCAGGAAGGCCACGTGGACCAGTCCGGACGCAATCAAACGGCAGTACACTCATGAATATCCGCCCAATCCGCACTGACGAAGACTACCGGGCAGCGCTCAAGGAAATTTCACCACTGTTCGAAAATGAGCCCGAGCCAGGCACCGCTGAGGGTGACTTTTTTGAAGTCATGATCACGTTGATCGAGGCTTACGAGGCAAAGCATTTTCCGGTTGATTTGCCGGACCCCATCGAAGCCATCAAGTTTCGCATGGAGCAGTCCGGGCTTACTGCTGCGGATCTGGCGCCCGCTATCGGCAAGACCAATCGGGTGTACGAAGTGCTTAACAGAAAGCGCTCATTGACACTCCCCATGATTTGGAGGTTGCACAAGCTGTTTGGCATACCAGCGGAAAGCCTGATCAAGCCTGTCAAAGTAGCTTGAAGCACTTTTTTATGCCCTTATCCATTTGGGCATCGCCGGTCACTGAAAAGCCAAGGTTTCGGAACTCATGGCTTTTTTGAGCCCATAAATAAAAGCCCCGCAGACTCTCATCTGCGGGGCTTTCGAATGGTGGAGGCCGAGGTCGGAATCGAACCGGCGTAGACGGATTTGCAATCCGGAGCATAACCACTTTGCTACTCGGCCTCAAAGTTCGGATCTAGTAGCTTGCGCTTCACTATCTCCTTGAAACACCGCACCTTTTTCAAAGTTTGCTGCGTTTCGATGGGCGCCATTATGTCCGCATTCCTTTCACCTTGCAACCCCCTGAACGAAAAAAAATTTCAACGGGTTCAAGGTGTTAGCGCAGGCGCCCGAGTTTACTCCACAAACCTACCACGGTGTTCTCAACCGTGCCGCTGGCCGCCATGCCGATACGCTCCTGCAAACTCTTGCGCTCGGCATAGTGCAGGTGGAACAGGTTGGCCGTGCGGGCGCGGTCGCTGAGGTACTCGTCACTGGTCTGCAGGGCATCGACCAGCTTGCGGTTCAGTGCGGCTACGCCAAGCCAGACCTCACCGGTGGCCACTTCATCAATGTGCAGTTGCGGGCGGTAGCGGGCCACGAAGTCCTTGAACAGTTGGTGGGTGATGTCCAGGTCTTCCTGGAACTTTTCCCGGCCCTTCTCGGTGTTTTCGCCAAATACGGTCAGGGTACGCTTGTACTCGCCGGCGGTCAGCACTTCGAAATCGATGTCGTGCTTCTTCAACAGGCGGTTGACGTTGGGCAGTTGCGCGACCACACCGATCGAACCCAGCACAGCGAATGGCGCGCTGACGATCTTCTCGCCGATACAGGCCATCATGTAACCGCCGCTGGCCGCGACTTTGTCGATACACACGGTGAGCGGGATGCCGGCCTGGCGGATGCGCGCCAGTTGCGAGGCCGCCAGGCCATAGCTGTGCACCAGGCCGCCGCCGCTTTCCAGGCGCAACACCACTTCATCGCGTGGGGTGGCGAGGGTCAGCAGCGCGGTGATCTCGTTTCGCAGGCTTTCGGTGGCGGAAGCCTTCATATCACCGTCGAAGTCGAGCACGAACACCCGGCCTTTCTCTTCGGCCTTGCCCTTCTTCTGCTGTTTTTCCGCCTTGGCCTGCTGCTTGCGCAGGGCCTTGAGCTGGGACTTGTCGAGCAGGCCGCTTTCCAGGCGCTCGCGCAAGTCTTTATAGAATTCGTTGAGGCGGGTGACCTGCAACTGCCCACCGGCCTTGCGCCTCCCCTTGCCGCGCAAACCGGCGATAGCGGACAACACCACCAGGATGGCAATCACCAGGGTGGCGGTTTTGGCGAGAAAGCTTGCGTATTCGGCAAGAAACTCCACGTTGACTCCTTATGAACCTGCGCCAGATCGGCGCGAAACTCTAGCAAGCATACCGTTGCGCCCGTGCCCTCGCCAGCCGAGGTAAACGCTGGCAACACAGTTCAAACAACCTTTTCAAACGCTTGTATGTTTTTTCGTTGACAGCCTGTGTGGCGCATCCTAACCTCGCAGCAACCTCCAACGCCGGATACCGCAGTGGGCAATCTCTACCTGATCCGACATGGCCAAGCCTCCTTCGGTGCGGACGACTACGACGTCCTCTCGCCCATCGGTGTGCGCCAGAGCCAAGCCTTGGGTGAACACCTCGCCCAGCTCGGCCTGCGCCTGGACCGCTGCGTGGCCGGTGATCTGCGGCGACAGCAAGACACGGCCCGGCACGCACTGCAGGCGATGAACGCCGGCGGTTGCGCGGTACCGGCCATTGAGACCGACCCGGCGTTCAATGAGTTCGACGCCGACGGCGTGATTCGTGCCCTGCTGCCTGGCCTGCAGACTGAGGAGCCGCATGCCCTGGATGTTCTGCGCAACGGTGCGCAGAACCGCAGCGAGTTCCAGCGCCTGTTCGCCCTGATGGTGCAGCGCTGGCACGCAGGTGAGCATGCCGATGACGGCCTGGAGACCTGGCAGGCCTTTACCGCACGGGTCGAAGCCGGCCTGCAGCGGGTGCTGGGCACTGCTAAGAGTGGCGACAACATTGCCGTGTTCACCTCCGGAGGCACCATCGCCGCCCTGCTCCACCTGATTACCCGAATCACCCCCAGCCAGGCCTTTGCGCTGAACTGGCAGATCATCAACACGTCGCTCAGCCAGCTGAAGTTCCGCGGCCGCGACGTGACATTGGCTTCCTTCAACAGCCAAGCCCACGTGCAGCTGTTGAGGGCGCCGGAGCTCATCACCTACCGTTGAGCCCGGCCCGTTGTGTCCTTGCGGACGCGAATATCACTTAACAAGGAAAACACCATGAGCGATGTAGCTAAAGCCGTCGAGGCAATGAAAGCAAAATTCAACCCAGCTGCTGCTGAAGGCCTGGACCTGGTGTTCGGCTTCAACATCACCGACGAAGACAAGCACTATGCGCTGCTGGTCAAGGACGGCACCTGCGAAATTCAGGAAGGTGAGAATGCTGACGCCAACTGCACCCTGGTGCTGGACAGCGAAACCCTGAAGGGCATCGTCAGCGGTGAAACCGACGGCATGCAGGCCTTCATGGGCGGCAAGCTGCGCGTCGAAGGCGACATGATGCTGTCGATGAAACTCAGCGAGCTGTTCCCTTCCTGAGTGATGGGCACAACGCACGATGAGAAAACCGAAGCCTGAACGGCTTCGGTTTTTTTTTGCCCGGCATTCGGTGCAGTGATCGACCAGCAACACCCTCACCTATATGGCACCTGGCACGCTTGTTCCACGACCGCCAGGCCATTAGATTAGCCAATAGTCCTTGCGCCAGATAATAAGGAAAACGCATGACGCTCACCGACCAGTCCACCCAGGTACGCCCCGGCGAAGAACTCGACGCGGCCGTCATCGATCCTTACCTGAAGGACCACATTGCCGGCCTCGAGGGCACACCGAGCATCAGCCAGTTCCCTGGCGGCGCGTCCAACCTCACCTACCTGGTCAGCTACCCGGGCCGTGAATTCGTGTTGCGCCGCCCACCGTTCGGCCAGAAGGCCAAGTCGGCCCATGACATGGGCCGCGAGTTCCGCATCCTCAACCAGCTCAACAGCGGCTTCCCGTACTGCCCCAAAGCCTACGCCCATTGCACCGACGAATCGCTGATCGGTGGCGAGTTCTACGTGATGGAGCGGGTCAAGGGCGTGATTCTGCGCTCCGACATCCCCGCCGAGCTGGGCCTGGACGCCGCCCGTACCGAGGCCTTGTGCAAAAGCTTCATCGACCGCCTGGTCGAGCTGCACCAGGTGGACTACCACGCCTGCGGCCTGGCCGACCTGGGCAAGCCGGAAGGTTACGTGCAGCGCCAGATCGAGGGCTGGACCAGCCGCTACGAAAAAGCCCTGACTCCCGATGCCCCGCGCTGGGAAAACGTGATCGCCTGGCTGCGCGAGAAGATGCCCGCCGACCACCCGCGCCCGGGCATCGTGCACAACGACTACCGCTTCGACAACGTGATTCTCGATGCCGACAACCCCATGCGCATCATCGGTGTGCTCGACTGGGAAATGGCCACCATCGGTGACCCGCTGATGGACCTGGGCAACAGCCTGGCCTACTGGATCGAGGCCAGCGACCCGGCGCCGGTGCAACTGATGCGCCGCCAGCCGAGCAATGCCCCGGGCATGCTCACCCGCCGCCAGTTCGTCGATTACTACGCCGAGCGCGCCGACATCCGCCTGGACAACTTCGATTACTACTATTGCTACGGCCTGTTCCGCCTGGCCGGCATCGTCCAGCAGATCTACTACCGCTTCTACCACGGCCAGACCCAGGACAAACGCTTCGCCCAGTTCATTCACATGAACCGGCTGCTGGAGCAAATGAGCCTGCAGGTCATCGGCAAGTCCACGCTCTGACGCCAGACAACAAGGAAAACAGCATGTCCAAGACCCAACTGTTCGACCTCGACGGCAAGATCGCATTCGTCTCCGGTGCCAGCCGTGGCATCGGCGAAGCCATTGCCCATCTGCTGGCCCAGCAGGGCGCCCATGTGATCGTCTCCAGCCGCAAGCTGGAGGGCTGCCAGCAAGTGGCCGAGGCCATCATCGCAGCGGACGGCAAGGCCACGCCGGTTGCCTGCCATATTGGTGAACTGGAGCAGATCCAGCAGGTGTTCGCCGGCATCCGCGAACAGTTCGGGCGCCTGGATATCCTGGTCAACAACGCGGCCACCAACCCGCAGTTCTGCAACGTGCTCGACACCGACCCGAATGCCTTCCAGAAGACCGTCGATGTGAATATCCGCGGCTACTTCTTCATGTCGGTGGAGGCCGGCAAGCTGATGCGCGAGAACGGTGGCGGCAGCATCATCAACGTGGCCTCGATCAACGGCGTTTCGCCGGGCCTGTTCCAAGGCATCTATTCGGTGACCAAAGCTGCAGTGATCAACATGACCAAGGTGTTCGCCAAGGAATGCGCGCAGTTCGGCATTCGCTGCAACGCCCTGCTGCCAGGCCTGACCGACACCAAGTTCGCCTCCGCCCTGGTGAAGAACGACGCCATCCTCAATGCCGCGCTGCAGCAGATCCCGCTCAAGCGGGTGGCTGATCCCAAGGAAATGGCAGGGGCCGTGCTGTACCTGGCCAGTGATGCCTCCAGCTACACCACCGGCACTGCGCTGAATGTCGACGGTGGGTTCCTGTCCTGACGTACATTCTTTCTTTGTGAGCTTGCCCCGCGAACACCGGCGAAGCCGGTGCCAGGCTCCGCGCCGCCTTCTTCGCGGGACAAGCCCGCTCCCACAGGGATCGCGCCGACTGCTATGAACTGAGCAAGACAGTTCCCGCAAGAGGTACTAAAGGCAGGTCGCCGCCGCCGCCCGGCGCTGCAGGGCCATGCCATCATTCTTCTGCGCGTAGTAATCCACGCGCGTCCCGCCCGCCTGCGGATACACATCCACGAACGACTCCGCCTCGCGCGTATAAACAGTCAACCCGCCCTGCTTGCGTGGCTCCAGGTAGCCACTGGCATCGTCGCCGAACACATCCTCTTTCTGCCAGCTGAACTGGATGCACTGAGCCACCAGTTCCGGCGCCTTGCGTGAATCGAGCTGGGCCGTCGGCTTGCCGCCCCGCGCCGTATCCATGGTCGCGCTCGCGCAACCGACCAACACCAGCGCCGCAGCCATCGGCATAATTGCTCGCATGTTCCATCCTCGGGGCAAAAAAGAAAGCGACTCTAGCACCCCGAATGAATTGTCCCAAGCAAGCCGTTGTCGCAAGGAAAGCCTATCAATCAAGGAGACCGTGATGAAAGCCAAACGTCTGTTACCTGCGCTGTTGTTCACCGCCCTGCCACTGATGGCACTGGCTGCACCGTCTGCTGAAGAGAGCATCAAGGCGCCGGAAACGCACAACCGTGAACTCAAGGTCGGCGACAAGGCCCCGGACCAGTACAAACGCGACGATCAGACCATCGCCGACTGGAAAGCCAAGGGCTTGCCTGCGCCCGAAAAAGAAAGCCACTGGGTGCGCATGGGTGAGCACTATGTGCTGATTCAGATCACCAACGGTGTGGTGCTGGCCATTCATCCCGCATCCTGAGGCGAGCCACGCAGAACTCCTGCCTTTTAGTGACTACAGCCGTGCCAGCATGCCATTCATCGCTCGCACGGCATTTTTTTGCGCCCCATGGAAACCAAATGGATCGATCCCAGTCTCAGTGAGTGCCCCGTAAACCTTTGCGGATCAAGGACCTATCGTTATGACCCGCTTTGCAAGCTTTTCGCTGATCGCTGCCATTCTGCTGCTTTCCGGCTGCTATCACCATCACCACCGTGATGACGATGGCTGGCGCGACGATGATCGCGGCCACCGTCATCACCACCGGCACGACCGCGATGACGACGATGACCGCCAATGGCGCGGTGACCGCTACTACCGCTGAAGCGTCTCCCCTACCCTGACCCGCCGCCCAACCGTGCGGCACCTTAACCTGATGATTCCTTCGAGGTTCCAATCATGCGTCTGACTCTACCTTCCCTCGCTCTTGGCCTGCTGCTGTGCCAAGGCGCTTTCGCCGGTGACGGTACTGCCGCCATTGGCGGTGGCCTGGGTGGTGTGCTGGGCAACGTTGTCGGCCAGCAAATGGGCGGCCGCACCGGCGCAGCCATCGGCGCCGGTGTCGGCGGTGCAGCCGGTAGTGCGGTAGCGGCGAAGAAAGGCAACCGTACCGAAGCCGCCATCGGCGGTGGCCTGGGTTCGGCCGGCGGCTCGCTGCTGGGCGGCGCGGTAGGTGGCAAGAATGGCTCTACCATCGGTGCCGGCCTGGGCGGCGCAGCCGGTGGTGCCCTGGGCAACCACCTGGGCGACAACGGTGGCAGCAAGAAGCACCATCACCGCCGTCACTGAGTGATGACAACGAAAAGGGCCGCAACTTGCGGCCCTTTTCATTTGTGGCAAGCGTGCAAACCTTGCAGCACATCAACACCACTTTCACCGCAAGCTGCCACTCTGACTGCTACTGTCTTTCGTGCCCCCTTGAGTGAAGGAACACCCCCGCCCCATGAACCAGGAACTGCTCTGGGTCCTCGGCCTGCTGGCTGTCGTCGTCATCCTCTTCGTCATCAACCGGCCGCGCATGGACGTGGTCGCCCTGCTGGTGATCCTCGCCCTGCCGCTGTCGGGCATCCTTACCGTGGAACAGGCCTTGGCCGGTTTCAGCGACCCCAACGTGGTGCTGATCGCCGCCCTGTTCGTGATCGGCGAAGGGCTGGTGCGCACGGGCATCGCCTACCGCATCGGTGAGTGGATGAGCGAACGAGCCGGTAACAGCGAGGCCCGCCTGCTGGTCTTGCTGATGGTGTCGGTGGCCGGGCTGGGCTCGGTGATGAGTTCGACCGGTGTGGTGGCGATCTTCATCCCGGTGGTGCTGAGCATTGCCGCACGCCTGAAGCTGTCACCCAGCCGGCTGATGATGCCGCTGAGCTTCGCCGGCCTGATCAGTGGCATGCTCAGCCTGGTGGCCACGCCCCCCAACGTGGTGGTGCACAGCGAGCTGGTACGCCATGGCGAGCCCGGTTTCAGCTTCTTCAGTTTCACCCCGTTCGGCCTGGTGGTGCTGGTGCTGGGCATCGGGTACATGTTGCTGACCCGCCACTGGCTCAATGGTGAAGTGCGCAAGGACGGTCGCGTGGAGAGCCGGCGCACGCTGCTCGACCTGGTGCTCGACTACAAGCTCAGCGGCCGCGAACGGCGCCTGCGCATCCGCCCGCAGTCGCCACTGATCGGCCATACCCTGGGCGAACTGGAGCTGCGTACAAAGCACGGCGCCAACGTGATCGGCATCGAACGCCAGCACAAGTTCACCACCCGGGTGATCGCCGCCGACTCAGGCACCGTCCTGCACCAGGGCGATGTGCTGCTGCTCGACCTGTTCGCCAATCGTGACGACTTGCGCAACCTGTGCCAGACCATGCAACTGGAACCGCTGCACTTCAAGGCGGCCTACTTCATCGACCAGTCACAGGACCTGGGCATGGCAGAAGTGTCACTGCCGCCAGGCTCGCAACTGATCGGCAAGAGCATTCTGGAGCTGGCCTTCCGCAGCCGCTACGACCTCAACGTGGTCGGCCTGCGCCGCGAACAGGCAGCCATCGAAGAGCAACTGGTGGAAGAGAAACTGCGCCTCGCAGACACCCTGCTGGTGGTCGGCCCGTGGAAGGCCGTGCGCCAGCTACAGAGCCAGCCAAAGGACTTCCTGGTCTTGAGCCTGCCGGCCGAAATCGATCAGGTCGCGCCCGCCCGCACCCGGGCACCGCACGCGCTGGTGAGCCTGGCAGTGATGGTCGGGCTGATGGTCAGCGGTGCCGTGCCCAATGTCATCGCCGCGCTGATCGGCTGCCTGCTGATGGGCGCCGGGCGCTGCATCGACATGAACAGCGCCTACCGGGCCATTCACTGGCAGAGCCTGGTGCTGATCGTCGGCATGCTGCCGTTCGCCCAGGCTCTGCAGAAAACCGGCGGCATCGACCTGGCCGTGGGCGGGCTGGTCAGCCTGCTGGGCGGGGCCGGGCCACTGGCCATGCTGGCCTGCCTGTTCACGGTAACGGCTGTCATTGGCCTGTTCATTTCCAACACTGCCACTGCCGTGCTGATGGCACCCGTGGCGATCAGCACGGCCACGCAACTGGGCATGTCGCCCTATCCGTTCGCCATGACGGTGGCCCTGGCAGCATCGGCGGCGTTCATGACGCCGGTGTCTTCACCCGTCAACACCCTGGTGCTCGGCCCGGGCCAGTACCGCTTTGGCGACTTCTTCAAAGTCGGCGTGCCCTTCACTGTGCTGGTGATGCTGGTGACGGTCCTGATGGTGCCCTGGTTCTTTGGTCTTTAGGCTATCTGGCAAGGAATAGAGGCTATTTGACATCAACTTGCACGATCACGGCAGATTGACATCAAGCACCCAGTGCCAACACACTGACACGTGAACACCCCAGGTGCTTATAGCCGTTGTCCTGGATTTCGTTTCCGCTTGTCGGTCGAGCCTATGGTTTTTCCAGCACAATCGCGCTTGTTGCCCTACCTTGGCCTGTTCGGCCTGACCTTTGCCCTGACCCTCGGCGGGATCCTGGCCCGGCCGATCGAATCGTTATCGCTGTTCTGGCCGGTCAATGCGGTGCTGGCCGGCGTGCTCTTGCGCTACCCGCGCCAGGCCAGCCTGTTGGGCATTACCCTGGTGTGGCTGGCGATGGTCGCGGCCGACCTGGCCTGTGGCAGTGCCTGGGCGCCAGCCCTGTGGTTCAACTTGTGCAACCTCGGCGTGGTGGTGACGGTGTGGTGGCTGCTGTCGCGACTGCCCCGCCCGCACCGGCGCATGCGCACCCCGCATGGGGTGCTCAGTGTGTTCGGCGCCTGTGCGGCAGGTGCCGTGGTGGCGGCCAGCATGGCCTGCATGATGGCCGCACCGTGGTTCGAAAAGTCGTTGCAGGCCACTTGGCTGGCCTGGTTCAGCGAACAGTTCTCGACCAGTGTGCTGGTGCTGCCCGTACTGCTCACCGCCCCTTCGGCACGTGTACTGATGCGCAGCGGCGCCCAGGCCATCCGCCTGGCGCCCTTGCTGGTGCTGCTGGCCTCACTGGCCTTCAGCATCGCCTTTGGCGGGCCAGGCGCCATCGCCTTTCCGATTGCCGCGCTGTTGTGGTGTGCCTGGACGTACTCACCCTTCCTGGTGTCGTTACTGGCACTCACCGCCGGCAGCACGCTGATCGTCGCGGTGGCGCAGAACCTCATGCATTTCAGCGTGCCGCAGAGCGAACCCGGGGTCACCACACTGATGTCGGCACGCTTGGGTATCGCCATGCTGGTCCTCGGCCCGCTGGTGGTCGCCTGTGTCAGCCAGGCCAATCGCAGCCTGCTGTCGCGCCTGGCACGCCAGGCCACCATCGACCACCTCACCGGCCTGCTCAGCCGCAGCGCCTTCACCCGCCGCGCCAATGCCCTGCTTGACAGCCGCCAGCAGCATGCGCTGCCGCTGACCCTGATGATGCTCGACATCGATCATTTCAAGTCGATCAACGACCGCCATGGCCATGCGGTTGGCGATCAGGTCCTGCGCCAGTTCGCCCGCACCTTGCAGGACCAGTTGCACGATGAAGAACTGCTGGCTCGCCTGGGTGGCGAGGAATTCGTGGTGGTGCTCCCGGGGCTGGCACCGGAGCAGGCCAAGTTCACCGCCGAACGCCTGCGCCGCGCCGTGCAGGACCTGCATGCAGCCCAGGGCGATGCGCGCCTGCAGATCACTGTGAGCATTGGCCTGGCCGGCTGCGCCGCGGACGAAACCGCGCCCAGCCTGGACGAACTGCTGGCACGCGCCGATCAGGCGCTGTACCGGGCCAAGGCCCATGGCCGCAATCGCGTCGAGCAGGCCGAGGCGCAACGCCAAGTCATCTGAATCAGATGAGCAGGTCCCAGGACAGCTTGGCGATCAACACGCACAGCAGTATCAGGAACAGCCCGCGCACAAAGCCTGCGCCCTTGCGCACCGCCAGCCAGGTCCCGGTCAGGGCACCGAGGATATTGCATGCGGCCATCGGCAGGGCAATGGCGTAAAGCACATTGCCCGTCGGAACGAAGAACACCAGGGCTGCCAGGTTGGTGGCGATGTTGACCACCTTCGCCGACGCCGAGGCATGCAGGAAGTCGAGGGCGAAGAAGCGGATGAACAGGAAAATCAGGAAGCTGCCGGTGCCTGGGCCGAACAAGCCGTCATAGAAGCCGATCGCACCCCCGATCAGCACCGCCAGGCACTGCTCCCGGCGGCCGATCTTCGCCGGCTTGTGCAAGGTGCCGAAGTCCTTCTTGCAGAAGGTATAGATCGCCATCAACACGATCAGCACCAGCACCGCCGGGCGCATCACGCTGGGTGGCACCAGCGAAACCGTGGCTGCCCCGGCGAACGACATGACAAAGGCGCTGAGCGCCGCAGGCACGATCAAGCCCCAGTCCAGGGTCACCTTGCGAATGAACGAGCGAGCGGCAAAGGCCGTGCCGCACACCGAAGCCAGCTTGTTGCTGCCCAGCAATGCCGCCGGCTGCGCAGTGGGCAACACGTTGAACAGCGCCGGGATCTGAATCAAGCCGCCACCGCCGACAGCGGCATCGATCAGGCCGGCAGCGAAAGCAAACAGGGAAAGTACGGCGATATCCATCATGGCGCGGTTCCAGGCAGTGAAAACAGACTGCAAGGCTAATCAAAGCGGCGCGCTTGTGTTGAAATGCCATATTGCGAAAACTGCAACAAGGAGCCTTCCATGGCATTGGACATGCTGCGCGAAATCCAAGCGTTCGTCAGTGTTGCGCACAAGCGCAGCTTCGTCGCCGCCGCACGCGCCCTGGGTCGCTCGCCCAGCGCGGTGACCCGGGCGGTGCAAACCCTGGAAGACAACAGCGGGTGCAAGCTGCTCAACCGTAACGCCAACGCCGTGTCCCTCACCGAAGCCGGTGAGCGCCTGCTACCCCACGCCGAACGCTTGCTGGATGTGCAACGCGACGCGGCCGATGAACTGGCCGCGCTCACCGGCAGCGCACAAGGCTGGGTGCGCTTTGCTGCGCCGCAACTGCTCGGCGAGCATGTTTTACCGGGCGTGCTGGCCAGCTTCAGCCAGCGCCACCCGCAAGTGACCCTCGACGTGCAATACAGCGACGCCGCCCTCGACCCGTTGCATGGCAAGTTCGATTTCGTGGTTCGTGGCGCCTTTCCGCAGTCGAGCGAACTGATTGGTTACCCACTGTGGCGTTACCACCGGCACTTGTATGCCAGCCCGGCCTATGTCGCTCGCGCCGGCATGCCCGAGCGGCCCGAGTAGTTGGACCAGCACGCCCTCATCCTGCATACCGCCCCGCGCATCCTCAAGGCCTGGCACTTCTGCCGTGACGGCCAGATCACCAGCCTGCGTCCGCACCCACGCTTGCGCCTGGGCTCTGGCGATGCGGTGTACCACAGCACACTCGCAGGTGCCGGCATCTCACGTCTGGCCGACTGGGTGGCAGAAGCACAGGTGAACGCTGGGCGTCTGGTGCGGGTGTGCGCGGATTACCGGCTGACCTCAAGTACCGGCCAGGACCCGCAGATGCACGCGGTATACCCCTCCGGCGAGCTGCCCGCCCGCGTGCGCGAGTTGCTGCTGGCGTTGCGCCAGGCGGGTGAAGCCGCCTCTGAATGGGCCGGCTGAATGCTGTTCAAATTCTGTTCAATCTAACAGAACCCGCAAATTTCCTGGCTTACAGAACTTTATCCACAGACCTACCCACGTTTTTTGTGGACAGATTTCCTCGGGCAATGAAGGACTTATCGCACGCTCAGCAGCGCGACATTCGCCGCCTTGACCAGCTCGATCCATTCCTGCGCGCTGATCTCCCCGGCCTGTTCCAGGGACTCGGCACAGCGCAGCGCCTGATCGTATTGATCCTCTTCGAGGATACCTTCGCTGAGAAAACGGCTACGCCACTCCAGCATGGCTGAAGTGCCCTTCTTGCATTCCATCTATGTACTGACTCCCAAGGCAAAAGACTGGGTGCGAATTTACGACCCATTATGACGCAGCGGGAGACTACACGAGGCTTTTACACTTGAGAACGACTTGCACCTACCACTGGTCCAGCGGTACGGCGTAGGGGGACTGCCAGGGTCTGGCAGCAATCTGGCCCATCTCTCGAGGTAGACAGGCCGGAGGGCGTGTGGTGAATCAGCTTGGCGGAATGGTACCCAGCAGGCCAATCAGAATGGTCAACAGCAGAAAGCCACCCAGAAACAGCGCGAGCTTGCCCATCGGAACCTCTTCAATGTGATAGCAGGGATGAAAAGCATTGTCGGCTTCAGGCTGATACGGTTACAGATGCAGGTTCGAAGAAAAAAAGCGGATCAGATGACATGCTCGGCACACGGCACCGAGCGGTGCGCCTGTATCTCAATGTGTACAAACTGAGACCGGATACACAAGAACGCTCACCGCAGCTGCAATCGACACATCCTCGATACAGCGATCGTCTTGAATGACTTGCATCCCACAGCGCCGATGGCCAAGCCAAGGAGACGCCCCATGCAAGCTCGCCACGTACCCGTTGCATCCACCGCACCCCGTCGTTTCAGCCGCTCCATCCTGTTTGCCTGCGCCCTCCTGCCACTGGCCGTCACGGCAGCCGCCGCCACACAGGCGGCGCATGCGCAGCCTGCCGTCGAGGCAAGCGACGCTTTCGGCCCGCTGAAACACATCAAGGCTGGCGTCCTCGATGTCGCCTACGTCGAACAAGGCCCGGCCGACGGGCCGGTGGTGATCCTGCTGCACGGCTGGCCCTACGACATCCACAGCTTCCAGGACGTCGCCCCCGCCCTCGCCGCCAAGGGCTATCGGGTACTGGTGCCCTACTTGCGCGGCTATGGCGAAACCCGCTTCCTTTCGCCTGACACGCCTCGCAACGGCCAACCCTCGGCGCTGGCCAGCGACGTCATCGCCTTCATGGATGCACTGCAGGTCAAGCACGCGGTGCTGGCCGGCTTCGACTGGGGTGCGCGCACTGCCGATATCGTGGCGGCGCTGTGGCCCGAGCGGGTCAAGGCGCTGGTCTCGGTCAGCGGTTACCTGATCAGCAGCCAGGAAGCTGCCAAGGCGCCGTTGCCGCCGAGCGCGGAGTTGCAGTGGTGGTACCAGTACTACTTCGCTACCGAACGTGGCCGAGCCGGCTATGAGAAGAACCGCCATGATTTCGCCAAACTGATCTGGCAGACCGCATCGCCCAAGTGGGGCTTCGACAGCGCCACCTTCGAGCGCAGCGCCAAGGCGCTGGACAACCCGGACCAGGTCGCCATCACCGTGCACAACTACCGCTGGCGCCTGGGCCTGGCCCAGGGCGAAACCCAGTACGACCCACTGGAAGCCAGGCTGGCCAAACTGCCCAGCATCGCTGTACCTACCATCACCCTCGAAGGTGATGCCAATGGCGCGCCGCACCCGCCAGCCGAGGCCTACGCACAGCGCTTCACCGGCAAGTACGAGTACCGGCTGATCACTGGCGGTGTTGGCCACAACCTGCCACAAGAAGCCCCGCAGGCATTCACCAAGGCAGTGGTGGATGCCGATCACCTCTGACCGGTCCACAGAGACGAAAAACGCACGCAGCAGACAGAACGCGCAGCCATTTGCGCTGCGCGGCAACTTGTAACATTCAGTTTCATCTTGCTCACCGACAGTAGCCAGCCCAACGCACCTGATCGAGGCTACTTCCGTGTTGCAACGTCTGTTCTGCTCCGTGTCCCTGCTGGCCCTGGCCATTTCCGCCGCCCATGCCGCCGACGCGCTCGACACCCCGCGCCTGGCCGGCATGGATAACTTCCGCGACATCGCCGGCACCAGCAGTGCCTACACCACCAGCCATGATGGGGTGATGCGTGCCGGGGTGTTCTACCGCTCCAACGCCTTGACGCCGACAACGGCCGACCTCGCCATCCTCAACGGCCTGGGCATCAGCGATGTCTACGACCTGCGCACCCCCAGCGAAATCGCCAGCACACCCGACACCCTGCCGACCGGCGCCAGCTATACCAACATCGACATCATCGGCAGCACCACGTCGGGTTCGAACATCACCAGCATCTCGTTCACCAGCGCGGCCCAGGCGCGGGCGATGATGCAGGAAACCAACCGCGCCTTCGTCAGCGATGCCGGCATGCGCGGGCAGTTCAGTGTGCTGTTCAACGAACTGGCCAGCGCCGACGGTGCCGCGCTTTTCCACTGCACCGCCGGCAAGGACCGCACCGGCTGGACCGCAGCCGTGCTACTGAGCATCGCCGGGGTCGACGACACGACCATCATGAGCAACTACCTGGCTACCAACGACTACACCACCGCCCGCGTCGCGGCAACGCTGGCCGCCATGCCGGCGAACATGGCCGCGATCTACGCGCCGCTGCTTGGCGTCGAAGCCAGCTATCTGCAGGCCGGCCTGGATGAGGTCACCGCCGAATACGGGACCATGGACAACTACCTGAAACAGGGCCTGGGGCTGTCGCAAGAAACCATCTATGTGCTGCGCGGCAAGATGGTGCGCTATGGCACGCTGCCAGGCGAAGCCGGCCTGCTGGGCAACGCCGCGGCGGGTGCGCAGCTGCTACGCCAACTGCAAGACACCTCGCTCTCGGGCACCTACACCGCCTACAACTATTACCTGCAGTCGGCCATCGACGCCGGTACGCTGGGTGGCGTCGAGTCGACCGTGGGCGGCCAGGTGCACGCCGATGCAGCCAGCTTCCTGCTGCGCCAAGGCGCAATGATCGACCGAGCAGCCGCGCCCTTTGCCGATGGCAGCGACCTCAAGGTCGGCCAGTCGCGCCTGTGGAGCACCGCGCTGGCCGGCTACCTGGGTACCGATGGTTCTTCCCACGCCGCCAGCAGCAACGAGCACAGCCAGGGCCTGATGCTCGGCATGACCCAGCGCTTCTCCGAGCAGCTCAGCGCCCATGCCGGTTTCGGCTACAGCAATGGCAATGTCGGTGGAGCCGGTGGCGAGGCGGACACCGATCTGACCTTCCTCAGCCTGGGGGCGCGCTTCGCGCCCAATGGCCTGGAACAAGGCCTGTTCATCGACGCCGATGCCAGCGCTGGCTGGCTCGACTATTCGAGCAAGCGCGAACTCGGTGGCGGCCTGGGCACGGCCAAGGGCGATAGCCACGGCACCCTGGCCGGCGGCAGCCTGGCGCTGGGCTATCGCCTGCCCACCGGCGCCCTGGTGCTGGAGCCGAGCCTCGGGCTGCGGGTCAGCCGCGTTGACGTGAATGGCTTCACCGAGAAAGGCAGCGAGCTGGCCCTGCAGGTGGATGACCTGAAAGAAACCCGTCGCGCTGCCGTGGCCAATCTCAAGGCCTCTTTTGCACCGGTCGCCCTGGGCAGCTGGCAGCTGGTGCCAGGGGTCGAGGTGGGTTACGAGCATGTGCTGGGCGATCATGAGGTCGACAGCGAAGGCCATCTGCTGGGGCTGGATATCGAGCAGCGGGCGGCCTTTGATAATCGTGACCAGTTCGTGGGTGGCGTGAACCTGATGGCCAACCTCGGGGCGCTGAGTGTCGGTGCGGAGGTGGCAGCCATGGGTGGCGGGGACAGCCATGGGGTCAGTGGCAGCCTCAAGGCCAGCTATGCCTTCTGATACTTGAAGGGGGCCACTTTGTGGCCCCCGACTACCGGCGCCGAATCAAGGCCGGGCTGACACCAAAGGCTTGCCGGAAGTACAGGGCAAACCGCCCGGCATTGCTGAAACCATGGCGCAAGGCAACCTCCGCCACCGACCCTCCCTCCCCGCGCGCCAGCACCTCTCGCGCCTGCTCCAGCCGCAGCTGCCGCTGATAGCCGACAATCGATGTCCCGGCAAAACGCCGGAAGCCCTCCTGCAACGCCCGCAGGCTGACATTGGCCAACTCCGCCAGCTCGCTGCCACTGACCTGCCTGGCCGGATGCTCGCGCAAATAAGCCATGGCCAGCTTCACGTGTCGCGGTGCAATCGCCGGGGCCGGCTTGCGCAACGCCTCGCTGTAGTTGTGCGGCCAGGTTTCGAGGAGCGCGTCTACCAGCATCTCCTGCAAACGCACAGGCATCAGCAGCCCGGTGTTGATCAGCTGGTCGAACTCGGCCCCGGTTGCCAGCTCGAGCAAGGCCCGGATCCCCTGAAACGCCGGGTTGCCCAGGTCGACCTGCGGCGCGAAGCGAATCGGCGCAGGCAAGGGTTGTTCGAGCAGGGTTGAAAGACGCTCGGCGAACGCGCCACGGCGGATCGACATGCCGCACTGGGCGTGCCCTTCGGTGATCCTCACCGAACGGATGTCGAGCTTGTCCACCGCCAGGCCAACCTGAGCACCACCGATCGACTCGCCGCGGTGGTCGAAGATGATCTTACCCGCAGTGGGCAGCACAAAAGTAATTTCGTCCTGCGGCGCCGGCAGGACAATGGTGAAGTCGCCCTGGTATTGCATGCGCCGCACGCTCATGCCGTCGAAACGGCCGTAGACGCCACCGATGGCGATACCTTCGCCCAGTGGCCGCATGTCGGCATACAGGTTGCCGTACAATTGCGTGAACAAAGCAGCGAACTCGTCGCTGCGCATGTCGCTGGAACGGAGCATGAACTGCTTGCGGATCGTGCCGGGATACACCGTGTCGCACACCTTGTGCCACGAAAGGGGACCGGCACACTATCAGCCGCGCATGACAGGCGCGTGACGCCCTGCCCTGGCCCAATCAACCTACCGATTTCAGCTGCGGCCGCCCTTCCAGGCGCTCGAGCATGGTCTGGCAGTACCAGTCATCGAACTGGCAGACACCATTCTCGGCATTCTCGGAGAACGGGCCAGGCTCGTAACTCGGCGAGGAAACACCTGCATGGGTACCTTCGACCAGGCGACGATCCTGGTCGTTGGTGGCCAGCCAGACCTTGGTCAGGCGGTCGAGATCGTAATCGACCCCTTCCACCGCAGATTCCGGCACCAACCATTTGGTGGTCACCAGCGTCTCGCCTGGCCCGATCGGCAGCACGCGGAAACTCAATGCGTGGTCGCCCAAGAAGTGGTTCCAGGTCGAGGGGTAGTTGAAGTACAGCAGCGCGCCGATATCCGCCTCGCCACTCTTGTCCAGCCGGCCCGCAACGGCTGGCTTGCCATCCATGGTGTAGCTGACCGCACCGGCAGACAGCGGAATACGCGTCATGCGGAAGCGCCCCAGCGGGTCCATGTTCAGCCGGCTGGGCATGCCAGCGGCTTCACAGCGGTCCCAGTGCGCCACCAGTTCCGGATCGTCATCGCCGCCCACGCCGGCAACCGACAGGTTTTCGACAAAGGAATTGAGCAACTCTGGGTGGGTGCCGTCGCAGTGATAGCACTCGCGGTTGTTCTCGAAGACCAGTTTCCAGTTGCCCTTCTCGATCAGGTTCGACTCGAAGGCGACCTTGCAGTTTTCCAGGAAGTGCGGCGCGATGAAGGGGCTGACGGCGGCGCGGAAGCTGGAGAAGTCCGGGGCCTTTTCCGCGACGCAAACATAGATGTAGGTGTGCACCACTTCGATATGCACCGGCTTCAGGCCGTAGTTCGACTTGTCGAAGTCGGCGCCCATGTTGCCGGCATAGATCAGGTTGCCATCGAGCTCAAACGTCCACTTGTGGTACGGGCACACCAGCTTGGCGACCTTGCCACTGGCATGCTCGCACACCTTGGCGCCGCGATGGCGACAGGCGTTGTGGAACGCGCGCACCTCGCCATCCTTGCCGCGCACCACGGCCACCGGGTAATCACCGATCTGCAGGGTGAAATACTGGCCAGCCTTGGGAATCTCGAAGGTATGCCCGGCGAACACCCAATCCTTGTGCCAGATCTGCGCGAGATCCTGCCGGTAGACCTCAGGATCGAGATAGAGCTCACGCGGCAACACATGGCGAGGTTTGCGTTGCTTGATCAGGCCAATCACGGATTCATTGCTGTTCATTATTATCCTCCGGACACTGCAAATAACTGTAACTTCAGTCGCTCCTTCGCATATTACGCCGCACTGAAAAACTTGCACCGGCACTAAAATTACCTTACACATAACTTAAATTCATGCGAGAAACCAAGCTGATTGACGCTGGACAATCGACTACCCACGACATTATGTTACGCAGCCATAACAAGGGGTTATCAAGAAAAGCCTGGAAAAGTCGTTAGACCAGCGCCGCGAACCACCCCTATATTAATGCGCACACTGACGGCAACTTCCGCCCTCAATAAGCAACGACATTCAACGAGTAGCGCAAGCATTGAGCCTGGGCTACTGGGTGCCGCCATGAAAACAATTACAAGAGCGTTCAGCCGTACTTTCGTCGACCGTAACCTGGGCTTCATATCCCACGAGCGGATCGAGCGAAAGACCTCCAGGGTAGGTTTTCTCCTGCTCGAGAACTTCTCGTTACCCTGCTTCACCCAGGCACTGGATGTACTGGTCACCGCCAATCTGCTGGCGCCGGGTGCGGTACGCGTGCACACCTTCAGCCATGACCACCGCGAAGTCATGAGCGACCTGGGCATCCCGATCAGGCCCGACACGCCGCTGACCGACATTCGCCTGTCCGACCTCGATCTGATGATCATCTGTGGCGGCTTGCGGGCCGCCAGAACAGCACCGAACTGGCTGTCGACCTTGCTGAAGAAGATCGCCAGAATGCCAATCGCCCTCGGTGGCCTGTGGAACGGTGCCTGGTACCTGGGCAGCGCAGGCCTGCTGGATGGCTACCGTTGCGCGATCCACGCCGAACAGCGCACGGCCCTGGCCGAACGGGCCCCGCATGCCAACGTCACCCATGAACCCCTGGTGTTCGACCGCAATCGCATGACATCCGCCACGCCCAATGGCGCCTTCGAGATGATGATTCGCTGGCTCGCTGTCGGTTCTGCCCCCCAGCTTGCCGATGCGGTACTGGATACGCTGGACGCCGACCAGAGCAAGTACCGCAGTGTGCAGAAACCGCAACAACCCAAGGTGAGCCAGGTACTGCGGGAAGTCATCGCGTTGATGGAGGCGAATATCGAAGAGCCGCTGAGCCCGGACCAGCTTGCCGATGTCGTCGGCCTGTCGATACGGCAGATCCAGCGCCTGTTCAAGGACCAGCTGAACACCACTCCGCAGAAATACTACTTCCAGCTCAGAATCACCGAAGCCCGCCGCCTGATACAAAACTCCAATGCCTCGATCTTCGATGTTTCGCTGGCGTGCGGTTTCGTCTCATGCACGCATTTCAGCCGATCCTACAGCGCTTTTTTCGGGCACCCGCCGTCGAAAGAAATCAGGTATGAAACCTGATCAGGTCAAGGACAGGCCTGGTTGCACAACAACAATAACGACAACTATCGCCCTCTGAATTTATTGAGCGAGTTCGGTCGCGAAGTTCATTTTTCGCGACATTGCGCTGCCAAATTTCAAAAAGCCTTGCATCAGGATATAAAAATGACGCGCCCTAATCTTTCAGTAGAAGATGTACCGCTCAACAACTTCCACCGGCTACTCACGCTGCGCTCGGGCGGCGGTTCGTTCGTCGACGGTTATGTGCTCAGTATCATCGGCGTGGCCTTGGCACACCTCAGCACTTCGCTGTCCTTGAGCAACTTTTGGGAAGGCCTGATTGCCGCATCGGCCTTGATCGGGATTTTCTTCGGCGGTTTCCTCGGCGGCTGGCTGACCGATCGCCTGGGCCGCAAGCGCTTGTTCTTTGTCGGCCCTACCCTCTTTATTCTCGCCTCCCTCGCTCAGTTCTGGGCTGATAGCGCTGCAGCGATCTTTGTTCTGCGCCTGATCATCGGCATTGCCGTGGGTATCGAATACCCGGTCGCCACTTCGTTGCTGGTGGAGTTCATGCCCAAGAAATACCGCGGCCCGCGCCTGGCGATGCTGACAATCCTCTGGTTTGCCGGTGCAGCGGCGGCCTACATCGTCGGTGAACTGGTGCTGCGCAGCGGTGGCGACGACGCCTGGCGTTGGGTACTGGCCAGTTCGGCCACCATCGGCCTGGCTCTGTTGCTGGTGCGCATCGGCACCCCCGAATCGCCGCGCTGGCTGCTGAGCAAAGGCCGTGATGCCGAGGCAGAGCAGGTCATCAAACAGGTTTACGGCGGTGATTTCGGCCTGCACAACTTGCCGGAAGAGAGCCCGAACTACACCGTCAACGTGTGGAGCCTGATCTACTCGGGCTATGCCAAGCGCATGCTGTTCATCATCGTGTTCTGGACCTGCTGCATCATTCCGCTGTTCGCCGTGTATGCCTTCGCGCCCAAGGTGCTGGCCGCGATGAACGTGAAGGGCGACAGCGCCTCCATCGGCTCGGTGCTGATCACTTTGTTCTTCGTGCTCGGCTGCATCATCGCCACCCGCCTGATCAATACCCTCGGCCGTCGTAACCTGTTGCTGTACAGCTTCAGCGTGTCGGGCCTGGCGCTACTCTGCCTCGGCGCGTTCAACAACGGTGCGGGCATCTGGGTGCTGCTGTTCTTCGCCCTGTACGCGCTGTTCATTGGCGGCGCCCAGGTGCTGACGCTGGTCTATCCGAACGAAATCTTCCCGACCGAGATCCGCGCATTCGCGGTGGGCGTGGGCACTTCGATCTCGCGTATCGGCGCGGCGGTGGGCACCTACCTGGTGCCGATTTCGCTGGACACACTCGGCATCGCCCAGACCATGTATGTGGCCGCAGGCATCACCTTCTTCGGCTTGCTGCTGTCGTGGCTGCTGGCGCCGGAGACACGTTCACTGAACCTGCAGCAGGCTGCGGCGCTGAGCTGAAGCGGCTAGCGGGTCAGCCTGAGCTTTTCTGCCTTCAAGCGCCGATAGAGGGCCATAAGCGGCCGCAGCAGGACCATGCGGTCGAAGATCGACAGCGCATGCAGGTCGGTGCGCGAAGGCCTCTGGTAACCCAGGTTCCAGGTGAAGTAGTAGGCCTGGATGCTCTTGTCGGTGTGGATGAGCGTGTTGAGAGCTGCGTCGTAGTGCATCGGCCCGCCGTCCGGGTGCCCGGGCGGGCGTTGCAGAATCTGCGCCAGAAAGTCGCGCAGCTTGCCCACGCTCTTGCCATTGACCGCGTAGAAGTGCGACAGGTGTATGGGGCGATCGACCAGCACCCAGCCGGGGGTATCCGAATTGCCTTCGAAACAATGCCCCAGGTAGACAATATCCCAGTCCATGCCTTGCAGAGACTCGATGGCTTTATTGCCTATCGGGCCAATGCGCCGGGAAAACTGGATGTCGTCTTCCATGATGAGGATGTTGTCGACATTCAGGCGCACGGCTTCTTCCAGTATCTGCATGTGGCTCATGAAGCAGCCCCGGGCGCCGATGCTGGGGAAGCCCTCTTGGTCGGTAGGCGTTACTGCCGGGAAAAAGCCGATCTTTTGGTCATCGATGTGGAAGCCGTTGCGGGCAAACTCGGCTTCGGTTTCTTCGCGGCGGTCCGTTCTGGACGGGATATTGATGATTCGGGTCCGATCAAAAAAGTCGATCACATTCATCGTTCAGGTCCTTGGTACAGCCGATCAGAAGGCGAAAAGGTGGCTGATGAACTGGCCACACAGGGCGCCAAACACCATGACGGGCAGTACCACCAGCTCACGCTTGATACTCAGCATGCCCAGCTGG
Source organism: Pseudomonas putida (assembly GCF_009883635.2). Lineage (NCBI taxonomy): Bacteria > Pseudomonadati > Pseudomonadota > Gammaproteobacteria > Pseudomonadales > Pseudomonadaceae > Pseudomonas > Pseudomonas putida. Next base: position 484,109 of record NZ_CP026115.2, read on the forward strand.
TGGCTGACCTTGAAGATCAGGAACAGCGTGAAGAAGGTATGCAGGGCCACCCCCCACAGCGCGTAGGTCACCCCGCCGATGGCCAGCAGCAACGGCATCAGGGTGAACAGCGCCACCACCCGGATGATATTGTCCATGGCCATGTACTTGGTCAGCCCCAAGGCCATCCAGATCTGTTGCGTCAGACCGTAGCGCAAGGTGAACAGCGACAGCGACAGGATAGCCATCATCTGCCCGGCGTCCTGGTACCGGGCGTCATACAGCCAATGGATGATCAGCGGGCTGGCGGTGAACAGGAAGCCGCAGGTGAACAGGGTCAGCACATCGAAGATCAGCCTGAAGCGGAAATACAAATTGCGCAGGCGATCCATGTCACCGGTCCTGGCCGCCTCGCTGAAGGCCGGCAAGGCCACCGCCCCGGCCAGCCGCTGCAGGCTGAGCTGGAACGCCGCCAGAATGCCTATGGCAATCGAATACACACCCAGCTGCGCCACGGTCATGCTACCGCCGAACCAGATCCGGTCGCCCTGCATGGCCAGCACGCCGATGGCGGACGACAGGAATACCCAACGGCCGTAGTTGATGATTTCGCGCAGGGCTGCCGGGTCCCACTGTGGGCGGTCTTTGTGCCCCGGGAAAATCATGTGGCTGAGTACCGTGGTGACCAGGGTGGAGACCAGGCCTGCAGCCACCAGCGCCCAGATGGAACGGAAGAAGTAGCCGATCACCAGCATCACCACCAGGCCGGCGATTTGCGAAACCAGCTCGACCAGCACCACTTTCTTCTGCTGGAAGGTGCGGATGGCCACATCGATCTTGGTCGACTGGAAGGCGAAGATGATCGCGAAAAAGCCGGTGACAGCCAGTATCCCAGGCAGCTGAGGGTCAGCGTAGGTGGAATGCATCGGCCACATTTCGAAATGCTGGGAAATCCACGACGCCAGCGCCACCAGCTGCATCACCACGAACAGCCCCAGGCCGCGAATGATCTGCAGCGACCAGATGGTATTGAGGAACAGCGGCTCGTCGCCGCGCGGGCTTTGAATGATGTTCTGCCGCAGCCCCACATCGGACAGCAACAGCAGCAACACCGAAACCGTGGTGGCAATGGCCATGAGGCCGAACATTTCCGGCAGCAGCAAGCGGGTGATGATCAGGTTGCCACCCAGTCGTATGACCTGGGAAGCGACGATGGAGCCGATATTCAGCGCCCCAGCCAACAACACGCGTTTGCGAAGACTTTGCGAGGACGACAGATCGATCGTAGACATGGCACCCACAGTCCCTGTTTTTAAGACGTTACTATAGTCTCAATCTGCCATGTTGCTATGGCGCCAGTGATCATGCCTACGGATGGCGCCACCCTGCTCGGCATGGCCCGGCGTTACGGTAGTTACTGCGCTTTCAGTTAGCGCCTTGTATGCTTGCCAACAGCCAGGAATGGCTATATGCCATGGCTTTCATCGATTGATCGCCAGCGTCGGAATTCGGATTTCCATCAGGTACCACCGTGAAGCGTGACATTCAACTCGTCGTTCTGCTGCTATCGGTCATTGGTTGCTCCCTCGCTTCGCTGACGCTCTGGAAAGTCATGGCTTCCCGCGAACGCGCCCTTGCAGAAGTCGACATCCATGGCCTGAACCTGACCCAAGCCCTGTCCACCTACTCCGAGGGGATTGTCCGGCAAAGCTCCATGATCCTGCTCGGGCTGGTCGAACGCCTTGAAACCGAAGGCAGCGGGCCACGGCAGATCGAACGCCTCAGCCAGCTTGTCAGCAGGCAGCAACCGCTGATGCCGCAGTTGAGCGGGATCACCGTGTACGACAGGGACGGGCGCTGGCTGATGTCGTCCAACCGCCCCATCCCGGCCGGTGCCAATAGCAGCGACCGGGCGTACTTCATCCACCACCGTGACGACCCTTCCCGCGAGCCCTTCATAGGGCTGCCCATACGCAGCCGCGCCAATCAAGAATGGGTCATCACCATCAGCCGCCGCTTCGACGACGCCACCGGGCAATTCGCAGGCGTGGTGGCCGTGACCTTGGGCGTGGAGAACTTCCTGCGCCTGTTCGGCCAGATCGACCTCGGCCACGACGGGGCCATCGGGCTGTCCTACACCGATGGCTCGCTGCTGGTGCGTTACCCGTTTCGCGAGCAGGACATGGGGCGCAATTTTTCCAGCTCGCCCATTTATGCCAAGTACCTGATCGACAAGTCGGTGGGTACCGCTTCGTTCACGTCAAGCCTGGATGGCGTCGAACGCCTGTATGCGTTTCGCAAGAGCGACCAGCTTCCTCTGGTGACCACTGTCGCCCTGGGCAAGCGTGAGGCACTGGCGGCCTGGCAGCTGGAAGCGCAACTGTCGGCGCTGGTGGTGAGCGGCCTGCTGCTGCTGACCGGCAGTATCGGCTGGCTGTTGATCGGCGCCATGCGTCGTCGCAGCCTGGCAGAAGGTGAACTGCGGGTGACCCAGCAGCAACTGCTCGACAGCAACCAGCAACTGGAGCGCCTGGCCATGCACGATGCGCTGACCGGGCTAGCCAACCGGCGCCGCTTCAACGAAACCCTTGCCCAGGAGGTCGGCAGGGCCAGGCGTAGTGGCAGGCCCCTGGCGCTGCTGATGATCGACATCGATCACTTCAAGCGTTACAACGACAGCCACGGCCACCTGGCCGGTGACGCCTGCCTGCAGCAAGTGGCCCAGCGCCTGGCGGCCTGCACGCGCCGGCCACCCGACTTGCTGGCGCGCTACGGCGGCGAGGAGCTGGCGGCGATCCTGCCGGATACCGACTGCGCAGGCGCGGCCAGGGTCGCCCAGGCGATGCTCGACTGCCTGGCCCTGGAACCTCTTGCCCACGCTGACAGTCCTTTTCAACAGGTGACCGTGAGCATCGGCGTCGCCAGTGCCCGTGGCTGCGACCTGGACAACAGCGAGGCGCTGCTGGCACGCGCCGACCAAGCGTTGTACGTCGCCAAGGCAGCGGGGCGCAACCGCCTGCATATCGGCTGAAAACGACGCAGGGCAACCGCCCACCGCGCCCCCCATGGCTTTTCGAGACTGCACGCTTGGAACCTTCAAGGCCACTCGCTTCGCAACACCGCGCCCTGGACTGGCTGAACTTCTTTCTTGCCGACGTCCGCGATGGCCTTGGGCCCTACTTGGCCATCTACCTGCTCGCCGTACACCAATGGCAGCCGGCAAGCATCGGCCTTGTCATGAGCCTGGCAGGCATCGCGGCGCTGCTGGCGCAAACGCCGGCCGGGGCATTGATCGACCGGACCACGGCCAAGCGCGCGGTGGTAGTGATCGCCGCCGTGCTGGTCACTGGCAGCTGCCTGCTGCTGCCGTGGATTTCATCGTTCACCGGTGTGGCCTTGACCCAGACTGTCGGTGCCCTGGCTGGCTCGGTGTTTGCCCCTGCGATCGCCGCCATCTCGCTGGGCATCACCGGCCCCAAGGCCTTCACTGCCCGCGTGGGCCGCAACGAGACCTACAACCATGCCGGCAATGCCTGCTCGGCAATGCTGGCCGGCGGCCTGGCCTACCTGTTCGGCCCCGTGGTGGTGTTCTACCTGATGGCGGTGATGACTGGGGCAAGCATCGTGGCCGCAAGCCTGGTACCGGCAGCGGCGATCGACCACCAGCTGGCACGCGGGCTGGCACAGGGCCCCGCCACCGACGAGCACCCCGCCGGGTTCAAATTGCTGCTGCACAACCGTACCCTGCTGGTGTTCGCAGTGTGCTGCGCGCTGTTCCACCTGGCCAATGCGGCGATGTTGCCGCTGGTGAGCCAGAAGCTTTCGCAGGTGAACCTGCAGCTGGCCACCCCCCTCACCTCAGCCTGTATCGTTGCCGCGCAACTGGTGATGGTACCGATGGCACTGCTGGTGGGGGCCAAGGCCGAAGACTGGGGACGCAAACCCTTCCTGCTGGCGGGTTTTCTCATCCTGCCGCTGCGGGGGGCACTTTATGTGCTCAGCGACAACCCGTTCTGGCTGGTCGCGGTGCAGCTGCTCGACGGCATCGGCGCAGGCATTTTCGGCGCGCTGTTCCCGATTGTGGTCAAGGACCTGACCGAAGGCACCGGCCGCTTCAATGTCAGCCTCGGTGCATTGACGGCAGTCTTCGGCCTGGGCGCCGCACTCAGCCCTGGCATTGCCGGGCTGGTGGTGCAGGCAGCCGGTTACAACGCGGCATTCCTGACCTTGGCCGTGATTGCCGGTGCCGCTTTCACGCTGGTGCTGGTGGCGCTGCCCGAGACCCATCCAGGCGCCTCACCCTCGCCCTCCTCTGCACCTTCCGGAAACTGACCCAGCATGCCCTTGAGCGACAACGCATCGATCATCTGGACGGTGGCCGCCTTGACCACCTGCGGCGTCATCCTGCGCCCCTGGCGCATACCCGAATACGTCTGGGCCATGGGCGGCGCGTTGCTGTTGGCCGGTCTGGGGCTGATCACTCCTGGCAACGCGCTGGCCGCCGCTGCCAAAGGCAGTGACGTCTACCTGTTTCTGATCGGCATGATGGTGCTGGCCGAGCTGGCTCGCCAGGAAGGCCTGTTCGACTGGCTGGCCCGTTATGCGGTGCACCATGCGCGGGGCTCCGGGCAACGGCTGTTCGACCTGGTGTTTTTGGTGGGCACGCTGGTTACCGTGTTCCTGTCCAACGACGCCACGGCAGTGGTGTTGACCCCGGCGGTGTATGCCGCGTGCAAGGCCGCCAGAGCGGAACCGTTGCCGTACCTGTTCATCTGTGCCTTCATCGCCAACGCCGCCAGTTTCGTGTTGCCGATCTCCAACCCGGCCAACCTGGTGGTGTTCGGCAGCCAGATGCCACCGCTGCTGGACTGGCTGAGGCAGTTCAGCCTGCCGTCGCTGGCGGCGATTGCCCTCACCTACCTGACGCTGCGCCTGGCCCAGCGCCGGCAGATCCGCCAGCCGCTGGCCTTGACCGTGGATACCCAGCCACTGACCGCAGGCGCACGGCTGAGTGCAGTGGGCATCGGCTTTACCGCAGCCTTGTTGCTGGGCGCGTCGGCACTGGACCGGGCGCTGGGCCTGCCGACCTTCTGCGCCGGTGTGGCGACCACGGCATTGGTTCACCTGCGCCAGCGGCGCAGCCCGATGCCGGTGTTGCGCCATGTAGCCTGGGGCGTCCTGCCACTGGTGGCGGGTTTGTTCGTACTGGTCGAAGCGGTCGCTCAAACCGGCGTGATCGTGCGCCTTGCCCAAGCGCTGGCAACGCTGGCCGAGGATTCGCCCGGCGCCGCCAGCTGGGTTGCGGGAGTGGGTGTCGCCATTGCCAGTAACCTGATGAACAACTTGCCGACCGGGCTGATAGCCGGGTCCATGGGTTCGCTGGTGCAATTGCCGCAACAGGCGACCGCTGCGCTGCTGATCGGCGTAGACCTGGGGCCGAACCTGTCGATAACGGGATCACTGGCGACCCTGCTGTGGCTGGTGGCAATCCGTCGCGAAGGCGAGCATGTCAGTGCCTGGCAATTCTTGCGTCTGGGTCTGCTGGTGATGCCTCCAGCCCTGGTGGCTGCGCTGCTGGTGCTGTGGGTGTGAATCAGCATGTCTGCCTTGATTCAGTGGTGAGGCATAAATCGAGCGCCGCCCGCGCTGCGCTCGGTCTCATGGGCGCTGAGGGTGTGGTGGCATGCACCTGCGGCCCTGACGCACCCTCAACCCCGGCCCATCAATGCCTCATGCCCAACTCGGCATCATCCATCAGCGCCTTGGCCATCGCGCTCAGGTAATGCGAGGCCCAGATCATCATCGGTTTTTCGTCCATCAGGCCGAGGATGGTCAGCTCCCGCACATAGCCCATGAGTTCCGAGGCCTGTTCGCGGGCATCCTGGCAGGGAATGCCGGGTTCGATGCGGAACAGCGGGTGGGTCTGGTTTTCACCTTGGAAGAAGGTGGTCTTGCCGACGGTGCATTGGGTGTTGTCTGTGGTCATTGTTCAATCTCCCTGAAATTACATTGCCTGGCCGGGCCCTTTCGCGGGACAAGCCCGCTCCCACAGGTCAGCGCACAGCCTAAGGTCGTCGCTGTACTCGTGGGAGCGGGCTTGCCCCGCGAAGAGGCCAGACCAGCCAGCACATCACCTGAGCCTTAGTGCAAGGTCCGAGGCCCAGTGGGCATCTGCACCTGGATCAACGCGGATTCGAGCAAAGCCCGCAGCGCCTCCAACTCATGCATCGAGGTCATCATCAGGATCGACGCCGGTGATTTGGGCTGCAGCAGCAACGCCTGATGCACCACTGTCGTCGCGCACAGCGCATAGTCGGTGGCCTGGATCAGGGTGTCTTCGAGGGAATGAATATCGTGGGGTGGATCGGGGACAATCTTGAGCATGTGCGTACCTCTGTCGATGAGGCCGACACCTATCGCTGTCAAACAATTGGGTGGCAGCTGTGCATGGGTTGACAGACCGGTCGACAGAGATACCTAACCCGGCGCACACGAAGGTGCCCCACGCACAGCCACCATAGAGGTAAGCCGTACTTCACTGTCGAAAGCGGCCTGTCAAAGCCGTGTCGTTGAATGCAACGACAGGCCGAGACTAGAGCGCTGCGAGCTCAGCCGCAATGGAAAACAGAGGGCAACAGTATCTTTGGGAAATGGACTACAAGGAAGGGAAAAAATCTGAATTTTTGTAGTAACCAGAAACGTAAAAGTCCCCGAGGGCCTTCATCTTTGCCTTACCGATATACTTCGAGAAGGCCAATCAGCAGCGGGAAACGACACTCGAACTCAAGGCTCAAATTCAGCTTTCGGCTCCTCGGTCGCAGAGGCCTGTGCAGCTGTACGATAGGTCTTGTAGATCTGCTGAACTTCTGGATCATCGAGGCTTTCGTATGTAATCCCCTCTTTATCCAATCCATCCAGCCCTTTGATACCACTGATGACCCCAGGCCACTCTTCCCGGCTGCAAATGTCGATCACAAACGGCTGCAGATAGCGGTCAAGATGCCCGGTCGAGGGCTCGCGAATTTCGTCACTGAGGGCGCGCAGATACAGATCCTTCTGCGTCTTTGACCAATCGACGGCGAAACCTGCTCGGAACGAGAGCTCCATGAACACCAGCAAGATGGTGCGCCCATTACCGTCCAGGAACGGGTGAGCAAATGCCAGTTGCCCCATGACCTCGCCAGGGCGGTCCCGAAAGCGTTCACGATTGCAGGCCAATTGGAGCGCATAATCCACAGCCAGCCTGATCTGTGCAGGATGCTCAAATATCGTAGTGCCGGGATCACCATGCACGCCCTTGAAGACGGCCAGATGCGGCACTAGTTCATTCCGGTCCTTGCCCGCCCAGTGGTAAAAGTCTGAAAAGAGAATTTCATGGACCTTGAGAACAGCGCCATAGTCGATCAACGGCTCATTCTCGAGAAACGCAAGCGCGTCTTCGATACTCGCTTCGAATGACAAATGCTCCGATTCTTTGACTTCGACAGGGTCTTTCAATTGCAGGGCATTCTGCAGATAACCTGCCACCTCGAAATCTCCGAACGGATCGAAGCTCATGCGCGGACCGGTTTCCGGGTACGCCGTTTTTCGGCGAGATAGCGCCCCTGCAGTGCCATGATCTCAACCTTGCTGAGCACGCCTTTTCTTTTAAGGTTCACCAGCAACTGTTCGATAACGTCCAGGTTGATGATATCGCCAGCCAGACGACTGATAGTCACAGCCATACCACTCACCCCGTCACGCTCTGCGGTAACGTTATGCATTTTGGCAAGCTTTCGTACCTCAGTGGCGACGCTGATATCAGAAGATCGGGTCATCTCAAGTCTCCATTCCTGACCAAATCTTAGCATGGTGTCGGTCAAGCAGACAGGCGTGCCCGCGGAGTGAAAGAGGCATATGACAGAAACGAAAAAAGGCCCCGAAGGGCCTTCTTTCTTGCCTTACCGAAATACTTCGTTAAGGCCAATTTGGAGCGGGAAACGAGACTCGAACTCGCGACCCCGACCTTGGCAAGGTCGTGCTCTACCAACTGAGCTATTCCCGCGTCGTGATGGGTGCCATTCTAGCGATATCTGAAACGGCGTCAACCCCTTGATTCAAAAAAGTTTTATTTTTGCTCTGAGCCTTCACGCAGGTGCGGCCAGGCGGCTACCAGGTAGTGCACCATCGACCACAGGGTCAGGGCCGCCGCCACCAGCAGCAGGCCATAGCCCAATACCACCCAGAAGCTCACCACCGGCGGGTTGGCCAGCAGGATCACCAGCGCCAGCATCTGCGCCGCAGTCTTCCACTTGCCGAGGTTGGACACCGCCACATGCGCACGTGCCCCCAATTCGGCCATCCACTCGCGCAGCGCCGAAACGACGATTTCACGGCCGATGATCACCGCCGCCGGCAGGGTCAGCCAGAAGTTGGCGTGCACCTGCACCAGCAGTACCAGGGCCACGGCCACCATCAGCTTGTCGGCCACCGGGTCGAGGAAGGCGCCGAACGGGGTGCTCTGCTGCAGGCGACGCGCCAGGTAGCCGTCCAGCCAGTCGGTGGCGGCGGCGATGGCGAACACCGTGCTGGCAGCCATGTAGCTCCAGTGATAGGGCACATAGAACAGCAGGATGAAGATCGGGATGAGCAGGACGCGTAGAACGGTGAGCAGGTTTGGAATATTCATCGGTACGACTGGCTGCGGGTTGAGCCCGGCATTCTACTCGCTATGCAGGCTGGCATAAATCGACTCGGCAAGCTTTTTACTGATGCCGGGGGCTTTGGCGATCTCATCGATACTGGCGCGGTTGAGCTCCTGCAGCCCGCCGAAGTGTTTCAGCAAGTCGCGACGGCGCTTGGGCCCTACCCCGGCGACGTCTTCTAGGCTCGAGGTACGGCGGGCCTTGCCGCGCCGGGCACGGTGGCCGGTGATGGCAAAACGGTGGGCTTCGTCGCGGATCTGCTGGATCAGGTGCAGCGCCGGGTTGTCGCCCTTGAGGGTGAACTCGTGGGCCACGTCATTGAGGTACAAGGTCTCGAAACCGGCCTTGCGGGTCACGCCCTTGGCCACGCCGAGCAGGGTCAGGTCGGTGAAGGCCAGTTCCTGCATCACTTCGCGGGCCATGTTCAGCTGGCCCTTGCCGCCGTCCACCAGCAGCACGTCGGGCAATTTGCCCTCGCCATCCTTGATCCGCCCATAGCGGCGGGTCAGGGCCTGGTGCATGGCGGCATAGTCGTCGCCACCGGTAACGCCTTCGATGTTGAAGCGGCGGTAATCCGACTTGATCGGGCCCTCCGGGCCGAACACCACGCAGCTGGCCACCGTGGCTTCGCCGCTGGAGTGGCTGATGTCATAGCATTCCAGGCGCTGCGGTACTTCATCCAGACCGAGCACTTCGGCCAGGGCCTCGAAGCGCGCGGCCATGTGCTGGCGGTTGGCCAGGCGGGCATTGAGCGCCTGCTCGGCGTTGGTCACCGCCAGTTGCTGCCAGCGCGCACGGGTGCCGCGCACGCGGTGGCTGATGGTCAGCTCGCGACCGCGCAGGCTCTGTACGGCTTCGGTGATGGCCTCGAAGTCTTCGTGCACCACGTTGACGATCAGCTCGCCAGGCAGCTCGCGCTCGGCATTGCCCAGGTAGTACTGCGACAGGAACGCGGCCATGACTTCGGCCACCTCCTCCTCGATGCCCACCTGCGGGAAGAAGTTCTTGCTGCCCAGCACCCGGCCGCCGCGCACGCTGATCAGGTGCACACAGGCACCGCCCGGGTTGACGAAGGCGGCCACCACATCGACATCGCCTGAGCCGCCTTCGATGTACTGCTGGTCCTGGACCCGGCGCAACAAGGCAATCTGGTCGCGCAGTTCAGCGGCCTTCTCGAAGTTGAGGGCCATGGCCGCCTTTTCCATTTCCTCGTTGAGCTCGTTGCCCAACTGCTGGCTGCGACCCTCAAGGAACATCACCGAGTGACGCACGTCCTCGGCATATTCCTCGGGGGTGACCAGGTTGGTGCACGGCCCTTTGCAGCGCTTGATCTGGTATTGCAGGCACGGGCGGGTGCGGTTGGCGAAGTAGCTGTCTTCGCACTGGCGCACGGAAAAGGCTTTCTGCAGCAGGCTGAGGCTCTCGCGAATGGCACCCGCACTGGGGTATGGGCCGAAATAGCGCCCCTTGGCTTTCTTCGCCCCACGGTGAATGCCCAGACGCGGGAATTCGCCGTCCGACAGGAACACGTACGGATAGGACTTATCGTCGCGCAACAGAATGTTGTACGGCGGGCGCCACTGCTTGATCAGGTTCTGCTCGAGCAGCAGCGCCTCGGTCTCGTTGGCGGTGATGGTGGTTTCGACCTGGGCGATGCGCCCCACCAGCGCGGCGGTTTTCGGCGCCAGGCCGGTCTTGCGGAAATAGCTGGCCAGGCGCTTCTTGAGGTTCTTGGCCTTGCCCACATAGAGCAGCCGCGCCTCGGCGTCGAACATTCTGTAAACGCCCGGGCGACCACTGCAGGTCGCCAGGAATGCGCTGGCATCAAAGACTTGTGACATGAAGGTTTACAGGCTTGCGTCAACCATACCGTGGCGAACGGCCAGCAAGGTCAGTTCGACGTCGCTGGTGACCGAGAGTTTTTCGAAGATCCGATAACGGTAAGTATTGACGGTCTTGGGCGACAGGCACAACTTGTCGGAGATGATCTGCACTTTCTGGCAGCCGACGATCATCAGGGCGATCTGGATTTCCCGTTCCGACAGCGCATCGAACGGCGACGCTTGCGGCTGGAACGACTTGAGCGCCAGCTGCTGGGCGATTTGCGGGCTGATATAGCGCTGGCCGGCAAATGCCAGGCGAATCGCCTGGACCATTTCGTCCAGCCCTGCGCCCTTGGTCAGGTAACCGGCGGCGCCAGCCTGCATCAGGCGGGTGGGGAACGGGTCTTCTTCACACACGGTAACCGCCACCACCTTGATGTCAGGGTGACTGCGCAACAGCTTGCGGGTGGCTTCCAGGCCGCCGATCCCAGGCATCTTGACGTCCATCAGCACGACGTCAGGCTTCAGTTCCCGGGCGAGCTTCAGCGCCGACTCGCCCGAATCCGCCTCACCTACCACCTGCAGGCCGTCGATATCAGCCAGCATGCGGGTAATACCGGTTCGAACCAGATCGTGATCGTCGACCACTAGGACCCTAATCAAGCAGACACCTCGTCAACAGGGCGATTGGATCCCGCCACCTTAACAAAATTTTTCATAGCGGACCTAGCGTAAAACTTCCTACAGAAACGTCTGACGCTCATGACGCGGTTGCCGTGCCAGTTCACTGCTGCTGCCCTCACCCACCAGACGCCCCAACAAGTGCCACAAAGCCGCCTTGTCGGCCGCCGGCAAACGCCGAAACGCGCCCAGCAGACCGCATTCATCGGCCGTCAGGCTTTCCAGCGGTGCTGGCGTGCGCTCACCGCTGAGCACATACAGCGCATCCACGCCTCGGATCGCCAACGCCGCCAGGTAGTCCGCCCGCGGCGTACGCTCACCACTTTCGTACTTGCCCTGAGCGTTGGGCTCGACGCCACCGATATCACCGAATACCCGCTGGGTCATGCCCAGCCGCTCACGCTCTTCCCGCAGACGTGGACCGAGTCCTTTCATATGACGTTTCTCCTGGTTCCTTTGCCGTCATGGGTGCCGCTCACAATCCTGTAAGCAGTTGCAGACTGTGCAGTCACTATGCCCATCGCCGGCCAGGGTCGCAAGCCAGTATTGCGCCACCACTCAGCCCTGCGAGGCCCTGATTTAGAGGGATTTGATACGTCCGGCGGTGCACGCCAGACCATGCATCGCGAGGAAGAAACCGCAAAGGCGCCACGCATTTGGCGTCACTTTACTGCCATCGGCAGCGTTATCATTTTTTTGACGCCCAACTAACAACAACTTTAACCTATTGATTTATAACGGTTTTTAAACTTTCACATGGAACTTGTAAGTTATTTTCAAACAAGCAGATATCAAGGCTTGCAATAAAAATATAAACGCCTTTAGGCTGTAAAAAGACAACTAAGAAACAGCCTGCAACGCCACTTCTGAGCGCGGCTTACTTCTGCGCGTCTGCCATTTCGACAACTTCATGAACGATGTATCTCGGCCGGCTTTGCCGTGCCCCAGGGAGAGGGATCTATGAACATCAGCATCTTTGGACTTGGCTATGTTGGCGCTGTCTGCGCAGGGTGCCTGTCGGCCCGCGGCCACAATGTGCTGGGGGTGGATATTTCCCCGGCGAAAATCGAACTGATCAACCAGGGCAAGTCACCCATCGTCGAGCCAGGCCTGGAGCAGCTGCTACAGGACGGCGTCAGCAAGGGCCGCCTGCGCGGCACCACCGATGTGCAGGCGGCGATCCTCGCCACTGACCTGTCGCTGCTGTGCGTCGGTACTCCGAGCAAGAAGAACGGCGACCTGGACCTGGTGTACATGGAAGCGGTCTGCCGGGAAATCGGCACCGCCCTGCGCGACAAGGGCAGCCGACACACAGTGGTGGTGCGCAGTACCGTGCTGCCAGGCACGGTGAAGAACGTGGTGGTGCCTATCCTCGAGCAGTACTCGGGCAAACAGGCCGGCGTCGACTTCGGCGTAGCGGTCAACCCGGAATTCCTGCGCGAAAGCACCGCGATCCAGGACTACGACTTCCCGGCCATGACCGTGATCGGTGAACTGGACAGCCAGTCGGGCGACCTGCTCGCGTCGCTGTACAGCGAACTCGACGCGCCGATCATCCGCAAGCCGATCGAAGTTGCCGAGATGATCAAGTACACCTGCAACGTGTGGCACGCGGCCAAGGTCACCTTCGCCAACGAGATCGGCAACATCGCCAAGGCTGCCGGCGTCGATGGCCGCGAGGTGATGGATGTGGTGTGCCAGGACCACAAGCTCAACCTGTCGCGCTACTACCTGCGCCCGGGCTTTGCCTTCGGCGGCTCGTGCCTGCCCAAGGACGTGCGCGCCCTTACCTACCGCGCCGCCAGCCTGGATGTGAAGGCGCCGCTGCTCGACTCGCTGATGGCCAGCAACGCCTCGCAGGTGCAGAACGCCTTCGACCTCATCGTGCGCCAGGACAAACGCAAGATCGCCCTGCTCGGCCTTGCCTTCAAGGCCGGCACCGACGACCTGCGCGAAAGCCCCCTGGTGGAACTGGCCGAACGCTTGATCGGCAAGGGGTACCAGCTGCACATCTTCGACGAGAACGTCGAATACGCCCGCGTGCACGGGGCTAACAAGGAGTACATCGAAGCGAAGATCCCGCATGTGTCGTCGCTGCTGCACAGCGACCTGCAGCAGGTGATCGATGACGCCGAAGTGATCGTCCTTGGCAACAACGACCCGCGCTTCACCGGCGCCCTGCAAGCCGGCCACGGCAAGCAGGTGATCGACCTGGTCGGCTTCATGCCCGGCCTGAGCGACAGCCGCACCCAAGGCATCTGCTGGTAACCGACCCGGCACCTACCGCGCTTCACCTGCCACAGGCTCACGCCTGGGCGGGATGGCGCGCGGGCACCGCAAAAACAGGAGTCAAGGCGACATGGATCGACAGCAACCACCCTTCGTGGCACCCGGCTACCTGCGCGCAGGCGCCAGCTTCTTCGGCTGGGCGTGCCTCGCCGGGCTGATCGCGCTGGCCTCGGAGATGGTCGCGCCGCAGTACCTGGACCCGAACCATCACCTGTTCATCTTCATCATCGGCACGCTGGGCATGTGGCGCTACGGCAACGCCATCGTCCACTACCTGCGCGGCATGTATTTCCTGCACTGGAAGTTCCCGCGCCTGCGCCGGCAAGTCGAGCGCCTGGGCGATGCCGCATTGCCCTCGCACATGTTCATGGTGGTGACCAGCTTCCGCATCCCCACCACGACCACCTTCAAGGTCTACCAGTCGGTATTCCAGGAAGTGCAACGGCTGAACGTGCCGTGCACGGTGATCGCCTCGATCGTCGAGAAAGGCGACGAGACCTTCATCAAGGAGATCATGCGCAACGAGGTCAAGGACCGTGACGACATCAAGCTGGTGATCGTTCGCGCCCGTGGCACCGGCAAGCGTGACGGCCTGGCCCATGCCTTCCGTGCGCTGTCGCGGCAGATGCCGCTGAATGACGCAGTGGTTGGCGTGGTGGACGGCGACACCATGATGCTGCCCGGTTGTGTCGAACGTGCGGTCAAGCTGTTTGCCGTGCTGCCGGACGTGGGCGGCCTGACTACCAACGAGTTCTGCGAAGTCGAGGGCAGTCGCTGGATGCGCCAGTGGCACTCGATGCGTTTCGTCCAGCGCCACATCAACATGTGCTCGATGGCCCTGTCGCACCGGGTACTGACCCTGACCGGGCGGCTGTCGTTCTTCCGCGCCGAAGTGATGACCGACCCCGAGTTCATCCGCGACGTCGAAGCCGACTTCCTCGAACACTGGCGCCTGGGCCGCTTCCAGTTCCTCACCGGTGACGACAAGTCGAGCTGGCTGAGCCTAATGCGCGCCGGCTGGAACACCTACTACGTGCCCGACAGCCACACCCTGACCGTCGAGCACCCACCCAGCGACAGCTTCTGGATCGCCACCCGCCAGCTGATGTTCCGCTGGTATGGCAATTCGCTGCGGCAGAACTTCCGCGCCACTGCCCTGCTCGGTCGCGCCCGCCTGGGGTTGTTCACCCTGTACGTGCTGCTCGACCAGCGTGTGTCGATGTGGACCTGCCTGATGGGGCTGACCGCCTCGGTGGTGGCCGGCCTGGTGTTCGGCATCCAGTACCTGCTGGTGTACCTGTTCTGGGTACTGATCTCGCGCAGCCTGGTGACGGTGCTGTTCGTCTTCGCCGGCCACCCGGTCAGCCCGATGTACCCCTTCGTTCTTTATTACAACCAGATCGTCGGTTCGCTGATGAAGGTCTACGCGATGTTCCACATGGACCAGCAAAGCTGGACGCGGCAGAAGACCACCCTGGCCACTGGCAGCGTCGACTTCGACGCTCGCCTCAACCGCTGGTCCTCGAAGGCGATGCTGTGCTCGTCGATCGCCATCTTCTTCGGGGTCATCACCGTTCTTTTACAACTCTCGCAACGTTAAGGAAAGGCGCCTGCACATGAGTACCACGAACATTCCCGCGGCCCCGGGCAAGACAGCGGCCAACATCGTCCACGAAGCGGTCGACGAGCGCCAGTACGTGCGCACCCGCATGAACGCACGGGTGCGCCTGGCCAGTGCCGGCCATGCCCCGTTCGAAGTGGCCCTGCAGGACATCTCCTTGGGTGGCCTGGGCCTGACCCATGACGCGCCGCTGAAAGTCGGCACGCTGTACGACGCCTCGATCCGCCTGCGCCTGAACCAGGTGGACCTGAACATCGACAGCAAGATCCGCATCGTCTCCCAGCGTGGCAGCGAAGTCGGCGCACAGTTCGTGGAGCTCGATGCGCAAAAGCGCGACATCCTGCGCTACCTGATCAGCGCCTACATGTCCGGCGAAATCGCTGACATCAATGGCCTGTTCAATGTCATGCAGCGTGAGAACTACATCAAGGAACGCAAGCACAAGTACGCCAGCGCACGCACCCCGGGCGCTCGCCTCAAGGCCTTGACCGGCACCTTGCTGTACACCGCCGCCGGCATCGCCGCGCTGGCCTTCGTCGGCTACAAGGGTTACCTGCTGTTCTTCCGCATCCCGGCGCTGCAGGCCCAGGTGGCGACCAACGCCCAGGTGATCAGCATGCCCGACAACGGCTATGTGAAGTACCTGCTGCCCGCCGGCACCACCGACGTGAAGGCCGGCCAGCCGCTGGCCAGCATCTCCACGCAGCTGGCCACCAGCTTCACCAGCCCGGCCGACATGAAGGCGGTTGCCGACCTGTCGCCTGGCGACCTGCAGACCCTGCTCGGCCGCGCCACCATCGAAACGGTGATCAACAGCCCGTGCGACTGCACGGTCTACTACCCGAGCCAGCGCCTTGACGGTTACGGCTACAAGGAAGCACCGCTGATGCACCTGCTGCCCAAGGACCAGGGCCTGTTCGTGCGCGCCAACGTGCCGTTCGACAAGCTCGCCGATGTCGACCGGGTGAAGTCGGTGGACATGCAGGTGTTCGGCCTCGACCAGCACTACAGCGGCAAAGTGGTCGACGCACGCGTCGACGAGGTCAACCGCAACCTGGCGCTGACCATCCAGCCCGACAGCCCGCTGCCGGCCGCGGCCTACCAGAAAGCGGTGGCGGTCGACCTGTTCATGGGCCTGCCGTTCGGCGCAGCGCACTAAACGGCCGAGGACGATGACGCCATGACCGCCAATATGCCTCCCCGCCTGCTGCTGGCCGGCCTGGCCCTGGCCTGTGCCACCACAGCCAGTGCCGGGCAGAGCCTGGAACAGATCCGCTACGCGCTGTACAAGGACCCGTCGGCCGAGGTCACCACCGACCTGCGCGAACTGGCTGCCCGTGGCGACCTGGCCAGTACCCTGCTGCTTGGCGATGTGCTGGCCGGCCGCGAAGACGCCAGCCGCGCGGAAGTGGTGGCGCTGTACCAGAAGGCGTTTGCCGACGGCCATGGCATGGTCCCGGCACTGGCTTCGCTAGCCCGCCTGATCGACCGCACCCCGAGCCTGCGCGAGGCGCAGCGCCCGTGGATGGCGCAGGCACTGACGCGCTACCCGGCCAACCTCGACCCGCGCAACACCAGCACCACGCTGGAAGTGTTCCTGACCTACCCGGAGCTGGTCGACAGCGCCCAGGCGGCCCAACTGCTGGCGCTGTACGAGCAGGCCTGCCTGCTCAACTGCCGCCCGGAGCTGTATCACGCCGTGCTCGCCGAGCGCCAGGGCGACCGCGCCAGCGCCGAGCGCTGGTACCGCCAGGCGGTGCGCGTGGACGTGCGCGCCCTGGACCGCTACTACGCCTTCCTCGGCGAGCAGCAGGACCGCCTGTTCCCGCCCTTCGCCGACCAGCTCGAACCTGAGCGCGAGCAGCTGCCGGTGGAGATCATTCACCGCGTCGCCGCGCTGCTCGACAGCATCACCAGCGTGCAGCGCGCCGAACAGGAAGCCGACCGCTACGAGAACCAGGCCAGCACGCCCGGCGCCGAGAAGCTGCCACCCACCCCGGAACAGCTGGCCCGCGAAAAAGCCCGGAGCGATGCGCTGAACCTGGCCACCGCCCGGGTCCAGCGCTGGCGCGATGTGGCTGTGGCTCGCGGCTTCGTGCCGGCCATGGTGTCCAAGGCCAACTATATGATCTCCAACCCCACCGAGCACAACGCCGAGGAAACCCAGGCGCTGATCGACCAGGTGCGCGAACGCGAGCCGACCCGGGCCAAGGCCCTGCAGGCGCAGTTCTACATGGTCAACAACTGGCTGACCCTGGACCCGGACAAGGCCCGCGCACTGATCGAGGAGCTGCGTGCCAGCGGCTACCCCGGTGCCGGCCTGCTGCTGGGCGAGTACTACAGCAAGGGCGTCGAGGACCAGCCCGACCAGGAGAAGGCCCTGGCGCTGTTCAAGGCCGAAGCCGACAAGGGCAACACCGCCGCCTGGTACCGCATGGCCACCCTGCACGCCTACGGCCGTGCCCTGTGCCACGACCCGGTCAAGGCCTACACCTACGCCCGCGTCGCCCTCGACCTGGGTGAACGCAGCGCGCGCAGCCTGATCAAGCGCCTGGAAAAGACCCTGCCAAAGGATGACATCGAGCGTGCCCTGGCCGCTCGCAACGGGCTGTTCAAGGAGGCCACCCTGTGAAAGCGCATCACCCCCTGTTCGGCGCCCTGCTGGCCCTGGCACCGCTGCCAGCGGCCTTCGCCGCAGAAGAAATCACCGGCCCCGAAGCCGACAGCAACGAACCGGTGCGTGTCGCCGCGCTGGATGGCAGCGAGCCGGTCATCACCTCGGAAGTGTTCAACAAGCTCACCGTGCAGACCGGCTACGGCCCCGAAGACTCCCAGGTCGGCAGCGACCGCGAGATGTTCTACAGCCTGCGTTACGAGCCATCGTTCGCCTGGTACTCGCCGGAAAAGCGCTGGGCCAAATGGATGGTCTATGGCCGCCTGTGGTTGAACTACGACTCCAGCCAGTCAAGCAACCTGACCAACGAAGCGTCCAACGCCAACGAACGCGAGCAGCCCGAAGGCTGGTACGCCGAACTGCGCGAGCTGTACGTCAAGCGCAACCTGATCGGTGACGACCCACGCTTCTCTGCCTCGTTTGGCCGCCAGCGCTTCTATGACGACTACGGCATCTGGTGGGACGACAGCCTCGAATCGCTGCGTTTCAATTACCAGGACACCTTCAGCGAGGCGTTCTTCGCCGTCGGCCAGAAGTTCCACAACTACAACACCGACGTCAACCGCCTGGCCGACAGCGAAGAGCGCACCACCTACCTGATGGGCCAGTACGCCTACCGCTGGAGCCAGAACAACCAGGTCGGTGTGCGCCTGATGCACGAAAACGACCACAGCGGCCACGACGCCGACGACCGCTACGACTTCAAGGGCATGCGCTACGGGCTGTTCTTCAAAGGCGACAACCTCGCCTACCCGGTGCTCAGCGACTACCACCTGGAACTGGCGGCGCTGGACGGCAAGATGGACAACACCGACGGCAACGGCGTCACCACCACCGGCCACAGCAGCAAGGGCTGGGCGGTGCTGGGCGAAGTCGGCAAGCGCTTCGACTACCTGGCGTGGACCCCGCGCGTGGCGCTGCGCGGCGGCCTGACTGACAAGCCCGGCGACGAGAACGACGGCTTCCGCCTGAACGCCATCCAGTCCGACCGCATCACCCGCACCGGCTCGTACAGCACCCGCCTGACCAGCTCGTTCGTCGCCCTCGACCTGCGCAACCTGAGCTACTACGGCTTTGCCGTGGAGACCCGCCCCACCCCGCGCAGCGCGCTGGACCTGCGGGTGACCCAGCTCGACCTGCGCGATGCCGACGGCACCCTGCCGATCCGCATGAACGGCGACCAACGTTCGGAGCGCAACCGCGCCATCACCCAGGGCACCAACGGCAACGGTCGCAATGTCGGGCAGATGATCGACCTCAACTACTACTGGAAGATGTTTCCGGTGGCTATCGATGGCAAGCACCTGGACGTCAACGCGCTGGTCAGCGCCAGTTACCTCAATGCCGGCAGTGCATTGGAAACCGGCGATGACTACCAGCTGAGCGTCGGCGTGGTGATCAGTTACTAAGGAAGGACCCTGCCATGATCTTCGCCTCCAATGTGTTCCTGTTCCTCTACCTGCCGCTGTTCCTGGCCGTGTATTTCCTGGCCAGGGCGCAGTGGCGCTCCACGGTGATCGTGGCGGCCAGTTACATCTTCTACGCCTGGTGGCGGCCGGACTTCCTGCTGCTGTTCGTCGGCATCACCTACTGGAACTACTGGTTCGGCCTGCGCATCAAGGCACGCCTGGATGCCGGCGACAAGCGCCTGGCCCTGCGCCTGCTGTGGATCGGCATCGCCGGCAACCTGTCGACCCTGGGTTACTTCAAGTACGCCAACTTCGGCGCCGAGGTGCTGGCCATGCTGCTGGCGCCGCTGGGCATCAATACCTGGACGCTGGAGAACATCTTCCTGCCGCTGGGCATTTCGTTCTACGTGTTCCATGCCCTGAGCTACATCGTCGACATCTACCGCAAGGACGCCACGCCAACGCGCAACTTCATCGACTTCGCCGCCTTCGTCGCGCTGTTCCCGCACCTGGTGGCCGGGCCGATCCTGCGCTACAGCCAGCTGGCGCCGCAGCTGCGCGAACGCACCCATTCGCTGGAGCTGTTCTCGCTGGGCGTGTGCCGCTTCATGCTCGGCTTCATCATGAAAGTGCTGATCGCCGACCGCCTGGCGCCGATCAACGTGCTGTTCGTCAGCGAAGGCACCCTGCAGTTCAGCGACGCCTGGTTCGGCCTGGTGATCTCGACCCTGCAGCTGTACTTCGACTTTGCCGGCTACAGCCACATGGCCCTGGGCCTGGCGCTGATGATGGGCTTCCGCTTCCCGGAAAACTTCAACCAGCCCTATGTCTCGCAGAGCATCACCGAGTTCTGGGCACGCTGGCACATGACCCTGGCGCACTTCCTGCGCGACTACGTGTACATGCCACTGGTGCGCAAGCGCGTGGCCGGTGCCCTGCCGGCGCTGATCTGGACCATGCTGCTGTCGGGCCTCTGGCACGGGGCGAGCTTCGCCTTCATCTGCTGGGGCCTGTTCTTCGGCGTGGGCATGGTGATCGAGCGCAAGTTCAACCTGGCGACCAAAGTCACCACGCCCTACCACCTGGGCCGCAACCTGCGCACCGGGGCACTGATCCTGCTGAGCATGCCGCTGTTCTTCACCATGGACCTGCGCCACAGCATCGACATCTACCAGGCGCTGTTCGGCCTCAACGGCTTCGGCTCGCTGGAACTGTACGTACTCGGCGCCTCGAAGATGGCCATGGCCTTTGCCCTGGTGGCGCTGGCCTGGCTGGTATTGGCCGGGATCAACAACGTGCGTTTCTACGCCGGCAACAAGGACGGCTACTTCATGCGCCATGTCGGCGCGCTGCACAGCGTGCTGCTGTGGGGCGGCTTCCTGCTGGCGCTGAGCAGCCTGGCGGCCAACTCGTTTTCGCCCTTCCTGTATTTCCAGTTCTAGGAGACGGCCATGTACCCGGTGATGAATTCGGCCAGCAAGGCCAATGGCATTCTGTTCGTGGTGGTGCTGGCGGCGATGTTCGTCTATTCGCTGCCACCCGTGTTCAGCTTTGCCCGTACCTCGACCGATACCTGGAACCTGTTCGTCGACGGCAAGCTGTTGCGCAAGTTCGAGCAGGCCTACGACAAGCGCTTCTTCCTGCGTGACCCGTCGGTTGAGCTATGGGCCGATGCCCAGTTCCACCTGTTCGGCGAAGGTACCAAGGGTGTGGTGCTGGGCAAGGACGGCTGGCTCTACACCAACCAGGAATACCGCGTGCCCAACGACCTTGAGGCCAACGTGGCGAGCCAGCTGGAGCAGATCGCCAAGGTCCGCACGCAGTTGGCCGAGCACGGCAAGCAACTGGTGATCCTGCCGTTGCCGATGAAGCTGGACGTGTACGCAACCCATGCCCAGCATGCCTTCGACCCACGGGTGACCAGCCTTTACGACCACTTCGTCGGCGAGTTGCAAAACCGCCAGCTGGACGTGGTGCCGCTGCGCGGGGCCTTCCTCGCCAACCTCGACGGCCCGCAACTGTTCCTCAAGTCCGACACCCACTGGAGCCCGGAAGGCGCGCGGCTGTCGGCCTACGAACTGGCGCGCCAGCGCCCGCAGCTGCTGGGTGACCAGGTGTACGTGTCGCGCAAGGCCGGCGAGAAGAGCGTCAAGGGCGACCTGATGAACTACATCCAGTTTGACCATGCGCGCCTGGCGCCACAGTTCGGCCCCAACCCGATTGCCCTGTACGAAACCCTGAAGGCCACGCAAGGCGTCGACGACCTGTTCGCCGAGGAAAACCAGAGCTTGCTGCTGGTCGGCACCAGCTACAGCAAGATCGACGACTGGAACTTCGTCGGCTTCCTCAAGGAGGCACTCAACCGCGACCTGCTGAGCATCGCCGTGGAGGCCCGTGGCCCGTTCGAGGCGATGAGCCAGTTCCTGGCCAGCGACCAGCTGGCCAACCCGCAGATAGATACCGTGGTCTGGGAATTCCCCCTGCGCACCCTGCTCGCCCACCGCCCCGGCTCGCTCAGCCGCAGCGCTGCGCCCCAGCATTTCTGACGCTTCAAGGAGAGCCTGATGAAACTTACCCAACTGTTCACCGCCATCGCCCTGGCCGCTGCCAGCCATGCCGCCTTGGCCGCCGAAGGCAACGCCGACCTGTACGATGCCGTGGCCCCGGCCGACTCGGCGTTCGTCCGCGTGCTGAACCTGTCCGACAGCAACATAGACGTGACCCTCAGCGGCAAGGTCAACCCGCAGCGGGTTGCCGCCGGTCAGCTCAGCGGCTACCGCTTCACCCCTGCCGGCCCGCACAAGATTGCCGTCGGCGGCAAGTCGATCGAGCCGCAGCTCAAGGCCAATGCCGCCAGCACCGTGGTCTACGACGGCAAGCAGCTGAAACTGATCAGCGACAAGTACGTCAACGAGCCGAAAAAGGCGCAGATCGCCTTCTACAACCTGAGCGCCAACCAGGCCACGCTGAAGACCTCCGATGGCAAGCACGATGTGGTCGAGGCCATTGGCAACGGCGAGACCGGCACGCGCATGGTCAACGAGATCAAGATCGACTTCGCCGCCTACCAGCAGGACACCAAGGTCGCCAGCTTCGACGAGCAGTTCCTCAAGAAGGGCCGCTCGTACAGCTACGTGCTGCTGCCGGGCAACCGCAGCATGACCCTGGCCAACAGCATCGACCCGACCGAATGACGAATGCCCTGCAAGGATGAATGGCACATGAAGACCCTTGTACCTTTTGGCCTGAGCGCTGCCCTGGCCTTGCTCAGCCTGCCGGCCCTGGCCGCGCAGCCGGCCCCGGCTGCCCAGGTGGCCGGGCCTGGCTGCGAGAACCTGCAGTGCATGGTCTGCCCGGCCTTGAGCGACCCGCAACGCTATGCCGAAGGGCGCATGAAACTGATGCGCGAGATCGTGCCTGGCAAGGACCGCTGGCTGTTCCGCTCGGCCGTCGACCTGACCAATGACTTCGGCATCCCCGCGCCGATGCGCCCGGAGTTCGCCCGCCTGATGCAGGCGTTCGAGCGCCAGGGCATCCATGTGGCCATGGCGATCCAGCCGACTCGCGGGCTGATGCACCGCGACAAGCTGTTCGCCGACCAGCTGCATGGTTTCGACTACGCCCGCGCCAGCAACAGCCTCAGTGCCTACCTCGGCCAGTTGCGCCAGGGCGGCGCGGTGGTGGCGCCGATGATGCAGCTGGTGCAGCAGCCGCCGAAAGGCGAGTACTTCTTCCGCCGCGACCACCACTGGACGCCCACTGGCGCCGAGGCCACGGCGAAACTGATCGCCGAAGAGATCCGCCGCCAGCCGTTCTATGCCGGGCTGACCAAGAAGGCGTACCGCACCGAGCCGGGCGTGATGGTGCCCAAGGACGGCACCATGAACCTGGCGATGAGCAGCATCTGTGGCAACAACTATGGTTTCCAGTATGTGCGTGGCTACCAGACCATCCCCGTGGCTGCAGGCGCCGACGCGCTGTTCGACGAGGCACCGGACCCGGAAGTGATCCTGGTCGGCGACAGTAACGCCGCGGCCCGTGAGGACGAGAGCAAGCAGTTCAACTTCGATGGCTACCTGAAGCAGTACCTGAACGTCGACATCCTCAACTACGCCCTGCCTGGGGTCGGCGAGGATGGCTCGCTGCTGGAGTACCTGTTGTCCAGCGACTACAAGCCCAAGGCGCCGCCCAAGCTGATCGTCTGGGAGCTGCCGGCCAACTACCGGCTCGACTCGCCGCTGATGTATCGCCAATTGGTGCCGGCGGTTCAGGGTGGTTGCTCGGCAAGCCAGGAAGTGCTCGGCGCGAAATTGCAGCGCCCGGCGTTGCAGGTGGGTGAGCGCATCGAGCTGCTGAGCAATGCCGGCAGTGGTCGCCAGGCACTGTCGAAGGGGTTTCTCGACATTCGCCTGAGCGACAAGAACGTCAAGGACTTCTACATCATCGTCTATTACGACAACGGTGCGCGGGACAAGGTGTGGTTCCGCCGCGAAGCGGCGGTGACCGGTGGGCAGTATTACCTGGAGCTGAGCAAGGCACCGGAGTTTGCCGGGGCCAATTTGCTGTCGGTGTTCATGGAGCCCACCAAGGCCGGTACTGTGGCGACCGATGTGGAGACCCGGCTATGCCTGTGATACCGCTGTTCAGGGCTGATGCGGTCGGTGTGGGAGCTGGCTTGCCGGCGATGGGCCGCAAAGCGGCCCCAATCCTGCTAACCCTATTTTTGATAAGCCCACTGACACAGGCGGCACAGTCTATCTGGCCCGCCCACAGCACCCCGCAGTCGGCCATGATCGCCGACTACCGCACCTTGTCCTGCACCAAGGAACCGCCAGCGCCCTACACCGGCAGCCTGCACCTTGAAAGCAAGTACGACCAGCGCGACGCCAGCAAATCGACCCTGCGCAGCAGCCCCGACGCCAACAGCGAGCAGATCACCAAGCAGGTCAAGCAGTTCGTCGGTGGCCTGATCTACGCCAGCAAACGCTTCCAGCAGGCGAAGAAACCCCAGGACGCCAACATGGCCCTGGCCTGCCAGGACCAATGGCTGCAACACTGGGCCGAAGCCGGCGCCCTGCTCAACCCGGATGCCAGCGGCACCGGCATGGCCGCGCGCAAATGGGCGTTGGCGGCCATGGCCGGCGCCGTGCTGCTGACCCAGTCGGCCGCCGACGGCAAGCTGCAGCTGAACGAAACGCAACGCAGCTGGTTCACCCGCCTCGGCGAGCTGGTGATCCGCGAGTACGACCCACGCCGCAGCGCCCGCGGTGTGTATTTCAACAACCACGACTACTGGGCGGCCTGGGCCGTGGCCGCCGCCGGCATGCTGGTCGGCCGCGACGACTTCATCCAGTGGGCCGACGGCAACCTGCGTCGTGCCCTGGCCCAGGCCGTGCGCGCCAGCAACGGCAACTATGCCTACCTCCCGCTGGAAGTAGCACGCAGCAAGCTGGCGGCCAACTACAGCCAGTACGCGTTGGTGCCGCTGGTGCTGCTGGCCGAATCGGCACGCGCCAATGGCCTGCCGTGGAGCAACGAAGACCAGCAGACCCTCGACTTGCTGGCCAACTTCGCTGCCCGCACCGTGCTCGACCCCGGCGACCTGCCCGAACTCAAGGGCCAGTCCCAGGCGGACGTGGCACCGTACAAGCTGGCCTGGCTGATCCCGTTCCTGCAGCGCAACCCCGGCCACGCGCTGGCGCGCCAGCTGTACGACAGCGAAGACGGCGAGGTGGACAACTACAGCCAGCTCGGCGGCCCGATCAAAGCGTTCTACCCCCCACTGCCCGGATCAAGGAGCTGACCCATGGCTGCCCTCGCCCGCTTTTCCCTCACCTGCCTGGCCGCCTTGTGCCTGGCAGGCGCTGCCCAGGCCGCCAGTCAATCGCTGCCACTCAACCAGACCGTGGACACCCTACCCCGCGAGCAACGCCAGCTCAAGGTCGAGCAGCTGCGCCAGCAGGTGCGCCAGGCCGTGGCCTTCCAACAGGCCGAACGGCAACGCCCGGCCGGGCGAGCCAGTGTCAGTCTGCAACCGATGTTCTCGTCCCAGGCCGGCAGCTGGCCGTTCGAGCCGTTCGTCAACAACGGCCTGTTCCGCGCCATCGCCGGCTACCAGGCACACCACCCGCAGGTGGTGATGCTGCGCGGTGGCAGCATCACCCTGGCGCAGTTGCACGACGCACTGAACGACCCGCGCATCCTCAAGCGCTACAAGGATGGCTACCTGCTCAGCTACCCGCTGATGATCGGCAGCGACGCCGGGCTGGTACTCGAAGGCACCAGCCTGTATCTGTCGAGCTTCTCTGGCACGGCGCTGATCAACCAGGGCTGGCTCGGGCTCAACCAGTCCAGCCTGGAGAGCATGGCCGGCGACAAGCCCGGCAGCACCGACCGTGCCTGGCGGCCATTCGTGGTGGCCTGGGCGGGCAGCCATACCCAGGTGATCGGCTCGACGCTCAAGCGCCTGGGCTACAACGCCAACCTCTCGCGTGGATTGACCACAGCGTTGAGCACCCAGCAAGCCGCCAGCACGCGCCCGGCCACAGTGATCATCCGCGACAGTCAGTTCAGCGAGATGTCCAGCGCGGTGGAGCTGCAGCACAGCCAGGCGACCATTACCGGCAGCCAGTTCGAGCAGTCGCAGCAATACGCCATCGATGCGCAGAACAGCCAGGTCAAGCTGCAGGGCAACCAGCTGCGCGGCATCGACAACAACAGCGGCGTGCGCCTGCGTGGCCAGACCCGCGCCCTGGTCGAAGGCAACCTGATCCTCGGCGCGACCAAGGCCGCCATCGAAGTCAGCGAGCAACAGGGCGCGGTGCTACTGGCCGGCAACCGTATCGGCGACAGCCGTGGCAACGGCATCCAGCTGCGCAACCTGGCCCCCACTGCAACGGCACCGCTGGTGATCGACGACAACCTGCTGGCCAGCAGCCAGGGCAGCGCGGTGGATGCCAGCGAAGTGGGCGCCGTGGCGCTGCTCGACAACCACATCGGCAACACGGCGGAATATGCCATCAGCCTGCGCAACGCCACGCCACTGGCCGGCCCTCTGGTGCTCAGCGGCAACCGCCTGGGCCGGGTCGGCAAGGCGCTGGTGCGGGTCGAAGGTATGCGGGATGTGCTGCTGGGGGGCAACAGCTTCGATGGCAAGCCGTTGTTGCAGAACCTGTTGATCGGGGATTTGTTGCCCTTGCAGGGGCAGTTGCTCGAGGCCACGGTTCGCCAGGGTGAGACTGTGCGGGTGAGGCAGCAGTGATTCATTCCTTGCACTGACTTCACCGGCCTCTTCGCGGGGCAAGCCCGCTCCTACAGGAATGCGCAGGACCTGTAGGAGCGGGCTTGCCCCGCGAAGAGGCCGGTGCAGGTCACCCAATGACCCGCTGCATTCTCACAAAGCAATCATCCTCCCCCATCTCGACAAACCCATGGCGCAGGTACAGTTGCCGCGCCGGGTTGCTCTTGAACACCATCAACCTCAACAGCGGCAGGCGCCGCTGCGCCGCCCATTCGGCCAGCGTCTCAAGCACCTGGCTGCCCACTCCTCGCCCACGCTGCTCCGGCATCAGGTGCAATTCACGAATGAATAACGCCTGTCGGTCCTGGCTGAGGCTGCAGAAACCCAACACCTCTTCCCCTTCCACCACCAGCCACTGCTCGCGCCAGCCCCAGGCTTCGTCAAAGGCCTCCTCGATCCACAACAGGTCGAACTCGCGGTAGTAGGGCAGCATCGCCCGTCGCGTCAGGTCCCGGGCAAAGGTGAGCCAGGCATCGCTCGCGGCGATCAGCTCAATGGGCATAGCACACCGGCGAGCTGCCTGGGCCGCGCCGCTCCAGTTCGTCTTCCAGCCAAGCTGCCAGCACCTGGGCGTTGTTGTGCTCGGTGTCCTTGCCGGCATACAGCAAGGTCAGGTTGCCTTTGGCCGCAAGGTCCAACAGCGGATACCAGTGCTCCGGGTGCGCCGCCAGTTCCTGCTGATAGCGCTGGGTGAACCCGGCGAAATCCACCTCGCCCTGGTGGAACGCCTTGCGCAAATCAGTGGATGGCGCCACGTTGCGTAGCCACTC
This sequence comes from Pseudomonas putida, assembly GCF_009883635.2. Taxonomy (NCBI): domain Bacteria; kingdom Pseudomonadati; phylum Pseudomonadota; class Gammaproteobacteria; order Pseudomonadales; family Pseudomonadaceae; genus Pseudomonas; species Pseudomonas putida. The sequence continues at coordinate 511,339 of NZ_CP026115.2, forward strand.
GCCATGCAGTTGGTCCTTGCGTTTATTGCGCGGCCACAGGCGGTCGACCAGCACGCGCTGGCCATCTTCCTTCTCTGGCGCGTCATAGACGCGCTTGCAGCGAATCATGGGGTTCTCCTGCTTTTACCGTCTGTCTTGAGACTAGGTAATTCATTGACCGAGGTCACGTCCAGGCGAGGAATTGTTTCTATCCTCAGAACCACCCTCGCCGACGCCAATCGGAGCCCCCATGGCAACCCCGTCCCTGGCCAGCCAGTCGCCACTGGGCCATAGCGATTCTCGCCCGCAGCTTTCGCACAAACCCGGGCGCGCCACCCTCGTGCTGTTCTTCGGCCTGCTGCTGTCCGGTATCGCCTACACCGCCTGGAGCCTCAAGCAGGACGTAACTGCCAGTGGTACGGTAATCACCACCATCACGCCCTTTCTGCTGCTGGGCCTGGCACTGCTGATTGCCTTGGGCTTCGAATTCGTCAACGGTTTCCATGACACCGCCAACGCGGTGGCCACGGTCATCTATACCCACTCGCTGCCAGCACCGGTGGCGGTGGTCTGGTCCGGGTTGTGCAATTTTCTCGGCGTGCTGCTTTCCAGCGGCGCCGTGGCGTTCGGCATCATCGCCCTGCTGCCGGCAGAGCTGATTCTACAGGTCGGTTCCACGGCTGGCTTCGCCATGGTCTTCGCTTTGCTGCTGGCGGCGATCATCTGGAACCTCGGTACCTGGTGGCTGGGGTTGCCGGCGTCTTCTTCGCACACGTTGATCGGCTCGATCATCGGTGTCGGCGTGGCCAACGCGCTGATGCACGGGCGCGACGGTACCAGCGGGGTCGATTGGAGCCAGGCCAGCAAGGTGGGCTATGCCCTGCTGTTCTCGCCGCTGATCGGCTTTGCCTGTGCAGCCTTGTTGCTGCTGGCGCTGCGCGTACTGGTCAAGCGCAAGGAACTGTATCGGGCACCAGAAGGCCGCACGCCACCACCGTGGTGGATCCGCGGTATCCTGATCCTGACCTGCACCGGTGTGTCGTTCGCCCATGGTTCCAACGACGGGCAGAAAGGCATGGGCCTGATCATGCTGATCCTGGTCGGTACTTTGCCGATGGCCTATGCACTGAACAAGACCATGCCCAGCGAGCAGGCACTGCAGTTCTCCGCCGTTGCCGAAGTGACCCGCCAAGCGTTGCTACGCGCCGATCCCGGGCCCGCCCCGGCGGATCCGCGCCAGGCGCTGACCGCATTCATCGCCGAGCCCAAGGCCAACCCGCAACTGGTACCGGCACTCGCCGCGCTGACTGGCATGATCGGTGACCAGGTCAAGGGCTATGGTTCACTGAAGCGCGTGCCAGCCGAAGCCATGGCCAACGTGCGCAACGACATGTACCTGACCAGCGAAACCGTCCGTCTGATCGAGAAGAAACAGCTGGTGACGTTCGACGCCGAGACCCGCAGCCATGTGCTGCTGTTCAAGACGCAGCTGGACGATGCCACCCGCTACATCCCGCTGTGGGTCAAGGTGGCCGTGGCCATCGCCTTGGGCCTGGGCACCATGGTCGGCTGGAAGCGTATCGTGGTGACGGTGGGCGAGAAGATCGGCAAGACCCACCTGAGCTATGCACAGGGGGCTTCGGCGGAAGTGGTTGCCATGTGCACCATCGGTGCGGCGGACATGTTCGGCCTGCCGGTGTCGACCACCCACGTGCTGAGCTCGGGGGTGGCCGGGACCATGGTCGCCAACGGCTCGGGGATCCAGAAGCGCACGCTGATCAACCTGCTGATGGCCTGGGTGCTGACCCTGCCGGCGGCGATGCTGTTGGCCGGTAGTTTGTACTGGCTGCTGAACCAGATTTTCTGAACCAACACCGAACAGCTTCCAGGCAAGCGCGGCTCCCACAGTGTCCTCAGCTGCTTATCAGGAAGGGATTTTCAGGCCACGCTGCACGGCGGGCCGCTCAAGGAACTTGGCCAGCACCCGCTGCACTTCCTTGAACGCATCGAAGCCCACCAGCTCGCGAGCGTTATAGCGCTCCACCAGGTTGCGCACCCAGGGGAAGATGGCGATGTCGGCGATGCTGTATTCATCGACCATCCACTCACGCCCTTTCAGGTGCCGGTCCAGCACACCCAGCAAGCGCTTCGATTCGTTGACGTAACGGTCGCGCGGGCGCTTGTCTTCGTATTCCTTGCCGGCAAAGAAATGGAAGAAGCCGACCTGGCCGAACATCGGCCCGATGCCGCCCATCTGGAACATCAGCCACTGCAGGGTCTGGTAACGCTGGGCCGGGTCCTGGCTCAACAGCTGCCCGCTCTTCTCCGCCAGGTACTGCAGGATCGCCCCCGACTCGAACAGCGGCAGCGGCTGGTCGCCTGGGCCGTTGGGGTCGAGGATCGCCGGGATCTTGTTGTTGGCGCTGAGCGAGATGAACTCGGGGCTCAGCTGGTCATCGTTGTCGAAGCTGACCTTGTGCGGCTCGTAGGCCAGGCCGATCTCCTCCAGCATGATCGACACCTTGACGCCGTTGGGTGTGGGCAGCGAGTACAGCTGCAGGCGCTCGGGATGCTTCGCGGGCCATTTACGGGTGATGGGGAAAGCGCTCAGATCGGTCATGGTCAACCTTGGGCTTGAGAGGGAACCTGTCACTCTAGAGACATCCCGGCTGGCTGACCATCACCTGCCGTTGATCAGCTGGCTGGCCGGGTGCGTTGAGCTTGAACTTGAGCCTTTCGGTGTCCGCCAGGGGCCCGTCTTGAGATTTGTAGTGGTGCGGATATCGAGCGCCGCCCGCGCGGCGCATCGCGAGCTTTGCTCGCTCCTACGTTTGTTTTTGGCCAATAACACCTGTGGCAGGCGCGCGCGACCGCCTTGTTGGTACGACGCGATATCGCGTCATGCGCCAAGGCGTATGCGCGCAAATCCCACAGAAATAATTGGCCCGAAACAAACGTAGGAGCGAGCAAAGCTCGCGATGCGCCGCGCGGGCGGCGCTCGATCTCACATACGCCACAAGACTCAAGGCGAACGCCCCAAATCAAAGCACCACCCTCAAGCGGTCTGGGCAACCACCTTGCCGCCCTTCTGGGTCAGCGAGACCAGCAGGATGAACGCGGTCACGCCGGCAGTCATCAGCGTCTCGTAGCGGTAGGCATCGCTGAACAGCATGTAGCCCAGGACCATGACGATGGTGCCGATCACCAGCCAGGTCAGCCACGGGAACAGCCACATCTTCAATTCCAGCGGGCGCCCTTCATGCTCGGCCCGAGCCCGCATGCGCAGCTGCGACACGGCGATCACCAGATACACCAGCAAGGCGATGGCGCCAGTGGTAGACAGCAGGAAACCGAAGACCTTGCCCGGCAGCACATAGTTGACGAAGCAACCGACGAAACCGGCCAGGGTCGAGAGGATCACTGCCACGGTCGGTACGCCAGCACCGGAAATACGCTTGGTCATGCTCAGCGCCTGGCCACGGGCACCCAGCGAATAGAGCATCCGCGAAGCGGTGTAGAGGCCGGAGTTCATGCAACTGGTCACGGCCACCAGCACCACCAGGTCGACCAGCAACTTGGCGCCCGGCACGTTGAGCACTTCCAGCACGCGCTGGAACGAGCCTACAGCTTTCAGACCTGGGTCGTTCCAGGCCACCAGCGACACCACCAGGAAGATCGACGCCAGGTAGAAGATCGCGATGCGGTACACCACCAGGTTGGTGGCACGGCGGATCTTGTCTTTCGGGTTGGCAGTCTCGTCGGCGGCGATGGTGACGATTTCAGCGCCGAAGAACGAGAAGATGGTGATCAGCACGCCACCGAGCACGGTGCCGAAACCGTTGGGCATGAACCCGCCGTTGTCCCACAGGCGACTGATGCCGGACACCTCGGCCAGCGGCCAGAAGCCGAACACAGCCAGGCTGCAGACCCCGATGAAGGCGATGATCGCGACCACCTTGACCAGCGCGAACCAGTATTCGAACGCACCGAAGTTCTTCACGCTGACCAGGTTGCTGCCCGACAGCACGACCATGATCAGGAAAGCGAACAGCCAGGACGGCACGCCCGGGAAGTAGGCATGCAGGATGTCGGCGCCGGCGATGGCCTCGACCGGGATGATCAGCACCCAGAACCACCAGTACAGCCAGCCGATGGTAAAGCCTGCCCAGGGGCCGATGGCCTCCGAGGCGTAGGTGGAGAACGAGCCGCTGTTGGGGTTGGCGATGGCCATCTCGCCCAGCATGCGCATCACCAGCAGCACCAGCAGGCCAGTCATGGCGTAGGAAATGAGAATGGCCGGACCTGCCGTCGCGATGGCGTTGGAAGAACCGATGAACAGGCCGGCACCGATGATGCCTGCAATGGAAATCATGGACACCTGACGCGAGGTCAGGCCGTGCTGCAAGGAACGCTGTTTGTTGTTGTGTAGCGAAGCCATGAAGAACCCTCGAATGGGTCGGCCGGCGTGCGGCTTGAATGCCGTCGTCGGCTGAAAAGTTGGAGCAGAAGTCGGGTAGGTCGTATTGCTCGTTTTTGTTGTTTTATGTCGCCGGTCGCGCAGTTACCTCCTCTTCGCCGTACCGGTTGTAATCGTTGATCGAGGTCAGTATTAATCTATAGGGCGAGGTCAACAAACGACCTTTTCGAAGCACATGATTCCAGTACGGAATGAACTTCATCCTTTTTTGCTCGGTACGCGCCTGCCATGTCCAAACGCCTGATGCCCTCGACCACCGCCCTGCAGTGCTTCGAAGCCGCCGCCCGGCACCTGAGCTTCACCCGTGCGGCACAGGAGCTGCACCTGACCCAGAGCGCCGTCAGCAAGCAGGTCGCGCAGCTCGAGGACATGCTGTCGCATTCGCTGTTCCAGCGCATTCGCCGGCGCCTGCACCTGACCCCGGCCGGCGCGCTGTACCTCACCGAAGTGAACAAGATCCTCACCCAGATCGACATCTCCAGCCGCTACATCCTCAGCTACGGTGACGAGACCGAGGTGCTGCGTATCGCCACCCAGCCAACCTTCGGCGCGCGCTGGCTGGTGCCCAGGCTCAAGGGCTTCGGCGACCGCCACCCACGCATCCACCTGGACATCCGCAACGAGCTGGAGCCGTTCGACCTGGTGCAGGCCAAGGCCGATATCGCCTTCTTCTTTGGCCAGGGCACCTGGCCGGGAGCTACCTGCATCGAGCTGTTCAGCGAGGAGGTGGTGCCGGTGTGCGCACCCGAGCTGCTGGCCCGGCAGCGTTTCGACAGCGCCGAGGCGCTCACCGAACACCGGTTGCTGCAGTGCGCATCACGGCCGGAGGCCTGGCATGAGTGGTTTTTGGGGTTGGGCCTGCACAGCCAGAACAGCTACCACGGGCCGCGCTTCGACACGTTCTATCTGTGCATCCGCGCAGCCATCGCCGGCTGCGGCATTGCCCTGATCCCGCGCTACCTGGTGGCTGAAGAGCTGAGCGAAGGCAAGCTGGTGGTGGCCTGGGACCACCCGGTGGCGAGCAATGGCCGGCATTTCATCGCCCACGCCGAACACGCCGCCGAAGTGCCCAAGATCAAGGCCTTCGTGCAGTGGATTCGTGAGCGGGTGGCCGAGGGTGATCGGTAAAGTTTGCGAATCCAGGGAATGACCGCAATCGAATAATTCGTTTGCGGAATAATACCGCGGCGCGCTTGGATATTAAGAAACTCGAACAAGGTCCGCGTGCCCATGAATCTGGAAAGTATCAGCCAATCCATTGCCATCGTTCATCCGATCACACTTTCCCATGGCCGCAATGCCGAAGTCTGGGATACCGATGGTAAACGTTACATCGACTTTGTCGGCGGTATCGGCGTGCTCAACCTGGGCCACTGCAACCCGGCCGTGGTCGAGGCGATCCAGGCCCAGGCCAGCCGCCTGACCCACTACGCCTTCAACGCCGCGCCCCATGGCCCGTACCTGGAATTGATGGAGCGTCTGCGCCAGTTCGTCCCGGTCAGCTACCCGCTGGCCGGCATGCTCACCAACAGTGGCGCGGAAGCGGCGGAAAACGCCCTGAAAGTCGCCCGCGCCGCCACCGGCAAACGCGCCATCATCGCCTTCGACGGCGGTTTCCACGGCCGCACCCTGGCCACCCTGAACCTCAACGGCAAGGTCGCGCCGTACAAGCAGCGGGTCGGCGAACTGCCGGGGCCGGTGTACCACCTGCCCTACCCTGGCGCCGATACCGGCGTAACCTGCGAGCAGGCGCTCAAGGCCATGGACCGCCTGTTCAGCGTCGAGTTGGCGGTGGAGGACGTGGCGGCGTTCATCTTCGAGCCGGTGCAAGGCGAAGGCGGCTTCCTCGCCCTTGACCCAGCGTTTGCCCAGGCGCTGCGGCGCTTTTGCGACGAGCGCGGGATCCTGATCATCATCGACGAGATCCAGTCCGGTTTCGGCCGCACCGGCCAGCGTTTTGCCTTCCCACGCCTGGGCATCGAGCCGGACCTGCTACTGCTGGCAAAGAGCATCGCCGGCGGCATGCCGCTGGGCGCCGTGGTCGGGCGTCAGGACTTGATGGCGGCACTGCCCAAGGGCGGCCTGGGGGGCACCTATTCGGGCAACCCGATCGCCTGCGCAGCGGCACTGGCGAGCCTGGCACAGATGACCGACGAGAACGTCGCCACCTGGGGTGAGCGCCAGGAACAGGCGATCATTGGCCGCCACAGCCGCTGGAAGGCCTCGAACCTGAGCCCGTACATCGGCCGCCTGACCGGTACCGGCGCCATGCGCGGCATCGAGTTCGTCAATGCCGACGGCAGCCCGGCGCCAGCCCAGCTGGCCAAGGTGATGGAAGCGGCGCGGGCCAAGGGACTGCTGCTGATGCCCAGCGGCAAGGCGCGGCACATCATTCGCCTCTTGGCACCGCTGACCATCGAGGCCGAGGTGCTCGAGGAAGGGCTGGATATCCTCGAGCAGTGCCTGGCTGAACTGAACGGCTGAACTGAATCGGGGCTTACAGGCCCAGTTCTTCAGGGGTGAGCATGTCGGACTCGAAGGCGATCCAGCCGCCTTCGAGCTCGGCGTGGCCGTTGACGATCGGGCCGTAGTAGGTCAGGCCGTTCTCCAGGGTCACGCAGATGTGCGTGGCGGTTTTCTCGGGGGCCGCGAGCGTACCGACGAAATGCACCTTTTTCAGGGTTTCGGTTACCGCTTCCAGACCGACGCGCATGCCCGGGTTTTCCGAGGCTTCGGTGTCACCGCCGCGGTCTTCGGCGCTGATGGTGACGGTGGCGGTGTATGGGTACTTGGTGCTCAAGCGGGGTTACCTCAAAAGGGTGTCTGGGTAGATGGGCGCGTAGAGTACGCGGAAGAGGCCGGGCCTGCAAAAGCTGCCCCGATCTGTTAGGGTGCCCGCCGATGCACGCCACACCACACGAGGACACCTGAGTGAGCGCCGAAGAACCCCTGATCGCCGACCTGTTCGAGGTCGACAAACGCCTGACCCTCAAGCCCGTCGTGGATTTCAACAGCTACCTGCGCAACGCCTTTGGCGAAGGCCCATGCCGCTGCCACCGCTGCGCCGAAGGCAGCGACGAAAGCACCTACAGCCACGCACACAACTTCACCTTCGAAGGCCGCCCGTGGCACCGCCGCTTCGCCAGCACCGCCGGCAGCGACGTCGCCCAGGTGCTGAAAAAGGCATGGCTGTCGTACACCAAGGCCGACCTCAGCCTGATCGGCGCTCTGGACCTCACCACTCTCAAGACCTTCACCGAAGCCGCCCTGCACCAGCGCCTGCTGGCCCTGCTGCCAGCCAGCGGCCTGGCCCGCGAAATCGATGGCCAGTGGATGCTGCAAGCCCAGGCTGACTGACGGCCCGGCGGTCAGGCAGGATTTCCCCGCTCTGCTACCGTGGGGGAATCCGCCCATCCGCAGGTAGTCCGCCATGGCCCGCACAACGCCCATCGAGCTGTACCGCAATATCGGCATCGTCGCCCACGTGGACGCCGGCAAGACCACGACCACCGAGCGCATCCTGTTCTACACCGGGGTCAACCACAAGATGGGCGAGGTGCACGATGGCGCCGCGACCATGGACTGGATGGCCCAGGAACAGGAACGCGGCATCACCATCACCTCGGCGGCGACCACGGCCTTCTGGCAAGGCTCGACCAAGCAGTTCGCCGACAAATACCGCTTCAACATCATTGACACCCCCGGCCACGTCGACTTCACCATCGAGGTGGAGCGCTCGCTGCGCGTGCTCGATGGCGCAGTGGTGGTGTTCAGCGGCGCCGACGGCGTCGAGCCGCAATCGGAGACGGTCTGGCGCCAGGCCAACAAGTACCACGTGCCGCGCCTGGCCTACATCAACAAGATGGACCGCCAGGGCGCCGACTTCCTGAGGGTGGTCAAACAGATCGACCAACGCCTGGGTCACCACCCGGTGCCGATCCAGCTGGCCATCGGCAGCGAGGAGAACTTCATCGGCCAGATCGACCTGGTGAAAATGAAGGCGATCTACTGGAACGACAACGACCAGGGCACCAGCTACCGCGAGGAAGACATTCCCGCCGAACTGCAGGCGCTGGCCGACGAATGGCGAGCGCACATGATCGAGGCTGCCGCCGAAGCCAATGATGAGCTGACCATGAAGTTCCTCGAAGGCGAGGAACTGAGCGTCGATGAAATCAAGGCTGCCTTGCGCCAGCGCACCATCGCCAATGAAATCGTCCCGACCATTCTCGGCTCGTCGTTCAAGAACAAGGGCGTACCGCTGATGCTCGACGCGGTGATCGACTATCTGCCCGCGCCTTCGGAAATCCCGGCGATCAAGGGCACCGACCCGGACGACGAAGAAAAGCACCTGGAACGTCACGCCGACGATAAAGAGCCCTTCTCTGCCCTGGCCTTCAAGATCGCCACCGACCCCTTCGTCGGCACCCTGACCTTCGCCCGGGTGTATTCCGGCGTGCTCAGCTCGGGCAACGCCGTGCTCAATTCAGTGAAAGGCAAGAAGGAACGCATCGGCCGCATGGTGCAGATGCACGCCAACCAGCGCGCCGAGATCAAGGACGTGTGTGCCGGTGACATCGCTGCGCTGATCGGCATGAAGGACGTCACCACCGGCGACACCCTGTGCGACATGGACAAGCCGATCATCCTCGAACGCATGGACTTCCCCGATCCGGTGATCTCGGTGGCGGTGGAACCGAAGACCAAGGGCGACCAGGAGAAAATGGGCATCGCCCTTGGCAAGCTGGCCCAGGAAGACCCGTCGTTCCGCGTGCGCACCGATGAAGAAACCGGCCAGACCATCATCTCCGGCATGGGCGAACTGCACCTGGACATCATCGTCGACCGCATGAAACGCGAGTTCAACGTCGACGCCAACATCGGCAAGCCGCAGGTGGCCTACCGCGAGAAGATTCGCAATACCTGCGAGATCGAGGGCCGCTTCGTTCGCCAGTCTGGTGGGCGCGGCCAGTATGGCCACTGCTGGATCCGCTTCGCCCCCGGCGATGAAGGCAAGGAAGGCCTGGAGTTCATCAACGAGATCGTCGGCGGCGTAGTGCCGCGCGAGTACATCCCGGCGATCCAGAAAGGCATCGAGGAGCAGATGAAGAACGGCGTGCTGGCCGGGTATCCGTTGATCAACCTGAAGGCAGCGGTGTTCGACGGCTCCTACCACGACGTCGACTCCAACGAGATGGCCTACAAGATCGCGGCGTCCATGGCCACCAAGCAGCTGTCGCAGAAAGGCGGCGCGGTGTTGCTGGAGCCGGTGATGAAGGTAGAAGTGGTGACGCCCGAGGAGTATCAAGGCGATATCCTTGGCGACTTGAGCCGGCGCCGGGGGATGATCCAGGATGGCGACGAGACACCGGCGGGCAAGGTGATCCGCGCCGAGGTGCCGCTGGGCGAGATGTTCGGCTATGCCACTTCGATGCGTTCGATGACCCAGGGGCGGGCGAGTTTTTCGATGGAGTTCACCCGCTATGCCGAGGCACCGGCGAGCATTGCCGATGCCATCGTCAAGAAGAACCGCGGGGAGTAAGCGTTTTTCCTGTGCCGGCCTCTTCGCGGGGCAAGCCCGCTCCTACAGGTATTGCGTCGACTTGTAGGAGCGGGCTTGTCCCGCGAAGAGACCGGAACAGGCAGCAAACAGCTTTAATGCTGCTCGCCAGCCCGCTTCAGCAGCTTCTTGCAGCGCTCCGACAGATGCACCACGCGCAGGTGCTTGCCCGCCTTGGCATAACGCTCACGCAAGGTTTTCAACGCCGCAATCGCCGAGTAATCGACAAAGCTCAGATGCTGGCAATCCAGCGTTACCTTGGCCGGGTCATTGGCGGGGTCGAACTGGTTGAGAAACGGCGCCGTCGAGGCAAAGAACAGCGTGCCATGCACCTGGTAATGCTTGCCCCCTTCCCCGTCCTCGTGGCTGTCGGCATACAGCTCGCGGGCATGCTGCCAGGCAAAGTTCACTGCCGCGATGACGATGCCGAACAGCACCGCCGTGGCCAGGTCGGTGAACACGGTCACCACGGTCACCGCGATGATCGCCAGCACATCGCTCACCGGCACCTTGTGCAGCACCCGCAGCGAGGCCCAGGCAAAGGTCTGCTGGGCCACCACGAACATCACCCCGACCAGCGCCGCCAGCGGAATGCGCTCGATCAGTGGCGACAGGAACAGCACGAACAGCAGGATCATCACCCCGGCCACCACGCCCGACAAGCGACCACGACCGTTGGAACTGAGGTTGATCACGGTCTGGCCGATCATCGCGCAGCCGCCCATGCCACCGCACAGACCAGAGATCATGTTGGCCGCACCCAAGGCCACGCATTCGCGGTCCGGGTAGCCACGGCTCTCGGTGATTTCATCGGTCAGGTTGAGGGTCAGCAGGGTTTCCAGCAGGCCGACCATGGCCATCAGCACCGCGTAAGGGGCGATGATCTTCAGGGTTTCCAGGTTCCACGGCACTTGCGGCAGGGCCAGCTGCGGCAGGCCACCGGCAATATGCGCCATGTCGCCGAGGGTGCGCGTCGGCAGGTCAAGCAGATACACCGCCACGCCAACCCCGAGGATCGCCACCAGCGCCGGCGGTACCGCACGGGTCAGCTTCGGCAGCACGTAGACCACCAGCATGGTCAGCGCCACCAGGCCGATCATCAGGTACAGCGGTGCGCCGCTGAGCCAGTGCTCACCGTCCTTGAAGTGCTCGAGCTGGGCCATGGCGATGACGATCGCCAGGCCGTTGACGAAGCCGAGCATCACCGGGTACGGCACCAACCGCACCAGCTTGCCCAGGCGCAGCAGGCCGAACAGGATCATCACCACCCCGCCCAGCAGCACCGTGGCCAGCAGGTATTGCACACCGTGTTGCACCACCAGGGCGACGATCACCACTGCCATGGAGCCTGCGGCACCAGAGATCATCCCCGGGCGGCCGCCGAACAACGCCGTCAGGGTGCAGATGATGAAGGCGCCATACAGGCCCATCAAAGGGTTGAGGTGGGCTACCAGGGCGAAGGCGATGCACTCAGGCACCAGGGCGAACGAAGTGGTCAGGCCGGCGAGCAGGTCGGCGCGTAGTCGGGCGGGTTTCATGGGCATCCTGTGGTGCGGTCCGGGCGGACGGTACGGAAAAACAAGGGGCGCGATGTTACGGAATTTGTCTGACAGCGGCCACCGCGATGCTGGCATTGTCGCCCACCGTGATCCAGGCCCGGCAAACTCGCGACAAATTTGCCATCATGTTGATTCCACTTGCGGAGATCATGGACATGCCGCTACGCCCCCTCTTCTTCATCCTGCTGCTGGCAGCCAGCCTCACTGCCCAGGCCGCCACCGAGGTGGTGCCGCTGCAGCACCGCAGTAGTGCCGAACTGCTGCCGGCCGCCCAGTCGTTCATTGGCCGGGACGGCACAGTCAGCGCCTTCGAAAACAAGCTGATCGTAAACGCCAGCCCCGAGCGCATTGACGACCTGCGCGCGCTGCTGCAACAACTGGACACCGCGCCCAAGCGCCTGCTGATCAGCGTCGACAACAACGACAGCAACTACCAGGACAACCGCGGCAACAGCCAGGTCATCCGCTATGGCACCAGTAACCGTGACGGCGGCTTGCAGCAGATCCAGGCCAGCGAAGGCCAACCCGCGCTGATCCAGATCGGCCAGAGCATCCCGATCACCAGCACCAGCACCGACGGCTACGGGCGCATCCAGAGCAACACCGAATACCGCAATGTGACCCAGGGTTTCTACGTCACGCCGAGTCTGAGCGGCGATACGGTTCGTTTGCAAATAAGCACCAATAATGACCGAATGAGCCAGGAACGTGCCGATGTAGTGAAAGTGCAAAGTACCGACACGACAATAAGTGGCAGGCTCGGCGAGTGGATCACCCTGGCCGGTTACAACCAGCAGAGCCAAGCCGAGCGCAACCCGTCAAGCCGCACTTACAGCACGCAACGGGGTGAAAACATGACTTTGCGCGTCAAAGTCGACCTTCTGGACTGAACCCAGGCAATTCAAGGCCTCGACCAAAGGCCTTGAAACTGACCGCCAGGTCGCACTAGACCAAAGATGTAGTAAGTATAAAAAAGCACTACAAAACCGTTGACAGGGTCTTTTTCCCAAAGGCATGATGGCCTCGCTCCCGCTAATCAGGGGCCCTGGCAAGGGCCTTCGAGGCGTACTCCTCCCACCCTTGGAGGCACCTCGTGTCTATACGGCCCACAAGGCGGTTCGACGGGATTGCGACTGCAACGAAGAAGTTGTCCCGAGGGACGGAAGCGCATCACCGCAGTTCTGGCAATCGCGTAGCACCGCAGCAAGGCAACCACGAGCCGACCTGCCGGAGCACACCTGCGCCTGGCCTGCACCTCCTTCCCCTTCGAGCCTTCGCGTTCGCCGCCGCACTCCCCCGGACAGGACAGCCGCCAGGTCCCTGATCGGCCCCGAGCATCAGCACAATTAACCCAAGATCGATGCGACGAGGTTTATTTCCATGGCACTGACACGCGAACAGCAAATTGCAGCCCTCGAGAAAGACTGGGCCGAGAACCCGCGCTGGAAAGGCGTGACCCGTACCTACACCGCCGCCGATGTCGTTCGCCTGCGTGGCTCCGTGCAACCTGAGCACACCTTTGCCCGCCAGGGTGCAGAAAAACTGTGGAAGCTGGTCACCGAAGGTGCCCACCCATCCTTCCGCCCAGAAAAAGATTTCGTCAACTGCATGGGCGCCCTGACCGGCGGCCAGGCAGTGCAGCAGGTCAAGGCCGGCATCCAGGCCATCTACCTGTCTGGCTGGCAGGTCGCCGCCGACAACAACTCGGCCGAGTCCATGTACCCTGACCAGTCGCTGTACCCGGTCGACTCGGTACCGACCGTGGTCAAGCGCATCAACAACGCGTTCCGCCGCGCCGACCAGATCCAGTGGAAAGCCGGCAAGAACCCGGGTGACGACGGCTACATCGACTACTTCGCACCCATCGTGGCCGACGCCGAAGCCGGTTTCGGCGGCGTGCTGAACGCCTACGAACTGATGAAGAACATGATCGAAGCGGGCGCCGCCGGTGTGCACTTCGAAGACCAGCTGGCCTCGGTGAAAAAATGCGGCCACATGGGTGGCAAGGTACTGGTACCGACCCAGGAAGCCGTACAGAAGCTGGTGGCCGCGCGCCTGGCTGCCGACGTATCGGGCGTGCCGACCATCATCCTGGCCCGTACCGATGCCAACGCCGCCGACCTGCTTACCAGCGACTGCGACCCGTACGACCAGCCGTTCGTGATCGGCGAGCGTACCCGTGAAGGCTTCTACAAGGTGCGCGCCGGCCTCGACCAGGCCATCGCCCGTGGCCTGGCCTACGCGCCGTACGCCGACCTGATCTGGTGCGAAACTGCCAAGCCGGACCTGGACGAAGCCCGTCGCTTCGCCGAAGCCATCAAGAAGGAGTACCCGGACCAGATCCTGTCGTACAACTGCTCGCCTTCCTTCAACTGGAAGAAGAACCTGGACGACGCCACCATCGCCAAGTTCCAGCGCGAACTGTCGGCCATGGGCTACAAGCACCAGTTCATCACCCTGGCCGGCATCCACAACATGTGGCACGGCATGTTCAACCTGGCGCACGACTACGCCCGCAACGACATGACCGCCTACGTGAAGCTGCAGGAGCAGGAATTCGCCGACGCCAGCAAGGGCTACACCTTCGTGGCGCACCAGCAGGAAGTCGGCACCGGCTACTTCGACGACATGACCACCGTCATCCAGGGTGGCGCTTCGTCGGTGACTGCACTGACCGGTTCGACCGAGGAAGAGCAGTTCCACTGATAGTGGGTTGCTGACCGAGGCCCGGGGCTTGCGAAAGCCCCGGGCCTTTCTTTTCCTGTACCGGCCCTTTTGCGGGTTCACCCGCGAAAGGGCCGGTACAGGCTGAAGCAATTCCCTGGATCAGGGCTATGCTTGTGGCAGCCCAGCAGCAAGGACCGCCCATGCCCCGTCCAAGCCACCTGATGATGCTTGCCCTGGCCGCCGCCGCCTTCTATCTATATGCACTGGCCAGCGACAACGCCCTGCTTGGCCTGCTGGCCAAGCCCATTCCAGTCATGGCATTGATTGCCTGGCTATACACCGCCGCCGCCACATCGTATCGCCGCTGGATCACCATCGGCCTGGCATTCTCGGTACTGGGCGACATCCTCCTGGCCATCCCTGCGGACCTGTTCGTGTTCGGCCTGGCCGCGTTCCTTTGCGCCCACCTGGCCTACCTGCACGCCTATTGCGGCAAGACCATTCGCCCCGCATTGCCCGCACTGCTATTGAGCGCCATCACCGGCATCACCCTGTTCGGTGTGCTGGCCAGCCACGGCCTTGGCCCGCTGCTGGCCCCGGTCGCAGTCTACGCACTGGCCATCAGCGCCATGCTCTGGCGTGCGCTGGCCTGCGGTGGAGTCGCTGCGCTCGGCGCCTGCCTGTTCGTGTTCTCCGACAGCCTGATCGGCATCGACCGCTTCGTCAGCCCGTTCGCTGCCGCGCCGTACCTGATCATCCTCACCTACTGGCTCGGCCAGTGGGCCATCGCTTCGTCAGTCCGTCATGGCTCAACCGATAAAGTATTGACCCAGGGCGGTGCGCGCGGCATCGGAAGCTGCTAGAACACGAGTCTTTCGCATTTACAAGTAGGGGGAATCTGCAGATGAACTTTACAAGGTGCAGAACAGCCCAATTAGATGGGATCAGGTCAAATGCTATTAATTATCATTACGAAGTTTGTAATTCGTTACCACTCGCAAGAAACATAATTAACAAAACCGCATGCAATGCCCGAATCTCAAGGCTTTCAGCCAGTTAGGCGCGGGTTTTGTTCTAAATCCTACGAATAAATTTGCAACGGAAATTTTACTTGCATCGGGTTTACCCATAAAATCAGCCCGATTGATTCAGCTGCGACATTTGGTCACTGCACCTGCGACACCACGTCGCCGCTCTACTTATTTCAGACTGCAGAGCTGGGTCTCTGTATAAGGATCTCTAGCATGTCCGATTCGGCAGGACTCATCGCCCACAACTGGGGCTTTGCCATCTTCCTTCTGGGTGTCGTCGGCCTGTGTGCCTTCATGCTCGGTCTCTCCAGCCTGCTCGGTAGCAAGGCCTGGGGCCGCGCCAAGAACGAACCCTTCGAATCCGGCATGCTGCCCGTCGGCAGCGCCCGCCTGCGCCTGTCCGCCAAATTCTATCTGGTCGCGATGCTGTTCGTGATCTTCGATATCGAAGCCCTCTTCCTGTATGCATGGTCTGTGTCCGTCCGCGAAAGCGGCTGGACCGGATTCGTCGAAGCACTCGTTTTCATAGCAATTCTGTTGGCTGGTCTTGTCTACCTATGGCGCGTCGGAGCTCTTGACTGGGCACCCGAAGGTCGCCGCAAGCGGCAAGCGAAGCTGAAACAATGAGGCTTTGGCAATGCAATACAATCTCACCAGAATCGATCCGGATGCACCCAACGAGCAATACCCGGTAGGTGATCGGGAAACCGTCACCGACCAGCTGCTCGAGGACCAGGTCCACAAGAACATCTTCATGGGCAAGCTTGAAGATGTGATGCGTGGCGCGGTCAACTGGGGTCGCAAGAACTCCCTCTGGCCGTACAACTTCGGCCTGTCCTGCTGCTACGTGGAAATGACCACGGCCTTCACGGCGCCCCACGACATCGCCCGCTTCGGCGCCGAAGTCATCCGGGCATCGCCGCGTCAGGCCGACTTCATGGTCATCGCCGGTACCTGCTTCGTCAAAATGGCGCCGATCATCCAGCGCCTGTACGAGCAGATGCTCGAACCGAAGTGGGTCATCTCCATGGGTTCGTGCGCCAACTCCGGTGGCATGTACGACATCTACTCGGTCGTTCAGGGGGTCGACAAGTTCCTCCCCGTGGACGTCTACGTGCCTGGCTGCCCGCCACGCCCTGAGGCTTTCCTGCAAGGCTTGATGCTGCTGCAGGAGTCGATCGGCCAAGAACGACGCCCGCTTTCCTGGGTGGTTGGTGATCAAGGCATCTACCGTGCCGAGATGCCAGCCCAGAAAGACCTGCGTCGTGAACAGCGCATTGCGGTAACCAACCTGCGCAGCCCCGACGAAGTCTGATCCAGCGACCTGCCGCCCGCTCCCGATGGAGCCGGCGGCCTGGCTTCATTCTTAACGCTGACCCAAAGCGACCGAGACCATGACAGCGGACAACGCTATTTTCATTCCGCCCTACAAGGCTGACGACCAGGATGTGGTCGTCGAACTGCACAACCGTTTTGGCGCCGACGCATTCGTCGCCCAGGAAACCCGCACCGGCATGCCCGTGCTGTGGGTCAAGCGCGCCCAGCTCAAGGAAGTGCTCAGCTTCCTGCGCGGCGTGGCCAAACCGTACAGCATGCTGTACGACCTGCACGGCGTCGACGAGCGCCTGCGCACCCAGCGCCGCGGCCTGCCAGCTGCCGACTTCAGCGTCTTCTACCACTTGCTGTCGGTCGAACGTAACAGCGACGTGATGATCAAGGTGTCGCTCAGCGAAGGCGACCTGAACCTGCCGACCGTGACCGGCATCTGGCCAAACGCCAACTGGTACGAGCGTGAAGTCTGGGACATGTTCGGCATCGACTTTGCCGGCCACCCGCACCTCAGCCGCATCATGATGCCACCGACCTGGGAAGGTCACCCGCTGCGCAAGGACTACCCGGCCCGTGCCACCGAGTTCGATCCCTACAGCCTGACCCTGGCCAAGCAGCAGCTTGAAGAGGAATCGGCGCGTTTCAACCCGGAAGCCTGGGGCATGAAGCGTCAGGGCGCCAACGAGGACTACATGTTCCTCAACCTCGGCCCGAACCACCCTTCGGCCCACGGTGCCTTCCGTATCGTCCTGCAGCTGGACGGTGAAGAGATCGTCGACTGCGTACCGGACATCGGCTACCACCACCGTGGTGCCGAAAAAATGGCCGAGCGCCAGTCCTGGCACAGTTTCATCCCCTACACCGACCGTATCGACTACCTCGGCGGGGTGATGAACAACCTGCCGTACGTGCTCGCGGTCGAGAAGCTGGCTGGCATCCAGGTGCCGCAGAAGGTCGACGTGATTCGCATCATGCTGGCCGAGTTCTTCCGTATCACCAGCCACCTGCTGTTCCTGGGTACCTACATCCAGGACGTCGGCGCCATGACCCCGGTGTTCTTCACCTTCACCGACCGCCAGCGCGCCTACACCGTGATCGAAGCGATCACCGGCTTCCGCCTGCACCCGGCCTGGTACCGCATCGGTGGCGTCGCCCACGACCTGCCGCGCGGTTGGGACAAGCTGGTCAAGGACTTCGTCGAATGGCTGCCCAAGCGCCTTGACGAATACACCAAGGCCGCCCTGCAGAACAGCATCCTCAAGGGCCGTACCATCGGTGTTGCCGCGTACAACACCAAGGAAGCCCTGGAGTGGGGTACCACCGGTGCCGGCCTGCGCTCCACCGGTTGCGACTTCGACCTGCGTAAAGCGCGCCCATACTCCGGCTACGAGAACTTCGAGTTCGAAGTGCCGCTGGCCCACAACGGCGATGCCTACGATCGCTGCATGGTCCGTGTCGAAGAGATGCGCCAGAGTATCCGCATCATCGACCAGTGCCTGCGCAACATGCCGGAAGGCCCGTACAAGGCGGATCACCCGCTGACCACGCCGCCGCCGAAAGAGCGCACCCTGCAGCACATCGAGACCCTGATCACGCACTTCCTGCAAGTCTCGTGGGGCCCGGTCATGCCGGCCAACGAGTCGTTCCAGATGATCGAGGCGACCAAGGGCATCAACAGTTACTACCTGACGAGCGATGGCGGCACCATGAGCTACCGCACCCGGATCCGTACCCCGAGCTACCCGCACCTGCAGCAGATCCCTTCGGTGATCAAAGGCAGCATGGTCGCCGACCTCATTGCGTACCTGGGCAGTATCGACTTCGTTATGGCTGACGTGGACCGCTAAGCATGAACAGCACGCTTATCCAGACAGACCGTTTCGCCCTGAGCGAAACCGAGCGCTCGGCCATCGAGCACGAAATGCATCACTACGAGGACCCGCGCGCGGCGTCCATCGAAGCCCTGAAGATCGTCCAGAAGGAACGTGGCTGGGTGCCGGACGGCGCCATCCACGCCATCGGCGAAGTGCTGGGCATCCCGGCCAGCGACGTCGAGGGTGTCGCCACCTTCTACAGCCAGATCTTCCGTCAGCCGGTTGGCCGCCACATCATCCGCGTGTGCGACAGCATGGTCTGCTACATCGGCGGCCACGAATCGGTGGTTAGCCAGATCCAGACCGAACTGGGCATCGGCCTGGGCCAGACCACCGCCGACGGGCGTTTCACCCTGCTGCCGGTGTGCTGCCTGGGCAACTGTGACAAGGCCCCGGCGCTGATGATCGACGACGACACCTTTGGTGACGTGCAGCCGGCTGGCGTTTCCAAGCTGCTGGAGGGTTACGTATGACCATTACTTCCTTCGGCCCGGCCAACCGCATCGCGCGTTCGGCCGAAACCCACCCGCTGACCTGGCGCCTGCGTGATGACGGCGAGCCGGTATGGCTGGCCGAGTACGAGTCGAAGAACGGCTACGCCGCTGCCCGCAAGGCACTGGCCGATATGTCCGCCGACGACATCGTGCAAAGCGTCAAGGACTCCGGCCTCAAGGGCCGTGGTGGCGCAGGCTTCCCCACTGGCGTGAAGTGGGGCCTGATGCCCAAAGACGAATCCATGAACATCCGCTACCTGCTGTGCAACGCGGACGAAATGGAGCCGAACACCTGGAAGGACCGCATGCTGATGGAGCAACAGCCCCATCTGCTGGTCGAGGGCATGCTGATCAGCGCCCGCGCCCTGAAGGCCTACCGTGGCTACATCTTCCTGCGTGGCGAGTACACCACTGCGGCGAAGAACCTCAACCGCGCCATCGACGAAGCCAAGGCCGCCGGCCTGCTGGGCAAGAACATCCTGGGCAGCGGTTTTGATTTCGAGCTGTTCGTGCACACCGGTGCCGGGCGCTACATCTGCGGCGAAGAAACCGCACTGATCAACTCGCTGGAAGGCCGCCGCGCCAACCCGCGCTCCAAGCCGCCCTTCCCTGCCGCCGTTGGCGTCTGGGGCAAGCCGACTTGCGTGAACAACGTCGAAACCCTGTGCAACGTCCCGGCCATCGTCGCCAACGGCAACGACTGGTACAAGTCGCTGGCCCGTGAAGGCAGCGAAGACCACGGCACCAAGCTGATGGGCTTCTCCGGCAAGGTGAAGAACCCGGGCCTGTGGGAACTGCCGTTCGGCGTCACCGCCCGCGAGTTGTTTGAAGACTACGCCGGTGGCATGCGCGACGGCTTCAAGCTCAAGTGCTGGCAGCCAGGCGGCGCCGGTACTGGCTTCCTGCTGCCCGAGCACCTCGACGCACAGATGTACGCCGGTGGCATCGCCAAGGTCGGCACCCGTATGGGTACTGGTCTGGCCATGGCGGTCGACGACAGCGTCAACATGGTCTCGCTGCTGCGCAACATGGAAGAGTTCTTTGCCCGCGAGTCGTGCGGCTGGTGCACCCCATGCCGTGACGGCCTGCCGTGGAGCGTGAAGATGCTGCGCGCACTGGAGAACGGCCAGGGCCGCGCCGAAGACATCGAGACGCTGCTGGGCTTGGTCAACTTCCTCGGCCCAGGCCGTACCTTCTGTGCTCACGCACCGGGTGCCGTCGAGCCATTGGGTAGTGCCATAAAATACTTCCGGTCCGAGTTCGAGGCTGGTGTCGCCCCGGTATCGGCTGGAGACACCCTGCGCCCTAACCTGGCCAAGCCGATCGTGGTCGGCGCATAACAAGATGATTAGGCGGGTGGTCCGTGCCACTCGCCAGCTTGCTGGCAGGCCCGAGTCGATCGTGGCGTGTCGCAAGCTCACCGATTTCCATTAGCCACGCCCGCTCACGCGGGCCAACGAAGAACTTTGAACAATGGCCACTATCCACGTAGACGGCAAAGCGCTCGAAGTCAACGGTGCGGACAACCTGTTACAGGCGTGTCTGTCACTCGGCCTCGACATCCCTTATTTCTGCTGGCACCCGGCGCTCGGTAGCGTCGGCGCCTGCCGGCAGTGTGCGGTCAAGCAGTACACCGACGAGAACGACACCCGTGGTCGTATCGTCATGTCCTGCATGACCCCTGCCTCCGACGGCACCTGGATTTCCATCGACGATGACGAGTCCAAGGCGTTCCGCGCCAGCGTCGTCGAATGGCTGATGACCAACCACCCGCACGACTGCCCGGTGTGCGAGGAAGGCGGTCACTGCCACCTGCAGGACATGACGGTAATGACCGGCCACAACGAGCGCCGCTACCGTTTCACCAAGCGTACCCACCAGAACCAGGACCTCGGCCCGTTCATCGCCCATGAGATGAACCGCTGCATCGCCTGCTACCGCTGCGTGCGCTATTACAAGGACTATGCCGGTGGTACCGACCTGGGCGTTTACGGCGCCCACGACAACGTGTACTTCGGCCGCGTCGAAGACGGCGTGCTGGAAAGCGAGTTCTCCGGCAACCTGACCGAGGTCTGCCCGACCGGCGTGTTCACCGACAAGACCCACTCCGAGCGCTACAACCGCAAGTGGGACATGCAGTTCGCCCCAAGCATCTGCCACGGGTGCTCCAGCGGCTGCAACATCAGCCCGGGCGAGCGCTATGGCGAACTGCGCCGGGTCGAGAACCGCTTCAACGGCTCGGTCAACCAGTACTTCCTGTGCGACCGCGGCCGCTTCGGCTACGGCTACGTCAACCGCAAGGACCGCCCACGCCAGCCACACCTGGCCGACGGCACCAAGCTGGGCCTGGACGCTGCCCTGGACAAGGCCGCCGACCTGCTGCGCGGCCGCACCATCGTCGGTATCGGCTCGCCACGCGCCAGCCTCGAAAGCAACTACGGCCTGCGTGAGCTGGTCGGCGCCGACTATTTCTACTCCGGTATGGAAGCTGGCGAACTGGCCCGCGTGCGCCTGGCCCTGAACGTGCTGAACAACAGCCCGCTGCCAGTGCCGACCCTGCGCGACATCGAAGACCACGACGCCGTGTTCGTGCTCGGTGAAGACCTGACCCAGACCGCTGCCCGCGTTGCCCTGGCCGTGCGCCAGTCCACCAAGGGCAAGGCCGAGGCCATGGCCGAAGCCATGAAGGTTCAGCCGTGGCTCGACGCCGCCGTGAAGAACATCGGCCAGCACGCACTGTACCCGCTGTTCATCGCCTCGCTGGCTGAAACCAAGCTGGACGACGTTGCCGAGGAATGCGTGCACGCCGCCCCGGCGGACCTCGCCCGCATCGGTTTCGCCGTGGCCCACGCCATCGACCCGAGCGCACCGGCAGTCGCCGGCCTGGACGACGAAGCCAAGGCCCTGGCCCAGCGCATCGCCGATGCCCTGGTCGCCGCCAAGCGCCCACTGGTAATCGCCGGTACTTCGCTGGCCGACCCGGCGCTGATCGAAGCCGCCGCCAACATCGCCAAGGCCCTGAAGCTGCGCGAGAAGAACGGTTCGCTGAGCCTGGTGGTGCCTGAGGCCAACAGCCTCGGCATGGCCATGATGGGTGGCGAGTCGGTGGATGCCGCACTGGACGCCGTCATCAGCGGCAAGGCCGACGCCATCGTCGTGCTGGAAAACGACCTGTACGCCCGCGTACCGGCCGCCAAGGTCGATGCTGCCCTGGCTGCGGCCAAGGTGGTGATCGTCGCCGACCACTCCAAGACCGCCACTGTCGACCGCGCCCACCTGGTGCTGCCGGCCGCTTCCTTCGCCGAAGGCGACGGTACCCTGGTCAGCCAGGAAGGCCGTGCCCAGCGCTTCTTCCAGGTGTTCGACCCGCAGTACCTGGACAGCAGCATCCTGGTTCACGAAGGCTGGCGCTGGATGCACGCCCTGCGTGCCACCCTGCTCAACAAGCCGGTCGACTGGACCCAACTGGACCACGTCACCAGCGCCTGCGCCGAAGCCGCGCCGCAACTGGCCGGCATCGTCAACGCCGCACCAAGCGCCGCGTTCCGCATCAAGGGCATGAAGCTGGCCCGTGAGCCGCTGCGCTACTCCGGCCGTACCGCCATGCGCGCCAACATCAGCGTGCACGAGCCGCGTACCCCGCAGGACAAGGACACCGCGTTCGCCTTCTCCATGGAAGGCTACTCGGGGTCGGCCGAGCCGCGTCAGCAGGTGCCGTTCGCCTGGTCGCCGGGCTGGAACTCGCCGCAAGCCTGGAACAAGTTCCAGGACGAGGTCGGTGGCCACCTGCGTGCCGGTGACCCGGGCGTGCGCCTGATCGAATCGCAAGGCGATCGCCTGAACTGGTTCAACGCCATCCCGGGCGCCTTCAACCCGGCCCGTGGCACCTGGACTGCAGTACCGTTCTTCCACCTGTTCGGCAGCGAAGAGAGCTCCTCGCGTGCCGCCCCGGTGCAGGAGCGCATCCCGGCCGCCTACGTCGGCCTGGCCAAGTCCGAAGCCGACCGCCTGGGTGTCAACGACGGCGCACTGCTGAGCCTGAACGTTGCCGGTGTGGCCCTGCGCCTGCCGCTGCGCATCAATGAAGAACTGGGCGCTGGCCTGGTTGCCCTGCCCAAAGGCCTGGCCGGCATCCCGCCTGCCATCTTCGGTGCATCCGTCGAAGGTCTGCAGGAGGCAGCACAATGAGCTGGTTCACCCCCGAAGTGATCGATGTGATCCTCACCGTGGTCCGGGCCGTCGTGGTCCTGCTCGCGGTGGTGGTCTGCGGCGCGCTGCTCAGCTTCGTCGAGCGGCGCCTGCTGGGCTGGTGGCAGGACCGTTACGGTCCGAACCGCGTCGGCCCGTTCGGCATGTTCCAGATCGCTGCCGACATGCTGAAGATGTTCTTCAAGGAAGACTGGAACCCGCCCTTCGTCGATCGCATGATCTTCACCCTGGCGCCGGTCGTGGCCATGAGTGCCCTGCTGATCGCCTTCTGCGTGATCCCGATCACCCCGCTGTGGGGCGTCGCCGACCTGAACATCGGCCTGCTGTTCTTCTTCGCCATGGCCGGCCTATCGGTCTACGCGGTGCTGTTCGCCGGCTGGTCGTCGAACAACAAGTACGCCCTGCTGGGCAGCTTGCGTGCCTCGGCACAGACCGTGTCGTACGAAGTGTTCCTGGGCCTGGCGCTGATGGGCGTGGTGGTGCAGGTGGGTTCGTTCAACATGCGCGACATCGTTGAATACCAGGCACAGAACCTGTGGTTCATCATTCCGCAGTTCTTCGGCTTCTGCACCTTCTTCATCGCTGGCGTCGCCGTGACTCACCGTCACCCGTTCGACCAGCCGGAAGCGGAACAGGAACTGGCCGACGGCTACCACATCGAGTATGCCGGCATGAAATGGGGCATGTTCTTCGTCGGTGAGTACATCGGCATCATCCTCATCTCGGCGCTGCTGGTGACCCTGTTCTTCGGCGGCTGGCACGGCCCGTTCGGCATCCTGCCGCAACTGTCGTTCCTGTGGTTCGCCCTGAAGACCGCGTTCTTCATCATGCTGTTCATCCTGCTGCGCGCCTCGATCCCGCGCCCACGCTATGACCAGGTGATGGACTTCAGCTGGAAGTTCTGCCTGCCGCTGACCCTGATCAATTTGCTGGTGACCGCTGCGATCGTGCTCTACAACACGCCAGCCGTCGCGGCCCAGTGAGGATTTGACCCATGTTCAAGTATATCGGCGACATCGTTAAGGGCACCGGCACCCAGCTGCGCAGCCTGGCAATGGTGTTCTCCCACGGGTTCCGCAAGCGCGACACCCTGCAGTACCCCGAAGAACCCGTGTACCTGCCGCCGCGCTACCGCGGCCGCATCGTCCTCACCCGCGACCCCGATGGCGAGGAGCGCTGCGTAGCGTGCAACCTCTGCGCGGTGGCCTGCCCGGTCGGCTGCATCTCGCTGCAGAAGGCCGAGACCGAGGACGGCCGCTGGTACCCGGAGTTCTTCCGCATCAACTTCTCGCGCTGCATCTTCTGCGGCCTGTGTGAAGAAGCGTGCCCGACCACCGCGATCCAGCTGACTCCGGATTTCGAAATGGCCGAGTTCAAGCGTCAGGACCTGGTGTACGAGAAAGAAGATCTGCTGATCTCCGGCCCCGGCAAGAACCCTGACTACAACTTCTACCGTGTTGCGGGTATGGCGATCGCTGGCAAGCCGAAGGGCTCTGCACAGAACGAAGCCGAGCCGATCAACGTGAAGAGCTTGCTCCCATAAGGACAGAAAGATGGAATTCGCTTTCTACTTCGCATCCGGGATCGCCGTGGTCTCCACCCTTCGGGTGGTGACCGGCACCAACCCCGTGCACGCCTTGCTGTACCTGATCATCTCGCTGATTTCCGTCGCGATGATCTTCTTCGCCCTGGGTGCGCCGTTCGCCGGTGCCCTGGAAGTGATCGCCTACGCCGGCGCCATCATGGTGCTGTTCGTGTTCGTGGTGATGATGCTCAACCTCGGGCCGGCCTCGGTCGCCCAGGAGCGGGGCTGGCTCAAGCCCGGCATCTGGGCCGGGCCGGTGATCCTGGCCGCCCTGCTGCTGCTGGAGCTGCTGTACGTGCTGTTCGTCTCGCCGAGCGGCGCGGCCATCAGCGGTACCACCGTCAGCCCGAAAGAAGTGGGTATCAGCCTGTTCGGCCCGTACCTGCTGGTGGTCGAACTGGCCTCGATGCTGCTGCTCGCTGCAGCCGTCACCGCCTTCCACCTGGGCCGCAACGAGGCGAAGGAGTAAATCATGGGTGCTATCCCTCTCGAGCATGGTCTGGCAGTCGCCGGCATCCTGTTCTGCTTAGGTCTGGTTGGCCTGATGGTCCGCCGCAACATCCTCTTCGTGCTCATGAGCCTGGAAGTCATGATGAACGCCTCTGCCCTGGCGTTCATCGTCGCCGGTGCCCGTTGGGTCCAGCCCGACGGCCAGGTGATGTTCATTCTGGTGATCAGCCTGGCAGCCGCCGAGGCCAGCATTGGCCTGGCGATCCTGCTGCAGCTGTATCGCCGCTTCCACACTCTCGACATCGATGCTGCCAGTGAGATGCGCGGATGAACCTTATCTTCCTGACTTTCGTCTTCCCCCTCATCGGCTTCCTGCTGCTGTCGTTCTCGCGCGGGCGGTTCTCGGAGAACCTGTCCGCGTTGATCGGCGTCGGCTCGGTCGGCCTCTCGGCCGCCGTGGCCGCCTATGTCATCTGGCAATTCAACGTCGCCCCGCCTGAGGGCGGCGCCTACAGCCAGCTGCTGTGGCAGTGGATGTCGGTGGATGGCTTTGCGCCCAACTTCACCCTGTATGTCGACGGTCTGTCCGTCACCATGCTCGGCGTGGTCACCGGTGTCGGCTTCCTGATCCACCTGTTCGCCTCCTGGTACATGCGTGGCGAAGCCGGTTATTCGCGCTTCTTCTCGTACACCAACCTGTTCATCGCCAGCATGCTGTTCCTGGTCCTCGGCGATAACCTGCTGTTCATCTACTTCGGCTGGGAAGGCGTGGGCCTGTGCTCGTACCTGTTGATCGGTTTCTACTACAGCAACCGCAACAACGGTAACGCGGCACTCAAGGCGTTCATCGTCACCCGCATCGGCGACGTGTTCATGGCCATCGGCCTGTTCATCCTGTTCGCCCAGCTGGGTACCCTGAACGTGCAGGAACTGCTGGTGCTGGCACCGCAGAAGTTCCAGGCTGGCGACACCTGGATGGTACTGGCGACCCTGATGCTGCTGGGTGGCGCGGTCGGTAAGTCGGCCCAGCTGCCACTGCAGACCTGGCTGGCCGATGCGATGGCAGGCCCGACCCCGGTTTCGGCACTGATCCACGCGGCAACCATGGTGACCGCGGGCGTGTACCTGATCGCCCGTACCAACGGCCTGTTCCTGCTGGCGCCGGACATCCTGCACCTGGTGGGTGTGGTGGGTGGCGTGACCCTGGTACTGGCCGGCTTCGCCGCGCTGGTACAGACCGACATCAAGCGTATCCTCGCCTACTCGACCATGAGCCAGATCGGCTACATGTTCCTGGCCCTGGGCGTTGGCGCCTGGGACGCGGCGATCTTCCACCTGATGACCCACGCCTTCTTCAAGGCCCTGCTGTTCCTTGCCTCCGGTGCAGTGATCGTTGCCTGCCACCACGAGCAGAACATCTTCAAGATGGGCGGCCTGTGGAAGAAACTGCCACTGGCCTACGCCAGCTTCGTGGTCGGTGGCGCTGCCCTGGCGGCCCTGCCGATCGTGACCGTGGGCTTCTACTCCAAGGACGAGATCCTCTGGGAAGCCTTCGCCAGCGGCAACACCGGCCTGCTGTATGCCGGCCTGGTCGGCGCGTTCATGACCTCGCTGTACACCTTCCGCCTGATCTTCATCGCCTTCCACGGCGAAGCCAAGACCGAAGCCCATGCTGGCCACGGCATCAGCCACTGGCTGCCGCTGGGCGTGCTGATCGTGCTGTCGACCTTCGTCGGCGCCTGGATCACCCCGCCGCTGGCAGGTGTGCTGCCGGAAAGCGCCGGCCATGCCGGTGGCGAAGCCAAGCACGCGCTGGAGATCACCTCCGGTGCCATCGCCATCGCTGGCATCCTGCTGTCGGCCCTGCTGTTCCTCGGCAAGCGCCGCTTCGTCAGCGCCGTGGCCAACAGCGGCATCGGTCGCGTGCTGTCGGCCTGGTGGTTCGCCGCCTGGGGCTTCGACTGGATCTACGACAAGCTGTTCGTCAAACCTTACCTGCTGATCAGCCACGTCCTGCGCAAGGATCCGGTTGACCGCAGCATCGGCCTGATCCCTCGCCTGGCTCGCGGCGGCAACGTCGCCATGAGCAAGACCGAGACCGGCCAGCTGCGCTGGTACACCGCTTCGATCGCCGTTGGCGCAGTGCTGGTACTCGGCGCTGTGGTAGTGGCAGCGGTATGACCATGAACTTTGCGAACCTTGCGACTCTGCGAAAGGAAACCAACCCGTCATGATTTTGCCTTGGCTGATCCTGATCCCCTTCATCGGCGGCCTGCTGTGCTGGCTGGGTGAGCGCTTCGGCGCCACCCTGCCGCGCTGGATCGCGCTGCTGACCATGTCCCTGCTGCTCGGCATCGGCCTCTGGCTGTGGGCCCACGGCGACTACACCCTGGCCCCTGCCCCGGGCGCCGAACCCCACTGGGCAGTGGAATACAAAGTCCAGTGGATCCAGCGCTTCGGCATCAGCATCCACCTGGCCCTCGACGGCCTGTCGCTGCTGATGATCCTGCTCACCGGCCTGCTCGGTGTGCTGTCGGTGCTGTGCTCCTGGAAAGAGATCCAGCGCCACGTCGGCTTCTTCCACCTCAACCTGATGTGGATCCTCGGCGGCGTGGTCGGTGTGTTCCTGGCCCTGGACCTGTTCCTGTTCTTCTTCTTCTGGGAAATGATGCTGGTGCCGATGTACTTCCTCATCGCGCTCTGGGGTCACAGCTCGGCAGACGGCAAGAAGACCCGGATTTACGCGGCGACCAAGTTCTTCATCTTCACCCAGGCCAGCGGCCTGATCATGCTGGTGGCGATTCTGGGCCTGGTGCTGGTCAACTACAGCAACACCGGCGTGATCACTTTCAACTACAGCGACCTGCTCAAGGCACAGCTGCCAGCCGGTACCGAGTACCTGCTGATGCTGGGCTTCTTCATCGCCTTCGCGGTGAAGCTGCCGGTGGTACCGTTCCACTCCTGGCTGCCTGACGCTCACGCCCAGGCACCGACCGCAGGCTCCGTGGACCTGGCCGGTATCTTGCTGAAGACTGCGGCCTACGGCCTGCTGCGCTTCGCCCTGCCGCTGTTCCCGAACGCCTCGGCCGAGTTTGCGCCGATCGCCATGAGCCTGGGCCTGATCGGTATCTTCTACGGTGCCTTCCTGGCCTTCGCGCAGACCGACATCAAGCGCCTGATCGCCTTCTCCAGCGTCTCGCACATGGGCTTCGTGCTGATCGGTATCTACTCCGGCAGCCAGCAGGCCCTGCAAGGCGCGGTGATCCAGATGCTGGCCCACGGCCTGTCGGCTGCCGCGCTGTTCATCCTGTCCGGCCAGCTGTACGAGCGCCTGCACACCCGTGACATGCGTCAGATGGGCGGCCTGTGGCACCGCATCGCCTACCTGCCGGCCATCAGCCTGTTCTTCGCCGCGGCGTCGCTGGGCCTGCCAGGCACCGGCAACTTCGTCGGTGAGTTCCTGATCCTGATCGGCAGCTTCGTGCATGTACCGTGGATCACCGTGATCGCCACCACCGGCCTGGTGTTCGGTTCGGTATATTCGCTGATCATGATCCACCGCGCCTACTTCGGCCCGGCCAAGGCCGACACCGTGCTGGCCGGCATGGACGGTCGCGAGCTGATCATGGTCCTCGGCCTTGCCGGGCTGCTGATCCTGCTGGGCGTGTATCCACAGCCGTTCCTCGACACCTCTGCCGCCACCATGAGTGGTGTGCAGCAGTGGCTCGGTTCCGCTTTCACTCAACTCGCTTCGGCCCGGTAAGAGCGCTATGGAATTCACCACTCAACACTTCATCGCATTGGCGCCGATGCTGATCACCACCATCACCACGGTGGTGGTGATGCTGGCGATCGCCTGGAAGCGCAACCACTCGCAGACCTTCCTGTTGTCCACCGTGGGCCTGAACCTGGCCCTGCTGTCGATCCTGCCGGCGCTGAAGGTCGCGCCGTTGGCGGTGACCTCGCTGGTCACCATCGACAAGTTCGCCTGCCTGTACATGGCGATCATCCTGGTCGCCACGCTGGCCTGCGTCACCCTCGCCCACGCCTACCTCGGCGAGGGCTCCAAGGGCTTCCCGGGCAACCGTGAAGAGCTGTACCTGCTGCTGCTGATGTCTGCCCTCGGTGGCCTGGTGCTGGTCAGCGCCAACCACCTGGCCGGCCTGTTCATCGGCCTGGAGCTGCTGTCGGTACCGGTCTACGGCCTGGTGGCATATGCGTTCTTCAACAAGCGCTCGCTGGAGGCCGGCATCAAGTACATGGTGCTGTCGGCCGCCGGCTCCGCCTTCCTGCTGTTCGGCATGGCCCTGCTGTACGCCGACGCTGGCAGCCTGACCTTCGACCAGCTGGGCAAGGCGCTGGCCGCCACCAGCATGCCAAGCCTGCTGGCCCAGCTGGGCCTGGGCATGATGCTGGTAGGCCTGGCCTTCAAGCTGTCGCTGGTACCGTTCCACCTGTGGACCCCGGACGTATACGAAGGCGCCCCGGCGCCGGTCGCTGCGTTCCTGGCCACCGCCAGCAAGGTTGCCGTATTCGCCGTGGTCGTGCGCCTGTTCATGCTCTCCCCTGCCGCCAGCAGCGGCGTGCTGAGCACCATCCTGGCCGTCATCGCCGTGGCATCGATCCTGATCGGTAACCTGCTGGCGCTGACCCAGAGCAACCTCAAGCGCCTGCTCGGTTACTCGTCTATCGCCCACTTCGGCTACCTGGTCATCGCCCTGGTCGCCAGCAAGGGCCTGGCCCTGGAAGCCATGGGCGTGTACCTGGTCACCTACGTGATCACCAGCCTCGGCGCCTTCGGTGTCATCACCCTGATGTCCTCGCCTTACGGCGGGCGCGACGCCGACGCGCTGTACGAGTACCGCGGCCTGTTCTGGCGCCGCCCGTACCTGACTGCGGTACTGACCGTGATGATGCTGTCGCTGGCGGGCATCCCGCTGACCGCCGGCTTCATCGGCAAGTTCTACATCATCGCCACCGGCGTCGAGTCGCAGCTGTGGTGGCTGGTCGGTGCCTTGGTGATCGGTAGCGCCATCGGTGTGTACTACTACCTGCGCGTCATGGTCACCCTGTACCTGGTCGAGCCGAACCTGCGTCGCCACGACGCCCCGCTGAAGTGGGAACAGCGCACCGGCGGCGTGATGCTGCTGGCCATCGCCATTCTCGCCTTCGTCCTGGGTGTTTACCCGCAGCCACTGCTGGAAATGGTCCAGCACGCCGGCCTGCAACTGCTTGGCTGATCACAGCTGAAAAACAAACACCCCGCACATGCGGGGTGTTTTTTTATCTGCGTTTGGTGGCCGCCTCGATGGGTTTTCCCAGCCCTGGGCCATCCGGCGAGCCTTCATTGCGCGCCAGCACTGCAGACTTGCGCAACTCCTTGCTGGCCGAAGGCAAGTGCACTTCCGGGTTGGGCATGCCACTGGGCGAAAGTTCGTGGGTCATTTCAAACTCTGCCCTCACTGACCAGCCACAGGCCTCATTGATACATTGCAAGTAGGCAACGCGCAGGAAGACATGCCGACCTTCACTGGTCCGGATACGCATGCGGCTGTTGCAGTGGGGGCAGACAAGCTTGTAGGTACTCACGCAAAGTACCTGCGCGTGCTGCTTGCCCCATCAGGCTGTAAGAAAAGCCCGCTACCGGCCTGAGCATTGGCTACGGTATTAGAAAGGTTTTTCATCATCTTACGTCTCATGCCAAGATATCTCCTCAAATTGAATGGCAAATATTCATAAAGAGTATTTTAAGCCTATGGAATGTTGTTTAACCAGTCATGGATATTTGTTATGAGTAGCCACTTGTTTGCATCGGTGCTAGCACGCCTCAAGCTACTAACCGAGTCAGATACTGACGTTCAGCTGGCCAGAGCATTGAAAGTCAGCCCGCAGACCCTGAGCAGCTGGAAGGTACGTGACAGCATTCCATACTCACTTTGCGTAGACCTCGCCCGACAGCACGGCTGCTCGCTGGATTGGCTGCTTCTGGGCGAGCGCGATGACAGCCGTGCGGTGGAAAGCCAGGACAGCTGGCAAAGCGACCTGCTCGGTAGGCTGCGCGAGCTTTCCCATTCAGACCGCCAGTCGGTGCTGCTGTACATCGAAGACAAGCAACGTATGCGTCAGCTCGAGCGGCAATTGCGGGAGCTGACAAAACACGCCTCTGCGGCACGCTAAGATCAGCCCCCTCGGCGGCGCCAGCGCTGGATGAGCTCGCGCAGGTCCACCGAGTCCAGCCAGACCAGTACCTTCAAGGTAATAGGGATAACCACTACCGCAGCGGCGAATGCGGCCATGCCGCGGGACAGCATTGGCGCCAACGCGTGCAGCAGCGGCTCGAACAGGTAACCGACCCCGAGGGTCAGGAACACCAGCAACACCTGCTTGCGGGCAGTCAGGCGCCTGCGCGATACGATGATGAACCGGTCCCTGGCGGCGCTTACCAGCAAGGCTCCCAATAGCGCACCGAACAACGCCCTGCCTTCGGTATCCAGCAACTCGTAGAAGGCTGCAATGGCGGCCTCCATCAGGTAGGGCTCATTCATGTGCAGGTTCTCCGCCAGCTGCCGGTCCGGCAAGAAGGCCTCGTCTTACCGCAGCCGCGATGAAGTACCGATAGCAGACCGACAGCGCCCTGCCGTTGGCGTGCCCGTCCATCTCTTCAAGGCGCCGGTAACCACGGCGACGCAATGCGCTACGCCAACTCGCGAATTCCCTGGCGGCATCGATGGCGGCGAAGCGCACGGCCAATGCAAGACGTGCCTCACTGACCTCCTCGCCAAGCTGCAGGCATTCACGTAGCACGCTCAGTTCGATGCGTGGCCAGAAGGGATCGTGACTATCAGGGAACCGTGAAGCATTGAACGAAGACTTGGTCCGTGATTGCGGGGTTAAGAGTTCTGCACCCATGTCGTTCCTCTCTACTCGGCCAGCATGCCGTAGCGGATGGCTTTGATGACAGCTGCGACGCGCGTGGGAACATCGAACTTGCGCAGCAGGTTGGAGACGTGGAAGTTCACCGTCGACTCTTTGCACTGCAGGATCTGACCGATCTCCCACGAGGTCTTGCCGTAGGCGCACCACAACAGCACTTGCTGTTCACGTGGTGTCAGGTGAATCGGCGCATCGGTATGGCTATCAGGTGTCTGTCGCAGGTTGGTTTCCATCACTGAGTTCCCCAAGTAGTCGCCAGATGGGGCAGCGCGAAGTGCTGCCGCCTATGGGGTCACCTTACGTAGGCCGGCCGTGCCTGCTCCAGCGATGCAACTTGTAAAGAACCGTCTTACACATCCGTACAACACGAACTACACAGGAAAATTTCTTATCGCCGTGCTTCGATCGGCTTTTCACGCGTCACAACGCCGTTGCCCGTCCGCCTATCGCCTGGAGTTGTACGATGCGTCCCGTTTTGCCCCTCTCGTCTTACCTGGGTCTGCTGGCCCTCTTCACCGTCAGCCAGCAAGCCACGGCAGCGCCTGCCGTCGAACTGGGCCAGGTGCTGATCAACGACGAGGAGCAAAGTGAACTGGACGACGCCCGCGAACGCTTGCGAGCAGTGCCAGGTGCCACCAACCTGGTGGACATGCAACGTGTCGGGCAAGGCCGTGTTGCCAGCAACCAGGATGTGCTGGCCTACCAGCCTGGCGTGTTCGCGCAGTCAGCGGGTAACGATGGCATCAAGCTGTCGATCCGCGGCTCGGGCATCAACCGTGCGCCGGGTGCCCATGGGTCCGGGGTCTACACGATGTTCGACGGCCTGCCTCTGACCGGCCCGGGGGGTACGCCTTACGAGCTGTTCGAACCCCTGTGGCTGAGCCGCGCCGAAGTACTGCGCGGGGCCAACGGCTTCGATCAGGGCTCGCTGGCCTTGGGCGGGGCCATCAACTACGTGACCCACACCGGCTACGATGCCGCGCCGCTGCAGGTGCGCTATGAGGCCGGCAGCCGCGGCTACCAGCACCGGCAGATCAGCTCCGGGCAGGTGCTGGGCAACCTCGACTACTACGTGGCCCTGACCGACTCGGAGTACGACGGCTATCAGGAACACAGCAGCGGCAGCTCGAAAGGCATTGCCGCCAATGTCGGCTACCGCTTCAACCCAAACCTGGAAACGCGTTTCTACCTGCGTTATCGGGAAACCGAAAACGAGCTGGCCGGGCGTTTGACCAAGGAGCAGATCAAGCACGATCCACGCGCCGCCAACCCAAGCTACCTGTCGCGCAACGACAGCCGCCCGCAACCCGGCAGCACCTGGGTGGGCAACAAGACCACCTTCTTTTTCGATGACGATTCGCGGCTGGAGGCCGGGCTGGTCTATCACGACTACCCGATGGACCTGCGCGAAGGCCCGATGCGCCTCAAGGTGGCCTACACCGATGTCAGCGGCACGCTGAACTACTTCCGGCGTGACACCCTGCTCGGCCACGAGAGCAAGACCACCCTGGGCTGGCGCACCACCAAACACCTGCCCAACAGTGGCGCCTCGCAGTTCTCGCGGGTCAACGATGTGGTCGGCGCCCGCACGCGAGACTTCAGCTACCAGGGTTCGGACACGGTGTTGCATGCCGGCAATGACCTGGAGCTGATCCCGAACCTGTGGCTGACCACGGGCCTGGCGATGATCTACACCCGTCGGGAGAGCGATGTCTCTTACCCGGCCAGTGGTGGCAAGGTCAGCCAGCATGATTGGGACTATGCACCTCGTGTGGGCCTGCGCTACGACATTCGCCCGGACCTGCAGGTCTACGGCAACCTCAGCCGCTCGGTGGAGCCACCGCACCCGTGGTCGCTGGTGTGGAGTGCGCCGGTCAACAACCAGCCCATGAAGATGCAAAATCAGACCGCCACTACCCTGGAACTGGGCGCCCGCGGCGAGTCGGCGCTGGGGCATTGGGACCTGGCCTGGTACTACTCGCAGGTACGTCACGAACTGCTCAACGTGGAAGTCGTGCAAGGCTTGCCATTCAAGGAGTTCAACGCCAGCCCCACCGTGCACCAAGGCGTCGAGGCCGGGCTGGACAGCATCCTCTGGGCGCAACCCGGCACTGGCAAGCTGAGCCTGCGCCAGGCCTACACCTTCAGCGACTTCCACTACCGCGATGACGACAAATTCGGCGACAACCGCCTGCCCGGCATCCCCATGCACTACTACCAGGCCGAATTGCGCTACGACTGGCCTAGCGGATTCTACGCCGGGGTCAACACGCAGATGGCATCTAAGGTGCAGGTTGACTACGCCAACAGCTACCACGCCAACGCCTATGCCCTGCTCGGTGCGCGCCTGGGCTGGGATTCGCCGAAGCAGGACTGGCAGACCTGGCTGGACCTGCGCAACCTGACCAACAAGCGCTACGCGGCAACCGTGACGCCGGGGTACGACGATGCCGGGCAGGACGTGGCCCGCTCGACACCGGGCGAAGGCTTTGGCATCTACGCCGGGGTTTCGTACAGCTTCCGTTGAGCGAACGCCTCAGGACGGTAACTGCACCTGAGGTTTGGTCGCGGCGAAAATCGCCCAGCTGGAGACGAACAACGCCGCGATCAACGGCCCGATCACGAAGCCATTGAGCCCGAACACCGCCAAGCCGCCAAGGGTAGACACCAGGATCAGGTAATCGGGCATCCGCGTGTCCTTGCCCACCAGGATCGGCCGCAGCAGGTTGTCCACCAGGCCGATCACCAGTACCCCGAACGCCGTCAGGATCACCCCCGACAGAATCGCCCCGGTGAGCAGGAAATACGCGGCCACCGGCGCCCAGACAATCCCCGCCCCCACCGCCGGCAACAGCGACAGAAACGCCATCAGCACCGCCCAGACCAGCGCACTGGGAATATCCAGCACCCAGAAGATGAAACCACCCAGCGCGCCCTGGGTAATGGCCACCAGCACATTGCCCTTGACCGTGGCCCGTACCACCCGGTTGAACTTCAGTTGCAGGCGGCGCTTCTGGTGTTCCGGCAGCGGTACGGCAAGGCGTACCCGGCGCGCCACGTCGGCCCCCTCGCGCAGGAAGAAGAACAGCAGGTACATCATGATGCCGAAGCTCACCAGGAACTCGAAGGTGCCCTGGCCAAAGTTGAACGCCTGGCTGGCCAGCACCTGGCTGCCCTGGGTAGCCCACTTGGTGATCTTGTCGCGCAGCCCGTCCAGGTTGCCCATACCCATGCGGTCCAGGCCGTGCTGGGCAAAGGCCGGGAGCATGTCCTTGCCGTGCTCGACGTAGCCGGCGATATCCAGCTGCCCGCTCTCGATGCGCTGGTACAACGCGGCGCCTTCCTGCACCAGCAAGGCACTGGTGATGATCACCGGCAGCACCGCCACCAGCAGGCATACCAGCACGGTACAGCCCGCCGCCAGGTTGCGGCGGCGGCCAAAGCGAATCAGCAAGTGACGCTGCAACGGCGCAAACAGGATGCCGAGAATCACCGCCCAGAAGATCGCACCGTAATACGGCAGCAGGATCCACACAAAGGCGATGGTCACCAGTGTCAGGAGTACTGCCAGGGCTTTGTTCTGCAGGGCATCGTGGTTCATGGCGGCTCCTCGGGTGTCATGGTTATTAGTGCACACCACCTGCGCAAAAGTGCCACCCTGGTGTTGATTCAAATCAATACCTCGGCCCCGATCAGCCTTTAGCATCCGCGCCTTTGCCCCGGTGCGCTCATGACCCTACCCGCCAAGCCCGAACTGCTTGCCCCCGCCGGCAGCCTCAAGACCATGCGCTATGCCTTCGCCTACGGTGCCGACGCGGTCTACGCCGGCCAGCCACGCTACAGCTTGCGGGTGCGCAACAACGAATTCGACCACGCCAACCTGGCACTGGGCATCAGCGAGGCACATGCCCAGGGCAAGCGTTTCTATGTGGTGGTCAACATCGCGCCGCACAACGCCAAGCTGAAGACCTTCCTCAAGGACCTGGCACCGGTGATCGCGATGGCGCCCGATGCGCTGATCATGTCCGACCCTGGGTTGATCATGCTGGTGCGCCAGCATTTTCCGCAGATGCCGGTGCACTTGTCGGTGCAGGCCAATACGGTGAACTGGGCCAGCGTGCAGTTCTGGCAGCAACTGGGCCTGAGCCGGGTGATCCTGTCGCGCGAGCTGTCGCTGGAGGAGATCGAGGAGATCCGCCAGCTCGTGCCGGACATGGAGCTGGAAGTGTTCGTCCACGGCGCACTGTGCATGGCCTACTCCGGTCGCTGCCTGCTGTCCGGCTACCTGAACAGGCGCGATGCCAACCAGGGCACCTGCACCAATGCCTGCCGCTGGAAATACGAGGCCACGCCAGCCACGCAAGGCACTACCGGGGACATCGTCCGCGAGGTCGAGCCGACCCTGGGCCTGGGCGCTCCCACCGAGCAGGTGTTCCTGCTGCAGGAAAGCAATCGCCCAGGCAGCGAAATGCCGGCCTTCGAGGACGAGCATGGCACCTACATCATGAACGCCAAGGACCTGCGCGCCATCCAGCACGTCGAGCGCCTGGCCGCCATGGGCGTGCACTCGTTGAAGATCGAAGGCCGCACCAAGTCGCATTTCTACTGCGCCCGGGCGGTCCAGTCATACCGCAAGGCCATCGACGACGCTGCGGCCGGGAGGCCGTTCGACCTGGCCTTGATGGACAACCTCGAATCGCTGGCGCAACGGGGATACACCGAAGGCTTCCTGCGCCGCCATGTACACGACGAGTACCAGAACTACCTGCGCGGCAATTAGTTGTCCGAGCGCCAGCAGTTCGTCGGCGAACTGACAGGGGTGCGCGTCGACGGCCTGGCCGAGGTCAAGGTGAAAAACCGCTTCGCCTTGGGTGACCACCTGGAATTGATGACCCCGCGTGGCAACTACCACTTCGACCTGCACCGCCTGTTCGATCGCCAACAGCACGCCATCGAGGTCGCGCCCGGCGATGGCCACGTGGTGTACCTGCCGATTCCCGAGCAGGTTGCGCTGGAGTACGGCCTGCTGATGCGTGACCTGGGCGATGCTGAACAGGCTGCCTGACACGGCTGTAATCTGCGCCTCAGCCAGCTGACAGGCGCAACCGGCGAGGATCGTGGCTCCCCCGCATGAGGCCACGCCATGTTGC
This sequence comes from Pseudomonas putida, assembly GCF_009883635.2. NCBI lineage: Bacteria > Pseudomonadati > Pseudomonadota > Gammaproteobacteria > Pseudomonadales > Pseudomonadaceae > Pseudomonas > Pseudomonas putida. The sequence continues at coordinate 548,636 of NZ_CP026115.2, forward strand.
GCAATCCTACCCGCCGCACCTTCGTCAAAGGCCTGGGCGCCGCTACCACACTGGCCGGTCTGGGCATGTGGCGCCCGCTGGCCCAGGCCAGCGATGGCCGCGAGCTGGCCGGCCAGCACTTCGAGCTGTTCATTGGCCAGACACCGGTCAATATCACCGGCCGGCCACGCACCGCGCTGACCGTCAATGGCGGCCTGCCCGGCCCACTGCTGCGCTGGCGAGAAGGCGACACGGTGACCCTGCGCGTGCGCAACCGCCTCGACCAGGACACCTCGATCCACTGGCACGGCATCCTTCTGCCGGCCAACATGGACGGCGTACCGGGCCTGAGCTTCGCCGGCATCGCGCCGGGTGGCGATTACCTCTACCAATTCACCCTGCGCCAGAGCGGCACCTACTGGTACCACAGCCACTCCGGCCTGCAGGAGCAGGCCGGGGTGTATGGCGCGATCGTCATCGAGCCGCGTGAGCCCGAGCCGCATAGCTACCAGCGCGACCATGTGCTGCTGTTCAGCGACTGGTCCGATCAGGCGCCCGAAGCGTTACTGGCGACACTGAAAAAGCAGTCCGACGCCTTCAACTACCACAAGCGCACGCTCGGCGACTTTGTCACCGACGTCGCCGACAAGGGTTGGGGCAATACCATCGATGAGCGCCTGGCCTGGGCGCGCATGCGCATGAGCCCGACCGACCTCGCCGACATCAGCGCCGCCAGCTACACCTACCTGCTCAACGGCCAGTCCCCGGACGGCAACTTCACCTGCCTGTTCCAGCCCGGCGAAACCGTGCGCCTGCGCCTGATCAATGCGTCGGCCATGACCTATTTCGATTTCCGCATTCCGGGCCTCACGCTGACCGTGATCGCCGCCGACGGCCTGCCGGTGACGCCGGTGAGCGTGGACGAGCTGCGTATAGCGGTGGCCGAAACCTACGACGTGCTGGTGACCGTTGGCGACCTGCCCGCCTACACCCTGTTCGCCCAGAGCATGGACCGCAGCGGCTATGCCCGCGGCACGCTGGCCCGCGCCATGGGCCTGCAGGCCGTGGTGCCAGCGCCTGACCCACGTCCCGTGCTGAGCATGGCCGACATGGGCCACGGCAACATGGCCGCGATGGACCACAGCGCCATGGCCGGCATGGACCACGGCAGCATGAGCAGCATGCAGAACCACCCCGACAGCGAAACCGGCAACCCGCTGGTCGACATGCAGACCATGGCACCCCGCGCCAACCTGGACGACCCTGGCATCGGCCTGCGCGGCAATGGCCGCCGGGTACTGACCTATGCCGACCTGCGCAGCCCCTACCCCGACCCGGATGGCCGCGAGCCTTCGCGGGATATCGAACTGCACTTGACCGGGCACATGGAGCGCTTCGCCTGGTCGTTCGATGGGGTCAAGTTCAGCGATGCCGCGCCATTGCTCCTGGCCTACGGCGAGCGGGTGCGCATTACCCTGGTCAACGACACCATGATGACCCACCCCATCCACCTGCACGGCATGTGGAGCGACCTGGAGGATGAACACGGGCACTTCATGGTGCGCAAGCACACGGTCGACATGCCGCCCGGCAGCCGCCGCAGCTACCGGGTCACGGCCGACGCCCTGGGCCGCTGGGCCTACCACTGCCACCTGCTCTACCACATGGAGACCGGCATGTTCCGCGATGTACGGGTCGATGAATGAGATCAACAACCGGCGCCTGGTCACGGGTGTCGCCCTGGCCGCGCTGCTGGCCAGCGAACGGGCCATGGCCGTCTTCGCGCCCCTGCCCGACCATCAGCTGCATGACCGCGCGCTCAACTGGGCAGTGATCGTCGATCAGCTGGAATACCAGCATTTCGAAAGCAGCAGCGCCCTCAAGTGGAACGCCACGGCCTGGGTCGGTGGCGGCATCGATCGCCTGTGGCTGCGCACCGAGGGCGAACGGGAACAAGGCACGACCCACAAGGCAGAGTTGCAGGCGCTGTGGGGCCATGCGATCAGCCCGTGGTGGGAGCTGGTAGGCGGCATGCGCCAGGACTTCAAGCCGGCCAGCGGGCAGACCTGGGCTGCCTTCGGCATCCAAGGTACCCCGCTGTATGGCCTGGAACTGGAAGCCACCGCCTATGCTGGCGAGCGACAACAGAGCGCACTGCGCCTGGAGGCCGCTTACGCTATCCTGCTGACCAACCGCTGGATCCTCGAGCCGAACCTGGAAGCCAACTTCTACGGCCGCAACGATGCCGGCCACGAACAGGGCGCCGGGCTTGCCGACAGCGAAGTCGGCCTGCGCCTGCGCTACGAAATCAGCCGCGGCTTCGCGCCCTATGTCGGGGTAAGCTTCGAGCGCCTGCACGGCAACCGCGCCAGCCAGGCCCGTGAAGACGGCGATGACCTCGGCCAGACCCGTCTGGTGGCAGGCATACGCCTGCGTTTCTAAGGAGTTGTTTGACCATGCTGCGTAAACACCTGATCACCTTCGGCCTGCTGGCCATCACCGGCCTGGCCCAGGCTGGCGAAACCATCGATGTCTATCGCGACCCCAATTGTGGCTGCTGCAAGGCCTGGATCAGCCACCTGCGCGACAACGGCTTCACCGTCAACGACCACGTCGAGCCGAACATGAGCGCCGTCAAGCAGCGCCTGGGTGTGGCCCCGCGCCTGGCGTCGTGCCACACCGGGGTGATCGACGGCAAGTTCGTCGAAGGCCATGTGCCCGCCGAGCAGCTGCGCCTGCTGGCCAAGCGCGACGACCTCAAGGGCCTGGCCGTGCCGGGCATGCCCATGGGTTCGCCCGGCATGGAAATGGGTGAGCGCAAGGATGCCTACCAGGTCATCGGCGTGACCCAGGATGGCCAGGACACCGTGGTCGCCAACTACTGATGCTGAGCATCTGGGCGCTGTTTTTCAGCGCCTTCGGTGCCGCCACCCTGCTGCCGCTGCAATCGGAGGCGGTGCTGGTCGGCCTGCTGCTGCGCGAGCCCGAAGCCTGGTTGACCTTGCTGCTGGTGGCGACCCTGGGCAATGTGCTCGGGTCGGTGGTCAACTGGCTGCTCGGTCGGGCCATCGAGCACCTGCGCGACAAGCGCTGGTTCCCCTTCAGCGCCAGCCAGCTTGAAGGCGCGCAACAGCGCTACCAGCGTTGGGGGCAATGGTCGCTACTGCTGAGCTGGATGCCGGTGATCGGCGATCCGCTGACCCTGATTGCCGGCATCATGCGGGAACCGTTCTGGCGGTTTCTGCTGCTGGTGACCCTAGCCAAGGGCGGGCGCTATATCGTCGTGGCGATGATTACCCTGGGCTGGTTTCATGCCTGGTAACACCTTTAACGTTTAAGGTGCTCCTCTGACTGCTAAAGTCGCCAATTCCTACATGGTCCTACATGGAGTGCCCCCATGCTACGCGCAACCGCCCTGGCCCTGGCCTGCCTCGTCGGCACCCCCGCCATCGCTGCCGAATCGCCCACCTACGGCAAACAGCTCGAAGGCTTCACCTACCCTCACCCACTCAAGCATTTCGACTTCCAGTCCCAGGGCCAGCACCTGCAGATGGGCTACATGGATGTGCCGGCCCAGGGCCAGGCCAATGGCCGCAGCGTGGTGCTGATGCATGGCAAGAACTTCTGCGCCGCCACCTGGGAGACCACCATCGACGCCTTGAGCCAGGCGGGCTACCGGGTGATCGCCCCGGACCAGGTCGGCTTCTGCACCTCGAGCAAGCCGGCCCAGTACCAGTACAGTTTCCAGCAACTGGCGGTGAACACCCACGCCCTGCTCGAACAGCTGGGCGTCAAGCAGGCCATCGTGCTCGGCCACTCCACTGGCGGCATGCTCGCTACCCGCTACGCGCTGATGTACCCGCAGCAGGTCGAGCGCCTGGCGATGGTCAACCCGATCGGCCTGGAAGACTGGAAAGCCCTGGGTGTGCCCTACCGCACGGTGGACCAGTGGTATGCCCGTGAGCTCAAGCTCGATGCCGAAAGCGTGCGCGAATATGAACGCAAGACCTACTACGCGGGGCGCTGGAAGCCTGATTACGAGCGTTGGGTGCAGATGCTGGTGGGGCTGAACAAGGGGCCGGGGCATGAGGCGGTGGCGTGGAACTCGGCGCTGATCTACGACATGATCTTCACCCAGCCGGTGTATCACGAGTTCAAGGACCTGAAGATGCCGACCCTGTTGCTGATCGGCGATCAGGACACCACGGCGATCGGCAGCGACATCGCCCCGCCTGAAGTGAAGGCCAAGCTGGGCAAGTACAAGGAACTGGGGCCGCAGGTCGCCAAGCTGATTCCACAGGGCGAACTGGTGACGTTCGAAGGCATGGGGCATGCGCCGCAGATCGAGGAGCCACGGCGCTTCAACCGCACGCTGGTGGACTGGCTCGGCCGCTAACCCTTCCAGACCTGCGCTTCGCTCCAGCCGAGTTCGGCAAAGTCCAGCGCCCGCAGGTCGGCTTCCTCTTCACAGAAAAACTCATCCAGCTGCGGCGGCCTTACCGCCGTGTCGCTGAGCATCGCATGCACCTGCCCACGGTGATGGATCTGGTGCTCGAACAGGTGCGCCAGCAGGCGCAGACGCTGTTCGCGCTGGATCCGCTGCGGCCGCACGATACTGACATAGCGCTCCAGTTGGGCATCCTGCAGCAGGCTGCAATAGGCGATCAGCCGGTGGTCGGCCTGGGCCTGCTCGGCATGCAGGTCGGTGCAGGTGGCGAACGGTTGCTCCGGCTCGAAGAAACGCTCGCCATCCGGGTTCGGCGCCTCACCGCGCTGTTCGCACTCGAGCATGTCCAGATAGAACCAGTCCACCGTCAGCAGGTGGTTGAGGGTGGCTTTGATCGACGGGAAGAAGCTGCAACGGGGGGCAACGAACTCGTCGTGGGTCAGTTGCAGGCAGGCCTTGTACAGGCGGTGATTGGCCCAGCCATTGTTGTAGGCCTGGGTCAGCAGGTGATGCGACAGCGGCTCCATGGTTTGGCTCCTTCAGGCGAAGCGTTGCAGTTGCATCTCCCGTAGCCGGCTCAGGGTCCGTTGGTACGGGAACGCCAGATACCCTTGAGTGTAGAGCGCATCGAGCGGAACCTGCGCCTCCAGGTACAGGGCCACCCGGCGGTCGTAGCATTCGTCCACCAGGGCGATGAAGCGGCGTACGGCGTCATCCTTGGGTGACAGCATCGGCAATTCGCGGTCACCTGCCGCGACACGCGCTGCGCCATCTTCGGTGCCACGGGCGATGCGCCCGGCCCGCTGTTCACCGCCCAAGGCCGGGATACCCTCGACCAGGATGGCCGGGAACTGATCGCACAAGGCCATGAACTCCATGGCGGCCAAAGGCCGTTCGCAGAGCTCGCTAAAGTGGCACCAGACGGCCTGGGTGCTGCGGCGGATCACCTGGATCTGCCGCGTACCGATCAGCAGGGGTGCGTTGCTGCCGGGGTTATCCGGGCTGAGCTGGTGGAAGACGGTTTCAAGCGCACCGCCTTTGCTCCCCGCTTCGGCCACCCAGTAACGCTGGCGCTGAGCGCCCGGATGCAAGCGATGATCCTGCTCGCCTGCCACCGAAAGCACCTGCATGTGCCGCTCGATGGCGCTGATGGCCGGCAAGAAGCGCTCGCGATTGAAGCCATCGCGGTACAGCTGTTGCGGTGGCTGGTTGGAGGTGGCGACCACCACGACGCCGTGATCGAACAGCACCTGGAACAGGCGGCCGAGGATGATCGCATCGCCGATGTCGCTGACGAACAGTTCGTCGAAGCACAGCACGCGGATCTGCCCGGCCAGTTCCCGCGCCAGCGCCTTCAACGGGTCGGCAGTGCCGTTGAGCTGGAACAGCCGCTGGTGGACCCAGGCCATGAAATGGTGGAAGTGCTGGCGCCGGGACGGGACGCTGAGGCAGCGGTGAAACAGGTCCATCAGCCAGGTCTTGCCGCGACCGACCGGTCCCCAGAGGTACAGTCCCTGGGGACGACGGCCCTGCTCTAGAGCCTGGAAGCAGTTTTGCAGGGCCTCGACTGCCCGGCCTTGAGCCGGGTCCTGGGCATAACCCTGCTCGCTGAGGGCTTGATGGTAGAGGGTTCGCGGGTCAATGGGCATGGCAGTTCACTTGGCCTGTCAGAGCCCTATTCTCTGCACTGACCTGATCGTCGGCAATATCCTGCTTCAGCCCTCGCTCAACCCCACCTTCAGCAGTGTCCCATCCTTGTCATCAGTCAGCACGTACAGGTAGCCATCCGGCCCCAGCCGCACATCACGGATGCGCGCCTTCAAGTCACCCAGCAAGCGCTCTTCATGGACGACCTTGTCGCCATCAAGTTGCAGACGGATCAATTCCTGGGTCGCCAGCGCGCCAATGAACAGGTTGTGATCCCAGGCCTTGAAGGTCGGGCTGTCATAGAAAGCCATGCCGCTGATGCCGGGCGACTTCTCCCAGACATGGTGTGGGTCGACCATGCCTTCGACATGCTTGCCCTTGGCTTCCGGGATCGGCAGCAGCGAGTAGTTGATACCGTGCGTGGCGATCGGCCAGCCATAGTTCCTGCCAGGCGCCGGGATGTTGATCTCGTCGCCGCCACGCGGGCCGTGTTCATGGGTCCAGAGCTTGCCAGTCCAGGGATTGAGCGCCGCGCCCTGTTGGTTGCGGTGGCCGAACGACCAGATTTCCGGGCGCACATCTTGCTTGCCGACGAAGGGGTTGTCCTTCGGTATTTCGCCGTCGGGCAAGATCCGCACGACCTTGCCCTGCAGCTTGTCCAGGTCCTGGGCGGTCGAGCGCTGGTTGTTCTCGCCCAGGGCGATGAACAGGAAGCCGTTGCGGTCGAACACCAGCCGCGAGCCGAAGTGATTGCCTTCGGAAAGCTTGGGTTGCTGGCGGAAGATCACATTGAAATTTTCCAGCCGGGCGCGGTCCTCGGACAGCTGGCCACGGCCCACCGCTGTGCCGGCCTTGCCATCACTGCCCTCCTCGGCATACGACAGGTACACCGTGCGGTCTTTGGCGAACTCAGGCGACAGCACCACATCGAGCAGGCCGCCCTGCCCTTCGGCCCAGACCTTGGGCACGCCGCTGATGGGCGGGCCGACCTTGCCCTCGGCGCTCACCACGCGCAGGTTGCCGGGGCGCTCGGTGACCAGCATGTCCTTGCCACCTGGCAGGAAAGCCAGCGCCCAAGGGTTGCGCAGGCCATCCGCTACGGTGCTGACCGTGAGTTGCCCCTCTTCGCTGGGAAATTGCTGCTCGGGGGCGGCATGGGCCAGCAGCGGCAACAGTGCAGCGGCGGTCAGGGTTGTCAGCCAGTGGGTTCGGGTCATGCAGGATTCCTTTCTATGGGGCCACGCTATGGGCTATGGGGTCAGGGCACACGCTGGCTATCCCGCGCTGGCCGTGTCGGCTCCAGGTTGGGCGCCTGCTGCTGGCGGCGCAGGTTGTCGCCATTGCCGATACCGCGGTTGTCCAGGCTTGGGGTGCGGTAGATGGGCTGGGTGGACGGGCCGCGAACAGGCGGAGTGGCCGGCATGCTGCCTTGGCGACTGTTGGGGTTGGCACGCTGGATAGGGCTGTTGTAGGGGTTGTTGTAGGGGTTGTTGTTACTGGCGGCGAGCTGCAAGGGCTGTGCAGGCGCTGCCTGCAGCGGCAGGCACAGCGTCAAGCCGATGATCAAGGTTGGCACTGTGAGTTTCATGCTTCACCTCCTGTACGAAAAAGCGCGCCTTGGGCATTTGGATAGCCTAAGGCGCGAAGGGTTCGCGGCAAAAGTGTGAATGCGATTCCTGATGTTTCAGTATGGGCCTGATGGCACGGCGCATCAGGCCCGCCGATCACCGGGCGGTATCGACCTTGTGCCGTGCCGCGTACAGGCACAGCATCTCCATGGCCAGGGTGGCCCCGGCCAGCGCGGTGATATCGGCGTGGTCATAGGCCGGCGCCACTTCCACCAGGTCCATGCCCACCAGGTTGATGCCGCGCAGGCCACCGAGGATCTCCAGCGCCTGCACCGTGCTCAAGCCGCCACATACCGGGGTGCCAGTGCCGGGTGCATACGCCGGGTCGAGGCAATCGATGTCGAACGTCAGGTACACCGGCCGGTCGCCAACCCGCTGGCGGATCGCGGCGATGATCGCTTCGGTGCCCTGGCGGTGCACCTGCCGGGCATCGAGAATGGCGAAGCCCTGGCTGTCGTCATTGGTGGTGCGCAGGCCGACCTGCACCGAGCAGGACGGATCGACCAGGCCCTCGCGGGCGGCATGCCAGAACATGGTGCCATGGTCGATACGGCCCTCTTCGTCCGGCCAGGTGTCGCTGTGCGCATCGAAATGGATCAGCGCCAGCGGGCCATGGCGACGGGCATGGGCCTTGAGCAGCGGGTAGCTGATGAAATGGTCACCGCCCAGGGTGAGCATGGCGCAACCGGCTTCAAGAATGTGCTCGGCGTGGGCCTGGATGCTGTCGGGTACCGACTGTGGGGTGCCGCTGTCGAAGGCACAGTCGCCATAGTCGATCACTGCCAGGTGGTCGAACGGGTCGAACGCCCACGGCCAGTGGCGCGCCCAGGCCTGCTGTACCGAGGCGGCACGGATTGCACGCGGCCCGAAACGCGCGCCGGGGCGGTTGCTGGTGGCGGTGTCGAACGGCACACCGCTGACCACCACATCCACTCCGCGCAAATCGCGGCTGTAGCGGCGACGGGAGAAACTGGTGATACCGGCGTAGGTACTTTCCGCTGCGGTACCGTACAGGCTGTCGCGGGTCATGGCCTGGTCGTTGTTCTGGGCTTGTTCCACGGTTGGGCTCCTTTATGGTTATCGGTCACTGGCGGCTGCGGAAGGCCGTCCACAGCCGGTTGCGCTGGCGCAGGTCGGACAGCGCCATGCTGCGGTCGGCATACAGGCGCTCACGCACGTCGGCAGGGGGGTAGATATCCGGGTCATTGCGCACGGCTTCATCCACCAACGGTGTGGCCGCCTGGTTGGCATTGGCGAAGAACAACGTATTGGTGAGCGCTGCCACCGACTCCGGTTTCAGCATGAACGCGATGAACGCCCGGGCAGCTTCCGGGTGCGGGGCGTCCTTGGGGATGACCAGGTTGTCCTGCCACACCAGCGTGCCTTCACGGGGGATGCGGTAGATCAGCTCGAACGGCTTGCCGGCGCGGCGCGCCTGGTCGGCGGCCATGGCCGCATCGCCGTTGTAGGTCAGCGCCAGGCATACGCTGCCGTTGGCCAGGTCGTTGATCTGCCGGCCATTGGCGACGTAGCTGATCGACGGTTGCAGCTGGTTCAGCAGGTTCTGCGCCGCCGCGAGGTCGGCCTTGTCCTGGCTGTAGGGGTCTTTGCCGAGGTAGTTGAGGGCGACGCCGATCACTTCCTGGGGCGAGTCCGGCATGGCGATGCCGCACTCCTTGAGGCGGCTGGCGTACTCGGGTTTGAACAGCAGGTCGAGGCTGTCCAGCGGCACATCGCCCAGGCGCTGGCGCACTGCCTCGACATTCACCCCAAGGCCCAGGGTGCCCCAGGTGTAGGGCACCGCGTAACGGTTGCCTGGGTCGGCCTCGGCCAGCTTGGCCAGCAGGTCCTTGTCGAGGTTGGCGTAACCGGGCATGTCTTGCGCATCGAGCGGTTGCAGGGCATTGGCCTTCAGCGCCCGGGCCAGTACGGTGGCGGACGGCACGACCACGTCGTAGCCGCTGCGGCCGGTGAGCAGTTTGGTTTCGAGGACTTCGGTGGTGTCGAAGGTGTCGTAGCGCACCTTGTAGCCGGTTTCCTTTTCAAAGCGCTGGAGGGTTTCCGGGGCGACGTAGTCGGCCCAGCTGTAGAGATTGACGACCTTTTCTTCGGCCTGCAGCGGCAGGGCCAGGATCAGGGACAACAGGCACAGCGATCGACGCATGACGGGCACCTCGGCAAATGGGTGGATGCCGCCAGCATGCCAGCCGGGTTACATTGCAAGAATGGCAAGTTTGCAAAGCTGACATTCATCGGGAGCAATGTGATGCTCGGACAACTGCACGACCCCGACCTGCACCTGCTGCGGCTGTTCGTCACTGTAGTAGAGGCCGGTGGCTTCAGTGCTGCCCAAGGCGTACTGGGCTTGAGCCAACCCACCATCAGCCAGCGCATGGCGCAGCTGGAAACGCGCCTGGGCTACCGCCTGTGCAGCCGCGGCAAAGGCGGCTTTCGCCTGACAGACAAGGGCGAGTTGCTGGTGGAGGCGGCCCGTGGCCTGTTGCTGAACATCGAGTTGTTCCGCCAACAGGCCAACGGCGTGGCCGGGCGACTGCTGGGAACGGTACGGGTGGGCATGGCTGAGAACCAGGATGCAGCCGTGAGCTTGCGCCTGGCCACGGCCATTTCACGCTTTCGTGGCCGCGAGGAAGCGGTGCAACTGGAGCTGATCAGCGCACCACCGGCGGAGCTGGAGCGGCTGCTGCTGGAGCAACGACTGGACTTTGCCATCAGCTACTTTTCCGGCAACCAGGCGGCATTCGACTACCAGCCGTTGTTCGAGGAGCGGCAGCGTTTGTACTGCGGTAAGGGGCATGCGCTGTTCGATGTGGCCGAGGTGACCCACGAGCAGTTGCTGGAGGCGGATCAGGTCCGTCACCCCTATCGCTTCCTCAAGGGCGGCGAGCCGTTCCAGAGCCGACGCAGCATGGCGGTGGCGGAGCAGATCGAGAGCGTGCTGACGTTCATTCTGTCAGGGCGGCATATTGGCTATCTGCCTTGTCACTGTGCGGCGAGTTGGGAGGCTCAGGGGATGTTGCGGGCGCTGGATCCAGGGCTGGATTTCGTGGTGCCCTTCACCTTGGCTCGGCATCGGGCACAGGTGCCGGGGGAGGCGCAGGTGGCATTTGTAAAGGATTTGCTGGACGCGTTCTCCTGAACTGGCCTCTTCGCGGGGCGCCCGCTCCCACAGGGTCAGCGTCTGCGCGGTCATTGTGGGAGCGGGCTAGTCCCGCGAAGAGGCCGGTGCAGCCAACGTCAATCAGTAGGCCATGCTCCAGGTCAGGGTGTAGGTACGGCCGCGCCCCTGGTAGTCATACAGATAGGCCGGCCCGTAGGTCGGCGAGTAGAACAGCGTCGCCCGCTGCCCCCACACGGTGCTGTACTGCTTGTCCAGCAGGTTCTGGATACCGGCGCTGAAGGTACCGAAGCCGGTGTCCTGGCTGCCGAGAAGGTCGAAGGTGGTGTAGCCGTCGATTTCATGATCGGCATCGTCCTTCAGGCTGAAGGCGTGGTTGGCCTGCAGCCGAGCGCTGCGGCCATCGCCCTTCCAGCCGACGAACGCGGTGGCCTTGGACAGCGAGGCATAGCGGGCATCGCGCTTGATCCAGTCGCCGCTGGCGTCTTCTTCCTCGGAACGGGTCAGGTGAACGGTACCCCCGCCTCCCAGCCCGTCTGGAAGTGCCGGGTCAGCGCACCTTCGAAACCGAAGTCGCGGCTCTTCTGGTCTTCAACGTTGATGGTCAGCGTTTGCGAGTCGACGTTGATGATCTTGTCCGACCAGATGTAGTACAGCGCAGCCTGCGCGTCCCAATCCAGGTCGGCATAGCGCCAACCCAGTTCGACCTGGCGGCTCTTGATGCCGGCCAGCGGGTTGTCCGCGACGCTCAGGCCAGGCTTGCCGTAGTACTTGGCAGGGTCCGGCAGGTCGAAGCCTTCGCCATAGTTGGTCCACACCTGGTGGCCGTTCTTGAAGTCGTAGATGGCGCCGACGTTGTACAGGTTGACCTCATAATCGTTACTGCCACCTGGCACGCCCTTGAAGTCGCTGACATCCACATCCATCTGCTGGCGCCGGGCGCCGCCGGACAAGGTCAGGTTGTCAGTGGCATGCCAGTCGAGCTGGGCGTAAACCGAAACGCCATCGACCCGATAGCTGGGATAGCGTTCGGCCTTGCTCTGCTTGTCCAGGTCCAGGCCGCCGCTTTCGGATGAAGTCAGAGCATCGAAGGTGGTCTGGTCGGCATTGAAGCGCTCGCGGTCCAGGTCCACGCCATAGGTCAGCTTGAGGGCATCCCACTGCTTGGCGAACAGGCCCTTGAGGCTGGTGACCTCGAAGTTCTGCTGCGAGGCGGCGAAGTACACGCCACGCGCACCGGTCGGCGTGGCGCGGTTGTAGTACGGGAACGGATAGAAGTTGTCGTTTTCCTTGCGGTACGAGGCCTGCAGGTAGAAGTCCTGGCCCAGCACATCGGTGTGGTGGTAGTTGGCGTTGAGCAGCAGGCGTCGGGTGCGTGGCTCCAGGTCCGTGGAATAGCCGCTGCGCAGTTCGGCATCCTCCAGGTCGGAGGGGGCGTTGTAATTGAGGTTGGGGAAGTAGATACCGGTACTGCCGTGGTTGCCGGAATCGTAGTACTGGGCCAGCAGGTCGAGGCTTTGCTCATCGTTGAGTTTCAGGCCGAGGGTGCCCAGCACGTCTAGGGTGCGGTTGTACTGCAGGTCGGTCTGGGTGTTGTCGATGAAGATCTGATCACCCGCGCCATCGTAGAACGCTTCGTTCTGCTCGCCGGAAATCCCCAGCCGCCCGCTGACTCGCTCGTTGCCGCCACTGACCGACTGGGCGAAGCGGGTGGCCAGGTCGTCGCTGTTGTTGACGCCACTGCTGGCACCCAGCTGGGTTTCGAAGCGGGCCGGGCCTGGCTCGCCCTTCTTGGTGACGATGTTGATGATCCCGCCGGTGGCACCGCCGCCGTAGATGGCGCTGGCGCCGGACAGGACCTCGACGCGTTCGACGTTGAACGGTGAAATGCTGTCGAACTGGCGCGACAGGCCGCGCGAGCTGTTCTGGCTGACACCATCGATCATCACCAGCACATTGCGCCCACGCATGTTCTGGCCGTAGTTGGTACGCCCTTCGGGCGCCAGGTCCAGGCCTGGCACCAGTTTGCCGATGGCCTCCTTGAGGCTGACGCCGCTGTCGATCTGTTCGCGCAGCTGCTGTTGGTCCACCACCCACACCGTGCCGGGGATTTCGCTGATGGCGGTGCTGGTGCGCGAGGCAACGCTGACTTCGATGGGTTTCAGGTTGACCGCCTGCGGCGCAGGCGCAGCCTTGCGCAGGGTGACCGTGCGCGGATCGTTGAACTGCCAGGCCATGTCGCTGCCGGCCAGCAGTAGCTGCAGCGCCTGTTCGATGCTGTAGCTGCCCTGCAGCGCCGGGCTGTTCAGGCCTGCCACATCCCCCGTGGTGTACAGCAGGTGCAGGCCGGCCTGGTCGGCGAATGCGGTGAGGGCCTGATCCAGAGGTTGTGCCGGCAGTTCCAGTTGAACCTGGCGCGCCTGAACCTGTGCTGGCACGTCTGTGACGGCCCATGCCTGCAGAGGACCGGCGAACATTGCCAGGGCACTGCAAGACATCAAGGCATGGTGAAGGCGACCGCCGCGACGGTGTGAGGGCATGGGCAAAAGAGGCACGAATGAGCTTCCAGACAAGTCGTAAATGAGAATGGGTTGCTGATCAGTCCCACTACGACGTTCTGGCTTGCACGAACTTGCAGCGCCAAATGAAAAAAGTTTCGATTATTTTTTACAGGCTCAGTGCACCACGGCCAGCCACGGCAGGTAGGTGACCTTGAGGCCGTAACGCTGCTCCAGCGTGCGCAGCAGGGCCTGTGGCTCGTTCAAGTCGAATACGCCACTGACTTCGAGTGCCGAGAGTTTGTGGTCGGAGAGCAGAATGCGGCCGTACTGGTAGCGTTCGAGCTCGGCCAGCACCTGCCCCAGCGGTTTGCCATTGAAGATCAGCTTGCCCCGCTGCCAGGCCGTCTGCGCGCTGGCGTCGGTTGCGATGGCCAGGATGTGATCACCGAGCCGGGCTTCACCTTTGGCCAGCACCACATGGCCGTCACGGCGCACGCTGAAGGTTGCCGCACTGCCCTGCACGGCATCACCGGCGGTTTCGACCACGAAGGGGCGTGGGTCATCGGTGGTTTCGAACAGTGCCTCGCCGGCCTGCAGCGTCACCCTGCGCTCGCTGGCGCTGAAGGCCACATTGAGGGCGCTGGCGCTGTTGAGCAGTACCCGCGAACCGTCCGCGAGGGTAATGCGCTGTTGCTCGCCGACGCCCGTGTGATAGTCCGCCAGCCACACCGGCGCCTGTTGCCAGCCGCCGTAACCTGCCACCAGCAGCACCAGGGAGGCGGCGATGCCCGTTGCCCAGTGGCGCTTGCTGCGGCGCGCCGGCGCTGCTTCGAATACCTGGGCAGTCGGCGTATGACCCAGATCCTGCCACAGCGCTTCCGCCTCATGCGCCGCCTCGGCATGTGCCGGGCTCAGCTGGCACCAGCGCTGGTAGCGGGCCTGATCGGTAACACTGGCATGGCCCGAGTGCAGCAGCACCTGCCAGTCGAGGGCATCGTCGGACAAGTCACTGATCGGCTGCGGAGCGTGCATGGTCGGGGTATCAGTCATGGTTGTGCTTGAGCCAGTCACGGCAATGGCGCAGGGCCTGGCCGATGTATTTTGCCACCATGCTCTCGGAAACGCCCAGCCGTTGTGCGATCTGCGCCTGGGTCAGGCCCTCGACACGGTTCAGCAGCAACGCCTGGCGAGCATTGCTGGACAACTGCAGCAGTGCTTCGTCGAGTATCTGCAGACGCTCACGGGCCAGCAGCGTCGCCTCCGGTGCCTGCGCTGAGCAGGCCACCTCCCCTGCGCCATCGCTGTCCTCATGGCTGGCTGCGATGCGCTGTTCACGGCGCAGCGCGTCGATGGCCAGGTTGCCGGCCACACGGAAGATGAAGCTGCGCGCATGCAGCACCGGCACCGCCTGCTCGTCGATCTTCACCAGCTTCAGGTACGTCTCCTGCGCCACGTCGGCGGCACGCTGCCGGTCGCTCATGCGCCGGGTAAGAAACTGCAGCAGGTCGTCGTAGTGCTCCTGGAAACTTGCCAGCAGACCGGACACGGGAGACGTCAGCATGGGGTAGAAGCACCGCCAGTAGGAGGAATTGTCGGGCGTTAATGAGAAACAGTATCTTTCATAAAGCCCAACACTTTCAACGTCGCCGTGCATTTGCCACACTGCAGGCACTACTTTGTCGGCAAGGTCCTTACCCATGGTTGCCCGTTTACGCCGCCCCCTTCGTCTGCTGCTGGTCCTGATGCTGGCCATTGGGCTCAACGCTTGCGCGCTGTTCCAGGCCCGTGATCCGCTGAACATCAGTGTGATCGGTATCGAACCGCTGCCGGGGCAGGAGCTGGAAATGCGCATGGCGGTGAAGATGAGGGTGCAGAACCCCAACGAATCGGCCATCGACTACAACGGCATTGCGCTGAACCTGGAGGTCAACGGTCAGCCGCTGGCGGCCGGCGTAAGCGATCAGCAAGGGCACATCGGCCGCTACGACGAAGCCGTGATCGTGGTGCCGGTGAGCATCACGGCGTTCGCCTTCCTGCGCCAGGCCTACGGCCTGGGCAAGCTCGATTCGCTGCAAGGGATGCCTTACAAACTGCGTGGCAAGCTCGCCGGCGGGCCGTTGGGCACAGTGCGCTTCACCGACGAAGGCAAGCTCGACCTGCCCAAGGAGGGCAGCCTGTATTGGTAAGGGGATGGTTCAGCGATTGGCGCTGGCGGCAGCCATCATCTTGTTGACCTCGCTGCGCACCATGCTGGCGTATTCCGGCGGCGACAGACTATCCAGCTCGGCACGCACCCATTCCGCCCACTTGCCTTTGCGGCGTGGTTTTTCGGCGATCAGCCGCGCGGCTTCACCCTTGGCCTTGCCCAGGTTGTTCTGCCACATTTCGAACAGCCGGGCCTTTTCTGCCTCGATCTGCGCCCGTTCCTCGAAGCTCATGTTGGCCAGATTGAAACTCATGAAGGTACCTGCCTGTTGAAAATGGCCGCTATCTTACACCCTGGCGTCGCATCATCGGCAAAGCCGTCGCAACTTTCCCGGCGCGCTGGCATCCATTGTTCAAACCACCCCATCGACGAGGACGTGTTCATGGCCCGAAAAACCGCCGCACTGGCCGACAGTGATCAGATCAAGGACCAGGTGTTCAGTGAACTACAGGCATTGATCGAAGAATCGGAAAAATTGCTTAACGAAAGCGCCGCGCTGGTTGGCGAAGAAGCCGAGACCCTGCGTGCGCAGGTCAGCCTGAAACTGCGCCAGGCGCGCGAGGCCGCCGGCCAGGTGCGGGCCAAGGCGCAACCGGTGGTGGAGGCCACCCAGGACTATATCGGTGGCCATCCCTGGCAGACCGTGGCCGTGTCTGCAGGCTTCGGACTGGTGATCGGCCTGCTGCTGGGGCGCCGCTACTAGGCTAGGCGTCAGGCAGCTTGCGCCATCGGGATACCGCTGTGGAAGCGTAGCTCCTGATCGGGAGACTGGATCAGCTCCGCTTCCGCTGCGCGTACCAGTTCGACGCGGCGGGCGATGTCCGCCTCTTCCCCGTACTGGTGGGCCAGCTTCAGATAGCCCTGATAATGGCGGGCTTCGCTTTTGAGCAGGCCGTGATAAAAGGTGCCGAGCTCCTCATCGAGGTGTGGCACCAAGGCCGCAAAACGTTCGCAACTACGGGCCTCGATGAATGCCCCGACCACCAGGGTATCCACCAGCTTCACCGGCTCGTGGGCACGTACCAGGCGTCGCAGGCCAGACGCATAGCGCCCCGCCGAAACTGGCCGCAGTGGCACGCCGCGACGCTTCATCAACCGCAGCACCTGCTCGTGATGCACCAGCTCTTCACGGGCCAGGCGCGACATCATGTTGATCAGGTCCAGGTGGGTGTTGTACTTGGCGATCAGGCTCAGGGCGGTGCTGGCTGCCTTGAACTCGCAGTTCTTGTGATCGATCAGCAGGGTTTCCTGGTCGGCGAGTGCCGCTTCGATCCAGGCATCTGGGGTCGGGCAGCCGAGGAAGGCATCGATTTCGGGGATCAGCGACATAAACGAACAACCACACTGGACAGGCAGGACCGGCGATTATACCGACGGCGACGGGCAGCACCAGTGACTATGCTTGATGTACATCAAGCGGCGACGCGGGAGGCGCCGACTATAGTCAGGCATTGTTCGCCACCTTTGAACGGAGTTCACGCCCATGCAAGCGGTCCGTAGCATCCTCGTCGTCCTCGACCCTGAACATGCCCATAGCCGTGCGCTGACCCGCGCCAAGCTGATTGCTGGCGTGACCGGTGCTCGTCTGCATCTGCTGATGTGTGACAAGAAGCATGACCACAGTGCCTTGCTCAGTTTGCTCAGTAGCCAGTTGCATGATGATGGCTATGACAATGTCACCCATGAACAGACCTGGCATGAGACCTTGCATGAATCGATCATCGCCGTGCAGCAGGCCGAAGGCTGTGAGCTGGTGATCAAGGAACATCGCCCGGATAACCCGCTGAAGAAGGCATTGCTCACCCCGATCGACTGGAAGCTGTTGCGCCAGTGCCCCTGTGCGGTATTGATGGTCAAGAGTGAGCGGCCTTGGACAGGTGGTGTGATCCTCGCGGCGGTGGATGTGGGCAACCAGGACGAAGACCATCGTCGCCTGCATGCCAGTATCATCGACCATGGCTATGCCATTGCCGGGTTGGCCAAGGGCGACCTGCATGTCGTCAGTGCGCACCCCTCGCCCATGCTGTCGGCGTCTGACCCGGTTTATCAGCTGAGTGAAACCATCGAGAAGCGCTATCGGGAGGCTTGCAGTGCGTTTCAGGCCGAATTCGACATCAGTGAAGATCGCCTGCATGTCGCGGAAGGGCCGGCAGATGTACTGATACCCCATTTCGAGAAGCAGCTCGATGCCGTGGTCACGGTGATCGGCACAGTTGCGCGAACCGGGATTTCCGGGGCCCTGATCGGCAATACCTCGGAAGTGGTGCTCGATTCGCTGGAAGGCGATGTGCTCGTGCTCAAGAGCGAAGAAGCGACGGCACATCTGGCGGAACTGGCCCGGGGCTGAAGGTTGCCCGGCCCGGAAAGACAAAATCCCTACCTGCATGCGCAGATAGGGGTTTTGCGAAATGAATCTTGACGATGACCTACTCTCACATGGGGAAACCCCACACTACCATCGGCGATGCATCGTTTCACTACTGAGTTCGGGATGGGATCAGGTGGTTCCAATGCTCTATGGTCGTCAAGAAATTCTGTAGCCAGTATGTCCAGATGGACAGCCCAGCGAATTCGGATATGTGAATTTGTGCTGCTCTTGTGAAAAGCGAATCTTCGGTTCTTTCGTCTTCACCACCGCAATCTGCATGAGCAAATTGCTTGGGTGTTATATGGTCAAGCCTCACGGGCAATTAGTATTGGTTAGCTCAACGCCTCACAGCGCTTACACACCCAACCTATCAACGTCGTAGTCTTCGACGGCCCTTTAGGGGATTCAAGATCCCAGTGAGATCTCATCTTGAGGCAAGTTTCCCGCTTAGATGCTTTCAGCGGTTATCTCTTCCGAACATAGCTACCCGGCAATGCCACTGGCGTGACAACCGGAACACCAGAGGTTCGTCCACTCCGGTCCTCTCGTACTAGGAGCAGCCCCTCTCAAATCTCAAACGTCCACGGCAGATAGGGACCGAACTGTCTCACGACGTTCTAAACCCAGCTCGCGTACCACTTTAAATGGCGAACAGCCATACCCTTGGGACCGGCTTCAGCCCCAGGATGTGATGAGCCGACATCGAGGTGCCAAACACCGCCGTCGATATGAACTCTTGGGCGGTATCAGCCTGTTATCCCCGGAGTACCTTTTATCCGTTGAGCGATGGCCCTTCCATACAGAACCACCGGATCACTAAGACCTACTTTCGTACCTGCTCGACGTGTTTGTCTCGCAGTCAAGCGCGCTTTTGCCTTTATACTCTACGACCGATTTCCGACCGGTCTGAGCGCACCTTCGTACTCCTCCGTTACTCTTTGGGAGGAGACCGCCCCAGTCAAACTACCCACCATACACTGTCCTCGATCCGGATAACGGACCTGAGTTAGAACCTCAAAGTTGCCAGGGTGGTATTTCAAGGATGGCTCCATGAGAACTGGCGTCCCCACTTCAAAGCCTCCCACCTATCCTACACAAGCAAATTCAAAGTCCAGTGCAAAGCTATAGTAAAGGTTCACGGGGTCTTTCCGTCTAGCCGCGGATACACTGCATCTTCACAGCGATTTCAATTTCACTGAGTCTCGGGTGGAGACAGCGCCGCCATCGTTACGCCATTCGTGCAGGTCGGAACTTACCCGACAAGGAATTTCGCTACCTTAGGACCGTTATAGTTACGGCCGCCGTTTACCGGGGCTTCGATCAAGAGCTTCGCTTGCGCTAACCCCATCAATTAACCTTCCGGCACCGGGCAGGCGTCACACCCTATACGTCCACTTTCGTGTTTGCAGAGTGCTGTGTTTTTAATAAACAGTCGCAGCGGCCTGGTATCTTCGACCGGCATGGGCTTACGGAGCAAGTCCTTCACCCTCGCCGGCGCACCTTCTCCCGAAGTTACGGTGCCATTTTGCCTAGTTCCTTCACCCGAGTTCTCTCAAGCGCCTTGGTATTCTCTACCTAACCACCTGTGTCGGTTTGGGGTACGGTTCCCAGTTATCTGAAGCTTAGGAGCTTTTCTTGGAAGCATGGCATCAACCACTTCGTCGCCTAATGGCAACTCGTCATCAGCTCTCGGCCTTGAAATCCCGGATTTGCCTAAGATTTCAGCCTACCACCTTAAACTTGGACAACCAACGCCAAGCTGGCCTAGCCTTCTCCGTCCCTCCATCGCAATAACTGGAAGTACAGGAATATTAACCTGTTTTCCATCGACTACGCTTTTCAGCCTCGCCTTAGGGACCGACTAACCCTGCGTCGATTAACGTTGCGCAGGAAACCTTGGTCTTTCGGCGTGCGAGTTTTTCACTCGCATTGTCGTTACTCATGTCAGCATTCGCACTTCTGATACCTCCAGCAAGCTTCTCAACTCACCTTCACAGGCTTACAGAACGCTCCTCTACCGCGTCATCAAAGATGACACCCGTAGCTTCGGTGCATGGTTTGAGCCCCGTTACATCTTCCGCGCAGGCCGACTCGACTAGTGAGCTATTACGCTTTCTTTAAAGGATGGCTGCTTCTAAGCCAACCTCCTAGCTGTCTAAGCCTTCCCACATCGTTTCCCACTTAACCATGACTTTGGGACCTTAGCTGACGGTCTGGGTTGTTTCCCTTTTCACGACGGACGTTAGCACCCGCCGTGTGTCTCCCATGCTCGGCACTTGTAGGTATTCGGAGTTTGCATCGGTTTGGTAAGTCGGGATGACCCCCTAGCCGAAACAGTGCTCTACCCCCTACAGTGATACATGAGGCGCTACCTAAATAGCTTTCGAGGAGAACCAGCTATCTCCGAGCTTGATTAGCCTTTCACTCCGATCCACAGGTCATCCGCTAACTTTTCAACGGTAGTCGGTTCGGTCCTCCAGTCAGTGTTACCTAACCTTCAACCTGCCCATGGATAGATCGCCCGGTTTCGGGTCTATACCCAGCGACTAAACGCCCTATTAAGACTCGCTTTCGCTACGCCTCCCCTATTCGGTTAAGCTCGCCACTGAATATAAGTCGCTGACCCATTATACAAAAGGTACGCAGTCACCTAACAAAGTAGGCTCCCACTGCTTGTACGCATACGGTTTCAGGTTCTATTTCACTCCCCTCTCCGGGGTTCTTTTCGCCTTTCCCTCACGGTACTGGTTCACTATCGGTCAGTCAGTAGTATTTAGCCTTGGAGGATGGTCCCCCCATGTTCAGACAAAGTTTCTCGTGCTCCGTCCTACTCGATTTCATTGACAAGAGATTTTCGTGTACGGGGCTATCACCCACTATGGCCGCACTTTCCAGAGCGTTCCACTAATCTCAAACCAACTTAAGGGCTGGTCCCCGTTCGCTCGCCACTACTAAGGGAATCTCGGTTGATTTCTTTTCCTCAGGGTACTTAGATGTTTCAGTTCCCCTGGTTCGCCTCTTGAACCTATGTATTCAGTACAAGATACTCAGCTTATGCTGAGTGGGTTCCCCCATTCAGAGATCTCTGGATCACAGTCTGTTTGCCGACTCCCCAAAGCTTATCGCAGGCTACCACGTCTTTCATCGCCTCTGACTGCCAAGGCATCCACCGTATGCGCTTCTTCACTTGACCATATAACCCCAAGCAATCTGGTTATACTGTGAAGACGACATTCGCCGAAAATTCGCATTTCGCTCAATTAAGAGCAGAACTCACAAATTTTACCTTAGCCTGATCCACCAGCAGTGAAACTGGTGTTCAGTCTATATCTATCACATATCCGAATTTTTAAAGAACGATCTGACAAAAGTCAGAAATCAACATTCACAGGGAATGTTCATTACTGAGTTCTGATCAGCAAATGAATCAAGCAATTCGTGTGGGAGCTCATCAGTAGGCTGATGTCGTCGATTAAGGAGGTGATCCAGCCGCAGGTTCCCCTACGGCTACCTTGTTACGACTTCACCCCAGTCATGAATCACACCGTGGTAACCGTCCCCCCGAAGGTTAGACTAGCTACTTCTGGTGCAACCCACTCCCATGGTGTGACGGGCGGTGTGTACAAGGCCCGGGAACGTATTCACCGCGACATTCTGATTCGCGATTACTAGCGATTCCGACTTCACGCAGTCGAGTTGCAGACTGCGATCCGGACTACGATCGGTTTTGTGAGATTAGCTCCACCTCGCGGCTTGGCAACCCTCTGTACCGACCATTGTAGCACGTGTGTAGCCCAGGCCGTAAGGGCCATGATGACTTGACGTCATCCCCACCTTCCTCCGGTTTGTCACCGGCAGTCTCCTTAGAGTGCCCACCATTACGTGCTGGTAACTAAGGACAAGGGTTGCGCTCGTTACGGGACTTAACCCAACATCTCACGACACGAGCTGACGACAGCCATGCAGCACCTGTGTCAGAGTTCCCGAAGGCACCAATCCATCTCTGGAAAGTTCTCTGCATGTCAAGGCCTGGTAAGGTTCTTCGCGTTGCTTCGAATTAAACCACATGCTCCACCGCTTGTGCGGGCCCCCGTCAATTCATTTGAGTTTTAACCTTGCGGCCGTACTCCCCAGGCGGTCAACTTAATGCGTTAGCTGCGCCACTAAAATCTCAAGGATTCCAACGGCTAGTTGACATCGTTTACGGCGTGGACTACCAGGGTATCTAATCCTGTTTGCTCCCCACGCTTTCGCACCTCAGTGTCAGTATCAGTCCAGGTGGTCGCCTTCGCCACTGGTGTTCCTTCCTATATCTACGCATTTCACCGCTACACAGGAAATTCCACCACCCTCTACCGTACTCTAGCTTGCCAGTTTTGGATGCAGTTCCCAGGTTGAGCCCGGGGCTTTCACATCCAACTTAACAAACCACCTACGCGCGCTTTACGCCCAGTAATTCCGATTAACGCTTGCACCCTCTGTATTACCGCGGCTGCTGGCACAGAGTTAGCCGGTGCTTATTCTGTCGGTAACGTCAAAACAGCAAGGTATTAGCTTACTGCCCTTCCTCCCAACTTAAAGTGCTTTACAATCCGAAGACCTTCTTCACACACGCGGCATGGCTGGATCAGGCTTTCGCCCATTGTCCAATATTCCCCACTGCTGCCTCCCGTAGGAGTCTGGACCGTGTCTCAGTTCCAGTGTGACTGATCATCCTCTCAGACCAGTTACGGATCGTCGCCTTGGTGAGCCATTACCCCACCAACTAGCTAATCCGACCTAGGCTCATCTGATAGCGCAAGGCCCGAAGGTCCCCTGCTTTCTCCCGTAGGACGTATGCGGTATTAGCGTTCCTTTCGAAACGTTGTCCCCCACTACCAGGCAGATTCCTAGGCATTACTCACCCGTCCGCCGCTGAATCAAGGAGCAAGCTCCCGTCATCCGCTCGACTTGCATGTGTTAGGCCTGCCGCCAGCGTTCAATCTGAGCCATGATCAAACTCTTCAGTTCAATACTGCTTGGGTTTTTAAGAAACCCTAAACTTGGCTCAGCAATCTCAAATGACTATGTGATTTCTCGCATGGCCACTTGTGATGCTGATAATCTTTTTGACTATCAGTCCATACTCACAAGCACCCACACGAATTGCTTGATTCGATTTGTTAAAGAGCGTTTGGTTAAGAGCTTTTCGTCTCAACCGAGGCGCGCATTCTACGCTTTCCTCATTTCGTGTCAAGCGTTTATTTTGAAGTTTTTTGCGAGAAACTCGTTTAGCTTCAAACACTTGACTCGCTGCGATCACTCGCTAGCGGGAGGCGAATAATACAGCGTTTAAAACCGCTGTCAACCTTCATCTCAACCGCTATCGATCTTTCGACCGAAGCGCCTCCAACCTCACCTTAACTACCTAACTCATTGAATCTCAAGGAGTTTGTCGTTCCGATGTCGCTGGAAGTGGGGCGCATTATAAGGGGATTCGAAAGCGCGTCAACCTTTAATTTCATGAAATTGAAACATTCGATGAAAAGCCTATTAATGGAGCCTTGCACCTCACACCGCCAATTGCGCACTATATTGCACAACTCCGCACACCTCCCAAGGATAGCCGCTCAGAAATGAACACCCAGCCCCGCAGCCTGGCCGCCACTCTCTTCCCGATCGGCCTGCTGCTCATCGCCATGGCCTCGATCCAGTCCGGCGCCTCATTGGCCAAAAGCATGTTCCCCATCATTGGCGCTCAAGGCACCACCACCCTGCGCCTGATCTTTGCCAGCATCATCATGCTGCTGATCCTGCGACCATGGCGGGTGCGCATGACCGCCAACACCCTGCGCAACGTCGTCATCTACGGCATGTCCCTGGGCGGCATGAACTTCCTCTTCTATATGTCCCTGCAGACCACACCGCTGGGCATCGCCGTCGCCCTGGAGTTCACCGGCCCGCTGGCCGTGGCGCTTTTCGCCTCGCGCCGCGCGCTGGACTTCGTGTGGATTGCCCTGGCGGTCGCCGGCCTGTTGTTGCTGCTACCGGTCGGGCACGGCGGCCAGCCGCTCGATCTGCTGGGCGCAGCCTATGCACTTGGCGCGGGTGTGTGCTGGGCACTGTACATTCTGTTTGGCCAACGTGCCGGCGCCGAGCACGGCATCCAGAGCGCCGCCCTCGGCGTGGTGGTCGCGGCCTTGTTTGTCGCGCCCATCGGCATCGTGCATGCCGGCAGTGCATTGCTCACTCCTGCCGTAATCCCGTTGGCACTGGGCGTCGCCGTGCTTTCGACCGCCCTGCCCTATAGCCTGGAAATGGTCGCCCTGACCCGCATGCCAGCGCGTACTTTCGGCACGCTGATGAGCATCGAACCGGCGATTGGCGCACTGTCGGGCCTGCTGTTCCTCGGTGAAGTCCTGAGCACCACCCAGTGGCTGGCAATTCTTGCCATTATCGCAGCCTCGGTCGGCGCCACACTGTCCATGCGTCGCGAGGCAAAGCCCGCACTCGCCGCCGACTGATTTGAGAAATATTTTCATTTGAGACGAGATTAATCATTGTCCCCACTCGCCTCGCTGATTAAGCTGTCACAAAATCATAATCTTTACGCTATCTACTTGTGCGGACACGGAAGCCGAGGATGATTCAGGAAGAACCGAAGCGATAACGACTGGGCCAGACAATTGATCAGCCCTGCAATTAAGGACAGGAATGAAACGTATTTTGCTCATCCTGGCCGTCTTGGCCATTGCCGGATGCGCCGCAACGGCCAAGACTGAGGTCAAAAGGGGAAAAAAAGGCCTGCATATCAATTGCTCCGGCCTCTCTTCGTCATGGGACAAGTGCTACAGCAAAGCGGCCACGTCCTGCAGCTCTCGCGGATACAAGGTGATCGCCCGCTCCGGAGACACGGACGAAGAGCCCGGTGACTACCTGTTCGGCATCAACCCCGCCGGCTACACCAGCCGTAGCATGATTGTCATCTGCAAATAAGAAAGGGCAGCCCGCGAGCTGCCCTTCTTTTATTTACCGACGTGCGGGCAACCAGGTCAAAGCGGCGCTGTGCGCGCTTTCAGCCAATCCAGCGAAGCCCCTTGCAACAAGGGCGCCAGACGCTCATGTACCGTTGCATGGTATTGGTTCAGCCAATCCCGCTCTTCCTTGGCCAGCATTTCAGGAAGCAAGCAACGCGTATCGATAGGGCACAGCGTCAAGGTCTCGAAGCACAGGAACTCACCAAACGCACTCTTGCCCGCGTCGCGGTTCGCCACCAGGTTCTCGATACGCACGCCCCAGGCGCCAGGCCGGTAGGTACCTGGCTCGATCGAGCTGATCATGCCCGCCTGCATGGCCGTCTGTGGCGTGGTTGCCGCCTGGTAGGCAATCACCTGGGGACCTTCGTGCACATTCATGAAGTAGCCAACGCCATGCCCGGTACCATGACCGTAGTCGACCTGATCTGCCCAGATCGGCGCCCGTGCAATGGCGTCGAGCAACGGCGACAGGATGCCGCGCGGGAAGCTGGCACGCGACAAGGCGATCATGCCCTTGAGAACACGCGTGCAGTCCTGCTTCTGCTCCACGCTCGGCGTGCCCACCGGAACCATCCGCGTGATGTCGGTGGTGCCGCCCATATACTGCCCTCCGGAATCGATCAACAGCAGGCCATCACCTTCGATGACTGCATGGGACGCTTCGGTAGCGCGGTAATGCGGCATCGCGCCATTGCCATTGAATGCCGCAATGGTCGAAAAACTGAGCGAGACGAAGCCTGGTCGGCGGGCACGCGCAGCACTCAACTGCTCATCGACGGTCAATTCGGTGATGGCTTCCTGGCCCTGATGCGCCTCGAACCAGGCGAAGAATTCGCACAAGGCCGCGCCATCCTGCTCCATGACCTGGCGGATGTGCACCAACTCCTCTTCACCCTTGCGTGATTTGCTCAGTGTGGTCGGGTTCAGCCCTTCGACCAGTTGGACCTGAGCATCCAGGTGCTTAAGCAAGCCACAGGTCACGCGAGCCGGGTCGACCAGCAACCGGCTATCTGGAGCCAGCTCCGCCAATGCCTGCTGAACGGCGTTGTAATCGCGCACTTCGATGCCGTCGACCGCAAGTACATGGCGCAAGTGCTCATCGAGTTTTCCGGCACCGACGAACAGGATCGCCTGCTCCTTGCCGATCAGAGCAAAGGCAACAAAAACCGGGTTGTAGGACACATCACTGCCGCGCAGGTTGAACAGCCAGGCGATGTCGTCCAGGGTCGCGATGAAGTGCCAATCGGCCCCCTTGTCCTGCAGCGTGGCCCGCAGCTGGCCAAGCTTCTCGGCCCGGCTGACCGTGGCGTGGGGCGGCAGGTGCTGATAGATCGGGTTGCCTGGCAGCGCCGGGCGGCCCTCCCATACCTCGGCGAGCACGTCCCGATCGGTTACCAGACGCGCCTCGCGGGCCTTGAGCCGCTCTTCGAGCTGGCGCGCCGAAGCCAGTGCCATGACCGCGCCATCCACGGCCACGGCGCCCTCCAGCCGAACATTGTCACCCAGCCACTCCAGCGCTCCCGGCTTGCCTGGCAACAGTTTCATCAAGTCGATGCCACTACCGGCCAGCTCTTTCTCGGCTTGCTCCCAGTAACGGCTGTCGACCCACACACCGGCAAAGTCTGCGGTAACCACCAGCGTGCCTACCGAACCATCAAAGCCTGACAGCCAGCGACGCCCCTGCCAATAACCCGGCAGATACTCGGAAAGATGCGGGTCGGCCGACGGCACCAGCAGGGCATCGACCTCTTCCCGGGCCATGACTGCGCGCACGCGCGCCAGGCGCTCCGGCACACTTTGCTGAATCGTGGTCTGAACGTTCATGCGCACTCCTGCGGACACATCGTGGTTGTTCCAGGATGAGGATAATGGAACAGCTGCCACGGTGCCGCAATCATGGCGACCGACTCACGGCATGCTATGCCCATGACGTCACCTGCAATCAAGACGCTTCCTACATCTGTGCCGGGACCACCAGTCACTTCCAGCTGAACTTACCGCTGACACGGGCTTCACAACCTGTACATTCATTGCACACAGGCAGATGCCCATGCCCAGTGCCAACGACCGGAAGACCGCTGTGGTATTGCTCGACACCCGCGAGCACACCCCGGAACATGAACATGCCGTGCACTTGAAACTGGCTGAGCGACTGGCCCGGTTGCTCGGCTGCCATGCCGTAATGGCCGATGTGCCAGCCAAGGAAGACACTCACTTCTATTACTTGCCTACCGAAACCCTGGTCGGCCCTGAGCGTTATGCCGCCATGGGCATTTATTGCGAGCAGGACCTGTTCGGTGGACTGGTCAGCCACCCTTACATGGCCACCAAGGCCATTTCCCACCCGCTGCCGGCAGATGCCGAATTCCCACCGGGCTGGACTGATGCCTTCGCCCGCCAGGCGAGTGATGCACTGCTCTGCGGCTACACCGTGTTTAGCAAGGCCGATGCCCGGCGCGCCACCCAATTGCTGCTGCTTGATGGCCCGCTCCGAGTCAAGCCAGTGCTGGCCTGCGCCGGCCGCGGCCAGCACGTCATTACCCATGCGGACCAACTGGAACCGCTGCTGGCCAACATCGATGAGCGGGACCTGGCCCTGTGGGGGCTGGTACTGGAAGAAGACCTGAGCAATGTAGAGACCTTCAGCGTCGGCCAGATCCGCGTCGCCGGCTTGACCTGCAGTTATCACGGCACCCAGCAGCTGACGCGAGACCACCAGGGCTGCGAAGTCTACGGCGGCTCCGAGCTCGTCGTGGTCCGTGGCGACTATCAGGCCCTGCTGCAGCTGCCCCTGGAAGATCACCTGCGCCTTGCTATCAACCAGGCCATGGCCTACGAACAAGCCGCCGAGCAGCACTTCCCGGGCTTCATCGCATCGCGGCGCAACTACGACATCGCCCGCGGCACCACGGCCCAAGGCCGTCTGCGCAGCGGCGTGCTCGAACAATCCTGGCGCCTGGGGGGCGCCAGCAGCGCAGAGCTCCTGGCACTGCAGGCATTCGCCGACGACCCGGCACTGCAGCAGGTATGCGCCTCCACCCATGAAGTATTCGGCACCCCCGACCTGCCCGCTGACGCCACCCTCTTCTATCAAGGAAACGACAGTGAACTCGGACAACTCAGCAAATACGCGCGGATTCGCCAGCATGAGCATTCAAAGTGAAACCGTGGAGCTGCAGGTCGAAGATGACAGCATCGTCGGCACCCTGGTCAGCCCCGGCAGCAAGATGCCCGGCATTCTCTTCGTTCACGGCTGGGGCGGCAGCCAGCAGCGCGACCTGGCGCGCGCCCGGCACATCACCGGGCTCGGCTGCGTGTGCATGACCTTCGACCTGCGCGGCCACGAGAAGACCGAAAGCCAGCGCCTGACCGTCACCCGCGAACAGAACCTCAAGGACCTGCTGGCCGCCTACGACCGGCTGGTCAGCCACCCGGCGGTGGACAGCAGCGCCATCGCCATCATCGGCAGCAGTTACGGGGGATACCTGGCTACCCTGCTGACCTTGCAGCGGCCGGTAAAATGGCTGGCCTTGCGCGTGCCCGCGATGTATTGGGACGACGAGTGGAACATGCCCAAGCAAGCCCTTGATCGCCAGCGCCTGAACGATTACCGGCTGCGCCTGCTCGGCCCTTCCGACAACCGTGCTCTGGCCGCCTGTGCCGAGTTTACCGGCGATGTGTTGCTGGTCGAATCGGAGCAGGATGACTATGTGCCGCACGCCACGCTGATGAGTTACCGCTCGGCATTCGTCAGCGCTCATTCGCTGACCCATCGCATCGTCGATGGTGCCGATCACGCGCTATCCAGCGAGGAAAGCCAGAAGGCCTACAGTTCGATCCTGGCTGCCTGGATCAGCGAGATGGTGGTCGGCGCACGCCTGGACCGCTACCCGCACTACGCCCCCTGGTATGCCTGAGCATCACCGACCTGGCAGTGCAATCCGCCATCAGCCCCGCGCACCAGGCTGCGCAATGTCTGGTACGCAGCAAAGTTGACACCACGCGCCTGATGGCGGCTGAGCAGGTCGAAGAATGGCTCTTCGGCAAAACAGTCCGCAGCCTCCACCCAGGCCAGGCGTGACTGCCATTGCAGATACTGCAAGACCCGGCTGCCATCGTCGCTGGCCTGAATGCTGACACTCTGCAACCCTTGGCAACGCACAGCCAACTCTTCACTGCGCGTGACCAAGGCCTCTGCCAGCGCCGCCTGGCGCGAAGCGGGTACTTCATATTCGATCATCTGGGTAAACCACAGGGAATGCGGGCTGGCCGTCATGGCGAGTCTCCTTGCTGCGAACGCTTGCTTCGGAATGGACTGCAGGGTAAAACCTCCAGTTAACTCAAGGTCAAGCGTTTTTTCCCATGCCCAACACAGCACCTGCCGCGACGGAAAAGCTGCTCAGTGTCGGCCAGCTTGCTGCTCGCAGCGGCGTGGCCGTGACCGCGCTGCATTTCTATGAAACCAAGGGCCTGATCCAGAGCACCCGCAATGCCGGGAACCAGAGGCGCTATCCGAGGGCAATGCTGCGTCGGGTCGCGGTAATCAAGATGGCCCAGCGCCTGGGCATTCCGCTGGCCGAGATTGCCTCTGCCCTGGCCGCCCTGCCCAACGACCACACCCCGACGGCCGAAGACTGGCAGCGTCTCTCTGCACGCTGGCGCGAGGACCTGAACCACAGAATCGACGAAATGGTCAGGCTGCGCGACCAGCTCGATGGCTGCATTGGCTGCGGTTGCATGTCGCTGAAGGAATGCCCGCTGCGTAACCGCCAGGATCATTTGGCTGATGAGGGGCCGGGGCCGCACCTACCCTGAACAGGGCAAGGCGAGGCGCTGCCGATACTCGCTAGGTGTCAGGCCGGTGATGCGTTGAAACACCTTGCGAAAGGCCCCCGGGTCCTGATACCCGACTCCCCAGGCAATCTGCTCGACCGTGCGTCGGGTGAACTCCAGCATCCGGCAGGCACGCCCCACCCTTACCTGCTGGCAGTACTCGGTGGGCTTAAGGCCGGTGGCCGCACGGAAGCGCCTGAGGAATGTGCGCGCCTCCAGCCCGGCGCAGGCTGCCATGCCGGCGAGGTCGGCATCTTGCGCACCGGCTGCCTGCAACCAGTGCTGAACCTTCAGCACCGCCTCGTCACCGTGATCCAGGCGCGGACTGAACAATGCTCCCGGCAAAGGCCTGGCAACTGGCTCGACGGACATGTAGCGCGCCGTCTCCCAGGCCACCGAGGCACCGAGATAGCGCTCCAGCAGGCGTAGCCCCAGTTCAGTCCAGGCCATCAACCCGGCAGATGTCATGATGTCGCCGTCATCCAGCAGTGGCTGGTTGGCCTCCACATGGACCTTGGGGTAACGCTCGGCGAGGCTCTGCGCGTAATTCCAATGAGTACTGGCTGCCCGGCCATCGAGCAGGCCACTGGCGGCGATGAAGAACACGCCGATGCACACCGATGCCAGCACCGTGCCCTGGCCATGCCGCTGGCACAAGGGCTGCTTATGCCGCTCTAGCAAGTCTGGCGGCGGGGTCGACTCCAGGCTCGGTGGAATGATCAACACACGCAGCGGCTGGCTCGGCGGGCCTGGGCTATCTTCAATGAACTGCAACTCACCCGCCTCATCGACCTGCCAGTGGCTGACCCTGATCTGCAACAGCCCGGCAGCGCCCAATTCGGCGGCCACGCGATTGGCCACGCTGAACAGGTCGCTCAGACCATGCAGCGCCGCGCGTTGCGCGCCCGGGTAATGCAGCAGGCCGATTTCCAGAATGCCGGGGCTGTCAGTTTTTGCCGTCATTGTGTCGATCGCGCCAATCCTCAAGTCGATGCCCACAGCCTATAACTATCGTCATCCAACGACTACTGCCACAGGAGGCAGCATGAGCAAGCAGGCCCTGATCATCATCGACATCCAGAACGATTACTTCCCCGGCGGCAAATGGACCCTCGACGGTGCCGACAAGGCGGCTGACAACGCCGCACGCCTGCTCGCCGCAGCCCGTAAGAAAGGCGACCTCGTGGTTCACGTGCGGCATGAGTTCGACAGCGCCGATGCGCCATTCTTCGCCCCGGGCACCCAAGGCTCGGCCATTCATTCAAAGGTTGCGCCAACGGCGGGCGAACCCGTGGTACTCAAACACAAGGTCAACGCGTTTCTCGGCACCGATCTGAAGCAGACGCTGGATCAGCATCAGGTCAAGGCCGTGACCATCGTCGGCAGCATGAGCCACATGTGCATCGACGCCGCCTCCCGCGCGGCCGCCGACTTCGGCTTCGACGTCACCGTGGCACACGATGCCTGCGCCACCTTGCCGCTGGAATTCGATGGCAAGCAGGTACCGGCCGCCCATGTGCACGACTCGGCCATGGCCGCGCTGGCGTTTGCCTATGCCAAGGTGGTGAAGACCGACGAGCTGCTCAAGGGCTGACCTTCAAACCGGTCAGATCACCACATTACGCACGAAGCGCACGGGCACTGCTCCATCATTGCGGTAGGCATAGCGGCAGTTGCTGGGGAACACATGGAACTGCCCGACCTGCAGGCAGTGCTCGGCGCCTTCGATGATCAGCGTCAATTGGCCTTCGGCCACGTAGATCTGCTCACTCCAGCCCTCGGCATCGGCTTCGCTGGTGTAGCACTCGCCAGGCGCGAGGGTCCACTCCCAGATTTCCACTTCGCGCCGGGCCGTGCTGCTGGCCAACAGCACGGCCTTGCTTTGCGGGTGCTCGCCGGTCCAGGCAAGCTCGTCGATACGGCTGGGGTCGCGCTGATCCGGGGCCTGGATAAGGGTACTGAACGCCACCCCGAGGGCTTCGGCAATCAGGTCGAGGGTGGTCAGGCTGACATTCTTCTCGCCCGCCTCGATCGCCACCAGCATTCGCCGGCTGACCCCGGAGCGCTCGGCCAAAGCGCTCTGGCTCATCCCGACCGCGTTGCGCAGGCTGCGGACATTAAGGCTGACATGCTGCAGCACCGATGCACGGTGCGCGGAATCTTTGTGCACTATATTGCTCACTTGTACGGGTTGCGCAGTATACTGCCCACTTTGCGGCGATTGTGCGCCGCCCCCTCCGAGTGCGCAAGACCATGAGCCAACCGACCAGCAGCCCACACACCACGGTATCTTTTCGCCTGAGCAAGGCAGAAATGGTGCTGGTGTTCATCACCATGCTGTGGGGCGGTACCTTCCTGCTGGTGCACAACGTCATGACCGTGAGCGGCCCGATGTTCTTCGTCGGCCTGCGCTTCGCCGCAGCGGCGCTGTTCGTCGGCCTGGCCTCGGCGCGTGCGTTGTCCGGGCTGACCTTCACCGAACTGAAGGCCGGCGTGCTGATCGGCGTGTCCATCATGCTGGGCTACGGCCTGCAGACCATGGGCCTGCAAACCATCAGCAGCAGCCAGTCGGCATTCATCACCGCGCTCTATGTCCCGTTCGTGCCACTGCTGCAATGGCTGGTGCTGGGCCGCCGCCCAGGGCTGATGCCGAGCATCGGCATCTGCCTGGCGTTCGTCGGCCTGATGCTGCTGGCCGGCCCCGAAGGCGGCGCGCTGCATTTCAGCGAGGGTGAAGTGGTGACCTTGGTGAGCGCGGTGGCCATCGCCGCCGAGATCATCCTGATCAGCCGCTTCGCCGGCCAGGTCGATGTGCGCCGGGTCACCGTGGTGCAGTTGGCGACCGCTTCGCTGCTGGCGTTCCTGATGATCGTGCCGACCCAGGAGCGTCTCCCCGACTTTTCCTGGTTGCTGTTGCTCAGCGCGCTGGGGCTGGGCGCCATGAGCGCGGTGATCCAGGTGGCGATGAACTGGGCACAGAAGTCGGTTTCGCCCACCCGTGCCACGCTGATCTACGCGGGCGAGCCGGTATGGGCCGGCATTGTCGGGCGCATTGCCGGCGAGCGCCTGCCAGGCATCGCACTGATCGGCGGGTTGCTGATCGTCATCGCCGTGGTGGTCAGCGAGCTGAAGATCCGCCGCAATCGTGAAACCAGCGACACCCTCGAAGCGCCAGCCCCCCGCGAAACCGAAGCCGGGCTGTAAAGCGCCCGGCAGCGTCTATGCTCTGTAAAAAACTGTTATAAAAAAACAGCTTGTCACAGCGCTTTTGTAGGATTCTGCGACAGCTTGCGTGTTGGTGATCAACGGCCCGGCACGTATGATCCTTGCAAACCTTTCCAGAATAGAACGCTATGTCATTGATAGTGCTACTGCTTCTGCCGTTCGTGGGCAGTTGCCTGGCAGCTGTGCTGCCACACAACGCACGTAACGCCGAGTCCATCCTTGCCGGGCTCGTGGCCCTGGTCGGCACCGTCCAGGTAGCACTGCTGTACCCTCAGGTTGCCGATGGCGGCGTGATCCGCGAAGAACTGCTGTGGTTGCCCAGCCTGGGCCTGAACCTGGTCCTGCGCATGGACGGGTTCGCCTGGCTGTTCTCATTGCTGGTACTGGGTATCGGCACCCTGGTGTCGCTGTATGCACGCTATTACATGTCGCCGCAAGACCCGGTGCCGCGCTTCTTTGCCTTCTTCCTGGCATTCATGGGCGCCATGCTCGGCCTGGTGATCTCCGGCAACCTGATCCAGCTGGTGTTTTTCTGGGAACTGACCAGCCTGTTCTCGTTCCTGCTGATCGGTTACTGGCATCACCGCGCCGACGCCCGCCGCGGCGCCTACATGGCCTTGATGGTCACCGGGGCCGGTGGTCTATGCCTGCTGGTAGGGGCCCTGCTGCTCGGCCATGTGGTCGGAAGCTACGACCTGGACAAGGTCCTGGCTGCCGGCGAAACCATCCGCCAGCACGCACTGTACCCGGTGCTGCTGCCGCTTATCCTGATCGGCGCACTGAGCAAGAGTGCGCAATTCCCCTTCCAGTTCTGGCTGCCCCATGCCATGGCAGCACCCACTCCGGTTTCCGCTTATCTGCACTCGGCGACCATGGTCAAGGCCGGCGTGTTCCTGCTGGCGCGTCTCTGGCCCGTGCTGTCGGGCAGTGAAGAATGGTTCTGGATCGTTGGCGGCGCGGGTGCCATCACCCTGTTGCTGGGCGCCTTTGCCGCGATGTTCCAGAACGACCTCAAGGGTCTGCTGGCCTATTCGACCATCAGCCACCTGGGCCTGATCACCCTGCTGCTGGGCCTCAACAGCCCGCTGGCCGCAGTCGCCGCGGTGTTCCACATTCTCAACCACGCCACTTTCAAGGCCTCGCTGTTCATGGCCGCCGGCATCATCGACCATGAAAGCGGCACCCGTGACATCCGCCGCCTGAGCGGCCTGATCCGCATGGTGCCCTACACCGCGACCCTGGCCATGGTGGCCAGCGCCTCGATGGCCGGCGTGCCGTTGATGAACGGCTTCCTCTCCAAGGAAATGTTCTTTGCCGAAACCGTGTTCATCAACTCCACTGCCTGGGTCGAAGCGACCCTGCCGGTGATCGCCACCCTTGCCGGAACCTTCAGCGTCGCCTATGCCCTGCGCTTCACCGTCGACGTCTTCTTCGGGCCTACTGCAAAGGGCCTGCCGCACACGCCGCACGAGCCACCGCGGTGGATGCGTGCACCGGTCGAACTGCTGGTGCTCACTTGCCTCGTGGTGGGTATCTTCCCCGCCCAGTCGGTCGGCCCGCTGCTGGCCGCCGCCGCATTGCCGGTGGTGGGTGGCACGCTGCCGGAGTACAGCCTGGCCATCTGGCACGGCTGGAACGCCCCGCTGATCATGAGCCTGGTAGCCATGAGCGGCGGTATCGTCCTCTACCTGCTGCTGCGCAACCAGCTGCGCCTTGGGCGCTTCCCGTATCCGCCGCTGATCGAGCGTTTCAATGGCAAGCGTCTGTTCGAACACGGTCAGGTCCGGCTGATGCTGCTGGCGCGGCGCATGGAGCGGTTGATGACCAGCCGCCGCCTGCAGTCGCAATTGTTCATGCTGGTGCTGGCAGCCTTCCTCGCCGGCCTCACGCCGATGCTGTACAGCGGCCTGAGCTGGGGCGACCGGCCGAAGATCCCGGGCTCCGGCGTGTTCGTCGCGCTGTGGCTGATCGCCATTGCCTGCGCCATCGGCGCCGCCTACCAGGCCAAGTACCACCGCCTGGCGGCGTTGATCATGGTCGGCGTCTGCGGCCTGATGACCTGCATTACCTTCGTCTGGTTCTCTGCACCGGACCTGGCCCTTACCCAGCTGGTGGTAGAGGTGGTCACCACGGTACTGATCCTGCTCGGCCTGCGCTGGTTGCCACGACGTATCGAAGGCGTCTCGCCGCTGCCTGGCAGCCTCGACCGCGCCCGCGCCCGACGCCTGCGCGACCTGCTGCTGGCGGTGCTGGTCGGCGGCGGCATGGCGACGCTGTCGTACGCCATGCTGACCCGGCCAACGCCCAACGACATCTCGTCGTTCTACCTCAGCCGCGCCCTGCCGCAAGGCGGCGGCACCAATGTGGTCAACGTGATGCTGGTGGACTTCCGCGGTTTCGATACCCTCGGCGAGATCACCGTGCTGGTGGCCGTGGCACTCACCGTGTTCGCCCTGCTGCGGCGCTTCCGCCCGCCGAAGGAGAGCATGCAGTTGCCGGCCCAGCAGCGCCAGCTGGCCCCCGATGTGGTCACCGACCTGATCAACCCGCGGCATGCCACCGACACCGCACTTGGCTTCATGATGGTGCCGGCAGTACTGGTGCGCCTACTGCTGCCGATCGCCCTGCTGGTGTCGATGTACCTGTTCATGCGCGGCCATAACCAGCCGGGTGGCGGTTTCGTTGCCGGCCTGGTGATGTCGGTGGCGTTCATCCTCCAGTACATGGTGGCTGGCACCCAGTGGGTCGAAGCACAGATGAGCCTGCGGCCACTGCGCTGGATGGGCACCGGGCTGCTCTGCGCGACCTTGACCGGGGTCGGTGCCATGCTGCTCGGCTACCCGTTCCTCACCACCCATACCGCCCACTTGCACCTGCCGCTGCTCGGTGACGTGCATGTGGCCAGCGCGCTGTTCTTCGACATCGGCGTGTACACCGTGGTGGTCGGCTCGACCCTGCTGATCCTCACCGCCCTGGCGCACCAGTCGGTGCGCGCCTACCGCCCGGGCAATCCGTCGAAGTCCAGCCAAGCAGGAGCCGCCTGATGGAAGAAGTCATTGCAGTCGCCATCGGTGTACTGGCCGCCTCGGGGGTGTGGTTGATCCTGCGCCCGCGCACCTATCAGGTGATCATGGGCCTGTGCCTGCTGTCGTATGGGGTCAACCTGTTCATCTTCAGCATGGGCAGCCTGTTCATCGGCAAGGAGCCGATCATCAAGGACGGCGTGACCCAGGACCTGCTGCACTACACCGACCCGCTGCCGCAGGCGCTGGTGCTCACCGCCATTGTCATCAGCTTTGCCATGACCGCGCTATTCCTGGTGGTACTGCTGGCATCGCGCGGCCTGACCGGCACCGACCATGTGGACGGCCGGGAGCGTGACGAATGAGTGGCATGAGTCAACTGATCGTCGCCCCCATCCTGCTGCCGCTGCTGACGGCGGCCGTGATGCTGTTGCTGGGCGAGAAGCATCGCCAGATCAAAGCACGCCTGAACCTGCTGTCCACCGTCACCGGGCTGGCCATCGCGGTCTGCCTGTTGCTGTGGGTGCGCACCCAGGGGCAGGCGGAATCGATCGGCGTCTACCTGCCCGGCAACTGGCCCGCGCCCTTTGGCATCGTGCTGGTGGTCGATCACCTTTCAGCCCTGCTGCTGACCCTGACCGGCGTGATCGGCATCAGCGCCCTGCTGTTTGCCCGCGCCCGCTGGGATGGTGCCGGCGCCAGCTTCCATGCGTTGTTCCAGATCCAGCTGATGGGCCTGTATGGCGCCTTCCTCACCGCTGACCTGTTCAACCTGTTCGTGTTCTTCGAGGTATTGCTGGCCGCCTCCTACGGCTTGCTGCTGCATGGCTCGGGCCGTGCACGGGTGCGTGCCGGGCTGCATTACATCGCCATCAACCTGTTTGCCTCATCGCTGTTCCTCGTTGGCGCGGCGATGCTGTATGGCGTGACCGGCACCCTCAACATGGCCGACCTGGCCCTGAAGGTCCCGCTGGTACCAGAAGCCGATCGCGGCCTGCTGCACGCGGGCGCGGCGATCCTGGCCATCGCATTCCTGGCCAAGGCCGGCATCTGGCCGCTGAATTTCTGGCTGGTGCCCGCGTACGCGTCCGCCAGTGCGCCCGTCGCCGCGCTGTTCGCCATCATGACCAAGGTCGGCCTGTATGCCGTACTGCGCCTGTGGACCTTGCTGTTCTCCGGGCAGGCCGGTGCTTCGGCGCATTTCGGCGGCCAATGGCTGGTCTACGGCGGCCTGGTCACCCTGGCCGTGGCGGCAGTGTCGATACTGGCCGCGCAGCGCCTGGAGCGGATGGCCGCCCTGAGCATTCTGGTTTCTGCCGGCACCCTGCTTGGCGCGGTCGGTTTCGCCCAATCGGCGCTCACTGGCGCAGCGCTGTTCTACCTGGTCAACTCGACCCTGGCGCTGTGCGCGCTGTTCCTGCTCGCAGAACTGGTCGAGCGCTCGCGCTCTGCCAACGAAGCGCCGCTGGACGAAGAAGAAGACGCTATGCCTTCACCGCTCGAGTCGCTGCACCCACCCAAGGGCATCAACCTCGACGACGAGCAGAAGGTGGTCATCGGTCAGATCATTCCCTGGACCATGGCGTTCCTCGGCCTGAGCTTCATTGCCTGCGCGCTGCTGATCATCGGCATGCCACCGCTATCCGGTTTCGTCAGCAAGCTCAACCTGATCAGCGCGCTGTTCAATCCGCAGGGTCTGGGCATGCCAGCCGAACAACCCCTTTCGGCAGCGGGCTGGGTGCTGGTGGCCCTGCTCATCCTGTCGGGCATGGCTTCGCTGATTGCTTTCGGCCGGGTCGGCATCCAGCGCTTCTGGAAGCCCGAGGAACGTCCCTCACCCGTGCTGCGCCGCTA
The DNA here is from genome assembly GCF_009883635.2 of Pseudomonas putida. NCBI lineage: Bacteria > Pseudomonadati > Pseudomonadota > Gammaproteobacteria > Pseudomonadales > Pseudomonadaceae > Pseudomonas > Pseudomonas putida. The sequence continues at coordinate 586,499 of NZ_CP026115.2, forward strand.
CGAGTGCCTGCCGATCGTGATCCTGCTCGGCCTGTGCATCATCCTCAGCTTCAGGGCTGAACCGCTGCTGCGCTACACCCAGGACACCGCCGCCAGCCTGCAGGCACCGAACGCCTACATCGAAGCCGTGATGGCTGCCCGCCCTGTCCCAGGCCCGACCACACTCGACGTACAGGTGCAGCCATGAGCCGACTGTTCCCCGCGCCGCTGCTGTCCGCGGCACTTTTCGTGCTCTGGCTGCTGTTGAACCTGTCGGTCAGCCCCGGCAACCTGTTGCTGGGCGCAGCACTTGGCGTACTGGCCCCGCTGCTGATGGCACCGTTGCGCCCACAATACGCGCATGTGCGCAAACCCTGGGTGGTAGCAAGGCTGATTGGCCGGGTCGGCATCGATGTCATCCGTTCCAATCTGTCGGTAGCCATTGGCGTGCTGCGCGCCGGGCAACGTCCGCCACATTCGGCCTTCGTGCACATCCCGCTGGACCTTCGCGACGCCCACGGCCTTGCGGCCCTGTCGATGATCACCACGGTGGTGCCCGGCACCGTGTGGTCGGAGCTGGCCCTGGACCGCAGCGTACTGCTACTGCATGTGTTCGAACTGGATGACGAAGCGGCCTTCATCGAGCACTTCAAGCTCACCTACGAACGCCCCTTGATGGAGATCTTCGAATGACAGGCCTGCTCGCCAATGCAGTTCTCGCCAGCCTGTTCATCTTCGCCCTGGCCATGGGCCTGGCGTTGATCCGGCTGTTTCGCGGCCCCTCCGCCCAGGACCGGGTACTGGCACTGGACTACCTGTACATCCTGGGCATGCTGACGATGCTGGTACTGGGGATCCGCTATGCCAGTGACACCTACTTCGAGGGCGCACTGCTGATCGCCCTGTTCGGCTTTGTCGGCTCGTTCGCCCTGGCCAAGTTCCTGTTGCGTGGTGAGGTGATCGAATGACCGAAACCCTTGAACTGCCGTTCTGGCTGGAGCTGGTCACTGCCGCCCTGCTGCTGATCGGCAGCCTCTTCGCGCTGATCGGCGCCATTGGCCTGCTGCGGCTCAAAGACTACTTCCAGCGCATGCACCCGCCAGCACTGGCATCGACCATCGGCGCCTGGTGCGTGGCGCTGGCATCGATCATCTACTTCTCCTGGCTCAAGGATGGCCCGGTGCTGCACGCCTGGCTGATTCCGATCCTGCTGTCGATCACGGTGCCGGTCACCACCCTGCTGCTGGCCAGGGCCGCGCTGTTCCGCAAGCGCATGGCGAAAGAAGACGTACCTGAAGAAGTGAGCAGCGGCCGCGATCGCGGCAATTGAAACGGCTGGGCTCAGCCTTGGGCAAGGCGCTGCAGCTCACGCCGCACCATGGCGGCATAGGGAGGCGGGCTCAGCTGATAGAGCTGGGCGGCCACCCAGCTCAACCAGCTCGAGCCCATTGCCTCACGTTGCGCCAGCAGGCGCTGGGCCTCGGCCATGGCTTGCGCCTGGTGCTGCCGATGAAACTCGGCACGCGTCCCAGGCACTTCGTCACTTTCACTCATTCACTGGCCTTGAAGGTGGTCAGCTCGCCCTTGCGCCACTTGGCGACCTTGCCGGTCACCGCCTTGAGCAACTTGCCCAGGCCTTCCTGAACCTGCTGCTGCGCAGCGAACACCAGCATCACGCCCTGCCCTTCGCGGAACACGATGCCCTCGCCTTCCGGCACCGATACAAATGCGTAGTCGCCCACACCATAGACGTTCAGCTTGATCTCGCGAAAGCGCATTTCCAGCTTGCCGCCTTCGCGGCTGGGCAAGACGGCGGCGCGGAAATGATCGCCGACCTTCAGTTCCAGGCGCTGCTTGTCATCGACCACCAAGGCGCTCTCGGTGTCGATCTCGGCCATGTACAGGCCTTCGGGGCTCTGCTCGGTGACATAAATGAAACGACCCTGAAACAGCTTGGCCAACTTGCCGCGCAAATCGCCCAAGGCAAACAAGGCGTGGGTATCCAGTGTACTGACTGCCAATGAAGTAATCCTCAAACCGGTGACATCCGCCCTCACTCGGAGTCGGTGAGGTACGGCCATTTCAATTCGATAGGCGAAAAGAATAATAAAGTGATACACGAAACGTCTGTGCCCGCTGGCGATACAGCACGCAGGAAACTTTACTCTGGCTTGCCAGATATTGCTTCAACACAGGCTTTCGGCATATTCCCTGTCAGGGAAGCGTAATGTCTGACAACAAACCCGCCAGAAAAGATGCGATAGATAACTGCAGGCCCCTCGGCAGAACGGGCTCAGGCATCCATCAGCGCATTACCGGGGAATGAATATGCACGAAAACACTGAAATCCGTCGAGAGGTAAAGAACATTTCTTACCTCGCAGGTGGCAGCAAAAAGCCACGCTATGTCGTGATACCTGCAGGTATCGAGTTCTTTCACGTTACCGAAAGCGCGACTGGCAGAGTCAAGGGCTTCCGCCGTTTGCACCGCGACGCCTGCGCATTGGCCCGCAGCCTGGAAGCCTGAAACCGTTCAGGCGGCGTGGCCATCTTGCATAAGCTGCAACCAGGCCGCCTGACATTCCTTGGCCTCGCCACGGGTGGCGAACGCGGTACCACGGCGCTCGCCATTGACCAAGACCACCCAACAGACCCGCTTGCCCAATGCCTGCAAGCTCGCTGGCACACCTGAACCGATCATCACCGCTACATCGACCCGGCTGTTCATCATTCCCTCCGGCACTTAGATAGCACCCTAACGATAAGGTCATGATACGCCCAGCGACGGCCGTGTAACAGCGCATCCTGGTACAGCAGTGTTACGCCTTGAGCAACAAATAGCAGGAGGCCTTTCCCGCAAGAAACGCAAAAAGCCCCAGGGATCGCTCCATGGGGCTTGGCGCACTGCGTCCGGTCAGACCTGACGCTGGTGGCGGTCGAGCTGCTCGTGGCGCTCCTGGGCTTCGATGCAGTACTTGGTGGTCGGGCTGATCAGCAGACGCTTCAGGCCGATTGGCTCACCACTGTCGTCGCACCAGCCGAAGCTCTCGTCGGAGATACGGTCCAGGGCCATTTCCAGCTGCGGCAGCAAGCGCTGGTCGCGGTCGATGGCATTCACCAGCCAGCTGCGCTCTTCCTCGACCGACGCCACGTCGGCAGGATCCGACGGGGTGTCCAGGCCTTCGATGGTGGCGCGGCTCAGCTCGATGCGTTCATGGGTTTCGACTTTCATCGCCTGCAGCAGGCCAGCAAAGAAAGCCAGCTGGTCAGCGTTCATGTAGTCATCGGCCGACATGGCCAGCAACTGTTCCTTGGTCATCGATTTCTCTATGAAAAAATGTGCATTTGGGCGATTCAGGTGCCGCCGACGCCTTGGCATCGGCAGCGGAATTCTTCAAGCGCCAACCGGCACTCTTTTACAGGGGGCGGCAGTCTAAGGCGCCACGTCGCCTTGAGCAACAGCAATCATGGGAGAAATTGCCCGAAAGGGGCTGGAATCCGCCCGCTGGCACCCTTGCCGGCCCCGCAAAGAAAGCGCCACGGTATACCAATGTATACCGTGGCGCCGACCTGCCCGCTTCACGCACCCGGGCAAAACACTGTGCACGGGACTGCCGCAACAGTGCCTCGCTCGCTTCAACGATCCTTGAATTGTGCTTCGCGCTTGGCAATGAAAGCCGCCATGCCTTCTTTCTGATCTTCGGTGGCGAACGCGGCATGGAACACTCGGCGCTCGAAGCGCACACCTTCGCTGAGGGTCACCTCGAACGCGCGGTTGACGCTTTCCTTGACCATCATGCTGACCGGGATCGACTTGCTGGCAATGGTGGTGGCGACCTTCAGCGCCTCTTCCAGCAGCTCTGCCTGCGGCACGATACGCGCCACCAGGCCGGCACGTTCGGCTTCCTCGGCACCCATCAGGCGACCGGTCAGGCACAGTTCCATGGCCTTGGCCTTGCCCACCGCACGGGTCAGGCGTTGGGTGCCGCCCATGCCCGGCAGCACGCCGAGGTTGATTTCCGGCTGGCCGAACTTGGCATTGTCGGCAGCGAGGATGAAGTCGCACATCATCGCCAGTTCGCAACCACCGCCCAGGGCGAACCCGGAGACTGCGGCGATGATCGGTTTGCGTCGGTTGGCGATGCGGTCGGAATCGCTGAACAAGTCTTCCACGTAGATCTGCGGATATTGCAGCTCGGCCATCTCCTTGATGTCGGCGCCGGCGGCAAACGCCTTGGCAGAGCCGGTGAGCACCACGCAGCCGATGTTCGGGTCACGCTCGAGCTGGTCGAGGGCCTGGTTGATCTCGCCGACAATCTGCGCATTCAGCGCGTTCAGCGCCTGGGGGCGATTGAGGGTGATCAGGCCGACCTTGCCGTGGATGTCCAACAGGATGGTTTCGAATGCCATGCAGTCTGCTCCTTCAAAGATTGCGCGCAATGACCATGCGCTGAATGTCGCTGGTGCCTTCGTAGATCTGGCAGACCCGAACGTCACGGTAGATCCGCTCCAGCGGGAAGTCGCTCAGATAGCCATATCCGCCCAAGGTCTGCAAGGCATCCGAACAGACCTTTTCGGCCATTTCCGAGGCAAACAGCTTGGCCATCGACGCTTCCACCAGCGCCGGGCGCCCGGCGTCACGCAGCGCGGCCGCGTGCAGCACCATCTGCCTGGCCACGGCAATCTTCGTGGCCATGTCGGCCAGGCGGAAGGCCACGGCCTGGTGTTCGATCAGCGCTTTGCCGAAGCTCTGCCGCTCCTTGGCATAGTCGCGTGCCACTTCGAAGGCCGCGCGGGCCATGCCCACCGCCTGCGAGGCAATACCGATGCGGCCGCCTTCGAGGTTGGCCAGGGCGATCTTGTAGCCCTCGCCTTCCGCGCCCAGGCGGTTGGCCACCGGCACACGCACATTGTCGAAGACAATCTGGCAGGTGTCCGAGGCATGCTGGCCCAGTTTGTCCTCGACCCTTGCCACCTGGTAGCCCGGGGAGTCGGTGGGCACGATGAAGGCGCTGATGCCACGCTTGCCGGCATCCGGATCGGTCACGGCAAAGACGATCACCACCCCGGCATTCTGCCCGGACGTGATGAACTGCTTGCTGCCGTTGAGCACATAGTGGTCACCCTCCAGCCGTGCACGGGCCTTCAGGCTGCTGGCGTCGGAACCGGCCTGCGGCTCGGTCAGGGCGAAGGCACCCAGCATCGAGCCCATGGCCAACGGGGTCAGGAACTGCGCTTTCTGCTGCTCGTTGCCGAACCGAAGGATCGGTACGCAACCCACCGAGTTGTGCACGCTCATGATGGTCGAACAGGCACCGTCACCGGCAGCGATCTCTTCCAGCGCCATGGCGTAGGCCACGTACCCGGTGTCACTGCCACCCCACTGCTCCGGCACCAGCATGCCGAACAAGCCAAGCTCGGCCATTTCCTCGATGGCCTCCTTGGGGAACCGGTGCGTCTTGTCCCACTGCTCAGCGAAGGGTTTGAGACGCTCCTGGGCAAAGTCGCGTACCGCATCGGCGATCTGTTGTTGCTCGTCAGTTACCAACATGGTTCACCTCAATACAGGCATTCGACTGCCATGGCCGTGGCCTCGCCACCGCCGATGCAGATGGCGGCCACGCCGCGACGCAGGTTGTTCTGGCGCAGGGCCGACAGCAGGGTCACCAGGATACGTGCGCCCGAAGCGCCGATCGGGTGGCCCAGGGCGCAGGCGCCACCGTGGATATTGACCTTGTCGTGCGGCAAGTCGAGGTGCTTCATGGCCGCCAGGGTGACCACGGCAAACGCTTCGTTGATCTCGAACAGGTCGACGTCGCCCAGGTTCCAGCCGGTTCGCTTCATCAGTTTGTCGATGGCACCGATCGGCGCGGTCGGGAACAGTGCCGGGGTATCGGCGAACGCGGCGTGGCCGTGGATCACCGCCAACGGCTTGAGGCCACGCTTGTCAGCTTCGGAGCGACGCATCAGCACCAGCGCTGCAGCACCGTCGGAGATCGAGCTGGAGTTGGCGGCGGTCACCGTCCCCCCTTCGCGGAAGGCCGGCTTGAGCTGAGGGATCTTGTCCAGGCGCGCCTTGGGCGGTTGCTCGTCGTCCTTGACGACGCGCTTGTCCTTGCCCTCGGTGACCTCTACCGGCACGATCTCGGCAGCAAAGCGGCCGCTTTTGATAGCGTCCTGGGCGCGGGTCAGCGAGGTGATGGCGAACTGGTCCTGGGCTTCGCGGCTGAAGGCATTGGCCTGGGCGCAGTCTTCTGCAAAGGTTCCCATCAGGCGACCCTTGTCGTAGGCATCTTCCAGGCCGTCCATGAACATGTGGTCGATGATCTTGCCGTGGCCCATGCGATAGCCGCCACGGGCCTTGTCCAGCAGGTAGGGTGCGTTGGTCATGCTTTCCATGCCCCCGGCCACCACCACGTCGGCGCTGCCGGCCAACAGCAGGTCATGGGCCATGATTGCCGCCTGCATGCCCGAGCCGCACATCTTGTTCAGGGTGGTGCAGGTGGTGTGCTTGTCCAGCCCGGCACCGAGCGCAGCCTGACGCGCGGGGGCCTGGCCCTGGCCGGCGGGCAGCACGCAGCCGAACAGCACCTGCTCGACACTGGCGGCGTCGATGCCGGCGCGCTCCACCGCACCGCGGATGGCTGCGCTGCCCAGCTGCGGCGCGGTCAGGCTCTTGAGGTCGCCCTGCAGCCCGCCCATGGGCGTGCGCACGGCGCTGACGATAACGATCGGGTCACTGGCGAGGGTCATGTGCGTTCTCCTTACTTGGCAGCCATGCGCAGTGCGCCGTCGAGGCGGATCACCTCGCCGTTGAGCATGCTGTTCTCGATGATGTGGCGGGCCAGCGCGGCGTATTCCTGAGGGCGGCCCAGGCGCGCCGGGAACGGCACGCCAGCCGCCAGCGAGGCACGTACCTCATCGCTCATGCCGGCCATCATCGGGGTTTCGAAGATGCCCGGGGCGATGGTCATCACGCGGATGCCGAAGCGCGCCAGTTCACGGGCCGCCGGGAGGGTCAGGCTGGCGATCGCGCCCTTGGAGGCCGCATAGGCGGCCTGGCCGATCTGGCCGTCGTAGGCGGCGATGGAGGCGGTGTTGATGATCACCCCGCGCTCGCCACCGTCATCGGCAGCACCTTCAGCCATGGCCGCGGCGGCCAGGCGCAGCAGGTTGAAGCTGCCGACCAGATTGACGTTGATGACCTTGGCGAAGCTGGCCAGGCCATGCGGGCCCTGTTTGCCCAGCACTTTTTCGGCACCGACGATACCTGCGCAGTTGACCAGCCCGTGCAGGCTGCCAAAGGCGCTGACGGCCGAATCGACCGCCACCTGGGCGGCCTGTTCGTCGCTGATGTCAGCCACCGCGAAGCGGGCGTTGTCACCCAGCTCACGGGCCTTGGCCTCGACCGCCTGGGCGTTGAGGTCGACCAGCATGACCTTGGCGCCGGCCTCGACCAGCATCTGCGCGGTGGCAGCGCCCAACCCGGAGGCGGCGCCGCTGACGATGAAGTGTTTGTTGGCTATCTGCATGATCGGGTTCCTTTCAGGCGCTGGCAGGGGTGGCCTGTTGCGCGTGTTGTTTGGCGACTTCCTGATTGCGCAGGATGAAGCGTTGCAGCTTGCCGCTCGGGGTCTTGGGCAGCTCGCTGACGAAGTCGATTTCGCGGGGGTAGGCATGCGCGTAGAGGCGCTGGCGCACATGCTGACGCAGGGTTTCTTCCAGCTCGGCGCTGCCCTGGTAATCGCTGGCCAAGACGACGAAGGCCTTGATCAGCTCGGTGCGCTCGGGGTCCGGCTTGCCGATCACCGCCGCTTCGATCACCGCCGGGTGCTCGATCAGCGCGCTTTCCACATCGAAAGGACCAACGCGGTAACCGGAGGTGGTGATCACATCGTCGCTGCGGCCGACAAAACTGATGCTGCCGTCCGGGTTGAGCTCGACTGTGTCGCCACTGAGGTAGTACTTGCCGACAAAGGCCTTGGTCGGCAGGCCGTGGTAGCCGCCGAACCAGCACAGCGGCGACTGCTCACGATCCACCGCGAGGATGCCCGGCTGGCCGGCCGCCAGTTCGTTACACTGCTCGTCCAGCACCACGATGCGGTGGCCAGGGATGGCGAAGCCGGCCGAGCCCAGGTGCACGGGGTGCTGCAGGCCATGGTGATTGCACAGCACCATGCCTAGCTCGGTCTGGCCGTAATGGTCGTGGATGGTCACCCCCAGTTCGTCGGCGAACCAGCGAATCACTTCGGGGTTGAGCGGTTCGCCGGCGCTGCTGACGACCCGCAAGCGGCCCTGGATCGGTGCCGAAAAGCAATCGCCAGCAGCGATGAGCAAGCGGTACGCCGTGGGTGAGCCCGCCAGGTTGGTGATGCCCAGTTTGTCGATCACCCGTGCGCAACTGTCGACGCTGAACGGGCCGTCGTAGAAGGTGGTGGCATGGCCCAGCGCCAACGGCCCGGTGACCGCGTAGTAGAGGCCGTAGGCCCAGCCCGGGTCGGCCAGGTTCCAGAAGTGATCGTCGGGGCGCAGGTCGATGGCGTCACGCATGTAGCCCTGAAAAGCGACAATGGCGCGTAGCGGGACCTCCAGCGGTTTGGCCGGGCCGGTCGTGCCAGAGGTGAACATCAGCAGGAACGCGTCGTCCCCCGAGCGCATCACCGGTTCACACTCATCGGCCGCAGCCTCCAGGCAATGACGAAAATCCAGTTCACCACTACGGGCCTTGACCGTGATGATCGTCGGGCAACCCTGCACCTCGTCGAGCTTGGCACGGTTATGGGCATCGGTGACCACCACGCGGGCGTGGGACTGCTCCAGGCGGTGCTCGATGGCTTTGGGGCCAAAGGCCGTGAATAATGGCTGGTACACCGCCCCCAGGCGCCAGGTGGCGAGAATCGTCACCAGCAACTCGGCGGTGCGCGGCATCAGGCCGGCGACCCGATCGCCAGGGCCCACTCCCTGCGCCTTGAGCACATTGGCGAAGCGGGAAGCCTGGATCTTGAGCTGATCGAAGCTGTAACGGGCAGCGTTGCCATCACGGTCTTCACAGACCAGCGCCAGCTTGTCAGCACCGGCATGGCGGTCACAGCATTCGACACAGGCATTGAGGGCAGTGAGGTCGCCATGCAACGCCGCTGCAGCGGCTTGGGCATGGTCGAACGCACGAGTTGCCTCGGCGTAATCGCGCATCGTCGGACTCCTGGTTTCTTGTTTTTGGAGTTGAACCATCGGTCCGATGATGTTCGCGCCGCTTGCCAGACGCGGCAATGGCCAAAGCTGTCAATCTGGATGACCGGTTTGGCCGCCGTTACTCAACCTTCACTGCGTTCGCCAGCGCGCAAGTAAGACTGGGTGAGGCCGCTGACCAGGCGCTCGACATCGTGGACCTCCTGCTGTTGCAGGTGGCTGAGCCGCTCATCGTACTGTTCTGGAGACAAGCCGGGCCGCTCGGCCTGCAACTGGATCGAGCGCTGGTTGTAGTCCGAGTTGATCACTTCGAACATCAGAACGTGTTGCTGACGCAAGTAGCGGCGCCAGAATTCTCGCTGGCTCAGGCTATCGGTGAGTGCTTCCAGCGTTTGCGCTTGCTCGACCCGCCGCAAAGCCTCCGCGGCCTGCGCCTCTGTCAGCTCGGCGGCCTCGGGATAGCGCATGGCATGAGGCTGGAAGGGCAAATTCAAGCGACTACGAAGCTGCACCCTGTAGGCCAATCCAAGTGCCAATTGATCGAAATGCTCACCGGCGACCTGGCGCTGCCGACAATCCCGATAGGCAATCCCTTCGAGCTGCTCCAGGCGGAAAAGCTGGCGGCCGAGTTCCAGCAGCACGCTCCTGTTTTCAGGGTTGAGGGCTTCGGTTTCGGCCCAGGCCTGCCTTACCAGAACCTGAAGTGCGCTTAAGCGGCTGGCCACGGCATCCAGGCAAGACAGCGGCAGGCTGGCTCGCACCAGGACGCGCCCGCAGAGCACCGGATCTGCATCGAGCGCCTCCAGCAGCGTCCACACGCCTTCGGCCAGCACAGCTCGCCCTTCCCCCGCTTGCTCATAGTCCGCAGTGAACTCCAGGCGGCCCAGAAGCCTGAACAGTCCCGTACTCCCGGCTTGATCCAGCAGACGCTGCCACAATGCCTCGCGCCCGGCCTGAACTGCTGCATCCGCATGCGCCACCCAAAGCGTGCGGGCCCGGGCCAAATCTACCGGCCCGGAAGCCTCAGGCAGGTGCCCATGCTCTTCAATCACATCAAGCGCATACAAGTGCTGCAGCTGCATGGCCGACAGCGGATTGCGTTGCACCAGTATTGCGCGCCGGAATGCGTAGGGCATTTGCTGGATCTCGTGCGGCACAGTGCGGATATTGTTGTCACGCAGATCGGCACGCTCAAGAAGACCGCAAAGCTCCAGGCGCTCAGGCCACACCCCCAGCCGACAATGGCGCAGGTTGAGCGTAGTCAGCTGGGAAAGGTGGTGGAATCGCAGGTCCAATCCTTCCAGCCGGTTGAAACTCAGGTCAAGATGGACCAGGTTGGGCAGGCCGTGGAGTATCTCGACTGCCTGTGCGTCGAGCCGGATCTGATTGTGTGCCAGGCGCAGCAGCTGGACTTGCGGGAGATGAGCGATGCCCGTTGGCATGCGCAGCAAATGGTTGCTGCTGAGGTTCAAGTCCGTCACGGCGGTAAACGGACGCAGGAAGTCAACCGGCACATCGCTGACCTGCGAATCGCTCACGCTCAGCATGGTGATGCGATGAAAGTCGATCTGCGGCGGTAGCTGCGGTAGCGTGCGCAGATGACTACCCCTGAGCGACAAGCGTTGCCCCTGCGCTTGCCCTGCACTTGCCGGAACGATTTCACCCTGCAGCCGCCATGCCCGCAGGATGCTATCTGCCGTCAACCGGCGCGCGCTCTGGCGACCTTCCTGCAACTCGGCGCCGACCCAACGGTTCAGGTGTTGCACGAGCTGATCATGATCGTTCTGCAACTCCACCAGGCGCTCAAGTACCGGGCGCTCGCCTTGCTGCAGGCGTACCAGTTCATCCTCGAGCGCTTGCCCATTCAGGCCGGGGTAAAGGGCGCGCAGTTGATCGCGAATGATCGCCTGCTCATCCCTGGGGCCAACGGAAGGATGGCCACTGAGCGGGTAGCCTACGCGTCCATCATCCAGGCGACGCCCCGGGTTGAACCAGAGACGTTGCTCCGGCCTGCGCAGCATGCGATTGATGCCCCAGTGCGAAGCGGGTAAAAGTGCCAGCAGTTGCTCGCGCAACTGGCCAGTTGAGACGTTGGCGGCCTGCTGCTCGGTTGAAAGCGCTGCATAGATTGCCTCGAAGATGCAGCCAGGGTCAGCTGGCTTGAACACTTGCTGCTCGCCCAGCCCGTTGTAAATTTGAAAGCGGCCGTTACTGCGCACCAGCACCCTGTCCTCCTCACCTTGCCCGCCATTGCCTACACGCTTGATCGAGCGCCCGTCCACCGTACCTTCGCGCAAGTCGATGCTGACGCCTTCAAGCTCAAGGCCATCCAGCAAGGCAAGCACCAGCTCCCCCGTATCATCGCAGTAGCCAGTACTCAGGTAGAGGCCTGCCAGCGCCCGGTTCAGCCGTGCCAGGCGCAACAGCGAATGCGCATTGTCAGCACACGAAATTGGCAAGCGGCCCTCGACCTTTGCCATGTCGCGCTCAAGGTCAGTAGCCTGGCGTAGCACTTCGCTTACGTACGACGAAGGCAGGCCCGGAAAGTCCCGTGCGACCAACACGCTGAGCGGGTCTTGCGCAAACGGTTGTTGTGTCAAGCGAGCGAACAACTGCGGGCGCAATTCAACCTCATGCGCCAATACCCGCTCCAACCCGGTACCGACCCCCGCACGGCCCTCACTCCAGACCAGCAGTTCGCTGTCGGTTGGCATCAACGTCCTCAGGCGAATTCGCTTGAAGAACGTTTCAATGCGCGCATGTGCGTGGAAAGCACGCAGGGCGTACCTGAGGTTAACCGGGGCTGGCCGGTTCTCCACCAGAACGCCGCGTAATTCGTCCTCCTCGACCCCTGCCACCTGCAGGATGTGCCCCGCCTGTAACCGGTCGATTGGCGAATGCTGGGGCCAAAGCGCATCGAGCATGCGCACAGGCTCCTCCCATGCCAACGGTTGCTCGCGTACCAGACGCCATCCGCGCTCGCCGTTGTACAGCACTACCGGTCCATAACTGCTATCACCTGCAACATGCCGTAACCGATAAGGGCCGTCGGGGACTGGCTGATGCACTTCCTGATAACGTCCGTCGACACGGATCCAACGACGCTCACCAGTGCCATAGCGCCCGTCTTCGAGCAAATCGATATCGCCTGGAGCTGACCGATAATTCTCAGCGTCAAAGCACCACAGCCGACCGCCCCCCTTCCCCAGGCTTACCGGTTCCAGACCAGCGACAAAGGCGCTACGCAGGTAACTCACACCCGCCGCAGTGGCCGCAGTGGCTGCCAAGGTTTCGGCAACCCCGAGCAGATGCCCCAGCGCTTCGTGCTGACGGCCCCTCGACCAATCTCTTACCCCCTCGAATACTTCCGAGCACATCTGAGCGACCAACTGGCCCAGCAACAGCCCCCCCACCACCGGAATGAAGAACCCTGCCAAGTTCACCAGGTCCCAGCCTGCCGTTGCCCACTTGGCGTGCCTGGTTCGCACTGCCACGCTATCGGCATCGGCGCTGGTAACCAGCAACACCCGCGCGTCATCCTTGACCCGCTGAATTTGCAGGGCGGCCAGTTGCGAGAAGATGTTATCGGGCTGTTTGCGACCTTCAAGTTCCAAGTCAGGCTGAGCGTCCTTGAGGCGTGTGTCCAGCAGTGTGACAAAATCTGCACGGTGCTCGAGGCTGATCAATTGCGTGAAGTACTGACGGTAATCGGCCTTTTGCAGCAGGTTCGCCAAGGCACTGTCAAGGGACACCCGATTGGCGAAATGTCGCAGCGCCTGCTGTGGGTCACTGGGCAGGTAGAGCACGATGCCACTGTCAGCACCCGCGCTGTTGCGCAATGGAATCAACAAGCCATCGGCCACCGGCCGCCCCAGTGCAGCCAGGAGACAGGGATCGCCCGTCAGTCCCTCCTGCCGATGCGCCTGTCCATCGTCTGCGATCTCACGCAAGGCAATTTGCACATCGGCACCGATCTGCCCCTTCAACGCGGCCAACTCAATCGCAAGCTTGAGCCCTGAACGTTTATCCTCGACCAGTACTGCCTGCGTTGCGGGATTAAAGATCTGTTCCAGTTTCTCCTGATAACGCGTGCCGATATCCAGCTCGCGGCATTTCGTGATAAATGCATCGAGCGGCCCATTCAAGGGTTGATCGCGCCCCGGCAACACCAGCCCGGTACCGTCGTAGTAGGTGGTACCTGCGGCGAAGTTGCGCATGAGCCGCAACAACCCATTCTCACGTCTCTGGCTGTATTCGTAGGTCTGCTGCAAGGAGCCTGGCAACTTGCCGAAGCGTGGCGCCACCAGAAGCCATTCAAGCTGGGCGAAAGATTGGCCGTCAGGCAAAGGCTTATCGAGCAGCGCCGCCAGGTGCTGCTCGGCGAACTGAGGAATCGGCAGTAGCTCGAGCGTGAGGCCACGCAACCGCGCCTGGCTGGCGTGATGCGCATCAAGGCTGGCTCGCAGGGCATTGAGCTGGCCTCTGGACGCTCGCTTGAGCCAGTCAGGTAGTTTGCTCGCAATGAATCGGTCGGTCCCGGTTGCAGGGTCGGACATGATTGGCTCCTTGGATTCCAATAAAGCCAATCATGTTGTTCAACGGTTGGATCAGGGCACAGAAGGAAGTGGTTCACTGGCGCCTGAAGCCCGGGAACTGCCTGGCAAGGTGATGCTCAGTTCATCCTGGGTGAGCCGTAAGGCAAGTGCATCGAAGGCTTGCTTTCTATCATTGGTGAGCTCTCGGCAGCGCTCAGCATATGCGCCACTGCCGAGTGCCTCCTTGTCTTCGTCCAGCGCATCCATCTTGCTGCTGAAACTTTCGGTGATCTGCGCAAAGGCTTCGGGATACCTGGCGTTGAGATACGCCACCCAGTAGTCGCACTGGCTGATGAAGCTGGCCCGCTCACTGCCCGCTTCAGCAGCCAGAACTGCGCGGTATGCCTGCTCAAGGTGGTCCTGCGTAACCTCGGCGACCTGAGGATACTCCATGGTCCGCGGCTGCCCCACAAGATCAAGACGCTCCGCCAGGCCCGTCCTATAGGCCAGGCTGACTTCGATCTCATCGACACCCCTTCCCTCGGCAATCCGGCCCTGGAAATCGGTACGAGCGAACTGCTCCACCTGATCAAGACGGAACAGCCGTTGAGCCAACAGTAAACGGGCATCCCTCGTTGTCAGCGGATCCCCCCCGAATGTCGCCTGTAGCACCCGCATGCGCACTTCCAGCTGGCTGAGGCAATGCGCCACGCTATCGACGCACGTGCGAGGGCCAGCCGCCAGTCCGAACAGTTCCTCGCGCATGCGCGAATCGTCATGTGCGACCTGGATCAAAGTCCAGACCCTTCTCGAAAGGTCGCCACGTACTAGGCGAAAATCGGCGCCGCCGGTCAAGCCTGCCAACAACGAGAAGAATGGCATGCTGCCTGTTTCACCCCGCAGGGCATCCCATTGTTCAGCTCTGGACGCCTGGTCAGCTTCGGCCAGTGTTTCGAGCCATGATGCCCTGGCGCTCAGGATTCTGGCCTCTTGCACCTGCAAGTTGTCCTCGGCACCTGGCTCCTCAACAGGTACCGGGGCATAAGCATACAATTGCTCACGGTCGGCTACCGACAGTGGGTTGCCATCCACCTGCACCACTTGCCGCAAGGACGACGGGGCGTCGAGTAATGCCTGGGGCAAACTGGAGATTTGGTTGTGGCGCAAGTCAGCATATTCAAGCAGACCACACCACTCCAGGCCGCTCGGCACTGCCAGCAATCCCGCTCGATGCATGTGCAGTTCCCGCAAGCGAGACAACCGACGGAAACGCAGGTTGATCGAGCCCAACCTGTTCTCATTGAGGTTCAGCGTGCGAAGGCGGCCCAGACTGGACAACACGCTTACCTGCTCCGCAGTCATCCGAATCTGGTTGCGAGCCAGGCGCAGATGGCGCAGCGAGTTCAACCGTTGAATCTCATCCGGGATAGAAGTCAACGCATTGTTGCTCATATCAAGTCGGCGCAGTTCCCGGAAGTTTCTCAGGAACCCGGCAGGCAAAGCCTCCAGCCGCATCCCTACCAGGGCCATGTCGGTGATATGGCCAAAATCCGTACCGACAGGAATGGGCGGCAGGCTCCCCGCAGGTATGCCCAGCACGCTGAGCCGCAATCCAGCAGGGACGCCGTTGCTGTAGATAACCTCCTCGCCCTCCAGCCGCCAGGCGCGCCGAAATACATCTGCGACGGCCCCTCTGTGTCCGCGATCAGGGCCGCTGACCGCGTTTCTCCATTGCTCAAGGCTCTCGTCAAGCGCACGGTATTCTTGTTCCTGGCGCAGCAGGATGACATAGGCTGAGTCTGCCTGATTGAGCAGCAGTTCCAGAAAACGATCGACTGCCGCCTCATCGAACGATGGATACAAGCCGCGAATCCGTTGCCGGAAAATCTGCTCTTGCGCTTCCGTCGAGGCGCCCCGGCCGCTGAGCAGATAGCCTATCCGGCCATCGCGCAATTGGTGCAAGGGCGATGCAACGGGCCTGACCTCCCGCCAGCCAAGCAGGCTGATCAACGCCTGGCGATCCCGTGGCAACCAAGCCTGCATGGACGAACGGATGCGCTCTGCTGTGCCCTCGCCGTCCCACCCGCGCCGCTGCAAGAAGGCAGATGGCAGGCAGGCAGCCAGCACCTCGAACAACCCTTCGGGCTGCGCGACTTCAATTTCACGGGTGCGCCCCGCCTCGTCGAAGAGTGCGAACCCGCCGTTAGCCCTGACCATCACGGTAACCCGCTGCACACCGCTTCGTCCGGGGAACAACCGCTCCAGCACCGGCCCCGTGCTGGAGCGGTCTCGTAATACCAGGTTAACCTCACCAGGCACCAAGCCCCGACGTCGCAGCAATGAGAACACCAAGGTCACCGCATCGGCATGGTAACTGCTGCGCAGGTAAAGTGCTTCGCGCGCCCGGGTCAAACGGGCCTCCTGCAACATCGCGCGCGCCTGTTCCGCCAGCGCCAGCGGCACACGAGATTCGCTGGCCAATCGTTGCCGTACATCGCTACTGGCGTTCTTGAGCAAATCCAAGGCATAGGCATCCGCAAGCCCCGGGAAGCTGCCCTTCAAAGTGGCCAGCAGAGGGTCATCGGTCAGGTATACATTGGCGAAGTGCTCCAGCATCGGACCGCGCAACGCTTCTGTTGACGCCTGGATCCTCTCGATTTGTCTTGCCTCGTTCTCTCCTTGCAGACCCAGCCTTTCGATACACCATTGCAAGACCTCGGCATCGTTGCTTCCCGCCCCGAGTTGAGCGAAGAAAACATGGATTCTTGCATCGACGGCAAAGCGCTCCAGGGTATCGCGCAGCCTGGCCGGCACAGGCCGCCCCTCCACCAGCAGGCCACGCAGGTGGGGCTCATCGACATCCGCAACGGTCAAGATCTGGCTGATCCGTTCGGGGCTCAGCTCGCTTGCTTCAGGCCACAGGCGTTTGAGCAGCAGGTCCGTACCTTGCCACTCCAGCGGCCGTTCGTAGGCAAGCCGCCAGGCACGCTCGCCATTGCTTTCCAGGACAGGGCCGAACACCCCAGCTCCTTCGCGGTGCAACAATCGCCAGATACCTGCCACATTGCGCCTCACCCGGTAAAGTACGCCGTTGCGCCGCCACCAATGGGCCTGGCCATCACTGTGTAGCCCATTGTCCAGCTCCAACAGCGGGGGCAAAGGCGCTCGCTCCTCGTATGGCTGCAGATCGTGCTGCCACAGGCGTTGCTCGCCCGCCTCGGTCACTATGGGCTCCAGTCGTTCGACGAAGGCACTGCGCAACACCTGCCCGCCACCCGCGATGGCTGCCCCTGTGGCCACTGTCAAGGCCACCTGAAGCAGGTGCTCCAATGCTTCATGCTGGTGATCCTGGGCCCAGTCGCTGACGCCCTCGTACACGTGGCCCAACATCTGCCTGGCCAGATCAGCCAACATCAATGCACCGACAACCGGCACGAACAACCCCGCCAGGTTCAACAACACCAGTCCGGCGGTCTGCAGCTTGCGCAGCCGCTCGGCTGCAGCCGTGGCGTCCGCCTGTGCCGTCGGCACGGCCAGGAACGCAGCGTCGGCCTTGATCCGCATCACATGCCCCGCCGCCAAGCTGGCAAATCCCTCACCGCTCTTGGCAAACCGCCTGGGTTCCAGATCCGGCTTGGGGTCTTGCAGGCGCTTGCCCAGGGTGATCAGATAATCAGCCTGTCCAGGCAATGCGATGCGACGGGCAATCGCCTGACGAAACGGGGCATCGCGCATTGCCGAAACCAAGGCCAGGTTTGCCGAGGACCAGTCATCGAAACGGCGCAATGGTTGCTGTGAGTCGTCCGGCAGATACAACAGCACGCCCACTACCTGCTTCGGATTGAAGACCAGACCTGGCAGCCCGAATGGTGTTCCAGACAGTTCGAACACGATCGCCCCATCCACTCGCTGCCCAAGCAATTGCAGGGCACCCAAGGCCAGTTCGAAGTCCAACGGCAACTCTGCAGGCTTGCCTTGACAGACCCGACGCAGCATCTGCAGGTCGCTGTACGCCAGTTGCCCCTTGATTGCCGCGATTTCGATTGCCACGGCCAGTTCCTGGCGCTTGTCTATGGCCAGCTGATGTTGAAAAGCCTTCGTGAAGATCTCATTCAGATGCTCCTGATAGGACTTGCCGACATCAACGTTTCGACAAAGCCCGACGACATCGTCGATACGCCGTGATACCACACGGTCCGGCGCACCAGGCGTAGTCGCTGCAACGGTCAACGCCGTCTGATCGTAGAACGTTTCGCCCTCATGGAAGTTCTGCATGAGCTTTTGCAAGGCAGGCACCGTCACAAAGTAATCGTCGTCTACAGGCAGGTGCCCTGAGGGCACCGAGAAACGGCGACGCTGTTCATGCCAGTGAACCTTGAACAGATCGACATCCAGCGCCAGCTGTTCTTGCATCGCCGATTCAAGCTTTTGCGCGGCAAACCGGTCGAGCGGGATCAGTTGCTGCAAGGTCACAGCCATGCGCTTCTGGCTTTGCAGATGCGCACTCATGCATGCGCGCAATGATCCGAGCTGTACTTGAGTGGCCTTTTTCAGCCAACCCGGCAACTGCTCAGCGATGAAATCCACTGCCGGGCGTTGCAGTTTAGGGTGCACCTTCGTTTTGGGCATAGTCGATTACCTCAAGGTTGTTCGACCTGCCAGCCTGCGTCCATAGCCTGGCGCCAGGCATACGGAACCATTGGCCCATCATCTTCCCGGACCACGCGCCTGGATCAGCGCGCGATAGTGCCCTGGATTGCAGCCGAACCATTTGCGAAACGCCTTGTAGAACGAGCTACTGTCGGCAAAGCCCAGGCGCGCTGCGATATCGCCCAGCGCCGCGTCTTGCTGGCTCAGCCATGCGATTGCCAGCTCACGCCGCACACTGTCCTTCAACCCTTGGTAATTCTGCCCCTCTTCAGCCAGGCGCCGACGCAGGGTGGACGGCGACAAGCACAGCTGCCGCGCCAGGCTGTCGCCATCAGGCCAGTGGCCGGGGTCCTGGCGTAGCAGATCGGTGCGAATACGCCGCCCAAGGCTTGCCGAGTCTCGATACTTGACCAGGATGTTGCCCGGCGCCTCGGCCAGAAAGCGCTGCAGTTCCTCCTCACTGCGGCGCAGCGGCAGCTCGAGGCACTCGGCGGCGATGATCATGCGCGTTCGCGGGCGCTCGAATTGCAGGTTTTCCGAAAACATCACCCGGTAGTCATCGCAGAACGGTGGCTCGCCACAGCGCAGATCAATGGCCAGAATCGGAATGCGCCGCCCGGCAAGCCAGCAGGCCACACCGTGCACGATCATCCAGAAAGTGAAATAGGTAAATGCGCGACGCGGCCGGTCGCGCGGCTCGTTGATAACGATTTCGGCCAGGCTCGCCTGGCGCACCAGGCTTGGCTGCAAGTCTTCGAGCATCAGCGAGAGAAACGCCAGTACGGTCTCCAGGCCGGCACCCAAGGTCGGCTGCCCCATGCCAGCACGGCACATGAACGCCAGGCTGCCGCTGCGCAGACCGCGCGGGTCCATGGCGAAGAACTCATCGTTGCAGCGCCGTGCAAGCAAGCGCCAGAGCCGGGCATAGGCATCGGCACTGACCCGCGCCTCGGGCAGATGCAGATGTTCGACAGCGATGCCTGCCCGTGCCAGCAAGCCGGTATCTGGCTCGCCGGCGGGGCAGGTCTGCAGCAGCGCCTCACGCACCAGCTGCATGGAGATGGTGTCTTTTTCGCTCATAGGCATTCCATTCGCTGACGCGGGCATCTTAGGCGGGCTCAGAGGCTTGCCGCCAGGCCCAGAAACGCCTGGATCAGGCGCAGTTCGCGGCGCCGATCCAGGCAGCCGACCATGTGCTGGTTGAGCAGGCCCTGGCCGCTCAGAGGCCGCGCCACCACCCGCGGATCGTTGGCCACCTCGGTCGATGACACCACACCGATGCCCAACTCCGACGCCACCGCCTCGGTGACCGCCTCGCGGCTATCCAGCTCCAGCTGCACCCGGGGCTGCACGCCGGCAGCGCTGCACGCCTTGTCGAACGTGCGACGCGTTGTCGAGCTGGGCTCACGCAGCACCATGATCTGCTGGTGCAGCTCTGACAATGGCAGGTCGTTTTCCACCTGTGCCCAGGCGTGGCCGGCCGGCAGCAAGGCGCACAGGCGCGATTCGCAGAGATTCTGCAGGTATAAGCCCTTGCGTGGCTCGATCTCGGTCAGCACCGCGACGTCGGCATGCTCGCTGAGCAATGCCGCCAAGGTCTCCTGGGCATTGCCCAGGCGCAGGTTGACGGTAATGCCCGGGTAGCGCTCACGCAGCAGCGCCAGCATCGGCATGACCCGATGCGGGCCGTCGGCCGCCACCTCCAAGCGCCCCGTCAGCAGCTGCCGGTTGGCTTCGAGCATGGCCTGGGCCTCTTCGGCCAAACCGAACATGGCCCGGGTAATGGCTGCCAGGCGGGTGCCCTCTTCGGTCAGCTCGACCCGCCGTGCAGTACGCCGCAGCAGGGTGATCTGATAGTGCTCCTCGAGTGCCTTGACGTGCCCGGTCACCGCCGGCTGGCTGATGAACAGGCGCGCAGCGGCGCGAGTGAAGCTGCCTTCACGGGCGACGGCATCGAAGGCGCGCAGCTGGAACAGGTTCATATGTATCGGCCTGACTTATAGCTTGGATAACGACAAACAATTTGATTGATGAGAGCGGGAATTGCAACCTAAGCCCCGTAGTTTCAGCCCACCGCTTGTGAGGAATAACGGAATGAGCAACGCCCCGATCCTGCTGACCCCCGGTCCACTGACCACATCAATCCGCACCCGCCAAGCCATGCTCGTGGACTGGGGCTCCTGGGACCGCGACTTCAACCAACTGACCGCCAGTGTCTGCGAACAACTGCTGGCGATCATCGACGGCAGCGCCAGCTACCACTGCGTGCCCCTGCAAGGCAGCGGCACCTTCGCCGTGGAAGCGGCTATCGGCACCCTGGTGCCGCGTGACGGCAAGGTCCTGGTCCTGATCAACGGTGCATACGGCCAGCGCCTGGCGAAGATCTGCAAAGTGCTGGGCCGCACCTACAGCACCTTTGAAACCGCCGAAGACCAGCCGACCACCGCCAGCGACGTCGACCGCCTGCTCGCCGCCGACCCGGCCATCACCCACGTGGCGCTGATCCACTGCGAAACCAGCACCGGCATCCTCAACCCGCTGCCAGAGATCGCCCAGGTAATCAAACGCCACGGCAAGCGCCTGATCATCGACGCCATGAGCTCGTTCGGCGCGCTGCCGATCGATGCCCGCGAAATTCCCTTCGAGGCGCTGATCGCCGCTTCCGGCAAGTGCCTGGAAGGCGTACCAGGCATGGGCTTCGTCTTCGCCGAGAAAACCGCCCTGGCCGCTGCTGAAGGCAATGCTCACTCGCTGGCCATGGACCTGCACGACCAGCACACCTACATGGCCAACACCGGGCAGTGGCGCTTCACCCCGCCGACCCACGTGGTCGCGGCCCTGCACGAAGCCCTGCAACAGTACAACGAGGAAGGCGGCCTGCCAGCGCGCCACCAGCGTTACGCCGACAACTGCAAGACCCTGCTCGATGGCATGGCCGCCATCGGCCTGCGCAGCTTCCTGCCGGCCGAGATCCAGGCGCCGATCATCGTCACCTTCCACGCGCCGAACGATGCCCGTTACCAGTTCAAGGACTTCTACGAGCGGGTCAAGGCCAAGGGCTTCATCCTCTACCCGGGCAAGCTGACCCAGGTCGAGACCTTCCGCGTCGGCTGCATCGGCGTGGTCGGGGCCGATGGCATGCAGGCCGCCGTCAATGCCGTGGCCGACGTGCTGCGGGAAATGGAAGTGCTGGACATCTAACCCCTTTGCCCACTCGATTTCAGGAATTAGCGCACATGAACTACAGCAATCCTACCCAGCTGCAAGCCGCCATCCTCGACTGGGCTGGCACCGTGGTCGACTTCGGCTCCTTCGCCCCGACCCAGATCTTCGTCGAAGCCTTCGCCGAGTTCGACGTGCAGGTGTCCATCGAAGAAGCCCGCGGCCCGATGGGCATGGGCAAGTGGGACCACATCCGCACCCTGTGCGACGTGCCGGAGATCGCCGAGCGCTACCGCAAGGTGTTCGGCCGCACCCCGAGCGACGATGACGTCACCGCCATCTACAACCGCTTCATGCCACTGCAGATCGAGAAGATCGCCGTGCACTCGGCGCTGATCCCCGGCGCCCTGGACACCCTCACCAGCCTGCGTCAGGACGGCCTGAAGATCGGCTCGTGCTCGGGCTACCCGAAGGTGGTGATGGACAAGGTGGTGGAACTGGCAGCCCAGAACGGCTACGTCGCCGACCACGTGGTGGCCACCGACGAAACCCCGAATGGCCGCCCATGGCCGGCCCAGGCCTTGGCCAACGTGATTGCCCTGGGGATCGATGATGTGGCGGCGTGCGTGAAGGTCGACGACACCACGCCGGGCATCCTCGAGGGCCGCCGCGCCGGGATGTGGACCGTGGCCCTGGTGTGCTCGGGCAATGCCCTGGGGCTGACTTGGGAGGGTTACCAGGCGCTGAGCGCGGAGAAACTGGAGAGCGAGCGCAAGCGCATTCACGAACTGTTTGCCGGGTCGCGACCGCACTACCTGATCGACACCATCAACGACTTGCCAGAGGTGATTGCCGACATCAACCGCCGCCTGGCCAAGGGCGAGATGCCGCAGTCCTACTGACAAACCGGTGATGGATCATTCGCGGGCTTGCCCGCGAATGCATCGGTCAGGCAACAACGATGGATCAGAACGCCCTGTTCAACTTCACCCAGGAAGCAAACTTGTCGATAAAGCCCTGCAGGAACGGCCGGGTCTTGTCACTGAGCTTGCCACCTTCATCGAACAGGCTGGCCGCCCCACCGATATACGCTTCGGGCATCTGCATGCACGGCATGTCGAGGAACACCAGCGACTGGCGCAACGCATGATTGGCACCAAAGCCGCCAATGGCGCCCGGCGACACGCTCGCCACCGCCGCCGGCTTGCCACTCCAGGCGCTCTGACCGTATGGCCGCGAACCCACGTCGATGGCGTTCTTCAGGCCGCCCGGGACCGAACGGTTGTACTCCGGGGTGACGAACAGCACCGCGTCGCTGCGGCGAATCTCATCGCGAAAGCGCTTCCACGCCTCAGGCACGCCCTCGGCCTCGACATCCTCGTTGTACAGCGGCAGGTCGCCGATCTCGACGACCTTCAGGGCAAGGCTGGACGGCGCCAGCTCCGAAAGTGCGCGGGCCACCTTGCGGTTGTAGGAGTCCTTGCGCAAGCTGCCGACGACAACCGCTACCGAATACACCTGGCTCATGGCGTGATCCATCCTTTGCTGGGAAAAGGGACGTCAGTAGTTATAGATGACCGTTCCTCGGCGGCCTGGATTTTTTTCCAACGCGCGAAAACTTCCAGGTATCTTTTACGGTCTACGTCTGCAGACATTTCCCACGCAATTCAGAGGTTTCCCCCCAAATGGCAGCAGTAATGGTCGGCCAATTCCACGCCCGTGACGCCGAAGGCCGTATCTACCCCGTCCACGAATTCCAGGAGTCCACCCTGCAGGCGGACGGCAGCGCACTGGGCGCCCCGATCACCACCTACCGCCTGGCCATCGGTGACCGCGTCAACCACTTGGGCGAAAACCGCTTCGAACTGGCGCAGACCGGCGTCGAGATCATTCGCATTCCTTGATGCAGTCGACGGTGTATTGGCCGCTTTCATTCTGCAGGCCATGCACATCGGCGACAAAGCCTGGGAAGCCACGGTTGAAGGCCCGCGCGAACGCCAGGTAATCGAGGATAGAGCGGGTCGCTTCGGTGAACCGCTCGCCCGGCATGATCAATGGGATCCCCGGCGGGTACGGCACCAGCATCACCGCAGCAATCCTCCCCAGCAATGCTTCGATCGGCACCGCTTCCACTTCCCCGCGGACCATCTGGTCATAGGCCCGCGCTGGGCTCACAGCCACTTCCGGTAGTCGCGTGAACAAGCGCTTGAGTTGCTTGGCCGTGGCATTGGCACGGTAGCAGTCATGCAACTGATCGCACAGGTCGCGCAGGCCCAGGCCCTGGTAACGCGCGGCATCGACCGCGACGACGCTCGGCAGGCAGGCACTGAGCGCCGTGTTACCGTCGTAATGGCGCTTGAACTCCAGCAGTTCGGTGAGCAGCGTGCTCCACTTGCCCTTGGTGATGCCCATCGAGAACAGCACCAGGAAGCTGTACAGCCCGGTCTTCTCCACCACCAGCCCTCGCTCCCAGAGAAACTTGCTGACCACCGCCGCCGGTATGCCGTGCTCACCCAGTACGCCACCAGCACTGAGCCCTGGCATGACCAAGGTCACCTTCAGCGGGTCGAGCAGGACGTAGTCGTCCGCCACTTCGCCAAAGCCATGCCACTCGGCCCCCGGCTGCAGCAACCAGTCCTGCGCCGCCAGGCGCTGGATGCCCTCCGCCGCTGGCGGCTGCCAGATGCTGAACCACCAGTCCTCGGCAGCGATGTGCTCGCGCAGGTTGGCCAGGGCGCGGCGGAAACTCAGGGCTTCGTCGAACATCTCCTGCAGCAGCGAGCGCCCGGCCGGGCCTTCCATCATGGCCGAGGCCACGTCCAGCGACGCGAGGATGCTGTATTGCGGCGAGGTGGAAATATGCATCATGAACGCTTCGTTGAAGCGGTCGCGGTCCAGCTGGCGCTGGGCGCCGTCCTGCACGTGGATCATCGAAGCCTGGCTGAAGGCGGCCAGCAGCTTGTGGGTGGAATGGGTGCTGAATACCAGCGGGCTGTTCTCGCTGCACGCGGTGCCCATGGCATAGCGGCCCTCGAAAAACTCATGGAACGCCGCGTAGGCGAACCAGGCCTCGTCGAAGTGCAACACCTCGACGCTGGCGCCCAGGGCCTGCTTGATCAGCCCGGCGTTGTAACACAGCCCGTCGTAGGTGGAATTGGTCACCACCGCCAGCTTGATCCGCGGCTCACGCCCTGCGGCCAGCGGGTTGGCCTGGACCTTGGCCTGGATCGACTCGGGGCTGAACTCGCTGAGTGGAATCGGCCCGATGATGCCGAGCTCGTTGCGTTCCGGGCACAGGTAGATGGGGATCGCGCCGGTCATGATGATGGCGTGGACCACCGACTTGTGACAGTTGCGGTCGACCAGCACCAGGTCATCACGCCCCACCATGGCATGCCAGACGATCTTGTTGGCGGTTGAGGTGCCATTGATGACGAAAAAGGTGTGATCAGCGCCGAAGTTGCGCGCTGCACGGGCCTCGGCCTGGGCCAGGGGGCCGGTGTGATCGAGCAGCGAGCCCAGCTCCGGCACCGAGACCGACAAGTCCGAACGCAGGGTGTTTTCGCCGAAGAACTGGTGGAATGCCTGGCCCACCGGGCTCTTGCGGTAGGCCACGCCGCCGCCGTGCCCGGGAGTGTGCCATGAGTAGTTGGACTGGGCGGTGTGCTGTACCAGGGCCTTGAAAAACGGTGGCAGCAGCCCGTCGAGGTAGTTGTGCGCGGCGCGCGCCACCTGACGGGCGAGGAATGGCACGGTGTCTTCAAACAGGTAGAGGATGCCACGCAGCTGGTTCAGCTCGCTCATGGCCTCGGCGGGGGCGTTTTCCAGGGTGACCTGTTCGCCCAGGGCGAAGATCGGCAGGTCCGGTGCACGCAGGCGGGCCAGGCGAATCAGCTCGGCCATGTTCTGCAGCAAGTGGGTGTTGTCACCGACGCCTTCGGCGGCGATCAGCATGCAGGCTAGGCCGTGGTGGGTGGTAGCGACCAGGCGCGCCTCGCTGTGGTCGGCAGCCTTGATGATGGCGAAGCCGTCCTGGCTCAGCTCCTCGGCGATGCCGCGGATGCGCTCGCCGGCAACACTGTCGGCCTTGATCGCACGGTGGACGATGAGGATGGGGAACTTGAGGTCCTTGTACATCCGGCTGCTACCCTCGCAGGACTTGTTGTCCTGTTAAGGGTAGTTGGCCTTGTGCTGCCTGTACCGGCCTCTTCGCGGGGCAGGCTTACGGATCAGCCGGCTGGTGTCTCGGTCAGGGCTTGCCACATCGAAGGCCCACCCGCCGACTTGGCCACCGCTGCCAGCCGCTCGGCATGCGCCTCCAGCTCTTCGGCAGACGCCATGATCACCCGTCCAGGCGCACGCCCGACGATGCGGCGGATCTCGCTACCACCAGCGCCCTGCCCGTCACCGTCACCGTCGGCCCCGTGCCCGGCCAGCGACAGGCTGGTCTGGCCACCGGTCATCGCCAGGTAGACGTCCGCCAGCAACTCGGAGTCGAGCAACGCGCCGTGCAGCTCACGGCCAGAGTTGTCGATGTCGTAGCGTTTGCACAGCGCGTCGAGGCTGTTGCGCTGCCCTGGGTGGCGGGCACGGGCCAGCAGCAGGGTATCGAGGATGGTGCAGTGGTTGGCGATGTCGGCGCGGTCGCTCTGCCCCAGCAAAGCGAATTCGTTGTTGATGAAGCCGACGTCGAACGCCGCGTTGTGGATGACCAGGGTGGCGCCCTGGATGAATTCGAAGAACTCTTCGGCGACATCGGCGAAACGCGGCTTGCCGACCAGGAACGCGTCAGTAATGCCGTGAACGTTGATCGCACCCTCGTCACTTTCGCGGTCAGGCTGCAGGTAGACGTGGAAGTGCCGCCCGGTCAGGCGCCGGCCCATGACCTCGACACAGCCGATCTCGATGATCCGGTGGCCTTCGCTGACCGGCATACCCGTGGTTTCGGTATCGAGAATGACCAGGCGTTTATCTTGCTGCTGCTCCACGCGGGGCGCTCCAACTTGCATCAGTTACAAAGGCGGCGATTGTACCGCAGCTCAACGCTTGGCGCGCACTTCCTCAACGCCACGGTTGGCCAACTGGTCGGCGCGTTCGTTGCCGGGGTGGCCGATGTGCCCGCGCACCCACTTCCAGGTGACCTTGTGGCGATTGACCTGCTCGTCGAGCAGTTGCCACAGGTCGGCGTTCTTCACCGGTTCCTTGGCCGCGGTCTTCCAGCCGCGCTTCTTCCAGTTGGTCATCCACTCGTTGATGCCCTTCATCACGTACTGCGAGTCGGTGGTCAGCACCACTTCGCACTCACGCTTGAGCGCCATCAGCCCCTGGATCGCCGCCATCAGTTCCATGCGGTTGTTGGTGGTTTCGCGCTCGCCACCCCACAGTTCCTTCTCGACGCCCTTGAAGACCAGCAGGACGCCCCAGCCGCCTGGGCCAGGGTTGCCCTTGCAGGCGCCATCGGTATACATCTCGACGCTATCGCTCATGTACCACTCATGTTCAGTGCTTTTCGGTATCCGGGTTGGCGGCGCTGCGGTTGACCTTGGCCAGCGGCAGCGGCAGCAGCTTGCCCATCGGCTCGCGGCGCACCTGGCGCAACGGTCGCAGGCCAACCACCATCTTGCGCGCCACCAGCAGGTAGACCCCACCGCCGGCACTCTGCCAGCCGCCCGCCATCCGTTCCCAGCCTGCCAGGCGTTGCTGCCAGGCCGGCGAAGTGAGCGGCGGACGATAGCACCCGAAGCGGCGTTTCTCCAGCGCGAAGCCCAGCAGGTTGAGCCAGTCGCCCACCCGTGACGGCGAGATGCAGCGCGCCTTGCGCAGGGCGCCATGGCTGAAGAAATGGCGCATGCCCCAGCCACTCCAGGGGTTGATGCCAACGATCAGCAGGTGCCCGCCCGGGCGCACCGCGCTGGCTGCCTCGCGCAGCAGGCCATGGGGCGACAGGCTGAAGTCCAGGCCATGCTGCAGCACCACCACGTCGGCGGCGTGCTCGCTCAAGGGCCAGGCCTGTTCCTCGCAGACGATCTCCACCCCCGGCAGCGGTGCGCCAAGGCGCACGTTGCGCTGCACCTGTGGTGCGCTGGGCGGCGCCTCGGCACAGGGGCCATAGTGCACGAGGTAGCCACCGAAGAAGCGCCCGAGCTCCTCTTCCAGCAGTTTTTCCTCTTCCTTCAGCATCAGCTGGCCGAGTGGGCCGTTGAACCACTCACGGGCCAGGCTGATCAGTTCGACCCATTCCGGGTCGGCCTGAGCAAAGGCTTGGTCGGTCATTGCGCTCTCCCTCGAAGGTTCTCGCACCGCGCCATCGCGGCTAAGATGCCCTCATGTGCCACGCCTGGCGATACGGATCCGCACCATGATACAGATCGACGCTCTCCCCGCTTTCTCCGACAACTACATCTGGTTGTTACAGGATACTGCCAAACGCCGTTGCGCGGTGGTCGACCCCGGCGATGCCGGCCCAGTGGAGGCCTGGCTGGCCGCCCACCCCGGCTGGGCGCTGGACACCATCATGGTCACCCACCACCACGATGACCATGTCGGCGGTGTCGAACGCCTCAAGCAACAGACCGGTGCCCGCGTCTGCGGCCCGGCCCGCGAGCAGATCCCGGGCCGCGACCTGGCGCTGGACGAGGGTGACCAGGTCAACGTGCTGGGCGTGCCCTTCCAGGTACTGGCCGTGCCGGGCCACACCCTGGGGCACATCGCCTACTTCAGCGACCAGCCGGCAACTCCGCTGCTGTTCTGCGGCGACACTTTGTTCGCTGCCGGCTGCGGGCGCATGTTCGAAGGCACGCCAGAGCAGATGCAGCCTGCCCTCGCCCGCCTGGCAGCGCTGCCGGAGCAGACTCAAGTGTATTGCACCCACGAATACACCTTGAGCAACCTGCGCTTCGCCAAGGCCGTGGAGCCCAGCAATCCGCACGTTCTGCAGCGGTTCGAAGACGTTACCCGGCTGCGCGCCGAAAATCGCATCACCTTGCCATCAACCATCGGTCTCGAGCGCCTGACCAACCCCTTCCTGCGTACCGCTGAAACATTAGTTAAACAAAAAGCAGACGAATGGAAGGGACATTCAAACGACTCGCAGGTCACTGTTTTTGCTGCTTTGAGGTCTTGGAAGGACACCTTCTGATAACCTCAAGATATATCGCAGAGGGTTCACAACGGTTGACCCAGGAGGGTGCGGTTTCTAGAATCGCCGAAATTTTTCGCCCGGAAACCTGTGTCAGCCGATGTCTTCCCGTAGCCGCAGAACCGCTCATTCAGTCGCCCTGACGCGCCTGGCCCAAATCAGTGCGCTGGCGCTGGCCGCCACCCTGGTGGGCTGCCAGAGCACCCGTCAACTCGACGAAGCCGACAGCGTTCGCGCGCATAGCTACCAGGCCCGGATCAAGCACAAACCTGCGCCGCTGGCGGTCAAACCGGCCGAACCGCCGCAGGATGTGTGGGAGCGCATGCGCCAGGGCTTCGCCCTGCAGGACAACATCGACGTCAATCCGCGCATCGAGCAGCAGCGCCTGTGGTTCGCCAGCAACCCGACGTTCCTCGAGAGCGCCGGCGAGCGCGGCAGCCTTTACCTGCACTACATTGTCGAGCGCCTCGAAGAACGCGACATGCCGCTGGAGCTCGCACTGCTGCCGGCAATCGAGAGCGCCTACAACCCAATGGCCTACTCGCGCGCCAGCGCGGCGGGCATGTGGCAGTTCATGCCGGCCACCGGTCGCCACTTCAACCTGCGCCAGACCAACTTCTACGATGGCCGTCGCGACATCACCGCGTCGACCAACGCCGCGCTGGACTACCTGACCCGCCTGCACGACATGTTCAACGGCGACTGGCTGCTGGCCCTGGCGGCCTACAATGCGGGCGAAGGCACCGTCAGCCGTGCCATCGAGCGCAACGAGAAGCTCGGCCTGCCCACCGATTACTGGAACCTGCCACTGCCACAGGAAACCCGTGACTACGTGCCCAAGCTACTGGCACTGTCGCAGGTGGTCTCCACGCCTGAAGCCTATGGCGTGAACCTTACGCCGATCGCCAACGAGCCCTACTTCGAAGCGGTGGCCATCAACGACCGCCTCGACCTGTCGCGGGTCGCCGCCTTCGCCAACATCGACGAAGACGAACTGATCCAGCTCAACCCGGCCTTCAAGAAACGCATGACCGTGGATGGGCCCAAGCAGCTGCTGGTGCCGACCGCCAAGGCGCAACTGCTCAGTGACAGCCTGTCCAACCTCAAGCCCGAGCAGCTGGTCAGCCTGCAGCCGAACAAGGCCGTGTTCGCTGCCGCCGTGGCCGAAGCCAAGGCGCCTGCCGCGCGCAGCTACCGGGTCAAGCGCGGCGACAGCCTGAGCAGCATCGCCAAGGCCAACCGGGTTGCGGTCAAGGACATCCAGCGCTGGAACAAACTGCCGGGCAACCGCGTCAAGGCTGGCCAGGTCCTGGCCCTGCGCGGCGGCAGCGCGCCGAGCGCCGCAGGCAACCGGGTGGCCGCCTCCGGGCAACGCTCCACCCAGTACAAGGTGCGCAAGGGTGATTCGCTGTATCTTGTAGCCAAACGTTTCAACGTCGAGATGCAGCACCTCAAGCGCTGGAATCCGCGCAGCGGGCATGCGCTCAAGCCAGGCCAGACCCTGACCGTCTACCTGTCGCACTGATAAACCACCAAGGGCCGCTATGCGGCCCTTTGCAATCCTCTGGACCCCACTCTTTTTCCATACCCGGCAAGCTGTTACTGTACCCCGACCAAAGCCCAACGCCTCTGGATCGGATGCCGACTTGATACGTCCCCTCCTGCTGTCATTCAGCCTGGCCTTGAGCTTCCCCGCCGTCGCGATGGTGAGCGAAAGCCACGGATACGCGCAGTTCGGCACGCTCAAGTACCCAGCCACATTCACCCACTTCGACTGGGTCAACCCGCAAGCGCCCAAGGGCGGTACCTTGCGGGCCATGGCATTCGGCACCTTCGACACGCTCAACCCCTACACCTTCAAGGGCACCAGCCCGGTCACCACGCCGAACTTCCTGCAATACGGCGTCAGCGAGCTGAACGAAACGCTGATGGTCGGCACCGGCCAGTACGACCCGTCCGGTGACGAGCCCACCTCCAGCTATGGCCTGATCGCCCGCTCGGTGGAGTACAGCGAAGACCGCAGCTGGGTGGTGTTCAACCTGCGCCCGGAAGCACGCTGGCACGACGGCGCGCCGATCACCGCCGCCGATGTAGCGTTCTCGTACCGTACCCTGCTCAAGCAAGGGCACCCGATCTATCGCACCAACCTGCAGGAAGTGCAGCGCGTGGACATTCTCGGCCCGCTGCGCATCCGCTTCGTCTTCAAGCGCGCCGGCAACCCGCTGCTGATCCTGCGCCTGGGCGAGATGCCAGTACTGCCCAAGCACTACTGGCAAAAGCGTGACTTCGAGGCTACCACCTTCGAACCGCCGCTGGGCAGCGGGCCGTATCGCATCACCCAGGTGGAACCTGGCCGGCGTCTGGTGTTCGAGCGGGTGAAGAACTATTGGGGCAAAGACCTGGCGGTGAACCGCGGCAAGTACAATTTCAACCGCGTCGAGTACGAGTTCTACCGCGATGCCACCGTGGCCTTCGAAGCGTTCAAGGCCGGTGAGTTCGACATCTATATCGAGCACCAGGCGAAGAACTGGGCCAACGGTTACAACTTCCCGGCCGTACGCCGTGGCGAAGTCATCAAGGCACAGATCCCGCACCGCATCCCCACCCAGACCCAGGGCCTGTTCATGAACAGCCGCAGGGCCACCTTCAGCGACCCCAGGGTTCGCCAGGCGCTGGGCCTGATGCTCGATTTCGAGTGGACCAACCGGGCGCTGTTCAGCAGCGCGTACCGCCGTGCCACCAGCTACTACCCCAACAGCGAGTTCGCCGCCAGCGGCGTGCCCACTGGCAAGGAATGGCTACTGCTGGCGCCGTTCCGCGACCAGCTGCCCGACAAGCTGTTCACCCAGCCCTACCAGGTCAGCCACACCGACGGGCGCGGTATCGGCCGCCAGACCCTGCGCCAGGCCCTGGGCCTGCTCAACCAGGCCGGCTGGAAGCTCGACGGCCAGCGCCTGGTCAATGCCAAGGGCCAGCCGCTGCGCATGGAGCTGCTGCTGGTTAACCCAAGCCTCGAACGCATCCTGCAACCTTATGTCGAAAACCTGGCCAGCATCGGTATCGATGCGCGCTTGCGCACGGTGGACCGTGCCCAGTACAAACAACGCCTGGACCAGTTCGATTTCGACATGATCCTGATGACCCTGAACCAGACCTTGAGCCCGGGCCTCGAACAGTGGCTGTACTTCCATTCCAGCCAGGCCTCGACCAAAGGCAGCAAGAACTATGCTGGGGTCAAGGACCCGGTGGTCGACCACCTGCTCGACACTTTGCTGGCCGCGCGCACCCGCGACGACCAGGTCGCCGCCGCCCGCGCCCTGGACCGCGTGCTTTCATGGCAGTACTACATGATCCCCAACTGGTACCTCGACAATCACCGCCTGGCCTACCGCAACCGGTTCGCCTTCGTCACCACGCCGCCCTACACCCTCGGGCTGAATACCTGGTGGATAAAGCCTTCGGAGAAAGCCCAATGAAGCCGACGCTACGCCTGGCCTGCAGCCTGCTGTTCGCCTGCCTGAGCCTGCCCGCGCTGGCCGCGCCGCAACACGCCCTGACGCTCTACGACGAGCCACCGAAGTACCCGGCCGACTTCAAGCACTTCGACTACGTCAACCCCGACGCGCCCAAAGGCGGCACCTTCCGCCAGTCCAGCTTCGGTGGCTTCGACAGCCTCAACCCGTTCATCAACAAAGGCGTCTCGGCCGACAACGTCAGCATCATCTACGACACCCTGATGCGTCAGAGCCAGGATGAGCCGTTTACCGAATACGGCCTGGTCGCCGGCAAGATCGAGAAGGCCCCGGACAACAGCTGGGTGCGCTTCTACCTGCGCCCCGAGGCACGCTTCCACGATGGCCACCCGATGCGTGCCGAGGACGTGGTATTCACCTTCAACACCCTGATCAAGGACGGCGCCCCGCTGTACCGCCAGTACTACGGGGATGTGGCTGAAGTGGTCGCAGAAGACCCACTCAAGGTGCTGTTCAAGTTCAAGCACAACAATAACCGCGAGCTGCCGCTGATTCTCGGCCAGTTGCCGGTGCTGCCCAAACATTGGTACGAATCCCGCGAATTCACCCGTGGCAACCTCGAGCCGCCACTTGGCAGCGGCCCGTACAAGGTCGCCGCGGTCAAGGCCGGGCGCTCGATCCGCTACGAGCGGGTCAAGGATTACTGGGCCAAGGACCTGCCGATCAACCGCGGGTTCTACAACTTCGACGCCATGACCTTCGATGTCTACCGTGACAACAACGTGGCGCTGGAGGCACTCAAGGCCGGGGCCTTCGACTACGAACTGGAGATGAGCGCGAAAAACTGGGCAACCGCCTACGACGTTCCCGCCGTACGCGATGGCCGCCTGATAAAAGAAGAAATACCCAACGGCAACCCGGTGGGCATGCAAGGCTTCGTCTTCAACCTGCGCAAGCCAGTGTTCCAGGATGTGCGTGTACGCAAGGCACTCAGCCTGTTGTTCGACTTCGAATGGACCAACAAGCAGCTGTTCAACGGCGCCTACATTCGCACCGACAGTTACTTCGAGAACTCCGAAATGGCCGCCAGTGGCCTGCCCTCGCCGGCCGAGCTGAAAATCCTCGAACCGCTGCGCGGTAAAATCCCCGAGCAGGTGTTCACCGAGGCCTTCACCAACCCGGTCAGTGACGGCAGCGGGATGATCCGCGAGCAGCAGCGCCAGGCCTACAAGCTCCTTCAGGAAGCCGGCTGGAAGATCATCGACGACAAGATGGTCGACAAGGATGGCAAACCGGTCAGTATCGAGTTCCTGTTGGCACAGACCCAGTTCGAACGCGTGCTGCTGCCGTTCAAGCGCAACCTCGCTGACTTGGGGATAGGCTTCGAGATCCGCCGCGTGGACGTCTCGCAGTACATCAACCGCCTGCGCTCGCGTGACTTCGACATGATCGTCGGCGGCTTCGCGCAATCCAATTCGCCCGGCAACGAGCAGCGTGAATTCTGGTCCAGCACTGCCGCCGACAACCCCGGCAGCCGCAACTTCATCGGCCTGCGCGACCCGGCCATCGATCAACTGGTGGAGGAACTGATCAATGCCGACTCGCGCCAGAGCCTGATCGACCACTGCCGCGCCCTCGACCGCGTGCTGCAATGGGGTTACTACGTGGTGCCCAACTGGCATATCAAGACCAATCGGGTGGCCTACTGGAACCACATCGGCCACCCCAAGGTATCGCCCAAGTATGACGTCGGCATCGACACCTGGTGGGTCAAGCCGGACGTGACCCCAGCGGTCAGCGAAGCCCCTGCGGACGAGGCCAACTGACATGCTGGCCTATATCCTGCGCCGCCTGCTGCTGATCATCCCGACCCTGTTCGGCATCCTGATCATCAACTTCATCATCGTCCAGGCCGCCCCCGGCGGCCCGGTTGAGCAGATGATCGCCAAGCTCGAAGGCTTCGAGGGCGCCACCAGCCGTATCGCCGGCGGCGGCGCCGAAGTTTCGGTAGCCGGTTCCAACTACCGCGGCGCCCAGGGCCTGGACCCGGCGCTGATCGCCGAGATCGAGCACATGTACGGCTTCGACAAGTCGGCGCCCGAACGCCTGTGGATCATGGTCAAGAACTACGCCACGCTGGACTTCGGCGACAGCTTCTTCCGTGACGCCAAGGTCATCGACCTGATCGCCGAGAAGATGCCAGTATCGATCTCGCTGGGGCTGTGGAGCACGCTGATCATGTACCTGGTGTCGATCCCGCTGGGCATTGCCAAGGCCGTGCGCCACGGCAGCCACTTCGACGTCTGGACCAGTTCGGCGATCATCGTCGGCTACGCCATCCCGGCGTTCCTGTTCGCCATCCTGCTGATCGTGCTGTTCGCCGGTGGCAGCTACTTCGACTGGTTCCCGCTGCGCGGCCTGACCTCGAACAACTTCGACGAACTTAGCACCACCGGCAAGGTACTGGACTACTTCTGGCACCTGGTGCTGCCGATCACCGCACTGGTGATCGGTAACTTCGCCACCATGACCCTGCTGACCAAGAACAGCTTCCTCGACGAGATCAACAAGCAGTACGTGGTCACCGCCAAGGCCAAGGGCCTGAGCCGGCCGCGTGTGCTGTACGGGCATGTGTTCCGCAATGCCATGCTGCTGGTGATCGCCGGCTTCCCGTCGGCGTTCATCGGCATCTTCTTCACCGGCTCCCTGCTGATCGAGGTGATCTTCAGCCTCGACGGCCTGGGCCTGATGAGCTTCGAAGCGGCGATCAACCGCGACTACCCGGTGGTCTTCGGCACCCTGTTCATCTTCACCCTGCTCGGGCTGGTGGTGAAGCTGATCGGCGACCTGACCTACACCCTGGTCGATCCACGCATCGACTTTGCCAGCCGGGAGCACTGACATGGCCTTGTCCCCCCTCAACCGCCGGCGCTTCGAGCGCTTCAAGGCCAACCGCCGAGGCTGGTGGTCACTGTGGCTGTTCCTGATCCTGTTCGGCCTGAGCCTGGGCGCCGAGCTGATTGCCAACGACAAGCCGATTGCCGTGCGCTACGACGGCTCGTGGTACTTCCCGGCATTCAAGCGCTACCCGGAAACCACCTTCGGTGGCGAATTCCCGCTGGAGGCCAACTACAAGAGCCCGTACATCCGCGACCTGCTGGAGAAGAAAGACAGCTTGGTGGTCTGGGCGCCGATCCCGTTCAGCTACCAGAGCATCAACTACGACCTGCGCGTACCGGCTCCGGCGCCGCCCTCGGCGGACAACTGGCTGGGTACCGACGACCAGGGCCGCGACGTGCTGGCGCGGGTGATCTATGGCTTCAGGGTGTCGGTGCTGTTCGCACTCACCCTGACCCTGCTCAGTTCCATCGTCGGCGTCATCGCCGGTGCCCTGCAGGGTTTCTACGGTGGCTGGGTCGACCTTGCCGGGCAACGCTTCCTGGAAATCTGGTCCGGTCTGCCGGTGCTGTACCTGTTGATCATCCTTGCCAGCTTCGTGCAGCCCAACTTCTGGTGGTTGCTGGGCATCATGCTGCTGTTCTCGTGGATGAGCCTGGTGGACGTGGTGCGCGCCGAGTTCCTGCGCGGGCGCAACCTGGAATACGTGCGCGCGGCCCGCGCCCTGGGCATGCGCAACGGCGCGATCATGTACCGGCACATCCTGCCCAATGCCATGATTTCGACCATGACCTTCATGCCGTTCATCCTCACCGGTGCCATCGGCACCCTGACTGCGCTGGACTTCCTCGGCTTCGGCCTGCCCCCCGGCGCACCGTCGCTGGGCGAGCTGGTGGCGCAAGGCAAGTCCAACCTGCAAGCCCCGTGGCTGGGCATCAGCGCCTTCGCCGTGCTGGCGATCATGCTGAGCCTGCTGGTATTCATCGGCGAATCCGCCCGCGATGCCTTCGACCCGAGGAAGTGAAATGAGCGAACAGAACCTGATCGAAGTGCGCGACCTGGCGGTGGAGTTTGTCACCGGCGAGCAAGTCAACCGGGTGGTCGACGGCATCAGCTTCGACATCCGCAAGGGCGAAACCCTGGCCCTGGTCGGCGAAAGCGGCTCGGGCAAATCCGTCACCGCGCACTCGATCCTGCGCCTGCTGCCCTACCCGCTGGCCCGCCACCCCAGTGGCAGCATCCGCTATGAAGGCAAGGACTTGCTGCAGCAGAACGAGAAGACCCTGCAGCGTATTCGCGGCAATCGCATCGCGATGATCTTCCAGGAGCCGATGACCTCGCTGAACCCGCTGCACTGCATCGAGAAGCAGATCAACGAAATCCTCCTGCTGCACAAGGGCCTGACCGGCAAGGAAGCGACAGCGCGCACGCTGGAACTGCTGGAATTGGTCGGCATCCCCGAACCGCGCAAGCGCCTGAAGGCGCTGCCCCACGAGCTGTCCGGCGGCCAGCGCCAGCGGGTGATGATCGCCATGGCCCTGGCCAACGAGCCGGAGCTGTTGATTGCCGACGAGCCGACCACGGCGCTGGATGTGACCGTGCAGCTGAAGATCCTCGACCTGCTGAAAAAGCTGCAGGCAAAGTTAGGCATGGCCTTGCTGCTGATCAGTCACGACCTCAACCTGGTACGCCGCATCGCCCACCGCGTGTGCGTGATGCAGCGCGGGCAGATCGTCGAACAGGCCGAATGCGCCAGGCTATTCAGTGCCCCGCAGCATCACTACACGCAGATGCTGATCAATGCCGAGCCCAGCGGGCTGCCGGCGCATAACCCGGTGGGTGCGCCATTGCTGGAGGTGAATGACCTGAAGGTCTGGTTCCCGATCAAAAAGGGGCTGTTGCGCAAGACGGTTGACCACGTGAAGGCGGTGGACGGGATCAACTTCAGCCTGCCCCAGGGGCAGACGCTGGGGATTGTCGGCGAATCCGGGTCGGGCAAGTCGACACTGGGGCTGGCGATTCTGCGGTTGATCTCCAGCCAAGGCGGTATCCGCTTTCATGGCCAACAGCTCGAAGGGATGAACCAGAAGGCAGTGCGGCCGCTGCGGCGGGAAATGCAGGTGGTGTTCCAGGACCCCTTTGGCAGCCTGAGCCCGCGCATGTGTGTTGCAGACATCGTCGGCGAGGGGTTGCGGATTCACAAGATCGGCACGCCTGAGGAGCAGGAAGCCGCAATCGTTGCGGCGCTGGAGGAAGTGGGGCTGGACCCGCGCACCCGCCATCGCTACCCCCATGAGTTTTCCGGCGGCCAGCGCCAGCGCATCGCCATTGCCCGGGCACTGGTGTTGAAGCCGGCGTTGATTCTGCTGGATGAACCGACCTCGGCGCTGGACCGCACGGTGCAGCGGCAGGTGGTGGAGTTGCTGCGCAACCTGCAGGCCAAGTACAACCTGACGTACCTGTTCATCAGCCATGACCTTGCGGTGGTCAAGGCGCTGAGCCACCAGTTGATGGTGATCAAGCATGGGCATGTGGTGGAGCAAGGGGATGCGCGGGAGATCTTCCATGCGCCGCAACATGTTTATACGAAACAATTGTTGGAAGCGGCGTTTCTGGTGGAGTGATACGGGGGCCTGGCTGCGGAATGCATGAAGGCTTACAGGTGTCTGCCGAGAGATTTGCAGCGCCTATTAGATCGAGCGCCGCACGGGCGGCGCTCGATCTCAGCTACTTTGCAAAAACCAAGGCATGCACCTGCCAGCCCTACTGCAATCCCTTGGCAGGCCCGCTCACCCGGCGAGTGAACACCAGCCCACCACCACACCCGTGTGAACATGCTTTTGCTTGCCAGGCCTGAACGGCGTATCCAGTGCTCCCAACGCAATGGAAATCCAATCTGAATACTCGCCTGATGACCGAGACCAGAACAAACTGGATCCACAACGCGAACAAAACTCACGCCGCACCGCCTCCGAAGAGGCATAGCCCCTGAGAATCTCAGCACCACAAAGCAACCGCATCGCCCCCCGCGGCACGCTGCCATAACTGGCAAACGCCGCCCCGTGCCCTTTGCGGCACTGGCTGCAATGGCAATGACTCACGGCCTTGGGCGCAGTCCGCAACTCATAGCGTACGCCGCCACACAGGCAGCTCCCCTGATAATGCTCCGTCATGGGTCACTCCATCCCAGGAAACCAGCGAGCTTAACCTTGTCCCCTCGCCTGCGGAATACGCGACGCCATGACCGGGGCTCCGACGACTTCATTCATCAGAAATTCTGATCACGATCGTCTTTCATCATCAGCCAGATCGGGAATAGATTCTCTCCGTCAACTCCCTGCAGCAACGGTAGAACCCATGTCCAGCCAACAACAAAAGCCCGCCTCCCCAGCCCTCGACACGCTGATCCAGCGTTCCGGCCTGCCCAGTCCCTCTCTCAGCGAAGCCCAAGCGCATAAGCTGCTGCAGGCGCACTACGGCCTGGATGGCGACCTGACTGCGCTGGGCAGCCAGCAGGACCTGAATTTCCGCGTGGACA
Source organism: Pseudomonas putida (assembly GCF_009883635.2). Lineage (NCBI taxonomy): Bacteria > Pseudomonadati > Pseudomonadota > Gammaproteobacteria > Pseudomonadales > Pseudomonadaceae > Pseudomonas > Pseudomonas putida. The sequence goes on from NZ_CP026115.2 coordinate 625,060, forward strand.
CAGCGCAAGAGCGCTTCGTGCTCAAGGCCTGCCATGGCAGCTACGCCGAAGTCGAACTGCAGGCGCAGCACGCTGCACTGGCCTACCTGCGCGAGCAGGGCCTGCCAGTGCCTGCCGTGCAAGCTGCGTATAATGGCGAAACCTTGCTGGCAGTGGACATCGACGGGCAACCCCTGCGGGTGCGCCTGCTCGACTACATCGACGGCCAGCCAGTGACCCGCCTCAAGCACATGCCGCCACGCCTGATGGCTGAACTGGGCAGGCTGTGCGCACGGCTCGACCTGGCCTTGGTCGACTTCGACCACCCTGGCCTGGAGCGCACCCTGCAATGGGACCCGCAACATGCCCAGGCGCTGATCGAACACCTGCTGCCAATGCTGCAGGACGCCGGGCAACGCGCCCGCATCGAACAGGCCACCCGTGTGGCCAGCGAGCGTCTCGCACCCTTGGCGGAGCGGCTGCCGACCCAGGCCGTGCACCTCGACATCACCGATGACAACACCGTGTGGGCCCGCGACAACCAGCGCCAATGGCAACTGCAGGGCGTGATCGACTTCGGCGACCTGTCGCGCACCTGGCGCATCGCCGACCTGTCGGTGACCTGCGCGGCGCTGCTGCACCATGCCGAAGGTGACCCGCTGCGTATCCTGCCCGCGATCAGCGCCTACCAGGCCCTCAACCCGCTGACCGAGGCCGAGCTGCGTGCCTTGTGGCCGTTGGTACTGAACCGTGCGGCGGTGCTGGTGCTGAGCAGCGCGCAGCAACTGGCCGTGGACCCGGACAACCAGTACACCCGCGACAACGTCGCCCATGAATGGGAAATCTTCGATACCGCCACGGCCGTGCCATTCGCCTTGATGGAGGCGGCCATCCTTCAGGCGGCCGGCCTGCAAGCCGATGCCGCCGACCTGACGGGCTGTGCGCCGCTGCTACCTGAGCTGGCCGGGCAACCGGTCAGGCGCATCGACCTGGGCGTGCTCAGCGCGCACTGCGAAGTTGGCAACTGGGAACAGGCGGGCTTCGACCAGCACATGCTGAGCGCGCAACCTGCACCGGCCTGCAGCCTGCACGGCCAGTATCGCCTGTCACAAACCCATGTCGATCGCCCCGAAGAACCGGCCACCTGCGCGCTGGGCGTAGAGCTGCATGTGCCCAATGGCAGCCCGGTCCAGGCGCCCGAAGCAGGCATCTGGCAACGTCACGGCGACGGCCGCGGCTGCCTGCGCACGCCACTTTGGGCCTTGTGGTTGCAAGGCCTGGAGCAGGCCCCGGCGGATGGCCAGGCCGTGACGAAAGGGCAATCGCTAGGCAGCAGTTGCGGCTTCCTCAGTGTCCAGCTGTGCCTCGACACCCATATCCAACCGCCCTTCTTCGCCACCCCGTCGCAAGCTGACGCCTGGCTGGCCCTGTGCCCGTCGCCTGCCGCGCTGCTGGGCTTCGATTGCGACGCCGAACCGTTGCCCGACCCGCAGACCCTGTTGGCCCGTCGCGACGCCAGTTTCGCCCGCTCGCAGAAGCACTACTACGCGCAACCGCCGCAGATCGAACGCGGCTGGCGCAACTACCTGATCGACCTGCAGGGTCGCTCGTACCTGGACATGCTCAACAACGTCGCCGTGCTGGGCCACGGCCACCCGCGCATGGTCGCCGAATCGGCGCGCCAGTGGTCGCTGCTCAACACCAACTCGCGCTTCCACTACGCTGCCATCACCGAGTTCTCCGAGCGCCTGCTCGACCTCGCGCCCGAGGGCTTCGACCGGGTATTCATGGTCAACAGCGGTACCGAGGCCAACGACCTGGCGATCCGCCTGGCATGGGCCTACAGCGGTGGCCGTGACCTGCTCAGCGTGCTGGAGGCCTACCACGGCTGGTCGGTGGCCACCGATGCCATTTCCACCTCGATCGCCGACAACCCGCAGGCCTTGGAAACCCGCCCTGACTGGGTGCACCCGGTGGAGGCACCGAACACCTTCCGCGGCCGCTTCCGCGGTGCCGACACGGCGGCCGACTACCTGCGCGACGTCGACGCCAAGCTGGCCGACCTCGATGCCCGTGGCCGCCAGCTGGCCGGCATCATCTGCGAGCCGGTGTACGGCAATGCCGGGGGTATTTCGCTGCCGGCCGGTTACCTGCGCGACGCCTATGCCAAGGTCCGCGCCCGCGGTGGCGTGTGCATCGCCGACGAGGTGCAGGTCGGCTACGGCCGCCTGGGCGAGTACTTCTGGGGCTTCGAGGAACAAGGCGTGGTGCCCGACATCATCACCATGGCCAAGGGCATGGGCAACGGCCAGCCGCTGGGGGTGGTGATTACCCGCCGCGAGATCGCCGAGGCACTGGAGGCCGAGGGCTACTTCTTCTCCTCGGCCGGCGGCAGCCCGGTCAGCTGCCGCATCGGCATGGCGGTGCTGGACGTTATGCAGGAGGAAGGCCTGTGGGACAACGCCCGCGACACCGGGCGCTATTTCAAGGCGCGCCTGCAGGCGCTGGTCGACAAGCACCCGCTGGCTGGCGCGGCCCATGGTTTAGGTTTCTACCTGGGGCTGGAACTGGTGCGCAACCGTGAAACCCTGGAGCCGGCCACCGAGGAAACCATGCTGCTGTGCGACCGCCTGCGCGAACTGGGAATCTTCATGCAGCCGACCGGCGACTACCTGAACATCCTCAAGATCAAGCCGCCGATGTGCACCACCCGGGCCAGCGTCGACTACTTTGTCGACAGCATCGACCGGGTGCTTGGCGAAGGGCTGTAACTGTCAAGGTGTGGGCCCCAACGCTGCGGCCCACGCCTGCAACGCCTCGCAGGCCGCCATGGCGATCTGCTCATCGGTGCGCCCGGTAAACTGCCGCTCGATCGCATCGGCGGCAATCAACCCGGCAATGGTGGGCTTGCCCACCGCGTCGGTCAGGTCCAGCCACTCCCCCCAACTGGCAGGCTCGTCGTACCAGCGCAGGTAGCCCGAGGAGGATCGCGGCCACCAACGCTCATCGAATTGCAGAATCACCTTTTCCAGCTTGCCCATTGCCAAGTGTGCCAGCGCTTGTTGCTGGGCGTCTGGTAGCGCGGGGTTGAAGTGCAGCGCTTTCAACACGCCCAGAGGGACTGTACAAATGCAGAAATCGCACGACTGGTCATTGACCACGACCTTCGCGCCTGACCAGTCGATGGACGTCACCGGACTGTTCAGGCGAATATCCAGCCCCTGCGCCAGGCAATCTACAAGTTCGCTGTACCCACCGGGCAGCATGCGATCCCCATGCCCGACACCCCCTTCGTCCAGAGCGCAGACCGACAACTGCTTCACGGGCAGGCACGCTTCCAGTACCAGGTTGCCGTCGATGGCAAATTGCGTCGCTCGCGCGTGCGCTGGGTCGAGGCAGGCCATGTAGCGGTCGATGGCATCAGACAAGGGCAAACGCCGATCGATATTTTCCGTCAGGGCCAACCAGGCACCGTCGATGTCAGGCAGCACCCCGCCGCGTGCAGCAGCGAGCGGGTTGCCAAAGTCGGTCTCGACGCAAGCCAACCCCTGCTGCAGGGCAAGGGCGGCCAAAGGGTTGTCGGCGAAATGCTGAAGCCATGCAGCACCTTCATCTGCCCACACGCCACCCAGTTCGATAGTGTGCGTGCGCCCACCCGTTCGCCCCCTGGCCTCCAGAACGACGCATTCGATGCCTTGCTCGCGCAAGGACCGCGCAGCAGCCAGCCCCGCGCACCCAGCGCCGATCACGATCACCTTGCGAGCGCCGGCATTCAAAGCCGCCCCGGCAGCACGCAGGCCATCTTCCCATGCTCCATGGGTCATCGCCGGAGCAGTGGCGCTACAGGCCTCCCCGGCGATGACCAGCCGCTTCTCCAGCACCTGGCCAAGGACTGACCGGTGTTGTCCGGTCCCCCCTGGCAGCAGTGCGCTGTAGGCACCGAGGCTGAACGGGTCTGCACTCCAGTGGGTGACATGCCATGCGACGGGTCTTTGCACCTGCTTCTCCTTGGCGGGATTGTCCGAGTCGTGCATTAATGTTCATAATTTCCAACCACAAAAGACAATTATCATCAGGTTTACTGACAATGGCCTTTACCAGCGACTCCCTGGCAATTTTCCTTGCAGTCATGGATGCCGGGTCGTTTTCTGCAGCTGCTCGGAAGCTGGGGCGTGTACCGTCGGCCGTGAGCATGGCGATCGCGCAACTGGAAGCCGAGCTGGACCTGGCCCTGTTCGACCGGGCTACACGTAAAGCCCTGCCTACCAGTGCTGCCCTGGCGCTGGAGCCGCAAGCCAGGCAGGTGATCTGCCAGCTCAACCTGCTCGACGCCCAAGCCCTGCAACTGCACCAGGGGCTGGAAAAACGCCTGACCATCGCCATGGCCCCGGAGCTGCAGACCGGCCGCTGGAGCCAGCCGCTGGAAACCCTGGCGAAGGAGTTTCCCAGCCTGGAGATCGAAGTGCGCTCGGCGACCCAGACCGAAGCGGTGCGTTTGCTGCATGAAGGCAGCGTACAACTGGCGCTGGTGTTCGAACGGCCAGGGATCGATGAGCGCGAATCCTTTCTCGAAGCGGGCAGCCAACTGCTGGTGGCTGTCGCTTCACCGCGTCACCCCGCTGGCAGCAACAGCGGTACACCGCTACCTGAGGAAGCGTTTGCCGAACAGCGGCAGATCATCGTGGCTTCGGGCAAAGCCACCGGCTCGGACCCGCGCATGGTGCTGTCGCGGCGGATATGGTTGACCGACAGCTATTTGGCGACGCTCGACCTGGTGCAGTCCGGCCTGGGCTGGGCCTACTTGCCGCAGCCGCTGGTGGAGCCGTTGATTGCTTCGGGGGCACTGGCCGAGGTGCGGTTTGATAACATGGCCAGCCGCTTGCGGCTGTGGGTGGACATCATCTGGCTGAAACCACGGCCATTGGGCCTGGGTGCCAGGCGCTATCTGGAGGTCATGCGCCAGCTGTTCGAAAAGGAACCCCCCAGGGCCTGATATCACGCATATCTCCTGTAGGAGCGGGCTTGCCCCGCGAACACCGGCTTAGCCGGTGCCATCCCGCGATATGCATGGCACCGGCTCCGCCGGTGTTCGCGGGACAAGCCCGCTCCTACAGGGGTTCAGTGTCATTCATGAGAGTGGAGCCACCAGGCGGTAACCCACTCCGGCCTCGGTAATGATGAACCGGGGCGCCGTCGGATCATCGCCGAGCTTCTGCCGCAAATGCCCCACCACGATCCGCAGGTAGTGGGTGTCGTCGACATGGGTCGGCCCCCAGATGTCCTTGAGCAATTGTTGCTGGGTAATCACCCGCCCCGGGTGCCCCGCCAGTTGTGCAAGCAGCGCGTACTCCTTGCGCGTCAGTGCGATCTCCAGGCCATCCAGCGTCACTTTGCGAAAGGCGAAGTCCACCACCAGCGGTCCGAAGCTCGCCGTCACTTCGCTACCGCCCGACTGCGGTACCTGGCGCAGCAGCGCGCGTACCCGGGCCAGAAACTCCTGGATGCCAAAGGGCTTGGTCACATAGTCATTGGCACCGCCATCCAGCGCATCGACCTTCTGAACCTCGCTGGCCCGCACCGACAACACCAGCACCGGCACCGCGCTCCACTCGCGCAACTCACGCAGCACTTGCTGGCCGTCCATGTCGGGCAGGCCGAGGTCGAGCACCACCAGGTCGGGCTTGGCCAGCGCGGCCTGGGCCAGGCCTTCGCTGCCGGTGGCGGCTTCGATCACCTTGTAGCCTTGGGAGCTGAGGCTGATGCGCAGGAACTTGCGGATCTGTGGTTCGTCGTCGATGACCAACAGGGTGGCGGACTGGCTCATGGAGTTTCGCTTTCGGCTTCGGGTTGCTGGGGCAGCGGCAAGCATAGAGTGATGCAGGTGCCGTGGCCATCGATGCCTTCGCCCACCAGGATTTGCCCGCCGTGGGCACCGATCATGCCCTGGCAGATCGCCAGGCCCAGGCCGGTGCCCTGGCCGCCGCGATCACCACGGGCAGCGGTGTAGAACATGTCGAAGATCTTCTCGCGTTCGGCTACCGGGATGCCGGGCCCCTGGTCGCTGACGGCGAAGTGCAGTTGCTCGTCGTGCACCGAAACCTGCAGCTCCAGACGGCCTTGGGCGGGCGAGAAGCGTGCAGCGTTTTCCAGCACATTGATCAGCGCCTGCTCGATCAGCGCGGCATGCACGAACAGCAACGGCAGCTCGCCGGGCACCTCGGTGTGTACGTGCAACGGTGCCAGCACTGCGCGCAGCCGATTGAGGGCACTGCCGACAATGTCGGCCGGGGCCACCCAGTCGCGGGCAAGCTTGAGCCCGCCGTGGCCGAGGCGGGTCATGTCGAGCAGGTTCTGGATGTAACGGTCCAGGCGTTCGGCTTCGTTGCGCGTGCCTTCGAGCAGCTCGCGGCGATCTTCGACCGGGATCGCCTCGCCCAGCGCCAGCAGGCTGTCGATGCTGCCGCGCATGGCCGTCAGCGGGGTTCGCAGGTCGTGGGACACGGAGGCGAGCAAGGCACTGCGCAGCTGTTCGGTTTCGCCATGCAGGCGCGCGGCTTCGAGCTGTTCGGCCAGGCGGGCACGGGCCAACGCCTGGGCCAGGGGTTGGCCGAGGGCCATCAGCAGGTGCCGACGCTGGGCACTCAGCGGTTCGCCAGAGCGCGGGCGCACACCGAGCAGGGCCAGGGGCTGATCGTCAACCGCCAGCGGCCACCACCACCAGCGCCCGTTGGGCAAGGTATCACTGCCGTGGCCAGCGGCTTGGCCATGCTGCCAGGCCCACTCCGCGGCGGCACGCTCGTTGTCGCTCAAGGCCTGGGCTTCGCCGCTCGCCAGGTGCAGCAGCCCTTCGCTGTTGCGCTCCAGCAGGCACACCTGCACCTCTTTCCAGCCATTGAGGTGGCGACCGGCGGCGTTGAACACGGCCTGGCGGTCAGTGGCCACGGTCAGCCGGCGCGACAGGTCGAGCAGCTGGTTGGTCTGGGCCTGGGTTTCGCGCAGGGCCTGCAGCTGGCTGCGCTGGCGGGCCGCGAGGTTGCCGGTGAGGGCCGCCATGAGCAGGAAGAACACCAGCGTCAGCACATCTTCCTCGCGCTGGATGCTGAACGAGAAATTCGGCGGAATGAACAGGAAGTCGTAGGTCAGGAACGACAGTGCCGCACAGGCCAGCGCCGGGCCCAGGCTGCTGCGCACGGCCACCAGCAGCACGGCGGCAAGGAACACCAGCGAGATGTTGGGCAGCGCCAACATGCTCGACACGCCCCAGGCCAGGCAAGCGGCCAGCACCGTGGCCACCAGCGCCAGCAGGTAGTGGCGCCAGACCCACACCCGGCTGACCGCCGCACGCGCCGGCCGTGCCTGGCTGTCGCGGTCGAGCACGTTGATCTCCAGGCCATGGCTTTCGCGCAGCAGCCGGGTGGCGACGCCGGCGCCAAACAGGCGACGGCGCAGCCGGTCACGGGATTGCCCGACCAGCACCAGGCTGGCGCGACGCTCGGCGGCGTGCTGGATCAAGGTCCGCGCCACTTCGCCGGCACGCAGCAACACCACCTCGCCCCCCAGGCGCTCGGCCAGTTGCTGGGCCGCCTGCAGGCGCTGGCGGGCGGCTTCGTCACGCAGCCGGCCGTTGTCGACGTGCACCAGGCTCCACGGCAGGTGGCGGCGCTGGGCAACACGGCTGGCGTGGCGCACCAGGCGCTCGGCCTGCTCATCGCCATCCACGCCCACCAGCAGGCGCCCACGCAAGGCAGGCGCCGCTTCGCCACGCAAACGGTAACCGTGGGCCAGGTCGGCGTCGACCTGGGCGGCGGCAGTCTGCATGGCCAGCTCGCGCAGGGCGGTGAGGTTGGTTTGCGAGAAGTACGCATCGATGGCCGCCCGTGCCTGCTCCGGCACGTACACCTTGCCTTCGCGCAGGCGTTCGAGCAGCTCGCGCGGCGGCAGGTCGATCAACACCAGCTCGAAGGCTTCCTGCAGCACCCAGTCCGGCAACGTTTCGCGCACCTGCACGCCGGTAATGCCGCGGACCTTGTCGTTGAGGCTTTCCAGGTGCTGGACGTTGACCGTGGTGTAGACGTCGATGCCGGCGGCGAGCAGCTCCTGCACGTCCTGCCAGCGCTTGGCGTGACGGCTGCCGGGGGCGTTGGTGTGGGCCAGTTCGTCGACCAGGGCCAAGGTCGGGGCAGCCTTGAGCAGGCCGTCGAGGTCCATTTCCTCGAGGGTGACGCCACGGTACTCGCTGCGTAGCAACGGCTGCTGGAGCAGGCCGCCGAGCAGCGCTTCGGTTTCACTGCGGCCGTGGGTTTCGACTACCCCGGCCAGCACTTGCACGCCCTGGCGTTGCTGGGCGTGGGCGGCCTGGAGCATGGCGAAGGTCTTGCCCACACCGGGGGCGGCGCCGAGGAAGACCTTGAGCCGACCGCGACCGCTGCGTGGGAGGGTGGCCAACAGCGCATCTGCGCGGGTGGAGTCACTCATGTTTCATCCTTTGTTTTGCATTTGCTTCTCTGGCCTCATCGCGAGCTTTGCTCGCTCCTACGGGGGATTGCGTTCGCCCGTAGGAGCGAGCAAAGCTCGCGATGAGGCCCGCAACCCAACCCATCAGAGGCGATCAAGCGCCTGGTTCAAAGCCAGTACATTGACCACCGGTGGCCCGATCAATGGGTGGAGGGTGGCCTCTTCCAGCAAGGCTTGCAAGCGCTCCACCGGCACCTGCCGCGCCGCCGCTACGCGAGGGATCTGGTAGGCCACTGCTTGCGGTGGCAAGTGCGGGTCAAGGCCGCTGCCCGAGGTGGTCAGCAAGGCCTGCGGCACCGGCCCCAACTGTGCCTGGTATAGCGCTGCAGCATCGCCCTTGACCCGCTCGGCCAGCGCCGGGTTGCTTGGTGCCAGGTTGCTCGCGCTACTGGCCACGGTGACAAAAGCACCCGCCGAGGGCCGTGAATGGAACCAGCCATCACCCTGAAAATCCTGGGCGATCAAGGCCGAACCTCGCACCTGCCCGCGCTCATCGCGCACCAGGCTGCCATTGGCCTGCTCGGGAAATGCCAGCTGGGAAACCCCGGTCACCGCCAGCGGGTACAGCGCGCCAGTGACTACCGTCATCAGCAGGATCAGGCTTAACGCCGGGCGTACGTAACTGTTCATGGTGGCCTCCTCAGACCAGATGCAAGGCATTGAGCAGCAGGTCGATCAGCTTGATCCCGGCAAACGGCACGATGATGCCGCCCAGCCCGTAGATCAGCAGGTTGCGCCGCAGCAGGTGCGCCGCGCTCGCCGCCTGCACGCGCACGCCGCGCAGTGCCAGCGGGATCAGCACGATGATGATCAGCGCGTTGAACACGATGGCCGAGAGGATCGCGCTCTGCGGGCTGGCCAGGTGCATCAGGTTGAGCACGCCGAGCTGCGGGTAGATGGCGGCAAACAGCGCCGGCAGGATGGCGAAGTACTTGGCCACGTCGTTGGCGATGGAGAAGGTGGTCAGCGCTCCGCGAGTCACCAGCAGTTCCTTGCCCACCTGGACCACGTCCAGCAGCTTGGTCGGGTCGCTGTCCAGGTCGACCATGTTGGCCGCCTCGCGCGCCGCCTGGGTGCCATCGTTCATGGCCATGCCGACGTCCGCCTGGGCCAGCGCGGGGGCGTCGTTGGCGCCGTCGCCGCACATCGCCACCAGGCGGCCGTCGTTCTGCTCCTGGCGGATGCGGGCCAGTTTCTTCTCCGGCGTGGCTTCGGCGAGCACATCGTCCACGCCGGCTTCGGCGGCGATGGCCGCAGCGGTCAACGGGTTGTCACCGGTCACCATCACGGTGCGGATGCCCAGCTTGCGCAGCTCGGCAAAACGCTCGCGGATGCCCGGCTTGACCACGTCCTTGAGGTGGATCACGCCGAGCAGGCGCTTGTCCAGGCAAACCAGCAGCGGGGTGCCGCCGCTCTGGGCGATGCGCTCCACCTCACGGGCCAAGGCCGTGGGCAGGTCCAGGCGCTGCATGCCGACGAAGGCCAGTACGGCGTCGACGGCGCCCTTGCGGTAGCGGTGCTGCTGGAAGTCGATACCTGACAGGCGCGTCTCGGCACTGAAGGCGATGGCCTGGTACTGCCCGGGCGACGGCTCGACGAAGTCGTGCAACTGGCGCAGGTATTCGACGATCGACTTGCCCTCGGCGGTGTCATCGGCCAGCGAGGCCAGCAAGGCACCCTCCCCCAGCTCCTTGGCGGTCACGCTCGGGGCCGCATGCAGGGCGCTGCAGCGGCGGTTGCCGAAAGTGATGGTGCCGGTCTTGTCGAGCATCAACGTATGCACGTCGCCGGCCGCCTCCACTGCGCGGCCGGAGCGGGCGATCACGTTCAGCCGCACCAGGCGGTCCATGCCGGCGATGCCGATGGCCGAAAGCAGGCCGCCGATGGTGGTCGGGATCAGCGTCACCAGCAGCGCGGCGAGGAAGATAAGCGGCAGGCTGCCGCCGGCAAAATGCGCGAACGGCTGCAGGGTCACCACCACGATCAGGAAGATCAGGGTCAGGCCGATCAGCAGGATGTCGAGGGCGACTTCGTTGGGGGTCTTCTGCCGCTTGGCGCCTTCGACCAGGGCGATCATGCGGTCCAGGGTCGACTCACCGGGGTTGCTGGTGATGCGGATGAGCAGCCAGTCGGAGACCAGCCGGGTGTTGCCGGTGACGGCCGAGCGGTCGCCGCCGGACTCACGGATGACCGGCGCGGACTCGCCGGTGATGGCCGCTTCGTTGACCGCCGCGATGCCTTCGAGCACCTCGCCGTCACCGGGGATCATCTCGCCGGCCACTACACGTACCACATCGTCCTTGCGCAGCGCCGTGGCCGCGATGCTTTCGAAACTGCCATCGCGTTTGCGGCGCTGTGCCGTCAGCCCCTGGCTACCGGCCTTGAGGCTGTCGGCGCGAGCCTTGCCACGGCCCTCGGCGAGGGCCTCGGCAAAGTTGGCGAACAGCACTGTGAACCACAGCCACAGGGCAACCTGCGCGGCGACGCCGGTGCTGACGCCATTGCCGGGGGCGAAACACAGCGCGGTGGTGAGGATGGCCGTCAGGGCGACCACCAGCATCACCGGCGCCCGTTTGAGCTGACGCGGGTCGAGCTTGACGAAGGCCTGCACCAGCGCCGGCCGCCACAGGGCCGCGAAGCGGGTCTGGTCCTTGGCACTGTGTGAGGCGTTCACTTCAGGAATGGGCATGTTCATGGATGATTCCTCAGAAACCCAGGCTCAGTTGTTCGGCGATCGGCCCGAGGGCCAGGGTCGGCAGGAAGGTCAGGCCACCGACCAGCAGGATGGTCACCAGCAACAGGCAGGCGAACAGCGGGCCGTGGGTGGGAAAGCTGTTGCTGCCCTGGGGCGCGCTCTTCTTCGCCGCCAGGCTGCCGGCCAGGGCCAGGATCGGCAGGATGTAGCCGAAGCGGCCGATCAGCATGGCCAGGCCGATCATCACGTTGTGGAACACCGTGTTGGCGCCAAACCCGGCGAATGCCGAGCCGTTGTTGGCGGTGGCCGAGGTATAGGCATACAGCAGCTGGCTGAAGCCGTGGGCGCCCGGGTTGCTTACCGCGCTGGCTGGCCCTGGCAGGCTGGCGGCGATGGCCGCAAGTACCAGCACGCCGACTGGCATCACCAGCAGGGTGGCCACCAGCAGCTGTACTTCCCGCGCCTGCAGTTTCTTGCCCAGGTATTCTGGCGTACGGCCTATCATCAACCCCGCCAGGAACACTGCGATCAGCACGAACAGCAACATGCCGTAGAGCCCGGCGCCGACGCCGCCGAAGATCACTTCGCCCACCATCATGTTGACCATCGCGACCATGCCGGTCAGCGGGTTGAGGCTGTCGTGCATGGCATTGACCGAGCCGTTCGAGGCCGCCGTGGTGGTCACGGTCCACAGCACCGAGGCGGCGGTGCCGAAGCGGCTCTCCTTGCCCTCCATGGGCGCGCTCTGCTGCACTTGGGCGCTTTCCAGCGCCGGGTTCGGCTGGTACTCCGACCACAGTGCGGTAGCGCCGCCAAGCAGGAACAGGCCAAGCATGCAGGCAATGATGGCGCGGCTCTGGCGCAGGTCCTTGACGTAGTGCCCAAAGGTGAACACCAGCGCCACCGGGATCAGGATGATCGAGGCCACCTCGAACAGGTTGCTCCAGGCCGTGGGGTTTTCGAACGGGTGCGCCGAGTTGACCCCGAAGAAGCCGCCACCGTTGGTGCCCAGCTGCTTGATGGCGATCTGGCTGGCGGCCGGGCCCAGTGGAATGGTCTGGTCGGCGCCTTGCAGGGTCACGGCATGGGCGTAGTCGGCGAAGGTCTGCGGCACGCCCTGCCACACCAGCAGCAGAGCGAGCAGCAGGCACAGCGGCAGCAGGCCGTAGAGGGTGGCCCGGGTCATGTCGACCCAGAAGTTGCCCAGGCTGGTGGTGGAACGGCGGGCAATGCCGCGGCACAGCGCAACCAGCACGGCCAGGCCAGTGGCAGCGCTGACGAAGTTCTGTACGGTCAGGCCGAGCATCTGGCTCAGGTAGCTGACCGACGCCTCACCGCTGTAGGCCTGCCAGTTGGTGTTGGTGACGAAGCTCACTGCCGTGTTGAAGGCCAGCGACCATTCCTGGCCGGGCAGGTGCTGCGGGTTGAGTGGCAGGTAGCCTTGCAGCAGGAGCACGCTGAACAGCAGCAGGAAGCCGGCCAGGTTGAAGGCCAGAAGCGCCAGCGTGTACTGCTTCCAGTTCTGCTCCTGGTCGGCGCGCACGCCGGCCAGGCGATAGCAGCCCTGCTCCACGGGGCCCAGCATGGGCGTCAGCCAGGTGCGCTGCCCTTCCATGACCTTGTAGTAGAAACGCCCGAGCCAGGGTGCCGGTAGCAGCACGATGGCGAAAAAAGCCACTAGCAACAAGTAATCGTAACTGTGCATGGCCGCTCCCTAGCTGCGATCGGCGCGCAGCAGCGCTACCAGCAGGTAAACCGCCAATGCCACTGCCAGTAGCAGTGACAACCCGTCGAGCATGTACATGAGTGCAACTCCCCCGTGGTGCGGCCTGGGCCGCTTTGGGGGAATTGTCTGAGGGAGGGGCGTAAAGGGACGAGACCGGAGGGAGGGACTGGCTATAAAGAATGCGTAAAAACAGCCTTACTGTGGGGTTTGCGCCGAGTTACGGCTCCAGTCCAGCAGCAGGCTGTAACCGACTGCCAACAAGGTCGGCCCGATGAACAGGCCGATAAAGCCGAATGCCAGCAAACCGCCGAACACACCCAACAGCACGATCACCAGCGGCAGGTTGCCGCCGCGGCTGATCAGGTACGGCTTGAGCACGTTGTCCACGCCGCTGATGACGAAGGTGCCCCAGATACCGAGGAAAACCGCCATGCCGTATTCGCCCTTCCACACCAGCCAGCCCGTCGCCGGAATCCATGCCAGCGGCGGCCCCATCGGGATCAGGCTGAGCATGAAGGTCACCAGGCCCAGCACGATCGCCCCGGGTACTCCGGCAATCAGGAAACCGATCAGTGCCAGCAGCGCCTGGGCTGCCGCCGTGCCGATCACACCGTTCACCACCCGCTGGACGGTCCCGGCCACCAGCTCCAGGTAGTAATCGGCTCGCTCGCCCACCAACCGGTTCAGCAGCCGCAGCACGAAAGCCGACAGCCGCGGCCCGTCACGGTAGAAGAAGAACACGAACACCAGGCTCAGGGTCAGCTCCAGCACACCGCTGCCGATCTGCGCACTGCGCGCCAGCAGCCAGTTGCCCACCTGCCCCAGGTACGGTTTCATCGACGCCAGCAAGGCCGCACCTTGCTGATCGAGGGATTGCCACCAACTGACCAGGCGCTCACCCACGAAGGGAATGCCGCCCAGCCAGTCAGGTGCATCGGGCAGGCCATCGACCTGCACGTCACGCACAAAGGCGGTGGCGTCGCGAATGTGGTCGGCCAGGTTGAAGCCCAGCCACACCAGCGGCAAGGCAACGATCAGGATCCAGGCAGTGGTCAGCAGGCTGGCGGCCAGGGTTTCACGCCCCCCCAGCACACGCGTCAGCAGGCGCATCAGCGGCCAGCTGGCAAACGCCAGGATAGCCCCCCACAGCAGCGCGGAGATGAACGGCGCCATGACCCACAGGGCGGCGCCTAGCAGCGCCAGCAGCAGAATCTGGATCAGCAGGCGGTCATTATTGGCCATGGTGGCGCTCACTCAACGGATCAGCTCCAGATGCAGACCATCGGTGGGCGCACTGCCGACTTCGAGCCGGCCATCACGCACACCCGCCTTGACCAGTTGCTCGCGCCAGGCCTCGGCCTGGACGCCACTCAGGCTCGCGCGCAAGGTGCTGTCGAGGTTCAGGCTGCGCGCCAGCAAGGTCACCCAGCTGTCCTGCGGCGCAGCCAGGTCAGGGTAGTCGAGCTTACCGGTGTCGCGCATTTCGCGCAGCACCGTGGCAGCAGTGGGCAGTATCTCGCCCAGCGGGCTGCTGGCGACGAATTCTTCCACATGCAGATAGGCGCGGCGGTTGCCACGGGTAACGCTGTAAAGCGCGACCAGGGTGTCGGCTTCTTCGGCCGAGCGACGCAGCAGGATGAACGCCTGCTGCTCGTCACCGCCGTTCAACCGGGCATTGGCAAACACGTCGTTGGCCCACAGGCTGCCTTCACCGCAATCGCGGCCCTGGCACCAGAACAACGGGTAGCCGCCATCCTGCTGCAGCGCTTCGCGTGCGCTGGTGAAGGCTTCGCGGGCGCTACGCTCCACCGGCAGCTCGTAGGTGACCGAGCTGACCTGGCCACGGCTTTCGATCTTGTCTTCGACACGCAGCCGGCCGCTGATCTTGCGCAGCGGGCCCATGGGGTAGACACGTTCCTGCTCCACGGCCGGGCGCTGGTCGACCATCTTGGCGTCCACCGGCACGGGCAGGCTGCCGGCCCACAGCAAGGGGCTGGCCAACACGAGGCAGGTGGCGATGGCAGTACGGATGGAAACGGGGGCGCTCATCGGCGACCCATGCGGCGCGACGCGCCGGGTTGAAGCTCCAGGATGTCTGGCAGTTGCATTGTTGTCTCCCTGTTCAACCCGCCAAGCCTCGACACTTGTCCGGTGCAAGTCAAGCAAAGCCAAAGAAGCGATTGAAACAGTCTGCGACAAGGGTCGCGCCCACTTCGTCGTTCAGGTGCAGGTGATGCCCACCGGGCAACACAGTCTGCTCAAAGGGTAGCTGCTCCAGCAGTTCGGTGTGGCGCACCAGCATGCCGTCGGCCGCCACCACCAGGCTGGCCGGGCAGCTCACTCGCCGCACGTAGACCATGGCCTGGGCCTGGCTCAGGCGCACCGGCGATGGCAAGGTCAAGCGGCTGTCGCTGCGCCAGCTGTAACCACCAGGCACCGGCATCAGGCCGCGCTGGGCCAGGCGCTCGGCGGCTTCGCGGCTGACCGCGACCATACCCTTCATGCGCGCCTGCACGCCCTCCTCCAGGGTCGGGTAAACGGACTTGCGCTTGCCATCGAGGCGCAGCTGGGCCTGCAGGGCCATGCCCAGGCGCTCGCCGGCATCCTGCTCGGCGCCGGTCGGGGGAATGACACCGTCGATCAGGGCGAGGTGGCTGACCCGGTCTGGCAAGGCGCCGGCCAGTTGCACCGAAATGATCGCGCCCAACGAATGCCCGAGCAGGGCAAAACGCTGCCAGCCCAGCTGCTCGGCCACCCGCAGCACATCGTGAGCGTAATCGGCCAAGGCATAACCCGCGCCCAATGGGCGATGCTCGGAATAACCGTGCCCGGCCAGGTCGAGGGCGACGATGCGCAGACCCTTCAACTGCGGGGCCAGGCGGGAGAAGCTGTTGGCGTTGTCCAGCCAGCCGTGCAGGGCGATCACCGGCAGGCCATCCTCCGGGCCGAACAGGTGCGCGGCCAGCTCGATATGGCCCAGGCTCAGGCGCACTTCCTCGACCTGCGCGCTCATGCCTGGCTCCAGCGGTCGAACAGGCCCTTGATCAGGCTGGCGGTGTCGGTCGGCCGCTCCAGCGGGAACATGTGCCCGCCCGGCACGCTGTGGTACTCGCCCCGCGGCATGCCGCGCACCGCCAGTGCATGGTGACGGCGGATGACGTTGCTGCGCTCGCCACGCACCATTGCCAAGGGCACCTGCAACTGGCGCGCAGGCGCCGGGCTGGCGTGCGGGATATTGCGGTAGATGCTTATCTCGGTGGCCGGGTCGAAGCGCAAGCGCAAGCCCTCCTCGTCCGTTTGCAGGCCATGCTCGAGGTAGGCTTCCAGGCAATCCGGGTCGAAGTGGCGGAACAGCGACTTGCTGGCAAAATAGTCACGCGCGCTGTCACGGTCGGCAAACGCTTCACGTCGCCCGAGAGTCCGGCCAGCCGGGGTGATGCGGTCGATGAAGCCAAAGCGCTTGGCGGTGCGCAGCAGCCACTGGTCTGCGCGGGTCAATAACGGTGAGTCGAGCATCACCACGCCGCGGTACAACTCGGGCCGGCGCAAGGCGGCGTGCAGGTGCAGCACGCCGCCCAGCGAATGGCCGACGCCCCACACTGGCGCCGCCTGCTGCGCCAGGTGATACAGCAGTTCGTCGACCAGCTGCTGCCAGTTGTCGTCCACCGGAAAGCGCGGGTCATGGGCGTGCTGGGCCAGATGACTGACCTGATAATCCGGCGCCAGTGCGGCGAACAGCTTGCCGTAGGTGGCCGAGGGAAAACCGTTGGCATGGGCGAAGAAGATCTGCTGCGACATGGCGCCTGGTCCGGACGGGGATGATGGCTCATTGTCGGCATCGCGCCGGCACTCGGCAACGTTTGTAAAGGTCATCGCCAAGGGCAATCAGGTCACGCCGACTGGTCGAAGCTGGCCAGCGAACGGCGCAGACAGGCTTGCATGTAGGCAATCTGACTCTCCAGCGCCTCACGGGCCAGGCTCTGCTCCTGGAGGTCGAGTTGCAGTCGGCGCAGGGCCAGGCAGCTGGTTTGCAGCAGCAGAGACATGCGCATGCAGGATTTCTGCAGATCGCGCAGGTCCTGTTCGACCAACTGGTTGTCACTGGGGTGCTGCTCGACCTTGTTACGGACTATGCCCATCAGGTGATAGAGCTTGGCGTCGGCGGCCTCGCGCAACAGCGCGTACTGGGCGAAATCGAGACGTTGGTCACGCTGCACGGTTTCAATCGTGGGCTGCAGATCCAGAGAGCGCAAAAGCTCGTGCACCAACCCCCTCATTCAATGCTCCCTGCCCTGTCATCTGCCGTTCATCGTGACGCCAAGCATCTGTTGGATCCAAATGCCTGGCAACTGGCAAAAATGCCAGTTGCTTCCGCTCACACTGGCGAACTAAGCGCGCGCAACGTCATCAGCCCTGCCAGCGGCCAGTCGCCTTCCAGCTCCGCCAGGCTGGCGGTGCTCATGAGGGCAGGCTGCTGAACGTGGCCATGCTCGAGCATGCCGACCAGCGAACCCACCAGTGGCTGGTGGCTGACCAGCAATACATGCTCCAGGCCCAGGCGCTCGACCTCGCCGATCACCTGCCGCACGTCGCTTTCAGGTGTCAGCCACGGCACGGTGCGCACGGGCTCGGCGAAGCCCAGGGTGTCATGCACCAGCGCAGCCGTCTGCTGGGCCCGCACATACGGGCTGGCGATGATCGCCTGCAACGGCTGGCCCAGCAGCCGGGCCGCACTGTGCAGCACCTGCTCGCGGCCATGGCCGGTCAGGCGCCGCTCAGCGTCGGTGTTGGCGCGCGGCTCCGCCTCGCCGTGGCGCAGCACCCACAGCTTCACAGCTTAGGCTCCTCGTCACGCACCGGGTGCGGTGCCGGGGCCACCGCATGGGGGGCCTCGCCTTGCGGAGCACGGGCTGCTGGCCAGTCGGCGAACGGCCAGGGTTTCTGGTCCGTGTGGAAGGTACCGAAACGGCCGATCTGCGCCAGGTACTGGCTCAGGCTGTCACCGAAGTTCATCAGGCTGGCGCTTGGTGCGCCATACACCAGGCGGTAGATCAGTTGCACCAGTACCAGGCCACCGAGCAGCAGCTCGGCCAGTTGCCAGACCACCAGGAACACCAGCATCCACAGCACCCGCAGGATGATCGACTCGCGCTGGGCGCGCTCGGGTGTTTCGTTCATGTGCTGCTCCTTCGCTTAGTTGAAACCACTGATGGAAATGAAATCGACGTCGGTCTTGGGCTCGGCGCGCATCAGGTGCTCGATCACCTGGTTCAGCGTGCGGC
Source organism: Pseudomonas putida (assembly GCF_009883635.2). Classification (NCBI taxonomy): domain Bacteria; kingdom Pseudomonadati; phylum Pseudomonadota; class Gammaproteobacteria; order Pseudomonadales; family Pseudomonadaceae; genus Pseudomonas; species Pseudomonas putida. Next base: position 643,256 of record NZ_CP026115.2, read on the forward strand.
CTTCGAACAGGATGGCGTGCAGGCCGGCCACCAGCGGCATGTAGACTTGCACTTCCTGGGCCTTGGCCTTGAGCACCTTGAGCGTATTGACCCCTTCGGCCACTTCGCCCAGGCGGCTGACGGCCTGCTCCAGGCTCAGGCCCTGGCCCAGGGCGTGGCCGACCTGGTAATTGCGGCTCTTGGGCGACGAGCAGGTGACGATCAGGTCACCGACACCCGCCAAGCCCAGGAACGTCATGGGGTTGGCCCCCTGGCTGACGGCAAAGCGGGTCATCTCGGCCAGCGCACGGGTGATCAGCATGCTCTTGGTGTTTTCGCCCATCCCCAGGGCCACAGCCATGCCGGCGATGATGGCGTAGACGTTCTTCAGCGCGCCGCCCAGTTCGACGCCGAAGCGGTCGCTGCTGGCGTAGACCCGGAACGTGCGCCCGTGCAGCACGGCCTGCACCCGCTGACACAGTGTTTCGTCTTCACTGGCGACCACGGTGGCGGTCAGTGCATGCTCGGCAATCTCGCGGGCCAGGTTGGGGCCGGAGAGCACACCGATGCGGGCTTCAGGGGCGATTTCCTCGAGTATCTGGCTCATCAGCTTGAAGCTCTGCGCTTCGATGCCCTTGGTCAGGCTGACCAGGTATTTGCCACGCAGCAGCTCGGCATGGGGCGCCAGCACGCTGCGCAGGGCACTCGAAGGCAGCGCGACGAAAATCAGGTCGCTGGCTTGCAAGGTGGCCAGCAGGTCGTTGACCGGCTCGACACCGTCCTTCAGGCGGATGCCCTTGAGGTAGCGAGGGTTCTCGCGATTGACCCGCATCGCCTCGGCCTGCTCGGGGTCGCGCATCCATTGACGCACCGGCACGCCATTCTCGGCCAGCAGGTTCGCCACGGCGGTGCCGAAGCTGCCGCCTCCCAGAACTGCAACAGGTTGCTGTTCAGTCATATTCAATCCGTTAAAGCCATTAAGTTAAGTGGCGACCCGCTCATTATACGATTCCCCTGCCAAGCGCCAAGGCTGGCAACACCGATGACACTGTCATGGCCACGTTGCAACAAATGCAGGAGCGGCTTTCGCCGCGATGCGCCGCGCGGGCGGCGCTCGATTTCCGCCACGCTGCACATTTGAAGGCGAGCACACCACTGCACACTGGCAAAACCGCCTCGGTCAGTTAACATGCCTGTTTCAACTCTGAGACAAGGCTGTCCTGTGTTCCCTGGCCCGCCCCCCTACCCTCGCCTGCTGTTGCTGACTGCCCTTATCGGCGGCTCGGCCATGGCCGATGACTTGTTCATCGACAACACCGACCTACCGCAGGTTCTGACCGCCACGCGCCTGAAACAATCCCCGGCGGCGGTACCAGGCAGCATGACGGTACTCGACAACGAGCTGATTCGCGCCAGCGGTGCCCGCGACATCCCCGAACTGTTGCGCCTGGTACCGGGCATGATGATCGGCTACGGCGCCGGCAACCAGCCGACCGTCAACTACCACGGCAGCAACGTCAACGATGCACGGCGCATGCAGGTGCTGATCGACGGCCGCTCGGTGTACCGCGCAGGCTTGGCCACGGTGGACTGGAGCGACATCCCGGTCGCCATCGAGGACATCGAGCGCATCGAGGTGTTTCGCGGCCCCAACACCGTCAGCTACGGCGCCAATGCGCTGATGGCCGTGGTCAACATCCTCACCCGCAACCCGGCCGACAGCCACGGCACGCGCATGAAGCTGACCCGCGGCCAGGATGGCATCAACGACTATTACCTCAGCCACGGCTTCGGCTGGGACGGCGGCGACATGCGCCTGTCGGTGTCCGGCCAGCAGGACGATGGCTTCGACGAGAACCAGTTCGGCCAGGACTACCGCGACAGCCGCCGCCTGAACCGCTTCAACCTCAGTGTCAGCCACATCCTGGCGCCGGACCAGACCCTGGAATGGCAACTGGCGGCCAAGGAAGGCAGCAACCAGCGGCCGTATACCTACCAGCCGGTATTCCCCTACGTCACCCAGGCCGGCGACAACGCCGACGTCAACGCCAAGGACTATGCCGGCTCGGTACGCTGGAACATCGACTTCAATCCCGAGCACAGCCTGTATGTGCAGGGTTCGGCCCAGCAATTCGACCGCCAGCAGGTCTGGCGCGCCTGCGATGCGGCGCTGTCGTTCAGCCCCGAGTTGACCCGTTTATGGCAGATGAACCCTGACTTTGCCGAAAAGGTCGCCCGCGGGGCGAACAACCCGCCAAGCAGCAGCAACCCCGAGGAGCAGGCGCTGGTCGATGCGATCAAGGACCAGTGGAACAACCAGGGTGGCAAGAATGTGGTCTGCGGCGATGTCGACCAGAGCACCCGCGAGACCCGCTATGACCTCGAAGTCCAGGACACCCTGAGCCTGACCGACAGCCTGCGCCTGCTCAGCGGCATGAACTACCGCTATGACCGCGCCGATTCGCAGACCTACTTCAACGGCAGCATCGACGACCAGACCTGGCGCCTGTTCGGCCAGCTGGAATGGCGCGCCGACGAGCACTGGATTGTCCAGGGCGGCGCGATGTTCGAAGACTCGCGCCTGTCCGGCAGCTCGCTGACTCCGCGCATGGCGGTGAACTACCTGATCACGCCGCGCCACGGCCTGCGTGCGGTGTACTCCGAAGCCGTGCGCTCGCCGGACATGTTCGAGAACAACGTCAACTGGAGCTACACGGTCAAGAACCTGAGCCCCACCGCATTCGGCCAGCGCAATGCCGAATACTTCGTCAAGACCCGCGGCCCTGGCGACCTCGAACAGGAACGCATGCGCTCGCGCGAGCTGGGCTATAACGGCTACTTCAGCGACTTCGACCTGAGCATGGATGTGAAGCTGTTCTACGACGAGATCACCGGAATGATCAGCGAGCCCCTGAAGAACAACCAGTACATCGCCAGCAACGCCAACAAGGCTCGCTTCAGCGGCAGCGAGGCGCAGTTCGACTGGCGCCTGGCGCCACGCGACCGCCTGCGCCTGACCTATGCCTATGTCGATGCCTGGGCCAGCAACCCCGCCGACCGTCGTCTCAGCGCACGCAACAGTGGCTCGGCCGGCTGGATGCGCGAATGGGGCGAGGGTTGGTCGAGCGCGCTGTTCTATTACGGTGACGACGCCCTCAATACGTACCGCTACGAACGCGTCGACCTGCGCGTGGCCAAGCGCTTCCGTATCCAGGGCAGCACCTTGGAGCTGGCCGGGCTGTGGCAGCAACGCCTGGACGACCAGCCCACCACGGTGGAGCAGAACCGTTATGACAGCCGCCACCGCCTGAGCTTCAGCGCGGAGCTGGAGTTCTGATGGCCCGGCTGCTGCGCCTGCTGCTGTTCTGCCTGTGGCCACTGGGTACGCTGTCTGCCAGCGAAATCCTGCTGGTTGGCGGCGAAGACCAGCCTGGCGTACGCAGCTTCGTCGAAGCCCTGCAAGGCCGCCGCAGCCATGACCAGGTGCGTTTCCAGAGCGTCGCCGCGTTGCCCCGCCCCGCTCAGCTCAAGGCTGACGTGCGCCTGGTGCTGCTCGACAACAGCGCGCTGGAGTGGCGCCTGAGCGAAAACAGCGGGCCACCTGCGCTGGCCATGCGCGTCAGCCGGGTACAGGCTGAACAACGCCTGGGAAAGTCGCGCCCTGCGTATCTGACCCTGCTGTGGAGCGACCCGCCGCTGGCGCGGCAGCTGCGCCTGGCCCGTTACCTGTTGCCGCAGGCCCAGCGCATCGGCGTGCTGTACGGTGAGCACAGCCATTTCCTGCTCGACGAACTACGCCAGGCGGCACGCCCGCTGGGCCTGGAAATCGTCGCCCAGGACTGGCCGGACCAACGCGACAGCCGGCCCCTGCAACATCTGCTGGCCAACAGCGACGTGCTGCTCGGCCTCGACGACCCCGAACTGTACAATTCCAAGACAGCGAAAAACCTGCTGCTCAGCAGCTATGGCCGGCAGATGGCGCTGATCGGCCCGAACGCCGGCTTCGTCCGCGCCGGCGCCCTGGCCAGCACCTACAGCGACCAGGATGACTGGCTGGCGGTGCTCGACCAACTGCTCGAGCAACCCCCGGCGCGCTGGCCGCGCAGCCTGTACCCGGCGCGCTACGGCGTCAGCGGCAACCAGCAGGTGGCGCGTGCCCTGGGCCTTGAACCGATCGATCCGAACGCCACTGCCAAGGCCCTGGCCGAAGGAGAACCCACCCCATGAGCAAACGCCTGAGCTGGGACATCCACACCCGCACCCAGATCATCAGCCTGGGCCCGGCCTTGTTGCTGACCTTGCTGTTGATCAGCTTTTTCACCTTCGTGCGGATCCAGGATCTGCGCCAGGAGCTGAACCACACCGGGCAGCTGATTGCCAACCAACTGGCACCGGCCTCCGAGTACGGTGTCATCTCCGGTAACAATGAAGTGCTCGAAGGCCTGATGCGCGCCACCCTGAGCATCCCGCACGTGCGCTTCCTCGAAGTGCAGGACAGCCGCAACCACATCCTGGTGTACGTCGAGCAGCAGGACGAGAGCAACAACCGTGCGCAGCAGGTGGAAGTGTTCCAGGCGCCGATCCGCCTGCAGCAGATCCGCCTGGACAGCGACTTCCTGCAACAGGGCAAGGCGCCGACACCGGCCATCGGCGACGACTACCTGGGCCGGGTGATCGTCGGCATGTCGGACGATGCCTTCAGCCAGCGCCAGCAGGAAATCGTGATCAAGGCAGGCATCCTGGCGCTGTTCGCCCTGCTGTTCACCTTCCTTCTTGCCCGCCGCCTGGCCATGAGCCTGGCCAAGCCGATCAGCGACATGGGCCATGCGGTCAAGGCCATCCAGCAGGGTGAGTACAACGCACCCCTGCCGGTGGTCGACGACAGCGAACTCGGCCACCTGGCGCGGCATATCAACAACCTCGCCAATGCCCTGGACCAGGCCAGCGCCGAACAGAAGCAGGCCATCGCCCAGTTGATCCAGGCACGCGAGGAAGCCGAACAGGCCAACGGCGCCAAGTCGGAGTTCCTGGCCATGATGAGCCACGAATTGCGCACCCCCATGAACGGCGTGCTGGGCATGCTGCAACTGCTGGAGACCACCCAGCTGACCAGTGAACAGGCGGATTACACGGCGGTGGCCAGCGAGTCCACCGGGCATTTGCTGAAGGTCATCAATGACATCCTCGACTTCTCGCGCATCGAACGCACGACGCTGCAGCTTGAGCACATCGACTTCAACCTTGTCGAGCTGATCGCCAGCAGCGTGCAGTCGTTCCAGCACAGCGCCCAGCAGCGCGGCCTGGAACTGCACCTGCAGTTGCCGGCAGAGGGCGCACAGCCGCAGGTGGTCGGCGACCCGACGCGCATCCGCCAGATCCTCCTCAACCTGATCGGCAATGCCCTGAAGTTCACCGAGCGCGGCCAGGTGCAGGTCGAGGCGCACTGGCAGCTGCTCGACCGGCAATTGCTGTGGTTCACCTGCAGCGTACGAGACACCGGCATCGGCATCGACAGCGAACGCCTGGAAATGATGTTCGTCGCCTTCCAGCAAGCCGACAGCTCGATTTCGCGACGCTATGGCGGCACCGGCCTGGGCCTGTCGATCGCCCGCACCCTGGCTGAACGCATGGGCGGCAAGCTGCGCGGTGAAAGCCGCGAAGGGTTGGGCTCGACCTTTACCCTGGAAATGCCGCTGCCGCTGGCCAGTACCGTATCGGCAACGCTACCCGGCAGTTCGGGGGCCAATGCACCGCTCGAAGTCGGCAAACGCATCCTGCTGGTGGAGGACAATCCGGTCAATCAGAGCGTCATCGAAGCCATGTTGCGCAGCCTGGGGATGGAGGTCAGCGTGGCCCACGACGGGCTTCAGGCGGTGGAGCAGGTCAGCCAGCAGCCGTTCGCCGCCGTGCTGATGGATTGCCGCCTGCCCCACATGGATGGCTACGAAGCGACCCGGCGCATCCGCCTGTTGCCGGCCTGCGCCCAGCTGCCGATCATCGCCTTGACCGCCAATGCCCTGCAGGGTGACCGCGAACGTTGCATGGCCGCCGGCATGAATGATTACCTGAGCAAACCGTTCCGCCGCACCGAGTTGCAGCGGGTATTGCAGCGCTGGTTGCCTGGACGGACAGCAGCGACTGGCGATAAATGCTAAAGTGCGGCAGTCTTAAGTACTGGACAGGACCTTGTTCGGACCTGAAAATAGACGTTTCAGTGCACACCTGTACTTCTTTCGCCAGGTGCGCTGTGACTTTCACCACAACGCAATAGTCTACCTGTAGGCTGCCGCCCCAGAAGCAAGAAGGGTCGGCCGGGAAGATTCATCCCCTGCCACAGGGGGTTATTGAGGAGCTCGCATGACCAAACAACACGCCTTTACTCGGGAAGACCTGCTGCGCTGCAGTCGCGGTGAGCTGTTCGGCCCAGGTAATGCGCAACTGCCCGCGCCGAACATGCTGATGGTCGATCGCATCACCCATATCAGCGAAGAAGGCGGCAAGTACGGCAAAGGTGAATTGGTCGCCGAGCTGGATATCACCCCGGACCTGTGGTTCTTTGCCTGCCACTTCGAAGGCGACCCGGTGATGCCGGGCTGCCTGGGCCTCGATGCCATGTGGCAGCTGGTCGGCTTCTTCCTCGGCTGGCAAGGCCTGCCGGGCCGTGGCCGCGCGCTGGGTTCGGGCGAAGTGAAATTCTTCGGCCAGGTACTGCCGACCGCCAAGAAAGTCACCTACAACATTCACATCAAGCGCGTCCTGAAGGGCAAGCTGAACATGGCCATCGCCGATGGCTCGGTCAGCGTTGATGGCCGCGAGATCTACACTGCCGAAGCCCTGCGGGTCGGCGTGTTCACCTCCACTGACAATTTCTAAGGGTTATTCGCATGCGCCGCGTCGTTATCACTGGTCTGGGCATCGTATCGTGCCTGGGCAATGACAAAGCTACCGTCACCGAAAACCTGCGCAACAGCCGTCCGGGTATCCGTTACAACCCGGAATACAAGGAACAGGGGCTGCGTAGCCAGGTTTCCGGCTCCATCGACCTCAACCTCGAAGAACTGATCGACCGCAAGGTCTACCGCTTCGTCGGCCACGCCGCTGCCTACGCCTACCTGGCGATGCAGGACGCGATCAAGGACTCGGGCCTGACCGAAGAGCAGGTTTCCAACCCGCGCACTGGCCTGGTTGCCGGCTCCGGCGGCGCCTCGACCCTGAACCAGATGGAAGCGCTGGATACCCTGCGCGAGAAAGGCGTCAAGCGCGTCGGCCCATACCGCGTCACCCGCACCATGGGTAGCACCGTTTCGGCGTGCCTGGCCACCCCGTTCAAGATCAAGGGCATCAACTACTCGATCTCGTCGGCTTGCGCCACTTCCGCACACTGCATCGGCACCGCCCTGGAGCAGATCCAGTGGGGCAAGCAGGACATCGTCTTCGCCGGTGGCGGTGAAGAAGAGCACTGGAGCCAGTCGTTCCTGTTCGATGCCATGGGCGCACTGTCGACCAAGCGCAACGAAACCCCGGAACTGGCTTCGCGCGCCTACGACGCCGACCGTGACGGCTTCGTCATCGCTGGTGGCGGCGGCATGGTCGTGGTCGAGGAGCTGGAACACGCTCTGGCCCGCGGCGCCAAGATCTACGCCGAAATCGTCGGCTACGGTGCAACTTCCGACGGCTACGACATGGTCGCGCCAAGCGGCGAAGGCGCCATCCGTTGCATGCAGCAGGCGCTGTCCACCGTCGACACCCCGATCGACTACCTGAACACCCACGGCACTTCCACCCCGGTCGGCGACGTCGCCGAAATGAAGGGCGTGCGTGAAGTGTTCGGCGACAAGGCACCGAAAATCAGCTCGACCAAGAGCCTGTCGGGCCACTCGCTGGGTGCCGCCGGTGTGCACGAGGCGATCTACTGCCTGCTGATGATGGAAAACAACTTCATCGCCGGCTCCGCCAACATTGACGAGCTGGACCCTGAAGTTGCCGACCTGCCGGTACTGCGCAAGACCGAAGAAAACGCCAAGATCGACACGGTCATGAGCAACAGCTTCGGCTTCGGCGGCACCAACGCCACTCTGGTGCTCAAGCGCTGGACTGGCAAGTAAGACGCTGCTGCGGTAACTGAAAACGCCCCGACTGGTTCGGGGCGTTTTCATTTGCGTGGCCTGTCAGGGCCTCTACTTCTCCTTGGGCAACACAGCCAGGAAGTTATCCTTGGCCACCTTGTTGGCCACCTCTTCAGGCAAGGCATCCAGAAACGGTCTGAACCCGTGCATCTGCTCGCCCAGGCTGCCAAACCGCCCCACCACATCCGAACCCAGCATGAACCGGTCTGGATACTGGCCGACCAGCGCGACCCATTCCTTGCGCGGCACGCCCTGCTCGTCCAGCAGATACGGCTGCAGCACACTCCACGACAAATCCACATACAGGTTCGGATAGTCCGCCAGCAACCGCGTCAGCACCGGCAGAAGAAAGTCCATGCGGGTCTGGTGTCGATGGATCTCCGCGCTGCTCCCCGCGTGCGCCCAAATGAAGCGGGTGTGCGGATGATTGCGCAGCGGCTCTTCGATCTCCGCCAGGTACAGCGGATTGCGCTCTCGCTTGGAGGTGATGTTCGAGTGCAGCAACACCGGCATGTCGCGCTCCGCCGCCAAGTGGTAAATGCGGGTCATCGCTTCGTTGTTGGCCCGCGGTGTATCGCCACTGGTGAGCGCGGTCAGGTCGTCATGGCGCGTGAAGACTTCACCGATCCCCTGCCACAGCCCCGGGTTGAGTTCGAGCATGCGTTCGATATGGCTGACGGCATTCTTGTCTACCGGATTGAATCCGCTCAGAAACGGATGGAAACGTTTTCGCTGCTCCACCGGCAACGTTGCCAGCGCGGCAGCGACATAGGTATCGGTGGCGCTATACCAATAGGCGTCGGCGTCGTCACCGGCGTAGTAGCGCGGGCGCTTGGGCTCATCTTCATGCCATTTCTTGGCCACCGGGATACCGGAGATCATCGAGTGCTCGACCCCGGCCTGATCCATGGCCTCGATCAGCGCCGGCATGCCTTCGCTCTCCTGAAAGAAGTCCACGTAGTGCAGATGGGCATCGCTGTAAAGATAGTCGCGGGCCTGCGCCGACTGGCATAGCCAGCCAGACAGCAACATGCAGGCCAGTGCTCTGGCAATCATCAACGGCTTCCTTCTCCGGGCATCAACTGGGTAGACCAGGCAACCTGCGCAACGGTTCAGCATTGCCCGGCAAACCGCTATGCTTGGGGCATTTCCACCTCGCCTGGAGCCCATCATGAGCAGCCCCCTGATCATCCGCCCACGCGCCGAATCGGTCGAGGGCCAGTCGATCCTGCGCCCGCTGCCCTCGGCCAAGTGCCGCAGCGTCGGCCCGTTCGTGTTCTTCGACCATATGCTCGAGACCGACTACGCACCGGGCCATGGCATGGATATCCGCCAGCACCCGCATATCGGCCTCTCTACCCTCACCTACCTGTTCGAAGGCGCGATCCTGCACAAGGATAGCCTCGGCTCGGAGCAGCGCGTGCTGCCGGGTGATGTGAGCTGGATGACCGCCGGCAAAGGTGTCGCACATGTCGAGCGCACGCCTGCGGACGCCTTGGCCCACGGCTCACGCTTGCACGGGTTGCAGGTGTGGCTGGCCTCGCCAAAGGCGCACGAACAGGGCGAGCCGAGCTATAGCCATCATCCGGCGGCGAGCTTGCCGATCAGTGACAACCTGGGCGTGCGCATCTGCATGATTGCTGGCAGTGGGTTCTGCCTGGAGTCACCGGTGCCGGTGCTCTCCCCTACCCTCTATGCACATGTGCTGATGCAGCCGGCTACCACGCTGGTGGTACCTGACGAACATGTGCAACGTGCGTTGTATCTGCTTGACGGCGAACTGTTCATGGACGGCGAACCGGTCGAGGCCTGCAGCCTGGTCGTGCTGCCGGAGGGGGAAGCGCTCACGCTGGATGCCGAGGAAGAATGCCAGCTGGTGCTGATTGGCGGGGACCCGCTGGATGGACCGCGGCGAATGAACTGGAATTTTGTGGCCAGTGACGGGGAGCTGATCGAGCAGGCCCGGGCCAAGTGGGCCGCCGGGGATTGGCCGACAGTGCCTGGGGAAATTTCAAGAATTGAGTTGCCACGCTGAACTGGGGCTGCCATGCAGCCCCTGCCATATCAGCGCTGGAACACTTCGCTGAGCAGATTGTGCATCGAACGGAACGCCCGCTCCGAAGTACGGCGGTCGTACTGCATCTTGCCCGGCACATTGGCATTCGGGTCAGTGAACGAATGCACTGCGCCACCGTAGCTCAGCAGCTGCCAGTCCACCTTGGCGGCGTTCATTTCGTCTTCGAACGCCGGCAATTGCTCCTTCGGCACCAATGGGTCGGAAGCGCCGTGCAGTACCAGCACCGAGCCCTTGATACGCTTGGCATCTTCCGGGTTCGGAGTGTCCAGTGTGCCGTGGAACGACACCGCCGCTTTCAGGTCTGCCCCGGTACGGGCCAGCTCCAGGGCACAGCAGCCACCGAAGCAGAAACCGAAGGTAGCCACCTTGCCCGGCTCCAGCAGGGCCTTGGATTGGCCCAGCAGTTGCGCCAAGGCTTCCTGCATGCGCTTGCGCAGCTCGCCACGGTCATTCTTCAGCGGCATCATCGCCGCCCCTGCCTCATCGGCATTGGACGGACGCACCGACCGCCCATACAGGTCGGCAATCAGTACCACATAGCCCTTCTCGGCCACTTCCTTGGCGATGCGCTCGGCGCCTTCGCCAATGCCCATCCAGTTCGGCGCCATCACCAGACCGGGACGGCCCAGCGCACCTGGTTCGTAGACCAGGCGGCTTTCATAGGTCTTGCCGGACAGGTGATAGACCAGCGATTCGACGATTACCTTGCTCATCAAGCACTCCTTAGGCACTCACTATGAAAAAGCCCGCCGAAGCGGGCTTTCCTGTGCATCAACTCAAGCAGATAGCTCGACCAGCAGCTTGTTCAGGCGACGAACGTAAGCCGCCGGATCCTTCAGGCTGTCACCGGCCGCCAGCGCGGCCTGATCGAAGAGGATGTGCGACAGTTCGGCGAAGCGGTCTTCGCTCTGCTCGTTGTCCAGCTTCTCGATCAACGGGTGAGTCGGGTTGAACTCGAAGATCGGTTTCGATTCCGGCACCTTCTGGCCGCTGGCTTCGAGAATCTGGCGCATCTGCAGGCCCAGGTCCTGCTCGCCGATGGCGAGGATCGCCGGCGAGTCGGTCAGGCGGTGCGACACGCGCACTTCGGCGACGCTGTCACCCAAGGCACCTTTCAGGCGCTCGACCAGGCCTTCCTTGTCCTTGGCCACTTCTTCCTGGGCTTTCTTGTCCTCTTCCGAGTCCAGCTTGCCGAGGTCCAGGTCGCCACGGGCAACGTCGACGAATGCCTTGCCATCGAACTCGTTGAGGTAGCTCATCAGCCACTCGTCGATACGGTCGGTCAGCAGCAGAACCTCGATGCCTTTCTTGCGGAAGACTTCCAGGTGCGGGCTGTTCTTGACCTGCGCGTAGGACTCGCCAGTGAGGTAGTAGATCTTGTCCTGGCCTTCCTTGGCGCGTGCCAGGTAGTCAGCCAGGGCAACGCTCTGCTCGCCGCTGTCGTCCTGGGTGGAGGCGAAGCGCAGCAGGCCGGCGATCTTTTCCTTGTTGGCGAAGTCTTCAGCCGGGCCTTCCTTCAGCACCTGGCCAAAGTTTTTCCAGAAGCCCTTGTATTGCTCAGGCTCGTTCTTCGCCAGCTTCTCCAGCATGTCCAGCACGCGCTTGGTCAGCGCGGTCTTCATCGAGTCGATGATCGGGTCTTTCTGCAGGATCTCGCGGGAGACGTTCAGCGACAGGTCGTTGGAGTCGACCACACCTTTGATGAAGCGCAGGTACAGCGGCAGGAACGACTCGGCCTGGTCCATGATGAACACGCGCTGAACATACAGCTTCAGGCCGCGCGGCGCTTCGCGCTGGTACAGGTCGAACGGTGCACGGGCCGGCACGTACAGCAGCGAGTTGTATTCGAGCTTGCCTTCGACCTTGTTGTGGCTCCAGGCCAGCGGGTTCTCGAAGTCATGGCCGATGTGCTTGTAGAACTCCTGGTATTCCTCGTCCTTCACCTCGGAGCGCGAACGGGTCCACAGGGCGCTGGCGCGGTTGACGGTTTCCCATTCCTGCGCTGGCTTTTCTTCACCTTCGGCGGCTTCGGCCTGCTCCTTGGGCAGTTCGATCGGCAGGGCAATGTGGTCGGAGTACTTCTTGACCACGTTGCGCAGGCGCCAGCCATCGGCGAACTCCTGCTCGTCCTTCTTCAGGTGCAGGACGATGCGGGTGCCACGCTGCGGCTTGTCGATGGTGGCGACTTCGAACTCACCCTCGCCCTTCGACGACCAGTGCACGCCTTCGGCAGCTGGCTGGCCGGCACGGCGGCTGTAGACATCGACCTTGTCGGCAACGATGAAGGCCGAATAGAAGCCCACGCCGAACTGACCGATCAGGTGCGAATCCTTCTTCTGGTCACCGGTGAGGTTCTTCATGAAGTCGGCGGTGCCGGACTTGGCGATGGTGCCCAGGTGGGCGATGACATCTTCGCGGCTCATGCCGATGCCGTTGTCCTCGAGGGTGACGGTACCGGCGTCCTTGTCGAAGCTCAGGCGGATCTTCAGGTCGGCGTCGCCTTCAAGCAGCTCTGGCTTGGCCAGGGCCTCGAAGCGCAGCTTGTCGGCGGCGTCGGAGGCGTTGGAGATCAGTTCACGCAGGAAGATTTCCTTGTTCGAATACAAGGAGTGAATCATGAGGTGCAGCAGCTGCTTTACCTCGGTCTGGAAGCCTAGTGTTTCCTTTTGAGTCTCAACACTCATGGTCTTCAAAACTCCGATCTGATGGCAGTAGCGCCTGCCGGCCGACATGGCCTGCTTTAACGGCGGATGTCATGCAGATGGGGTCTGCCCGGACGATTTCAAGGGCTTTTCCGGTTCGATCTTGAAATGCGCGCGGGCGGTGGCGATCGGCGACTGTCGGTCAGCCTGCCAGGCGGTGATGGCCACGTTGGTCACCCGCCGCCCCTGGCGCCAAAGCTGGCACTGGGCGTAGGTGTCGCGAAAATGCCCCGCGCGCAGGTAGTCGATGGAGAAATCGATGATTTTCGGAATGCTCGCGCTCTCGCTGTAGATCAGCAGGTACAGGGCCGCGGAAAGCTCCATGAAGCCGGCGATGACGCCACCATGGATGGCCGGCAGCAATGGGTTACCGATGTTGTCCTGGCTGGCAGGCAGGCGGAACAGCAGGTCGTCCCCCTGGCGCTGGCACTCGATGCCGATCAGGCCGGCGTAGGGGATCAAGGCCAACAAGGGGCCGTAGTCGCCGACCGCATGGGCCGCGTTCAACTGCAGGCGAACGTCTTCAGGGATCATGCCCCGCCCTCCTTAAGGCTGTTGCCGAAGCGTATGCCGCCCTTGATGTCCTGGCCCAGGCGCATGAAGGTGCCGACTACCTGGCAAATCGGCTGTTCAGGGTCGTCCTGATAGGCAGCGCCGCGGGTGAAGATCACATCACGGGTGACCCGGTAGCACTGGGCATGACCGTAAATGGGCTTGCCGGCCTCGGCCGGGTGCATGTAATCAATGCGCAAATCCAGAGTCGGACACACCTCGAAGCGCGGCAGCACACAGAGGGTGGCCATGCCGCAGGTGGTATCCATCAGCGTGGTCAAGGCGCCGCCATGCACCGCGCCGGTCTGCGGGTTGCCGACAATCGACGCCGACCAGGGCAGCACCAGGGTCATGCCGTCACTGTCGGCATGGGCCACACGCATCTGTAACAACTGGCAATGCTTCAATGCTGAAAGAAAGCGTTCGGCCATGGCTTGCAAGCTTGAATCGTTCATATGCAGTTTCCGTGATCACTGCCGTTGCGGCATAAAAGCAGTAAAAAGTCTATATGGAACGCGGTGTTATATATCTGCAAAAAGTACGGAACTTATCCCGCATCGCTGAACTCGAAGGAACAACTCAGTTATTCACCAAGAGGAAACACCCCCATGCGTAAACCTTTTGCTTTTGCTCTGATGCTGGCTGCTGCCATGGGCCTGGCTGCTTGCGATAAAGCGAGCGAAGACAAAGCCCAGGACGCACAAGAACATCGTGAACAAGCCCAGGAAAAGATGGGTGATGCTCAGGATAAGATGAACGACGCTGCCAAGGAAAACGCCGAAGCCGCCAAAGATCAGGCCGAAGCCGAGCAGAAGGCTGCCGAAGAGGCCGCCCCGACTACTCCGGCACCGACTACCGCGCCTGCCGAACCTGCCAAGCAGTAATTGGCGGAAACAAAAAAACCCGACATTGTCGGGTTTTTTTGTGCCTGCACTTAATGGATTAAACGTTTCAGTTATTAATGGTTGAACTTTCCCTGGGCACTTCGGTCGGCGCACTTTCAGTGGGTGTGAAGACCATGACGTCCAACACATCGGAATGGAACTCACGGCGATACAGAATCAGCACCACCCCCACACTCACGACCATGAACAGCCACGGGCTGATGAACCAAGTGAGCATGGCCATGCCGAAGTAATAAGATCGCAGGCCCAAGTTGAACTGGTTGGCTGCCAGCGACAGTACGCGCGCCGCACGAGAGGCAAAGGCATTGCGCTCCAGTTCACTGACCAACCGTTCGCCGATCATGGGCGCAGACCCGACCAGTACGGCAGCGAAGTTGTATTGGCGCATGCACCAGCTGAAGGTGAAGAAGGCGTATACGAATATGGCCGCCAGACACAGCAGCTTGATTTCCGACATGCCCTGGGACGCCTGCTGCACCAGCGGCAGGTCCGCGAGTAGCGACAGGGCACGATCGGAAGCGCCCAGCACAGTGAGAATGCCAGCAAGGATGATCAGGGTGCTGGAGGCGAAGAACGACGCATTGCGCTCCAGGTTGCCGATCACGCTGGCGTCGGCGATACGGTTGTCGCGCAGCAGCATGCGGCGCATCCAGTCTTCCCGGTACAGGTGCAGCACGCTGGCCAGGCACGCGGTGTCGCGGCCCTTCCAGATGGCATAGCGGGTGTAGCCGCCCCAGCAGAGGGCGAACCAGCAGACGGCCAGGAGGTTGTGGAGGTTGCTTTGGATGAAGTTCATGCAGGATTCCCGAGGGCCAGGTGCACAAAGAATAGTGACCGGGTTTCGACGCCTACAAGTGGTAAAAGGCACACACTGAAACGAAAAAGCCCCGCATCCTTTCAGATACGGGGCTTTCGAGTCTCCACCTTTGGCAAGCACCCTACGGCTTGTGGCCAGTGCCGCCCTCAGGCTTCAACGTCTCAGGCCAACGCTTCGCGTGGTTTGCCGAGCATGCGGTCGCAGGCCACGGCGCCAACCAGCGTCACCACCGATGGCACCAGCCAGGCCAGGCCTTGGTCGCTCAGCGGCAGGTGCGCCAGTACGTCCGGCAACACATGGGCAATATCGCTACCCTTGATTGCATCGACCATACCGAACACCAGCGACACCAGCATCACTGGGGCGAGGATGCGGGTCGGCGAATTCCACAGGTCTTTCACGAAGCTCAGGCCCACCACCACGATGCATGGCGGATAGATGGCGGTCAATACCGGGATCGAGAACATGATCAGCTTGGTCAGGCCCAGGTTGGAGATCAGCAGCGAGAAGCCTGCCAGGATCACCACCAGAGCACGGTACGACAGCGGCAAAATCTGGCTGAAGTACTCGGCGCAAGCGCAGGTCAGGCCCACCGCCGTCACCAGGCACGCCAAGGCGATCAGCACCGCGAGGAAGCCGCTGCCCAGGGAGCCGAAGGTGTGCTGCACATAGGCGTGCAGAACGGCGGCACCGTTGGTGGCATCGGCGGCGATATCGTGGCTGCCGGCACCCAGGCGGAACAGGCTGACGTACACCAGGGCCAGGCCGACACCGGCAATCAGGCCGGCGATGATGGCGTAGCGGGTGATCAGCTTCGGCGACTCGACACCGCGCGAGCGGATGGCGTTGACGATGACGATACCGAACACCAGGGCACCGAGTGTGTCCATGGTCAGGTAGCCATCGGAGAAGCCCTTGGAGAACGCAGCGGCGGCATAGGCCGGCTGTGCTTCACCAATGGTCCCGGCCGGCAGGGCGAAGGCAGCGATGCCCAGCACCGCCAGGGCGATGATCTTCAGCGGCGCAAGGAAGCGGCCTACGGTGTCGAGCAACTTGCCCGGGTACATGGACACGGCCAGTACCACGGCGAAGTACACCAGGCTGTAGATGAACAGCGCCGTCGGGCTTTCACCGGTCAGCGGTGCCACACCCACTTCGAACGATACGGTCGCGGTACGCGGCGTTGCGAACAGCGGGCCAACCGACAGGTAGCACACGGCTGCCAGCAGGCCCCCGAAGAACTTGCCGATCGGGCTGCTCAAGGCGTCCATACCGCCACCGACCTTGGCCAGGGCGACCACGGTGATGACCGGCAGGCCGACTGCGGTGACCAGGAAGCCCAGGGCCGCCATCCATACGTGCGGGCCAGACTGCAGACCGACGATAGGCGGGAAGATGATGTTGCCAGCGCCTACGAAAAGCGCAAACGTCATAAAGCCAAGCGCCAGGATATCCTGGCCTTTGAGAACTTTCATTTAAGGTAGTACCACACTGCTGAAATCGGGATTCGAGAGGGGATTTCCCTTTGGATGAGGGGAAATGCTGCCCGGCTTGATAGGCCAGACCCGTTTAGCGTGTCGTTCCCTTTTGGGGTACGGGCACAGAGTGAACGCGTAGATTAACCGTTTTACCCGGCAAACGCACTGATACAGTGCTGCTTGTCCGATGTGCGTACATGTTTGTCGTCTGTGTGACCGGGGACAGTAGGAATTATCACCGTATTGAAACTTTCGTCTGCGCGAAAATTCCTATCAAACCCATCGAAAAACCTAACTACTGTCCGAACCGCAGAATCGACAAAGGCCACCCGAAGGTGGCCTTTGTGCGCGTGGGGGGTGTAGCAGGTATTACTTCTTGGCTTCCCAGCCGGTCAGCTCGGCCAGGGCCTTGCCGATGTCAGCCAGGGAACGCACGGTCTTCACACCGGCGTCCTGCAGCGCGGCGAACTTCTCGTCCGCAGTGCCCTTGCCGCCGGAGATGATGGCGCCAGCGTGGCCCATGCGCTTGCCCGCAGGTGCAGTAACACCGGCGATGTAGGAAACGACTGGCTTGGTGACGTTGGCCTTGATGTAGGCCGCCGCTTCTTCTTCAGCCGAACCGCCGATCTCACCGATCATGACGATCGCTTCGGTCTTCGGGTCTTCCTGGAACAGCTTCAGGATGTCGATGAAGTTGGAGCCTGGGATCGGGTCGCCGCCGATGCCAACGCAGGTCGACTGACCGAAGCCGGCGTCGGTGGTCTGCTTGACCGCTTCATAGGTCAGGGTGCCGGAACGCGAAACGATACCGACTTTGCCTGGCAGGTGGATGTGGCCTGGCATGATGCCGATCTTGCACTCGCCCGGAGTGATCACGCCTGGGCAGTTAGGGCCGATCAGGGTAACGCCCAGCTCGTCGCACTTCACCTTGGCATCCAGCATGTCCAGGGTAGGAATGCCTTCGGTGATGCAGACGATCAGCTTGATGCCGCCGAAGGCCGCTTCCAGGATCGAGTCCTTGCAGAAAGGAGCCGGAACGTAGATGACCGAAGCGTCAGCGCCGGTAGCTTCCACGGCTTCCTTGACGGTGTTGAACACCGGCAGGCCCAGGTGGGTGGTGCCACCCTTGCCTGGAGTAACGCCGCCGACCATCTTGGTGCCGTAGGCGATGGCTTGTTCGGAGTGGAAAGTACCCTGCGAGCCGGTGAAGCCCTGGCAGATGACTTTGGTATCTTTATTGATCAGGACGCTCATTACTTGCCCTCCGCAGCTTTGACAACTTGTTGAGCAGCGTCGGTCAGGCTGGTGGCCGCAATGATGTTCAAACCGCTTTCTGCCAGTACTTTAGCGCCCAGTTCAGCGTTGTTGCCTTCAAGGCGAACGACAACCGGAACCTTGACGCCGACTTCTTTCACTGCACCGATGATGCCTTCGGCAATCATGTCGCAGCGAACGATGCCGCCGAAGATGTTGACCAGAACGGCCGCGACATTGCTGTCGGACAGAATGATCTTGAACGCTTCGGTAACGCGCTCTTTGGTAGCGCCGCCGCCCACGTCGAGGAAGTTGGCTGGCTTGCCGCCGTGCAGGTTGACGATGTCCATGGTACCCATGGCCAGGCCGGCACCGTTGACCATGCAGCCGATGTTGCCTTCGAGGGCAACGTAGTTCAGTTCGAACTTGGCAGCGTGGGCTTCACGGGCGTCGTCCTGCGACGGGTCGTGGAAGGTCTTCAGCTTAGGCTGACGGTACATGGCGTTGGCGTCGATGTTGATCTTGGCATCGAGGCAGTGCAGGTCGCCGTCGGCCTTGATCACCAGCGGGTTCACTTCCAGCAGGGCCAGATCGTGATCCTTGAACAGCTTGGCCAGGCCAACGAAGATCTTGGCGAACTGTTGAACTTGCTTGCCTTCCAGACCCAGCTGGAACGCCAGTTCACGACCCTGGAACGGCTGAGCGCCAACCAGTGGGTCGATGGTAGCCTTGAGGATCTTCTCAGGCGTTTCGTGCGCGACTTTCTCGATGTCCACGCCACCTTCGGTGGAAGCCATGAACACGATACGGCGGCTCGAACGATCTACTACAGCGCCCAGGTACAGCTCTTTGGCGATGTCAGTGCAGGATTCGACCAGAATCTTGGAGACGGGTTGACCGTTGGCATCGGTCTGGTAGGTAACCAGATTCTTGCCCAACCACTGTGCAGCGAACGCCTTGGCGTCTTCCTTGCTGCGAACCAGCTTGACGCCGCCCGCTTTACCGCGACCACCCGCGTGAACCTGGGCTTTTACTACCCACTCGTTCCCGCCGATCTTGTCGCAGGCTTCTGCAGCTTGCTCAGGGGTATCGACAGCGAAACCCTTGGAAACTGGCAGGCCGTATTCAGCGAACAGCTGCTTACCCTGATACTCGTGAAGATTCATGCTTTTTACCGTCTTCGTTAGGTACTGCGCTTCGGCGCTGCGCCATTACTGGCGCCGCACCACCTGTGACCATTGACCCCGGGTTTTCCCGTGTAGTCCGGTCCGGCGGACGTTCCGCGGTGAGTCATGCACGCAAGACTCACGACGGGCAGCCCGCCGTGGTTTCTTATAATTAACGCTTCTTACGGTTGGCCACGTGAATGGCGCCGCCATTCACTGCCAGCGCTGCTTCATGCAACGCTTCGGACAGGGTTGGATGGCTGAAGACCATCATGCCCAGATCCTCGGCACTGGTGCCGAATTCCATTGCGATTGCGCCCTGCTGTACCAGTTCGGCAGCCGATGGGCCAATCACGTGAACACCCAGGACGCGGTCGGTCTTGGCGTCGGCGATGACCTTGACGAAACCACCGGTATCGTTGGCTGCCATCGCACGGCCGCTGGCCGCGAACGGGAAGGTGCCTACGTTAACCTCAACACCCTCGGCCTTCAAGGCTTGTTCGGTCTTGCCGACCCACGCGATTTCCGGGTGGGTATAGATGACCGACGGGATCAGGTCGTAGTTCATCTGAGCCTTGTGGCCCTTGATGCGCTCGACGACCATGATGCCCTCTTCCGAGGCCTTGTGCGCCAGCATCATGCCACGCACCACGTCACCGATGGCGTATACGCCCGGAACGCTGGTAGCGCAGTAGTCATCGACGAAGATGTAGCCACGCTCGTCGATGGTCACGCCGCTGTCGGCAGCCAGCAGATCGGTGGTCACCGGACGACGGCCGACCGCAACGATCAGCTTGTCGAAGGTGATCTTCTGCTCGCCTTCGGCGTTGGTGTAGGTCACTTCGACTTCGTTGCCATTGACTTTCGAGCCAGTGACGCGAGCGCCCAGCTTGATGTCCAGGCCTTGCTTGGTCAGGGTCTTCTGGGCTTCTTTCGACACGGCGGTGTCGGCAGCCATCAGGAAGGTGTCCAGGGCTTCCAGGACGGTGACTTCAGCACCCAGGCGAGCCCATACCGAGCCCAGCTCCAGGCCGATCACGCCAGCACCGATCACGCCCAGGCGCTTCGGTACGGCCTGGAATTCCAGGGCGCCGGTGGAGTCGACGATGACGTTCTGGTCGACCGGAGCCGGCGGAATGTCGATCGGACGCGAGCCGGAAGCGAGGATAACGTTCTCGGCTTCGATGACTTCGGTGGTGCCGTCAGCCTTGGTGACTTCGACCTTCTTGCCAGCCAGCAGCTTGCCGTGGCCCTGGATAGAGGTAACGCCGTTGGCCTTGAACAAAGTGGCAACGCCACCGGTCAGGTTCTTCACGATGCCAGCCTTGCGGCCAACCATCGCGGCGACGTCCATCTTCACTTCACCAGTGGAGATACCGTGGACGTTGAAGCTCTCTTTGGCTTCCTTGTACTTCCAGGAGCTGTCCAGCAGCGCCTTGGACGGGATGCAACCTACGTTCAGGCAGGTGCCGCCCAGGGCCAGTTTGCCCTCGGCGTCGGTGTACTTCTCGATACAGGCAGTCTTCAGACCAAGTTGTGCGGCCTTGATGGCAGCAACATAGCCGCCAGGACCAGCACCGATTACCACTACGTCGAATTTCTGGGTCATAAAAGATTCCTTATCAGCTACAAGCTACAGGCCGCGGACCGCGCGGCATGGCTTCTCGCGAAGCCAAGGCCGGCACGGTACGCAGCCAGAGGGTTAGATGTCCAGCAGCAGGCGAGACGGATCTTCCAGCAGGTTCTTGATGGTGACCAGGAAGGTTACCGCTTCCTTGCCATCGATCAGGCGGTGATCGTAGGACAGTGCCAGGTACATCATCGGGCGGATAACCACTTGGCCGTTGATGGCCATCGGACGCTGGATGATGTTGTGCATGCCGAGAATCGCGGCCTGCGGCGGGTTGACGATCGGGGTCGACATCATCGAACCGAAGGTACCGCCGTTGGTGATGGTGAAGGTGCCGCCGGTCATTTCTTCGATGGCCAGCTTGCCGTCACGGGCCTTCTTGCCGAAGGTGGCGATGCCGTTTTCGATTTCAGCCAGGCTCATCGATTCGGCGTTACGCAGTACCGGCACCACCAGGCCACGGTCGCTCGACACGGCAACGCCGACGTCGGCAAAGCCGTGGTAGACGATGTCGTTGCCGTCGATCGAGGCGTTGACCGCCGGGAAGCGCTTCAGGGCTTCGGTGGCGGCCTTGACGAAGAACGACATGAAGCCCAGGCGTACGCCGTTGTGGGTCTTCTCGAACAGGTCCTTGTACTTCGAACGCAGGGCCATGACTTCGGTCATGTCGACTTCGTTGAAGGTGGTCAGCATGGCCATGTTCGACTGGGCTTCGACCAGACGCTCGGCGATCTTGGCGCGCAGGCGGGTCATCGGCACGCGCTTCTCGGTGCGGTCGCCAGCGGCAACCACAACCGGGGCAGCAGCGGCAGCAGCAGGCTTGGCAGCCGGAGCCGGAGCCGACTTCTTGTTGGCGACGGCGGCGACGACGTCTTCCTTGGTGATGCGACCACCTTTGCCAGTGCCGGCAACGGTAGCCAGGTCGATACCGCTCTCTTCAGCCAGCTTGCGCGCGGCAGGAGCTGCGATCGGGTCGTCTTCGCCAGCGTCGGCGGCAGCAGCGGCAGCCGGAGCAGCAGCGGCCGGGGCAGCAGCTGGAGCAGCGGCGGCAGCACCACCTTCAACGATCGAACCCAGCACTTCGTCGGACAGGACGGTGTCGCCCTCGCCCTTGACGATGGCGCCCAGCACGCCGTCGGCGGTGGCCAGCACTTCCAGGACGACCTTGTCGGTCTCGATGTCGACGATCAGCTCGTCACGCTTGACGGCATCGCCCGGCTGCTTGTGCCAGGTGGCAACGGTGCCATCGGCAACCGATTCCGGGAAGGTTGGGGCTTTGATCTCGATAGCCATTATCTGTGTTTCCTTAAATTCGGTTTCAGGTGCGCGAAGGCATTAAACAGTGAAGGCGTCTTGCAGCAGTTTTTCCTGCTGCTCGGCGTGCTTCGATGCGTAACCACAGGCTGGCGCGGCAGAAGCGTCGCGGCCGGCGTATTCCAGGACCAGCGCCTTGTTGTGGCGGCCCAGGATACGGCGCATGTGGTGCTGACTGCTGTACCAGGCGCCCTGGTTCATCGGCTCTTCCTGACACCAGACCGCATGCTTGAGGTTGGTGTACTGCGCCAGGATTTCGACCAGGTCGTCCTCAGGGAACGGATACAGCTGCTCCAGACGCAGGATCGCGATGTCTTCGCGGCCTTCGGCACGGCGTTTTTCCAGCAGGTCGTAGTAGACCTTGCCGCTGCACAGGACCAGGCGTTCGACCTTGGCCGGATCGAGGCTGTCGATTTCCGGGATCACGGTCTGGAACGAGCCTTCTGCCAGGTCTTCCAGGGTCGAGATGGCCAGCTTGTGGCGCAGCAGCGACTTCGGCGTCAGGACCACCAGCGGCTTGCGCAGCGGGCGAATGACCTGGCGACGCAGCAGGTGGTAGATCTGTGCCGGGGTGGTCGGTACGCAGACCTGGATGTTGTGCTCGGCGCACAGCTGCAGGTAACGCTCCAGACGCGCGGAGGAGTGCTCCGGGCCCTGCCCTTCATAACCGTGTGGCAGCAGCATGGTCAGACCGCACAGGCGGCCCCACTTGTGCTCGCCGCTGGTGATGAACTGGTCGATCACCACCTGGGCACCGTTGGCGAAGTCGCCGAACTGGGCTTCCCAGATCACCAGCGCGTTCGGCGTGGTGGTCGAGTAGCCGTATTCGAAGGCCAGTACTGCTTCTTCCGACAGGAAGGAGTCGTACAGGTCGAAACGTGGCTGGCCCGGGAACAGGTTCTTCAGCGGTACGTAGGTGCTGGCGTCCTTCTGGTTGTGCAGCACCGCGTGACGGTGCGAGAAGGTGCCACGGCCGATGTCCTGGCCAGTCATGCGGATCGGGTGACCTTCGAACTGCAGGGTGGCGTAAGCCATGGTCTCTGCATAACCCCAGTTGATCGGCAAGCCACCGGCCTGCATCTTCTGGCGGTCTTCGTAGATCTTCGCGACCTGGCGCTGGACGACGAAGCCTTCCGGCAGTTCCAGCAGCTTGGCCGAGAGGTCCTGCAGGGTCTTGAGGTCGAAGCGGGTGTCGTGACGCGCGGTCCAGGCATGGCCCAGGTACGGACGCCAGTCGACGAACAGCTCGCGGTTCGGCTCCTTGACCAGGCTCTTCACCACGTGCAGGCCGTTGTCCAGGGCGTTGCGGTATTCGTCGATCTTGGCCTGAGCACGCTCGGCATCGATGCGACCGGCCTGGATCAGCGCCTCAGCGTACAACTCACGAGTCGTGCGCTGCTTGGTGATCTGCTGGTACATCAAAGGCTGGGTGCCGTTCGGCTCGTCGGCCTCGTTGTGGCCGCGGCGACGGTAGCAGACCAGGTCGATGACCACGTCACGCTTGAACTGCATGCGGTAATCGATGGCCAGCTGGGTCACGAACAGCACCGCTTCCGGATCGTCACCGTTGACGTGCAGGATCGGCGCCTGAATCATCTTGGCGACGTCGGTGGCGTACTCGGTGGAGCGTGCGTCCAGCGGGTTGCTGATGGTGAAACCAACCTGGTTGTTGATCACGATGTGCACGGTACCGCCGGTCTTGAAACCGCGGGTCTGCGACATCTGGAAGGTTTCCATGACCACGCCCTGGCCGGCGAATGCAGCGTCGCCGTGGATCGAGATCGGCAGAACCTTGTCACCCACGGTGTCGTTGCGACGGTCCTGACGGGCGCGCACCGAACCTTCCACCACTGGCGAGACGATTTCCAGGTGGGACGGGTTGAACGCCATGGCCAGGTGAACTTCGCCGCCCGGGGTCATCACGTTCGAAGAGAAGCCCTGGTGATACTTCACGTCACCGGAGCCCAGCTCGTTCATCTTCTTGCCTTCGAACTCGTCGAACAGCTCGCGCGGGTTCTTGCCGAAGGTGTTGACCAGCACGTTCAGACGGCCACGGTGGGCCATGCCGATCACGACTTCCTTGGTGCCGTAGGAGCCGGAGCGCTGGATCATTTCGTCCAGCATCGGGATCAGGCTTTCGCCGCCCTCGAGACCGAAACGCTTGGTGCCCGGGTACTTGGTGCCCAGGTACTTCTCGAGGCCTTCACCGGCGGTCACGCGCTCGAGCAGGTGCGTCTGCACGTCGACCGAGAATTCCGGACGGCCGCGCACGCTTTCCAGGCGCTGCTGGAACCAGCTGCGCTGCTCGGAATCGACGATGTGGGTGAACTCGGCGCCAATGGTGCGACAATATGTCTTCTGGAGTGCCTCGAAGATCTCGCGTAGGCTCCCCTCCTCTTTGCCGATGAACAGGTCGCCGGCACGGAAGGTCGTATCAAGATCGGCATTGGTCAAGCCGTAGTGATTGATCGACAGGTCTACAGGCGCAGGTCGCTGCCACAACCCCAACGGGTCGAGCTTGGCAGCCTGATGGCCGCGCATACGATAGGCCTGGATCAGTCGCAGAACTTCAACCTGCTTCTTCTCGTGTTCTGTGCTCACGCTCCCGGCGGAAACCGGTTGGGCGCGGCGCTGGTTCTTTGCCAGCAGTACGAAATGGTCGCGGATCGTCGAGTGCGATACATCGGTAGCGGTGCTGCCGTCGGCTGGCAACTTCTGGAAGTAAGTGCGCCACTCTTCTGGCACAGCGTTAGGGTCGTGCAGGTAGAGCTCGTAGAGCTCTTCCACATATGCAGCGTTACCACCTGAAAGGTGGGCGCTATCCCACATGCGCTGCATCACGCTTTCTTGCATGCTTGGTCACCCTCGGTTAGGGGACTGATCGGCGAGAGCCACAGCAAACCTGGAAAAGTCCGAATAAAGCGACTGAGCCACGCCACTTGGATCCTGCTGATTTTCCGGGTACCAGCCCGGAAAGCCCCTGCTGGTCTCATATCTTCATAGGTATCGAGCGCGGGCTTTGTGGGCCCTTGCTCAGGTTTTACCTCAGTGCGGGCTCACCACCCGCACCTCGGCTTACTGCAGTTACAACGCTTTGTATCAGGTGCCGCTTTGCAGCAGCATGTTACGTACGTGACCGATTGCCTTGGTAGGGTTCAGACCCTTCGGGCAAACGTTGACGCAGTTCATGATCCCGCGGCAGCGGAATACGCTGAACGGGTCATCCAGGGACGCCAGGCGCTCCTGGGTCTTGGTGTCACGGCTGTCGGCCAGGAAGCGATAGGCCTGCAGCAGGGCGGCTGGGCCCAGGAACTTGTCCGGGTTCCACCAGAACGACGGGCAGGAGGTCGAGCAGCAAGCGCACAGGATGCACTCGTACAGACCGTCCAGCTTGTCGCGATCTTCCGGCGACTGCAGACGCTCGATGGCCGGAGCCGGGGTGTCGTTCTGCAGGAACGGCTTCACCTTCTCGTACTGCTTGTAGAAGATGCTCATGTCGACCACCAGGTCACGAATGACCGGCAGGCCTGGCAGCGGACGCAGAACCAGCTTGTTGCCCTTGACCACGCCCGACAGCGGGGTGATGCAGGCCAGGCCGTTCTTGCCGTTCATGTTCATGCCATCGGAACCGCAAACGCCTTCACGGCAGGAGCGACGGTACGAAAAGCCCTCGTCCTTCTCCTTGATCAGCGCCAGCACGTCCAGCACCATCAGGTCCTTGCCGCCGGTATCGACGTCGAACGACTCCATTTTGGGCGCCGAGTCGGTGTCCGGGTTGTAACGATAAACTTCGACTTTCAACATAGCAGCCACCCTTAGTAAGTCCGGACTTTTGGTTCGAAGGCTGGAACAGTCTTCGGCGCAAAGTTGACGCCACGCTTGGCGACGCGCTTCTCACCCGGGTAGTACAGGGTGTGGCACAGCCAGTTTTCGTCGTCACGGTCTTCGAAGTCTTCACGGGCGTGAGCGCCGCGGGACTCTTTACGGGCTTCGGCCGCAATGGCGGTAGCTTCGGCAACTTCCAGCAGGTTCTGCAGCTCCAGCGCTTCGATACGCGCGGTGTTGAAGGCCTGGGACTTGTCGTTGATCTTGACGTTGGCGATGCGCTCGCGCAGGCCGGCCAGCTGCTCGATACCCTTCTGCATGTATTCGCCAGTACGGAATACACCGAAGTAGTTCTGCATGCAGCTCTGCAGCTCGCGCTTCAGGCTGGCAACGTCTTCACCGGAAGTGCGCTCGTTGAGCTTGCTCAGGCGGCTCAGGGCAACATCGATGTCGGTATCGCTGGCGTCGAGATGCTCGATGCCGTCGCTCAGCGCCTTCTCCAGGTGCAGGCCGGCAGCACGGCCGAACACCACCAGGTCGAGCAGCGAGTTGCCGCCCAGGCGGTTGGCGCCGTGTACCGATACGCACGCCACTTCACCTACGGCGAACAGGCCAGGAATGATGTGATCCTTGCCTTCTTCGTCCATGGTGATGGCCTGGCCATGGATGTTGGTGGCAACGCCACCCATCATGTAGTGGCAGGTCGGAACGACCGGCACCGGTGCGACGACCGGGTCGACGTGAGCGAAGGTCTTGGACAGTTCGCAGATACCTGGCAGGCGGCTGTGCAGCACTTCCTCGCCCAGGTGGTCCAGCTTCAGCAGTACGTGGTCCTTGTTCGGGCCCACGCCGTTGCCGGCGATGATTTCCTTGACCATGGAACGGGCAACCACGTCGCGGCCGGCCAGGTCTTTCGCGTTCGGCGCGTAACGCTCCATGAAGCGCTCGCCGTGGGCGTTGATCAGGTAGCCACCCTCACCGCGGCAACCTTCGGTGACCAGTACACCGGCGCCGGCGATGCCGGTCGGGTGGAACTGCCACATCTCGATGTCCTGCACCGGTACGCCTGCACGCAGGGCCATGCCGATACCGTCACCGGTGTTGATCAGGGCGTTGGTGGTGGAAGCGTAGATACGGCCCGCACCGCCAGTGGCCAGAACGGTGGCCTTGGACTTGATGTACATGGTTTCGCCGGTTTCGATGCAGATCGCGATCACACCGACGAAGGCGCCTTCCTGGTTCTTCACCAGGTCAACGGCGTAGTACTCGTTGAGAAAGGTGGTACCGGCTTTCAGGTTGCCCTGGTACAGGGTGTGCAGCAGCGCGTGACCGGTACGGTCGGAAGCGGCACAGGTACGGGCGGCCTGGCCACCTTTACCGAAGTCCTTGGACTGGCCACCGAACGGGCGCTGGTAGATACGGCCGGTTTCGGTACGCGAGAACGGCAGACCCATGTGGTCCAGTTCGAAGACCGCAGCCGGGCCTTCCTGACACATGTATTCGATAGCGTCCTGGTCACCGATGTAGTCGGAACCCTTGACGGTATCGTACATGTGCCAGCGCCAGTCGTCGTTCGGGTCGGCCGAAGCGATGGCGCAGGTGATGCCGCCCTGGGCGGATACAGTGTGCGAGCGGGTCGGGAAGACCTTGGTGACTACGGCAGTCTTGTGACCGCCCTGGGCCAGCTGCAGCGCTGCGCGCATGCCGGCGCCGCCGCCACCGATGATGATGGCGTCGAAGGAAATGGTTGGAATGCTAGCCATGGATCAGATACCCCAGAGAATCTGCACACCCCAGACGAAGTAAGCGAACATCGCAACGCCGCATACCGCCTGGAACAGGAAACGAATCGCAGTCGCCGACTTGCCGAACGACATTGGCGTCAGGTAGTCGGTGGCGATGGTCCACATGCCGACCCAGGCGTGAGCGCCCAGGGCAACGAGGGCCAGCAGACTGAAGATCCGCATCGCGTTGTTGGAGAACAGACCATGCCACTGGGTGTAGTCGATGCCTGGGTGGCAGACCACGTAGCCGATCAGGAAGATGAAGTAAGCCGCGAGAACGACCGCCGATACGCGCTGCGCCATCCAGTCATAGAGGCCCGAACGCGACAGGTTCGTGACATTGGTTACCATACCCAAACTCCCACCAGAACGATCAGCACCACGGAGATGACGATCACGATTTTCGAGCCCAGCTTGCCGCCTTCCAGCGTCTCACCGATGCCCATGTCCATGATCAGGTGGCGTACACCTGCCACGAGGTGATAAAGCAGGGCGGACAGCAGGCCCCAGGTCACGAACTTGGCCAGCGGGCTGGTCAGACACGCCTTCACCTCACCGAAGCCTTCCTCGGAACCCAGCGACTTGCCCAGTGCATAAAGCATGATGGCAAGGCCGAGGAACAGGATGACGCCGGAGATACGGTGCAGAATGGACGTGTACGCAGTGACAGGAAGCTTGATGGTCCTTAGGTCTAGGTTTACAGGTCGTTGGCTTTTCACGGCTTTTTTCACACTGAAGAGCCCCTAGCGAATCAGGGCAAAGTTGTTGGTAAGTGTACTGGTCAGGTACCCACCACCCAGGGAACGGCGACCCCCAGCAGTTCGGGCTTGCAAGCCCCTGGGAGTCGGGTGCCGAGTATAGACAGTTAGGCTGCTTATGACAACGTGACGGGGTAGCCCAAATAGCGGATTGCCTTTAGCGAGCAAAAGGCGTAAATGGGCGAGAAATTCTAGAAAAATCAGGCCTCAGAGGCGCTTTCAAGCAGCCTTTAGGCAAATTGACATTCGAATTTACTTCTCTATAGTGGTGCGGGCCCTGCGTGGGGGGCTGTCTGATGATTTCAAGCATTAATAGGAGGCCACATGGCTGACAAAAAAGCGCAGTTGGTCATCGAGGGCGCTGCCCCCGTCGAGCTGCCCATTTTAACCGGCACCGTTGGTCCTGATGTAATCGACGTCCGCGGGTTGGGGGCCACTGGTCACTTCACCTTCGACCCTGGTTTCATGGCGACCGCCTCGTGCGAGTCGAAGATCACCTACATCGACGGCGACAAGGGCGTGCTGCTGCACCGCGGCTACCCGATCGAACAACTCGCCGAGAAATCGGACTACCTGGAAACCTGCTACCTGCTGCTCAACGGCGAACTGCCGAATGCCGAGCAGAAGGCCCAGTTCGTCAGCACCGTCAAGAACCACACCATGGTTCACGAGCAGCTGAAGTCCTTCTTCAACGGTTTCCGCCGCGACGCTCACCCGATGGCGGTGATGTGCGGCGTGGTCGGCGCCCTGTCGGCGTTCTACCACGACTCCCTGGACATCAATAACCCGCAACACCGCGAAATCTCCGCGGTGCGCCTGGTCGCCAAGATGCCGACCCTGGCCGCGATGGTTTACAAGTACTCCATGGGCCAGCCGATGATGTACCCGCGCAACGACCTGTCGTACGCGGAAAACTTCCTGCACATGATGTTCAACACCCCGTGCGAGATCAAACCGATCAGCCCGGTGCTGGCCAAGGCAATGGACCGGATCTTCATCCTCCACGCCGACCACGAGCAGAACGCTTCCACCTCCACCGTGCGCCTGGCGGGCTCCTCGGGTGCCAACCCGTTCGCCTGTATCGCTGCCGGTATCGCCGCACTGTGGGGCCCGGCCCACGGCGGTGCGAACGAAGCAGTCCTGACCATGCTCGATGAAATTGGCGATGTCTCGAACATCGACAAGTACATCGCCAAGGCCAAGGACAAGAACGATCCGTTCAAACTCATGGGCTTCGGTCACCGCGTTTACAAGAACCGCGACCCGCGCGCCACCGTGATGAAGAAGACCTGCGACGAAGTCCTGGGCGAGCTGGGCATCAAGAACGATCCACAGCTGGAATTGGCCATGCGCCTGGAAGAGATCGCCCTGACCGATCCGTACTTCATCGAGCGCTCGCTGTACCCGAACGTCGACTTCTACTCGGGCATCATCCTGAAGGCGATCGGCATTCCGACCAGCATGTTCACCGTGATCTTCGCCCTGGCACGTACTGTCGGCTGGATCTCGCACTGGAAAGAAATGCTCTCCAGCCCGTACAAGATCGGCCGCCCTCGCCAGCTGTACACCGGCGAACTGCAGCGCGACATCGTCGAGCTGAAGGACCGCAAGTAAGCCTTACCCGCCGAACGCAAAAAGGCTGCCCTCGGGCAGCCTTTTTTATTGCCGAGCAGAACTCAGTTCTTCTCGGCCAGTTCACGCAACCCTTTGAGGGTATTGAACGGCGAATCGACCACGAACTTGTTGGCGATCATCGATGGCACACTACCGCCCGGTTCGGTGTGCACCTGGTAAGTCACTTCAGTGCTGTCGCCCTTGGGCACCAGCTTCCAGAAGCCCTGCACCTTCGCCACCCGGACAAAGCCTTTTTCTTCCGGGATGTAGGTCGGCTCTTCGACCAGATTGCGGGTCAGGCTACCGTCAGCCCCCTTGATGGTAGTGACATGCAACACGGAATCACGCGGCGTCACCGGCCACGGCGTATTGAACTGGGTGTAGGTCCAGCTCTGGTCGCCTTCGTGCTTGAGCAACTTCTGCGACTTGCACTCGTGAATCCACTTGCAAGCCCCGGCCACGTCTTCCTGCAGCGCCTGGACCTTGGCCAGTGGCGCCTTGATCAGGGTCACGCCCTGGTAGGCCTTGTACTTGGAACCCGGCACTTCACTGAGCGAGACCTTGATCCCCTCCTCGTCCTTGGCCACCTGCCAGTTCTCGGCCCAGGCAGCCGGCGCCAGCAGGACACCCATGCCACACAGCAGTGCAATACGCTTGAACGATCTCATCATGTTTATCCTTGTTGTCGAAGATCCAGCCTCTCACGCCGCCGTTATCTGCTCCCACCAGCCAAGAATCCTGATTGCCTCGTCGCGGTCATTGCCACACACCTCGATATCCGCCTTGAAACCGCCACACACCGCCGGCCGCTCGGGCTTGCCGAACAGGTCGCAGAGGTTTTCCGCTGTCAGGTGCAGGCAGCGCTCGCCCGCCGGCTTGCCCTGGGGCATGCGCGGCATCGCCGAGCTGATGGACGGGGCGATGCAGCAGGCACCACAACCCTCACGACACTTCATGGCTAAATCAGGACTCCCTGGAACAAAACGGGACGATCGTCCCTGGATAGTAACCGCTCAAACATGCGTTTTAAATTGCCAACCCGATGAAAACGGCCGTGACCCGGCAGTCAGTTGAGCCAGCTCAGTTGCGGAACTGGAAATCGATCGCCGCGCCTTCCACGTCATGCCGGCTTTCGTTACGCAGCTGCAGCTGCATCTCGTTGCTGATCAAACGACCGTTGAGCTGAAACGGGCTGTCGTTGGTTTCCGGTTTTTCCGTGAACATGGCAGGCAGCAAAGGTTTGCGCCGGGTTGAAGGATCACCCACTTCCGGCTCGAGATTCTTGACCATTTCGGTCGGCAGGCTCAGGTCCAGCTTGGCTTTGGGCAACGTCTGCGTGGCCACCTTGCTGACCGGCTTCCTGGGCTTGGCTTTGGCCTTGCTGGCCGCTGGCTTGGCTTTGGCTGCAGGCTTTGCCGCCTTGTCATGCCTTGCTTGCGCCTGGGCAGCAGGCTGCGCAGCCTGGACCACACCCAAAGGCAGGCAGAGCGGCGCAATACAGATCATCAGGGCGACACTACGCAACAGATTCATGGACATCGACAGGCAGGCGGGATTGTAAAAGTGCGTATGCTCTCTGTTCCACCCGCTGCTGGCAAGCCTACAAAAGTGAGGGCTGTGATTCTCTGCATAGTTGCTGGGCCAAAAGCCCGAGCGTGATGACCGCCCGCTCGGCCTCCTTGTTCCATGGAATGCCGCAGTTGAGCCGTATGCAGTGGTTGAACTGCTCGGTGTTACTGAAGATAAGCCCGGGCGCGATACTGATGCCCTGCTCCAGTGCACGCACATGCAGTTCCTGCGTGTTCACCCGCCCCGGCAGACTGACCCAGAGAATGAAACCGCCGGTTGGCCGGGTCATCTGGGTACCTTCCGGGAAATGCTGCTGAACCGCCAACTGGTAGGCACTGAGGTTCTTGCGATATTCCTGGCGGATATAGCGCAGATGCCGGTCGTAGCCGCCGTTCTCCAGGTACGCTGCCACGCCCATTTGCGTCACACTGCACGCCGAGTGGGTAGTGAACGTCTGCAGACGCTGGATTTCATCCTGATAACGCCCCGCCACCATCCAGCCGACCCGCACCCCCGGCGAAAGGGTCTTGGAAAAGCTCGAGCAGTAGATGACCCGGTCCAGCCGGTCGAAGGCCTTGAGCGCTTTGGTCTTGCCCTGCTCGAACATCAGTTCGCCATAGATGTCGTCTTCGACGATCTGGATATCGAAGTCCGATGCCAGGCGCAGCAACTGCTTCTGCCGTTCCTCTGGCACAGTACCGCCCAATGGATTGCTCAGGCGCGTGGTCAACACCAAGGCCTTGATCGACCACTGATTGGCGGCCAACTGCAAAGCTTCTAGGCTGATGCCGGTGGACGGGTCACTGGGGATCTCGATCACCTTCAACCCCAGCAGGTCCGCCAACTGCAAGAGCCCGTAATAGGTCGGCGACTCGGCCGCGATCAGGTCACCCGGCCGGGTCAGCACCCGCAGCGACATCTGCAAGGCATCGACACAACCATGGGTGACGATCACCTCACGCGGGTCGACCAGCACACCCGCATCGCGCATGCGGATCGCGATCTGCCGGCGCAGTGGCTCGAAGCCGGGGCTGAACATGTAGCTGAAGGCACGCGGGCTGTGGAAGCGGGTGACCTTGGCGATCTGCTGGTGCAAAGCGCGCACCGGCAGGTAATCGACGTGCGGCACCGCGGCGCCGAATGGGAACACGCCATCGCGGCGCGCCTCGGTCAACACCTGCTGGATGATGCTGGCACGCGTGACCAGACCAGGGCGCTCGACCCGGGCGATATCCGGCGTCTGCGCGGTCAGAGCGGGCGTTTGATGCACGTAGTAGCCCGACTGCGGCCGGGCACGGATCAGCCCCTGATCCTCGAGATTGGCGTAGGCCTGCAACACCGTGGCATGGCTGACGTTGAGCTGGGCGCTCATCTTGCGCACGGACGGTACGCGCTCACCCGGCTGGTAGACACCGCGACGGATGTCATCGGCCAGTTGCTGGGCGATACGCTGGTACAGCAGCAGGTTGGTCATGGCGGTATCTCGACGCGCAGGCGGCTCGTTATTCTTGTACGACTCACTGACGGTAGAGCATACCGTAACAGTTGCAAAGTGTACTGGGACAGATGGCTAGGTAGTCAACAATACCGTAGCGTGACACCTGTCAAAACGACTAATCCGTGCCATGCCGGCGATGGGCCGCAAAGCGGCCCTTTTTCAAGGTGATCAGCGCGCTGGCGCGAGTCGCCCTTTGTCGTCAGAGAAGACGATTTCCACCCGGCGATTCTGCGCCCTGCCACGCTCCGAAGCATTGGCCTCGATCGGGTACTGGTCGCCATAGCCTTCGACCTGCAGGCGCTTCTCGTCGATCCCCAGGTCGACCAGCATGTCTGCCACCGACTGGGCACGATCGCGCGACAGCTTGAGGTTGTCTTCTGGCGTGCCCGTGCTGTCGGTATAGCCCTCGATCCGTACCACGCGACGCGGATTGAGCTGGAGGAACTGCACCAGCTTGAGCACGGTGCGGCTGGCCGAGCTCTTCAGGTCGGCACTGCCGGTGTCGAACAGCACGTCACTCAGGGTCATCACCAGGCCTCGGTCAGCCTGCTCCGAGGCCAACGCGGCAATCTGGTTCTCCACCCATTTGCCCTGCTGCTGCACACTGGCCAGCTTGGCCTCACGCAAGGCCAACTGCAGGCGCTGACGCTCGAGGTCGAGCTTGGCCCGACGCTCCTCGCTCAGCGCCAGCTTGGCATGCTCGCCGGCAATCTCGCTGTAGCGCTGGCTCAGGTAGGCATAATGGCGCACGTCGCTGCCCGTGCCGATGTAGCCGGAAAGGCGCTCGGCGCGGGACAGCGACTCACCGGCACGGATCACGTCACGCGGGGCACTGCGCAGCACGTCGGCATCGTCCTTGACCTTCTGGAAGGCCGCGGTCGCGTCATCCAGCGCCGCCGAACTGCGCTGGCTGGCGCAACCCTGCAAGCCGGCCGTCAGCACCAGCAGTGCCAGCGCGGTTTTCGCATTCAGGCGCATCATGGCTGCACCTCCAGTTGCTTGCGCAGGCGCTTGACCCGCGTTTGCAGCAGCTGAAGCTGCTCTTCGCTCTTCTGGTTCAGCACCTGCGCCTCGGCCAGGCGGGCATCCAGCTCGGCCTGCTCGGCACGCAGGCGTGCGTCACGGTAGTCCTCGGTCAGCATGTTGGTCTTGGCCCGGGCGAACTTGTCTTCGGCCAGCTTCAGCGCCTCGACCTGGTCGGTGGCTCCGACTGCCTTGGCCTGCTCCAGCGCCTGCTCGGAAATTCGCATCTGCTCATTGGGCGCCGGGTCTTTGGCGCAGCCGGCCAGGCCGAGCATGGCCACGACCAGGATAAGGGATTGGGTTCTCACGCACTCTTCCTAATGTTTTGGGGCGTCCGCCTGCACTTGCATCTGCGCTTTCCAACGCTCGACATTACGTTGCAGCACGGCTTCGGACGCACCGGAGATCGGCAATTCTGTCAGCTTTTTCGCCAATTGCCCACGCAACCACGCGTCATTGCAGGCCGAATTGTGCGACAAGGCCAGGTACAGGCCAGGGCGGTCCACTGGCAAGCCGCGCGCGATGAGGTTGTTGCTCATGCCCAGGCTTTGGGTCATGGCCATGCCCGAGTAGCGCCCGGCCAATACATAATCGACCTGGCCCAGCACCAGTTTCTGGAAGGCCTGGGTGAGGTTCTGCGCCGGCACCAGCTTCAACTGGGCCTTGGCGAAGGCAGTGAACGCCGGGGTCAGGCGGGCACGCTCGGACAGGCTGCCCTGGTACTTGGCCAGGTCGGCCGGGCCTTCGAACTCCAGCGTAGCGTCGTGACGCGTCCAGACCAGGTATTCATTGAGCTGCAAGGGTGGGTGGATGTAGTCCAGCGCCGTCAGCTGCTCCACTTGCATGGGGGTATCGAGCAGCAGGTCCATGCGCCCACTGCGCACCTCTTCCAGCGCCTGATCGCGCCGACCGGCACTGAGCACCTCGACTTTCACCCCCAGCTCGCCAAGCACCTGGCGCAGCAGGTCGACATTGGCACCGATCAGGTGCTTCGGGTCGCTCGGGTCTTGCCAGGCATACGGCGGTGCGTCCGGGCTGCCGGTTGCCACCAGTCGCTCGCACTTGCCTGCCGCCATCACCACCGGCGACAGCAGCGCCACCATGCATGCCAGCACCCTGCCCGCTTCGCGCAACACCATCCTTCACTCCTTGCCCGGCAACAAAAAAGCCCGGCCCTCAATGCGAGGGCCGGGCTTCTTTATAAGTGAAGCAGGCGGATCAGACCAGCTTTTCCAGCTCCGGAACAGCTTCGAACAGGTCGGCGACCAGGCCGTAATCGGCCACCTGGAAGATCGGCGCTTCTTCATCCTTGTTGATCGCGACGATCACCTTGGAATCCTTCATGCCGGCCAGGTGCTGGATCGCACCGGAGATACCGACGGCGATGTACAGCTGTGGCGCAACGATCTTGCCGGTCTGACCGACCTGCATGTCGTTCGGCACGAAGCCGGCATCGACCGCAGCGCGCGAGGCACCAACGGCAGCGCCAAGCTTGTCGGCCAAGCTGTACAGGTGCTTGAAGTTGTCACCGTTGCCCATGCCACGGCCGCCGGAAACGACGATCTTGGCAGCGGTCAGCTCTGGGCGGTCGGACTTGGCCAGTTCTTCGCCAACGAAGACCGAGATGCCGGCGTTGTGCGCAGCAGCGACAGCTTCTACAGCAGCCGAACCACCTTCGGCAGCCACGGCGTCGAAGCCGGTGGTACGCACGGTGATGACCTTGACCGAAGCGCTCGATTGCACGGTGGCAATGGCGTTACCGGCGTAGATCGGGCGCTTGAAGGTGTCGGCCGATTCAACCGAGATGATCTCGGAGATCTGGTCAACGTCCAGCAGCGCGGCAACGCGTGGCAGGATGTTCTTGCCGTTGGTGGTGGCCGGGGCTAGTACGTGGCTGTAGCCGCCGGCCCCGCCTTGTCCAACAAGAGCAACGATCAGCGGCGCGACGTTTTCTGGCAGGGCGTGGGCGTAGGCGGCGTTATCGGCAACCAGCACCTTGGCCACGCCAGCGACCTTCGCAGCGGCTTCGGCAACGCCACCGACGTTCTGGCCAGCGACCAGCACGTGCACATCACCACCGATCTTGGCGGCAGCGGCGACAGTGTTCAGGGTGGCCGGGGCTACGGCACCGTTTTCGTGTTCAGCGACAACCAGGATAGTCATTTAGATTACCTTCGCTTCGTTCTTCAGCTTCTCGACCAGTTCGGCCACCGATTTGACCTTGATGCCAGCGCTGCGGGCAGCCGGAGCTTCGACTTTCAGGGTCTTGTTGGTGGAGGCGAGGGAAACGCCCAGCGCATCTGGAGTCACGGTTTCCAGCGGCTTCTTCTTGGCCTTCATGATGTTCGGCAGCGACGCGTAGCGTGGCTCGTTCAGGCGCAGGTCGGTGGTGACGATGGCTGGCAGATTCAGCGCAACGGTCTGCAGGCCGCCGTCGATTTCACGGGTGACGTTCAGCTTGTCGCCAGCCACTTCGACCTTGGAGGCGAAGGTACCCTGGGCGAAGCCGGTCAGCGCGGCCAGCATCTGGCCGGTCTGGTTGTTGTCACTGTCGATGGCCTGCTTGCCGAGGATCACCAGCTGTGGCTGTTCCTTGTCGACAACGGCTTTCAGCGCCTTGGCCACGGCCAGGGAATTCAGCTCGTCAGCGGCTTCGACCAGGATGGCGCGGTCGGCACCCAGAGCCAGGGCAGTACGCAACTGCTCCTGAGCGGTGGTCGGGCCGACGGAGACGACAACGATCTCGGTCGCGACACCCTTTTCCTTCAGGCGTACGGCTTCTTCCACGGCGATCTCGCAGAAGGGGTTCATGGACATCTTGACGTTAGCAAGGTCGACGCCGGAGTTGTCCGCCTTGACGCGAACCTTGACGTTGTAGTCGACCACTCGTTTGACAGCTACAAGAACCTTCATGGATTCCTCGTTACTCTCCGGTGAATAGATAGTCGCCTGGGGCAGAGCCCGGCGATGCGCGTGGGTACAAGGGCACCTCTGAAAACGTACCGGGAGGGGCAAACTTCATGGTGACCGAACAGTCTTGTCGCGACTGTTGCGGCAAATACCCACGGGTCATTTTCTGTGGTGGCGTGTAAACTCCACTACAAACCGGCCAAAGGCCGCAAAACCCTGCTCCACACCTGGTCTTTAGAGGTGTACCTGCGCCCGGCTGCAAGCCTACGGCGAACGTAAAACCGCTCGTATCTTGACCGCAACACCCAATCCGGTCAATACGGCAAATCGGTCACCTTCCAGCCGCGTCCCTGTGATTTTACTGGGCTCCGGCAAATTCAAACAAACGTTTGTATTGGACCCGCCAAGTGGTGTAGATATAATGCGCGCCAAGACAAAACGGTGTAGTCCGTCCATTGCGTAGCTACAGTTTCGCGCCAGTGAAGCGCCGCTGCACGCAAGCACCCATAAGACAAAGCAACAGCACGAGCCTTGATGAGTAGGAGAGAACCTGTGGAACGCGAATACATGGAATTCGACGTGGTCATCGTCGGCGCAGGCCCCGCGGGCTTGTCCGCCGCCTGCCGCCTGAAGCAGAAGGCCGCCGAAGCCGGTAGCGAGATCAGCGTCTGCGTGGTGGAAAAAGGCTCCGAAGTAGGTGCTCATATTCTCTCTGGCGCGGTGTTCGAACCCCGCGCCCTGAACGAGCTTTTCCCGGACTGGAAAGAGCTCGGCGCCCCGCTCAACACCGAAGTGAAACGCGACGATATCTATGTGCTGAAAAGTGCCGACAGCTCGACCAAGGTCCCGGACCTGTTCGTGCCCAAGACCATGCACAACCACGGCAACTACATCATCTCCCTGGGCAACCTGTGCCGCTGGCTGGCCCAGCAGGCCGAAAACCTGGGCGTGGAAATCTACCCGGGCTTCGCCGCCCAGGAAGCGCTGTTCGACGAAAACGGCGTGGTCCGCGGCATCGTCACCGGTGACCTGGGTGTCGACCGCGAAGGCAATCCGAAGGACGGCCTGTACACCCCGGGCATGGAACTGCGTGCCAAGTACACCCTGTTCGCCGAAGGCTGCCGCGGTCATATCGGCAAGCAGCTGATCAAACGCTTCAACCTCGACAGCGAAGCCGACGTCCAGCACTACGGCATCGGCCTGAAGGAAATCTGGGAAATCGACCCGGCCAAGCACGAGCAGGGCCTGGTGGTGCACACCGCTGGCTGGCCGCTGGACGTGACCAGCAAGGACAACACCGGCGGTTCGTTCCTCTATCACCTGGAAAACAACCAGGTAGTGGTCGGCCTGATCGTCGACCTCTCCTACGCCAACCCTTACCTGTCGCCGTTCGATGAATTCCAGCGCCTGAAACACCACCCGGTGATGAGCCAGTATCTCGAAGGCGGCA
The DNA here is from genome assembly GCF_009883635.2 of Pseudomonas putida. Classification (NCBI taxonomy): domain Bacteria; kingdom Pseudomonadati; phylum Pseudomonadota; class Gammaproteobacteria; order Pseudomonadales; family Pseudomonadaceae; genus Pseudomonas; species Pseudomonas putida. Next base: position 681,687 of record NZ_CP026115.2, read on the forward strand.
AGCGCATCAGCTATGGTGCCCGCGCCATCTGCAAAGGCGGCCTGAACTCGCTGCCGAAAATGGTCTTCAACGGCGGCGCGCTGATCGGTTGCGACCTCGGCACCCTGAACTTCTCGAAGATCAAGGGCAGCCACACCGCCATGAAATCCGGCATGCTCGCCGCCGAGGCGGTGGCTGACGCACTGGCTGCCGGTCGCGAGGGTGGCGACCTGCTCGACGGCTACGTCAGCGCGTTCAAGGCCAGCTGGCTGTACGAAGAACTGTTCGCCAGCCGTAACTTCGGCCCGGCACTGCACAAGTTCGGCCCACTGCTCGGTGGTGCCTTCAACTATGTCGACCAGAACTGGTTCAATGGCAAGCTGCCGTTCACCCTGCACGACACCAAGCCGGACTACGCCTGCCTCAAGCTGGCCGCCGAGTCGAAGAAGATCGACTACCCGAAACCGGACGGCAAGCTCAGCTTCGACAAGCTCAGCTCGGTATTCCTCTCCAGCACCAACCACGAAGAGGAACAACCCTGCCACCTGAAGCTGACCGACCCGAACGTGCCGATCGCCAGCAACCTGCCGCTGTATGACGAACCGGCCCAGCGCTACTGCCCGGCGGGCGTGTACGAAGTGGTCAGCCAGGAAGACGGCAGCAAGCGCTTCCAGATCAACGCGCAGAACTGCGTGCACTGCAAGACCTGCGACATCAAGGACCCAGCGCAGAACATCACCTGGGTCACCCCTGAAGGCGCTGGTGGGCCGAACTACCCGAACATGTAAGGCCACTGCCCATGCAGCAACAAAAAGCCCCCGGTTCGTGAGAGCCGGGGGCTTTGCATTGTGCACCGCTTTCACGCTGTCCTGATTTCTTCGAACAACTCCGGGTGACGGTCGAGCAGCTTGAACAATTTGATCAGCGCCACTGGCGGTCTGGTCTTGCCGTTTTCGTATCGTGAAAAAGCATTCACTCCTCCACCGAATATTTCACCAGCCTCCCGCTGATCCAAATCAAATTTCTTGCGCACGGTAGTAATGAAATCAGGGTCAACATCTTGAGCATTGACCTGGCGATTAAAAGCAGACATCAGTTCACTGACACGCAAAGCCTCGCCATGACTCAGTACTGCCTCGCCACAGGCAGAGCAGTAGTCGCCTGAAACATCAGGAATCACTGTTGACTCCCCTTTGTAGCGATAGGGCATGTCCAGAATATCCGGTGCAAGCTCCGCACCGCCGCAAATTGGGCATTTCATGGTTACAACTCCTTGAAAGACACGATTAGCACGTCATCCACTACCGACAGTTTCAGGTACAAGTAACCCTTGGCTGTAAGCGGTCGGTAGACATCTTGCCAAATGCGGTGGTCGGCATAACTGGTCATGCTCTTGTGGAAGTCTCTGCGCTCCAGACCGTTGATAATCTCAAGCATCTCCGGATACTCCACTCCCAGGGCCTGCGCGCCCCGCAACGAAGCAGTCGTCGGACTGATGCGGCCAGCGCTGACCAATGCTCTCACCCGCTCCAGCGAGCAATGAGGCGTTCTCTTTTCCATGAGAAATTAACCTTCCAGGTTAAATTTGGCTAATAGGTTATTCCAATAACCCCCGCCTGGAAGTCTGCCTCAACGCCCCGCCGCCACTACTGACTCATTTGTCACCGCACATGATCGGCATTGGCTCCGCTGCGAACGCCAATGGCTCACGACGCCCGAAATACAAGGCGGTCAGCAGCCCGACCGTGCCCATGATCAGACAGAAACCGACACACACCCACGGGCTCCACGGCATCAGTGCAATCAACGCCAGCGGCGTGGTACTGGCCCATAGCGCGTAAGCCACGTTGTACGTGAAGGAAATCCCCGAAACACGGATCTCGGCCGGGAACAGCCCGACCATCACCGACGGCACCACACCCACCACACCGCAGGCCAGCCCAGCCAGCGCATAGGCCAGCCAGGTCATGCCCCACTGCCCCACCAGGCTGGCGTACAGCGCAGCGATGCCCAACGGCAGCAGCACGCTGTAGATCATCAATGCGCGCCAGGCGCCCAGGCGGTCGACCAACAAGCCGGCCAGCACACAGCCGATATTGAGGAAGACGATGCCCACGCTGCTCAGGGCGAAGGTATGCCCCGCCGTCATGCCGAAGCGTTGCTGCATCACCGTCGGGGTAATCACCACCAGTACCACGACTGCGGAAGTCAGCACGCAGGTCAGCAGTGCCGCCGGGATCAACGCCGAGCGGTGCTCGCCCAGCACCCGTCGTAGCGGAAACTTGACCGGTTGCTCCTGACGTTCGCGCAAGGCCAGGAACACCGGGGTCTCGCTGAGCCAGCGGCGCAGCCACACACCGATCACGCCAAACACTCCACCGAGCAGGAACGGATAACGCCAGGCGTAATCGAGAATCTCCTGCGGTGTGAACAGGTGCGCCAGCAGGGTCGCTGTCAGTGCACCCAGCAGGTAACCGAAGGTCAGCCCTGCCTGCAGGAAGCCCAGGGCATAGCCACGACGCCCGTTTGGCGCATGCTCGGCGACGAAGGTCCACGCGCTCGGCACTTCGCCACCTACAGCGGCGCCTTGCAGGATGCGCAACGCCAGCAGGATCAGCGGGGCCGCATAGCCGATGTCGGCATAGGTCGGCATCACCCCGATCAGCAGGCACGGCAAGGCCATCATCAGGATGCTCAGGCTGAACACCCGTTTGCGCCCGAGGTGGTCGGCGAAATGCGCCATCAGGATGCCGCCCAGCGGTCGCGCCAGGTAACCGGTGACGAAGATGCCGAAGCTCTGCAGCAGGCGCAGCCACTCGGGCATTTCCGGCGGGAAGAACAGCTGGCTGAGGGTCAGGGCAAAGAACACGAAGATGATGAAATCGTAGATTTCCAACGCGCCGCCCAGTGCCGCCAGGCCCAGGGTCCGGTGGTCGCCGCGGCTGAACCGGGGCGGGCGAGCGGTATCGATGGCAGTCATGGCAGGGGTCCGCAGATCGGCAAAGGGCAAGAGGATAGCAAATGCCCGCCGCCTTGCCCCCAGCAACGCCACTAACGGCTGAAGACGGTGTGGCCGAAGTTCCTGGGCTTGCGCGCATAGGCCGCGCCACTCGCCAGCCCGGAAGGCAGGGCAATCTTGCCGACCAGCACAGGGCTGTCGATGATCGCCATGAAGGATTGCAGCGCGTCGTTATCCGGTACCTGTGGCAGGCTCACGCTGACGGCCTGGCGCTCGGTCTGCGGCACGACAGGCACTTTCAGGTGTTGCGAATGGTAAAGCAGGGCATGCTGGATCTGCGAACTGACCCGGCAGAACCGTGCCAGGTCGACGCCCGCATGGCTGGCCAGCTCGATATTGCCCAGCAGCAGGTTGAACGGTTGCAAGGCGCACTGCACCAGGCGCTGCAACTCTTCAAAAGATTCGACAGGGGCAATCCGGTAATAGCCAAGGCCATTGAGCAGTTTTTCCAGCTGCAGGCGCTGCTGCGGGTGCTCGTCGGCAATCAGGATGCGCAGGGTCTTGTTAGTCATTTTCGGACCTGGGCCGTCAGGTGAAAAGGGACAGCTCCCTGACCAAACTGCGCCAGAAACAGGCAACCGCCAGGGCTGTACCTGGAGGGGTCAATTTAGATATTTGTCGGGAAAGCGGGAGAAATCAAGTGGCCATTACACAGAATTTTCACTTGCCCTTCACCCTACGTTCAGGACTCCCACTGCCGCATGCGCACACGGCAGTGCTTCATGGCATTGACGATGTGCTTTTCCACCAGGCTGCGGGAGATACCCAGGCGCTCTGCAATCTGCTGGTGTGACAGGCCATCGAGCTTGCGCAACAGAAAGCAGTCGCGGCACACCTTGCTCAGTTCATCCAAAGCCTTTTGCATCATGGCCAGGCGCTGGTCGAGTTGCATGTCCTGCTGGAGTTCGGCGCTGAGAAAGCGCCCATCGGCCTCCAGCGCATCCAGTGATTCGGCCTGGCGCACCTGATGGCGCCGGTGCCGGTCGATCACCAGGTTGAGTGCCGTACGGTAGAGAAACGCCCGCGGATGCTCGATCTGCCCGCTTTCGGTCCGCTCAAGTACACGCAGATAGGCATCGTGGGCAACGTCCTCCGCAGCCTGGCGGTTGCCCAGGCGGGTACAAAGGAAGCTCACCAGTTCGCGATAGTAATGTTCCACAACAGCACCTGAAATCGTCCTTGCAACCCACGTGCGGGACTGAGTGATACCGGGCTGTGATAGTACAAATTATAACTATTCTCAGCAACACGCCCTCCGCCCCCTCGTTCAGGCTAAATCCACCTGGCCGGCCTTCGTTTATCTGGGACTTCGGTGCGCACCTCGATTGGCAGCGCGTGACCACTACCCAGGCTGGAAGTCCGCATGAGCCGTTTAACCTCCCCCCGCCGCCAGTTCATCCTCACTGGCGTGGGCCTGCTGAGCCTGGGCTGCCTGCTGGCCTGGCAAGCCCTGCCCTTCGGCGCGCAACCGCTCGGTACCGTCACGGTCACGCGGGCAGACATCGAAAGCAGCGTGACCGCCCTGGGCACCTTGCAGCCCCGGCGTTACGTGGATGTTGGTGCCCAGGCTTCGGGACAGATCCGCACGTTGCACGTGGAAGCGGGCGACCCGGTGCGCAAGGGCCAACTGCTGGTCGAGATCGACCCCTCCACCCAGCAGGCACGGCTGGATGCCGGGCGCTTCTCGATCGACAACCTCAAGGCCCAGCTCGCCGAGCAGCGTGCGCAGTTCGAGCTGGCCAGCCAGCAGCTCAAGCGCCAGCGCGAGCTTGCCACCGCCGGCGCCACCCGCGATGAGGACGTCCAGGCCGCTGCTGCCCAGCTCAAGGTCACCCAGGCGCGCATCGACATGTTCCAGGCCCAGATCCGCCAAGCCCAGGCCAGCCTGCGCAGCGACGAGGCGGAGCTAGGCTACACGCGCATCTATGCGCCGATGGACGGCACCGTGGTGGCCGTCGACGCCCGTGAAGGCCAGACCTTGAATGCTCAGCAACAGACACCCTTGATTCTGCGCATTGCCAAGTTGTCCCCCATGACGGTTTGGGCTCAGGTCTCGGAAGCCGATATCGGCAAGGTCAAACCTGGCATGACCGCCTACTTCACCACGCTGTCCGGTGGCAAACGCCGCTGGAACAGCAAGGTGCGGCAAATCCTGCCGATTCCACCCAAACCCCTGGAGCAGACCAGTCAGGGTGGTGGCAGCCCGGTCAATGCTACCAACCAAGTGGTGCAATACACCGTGCTGCTCGATGTCGACAACCCGGACGGCGCATTGATGGCCGACATGACCACTCAGGTGTTTTTCGTGGCCGGCCAGGCTAACCAGGTGCTGACCGTGCCGCTTGCCGCGCTGGACGACAACGGCAACTTGCACATGGCAAGGGTGCTCGACAGTCACGGCAAGGTGGTGCAGCGCCAGGTACGTACTGGGCTCAGCGACCGCCTGCGAATCCAGGTACTTGAAGGTCTTAGCGAAGGTGAGCAACTGCTGATGGGCGCCCCCAGCGCCAGCGGAGGCTGAATGACTGCGCCGCTGATCGAACTGGTCGATATCCGCAAATCCTACGGTGGCCAGGACAGCCCCAAGGTCGATGTGCTGCGCGGCATCAGCCTGAGAATCCACCCTGGGGAGTTCGTCGCCATCGTCGGTGCATCCGGCTCGGGCAAGTCGACCTTGATGAACATACTTGGCTGCCTCGACCGCCCGACGTCGGGCAGCTACCGCTTCGCCGGCAAAAACGTGGCCGAGCTGGGTAGCGATGAACTGGCCTGGCTGCGCCGCGAGGCGTTCGGCTTCGTGTTCCAGGGCTACCACCTGATCCCTTCGGGCTCGGCCCAGGAAAACGTCGAGATGCCGGCCATCTATGCCGGCACGCCCGCCAGCGAGCGGCATGCCCGCGCCGCCGCCCTGCTCGCCCGCCTGGGCCTGGCCAGCCGCAGCGCCAACCGCCCGCACCAGCTCTCGGGCGGCCAGCAGCAACGGGTGTCGATCGCCCGGGCGCTGATGAACGGCGGCCATATCATCCTTGCCGACGAGCCCACAGGTGCGCTCGACAGCCACAGCGGCACCGAAGTCATGGCGCTGCTCGACGAACTGGCCAGCCAGGGCCACGTGATCATCCTGATCACCCACGACCACAAGGTGGCGGCGCGGGCACAGCGGGTGATCGAAATCCGCGACGGCCAGATGATCAGCGACAGCGCGACCGGCCAGGCACCCAGCGCTCCGCGCCAAGCCTTGCAAGCCGACGACCTGCGCCAGCGCCTGGACCGAGGCGCGACCCTGCGCGGGGCCTGGAAGGGTGAGCTGGTCGAAGCCCTGCAAGCCGCCTGGCGGGTCATGTGGGTAAACCGCTTTCGCACCGCCCTGACCCTGCTCGGCATCGTCATCGGGGTCGCCTCGGTGGTGGTCATGCTGGCCGTCGGCGAAGGCAGCAAGCGCCAGGTGATGGCGCAGATGGCCGCCTTCGGCTCGAACATCCTCTACCTCAACAGCAAGCCCGCCACACTGGGTGAACCTGCCGGCACCATTACCCTCGATGACGTCGCCGCCATCGGCCAACTGCCCCAGGTCAGGCAGATCATGCCGGTGCTGGGCGAAAAGGTGATGGTGCGCCACGGCAACAACAGCCAGCGCTTCTACGTGGGCGGTAACAACAACCAGTTCCCGCTGATCTTCAACTGGCCGGCGGTCGAAGGGGCGTTCTTCACCGACGCCGACGAAGCCAGTGGCGCGGCAGTGGCCGTGATCGGCCAGAAAGTCCGGGAAAAGATGCTCGCACCTGACCGCGATCCGCTTGGCCAGTACCTGCTGATCGGCAACGTGCCCTTCCAGGTCATTGGCATTCTCGCCGGCAAAGGCGCGAGCTCCGGCGACCAGGATGCCGACGGGCGCATCGTGGTGCCCTACTCGGCAGCGGCTATCCGCCTGTTCGGCCAGCGCGACCCCGATTACATCACTGTCGCCGCCGTCGACGCGGCACGGGTCGATGAAACCGAAGCCGCCGTCGACCGCCTTCTGCGCCAGCGCCACCAGGGCCGTCACGATTTCGAACTGACCAACTCGGCCGCGTTGATCCAGGCCGAGGCACGCACCCAGAACAGCCTGTCGCTGATGCTCGGGGCGATTGCCGCGATCTCGCTGCTGGTCGGTGGCATCGGGGTGATGAACATCATGCTCATGACGGTGCGCGAGCGCACCCGCGAAATCGGTATCCGCATGGCCACGGGCGCACGCCAGCACGACATCCTGCGCCAGTTCCTCAGCGAAGCGGTGATGCTGTCGATGGTCGGCGGCATGGCCGGCATTGGCTTGGCCCTGCTGATCGGCGGCGCATTGATGCTGGGCAAGGTTGCCGTGGCCTTCACCCTGCCCGCCATGCTCGGTGCGTTCTCCTGCGCCGTTCTCACCGGCATCGTGTTCGGCTTCATGCCGGCCCGCAAAGCCGCCCGACTCGACCCGGTCAAAGCCCTCACCAGCGAATAGCCCATGACCCTGCCAAGCCGCATCAGCCTGTTGTCCCTGTGCCTGGGCCTCGCCGCCTGCAGCCTGCCGCCCACGCCATCCAGCGGCATCGCTGCACCCACCGCCTGGCAAGGCGAAACCCTCCAGCCCTCTGCCAGCCTGCCATCGGCGCAGTGGTGGCAGGCCTTTGACAGCGCCGAACTGGACCGCCTGGTAGAACGCGCCCGGTCCAATGCCCACGACCTTGCCGCCGCCACCGCGCGCGTGCGCCAGGCCCAGGCCAAGGCGGTGATCGCCGGCGCGCCGCTGCTGCCGGAGCTCAGGTTCGAGCTCGACGGCAGCCGCCAGCGCCTGCTGCATGGCGAGGGCTATGACCAGCTCGATGTCAGCAAGTATGAGCGGACCAGTACGTCGTTCGGCATGCAGCTCGTCGCCAGCTACGAGATCGACTTCTGGGGAGGCCTGCGCGCTGCGCGTTCGAGCGCCCTGCACAGCCTCGACGCCAGCCGCTTCGAGCGCCAGACGGTCGAACTGACGCTGGTCAGCAGCGTGGCCAGCAGTTACTTGCAGGGCCTGGCCCTGGAAGAACAGCTGCGCATTGCCCGCCTCAACCTGCGTAACGCCCGTGATGTCCTGGCGCTGGTCGAAACACGTCAGCGCGCCGGCTCCGCGACACGCCTGGAACTGGCCCAGCAGCGCAGCCTGGTGGCCGCCCAGGCGCGGCAAGTGCCGCTGCTCGAACAACAGTGGCAGGACAACCGCGTTACTCTTGCTACTCTGCTGGGCGACCCGGTCCAGGCCCTGCCCACCACGGGTGAAGCGCTGGCAACCGTGAACTGGCCGCGCATTGGCAGCGGCGTACCCAGCGAACTGCTCGCCCGCCGCCCAGACATCGCCGCCGCCGAAGCACGCCTGGCCGCCGCCCACGCCAATGTGCAGGTGGCCAGGGCCGCCCTGCTGCCAAAAGTGACCTTGGGCGCCAACATTGGCACCGGCGCAAGCACCCTCGCCGAGGTCTTCGACAGTTCCTATTACACCCTGACCGCCGGCCTGGTCGCGCCAATCTTCAACAATGGCCGGCTGCGAGCGGCGCAGCAGTTGGCCCAAGCAGAGCAGGATGAGCTGCTGGAGAGCTATCGCAGCAGCATCCTGGCCGGCTTCGCCGATGTCGAGAAGGCCCTCAATGCCATCCACGGCATTGAGCAGCAGCGCCAGTGGCAGGACCAGGAGGTCGAACAGGCGCGCCTGGCCTTCGACCTGGCCCAACGGCGCTACGCAGCCGGGGCCGAAACCCTGCTGAGCGTGCTCGAAACCCAACGCACGCTCTATCTCGCCCAGGACCAGCAGGCGCAGTTGCGCCTGGCTCGCCTGCAGGGCAGCGTGGCGCTGTACAAGGCGCTGGGGGGTGGCTGGCAGGTAGCGAACGCGGACAACGGTTAATTCGCCGTACGCGCAACTCGTTCATAGGGAAAGCCGCTTGCTAGAGGATTTCCCCATGACCCGCTCCGCCAGCATGCTCCAGGCCTGGCAACAAGGCCTGCGTCGCCTGATCCAGGGCCAATCGCCAGGCGCCCGCCCCTACCGCGCGTTCGACCTGGTACTCGCCCGGCGCATCGCCCTCAGCCCATCGTTCGCCCGCCTGGTGTTCACCGGCCCGGATGTCGAGCTCATGCACACCCTGGCGCCCGACCAGCGCGTGAAACTGTTATTTCCCGCCGCTGACGGCTCATTGCCAACCCTGCCCCACGACGTGCACTGGAAGACGGCGCACAGCGCGCTGCCGCGCGAACAGCGCCCACCCATGCGCACCTATACCATCCGTGCCTTGCGCCCGGATGCCCTGGAAGTCGATGTGGACTTTGTGCTGCACGGCGTCAATGGGCCGGCCTCGGCCTGGGCGACCCATGCCCAGGAGGGCGACCGGCTGGTGATGGTGGCGCCGAACCAGGCCCATGCCGGCGACCCCGGCGGCTATGAGTGGAAGCCACCACAAGGTACACGCCACGTGCTGCTGATCGGCGACGAAACAGCGCTGCCCGCCATCGCCGGCATTCTCGAAGCACTGGCAGAGCAACAGCCCGAACTGGCCGTGGAAGCCTTCATCGAAGTCCCGCAGGAGGCTGATTGCCTGCCCCTGCGGCACAGCGCCAATACCCGCCTGCACTGGCTGCCCCGCGAGCTGCTGCGCTGCGAGCATGGCCAGGCCATGCAGCATGCGGTGCGCGAACTGGCCAGCCTGCCGCTGGAAAGCGCGTTCTATGCCTGGGTGGCCGGGGAGTCGGCGACGGTGCTGGAGATTCGCCGGTACCTGACAAAACAGCGTGGGCTGAAGCGCGACAGCCTGATGACGATGGGGTATTGGCGCCTGGGTGAAAATAGCGATTGATCAGGCTGCACGAGAGGGCCGCAGCGCGGCCCTCCCGGACTCAAATCGCCGCGGCCACTGCTTCGGTAAAGCGCTGCGCTACCTCGTCAATCTGTTGCGCACTGATGATCAGCGGCGGCAGGAAGCGCACCACGGCGCCATGGCGCCCGCCCAGCTCGAGGATCAGCCCACGCTTGAGGCATTCGCGCTGGACCTTCGGTGCCAGTACCCGATTGGCAGGCGAGTGGCCAAGCGTATCCGGCTGACCTTGCGGATCGACCAGCTCCACCCCAAGCATCAGGCCACGGCCACGGATATCACCCAGTTGCGGATAATCCCGTTGCAGCCGCTGCAGATGCTCACGCAAACGCAGGCCCATGGCCTCGGCATGTTCGGCCAGGCGGTGCTCCACCAGGTAATTGATCACCGCCGAACCGGCGGCCATGGCCATCTGATTGCCGCGGAAGGTGCCGGCATGGGCGCCTGGCTTCCAGGTATCCAGCCAGTCGCGATAAACCACAACCGCCAGCGGAAGGCTGCCACCAATGGCCTTGGACAGCGTGACCACATCCGGCACGATGCCGGCATGCTCGAAGGCGAACATCCGCCCGGTCCGGGCGAAGCCGCTCTGGATCTCGTCGACGATCAACGCCACGCCAGCCTGTTCGGTGATGCGTCGCACACCCTTGAGCCACTCGATGTCGGCAGGGATCACCCCGCCCTCACCTTGCACCACTTCAAGGATCACCGCCGCTGGCAGCGGCACGCCGCTTTCCGGGTCGAGCAACAGGTTTTCCAGGTAATGCAGGTTGGCCTTGACCCCGGCTTCACCGCCCAGGCCGAACGGGCAACGGTAGTCGTAGGGGTACGGCATGAACTGCACGCCATTGCTCAGCAGCGCGCCCAGTGGCTGCTTGGGACCATGGCTGCCCATCAGGCTCAGCGCGCCTTGGCTCATGCCGTGATAGGCGCCCTGGAAGGCCAGCACGGTGCTGCGCCCGGTGGCACCGCGCACCAGCTTGAGCGCCGCTTCCACCGCGTCGGTGCCGGTCGGCCCGCAGAACTGCACCTTGGCATCGCGGCGCAAGGCTTCGGGCAGGATGCCGAACAGGTCCTGGACGAAACGGTCCTTGACCGGCGTGGTCAGGTCCAGGGTATGCAGCGGCAGTTCGTCAGCTAGCACGCGCTGGATGGCCTCGATCACCACCGGGTGGTTGTGGCCCAGGGCCAGGGTGCCGGCGCCGGCCAGGCAGTCGATGAACTGGCGGCCTTCGACATCCTCGACGTGGATGCCACGGGCGCGCTTGAGCGCCAGCGGGATACGCCGGGGGTAGCTGCGGGCGTTGGATTCCTGTTGCTGCTGGCGCAGCAGCAGGGGCGAGTCACTGAATTCGTACAAAGGTTGCGGCGCGCTGGCCGGCGGGACCTGGGCAAGGCTGGTAGCGGTGGACATGGGTGAATCCTCGCAAGCAAGCGAATGGGCAGTTATCGCTTGGAAAACGCTTGAGTGCGGGGAGGATTTAGCGGTTGTTGCGGGAATTTCCTCAGCCTGTGCCGGCCTCTTCGCGGGGCAAGCCCGCTCCTACAAATACGGCAAGCTCTTGTGGGAGCGGGCTTGTCCCGCGAAAGGGCCGGCAAAGGCATTGAAGATCAGCTGGCCGAACGCGCCGGCACCTGCAGCAGAACCCGCAACCCATCTTGGCGACTGTCGAACCTGAGGCTGCCGGCACAGCGCTGCACGATCGCCTGAACGATCGCCAACCCCAACCCACATCCCCCACTCTGCCCGTTGCGCCAGAAGCGCTCGGTCAGGTGCTGCAGATCGCCATCGGCAATGCCCGGCCCATGGTCACGCACCATGAACCCCACCTGCCCATCGGCCATCTGCACTTCCAGCTCCACCTCGGTATCACCACCATGGCGCAGGGCGTTGTCCAGCAGGTTGCGCAACGCCGCCACCGCCAGCGGCGCAGGCATGCCCAGGTAGATCTGCGTAGCCTCCTGCGGCAGGTGCAAAACGATGCGCCGATTGTCACCGCCACCCGCATCCTGCACCGCCTGGCGGGCGACCTGTTCGGCGCTGCATTGCACCCCGTCCTCGAACGACAGGCTGCCCTCGACCCGCGCCAGCATCAGCAGCTGCTCCAGGGTCCGGTGCATGCGATCGGCGCCTTGCTCGGCATGCTCCAGCGCCTGCTCGCGCACCGCGCCGTCGGTCATGCGCGCCACCTGCAGGTGGGTCTTGATCGCCGTCAGCGGGCTGCGCAGTTCGTGGGCGGCATCGTCGGTCAGGCGCCGTTCGCGCTCGATGGTCTGGGCGATGCGCAGGAACAGCTGGTTCTGGGTGTCGAGCAAGGGTTGCAACTCGCTGGGCAAGCCGGCCACCTGCAACGGCTCGACACTGTCGGCACGCCGTCGGCGCAGGGCGTCGCGCATGCGATTGAGCGGCTCCAGGCCTTTGCCCAGGCCAATCCACAGCAGCCCGAGGCTGCCGAGCAAGGCCATCAGCACCGGTGCCGAGGCGGCCAGCAGGATCGACTGGTTCAGCGCCTCGCGCTCCATGTGCCGGTCGGCGGTGGTGATGCGTACGTCACCGTGGTTGTAGGTGAAGGTGCGCCACAACGCACCGTCGATGGTCTGGTCACGGAAGCCGCTGCGCTGGTCGTCCATGGCGCCGTCATGCTTGTGGTTGCTGGCAAGGATCTCGCCGCGCAGGGAACTCACCTGGCAGGCCATGCCGTCGGGCACGCTCAACTGGTCGGCGGAAAAATGCGCATCCTCGCCCTTGGCCGCCAGCGGCTGCGGCAACTGGTCTATCAGCCCGGCGACCATGCGCGCCGAAGCCACCAGGCGCTGGTCGAGGGAGAACATCATCTGCTGGCGCAGGTCGCGCAACATCCACGCGGCTGCCAGCGCCCAGATGATGATGAAGGCGGTGCCGAGGATCAGGCTGAGGCGTACCCGCAGGCTCATGAGGCGTTTCTCTCGGAGGCTTGCTCCGGCGCCAGTGCAGGCCCCAGGCGATAACCCAGGCCACGCACGGTCTCGACGATACTGTTGCCGAGCTTGCGCCGCAGGTGATGGATATGCACGTTCAGCGCGTTGCTCTCGACCTCGTCGCTGAAGCCATACACGCAGTCTTTGAGTTGCTCGCTCGACAACACCCGGCCGGGGTTCTGCATCAACGCCTGGAGCAGCGCCTGCTCACGACGCGACAGGTCTACAGGCTGGCCGGCCAGGGTCGCTTCGCAGCTGCTCGGGTCGTAGCGCAGCGGGCCATGCTCGATCACGTTCACCGCCCGCCCCGCCACCCGGCGCAACAGGGTATGCAGGCGTGCGGCCAGCTCACGCAGGTCGAAAGGTTTGAGCAGATAGTCGTCGGCACCGGCCTGCAGGCCATCGACCCGGTCGGTGACTGCATCGCGCGCGGTGAGCACCAGCACGGGCAGGTCCACACCTTGCTGGCGCAGACGGCGCAACAGTTTCAGGCCATCCTCGTCGGGCAGGCCGAGGTCGAGGATCATCACGTCGAACTGCGCCGCTTGCAGCAACGCCCGGGCGCTGGCGGCATTGGCCACGCGGTCGACGGTCAGGCCCTGGGCGGTGAGGCCGGCGCAGATGCCGCTGGCGATCAGGTCATCGTCCTCGCAGAGCAGAACGTGCATGGTGAGGCTCCCGGAGTGGTGTGGCTGGCATTGCACTATGGAGGGATTAAGGGGGGATTATGGACCTTTTTGTGTTCGCCTTGATGTTTTCAGCGCCGGTGAGATCGAGCGCCGCAAGGCCGCTCCCACAGGATTATCACTAGCGTCCAGGCGTGCGCTGTACTTGTGGGAGCCGCGCTTGCCGGCGATGGGCCGCAAAGCGGCCCCACGATTTCAAGGTTGTTGCATATATTGCCGGGGCCGCTTCGCGCCCCATCGCCGGCAAGCGCGGCTCCCACAGCGCAGGACTGGAAGCTGGTGATTTACCAGTGTGCGAGCTTGCTCGCAATGCGCCGCGCGAGGGGCGCTCGATCTTCAGGACGCCAAATCCCTCCAGCCGTACCCTCGCAGCAACACCTCAATCCGGCCCCCTCTACCCCCGCCACCAATAACGAAATAGACTTTTCCTACGGCTGACTCAGGAATTTCCCACTCAGCTTCATGATGTGATTTCCCCTGCACAAAATTGGCAGGGAGACGCCTCATGCTGCTCTGGTAAATCGTGCCCACCTGGCGCGATATCGAAACACGCATCACCGATGAAATGGGCTATCAGGGAGGCGCCCATTTCCGTACCTACCTCAACGAACAAGTGCCGTCACTGGCCCTCAACCTGCGCCGCGTGGACACCGTCCGGCGCGCGTTCCACAAGGCGGAATGGGTAGCCGGCGACCTGCTGTACCAGCGCTTCGCCGACCTCGACATCAAAAGCATCCTCACCGACCTGATCGGCGTCTCCGAGCAGATGGCGCCAACCCTGTCAAACGTGATCCCACACTTGCTAAAAAGGCACGCAAGGACCTTTACATAAGCCTAAGAGATAGGATTCAGGAGGACTTATCCAAAACGATGGGTCAGCGAGAAGCGAGAAAACTTTCGGAAATGCAATCTAAGGAGACGATGTCAACCCTCGCAGCCTTGCATAACCCTGATCTTAGTGCGGGTGGCCGAGACGCTATTGCTGATTTCGGCGACAGACAGGTTAACTCAAGTATTGGTCCTCAGTGGAAAAGCAGGATAGGAGGGCTCCGACAGGCTGCCGAAGAAATGGCCGAAATGGGAGGCAAGGCCGGGCTTTTAAACGTGAAACTACACAAGTGCTAACAAACTGGAGGTCATCAAAATGGATGAAGCATTTTCTGTTTTTATTGAACAGGTCGGTGAGCCTACACACAGGTAGGAGGTCCCCACATCGACCATAAAGCGTTACAAGGGGAAGCTACCGGATAAACTTCTGCAATATTGAATGGAGCATGGATGGTGTGGGTACGGCGATGGAATGTTTTGGACCGTAAACCCTCAAGAGTATGAGGGCGTAGTCGCCTCTATGCTCGAGAGTGCAAATCTGGCAACGTACGACAAATTCCATCTCATAGCCCGTGGAGCCTTTGGCGACCTTTATTTATTTGTGAGAAAACCGGATTCTCACTGAAAATCGCACCGCATATAGGCCGATACGTTGGCAGCAAACGTGAAGTCGCGCCGTCCGACATGGACAGGCTAGTGCAGAGCTTCTTCGCCTGCAGAGATTTGGATTCAAATGATTTTGATGACATGTTTGAACCGGCTAAAAAGAGCCTCGGCATACTTGGCCCAGACGAGATGTATGGCTTTGTTCCGGCCTTGGTGTTCGGCGGCCCTATTCGACTCGATAATCTTGAAAAGCTGAAAGCAATTGAACACTTGGTACCGCTGTCTCAGCTTTGCACAATCGAACCCTATAGCTTTTCCGACTTTTGAAGCCCTTACCCGATAGGAATAAAAGGATCTAAAAAATGAACGTACTCTTCTCCATCTTCCTCGAAACCTTCAACGACCCCATCGGCCACCAGCCCGTCCCCCTTTCCGCTCTTGAGCATTACAAAGACAAACTCCCAAACCAACTCCTGACCTACTGGAAAGACCACGGCTGGTGCGGCTACGGCGGCGGTCTGTTCTGGATGGTCAACCCGCAGGAATACGAAGACGTCGTGACCTACTGGCTGGCAGGCACTGACTTCGAAACCCGCGACACCTACCACCTCATCGCCCGTAGCGCTTTCGGCGAGCTGTACCTCTGGGGTGAAGAAACCGGGTCAGTCCTGACCATCACTACCTACGCATCCCAATACATCGATGGCGCCTACAGCGCGACCGACGAAGAGCGAGACGCGAAGATCCAAGGTCTGCTCATGTGGGTAATGACTGAAGGGATCGACCTGGGCCTGTTCGAATCAGCCAGGGAAACACTGGGGACGTTGGCGCCAGACGAGATGTATGGTTTCGTCCCGGCGTTGATGCTGGGCGGGCCTGCCAGCCTGGCCAATCTCCAGCGGCTCAAGGCCGACGTGCATCTGATTCTGCTTTCCCAACTTGGCGAACTGGAACCTTGTGCCTTCGATGATGAAGAAGAAGATGAGTAGAACCGACGCTCATTGGCGCAGTGCATCGGGCGTATCGACATCCCGCAGCACGCCAGCATCCTCGACCGCGAGCCTGACGCAACGGTCTGGATGGGCCCTGACGACCGAGCGCGCCCCTTCATCGCCCGTCAGCCGCGCAAGCGCTGGCCAGAAATCACGCCCGAACAGCACCGGATGGCCCTGCTGCCCGTCATGACAAGGCAGAACAATCGTCGACCCACCGGCCTCGCGTGCAAGCAAGCCCAGGGTCTCGGGCGCCACCCAGGGCATGTCACCCAGCAGAATCGCCACCGCCTGCGCCTCGCTGTCAACCAGCGAAGCGGCGCCAGCCGCCAGGCTATGGCCTAAGCCCTGCGCGAAATCGGCACTGCTGATGACCCGGCACGCCGACGGCAACCCCAGCTCCTCTCCCCGCTCGCCGTCACGCAACACCACCCGCACGTCATCGAACACCGCGCAAGCACGCTCGACACTGTGCACCAGCAAGCTGCGACCATCCGCCATCAGCGCGCGGCGCTTGTCAGCACCGAAACGCACGCTGCTGCCAGCCGCCAACACCAACGCCACCACACTCACAGCGCCGCCCGCCCGATGCCGTTGCGCAGGCGCAGGATATCGGCGAGCACCGCCAGGGCGATCTCGGCCGGGGTCTTGCTGCCCAGGTTGAGGCCGATTGGCGCGTGGATCCGCGCCAGTTCGTCGTAGCCCAAGCCGCCGATGCGGTGCAAGCGTTCGCGACGCTTGTCGGAGGTGGCCTTCGAGCCCATCACGCCGATATAGAACGCTTCGGTACGCACGGCTTCAAGCATGGCCAAGTCATCTATTTTCGGATCATGGGTCAATGCAACCACTGCCGTGTCGGCATGGCAACCGCCATTGGCGATGAACTCCGACGGCAGCTCGCGGCGCACCTCGATGCCGTCCAGCACCACGCCTTCGAGCACCTCGTCACGCGGGTCGCAGAGGATGACTTCAAAGCCCATGCCTTTACCGAACTCGGCGCAGAAATGCGCGACGCTGGAGTAGCCAGCCAGCAGCAGACGCTGGGCAGCACCGACACGCAAGCGCACGCGGCCGCTTTCACGTTCCACGCGTGGTCCCTGGCTGTGGTCGTCGACAACAATGCGCTCACCCTGCGGCAGGCTCACCTCGCGCAACAACCGGCGCTGGCCGCGCAGCGCGCCTTCCAGCTCACGCAGGTGGGCCTGCACCTCACAGTCGGCCGGCAGGTTTTCCACCAGCACCTCGAGCACGCCGCCGCAAGGCAGGCGAATGCTCGAACGCGGGTCGTTGCCATCGCCATAGCGCACGATGGCAATCGGCTCGGGGAATTCGCCCCGCGCCACACGTTCGAGGAAGTCATCTTCGACGCAACCGCCCGACAGCGACCCCAGCCACTGGCCGCTGGCGTTGACCGCCAGCAGCGAGCCCGGCGCACGCGGCGCCGAGCCGTAGGTGGCGAGCACCGTGCACAACCACACCCGCTGGCCATTGCACGACCACTGCAGCGCCTGGCTGATCACCTGGAGATCGAGATGCTGCACGGTTTACTCCGCCTTCAGCTCGGCGAGCTGCTGTACGGTCAGGTCGCCGGGCAATCCACCCCAGGCCTGGCGCAGGTAGTTGACCATGTCCGTCACTTGCTGGTCGTCAAGTTTGTCGGCGAAGCCCGGCATCGGCTGCATGCGCTCGAAGCCGGTGAACTGCTGCTCGCGGATACCGTCGAGAATGGCCTTGACCAGGTTGCGCGAATCGTCCTGGCGCAGCACGGTATTGCCGCGCATGGCCACCGCGATGTGCGGCTTGCCTTCGCCGTCGACGCCATGGCAACCGGCGCACACATTGAGGTACTGCTGGTGGCCACGCTTGGCGCTGTCGCTCATGCCCTCCAGGGCGACAGCTTCGATCACCTTCGCCGCTGGCGGCTGGTCGCCCAGCAGGTAGGTGGCCATGGCGCTCAGGTCGGCATCGGTCAGGTGCTGGGTGCTGTGGTGCACCACCGGGTACATCTCGTTGAACATGCTGCCCTGTGCACTGATGCCATGCTTGAGGAAGGTGGTCAGGTCAGGCTGGGTCCAGCCCCGCTCGGCCAGGTCCTTGGCCAGCAGGCTCGGTGCCAGGTAACCCAGCAGCAGGCTGCCGGTCAGGCGCTTGTCCTGCTGCAACGCACCAATAGGGTTACGCGGCGTGTGGCACTCGCCGCAGTGGCCCATCACCTCGACCATGTACTGCCCGCGCTGCCAGGCCGGGCTGTTGCCCTCGGTCGGCTGCAGTTGCACGCTCTTGCCATAGAGCATGTTCCAGCCGGTCAACCCCAGGCGCACGTTGAACGGGAAGCTCAACGCCGTCTGCGGCGCCGGGCGGTTGATCGGCGGCACGGTCATCAGGTAGGCGAGGATCGCATCGGAATCCTCGCGCTTGATCAGGTGGTACGAGGTGTAAGGCATCGCCGGGTAGAGGTTGGCGCCGTCCTTGCGCTTGCCCTCGGTGACTGCGGCGAAGAACTCGTCGGCGGAGTAGTTGCCGATACCGTACTGCTTGTCCGGGGTGATGTTGCTGCCATAGATGGTGCCAAACGGCGAATGGATCGGCAGGCCACCGGCGAACGGGGCACCGCCTTCGGCCGTGTGGCAGGCCATGCAGTCGGCCGCACGGGCCAGGTATTCACCGCGCTTGACCTGCGCCTCATCGGCCGCCTGGGCCAGCGAAACGACGGCAAGGCCAAGGGCCAGCGCGAGCGTGCTACGAACGATGCCCATGCTCAACCCTCCTTGACCAGGCCAAGGTCATTGAGCACCGTGCGGGTGGCGTCGTAGTAACGCACGTACCCGGTGCAGCGGCAGATGTGGTGGCCGAGGCTGGCCTCGATACGGTCTTCCACTTCACTCTTCTTCAACGGCTGGCGCTGGGCGGTTTCCACCAGCACCGTGGCTGCATTGACGAAGCCCGGCGCGCAGTAGCTGCACTGGAAGGCGAACAGGTCGACGAACTTCTGCTGGATCGGGTTCAGCGTCAGGTTGCCGGCCTCGTCCTGCTTGGCATGGCCTTCGATGGTGCGAACCTTCTTGCCCTCGAAGTAATGCGCGCCGGTGATGCAGGTGCGCACCTCCTCGCTGGTGCCGTCGGGGTTGTCGACGATCACCACGCAGGCATGGCAGATGCCCTGGCCGCAGCCCAGGCGCGAACCTGTGAGGTTCTGGTGTTCGTGCAGGTAGTCGATCATCGCCAGGTCATCAGGGACCTCGACCGGGCCGACCGGTTGACCGTTGAGGGTCAGTTGCAGTGGACGGTTAGCCATTGAGGGCCTCCTTGATACGGGCTGGGGTGATGGGGAGATCGCGCACGCGCTTGCCAATGGCATGCGCCACGGCGTTGCCGATGGCACCGACGACCGGGATCATCACCACTTCGGCGATGCCCTTGGACGGGTCGGTCGGTGACAGCGGCGGGAGGATTTCGCTGGTCTGCTTCCACACCGCCACATCCCGCGCGTGCGGCAGGCGGTAGCGGTTGAAGTTCCAGTCGCCCTCCCCAGGCCCGCCCTCGTACAACGGCATTTCTTCGGTCAGTGCATGGCCGATGCCCATGGCGATACCGCCTTCGAGCTGGCCCTTGACCAGTTCCGGCACCAGCACACGGCCGCACTCGACCCAGCTGTGGTGGTTGATCACCTCAACCTCGTGGGTGCCCTTGTTGACCTTGACCTCGACGATGGTCGCCACCGGGCTGTAGTAGGTGACCATGGCGTTGTTCAGCTGGGTGTCCGGATAGGCGGCGTTCTGCCGGTCGAGCAGGTGGTAGCCGTGGCTGCTCATCTGCGCCTTCTTGGCATTGACCGCGCCGTCGCCGTACTTCACCGCCACGGCATCGAGCGGGAATCGCTCGCGCACGCCGTCGATGACGAAGTCGGCCTCGGCCCAGCTCCAGCGGTTGAAGCCGTGCACGCTGACGCCGGTAATCAGCCCCATCTCGTGGGCCTTCTGCGCCAGCTGGGCAAAGGGGATCGGCGACAGACCATTGCCGGTAAGCTCGCCGTTGACCCACACCGCATTCTCCCGGCGCACCACCAACGGGTTGGCCTGGCCGCCATGGGGCCCCTGGCTCCAGATGGCCATGGCCGCCGGCCACAGGCCGTGGTTGAACAGCACGCGGGCCGCTTCACGGGTGGCATGGCTGAAGTAGAACGCCGAGTTGGTCGCCGACGACGGCGAGGCCAGCTTGCCGACCCAGCGCGGGTTGCGCAGTGCCGCGTCCTGCTCGGGCTGGCTGATCAGGTACGGGTTGCCGCTGGTGGTCAGCTGCAACTCCGGCCATTCGGTGACGGCGGTCTTCACCTCGTCGGCCGAGCGGCCGAGGAAATCGCTGACCACCAGCGCCTGGGACGTGGACATACCAGTGCCCAGCTCGGTGCCGATGTGGCGCAGGCTGATGCGGCCATCAGCGGTGAACTCGACGCTGGCCATCGGCGCCTCGGAACCGGTGCCGAAGTCCTTCTGGCAGATGGCGAAGCCAACGCCGTACCAGTGGTCCGGGTCCTTGGCGTCCATCTGCTGCTTGCGGGCATCGCGGTTGCGCCACCAGTCGTGCACGGCAGCCTTGTCGAGGATCTCATACAAGCGCAGGGCACCGGCCGGGACCGCACCCTGGGTGTTCTTCATGCCCGACTTCAGGGCGTTGGCGCGGCGCAGGTCGATGGCGTCGACGCCCAGGCGACCGGCGATTTCATCCACCATCATCTCGGTGGCGGCCATGCTCTGCAGGGTGCCGTAGCCGCGCATGGAGCCGGCCTCGACGCCGCGCGAGTAGTAGGCGGTCACCGACAGATCGTTCTGCGGCATGTAGTAGATCGACTGCGCCGCGGTGGCGCCCACCGCAGCCACCGACGGGCTATAGTTGATGCGCCCGCCGCCGTCGCAGCTCATGTCGGCGCGGAAGATCTTGAAGCGGTGGTCCTTCTTGTCCACGGCCAGCTGGTAGCGGATGTCGAAGGCATGGCGCTTGATGCCGCTCTGGAACTGCTCGTAGCGGTCGTTGGCCAGGCGGATCGGCACACCGGCGCCATACAGTGCGGCCACGGCGGCGTAGAAGACGAAGATATTGTTGTCTTTGGAGCCGTAGCCGACGGTGTAGCCCGGGTGCATGTTCAACGTGTTCAGGGCGAAGCGCGACGGCTTGATCATGTGCACGCATTCCTGCGCCACTTCGAACGGGCACTGGGTCGCGACCACGAAGTGCAGCGTGCCGGTCGCCTGGTCGTACCAGCCGTTGCCGTTGTCCGGCTCCAGCGCGGCGGGCTCGATCGACGGCGTCTTGTAGCGCTCGTCGAACACCAGCCAGTCCTCGGGCGGGTTGTCCAGCTGTTCACCCATGCGTTTGGCGTAGAACAGGCCCTGCTCGGTCAGGTCTCCGTGCTGGTTGGGTTGCTTGGACCACACCGGTTTGCGGTTGAGGATGGTAGGGAACAGCATGGAATTCTTCAGGCTGGAGAATTCATCGTCGTCGAACGGCGTGGCGCCGCCCACACGCACGAAGCGGAAGCTGCCATAGGGGTCACGCTGGTACAGCGGGGCCTGGGCGCCGTACTGGATCGCCTTGTCGTTGAACTGCAGCTTGCGCTTGGCCTGACGGAAGCGTTCGAAGTCGTGCCAGATCAGGATCGCCACCGGATGCCCGATGAACATCGGCACCTGGCCGGGCGGCAGCAGCGGGTCGGGCGAATGGGCCTCGGGCCAGGCGATGCCATCCTTCGCCAGGTCGGCGGCGGTGACGATACGGTCCGGCTGCAGGTCGGTGCCGAGCAGGCTGAGGTCATGGCCGGCATAGATGCGGTCGACCTTGGTTGCCTTGAGCAGCAGCGCGTGGCCTTGCTGGGTCGGCCAGCCGGGCATGTCCTTGGCGCGGATGTCGCGGGCGAAGACCTTGTTGCCGCAGACTTTCGACAGTGCGTCGTTGCGAAAACGCGCCTTGCCGTCATGGTTCATCCACTTTTGCGGCGAGGTGGTGACGCGCTCCTCCATCAGGGCGGCGAATGCCTGGCTGCCAAGTGGCGCCATGGTCACACCGACACCAGCGATCAGGCCGCCTTGCAAGAAGGCGCGCCGGGAAATATCACGGTTGGACATGCTTGATCCTCTGGGCAGCAGCGGTTCTGCCCAACTTTTCTGATTCTTGTGCGGGGAACTCGGACGGGTGAGAACCTTGAACCGCAAGTCAGAAAAAACTGACTTATATGTCAACTTTACAACAAGGACGTGAGCATAAGCAAAGTCAAGCCGACAATATGTCGCGCTATTCGGGCCGACGCGTTGGCCTGGATCAACGTCATGTAGGAAGGGTTTAACCTTGGGTTAATCGTCCCCGGCCAGCATGGCCCCACTCCCAGATCTGCCAAGGCGAAGACATGCGCATTCTCCTGCTCTTCCTGACGTTCCTCCTGGCCGGCCCGTTGCAGGCCAACCCGTTTGACGTCAAACCGGACTTCCTGCCAGTCAACCAAGCGTTCGTGCTGACCCACGACCGCCAGGCCGATGGACAGATGCGCCTGTACTTCCAGATCAAGCAGGGGTACTACCTTTACCAGAAGCGCCTGAAATTCGACGGCTTGACTGCCGAGCAGCAGCCGCAACTCCCCCCCGCCCTCAATCACCATGACGAGTTCTTTGGTGACAGCGCGGTCTACCGCGACCAGCTCGAACTGCTGATCCCGGCCAATGCCCAAGGCCAGTTGCGCCTCGGCTGGCAGGGCTGTGCCGATGCTGGCCTGTGCTACCCACCGCAGACCACCGCCATCGACTTGGGCGGCAGCGCGACGCCGGCCACCGAACAAGCCAGCGACCAGGCACTGGCCAGCGGCCTGCAGAACGCCAGCCTGGCCTGGAGCCTGCTGGCGTTCTTCGGCCTCGGCCTGCTGCTGGCTTTCACCCCTTGCTCGCTGCCGATGCTTCCGATCCTCGCTGGCCTGGTCCTGGGCAACGGCGCCAGCGCCCGGCGTGGCTGGCTGCTGGCCGGGGTGTATGTGCTGAGCATGGCGATGGTGTATGCGGCCCTGGGTGTGGTCGCGGCATTGCTGGGGGCCAGCCTGCAGGCGTGGCTGCAGCAACCTTGGCTGCTGGGCAGCCTGGCCGGCTTGTTCATCCTCCTCGCCCTGCCCATGTTCGGCGCCTTCGAGCTGCAACTACCGGCGGCCCTGCGCGATCGCCTCGACCGCGCCGGCCAAGGCACCCGTGGTGGCAACCTGTACGGCGCAGCGCTGTTGGGCGCCCTTTCCGGCCTGCTGCTCGGCCCCTGCATGACCGCGCCGCTGGCGGGTGCGCTGCTGTTCATCGCGCAAAGCGGCGATGTGCTGCAAGGCGCGCTGGTGCTGTTCAGCCTCGGCCTGGGCATGGGCGTGCCGCTGCTGTTGCTGGTGACCCTGGGCAACCGTTACCTGCCACGCCCGGGCGCATGGATGAACCGGGTCAAGGGGGTGTTCGGCTTCGTGTTCCTGGCCATGGCCCTGTACACCGTGCGCAGCCTGCTCGCCGCCCCCGTGTTGCTGGCACTGAGCGGTGCATGGCTGATCGCCCTGGGCTGGGCCATGTGGCCGGCCCTACAGCGCTTGCCGGCGCTACGTGCCGTACCGTTGCTGGGCGCCTTATGGGGTGGCCTGCTGCTGGTCGGCGCTGCTGCAGGGGGCGACGATCTGTGGCAACCGTTGCGACCGTTCGCCGGTGGCACCGCAGTCGCTACCGGGCAGAAGGCCGACGAGCACTTCGTCACGGTCAGCAGCCCTGAAGCCCTGCAACGCGAGCTGGATGCCGCCAAGGCCCGCGGCCAGTGGGTGATGGTCGACTACTACGCCGACTGGTGCGTGTCGTGCAAGGTCATGGAAAAGCAGGTGTTCACCCGCCCCGACGTGCAAACCAGCCTGGCCGGCGTGCACCTGCTGCGCCTGGACGTGACCGCCGATTCTGCCGCCAGCCGCGCCCTGCTGCAGCGCTACCAGGTACCCGGCCCGCCCAGCATCATCTGGCTCGGCCCGGAAGGCGAAGAGCGCCGCGCCCGGCGCATCACCGGCGAGGTGGATGC
This sequence comes from Pseudomonas putida, assembly GCF_009883635.2. Taxonomy (NCBI): domain Bacteria; kingdom Pseudomonadati; phylum Pseudomonadota; class Gammaproteobacteria; order Pseudomonadales; family Pseudomonadaceae; genus Pseudomonas; species Pseudomonas putida. Next base: position 705,688 of record NZ_CP026115.2, read on the forward strand.
CGCCGCGTTCCTGCAACACTGGACCCAGACCCGGAGCCAAGGCTGATGCTGACGGTAACCCTTGGGCCGCTGACCATGGCCCTCAACCACCTGCTGATGCTCGCCGCCCTCGGCGTCGCCTGCCTGGTTGGCTGGTGGGTCGCCCGGCGGGGCGGTGAAAGCCCGGAATCGGCGCTGTTCAATCTGTTCCTGGTCGGCCTGCTGTGCGCCCGCATAGGTTTCGTGCTGGCCTACTGGCCGATGTACCGCGACGACCTGGTGCAAGTCATCGACATCCGCGACGGCGGCTTCCTGCTCTGGTCGGGCCTGGTCGGCATCGTCCTCGCCACCCTCTGGCAGGGCTGGCGCCAGCCGGGTCTGCGGCGCCCGCTGGGCTGGGCACTGTTCAGCGGTGCGCTGTTCTGGGGCCTGACCAGCCTGGGCAGCCACCTGTACAGCAAGGGCACCGCACTGCCCGAACTGAGCCTGCGCAATGCCACTGGCCAGTCCGTGGCCCTGCACAGCTACCGTGGCAAACCGCTGGTGATCAATATCTGGGCCACCTGGTGCCCGCCATGCCGCCGCGAAATGCCGGTGCTGCAACAGGCCCAGGGCGAATACCCCCATGTGACCTTCATCTTCGTCAATCAGGGCGAGACGCCGGAAAACGTCACGACCTTCCTCGCCACCACCGGGCTGAGCCTGACCCATGTGCTGTTCGACGGCACCGGCGCGCTGGCCCAGCGGGTCGGTTCGATGGCCCTGCCCACCACGCTGTTCTACGACGCCGACGGCCGCCTGATCGGCAGCCATCTCGGCGAGCTGTCGCGGGCCAGCCTGCGTCATGCCCTGGAACCTTTCGAGCGGGCCAAGGCGCCCGCCCCTGCCGCACAAGGAAACTGACATGCGATTGACTGCCCTGCTGCCCCTGTCCCTGGCCCTGCTGGCCGCCCCGCTGGTGCAGGCCGAAGACCTGCCCAAGGCGATCCAGCAACTGCAAGCCAAGGGCGCCGAAATCAAGGGCAGCTTCGATGCGCCCAACGGCCTGCGCGGCTATGCCGCCGAGTACCAGAACAGTGCCCTGGCGCTGTACCTGACGCCAGACGGCAAGCACGTGCTGGTCGGCAGCCTGTTCGACGAGCAGGGCAAGGACCTCAGCGCCGAGCCGCTGCAGAAGCTGGTGTACGCGCCAATGAGCAAAGAGATCTGGGCAAAGATGGAGAAAACCGCCTGGATCGCCGACGGCAAGGACAGTGCGCCGCGCAAGGTGTACCTGTTCAGCGACCCCAACTGTCCGTACTGCAACATGTTCTGGGAACAGGCGCGGCCTTGGGTGGACTCGGGCAAGGTGCAGTTGCGCCATATCATGGTCGGTATCATCCGCGAGGACAGCCCGGGCAAGTCGGCAGCCCTGCTGGCAGCCAAGGACCCGGCCAAGGCGCTGCATGAGCACGAGAAAGCGGGCAAGGCGAGTACCTTGAAGCCGCTGGACAAGGTGCCAGATGCCGTGCAGCAGAAGCTGGCGGCGAACATGGCGCTGATGGAGGAGATGGGGCTGCAGGCGACCCCGGCGATTTTCTATCAGGATGAGCAGGGCAACCTGCAGAGCCAGCAAGGCGCACCGCGGCCCGAATTGCTCGGGAAAATTCTCGGCAAGCGCTGAAAACTCGATCGCCTGCTCCAGCCCATTCGCGGGGCAAGCCCGCTCCTACAGAAACCCCACAAAATTCAAGCCTTACGGAGTACATGTAGGAGCGGGCTTGTCCCGCGAATGGGGCGCAAAGCGCCCCCAGCGATCTACAGCCGTTCGAGCTCGGCCATCAGATCACTGAGCCGATCAGCCTTGGCCTCATCCACCCCGCTGCCCTGCAACCCGCGCACATACTCGGCCAATTCCTCCACCGTGCTGCACTCGAACATCGCCCGCAGCGGCACGTTCAACTGCAACTGCTTCTGCACCCGCGAAGCGATCTGCGTGGCCAGCAGCGAATGCCCGCCCAGCTCGAAGAAGTTGTCATGCACCCCGACCCGCTCGGCCTTGAGCACGTCGGCCCAGATACCGGCCAGCGCCTCTTCCAATTCATCGCGCGGCGCCAGGTAGGCCTGGCTGTGCTGCCCGCCGATCTCGATGGCCGGCAACGCCTTGCGATCAAGCTTGCCGTTGGCGTTGTGTGGCAGGCTGGCAAACCAGCCCCAGTGCAGCGGCACCATGTACTCCGGAAGCTCCGCACGCAGGCGTTGCTTGACCTGCTCCAGCAACACGGCGTCGGCAGCCACGCCCTGGTGCGCCACCAGGTAGCCCACCAGGTGCTTGCCATTGGCACCTTCCTGCACCCCTACCGCCGCATCGCGAATCTCGGCCTGCTCGTGCAGACGCGCCTCGATTTCGCCCAACTCGATACGATAACCGCGGATCTTCACCTGATGGTCAATCCGGCCGACATACTCCAGCACTCCGTCCGGGCGTTGCCGCGCCAGGTCACCGGTACGGTACAAGCGCTCACCAGGCGCCCCGTGCGGGTGCGGGATGAAGGCCAGTGCCGTGCGCACCGGGTCGCCGACATAGCCGCGGCCGACGCCGGTGCCAGCCACGCACACCTCACCCACTGCCCCCAGCGGTACCAGGGCCTGGTCCTCGCCATACAGGTACAGGCGATTGTTGTCGGTCGGCGTGCCGATCGGCAGGTAGCTGCCCTGGGTCGAGGCCATGTCGACGCGGAAGAAGGCCACGTCATCCGAGCACTCCGCCGGCCCGTAGGCATTGACCAGGCCGATTTGCGGATAACGCTGCAGCCACTGCGCAGCGAGCTCCGGCGGCATCGCCTCGCCGGTCGGCAACATCCAGCGCAGGCCATCCAGCGCCTGATGATCGTTGGCCAGCATGCCCTGGATCAGCGATGGCACGCTTTCCAGCACCGTGATGCCGGTGGCCTGCACATGCGCCAGCAAACCTTGCGGGTCATGGGCGATGGCGTTCGGCACGATCTCCACCCGGGCGCCGAACAACGGCGCGGCGAGGAATTGCCAGACCGAGATGTCGAAGCTCTGCGAGGCGGTCTGGGCGATCACGTCATGTTCGCTCAAGGCCAGGTACGGCACCTTGCTCAGCTGGTTGTTGAGCATGCCGCGCTGCTCGACCATCACGCCCTTCGGCAGCCCGGTGGAGCCGGAGGTGTAGATCACGTAGGCCAGGTTGTCCGGCCCACTGTGGATGCCCGGGTTGTGGCTGGCGACGCTGCTGCCCTGCACCTCTTCCCACACCAGCAGCTGCGGCCGCGTCACTCCCTCAAGTTGATCCAGCAACTGTCGTGCCTGTTCGGCACAGGCCGCGCTGCACACCAGCACCGGCGTGCGGCTCAGCTCGACGATACGTTGCAGGCGCACCGACGGCAGGCCCGGGTCCAGCGGCAGGTAGCCCGCGCCGGCCTTGAAGCTGCCGACGATCATGCCCAGCAGCGGCAAGCCACGCTCGGCCAGCAGGGCAACCGGCTGGTCGATGGCCACGCCCGCTGTAACCAATGCATGGCCCAGGCGGTTGGCCGCGAGGTTCAACCCGGCGTAGTCATAAGACGCTTCGAGGCAGCGGGCCACGGTGCGCTCAGGGTGGGCAGCCACCTGCGCTTCGAACAGTGCCACGTAGCTCTGCTCCAGCGGGTAGGCGTGCTCGGTGCGGTTGCAGTCGTCGAGCAGGAAGCGCTGTTCGTCTTCGCCCAGCAACGGCAATTCACTCACCTCCCCGTCAAAGCCTTGCACCAAGGCCAGCAACAAGCGCTTGAACTCGGCCAGCAGGCGCTCGACGGTCGGGTAGTCGAAGTAGCGCTGGTCGAATGACAGGTGCAGGCCCAGGTCATCGCCCGGGTAGCACACTGCCGTCAGCGGGAAGTTGGTGTGGGTGCGGCCCGAATCGGAGCTGGCATTGAGGTGCTGGGCGTGGTCGAGCACTGCGGTTTCCACCGGGGCGTTCTCGAACACGAACAGGCTGTTGAACAGCGGCTGGCCCTTGGGCAGTTCGCTGCAGTCCTGGATCGCCACCAGCGGCAGGTACTCGTACTCGCGCAGCTCCATGTTGCGCTCCAGCACGCCCTGCAGCCACTGGCGCACGCTGCGACGCTGGCCCGGCTCGGGCAGTTGCACGCGCAGGGCGATGCTGTTGATGAACAGGCCGACCGTGCGCTGCATCTGCGGCAGGCTCACCGGCCGCCCGGCCACGGTCACGCCGAAGGCCACATCGCGATCACCGCTGTAGCGCGCCAGTACCAGCGCCCAGGCCGCCTGGGCGAAGGTGTTGATGGTCAGCTGATGGGCCTGGGCCAGTTCGCGCAGGCGCACGCCATCACTCACCTCCAGGCGGGTGTAGCAGTCGCCCACCACCATGCCGTCACCGGCGTGGTCGTTGCGCAGCGGGCGGTCGCTGGGGAGCGCCGTGGCGCGCTCGAAGCCGGCCAGGTTGGCCTGCCACCAGCGGCGCGCTTCGTCCATGTCCTGGCGTTGCAGCCAGCCGATGTAGTCGCGGTAGCGCGGCGGCACCGGCAACTGGGCCTGGCGGCCTTCGCCGAGGGCCTGGTAGAGCGCGAAGAAATCGTTCATCAGCAGCGAGCGGCACCAGGCATCGATGAGGATGTGGTGGTTGCTCATCATGAACCAGTAGCGCTCGTCATCGACCCGCACCAGTCGCAGGTGGAACGGCGCCTCCTGCAGCAGGGCAAAGCCCGCTTCCCGCTCCTGTTTGTGCAGGGCTTGCAGGCGCGCCTCCTGGGCCGCCTCATCAAGGCCGCGCCAGTCCTGATAGTCCACCGGTGTGTTGCCCGGCTTGTGGATGATCTGCAGCATGGTCTCGCCGGCATTCCAGCTGAACGAGGCGCGCAGGGCTTCGTGACGCGCCACCACGGCCTGCCAGGCCTGGGCGAAACGTTGCGGGTCGACGGCGCTGTTGATGCGGTAGCGGTCCTGCATGTAGTACAGGCCGGTGCCCGGTTCCAGCAGGGTGTGCAAGAGCATGCCCTCCTGCATCGGTGTCAGCGGGTAGACGTCCTCGATCTGCGCGGCGGGCACCGGCAGCGCGTCGATCTGCTGCTGGCTCAGGTGCGCCAGCGGGAAGTCCGAGGGCGTGAAGCTGCCGTTGCCATCGGCCAGGCAGTGGCTGACCAGCGCCAGCAACTCCTGGCGATAGGCTTCGGCCAACTGCGCGATGGTGCGCTCGTCATAGCGCTCGCGGCTGTAGGTCCAGCGCAGTTGCAGGGCACCGCCATAGACCTGGCCGTCGATGCTCAGCCAGTTCGGCAGTGGCGCATCCAGATCATGAGCCAGGCCGGCCGGCGCATCCAGCGGCAGGAACAAGGCGGCCTCGTCGAACTGCTGGTCGAACTGGCCCAGGTAGTTGAAGGTGATGCGCGCCTGCGGCAACGCCGCCATGCTTTCGCGGCTGACCTCATCGCCCAGATAGCGCAGCACGCCGTAGCCCAGCCCCTTGTGCGGCACCTGCCGCAGCTGTTCCTTGATGCACTTGATCGAGGTGGCACGCGCAGCATCGTCGTCGCCGACCTGCGGGCTCAGGCGCAGCGGGTAGGCGTTGGTGAACCAGCCGACGCTGCGGGTCAGGTCCATGTCCTCGAACAGGCCGTCACGGCCGTGGCCTTCGAGCTGCACCAGCACTTCCTGGTCACCGCTCCAGCGGCACAGGGTGCGGGCTAGCGCGGTCAGCAGCAGGTCGTTGACCTGGGTGTGATAGGCCGCCGGTGCCTGTTGCAGCAACTGCCGGGTCTGCTCTGCGTCCAGGCCGATGGCCAGGGTGTTGGCATGCCGGTGCAGGTTGCCACCCTGCGGATGATCGCACGGCAGCTCATGGCGCACGCTGCCAAGCTGGCCCTTCCACCAGTCCAGCTCGTCGCGCAGCGAATCGCTGCCGGCGTAGCTGGCCAGGCGCGCAGCCCAGTCGGCCATGGCGTGGGTCTTGGCCGCCAGTGGCTGGCCGCGATACAGCGCCTGCAGGTCTTCGAGCAGCACGCGCCAGGACACACCGTCGACCACCAGGTGGTGAATCGCCAGCAGCAGGCGCTGGGCGCCCTGCCCGTCACTGACCAGCAAGGCGCGCAACAGCGGGCCCCGTTCCAGGTCGAGGCTGCGTTGCACGTCGGTGTACAGCGCCTGGCAGTCGGCGAAGTCGGCGACCGTGGCGGTCCACAACAGCTGCTCGACAGACACCGCAGCGAAGGCCGCCTGCCCCAGGGTGAAGCGCAGGCGCAGGCTGTCGTGGTGCGCTACCAACGCAGCCAGGGCCTGTTCCAAGGTGGCGCGGTCCAAGGGTTGGCGTGCCTCCAGCAGCACCGCTTGGTTCCAGTGCTGCGGCTGGGCCACATCACTGTCGAAGAACCAGTGCTGAATCGGCGTGAGGCCGCTGCGTCCTTCGCGCGGGCCTTGTTCGATGCTGCTCGGCGCGGCGCTGCGGCTGACCACGGCCGCCAGGGTCTGGATGGTCTGGTGCTGGAACAGGTCGCGCGGGGTGAACTGCAAGCCCAACTGGCGTGCGCGGCTGACCACCTGAATGGACAGGATCGAGTCACCACCCAGTTCGAAGAAGTTGTCCTGCACACCCACGCGGGACAGGTTGAGCACTTCGCGCCAGACCTGCGCCAACTGCTCCTCCAGCTCATTGGCCGGGGCCTGGTAATGCTGGCGGGCCTGCTCCAGGTCCGGTGCCGGCAGTGCGCGACGGTCAAGCTTGCCGTTGCCCATCAGCGGCAGGCGTTCGAGCAGCACCAGGTGCGCGGGCACCATGTAGTCCGGCAGGTGCTGACGGGCATCGGCCTTGACTGCTTCGCGCAGTGCGGACTGAGCTTCGCTGTCGGCAGTGGCCTGTTGGCACACCAGGTAACCGACCAGTTGCTTGCCACCTGGCAGGTCGAGGGCCAGGACCACCGCCTCGTCGACATCGGCATGTTCCTGCAGGCGGCTTTCGATTTCGCCCAACTCGATACGGAAGCCGCGGATCTTCACCTGCTGATCGGCACGACCAACGTATTCCACCAGGCCATCGGCACGCAGGCGCACCAGGTCGCCGGTGCGGTACAGGCGCCCGCCATCGCGGCTGAACGGGTCGGCGACAAAGCGCTCGGCACTGAGGCCCGGGCGGTCGTGGTAACCCTGGGCCAGGCCGGCACCGCCGACGTACAGCTCGCCGATCCCCCCTTGAGGCAGCAAGGCCAGGTCCTCGTCGAGGATGTACGCCGTGCGGGCACCGATCACCCGGCCGATCGGCACGCTGCCAGCGTCGGCAGGCATCACCTCCGGCGCCAGGCAGGCCAGCGGCATGACCACGGTTTCGGTGGGGCCGTAGGCGTTGAAGAACTGCTGCGGGGCAAAGGCCTGGCGAATGCGTTGCAGGTGCTCGCCAGTCAGCGCTTCGCCGCCAGTGATCACCAGCCGCACCGGCAGCTGCTCGCCCTGAGTCGCCAGGTACTGAGCCAGCTGGCTGCCATAGCTCGGGGTGAAACCAAGCACACTCACCTGCTGCTCGCGCACCAACTGGCAGATGTCCTCGGCGCCCCATTGGCCCTGGGCACGCAGCACCACGCGGGCGCCGCACAGCAGCGGTACCAGCAAGCGTTCGCTGGCCGCATCGAAGTTGATCGAGTAGAAGTGCAGCTCGCAGTCGTCGCTGCGCATGCCGAAGGCGTCGATCACCGCCTGGCAGTGCATGGCGATTTCACCGTGGCTGACCACCACGCCCTTGGGCTTGCCGGTGGAGCCAGAGGTGTAGATCAGGTAGGCCTGATGCTGCGGCAGGTTGAGGTTGTCCAGCGGCGCATCGCTGTAGGCACACAGGCTCGCGGCGTCGTCTTCCGGGCTCCAGCGCGCCACGCCGTCAGGCAGTTCACCGAGGGTTTCGAGCAGCGCGCGCTGGCTCAGCAGCAGGCCGATGCGGCTGTCTTCGATCATGTAGCGCAGGCGGTCGAGCGGGTATTCCGGGTCGAGCGGCACATAGGCGCCACCAGCCTTGAGAATCGCCAGCAGGCCGACCACCATCTCCAGCGAACGCTCCAGCGCCAGGCCCACCCGCACCTGCGGGCCGACCCCACGTTCACGCAGGGCACGGGCCAGGCGGTTGGCCTGCTGATCGAGCTCGGCGTAGGTCATGTGCTGGCCGGCGAAGGTCAGCGCACCCGCCTTCGGCGTACGCGCAGCCTGGGCGGCGAACAGGCCGTGAAGCGTCTGGTCGAGGGCGAAGTCCTGCTCACCCTGCAACTGGCCGATCAGCACCTGCTGTTCGGCATCCGCCAGCATCGGCAGTTCGCACAAGCGCTGCTGCGGGTTGTCGAGCAGGCCGACCAGCAGCTGCTGCCAGTGCTCGGCCATGCGCGCGATGCGCGGCTCGTCGAACAGGTCGCGGCTGTAGGTCAGGCAGCAGCCCAGGCGGCCGTCGAGGTCGGTGACCTCCAGGTACAGGTCGAACTTGGTGGCGCTGGCGTCGTTGACCAGGTAATCCACCTGCATGCCGGCGAGTGTGCGGCTCTGCTGGAAGGCCCAGCGCTGCACGTTGCACATCACCTGGAACAGCGGGTTGTAGGCGCTGCTGCGCGGCGGTTGCAGGGCCTCGACCAGCTGGTCGAACGGCAGGTCCTGGTGCGACTGGCCTTCGATGGCGGCCTGGCGCACCTGGTCGAGCAAGGCGGCGGCAGTCATTTGCCCGTCGAGTTCGCAGCGCAGCACCTGGGTGTTGAGGAAGGCGCCGATCAAGCCTTCGCTTTCCGGGCGGATACGGTTGGCCACCGGCGCGCCGATGCGCAGGTCGCGCTGGCCGCTGTAGCGGTGCAGCAACGCCGCCAGCGTGGCAGTCATGGTCATGAACAGGGTCAGGCCGCGCTGGTTGTTGAACGCATGCACGCGGGCGACCAGTGCCGGGTCGAGGTCGAAGCGGAACAACTCACCGCGGTGGCTCTGCACCGCCGGGCGCGGGCGGTCGGCGGGCAGTGCCAGCACCGGGTGCTCATCGCCGAGGCGGGCTTTCCAGTAGGCCAGCTGGCGTGCGCCCTCGCCGCTTTCCAGCCATTGCCGTTGCCACACGCTGTAGTCCAGGTACTGCACCGGCAGCGGCGCCAGTGGCGATTCGCGGTCATCGACGAAGGCTTCGTAAAGCTCGCCCAGCTCGCGGGCGAAGATGTCCATGGCCCAGCCTTCGGTGACGATGTGGTGCAGGGTCAGCACGAAGTAGTGTTCACGGTCCTCGGTCTTGGCCAGGCAGGCGCGCAGCAGCGGGCCGCGCTCCAGGTCGAATGGCTGGTGGGCCTGGTCGTCAGCCAGTTGCTGCAGGCGCTGCTGACGGGTATTGGCCGGCAGCGCCGTGAAGTCCTGCCAGTCCAGTTGCAGCCCGCTGTCGTCGGCCACGCACTGGTACGGCACGCCGTCGATGCTCGGGAAGGTGGTCCGCAGGGTTTCGTGGCGCACGATCAGCGCCTGCAGGGCGCGTTCGAAGGCATCCACATGCAGCGCGCCCTTCAGTCGCGCCATGCCGCCGACGTTGTAGGCGGGGCTGTCCGGCTCCATCTGCCAGAGGAACCACATGCGCTGCTGCGAGTACGACAGCGGCACCGCCTGGCGGCGGTCGACCAGGGCGATCTCACCCTGTTGGTTGCACTCACCGGCAGCGCGGATACGGGCGATTTCCTCACAGAACGCAGCCAGCTCGCTGGCCTCGAACAGCGCTTTGAGCGGCAGCTCGACATCGCACGCCTGGCGGGTCCGCGAGACAATCTGGGTGGCCAGCAGCGAGTGGCCACCGAGGGCAAAGAAGTCATCGTGCAGGCCGACCTGCGGCAGGTTCAGCACCTCGCGCCAGATGCCCGCCACCTGCTGTTGCAGCGCGGTCTGTGGCTCGACATCGGCACGCTGCTGCCAGACCGGAGCGGGCAGCGCCTTGCGGTCGACCTTGCCGCTTGGGCCCAGCGGCATGTGCTCCAGGCCGATCAACTGGGATGGCACCATGTACGCCGGCAATTGCTCGGCCAAGGCGGCCAGCAAGACATCAGACAACGCAGTGCCGCTGTAGTAACCGACCAGCTGCGCACCGACCGCATCCTGATGAATCAGCACCAGTGCCTGTTCGACCCCCGGCTGCGCCAGCAGGCAGGCCTGCACTTCTTCCGGCTCGACGCGGAAGCCACGCACCTTGACCTGCTGATCGAGACGCCCGAGGTATTCCAGGGCTTCACTCTGCACCTGCCAGCGGGCGCGGTCGCCGCTGCGGTACAGGCGCGCACCGTTGCCATCGGCCTGGGGTACGAAACGTTCGGCAGTCAGGCCTGGGCGGCCCAGGTAACCCCGGGCCAGACCGGCACCGCCCAGGTACAGCTCACCCGGCACGCCAGGCGCAGCCAGCTCAAGCTCATCGTCCAACACCCGGCAGAGCACGTTACCCAGCGGGCGACCGATCGGCGAACGCTCGCCATCTTCAGCCTGGCAATGCCAGTGGGTGACGTTGATGGCGGTTTCGGTCGGCCCGTAGCGGTTGTGCAACTGCACCTGTGGCAGCAGTTGCAGCACACGGTCACGCAGGTTCGAAGGCAGCGCCTCGCCACCGGAGAAAACCCGGCGCAGACTGCTGCAGCCAGCGGCAAGCGGCTCTTGCACGAACACCTGCAGCAGCGGCGGCACGAAGTGCAGTGTGGTCACGCCATGCTGCTCAACCAAGGTGGCGATGCGCTGCGGGTCGCGGTGCTCGCCGGGGCCGGCCAGCACCAGCTTGCAGCCGGTGATCAGTGGCCAGAAGCATTCCCACACCGACACGTCGAAGCTGATCGGTGCCTTCTGCATCAGCACATCACTGGCATCCAGCGCATAGCGGGCCTGCATCCACTGCAGGCGCTCGGCCAGCGCGGCATGAGTGTTGCCCACGCCCTTCGGCTGGCCGGTGGAGCCGGAGGTGTAGATCACATAGGCCAGGTTGTCGCCGTGCAAGTGCAGGCCCGGCGCCTGGCTTGGCCAGCTGTCCAGATGCAGCTGGTCGAGGGCGATGGCGCTGACGCCGTCGACCTGCGGCAGCTTGCCAAGCAGGCTGCTGTGACTGAGCAGCAGGCTGGCCTGGCAATCACCCAGCATGTAGGCCAGGCGCTCGGCCGGGTAGTCGACGTCCAGCGGGACATAGGCGCCGCCCGCCTTGAGGATGGCCAGCAGGCCGACCAGCAGCTGCGGCGAACGCTCGACCGCGATGGCCACGCAGGTGTCGGGGCCGACGCCTTTGTCGCGCAGGTAGTGCGCCAGGCGGTTGGCCTGCTGGTGCAGCTCGGCGTAGTCGAGGCTGCCGCCTTCCCAGGCCAGCGCGGTGCGCTCCGGGGTCAGGCGGGCCTGTTCGTTGAGCTGCTCGACCAGCAGCCGCTGCGGGGCGGGCGCGGGTGCCTCACCCCATGCCAGCAGTTGCTGGCGGCCCTGTTCGTCAAGCAGCTGTACGTCACCCAACGGCAGTTGCGGTTGCGCGCAGACTTGCTCGAGCAGCGCCAGCAGGTGCTGGGCCAGGCGCTTGACGGTACTGGCTTCGAACAGCTCGGCGGCGTAGTCGAATGCCAGGCTCAGGCGTCCCTGATGGTCTTCCTCACTGTGCAGCTGCAGGTCGAACTTGGCTTCGCGGCTGTGCCACGGCAGCTCTTCGGCGAGCACGCCCGGCAGGCGGCGCAATGCTGAAAGGTCACGCTGCTGGTGGTTGAACATGACTTGGAACAGGCCCTGTTCACGCGCTTCAGGCAGGGCTTCGAGCAGTTGCTCGAATGGCAGGTCCTGGTTGGCTTGGGCGTCGAGGGTCGCACCGCGCACCTGGGCCAGCAACTGGGCAAACGGCAGGCGGCCATTCAGCTGCGCACGCAGCACCTGGGTGTTGATGAAGAAGCCGACCATGCCTTGGGTTTCCTGGCGCGGGCGGTTGGCATTGGGCACGCCGACGCGGATGTCGCCCTGGCCGGTGTAGCGGTGCAGCAGGCCTTGCCAGGCGGCCAGCAGGACCATGAACAGGCTGGCCTGCTGTTCGCGGGCCAGGCCCTTGAGGGCGTCGGCCAGCTTGGCCGGCACTTTCACGCTCAAGCGGGCAGCGTGGTTTTCATGCTGGCTGGAGCGCGGCTGGTCCGGGTACAGGTCGAGCACTGGCGAGTCATCGCCCAAAGCGGCTTTCCAGTAGTCGAGCTGACGGGCGCTTTCGCCCTCGGCCAGCCACTGGCGCTGCCAGGTACCGTAGTCGGCGTAACCCAGTGTCAGCGCTGGCAGTTTGGCGTCCAGGCCCTGGCAACGGGCGGCATACAGCTTGGCGAACTCGTCGAGCAGGATGTTCAGCGACCAGCCGTCGGCGACGATGTGGTGCAAGGTCACCCAGAGCTGATGATCTTCGTCGTCCAGGCGCACCAGGGTCACACGCAGCAGCGGGCCCTGGGTCAGGTCGAAGGGCTGTTGCGCCTCTTGCTCGCGGCGCGAGATCACCTGTTCAGGCGCCAGGCCTTCCAGGTCCAGGCGCTGAAGGGTGAAAGGCTGCTCCGGCAGGACGCGCTGCAACGCCTGCCCATCCTCTTCGCTGAACACCGTACGCAGCGATTCGTGGCGCGCTATCAGCGACTGGAATGCGGCTTCAAGTGCGGCCTCATCCAGCTCGCCGCGCAGGTGCAGCCCGGCAGGAATGTTGTAGGCCGCAGACTGCGGCTCAAGCTGCCAGGTCAGCCACAGGCGGTTCTGTGCCAGCGACTGCGGCAAGGCCTGGCCACGGTTCAACGCTGTGATAGCGGTGGCACCCCTTGTGCCTTCAGCAAGGATGACTGCCACCCCCGCGCTGTACTCGGCCAGTGTCGGCGCCTCGAACAGGGTCCGCAGGCTTAGCGGGATACTCAGCTCATCGGCCAGGCGCGCAGTGACCTGGGTAGCGGCGATGGAGTTGCCACCCAGCAGCAGGAAGTGATCGTCCGCGGCAACCGCCTCGACCTTGAGGACCTCGCGCCAGATGCCGGCAATGCGTGCCTGCAGCTCATCGCCGGTTGCTGCATCTGCAGCCGGCTCGGCAGCCGTGGGGAAGCGTGCATAGCAATCCAGGCTGCCATCATTCATGCGCAGGCGGCACGCCGAACGCTGCAGCTTGCCGCTGGAGGTCTTCGGTAGTGCCCCCGGGTTGAGCAGCAGGACCACGGCCGGTGCCTGGCGACAGGCCTCGGCGATCACCTGGCGCAGGGTCTTGATAAGGTCCTCGGGCTTTACCGCCTTTTGCACGTTGCGGCTGATTTCCACTGCCACGCCGATGCCCTCCTCGCCCCGCTCGTCGACGGCGAACACGGCCACCCGGCCCTTGCGCAGGACTTCGACCTCTCGCTCCAGGGTCTTTTCCAGGTCTTGCGGGTAAAGGTTCTGACCGCGGACGATCAGCATGTCCTTCAGGCGCCCGGTGACGAACACCTCGCCGTCGCGCATGAAACCGAGGTCACCGGTACGCAACCAGGTCTGGCCGTCCATTTCGACGAAGGTGCGCGCCGTGGCCTCAGGGTTGCGCCAGTAACCCAGGGCAATGCTTGGGCCGCCGGCCCAGATCTCGCCAACCCGATTGTCGCCCAGTACCTCACGCTGCTGTGGCTCGACGATGCGCACCGCGTGGCCTGGCTGAGGGTAGCCGCAGCTCATCAATACACTGCCCTTGCCGGCCTCGGCGCGGTTGGCGGCGAATGCCTCGGCGTCCAGTTCCAGCGCGCCGATCCCCTGGCCACGGCGGCTGCCACTGACGAACAAGGTAGCTTCGGCCAGGCCATAGCTGGCAAAGAAGCTGCTCGGCTGGAAACCGCAGGCGGCGAACTTGTCGGCGAAGGTGGCGAGGCTGTCCTGGCGGATCGGCTCGGAACCGGAATAGGCCACACGCCAGCGGCTCAGGTCGAGGCCGGCCAGGGCCGCTTCGCTGACCCGTTCGCTGCACAGCCGGTAAGCGAAGTCTGGCCCGCCGCTGATGGTGCCGCCGTATTCGCTAATGGCCTGCAACCAGCGCAGCGGCCGGGCGAGGAAGTAGCCCGGCGACATCAGTACGCACTGCACGCCACTGAAGATCGGCTGCAGCAGCCCGCCGATCAGACCCATGTCGTGGTACAGCGGCAACCAGCTGACGATCACATCGTCGGGGTTGAGGTCGATGCCGAAGCCCGCGCGAATCAGTTGCTCGTTGGCCACCAGGTTGCCGTGGCTGACCTGCACGCCCTTGGGCAGCGCGGTGGAGCCAGAGGTGTATTGCAGGAAGGCGATGTCGTCCGCGCTCAGCTCAGGCTCGCGCCAGTGATCGGCCAGTGCCGGATCAAGCGCATCCACCGCCAGCAGTTCGGGCGCGTTGTCGCCGCTCAGGGCTTCAAGATCCTGCAGGCTGTCGTGCAGCGCGCCGACGGTCAGCAGCAGGCGCGGTTCGGCGTCGTCGATGATCGACAGCAGGCGCTCCTGATGATGGCGGCGTGACGACTCCGGTGGATAGGCCGGTACGGCAATGACCCCGGCGTACAGGCAACCGAAGAACGCCGCTACGTAGTCCGGGCCGCTGGGAAACAGCAGCACAGCCCGCGCGCCGAACCCGGCACGGGCCTGCAAGGCCGCAGCGATGCTGCGCGCACGCGCATCCAGGTCGCGATAGCTGAGCACGGCCTGCTCGCCGGGAGCATCGGCCAGAAAGCGCAGGGCGATGCGGTCCGGGGTCTGCGCGGCGCGTTGCGCCAGGGCCTGGACCAGCGAGAGCGGGAGTTCGAAGGCGTCCGTCATGGGGGGTTCCTGCCAGTGTCTGGTTAAGTCGGGCTGGCTGCCCCGCACAAGGTCGGCGGGCAGCGGCAGCGGCCGGATGTACACAGGGGAACGGATGGGCGCGGCGGGAAATTAGCGGTGTGAGCGGGGGCGCAAGGTGAATTGCATCACGCCATTCAGCTTAGAACCGAAACTAATGGAAACTCATTAACTTTCGTATTTGACAATCATTATCATTCTGAATAGTTTGTCGCACGTCGTAGGAAGCTTCCCCAAGTGGGGCGCTCCCCTCCCCCTTCGAGACAAGGTGATTTCCATGGCGGAACAACTATCCACAAGTAAGTGCGATTCACCATTACTCCAGGCGTTCGTTGACAATCGCAGCATTTTGGTCAAGATCGCGGCGCGCATCACCGGCTGCCGCTCGCGCGCCGAGGATGTGGTGCAGGATGCCTTCTTCCGGCTCAGCGCCGCCCCGCAGATCACCTCGTCGTTCAAGGCGCAGCTCAGCTACCTGTTCCAGATCGTGCGCAACCTGGCCATCGACCATTACCGCAAGCAGGCGATGGAGCTGAAGTATTCCGGCAGCGAAGAGGAAGGCCTGAACGTGGTCATCCCGAACGCTTCGCCCGAGGCCACGCACATCAATCTGGCAGCGCTCGAACACATCGCCGAGGCGCTCAACGAACTGCCTCAGCGCACCCGCTATGCCTTCGAGATGTACCGCCTGCATGGTGTGCCGCAGAAGGACATCGCCAAGGAACTGGGCGTGTCGCCGACCCTGGTCAACTTCATGATTCGCGATGCCCTGGTGCATTGCCGCAAGACCGCCAACCGACAAGCCTGATACATCGGCGTCGCCTGCTTCACGGGCTTGCCCCGCGAAGCAGGCGACGCGGACTCACACCAATTTGCAGCGATCGAAGAACCGCTCCCGCCCCAGAATCATCAGCGCAGCGCGCTTGTGCGGGAAGTCGAATTCCTTGTCGCAATGGAAGCACTGGTCGTGCATGTAGCCGATCATCTTGCCGTTGTCGGCACGGGGCTCAGCCACCACCCGCTGGGTGCGCGGGTCGTCCAGGAACAGGTAGTGCACCAGTGCCGACAGCCAGCTGGCGACCTTGTGCGGGCCACGGTGCGCCTCTTCCCCCACCAGCATGTGGATACCACGGTCGTAATCATCGGCCGGATAGAACGGCGCAATGCGATCTTCCTTGGCCCAGTACGCTTCGAAGTAGGCAAACGGCTGATCATCGAAACAGCCGATCAGGGTCAGGGTATGCGGGTCGGCCTCAAGCTTGGCCAGGTACTCGCGGTGCTGCTCCAGCGAGCCCGCCTCCTGCCAGAATTTCTCTACCCGCGGGTTGTTCTGCCAGCGGCTGAAGCGCTCGAGGTCCTGGTCGACTTCCAGGGTGCGCAACGACACCCAGGCCCCCAGCCGTGCATCGAAGCGGCGATACACCTCGCCACGCGGCTTGGGTGCCCGGCGTGGATGGCGCTTGCCGTTGCTGAACTGCATCTGTTGCGGGTAGACAGCGCCGCTCGAAGCACCCAGCCACGGCTGCGGCAACTGCCAGAACAACGCGCGCTCGCACAGGTAGACGCCGGCGACTTCGCCGGCCACCAGCAAACCGCTGGCCAAAGCTTCCGGCACATTGGAAGGCAGACGCACAGCCAGGCGCTGGCGAGCCGGATCGCGGGACAGCAGCCAATAGCAGGCGGCCCATAACGCCTGCTGCGGGCGCTCCGGGCACAGGCTCTGGACATGCACTTGCAGCGTATCGCCCGGCTCCAGACACACCTGGATCAATGGCCGCCCTTCAAGGGTCAGGCTCAACCGACGGTCATTCTCCTCGGCATCGAGGCTGCGCCAGCGGGGTAGAGACAGGGGCTGCGAAGCGGCATCGAACGGCATGGTCTTGGCTCACGAAAGAATGAAAGAAAGGCTCAATTCTGATGACGTGCCCATACCCGGGGAATTTAGTCGTTCGGCGCGGCGACGGTGATCCGGTAGGGCTGGAAGATGCGCGTCAATTCGCCTGTGTCGCGCAGGTAGCGCAGCAGCTCGGCGAACTTCTGATCGGTGATCGGGGCACCGGGACGCAGCAAGGCATAGTGGTGGTAGACCTGATCGATGCGCTGTGAGGCGATCAGCTGGTTGAGGCTGTCGGGGTTGCGGGCCAGGAAGTCGCTCAGGTACGAGCGCGTCACCAGGGCAATGTCGGCACGGCCAGCCTGAACCATGAGCAGGTTGCTGTCGTGGGAATAGGTGAGCGTCGCGTTGTAGGCCTTGCGCAGGTAGTTGGGGTCAGGGTTGAAGTTGGCGAAGGCGTAGTGATAACCGTTGAACAACGCCAGGCGCTTGCCACCCAGGCTGTCGAAGTAATGCTGGTCACGGCCATTGAGCTTCCTGGCGACGAACACTTCGGCATCTTCCAGGCCCATGTCCACCGTCTGGTGCGGAATCTGCTGCCAACCCCACTCGGGGTTCTCGAAGATCGCCATGTCGGTGCGGCCTTGCTGGAAATCACCAAAGCGCCGCTGAATGGAGGTGGGCACCAGAACGAAGCGGTAGTCGTCTTGCAAGCGGTTCAACGCCTCGACCAGCTGGGGCAGCAAACCGGTGTCGGCGCCCTGCTCCGGGCGCACGGTATAAGGCGGGAAATGCGCGGCGCCGATCTTCACGTCGATGGCGTCGGCAGCCCACGCCGGCACCGCCAGCCAGGCCGCAGCCAGCATCATCAGGGTGGAGATTACCTTCAGGCCGGGCGCTGGAGTCAAAGCGGACGCTCATCACGTTTCATACCTGGATGCGCTTAAGCTAGGCGTTTTCCCGGCATGGCACAACTGCTGGTTATGCCAAAGTGAGGGCATTTTGCCAGGGGATGCCGTGTGGCCAGACATTGGCTACGCTGCTTTGGCATGTATGGCGAGGGAGCCTGGTATGGGCCACTGGTTGGTGATCGACCTGGAAGCCACCACCGATGACGGTGGCTGGCCGGTCACGGAGATGGAAATCATTGAAATTGGCGCCAGCCTGGTAACCCGCGAAGGCCGTGAAGTGGACCACTTCCAACGCTTCGTGCGGCCCCGGCGACGGCCGCAGCTGACACCGTTCTGCCGCGAGCTGACGCACATCAGCCAGGCCAGCGTCGACAGCGCTGCGGCCTTCCCCGAAGTGTGGGCGCGTTTCGAACGCTGGCTGGGGCACCACCGCGGGCAGTTGCAGGCCTGGGTCAGCTGGGGCGACTACGACCGCCAGCAGCTGTTGCAGGAATGGCGCCAGCATGCGGTCGACAGCCTGCTGCGCGAGCTGCCGCATATCAACCTCAAGCAGCGCTTCGCCAAGGCTCGCCACCTGCAGCGCCCGACCGGGCTCAATGGTGCACTGCAGCTGGCGGGCATGCACTTCTGCGGGCAGCAGCACCGGGCCCTGGAAGATGCCCGCAACACCGCACGCCTGCTGCCCTTGAGCCTGCCCGCGAACGGCACTTGAAAGCAGATGACGGGGCGAATGGGCTTGGGCATACTGGCCAGCCCTTTTTCACCCCCCATTCTTTCAGGAGTCGCCCATGTTCCAGGTCAACGAGTACTTCAACGGCACCGTCAAGTCGATCGCCTTTGCTGGCGCAGAAGGCCCTGCCACCGTGGGCGTGATGGCCCCGGGCGAATACGAGTTCGGCACCGCCAAGCGTGAAATCATGCATGTGGTGTCCGGCGCCCTGACCGTGAAGCTGCCGGGCAGCGACAACTGGGAAACCTTCAACGCTGGCGACAAGTTCAACGTGCCGGCCGACAGCAAGTTCCAGCTGCAGGTGAAAGTGGATACCGCCTACCTGTGCGAGTACCGCGACTAAGCATATACCTGCGCCGGCGTCTTCGCGGGCTTGCCCGCTCCCACAGGAGATCGCGTAACCCTGTAGGAGCGGGCATGCCCGCGAAGAATCCAGCGCTAATCCTTCAGGAAACCCGCTACTTTTTCAGCCGCCGCCTGCAAGTGCTGCTCATGGCTGAACCCCGAAGCCTTCAACGGCTTCAGGTCATGATCCCCCGCCACCAGCCAGCTCACCTCGATCGCCGGTGACAGCGCATAGCCCTCCACCGCCTCCCGATTGCCCAGCGCATCGCGCTCGCCCTGCACGATCAACGTACGCGTCTTCAGCTCGGCCAGGTGCTCGACCCGGGGCTTCTCCGGCTTGCCCACCGCATAGAACGGATACCCCAGGCACACCAGCGCATCCGCCCCCAGCTCATCGGCCAGCAGACTGGCCATGCGCCCGCCCATCGACTTGCCGCCAATGGCCAGCCGGCCCGTGACCAAAGGTCGCACCTGCCGGTACACCTCGCGCCAGCATTCCAGCAGCACCTTCTGCGGATTGGGCGGCCGTTTGCCGCCGCCGTTGCGCCGCTCGGCCATGTAGGGGAACTCGAAACGAACCACCCCGACCCCAAGCGCTGTCAGCCTTTGCGCCATCTCAATCATGAACTCGCTGTCCATCGGCGCACCCGCACCATGGGCCAGGATCAGGCACGCGGGCGCACGCCCTTCCCCCCGTTTCGCGGGGGATCGCAGCGCAAGCCTGGGACATTTCCGACTTGCGCCCATTGATCCCCGTCAATACCGGCACTTTGCCCATTACTCATGCTTGCCTCGCTGTAAAGCCTGCCAAAATAACCGTGGATGGGAACCCATACATGAACACAACCAGCAGTACCGCCTATAACTACAAGGTGGTCCGCCAATTCGCCATCATGACGGTGGTGTGGGGAATCGTCGGGATGGGGCTCGGCGTCTTCATCGCCGCCCAGCTCGCCTGGCCTTCCCTCAACTTCGACCTCCCCTGGACCAGCTTCGGCCGCCTGCGCCCCCTGCATACCAATGCGGTGATCTTTGCCTTCGGCGGCTGCGCCTTGTTCGCCACCTCCTATTATTCGGTGCAACGCACCTGCCAGACCACCCTGTTCGCACCAGGCCTGGCCGCGTTCACCTTCTGGGGCTGGCAACTGGTGATCCTGCTGGCGGCCATCACCCTGCCGCTGGGCTACACCAGCTCCAAGGAATACGCCGAGCTGGAATGGCCGATCGACATCCTGATCACCATCGTCTGGGTCTGCTACGCCATCGTGTTCTTCGGCACGCTGATGAAACGCACCACCAAGCACATCTACGTGGGCAACTGGTTCTTCGGCGCCTTCATCCTCACCGTGGCACTGCTGCACATCGTCAACAACCTGGAGCTGCCGGTCAGCCTGACCAAATCGTACTCGGTCTACGCCGGCGCCACCGACGCCATGGTGCAGTGGTGGTACGGCCACAACGCGGTAGGCTTCTTCCTCACCGCCGGCTTCCTCGGGATGATGTACTACTACGTTCCCAAGCAGGCCGAACGCCCGGTGTATTCCTATCGCCTGTCGATCGTCCACTTCTGGGCATTGATCACCCTGTACATCTGGGCCGGCCCGCACCATCTGCACTACACCGCCCTGCCGGACTGGGCGCAGTCGCTGGGCATGGTGATGTCGCTGATCCTCCTGGCACCAAGCTGGGGCGGCATGATCAACGGCATGATGACCCTCTCGGGCGCCTGGCACAAACTGCGCAGCGACCCGATCCTGCGCTTCCTGGTGGTGTCGCTGGCGTTCTACGGCATGTCCACCTTCGAAGGCCCGATGATGGCCATCAAGACAGTCAACGCCCTGTCCCACTACACCGACTGGACCATCGGCCACGTGCACGCCGGCGCCCTCGGCTGGGTGGCGATGATCTCGATCGGCGCGCTGTACCACACCATCCCGAAAGTGTTCGGCAAGCAGCAGATGCACAGCCTTGGCCTGATCAACGCGCACTTCTGGCTGGCGACCATCGGCACCGTGCTGTACATCGCCTCGATGTGGGTCAACGGCATCGCCCAGGGCCTGATGTGGCGCGCGGTCAACAGCGACGGCACGCTCACCTACTCGTTCGTGGAAACCCTGGTGGCCAGCCACCCAGGCTTCATCGTGCGCTTCGTCGGCGGCGCGATCTTCCTCAGCGGCATGTTCCTGATGGCCTGGAACACCTGGCGCACCGTGCGTTCGCCGGCGCTCGACGCCGCCCCTGCGAATGCCCAGCTGGCTTGAGGAGACCTGCCTGATGAAACATGAAGTCATCGAGAAAAACGTAGGCCTGCTGGCCCTGCTGATGGTGTTTGCCGTGAGCATCGGCGGCCTGACCCAGATCGTCCCGCTGTTCTTCCAGGACGTCACCAACAAGCCGGTCGAAGGCATGAAGCCCTACACCGCGCTGCAACTGGAAGGCCGCGACATCTACATCCGTGAAGGCTGCGTCGGCTGCCACTCGCAGATGATCCGCCCGTTCCGCGCCGAAACCGAACGTTACGGCCACTACTCGGTCGCCGGCGAAAGCGTCTGGGACCACCCGTTCCTGTGGGGTTCCAAGCGCACCGGCCCGGACCTGGCCCGCGTCGGCGGCCGCTACTCGGACGACTGGCACCGCGCGCACCTGTACAACCCGCGCAACGTGGTACCGGAATCGAAGATGCCGTCGTACCCGTGGCTGGTCGCCGAAAAGGTCGACAACAGCCACACCGACACCAAGATGCGCACCCTGCGCACCCTGGGCGTGCCGTACACCGACGAGGACATTGCCGGCGCCCGTGACGCCGTCAAGGGCAAGACCGAGATGGACGCCCTGGTCGCCTACCTGCAGGTGCTCGGCACCGCGATCAAGAACAAGAGGTAACCACCATGGAAATGGACATCGGCATGATCCGTGGCCTGGGCACCCTGGTAGTGATGATCGCCTTCATCGGCCTCTCACTGTGGGTGTTCAACCGTCGCCGCGACCATGATTTCGCCGAAGCGCGCCTGCTGCCCTTCGTCGACGACCGCCTGCCCCCCGCCGGGCAGGAACCTGCTGCCATGACTGCGGCTGTGAGGAGCAAAGCGCAATGACCACCTTCTGGAGTACCTACGTCAGCGTACTGACCATCGGCAGCCTGATCGGCCTGGCCTGGCTGTTGCTGTCTACCCGCAAGGGCCAGAGCAACAGCACCACCGACCAGACCATGGGGCACAGCTTCGATGGCATCGAGGAGTACGACAACCCGCTGCCCAAGTGGTGGTTCTGGCTGTTCGTCGGCACCTTGGTGTTCGGTGCCGGTTACCTGGTGCTGTACCCGGGCCTGGGCAACTGGAAAGGCATCCTGCCGGGCTACGAGAATGGCTGGACCGGTGCCAACGAGTGGCAGAAGGAGATGGAAAAGGCCGACGCCAGGTTCGGCCCGATCTTCGCCAAGTACGCCGCCATGCCGGTCGAGGAAGTGGCCAACGACCCACAGGCGCTGAAGATGGGCAGCCGCCTGTTCGCCTCCAACTGCTCCGTATGCCACGGCTCGGATGCCAAGGGCGCCTACGGCTTCCCCAACCTGACCGACCAGGACTGGCGCTGGGGCGGCGAGCCGGAGACCATCAAGGCCTCGATCATGAATGGCCGCCACGGCGTGATGCCGGCGTGGGTCGAGGTGATCGGCGACCAGGGCGTGGCGGATGTCGCCGCGTTCGTGCTGACCAACCTCGACGGCCGCAGCCTGCCGGAAGGGGTCAAGGCCGACCCGGTCAAGGGCAAGGAACTCTTCGCCAGCAACTGCGTAGCCTGCCACGGGCCTGAAGGCAAAGGCACCCCGGCCATGGGCGCGCCGAACCTGAACCATCCGCAGGCGTTCATCTATGGTTCGAGCTTCGCCCAGTTGCAGCAGACCATTCGCTACGGCCGCCAAGGGCAGATGCCGGCCCAGGCGGAGATCCAGGGCAATGACAAGGTGCACCTGCTGGCAGCCTATGTGTATAGCCTGTCGCAGAACGGCGCTACCGAGAACCTGACCGCCCAGTAATACCCTTGGGGCCGCCTTGCGGCCCCTCTCCCCGCTCCACCCCTCCCTTGCACCCCCTCCGAACAGAACTAAGCTTGTTGCCACAGTGGGCTTCGCGCCGAAAGGACCGAAGCAGACGCGGCGCACAGCCTGATGCCGCCCCAGAAAAAGCTTGACCGATCGATCAGAAAAATATGAAAAACGGTACACATTACAAATATTTATTTGTGTACAATCGTCCCGACCCTATCGCCGTGGGACACCGGCGAAAGGGCCCGGACACGGGTCGGCGCAAGGATCCTTGCGTTGCCATAACCCAAGCGGTTATCGATACTGGCGCCGATTTTTCGACCAACAAGAACACCAAAACCGTGGAACCTTAGAATGAGCACAGCAATCAGTCCGACTGCTTATAACTATAAGGTCGTCCGCCAGTTCGCCATCATGACGGTGGTCTGGGGGATCCTTGGCATGGGCCTGGGCGTCTTCATCGCCTCGCAGCTGGTGTGGCCGCAACTGAACCTGGACCTGCCCTGGACCAGCTTCGGCCGCTTGCGCCCGCTGCACACCAACCTGGTCATCTTCGCCTTCGGTGGCTGTGCGCTGTTCGGCACCAGCTACTACGTGGTGCAGCGGACCTGCCAGACCCGGCTGATCTCCGACAGCATGGCCGCCTTCACCTTCTGGGGCTGGCAGGCGGTGATCGTCGGCGCGCTGATCACCCTGCCGATGGGCTTCACCACCACCAAGGAATATGCCGAGCTCGAGTGGCCGCTGGCAATCCTCCTGGCCATCGTCTGGGTCACCTACGGGCTGGTGTTCTTCGGCACCATCGTCAAGCGCAAGACCAAGCACATCTATGTCGGCAACTGGTTCTACGGCGCCTTCATCGTGGTCACCGCGATGCTGCACATCGTCAACCACATCTCGCTGCCGGTGAGCCTGTTCAAGTCGTACTCGGCCTATGCCGGCGCTACCGACGCGATGATCCAGTGGTGGTACGGCCACAATGCCGTGGGCTTCTTCCTCACCACCGGCTTCCTGGGGATGATGTACTACTTCGTGCCCAAGCAGGCTGAACGGCCGATCTACTCCTATCGCCTGTCGATCGTCCACTTCTGGGCGCTGATCACCCTGTATATCTGGGCCGGCCCGCACCACCTGCACTACACCGCGCTGCCGGACTGGGCGCAGTCGCTGGGCATGGTGATGTCGATCATCCTCCTGGCACCGAGCTGGGGCGGCATGATCAACGGCATGATGACCCTCTCGGGCGCCTGGCACAAACTGCGCACCGACCCGATCCTGCGCTTCCTGGTGGTGTCGCTGGCGTTCTACGGCATGTCCACCTTCGAAGGCCCGATGATGGCCATCAAGACCGTGAACTCGCTGTCGCACTACACCGACTGGACCATCGGCCACGTGCACGCCGGTGCCCTCGGCTGGGTGGCGATGATCTCGATCGGTGCGGTCTACCACATGATCCCGAAACTCTACGGCCGCGAGCAGATGCACAGCGTCGGCCTGATCAACGCGCACTTCTGGCTGGCGACCATCGGTACCGTGCTGTACATCGCCTCGATGTGGGTCAACGGCATCACCCAGGGCCTGATGTGGCGGGCCATCAACGATGACGGCACGCTCACCTACTCCTTCGTCGAAGCCCTGCAGGCCAGCCACCCGGGCTATATCGTCCGCGCCCTGGGCGGTGCGTTCTTCGCCACCGGCATGCTGCTGATGGCCTACAACGTGTTCCGTACCGTACGTGCCGCCAACCCGGTACAGGCCGAGGAAGCCGCCAAGATCGTCGTCGTGGGAGCGCACTGATGAAGCATGAAGCCGTCGAGAAGAACATAGGCCTGCTGGCCTTCTTCATGGTCATCGCCGTGAGCGTCGGTGGCCTGACCCAGATCGTCCCGCTGTTTTTCCAGGACGTCACCAACAAGCCGGTCGAGGGCATGAAGCCGCGCACCGCGCTGGAAGTCGAAGGCCGTGACATCTACATCCGTGAAGGCTGCGTTGGCTGCCACTCGCAGATGATCCGCCCGTTCCGCGCCGAAACCGAACGCTACGGCCACTACTCGGTCGCTGGCGAAAGCGTCTGGGACCACCCGTTCCTGTGGGGCTCCAAGCGCACCGGCCCGGACCTGGCCCGCGTCGGTGGCCGCTACTCCGATGACTGGCACCGCGCGCACCTGTACAACCCGCGCAACGTGGTACCGGAGTCGAAGATGCCGGCCTACCCGTGGCTGGTCGAGAACAAGCTCGACGGCAAGGATACCGCGAAGAAGCTGGAAGTGCTGCGCACCCTCGGCACGCCGTACAGCGACGCCGACATCGCCGGCGCCCGCGACGCAGTCAAGGGCAAGACCGAAATGGACGCACTGGTCGCGTACCTGCAGGGTCTTGGCACCATCATCAAAAGCAAACGGTGACGCTGATGGATATCGGGATGATTCGCGGCCTGGGCACCGTCGTGGTGATGGTGGCCTTCGTGGGCCTGGCGCTGTGGGTGTTCAACCCACGACGCAAGAAGGACTTCGACGAAGCGACCCAACTGCCCTTCGCGGATGATCCCGGGGCCAGCAAGCACGTCGAGCAAGCAAAAGCTTCTGGGAGCAAACAACAATGACAACCTTCTGGAGTCTGTACGTTACCGTCCTGACCCTGGGCACCATCTTCTCGCTGACCTGGCTGCTGCTGTCGACCCGCAAGGGCCAGCGCGAAGAGGTCACCGACGAAACCGTCGGGCATGCCTTCGATGGCATCGAGGAATACGACAACCCGCTGCCGAAATGGTGGTTCTGGCTGTTCGTCGGCACCATCATCTTCGCCCTTGGCTACCTGGTGCTGTACCCGGGCCTGGGCAACTGGAAAGGCATCCTGCCGGGCTATTCGTACCTGGATAACGACAAGCAGACCGAGTTTTCCAACGGCCAGCCGGGCTGGACCGGCGTGCACGAGTGGGAAAAGGAAATGGCCAAGGCCAACGCACGCTTCGGGCCGATTTTCGCCAAGTTCGCGGCGATGCCGATCGAAGAGGTGGCCAAGGACCCGCAAGCACTGAAGATGGGCGCCCGGCTGTTCGCCTCCAACTGCTCGGTGTGCCACGGTTCCGACGCCAAGGGTGCCTACGGCTTCCCCAACCTGACCGACCAGGACTGGCGCTGGGGCGGCGAGCCGGAAACCATCAAGACCACCATCATGGGCGGCCGCCACGGGGTGATGCCGGCCTGGGGTGAAGTGCTCGGCGAACAGGGCGTGGCCGATGTCGCCGCGTTCGTCACCAGCAAGCTCGATGGTCGCACGTTGCCAGAAGGTGCCAAGGCCGATGCCGAGAACGGCCAGAAGCTGTTCGCCGCCAACTGCGTGGCCTGCCACGGGCCTGAGGGCAAAGGCACCCCAGCCATGGGCGCGCCAAACCTGACCCACCCGCAGGCGTTCATCTACGGGTCGAGCTTTGCCCAGCTGCAACAGACCATTCGCTATGGTCGCCAGGGGCAGATGCCCGCACAGGAACAGCTGCAGGGTAATGACAAGGTGCATCTGCTGGCCGCCTATGTGTACAGCCTGTCGCATCAGCCTGAGCCTGCCGAGTAAGGCAGGCCTGGCCTCTTCGCGGGACAAGCCCGCTCCTACAAGGTTTCGCATTCCCCTGTAGGAGCGGGCTTGCCCCGCGAAAGGGCCGGCAAAAGCAGCACAAGATGACCTGGATCAATTGACACCCGCCATAACACGATTCACACCACCAACCCAACGCGACTAAAGGTCGCAGCGCGATCCCATATCGCCACCAGCGGCGTATCATTGATCGCAGCGCGCTAGCAGAATGCGCGAGACTGCGGCCGGCACGCACTGGCCGCGGCGTTTCTCCACTGCCGTGGGACTTGATGATGAGCAAGCAAATTCCGGTACATGACGTCACCCCGCCTGCCAACAAAGGGAAGGATTCCGTCGACCTCTACGCCTCTCGCGAGAAAATCTACACCCGCGCCTTCACCGGCATCTTCCGCAGGCTGCGGATGGTCGGCGGCGCCGTGCTGTTCCTGCTCTACTTCGGCACCGTGTGGCTGAACTGGGGTGGCCACCAGGCTGTGTGGTGGAACCTGCCGGAGCGCAAGTTCTACATCTTCGGCGCCACCATCTGGCCCCAGGACTTCATCCTGCTCTCGGGCATCCTTATCGTCGCCGCTTTCGGCCTGTTCTTCATCACCGTGTTCGCCGGCCGCGTATGGTGCGGCTACACCTGCCCGCAAAGCGTGTGGACATGGATCTTCATGTGGTGCGAAAAAGTCACCGAGGGTGACCGCAACCAGCGCATGAAGCTCGACCGCTCGCCCATGAGCGGCAACAAGTTCCTGCGCAAGTTCGCCAAGCACAGCCTGTGGCTGCTGATCGGCTTCGTCACCGGCATGACCTTCGTCGGCTACTTCTCGCCGATCCGCGAACTGCTTACCGAATTCTTCACAGGCCAGGCCGATGGCTGGGCCTACTTCTGGGTCGGTTTCTTCACCCTGGCCACCTACGGCAACGCCGGCTGGCTGCGCGAACAGGTGTGCGTGTACATGTGCCCCTATGCGCGCTTCCAGAGCGTGATGTTCGACAAGGACACCCTGATCGTCTCCTATGACCCGCGCCGCGGCGAAACCCGCGGCCCGCGCAAGAAGGACATCGACTACAAGGCCAAGGGCCTGGGCGACTGCATCGACTGC
Organism: Pseudomonas putida; assembly: GCF_009883635.2. NCBI lineage: Bacteria > Pseudomonadati > Pseudomonadota > Gammaproteobacteria > Pseudomonadales > Pseudomonadaceae > Pseudomonas > Pseudomonas putida. The sequence continues at coordinate 732,968 of NZ_CP026115.2, forward strand.
ACCATGTGCGTGCAGGTCTGCCCCACCGGCATCGACATCCGCGACGGCCTGCAGATCGAGTGCATCGGCTGCGCGGCGTGCATCGACGCCTGCGACAGCATCATGGACAAGATGAACTATCCCAAGGGGCTGATCAGCTACACCACCGAGCACAACCTCTCGGGGCAGAAGACCCACATGCTGCGCCCGCGCCTGATCGGCTATGCCGTGGTGTTGCTGGTGATGATCATCGCCCTGGGCACCGCCTTCGCCACCCGCTCGCTGGTGGGCTTCGACGTCAGCAAGGACCGCGTGCTGTACCGCGAGAACGCCCAGGGCCGGATCGAGAACGTGTACAGCCTCAAGGTCATGAACAAGGACCAGCGCGACCACGTCTACGTGCTCGACGCCGCCGGCCTGCCCGACCTGCGCCTGGAAGGCCAGCGCGAAATCCGCGTGGCCGCCGGCGATATCGTCAGCCTGCCGGTACAGCTGTCGATCGCGCCCGAGAAGTTGCCCTCGACCACCAACGAAATCACCTTCATCCTCAAGAGCGCCGACGACAGCGCGGCGAAGGTTGAAGCCAAGAGCCGCTTCATCGGCCCGCAGATCCGCTGACAGAGAGAACATTGACAATGCCTGCCGCCACCGCCGCCAGCCCCTGGTACAAGCACCTCTGGCCCTGGATCATCATCGGCATCCTGACCACCTCGGTGTGCCTGAGCCTGACCATGGTCAGCATTGCCGTAAACAACCCGGACAACCTGGTCAACGACAACTACTACGAGGCTGGCAAGGGCATCAACCGCTCGCTGGACCGTGAGTTGCTGGCCCAGACCCTCAACCTCAAGGCCAGCGTGCACTTGGATGAGCTGACCGGCGAGGTGAATGTGCGCCTGAACGGCAACAGCGACCCGCAGAGCCTGGAACTGAACCTGATTTCGCCGACCCAGCCGGACAAGGACCGCAAGGTGCTGCTCAGCCGGGTCGAGGCCGGGCGCTATGTCGGGCAGCTGGACGACAAGGTCGACGGGCGTCGGTTCGTGGAGCTGCTCGGCAGCCAGGACGCGCATGTGTGGCGGTTGTTCGAGGAAGAGAAGGTCGAGCATGGCGTGACCTTACAGTTGGGCGATGAAGCGCTCCAGGGAGCCGAACACCAGCAATAGCCACATCATCATTCCCTGTGGGAGCGGGCTTGCCCGCGAATGCGCCAGACCTGAAAACATCATCGCCTGATCAACCGCATTCGCGGGCAAGCCCGCTCCCACAGGGTATATCATCTGCCCCACCAGCCGTGTTCGCCTTATGACCCAACCCACCCCCTGCTACCACTGCGCCCTGCCCGTCCCCGCCAGCAGCCGCTTCACCGCCGTGGTCCTCGGCGAGCCCCGGCAGTTCTGCTGCCCCGGCTGCCAGGCGGTGGCCGAGTCTATCGTCGCCGGCGGCCTGGAGCACTACTACCAGCACCGCAGTGACAGCAGCGCCAACCCCGAGGCACTGCCGAAACAACTGCAAGACGAACTGGCCCTGTACGACCGCAGCGACGTGCAGGAGCGCTTCGTTCGCCATGCCGGCGATCTGGCCGAAACCACCCTGCTGGTCGAGGGCATCAGCTGCGCCGCCTGCGGCTGGCTGATCGAAAAGCACCTGCGCAACCTGCCCGGCGTCGCCGAAGCCCGCCTGAACCTGTCCAACCACCGCCTCCTGCTGAACTGGGACGACCAGCAGCTGCCGCTGTCCCGGCTGCTCGCCGAACTGCGCCAGATTGGCTACGCCGCCCACCCGTACCAGCCCGACCAAGCCGCCGAGCAGCTCGCCAGGGAGAACCGCAGCGCCCTGCGCCGCCTGGGCGTGGCCGGGCTGCTGTGGTTCCAGGCGATGATGGCGACCATGGCCACCTGGCCAGAATTCAACATCGACCTGTCGCCGGAGATGCACACGATCCTGCGCTGGGTCGCGCTGTTCCTGACCATCCCCATCGTGTTCTACAGCTGCGCACCGTTCTTCAAGGGCGCCGCGCGCGACCTGCGCACCCGCCACCTGACCATGGACGTGTCGGTGTCGCTGGCCATCGGCCTGGCCTTCGGCGCCGGCATCTGGACGGCCGTGACCGGCAGTGGCGAGTTGTATTTCGATACCGTTGGCATGTTCGCCCTGTTCCTGCTCACGGGCCGCTACCTCGAGCGCCGCGCCCGCGAACGCACGGCCGCTGCCACCGCGCAGCTGGTCAACCTGCTACCGGCCTCATGCCTGCGCCTGGACAGCTACGGGCGGGCCGAACGCATCCTGCTCGGTGAACTGCAGCGTGGCGACACCGTGCAGGTGCTGCCTGGCGCGGTGATCCCGGCCGACGGGCGCATCGTCGAAGGGCGCTCCAGCGTCGACGAGTCACTGCTGACCGGCGAGTACCTGCCGCAACCACGGCGAGCCGGTGAGCGCGTCACCGGCGGCACGCTGAACGTCGAGAGCACACTGAACGTGGAAGTCGAAGCCCTCGGCCATGACTCGCGCCTGTCGGCCATTGTCCGCCTGCTTGAACGCGCCCAGACAGAGAAACCCCGGCTGGCGGAAATCGCCGACCGTGCCTCGCAGTTCTTCCTGCTGTTCTCGCTGCTGGCCGCCGTGGCCATCGGCGTGTGGTGGTGGTATCTGGACCCGGCGCGGGCATTCTGGATCGTCCTGGCCATGCTGGTGGCGACCTGCCCGTGCGCCCTCTCGCTGGCCACCCCGACCGCGCTCACGGCCGCCACCGGCACCCTGCACAAGCTCGGCCTGCTGGTGACCCGCGGCCATGTGCTTGAGGGCCTGAACCAGATCGACACGGTGATTTTCGACAAGACCGGCACCCTCACTGAAGGTCGCCTGACCCTGCGCAGCATCCGCCCTCTGGCGGCACTGCCGGCCGACCGCTGCCTGGCCCTCGCCGCCGCCCTCGAGAACCGCTCCGAACACCCGATTGCACGCGCCTTTGGCCGCACCGCCGCCCCCGCCGACGACGTACAGACAGTCCCCGGGCTCGGCCTTGAAGGCAGGGTCGACGGCCAGCCGCTGCGCATCGGCCAGGCCACGTTCGCCTGCGCCCTGAGTGGCGCCGAAATCCCCACCGTGCCGGAACCTCGCGGCCAGTGGCTGCTGCTGGGCGACCGCCAGGGCCCGCTGGCCTGGTTCGGCCTGGATGACCGCTTGCGCGAGGATGCCCCGGCGCTGCTCGCTGCCTGCCAGGCACGCGGCTGGCGCACTTTGTTGCTGTCTGGCGACAGTTCGCCGATGGTCGTCGAGGTGGCCGCGCAACTGGGCATCGACCAGGCCATCGGCGGCCTGCGCCCGGATGACAAGCTGGACCGGCTCAAGGCACTGCAGGCGTCGGGTCGCAAAGTGTTGATGCTTGGCGACGGGGTCAACGACGTGCCGGTGCTGGCTGCTGCCGACATCAGCATCGCCATGGGCAGCGCCACCGACCTGGCCAAGACCAGCGCCGACGCAGTGCTGCTGTCCAACCGCCTGCAGGCACTGGTACAGGCCTTCGACCTGGCCCGCCGCACCCGCCGCAACATCCTCGAGAACCTGCTCTGGGCGACCCTGTATAATGGCCTCATGTTGCCGTTCGCCGCGCTTGGCTGGATCACCCCGGTATGGGCGGCCATCGGCATGTCGGTCAGTTCGCTGATCGTGGTGCTCAATGCCCTGCGCCTGACCCGCCTGGCGGTACCAGCAGGCTTGTCCGCGATGAACGCAGCGCAACACCCAAGGAGAACGCCATGCCCGCGCTCTATGTGATGATCCCGGCCGCCCTGCTGCTGGTTGGCGTGGCCGTCTACATCTTCTTCTGGGCAGTGGACAGCGGCCAGTACGACGACCTCGACGGCCCGGCCCACAGCATCCTGTTCGATGATCAGGACCCGCGACACCAGGCGGCCGTCAAACCCGAACAAAGCGCAACGCCAGACGATAAGGAAACACCACCCCGTGCCTGACCTGCTGCCCCTGCTCGGCTCGGCACTGGTGCTTGGCCTGCTCGGCGGCGGGCACTGCCTGGGCATGTGCGGCGGCCTGATGGGCGCACTGACCCTGGCCATCCCCCCCGAGCAACGCGGCCGGCGCCTGCGCCTGCTGATGGCCTACAACCTGGGACGCATCCTCAGCTATGCCTGCGCCGGCCTGCTGCTGGGCCTGGCGGGCTGGGCGCTGGCCAGCAGCCCGGCGGCCATGGCCTTGCGCGCGGTGGCTGCGTTGCTGCTGATCGCCATGGGCCTGTACCTGGCCGGCTGGTGGAGCGGGCTGACCCGCATCGAAGCGCTGGGCCGGGGGTTGTGGCGGCATATCCAGCCGGCCGCCTCGCGCCTGATGCCGGTGTCCAGCATGCCCCGTGCGCTGCTGTTGGGGGCGCTGTGGGGCTGGCTGCCATGCGGCCTGGTGTACAGCACCTTGCTGTGGGCGGCCAGCCAGGGCAATGCGGGCTACAGCGCGGCGCTAATGCTGGCATTCGGGTTGGGCACCTGGCCAATCCTGCTGGCCACCGGCCTGGCGGCGGAGCGGGTAAACGCCTTGTTGAGACGGCGCAGCGTGCGCATGGCGGGCGGCGTGCTGGTGATCCTGTTCGGTATCTGGACCTTGCCCGGCCCGCACCAGCATTGGCTCATGGGCCACTGACGGGCGCTTGATACAAATCAACACAGTTTCCTACAGACGGCCATAGACTCCGGACACTGCTGCATCATCCGGGGACCGCCCACATGCTCGCCGACCTACGTTGGGATGCCGACCTGATCCGTCGCTACGATCTCGCCGGCCCACGCTACACCTCCTACCCGACCGCGGTGCAACTGCACAGCGAGGTAGGCTCGTTCGACCTGCTCCACGCCCTGCGCGAGAGCCGCCGGGCCGTGCGCCCGCTGTCGCTGTACGTGCACGTGCCGTTCTGCGCCAACATCTGCTACTACTGCGCCTGCAACAAGGTCATCACCAAGGACCGCGGCCGCGCCGCGCCCTACCTGCAGCGCCTGGAGCAGGAGATCCAGCTGATCGCCTGCCACCTGGACCCTAAACAGCGCGTTGAGCAGCTGCATTTCGGCGGTGGCACGCCGACTTTCCTCAGCCATGTCGAACTGCGCCAGCTGATGGCCACCCTGCGCCGGCATTTCAACCTGCTGGATGACGACTCCGGGGACTACGGCATCGAAATCGACCCGCGCGAAGCCGACTGGTCGACCATGGGCCTGCTCCGCGAACTGGGCTTCAACCGCGTCAGCCTCGGGGTGCAGGACCTCGACCCGGCCGTACAGCGTGCGGTCAACCGCCTGCAGAGCCTGGAACAGACCCGCACCCTGATCGAAGCAGCGCGCACCCTGCAGTTCCGCTCGATCAACCTCGACCTGATCTACGGCTTGCCCAAACAGACCGTGGAAGGCTTCGCCCGCACCGTCGACGAAGTGATCCGCCTGCAACCCGACCGCCTCTCGGTGTTCAACTACGCCCACCTGCCCGAGCGCTTCATGCCGCAGCGGCGTATCGACGGCAATGACCTGCCGGCCCCGGCAGAAAAGCTCGAGATGCTGCGCAACACCATCGAACAGCTGACCGCCGCCGGCTACCGCTACATCGGCATGGACCACTTCGCCCTGCCCGACGACGAACTGGCAATCGCCCAGGAAGAAGGCACCCTGCAGCGCAACTTCCAGGGCTACACCACCCACGGCCATTGCGACCTGATCGGCCTGGGGGTATCGGCGATCAGCCAGATCGGCGACCTGTACTGCCAGAACAGCAGCGACCTCAACACCTACCAGGACAGCCTGTCCAACGCCCAGCTGGCGACCCAGCGCGGGCTGGTCTGCAACCACGACGACCGCCTGCGACGCGCCGTGATCCAGCAGCTGATCTGCCATTTCGAACTGGATTTCGAGCCGATCGAGACGGCATACACCGTCGATTTTCGTGGCTATTTCAACGAACTCTGGCCAGAACTGCAGACCATGCAGCGCGATGGCCTGATCAGCCTGGACGACAAGGGCATCCGCATCCTGCCGGCCGGGCGCCTGCTGGCGCGCTCGGTGTGCATGGTGTTCGATGCCTACCTGGCGATGCAAAACCGCCAGCGCTTCTCGCGGGTTATCTGATTGCGGAGTCAATCGACCACATGGACAAGCTCCTGGGGCAGGCACACTATGGGCTGGCAAGGACTCCCGGCATTTTCCTGCCGGGGTTTCGCCAGTCCGCTTCAAAGTAGCGCAGACTGGCCTACACCCTCGGTCGTGAGTTACCCTTACGACTTATGTGTGCTTTCCCACAAGGAATGATTCAAATGTCCGAGCCAGTCAAACTGCGCGCTCACAACCAGGCCCATTGCAAGGACTGCAGCCTGGCCCCCCTGTGCCTGCCTCTTTCGCTCAACCTGGAAGACATGGATGCACTGGATGAAATCGTCAAACGCGGGCGCCCGCTGAAGAAAGGCGAGTTCCTGTTCCGCCAGGGTGACAATTTCGGCTCGGTTTACGCCGTACGTTCCGGCGCCCTCAAGACCTTCAGCCTGAGCGACGGAGGCGAAGAACAGATCACCGGTTTCCACCTGCCCAGCGAGCTGGTCGGCCTGTCCGGCATGGACACCGAGGCCTACCCGGTGTCGGCCCAGGCCCAGGAAACCACCTCGGTCTGTGAAATCCCCTTCGAGCGCCTTGATGAGCTCTCCGTTCAACTGCCACAGCTGCGTCGCCAACTGATGCGGGTGATGAGCCGTGAAATTCGCGACGACCAGCAGATGATGCTGCTGCTGTCGAAGAAGACCGCCGACGAGCGCATCGCCACCTTCCTGGTCAACCTGTCCGCTCGCTTCCGCGCCCGCGGCTACTCGGCCAACCAGTTCCGCCTGAGCATGTCACGCAACGAAATCGGCAATTACCTGGGCCTGGCGGTGGAAACCGTGTCGCGGGTGTTTACCCGCTTCCAGCAGAACGGCCTGATCCGCGCCGAGGGCAAGGAAGTGCACATCCTCGACCCGATCCAGCTGTGCGCGCTGGCCGGTGGTGCAATCGAGGCCTGAGGCCGGCGTTTAGCGGGTATACTTGGGCATTCGTTTTCCCAGGATACCCGCAACAATGCACAGCGACGCCTTCGACCTCAAAGCCCTGATCCGCCCGGTAGTGGACTTCCCCAAGCCCGGCGTGATCTTCCGCGACATCACCCCGCTGTTCCAGTCGCCGCGCGGGCTGCGCTACGTGGCCGATCAGTTCATCGAGCGTTACGTCGAGGCTGAGTTCAGCCACATCGGCGCCATGGATGCGCGTGGTTTCCTGATCGGCTCGATCATCGCCCACCAACTGAACAAGCCGCTGATCCTGTTCCGCAAGCAGGGCAAGCTGCCGGCTGACGTCTTGAGCGAGGGCTACCAGACCGAATACGGCGAAGCGTTCCTGGAAGTGCATGCCGACAGCCTGTGCGAAGGCGATTCGGTGCTGATATTCGATGACCTGATTGCCACCGGCGGCACTTTGCTTGCTGCCGCCAACCTGGTACGTCGCACCGGCGCGCAGGTATTCGAGGCGGCGGCGATCATCGACCTGCCGGAGCTGGATGGCTCGCGCCGGCTGCAGGCGGCCGGGGTACCGACCTTCTGCCTGACTGAGTTTTCCCTGAGCGAGTACTGAGTTTCTCATTGGGGCTGCAAAGCAGCCCCAATGACTCAGAGCGAGATCGGCTTGCGCCCGGCAAAGGCATGGGCCAGGGTGCCGCCATCAACCAGCTCCAACTCCCCGCCCAGCGGCACACCATGGGCGATCCGCGACGCCACCAGCCCCTTCTCGTTCAGCAACTGGGCGATGTAATGCGCCGTCGCCTCGCCTTCCACGGTCGGGTTGGTCGCCAGAATCACCTCGGTGAAACTGCCCTGCTCTTCGATCCGCGCCATCAGCTGCGGCACACCGATCGCCTCAGGCCCCAGGCCATCGAGCGGCGACAGGTGCCCCTTGAGCACGAAGTAACGCCCGCGATAGCCAGTCTGCTCCACCGCATACACATCCATCGGCCCTTCCACCACGCACAGCTGCGTGTCGTCACGGCGCGGGTCGCTGCACTGCGGGCACAGCTCCTGCTCGGTCAGGGTCCGGCACTGACGGCAATGCCCGACCCCTTCCATGGCCTGGCTCAACGCCTGGGCCAGGCGCAGGCCGCCGCTGCGGTCACGCTCGAGCAGCTGCAAGGCCATACGCTGGGCGGTTTTCTGGCCGACGCCCGGGAGGGTGCGCAGGGCGTCGATCAGTTGTCGGATCAGGGGGCTGAAGCTCATGGGAAATGCCTGATAAATCAATGAGAGGCGGTTTATACCCAGCGCAGGCATGGGCGTCAAATCAGTAGACCCTGTGAGCGGGCCATTTGCACAGGCGATAAAAAGCCGCCGCGGTTACCCAGCGGCGGCTCCGTGCAACGCGATGCCTTAGAACGGCATCTTGAAGCCCGGCGGCAATTGCATGCCAGCGGTCATGTTGCCCATCTTGTCTTGGCTGTTCTGCTCGATCTTGCGCACGGCGTCGTTCAGCGCAGCGGCGATCAGATCTTCCAGCACTTCCTTGTCGTCTTCATCGGTCGACATCAGGCTCTGGTCGATGCTGACGCGCTTGACGTCGTGACGACCGGTCATCACCACGCTCACCAGGCCGCCACCGGACTGGCCGGTGACTTCGGCGTTGGCCAGCTCTTCCTGCATCTTCTGCATCTTTTCCTGCATCTGCTGGGCCTGCTTCATCAGGCCGGCCATGCCACCTTTCATCATGGGGGTATACCTCGATTGGGTCATGTGATGCGGCCCGGCGCGGGGCCGGCCGCATGGTTATCGATTACTGGCCCTGGCTGGCCAGGGCGTCTACAGGCTCAATAGTATCCTGTCGCACCGTGGCACCGAACTGCTTGATCATCTGCTGGATCAACGGATCCTGCTCGATCGACAGCACGGCGTCCTGCTGGCGCTCGGCGCGCTTGCGTGACGCTGCCTGGGCCGGGGTTTCCTGCTCGGGGCGAATCAGCTCGATCCGCAGGTTCAGGGTGCGCCCCAGATGCTGGTTGAGCGCCTCGTTCAGCCGGCGTTGCTGGGTGGTGTTGAACAGCGCACCCTGGCCTGGGTCCAGGTGCAGCAACCAGTCGTCGCCGTCGGCTGCCATCAACGTACAGTTTGCAGCGATGTTGCCTGTCATGCCGGACACAGGCAACTGTGGGAATAATTCCAGCCATTGCAGAGCCAGGCCGGTCGCGGGCTGAGCCGCTGGCAGTGGCTCGGGGGCGGCGGCAGGCGCCTCCTCCTGGACGTGTTCGGCCAGCTCGTCGAGGTAGCTGAAGCCTACTGGGTCGCTTTCGCCACCGTAGTAGTCCTCATCCATGGGCGGCTCGTCGTCGCGGTCCATGCCAGCCGAAGCGTAGGCGGACGAATCGAAGGGCGGCTCGTCGTAGGCCGACTGGGCGTTCTGCGAGGCTGCAACCGGAGCTGGGGCCGGAGCGGGTGCTGGCTCGGGCGCAGGCGTAGGCGTTGGCGCCGCAGCAGGCTCCTCCCAGGGCAGGTCGATGACCTCCTCCACCACCACCGGCTCAGGCGCGGCAACTTCGGGCTCTGGTTCAGGCTCTGGCTCAGGCGCCGGCTCCACAACCGGTGCGGCCTCAGCCTGCGGGGCCGGCGCCACTGGCGCAGGCTGCGGCGGCTCAACGGCAGGCGCCTCGACAGCAACGGCTGGCGCTGCCACCGGGGTTGCCGGATCAGCTGTGGCCTGGCTGATCCCCACTGGCTTTAGCACCGGTTTCGGCGCATCGTCGGTATCTGCCGGGCGGAACGCCAGCATGCGCAGCAGGACCATTTCGAATCCGCCCCGCGGGTCCGGCGCCAATGGCAGGTCGCGGCGCCCGATCAGGCCCATCTGGTAGTAGAACTGCACATCTTCGGCCGGCAACGCCGAGGCCAGCGCCAGCACCCGGTCGCGATCGCCCTGGCCGTTGTCGACCGCCTCGGGCAGCGCCTGAGCAATGGCCACGCGGTGCAGCACATTGAGCATTTCGGCCAGCACGCCGCTCCAGTCCGGCCCCTGCTCGGCCAGGTTGCGCACGGCTTCGAGCAACGCCCGCGCATCGCCTTCGAGCAGCGCCTGCAGCACGCCATAGACCTGGCCATGATCAAGGCTGCCGAGCATGGCGCGCACATCGGCGGCCAATACCTTGCCCTCGCCGAAGGCGATGGCCTGGTCGGTCAGGCTCATGGCGTCCCGCATCGACCCATCGGCCGCACGGCCGAGCAGCCACAAGGCATCCGGCTCGAACGGCACGTTCTCGGCCTGCAGCACGTGGCTCAGGTGTTCGACCACCCGCTCCGGGCTCATGTTCTTCAGCGAGAACTGCAGGCAGCGCGACAGGATGGTCGCCGGCAGCTTCTGCGGGTCGGTGGTGGCAAGGATGAACTTGACGTAGGGCGGCGGCTCTTCCAGCGTCTTGAGCAAGGCGTTGAACGAGTGGGTGGAGAGCATGTGCACTTCGTCGATCAGGTAGACCTTGAAGCGCCCACGGCTTGGCGCGTACTGCACGTTATCGAGCAGTTCGCGGGTGTCTTCGACCTTGGTGCGGCTCGCGGCGTCGATCTCGATCAGGTCGACGAAGCGGCCCTCGTCGATCTCCCGGCACACCGAGCAGGTGCCACAGGGCGTGGACGTGATGCCAGTTTCGCAGTTGAGGCATTTGGCGATGATTCGCGCAATGGTAGTCTTGCCCACACCCCGGGTACCTGTGAACAGGTAGGCGTGGTGCAGGCGCTGGTTGTCCAAGGCATTGATCAAGGCCTTGAGCACATGGGTCTGGCCGACCATTTCGCGGAACGAGCGCGGACGCCATTTACGTGCAAGAACCTGATAACTCATCGAAAAACCATCGCAGCCTGATCGAGCGGAAGATCGCTAATGCTAGCGGAGCGGGGGCAAAATTGCACCCTGCACAGCTCGTCTAAGCTAAGCAACTGGCGCGCTGTTCAAGGAGGATGTGCATTGCGACGACTGCTGGCCCTGCTCTTGCTCTGGACCGCTCACAGCCTGGCGGAACAACCGGTGCTGCGCTTTTCCATGGCCGAGAGCTGGAGCATGCCGTTGGTACGGGTCGAAGGCGGCCAGCCGGTGGAGGGCCTTGTATTCGACCTGATCCAGGCACTGGCCCGGGAAGCCGGCGTGCGCCCGGAGTACCACGTGATGGCACGCCTGCGCCTGCAACAGGCAATGGATGCGGGCGACATCGATGTGCGCTGCTATGTGAGCAGCCAGTGGTTCAATGATCGGCCGGGGAGTTTCGTCTGGAGCATTCCGTTTATTCTTCAGCGCGACGTGCTGGTCGGGCGACCGGGCGCCGCCACCCCTGCTCGCCCCGAACAACTGCCACCCCAGGCGATCGGCACGGTGCTGGGGTATGCCTACGGCACCCTGGAGCCGCTGTTTGCCCTGGGGCGCCTGCTCCGCGAGGACAGCCGCAGCCAGCAACTGGCGCTGCAGAAGCTGCAGATCGGGCGGTATCAGCATGCGGTGAGCAATGAGCTGTCATTGCAGTGGTTCAATCAGGGCTTGCCAGCCGAGCAGCACCTGCCGATACAGGCCGTGCTGGAGGAACAGGCGCTGGGGTGCATGGTGAGGAATGACCCGGCGATACCGACCCAAGGGGTTTTGCGGGCATTGGTGCGGATGAAGCAGTCGGGGGAAATCGACAGGATTGTTCAGAGGTATGGGGCAGTGGGGTATTCAGAGGAAATTTCGGTGGTTCAGCCTTGAGCCGGATGGAAATCCAACCTTCTGAAAGAAACTTCCGAAGTGCCACCGGCCTCAACTCGGTCCAAGAGTCGGAACTCGCCGGCTACCGCGCCAGAAACCTCTCGGTTGAAGAGAAAAAACCCGGGCTTGCCGCCGGCCTCGGTCTGCTCCCAGGTGGCGGATCATTCTACGGGCGCGCTTACGGCTTTGGTGTGGTGAACCTGCTGTGCTGGCCGCTTTCCATCCTGTGGGACCCCGTCAGCGGGCATGACGCTGCAGAGATGATCAACTATCAAGCCACCAAAGCTCATATCGCAGCGCTGAAAAAGCGCGATATGGATGAGCTGGATGCTCAGCTGGAGACTGAAGCGATCGACATCAAGCGCTACGCGCTCGACAAACGCAGAATTGACGAGAAATACAGCCTTTGAGGGCATCAGCCGGACAGCGCCGCATAGACGGCGCTTCTCACAGGCGCCGCGTGTAGGAGGTTTCTCTTTTTAACCAAGGACAATTTCCGGCGCGCACTGCAGCCCTTGAAGTACCTGGGTTTTAAAGCCACAGAGACTACAACGACATCTGAAACGAACGAAATCGCGAGATGTTCTGTTATCCCATCATCGTCGGCTCCGCCACATTGGCAGCCCTGAGCGGAATCATCAGCCTTCTGATCAAATGATCAGTGGAACAACCATGCGGCGCTCCATTCAGGAAATACGCGAGGAAATGTACCTTGAGATCGAGGCACTGCAAGAAGACATGCGCAAAGCCAGGTACGCCTCCCCTTGGGAGTTGCTGATACTGTTTGGCATGGGAGCAGGTTTTTCGTTGGTCGTGATCGTTGTCGGCACCTGGATCATGCGACAGCTGTAACCAGCGATCAGAAGATGGATGAGGCGATGCGCCGGTCCGAATGATTTTTCCGACCCCGGAAATGGAGGCGGCCCCACCAGCCACACCCCGGCACTCGATGTTCCCGCTATGGCTGCTCCCTTCCGGGCCTGACCAGGTTAACGGGTAATCAATGCGGGGGGACCGATGGGGCCACCACTACACAGCTCGCCAAGCAGCGAGCCGCGCCATTGTACCGGTCTGGGGCGAAGATACAACCTCTGTGGAAGAAAAAGTCATCATTTCTCAATGACTTGTCTGGGTTGCGCTGGGCAGGGCCGGCCTCTTCGCGGGTAAACCCGCTCCTACAGGTACCGCATATGCCTGCAGGAGCCGCCTTGCCGGGGGCGCCGGCAAGGAGGTCGCGCGGCCTTTAAAAGAACCCACAGGGTCAGACAGTGATGCCGTGCTCTGCCAGGAAGGTTACAAAGGCCTCTTCATCCAGCACCTTCACCCCAAGCTCACTGGCCTTGGCCAGCTTGGACCCGGCGCCAGGGCCTGCCACCACACAGTGGGTCTTGCCTGAAACCGAGCCGGCCACCTTGGCACCCAGCGCCTCCAGCTTCTCCTTGGCGATGTCGCGACTGAAGCGCTCCAGAGACCCTGTCAGCACCCACGTCTGGCCAGCCAGCGGCAGCCCTTCGGCCACCTTCTTTTCGCTACTCCAGTGCATGCCGAAGGCCAACAGCTGGGCCTCGATATCACGAGCCAGCTTCTGGTTGGCCTCATCCTTGAAGAACTCGCGCACCGCCTCGGCCTGTTTCGCCGCCAGGGCCTGGCGCAGGTCGATGCCGTCAGCGGCGATGATCTTGTCCAGGCTATCGAGCCTGGCGACCAGCTTCTCGGCGCCGGTCGGCCCGACCGAGGCGATGTCCAGCTTGGCGATCATGCCGGCAAGGGTCGTGCTGGCGGCGAACTCGGCAGCCAGCTCACCTTCATCTTGCAGCTGCATCCCGCAGGCCAGCAACTGCTCGATGACCTTGCGGTTGTGCTCGTCTTCGAAGAAGTTGTGAATCTCGTAGGCGACTTCCAGGCCGATATCCGGCAGGTAGGTCAGCACCTGCGGCAGCGCCTGCTGTACGCGGGCCAGGCTGCCCAGCGAGCGAGCCAAGACCTTGGCGGTCTCCTCGCCGACATCTGGAATGCCCAATGCGTAGATGAAGCGCGCCAGGCTTGGGCGCTTGCTGGCTTCGATGGCGTCCAGCAGCTTCTTGCTGGAGACCTCGGCAAAGCCCTCCAGGCCGACGATCTGATCGAATTCCAGCTTGTACAAGTCAGCCGGCGAGCTGATCAGGCCTTCATCCACCAGCTGCTCGACGCTTTTCTCGCCCAGGCCATCGATGTCCATGGCGCGGCGGGAGACGTAATGAATGATCGCCTGCTTGAGCTGGGCAGCGCAGGCCAGGCGGCCGACGCAGCGGTACACCGCACCTTCACTGGTGGTTTCCTTGCCCTTGCTGCGCTTGACCAACTGGGTGCGCTCGACCTGCGAGCCACAGACCGGGCATTCGCTCGGCACCTGTACCGGGCGCGCATCGTCGGGACGGCGCTCAAGCACCACCTGCATGACCTGCGGGATCACGTCTCCGGCACGGCGGATGATCACCGTGTCACCGATGCGCAGCCCCAGCCGGGCGATTTCGTCCATGTTGTGCAGGGTGGCGTTGGACACCGTCACACCGGCTACCTTGACCGGCTTCAGGCGCGCCACGGGCGTGACCGCGCCGGTACGGCCGACCTGGAATTCCACGTCCAGCACTTCGGTGAGCTCTTCCATGGCCGGGAACTTGTGGGCAATGGCCCAGCGCGGTTCTCGCGCACGGAAACCCAGCTCGCGCTGGGCAGCCAGGCTGTTGACCTTGAATACCACGCCATCGATCTCGTACGGCAAGCTGTTGCGTCGCTCGCCGATGTCGCGGTAGTAGGCAAGGCACTCTTCAATACCGGCTGCATGCCTGAGCTCGCGGCTGATCGGCAGCCCCCACTGCTTGAGCTGCTCAAGGATGCCAATGTGGCTTTCGCCGATGCTCTCGGAAACCTGCCCGACGCCGTAGCAGCAGAATTCCAGCGGGCGGCTGGCGGTGATCTTCGAGTCCAGCTGGCGCAGGCTTCCGGCAGCGGCGTTGCGCGGGTTTGCAAAGGTCTTGCCGCCCGCTTCAGCCTGGGCCGCATTGAGGCGGTCGAAGCCGGCCTTGCTCATGTACACCTCGCCGCGCACTTCGAGCACGGCGGGCCAGCCTTCGCCCTGCAGCCTGAGCGGGATGTTGCGCACGGTGCGCACGTTGGCGCTGATGTCCTCGCCCGTGGTGCCGTCGCCACGGGTGGCACCCTGCACCAGCTGGCCATCACGGTAGAGCAGGCTCACTGCCAAGCCGTCGAGCTTCGGCTCGCAGCTGAAGTCCACCGCGCCAGGCTGGTCGAGCCCCTCGACCACGCGGCGGCCGAACTCGCGCAGGTCGGCCTCTTCGAAGGCGTTGCCCAGGCTGAGCATCGGCACTTCATGACGTACCTGGCTGAAGGCTGCCAAGGCAGCGCCGCCGACACGCTGGGTGGGCGAGTCGGGGGTAACCAGATGCGGATGCTCGGCTTCGAGCGCCTTGAGTTCATTGAACAGGCGGTCGTATTCGGCATCGGGCACGCTCGGCTCGTCGAGCACGTAGTAGCGGTAGTTGTGCTGGTCGAGTTCGGCGCGCAGTTGGTGGATTCGGGTTTCGGCGGTCATTTTTCAGGTTCTCTTGCAAAGCAAAAGAGCAGCCCAGGGCTGCTCTTGCGCTTGAAACAGGGTGTGCGAGACCGAGGCCAGGTCCGCCCACTTGGGCACATCAGCGCTTCTGGGTCAGCGCACGGCGCTCGAACTCGACGATGCGCTGGCGGTAGTGCTCGATGGTCTGGGCGGTCAGCACGCTGCGCTGGTCGTCCTTCAGTTCGCCATTCAGTTCGTGGGCCAGCTTGCGCGCGGCCGCCACCATCACGTCGAAGGCCTGCTTCGGATGACGTGGGCCTGGCAGGCCGAGGAAGAAGCTCACGGCACGGGTGCTGAAGTGGTCGATGTCGTCCAGGTCGAAGATGCCTGGCTTGACTGCGTTGGCCATGGAGAACAGCACTTCACCGTGACCGGCCATGCTTTCGTGGCGATGGAAGATGTCCATCTCGCCGAAACGCAGGCCGCTTTCGAGGATGTTCTGCAGCAGGGCCGGGCCCTTGAAGCCGCCTTCGTCGCGGGAAATCACGCTGATCACCAGCACTTCCTCGACCGGTGGCAACTCCTTGGTAGCGTTGCCGGTAGCAGCAAAGCCGTTGTTGCGGGTGTTGTCGGCGGCGAAATCTTCGTCGGCATCGGCGAAAAGGTCGGGTTCACGCGGCTCGGCGGCCAGGTTCAGGTCGCCCTGCTGCTGCGCCTCTGCCGTGCGCTTGCCGCGTTTGCTGGCCTTGGCCGGTTTCGGCTCGCGCTCACGTTCGCGCTCACGCGCCGGTGCACTGAGCGACGGCAGGTCGGCCTCGTCCAGTTCAGGCTCCTTCTGGGCATCCAGCACCCGCGACGGGCCGAGCACTTCAGCGCTGCCCTCCTCGTCCGGCAGGTTGGAATAACTGCGATCCAGACGGAATTTCAGCTTGCCTTTTCCGCCGCGCATGCGGCGCCAGCCGTCGAAAAGAATACCGGCGATGACAATGACGCCGATGACGATCAGCCACTCGCGCAGACCGATTTCCATGTAATCCCGTGCCTCTATAAAAATATGCTTGAAAACAAAGGGTTCAAAGCCCTTTAACACGTGGCGCCAACTCTATGTTCTGACAGGCGTTTTACCCACGCAAAAAACGAGTGACATTAAGCTAGCACGACCAAAGACAACTTTACACCGTCTGTCGCACATGACGGGGGCATTTGCCTACAGTTTTCGCCCTATCTTCGCTCATCAGGCGTCCACCATGGCCAGGGCCTCCTCCACATCAACTGCAACAAGACGTGAGCAACCGGGCTCGTGCATGGTCACCCCCATCAATTGATCCGCCATCTCCATGGCAATCTTGTTATGGGTGATGTAGATGAACTGCACGCTTTCACTCATTTCCTTGACCAGCCGGGCGTACCGCCCGACGTTGGCATCGTCCAGCGGCGCATCGACCTCGTCGAGCATGCAGAACGGTGCGGGGTTCAACTTGAAGATGGCAAACACCAGCGCCAATGCGGTCAGTGCCTTCTCGCCGCCGGACAGCAAATGGATGGTGCTGTTCTTCTTGCCTGGCGGACGCGCCATGATCGTCACCCCTGTATCGAGTAGATCTTCGCCCGTCAGTTCCAGATAAGCGCTGCCGCCACCGAAAACTTTTGGAAAAAGTGCCTGTAATCCGGCATTTATCTGATCAAAGGTATCCTTGAAGCGGTTGCGGGTTTCCTTGTCGATCTTGCGGATGACGTTTTCCAGGGTGTCGAGAGCCTCGACCAGGTCGGCGTCCTGGGCGTCAAGGTAACGCTTGCGCTCGGACTGCTGTTCGTACTCCTCGATGGCCGCCAGGTTGATCGCACCCAGGCGCTGGATACGACCTTCGATCTGTTCCAGTTCCTGCTCGGTGCCCTGCTCGCTGGCGTCGGCCTCGACGGTGGCGAGCACGCCCTGCAAATCGTAGCCGTCGGCCAGCAATTGTTCCTGCAAGGTCTTGCGGCGGATGTCCAGGCCCTGGTTTTCCAGGCGCATCTGTTCCAGCTGGCCGCGCAGCAACTGGGCTTGCTGCTCGGCCTGGGTGCGGCGCTTTTCGGCATCGCGCAGTGCGCGATCAGCTTCATCCATGTGCAGGCGCGCCAGGCGCATTTCTTCGTCGACGCTCATGCGCCGCTCCAGCAGCTCTTCGAGCTTCAGGCGCAGTTCTTCGAGCGGCGCCTCACCTTCTTCGAGGTTCAGGCTCAATTGCTCCTGGCGCTCGCTAAGGCGCGCGGCCTGCTGCTCCAGGCGCTCCAGGGCCTGACGGGTGGAGTCGTGCTGCGCACGCAGCGACCCCAGGCGCACGGCCAGCTGGTGGGCGTGGTCCTTGTGCTGGCGGGCTTCCTGGCGGATGCGATCGAGGCCTTCGCGCAGGGTGTCGCGGCGCGCCATCAGCTGTTCACGCTGCTCGGTGTCCTGGGCCATCAGGTCCAGAGCCTCCTGCAGCACCAGGCGTGCCTCACCCAGCTGCTCCTGCTCCAGGGCACGCTGCTCCTGAAGCTCAGCCAGCTCTTCCTGCAGGCGACGACGACGCAGCTCCACCTGCTCGGCGCGGGCGCGGCCGGCGGAGAGGCTGGCCTTGAGTTCGCCGTGCTGGCGGCTTTCATCCTGGGTGCGGCGGCGCAGCTGCTCACGCTGTTCTTCCAGATCGAGTTGCTGCTCGCGGGTTGCCTGAAGCTGCTGGTCCAACTGCTCCAGCGCTGCTTCAAGCTCGAGCTGTTCCTGACCCAGGCGTTCGATTTCCTGACCGCGGGCCAGCACGCCACCTTGGGCCTCGCCACCCCGGCTGACGCGCAGAAAATGGCGGCCAACCCAGTAGCCATCCCGGCTGACCAGGCTCTGCCCTTCAGCCAATGCGGCACGCCGCGCCAGAGCCTCGGCAAGGTCTTCGACCGGCTGCACGCGGCCCAGCCACGGGGTCAGATCAATGCGCCCTTCGACCTTGTCGAGCAGGCTGCCGGGCTGACGCTCGCTGTCGCCAGCCGCCAGCAGCAGGCGCAGCTCACCCTGCTCCAGGCCGCTGAAATCCAGCCCGGCAAAATCGTCCAGCAGCACGGCCTGCAAATCGGCACCGAGCACGGTTTCCACTGCCAGCTCCCAACCCGGCTCCACGCGCAGGCCCTCCGCCAGGCGCGGGCGCTGCTCCAGGCCGTGCTCGCGCAGCCAGTCGGCGGCGCCGACGCCCGGCTCCAGCGCAGCCTGCTGCAGTGCCTCCAGCGAGGCCAGGCGGCCGCCGAGGCGTTGCAGATCACCCTGCTGCTGTTGTTGGGCATGGGTGGCTTGCTGTAGTTGCTCGCGCACGCTTTCCAGGCGCTCGACCACCTGCTCCTCCGACAACTGCAACTCTTCGAGCAGCATCTCGCTGCTGGCCAGTTGCTCGGAGAGATCGAGCAGAGTGACATCCTGTGGCTCCACCCCCAGTTGCTCGCCTTCCTCGACCAGCTTGCGCTGTCGCTCGGCCAGACGCTCCAGGCTGGTTTCCAGCTGCTGCAGGCGCGCCTGCTGTACTTCGGCCTGGCGCCGTGGCTCGGCGGAGCGGGTATTGAAGCCGTCCCACTGCTCCTGCCAGCCGTGCATGCCCAGCTCGGCCTCTTCGAGGGTGGCGGCGGCCTCTTCGGCGGCGGCCAGGGTCAGTTCCTGTTCTGGCTCGAGCATGGCCAGCTCTTCACCCAGGGTGGCCAGCAGGGTGCGGTCATGGCCCAGGTGCGATTCGGTTTCCTGGCGGGTGCGCTCGGCTTCCTTGAAATCGTCCTGCAACTGGCGCAGGCGCTGCTGGCCGTGCTGGATGCTCTGCTCTACCCGGGCGATATCACCGGCCACCGAATAGAAGCGGCCTTGTACCTGGTTGAAGCGCTCTGACAATTCATGGTGGCCGTCACGCAGGCGCTCGATGCTGGCATCGGCATTGCGCTGCTCGGCAACCAGCGCCTCATGGGCAATGTCCTGGTCGCCGATCGCCGTCTCGCGCTGGCGTACACGCTCATCCAGGTCACGCCAGCGCAATGCCGACAGGCGCGCCTTGAGCTGGCGTTCCTGGGCTTTGTATTCACGATACTTCTCGGCGGCCTGGGCCTGGCGGTGCAGGCGTTCGAGCTGGCGTTCCAGCTCTTCGCGCAGGTCGGTCAGCCGCGCCAGGTTCTCCTGGGTGCGGCGGATGCGGCTTTCGGTCTCGCGGCGGCGCTCCTTGTACTTGGAAATGCCGGCCGCCTCTTCGATGAAGTTGCGCAACTCTTCGGGCTTGGCCTCGATCAGCTTGGAGATCATGCCCTGCTCGATGATCGAGTAGCTGCGCGGGCCCAGGCCGGTGCCGAGGAAGATGTCGGTGATGTCCCGACGGCGGCACTTGGTGCCGTTCAGGTAGTAGCTGTTCTGCCCGTCGCGGGTGACCTTGCGGCGGATGGAAATCTCGGCATAAGCGGCGTATTCACCCAGCAAGGTGGTTTCGCTGTTGTCGAACACCAGCTCGATGCTGGCCTGGCTCACCGGCTTGCGGCTGGTGGAGCCGTTGAAGATGACATCGGTCATCGACTCGCCGCGCAGGTTCTTCGCCGAACTTTCGCCCATCACCCAGCGCACCGCGTCGATGATGTTGGACTTGCCGCAGCCGTTGGGGCCGACCACGGCCGCCATGTTGCTGGGGAAGTTGACCGTGGTCGGGTCGACGAACGACTTGAACCCGGCCAGACGAATGCACTTCAGGCGCATCGGTCAGCCCCGGGCCAGCGCCGCCAGCACCAGTTCGCAGCTGCGCTGGCCATAGGCGGTGAGCACCTCGCGGATGCGCGACAGGTCACGGGCAACCACGGCATCGAGCAGGCGGGCGAACAGGTCGAGGTAGTCGTCCATGTTGGCCTGGCGCTGGTCCAGGGCCAGGTAGTAGGCGCGACTCATGGCCGGCTGCAGGTTTTCCACGGTTTCCTGCAGATAAGGGTTGTCGGCGAAGGGGTAGGCAGCACGCATCACCGCGAAGCTCTCGGCGACGAACACCTTGATGTCCTGATGATCGCGCGCCTGCTGCAGGCGTTGCTGGATGTTCAGGAACGGGCGCAGGTCGGTTTCCAGGCGCCATTTCTGGGCAACGGCGTTGCCGAGCAGGATGTAGAACTCGCCCATCAGGGTGCACAGGCTGCGCACACTGCGCTCGTCCAGTTCGGTGACATGGGCGCCACGTCGCGGCAGGATCGCGATCAAATGGCGACGTTCGAGGATCAACAGCGCTTCGCGCACCGAGCCGCGGCTGACGCTGAGGGCCTGGGTGACCTTCTGCTCCTGGATCCGCTCACCGGGCGCAAGCTCGCCACGAATGATGCGTTCGGCCAGGTAGTCGGCAATCTGCTCGGAGAGGCTGTCCGGCGCCTTGAACGTCATGGTTTTCCTTCAAAATCATTGAACTGGGCACAAGGGAGCGATTGTAGCGCACTTGCCCAGCGCACGCGCAGAGGGGCATGGCGCTTTATTTGACCTGCCAGGCAGCCGGCCGCACGGCGCGATCTATGCTTGTGATAAGGGCACTGTGTTCGGCTGGGCACCGACATGCGCAATTTCCTGACCTTTGAGTCAGAAAAATATTGACCGCCGCGACAGGTCTGCTTATTGTCCGCCCAACAACAATAAAACCATTGCGAGGCCATCCCCGTGATCCAGTTTCTCGTCAACCAGGAGCTGCGTAGTGAGCATGCCCTGGACCCGAACATGACGGTGCTGCAGTACCTGCGTGAGCACCTGGGCAAACCCGGCACCAAGGAAGGCTGCGCCAGTGGCGACTGCGGCGCCTGTACCGTGGTGGTCGGCGAGCTTGTCCAGGATGAACAGGGCGAGGACAGCCTGCGCTACCGCAGCCTGAACTCCTGCCTGACCTTCGTCTCCTCCTTGCACGGCAAGCAACTGATCAGCGTCGAAGGCCTCAAGCACAACGGCCAACTGCATAGCGTGCAGCAGGCCATGGCCGATTGCCATGGCTCGCAATGCGGCTTCTGCACCCCTGGCTTCGTCATGTCGCTGTTCGCCCTGCAGAAGAACAGCCAGGGCGCCGACCTGCATCAGGCCCAGGAAGCCCTGGCCGGCAACCTGTGCCGTTGCACCGGCTACCGCCCGATCCTCGACGCCGCCGAGCAAAGCTGCCGCCTGCCCTGCCGCGACCAGTTCGACGCTCAGCAGGGGCAGACCATCGCCCGCCTCAAGGCCATCGCCCCGACCCAGACCGGCGAGCTCAACAGCGGCGACAAGCGCTGCCTGGTGCCGCTGACCGTGGCCGACCTGGCCGACCTGTACAGCTCGCACCCTGAAGCCCGCCTGCTGGCCGGCGGTACCGACCTGGCGCTGGAAGTCACCCAGTTCCACAAGACCCTGCCGGTGATGATCTACGTCGGCCACGTCGCTGAACTCAAGCGCATCGACAAGACCACCAGCCACCTGGAAATCGGCGCCGCCACACCGCTTACCGACTGCTACGGCGCACTCAACGAGGAATACCCGGACTTCGGCGACCTGCTGCACCGCTTCGCCTCGCTGCAAATCCGCAACCAGGGCACCCTCGGCGGCAACATCGGCAACGCCTCGCCCATCGGCGACTCGCCGCCCCTGCTGATCGCCCTGGATGCGCAGGTGGTCCTGCGCCAGGGCGAGCGCCAGCGGGTCATGCCACTGGAAGACTACTTCATCGACTACCGCATCACGGCCCGCCAGGACAGTGAGTTCATCGAGAAGATCATCGTGCCACGCGCCAGCAACGACTGGGCCTTCCGTGCCTATAAAGTGTCCAAACGCCTGGACGACGATATCTCCGCCGTGTGCGGCGCCTTCAACCTGAGCATCGAAGACGGCGTGGTCAGCGGCGTGCGCATTGCCTTCGGCGGCATGGCGGCCATCCCGAAACGCGCCCGCGCCTGCGAAGCGGCCTTGCGCGGCAAACCGTGGACCCAGGCCAGCGTCGAACGCGCCTGCCAGGCCCTGGCCGAGGACTTCACCCCGCTCAGCGACTTCCGCGCCAGCAAGGAATACCGCCTGCTGACCGCGCAGAACCTGCTGCGCAAGTACTTCATCGAACAGCAAACGCCCTACATCGAGACCCGGGTGACCGACTATGTCTAACCATCACGTAGCCAAGAGCCAGGCCGAGATGGCCGAACTGTTCAGCCAGGACCTGACCACCGGGGTCGGCCGCAGTGTCAAGCACGACAGCGCCGACAAGCATGTGTCGGGCGAAGCGCTGTACATCGACGACCGCCTGGAATTCCCCAACCAGCTGCACGTCTATGCGCGCACCGCAGACCGTGCCCATGCGCGCATCCTGCGCATCGACACCACGCCCTGCTACGCCTTCGAAGGCGTGCGCATCGCCATCACCCACGAAGACATCCCGGGCCTGAAGGACATCGGCCCGGTAGTCGCCGGCGACCCGCTGCTGGCCATCGACAAGGTCGAGTTCTTCGGCCAGCCGGTACTCGCCGTGGCGGCCCGCGACCTGGAAACTGCGCGCCGTGCAGCCATGGCCGCCATCGTCGAGTACGAAGACCTGGAACCGGTGCTGGACGTGGTCGATGCCCTGCGCAAAAAGCACTTCGTGCTCGACAGCCACACCCACCAGCGCGGCGATTCGACCGCCGCCCTGGCCAGCGCCCCGCACCGCCTGCAAGGCACCCTGCACATCGGCGGCCAGGAGCATTTCTACCTGGAAACCCAGATCTCCTCGGTGATGCCCACCGAGGACGGCGGCATGATCGTCTACTGCTCCACGCAGAACCCCACCGAAGTGCAGAAGCTGGTCGCCGAAGTGCTCGACGTGCCGATGAACAAGGTGGTACTGGACATGCGCCGCATGGGCGGCGGCTTCGGCGGCAAGGAAACCCAGGCGGCAAGCCCGGCCTGCCTGTGCGCGGTGGTCGCGCGCCTGACCGGCCAGCCGACCAAGATGCGCCTGCCACGGGTCGAAGACATGACCATGACCGGCAAGCGCCACCCGTTCTATGTGGAGTACGACGTCGGCTTCGACGACGACGGCCGCCTGCACGGCATCAACCTCGACCTGGCTGGCAACTGCGGCTACTCGCCCGACCTGTCCGGCTCGATCGTCGACCGCGCCATGTTCCACTCCGACAACGCCTACTACCTGGGCGATGCCACCGTGCACGGCCACCGCTGCAAGACCAACACCGCCTCCAACACCGCCTACCGCGGCTTCGGTGGCCCGCAGGGGATGGTCGCCATCGAACAGGTGATGGACCACATCGCCCGCCACCTGGGCCGCGACCCGCTGGCCGTGCGCAAGGCCAACTATTACGGCAAGACCGAGCGCAACGTCACCCACTACTACCAGACCGTCGAGCACAACATGCTCGAGGAGATGACCGCCGAACTGGAAGCCAGCAGCGACTACGCCGAGCGCCGCGAGTCGATCCGCCGCTTCAACGCCAACAGCCCGGTGCTGAAGAAGGGCCTGGCGCTGACCCCGGTCAAGTTCGGCATCTCGTTCACCGCCACCTTCCTCAACCAGGCCGGCGCGCTGATCCACATCTACACCGACGGCAGCATCCACCTGAACCACGGCGGCACCGAGATGGGCCAGGGCCTGAACACCAAGGTGGCACAGGTGGTGGCACAGGTGTTCCAGGTCGACTTCAGCCGCATCCAGATCACCGCAACCAATACCGACAAGGTGCCCAACACCTCGCCGACCGCGGCTTCGAGTGGCGCCGACCTGAACGGCAAGGCCGCCCAGAACGCCGCCGAGATCCTCAAGAAGCGCCTCACCGAGTTTGCCGCACGGCACTACCAGGTGACCGAGGAAGACGTCGAGTTCCGCAACGGCCATGTGCGCGTGCGTGACCAGATCGTCAGCTTCGAGCAACTGGTGCAGCAGGCCTACTTCGCCCAGGTGTCGCTGTCGACCACCGGCTTCTACCGCACGCCGAAGATCTACTACGACCGCAGCCAGGCGCGCGGCCGGCCGTTCTACTACTTCGCCTTCGGCGCCGCCTGCGTGGAAGTGATCGTCGACACCCTGACCGGCGAGTACAAGATGCTGCGCGCCGACATCCTGCATGACGTGGGCGACTCGCTGAACCCGGCCATCGACATCGGCCAGGTCGAGGGCGGCTTCATCCAGGGCATGGGCTGGCTGACCACCGAAGAGCTGGTGTGGAACGCCAAGGGCAAGCTGATGACCAACGGCCCGGCCAGCTACAAGATCCCAGCGGTGGCCGACATGCCACTGGACCTGCGGGTGAAGCTGGTGGAGAACCGCAAGAACCCGGAAGACACCGTGTTCCATTCCAAGGCCGTGGGCGAGCCGCCGTTCATGCTTGGCATCGCTGCCTGGTGTGCGCTCAAGGACGCCGTGGCCAGCATCGCCGACTACCGCGTGCAGCCACAGGTGGATGCACCGGCAACACCGGAGCGGGTGTTGTGGGGTTGCGAGCAGATGCGCAAGGCGGTGGCCGATGCACAACCTGCCCAAGCCGAACTGGAAACCGTGACTCACTGACAGCGAGGAACCCTGTGGGAGCGGGCTTGCCCGCGAATGCGAAGGTAGCCTTACCGCCCTCTTCGCGGCGGTTCGGCGCCCCGACAAGCCCGCTCCCACAGGACCTGCGGCGCGACATAGAGAGGTTGCATCATGCACCAATGGATCAACGCCCTCGCCGACCACCAGTCCCGCGGCGAAGCCTGCGTGCTGGTGACCATCATCGAGGAGCGCGGCTCGACCCCGCGCAACGCTGGCTCGAAGATGGTCGTCAGCGGCACCGGCCTGTTCGACACCATCGGCGGCGGCCACCTGGAATACAAGGCCCTGCACATCGCCCGGCAGATGCTCGAGGAACACCGCAACACCCCGCACCTGGAGCGCTTCAGCCTCGGTGCCAGCCTCGGCCAGTGCTGTGGCGGTGCCACCGTGCTGCTGTTCGAGCCAATGGCTGCGGTGCAAGCGCACATCGCCGTGTTCGGCGCGGGCCATGTCGGCCGTGCTCTGGTACCCTTGCTCGCCGCGCTGCCCTGCCGGGTGCGCTGGATCGACTCGCGTGAACAGGAATTCCCCGAACTCATCCCCAACGGGGTGAGCAAGGTCGTCAGTGAAGAACCGGTCGACGAAGTCGCAGACCTGCCGCCAGGCAGCTACTGCATCGTCATGACCCACAATCACCAGCTCGACCTGGAACTGACCGCCGCCATTCTCAAGCGCAACGATTTCACCTGGTTCGGCCTGATCGGCTCGAAGACCAAGCGGGTCAAGTTCGAGCACCGCCTGCGCGAGCGCGGCTACGACGATGCCGTGCTGGCGCGCATGCGCTGCCCGATGGGCCTGCCCGAGGTCAAGGGCAAGCTGCCGATCGAGATTGCCGTGTCCATCGCTGGCGAAATCATTGCCACCTACAACGCCTGCTTCGGCCAGCACGACGCTGCCGCCAACGCCGGCCCCATTGCCCAGTTGCTGCCGCCCTCCCGGCGCAGCCAAGCCATTTGACGAGTGTGTTATGACCGTTACCCGCAAAGCCTACCGTGCCGCCATCCTGCACAGCATCGCCGACCCGGCCGAGGTAGGCCTGGACGCTTCCCATGAGTACTTCGAGGACGGCCTGCTGGTGATCGACGATGGCCGCATCAGTGCCGTCGGCCCTGCCAGCGAGCTGCTGCCGAACCTCGCAGCCGACATCGAGGTGGTGCATTACCAGGACGCGCTGATCACCCCGGGCTTCATCGATACCCACATCCACTTCCCGCAGACCGGCATGATCGGTTCCTACGGCGAACAACTGCTGGACTGGCTGAATACCTACACCTTCCCTTGCGAGAAGCAGTTCGCCGACAAGGACCACGCCGACAAGGTAGCGAAGATCTTCCTCAAGGAACTGCTGCGCAACGGCACCACAACCGCTCTAGTGTTCGGCAGCGTGCACCCGCAGTCGGTCAATGCCCTGTTCGAAGAAGCCGAGCGCCTGGACCTGCGGATGATTGCAGGCAAGGTGATGATGGACCGCAACGCCCCGGACTACCTGACCGACACCGCCGAGTCCGGTTACACCGAGAGCAAGCAGCTGATCGAGCGCTGGCACGGCAAGGGTCGCCTGCACTATGCCGTGACCCCACGCTTCGCCCCGACCAGCACGCCGGAGCAACTGGCCCTGGCCGGTCAGTTGCTGAAGGAATACCCAGGCCTGTACATGCACACTCACCTGTCCGAGAACCTCAAGGAAATCGACTGGGTGAAAGAGCTGTTCCCCGAGCAGAAAGGCTACCTGGACGTCTACGACCACTTCGAGCTGCTCAGCGAGCGCTCGGTGTTCGCCCACGGCGTGCACCTGTGCGACAGCGAATGCCAGCGCCTGGCGGAAACCGGCTCGGCCGTGGCCTTCTGCCCGACCTCCAACCTGTTCCTCGGCAGCGGCCTGTTCAACCTGCCCCAGGCCGAGCGCTTCAAGGTCAATGTGGGCCTGGGTACCGACGTCGGTGCCGGCACCAGCTTCTCGCTGCTCAACACCCTGAACGAGGCCTACAAGGTGATGCAGCTGCAAGGCGCACGCCTGCACCCGTACAAGTCGCTGTACCTGGCCACCCTCGGCGGCGCTCGCGCCTTGCGCCTGGACGACCGTATCGGCAGCCTGCGCCCGGGCAACGATGCCGACTTCGTGGTGCTCGACTACAAGGCCACGCCGCTGCTGGACTACCGCATTCAGCAGTCCAGCAGCATCGAGGAAACCCTGTTCGTGCTAACCACCCTGGGTGACGACCGCACCGTGCGCGAAACCTACGCCGCCGGGCGTTGCGTGCACCAGCGCTAAGGCTCTTTCGCAAGGCCCCGGTATAGCGCGCCGCCAATCGCAGCCCCGATCAGCGGCGCCACCCAGAACAGCCACAGCTGCTGCAGGGCCCAGCCGCCGACGAACAATGCCGGCCCCGTGCTACGCGCGGGGTTGACCGAGGTATTGGTCACCGGGATCGAGATCAGGTGGATCAGGGCCAGGCCAATGGCAATCGGCGCGAAGCCTGCCGGGGCACGGGCGTCGGTGGCGCCCATGATCACCACCAGGAACATCGCCGTCATCACCACTTCACTGACAAAGCCCGCGCCCAGTGTGTAGCCGCCAGGCGAATGGTCCGCGTAGCCGTTGGATGCAAGGCCCGAGGACAGCTCGAAGCCGGCCTTGCCGCTGGCGATGAGATAGATCACCCCAGCTGCCAGGATGGCGCCGATCACCTGGGCGATCACATACGGCAACAGCTCTTTGGCCGGGAAACGTCCACCCACCACCAGCCCAAACGACACGGCGGGGTTGAGATGACAACCGGAGATATGACCGATGGCGAAGGCCATGGTCAGCACGGTAAGACCGAAAGCGAAGGCGACACCGAGCACACCGATGCCGATAGGGGAACTGGCTGCAAGTACGGCACTGCCACAGCCACCAAGAACCAACCAGAAGGTGCCGACCAGCTCGGCGCCCATCCGTGTACCTAGAGACATGGTCATCGACCTATCCTCAAGTAGTGGAACGCAATGGATGCGCAAGCCCAACTGCTTGATGAAGGTTTGCTCACAAGAATTTAGCAGACGTTTGGTTATTGGCCAGAAATGGCTGGGGCCGCTTCGCGCCCCTCAATCACCCAGGCAAACGATCAACCCTTGGCGGTCGCCTTAGGCTTTTTCAGCAGATGCGAGAACACCGCATGCAGGTCGTCCGAGGCGCTCTCCTCGTCCAGGTTCAGCTTGCTGTCGATATGGTCCATGTGGTGCATCATCAGGCTCACCGCCTGTTCGGCATCACGCGCCTCAATCGCATCGATCAGTTGCATGTGCTCGTCGTATGAGCAGTGCGAGCGCGTGCCGGTCTCATACTGGGCAATGATCAGCGAAGTCTGCGACACCAGGCTGCGCTGGAAGCTGACCAGCGGGGCGTTGCCTGCGGCTTCGGCCAACTTGAGGTGGAACTCGCCGGAAAGGCGGATACCAGCACCGCGGTCGCCACGGGAGAAGCTGTCGCGCTCCTCTCGCACCATCTGGCGCAGCTCGTTGAGCTGCTCCAGCGTCGCGTGCTGCACGGCCAGTTCGGTAATGGCACGTTCGACCATGCGCCGCGAGAAGAACACCTGACGCGCCTCTTCCACCGTCGGGCTGGCCACCACGGCACCGCGGTTCGGCCGCAGCAGCACCACGCTTTCGTGGGCCAGGCGCGACAGGGCGCGGCGGATGATGGTGCGGCTGACGCCAAAGATCTCACCCAGCGCTTCCTCGCTCAACTTGGTGCCCGGCGCCAATCGCTGCTCGAGGATCGCCTCGAAGATGTGCGCATAGACGATGTCGTCCTGGGTACCACTGCGGCCGGCCTTGCCAGTGCGCGCAGGTTTTTTCAGAGGTTGCAGCTGTTCGTTCATGGGCTCTCGAGGCACGAAGAGAAAGTATGGCGCCATTGTACACAGGCTGAGGCGATTCCGCAGGGGGCGTTTTACCTATATAGCCGTTATACGACGCATTGCGCATACAAAAGATAAAACATTATTTGCATTCTTTGTACACAAAAGCATAATCCACCGAGCAACATCTTGACCCGTGAGTCAACAAAACGCGTCAGACGTCTGCCTTCCCTCGCGGAGCCACCAAGTGCATTGCTCAGGACAATGGCTCCAACAACAACAAGAAAGACTTGAGGAGTACTCGCTGTGGAAAGCCGCAAATCCGAAGCCCCTACGCTGGATCTCGCGCCACCGCTCGAAACGAGTTGGCTGGAACGGATTTTCAAACTCAAGCAACACGGCAGCACTGTCAGAACCGAACTGATCGCCGGGGTGACCACCTTCATCACCATGGCGTACATCATCTTCGTCAACCCCAACATCATGGCCGACGCCGGCATCGACCATGGTGCCGCCTTCGTCGCCACCTGCATCGCCGCCGCGCTGGGCTGCCTGCTGATGGGCCTGTACGCCAACTGGCCGGTGGGCCTGGCGCCAGGCATGGGCCTGAATGCCTTCTTTACCTATACCGTGGTCGGCACCATGGGCTACAACTGGGAAACGGCGCTGGGGGCGGTATTCGTCTCGGGCGTGCTGTTCATGTTCCTCACCCTGTCAAAAGTGCGCGAATGGCTGCTTAACAGCATCCCGGTGAGCCTGCGCCATGCCATGGGGGCCGGCGTCGGATTGTTCCTCGGGCTGATCGGCCTGAAGACCGCGGGCATCATCGTCGACAGCCCGGCCACCTTGATCAAGCTGGGTTCACTGCATGAGCCAGGGCCGCTGCTGGCGGCAGTGTGCTTCCTGCTGATCGCCATCCTCAGCTACAAGCGCGTGTTCGGCGCGATCCTGATCAGCATCATCGGCGTCACCCTGGCCGGCTGGGGCCTGGGGCTGGTGAAGTTTGGCGGGGTGATGTCGATGCCGCCGAGCCTGGCACCGACCTGGATGGCCATGGACGTGGCCGGCGTGTTCAACGTCAGCATGATCAGCGTGGTGCTGGCGTTCCTGTTCGTGCACATGTTCGACACTGCCGGCACGCTGATGGGCGTGGCCCAGCGAGCCAACTTGGTGGCGCCGGATGGCCGCATTGAAAACCTGTCGCGGGCGTTGAAGGCCGACAGTGCTTCGAGCGTGTTTGGTGCTGTGGTCGGCGTACCACCGGTGACCAGCTACGTGGAAAGTGCTGCCGGCGTGGCCGCAGGTGGCCGGACCGGCCTGACTGCAGTAGTGGTGGGCATTCTGTTCGTCGCCGCGATGTTCTTCGCGCCACTGGCAGGAATGATCCCGGCTTACGCAACTGCCGGCGCGCTGATCTATGTAGCGATGCTGATGATGGGCAGCATGGCGCACATTCATTGGGACGAAGCCACCGACAGCATTCCGGCGATCGTCACCGTGATCATGATGCCACTGACCTTCTCCGTCGCCGATGGCATCGCCCTGGGCTTCATCAGCTATGTGGCATTGAAGGCAGGTACCGGCAAGTACAAGGAAATCTCCGCCAGCCTGTGGGTGCTGTGCGCGATCTTCATTGCCAAGTTCGTGTTCCTCTGACCCTCACCGCACCAACCAAGGGCGCTTCGGCGCCCTTTCTTTATTTCTATAGCCTGTCCCGCGAAGAGGCCAGCAAAGGGTTTACAAAAACAGCAGACGAAAAAAAGCCCGCCAGTGTGGGAGCGGGCCAAAGGACCTACGAAGATTCTTCTAGCGACCAACTAGCTTCCGCGATAGGTCGAATAGCTGTACGGCGAGATCAGCAGCGGCACGTGGTAGTGCTCCTGCTTTTCATCAATGCCGAAACGCAGCACGACAACATCCAAAAATGCAGTGTCCGGCAGCTGCACGCCGCGGGCACGGTAGTAGGCGCCAGCGCTGAACTGCAGCTGGTAGACGCCGGTACGGTAATCGTCACCTTGCAGCAGCGGCGCGTCGACGCGGCCATCGCTGTTGGTCAGGGCAGTGTTCACCAGCTCCAGTTGCTGGCCTTCGACGCGATACAGCTCGACCTTGATCGAGCTGCCTGGGCAGCCATGCGCGGCATCCAGTACGTGTGTGGTCAAACGTCCCATCTGCTTGTCGCCTCTTGTTCAATCTATGGGCAAAAAATACACAGCCAACGCCCCAGCTCAGGGCCTGCGATGTGCGGGAATGACGTCATTAAGACATTTCATCGCCAGATTGTACACAATTTTTTGATCCCTTCTGTCGCAGCCCCGATAAACCGGCCATCAGTCGCAAATACAGACGCCGTGCAGAGCCTTACACCATTAGCTGACCAATCAGGCAGGTTTCTTGCAACGCATTCTCATGCGACAAAAGGGAAGAAATGCGGAAAAACAGGCTTACAAAAGATTTCAGAAGTTGTATACAATCAGCCCATCCGGTGGTGCGACATCCCGACGCGGCCCGCCCACCCCGCACCAACACACAAGAAGGAAGACTGCAGTGAGCGCTGACTACCCTCGCGACCTGATCGGTTACGGCAACAACCCTCCTCACCCGCAATGGCCGGGCAACGCTCGCATCGCGCTGTCTTTCGTCCTCAACTACGAAGAAGGCGGCGAACGCAACATCCTGCACGGTGACAAAGAGTCCGAAGCCTTCCTGTCCGAGATGGTAGCCGCCCAGCCCCTGCAGGGTGCGCGCAACATGAGCATGGAATCGCTGTACGAGTACGGTAGCCGCGCCGGCGTTTGGCGCCTGCTCAAGCTGTTCAAGGACAGCGGCGTTCCACTGACCATCTTCGCCGTGGCCATGGCCGCCCAGCGCCACCCCGACGTGATCCGTGCCATGGCCGAAGCCGGCCACGAGATCTGCAGCCACGGCTACCGCTGGATCGACTACCAGAACATGGATGAGGCCCAGGAGCGCGAGCACATGCTCGAAGCCATCCGCATCCTCACCGAACTCACCGGCGAACGCCCAGTGGGCTGGTACACCGGCCGCACCGGCCCGAACACCCGCCGCCTGGTAATGGAGGAAGGTGGCTTCCTCTATGACAGCGACACCTACGACGACGACCTGCCCTACTGGGAGCCGAACAACCCGACCGGCAAGCCGCACCTGGTGATCCCGTACACCCTCGACACCAACGACATGCGCTTCACCCAGGTACAGGGCTTCAACTGCGGCGAGCAGTTCTTCCAGTACCTGAAAGACGCTTTCGACGTGCTCTACGCCGAAGGCGCCGAAGCACCGAAGATGCTGTCCATCGGCCTGCACTGCCGCCTGGTCGGCCGCCCGGCGCGCCTGGCTGCACTCAAGCGCTTCGTCGATTACGCCAAGAGCCATGACCAGGTCTGGTTCGCCCGTCGCGTGGACATCGCCCGCCACTGGCACGCCACCCACCCGTACAAGAAAGAGAACGCCTGATGACCGCCTTCAAGACCCTCAAGCCATCCGCCCTGGACCGTGACACCTTCGTCAAGGTATTCGCCGACATCTACGAGCACTCGCCGTGGGTCGCCGAAAAAGCCTACGACCTGGGCCAGTTGGGCGAACTGGACGAGATCGAGGCGCTGCACCAGCGCATGAGCGACATCCTGCTCAGCGCCAATCACGCCGACCAACTGGCGCTGATCAACGCTCACCCGGACCTGGCCGGCAAGGCCGCCATCCAGGGTGAGCTGACCGAATCGAGCACCAACGAGCAGGCCGGCGCCGGCATCCATGAGTGCACCGCCGAAGAGTTCGCCCGGTTCACCGAACTGAACGACGCCTACAAGGCCAAGTTCCAGTTCCCGTTCATCATGGCGGTCAAGGGCAGCAACCGGCACCAGATCCTCGCCGCCTTCGAAAAACGTATCCACAACGATACCGATGCCGAATTCAAGGAAGCCCTGGCGCAGATCAACCTGATCGCCCTGTTCCGCCTGCTGCAGCTGTAAGCAACAGCCGAACCCAAATTCAGAAAAACGAACAATAGAAGAGATAACCGCATGCGCACCCTGATGATCGAGCCCCTGACCAAAGAAGCCTTCGCCGAATTCGGAGACGTGATCGAAACCGATGGCAGCGACCACTTCATGATCAACAACGGCTCGACCATGCGCTTTCACAAGCTCGCCACGGTCGAGACCGCCGAGCCTGAAGACAAGGCGATCATCAGCATCTTCCGCGCCGACGCGCAGGACATGCCGCTGACCGTGCGTATGCTGGAGCGCCATCCGCTGGGCAGCCAGGCTTTCATCCCGCTGCTCGGCAACCCCTTTCTGATCGTGGTCGCGCCGGTTGGCGATGCACCTGTATCAGGCTTGGTCCGTGCCTTCCGTAGTAACGGCAGGCAGGGCGTTAATTACCATCGCGGCGTCTGGCACCACCCGGTGCTGACGATCGAAAAGCGGGATGACTTCCTGGTGGTTGATCGCAGTGGTTCTGGCAACAACTGCGATGAGCATTACTTCACCGAGGAACAGATGCTGATCCTCAATCCCCACCAATAAGAAAAGGTCGATCATCGTTCACGGTGATCGGCAGAGGTACATACTGTGGAAGCACACCTTCACGAATGGCTGAACCTGAGCATTCGCTGGGTTCACATGATCACCGGTGTCGCCTGGATCGGTGCATCGTTCTACTTCGTCTGGCTGGAGAACCACCTGAACCGAAGCAACCCGCGCGATGGGTTGTCGGGTGATCTCTGGGCGATTCACGGCGGTGGTATCTACCACCTGGAGAAATACAAGCTCGCACCCCCGAAAATGCCCGAGAACCTGCACTGGTTCAAATGGGAAGCCTACTTCACCTGGATGTCCGGTATCGCCCTGCTGTGCGTGGTGTTCTACTGGAACCCGAGCCTGTACCTGCTGGCACCCGGCAGCACCCTGAGCGGTGCCGAAGGCGTGGCCATCGGTATCGGTTCGCTGGTCGCCGGCTGGTTCATCTACGACTTCCTGTGCGACTCGCCGCTGGGCAAGCACCCTGCCCTGCTCGGCGCCGTGCTGTTCGTCCTGATCATCGCCGCCTGCTTCGGCTTCAGCCTGGTGTTCAGCGGCCGTGGTGCGTACCTGCACACCGGTGCGATCATCGGCACCATCATGGTCGGTAACGTGTTCCGCATCATCATGCCGGCCCAGCGCCAACTGGTGGCGGCGATCGAGAACAACCAGACCCCGGACCCGGTACTGCCGGCCAAGGGCCTGCTGCGCTCGCGTCACAACAACTACTTCACCCTGCCGGTGCTGTTCATCATGATCAGCAACCACTTCCCGAGCGCCTACGGCAGCCAGTACAACTGGCTGATCCTGGCTGGCATCGCAGTAGCCGCGGTTCTGATCCGCCACTACTTCAACACCCGCCACGACAGCAACAAGTACGCCTGGACCCTGCCGGTCGGCGCCCTGGCGATGATCTGCCTGGCCTACGTCACCGGCCCCAAGCCGATGGCCGTCAGCCCTGAGCAGGCCGCAGCGAAGGTCGAGTACCAGCCGCTGCCAGCCACCGCCGTCGGCGGCAAGACCGCTGCCGAGCTGCGCGCCGAGGAAACCGCCAAGGCCGCCGAAGCCCCAGCCGCGCCAGCCGAGGCTCCGGCCCAGGCGACCGCACAGGCCGCCGGTGGCGACTTCGACAAGATCCACAAAGTCATCCAGGAACGCTGCAGCGTGTGCCACTCGTCGAAACCGACCAGCCCACTGTTCAGCGCAGCCCCTGCCGGCGTGATGTTCGACACCCCGCAGCAGATCCAGGCCCAGGCCGCGCGCATTCAGGCGCAAGCGGTTGCCAGCCAGATCATGCCGCTGGGCAACATCACCCAGATGACCGCCGAAGAGCGCAAGCTCGTCGGTGACTGGATCGCCAAAGGCGCCCAGGTCAACTGATCCACCCTCTCCTGCCTGGGCGTCCGCGCGCCCGGGCGGGGGCGGCCTTGCGCCGCGAAGAGGCCGGCAACCCCGGCCTCGCCCTTATAGATTCATGCAACAAGCAAGCATCGAGCGTTCGACTGCGTGCGGGAACCCCAGGCTGCCTCCAACGGGCCTGCCGTATGCGACTGGCGCTTGGATCCGAGAATAAAAACAAAACTCGAGGTGCTGCATGTCCGAGTCACGCAAGGCGTACATTCCAGTTGCGCCGCCGCGACAGCCTCTGCCCCTGTTCCAACTGATCCTGGTTGGCCTGCAACATGTGCTGCTGATGTACGGGGGTGCGATTGCCGTCCCTCTGATCATCGGCCAGGCCGCTGGTTTGTCTCGTGAAGAAGTCGCTTTCCTGATCAACGCCGACCTGCTGGTCGCCGGTGTCGCAACCATCATCCAGTCGTTCGGTATCGGCCCGGTCGGGATCCGCATGCCGGTGATGATGGGTGCCAGCTTCGCTGCCGTCGGCAGCATGGTGGCCATGGCCGGCATGCCGGGCGTAGGCCTGCAGGGGATCTTTGGCGCGACCATCGCTGCCGGGTTCTTCGGCATGCTGATCGCGCCGTTCATGTCCAAGGTCGTACGGTTCTTCCCGCCGCTGGTCACCGGTACGGTGATCACCTCGATTGGCCTGTCGCTGTTCCCGGTGGCAGTCAACTGGGCCGGTGGCGGCCAGGACGCTGCGACCTTCGGTTCGCCGATCTACCTGCTGGTGGCGGGCCTGGTGCTGGCCGTCATCCTGTTGATCAACCGCTTCATGCGCGGTTTCTGGGTCAATGTGTCGGTGCTGGTGGGCATGGGCCTGGGCTACATCCTGGCCGGCTCCATCGGCATGGTCGACCTGTCGGGCCTGAGCGACACGCCGTGGCTGCAAGTGGTGACCCCACTGCACTTCGGCATGCCGACCTTCAGCCTGGCGCCGATCCTGTCGATGTGCCTGGTGGTGGTGATCATCTTCGTCGAGTCCACGGGCATGTTCCTCGCCCTGGGCAAGGTGACAGACCGTGAAGTGACACCAGGGATGCTGCGTCGCGGCCTGTTGTGCGATGCCGGTGCGTCGTTCATCGCCGGTTTCTTCAACACCTTCACCCACTCCTCGTTCGCCCAGAACATCGGCCTGGTGCAGATGACGGGCGTGCGTTGCCGTTACGTCACGGTAACGGCGGGTGCACTGCTGATCGTGCTCAGCCTGCTGCCCAAGGCGGCCTACCTGATCGCCTCGATCCCGCCTGCGGTACTGGGCGGCGCGTCCATCGCCATGTTCGGCATGGTCACCGCCACCGGGATCAAGATCCTCCAGGAAGCCGACATCGGCGACCGCCGCAACCAGTTGCTGGTGGCGGTGAGCGTCGGCTTTGGCCTGATCCCCGTGGTCAAGCCGGAGTTCTTCGCGCAGATGCCGCAGTGGATGGAACCCATCACCCACAGCGGGATCGCCATGGCCACGGTCAGCGCCCTGGTGCTCAACGTGCTGTTCAACATCCTCGGTGGTGCCGAGCGCGCCGTGCACAACGACGCCTGCCACGGCCATTGAGCCCTGAGCGGGGCGGCGCAGTTTGCCGCCCCTGCTCATCTGCGCATTAACCGCTTCACCGTCGGCCCGCCGGAATGGGCCGCTCGGGGCGCCTGCGCGCCAAAAAAACCGCCAACAAAAACAATAAGTCCGGGAATCACAACATGAAGCGCATCGCATCAAGCCTGCTGCTGGGCAGCAGCCTGCTGGCCACCCTCCCCGCCCACGCAGGCGATTGGCTGCTGTGGCACGGCGAAAGCCTGACGTACCTGTACGGCAAGGACTTCAAGGTCAACCCCGATATCCAGCAGACCATCACCTTCGAGCACGCCAACAAATGGAAGTACGGCGACACCTTCATGTTCGTCGACAAGATCTTCTACAACGGCAAGCCCGACGCCAGCAAAGGCGTGACCACCTACTACGGCGAATTCAGCCCACGCCTGTCGTTCGGCAAGATCTTCGACCAGAAGCTTGCGTTCGGCCCGATCAAGGACGTGTTGCTGGCCATGACCTATGAGCGCGGCGAAGGCGACAACGAGGCCTACCTGATCGGCCCCGGCTTCGACCTGGACATCCCCGGCTTCAACTACTTCACGCTGAACTTCTATGTGCGCAACACCGAAGGCAGCCGCCCTGGCGACAACGTCTGGCAGATCACCCCCGGTTGGTCGTACACCATTCCCGTGGGCAGGTCCGATATTCTGATCGACGGTTACATGGACTGGGTCACCGATAACGACCAGACCCGTCGTGGCACCTACCATGCCAACCTGCACTTCAACCCGCAGGTCAAGTACGACCTGGGCAAGGCCCTGAACATCGGGGCCAAGCAGCTCTATGTCGGCTTCGAGTACAGCTACTGGAAAGACAAGTACGGCATCGACAGCCGCGGCAATCTGGAGAGCAACCAGAGTGTCGCCAGCGCGCTGATCAAGGTACATTTCTGAAAACCTGATCAATCGCCCAGGTTTGAATCACCGTGCTCCAGGACGGAGCACTTGAGGCGCGGCGCGCAAGCCAGTAATCTGCGCGCCCCCTCGATCAGGGCAGGATGGATTCTGCCTGCGTTTACTGACCGCTCAGTCAATGAATTCGGGCGGTTGGCCAACGTGTTGCCAGCCTGAAAGACCCTTTTCATCCGTTCAGAACGAAGTCGAGCAGGAAGGTTGTGCCAGCCGAGGAAAGTTGGCCCAACCCTTGCCAAACAGCTGTGGCCTATCGAAAAAAGCTGACTCAAAAGACAAAAAAGGCGCCAACAACGAGCGCTGACAACAGATCAATCAAGGGAGCGACACTCGCAATGCGTACCATCAATAGCCTGATTCTCGCGGGCGGCCTGCTGGCCTGCGGCACCACCTTCGCCGGCGACCTGCTGCAGTGGCAGAACAACAGCCTGACCTACCTGTGGGGCAAGAACTTCAAGGTCAACCCGGCGATCCAGCAGACTGTCACCTTCGAGCACGCCGATGGCTGGAAATACGGCGACAACTTCATTTTCGTCGACAAGATCTTCTACCAGGGCCAGAAAGATGCGGGCAACGGCCCCAACACCTACTACGGCGAAATCAGCCCGCGCCTGTCGTTCAACAAGATTTTCGACCAGAAGATCGAGTTCGGCCCGGTCAAGGACGTGCTGCTGGCGATGACCTATGAGTTCGGCGAGGGTGACACCGAGTCGTACCTGATCGGCCCAGGCTTCGACCTGGCTATCCCGGGCTTCGACTACTTCCAGCTGAACTTCTACAACCGCACCACCGATGGCAGCCGTGCAGGCGACAACGTCTGGCAGATCACTCCGGTCTGGTCCTACACCATCCCCGTCGGTGATTCCGACGTGCTGATCGATGGTTTCATGGACTGGGTGGTCGACAACGACGAGAACCGCCGTGGCACCTACCACGCCAACCTGCACTTCAACCCGCAGATCAAGTACGACCTGGGCAAGGCTTTGCACCTTGGCGAAAAGCAGTTGTACGTGGGTGTGGAATACGACTACTGGAAAAACAAGTACGGCATCAAGGACAGCGATGCCTTCACCACCGACCAGAACACCATGAGCTTCCTGGTGAAAGTGCACTTCTGACCTGAAGGTCGGGGCCGCACTGCGGCCCTTCGCGGGCCCGCTCCAACAGGAATTTCACAGATGCTGAAGATTGTGCTTCACCTGTACGAGCGGGCTTGTCCAGCGAACCGGGGCTAAGCCCCGGCCATGCAACCTCAGTGGGCTGGCCGTAGCGCGCGCCAAATCTTCCCCACTGCACTCACTACCGCAAGCACCACGGCACCGGCCACAACACCAACAACGCCGTTGAGCAGCCCGCCAGTCAACGCCCCACCCCGCCCTTCGCTGAAGGCTTCAATGGCATGATGCAGCGGCGCAATGCCATGCACCAGGATCCCGCCCCCGACCAGGAACATCGCGGCGGTGCCGATCACCGACAGGCTCTTCATCATGTATGGCGCAGCGCGCAGAATCCCGTTGCCGACAGCACGTGCCAGGCTCGATGACTTTTGCGTCATCCACAAGCCCAGGTCATCGAGCTTGACGATACCGCCCACCAGGCCATACACACCGATGGTCATGACCACGGCAATGCCCGACAGCACGATGATCTGCTGCGTCAGCGGCGAGTCGGCGACGATGCCCAAGGTAATGGCGATGATTTCCGCAGAGAGGATGAAGTCGGTACGCACCGCACCCTTGATCTTGGCTTTCTCGAATGCCACCAGGTCGATAGTGGCATCGGCCACGGCCTCCTTGCGCGCCTCGTGCTGCAGTTCGTCCTCTTCCTTGCTGTGCAGGAACTTGTGCGCCAGCTTCTCGAAGCCTTCGAAGCACAGGTAGGCGCCGCCGAGCATCAGCAGCGGCGTTACCGCCCAGGGGATGAACGCGCTGATCAACAGTGCCGCCGGCACCAGAATCGCCTTGTTCACCAACGACCCCTTGGCCACCGCCCACACCACCGGAATCTCGCGCTCGGCGCGCACGCCGGTGACCTGCTGGGCATTGAGCGCCAAATCGTCGCCCAGCACGCCTGCGGTCTTCTTCGCCGCGACCTTGGTCATCAGCGAAACATCGTCGAGCACCGTGGCGATGTCGTCGATCAGTACCAGTAGACTGCTTCCTGCCATGTTTGCTTGTATCCAAATGAGTCAATTGCCGGATTCTAGCCCAAAGCCGCTGCCTTGAGCCCCCGTCGGGCGCGGTGCTACCATGCCCGATCCCTCTTAGAGGTGGCCATAAACGAGGAAGATCCCTGACATGAGCACCATTCGCGAGCGCAACAAGGAGCTGATCCTGCGCGCAGCCAGTGAAGAATTCGCCGATAAGGGCTTCGCCGCCACCAAGACCAGTGACATCGCCGCCAAGGCCGGCCTGCCCAAGCCGAACGTGTATTACTACTTCAAGTCCAAGGACAACCTCTACCGCGAGGTCCTGGAGAGCATCATCGCGCCGATCATGCAGGCCTCGACGCCGTTCAATGCCGACGGTGATCCGAAAGAGGTGTTGAGTGCGTACATCCGCTCGAAGATCCGCATTTCGCGTGACCTGCCCCATGCCTCGAAGGTGTTCGCCAGCGAAATCATGCATGGCGCACCGCACCTGTCGCCGAACCAGGTGGAGCAGTTGAACGAGCAGGCCCGGCATAACATCGAGTGCATCCAGCGCTGGATCGACCGCGGGCAGATCGCCCATGTCGATGCCCACCACCTGATGTTCAGCATCTGGGCCGCGACCCAGACTTATGCCGATTTCGATTGGCAGATTTCCGCAGTGACCGGCAAGGCCAAACTGGCCGACAGCGATTACGACGCCGCAGCCGATACCATCATTCGCATGGTGCTCAAGGGCTGTGAGCCTGAAGCAGCCTGAAGCTCGGCGGGGTCTTCTTCGCGGGGCAAGCCCGCTCCCACAAGGACCCCACGGCTCTCAGGCCTGTGAAGATCCTGTGGGAGCGGGCTTGTCCCGCGAATAGGCCGGTACAACGGATAGAGCGCTACGCCGCAACCCCGGCATCTGCCTTCAACCCAGCTTCTTCGATAGCACTGATCGCGCACTGCTCGTCGATATCCGACGTATCGCCGCTGATCCCCACCGCTCCCAGCACCTTGCCGTCCTGATCACGAATCAGCACACCACCCGGCGCCGGCACCACCGGCCGCTCGCCCAGGCCGTTCAACGCCGCGAAAAACGCCGGCCGCTGCTGCGCATCCAGCGCCAGCAGGCGCGAGCCCTTGCCCAGGGCAATCGCACCCCAGGCCTTGCCGGTGGCCACTTCCGGCCGAATCAGGCTGGCGCCGTCCTCGCGCTGCAAGGCCAACAGATGCCCGCCGGCATCGAGCACGGCCACGGTCAGTGGCGCTGCATTGATCTTGCGACCCGCCGCCAGCGCGGCGTTCACCAGGCTGACAGCGACTTTCAGGTTCAAAGCGTTCATGGAAAGGTCCTCTTCTTGTTGTGAGAAGCCCTGAGGGCAGGTGAAAAACCGATAAGCCAATAGAACACAACTGAATCTATTTTTGTATACAATAAATTGAAACGATCGTATGCGAGATCGCAAACCGCCGTTTTCACGGGTGCTCGAACGAAAGCCAGCTTGTCCGACGAAAACCCGTTGACCTGAGCGGTCAGCCATGAATACACTCTGGCACAAAGCAAGTTGTATACAATTACAAAATCGATGAGGCACAAACCATGAGCAAAATGAGAGCAATCGATGCAGCCGTTCTGGTCATGCGCCGTGAAGGTGTAGATACCGCGTTCGGCATCCCGGGGGCTGCCATCAACCCGTTGTACTCGGCCCTGAAGAAAGTCGGTGGCATCGATCACGTCCTCGCTCGTCACGTCGAAGGCGCCTCGCACATGGCCGAGGGCTACACCCGTGCCAACCCAGGCAACATCGGCGTGTGCATCGGCACCTCCGGCCCTGCCGGCACCGACATGGTCACCGGCCTGTACAGCGCCTCGGCCGACTCCATCCCGATCCTGTGCATCACCGGCCAGGCACCCCGTGCCCGCCTGCACAAGGAAGACTTCCAGGCCGTCGACATCACCAACATCGTCAAGCCGGTCACCAAGTGGGCCACCACCGTTCTGGAGCCAGGCCAGGTGCCTTACGCCTTCCAGAAGGCCTTCTATGAAATGCGCACCGGCCGCCCTGGCCCTGTGCTGATCGACCTGCCGTTCGACGTGCAGATGGCCGAGATCGAATTCGACATCGACGCCTACGAGCCACTGGCAATCAACAAGCCGTCCGCTACCCGCGTACAGGCCGAGAAAGCCCTGGCCCTGCTCAATGACGCCGAGCGCCCACTGCTGGTAGCCGGTGGCGGCATCATCAACGCCGACGCCAGCGACAAGCTGGTCGAGTTCGCCGAACTGACCGGCGTACCGGTAATCCCGACCCTGATGGGCTGGGGCACCATCCCGGACGACCACGCACAGATGGTCGGCATGGTCGGCCTGCAGACCTCGCACCGCTACGGCAACGCCACCCTGCTGAAGTCCGACCTGGTGTTCGGTATCGGTAACCGCTGGGCCAACCGCCATACCGGTTCCGTCGACGTCTACACCGAAGGCCGCAAGTTCGTGCACGTGGACATCGAACCGACCCAGATCGGCCGCGTGTTCACCCCGGACCTGGGTATCGTTTCCGACGCCGGCAAGGCGCTGGACGTGTTCCTCGAAGTGGCCCGCGAGTGGAAAGCCGCTGGCAAGCTGAAGTGCCGCAAGGCCTGGCTGGAAGACTGCCAGCAACGCAAGTCGAGCCTGCAGCGCAAGACCCACTTCGACAACGTGCCGGTCAAGCCGCAGCGCGTGTACGAAGAGATGAACCAGGTGTTCGGCAAGGACACCTGCTACGTCAGCACCATCGGCCTGTCGCAGATCGCTGGCGCGCAGTTCCTGCACGTGTACAAGCCACGCCACTGGATCAACTGCGGCCAGGCCGGCCCGCTGGGCTGGACC
Organism: Pseudomonas putida; assembly: GCF_009883635.2. NCBI lineage: Bacteria > Pseudomonadati > Pseudomonadota > Gammaproteobacteria > Pseudomonadales > Pseudomonadaceae > Pseudomonas > Pseudomonas putida. Next base: position 775,069 of record NZ_CP026115.2, read on the forward strand.
ATCCCTGCCGCGCTGGGTGTTGTCAAAGCCGATCCGAAGCGCAAGGTCGTCGCGCTGTCGGGTGACTACGACTTCCAGTTCATGATCGAAGAACTGGCCGTCGGCGCACAGTTCAACCTGCCGTACGTCCACGTGCTGGTTAACAACGCCTACCTGGGCCTGATCCGTCAGGCACAGCGTGGCTTCGACATGGATTACTGTGTACAACTGGCGTTCGAGAACATCAACTCGACCGACGCGGCCACCTACGGTGTCGACCACGTCGCCGTGGTCGAAGGCCTGGGCTGCAAGGCCATCCGCGTGTTCGAGCCGGCCGAGATCGCCCCTGCCCTGCTCAAGGCACAGAAGATGGCCGAAGAGTTCCGCGTGCCGGTCGTGGTCGAAGTGATCCTCGAGCGTGTGACCAACATTTCCATGGGCACCGAGATCAACGCGGTCAACGAGTTCGAAGACCTGGCCCTGGTCGGCAACGACGCGCCAACCGCCATCTCGCTGCTGGACTGATCGCCTGACGCCCCCAGGCTAGCCCTGGGGGCCTTCATCGCAAGGAGACAACCCATGCCTCGCTTCGCTGCCAACCTGTCCATGCTGTTCACCGAACAGGACTTCCTGGCCCGCTTCAAGGCTGCCGCCGACGCTGGCTTCAGCGGCGTCGAATACCTGTTCCCGTACGACTTCAGCGCTGCCGAAATCAAGCAGCAGCTGGACGCCCACGGCCTGACCCAAGTGCTGTTCAACCTGCCGGCGGGCGACTGGGCCAAGGGTGAACGTGGTATCACCTGCCACCCTGACCGCGTCGAAGAATTCCGCGCCGGTGTCGACAAGGCCATCGAGTACGCCAAGGTGCTGGGCAACACCCAGGTCAACGCCCTGGCTGGCATTCGTCCACACGGCCTGCAGTGCGCCGACGTGCGCAAGACCTTCGTGGAAAACCTGCGCTACGCCGCCGACAAGCTGAAAGCTGCCGGGATCCGTCTGGTCATGGAAATGATCAACACCCGCGACATCCCGGGCTTCTACCTGAACACCACAAAACAGGCGCTGGAAATCCAGGCTGAAGTCGGCAGTGACAACCTGTTCCTGCAGTACGACATCTACCACATGCAGATCATGGAAGGTGACCTGGCTCGCACCATGGAAACCAACCTGAAACTGATCAACCACATCCAGCTGGCCGACAACCCGGGCCGCAACGAACCAGGCACTGGCGAGATCAACTACCGCTTCCTGTTCGAACACCTGGACCGCATCGGCTACCAGGGCTGGGTGGGCGCGGAATACAAGCCGCTGACCACCACCGAAGCGGGCCTGGGCTGGCTGAAAACGCACAACGCGATCTGAATCACTGCTCCCACTGGGAATGCGAACAAATATAAAGAGGTAGTTTCTCATGGCTAAAATCGGTTTCCTCGGCACCGGCATCATGGGCAAGCCCATGGCGCAGAACCTGCAGAAAGCAGGGCACAGCATCTTCGTTTCCACCCACCACGACGCTGCCCCGGCCGACCTGATCGCCGCTGGCGCAGTGGCCCTGGCCAACCCGAAAGAAGTGGCCCAGGAAGCTGAATTCATCATCGTCATGGTCCCGGACACCCCACAGGTCGAAAGCGTCCTGTTCGGTGAAAACGGCGTCGCCGAAGGCGTGGGCCCGAACAAGGTGGTGATCGACATGAGCTCGATCTCCCCTACCGCCACCAAAGCCTTCGCCGAGAAGATCAAGGCCACCGGCGCCGCCTACCTGGACGCCCCGGTGTCTGGCGGTGAAGTCGGTGCCAAGGCCGCGACCCTGAGCATCATGGTCGGTGGCTGCCCGAAAGCCTTCGAGCGCGCCCAGCCGCTGTTCGAAGCCATGGGCAAGAACATCACCCGCGTCGGTGGCAACGGCGACGGCCAGACCGCCAAGGTGGCCAACCAGATCATCGTCGCCCTGAACATCCAGGCCGTGGCCGAAGCCCTGCTGTTCGCCGCCAAGAACGGCGCCGACCCAGCCAAGGTGCGTGAAGCCCTGATGGGCGGCTTCGCTTCGTCGAAGATCCTCGAAGTGCACGCCGAGCGCATGATCAAAGGCACCTTCGACCCAGGTTTCCGCATCAACCTGCACCAGAAGGACCTCAACCTGGCCCTGCAAGGCGCCAAGGAACTGGGCATCAACCTGCCCAACACCTCCAATGCCCAGCAAGTGTTCAACACCTGCCAGGCCCTGGGCGGCGGCAACTGGGACCACTCGGCGCTGATCAAAGGCCTGGAGCACATGGCCAACTTCTCGATCCGCGACGACAAGTAAGACCTCCATACCCCTGAGCCTGCGACCACAGGCTCAAGGGTTACCCCGAGCAACACCCGCCCCTGGTTCGGCCTGCACGGAGGCAGTTCCAGGGGCGTTTTCGATTCTGCAGAACAACAATAAATGGGAGCCTGCCATGTCGGTCGATCCGCAAAAACTTCTCCGCGACCTGTTCGACACAGCCATCGCCGCCGCCCACCCGCGCCAAGTGCTCGAACCCTACCTGCCCGCCGACCGTAGCGGCCGGGTCATCGTCATCGGCGCCGGCAAGGCCGCAGCCGCCATGGCCGAAGTGGTCGAAAAGAGCTGGCAGGGCGAAGTCTCCGGGCTGGTCGTGACCCGCTACGGTCACGGCGCCAATTGCCAGAAGATCGAGGTGGTCGAAGCCGCTCACCCGGTCCCCGACGCCGCCGGCTTGGCCGTGGCCAAGCGCGTGCTGGAGCTGGTCAGCAACCTCAATGAAGAAGACCGCGTCATCTTCCTGCTGTCTGGCGGTGGGTCCGCCCTGCTGGCACTGCCAGCCGAAGGCCTGACCCTGGCGGACAAGCAACAGATCAACAAGGCGCTGCTCAAATCCGGCGCCACCATCGGCGAGATGAACTGCGTGCGCAAGCACCTCTCGGCGATCAAGGGCGGCCGTCTGGCCAAGGCCTGCTGGCCAGCCACCGTCTACACCTATGCGATTTCCGACGTGCCTGGCGACCTGGCCACCGTCATCGCATCCGGCCCGACCGTGGCCGACCCGAGCACCTCGGCCGATGCCCTGGCGATCCTCAAGCGCTACAACATCGAAGCGCCGAAAGCCGTCATCGACTGGCTCAACAACCCCGCATCGGAAACCGTCAAGGCCGATGACCCGGCCCTGGCCCGCAGCCACTTTCAGCTGATCGCCAAGCCCCAGCAATCGCTCGAAGCCGCCGCAGTGAAAGCTCGCCAGGCCGGTTTCAGCCCGCTGATCCTCGGCGACCTGGAAGGTGAATCGCGCGAAGTGGCCAAGGTACACGCTGGCATCGCTCGGCAGATCGTGCTGCACGGCCAGCCGCTGAAGGCGCCCTGCGTGATCCTCTCCGGCGGTGAAACCACCGTCACCGTGCGCGGCAACGGCCGTGGCGGGCGCAATGCCGAGTTCCTGCTCAGCCTCACCGAAAGCCTCAAGGGCCTGCCTGGCGTGTATGCCCTTGCCGGTGACACCGACGGCATCGACGGTTCGGAAGAAAACGCCGGCGCCTTCATGACCCCGGACAGCTACGCCCGCGCCGAAGCCCTGGGCCTGTCGGCCAGCGACGAGCTGGACAACAACAACGGCTATGGCTACTTCGCCGCGCTCGATGCCCTGATCGTCACCGAGCCGACCCGTACCAACGTCAACGACTTCCGCGCCATCCTGATCCTCGAGACTGCCCAATCATGACGCCTGATAAAAAAGTAAAGATCCTCGCCACCCTCGGCCCTGCGATCAAAGGCATCGACGACATCCGCCAGCTGGTCGAAGCGGGCGTGAACATCTTCCGCCTCAACTTCAGCCACGGTGAACATGCCGACCACGCCCTGCGCTACCAGTGGATCCGCGAAGTCGAGCAGCAGCTGAACTACCCGCTGGGCATCCTCATGGACCTGCAAGGGCCGAAGCTGCGCGTCGGCCGCTTCGCCGAGGGCAAGGTCCAGCTGCAACGCGGCCAGGCCCTGCGTCTGGACCTGGACAAGACCCCGGGCGACAGCCGCCGGGTCAACCTGCCGCACCCGGAAATCATCGCCGCACTGGAGCCAGGCATGGACCTGCTGCTCGACGACGGCAAGCTGCGCCTGCGCGTAACCGCCAAGCACAATGACGCCATCGACACCGAAGTGCTGAACGGCGGCGAGCTGTCCGACCGCAAGGGCGTCAACGTGCCGCAAGCGGTGCTCGACCTCTCCCCGCTCACCGAAAAAGACCGTCGTGACCTGGCCTTCGGCCTGGAACTGGGCGTGGACTGGGTAGCCCTGTCGTTCGTGCAGCGCCCGGAAGACATCGTCGAAGCGCGCCAGCTGATCGGCGACCGCGCCTACCTGATGGCCAAGATCGAGAAGCCATCGGCAGTCGAGCAGCTGCAAGCCATCGCGGAACTGGCGGATGCGATCATGGTTGCCCGTGGCGACCTGGGCGTGGAAGTGCCGGCCGAAAGCGTGCCGCAGATCCAGAAGCGCATCATCGGCACCTGCCGCCAGCTGGGCAAGCCGGTCGTTGTAGCCACCCAGATGCTCGAATCGATGCGCTTCTCGCCAGCACCGACCCGCGCCGAAGTCACCGACGTGGCCAACGCCGTGGCCGAAGGCGCCGACGCGGTGATGCTGTCGGCCGAGACCGCCTCGGGTGACTACCCGCTGGAAGCCGTGCAGATGATGAGCAAGATCATCCGCCAGGTGGAGAACGGCCCGGACTACCAGGCCCAGCTCGACGTCGGCCGGCCGAAGGCCGAGGCTACCGTATCGGACGCCATCAGCTGCGCGATTCGCCGTATCAGCGGCATCCTGCCGGTGGCGGTGCTGGTCAACTACAGCGAGTCGGGCGCATCGACCCTGCGTGCCGCCCGCGAGCGGCCACGGGCGCCGATCCTCAACCTGACGCCGAACCTGGCCACCGCCCGCCGCCTGAGCGTGGCCTGGGGTGTGCACTCGGTGGTCAACGACCGCCTGCGCCAGGTCGACGAAGTGGTGTCCACCGCGCTGGAAATCGCCCAGGCGCAAGGCATGGCCAGCCGTGGCGACACGCTGCTGATCACTGCCGGTGTGCCTTTCGGCAAGCCGGGTTCAACTAATACCTTGCGGATCGAGACCCTGGTCTGAGATCGCCGGGGGGCGCTTTGCGCCCCTTTCGCGACACAAGGCCGCTCCTACAGTCTTGTGGGAGCGGGCTTGACCCGCGAATGGAGGGCAACGCCCTCCACATACACCAAACCTGCGGAAAACCGAGGCCCAAAGAGGCCCACCGCTCCCCCATCAACCTTGCTGACTGCCCATGTACACCAAGAATTTCGTCAACCCGTGCCCCGACTGGGCCACGGCGCTGCTCAACGGCTTCAGCCAGGTGCTGCTGCTGCGCAACCCCCTGTGCGGCCTGTGCTGCCTGCTGGCCATCCTGCTGACCGCCCCGAACCTGGTCGGCGGCGCTCTGCTCGGCGCCCTCGCCGGCCTGCTCACTGCCCAACGCCGCGGCTACGACCGCGCTGACCGCCAGGCCGGGCTGTATTGCTACAACGGCGTGCTGATCGGCATTCTGATCAGCGCCGTGCTGCCCTGGTCGGTCATCCTGCCGCCGCTGATCATCGCGGCCGGCGGCCTGTCGAGCATCATCACCCACCAATGGCGCAAGCGTGGCGGCAAGCTGCTGGTCGCCTATACCGCACCCTTCGTGCTGCTCGGCTGGGTTGCCCTGTTGTTCGCCAGCCCCGCACCCAGCGCCTTCGTCGAGGCAGAACCGGCGTATGCCCTGGCGCGTGGCGTGGGGCAGATCTTCCTGCTCGACCAGCCGCTGGCCGGGTTGCTGATCATTGTCGGGATGTTCGTTGCCAACCCCTATGCCGCGATGTGGGCCGTGCTCGGTTCGGCCATTGGCGGCGGTGTGGCACTGCTCGCCGATCAGGCGCAAGCTGCGTGGCTGGGCTTGTTCGGCTTCAATGCCGCGCTGGCGGCGCTGGCCTTCAGCCGCCAGGGTGAAAAGCCTTGGGTGACGTTGCTGGCCATTGCCCTGGCCCTGCTGCTGCAACCGGTGTTCAAGCTACTGCCTGTCTCCGGGTTGACTGCGCCTTTCGTCGCTGCTTGCTGGCTGATGCATCTGGGCAGCCACCTGGCCCAGCCCCGACAGCGCAATCCCAGCCGCTTGCACAGCTGAAACGCAGCCCCTAGGCTCTGCCCATCGCAATTGTGGAACGAGCCAATGAACAACCCTGCGAGCCTGCGCGAGCAGCTCTACGTCATCGTCTTCCAGACCGACACCGTGGCTGGAAGACGCTTCGACAAGATCCTCCTGCTGATCATCCTGGCCAGCCTGGTCACCGTTATCCTCGACAGCATCGACGAGATCCACCAGGGCTACGCCGGCCTGCTGGCCGCCATCGAATGGGGCTTCACCGCGATATTCCTGGCCGAGTACCTCACCCGCCTGTACTGCTCGCCCAAGCCCTTGCGCTACGCCTTCAGCTTCTACGGCCTGGTCGACCTGCTGGCGATCGTGCCGGGGATCATCGCCCTGTATTACAGCGACGCCCAGTACCTGCTGATCATCCGGGTGATCCGAATGCTGCGGATCTTCCGGGTGCTCAAGCTCAGCCCCTACCTCAAGCAGGCGCACTACCTGATGGAGGCGCTGCGCGGCAGCAAGCAGAAGATCATCGTGTTTCTGGTGACGGTTTCCACCCTGGTGACGGTGTTCGGCACCTTGATGTATGTGATCGAAGGGCCGGAGCATGGCTTTACCAGCATCCCCAAAGGGATCTACTGGGCCATCGTTACCCTGACCACGGTGGGATTCGGCGACATCGTGCCGAAGACACCGCTGGGGCAGGTGCTGTCGTCGCTGGTGATGATTACCGGTTACTCGATCATCGCCGTGCCGACCGGGATCTTCACCGCCGAACTGGCCAACGCGATGCGCGGCGAGCAGTTGCAACATGACTGCCCGACCTGCCACAAGAAAACGCATGAGCATGCCGCAGCGTTCTGCTCGCGATGTGGTAATGCGCTGTTTCCAAAAACCGAATAAGCAAAGCGCCATTCGGTCTTTAAACGCCCAAGAACCAAACGTTATAGTCGCTGGCACATTGCCAAACATTTGAACCAGAACAAGGACGCAACGTGAAAAAACTCTTCACCGCATCGCTGCTCGCCGCCGGCCTGGCCCTCGGCAACCTGGCCCAGGCCGCTCCAACCCTGCTGAACGTTTCCTATGACGTGATGCGCGATTTCTACAAGGACTACAACCCGGCCTTCCAGAAGCACTGGGAGGCCGAGCACAACGAGAAGGTCAATGTGCAGATGTCCTTCGGCGGCTCGAGCAAGCAGGCGCGTGCGGTGATCGATGGCCTGCCGGCCGATGTCATCACCATGAACATGGCCACCGACATCAACGCCCTGGCCGACAACGGCAAGCTGGTGCCGGACAACTGGGTGAGCCGCCTGCCGAACAACAGCGCGCCGTTCACCTCGGCCACCGTGTTCATCGTGCGCAAGGGCAATCCGAAGGCGCTGAAAGACTGGCCGGACCTGCTCAAGGACGGCGTGCAGGTGATCGTGCCCAACCCCAAGACTTCGGGTAACGGCCGCTACACCTACCTGTCGGCCTGGGGCTATGTGCTCAAGCAGGGCGGCGATGAAACCAAGGCCCGCGAATTCGTCGGCAAGCTGTTCAAGCAGGCGCCAGTGCTCGACACCGGTGGCCGTGCCGCCACCACCACCTTCATGACCAACCAGATCGGCGACGTACTGGTCACCTTCGAGAACGAAGCCGAGATGATCGCCCGCGAATTCGGCCGCGATCAGTTCGAAGTGGTCTACCCGAGCGTGTCGGCCGAGGCTGAGCCGCCGGTGAGCGTGGTCGACAAGGTGGTGGCCAAGAAAGGCACCCAGGCCGTGGCCGAGGAATACCTGAAGTACCTGTGGTCGCCAGCGGCCCAGGAAATCGCCGCGCAGAACTACCTGCGCCCGCGGGATGCGACCGTCCTGGCCAAGTACACCGACCGCTTCCCGAAAGTCGACTTCCTCTCGGTGGAGAAGACCTTTGGTGACTGGCGTACCGTGCAGAAGACCCACTTCAATGATGGTGGCGTGTTTGACCAGATCTACACCGATAAGCAGTAATTGATGTAAGCAGGACCGGCCTCTTCGCGGGCAAGCCCGCTCCCACAAGATCACCACAGGCCTGAATGGTGTGGTATCCCTGTGGGAGCGGGCTTGACCCGCGAAGAGGCCGGCCCTGCTTGCACACCAATCGAACTTTTTCTTCCCACCATCAATCAGTTCCTTGAGTAACCCTGCCCCGCTCACCCCGGCCCAAGGAGTACTCCAGTGCTGCGTTCCCTCTCCACCCTGCTGCTCGGCTGCCTGCTGAGCACTCACCTGCTGGCCGCAGACCCTGCCCTCACCGAAGAACAACCCGCCGAACCGGAACCGGTGCTGCAAGGTGGCCTGCTCGGTGCCCTGGCCGACGGCCTGGACAGCGCCGCCCAGGAACTCGACCTTGACGCCCACCTGGTCGATGCCTGGCGCCTGCGCACCGACCGTGCCGCCCAGGAAGTGGAACGCCTGGTCGACCGCCACTCGGCCAGCGATTCGCTACAACTGGCCGGCAACTTCATCCTGCTGACGCTGACCTGGGCCGCCAGCTTCGCCCTGCTGACCATGCTCGGCCGCTGGCTCAGCAAACGCCTGGCCGGCAGGCCGTGGCTGAGCGCGCGCAAACGCGCCAGCAGCCTGCTGGGCTACCTGCTGCCGTACACACTGCCGGCCCTCGCCAGCCTGCCGCTGACGCTGTACGTCAGCCGTTTCCTCGACCCTTCGATTGCCCGCGCCCTGGGCTTGAGCCTGGCCTACGCGACCAGCAGCGGCCTGTTCTCGACCTCGATCATCCTCTGCCTGATCACCCTGTTCGATGCTGGCCACAAGCGCGCGGCGGTGGCGGTGATCAAGCGCCTGGCACCGCGCCCGCTGTTCCTGATCGGTTTCCTCGCCGCCTGGAGCGACGCCTTGACCAGCCCGCAGATCGCCCGCCAGCTGGGCGGCAACATTACTGCCAGCGTCGCCGTGATCACCGGCCTGACCGCCACCTTGGTCTTCGCCAGCCTGATCATCCGCCTGCGCCGCCCGGTCGCCCACCTGATTCGCAACCGCAGCTACAAGGACCGCGTGCAGCACCGCGCCGTGCAAGAGACCCTGCGCATCTTCTCGGCGCTGTGGTACCTGCCGATCCTGTTAATGATCCTGGTCTCGGCCATCCACCTGCTTGGCGCCGGCGAAGAAAGCCAGAAGGCGCTGCAGAACGCCTTGCTGACCACGGTGCTGCTGGTTTCCACCGTGTTTGTCAGCACCCTGCTGCAACATTTACTGGCGCCCCACGACAGCGATCCGACCCAGCGCGTGCGGCCCTACAAGGAACTGCTGCGCAGCCTGGCCCACGCGCTGCTGCGCATCGCCATGGCAGTGGCCTTCATCGAACTGCTGGGGCGCATCTGGGGCTTCTCGGTAATCGACTTCGCCTTGAGCAACAGCCTCGGCCAGGCGATCAGCAACTCGCTGTCGAGCATCGGCCTGATCCTGCTGGTCACCTGGCTGCTCTGGGTGGTGCTCGATACCGCCATCCAGGAAGCGCTCAAGCCCGCCGTCGGGCGCCGAGCCTCGCGCCAGCCGAGCACCCGGGTGCGCACCATCCTGCCGATGCTGCGCAACGCGGTGAAAGTCATCCTGATCGTCATCTGCACCATCACCACCATGGCCAACCTGGGCATCAACGTCGCCCCATTGCTGGCCGGTGCCGGGGTGATCGGCCTGGCCATCGGCTTTGGCTCGCAGCAATTGGTGCAGGACGTGATCACCGGTCTGTTCATCCTGATCGAGGACACCATCTCGATCGGCGACTGGGTGGTGCTCGATTCCGGTCATGCCGGCACCGTCGAAAGCCTGACCATCCGCACCCTGCGCCTGCGCGACGGCAAGGGCTTCGTGCACTCGGTACCGTTTGGCCAGATCAAGGCCGTCACCAACCAGTCGCGGCAGTTCGCCTATGCGTTCTTCTCGGTACAGTTCACCTATGACAGCGACGTCGACGAGTCGCTGGGGCTGATCCATGAGGTGGGGCAGTCGATCAGCGAAGACCCTCTGCTGCGTATCAACCTGCAGGGGCCGCTGCAGGTGTTCGGGGTTGACCGCATGGACTTGAACGGCTTCGTGCTGACGGCGCAGTTCCGCACTATTTCCGGCGGACAGTATGCGGTGAGCCGGGCGTTCAACGAGCGGCTGAAGAAGCGCGTGGACCAGACTGACAATGTGAGCTTCGCCCAGGTGTATCCCATGCCGGTGCGGGGGATCTCAGCCTGATGTCGCCTGGCGGAACACCAAAGCCTTCAGCCCCCCCGCCGGATCCACATCCGGAAACTCCGGCGGGTTCTCCAGCCGCTCGAAGAAGGCCAGCGAAGGTGCCTGCTCGGCCATCCCCTCGATCAGAAACTCCGGCCCGATCCCCGGGTCGTTGACGCAGGCCAGCACCGTCCCACCCTCACTCAGCAATTCCGGCAGTCGCCGCAGGATCTTGGCGTAATCCTGGGTCAGCACGAAGCTGCCGCGCTGGAAGGTCGGCGGGTCGATGATGATCAGGTCGTAAGGCCCGTACTTGCGCACTTTGCCCCATGACTTGAACAGCTCATGCCCCAGGTAGGCGACCCGCGACGCATCGTGCCCGTTCAGCCGGTGGTTATCACGCCCCCGCGACAGCGCCGACTTGGCCATGTCCAGGTTCACCACCTGTTCGGCACCGCCAGCAATCGCCGCCACCGAGAAGCCGCAGGTGTATGCGAACAGGTTGAGCACGCGCTTGCCCGCCGCCTGCTCACGCACCCAGCGCCGGCCGTAGCGCATGTCGAGGAACAGGCCGTTGTTCTGCCGCACGCCCAGGTCGAGCAGATAGGTCAGGCCATCCTCGATCACCTCACGCTGCTGGCAAGGCTCGCCCAGCAGCCATTGGCCCGGGCTGTCGGGCAGGTAACGGTGCTGGATGAGGATCGCCTGGCCGGTCCATTGCGGGCGTTCGGCCAGGTTGCGCAGCATGGCTTCCAGCTCGCCCAGCTGGCCCTCGGGCGGTTCGCGGAACAGCGCCACCGACAGCACACCCTGCAGCCAGTCCACCGTGACCTGCTCCAGGCCCTCCCAGCAACGGCCGCGGCCGTGGAAGAGGCGGCGGGTTTCCGTGGGGGCGGGGTCAAGGGCAGCGAGCAGGTGCTGTTCGAGGGTGTGGATCGGTGAAGTCATGGCGGGTCGCAAGCAAGTGAAAAGGCCGCCATTCTACCCCTTGGCCGGCACTTGTGCAGAACGGAACCACCAGCCCTGCTGCATGCCCGCTGCCGCCAGCAGAATCAACGCCACCCCCAACCACTGCAAAGGCGCCAGGCGGTGCCCGAAGGCCACCCAGTCGACCAGGATCGCGGCAATCGGGTAGATGAACGACAACGCACCGGTCAGCGCCGTCGGCAGGCGCTGAATGGCGCTGTACAGCAGCACATACATCAACCCGGTGTGGACCATGCCCAGGGTCACCAGGCTGGCCAGCGCCGACGGCTCGCCCGGCAGCCCGCCCAGCTTCACCCACGGCGCCAGCAGCAGCACCCCGGTGGCGACCTGAATCAACGCGATCAGGTGGGGTGGCGTGCCTTTCAGCCGTTTGATGATCAACGCGGCAATCGCATAGAGGAACGCCGCGCCCAGCGCCAGGCCAATGCCTTGCAGGTAGTCCTCACCACTGGCCTGCCCGGCGCCATGGGCACTGACGATCGCCAGCATGCCCAGGAATGCCACGCTCAGCCAGGTGACCTTGGCGACGGTGATCTTCTCGCCCAGGAACAGCGCCGCCAGCCCCACGAGCATGAACGGCTGGACGTTGTACACCGCCGTGCCGATGGCAATCGACGCCCGCGAGTAGGAGGCGAACAGCAGCACCCAGTTACCGACGATGGCCACCCCACTGGCGATGGCCAGCAGGAATGCCGTCCGGGTGATCACGCCCGGTTTGAGAAAGCCGAACGCCGCGCAGATCGCCAGCAAGGTACCGGTACCGAACACGCAGCGCCAGAACACCACTTCCAGCACCGGCTGCCCCGACACCAGCACGAACCAGCCGATGGTCCCGGAAATCAGCATGGCGGCAACCATTTCCAGCGAGCCACGGCGCAATGAACTGTCCATCTCACACCTCCCTTGGATGATGGACATAGTATGCGGAGGGTCGCCGTGCACCTTCCAGCGGATATCCAAGGCATATCAGCCGGCTCACCTTTACTATCAAGGCAACTTTCCCGATTTGCCTGATGAGGTAACCATGACCGACGCCATCGACCAACTGCTGATCAATGCCTTGATGGAAGATTCACGCCGCTCGCTCAAGGCCCTGGCGCAGATCAGCGGCCTCTCGGCCCCCAGCGTCAGCGAGCGCCTGCGCCGCCTCGAAGAACGCGGCGTACTGCGTGGCTACACCGTGGAAGTCGACCCGCGCAGCTTCGGCTACCAGTTGCAGGCGATCGTGCGCATTCGCCCGCTGCCGGGGCAGTTGCAGGAAGTGGAACGGCAGATCATCGCCATCCCCGAATTCACCGAGTGCGACAAGGTCACCGGCGAGGACTGCTTCATCGCACGGTTGCATGTGCGCTCGATGGAGCAGCTCGATACCCTGCTCGACCGCATCAATGTGCTGGCCGAAACCAACACCGCGATCATCAAGAAGACCCCGGTGAAGCGACGGTTGCCGCCGATGGACTGAGTGTATCCATTCAAATGGCAAACTGGCTAATTTTTGCACACAAGAATGTCACCATAGGTGCCATTTTTGTGTGCACTTTTTCCGGTAACGCCCCAATACGTTACACATCCCGCGCAACTAATTTTGACCAAATGATCAACTAATCAGCCAACTAAAAATTTAAACCTGTTCATTTGGTCAACTTATATTTCCTTTATTTCATCAACTTAATTTTCAACTGCTTAGATTCAAACTAGTGGCTACCTGAGACTCGCTTTTTCCCTGGCATGGAACTCGCTTTTGTGTGTTCGTGTTTTGTATACAAACCCTGCGAAACATACACACAAGAACTCGCGACGCCGGTCCAACACCGGCCGCCGCGCCCAGAACCCAGTGATGCCAAGCTGCACCGACGAGATGGCGAGCCCGTGCGCATGCCCGCTCATCGCAGTCCACGTGCATCAGGAGCCTGCCGGAATGAGTACCAGCCTCGACCTTGCCCCTGAACTATCCGTCGCCAGCACCAGCCCCTCTTCCACCCTTGCAGGCGAGATGCCGCCACTCGGCCTGAGCCCACGCCTGCACAACCGCGACCTCGCACCCACCCGTATCGAAGGCCGCCGCTGGGGCCGCTACAGCATCTTTGCACTGTGGACCAACGATGTGCACAACATTGCCAACTACTCCTTCGCCATGGGCTTGTTCGCCCTTGGCCTGGGCGGCTGGCAGATCCTGCTGTCGCTGGCGATCGGCGCGGCACTGGTGTACTTCTTCATGAACCTGTCCGGTTACATGGGGCAGAAGACCGGGGTACCGTTCCCGGTGATCAGCCGCATCGCCTTCGGCATCCATGGCGCGCAGATCCCGGCGCTGATCCGTGCAGTCATCGCCATCGCCTGGTTCGGTATTCAGACCTACCTGGCCTCGGTGGTGCTGCGCGTGCTGCTCACCGCCGTGTGGCCGCAGGTCGCCGCCTATGACCACGACAGCATCCTCGGCCTGTCGAGCCTGGGCTGGGTATGCTTCGTGGCGATCTGGCTGGTGCAGTTGGTGATCCTCGCCTACGGCATGGAGATGGTGCGCCGCTACGAGGCCTTCGCCGGCCCGGTGATCCTGCTGACCGTGGCCAGCCTGGCGGTGTTCATGTACTTCAAGGCCGATGCGCGCATCGCTTGGTCGGTGGCCGAGCCGCTGACCGGCTATGAGATGTGGCGCAACATCTTTGCCGGTGGTGCCCTGTGGCTGGCGATCTACGGCACCTTGGTGCTGAACTTCTGCGACTTCGCCCGCTCCTCGCCGTGCCGCAAGACCATCCGCGTCGGCAATTTCTGGGGCCTGCCGGTGAACATCCTGGTGTTCGCCATAATCACCGTGGTGCTGTGCGGCGCGCAGTTCCAGATCAACGGCCAGATCATCGACAGCCCGACCCAGATCGTCGCCAGCATCCCCAGCACCCCGTTCCTGGTGCTCGGCTGCCTGGCCTTCCTGATCGTCACCGTGGCGGTGAACATCATGGCCAACTTCGTCGCACCGGCATTCGTGCTGAGCAACCTGGCGCCCCGCCACCTCAACTTCCGCCGCGCCGGGCTGATCAGCGCGACCCTGGCGGTGCTGATCCTGCCCTGGAACCTCTACAACAGCCCGCTGGTGATCGTGTACTTCCTGTCCGGCCTGGGCGCCCTGCTCGGCCCGCTGTACGGGGTGATCATGGCCGACTACTGGCTGCTGCGCAAAGGCCGCATCAACGTGCCGGAGCTGTACACCGAGCACCCGACCGGCGCCTACCACTACAGCAAGGGCATCAACCTGCGTGCCGTGGTCGCCTTCGTGCCCGCTGCACTGCTGGCCATCATCCTGGCGCTGGTGCCGAACTTCCACGGTATCGCGCCGTTCTCCTGGCTGATCGGCGCCGGCATCGCCGCTGCGGTGTACCTGTTGATCGCCCCGCGCAACCGCCAATACCACGATGTCAGCGGCGAGTGCATCGCCGTCGACCACAGCAGCCATTGATCAAGGAGGACTGCCCATGCGTATTCTGATCGCCAACGTCAACACCACCGAAGCCATCACCGAGGCCATCGCCGAACAAGCGCGCAGCGTCGCCGCGCCCGGCACGGAGATCATCGGCCTGACCCCCTGGTTCGGCGCCGAGTCGGTGGAGGGTAATTTCGAGAGCTACCTGGCTGCCATCGCCGTGATGGACCGGGTGCTGGCCTACGACGGCCCTTACGATGCCGTGATCCAGGCCGGCTACGGCGAGCATGGCCGCGAAGGCCTGCAGGAGCTGCTCAACGTACCGGTGGTGGACATCACCGATGCCGCCGCCAGCACCGCCATGTACCTGGGTCATGCCTATTCGGTGGTGACCACCCTGGACCGCACCGTGCCGCTGATCGAAGACCGCCTGAAGCTGTCCGGGTTGTATGACCGCTGCGCCTCGGTACGGGCCAGTGGCCTGGCTGTGCTGGAACTGGAAGAAGACCCGCTACGCGCGGTGGAGGCCATCGTCGAGCAGGCCGAACGTGCCGTGCGTGACGACAAGGCCGAGGTGATCTGCCTGGGCTGCGGCGGCATGGCCGGGCTGGATGAGCAGATTCGCCAGCGTACCGGGGTACCGGTGGTCGATGGCGTGAGCGCGGCGGTGACCATGGCCGAGGCGCTGGTACGGATGGGGCTCAGCACCTCCAAGGTACGCACCTATGCCACACCGCGGGCGAAGAAGGTGGTGGGCTGGCCGATGAAGTTCGGCCGTTAGCCGCTTGGCCTTTCCTGCAGGGTCGCGCTGGCCCTGCAGGAGTGGATCAGGTCGGGCAGCTATGGGCACCGCCATTCAGGCCCTGGCGGACGTTACGGCTGAGCAGGCTGGCCTTGCCGTCGTGCCAGGTCAGGGTGAGGACGTAGAGGGTATCGAAATCGTCGCCGCTCCACTCCTGGGTGATCACCCGATCATCGCCCAATGCCTTGCCGGCCACGGTATTGATCAGCTCTGGCAGATAGCCATGGGACCAGGCGGTGTAGACGGTGGCATTACGGTACTTCTCGCTGAGCAGTTCGTCGGCGAGTTCGTCGGTGTCGTTGGCGCCGAAGTCGATGTTGACCGGCAACCCCAGGCGAATGGCGCTGGGGGTAATGGTCATCAACGGGCGGATGTAGCTGTAGCTCTGGTCCTGACTGCCTTCCTCGACGTGCCGCGAGGGGTTGGCGGCGAATACGTAATCCGCTTTGCCGAAACGCTCCGGCAGCAAGGTGGCCAGGTCCAGCGCACGGTTGAGCCCCTGGCAATTCAGTTGCCCCAGGCCTTCACCGGGCTTTTCGGCATGGCGCAGGAATACCAGCGTCTGGGTGCCATCGACCGGTTGAGCACGGCTCTCGACCACTTCCAGTGTCAGCGGCACAGCCGCGGCGACGAGGGCCACGCTGAGCAACAGGTGACGGCGACGTCGAAGGAAAGATGGCAACTTCATGTAGGCAGGCTCTTGTGGCAATAGGTAGCTGGATACCCGCCACATTGCCCTGCGGCCTATGCCGCAAGGCAATCCGTGTTAGTGATTGCCATCCTTGGCAACGAGCAGGACTCAGAGTGTCCGCAACCCGTTTGGTTCCTCCTTGAGTGTGGATGCCGTTCCCTAGGCAAGGATTACGTTAGAGCAGGAGTGTTGCGGAAATATGTCCGCCTTGGGAGTTACATCGCTTATGAGATCGAGCGCCGCCCGCGCGGCGCATCGCGAGCTTTGCTCGCTCCTACATTTGTTTTTGGCCAGTAACGCCTGTGGCAGACGCGCGCGACCGTCTTGTTGGTACGACGCGATATCGCGCCATGCGCCAAGGCGTTCGCGCGCAAATCCCACCGGAATAATTGGCGCGAAACAAACGTAGGAGCGAGCAAAGCTCGCGATGCGCCGCGCGGGCGGCGCTCGATCTCACAGACGCTACATCTCTCAAGGCAAACACCTACCAGCCCCACCGCCATCAATCATCCCGCGTCAGCACTTCCAGCAATTCGATCTCGAAGGTCAGGTCCGAATTCGGCGGAATAGCCCCCACGCTGCGCTCGCCATACCCCAGGTGCGCCGGCACCTGCAGCTTGCGCTTGCCGCCCACGCGCATGCCCATCAGCCCCTGGTCACAGCCTTTCCGCAAAGTACACCACCGTGTATCCTGCCCTTTTGGTCATCGTCCTTTAGGACAATCAGCAGGAAGCAGGCCGTATGCCCTCAGCCATCCCCTACATTCGCTTCAGCAGCGCCCGCCAAACCAGTGGTAGCAGTGCTGAGCGGCAGCGTCAGATGGTGACACGGTGGGTTCAGGATCACCCTGATTACACCCTGTCCGATCTCACCTATGAAGACCTCGGGCGTAGTGGTTATCACGGTGAGCACGTAAAGGAGGGTGGTGGCTTTGCCAAACTTTTGCAGGCTGTAGAAGCAGGGTTGATCAAAGGTGGTGACTGTGTGCTGGTGGAAGCAATCGACCGTACAGGTCGTCTACCTGCATTTGAGATGATCGCTGAAGTACTAAAACCCATATTGTATGCCGGGGTGAACATCGTCACCTTGGATGATCAGATCGAATATACAAAAGAATCGGTTAACAATGGTCACCTGCACCTGTTGGCAGCAAAGATCCAAGCTGCCCACAGCTACTCCAAGGCCCTCAGCGAGCGAACCAAAGCAAGCTATGCCATACGTCGTGAACAAGCTAAGGCGACAGGGAAGGTAAAGCGTCACACGCCTATCTGGCTGACAAGTGGTGGTGATGTGATTGAACATATTGCTGTGCACGTACGCCAAGCTTTCGAACTGTATGCATCTGGTGTTGGCAAGACGACTATTGCCAATCGTCTGCGGACATCTGGTGTAAGCGAGCTGAGTAAATGCAGTGGACCGACTGTTGAAGGTTGGTTGAGAAACAAAGCTGTAATTGGTTATTGGGATGAGATCCCCAATGTGTACCCGTCTATCATCAGTGATGAATTGTTCCTGCTTGCTCAGCAGAGAAAGAAAGCTGTAGCAACAATGCCAAGACAAAGAACGAGCAAGAACCATTTAGTTGGTTTGGTGGTGTGTGGTGTGTGTGGCAGCAACTACATTGTTCACCAGAAAGACGGCAAACCCAACAACATGCGATGTGGAACACATCATCGCTTGAAGTCAGCGGGGTGTGCAAACTCAGAGACCATTCCGTATCAGGTTGTGTCGTATGTGTATTCACTTACTGCTGTTCATTGGATTGAACGAGCATTACAGGCTATACAGCTTTCGGCTAACGACAAGCGAAAGCTTGCACTAACCAGCGAGAGAGATGTTGCCTCATCAGCAATCAGTCGCCTTACTAAACTATTGGCAACAGTGGACGATGACGAAATTACGACTGAGCTGCAGTCTTACAGTGAACGGCGTAAAGCAATTGATGTAGAACTTTCAGTGTTAGAGCGATCACCAATTGCCGATGGCAATACATTAAATGCTGCCATTACCCAAGACAGGATGATGATTGCTGATCCTGTGCAGCTCAATGGTTTACTAAAACAAGCGGGATACAGAATATCTGTATACCAAGGCAAATTAATTAAGGTCGTTGATGAAATATTTCCTTGGGTGTATCAAGGAATCAAACGAAAATCTGAGAGCAATGTCACGTTGGGTTATCGTATGCTGCATTTAGGGGAGGAGATGATTATCTCCCCTGAGCTACCAGAGCTAATTAACTGGGGCGAATACACAGATAACCCTATTGAGGGCATACGTTATATGCTTCGTAGAAGTCATAAATTGATTAGCGTGAACGGCTGATGTCAACCAGTGATGGTGAATCTGGAAGATAGCATTTCAATCATATCTGAGCAGCGTTGCCACTCAGCCCGATTACCAGTTACACCGGCTGCTGCTCTCAATGATTTGTAATGCTTCATCTGCTGCTGTATTTCTCGATTGGTCATTCGATTAGTCACTATCACTTCCCTCTTATATATTTGATAGGTTTGCTGTAGACGCCAATTAGTCGTCTACAACGTCCATGCTGAATTGCGCACCTTGTGCCACTGGATAACCTTCTGGGATGACCAGATCGCCAAAGCAAGCATCCGCTTCAGCTTGAGCGTCACGAAGTTTTTTGGCTTTTGCTTGCTCAGCTGCTCGACGCTCCTTCTCTTCCTGTGCTTCCACAAGCTGTTGAGCAAGCTTGGATTTGTATTCGTCCAACTTAGTTTGCAGGTGAGCAACGTAGTCATTCTTAACCTGACGTTTAATTTCTTCGATCTCTACAGCTTGAACTTCAATAGGCTTGGTCATCCAGATGACATTACGGAGTTGATCATGCTCAATCGAATGGTGATCACGGAATGCGTATCCTTTGTTACATTTCTCAACCACCAGCTTGAGCCATTCGATTTCAATGGGGTGACTGATGCATTCTGCTGACGCCCTGGTGTGTTCATAAGCATGTAATGCAACCCGTAGTTTCAAATTAAATTCATCGTCGCTCCAAACTGGTGGAACGCCTGTGATTTTGGTTGTGCTGAGCTTTTTAGACATTTGTTGATTCCTCGTTTTTCTGATTGTGGATGATATTACGCATATGGCCCAACACTGTTTGTTTGTAGTTACTAACTACCTCTTCCTCAGATAATTGAGGAACGATGGTGGCTGGAACATGCTGGCGACTAATGATGTCAGTCGAATGACCTTTGGTCGAAGGATTATCTGCCTTCACAGAAGGCTCATCTGCTGATTCGAGTCGTTTCGTAATCGCATTTTGCAAGCGTTTGTATGATAGGGTCATGCAGACTCTCCAATAGATTTGTTATAGCCGTATGCCACTGACAAAATGTTCGCCGCAATGACATCATTGCTCACACCCTGGTTAATGGCTGCCACACTCAGTTGTGTGTAAACGTCGATTGGTAAATGCAAACTGAGTGCTGGTTGACCGGATTGAATGCGACTGAGCTTACTGCGGCAAGTGTGAGAGCACGTTCTCGTATCAGACCTCCGATTGGGCATAGGAGAGTGACAGATTAGGCAGTAGTTGAATCCGTTGCTGTCATGAATGGTTGTTCCGAACGAAGTACTGGTGCGGACGTAGACATTGTTTTTTCGAGCTTTAATGGAATGATCCTCATAGGTGTCAGTTTAAATGGTACGCTTTTTATCATGCGCATAATAAAACCCGTGCCCCACTCTCAATACTGAAGAGAATAGGACACGGGGCTTTGGATTAGTTGACCTGTGAAGGTTGCAGTCAACTAATGTGAAAGAGATGAATGGTGTGGCAAGGGACTCTTGGAGAAGAGAAACATGAACATCAATCAACAGTCGTTTCCGACTAATCCACAACACCCAGGAATATTGGGTGCCATTCATCTTTGGAAGATGTCAGCAGGATATGAAGGAGAAGGCATACCCTGCTGAAATGGAGACTCAAGCCTGTGGCGAATCTCAACATTCGATCAAGACCTTACATGGTACTGAGGTTTCACGCCGATTGAGGGAAGCATGAATCAATTTCTCGTCTTGATATTATCTATAATACCGTTAGTTACAGGGATTTGTCAATATCAGCAACGTATTTCGTTGCATTTATTTGCCGATGATGGTATGCAGGGTTGTTCATCCAGAACATCCTACTGCCTCTAGCGCTCTATAATGCGATTACAGGCGTTTTAAGCTTAAGCAGTACATCGGCCTTACCTCAAATTAGATCATTGCTGTATGGCGTTATTTGAGGCCTTCCTGAGCGCGTTGATGTACTCAGTCGCATAGATTGATCAACTAATGATGAAAACATCCCAATTGGATGACTGAATGCATTCTTCCTGTGCAGCGCATAGAGGAAGAGGATCAAGAGCGGATGAGGGTTATCCTCACCTATCAAGATCAAAAGCATTCGCCTACTGGCTCATTGCGCTGACACCCAGTCTGTCGAGATGGATTGGTGTCATACCGTCAACGATGACGTTGAACATTGGAGCGTGATAACCGATTGGCAACAGACAGGATCATTCACAGCCATGCTGTGTTGAGTGATCTCGCGAAGGTTCTCTTCGACTGCCAGCAGTCATCACTGACCTCATACATTCAGTGTCAGCCAGCGAGCACAGCAGTGCGAATGCTATTGATCTTGAATGAGAGGTCAATGAGACCGAACAAGCTCTTGACCTCTTCTCTGTGCTTTGCACAGGAACAATGCGTTCAGTCGCTGACTGAGATGAGTATTCTTCACAACGTTACGTTGTAGGATATCTCTCTGAGGATTGGATGGTCTGATTGACCATCTATTTGTAGATTCTTAAGCAATACATTTATATGCTAAAGCATATAGTATATTTGTCTTTATAATTATTATATTTGTTTATTGATTATTATATAATTCTATCTGCTTAGCAGATAATATAATATCTTCTATCTATAGTGCTTTTACTACCTCACTTCGTTCGGCAGTATGCCTTCATTCTACCAGCCCAAACCGGCTTTTGTCAATCCCACTTGGCATCTATTTTGCAGGGTCCTACGGAAAAGGGTTCCGAAATCAGGCTGCCTGCCCTGCCATCAGGCATATACGCCTGTAAGGCCCAGAGGCTCGATTTAAGCAACGATCTCGCAAAAGACAATGCGACATACTGCTTAGGCTTAAAACGCCTGTAATCGCCTTATAGGCCCTATCAGGGCCGCCATGCATTACACCTGAGATGTTCCTACTGTCGTTCTACGACAAATCTACAAGGGTTGTGGTCACACAACGCCTCAGAATCGACGTAGGAACGCGTTACACACCCTGCCGACACATCAGCTTGGTGAGAAATGAACAGGATTGAATACAGGGTAGAAACTCACTTTTCCGACCACCCGAGGAACATCGTGAACTCACCTCAATCCGCTACAGCCTTGATTGTACGTGGTATTGACGACAATTGGTCTAAGCACACCTGCCAAACCCCCTGCAATTCCTGTCCTTATAAATCGGAATGATCGACATTGATCAGAAATAGCAGGAAAATCCCTAATGCACGCACCTGGGAGGCCCTATACGGCGATATTAGAGGATTTCTCACCTGAGTGATGGTGAGGGCGTAGGCAAGAGGCCTAAACGATTCATACGCAAGCTATGGTGCTTATAGAATGTATCGCCCCTTCCCCGATATCAGGAAGGAGCACGAAGGTTAAAAACGAAATGATGCCAGTCAGCGAGTTAACATGACTCTCGCTTCTGTTTTCTCGTCAACGGCAATAGGTTTCGCGACATAACCACCTTGCGTTGCAAGGCCGAATTGGGTAGGTGCTTGCCAAACCACCATTGAGCTGACGTAGTAATCACCGGGAGCGACATTTGTGAATTTGAAATTACCGTTCCCGTCAGCCTGCGTGACCTTCATATATTTCTTTTGCCGCTCATCGGAAGGAACGATTGGCTTGGATTGCAAGTAACCATTCTGATACCAGAAATTCGAATAGCTCGTCACGGGAAACAGAGCGACCTCGCTGCCAGCACCGTACTTAACATCTCCACCGACAGTTTTCATAAACACCTGCCCGGAAACCGTGCCAGCACCGTCCAGCACCAGCTTTTGGTATTCCTCTACGGGGAATGGCGGACGTTGCAGCGGAGGCTGCCCAGCACACCCACTTAAGACTCCCGAAAGTGCGGCTACGACTACCATCGAACCCAGCTTCATAAGATCTGCTCCATGCCTATTGAAGGCAGAAAGCTATCATGCACTGGATGAGGGAACCAAGCGTGAATCCGCTATCAATTGACTCTACTCAAAAGGTAGTGCCAGCCCTATCCGATAGCGACTATCAAAATACCTATTGATGATAGCTATATGATCGCTTATCATAGATCCATCGAATTGATAGACAAAGGATAGCAACTATGAAAGCTCATCTGTATCTGCGTGCTTCCACGAAGGATCAGGATGCAAACCGTGCACGTCAGATGCTTGAGGCTTTCGCCAGTGACCACAACCTCATCATTGCAGACGTATACGCTGAGAACATCTCAGGAACCAAGCTGGAGCGCCCAGAGCTTTCCCGTCTGCTTAGTGCTGCGCAAGCGGGTGATTCCATCGTCTGTGAATCGGTTGACAGGTTGTCTAGGTTGTCCAGTGCTGAATGGGACGCACTGAAATCGACCATCAAGGCCAAGGGCTTGCGTCTGGTAGTAGTCGATCTACCCACCTCTCACCAGTTGGTTGATGGTAACGGCATCACAGGTGCCATTATGGAAGTGATCAACAACATGCTCCTAGACTTGATGGCAACTATGGCACGGCTGGATCAAGAGAAGCGTGTGGAGCGCATCAAACAGGGTATCGAGAATAAGAAGGCAGTTAACCCTGAGTGGAAACCAGCTGGCAAAGGTAAGAATGCTGCGATGTGGGAGAAGGTGACGAACATCATGGCCAAGCACCCAACCATGACTGCCGATGATGTGGCCAAGCTGGCAGAGTGTGGAGTTGCCACGGTGTACAGGATCAAGAAGGAATTGAAAGCAGCCGTTTAAAGCCCGCCTCATACAGCAACGCTGTGAATGATCCAATGGGGTAGGATGGATAGCATATCAAACGCCTCGCTATGGCCCTGCATGGAGCTTTGGCGGGGCATTGCCGTTTATGGGTGCAGGGATTTGTAGAATCATGAGTGGTATACCCGCATTTACACCGGTATACCCTCAAGCGCAGGCGCTGACTGTCAAGGGATTTTCCGACCTGTGAAGATTTGAGGTTGTGTAAAAACGGGCTGTCAATTTTAGGATGAGGAGGAACTAGATCAGCCAAAGTGGCTTTTCCTTGTTTAATAGAGTGCTATCATAAGGCCGCTGCCATGATTTTTCAGGAGGAATAATTATGCTTTATATGCTCATGCCGCTTGACCAACATTACGACTTAGGGTTTGGTGCGGTAGCTGATTCCTTCAAGCACGCTGCTGACTCTCTCAATGATCCAGACAAGCCACTGCACTTTAATTCAAATCTACCTGTAAGCTTCCTCTACCGCCACGCCATCGAACTTTATCTTAAATCCGCAATCATCACACTCCATCGCAAATTCACCATTCCTTATGGTGATGAACCCGCGTCCAGCGAGCCCAGTGTCATGGTAGGCAAGAAACGCAAGCCACTATACAACGTTCATGGCTTAGGCCCTTTATACGCTGAGCTACGCACCCTCTTAAATCAAAAGGCAGAGGCGCTTGCTAAAGTCCCACACACCGATTGGGTTCTGCCACCTGAGCTTGATGGATGGATAGCAGCAATTGAAGCAACTGACTCATCGAGCACGTATTTCCGGTATCCAATAACGAAAGATCCAGCCCTTGATGTTAAGAAGTCGACTATGCAAAGGGAAGACACTAGCAAGCTCATACAGAGGATGCATAATGGCGGACAACCTGTGAAAGCTCTAATGATGATCAATGACGACTACGAAGTAGTTGAATCATTTACTCATGATGACAGCAGTGCTCAAGAAATGCTGAACATCCTGAAGGAGACATCAGAGCTATTTTATTGTCTGCATGCAATGATGTCATATACGCTGGCAGGTGGCAGGTAACGTTAGTTATTATTCAGACTAGGGAGCTATTTCCAATTGAACGACATTGATAGTCCAGACTTTAGCAAGGCTCGCGGCTTGTTGATTGGATTTTCTAGCATAGCATTAGTTCTTTGGTTTTATGGGATAGATCTAACGACTATAAAATTTCTAGGATTAGAAATTACACCTAAACGAAATGCCAGTCATTCCTGGGGCCTGATGGCGGCTGTTAATCTATATTTGGTCTTTCGCTTCTACCAGCGCATACCCGATAACACCCGTAGATTCGATGAAAGAATGGATAAGATTTATGATGCGGCTTTAGGTTGGGTTGCTCTGATTCTTTACAGATTAGAACTCAAGCGGGAGGGAAGAAGGCTACTTTCAGAAACCTATCCAGATGAGAAATTTGAAAAGATTGAAACCCTCTCACTTGAGTGGACTGTCACTTGTCACGATAAATTGGCTGAAGACGAATCTCGCTCAGGGCCTGAAGACCATACACCAAGCATTCATGAACTAACTAGAGAATATAGAACTAGCGTGGTTGTTACCGGCTTTTTTATGGGTCACAATGAGCCTAATTTGGATATGTGCACCAGATACGCTCACCTTACTAAAACAATGCCAGCGATCATCACTTGGGGTTGTAAGGCGTTCGCTGTGGTGCGTGGAATGTGCGTCACTCCATGGTTCACTGACAACTGGCTACCTCTTGCTCTAGGAGGGTTCGCGGTAGCGATTGCCCTACTCAGATGGGCGACCATAAACGCCGTGTAACTAACAGAAATGTTGGTCCCAGCCTTTGATGACACGGCCGGTGCCAATCACGCACTGAAACGGTTTGCCCCGCGACCACGACGAGTCGAACTCGCTGCCGTCGGCCAGCCAGCCGGTGTATTGGGTGGTGATCAGGGCGCCTTTGACGGCGGCTTTACCGTCGCCTTCGACGAGGTCGGTGATCTGCAGTTCGCTGCTCATGGGCAGGCTCCAACGCTGAAATTCAAGGGCGCCCTTTTCTCAGGAATGCACGGGTTTGGCAAGCTCGCGTGGTGTTCCATGCTGACGCATCGACCACAACACCCCGCCGATCACCAGCATGATCGCCGCTGCTTCCAGCAAGCTCGGCCCGGCTTGCCGCCAGAGGAAGGCATACAACAGCGCGAACAGGGTTTCGAACACGATCAGCTGCCCGCTCAAGGTCAGCGGCAGGCGCTTGGACGCAGCGTTCCACAGCGCCGTGGCCAACCAAGACCCCAGCACTGCACAGCCCAGGCACGCGCCCCAGAACAGCCACCAACGCGTCATCGGTGCCTCGACCTGCAGCTGCTGCGGCTGCCACATCGCCAGGCCGGCCACCATCAGCAGGCTGCTCAGGCCGGTCAGCACGCCGATCAGCACCGACCACTGGTGACTGTCAAAATGCCCGCTCTGCTTGAGATAACGGCTGTTCTGCACCGCGTACCAAGTCCAGCAGGCCAGCGCGGCCAAGGCGTAGAACAGCCCCAGGAGCTTGTCGCCGATATTGCCCGGGGCAAAGGCAAAGGTCTCCAGGTTGATGCACAGCATGCCGGCAATAATCAGCGCCAGCGGGCCGATCAGGCGCCGGATCGGCACTGCGCCGCTGTCGTTGCGGCCATACAGGGTGATGGTCAGCGGCAACACGCCGACGATCAGCGAGGCAGGTGCCACGCCCAGGCGCTGGATCGCCGCCACCAGGCAGATGAAGTAAAGCAGGTTGCCGACCACTGCCAGGCGCAGCAGCATCCAGCCGTCCGCCAGAGTCAGCTGACGCAGTTGCCGGGCCATCGGCGCGGCCAGCAGCAACGAGATCAGGCCGACCATCGCATAGCGCACGCTGCTCAGCAGCATCGGGTTGAACTCCGGCAACAGCTCCGGAACCATCAGTACCATGCCCCACAATGCACCGGCCCCACCAGCATACATCACACCGCGCTTCACGCTTTTTGCTCCTGTTCATGGATGCGCGCAGGCTACCGCTGTGCAGGGCTGGCGGCAATGGCTCAGCCGAACTGCTCGAACGCTTGCTCGCCGGTCAGTTCCTTGGTCTGGTTGGCGAAGCAATACCAGGCGGGTTTCTGCTCGACGAAGATCTGCAGCTCGAAATCCCAGGCCTCGTCGCCATCCAGCAGGCCTACCGGGACCGCATAGTGGTCCTTGTCCTTGAGCCGGTAGTAGAGGTGCGTGCCGCAACGGCTGCAAAAACCACGCTGGGCCCAGTCGGAGGAATCGTAGACCGCCGGTGCCCGCCCCTCGAAGACCGGCGCCTGGCTGCAGTCCACGACCAGCAGCGGGCCGCCGGTCCATTTGCGGCACATGCTGCAATGGCAGGCGCTGATGTGGGTATTGTCGACAGTGACCCGCAGACGGGTTTCACCGCAGAGGCAGCTGCCGCTTTTTTCCAGGGTCATGATAGGGCTCCTTGCAGGTTGGGCCAGCAAGTATAGATCGGGCCCCGCAGCTCGGAGCCCGCAGCCCATCCGTTCGGTCAGATGTACACGCTACCGCGCAGGTACAACGCCGCACGCCCGCTGATGATCACCCGGCCATTGCCTGGGACTTCACAGTGCAACTGCCCTTTGCGCGCCCCGCCCTGCTCGCAGCTCAGCGACGACTTGCCCAGCCGCTCGGCCCACAACGGCGCCAGCGAGGTATGCGCAGAGCCAGTGACCGGGTCTTCATTGACGCCGACCCGCGGGCCGAACCAACGGGTGACGAAGTCGTAGCCACGGCCAGCGGCAGTGACCGCGATGCCACGCACGTCGAATGCCGACAAGGCGACGAAATCAGGCTTCAGCGGGTCGAGCAGCGCGGCGTCATCGACCACCACCACATAGTCATCGGAACGGTAGACGGCCTTGGCCGCACTCAGGCCCAGCGCCTCCAGCAAGCCGGCTGGCACCTCCACGGCTTGCGGCTGCTTGGCCGGGAAGTCCATGGCCAGCAGGCCGTCGGCGCCACGGCTGACCCGCAACTCGCCACTGCGGGTGTTGAAGCGCAGCACTTCGGTTTGCTCGCCCAGTTGTTCGAACAGCACGTAGGCCGAAGCCAGTGTGGCGTGGCCGCACAGGTCGACTTCGACGGTGGGCGTAAACCAGCGCAGGTCGAAGGTCTCGCCATTGCGCACGAAGTAGGCCGTTTCCGACAGGTTGTTCTCTTCGGCGATGCGCTGCAGCACATCGTCCGGCAGCCAGCTTTGCAACGGGATCACCGCCGCCGGGTTGCCACCAAAGGGCTCGGCGGAGAAGGCATCGACCTGGAAGATTTCGAGTTGCATCAAACGCTCCTTGTGATCCGGCAATGCCGGCTGGGTATTGAAAGGGTTACGCGCGGACCGGCGTGAGCACCGGTTTGCCGGCAAAGAAGGCCTGCAGGTTGCGCAGCACCAGGGCCACGGTGTCGCGAGCGGCCTCGGGCGACTGGCCGGCCACGTGGGGCGTGAGCACCGTATTGCCGAGAGCCTTGAGAGCGTCAGGCACGGCGGGTTCGTCATCGAACACATCGAGTGCGGCGCCGGCGAGCCGGCCTTGTTCAAGGGCTGATACCAGCGCCTGGGTGTCGACCACGCTGGCCCGGGCGATATTCACCAGGTAACCCTCCGCGCCCAGTGCCTCGAGCACCTGGGCATCGACCAGATGGCGGGTATTGGCACCACCGGGGGTGGCAACGACCAGGATGTCGACGGCATCGGCCAGGTGCAACGGGCTGTCGTACCAGGTGTACGGCATGTCCGTTCGCGGGGTGCGGCTGTGATAGCTGATGTTCATGTCGAAGCCCAGGCTGGCGCGCTGGGCGATGGCCTGGCCAACCGCGCCGAGGCCCAGCAGGCCCAGGCGCTTGCCGCTGACCGAAGGGCTGATCACCCGGTTCCACTCGCCACGACGGGTACTGGCATCGGCGCGAGGGATGTCACGCAACAGCGCCAGCAGCATGGCCAGGGTGTGGTCGGCGACTGCCGCGGCGTTGGCGCCGGCGCCATTGGTGACGGTGATGCCACGGGCGGCAGCGGCGGCCAGGTCGACCTGCTCGTAGCCAGCACCTATCACGCAGATGATCTGCAGCTTGGGCAAGGCGGCGATTTCAGCGGCAGTCAGGCCCAGCGGCCCACGGGTAAGCACGGCGTCGATCTGGCCGGCATGGCGCTGGATCGCGTCGGCACGCATTTGTGGGGATGGGGCACGAATCAGACGGTAGCCGGCCTTTTCGAGTAATGGCAGATAATCGTCGACGGTTTCTACCAGTACCAGGACTGTCTTGCTCATGCCACCTCCGAGTCAATTCGAAGGGGCATTATGCGGAGTCACCGGCCAGTACAGTCAACTGAAATATCCAGCTAAAACTGTACTGTACCGGCTTGCGGATTACTGCCCGTAAGCGCGTCCCAGCCCGCCGGGCACCCCGCTGCTGTCGGTTTCCTGCCATGGGCCATCCGGGTTCAGCGACCAGCTCCAGCCATTGTCATAGCGGTAGTAGGTACGCTGCCGGTAAAACACATTGGTCTTGTTCTCCAGCACATACACCCCGAGCTTCGGATCCCAGTGGCTGGCGCCACCCGGCGGTGGCGCGAAGCTGGCGGAGGTGCGTGGCATCGGCTTGGGGATCGCCGCCGGCTTGCTCGGCTGGGTCGACGGCTGGCCGCCTGGCAACGGTTTCACCGCAGGCCCCTGGTGCGGTGGCGCTGTCTCGATCGGCGGCGACGGCTGCTCATACGGTTGATGCGCCGTACACGCGGACAACCCCAGGGCCAGGGTGATCAGGGTCAGGCGGACGGTGCTGTGCATGGCGTTGTTCTCTTACTGGTCGGGGCTGTCGATGGTCAGGTGCTGGGTGGCCTGGGTGGTATTGGCCAGAGGCGCACTCTGGCCGATCCATTCGCCGCGGGTCGGCTGGCCTGCGCGCGATACTCGTGCAACCAGTTGGACTTCGGCGAATTGGGACAGTTTCATCTGCGGCAGCATAGCGTCGGCATCGGACAATTCCACCTCCAGCGGCAATTGCGCCACGGTGACCCGCTTGGCCGCCAGCGGCATGGGCGGGCCGTTGCTTGCACGGGCGAAGATGAACACGGTGTCGTCAGGCTTGACCTTGTCCTTGAGCGCCGCCGCCAGTTCCACCCGCACCTTCAGGCGGGCTGCCGCAGTGGCCTGCGCTTTGCTGCCGGTAGTGCCCAGGCGCTCTGCCGCGCGGTCGATGCCACCTTGCAGCGCCGCCCGCGAGGCATCGCCTTCGGGCAATTGCGCCAGCAGGCGGTTCCAGTAGTCGATGGCTTCCTGGTAGCGCTCGCCCTCGAAGGCGGCGATGCCCCGCAAGCCAAGGCTGGTGACCTCGTTCGGGTCGGCCTTGAGCGCTTCGTCGGTCAGCCCCTGCACCTGCGCGCTCCATTTTTTGTCTGCGGCGAAGTACAGCGCCTGGGCCCACTGGCCCAGCAGCTCGGGCTGGCGACCGGCCAGGGCGACGGCGCGCTCGTAGGCCCGGGCCGCGTCGGCCGGGCGTTGCTGGGCCATGTAGGCACGGCCAAGGAAGTACAGGCCTTCGGCCGAGTCCGGCTGGGCCTGCACGGCACGTTCGAGGCGCGTGGTCATTTCGTCCATGGTTTTCGGTGCGGCGGCGAATTCCTGGGTCAGCTCGACCTTGTCCGCCGCGCCGAAGTGCAGGTACAGCCCCAATGCCAGTGCTGGCACCAGCACGGCCGCCAGCAATGGCAGGGCCTTGCCCAGGTGCCCCTGGCGCGCGGGTTCCGCGCCTTCGGTATCGGCCAGCAGCTCACGGGCCGCCTCATCGCGGCCCTTGGCCATTTGCGCCTGGTCCAGCACGCCGGCGGCCTGCTGGGCGGCCAGTTCGGCGACGCGCTCCTGGTACAGGGCGACGTTCAATGCGGTGCGGTCTTCTTCCTGCTGCTGGCGACGGCCACGCAGGATCGGGATCAGCAGAAAGCCGAGGGCGGCGAGCAACAACAGGCCCGCACTAAGCCAGAATTCAGTCATGGGTCTGTTCTTTTTCCAGCAGTTTGGCGAGACGCTCGCGTTCTTCGACGGACAGTTCCTGTGCAGCGTGGTTTGCCGGGCCACGGCGACGGCGGACGATCACCGCCAGCACCACGAAGCCACCAGCCAACAGGATGCCCGGGCCGAACCACAGCAGCCAGGTGCGGCCGCTGAGCGCTGGCTTGTAGCGCACAAAGTCACCATAGCGGTCGACCATGAAGTCGACGATCTGCTGGTTGCTCTTGCCTTCGCCGAGCATGCGGAAGATCTCGCGGCGTAGATCGGCGGCGATCGGTGCGTTGGAGTCGGCGATGTCCTGGTTCTGGCACTTGGGGCAGCGCAGTTCCTTGGTCAGTTGCTGGTAACGCTCGCGCTCGGCGTCATCGCGGAACTGGTAGGTATCGATGGCCGCCTTGGCCACGCCGGCCAGGCTCATGCCCAGCACGGCGGCTGCCAGCCAGCGCCTCATGGCTTGGCCTCGTCGACCAGGCCCTGGTACAGCGGCGCCAGCTGCTCGCGCCACACGTCGGCGTCGACGATGCCGACGTGCTTGTAGCGGATGATGCCCTTGGCGTCGATAAGGAAGGTTTCCGGCGCGCCATACACGCCCAGGTCCAGCCCCAGGCTGCCCTGCTCGTCACGGATATCCAGCTGGTACGGGTTGTGGAACTCGGCCAGCCATTTCTGCGCGGCGGCGTTGTCGTCCTTGTAGTTGATGCCATGGATCACCACGCCCTGCTGGGCCAGCTGGTTCAGGTACGGGTGCTCGACCTTGCACGATGGGCACCAGGTGGCCCACACGTTGACCAACGCTGGCCGGCCGTGCAGGTCGGCCTGGGTCAGGTTGCGGTCACCCTGGGTCGACGCCAGGGCAAACGCCGGGAACGGCTTGCCGATCATCGCCGAAGGCAGCTCGTCGAGCTTGAGGAACAATCCCTTGTAAAGGAAAACCGCCATCAGCAGGAATACCACCAGTGGCACGACCATGATCCAACGCTTCATGCAGCAGCTCCAGACACGCCCAGGGCTTCGCGCACCCGGGTCTTGACCTTGACGCGATAACGCCGGTCGAAGGCCGCCAGCAACCCGCCCAGGCCGGTCAGCAGACCGCCCAACCAGATCCAGCGGACGTAAGGCTTGATATGCACGCGCACCGCCCAGGCGCCGTTTTCCAGCGGCTCGCCCAGGGCAACGTACAGGTCACGGGTGAAGCCGGCATCGATGCCTGCCTCGGTCATCATCGACTGCTGCACGGTGTACAGGCGCTTTTCCGGGTGCAGGGTGGTCACTTCACGGCCGTCGCGGGTGACCACGATGGTGCCCTTGTCGGAGATGAAGTTCGGCCCCTCGAAATGCTTGGCGCCCTCGAACAGGAAGTGGTAACCGCCCAGCTCGACGCTCTCGCCCGGTGCCATGCGCAAGTCGCGCTCGGCGCTGTTATTGCTCGACAGCACCACGCCCAGGGCACACACCGCCAGGCCAAGGTGCGCCAGCTGCATGCCCCAGTAGCTGCGGGTCAGGCCGCGCAAGCCCTTGGCGAGGCCCTTGTGGCGGGTCTTGTCGAGAATGTCTCGCAGCCCGCCGAACACCACCCAGGCCGCCAGGGCGAAGGCGCTGAGGACCGGCCAGTCGAGGTCGTCGACGATGAAGCCGGCGACCGGCGCCAGCACCGCGCTGCCAATCAGCACCGGAGTCATCATGTTCGCCAGCCACTTGCCGGGGGTGTCCTTCCAGCGCACCACCACGCCCACGCTCAGCACCACCATCAGCAGCGCCATCAGCGGCAGGAACAGGGCATCGAAATAAGGTGGGCCGACCGACAACTTGGCCCCGGTCAGGGCATCGAGCACCAGCGGGTACAACGTGCCCAGCAGGATCATCGAAGCCGCCACCACCAGGATCAGGTTGTTGGCCAGCAGCAGGGTTTCACGCGACCACAGGGCGAAGCCGACCTGGCTCTTGACCACCGGGGCGCGCAGGGCGAACAGGGTCAGCGAGCCACCCACCACGAACAGCAGGAAGATCAGGATGAACACGCCACGCGCCGGGTCTGCGGCGAACGCATGCACCGAGGTCAGCACGCCGGAGCGCACCAGGAAGGTCCCCAGCAGGCTCAACGAGAAGGCGGCAATCGCCAGCAGCACAGTCCAGCTCTTGAATACCCCGCGTTTTTCGGTCACCGCCAGCGAGTGGATCAGCGCGGTGCCCACCAGCCAGGGCATGAACGAGGCGTTTTCCACCGGGTCCCAGAACCACCAGCCGCCCCAACCCAGTTCGTAGTAAGCCCACCACGAGCCCAGGGTGATGCCGACGCCGAGGAAGGCCCAGGCGACGATGGTCCAGGGCCGCGACCAGCGCGCCCAGGCCGCGTCCAGGCGCCCGCCGAGCAGCGCGGCGATGGCGAAGGCGAAGGCCACCGAGAAGCCCACATAGCCCATGTACAGCATCGGCGGGTGGACGATCAGGCCGAAGTCCTGCAGCAGCGGGTTGAGGTCGCGTCCATTGGTCGGCACCTGCGGCAGCAAGCGCTGGAACGGGTTGGAGGTGATGATCAGGAAGCTCAGGAAGCCGACGCTGATCATGCCCATGACCGCCAGTACACGGGCCAGCATCACCTGCGGCAGTTGCCGCGAGAAGATCGACACGGCAAAGGTCCAACCACCGAGGATCAGCGCCCACAGCAGCAACGAGCCCTCGTGGGCGCCCCAGACGGCACTGAACTTGTAGTACCACGGCAAGGCGCTGTTGGAGTTACTGGCCACGTAGGCGACCGAGAAGTTGTCGGTCATGAAGGCGTGGGTCAGGCAGGCAAAGGCAAACACCAGGAAGGTGAACTGGCCCCAGGCTGCCGGGCGCGCCAGGCTCATCCACAGGCTGTCGCCGCGCCAGGCACCGAGCAGCGGCACCGTGGCCTGCACGGCGGCGAAGC
Organism: Pseudomonas putida; assembly: GCF_009883635.2. Taxonomy (NCBI): domain Bacteria; kingdom Pseudomonadati; phylum Pseudomonadota; class Gammaproteobacteria; order Pseudomonadales; family Pseudomonadaceae; genus Pseudomonas; species Pseudomonas putida. The sequence continues at coordinate 808,291 of NZ_CP026115.2, forward strand.
AGATCGCCAGGATCATCGCCAGCTGGCCGAGTTCGGGGATCACCAGTGCCGCGTTCATGGCTTGGCCCCCGCACCGCTGGCCGCCTGGCCGCTTTCCTTCAGGGCCTTGGTGACCTCGGGTGGCATGTACTTCTCGTCGTGCTTGGCCAGTACTTCGTCAGCCACCACCACGCCGTCGCCATTGAGCTTGCCGAGGGCGACGATGCCCTGCCCTTCACGGAACAGGTCCGGCAGGATCCCGCGGTAGGTGATTGGCACCGACTTGTTGAAGTCGGTGACTACGAAGCGCACGTCGAGCGAGTCGGAGGAACGTTGCACCGAGCCCTTCTCGACCATGCCGCCGGCACGAATGCGCGTGTCCAGCGGCGCCTCGCCGTTGGCGATCTGGGTCGGGGTGTAGAACAGGTTGATGTTCTGCTGCAGGGCGCTCAAGGCAAAGCCGACGGCAACCGCAACCCCGGCCAGCAGGCCGAGGATAATGAACAGGCGTTTCTTGCGCTGCGGATTCACTGGTGGTTCTCCCGGCGCAAACGGCGCGCCTCATCTTGCAGGTAGCGACGGCGGGCCAGCAGCGGTGCAGCGACATTCAGCGCCAGCACCGCCAGGCAGATGCCATAGGCCGACCAGACATACAGGGCGTGGTGGCCCATGGCGAGAAAATCGCCGAAGGAAGCGAAACTCATCGCGCGGCCCTCCGCCCCAGGCTGTTCAACACTTCATCCTTGACCCAACTGGCGCGCGCCTCGCGCTTGAGCACTTCAAGGCGCATGCGCAGCAGCAGCACGGCACCGAAGAAGCAGTAGAAACCCAGCGCCGTGCACAGCAGCGGCAGCCACATTTCGGCCGGCATCGCCGGTTTTTCGGTGAGGGTGAAGGTCGCGCCCTGGTGCAGGGTGTTCCACCACTCCACCGAGTACTTGATGATCGGAATGTTGATCACGCCGACAATGGCCAGCACCGCGCAAGCCTTGGCCGCGCTGTCGCGGTTGCTGATGGCCTGGCCCAGGGCGATGATGCCGAAGTACAGGAACAGCAGGATCAGCATCGACGTCAGCCGTGCGTCCCAGACCCACCAGCTGCCCCAGGTCGGTTTGCCCCAGATGGCCCCGGTGACCAGCGCCACGGCGGTCATCCAGGCACCGATGGGTGCCGCACATTGCAGGGCGACATCGGCCAGTTTCATCTTCCATACCAGCCCCACCACGCCGGCCACTGCCAGCAGTACATAGCAGGACTGCGCCAGCATCGCCGCCGGCACGTGAATATAGATGATGCGGAAGCTATTGCCCTGCTGGTAGTCCTCTGGGGCGAAAGCCAGGCCCCAGACCACGCCGGTGACCAGCAGCAGCACGGCGGAAACGGCCAGCCATGGCAGCATGCGGCCGCTGATGGCATAGAACCATTTCGGCGAACCCAGTTTGTGGAACCACGTCCAGCTCATTTTCATCAGGTACATCCAGGGTATTAGCCGGGCTTGAGAGCCCGGGACTCGTTATTCGCCGACGCTGATCTTCAGGCCGGCCGCTATCGCAAAGGGCGCCAGGGTAACCGCCAGGGCTGTCAGGCTGGCGAGCCAGAGCAAATGGCCAGTGGCAGGCATATTTTGCAATGCCGCCTGCAGTGCACCACTGCCCAGGATCAATACAGGGATATACAACGGCAGAATCAGCAACGCCAGTAACAAACCACCGCGCTTGAGACCGACCGTCAGCGCCGCGCCAACAGCGCCTAGCAGGCTCAATACCGGCGTGCCCAGCAGCAGCGAGCCGAGCAGCACCGGCAGGCAGTGGCTGGGCAAGCCAAGCATCAGCGCCAGCAATGGCGCCAACAATACCAGCGCCAGCCCGGAAAAGATCCAGTGCGCCAGCACCTTGGCCAGTACCAGCATGGCCAGCGGATGCGGCGACAGCACCCACTGCTCCAGCGAACCGTCCTCAAAGTCGCTGCGGAACAGGCCGTCGAGCGACAACAACACGGACAGCAAGGCTGCGACCCAGACCAATCCAGGCGACAAGGTTTGCAACAATTGGCTTTCCGGCCCCACCGCCAGCGGGAACAACGCCACGACGATGGCGAAGAACACCAGCGGGTTGGCCAGTTCCGCCGGGCGGCGGAACAGCAGGCGCGCCTCACGGCGCAGCAACAGGATGAATACGCTCATGCCGCCCATTGCCCCAGATTGAGTTCCCGGTAGCCGGTCGGCTTGCACTCCAGCGTGTGGTGCGTCGTCAGCACCACCGTGCCGCCCTGTTCGCAGTGGGCCGCCAGATGCACTTCGAGCTGGGCCACGCCCTGCTTGTCGAGGGCGGTAAAGGGTTCGTCGAGGATCCACAGCGGCGGGCTGTCCAGGTGCAGCCGGGCCAGGGCCACGCGGCGCTGCTGGCCGGCAGACAGGGTATGGCAGGCAACGTCTTCGAAACCGCGCAGCCCGACCGCTTCGAGTGCCGACCAGATGGCTTCAGGGGTGGCCGGTTGGTGCAGTGCACAAAGCCAGGTGAGATTCTCCTCCGCCGTGAGCAGGTCCTTGATACCGGCAGCGTGGCCGATCCACAGCAGGATGCTGGCCAGAGCGTGGCGCTTTTCGCCGAGCGGCTGGCCACCCAGCAGGATCTGCCCGGCAGTCGGCTGCATCAGCCCGGCCAACAGGCGCAGCAGGCTGGTCTTGCCGCTACCGTTGGGGCCGCTGATCTGCAGCATGTCGCCGGGGCGCAGCTCGAAATCGAGGTGCTCGAACAACAGGCGCCAGTCGCGCTCGCAGGCCAGGCCCACGGCTTGGAGGTGAAGGGTCACGGATTCGCCTTATCTATATGCTTCTCAAGTCGCCCAACTCGCTGCCGTTATACTGGCAGTGACAGACGGCAGGCATTATTACATGTGCTGCCACGCTGCCAAGAGGGCGGGCTCCACAGGTTGTATACAATCATGACTGAAATCAATAGTCTCGGCGCACAAACCGCCATCAATCCGCAGGCGATCAAGGCCCAGCTGACCGGCGAGCTGCTCAACCTGACCCAGGCGCAGCCCGGCCTGCTCAAGCCCGGCGAAACCGCCCAGGCCGAAGTGCTGGCGATGCGTCAGAGCGGCAGTACCTTCCAGCTGGTGCTGCAAGTGATTCAGGCCAGCGGCAGCCAGACCCAGCTCCAGGCCACTGCCAGCCAGCCGTTCGCGCAAGGCAGCCAGTTCACCATCAGCCAGCCAGAGAGCAACCGCCTGGCCGTCATGGTGCAGCAAGCCAGTGCCAGCAACGTCGCCACACTCACCCAGCTCGATACCAGCAAGGTGCCGGTCGGTACCCTGCTGCAGGGCAAGGTTCTTACCAACCAGCCGCTGCCACAAGCGGCGGGCGAAGTGGCCAGCTTCCGCTCGCAGGTCAGCCTGCTCAACACTGCCCAGGCCGGTGCCACGTTGACCATCGACAGCCCGCGCCCGCTGCCGATCGGTAGCCTGCTCAGTGCCCTGGTGCAAGGTGACCAGTCGCTGCGTTTCGTGCCACTCAGCGGTCGCCAGGAACAATTGAACATCGCCCAGCAGTTGCTGACTCAGCAGGGCCGCCAGGCCTCCCTGCCCGGCCTGCTCGGCGCGCTGCAGCAGATTGCCAACAGCCCGGGCAGTGACGGTGAACTGCGCAGCACCGCCAGCAACCTGCTGGCCAGCCTGCCGGATGCCCGTCAGCTAAGTGACGGCAAGACGCTCGCCCAAGCCTTGAGCAACAGCGGCGCCTTTCTCGAGGCCAAGTTGCTTGGCGGCCTCAGCGCCAGCGTGGCCACCGACCTCAAGGCACAACTGGTGCGGCTGGTAGCGCAGGCCTCGGCCAGCGCGCAGGCCAGCCCGGTGACCGCCGCCAGCACCCTGGCCCAGGCGCTGCCGGCCATGGCCCGCAGCGCACTGGGCATGCTCGACCGGGTCAGCCCAAGGACACCGCCAGGCGCATTCCCGCTGCCCTCACGGTTGCTGCAGGCCATGGAAAACGAAGGCGACCTGCAGCAATTGCTGCGCCTGGCCGCCGCTGCCATCTCGCGCCTGCAGAGCCACGCCCTGAGCAGCCTGCAGCAATCCGGCACGCTGGATAACGGCAACCTGCAGACCACCTGGCAAACCGAAATACCCGTCCGCCACGGCCAGGAGTTCATCCCTCTGCAAGTAAAACTGCAGCGCGAAGAAACCCCGGAACAGCAGGCCGAACGTCAGCAGCGTGAGCCGCAAGACCCGCTGCAGGCACTGTGGCGGATCGACCTGGCGTTCGACCTGGCACCACTGGGGCCCTTGCAGGTTCGGGCACAACTGAGCCAGGGGCGTCTGTCCGGCCAGCTGTGGGCCGAGCGCGAGCAGACCGCGCGGCTGATCGACAGCCAGCTCGGCGCTCTGCGCGAACGCCTGCTGGCGCGTGGCCTGGAAGTCGGCGACCTGGAATGCCACCCCGGCATTCCACCACAGGGCCCGCGCACGCGGGTGGAACAACGCTGGGTGGATGAAACCGCATGACCCACAAGCAACCGCGCCAGGCCATCGCCCTCAATTACGATGGCCAGCAGGCCCCCACGCTGACCGCCAAGGGCGACGACGAGCTGGCCGAAGCCATCCTGGCCCTGGCCCGCGAACATGAAGTGCCGATCTACGAAAACGCCGAGCTGGTGCGCCTGCTGGCGCGCCTGGAGCTTGGCGAACAAATCCCCGAAGCTCTCTACCTGACCATCGCCGAAATCATTGCCTTCGCCTGGCAACTGCGCGGCCGGGTTCCGGTCGGCTTCAGCGACGAGCCCGCCACCGAGCGCGACATCACGCCCGACCCATTGCGCCTGCCACCAGGCTGATCCCTGTAGATATCTACCGCAGCCAGCGAGCCTCGACAACGCAGCCTTGCCCGTTCCTCCAACCGAGCAAGGTAACCCCCATGTCTGCCAGCAGAATCAACGTCAGCGGTGTGCAGTACGTCCGCGACCACTTGAGCAACATGCCACGCCCCGATCGCGAGGCCAATCGGCGGATCCGCCAGTGGCTGGCCAAGCGTGGCCTCGACCTCGACCCCGAACAGATCGATGTCGTCACCCTGCATTACCGCGCTGATGGCCCGCGCGCCTACCTGGCGGCAGTGACCCAGCGCCAGAGCCTGGCGCAGGCGCTGCTGGGCAACTGGCAAGGTGAATCCAGCAATGATCTGCTCGATGCCCTGATCAAGCCCTCCTGGGCCGGTACCCTGCCCGATGGCCCGTTGCGCATGGTCGAAACCTTGCCAGCGCCAGCCTTCAACCACCCTGGCGCGGCCCACCAAGTGTTCAATGGTCTGTTCCGGCGAACCAAACCCGCCCGTTACGACGCCTCGACGCACCTTCCGATAGCCGCCGAAGCGTTTCAACAGTTCATCGCCGCGCTGGACTTCCACACGCCGTTCAAAGCCATGCTGGACGATTACTGGCGCAACCATCTGCACAGCTACCGATTGTCCAGCAAGCTCAATTTCGTCGCCGCCTGCAACCTTCAGGTCGCCCAAGGCAGCCTCAGCGATGCCGGACGCCAACTGGCCTGGCGTGCCGCCGACCTGCTGCCGCGCGGCCAAGGCCTGCGCCTGAGCACCCTGAATATCTATGGCTATGCCGCAACCGACCTGTTGTACATCAACGACGCCAGTAGCGATCTGACCCTGCTCTACGCCCCAGGCAACAGCGCTCCGCTGTTGGAGTTCGCCAGCGAGACGCTACTCAAGGACTGGGTTGGCCAACAATGCAAGGCCCCCGCCAGCCGCCAGGCCCTCAGGCAGCACTTCAGACTGGCCGACGGCCCCCAGGGCATGGACTTCAGTGGCCTCGATACCGCCCTGGAAGGCCTGGGCGAATATCCCCGCAGGCATCGTTTGCCGCCGGAGCACGGCTTCTTCAACGACGATGGCACCTGGTCGCCCCGCGACTACGTGAACTATCGGCCCGGTAAATACAGCCCCAGAATCGCTGGCGACCTGTTCCAGGCCCTGGCTGAGCGGCAGCGCCAGCGCAGCTACGACGATGCCGACTTCATCATCACCACCGACAGTGACGTCACCAAGGCACGTTGGCGCACCTACCTCAACACCACGCTCAACCTGCTAGCACCGCTGAGCCTTGTGGTACCTGGCCTGGCACCGCTGCTGGCGCTCGGTGGCATCGCCCAGCTCGGCCTTGGGCTGGACCAGGCCATCAATGGCAAGGGCCTGCAAGACAGGCAAGACGGCGTGGCCGACATCGCCTGGGGCCTGCTCAATGCCGTGCCGCTGATCGTGCACGGGGTTGCCCGCAGCAAGGTACTGTTCGAAAGCAAGAGCGACCGTTTCGTAGTGCCAAGCCGCCTCAACGATCAGCTCGGTTACCCGCTCAGCCCGCTTTCACCGCCGCACCTGCCAGACGTCGATATCGCGCCCTACTTTCATATCCCTGACCCTATCCCGCCATTGCCGGAAGGCGATCAAGCTGTGGCCGACTCGGTGATACGGGTCCCTCGCTACGATGGCACACCAGATAACCTCGACGCGCGTATCAATACCTACAACGCACGCGTCATCTACGACATGGAGCGAGACGCCTTCATTCAGCAACACGCACTCAATGACGTCGACCCGATTGCCTACATCGCCCGCCCTGGCAGCCGCGATCTGGTGCCGGCAGGTACCGGTCGGGAAGTCAGCAACGCCACACGCATGCGCACCCTTCGGGCATTGGGCGTCGACTTGCCACTGCCGGTGGATTTTCCTCTGGTGCCGGACGAGAGCAGCCAGGCAATCCCGAAAACGATCTCTTGCCTTTGGGTTGGCGACAAGGTGATCGACCCGTCGCTGATCGCCAACCTGGCAAGCAATGCCGCACGCGCCAACGACAGTGCCTACGCTATCCGTTTGTTTCTTTCTGCTGAGTCGCCATCGGCCTACGCCGAAAACCTGCGCCTCCTCGCCGAGCACGCCCCGGGCCTGCAGGTGCTGCCGCTGGAAGAGCAAACCTTCTTCCGCACCTTCCAGCAAGGCCGATACTACGCCCAGTATCAGGCCGCGCTGGACGGCAACGGCGGGGTGGCGTGCAACTTCGCCTCAGCTTCCGACGTCCTGCGTTACCCCATGCTGCACCATGAAGGTGGGCTGTACATGGATGTGGACGACTACCTGCTGGCAGCGGGCGAACCACGCCTGGTCGTCGACGGGCACCCCGTCGGCAACCCTGGTGAAGCGCTCGATCAGGTTGCACTGCTCACCGCCCCGGATGGCCTGCTGCTGCCGCCCCCGATGTCCAACGAGAAAATGAGCATGAACTGCCTCTACAACACCAGCGTGATCGGCAGCCATGCAGGCAACCCCACGCTCGAGGCAATTTCCGAGGAAATGCTCGCTCGTTATCAGACCAATCAGGATTTCTACGACAGTAAGCCGAGCCTGGCCGAAGACCCTGCTGGCTTCTATCGCTACGCCAGGCGCCTGAGCTACCTGACAGGGCCTGACCTGCTCACCCATGTTGTCGATCAACGCCTGCCGGTTCTGCGCACCCTGCGCCAGATCATGAGCTTGTACAACATGCCGCGCATCCACTCATGGCAGTTCATCACACTTGACCATTACCAACAGGCATTGCGCAACCTGCTACCGCTGAACCGCCTGGTCAAGGTCGGCGGCAACCATTCCTGGGCCACGACCTGAGTACATACATACCCCTTGCGGCATCGGGCCTGCGTCCATCATGCAGGCCCCACGACAATGGCAGGTCAGCACATGACGACTCAATTGCACCCATCCGGGATCCAGCACGCACGCGATCACCTCACCCATATCCCGCGCCCCGATCGGCTCAGCATCAAACGCATACGGGAGTGGGCCAAGGCCCAGGGTTCAGACTTCGATCCCGACACCGCCGTGGCGGTGACCCTGCATTACAAGCCCAACCCTGAGGGAGGCTGGATTGCCAAGGTCGTCGAGCAGCTACCCCTAGGCCAGGCGGTGTTGTCAAAGTGGCAAGAGCAGCCCGACAACCTGCAACACATTGCGCCGAGCACCTATGGTGTGCTCGACTTTCTCGGGCTTCTGCGCGACTGGAGCCTGCCTCAGGAAAGCTGGGCCAGGGCGTTTGCCCAAGGGCACGTGCAGATCGTCGATGAGCTTCCGCAGGGCGGTCTGTTCGGCACGCTGGATGATTACGCCGTCTATCAAGGCGTGTTCCACAAGACGCAGCCCATGCGGTATACCCAGCAAACTCAGATCGCCACCGATACACATGCATTTCAGACGTTCATCTGGGATCTGGATCTGCACGATGAGTACATCGCCAGCCTCGACCACTACTGGCAACACAAGTTCGATGATTACGCGACGCTGTCCCAGGTGAACTTTCTCGCGGCCTGCAACAAGCAGGTCGAGGAAGGCAGCCTGAGCGAAGCAGGTTGCGACCTGGCCTGGCGGGCGATTGGCATCGCAGCTGATGGTGACGCCTCGCCAGCGCACGCTGACACCGTCGAAACACGCATGCTCAACATCTACGGCTATGTAGCCACCGATATCCCGTGCCTTACGGATCGGAGCTCTGGGCTGACCTTGCTCTACGTACCCGGCAATTCATCGCCTTTGCACGAGTTCGAGAACACCAGCGCGATGAAAGCCTGGCTGGTGCAACAGTGCAAGGACAGCGAAAAGCGCAAATCATTGCTGACGCACTTTCGCCTCCAGGACTTTTCAACCGGGCTCGGCTACACAGGGCTGGAAGATACCCTCAAAGGGCTGGCCAGTTACCAGGGGCCGCGCTTCCTGTATGTCAACAACCTGGTCATCCCGGCCAGCGGCTGGTCAACGCAGTACATCAATCACAAGGTCGACGAATACAGCCCGCTGATAACCGACGGCCTGTTCAGCCACATCACCTCGCGGCTACGGCAGCGAAGCTACGACGATGCCCGGTTTCTGATCACGACCAACAGCGATGTCATCAAGGCCAGATGGCGAGGCTACCTGAATCAGACGATGACCCTGCTTGCCCCGTTGACCTTGGTGGTGCCTGGCCTGGGATGGGTGGTTGCCATTGGCGGAATCGCCCAGCTCGGCCTGGGCCTGGATGAAGTCATCAATGGCAAGAATCTTGAAGAAAAAACCGATGGTGCCCTGAACGTCGCGTTTGGAGCACTGTGTGCCCTGCCGTTGGCTGACAATGTGTGGTCCGCCAGCAAGAAGGTTTTCCGGACACAATTCGATGGATTCGTAGCTCCTGGCAGAATCAATGGCCAGATCGGCTATCCGCTCAGCCCGACAAGGGCACCCAGGCCGCGCTGGACCGGTGACAACTTCAAGGCATTCTTCGAACAGCCGGTCCCCGTCGAGCCACTTCCCGCCCCCCCGCGGCAAATGCTGATCAGCCGCCAGACCACGCACGTCGGCATGGACACGCTCGTGGATGTACGCGACCCGGCAACGCATTGGCTGTATGAGCTGGAGACCGACGCTTTTGTGAAGACAAGCGATATCGGACACCCCTCGCCGACACGCTATGTCGCGGAGCACACGCAATTGCGTGCCTATCAGCCAGATATCGATGGCCCGCGCTTCGTCACCAATGCCATGCGCGAAAGCACGCTGCGCAATCTCGGCGTAGAAATAAGCCTGCCCATCGAAGTACCCAGGGTTCCCGGGGTAAACCAGGCACACATTCCCAGGCGCGTGGTACACCTGTGGATCGGCGACAAGCCCCTGACAGCCGGCATGCTCACACGTATCGGGCGCAACTCCAGGCTGCTCAGGGATGCCGGTTACGGTCATTGCCTCTATCTGTCCGAGCAGAACGCCGCAGCCTTCAATCACAATGCCCGTGCATTGGCCGTCGCCGCACCCGACCTGCAGGTGCTTCCCCTTGAGCGACAAAGGTTCTACACCAACATGGGATACACCAGGCCATTCTACGATGCCGCCATGGAGGGGCCTGCGCGAGGTTCCTCCCATCTGACGGCCGCCAACGACATGCTGAAGTATCATGCGCTGTACCAGGATGGCGGCCTGTACATGGACATCGACAATGACCTGCTGGCCACCCCCTCTCATCCTTCGGCGGCAGGCATCATCAACGACGCTTCAGCCAACGACTGGATCGGCAATGTACCGCTGCGAACCACCGCCGAAGGGTTATTGCTGGAGCAGCCCACATCGAACCCGTTCAGGGGCGCTCATCAGCAATACAACACCAGCGTGATCGGTAGCCATCCGGGCAACCCGACCCTGATGGAGGTCATTCACACGATGAACCTCAAGCTCGATTCCAGGCCCGGCTTCTTCACTCAAAATCAGCACTGGCCGGCCAAGGGCGCCCATGCACCCAGGATCGCCACCTATGCCAAAGCCCTGAGCGAGCTCACCGGCATTGGCATGTTCAATCAGGCCGTGGACCATAGCCTGCCTGCACTGCGGCAGATGAAAAAGATCTACAAGCTGTTCAGTTGTCCCTTGCTGAACCCGCCCACGCTGCTGGGGGCCGACCTGCACCCTGTTTCGACCGAGGAGTTGCAGAACACGCTCCAGTCACTGTTCCGTGTTTCACGGATAGTACGCGTCAACAACGGGTTCGGCTGGCGCAACCTGAATCACTGACGTAGCGCGTCGCGCACTGAGCCAGAAAAGCGAAGGGCGCCTTCAGGCGCCCTTCGTGTTTCACTCGCCGCGGTGCAGCTTGCTCATCAATTCCGCCTCGGCCTGGGTCAGGCCGCAGGTTTCGGTGAGTTCCGCCACGCTGGCGCCCATGCCCACCAGCTTGGCGGCCTGGGTGAAAGTCACGCTGCTGGGGTCGCGTTGCTCCAGCTGCTGAAGCTTTTCCGGCAGCGGCGCCACGGTCGCGCGCAGCTCATGGATGGCCTCACCCATGCGCACGGTGCCGTTCTGGTAGTCGTCCAGGCGCTTGGCCAGGTCCTTGATGCGCTGGTCGCGCAGGGCATCGCCCACGGCCTGCTGCGCCGCCAGCTCGCGCTGGCGCTTGCTGTAGTTGAGGAAGAACCACAGGCTCAGGGCCCACAGCAGCGCCAGGAAGATTACCGCCACCTCGAAGATCAACTCAGATGTTCTCCAGCTCGGACCACTCTTCCTCAGTCATCATCTTATCCAGTTCGACCAGGATCAGCAGTTCGCCGTTCTTGTTGCACACGCCCTGGATGAACTTGGCCGACTCTTCGTTGCCGACGTTCGGCGCCGTTTCGATTTCCGACTGACGCAGGTACACCACCTCGGCAACGCTGTCGACCAGGATGCCGACCACTTGCTTGTCAGCCTCGATGATGACGATGCGGGTGTTGTCGGTCACGTCCGATGGCATCAGGCCGAAGCGCTGGCGGGTGTCGATCACGGTCACCACGTTACCGCGCAGGTTGATGATGCCCAGCACGTAGCTTGGCGCGCCCGGCACCGGAGCGATCTCGGTGTAGCGCAGCACTTCCTGCACCTGCATGACGTTGATGCCGTAGGACTCGTTGTCCAGACGGAAGGTTACCCACTGCAGGATCGGATCTTCAGAACCTTGCGCAGACGACTTTTTCATTCCCCTAGCCCTCTAAATCCGCTGTTGGCGGTTGTGTTCGGTGTCATTTCTGTTTGGCATGCAACTGCTTGACCGCGCCGCTGGCGATCAGCTCGGCCAGTTCGGCAACGTCGAGCAGTGCACACATGTGTTCGATGACCGTGCCGGCCAACCAGGGGCGCTGGCCACGCTGGCTGCGCCACTTGATCTCGGCGGGGTCCAGGCGCAGCGAGCGGCTGACCTGATGCACCGCCAGGCCCCATTCGTAGCCCTGCACGGAAATCACGTAATTCAGGCCTTGCCGGAAGTCGTCGCGGTAGCGGTCGGGCATGACCCAGCGCGCGGTGTCCAGCACCTTGAGGTTGCCGGCCTGGCAGGTCAGGATGCCCAGGAACCAGTCTGGCTGGCCGAACAGCGGTGTCAGCTCCTGGCCTTCCAGGCTGTAGATCGAACCCAGGCAAACCAGCGGCACCGCCAGGGTCAGCCCGGCGACGTCGAACAACAGGCACTCGAACGGCTCGGCAGCCCAGGCCGGGCGGCCATCGACGCTGGCCGGCGGGGCCGGCGTGTCGGCCATGCCTGCCGCTGGCAGGTGCACGTCCACCAGGGGTGCGACCGGCTCTGGCGCTGGCACCTCGGTCAGCACCGGGATGCTGGCCTCTGCCACCACTTCAGTCTCGACCACGGCCACCACCGGCTGCTCTACCGGCAGCACGGCTGGCAGCACCTTCAACTGCGGCTCGGCAAAAGGCCTGGCTGCGGCAGTTGGCTGGCGAGCATCCCGCGCCTGCTCTTCGCGCACGGCGGCGGCGAATTCGTCATTGCCCGTGGGCGCCTGGGCAGGCGTTGGCAGGTCGAGGATATCCTCGGCCTCGGTGGCCTCCTGCAACAGCCCATCGAGGTACGACTGCAGGGCCAGTTGTGGTCTGGTGCCGACAGGCCGGTTCATGAAACCACCTGCGCGGCCGGCTTGTAGGTGAGCATGTGCTTGAGCAGCGCGCGGTAAGCGATCACCCCGCGGCTCTTGCCATCGAATTGAGACGGCGTGACACCATTGCGGCTGGCATCGCGCAGGCGCGTGTCGACCGGGATGTAGCCCTGCCACACCTGGTGTTCATAGGTATCGCGCAACACCTTGAGGGTGCCAAGCGAAGCCTGGGTACGGCGGTCGAACAGGGTCGGCACGATCTGGTAGGGCAGCGCCTGCTTGCGCGAGCGGTTGATCATGGCCAAGGTGCCGATCATGCGTTCCAGTCCCTTCACCGCCAGAAACTCGGTCTGCACCGGGATCACCAGCTGCTGGCTGGCAGCCAGGGCGTTGACCATCAGCACGCCGAGCAATGGCGGGCTGTCGATCAGGGCAAAGTCGAAATCCTGCCATAACTGCGCCAGACTCTTGGCGATCACCAGGCCCAGGCCACTCTGCCCTGGCGACTGACGCTCCAGCACCGCCAATGCGGTACTCGACGGCAGCAGCGAAATACGCTCATCGCTGGTGGGCAGCAATAACTGCCCCGGCAGGCCTTCGGGCACGCTGCCCTTGTGCAGGAACAGGTCGTAGCAGCTGTGCTCCAGGGCATCCGGGTTGTGCCCGAAATAGCTGGTCATCGAGCCATGCGGGTCGAGGTCGACGACGACCACGCGCTTGCCCGCCTCGGCCAGCAGGCCGGCCAGGGCGATGGTGCTGGTGGTCTTGCCGACACCACCTTTCTGATTGGCTACTGCCCAGACTCTCATAGGACAACTCATGACTCATTGAATGTGCGCCGTCCCTTGTGGGAGCGGGCTTGTCCCGCGAACACGGGCATGGCCCGTGCCATCAATCGCGCTGCCTCATTCGCGGGACAAGCCCGCTCCCACAAAGACCGCGCCGCGCAAGTACGACGACGCAGCGACAGAGAATTGACTCAGTTACTGCTTCCCGCTGGCGGTGCACTTTGTGTGCCAGCACGGCGCAACGCTGCGTCCGGGGTGGCATTGGCACTGCCCGAGCCGGTCAGGCTGCGGCGCACTTCGAGGTTGCGGGAAATCACCAGCACGACGCGGCGATTGCGCGCACGCCCTTCGGCGGTGTCGTTGCTGGCCACCGGCTGGTACTCGCCGTAACCCACCGAGGCCATGCGCGCCGGGTTGACCCCTTCCATGGCCAGCAGGCGCACGATGCTCGCCGCCCGCGCCGCCGACAGCTCCCAGTTGGTCGGGTACTGCGCCGTGCGGATCGGCAGGTTGTCGGTGAAGCCCTCGACATGCACCGGGTTGGCGAACGGTTTGAGTATGTTGCCGACTTTCTCGATGATGGTGAATGCCTGGTCACTGGGCATGGCATCGCCACTGCCGAACAGCAAGGACGAGTTGAGTTCGATCTCCACCCACAGCTCGTTGCCGCGCACGGTCATCTGGTCGGACTTGATCAGGTCGCCGAAGGCATCGCGCACGTCGTCGCTGATGGTCTTCAACGGGTCGACGTTGGTCTGGGCCAGGCCCGCATCGGTCTGCTCGCTGTCCTTGATCAAGGGTTCTGCCGGTTTCACGCTGAGCGGCTGCTCATCGCCGATCGGGATCGGCTTCATGCTCCGCTCAGGGTCGTTGAACACCCCGAGCAGCGCTTGCGAAATGACCTTGTACTTGCCCTCGTTGATCGAGGAGATCGAATACATGACCACGAAAAAGGCGAACAGCAAGGTAATGAAGTCGGCGTACGACACCAGCCAGCGTTCGTGATTCTCGTGCTCCTCGGTATGACGGCGACGGCGCATGGCTTACTCCATGAAGCCTTGCAGCTTCAACTCGATCGAGCGCGGGTTCTCACCCTCGGCGATCGACAACAGGCCTTCGAGCAGCATCTCGCGGTAGCGCGACTGGCGCATGACGATGGCTTTGAGCTTGTTGGCGATCGGCAGCAGGATCAGGTTGGCACTGGCCACGCCGTAGATGGTGGCGACGAATGCCACGGCAATGCCGTTGCCCAGCTGCGAAGGGTCGGCCAGGTTGCCCATGACATGGATCAGGCCCATGACCGCACCGATGATACCGATGGTCGGGGCGTAGCCGCCCATGCTCTCGAACACCTTGGCGGCCTGGATGTCACGGCTTTCCTGAGTCAGGAAGTCGACTTCGAGGATGCTGCGGATCGATTCCGGCTCGGCACCATCGACCAGCAGTTGCAGGCCCTTGCGGGCGTACGGGTCGGGTTCGGCATCGGCCACGCCTTCCAGGCCGAGCAGGCCTTCCTTGCGCGCCGTCAGGCTCCAGTTGACCACCCGGTCGATCCCACCGGCCAGGTCGACCCGCGGCGGGAAGAAGATCCAGCGCAGGATCTGCAACGCGCGCTTGAACGCCGACAGTGGCGACTGCAGCAGTGCCGCCGCCAGGGTACCACCGAGCACGATCAGACCCGCCGGGCCATTGAGCAAGGCACCGACGTGGCCACCTTCAAGGAAGTTGCCGCCGACGATGGCGACGAACGCCAGGATCAGGCCAATCAGGCTGAGCACATCCATCAGACACAAGCCTCGACCAGGTGTTTGCCGATTTCATCCAGGCTGTACACCGCGTCTGCCAGGTTGGCTTTGACGATGGCCATGGGCATGCCGTAGATCACACAGCTGGCCTCATCCTGGGCCCACACGGTACTGCCGCCCTGCTTGAGCAGGCGCGCGCCTTCACGGCCATCGGCGCCCATGCCGGTGAGCACCACCGACAGCACCTTGTCGCCATAGGACTTGGCCGCCGAGCCGAAGGTGATGTCCACGCACGGCTTGTAGTTCAGGCGCTCGTCGCCCGGCAGAATCTTCACCGTGCCACGGCCGTCGATCATCATCTGCTTGCCGCCTGGGGCCAGCAGCGCCAGGCCCGGGCGCAGCATGTCGCCGTCCTCGGCTTCCTTGACGCTGATCTTGCACAGCTTGTCGAGGCGTTCGGCGAATGCCTTGGTGAACGCGGCGGGCATGTGCTGGATCAGCACGATCGGTGCGGGGAAACTCGCCGGCAACTGCGTCAGCACCCGCTGCAGGGCGACCGGGCCGCCGGTGGAGGTACCGATCGCCACCAGCTTGTAAGGCTTGCGCTTGGGAGCCGGGGCATGCGCCGCAGCTGCTGCCGGCGCCGCCGCACGGGCAGGCGCGGCAGGACGGACCGGCGCGGCGCTGGCCAGGCTGCTGGCGGGTGCATGGCTGGCGGCCGGCGCCGGTGCGCTGACCGGCGCGTGGCTGGTATAGCCGCCAAAACGGCGGTTGCTGCGCGAGATGGTATGTACCTTCTCGCACAGCAACTGCTTGACCTTCTCTGGGTTGCGCGAGATGTCTTCGAAATTCTTGGGCAGGTAATCCACCGCACCGGCATCCAGCGCGTCGAGGGTGACCCGGGCGCCTTCATGGGTCAGCGAGGAGAACATCAACACCGGCGTCGGGCAGCGCTGCATGATGTGCCGCACGGCGGTGATGCCATCCATCATGGGCATTTCGTAGTCCATGGTGATGACATCGGGTTTGAGCGCCAGTGCCTGGTCGATCGCTTCCCTGCCGTTGGTCGCGGTGCCGACCACCTGGATCGTCGGGTCCGCCGAGAGGATTTCCGAAACGCGGCGGCGGAAGAAACCGGAATCATCCACCACCAGGACCTTGACTGCCATAAACACTCCATTAGGCGGCGCCACCCGCCAGGGTGCGCCGCCGAAAATCAGATACGCCGTGCCGCGTAACGCTTGAGCATGCTCGGCACGTCGAGAATCAGCGCGATGCGGCCGTCACCGGTGATGGTGGCGCCGGACATGCCCGGGGTGCCCTGCAGCATCTTGCCCAGCGGCTTGATCACCACCTCTTCCTGGCCCACCAGCTGGTCGACCACGAAGCCGATACGCTGGGTGCCGACCGAGAGGATCACCACATGGCCCTCGCGCTGCTCCTCATGCACCTGGCCCTGAACCAGCCAGCGCTTGAGGTAGAACAGCGGCAGCGCCTTGTCGCGCACGATCACCACTTCCTGGCCGTCGACCACGTTGGTGCGCGACAGGTCGAGGTGGAAGATCTCGTTGACGTTGACCAGCGGGAAGGCGAACGCCTGGTTGCCCAGCATCACCATCAGGGTCGGCATGATCGCCAGGGTCAGCGGCACCTTGATGACGATCTTCGAGCCCTGGCCCTTGGCCGAGAAGATGTTGATCGAGCCGTTGAGCTGGGAAATCTTGGTCTTCACCACGTCCATGCCGACGCCGCGGCCGGACACGTCGGAAATCTCGGTCTTGGTCGAGAAGCCTGGAGCGAAGATCAGGTTGTAGCAGTCCGACTCGCTCAGGCGATCGGCCGCGTCCTTGTCCATCAGGCCTTTTTCAACGGCCTTGGCGCGCAGGATGCTCGGGTCCATGCCCTTGCCGTCGTCAGAGATCGACAGCAGGATGTGGTCGCCTTCCTGCTCGGCCGACAGCACCACGCGGCCGGTCCGGGCCTTGCCAGAGGCTTCACGCTCGTCCGGCATCTCGACACCGTGGTCGACGGCGTTGCGCACCAGGTGCACCAGCGGGTCGGCAAGGGCCTCGACCAGGTTCTTGTCGAGGTCGGTCTCTTCACCGACCAGCTCCAGGTTGATCTCTTTCTTCAGCTGGCGCGCCAGATCGCGGACCAGGCGCGGGAAGCGACCGAAGACCTTCTTGATCGGCTGCATGCGGGTCTTCATGACCGCGGTCTGCAAGTCGGCGGTGACCACGTCGAGGTTCGACACGGCCTTGGACATGGCCTCGTCGCCGCTGTTCAGGCCCAGGCGCACCAGGCGGTTACGCACCAGCACCAGTTCGCCGACCATGTTCATGATCTCGTCCAGGCGTGCAGTGTCGACACGCACGGTGGTTTCCGCTTCGCTGGCAGGCTTTTCGGCCGCAGGGGCCGGGGTGCGGGCTGGCGCCGGCTTGGCTGCGGCCGGTGCAGCGGCAGCCGGGGCTGCAGCAGGCCTGGCGACCGGTTTGCTTTGCGCCACGGCCGCAACCGGCGCGGCCACGGCGACAGGCGCCTCGCCAGCAACGGTTTCACCAGTGAACTTGCCCTTGCCGTGCAACTGGTCGAGCAACGCTTCGAACTCGTGCTCGGTGATTTCGTCACTGCTGGCAGGCGCGACCACGCTTTCCACAGCCGCAGTGGCAGCCGGCAAGGCATCGGCCTGGAAGGTGCCCTTGCCGTGCAACTGGTCCAGCAACGACTCGAATTCTTCGTCGGTGATCTCGTCGCTCACCGGCGCAGTGGCCTCGACCACCGCTTCGGTGGCTGCCAGTTCAGGCGAGAACTGGCCCTTGCCATGCAATTGGTCGAGCAGCGATTCGAACTCGTCGTCAGTGATGTCGTCACCCGCGCCGCTCAGGGTCTCGCCCTGCATCTGCGCTTCGGCTGCGGCCGCTTCTGCCTTGACCGCATCGAGCGAGTCGAGCAGCTGTTCGAACTCGGTGTCGGTGATGTCCGCCTCGGCGGCCACCGGCTCCGGTGCAGCCTCGACAACTGCTGCCGGGGCCTCGGCGCTGGCAGGTTCCGCCAGGCGCGACAGGGCCGCCAGCAACTCCGGGGTGGCCGCAGTCACTTCGCTGCGCTCGCGCACCTGGCCGAACATGCTGTTGACCGTGTCCAGTGCCTCGAGCACCACGTCCATCAGTTCCGCGTCGACCCGGCGCTCACCTTTGCGCAGGATGTCGAACACGTTCTCGGCGATGTGGCAGCACTCCACCAGCTCGTTCAGCTGAAGGAAGCCGGCGCCCCCTTTTACAGTGTGGAAACCGCGAAAGATTGCATTGAGCAGGTCGGCATCGTCGGGTCGGCTTTCCAGCTCGACCAGTTGCTCGGACAGTTGCTCAAGAATTTCGCCGGCTTCTACCAGGAAATCCTGAAGGATTTCTTCATCGGCGCCGAAGCTCATTAAACGTGCTCCTTAAAAACCCAGGCTGGACAGCAGATCGTCGACGTCGTCCTGACCGGACACAACGTCTTCACGCTTATCGGCATGAATCTGCGGACCTTCACCCCGAGTCGGATGTTTTTCTTCATCTTTTTCAGCGCGCAGCTGCTGGTGGTCGTGTTCGATACCGGCAAAACGGTCGACCTGACTGGCCATCAGCACGAGCTTGAGCAGATTGCTTTCCACTTCGGTCACCAGCGCAGTCACGCGCTTGATCACCTGGCCAGTCAGGTCCTGATAGTCCTGGGCCAGCAGAATGTCATTGAGGTGGCCGGCGACCTTGCGGTTACCCTCGGCGCTGTGCGTCAGGAAACTGTCGACACGCTTGACCAGCTCGCGAAACTCCGGCGCTGCGACTTCGCGGCGCATGAAGCGCTGCCAGTCGACACTCAGGCCTTGCGCCTCGGCAGCCAGGTCGTTGAGTACCGGCGTGCTCTCCTCCACCAGGTCCATGGTGCGGTTGGCGGCACCCTCGGTGAGTTTGACCACGTAAGACAGGCGCTCGGTGGCATCGGTAATCTGCGAGACTTCCTCGGCCTGCGGCATGCGCGGGTCGATCTGGAAGCTGACGATCGCGCTGTGCAGCTCACGGGTGAGCTTGCCGACTTCCTGGTACAGGCCACGGTCGCGGGTCTGGTTGAGCTGATGAATCAGCTGCACCGCATCGCCGAAACGCCCCCGTTCCAGGCTCTCGACCAGCTCCTGGGCATGTTTCTTCAGGGTCGATTCGAACTCCCCCAAAGACGTCTGTGTTGTTTCCATGGCGCCCCCTGACGTGACTCAGCCGTTGACGCGTTCGAAGATCTTTTCGATCTTTTCTTTGAGCACCTGGGCGGTGAATGGCTTGACCACGTAACCGTTGACGCCGGCCTGGGCCGCTTCGATGATCTGGTCACGCTTGGCTTCGGCGGTCACCATCAGCACCGGCATGGTCTTCAGGCGATCGTGGGCACGGACCTTGCGCAGCAGGTCGATACCGGACATGCCAGGCATGTTCCAGTCGGTCACCAGGAAGTCGTAATGGCCGCTTTCGAGCATCGGCAGCGCGGTGGTGCCGTCATCGGCTTCATCGGTGTTGGTGAAGCCCAGGTCACGCAACAGGTTCTTGATGATCCGCCGCATCGTCGAAAAGTCGTCAACGATGAGGATTTTCATGTCTTTGTTCAAGTAGACCTCCAAGCAGTCTCAAACGCGCTCGGCCCCGAGCACGCGTATTCATATTCGGTACAACGTGGAAAACGACTGCAACGACCCCGGGCTCAACGCGCCCGCCATTCCCCCAGGCGGCTGCGCAGGCGCGCGGCACACTGGCTGTGCAACTGGCTGACTCGCGATTCGCTGACCCCCAGCACCTCACCGATTTCCTTGAGGTTCAGCTCTTCGTCGTAGTACAGCGCCAGCACCAGGCGCTCACGCTCCGGCAGGTTGGCGATCGCATCGGTCAGGGCAGCCTGGAAGCGCTCGTCTTCCAGGTCGCGCGACGGCTCGACCTGGCCACTGGCGCCGTCCTCGTGCAGCCCTTCGTGCTCGCCGTCCTGCAACAGGTCGTCGAAACTGAACAGGCGGCTCCCCAAGGTATCGTTCAAGATCCCGTAGTAATCATCGAGACTCAATTGGAGTTCGGCAGCAACTTCATGATCTTTAGCGTCGCGGCCAGTTCTTGCTTCCACTGCGCGCATCGCATCACTGACCATGCGCGTATTGCGGTGCACCGAACGCGGTGCCCAATCGCCCTTGCGGACCTCGTCGAGCATCGCCCCGCGGATGCGGATGCCGGCGTAGGTTTCAAAGCTGGCGCCCTTGCTGGCGTCGTACTTGTTGGCCACTTCCAGCAGGCCGATCATGCCGGCCTGGATCAGGTCCTCGACCTGGACGTTGGCCGGCAGGCGTGCCAGCAAGTGGTAGGCGATGCGCTTGACCAGCGGCGCGTAGCGTTCCACCAGCTCGAACTGGGCGTCTTTCGACGCCTTGCTGTACATCTTGAAGCCGCTCGCATTCATAGCACGGGTCCTGCGCTGGTGGGTTGCACCAGGCGCTCGACAAAGAACTCAAGGTGCCCGCGCGGGTTGGCTGGCAGCGGCCAGCTGTCGACCTTCTGCGCGATGGCCTTGAAGGCCAGGGCACACTTGGAGCGAGGGAAGGCCTCGTACACCGCGCGCTGTTTCTGCACTGCCTTGCGCACGCTCTCGTCGTACGGCACGGCGCCGACATATTGCAGGGCGACGTCAAGGAAGCGGTCGGTGACCTTGGTCAACTTGGCGAACAGGTTGCGCCCTTCCTGCGGGCTCTGGGCCATGTTGGCCAGCACGCGGAAACGGTTCATGCCGTAGTCGCGGTTGAGCAGCTTGATCAGCGCATAGGCGTCGGTGATCGAGGTCGGCTCGTCGCACACCACCAGCAGCACTTCCTGGGCTGCGCGCACGAAGCTGACTACCGAGTCACCAATGCCCGCAGCGGTGTCGATCACCAGCACGTCGAGGTTGTCGCCGATCTCGCTGAAGGCCTGGATCAGCCCGGCATGCTGGGCCGGGGCCAGGTGCACCATGCTCTGGGTGCCGGAGGCGGCGGGCACGATGCGCACGCCGCCAGGCCCCTGCAACAGCACATCGCGCAGCTCGCAGCGCCCTTCGATGACATCGGCCAGGGTGCGTTTTGGGGTGAGGCCCAGCAATACGTCGACATTGGCCAGGCCAAGGTCGGCGTCCAGCAACATCACCCGGCGGCCGAGTTCGGCCAGCGCCAGGGACAGGTTCACTGAAACGTTAGTCTTGCCGACGCCACCTTTGCCACCGGTGACGGCGATCACCTGTACGGGATGCATGCTACCCATGTTCGTTGTTTACCTTGTCTCGCTTGGACCCAAGCCACACGCGGGGCAGCACTGCCAGCCCCGGAATGTAGGTACTTTGCATACGCTTCATCCTCAACCTGCGCGTCGCGGGTTGTGGTAGAGATCAGCGAACATGTCGGCCATCGCCTCTTCGCTGGGCTCGTCCTGCAACTGCACGTTGACCGCGCGGGTCACCAGCTGGTGCGGGCGCGGCAGGTGCAGGTCGTCAGGAATGCGCGGGCCGTCGGTGAGGTAGGCCACGGGCAGTTCATGACTGATGGCCAGGCTCAGCACATCGCCGAGGCTCGCCGTTTCATCGAGTTTGGTCAGGATGCAGCCAGCCAGGCCGCAGCGCTTGTAGCTGTGGTAGGCAGCGGTCAGCACCTGCTTCTGGCTGGTGGTAGCCAGCACCAGGTAATTCTTCGCGGCAATGCCACGCCCGGCAAGGGTTTCCAGTTGCATGCGCAGGGCCGGGTCGCTGGCCTGCAGGCCGGCGGTATCGATCAGCACCACGCGCTTGCGCAGCAACGGCTCCAGCGCGGCTGCCAGCGACTGGCCCGGGTCGACGTAGGTCACCGGCACGTTGAGGATGCGCCCCAAAGTCTTGAGCTGCTCCTGGGCACCGATGCGGAAGCTGTCCATGCTCACCAGGGCCAGGTTCTGCGGGCCGTACTTGAGCACGTAACGCGCCGCCAGCTTGGCCAGGGTGGTGGTCTTGCCCATGCCGGCTGGGCCGACCACGGCGATCACCCCGCCCTCTTCGATCGGTTCGACCTGTGGCACTTCGATCATCCGTGCCAGGTGCGCGAGCAGCATACGCCAGGCCTGGCGCGGCTCTTCGATCTCACTGGTGAGGTCGAGCAGTTCGCGGGCGATCGGGCCGGACAGGCCAATGCGCTGCAGGCGACGCCAGAGGTTGGCCTGGGCTGGTTTGCTACCCTGCAGCTGGTTCCAGGCCAGCGAGCCGAGCTGCACTTCGAGCAGCTCACGCAGGCCCGACAGCTCCGAACGCATGGCGTCGAACAGGCGCGGGTCGACCGGGGCCGGGGCAGGTGCGGCAGCCACTGCCGGGGCATCGACATGCGGTTCGATCAATGGCTCGGCTGCGGTCAGCGATTGGCCGGCAAACAATTGGCGGTTGCCTTCGCTGGCCTCGGCGCGGTTGTCCAGCTCGGCCTGGGCAGTGGCGATGCGCGACTGGGTCTTGCGCAGCTCTTCTTCCAGCTCGACGTTGGGCACGCGCGGGGCCAGCGCGGACAGCTTGTAGTCCAGCGCGGCGGTCAGCTCGACACCACCGGCAATGCGGCGGTTGCCGATGATGGCGGCATCGGAGCCCAGCTCATCACGGACCAGCTTCATGGCCTGACGCATATCGGCGGCGAAAAAACGCTTGACTTGCATAACCCACTACCTCAGCCGTTGGGGCCCACTGTGGCAACGATGGTGACTTGCTTGTTATCCGGTATTTCCTGATACGCCAGAACATGCAAATTCGGTACAGCCAGGCGACCGAAGCGCGACAACATGGCACGGATCGGGCCAGCTACCAGAAGAATGGCCGGTTGGCCTTGCATTTCCTGGCGCTGGCAGGCGTCGATCAGCGAACGCTGCAGCTTTTCGGCCATGCTCGGCTCAAGAAGAACACCGTCTTCCTGACCTTGCCCGGCCCTTTGCAAACTATTGAGCAAGATCTGTTCCAACCTTGGCTCAAGGGTGATCACAGGCAGCTCGGACTCAACGCCGACAATGCTTTGGACGATGGCACGACACAATCCGACGCGCACTGCCGCCACCAGCGCGGCGGTATCTTGACTCTTGCTGGCATTGTTGGCGATGGCCTCGGCAATACTGCGGATGTCACGCACCGGTACTTGCTCGGACAACAACGCCTGCAGGACCTTGAGCAGCCCCGACAAGGAAATGACACCGGGCACCAGCTCTTCAGCAAGTTTAGGCGATGCCTTGGACAATACCTGCAACAGCTGCTGGACCTCTTCATGGCCGATCAGCTCATGGCAGTGTTTCTGCAGGATCTGGTTGAGGTGGGTAGCAACCACGGTACTGGCGTCGACCACGGTATAGCCCAGCGACTGCGCCTGGGCGCGCTGGCCGATGTCGATCCACACCGCCTCAAGGCCGAATGCCGGGTCGCGCGCAGCGATACCATTGAGGGTACCGAATACTTGGCCTGGGTTGATCGCAAGCTCGCGGTCCGGGTAGATCTCGGCCTCGGCCAGGATCACGCCCATCAGCGTCAGGCGATAGGCACTGGGCTGCAGGTCGAGGTTGTCACGGATGTGCACGGTCGGCATGAGGAAGCCCAGGTCCTGGGACAGCTTCTTGCGCACCCCCTTGATCCGCGCCAGCAGCTGGCCACCCTGATTGCGGTCGACCAGCGGAATCAGGCGGTAGCCGACTTCCAGGCCAATCATGTCGATCGGCGTCACGTCGTCCCAGCCCAGTTCCTTGGTATCCAGCGCGCGCTGCGGCGACGGCAGCAGGTCCTGCTGGCGTTGCGCTTCCTTCTGCGCTTCGATCTTGGCCTTCTGCTGCTTCTTCCACACCAGGTAGGCGCCGCCACCGGCCAGCAGGCCGAGGCTGAGGAAGGCGATGTGCGGCATGCCCGGCACCAGGCCCATGATGATCATCAGCCCCGCAGACACACCCAGCGCCTTGGGCGAGTCGAACATCTGGCGGTTGATCAGCTTGCCCATGTCCTCGGAGCCCGAGGCACGGGTAACCATGATCGCGGCAGCGGTGGACAGCAGCAGTGATGGCAATTGCGCCACCAAACCGTCACCGATGGTCAGCAAGGCGTAGACCTTGCCTGCATCGCTGAACGACATGTTGTGTTGCAGCATACCGATCAGCATGCCGCCGATCAGGTTGATGAAGAGGATTAGCAAACCGGCGATGGCGTCACCACGGACGAACTTGCTGGCACCGTCCATCGAACCGTAGAACTCGGCCTCCTGGGCCACCTCGGCGCGGCGCATCTTGGCCTGGGCCTGGTCGATCAGGCCGGCGTTGAGATCGGCGTCGATGGCCATCTGCTTGCCGGGCATGGCGTCGAGGGTGAAGCGCGCGCTCACCTCGGAAATACGCCCGGCGCCCTTGGTGACCACCACGAAGTTGATGATCATGAGGATGGCGAACACCACCGCACCAACGACATAATTGCCGCCGATCACCACCTCACCGAAGGCCTGGATCACTTTACCGGCAGCGCCGTGGCCTTCCTGGCCATGGAGCATGACCACCCGCGTGGAGGCCACGTTCAGCGCCAGGCGCAGCAAGGTCGCCACCAGCAGGATGGTCGGGAACGCGGCGAAGTCCAGCGGGCGCAGAGCGTAAACGCAGACCAGCAGGACCACGATCGACAGCGCGATGTTGAAGGTGAAGAACACGTCGAGCAGGAACGGCGGTATCGGCAACATCATCATTGCCAACATCACCAGCAGCAGCAACGGCACGCCCAGGTTGCCCCGGCCGAGCCCGGCCAGGTTGTTGCGGGCGTTGCTGATTAACTGAGTGCGATCCACCGCGAGTCCTCTTGATGCAAAACTTTGACGCCCAAGGGGCGCTTGGGCGTGGCTTTGCAAGAAGCCTTCCAACTTTGCTCGAGTATGGATTTATGTTGCCTGTACCGGCCTCTTCGCGGAGTTCAAGCCCGCTCCTACAGGATTTGCGCCACATCCGGGATTTGTACTGAACCTGTAGGAGCGGGCTTGTCCCGCGAAGAGGCCGGTGCAGGCTGGAATCAGTTGTCGCGGCGCAGGTCCGGGGGTATCGGCAGGTCTTCCTTCAATGGCTCTGGCCGCTTACCCTTGCCCGAGCGGTACTGGCGAATCTGGAACACATAGGCCAGCACCTGCGCCACCGCAAGGTACAGCCCTGCCGGGATTTCCCCTTCGACCTCGGTGGAGTAGTAGATCGCCCGCGCCAGGGCCGGCGATTCGAGGATCTGCACCTTGTGCTCGACACCGATCTCGCGAATCTTCAAGGCGATGAAATCGGTGCCCTTGGCCACCAGCAACGGCGCCACCCCACCCTTCTCCGGGTCGTACTGCAGGGCTACGGCATAGTGCGTCGGGTTGGTGATGATCACGTCAGCCTCGGGCACGGCGGCCATCATGCGCCGCTGCGACACCTCGCGCTGCAGCTGGCGGATGCGCTGCTTGACCTCGGGCTTGCCTTCGCTGTCCTTGTACTCGTCCTTGATCTCCTGCTTGGTCATCTTCAGCTTCTTGTGGGTCTGCCACAGCTGGAACGGCACGTCCGCGGCGGCAATCAGCAGCAACCCAGCGGCCATCCACAAGGCACTCCAGCCGACTACCTGGACGCTGTGGATGATCGCCTGCTCCAGCGGCTCGTTGGCGATTGCCAGCAGTGCCTGGCGATCATTGCTCAACACCACCAGCGCCACGATCAGGATCACGAAGAACTTGGCCATCGCCTTGAGCAGCTCAGTCAGCGAGTTCAGCGAGAACATGCGCTTGATGCCCGACAACGGGTTCATCCGGCTGAACTTTGGCTGCAACAGGCTCCCGGAAAAGATGAACCCGCCGAGAACGATGGGCGACACGAACGCAATCACGAACAGCAGCATGAGAATCGGCTGCACCGCCCAGATGGCCATCTTGCCCGACGCCAACAGGAACAAGCCCATCGAACGCTCATCGGTGAGCACCTCGCGGGGGAGGGAAAAGTTCATCCGCATCAGCGTCATCAACGTTTCCGCGAGGTTGCCGCCGAACGCCAGCAGTGCCCCGGCACCGGCAAGGGTCAAGCTCACCGTGTTCAGCTCTTTGGAACGGGCGATTTCACCTTTTTCCCGCGCGTCACGCTTGCGCTTGTCGGTGGGCTCTTCAGTCTTGTCCTGACCACTCTCGCTTTCAGCCATGCTCAGCGCGCCCTTGCCAATTCACGCAGCCACTGCAGTGCTTCGCTGGCCAACGCCTGGTAGTGGGAAAGAATATCGGCGAGACCTACCCAGAAGATGGCCATCCCCAGCACCAACGTCAGCGGGAAGCCGATGGAAAAGATGTTCAACTGTGGCGCAGCACGGGTCATGACGCCAAATGCGATGTTTACCACCAGCAGGGAAGCGATCGCCGGCAGAATCAACAGCAGGCCGGCACCGAACACCCAGCTCAGGCGCCCAGCCATCTCCCAGAAGTGGTTGACCACCAGGGCATGGCCCACTGGCAAGGTAGTGAAGCTCTCGGTCAGCACCTCGAACACCACCAAATGACCGTTCATCAGCAAGAACAGCACACTCACCAGCATGGTCATGAACTGGCTGATGACGGTCACGTTGACACCGTTGGCCGGATCCACCATCGAGGCGAACGCCATGCCCATCTGCACAGCAACGATCTGTCCGGCAACGGAGAACGCCTGGAACAGCAACTGCAGCGAGAAACCAAACAACGCGCCGACAATGACCTGTTCGCCACACAGCAATAGGCCACGCAGGCTCAGCGGATCGAATTCAGGAAGCGGCGGTAGCGCGGGCACGATGACCACCGTGATAGCCACTGCCACATACAGGCGGATGCGCGCCGGCAGCATGCGCGTACCGAAGATCGGCATGGTCATCAACACCGCAGTCACCCGGAACAGCGGCAGGATGAAGGTGGCAACCCAGGTGCCGATCTGCGCGTCGGTCAGCTCCAGCATGGCAGGCTCAACCGATCAGCTGCGGGATGCTGGTGTACAGGCCGGTGATGTACTCCATGAACTTCTGCACCAGCCAGGGCCCGGCGACGATCAGCGTGATCAGCATCACCAGCAGGCGCGGCAAGAAGCTCAAGGTCTGTTCGTTGATCTGCGTGGCCGCCTGGAACATCGCCACGACCAGACCGACCAACAGGCTCGGCACTACCAGGATGGCAACCATCAGGGTGGTCAGCCACAGCGCGTCACGGAACAGGTCGACTGCTACTTCAGGTGTCATGCAGGGCTCTCCTTGGCGGCGTCAGACGCCGCCGAAACTGCCGGCCAAGGTGCCCATGATCAGCGCCCAGCCATCGACCAGGACGAACAGCATGATCTTGAATGGCAGCGAGATGATCAGCGGCGACAGCATCATCATACCCATGGCCATCAGTACACTGGCCACCACCATGTCGATGATCAGGAACGGGATGAAGATCATGAAGCCGATCTGGAACGCGGTTTTCAACTCCGAGGTAACGAACGCCGGCACCAGGATCGTCAGCGGCACCTGGTCAGGGCCGGCGATGTCGGTGCGCTTGGACAGGCGCATGAACAGATCGAGATCGCTCTGCCGGGTCTGTGCCAGCATGAAGTCCTTGAGCGGGCCCTGGGCCTTGTCGATGGCTTGCTGGGCCGTCATCTTCTCGCTCAGGTACGGCTGCAGGGCATCCTGGTTCACCCGGTCGAACACCGGCGCCATGATGAACATGGTCAGGAACAGCGCCATGCCGGTCAGCACCTGGTTCGAGGGCGTCTGCTGCAGGCCCAGGGCCTGACGCAGGATCGAGAACACGATGATGATGCGGGTGAAGCTGGTCATCAGGATGACGAACGCCGGAATGAAGCTCAGCGCCGTCATGATCAGCAAGATCTGCAGGCTGACCGAATACTCCTGCTGCCCGTCCGCGGTGTTGGACAGGGTAATGGCCGGGATCGACAGCGGGTCGGCGGCCAAAGCCAGTGGCGCGGCCAGCAGCAGCGCCAGGGTCACTACAATGCGCAGCGCGCTGCTCATCACTTCTTGTCCTTCTGATCCTTGCCCATCAGCTCCATCAGCCGCTGGGCAAATTCCGGCGTTGCCTGGCGGGCGCTGGCGGGCACTTCGACGGGCTCGGCCAGCACATGCAAGGCCTCGATGCTGCCCGGGGTATGGCCGATGAGGATCTGCTCCTTGCCCACCTGCACCAGCAGCAGCCGGTCACGCGGGCCGATGGCGCGGCTGCCGACGATCTCGATCACCTGCCCGCCCTTGGGCGTGGCGCCCTGCATGCGGCGTAGCGCCCAGGCCAGAAAGAAGATCAGCCCCACCACCAGCAACAGGCCGAACACCATCTGCGCCA
Organism: Pseudomonas putida; assembly: GCF_009883635.2. Lineage (NCBI taxonomy): Bacteria > Pseudomonadati > Pseudomonadota > Gammaproteobacteria > Pseudomonadales > Pseudomonadaceae > Pseudomonas > Pseudomonas putida. The sequence continues at coordinate 836,598 of NZ_CP026115.2, forward strand.
GCTGCCCGCCCAGGCTGCCAGGCGCAGCGGCCGGCGCCGCAGCCGGGCTGGCTGCAGGCGTGGCGGCAGCGATGGCCAGGTCGCTGACCAACAACGTGGCCAAGGCCATCACGGCCCGCATCGAACCCTTCACTCAGCGCAGCTTCTTGATACGTTCGCTGGGACTGATCACGTCGGTCAGGCGGATGCCGAACTTCTCGTTGACCACGACCACTTCGCCATGGGCGATCAGCGTGCCATTGACCAGCACGTCGAGCGGCTCACCGGCCAGGCGATCGAGTTCGATCACCGAACCCTGGTTGAGCTGCAGCAGGTTGCGGATGTTGATTTCGGTACTGCCCACTTCCATGGAAATGCTCACCGGAATGTCCAGGATCACATCCAGGTTCGGGCCTTCGAGGCTGACATTTTCGTTCGGTCGCGGCGAGCTGGCGAACTCTTCCATCGGCAGGCGACCGGCACCGGGCTTGCCGCTGTCACCGGCGAGAAGGGCATCGATATCGGACTGGCCGGCATCACCGGTTTCTTCCAGGGCCGCAGCCCATTCATCGGCCAAAGCCTGGTCTTCCGGGGAAGTGATCTCGTTTTCGTTAGCCATGATGTCCTCGACAGGCATTCAATTCGTTAAGAGCGACCGGCACGCGTTCAGCGGCGCTCGATCGGGTCGATGATCTGCAGGGCCAGGTTGCCCTTGTGCGAGCCCAGGCGCGCCTTGAACGACGGCACGCCATTGGCGCGCAGCACCAGGTGCTCGGGCAGCTCCACCGGGATCACGTCGCCGGCCTGCATGTGCAGGATGTCGCGCAGCTTCAGCTGGCGGCGGGCCACCGTGGCGGTCAACGGCACGGAGACGTCCAGCACGTCCTCGCGCAGGGCCTTGACCCAGCGCTCGTCCTGGTCGTCGAGGTCGGACTGGAAGCCGGCATCGAGCATTTCCCGCACTGGCTCGATCATCGAATACGGCATGGTCACATGCAGGTCGCCGCCACCGCCGTCCAGTTCGATGTGGAAGGTCGACACCACCACCGCCTCGCTCGGGCCAACGATGTTGGCCATGGCCGGGTTGACCTCGGAGTTCATGTATTCGAAGTTGACCGGCATGATCGCCTGCCAGGCTTCCTTGAGGTCGACGAAGCACTGGTCCAGCACCATGCGCACCACGCGCAGCTCGGTGGGGGTGAATTCGCGGCCCTCGATCTTGGCGTGACGGCCGTCACCGCCAAAGAAGTTGTCCACCAGCTTGAACACCAGCTTGGCGTCGAGAATGAACAGCGCGGTGCCACGCAGTGGCTTGATCTTGACCAGGTTGAGGCTGGTCGGCACATACAGCGAATGCACGTACTCGCCGAACTTCATTACCTGCACGCCGCCTACCGCCACATCCGCAGAGCGGCGCAGCAGGTTGAACATGCTGATGCGGGTGTAACGGGCGAAACGCTCGTTGATCATTTCCAGGGTCGGCATGCGACCCCGCACGATCCGATCCTGGCTGGTCAGGTCGTAGCTTTTGATGCTGCCAGGCTCGGCAACGCTCTCGGTCTGCACCAGACCATCGTCGACGCCATGCAACAGGGCATCGATTTCATCCTGGGACAGCAGGTCCTGTACGGCCATTGCGGACTCCTACTGCAATACGAAATTGGTGAACAGCAGCTGGTCGACCACCGGCTTGCCGACTTCCTTCTGCGCCACTTCCTGGACCACCGCGGTGGCTTTCTGACGCAGCATCTCCTGGCCCACCGAACTGGCCGCCAGGGTGTCGAAGCCCTGCCCTGAGAACATCATCACCAGGTTGTTGCGGATCACTGGCATGTGCACCGAGAGTGCGTCCAGGTCGGCCTGACTGCGGCCTTGCAGGGTGATGCTCAGCTGCATGTAGCGCTGGCGGCCGTTCTGGTTGAAGTTGACCACGAAGGCGGGCGCCAGCGGCACATAGATCGCAGGGGCCTTGACGTTGGTGGTGGCCGCTTCAGAGGCCGGTGCCGGTTCACTCTTGTGCATGATGAACCAGGTGGCACCCACCGACAGGCCGACTGCCAGCAGCAGGGCCAGCACCAGCAGCAGGATCAGCTTGAGTTTGCCTTTTGCGGCGGGGTCTTTCACTGCGTCGCTCTTCGCCATGCCAATAATCCGTCGTCCATCGGGGTTTCAAAGGAGGATGACGTGGCTTGAGCAAGTGTTATGCCATGTTTGTCTTGAGAGGTTTATCGCCTGTGAGATCGAGCGCCGCCCGCGCGGCGCATCGCGAGCTGCGCTCGCTCCTACGTTTGTTTTTGGCCAGTTACGCCTGTGACAGGCGCGCGCGACCGCACCGTTGGTACGACGCAATATCGCGCCATGCGCCAAGGCGTCCGCGCGCAAATCCCACTGCAGGCATTGGCCCGAAATAAACGTAGGAGCGAGCGCAGCTCGCGATGCGCCGCGCGGGCGGCGCTCGATCCCACAGACACTGCAAAACCCAAGGCAGCCCCATCAGGCGTAATAATCGACGGCACTGTCGCCAATGACCACCTGCTGCTCGACAGCCCGGGAGACGTCGCCCAGCCCACCCTGCTCGCCCTCACCGCCCTGCGCCCGGCGCGCGGCCACCCCGGACAACTGCGAGGCGTCCTGCTGCGCCTGCTGCTGTTGCTGGCGCGACTGGTCAGCGACGTTGACGTCCGGCTGCGCCAGCCCCTGCTGGGCAAACAGCTCGCGCAGGCGATAGACCTGGCTGTCCAGCGCATCACGTACACCCGCATGGCCACTGACGAAGGTGATCTGGGTGGACTGGTCAGTCGCGACATTGACGCGGATATCAAGGCGCCCGAGCTCAGCCGGCTCCAGCTGGATATCCGCCGACTTCAGGTTCTGGCTGGACAGGTACATGACCCGGTTGACCAAGCCCTCGGCCCAGGCGCCCTGGTTCATCTGCAAGGGCTGATGGAGGGGGTTGGCGCTGACCGGCACGGCATTGGCGGTCTTGGCGGTAACGGCCTGGGTCAGGCTGGCCAGGCGGTTGGCGAAGTCGTCGACACGGGTATCGCTGCTGGCGCTCTTGGTGTCCTTGAGCCCGTCTTCAAGCAAGGCGCCGAAGGCCTTGTCGCCGGTCTCGGACTTTCCTGCCTCGCCCTCGACCTTCTCGATCAGGGTCGCCAACGGATTGACGGCCGCCTGCCCATCATCGGACTGGGTTTTGCCAGGATCGGCAGCGTGCGCCGACGTCGTGCCTTTGGCCTGGGCGTTCTGCTCCAGGGCCAGGCGCAACGTTGGCAGGTTGGCCAAGGGGTCGGCATCCGGATCGAAAGCCTCGCCCTCGGGCTGCTCCGTCAATGGCTCGGCAACCGCTGCCGCCGGAGGTTGCTGGATAGCCGCCTGCAACACGGGCGCCACTGCCTCGGCCTGGGCCTGCAGCAACTGCGCACCGGGCTGCGCATCGGTCACCTGACCCGCCACCAGATTGGCATCGAGCGAGCCTGAGTCGCTGGTGGCTGCAGCATCGCTGGACTGCGACGCATCGTCTGCTGGCAATTTGTTGCCGTCATCGGCAACCGCCGGTTTGTCGGCGGCCTGCTTCTTGCCGCCCTGGGCAACGTCGGGCTTGTCCTTAGGGCTGGGCTGAGCAACCTTGTCATTGCGAGCGGGCGTATTGTCACGCGCCTGCCCAGCCATGACCTGATCGAAGCCGCCGCCCAGTCCGCCCGCCGCCTGCAGCGGCTTGTCCAGCCGCGATGAGCCCGCACTCGAAGGCTTGCTCAGGGTGTTGGCTTGCAACAAAGGGTTGGGTGCGACAGGCATTGAGCGGTCTCCGCGCCAGAAACTGGAATATCATCTGGCCATGGAGAGGCAAAACTCGCGCCAACTTGCCATCAGTTCGCCAAAACGCGCTTGCGCTCGCCGCGATAGAAGCACTGCACCTCCAGGTATTCTTGATCGATCCGGTTGATCAGGTCTTCGATGCCATACAGCGGCCGCACCTTCACGCGCTCTTCAAGCTGCTGGCACAACCGGGCAAGGCCGACAGCCCCCATGTTGCTGCTGCTGCCCTTGAAGCTGTGCGCGGCCATGCCAAGCTCATCGGCGCTCTTTGCCCCATGCAGCTGGCTCAAGCGCCGCTCGGAGTCTTCCAGAAAGGTTTCCAGCAGCTGCAGGTAGCCATCTTCCATGACGTCCTGCAGCTCGCTGAGTACCTTGTGATCGATATGCATGTCAGTCACTTGTTCACTCCTTGATCAAGCCGGATTATGCCTGAGCCGCTCTGCGGCCCTCCAGACGCATCACCAATCGAACTGAACGCGAGCACAGCAGCCGCCCTCGCGCCACTCGGCATGGCTGCCAAGCCGCCGCACCAGATTCAGCCCACGTCCGCTCAATTCCTGCTCCTGGGGCGGACGCGACAACACACGCTGCACGTCGAACCCCGCACCACTGTCGCGGACCTCGACAGTGAGACGCCCACCCGCCCCTAAGGGTTCCACCTTCAGGTCGATGCGCACGAAGCCTTCAGCCAACACCACCAGGCGCCGGGCCCGCTCCTGATAGTAGTCGGCAAAACCCTGCACATCACGTTTGAGCCGTGAGTCCAGGCCCAGCACACCATGCTCCAGGGCATTGGAATACAACTCGCTGAGCACACTGTGCAAGGCGCCGGTGCGCGGCCGCAGGCCATGTATTTCCTGCAACAACTGCACCAGGTAAGGCACCGGATTGAATCGCTTGAGGCTTTCACCACGCAATTCGAACCCCAGCACCCAGTCCAGCGGGCTGGAGCGCCCGCTGTCGGAATACAGAGTCGGCGCAGGCATCCGGTCTTCGCCACTGAACATGCGAATGTCACACAGGCTGATGTCATCCCGGGGCCGCCCGCCGAAACGTTCCAGGGCCTGCATCACTTCATCGAACAACTGCGCCGGATCACGATTGGCGGCCAGCACCTCGCGCAAGCGCTCGACACCGAACAGGCGCTCCTGCTCGTCCGCAGTATCGACCACGCCATCGGACAGCAGCAACAGCCGCTCTCCCGCCGCCAATGGCAGCACTTCGGTGCTGTCATCGAAGCGCTCCGGCGCCAGGATGCCCAGCGGCAGATGACGCGACCCCAGGCAGCCGAGCACTTCGCAGTCGGCCGACAGCCGGTAGCCATCCGGCATGCCGCCATTCCACACCTCCACCGCACCGCGCTGCACACTCAGGTTGAGCAGCAGCGCGCAACAGAACATGTCCACCGGCAGGATGCGCTTGAGCTTGGCATTCATCTCGCGAAGCATCTGCGCCAGGCCGTAGCCTTTCGCGGTCATGCCGTAGAACACTTCCGCCAGCGGCATCGCGCCGACTGCGGCCGGCAGGCCATGGCCGGTGAAGTCCCCCAGCAGCACGTGCATGTCACCGGCCGGGGTGAACGCGGCCAGCAGCAAGTCGCCATTGAACAGCGCATAGGGTGACTGCAGGTAACGGATATTCGGCGCCGTGATGCAACCGGAGTGAGCGACCTTGTCGAACACCGCCTTGGCCACCCGCTGCTCGTTGAGCAAGTGGTGATGGTGGCGGGTGATCTGGTCACGCTGCTCGAGCACGGTCGCCTGCAAGCGGCGCAGGCGGTCCATGGCGCGGATCTTGGCACCGAGGATCACCGCACTGTAGGGTTTAGCCATGAAGTCGTCGCCCCCGGCCTCCAGGCAACGCACCAGGGCATCCTCCTCGTTCAGCGAGGTCAGGAAGATGATCGGCACCAGCGCCTCGCCGGCCAGCGCCTTGATCTGCCGCGCCGCCTCGAAACCATCCATCACCGGCATCAAGGCGTCGAGCAACACCAACTGCGGGCGCTTCTCGGCGAACAGCGCCACGGCTTGCTCGCCGTTTTCCGCGGTGTACACATGGTGACCCTGGCGACGGACGATCTGCGCCAGCAGCAGGCGGTCGACCGCCCCGTCCTCAGCCACCAGCACGGTCAACGCCTGTTCGGCCGGCATCTGGGCGCTCAACTGATATCGAAGAGTTTTTCGAAATTGGAAATGGCCAGGATCTTGCGCACGTCGGAGCTGGCATGCACCACGCGCACGTCCGAGTCGTCACCCCCGGCATGATCACGCAGCAACAGCAGCATGCCCAGCGCAGAGCTGTCCAGATAGGTGGCGTCCTTCAAGTCGACTACCACCGAATCGGGCCTTTTAGGCTGGCGCTCGTAGGCATCACGGAATTCCTGATGCTTGCCGAAATCGAAACGCCCCTTGACCTTGATCGTGAGCTTTTTCCCGTCCTGCGAAAAATCTGTCTCGACTGCCATGCTAGCGATTCCTTCGATGATGGCGAATGCAACTCTTCAAGGTTTAGCAGCCCGATGCAGGAGTGGCAAGGTAGCCTGTGCCGGCCTCTTCGCGGGGCAAGCCCGCTCCTACAGGATCTCTACAGCCGTCGGGCCTTATGTCACCTTTGTGGGAGCGGGCTTGCCCTGCGAAGAGCCCATTACAGGTTACACATGACCTTGCCTTGGCAAGCGTTGCGACAGCTCGTCCAGCAAACGCTGCTCGCGCTTGTCTTCGGCCCGCCGTGCCTCGTCCATGTAGCGCTGCACCAGCTTGCGCAACCCTTCCACCCTGGCGTAGGCCTGCTGCCAGGTACCGCGGGCATTCTTCAGGTTGTTCTCATGCCAGGCCAGGCTTTGCCGCTGCTGGGTCATGGCCGTTTCCAGCTGGGCCAGGAAGCGCTGGTAATTGAGCAGCCAGCTGCCATTCACCCCTTGCCCGCCACGATTGATCCACTGCGCCTGGTACCCTTCGCGGAACGATTCCAGCTCGGTCAGCTTGGCCTGGGCCTGAACCACCTGCTGCTGGAAGTGCCCCACGCGCTGGGCAGCCTTGCGCTCCGCCTCTTCGGCCATGTTGACCACAGGGGCCAGGCGCGCAGCGCGACCGGGCAGGCTCATGGCTTATCAGCCCTTGGCCGGAGGCGTGAAGATCGCCCCCAGCTGGTCGCGGCTCTGGCCCATGCCGACATTCTCATCCAGGCCCTGGCGCAGGAAGTCCACCAGCCTGGGCTGCAAGGCAATGGCCAGGTCGGTTTCCGGATCGCCGCCGGCGACATAGGCGCCCACGCTGATGAGGTCGCGGCTCTGGGACAGGCGCGACCACAGTTGCTTGAATTTCTGTGCCTGGCGCAAGTGGTCGGCATCCACCACCTGCGGCATGACCCGGCTGATCGAGGCCTCGATGTCGATGGCCGGATAATGACCTTCCTCGGCCAACCGCCGTGAGAGCACGAAGTGGCCGTCGAGCACGCCCCGCGCCGAGTCGGCGATCGGGTCCTGCTGGTCGTCCCCTTCGGACAACACGGTGTAGAACGCGGTGATCGAACCACCGCCGGGCTCGCCGTTACCGGCGCGCTCCACCAGCTTGGGCAGTTTGGCGAACACCGACGGCGGGTAGCCACGCGTAGCCGGCGGCTCGCCGATGGCCAAGGCAATTTCGCGCTGGGCCTGGGCGAAACGGGTCAGGGAGTCCATCAGCAGCAGGACGTTCTTGCCCTTGTCGCGGAAGTACTCGGCAATGCGCGTGCAGTACATGGCTGCGCGCAAGCGCATCAGTGGCGCATCATCCGCAGGCGATGCCACCACCACCGAGCGCTTGAGCCCCTCTTCGCCGAGGATGTGCTCGATGAACTCCTTGACTTCGCGGCCCCGCTCGCCGATCAGGCCAACCACGATGATGTCCGCCTCGGTGAAGCGGGTCATCATGCCCAGCAACACCGATTTACCCACGCCGGTACCGGCAAAAAGCCCCAGGCGCTGGCCGCGACCGACGGTGAGCAGGCCGTTGATGCTGCGAATGCCCACGTCCAGCGGCGCGCTGATCGGGTCACGGTTGAGCGGGTTGATGATCGGGCCGTCCATCGGCACCCAGTCCTCGGCACGCATGCCGCCCTTGCCGTCGAGCGCGCGCCCGGCACCGTCGAGCACCCGGCCGAGCATGCTCATGCCCATGGGCAGGCGACCACTGTCGTCCAGCGGCACCACCCGCGCACCTGGCGCGATGCCGGCAATACTGCCCACCGGCATCAGGAATACTTTGTTGCCGGCAAAGCCCATCACCTCCGCTTCGACCTGCACCGGGTGGTAGCTGTCGTCGTTGATCACCAGGCAACGCCCGCCTACCGCGGCGCGCAAACCTTCGGCTTCGAGGGTGAGGCCGACCATGCGCAACAGGCGGCCTTCGACCACCGGCTGCACCGGCAACTCGATCGCCTCGGCGTAGCCGCCCAGGCGCTTGCCGAAGCTGGTGCGGTCAAGGCGCATCGCTAGCGTCCAGTTCGACCGACAGGTCCGCAGCCGCCGGGTGCAGGGCCTGGTCATGCAGCTGATCGAACAATTGCGCCACGGCCTTCTCGACGCGGGTTTCCATGGTCGCGTCGATGCGACTGTGCAGGGTCTCGATGCGGCAGCCGCCCGGCAGCAGGGCTTCGTCTTCGAGCAGCTTCCAGCGCTCCTCATGACGTTCGCGCAGGGCCTTGGCCAGCTCGAAATCCTGCGGATTGAGATGGATACGGATGTTGTCGGCGCCCATCGGCAGCAACTTCAGCGCCTCGCGCAGCACCTGGGTGATCTGGCTGGAGTCGCTGCGCAGTTCCCGGCCGATGACCTGGCGCGCCATATGGGCGACCAGATGCACCATACTGCGTTCGATCTGCGTGTCCTGCTCGGCAATCGGCTCCAGCAAATGACCCATCAGCTGCTCCAGGCTGGCCAGCTTGGCGGCAAGCGCCTCCTCGGCCTCCTGACGCACCTTCAGTTGCGTGCTGTGAAAGCCCTCACGCTCGCCGGTGGCGAAGCCTTCGTTGTAGGCCTCCTGGCGGATCGCTTCGAGCTCTTCGAGGGTCAGCGGCTGGACTTCTTCCAGCGGCACTTCCTCGACTTCTTCGACGACTTCCGGCTCTGGCTCGGGTTCCGGCTCAGGCTCCGGGTCGAAGCTGGGCAGCGCCCAGACATCGACGCCCTCGAGGTCGCGGGCACGAATCAGGTCGCTGGGGTGGGATTCTTTGGTGGGCATGTCTTCAGCTACTCATCAACTGCCTCTGTAGGAGCGGGCTTGCCCCGCGAACACCGGCGAAGCCGGTGCCACTCACCGCGGCGCCTGCTTCGCGGGACAAGCCCGCTCCTACAGGGATTTATGCTGCCTGCAAGATCAGATCATTTCCTCGGCACCCTTGCCGCCGAGCACGATCTCGCCGGCCTCGGCCATGCGTCGGGCGATGGTGAGGATCTCTTTCTGCGCCGTTTCCACGTCGCTGACGCGCACCGGGCCCTTGGCCTCGAGGTCGTCGCGCAGCAGCTCGGAAGCACGCTTGGACATGTTCTTGAAAATCTTGTCCTTGACCCGCTCGTCGGCACCCTTGAGCGACACCACCAGCACGTCGGACGACACTTCGCGCAGCAGCGCCTGGATGCCGCGGTCGTCGACATCGGCCAGGTTGTTGAAGACGAACATCAGGTCTTCGATCTGCTCCGACAGGTCGCTGTCGATCTCGCGGATCGCGTCCATCAGTGCGCCTTCCACCGAGCTGTCGAGGAAGTTCATGATGTCGGCAGCGCGCTTAATACCGCCCAGGGTGGTGCGCGCCGCATTGGAGTTGCCCGAGAACTGCTTCTCGAGGATCTGGTTCAGCTCCTTGAGCGCCGCCGGTTGCACGGTATTGAGCGACGACACGCGCAGGACGATGTCCAGGCGCACCTTGTGGTCGAAGTTGCTCAGCACTTCACCGGCCTGGTCGGGGTCGAGGTAGGCGACCACGATGGCCTGGATCTGCGGGTGCTCGTAGCGGATCACATCGGCCACGGCACGCGGTTCCATCCATTTGAGGCTGTCCAGGCCGCTGGTATTGCCACCCAGCAGGATGCGATCGACCAGGCCGTTGGCCTTGTCCTCGCCCAGGGCCTGGTTGAGCATCTTGCGGATGTAAGCGTCAGAGCCGACGCCCAGACTGGTCTGGTCGCCGACGATCTCGACGAACTCGCTCATCACCTGCTCGACCTGATCACGATGCACGGTGCCCATCTGCGCCATCGCCACACCGACCCGCTGCACTTCCTTCGGGCCCATGTGCCGCAGCACCTGTGCAGCATCGGTCTCACCGAGCGACAGCAGCAGGATCGCGGCCTTGTCGACACGGCTCAGCTTGGCGGTAATGGCTCGATTGTCACTCATCGGCGTTGATCCACTCTTTGACGACCTGGGCTACGCGGCCCGGGTCTTCGGCCACCAGGCCTTTGATTGCGTTGAGCTGTGCTTCGTAACCCTCGGTCGGGCTCGGCAACAGAATGCTTGACGGGCCACCGAGGCTGACACGGTCGTTGGCCAGTTCGCCATCCAGACCGATCATCCCGCCCAGTTCCATGTCGCTGTCCGCAGCAGCCTGCTTGCCGCCACCAGTGATGTTGTTGAGGACCGGACGCAGCACACCGAACACCAGCACCAGGATGAACAGCACGCCCAGCACCTGCTTGACGATGTCCCAGAACCACGGTTGCTGGTAGAACGCGATATCGGCGATCTCTTCGCCACGGTCGGCGGCGAACGGCACGTTGATCACGGTCACGCTGTCGCCACGGCTGGCATCGAAGCCCACCGCGTCCTGCACCAGGCGCGTGAAGCGCGCCAGGTCTTCGGCGCCCCATGGGGCACGGGTGGTTTCACCACTGGCATCGACCTTGACCTGGTCGTCGACCACCACCGCCACCGACAGGCGGGTCAGGCGACCTTGCTGCTGGCGGGTGTGGCTGATGGAGCGGTCCAGCTCGAAGTTCTTTGTGGTCTGCTCACGCTTGTCCGACGGGTACGGCGCCAGCATCGGCTGGCCGGTAGCCGGGTCCATGATCTGCTGGCCATTGGCATCCACCAGTGGCTGACCCGGCTGGATGGCACCGGCCGGCGCCGCAGCGCCACCGGTGGTTTGCGGCGCCGAGGCCGGGCCTGGCGGCTGGTTGCTCAGCGCGCCCGGCACGCCCTGCGGGCCCTGGCTGCTGGCACGCTGTTCGTTGACCGCTTGCTCGCTGCGCAGCGCCGGCTGGTCCGGGTTGAACTGCTCGGAGGTCGACTCGACCGCACTGAAGTCCAGGTCAGCGGACACTTCTGCCTTGTAGCGGTCATTGCCCAGCACCGGCTGCAGGATGTTGTGCACACGCTGGGTCAGCATGCCTTCCATGCGGCGGCTGTAGTCGAACTGCTTGCCGGCCATGGTCAGCGCGGTGTCCTGCAGCTGCTCGGAGAGCAGGTTGCCACGCTGGTCGACCACGGTGACCTGCGACTTGTCCAGCTCGGGCACACTGGTGGCGACCAGATTGACGATGGCCATGACCTGACCGGCTTCCAGCGAACGGCCCGGATACAGCTCGACCAGTACCGAAGCGCTTGGCTTGCGCTCGTCACGCACGAACACCGAGCTTTTCGGGATCGCCAGGTGCACGCGAGCGGCCTTGACGTTGTTCAGGCTGGAAACGGTACGCGCCAGCTCACCTTCCAGGCTGCGGCGATAACGGGTGGCTTCCATGAACTGGCTGGTGCCCAGCCCCTGCTCTTTGTCGAGCAGCTCGAAGCCGACATTGCCATCGCTCGGCGCCACGCCGGCCGCCGCCAGTTTCAGGCGCGCACGGGAGAGGTCGTCGGCCTTGACCAGCAGAGCACCGGAGTTGGGCTCGACGTGATAGGGAATGTCTGCGGAGGCCAGAGTGTCCATGACCTGCTTGGTGTCCATGCCGGCCAGGCTGCCGTACAGCGGCCGGTAATCCGGCTGCTGCGACCACAGCACCACGGCGAAGCCGATCGCCACGCTCGCCGCCAACCCGACCAGCAGGCCGACCTGACGCAGCATGGGCATCTGCGAGATGTTTTCCAGAAACGCCATGTTGAACCGCGCTGGCTTGGAACCTGGCGCACCGCTCTTGGCGGGGGCGTTATCGACGACTGCTTCAGCCATGACTTACTTCCGTCCTCAAACCGGCATCTGCATGATGTCCTGGTACGCCTGGACCAGCTTGTTGCGTACCTGAGTCAACGCCTGCATGGACACGCTGGCTTTCTGCGAGGCGATCATCACGTCAGTCAAGTCGACACCGCTCTTGCCGATCTCGAAGGCATTGGCGAGCTGGGTTGAGGCCTGCTGGGTCTCGCTGACCTTGCCGATGGCCTGGCCGAGCATGTCGGCAAAGGTGCTTTGGCCAGGCGCCAGCTCGGGGGCAGCGGTGGCTTTGGGCAACGACATGGCATCGGCCTGCATGGCCCGCATGTCCAACATCAGACGATTGAATTCAACACCTTGGCTCATGACCTTCTCTCTCCGGCGGCCGCATTTTTTTGACACTCATGCGGCGGATAGCCCTGAACTAGCAACTCATGTGCCAGCCCGCACCGCAAACATATAAATGACTGTCTTCAGCCGAACAGACTGGCTTCCACATCGAGCCCGGCATCACGCATCTGCGCCAGCTTGTAGCGCAAGGTACGCGGACTGATGCCCAGTTTTTCGGCCGCTTCCTTGCGGCGGCCACGTTCGGCGCGCAGGGTGTCGATGATCATCTGGAATTCATGGCGACGCATGTCGTCGCCCAAGCCACCCGAGTCGACTGCCTCGTCCGCAGATAATGGCGATGTAGTGGCCACCGTTCCACCTGACAATGGAATGGCGCCTGCCAGACAGAAATCCGCCGCTTCGATCACCCCGCCCTGCTGCAGGATCAACGCCCGCTGCAAGGCGTTGTCCAGCTCGCGCACGTTGCCCGGCCAGGCGTGCGCCTGCAGGCAGGCGCGCGCTTCGGCAGACAGCCGCACCGGCGCATGCTTCATCTTGGTCACGTGGCGCGCCAGCAAGCGCTCGGCCAGCGGCAGGATATCGCCAGGGCGCTCGCGCAGCGGTTGCCAGGTCAGCGGAAACACCGAAAGGCGGTAATACAAGTCTTCGCGGAAGCGCCCCGCCGCCACTTCACCCGCCATGTCACGGTTGCTGGTGGCCAGCACGCGGATGTCCAGGGCGATCGGCTTGCGCCCACCGACCCGTTCCACCTCGCGCTCCTGCAACACGCGCAACAATTTGGCCTGCAGGCCAAGGGGCATCTCGGAGATCTCATCGAGCAGCAAGGTGCCGCCCTCGGCCTGCTCGAACTTGCCAGCCTGGGCTGCGATGGCGCCGGTGAAGGCGCCTTTCTCGTGGCCGAACAGTGTGGCCTCGAGCATGTTGTCCGGAATTGCCGCGCAGTTGATCGCAACGAATGGCTGCGCCGCCCGCGGCGACTGCTGATGGATGTAGCGCGCCAGCACCTCCTTGCCAGTCCCCGACTCACCGGAAATGAGCACGGTCGAGTCGCTGCGGGCCACGCGCGCAGCCAGCTCCAGCAGGTGTCGACTTGCGACCTCGCACGCCACCGGCCCTTCGTTGTCGGCTGCCGCCAGGCGCCCGGTAGCGTGACGCTCGACCAGGCTCAGCAACGCCTTGGGCTCGAACGGCTTGACCAGGTAATCCGCAGCGCCTTGGCGCATGGCTTCCACGGCGCGCTCGACGGCCGCGTGGGCGGTCATCAGCAACACCGGCAACTGTGGATGATGGCGCCGCAGCTGCGCCAGCAACTGATGCCCGTCCATGCCCGGCATGTTCACGTCGCTGACCACCAGGCTGTAAGCCTCGCCCGCCACCGCCTCCAGCGCCTCCTCGGCACTGCCGACCGCATCGAAGGCAAAACCGCCGATCTCCAGGGTATCGCCCAGCGCCTGGCGCAAAACGCGGTCATCCTCGACCAGCAGCACCTTGATTGCCATCACACGACCTCCGTTGCCTGCCCGTCGATCAACGGCAGCTCAACCTTTACACATGTGCCACGCCCGACTTTCGAGCGCAGCTGTAGCTTGCCCTGATGCGCACGCACCACAGCCTTGACCACCGCCAGCCCCAACCCGGTCCCAGTAGCCTTGGTAGTCAGGAAGGGTTCGCCCAGGCGCCCCAGCAACTGCGCATCGATACCACTGCCGGCATCGCTGATGTTCAAGTGCAGGGTGTGCTCACGACGAAACAGGTGCACCTTGAGCCGCGCCGGGCTGTCACTGGCCTGCAAGGCGTTCTCGACCAGGTTGAGCAAGGCACCGACCAGGGTGTCGCGATTGCACAGCAACTCACCCAGCTGGCTGTCGCACTGCCAGCGCACCGCATGCCCTTGCACATGGGGTTGGGCCGCTTGTTGCAGGGCCTGGAACAGGCCCTTCGGGGTCAGCCGGTCACCCAGCGGCAGCTCGCCACGGGCAAACACCAACATGTCACGCACCTGGTGCTCCAGTTCGTGCAGGCGCTCCTTCAGGCTGCCGGCAAAGCGCTGGCGGGTTTCTGGCGCAAGCTCGCGCTCAGCGTCAGCCAGATGGCTGGCATAGAGCATGGCCGCCGACAGCGGCGTGCGGATCTGATGGGCCAGCGAGGCGACCATGCGCCCCAGGGAAGACAGGCGCTCATGCCGGGCCAGCTGATCCTGCAGGCGACGGGTTTCAGTCAGGTCGTTGAGCAGCACCAGCTGGCCGGGCTCGGCATCCAGCGAACGCGTGGCAATGGACAGGCGACGACCATCACGCAGCGAGACTTCATGGCCGTCATCCTCGCGCGGGGCGAAGCTGCGGGCGATCACCTGGCGCCACAGCTGGCCGACCAGCGGCTCGCCGAGCAATTCGCAGGCTGCCGGGTTGGCTTCACGCACCAGGCCCTGGTCGTCGATAACAATCACCCCGCCCGGCAGCAGGTCGAGCAGGTTCTGCAGGCGGTTGGCCAGGCGCTCCTTCTCGTTCAGCTCGGCCATGCGCTGCTGACCGACCACCGCCAACTCGCCCTTGAGCTCGCTGACGCGGGCCTCGAGCATGCTGTAGGACTGGTTGAGTTGGGTGGATACCTGATTGAACAGGGCGAATGCCTGCTCCAGCCCCTGTCGACTCTCCTGTTCGACCGGGGTACGCCCCTGCGGATCAGGGACTCGGGAAAAGTGGGCGGCCTGGGGCATCGTGCTCTCTCGCGTGGCTGACCGTCATAAAAACGGTGTGGTGCCAGCGGTGTAGCAATAGCCGTGCCGGGGATGGGGCTTCGGGGTGAACGGTTTTGGAGGTGTGGCGGGGCATAGATCGAGCGCCGCGCGGGCGGCGCTCGATCTACGCCCCAACATCACACTCAAGGCATACACTCAAAAGCGGAATCAGTCCTCCGCCTGATCCTCGCCGCCCTGGCGGCTCATGCCGTACTTGCGCATCTTCTCGACCAAAGTGGTGCGGCGAATGCGCAAACGTTCAGCCGCGCGCGCAACGATACCATTGGCATCGTCCAGCGCCTGCTGGATCAGACCCTGCTCCAGGCTACCGAGGTAGTCTTTCAGATCCAGACCTTCTGGCGGCAACATCGCATGATTGCTGAAGTTCGGGGTGTGGCCATTGATGGCTACGCGCTCTTCGAGGTCGCTGCGCAGGCTGTCGACCAGCTGCTCGTCTTCGTCGTCGATATAGCGGAACTTCTTCGGCAGCTCCGACACACCGATCACGCCGTACGGGTGCATGATCGCCATGCGCTCGACCAGGTTGGCCAGCTCGCGGACGTTGCCCGGCCAGCCGTGGCGACACAGCGACATGATCGCCGCCGAGTTGAAGCGAATCGAACCGCGCTTCTCGTGCTCCATGCGCGAGATCAGCTCGTTCATCAGCAACGGGATGTCCTCCACGCGCTCGCGCAGTGGTGCCATCTCGATCGGGAACACATTGAGGCGGTAGTACAGGTCTTCGCGGAAGGTCCCGTCCTCGATCATGGTTTCGAGGTTCTTGTGAGTCGCCGCGATGATGCGCACATCGATGCTCTGGGTCTTGTTGCTGCCCACGCGCTCGAAGGTGCGTTCCTGCAGCACACGCAGCAGCTTGACCTGCATCGGCAGCGGCATGTCGCCAATTTCGTCGAGGAACAGGGTACCGCCGTTGGCCAGCTCGAAGCGCCCGGCACGGCTGGTGATCGCGCCGGTAAAGGCGCCCTTCTCATGGCCGAACAGCTCGCTTTCCAGCAACTCGGCCGGGATCGCCCCGCAGTTGACCGGCACGAACGGCGCTTCGCGGCGCTTGGAATGGTAGTGCAGGTTGCGCGCCACCACTTCCTTGCCAGTGCCGGACTCACCGAGGATCAGCACGCTTGCATCGGTATCGGCCACCTGCTGCATCATCTGCCGCACATGCTGGATGGCGCGGCTGGTGCCGACCAGGCTGCGGAATAGGTTGGGCTCGCGCTGACGACCGCGCTCACGGGCCTGGTCGTACATCTCGCGGTAGACCTGGGCACGGTGCAGCGAATCGAGCAGCTGGCTGTAGCTCGGCGGCATCTCGAGGTTGGACAGGACCCGACGGCGCAACTCTTCCGGGTAGTCCGCAGAAGAAATTTCACCAATCAGCAGAACCGGAAGGAACTCATCCCAACCAGCCACTGTCTTAAGCAGCCCGAGGACACTGCCTGGGGCATTGACGGTACCGATCAGCACGCAGAGCACTTCGCGACTCGAAGACAGGCTCCCTACGACCTGCTGCCAATCCTGGCTGGAGCATGGGAGGTTATCTTCGCCGAGAAAGTTCAGGACCACCGCCAGATCGCGGCGGCGGGCGCTGTCGTCATCGATCAGGAGAATCTTGGTTTCACGCCACATCCAATAGCAACTTCCCTAGTCATATCGGCGCCCTTCTCAGGGCATGCTCGACATCTCCGACTGAATGGTCAGTGTTCGGACGTCTGAAATTCGAAAACAGCCACTAGTAAAGTCAAAAAATCCCGTGCAGTCAAATTAATGGCGCACGGCTTTCTGTTCATCTGTGGTCAACTGAACAGATGGTATACCTTGGCAGCGTTTTTCGCCTGACGGATTTGCGTCATCTCGTCGACTATTGATTGACGCTCGCCACTTGCAACGTCGATTAATTGCCGATAAACGTCGAGCAGCTGTTCCAGGCTGTCGCGAACATCCGCTTCCTGGCCCTGCGCCTCTCCCAGCACATCATTGATGCGCAGGCGGCATTCCAGGTCCAGCTCACCCACGGCATCCCAATCGCGCTTTTCCAGCGCCGTCAGCAGCAGCTGACGGGTCTGTTCGATACGGCTGATCACATCGTTCATGTCATGCTCCTTGCTCAGGAAGCCGACGACTGGTCGCCGATTGCGTCCCAACCTTCTTTGACGGTAATCAGCAGGCGCGCTACTTCGTCGATGATGGCCGGGTCGTTCTTGACGTTGGCCTCGATCAGGCGCCGGCTCATGTAAGTGTACAGGCTGTCCAGCTCGGCCAGGCTGTCGGCGTGGTTTTCCAGGTCCAGGCCTTCCCGCAGGCCACCGATGATGTCGATGACCTTGCCGATCAGAATGCCCTTCTGGGCGACATCGTTGCGCGCCATGGCACCTTTGGCCTGGGCCATGCGATCGAGTCCGCCTTGCATGAGCATCTGTACCAGGCGGTGCGGACTGGCTTCAGACGTCTGGGCCACACCGTTGACTTTCTGGTATTGCCGAAGGGCCAACATCGGGTTCATGGATCTGCCTCGTTGCTGCGAAAAAGGTTGCTTGTACCTTGTGTATCGCCGCCCCGTCAAAAAACTTTAGGGGAAAAGCGAAAAGCCCGGGGCATCCAGAGGACGCCGCCGGGCTTTTGGCAGGATCAGACGATCAGGACTTTTTGGCCTGGGCGTTGATCGCCTCGAAGATCGAGGTGATCTGGTCAGCTTGTGCTTTCATCTTGCCCAAGGCGGTGTCCAGAGCGACGAATTTCTTGGTAAGGGACTCGGTCAGGGACTCGGTGCGGCGATCCAGAGCAGCCTGCTGGTCGGACAGGTTCTTGGCCGCCTTGTCGAGGTTGGCCTTGCGCGTGGCCAAGGTGCCGTCGGTGGCATTGTAAGGATCGATGGCCTTGTTCATGCGCTCGAAAACGCCATTAGTGCCAGTGAACAACTCCTGCACTTCGGCACCCAGCTTCTTGTCGTCCATAGCCGCGCTGAACTTGACGCTGTTGAACTCGAGCGTACCGTCCTGCATGGTATTGACACCCAACTGACCCAAGGTCGTCAGCTTGTCGCCAGCCCCCACCTCGGCCAGCACCTTACGCATGTCCGTAAGCAGCGAACGAGTGGTCGGGTCATTGGTCAGCGGGCCCAGCGACTGCACCGTGCCGTCGCTGTTCAAAGTCGGCGAGGTCAGACTGGAGATTGCTTTCTGCAGGGTATTGTACGCATCGACAAAACTCTGAACCGATTTTTTCAGGCCATCGTTGTCGGCAGTAAGCGTCAGCGCCGTTGGCGAAGCGTTGCCGCCGGCATCCTTGGCACTTACGCCCGTAAGTTCCAGTGTCAGACCACTAATGGCCCCCTCAACCTTGTTGGACTTGCTGGTCACACTCAAACCATCGATGGTCAGCTTTGCATCCTGCGCCTTGGCACTGATGAAGCCCGCCCCATCGCCCGACATTTTTGTGCCACCATCGATTACGAGCTCGGGAATGCCGGAAACGGAAATATCGGTATCCGCTCCAGTAGTAGTGGAGCTCAAGACCAGCCTGGAAGCACCACCGTCCTCGTTGACGATGTTTGCAGTGATACCGCTCGCACCCAGCTCTTTGTTGATCTGGTCGCGAACACTCTGCAGCGTGGCGCCACTGGCAATATCGACGTTGTACGTCTTGCCGCTAGTACCTTGGCTAATGACCATCTGGCCAGCCGTGATCGGCGTTGTGGCGCCACCCAACTGTTTCGCACTGGCCACCTTGGAGCCGGTGGCAAGCTGGTTGACCACAATGTCGTAGTTACCGGCAACTGCGCTGTTGCTGGACGTTACCTTGACCACCGACTCGTTCGCCGACTTGGCGACGTAGGCATTGAAGGAGGGAGCATTGCTGTCGTTGAGCTTCTTCATGGCGTCCTGAAACGCCGTCAAAGCACTTCGCAGCGAGCCGACACCTGAGATCATCGCGCTATTGTTGCTACTCTGCCGGGTAATTTGCGCCTGCTTGGCGGCAGTATCAGCGCCAACGAGCGCCTTGACCATCGCACCAATGTCGAGGCCAGAACCCAGGCCTACGCTGGATGTAATCGGGCTTGCCATGCTGTTGTCCCTCTCAATCAACGCGTCGATCCTGCTCCTGCACGATCAACATGATTCACATCTGGTATGTTCGCAGCCGATCAAACCTTGGCGTCGAACAGAACACTCTTGACATCACTCAAGCTATGGGCAATTCGCAGGGCCTCTTCCGAGGGGATCTGACGAATCAGTTCACCACTGTCGCTGGCAATGACTTTGACCACGATTTTGCCGGATTCTTCATCTGTAGAGAATTCCAGGTTACGTCGGGTTTCTTTCAAAAACTTCTCGATTTCCGCGACGGCACTCTTCACGTCGTCAACGCCCTGCACGTTGGCCGGGTTGCCCTTCTTGTCATCACCGGAAACACCTGTCGGCTGTACAACCGGCTTTTCGGTGACCTGCTCGACTTGACGCGCAGCCTGATAGGACAGGTTCAGCTTGACGCTCATGTCCATCTTAACCACCTCACAATGAAAAAGCGGGGAAGCGCCATGGATGCACTCCCCCGCTGGCAACTGTCAGGCAGATTAGCCCAGCAGCTTCAGGACTGCCGACGGCAGCTGGTTGGCCTGAGCCAGTACCGAGGTCGAAGCCTGCTGCAGGGTCTGCTGCTTGGTCAGCTGGGCAGTTTCGGCAGCGAAGTCGGTGTCCTGTACACGGCCACGAGCAGCTTCAGCGTTCTCGTTGATGTTCTGCAGGTTGTTGATGGTGCTGGTCAGACGGTTCTGAGCGGCACCCAGGTCGGCACGGGTGGTACCAATGGTCGACAGGGCACTGTCGATAGCCGACATGGCGGAAGCGAAGTTGGTTTCGGCAGTGGAGCTGTCAGCACCGACGATAGTCTTACCAGCCAGCGCAGACAGGCCACCAGTAGTGCTCATGGCAGAGCTCAGGGTGACGGTAATCTGGTTGTTGCCGTTGGCTTCGGAACCAACCTGGAAGACCATCGAGCCAGAAGAGCCATCCAGCAGGTTCTTGCCGTTCAGCTGGGTGCTGTTGGCGATACGGTCGATTTCCAGCAGCATTTTCTGGAATTCGCCGTCCAGTGCATCCCGGTTCTCAGGGCTGTTGGAGTCGTTTCGCGACTGCAAGGCCAGTTCACGCATACGCTGCAGGATGTTGGCCTGCTCTTGCATCGCGCCTTCAGCGGTCTGGGCGATGGAAATACCGTCGTTGGCGTTTTTGATCGCCATGGTCTGACCACGGATCTGCGAGGTCATTTTGGTAGCGATCTGCAGGCCAGCGGCGTCGTCTTTGGCGCTGTTGATTTTCAGGCCGGAGGACAGGCGGCTCATCGAGGTAGCCAGCGCGTCGGAAGCTCGGTTCAGGTTCTTTTGAACGCCCAGGGAGGTGGTGTTGGTGTTTACAGTCAAAGCCATGACGAATTCCTCGTTGTTTGGGTACTACGGCTTCCGGCCTTGGCATTCGCCCGGGGATGGCACAGAGAACCTTCGTAATAGTTATCGTCGTCAGGGCTCGTTGCTTTAGTTCTTTTTTCGAAAAAATTGCTGGCACCCTGCCAGCCCAATGAAATCAACAAGTTGACGCCAAAAAAAGGGCATCACAATTGATCGGCGCCCACCCCACTCGTCAGGTGCCGCGCAGGGAGGTGCTTTATTGCCTCCTCACGCGACACGGCTGAGGTCAAACGCGCTGCAGCACGTAGCTATTTTCGTAACCCGGGATCGCACCGAGCACATTGAAACCTTTGAAGTAGCCACCAGCCCTGAGCAAATCAACGGCCGGGCCAACCTCTGGAGAGCTTCGGAAATCTCGGTAGTCATCAAATACGACAAATCCGCCAGCAACCACACTCGGTGAATACAGCAGAAAATCCAGCAGCACATTGCGACCGGCATGCCCACCATCGATATGCAGCAAGGCAACACGCGGCGTCAACGCCTGGAAGCGCTCTGCACACAGCTCCGAGTAGCCTCTCAAGATGGTGGCGTTTGGCAATAGCAATTCCCGATAATGGGAAAACTCCTGAAACTGGTTAGGCAACTCGAACGGGTCGATGCCGATTATCCGACGAGCACGATTGAAAACCTCATTCATCAACACCAGGGACTTGCCTTTCCAAACCCCAATTTCAACCACATCGCCGGGTACGTCCTCGAGCATCAATGCCAGGTAGCCCAGAAGGCGAACCTGATCATGGAAGGAAATCTCTCGCCGCTGCATGGCGCTTTCTGGAGGCAGAGTGACCTGAGCCTGCTCATAGTGGTGACCAATCAGCTCCCACACTTGCGCCATGCTTTCATTCAGCCCTGGCGAATGGATGAAGTCTTTGATTTCCTGAAGAGTAGTCATCTCAATCCTGCTTATAGTTTGGAGGTCGACTGGCTCCCGCCGCAACGGGCATCCAGGCCAATGCATGAAGCCTTACACTGCACCACTGTATGGAGAGCAAAGGCCACCCTCAAGCCGCCCTGCCTCTGGTAGCACTAAGCCAACGGCTGAACGTGAAACGCCGCCCCGAAAGAGGCGGCGTTTCAGTGCACAGCGCGAGCACTCAGTCACGACGCTCGATAATTGCCGAACCCCAGGACAAGCCCACACCAAAGCCACTAAGGGCAACACGCTTGTACTGCGAACCAAGCACGTGTTTTTCCAATAGCAGCGGGATGCTCGAAGATACGGTGTTACCCGTCTCGACCATATCCTTGACGAACCTGGCCCGATGCTCACCCTCCTCGAAGCGCTGAGAAACGGCATCGACGATTGCAGCACTACCCTGATGCAGGCAATACAGGTCGATGTCCCGGGCCTGCAAATGGCTGACTTCGAGCAACTGCTTCAGATGCGCGGGCACTTTGACCAGCGCAAAGTTGTAAACCTGTCGGCCATTCATGAAAAACTTGCCGTCAGTCGTACGCAAATGTTCAGCACCGGAACCGTCGCTGCCAAATAGCGACTTGCCCAGCTGCCAGTCGGCGTCTTCACCCATCCAGGTGGCCGTGGCGGCATCGCCAAACAACATTGTGGTGTTGCGATCCTCAGGGTCGACGATCTTCGAATAAGGGTCGGCGGTGATCAGCAGGCCGTTTTTCAAGCCTGCAGCTTCCATGAAGCCCTTCATCGCATACAAGCCATAAACATAGCCCGAGCACCCCAACGAAACATCGAAGGCGGCGACATGGGTCGACAATCCCAACTTGTGCTGGACGATCGCGGCCGTGTGCGGAAGACCTTCAGCGTCACCGTTCTGGGTCACGACGATAACGGCATCGATGGACGCCGGGTCCAGCGACGAATTGATCCCAAACAAGGCCTTGGCCGCTTCTACGCACAGGTCGGACGTTTCCTGTGCCACCCCTTTACGCGGCAGGAAGGTCGAGCCAATCTTGCCAAAAATAAAATCTTGATCCTTACCGAATTTCGCACCCTGGGCGTAGTTGTCAACGCCTTCGACAGGTACGTAACTGGCGATGCTTTTGATGCCAATCATTGTGGCTTCCCGATGGAAATGGCGGAAAATCGCGGACACAGAGGCCGAAGCCATACGCCTTGCACGTCATACCGATGTGGCTGCCCGCTGAGTCAATAGATTAGAGATGCACGTTTCGACTGCCAAGTCACTGTTGCAACAAATACGCACAGCCTTTGCGGCAACAACCCGCGGCACCTCGAAAACGAGGAGCACGGGCCATGGCACATAGGCTTGCCAAAGTTACCTCCCAGGCCTGCGTCAGTCGGGCAGCCAAGCCTTGCGCCAGCGCTGCAGGTGGTCACCATCCAACATCCAGTCGCGCATTACTCGCGCTCGCAGCTCGTCGCCCATGCGCGCCGTGGCATCCAGGTCGCTCAGGTGCATGCGAATCGCGTCCAGCCAATCTTCAAGACGATTTCGCACCCGAGTGACAGGCAGGTCGCCCTGATGGCAGGCCAGGTCGCTACAGACCACCGGGAAGCCACAAGCGCCGTACTCCAATAGACGCAGATTGCTCATGCACTCGTTGAACAAGGTCTGCTCCCTCGGCGCCAGAGCAAGGTCAAGGTCGAGCCGCGCCAGGGCCTTGGCATAGTCTGCGACCACGACGGCCGGGTGATACTCGTCAATGAAAGGCCGCAACGCCTCCGGACAGATGCCGAAGTAAACCCACTCGACCTCGCCACCCAAGGCCTTGACGACCTCCACCATCACCTCTGGGTCACTTGCATGATCCAAGCCGCCAACCCAACCCACCCGAGGTCTGACAGAACGTCGACGACGGCTTGCCAGGGCAGCCCATTGGCGCGGGTCAAGCCTGCTGTGCACCACGTGGATCTGATCGTGCAGCCCCTTCAACGCATCTGCCAATGAATCTGTAGGCACCACTAGGCGATCCGCATAACCCAGCATGCGCCCCAAATGCCCCACGATATCCTCTGGCATCTGCGATCGGTAGGCGCTCCCCTCGGGCAGGCCGGGCAACCATTCATCCAGTTCGCACACCGTGAACGTCCGGGAAAAAGCATGCATGCGACGCATGCGCTCGAGCTGCGCCTCGCCTATGCGGCACTGCAGCACGATGCTGTCCGGCGCAAAACGCTCCAGCTCCGTAAGGGATAATTGCGAATGGATCAGGGTGCCATCAATCAACCCAGCGCGGCTGAGTTGCTCCAATGGCTGAATAACCCGATGCTGCCCACTGCACTGTTGATCTGCGGCATAAGCCAGCACAGAAGGGACAGGCTGCCAAGAAGACAGAGGCTTCCAGCTCAGCCTGCTTGGGCTGACACTGAACTCTTCGCCGGTACCCAACGAAAAATTCGGGTTGTATGCCGGGTCACGGGCCAGCAACGGCAGCCAACGGGCATACAAGGCATCAACTTGCTCAGCCGTCACAGCCGGCTCGGGCGCTTCGTTGATCAGCAACGAGGCTCTTGGCGTCCACACATTGAGGTAACCCGCACTGTGCAGACGCAGACACAAGTCCACATCGGCCCACGGCGCCAACGCTTGATCTTCATCGAAGCCCCCCAATTCATGGAACATCGAAGCGCTCAACATCAGGCACTTGCCACTAAGCGCAGCATGGTTCTGGTCCACCAGGAGACGGTGCAGATAGCCGGGAGCCCCCATGGATTGACCGGCAAAGACCTGCCCGACCGGCCCATTGAGCCCCAGAACCAACCCCCCCTGAGCCACGGTGCAATCGCCCGCCAGCAACTTGGCACCTACCGCCCCCACTTCCTGACGGCAGGCGTGATTGACCAGTTGCTGCAACCAGTCGGACTCCAGCACCGCGACCCCCGCATCCAGCCACAACAGCAAATCGCCACGCGCTAGCTGTGCGGCCTGGTTACGAACTCGCGCCTGGGACCACTGGGCAGGGAATCGCACCACCCGCAGGGCCTGCGAACCCAGCTGCTCAAGCCCTTCCAGCCAATTTTGAAGGGCAGGGTCTTCATCACCCTGGTCCAGCAGCAAAATCTCGTAGGCGCCATAGGCGGTTTTTTCGAGGATAGTGTCCATGCAGCGATGAGCCCGAGCCAGCCCGCCCTGGGTGGACACCATGATGCTCACCAGCGCGCTCTCACCGGCGCCGTAGCCAAGCTCGTAATGGCCCGGCAGGCGGCTATCGACAGTCGCATTCTCGAACCCGCGCGCCTGCAAATGCCGCTGGATTGCCCGACGTTCATCCGGGCAATCGTGCATTTGCGCAGCTGCTCGTATCAACAGCGGCTCACTGATGTGACCCAAGCCCTCGAAGCCTTTGTCATCGATCAGGCGCAGGATGTAGTCCAACTCGAAAGCACGCCCCGCCTCGCTACGGAAACCGCCCAACGCCAACCACGCTTCACGATTGAACAACCAATGGCTGGCCATCGTGCCAGGCAAGCTGAGCAACATGTCCAGATTCAGATCCGGGCGCAGTACCAGTTCATGGGCATCACCCTCCGAGCCAACCGCTTCGTCCCCGTAAACCGCCCGCAAACCTGGCGCACTCAGCAGGTCCAACGCAGCGATCAAAAGACCGCTCGCCGTGAATACGCTCCCTGCCTCGACCAACATGAACCAGTCGAAACGACCTTCGCGCACAACCTGCTCAATACCCGGCAACGGGCTACCGCCGTGGATCTGCACGAAGCGCAGTGCATCTTGCGGCCCGTTACTTCCCGGCAAAACGTGCGGCGTCAACGCGACGACGCTTAAGCCTGCATAGAGGTTTCGCCCCTTGCTCAAGCTTTGCAGTGTCACCATCAAGCGATCGGCACGCCCTTCACGGTCCAACACCAACACGCCGAAACGGGGCGCCGCATGGGTCGCAAGCCGCTCGGTTATCAAGCGTTGCTGCGCCTCACTGGGAATACGCTGTGCGAGCCATTGAGGAACTTCCGGTGACCCTGGCAGCGCCTGAACATTACGCAAAGCAGTTTTGATCTGCTCTGCGATAGGCCGAACATTTCCGCCAAGCTCGGCAATCTTTTCCGCATAGGCGCTGCGGAAGACTTTCTCTCTCAGCGCCTCGTAAGCCATGCGATTCTCATGGCTATCCTTTTCGCACAAGCGAATCTTCAATTGGTTGAGCTGAATGTAATTATCATCGACAGGCTTATTCAGCGCAGCCAACTTCAGAGAATCATAGGCATGCACACGCCACTGCGGATCAGTGGCCAACATCAACGACAGCAAGCGCTCCATCACGAAAACCTTACACTCATAACCCTTCTCGCCACGATGCAGTGTGGCTTCATTGAGTGCAGCACCATAGGGGGCTGGCCGCTCCGCAGTACGGGCCTGTTCCGCCGCATGGAAAATCGTTTCCGCCTTATTGAACCACTGCCGCCAGAAACGCGGCTTGGCAATGAAGAAATTGCAGAACTGGGAACGACGCGCATCCATGATCAAGGTTTCGAGGTTCACCCCAGGGCACAGTTGTCGCGCCATTTCAACGAATGCGGGCCAAATGTTGGTGTGGCACACAAACCCTTGGATGAACGTATTCTCATAGAACGCGAGTTCGTCGAAAAACATCGGGAACAGCAACACATCGGCATCACCTGGCGCCGACCTTGCAAACTCCAGCACCTGCCCTGAGTCCAGACCCGTCTTTTGCTTGAAGCGGGGAGACAGCACGCCATAGAAAGCGTTCTCGTCCAGATCCTTGTTCAACAGGAGATTGCGAATTGGCCAGTACTCGGCCCAGTCAGGGCGCTGACCGCTATTGTCGAGCGGGATGAAGCCCGGCTCCAGCATGGCCAGGGTTTCTGCAGAATAGAAGATCTGGTGGATATGCACGTCATGCGGGCCAGCCACGGATTTGGCAGCATTGTGCGCCATCAGTGCTTGCTGTTTCTCATGCGCAAGCCGCGCGCCCTCCTCCCTGAAACGTTGGCGCAACGGGAACAGACTCCAATCATCCGCCCCCCCCGACAATGCACGGCAGCGCACTTGCCCATCCGGTTGCGGGCAGTACAACCCCATTTCACGTATTTGCGAAGTGAACACGTGTATGTACTGGCGATACAGGTCTTGTATATCGGACTGTTGCTGACGCTGCTCTTCATGCCGTCGAAAACAGGACAGTGGCTCACACAGGTACGCCAGATGGCCATGGCGCAGAATGTTGACGTACATGGCCAGGTCGTTGATCGCGCGCACCGTGTGGCCATTGAGGCAGGATATATTAGGTTTGATATGCGCCAGATGCTCTCGGCGGAACAGTACGGTACTGGGCTCGCCAATGAAGTTGATCGTTTCGTCGACCAGATATGCAGCCAGGTCCACACCTTGGATTACGGTATCTTGGGCAAAGGGGCTGCAGGTAGCAAGAATATCCGTTGCCGGTACCCCCAAGGTATCGATCACCACTCGCCGACTAGTCACCAGGCTGACATCAGGATTGGCTTGGAACACCTCGACCATGCGCTCGATACAGTCAACCATCAAGATATCGTCGTCATTCAAAATCTTGACGAACTCGCCACGCGCTTCCACTACACACTGGGTATAGTTCATCAACCCGCCAAGCCCTGGACGATTGTGAATGACGCGAATTTCACGACGGGCTCGAGACACATAGCGCCGCAGGATTTGCTCTATCGCATCGGTCGGGCAATCATCGCTGACCAGGATTTCGAGGTTTTCATAACTCTGCGCAATCGCACTCAGCAAGGCGGCCTCGAAATGCCGTGGCTTGTAAGATGGAATAGCAATCGTAACCAG
Source organism: Pseudomonas putida (assembly GCF_009883635.2). Lineage (NCBI taxonomy): Bacteria > Pseudomonadati > Pseudomonadota > Gammaproteobacteria > Pseudomonadales > Pseudomonadaceae > Pseudomonas > Pseudomonas putida. Next base: position 863,824 of record NZ_CP026115.2, read on the forward strand.
CGGTGCGAAACTCACGTGATGCGCTCCCAGTCAGAACGCGACCGTCCAAAGACTGTAGCCGCGCTCGCGTTTAACATTGGCGTTAGGCCAGAAAGCCGGACCATCATCCTGCTGGTGATGGCAATCCACTGCGCCATGCAAAGACGAGGCCAACGCGTTCGAACCACTCAGAAGCCAGCCCTCAAAGTGGCAGCCACTGGTTTGACGGGCCTGATCATGGTTCCGCTTGCGAACGGACAGAGTCTATAGCTGGGGCGTTGCAGGGCCTTGCGTGTACTGCTGCCGACCATAAAACTTCACCTCCGGAGCATTCTGGCCGGCTTTTTGCTCAAGCTTCCCCAGAGCGCTTGATGTGTCAGAAAACCGGCTACCAACTGACACCTCGTCGAGAAGTGTCCTGGGAGACTTGGACACCATGCCGTGGTCCGAAAATGCCACTGCAGATCGCTGATTGATGGGGAAATTGCCAGGCTGCCTAATGAGCCTGCCCCAAGGTGAGCTGATTGGCCGGTGGGCGCTGACAAGCCGCAATCTATAAGGGGGCACGATGGATTCCATTTACAAAAAGTACCCAGCCGCCATGGCGCCTGGAGACTTCTGGCGCCAAATCAAGCGCACTGTTAACGGTGAGCCGGTATCAGACGAGCAAATTTCAATGATTGTCGCGGCCATCCGCAACGCATTGCAGCTTTCGCCTGAAGATCAGTTACTGGATTTAGCATGTGGCAATGGCGCACTGTCACAGTATTTCTTCAATGCATGCGAAAGCTTCCTGGGCGTGGATGTCTCCGACGTTTTGATTGACGTTGCCAAGCGTTATTTCGAACAACCGAAACGTCAGTTTGTGCTCGCAGATGTCGGCGAGTACATTTTGTCAGAGCCCTACCCCGAGCGCTTTACCAAGGTGTTGTGCTATGGCAGTTTTTCTTATTTTACCGAGGACACCGCGCGCAGCGTATTGACGCGCCTTAGCCAGGATTACACCAACGTTGACCGTGTCTTCATTGGTAACTTACCCGACCTGGACCTGCACCAAGCCTTTTATACCGATGGCAAGTCTCATGATCACGAGCTGAAGACGGCTGCCTCCCTGATCGGTATATGGCGCAGCCCGGCCGAGTTCGAGGCATTGGCCGCGAGCTGCGGCTGGAGCGCCTCGATTCAAAGGATGCCCAGTGAATTTTATGCAGGCCATTATCGTTATGACGTGCTGCTGGCTCGTGTTGCATAGGGCATGACAATTGAAAAACGCTAAGCGCACCATAACGGATCTGGCCTTGTTTGGAGCGGATCCCCTCTTCGTCGCACCGCGCTCTACCTCAAGCCTGGTTGCCCCTGACTTCGACCGTTTCCTGAGCTATTCACGAGTCTTCTACGACGCCCATCAGTACACCAACAATGGTCCGGTTGTGCAGATGCTTGAACAGCGCTTGGCGGATTTTCATCAAACACGCTTTTGCATTACGTTCTGCAGTGGGTTTTGGGCACTGGTTTTGACCATCCGCGCCTTGGCATTGCCCGGTCGAAAAGAACTGCTGATGCCTTCCTTGACATACCGCCGTATGGCGGATGTCGCAGCGTGGGCAGGGTTGACTCCACGTTTTTGCGACGTAGATGCCGATACCTTGGCCATCAGTGCACACACGGCACGCTCGCACATCAATGACGACACTGCACTTATTCTTGGGGTACACCCAATCGTGAACTGCTGCGATGTCACAGCACTCGAACAACTTTCCCAAGACACTGGGATACCGCTGTTCCTGGATGCCGTCGAGTCTGTTTATGAGACCTTCGATGGCAGGAAAGTGGGTAGCTTCGGGGTGGCAGAGTGCTTCTCATTGCATGCCAGCAAATTGCTGAATGGCTTTGAAGGGGGGTATATCACCACCAACGATGCCGCGTTGGCGCAACGCCTGCTGGCCATGCGTGGGTTTGGGTTCTATACACCCGACAATGTTGTCGAGCTCGGAATGAACGCCAAACTCAATGAGGTCCATGCCGCGATGGCCCTGGCTGGGCTTGATAACCTGGAGCAACAGGTTGCGGATAATCGCCAGCGCTACAGGATTTACCAAAGAGAACTGCAAGGTATTGTCGGTGCACGCTTGGTAGCCTTCGACGAAACCGAGGGCTGCGGATTCAAAAACATCTTGATAGAACTACTCGATGCTTGGCCCTTGCCACGAGAACTGACCATACGCTTACTCAACGCCGAACACGTACTCGCCAGGGCCTACTACTCCCCGCCCCTGCACATGAAAACCTCTGGCTATCCTACTCTGACAGGGCAATTGCCTGTAACCGAGTACCTCGCAGAGCGCTACCTGTTGCTGCCATGCGGTAATTTCGTGGATGAACAAGACATTGTCGAAGTGTGTCGCTTGATGCGCTTCCTATCAGAGCAGGCCGAGGCTATTCAAGAGATGTCGATTGTATGAGCATTTACACACTTGCCATGCTAGGAGGCCAGCCCGCGTTTGCTACCCCCTTGCCTGTTGGACAACTCTACTTTCCCGCCTGGGACGATTATGTGCAGGCCATGCGTGGGATTTTCGAACGCCAGTACTACACCAACCAAGGGCCACTGGTCCAGCAACTCGAGACTGAACTGCAACAGCGTCTGGGCGTTCGCCATGTTATCTGCGTGGCCAATGCCACCATCGGCTTGATGATGGCAGCCGATGCGATGAGGCTTAAAGGTAAAGTCATTACCCCGGCCTACACTTTCATTGCAACCGCACAGTCACTGACGTGGTCGGGTGTGGAACCACTGTTTTGTGACGTCGATCCTCTCACCCATCAAATTGATCCGCTTCACGTAGAGCGCTTGATCGACGATGAGCAAGTAAGCGCGGTTTTGGCCGTCAACCTCTGGGGCGACGTGTGTGATCAACAGGCGCTCAGCAAGCTATGCGAGCGACGAGGTATCGGCCTGTACTACGATTCAGCTCATGCTTTTGGCTGCGAGATCCAGGGCACCCCAGTTGGAGGTTGCGGTGAACTGGAGGTCTTTTCCTTCCATGCCACGAAAGTATTCAGCGCCGCTGAAGGCGGTTGTATTTGCACGAGTAACGACGAACTGGCAGCACGTCTGCGCAACATCAGAAGCAGCTATGGCGCAGGGCATCCAGTGCCTGTAGACCGCACCGCCAATGGGCGCATGTCCGAGGCCCAAGCAGCCATCGCCTTGTTGAGCCTTAACAACTTCGAACACATTCTTCAGCGCAATAAACAACTGTTTGAGGTCTATGAAAGCGGCTTGGCTGATGTGCCCGGCATTCGGTTAATGCAACCTCAGCGTGTCAGTCGCACAAACTATCAGTATGTCGTTTGCGAAGTCGATGCTGCCACGTTTGGATTGACGAGAGACGAATTGAAAAGCGTATTGCGTGCTGAGAATGTGCTGGCCCGCCGTTACTTCTCGCCGGGCGTGCACCGCTGCCCTCCTTATAAGGATTCCAGACTGCAACCGGACTTACCAGTGACCGATGCTTTGTGCCAGCGAACACTGCAGCTGCCCATTGGTCAGGCCCTCGACCTGAAAGGCGCCGAACGCTTGGTCGAAGTCATTTGCCAAGCGCATCGGCATGCTCAGAAACTGGCCGAAATGTTGAGGGGGTCCATGTGAGGCTGGGAATAATGCAGCCCTACTTCTTCCCGTACTTGGGGCACTTTGCGCTGATCGCCCATACCGATCAGTGGGTAGTATTCGATGTAACTCAGTACACGCCACGGTCGTGGATGAACCGTAATCGAGTCCTGCACCCACAGGCGGGCTGGAATTACATAAGCGCACCTTTGATTCAATCATCGACCACGCTACTGACACGTGAGGCTCGGGTCAAAGACCTCGAAGCTACCCAGCGCAGCGTACTGGGGAAACTCAGCCATTATCGTCGCAAGGCGCCCCACTACGAAGCTGTTGTCGACCTGGTCGCGCAGACTTTTGCCCGCACCCAAAATAATGGATTGGTGCAACTTAATATCGCGGGACTGGTGTCGATTTGCGATTACCTGGGGCTGCCATTCGACTACCAGGTCTGTTCGGAGCTAGGACTGGACTTGGGAACGGTCAACAAACCAGGCGGATGGGCGCCTGAAATCTGCCGCCAGATGGGCGCAGCCTCCTACCTGAACCCGGAAGGTGGGCGAGCGTTATTCGATCCTCAGGATTTTGCCCTGCTAGATATTCAGCTTGAGTTCATGCGATTTGCCAGCGTCGAATACACTACCAACCCTTATGCATTCGAGCCTGGCCTGTCGATTCTGGATGTCATGATGTGGAATGCGCCTGAGCAGATCGCCCAGTTACTGCGCAGTCAGGCTCAAGTGGGAGCCTGACCGTCAGGTAGCATCGCCCCATCCTGAACTTCACCATATTTGAGCCGGTAACGTCGCAGATTTTCCCGCCAGGCCGGCGAACCGAACGCCCCCCCGCTTTCATGAACCACACTCAGTGGCCAAGTCCCCATGCTTAGCCCGTTGCGTTCAGCCTGGCGGCAAAAGTCCATGTCATAGAAGTGGAACGCAAACTGCTCATCGAAATGCACGCCGGCTTGCAGCAGGCGCTCACTATCCGCGGCCAGGAATAATCCATCGAGCAGCTTGCAAGCCTGAGGCGCTGGCCCAAAGTTCGAGATCGGGCACGGGAATCCCTGGCCATGCCCAACCCGCCCGGAGAGTTTGCTCCGCTCGTCCCAGGTAAAAGCATCATCGACGAACAGCCAGGCCACCTGCCCTGCCACACGCCGAACATTACCCGCCAAACCGATGATATCGTAGGTACTCAACCCTTCACGCACACGATCAGTCCAGAAGAAATCGCACAGATGCACATCGTCGTGAACGAACACGAGGATGGCCGGGTTGTCCCGGACTTCCTCGATGGCCTGGTTGTAAATCGTCGAAAGCCCTTGGGTGTTTTCGGCGAATAAACGGATCTCGACAGGACACGCGTCGTAGTTGGACAGTAGTGACCGCCCCAGCGCGCTGTGCGTTGCGAAATCCTGCTTGGAAAGACGTGTTCCGCAAACGATTCGAATCGGTTTCATATAGGCACTCTTACTGCCGGGATAACTAAAGGATGAAAGTGCTTGGCGGCAAACAGGACAGCATCACAGGTCGCTCAACCACGCCAATCCTGTTTGCCCATCCAACGGCTCGTCATAGGCCCGCTCACTGAAAACCTGCGGCCAGCGCTCGGCCAGCGATGGGCCCACGTCGGCATCGGTCAGCAGCACGCCACGCACATGTGCCAACGGCGTCCAAACCACTGACAACCCACTCTCACGCGCACGCAAGCACAACTCGATATCCGCCCCGGGCACCGCCTGAAACCGCTCGCATTGCTCGAAGAGCGCCTTGCTCACCATCATGCAAGCGCCCGATACGGCTACGCAGCCATGCACAGTGTGCTGCCAATGCGCTCCAACACCCAGCCAAGGCGAATGGACGCGCGCGCCTCTGAGTAACTGGTAACCGGCATGCACCACGGTTGCATCCGCTGCATACAGCCCGCCCCCCACAACCCCGACTTCCGGCCGCTGAGCCTCGTTAAGCAGGCTTTCCAGCCACGCGGGCGTAATCACCTCGCACTGCTCCGAAAGCAGTACCAGGTACTCACCTTGGGCCTGGCTGGCAGCCATGTTCAGCAACGCGTTGCGGGAGGCGCCTGGCTCGCCGGTCAGCAGCCGTACTCGATTACTCAAGCGCTGTCCGAAGCGATTGTCGCCCCCCTGCTCTCGTCCAGCACAGGCCAGCAGAACTTCGTAACGTGGGTAGCGCGTGCGCTGCAAGATGCTGGTCAGGCAGGCTTGCACAGAAGCGGCGTTGTCGCTAACCAGCAGGATGCTGACCAAGGGAGTGGTGGCATGGCGAAAGTCCACAAGCAACCCGGCTGCGCCCCGGTCACTGACCTGAGCGTGATAGCCCAATTGCCCCAGATGCCGTTCGAGCGCCTTGAGCGCTTGTGCGTTCAGTGCCTCACTGGTCTGTTCGCCCAACACCAGAACATCGTCCAGGTGAGCCAGGCAATTCATGCCTTGTGCCTCGACCAAGCGCAGCAACAGGTCGAACTCCAGCGCGTGGGGGAAGCTTTCGCAATACCCTCCCACTTCCAGCACCGCCTGGCGACGCAACAGCCAGTGCCGCGACATCATTGCGGGCTGGGCGCGGAGCATGTCCAGATCAGCACCTGGGCGCACCACCGAGCGCAAGCGCCCTTGCGCATCACGCTGCACTTCGTTGGCACAAATAGCTTGGCAGCCAGGGGCCTTGCACAATTCACTGGAAAGGTGCAGCAGCCCTGCGCTGAGCAATTGCTCACCCGCTTGCAGCAACATCAACCACTCACTCGGCAGCTGTCGCACAGCCTGGTTCAGGTGGGCGACCCAGTTGTCTGCCGTCACCTGAATGAAATGAAGCGTGTCGCGTGCTGTGGTGATGATCGAGGGTTTGCCAGCCTTCAGCACCAGCAGCTTGAAATGACGTATGCCACTGGCCAGCAGGCTGTCGAAGGTAGCTTGCAAGGCCAAGTCGTCATCAACCAGATCGAGCACGACGAACGCGATCTGTGGCGCTCCCGCGCTAGCCAGCTGCGCCAACACTTGCTGATGAGCCGCCCGGGGCAAGGTTAGCGCTTCGAGCATCGCCAACACCTTGCCAGACGGTGTTGACGCCAACCCCTGCTCCAGCCGCACGGCTGGCACCTCGGACAGGCTCACCACCCAGTCAGAAAGCTCCCGCACAGCCTCCACATCACTGACCGGGTCGAGCGCACCGACCAGGCGTTGACACACTTCGCGGTTGAACAAACCCAAACTCAAGGCTTGCCAATACCGCTGCAACGCACTCTCCGGCGTATCGTTCGGGTAGGTATGCAACAGTTCGCGCTGTCGCACCCAACTGCCTTCCAATGCTCGATACTGACGTTCGCCAGTCGGCCAGACATGGCAGAGAAATTCCAGTGCCGACAGCCTGTCGAAGAGCTTCGCATTGTAGTAAGGCAGTTCGACGAACTGCTGTGGCTCGAATACCCGCTTAGGTTGATCGAGAACGCTCGTCCAAGGCGACGTGAACAACAAAGGTTGCTCGAGCACCTCATAGGTGTTGCGGACAAACTCATTGAGCAACGAGAAGTCGTCGCTGCACAGATTCACCGTCGCCGCATCCCACTGACGCAGCACCCGCACCGTCTGGGCGAGCTGATCTTCACGACGAACGACAGCCACGTTGCTGGCTGCGTACTCGCATACCGCATCGGTTTGCCCAAGGCGCGCAATGCTCCCTTGCGCCAACAGCGCATAAGAGAGCGCCACCCGCCATCCGGCAAAGTCCAGCTCCAGCGTATCGGGCAGCTGCGACAGCACATCCAGCAAGACGGGCACCCGCACCACGGCACGCCAGGCTTGTTGCGCCGCTGCGCCATACTGGCGTACCTGGGCTTGGCCAATATCCACTGCTTGAGGCGACAACGCCGAGCCCAGCCTGTAGTACTCAACCTTCGCCGCCCCCGCGACATAGCCAAGCGCATAGCCCTGAGCAGCCAATGCCAAGGGAGACTCACTCAGACAACGGGCAGCGTTGTCCAAGGCACAAGGAAGTACGAAGTCAGCATCCAGCGCCAGCACCACCAACGGGGTGCTCACCTTTTGCAAGGCCTGGGCCAAACGCTTGCGACACAGATCAGCGCTGCTATCGGCATACAACGGCGCCACTGCCAGGCAAGGCACACCGGCTTGCTGGTAAAAATGCTGCGCCCGTTCACGATGATCTGCCTGCTCATGACCGAGCAAGATGACCGTTACATCACTTCGGGAGCCGTTGGCGGTTAGGTTCATAGAGCACCTGCTTCAAATAAGGGGGGTTCTGCGCCAGCTCAGCCACGCGCAAGGGTTCAGTCTGCCAACCAGGCATTGGCCCAGTGCTGAACATGGAGTGGTGTCAGGACATAGTCGCGAAGCACCGCTTCACGCAGCGCATCGCCCTGGCGATAGCTCGCCTGCGGATCGGCCAAGTGCATGCGGATCGCCGCCAGCCATTGCTCTGTGGTGTTGTCCCTGACCCGGGTGCAGGGTAAGTACCCCGCATACGCTTTGATATCCGTGCAAATCACTGGATAACCACACACCCCATACTCCAGAAGCCGCAAGTTGCTCTTGCATTCGTTGAACAGGTTCTGCTCCAGCGGCGCCAGCGCCAGGTCCAGATTGAGACTGGCCAACTTCTGTGGATACTCCACCATTGGCACGTTGGGGTAGAACTCTTTGATGTAGGGTTGCAACATCGGCGGGCACATCCCGAAGAACACCCAATCGACCTGATCAGCCAAGGCCTGGACAACCCCCAGCATCAACTCCAGGTCGCCGCGATGACTGGTACCCCCTGCCCAGCCCACTCGTGGCCTTGCGCTGGTTTGCCGAACGCTGCGCAACTCACCCCACAATGAGGCCGACAGCATGTTGGGCACAACACGGATATCGTCGTGGAAGCTGGACAAGGCATCGGCCAACGGCTCAGTGGATACCACCAGGCGATCGCACAAGCCAATGGCTTGTGCGAGCATTTCTCGCACATTGCCGGGCTGGTTGCGCGCATGATCGTTTTTCTTCGGGGGGGCGATGGCATAGTCGTCCAGCTCGAAGATCAAGCGCGTGTCACATACTTGCTTGAGCTCTGTCAGGCGTTTGATGTCATTGGGCGAATAGCGGTACTGCATGATCAAGGTGTCTGCTTTTTCCCGAGCCAGCTCGACCGGGCTCGGCATCTTGAACGTGAGACGCCCCTGGACATAACTGGCACGCTCAAGCTCACTGAACGGCTGTATGACCCGGTAGTGACCTACACCCGAGGTATTGCGCGCCACCGCCAATACCGAGTGTGTGGCTTTAGCGATGAAGGGGTCCCAGCCACCGCGCACGCCTGGCTCCAGATTGAAACTGATCAGGTTCAGGCTCAAGTTGGGGTTATAAGCCGGATCGTTGGCCACCTTGCTCAACCAGCGCTGGTAGAAAGCTTGTCGACCCTGAGCTTGCGCAGACTCGTCTGCTTCAACCGGTGTACGGGATGTAACCACTGCCAGTTTGGCGTAGGGCGTCCAGACCACCAGGTAGCCTTGTTCACGTGCCCGAAGGCATAGGTCAGCATCGCTCCAGGCATGAGGCATAGCCTGCACATCCAGACCCTGCAGTGTCTCGAACAGCTCACGCCGCACCAACAGGCAATCCAGGCTCAACGCGCTCCAGTTCTGCACTTGGTTCAACCGGTCCAAGGGATTGCTACGGGTGCCAGCCCCCCACTGGAATGGGTTACCAGCCGGCCCACGGAAGCCAAGCACCAAAGCGCCGGAGGCGATACTACCATCCTGGCCGAACAGCTTTGGCCCTACCACCCCGACCTCAGGGCGCTGCGCTTGGAGCATCAGTTCTTGCAACCACGGGCCATCGAATGCGACACAGCCTACATCGAGCATTAGCAGGAACTCGCCATGGGCGTACCTGCAGGCCTGGTTCAGGCTCGCCACTCGCCCCTGGGCCTGAACCTCCACCACCCGCAGTGAAGCGACGGCCAATCCGCCCATCATGCTCAGCCATTCACGCACATCGAGCGGCTCGTCGCCGTTGGCGATTAGCAGGACCTCGTAGGCGTCATAGCGCGTGTGTTCGAACAGCGCTTCCACACAACGACGTAACGCCAAAACATCATGTCCCGCATGAACCAGGATCGATACACCCGCCGAGTGCGTGCTTCGGTAATGCACGCGCGACATCATGCAGCCTGGTATAGCCTCAACCAAAGCCTCGACACCCAACCGCTGCAAGTGCGATTCCACCACTACAGAGGCTTCCGCCTGCCCTTGCGGGTCGGCCAACCAATCGGCGTAGGTGTACTGACACTGCACCAGCAATTCGGCAACATGCTCCACCACGTGCACGCCGTATCCTTCGACCAGGCGCCATAGCAGATCGTGAGGGGCCAGGCGCACGAAACGCTCATCGAACCCATGCACGCCACGAACCGCCTCGCACTTGAACGCCAACAGGCGCCCGACGTAGGGCTGGCTGCGCATAAGGTCCAGATTGAAATCAGGCTTGAACACCGGGTCGCTAGACAAGCGTCCGTCGTAAGCTCCCTCATCCGTGTACAGACATAGGCTGTCGGCACGCAGAGCCATACGCTCGGCCATGAGCAGTAACGCTTGCGGGTGCAGGCGATCGCCAGCGCGCAAGAGGAAGACCCAGTCGGAGCGCGGATCATCGATCATCAATTGGTTGAGCAGTGCAGCATCCGATCCCGGCGAGGGCAGGTATTCGATGCCAGATCTTTGCGAGTGCGCATAGGCTGCCCCCACCACGCAAGTGCGGCCAGCAGCATAGGATTGGGTCGCCAGGCTGTCTAAAGTGGCGCCTAAAGCAAGATCGTCACAGCCCTCAGCGAATATCACAGCCAAGATACTTGGCCGTTGTGGCCACTGCTCGATGCGTCTGGCCAACAACCCCGCCTGGCCTTGGCTCAGGGTGCGGCATTCAAGCCATTGTGAATACAGCTCGGTGAAGCTAAGGCTGTCGGTACCAACCTGCAGCTTGAAGTCATCCATCTGCTCGGCGAAGGCACTGCGCAGGTTCATCTCTTCCCAGACGGGCTCGGTCTCATCGCCAAATGCCTGCAACGGCAAAAACCTCACCCAGCCTTTCGCAGGGGCTGCCTCGCCGGTACGAGCTTGCAACATTTGCAACAGCCAAGAGCTCTCCGCCTTGGCAGCCTCGGTCATGGATACGTGATGACTCAGGCGCCCCGGATGCACCCGTTCCACGCTCAATATCTGAGCCAGGCTACACAAGTGACCACGCCGCAGCAGGCATATGTAAAGCGCCATGTCCACGCGGGCGCGGAAGCCTCCCTCATGCACCAACGTCGCCAGGTACGCCTCGACCTGCGCCCGGCGGAACAAGGCATGACTGATGCCGCCGAACAAATTGATTGCATTGTCGCTCACGCAATCGAGCAGATCGGTTCCGTGGAGCACCGCATTACTGGACGAGATCAGCCAGTTGAGCATACGCGGGGGCAGCGGCGCTTCATCCGCATCGCACAGCAATCGCTGGTTGCTCACCACAGTGACCGAGGCGTGTTCGATCAAGACCTGGGCCTGCTGTGTGATGCAACAGGCAAGCAGGCTATCGTCGTCGCAGAGGAACTTGATCAGCTCGCCTCGCGACTGCGCCAGGCACGCCAGCAGGTTGTGAGCGAACCCCAGGTTCCGCGAGTTACGCACATAGCGCAGGGGCACTGTCGTGGCACTGGCAAACGCCTCGCAGACTGCCTCGATTTCGCCTCCTGCGCTGTCGTCGCAGACGACGATTTCCAGGTTCGGGTAGTCTTGGGCGAGGGCACTGCCAAGAGCACCTTGGAAAAACTCACTGTTGAACGCCGCAATGGCGATAGTGACAAGAGGTTGTGCCTTCACGCGCGCTCACTTAGCGGGGTGACCACTCGGCTAAAGGTTCACCCCTCTCAAAAAACAGAAATTTGCGGCTCGATCAGATGTAGTTGATCAGCGACAGACCCGCGATCTTGGCATACGACTGCAGGGACGCCTGCAGCATGTTCTTCTGCATCTCGAGGCGCAGCATCACTTCAGCCGGGTCGCTTTCGCGGATCGAACTCTGAGTCTTCTTGTTCTCGGTGCTCAGCGCTTCGTTGGTCTCAGCCTGAACATCAAGCGCCTGCCCACGACCACCGATGGAAGAAATTGACGATGAAACCTGGTTGGTCGCACTGGCAATGTTGCCAACAGCGGAATCCAGGGAGGCCAGGAAGTTCTGCCGGGCCACGGGGTCACTATCTTGCGGTGTATTCAGCGCGGTACGGAGCTGGCTGATGGTATCGAGGACGTTTTGGGTCTGATGCGTATTGACCTTGATCGCGAACGAATCACCAGCACTCGGCGCTCCCGACAACTCAAAGCTCACGCCGGCTGCGGTGGCAGTAGTACCCGAAAGACTGCCGGTGGAGATCGGCCGACTATCGGCGGTTACCGGTGCCGAATAGAGCTCGAAATCTGTCGCACTAGTGAACTTGAGTACCGCGCCTGCGCCTGGGAAGGCGGCATTGTAGGCGGCGGGATCGCTAATGCTGGCGTCGGTGATCTGCGCTGTCGAGGTGTTACCAGGGCTGCGAGTGCCAGCAATGGAGTCGGCCTTGGAGCTCAGGCTGAATGTGTGACCGGCGATCGCGGCATCCGGATTGGCTTCGTCACCTGCCTGGAAGGTGATTTTCAGGCGCATATCGACGCCTCGGAAGCTGATGGTGGTGTTTTCGCCATCGGGCTTGAACGTGCCACCCTGGCTGGCTTCCAACGTTACATCGTTGCCACCGGCATCCAGAATTTTGTACTGGGTACTGCTGGTGAACTGTATGCTGTATGGCTCGCCGCTGCGGAAACGGTCGTTGTAGGTAACGCTGCCGGAGACCTGACCATTGGACAGGCTGACACGGCCATCATCGGTCGCTGGCGAAACGAGCTGTGTCTGGCTGCGACTAGTGTTCAGAGCCTGTTCGAACGCGTCATAACCCGTCTCGTTGGCCGCGAGGCTGATCATGTCGCCCACTTGCAGTTTCAACTGCCCCTGGTCACCCTGGTAGCTATAAGTGCCGTCAGCATTGCGCACATAGGGCGCGGTGTCGCCCTTGGATCCGGAGAACAGGTACTTGCCATTCTCGTCTTTGCTGTTCATCAGGGTGAACAATTGGTCTTCTAGCGAGGCCAATTCAGAGGCATTGGCCTTGCGGTCTGCGTCGGTGAAACTGCCATTGCCGGAGCTGATCGCCAACTCATTGACGCGCTGCAAGATGGTGCCGATGGAGTTGAGGGTACTCTCGGCAGTGCCCAGGGCGTTGCGTGCGTTTACGACGTTGTCACTGTACTGCCCCAGCATGTTCTGCTGCTGTTCCAGCTGCAGCAGGCGCGCGGCGCCCACCGGGTCGTCGGCGGCAGTGCGCACGCGCAGAAAGTCGCTGGCCTCCTGGCTCGTCTTGTTGACGTTGGAGAAGGTGCGCTGGTAGTTGGCCTGGTTGGTGTTATAGAACTGCGAAGTAGAGATGCGTACGCTCACGATCTACGGCTCCTTAAAGACTGTTGATCAGGGTGGCGAAGGTTTCCTGGGCCGCCTTGATGATCTGCGACGACGCGGTGTAGTACTGCTGGAACTTGATCAGGTTGCCGGTCTCTTCGTCGATCGAGACACCCGACACGCCGTCGCGCGCATCCAGCGCCGAGGTGTGCAAGGCCGTTGTGGCGTCGCTGTCCATCTGCGCCTGGCCGGCCTTGCCGCCGACGTTGGACACCAGCTTCGCGTAGGCATCGGTGAAGCTGATGCCCTTGCCGTCAGCCCCCACTTCGACCGTGGACTTGGTCTGCAGGTCGATCACCGACTGGCTGTTGCGGTTGTCTGCCGAGCCCGCGCCGGTCAGCGCCACGGTGTAGCTGTCACCATTCTTCGGCGCGCCTGAGACGCTCATCTCGAAGGTGAAGCTGCTGCCCAGCGAGTTGCCGCTGCCATCGACCATCGGTACCGACAGCTGCAGCTTGTTTTCCTGCCCGGGGATGATCGTGCCGCTGCCGATGTTGTTGCCCTTGGCGTCGTACATCGTGTACGCCTGCGGCGAGCTGCCGTCGTCACCAAACACCAGCTTGACCGGGGTCGAGTACTTCAGGCCGGTCTGCAGCTGCGAGCGCTGGGTGGCATCGTAGATGTCCATCTCGGAAGTCAGCGTCGGCTGGGTAATGACGCCAGTGCCTTTGTTGCCCGAACCGCTGGTGGCGGTCAGCGGCGCGGCCAGCGCCAGGCGCTTGGGGTCGGTCAGCACGGTGTCGATGTTCGCCGCGGCATTACGCGTCGGGGTAATCTTGAAGCTGTCACCAGCGCTCAGGGCACCGCCGTTGAGGGACAGGGTGAAACCGTCGATCACTGGCGCCGGGTCGTCGTCGAGGCTGTAGGTACCCATGTCGGTGCCATCAGGCAGTTTGCGCACGGTGTACTGCTTGTCGCTGTTGAAGGTCACCTGGTAATCGCTGGTGGTCAGCTTGCCGGTGTCCTTGATGGTCACGTCGAGGTTGCCGGAGCCTGCACTGTTGCCCGTCTTGGCGACGCTGCGCTGGGCGATGGCTGCGGCGCTGTTGATATCGCCGAACAGGGTGGCACCGAAGTCACCGTTCTTGTCGATACCCTGGGCCAGCTGGCTGTTGATGGCATCGGCCACCACCAGGGCCACGCGGCCAAGCTCGTTGAGCGCCGGGTCGAGGGTTTCCTTGCGGTAGCGGATCAGGCCGCCCAGTTCACCACCGGTGGTGCTGTTGGTGATGTCCATCTTGGTCGAACCGCGATTGAGCACCAGGCTCATGCGGGTCGGGTCGGTGGCGCTCGGCTCGACGCCGATGGTCTGGGTGGTGTTGCCCAGCACCAGGGCCTGGCCGTTCTTCAGGTAGATGTCGTAGTTGCCGTTCTTCTGCTCCACCACGTCGGCACCGATCAGCGACGACAGTTCGCGCACCGCGCCATCGCGCTGGTCGAGCAGGTCGTTGGGCTGGCCGTTGACGGCGGTCATCTTGGAGATCTGGCCGTTGAGGTCGGCAATCGACTTGGTCAGGGCGTTGACCTTGTCGGCGATCGACGCCATGTTGGCGTTGATGTCGCTGTTCTGCTGGTTGAGCTGCGCCGACAGGGTATTGAAACGCTTGGCCAGGGACTGGGCGCTGGTCAGTAGCAGCTGGCGCGAGGCGTCCTCGGTCGGCTTGGCGGCAGCATCCTGCATGGCACTGAAGAAGCTTTGCAGCGCGGCAGTGATGCCGGTGTCGCTGCTCGACAGGGCGGTATCTATCGGCGTGATCTGATTCAGGTACGAGGTGGCGTCGCTGCTCAGCGAGGTGGTGGTACGCAGCTGGTTCTCGAGGAACGCGTTGTACACCCGACGCACGTCAGCCAGGGTGGTCCCGGAACCCATGAACACCTGGCCGACCTGCTGGCCGCCCTTGGTCTTCTGCACGTTCTGCTGGCGCGAGTAGCTCTCGACATCGGCGTTGGCGATGTTGTTACCGAGGGTGTACATCCCCGACTGCGCGGCGCCAAGCCCCGACATGCCAATATTGATCAGACTCGCCATGGTTCCATACCCTTAAAGTTTCGTTGTGGTACCGAGCATTGCGTAGCTCTCGTACGACTTCATCTGTCTTGCGATCTGCGAGATCTTGCTGGCGTAGTTCGGGTCGGTGGCGTACCCGGCCTTTTGCAGTTCTCGCACGAATTGTTCTGGGTTATCGGCCGACTTCACCGCATCTTGATAGCGCGAATTGCTCTGCAGCAGACTTACCAGGTCGTGGAAACTGTCCTGGTACGAATCGTAGGAACGGAACGCCGCCGTCTCCTTGACGAACTGGCCGTCGCGGAATTCGCTGGTGATCGCCCGCGCCGAATCGCCTTGCCAATTACTGCTGGCCTTGATGCCGAACAGGTTGTGGCTGCTGCTGCCGTCACTGTTGCGCATGACCGACTTGCCCCAGCCGGTTTCCAGGGCAGCCTGGGCCACCAGGTAACGCGGATCGACACCAATGCGCTTGGCGGCCTGTTCGGCCATCGGCAGCATGGTGGCGACGAACTCGTCGCTGTCGGCAAAGGCCTTCTTCGGCGCCAGCGGCGGCTGCGCCACGGCGCGACCGGTGATGCGCAGGCCGTTGTCCGGGATGGCGATGGCCTTGGCCACCTGCTGCCCGTCACGGGCCGGCACGGCGGCAGTATTGGTGGCTGCAGCCGGGCTGGTGGCCGAAGGCACGATGCCGGCCAGCAGGCGATCGGTGAGCTTGCCCGGCAGCGCCAGGCGCCGCGAGTTGAGCGCGGCGACGTCGTTGCGCGTGGCCGTGGTTTGCGTCGCCTGCACCGGGTCGGCCACCTTGTTGCCCCACAGCGTCGGCGCGTTGCCATCGACACGCGGGAACGGGCTGGTGTTGACCGGGGTGCTCTTGTGCTTCGACAGCTGGCGCACCAGCACGTCCTGCAGGCCGATACCGCCACCCTCGCGGGACATGCTCACCGCCAGCTGCTGGTCGTACATGTCGCGGTACTGCTTGACCGTCTCGCTGTTCATCGGGTTGTCGTCGGCCAGCACGTCGCTGGCCTTGCGCGAGGCCTTGAGCATCTCGCTGATGAACAGCGACTCGAACTCCTGGGCCACCTTGCGCACGTTGGCGTCGCTGTCGCGGTCACCATGCTTGAGCGAGCTCAGGCGATTGAGGTCGGTGTAGGCACCGCTGTCAGCATGACTGGAGACCAGGCTTTTCGAATTCATCCGCAGCGTCCTCAGATCACGATCAGGTCGGCCTGCAAGGCGCCGGCCTGTTTCAGTGCTTCGAGGATGGCCATCAGGTCGCCGGGCGCCGCGCCCACCTGGTTCACCGCGCGGACGATCTCATCCAGCGTGGTGCCCGGGCCAAACTTGAACATCGGCTTGGCTTCCTGCTCGGCATTGACCCGCGAACGCGGAACCACCGCCGTCTGGCCATTGGAGAACGGCCCCGGCTGGCTGACGATCGGGTCTTCGGTAATGGTCACGGTCAGGCTGCCGTGGGTCACCGCAGCCGGCGAGACCTTGACGTTCTGGCCGATGACGATGGTACCGGTGCGCGAGTTGATGATGACCTTGGCCACGGCCTGGCCCGGGTCGATCTCGAGGTTTTCGAGGATCGACAGGTAGTCGACCCGCTGGCTCGGGTCCATGGGCGCGGTGACCCGCACCGAGCCGCCATCCACGGCCTGGGCCACGCCTGGGCCGAGCAGGTCGTTGACCTTGTCGACGATGCGCTTGGCGGTGGTGAAGTCCGGGCGGTTGAGGTTCAGGGTCAGGCTGTTGCCCTGGTTGAAGCCGCTCGGCACGGCGCGCTCGACCGAGGCGCCACCAGGAATACGGCCGGCCGACGGAACGTTGACGGTGATCTTCGAGCCGTCACGGCCTTCGGCATCGAAGCCACCGACCACCAGGTTACCCTGGGCGATGGCGTAGACGTTGCCGTCGATACCCTTGAGCGGGGTCATCAGCAGGCTGCCGCCGCGCAGGCTCTTGGAGTTGCCGATCGACGAAACGGTGATGTCCACCACCTGGCCCGGCTTGGCGAACGCCGGCAGGTCGGCATGCACCGACACCGCCGCGACGTTCTTCAGCTGCACGTTGCCGGAGCCAGGCGGCACCTTGATGCCGAACTGCGACAGCATGTTGTTGAAGGTCTGCAGGGTGAAAGGGGTCTGGGTGGTCTGGTCACCCGTACCGTTGAGCCCCACCACCAGGCCATAGCCGATCAACTGGTTGGAACGCACGCCGGAGATGCTGGCAATGTCCTTGAGGCGCTCGGCGTGGGCACCGAACGCGCAGGACAGGAGCAGGGTCGCGGCTATCAGCTGCCTAAGGTTGAACATGTTCATCCGTACTCAGAAGGGCCAAAGCGGGCTCATGAAGAAGCGGTCCAGCCAACCCGGTTGGCTGGCATCGGCGAACGAGCCGGTGCCCGAATAGGTGATGCGTGCATCGGCCACGCGGGTGGACGGCACGGTGTTGTCGGTGGCGATGTCGTCGGCACGGATCAGGCCGGCGATACGCACCAGCTCTTCACCGGTGTTCAGGGTCATCCACTTCTCGCCGCGCACGGCGATGATGCCGTTGGGCAGCACTTCGGCCACGGTGACAGTGATCGAGCCGGTCAGGGTGTTGCCCTGGGTGGCCTTGCTGTCGCCCTTGGTGGTGCGGTCACCGCTGTAACCCGCCTCCAGCGACAGGTCGCCGCTGCCGAACGGGTTGTTGGTATTCGGGGTGGAGCCGAACAGCGAGGTCAGGCCGATGTCGGCCTTGCTGTTCTTCTGGATCTGCGAACCTGCGTTCTTGCTCGCCGACGTGCGTTCGTTGAGGGTGATGGTGATGATGTCACCCACGCGGAACGCTTTGCGGTCGGTGTACAGGCCCTGCTCGAAACCCGCCTGGTAGATCGAACCGTTGTTGGCTGCCGCCGGCAGCGGGGTGCGCGGCAGAACCGGCGCGTAATACGGGTCGTTCGGCTTGGGCGTCGGCGCGACGCAACCTGCCAACACAACCGCCCCCCCCAGGGCGAACACAGACAACAGACGCTTCATGACACTTACCTCACGGTGTAACGGGAGTAGAACCTGTACTAGGGCTTTAGAGCTGTTGAGTCACGAACGACAGCATCTGGTCGGCGGTGGAGATGACCTTGGAGTTCATCTCGTAGGCACGCTGGGTGGTGATCATGTTCACCAGCTCTTCCACGGTGCTGACGTTGGAGTTTTCCAAGGTCTGCTGCAGGGTGGTGCCGAAGCCGTTCAGGCCCGGGGTACCGACCTGTGGCGCACCGCTGGCGGCGGTTTCCAGGAACAGGTTGTCACCGATCGCCTGCAGGCCGGCCGGGTTGATGAAGTCGGCGGTCTGCAGGTTGCCGATCACCTGTGCAGCCGGGTTGCCGGCGGTGGTGATCGACACGGTGCCGTCCTGGCCGACGGTGAAGGTCTGGGCGTCGTTCGGCACCACGATCGCTGGCTCCAGGGCAAAGCCTTGGGCAGTGACGATCTGGCCATCGGAGTTCAGGTGGAAGGTACCGTCACGGGTGTACGAGACGGTGCCGTCTGGCTGCAGCACCTGGAAGAAGCCACGGCCGTTGACCGCCATGTCCAGTGGGTTTTCGGTGGTCTGCAGGCTGCCGGTCTGGAAGTTCTTCTGGGTGCCGACAATGCGCACACCGGTACCGACCTGCAGGCCCGATGGCAGCTCGCTGTCCTGGGTCGACTGCGCGCCTGGCTGACGCTTGATCTGGTACAGCAGGTCGGCGAACTCGGCACGATCCCGCTTGAAGCCGGTGGTCGAGACGTTGGCCAGGTTGTTGGAAATGACGGTCAGGTTGGTGTCCTGGGCGGACAGGCCGGTTTTAGCGACCCAAAGAGCCGGAAGCATCAGTATTCTCCTCGTGCGCCTGTTTTACGGCACCCGTTCAAAGTTGGTTAGCCGATTTGCAAAACACGCGCCATGGCTTCATCGCCTTCCTTGGCCGCGTTCATCATTTTCACGTGCAGCTCGAACTGGCGGGATAGCGCCAGCACCGAGGTCATTTCTTCCACGGCGTTGACGTTGCTGCCTTCAAGGAAGCCCGACACCACCCGCACATTGACGTCGGCGGCAGCCGGTTGGCCGTTCTGGGTGTGGATCAGCCCGTCCAGGCCCTTGGTCATGCTCTTGATGTCCGGGTTGACCAGCTTGATGCGGTCGACCTCGGCCATCACCCGCGGGTCTTCGCCCATCGAGCGGATGCTGATGGTGCCGTCGGCACCGACTTCGACTTTCTGCTCTGGCGGAATGGCAATCGGGCCACCGTTGCCGATCACCGGCATGCCATTGCCGGCGCGCAGCACGCCGAGGGCGTCGATGTTAAGGCTACCGGTGCGTACGTAGGCTTCGCTGCCATCCGGCGCCTGCACGGCGATGAAACCCTGCCCGCTCACAGCCACATCCAGGTCACGCCCGGTCTCGACCATCGGCCCTTCGCTGAAGTCGGTGGCCGGGCGTTCGGTCATGGCAAACGCCCGTGACGGAAAGCTGTCACCAAACACCGGCATCGAGCGCGCCTGTTCCAGGTCGCGCTGGAAGCCGTTGGTGGAAACGTTCGCCAGGTTGTTGGCGTGGGCCTTTTGCGCCAGCGCGTTCTGGCTGGCGCCGGTCATGGCCACGTAAAGCATCTTGTCCACAGTCATCCTCCGCTGCACTGACGATCGTTTGCCGCTCGCCGTTGCTGTGCAGGCTCTAAAGCAAGTTCCGAACCAACTTTTCGAATTCGTGAAAAAGCCCGTGAATACGGGCTTTTTCGGGGTTTTGTCATTGGGCTGCCGCCGGTTATCCGGCGCCAGGTTGCCGGTGGCGGCAAACCTGTACCGACCTCATCAAGGTTCGCGGCAACCGCCATTGCTGAAGGGGCCGGCGAATTTCTTCCAGCCCTCCCCCGGCGGCCATTGCGAGCACACCAAGCGGCCATCCACCTGGCTTTCCCAGCGCCACCAGGGCGCGGTGCCGGCCTGGGCCTGGTACAGGCAGAAAGCGGCGATCAACGTCACAACCAGCCTTTTCATGATCCCTCCTGCAAATACGACTGACCCCTTTACAGGAAAGGGGTCAGTCCACGCATGCTCAGCCAGCGACCATCAGGTCATCTGGATGATGGTCTGCATGATGGTGCTTTCGGTGGAGATGGTCTTGGCGTTCGCCTGGTAGTTACTCTGCGCCTTGATCAGCTCGACCAGCTCTTGCGTCAGGTTGACGTTCGAGCCTTCCAGTGCGTTGGACTCGACACTGCCCAGGGTACCGGTCTTCGGCGTATCGATACCCGGAATGCCCGAGGAGTAGGTCTCGGTCCAGCGGGTGCCACCGATCTGCTGCAGGCCTTGATCGTTGGCGAAGCTGGCCAGGGCTACCTGGCCAATGGCACGCGACTGCTGGTTGCTGAAGCTGGCGAACATCACGCCGGTGGAGTCGATGCTCAGGCTCGACAGGATGCCGGTGGCATAACCGTCCTGGGACTGCGACATGCGCGCGGTTTCGGTGTTGTACGAGGTGGTGCTGTTCATCGACAGCTTCATGCCGTCGGTATTCTCCGCCGAACCGTTGGAGGCCCAGTTGCCCGCAGCGTCCTTGGCGGCCGGGACCCAGCCCTTGAGGGTGAAGGTATTGTTGGTCACCGCCCATTCGGCGTTGGCCGGCGCACCTGGCGGAATGCTGGCCGGGTCGGTGGCCATGGACGCCACGCTACCGTCGGTATTGAAGGTCATGGTCGCTTCCAGCGGCGCCGTGGAAGTCGGGTCCATCGGGTTGCGACCATCTATCAGGGTGTACATCGTCCACTGGTTGGTGTCGGTCTTGCGGTAGAACTGCTCCATGGTGTGCTCGTTACCCTGACTGTCGTAGACCTTGGTCGGGAACGACTTGGTGTACGAAGTATCGTCAGTCGGGTCGAACACGATGTCACCGGCAACCGGCGGCGTCGACGGCAGCGGGATCGACGTGGCCGAGGAGTTCAGGTTGATGCCCTGGTCGATCAGGCTGGTGGCCTTTGGCTGCAGGGCCGAGGTGTCGATCTTCAGGTCGGTCAGCACACCTTTCTTGATGTTGCCGCTGCTGTCGGCAGCATAGCCCTGCAGGCGCAGGCCGTCGGAGGTGACGACATAGTTGTCCTTGCTGGTCTGGAAGGCACCGGCACGGGTGTAGACCATCGAGCCGTTGTCGGACAGCACGAAGTAACCTTGACCCTGGATACCCATGTCCAGCACGTTGCCGGTGTTGTTCACGTCACCCTGGGTGAACTGCTGGGAGACTGCGGCCAGGCGCACACCGTTGCCGACCTGGTTCTTGCCCACGCCCAGGCGGTTGGCGCCAGCGTAGACGTCGGCGAACTCGGCACGCGACGACTTGAAACCGGTGGTGTTGACGTTGGCAATGTTGTTGCCGGTAACGTCCAGCTGCTTGTTGGCTGCGTACAGACCGCTAAGGCCGATATTGAAAGACATGCTGTTGCTCCTTGTGCCGTTCTGGCCTTAGATACCGATGGTTTGTACGTCGGACAGGGAAACCTTGCCGACCCCGGCGAGGTTGAGCACCATCTCGCCCGTGGAGTTGAAGCTGACACTGGTGACCTTGGCCGGCAGCAGGGTGTTCATCTGCACCGCCTTGCCATCCACGGTGGTGCTGGCAGTGAAGGTATAGGTGCCCGGGTCGACCTTAGCGCCGCTCGAGTTGGTGCCATCCCAGATGAAGTCGGCGTAGCCGGCTTTCTGCTCGCCCACCTCGATGGTCTTGACGGTGTTGCCGTCCTTGTCCTTGACGGTAATCTTCGCCCCGTCGATGGCCTGCGGCACGACGAACTGACCATTGAAGCTGTCGGCGGTATCGACCACGGCCTTGTCGTTCTGCACGATCACCGAGCGGCCGACCAGCGACGACGCCTGCAGTGCCTGGGACGAGGCCATTGCACTGGTGATGTTGGTGACCGACTCGTTCAGCGAGGTGATGCCCTCAAGGCTGCTGAACTGCGCCAACTGGGCCACGAACTCGCCGTTGTCCTGCGGGTCGAGCGGGTTCTGGTGCTGCATCTGGGTAACCAGCAGCTGCAGGAAGGCATCTTTGCCCAGCGAGCTGTTGCCGGTCTGGGACGCGGTATCGGTGGTGGTCTTTTTGGTGGTGCCAGTGCTGACACCGGACGCCGCGAGGACGTCGTTGAGATTGACACCGGTGGTGGAGGTATCGATGGCCATGGTCCGGCTTCCTTATCACTGACCCAGGGTCAGCACTTTCTGCATCATGTTCTTGGCGGTGTTCATCAGCTCGGCGTTGGTCTGGAACGCCCGGCTGGCGGAGATCATGTCAGCCATCTCC
This sequence comes from Pseudomonas putida, assembly GCF_009883635.2. Taxonomy (NCBI): domain Bacteria; kingdom Pseudomonadati; phylum Pseudomonadota; class Gammaproteobacteria; order Pseudomonadales; family Pseudomonadaceae; genus Pseudomonas; species Pseudomonas putida. The sequence goes on from NZ_CP026115.2 coordinate 886,288, forward strand.
TCGACCACGTTGACGTTCGGGTAGTAGACGTAGCCGTCCTTGTTCGCCGCCGGGTGATTCGGCTCGTAGCGCGCCTCCAGATTGCTCTGGTCTTCGACGATGCCCTTGACCTGCACGCCCTGCCCCGCCTCGCCCTGGTCCTCGAACAGCGACTGGCTGACGCCGCTCTGCGCGTTCTGGAAGGTGGTGGCGAACACTGGGTGGCGCGCACGATAGGTCTGGTCGATGCTCGACGACACGGTCTCGGCGTTGGCGATGTTCGAGGCAACAGTGTTGAGGCGGGTGTTCTGCGCGCTCATGCCGCTGCCGGCAATGTTGAAAACACTGGAAAGGGACATGAATTACTCTCCGCGCAGGGCCGAAACCAGCCCTTTGAATTTACTGTTGAGCAAGGTGAAGCTGGCCTGGAAGCCGATGGCGTTTTCCGTGTAGTTCGATTGCTCGATCTGGGCGTCCACGGTGTTCTGGTCGATCGACGGCTGGGTCGGCACGCGGTATTGCAGCGAGTCGTCTGCCATCGCCAGGCCTTCGGCCTCGATGTGGCGGCTGTTGGTGCGGTCCATGGCGAAGCGGCCGCTTTGCTGCTTCTGGCTCTCGGCGGCGAGCACCGAAGAGAAGTCCATGTCACGCGCCTTGTAGTTGGGCGTGTCGGCGTTGGCGATGTTGTTGGCCAGCACTTCGGCGCGCTGGGCGCGGAAGCCCAGTGCCTTTTCGTGAATGCCAAGCGCCTTGTCGAAACTGATGCTCATGTCGGGAAAACCTTCGAAGGTTGGCCGGAATTTCGTTGAGCAAGGTATAGCAAGGGCTGTGCCAGAAACCTGAAAGCCCGGAATTACGGGGCTGTGGCGCGGATGGTTGATGGCGCGATGCCAGAAAAGCGGCAAAGTGCTTCCGCCTGGCGAAGCGAAAGCGGCAATTGCCGGGCGGCAAAAGCGGCAACACAAAAAATTGACGGCGCCTGCCGCAATGAACTTTGGGAAGCACCCTACGTTCTTCTCAGAAATTTCCTACTCGCGTTTGTGATGAGATTTTCCCTGCACATAGATGTCAGGGAGACACCTCATGTTTCTTCATCATTTCGCACCGTCATGGCACGAAATCGAGTCACGCATCACTGACCGAATGGGCTATCAAGGAGGCGCCCATTTTCGCACTTACTACAACGAAGCTGTACCCTCACTGGCACTCACCTTGCGCCGGGTGCGGGCGGTCGAGTCCGCCTTCAATCAGGCCGAATGGCAAGCCGCGCATATATTGCGCCAACGTTTTGCCGACCTGGAAATCGCCAGCATCATCGACGAGCTGCTGATCGTCGTCAGGCAGATGGCAATGATTGTCGTTGGCAGCACCCTCACCGGCGGCGCCATAGGTGCAGGAATTGGCGCCTTTGGTGCAGGAGCCGGGGCGATTCCATTTGCCGGTGCCGGCGCGGCCATGGGCCTCAAGGTCAGCGGCTGGATCCTTGGCGTTCTGGGCCTGTCGTCCATTGCCGAGTTTTTCATCGATGGCTTGCCGCGTATCGGCGAGTACTACATTGATGGCATCCGCAGCGCCTGGGAGGGGACGCGTGGCGAGGAGGGTTTGACTGCATTCAGCCAGGACGACCCGAGTGCGATCTCGCGGGCCGCTCACTCCATAGCCCTTGGCCATGTAGAAGTCGTGGTGCTGTTGTTGGGGGCAATTGTCTCGTACCTGACGCGCGGGCGCGGTGATGCGCGCGTGCTGGCCCAGGAAATGGCGGCCAGCAGTAAGGGCGCACGACTTGGGCAGTGGATGCTCAAACATGAGGAGGGGTTGAAGAAGCGGCCGGATTTGCAGGTGGCGGAGCGGCGCAAAGGCGCTGTGGGCGGGCGGGAACCAGAGACACCGAACACCCAAAAAAATGACAACGGGCCGCCGAAAAGCCGACCGGGGTTCATGGCACTGCATCACGTTGAATGCTTTAAAACAGGCAAGTTGCCGGAGTATAAAATAGGGGAATTCAAGCGCCAGCTGAATGGCCAGGAAGACGGGCTCAACTGGATGACGGTTGAGGAGTTTTTGGAGAACGTTTCGAGCCCGAGCAAGAGAAACTCTGGAGTAGCGAAAAGAGCAAGAGAACGCTATCAAGGCTCCGTCCAACAAAGCATTGAGAATGAGCTACAAAAAACCATGGATGCATTTGAGGCGCAGCAGGTCGCAATCGAAAAAACCTTGAATCGAATGTCGGTTTTAGCAGCACTACACAACCCGGATTTAATCGTGGGAGGCAAGGACGCGATCTCTGACTTCGGAGACCGTAAAGTTAATTCGACAATCGGGCCTCAGTGGAAATCAAAAATACCCAAGTTGAAAAAAGCTGCCGAAACAGTCCCACCAGAGCTCCGAGGAACCACTCGAATGAACGTCAAACTTCACAAATGCTGAAACGAGAAAATTAACATGGATAAGATTTTTGCAGCATTTATCGAAAAATTCGGCCCACCTATTGATCGTATAGAGGTACCACCCTCCACGATAGAACGGTACAAAGACAAACTCCCTGCAAAACTTTTGGAGTATTGGTCCGAACACGGCTGGGGGGGTTACGGCGACGGAATTTTCTGGCTGGTTAACCCACAAGAATATGAGGCAGTGGTCTCATCTTGGATCGATGGCACCCAGCTAGCGGAACACGACAAATATCACCTGATTGCACGCAGCGCGTTTGGTGATTTGTATCTATGGGGGGAAAATAGCGGCTTTTCACTGGAAATCACAAGCGTTAGCTCCAACTACATTTTCTATAAAACCGACTTTTCAAAAGAACAGTTAAATAATCACCTTCAAGGCTTTATCCTCTCAAGAAAAGTTGAATCGAACGACTTCAACGACTTGTTTAAACCCGCCCTAAGCACTCTCGGCCCGCTCAAACATGATGAAATGTATGGCTTTTTCCCTGCGCTTGCGCTTGGCGGATCCGACTCTCTCAAATTCTTGAAAAAAATCAGTGCAGTTGAGCATTTGATTTTCCTTGCTCAACTCACTGATCTAGAGCCCTATTTTTTCTCGGAAGTACCGACTTGAGCATGTTGTTCAGCACATCAAGAGCCGCCCGCGCGGCGGCTCGGTTTGACGGGAACTACAGAACCACCGGCATGCACCAGGCGCTCCGTTCTTACTTGGCCTGGTAGATGATCCCCGGGCTGCACTGGACCATCTGGTAGTGGTCCGGTAACCCGTTCAGCGCCTCCGAGGCACCGAGGAACAGGTAGCCCCCAGGCTTCAGGGTGCTGTGGATACGCAACAGGATGTCCTTCTTCACCTGCGCCGAGAAGTAGATCAGCACATTGCGGCAGAACACGATGTCGAACTTGCCCAGGCTCGCATAGCTGTCGAGCAGGTTGAACGAGCGGAACTCGACACGGCTGCGAATGGCCGGCTTGACCGCCCAGCGCCCCGGCGCCTTGGTGTCGAAGTAACGCTGCAGGCGCTCCTGGGACAGGCCACGGGCAATCGCCAGGCTGTCGTACTCACCGGTCTTGCAGTTGTTCAGCATCGAGCCGGACAGGTCGGTGGCAACGATCTGCGCACCCATCTTCAACTGGCCCAGGTTGCTGCGTTCGAACTCGTCGATGGCCATCGAGATCGAGTACGGCTCCTGGCCCGACGAACAGGCCGCCGACCACATGCGCAGGCGCTGCCCGGGGTTGTTCCTGATGAACTCGGGAATGACCTTGTTCTTCAGCACTTCGAACGGGTAGGTATCGCGAAACCACAGGGTCTCGTTGGTGGTCATCGCATCTACCACCTGTTCGCGCAAACCGCCCCGCGGCTGGGTCTGGATGCGCTGCACCAGCTCGCCCAGGCTCTTGATGCCCTGCTGTTCCATCAGCTTGTTGAGACGGCTGGAAACCAGGTACTGCTTATTCTCCCCCAGCAGGATGCCACAGGCTTTTTCCAGGAAGACCCTGAACTGTTCGAACTCCAAATTACCCGTAGACACTACTGCCGCCTCTTTTCAATCACTGGTGCCGGGAGCATGCCCCCGGCTGCTTCAATGCGCTGCCTTGATCCGGTCGACCACGCGCTGGGCCAGGTCGTCCGGTTTGAACTTGGCCAGGAAATCATCAGCCCCGACCTTCTTGACCATCGCCTGGTTGAACACTCCGGACAACGAAGTATGCAGGCAGATGTGCAATTTTTGCATACGCGGGTCGCTGCGGATCTCTGCGGTAAGCGTATAGCCGTCCATTTCCGGCATTTCAATGTCGGAGATCATCATCAGAAACTCTTCTTCCGGCTTCTTGCCCTCGTCGACCAACTTGCGCAGGTAGTCCAGGGCCTGCCGGCCATCGTTGAGCGCCACCACGTCCACACCTACTGTCTGCAGGCAGCGGCTGACCTGCTTGCGCGCCACCGACGAATCGTCGACGGTCAGCACCCGCAGCAGCGTGGCCTTGTCCTGCACCTCGGCATCGACCACGCCGGCAGACACCGACTCGGACGACGGCGCCACTTCGGCCAGCACCTTCTCCACGTCGATGATCTCGACCATGCGGTTGTCGACACGAGTGACGGCGGTCAGGTAGTGGTCGCGCCCCGTGCCCTTGGGTGGCGGATGGATCTCTTCCCAGTTCATGTTGACAATGCGCTCGACCGAGTGCACCAGAAAGCCCTGGGTCTTGGTGTTGTACTCGGTGATGATCACGAAGCTGTTGCGCGTTTCTTCCTGCAACCCCGGCAGGCCCGTCGCCATCGACAGGTCGAGGATCGGGATGGTCGCCCCGCGAATGTTGGCCACGCCTCGCACCACCGGGTGCGACTTGGGCAGCACGGTCAGCTCCGGGCACTGCAGCACTTCGCGAACCTTGAACACATTGATGCCGTAAAGCTGCGCCCCGTTGAGACGGAACAGCAGCAATTCCAGGCGATTCTGCCCAACCAGCTGCGTGCGCTGGTTGACTGAATCCATTACCCCCGCCATGCCTGACTCCTTATGCGATCTGCCATTTTGGTGCTACGTGGTCACCAATTCGGCACGGGCTTTGCTTTTTTGAGCGCCATGTACACGAAAACGACAAATTTCCGACGACTGACGCACCTGCTGAGCGGCACGCTCGCCGTGCTGTGCCTGCTGGCACCCGGCGTTCGCACGCTGGCGGACGCGGTTACCTTGCCTGAACAGCTTATCGGTGTCACCCAAGGGTTTCTTGAATTCAGTGTCGAGGACTACCTGGCCACCACCCAGACTCCCGGGCGCTACGAAATCCAGGTCAACCCGCTCGACCCGCGCCTGCGCATGCCGCTGTGCAGCCAGCAGCTGGACGCCTCGCTGGAAAGCCCGGCGCAGCCGCTGGGACGGGTCACCGTACGGGTACGCTGTGACGGTAGCGCGCCGTGGACCCTCTTCGTGCCGGCGACGGTGAAGCTGTTCCGCGACGTGGTGGTGGTGACCCGCCCGCTCAAGCGCGACAACGTCGTTGGCGAAAATGACGTAGCCCTGCGCGAGCGCGACGTCGGTACGCTGACTCAGGGCTTCCTCACCGACCTCGATCAGGCGGTGGGCATGAAGATGGTGCGATCGACGGTGCTCGACCAGGTGCTCACGGCACAGCACCTGGAGCAAGCCGAGGTGGTGCGCAAGGGCGACCATGTGGTGATCACCGCACGCAGCGGCCCCTTGAGCGTGCGCATGCCGGGCGAAGCCTTGGCCAAGGGCGGCCAGGGCGAGCAGATCCGCGTGCGCAACCTCAATTCGCAGCGGGTGGTCAAGGCCCGGGTCACCGGCCCCGGCCAGGTTGAGGTCGCCATGTAGATTGCGCTGGCGGTGTGCAACCGCTTTTCCTAAACTGTGCCAGAAACGGGTTCGCGAGCTTGCTGACAGGCGGCTAAGCATTTGTGCCTAAAGTTTCTTTCGGGTTGGCCGAAAACAAGGCAAGCGTCCAAATACCCAGAGGTTTCTGATCATGGTCATCGACTTCAGTCGTTTGAATAATTCTCCGTCCATCACAGGCGGCGTTCGTGGCAACGCCACGTCCGGCAACGCCGAGAAAACCGGCGAAACCCAAGACGCGCCTAAAAGCGCCAGCGCCAGCGGAGAAGCGGTACACCTCAGCCAAGAGGCCCAGCAGTTGCAAAAGGTCAGCGACAAGCTGCGCGACCAGCCCGTCGTCAACAGTGCCCGCGTGGCGCAGTTGAAACAGGCGATCGCAGACGGCAGCTACCAGGTCGATGCCGGCCGTGTCGCCAGCAAACTGCTCGATTTCGAAGCCCAGCGCTGACCGTTCGTCGCGCTGACTTCACGGACGCTATGTAAAGCCAAGAGTTAGCCATGCACGACATCACTTTGCTGCAACTGATCGAAGACGACATCGCCCCGACCCAGGAACTGCTCGACCTGCTCCAGCAGGAGTCGGTAGCCCTGCACGGCCGCGACATGGCGCCGCTGGAGGGCATCCTGGCCCGCAAGCAGTCGCTGATCGTCCTGCTCGAGCAGCAAGGCATGCGCCGCAACAACCTGCTTACCGGCCTCGGCCTCAGCGCCAACCGCGCCGGGGTGCAGGCATTGGCGGCTCAGTCGGACAACGGCGAGCTGATCCTGCAGCAGCTCGATGTGCTGACCCAGCTGATGGATGCCTGCCAGAAGGTCAACGAGACCAATGGCCGGATCATCCAGGTGCAGCAACACGTCACGGCCAACCAGATCAGAATCCTTCAGGGTGGCGAAGCACCGTCGCTCTACGACAGCCGTGGCGCCACATCACCACTTGCCAAGCCCCGGGCGCTCAGCCAAGTGTGATTACTTCTATCAAGGCACGGAACATACTGGCAAAATGCCGTTACTTGCGTGTGTCGTTTTTGCCTGGAGATTGAAAACCCGTGTTCAATGAAGCCGATGCCCCGCAACCGCCGAAGGTGCTGAACACGCCCTTGGAGATCGCGGCCAACCTGCGCCAGCTACAAGAGAGCCATGATCCGCTGATCATTACCTTCCATGAGCGCAGCCAGCGGTTCCAGAGCTACGTGGTACACGTGGACCGTGACAGCAATACCCTGGCGCTGGACGAAATGATCCCGCGCGATGGCGAAAAATTCATCGAGAACGGCGAACCGTTCCGCGTCGAAGGCTTCCACGACGGCGTGCGCATCGCCTGGGAATGCAATCACGAGCTGAAAATCAGCGAAGTCGACGGCCACCGCTGCTACCGTGGCGCGATGCCGGAAGAAATGACCTACCACCAGCGTCGCAACGCTTTTCGCGCCGCGCTGAAGCTGTCGCAGCTGGTCGACATCATCCTCGACGGCGCCCACCTCAAAGGCAACGGCGCCCTGCGCGGCAAGCTGCTGGACATCTCTGCCACCGGCTGCAAGCTGCGCTTCGAGGGGAATGTCGAGGACCGCCTGCAACTGGGCCAGGTGTACGAGCGCTTCAAGGCAAGCAACCCCCTGGGCCTGGTGGACACCATGGTCGAGCTGCGCCACCTGCATTATGAAGAGCGGATCAACACCACCTTCGCTGGCGTGCGCTTCCATAACCTCAATGGCCAGGCACAACGCAAGATCGAAAGCTTTGTGTACCAGCTGCAGCGTGAGGCGCGGCGGTTCGACAAAGACGACTACTGAGTTGCCTGCCGATACGAGAACGCCACCCATTGGGTGGCGTTTTTGATTGTGCTCCTCCTGCCCCGGCCTCTTCGCGGGACAAGCCCGCTCCTACAGAGTCCGCGATACCCTGTAGGAGCGGGCTTGTCCCGCGAAGAGGCCGGGGCAGGCTTACACCGATTTACTGACCTCATCCTCAGGCCGAGCCTCGGCAACCGGCTCAGCCTTCTGATCATCCTCGGTATCCTCAGCCGCCACCGGCGCCTGCATCACCTCCTGCACGGTCTGCTCATCCACCCGCGGGTCAAGTGCCGCCGACAGTGGCGAACCGGCCGCCGGCATGGCCACGTGGCCCAGCGGAGCATCCTGCACCTGGTGCAGCCCGGTAACCGCTTTCGGCCGGATGCGCCACACCAGTACCAGGGCAAAGAACGCGAAGAAGGCATACAGCATCTGCGCCCCCAGCACCTTCATCAGCACCCCTGCCGCCAGTGGCCCGATACAGGCACCCACGCCATAGGTGACCAGCAGCATGGCGGTCAGTGACACCCGTCGCTCGCTCTCGACGTGGTCATTGGAAAACGCCACTGCCAGCGGGTAAAGGCAGAACTGCAGCAGCGAAATCACGAAGCCGATGCCGAACAGCACCTCCAGCGGGACGCTCGGCAGGAACGCCAGCGGCGCCGAAGCCAGTGCCAGGCCCACCGCAACGCTACGGATCAGCACCGCCCGGTCATAACGGTCGGACAACCAGCCCAACGGCCACTGCACCAGCAGCCCGGCAAAGATGCAGCAACCCATGAACAGACCGATCTGCTCGGTCGTCATGCCCTGGCTGGAGGCGTACAGCGGCGCCAGGCCGTAGAACGAACCGACGATCAAACCTGAACCCAGCACCGTGCTGAGCGACTGCGGCACCCGCTTGATGAAGAATTTCGGCTCCATTGGCGCCGGGCGCAGGGGCGCCGGGTGGATGCGCCGGGTCATCGCCACTGGCACCAGGCACAGGGCAAAGCACATGGCCACCAGCATCAGCAGTTCCGGGCCCAGCTGCGGGTGCACCACCAGGATCAGCTGGCCAAGCACCAGGCCAAGGTAGGACGCGATCATGTAGCCACTGAACACCGCACCGCGGTGCTTGGCCTCGGCCTGCTCGTTGAGCCAGCTCTCGATGACCATGTACTGGCACATCATGCCCAGGCCGACGATCATCCGCAGCCCGACCCACACCGGCAGCCAACTGGTCATGCCATGCCCGAGCACCGCCGCGCAGACGATACCGGCACAGGTGGCATAGGCGCGAATGTGCCCAACCCGGCCGATCAGCCGGTGGCCGACCTTGCCGCCCACGGCCAGGCCGAAATAGTTGGCTGCCATCAATGCACCGACCCACAGGCTGTCGACATGATCGGCCGCCAGGCGCAGCGCCAGGTAGGTACTGAGCAGGCCTGAGCCGATCAACATCATCAAGGCGGCGAAATACAACGACTGAAAGGGCTTCCAGATGTTCCGCATACGTCCCGTCGAACTCCCAGGTCAGGTGGCGTTGGCTTGCTCGCAAGCATAAAAGCAAAATGGCCGCGGCGCAGTCCCCTGCCAGACAAATAGCCGGACAGGGGCGCGTCCAGTAGCGGTTGTGTCGCGATCAGGCCTGTGCGGCCAGCACGCGGCGTTCCCAAGGGGTGATCTCGTTGAAGAAGTCCGTCAGTTCCAGGGTCTTGCTGGCCAAGTAGCCATCGATGAACTCGCTGCCGAACAGCTCCCGCGCCAGGGTGCTGCGCTTGAGGCGTTCGAGGGCCGCATGCAAGGTGCACGGCAGGCTCAGGTGTTCCGGCACCTCGAACTCGCCCTGGATCGCCGCGGTTGGCTGCATGCGCTGCTCGATGCCGTGCAGGCCAGCGGCCAGGCTGGCAGCGATGGCCAGGTAGGGGTTGGCGTCGGCACCCGGCAGGCGGTTCTCGACCCGCCGCGCCACCGGGGCGCTGGCCGGAATGCGCAGACCGGCAGCGCGGTTGTCCTCGGACCAACAGGCATTGTTCGGCGAGGCGTAGGGGTGGCACAGCCGCTGGTAGGAGTTGACGTTGGGCGCGAACAGCGCGGTGAAGTCGGCCATGCACGCCTGCTGGCCGCCGATGAAGTGGTAGAAGGTGTCGGTCGGCTGCCCTTGTTCATCGCTGAACACGTTGCGTCCGCTGGCGATCTCCACCACGCTCTGGTGAATGTGCATGGAGCTGCCCGGGGTGTGCGCCAACGGCTTGGCCATGCATACCACGCTCAGGCCATGCTTGAGTGCCACTTCCTTGAGCAGGTGCTTGAACAGGAAGGTCTGGTCGGCCAGCAGCAGCGGATCGCCGTGCAACAGATTGATCTCGAACTGGCTCACGCCCATTTCGTGCATGAAGGTGTCGCGCGGCAGGCCCAGGGCCGCCATGCACTGGTAGACCTCCTGGAAGAACGGGCGAAGGCCATTGTTGGAACTGACGCTGAACGCCGAATGGCCAAGCTCGCGGCGGCCATCCTTGCCAACGGGTGGCAGGAAGGGTTGCTGTGGGTCGGTGTTGGGGGCAAAGACGAAGAACTCCAGCTCGGTCGCCACCACCGGTGCCAGCCCAAGGGCGGCGTAGCGGGCAATCACCGCCTTGAGCTGCCCCCGGGTGGACAACCCGGAAGGCCTGCCATCGAGCTCGTTAGCGTCACAGATGGCCAGCGCCAGGCCCTCCTCGCTCCACGGCAGGCGGTGGATCTGCGCAGGCTCCGCCACCAGCGCCAGGTCGCCGTCGTCACTGCCGTAGAAACGCGCCGGCGGGTAGCCGCCCATGATGCATTGCAGCAGCACTCCCCGGGCCATCTGCAGGCGACGGCCTTCGAGAAAGCCTTCGGCGGTCATCACCTTGCCGCGAGGAACGCCGTTGAGGTCGGGGGTGACGCATTCGATCTGGTCGATGCCCTTGAAGAGCTCGGCAGGCGAGCGGTGGGCGGCGGTGGTCATGACGCTTGTCCTTGTTGTTATAGGCTGACAACAACATAGGCTTGGGGTGTTTAAAATATCAAGCACCCTCTGTGTTGCCTGTTCAGGCCTCTTCGCGGGCTCGCCCGCGAAGAGGCCAGTAAAGGTGAAAGTTATTCCCGCAAGGTCATGCCATTGGAAGGCAACGGCAAGGCAGTCTTGTATCTCACCTGCTTGAGGGCAAAGCTCGAGCGGATGTTTGCCACCCCCGGCAACCGTGTCAGGTAATCGAGAAACCGCTCCAGCGCCTGAATGCTCGGCAACAGCACCCGCAGCAGGTAGTCCGGGTCGCCGGTCATCAGGTAGCACTCCATCACCTCTGGCCGCTCGGCGATCTCTTCCTCGAAGCGGTGCAACGCCTGCTCGACCTGCTTTTCCAGGCTGACATGGATGAACACGTTCACGTCCAGCCCCAGCACCTCTGGCGACAGCAAGGTCACCTGCTGGCGGATGACCCCCAACTCTTCCATGGCCTTGACCCGGTTGAAACAGGGCGTCGGCGACAGGTTCACCGACCGCGCCAGTTCGGCATTGGTGATGCGGGCGTTGTCCTGGAGGCTGTTGAGAATGCCGATATCGGTACGATCGAGTTTGCGCATGAGACAAATTCACCGGTTTTTTATGTTTATGCGGAATGTTTATCTCCCCTGCCGGACAAAGGCAATCAACTTGAGAGAAAAATTCTCCTGCCCTCCCACTAAGATGTAGATGACGCTGACCTACCAGTCACAAGCCGGTACTCAGCGGCGGCCGCTTCAGAGCTCACAAAAACAACATCCGAGCGAGCGTAAAAAGCATGAACGAGTACGCCCCCCTGCGTTTGCATGTGCCCGAGCCCACCGGCCGGCCAGGCTGCCAGACCGATTTCTCCTACCTGCGCCTGAACGACGCAGGGCAAGTCCGTAAACCCCCGATCGATGTCGACGCTGCCGACACCGCCGACCTGTCCAAAAGCCTGGTCCGCGTGCTCGACGAGCAAGGCAACGCCCAAGGTCCATGGGCCGAGGACATCGACCCGCAGGTCCTGCGCCAAGGCATGCGCGCGATGCTCAAGACGCGCATCTTCGACAGCCGCATGGTGGTTGCCCAGCGCCAGAAGAAGATGTCCTTCTACATGCAGAGCCTGGGCGAGGAAGCCATCGGCAGCGCCCAGGCGCTGGCGCTCAACCGCACCGATATGTGCTTCCCCACCTATCGCCAGCAGAGCATCCTCATGGCCCGCGACGTGTCGCTGGTGGAGATGATCTGCCAGCTGCTGTCCAACGAGCGCGACCCGCTCAAGGGCCGCCAGTTGCCAATCATGTATTCGGTGCGCGAAGCCGGTTTCTTCACCATCAGCGGCAACCTGGCGACCCAGTTCGTGCAGGCGGTCGGCTGGGCCATGGCCTCGGCTATCAAGGGCGATACCAAGATCGCCTCGGCCTGGATCGGCGACGGCGCCACCGCCGAGTCGGACTTCCACACCGCCCTCACCTTCGCCCACGTCTACCGCGCCCCGGTGATCCTCAATGTGGTCAACAACCAGTGGGCGATCTCCACCTTCCAGGCCATCGCCGGTGGCGAGCAGACTACCTTCGCCGGCCGCGGCGTGGGTTGCGGCATCGCCTCGCTGCGGGTCGACGGCAATGACTTCGTCGCCGTCTACGCCGCCTCGCGCTGGGCTGCCGAACGTGCCCGCCGCGGCCTTGGCCCCTCGCTGATCGAGTGGGTCACCTACCGCGCCGGCCCGCACTCGACCTCGGATGACCCGTCCAAATACCGCCCCGCCGATGACTGGAGCCACTTCCCGCTGGGCGACCCGATCGCCCGCCTGAAACAGCACCTGATCAAGATCGGCCACTGGTCCGAGGAAGAACACCAGGCCACCACCGCCGAGTTCGAAGCCGCGGTCATCGCCGCACAGAAGGAAGCCGAACAGTACGGCACCCTGGCCAACGGCCACATCCCGAGCGCGGCCTCGATGTTCGAGGACGTGTACAAGGAAATGCCCGACCACCTGCGCCGTCAGCGCCAGGAACTGGGGGTCTGAGATGAACGATCACAACAACAGCATCAACCCGGAAACCGCCATGGCCACCAGCACACTGACCATGATCCAGGCCCTGCGCTCGGCCATGGATGTCATGCTCGAGCGCGACGACAATGTGGTGATCTACGGCCAGGACGTCGGTTACTTCGGCGGCGTCTTCCGTTGCACCGAGGGCCTGCAGACCAAGTACGGCAAGTCGCGGGTGTTCGACGCGCCGATCTCGGAAAGCGGCATCGTCGGCACTGCCGTGGGCATGGGTGCCTACGGCCTGCGCCCGGTGGTGGAAATCCAGTTCGCCGACTATTTCTACCCGGCGTCCGACCAGATCGTCTCGGAAATGGCCCGCCTGCGCTACCGCTCGGCCGGCGAGTTCATTTCCCCGCTGACCCTGCGCATGCCCTGCGGCGGCGGCATCTACGGTGGCCAGACCCACAGCCAGAGCCCGGAGGCGATGTTCACCCAGGTCTGCGGCCTGCGCACGGTGATGCCGTCCAACCCGTATGACGCCAAAGGCCTGCTGATCGCCTCGATCGAATGCGACGACCCGGTGATCTTCCTCGAGCCCAAGCGCCTGTACAACGGCCCGTTCGACGGCCACCACGACCGCCCTGTCACCCCCTGGTCGAAGCACCCGCAAAGCGCCGTGCCAGATGGCTACTACACCGTGCCGCTGGACAAGGCCGCCATCACCCGCCCGGGTAACGATGTCACCGTGCTGACCTACGGCACCACGGTCTACGTGGCCCAGGTGGCCGCCGAGGAAAGCGGTGTCGACGCCGAAGTCATCGACCTGCGCAGCCTCTGGCCACTGGACCTGGAGACCATCGTCGAGTCGGTGAAGAAGACCGGCCGCTGCGTGGTCGTGCACGAAGCTACCCGCACCTGCGGCTTCGGCGCCGAACTGGTGTCGCTGGTGCAGGAGCATTGCTTCCATCACCTCGAGGCACCGATCGAGCGCGTCACCGGCTGGGACACCCCCTACCCCCACGCACAGGAATGGGCTTACTTCCCAGGCCCTTCGCGGGTAGGCGCGGCATTGAAACGGGTCATGGAGGTCTGAATGGGCACGCACGTCATCAAGATGCCGGACATTGGCGAAGGCATCGCGCAGGTCGAGTTGGTGGAATGGTTCGTCAAGGTCGGCGACGTGATCGCCGAGGACCAGGTGGTAGCCGATGTCATGACCGACAAGGCCACCGTGGAAATCCCGTCGCCGGTCAGCGGCAAGGTGCTGGCCCTGGGCGGCCAGCCCGGTGAAGTGATGGCGGTCGGCAGCGAGCTGATCCGCATCGAAGTGGAAGGCAGCGGCAACCATGTGGATGTGCCACAGGCGAAACCTGTGGAAGCCCACAGCGCGCCTGTTGCACCTGTCGCACCCAAGCCAGAAGCCAAAGCGCCGCAGCCGGCCGCCTTGCAGGCACCCGAGCATCACGTCGAAGCCGCGATCGTGCCGCGCCAGCCGGGCGACAAGCCGCTGGCCTCGCCGGCGGTGCGCAAGCGCGCCCTGGATGCCGGCATCGAGCTGCGCTACGTGCATGGCAGCGGCCCGGCCGGGCGCATCCTGCACGAAGACCTCGACGCCTTCATGAGCAAGCCGCACAGCGCTGCCGGCCAGGCGCCGAGTGGCTATGCCAAGCGCACCGACAGCGAGCAGGTGCAGGTGATCGGCCTGCGTCGCAAGATCGCCCAGCGCATGCAAGACGCCAAGCGCCGTGTCGCGCACTTCAGCTACGTGGAAGAGATCGACGTCACCGCCGTGGAGGCCCTGCGCCAGCAGCTCAATGCCAAGCACGGCAACACGCGTGGCAAGCTGACCCTGCTGCCATTCCTGGTCCGCGCTTTGGTCGTGGCCTTGCGCGACTTCCCGCAGATCAACGCCACCTACGACGACGAAGCCCAGGTCATCACCCGCCACGGCGCGGTGCATGTGGGCATCGCCACCCAGGGTGACAACGGCCTGATGGTGCCGGTACTGCGCCATGCCGAAGCCGCCAGCCTGTGGACCAATGCCGGCGAGATCGCGCGCCTGGCCAATGCCGCACGGACCAACAAGGCCAGCCGTGAAGAACTGAGCGGCTCGACCATCACCCTGACCAGCCTCGGCGCCCTCGGCGGCATCGTCAGCACCCCGGTGGTCAACACCCCGGAAGTGGCGATCGTCGGCGTCAACCGCATCGTCGAGCGCCCGGTGGTGATCGACGGCCAGATCGTCGTGCGCAAGATGATGAACCTGTCCAGCTCGTTCGACCACCGGGTGGTCGATGGCATGGATGCCGCGCAGTTCATCCAGGCCGTGCGCGGCCTGCTCGAACAACCTGCCTGCCTTTTTTTGTAGAGAGCTGGAGTGAGCATGTCACAGAAAATCGACACCACCCTGCTGATCATCGGTGGCGGCCCCGGCGGCTACGTGGCCGCCATCCGCGCCGGGCAACTGGGCATCCCCACCGTGCTGGTCGAAGGCCAGGCCCTGGGCGGCACCTGCCTGAACATCGGCTGCATCCCGTCCAAGGCGCTGATCCATGTGGCCGAGCAGTTCCACCAGACCGCACGCTTTGCCGGGCAGTCGCCACTGGGCATCAGCGTCGATAGTCCACGCCTGGACATCGACCAGAGCGTGGCCTGGAAGGACGGCATCGTCGACCGCCTGACCACCGGCGTGGCCGCCTTGCTGAAAAAGCATGGGGTCAAGGTAATTCACGGCTGGGCGAAGATCCTCGACGGCAAGCAGGTCGAGGTCGACGGCCAGCGCATCCGCTGCGAGCACCTGCTGCTGGCCACCGGCTCGCACAGCGTCGAACTGCCGATGCTGCCGCTCGGCGGGCCGATCATTTCCTCCACCGAAGCCTTGGCGCCCAAGGCCCTGCCCAAGCACCTGGTGGTGGTGGGCGGCGGTTACATCGGCCTGGAACTGGGCATTGCCTATCGCAAGCTGGGTGCGCAGGTCAGCGTGGTGGAAGCACGCGATCGCATTCTGCCCACCTACGACAGCGAACTGACCGCGCCCGTGGCCGAATCGCTGAAGAAACTGGGCATCGCCCTGCACCTTGGCCACAGCGTCGAAGGCTACGAGAACGGCTGCCTGCTGGCCAGCGATGGCCAGGGCGGGCAATTGCGCCTGGAAGCCGACCGGGTGCTGGTGGCCGTGGGCCGCCGGCCACGGACCAAAGGCTTCAATCTGGAATGCCTGGACCTGAAGCTGAACGGCGCCGCCATCGCCATCGACGAACGCTGCCAGACCAGCATGCGCAACGTCTGGGCCATCGGTGACGTGGCCGGCGAACCGATGCTCGCACACCGCGCCATGGCGCAGGGCGAGATGGTTGCCGAAATCATTGCCGGCAAGGCCCGGCGTTTCGAACCTGCAGCGATTGCCGCGGTATGTTTCACCGACCCGGAGGTCGTGGTGGCGGGCAAGACGCCGGAGCAAGCCAGCCAGCAAGGGTTGGACTGCATCGTCGCGCAGTTCCCGTTCGCCGCCAACGGGCGGGCCATGAGCCTGGAATCGAAAGGCGGTTTCGTGCGCGTGGTGGCGCGGCGTGACAACCACCTGATCGTGGGCTGGCAGGCGGTTGGCGTGGCGGTATCGGAACTGTCCACGGCGTTTGCCCAGTCGCTGGAGATGGGCGCCCGGCTGGAAGATGTGGCCGGCACCATCCATGCTCACCCGACGCTGGGTGAAGCGGTACAGGAAGCGGCACTGCGCGCGCTGGGCCACGCGCTGCATATCTGACACTGAAGCGGCCCAGGCCGATTTGGCCCGCTGCGCCCCTGGCGCCGCGGGTCTTTTTTCATCCGCTATCGGCTCACTCGGAAATCGTGTTCTTGCGCGCCTCCTTGGCCCGGTACAAGGCCTTGTCAGCCCGGGCCAACAGCTCTTCCTGGCCTTCCCCTTCCTGCCATTGCACCACGCCATAACTCAGGGTCAGCCGGCACTCACCCACCGGTTCAAGCCGCTCCATCACCCGGCGCAACTGCCCTGCCAGGCCGAGCGCCTCGCCCAGCGTGGTCTGCGGCAGCACCATGACGAACTCGTCGCCGCCCCAGCGCGCCAGCAGGTCAAGTTCACGCAGGCTGGTGCTCAGGTTTTCGACCACCCGGATCAACGCCGCATCGCCACGGGCGTGGCCATAGCGGTCATTGATCGGCTTGAAATCATCCAGGTCCATGGCAACCAGCGCCAGCGGCTGGCGGAAGCGCTTGGCTCGTTCGCACTCCTGCTGCAAGGTCTTCTCCAGCCGGTAGCGATTGGCTATCCGCGTCAGCGCGTCGCGCTCGGCCAGGATGCGGTTCTCGTCGAGCTGGCGTTGCAGCTGCTGGTTGACCCACGACAACTCGCGGGTGCGCTCGGCCACCTGGGCTTCCAGTGAATGGTTCTTCTGCTCCAGCTGAGCCACCAGGCGCTTGCCCGCATCGATATTGCGGTGCGCGCCGAGCATGCGCGCCACCGAGCCATCCTCGTTGCGGCCGATGATATGGCCGCTGTCCTCGACCCACAGGTAACTGCCATCGTGGCAGCGGCAGCGGTACTCGATGAGATAGCGCTCGTTGCGCTGGTTGATATAGGCCTCGAAGTGCGCCATCACCCGGGGGTAGTCCTCGGGGTGGATCACGCTTTCCCAGGTCAGTACGGTGTTGGCCATGGAATGGCTTTCGTAGCCGAGCATGGCGTACCAGCCGGGGTTGCGATAGACGTAGCCGGTATTGGCATTCCAGTCCCAGATGCCATCGCTGATCAACGCGAACAGCGTGGCCAACTGCTGTTCACTGAAACCGGCAGGTGCCGGCATTGATTCCTGACTCATGGACGCTCTCCCTGGTGTCCAGCAACTGCGCCCCGATGAAGTGGCTGCCGACAGTGCTTGTGTTTGCCGCAGGCGGCAACGTGCTTCCTCTGACAGGCAAGCATATGCCTGGCGGGCAACGACCGGAATAGCCAGAACGTCCTATTTTCGTGGCTTGCACGGCTGGCACGGGTGTTACCCCGCAAGGGGCCACACCCTAGGCCAACAGTTTCAATGCTTCCTCTACGGCCGCCACACGCGGGTTGCCCGTGGCACCGGGCAGGCGCCATGCCGCGATGGTCAACCCCAGCGGCACCGAACGGGCCAGGGGCGCGACCAGTTCGCCACTGTCGAGGTATGGCTGGATCAGGCTCCTGCGCCCGATCAGCACGCCAGCGCCCAGCAAGGCTTGCTGCACCGCGATCGAATAAAGGGAAAAACCGGGGCCTCGGGCCACGAAGTGCTGTTCAGGCATGATCGCCGCCGACCAGACATCCCAGTCCTGCCAACCGACATCCTTGATGCAGCGCGCACTGGCCAAGTCTGCCGGCGCGGTGATCTGCGCGGCCAGCGCGGGGCTGCATACCGGCAGGATGTCTTCATCGGCCAGCTTGCGCTGGCCGCGCTCGACCTGCTCGATGTAGAACAGGCAAAGGTCGAACGGGCTGCGCTTGAGGTTGGGCGGTTCATCGACCGCCGTCACCGAGATCTCGATGGGTGCGAGCATTTCGGTCAGGCGCGGCAATCGCGGCCCGAGCCACAACTGGGCCAGCGCCGGCGAAGTGACGATATGCACCCGCTGCGGCGCAGCCAGCCGGCGCAAGGTACGGGCAGCCTCCTCCACCGCATCGAAGGCCTCGGTGAACTGCGTCTTCACGCTTTCGCCCAGCGGGGTCAGGCGCACGCCCTTGGCATGGCGTTCGAACAGGGCGGCGCCGTACTGGGTTTCCAGGGTCTTGATCAACGCCGCAATCGCCCCAGGCGTGACTTTCAGTTCGTGGGCAGCCCGGGCAAAACCGCCGAGCCGCGCCGACGCTTCGAAGGCGCGCAAGGCATTGAGCTGCAGGGTGTGCCGGGTTGGTGAATCGAGCGACATGGTTCAAGGCCTATTTTTTTTAGGCCTAATATTCCAGAAATCTGCGTTGTTACCAAGCCGGGCGGGTTTTACCTTGAGCTAGCCAGATGAATGTTCAAGGAACCCAAATGCCTTACAAAAGCGCGACGCACGCATTCACCGAGGGTGTCCGCGCGGTTTTGCCACTGATGACCGGTATGGTGCCCTTCGGCCTGATCACCGGGGTGACGGCCATCGGTATTGGCATGTCGCCGCTCGACGCCATGGGCATGACCCTGCTGTTCTATTCCGGCTCCGCGCAGATGGTGGTGCTGCAGTTGATGCAAAGCGGCGCGCTGCCACTGACCATGGTGGTCACCGCGTTGGTGATCAACCTGCGCTTCCTGATGTACAGCGCAGCCCTGGCCCCGCACCTGAGCGACCTGCCACGACGCAAGACCTGGTCGTTGTCCTACTTGCTTTCCGACCAGTCGTTCGCCCTGTGCAGCCTGAAATTCGGCGCCGGCGGCCTCGGTCGATTTGCCTTCCCCTACTACCTGGGCACCGCCTTGCCGATGTGGTTCGGCTGGAACCTGGCGGTGCTGGCCGGCGTGTACCTGGGCACCGGCATTCCAGAGTCCTGGTCGCTGGGCTTTGCCATTCCGCTGTCGTTCCTGGCACTGCTGGTGCCGGGCATCCGTAACCCGGCGATGCTGGGCGCAGCGGTGGTGGGCGGCGCGCTGGCGGTGCTGGCACACGACCTGCCCTACAACCTCGGCCTGCTGGTCGCCTCGCTGGGCGGTGTGATCAGCGGGCTGAGCATCGAACAACTGCGCAAGGGCGCACCCGTGGCAGCGGAGGCGCCATGAACGACGTGACACCATGGATCACCTTCGCCCTGATCGGGCTGGGCACCTTTGCGATACGACTGTCGTTCATCGAGTTCTACGGCGCGTTGCGCATTCCGCCGATGTTGCGCCGCGCCCTGGTGTATGTGCCGGCCAGTGTGTTGGCTGCGCTGGTGCTGCCGGCCGTGGTGTTCAAGGCCGGGCAGCCGGGTATCGACTGGAGCAACCCGCAGATACCGGCCGCGATCGTGGCCGGATTGGTCGCCTGGCGCACGCGCAGCACGCTGCTGACCCTGGCGGTGGGTATGGGGGCGTTGTGGGGGTTGCAGTATTTGGGGGTTTGATCGGCTGATGATGGCGCTGTGGCGGGCAGGTGTTCGCCATGACACATTCAGCGCCTGTGAGATCGAACGCCGCCCGCGCGGCGCATCGCGAGCTTTGCTCGCTCCTACGTTTTTTTCGGGCCAATTATTCCTGTGGGATTTGCGCGCGAACGCCTTGGCGCATGGCGCGATATCGGGTTGTACAAACAAGGCAGTCGCGCGCGTATGCCCCAGGCGTTACTGGCCGGAAACAAACGTAGGAGCGAGCAAAGCTCGCGATGCGCCGCGCGGGCGGCGCTCGATCTCCCAGGCCCTGCATCTGTTGTGGCGGACAGTTGCATGCCCCCGTGCGATCTTCAGGCGATCTCCCTCAATCCCCCACCAGACTAAACCTGTTCCGCCCCCCTCGCTTGGCCTCATACATCGCCTTGTCCGCCAACGCCAAAGCCTCCTCGGCACTCTGCGGGTCATGCCCGGACAAATTCAGATAAACCCCGATACTGGCCCCCACAGCCACTTCGGCCCCTTCTACCGCAACCGGCGCCGACAGCACGTCGCACAACTTGCGCGCAATATCCCGGGCTGATGCCTGGTTGGCCACGGCCTGGGCGATGACCACGAACTCGTCCCCGGCCAGCCTGGCCACCGTGTCGTCCGCGCGCATGATCGCCAGCATTCGCCCCGCAGCAGCCTGCAACACGGCATCACCCGCCTCGTGGCCATGCTGGTCGTTAACTTGCTTGAAGCCATCCAGGTCGATGAAGAACAAGGCAAACGCAGCCCGCTGCTGCAGGGCGAAATCCAGCTCTTCATGCAACGCCGCGCGGTTGGGCAGGCCGGTAAGCGGGTCGAGGGTGGCCTGGTCGAGCAGGGTCTTTTCCTTGCGCTTGCGCTCGGTCACGTCCAGCGACATGACGAAAAAGCCCTCGACCTTGCCGTTGCGGATATCCGGCACATAGGACGCGTGCCAGATCCGCGAGTCGTCGGGGCTGTAACGCACGTTGTCAGCTTCCACCCGCTCGCCGGCCAATGCCTTGTGAAAGCACGGCAGCAGCTGCTGGTAGACGTCCGCCGGCAGCACATCCTGCACCTTGCGGCCTTTGAGCTGGGTCGGTTCGACGCCGAAGATCTGCCGGTACACGGCATTGTTGAAGCGGTATTCGAGGTTGGTGCCGATCTGCGCGATCAGCACCGGGATATTGTCGGCGATGGCCTGCAGGGTTTCCTGGCTACGTGCCAGCTCTTCGGTGCGCTGCGCCACCTGCTGCTCCAGGGTCGCCTGGTAGCGCTGCAGTTGCTGCTGGCGGCGCTTGCGTTCGCTGACGTCACGCACGAACACGACCAGCTGCTCGGTAACGCCGTGCGCGTCGCGCAGTGCCGACACGCTCAGCTCGCTCCACAGTGCGTCATTGCCGGGGGTGACCAGCCGCACTTCGATGACCAGCGAATCCAGCTCGCCGGCAACGATCTGCTGCCAGGGCTCGTCCAGCTTGGCCAGGTCCTGTGGGTCGATCAGCTCGCCAAGCCGGGTCAGCACCAACCACTCCCGGGCCCTGCCCAGCAACTGGCAGAATTCCCGGTTGGGCTCAAGGATGCGCCCGTCAAGATCGACCAAGGCCTTGCTCGTCGGGCTGTTGTCGAACACCCGGTGGAAACGCGCCTCGGAGGATATCAAAGCGCCCTGCTCCGCCTGCTGCAGCGCGCTGCCCGAGTCAATGGCCAGGCTGCGGTGGAGCATCTCGCGCTCGACGATCCGCGCCAGGTCGCGCAGGTGCGCCAACTCGGTTTCCGACACCTGGCGGGGCCGGGTGTCCAGCACACACAGGGTGCCCACGGTCAGCTCGCCGGCAAAACGCAGCGGCACGCCGGCATAGAAACGGATGCGCGGCCCGCCGGTCACCAGCGGGTTGTCCTCGAAACGCGGATCGGCGCAGGCATCCGGGATCACCAGGATGTCTTCGGCATGCAGGGCATGGGCACAGAACGCCACATCGCGCGTGGTTTCGGCAACCTCCACGCCCTGGCGCGACTTGAACCACTGGCGGTTCATGTCGACCAGCGATACCAATGCCATGGGTACATCGAGCAGCACACTGGCTAACCGGGTGATGCGGTCGAAGGTTTCTTCGGCCGGGGTATCGAGGATGTTCAGGCTCTCGAGGAAACACAGGCGGGCTGCTTCGTTGAGAGGCGATGGGGCAATTTGCATGACAACTCGCTCGACAAAATCCTGACCCGCAAACGATAGCGGCGCAGCGCTCAAGCGCAAGCCTTTGATCTCTTCTTTCAAATCGCTCAAGCCGTATAATCGCGTTTTTTTGTAAGCCTAAGACGTATTTTCATGAAGAAACTGCTTTGCGCCGTCGCCCTCGCCTTCGCCGCCATCCCCGCCGCCTTCGCCACCCCACCCGCCACCTTCACCGAAGCCAAGGTGGTCGCCAAACAGAAGATCTACCTCGACCAGGGCAACAGCGCCATGGGCGAGTTGTACTGTGGCTGCAAGTGGACCTGGGTCGGCAAGTCCGGCGGCCGGGTCGACCTGAAATCCTGTGGTTATGAAACCCGCAAGCTGCAGACCCGCGCCGAGCGTACCGAGTGGGAGCACATCGTCCCGGCCTGGACCTTCGGCCACCAGCGCCAGTGCTGGCAGAACGGCGGGCGCGAGCAGTGCGTCGACAGCGACCCGACCTTCCGCGCCATGGAGGCCGACCTGTTCAACCTCTACCCGTCCGTGGGCGAAGTGAACGGTGACCGCAGCAACTTCAACTACGGCATGGTCTCTGGCGTTGCGCCGCAGTACGGCCAGTGCACCACCAAGATCGACTTCCAGCAGAAAACCGCCGAGCCACGCGACGAGGTGAAGGGGCTGGTGGCACGCACCACGTTCTACATGTTCGATCGCTACAAGCTAAGCATGTCGCGCCAGCAGCAACAGGTGCTGATGGCCTGGGACAAGCAGCATCCGGTGACGGCCTGGGAGAAGCAGCGTGACCAGCGGATTGCTGCGATCATGGGGCACAACAACCCGTTCGTGACCGGTGAGCGCAAGTGGGCGTTGGGGTATACGCCGCAGGGTGCGGCTGTGGTGCCGACCACAGCAGTGAAAGAGGCGGCCAAGCCGACACTGGCCAGTACGGCAGCAAGCGGTGCGGTGCTAGGTAACCGCAATAGCCATGTGTATCACCTGGCCAGTGGTTGCCCGGGGTACAGCCAGGTTTCGCAGAAGAACCAGGTGGCGTTTGGCAGTGAGGCCGAGGCGATGGCGGCGGGGTATCGCAAGGCGGGGAACTGCAAGTAAGGGTGTGGGGGTTGTGTGAGGGCTGGCAATTGCCTGCCGCAACAGTTGCAGCGCCTTTGAGATCGAGCGCCGCCCGCGCGGCGCTCGATCTCCCAGGCGCTGAACCTGTCATGGCGAGCACCTGCAAGCCATCAAGCAACCTAAACCGACCCCTCCGGCAACTTCATATGCCGCGCATACCAAGGCCTGCGCGGCGTCCGCCGCAGCAGGTCGCCAACATCCCGCTCACCACTGAAGGCAATGCGCAACGCCAGCTTCATCGCTTCGACCTCCATCTCCCCAGCACCGCCCCCGGCATCGGAAATCCCCCCACACCCATGGGTCATCGGCCCAAGCCAAGGGTCGCCAACCTGCACCCAACGCCCCGGCGCAAACCACGACACACCATTGACCTCACGCCGCTGCACTTCCCCCGGGTGGGCGCGCTCGTGGGCCCGGTACCAGTCCTCGATGCGGTCGTCGATCCAGCCATGGAAACGCCAGAACACCGGATTCACATGGGACGAGAACGGGTCGCCAAGGAAGTCGTTTTCCTCACGGAACCAGCGTGCCGCGTAGTCCGTCTGCTCGCGGTCACCCATAACCGGCATGCCGTTGGACGGGTCGCGGGTGACCGTGGCCCAACGTATGTGTAGCCAGTCGTGAATGTTCATCTCCACTTCCGAACCGAACTGCCCCAGGGTCAGGCGGCTGAGGTAGTCCGGGTCCTGGTATTGCGATTCCCAGACCTGGAAATTGCTGAAGAAAGTCTCCGCCGCCTTGACGCCATGCAGCCACTGGCTCAGCTCTTCATCATCTGCCGCGACCCAGGCCGGCGGCACCGAGTTGCCGTCATGGTTTTCCTGATAGCGGATGAACCCCAACCGGTCGTATTCGAGCTGCGGCGACGGCAGCGGCAGCTGTGTCCAGTTCGGCAGGTCAGGCTGCAGGCCGCGGGCGTGCCCCAGCATGTGCCGGTGCATGAAGAAGAAATCCTCGCCCGAACCATTGAGGTGCTTGCGCCGCCCACGTGCGCCACGCTCGGCGTCACGCGGGCCAGGTTGCCAGCCGGCACCGCGCAGGCCATCCCGCTTGTGATCGTCCAGGCGATGCCACTTGTCGCGGGTGGCATGCCACACCTGGTGGAACAGGCGGTGCTCGGGGGAGTTCAGCCAGGCCATCAGCGCCGGCGCCAGCGGCGTGACCTGGCGTGCCTCGGGGAAAGCGCGTTTGCTGGCGACGAAGTGGTTGTCCGGCTCAGTGCTCAACAAAGGCCGGTCGATGCGGCGGATGCGCCCGGTCAGGGTGCCCGTGCCAGCGTTGCCCCAAGAGGCCCAGACCTCATCAAGGGTCGCCTCCAGCTCATGGCTGGGCGCCGACGCCCCAACCGGCACCAGACGCCAGCGAACCTTGCCGGCATCGGCGGCGACCAGCTCGCCGAGCACGCGGTAGTGCGGCGGCTCACTGCCGCGCAGGCGCTCAGCCACGTCGACAAAACCACGCAGCGAGCGACCCGTCGGGCCGACATCGAGCAGCATCTGCACCCCTTCCAAGGGCAGGCCGTCCAGGCCAGCCTCGGCGCCACTGAAGCGCACATCCCAGATGCCGCGCAGCTTGTCACCGATGCGCACGCCCGCACCGGCGGCGGCCTCGACCGTGGCCTCGCCGGGGGTCTCGACCTCGTCTTTCTTGAGTTTCTCGTCGTGGTCTGCCGGCTGGCGCGCATACCACGCTGCCGACCCCGCCGCACCGGCTACCGCCAGCCCCACCATGAACCCACGCCTGGAAAACCTCATCGCCACATCCGTATCCGTGTCAGCCACGCCTATCGAGCTAGAACGAGATGCCGCGCGGCAAATTTACCGGCAGCACGGCGCTAAATTTCCCGCTGTCGCGCTCGTCCCTCCGTGACAGGCAAGCCCCGTGATCGCGGCTGCCGCAACCGCATCGACCCTGCAACCAACGGGATGGCAATGAACACGACACGCTTGCGCAAGGCCCCCTACCTCGCTGCCCTGGCGCTGATCCTCGCGCTTGCGGGCGCGGCGGCTTGGTACTTCTTCATCTACCAGCCCGCTGGCTACCCGCGCGAGGTGATGAAACATGCCGAAGACCTTCAGGAGCGCATCATCTCCTTCGACAGCCACATCACCGTGCCGCTGAACTTCGGCACCGAAGGCAAGGAGGCCGACAAGGATGGCAGCGGCCAGTTCGACCTGGTCAAGGCCGGCCGCGGCCGGCTCTCCGGTGCGGCGCTGACGATCTTCGGCTGGCCGGAGATCTGGAACGGCGACAACGCGCCCCATCGCCCGACCGCTGCCTTCGTCGACGAAGCACGCCAGCAGCAGGAGATGCGCTACAAGATCCTTACCGGCATGGTTCGCGACTACCCCAACCAGGTCGCCATCGCCTACACCCCTGCCGACTTCCGCCGCCTGCACGGCGAAGGCAAGTTCGCGATCTTCCTCAGCATGCTCAATGCCTACCCGCTGGGCCACGACCTCAATGCCCTGGACACCTGGGCCGCCCGCGGCATGCGCATGTTCGGCTTCAGCTACGTGGGCAACAACGCCTGGGCCGACTCTTCGCGCCCGCTGCCGTTCCTCAACGACACCCCCGACGCCTTCGGTGGCCTGTCGCCGCTGGGTGAGCAGGCCGTGGGCCGGCTCAACGACCTTGGCGTGATCATCGACGTGTCGCAGATGTCCACCCTGGCCCTGGAAGACGTTGCCCGCCTGAGCCGCGCGCCGATGGTCGCCTCCCACTCCGCACCGCGTGCGCTGGTGGACATCCCGCGCAACCTCAGCGACCACGAGCTGCAGGCGATCAAGCACAGCGGCGGCGTGGTGCAGGTAGTGGGCTTCCCGGCCTACCTCAAGCCCCTGAGCCAGGGCACCCTGGACAAGCTCAATGCCCTGCGCAAGCGCTTCGACCTGCAACCGCTGAACGGTCTGGCCAACGCCTTGATGCCGGGTGATGCGATCATCTCCATCTGGCCCGAGAAGAAGTTCGGCGAGTACGCCAGCGCGCTCTACGCCATCCTCGACGAAGAGCCCCGCGCCACGGTCAAGGACATGGTCGACGCCATCGACTATACGGTGCGCAAGATCGGCATCGACCATGTCGGCATCGCCTCCGACTTCAACGACGGTGGCGGCGTCACCGGCTGGATGAACGTCGGTGAGTCGCGCAACGTCACCGCCGAGCTGATCCAGCGCGGCTACTCCGATGCCGACATCGCCAAGCTGTGGGGCGGGAACTTCCTGCGTGTGTGGGAAGAAGTGCAGCGCCTGGCCAAGCCCGGTGCCAACACGCAAGCGGAGCGTGGTTGATGAACGACCGTCGCCGCTTTCTCAAGCAGGCTGGCCTGCTCGCCGCCGCCCTGCCCTTGACCGGCAGCTTTGCCCAGACCGCACTGGCAGCCGCGCCTGCGGCGAAACCCGGCCAGGGCAAATGGCAAGCCCTGCGCCAGCAGTTCGACCTGGATCCGGCCTACCTGCACTTCTGCAATTTCCTGCTGGCCTCCCACCCCCGTGTGGTCAGCGAGGCCATCGCCCGCTTCCGCGCGCGGCTGGACCAGAACCCGGGCGAAATGGTCGACTGGGACCGCGAAGAACTCTGGGGTTATGAAAATGACGTGCGCGCCTGGGCCGGTCGCTACTTCGGCGTGCAACCAGGCCAGGTGGCCCTGACCGGCAGCACCACCGAAGGTTTGTCGATGATCTACGGCGGCCTGCAGGTGGCGCCGGGCAAGGAGATCCTGGTCAGCGCCCACGAGCACTACTCCACCAACACCCGCCTCGAATACCGCGAGCAGATGATGGGCACCCGAGTGCGCCGTGTGGCGCTGTTCAAAGACCCGCAGCTGGCCTCGGTGGACGAGATGCTGGGCAATATCCGCCAGGCCATCCGCCCCGAAACCCGCGTGCTGGGCATGACCTGGGTGCAGTCCGGCAGCGGCGTCAAGCTGCCGATCCGCGAAGTCGGCGAACTGGTGAAAACCGTCAACCAAAGCCGCGACGAGCAGGACCGGATCATCTACGTGGTCGACGGCGTGCACGGCTTCGGCATCGAGGACGTAACCTTCGCCGACTTCAACTGCGACTATTTCATCGCCGGTACCCACAAGTGGCTGTTCGGCCCACGCGGCACCGGCGTGATCATCGCCCGCGAAGAAAAGCCGCAGCCGTACCTGGTGCCCAGCTTGCCGACCTTCACCAAGGGCGAGAACTTCGGCACCTTGATGACCCCCGGCGGCTACCACGCCTTCGACCACCGCCTGGCCCTGGGCAAGGCGTTCGAACTACACCTGCAACTGGGCAAGGCCGATGTCCAGGCCCGCGTGCACCAGCTCAACGACTACCTCAAGCAGCGCCTCGCCGAGCACACCAAGGTGCAGATGGTGACGCCACGCAGCAGCCAGCTGTCCGCAGGCTTCACCTTCTTCCGCGTCGAAGGCCGCGATTGTGACGCCGTCGCCCGCCACCTGATGGCCAACAAGGTGATCAGCGACGCCGTGGACCGTGACGTCGGCCCAGTGGTGCGCCTGGCCCCGAGCCTGCTCAACGACGAAGCCGAAATCGACCGGGTGATGGCCATCCTCACCCCGCAACTCGCCTGACCTTTTGCCTTTCAAGAGAACCGCCATGCACATGTTCAAGCCCCTGGCCCTGGTGGCCGCCCTGCTCGCCAGCGCCCCGGCCTTCGCCGCCGACGCGCACGCACCTGGCAAGACGTTCAAGGACTGCAAGGATTGCCCCGAGATGGTCGTGCTGCCCGCCGGCAGTTTCACCATGGGCGTACCCGATGACGAAGTCGGCCGCCAGCCGGACGAAGGCCCGATGCACACCGTGACCTTTGCCAAGCCCTTCGCCATCAGCCAGTTCCAGGTGCAGGCCAAACAGCTGCAGGCCTGGCAGCGCGACGCCAAGGTCACCCTCCCCGACGGCGACGACCGCCCGGGCCGGCGTTGCACCAACGGCAAGCCCAGCTACCCGCAAGGCCCCGACCAGCCGGCGGTGTGCATCAGCTACGACGAGGTCAAGGCCTACGTCGCCTGGCTGTCGAAGAAGACCGGCAAGCACTACCGCATGCTCAGCGAAGCCGAGCGCGAATACGGTGCCCGCGCAGGCACCAGCGGCCCGTTCCCGTTCCCCTTCGATGAAGGCAAGGAATACAGCATCGCCAAGCATGCCAACACCTATGGCGCCGCCGACGGCTACAACTACACCTCGCCCGCCGGCAGCTTCCCGGCCAACGCCTTCGGCCTGTACGACATGCATGGCAACGTCTACGAATGGGTCGCCGACTGCATGCACGACAATTACGTCGGCGCCCCCAGCGACGGCAGCGCCTGGATGGAAGCGAGCTGCGAGTACAACCACATCCGTGGCAATGATTACAGCGAAGCGCCGGTGTTCTCCCGCTCCGGCAACCGCAACTACCGCGAACCCTACGTGCGCGGCGACTGGCTGGGCTTCCGGGTAGCCCGCGAGCTCTGAAGCGCGCGCCGCCAGCTCCACCTGCCCAGGCCCACGGCCTGGGCCTCCTAAATAAGAACACTTCTCGAACGTCTTCCTCACAGGGCAAAGGCCCGCACGGCGCCTGCCCCGCACAGCGCCCCAAAGCGCATCCGCGCATCCACCAGGAACTCAGCATGAACCAATCGACCCCTGGCGCACTTCGCGAACTCCTCGGCTTGCTCAAACCCTACCGGCTGATCGTCGCCTTTGCCGTCGGGCTGGGCATCGTCGGCGGCTTCTGCATCACCTTGCTGCTGGCCAACATCAACAACCTGCTGCATGCCCCCGGCGCCCTGAGCTGGGGCGTGGTGCTGGCGTTCGCCGGTATCTGTCTGGTGGCGCTGGCCTCCTCCATCGCCTCGGACATCGGCACCAACTACGTAGGTCAGCATGTGATCGCCGGCTTGCGCCGCGACCTGGGCGAGAAGGTACTCAGTGCCCCCATCGAACAGATCGAGCGCTACCGCAGCCACCGCCTGATTCCGGTACTGACCCATGACGTCGACACCATCAGCGACTTCGCCTTCGCCTTCGCGCCGCTGGCCATCTCGCTGTCGGTGACCCTGGGCTGCCTGGGTTACCTGGCGCAGCTGTCGTGGCCGATGTTCCTGATCGCCGCCCTTGCCGTGCTGATCGGTACTGCCGTGCAGTACATCGCACGCATCCGTGGCATCCGCGGTTTCAACGAAGCCCGCGAGGCCGAAGACGAACTGCAGAAGCACTACGACGGTGTCGCCTCGGGCGCCAAGGAACTGCGCATCAGCCGTCCGCGTCGCCAGCGCATGTTCAATGAGCGCATCAGTCGCACGGCTAACTTTATCCGTGACACCCATGTGCGCTCGATCAACATTTTCGTCATCGCCAAGAGCCTGGGCTCGATGCTGTTCTTCGTGGTCATCGGCCTGGTGCTGGCCCTGCAGCAGGCCCAGTTGGTCAGCGACCCCAAGGTCACCAGCGGCTTCGTGCTGGTGCTGCTGTACATGAAAGGGCCGCTGGAGCACCTGGTCTCGACCCTGCCGATCGTCAGCCGTGCGCAGATCGCCTTCCGCCGCATCGCCGAGCTGTCGCGCCAGTTCTCCTCCCCGGAGCCGCACCTGCTGCTCGACGCCGCCGAAGTACCCAATCAGCAGATCCGCAGCCTTGAACTGCGTGACGTGCGCTTCGCCTTCCCACCAGTAGAGGGCGCAGCGCCGTTTGCCCTGGGGCCGATCAACCTGCGCATCGAACAGGGCGACATTCTGTTCATCGTCGGCGAGAACGGCTGCGGCAAGACAACCCTGATCAAATTGCTGCTGGGCCTGTACGCACCACACGAAGGCGAAATCGTACTGGACGGCCAAGCCGTCACCGCCAGCAACCGCGACGACTATCGCCAGCTGTTCACCACGGTATTCGCCGACTACTACCTGTTCGATGACCTGCTGCAGGACGGCCAGGCCCTGCCCGAGGATGCCGGCAAGTACCTGCAACGCCTGGAGATCGCGCACAAGGTGCAGATCCGCGACGGCGCCTTCACCACCACCGACCTGTCCACCGGCCAGCGCAAGCGCCTGGCGCTGGTCAACGCCTGGCTGGAGAAACGCCCGGTGCTGGTGTTCGACGAATGGGCCGCCGACCAGGACCCGACATTCCGCCGCATTTTCTACACCGAACTGCTGCCGGAACTGAAGCGTCTGGGCAAGACCATCATCGTCATCAGCCACGACGACCGCTACTTCGACGTGGCCGATCACCTGCTGCGTTTGCGCAACGGCAAGCGGGTGGAAAAAGAAATCACAGAATTTTCACATTGATCTTTCCGGTTCTGGGGAGCCGGTACGTCACATAAATGCAAATAAATCTCATAACTAGTCAATCTGCTAACACTGAGTATCCGCATGTCCATTACCACGGTTTCGCCGCTCGCCCGGGCGGTTCGCAGCAAATCACTGGCATTGCTCACCCCGTCGCTGCTGGCCTGTGCGCTGGCAGCTTCGATGAGCGCCCACGCCGAGCCCGTGCAACTGAATATCCCTTCTCAAGGGCTGGTCGGGGCACTCAACACACTGGCCAAACAGGCCGACCTGCAACTGCTCTACAGCCCGGAAACCGTGCGCAACACCACCGCACCGGCAGTCCGCGGCAACATGGAGCCGGAACAGGCGCTGCGCCTGCTGCTGCGTGACAGCGGCCTGACCTACCAGATCGACGGCCACACGGTAATCCTCAATGGCGCATCGGGTTCGTCTTCGGCGATGGAGCTGGGGCCGCTCAACATCAATGCCAATGCACTGAACGCCACGAGTGAGGGGACCAACTCGTACGCCGCGCGCGCCGTGACCATTGGCAAAGGCGTGCACACCCTGAAGGAAACGCCGCAGTCGGTCACCGTCATGACCCGCAAGATGCTCGATGACCAGAACCTCAACACCCTCGAGCAGGTGCTGGACAAGACGCCCGGCATCACCACCTACGACTCGCCCATGGGCGGCAAGTACTTCTACTCGCGCGGTTTCAACCTCGACGGCCAGTACCAGTACGACGGCGTACCGCTGGATGTGGGCGGCAACTACGTGCAGGCCAACAGCTTTTCCAGCGACATGGCGTTCTATGACCGCGTCGAGATCCTCAAGGGCGCGGCCGGCATGATGAAGGGCTCCGGCTCCTCGGCCGGTGGCGTCAACTTCGTGCGCAAGCGTGGCCAGGAAAAGGCCCACACTTCTGTAACCTTGTCCGCTGGCAGCTGGGACAACTACCGCAGCCAGGTGGACGTGGGCGGCCCGCTGAACGAGTCGGGTACCGTGCGTGGCCGCGCCGTGGCGGCGCTGCAGGACAAACAGTACTTCTACGACAATTCCAAGCGCCAGGACCGCATCGCCTACGGCGCCATCGACTGGGACGTGACCCCCGTCACCACCCTGGGCTTTGGCCTGGCGTACGAGGATGTCGACGCCACGCCCTGCTACCACGGCCTGCCGCGCTATGCCGACGGCAGCGACCTGAAGCTGTCCCGCTCGACCTGCCTGGGTGCCAGCTGGAACGACCTGCAGAGCGAGCGCATCACCGCCTTCGCCGACGCCAAGCACCGCTTCAACGATGACTGGTCGCTGAACTTCGCGTCGGTCTACACCCACAACAACCAGAACATCGAGTACGGCTACTCCGAAGGTTCGGTGCCGGTGGGCGCCACCACCGGGGCGATGGGCCGCTACTCCGGCCGCTTCGATTACGACCAGGACGACTACGGCTTCGATAGCTACATCGACGGTAAATTCGAGGCGTTCGGCCTGGAGCACGAGCTGATCGTCGGTGTGAACGCCAGCCGCCAGAAGAACCACGACTACTTCGCCCTGCTGGCCTTGAGCGGCAGGCAAAACCCTTTCGACCCGTCGGATAACTTCCCGCATCCGTCGAAGGCCGACTACCAGACCGGCACCATCCGCGGCGGCCCGTTCCCGACCGACTCCACCACCAGCCAGTGGGGCACCTATGCCAACCTGCGCCTGAAACTGGCCGAGCCGCTCACCCTGGTGCTGGGCACCCGCGTCAGCTGGTACCGCAACAACCGCGATTCCTACACCCAGCGCTGGGACACCTGGGAGCATATCCGCAGCCAGGAAAACGGCGAGGTCACCCCGTTCGGCGCTCTGCTCTACGACCTGAACGACCAGTGGACCGCCTACGCCAGCTATGCGCAGATCTTCCAGCCACAAGGCAACCTGACCACTGCCGATGGGCAATCGCTGCAGCCCAAGACCGGCGGCAGCTATGAGCTCGGCATCAAGGGCGAGCTGCTCGACGGCCAGCTGAACACCTCGTTCAACCTGTTCCGCACCATCGAAGACCACCGCGCCGAAACCGACTACGAGAATGTCTGTGCCGGTTCCAGCGATGGCTACTGCTACACCGACAGCGGCAAGGTACGCGCCCAGGGCTTCGAGGCCGAGATCAGCGGTTCGCCGATCGATCGCCTGCAGTTGCTGGCCGGCTACACCTACACCCAGACCAAGTACCTGAAGACCATCAACGATACCGACCCGACCGAGCTGAACTTCACTTCCAGCTTCATTCCGCGGCACATGCTCAAGGTCTGGGGTGACTACCAGCTTGATGGCGCGCTGGATCGCTGGACCATCGGTGCCGGGGTGTCCAGCCAGAGCGACAACTTCCGCCGCCAAGGCAACATCCGCATCGAGCAGCCCGGCTACACCCTGTGGAGCGGCCGCGTGCAGTACCGCCTGGACGAGCACTGGACAGTGGCGGTCAATGGCAACAACCTGTTCGACAAGAAGTACTACTCCACCATCGGTGCTACCGGCTGGGGTAACTACTACGGCGAGCCACGCAACTTCATGCTGACCCTCAAGGGCGATTTCTGAAGAGCGGTTGCTTGAACATGGAAAGGGCCGCTTAGCGGCCCTTTTTGTTGGGTGAGCCTGCATTGAGGTTGGATTAGCGGGCCTCTTCGCGGGACAAGCCCGCTCCTACCGGTGATATGCAAGTCTTGAGGCCTGTGATCTCCCTGTAGGAGCGGGCTTGTCCCGCGAAGAGGCCAGAACAGGCAATCGAGAAACTTCAGGAGGGAATTTTATGACCACAGACGACACCCAATTCACTGTCGGCAAAACCACCTTCTTCCAAGGCGAACACCAGACCCATCCCCTGTTCCGCATCGAGCCAGGCATTCCCTGCCGGGATGCCCGCGAGCAGGCCTCGGAATTGATGGGCTATGTAAGAGAGTTGACCATCATCGGCCTGATGGATGAGAAACCGATGATGATCTGGGCATCCCACTATCTCAGTGCCATGGCCAAGGCACTGATGGATGATGCTGAACTGGGCATGACACGCTAAATGATGTGTCTGGGCGGCCAGGTGTACGCCGCCCCACCCCTACCCCAACGCCCTGCCCAACGCCGCACACAACCGCTCATGCACCTGCAGCACATCCGGCAGTACCGAAGCCATGCGCAGCAGGTCATGGGTCAACCCAGGCAACTCCACCAGCTCGACCTCAACCCCCGCCTCGCGCAACCGCTCGGCATAAGCCCGGCCTTCATCCAACAGCGGATCGAGCCCGGCCAGGGCGACGATGGCCGGCGCCACACCGCTCAGGTCCTCGGCCAGCAGCGGCGAGAAACGCCAGTCTTGGCGGTCCTGCGGGGTGCGTGCGTAATGGTCGTAGAACCATTCCAGGGTATCGCTCTCCAGCAGATAGCCCTCACCAAACAGCGTGCGCGAAACACTCTGCCGGCTGGCGTCGGTAACCGGGTAGCACAGCAGCTGGGCACGGGGCTTGAGCACCGCTCGCTCCCCCGCGCGCGCCGCTTCGATCGCCAGCACCGTGGCCAGGGTCGCCCCGGCGCTGTCGCCACCGAAGGCCACACGCGCACTGTCCAAGGCCAGGCGCTTGGCCTGGCTGGCCAACCAGGCCAAGGTATCCTGGCCATCCTCCAGGGCGACCGGGAAACGATGCTCTGGTGCCAGCCGGTAGCCCACCGCCAACACGGCACAACCGGAACGAGCGCATAGCTCACGGCACACGCCATCGTGGCTGTCGAGGCTGCCGACGACAAAACCGCCGCCGTGGAAATACACCAGCACCGGCAGCGGGGCCGTTGCCTGTGGCGGCCGATACAGGCGCAGCGGGATAACCGCGCCGTCCCTGGCCGGCGCTTGCAGCGCTTCGACCGCCAAGCCCGTGGGCGCAGCCCAGCGCAGTTGCTCGGTGGACTGCTGGAAGACCCGGCGAGCCTCTTCAGGGCTCATCTGATGAAACGGCGCGTTGTCAGCGTTGGCTTCAGCCAGGTCGAGAAAAGCTTCAAGTTCAGGATGCAGCATGGTGTTCCTCGATAGAGGGAGGCCTGCTGCGGCCTCCCTCGATTGAATGACGAAAAGACTCAGCCCAGCCGTTGCAGGCAGTGTTCGATCAACAGCTCCAGCTCGGCGCGGTAGTCGTCCATCAGCGCTTGCACGGTTTCCGGGCGGTAGCGGCGCGTGCTGTAGACACAGCGCAGCGCCAGGCAGCCGTCGTAGACCTGACCGATGATCTCCAGCCAGTTGCCCAGGCGCGCCACAGGGCTGTAGCAGTCCCCCGTGCCCTCGGCCGCCGGCACCAGCAGCGCCTTGTCGTCGAAACTCTGGTCGAACTGCCCCAGGTAGTTGAAGGTGATCCGCGCCTGTGGCAGGCGCGCCAGGCGCTCGCCGAGTGCGGGTTCACCCAGGTAGCGCAGCACGCCGTAACCGATACCCTTGTTCGGTACCGCCTGCAGTTGCCCCTGGATAGCCAGGATCGAGCTGCCGATATCCGCCTCGGGCTGCAGGCGTACCGGGAACATGCTGGTGAACCAGCCCAGCGTGCGCGACAGGTCCAGGGCCTCGAACAGGTCTTCGCGGCCATGGCCTTCCAGTTGCACCAGCACCGACTCCTGTTCGCTCCAACGGCACAGCACACGGCCCAGGGCGGTCAGCAACAAATCGTTGATCTGCGTGCCATAGGCTGCTGGCGCTTCTTTGAGCAGGCGGCTGGTCGGGGTGCTGTCAAGCACCACCCTGGCCACCGCCTGTTCACTGACCTGGTTGCGGCCCCTCGGGTTGTCGCACGGCAGGTCCTGGCCCGGACGGTCCAGTTGCCCCAGCCACCAGTCGCTTTCTTCGGTGGCGATACGCCCGGCGTCCTGCACCAGGCGCTCGACCCAGGCGCGGTAGCTACTGCTGCGCATCGGCAACGTGGGTTCCTGGCCCAGGCAGCAGGCCTCGTAGGCAGTGCGCAGGTCCTCCAGCAACACCCGCCACGACACCGCATCCACCACCAGGTGGTGGATCACCAGCAACAGGCGGGCTTCACCATCGGCCATGGATACGTGCATGGCACGCCACATCGGGCCCTCGGCCAGGTCCAGGCTGCGTTGTGCCTGGTTGGCCAGCTCCTCCAGCGCCTTGGCATCGGCGGCCTCGCGACACCACAGCTGCGGCGCGCAGGCGTCTTCGGCCAGGTAGTGCTGTAGCCAACGCCCGCTGTCACGGCTGAAGCGCAGGCGCAGCGAATCGTGATGCTGCTGGATCACGCCAAGGGCACGCTCCAGTGCATCCAGGTCCAGCGCGCCGCGCGCCTTGAGCATCAGTGCCTGGTTGAAGTGCTGCGGCTCGCGCATGTCCTCGGCGAACAGCCATTCCTGGATCGGCAGCAGGCGGAAGGCGCCTTCGGCGGCCTGCAGGCTGTCGTCCTCGAGCTTGCCGCTGACCGTTTCCACTGGCCGCTCGCAGATGCCGGCGATGGTCTGATAACGCAACAGGTCACGCAGCTTCAGGTCGAGTTCCAGGCCTGGGTGGTTCTTCACCCGCGACACCACCTGCAAGCTGAGGATCGAGTCACCACCCAGCTCGAAGAAGTTGTCTTCGATGCCGACCTGCTCGACCTGCAGCACTTGTGCCCAGATCTCGGCCAGCAGCTGTTCTTCGAGGTTGCGTGGCGCCACATAGGCCTCTTGCTGGAAGCTCGGTTCCGGCAGCGCCTTGCGATCCAGCTTGCCGTTGGGCGTGACCGGGAACGCGGGCAACACCATGACCTGCATGGGCACCATCCAGTCCGGCAGGCTGGCGCGCAGGGCCATCTTCAGCCGGTCTCCCGACAGCGATGACTCACCCACCACGTAGCCCACCAGTTGCTTGCCCGAAGCACTGTCGCGTGCCACCACCAAGGCATCCTCGACACCCGGCTGGCGACGCAGCGCTGCTTCGACTTCACCCAACTCGATACGGAAACCGCGGATCTTCACCTGCTGGTCGATACGCCCCAGGTAATCGAGAATGCCGTCTTCGCGCAGGCGTACCAGGTCGCCGGTGCGATACAGCCGTGCGCCGGGTTTGCCGAACGGATCGGGCATGAAGCGTTCGGCGCTTTGCCCAGGGCGGTTCTGATAGCCACGGGCGACTCCTTCACCACCAATGTACAGCTCGCCGGCGAAGCCCACCGGCAACGGGTTGAGCTGCTCGTCCAGCACATGCAGGCTGCGCTCGCCGACGGCACGCCCGATGGGCGCGTAGTCGGCGCCGCAGCGGTCACCGCCCGCCGCCTTCCACAGCAACGGCGTGACCACGGTCTCGGTGGGGCCGTAGCCATTGGTGAAGTAGCGCGGGCGCAGTGCTGCGCGGACCTGCTCGAAGCTGCGCTCCGGTACCGCATCACCACCGAAGCAGTAGATGCGCACTGGCGGCGCCGGCATACCACTGCCCTCGACGAACTCGGCCATCTGCTTGAGGTAGGCAGGCGGGAAACAGGCGATGTCGATACGCTGCTCGTGCAGCGCGCGGCAGGTCTGCTCCGGGGTCCACAGGCTGCCATCGCGAATCACCAGCGTGCCACCGACCATCAACGTGGTCAGCCAGCGTTCATGGGCGCCGTCGAAGGCGAACGACATGAAGTGCAGCTCGCGTACGCCAGGTTCCATCTCGTACAGCTCGGCAATGGCCTGGCAATGCATGCTCAGTGGCCCTTGCGGCACCGCTACGCCTTTCGGCCGGCCGGTCGAGCCCGAGGTGTAGATCAGGTAGGCCAGGTTGCCCGGCTGCGCCTGCGACACGGGTGCGGTTTCTGGCCAATGGCCCTGGTCTTCGGCATCGAGCAGCACGCGCTGCAGGGCAGCCGGTGCCGGCACGCGGTCCTGCAGCCCGTTCTCGGTGATGAGCAAGCCCATCCCCGAGTCCTCGACCATGTAGGCCAGGCGCTCGGCCGGGTAGTCGATATCCAGCGGCAGGTAGGCGGCGCCGCTCTTCATCACCGCCAGCAAGGCCACCAGGGTTTTCACCGAACGCTCCAGGGCGACGCCGACGACCACTTCGGGGCCTGCGCCCAGAGTTTGCAGGCGATGAGCCAGGCGGTTGGCCGAGCGCTCCAGTTGCAGGTAGTCGAGCTGCTGCGCGCCACACTGAACCGCCAGCGCTTGCGGGCGCTGCTCGGCATGGCGGGCGATCAGCCCGACCAGCGACTGTGCCTGCCAGGTATTGCCGGGCGCCATGCTCCAGCCCTGCAAGGCCGAGCGTTGTGCCGCAGGCAGGCGCTGCAGGTTGCCCAGGGCCACCTGTGGGTTGGCGAGGATTTCTTCCAGCAGGTGCTCCATCATGGCCCGAATGCCTTGCACCACCGGCTCGCTGAAGCAACCACGCAAGTACAGGTATTCGATCGACAGCTGCTCGCCCAGGTGCACCGCCAGGTCCATCGGGAAGTTGGTGACGTCGTGGTTGGACGACTGGCCGAAGCTCAGCCCACTGGCCGCGCTCTCGCCCAGGCGCTGGTCGATCGGGTAGTTCTCGAAGACGATGATGCTGTCGAACAGCGGCTGCCCGCCCTGCCCAGACCAGCGCTGCACGTCAGCCAACGGCGCATGGGCGTGCTCGCGCAGTTCCAGGTTGTCGCGCTGCAAGGCCTGCAGCCAGTCGAGCAGTGTCTGTTCGGCATCCATCCGGCCAATCACCGGCAGGGTGTTGATGAACAGGCCCAGCATGCGGTCTGCCCCAGCCAGGCCTTCAGGCCGGCCGGCGACGGTGGCGCCGAAGCACGGCGCCGCCTGGCCGGTGTAGCGCTGCAGCAACAGCAGCCAGGCGCCCTGCACCAGGGTGTTGGCGGTGATGCGCAGTTCGCGGCAACGCTGCTGCAGGCGGGCGGTACGCTCGCCGTCCCAGCGGGTGTAGAGCGCGTGATGGCCCGGTTCGTCGCTGACATGCCGCGGGTGCACGGCCTGGCTCAGCGAGGTCGGTTCGTCCAGGCGTTGCAGGCGCTCTTTCCAGAAGCCCTCGAGGGCGCCCTGATCCTGGCGCTGCAGCCAGGCGATGAAGTCGCGATAGCGGCCGACCTCTCCGTTGCTGCTGCCTTGGTGGTACTGCTCCATCACCTCGCCGAACAACTGCGAGCTGGACCAGCCATCCATGAGGATGTGGTGGCTGGTCCAGGCCATGTGGTAGCTGTGCTCCGCCACGCGGATCAGCAGCAGCCGCTGCAGCGGCGCGCGGGTCAGGTCGAAGCCGCGGGCGCATTCCGTTTCGGCACGCGCGGCGAGGCGTTGCTCGTCGACCGCCTCGGCGCGCCAGTCGAGCAGTTCGAAGTCCAGGCGGGCCTGGCGGTGCACCACTTGCACCGGGCGCGGCAGCCCTTGCCAGTGGAAGCTGGTGCGCAGGATGTCGTGGCGGGCCATGACACGCTGCCAGGCGGCGGCGAAGCGTTGCGGGTCGAGGCCCTCGACAGGCAGGCAGACCTGGTTGACATACAGCGCCGAGCCACCGTCGGAGAGGGTGTGGAACAGCATGCCCTCCTGCATCGGCGACAGCGCGTAAACGTCCTCGATGTCATCCACTGCCACCGGCAACGCGTCGAGCTGGGCCTGGTCGAGGCCGGCCAGCGGGAAGTCCGTCGCTGTCACGCCACGGTTGGCCGGTTGCTGGCAATGCTCCACCAGCGCCCGCAGGGCGTCTTCGAATGCTGTCGCCAGCGCCTGTACCCGGCTTGCCTCGAAGGTGCAGGTGCTGAACGTCCAGCTCAGGCTCAACACACCTTCGTGCACCTGGCCATCCAGGCTCAGCCAGTTGCCCAGCGGTGCATCGTCGTCGATGCCGCTGCCGGCCGATTCATCCGCCAGGCGCCACAGCGCATCCTCTGCCGAGCCCGTATCGAACTGGCCCAGGTAGTTGAAGGTGATGCGTGGCTGCGGCAGAGCGGCCAGCGCCTCCCGGGCTGCCTGTGGGCCGAGGTGGCGCAGCAGGCCATAGCCGATGCCTTTGTTCGGCACGCTGCGCAATTGTTCCTTGATGCGCTTGATCGACGTGCCGATATCGGCAGCGGGTTGCAGGCGCACCGGGTACAGGCTGGTGAACCAGCCCAGGGTACGCGACAGGTCGATAGCGTCGAACAGTTCCTCGCGGCCATGCCCTTCCAGCTGTACCAGTGCCGATGCCTCGCCGCTCCAGGCGCAAAGGGCCTGGGCCAGGGCGGTCAGCAGCAGGTCGTTGACCTGGGTGCGATAGGCCGCCGGTGCCTCTTGCAGCAGCGCGCGGGTCAATGCAAGGTCGAAGCGGCTGGTGAGTGTGTGGGCATGGCGTTTGGCCTGGCTACCCTCTGGGTGGTCGGCAAGGATGCCTTCGCCACCCTCGGCAAGCTGCGCCTGCCAGTAGCTCAGTTCGTCGTTCATCGCTTCTGACTGCGCGTGAGCGACCAGGCTTTCACCCCAGGCCTTGTACGCGCTGGTCTTGGCTGGCAGGCGCGGTACATCGCCCTGCTGCAACTGGCGGTAAGTGGCTTGCAGGTCTTCCAGCAGAATGCGCCAGGAAACACCGTCGATGACCAAGTGGTGAGCCACCAGCAGCAAGCGCTGGCTGCCATCGGCCAGGCTGGCAAGCAGCGCACGGCACAGCGGACCGTGCTCCAGCGACAGGCTGCGCTGGGCCTCGGCGGCCACGGGTTCGAGAGTTTCGACCTGTACGCACTGCAGCTGCACGGCTTGGTCGACGGCGGCGTGGTACTGGACCCAACCCGCTGCGTCCTGGCGATAGCGCAAGCGCAGGGCGTCGTGGTGCAGCGTCACGAGCTGCAGCGCGGCGCGCAGCAGCTCGCCATCCAGAGGTTCGACCGGCGCCAGCAGCAGGGCCTGGTTCCAGTGATGGCGGGCAGGAATGTCCGTTTCGAAGAACAGCTGCTGGATAGGCAGCAACGGTGCCTCGCCAGTCACCGGGCCTTGCTCGACCTGGCTGGCTTCGCTCTGGTCGACGACGCCGGCAAGGCGCTGCAGGGTCTGCTGCTCGAAAACGTCCTTGGGCGTGAAGCGCAGGCCTTGCTGGCGGGCACGGCTGACCAGCTGGATCGAGACGATGGAATCACCGCCCAGTTCGAAGAAGTTGTCGTTGAGCCCCACCTGCTCGACTTTCAGCACAT
Organism: Pseudomonas putida; assembly: GCF_009883635.2. Taxonomy (NCBI): domain Bacteria; kingdom Pseudomonadati; phylum Pseudomonadota; class Gammaproteobacteria; order Pseudomonadales; family Pseudomonadaceae; genus Pseudomonas; species Pseudomonas putida. The sequence continues at coordinate 926,591 of NZ_CP026115.2, forward strand.
CCTGCCAGATGCCAGCCAGGCGTTGCTCCAGTTTGCTCTGCGGCGCCAGGTACTCGCGCCGGGACTGGCCCAGCTCCGGTTTCGGCAGTGCCTTGCGGTCGAGCTTGCCGTTGGGCGACAGCGGCATGCGCTCAAGCAGCACCCACTGTGTGGGCACCATGTAGTCCGGCAGCACGGCCGCAAGGTGTGCCTTGATTGCTTCCAGGCTGTCGGCCTGCTCGGCTACCAGGTAGGCCACCAGTTGTCCCTCAGCAGCCACCACCACTGCCTCGCGCACGGTGTCCTGCTCTTGCAGGCGTGCTTCGATCTCGCCCAGCTCGATGCGCAGGCCACGGATCTTCACCTGATGGTCGATGCGCCCGGCATACTCGATCACGCCGTCCTCGCGCTGGCGCGCCAGGTCACCGGTGCGGTACAGCCGCTGGCCAGTGCCGAACGGGCTGGTGACGAAGCGCTCGGCGGTCAGCGATGGACGACGGTGGTAACCACGGGCCAGGCCAATGCCGCCCAGGTACAGCTCGCCGGTCACGCCCGGGCTGACCGGGTTCAGTTCGCCGTCCAGCACGTAGGTCTGCAGGTTGGCGATTGGCTGGCCGATCGGCACCGCATCCTTGCCTTCTTCGACGCAGGTCCAGTGGGTCACGTCGATGGCCGCTTCGGTCGGGCCGTACAGGTTGTACAGGCCGCTCTGCGGCAGCAGCGCCAGGGTCTGGCGTTGCAGTTCCACCGGCAGTGCTTCGCCGGAGCAGATGATGCGCTGCAGCGAGGTGCAGCGGGCGGCGTTTTCGTCAGCGACGAAGGCCTGCAACATCGACGGCACGAAGTGCAGCGTGCTGATCTGCTCGCGGGTGATCAGCTCGGCCAGGCGCGCCGGGTCGCGGTGGTCACCAGGCAGCGCCATGACCAGGCGTGCGCCTTCCATCAGCGGCCAGAAGAATTCCCACACCGACACGTCGAAGCTGAATGGCGTTTTCTGCAGCACGCTGTCATTGGCGGTGAGCGAGTAAGCCTCCTGCATCCAGGCCAGGCGGTTGTGCAAGGCGATATGGCGGTTGCCGGCGCCCTTCGGCTTGCCGGTGGAACCGGAGGTGTAGATGACGTAAGCGAGGTTTTCCGGGTGCAGCTCTACAGCCGGGTTGTGCGCCTCGAGAGCGCTCCAGGCCTCAGCCCGGTCCAGATCGAGCACCGCCAGCCCGGCCGGGATCGGCAGGCCATCGCGCAGGTGCGACTGGGTCAGCAGCAAGGTAATGCCGCTGTCTTCGAACATGTAGGCCAGGCGGTCCTGCGGGTACTCCGGGTCCAGCGGCACATAGGCGCCACCGGCCTTGAGAATGGCCAGCAGGCCGACGACCATTTCCACCGAACGCTCGGCGGCAATGCCCACCAGCACGTCCGGGCCGACGCCCTGGCCGCGCAGATACTGAGCCAGGCGGTTGGCCTCGGCATTCAGTTCGGCGTAGCTCAAGGTGCAGTCGGCGAAGGTCAGCGCCGGTGCTTGCGGCTGAAGAATGACGTGCTGTTCGAACAGCTGGTGCACATAAGGCGTGCCTGGGTAGCTCCGCGCCGTGGCATTCCACTGCTCGACGACTTGCTGGCGGTCGTTTTCCTCCAGCAGCGGCAGCTCGCCCAGAGGGCTATCAGGGTGCGCCATGAACTGCAGCAGCAACTGGGTCAGTTGCCCGGCGATGCGGCGGATAGTCGGCTCGGCGAAGTCCTGTGTCAGGTAGTTGAAGGCCAGTTCCAGCTCATCGCCGACCTGGGCGATCAGGGTCAGGGCATAGCCGCTTTGCTCGCTGTAGCCCAGGTTGCTGAAACCAAGGCCGCCCGGGGCCGCTTGCAGGGCTTCGGAAACCGGATAGTTCTCGAACACCAGCAGCGTGTCGAACAGCGCCTCGCCATTACGCCCGGCCAGGCGTTGCACGTCTGCCAACGGTGTATGTTCGTGGTCGCGCAGCGCAAGGTTCTGCGCCTGCACCGCCTGGGCCCACTGGGCGACGCTGAGCGCGCCATCCGGGCTGGCGATCACCGGCAGGCTGTTGATGAACAGGCCCAGTTGCTGCTCGATCCCCGGCAGCTCCACCGGGCGCCCGGATACGGTGGCGCCGAAAGCCACGCTGCGCTGGCCGGTGTACCGCTGCAACAGCAGCAGCCAGGCCGACTGCACCAGGGTGTTGAGGGTCACCTGCTGCTGCCGGGCAAAGGCCTGCAGGCGGCGGGTCTGCTCGCCGTTCAACCGAGCGCTGTGCAAAGCCTGGCCGGACTCGGCCAGGTCCGCCCGGGCGCAGGCCAGGGCCAGCCGGGTCGGCTCCTCCAGGGGCGCCAGCTGCGCCTGCCAGAAGCGCTCGCTGGCCGCCTGGTCCTGGCCCTGCAACCAGGCGAGGTAGTCCTGGTAGCGGCCTTCCGGCGCGACGACGGCCTGGCCGGCATAGGTTTGCAGCACCTCGCCGAGCAGGCGCGAGTTGCTCCAGCCGTCCATCAGGATGTGGTGGCTGGTGTAGATCAGGTGATGGCTGTCAGCGCCAGTGCGCAGCAGGCACAGGCGCAGCAGCGGTGGGCAGGCCAGATCGAAACCGCGGTCCAGCTCACGGCTGGCACGTTCGTCGAGCAGGCGGGCAGTGCCATCACCGCCCTCCTCGACCACGATTTCCAGGCTGGCCTGGCGGTGAATGACCTGGCGCGGCGCTTCCAGCCCGGCGTCCCAGAGGAAGCCTGCGCGCAGCAGTTCATGGCGGTCGACCGCCTGCTGCCAGGCACTGGCGAAGCGTTCGACGTCGAGGCCACGGATATCCAGGCGCATCTGGTTGACGTAGGTACGGCCGCTGGCTTCGTACAAGCTGTGGAACAGCATGCCTTGCTGCATGGGCGACAGCGGATAGATCTCGGCGATGGCCCGGGCAGGCAATGCCAGGGCATCGAGTTGAGCCTGGCCAAGCCCGGCCAGCGGCACATCGCTCGGGGTCAGCCCGGCGTTGGTCTCGACCAGGCAGTGCGCGATCAGCGCCTCCAGGGCCTGCTGGTAGGCCTCGGCCAGGCGTGCGATGGTTGCCTCGGCGTACACCTCGCCGCTGAAGGTCCAGTTCAGGCTCAGTTCGCCGCCGAACACCTGGCCATCGACGCTCAGCCAGTTGCCCAGCGGCGCCTGTGGATCTTGCCCGGCACCACGCCCTTCGCTGGCGGGCACCCACAACGCGCCCTCGGCGAATTCGCCGTCGAACTGCCCCAGGTAGTTGAAGGTGATGCGCGGTTGCGCCAGGGCGGCCAACGCTGCGCGTGCCTCATCGCTACCCAGGTGGCGCAACAGGCCATGGCCCAGGCCTTTGTCCGGATTCGCGCGCAGCTGCTCCTTGATGCCCTTGATGGCGGCACCAAGGTCGCTGGCTGGCGTCAGGCGCACCGGGAACATGCTGGTGAACCAGCCCAGCGTGCGTGACAGGTCGATGTCGCTGAACAGGTCTTCGCGGCCGTGTCCTTCCAGTTGCACCAGCGCCGACGCCTCGCCACTCCAGGCACAGACGACCTGGGCCAGGGCCGTCAGCAGCAGGTCGTTGACCTGGGTGCGGTACGCCGCTGGCGCTTCCTGCAGCAATTGACGGGTACGGGTAGCGTCCAGCCGGGTGGCGACGCTGCGGGCATGCCGGTTGTCCATCCCCCCTTGCGGATTGTCCCGCGGCAGATCCTGCGGCGCGCCTTCCAGCAGCTGCTGCCAGTAGCCGAGCTGCGCGACCATCGGCGCGGAGCGGGCATGTTCGCCCAGGCGCTCGCCCCAGGCCTTGTACGAGGTGGTCTTGGCCGGCAACTGCAGCGTCTGCCCCGCCTGCAGCTGGCGATAAGCCGTCTGCAGGTCTTCGAGCAGGATACGCCAGGAAACGCCATCGATGACCAGGTGGTGAATCGCCAGCAGCAAGCGCTGTGTACCGTCCGGCAAGGTGATCAGGCCCAGGCGCAGCATGGGGCCTGCGCCCAGGTCGAGGCTGCGCTGCACTTCGCTGCAGTACGCAGGCAGTTCGTCGAGGTTGGCCAACTGCCGCTGCCAGATCAGTCCTTCGGCACTCGCCTGTGGCTGATGGCGCTGTACCCAGCCACCGTCCAACGGCTGGTAGCGCAGGCGCAGGGCATCATGCTGTTGCAGCAACGCGGCCAGGGCCCGGGTCAGCAGTTCGCCGTCCAGCGGCTCGGCCGGGGCCAGCAGCAGCGACTGGTTCCAGTGCTGACGGTTGGGGATCTCAGTGGAGAAGAACGTCTGCTGGATCGGCAGCAGCGGTGCCTCACCGGTCACCGGCCCCTGGTCGATCTGCAGGGTCTCGCTCAGTTGCGCCACAGTGGCCAGGCGGCGAATGCTCTGATGCTGGAACAGGTCACGCGGGGCGAAGCGGATCCCGGCCTGGCGTGCCCGGCTGACGATCTGGATGGAGATGATCGAATCCCCGCCCAACTCGAAGAAATTGTCGTCCACGCCGACCTGTTCCAGGCGCAGCACGTCCTGCCAGATCAGCGCCAGGCGCTGCTCCAGGGCATTGCGCGGTGCCTGGTACTCGCTGCGCGATTGCGCCGGGTCGGGCTTGGGCAGGGCCTTGCGGTCGAGCTTGCCGTTGGGCGACAGCGGCATCTGTTCGAGCAGTACCCACTGCGCTGGCACCATGTAATCCGGCAGCACATCCAGCAATTGCGCCTTGACGCCTTGCAGGTAGCCGCCCTGAATCTCGGCCTCAGCGCGTGCCAGAGAAGTCGGCTCTGGTACCACATGGGCCACCAGCTGCTTGCCGCTCGGGCCATCGGCGGCCACCACCACCGCTTCACGCACCGCGTCCTGCTCTTGCAGGCGTGCTTCGATCTCACCCAGCTCGATGCGCAGGCCGCGGATCTTCACCTGGTGGTCGATGCGCCCGGCATACTCGATCACGCCGTCCTCGCGCTGACGCGCCAGGTCGCCGGTGCGGTACAGCCGCTGGCCAGTGCCGAACGGGCTGGTGACGAAGCGCTCGGCGGTCAGCGATGGACGACGGTGGTAACCACGGGCCAGGCCAATGCCGCCCAGGTACAGCTCGCCGGTCACGCCCGGGCTGACCGGGTTCAGTTCGCCGTCCAGCACGTAGGTCTGCAGGTTGGCGATTGGCTGGCCGATCGGCACCGCATCCTTGCCTTCTTCGACGCAGGTCCAGTGGGTGACGTCGATGGCCGCTTCGGTCGGGCCGTACAGGTTGTACAGGCCGCTCTGCGGCAGCAGCGCCAGGGTCTGGCGTTGCAGTTCCACCGGCAACGCTTCGCCGGAGCAGATGATGCGCTGCAGCGAGGTGCAGCGGGCGGCGTTTTCGTCAGCGACGAAGGCCTGCAGCATCGACGGCACGAAGTGCAGCGTGCTGATCTGCTCGCGGGTGATCAGCTCGGCCAGGCGCGCCGGGTCGCGGTGGTCACCGGGCAGCGCCATGACCAGGCGTGCGCCTTCCATCAGCGGCCAGAAGAATTCCCACACCGACACGTCGAAGCTGAATGGCGTTTTCTGCAGCACGCTGTCATTGGCGGTGAGCGAGTAAGCCTCCTGCATCCAGGCCAGGCGGTTGTGCAAGGCGATATGGCGGTTGCCGGCGCCCTTCGGCTTGCCGGTGGAGCCGGAGGTGTAAATGACATAGGCGAGGTTTTCCGGGTGCAGTGCCACGTCCGGGTTGTGCGCGTCCAGCGCATCCCAGGCTTCGGCTCGATCCAGATCGAGCACCGCCAGCCCGGCCGGAATCGGCAGGCCATCGCGCAGGTGCGACTGGGTCAGCAGCAAGGTGATGCCGCTGTCTTCGAACATGTAGGCCAGGCGGTCCTGCGGGTATTCCGGGTCCAGCGGCACATAGGCGCCACCGGCCTTGAGAATGGCCAACAGGCCGACGACCATTTCCACCGAGCGCTCGGCGGCAATGCCCACCAGCACGTCCGGGCCGACGCCCTGGCCGCGCAGATACTGAGCCAGGCGATTGGCCTCGGCATTGAGTTCGGCGTAGCTCAAGGTGCGGTCGGCAAAGGTCAGTGCCGGCGCTTGCGGTTGGCGAGCGGCTTGCTGTTCGAACAGCTGGTGCACATAAGGCGTACCTGGGTAGTCCCGCGCCGTGGCGTTCCAGCCAGTGATCGCCAGCGCTCGCTCTTCATCGTGCAGCATGGGCAAATCGCCCATGCGCTGTGCCGGCGCTTCGATGATCGCCTGCAACAGGTTCTGCCAGTGCACGGCCATGCGCTGGACGCGAGGTGCATCGAACAGGTCGGTCGAATAGATCAGCGAGGCGCTGAGCCCCTGCGGGTGCTCGACACAGTCCAGACTCAGGTCGAACTGCGCACTGGGCATGGCCCATTGCATCTGGGCCACATCCAGCCCCGGCAGCTTCACGCCGTCACTGATAGCGCCCTCGCTCACCTGATAGTTGAACATCACCTGGAACAATGGGCTGTGGCTCAGGCTGCGCTCCGGCTGCAGGGCTTCGACCAGCTGTTCGAAGGGCAGATCCTGGTGGGCCTGGGCTTCCAGTGCAGCCTGGCGCACCTGCTTGAGCAGGTCGAGGAAGCCTGCCTGGCCATCGACGTCCGCGCGCAGCACCTGCGTGTTGACGAAAAAGCCCAGCAGGCGCTCGGTCTCGGCGCGGTTGCGGTTGGCCGATGGCACGCCAACACGGATGTCAGCCTGGCCGCTGTAGCGATGCAGCAACAACTGGAACGAGGCCAGCAGCACCATGAACGGTGTGCATCCCTGGGCCTGGGCCAGTTGCCGGATGCCCTGCAGCAGCGCGGCTGGCAGCTCGAGAATTTCCCGTGAGCCCTGGCTGCTGCGGCGCGCCGGCCGTGGGCGGTCGAACGGTAGTTCCAGCGGGCCTTGCTCCCCGGCCAGGCGCTGCGTCCAGTAATTCAGCTGACGCTCGCGCTCGCCAGCGGCCAGCCACTGGCGTTGCCAGCCGGCGTAGTCGACATACTGAATCGGCAAGGCCGGCAGCTGCGCTGCATGCCCCTGGCAGTGAGCCTGGTACAGGCTGATCAGTTCATCGACCATCAACTGCATGGACCAGCCGTCGGAGACGATATGGTGCTGGGTCAGGACCAGTACGCGGTCCGCATCGCCCACTTCCAGCAGCGCCACCCGCAACAGCGGGCCCGTCTCCAGGTCGAACGGGCGAGTCGCTTCGGCCTCGATGGCGGCCAGCAATGCCGGCTCGTCAACTTGCCCAAGCTGACGCGTGTCAATCGTCAGCGACCCGGCCGCCTCGATGCACTGGCGTGGCTGGCCGTCGGCATCGAGGAAGAAGCGCGTGCGCAGCGTCTGATGCCGCGTCGCCAGGTCGTCGAATGCCTGGCGCAGGGCCTCGAGGTTCAATGCCCCGCGCAGGCGCAGCACGGTGACCATGTTGTAGGCAGCGCCTTCCGGGTCCAGTTGCCAGAGCACCCACTGGCGCTGCTGGGCATGGGAGAGGCGCAGTGTCTCGCCGTCGGCCAGCGGCACGATGGGCAGGCGGCCCAGATCGACACCTTTCTCCAGCAGGCGCTTGAACAGGGCCACACGCTTGTCGTGGCCCAGCCCGCTGATCCGCTGGACCAGCTCATTGCCCTGTTGGGTCCCTTGCTTAAGCATCAAATGCCTCCAATTCGTCCAAGGCGTCAAAAATGGCGTCGTAGTCTTGCTCTGCCGGGCCCGCGCTACCTGTCACCAGGGCGGCCAAGGCGCCGAGGTCGTCGGCGAGGTAGGCGTCCTGGATCGGCAATTCGACGGAGAACTCGGTCTTGATTCGGGAAACCAGGCGCACCATCAGCAACGAATGCCCGCCCAGTTCGAAGAAGTTGTCATTGAGGCCGACCCGCTCGACCTTGAGCACCTCCTGCCAGATGCCGGCCAGGCGTTGCTCCAGTTCGCTCTGCGGCGCCAGGTACTCGCGCCGGGACTGGCCCAGCTCCGGTTTCGGCAGTGCCTTGCGGTCGAGCTTGCCGTTGGGCGACAGCGGCATGCGCTCAAGCAGCACCCACTGCGCGGGCACCATGTAGTCCGGCAGCACGGCCGCAAGGTGTGCCTTGATTGCTTCCAGGCTGTCGGCCTGCTCGGCTACCAGGTAGGCCACCAGTTGTCCCTCAGCAGCCACCACCACTGCCTCGCGCACGGTGTCCTGCTCTTGCAGGCGTGCTTCGATCTCGCCCAGCTCGATGCGCAGGCCGCGGATCTTCACCTGATGGTCGATGCGCCCGGCATACTCGATCACGCCGTCCTCGCGCTGGCGCGCCAGGTCGCCGGTGCGGTACAGCCGCTGGCCAGTGCCGAACGGGCTGGTGACGAAGCGCTCGGCGGTCAGCGATGGACGACGGTGGTAACCACGGGCCAGGCCAATGCCGCCCAGGTACAGCTCGCCGGTCACGCCCGGGCTGACCGGGTTCAGTTCGCCGTCCAGCACGTAGGTCTGCAGGTTGGCGATTGGCTGGCCGATCGGCACCGCATCCTTGCCTTCTTCGACGCAGGTCCAGTGGGTGACGTCGATGGCCGCTTCGGTCGGGCCGTACAGGTTGTACAGGCCGCTCTGCGGCAGCAGCGCCAGGGTCTGGCGTTGCAGTTCCACCGGCAACGCTTCGCCGGAGCAGATGATGCGCTGCAGCGAGGTGCAGCGGGCGGCGTTTTCGTCAGCGACGAAGGCCTGCAGCATCGACGGCACGAAGTGCAGCGTGCTGATCTGCTCGCGGGTGATCAGCTCGGCCAGGCGCGCCGGGTCGCGGTGGTCACCGGGCAGCGCCATGACCAGGCGTGCGCCTTCCATCAGCGGCCAGAAGAATTCCCACACCGACACGTCGAAGCTGAATGGGGTTTTCTGCAGCACGCTGTCATTGGCGGTGAGCGAGTAAGCCTCCTGCATCCAGGCCAGGCGGTTGTGCAAGGCGATATGGCGGTTGCCGGCGCCCTTCGGCTTGCCGGTGGAGCCGGAGGTGTAAATGACATAGGCGAGGTTTTCCGGGTGCAGTGCCACGTCCGGGTTGTGCGCGTCCAGCGCATCCCAGGCTTCGGCTCGATCCAGATCGAGCACCGCCAGCCCGGCAGGAATCGGCAGGCCATCGCGCAGGTGCGACTGGGTCAGCAGCAAGGTGATGCCGCTGTCTTCGAACATGTAGGCCAGGCGGTCCTGCGGGTACTCCGGGTCCAGCGGCACATAGGCACCACCGGCCTTGAGGATTGCCAACAGGCCGACGACCATTTCCACCGAACGCTCGGCGGCAATGCCCACCAGCACGTCCGGGCCGACGCCCTGGCCGCGCAGATACTGAGCCAGGCGGTTGGCCTCGGCATTCAGTTCGGCGTAGCTCAAGGTGCAGTCGGCGAAGGTCAGCGCCGGTGCTTGCGGCTGAAGAATGACGTGCTGTTCGAACAGCTGGTGCACATAAGGCGTGCCTGGGTAGTCCCGTGCCGTGGCATTCCAATCCTTCACGATTCGCGAATGAGCCTCTGCGTCGACCAGCCCGAAGCTGCCCAGCAAGGCATGCGGCGCGCTGGCGAAGCCTTGCAGCAGATGGCGCAGCTCGGCCGCTATTTGCTGCACCTGCGCAAGGCCGAAGACCTGGCGCTGGTAGGCGAAGGTCAGCTGCATCTGATCCCGCGCTTCGGCAATCAGGGTCAGCGGGTAGCCGCTGTATTCCTGATAGTCCAGGCCCGACAGACGCAGCCCGGCACTGCTGTCCGACAGGCTCTGGGCCAGCGGATAGTTCTCGAACACCAGCAGGCTGTCGAACAACGCCTCGCCATGGCGCCCGGCCGCTGCCTGGATGGCATACAGCGGCAGGTATTCGTATTCGCGCAGGCGCAGGTTGAGCGCCTGCACTTCCCGCACCCAGTCGGCGACCGGCATCTGCCCTTGCGGCTCGGCGGCCACCGGCAGGGTGTTGATGAACAGACCCAGTTGCTGCTCGATCCCCGGCAACTCCGCCGGGCGCCCGGACACGGTGGCGCCGAAGCAGGGCCGACGCTGGCCGGTGCGGCGCTGCAACAGCAGCGCCCAGGCGGCCTGCAGCACGCTGTTGAGGGTGACTTGCTGGGCCTGCGCAAAGTGCTTCAGGGCCTGGCTCAATACCTCGCCCAGCTCCAGTACCACCGCGCCCTGCCCGGATTCATTGGCATCACGTGTACCGCCGAGCAGTGTCGGGCCGTCCAGGTCGAGCAGTTGGGCTTTCCAGAACGCATCGGCACCCGCGCGATCCTGCTGCTGCAACCAGCCGAGGTAGTCGCTGCGCGTCGCCTGCGCCACTGCGGCAGGCTGCCCCGAATAGGCCTGCATCACGGCGGCAAAGAGCAACGAATTGCTCCAGCCGTCCATCAGGATGTGGTGGCTGGTGTAGATCAGGTGATGGCGCTGCGGCCCAGTGCGCACCAGTACCAGGCGCAGCAGCGGCGCCTGGCCAAGGTCGAAGGCACGTGCCTGCTCGGCCTGCGCCAGCGCTTCGAGGCGGGCGTCGATATCGGCCTCGCCGGCCCAGTCGAAGCGTTCGACCGGTAGCTGGACATGGCGCAACACCACCTGGCGTGGCGCTTCCAGGCCCTGCTCCCAGGCAAACCCGGCGCGCAGCGATTCATGCTGGTCGAGCGCCTGCTGCCAGGCCTGGATGAAGCGCTCAGGGTCGAGATCGTCGAGGTCCAGGCGCAGGCGGTTGACGTAGCTGCTGGCCTGGCCGTCGTACAGGCTGTGGAACAGCATGCCTTCCTGCATGGGTGCCAGCGGGTAGATATTCTCGACCTGGCGCAGGTCGACCGGCAGCGCATCCAGTTGCGCCTGCGTCAGGCCGGCCAGCGGGAAGTCGGCCGGCGTGGCGCCACCGGCCTGGCTGTCGAGGCAGTGGGCCACCAGCGCGGCCAGTTCCCGGGCGTAGCCGTCGGCCAGGCTGGCGATTGCCGGCTCATCAAACATCAGTTCGCTGAAGGTAAAGCCCAATTCGAGCTCGCCACCCAGCACCTGGCCGTTGACGCTCAGCCAGTTGCCCAGTGGCGCATCAGCCGCCTGGGTGGCGCCAACGCTTTCCACGGCAGGTGCGAACAGCCGGTCTTCGCCAAAGCCCTGGTCGAACTGGCCGAGGTAGTTGAAGGTTACCCGCGCTTGCGGCAGCGCTTGCAACGCCGCCTGCTGCGCCGGGCTGCCGAGGTAACGCAGCACGCCATGGCCGATGCCGCGCCCGGGTACGCCACGCAACTGCTCCTTGATGGCCTTGAGTGAGCCGGCCAGGTCATCGGCAGGGGTCAACGCCACCGGGAACAGGCTGGTGAACCAACCCACGGTACGGCTCAGGTCCACACCGTCGAACAGGTCTTCGCGGCCGTGGCCTTCTAGCTGGACCAGCGCACTGCCCTGCCCGGTCCAGCGGCACAGCACCCGCGCCAGGGCGGTCAGCAGCAGGTCGTTGACTTGCGTGCGGTAGGCCGCTGGTGCCTGCTGCAGCAGGCTTTGCGTGGTGTCGGCATCCAGCCGGCAGCGCACGGTGCGGGCATGACGCACCTGCAGCCCGGCGTCACGGCGTGCTGCAGGCAGGTCGCCGGTCTGCCCCGCGAGGGTCGCTTGCCAGTAGGCCAGTTCTGCATCACGGGCAGGTTCCTGGGCCCAGCCCACCAGGCGCTCGGCCCAGGCCTTCAATGCCGTGCCCTTCTCCGCCAGCGCGGGTGTGCGCCCGGCCAACAGGGCGACGCAGGCCTGCTCCAGGTCTTCCAGCAGCACCCGCCAGGACACACCGTCGACCACCAGGTGATGAATCACCAGCAGCAGGCGCTGCCCACCTTCGGCAAGCTCACACAGCACTGCACGCAGCAGCGGCCCTTGCGCGAGATCGAGGCTGCCCTGTGCCTCTTCGGCGATGGCCTGCAGTTGTGCGGCATCGGCCGCCTGACGATGCCAGAGCATTGCGCCTGGTACGCCCGCACGGTGTTCGGCATTCCAGCTGCCGTCCGCCTGGTTGAAGGCCAGGCGCAGTGCGTCGTGCTGGTTGACCAATAGCGCCAGGGCCTGTTCGACGATGTTCGCCGTCAGCGCCTGGCGTGGCTGCAGCATGACCGCCTGGTTGTAGTGCCCAGGCTGGTTCAGGGCCAGCTCGAAGAAGCGCGCCTGCACCGGCAGCAGCGGCATGGCACCGCTGACCTGCGCAACCGCAGCAGGCTTGGCCGCCACGGGGGCCACTTTGGCGACCTGGGCCAGCTGAGTGATGGTCTGCTTCTCGAACAGCTGGCGCGGGGTCAGCTTGATGCCCTGACGCTTGGCCCGGGCGATGATCTGCAGGCTGAGGATGGAGTCGCCACCCAGTTCGAAGAAGTTGTCTTCGACGCCGATGTCGTCACGCTTGAGCACCGCTTGCCAGATGGCCAGCAGTTGCTCCTCCAGCGGTGTGCTGGCGGCGACATGGCGCTTGAGTTGCACCTGCGGCTGCGGCAGGGCACGGCGGTCCAGCTTGCCGTTGGCAGTCAGCGGCAGGCGCTCCAGCAACAGCAGATGGGCCGGTACCAGGTAGTCCGGCAGCAGCGCCTGCAACTGCGCGCGCAGGGCCTCGACGCTCAGCTGAGGGGTGCCCGGCACGCACCAGCCGACCAGCTGCAGCTGTGCTGCGTCGTCCGCTTGCGGTACTGCCAACACCACGGCGTCATGCACGCCCGCCAGGCCACGCAGCACGCGGCCGACCTCCCCTGGCTCGACACGATAACCACGGATCTTCACCTGGTCGTCGGCACGCCCGAGGAAGTGCAGCAGGCCTGCGTTGTCGCGCTGCACGCGGTCACCGCTGCGGTACAGGCGCGTGCCCGACGCGCCAAACGGGTCGGGCACGAAACGCTCGGCGGTCAGTGCCGCCTGGCCCAGATAACCTTGCGCCAGGCTCTCGCCGCCAATGTACAACTCACCCGCGACGCGCGCGGGCAGCACGTTGAGCACATCGTCCAGCACCCGCACGCTGGCCCCCGGCAGCGCCACGCCCAATGGCATTGCTTGCGTCACTGCACCTTGCAGTTCGTGGGTCAGCACGCCGACCGTGGTTTCGCTGGGGCCGTAGTGGTTGATGAAGCGGCAGCCGGGCTTGAGCTCGCGCACCTTCTGGTACAGCGCGGGCGAGCAGGCTTCGCCACCGACGATCAGAGCATGCTCGGGCAGCACGTCGGCGGCATTGGCTGCCTGCAGCAGGCCGTTGAGGTGGCTGGGGACGATCTTCAGCACACCGATGCGCTGCTCGGCCATGTAGGCGGCAAACGCATCCGGGTCGAAGCCCAGCGCCTCCGGCAGCACATGCAGGGTGCGCCCGGAACACAGGGCGCCGAACAGCACCGTGTGGCCAAGGTCGGCAGCGATGGTGGAGACCAGCGCCATGCTCGCATCCGCGGCCAGATCCAGGCGTTGCAGCAGGCCATCGACATAGCTGGCCAGCGCGCCATGGCTGACCACCACACCCTTCGGTTGGGCGGTCGAGCCGGAGGTGTGGATCACGTAGGCCGGTGCACCTGCCAGTGTCCAGGTTTCTGGCGCATCACCCGGCAACGAGGCCCAGCGCTCTGGCGCATAGGGCTGTACCTGGCAACCAGACGCTGCCAGCGCCTGCTGGCGCAGCTCAGCAGCATCGCACAGCAGAACCTGCGGGCCGCTACGCTGCAGCATGCCTTGCAGGCGCTCGGTCGGCGCCTTGATGTCCAGCGGCATGTACACGCCACCGGCCTTGAGAATGCCCAACAGGCACACCAGCCAATCCAGCGAGCGCTCCATCAGCACCGCGACCGGTGCCCCCGTGGTTACGCCCAGGTCACGCAGATGATGGGCCAGGCGATTGGCCTGGCTGTCCAGTTCGGCATGGCTGAGCTGCTGCCCCGCACACGCGGCCGCGATGCCGTCGGGTTGGCGGCGCACCTGTTCGTCCCAGCGCTGCAGGACCAGGGCCGGCTGCTCACGGTGACCGACAACCTCTGCGGCAGGCGCCTTGACCAGGGTATGCAGCGGCGAATCTGGCGCGGCCAGCAAGGTCTCGAACAGCTCACGCAATGCAGCGATGAACCCTTCAATAGTGGAACGCTGGTAGAGATCGCTGGCGTAGGTCATCTCGCCGTGCACCAGGCTGCCGTCGTCGGTGATGTCCAGGGCGAGGTCGAAGTGGGTGCCTTCCTTGCGCAGCGGATACTCGCTGACGGCCAGCCCCGGCAGTTGCAGCGCGGTCTGCTTCTGCACGCCGACGTTCTGGTTGAACTTGGCCTGGAACAGTGGGTTGTGGCCAAGGCTGCGCTCGGGCGCGAGCACTTCCACCAGTTGCTCGAAGGGCAGCTCCTGATTGGCCTGGGCGGCGAAAGTCGCCTCGCGCACCTGCACCAGCAGTTCACTCAGCGACAGGCGCTCGTCGACCACGCAACGCAGCACCTGGGTGTTGACGAAGAAGCCGATCAGCCCTTCCACCTCTTCGCGCCCACGGTTGGCGTTGGGCACGCCGATGCGGATGTCGCGCTGGCCGGAATGGCGCGAGAGGAACAGCGCGTAGCCGGTCAGCATCAGCATGAACAGCGTCACGCCCTGGCCCCGGGCTGCATCGCGCAGGCGCTGCGACAGCGGCCCGCCGAAATCGAACTTGAGAGTCTCGCCCTGCAGGCTCTGAACGGGCGGGCGCGGGAAATCGGCCGCCACGTCGAGCAGCTGGTGTTCGTCGCCCAGTTGCTCGCGCCAGTGCTGCAACTGGCGCTCACCCTCGCCCGCTTCCAGCCAGCGGCGCTGCCACACGGCGTAGTCGGCATACTGCAACGGCAGCGCTGGCAGGCCCTGGGCGCCGCCCTGATAGCACTGGACGAATTCGCGGACCATCACATCCATCGACCAACCGTCGCAGACGATGTGGTGCATGCACACTACCAGCACGTGTTCATCCTGGCCCAGACGGAACAGGCTGGCACGCAGCAATGGGCCATTGAGCAGGTCGAACGGGCGACCGACTTCGTCTTCCACCTGGCGGGCCAGCTCGGCCTCGTCGGCCGTGCCGAGGTCGACATACCGCAGGGTCAGGGGCTCGGCCGCGAGCACTCGTTGCAGCGGCTGGTCGCCGTCGACCTGAAACACGGTGCGCAGCGCTTCGTGGCGCTCGACAAGGGCGTCGAAGGCGCCCTGCAAACGGCTTTGGTCCAGCTCTCCCTCCAGACGCAGGCCGGCCGCCATGTTGTAGGCCGCGCTCTGCGGGTCGAGCTGCCAGAGGAACAGCAGGCGCTGCTGGGCGTAGGACAGTGGAATGGCCTCAAGGCCATGGCGGCTGACCGGGATCGGCAGCAGGCCGAAGTCCTTGCCATCCTGGTGCAGCTTGGCGAGGAACTGACGGCGTTGTTCGAGCGGCAACCCGATGAACTTCTCGGCGATACGCAGCGTAGTGTTGCGGGTCATGCTCAAACCTCCTCCAGTGAATTCATGAACGCTTCCATGTCGGCCCAGTCCTCGTCGGCGGTGCCGCCCAGGGCCTGCAGCTCCTCAGCCAGGGCGGCCAGGTGCGGGCGTTCGAACAGGCTGCGCATGGGCAGCGCTACGCCCAGTTCGGACTTGATCCGGGCAATGACCTGGGCTGCCAGCAACGAGTGCCCGCCCAGGTCGAAGAAGCTGTCGTCGAGGCCGACGCGGGGCACCTGCAACACCTCCATCCAGATCGCCGCCAGCTGTTGTTCCTGCTCGCTGACCGGCGCGCGGAAGCTGGCCTGCAACTGGCTCGGGTCGGGCGCGGGCAAGGCCTTGCGGTCGAGCTTGCCGCTGGGGGTCAGTGGCAGGCGCTCCAGCAGCATCAGGTGCGAAGGAACCATGTAGTCCGGCAGCGTCGCGCGCAGGCCCTCGCGGATCGCCTGGCGTCGCGCGTCGGAACGGGTGTCATCTGCTTCGGTGACCACATAGGCCACCAGTTGCCGGCCGCCGGCCATGTCCAGGGCCAGCACCGCCGCCTCCCGCACGCCAGGGCACTGATGCAGGCGCATCTCGATTTCGCCAAGCTCGATGCGGAAGCCGCGCACCTTCACCTGATGGTCGACGCGGCCGATGTATTCGATGGCGCCACTGGCGTCGAAGCGGGCACGGTCACCGGTGCGGTACAGGCGCTCGCCGGGGGCTTCGGGGTCGGGCAGGAAGCGTTCGGCGCTGAGCGCGGGCTGGCCGTGATACCCACGCGCCAGGCCGGGCCCTCCGATGTACAGCTCGCCGATGGCACCGGCCGGCACTGCCTGCATTTCGCCGTCAAGAATGCGCAAGCGGCGGCCGGCGAGGCCCTGGCCAATGGGGATGCCTCGCCAGGACACATCCGGCGATGCCAACGCCGTGCAGTCGTGGATGCTGGACACCACCGTGGCCTCGGTCGGGCCATAGGTGTTGAGCAGGCGCACACCAGCGAGGCCGGCGCGGCGCCACAGGTCGAGGCCGTCCACCGCCATGGCTTCGCCGCCGACATGCACCTGGCGCAGTGCGGCAAACGCCCGTGGCGTGTCGCGCGCGTAATCCTGCACCAGCATGTGCCAATAAGCGGCCGGCAAGTCGGCGACCGTGATGCCGTGTTGCTCCAGTGCCTGCAGGAAGCTGGCGCTGTCCCACAGGCGGCTGTCGCGCAGCACCACGCGGGCACCGACGCACAGCGGTGGGTAGAACTGCTCGACGAAACCGTCGAAGCTGCAGGTGGCGAACTGCAGCACGCGATCATCCGCGGTCAGGCGCGAATAGTCGGCCCCCAGTTCGCAGAACTCGGCCAGCGCGCCATGACTGATGGCGACGCCTTTGGGGCGGCCAGTGGAGCCGGAGGTGTAGATCACGTAGGCCAGGTTGCCGGGCTGCAGTGATACCTGCGGTGCATGCTCAGGTTGCTCGCCCTGCGCCTGGTCCAGGCACAGGACCTCGATACCCTCAGCCTCTGGCAGCTGGCTCAGCAGGTTCGATTGGGTCAGCAGCAGGCGCAGGCCGCTGTCGGCGAACACCTGGGCGATGCGTTCGCTGGGCGCTTGCGGGTCCAGCGGCACATAGGCTCCGCCGGCCTTGAGCACCGCCAGCAAGGCAACCCCCATGTCCAGCGAGCGCTCCAGTGCCACACCGACCAGCACCTCGGGGCCGACACCCGACTGCACCAGGCGCTGGGCCAGGCGGTTGCTGCGACGCTCCAGCTCAGCGTAACTCAGGCTGGCGCCCTGCCCCTCGCCGGCCAGCACCAGCGCGACCGCCTCGGGCGTGCGTGCTGCCTGGGCCTGGAAACGCTGATGGGCCAGTGCCGAGGCCTGCGGGGCAGGTGCGCGCAGTGCCCAATGCTGCAACTGGCGGGTTTCTGCGGCATCGAGCAATGGCAGCTCGCCGATTCGGCGTTGCGGGTCGGCCAGCACGCTGCGCAGCAGGTTGCGCCAGTGGCCGGCCATGCGCTCGACGGTGGCGGCGTCGAACAGATCGGTGGCGTAGGTGAAGGCGGCCAGCAAGCGTTCGCCTTCCTCGCGCGTTTCCAGCATCAGGTCACTGGCTGCGGCATGGCTGCGGGCCCCGGCCACGCTCTGTTCGGCGTCCAGATGCGCCAGCTGCAGGCCGCAACCCAGGCGCATGCCCTGGATGTCGGTGACCAGCGGCTGGTGGTTGTACATGACCTGGAACAGCGCGTTGTGGCTCTGGCTGCGGCTGGGCTGCAGCGCCTCCAGCAGTGCATCGAACGGCAGTTCCTGGTGGGCCTGGGCGCCAAGGGCCGTCTGGCGCAGCGCTGCCAGCAACTGCTCGAAGGTCTGGCGCCCATCCAGCTGGCTGCGCAGCACCTGGGTATTGACGAAGAAACCGATCAGGCCCTCGACCTCACTGCGGTTGCGGTTGGCAATCAGGCCGCCGACGCGGATGTCGCCTTGCCCGCTGTAGCGGTACAGCAGGGTCTTGAAGGCCGCCAGCAGTACCACGAACAAGGTCGTGCCCTGACGCTGGGCCAGCCCCTTCAGGCCGCTGCGCAGCTCCGCGTCGATGGCGAACTCCAGGCGCGCACCGGCATGGCTCGGCTGGGCCGGGCGTGGGCGGTCGGTGGGCAGTTCCAGTGGCTCATGCTCCTCGCCCAGCTGAGCGCGCCAGTAGTCGAGCTGGCGGGCCTGCTCGCCGGCTTCCATCCAGCTGCGTTGCCACAGGGCGTAGTCGCGATAGTGCACGGCCAGCGCCGGTAACTGAGCCTGGTTGCCAGCGCTGCGGGCGTCCAGGCAGCGCATGAACTCCTCGATCAGGATGTTCATCGACCAGCCATCGGCAATGATGTGGTGCATGGTCAGCAGCAGCACATGCTCATCCGCCGCCAGTTGCAGCAGCGCCACCCGCAGCAGCGGGCCCTGTTGCAGGTCGAACGGCTGGCCGGCTTCGCGGGCGACTTCTTCGCGGGTGCGCTGCAGGCGCAGATCTGCATCCAGGCCGGACAGGTCGACATGGCGAACCTGCACCTGCGCACCGTCACCGACACGCTGCAACGCCTGCCCGTCAACTTCCCCGAAGGTGGTGCGCAGGCACTCGTGGCGCTGCACCAGATCGGCAAAGGCCAGGTCCAGCGCCTGGTGACTCAGGCCGCCGAGCAGGCGCACGGCCCCTGGCAGGTTGTAAGCAGCGCTGCCCGGCTCCAGCTGCCAGAGGAACCACATGCGCTGCTGGGCATAGGAGAGCTGGTCGCGGCCGGCGATGCCGCTGCAGTCGGGGATGGGGTAGCTGGTGAAATCGACCTGTTCGTCGCGCAGGGCGGCGAAGAAGACACGGCGTTTTTCCAGCGGCAGTTCAATGAAGCGGCGCGCCAGCTTCAGGGATTGATCGAGGGTGCTCATAGGTCGTCCGAACCGGTGATGGGAGCCGCCCTGGGCTCCGCGATACCTGTTGAACGAATGATTACGGCTCGCATTTAGGTGCTATATGCAAAACCCGCCGGTGCGCCCGAAGGTATGCCGGCGGACCCTGCCCTGCCGCCTGATTCAGCCCGCGGCGTGGCCTTCAGCCATGGCCACGATGACCTTGCGCTTGCCGGTGAAGGTGCTGCGGGCGTGGGCGGCGAGCATGTTGTCGAGCATCAGCACATCGCCTTCCTGCCACGGGAAAGCGATGGTGCACTCATCCAGCACACCGCGCACCTCGTCGAGGATCGCGTCTTCGATGGGCGAACCGTCGCCGTAGTAGACGTTGCGTGGCAGGTCTTCCTCGTCGACGACCTCCAGCAGGCTCTCGCGCACCTCGGGCGGCAGGTTGGACACATGGAACAGGTGCGCCTGGTTGAACCATACATCCTCGCCGGTTCGCGGGTGGCGGGCCACGGCCTGGCAGACCTGGCGGGTGCGCAACTCGCCGTCGTACTTCCAGTCGCAGGTGATCGCATGGCGCTGACAGTAGGCTTCCACCACTGCCGGGTCGTCACTGTTGAACACCTGCTCCCAAGGCACATCCAGGCCATTGCCGAAGTTACGCACGTACATCAGCCCATGGCGGTTGAAGCGTTCGTGGATGCGCGGGTCGATCCGGCGGAACACCTCGCGGCTGTCGGCGATTGGCGTCTCCCCTCCGCTCTCGGCGGCGATCATGCTGTAGAACCAGATTTTCATCGGCCATTCACGGGTGTAGGCCTGTTCGTTGTGCAGCGGGATCTTCTGGTGCGGCGGGTACTCGGTGGAGGTGTACACGCCCTGGGTAACGTTGCTGCGCGGGGTAGAGCCGAACTCGTAATTGAGCAGCGGGTGGCCGAAGCCGCCGGCGAAGCTGCGGAAGGCCTCGGCGCCGCCTACCTCGAAGCCGCGAAAAAGGATGCCGCCGGCGTCGAGCAAGTGCCGGTCGACCAGTTCGCGGATCGGCTCCAGCGCCTCGTTGAGGTCCAGGCCGGCGTGGGGCGCCTCGACCAGCAAGGGCAGGCTGCGCTGGCCAGGCAGCAGGGGCCGGGCCAGCAGTTCCAGTATGGCGCTCATGATCTCCCCCTTGCGGCAGCTGGCCGCAGCGGGTTGAGCAGCAATTGATTGGCAACAGGCAGCGCCTGGCTGGCCTTGAAGCAGGTGGCGGCAAGCATCCTTGGACCCTCGATGAAATGACAGCAAGCTCCGGTTCGGGCGCGCGCAGCGCACGTCGGCCTTGTGCAAAGGAAACGAGGGGCAGAGGGAGGGATTTAGCGTGGATGGCGTCCCCGGCAGGAATCGAACCTGCACCAGAGTCTTAGGAGGACCCCGTTCTATCCATTAAACTACAGGGACTGAAACCCGCCAGCCATGTGTGCTGCCTGAATGCAGCAACAGCGGGACGGCGAGCATGTTAACCAGCGCGCCACCGTTTGTCATGCCTGAATCGGGCTTTTTGCACGTAGGGTATTTCTGAGAGCCGCTCAGGCAATCAACTTTTCCTGATGCAGCAGATCGAGCAAGGCCGCAACTGCCGTTGCCAGATCACCTGAATTGTCGAGGTGGTGGACCGACGGTGCAGCCTGAAGCTGCAGCCGGGCATTGCGCGCCAGGCGCTGGTCGACCTGCTCCGGGGTTTCCCGCCCGCGAGCGAGCAAGCGTTCACGCAGCACCTCGGGTTGCACGTCCAGGCACACGACCAACAGATCTGGGTAGCGCGCCTGTGCTTCATGCAGATATGCCCGCGAACCATTGACCAGCACCGAGCGCCCTTGCGCCAGCCACTGATCCACCTGGGCCGGAATGCCGTACTCCAGACCATTGGCTCGCCAGTGCATGGCGAAAGCGCCCTCCTCGCGCAGCTGCGCGAACCGCTCGGCGCTGACGCCGTGGGCAGATTCACCCTTGGCCTCGGCGGAACGGGTGATCACGCGACGGGCAATTTCCACCCCTGCAGCAGACAATTGCGCGCGAGAAGCATCGATCAGGGAATCTTTTCCCGAACCGGAGGGTCCTACCAGGAATATCAGGCGGCCTGAGGCTACATCTCGGGCGCTTGCGTCATGTTGCATAGCCACTATGCTCTATGGAAGGAAACCCGCGCATTCTAGGTGTTTTCTGGGGCCTTTGCTGCGTTTTACAGGTTTTTGACGGCAAAAGGCTGACGGTGCGGCGGGCCGGATAATGCAAAACTTTTCAAACCAGTGCTCATTTCTGATAATTGGTACTGGCAAAAAGCCTTTATCCGGCTCACTATTTGTCACAGAATTGACGCCAAGGAATCGGCGACCATGAGGCAAGATGACCATCCAAATTTTCATGACGGTTGAACATTTTGTCGTCGCCACGGTCGTACTTCCACCCCGTGCGGCCAATTTGAGAACCGCTTCCCCTGAACCAGTAAATCCGGTCAATTTATATGCGCCCAATGAAACAGGCTATTTATTCGAGCCGCACCGCTGACAAGTTCGTCGTCCGCCTGCCAGACGGGATGCGTGAGCGCATTGCCGAGGTAGCGCGCAACCATCACCGCAGCATGAACTCCGAGATCATCGCGCGCCTGGAGCAGAGCCTTATCCAGGAAGGTGCGCTGGGCGACGAGCTGAGCATGCGCCTGGACAGCCCGGAGCTGTCGCTGCACGAGCGCGAGCTCCTGCAACGTTTCCGCCAGCTGTCGCACCGTCAGCAGAATGCGCTGGTGGCCCTCATCGCTCACGATGTGGAAATGGCCGCCGACGCCCCCTGAGGCCGGCAGCAAGCAGACACGAAAAAGCCAGCGTAAGCTGGCTTTTTTCGTTGCGCCTGCAAAATGACCAAGGGCGCGCAAGGCGCCCCACTCGCATTACAGCAGGAACAGTGTGGCCAGGCCCAGGAAGATGAAGAAGCCACCACTGTCGGTCACAGCCGTGATCATCACGCTCGCACCCATCGCCGGGTCACGCCCCAGGCGGGCCAGGGTCATTGGAATCAACACCCCCATCAACGCCGCCAACAACAGGTTCAAGGTCATCGCCGCGGTCATCACCACGCCCAGTGACCAGCTGCCATACAGCCAGAACGCCACCGCACCAATCACCCCGCCCCACACCAGGCCGTTGATCAGCGATACCGCCAACTCCTTGCGCATCAAGCGGCTGGTATTGCCCGGCGATACCTGATCCAGCGCCATGGCACGGACGATCATGGTGATGGTCTGGTTACCTGAGTTGCCACCAATACCAGCAACGATCGGCATCAGCGCAGCCAACGCCACCAGTTTTTCAATCGACCCCTCGAACAGGCCGATCACGCGCGAAGCTACGAAGGCGGTAATGAGGTTGATTGCCAGCCATGCCCAACGGTTGCGGAACGAACGCCAGACCGAGGCGAAGATGTCCTCCTCCTCGCGCAGACCCGCCATGTTGAGCACTTCGCTCTCGCTCTCCTCACGGATCAGGTCGACCATCTCGTCGATGGTCAGACGGCCAATCAGGCGCTCGGCCTTATCGACTACCGGCGCCGATACCAAGTCATAACGCTCGAAGGCTTGCGCCGCGTCGTAGGCATCTTCCTCGGGCTGGAAGGATACCGGGTCGGTCGCCATGACCTCCGCCACCTTCTTCTCCGGGTCGTTGACCAGCAGGCGCTTGATCGGCAGCACGCCCTTGAGGATGCCTTCATAGTCGACCACGAACAGCTTGTCGGTATGGTTGGGCAGCTCTTTCAGGCGGCGCAGGTAACGCAGTACCACCTCCAGGCTGACGTCTTCGCGGATGGTGACCATCTCGAAGTCCATCAGCGCACCGACCTGCTCCTCGTCGTAGCTCAGCGCAGAGCGCACACGCTCGCGCTGCTGGGCATCGAGGCTTTCCATCAGCTCGTGCACAACATCGCGTGGCAGCTCTGGCGCCAGGTCGGCCAGTTCGTCAGCGTCCATTTCCTTGGCGGCAGCCAGGATCTCGTGATCGTCCATGTCGGCGATCAGCGATTGACGAACAGAGTCGGAAACTTCGAGGAGGATGTCGCCGTCCCGATCCGAGCGCACCAGCTGCCAGACCGTCAGGCGGTCTTGCAGGGGCAAGGCTTCGAGGATGTAGGCGACGTCGGCAGGGTGCAGGTCGTCCAGCTTGCGCTGCAGGTCGACCAGGTTCTGGCGGTGGACAAGGTTCTCCA
This sequence comes from Pseudomonas putida, assembly GCF_009883635.2. Classification (NCBI taxonomy): domain Bacteria; kingdom Pseudomonadati; phylum Pseudomonadota; class Gammaproteobacteria; order Pseudomonadales; family Pseudomonadaceae; genus Pseudomonas; species Pseudomonas putida. The sequence goes on from NZ_CP026115.2 coordinate 949,539, forward strand.
CCAGGTCATTGTGCTGACCTTCCTGACGGTGGGTCAGGTCTTCTACCACACGTTGGCGCTGCAGCAGTTCGACCACCTGGGCCAGGCGATCCTGCAGGCTTTCTTGCGCTTTCTTTACTTCTACTTCAGTCATAGGCGAACTCCACTCCCAGCAGCGGAGCACGCCGGGAGAATCAATCAGTCAGATCTAGCTGTATGAATCTTGTTAAGGAGTAACTACTGGGTAAGTCCATGGTGGTTTTCCACAAGCCCCGGCGGGGCTGACGGGCGCAATCATACACTGCCTAAGCTGTCAGATCGCTTAAAATTTTGGCCAGAACAATCGTTTGCGCGATAAAGCTGGGACAACGCTCGAAGCCATCAGTGCGACGGCAGGCGCGCAATAAAAAACACATTCACCGCGCAAAACTTGTAGGGCCGGTAACTGTGCAGTCTAGTCAGGCATCACTGACAAAGCAGTGAAACAGAAAGCAAAAAGCCCGCTCAATTGAGCGGGCTTCTTGATTGTATGGTGGACTCAGCAGGATTCGAACCTGCGACCGCTCGGTTCGTAGCCGAGTACTCTATCCAGCTGAGCTATGAGTCCGTGGTGGTAGTTTTAGACCAGATTACCACTGGTGGGTGAAGCGTCTTTGCAAGCAGAGCCACTTCAAAAGTGGTGGACTCAGCAGGATTCGAACCTGCGACCGCTCGGTTCGTAGCCGAGTACTCTATCCAGCTGAGCTATGAGTCCGTGGTTGGCAGTTTCAAACCAGATACCGCTGGCGGGTGAAGCGACTTTGCAAGCAGAGCCACTTCAAAAAGTGGCGGACTCAGCAGGATTCGAACCTGCGACCGCTCGGTTCGTAGCCGAGTACTCTATCCAGCTGAGCTATGAGTCCGCGATTGGTAGTTTTAGACCAGATTACCACTGGTTGATTTGAAGCAGCCTTGCAAACAAAGCCACTCCAAAAGTGGTGGACTCAGCAGGATTCGAACCTGCGACCGCTCGGTTCGTAGCCGAGTACTCTATCCAGCTGAGCTATGAGTCCATGTCTTGCCGCGCATGATAGTTCGCTGAAACATTTTTGCAAGAACTTTTTCGTTTAACTTCAACGACTTAGCGTTCTTACCGTTTACAGCGCCCTACGCAAATAATGGCGGTGAAGGGGGGATTCGAACCCCCGATACCCTTATGAGGTATACTCCCTTAGCAGGGGAGCGCCTTCGGCCACTCGGCCACCTCACCGCAACACGAGGCGAATATTAAAGAACCTCTTTCACCTTTGCAACCCTTTTTTTGAAAAAAACTTCAAAAAAATTAAAGGCTTGGCTCTTCATCCTTCTCCTTCTTGATCCGCAGGTAGATTTCCTCGCGGTGAACGGCCACTTCTTTAGGGGCGCTGACACCAATACGCACCTGGTTGCCTTTGACGCCGAGCACCGTCACGGTGATCTCGCCGTCTCCAATGATCAGGCTCTCGGCGCACCGACGAGTCAGAATCAACATAGCTTTCTCCTTACGCAAAACATTCAGGGATTTCAGTCTTGGGATGTCAGGCCAGTCGTGGACGACGACACACAGCCTGGATGATCGCCCCGCCGGCAGGACAGGGCCTGCGTGGCGACCAGAAACGCGAAGGGCGCGGCCAAGCCGCGCCCTCCGGGCAACGCGTTACTCGCCCTGTCGGGCAGGAGCGTCGAGTTCGAACGCGGTGTGCAGCGCGCGTACGGCCAGCTCCAGGTACTTCTCTTCAATAACCACCGAGACCTTGATTTCGGAGGTGGAGATCATCTGGATGTTGATGCTCTCCTTGGCCAGGGCTTCGAACATGCGGCTGGCAACGCCCGCGTGGGAGCGCATGCCGACGCCAACGATCGACACCTTGGCGATCTTGGTGTCGCCGATCACTTCACGGGCACCGATTTCACGTGCGGTGTTTTCCAGCACGCTGTGGGCCTTTTCGTACTCATTGCGGTGTACGGTGAAGGTGAAGTCGGTGGTGTTATCGTGCGAAACGTTCTGCACGATCATGTCCACTTCGATGTTCGAAGCGCTGATCGGGCCGAGGATCTTGAAGGCAACGCCCGGGGTGTCCGGTACGCCACGAATGGTCAGCTTGGCCTCATCACGGTTGAAGGCGATACCGGAAATGATCGGCTGTTCCATGGATTCCTCTTCATCAATGGTAATGAGGGTACCTGGACCCTCCTTGAAGCTGTGCAGCACGCGCAGCGGAACGTTGTACTTGCCGGCGAACTCCACCGAACGGATCTGCAGCACCTTGGAACCGAGGCTGGCCATTTCCAGCATCTCTTCGAAGGTGATCTTCTCCAGGCGACGGGCCTGTGGCACGACGCGCGGGTCGGTGGTGTAGACGCCATCGACGTCGGTGTAGATCTGGCACTCATCAGCTTTCAGCGCAGCCGCCAGGGCCACGCCGGTGGTGTCGGAGCCACCACGGCCGAGGGTGGTGATGCTACCGTGCTCGTCGACGCCCTGGAAACCGGCCACCACGACCACGCGGCCTTCCTTGAGGTCGGCACGGATCTTCTGGTCGTCGATCTGCAGGATGCGCGCCTTGTTGTGCGCGCTGTCGGTGAGGATGCGTACCTGGTTGCCGGTGTAGGACACCGCTGGCACACCACGCTTGATCAAGGCCATGGTCAGCAGGGCAATGGTGACCTGCTCACCGGTCGACACGATCACATCCAGTTCACGCGGAACCGGCTGATCGGTGATCTGCTTGGCCAGATCGATCAGGCGATTGGTTTCACCGCTCATGGCCGACAGCACAACCACCAGGTCGTCGCCCGCTTCACGGTGTTTCTTGACCTTTTCGGCTACCTGCTCGATCCGCTCGATGGAACCGACAGAGGTGCCGCCAAATTTCTGTACGATCAACGCCATTTCAATGGTGCCTCAGCCCGTACCGGGCCTCAAAAAAACCATCCAACATGAAGAGGCGGATGACTAGACCACCCGCCCCTTCATCTCAAAGTCCCTGCTCTGCGAACGGCACGGCCAGCGCCAGGGCCTGGTCCAGTGCAGCGACGTCGACGCCACCACCCTGGGCCATGTCCGGACGGCCACCGCCCTTGCCACCCACTGCCGCAGCGGCTTGTTTCATCAGGTCACCAGCCTTGAGTTGGCTGGAGAGGTCTTTGGTCACGCCGGCCACCAGCACGACCTTGCCCTCATGCTCGCTGCCCAGCAGGATCACTGCGTGGCCGAGCTTGTTCTTCAGTTGATCGACCAGCGCCAGCAGTGCCTTGCCATCCTGCCCATCCAGGCGGGCTGCAAGCACCTTGGCACCCTTGACCTCAACGGCCGCATTGGAGAGATCGTCCCCGGCGGCGCTGGCGGCCTTGGCCTGCAGCTGCTCGAGCTGCTTTTCCAGCTGGCGGTTGCGTTCGAGCACAGCCGACAGCTTGTCGATCAGGTTGTCACGGTTGCCCTTGACCAGCTGCGCGGCTTCCTTGACCTGCTCTTCGGCAGCGTTCAGGTAGGCCAGTGCAGCGGCGCCGGTAACCGCTTCGATACGGCGTACGCCCGAGGCCACGCCGCCTTCGCTGATGATCTTGAACAGGCTGATATCGCCGGTGCGCTTGGCGTGGATACCGCCGCACAGTTCGACGGAGAAATCGCCGCCCATGCTCAGCACGCGCACGGTATCACCGTACTTCTCGCCGAACAGGGCCATGGCACCCTTGGCCTTGGCGGTTTCGATATCGGTCAGCTCGGTTTCAACCGGGGTGTTCTTGCGCACTTCACGGTTGACGATGTCTTCCAGGGCCTTGATTTGCGCAGGCGATACCGCTTCGAAGTGGCTGAAGTCGAAACGCAGGCGCTGGCTGTCGACCAGCGAGCCCTTCTGCTGCACGTGCTCGCCCAGTACCTGGCGCAGCGCTTCGTGCAGCAGGTGGGTGGCCGAGTGGTTCAGCGAGGTGGCGTGCTGCACCTCGGCATCGACCTTGGCCTCGACCGGCGAACCGATGACCAGCGCACCGCTGGCAACCACGCCGTGGTGCAGGAAGGCACCGCCGGTCTTGGTGGTGTCGCGCACGTCGAAGCGTGCGGCGCCGGCCTGCAGGAAGCCGCTGTCGCCGACCTGGCCACCGGACTCGGCGTAGAACGGGGTGCGGTCGAGGACCACGACGCCCTGCTCGCCTTCGCCCAGCTGGTCGACGGCCTGGCCGTCCTTGTACAGGGCGATGATCTTGCCCTGGCCTTCGGTGGCGTCATAACCGAGGAACTCGGTGGCGCTGTCGACCTTGACCAGGCTGTTGTAGTCCATGCCGAAGCTGCTGGCGGAACGGGCACGCTCGCGCTGGGCTTCCATCTCGCGCTCGAAGCCGGCTTCGTCGATGGTCAGCTCACGCTCGCGGGCGATGTCGGCGGTCAGGTCCATCGGGAAGCCGTAGGTGTCGTACAGCTTGAACACCACGTCGCCCGGGACCACGTCGCCCTTGAGCTGGGCCAGGTCCTGCTCGAGGATGCGCAGGCCCTGTTCCAAGGTCTTGGCGAACTGCTCTTCTTCAGCCTTGAGCACGCGCTCGATATGCGCCTGCTGGCTCTGCAGCTCTGGGAAGGCCTCGCCCATCTCGGCGACCAGGGCGGCGACGATCTGGTAGAAGAAGCTGCCCTTGGCGCCCAGCTTGTTGCCGTGGCGGCAAGCGCGGCGAATGATGCGACGCAGCACATAGCCACGGCCTTCGTTGGACGGCAGTACACCGTCGGCAATCAGGAAGCCGCAGGAACGGATGTGGTCGGCCACCACTTTCAGCGAAGCCTGGCCGTCGTTGCTGCAACCGATGGCCTTGGCCGCGGCGGACAGCAGGTTCTGGAACAGGTCGATCTCGTAGTTCGAGTGCACGTGCTGCATTACCGCACTGATGCGCTCCAGGCCCATGCCGGTGTCCACCGACGGCGCTGGCAGCGGGTGCAGCACGCCGTCGGCGGTACGGTTGAACTGCATGAAGACGTTGTTCCAGATCTCGATGTAGCGGTCGCCGTCTTCTTCCGGCGAGCCGGGTGGGCCGCCCCAGATGTCGGCGCCGTGGTCGTAGAAGATCTCGGTGCATGGGCCGCACGGGCCGGTGTCGCCCATGGTCCAGAAGTTGTCGGAGGCGTACGGGGCGCCTTTGTTGTCGCCGATGCGCACCATGCGCTCGGCCGGCACGCCGACTTCCTTGGTCCAGATGTCGTAGGCTTCGTCGTCAGAGGCGTAGACGGTGACCCAGAGTTTTTCCTTGGGCAGGTTCAGCCACTTGTCCGAGGTCAGGAAGGTCCAGGCGAAGGTGATCGCGTCGCGCTTGAAATAGTCACCGAAGCTGAAGTTGCCCAGCATTTCGAAGAAGGTGTGGTGACGCGCGGTGTAGCCGACGTTTTCCAGGTCGTTGTGCTTGCCACCGGCACGCACGCACTTCTGGCTGCTGACAGCGCGGGTGTAGGCACGCTTCTCGGCACCGAGGAAGCAGTCCTTGAACTGGTTCATGCCAGCGTTGGTGAACAGCAGGGTCGGGTCGTTGTTCGGGATCAGCGAACTGGAGGCGACTCGGGTATGGCCCTGCTCTTCGAAGAAGCGAAGGAAGGCTTCACGGATTTCTGCGCTTTTCATAGGTTCTTCCACGGAAACGGCGGCCGTTTGGGCTAATACGTCGAATCGACGAAACGACGGCAAAGGGCGCCATTATAGCCAGCCTGAACGGGAGTTACAGTGTGTTTATACGCTCAACACGACCAAACACATGAATTCGCCACCCCAGGCATCCGATTGACGGTGGCTCAGCTGGCCTGCGGGCCGCTTCCCTTCCTCGTCGCCTCTGGTGCCGGGCCTAGATAACTACCACGCCTCGCCATCGCTGGCTTCTTATCCTTGGCCATCCGTGACAGCACATAGCCACCCACCGCCAGCGAGGTAGCAACATGCACCCCAACCCCATTTACTTCATCTCCGGTAGAAGCAGCGGCTTTCAACAATTCATCGACCCGGCCACAGAAGACAAGGATATCCATAAATTCTATGAGTACAGGGACGAAAAGCTGGACATCCTTCTCGAGCAGGTATGGTTTGAGCAAGGCCAGATCCCTGGCAAGCACCACATGGTGATCGAAAGCCATGAACCCGGAATAGACATTGAAATAACCACTTACGATTGCCACCTGATGGCCCAGGTGGGCACCAAACTCTTTGTCCTTGCACCGACGCGCAGACAAACGCTAATCATAAGAACTGCCGACGGTAGCGGCAGTATCAAGGTGGCGAAAGACGTCAAAACGCCCGTGATCATCCAGGCCGGCAACGGGAACAAACGCATTGATACGGGCGGCGGCATCACCCAGGTGTTCAGCGGCACTGGTGACACGCAAATCAACGTTGGCCAAGGCCTGACCTTTATCAAAGGTGCTGAGCAGCGTAGCCGTATCACAGGCCATATTCTGGTTGATGACCCCCACGACTCGGTTATCTACGCCCGCAACCAGCCGGGCGATGCCCGTTTTGAGCAACCGCTGGACGCACCGCTTGATACCCTGGGAAGCGATACATTCAGGGTACTAGGTAGCGATACGTTCAAAGAGGCGGTCCAGAACCATCTGAAGTTCCTTCGCCATACACGCTGTGGCCAACGCTTGCTGGAAGAGCTAACCAAGCGATCATGGATCAAGATCATCGAATCACAGAAAATCACCCATTTTGACGTTTACATATCCGACCCCACCGACAGCGACCACCACTTGAGTAAAAACAGCAGCCTGGAGTGGGTCTCCGGCTTTCCCGCGGAGGGCGGCGAACTGTGGTTCAACCTGACCCACTCCGATAGCGACAATCTGCCACTGTTCGACTTCTACCGCTGCTTGTGCGAGGCCTATAACGCGTTCAACGGTACAACAGTACCCGGTACCACCCAGATAAAAACAATTGATCGTCGACAGATCACCGTAGCCCGAGCCCAACTGCAGGCTATCGGCTTACCCACCGGGCTGTTTTTTGACTTCGACGAAAACGCGCAAACCCCACCGACGGACACCAACCCCTCACCTTTTAACGAAAACGCGCTACGTGAGGAACTGGGTTTATCCGGGCGCGCCTATTATTGAATGCCCTATGCACGGCGCAGTGACGCGCGCCGCGCAATTACAGCGACACTCAACCCAGGCGCTGCCCCGCATCCGGCACAATCAGGATTCCGGCACGTAAACCGTTCTTTACCTTGGGATTGGGGAAAATGATGCGCGCGCCCTCCTCCTCGACCACCCAGCGCGTCTCGGCCAGGTCTTCAGCCAGCAGGTAGCCCTTGCTCAGCTCGGAGAAGTTTTCGACATCCGCCGGCAAGTGCAGGTGGAAGCTGTCACTGTGCTTGATGATTTCGCGGGAAACACTGAACAGCTGCAGACCATCCAGCGAGCCCTCGTCTTCTGGCTCGGTGTGCTCGATGATACGGATCAACCGCTCTTCGAGCTTGTCGAGGTTGACCTGCTCGTTTTGCCCGAACGGCCGTGCCTTGCCCAGTTCCAGGGTGAATGCCTCGGCATCCAGCTGTTCGTAGGTAAAGGCGCTGAAGGTGATCGAAGACTTGCTCTGCAACAGCACCGCCTCCATGCCGGCTGCGGCAAGGCGAGCCAGCTCACGCCGGGAATGCTTGCGCCCCTCTTTATAGGGGTACAGGGCAAACTGCTCGATCTTCGAGCCGCGAATCGCGGTGTGCAGGTCGTAATGCAGGCGAGTGCGCTCAGGCTTGCTGAAGAACACGCGGGCGAACTGCTCCAGCTCGGCCGCACGCAATGCCTCGAAGCCACTGGAGAGCTCGTGACGACCGTTGAACAGCCGGTTGATATCCTGCTCGACGAAACGCTCACCCTTGCGGATGGCGACCGGGTTGCCGAACAGGAACAAAATCCGCGCACGGGGTTTGATCTTGCCATTGGCCACGCCATGCAACAGCCGTTCGAGCAGCTCGATAGGTGCCGTCTCGTTGCCGTGGATACCGGCAGACAAGAGCAGGTCCAGCCCACAATCCTCACCTTCAGGTGGACGCACTTCCAGTGCGCCCTCCCCCAGCCAGCGCAACCGCACGCCCTTGGGTGTCACTTGAGTCTTCTCGGCCGGCTCGTGATCGGTCAGGGTCAGCTCGAGCAATTTGCCAAGGGCGAGCATAGGCGCTTCCTTAGTGGTGGTGGCCGCAGTCGGGGCCATGGACGTGATCGTCATCTTCGCCGACTTCCGCCGGCTCCATTTCCAGCTGCAGGCTGACCAGGTTGGTGGCCATCGGGCGCAGCAGCAGGTTGGCGTATTCAGCATCGCCTTCCTCGACATCTACGCCGATCAGCAGCTGGCCACGGCCGTCCTGCTGAACCCACACTTCCTTGCCTTGCCAGACAATGGCAAAACGGGTGCAGGAAGTTTCCAGCTGGGTGCCGTCTACATCTTCGAGGATCAGGCGCAGGGCGTCGGTCATTGCAAATTCTCTCTTCAAGGTTGGCGTTGGAACGGGTACACCGAGCCCAACTTCAGGATCTGGGTCAATTCATCCAGCGCGGTACGGCACTCCAGCAGCAGCTGCGGGTCAGCAAGGTCGGCTTCGCCAAGGCGATCGCGGTAGTGCTTGTCGACCCACTGCACCAGGGTGTCGTACAGCGGGGCGGTCATGATAACGCCTGGATTGACCGCCGCCAGTTCCGATTCCTTCAATGCCACGCGCAAACGTAGGCAAGCCGGGCCACCGCCGTTCTGCATGCTCTGCTTGAGGTCGAATACCTTGACCTCCTTCACCGCGCCGCCCTGGGCGGTCAGCTGGCTCAGATAAGCCCAAACCCGCTCGTTGTTGCGGCACTCTTCCGGCACCACCAGCAGCATCGAGCCATCGTCACGGCTGAGCAGCTGGCTATTGAACAGGTAGGAGCGCACTGCATCCTCTACCGCTACCGACGAACGCGGCACGCGGATGGCCTGGAAGTTGCCACCCTTGCTGGCCAGTTTAGCCTGCAGCTGGCCAAGCACCTCGTTGGTCTCGAGGAAAGCGTCCTCGTGGTAGAACAGCACTTCACCGTTACCGACCGAAATCACATCGTTGTGGAACACACCCTGGTCGATCACCGCTGGGTTCTGTTGAGCGTAGACCACACCGTCATCGCTCAGGCCGTGAAGCCTGGCGACGGCCTGGGAAGCCTCCAGGGTCTGCCGCGCCGGGTACTTCTGCGGTGCGGGGTAGCGGCTGTCGAAGGCACTGCGGCCATAGACGAAGAATTCCACACCAGCCTCGCCATATTCGCGGCAGAAGCGCGTGTGGTTGGCCGCGCCCTCGTCGCCGAACTGTGCCACGGCAGGCAGAGCTTCGTGGTGGGCAAAGTGTTTCTCGTTGTTGAACATCGCCGCCAGCACGCGGCTGGTGGTCGGGTGCTCGATGCTGCGGTGGTATTTGCAGTTGAGGTTGGCGGCAGTGAAGTGCACGCGGCCATCGGCGGTGTCGGCGCTCGGGCTGACGGTGGCAGCGTTGGCCACCCACATGCTCGAGGCCGAGCAGCTGGCGACCAGCAGTGGCATGGCCTCCTTGGCGGCACGCTGGATCACCTCGGCATCGCTGCCGCTGAAGCCCAGGCGGCGCAGGGCGGCCACGTCCGGGCGCTCCTGCGGTGCCAACACGCCCTGCTTGAAGCCCATGTCGGCCAGCGCTTTCATCTTGGCCAGGCCCTGGCGTGCCGCTTCCCGCGGGTTTGACCCTTGCTGGCTGTTGCTCTGTGAAGCCACGTTACCGTAGGACAGGCCGCCGTAGTTGTGGGTAGGCCCCACCAGGCCATCAAAATTCACTTCATAGGATTTCATCGGCTAGGCTCCGTGACCTGTTGTTATAGGGTGACGCCCGGCGTCAGGGTCGCCGGCAAGGCAAGGCTGGCGGTCTCCAGCGAAGCCACGGGGTAAGCGCAGTAATCGGCTGCGTAATAGGCACTGGCGCGGTGGTTGCCACTGGCACCCACGCCACCGAACGGCGCGCTGCTGGCGGCGCCGGTCAGCTGCTTGTTCCAGTTGACGATACCGGCACGGCTGCGCAGCCAGAAGTACTGGTAGCGCGCCCGGGAGTCGGACAACAGGCCGGCGGCCAGGCCGTACTGGGTGTTGTTGGCCTCGTCGATGGCGGCATCGAAGTCGGCGTAGCGGATCACCTGCAGCAGCGGGCCGAAGAACTCTTCGTCCGGGCGATCGGCCACGGCGGTGACATCGAGAATGCCGGGCGTCAGCAGTGCGGCGTCGGCCTGGGGCTGGGTCATGGCCAGTAGCTTCACGGCTCCCTTGGTCAGCAGTTCGGCCTGGGCCGCAATCAGTGCCTGCGCTGCCTGCAGCGAGATCACCGAGCCCATGAACGGCGCTGGCTGCTGGTCAAAGGCACCGACGGTAATGCTCCGGCACACCTCGACCAGCCGCGCAACCAGCGCATCGCCCCAGGCGCCCTGCGGCACCAGCAGACGGCGGGCACAGGTGCAGCGCTGGCCGGCAGAGATGAACGCCGACTGGATGATGGTGTACACCGCGGCGTCGAGGTCTTTGACCTCATCCACCACCAGCGGGTTGTTGCCGCCCATTTCCAGGGCGAGGATCTTGTCCGGGCGGCCGGCGAACTGTTGGTGCAGCAGGTTGCCGGTGCGGCTGGAGCCGGTAAAGAACAGGCCGTCGATACCCGGGTTGGCGGCCAGCGCCACACCGGTTTCACGGGCGCCCTGAAGCAGATTGAGCACACCAGCCGGCAGGCCGGCGGCGATCCAGCAGTTGACCGTCAGCTCGGCGACCTTGGGGGTCAGCTCACTGGGCTTGAATACCACGCAGTTGCCAGCCAGCAGTGCCGGTACGATATGGCCGTTGGGCAAATGGCCGGGGAAGTTGTAAGGGCCGAACACCGCCACCACGCCATGGGGCTTGTGCCGCAGTACGGCCGTGGCATCGGCCAGCGGGCCGCTCTTTTCGCCGGTACGCTCGCGGTAGCTCTGCACCGAGATCGCCACCTTGTTGACCATGCTGGTCACTTCGGTGGCCGATTCCCACAGCGGCTTGCCGGTTTCCTCTCCGATGCAGTGGGCCAGCGCCTCGGCATGCTGCTTCAGCTGCTCGGCGAACTTCTCCAGCACGTCGATACGCGCCTCCAGGCTCAGCTGCGCCCAGGCCGGGAATGCCTGGCGGGCCGCCTTGACGGCTGCGTCAACCTGGCCGGCATCGGCGCCCTGCCCTTGCCAGACGACGGCCTGGGTCACCGGATTGAGCGACTGCAGGACCTCGCCCTGGCCGGCCAGCCAGTTGCCTGCGATGTAATGCGTGGTCATTTACTGGGCCTCCCGGCTTGCCGACAGCGGTACGGCACGTACGTTGTCGCCGGCACCCATGCGCAGGCGCTTGGCAGTCAGCGGATCGACCACCAGGGTGCCTGCGGCAAGGCGCGCAGGCGCTGCGGTGATGCGGCAGTCGTCGCGCTTGCGGTTGTGGATGATGTAGGGGGTCGCGTCATCGCCCGGGGTACCCACGGCCAGCACGAGGGTCTCGCTCTCACGCACGGCGCGAATCTTCGATGTCTCGCATTCGATGGCCGGGCCGGCGTCGAAGATGTCGACGTAGCCCTGATAGCTGAAGCCTTCCTGCTTGAGCATCGCCAGCGCAGGCTCGGTGTCGGTGTGCACACGGCCAATGACATCGCGCGCAGCCTCGGACAGGAAGCAGGTGTACAGCGGGAACTTGGGCATCAGCTCGGCAATGAACGACTTGTTGCCAACACCGGTGAGGTAGTCGGCCTGGCTGAACTCCATCTTGAAGAAGTGCCGGCCCAGGCTTTCCCAGAACGGCGAGCGGCCTTGCTCGTCGGACATGCCGCGCATTTCAGCGATGATCTTGTTGCCGAACAGTTCAGGGAACTCGGCAATGAACAGCATGCGTGCACGCGACAGCAGGCGGCCGTTGAGCCCGGAGCGGTAATCGCTGCGCAGGAACAGCGAGCACAGCTCGGAGTTGCCGGTCAGGTCATTGGCCAGGAACAGCGTGGGGATTTCGCGGTAGATCTTCAGCTCCTGGGAGGCGCTGACGGTGAGGCCGACCCGGTAGTTGTACCAGGGCTCACGCAGGCCCACGGCCCCGGCGATGGCGCTGATGCCGACCACCAGGCCTTCATCGTTCTCCAGCACGAACAGGTAATCGGTGTCGCCGCGCTCGGCTTCGCCACGGAAGCTCTTTTCGGCCCAGCCGACGCGGTGGCCAAGGCGCTCTTCGTTGGCCGGCAGGGTGGTCAGCCCGGTGGTGCCGGTGCTGCGGGCCAATTCGATCAGCGCGGGTAAATCGCTGCTGCGTACAGGACGAACGATCATGCTATCTCCTTGTGCGGTGGCCAGTGCCTGCCGCGAAACTCATTGTTCCGGCTTGCGCGCCGCGGCTCAGGCCGCGACCAGGCGCACGCTGGCACCTTCGCCGACCCCCAGGGCCTCGGCCGCCTGACTACTCAGGCTGACCGGTTTGCCCGGCACCCAGTCCAGCTCCAGCAGCACTGCGCGGTAGTCCTGCAACTGGCCGTTGCACACCAGGTAAGGGCGCCCGCCCTTGACCGGGGCGTCGTCCACCTTGACCGGCACCACGCGGCTCTGGGCAATCGAGCGGATGCCCGAGGCACGCGCATGCAGGGTCGGGCCACCGTCGAAGATGTCGATGTAGTGCTCGGTCTCGAAGCCTTCGCGCATGAGGATGTCGAAGGTGATCTGCGCCCGCGGGTGCACCTGGCCCATGGCTTCCTGCGCTTCATCGGGCAGCAGCGGCACGTAGATCGGGTAATGCGGCATCAGCTCGGCGAGGAAGGTGCGGCTCTTCAGGCCGCACAGGCGCTCGGCGTGGGCGTAGTTGAGGTCGAAGAAGTTACGGCCGATGGCGTCCCAGAACGGCGATTCGCCCTGCTCGTCGCTGTAGCCGACGATTTCGGTGACCACCGAATCGGCGAAGCGCTCCGGGTGCGAGGCCATGAACAGCAGACGGCCACGGGAGTTGAGCTCGGCCCAGCCGCTGTTCACCAGTTCCGGCAGCACATAGAAGCTGGTCAGCAGGCTGTTGCCGGTGAGGTCGTGGCAGAGCGACAGAACATGGATCTTGTTGTGGATCTTCAGCTCGCGTGAAGCGTGCACGAAGGTCTCGTTGCGGAAGCTGTAGAACGGCTCGGAGTAGCCGGCCGAGGCGACAATGGCCGAGCAGCCGGCAAGCTGGCCGGTCTCACTGTCCTCGAGCACGAAGAAGTAGCTCTCTTCACCGTTGAAGCTCACTTCAGCGGCGAAGGAGGTTTCCGAGGCGGCAATCTTGTCGCCCAGGCGGGCGGCATCGTCCGGCAGCGAGGTGACACCAACGGGGCTGTCGGCAGCCATGCGCTGCACTTCGTTCAGATCAGCCATTTGCGCGGGGCGCATCACCAGCATGGTGTCACTCCTTTGGAAAAACGGGCCATTCAGGACGGCACGGGAAAACGGCGGGCGCATCAGCACCCGCACTGGAATTCGGGGTTCACCGCCCCGGCGCCGCGAAGCGCCCGGGTCGGTGAACGGACCGCAGGCCGATCAGCCCTTGGTCAGTTGCGCCACAGCGCGCTCGAAGCGGTCCAGGCCTTCGTCGATGTCGGCATCTTCGACCACCAGGCTTGGGGCGAAGCGGACCACGTCAGGGCCTGCCTGCAGCACCATCACACCTTGTTTTTCAGCGGCGTTGAGCACGTCCTTGGCCTTGCCCTGCCAGGCTTCGGTCAGCACGCAGCCGATCAGCAGGCCGACGCCACGCACCTGGCTGAACAGGCCGTACTGCTGGCCGATCTTCTCCAGGCGGGACTTGAAACGCTCGTGCTTGGCCTTGATGCCAGCCAGGGTTTCCGGGGTGTTGACCACATCCAGCACGGCACAGGCGACGGCACAGCCCAGCGGGTTGCCGCCGTAGGTGGTGCCGTGGGTACCGACGGCCAGGTGCTTGGCGATGTCGGTGGTGGTCAGCATGGCGCCGATCGGGAAACCGCCGCCCAGGCTCTTGGCGCTGGTCAGGATGTCCGGGGTCACACCGTAGTGCTGGTAGGCATACAGGGAGCCGGTGCGGCCGACGCCGGTCTGCACTTCGTCGAAGATCAGCAGGGCGTTGTGCTCGTCGCACAGCTTGCGCGCGCCTTCCAGGTAGGCCTTGTCGGCCGGCACCACACCGCTTTCACCCTGGATCGGCTCGATCACCACGGCGCAGGTCTTGTCGGAAATCTGTGCCTTCAGGGCTTCCAGGTCGTTGTACGGCACGTGGCTGATGCCGGTGATCTTCGGGCCGAAGCCGTCGGAGTACTTTGGCTGGCCACCGACGCTGACGGTGAACAGGGTGCGGCCGTGGAAGCTGTTCACGGTCGCGATGATCTCGTGCTTCTCAGGGCCGAAGCGGTCGTGGGCGACGCGGCGGGCCAGCTTGAAGGCGGCCTCGTTCGACTCGGCGCCGGAGTTGCAGAAGAACGCACGGTCGGCGAAGGTGGCGTCGACCAGCTTGTGCGCCAGGCGCAGGGCCGGCTCATTGGTGAAGACGTTGGAGACGTGCCAGAGGGTGTTGGCCTGTTCGGTCAGGGCCTTGACCAGTGCCGGGTGGCAGTGGCCCAGGGCGTTCACCGCGATGCCGCCGGCAAAGTCGATGAGCTCGCGACCCGACTGGTCCCAGACGCGGGAACCCTCGCCTCGCACAGGAATAAAGGCCGCCGGAGAATAGTTGGGAACCATGACCTGGTCGAAATCGGCACGTTGCACCGGGGCTTGCTCAACGGACATCTGAGTCTCCTGAAGAGGAACGCTGGCCTGGAAGTGGCGAGCGATGGGGGGATTGTAAGGACTGATCCGCGCCTGTCCTTGCGGCCAAGCGACAACTTGTTACAGCGCAAAACCCAGTTTTACCAAGGCTTTCGGCAATGCGACAAACACTGTCGCAATCGCGCAGTGTACGGGAGAGAGGGAGCTGGGTGAACGGGTGTGCACAGGCAATTCGGGGCGGAGCAGCGGGTGCACGCCGTTGTTGTTGTGTTGTGGCGGAAATCGAGCGCCGCCCGCGCGGCGCATCGCGAGCTAGCGCTCGCTCCTACGTTTGTTTCGGGCCAGTTATTCCTGTGGGATTTGCGCGCGAACGCCTTGGCGCCCGTCTCGTTATATTGTCGTACCAACAAGTCGGTCGCGCACGCCTGCCACAGGCGTTACTGGCCAAAAATAAACGTAGGAGCGAGCGCTAGCTCGCGATGCGCCGCGCGGGCGGCGCTCGATTTCGGCACCACCATCAAACCCAAGGCATGCACCCCAGGCCCCACCAAAACCTCAGCCCTTTTCGGCCGGTGCCGAGCTCAGTTCGAACGGACTGCTGCTGCGCCGCTGGTTACGGTCTTCCCGCGGCGTGGCGCCGAAGAAATTGCGATAGGCGCTGGAGAAATGCGGCCCCGAGGAGAAGCCACAGGACAAGCCGATCTGGATGATCGACTTGCTGGTCTGCATCAGCATCTGCCGCGCCTTGTTCAGCCGCAGCTCCAGGTAGTACTGGCTCGGCACGCGGTTCAGGTACTGCTTGAAGATCCGCTCCAGCTGCCGGCGCGACACGCAGACATGCTGGGCGATTTCGTCAGTGGTCAGCGGCTCTTCGATGTTCGCTTCCATCAACAGCACGGCCTGGGTCAGCTTCGGATGACTCGAGCCAAGGCGGTTCTGCAGCGGGATGCGCTGGCGCTCGCCACCTTCGCGGATGCGCTCGACCACCAGTTCCTCGGATACCGCCCCCGCCAGTTCGGCCCCATGATCGCGGGCCAGCACCGCCAGCAGCAGGTCGGTCACGGCCATGCCACCACAGGCGGTCAGGCGATCACGGTCCCAGTCGAACAAGTGACTGGTGGCGATCACCTTGGGGAAACGCTCGGCAAAGTCATCCTGCCACCGCCAGTGCACCGCAGCACGATAACCGTCGAGCAGCCCGAGCATGGCCAGCGGGTACACCCCGGCGGACAGGCCACCGATCATGCAACCACTGCGCGCCAGCTGCTTTAGCGCCGTCGACAGCGCCGAGCCCACCGCCTGGGGCAGGTCGTCGGCCAGCAGGAACAGCTTGTGGCATCCTTCCAGGCGCCCGTTCCACGGCTCGCCCGGCAGGCGCCAGGCGCCCTCCTCGGCAGGCTCTGCCTGGAGGAAGGCGATCTCGTAGACCACCTCCGGATGCACCCGCTGGGCCACCTGCAACACTTCCTCCGCCAGCGCCAGGGTCAAAGGCTTGGTGCTTGGCCAGATGAGAAAACCGATTCGCTGGGTGGTCATAGGGTACGGTCCGAAACCTGGGTTCGTTCGAGTCTGTGGCGCCGGGTCAGGCTGCGCTCGCTGCGCAGCATGCCCTATTCTGGTGCAAAGGTGCAGCGTTTTACTTCAAGCTGCCGGAGAGGAACTGCTTGAGGCGCTCCGATTGCGGGTTGGCCAGCACTTCACGCGGGCAACCGGTTTCTTCGACCAGGCCTTTGTGCAGGAACACCAGCTGGTTCGACACTTCGCGGGCAAAGCCCATTTCGTGAGTCACCACCACCATGGTGCGGCCTTCCTGGGCCAGTGCCTGCATGACCTTGAGCACATCCCCTACCAGCTCGGGGTCGAGTGCCGAAGTCGGTTCGTCGAAGAGCATAACCTCTGGCTCCATGGCCAGGGCCCGGGCAATTGCCACACGTTGTTGCTCGCCACCGGACATGTGGCCCGGGAAAGCATCCTTGCGGTGCGCCACACCAACCTTGGCCAGGTAGTGCTCGGCCTTCTCCAGGGCTTCCTTCTTGTTCATCCCCAGCACGTGCACCGGGGCTTCGATGATGTTCTCCAGTGCAGTCATGTGCGACCACAGGTTGAAATGCTGGAACACCATCGACAGGCGCGAGCGCATGCGCTGCAGCTGGCGCGGGTCGGAAGCCTTGAGCGCGCCATCCTTGCCAGCTACCAGCTTGAGTTCTTCGTTGTTGAGCAGGATCTTGCCTGCATGGGGCTGCTCGAGCAGGTTGATGCAGCGCAGGAAGGTCGACTTGCCAGAACCGCTGGAGCCGATGATGCTGATCACATCGCCTGCCTTGGCCGCCAGGGACACGCCCTTGAGCACTTCATGGCTGCCGTAGCGCTTGTGCAGGTCTTGGACTTCGAGTTTGTACATGCTGTCGGTTCTCACAGAGCGTTCAGTGCTTGCGCGGCGCCAGGTAGCCGAGCCAGCGGCGTTCGGCCATCTTGAACAGGCGCACGAGGATGAAGGTCAGGCACAGGTAGAACACGCCCGCCGTGATGTAGGCCTCGAAAGGCAGGTAGTACTGGGCATTGACCGTGCGCGCGGCGCCAGTGATGTCGATCAGGGTGACGATCGACGCCAGGCTGGTGGTCTGCAGCATCATGATCACTTCGTTGCTGTACTGCGGCAGCGCCCGGCGCAGGGCCGATGGCAGCAGGATGCGGCGGTACATCTTCATGCGCGACATGCCCATGGCCTTGGCCGCTTCGATCTCGCCATGGGGCGTGGCCTTGAGGCTGCCGGCGATGATTTCTGCGGTGTAGGCGCTGGTATTGATGGCGAAGGCCAGGCAGGCGCAGAAGGTAGCGCTGGACAACCACGGCCAGAAGATGCTCTCGCGCACCGCCTCGAACTGGGCCAGGCCGTAGTAGATCAGGAACAGCTGCACCAGCATCGGCGTGCCACGAATCACGTAGGTGTACAGCCAGGCGCCCATGTTCACCAGCGGCTGCTTGGAGACGCGCATCAGGCCCAGCGGAATCGCCGCCACCAGGCCAAACAGCAGCGACAGCGCCAGCAGCTTGAGGGTGGTCAGCAGGCCGCCGAGGTACAGCGGCATGGCTTCCCAGACGACGTTGTAGTCGAAAATCATAGTTCAGCCACCTTGACGCCTACCGAGTAGCGGCGCTCCAGATACTTCAGCGCCAGCAGCGAAATACTGGTGATCACCAGGTACAGCGCGGCCACGGCCAGGAAGAAGGTGAAAGGCTCGCGGGTGGCGTCGGCCGCCTGCTTGGCCTTGAACATCATGTCCTGCAGGCCGACCACCGAAATCAGCGCCGTGGCCTTGGTCAACACCAGCCAGTTGTTGGTGAAGCCCGGGATGGCCAGGCGGATCATCTGCGGCACCTGGATGCGGAAGAACACCTGGCGCGCGCTCATGCCATAGGCCACGCCGGCTTCGGCCTGGCCCTTGGGGATACCGAGGAACGCACCACGGAAGGTTTCCGACAGGTACGCACCGAAAATGAAGCCCAGCGTGCCGATACCGGCTACCAGCGGATTCAGGTCGATGTAATCGTCATAGCCGAGCAGCGGTGCCACCCGGTTGATGATGTCCTGGCCGCCGTAGAAGATCAGCAGGATCAGGACCAGGTCGGGGATGCCACGGATCACCGTGGAATACAGATCCCCCAGCCAGGCCAGCCAGCGCACCGGCGACAAACGCAGCGCCACGCCGATCAGGCCGAGGACGATGGCCAGGGCCATCGACGACAGGGCGAGCTGTAGCGTCAGCCACGCCCCGTCGAGGATGACTGCCCCATAGCCTTTCAACATGATTGGGATTCCTCAGGGCTTGGGAATGAAAAATGGTGCAAACCTCAGAGCCTCTGCTGTTTGCACCATTGCACAGGTGAAACCCGACGTCTTAGTTCGAGTCTGGACCGTAGATGTCGAAGTTGAAGTACTTCTTCTCGATTTCTTTGTACTTGCCGTTGGCGCGAATGGCGTCGATGGCCTTGTTGATGCGCTCGCGGTTGGCATCGTCGCCCTTGCGCACGGCGATACCGACGCCGTCACCGAAGTACTTCACGTCGGTGAACGATGGGCCGACGAAGGCAAAGCCCTTGCCGGCATCGGTTTTCAGGAAGCCGTCTTCGAGCAGGGTGGCGTCGGCCACGGTACCGTCCAGGCGGCCGGCGGCAACGTCGAGGTAGATTTCGTTCTGGGTGCCGTATGGAACTACGGTGGCGCCCTTCGGAGCCAGCACTTCCTTGGCGAAGCGGTCGTGGATCGAGCCGCG
This sequence comes from Pseudomonas putida, assembly GCF_009883635.2. Classification (NCBI taxonomy): domain Bacteria; kingdom Pseudomonadati; phylum Pseudomonadota; class Gammaproteobacteria; order Pseudomonadales; family Pseudomonadaceae; genus Pseudomonas; species Pseudomonas putida. The sequence continues at coordinate 968,556 of NZ_CP026115.2, forward strand.
CTGCACGCCGATCTTCTTGCCCTTGAGTTCGTCGAGGCTGTCGCTGACGGTGGTGCCGTCCTTCATGACCAGGCGCGCCGGGGTCAGGTAGTAGCGCTTGGTGAAGTCGACCGACTTCTTGCGATCATCGGTGATCGACATGGACGACAGGATGGCGTCGATCTTGCGCACTTTCAGTGCCGGGATCAGGCCGTCGAACTCTTGCTCGACCCAGGTGCACTTGGCCTTCATCTCTTCACACAGGGCGTTGCCGATGTCGTAGTCGAAACCGGCGATGCTGCCGTCCGGCTGCTTGAAGGCGAACGGTGGGTAGGCGGCTTCGATGCCGATCTTCAACGGTTTTTCATCGGCCTGCGATACCAGGGAAAACACGGAAAGCGCCAGGGCGCCAAGCAGTGCGAGCTTCTTCATCAGGTAACTCCATCGGTACGGGGCAATACGAGGCAGGGGTAACAGCTGCCCGATATGCGAATGGGTACAACGCGAGCCGCGCAGGGTTCGACCAAGGTCGCAGACCACGAGCGAGTGAGTGGCATTTTAACGACAGCCCGGTAGTCGATATTTCTTCAAAGCGACAACTACTTACAGAAGCGCTTGAAATCGCGGCGGGCGATGTTGACAGCTTTTGCAAATCATGCAAGAGCTCTAGAGAAATAACCTGTAAGCCAAGCAATTACCGGGCCTATTATTGGCAAACCCTTGCAATACGGCAAGTGCAGCGTTTCACCTTGCTGAAAATGCCCACGCAAGCGCACCGAAACGGCTCAGATCTGTTTCCGAGTGCCCCGATCCTGTGCGAAAACGGTGACAGAAGAGTTACCGATGATTGTCGGGTAACAGTAAAGCAAAAACCCCGCCGATTGCCTTGGCGGGGTTTTGCACACTCGTTAACCCGGGCTTATCAGGCCGAAGCCAGGCTCATCGCCTTGTGGGTGTCGATCAGGTGCTGCACCACGCCCGGGTCGGCCAGGGTCGAGATGTCACCCAGGGCATCGTATTCGGCGGTGGCGATCTTGCGCAGGATACGCCGCATGATCTTGCCCGAACGGGTCTTCGGCAGCCCTGGCGCCCACTGGATCACATCCGGCGAGGCAATCGGGCCGATCTCCTTGCGCACCCAGTTCTTCAGCTCCAGGCGCAGCTGCTCGCTCGGCTCGATACCGGCATTGAGAGTGACGTAGACATAGATGCCTTGCCCCTTGATGTCGTGCGGCACGCCGACCACTGCGGCCTCCGCTACCTTGGCGTGGGCGACCATGGCACTTTCGATCTCGGCGGTACCCATGCGGTGGCCGGACACGTTGAGCACGTCGTCCACGCGGCCGGTGATCCAGTAGTAGCCATCCTCGTCACGGCGCGCGCCGTCGCCGGTGAAGTACATGCCACGGAAGGTCTTGAAGTAGGTGTCGACGAAGCGGTCGTGGTCGCCGTACAGCGAACGCGACTGGCCTGGCCAGGAATCGAGGATCACCAGGTTGCCTTCGGCGGCCCCTTCGATCAGGTTGCCCAGGTTGTCCACCAGCGCCGGCACCACACCGAAGAATGGCCGGGTCGCCGAACCCGGCTTGAGCGCCGTGGCACCCGGCAGCGGGCTGATCAGCACGCCACCGGTCTCGGTCTGCCACCAGGTGTCGACGATCGGGCAACGCTCCTTACCCACGGTCTTGTAGTACCAGTTCCAGGCCTCGGGGTTGATCGGTTCGCCCACCGAACCCAGCAGGCGCAGGCTGGAACCGTCGGCGCCGGCAACGGCGGCCTGCCCTTCGGCCATCATGGCGCGGATGGCGGTCGGTGCGGTGTAGAGGATGTTGACCTTGTGCTTGTCGACGATCTTCGACACCCGGGTGATGTCCGGGTAGTTCGGCACGCCTTCGAACAGCAGCGTGGTGGCGCCGTTGGCCAGCGGGCCGTAGACGATGTAGCTGTGGCCGGTGACCCAGCCGACGTCGGCGGTGCACCAGTAGACTTCGCCCGGGCGGTAGTCGAACACGCGCTCATGGGTCAGCGCGGCATACACCAGGTAACCCCCGGTGGTGTGCAGCACGCCCTTCGGCTTGCCGGTGGAGCCAGAGGTATAAAGGATGAACAGCGGTTCCTCGGCGCCCATTTCCTTCGGTGCACAGTGGCTGGAGGCCACTTTCATCAGGTCTTCAAACCAGATGTCGCGGTGCTGGTGCCAGGCGATGTCGCCACCGGTGCGCTTGCACACGATGATCTTCTGCACGCTGCTGGTTTCCGGGTTGGTCAGCGCCAGGTCGACGTTGGCCTTGAGCGGAGTACGACGGCCGCCACGCAGGCCCTCGTCGGCGGTGATCACCACCTTGGACTTGCAGTCGATGATGCGGCCAGCCAGGGCCTCCGGCGAGAAGCCGCCGAACACCACCGAGTGGATCGCACCGATGCGGGCGCAGGCCAGCATGGCCACCACGGCCTCGGGGATCATCGGCATGTAGATGGTCACCACATCGCCACGGTGCACGTCTTGGCCGCGCAGGGCGTTGGCGAACTTGCAGACCTGCTCGTGCAGCTCGCGGTAGGTGATGTTGCGGTGTTCGGAAGGGTCGTCGCCTTCCCAGATGATTGCCAGCTGGTCGCCACGCTCTTCAAGGTGGCGGTCCAGGCAATTGGAGGAAACGTTCAGAGTGCCGTCGGCGAACCACTTGATATCGACATGGTGGTCGTCGAACGAGGTCTGCTTGACCTTGGTGAACGGCTTGATCCAGTCCAGACGCTGGGCTTGCTCACGCCAGAAGCCGTCCGGGTTGATCACCGATTGCTGGTACATGGCCTTGTAGGTGGCCTCGTCGGTCAGGGTAGTGGCCGCAACCTCGGGGCGAACGGGATACAGTGGAGCCGCACTCATCTGTGTTACCTCGGTGTAATAGTTGTTTTTGTATGGAATCGTTTGTAACTGTACCAGAGCGGGAAAAACCATACGACGATGGTAGTAGCGCGACGTGAAAATCTTCATGTGAACAGCGAGGAAGGCTCTAGCCCGCAGCTGCCGGCCCGGCCAGGGGAAAAGGCGATAGCAGATACCGAGGGATTGTTACAGATTCTGGAAAAAGGCAAAAAAACTTTATCAAAACGCCATCTGTTTCCCTTAGTTGCCCAGGCATAAGATTCACCTCGCCAGCAACGGCAAGGCGATTAACTACTGGAAACAGCCCCCACGAAGGCAATCGGTTAATCCCCCTCTCATTCTGATAGTTGAACTTTGGCAGTACTCGCGGCGCCACAAGCGCGGCGTGCCCCCTCACGACCTTAGACAGGTAAAATGAAAATGAAAGCTTTACTGGTATTGGTACTTGGCGGTCTTTGCGGCGCGGCGATGGCCGGCGAAGCAAACAATGTCGAGCAGATCCCGGTTGAACAGTACAGTTACTCGCAGCACCTGGACATTGCCCGCGTCATCTCCATGAGCGAAGTGCCCAACGTGTGTGAAGTCGTGCCGGCCCGCATGACCTACGAGGACTCCAAGGGCCAGAAGCACATTCTCGAATACCGCGTGATGGGGAACGGCTGCTCCAACGGCTGAAACCTTGAATCGGGGCCCTTGTGGGCCCCGTTCGCGTTTTGCCCGCACGCAACTTCCACGCCGCTGTAAAAGTTAACGGGCCATTAAATAACCGCTATTTAATCTGCCGACTTGCCCAGGGAATAATCCCGCAACTTGTTGGCAATCGTCGTATGGGAAACCCCCAGGCGTTTACCCAATGCCCGGCTACTTGGAAACTCGCCCATCAGACTTTCCAGAACGGCCTTTTCAAATCGTCCGACAATCTGTGCCAGATCCCCGTCCAGCGAAAACTCGCCCAACGGTTGCCGCACGCCATAATCCGGCAAACGAATATGCTCCCCTTTCACCACCCCGCCCTCGCATAACGAAACCGCCTGGAACAACACGTTCTCCAGCTGCCGCACGTTACCCGGCCAGTGATACTGGCTGAGTTTGTCCATGGCCGCCGGCGCCAGGCGCGGCATGGCACAGCCGATCTGCCGGCTGGCCTGGTCGAGAAAGTGCTGTACCAGGCCTTCCAGTCCATCCATGCACTCGCGCAGCGGCGGAATGTGCAGCGACAGCACGTTGAGCCGGTGATACAGGTCCTGGCGGAACTCGCCACGGGCGCACAGCTCGGAAAGGTCAACCTGAGTGGCACAGATCACCCGCACATCCAGGTACACCTCTTCGTCGCTGCCGACACGGCGGAAGCAACCATCCTGCAGGAAGCGCAGCAGCTTGACCTGCAAGCGCGGGCTCATTTCCCCCACGCCATCGAGGAACAAGGTACCGCCGGCGGTCAACTCCAGCAGCCCCAGCTTGCCCTCGGCACGTGCTCCCTCGAATGCCCCGGGGCCATAACCGAACAACTCGGTTTCGGCCATCGACTCCGGCAGGCCGGCACAGTTGAGCGCCATCAACGGCGCCTGGCCACGCGGGCTGGCCAGGTGGCAAGCACGGGCCAGCAATTCCTTGCCGGTGCCGGTCTCGCCTTCGATCAGCAACGGCGCATCCAGCGGCGCCATACGCCGCGCCTCACGAACCACCGCCGCCATCACCCGCGAACTCTGGAAGATGCTGTCGAAACCGCGCAGCTCCTGCTTGCGCACGTTATAGATGCGCTCACCGATGCGGTCGGCGCGATGCAGGGTCAACACGGCACCGGCCAGGGCTTCGCTGTCATCGTGCTCGGACTGCAACGGCGCGATATCGGCCAGGAACACATCGCCCTTGACCTTGATGCGCAGCCCATTGATGCGCGACTTGTTGGCACGTACCAGCTCAGGCAAGTCGAAATCCTCGACATAGCGCGCCAGCGGCATGCCCGGCACTTCGTCGACGCGCACCCCGAGCAGCTGAGCCGCCGTGCGGTTGGCGGCGACGATACTGCCACCCATGTCGATCGACAGCACCGGGAAGTCCAGCGCACCGAGCAACGCATTGAGTTCCATGTGCCGGCGCTCGCTGGGCATCAGTCCGACGCGCTTGACCCCGAATACGCCAGCAATCGACTCGAACTTGGGCCGCAATGCCTGGAACTGCAGATTGATCAGGTTCGGGCAGTGCAGGTAGATGGCGTTGCCATGGTCTCCACCCACCTCGCCGCGCAGCACGTTGATGCCGTATTCCACCAGCAGGTTGAGGATGTCGCGAAGGATTCCGATGCGGTTCTGGCAGTGCACTTTGATACGCATGAATGCTCTCGAAGTGGCGAAGTTTTTCAACCTCGCACGGAAAAGTCGTAAAGATAAGCTGACAAAAACCCAATAAAACGCAGCTTGATGACGCGGATTTTCCGGCATACTTGGCATTTTGTAAAATTATCGTTACGCAAGGCAGCTCAATGGGCACCCGCCAGCAGGGCCTGCCCCCGTGCAAATCGTCTGGTGAAGGGATATTCCTAAGTCATGTCGTGGACATAACAAGAAAGCCCTCACCAGGAGAGCCACATGAAACAGACGCAATACGTGGCACGCGAGCCCGATGCGCACGGTTTTATCGATTATCCGCAGCAAGAGCATGCGGTATGGAACACCCTGATCACCCGCCAGCTGAAAGTCATCGAAGGCCGCGCGTGCCAGGAATACCTGGACGGCATCGACCAGCTCAAGCTGCCCCATGACCGCATCCCGCAGCTCGGTGAAGTCAACAAGGTGCTGGGCGCCACCACCGGCTGGCAGGTTGCCCGCGTCCCGGCGCTGATCCCCTTCCAGACCTTCTTCGAGCTGCTGGCCAGCAAGCGCTTCCCGGTCGCCACCTTCATCCGCACCCCGGAAGAGCTGGACTACCTGCAGGAACCGGACATCTTCCACGAGATCTTCGGCCACTGCCCGCTGCTGACCAACCCGTTCTTCGCTGAATTCACCCACACGTACGGCAAGCTCGGCCTGGCCGCGACCAAGGAACAACGCGTGTACCTGGCGCGCCTGTACTGGATGACCATCGAGTTCGGCCTGATGGAAACCGCGCAGGGTCGCAAGATCTATGGTGGCGGCATCCTCTCCTCGCCAAAAGAGACCGTCTACAGTCTTTCTGGCGAACCTGAACACCAGGCCTTCGACCCGATCGAGTGCATGCGCACGCCGTACCGTATCGACATCCTGCAGCCGCTGTACTTCGTGCTGCCGAACATGAAGCGTCTGTTCGACCTGGCCCATGAAGACATCATGGCCATGGTCCAGCAAGCCATGCAGCTGGGGCTGCACGCACCGAAATTTCCACCCAAGGTCGCTGCCTGAGCGCCTTGCCGATAACAACTCGAAGCGGAAAACACACCCATGAATGCCTTGAACCAAGCCCACTGCGAAGCCTGCCGCGCTGACGCACCCAAGGTCACCGACGAGGAACTGGCGGTACTGATCCGCGAGATCCCTGACTGGAACATCGAAGTCCGCGACGGCCACATGGAACTGGAGCGCGTGTTCCTGTTCAAGAACTTCAAGCAGGCCCTGGCATTCACCAATGCTGTGGGCGAAATCGCTGAAGCCGAAGGCCACCACCCTGGCCTGATGACCGAATGGGGCAAGGTCACCGTGACCTGGTGGAGCCACTCGATCAAAGGGCTGCATCGCAATGACTTCATCATGTGCGCACGCACCGACAAGGTCGCCGAGACGGCTGAAGGCCGTAAGTAAACACCACGAACAGGGCCTCAGGGCCCTGTTTTTTTGCCCGGCGCCTACCCGAAATCTGTCCGGTATCCGCCCGCAAAACCGACAAGCGACCGGGAAAATTTACAAACTGTCATCCAGACTTGTGTATCCTGCCCCAGCTTTACGAAGCTCCGAACGCGCCTGGCGCAGACTTTTCACTCACACTTGCGAGGAACGACGAGATGCATGAAATCCCGAATCTTCCCTTCCCAAGCCTGAACCCCGAAGAGCCATCCGTTACCGTCCACGCCGAACCGACGCCTGCCGTCGATCAGGATGGTGACGATCAATCCAGCGCTGACCAGGAATAAACCGCGCAACCCTCCGACTGTGTGAAAACGGCTGACCTGCGGGCTACCCCCGTCATCACGTTTTCACACCGTCACGAACCTCTGCCACGAAGACCCCCATGCCTGACTCACCGCGCCCTCTTGCGGTCACCCTGCAAGTCGTTTCCATCGTCCTCTTCACCTTCATCGGCTACCTGAACATCGGCATCCCCCTCGCCGTGTTGCCCGGCTACGTGCACAACGACCTCGGCTTCAGCGCCGTGATCGCCGGCCTGGTGATCAGCGTGCAGTACCTCGCCACCTTGCTCAGCCGCCCTACTGCCAGCCGCATCATCGACAACCTCGGCAGCAAGAAGGCGGTCATGTATGGCCTCGCCGGCTGCGGCCTGAGCGGCGTGTTCATGCTGGCCTGCGCCTTTCTCACCGACTTGCCGTGGGTCAGCCTGGGCTGCCTGCTGGTCGGCCGCCTGGTGCTGGGTAGTGCGGAAAGCCTGGTGGGTTCCGGCTCTATCGGCTGGGGTATCGGCCGGGTCGGTGCCGAACACACGGCCAAGGTCATTTCCTGGAACGGCATCGCCAGCTATGGCGCGCTGGCAATCGGCGCACCATTGGGCGTGTTGATGGTCAAGAGCCTGGGGCTGTGGAGCATGGGCGTGAGCATCATCCTGCTGTGCGCCCTGGGCCTGCTGCTGGCCTGGCCGAAACGTGCAGCGCCTGTGGTCAGCGGCAAGCGCCTGCCGTTCATGCAGGTGCTGGGCAAGGTGTTCCCGCATGGCTCCGGGCTGGCGCTGGGCTCGATAGGGTTCGGCACCATCGCCACCTTCATCACCCTGTATTACGCCAGCCGCGGCTGGGCCAATGCGGCACTGACCCTGAGCCTGTTCGGCGCCAGCTTCATCTGCGCGCGGTTGCTGTTCGGCAACCTGATCAACCGGCTTGGTGGGTTCAGGGTGGCAATCGTTTGCCTGACGGTGGAAACACTGGGGCTGCTGATGCTGTGGATGGCGCCTAATGCCGAGATGGCATTGGCGGGGGCAGCGCTGAGCGGGTTCGGCTTCTCGCTGGTATTCCCGGCGCTGGGCGTGGAAGCGGTGAACCAGGTGTCGGCGGCCAACCGCGGGGCGGCGGTGGGGGCGTACTCGTTGTTCATCGATCTGTCGCTGGGGATTACCGGGCCGCTGGTGGGTGCGGTGGCATCGGGGTTCGGGTTTGCTTCGATGTTTCTGTTTGCGGCGGCGGCGGCTTGTTGTGGGCTGGTGTTGAGTCTTTATCTTTACAAGCAGGCTCGTAGCCGGCGCAAAGAATCCGAATAAATGGGCGCCTGTACCGGCCTCTTCGCGGGCAAGCCCGCTCCCACAGGGATAGCACAGGGCCAGAGGGCAATGATATTCCTGTGGGAGCGGGCTTGCCCCGCGAATGGGCTGCGGAGCAGCCCCGGGGCGCTGAAGGTCAGCGCTTGGCGTACTGCAACACCACTTCCAGCGGGTGGCGCATCTGCCGCTCGGTCATGCGCTTGACCTGACTGCGGCATGAGTAACCGGTCGCTAGCGCCTCGCCTTCCTTGTCCAGCTTGGTCGCCCACGACTGCTCGAAGATGGTCCGCGAAGTCTCCTGGTTGCGCGCCTCGTGTCCGTAGGTACCCGACATGCCACAGCAGCCCGTAGCCTCGGTCACCAGTTTCAGCCCCAGGCGAGCAAACACCTGCTCCCACTGCTTGGTGCTGGCCGGCACGTTGGTCTTCTCGGTGCAGTGCGCCATCAGGCGGAAGTTGCCCGGCGCGGTCGACACCTGCTCCGGCAACACATCCATCAGCCACTCCTGCGGCAGCTGCACCTGCGGGCAGCCTTCGAGGCCCGGCACCTTCTGGTACTCCTGGCGGTAGACCAGGGTCATCGCCGGGTCCAGGCCCACCAGCGGCACGCCGCAGTCAGCCAGGGCCTTGAGCTGGGTCGCATTGCGGATCGCCGCCTTGGCGAAGGCACCAAGGAAGCCCTGCACGTGCAGCGGCTTGCCGTTGGCGCTGTAGGGCGCCAGGAACACCCGGTGGCCCAGGCGATGGGCCAACTCGATGAACGCGGCCAGCAGCGGCGTCTCGAAGTAGCGGGTGAAGGCATCCTGCACCAGCACGATGCTACGCTCGCGCTGGGCCGGGGTCAGCTCGCGCAGGGCTGGCACACTGGCCACGCCGACACGGCAGCGGGTCAGGGTCGACTGGAAGTTGAAGCGGCTGATCAACGGGCTGTCGACCATGCCGACCTTGTCCGCCAGCAGCTTGCTGACCCACTTCGAACCCATGACCGCGTTGTACAGGCCAGGTGCATGGGCCAGGTACGGGATGGTGAATTCCAGCGAGCCGATCAGGTAGTCACGCAGCGGGCGCTGGTAGCGGCCGTGATACAGCTCGAGGAAGCGCGAGCGGAAGTCCGGCACGTTGACCTTGATCGGGCACTGCCCGGCGCACGACTTGCACGCCAGGCAGCCGGCCATGGCGTCGTACACCTCATGGGAAAAGTCTTCCTGGCCCTGGTTGCGGGCGCGGTTGTTGCGCAGCCGCGCGGGCAGGCCCTTGAGCCACGAGACCTTGTTGCGCGCCGCCGCCAGCACGTCGATGTTGGCCTCGCCCTGCAGGCGCAGCCATTCGCGCATCAGCGAGGCACGGCCCTTGGGCGAGTGCTGGCGTTCGCGGGTGGCCTTCCACGACGGGCACATGGCGTCGTTGGGGTCGTAGTTGTAGCAAGCGCCGTTGCCGTTGCAGTGCACGGCGCTGGGGAAGTCTTGCCACACGCGCTCGTCGATGGTGCGGTCGAGGTCGCCACGCAGGGTCACGCCGTCGACCTTGGTCAGGCCCTCGGCGCTGTCCGGCGGCGTGCAGATCTTGCCCGGATTGAGCTGGTTGTGCGGGTCGAAGGCGCCTTTCAGGCGCTGCAGCGCCGGGTACAGCTCACCGAAGTACTCCGGCACGTATTCCGAACGCAGGCCCTTGCCGTGCTCACCCCACAGCAGGCCGCCGTAGCTCTTGGTCAGCGCCGCCACGGCGTCGGAAATCGGCTTGACCAGCGCAGCCTGGGCCGGGTCTTTCATGTCCAGTGCCGGGCGCACGTGCAGCACGCCGGCATCGACGTGGCCGAACATGCCGTAGGCCAGGCCGTAGCCATCGAGCAGCGCACGGAAGTCAGCGATGTAGTCGGCCAGTTGCTCCGGCGGCACGGCCGTGTCTTCCACGAACGGCTGCGGGCGCACTTCGCCCTCTACGTTGCCGAGCAGGCCCACCGAACGCTTGCGCATGGTGTAGACGCGGGTCACCGCCTCGGCGCCCTCGGCCAGGGTGTGGCCCAGGCGCTCGACACTGGTGTCGCTCTGCAGGTGGTCGATGAACGCCTGGACCCGGGCGTTGACCTCGGCCGGCTCGTCGCCGCAGAACTCCACCAGGTTGATGCCCAGGGTCGGGCGCTCGGGGTCGGCCGGGAAGTATTCGGCCACGCTGTGCCAGACAATGTCCTTCATCGCCAGCATGAGCACCTTGGAGTCGACCGTTTCGATCGACAGCGGCTTGAGCGCCATCAGTGCGTTGGCGTCACGCAGGGCGTCCATGAAGCTGGTGTAGCGCACGTTGACCAACACGGCGTATTTCGGGATCGGCAGCACATTGAGCTTGGCTTCGACCACATAGCCGAGCGAACCCTCGGCACCGCACAGTACGCTGTTCAGGTTGAAACGGCCTTGTTCGTCACGCAGGTGCGCGAGGTCATAGCCGGTCAGGCAGCGATTGAGCTTGGGGAACGTGCTTTCGATCAGATCGGCCTGGGCTTCCTGGATCTCCCGGGCCATGCGGTACACCTCGCCAACCCGGCCAGGCGCGGCGCAGGCCTGCTCCAGCGCGGCGTCGTCGATCGGCAGGCTGTGCAGGCGCTCGCCGCCGAGCAGCACGCTGTGCAATTCCAGTACATGGTCGCGGGTCTTGCCGTAGGTGCAGCTGCCCTGGCCGCTGGCGTCGGTATTGATCATGCCGCCGACGGTGGCGCGGTTGGAGGTGGACAGCTCAGGGGCGAAGAACAGGCCGTGAGGCTTGAGCGCGGCGTTGAGCTGGTCCTTGACGGTACCGGCCTGGACCCGCACCCAGCGCTCCTCGACGTTGATTTCGAGGATCTGGTTCATGTGCCGCGACAGGTCGACCACGATACCGTCAGTCAGCGACTGGCCGTTGGTACCGGTGCCGCCACCACGCGGGGTCAGCTTGACCTGCTGGAAACGCGGCTCGCCCATCAGCGTGGCAACGCGCGCCACGTCATCGGCGTCCAGCGGGAACACCGCCGCCTGGGGCAAGCGCTGGTAGATCGAGTTGTCGGTGGCCAGCACCGTACGGGTGCCGTAGTCGGCGCTGATCTGGCCACGGAAACCACTGTTGCGCAGGGCTTCGAGGAATTCGGGGTAGTTGGCGCTCGGCGCAAGGGTCGACAGCTGGGCGATCATCGGGGATGGCCTCTTGATATGGGCTAATTCACGGGAATCCTGTCGTTCCGGCATGCATCGCTTCATGCAGGGATGACGTATAGGCCAATGTTCCTGTAGTTTCGCTTCAGGGGCAAACGGATAATCCTGCCGCTATCAATGACTTTTATGAATGAATTACCGCCACCTGACACCGTCCATGTCACTGCTGCTGGCTTTCGAGGCCGCCGCCCGTCATGAAAGCTACACCCGCGCCGCGGCCGAACTGTCGCTGACCCAAAGCGCGGTAAGTCGCCAGGTGCAGGCGCTGGAGCAGCAACTGGGCCTGACCCTGTTCCGCCGCGAGGGCCGCCAGGTGCAACTGACCGACGTCGGCCGGCTGTACCAGCGCGAGTTGAGCGAGGCACTGGGGCGCATCCGCAGCGCCACCTTGCAGGCGCTTGCCTACCAGTCCGGGGTCGGCACCCTGCGCCTGGCCACCCTGCCCACCTTCGGCTCGAAGTGGCTGCTGCCACGCCTGCATGCGTTCTACAGCGCCCACCCGGGCATGCTGGTGCATATTCATTCACGCATCGAAGCAATCAACTTTGACACCAGCGAGATCGACGCCGCCATCGGCGTGGCTAGCCACGACTTGCCGGGGCTGATCTGCCATCGCCTGCATGCCGAAGAGCTAGTGGTGATCCTGCCACCTGAGGCCGGCGCCGATCCCCAGGGCTGGGGCCCGACGCGCATCAGCCAGGAGGTGCTGCTCAACGTGGCCAACAACCCGCATGCCTGGGGCGAATGGTTCTCGCACCATGGCCTGCCGCATCGGGCTATGCGCCTGGGGCCAAGTTTCGAATTGACGTCGCACCTGATCCAGGCGGTACGGGCCGGGATCGGCATCGGCCTGGTGCCAAGAATCCTGGTTGATGAAGAACTGAGCAAGGGCGAGCTGTATAGCCCTGGCAGCGCCATTGCCAGCCAGCGTAGCTATTACCTTGTCTACCCTTCGCGAAATGAGGCGCTGCCGTCGCTCAAGGCTTTTCGTGGCTGGCTGCTGGGGCAGATATAGGGCGTAAGCATTGGAATACCCAGCACCCCGCAATTGCCCTGCAGCCGTATCATTCAGTCGGGGATGTAGACATTCCACATAAATGCCGCGCGCTGCATGGCCGCCTCGGTCAGCACCCTACGCTGATCACGCAACCAGCCCTCCTCCCATTTGTTGAATGCCTCCATACCCTCTGTGTCCTCTGCTTCTAGTAATGTGGCCTTCTCGCTGATGCGTTGCGCTGGCAGCTTGAAGCGTGCAGGCGAAGTCCGCTCTAGGTATTTTTTCCAATACGCTTGGTCACAAAACCATGAGGCCATTTCGGCAACCACTTGATGCTCTCGGATTTCCTTCAACACCCCTGAACGGTCTACAGCCCTTCGGTCAAACTCACCGGTAAAACGCATAACAGGAAGTCGGATGGGAAGTTGCAGGTCATCGTGCAACTCGATTCGATACATCAACTGCACGTCGACCGACTTCGCCCCCATTCCCAAACTAAAAGCATGCCTCCAGGCAAACTCATCCAGCTTTTGCATCCGCCAAAATTGACTACCGACTCTCAATAACTCTGCCTCCGAGTGGGCTTCATTATTTCGGATAAGCTCCCACGTCTGGATCTTCATCTCAAGATCGATAAAATGAGAGAGCGCATCATCACCACAGGCATTGACCTCAGAGTCCTTGAAGAAATCAGCCCTGAAGCTGTACTCCTCCCGGGTATCGGCCATCAGTTTTTCCCTGCCTGCATTCAACCCGGTCTCCTCCGCCAGTTTGTTTTCCACGATCGTGGCAAGTTCACCCTCTGTAATCACGAGCGAATCACCGGCGTCATTGATCGCCTCCATCATCGACTGCACCCGATAGACAAGCTCATTCGCACCGATGTCAGTAGCGAACTGTGCAGACGTGGTCAACCGTTTGAGGAGGTCAAAGAAATTATGCGAGCCGGGCAGCTCTTCGATACTCTGCCATAACGATTCCAGATCGTCCCTGAACTCCGAATCTATAGCGTCTGCCCACAGATAACGCTGAGACACAGGATTCAGAACATTCTCAGGGTCGTACCAATTCCTCTCTGTTTCCCCATGCACACCTATCCGAAATCTACCCTCGCGCGCTATCGGTGACTCCCAAAAGCCTGCATCGAATGAAGTGACCGCGCTTCCAATCAGTTCAAGCCTTGACAATTTCCTGTGCCTCAATACGCCCTCTGGCATGGCCGTGAGCTCGGTAGAATTAAGCAGCAACGACCTCAACTCCGGCATCCCGCTGATTGAAAACCGTCGTTTCAGCGGGTTATTCGACAAGTTCAGGTACTGCAGCCCCGTGCAAGCTTCCAATACCTCCACTTGCTGGGCGTCCAGTTTTATTTTATTTCCCGACAAGTCTAACGAGGTCAACTGACCACGAAGAAAGGAGGGCAAGGAAATCTTGCGAATTTCACCATTGGTCAGATCAAGCTCCCGCAAGTCCGGGAACGCACGAAGAAACTTTTCAGAAATCTCCGTCAGTTCGGAGTCTCTCAGCGCAAACTGGGAAACTTTTGGAAAGACGATTGACTCCGGGAGCTCGGGAAGTTTCTGCAAGCCTATCCCGATATCCCATAGCGCGGTTGGCAACTTGAGATCCAAAAATTTTCCGAGGATCGAAAAGCGCCACCGCGCAATCAGCGTTTTGCGAAAACCATAACGTGCCAACCATTCAAGCTTGAACGCACCGAGCCGCTGCCAACGCGTCAAGCTTGTTTTCAATATTTTAAACTGGCTCTCAAATTCACGAATTGCTGTCTCGGCATTCTCAGGCCCCGCTGCACTCAGCCACGCCTCGATCTGCTCGTCACTGGCGCCGGCGCACAACTTTCGTAGCCGGGCTGGTAGCGCGGCGGGCGGGCGGGTGCCGAACAGCCGACCACCGCCGGAAAGTGGATAACCTATTCTGCCATCATCCAAACGCCTGGGCAGCAAGAAGGGCGCCGCAGGGTGATCGCCTCCGAACAGGCTCTCGATGTCCCGCCGGCCTGTCATCCACTGCCTTGCCACTGATTGCCGAAGGTTGATGGCAAAAGGCTCTTCAATCCCCATGGCAGCACGCTCTGCTGTGCTGAATGTATCGGCCAGGGTTTCAAACAGTTCTCCTGGTGTACTTTCATCGTTGCCCTGCGCATCTCGCAACCAGAACGCACCGTCTTGGTAGAGCAAGTTCGATGCAGTGGGCAGGCTGTTCGTCGCGGGTAATGCCAAGCGGCCTTGCGCATCAATCAAGTGCCAGCTTTTATCAGCAGGCACACCAGGCAGCCCTTGCACAAGCTTGAGCACAGCCCTGGCAAAATCGAACGTCTGCGGCACGTCGATCCACAAGCCTTCGCCCACTCGCGTCACCCTGATGCGCAAAACTCGCTCCCGCGCAGCCAGCGCCATTGTCAGCGGCACACGCCCCGATTCGGCCATCTGGCTGCGCTGGGCCTCACTCGCCTCCTCCAGCACCTGCTGCGCAGCCAGTTGGTGCAGGCTGGCAAAAGCCCGCCGCAAAGGACGAGTGGCTTCATCCATTACGTCCAAAGGGTCATACAGCATCTGGAACAGCTGCCGTCGATGATCGGCAACGATTTGGGCCAGGCCATCATCCGCCAACCCGGCGGCACCGGGGAGTTCGCGCGCTTTGAACAACAAAGGCTGATCCACCACTTGCTGACCGGAACGCAAACGTCGCTGCAGATCAGCCACTCGCTCAGCCATCAGGAACCGGTTTACCGTATCAATCAGCTCAACCTCAGGTGCCTGACCAAAAACGTGCAACGCCCTCAGGTGCAGGTCGCTGAGGCCATGCACGGCAATCACATGATCAACCAAGCTGCGCGGAAGCCGGGCGCACGGGCCGCCCAGTCGGCTGAACATTCTTTGCGTATCACGCCATTGCTCTGGCCGCTCACTCCAGAGCCGCCATGCTCCTGCGCCGTTGTGCTCCAGCTGAGGCGAATGATTAGCGTGCGGATGAAGGTACCATTCCCCGTCAACACGCTCACTTACCTGGTAGTACGCCCCATCCATCTCGATCCAGCTTTGCGCGCCCTGACGGTAGACACCCTGCGCATCAACCACCGCAGTCACTGGCGGCGGCTGACTCACATAAGGTGCAAGATCCTGGTTCCACAGTTTTTCACTACCGTCCCCCAGCACCGCAGGCACCATGTCATCGACCATCACCGCACGTTGCCACGCATGTCGCGCGGCCGCACCTGCAGCGCCCACCGCCGCCACAATGGCCAAGCTCTTGCCCACATTGAGCAGATGATCCAGCGCTGCAGCGTCGTCGCCCTCGCGCCAATCCGCCACAGCTTGAAATGTCTCGTCCAGCAGATCCCAGGCCATCACCGCCAGCAGGATCACGCCCAACTGCGGCACAAACAGGCTCGCAAGCGTCAATCCCGCCCATCCCTCAGCGACCATGCGCCGGTCATGTTCCGCCTGCGCGGCAGTGTCGATCTGAGCTACAGGCACCGCAATCATCGCAGCATCATCCTTGATCTGCCTGATCCGCCCGTTCGCCAGCCCCTGGAATAGCGAATCCAGATCACGCGTCATGTGTTGATCCAGGTCTGGGGTAGCAAAGTCGGCGACATCGCCCAGTCGTTTCTGCACTTCGGAAAAAAAAAGCTGGCTGTCACGCCTGCGCACAAAGCGACTGAAAAACTTGCGGTACTGTTCATCGCGCAAGCGACGTCCCAGCACCCTGCGGGCAAACGCCTCGAGATCGTTGCTCACGCTCCAGGGACCTTGCGGATCTGCTGGTATGTAAACCAGCACGGCTTGGCTGGTATTACGAAAGACCCCTTCATCGATCACATCGAACACAACAATCTGCTGGAGCTCGCAACCCAGTATCTGCAGTTTTCTGGCAACCACCGGCGCACCCGCCAGTCGGCCAGGGCGGCCTTGACGATAAACATCGATCACCCACTCCAGCTGCACCTCACTGAGGACGCCATCCGAGTGCGCCTTGAGTGCATCGACCAGCATCATCGAACGTATCTGCCTTTGCAGCAATTCAGCGAAGCCCTGCCCGTTAGCGCCGCCCCCCTCTGGCGACTGCAGTACAGATTGCAAGTGCTTTTGGTATTGACCGCCGATATCAAGACTGCGGCACGCCTGGATAAATGCCTTGGCTGAAGGCTGCGCAACTTTGTTGCCGGCCATGTCGATCACGCAATCCTTTTTCATCGTGACGTGGTCATCGCTGAAGTTTTGCAACGCCGCCCATAGCAGCGAAATGGCGTACCAGTCGCGGTCCTGAATCGGTAGCCGACCGGTAACCCAATGCACGGTGGGCGATGAATAGGTGTACCACTGCTGCAGAAACAGCTTATCGGGTGCCGTACTCAGCCCAAACTGATCGACAATTCGTCGCCTGGCAAACTCATCTATGTTTTGCACCCTGGAAAAAATTGCAGAGAGTTGCCGACGCGTTGCAAGCCCGGCGTGCAACGCCTCGCTCAGCAAGGCAAACCGCGCAGGGTCGAGTTTTTGCAACCAGCCAGGAAGCCGTCTGGCGATAAAGCCATCCTGAAAGCTGCGCAGTTGCGTACTTACATCAGACGGTGTGGAGTGAAAATTGTCGGTAGCCATGTGTGCCTGAAACCTTGCTCGCAAATAGCTGCAGCATTGGCCAAGGGAGGCTGCAGCAGGCACTATTCGGCTACTACCCGGCATCCCGCCAGGCTTTGGGACAACGCAAAAAAAAACCCGAAACCAGTCACCTGGCTTCGGGTTTTACGAGTAGCTTTAGCGGCTTACTTGGCCGCGTGACCGGCAGTTCGACCCGCCTGCGCCTGACGACGCGGCTTGACCATGTACACCACGAACATCGCGAACAGCCAGACCGGAATCGCGTATACCGACACCTGAATACCCGGAATCATCAGCATGATGCCGAGAATCAGCACCACGAAGGCCAGCACTACGTAGTTGCCGTACGGGTACCACAACGCCTTGAACAGCGGCTTCTGACCGGTACGGTCCAGATGCTGGCGGAATTTCAGGTGCGAGTAACTGATCATCGCCCAGTTGATCACCAGGGTGGCCACTACCAGCGACATCAGCAGTTCCAGGGCGTTTTGCGGCATCAGGTAGTTGAGCAGCACGGCGATCAGGGTCACCGCCGCCGACACAAGAATCGAACGCACCGGCACGCCGCGCTTGTCGACCTTGGCCAGGGATGCCGGGGCATCACCCTGCTCGGCCATGCCCAGCAGCATGCGGGCGTTGCAGTAGGTGCCGCTGTTGTACACCGACAGTGCGGCAGTCAGGACCACGAAGTTCAGCAGGTTGGCGGCCACGTCACTGCCCAGCAGCGAGAACACCTGCACGAACGGGCTGCTGCCATAGCTGCCACCCGAAGCGTCGATGCTGGCGACCAGGTTGTCCCACGGGGTCAGCGACAGCAGCACGACCAGGGCGCCGACATAGAAGATCAGGATGCGGTAGATGACCTGGTTGATCGCCTTGGGGATCACGGTCTTCGGCTTGTCGGCCTCGGCGGCGGTGAAGCCGAGCATTTCCAGGCCACCGAAGGAGAACATGATGAACGCCAGGGCCATTACCAGCCCGCTGACACCGTTCGGGAAAAAGCCGCCATGCGACCACAGGTTGGCTACGGTAGCTTCCGGGCCGCCGCTGCCGCTGGTCAGCAGGTAAGCACCCAGGCCGATCATGCTGACGATGGCCACGACCTTGATGATGGCAAACCAGAATTCGGCCTCACCGAAGAACTTGACGTTCATCAGGTTGATGGCGTTGATCAGCACGAAGAACGCTGCCGCCGTAACCCAGGTCGGGATCTCCGGCCACCAGTAGTGAACATACTTGCCTACCGCCGACAGCTCCGACATGCCCACCAGGATGTACAGCACCCAGCAGTTCCAGCCCGACAGGAAACCGGCGAAGCCGCCCCAGTAGGTGTGCGCAAAGTGGCTGAACGAACCCGCCACCGGCTCTTCGACGATCATCTCGCCGAGCTGGCGCATGATCATGAAGGCGATGAAGCCGCAGATGGCGTAACCAAGGATCATCGACGGGCCGGCGGATTTCATC
Source organism: Pseudomonas putida (assembly GCF_009883635.2). Lineage (NCBI taxonomy): Bacteria > Pseudomonadati > Pseudomonadota > Gammaproteobacteria > Pseudomonadales > Pseudomonadaceae > Pseudomonas > Pseudomonas putida. The sequence continues at coordinate 987,074 of NZ_CP026115.2, forward strand.
ACGCCTGCCGAGCCGAGGAACAGGCCGGTACCAATCGCGCCACCGAGGGCAATCAATTGGATGTGGCGGTTCTTCAGGCCCCGCTTGAGCTCGCCTGAATGCATGTTTTGTCCACTCATGAACGAAGTCACCTGCATTGTTTTTATCTGTGACGGAATCGGACCCACCGCGCTCGTGGCGCAGCGGAATGGGCAAGGTGGTTACCTTGGGTTTCTTGCCAAAGGATGCCGCCGGGGCGGATCAGCCAGGTGTGGGCAAGAGTGCGCGGTACGCAAGAGGGTCACAGGTAAAACGCGGCGCACTGTATACCCCTGCAAACGCGCAGACGTCAACGCGTTGCATCGTTTCCTCGGGAAAAAACGCAGCGGTCCTGTGGTAGGAGCCTGAAAAGGCGAAGTGATCGGCGTACATGGCGCCTCCATTTGTTGTTCTGTTGGCCCGGCTCTGTGGACGGGCTTTTGCACACGGCAATGAGCGCTATATCACCTTGGTACGGGGGTTTGGGCAAGACTGGGCGGGGTGGAGGCAGGGGCTTTGCGGCGGGCGGCGTGGCAAGTTCTGTTTACACGAAAAGGAAAATTCCGAATTGCAGGCTGAATTCGGCTAGCTGTGTATAAATTTCTTTACAGGGTGGTTTGGAAACTTGCCAGTCGTCCGAAAATTTCTTTTTCTTCAATATCTTGGGGCTGCTGCGCTGCCCCAAATTCTCACAGGCATAAAAAAACCAGCCCGAAGGCTGGCTTCTCATCACCGCTCTGACCCATCAGCCGCGCGGCTTACCGCGACCACGGCCAGCCGGTTTGTCACCGTCAGGCTTGCCTGGGCGCTTGCGCATTTCGCTCGGGCGCTCGGCCACGGCGCTGCCACGGCTGCCTTTGCGCGGCGCTTCGTCACGCGACTGACGTGCTGGGCGCTCACCCGAGGTATCGCGCGGCTGACGAGCCGGGCGCTCAGCGGCTGCAGCACCACCTTCATGGGCCGGGCGCAGGCTGCGCACGCGCTCGTTGCGCCCCATCGGCCGGCTCGACTTGCGCTGCAGGCGCTCCATCTTGTCCTTGGCCTTGAGGTTCAGGGTTGGCAGCGCCACCGGCTGCAGGCCCACTTCAGCGGCGAGGATGTCGATTTCGCCCTGGGTCATTTCGCGCCAGCGGCCCATCGGCAGGTCGGAGTTGAGGAACACCGGGCCGAAACGCACGCGCTTCAGGCGGCTGACCACCATGCCCTGGGATTCCCACAGGCGGCGTACTTCGCGGTTACGGCCTTCCATCACCACGCAGTGGTACCAGTGGTTGAAGCCTTCGCCACCCGGCGCCTTCTGGATGTCGGTGAACTTGGCCGGGCCGTCTTCGAGCATCACGCCCGCCTTCAGGCGATCGATCATCTCGTCGTCGACTTCACCCCGCACGCGCACGGCGTACTCGCGGTCCATCTCGTAGGACGGGTGCATCAGGCGGTTGGCCAGTTCGCCGTCGGTGGTGAACAGCAGCAGGCCGGTGGTGTTGATGTCCAGGCGGCCGATGTTGATCCAGCGGCCTTCCTTCGGCCGCGGCAAGCGGTCGAACACGGTCGGGCGGCCCTCCGGGTCGTCACGGGTGCAGATCTCGCCATCGGGCTTGTTGTACATGATCACCCGGCGCGTGGCCTCGGCGGCCTCTTCGCGCTTGATCAGCTTGCCGTCGACGGTGATGGCGTCATGCAGGTCGACGCGCAGGCCGAGGGTGGCCTCGACGCCGTTGACCTTGATGCGGCCCTGGCTGATCCAGGCTTCGACGTCACGGCGCGAACCAACGCCAATGCGCGCCAGCACTTTCTGCAGCTTTTCGCCGGCTGGCGGGGTGATTTCGGTATTTTGCAGGTCTTGCTCACTCATCTGGGCACCTCCCGGTGTAGGAATGAAAACAGGTTTCTGGCGACGAACGCGCCAAAAGGCCGCGCATCATACGCGGTTCGCTGGGGGAACGCACTGCAGGGTAGAGGGTTTTGTGGGCTTTGGGAGTGAATTCTGCCTAATGGTGATGTAGGCGTTGCCGGCCTCTTCGCGGAACAAGCCCGCTCCTACAGGAGATCTCCATCCGCCGGGGAAACTCAAAACCTGTAGGAGCGGGCTTGTCCCGCGAAGAGGCCGGTACTGGCAGCAAAGCAATCAGGGCTGCAATTTACTCTCATCCTCCACCGAGGCTTCAGGCTCTTCCTCGCGCAGGTCGTCGAAGTCGGTCTTCAGCCCTTCTTCCATGGCATCGAGCTCCACCAGCAAGCTGCGGAAGCTGGTCTCTTCCTTCGGCTCGCCGACTGCTTGCTCTTCACCCAGGCTGGCATCGGCCAAGGCCTGAATATGCGCCGGCACCGGGGCATCATCCGGGTCGAGCAGCGGCTCCGGCTCCATCTCGCGCAGTTCGGCCAGCGCTGGCAGCTCGTCCAGGCTCTTGAGGTTGAAGTGATCGAGAAACGCCTTGGTGGTGGCGAACATCGCCGGGCGCCCGGGCACCTCGCGGTAGCCGACCACGCGAATCCACTCGCGCTCCATCAGCGTCTTGATGATGTTGCTGTTGACCGCCACGCCGCGCACATCCTCGATCTCGCCACGGGTGATGGGCTGGCGGTAGGCGATCAGCGCCATGGTTTCGAGCAAGGCCCGGGAATAACGCTGCGGGCGCTCTTCCCACAGCCGGCCGACCCAGGGCGCGAAATCTTCACGAATCTGCAAGCGGTAACCGGTGGCCACTTCCTTGAGCTCGAAAGCCCGCCCGGCGCAGGACTTGGCGAGCACTTCCAGGGCTTTCTTGAAGACTTTCGGCTCGGGGCGCTCGGCCTCTTCGAACAGCTCGTAGAGGCGTTCGAGGGACTGCGGCTTGCCCGAGGCGAGCAGGAAGGCTTCGATCAGCGACGCCAGGTCGCGGGGTTCATTCAGATTCATCAGGTTCTTCGACAGACTCGGGGCGCAGCCGCACATGGATCGGCGCAAAGGGCTCATTCTGCACCAGTTCGACCAGCGATTCCTTTACCAGCTCGAGGATCGCCATGAAGGTCACCACCACGCCGAGCTTGCCCTCCTCGGGCGTGAACAGCTCGACGAACGGCACGAAGGCGCCACCCTTGAGTCGCTCCAGCACATCGCTCATGCGCTCGCGGGTAGACAGCGTCTCGCGGGTGATCTGGTGGCTTTCGAACAAGTCGTTGCGGCGCATGACCTCGGCCATGGACACCAGCAGCTCCTCCAGGCTGACCTGCGGCAGCAGCTTGCGTACCTTGGCCTGGGGGGCCTCAAGACGCGGCACGACGACGTCGCGGCCCACCCGCGGCAGCTCATCGATGCCCTCGGCGGCGGCCTTGAAGCGCTCGTACTCCTGCAGGCGGCGGATCAGCTCGGCGCGCGGGTCGCCCTCCTCTTCCTCGACCTCGGCCGAGCGCGGCAGCAGCATGCGCGACTTGATCTCGGCGAGCATGGCGGCCATCACCAGGTACTCGGCGGCCAGCTCCAGGCGCACGCTCTTCATCAGCTCGACGTAGCCCATGTACTGGCGGGTGATTTCCGCCACCGGGATGTCGAGGATGTCGATGTTCTGCTTGCGAATCAGGTATAGCAGCAAGTCCAGCGGGCCCTCGAAGGCTTCGAGGATGACTTCCAGGGCGTCCGGCGGAATGTACAGGTCCACCGGCATTTCGGTCAGCGCTTCGCCGTAGACCAGCGCCAGCTGCAACTGCTGTGGCGGCGGCTCGATCTGTTCGGCCGGCGCCTCGGGTGCTTCCACCTGGCTCACGCGTTGACCATGAACGGCGTGGGGTCGCCGCAGCCTTCGCGGATCAGTTCAGGCTCGTCGCCGGACAGGTCGATGATGGTCGAAGCCTTGAGGTCGCCGAAGCCGCCGTCGATGACCAGGTCGACATGGTGCTCCAGGCGCTCGCGGATTTCGTAGGGGTCGGTCATCGGCTCGGTGTCGCCCGGCAGGATCAGGCTCACGCTCATCAGCGGCTCGCCCAGTTCGGCCAGCAGCGCCAAGGTAATAGCGTGGTCCGGCACGCGCAGGCCGATGGTGCGGCGCTTTTCATGCAGCAGCAGGCGCGGCACTTCGCGGGTACCGTTGAGGATGAAGGTATAGGGCCCGGGCACATGGGCCTTGAGCAGGCGGAAGGTGCCAGTGTCGACCTTGGCGTACAGCCCAAGCTGCGACATGTCGCAGCACATCAGGGTGAAGTTGTGGGTCTTGTCCAGGCCGCGCAGGCGGCGTACCCGTTCGATCGCCGCCTTGTCGCCGATCTGGCAACCCAGGGCATAGGCCGAGTCGGTCGGGTAGACCACCACGCCGCCCTTGCGGATGATCTCCACCGCCTGGCGGATCAGGCGCGGTTGAGGGTTCTCCGGATGAATCTGGAAAAATTGGCTCACGAAGTCGTCCTGTTCATAGCGCCATAGGCTGTTCATGGCTGAATCGACGCCACAGAGGTGGCAAGTCCTCGGGCAATGGCCGGTAGGCACCGATCTCGCCCCAGGTGCCGGGGCCGTGGAAATCGCTGCCAGCGCTTGCCAGCAGGCCAAACTCACGGGTAAGGATGGACATCGTGCCCACCTGCTCGGCCGGCATCATCCCGTTGACCACTTCAAGTGCCTGCCCGCCTGCCTGAATATAGTCGGCAATCAGCCGCCTGCGCTTGCTGCGGGTCAGATCGTAGTGCATGGGATGCGCAAGGCTCACCCAGGCGTTTGACTGGCGCAGGGTGGCGACAGTTTCCTCGAGCGTCGGCCAGTGCTGCTTGACGTCGCCCAGCTTGCCGGCCCCCAGCCACTTGCGGAAGGCCTCGCCGCGGTCCTTGACATGGCCGGCGCGGACCATGAATTCGGCAAAGTGCGGCCGCGCCGGGGCGTTGCCGCTGTCCCCCAGCTCCTGTTGCACGGCCCGCGCGCCGTCGAGGGCGCCCGGCATGCCCTTGGCCGCCAACCGTTTGTCGATTTCCTCGGCGCGCAACCAACGGCCACGGTGCAAGGCCTCGATCGCCTGGAGCAAGGGCGGCGCATCGAGTGGGAAGTGGTAGCCCAGCACGTGGATGGTCGCGCCGCCCCAGGTGCACGACAGCTCAACCCCGCTGACCCAGCGCATGCCACGCGCGTGGCAGGCCTGGCGCGCTTCGGGCAGCCCTTCGAGGGTGTCGTGGTCGGTCAGTGCCAGCGTTTGCACCCCGTGCTCATGGGCCCGGGCGACCAGGTCCGTGGGCGACAGGGCGCCGTCGGAGGCCGTGCTGTGACAGTGCAGATCAACATTCATGGAGGAGCGCTTTCGCTGGAATCGATGTTTGTTATTATGCCGTCACATCCCGATTCTGGCTGCCATTGTGAAACAATTCATCGATTTCATCCCGCTGCTGCTGTTCTTCATCGTCTACAAGCTCGACCCACGCCCGCTGGACGTCGCCGGCCACAGCTTCGAATTCGGCGGCATCTACAGCGCCACGGCGATGCTGATCATCAGCTCGCTGGTGGTGTACGGCGCGCTTTTCCTGCGCCAGCGCAAGCTGGAAAAAGGCCAGTGGCTGACCTTGGTCGCCTGCCTGGTGTTCGGCGGCCTGACCCTGACCTTCCACAGCGAAACCTTCCTCAAGTGGAAGGCGCCGGTGGTCAACTGGCTGTTCGCCCTGGGCTTCGCCGGTAGCCACTTCATCGGCGACCGGGTGCTGATCAAGCGCATCATGGGCCACGCGCTGACCCTGCCCGACGCGATCTGGGCGCGCCTGAACGTCGCCTGGATCGCCTTCTTCGTGTTCTGCGGCGCCGCCAACCTGTTCGTGGCCTTCACCTTCCAGGACTTCTGGGTCGACTTCAAGGTGTTCGGCAGCCTGGGCATGACCGTGATCTTCCTGGTGGCGCAGGGCGTGTACCTGTCGCGTCACCTGCACGACGACCCTTCCACCTCCAAACCCAAGGATTGACATGCTCTACGCCATCATCGCCAGCGACGTCGCGAACTCCCTGGAAAAACGCCTGGCCGCACGCCCGGCGCACATCGAGCGCCTGCAACAGCTCAAGGCCGAAGGCCGTGTGGTGCTGGCCGGCCCGCATCCGGCCATCGACAGCAACGACCCGGGTGAAGCCGGCTTCAGCGGCAGCCTGATCGTCGCCGAGTTCGACTCCCTGGCCGCCGCCCAGGCCTGGGCCGATGCCGACCCGTACATCGCCGCGGGCGTGTACGACAAGGTAATCGTCAAGCCATTCAAGCAAGTCTTGCCCTGATCGATTAAATTGGCGGCGTCTGCGGTATCTTTGCCACTGGCGAGCGCGTCAGACGCCGTCGATTTGAATTGAGTGAGTCATGAGCGAGCTGTTACTGATTGATGATGACCAGGAACTCTGCGAGCTGCTCGGCAGCTGGCTGACCCAGGAAGGGTTTGCGGTACGCGCCTGCCACGATGGCCAGAGCGCGCGACAGGCGTTGGCCGAGCAGGCCCCGGCGGCCGTGGTGCTGGATGTGATGTTGCCCGACGGCAGTGGCCTGGAGCTGCTCAAGCAGCTGCGCAGCGAACACGCCGAGCTGCCGGTGCTGATGCTGTCGGCCCGCGGCGAACCCCTGGACCGCATCCTCGGCCTGGAACTGGGTGCCGACGATTACCTGGCCAAGCCTTGCGACCCTCGTGAGCTCACCGCCCGCCTGCGCGCCGTGCTGCGCCGCAGCCACCCCACCGCCACCACCACCCAGCTGGAAATCGGCGACCTGGCGTTCAGCCCGGTGCGCGGCGTGGTCAGCATCGATGGCCGTGACATGAGCCTGACCCTGTCGGAAAGCCGCATTCTCGAGGCGCTGCTGCGCCAGCCGGGCGAGCCGCTGGACAAACAGGAACTGGCGCAGATCGCCCTGGGGCGCAAGCTGACCCTGTATGACCGCAGCCTGGACATGCACGTCAGCAACCTGCGCAAGAAAGTCGGCCCACACCCCGATGGTCGGCCGCGGATCGTGGCACTGCGTAGCCGCGGTTACTACTACAGCCTGTAAATCTGCATGGGGCCGCCTGTGCCCCATCTTTACCCTGCCTTTACCGTCCGCTGACTGCGCTTGACCTTGATCTCCCTAGACTGAGCTCATCCGGTAAACACCGGCCCATGACAGGAGAGACACCATGCGCAAGACCCTTATCGCCCTGATGTTCGCCGCCGCCCTGCCGACCGTGGCCATGGCCATGCCTGAAGGCGGCCCGCGTCACGACGGCCCGCATCATCGCGGTGATGCGCCTTTCGCCCAACTGGACCTGAGCCGCGACCAGCGCCAGCAGATCGGCAAGCTGATGGGCGAGCAGATGCAGCACCGCCGCGAAATCACCGAGCGCTACCTGGACAAGCTGCCGGCAGCCGACCAGAAGGCCATGAAAGACGAGCTCAAGGCCAGCCACGACAAGACCGACAGCCAGGTCCGCGCGCTGCTTAAGCCTGACCAGCAGAAGAAGTTCGACGAACTGCAGAAGGAACGTGAAGCTCGCAAGGCTGAATGGAAGGAGTTCCAGGCCTGGAAAGCTGAAAAAGCTGGCAAGGCCCAGTAAGCTGTCACCCCAATGCCCGGCCCGCCCTCAAGCGGGCCGGGCTTTTCCCGTTTTCAGGAGGTGCTCTTGCGTTCTCTGTTCTGGCGCATCCTGGCCAGTTTCTGGCTGGCTATCACCCTGGTCGCGGGCCTGTCGATCCTGCTGGGCCACATGCTCAACCAGGACGCCTGGATCCTCAGCCGCCACCCGGGCCTCAAGACCATGGCCAGCCACTGGGCCAAGCATTACGAGCAGGAGGGCCTGGAGTCTGCCCAAGCCTTCCTGGAACGACGCAAGGAGCGCTACAAGATCGATGTGCAGGTGCTCGACGACAGCGGCGATGCCGTGGTGCCGGGCACCTTCCCGCGCCGCGCGGCGGCGTTCGAGGCGCGCCAGCACAATGACGAGCGCCGCCTGCCGTGGCGCCGCCTGACCGAGGAATATACCAGCCCCGACAGCGGCAACACCTATCTGTTGATCTACCGCATCCCGCACCCGGAGCTGGACGCCTGGCACCGCGAGAGCCTGCTCTGGCCGTTGAGTGCCCTGGGCATCGCACTGGTGGTGCTGACCTTGTTCAGCCTGCTGGTGACCCTGTCGATCACCCGCCCGCTCAGCCGCCTGCGCGGCGCCGTGCACGACCTTGGCCAGGCCAGCTACCAACAGAACAGCCTGGCCCGCCTGGCCGCCCGGCGTGACGAGTTCGGCGTGCTGGCCAAGGACTTCAACAAGATGGGGGCACGCCTGCAGAGCCTGATCGGCAGCCAGCGCCAGCTGCTGCGCGACGTGTCCCACGAGCTGCGCTCGCCACTGGCTCGCCTGCGCATTGCCCTGGCCCTGGCCGAGCGTGCAGAAACCGAACAGCGCCAGGCCCTGTGGCCACGCCTGACCCGGGAATGTGACCGCCTGGAAGACCTTATCAGCGAAATCCTGACGTTGGCCCGGGTCGATGCCGAGCAGGCCCATGCCGAGCCTGTCGACCTCAACGCGCTGCTCGGCAGCGTGCGCAAGGATGCTCAGCTCAGTGCGCCGGAGCAGGAAGTGAAGCTGGAGGCGCAACCGGGGCTGACGCTACAAGGCTGGCCGACGCTGATCGAGCGTGCCGTGGACAACCTGGTGCGCAATGCCCTGCGCTTCAACCCGGAGGGGCAACCGATCGAGATCAGTGCGCAGCGCGAGCAGGACAAGATCGTCCTGAGCGTGCGCGATCATGGGCCAGGTGCGGCGCCGGAGCACCTGGCGCAGTTGGGTGAGCCGTTCTTCCGGGCGCCGGGGCAGGAAGCGGCGGGGCATGGGCTGGGGCTGGCGATCGCGCGCAAGGCGGCCGAGCGACATGGCGGCAGCCTGGTGCTGGAGAATCACCCGCAGGGTGGGTTCGTGGCCCGGTTGGAGTTGCCTGATAACATTGCTGCCAACTGACAGGGCCAATGGGGCCGCAAAGCGGCCCCCTACGTTATTCGCCCCAGACGCTGACGTACTCGGCGGTTTCAAGAATCGGCGCCGTACGCGGTTCGGCCATCGGCGTACCGACATACAGGTAGCCAATCAGCTCCTCGTTCTCGGCCAAGCCCAAGCCCTTGTGCACATGGGCATCGAAGGCCATGTCACCGGTACGCCACACCGCCCCGATCCCCTGGGCATGCGCCGCAATCAGGATGCCATGGGCCGCGCAACCCGCCGCCAGGCGCTGCTCGGACTTGGGCACCTTGAAATGGTCCTGCAGCTTGGCGATCACCACGATCAGCAACGGCGCACGCAGTGGCATCGCCCGTGCCTTGTCCAGCGCAGCCTGGCTGGCGTCGCCCTTGTGCTGCACCGCTTCGGCAAACAGTTCACCGAGCTTGTCGCGGCCCTGACCCTCGATGGTCAGGAAGCGCCACGGCCGCAGCTGGCCGTGGTCCGGTGCGCGCAAGGCGGCCTGGAACAGCGCCTCGCGCTGGGCCTCGTTGGGCGCAGGGTCGGTCAGGCGCGGTACGGAAACACGGTTGAGCAATGCGTCGAGAGCCTCCATCGGCTACCCTCCTGGCAGGTGAATGTGCGGCCATTCTAGCGTTTACATCACCAGACCCATAGGTAGAATGGCGCCCTTCCGTTTCAAGTCAGAGCAGATCACATGGCGTTGCCGACCTTAAGGATCATTGGTTTCATCATCGGCATCTTCCTGATCACCCTGGCGGTCAGCATGGTCGTGCCCATGGCCACCCTGGTGATCTTCGAACGCACCGGCGACCTGCCATCGTTCCTCTGGTCCAGCCTGATCACCTTCATCGCCGGCCTGGCCATGGTCCTGCAGGGCCGCCCCGAGCACGTCCACCTGCGCCCGCGCGACATGTACCTGCTGACCGTCAGCAGCTGGGTGGTGGTGTGCATCTTCGCCGCCCTGCCCTTTCTGCTGACCCAGCATATCAGCTACACCGACGCCTTCTTCGAGAGCATGTCCGGCATCACCGCCACCGGCGCCACAGTGCTCAGCGGGCTCGACACCATGTCACCGGGCATCCTGATGTGGCGCTCGATGCTGCACTGGCTCGGCGGCATCGGCTTCATCGCCATGGCGGTGGCGATCTTGCCGCTGCTGCGCATCGGTGGCATGCGCCTGTTCCAGACCGAGTCGTCGGACCGCTCGGAAAAGGTCATGCCGCGCTCGCACATGGTCGCCAAGTCGATCGTCGGCGTGTACGTCGGCTTCTCGATCTTTGGCGCGCTTGCCTTCTGGTGGGCCGGCATGAGCCCGTTCGATGCCATCAACCACGCCATGTCGGCGATCTCCACCGGTGGCTTCTCGACCTCCGACCAGTCGCTGGCCAAATGGGACATCCCCGCCGTGCACTGGGTCGCGGTGGTGGTGATGATCATGGGCAGCCTGCCCTTCACGCTGTACGTGGCGACCTTGCGCGGCAACCGCAAGGCGCTTATCCGCGACCAGCAGGTGCAAGGTTTGCTGGGCATGCTGGTGGTGACCTGGATCGTGCTCGGCACCTGGTACTGGTACACCACCAACCTGCACTGGCTCGACGCCCTGCGCCACGTGGCGCTGAACGTGACCTCGGTGGTCACCACTACCGGTTTCGCCCTGGGCGACTACAGCCTGTGGGGCAACTTCTCGCTGATGCTGTTCTTTTACCTGGGCTTTGTCGGCGGCTGCTCCGGCTCCACCGCCGGCGGTATCAAGATCTTCCGCTTCCAGGTGGCCTACATCCTGCTCAAGGCCAGCCTCAACCAGCTGATCCACCCGCGTGCGGTGATCAAGCAGAAGTACAACGGTCACCGACTGGACGAAGAAATCGTCCGCTCGATCCTGACCTTCTCGTTCTTCTTCGCCATCACCATCTGCGTGATGGCCCTGCTGCTGTCGCTGCTGGGCGTTGACTGGATGACCGCACTGACTGGCGCTGCCGGCACCGTGTCAGGTGTGGGCCCAGGCCTGGGCGAAGTGGTCGGCCCTTCGGGCAACTACTCGACGCTGCCGGATGCCGCCAAGTGGATCCTCGCCACCGGCATGCTGCTCGGCCGCCTGGAAATCATCACGGTGCTGGTGTTGTGTATGCCGGCGTTCTGGCGTCACTGACCGCGGCGGGCTCCGCACCCAGCCGGGCGCGGTATTCGCTGGGGGTCACATCGAACCAGCGGCGAAACGCCCGGTAGAAGTTGCTCGGGTCGGCAAAACCCAACAGGTAGGCGGTTTCCAGCAGGGTCATGCCTGGCTGGGCCAGGTACTGCTCGGCCAGTTCGCGGCGGGTGTCGTCGAGCAAGGTCTGGAAGCTGGTGCCCTCTTCCTGCAAGCGGCGCTGCAAGGTGCGCTGGGACAGGTGCAGGGCCTGGGCCAGGGTTTCGCGCTTGGGTTCGCCTTGCGGCAGGATGCGGCACAGTACCTGACGCACCCGATGAGTCACGCGGCTTTCCGAGAAACGCGCGAGGTATTCGCCGGCAAAGCGGTCATGCAGGATGGCCATGGCTTCGTTGGCGGTGGGTAATGGCGCTTCCATGTCAGCCCGCTCGAACACCAGTGCATCATGGGGAGCATCGAATACCAGCGGGGAATGGAATGCCACCTTGTACGGCTCGATATCCTTCGGCTGCGGCCCTTGCACCAGCACGCGCCGCGGCTGCACCGGCCTGCCACTGAGCCATTTGCACAAGGCCAGCGCGCAGGCCAGCGACGCTTCGGCGCTGTGCCGGGTGGGTGGCAGGTGATCGCCATGCACAGTCAGAATCAGCGAATAGCCTTCAGGGCCGAGGATGAAGCTCAGGTCCGAACTTTCGGCAATGATGCGCTGGTAGCGCACCAGCCGCTCGAAACCTTCGGCCAGGGTGCGGCTGGACATCAACGCATAGCCCACCACATGGAACGAAGCCGGGCGCACCACCCGTGCCATGTTCAAGCCAATGGCCTCGTTGCCCGAGAGTTCGACCGCCAGCTGCCAGAGGCGGGTCATGGCGTCCTGCGGGAAGCGTGCATCCGGGTCGTCGAGTGCAGCGAAATCCAGCCCCAGCTGCTTGAACATGGCCGGGCAATCGAGCCCTTCCAGCTCCAGCGCCTTGACAATCCCTGATGCCCAGCTGGCTGACGTGGTTCTTTCACTCATGGCAGGCTTCTTATACTGACCGCTTCATGCGGTGAACCCCAAGGATACTCATTTGGCGCCTATTGTCACTGGCCGGCACCGCCAATGACTCTAGACTCGATTCAGGCTCCACGCCGTGTATCCTGTCCAAAAGTGATAATCCCGGAGCACTGCCCATGACCAGCACCGCGCAGTTTCGCAGTTTCGCCGAGTTCTATCCGTATTACCTGGGGGAACACAGCAACCCCACCTGCCGACGCCTGCACTTCGTCGGCACCAGCCTGGTGATTGCCTTGCTCGCCTACACCATTGGCAGCGGCAAGTGGTGGCTGCTGCTGGCCGTACCGTTTTGCGGGTACGGCTTCGCCTGGGTCGGGCATTTCTTCTACGAGCGGAACAAACCGGCGACGTTCAAGCACCCGTGGTACAGCCTGATCGGTGATTTCGCCATGTTCCGCGACATCCTGCTCGGCAGGATCAGCCTCTAGGCCGGCTCGCGCAGGGCCGTCGCGGCCTCGGCCTGGCGGGCCTGTGCGTCGGCCAGCCGATACAGCTCGATGCTGCCATCCCAGTGCTCGATCAGCGCTGTGCACGACTCCACCCAATCGCCACAATTGAGGTATTCCACCTCCCCCACCTGGCGAATCTCGGCATGGTGAATGTGCCCGCACACCACCCCGTGAAAACCGCGACGGGTGCATTCATGGGCAATCGCATCCTCGAAGTCGCTGATGAAGTTCACCGCACCCTTGACCTTGTGCTTGAGGTACGCCGACAGCGACCAGTAGCCATACCCGTAGCGCGCACGCCAATGGTTGAGCCAGCGGTTGAGCACCAGTGTGAACTCGTAGGCACGGTCGCCGAGAAAGGCCAGCCAACGGTGATAGCGGGTAATCACGTCGAACTGGTCACCATGGATCACCAGCAGGCGACGGCCATCGGCGGTCAGGTGCTCGGCCTCGTCCACCAGCTGGATGTTGCCCAGCATCAGCTTCGAGTAACGCCGCAGGAATTCGTCATGGTTGCCGGTGACGTAGATCACCTCGGTGCCGCGCTTGCTCATGGTCAGCAAGCGGCGGATCACATTGGTGTGGGCCTGCGGCCAGTAGATGCCACTGCGCAGCTTCCAGCCATCGATGATATCGCCGACCAGGTAGACTCGGTCGGCCTGGTAACCCTTGAGAAACTGCGACAGGTGCTCGGCCTGGCAGTCACGAGTGCCCAGGTGCACGTCGGATATCCACAAGGTGCGCACGCGCTGCTTGCGTGACGGGCGAGAGAGTTCGACATGGGTCATGGGCAGGCTCCGGCGCTGTTTGCTGGAGACTGGCAGGCACAGATGACAGGTTGGTGGCAGGGATGTGACGAGTGATGGTCTGCCAGGAATGCGGCACAATGGCGGGCAGCTTCCCGAGGATGCACCATGGCCGGCCCGATACTTTCCTTGCGCCACTATCGCGATGAGCTGATCGCCCACAGTCACGAGCACCCGCAATTGGTGTTCGGCCTGCACGGCCGCCTGGATTTCGAGGTGCAGGGCCGTGGCGCCAGGATTGCCCGCCAGGGGCTGATGGTGGTGCCCGCTGGCGCCCATCACACCTGCGCCAGCGATGTTGGCAGCGATTGCCTGGTGCTGGATGTTCCCGGTGAGCACTGGTTGCACGAGCAACTGGGGGCGCATGCCGATAGTAGCCGACACCTGCTCGATCAGCCTGGCGCACTGGGGCTGGATGATCGCCAGCAGCAACTGGTGGACTGGCTGGCGGCGAGCCCCATGGACGACCCACTGATCGCCCGGCAAGGCGCGGCGCTGTTGCTGGCCAGCCTCAACCCCAGCGCCTCGGCCAGGGTCACGCCCAGCCATCGCCTGCCCTATGCCGCATTCGACGCGCATATCGAACAGCAGGCGGCTTACCCCTTGCAGGTGGCCGACCTGGCGCGCATCGCGGGTTTGTCCAGTGCCCGGCTGCATGCACGGTTTACCGCCGAGTGCGGCATGACGCCGATGGACTATATCCGCCAGCGACGCCTGCTCAAGGCAAAGCGGCTGGTCACGCAGACCTTGCTGCCCATGGGGGAGATTGCGGTGCAGGTGGGATACAGCTCGCAAAGTGCGTTTTCGGCGGCGATGTTGCGCGCGTTTGGTTGCTCGCCGCTGGCCATGCGGCGAGAGCCTGGCGACAACTGATAGCAGGATGGCGACAGAACGTATCGGCCGGTGGCTTTACACTTTGCCTGTGCCGGCCCTTTCGCGGGGCAAGCCCGCTCCCACAATGTTCGAGGTGCGCAGGGCCACTGTGGGAGCGGGCTTGCCCCGCGAAAGGGCCGGCACAGCCAGTAGAGAATCAAGCAAGGACTCAGCATGAACCACCGCACTGCCCTCGGCGCCCTGCACATCGGCGCGTTGTTCTTCGGCCTGACCGGCGTCTTCGGCAAGCTGGCCGCCAGCGCCAGCCCGGCGATCATCGTCTTCGGCCGCGCCGCCTTCGCCGTGCTGGCCCTGGCGCTGTTCGCCAGCCTCACCGGGCCCGGCTGGCGGCGCCTGAGCGGCCAGGACATTCGCCGCCTGCTGCTCGGCGGCGTGCTGCTGGCCGGCCATTGGGTCAGTTTCTTCATCGCCGTGAAGGTTGGCGGCGTGGCCATCGCCACCCTGGGTTTCGCCAGCTTCCCGGCCTTCACAGTGATCCTCGAAGGCCTGCTGTTCCGCGAGCGCATCCGGCGCAACGAAGGCGTGCTGGTGGTGCTGGTCAGCATCGGCCTGATCCTGGTCACCCCGGCATTCGACCTGGCCAGCCAGGCCACCGGCGGCCTGCTCTGGGCCTTGCTCTCGGGTTTGCTGTTCTCGCTGCTGTCGCTGACCAACCGTGCCGGTTCCGGGCGCTTGCCCGCCGTGCAGGCGGCGCTGTGGCAGAACCTGGTAGTCGGCTTGTGCCTGCTGCCCTTCGCCGGCCCAGGGCTGAGCCAGGTCGCCCGCATCGACTGGTTGTGGATCGCCTTGCTCGGGGTCTTCTGCACCGGCGTCGCCCACAGCCTGTTCGTGGCCAGCCTGGCGGTGATCAAGGCGCGCACCGCCGCCGTGGTGTTTGCCATGGAGCCGGTCTACGGCATCGCCGTGGCCTGGGCGATGTTTGCCGAAACGCCAACCCTGCGCATGCTGCTGGGCGGCGTGCTGATCATCTTCGCTATCGTGCTGTCGAGCCGCATGGCCGCCGAACAGCCACCCCGGCACAAGGCCGTGGCCGAGGGCGCCTGATCAGCGATCGTTGTGCCCCAGGTCGCGCTGCGGGTCGATCTGGTCGCGCACGCGCTGCTTGAGCACCTTGGCCTCAGGGAAGCCACCGTCGGCCTTGCGCTCCCAGATCTGCACACCCTCGCAGGTGATGCGGAAGATACCGCCGGTGCCCGGCTCCAACGCTACCCGGGCAAGGTCGTCGGTGAAGGTACTGAGCAGCTCCTGGGCCAGCCAGGCGGCACGAAGCAGCCATTGGCACTGCGTGCAATATGTGATGACGATTTCCGGCTTGTTGTCGGCCATGCTGAGGTATCTCCAGGTAAGGAGCCGCTTATACTAGCGGTCTTTAGCCTTCGGTTTGAGACTCAAGATGCGCCGCATGCTGTTATGCCTTTTGCTGACGCTCACTGCCCTCACCGTGTTCGCCGCCGAGCCTGCCCGCCCCAAGGTCGGCCTGGTGTTGTCTGGCGGTGCCGCCCGTGGCCTGGCCCATATCGGTGTGCTCAAGGCCCTGGAAGAACAGGGCGTGCACATCGACGCCATCGCCGGCACCAGCATGGGCGCCGTGGTGGGCGGGTTGTATGCCTCCGGCTACAGTATCGAGGAGCTGGAAAAACTTGCCACCACGCTGGACTGGCAGCAGGCGCTGTCCGATGCACCGCCACGGGAGGACGTGCCGTTCCGGCGCAAGCAGGATGACCGCGACTTCCTGGTCAAACAGAAGCTGAGCTTCCGCGACGACGGCAGCCTCGGCCTGCCGCTGGGGGTGATCCAGGGCCAGAACCTGGCGCTGCTGCTGGAAAGCAAGCTGGCCCACACCGCCGACATCCGCGACTTCGACAAGCTTCCAATCCCCTTCCGCGCCGTGGCCACCGACATCGCCAGCGGCGAGAAGGTGGTGTTCAGCCGTGGCCACCTGCCGCAGGTGATTCGCGCAAGCATGTCGATCCCGGCGGTGTTCGCCCCGGTCGAGCTGGATGGCCGCCTGCTGGTAGACGGCGGGATGACCGACAACATTCCGCTCGACGTCGCCCGGGAGATGGGCGTCGACCTGGCCATCGTGGTCGACATCGGCACTCCGCTGCGCGACCGCAAGCAATTGGCCACGGTGGTCGACGTGCTCAACCAGTCGATCACCCTGATGACCCGGCGCAATTCCGAGGAGCAGCTCGCCAGCCTGCAACGCGATGACATCCTGGTCCAGCCACAGTTGGCCGCCTTCGGCGTCACCGACTTCGGCCGTGCCCAGGACATGATCGATGCTGGCTATCGCGCCACCCGCCTGCTAGACGCGCGCCTGGCCGCGTTGCGCCAACCAGAGAGCGACGCCAGCCTCGCGGTGGCGCGCTCGCCAGGCCAGCGCACACCGGTGATCACCGCAATCAGGATAGAGAACGACTCGAAAGTCAGCGACGACGTGATCCGCTATTACATTCGCCAGCCAATTGGCGAACCACTGGCGCTCGACCGCCTGCAGACCGACATGGGCACCCTGTATGGCCTGGATTACTTCGACCGGGTGCAGTACCGCGTGGTGCACAAGGGCGACGACAACACCCTGGTGATCAACGCCCGCGGCAAACGCGGCGGCACCGACTACCTGCGCCTGGGCCTGAACCTGTCGGACGACCTGCGCGGTGACAGCGCCTTCAACCTTGGCGCCAGCTACCGCATGAACGGCATCAACCGACTGGGCGCGGAATGGCTGACCCGTGCCCAGATCGGTGACCAGCAGGAGTTGTACAGCGAGTTCTACCAGCCGCTGGACGTGGGTTCGCGCTACTTCGTCGCGCCCTATCTGGACTTCGGTTCGCAGAACATCGAAGCGACCCTGGACAACGACCCGATCGCCGAGTACCGGCTGGAACGCTATGGCTTCGGCCTCAACGTCGGCCGCCAGATCGGCACTTCCGGCGAGGTGCGCCTGGGCGTAGGCAAGGCCTGGGGTGAGGCTGACGTGCGTGTTGGCGATCAGGACCTGCCCAGCGTCAGCTTCAACGAAGGCTTCTACGAGCTGAAGTATTCGTTCGACACCCTCGACAATGTGTACTTCCCGCACCGTGGCGAGGACATCGGCCTGACCTTCCGCAAGTACGACAAGTCGCTGGATTCGGACGAGGACTACCGGCAGTGGCTGCTGAACCTGGACAAGGCATTCAGCGTCGGCCCGAACACCTTCGTGCTGGGCGGGCGCTATGGACGCACGCTGGACCCAACGGAGGTGGTGACTTCGAGCTTCGTGCTGGGTGGCGCGAGGGAGCTGTCGGGCTTCCGCCAGCACTCGGTGTCAGGGCAGAACGTCAGCCTGCTGCGGATGGTCTACTACCGGCGCCTGACGCCGCGGGCCTATCTGCCGCTTGACTTCCCGCTGTATATCGGTGGGTCGCTGGAGCGTGGGCGGGCGTGGAACAACGACAACGCGTTCGACAGTGGCTACATCAATGCGGCGAGCATCTTCCTGGGGCTGGAGACGCCGTTGGGGCCGTTGAACCTGAGTTATGGGGCCAACACCGCGAATGAGCAGGCAGTGTATTTGAACCTGGGGCATACGTTCTAGATTGCCGGGGCCGCTTTGCAGCCCCAGAGTATTCAGGACTTCTCGAGGTTGGCGAGGATTTTGGCATGTACCCGCATGCACACTTCCAGATCCGCCTCGTCCACACCCGTGAACAGTTCGAGGCGCAGGGCATTGGCAATAGTCTCGATCTGCTCGATCAGCGGCTTGGCCGGTGGGCACAGCAGGATCTTCTTCGCCCGCCGGTCTTCCAGTACTGCCTGGCGACGCACCAACCCCTGGCTTTCCAGGCTGTCGAGCAGCCGCGCCAGGGTCGGGCCTTCAACACCCACGCTCTGCGCCAGCTCGCGCTGGGTGGGCGCCTCTTCGAAACGGGCCAGGTGCAACAACACCAGCCAGCGCGCCTGGGACAGGTTGAGCCCGGCCAGGCGGCGATCCAGCTCGGCGCGCCAGCCGCGGGACATCTGTGCCAGCTGCATGCCGAAGCGGTGTTGGTTGTCGGTCAGGGGCATAAGCAACTCATAGACTAGAACTAATTATTAGTCAGCTAACCATGCTCCGGGGCATCAGGCAAGGCTGCCCGCCCCGGAAACGTCCGATAATCGTCAAAAAGGATGACAAACATCAGCAGTTGACGGAAATGCCGCCCATCAGAGTTCGAACTCTGCCGCCAGCGCCGCACGCACGCAGTACAGCACGCCTTCCGGCACCCGTGCGCCGAACAGCGGGGCAATCGCCGACACCGGCGGCAACTCGCCCTCGCCATCGAGGAAGGCATCCTGCACTTCCATCATCAGGTCTTCCGGCAGGTCCAGCGCCTGCTCCAGGCTCAGTTCCTGACGGCCCAAGGCCTCGGCCAGAAGGCTGTAGACGTTCTTCTCGCTGCAGTTGAGCTGCCCGGCGATCTGGGCCGGAGTCATGCCGGCGCGAGCCAGGCTGACCAGCTCGTGGCGCAGGTCGAGCACCACTTTTGGCGCCTCCTCGGTGCCACCGGCGCCATTGAGCACTTCGAGGAAAGCCTGGCCATAGCGCTCCAGCTTGCGTGCACCCACACCGCTGACCTGGGCCATGTCGCTGAGGCTGGTCGGCTGGCTGCGGAGCATTTCCAGCAGTGTGGAATCGGGGAAGATGACGTAGGGCGGCACGCTGTGCTCTTCGGCCAACTTGCGCCGCAGGGTGCGCAACGCCTCCCACAGCTCGCGCTCCTCGGCCCGTACCAGCTGGCTGGCCGGGCTGCCGCCGCTGGAAGACGTCTTGGCCACGGTTTGAGGCTTGAGGTCGCGGCGCAGCTGCAGGTTCACCTCGCCGCGCAGCAGCGGCCGGCAGCTGTCGGACAGGCGCAAGCCACCGTAGCCTTCCAGGTCGATGTCGACCAGGCCGCGCGCCACCAGCTGGCGGAATAGCGAACGCCACTCGGCCTCGGCCAGGCCCTTACCGACGCCGAATACCGAAAGTTTCTCGTGCCCGAAGTTGCGCACCTTCTCGGTGTCCTTGCCCAGCAGCACGTCGACCAAGTGGCCAACGCCGTAGCGCTGGCCGGTGCGGAACACCGCCGACAAGGCCTGGCGGGCCGGCTCGGTGGCGTCCCAGGTCTGGACCTGGTCGACGCAGTTGTCGCAGTGGCCGCACGGCTGTTCGAGGGTTTCGTCGAAATAGGCCAGCAGCGATTGGCGACGGCAGCGGGTTTCTTCGCACAGGGCCAGCATGGCGTCGAGCTTGTGCTGCTCGATGCGTTTGTGGCGCTCGTCACCTTCAGAGTTCTGCAGCATCTGCTTGAGCATCACCATGTCCTGCAGGCCGTAGGCCATCCAGGCATCCGACGGCAGGCCGTCACGGCCGGCACGACCGGTTTCCTGGTAGTAAGCCTCGAGCGACTTGGGCAGGTCGAGGTGGGCAACGAAGCGCACGTTGGGCTTGTCGATGCCCATGCCGAAGGCAATGGTGGCGACCATGATCAGCCCTTCCTCGTTGAGGAAGCGGTGCTGGTTGGCGGCGCGGGTCTCGGCGGCCAGGCCGGCGTGGTACGGCAAGGCCGGGAAACCTTGCTCGCAGAGGAACGCAGCGGTTTCATCGACCTTCTTGCGCGACAGGCAGTACACGATGCCGGCGTTGCCACGGCGCTCGCCGAGGAAGGCCATCAGCTGCTTGCGTGGCGCCTCCTTGGGCACGATGCGGTAGAAGATGTTCGGCCGGTCGAAACTCGACAGGAAGCGCTCGGCACCCTGCAGGTGCAGGCGCTGGACGATCTCCTCGCGGGTACGCATGTCGGCGGTGGCAGTCAGGGCGATCCGCGGCACATGGGGGAACAATTCGGCCAGCTGACCGAGCTGCAGGTACTCGGGGCGGAAGTCATGGCCCCATTGCGAGACACAGTGGGCTTCGTCGATGGCGAACAGCGAGATGTCGAGGTCACGCAGGAAGTCCAGCATGCGCGGCTGCACCAGGCGCTCAGGCGCCAGATAGAGCATCTTCACCTCGCCCCGGCGCAGGCGCCCGGCCAGGTCACGCTGCTGCTCCGGGCTCAGGGTGGAATTCAGCGCCGCTGCGGCCACGCCGAGTTCGTCGAGAGTGGCGACCTGGTCGTCCATCAGCGCGATCAGCGGCGACACCACCACCGTCAGGCCCGGGCGCAACAAGCCAGGCACCTGGAAGCACAGGGACTTGCCGCCACCGGTAGGCATCAGCACCAAGGCATCGCCGCCGTTGGCCACGCATTCGATGATCGCTGCCTGGCGCCCACGGAAACTGTCGTAACCGAAGATATCCTTGAGAACGCGCTGAGCCTGTTCGAGCATGTGCAACTCCACAAATCGCCGTACCATCCTGGACACAGGCTGGACGAAAAACCCGCCCCGCACACGCCAAAAGCGTAAGCGGCTTTTGCCAGAAGGTCGGGAAATCCCGCCCCTGGATGAAAAACGGCGGAGTATACCGTAGTGACGGCCCGCACAGGATGCCCGGTGACAGACGTTCCCTTTGCCCCGGCGTCGCCGCAAGGTGCTAGAATTCACTATCGTTTATTCCCCAAGGTAGCCCTGTAATGTCCTTCGCCGAGCAACTGACCCGCCTGCAAGCCTTCCTCGACGCCGACGAGCTGCACGAAGAAGCGCTGGACTACGTCGCCGCACACGGCTACCTGACCGCGCTGTCGATCTGCTCCGAGGACGTCCCCGAGCGTGAATGGATCGACGCGCTGTTCGCCGAAGAACCCCATTACGCCAGCGATGCCCAGCGCACCGAAATCGAAGCGACGCTGGTGGCCCTCAAAGGCCACATCGCCCGCCAGTTGGCCAGCGACGAGGAATTCGACCTGCCATGCGACCTGGACCTGACCGACGAGCCGGACGATTCCGACCTGCGCGGCTGGTGCATCGGCTTCATGGAGGGGGTGTTCCTGCGTGAAGAGGCCTGGTTCGAGAACGCCGAGGAAGAAGTCAGCGAGATGCTGCTGCCGATCATGGTCGGTTCCGGCCTGTTCGACGAACAGCCTGAATTCGCCGACATCGCCAGCAACGCCAACCTGCAGGACGACATGATCGTGCAGATCCCGGAAGCGCTGAGCGCGCTGTTCCTGCTGCTGCACGCTCCAGACGAGAAACCGGCGCTGCTCAAGCCACGCCACCACTGAGTCGGCCGTGCGCTACCTGCTGCTGGCCATCGGCTGGCTCAGTGTTGCGCTGGGGGTGCTGGGGATCTTCCTGCCAGTGTTGCCCACCACCCCGTTCCTGCTGCTGGCGGCAGCCTGCTTCGCCCGCAGCTCACCGCGCTTTCACGGTTGGCTGGTCAACCATCCCAGGCTTGGGCCGTGGATCCGCGACTACCTCAGTGGCGAAGGCATTCCGCTTAAGGGCAAGGTCTACGCCATCGGGCTGATGTGGGCGAGCATCGGCTTGTCCTGCTACCTGGTGCCGTTGTTCTGGGCCAGGACTTTCATGCTCACCAGTGCAGTGCTGGTGACTGCCTACATCCTCAAGCAGAAGACCTTGCGCCGGCCCAACTGAGCCCTGCTGTCGCCTGTGCCGTCCTCTTCGCGGGACAAGCCCGCTCCTACAGGCTTGCCCCGCGAAGAGGACGGACCTGCTTACACCGTATCCACCTTCAACGAATGGTCATTGATCATCCCGTTGATGATGGTCGCCGTATCATGCCCCGCCGAAATCACCCCGCCCGCCCCCGCAGTCACCCCGTAATGCTGAGCCAGGTCGACGCCCGCCAGGTCGATGGTCTGGGTCGGCGCCGCGCCCGCCACGCTGCTGACCTCGATGGTCGAGACCACATTGCTGCCAGTCCCGCTGACCTTGAAGTGCAGGTAGTCATCCAGCGAAGCCGCCGTGGCATTCTCGCCCTGCAGCAGCTGCGACAGGTCCAGGTGATCGCTGCCCGGAGTGAAGTCGGTGACAGTGTCATGCCCGGTGTCGCCCTTCTGCCAGACGAAGGTGTCGTTGCCATTGCCGCCGGTCATGATGTCATCGCCCGGCCCGCCGATGAGGGTGTCGTTGCCGTCACCACCCTTCAGCACGTCGTTGCCCAGGCCGCCATTGAGCACGTTGTCACCGGCATTGCCGATCAAGGTGTCGTTGTAGTCGGAGCCGATCAGGTTCTCGATGCTGACCAGGGTGTCGATGCCGGCGCCGTGGGTATTCTGCGGGCCGCCCAGGCTGAGGTCTACGGTGACCGCGCTGGTGGCCGAGGCATAGCTGGCGGTGTCATTGCCGGCCCCGCCGTCGAGCAGATCGTTGCCGGCGCCTCCGATCAGCAGGTCATCGCCATTGCCGCCGTATAGTTGATCGTTGCCTGCACCACCCACCAGCACATCATGGCCGTCACCACCATTGAGAATGGTGTCGGCGTTGCTTGCCATCAACACATCATTGCTTGCCGTGCCGTCCAGGGTAGTCCCGGCCTGGTAGGTGATATCCACCGCACCGGCCGCACTGCCGCCATGACCATCGGTGACCGTGTAGCTGGCCTGATGCACTTCGTTCACGGCGTTGCTGTAATCGACCACCAGGCTCAGCTTGTAGCTCTCGGCAGCCTTGCTGTGGTCCGACGGGTTGATCTGGTTGACCACATGGATGCTGTACACGCCATCATGGCTGGCGGTGAAGCTGCCGCCATCGGCAATGGGCTGGTAGCTGCCGTTGGCATCCTTCCACTCCAGGCCCACGTTGCCGTCTGGGCGATCATGGTCCAGTTGCAGGGTCTCGCCCTTGCGCAGACTGACGGTGATCACATCCTCGCTGTTGGCGTTGCTGCTGCTGATGTTGCCGAGGTAGCCGAGTACCACCAGCGCTGCGGTCATGCTGCCGGCCGCTGTGGTGAAGGCGCTGCGTTCCAGGGCTTTGAACTGGTTGTCGAGCGTATTGCCATGGCCATCGAAAGAGATGCTCGCAACGCTGTTGCCGAGGGTGAAACCTGCCCCCTTGCTGGCGAAGTTTGTGTCGACGGTGATCGGCGCCGCACTCAGACGGTCGTTGTCGGCGTCGCTGTCGTTGGCCAGCAGCGCTTCGGACGGCACGGTAATACTGGCACCGGTGATATTGGTAATCACATGGTCCGCGCCTGCCATCGGCGCATGATTGCCATTGATCAGCACCAGCAAGTCGGCGCTGCTGGTATCGCCGTCGTTGTCACTGACCATGAAGCCGAAGCGTTCGGACTGCAAGTAGTCAGCGCCCTTGGGCGGCGTGTAGGTGAACTCGCCGCTGTCCATGTTCACCAGCAGGTTGCCACCCAGGCTGGTCTTGATGGTGAGCGTATTGCCCGTGGTGTCGAAGCTGGCGTTGTCTGCGACACCGCTAGCCAGGTATCCGCCCTGCCCGGCGTTGGCTTTCGGGTCGTAAGTGTAGGTGGTGCCGTCCACCAGCAGTGCCTTGATGAAACCGCCATCGGCACCAAAGGTGCCATCGCTGAGCAGGCTGCCGGTAATCGGCGAACCCTGCACAGTGCCTGACAGCACACCATGGAGCTGGTTGAAGTCGGTGACGATTACCGCGTTGGTGTCGGTATGGCTGGTGCCGTCGTAGGCCAACGGGTTGAGGTTGCCCGCATTGATATCCTTGCCCAGGCCAATGGCATAGGCCTTGATGCCATTGCTGTCGAGGAAGGCTTCCCAGGTGGTTTCACGGGCAGGGGTAATGGCGTGGCCGGAGCTGGGCTCGCCATCGGAGAAGAAGTAACTGACATTCTGCGCGCCGTCCAGCTTGCCGTTCTGGGCAAAAGCCGTCTGGGCAGTGGTGGCGGCGCTGTCGTAGTGGGTGGTGCCGCCAGCGTGCAGGCCGTTGACGATCGACTTGGCGACGTCGATGCTGACCCATTCGGCCGACTTGATTTCTGCACCGGTGCCGAAGGTGACGATCTGCACCTTGATGTCGCCCATATCGTCGTACTTGTCGAGCAGTGCAGCGATGGCCTGCTTGGCCGCTTCCAGGCGGGTCAGGCCCGGGATGCCGGATGCCGACGCCATACTGCTGGACACATCGACCACCAGCAGGATGTTGGAATCCACCTGGCCCGGGGTGATGCTGCGCTCGGCGCAAACCGCGTTGGGCACATCGTCGACGATGGTGATGGCAATGTTGCTGGTGATGCTGTGACCCAGGGAATCGGTGGCCTTGTAAGTGAAGTATTCGACCGTAGAGTCGGCACCCGGTGTATTGGCGGGCGAGGTCAGCGTGTAGGTATAGCTGCCGTCAGGGTTGACGCTGATCTGCCCATACTGGCCGACCGCGTTGCCCACCAGGCTGTAGGTAATTGCCCCTACACCACCGGACACCGAACCCACCAGCGAGCCGGACGCCGTTTCGCCGGTCGAGCTTGGGTCGCTGCCGATGGCGCTGCCTGCCGCCAGGTCGTTGCCATCCTTGTGCAGGTCCAGGGCTTTTTCGTACACCGTAACATCGCGGTCCTCGCAGGCCATGAGCCTTGCGTCGTGCACGTTGATGGTCAGGGTCGTGGTGCTTTCGTCGCCATCGGCATCGCGGATGGTGTAGACGAAGCGGTCGACGGCATCCCTCGGCGACTCCACGTCAGGGTTGGAGTGGTAGACCGCATTGCCCTTCTCGTCGATGGTCAGGTAGCCGTACTGGCCGTTCACCTGGCTGTTCAGCTGGCCGATGGCCGAAGTGGATGTGTCGCTGCCGGCACGCACGCCGACCACGTAGTTGCCATCGCCGCGCACGTCGGCACCGACCAGATCGTTGTACATCACATTGCCGCGCACCTCGTCGCCCTTGTAGACGCTGACAAAATCGCAATGGGCCTGGGGCACGTCGTCGACAATGCTGATGACAATGGTACTGGTGGCCGAATGGCCGTAGGCGTCCTGAACCTGATAGGTAAAGGATTCAGTGACGGTGTTGGCGCCATCGTTGGCATGGGTCGGTGAGTTTGCCGGTGAGGTCAGGGTATAGGTGTAGCTGCCGTCGGCATTCAGGTGAATCTGGCCGTATTGGCCAACGGCATTGCTGACCAGGCTGTAGGACAATGCGCCGATGCCACCACTGGCCAAACCGGCCAGGCTGCCAGAGGCGGTTTCCAGGGGCGATGTCGGATCGCTGCCGGTGACCGTACCGGCGGCCAGATCGCTGCCATCCTTGTTCAAGTCCAGGGCTTTCTCGAACACCGTGGCTTCGCCGTCCATGCACACTTCGATGCGCGGGTCATGCACGTTGATGGTGATCGTGGTGGTGCTTTCGTCACCGTCGGCATCGCGGATGGTGTAGACG
This sequence comes from Pseudomonas putida, assembly GCF_009883635.2. Lineage (NCBI taxonomy): Bacteria > Pseudomonadati > Pseudomonadota > Gammaproteobacteria > Pseudomonadales > Pseudomonadaceae > Pseudomonas > Pseudomonas putida. Next base: position 1,012,610 of record NZ_CP026115.2, read on the forward strand.
AAGGTGTCGACGGCATCTCGCGGCGACACCACATCCGGGTTGGAGTGGTAGACCGCATTGCCCTTCTCGTCGATGGTCAGGTAGCCGTACTGGCCGTTCACCTGGGTGTTCAGCTGACCGATGGCCGAGGTACTGGTATCGCTGCCGGCGCGCACGCCGACCACGTAGTTGCCATCGCTGCGCACGTCGGCACCGACCACATCGTTGTACAGCACATTGCCGCGCACCTCGTCGCCCTTGTACACGCTGGTGTAATCGCTGTGGGCTTGCGGTACGTCGTCGACGATGGTGATGACGATGGTGCTGGTGGTCGAGTTGCCGACCGAGTCTTTCACCTGGTAAGTGAAGGTTTCAGTGACGGTGTTGGGGCCGTCATTGGCGTGGGCGGGTGAATTGGCCGGCGAAGTCAGGGTGTAGGTGTAGGTGCCGTCGGCGTTCAGGTGAAGCTGGCCGTACTGGCCCGTGGCATCGCTCAACAGGCTGTAGGTCAACGCACCGACACCGCCGCTGGCAGAGCCGACCAAGGTGCCGCTGGCGGTTTCGCGGGTCGAATCCGGGTCGCTGCCAGTAACGCTGCCGGCGGCCAGGTCATTGCCATCCTTGTGCAGGTCCAGAGCGTTTTCGTACACCGTGACATCGCGGTCCGCACAAGCCATCAGCGAGTTGTGGACGTTGATGGTGATCGTCGTGGTGCTTTCGTCACCGTCGGCATCGCGGATGGTGTAGACAAAGGTGTCGACGGCATCTCGCGGCGACACCACGTCCGGGTTGGAGTGGTAGACCGCGTTGCCCTTCTCGTCGATGGTCAGGTAGCCGTATTGGCCGTTTACCTGGGTGTTCAGCTGGCCGATGGCCGACGTAGAAGTGTCGCTACCGGCGCGCACGCCGACCACGTAGTTGCCATCGCCGCGCACGTCGGCACCGACCACATCGTTGTACAGCACATTGCCGCGTACCTCCTCGCCCTTGTACACGCTGGTGTAATCGCTGTGGGCTTGCGGTACGTCGTCGACGATGGTGATGACGATGGTGCTGGTGGTCGAGTTGCCGACCGAGTCTTTCACCTGGTAAGTGAAGGTTTCAGTGACGGTGTTGGGGCCGTCATTGGCGTGGGTGGGTGAATTGGCCGGCGAAGTCAGGGTGTAGGTGTAGGTGCCGTCGGCGTTCAGGTGAAGCTGGCCGTACTGGCCCGTGGCATCGCTCAACAGGCTGTAGGTCAACGCACCGACACCCCCGCTGGCAGAGCCGACCAAGGTGCCGCTGGCGGTTTCGCGGGTCGAATCCGGGTCGCTGCCAGTGACGCTGCCGGCGGCCAAGTCATTGCCATCCTTGTGCAGGTCCAGAGCGTTTTCGTACACCGTGACATCGCGGTCCGCACAAGCCATCAGCGAGTTGTGGACGTTGATGGTGATCGTCGTGGTGCTTTCGTCACCGTCGGCATCGCGGATGGTGTAGACGAAGGTGTCGACGGCATCTCGCGGCGACACCACGTCCGGGTTGGAGTGGTAGACCGCGTTGCCCTTCTCGTCGATGGTCAGGTAGCCGTATTGGCCGTTCACCTGGGTGTTCAGCTGGCCGATGGCCGACGTAGAAGTGTCGCTACCGGCGCGCACGCCGACCACGTAGTTGCCATCGCTGCGCACGTCGGCCCCGACCACATCGTTGTACATCACATTGCCGCGCACTACGTCGCCCTTGTACACACTCGTAAAATCGCTGTGGGCTTGCGGCACGTCGTCGACGATGGTGATGACAATGGTGCTGGTGGTCGAGTTGCCGACCGAATCTTTCACCTGGTAGGTGAACGTTTCGGTAACGGTGTTGGGGCCGTCATTGGCGTGGGTGGGTGAATTGGCCGGCGAAGTCAGGGTGTAGGTGTAGGTACCGTCGGCGTTCAGGTGAAGCTGGCCGTACTGGCCAGTGGCATTGCCCAACAGGCTGTAGGTCAACGCACCGACACCGCCGCTGGCCGTGCCCGCCAGGCTGCCGGACGCGGTTTCGCGGGTCGAGTCCGGGTCGCTGCCAGTGACGCTGCCGGCGGCCAGGTCGTTGCCGTCCTGATGCGTATCCAGGGCGCTCTCGTGGACCGTTACCCCGCCAACGGGGCCGGCAACGAGCGAGCAGTCCTGCACATTGATCGTGATGGTCGTGGTGCTCTCGTCACCGTCAGTGTCGCGAATGGTATAGACGAAAACGTCGCTGGCGCCTTGTGGCAGCACCGCATTCGGGTTGGCGTGATAGACCGCATTACCCGCCGCATCGATGGTCAAGGTGCCGTACTGGCCAACGATCGCGGTGTTGAGATTGCCGATGGCCGATGTCGACGTATCGGAGCCGGCGCGTGCGCCGACCACGACATTGCTCGTGCCCGCCTGGTCCGCCCCCAGCTTGTCGTTCCACAGCACGTTGCCCGTGGCTGTCCCGCCTTCCACCACGCTGGTGGTATCCGCCGCCGCCTGCGGTACGTCATCGACAATGTTCACGTCCAGGCTGCCGGTGGCGGTGCTGCCATCTACATCCTTGGCGACCACGTCGAAGTGCTCGCTGATGCTGTTGGTACCAGCGCCGTCCGGGTGGCTTTCGTTGCCAGTCAGGGTGTAGCTGTAGCTCACCACACCAGTGCTCGGGTTGTAGCCGGTGATGGTCAGGGTGTTGCCTTCCGGCGTCATCACCGATTGCGGGAAGCCGGCAGCCACGCCACCTGTGACCACGGCGATACCGCCCACGGTCAGGCTTTGCAGGCCGTCAGCCGCCGTCACCTTGAAGGTACCTTGCTGGGTCAGTGCACTCGCGTCTGGCGCGGTGCCGTCGCTCAGGTGCTTCTCGTAAACCGTCAGTTCGCCGTTCTGCACGGCCAGGCCGTCGAGAGTGACCGGGTTGTTGAGGTTGCTGATGTTCAGCGTCAACGTCGCCGTGCTGGTGTCGCCGTCAGCGTCCTTGATCGTGTAGGTGAAGTTCTCCACGCCATTGCCGCCACCGCCCAGGTTCTTGAAGTCCGGGGCGTTGGGGTTGAGTGTGTAGGTGTAGGAGCCGTCTGCGGCCAGCACCAGCGTGCCGTAGGTGCCGGTATAAGTGGCGGCAATCACTGGGCCGCCAGCCACGCGGTCGGCGCCTTGCACGTCGTTGGTCAGCACGTTGCCAGTCAGTTCGACATGCTGCTCGGTCGCCGTGACCCCGTTGCCATCGTTGAAAGCCTGCGGCGCATCATCGTGAATGATCACGTCCAGCGAACCTTGGGCGACATCGCCGTCACTGTCACTCACCAGAACCGGCAAGTGCTCGGTCAGCGACTTGGCCCCGTCGTCCTCGATATGTTGCCCGGTTGCAGTCAGCGTGTAGCTGTAATTCACCACGCCAGTGCTCGGGTTGTAGCCGGTAATCGTCAGGATGTTGCCCAGCCCGGTGGTGATCGACTGGCCAACGCCGGTCACCACGCCACCCGTGACCACATTGATGCCACCAACACTGAGGTTGAACACGCCATCCTGAGCCACCACGGTAAAGCTGCCGTGCTGGGTCAAGGCCGCTGCATCACTGGCAGAGCCCAGCGGCAGGTTCGCCTCGTTCAGGCTCAGCTCACCGGGTGTGATATCAAGGCCCAGCAGCGTGACCGGATGGTTTTCGTCTACCGTCGGGATGGACGGCTCCGTAGGCCCCGTGCCGCCATCGTCGCCGCCAACCGGCCGACCGTTGAGCGAACTACCATTGCTGGGGTCGAGACCGCCCACTTCGCGGTTGGCAAGCTCGGGAAAGCCATTGAAGCCTGCCGTCGGGAAGCCCACCACCGGATCGACACGGGCGCCGACTTCACTCAGCATGACGAAACTGTGGCCACCCCCCAGAGCCCCCGAAGCATTACCGTTGCCTGGCCCGGCAGCGGTTGCCTCGGCGCTTTGGGTGGGGTCGTCGCCAGCCGCAATCGCCTGCTGGATGCGCTCCACATCACTCAGTTGCGCATCGCTCGGTGCAACGTCGTGGCCCTGCACATGAGGTGCCCGGTTGGCGAGCAGGTCCGGGGTCATTTCCAGGCTGCTGTCACGGCCCAGGGTCAATTCGGCACCGTTCTGCAGGTGCACCGCCACGGCCCCCGCAGCCCCCGTTTCCAGTTGCTCGCCAGCGAACAGGCGGTCACCTTCGATCAAGGGTCGCCGACTACCATCGCTGGCAACTGCGAAAACCTGACCAATCACCTTGCTGACCACACCGACTAACTTAGCCATGAGCGCACGCCTCCCCTAACTGATCGGCTATATCAGCCAATGACATTGCGCAGGCAGGTGTGAGCAAGGAGTCCGAAAAATCTCAACGGTGAGAATCGTTCTCTCAGGCACTACTTTGGCGATAGTAGTAATGTAAGTTGGCCATCAATACATGCCAATTTTTTGTCGCCAAATACTGCTTTCACCTATCCGATCCGTGTCCTTAGCTGTAAAAAATCTGGAATTTCCTGAAGTGCCTGTAAGCCGCGCCTTGCAGCGGCTCGCAAATTCACTTGGATGAAACAATGTCTTGCTTTGCATAGACCGCATAAGTTTTTTTTCGCATATGCGTTATGAAAAAATATTCTTAGCTCGCGCGTTAAATGTTCTTAGCTCTGTTGTTACAAACGTGAAACGATTTGAACTATAAATATCGTCATTTTATTGGCGAAAGCAGGAATTTTTTGTGACCCAGGGAGAAGTACCCCCATGCGCGTTCTAACACCCCTCGCCAGCGCAATGCTGGTAGCCATGGCATGCACCAACGTCGAGGCGATGTCCCTCAACGAAGCTATCCAGAGTGCCGTGGATTACCACCCGCAGATCAGCTCGAATCGCAACAGCAAGCTTTCCGCCGACGAGGATGTGAAATTCGCCCGTGGTGGCTACTACCCGACCGTGGACCTCGTCGCCGGTTACGGGCGCCAGCGTTCGGACAACCTCAATACCCGCGGCCTCAACCCGGACGGCACGACCAACCACAACAAGGAAACCCTGAACTACACACAGTCGGAACTGCGCCTGCGGCAGATGATCTTCGACGGCTTCAACACCGCCAACGAGGTGGGCCGCACCGAGGCAGTGGCGACCTCGCGCGCCTATTACACCCAGGCCATCGCCCAGGACGTCGCCTTGCGCACGGTCGAGGTGTACCTGGAGGTGCTCAAGCGTCGAGAGCTGGTGGACCTGGCCAAGAACAACCTGCAAGCGCACTTGCGCGTCAACGACCAGATCGGCCTGCGCAGCGAGCGCGGCGTAGGCAGCACCGCCGACCTCGACCAGTCCCGCGCCCGTCGCGCCCTGGCAGAAAACAACCTGGATACCGCCGAAGTCGACCTCGCCGATGCCGAAGCCAACTTCTACAGCGTGGTCGGCCGCGTGCCTGACGAGCTGGAAGGGCCACAGTCGATCAAGGTGGAAATACCCGGCACCCTCGACCAGGCACGCGAAGGCATGCGCCAGAACAACCCTTACCTCAAATCGGCCCAGGCCGACGTCAATGCCGCAGAACAGCAGTACGAAGTGGCCAAGTCGCCGTTCTACCCGCGCCTGGACGCGGTGCTGGCCACAGGTGCCAACAACAATATCGGTGGCGAGCAAGGCCACAGCAACAACGACTGGCAGGCCGGCGTCGAGCTCAGTTACAACCTGTTCCGTGGCGGCAGTGACAAGGCTCGGCTGCAATCCGATGCGCACAAGATCAACCAGGCCCTGGACATCCGCAACAATGCCCTGCGCGAGCTGACCGAAAACCTCAGCCTGTCCTGGAACGCCATGAACAACGCCCGCAAGCAGACCCCGACCGCACGTGAGTACGCCGAGACCACCCAGCGCGTGCGCGCGGCCTACCAGGACCAGTTCGGCCTGGGCCAGCGCACCCTGCTCGACGTGCTCGACAGTGAAAACGAGCTGTACAACGCCAACCGCCGCTACACCGAAGTGCGCTACACCGAAGAGTTTTCCATGTACCGGGTACTGGCGACCATGGGTGAACTGTTGAGCAAGCAACGTATTTCACTACCCCCGGAGGCTATCGCCAACAACGAGGTACGGACCGAAGCCAGATTGCCCGAGATGCGCTAAGCGTCGCACGCACTGGCACGGATCGCCTGCACAGCAACCCATCCACCCTGGCGGGAGTAGGCCATCGTGACCAGTATGCAAAGCGCGCAACCGCGTCCGGATGTCGATGACCCACTGCTCGATGGCCTGCTGATCCTGTGCCGGCTGCACGGTCGCCCTGCCAGCCGTGCCAGCCTGTGTAGCGGCCTGCCCCTGGCCCAGCAGCGCCTGGGCGTAGGCTTGCTGCCGCGCGCTGCGGCGCGAGCCGGCCTGCAAGCGCGGGTGCTGGAACGAGCGCTTGATGACATCTCGGCGCTCAACCTGCCCGTGCTGCTGTTGCTCGACAATGGCCGCAGCGCGGTGTTGCAACGCTGGGGCGATGACGGCCGTGCGCTGATCCTGCCCTGCGAAGCTGAAGGTGGCGAGCAATGGGTCGAACGTGAAGCATTGCAACAGGCCTATAGCGGCAACGCCCTGTTCGCCCGCCCACGCCATACCCTGGAAGACGTGCGTGCTCCGCTGCTGCCGCGGGTCAACGCCTGGTTCCGCGACACCCTGCGCCATTCCCGCTGGCTGTACGGCGACGCCCTGCTGGCCAGCCTGCTGATCAACCTGCTCGGCCTGATGGTGCCGCTGTTCGTCATGCAGACCTACGACCGCGTGGTGCCCAACCAGGCGCTGTCGACCTTGTGGGTGCTGGTCGCCGGCCTTTTCTTAGGCACCGCCTTCGAGCTGGTGCTGCGCATGGTCCGCGCCCACCTGCTGGACCAGGCCGGCAAGAAAACCGACCTGATCCTCTCCGCCACCCTGTTCGAGCGCATCACCGGCATGGCCATGAAGGCCAAGCCCGCCACCATCGGTGGTTTCGCCCAGAGCATCCATGACTTCCAGGGCCTGCGTGAATTTCTCACCGCCGTTACCCTGACCAGCATCATCGACCTGCCCTTCGTGGCCCTGATGCTGCTGGTGATCGGCCTGCTCGGTGGCTGGCTGGTACTGATCCCGCTGATCGCCTTCCCGCTGGCAGTGGGCTTTGCCCTGATCATCCAGGCCCGCCTGCGCGACACCGTGCAGAAAAGCCTGAGCCTCGGTGCCGTGCGCCAGGCCCTGCTGATCGAAACCCTGGGCGGCCTGGAAACCCTCAAGGCCTGCGGCGCCGAAAGCGAACGCCAGTACCAGTGGGAGCACACCAACGCCGCCATCGCCCGCCTCGACGCCCATGCCCGCAACCTGTCGTCGCTGGCCAGCAACGGCACGCTGTTCATCCAGCAGTTCTGCGGCATGGCGACCATCGTTGCCGGGGTGTACAGCATCATCGCCGGCAACCTCAGCGTCGGCGCCCTGGTCGCCAGCTACATGCTTGGCAGCCGGGTGCTAGCCCCCCTCGGCCAGATCGCCGGGCTGATCACCCGATACCAGCAGGCACAGCTGACCATGCGCAGCACCGATGCGCTGATGGCCCTGCCTCAGGAACGTCAGCTGGACCAGCAGGCCCTGGAGCACACCACGCTCAAGGGTGGCCTGACGCTGAGCCACATCACGTTCCGTTATCCAGGGCAAGTGAGCCCGGCACTGCATGATGTGAACCTGACCATCACCCCCGGCGAGCGCATCGGCATCATCGGCCGCAGCGGCTCGGGCAAGAGCACCCTCGGGCGCCAGCTGATGGGCTTTCATCACCCTGACGAAGGCCAGGTGCTGCTGGACAACCTCGATCTGCGCCAGCTGGACATCGCCGACCTGCGCAGCCAGATCGGCTACGTGGCCCACGACCTGCCGCTGCTGGCCGGCAGCCTGCGCGACAACCTGACCCTCGGCGCGCGCCACATCAGCGATGCGCGCATGCTAGAAGTGGCCGAACTGACCGGCGTCAGCGAGCTGGCCCGGCAACACCCGAACGGTTTCGACCGCCCGGTGGGCGAGCGCGGCCAGCTGCTCTCCGGCGGCCAGCGTCAGGCGGTGCTTTTGGCCCGTGCACTGCTGCTGGAGCCGCCGATCCTGATACTCGACGAACCCACCAGCCACATGGACAACAGTAGCGAAGAGCAACTGCGCCAGCGCCTGCTGAGTTGGGTGCCAGGCAAGACCGTGCTGCTGGTCACCCACCGCACCTCGATGCTCAGCCTCGTCGACCGGCTGGTGGTGCTCGACAACGGCAAGATCGTCGCCGACGGGCCGAAGGATTCGGTTGTCGACGCCCTGCGCAAGGGCCGTATCGGCTCGGCCCTGTAGGAGCTCAACATGCCTCTCATGCAAAGCGTACGCAGCAGCCATGGCGCCGACAAACGGGCCGAGCGCGACTACATGCCGGAACTGGCCGGTGCCACCCTGCAGGACTCGCCACGCCTGTCGCGCCTGACCGTGTGGCTGGCCGCCGCGCTGTTGCTGGTGGCGCTGGTCTGGGCCAGCCTGGCGGTGCTCGACGAAGTGACGGTCGGCGAAGGCAAGGCGATCCCGTCGAGCAAGGTACAGGTGGTGCAGAACCTCGAAGGCGGTATCGTCACCGAGATCTTCGTGCGCGAGGGCCAGATGGTCGAGAAAGGCGCCACCCTGTTACGCCTGGACGACACCCGGTTCAAGTCCAACAAAGGCGAAAGCGAGGCTGACCGTTATGCCCTGACCGCCCAGGTCGAGCGCCTGTCGGCGGAAGCCGAAGGCCGCCCGTTCGTGCTCTCGGATGAAGTGCGCGCCAAGGCGCCCCAGGTTGCCGACGACGAGATCGCCCTGTACGGCTCGCGGCAACGGCGCCTGGCGAGTGAAAAACAAACCCTAAACGAACAGCTTCGGCAGAAGAACCAGGAGCTGGCCGAGTTCCGCTCCAAGGTCGATCAGTATCGCTCGGCCGTGGCGCTGTTGCAGCAGGAGACGGACATGTCGGCGCCGCTGGTGAGCAAAGGCGCTATTTCCCCAGTGGAGATCCTGCGCCTTAAGCAACGTACCGTGGAAGCCCGCGGCCAGCTCAATGCCACCAGCCTGGCCATCCCACGCGCCGAGGCGGCGATCGCCGAGATCAAGAGCAAGATCGAAGAGTCCGACGCCAGTTTCCGTTCGGACGCGGCCAAGGAGCTCAATGACAAGCGTACCGAGCTGTCCAAGATCACCGCCACCAGCATTGCCATTGATGACCGGGTCAACCGCACCACCGTGGTCTCGCCGGTGCGCGGCATCGTCAAGCTGCTCAAGGTCAACACCATCGGCGGCGTGGTGCAGCCAGGCAGCGACCTGGTGGAGATCGTGCCGATCGAGGACAACCTGCTGATCGAGGCCAAGGTGCGCCCGCAAGACGTGGCCTTCCTGCACCCGGGGCAACCAGCCATGGTCAAGTTCAGTGCCTATGACTACACCATCTACGGCGGACTCAAGGCCAAGCTGGAGCTGATCAGCGCCGATACCGTCACCGACGACAAAGGCAATGCGTTCTACCTGATCCAGGTGCGGACCGAGAAAAACCACCTGGGCGGGGACAACAAGCCGCTGCTGATCATCCCCGGGATGGTGGCCACGGTGGATATCATCACCGGGCAGAAGAGTGTGCTGGATTATCTGCTCAAACCGGTGCTCAAGGCCCGCACTGAAGCACTGCGCGAGCGCTGATGACCAGGTTTGTACGTAGAGTTTCCGAGCGGCGATCAAGCAAGGTGACGGGTATGAGCCTGACGAGTCAACTCCAGGATGAAGCGTCGCTCAGCCAGGGCACGTTCGGCCCTCAACGCATCGACCTGCTCCAGATAGCGCTGATCTGTACCTGACGCGGCCTGCTCTTCCAGGGTCGACAGCCGTTCATGGTAAGGCGTATCGAATGCTTCGAAACGCTCGGCATAGGCCGTGCGCAGGTAGTCCTTCCAGAAGTCCCTGCTGGCAAGCGAGTCACACAGGACCTGCGAGTTTTCCCTGGCAAGCACCATTGCCCTGGCATCTCGCAGGTCGGCTCGATTCACTTGACTGAAATGCTGGTAATGCATGTAGGCAGGCTGTGCCGGCAACCCCAGCGGCTCTGCCAACCCGATACGGTAGGCCAGGTAAACCTCAACCTCATCCACCGCTTCCGTAGGATTGAACGCCTGGACCTCGCGAACATGTTCAGCGGCAATCCGATCCACCTGCTCCAGCCGATAGAGCGAACGCCCCAGACGCAACATTCGCGCTTCGGCCTTTTCAGCGCTCAGCCCGGCAGAGCCGCGCACCACCAGCACCTTTATCTCCAGCTCACTCAAGATGAACAGCAGCTGATCCGCGCACGTGCGTGCGCCCCCAACCTGCTCGAACAGCGCCTGGCGCACCTCACTGTTCTGTTCGCAACTATCGAGGATAGCCCACACGCGCTGGCGCATATACCGCGGCCGAGCGAGAAACTCTTCAGAGCGACCGAGATCATGCAGAAAGCGGAAAAAATCTGCAGCATTCTGGCTTTCGTCCTCTACCAGCCGCTGCCAGACCTGCGAGCAGCGTGCGAGCTCGCTCGGGGCCAGGTCACTCAGCCAGATATTGCGCGCCGACGCTTCAAGCGCCGCATGTGCCGGGCGCGATACTTGACGGGTAAATGAACTTAAACGCCTCACTGCATCTGCTGTGAGCGGGTTGTCATGCAGGACCAGGCGTCCCAACCGGGCATGGTGCAGCTGCAGCACGAGCTCGCTTACCGTGGTGATCTGATTGTCGCGCACGTCGACGACTTCCAGCGTCGGATGCTCAAGCAGGGCGATGGGGACCCCGGACAGGCGGGTATTGCGCAATGATATCGCACGCAAACTGCTGGCGCCTCGCAGCGCAGGCACCGAGCCTATCGGGTTGTCACTCAAATCGAGCCAGCGAAGTTTCAACAACGCCGACAGACGCTCTTCACTGGCAGCGTCCACTACAATCCGGTTGCCGGACAGACAGAGGTCAGCCAGTTCTGTCAACCGCTCGATACCGGGGGGAATGGCCGTCAGCGCATTACGACCCAGGTCGAGAAGACGCAAGCCAGAAAATCGCTGCATGAAGGCGCTGTCGATGGTATCGAGCTGCATCCCGCGAAGTGTCAAGCGCCTTACATGATCGAAACGCACATTCTCCGGCAGGGTGGGCAAGCCACCAACAGCCTCACCGTCGACGGTCAGCACAAAAACACCGTCCGCATCCTGCAGCTTGCGCCGCCAAACGCGGCGCAATTGCTTGGCCAGCTGGTGTCGCCGGTAGCGTCGTGTCACGCTTCCCGCTTCACGGCACCAGTCCTCCAGGGCCTGGCGAAGCGAAGCCAGTTGCTGTTGCAGGTCGGCCAGATGCTCCCAAGGTGACCTACCGCTGTTTACCCACTGACTGATGAAGTCTTCGAGCTGGGCATCAGTCAATGTCGGATACAAGTTGCGCACTCCATGGCGCACGCCATGACGCGCACCCAGCTGCCGCCCGCTCAGCGGGTAACCCAGGCGCCCGTCGCCCAGGCGCAGCGGCGGGCGCAAGCCGGCCGAGGGTGGCACCATGCCGATCAGCTTGGCGGCCTGTTCGCGATTGCTGCCGAGCCAACGAATACAAGCGTCCGTAAGCTGTAGCGCGGTCGGTTCGACACTCCCCAGCTGCAGCTTCTGCACCGCGTCCATATGGCACAACAACGCTTGCGCGAGACTGTCCCCAGGCAGGGTGCCGGCCAACCCCTGGCCCTTATCATCGACAGCCTGGTACCCATCCTCTGTACGTGTAATCCGTCGCACTTCATTTGCCCGTTCGTCACCTTGCCGCACCAGCAATGGCCCATCAACGGCCTGCTCGCGCAGCTCGATACGGACCTGCTCGCTCCACGGAGTCAGATGGTCGACTAGACGCACCATGAGTGTTTCGCAATCGCTGTTCACCGCGGACTTCTGGTAAAGCCCCGCGCATGCCCGATCCAGCCGGCTGTCCCGCAAGGCCCAGCGAGCCTGTTCGGCAAGTGGCAACGGCACCCGCCCTTTTCTCAACATCTGCTCATACTGAAAACCGCTGGCCGATTCCACGATCATCTCGGCGCTGCGTGCAGTCAGGTCGGGAAAATCACGACGCAGCAGTTGCTCGGCGGCAGTTCCGAGCTTTTGCCGGGCTGCGATACGCTGTTCGAATGCCTCTGCGCGCAGCATGGGCTCGGCGGCGTGCAGGCGATGGCGCTCCAGTGCATCGAGCAACCGCGACGGCGCCTTGGCGCCTTCGACATGCAGGCGTCTCAGTCGATCCCTGTCAAAACCGGTGGTGCCCAGGATATCCGTGGCTTCAATGTCACTCACGTCAGCCAGCAGGCTGCCGAGTCGGCTGAGCATCACCTGCTGGTCGTCCCAAACGTGGGCTTGTTCGAATTCGTGATACCAACCACCACTGCCGTTGTTGCGCAGCAAGGGACCATGAGCGTTCGCCCGACGCGGATGACGGATCCGCCATTCACCCTCGGTCCCGGTCGGCTCTACCAGAAAGCTCCCTTGCTGCAGTTTGATGCGTTGCTGCCCCAGCTCTCCCATCACCTGGGCTACCGGGCTTTGATCATCTGCAATTCGATAACCTTGCAGGCTGCCGTCACACAGGCGTAGTCGACCATCCTCAGGCAGCACAGGCAGCAAGGCGTCGACGAAAGGTATCCGCTCGATGAGCCTGCTCACGGCAGCGCCTCCGGCTGCGAAAACTACGCCTGCGCCCAGCATGCCGGCCACGGCGAACAGATGGCCCAAGGCAGACTGCCGATCGCCCAACTTCCAGTCCTCGTATCCCTCATAGACTTCATCGAACAGCTGGGCTGCAGCGATGCCCAGCATGACCACGCCAAGCCCAGGCACGAAAAGTGAGGCAAGCGTCAACAGGTCGAGCCCTGCATTGGCATAACTGTGCAATCGCGCCTCGCGGGTCGCCATATCCTCAACTTCGGTCGGCACGGCAAGCAACCGGGCATCGGCGATGATCTTTTCGATGTGTGCCTGACGCATGTGGGAGAACAGCGAAAGTGTGATCGCCTGGTTTCTTCCATCCAGCTGCAACGCATTCATCGCCGTAGTGGACTGAAGACCTGCAAGTACAGCGAAGAAAGCTGGACGGTCTGCTTCGCTGAGGAAGCGCATGAAAAACGTCCCGTAGTCGTTTTGGCGCAAGCGCAGGCCCAGTTCTTCATACAAAGCTGACCACGAGGGATACCGCGCAAGTTCACCGTGCGGGTCATCGGGCACCCAAGCGACAACGCCCTCCAGTGTCGCATTGCGACTTCTGCCACTGCGGATCTCAAGTGCGACCACGCCGACAATCTGCTTGCCAAGCAGGTACAGCTTGCAAGGACGAATATCAACGGAATACACCGGAACGATGGGCTCGGCACTGATCAATGGAAGCAGCTGCAGAAAGGTCAGTTCGTCGATTTCGAACTTGAGCGCCGCCAGCCGCACGGCAACTTCGAAATTGCTTTGCTGCACCTGCTCCAGCATTTGGTCGATGGCTTGTCGCTCCAGCACATTGCTCGGCAAGAAATGGCTTTCAAGGTATGCCTGGTACTTCCCGCCGATATCCAGGGACCGGCACAGTGCGGCATAGGCACCGGGGCGCAATGGCAACGTTGCTCCCGAACCATCGTCCAACCGCGACTCAGGCAGCCACAGCTCCTCAGCCACTTCATTGACTGCAAAGTTGTGCAACGCCGACGCCAGCAGCGACCGAGTGGATTCAGAGCGCTCCCATGGCAATGGCAGTGTGGGCGTAACAGGGGCATTGAGTTTTCGCCATACCCTATGTAGCTGCCCCTTGCGTACGTCATGGACTTTTCCCGTCACCGCTTGCAAGGCGCTGATCAGCAAGATCTCGGCAAAGACGTCCAGTGGGGTCACGGCGCCGTAGCGTGCCTTCAACTGATCCTGCCGCCGATCTTGCTGCATCATTGCCAACTGCAATGCACTAAGACGATCTGCTGGGGCGTTCTTCATCCAGGCTGGCAGCCGGTTGCCAATCAGGTTGTCTATCGATTCCGGGGCAATTGTGAACATGGTGCATCCTTGTTGGAGGAAACACCTACTTCATCATCGCGCTCATAGCCACAAGCGTTAGTTATCTATTCCAGCGCGCCGGTCATTCAATGGCCTGTGTGATTGCGTTCAAATGTCGCCCCCCCCATGGCCTCGATCTGCCCCTCGATCAAAGCCTCGAAAGGCCGCAGCAATTCACCGAAATTCCCCTGCGGTTCCAGCACATTCAATGCCTGTACCACCGCCTCGATCGTCGACACCGCCCCCGGCTCCGGCGCCTTGCGCAGGCGGTAGCGTGAAGGCGCCACTTGCGCCAGCGTCACCCTGGGCAACGCCTCCAGCAGCGGGTTCAGGTACAGCAGCTTGCGTGCCTTGCGCCAGGTGCCGTCGGGGACGATCAACATCAACGGCCTGTCGTCCGTTTCGCCGTAGGCTGTCAGCGCTTGCGCCTGCTCGCCTGGGAACAGCAGCACGGGCCGATAGCCTGGGGTCGCCAACAATTCGGCAAGATCAGCGAACACTTCGCCAACCCGCAGTTCGGCATTGACCAGGCCCAGGGCGGCCAGGCGGGCGGTGTTCAGCGCGTGCGCAGTTTCACTGGGGTGCTGCAGCAACACCACCCGGGTGCGGCTGGCGAGGCTGGGAATCAGCGGGCAGAGGCAATGGTCGAGCGGGCGCTGGCAGCGTTCGCAGCGGGGTCTGGGCATGGGGTTCTCCGTTGGCAGACGGATTTTGCCACAGGCCGGAATTTTGGGCCCGCTTTGCGGGCCATTCGCGGGGCAATCCCGCGAATGGGCTTGCAAGACTAAATTTAGCGGTTGAAACGTTCGGCCAGGCTGTGCAGATACTCGGCCATGCGCTCCAGGTCCTGGCTGATCTCGGCACCCTGCTTGGCCTGCCCTGCGCTCTGGTCGCACAGCTGGGCAATCCGCACGATCTGCTGGTTGATGTCCTCGGCCACATGGCTCTGCTGCTCCGACGCCGTGGCCATCTGCTGGCTCATGCCGGTAATGCGGCTGACCGCCTGGGCGATCCCGGCCAACGCCGCCTGCACCGCCTCGACACTGTGCACGCTATCCCGCGAAATCTGCTCGCCGCGGCTGGCGGTGCTCACCGCCCGCTCGGCGCCGGCACGCAGCGAGGCGATGATCTGGTGGATCTCGTCGGTGGAGTCGCGCGTGCGCCGGGCCAGCGAGCGCACCTCGTCGGCGACCACGGCAAAGCCCCTGCCCTGCTCGCCAGCCCGGGCCGCCTCGATCGCGGCGTTGAGCGCCAGCAGGTTGGTCTGCTCGGCAATCGAGGTGATCACGTCGACCACACTGCCGATCGACTGGGTCTGCTCGGCCAGGGCATTGACCGCCTGGCCGATGTCGCTGACCGCCTCGCTCATACTGCCCATGGCCTTCAGGCTCTGCTGCGCCAGCTCGCTGCCGTGCTGGGCCAGCTGGTCGGCGTCACCTGCAGCATGGGCGGTGCTTTGTACGTTGTGGGTGACCTCCTGAATGGTCGCGGCCATCTGCGCGATGGCCGTGGCCGACTGGTCGGTCTCGCTGCGCTGACGATCGAGCATCTGCGCCTGGGCATCAGACAGGTCGGCCGACTGGGCTGCCCGCGACTTGACACCGACGCCGGCATCCACCAGACGGGTGAGCGCAGTCTGCAGGCGCGCCTCTTCGCTGATGATGGCCAGGTCGAGCTGGCCCTGCAGGCCAGGGTTGTCACTGTAGGTCAGGGCCACCAGGGGGCTGGTGAACGCCTTGGGGTGTTCAGCGAGCGTGCGGCGGATTGCCTGGTCTTGCTGATGTTCGATCAGGTACCAGGCCACCAGCAAGCTGGCCATCAACAAGCCCAGCGCCGCGTAGGGTGGCAACCAGAGGTAACCGGCAGCCGACAACAGACCTGCGCCGATCAGTGGCCAGCCGTGGCCCAGGCCACGGACGAGCCGGGCTGCCCACGACACCGGTGGCTTGCCTGCACGCAGCCGTGCGTAAAGGGCCTCGGCACGGCGGATCTGCTCGCGGGTCGGCACTGAACGCACCGACTCATAGCCACTGATGCGGCCATTTTCGTAGATCGCCGTGACATAGGCGCTGACCCAGTAGTAGTCGCCGTTCTTGGCGCGGTTCTTGACCACGCCCATCCAGGGTTTGCCTTGCTTGATGGTCTCCCACATATGCCCGAAAACCGCCGGCGGCATGTCGGGATGACGCACCAGATTGTGCGGCTGGCCCACCAACTCCTCGTAAGTGAAGCCGCTGATCGCCACGAAGGCATCGTTGCAGTAGGTGATACGGCTGTTGAGGTCCGTGGTGGAGATGAGGCGCTGATCACTGGAAAAGGTTCTTTCATGCTCAGTGACGGGCAAGTTCATGCGCATCTTGAACGGTCCTTCGAAGATGGGAGTAAGAGAACAGCGCAACTAAATATCTAGCAGAGCGTGGAGAAGTTAGCGGCCAGCTTGGCGATTAATTTAGCGCTGACCGTCGGATTGTCAGACAATTTGCGACCTATCAACCGACATACAGTTGGCTCTTGAGCAAATCCCGGAATGTTTGTATCAGCGGCTCCCGGCTACGCCCCCTGCGGATGATCAGCGAGAATGGCGCCTGGTAGCCGAAAGTGGCCGGTGATAGCACCCGCAGGTCGCCTTTGTCGGCCCACGCCTGGGCATAGTGTTCGGGCAAGTAACCTATATAGGCGCCGGAGAGGATCAGGATCAGCTGCGCCTCCATGCTCTCGACCGTCGCCGCGCTGTGCTTGAAGCCATGCCGGGCCAGCTCGGCCTGGCTCCAGTAACCGCGCCCGACCATGCGCTGCTGGGTCACCACCTGCTCAGGGATGCGCCTTTCGGCGAACAGCGGGTGGCGGCTGCTGCAGTACAGCCAGTGCTGCTCACGGTACAGCGGTTGATACAGCAGGCCGCTCATGCGCGAGGAGAACGCGCCGATGGCCAGGTCCAGGCGGTTGTCCTGCACACCCAGTTGCAGTTCGTAAGGGCTGGACACCGACAGGTGCAGGTGCACGGCCGGGTGCTCCTGGCTGTAGGCGCCGATCACTTCGGCCAGTGGCAGTGCGCGATCGCCTACGGTGGAGTCGATCACGCCGAGGTTGAGCGTGCCGCGCAGCTCTCCCTTGAGCGCTGCTGCATACTGTTCGAAACCATCCAGCTCGGCCAGCAGGCGCAGTGTCTCCTGGTGGAACAGCTCGCCCTTGCTGGTCAGGCTGAAGCCACCGCGGCCCCGGTGGCACAAGACGATACCCAAAGCGCCTTCGAGCTGGCTCATGTAGGTGCTGATGGCCGAGGTCGACAGGTTGAGCTCGCGCTGGGCATTGGCGAACCCCTGGTGACGCACCACGCTGACGAAGATGCGCAGCAGTTTCAGGTCGGGCAAGGTCGAGGCCATGGTGCAACGGTTCCGCAGGGGTATTTGCGCGCAGTCTAACCGCTCCTGCGGCCTTTAGTTCAGAAATTCCTGAAGTAAGTATTTGCCGGTAGCGATTTTTCCCACGCACTACCTTGCGCAGACTTGGCCGAAATGTCCCTGCCCGCCGGCGTATACAAATCTGAAAGGCGTGCGGCGGCACAGGTTCGAACAAACAAAACAATCGACCGACTGATGAGGCCCACCGTGGACAAAGTTCTCCACCAACCACTGGGCGGCAACGAAATGCCGCGTTTCGGCGGCATCGCCACCATGCTCCGTCTTCCCCACCTGCAAAGCGCCGAAGGCCTTGACGCCGCGTTCATCGGCGTACCGCTGGACATCGGCACCTCGCTGCGCTCCGGCACCCGTTTCGGTCCGCGGCAGATCCGTGCCGAATCGGTGATGATCCGCCCGTACAACATGGCCACCGGTGCCGCCCCGTTCGACTCGCTGTCGGTGGCCGACATCGGTGACGTGGCGATCAACACCTTCAACCTGCTCGACGCCGTGCGCATCATCGAAGAAGCCTACGACGAGATCGTCGAGCACAATGTCATCCCGATGACCCTGGGTGGCGACCACACCATCACCCTGCCGATCCTGCGTGCCCTGCACAAGAAGCACGGCAAGATTGGCCTGGTGCACATCGATGCCCACGCCGACGTCAACGACCACATGTTCGGCGAGAAGATCGCCCACGGCACCACCTTCCGCCGCGCCGTGGAAGAAGGCCTGCTCGATTGCGACCGTGTGGTGCAGATCGGCCTGCGCGCCCAGGGCTACACCGCCGATGACTTCAACTGGAGCCGCCGCCAGGGCTTCCGCGTGGTCCAGGCCGAAGAGTGCTGGCACAAGTCGCTGGAACCGCTGATGGCCGAAGTACGCGAAAAGGTCGGCGGTGGCCCGGTGTACCTGTCGTTCGACATCGACGGCATCGACCCGGCCTGGGCCCCAGGCACCGGCACCCCGGAAATTGGCGGCTTGACCACCATCCAGGCGATGGAGATCATTCGCGGCTGCCACGGCCTGGACCTGATCGGCTGTGACCTGGTCGAAGTCTCCCCGCCTTACGACACCACCGGCAACACCTCGCTGCTCGGCGCCAACCTGCTGTTCGAGATGCTCTGCGTGCTACCGGGCGTCGTGCGTCGCTGATCAGCTTTGCCTGAAGTACCCCGGCAGGAGCCATGAGGGAGGGCCATAGAGGCCCGCCAACACAAGACAAGACCGCCGGGCGCCGTGAACACGCCTGAGCGGTCGATCTCGCCATAATAAAGATAATCGGGAGACCCCCAATGGCCTTGGACATCATTGTTGTAATGATCTATACCGT
This sequence comes from Pseudomonas putida, assembly GCF_009883635.2. NCBI lineage: Bacteria > Pseudomonadati > Pseudomonadota > Gammaproteobacteria > Pseudomonadales > Pseudomonadaceae > Pseudomonas > Pseudomonas putida. The sequence continues at coordinate 1,031,352 of NZ_CP026115.2, forward strand.
CGGCATGCTAGGGCTGGGCTGGTATGGCATGCGGCGCGCGAAAACCCAGGAAGACTACCTGGTGGCCGGGCGCAACCTCGGCCCGACCCTGTACATGGGCACCATGGCCACCACCGTGCTCGGCGGCGCCTCCACCGTCGGCACCGTACGCCTGGGGTACGTCCACGGCATCTCTGGTTTCTGGCTCTGTGCCGCCCTGGGCCTGGGCATCATCGCCCTCAACCTGTTCCTCGCCAAGCCGTTGCTGCGCCTGAAGATCTTCACCGTCACCCAGGTGCTGGAACGCCGTTACAACCCCATGGCCCGCCAGGCCAGCGCGGCCATCATGCTGGCCTATGCGCTGATGATCGGCGTCACCTCGACCCTGGCCATGGCCACCGTCCTGCAAGTGCTGCTCGACCTGCCGTTCTGGGCGTCGCTGCTGCTCGGCGGCGGTGTGGTAGTGGTCTATTCGACCATCGGCGGCATGTGGTCGCTGACCCTCACCGACATCGTCCAGTTCGTCATCAAGACCGTTGGCCTGATGTTCATCCTGCTGCCGGTGTGCCTGTACAAGGCCGGTGGCTGGGACACCCTGGTAGCCAAGCTGCCGGCGGCCAGCTTCAGCTGGACCACCATCGGCTGGGACACCATCATCACCTACTTCCTCATCTACTTCTTCGGCATTCTGATTGGCCAGGACATCTGGCAGCGGGTGTTCACTGCCCGTGACGAGAAGGTCTGCCAGCGCGCCGGCACCACCGCAGGTGTGTACTGCGTCCTGTACGGCCTGGCGTGCGCCCTGATCGGCATGTCCGCCCATGTACTGATGCCGGACCTGGCCAACCCGAACAACGCCTTTGCCGAGATGATCAAAGGCCAGCTGCCGGAAGGCATTCGTGGCCTGCTGATGGCGGCAGCCCTGGCGGCGATGATGTCGACAGCCAGTGCCGGCCTGCTGGCGGCCTCGACCACCCTGACCGAAGACCTGCTGCCCAAGCTGCGTGGCGGCAAGCCGTCGAGCCTGGGTGTCAGCCGCCTGTTCACCCTGATCACCGGCCTGGTGGTACTGGGCATCGCCCTGGCAGTGAACGATGTGATCAGTGCACTTACCCTGGCCTACAACCTGCTGGTTGGCGGCATGCTGATCCCGCTGATCGGTGCGATCTTCTGGAAGCGCGCCACCACCGCAGGCGCCATCGCCAGCATGTCGCTGGGCTTTGCCACCGCACTGTTCTTCATGTTCAAGGACGGGCTGGATGCCAACACGCCGATCTACTACAGCCTGGCGGTTGGCCTGGTGAGCTTCGTGCTGGTGAGCATGCTGTCGCGCAAGCCGGTGGGTGAATTCAAGCTGGCCTGATCAGGCCACAACAGCAGCAACAAAAAGGCCGCAGCATCTGACAGATGCTGCGGCCTTTTGCATTTCAGCGACGACGCGGCTGGCGCTTGCGCTGCTCTTCATCAGTCGGGATCGGCACCGGCTGCAAGGGTGGTGGAATCAGCCCCAAAGCGACGGCCAGGTCGTGGAGCCAGTTGAACATTTGGTTTTTCATAATGCCCCCTTGACGGGTCAGCCTCACGGCAATTCAATCCTGCGATGTTTCATACAGATCATAGTCCGATGTCCTGTACTACGCATGCTCTTGTTCCTACAGATATGGGCTAGTTTGACGCGGATCAAGCGGAAACGGCGCATTCCGACGACTGGTTAATCGTTTCGCTTTGTTGCACGTCGATCCAGGCCTGCAAATTCGCCCCGCGCATGCCCTGCCGCCACATCAACCAGGTTTCCGCGTGGTCGAATGGCGGCTGCAAGCGATGGGCGTGCACCCGGTCGCGCCCGGGCAGGCTTTCGAGCATCGATTGCGCCATCAAGGCCACCCCCGCACCGGCAATCACGCAGGCCAGCATGCTCTGGTACGACTCGATCTCCATCACTCGACCCATCGGCGTGTGGTCATGGGCATACCAGGCCTCCAGACGCATCCGGTAGGAACAGCCCTGGCGGAAGGTGAACACTGCCTTGCCCGCCACGTCCCTGGCACTGCGCACCGCGGGATGCTCCGGGCTGGTGATCAAGACCAGCACTTCATCGCACAGCGGCACACCATCCAGCCCGGCCAGGCTTGGCGGGCCGTCCACCAGTGCCGCATCCAGGCGATGGCTGAGCAGGCCTTCGAGCAGGTCGCCGCTGGGGGCCGCCTGCACCTGCAGGTTCACCGCCGGGTATTGCTGGTGATAGCGCGCCAGCAGCGCCGGCAAGTGGATCGCGGCAGTGCTGTACATGGTACCCAGCGCGAAATCGCCGGCCGGCTGGCCGCCCTGCACCGCCGCCACGGCTTCGTCACGCAGTGCCGAAAGGCGGCTGGCGTAATCCAGCAGCACCTTGCCGGCAGGTGACAGTTGCAGGCGCTGGCGCTCGCGCAGGAACAGCTCCACCCCCAGCTGCTCCTCGAGCTGACGCAGGCGCGTCGACAGGTTCGACGGCACCCGGTGCAGGCGCTCGGCAGCACGGGTGACCGAGCCCTCCTCGGCGACGGCCTGGAAGATGCGCAGTTGGCTGAACTCCATGACATTCTCCAAAACAGAACAACTTGATCATCATTATTCAATTTTATTGAAAGTCAACTCACCCTAACCTGCCATCCATCGCATTGATTCGCGCAGGAGAGTTCTCATGTCGCCGTTCACACAACTGCTGGCCAGCGCCGTGGCCCTGATGATGGCCATGGGCATCGGCCGCTTCGCCCTCACCCCACAATTGCCGCAACTGATCGCCGAAGGCCAGTTCGACCTGACCGCCGCCGGGCTGGTGGCGGCAGCCAATTACCTGGGTTATCTCCTTGGCGCCGTGGACGCCATGTACGCCCGTCGCCCAAACCAGGTGAAACTGCGCCTGCACGGTGGCCTGTGGTTGTGCGTGCTGCTGACCCTGGCCTCTTGGGCTGCGGACGGCTTCTGGAGCCATTTGCTGCTGCGCTTCGGGACCGGCGTGGCCAGCGCCTGGGTGCTGGTGATGATCACCAGCCTCAGCCAGCAAGTGGCCAATGCCCACAACCGCCAGCGCCTGGGGGCGATGGTGTTCGCCGGGCCTGGGCTGGGCATCGCGCTGACGGGTTTGCTGGCACTGGCTGCGCATCTGCTGGGGCTGGGATCGGCGGCACTCTGGCTGATCTATGCCGTTGCGGCCTTGGTCATGCTGCTGGCCGTGCGCCCCTGGCTGCCTCGCGCCCTGCAACCTGCCGTGGTGCCCGCCGCCGCGCAGCAGGGCCCGAGCCGCAGCGTCGGCATTGCTCGCCTGGGCCTGGTCTATGCCCTGTATGGCGTGGGCTACATCCTGCCAGCCACCTTCCTGTCGCAGATGGCCAACCAGCAGTTTAGCGGCAACTGGATGGCCGACCTGTTCTGGCCAGCGTTCGGCCTGGCGGCGGCGCTCGGTGTGGTGTTGGTGAGCCTGCGTCGGGCAGGCCGTACTTCGGCCTGGCTGACGGTCACCCTGTGGTTGCAAGGGTTGGGGGTACTGGCCTGCCTGATGGGCGGTGGCGTTGGCCTGGCACTGGGCGTGGTGCTGTGCGGTGGGCCATTCCTGGCTTGCATGCAGCTGGTAATGCAGCGCTCGCGGGAACTGGCGCCGCATGCCACACAGCGCAATGCCGGGCTGCTGACTGCGTGCTTTGCTCTGGGGCAGCTGAGTGGGCCGTTGCTGGCGGCGTTGAGCAACCATTACAGCGGAAGTTTGCAGCCGGCGCTTGTGTTGGCGGCGGCAGGGTTGGGAGTGGCGGGTGTACTGGTCCTGACCGGTGGCCAGAGTGTTCAGAGTTGCCAAGCCGTAACACAGGCAGCCTGATGATTTGAGGTTGGGTGCACCGGCCCTTTCGCGGGTCAAGCCCGCCCCTAAAGGATCACCGCTGGCCTGTAGGAGCGGGCTTGACCCGCGAAAGGGCCGGCACAGGCAACCATTACCCTACAATCCGGCGCAGCTGCTGTTTCACCCAAGGCTCGGCACTTACCAGGATCACGCCGAGCAATACCATCAAAGCACCGATCACGAAATTCGCACTCAACGGCTCACCCAGCAGCACCACGCCGAATGTCACCCCGAACAACGGGGTGATGAACGAGAACACCGCCAGGTTGGAGGCCAGGTACTTGCGCAACAACCAGAACCAGGTCAGGTAACTGACGAACGACACCACGATCCCCTGGAACAGCACGCTGCCCACCGCCAGCGGCGTCAAGGTCACATTACCGATCTGCCCGCTGACCAGGGCGATCAGCAGCAACCCGGCGAAGCCCACCGCCAACTGATAGAACAAGGTCAGGGTTGCTGGAGCCTCCGAAAGGCGCGAACCACGCACCACCACCGTGGTCGCGCCCCAGGCCAGCCCGGCGAGCACGCCGAAGGCATCGCCCAGCAGCATGCGCCCATCCATCTCGGCGAACGACATGCCCCCGGCGAATGCCATAGCAATCCCGGCAAAGGCCAGCAAGATCCCGAGCCACTGCAGCAACCGCAGCCGTTCGCTGGGGAGCATGAAGTGCAAGCCAAGTGCGGTAAATACTGGCGCCGTGTAGAGGAACACCGACATGTGCGCCGCCGAGGTCAGCTTCAGGCCCTCGGCGATGAACAGGAACTCCAACCCGAACAAGCCGCCGGCCACGAGCCCGGCCCGCCAGGTGTTGCCCACCTGTTCCCAGCCACCGCGCCAGCAGATCATCAAACCTACCAGCATGGCGGCGATGCAGTTGCGCAGGGCGGCCTGCATCACTGGTGCGATATCCACCGCCGCGGTCTTGATCAGCACCTGCTGGCAACCCCAGATCAGGCACAGGCCCAGCATCACCTGGAAGGCAAAGGCGTCGGGGTTCTTGCGGGCCGCGCTCATGGGCGGGCCTTTTGGGTGGTCGAGGGCATCGGCAAGGGCTCGGCAGTGGTCAAGAAATGCCGATTATCGGGTTTCCTGGCCTGCCCTTGCCAGCCTCAAAACGACCTCAAGCGATTTGGGCCTTGGCCGACACCTGCTCGAAGGTGGCTTCGTCCAGCCCGTCTTCCTGCTCATCGAGCACCTGACGCGGGTGTTCGAAGCCCGGGATGCTGCTGTCGATCAGGCTGAGCAAGCGCGAACCACGCTCGGTGAGCACGAAATTCTCGCCGTTGCCGCCCTCCTCCTGCCCACGGCTCTCGATGAACCCGCGCTCGAACAGCAGCTTTTCATATTCGCAGGCACGGGTCTTCAGGTGGTCCAGGTCGCCCACCGGCTGCCCCTTTGCAGCCAGCGCCGCAGCGTGCTGCTCGGCATAGGGGCGTGGCGTGAAGCTGTGACCGGCGCCGTTCTGCACCTCGTGCAGCAAACGCTCGATCAGGTCCCAGTCGTAGGTGCTGCTCATGGAGATGGCCTCCTGCTGTGGACGAAGGGGGTACACAGGTTGGGACCCGTTGGCAGGCGGTAGTGTTCCAAAAGATATCAGGGCCCGAGCTTTGATGAATTGGCCTACGACAGAACCCGAAGCTGACACGGCTAGATCCAAAGGCATTCATATCGAGTACTGGGTGGCAAAAGGAAGAAACCATTTGCTGTATCTACTGAATGTATTTTATAAACTACATTCGCCCCATGAAAATATTCGAATCCAGCAGTTTCAGAAAATGGGTGGTCGGGCTTCGAGATGCAAACGCGAGGGACAGGATCATCTCCCGCATCACCCGACTCGTTGAAGGTATGCCAGGTGATGTCTCACCCGTAGGCCATGGCATCAGTGAGCTCAGGATTCACTATGGTCCGGGTTATCGGGTGTACTTTCACCAATCGGGCGATACGTGGGTGATTCTGCTCTGTGGTGGTGACAAAGGTAGCCAACCGCGAGATATCAAGGCTGCCTACCAGATTCTGCGTACGTGGAGGATGCAAAATGACTGAAAAATTCTTCGAATTCGATCCTGCAAATTACCTCACCACACCAGAGGCCATCGCGCACTTCATGACCGATGCGCTGGAAACAGGTGACGCTGGCTATGTTGCAAAAGCCGTCGGCGTCGTGGCACGGGCCAAGGGAATGAGTGAGCTGGCAAAAGAGACCGGCCTTTCGCGTGAGCAGCTTTATCGCTCATTCAGCGAGCATGGCAACCCTACTCTCAAATCCTTTCTGGCAGTAATGAAGGCACTGGGCATAGACATGGCGGCCAAGCCTCACCTTGCTCACTGATGCTTCAGCTATTTTTCACCAAGTAATTGATAAATAACCGAAACAGCTCCGCATTCCCGGCAATCCCCAGCCGCTGCCAGATGTTGTGCCGGTGCACCTTCACCGTCCCCTCGGAGATTCCCAGCTCACGGGAGATCGACTGGCTGCTGTGTCCCTGCAGGATCAGCTTGGCCACATGCCGCTGGGTCTCGGTCAGCTGGCCCTGAAGGATGTCGACAAAGGCATCTTCCAGCTGGCTGTCCGACTCCTGCGGATCGGCCAGGTCATCAGCATGGGCCAGGCGCAGGTGCTGGCTGAAAATGGCATCGATCACCGGTGTCAGTGCTGCCAGCCGCTGTGCTTCCTCAACCTCGAACGCGCCCTTGTCCAGGCCGCGCATCAGCGAATACACCAGCGCAGTCCGTGGCCGCACCGGGACGATGAAGCCGATTTCCTCGATCAGGCTGCCGTGGTGCGAGGAAACACAGGGGTGGATGTCGTGGGAGATGGAAAAGCCCGAGGCGAAGAAGCTGTCCGGGGCCAGTTCACTCATGCGCCACAGGCCAGACGGGTGGTTGTTGGTACAGGCGACATAGAACGGGTCGAGCAGGTAACCACCGCGCAAGTAGGCCTTGAGCGTGCGCTCGGCCACGCGCTGTTGGTAGCCGTCGTGGATCAGCAGCGCCGGCTGGTTGAAGCGGAACAGGTAGGCGCAGCTCATGTCGAAATCGACCACGCCCTTGAGCGCGGTGTCGAAGGCCGGGCCCAGGGTGTCGCTGCCGATGCTGCGGATGACCGCGCCCAGGCGGTCGGCGTTGTCGCTGTTCATGGCGATGGCCTGTGCGGTGTAGGAAGAAAACGCGAATGCCGCCCGGCTGTAGAAGCCCGAGCGGCATTGAACGATGCCAGGCCCTGTCAGTGCAACGCTGGGCTGGCAGGCAGCAGGCCGGCGTCTTCTTCCTGGCGGCCCAGCTCCAACGCCTTGGGCACCGCCAGCCAGTAAGCCAGGCCCATGCCCAGCAGGCCACCGGCGAGCTTGCCGATGATCAGCGGCCCGATCAGCGTCGGCTGGAAGTTGGCCGAGTAAGCCAGGTGGTCACCGAAGGTGAAGGCCGCACAGACGGCGAAGGCAATCACCAGCACCTTGTCCTTCGGCGGCATGTCGGCCACCAGGCGGAACATCGCAAGGATGTTGGCCGAGGCCGCGAGGATGCCGGCGGCGCCCACCGGTGACAGGCCCAGCTTCGAGGCCACTTTCTCGATCGGCCGCGACAGGAAGCGCTTGATCAGGTAGACCATCGGGAACGCACCGCAGAGCATGATGCCGACATAGCCGGCGATCTCCAGGGCGCGGAACTGGTCGGCCTTGTCGGCGATGATCGGTGCGAAGCCCCAGCCGCCAAACAGCGAGGTGAAGGCACCGGTGAAGTACTCGACGATCGAGGCCACCAGCACCAGGGTCACTGCCGCGTACATCAACTGCCCCAGCTTGAGGAACAGGCTGACCATCAGGTTGGGGAAGTAGCGCAGGGCTGCCGCCAGCGCCACGCAGAACAGGATCAACGGCGACAGGTTGCGCAGCAGGGTCGGCAAGGTGAAGTGCAGCGCCTGGGTCGCGGCGCCTGCCGTGGCGATGTCCGGGCGCACGCCCAGGCCCATGGCCTGCATGCCCATGGCGATGAACACGATGCTGATCGGGATGCTCAGCAGCCCGGCCATGATGCCCAGGGCCATGTACTTGTGGTCGGCCTTGTTGAGCATGGCCAGGCCCACGGGGATGACGAAGATCACCGTCGAGCCGCACTGGAAGCCGGTGATCAGGCCGAGGATCCAGCCTTCAGGGCTGTGCGACAGCGCCTGGGCCAGCTGATAACCGCCCAGGTCCGAGGCGATGAAGATCGGCCCGGCGATGCCCGCATCGGCGCCCATGGCCAGGAACAGCGGGCCGATGACGTGGCTGATGAAGCTGGAAATGAACGGAATGGCGGCCATGATCCCGGCCACGGGGATGAAGATCGGGCCGATGCTGTGCAGGCCGGCCGTGAATTCCTTGGCCAGCTCGGATTCTGCGTTGACGATCGAGGCGATCGCGCCGATCACGGCGCACACCATGATCACGTAGATGACGTAAGTACCTATGTTTTCCATCTGCTGCCTCTGTCTTGTTGGAATTGGCTTGGGGGCAGAATTGAAGGGTGCAGCTGTTCTTGTTCTAGGTAGCCGACAGCGCGCTGCCGGCCGGGTATTACATCGCGGTGTAGGCGTTGTCGACGAACAGGTGCGAGCCACTGACGAAGCTCGACTCGTCGCTGGCCAGGAACAGCGCGGCGCTAGCCACTTCGCTCGGGTCGCACAGGCGCCCCTGCATGGTCTTGATCGCCTCGTCGGAAGCATCCACGCCATAACCGCGCAGCAGGTCGAGCTCGCGGCGACCATGGGCGGTGCCGATAAAGCCCGGGCAAATGGCGTTGCTGCGGATGTTCTGGTCACGGTACTCCACGGCCAGGGCGCGGGCGAACATGTGGCAAGCGCCTTTGGTGGTGCAATACAGCACCTCCATCGGCGTGCCGACCACCGCAGAAATCGACGAGGTACAGATCACGCTGCCGCCACCGGCGGCGAGCATGCCCGGCAGCACGGCCTTGGTGACCAGGAACATGCTTTTGACGTTGACGCTCATCAGCCGGTCCCAGTCGGCTTCGCTGGTCTCCAGGAACGGCCCGGCGGCGATGATCCCGGCGTGGTTCATCAGCACGGTGATCGGGCCGAAATGCGCCTGGCCCTGGGCCACGGCACGGTGCACCTGGTCGGCCTGCGACACATCGGCGGCGACGAACAGTGCCTGGCCACCTTCAGCATTGATGCGTGCCGCCACCGCTTCGCCCTGGCTGGTCGGCAAGTCGAGGATCACCACCTTGGCGCCCTCGGCGGCGAACAGCTCCGACGCGGCCAGGCCACAACCGCCCGCGCCGCCGGTAATCAGTGCCACCTTGCCTTTCAATCGATCCATGGGTGTGTTCCTCGGTTGTTGTGGTTGTGGTCTCAAACTAGAGCCGAGGATGGCTGCGGTAAATATACCCAGGGGTATAGCCGCCGGTCGCAGGCGCTGAACCAACCGCCGCGCGCGCGTCTCCACCGGGCATCACCACCGCCGGAGGTAGAAAGGATGAAACCGCTGCTGCGCATCGCCTGTGCCACCGCCCTGTGCTGCGCCCTGCCCGCCTGGGCCTGCACACCGGAAGAAGCGACACAGAAACGTGAGGAGCTGGCCGGGCTGGTCAGTCAGCTGACCGAACAGAACCCGCAGAAGGCCAAGGAGATCAATGATGAGCTCCAGGGGATGGAGCTGGGGACGGCGAGCAAGGATTTGCCCGACAAGTGCCAGTTGATCGACAAGCGGATCAAGGAATTGAAAGAAGCGGAGAAGAAGGCTGAATAGGTATTAGCCTGTGATGGCCTATTCGCGGGACAAGCCCGCTCCCACAGATTTGCCATAGACTCGAAGTCTGTGGTGAACCTGTGGGAGCGGGCTTGCCCCGCGAAGAAGCCAACACCGCTATTTAGCCTTACTCAGCAGCCGGCTTGCGTTTCTTCAGCGGCGCCAGGCCATCGGAGCTGGCCAACGGCGCATTCGGCCGTGGCTTGGCCGTCGGCTTGCGCTTGGCAGCGGCCTTCTTCTCGCCAGTCTTCTTGTCGACCTTCTTCTTCTTGGCACCCACCGCCTTGCCCGAGGCCTTGACCTTCTTCGGCCCGCTGTAGGTGCCCTTCACTTCCTTGATCACCCGGCGCTCGAACTGCTGCTTGAGGTAGCGCTCGATGCTGGACATCAGGTTCCAGTCATTGTGGGTGATCAGCGAGATCGCCAGGCCTTCGCCACCGGCACGGCCGGTGCGGCCCACACGGTGCACGTACTCGTCACCGCTGCGTGGCATGTCGAAGTTGATCACCAGGTCCAGGCCGTCGATGTCCAGGCCACGGGCCGCCACGTCGGTGGCCACCAGCACCTTGGAGCTGCCCTGCTTGAAGCGCTCGATGGCCAGCTTGCGGTCCTTCTGGTCCTTTTCGCCGTGCAATACGAAGGCTTTCACGTCCTTGGCCACCAGGTGGCCGTAGATGCGGTCGGCCAGGGCGCGGGTGTTGGTGAAGATGATCGCCTTGTCGAAGGTCTCGTTGGCCAGCAGCCACTGGACGATGGCTTCCTTGTGCTGGTCATGGTCGGCAGTGATGATCTGCTGGCGAGTGCCTTCGGCCAGCTGCGAGACGCTGTTGAGCATCAGGTGCTCAGGGTCTTTCAGGACCTTGCCGATGATGTCGCGCAGGGCCGCACCGCCAGTGGTGGCCGAGAACAGCAGGGTCTGCTCGCGGTTCTCGCACTCCTTGCACAGGCGCTCCATGTCTTCGGCGAAGCCCATGTCGAGCATGCGGTCGGCTTCGTCAAGGATCATCACCTGCACGTGGGACAGGTCGAGGTTGCCGGCATTCAGATGCTCGAGCAGGCGGCCCGGGGTGCCGATCAGCACGTCCGGAACCTTGCGCAGCATGGCGGCCTGTTCCTTGAAGTCTTCACCGCCGGTGACCAGGCCCGCCTTGATGTAGGTGAACTGCGAGAACAGCTGCACTTGCTTGAGGGTCTGCTGGGCCAGCTCGCGGGTCGGCAGCAGGATCAGCGAGCGAATCTCGACGCGCCCGCCCTTCAGGTCGACCAGGCGATTGAGCAGCGGCAGGACGAACGCGGCGGTCTTGCCGCTGCCGGTCTGCGCGGTCACACGCAGGTCGCGCCCTTGCAGGGCCAGGGGGATGGCCGCGGCCTGCACCGGGGTCGGCTCGACAAATTTAAGCTCGGCCACGGCTTTAAGCAGGCGTTCGTGCAGGGCGAATTGGGAGAACACGGAGGTAACCTCAGGCAAGTGCGGGAAATTCAGTTGCATAGGGTAACGTTTTCTGCCGCCTTAGCCGAATTTCTTTTGGCAACTTTGTCGGCTTCCGCGCTCTAATGGCACCTCGTTTCGCTGTAAAAGACCGGTTTCAAGCTTATGGACATCCAACGCATCTGGCGTGACAGCCTCGACCTGTGGGGCACCCTCGACCAACATCCACTGCTCCACGCCGCTATCGGCCTGGCAGTGCTGCTGCTGATTTCCCTGGTACTCGGGCGCCTGGCGCGCTTCCTGGTGCTGCACAGCGCCCGCCTGCTGGCCCGGCAGACGGCGCTGAAGTGGCTCGACGACCTGCGCCACAACAAGGTGTTCCACCGCCTGGCCCAGACCATTCCGTCGCTGGTGATCCAGTTTGGCCTGAAACTGGTGCCGGAGCTGTCCGACACCGCCCAGCACTTCCTTGGCAACGTCGCCCTGGCCTTCACCCTGTTGTTCATGACCATGGCCCTGTCGTGCCTGCTCGATGCCCTGCTGGACATCTACGCCCGCACCGAACACGCCCGCACCCGCTCGATCAAGGGCTACGTGCAACTGGCCAAGATGATGCTGTGGATCTTCGCCTCGATCGTCATCGTCGCCACCCTGATCGACCGCTCGCCGCTGTTGCTGCTGTCGGGCCTGGGTGCGATGTCGGCGGTGCTGCTGTTGGTTTACAAGGACACGCTGCTGTCGTTCGTCGCCAGCGTGCAGCTGACCAGCAACGACATGCTGCACGTGGGCGACTGGATCGAGATGCCCCAGGTCGGTGCCGATGGCGATGTGGTGGACATCACCCTGCATACCGTCAAGGTGCAGAATTTCGATAAGACCATCGTGTCCATCCCGACCTGGCGCCTGATGAGCGAATCGTTCCGCAACTACCGCGGCATGCAGCAGTCTGGCGGGCGGCGGATCAAGCGCAGCCTGTTCATCGACGCGGCCGGCGTGCGCTTCCTTACCCCGGACGAAGAACAGCGCCTCACTCAGGTGAGCCTGCTGGGCGACTACCTGGCCGGTAAGCGCCAGGAGCTGCTGGCCTGGAACGAGGCGCTGGGGCCCGTACCCGAACTGTCGGCCAACCGCCGCAAGCTGACCAATATCGGCACGTTCCGGGCGTTTGCCCTGGCTTACCTGAGGAACCACCCGAACGTGCACCCGAACATGACCTGCATGGTGCGGCAGATGCAGACCACGGCCGAGGGCGTGCCGCTGGAGATCTACTGCTTTACCACCACCACGGTGTGGGCGGAGTACGAGCGGATTCAGGGGGATATCTTCGATTACCTGCTGGCGGTGTTGCCGGAGTTTGGGTTGAGTCTGTATCAGCAGCCGAGTGGCAATGACATGCGGGTGGGGTTGGCTGGGCGGGCTGTGGAGCCGATGCCGCGTCGGCTGGAAGAGATGGGTGAGGTTTGATATTGCCGGGGCTGCTTTGCAGCCCATTCGCGGGGCAAGCCCGCTCCTACAGGTTCACAGCAAGTCTTGAGCACTGTGCAATACCTGTAGGAGCGGGCTTGCCCCGCGAAGAGGCCCTCAGCTACCCCGCATAACCCAACAGGAAAAGCAGTCCGGTAAAGGTCACCAGGGTAGCCGCGGTCGACAATTTCAACGGGTTTTCATCATTCCCAATTCGGCATCATCGAGCAGGGCCTTGGCCATGGCGCATAGGTAGTGCGAGGCCCAAAGTAGCTGGGGTTTGTCTTCCATCAGGCCGTCGATGGAAAGATCGCGGGCATAGCCCATCAGTTCTGAAGCTTGTTCACGGGCACTCTGACAAGGAATACCGGGCTCGATCCTGAACAGAGGATGGGTCTGGCTTTCACCTTGGTAGAAGGTGGTTTGGCCGACAGTGAAATTTGTTTCCTCGATGGCCATTGGTTCATCTCCCTAAAGTTGTAGATGCCTGGGATGCCCCGATTGCCGGTAAGCCGGGCTCACACAGGGGCAGCCTCAGGCAAATCATGATGCGGCTTAATGCAATGTCTGCGGGTCCGCTGGCTTTTGGACTTGAGCCAAAGCTGATTCGAGCAACCTGCGCAGGGTGTCCAGTTCGTGCATCGACGTCATTATCAACACCGAAACAGGTGACTTCGGTTGCATCAACACGGCTTGCTGAGCGACCGCTTCAGCACATAGCGCGTAGTCCGCAGCCATCAGCAGCGTGTCTTCCAGGGAGTGGAGGTTGTAGGGTGGATCGGGGACTATCTTCAGCATGGTGTAACCCTCAATTTGTGGTTGGGGACCACCGCCATCTGCTGTCAAACAAAGGGTGGCAGCTGTGCACGGGTTGACAGACCGGTCAAATTGAGAAACCCGGCGCATCCGAAGATGCCCCACGCACAGCCACCATTGAAGGTAGAACTATGGATTGCAATTTGAGTCGGCCTGTCAAAGCCGGCCGTTGAATGGCAACGACCAAGCGAGACTAGTGGCCAACTCGGAACTGCACAATGGGCGACAGTATCTTTGGGAAATGTCCTACAAGAAAGGGGCAAAATCTGATTTTTTCGGCTGCCAAGTGTAACGACATGTAATGCTTGCCAGCCACGTGTACTGAGTGACGACGTCGAACTACTAGGCTCTACACAAAAGCCTTGATACTTGTTCATCCTGCGTTGACAACAGCCTCGGAATACTCATGTACTCAAGCATACTCCGCCTCTTCGGCTGTTTTTTCCTTGCCTGACCAGCGTCTCAAGATTTTTCGTGCAGAACCTAAAAAGATCACGTATCGAGGTTATCCCAATGATCACCAAGCACCCAGCGTAATGCGGATAGTTTGCCGTTGATCATTCCCCATTCAAAATCAGTCCATGGTCCTAACTCTGCATATCGATCTTTGACAGAGTTCGCTGACGCCAATGCTCCAGCCCAGATGTCTTCATGGATCTCAAAGTTTGCCCTGTGCTTGGTACCTGCTGGTATGAGTTTAATCCTACCCTCTTCAATAAGCGCGGCACGAAGCATGTGCCTGTTGTACCAGACCTTATCAACAAGCTCATCCATAGTTTCTAGGATCTCTTGTAGCCCTCTGGTCTGATCTTCCCAGGCCCATCCATGGTCGGTTTTGAACTCATCAATATCGAACAAGTCTCCTAATGCCGGGGCTACCGTGCTGAAAAATTTTGTGCGCTCGTCATCAAAAATCTCTGCGAAATCGATATGCGGCTTCCGATGGTCTTCAGCTGAAAAATCGCTCACATTGGCAGTGATAAAGCGGAGGCTTTCATATTCATCGCCTTGAGTTTGTCGAAACTCATCGAAGGTTTCCAACAGGACTGCGTCGGCCAGGCTATTTTTTTGCTTATGGAAGGGCGCTTTTTTGGCTAGTGCTCGTTCAGCAGCTTTCAACTTCGACGCGTCGGAGACAGGCACATGGATAGCAGCTTGGAATAATTGCTGCACCCTGCGCATGGTTATGAGGTTTGCCTCCGCCAGAAGAGGCAACCGGTGGTTCACATCATCAATGGCATCGATGGCAGTCTTTTTTTGGTCTCCACCGAAAGAGTTGAGGATATCCCTCACGACTTTGCATTCCGCCGTCAGCCGCTTACGTGTAGCATCGATCACCCGATCTTTGTTGCGCTCATACTCTGACAGCACCAGATCAGGCACGAGGAGCTTCACAACCCCCTTTTCGACCAGATGTTCCAAGGCCAAAATCATCGGCAGTTCTGATTTTTTGAGGACAAATCCAACCAGACGCAAGTATCGAGCATGACGAGGTGCATTGCGGTTCCTTTTTTAAGCAAGTGGTGGAGGCTTGGGCTAAAAACGATTTAAGTCAGAAATGCAGATCCGATTGACGCCGGCGCGGGGTTATTGGTGCGGTAATACTATGACCCAACATCCTTCCATCATTGTCAAGAAAAGATGCAATTGTCATGGCGCGAAGCACGGAATGTCCATCTGAAAGCGAAATTTGTGGCCACACGCCAGTGCGACATAAGTCGCGTACTACGGGTCTCTAACTGTCCATCAAGATCAGTTTACAGAACTATTGGAAGTCCCCCTTCAAGTGACGCGGCTTCGAAATGACACAACCCAGTCGTTAGGCTTAGCTCCTGCACGAACCGCGAAGATCCCTTGGTCAAATCTCACAGAGGGGGTCTCCCTTTTATCTGAGGGTTTCGCTGGATATCTCTGTTTTGGCCCAGGTTTGGGTTGGGGTACAGGTTCATTGTTCGGTGGCTGCGGGCTTCCTGGGGTTGCTGCAGGAGCAGGAAGCGCTGTAGGGGCTGACGGTGTTGTCGCGACTGGAGTGGTGTAAACGAAGGCGAAAACTGCAATGCCCAGCGCCGCGACGCCGAGCATCGTCAGACCTTTGCAACTGACCCTGTAAAAAAAACTCTCAGCTTGCTCAATAGGGTCGCCCACCATTTTTTTGTATTCAGGTTCCGAGAGGAAGCGATATAGCTTCGACTGCCAATCTTGGCGCAGCTGTCGCTGAATATTGATGAACTTCCGACCCGACATCACATTCAGCGTTGTGTAGCCGAATGCAACCGCCATTACGAGCGAAATGAGGTACGGATTGATCTGCAGTGTGAGCCGCGCCACGATAAGGCCCAAACCCACAGTCAACGCTGTCGATATTGCTGCGATCGCCTGGCGGGTCGCCTCTGTCGCTTTGGACGTTTCTTCAGTGACGGCCTTGCGAAGGTCTCCTAAAGATTTCAGGGTGTCCTTGGTGATCTCCGAGACCGCCATCTGGTAGGCGATCTTGGCGCAATCCAGCGCTGCGGCAAGGTTTTCCCTGAAATACTGAAGTGCCTCTGCGTCCGCCCTGCCCGATCGCGCAATCTCAGCGGACAGCAGGATATGCTTCACTTCGGCCTCACGCGCGTTGTCGAACACCCAAACGGCGGCTTCCTGTACGACCTTGAAGTCATTCAGGGTGATGTGCTTGGCACCATCGCTCGCTTCCGCGAGCGTCAGGTTGAGCTTGGGCGGCCCTTTAAAACTGAGCTTGCTTCCCGTAGCGTCGATCTCATTCGCGAAGCAACGGCTCAGGGCGTCAGAGGCATTGGTTGCCCAGGCCATGTGTAGCAGATCAGCTTCATCCAGCTCGTGGCCCTCAGCGAGTAACCAATGTCGAACGTCCTCAGGCACAGAACGAATGTCAGCTGACTCTTTGACTAAAAGCCGGGGCGACTTTGTCGCTTGAGATTCGACATAGGGCTCGTCTAAGCCCCAATCGCTATAAGCGCGAGCCCGCGTATTGAAGGGCTTCAGGAGGCCCAAGACGTACCATCGTGATGCTGGATGACCGTTGTCGAGAAAGGCTCTGAAGCCCACCTCTGTGACCACGTACAAAGCTGCAGTCTTATCATGCTCCTGCGGAAGCGGTTTCACGAGCTCAGCACGAAAAGGCCCGAAAGCCTCATCCCCTTCTTCAACCTCAGTTTCGCCACCTGCGCTGTCAAACAGAGTGATCGCCCAGGCAGCAGCGGAGGCAGCCTGGGAGAT
Organism: Pseudomonas putida; assembly: GCF_009883635.2. Classification (NCBI taxonomy): domain Bacteria; kingdom Pseudomonadati; phylum Pseudomonadota; class Gammaproteobacteria; order Pseudomonadales; family Pseudomonadaceae; genus Pseudomonas; species Pseudomonas putida. The sequence continues at coordinate 1,047,902 of NZ_CP026115.2, forward strand.
TGACCGAGCGGCGTCAGCAGGTAGATCTGAGACAATGAGAGTGCTATTTCCCTCAGTGATCAGCGCCTGACCTCTACGTGACAGGTCGTTAAGTAGGCTGGCCAGCTTTTGGTGTGACAACGCTGTCCTCCGTGACTCTGTCTGTATCCACGATGATCTGCTTCTTGCCCCCTCTCAGCTCCACCACCCTGACGTTAGGGTTTTCCGTCCTATCGGGGAACAGGATGGTAACGCCTTCAGTCGTGACGATCTTACGCATATAGGGCTGCCGGAGGATCTTGCGATCAGGCTTAAAGCTGAGCTCATGCAACTTGCTCTTCTTAACGCGCGTGCGAGTCTCTTTCTCAAGGCGAGCGGCTATCTTGTCGTCTTCAGGATGACCAGCAGCCAGCATCACCGCCTCCACAATCGCATTTTCATCGATCAGCGTACGGGTTCCGAGATTTGCTTGGGCTTTCTTCAGGGCCTTCGCCACATCTTTGCCTGGCAGATGCTCGATGCAAGTCTGGAGCGCCGCCTTAAGCACCTTGCGGGTAATCTCGCTCAGCTCCGTGTCTGAGACTTCCCTAGCCACCGCCAGGAAATCGGTGAAGTAATCGGCGAGATCTACGCCATGCTTCGTACGGTCAGTTGCCGAGACGCTCTTATCAGCAACAGCATTGGCCACACGGATGAGCGCCGTCTTCTGGATAGCTTTCTTTTCGTCTACTAAAGCGTTCACGATTCGACGCAGCTTGTTGCCTGGAGCACCGTCGTTCTGCTCCAAAGCCAGCTTATAGTCGTACTTGATCAGGCTGTAGATCTTCACATTGGGGTCTTTGACCGACAGCTCGAACATCAACAGAACCCCGTCGGCACTGCCGCCAACGTGTGCCCGATTGAAGCTGGCAGCCAGGCTCTGAGCACCATCAACGAACGGAGTAGCACCGGAAGCGATTGCTTCAATTTCGTGCCGGGTCGTGGACACTGCCTTGAACATGAAGATCGGGGCAGCAGCCATGTCCACAATTTTACTGATAAAGAATGCTTCCTCCTCCAGGGCACGCTCCGGCTGCGCCTCGAAGTTTTTGGTACCCACAACGTGCAGGATCATCCGAGTGATCTTGAGTGAACCGATTTCTTCGTCCGAAAAAAAACTCATGCGATCTCCATGTAAGCAGCCCCCTCCTGCCATGCAAGAGGAACCACTCGCCTCGGTTGGTACCTAGGCGGCAATGACGCATCGATTGCAGCCTTTCAGAGGCCGGTGCCATCCCCGTAAACGTGAGATCGGGCGTGATGCAATGGTCGGAGCATATACGCAAAGGCTGGCCAGCAGCCAGTATGTCCGGACGCGTGTACGTGGGTGGACTGAGATAGGAACCGCACAAACGCTGGATGAGATTCGGGTTGGCGAGTGTCCATTCGGAGCAAAAAAAAAGACTTTAAGTCACACCGCTGAAAGTCAATGTTTACGGGGGTTTACCTGTCCATTTGTCCATTTCGCTCACTACTACCCTCTTTCGATAAACCATCGTCTTGATCCCGACCTAGCGCCTGATGAGCGAGTCGTTCCGCAACTACCGCGGCATGCAGCAATCGGGCGGACGGCGGATCAAGCGCAGCCTGTTCATTGACGCAGCGAGTGTGAGCTTTCTGACCCCGGATGAGGAACAGCGCCTGAGCCAGGTGAGCCTGCTGGGCGACTACTTGGCCGGCAAGCGCCAGGAGCTGCTGGCCTGGAACGAGGCGCTGGGGCCCGTGCCGGAGCTTTCGGCCAACCGCCGCAAACTGACCAATATCGGGACATTCCGGGCGTTTGCCCTGGCTTACCTGAGGAACCACCCGAACGTGCACCCGAACATGACCTGCATGGTGCGGCAGATGCAGACCACGGCCGAGGGTGTGCCGCTGGAGATCTACTGCTTTACCACTACCACGGTGTGGGCGGAGTACGAGCGGATTCAGGGGGATATCTTCGATTACCTGCTGGCGGTGTTGCCGGAGTTTGGGTTGAGTCTGTATCAGCAGCCGAGTGGCAGTGACATGCGGGTGGGATTGGCCGGGCGGGTTGTGGAGCCGGTTTCGCGGCGGCTGGAAGAGGTGAGTGAGGTTTGAGATTGCCGGGGCTGCTTTGCAGCCCATCGCCGGCAAGCGCGGCTCCCACAGGGGTCAGCACAAGTCTTGAATACTGTGCAGTACCTGTGGGAGCGGGTTTACCCGCGAAGAGGCCGGCAGCTACCCTGCATAGCCCAACAGGTACAGCAGCCCAGTCAGGGTCACCAATGAGGCCACGGTCGACAACAGAATCGTCCGCGAAATCAACCCCGCCTCGCGGTTGTAGTACTCCGCCAGCATGAACGGCCCGGTCCCGGTCGGCAGCGCCGCCAGCAACACCGCAGAAGCGGCCCACATGCTCGGCAGGCTGAACACCTTGAACGCCAGCACCCAAGTCAGCGCTGGCTGACCAACCAGCTTCAAGCCCACCAGCGGCCAAGGGCTGGCCTGCGAACCGGTGCGCTTCTCGGCCAGAAACGCCCCCAGCGAGATCAACGCGCAAGGCGTGGTCGCCAGCGCCAGCATATCGAGGAAATGCATCACCGGCTCGGCCAGCCCCAGTCCGCCCATGGCCCAGGCCGCTCCCGCCAGCGGCGAAATCACCAACGGGTTCTTCGCCAACGCCTTGCTCACCAGCAGGATTGCCCGGCCGATCTGCCGCTCCTCCTGCTGGCCGATCTCGATCAACGTCAGGGAAATCGCGAACACCAGGCAGACCACGATCAACGATGAAATCAGCGCCGGCTGCAGGCCTGGCTGGCCGAACAGCAGCAGGCACAGTGGGATGCCAATGTAGCCGGTATTGGCATAGCCGGCACTGAGCCCGTCGATGCTCGCCGCCACCAGGCCATGGCCGCTATACAGGCGCCAGGCCAGGGTCACGACAAACATCGCCAGCGCCCCGGCGCCGAAGGCGACGATGAACCCGGGGTGCCAGATCTCGCTCCAGGTCGCCGTGGCGGTGACCTTGAACAGCAGCGCCGGCAGGCACAACCAGACCACCATCTTGTTGATCTCGGCAGCGGCCTTGTCGCCCAGTTTGTTGGTCTTGCGGCACAGGAAGCCGACCAGGATCAGGGCGAAGATCGGCGCGACGATGACGAAGATGGTGTGCATATCAAGCCTTGCCCGCCGCTGGCTCCTGCGCACGGTTGCCCAGGCGGCTCAGCCATACCGATGCCAGGATGATCGCGCCACCGAGTAGCAACCGGCCCAGCGGCTCGTCGCGGTTCCAGATCAGCAGGTTCAGCAGCAGCCCCACCGGCACATGCAGGTTGTTCATCACCGCCAGCGTGGCGCCGGAGACCAGGCACGCGCCCTTGTTCCACCAGTACAACCCCAGCGCCGTCGGGCACAGGCCAAGGAACAGCAGCACCAGCCATTGCACGTCGGTGGTGGGCAGGTGCTGGGCATTGCCGAACAGCAGGAAGGCCGGCAACACCACGATCAACGCGCCCAGGTAGAAATAGCCGAAACGCTTGTAGTGCGGCAGGTCGCTGGGGTTGCGGGCCACCAGGTGGCGGTACAGCACCTGGCCGGCGGCGTAGGTGAAGTTCGCCAGTTGCAGCAGCAGGAAGCCGACGAAGAAGTCGCCGCTGATGCTGTCGAAGCGGATCACCCCCGCCCCCGCCACAGCCACCAGGGCCGCGAGCAGCGCCCAGGGGTTAAAGCGGCGGTTCAGGGCATCTTCGATCAGAGTCACGTGCAACGGCGTGAGAATGGTGAACAGCAGCACTTCCGGCACGCTCAGAACACGGAAGCTCAAGTACAGGCAGACGTAGGTGATGCCGTATTGCAGCGCGCCGATCAGCAGCATCGAGCGCAGGAAGCGCGGCTCGACCTGGCGCCAGCGGGTCAGCGGCAGGAATACCAGGCCGGCCAGCACCACGCGGGCGAGCACGGCGAAATAGCTGTCGACGTGCCCGGCCAGGTATTCGCCGATCACGTTGAAGGAAAACGCCTGGATCAGTGCGACGATTATCAGGTAGCCCATGGTTGCCTCTCGTGGATCAAGGGCGCGACCTTAGCGGGTTGCGCCGAGTAAGTTCAACCATGAGGAATGTAGGGCCGACACGAAAAAAAGCCCGGCCATCAGGCCGGGCAGGTACACCCAAAGGAGCAAAAACAGGTGTCAGGCATGGGAATTCGTTGACCCTCAGGCCACCGCAGCCAGCTTGGCCTTGGCCTGGTTCAGGCCCTTCTCGTGGAACTCGCCACTCATGTTCAGGCCTTCGGCATGGATGAAGTCGACATCGTGAATACCGATGAAGGCCATCACCTGGCGCAAGTACGGTTCCTGGTGGTCGCTGGTGGCACCGGCATGAATGCCGCCACGGGCTGTCAGGACGATGGCGCGCTTGCCGGTGAGCAGGCCTTGCGGCCCGGTCGGGGTGTATTTGAACGTGATACCAGCGCGCAGCACGTGGTCCAGCCAGGCCTTGAGGGTGCTGGGGATGGTGAAGTTGTACATCGGCGCGGCCATCACCAGCACGTCGGCAGCCAGCACTTCATCGGTCAGCTCGTTGGAGCGGGCCAGGGCCTCCAGTTCGGCGGCGCTGCGCTGTTCTTCAGGCTTCATCCAGCCACCGAGCAGATTGGCATCCAGGTGTGGCACCGGGTTAACCGCCAGGTCGCGTACGGTGATCTGGTCAGCCGGGTGCGCCGCCTGCCACTGCTCGATGAAGTCACGGGTCAGTTGACGGGAAACGGAATCCTGCTGGCGGGCGCTGCTTTCGATGATCAGTACGCGGGACATGGGGTGCCTCCATCGGCAAAAAGGGTTGCGATTCGATGGAGGTGAGATTAAGGCTTGACCTATCGATAAAAAAGCGTAAAAAGTGGGTTCAATCTATCGATTAATCAGTTTTATTGCGCTTTGCAGTCCAGCGCGATGCGCAGCTTGATGATCTGCCGATTGAAGTTGGCCGTCACATCGACGCTCTTGCCAGCCGGTACATTGACCCGGCGCACCCGTGGCGCCTCAGGCCCATTGCGGAAGGTCACCTTGCAGGCTGCGGGCACTTGCCCATAGTTGTTCAGGGTAATGGACCCGATGTCGTAGGCCGTGTCGTAGGTGGTGTAGTCCAGCTTGACCCCGGTCAGTTCCTTCTCCACGTCGATGGGGTAAGCCATGGCCCCAAGGGGCAGGCACATCAAAATTGCCGCACAACATTTCTTCATGGGGCGCTCTCCTTGAAAGAGCGCAGCTTAGGACAACAGGAGCCAAACATGAAAGCGCCGCGCGTGACCCTGGATCAATGGCGGACCCTGCAAGCAGTGGTCGACCATGGCGGGTTTGCCCAGGCCGCCGAAGCCCTGCACCGTTCGCAGTCTTCGGTCAGCTACACCGTGGCGCGCATGCAGGAGCAACTGGGCGTGCCGCTGCTGCGCATCGATGGCCGCAAGGCCGTGCTGACCGAGGCCGGCAACGTGCTGCTGCGCCGTTCGCGCCACCTGGTCAAGCAGGCCAGCCAGCTGGAAGATCTGGCGCACCATATGGAGCAAGGCTGGGAAGCCGAAGTGCGCCTGGTGGTCGATGCCGCCTACCCCAGTGCCCGCCTGGTACGCGCCCTGGCCGCGTTCATGCCGCAGAGCCGCGGTTGCCGCGTGCGCCTGCGTGAAGAGGTGCTGTCGGGCGTCGAGGAAGTGATGCACGAAGGCATCGCCGACCTTGCCATCAGCAGCTATAGCATCGGCGGCTACCTGGGCACCGAGCTGAGTTCGGTGGAGTTCGTCGCTGTCGCCCACCCGGAACATAGCCTGCACCGCCTGGGCCGGGAGATCACCTTCCAGGACCTGGAAAGCCAGCTGCAGGTGGTGATCCGCGACTCCGGCCGCGCCCAGCCTCGGGATGTAGGCTGGCTCGGCGCCGAGCAGCGCTGGACGGTCGGCAGCCTGGGCACCGCCGCCACCTTTGTCGGCAGCGGCCTGGGCTTTGCCTGGTTGCCACGGCACATGATCGAACGTGAGCTGCTCGACGGCGTGCTGAAGCCATTGCCGCTCGATCAGGGTGGCAGCCGCCATCCACTGTTCTACCTTTATTCGAGCAAAGAGAAGACCCTGGGCCCGGCCACGCAGATTCTCATCGACCTGCTGCGCAACTTCGACACCGCGCCACTGGACGTGCCCTTCGCAGCCCCCCCACAAGCCTGAGAGGACCGCGCCCATGGCCTATTTCGAACATGAAGGATGCTCGCTGCATTATCAGGAATACGGCCAGGGCGAACCCCTGGTGCTGCTGCACGGCCTGGGCTCCAGCAGCCAGGACTGGGAGCTGCAGGTACCCGAGCTGAGCCGCCACTATCGGGTGATTGTCATGGACATCCGCGGTCACGGCCGCTCCGACAAGCCCCGCGACGGTTACCAGATCGCCACCTTCAGCGAAGACCTGCTGGCCCTGCTCGAGCACCTGCAGACCGGCCCGGTGCACTTCGTCGGCCTGTCCATGGGCGGCATGGTCGGGTTTCAGTTCGCCGTGGACCACCCGCAATGGCTGCGCAGCCTGTGCATCGTCAACAGCGCCCCCGAGGTCAAGCGCCGCACCCGCAGCGACTGGCTGTGGTGGCTCAAGCGCTGGGGCCTGGCGCGCATCCTCAGCGTCGAGACGGTCGGCCTGGGCCTGGCCGCGCGGTTGTTCCCCAAGCCGGGGCAGGCCGAGCTGCGCAAGAAGATGGCCGAACGCTGGGCACGCAACGACAAGCGCGCCTACCTCAAGAGTTTCGACGCCATCGTCGACTGGGGCGTGCAGGAACGCATCGGGCAGATTCGCTGTCCCACGCTGGTGATTGCCGCCGACCACGATTACACCCCGATACACCTCAAAGAGCGCTACGTCGCCCTGATGCCCCATGCCAGGCTGGTGGTCATCGACGATTCCCGGCACGCTACACCCCTCGATCAACCCGAGGTCTTCAACCAGACCCTGCTGCAGTTCCTCGCAGCCGCTTCCACCTCTCAAGGATCATTGAGCCCATGCTGAAAAAACTCCTGCTCACCGCCTGCTCGGTCGCCTTCACCACCAGCGTCATGGCCTCCGACAAGACCCCGCACGTTCTGCTGGACACCAGCTTCGGCCAGGTTGAAATCGAGCTCAACGCCGAGAAGGCACCGGTCAGCACCAAGAATTTCCTGCAGTACGTCGACAGCGGCTTCTACAACAACACCATCTTCCACCGCGTGATCCCGGGCTTCATGGTCCAGGGCGGCGGTTTCACTGAGCAGATGGTGCAGAAAGACACCAAGGACCCGATCAAGAACGAGGCCAGCAACGGCCTGCAGAACACCCGCGGCACCCTGTCGATGGCGCGCACCTCCAACCCGAACTCGGCCACCAGCCAGTTCTTCATCAACGTGGCCGACAACGACTTCCTCAACCCGGGCCGCGACGCCGGTTACGCCGTGTTCGGCAAAGTGACCAAGGGCATGGAAGTGGTCGACCAGATCGTCAACTCGCCAACCACCGTGAAGAAGGGCATGCGCGACGTGCCGACCGACCCGGTGTTCATCAAGTCCGCCAAACGCATCGACTGACCGCCGGTTTCACAGGGACGTGAAACCTTCCGGGGTCGGGTAGCACAGGAGTCTTGTCACCCATGCTGTACCGCCGTTTCGAGCAACTGATCGACATCTTCCGCGACGCGCCCAGCGAGTCGCCGCCCGGCCAGGTCTGGCCGTTCTACCTGTACTACCTGCGCCAGGTGTGGCCGAGCTTTCTCGCCCTGCTGGTGGTGGGCCTGTTCGCCTCGCTGATCGAGGTGGCGATGTTCAGCTACCTGAGCCGCATCATCGACCTGGCCCAGGGTACGCCCAACGTCAACTTCTTCAGTGAACACAGCGGCGAGCTGATCTGGATGCTGGTGGTGATCCTGCTGCTGCGGCCGGTGTTCTTCGGCCTGCACGACCTGCTGGTGCACCAGACCATCAACCCCGGCATGACCAGCTTGATCCGCTGGCAGAACCACACCTATGTGCTCAAGCAGAGCCTGAATTTCTTCCAGAGCGACTTCGCCGGGCGCATCGCCCAGCGCATCATGCAAACCGGCAACTCGCTGCGCGACTCTGCAGTGCAGGCGGTGGATGCGCTGTGGCATGTGCTGATCTACGCCATCACCTCGCTGGTGCTGTTCGCCGAGGCCGACTGGCGCTTGATGCTGCCGCTGCTGGTGTGGATCATCGGCTATATCGCCGCGCTGTACTACTTCGTGCCGCGGGTTAAGGAGCGTTCGGTGATTTCCTCCGACGCCCGCTCCAAGCTGATGGGGCGGATCGTCGATGGCTACACCAACATCGCCACCCTCAAGCTGTTCGCCCACACCGACTATGAACAGCAGTACGCCCGCGAAGCTATCCGTGAACAGACCGAGAAAACCCAGCTGGCCTCGCGCGTGGTCACCAGCATGGACGTGGTCATCACCACCCTCAACGGCCTGTTGGTGGTCACCACCACGGGTCTGGCGCTGTGGCTGTGGAGCCAGTCGCTGATCACCGTCGGTGCCATCGCCCTGGCCACCGGCCTGGTGATCCGCATCGTCAACATGTCCGGCTGGATCATGTGGGTGGTCAACGGCATCTTCGAGAACATCGGCATGGTCCAGGACGGCCTGCAGACCATTGCCCAGCCGGTCACCGTCACCGACAAGCCCCAGGCGCCACCCCTGAAGGTCAGCCGTGGCGCCGTGCGTTTTGACGACGTGGACTTCCACTATGGCAAGGCCGCCAACGTGATCGAAGGGCTCAACCTGGACATCCGCCCGGGCGAGAAGATCGGCCTGATCGGCCCATCCGGCGCCGGCAAGTCGACCCTGGTCAACCTGCTGCTGCGCCTGTACGACGTGCAGGGCGGGCGCATCCTGATCGACGGCCAGGACATCGCCGAGGTCAGCCAGGCCAGCCTGCGTGCGCAGATCGGCATGATCACCCAGGACACCTCGCTGCTGCACCGTTCGATCCGCGACAACCTGCTGTATGGCCGCCCCGGCGCCAGTGACGCGGCGCTGCACGAAGCCGTACGCCGGGCGCGGGCCGACGAGTTCATCCCGCAGTTGTCAGATGCCCAGGGCCGCACCGGCTTCGATGCCCATGTCGGCGAGCGCGGCGTGAAACTGTCGGGCGGCCAGCGTCAGCGCATCGCGATTGCCCGGGTGCTGCTGAAGAATGCGCCGATCCTGATCATGGACGAAGCCACTTCGGCGCTGGACTCGGAGGTCGAGGCGGCCATTCAGGAAAGCCTGGAGACCTTGATGCAGGGCAAGACGGTGATCGCCATTGCCCACCGGTTGTCCACCATTGCCCGGATGGACCGCCTGGTGGTGCTGGACAAGGGGCGGATCGTCGAGAGTGGCAGCCACAGCGAGCTGCTGGAACAGCGGGGGTTGTATGCCCGGCTATGGCATCACCAGACCGGGGGGTTTGTCGGGGTCGACTGAGTCCTGTTCCGGCCTCTTCGCGGGGCAGCTTGCCCCGCGAAGAGGCCGGAACAGGAAACATCTCAATCCTTGCGGTAAGGCAGCATCTGCCTTGCCTCCTCGGCATACCCCCGCACCCCTTCCCGCTCCTGCTGCAGAAAATCCTCCACCGCCCGCCTCAACCCCGGATGCAGCAGGTAATGCCACGAGCGCGTCAGCACCGGCTCGAACCCGCGAATCAGCTTGTGTTCGCCCTGCGCCCCGGCATCGAAACGCTGCAACCCTTCGGCAATCGCAAAGTCCATGCCCTGGTAGAAGCAGGTTTCGAAATGCAGCCGGTCGAACTCATCGAGGCAGCCCCAGTAACGGCCAAACAGGCTGTCGCCACCGACCAGGCTCAAGGCCATGGCCACATCACGCCCGCCCTGGCGCGCCATCACCACGCGCACCGCCTCGGGCATGCGCTCGGCCAACAGGCTGAAGAACTCCCGGGTCAGATAGGGGGACCGCCTGCGCACCGCATAGGTATTGGCATAGCAGAGGAAAACAAAGTCCCACTGCGCCTCGTCCAGCTCATCGCCGCGATACCAGCGAAAATCGATGCCCTGCCCGGCCACCTGCTCACGCTCCTTGCGCATCTGCTTGCGCTTGCGTGAGCTGAGGCTGTCGAGAAAGTCCTGGAAGTCGCGATAACCGTGATTGCGCCAATGGAACTGACAACCCAGCCGCTCCATCCAGCCCGGCAAACCCGCCATCTGCGCATCCAGCTGTGAGTCGGTGAAATTGATGTGCGCCCCGGACAGCCCGGCTTTGCCCAGATACTCGGGCAATGCCTGCAGCACCAGCAGGCCATCGGCGGGGTCGGCCGCCAGCAGGCGCGGCCCGCTGACCGGGCTGAACGGCACGGCACCGAGCAGCTTGGGGTAGTAGGCGATGCCGGCGCGCTCGCAGGCATCGGCCCAACCGTGGTCGAACACGTACTCGCCATACGAATGCCATTTGCGGTACGCCGGCAGCAACGCACGCACCTGCCCGTCGCGCTCCAGCACCAGGTGTTCGGCTGCCCAGCCGGTGTTGCGGGCAACACTGCCGCTGTCTTCCATGGCACTGAGAAAAGCATGGCGCAGGAACGGTTGGCCAGGGGGGACCAGGGCATCCCAGGTCGCCGCTGGCAGGTCACGCAGATGGGCAAGGCTGTAGAGACTGGTCACGTTTTCGACTCGCTGTTCAAGGCCATCAGTATCGGCGAACAGAGGCCCGACGCTCAAATGCGGATCGGCCCGTTTCGCCTTTCATTCTCAATTACTTAACAGCAGTGCCACTAATTAGACATTATTCTGTCATTGGCCCCCGCAATACTTGCGCCTGTTTTCCGGAACCCCAGAACCTGTCTAGTCAGGCCCTTTCCGAAGACATGCCAACATGGGGGCGGGCGCTGAGCCTCCCCAAATCTTTCAAGTAGGGAGAACCTTATGCGTCTTGTTTCTACACTTACCGGAGTGAGCCTCACCGGCATGATGCTGGCTCTGAGTACTCCGGCCAGTGCTGCCGTCGACGCCAAGCTGCTCGAAATGCTCCGCGCCAATGGCTCGATCAACCAGGCGCAGTACAACGAACTGCAGGGCGACCTGGCTCAGGAAACCAAGGAAAAGGCCGCTCAGAAAGCTCAGTCCGACCGGATGAGCTCCTTCGAACAAAAAGTGGCATGGGCCGCCAAGACCCAGATCAAGGGTGATGTCCGCCTGCGTTACGAAGACGTCAACGTCGACAACCCGATCTCCCGCAGCCCCAACCAGGACCGCGAGCGCGTGCGTGCCCGCGTCGGCTTCTATAGCGAGATCAACCCGCAGGTCGATGCTGGCGTGCGTGTGGCCACCGGCAGCAGCGCTGATGCCCGCTCGACCAACCAGAGCCTGGACAACTACTTCGAGAAGAAAGCCCTGTGGGTCGACCTGGCCTACCTCGACTGGCACCCGACTGCCGTCCCGAACCTGCACCTGATCGGCGGCAAGATGCTGCAGCCATGGGTGAGCATGGGCGACATCATCTGGGATAGCGACATCAACCCGGAAGGCGTGGCCGTCACCTACAAGACCAACGCCGGCCCTGCCGAAGTGTTCGGCAGCATCGGCCACTACAACCTGAAGGACAACGTCGACGGCGACGGCGTGCAGTACAAGCACGACGCCCAGCTGTATGCGGCCCAGCTGGGTACCAAGTTCAACGCGGCTGACACCGTCAAGGTCACCGTCGGTGCCAGCCTCTACGGCTACGACAACGACAAGGCCTCGGCCCTGCTGCGTTCGCTGGGTAACACCACCGACGAGTTCAACCTGGTTGAGGGCTTCGGCCAAGTCGACTTCACCGGCTTCGCCATCCCAGTGTCGGCTTACGGCCAGTACGTGAAGAACACCGAAAGCACCGATGGTATGGACACCGCCTGGCTGGCCGGCCTGAAATCCAAGATCGGCGCCTGGAGCCTGGACTACAACTACCGCGACGTGCAGCGTAACGGCGTAGTCAGCCTGTTCACCGACTCTGACTTCGGTAACGGCTTCACCGGTTCGCGCGGCCACAAGTTCAAGGTCGGTTACGAAATCGACAAGAACTTCGCCCTCGGCGCGGCCTACATGATGGCAAAGACCGACTACTCCAACCTGCCGAACAGCAACGCCAGCGTAGACACCCTGCAGGTGGACCTGGAAGCCAAGTTCTAAGCGACACCCTCCTCTGCTTCACTCTGAGGCGGGAAATGCCGACCCCATCCGGCATTTCCCGCCTTTTTTTGCCTGCAAAAAAGAGGGGGCCGCAAAGCGGCCCCCTCGATCTGGCAACTAACGCGACAATCAACGCTTGCGCAGAATCACGCTGCCAATCGAATACCCCGCGCCGAACGAGCTCAGCACGCCCAACGACCCTGGCGCCAGATCATCCTGGTACAGGTGGAAGGCAATCACCGACCCCGCCGAACTGGTATTGGCATATCGGTCGAGAATCACCGGTGCCTCTTCCTCGTTCACCTCACGCCCCATCAGCTTCTTGACGATCAGGTGGTTCATGCTGAGGTTGGCCTGGTGCAGCCAGAAGCGCTTGACGTCGGAAGGCTGCAGGTTGTTCTCGCCCAGGTGCTGGCCGATCAGCTCGGCGACCATCGGGCAAACTTCCTTGAACACCTTGCGCCCTTCCTGAACGAACAGTTTGTCACGCGCGTCGATGCCCTCTTCCGCCGCGCGGTTGAGGAAGCCGAAGTTGTTGCGGATGTTGTTGGAGAACGCGGTCTTCAGCTTGGTGCCAAGAATGTCGAACTGGTGTGCCGAAGTGGCCAGGTCGGCACGCTCGACCAGCACTGCAGTGGCCGCGTCACCGAAGATGAAGTGGCTGTCGCGATCACGGAAGTTCAGGTGCCCGGTGCAGATCTCCGGGCTGACCACCAGCACGGCCCGGGACTGGCCCAGTTGCACGCTGTTGGCAGCGGTCTGGATGCCGAAGGTGGCCGACGAGCAGGCCACGTTCATGTCGAAGGCGAAGCCGTCGATGCCCAGCGCCTGCTGCACTTCGATGGCGATGGCCGGGTAAGGGCGTTGCAGGTTGGAGCAGGCGACGATCACCCCGTCGACATCTGCCGGGGTACGACCGGCGCGCTCCAGCGCCTGGCGCGCAGCGGCCACGCCCATTTCGCAGAGGATCGACTGTTCGTCGTTGGAACGCTCAGGCAGGCGCGGCTTCATGCGCTGCGGGTCGAGGATGCCGGCCTTGTCCATGACGAAGCGGCTCTTGATGCCCGAGGCCTTTTCGATGAAGGCAGCGTCGGACACGGGGGCTGCTTCGATTTCGCCACGCTCGATGGCGGCGGCGTTGTCCTGGTTGTACTGTTGCGACCAGGCGTTGAAGGAGGCCACCAATTCTTCGTTGGAAATGCTCTGGGCCGGGGTATACAGGCCGGTGCCGCTGATCACGACGTTATGCACGATCGATCCTCTGCTCAAAGGCCATCGCCACGGGGCGCTGGCTGGGAATATGACAGAATAATGGCACTTTAGTACCAATTTTACGGCGAGGGCTGCGCCCTCGATCGCGGGCAAGCCCGCTCCCACAAGGGCCGCAAAGCGGCCCAAATTGCGTCAATATTGCCACATCTGCGGAAGTTTATCCCTCCACCTGGCTCCACTGTTTGCTCAATCTCTTGTCGGAAATAGGCATCTTGGTGCCCAGCTGCTGGGCAAACAACGACACCCGATACTCCTCCAGCAACCAGCGGTACAAAGTCAGCTGCTCATCACGCTTGCCTTCCTGGGCATGCTTGTCGGCCCGCGCCTTGTACTGCGCCCACAGGTTGCCCAGCTCGCCGCTCCACACGCGGTCCTTCTGCACCTGGGTGCCAAGCTTCTCCAGGCGCAGTTCCACCGCCTTGAGGTAACGCGGCAATTCCTTGAACCAAACGGCAGGGGTCTCGCGCACGAAGCCCGGATAGACCAGGTTGGCCAGCTGCTGCTTGATGTCGTTCAGCGCCACCGCCTGGCTCAGGTCGATCTTGCCCTTGAAGCGCTTCTGCAAACCGTGCCACAGCTTCAGCACTTCCAACGTCTGGCGGGCCAGGCGTTCGGCATGCTCGGCCCAGCTGCCACGCTTGCGCTCGGCCAGCCCGGCCAAGGCTGCACCGTCACGCGGCAACGTGGCTTCGCCGTCGAGGATGCAACTGTCCAGGCTGGCCAGCAGGATGTCCTCGACCAGTGCCTCGATCCGGCCCAGCTCACGGTACAGCAGGCCCAGCTCGGTCAAGCCCGGCAGCTTGCCACGCAGGAACTTGGCAGGCTCCGCCAACTGCTGCAGCAACAGGCGCTGCAAGGCACGACGGTGCTGGAACTCGGCTTCGGCCTGGGTCGAGAAACGCCCTTCGCGCACGGTGCCGTTTTCTTCCACCAGCGCCGGGTACACGGTCATCGACAGGCCGGCGATCTTCTGCTGGGCGGTCTGCTTGACCTCGCTGAAGGCCTTGGCCTGCACCGGCTGCTCGCTCTTCTCGGTACGCGGCACGGCCAACGCCGCCTGGCTGGCGGCAGCAAAGCGGGCGGTCAGCTCGGCCAGATCGCGGCCTTCGCCGAGAAACTTGCCCTGGCCATCGACCACTTCGATGTTCATGCGCAGGTGGCCTTCGACCAGGTTGACCGACTCGGCCCAGGCCTCATCGGAAACCCGTGCGCCGGTCATGCGCAGCAACTCCTGGCCCAGGGCCTGGGGCAGCGCGCCCTGGCCGAAGGTCATGCGCGCCAGCGAGGCCTTGACGAAGTCCGGCACCGGCACGAAGTTCTTGCGCAGCGCCTTGGGCAGGTTGCGCACCAGGGCTACGCACTTGGCCTCCAGCAGGCCCGGCACCAACCACTCCAGGCGCTCGCCAGGCAGGTTCGGCAACAGCGGCGCCGGCACCCGCACGGTCACGCCGTCACGCGGGTGACCCGGCTCGAAGTGGTAGGTCAGCGGCAGGCGCAGTTCACCGACCTGCATGCTGTCCGGGTACTGCGCGGCGGTGACTTCGCTGGCCTCACGGGCCAGCACGTCTTCCTCGCGCATGATCAGCAGGTTCGGGTCCTTCTGGCTGGTCATGCGGTACCAGGCATCGAAGGTCGCGGTCTGATGGATCTCCGCCGGCAAGCGTGCTTCGTAGAAGGCGTACAGGGTTTCTTCATCGGCGAGAATATCGCGCCGACGGGCCTTGGCCTCCAGTTCATCGAGCTCTTCGAGCAGGCGCTTGTTCGCGGCCAGGCATTTGGCCTTCGACTGGATTTCACCACCGACCAGGCCTTCGCGAATGAACAGCTCACGCGAGGTGACCGGGTCGATCGGGCCAAAGTGCACCGGGCGGCGACCAACCAGGATCAAGCCGTACAGAGTGATCTGCTCATAGGCCACCACCTGCCCGCGCTTCTTCTCCCAGTGCGGCTCGAAGTGGTTCTTCTTGATCAGGTGGGTCGCCAACGGCTCGATCCAGTCAGGCTCGATCTTGGCGACCATGCGCGCATACAGCTTGGTGGTTTCCACCAGCTCGGCGGCCATCACCCACTGCGGGCGCTTGCGGCCAATGCCCGAAGACGGATGCACCCAGAAGCGCCGCTGGCGGGCCCCCTGGTAATCGCCTTCCTCGGTCTTCTGGCCGATCTGGCTGAGCAGGCCGCTGAGGATCGCCTTGTGCACCTTTTGATAGTCGGACGGCTCTTTGTTGATCGTCAGTTGCAGCTCGCGGCAGATCAGCGACAACTGGCGATGGGCATCGCGCCATTCGCGCAGGCGAAGATAGTTCAGGAAGTTCTTGCGGCACCAGTTGCGCAGCGGGCTGGCCGTCAGCGCCTGGCGCTGCTCTTCGAA
Source organism: Pseudomonas putida (assembly GCF_009883635.2). Taxonomy (NCBI): domain Bacteria; kingdom Pseudomonadati; phylum Pseudomonadota; class Gammaproteobacteria; order Pseudomonadales; family Pseudomonadaceae; genus Pseudomonas; species Pseudomonas putida. Next base: position 1,063,702 of record NZ_CP026115.2, read on the forward strand.
GCCCCGCCACAGATTGACCAGCGCGGCGAAGTCGGTATCGGCATCCTTCCACTGCGCATGGGCCTGGTCGGCAGCCTGCTGGCGCTCCGGCGGGCGCTCGCGTGGGTCCTGCACCGACAGCGCGCTGGTGACGATCAGCACCTCCTGCAGGCTGCCCTGACGGGCGCCCTCAAGCAGCATGCGGCCCAGCCGCGGATCGATCGGCAGGCGCGCCAGCTGGCGGCCGATCGGCGTCAGCTGGTTCTCGCGGTTGACCGCCGAGAGTTCCTGCAACAGGTTGAAGCCGTCGCTGATGGCCTTGCCATCCGGCGGCTCGATGAACGGGAAGGCGTCGATCGAGCCCAGGCGCAGGTGCAGCATCTGCAGGATCACCGCCGCCAGGTTGGTGCGCAGGATCTCAGGGTCGGTAAAGGCCGGGCGGCCATTGAAGTCTTCTTCGCTGTACAGCCGGATGCAAATACCCGGCTCGACCCGGCCACAGCGGCCCTTGCGCTGGTTGGCACTGGCCTGGGACACGGCTTCGATCGGCAAACGCTGGACCTTGGCGCGGTAGCTGTAACGGCTGATGCGCGCGGTACCGGTGTCGATTACATAACGGATGCCCGGCACGGTCAGCGAGGTTTCCGCAACGTTGGTGGCGAGCACCACGCGGCGCCCGGTGTGCGACTGGAAGATGCGCTGCTGCTCGGCCGGCGACAGGCGCGCATACAGCGGCAGGATCTCGGTGTGGCGCAGTTGCGCCTTGCGCAGGATCTCCGCGGCATCGCGGATTTCCCGCTCGCCAGGGAGAAACACCAGCACATCGCCGGGGCCTTTGCCCACGCTGCGCTCGTGCTGGGCGATCTCGTCGAGGGAGGCGAGGATCGCCTGGTCGACGGTCAGGTCATCCTCGACCTGGTTGCCCTCCTCGTCCTGCTCGCTGGTCAGCGGGCGGTACCAGGTTTCCACCGGGAAGGTACGGCCGGACACCTCGATGATCGGCGCATTGTCGAAATGCTTGGAAAAGCGCTCCAGGTCGATGGTCGCCGAGGTGATGATCAGTTTCAGGTCCGGGCGGCGGTGCAGCAGGGTCTTCAGGTAGCCGAGCAGGAAATCGATGTTCAGGCTGCGCTCGTGGGCTTCGTCGACGATGATCGTGTCGTAGCGTTCGAGGAAACGGTCGTGCTGGGTTTCGGCCAGCAGGATGCCATCGGTCATCAGCTTGACCAGGGTGTTGGCATCGCTCTGGTCTTCGAAGCGCACCTGGTAGCCGACCAGTCCGCCCAGCGGCGTGCCGAGTTCTTCGGCAACCCGGGCGGCGACGCTGCGCGCGGCGATTCGCCGTGGCTGGGTATGGGCGATCAGGCCATGGCTGCCGCGGCCCAGTTCCAGGCAGATCTTCGGCAACTGGGTGGTCTTGCCCGAACCGGTTTCGCCGGCGATCACCAGAACCTGGTTTTCGGCCAGGGCTTTCTTGATCTCGTCACGCTTGGCGGCGATCGGCAGGCTGTCGTCGTAGCGGATCTGCGGCACGCTGTTCTGGCGTGCGGTGACCTGGGCACAGGATGCCTGGACCTTTTCCACCCATTGCGCCAGCTTGGCCTCGTCGGGGCGCTTGCGCAGCTCATGCAGTTGCCGGCGCAGGCGGTGGCGCTCGGCAATCATGGCGTGGTCGAGGTTTTGCAGCAGTTTGTCGATGGCTTGGTCAGTCATGGGGCTTTTTAGTGATGCAGGTGGGCCTGCTTTTTCATGATCGGCATTCGAAGGATGCGCGATTGTCGCAGATTTGCCGGCTCTCTGCTGGCTGGACAAATGTTTAGCCAGGTGCGATGTGAACGTTGCCATTCACTGCTTTAATCAACCTTAAGCCGCATGTGAGTATCAATGGCATGACTCCCGTCCAGACCATCGCCCCACCGTCGTCCCGCCCTTCGCTAGCGAAGGCCCGGTCCCGCGCCGGTGAAAATCCGCTGGTCCACATCATTCTCGCCTTCTGGGCCCTGTGGCATTGCCGCCACGCACGCCCACCGGATGCTTCGCTCACGCCTTTGTGACCAAACCCGGCCGCTGTACGGCCGTTTGTCTCATCTGGACCGCGCCTGCGCGCAGGTCCTGTGCGCCTGTGAGCGAATCCATCATGCACTTTGCACCTGTAGAGCACGCCAGCCGTTTCCTGGCAGAAAACCCTGATATCGAACTGTTCGAGCTGTTCATCCTTGACGCCAACGGTGTACCACGCGGCAAGCTGCTGCACCGCGAGGAACTGCTGGCGGTGTACCAGAGTGGCCGCCCGCTACCCAGCACCATCCTCGGCCTGACGCTCAATGGCGACGACGTGGAAAACTCCGGCCTGGTCTGGGATGTCGGCGATATCGACTGCCGCGCCTACCCGCTGGAAGGCAGCCTGGTGCGCCTGCCCTGGCGCCGTGTGCCGACTGCCGCCGTGCAGGTCAGCATGCACCCGAGCGAAGGCCTGCCAGCCAGTGTCGCCGACCCGCGCCATGTATTGCTGCGCACCATCGAAGCGCTCAAGGCTGACGGTTACCACCCGGTAATGGCCTGCGAGCTGGAGTTCTACCTGCTCGACCAGCAGCGCGATGCCCAAGGCCGCCCGCAACCGGCATTGGACAATGATGGTGGCCGGCCGCGTACGACCCAGGTCTACGGCCTGCGCGAACTGGAACAGATCGAACCCTTCCTCGCCGACCTGTATGCCGCCTGTAAGGCCCAAGGCATTCCGGCGCGCACGGCAATCTCTGAATATGCCCCGGGCCAGGTGGAAATCACCCTGGAGCATGGCGATGCCCTGGAAGCAATGGACCAGGCCGTGCGCTACAAACGCCTGGTCAAGGGCGTGGCCCATGCCCACGGCATGCAGGCTTGCTTCATGGCCAAGCCGTTCGCGCAACTGGCCGGCACCGGCATGCACATGCACCTGAGCCTGGCCGACAGCGCCGGCAACAACCTGTTCGCCAGCGAAGACAAAGCCGGAACGCCACTGCTGCGCCAGGCGGTGGCCGGCATGCTCCGCCACCTGCGTGACTCGCTGTTGCTGTTCTGCCCCAACGCCAACTCTTTCCGCCGCTTCCAGGCCAACAGCTATGCCCCGCTGGCACCGACCTGGGGCGTCGACAACCGTACCGTCAGCCTGCGCGTGCCCGGTGGCCCGGCCAACAGCCGGCATGTCGAGCATCGCATCTGTGGCGCCGATGCCAACCCGTACCTGGCGGCCGCCGCCATTCTGGCCGCCAGCCATCGTGGCATCCGCGAGCAGCTGGACCCCGGTGCGCCGGTGGAAGGCAACGGCTATGCCCAGGCCACCGAGCACCTGCCCACCGACTGGCTGACCGCACTCGACGCACTGGAGCGCTCGCACTGGGCGCGGGAAGCGCTCGGCGAAGCGTTCCTCGGCGTCTACCTGAAGGTCAAGCGCGCCGAGTACCGCCAGTTCATGGCCGAAGTCAGTGAACAGGACTGGCGCTGGTACCTGCACCAGGCCTGAGCCTTACCCTATTCAGAACAAGGAACACCCATGAACGCAGCATTGAACAACGGCCCGGCCCAGCGCGCGCCGTCCTATTACAGCGCCTCGCTGAACGACCACACCGAGTACCCGCAGCTCAAGGGCACGGTGCAGGTCGACGTGGCGATCATCGGCGGTGGTTTCACCGGCGTGGCCACTGCGGTGGAGCTGGCCGAACGCGGCCTGAAAGTGGCGATCGTCGAGACCAACCGGATCGGCTGGGGTGCCAGCGGACGCAACGGCGGCCAGGTCACCGGCAGCCTGTCGGGTGACGAGGCCATGCGCACACAGATGCGCAACCACCTGGGCGCCGAGGTCGATGATTTCATCTGGCACCTGCGCTGGCGTGGGCACCAGGTGATCGAGCAGCGGGTCGAGCGCTACGGCATCGATTGCGACCTCAAGCGCGGCCACCTGCACGCAGCGATGAAGCCTTCGCACATGGCGGAGCTGCGCAGCTTCCAGGCCGAGGCCGAACGCCGTGGCATGGGCGACCAGGTACAGTTGCTCGACCGCGGCGGCGTTGCCGAGCACCTGCAGAGCCCGCTGTACCTGGGCGCACTGAAGAACCTGCGCAACCTGCACCTGCACCCGCTCAACCTGTGCCTGGGCGAAGCCCGCGCCGCCCACTGCCAGGGCGCGCTGATCTTCGAGAACTCCGAAGTGCAGGACATCGTCCATGGCCCGCGCCCGGCGGTCGTCACCGCCCACGGTCGGGTCGAAGCACGCCAGGTGATGCTCGCCGGTGACGTCTACCACAAGCTGGAAAAGCGCCAGCTCAAGGGCAAGATCTTCCCGGCCATGGGCGGCATCGTCACCACCGCCCCGCTGGGCGAACTGGCGGAGCAGATCAACCCGCAGGACCTGGCGGTGTACGACTGCCGCTTCGTCCTCGACTACTACCGCCTGACGGCTGACAAGCGTTTGTTGTTCGGCGGCGGCGCCAACTATTCGGGCAAGGACTCACGTGACATCGAAGGCGAGCTGCGCCCGTGCATCGAGCGCACCTTCCCGGCGCTCAAGGGCGTGCCGATCGAGTTCCAGTGGAGCTGCGCGATGGGCATCGTCGTCAACCGCATCCCGCAACTGGGCAAGCTGTCGGACAACGTGTGGTACTGCCAGGGCTATTCCGGGCACGGCATCGCCACCAGCCACATCATGGGCGAGATCATGGCCGAGGCACTGACCGGAACGCTGGAGAAGTTCGACACCTTCGCGCAGTGCAAGCACGTGCGAGTGCCGATGGGGGACTTGCTGGGCAATCCGCTGCTGGCGGCGGGGATGTGGTACTACCAGATGCTGGAAAAACTGCGCTGATTTCACCGGCCTCTTCGCGGGACAAGCCCGCTCCTACAGGTACTGCACAGCCTTCAAGGTATGTGCAGTACCTGTAGGAGCGGGCTTGTCCCGCGAAGAGGCCAGTAAAGCCAGCCGAGATCCAGAAGATCAGGCGATCTTCTTCAGCCCCTGCTTCTTCAGTTCTTCATCACGCAGTTCACGACGCAGGATCTTGCCAACGTTGGTGGTCGGCAGTGCATCGCGGAACTCGATGTAACGCGGCACCTTGTAGCCAGTGACATTGGCACGCATGTGCTCCATCACCTGCTCCTTGGTCACGGTCATGCCCGGCTTGACCACGATGAACACCTTGATCACCTCACCCGACTTCTCGTCCGGCACCCCGATGGCCGCGCACTGCAGCACGCCCGGCAAGGCGGCGAGCACGTCTTCCAGCTCATTGGGATACACGTTGAAGCCCGAGACCAGGATCATGTCCTTCTTGCGATCGACGATGCGCATGTAGCCATCCGGCTGGATCAGTGCGATGTCGCCGGTCTTCAGCCAGCCTTCGCTGTCGAGGATCTCGGAGGTGGCGTCTTCACGCTGCCAGTAGCCCTTCATGACCTGCGGGCCCTTGACGCACAGCTCGCCGGTTTCGCCCAGTGGCAGCTCGTTGCCGGCGTCGTCGATGACCTTGCACAGGGTCGATGGCACCGGGATGCCGATGGTGCCCACCTGGTTGGCCTCGGCCGGGTTCACCGCCGCCACCGGGCTGGTCTCGGTCATGCCGTAGCCTTCGCAGATGGCGCAGCCGGTGACGCTCTTCCAGCGCTCGGCCACGCTCAGCTGCAGGGCCATGCCACCGGACAGGGTGATCTTCAGCGCCGAGAAATCCAGGGCGCGGAATGCCTCGTTGTTGCACAGCGCCACGAACAGCGTGTTGAGGCCGACGAAACCGCTGAACTTCCACTTGCCCAGCTCCTTGACCATTGCCGGCAGGTCGCGTGGGTTGCTGATCAACACGTTGTGGTTGCCGATCAGCATCATCGCCATGCAATGGAAGGTAAAGGCATAGATGTGGTAAAGCGGCAGCGGGGTGATGAGGATCTCGCAGCCTTCCTGCAGGTTGGAACCCATCAGCGCCCGGCACTGCAGCATGTTGGCCACCAGGTTGCGGTGGGTCAGCATCGCGCCCTTGGCCACGCCAGTGGTACCGCCGGTATACTGCAGCACCGCCACGTCGTTGGCTTGCGGGTTGGCTTCGGTGACCGGCTGGCCCTTGCCAAGCGCCAGGGTATCGTTGAAGCGCACGGCGCGCGGCAGGTTGTAGGCCGGCACCATCTTCTTCACGTACTTGATCACGCTGTTGATCAGCAGGCGCTTGAGCGGCGGCAGCAGGTCGGCCACTTCGGTGACGATGACATGCTTGACCTGGGTCTTGGGCACCACCTTCTCGGCCAGGTGCGCCATGTTAGCCAGGCACACCAGGGCCTTGGCACCGGAGTCGTTGAACTGGTGCTCCATTTCCCGCACTGTGTACAGCGGGTTGGTGTTGACCACGATCAGGCCGGCGCGCATGGCACCGAACACCGCTACCGGGTATTGCAGGACGTTGGGCAGCTGGACGGCAATGCGGTCACCCGGCCTGAGGTCGGTGTGCTGCTGCAGCCAGGCCGCGAAAGCGCCTGACAGTGCGTAAAGCTCGCCGTAGGTGATGGTCTTGCCCAGGTTGCTAAAGGCCGGTTTATTGGCAAAGCGTTGGCAGGATTGCTTGAGTACCGCCTGGATATTGGGGAATTCGTCAGGATTGATTTCCGCCGTAATCCCGGCTGGGTATTTATCCTTCCAAAAATTTTCGATCATGGAAGCCCACTCCTTCAGCAACAGCGAAGTTCGATTCGCGCGTCGATGCGCTTATTATTGATATGCGATGGCGGTTCGTTGCAAACCGAATCATCTGAAAGCGCGCCGAGAGTAACAGCTTTGATTGGGGTCGCCTAGGGGCCAAGACCGGCCTCGCGGTCACAAAAATGACTCAATGAACCATGCAAGTCATTTTTAGAGTAATTGCCCAAAATGTCGCAAATCGGGCTGTAAGGTACATGCCAGAGCACCTTACAGCCTCCACCGGGCAACGCCGGCATCATGCGATGTCGCGTAACTCCCTGCGCAGGATCTTGCCCACCGGGGTCATCGGCAGCGACTCGCGCACCACGATGTGCTTGGGCACCTTGTAACCGGTGAAGTTGGCCTTGCAGTAAGCCTTCAGGTCTTCGACGCTCACCCCTCCCTCACGCGCTACCACGAACAGCTTCACCGCCTCCCCCGAACGCGCGTCTGGCACGCCGATGGCCGCACAGTTGGCCACCTGCGGATGGCCCATCACCACATCCTCGATCTCGTTGGGGTACACATTGAAGCCAGAGACGATGATCATGTCCTTCTTGCGGTCGACGATGCGGGTGAAGCCATCCGGGTCAATTACCGCGATATCGCCGGTCTTGAACCAGCCCTCGGCATCCAGCGCCTGCGCCGTGGCCTCCGCTTGTTGCCAGTAACCCTTCATCACTTGCGGGCCCTTGATGCACAACTCGCCGCGCTCACCCAGTGGCAGTTCGTTGCCGTCATCATCGATGACCTTGAACACCGTACCCGGCACCGGTATACCCACCGTGCCCAGCCGCGCCAGCTGGCCGTAGGGGTTGGTGCTGGCCACCGGTGAGGTTTCGGTCAGGCCATAGCCCTCGACGATGCGACAGCCGGTAAGTTCCTCCCAACGCTCCGCCGTGGCCTTGACCAGCGCCGTGCCGCCGGAGTTGGTGACTTTCAGTGCCGAAAAGTCCAGCTGGCGGAAACCTGGATGGTCCATCAGCGCGACGAACAAGGTGTTCAACCCCAGAAGCGCCGAAAAACGCCACTTGCCCAGCTCCTTGATGAAGCCGGCGATATCACGCGGGTTGGTGATCAGCACGTTGTGGTTGCCAGTCACCATCATGCACATGCAGTTCGCGGTGAAGGCATAGATGTGGTACAGCGGCAGCGGCGCAATCATCACCTCCTGGCCTTCCTTGATCAGCCGCTGCCCGTCCGGGCCATGCTGGGAGAAGCAGGCCAGCACCTGCAGCATGTTGGCCACCAGGTTACCGTGGGTGAGCATGGCCCCCTTGGCCAGGCCCGTGGTACCGCCGGTGTACTGCAGCACGGCGATGTCATCGAGCGAGAGCGGCACCGGCTTGTGCGTCAGGCTGCGGCCTTCGCGCAGTACCTGCTTGAACGAAATGGCCTGGGGCAGATGATAGGCCGGGACCATCTTCTTGACCTTGTCGACCACGGTATTGATCAGCCAGCCCTTGGCGGCGGGCAGCAGGTCGCCCATCTTCGCCTCGATCAGGTACTCGATGCCGGTGTCGGGCAGCACCTCCTGCACGCGCTTGCCGAACATGTTCAGGTACACCAGCGCCCGGGCCCCGGCATCCTTGAACTGGTGGCGCATTTCGCGCTCGGTGTACAGCGGGTTGGTGTTGACCACGATCAGCCCTGCGCGCAGGGCGCCGAACACGGCGATGGGGTATTGCAGGACGTTGGGCATCTGCACCGCGATGCGGTCACCCGGCTTGAGGTCGGTGTGCTGCTGCAGCCAGGCGGCGAACGCTGCCGAGTGGCGTTCGAGCTCGGCGTAGCTCAGGGTCACGCCAAGGTTGCTGAACGCCGGGCGCTCGGCAAAACGCTTGCAGGAGCGTTCAAACACCTCGACGACCGAAGCGTACGCGTGAAGGTCGATGGTGGAAGGCACGCCCTCGGGGCGTTTGTCATTCCAGAAGTCGGCTTGCATTTATTATTGTTCCTCTGCCTGAGCCCGTACGGATTCCTTGCCCCGTTTGCCTGATAGCAAAAAGGCGTTGAACCGACGTTAGCAGGTAAGACCGAGGTGGCATACACGCCAAGTGCCGCCATTAACATTGTGAATCTTATTTGTGCCCTTCCTGCAATTCGGCCGGTTGTGCATACACTGTGCGGGTCACCTTCGCGCAAAGGATTCGCCATGCCCCATGACGCCTTCTGGCTGCCTGCCAGCGAGCATTGCAGGCTGTACGTGCACCAATGGCTGCCGGCCACACCGGTCAAGGCCGTGGTGCTGCTGGCGCATGGCATGGCCGAGCATGGCGGGCGCTACCAGCGCCTGGGCCAGGCCCTCTGCGATGCCGGCTACGCCCTGCTGGCACCGGACCTGCGCGGCCACGGGCGCACCGCCGAGCAGGGCAGCCTCGGCCTGTTCGCCCGGCAACATGGCTGGAATGCCGTGGTCAACGACCTTGGCCTGCTGGCCCAGCACATCGGCCAGCAGTTTCCTTGCACACCGCTGTTCCTGTTCGGCCACAGCATGGGCAGCTACATTGCCCAGGCCTACCTCACCCACCACAGCGCCAGCCTGCACGGGGCGATCCTCAGCGGCTCCAACTTCCAACCCGCCACCTTGTATAGGGCGGCGCGCCTGATTGCGCGGCTGGAAGCCTGGCGCCAGGGGCCAGAGGGCAAGAGCGCACTGATCGAGTGGCTGTCGTTCGGCTCGTTCAACAACGCCTTCAAGCCCACGCGCACGGCGTTCGACTGGCTCAGCCGTGACCCGGCGGAAGTGGACAACTACGTCAACGATCCGCTGTGCGGCTTTCGCTGCAGCAACCAGCTGTGGCTCGACCTGCTGCACGGGCTGGCGCAGATCAGCCAGGCGCACAACCTTGCGCAGATCGACCCGAACCTGCCCATGCTGGTGATTGGCGGTGAATGTGATCCGGTGAGTGCCGGCAAGCGTCTCACCCATCTGGCCGACGCTCTGCGCGCGACCGGCAATCAACATGTACAGCTGCGCGTCTATCCTGAAGCGCGGCACGAAGTACTCAACGAACTCAACCGCGACGAGGTCACCGCTGATATCCTCGCTTGGTTAGCGCAAGCGCTGGCCCTTGGCCGCCCTGCCCGCAGTGAATGATAGGCGCCCTCGCCCGCCCCTTAAGGAAACCTAATGACCCAGGTCACCAACACGCCTTACGAAGCCCTTGAAGTCGGCCAGAAGGCCACCTACGAGAAGTCCGTCGAAGAACGTGACATCCAGCTGTTCGCCGCCATGTCCGGTGACCACAACCCGGTGCACCTGGATGCCGAATTCGCCGCCAAGAGCATGTTCAAGGAACGCATCGCCCACGGCATGTTCAGCGGTGCCCTGATCAGCGCCGCAGTGGCCTGCACCCTGCCTGGCCCTGGCACCATCTACCTGGGCCAGCAGATGAGCTTCCAGAAGCCGGTGAAGATCGGCGACACCCTGACCGTGCGCCTGGAAATCCTTGAGAAACTGCCCAAGTTCAAAGTGCGTATCGCCACCAACGTGTACAACCAGAACGATGAACTGGTGGTCGAAGGCGTGGCCGAGATCCTGGCACCGCGCAAGCAACAGACCGTTGAGCTGGTATCGCCGCCGAACTTCGTCGCCAGCTGACATCGGTGTTGGATTCTTCGCGGGGCAAGCCCGCTCCTACAACGACCGCGCGGATGCTTTACCTGTAGGAGCGGCGGTGCGGCGATCCGACTTGTCCCGCGAGGAGGCCAGCAAGGCACTCACGTCAGTTCGCGTAAACGCCGCTCGATATGCCGCCGCTCCGGCTCCTGCCTGGTCAACTCCAGCGCCTGCTGCCAAGCTGCCCGCGCCTCTGCGACATTCCCCAATTGCTGGTGCAGCTCCGCCCGCGCCGCATGAGCCAGGTGATAGTCGCGCAGCTCCCCCGCGGCCAGGATCGCCTCCACTGCGGCCAGCCCCGCCTGCGCCCCGTCGCGCTTGGCCAGCGCCACTGCCCGGTTGAGCGCCACCACGGCTGACGGCCAGTGCCGTTGCAGTACATCGTACAGCCCGACAATTTCCGCCCAATCAGTCTCTTCAGCCGTCACCGCCTCGGCATGCACGGCCGCGATCGCCGCCTGTACGGAATAGGCACCAAAGGCCCGGCTGGCCAAGGCCAGGCGCACCAGCTGGCAGCCTTCGGCGATCTGCTCGCGGTCCCACAGGCTGCGGTCCTGCTGATCCAGCAGCACCAGGTTGCCCTCGGCATCGCTGCGCGCGCGTTGCCGCGATGCCTGCAGCAGCATCAGCGCCAGCAAACCCACCGCCTCGGCGTCTGGCAGCAGTTGCACCAGCAGGCGCCCGAGGCGGATCGCCTCGTCACTCAGTTCCTGCTGCAGCAACGCCTCGCCCGAGGACGCCGAATAACCTTCGTTGAACACCAGATAGATCACCCGCAGCACGCTCTCCAGGCGCTCGGGCAGCTCATGCAGCTCAGGGACCTGATAAGGAATGCCGGCATCACGAATCTTGGCCTTGGCGCGGACGATGCGCTGGGCGATGGTCGCGGGGCTTTGCAGGAAGGCCCGGGCGATCTGCTCGGTGGTCAGGTCGCAGACTTCGCGCAGGGTCAGTGGCACCTGGGCATCGGCCGCCAAGGCCGGGTGACAGCAGGTGAAAATCAGCCGCAGCCGGTCATCGGCCAGCAGCTCCTCTTCGCCAGGGTCTTGACCCTGGCCTTCGATCAGCATGATCAGGTCGGCCTGGGAGCGGTCGAAACGGGCACGCCGGCGCAATGCGTCAATGGCCTTGAAGCGCCCGGTGGAGACCAGCCAGGCCCGCGGGTTGTCCGGGATGCCGTCGCGCTGCCAACGCTCGACGGCGATGAAGAAGGCATCGTGCAGGGCCTCCTCTGCCAGGTCGAAATCCCCCAGCAGGCGGATCAGCGTCGCCAGGATGCGCCGCGAATCACGCCGGTACACCGCTTCGACTTCGCCACGTACCTGCGCCAGCTCCGCCATCAGTCAGGCATCCGCTGGGTCACGACCTCCACCAGGCGGTCCAGGCTCTCTCCCCAGCCCTGATGGAAACCCATTTCTTCATGGGCGCGGCTGTCGGCAGCGTTCCAATGCCAGGCACGGGCGGTGTAGCGGGTCTTGCCGTGTTCTTCGTCGAAGCTGATCACCGCCGTCATGAAGGCCTTGTCCGACGGCACCCAACCCGGCCCGAAGGCATCGGTGAACACCAGCCGGCGCGGGGCGGCAATTTCCAGGAACACGCCCTGGGTCGGGTACTCGGAGCCATCCGGGGCGCGCATGAGGGTACGGAAAAGGCCGCCGACCCACAGCTGCATCTCGCATTCCGGGGTGGTCATGCCGTGCGGTCCCCACCACTGCATCAGCCATTCGGGTTCGGTCCAGGCACGGAACACCTTGGCAGGCGGGGCATCGATCAAGCGGCTGATGGACAGCTCGTGCTGCGCTGGCGCGGGTTGGGCAAGGGTCATGCTTGTTGTTCTCCGTTGCTGTCAGGGTTGCAGTTCGCGCACCGGCCGCACCTCCACGCTGCCGACCCGCGCCGCCGGAATGCCCTTGGCGATGTTCAGCGCCTCGTTGAGGTCGCGGGCATCGACCAGGTAAAAGCCGGCAAGCTGCTCTTTGGTTTCGGCGAACGGGCCATCGGTGATGCTCATTCGCCCGCCGCGCATGCGCACGGTGGTGGCGGTCTGCACGGGTTTCAGCGCCTCCGCCGCGATGATCCGCCCGGAGCTCTGCAGCCTTTCGGCGTAGGCCATGCATTCGGCGTCTTCCGGGCTGTCGGGCAGGCTGTGCAACAGCCCTTCGTCACAATAGACCAGGCACAGGTATTTCATGGTCGTCTCCAGGCGTTGGCAACGTGCATTTGGCGATAGCCGATCAAGGCTTGAGATCGAACAGTGCTTTCTGGGTTTCCATGTCGAAAGGTGCCGACCAGTGTTCGTGGATCACCTGCCACTGGCCGCCAACCCTGCGGTAACCGACGGTGGCACGCATGAAGCCGCACTGGCTCTCGTCATCCCCTGGGCCGCAGCGATTCAGCCAGTGCGCCAGGCCCAGGTCGCCGTCAGCGTGCACGGTCAGTTGGGCGAGCTCGAACACCATGGGCCCGGGACACAGGTTCATGCACATTTCCCAATGGGCCTGGTAGGCGGCCTTGCCCTTGAACTGCAGTGACTGGATGGCGTCGAAGGCGACGATATCGTCGGCATACGGCGCGGTGATGGCGGGGATGTCACGGTCACGAACGGCCTGCATCCAGCGTTCGATAAGCTGACGGATTTCGTTTTCGGCTGCCGTGTTCATCGGGTGTTCCTCCGATCGGTCATGAGCGTTTGGGCACAGGGGTATCTGTGTCTTCAGCTTTTGGTCGAACGGTAGCCGGTGAAATCGACAGGGCTCAGGAAAATTTTGCCTCAGAGGTGCATCCCTTGAGTGCTGTGGCGCCTATGAGACCGAGCGCCGCCCGCGCGGCGCATCGCGAGCTTTGCTCGCTCCTACGTCTGTTTCGGGCCAATTATTCCTGTGGGATTTGCGCGCGAACGCCTTGGTGCATGGCGCGATATTGCGTCGTACCAACAAGGCGGTCGCGCGCGCCTGTCACAGGCGTTACTGGCCCGAAACAAACGTAGGAGCGAGCAAAGCTCGCGATGCGCCGCGCGGGCGGCGCTCGGTCTCATAGGCACCACAGCACTCAAGGCAAGCGCCCAGGGCAAAAAGGCGCCGTAGAGCCTGCCACGAGCAATCATGGGATGGAAGGGTGTCCGATCAAACCAGAGCCGCCTGCTCGAACACCTCGTCAGCCCACTGGTTAAGGCTTTTGCCGGCAGCACGGGCAGCAACGCTGGCAGCCGCATGCACCTCTGGGCGGATGCGCAGCATGACTTTGCCTGACGCGGGTTTCTCGGGGGTGATGCCCTGCTCTGCGCAGTCGGCCAGGTAATCCTCCAGCGCCCCACGGAAGGCTTCATGAAGTTCGGGCACCGAGCTTGCGTGGAAACTGATGATGTCGCGCATGCCCAGCACACGGCCAACAAAAATGTCGTCACGCTCATCGTATTCGATACGGGCGGCGTAGCCCTTGTAGCGCATGCAACTCATAGGCTGACTCCTGCCCGCAGCAAGAATTCGCGGGCTTCTTCAATCTGATACCGTTTGGCTTCCTTGCCGGGATGGGGGCGATGGCACCTCCAGCTCTGACCGCCAAGCACCAGCTTGACCCTGGAGCCCTGCCGCTCCAGCACTTGCCCGCCGAGGTGAAGCACCAGCGCTTCGACCTCGGCAAACGCCAAGGAGGCCGTGGTGGGCGTCCTGAAGATGGCGTCGTAGATTTTTCGGTATCGAGTGTTCATCGGAAAATGCTATCAAATTAAGATAGCACTTTTTCCCCGATATTCATTCAGGATTTTTCAGTACCTGTCAGCACCTGCGCATAGCGCTCGCGATCCACATTGGCGCCACTGAGCACCACCGCCACGCGCTTGCCGGCCTGGCGCTCGCGCTCCTGCAGCAACGCGGCCAGCGCAGCAGCACCGGCACCCTCGGCGGTGTTGTGGGTAGTTTCGTGATAGATGCGCATGGCCGCTGCCACTTCGCTGTCAGTGACCTTCACGATACGTGCAGCATGCTCGCGAACAAGGGCAAAGGCATCCGGGTGCGGTACCCGGCAGGCCATGCCATCGGCAAAGGTATCGGCCGTGGCCGTGGTGACGATGCGCCCCTGCTCCAAACTCTGCGCATAGGCATCAGCCGCACTGGACACCACGCCGACGATTTCGGTTTTCAGCCCCAGCAGGTTGCGCGCCTGGATCAGCCCGCAGATGCCCGAGCCCATGCCAATCGGCACGTACACGCAATCCAGCTCGCTTACGGCCTCGAACAACTCCAGGGCATAGGTGGCCACGCCGCGCACCAGCTCAGGGTGGAACGACGGCACCATGTCGTAGCCCAGCTCGTCCGCCAGGCGGGCCGCCTCTTCGCGGGCCACGTCGAAGTCGACACCATGCTCCACCAACTTGGCGCCCAGCGCGCGCATGGCGGCGTTCTTCTCTTTCGAGTTGCCCTCGGGCACCACGATCACCAGCGGCACGCCGGCCTGGCTCGCGGCCAGCGCCATGCTCTGGCCGTGGTTGCCACGGGTGGCGGTGACCAGGCCCCGCGGTGGCTTGCCGGCGGCCAGCAGCGACCGCACATACACCAACCCGCCGCGTACCTTGAAGGCGCCGGTCGGGGCGTGGTTTTCGTGCTTGACCCACAATGTGCAACCCACCCGCTCGGCCAGCAGCGGCCAGGCGCGCTGAGGTGTCGGCGGAACGTGCTGGTGAACGAAATCGGCGGCTTCGCGCAGGGCAACAAGGTCGAACATGGCGATCATCCCTCTTCGGTAGGTGGTTGATCCGATCCTAAGCGCCGGGCATTGTATGGGTACAACCTTATATTGCATGGGTAGCAATTTCGTGTGGATCCCGCAGCTGGTCGACAATGACCAACCCCGATATCTCGCCTTGGTCGATGCGATTGCCCACGCCATTGAAAGCGGCGCGCTCAAGGTGGGCGACCGCCTGCCCCCACAACGCCGGCTGGCCTGGAAACTGGGCCTCAACCCGAGTACCACCCAGCAGGCCTACCGCGAAGCTGCCGCCCGCCACCTCGTAGCTGGCGAAGTGGGCCGTGGTACTTACGTGCTGGCAGGCAGCAAGGAAGCGACCTTGTTCCGCATCAAGCATCACGACGGGCAACGCCCGCTGATCGACTTGTCGACAAACGTCCCGGTAGCCGATCCACACAACCATGACTTGCAAGACAGCTTGCGCAGCCTGCTGAAACGCCCCGCCAGCAACTTGCTCGATCATTACCTAGGCCCCGAGCAGTTGCTGCTAGGGCGCATTCGCGGCGCCCAGTGGATGGCAAACCGCAGCCTGACCCTTTCAGCGGACGAGCTGTTGCTGTGTGGCGCAGCCCAACAAGCGCTGACACTGGTGCTGCAGTCGTTCTGCCAGGCTGGCGAGCCGGTCATGCTCGAGGCCCTGACCGCACCGGGCATCAAGGCGGCCTGTCGGCAACTGCGCCTGCCGGTGCATGGTGTGGCACTGGACGAGCAAGGCCTGCGGCCCGATGACCTGGACCGTGTGGCGCGCGCCAGCGGTGCCCGCGTGCTGGTCACCACACCGACCCTGCACAACCCCACGGGCGCCTGCATGACGGATACTCGCCGCGCGGCAATTGCCAAGGTAGTCAAACGCCTGGGGCTGTTGCTGATCGAGGATGATGTGTACGGCGCATTCAGTGACCAAGCGCCGCTCTATCCACTACTGGGCGAGCAGGCGGTTTACATCAACAGCCTGTCCAAGACGGTAGCCGCTGGCCTGCGATTGGGATGGATTGCGGCCAGCCCGAAGCTGCTGGCACAGGTTGACCCGCATGCCCAGGCCAGCCACTGGTCGGTGTCGCCATTGAGCCTGGATATCGCTTGCCAATGGATCGAAGACGGCACTGCTGCGCAGCGGCTCGCCTGGCAGAAAACGGAAATTACCGAGCGATGGCGCCTGGCACGCAGACTGCTGGGTGATGGACTGCACAATACCGGGCAACCTTCGCCCCACGCGTGGCTGGGCACGCCGCAGGGCGCCGAGGCGGTGGTCAGGCAATGTCGCGAGCAAGGTGTGGAGATCGTTCCGGCCAGTGTGTTTGCCATTGGCGCGATCGAAGTGCAGGCCGTGCGCATCAGCCTGTCGGCAGCAGGTAGCCGAGCTGAGTTGAAACAAGGCCTGGAGGTGGTACAGAAGGTACTGTCGGGGCGATGAACCGAGGGACGAAAGCAGCTTCTTCGCTACGGCTAAACGCGAAGAGGCCGCTGACGCAGGGCGATCAACCCTGCTGGCAACCTTCGCCCATCGCCCGGTACTGAATGGTATGCACCTGGCCATGATGGTCTTCATAGGTCATGGTCGCAGGTACCACTTCGCAGACATTGGGGATGGTCGACAGGTTGATCACCCGTTTGATGTCGAGGTTCATGGAATAGTCGTACTGCTGGGCCACAGGCTCGCTGGAGACCGGCTTGGCCTCATCGGCGAGGGCGAACGAGGACATACCGACCAGTGCAAGAATCAGTAATGGTTTCATGGGGTTTGGCCTTTAAAGCAATCCAGCTGATCGTGTGACTTCTGATGCCATCAATGGCGCGGAGAAGTTGTCATCGACTGCGAAGATGACACGAAGTACCGATCCCGCTTCGTCTACTGCCAGGGGGAATAGTTGAAATTCTACTCCTGGCCGGGAATAGTTGAACCCTGAACTCGGACATTCACCCTTGCAGGATTTGCAACAATCTGCGACAAAGCCAAACGGCTCGAAGGCCTGGAATAACCGGGCTAGAGCCATCCGTTCCAGGTATACCCCATGACTGCCCTGCACTGCGCCCTGCTCATCGGCCCCGAGCGTCGATTGCTCGAACACTTCTACAAACAGCAAGGTTCGCGCATGCGCGCAGCCAATGATGGTGAATCGTGGGTGGCGCGCGGCGACGGGATCGTTGCCGGCCTGTGCCTCAGTGCCGTCGCCGACGGCCACTGGCTCACCGGGCTGCTCGTCGCCCCGCAGCAGCGCAACCGTGGCGTGGCCGCGCAGTTGGTCGAGGCGGCCCTGGCCGGGCACAGTGGCCCGACCTGGCTGTTCTGCCGCCCCGACCTCGCGGCCTACTACCAGCGCCTCGGTTTCAGCATAACCGCGCAACTGCCCGAAGCCTTGGCCTCGCGCCTGCAACGCTACCAGCGCAGCAAAAACCTGCTGGCCATGGTACGGGCTCAGTCGTCGCTGTCATCCAGCCCGGGAAACAACACATCGGTGTAGCCGAACTTGGCAAAGTCCTGGATACGCGAGGGGTACAAGCGGCCGATCAGGTGATCGCACTCGTGCTGCACCACCCGCGCATGAAAGCCATCGGCAAAGCGGTTGATCGGGTTACCCTGCGGGTCGATGCCTTCGTAGCTGATGTGCTTGAAGCGCGGCACCACCCCACGCAGGCCGGGCACCGACAGGCAGCCCTCCCAACCGTCTTCGACTTCCGTGGTTAGCGGGGTGATCACCGGGTTGAGCAGGATGGTCTGCGGCACGGGCTCGGCATCCGGGTAACGCTCGCTGCGCTCGAAGCCGAAGATCACCAGTTGCAGGTCGATGCCGATCTGCGGCGCGGCCAGGCCCACGCCACCCACGTGGTGCATGGTTTCGAACATGTCGTCGATCAACTGCTGCAGTTCGCTGCTGCCGATCAGGTGTTCGGGCACCGGTGCGGCGATACGCAGCAAGCGCTCGTCGCCCATCTTGAGAATGTCACGGATCATCGCGGGTTCGGCTCGGTCGGTTCAGGCTCGACCGGGTGTTCATGGCCGAGCACGGTGATGGTTTCCTTGGGTTTGGCGCCCTCGAAATCCTTCTCGCCCGGGTTCTTGCCCTCGCTCGACATGTGCTCGATCACCGCATTCATTTCCGCCCCCAGCAACAGCACGGCGGCAGAGATGTAGAAGTACAGCAACAGCACGATGATCGCACCGATGCTGCCATACATGGCGTTGTAGTCGGCAAAGGTCTTGACGTAGTAGGCAAAGCCCAGGGAGGCGATGATCCATACTACTACCGCCAGTACCGAACCTGGGGTAATGAAGCGAAACTTCTGCTTCACGTCCGGCATCACGTAATAGATCAAGGCCACCGCGACCATCATCAGGATGATGATCGCCGGCCAGCGCAGCACGGTCCAAATGGTGACGATCACCTCCTGCAGGCCGACTTGCGAAGCGATCCACTCCATCACCTGCGGCCCCAGCACCATCAACGCAGCCGACGAGAGCAGCATGCCGGCGATGCCGATGGTGTAGATGATCGACAGCGGAATGCGCTTCCACACCGGCCGGCCCTCGGGCACGTCGTAAGCGGCATTCATCGCGCTCATCATCAGGCGCACGCCGGCCGAGGCGGTCCACAAGGCGATGACGATACCCACCGACAACAGCCCGCCCTTGGACTGCTGCAACTGGTCGATCACCGGGTTCACCTGCTCCAGCGCCTGGGGCGGCAGCACCAGCTCCGATTGCAGGCGCAACCAGGAAAAGAAGTCCGGCAAGTGCAGGAAGCCGATCAGGGCGATCAGGAACAGCAGGAACGGAAACAGCGAAAACAGCATCTGGTAGGCCAGCGCGGACGCATAGGTCGACATCTCGTCGTCGAGGAATTCCTTGACGGTGCGTACCAGCACGCGGTGCAGGGGCAGGCCGCGCAGGTCGGGGAAAATCATAGCGTCTCCTTTCGCCGCTTGATTCTTGAGTACAACGGGTAAGTCTAATAGACCACGCCGGTGATGTACTGCTCCCGGACATGCCAGAAGAAAATGCCTGAACCTGTTCCTGCCCTGGGAAGAGGCAGGAACAGGCCGTTTCACATCAAGGCTTCTTCACCGCATCCTTCACATTGCCCTTGATCTGCTGGGCTTCGCCCTTGAGTTCCTGGGCTTTGCCTTCTGCCCGCAGCTTGTCGTTATCGGTCACCTTGCCGACGCCCTGTTTAACGTTACCAATTGCTTCGTTGGCCAGGCCTTTCGCTTTGTCTTTAGTGCCGCTCATGGCAAATCTCCTGCAAATGGAGACACGTGGACCGTGTCGACAGTCGGTGGACCGGGGGCCTTGCGAAAGAGTTTCAATCAATTTGCCTGGCCCAAGCCGAACGGCGAATCAGCGGGCGAATACCGCACCGAATAGGTCTACCTCACTGCTCAAGGCCAGACGGCTGCCCTAAAATCGCAGCCAACCTGCGTATAAAAACAACAGTTTCCGGATATTTGCCCCATGCGTCTGATGCCCCTGCTTGCGGCTTTCTTGCCGTTGTTGCCCTTGCCTGCCCTGGCTGCCGCACCGGCCAGCGAAACCCTGAAGGTCGAGCGCTATGTCGACGATGGCCAACCCGGCACCCTGCGCTGGGCCATCGAAACCAGCAACCAGAACCCTGGCCACTACAGCATCGAGATCGCTGCGGTGGGTAAGCCGCCCTACGTGATTCGCCCAACCCACGCGCTGCCGGAAATCAAGGGCCCGGTACGGATCACCGGCCTGCCCGGGGCCCGTGACGGCCAGTACATCGCCATTGACGGCTCGGGCTACATCAAGGACCAGGGCGTGCGCACCTGCCCCGGCGCCCTGCCCGGCCAGTTCGGCACCAACGTGCGCACCACCACCAACCCCGGGCTGGTACTGCGTGACACCCAAGGCGTGCACCTGAGTGGCCTGGAGGTGCGCAACTTCTGCATCGGCATCCTGGTCAACCGCGCCAGCGGTAATGTCATCGAAGACAACCGCATCGTCGCCAACAAGGGCGGCGCCGGCATCATGCTCACGGGCGACGACGGTGCCGGCAACCCGACCGCCACCACCACGGTCAACAACAAGGTGCTGCGCAACCAGCTGATCGACAACGGCGATGGCCTGGAACTGACCCGTGGCGCGGCCTTCAACCTGGTGGCCGACAACCTGTTCCGCTCGACCCCGGCCAACCCCGAACCGTCCCAGGGCATCGAGATCTTGCTGGGCAATGACAACAGCGTGGTGCGCAACCGCTTCGAGAACTATTCCGACGGCCTGCAGATCAACTGGGGCAAGCGCAACTACCTCGGCGCCAACACCTTCAACGGCAACTCGATCGGCGTCAGCGTCACCGGCGAAGGCAACATCCTCGACGGCAACCTGATCCACGGCAACCGCATCGGCGTGGCCCTGCGCCCGGAACCTGACGTCACCGCCACACGCCTGAGCGGCAACCGCATCTGGGGCAACAGCCAGGACATCCGCCGCTGCGAGGCCGGTGGTTCGTGCGTGCCCAACCAGCGCACCGGCGCCATCGTGTTCGGCGTGCCGGCCCAGGCCCATGCCTTGTATGTCGGCTCGCGTGGCGTCGGCGCGGATTTGCCGAAGCAGGACCAGGCGACCATCTGTGATGCCAAGGGCGAGCCCAAGCCGTGCCAGCCACTGCCCAACCACAACCAGCAACCGCCACGGCTGATTGCCCTGGACGGCAATGTGCTGCGGGGCGAGGTGCAGGGGCCGGTGTCGAGCCTGTTGCGCATCGAGGTGTTTGGCAATGCCCAGGCAGAGGGGACCGAGGCTGAGCAATATCTGGGAGACGTGCTGGTGAACAGTGATGACCAGGGGCAGGCGCGGTTTGCCCAGGTGCTGGAGAATATCGGCGGGCTGAAGAGCTTTACGGCGACGGTGACCACTGTGGATGGGGCTACCTCCGAGTTGAGCAGGCCACTCAGTCGTTGAGGCAACTGGCCCTTTCGCGGGACAAGCCCGCTCCTACAGGTACAGCGCATGCCTCGGGATGTGCGGAATTCCTGTAGGAGCGGGCTTGCCCCGCGAAAGGGCCGTCAAACCTTGCTAGGCCGGGTGCCACCCCTCACAATGCAGCCCTAATCAAGCGTCAACCCGCAGGAACCTGCATGAAACTCGACAAACCCACCGCCATCGCCCGCCGCAACCAGGCCTTGGCCAACCCGGTGCTGACCAGCGCCAACACCCTGTTCGCCATCCTCGACCGCAAGCGCAACCTGTGGTGGTTCGAGGTGCCGGTGGCGCTGCTGCGCAAGGGCCAGCCCGACTGGGTCAACCTGTTGCTGCACACCCCGGAAAGCGACGAGCTGCAGCACCTGAAGGTGCCGGTCAACTTCCTCCGTGCTCACCAGGAGCAGATGGAAGTGCGCAACCCCGGCAAGCGCCGCTCGACCATCAGCCTGGCACTGAGCGCCGACCGTGACTCACTGCTGCGCGACACCCGCCCAGGTGGCGAGCAGCTGGACTTCCGGACCTTCGTGCAGGCCTGATCAGGCCTTTTCGATGCGATCGTCATGGATGACGATGCGGCCTTGCTTGAACAACCCGCCAATGGCCTTCTTGAAGTTGCCCTTGCTGACGTTGAACATCTGGCTGATGACTTCCGGGGCGCTCTTGTCGCTCACCGCCAGCATCCCACCTTCGGCCTCCAGACGCGCCATGATGCGCTCCTGCAGGTCGTCGCCAAGCGCCTTGCCGACCGGTTGCAGGCTCAGGGCGATCTTGCCGTCATGGCGCACTTCCTTGATGAAACCTTCCACGTGCATGCCCGAACGCAGGAATTTGAACACCTCGTTCTTGTGGATCAGGCCCCAGTGGCGGTTGTTGATGATGGCTTTGAAGCCCATCGGTGTTTCACCGGCCACCAGCAATTCGACGGGCTGGCCAACCTGGTATTGAGCCGGGGTAACGTCCAGGTAGCGGTCCAGGCGTGAAGTGGCGGTGATGCGGCGGGTGCGTTTGTCCAGGTAGACATGCACGACGCAGTAATCGCCGATTTTCAGTTGCCGGGCTTCTTCGGAATACGGCATCAGCAAGTCCTTGGGCAGCCCCCAATCCAGGAAGATACCGGCCCCGTTGATGTCCTTGACCTTGAGGCTGGCGAACTCGCCAACCTGCACCTTGGGCTTCTCGGTGGTGGCAATGAGCTTGTCATCGCTATCCAGATAGAGGAACACGTTCAGCCAGTCGTCGATCTCGGTTTCGGCGTTCTTCGGGATGTAACGCCCTGGCAGCAGGATCTCACCGTCGGAGCCGCCATCCAGGTACAGGCCGAATTCCACGTGTTTCACGATTTGCAAACTGTTGTAACGCCCAAGCAGAGCCATTTCCGATGTTCCTCAAGACAAGGCGACTATTCTACACGTGAAGCCAGCGCGCTGCCCGATCGCTGATTCGGTGGAACCGCGCCGCCCACCTTGCGTCTACCGATCAGCCAGCCACAGCAAGGACCTGAACATGCTTGTACGCCTGTCCAAAGCCCTGCTCATCACCCTCATCTTCGCCTTTACCTTGGCGGCCTGCAGCCGCATCGACCTCGCGTACCGCAACCTCGACCGCCTGGTGCCGTGGTCGCTGGGCGACTACCTGGCCATGAACCGAGAGCAGAAGGCATTGCTCGACGAACGGCTCAAGCAGCACCTGGCCTGGCACTGCAAGACCCAGCTGCCAGGCTACCTTGACTGGCTCGACCGGGTACGCGACATGGTCGCCGAGGACCAGGTGACCGACCAGGCCCTGCAGCAGCGTACGGTCGAGGCCCGCCAGGCAATCGGCCGGGTGGCGCAAGAGATCACCCCGTCCGCCACTGAATTATTGCGCGGCATGAGCGACAAGCAGGTTGCCGAGATGCGCGATGCGTTCCGCGACGACATTAGTGAAAGGCAGAAGACTTATGTCGACACCCCACTGGACAAGCAAATCGCCCGACGCGCCGAACGCATGGAAAAACGCCTGAACAACTGGTTCGGCGACCTCAATACCCCTCAACGCCAGCGTGTGCAGACCTGGTCGCAGGCGCTGGGTGACCAGAACCGCCAGTGGATCGCCAACCGCCAGCACTGGCAGCAACAGCTGATGCTGGCCATGAACCAGCGCAAAGACGCAAGCTTCGAGCCGCGCCTGGCGACCTTGCTGCAACGCAAGGAAAGCCTGTGGACGCCGGAGTACCGAGCGGCGTTCGAAAATACCGAGCAGCAAGCGCGCAGCTTGCTTGTGGACCTGGTGCACTTGAGCAGCCCGGCGCAGCGGCAGTTCCTGCAGGAACGGCTGGCCAAGGTGCGCACCGATTTCAGTGAGATGAAGTGCCTGAAAAGCTAAATGTGAACAGCAGCTTTACCGCCCCTTGCGCCGATAGGGAAACACATCGATCACCTTGCCTTCGCGGATCGCCGCCTGCAGCCCCTTCCAGTAGTCCGCGTCGTACAATTCGCCATGCAAGCGGCTAAACAACCGGCGCTGGCCGATATCGGCAAACAGGAACGGCGGGAACTCTTCGGGGAACACATCGTGCGGCCCGATCGAATACCACGGCTCGCCAGACATCTCATCCTCCGGATAGCGCGGCGGCGGGATGTGCCGGAAGTTCACCTCGGTCAGGAAGCTGATCTCGTCATAGTCGTAGAACACCACCCGCCCATGCCGGGTAACGCCGAAGTTCTTCAGCAGCATGTCACCCGGGAAGATGTTCGCCGCCGCCAGTTGCTTGATGGCCAGCCCGTAGTCCTCCAGCGCTTCGAGCACCTGCCCTTCGCTGGCGTGCTCCAAGTACAGGTTGAGCGGGGTCATGCGCCGCTCGGTCCAGCAGTGGCGGACCAGCACCGTGTCGCCTTCCAGCGCCACGGTCGAGGGCGCAACTTCCAGCAACTCGGCCAGGCACTCGGGCTCGAACTTGCCACGCGGGAAGCGGAAATCGGCAAACTCCTGGGTATCGGCCATACGCCCCACCCGGTCGACGCTTTTCACCAGCCGGTACTTGTCGATCACCGTGGCGCGGTCGACGGTCTTGGACGGCGAGAAGCGATCCTTGATGATCTTGAACACGGTATTGAAGCCCGGCAGGGTAAACACGCTCATGACCATGCCGCGTACCCCGGGGGCCATGACGAAACGGTCGTCGCTGCTGGCCAGGTGGTTGATCAGGGCGCGATAGAACTCCGACTTGCCTTGCTTGTAGAAACCGATCGAGGTGTACAGCTCGGCAATGTGCTTGCCCGGCAGGATGCGTTTCAAGAAGTTGACGAACTCCGCTGGCACCGGCACGTCGGCCATGAAGTACGAGCGGGTGAACGAGAAGATGATCGACACTTCGGCCTCGTCGGTAATCAACGCATCGGCCTCGATACCATGGCCTTCCCGGTGCAGCAGTGCGATTGCCAGCGGCCACTGCTCGTCAGCGTTGTACAGGCGGCCGACCAGGTAGGCGCCCTTGTTGCGGTACAACACCGGCACGAACAGCTCCACGGCCAGGGCCGGGTCCTTGCACACCCAGTCTGGCAGGCACTCCTTCAGTTGTTCTTCAAGGCGTGCCACATCGCCTTCGAGATCGCCATAGGCAAAGGCATAGTCAGCGAAAATGGCCCGCAGCAGCCCCTTGAGGCTACCGCCGGGCGTGTAAGTGCGGGTCTGCGCAGCGCGCTCATGGGTGCGGATCGAAGGCCGGGTGGTGTGGATGAACATGCAGCCGTCGCTAATCTGGTCATGGCTGAACAGGCTGCAGAACAGCGAGTTGTACCAGGTCTCCGCCAGCTCGTCGTCCAGCCGTGGGTCGATCAGGCGGATGTAGGCGTTTTTTACCAGCGGCCACTGTTCCACATCCAGCAGCACCTCTTCGTCGAAACCGTCGCGCAGCCAGGCGTTGACCTCGCCGACTTTCTGTTCATACAGGTTGATCCGCACTGCCGACGCCCGCTGGATGTCCTGCCAGCGCGCCTGCTCGAAGCGCTCGCGGGCGCCGAGGGTGATACGGCGAAAGTGCTCGCGGTAGTCGTCGAAGCCGTCGAGGATCATCCGCGCGATCTCGCCGGCGGGCCAATGCTGGGTCATGCGCAACACCTCGGGGCTGGGTGAGCTATGAGCTTAGCCCGCGAAGAGGCCAGTACAGGTTTACAGCGCAAGAAAGCACAAGAATCACCCAGGCGAGTCACGTACACTCGCGCCCTGCCCTGTACCCGGAGACCGTTGTGAGCCCCATCGCCCTAGCCCGCCTGCTGACCCTTGCCGCTGTCTGGGGGGCGAGCTTCCTGTTCATGCGCATCATCGCCCCGGAGCTGGGCACCGTCCCTACCGCATTCTTCCGCGTTTCCATCGCCTGCCTGGGCCTGATCGCCATCCTCGCCGCCAGCCGGGTGCGCTGGGACTTCGACGGCAAGCTCGGCGCCTGCCTGGTACTGGGCATGATCAACTCGGGCATCCCGGCCACCTTCTACTCCGTGGCCGCGCAAGTGCTGCCCGCCGGTTATTCGGCGATTTTCAACGCCACCACACCGCTGATGGGCGTACTGATTGGCGCGTTGTTCTTCCGCGAAACCATGACCTTGCCCAAGCTCGGCGGCATCTTCCTCGGCCTGTTTGGTGTCGGCATTCTCAGCGGCGCCGGCCCCGTCGCGCTGGACATGGCCCTGGTGCAAGGTGCCCTGGCCTGCCTCGCGGCCACCACCTGCTACGGCTTCGCCGGCTTCCTCGCTCGGCGCTGGATCAGCGGCCTGGACAGCCGCCTGTCAGCCTTGGGCAGCATGCTCGGCGCCACCTTGATGCTGAGCCCGCTGTTCGCCTGGAGCGCGCTGACCCAACCACCGGCAAGCTGGGGCGGCTGGCAGGTATGGCTGTCGCTGCTGGGCCTGGGTCTGCTGTGCACCGCCTTCGCCTATATCCTGTACTTCCGCCTGCTGGCCGAAATCGGCCCGGTCAAGGCCAGCACCGTGACCTTCCTGATCCCGGTGTTCGGTGTATTGTGGGGGGCATGGCTGCTCGACGAGCCCTTGTCGATGGCCCATGTGTATGGCGGTGTGCTGATTGCCCTGGCGCTGTGGCTGGTACTGCGCCCGGCGCGCACTTGAGGCGATGCGGACCATGAGCGACACATTCAAGAAGGTGCTGTTCCGCCTGGAACAGGACGCGAGCGGCTACCCGCCAGCCTCGGTGGAAGGCTTGTGGACACAGGCAGTTGCTGGGGGCTATCGGGTCGACAGCATCCCCTTCCACGTCTACGGTATCGCCCCCGGCGACATCATCAGCATACGCCACGAGGGTGACCAGGCCTGGTTCGATGCCCTGCAGCAGAGCGCCGGGGCGTCGGTGTTCCGGGTCGTCGTCAGGCCACCGGAAACCCTGGAGCAGGTGCACGCGGCCCTGACCGAATTCGGCTGCACCTGCGAGGTGGAAAAGGCGGTCAGGATGCTGGCAGTCGAAGTGCCGGCAACGCAATCGGCCGACACCCTGCTCTACTACCTGCTGACCCAGCGCGAAGCCGGCACCCTGGACTTCGAGGAAGGCGTATTGCGCCACGCCATCCCCGAAGAGTTTCGCTAGGCCTTACGCCTCGGCCAGCCGCGCCGCCGGCTTGCGGAACACGAACAGCAGGCCGACCACGATCAGCCCCATGCCCAGCAGGCTCAACGGCGCCAGGCGGTTGCCGAAGATAAGCAAGTCCATCACCGCGGTCACTGCCGGCACCAGGTAGAACAGGCTGGTGACATTGACCAGGTTACCCTTGGCGATCAGCCGATACAGCAGCAGGGTCGCCAGCAGCGACACCACCAGCCCCATCCACAGCAGCGCACCGACGAAGCCGCCGGTCCATTCCACGTGCAGCGGTTGCAGCGGCGCGAACACGGCGCACATGGCGAAGCCGGCGATGTACTGCAACGGCAGTGTGCCCATCGGGTTGTCAATAATGCGCTTCTGCAGGATCGAGCCGAAGGTCATGCTGGCCAGCGCCAGCAGGGCGAACAGCATGCCGAGCAGCGACACCCCGCCGAGGTTGATGCCCTGGTAGACCACCATCACCAGCCCGCCAAGCCCCAGGCCCAGGCCGAACAGCCGGCTCCAGGAGCGCTGGCGCTCCATCAGCACCACCGTGAGGATCGGTTGCACCCCCATCACCGTCGCCATCACGCCGGGGGTGACGTGGGTGTTGAGCGCCAGCAGGTAGAAAATCTGGTAGGCGCCAAGCAGCACACAGCCGGTGCCCAGGGCACGCAGGATCGCCCCCCATGTACGCGGCCAGCGCAGGCCCAGCAACGGGCCGATCAGAAGCAGGCCGGTCAGGGCCAGCGCCGAGCGCAGCAGCAGGAAGGCGAAGGGGCTGGCATGGGCCAGGCCGAGTTTGGAAACGATCGCGCCACTGCTCCAGAGCAGGACGAACAGGCTGGTGGTGGCCGCCGAGGCCACGGATGCTTTGTTGAAGACAGACATGTAGTGCCACCTGATATAAGGCGAATAAGCCAGACGGCGGGCGTGAACTTCAGCGAGGGAAGGTGCCGACCGTGTTCAGTAGGTTGCGGGTGCGAAGGGATGCGGCCAGAAGCCGATCAGCCCAGCACGACCACGCAAGGAGGCGGAGCTACGCCGCCTACGACGCCACTGACAGGTGGTGGTGGGTAGTGACTGATCATGGCCGGCTGCTGGCTGCCACGCACGACCATGCCCGCGACTGGCGCGATGGCAAAGCATGTGGTGGAAGGGATGGCTGGCATGATCGGGTCTTCAGGGAAGATAAGTGTTTCGGAATATAGCGGTGAATCTGAAGATCGGCAATAGCCTGTTCCGGCCCTTTCGCGGGACAAGCCCGCTCCTACAGGGGTCGCCTATCGCTTGTATGAGCGGGCTTGTCCCGCGAAGAGGCCGGCCCTGCTATCAGAACAACCAGCGGTACAGGAAGTAAGCCACCACCACCGCCAGCACCGGCCGCAGGATGCGGTAGGCCTTGGGGTTGGCACGCTTGAACTGCTTCATGCGGCTGCTGATCTTGTTGCTGAAACGCTTGCTCCAGGCATACGCCTGGTTGATCCCGCCCACCCGCTCGTCATCGGTGTTCTGCGGCGCGGTCGCGCGGCCGAGGAAGGCACTGACCTTGCGGTTGATACGGGTCATCAGCGGGCTGCTCAACGGCCGCTCGATGTCGCAGAACAGGATTACCCGGGTCACGTCGGTTTCGTTCTTGACCCAGTGCACGTAGGTCTCGTCGAACATCACGTCCTCGCCGTCACGCCAGGCGTATTCCTCGCCGTCGACGTAGATGCGGCAGGCGTCG
The DNA here is from genome assembly GCF_009883635.2 of Pseudomonas putida. Classification (NCBI taxonomy): domain Bacteria; kingdom Pseudomonadati; phylum Pseudomonadota; class Gammaproteobacteria; order Pseudomonadales; family Pseudomonadaceae; genus Pseudomonas; species Pseudomonas putida. Next base: position 1,091,975 of record NZ_CP026115.2, read on the forward strand.
GAGTTGGGGGTCGACAGGCCCAGGTGGTAGCGCAGCGAACCGGCAAACGGGTCGCGGTGCGGGTTCAGGTGGCTGCCACCGGGCAGCAGGGCAAACATCGCACCCTTTACATTGGGAATGCTGCTGACCAGTTCGACGGTTTTCGGGCAGAGGGCTTCGGCAGACGGCAGCGGCTTGTCGTACCACTTCAGGTAGAAGCGCTTCCAGCCTTTCTTGAAGAACGAACCGAAGCCGGCGTCGTTGTCCTTTTCTGCGGCACGAATGTACCCCTCGTCGAACAGGCGCATGGCCTCCTCGCGAATCACCTGCCAGTTGTCCTTGAGCACGTCCAGTTCAGGGAAGCGCTGGCGGTCCAGGTAAGGCTTGGACGGCACGCCGGAGAACAGGTACATCAGGCTGTTATAAGGTGCAAACAGCGCCGAATGGTTGACGAACTGGCGCAGTACCGGCAAACGTGCCTTGCCGCGCAGGTGCACGTAAAGCACGCTGCCGAAGAACACCAGCAGGACACCGGCCTTGGCGAGGAAGGAAAAGGTCATGCAACACTCCTTGGAGTGGAAGCAGGCCAGCGCTGCCTGCTCCCAGAAAAATCATCCGGCCATCATAAACCCATCCCGCCCCGGTAAAAACAACCAGGGCGGGATCTCACTCATGAAGATTTTGCAATAAACCAGGCCGCCGAATGTTGCGCCGGATCAGCGGCCGGGCGGATTACTGCTGGTTTTCCTGCTCGCTGAACAGGTCGCTGAACAGCATGCTGGACAGATAACGCTCGCCCGAGTCGGGCAGGATTACGACGATGGTCTTACCTTGCATTTCCGGCTTCTCGGCCAGGCGCACGGCTGCGGCCATGGCTGCACCACAGGAAATACCGCAGAGGATGCCTTCTTCCTGCATCAGGCGAATGGCCATGGCCTTGGACTCTTCGTCGGTCACGGTCTCGACCTGGTCGACAATCGACAGGTCGAGGTTTTTCGGCACGAAACCGGCGCCAATGCCCTGGATCTTGTGCGGGCTGGGCTTGAGTTCTTCACCGGCCAGGGTCTGGCTGATCAGCGGCGAAGCCACCGGCTCGACCGCCACCGACAGGATCGACTTGCCCTGGGTGTGCTTGATGTAGCGCGACACGCCGGTAATGGTGCCGCCGGTGCCAACACCGGCAACCAGCACGTCGACCGCGCCGTCGGTGTCGTTCCAGATTTCAGGCCCGGTGGTCTTCTCGTGGATCGCCGGATTGGCCGGGTTCTCGAACTGGCCCGGCAGGAAGTACTGGGCCGGGTCGGAGGCCACGATTTCGTTGGCCTTCTCGATGGCGCCCTTCATGCCCTTGGCCGGCTCGGTCAGCACCAGCTCTGCGCCCAGCGCCTTGAGCACCTTGCGGCGCTCCAGGCTCATCGAGGCCGGCATGGTCAGGATCAGCTTGTAGCCACGGGCGGCGGCAACGAACGCCAGGCCGATACCGGTGTTGCCCGAAGTCGGCTCGACGATGGTCATGCCCGGCTTGAGTTTGCCGCTGCTCTCGGCGTCCCAGACCATGTTCGCGCCGATCCGGCACTTGACCGAGTAGCCCGGGTTGCGCCCTTCGATCTTGGCCAGAATGGTCACCCCACGCGGGGCGATGCGGTTGATCTGCACCAGCGGCGTGTTGCCGATGGAGTGGGCGTTGTCTGCAAAGATACGGCTCATGGCAGGGTCCTTGAACTTGAGAAACAGCAGGGAAAGACTTAAAGGGTAAGCCCGCCCCGGTGGCCAGTAAAGCCTGTTCGAACTCCCGGGCTTTGCCTGCGGTCAACCGTGCAACCCGCTGCGGAGAGCCTTGCGATGAAAGCTCGCTATCGCTGGCCGATGATTGGCCTGGCCAGCCTGATCGTGCTGCTGGTGGCACTGCAGGTGGCCCTGCCCTACCTGGTGCGCGACTACCTGAACGACAAGCTTGCCCACATGGGCGAGTACCGCGGCCAGGTGGCCGACGTTGACCTGGCCTGGTGGCGAGGTGCCTACCAGATCAACGGGCTGAAGATCGTCAAGACCACCGGCAAGGTACCGGTGCCGTTGCTGGATGCGCCGCTGATCGACCTGTCGGTGAGCTGGCATTCGCTGATCTACGACAAGGCCGTGGTGGCCAAGGTGACTTTCCAGCGTCCCGAGCTCAACTTCGTCGACGGCGGCAGCAAGCAGGCCTCGCAGACCGGCCGGGGGACCGACTGGCGCCAGCAACTGGAAAAACTGCTGCCGATCACCCTCAACGAAGTGCAGATCGAAAAAGGCACGCTGACCTTTCGCAACTTCAACTCCAAGCCACCAGTGGACCTCAAGGCCACGCAGCTGGATGCCAGCATCCGCAATCTGACTAACGTACGCGATGAAAAGGGCCGACGCGATGCCAGTTTCGAAGGTGTCGCGCTGATCGCAGGCGATGCCAAGGTGGAAAGCCGGGCGACTTTCGACCCGTTCAGTGATTTCGACGATTTCGAGTTTCGCTTGCGCGCCACAGGCATCGAACTGCGCAAGCTCAATGACTTCGCCAGCGCATACGGCAAGTTCGACTTCAATGCGGGGCATGGCGATGTGGTGATCGAGGCTCAGGCCGAAGATGGCCGGCTGCATGGCTACATCAAGCCGTTACTGCGGGATGTGGATGTGTTCGACTGGCAGCAGGATGTAGAGGAAAAGGACAAAGGCTTCTTTCGCTCAGTTTGGGAAGCCGTAGTGGGGGCCACCGAAACGGTGTTGAAGAACCAGCCGAAAAACCAGTTTGCCACCCGCGTCGAGCTCAGCGGCAGCGTACACAAGCAGAACATCAGTGCCTTCGAGGCGTTTTTGCAGATCCTGCGCAATGGCTTCATCCAGGCGTTCAACGCGCGCTATGAACAGCCTCCGCCCAAGTCTGACTGAATCTTTGTGACGGGCCATTCAGGGACTGAATACCCGGTCTGCGTTTCCAGCTGCCTGGGCCCGCGTTATAGTCGTTGGCAAACTATAGGCACCCCGCAGAGGACAGACTCATGAAGTTCGAAGGCACCCGCGACTACGTCGCCACAGACGACCTGAAGCTGGCGGTCAACGCGGCCATCACCCTCGAACGCCCGCTGCTGGTCAAGGGCGAGCCCGGCACCGGCAAGACCATGCTCGCCGAGCAGCTCGCGGCCTCGTTCGGCGCACGCCTGATCACCTGGCACATCAAGTCCACCACCAAGGCCCACCAGGGTCTCTACGAGTATGACGCGGTCAGCCGTCTGCGCGACTCGCAGCTGGGCGTGGACAAGGTCCACGACGTGCGCAACTACCTGAAGAAAGGCAAGCTGTGGGAGGCCTTCGAGGCCGATGAGCGGGTGATCCTGCTGATCGACGAAATCGACAAGGCCGACATCGAGTTCCCCAACGACCTGCTGCAGGAACTCGACAAGATGGAGTTCTACGTCTACGAAATCGACGAGACCATCAAGGCCAGGCAGCGCCCGATCATCATCATTACCTCCAACAACGAAAAAGAGCTGCCCGACGCCTTCCTGCGCCGCTGCTTCTTCCACTACATCGCCTTCCCTGACCGCGGCACTCTGCAGCAGATCGTCGATGTGCACTATCCGAACATCAGCCAGTCGCTGGTCAGCGAGGCGCTGGACGTGTTCTTCGACGTGCGCAAGGTACCGGGCCTGAAGAAAAAGCCATCCACCTCCGAGCTGGTCGACTGGCTCAAGCTGCTGATGGCCGACAACATCGGCGAAGCCGTGCTGCGTGAACGTGACCCGACCAAGGCCATTCCGCCGCTGGCAGGCGCCCTGGTGAAGAACGAGCAGGACGTGCAACTGCTCGAGCGCCTGGCCTTCATGAGCCGGCGCGGCAACCGCTGACAGGAGCCGGGCCATGCTGCTCAACCTGTTCAATGAAATGCGCGCGGCCAAGGTGCCGGTTTCGGTGCGCGAGCTGCTCGACCTGCACCATGCCCTGCAAAAAGGCGTGGTGTTCGCCGACATGGACGCCTTCTACTACCTCGCCCGCGCCATCCTGGTGAAGGACGAGCGCCACTTCGACAAGTTCGACCGCGCCTTCGCCGCCTATTTCAAAGGCTTGGAAAACCTCGACCGGCACATCGAGGCGCTGATCCCCGATGAATGGCTGCGCAAGGAGTTCGAACGCTCGCTCACCGACGAGGAACGCGCGCAGATCCAGTCGCTCGGCGGCCTGGACAAACTCATCGAGGAATTCAAGAAGCGCCTGGAAGAGCAGAAGGAACGCCACGCCGGTGGCAACAAGTGGATCGGCACCGGCGGCACCAGCCCGTTCGGCTCGGGCGGCTTCAACCCTGAAGGCATCCGCGTCGGCGAGGCCGGCAAGCGCCAGGGCAAGGCGGTAAAAGTCTGGGACCAGCGCGAGTACAAGAACCTCGACGACCAGGTCGAACTGGGCACGCGCAACATCAAGCTGGCCCTGCGCCGGCTGCGCAAGTTCGCCCGCGAAGGCGCCGCCGAAGAGCTCGACATCGACGGCACCATCGACCACACCGCGCGTGACGCCGGCCTGCTGAACATCCAGATGCGCCCGGAACGGCGCAACACGGTGAAGCTGCTGTTGCTGTTCGACATCGGCGGTTCGATGGACGCCCACGTCAAGGTCTGCGAAGAGTTGTTCTCGGCCTGCAAGACCGAGTTCAAGCACCTGGAGTACTACTACTTCCACAACTTTGTGTACGAGTCGGTGTGGAAGAACAACCTGCGCCGTACCTCGGAGCGCTTCTCCACCTTCGACCTGCTGCACAAGTACGGCGACGACTACAAGGTAGTGTTCGTCGGCGATGCGGCCATGGCGCCGTACGAGATCACCCAGCCGGGGGGTAGCGTCGAGCACTGGAACGAAGAGGCCGGGTATGTGTGGATGCAGCGCTTCATGGAGAAATTCAGGAAGATCATCTGGATCAATCCATATCCGAAGCAGGCCTGGGACTACACCGCGTCGACCCACCTGGTGCGGGATTTGATCGAGGACAAGATGTATCCGCTGACCTTGCAGGGGTTGGAGGAAGGGATGCGGTACCTGTCCAAGTGATTTTTCCTGTGCCGGCCCTTTCGCGGGACAAGCCCGCTCCTACAGAAACCGCGCGATGTCAGGAATTGCGCGGATTCTGTAGGAGCGGACTTGTCCCGCGAAAGGGCCGATGGCCTTACAACCAGCGCCCCAGGTAAACCTGCTGCTCCCGCCAGGCCTCGTCCTGCACCACCGCCCTGAACCGCACTACCGCCCCCGGCATGCACTGCGCCAGCTGCGCCAACGCCAACGGCGTCAACGCTCCCAGCCGCGGATAGCCGCCAATAGTCTGCCGGTCATTGAGCAGCACGATCGGTTGCCCGTCCGGCGGCACTTGAACTGCCCCCAACGGAATCCCTTCGGAAATCATCGGCGCGCCCTGGTAGACCAGCTCCGCTCCCAGCAAACGGATACCCATGCGGTCAGCCCGGCTATCCAGCGTCCAGTCACGGTTGAACGCCTCGAACAGGCTGGTCCCGCTAAAATCGCCAATCTGCGCACCCATCACCAGGTCGAGCACCGGCTTGGCCGCATAACTCGGGCGCATGGTTACCGGGACTTCGCGCAAGGCTGGCGAACCACCGGCAAAAGAGAGCACCTGCCCTTTCCGCAGGGCTGATCCTCGCCCATCGATGCCCCCCAGTTCCTCACGCACGACCGTGGCACAGCTGCCCAACACATCCTCACCGACAAACCCGCCCGGAGCTGCCAGATACGCCCGCACACCTTGCTTTGGCTGCTTCAGGGTCAAGCGCTGCCCTTTAGCCAGAATGAAGCTGCGCCACGGTAGCAGTGGCTGATCATCCACCTGCGCCTCCAGGTCAGCCCCGGCCAGCGCCAGCACGCAATCCTGCTCGGCCACCAGCGCAAAACCACCCAGCGCCACTTCGACCACCGGCGCCCCCAGCGGGTTGCTCAGCAGCCAGTTGGCCCAGTGCATCGCCACCCAATCCAGCGCCCCACCCTGGGTCACGCCCAGGTGCCGCACGCCAAAGCGCCCGGCGTCCTGCAACTGGCACAGGGCAGTACTGGCCTCGATCTTCAACTGCTTCATCCTTGCGCCTCCACATCGCCGCCCAAAGCCAGGTACTCGTCACGCGATACCGCCACAAAGCGTACCCGGTCACCCGGTTGCAGAAGGCTGTAGCCCTCGCGTTCGCGGTCGAACAGCCGTACAGGCGTGCGCCCGATCAGGTTCCAGCCACCCGGCGACACTGCGGGGTAAGCCGCAGTCTGGCGTTCGGCGATGCCGACGCTGCCGGCCGCCACGCGCTTGCGCGGGGTGCTCAGACGCGGGCTGGCCAGGCGTTCGTCCACCAGCCCCATGAAGCCGAAACCGGGGGCGAAACCAAGGGCAAACACCGGGTATTCACGCTCGCTGTGCAGGCGGATCACCTCGGCTTCGCTCAGCCCGCTGCGCGCTGCGAGCGCAGGCAGTTCCGGGCCGACGCTGGCGTGGTACCACACCGGAATATCATGGCGCCGGCCACCGCTGCCGGTGTCCGGCTGCAAGCCATCCAGCGCCTGGGTGATCAACGCCCTCGCCTCACCCGGTGGCAGATCGAACTGCACCATCAGCGTGGTGTAGGACGGCACCAGATCGACCAAGTGCTCGCCGAACGCCGCGCTCAGGCGCTGGCTGGCGGCGAGCATCCACGGCATGTTGGCTTCGTCGATACGGTCGAACAGGCGCACCATAAAGCTGTCGATGGCCACGACTTCGATACGCAGCTTCATCGCGCCTCCAGCGCATCGAGGGCCTGGCGGATCTGCCGCACGGCTGCCACCGAGCTGTCGTTGTCGCCATGCACGCAGAGGGTGCTGGCGGCAAGCTGCAACGCGCTGCCGTCATCCGCCACCAGTGTTTCGCCGCGGGCCAGGCGCAGGGCCTGTTCGACTACCAATGCCGGGTCATGGTGCACCGCGCCCGGCAGGCGCCGCGAGACCAGGTGGCCGCTGGCGGTGTAGGCGCGGTCGGCGAAGGCCTCGAACCACAGCGGCACGCCGATTTCATCGCCCAGAGCCTGGGCCGCGCGGTTGTCGGCAGTGGCCATGAGCATCAGCGGCAGGCCACTGCCATAGGCCGCCACGGTTTCCAGCACGGTGCGCAGCTTGAGCGGGTCGGCCATCATGTCGTTGTATAGCGCGCCGTGGGGCTTCACATATGCCACGCGGCCGCCGAGCACCTTGCAGATGCCGTCCAGGGCACCGATCTGGTAATGCAGCAGGTCGCGGATTTCTTCAGGGCTGCAGGCCATGGAGCGGCGGCCGAAGCCGACCAGGTCCGGGTAGGCCGGGTGCGCGCCGATGGTCACGCCGTGCTCCAGCGCCATGGCCACGGTGCGGCGCATGATGCTTGGGTCGCCGGCGTGGTAGCCGCAGGCGATGTTGGCGCAGTCGATGTAGGGCATGACCTCGGCATCCAGGCCCATGCGCCAGCTGCCGTAACTCTCGCCCATGTCGCAATTGAGTAGCAGGGGTTTCACCTGACGTGCTCCCGTGTCGATGTTCATAGGCCTACCTTAGCGCGCCTGAAGTTGTTTGCCGCGTGTTTCCGGCAAGCTCAGCGCTGCCACGATCACCACGCCATAGGACACCGCAGAGAACACGCCAATGCCCAGGCCCAAGGGGATCTTCTCGCCAAGCAGGCCGATCAGCAGCGGGAACAAGGCAGCGATGACCTTGCCGATGTTGTAACAGAAGCCCTGCCCCGAGCCACGCACCCGGGTCGGGAACAGTTCGGTCAGGAACGCGCCCATGCCGCTGAAGATGCCCGAGGCGAAGAAGCCCAGCGGGAAGCCCAGCCACAGCATCACGCCGTCACTGACCGGCATCTGCGTGTACAGCAGCACAATGATGAACGAGCCCACGGCGAACAGGATGAAGTTCTTCTTGCGCCCCAGCAGGTCGGACAGGTACGCACTGACCACATAACCGATGTAGGACCCGACAATCACCATGGCCAGGTAGCCGCCGGTGCCCAGCACGCTCAGGCCGCGCTCGTTCTTGAGGAAGGTCGGCAGCCACGAGGTGATGGCGTAGTAACCGCCCAGCGCGCCGGTGGTCAGCAGCGAGGCACGTACGGTGGTCCAGAGCATGCCGGGGGCGAAGATCTCGTAGAAATGCGACGGCGCTTCGGCGGTTTCCCCGGCCTTGGCCTGGCGATACACCTCCGGGTCCTTGACCAGGCGGCGGACGAAGATCACGAAGATCGCCGGCACCAGGCCCAGCAGGAACAGCGCGCGCCAGGCCTGCTCCGCTGGCAGCCAGGAGAACAGCAGCGCATACAGGATTGCCGTCAGGCCCCAGCCGATGGCCCAGCCCGACTGCACCATGCCCACCGCCTTGCCGCGGTCCTGGGCCCGGATCACTTCACCGATCAGCACGGCGCCAGCGGTCCACTCGCCACCGAAACCGAAACCCATCAAGGTGCGGGCGATCAGCAGCTGTTCATAGTTCTGGGCGAAACCGCAGAGGAAGGTGAAGAAAGCGAACCACAGCACCGTCAGCTGCAGGGTGCGCACGCGGCCAATGCGGTCGGAGAGGATGCCGGCGACCCAACCACCGACGGCCGAGGCGATCAGCGTGCTGGTGTGGATCAGCCCGGCTTCTGCGGTGCTGATGCCCCAGAGCATGATCAGCGTCGGGATGACGAAGCTGAGCATCTGCGTGTCCATGCCGTCCAGGCCATAGCCGATCTTGCAGCTCCAGAATGTGCGCCGTTGTTGTTGGTCGATGTCGCGGTACCAGGCGAACGGCCCGGTCGAAGGAGGGGATTGCACCTGTTGCTGCACGCCGCTTGGGTTCATGCTTGCCTCGGCTTGTTGGTATTGTTTTATGGGCGACGTGGGGCGTCGCGGCCTGGGCGTCATGTTCAGAGGCCGTGCTGCCTGAGTCCAACGAGAAAAACCGCCGGTCTGGAACAAGAAAAACTGATCATGAACCTTCGCTTCCTCGAAACCTTTGTCTGGGTCGCCCGCCTCAAGAGCTTCCGCCTTACCGCCGAGAAGCTGTTCACCACCCAGGCCTCGGTGTCCAGCCGCATTGCCGCGCTGGAGGCCGATCTTGGGGTGAAACTGCTGCTGCGCGACTCCCGGGGTGTCAGCCTGACGCCGGAAGGCAGCAAGGTGCTGGAGTACGCCGAGCGCATGCTCGACACGGCCAAGGCCATGAAGCAGTCACTGGACAGCGACCGGGCCAAGGTCGGGCGCATTCGCGTCGGGGTGATGGACACGGTGATCCACACATGGATGAGCGCGCTGGTGGCAGAACTGACCGAGCGCTACCCGCAGGTGGAGATCGAACTGGTCGCCGACACTGCACTGAACCTGCGCGAGCAGCTGCAGAAGGGTTTTCTTGACGTGATCCTGCAGACCGACCTGTTGCGCGAGCAATCGATCCGCAGCCAGGATCTGGCGCGCTACCCCATGGGCTGGGTGGTGGCGGCAGGCTCGGTGTACCACCGCGACTTCGCCTCACTGGCCGAGCTGGGGCGCGAGCGGATTGTCACCTTCTCGAAGAACTCACGGCCTCACCAGGAGGTGCTCAGCCTGCTGCAGGGTGCCGGGGCCGAAGCGCCGCGTCTGAACTGCGTGAACTCGGTGGCGGCTATCACCCGCTTGCTGCGCGATGGCTTCGGGGTTGGCGCCTTGCCACCGGCCTTGGTGGATGCGGAGTTGAGCCGGGGTGAGCTGGTGTTGCTGGAGGGTTTGCAGCCGCCGCCGAGCCTGGAGCTGGTGGTGGCCTGGCAGACCGGGGTGGCGTTGGTGGATGAGGTGGTCGGCGTGTGCCGGCAGGTGCTGGAGCGGTATGCCCGGGATGTGGGTGGGCAGCGGATTGTGTTGGTCTGACAGTTTTACTTCGCCTGCGCCGGCCTCTTCGCGGGACAAGCCCGCTCCCACAGGTAAATCGCAGCCCTCAGAACTGTAAGCGATCTGTGGGAGCGGGCTTGTCCCGCGAAGGGGCCGGCACAGGCATATGGAGCAATCAGCGCCAGCTCTCTTTCACCGCCTTGCGCCGCCCACCCAGGATCACCCAACCAATCCCCAGCAACAAGCTCTCGACCACGAAAGCCAGCACAAACCCGGCCCCGACACCCCAGCCAATCGCTTCGGGCACCAGCAGAATCTGGTAGCTGTAGCCCTTGAGCGTCTCTTCGCGCAGTTGCGGCTCCGGCTGCACCAGCACATGCCAGGTCCGACTCATCCAGGAGCCTTGCAGCGCCTGCCATTCGTCTTCCAGCAGCTGATTGCGAATCAGCAGGCTCTCGATGCTGTTGGCGTCACTGAGAAACACCGGGTCGTCACTGGTCCGGTAATGCCGCACCAGCGCCTGCAGGTCGCCGTTGAAAAAGCGCTCGGCGGTCTGCTTGAAGCCGTCCAGCGCCTGGCGCGATTCGAACAGGTGCGCCTCGGCCCGCTGGCTGTAGTCCTTGACCAGCCCAGGCACCTGGATACCGGCCAGCAGGCCGAAGGTGAACAGCAGCAAACGCAGGTAACTTCTGAACATGCAGCGTCCTTAGCTCTGGCCTTGCACAACGCACTCGCCGTGTCGCCACAGGCCCCATTGGCCGGGTTCGTAGCGCCGCCAGGTCTCGTTCTCGGTCAAGGCCTCGGTGGCGATCACCGTGACCACGTCATTGGGGGTGGTCTCGGTGTGAAAATCGACGATCAGGTCGACATCCTTCAAACGGGCGGCACCAAACGGCGCACGCCGGGTAATGTGTACCAGCTTGGTCGAGCAGAAGCAGAACAACCAATCGCCGTCGCTGAGCAGGCAGTTGAACACGCCCTTGCCGCGATACTCGGCACAGGCTTCGACCAGCACCGGCAGCAGCTGTTCCACCTCGACCGGCTCGGGGAAGGCCGCGCGGATGCGGTTGAGCAGGTCGCAGAAGGCGGCCTCGCTGTCGGTGTCGCCTACCGGGCGATAGAACGTCCCTTCGCCCTTGAAGTCGCCAAGTTGGCCGTTGTGCGCGAAGCACCAGTTGCGGCCCCACATTTCGCGGACGAACGGGTGGGTGTTGGACAGGCATACCCGGCCGACGTTGGCCTGGCGGATATGGCCGATCACCACTTCACTCTTGATCGGGTAACGCTGCACCAGGTTGGCGACTTCCGACTCACTGCTCGCGGCTGGGTCCTGGAACAGGCGCAGGCCGCGCCCTTCGTAAAAGCCGATGCCCCAGCCATCGCGGTGCGGGCCGGTACGCCCGCCGCGCTGCATCAGGCCGGTGAAGCTGAAGACGATGTCGGTGGGGACGTTGGCACTCATGCCCAGCAGTTCGCACATGGGGGTGTCTCCGCTTACAGGCGTGGCTCGACCCGGCCGCGGCCACCGCTCGGTGCGGCAGGTGGCGGGTCGTCGCGGTAACGGTCATGGCGCTCGGCGGCCATTGGCGCGCCAGCGGTGACTGCATTGTCCTCGGCGGCACGGCGCTGGGCGGCGGCTTCGGCCTGTGCGCGGCGCTCGCGGGCGCGCTTTTCAAGCGGCCAGCGGATCAGCACGAAGACGATGTACAAGGCGAAGGCGATCATGCCGTACATGGCGAAATCGGAGATCGCCCGCCAGGCGTTGTTGCCGACTTTGAACGCAAGGTCCAGGGCGGTGATGGCGATCGCCGGGGCGAAGCTGTCCTTGACCGGGTCGACGATGGTCGGGGTCAGCAGCAGCACCGCCAGGATCACCCGCAGCGGTTCACGCAGCCAGCGCCACATCCAGCCGGTGAGTTTGAATCCCACCAGCAGGCAACCCAGGGCGGCGACAGCGTAGAGGCCCCAGGCGAAGGTGTAGTCGTTCTCGATCATGGTGTTCGTGCAAGCCAGGCAAAGAGATGCCTATGATAAACACTTTTCAGGGCGCAGACAGCGTCTCCCTGTCCCGGTCAAGAGATCCCCGATGCCAACCAAGCCCCAGCCCCCCATTGCCCGCCAGGACCAGGCCGCCGATCCCTACGCCTGGCTGCAACAGCGCGACACCCCGCAAGTGCTCGATTACCTGCAGGCGGAAAACGCCTATCAGGAGGCCTGCCTGGCCGACCAGGCGCCACTGCGCGAGCAGTTGTTCGAAGAGATCAAGGGCCGCATCCTCGAAACCGACCTGTCGCTGCCCTCGCCCTGGGGCCCGTACCTCTATTACACCCGCACCACCGCGGGCGACGAGTACCCGCGCCACTACCGCTGCCCGCGCCCGGCGGACGACTCCAACACAGTCGATGAAAGCCAGGAACAACTGCTGCTCGACCCCAATGCCCTGGCCAACGGTGGCTTCCTGTCGCTGGGCGCGTTCAGTGTCAGCCCCGACCACCGCCTGCTGGCCTACAGCCTCGACACCAGCGGCGACGAAATCTACAGCCTGTACGTCAAGGACCTGACCAGCGGCAACCTGGCCGCCCTGCCCTTCGACGACTGCGACGGCAGCATGACCTGGGCCAACGACAGCCAGACGCTGTTCTTCGCCGAACTGGACGATACCCACCGCCCCTGGCGCCTGCGCCGCCACACCCTTGGCGAGGCCGATGCGACCACGGTGTTCGAAGAAGCCGACGGCCGCTTCTTCCTGCACTGTTACCGCACCAGCTCCGAGCGCCAGCTGGTGCTGCTGCTCAACAGCAAGACCACCAGCGAGGCCTGGGTGCTCGACGCCTCAACGCCCCAAGCGGCATTCACCTGCCTGGCGCCACGGGTCGAGGGCCACGAGTACTTCCCTGACCACGGCCAGCTCGACGGCCAGTGGCGCTGGTTCATCCGGACCAATCAGGACGGCATCAACTTCGCCCTCTGCCATGCCCCGGCCACCCCGGTCCCGAGCCGCGACCAGTGGCAGGTGCTGGTGCCGCACCGCGACGACATCATGCTCGAGGGCCTGAGCCTGAATGCCGAGGCGCTGACCCTAAGCCTGCGTGAAGGCGGCCTGCCGATCATCGAAGTACGCCCGCAGGGGCTGGCTCCCTACCGCGTCGAGTTACCCGATGCGGCCTATAGCCTGTACGTGCAAGACAGCCTGGAGTTTGCCAGCCGCCGTGTGCGCCTGCGCTATGAGGCGCTCAACCGCCCAGCCCAGGTGCGCCAGCTGGAGCTGGCCACGGGCGCCCAGGAAGTGCTCAAGCAGACGCCGGTGCTCGGCCAGTTCGACGCCGACGACTACGTCAGCCAGCGCCTGTGGGCCACCGCGCCGGACGGCACCCAGGTACCGATCAGCCTGGTGCGCCGCCGCCAAGACCAGGGCAAGACCGTGCCGCTCTACCTGTATGGTTATGGCGCCTACGGCGAAAGCCTCGACCCGTGGTTCTCCCATGCCCGCCTGAGCCTGCTGCAACGCGGCGTGGCCTTTGCCATCGCCCACGTGCGCGGCGGCGGCGAGCTGGGTGAAGCCTGGTACCGCGCTGGCAAGCAGGAACACAAGCACAACACCTTCAGCGACTTCATCGCCTGCGCCGAACACCTGATCGCTGAGGGTGTGACCGCGCCAGAGCGCCTGGCCATCAGCGGCGGCAGCGCTGGCGGCCTGCTGATGGGCGCGGTGCTCAACCTGCGCCCGGAACTGTTCCGCTGCGCCATCGCCGAGGTACCGTTCGTCGACGTGCTCAATACCATGCTCGACCCCGAGCTGCCGTTGACCGTCACCGAGTACGACGAATGGGGCAACCCCGAGGAGCCCGAGGTGTACGCGCGCATCAAGGCGTACGCGCCCTATGAAAATGTCAGCGCCCAGGCCTACCCGGCCATGCTGGTGGTGGCCGGCTACAACGACAGCCGCGTGCAGTACTGGGAGGCGGCCAAGTGGGTGGCTCGCCTGCGCACACGCAAGACCGACGACAACCTGCTGCTGCTCAAGACCGAGATGGGCGCCGGGCATGGCGGGATGAGCGGGCGGTATCAGGGGCTGCGCGATGTGGCGCTGGAATATGCGTTTGTGTTTGGGGAGCTGGGGGTGGTGTGAGGGTTCGAAGGGTTCGCCGTTAGGTTTTCAGCGCCTGTGAGACCGAGCGCCGCCCGCGCGGCGCATCGCGAGCTTTGCTCGCTCCTACGTTTGTTTCGGGCCAGTTACTCCTGGAGAATTTGCGCGCGAACGCTTTGGCGCATGGCGCGATATTGCGTCGTACCATCAAGGCGGTCGCGCGCATCTGGCGCAGGCGTTACTGGCCAAAAACAAACGTAGGAGCGAGCAAAGCTCGCGATGCGCCGCGCGGGCGGCGCTCGATCTCGCAGACGCCAAATAACTAAAGGCAAACCCTTAGTCATCCTGCGCAGGCGCCTTCGGTGGTTCCTGGCGCAGGCCAGGCAAGTCCTGGTCCTTCGGCGGCCCCGGTACCGGCATCGGCGGTAGCAGCGGCCCGCCCGGAGTGCTGTCGTAGGCCTTGGGCGGCGTGCTCGGGGTAATCTGCGGGTAAGGCGTGGGCGTCGGCGTGCCCGGCGCACCGGGTACCGGGGTGTTCAGCCGTGGTGGCGTGCCTGCCGCTTCGGCCAGGGGCATGGCGGCGACTAGCAGCGCGGCGAGGATCGCGTGGAACATCAGCAACCTCCTGTCGGGAACCTCTCTACAGGCTACGCCGATATTCGAGTTTTCGCCTGTCCGCCTGCCCTGCAAGCGCGCTAGACTCAATGGCATAACCGTCATCTGCCTGATCAGAACAAAGGAAACACCATGAGTTCGGCTTCCACCTCCGCCGCCACCGCCCGCCTCGATCGCATCCTCGCCGACGCCAAGCGCGACAAGGAGATGGGCTACCGCGACAAGGCCCTGAAAATGTACCCGCACGTGTGCGGCCGCTGCGCCCGCGAGTTCTCTGGCAAGCGCCTGAGCGAGCTGACCGTGCACCACCGTGACCACAACCACGACAACAACCCGCAGGACGGCTCCAACTGGGAGCTGCTGTGCCTGTACTGCCACGACAACGAGCACTCGCGCTACACCGATCAACAGTATTTCAGCGAAGGCTCGACCAGCACCCCGAGCATCGCCAAGGCCACCCATAACCCGTTCGCCGGGCTGGCAGGCATGCTCAAGAAAGACTGATCGTCGCGACCGCTGTCTGCAAATCCCCGCCGTCGCCGGCAAGCCCGTATAATCGCGCTCTTTTTTTCGCGAAGGGCCCCGGCACGTGGCAAACAAACGGTACAGCTGCATCGGCCTGTTCAACCCCAAGTCTGCGGAGAACGTCGGTTCGGTGATGCGCGCAGCGGGTTGCTACGGCGTCAATTCGGTATTCTACACCGGCAAGCGCTATGAACGCGCGCGCGACTTCGTCACCGACACCAAGCGGGTGCACTACGACATTCCGCTGATCGGCATCGACGACCTGCAACGCATCATTCCCCTGGGTTGCACGCCAGTGGCGGTGGAGCTGGTGGACGGCGCACGGCCGCTGCCTGAATACACCCACCCGGACCGGGCGATCTATATCTTCGGGCCTGAGGATGGCTCGTTGAGCGAGGAAGTGCGGGGCTGGTGCGAAGAGACCATCTACATCCCCACCGAAGGCTGCATGAACCTGGCGGCGACGGTGAATGTGGTGCTGTATGACCGCATGGCCAAGGGGCTGAATACCCGGTCGGGCCCCAAATTCAAATAAAAAAAGCCGCCCATGCAGTAGAACTGCAAGGGCGGCCAGGTGCTGAGCTCCGTCAGAACAGCACCGGTCTTGCTCAGGTCACGAAGCGTTGATCCAGATGGTCTTCAGCTCCGTGTACTGGTCGTGGGCCCAGATGGACTTGTCGCGCCCACCAAAGCCAGACTCCTTGTAGCCACCGAACGGCGTGGTCACATCACCTTCGCCGAAGCAGTTGACCGTCACCACGCCCGCGCGGATTTCACGCGACAGGCGCAGCGCATTGCGCAGGCTGCCGGTGTAGGCCGAGGCGGCCAGGCCGTAGACGGTGTCGTTGGCCAGCTCGATCGCCTCGTCAATGGTCTCGAAGCTGGTCACGCTCAGCACCGGGCCAAAGATTTCCTCGACGAACAGCTTGTTGTCGCGGCCAACGTTGTCGACGATGGTCGGCTGCACGAACACGCCTTCCTCGGTCTCGCCACCCTGAACGATGCTGAGTTTCTGCTCGGCAGCGTATTCCAGGTACGACTTCACCTTTTCGAAGTGCGACTTGCTGACCATCGCGCCCAGGCGGTTGTCCGGGTCGAGCGGGTCGCCCAGTTTCCAGTCCTTCAGGTGCTTGGCGATCAGGCCCAGCAGCTCGTCCTTGACGTCCTTGTGGACGATCAGGCGCGAGGACGCCGAGCAGTTCTCACCCATGTTCCAGAAGGCACCGGCGGTGACGAACTGGGCCACTTCGTCGAGGTCTTCGCAGTCGTTCATGACCACGGCCGGGTTCTTGCCACCCAGCTCCAGGACGATGCGCTTGAGGTTGGACTCGGCAGCGTACTTCAGGAACAGGCGGCCAGTGTCGGTGGAACCGGTAAAGCTGACCATCGGGATGTCCATGTGGCGGCCAATGGCTTCGCCCACTTCACGGCCACCGCCAGGCACCAGGTTGAACACGCCTGCAGGAATGCCCGCCTCATGGGCCAGTTCGGCCACGCGCAGGGCGCTGAGGGTGGTTTCCTTGGCCGGCTTGACCACGATCGAGCAACCAGCGGCCAGCGACGGGGCGATCTTCCAGGCCAGCATCAGCAGCGGGAAGTTCCACGGCAGTACCAGGCCGACCACGCCAATGGCCTCACGCACCACCATGGTCACGGCGGCATTGCCGGTCGGGGCCGTGGCGTCGTAGATCTTGTCGATCAGCTCGGCGTGCCAGCGGATGGTGTGGATGGTTTCCGGCACGTCCACGGTCTGGCACTCGCTGACCGGCTTGCCGCTGTCCAGCGCTTCCAGCACCGCCAGTTCGTGGGCGTTGTCTTCCAGCAGCTGGGCGAACTTCTGCAGCACGTGCTTGCGGTCGTTCGGCTGCATCTTCGACCAGGTGCCCTCTTCGAACACGCGCTTGGCCGCAGCCACCGCAACGTTGACGTCGTTGACGTCGCAGGCGGCGACCTCAGCCAGCTGCTTGCCGGTGGCCGGGTTGGTGGTGACGAAAGTGCGGCCTGAGATGGCATCGCGGAATTCACCGTCGATGAACGCCTTGGTGCGCAGCTGCAGGTCGGCGGCGATGGCCGCGTATTGTTCCTTGCTCAGCAATTCAGCCATTTTTCCAGCCTCCTTATTTGATCTGGGCGATGGTGGCCTTCAGTTCGCTGACCACGCGCTTGAGTTCGGCCTTCTCGGCGTCATCCAGGTCGTACAGTGGCTTGCGCACGCCGCCAGTCTTCAGGCCGTTCAGGGCAACGCCGTTCTTGATCGCCTGGACAAACTTGCCACCTTCAAGGAAGTCCATCAGCGGCATCATGGCGGCCATGATCTTGCGGCCCTTGTCGAAGTCCTTCTCGATCACGCAAGCCTCGTACAGGGCCACGTGCTCGCGCGGGATGAAGTTGGAGCCGGCGCAGACCCAGCTCTTGGCGCCCCAGGCAAAGAATTCCAGGGCCTGGTCGTCCCAGCCGCACGACAGCTGGATGCTCGGGCGCTTGATGGCCAGGCGGTGCAGCTGGGCCATGTCACCGGAGCTTTCCTTGATGGCGACGATGTTTTTCACGTCGGCCACGGCGTCGAAGAACTCTTCACCCATGCTCACGCTCATGCGGCCCGGGTAGTTGTAGAGCATGATCGGCAGGCCGGCAGCAGCGTCCACGGCTTTGACGTGCAGGGCGATTTCCTGCTGGGTCGGCAGTGCGTACGGCGGGGTGCCGACCAGCAGCGCGTCGGCCTTGATTTCCTTGGCGTGCTGGGCGAAGGCCACGGCGTCTTCGGTGCGGATGCCACCGGTGCCGACGATCAGTGGCAGGCGGCCGTTGAGCACGTCCTTGGCCTGGGCGGCCAGCTCGATGCGCTCCTGGGTGGTGTGGGCGTAGTACTCGCCGGTGGAGCCGCCGATGATGACGCCGTGGATCTTCGACTCGACCAGGTATTCGAGCACTTCGGCGAACGCCGCCTTGTCGATCGAGCCGTCCGCAGCCAGCGGAGTGATTGCCGGGGTGTAGATGCCTTCGAATTTCACGGTAGGTTCTCCAGTGCGTTGATCAGTGTTGTAAAGGCCACGACGGATCGACGCCGTGGCGGGTTGTCAGTCAATTCAGCCCAACGAAGCGGCCTGTTGCAGGTTCAGCGAACGGGTTTCCGGGGCCAGGGCGACCGAGAAGGCAAGGCCGACGAACGTCACGGCGGCAGCGGCATACATGGTTGCTCCGATGCCATAGCTATCCAGGGCGATCGGGACCAGCCAGGTGCCGACTGCGGCACCGATCCGCGACATCGAGGTGCCTACGCCCACGGCGCCAGCGCGAATTTCGGTGGGGAACAGTTCGTTCGGGTAGACCAGCTGCAGCACCTGGGCACCGCCAATGAACAAGGCGTAGGCGCCGAACAGCACGAGGATGAGCATCTCGTTGCCGTTGCTGAAGGCGCCCAGGCCGAGCAGTGCCAGCCCCGACCAGAAGAAGCTGTGCAGCAGCGTGGTGCGTCGGCCAATGGTGTTCAGCAGACGAGTGCCGATGATGCAACCGACCACGAACAGGCAGGTGATGGCCACCGAGCCGATCGCCGCCCAGTCCCCTTTCAGGTTCAGCGCTCCCAGTACTTTTGGAGCGAAAGCGTAGACGGCGAACACCGGGATAACCGAGCAGGTCCAGAACATGGTGACGAACAGCATGCGTTTGCCGTAGCCGGAGTGCAGCAGGCTGAGGAACGACAGCTTGCGGGTCTTGGGTTCCTCGGGCAGGTTCTTCAGGCTGAAACCGTTGCCGTAGACCTGCTTGATCACCTGCTCGGCCTCGGCCGAACGGCCCTTGCTGATCAGCCAGCGTGGCGATTCCGGGGTGCCCAGGCGGATGGCGAACAGCAGTGCGCCAATCACTGCGGCACTGGCCAGCACCAGGCGCCAGGCGTCGTCGCCACCGTGGCGCAGGATCGCTTCACCGGCCATGTAGGCCGTTGCGGCACCGGCGAACCACAACACGGTCAGGGTGGCCAGGCGTGGGCCGCGGTTCTTCTTGGGCAGGAACTCCACCAGCAGCGAAGTCGCCACCGGGTATTCGATGCCCACCGCGATGCCGATGACGAAGCGCAACAGGAACAAGGCCAGCGCCGACTCCACCCAGAACTGCGCGACCGAAGCCAGCATGAACAGGACCGGGCCGACGAAGAACACCCGTTTGCGGCCCAGGCGGTCGGTCAGCCAGCCGCCAAAGAAGCCACCGAAGAAGATGCCGATCAACGCCGAGGCGGCGATCATGCCCTGCCAGAAACTGGTCAGGTTGAGGCCGGCGGACATCTGCACCATGGCCACGCCAATGATGCTCAGCACATAGCCATCGACGAACGAACCGCCACCGGAACGCAAGGTCAGCAACTGGTGGAAGTTGTTGATCGGTACTTCTTCAATCGAAAGATTCGGACTTGTCATTGTTAGTTCCTACCACTTCTTGCTTGCACATATTCAAGGCGAGCGCATCCGCGAAACTGAAAACCACATTCAGCCCCGGGTGACCGGACTACGCATCTCGATCATCAAATCGGGCAAAGGGCGCCCGTGCCGGCAAATAACCACCGGCATCAAGTTGCTTCCTGTCTACTTCAAAGAACGGTCAGCTTTCCTTGCCAGCGCGGAACTGCCCCCACATCAGGTTGGCGTTCAAGCCCAGGGAAACCAAGGGCTGCGGCGGGTTCGCACAAGGCCCGGGGGCATTGAGCAGAAACTCGATCATTTCGTTCTTGTCACCCGCAAGCCAGTCGGCCAGCAACTTGCCGGTGACGGTGCCACGGGTAACGCCCAGGCCGTTGCAGCACAATGCGCCCACCACATTCGGCGCCAACTTGCCGAAGAAGCCCATGTGGTTGCGCGACAAGGCCAGTGCACCGCCCCAGGTATATTCGAAGTTCACACCCGGCAACATCGGGAAGCGCCGGGCGAAAGATTCGCGGTGGCGCTCGACGAAGCGTTCCAGGTATTTGCGGTTGCTGCGCCCGTCCGGGTTGTAGCTGAAGCTGTTGCGGATCAGCAGGCGGTTGTCGACGGTACGGCGCATGGTGGTGCCGAACGGGTCGGCCGGGATCACACCCCAGTAGGGCTTGCCGCCCAGGCGCGCCTGTTCGTCCTCGGTCAGCGGGCGGGTGATGCTGCCGTAGGTGAACACCGGCAGCATGCGGCCCTTGAGGAAGCCGAAGCTCATGCCGAAGGCATTGGTGGTGAGCACCAGCTTGTCGGCAGTGATCGAGCCATTGGCGTGGCGCAGCACCACCTTGTCGCCGTACTCGACGTCGGTGATCGGTGTGTGTTCGTAGAGGGAAACGTTGCTTGGCAGGCTGTCGGCCAGGCCTTTGACCAGTGCCGAGGGCTGCAGCAGTGCCGTACCCGGGGTGAACAGGCCCTTGCGGTAGAAGTGGGTGCCGATGTGCTCGGGCAGGTCGCGCCCTTCGATCACTTCGTAGGGCTGGCCGAGCTTGTCGAGGCCACGGCGATAGGCATCCAGCACGGCGATGCCACGGTCTTCGATGGCGGCCTGGTACTTGCCGCAATGGCGGAACTGGCACTCGATGTCGTAGCGCTCGATCAGTTCCTTGAGGTACGACTGGCCACCCAGGTTGAGCTTGAGGATGGTCTTGGCGATGTCGATGTCGCCGATGTAGTCCTCGGCGCCAATGTCGTGTGGTAGGTCGATGGCGAAACCGGCGTTGCGCCCGGAGGTGCCGAAACCGACCTCCTGGGCCTCGATCAGTACGATCTCGTCATCCGGGAAGTTCGTTGCCAGCTGCCGCGCAGCGGCCAGGCCGGTAAAGCCGGCGCCGACCACCACCCAGCGCGCCTGGCTGTGACCACTGTGGGCCGGCCTTGGCGTGCGAGGTTTGCTCAGGTGATACCAGCCACAGGTGGCATCATCGGCAGGTAACGAACTTATTCTTGTCATGTCACTAACCTGGTTCTTGTTTCAACGGGTGGTCAGCGCCGGTGGCGACGACCGGGTAATTCATATCTGAATCGGTACATCCAGCCCTTGTGGTGCGGCGTACTCGGCCATGCGCCGACGCGACAGCTCCATGTGCTCGCGGGCCAGCTGGCCAGCGGCCGGTGCATCACGGCGCTCGATGGCCTCGATGATCTGTTCGTGCTGCTCACAGGCAATCTCGAGGTCCCGCTGCATGTCGTCGGTTGTCGGATGGCGGTAGAAAATCTTGCCCAGGCGGGTATGGTCGATGAGCAGGCGGCGCAGGCTTGGCATCAGGTAATCGTTGTGCGCCATCTTGCCGATTTCCAGGTGGAAGGCGTCGTTGTAGAGCACGCGGTTTTCCACGTCGCGCTCTTCGATGGCCTGGCGGAATTTGGCCTGGATGGCCTTGAGCACTTCGATTTCATCAGCACTGGCGTAGGTGGCGGCCAGCTGGGTGGTGGCAACGTAGATAAGCGGCGCGGCAACGTAGAAGCTGTGCAGCGACTCGTGGTTCATGGCGGCGACGCGAGGCGCGCGGTTGGCTTCCAGCTCGATGTAGCCTTCGGCGGCAATCTGGCGCAGCAGCTCACGGACGGGGGGGCGCGACAGGCCGAACTCGTCGCACAACGCCAGTTCGTCCACCACGGCGCCCGGGGCCAGTTCCATGCTGAGGATCCGGCGGCGCAGCGCTTCGGCAAGGACGGCTTTGCGGTCCTGCGGCACTTCTGCAGCGAGTGGTTGGACGGTGGCTTTCATGGCGGCCTTCTTTGTTGTCATAGAGCTATGTCTACTATTTGTATAACGACTATATGGCACTGTTAGACAATGTGTCTACAGCATTTTCGATGAACGGTGAAATCTCTCAGGCCCCTTGTTTCAAGGGGTTTGAGGGCTTTCCAGAGGTGAGATTAAACACCCTCGAGGCTGCATTGCCAAACCGGACAGGTAATTATCCAGATCAGACAAATGTGCAAAATGTGCTGGCCTCTTCGCGGGTAAACCCGCGAAAGGGCCGGCACAAACAAAAAAGCCATCTGCAGGCAGATGGCTTTCTTCGCTTCACTCCGAATCAGGCAGCAGCCAACGCCTCCCGCCGTTCATGCCGCTTGCTGGTAATCACGCCCAGCAGCAGGATCACCAGCGCCAAGGCCAAGGTCAGCGACACTTCCATGCGGTGTTGCGGCATCACGAACATGGTGCCCAGGGCGAACACGATGAAGCCAATCACCGCATAGGTCAGCCATGGATACAGCCACATCTTGAAGGCGATCTCGACGTTCTGCCGCTGCAGGATGGCGCGCATGCGCAGCTGCGAGAAGGCGATGGCCAGGTAAACCAGCAAGGCGATCGAGCCTGAGCTGGCCAGCAGGAAGGCAAACACCTCGGCTGGCGCGAAGTAGTTGACGATGGTCGCCAGCATGCCGATCAGCGTGCTGCCGATCACCGCCGCACGGGGCACGCCAACCTTGGAGGTGCGCTGGATGAAGCCCGGGGCGTCACCGCGCTTGCTCAGCGAATAGAGCATGCGCGAAGAAATGTAGATCGACGAGTTCAGGCAGCTGGCCACCGCCACCAGTACCACCATGTCCACCAGCAACTTGGCATACGGGATGTGCATGATTTCCAGCGCACGCTGGTAGGAACCCTGTACCGGCAGCAGCGGGTCGTTCCAGGGCACCACCGAGATGATCACGAAGATCGACAGCAGGTAGAACACGCTGATGCGCCAGATCACCGAGCGGGTAGCCTTGGCGATGTTGCGCGCCGGGTCCTTGGATTCCGACGCGGCGATGGTCACCGCTTCGGTACCCAGATAGCTGAACATGGTGGTAAGCAAGGCGCCGATGATCGCCGTCCAGCCGTTGGGCATGAATCCGCCCTGCGCTTCCAGCAGGTGCGGCAGGCCACTGACTTCACGACCCGGCAACACTCCGGCCAACGCTGCGGCGCCCAAGGCGATGAATGCGACGATGGCGATGACCTTGAGCATGGCGAACCAGAACTCGAATTCACCGTACTTGGCCACGCTGAACAGGTTGGTGGCGGTCAGCAGCACGGTCATGCTCAGGGCGAAAAACCAGGCATCGATGTGCGGGAACCAGTTGTTGAGCACCACGCCGGCGGCGATGGCTTCAATGGGGATGACCAGTACCCAGAACCACCAGTACAGCCATCCGATGGTGAACCCGGCCCAGCGCCCGATGGCACGGTCGGCATAGGTGGAGAAGGAGCCTGTGTCGGGGCTGGCGACCGCCATTTCGCCGAGCATGCGCATCACCAGCACCACCAGGGCGCCGGCCAGTGCGTAGGCGATGATGGCTGAAGGCCCTGCGGCGGCGATGGCGTGCCCGGAACCGATGAACAGCCCGGCGCCGATTACCCCGGCGATGGAAAGCATGGTCACGTGGCGTTGCTTGAAGCCTTGCGCCAGCTGATTGCCGGCGCCACTCGCGCTTGTCGTTGTCATCCTGATCCCTGCTGTTGTTCTTTTGTGGAGGGGGACGTGAAGCTCCTGGGTCGAAACCCAGCGTGGATGAGCTTCGCGCGGGGACAAGTTAATCCTGCGTGAGCGCGCGTCAGTTGCCCGTATCCGCCAGGCAGTTGACCAGACCGGACATCAGGACGGACGGAATGCCCGTTGCAGAGCCTTCGCGACCATCTGGCGCAGCGAATGAACGTCAGCAGCAGCTGGCGGGTCAGCTACTTACATTCCACAAGGAGGGTTCGCCATGCTTGATATCCATTCATCCAAGGGAGCGGCGCAACATAATGTCCATGGCCTGGAACGGGTCGGCTCACTCGCTGGCGGTGCGCTGATGTTCACCAAGGGGTTGCGCCACGGTGGGCTGATTGGGCTGTTGCAGATGGTGGTCGGTGGCCTGGCAGTGGCCCGCGGGGTCAGCGGGCATTGCTCGACCAAGGCCTGGTGGCAGAAGCATCGGAAGGAATATCACCGCTTGCGTTCGGATATCGAGCGCAGTGCGGCGGAGCTGGAGGTGCTCAGGGCCAGTGCCGAGGCGGCTACCCGGGGGGTGAGCGTGACCGGCAAGGATCCTTTGACTGGCCGTTGAATCTGCTTTGCCTGTACCGGCCCTTTCGCGGGGCAAGTCGGATCGCCGCACCGCCGCTCCTACAGGGTTACGCGATCCCCTGTAGGAGCGGCGGTGCGGCGATCCGACTTGCCCCGCGAAAGGGCCGGTACAGGCTAGCGCAAGGCTTTGCTTTGCAGCACGTCGGACCGGCGCCCCAGCACGTTCTCGCTGATCTGCACGAACTCTTCGGTGCTCACGCTGGGCAGGCGCATCAGCGCCCGGGTCACATCATCCAGCGAACGCTTGGCCTGGGTATGGATGCGGATTTCCTTGTCCAGCGCCTGCAACACCATCACCCCGCGGGCCACCTGCGCCGGGCTGGCATGCTCGGCACGCAGCTGGGTGACCTTGCCACCCAGCTTCTGCAGGCGTGCCTGCCACACCTCGTAACGGTCGTCGCTGATACCGCCAGCACGGCGCAACAGTTCGGTGGCGTAGTACTCGGTCAGGCCCTGGCCCAGCCAGTCGCTGTTGTCGCGCACACGAATCTGCGCAAATAGCTGCACCAGCTCGCGCAGCAGCGGGCTGCTGCCATTCTCGCTGACCATCGGCCGGCTGCTGTGCAGGTAGATCGAACCGTCGGCAGCCATCGCCCCGCGCCACATGCCATCACGGGCCCCCACCAGCAGCAGCTTGGCCGGGTTGCGCGGGAACACCGCCTGCAATTGCGGCCAGACGAAGGTCAGCAAGGTCAGGCTGTCCATCCGCCGCATGCCCTGCCCCACTGGCGCGGCCACGGTAACGTCGGTCTCACCAAGGCGGGCGCGGCGGCTGCCAAGGTCGCCCGCGAGCATCCAGCCAGTCGGGCGGTCGAACAGGCGGGACACGTTGTCGATGCGGAACTTGTCTTTGCCGATGCGTGGCCAGGACGTTTCGATGCTCTTCCAGCCTTCAGGCAAATCGACCGTCAGGCGTGCCACCAGCTCGGTGCCGTCCTGCTGGTCGAGGCGCGCAGGCGGCACCAGCTGATCGCCCAGGAACAGCGCCCAATGCGGAGTAATGCGTGAGGAGTAGGCGCCGCTGCGCAGTTTCTGATCAAGCTTCACCCGGTAGCTGAGGCTGGTCTTGCCCGTCGCCGGGTGCCACACGCCGCGCTCGCCCTGTTGCTGCCACTGGCCATCGGCCTGGAAGCCACTATAGGTGTCGGCCTTGCCCAGGTCGAAGTCCAGGCTGCGCACGGCACTGCCTTCGGCCAGGGTCAGGCGCACTTCGGCCTGGCCATTGGCAGGCAGCAGGCGCACTTGGTAATCGAGGTCGACTTTTTTCGCCCAGGCGGGCGAACAGGCCACAAGCCCGAGGAGCAACAACCACTGGCAACGCATACCGAAACTCCTTGTTCCTCAGAGGCGACGGGTGCGCCGTTCAGCTGGCGCGGAAAATCAGGTGGTCTTCCCAGTCGTCTTCGTCCACATCATGCTCACTGAGCATACGCCCCGATTGCGATATGCGCTGTTCATGCACCTGCTTGCGGTCACCGCACACCAGGTGATGCCACTCGGGCAGGTCCTTGCCCTCGCTGACCAGGCGGTAACCACAGGTGCTCGGCAGCCATTTGAACTGGTCGGCCTTGCCCGGGGTGAGCTGGATGCAATCCGGCACATGGGCGAAGCGGTTGGGGTAGTCGCTGCACTGGCAGGTATCGAGGTCGAGCAGCTTGCAGGCGATGCGCGTGTAATAGACGCTGTTGTCGTCTTCATCCTCGAGCTTTTGCAGGCAGCACAGGCCGCAGCCGTCGCACAGCGACTCCCACTCTTGCGGGCTGAGTTGTTCGAGGGTCTTGCGCCGCCAGAACGGCGCGCTGTCAGCGATCATCACACGGGTTTCCTGCAGTCATCTTCCTGGCCGCGGTGCGCGGCGGCGCCAGTCTAGAGCCTGGCCTTCGGCAACGCCAGACCGCTTGTCAGTGCCAGGCGGACGCAGTAGCGTGCGTGCTTTGCCATCCACTTGCAGGAGCAGCCATGAGCGCCACCCCCCGCATTGCCGATTACGCCATCAACGAGCAGTTCATCAACCGCTGGTCGCCACGCGCCTTCACCGCCGAACCGATCAGCGAAGAAACCCTGCTGAGCTTCCTCGAAGCAGCACGCTGGGCGCCATCGGCGTACAACTCACAGCCATGGCGCTTCCTGTATGCGCGCCGCGACACGCCGAGCTGGGAGCGTTACCTGAACCTGCTGGTGCCGTTCAACCGCAGCTGGGCGCAACAGGCCTCGGCGCTGGTACTGATCATTTCCAAGACCACCTTCGCAGCCCCTGGCGCCAGCGAAGAAAAGCCGGCGCTGTGGCACACGTTCGACACCGGTTCCGCCTGGGGCCACCTGGCGCTGCAGGCCAGCATCAGCGGCTGGCACACCCACGGCATGGCGGGATTCGACCAGGCACTGGCGCGCCAGGAGTTGAAGATTCCCGAAGGCTACGAGCTGCATGCCATGGTGGCGATCGGCAAGCTGGGCGACAAGGCCAGCCTGGACGAGGCGCTGCAGGCGCGTGAAGTGCCGAGCCCGCGTCGGCCACTGAGCGAGCTGGCGGCTGAGGGTGATTTCAGCCTGTAAACCTTGTGTTGCCTGTACAGGCCTCTTCGCGGGGCAAGCCCGCTACAGGTACTGCGCTGCCCTCCGGCTGTGCGCTATCCCTGTAGGAGCGGGCTTGTCCCGCGAAGAGGCCGGCACAGGTTAAAGAGATCAGTAACCCCGGGCGAAATCGACTTCGCCGCGCAACCCCTGCCCCTCTGCATACGCCCGCACATTCTCGGCAAACAACCGCACCATCGCCGCCGGCGAGGTGGGCGCCGAGCTGTGCCCAGTCAGCAACAAGCCCCAGGCGGTCCAGAATGGATGCCGTTGCGGCAGCGGCTCCTGGCGGCACACGTCGATCACCGCCCCGGCCAGGTGCCCCTCCTTCAACGCTTCGACCAGGTCGGCATCGACCACCGCCGCGCCGCGCCCGGCGTTGATGAACAGCGCCGTGGGCTGGAAGCACTGGAACAACGCTGCGTCATACAGGTCGTGGGTGGCCGGCGTGTCCGGCAGCAGGTTGAGCACGTAATCCACCTGCCCGACCATGCGCGGCAAATCCGCCAGCCCCGCGACCTCGACGAACGGCGCCTGCTCGCGGGCGCTGCTGGCGATGCCATAAAGGCTCACGCCAAACGGCACGAGGAACTCCGCCACCCGCTGACCGATATCGCCAGTACCGACGATCAGCACCTTGCGCCCTTCCAGGGTGCGCCCCGGGCGGTCATCCCAGCGTCGCTCGACCTGGCTGACCAGGCGCGACAGCACTTCGCGCTCGTGGCCAAGCATGTAGGTCAGCATGTACTCGGCCATCACCTGGCCGAAGATACCCACGGCGCGAGTCAGGCGGTAATCACGTGGCAGCCCCTCGGCCAGCAACGGCGTGATGCCCGCCCAGGTCGATTGCATCCACTGCGGCTTGTGCCCTTGGCGCAGCAGGCTCGCCAGCAAATCCGGCTGGCCCAGCCAGACCGGGCACTGCGGTGCCTGGCGGGCCAGTTCGGCGGAGTCGCTGCTGGTCAGGATTTCCAGCTGCGGCGCTGCCTCGCGCAATAGCTCGGCGTATCGAGCATGATCATGCTCAGCGATCAGTACACGCATGATCAAACCGGGTCGTTACGGCGCAGCAGCTCTTCGGGCAAGTGCTCGATGTACTCGTCCTCGGCCGGTGGCATCTGCAAGTGATAACCCTGGGTCTCGAGGTTTTCCAGCACCTTGGCGATGTCTTCGCGGGCCAGTTGGCGCTCCGGGGTCAACACCAGGTCGAAGGCATGCACCGGCTTGCCAAAGAAGGGCAGCAGCGCCTCTGGCACCCGCTCCAGGCCTTCGGCCTTGAGCACGTAGAGGTACATTTCGTTCTTGCGGGGGCTCTTGTAGATCGAGCAGATACGTTTCATTGCTTGTCTCCGGCGCCTGCGAGGTCGTCGAGCAGGGCCTGGCCCATCCGCTCACGGCGCCAGCCGCGCAGCGAATCGGGCAGTTGGTAGGGGCCGTTGGGGTAG
The DNA here is from genome assembly GCF_009883635.2 of Pseudomonas putida. Lineage (NCBI taxonomy): Bacteria > Pseudomonadati > Pseudomonadota > Gammaproteobacteria > Pseudomonadales > Pseudomonadaceae > Pseudomonas > Pseudomonas putida. The sequence goes on from NZ_CP026115.2 coordinate 1,120,079, forward strand.
CCGCTCTTGAGCAGGGCTTCCAGGGCCTTCTTGCGCAGCATCAGCTCCGGCGCGATCCCAAGCCGCTCGCCTTCGGCCTGGCCGATGGCGCGCAGGCGCTTGAGGATACCGGCGGCTTCGATCGGCAGCGGCTCAGGCAGCGGCTCAGGCCACTGTTCGGGCGGCAGGCTGGCGGCGCGCTTGATCAGCTGGAGCAGGAAGGCGCCGTCCTGACGGATGGTGCGCGGGTGCATTTCTTCGATCTTGGCCAAGGCCGACAGGTTGTCCGGTTGGCTCTTGGCCATGGGCCACAGCGAGTGTTCCTTGAGGATGCGGTTGCGTGGCACGTCGCGGCTGCGTGCTTCGCGCTCGCGCCAGGCACACAGCTCGCGCAGCACTGCCAGTTGCTGGCGGCCCAGCTTCCAGGCGAGCTTGACGTCGCGATAGAGGATTTCGGGTTCGACCTCACGGCGCAGGGCGGCCACCAGCTCGGCGCCGTCGTCCAGCACCCAGGCGTACTTGTCGTCAGACAGGCGCGGCTGCAGAGCAGCGAACAGTTCGGCCAGGTGCACGGCATCTTCGGCGGCGTAGCTTACCTGGGTGTCCGACAGCGGGCGCTGCAGCCAGTCAGAGCGGGTTTCGCCCTTGGGCAGCTCGATGCCCAGCACTTCCTGCACCAGGCGCGAATAGCCCATGGAGAAGCCCAGGTTCAGGTAACCGGCCGCCAACTGGGTGTCGAACAACGGTTGCGGCAGCTTGCCGGTCAGGCGCAGCAGCACTTCGAGGTCTTCGCTGCAGGCGTGCAGCACCTTGACCACGCTGCTGTCGTCGAGCAGTTCGCCCAGCGGCTGCCAGTCGCCGATCAGCAGCGGGTCGATGAGGAAAGCCCGTTGCCCGTCACCGACCTGTACCAGGCCGGCTTTCGGGTAGAAGGTGTCGACCCGCATGAATTCGGTGTCGAGCGCCACGAAGGGCAGTTCGCGCCACTTGCGGCAGTGTTCGGCCAGGGTCTGGTCGTCACGGATCCAGTGAATTTCGATGGCCACAAGGCTCTCCCACAAACATTGGCGCGCAGTATATACGGCGCGGGCCCTGCTGGTGAAACCTGCGCCATCCCTGGATTAGATGAACGGCCTCAGCGCTGGGCGGCCAACCACGGCCGGCAGCTGGCAAACATGTCCAGCGACTGCTGGTAGACCTCGGTGTGCACCTGCAGCAGGCCCAGCATCGAGTGGAACAGGTTGTCCTGCGACAGCGGTGCATCGCTGAGCTTGGCCAGGCAGTCGGTGTCGATGCCGAAGTCTTCCTTGTAGCTGTCGGAGAACCAGGTCAGCAACGGCACATGCTTCTGTTGTTCCGGGGCAATGGCATACGGGGTGCCGTGCAGGAACAAGTTGTACTCGCCCAGCGACTCGCCATGGTCGGACAGGTAGATCATCGCCGTGTCGACCTTGTCCTGCTTGCTGCGCAGAGTGTCGATCAACGACGACAGCACCTTGTCAGTGTAGGCCAGGGTATTGTCGTAGCCGTTGATGATTTCCTGCTCGCTGCACTGGTTCAGCGCGTTGCTCTGGCACACCGGGGTGAAGCGCTCGCCACCTTGGGGGTAGCGCTTGAAGTACTCGGGGCCGTGGCTGCCCATCTGGTGCAGCACCAGCACGGTGTCCTTGTCGAGGTTGTCGATCAGCTCGCCCAGGCCCTGCAACAGGATTGCGTCATGGCATTCGCCGCTTGCGCACAGCTGCGGGTCCTTGAGGTTGCTGACGTCGATGAACTGCACGCGGTCGCAGGTGCCTTTGCAGCCCGACTGGTTGTCGCGCCACTGCACGGCCAGGCCGGCACGCTGGAGGATGTCGAGCAGCCCTTCGCGGTTCTTCGCCACACGGGCGTCATATTCCTTGCGCTTCATGCCGGAGAACATGCAGGGCACCGAGACGGCGGTTTCAGTACCACAGGAATGCACATCGGAGAAACTGAGCAGGCCCTGTTCCTTGGCCAGGTTCGGGGTGGTATCGCGCTCATAGCCCAGCACGCCGAAGTGATCGGCCCGCGCACTTTCACCGACCACCAGCACGGTCAGCGATTTGCGCTCGTGTTTCTGCCAGGCGGCATCGCGCTTGGCATCTTCGCCATAATGCTGGAACGGACGCGCGGCGGTACCGACGCGCTCGTTGACATAGCCGATGGTCGCACCGACGACATTGCTCGGGGTGAGCATCAGGCGCAGTTCGTGGTGGTTGCGAAACAGCGACGACAGCCCCTGATAGTTGACCAGTGCCACCGAGCCCAGGGCCACGACGCAGGAACCGCCCACCACCAGTTTGCCCAGCAGTTCGCGGTGCCACGGGCGGTAGGCGATCGGTGCCTTCCACAGCACTACCGACGGCAATACGCCGAGCAGCAGAATATAGGCGGCGAACTTGAACGACATCAGGTCGCGCACTTCCGAAACATTGGTCTCGGCCATGTTTCGGAACATGCCGGCATCAATAAGCACGCCGTACTGGTTCATGAAGTAAGCGGCACTTGCACCGCTCACGAACAGCACGATCAATAGCGGCTTCAACACATAACGGAAGGCGAACAGCGTCAATACCAGATTGAACGCGAACAACATCAGCACGGCGAACGCCAGGCTCAGCCAAAGCCCCGACAAACCGGCGGGCACCACCTCCTGCAGGTGCTCCCAGAGGAACATGTTGAGACCCACCAGCAGGTAAACGCTGGCCAACAGCGTGACCCATTCAGTCCGCAGGGATTTGAAGTTGAGCATCGGCATTCGCAATCAAGAGTGGTTATCAACTCCCCGGTCAGATGGCACCGTGGGAAAGTTGGCGGAACTCTAGAAAGCGCACCATCAATTTTTTGTGAAAAAGACGGTAACAAATTCGTAAGCCGGGGCTTTTTTTACATTAAAACAACTTCATTCAGCATCCGTTCAGCCGGGCAGACGCAGCTTGGCATAGGGAACGCGGTCGATGTCGAGCACTTCGACGCACAGCTGGATGTCCAAGCCGGCCTGGGCCGGGATGGCTTCGCGCAACACCTCGAGCAAGCCGTTCGACAACTGCTGCTTCACCTCGGGCGAACGCCCGCTGAGGATGGCCAGGCGCACATGGGCGAAGGCCCGCTTACCCGGCGCGGTACCCACCCGATACTGTTTGAAGGCCTCGGCCCGGCTCTTGATGTCCGCCTCGTCGGCAAACTGGCCGCTGCCGACCAGGGCGTGGTTAAGGCGCAGCAACAGCACATCGACGTTGAGCTCGCGCAGGTTGTCGCTGTATTCCAGGTTCAGGTGAGGCATGGCGCAGGTTCCAGGCACGGGAAAGGATGCGACAGCCTACCCCAGTCCCCCACCTGCGCAAAGGCGGCTATCCTCAAAGGTCAGGACCTTACCGACAACCCTGACAGAGGTGAAGAAATGCCAGTTCCGCATGATCTGCTCGCTGACCTGCACGTTACCGCTGAAGCATTCCAGGCGCTCATAGACAAGGACCAGGACCTTCACAAGCTGCACAAGGAATACAACACCAAGGACAAGGAAGTGCTGGCCGCCGAGGCCAATGGCACCAACGACGAGGCGGTCAACCGCCTGCGCAAGGAAAGGCTGCTGCTCAAGGACAAGATCGAACGGATCATTCATCCGCCGAAGTCCTGACAACCCTTTTTTGAATTCACCGGCCTCATCACGAGCTGCGCTCGCTCCTACAGGATTACCCCGTAGGAGCGAGCGCAGCTCGCGATAGGGCCAGCAGCCCTTACACCGCAGCCGAAGCCTTCAACGCCCCATCCAGGTCGTCGATCAGGTCGCGGTAATCCTCGATCCCTACCGACAACCGCAGCAGGTTCTCGCTGATCCCCATCTCGCCCTTCTGCGCCGGGCTCAACGAGTTGTGCGACATGCTCCAGGAGTGGTTGATCATGCTCTCCACCCCGCCCAGCGAGTCGGCCAGCACGAAGATCTGCAGGGCCTCGACCAGCCGGTTGAGCGCCGCCCGGTCAGCGCCCTTGACCTTCATCGCCACCACCGCTCCGCCAGCGCGCATCTGACGCTTGCACAGCTCGTGCTGCGGGTGGCTTTCCAGCCCTGGGTAGAACACCTGCTCGACCTGCGGGTGGCCTTCGAGGAAGCGCGCTACCTGCAGCGCATTGGCGCACTGGCGCTCCATGCGCACATCCAGGGTCTTCAGCCCGCGCAGGGCCAGGTAACAGTCGAACGGCCCCTGGATCGCGCCTACCGCCATGCTGATCTTGCGCAACCGCGCCAGCAGTTGGTCATTGGCAGCAACCACCACACCACCGGTGAGGTCGGAATGGCCGCCGATGTACTTGCTCGCCGAGTGCATCACCAGGTCCACGCCGAGGGTGATTGGGCGCTGGTTCCACGGCGAGCAGAAGGTGTTGTCGATGCAGGTGAGAATGCCGCGGGCACGGGCCAGGTCGCACACCGCCTTGATGTCCACCAGGTGCAGCAACGGGTTGGTCGGCGACTCGATCCAGATCAGCTGGGTCTCTGGCTTGATCGCTGCCGCCACCGCCTCGACGTCATTGAGGTCGACATAGGTGGTGGTCAGGCCCGAAGTACGCCCGCGGTAGTCTTCGAGGATGCGGAAAGTGCCGCCGTAGACGCCGTTCATCACCACCACGTGGGCGTCTTTGGGCAGCAGCTCCAGCACCGTGGCGGTAGCATTCACACCCGATGCACAGGCCACCGCACCCACGCCCTCCTCCAGCGCGGCAACGCAGCTTTCATAAGCATGCCGGGTCGGGTTGCCGACACGGCTGTAAGCGTATTCGGGGTTATCGTCGAGGCTGCGCTTGATGTAGGAACTGGCGGTATAGATGGGCGGGAAGATGGCGTTGTCGGCAACGCTGGACTGCTCGCCGGCGTGAATGGTACGGGTGGCGAAATTACGCGGCTTGTCGGACATGGTTCAGGCCCATTGGCAGGATTCAAGCCTGCAACTATGGCAACAACCTGGCGCGGCGGCAAATCAGACTCGACGCGGGAAATTTTCCTAGGCCTGAGGTAATCTGGGGAAAATTTTTCTCGTGGATCCCGGTGCCATGGACAGTTTCGACCAACACATCCTCACCCTGTTGCAGCGCGACGCCTCGATCTCGCTCAAGGACCTGGCCGAAGCGGTCAACCTGTCGACCACGCCCTGCTGGAAGCGGGTCAAGCGCCTGGAGGAAGACGGATATATCCTCGGCCGTGTCGCCTTGCTCGACCCCGAGCGCCTGGGGCTGGGGCTGACCGTGTTCGTCCAGCTCAAGACCCAGCGCCACGACAGCGCCTGGCTGGAGCAGTTCGCGACGACGGTGAAGGGGTTCGAGGAGGTGATGGAGTTCTACCGCATGTCCGGGGACTGGGACTACATGCTGCGAGTAGTGGTGGGCGACATCGCGGCGTATGACCGCTTCTACAAGAAGCTGATCACCAGCACCGACGGGCTGTCGAACATCACCTCCAGTTTTGCCATGGAGCAGATGAAATACACCACGGCCTTGCCGGTGCATCGATAGCAGGGGCCGCAAAGCAGCCCCTGCAGTCTCCACTCAATCCAAAGCCAGCACCGCCTCGATCCGGTTCCCGGTTTTGGCCTTCTCCAGCTTGACCGCAATGAACTTGGACGTCGGCGTGTAGGTCCCCTCGCCATAACTCTCCAGCGGCACCAGCGGGTTGGTCTCGGGGTAATACGCCGCTGCCTGGCCATCCGGAATGTCATAGGGCACCAGGCGGAAACCCGACACCCGCCGCTCGACGCCATCCTCCCACAGTGACACCAGGTCCACCTGCTCGCCCGGCTCGAAGCCCAGGCGGCGGATGTCCGCTTCGCTGACGAACACCACCTCGCGCAGGCCGAACACCCCGCGATAACGGTCATCGAGCCCGTACAGCGTGGTGTTGTACTGGTCGTGCGAACGCATGGTCTGCAGGATCAGGTCCGGCTTGTCACCCCGCGCCAGCACCTTGGCATTGACCAGTTCCTCCGGCAGCGCATGGGGCATGAAGCGAGCCTTGCCGGTGGCCGTGCGGAAGTTTCGATCCGCCGCGTTATTACCCAGATGGAAACCACCCGGGTGCTGCAGGCGCTCGTTGAAGTTGGCGAAGCCCGGGATAACGTCGGCGATCATGCTGCGAATGCGGTTGTAGTCGGCGACCGCGTACTCCCAGTCGATCGGCTGGTTGCCCAAGGTGGCCTTGGCCATGCCGGCGATGATCCACGGCTCCGAACGCATGTGCGGCGAACGCGGGCGCAGCTGGCCGTTGGAGATATGCACCATGCTGAAGGTGTCTTCCACCGTCACGCCTTGCGGCCCCTCGGCCTGCATGTCGATCTCGGTACGGCCCAGGCACGGCAGGATCAGGGCATCGCGCCCGGTGACCAGGTGCGAGCGGTTGAGCTTGGTGGAGATCTGCACCGTCAGCGCGCAGTTGCGCAGCGCTGCGTGGGTGCGCGGGGTATCCGGCGTGGCTTGGGCGAAGTTGCCGCCCAGGGCGACGAACACCTTGGCTTTCCCCTCTTCCATGGCCTTGATCGCCAGCACCGCGTTGTGCCCGTGGGCACGCGGCACGCGGAACTTGAAGCGTTTTTCGATGGCATCAAGCAGGGCCGCCCTGGGCTTCTCGTCGATGCCCATGGTGCGGTCGCCCTGCACGTTGCTGTGGCCGCGCACCGGCGACAGGCCAGCACCGGGTTTGCCGACGTTGCCGCGCAGCAGCTGCAGGTTGACGATTTCCTGCACGGTCGGCACCGAATGGCGATGCTGGGTAACGCCCATGGCCCAGCACATGATGACCCGCTCGGCCTTGCGGTACATACGCGCGGCCAGTTCGATCTCGGCCAGGGTCAGGCCCGACTGCTTGACGATGTGCTCCCACGAGGTGGCATCAACCGCCGCCAGGTAGTCGTCGAGGCCGCTGGTGTGCTCGGCGATGAAGGCATGGTCGAACACCGCCGGCTCGCCCTTGGCCTGGGCTTCGCGTTCCCACTGCAAGAGGAACTTGGCGATACCGCGCATGGCTGCCATGTCGCCGCCCAGGGCCGGGCGGAAGTAGGCACTGGTGGTCGGCTCGGAGCCGTTGCTGAGCATTTCGAACGGGTGCTGCGGGTGCTGGAAGCGTTCCAGGCCACGCTCCTTGAGCGGGTTGAAGCACACCACCTGGGCACCGCGCTTGACCGCCTCGCGCAGCGGTTCGAGCATGCGCGGATGGTTGGTGCCGGGGTTCTGGCCGATGACGAAGATCGCGTCGGCCAGTTCCAGGTCATGGAACACCACGGTGCCTTTGCCCACCCCGAGGGTTTCCGACATGCCGGCGCCGCTGGCCTCATGGCACATGTTCGAGCAGTCGGGGAAGTTGTTGGTGCCGTAGGCGCGGACGAACAGCTGGTAAAGGAACGCCGCCTCGTTGCTGGCCCGGCCCGAGGTATAGAACTCGGCCTGGTCGGCCGAGTCGAGCGCGTGCAGGTGCTGGGCGATCAGCTCGAAGGCTTCTTGCCAGCTGGTTTCGACGTAGTGGTCGGTGGCCGCGTCGTAACGCATCGGGTGGGTCAGGCGGCCTTGGTATTCGAGCCAGTAGTCGGTCTGGTCGAGCAACGTGCTGACGCTGTACTTGGCAAAGAATGCCGGGTCCACCGAGCGGCCGGTGGCTTCCCAGTTCACCGCCTTGGCACCGTTTTCGCAGAACTTGACCATATCGCCTTCCGGCGACTCGCCCCAGGCGCAGCCCGGGCAGTCGAAGCCACCGTTCTGGTTGGTCTTGAGCATGGCCCGCAGGTTCTTGAAGGCGTTGTCGCTGCCCAGCCAGCTTTTGGTCACGCTTTTCAGCGCACCCCAGCCGGCGGCGGGGCCCTTGTAGTCCCTGATGTGTTGGTCCTGGCTCATGCAGTCAATCCTCACGCGGCATGGAAATGTTCACCGGATCGATCTGCCCGGTGTTTTTTCCAGCCTATGGAGCCCGGCCCAGAGCCGTCCAATCGAAATACCTTACGGCACGATAAGCGCTTTCGATCATGCCCTGCAGCCCTTGCCACGCATGGCCTGCAGCCGTGATAGAGGGCATTGATCAAGCAGTCAGGGAAAGCGATTTGACGCGACTGGCCACAGGCTATAGCTTGGATCCTGTAGCCCCCATTTCCTTTCGAGCGCCAACGTGGAACAGAACAGCCGGGCCCTGATCGACGGCTTCAACCGGAAAATCGACTACCTGCGGATGTCGGTCACAGACCGCTGCGACTTCCGTTGCGTGTACTGCATGGCCGAAGACATGCAATTTCTGCCGCGCCAGCAGATCCTCAGCCTCGAAGAACTGTTCCAGGTGGCCGAGCGCTTCGTCGCCCTTGGCACCCGCAAAATCCGCCTGACCGGTGGCGAGCCGCTGGTGCGCCAGGGCATCGTCGACCTGTGCGGGCGCATTGCCGCCCTGCCCGGCCTGCGTGAACTGTGCATGACCAGCAATGGCTCGCAGCTCGGGCGCCTGGCCCGGCCGTTGTTCGACGCCGGCGTCACGCGCCTGAACATCAGCCTCGACAGCCTCGACGCCGAGCGTTTCAAGCAACTCACCCGCACTGGCGACCTCAACCAGGTGATCGCCGGCATCGACGCCGCGCGCCAGGCCGGCTTCCAGCGCACCAAGCTCAACTGCGTGGTGCTCAAGGGCCGCAACGACCACGAGCTGGTCGACCTGGTGCGCTTCGCCATCGACCGCGAGCTGGACATCACCTTCATCGAAGAGATGCCACTGGGGGTGATCAACGAACATGAACGCGGCGAGTCGTTCTGCTCCAGCGATGAAGTGCGCGATCGCCTGGCCGAGCACTTCACCCTGATCGAATCCACCGAATCGTCCCAGGGCCCGGCACGCTACTGGCGCCTGGCCGAAGCCGCCAACACCCGGGTCGGCTTCATCTCGCCGCACAGCCACAACTTCTGCGCCACCTGCAACCGCGTGCGCCTGACGGTCGAAGGCCGCCTGCTGCTGTGCCTGGGCAACGAACACTCGATGGACCTCAAGCAGGTGCTGCGTGCCCACCCCGGCGATGCAGCACGGCTGGACAAGGCCATCCGCGACTCGCTGCACCTCAAGCCCTACCGCCATCACTTCGAGGTCGGTGGCGAGGTGCAGATCCTGCGTTTCATGAACATGACCGGCGGCTGATCGGCCGCCTCTGGATTTCCATGATCGTCCACCCCCGCCCCGATGTACTGCGCGTGCTCTTCACCCTCAAGGGCTCGATCGTCAAGCGCATTGCCCTGCGCTGCCTGATGGTGACCTTGCTGGCCGCGCTGATCGTTCTGGTCGAGCGGCACTTCCCGGCTTTCTTCTACCCGGTCAGCGCTACGCCGTTCACCTTGCTTGGCCTGTCGCTGTCGATCTTCATGAGCTTTCGCAACACCGCCTGCTATGACCGTTGGTGGGAGGGGCGCAAGGCCTGGGGCAAGCTGATCATCGAAACCCGCTCGTTCATACGCGAGAGCGTGGTGATCGCCGACGAAAAACTGCGCGCCGAGCTGCTGCGCAGCCTGTGCGGGTTTGCCCATGGGCTTAATGCGCGGTTGCGCAACGAAAACGAAGTGAACGCCACGCGCCCGTGGCTGAACGCAGCGGCCCCGGTGGCTGAGTACAACGTGTGCGATGGCATCCTGCGCGACATTGGCAGCCACTGCTCGCGGCTGGCAGAGCAAGGGCAGATCAGCGAATGGCGCTATACCCTGCTGGAACAACGCCTGGCCGGGCTGACCGAGGTCCAGGCCACCTGCGAGCGGATCAAGGGTTCGCCGCTGCCGTTCCCCTATACCCTGCTGCTGCACCGCACCATCTACATCTTCTGCCTGCTGCTGCCGTTTGCCCTGGCCGAGCCGCTGGGCTGGCTGGCGCCGCTGTTCACCACCATTGTCGGCTACACCTTCTTCGGCCTGGACGCGATTGGCAACGAACTGGAGGACCCGTTCGGGCGGGATGAGAACGACCTGCCGATGGATGCCATGGTGAGGACCGTGGAGCGGGATGTGCTGGGGGCTTTGGGCGTGGAACCGCTGCCACCGGTGTTGCTGCCGGTGGACTATGTGCTGAGCTGATTATTTGCGTCTTCTGTCACGCGAAGAGGCCGGTATGGGCTAACCGCGGCTTTCGCAGGCTTCGATAGGCTTCAGATGCTTCACAAAATTACAGGGCCGATGCCGCGCATCCAGCTGCTCCACCAATATGCCCTCCCAGGCCGTCCGGCAAGCACCGGTCGAACCGGGCAGGCAGCACACCAGGGTGCCATTGGAAATCCCTGCCAGCGCCCTGCTTTGCACCGTCGAGCTGCCGATATCGAGAATGGACAAGGCGCGGAACAGTTCGCCAAAGCCATCGACGCTCCGATCCAACAGGCACTGCACCGCCTCCGGCGTGCTGTCACGCCCGGTGAAGCCGGTGCCGCCGGTGATCAGCACCACCTGCACGTCGTCATCGGCGATCCAGGTCGCCACCTGGGCGCGGATCTTGTACAGGTCGTCCTTGAGCAGCGCCCGCGCCACCAGGCGATGGCCGACCTCTACCGAGCGGCTGGCCAGCAGCTCGCCTGAGGTGTCGTTGTCGTAGGAACGGGTGTCGCTGACGGTCAGCACGGCGATGTTCAGCGGTATGAAGACCGCATCGGGTTGGACGCGCACGGTGAAGCTCCTTGAATGGCATTGTCGTCACGCTAGAGGCAAGCCTGACAAGCGTCCAATCGAAATGGCGAACCGGCCGATCAATGACATCTATCGCAGACGTGGGTTAAGGTCTGCACAACCAGACGCCAGGCACTTCCATGGACATCAAGCAGCTCAAGTTCCTCATCGCCCTCGACCAGACCCGCCACTTCGGCCAGGCTGCGGCGCTGTGCCATATCACCCAGCCGACCCTGTCCATGCGCCTGCGCAACCTGGAGGACGAACTGGACCTGGTGCTGGTCAAGCGCGGCCAGCGCTTCGAGGGCTTCACCGAGGCGGGCGAGCGCATCCTGGCCTGGGCCCGCACCCTGCTCGCCGCCCATGACGGCCTGCAGGCCGAGGCCGCCAGTTGCCGTGGCCAGGTGGTCGGCAGCCTGCGCCTGGGCACCGTGCCGCTGGCCAGCTTCAACCCCATGCACCTGCTGCTGCCGCTGCGCGAGAAGTACCCCGAACTGCAGTTCCAGCTCAGCTCGCACAGCACCGAGCAGATCATGGACGGCCTGAGCCGCAACCAGCTCGACCTGGGCATCTGCTACCTCGACCAGGTCAACGCCAACTTCTTCGAAGTAATCGAGCTAGGCACCACCACCATGGGCCTGCTATTCGACACCCAGCACTTCCAGTTCGACACCGACAGCCTGCGCTGGGACGAACTCGGCGACATTCCCCTGGGCCTGCTGAGCAAGGGCATGCACTACCGCCAGTCACTGGACCTGAGCTTCCGCAGCCGCGGCCTCGAGCCCAATGCCGTGTTGGAAAGCGACTCGACCTTCCAGCTGGTGCAGGCCATCAATACCGGCGTGTGCTGCGCGATCATGCCGCTGGGCTGCGGCCTGGAAGACCTCAGCGAACACATGCGCATCATCCCCATCGTCGAAGCCAGCATCCACAGCCCGATCGGCCTGCTGCTGCGCCGCAGCGAGCCGCGTTCGGCGATTGCCGAGCAATGTTTCGACGAGGCCAAGCGGCTGTTTCAACCGGCCTGATCCGCCGTTGCCTGGCGGTACTGGCGGGGAGTGAAACCGGTCAATTGCTTGAACTGGCGGCTGAACGCGCTGTGGTCGGTGTAGCCGCAGCGCAGCGCCACTTCGGTGATCGGCAAATCAGAATGCAGCAGCCGGTGGGCGTGCTCCAGGCGCGCCTTGTGGATCATCTGCCGTGGGGTGAGGTGGAACACCCGCTTGCAGTAGCGCTCCAGTTGCGCCACGGAAATCCCGGCGATGCGGGTCAATTCATTCATGCTGATCGGCTGGTGGAAATGGCGGCGGATGTGCTCATCCACGGCCGCCAGTCGCTGGTAGGCGGGGTGGGTGTCGGCGGCTGACTGCAGGTCGACGGAGATGCCCACCAGGCCGATGATCTCGCCCGCCGGGTTGCGCAGCGGGCGCTTGTGGGTCAGGCACCAGCCCGGTTCACGGCTGCCGTACAGGTGCAGTTCGAGCTGGTCTTCCAGCACCAGCCCATCCTTGAGCACGCGGCGGTCCTGCTCGGTGTAGCCGGGGCCCAGTTGCGCCGGGAACACCTCGGCGCTGGTCTTGCCCAGCAGCGGCTGCAGGCGCTTGAGGCCACAACGCTGGACCAGGGTGGTGTTGGCCAGCACATAACGGGCGGCAGGGTCCTTGATGAAGATCGCCGCGTTGGGGATGGCGTCGAGGATTGGCAGCAGCAGCGACACACCGGCCAGCAGGGCCTCGAGGGTGGCTGGCCGGTGCTGGTCGAGGGACTGGTACAGGGTTGCCAGGGAGTCTTGTGTCATCTGCATGCTCTTGGTTGAAGTACTGGCCCTTTCGCGGGGCAAGCCCGCTCCTGCAGGACTGCGCAGTACCTGTAGGAGCGGGCTTGCCCCGCGAAAGGGCCATCAATGCCCATGAACTGCTAAAGCCCTTGTGCGGCAGGCCCTGCAGCCTACCTACCCAGCCTTTAAGGCCGCCAGTATTTTTTGCAACTGTGCCGATTTCGTCATACCCCCTGCAGAAAACCATCAAGAACCCCCGCCCCGTTCGGGTCCACTCTATGCCCCACGCAAGCCGCAACACGTGACATCAGACCTGCCTATCCAAAACCTACAAAAAGGCGCCCCCATGTCAGGCAAATTCAAGAAACAGCTGTCATTGCTCGACCTCACCTTCATCGGCCTCGGCGCCATCTTCGGCTCCGGCTGGCTGTTCGCCGCCAGCCACGTCTCGGCCATCGCCGGCCCGGCCGGTATCCTCTCCTGGTTCCTCGGCGGGTTCGCCGTGTTGTTGCTGGGCATCGTCTACTGCGAACTCGGCGCCGCCCTGCCGCGTGCCGGTGGCGTGGTGCGCTACCCGGTGTACTCCCACGGCCCGCTGCTCGGCTACCTGATGGGTTTCATCACCCTTATCGCCTTCTCCAGCCTGATCGCCATCGAAGTGGTCGCCTCGCGCCAGTACGCCGCGGCCTGGTTCCCCGGGCTGACCAAGGCCGGCTCCAGCGACCCGACGGTGCTCGGCTGGCTGGTGCAGTTCGCCTTGCTGGGGCTGTTCTTCTTCCTCAACTACCGCAGCGTGAAGACCTTCGCCAAGGCCAACAACCTGGTCAGCGTGTTCAAGTTCATCGTTCCGCTGCTGGTGATCGGCGTGCTGTTCACCTTCTTCAAGCCGGAGAACTTCGAGGTCCAGGGCTTCGCCCCGTTCGGCCTGTCTGGCGTGGAAATGGCGGTGTCGGCCGGTGGCATCATCTTCGCCTACCTGGGGCTGACGCCGATCATCTCGGTGGCCAGCGAAGTGAAGAACCCGCAGCGCACCATCCCGATCGCGCTGATCCTCTCGGTGCTGTTGTCCACTGCTATCTACGCCCTGCTGCAACTGGCCTTCCTCGGCAGCGTGCCAACCGAAATGCTCACCAACGGCTGGGCCGCGGTGACCAAGGAACTGGCCCTGCCCTACCGTGACATCGCCCTGGCCCTGGGTGTGGGCTGGCTGGCCTACCTGGTGGTGGCCGATGCGGTGATCTCGCCCAGCGGCTGCGGCAACATCTACATGAACGCCACCCCACGCGTGGTTTATGGTTGGGCGCAGACCGGCACCTTCTTCAAGTACTTCACCCGCATCGACGCCGAGTCCGGCATTCCGCGCCCGGCACTGTGGCTGACCTTCGGCCTGTCGGTGTTCTGGACCCTGCCGTTCCCCTCCTGGGAAGCGCTGATCAACGTGGTGTCCGCCGCCCTGGTGCTGAGCTACGCGGTGGCCCCGGTTACCGTCGCCGCCCTGCGCCGCAATGCGCCAGACATGCCGCGCCCGTTCCGGGTCAAGGGCATGGGCGTGCTCGGCCCGCTGTCGTTCATCATCGCCGCGCTGATCGTCTACTGGTCCGGCTGGAGCACCGTGTCCTGGCTGCTGGCCCTGCAGATCGTGATGTTCGTGCTGTACCTGCTGTGCGGCCGCTTCGTCCCGACCCAGCACCTGTCGTTGGCCCAGCAAGTGCGTTCGTCGGCCTGGCTGATCGGCTTCTACGCCGTGACCATCCTGTTGTCCTGGCTGGGCAGCTTCGGCGGCCTGGGCGTGCTCGGCCACCCGCTCGACACCCTGGCCGTGGCTGCCTGCGCCCTGGGCATCTACTACTGGGGCGCCGCCACCGGGGTGCCGGCGCACCTGGTACGCCTGGAAGGTGAAGACGAAAGCGAAGCCTCGGCTGAAACCTACAGCGGCCGCCCCGCCGTCGCCTCCTGACCCTCTTAGCAATGGACAAGCCCATGAAACAGATTCACGTCATCGACTCGCATACCGGCGGCGAACCGACCCGCCTGGTGATGAAAGGCTTCCCGCCGCTGCAGGGGCGCAGCATGGCCGAGCAGCGCGACGAACTGCGCGAGCTGCACGATCAATGGCGCCGTGCCTGCCTGCTGGAACCACGCGGCAACGATGTGCTGGTCGGCGCGCTGTATTGCCCACCGGTGTCGGCCGACGCCACCTGCGGGGTGATCTTCTTCAACAACGCCGGCTACCTGAACATGTGCGGCCACGGCACCATCGGCCTGATTGCCTCGCTGCAGCACCTGGGCCTGATCGAGCCCGGCGTGCACAAGATCGACACCCCGGTCGGCCCGGTCAGCGCCACCCTGCATGAAGACGGCGCCATCACCGTCGGCAACGTGCCGTCCTACCGCTACCGCCAGCAGGTGGCGGTGGAGGTGCCCGGCCATGGCGTGGTGCGTGGCGACATCGCCTGGGGCGGCAACTGGTTCTTCCTGGTCTCTGAACACGGCCAGCGCATCGAACTGGACAACCGCGAAGCCCTCACCGAGTACACCTGGGCCATGCTCAAGGCCCTCGAAGCCCAGGGCATCACCGGCGAGCACGGTGCGCCAATCGACCATGTCGAGTTGTTCGCCGACGACGCCCATGCCGACAGCCGCAACTTCGTCATGTGCCCGGGCAAGGCCTACGACCGCTCGCCCTGTGGCACCGGCACCAGCGCCAAGCTGGCGTGCCTGGCCGCCGACGGCAAGCTCGAAGAAGGCCAGACCTGGGTCCAGGCCAGCATCACCGGTAGCCAGTTCCACGGCCGCTACGAGCGCGACGGCGAGCGCATTCGCCCGTTCATCACCGGCCGCGCCTACATGACCGCCGACAGCACTCTGCTGATCGACGAACAGGATCCATTCGCCTGGGGCATCTGAACCCGGCTTCTTGAACCACTGAATATCGCCAGGAGTGACAACAATGACTGACAACATCTTCACCGGCACCATGCCTGCCCTGATGACCCCGTGCACTGCCGCGCGCAAGCCTGATTTCGACGCACTGGTGCGCAAGGGCCTCGAGTTGATCGAAGCCGGCATGAGCGCCGTGGTCTACTGCGGTTCGATGGGCGACTGGCCGCTGCTGACCGAAGCCGAACGCCAGGAAGGCGTGGCCCGCCTGGTGGCCGCCGGCATCCCGACCATCGTCGGCACCGGTGCGGTGAACACCCGCGAAGCCGTCGCCCACGCGGCCCATGCTGCCAAGGTGGGTGCCGCTGGCTTGATGGTCATCCCCCGCGTGCTCAGCCGCGGTGCATCGCTGATCGCCCAGAAACACCACTTCTCGGCCATTCTCGCCGCCGCGCCGAAGTTGCCGGCGGTGATCTACAACAGCCCCTACTACGGCTTCGCCACCCGCGCCGACCTGTTCTTCGAACTGCGTCGCGAATTCCCCAACCTGATCGGCTTCAAGGAGTTCGGCGGCGGCGCCGACCTGCGCTACGCCGCCGAGCACATCACCTCGAAGGATGACGACGTGACCCTGATGGTCGGCGTCGACACCCAGGTGGTGCATGGCTTCGTCAACTGCGCCGCCACCGGTGCCATCACCGGTATCGGCAACGCCCTGCCGCGTGAAGTGCTGCAGCTGGTTAGCCTGAGCAAGCAGGCCGCCAAGGGCGACGCCAAGGCCCGCCGCCTGGCTCGCGAACTGGAAGCGGCGCTGGCGGTGCTGTCGTCGTTCGATGAAGGCTGCGACCTGGTGCTGTACTACAAGCACCTGATGGTGCTCAACGGCGACAGCGAGTACAGCCTGCACTTCAACGAAACCGACGTGCTCACCGATGCCCAGCGCAACTTTGCCGAGCAGCAGTACGGGTTGTTCCGCAAGTGGTACGCCAGCTGGTCGGCCGAGCAGAACCTGACCTGACCCCCGGGGCTGCGTCGCGAAAGGGGCGCAAAGCGCCCCCCGATCCAGAAACTGATTACGAAGGAGGCTCCATGACCCTGACAGGCAACCTGCTGATCGGCCAGCGCGCCGTACCCGGCAGCCGCGACGCGATCCGCGCCATCGACCCGGCCACCAACCAGGCCCTCGAACCCGCCTACGCCGGCGGCACAGGCGAACACGTGGCCCAGGCCTGCGCACTGGCCTGGGCGGCGTTCGATGCCTACCGCGAAACCTCGCTGGAGCAGCGCGCCCATTTCCTCGAAACCATCGCCAGCGAAATCGAAGCGCTGGGCGATGCACTGATCGACCGCGCCGTGGCCGAAAGCGGCCTGCCCAAGGCGCGCATCCAGGGCGAGCGTGGCCGCACCTGCACGCAACTGCGCACCTTTGCCCGGGTGGTCCGCAGCGGCGAATGGCTCGATGTGCGGGTCAACAATGCCCTGGCCGAACGCCAGCCGCTGCCGCGCGCTGACCTGCGCCAGCGCCAGGTGGCCCTCGGCCCGGTGGCGGTGTTCGGCGCCAGCAACTTCCCCCTGGCCTTTTCGGTAGCCGGCGGCGACACCGCCTCGGCACTGGCTGCCGGATGCCCGGTGGTGGTCAAGGCCCACGCCGCGCACCCCGGCACCAGTGAACTGGTCGGCCAGGCCGTGGCCCGCGCGGTCAAACCCTGCGGCCTGCCTGAGGGCGTGTTCTCGTTGCTGTATGGTGCCGGCCGTGAAGTCGGCATTGCTCTGGTCAGCGACCCACGCATCAAGGCGGTAGGCTTCACCGGCTCGCGCAGCGGTGGAATCGCCCTGTGCCAGGCGGCCCAGGCCCGCCCGGAGCCAATTCCGGTGTACGCCGAAATGAGCTCGATCAACCCGGTGTTCCTTTTCGACGCCGCGCTGCAGGCCCGTGGCGCAGCCCTGGCGCAAGGCTTCGTCGCCTCGCTGACCCAGGGCGCCGGGCAGTTCTGCACCAACCCAGGCCTGGTGATCGCCCGCCAGGGGCCAGCGCTGCAGCGCTTCATCGAGGCTGCCAGCGAACATGTACGCCAGGCCGCCGCGCAGACCATGCTCACCCCGGGCATTGCCAGCGCCTATGCCACTGGCGTCGGCGCCTTGGCCAACAACGCCAACGCTACGATTGCCGCCAGCGGCCAGACGCAGCAAGGGCCGAACCAATGCCAGGCACAGCTGTTCGTGACTCAGGCCGAAGCGTTTCTCAGCGACCCGGCGTTGCAGGCCGAAGTGTTCGGCGCCGCTTCGCTGGTGGTGGCCTGCGCCAGCGACGAGCAGGTCCGCCAGGTGGCCGAGCACCTTGAAGGCCAACTGACCGCCACGCTGCAACTGGACGATGCCGACATCGACAGCGCCCGCGCCCTGCTGCCAACCTTGGAACGCAAGGCCGGGCGCATCCTGGTCAACGGCTGGCCGACCGGTGTCGAAGTATGTGATGCGATGGTCCACGGCGGGCCGTTCCCGGCCACTTCCGATGCCCGCACCACCTCGGTCGGCACGGCGGCGATCCTGCGCTTCCTGCGCCCGGTGTGCTACCAGGACTTCCCCGATGCCCTGCTGCCCCAGGCGCTCCAGCACGGCAACCCGCTGCAGCTGCGGCGCTTGCTCGACGGTAAACGGGAAGCCTGAGCATGGTCGACACCCCTGAAACCGATATCGCCGTGGTCGGCGCCGGCATCGTCGGCGTGGCCTGCGCCCTGCAACTGGCCCGCCAGGGCCGTCGGGTGCTGCTGCTCGATCACCAGGCGCCCGGCCAGGGCGCCTCCTACGGCAACGCCGGGCACCTGGCCACCGAGCAGGTCTTCCCGATCGCTGACCTGTCGATCCTCAAGCGCCTGCCGCGCATGCTGCTCGACCCGATGGGCCCGCTGCGCCTGGACTGGAAGTACCTGCCCAAGGCCATGCCATGGTTCATCCACCTGCTGCTCAACCTGCGCCCGGCGCCGTTCCAGCGCAGCGTGGCCGGTATCCGGGCGCTGAACGAAGGCAGCCTGGAGGCCTGGCAGCGCCTGCTGGGCTCGATCGGGCGCAGCGAGCTGTTCAAGGAAGATGGCTCGTTGCTGGTGTTTGAACGACCCGAGTCACGCCAGGCGCTGCAAGCCTTGCAGGCGCGCATGCAGCAACAGAACGTGGCGGTCGATTTCTGGCCGGCCGAGCACGTGCGCGAGGCCGCACCGCAACTGAACCCTGCGCTGTTGGGCGGTTTGTTCTTCCCGCGTACCGGGCACTTCATCGACCCGTACCAGGTGGTCTGCGCGCTGTTCGAGGCAGCCAAGTCCAGCGGTGTGCGTTTCGTCCAGGCGCGGGTTTCGGGTGGGCAACTGCAGGGCGACGGAGTCCGCCTGGCCAGTGACCAGGGGACGTTCAAAGCGCGCCAGGTGCTGCTCAGTTGCGGCGCACATTCTGCGCAGCTGACCGCAGCACTGACCGGCAAGCGCGTACCGCTGGACACCGAGCGCGGCTATCACCTGATGCTGCCGCAGGAACGTCAGCGCCTGCCGTTCGCGGTCACCTCACTGGAGCGCAAGTTCATCATGACGCCCATGGCTGATGGGCTGCGCCTGGCCGGCACGGTGGAGTTCGCCGGCCTCGATGCGCCGCCCAGCATGCAGCGGGCGTGGCAGTTGCACCGGTTGAGCAAAGGCTTGTTCCGCCAGGACCTGAGCGTAGAAGGCGCAACGCCATGGATGGGTTTCAGGCCATCGTTGCCGGACTCGTTGCCGGTGATCGACCAGGTGTGTGATGGGCGGGTACTGCTGGCGTTCGGGCATCAGCATCTGGGCTTGACCCAGGCAGCGGTGACGGCGGAATGGGTGGGGCGTCTGGCTGGGCTGGCCGGTGCCCCCGACCTGGGGGCCTACCGGCTGGATCGCTTCTGATGCTCAGGGGCACGCCCGGCATTCAAGGGTGCTGCGGGTCGTGCCCCAATGACTGCAGGAACAATGAAAACAGCTCTGGCTGCGACGAGATATCCAGCTTGGCATACAGGTGGCGACGATGAACCTTGATCGTCTCGGGTGAAATCGCCAGGCGCTCGGCCATGGCCTTCGAGGAAAACCCGCGCAAGATCAGCCGGGCAATCTCCAGCTCGCGCTCGGACAACACCCCAGCGCCGAACTGGCTGAGGGCGTCACGCACCTGCACCGCCACCGGCTCATCCTGCGCCAGCACGTGCTTGCTACCGGCCTGCCAATGCTGCTGCATCAGCGCCAGCACCCACGGGCAGAGCATCGCCAGCAAGCCGCACTGCTCGGCATCGAAGGCGACCCCCCGCCCCAGCGACAAGCTCAGCGCGCCCTGGCCTGGGAGCTGCAGGATGAACTGCACCTCATCCGCCAGCACATGGGCCTGGAACCAGCTGATGTAGTACTCGCTCTCGTGGAACTGGTCCGGCGCCACTTCGTCAAGCCGATACAAGCCACTGCCCACACCGTCCTGGCACGCCAGGTAGAACGGGTCGAGCTGATACAGCCCGCTCAGGTACATGGACATCGCCACAGGCCCCGCCTGCGGCGTCGCATCGTGCTCTTCCAGCACCACCGGGGTACCGCTGCCGGGGTAGTACGCCGCCAGGGCGTTATCGAACGGCAACCAGCGATGCAGCAACAGGATCAGTTGCTTCCAGAAGCGTGGCTGACCGATCTGTTCGATGGTGCGGCCAAGATTGGCATGCATGCCGACTTCATGAAAAACGTTGTGCACCGTGCCGGCTCCCCTGAAAAGGTGATGCGATTTCCCTCCTTTGCAGCGCCCACGTCAAGGGGCGTAACCCCAAATGGTAATTGGCCGGCCACTGCGCCAGGCCTAGATTGCAGCCCATGCAACACCCCATCCGCAGGGTGTTCGCGCCTTTCGTCACTGCCTCAACCCCAATAACAATTCGAGGAAAACGACATGCACGACAGTGCGCTAAAGCCCAGCCTGGGCATGCTCGATGTGGTTGCGATCACCGTTTCGGCGGTGACTCCGGCCAGTTCCGTATTTGTGATTGCACCCTTCGCCATTGCCCAGGCTGGCAGCGGCGCGGTGCTGGCCTTCGTGCTGGCGGCAGTGCTGGCGCTGATGTTCGCCTGGTGCTATGCCGAACTGGGCCGCGCCCATAGTTCGGCCGGTGGCGAATATGTGTATGCCAAGCGCGTGTTCGGCGGCCTGGCCGGCTACGCCACCTTTGTCACGGTGCTGGTCTCGCTGCTGTTCATTCCACCGGTGCTGGCCACCGGGGCTGCTACCTACCTGAACAGCGCCCTGGGCACGGCCTTCGATACCCAGGCCGTGGCCCTGGCGATCGTCGCCGGCAGCTATGCCCTCGGCATCCTCAACATCCGCCTCAACGCCTGGGTCACGGGCGTGTTCCTGTTGTGCGAAATGGCGGCGGTGCTGGTCATCGTGGCGCTGGGCCTGGGTAACGTGAGCCAGCCGCTGAGCGTGTTGATCACGCCCCAGCACATGGACCACGGCCTGCTCAGCGCCGCCCCCTGGGCGCTGGTGTTCGCCTCGATCGGCACGGCCCTGTTCGCCTACAACGGCTTCGGCGCCGCCGTGGTGCTGGCCGAAGACATGAAGGACGGTGGCCGCAGCACCCATCGGGCAGTGCTCTGGTCCCTGGCGCTGGTGGTGGCCATCGAGCTGGTGCCCATCTGCGCACTGTTGCTGGGCGCGCCATCGCTGGAGGCGATGCTGGCCAGCAGCGACCCCATCGGCTACCTGCTCAACGCCCACGGCAACCCGATGCTGTCACGGCTGGTGAGCGCGGGCATTTTCCTTTCGGTGTTCAATGCCATCATCGCCATTGTCATCCAGTCCGGCCGGGTGATCTTCAGCAGTGGCCGCGATCAACTGTGGACGCCAACCCTGAACCGCCTGTTCACCCGCATCCACCCACGCTGGGATTCGCCCTGGCTGGCCACCCTGCTGCTGGCCATACCGTCCGCTGCCCTGAGCTTCAGCTCCAATCTGGAAGAGATGACCTCGTTCACCGTGCTGCTGCTCCTGATGGTGTACCTGGCGGTCGCGCTGTGCGCTCTGTTCAGCCGTGTGCTGCGCAGCGACCGCGAACACCCCTATCGCATGCCCCTGTGGCCGTTGCCAGCGCTGCTGGCGGTGGTCGGCGCGGGTTACCTGCTGCTCAGCGGCCTGCTGGCCGCGCCCCTTCGCGACATCCTCATCATTCTCGTGCTGCTGGCCGTCTCGGTGATGCTCTACAGCACCTACGGCAAGTTCAGCCCAGCCTTCCAGAAACTCTGACCCACAACGCTCTGACCCACAGGAGTCCCTATGCGCGCTCGTCAACTTGGTATCAGCCTGGGCCATGGCCTGCCCGGTGAATTCAACGCCATCACTGATGTACCCGGCATCCGTGTCGGCCACAGCACCTTGATGGCCGACGGTGCCGGCCAGCAGGTACGCACCGGCGTGACGGTGATCCAGCCACGCCCGGCTGCGGCCCGCCTGGCGCCTTGCTTTGCCGGGGTCCACGTACTCAACGGCAACGGCGACGCCACCGGCCTTGAGTGGATCCGCGAAGCCGGCCTGCTGACCACGCCGATTGCCATCACCAACACCCACAGTGTCGGGGTGGTGCGCGACGCATTGATCGCCGCAGAACGCGACACCCTGGCCGACCCGTCGGTGTACTGGTGCATGCCCGTGGTGCTGGAAACCTACGATGGCCTGCTCAACGATATCTGGGGCCAGCACGTAGGGCCCGATCAGGTGAACGAAGCGCTGGCCCGCGCCGAATCCGGGCCGGTTGCCGAAGGTGCGGTGGGCGGTGGCACCGGCATGATCTGCCATGAGTTCAAGGGCGGTATCGGCACGGCTTCACGGCGCCTGCCACCTGACCAGGGGGGCTGGACGGTGGGCGTGCTGCTGCAGGCCAACCACGGCCAGCGGCGGGAGCTGCGGGTCGATGGCTACCCTGTCGGCCGGGTGCTCGACGAGATCCCCTCGCCTTTCGCCGAACGGGGCGAGCCGGGCATGGGTTCGATCGTGGTGATCATCGCCACCGATGCCCCGTTGCTGCCCCACCAGTGCCAGCGTCTGGCGCAGCGGGCCTCGATCGGCATCGCCCGGACCGGGGGCGGTACCGAAGATGCCAGCGGCGATCTGTTCGTGGCGTTTTCCACTGCCGACCAGCAACTGCCGCCTGCGGCCTATGGGCGCAAGGGGGTGCCATTCAGTCAGCCGGTACAGATGCTCGCCAATGACCATATCACGCCGCTTTTCATGGCGGCGGCAGAGGCGGTGGAGGAAGCGATCGTCAACGCACTGGTTGCAGGCCAAGACATGCTTACAGCGGATGGGGTTCTGGTGCCGGGGTTGGGTGGGCAACGCTTGCTGAGCGCGATGCGCCAGGTTGGCTGGCGCATCGGCGAGTAGTCGGCGCCCCCGGGCACTGCAGTGCCTGGGGGTTGCTCAAGGCTCAGCGATAACGCTCGAGCCAGTGCGCATACGGTGCCGGCAAGGTCCAGGAGGCCTTGTCCACGCCCAGCTCCTTGGCTGCGAAGTACGCCCAGTGCGGGTCGGCCAGGTGCGCACGGCCAACCGAAACCAGGTCCAGCTGACGTGACTGCAGCGCTTCCTCGGCGAGTTGCGGCGTACCAAAGCCCCACGCCGAAGTCACCGGCAGCCCTGCCTCACGACGTACGCGCTCGGCAATCGGGCCCATGAATGCAGGGCCCCATGGAATGTTGGTTTCAGGAATGGTGAAGCCGACACTGACGCTCAGCAGGTCCAACCCGCCCGCCTTGAAGCGGCGCGCCAGTTCGATCGATTCTTCCAGGGTCTGCTCATCGCGACCGTCATATTCCAGCACACCAAAGCGCGCGGTCAGCGGCAGGTTCTCCGGCCAGACCTCACGCACGGCGGCCAGGGTTTCCAGCAGGAAGCGGCTACGGTTGTCGAAGCTGCCACCGTAGGCATCGGTGCGCTGGTTGGAGTGCTCGGAGAAGAAGCTCTGCCCCAGGTAGCCATGGGCGAAGTGCAGCTCGATCCACTCGAAACCGGCATCACGCGCACGGCGCGCGGCGTCGACGAAATCCTGTTTGACCCGGGCGATGTCGTCCAGGGTCATCGCGCGCGGTACTTTCGGCAGGTGCGCGCCAAAAGCGATTGCCGACGGCGCGATAGTGTCCCAACCACGGGCATCGTCGCCGGTGATGTGGTCATCCCCTTCCCACGGGCGGTTGGCGCTGGCCTTGCGCCCGGCATGGGCAATCTGGATGCCCGGCACGGATCCTGCGGCCTTGATCGCCTGCACCACCGGCACGAAGGCCTGGGCATGGGCGTCGCTCCAGATCCCGGCGC
The DNA here is from genome assembly GCF_009883635.2 of Pseudomonas putida. Lineage (NCBI taxonomy): Bacteria > Pseudomonadati > Pseudomonadota > Gammaproteobacteria > Pseudomonadales > Pseudomonadaceae > Pseudomonas > Pseudomonas putida. Next base: position 1,143,720 of record NZ_CP026115.2, read on the forward strand.
AACCGGGGGTAATGCGCCCTTCCGGCGCCACCGCGGTGGCCTCGACTACCAGCAGGCCGGCACCGCCCCGGGCCAGGCCGGCCAGGTGCACATGGTGCCAGTCGTTGATCATGCCGTCCTCGGCCATGTACTGGCACATCGGCGGGATAGCGATGCGGTTACGCAAAGTGACATCTTTGAGAGTGTAAGGTTGGAACAGGGCAGACATGGGCAGCTCCGGATCATTTGCATACGATTGTTCGATCATAATCGAACTATGGCAATTGATGAAACCCCCGTTATCATGTCGGCCATGCGAGCCTACCAACATCCCAACCCTGAAGACCTGATTCTCGAGCGCGTGCTCTACGCACTGAGCGACCCGGTGCGCCTGGGCATCGTCCGCCACCTGGCCGGCGTGGCCGAGGCCAGCTGTGGCGAGCTCGATGGCGGGCGACCGAAGTCGAGCATGTCGCACCATTTCCGCGTGTTGCGTGATGCGGGGTTGGTGCATACCCGCAATGTCGGCACCACCCACATGAATTCGCTGCGCAGCGAAATGCTGGGCGAGCGGTTTCCCGGGTTGCTGGACTGCATTTTGAAGCAGAACTGATTATTCCTGTGCCGGCCTCTTCGCGGGGCAAGCCCGCTCCTACAGGTAGTGCATGGCGCTAGGTGAAGATCAATGCTGGTCCTTGCGCAGGGCAAAGCGGCACACCTGCCCTCCCCTGAGCATGCATTCCTCATGGCTGACTTCAGCGCCGCCAAGCGTGCCAATCAAGGCCAGGTCCAGCTCACACACCACCGGATGCGCCTTGGCCAGATGATGGAACACACAGTTGTGCGCCACGATCTGTGGTTCGCCTGAAGAACGGAAGAACACTTCGGCCTCATACCCCGCCGCATTCATGTGTTCGACGATCCGCCCTTCATCCACCACTTCGGCCTCCAGGCCCGTCGCCAGCTTGCGCCCAAGCTGCCGCATCAGCGCCAGCAACGCCTCCTGCCCCATCAAGCCTGCCACTTCACCAATCAGCAGGTTGGCCAGCAGCGGATACTGCCGAGGGAACAGTTCGCGGCCATGCTCGGTCAGCTGATGCAGTTGCTCCGGCCGACGCCCGGTGGGCCGGGTAGCACCGCGCTTGACCAGGCCGTCACGCTCCAGGGCGGCCAGGTGCTGGCGCACCGCCGTGCGGGTGATGGCCAGGGCCTGCGCCAGTTCGTCGATGCTCATGCCGGCCGGCTGATGCAGCAACGCATGGAGCAGGTCCTGTTGGGTACGGCCAAGGCCTTCGAGCATCAGAACTTGTCCGGAAACTGCTTGACCAGCGCCGCAGTGAGGGCGTCGGACAAGGTCAGGATATGCTCGCGCATCATCGCCCAGGTACGTGCCTCGCCGGCGTAGTCACCGGCGGCCAGCTGGTCGATCTGCGCCACGTGATGGCCACCGTGGGCGCTGAGCAAGGTCAGCAAGGTCTGCTCCGGCAGGTTCGGGTTGGCCTTGGCCAGGAAGGCGGCGATGGCCTTGGCATTGCTGCCCAGGTCGTTGACGGCAGCTTGCTGCCCTTTCTTGTCCTTGGCCACGGTGGCATCGCTGTAGTGCTTGATCGCGCCCCAGTGGCTGGCGAGCAGCTTGAACAATTGGTCGGCGGCGGGTTGGCCGTACAGCGGGGCGATGCTGTTGGCGATTCTGGTGGCATCACTGACAACTTCATTGGCCGCGACTGCGGCCTGTTTGGCGTTGCCCGCCTGGTTGGCGACGGCATAGTTGCGAACCCAGAAAATGTGCTCGACCCACAGGTCGCGCAAGGCCATGCGCGTGGTCATCGCTGCAGATTCGGCGGGTTTGGCGGCGGGGGTTGCGGAGGAGTAGCTTTGGCTCCATGCCGGCTGGGCACACAGGGCGAGCAGCAACAAGGCGGCAATCTTGATGTTCATGACGGCACCCTCCTGGAGGGGATCGACTGACAAGATTAATTTAAGCATCAAAATATGTTTTTATTCGGCCGTCGGCGGAATTCCGATCAATGGTTTGCCTATTGAAAACAACAGCCACGGGATGCTTCCCGTGGCTTATGCGCCCGGCGCTGCCAGGTCAGGCGCTGATGGCGTCCAGGCTGCGGATGGGTGTGGGAACCGCACAGAACAGCGGGAACTCCTCTTCGATGATCCACGGTTCTTTCATGACCAGGTAAACATCGAGAAAGTCGGAGAAACCCGGCCAGATGAACAGGTCATTGGCCTCGGCAACCGCCCGCGACAGCACGCCCACGCCGCCAAAACTCTTGATCATCGAGACGCTGACGATCTCGCTGCCGGAATGGAACACGGTTGCCCCGTCCAGCATGCCTGGCCGGCGCTCGGCGAAGCGGGTGAAGATCGAATGATACGGGCACTCCGGCAAAGGCTTGATCACCGCGCAGGGCGCCGAGCGGTCATTGCTGGTTGACGAGGCAACGACCTCGATGCGCAAGCCCTTCAGCGGTACCGAATGGTAGTTCTCGCCCATGCTGTCGCCCAGCACCACCACCATGTCCGCCTCATCCTTGGCCAGCTTGACCAGGTTGTCGGGCGACTCCGAGCAACTGAAGATCGGATTGTAGCCGGACAACTTGCTGACCACGGCGCCCATGATCTGCTGGTTGATTTCCATCGACAGTGTGCTGTTCAAGGCAACCCGCAACGGCAGGCGCTGGTTGCGGCTCTGGCGCAACTGGTTGATCTTCAGCTGCATGCGCTCGGACGAACGCACGATTTCCAGGACATGCGGCAGGATGCCCATGCCCTCCTGGGTCAGCGATACCCCTTTGTTGGTCCGGTCGAACAATTTGAAGCCGCAATGATCTTCGAGCTTTTTCAACTGAGCAGCCAAGGCCTGGACCGTGACGTGTACCTGTTCGGCCGCATCGGTGATCGAGCCCGTGCGGGCTACGGTCACGATGTTTTTAAGCACCTTGATGTCCATTCACTCTCCCTCCCCGTTCCGTTGACGCAGGCCGTCAACGAAAGGCATGAGGATATCGCACAACCGCCGGCACTGTCTGCCCGATAACGGTGCACGCCGCCTGGGTAGCAAGCAACGGTTGAGGCACGTCAAAAAAAAGTGAAGTTTCGGCGGGCGATTCAACTGTTAGATTTTTGTCAGCTTTTACATAAAAAGAGATTTACCATGCTGACACTGAATAGAAACATCGATACTGCCCTGCGACAAAACAAGACCGTTAACGTCCTGGGTAGCGATTATGCGTTGAACGGGGGGTTCAACGAGTTTGTCGAGTTTTCCAAAAGTTGGGAAACTATGGGCGTCGACCGTTATTACGGCCAGGCCGAAAAAGGCACCCGCTATCGCCGTTACAGCGACTTCGACTTCAACCCGGTCACCGGCGAACTGTGCCAACTCAATCACCGCGCCTATGAACAATCCGAAGCGCACAACAACTATGTCGGTGGCATGGCACGTCATTTCGATGACATCAGTGCCGATGTGTTCAACTCACCGATTCTGCGCGCGTTGATTCGCCTGGATTTCGACGTGTACAAGGCGGTATTGCCTGAAGAACTGCATACAGTCACCTGGCAGTGCCAAGTGCACCAGATCCGTATCGAAATCAAACCGGGGGCGCAGATCGAAATTACCCCTGAAGGTATTCACTGCGACGGTTACCCGTTCAGCGGCGTGCACTTCTGGGGCCGTCACAACGTCGAGGGTGCTACCAGCAACATCTACGACAAACAGTCGAATGTAATCGACTCCGGTACCTACCTGAACATTCTCGACACCACTTACTTCCTCGACCGCGAACTGCAACACTATGTCACTCCGGCGATCAACCCGAGCCCTTCGGAAATGGGCTATCGGCAGATCATTGCAATTTCCTTCTCTCGACCGGGCAGCGAGCATGACATTATCGACTAGTTACATCGGCCCGGTGCCGAAGTTGTTTCCGAGTGAACATATCAATGGCCTGAGCATCAAGAAAGCCACGCCCTTCCATGCCCGCAAGATCGTCGACTTCTTCCGTCGCTTCGAGGAGACCTCGTTCTGCGACTGGCAGGATGAGGGGCTGCTCAAAGGCTTGCTCGGCTCGGAGCATACCTACTGCTACATGGCCGAAAACCATACCGGCACCATCGTCGGCGCGGTCGCAGGGGGCTTGATGGGCACACGGGGCACCATCAATCACATGGCAGTGGCGCCGGACTATCGGCAGAGCCGGATTGGCACTTCACTGGCCAATTCGATTCTCAGCGATTTCCGCCAGCACGGTATTCGCCGGGTGTTCCTGTTCGTAGAAGATGACAACCCCAACGCACTGAGCTTCTGGCAGAAACAAGGCTTCCTGCAAACCCGTGGTGAAATCACCTGCGAGGTCGACCTGTGACCTCGTCGGTGCTGCTAACCACCTCGCGCAAGGAAAGCCTGGTCGATGCCCTGCCGATCGTCACCGGCTACTTCGTGGTCAGCTTCGTGTTCGGTGTCATGTGCATCAATGCCGGCCTGCCTTTGTGGCTGCCGGCCGCCATGTGCCTGTTCGTCTATGCCGGGGCGGCGCAGTTCGCCGCACTGGCACTGATGACCACCAGCGCGCCGCTGATCACCATTGCGTTGTCGACCTTGCTGATCAATTCGCGGCACATGCTGATGGCGATGTACATGTCCAAACGCAGCGCGCAACTGCCGATCAGCAAGCCGCAGAAGTTGCTGTACGCATTCGGCCTGACCGATGAGTCCTTTGCCTTTCACAGCCAACGCCTGGAGAACGGCAGGCCGACCTCGCCTGGCTATCTGCTGCAGTTCAATACCTATTGCCATGCCAGCTGGATCGCCGGCGCGGTGTTTGGCGCGGTGGCATCGGATGCCTTGAACCGGTTTTCCCAGTTCAAGCTGGATTATGCCCTGACGGCCATGATGATCTTCGTGCTGATATCGCTGTGCAGCACCTTCACCAAAGCCGTCATCGCCCTGGTAGTGATCGTGACCACCTGCCTGTTGAACATGTTTGCGCCCTCGCCCTTGAACGTATTCATCGCAACTGCCGTTGGCTGTGGAGCAGGGTTATGCCTGAAAAGAACTACCTGATCGCAGCGGTGATGCTGATGGCCGCCATCACCTACCTGACCCGCGCGACGCCGTTTCTGCTGAAGATGGAGAAGTCCCCCAAGTGGTTCAATGACGTCATTGAATACCTGCCGGTGGCAATCATCGCCAGCATCACCGTACCCGCCCTGCTGGTGGCCAAGGACGGCTCGCTGCTGGGCCTGAATGCCGACCTGCTGGCAGCGATTCCGGTGGTCATTGTCGCGTACTGGTCGCGCAGCCTGATCTACAGCGTGTGCGCCGGTGTCGCCGGGCACGTGGCGATCACGCTGCTGGCTTGAGGCCCGGATCTGAAAAGGAAACCGCTATGAGCCTTGCCCGCCGGAAAGTCACCCTGACCAACCTGAGTGAGTTTTCCCGCCTGATGCCCCAGGTTCCACGTGACCGGGTGATCGAAGAAATGGCTGACCTGTCACTGGAATGCTCGCTGGCCTATGCCTTGAGCAAGACGTTTCTGCGCGATGGCTGGATTGCCGAGTATCGCCATCTGCATGCGGCTGCACACTTGAGCCCGGGCAACGACCTGCTGCTCTTCGCCACCTCGGGAAGCTTGAAGCTGGAAATGCCCGATGGCTCGGAACTGCACATCATGCACGGCGATCAGGTGGTGCTCAGGGCTGCCACCGAAGCGAAAGTGTTCCCCGTCAGTGACGCAGGTGACGTGAGTTTCCTGGCGCTGGCCGTGGACCTCGACCTGACCGAGGTGCTGCAGGAGCTTGCCATCGACAGCCCCTTGCCGAAACCGCAATAAAAAAAGCCACGGGGATCACCCGTGGCTCTTTCTGACCCACATCGCCTGATTACAGCGCCATGTCGTTCTCTGGCTTGCTTTCAACCGGCTTGCTCGGCGCCACAGTGGTGCCGACGCTGTCGTCGATCACCGGTGGCTTCTCCAGCTGCAGCACTTCAGCGGTGTAGTTCCACTCTTTCTGGGTGGCCGCCGCCGAGTCGTTCAGCTTGGTACCGTAGCTCGGTACGATTTCCTTGATCTTGGCCTGCCACTCAGGGGTAGCGACCTTTTCCTTGAACACGGTTTCCAGCACGTTCAGCATGATCGGCGCGGCGGTCGAAGCACCTGGCGAGGCGCCCAGCAGGCCGGCGATGGTGCGGTCCTGGGAAGCCACCACTTCGGTGCCCAGTTTCAGCACGCCGCCCTTCTCTTCGTCACGCTTGATGATCTGCACGCGCTGACCAGCCTGCCACAGTTTCCAGTCTTCCTTCTTGGCGTTCGGGAAGTAGGTGCGCAGGGCTTCGAAGCGATCGTCATCCGACAGCATCAGCTGGCCGGCGAGGTACTCGACCAGCGGGTACTGGTCGATACCGACCTTGGTCATCGGCCACACGTTGTGGGTGGTGGTGCTGCTCAGCAGGTCCAGGTACGAACCGTTCTTCAGGAACTTGGTCGAGAAGGTGGCGAATGGGCCGAACAGGATCACGCGCTTGCCGTCCAGCACGCGGGTGTCCAGGTGCGGTACCGACATGGGTGGCGCGCCGGTCGAGGCGATGCCGTAGGCCTTGGCCATGTGCTGCATGGCAATGGTCGGGTTTTCGGTTACCAGGAACGAACCGCCCACCGGGAAGCCTGCATATTCCTTGGCTTCAGGAATGCCCGACTTCTGCAGCAGCTTCAGCGCGCCGCCGCCGGCACCGATGAACAGGAACTTGGCGTCGGTGGCCGATTCGGTACCGTCCTTGAGGTTCTTGTACTCGACGTGCCAGGAGCCGTCTTTGTTGCGGGTGATGTCCTGCACTTCGCTGGACAGCTTCAGGTCGAAGCCTTTCTGGGTCTGCAGGTGGCCAACGAACTGGCGGGTGATTTCGCCGAAGTTGACGTCGGTGCCGATGGGCGTCCAGGTGACCGCCAGCTTCTGGTTCGGGTCACGGCCTTCCATCATCAGCGGGACCCACTTGGCGATCTGCGCGTGGTCCTCGGAGTACTGCATCGGGCGGAACAGCGGGCTGGCCTGCAGCGCGTCGTAACGCTTCTTGAGGAACTTGATGTTGTCATCGCCCCACACGAAGCTCATGTGCGGGGTGGTGTTGATGAACGAGTGCGGGTTCTTCAGCACGCCCTGGCGAACCTGCCACGACCAGAACTGGCGGGAGATCTGGAAGGCTTCGTTGATTTCGATGGCCTTGGAGATGTTGACCTTGCCGTCTTTGTCTTCCGGGGTGTAGTTCAGCTCGGCCAGCGCGGAGTGGCCGGTACCGGCGTTGTTCCAGCCGTTGGAGCTTTCTTCGGCGACGCCGTCCAGGCGCTCGACCATTTCCATCGACCAGCTTGGCTCCAGCTCGTGCAACCACACGGCCAGGGTGGAGCTCATGATGCCGCCGCCGACCAGCAGCACATCGACTTTCTTGGTTTCTGCGGCGTGCGCTTGCATGAAGCTCGCAGCGACAGCCAGACCCAGCAAGGTCTTGCCAGCTTTCTTGAACATTGATCAATTCCAGTCAGTAGAACGGAGGGTGGGCCTGTGGCTGACCCAAAATATTCCTTGTTCTTCAGCGCAGGCTTGTTGTTGATAATTGTTCAGCAGCCAGAGAACCAGATAACGCCCCAGGCTTTTGTCGAATTGACCGACAAGGCTGAATCGTTTCGCTGATTGTAACCGAAATGCCAGCACATACAAATTGCACAGCAATAGGCAAGACGACAGGTTGTCTCATGCTGGCCAAACGCTGATGGAAGCCATAGCAGCGCGAAGAGGCCCGTGCAGGCAAACACCAATGCCCATTCAAAAAAGCGATCACCCGATCGGAATTATTCGCCTTACAGCCCCACCCCGCCCCTTTATCCTGCGGCCAAGACCCCGCTCAAACACCACAATAAAGGGCCGCCCCGCATGTCATTCAAACGTACCATCCACGCCGTAGACACCCACGCCGGCACGCCCATGCGCGTGATCACCGGTGGCATCCCGCATATCCCCGGCGACAGCGTGCACGCCAGGATGAAATGGCTGGAAGCCAACGACGATCAGCTGCGCAAGCTGATGCTGCGCGAACCGCGCGGCTACCCGGCCCACTGCTGCAATATCATCGTCCCGCCCAGCCACCCCGAAGCCGACGCCGGCTACATCATCATGGAGCAGATCGAGTACCCGGTGATGTCCGGCGGCAATACCATCTCGGTAGTCACCGTGCTGCTGGAAATGGGTATGTTGCCGATGCGCGAGCCGCTCACCGAGCTGGTACTGGAAGCGCCGGCCGGGCTGATCCGCATCCAGGCGCAATGCCAAGGTGGCAAGGTCAAGGCGGTCACCTTCCAGAACGTGCCGGCGTTCGCTGCGCATATCGACGCCGAAATCGACGTGCCGCACCTGGGCAAGGTACGCGTGGACGTGGGCTGGGGCGGCATGTTCTACGTAATTGCCGACGTGCGCCAGTTCAAGGGCTTGCAACTGATCCCCGAGCACGGCGGCGAGATCGCCCGGGTATCGTCGATGATCCGCCAGGCCGCCATCGAGCAGTTGCCGGTTGTCCACCCTGACTACCCCGGCATTGGCATCACCATTTCCCAGCTGTCCGGCCCCAGCGAAGACCCCAACGCCGACTGGAAGAATGCCGTTACCATGGCCAGCGGCGCGTTTTCCTGGGACGACCCGAGCACCTGGACGGGGGCCCTGGACCGCTGCCCCTGCGGCACCGGCACCTCGGCGAAAATGGCCACGCTGCACGCCAAGAGCGAGCTGCCGCTGCACCGCGACTTCCGCCACCAGGGGCTACTGGGCAATGTCTACACCGGCCGCCTGATCGATGAAACCACCATTGGCGGCAAACCGGCCGTGGTCCCGACCATCACCGGCAAGAGCTGGATCTACGGCCTGAACACCTTCGTCCTCGACCACGACGACCCGTTCCCGGAAGGCTTCACCATCGGCGACATCTGGGCCTGAGTGCAGATAGTATCGGCGAGTCGGGCCAGCCGGCTCGCCCTCTGACGACGGTCACATCATGAACATCGAGCACCTGCGGGCCTTCATCGAAGTGGCCGCCAGCGGCAGCTTCCACAAGGCTGCCGAGCGCCTGCACATCACCCAGTCTTCGGTCAGCGCACGGATCAAGGCCCTCGAAGAGCGCCTCAACCGCCCGCTGTTCAGCCGCAGTCGCCACGGCGTCACCCTGACCTCCGGCGGCAACCTGTTCTACCGCCATGCGGTGTCGGTGATCAGTGCCTGGGAGCGTGCCCAGCAGGACGTGGCATTGCCCACCGACATGCGCAGCACGGTCAGCCTGGGCCTGCCAATGAACCACTGGGGCAGTATCACTGCCGACTGGGTAGAGTGGATGGAGCAGCACCAGCCGCGAGTCGCCACCCAGGTGCAATCGGACTATTCGATCCTGCTGATGAACGAACTGCGCGAAGGGTTGCTGGACCTGGCGATCCTCTATGAGCCGCACCACTGGCCCGACGTGATCCTCGAACCGTTTCTCGAAGAACCGCTGCAACTGGTATCGACCCAGGCCGATACCGTGTTCGCAGGGCACGGCGAAGGTTACGTATACATCAGCTGGGGCCGCTCGTTCAGCGAGCAGCACAACGACGCCTTCCCCGGCACCCGGCGCCATCGGCTTTCGATTACCCAGGAAACCATCGCCCTGGAGTACATCCTCAAGCACGGCGGTTCGGCGTATTTCTCGCAGTTCATGGTCAAAGAGCATTTGGCCGACGGGCGCCTGCACACCGTGGCCGGTGCGCCGGAGCTGAGCGTGCGCACCTACCTTGCGTTTTCCACCTTGCGCGAGCGCTCGCCAGAAACGTTGAAGGCTGTCGAGGGGTTGCAATCGATCCCCTTCTACACCCAGGGCAAAAGCTTCAGCTAACAAAAACCCCCGGCCATTTGCATGACCGGGGGTTTCGGATCAGGCCGCTAGCGGCGAGATCTGGGGATCACCAGGCTTTACTGCGGCTGAGGCAGCTTATCGATCGGGCCGCAGCCGCCGATGACCTTGGAGATGGAAACCGAAGGGTGGAACAGGTAGTCGTACGAGCAGTTTTTCTGCTGGTTGTAGACTTGGCCAGTGCAGCCCGACAGCAGGGCAACGCCGGAAACTACAGCAACGGCGACAGTGGCCTTGAACAGCTTTTTCATACTAAGTCCTTTAAATGCTTCATCTTCGGCCATCTTTCTGATGGCGGCGGGATGATACAGAACCCAAGCATTGGATCCAAGCTGCAATAAGCCTGATCCTCGGTGACCAGGTGCTGTTGTGGCTGGCCGTGGCCGGCGTCGCCACCCTGCTGGCCGCCTACCCGCCGCCTTCCATGTGGTGAAGTGGCTTGGCGCTCCCTTGGGGATTTTCGCGCTTACGCCTTGGCGCATGACTCGATATTCTGTCGTACTAACCAGGCGGTCGCGCGCGTCTGTCACAGGCGTTACTGGCCGGAAACAAACGTAGGAGCGAGCGCAGCTCGCGATGCGCCGCGCGGGCGGCGCTCGATGTCCGCCTCCACACGAATGCCAAGACGGGCAGTCCACTCAGAGCAGCAGCAAAAAAGCCCCTGGAAACAGATCATTTCCAGGGGCTTTGTCATTACGCAGTAAAAGTCAGTCGGTTTCCAGCTCGTACGCCTTGCTCACGAACAACGCCGCGAACAGGCTCTTGCCTTCCTTGAATTTGTAAGCCTCCTCGAACGTGCCATCCTCGACCAGCTTCTGCCCGATGGCACATTCCGAATCGCTGTGGTTCTTGCCCTTGGCCCCGAAGTCACTGCTCCAGGTGGAAAGCCCGACCTCGTCACAGAACGCCGCGAACTTGGCCTTCGGCGCGCCTTCCTGGAAGGCGCTGTAGGCTTCCTTGAGTGGTTTGAAGCCGCTGTAGCTGACACTGTAGTGCTCGACCTTGGCCTTGCGCGCAAAGCCACTCACCGCTTCGGCCAGCACCGCCTGACCCGTGAACGAGCTGTAGGCGCCGACGATCAGGCCGCTCAGGGCATTCTTGAGCTGAAGCTCCACATCATCTAGCTCCGGCAGCGACTGGAAGTCAGTCTTGCGCACGATTTCGCCGACTTTCGAGCCATCATTGCGGTGGGTCACCACGAACTCCATCGACCCCTCGCCATCGCTGGACCGCTGCAGGGTGAAGTCGAGATCGACCGTGGTGCCATAAGCACCGGTGCTGCTGACCAGAAACGCCCCGGTCACCGGCTGGCGTACCGCCAGGTTGGCGCCCCAGGCGAAGTCCGACTGGGTGGCACGGCCGTTTGCGGTCAGCTCGGCACGTGGCTGGATCTCGTCGTTGACATCCGACACCAGCACCAGCTCGGCACCTTTGCGCGACAGGTAGGGGTTGCCCATCTGCATGCCGATCAGCTGGATGTGGATCTTGCCGTCCTTGCTGTCGCCCTCGTGGGCCAGCTTCAGCGCATCGGCCTTCAGGTACACGCCTGCGGTGTAGCGGCTGGCCGTGGCATCGAGCTGGTACTTGGCCCAGCCGGCCAGGCCCTCTTCCGGTGAACCGCCACGGGCCGACTCCAACATCCCCGACAGGCTGCGCATGAACTGCTCGGCGCCATTGGTCTGCGCTGCGGCCATGCGGATCTCCGGGTCGGCCACGGTCAGGTTGCCGGAAAACGCCGAATAGGAGATGTCGCCCTCCGACAGCACATCCTCAAGGAAATAGCGCTCCTTGAAGTCCTCGTAATAGGCCATCGCGGCCTTTTTGCCGGAGCTGGACAGCATCGCGTAGCCACCGCCAAGTACCAGCACCGCTGCCGCAACACCGCCGATCAGCAGCTGCTTCTTGTTCATCTGAATTGTCATGGTGTTTGCCTCACTGGACCTGGGCGGAAGCGTTCTTCCAGTCGTTCACGAACCGTTGGGAGACCTCTGGGGTCCAGCTGAAGTCGATGCCTGCACCCGGAAATTCCTTGGCCAGCACTGCACCGAAGGAGACCTGATCGGCACACTTGTCCTGCTTGCAGGCCTGTGGCACGCCGATGCCGTAGGCACGGTAGGTCGGAATGGCCCGGCCATCTTCCAGCGGATAGTACGGCGTGGCGTTGGCCACCCGGGCGACGTACCAGCCCTCGGCGTATTCTTCATCTGAGACGAGGCGGCCCTTGCTCGGGAAGTCGATGGTGTAGAAGTCGCCCTTGTTGCCGGTGACGTGCACCATCATCGGCACTACGGTGGCCAACGAACCTGGGTTCTGCAGGGCCAGCGGCGAGTCGATGCGCACCTTGATACCAGCCATCTGCGCCAGGGCTTCGGTTTCACGCCCCTTGTATTCGTTCATGCCGGCCTGCAACTGCTCGTAGCGCGCCAGCACACGGGTGTGCACGCGGGCGAGTTCGGCCTGGCGCTCACGCTCTTCGCGCAGCCTCTGCCGTTCACGCTCGACCGTCCAGTTAGTGCCTTCGCGCACATCGAAGAACAAGCCATTGCGGTTGAGGCCGATGCGGTTGCGGACGATCTTCTGCTGGTTGTCGTTCCAGCCATTAGCCGCGATCGCCGACAGGCTCTTCGCGATGAGCAAGGTGGCCACGTCGGTGGTGCTCGGCGAAGTGGCCTTGATCAGCTCGAACACTTCGACCGCCGCCTCGCGGTACTTGGCAGCATCCAGGGCAAACGACTCGTCGGGGGTTACCGCAACGTAGTAAGGGTCGCTGCTGAACGGCCGCAGCGCGCCCCAGTTCGAACGCTGGAAGGTCAGATACACCTTCATCTGCCGGCCGGGGATCTCACCCACCAGGAAGGCTGCCTGGTCCGCTTCCGGCGACACGTAGGCCACCGCCTTGTTCTTTACCGCAGCTTCGAAGTTCTTGTTGAAGACCAGGGTGCTCGGGTGAACGTAGACACGGCTCCAGTTATCGCCACGGTAGGTGCCGGGCACTTTCCACGACAGTTTCTCGAAGCTGCCCTCGGCAAAGCCGGACGCCGGACACGGCATGGCCGGGGTGGCGCCGAATGCCAGGTTGTCACCATCGCTGATGGTCGAAGTGCTGAGCACCCATTTACAGCCGGCGGCGTCGGTGATTTGCATCAGCTTCGGGTTCTGCAGGACCAGTGAACGGCCGAAATCTGCGGTGGGGGCAGCGGCTACGGCCGAAGCCGGTGCCGGATCTGGTGCAGGTGCTGACGCTTCGGCTACCGGAGCTGGAGCCGCCGGTGCTTCTGCCTTGGCTGGCTCAGCAGCAGGGGCTGGGACCGGCGCTGGCGCTGTGGCTACGGATGCAGGCGCAGCCGGTGCTTCTACCTTGGCCGGCTCGGCAGCAGGGGCTGGGGCTGGAACCGGAGCGGGCTCCGGCGCCGGAGCTGGCGCGGATGCTGCCGGGGCCGGGGCTGGCGCTTCGGCCGCGGCAGGCGCTGCGGCAGGCGCCGCCGCGAGTGTCACCAGGCCCAGGTTGGACGCGTTGCCCGAGCCGCTGGCGAACAGCTTGCCGGTGCCGTCAACCGCCTTCCACGAGACCTTGGCCGTCGCGCAGTCCTTGGCGAACACGAACGGCAGCTTGGTCAGCAGGCCCGAGAGCAGCGCCTGATCGTCCCAGGCTGGGCGGGTGATGGTCATTTCGACGTCAGGTTTGCACCAGTTGCTGGCGTCCCCTGGTACTTCGACCTTGATGTTGTCTTTCTTCGAGAAGGCCAGCTCGTGGGCGAACGCCTGCGGTACCAGACCACAAGCGCCGATCACAGCCAGCGTGAGCGCGTGCTTTTTCATGGAGTTCCTCAGATCAGTTCCCAGGTGCCGTTGGCTTGTTTGCAGAACGTGTTCTGCTCCTGCTCGGTTTGCCCGCCTTGCGACTGCAGGCTGACGGTGACCGGACGGCAAGCGGCCTCGGCGGCCACGGTCTGGGTCGGCAGCGACTGGATGGAGTCGAGGTCGAAGCCCTGGGTTTCCTTGCTGGCGGCAACGTCCAGCTCGTCCAGGTTGACGGCTGGGGTCACGCGCTTGGCAACGGCCTGGGCCTTGGGCTCGACGAAGTTCTTGTGCACGTAGCCGACGGTCACGCCCTTGCGACCGACCAGCACCCAATCACCGGTAGAGCCCACAGCGGTGAACTCGGTGTGGTTCTTCAGGCTACCCACCTTCTCGCCATTGGCGTTGGGCGCAGCACGCACGTTGAGGTTGTCGCTGATGGTGACGTAAGGCTCGTTGATCAGCTTCATCGACGGCACCGCCTGGATCTTCGGCGCGCGCTTGACCTCGACCTGTTTGGTCTTGGTGAATTCCTTGCCGGGGGTGATCTGCGCGGTGGCACCGGAGTGGTCGGACTTCCAGGTCACCGGCTGGGCGCTGGCAGTCGGCTGGCTCAGCACTTCCTGAGTGCGCAGCGCCAGCGCCTGCTGGTCCTTCTCGTCGAGGTGATGGCCGATGCGGTTGCCGACGTAGGCGCCGATACCGCCAGCGATCAGGGCGGCGGCGATCTTGCCGTTGCCACTGCCCAGGGTTGAGCCGATGGCCACACCGGCCAGGCCACCGATCACGGTGCCCGCTTGCTCTTTGCTGATCCCGAGCGGTGCACAGGCCGTGGTAGAGGCGATGGCGACCGCCAAGAGGGAAGCGACGAATTTCTTACGCAAGTGGAGCACTCCATTTCCATTGGGTGAACAGGCGCACGCGCGCGACGGCCAACGACAGGCCGGGCGTGGTGATGTTGTGAGGAATCTGCAAGGGGATGGCGGCACTGGTGCGCGGCAACGGCTGGGCGTTGAGCGACAATCTGCCCGGCAAGCAGCGGGCATTGATGAGAACCAGTACGGCGAGAAGCATCCAACCAATCCATGTCAGAACAAGGTGATCGACCAGGACGCGTAGTCATTACACGTGGGGAGCCTGGGCGCTAGTAGCGTTTTGCCGGCGCATTCTAGCGCAATACAACTTCGCTTACAGTTTTACTTCAGACCAAGCTGCCCGCGAGCAAGCGTCAGAACTCATGAGCTACGCCCACGACCTGACCCTGACCGGTTTGCTGGAAGACAACCAGAAGCTTATCTGGGCCTCGCATTACCTGAATGCACTGTCCAAGACACTGCTGGACGATGCTGAGCTAGGGATGATGAAATACTAACACCAGATGTTGAAAATCCCTGGAGCCGCGCTACATTCAGCCCCCCGTATCGGACAAGCGGGTTATAGAAAGCCAGAAACGAAAAAGCCCCGCAGACGTTAATCTGCGGGGCTTCATCTTGTATGGCGGAGAGATAGGGATTTGAACCCTAGGTACTGTTGCCAGTACAACGGATTTCGAATCCGTCCCGTTCGACCACTCCGGCATCTCTCCAATGCCGCGCATCATACCAGCGTTTTCTTGAAAGGCAAATCTTTTTTCAAAAAAAATCGCGTGGTATCAGACGCTTGCGTGAACGCGCGCCTTACAGCGGCACGCCCAGGCGCTTGGCAACTTCTTCGTAGGCTTCGATCACGTCGCCCAGACCCTGGCGGAAGCGGTCCTTGTCCATCTTCTTGCGGGTTTCTTTGTCCCACAGGCGGCAGCCGTCCGGGCTGAACTCGTCACCCAGGACGATCTGGCCGTGGAACACGCCGAACTCCAGCTTGAAGTCGACCAGCAGCAGGCCGGCGTCATCGAACAGCTTGCTCAGCACTTCGTTGACCTTCAGCGACAGCTTTTTCATCTCGACCAGCTGCTCGGCGGTGCCCCAGCCGAAGGCGACAACGTGGGATTCGTTGATGAACGGGTCGCCCTTCTCGTCGTTCTTCAGGAACAGTTCGAAGGTGGACGGCTCCAGCTTGATGCCCTCCTCCACGCCCAGGCGCTTGACCAGGCTGCCGGCGGCGTAGTTGCGCACCACGCACTCGACCGGGATCATGTCCAGCTTCTTCACCAGGCACTCGTTGTCGCCCAGCAGCTTGTCGAACTGGGTCGGCACGCCGGCTTCTTCGAGCTTCTGCATGATGAAGGCGTTGAACTTGTTGTTCACCATGCCTTTGCGGTCGAGCTGTTCGATGCGCTTGCCGTCGAACGCCGAAGTGTCGTTACGGAACAGCAGGATCAAGCGGTCGGCGTCGTCGGTCTTGTAAACCGATTTGGCCTTGCCGCGGTAGAGTTCGTCGCGTTTTTCCATGATTGGGCTCCGCTTGCTGAGGTGTTGGGCTAGGCGATTTCGCGCCAGTCGAGCCCGTGTTCCTGATTCGCCACCTGGAGCCAGTCCGGGTCGCACCCGAGGGTGTCGACGAAGCACTGGCGGGCCAAGTGTGGCAGGTTGTTCTTGCTACTGAGGTGGGCCAGCACCAGGTGCTGCAGGTTGTTCCAGCCCAACTCTTGCACCAGGCGCGCGGCCTGGTGGTTGTTCAAATGTCCTTGCATGCCACCCACCCGCTGCTTGAGGAAAGCCGGGTAGTGGCCGCGTGCGAGCAGGTCGCGGCAGTGGTTGGCTTCGATCAGCAGTGCGTCCAGGCCCTGGTAGCGCTCGAGCAGCAGCGCATCGTACGAACCCAGGTCGGTGAGCATGCCGAAACGCCGCTTGCCGTCGCTGAACACGTACTGCAGCGGCTCGTAGGCGTCGTGTTCGACCCGCGCCGCGCTCACTTCCAGGCCACCGATCTGCAGCCGCTCGCCACAAGCGAGAAAACCGGCCACCTCCACCGGCTTGCGCATGCCGCGCAATGTGCCTTGGCTGAGGTAGACCGGTACATTGTAGCGCCGTGACAGCAACCCCACCCCATGCACGTGGTCGGCATGTTCGTGGGTGACCAGCACGGCGCTCAGTTGTGCCGCCGACACCCCGAGCAGCGCCAGGCGCCGCTCGGTTTCACGCAGGGAAAAGCCGCAATCGACCAGGATGAACGTGTCACCACTGGCGATCAGCGTGCCATTTCCCTGGCTGCCGCTTCCGAGTACCGCGAAGCGCACTTAGCCCAGATGGTCCTGAATGGCGCTCAGCACGCGGCGGGCGACATCGGCCGGGGCCACGGTGTTGATGTTCTTCTCGACGGTAACCTGCACGCTTTCGCCGACCTTGCTCAGGCGCACCTGATAACGCTCGGCACGGGCTTCACGCTCTTCCTTGGTCGGTGCGCTGCCGAACATGCGGCTGAAGAAGCCAGGCTCGTTCTGCTTGTCGTCAGGCTTTTCCGACAGGTTGATGTAGTACAGGCCCAGGCTGCGGTTGATGTCCTCGACGCGCCACTGGCCGCCCTGCTCAAGCGCACGGCCCACGCCGGACCAGGCGCGGTCCAGGTCCGAGCCGAGGAACAGCACCGGGTTGCCGCTGCCGTCTTCGCTCAGGCTGACACGGCTAGGGGCGTCGAAGTCACGCGCAGCCAACAGGGAGACCGAACCGCCCTTCTCGGCGCTGCGGCTCATGCTGGCAAGCATTTCGTCGACCAGCAGCGCGTCGGCACCGGTGTTGGCCGACGTGGACGGGAATGCGGTGTCGGCGGTGCTGCCGGCCGGGCGTTCGACGCTGACGATGTATACCTCGGAGGTGTTGCGCTGCACGCCAGGCTCGATGCGCACACGGACGCGCACTTCGCTGTCGCCACTGCTGGCCGTGCTCGACAGACGCTGGCCGAGCGATGCCGACAGTTCGTCGAAACGCTGCCAGGTGGTGTTGAATTCACCAGTCTGCGGGCGTTCTTCAGCGATGCGGAAGCCATTGTCCTCGAAGAACTGGTGCGCCACCGGCCACACTTCGGCCGGCGAGTGCTGGGCCAGAACCCAGCGGCTGCTGCCGCTGCGCTGCAGGGTGTAGTCGCTGGCTTCGGCGCCAGCGGTCAGCGGTTGCGGACGCGGCACTTCGAACTCGCCAGTGGCACGATCGTCGGCAACGTTGCGCGGGATCGGCAGCAACGGGTCAAGACGCTTGACGTTGCCTGCGTCCGGCGGCAGTTGCATCGGCGCAGTCGGGTGCGCCTGCAGGTAATCGCTGCCGCGGTCGCGGAAATAGCCATCCTCGCCCCACAGCCAGCCACACCCACTGGTGCTGGAAATGATCAGGGCGAGCGCGGAAAGACCAGCCAGTCGCTTCATGCGGTGTACTTCCTCTTAAACCAGTACGCCGGACTGGCGCAAGGCAGTACGGACTTTTTCGTGGCAACCTTCGCTCAGCCAGGTCAGTGGCAGGCGAATGCCTTTGTGCATCAGGCCCATTTCCACCAGCGCCCACTTCACAGGGATCGGGTTGGCTTCGCAGAACAGGTCTTTGTGCAGCGGCATCAGTTTTTCGTTGATTGCGCGGGCCTTCTCGGCATTGCCCTCAAGGGCGGCCTCGCACAGGTCGGCCATTTCGCGCGGGGCGACGTTGGCGGTGACGGAGATGTTGCCCTTGCCGCCCATCAGGATCAGCTCGACGGCAGTCGGGTCGTCGCCGGACATGACGATGAAGTCCTTGCTGACGCCATCGAGAATCGCCTTGGCACGGACCAGGTCGCCAGTGGCTTCCTTGATGCCGATGATGTTCGGCACGGTCGACAGGCGGATCACGGTCTCGGCCTGCATGTCACAGGAAGTGCGGCCCGGCACGTTGTAGAGGATCTGCGGAATGTCGACGGCTTCGGCGATGTGCTTGAAGTGCTGGTACAGGCCTTCCTGGGTCGGCTTGTTGTAGTACGGCACCACCAGCAGGCAGGCGTCGGCACCGGCATTCTTGGCGTTCTGGGTCAGGTGCACGGCTTCGGCAGTGGAGTTCGCACCGGTGCCGGCGATGACCGGAATACGCTTGTTGCTGTGCTTGACGCGTTCGACTACATGCTTGATGACCAGGATGTGTTCTTCGACATCCAGCGTGGCCGACTCACCGGTGGTGCCGACAGCGACGATCGCGTGGGTGCCGTTTTCCAGGTGGAAGTCTACAAGTTTGTCGAGGCTGTCCCAGTCCAGACGCCCTTGTGCATCCATGGGTGTGACC
This sequence comes from Pseudomonas putida, assembly GCF_009883635.2. NCBI lineage: Bacteria > Pseudomonadati > Pseudomonadota > Gammaproteobacteria > Pseudomonadales > Pseudomonadaceae > Pseudomonas > Pseudomonas putida. The sequence continues at coordinate 1,162,608 of NZ_CP026115.2, forward strand.
AACGCCACCATACTGCCCGCAATCATGTAACTGCTCCTGCCGGAAAAAGAGAGCGGTAATGGTACTGGGGGCATCGGCCTTGCACAAGCGAAGCAGGCAGGCGGAGCATTCCCCTCGGCGCCTTATTTCGCTACCCTTGATCCTTTGATCGGTGCAGCGCGGCCCGCCGGGCCGTCGACCCTGCTCCCCGGCCAGCGTCCACGTCCTCGCATGCGAGCCCCGGGCCCTGCCGACAGGAGGCTTTCGCCCGTCCTGCACCGACCGCTCATCGCTTTAGGAATGCTGCATGTCCACCCCCACCGTCCGCGAACAATTCCTTGTCATCAGCGCCCTGGGCCCCAACCCCATGGAGCTGGCCAACGTCCTCAGCCGCGCCGCCTTCGAAAACCGCTGCGCGGTGGTCACCTCGCGCCTGAGCCGCCACGGCGAGACCAGCGCCCTGGTGCTGCAGGTAGGCGGCAGCTGGGATGCCCTGGCGCGCCTCGAAGCCATGCTGCCGGGCCTGGGCAAGAAACACGGCCTGACCCTCGACGTGGTGCGCAGCGCCGACCAGGAAGTGCGCCCGCAGGCCCTGCCCTACGTGGCGTACGTCAGCGCCGCCTATCGCCCGGACATCATCAACGAACTGTGCCAGTTCTTCCTCGACCACCGCGTCGAGCTCGAAGCCATGACCTGCGACACCTACCTCGCGCCGCAGACCGGCAGCAGCATGCTCAACGCCCAGTTCACCGTGATCCTGCCGGCCGGCACCCAGATCAGCTGGCTGCGCGACCAGTTCCTGGACTTCGCCGATGCCCTGAACCTCGATGCCCTGATCGAGCCGTGGCGTCCACAGAACCCCATGTAAGGAAACCGACCATGGCAGTAGCACTCGACCAACCCGTCGCCGATTTCCAGGCCCAGGCCACCAGCGGCCAGACCGTCAGCCTGGCCGAGCTCAAGGGCCAGCAGGTGGTGGTGTACTTCTACCCGAAGGACAGCACCCCGGGCTGCACCACCGAAGGCCAGGGCTTCCGCGACCAGCATGACGCCTTTGCCGCCGCCAACACCGTGGTGTTCGGCGTGTCGCGCGACGGCATCAAATCGCACGAGAACTTCAAGGCCAAGCAAGGTTTCCCGTTCGAGCTGATCAGCGACAAGGACGAGGCCCTGTGCCAGCTGTTCGACGTGATCAAGCTGAAGAAGCTGTATGGCAAGGAATACATGGGCGTCGACCGCAGCACCTTCCTGATCGACAAAGGCGGTGTGCTGCGCCAGGAATGGCGTGGGGTGAAGGTGCCTGGGCATGTGGATGCCGTGTTGGCTGCGGCCCAGGCGCTGAACAAGGCCTGAGATTTTGGGGCCGCTTTGCGGCCCCAATTGCATCAAAGCATCGGTGAGACGCTGGCTTCCTGCCTGGGCCAGGCATCCAGCACGGCCTTGATCAAGGTCGCCAGCGGGATCGCAAAGAAGATCCCCCAGAACCCCCAAAGCCCGCCAAACAGCAGCACCGCACAGATGATCGCCACCGGGTGCAGGCTCACCGCCTCGGAGAACAGCAACGGCACCAGCACGTTGCCATCCAGCCCCTGGATGATCGCGTACACCGTCATCAGGTAGATGAACTGGTCACCCCAGCCCCACTGGAACAGCGCGATCAGCGTTACCGGCACGGTCACCACCACCGCGCCCACATAGGGCACCACCACCGACAGCCCCACCAGCAGCGCCAGCAACGCGGCGTAATTGAGCCCCAGGCTGATGAAGGCGATGTAGGTGGCAATCCCGCAGATCAGGATTTCGATACCCTTGCCGCGGATGTAGTTGGCGATCTGCCGGTTCATCTCGCTACCCACCCGGTTCAGCAAGGTGCGCTGACGCGGCAGGTAACTGCTAACCCAGCGTCCGATCAGCACCCGGTCCTTGAGGAAGAAGAACACCAGGATCGGCACCAACACCAGATAGATCATCGCATTGACCAACAGCGGCAGGCTCGACAGCGAGAAAGTCAGCGCCCATTGGCCGAACTTGCCGATTTCGCCACGTACCGATTCGATCGCATGCAACACCTGTTCATCCGAGACCAGATGCGGATATCGTTCAGGCAGCAGCAAGAGCAGCGACTGCCACTTGCCGAGCATCCCCGGCAGCTCGTTGAACAGGGTAATCAGCTGGTGCCAGAGCAGCGGCACCAGCACCAGCAGGAACACCGCCAGCGCCCCCATGAACAGGGCGAACACCAGCGTCACCGCCAGCCGGGTCGGCACGCGCAAGCGCTCCAGGGCATTGACCAGGCCCTGCATCAGGAACGCCAGGACCATGCCCGCCAGCACCGGCGCGAGCATGCCTCCGAGGGTGAGCACCGCAGTAAAGGCGAGGAACAGCAGGACCGCCAGCACCACTGCTTCCTCATCGGAGAAGTAGCGCTCTATCCAGTCGCGAAGCACTTTGAACATTGACGATCCTTGGGTTGGCTCAGGCCTTGCGGAGCCAGTAGGTGTAGGTACCGGCCTCGGCCGTTTCTTGCAGCAGGGTATGACCGGCAAGCTGGGCGAAAGTGCGGAAGTCGCGCTGCGAACCGGCATCGGTGGCGATGACTTTCAGGATCGCGCCGCTGGCCAGGCGGTTGAGTTCCATCTTCGCCTTGAGCAGCGGCAGCGGGCAGTTCAGCCCGCTGGCGTCGAGTTCGGCGTCGCAGGTCAGGGTGTCACTCATCGGGCGCGTCTCCGGGGCGGGGCGTAAGTCTTGGGAAAAGCTCGGTAGCATACCGCCACTGGTCTGCTCCGCGCGACCCGGCTACAGTAAGGCTTTTTCATCGACGCGAGCTTCTGCATGAATCTACTGCGCCCCACCCTGCTGGCGCTGGCCTGCCTGATGGCCCTTCCTGGCCACGCCGACGACCTGCCGTCACTGGGCGACGCCAGTTCCGCGATCGTTTCACCCAAGCAGGAGCACGACCTCGGCCGAGCCTGGCTGAGCTTGCTGCGTGGCCAGGTCAACCAGCTCAATGACCCACAGCTCAAGGATTACGTCGAGACCACCGTCTACCGCCTGGCCGAAACCAGCCAGCTGCAGGACCGTCGCCTGGAGTTCATCCTCATCGACAGCCGCGAGCTCAACGCCTTTGCTGCGCCTGGCGGCATCGTCGGCGTCAACGGCGGCCTGTTCCTCAATGCCCAGACCGAAGGCGAGTACGCCTCGGTACTGGCGCACGAACTCGCGCACTTGTCGCAACGCCACTTCGCCCGCGGCGTCGAGGCCCAGCAGCGTATGCAGCTGCCGATGATGGCGGCGCTGCTGGCCGGCATTGTGCTGGCGGCAGGCGGCGCAGGCGATGCCGGCATCGGCATGATCGCCGGCACGCAGGCGGCGGCAATCCAGGAACAACGGCGCTTCTCGCGGCAGAACGAACAGGAAGCCGACCGCGTCGGCATCCAGAACCTGGAAAGGGCCGGTTACGATCCGCGTAATATGCCGACCATGTTCGAACGCCTGGCTCGCCAGTACCGCTTCGACGCCAAGCCGCCAGAATTCCTGTTGACTCACCCAGTAACCGAATCGCGTATTGCCGACACCCGCAACCGCGCCGAACAGGCGCCCAAGGGTGGCGTCGAGGATAGCCAGCGCTACCAACTGATCCGCGCCCGCGTGGCACTCACCTACGAGGGCACCCCGGGCCTGGCAGCCAAGCGCTTCCGCGCCCAGCTCGACGAAGACCCGAAACTGGACGCTGCGCGCTACGGCCTGGCCCTGGCGCAGATCAAGGGTGGGCAGCTCAACGAAGCGCGGGAAAACCTCAAGCCGCTGCTGGCCAAGGCCCCCAACGACATCACCTACAACCTGGCGCAGATCGACCTGGACATCACCAACAACCGCCTGGCCGACGCGCAGCAACGCGCGGAGCGCATGCAGGGGTTGTACCCGGGCAACTACCCGCTGAAACAGGTGCGCGCCGACCTGCTGGTCAAACAGAACAAGCCGGCCGAAGCGGAGAAGGTGCTGGACGACCTGCTCAAGAGCCGGCCGGATGACCCGGACGTCTGGTACGACATGGCTGAAGTGCGCGGGTTGTCGGGCAACACCATCGGTCTGCACCGCGCGCGTGCCGAATACTTCACGTTAGTAGGGGATTTCGACCAGGCGGTACAGCAGCTGGATTACGCCAAGCGTCGGGCAGGCAGCAACTTCCCGCTGGCCTCGCAGATCGACCAGCGCCAGCGCGAGGTCATGGAACAGAAGCGCATGGTTCAGGAAATGATGGGGCGCTGATAATTTGGGGGCGCTTGCGCCCCCAGCAATTTCAGGCGTTACCGGAGAGTTTCAGGCGAGCCGCCTGGGTAAAGTCCAGCATGCGGTTCAGTGGCTTGATTGCCTTCGGTACCAACGCTGGGTCAACGAAAATCTCGTCCCCCCCATTGCGCAGGCAATGCAACACCCGCTCCAGGGTATTCATCGCCATCCACGGGCAGTGCGCACAGCTGCGGCACGCCGCGCCGTTACCGGCTGTCGGCGCTTCGACGAATTCCTTGTCCGGGCACAGCTGCTGCATCTTGTAGAAGATGCCGCGGTCGGTGGCGACGATGAAGGTCTTGTTCGGCAGGGTCTGCGCCGCCTTGATCAGCTGGCTGGTGGAGCCCACCGCGTCGGCCAGCTCGATTACCGCTTCCGGCGACTCCGGGTGTACCAGGATGGCAGCATCCGGATACAGCGCCTTCATATCGGCCAGCTGGCGCGACTTGAACTCTTCGTGAACGATGCAGGCACCGTCCCACAACAGCATGTCGGCACCGGTCTGCTTCTGGATGTAGCGGCCCAGGTGCTGGTCCGGGCCCCAGATGATGGTCTCACCGTTGTCCATCAGGCTTTCGACGATTTCCAGCGCGCAGCTCGACGTCACCACCCAGTCCGCCCGCGCCTTCACCGCAGCGGAGGTGTTGGCATAAACCACCACGGTACGCTCAGGGTGCTGGTCGCAGAAGGCCGAGAATTCCTCGACCGGGCAGCCCAGGTCGAGCGAACAGGTGGCCTCCAGGGTCGGCATCAGCACGCGCTTTTCCGGGGTAAGGATCTTGGCGGTTTCGCCCATGAAGCGCACACCGGCGACGATCACCGTCTCGGCCGGGTGGTTCTTGCCGAAGCGGGCCATTTCCAGCGAGTCGGACACGCAGCCGCCGGTTTCTTCGGCCAGCGCCTGGATGACCGGGTCGCAGTAATAATGGGCTACCAGCACGGCATTCTGCGCTTTCAGCTCGGCAGCAATGGCCGCACGGTATTCGGCCTCCTGCTCGGCGGTCAGCGGGTTGGGCTGCTTGGCGTCAAGGTGGGCCTGAACCAACAGGCGTTCGGAAATCTGGGTCATGATCGCTGGACCTGCAGGCGCGCGTGCGCGTCAAATCGAGTGTATCACCCGGCCCTGGCAGATCGGCTAGGGGTGCCGGACGGCAGGCGTGCCGCCACGGCCCTCTGCGGGCGCGGATTATTATCGGACGCCGAAGGCTACAGACAATCAGGAGAATTCAAAAGCGGTTTTTGTGATGCCTGTGCTGGCCGCGAAGAAGCCAGCACAGGCAGAACATCAGCCCTGCGGCTGCATGGCGGCAAAATGTGCGGCCAGCAGCATGGCGAACTCTTCGACGGTCATCTTCTTGCCGTTGAAGTCGACCATGCCATCGGCATAGTGCAGGCTCGACACCACATCGTTGCCCTGCACGGTGGCCATGCCGCTCTGCACCGCCATCATGCCGACCATCTCCCCAGCCTGGCTCGATTGCGAAGCAATCGCCTGGGCATCGGTCTGCCCTTCCAGCAGCGCCTGCAAGGTCGCCAGGTCACCGATCATCGGCTTGGACAACGACAGCTTGCTCTTCACCTCGGTGATCAGCTGCTTGCTCAACTGGTCAGGCGGCAGGTCGAACGAGGCCGGGCTGGCGAAATCCATCGACAGGTCGAAACGGCTCTCGCCATTGGCAGTGCGGAACGCCAGGTTTTCAATGGCCAGCTTGGGCTTGGAGGCCAGCAATTGTTGCAGGTCGCCGTGGAACCTGGCTTTTTCCGCCTCATCCATCTGGATTTCCGGCACCGGCTGCCCGGCCGCCTGAGCCGCTTCGAACTCCGGCAGGTGGGCCTGGTACCACTTCGACAGCGACTGCAAGGCTGGGGCATTGAGCGACTTGATGCTCACACCCATCTGCGCATTACCCACTGCGCGGCCATCCCAGGTGATGTCCGCGACCCGGTAGTCCACGCGGCCACCCACGGTGTCCGGGCCATCCAAGGTTTGCAGAAGGTTCTGCTCCAGGCCCTTGAGCACCAGCACCTGCTGCTTGTCACCCAAGGTCGCCTTGGCCTCGGCCAGCAGCAGGTCGACATTGCCGACGTACACGGCGTCATGCTTGCTGGCCGCCAGGTTGCCACCCACCTTCAACCCCGAGAGCTCGAGGGTGGCCGGCGGATGGTCCTCGCCAACCAGCTTCATCACGAAGCGATCCGCGCTGCCATGGAACTTCGACGCCTTGCCTTCCTGATCGCCGCTGACCTCCAGCGACATCCCCGAGAAATCCAGGCTGCTGCCGTCGGCATCGGTACGCTTGAGCGGTGCCACGGTAATGTTGCTGTCGACGTTGCCCGAGAAGCCCAGGCTGGTATGCGCACTGATCGGCGACTGCTCGCCTGCGGCAGCGAACCACGGCGCAGTGAGGTCATCCTTCTGCAGGCTACTGCTGCTCGCGGCCAGCACCGGCACCAGTTTCAGCGCCTTGACCCGCGACCACGGGAACGGGCCATGCTCGATCTGGTCGGTCATGCCGAGGTCAAAACTGACCACTTCGCCGTGGCCAAGGTTGATGTCCTTGGCCTTGAGCCGATACTGCGCAGTACTGCTGAAGAAATGCTGATCGAGCGAGACCAGCTCGACGGTCATGCTGCCGCCATAGTTGGTCAGCGCCTTCTTGAGCTGTTCGTTGCTGCGGCTAACGGCGTTGTCCAGCTCGCCAGGCAGCTGTTTGCCGGTGTACCAGGCGCCAGCGGTGGTCACGACGGCGATGGCGATGGCCAGGCCGGAAAGGATGCCTACTGATTTCTTCATGAATAGAACCGATCGATGTCCATATGGGCGGGTGCAAAAGGATATCACTGCGGTGACAGGCGGGTGACGACGCCTGGGCAGAAATGGCGATTTGGGAAATGTCCGACAATCCAGCAGATCGTTAATTTTTACGAACATTCAAGTCGATCGAAACCGCAAAAAAACGCGCAAAAACCGAACATTCAAGCCGTTTAACCGATAAATATTTCAATTTAGCAACATCTTGTCATGTTTAACTTGACGCCTACCTATCAATCGTTTTTTATTTTCACCACCTCGCCCAGCGCCCGATCCACGAAGAAGAAAAAGTCGCGCCGTCATGATGCTCGGATGCCCCTGCCCGCACACTTCAACCTCCTCGCCAAGGCACTGCCAGCCTGACGCCGGCGCCTAGCACGCGCCTATCTCTGCTCCAAACAAAAAGGTGAACAACATGGAGCCACACCAGCATGCAGCATGACCACAACGCCACCGGCAACGGCCAATTCCGTAAATCCCTGCGCCTCTGGCACGTGGTCATCATCGGTCTGGCGTACCTTACGCCCATGACCGTGTTCGACACTTTCGGCATCGTGTCCGGCGTTACCAACGGCCACGTCCCCAGCGCCTACCTGCTGGCCCTGGCCGGCGTTCTGTTCACCGCAGTGAGCTACGGCACACTGGTCCGCCGCTTCCCGCAGTCCGGCTCCGCCTACACCTACACCCAACGCGCCATCAACCCGCACGTGGGCTTTCTGGTCGGCTGGTCTTCGCTGCTGGATTACCTCTTGCTGCCCATGGTCAACGCGCTGCTGGCCAAACTCTACCTTTCGGCCATGTTCCCTGAAGTGCCGGCATGGATGTGGGTGGCCGGCTTCGTCACCCTGATCAGCCTGATCAACATGCGCAGTATCAACCTGGTCGCGCATTTCAACCTGCTGTTCGTGGTCGTGCAGCTGATGATCATGTCGGTGTTCATCTACCTCTGCGTTCGTGGCCTGGACCAGGGCGAAGGGCTGGGAACCACCTGGAGCCTGCTGCCATTCGCCGACTCGCAGACGCACCTCAGCGCCCTGGCTGCCGGCGCAACCATCCTGTGCTTCTCGTTCCTGGGCTTCGACGCTGTCACCTGCCTGTCCGAAGAAACCAAGGACCCGGGCAAGATCATCCCACGGGCAATCTTCCTCACTGCCCTGATCGGCGGCGTGGTGTTCATCGCTGTGTCGTATTTCATGCAGGCGTACTTCCCGACCAACGCACGCTTCCAGGACCCGGAAGCAGCATTGCCTGAAATCGCCTTGTATGTCGGTGGCAAGCTGTTCCAGTCGATCTTCATCGCCTGCACGGTGATCAATACCATCGCCTCGGGCCTGGCTTCGCAAACCAGCGTGTCGCGCCTGCTGTACGTCATGGGCCGCGACAACGTGATCCCGAGCAGCGTGTTCGCCCGCCTGCACCCGCGCTACAAGACCCCGATCGTGAACATTGCCGTGGTCGGCGTTATCGCCCTTTCGGCAATCTTCTTCGACCTGGTCACCGCCACCTCGATCATCAACTTCGGCGCTCTGGTCGCGTTCAGCTTCGTCAACTTGTCGGTGATCAACCACTGCTATCTGCGCGAGGGTAAACGCCAGGGGCTGGCCAACAAGATGAAGTACCTGGTGCTGCCGACCATCGGCTTCTGCATCATCGCCAAGCTCTGGCTCGACCTCAACGAGAACTCGTTGATCTTCGGCGGCCTCTGGGCACTGGCGGGGCTGCTGCACCTGGCCTGGCTGACCAAGGCCTTCCGGGTCTCGCCACCGAACTACGTCGCTGATTGACACCAGCCACCGACAACGCCCGCGCCTGAACGCGGGCGTTGTTGTTGAACGATAAGGAAAGTCCTCATGCTGCTGCGTCGCCTGTCCATCCAGTGGAAGATCACCCTGCTCACCGGCCTCTGCCTGCTGGTCATCGTCGCCTTGCTGGTCGCCAGCTCACTGACTCAGTCGCGGCGTAGCGCGGCGCTGGTCAACCAGGCCAGTACCGAAATGCTCGAACACAGCGCACGCCTGCGCCTGCAGGCCCACGCCGAGACCCAGGCGTTGCGCATCCAGCGCTACTTCATGGACGCCTACCAGTACGGCAACGGCTTCGCCCGCCTGGTACAGGTGCTCAAGGCCAAGGGCGGCACCGACCTGCGTGCCGAATTGACCCGTCAGGCCCACGCCAGCCTGGCCGGCAACCCGGACGTGATCGGCCTGTACCTGGTGTTCCAGCCCAATGCGCTCGACCACCTGGATAACCAGTTCATCGGCCAGGAGACCAGCGGCAGCAACGAAAGCGGGCGCTTCTCACTGTATTGGTCGCAACCTCGCCCAGGCACCCTGGACCTTGAGGCGATGCCCGAATCGATGCTGAACGACAGCAGCCCTGGCACCAATGGCCTGGCCAAGAACCGCTGGCTGACCTGCCCGCAGGAAACCGCCAGGGCCTGTGTACTCGAGCCTTACCTCGACGACGTCAATGGTCACCAGGTACTGATGACCAGCATCGCCCTGCCCCTGCTGGAAAACGGCAAGGTGGTCGGTGTGGTCGGCCTGGACATCGGCCTGGACAACCTCCAGCAACTGAGCCTGGATGGCCGCCAGGAACTGTTCGACGGCCAAGGCCAGGTCAGCATCGTCAGCGCTGCCGGCCTGCTCGCCGGGCACAGCCGTGACGCCAGCAAGCTGGGCCAGCCACTTGACAAGGAGGTGGATCAGGGCCTGCTGCGCGTGGCACGGCCGTTCGCGCCGATTCCTGACGCCACCCCCTGGCAGGTGCAACTGGAACTGCCAGAAGCAGTGCTGCAAGCGCCGGCCCTGGCCCTCAACCAGCGCCTGGACAGCCATAATCGGAGCGCCAACCTGACCAGCCTGCTGATCGGCCTGGGCGCCGCCATCATCGGCCTGCTGCTGGTCTGGCTGACTGCGCGTGGCGTTACCCGGCCGATCCTCGCCGTGGCCGCCCGCCTGGAGGACATCGCCAGCGGCGAAGGCGACCTGACCCGCCGCCTGGACTACGCCCGCCAGGACGAACTGGGCCAGCTGACGGGCTGGTTCAACCGCTTCCTCGACAAGCTGCAACCGGTGATCGCCCAGGTCAAAGGTTCGCTGCTCGAAGCCCGCGGCACCGCCGACCAGTCCGCCGCAATCGCCAGCCAGACCAGCAATGGCATGCAGCAACAGCAACGGGAAATCGAACAGGTCGCCACCGCCGCCAACGAAATGAGCGCTACCGCCCAGGATGTCGCCCACAACGCAGCCCAGGCAGCACAGGCAGCACGCGGTGCCGATCAGGCCAGCCGCGAAGGCTTGCAGCTGATTGCCAGCACCCGCCAGACCATCGACCAGCTGGCAACCGGCATGGACACCGCCATGGACGAGGCCCGTGCGCTGGAGCAGCGCAGCGAACAGATCGGCTCGGTGCTCGAGGTGATCCGCGCGATTGCCGAGCAGACCAACCTGCTGGCCCTCAACGCCGCCATCGAAGCCGCACGCGCAGGCGAGGCCGGGCGTGGTTTTGCCGTGGTCGCCGACGAAGTGCGCAGCCTGGCCCAGCGCACCCAGGTGTCGGTGGAAGAGATTCGCCAAGTGATCGAAGGGCTGCAGCAAGGCACCCAGGACGTGGTCGGTGCCATGCATGAAGGCCAGCGCCAGGCCCAGGCCAGCGCCACGCGCATGGAACAGGCGCTGCCCGCACTGGAGCGCATCGGCGAGGCCGTGGCGGTGATCAGCGACATGAACCTGCAGATTGCCTCGGCGGCCGAGGAACAGAGTGCGGTGGCCGAGGAAGTGAACCGCAATGTGGCCGGGATTCGCGACGTGACCGAGTCACTGTCGGGCCAGGCCGATGAATCGGCACGCATCAGCCAGGCGCTGAATCGACTGGCCAACCAACAACAGGCGCTGATGGAGCAGTTTCGCGTCTAGCCTGTAAGGGCCTCTTCGCGGGCAAGCCCGCTCCCACAGGAATAACGCAAGCCTTGAGTGTTGCGCTGTCCCTGTGGGGTTTATCGGAGCGCCGAACCGCCGCGAAGAGGCCGGCACAGCCAACACAGCAACATCGTTATTGACCGAGCAAAACACATGCAAACCGCAACCCGATCTTCTTTCTTCGACATCACCAGCGAACAGGGCCTGTTACGCACCTCGATCGCCGTCACCCTGTTCATCGCCACTATCGGCATCGGCTTCGGCCTGGCCTCCGGCTCGTTCTCGATCGTCTTCGACGGCGTCTACTCGCTGGTCGATGCCAGCATGAGTGGCCTGTCACTGGTGGTGGTCAAACTGATCACTTCCCACGCCACCAGCCTGCAACTCTCGCGCAAGCTGCGCGAGCGCTTCACCATGGGCTTCTGGCACCTGGAACCGATGGTTCTGGCACTCAATGGCATCCTGCTCAGCGGCGTCGCCATCTACGCGCTGATCAACGCGGTCAGCAGCCTGCTGCAAGGTGGTCGCCACCTGGAGTTCGGCATCGCGATGGTCTATGCGCTGCTGACCGTGGTCGCCTGCGCGACCATCGCCGTGGTCGAGAACCGCGCCAACCGCAAACTGAAGTCGGACTTCGTGCGCATGGACGTCAAAGGCTGGGTGATGTCGGCCAGCATCACCGCCGCGCTGTTGATTGCCTTCTGCTTCGGCTACGCAGTGCAAGGTACGCAGTGGGAGTGGGTGTCGCCGTACATCGACCCGGCGGTACTGGCATTGGTGTGCCTGGTGATCATTCCGCTGCCGCTGTCGGTCGTGCGCCAGGCACTGTCGGAGATCTTCCTGGTGACGCCGGGGGACCTGAAGCTGCACGTGGACGAGGTGGCACGCGAGTTCGTGGCGCGGCACGGCCTGCAGTCATACAGGGCCTATGTGGCCAAGGTCGGGCGCTCGCGGGAGATCGAGCTTTACTTCATCGTGCCGAAGACCATGGCGGCGAAGACCATCGATGAATGGGATGCGTGGCGCAATGAGATCGGCGATGCGGTAGGCGGCGAAGGGCCGGACCGCTGGATTACCGTGGTGTTTACCGGGGACCCAGAGTGGGCTGAGTAATCAGGAGGGGCGCCCTGCGCCCCGGCACCAGCCAGCCATGAACGACAAAGCCCGCGACCATGACTGGTTGCGGGCTTTGTCTTACTGCATATGGTGGGTCGTGTAGGATTCGAACCTACGACCAATTGGTTAAAAGCCAACTGCTCTACCAACTGAGCTAACGACCCGTTGGATGGCGCGTATAATACTGATTTCTAACGGGAAATCAATACCTGAGCAAACCTTTTGTCAGAAGTAGCGAGTCGGGTCTTCTACACCCGCCGCCTTGAAACCGTCAGCACGCAGGCGGCAACTGTCGCACTTGCCACACGCCTGGCCTTCATCATTGGCCTGATAGCAGGAGACCGTCAGGCTGTAGTCCACGCCACGGGCAATACCCGCCTGCACGATCTGCGCCTTGCTCATGTTCTGCAGCGGCGCCTGGATGCGGAAACCCTGCCCTTCGACGCCCGCCTTGGTAGCCAGGTTGGCCATGCGCTCGAACGCCTCGACGAATTCCGGGCGGCAATCCGGGTAACCGGAATAATCCACGGCGTTGACGCCAATGAAGATGTCGCGCGCCTCCAGCACTTCCGCCCAGCCCAGCGCCAGCGACAGGAACACGGTGTTGCGGGCCGGCACGTAGGTCACCGGAATGCCCTCGCCCGGGGTCTCCGGCACATCGATGCTGCTGTCGGTCAGGGCCGAGCCGCCGATACCATCGAGGTTGAGGCCAATGACCTTGTGCTCGACCACGCCCAGGTCACGGGCGACGCGGGCGGCGGCATTCAGCTCGGCGCGATGGCGCTGGCCATAGTCGAAACTCATGGTGTAGCAGCTATAACCTTCGGCCTTGGCCATGGCCACGACCGTGGCCGAATCGAGGCCGCCAGACAGCAGGATTACCGCGCGTTTCTCAGTCATCTCTTTTACTCCTCAATCAACGTCCGGGTTCGTCGTTCCACAGCAGTTTGTGCAACTGCATCTGGAAGCGTACGGGCAGGTTGTCGGCGACGATCCAGTCGGCCAGGTCAGTAGCACTCACCTGGTGGTGGCTGGGCGAGAACAGCACTTCGCCCGCACGTTCGGCCAGGTTGTACTGGATCAGCTTGGACACCGCCCAGTCGTAGTCCTCGCGGGAACAGATGACGAACTTGACCTGGTCGTTGCGAGTCAGCTGCTCGATGTTCTCGTAGCGGTTGCGGTGCGACTCTTCCGACCCCGGGGTCTTGAGGTCGACCACCCGGCTGACGCGCACATCGGTGCCCGAGATATCGAGGGCGCCGCTGGTCTCCAGCGAGACCTCGTAACCGGCATCGCACAGGCGCTGCAACAGCGGCAAGGCGTTCGGCTGGGCCAACGGCTCGCCTCCGGTGACGCAGACATAACGCGGCTTGAAGCCGGCCACCTGCTCAAGGATCGAATCGAGAGTGCGAATGGTGCCTCCGGTGAAGGCGTAGGCACTGTCGCAGTACTGACAGCGCAGGGGGCAACCGGTCAGGCGCACGAATACCGTGGGCAGCCCAGCCGTTCGTGTTTCACCCTGCAAAGAGTAAAAGACTTCGGTGATGCGTAATGTGTCTTGCATGCTCGCCACGGGCGTGACAGCTAAACAGGCTGTCCGCCTCCGTCAGGCACTGTCGCGGACTCGACATGGCGTTATCCGCTACAGCGTGTTTATAAAAAAAGGGCAGTGATTCTAACGAAAAAACCCGCGACAGGCGCGGGTTTCTTGCAAAGGTGCAACTTAGAGCTTCTGCAGGTCGCGTTGCGCCAGTTGCGCGGCGGAGGTGCCGGGGTACTGGGTGATGACCTGCTGCAGGATGCCCTTGACCTTGTCGGTGTGGCCCATGCGGCGCTCGACGTCAGCCAGTTTGTACAGCGAATCTGGCACCTTGCTGTGCTTGGGGTACTTCTGACTGACCTGGGCGAAGGCCTGGCTGGCCGCTGGCAGGTCGCCCTTGGCCAGGTTCACCTCACCCAACCAGTACTGGGCGTTGCCAGCGTACTGGCTGTTCGGGTACTTGCGCAGGAAGGCGTTGAACGCCTGGCTGGCCTTGTCGAAGTCCTTTTGCTTGATCTGGTCGAAAGCCGCGTCGTAGTAGAGCTTTTCTTTCGCCGGATCACCGGGCTCGCTGCTGGCGGCCGGTTGTTGTGCAGCGGCACCAGCGGCGCCTGCTGCTGCACCGGCGGCGGCATTGGATGCACCACCGGTGGAAGAATTGTCGGGGGTCGCGGCAGGCGCGCCACCACTATTGATGCGACGATCAAGATCCTGGTAACGCTCCAGGTTTTCCTGCTTCATGCGCGACACATCGTTCTGCAGCTCTTCGATGATGCCTTGCTGACGGGAAAGTTGATCCTGCATCTGTTGCAGCTGCATGAACAGCTGGCCCTGTGCCGAGGCAGGGGTCGAAGCCCCTGCGCCGGCATAGGCGCCGCTCGTGCCATAACCGGAAGGTGGGTAAGCACCCCCGTTGTCATCAACTACAGGAACCGCAGCCCACGCCGAAAGCGGCAGGCTGAGTGCGAGGACGGTTACAGCACGACGGCACATACGCATAAGAACTTACTTACGCAGTTCTACGCGACGGTTCTGAGCCCAGGACTGCTCGTCGTTGCCGGTGGCAACTGGACGCTCTTCGCCGTAGGAGACCAGTTCCAGCTGAGCAGGGGAAACGCCCTGCAGAACCAGGTAGCGCTGAACGGCTTTCGCACGACGCTCACCCAGAGCCATGTTGTACTCGCGGGTGCCACGCTCGTCGGTGTTGCCTTCCAGGACAACGCGGTTGCCGTTGGCTTTCAGGTCCTTGGCGTGAACGTCCAGAGCGCGCATGGCTTCTGGCTTCAGGTCCGAGCTGTCGTATTCGAAGTAGAAGGTGGTGATTGCGCGCAGGGCGGCTTCTTCGCTCAGGGAACCGTCAACAGCGCCAGTGTTGGCACCGTAGCCAGCGTTCGGGTCAACAGCGCCTTCACCAGCGTTGTCACCGCCTTTCGAGGAGCAACCTACAGCTACGGCCATGGCCAGAGCCAGCGCAGCAAATTTACCAAACTTCAGCATTTCCATCGTGAAACTCCTAATGAAACCCCAGTGTGTTAAGCAAAAACGTATTACGCCGCAATCAGTTCAGGTAAGGGGACCAGGACGGTTCTCTGACTTCGCCTTGAGCGGTAGGAAGTGGGAGCCTCACACGGCCGTTAAGCGACACGAGCATCAAGACTCCCCGGCCCTGCTGGCGGGTGGCGTAGATTAGCATGGTGCCGTTAGGCGCGACAGTGGGCGACTCATCAAGACTCGTTTCCGAGAGAATCTTTACACTTCCGCGCTGCAAGTCCTGTGCCGCCACCTTGAAGTTGGTGAAACCCTGCTGGCGATGGATCATCACCAGGGTCTTTTCGTCCGCCGACAGTTTCGGGTTGGCGTTGTAGTTACCCACGAATGTCACACGCTCGGCACCACCACCACTGACCGACTGCTTGTAGATCTGCGGCTTGCCGCCACGGTCAGAGGTGAAGTACAGGGTGTTGCCATCCTTGCCCCAGAACGGTTCGGTGTTGATGCCCGGGCCTGCAGTAACGCGGCTGATCTGGCGCGAAGCCACGTTCATCACGTAGATGTCCGGGTTGCCGTCCTTGGACAGCACGAACGCCAGGCGCGAACCATCAGGCGACCAGGCTGGCGCGCCGTTCAGGCCTTCGAAGTTGGTCACCTGCTCGCGGCGACCGGTATCGATGTTCTGGACGAAGATACGCGGGCGCTTCTGCTCGAACGAAACATAGGCGATACGCTTGCCATCCGGCGCGAAGCGTGGCGACAGGATCGGCTCACGCGACTGCAACAGGGTCACCGCACGGGCACCGTCGTAGTCCGAGCGCTGCAGGGTGTAGCGAGTGTTGTTGGTGGAGAAGCGCTCGGCCGTCACGTACAGCATGCGGGTAGAGAACGCACCCTTGATGCCGGTGAGCTTCTCGAACGACTGGTCGGCAATGTAGTGCGCCATGTCGCGCAGCTGATCGGTGCTGCCCGCTACGCTACCGGTCAGCACTTGCTGCTCGGTGGCGACGTTGAACAGCGCGTACTGCACCTGCAGGCGACCGCCTGAAGGCACGATGCTGCCAACCATCACGTACTGGGCACCCAGCGCTTTCCAGTCACGGAAGATGACTTCGCTGGCCTGGGTAGGCTGGCTGATCATGTTCTGACGCGGAATCGGCGAGTAGTAGCCCGAATTGCGCAGGTCGTTGCCGATGATATCGGCCATGTCTTCTGGCAGCACACTGCCACCCTGCAGACCGAACGGCACTACCGCGATGGGCGTGGCCCGATCGCTGCCGCTGGTGACCAGGATGTTCTTTTCCTCTGCCATGGCCATGCCGGCCACGCAGCAGAGCATGACCAGCATTCCTCGAAGGAGTTTAATCACAACGCTAGATCCTC
Organism: Pseudomonas putida; assembly: GCF_009883635.2. Taxonomy (NCBI): domain Bacteria; kingdom Pseudomonadati; phylum Pseudomonadota; class Gammaproteobacteria; order Pseudomonadales; family Pseudomonadaceae; genus Pseudomonas; species Pseudomonas putida. The sequence continues at coordinate 1,179,139 of NZ_CP026115.2, forward strand.
AGGAGTAAATGTCATCTTGAACGAACGATAACGATTGAAATCGCTCGGCTTCATACCCTGCATCTCGGTCAAACGACCGATATTCTTCACTGCCGCCACCGCCGAACTGTCGAACGGACCATCGCCACTGGACTTGATCACGCTGACACCGGTGACGGTGCCGTCCGGCAACATGTTGACCTGCAGGGTCACCGTCATGCCCTTACGCGCGGAAGGCGGACGTGCCCAGCCCTCGGCCGCGCGCATGCGGATCAGGTCGTCGAAGTCGCCGGCCACCTGGTCACCTTGCTCGTCAGCCAGGGCCTGCTGCCGCTCGGTGGTGTCGGACAACAGCTCGGCCAAGGCCTGGGCTTTCTTGTCTTCCGCCGACTTGCGGGCCGCTTCCTGTGCCTTCTTCTTCTGAGCATCTGCAGCGGCCTTTTTCTTGGCCTCTTCAGCTGCCTTCTTCTTCGCATCCTCAGCCGCCGCTTTCTTCTTGGCGTCCTCGGCTGCTTTCTTCTTCGCGTCCTCGGCGGCCTGCTTCTTGGCCTCCTCGGCTGCTTTTTTCTTGGCTTCTTCCTCGGCCTGCTTCTTCGCCTCTTCCTCGGCCTTCTTCTTGGCGATGTCGGCCTGTTGCTTCTCGGCGGCCTTCTTCGCCTCTTCGGCCTTCTTGGACTCGGCGGCTTTCTTCGCTTCGGCAGCTTTCGCAGCTTCCTCGGCCTTCTTGGCTTCGGCGGCTTCGCGTGCTTCTTCAGCCTTTTGAGCGGCGTCGGCTTTCTTTTGTTCCGCGGCCTTGATGGCCTCCTGCTCGACCTTCTTCTGCTCCAGCTGCTCGACTTCGGTCTGGCGCGAGGCGGTTTTCTTCGCTTCCCCGGCAATCTTCTGATTGGTCTGGGTAGTCGCCTGGCTCTTGGACTTGAGCTGATACAAGGTAGCCTGAACGATCGGCTTGGAAGGCGGCAGTTCAGGCGTCATGGCAAAGCTGACGAACAGCAGGGCGAACACCAGCACATGCAGGCCGATGGCCCAGACACTGGGCCAGAAGTAGCTTTCCGAGGCGGATGGCTCTCGCTGTTGCATCAGGGCGCCTCGGTAATCAGGCCAACGTTACCGACACCGGCCTTCTGCAACCCGCCCATGGCGCCCATGACGGCGCCGTAGTCGACAGCCTTGTCGCCACGAATGAAGACCTGGGTCTGCTTGCCCTGGTCGCGACCGGCGGCAATGATCTTGGTCACTGCGCTGGTCATGTCCGGCAAGGTCATGGCCTTGTCCATCTGCTTGTCGGTGTCGACTTCGCTGCCGAGGTTCCAGTAGTAGGTCTTGTCGGCCTTGATGGAGATGGTGAGGATCTGGACGTTGTTGTCCTGCGGCAAGGCTTCGCTGGAAACCTTGGGCAGGTCGACCTTCACGCCCTGGTTGAGCATGGGCGCCGTCACCATGAAGATGACCAGCAGCACCAGCATCACGTCGATGTAGGGCACCACGTTCATCTCGGCGACGGGCTTGCGTTTGTGGCGAACTCGGGCCATGGGCTTCTACCTGATTACTCTTCGCTGGTGTGCACTTTGCGGTGCAGGATCGCCTGGAACTCGTCGGCGAAGGTGTAGTAACGGCCGATCAGCACTTCGCTGCGCGCCGCGAAACGGTTGTAGGCGATGACCGCTGGAATGGCCGCGAACAGGCCGATGGCAGTGGCGACCAGCGCTTCGGCGATACCCGGGGCCACGGTGGCCAGGGTGGCCTGCTGGGCACTGGCCAGGCCGCGGAACGAGTTCATGATGCCCCACACGGTACCGAACAGGCCGATGTACGGGCTGGTCGAACCCACGGTGGCGAGGAACGGCAGGCTCTGCTCGAGCTTTTCTTCTTCACGGGAGATGGCCACGCGCATGGCACGCGCCACGCCTTCCATGACCGCATCCGGGTCAACGCCCTGCTGCTGGCGCAGGCGCGAGAACTCCTTGAAGCCGGCACGGAAGACCTGCTCCACACCGGAATCCGGGTCCGGGTTGCTGCCTGCCTGACGATACAGCTTGGACAGGTCGATACCCGACCAGAAGCGCTCCTCGAAGGCATCCAGCGCACGACGACCGGCGCGCAGCATGGTGCTGCGCTGGAAGATCATGATCCATGAGGTGACCGAGGCGGCCACCAGGGTCAGCATTACCAGCTGTACCACCACGCTGGCATTGCTGACCAGACTCCACATGGAGGTATGGTCGACGACGTTAGCTTCCACGCTTATTCTCCTGCGTTCGATTGATTACCCGAGCCGTCCGCCACAAAGGCGTCGCGCAGCTCCGGGGGTATGGCTCGGGGTTTGAAAGTGTCGGCGCGCACGGCGGCCACCAGGAACTGCCCTTCGCAGAGCAGCGTTTCATCTTTTTCCCGCCAGACCTGCTGCACGAAGCGCAGGCTGGCGCGATTGAGTTCAAGTACTTGCGCTGTGACCCTGAGCTCGTCGTCCAGGCGTGCCGGCGCGTGATAGCGGGCTTCGCTGGAATGAACCACGAACAGCAGGTTGTCCTCGGCCAACTGCGCCTGGGAAAAACCCAGATGCCGCAGGCGCTCGGTGCGCGCGCGCTCCATGAATTTCAGGTAATTGACGTAATACACCACGCCACCGGCATCGGTATCCTCGTAATAGACGCGACAACGGTGTGCGAACGGTTCCAGGCCATTTTGCGCGCGCATACTCTAGTGCTTACTCCTCAGCTTGCCAATCCGCTGCGGCAACTGTTTTTTCTTCATTAATGTCGAATTGCCAGCGCGCCATCGGCATGCCAGCGGTAGGACCACGAAAAGCCGGTTTTGATCTGTCATTCATCGCCTGGCTCGGAAAATTCACCTGCGCCTCCCAGGCTGCCAGGCACATTCAAGCCAAAGTGCAGGTAGGCGTGCCGGGTGACCACACGGCCGCGCGGCGTGCGCATGATGTAACCCTGCTGGATCAGGTAGGGCTCAAGCACATCCTCGATGGTGTGGCGCTCCTCGCTGATGGCTGCCGCCAGGTTGTCCACGCCCACCGGGCCACCGTCGAACTTTTCGATCATGGTCAGCAGCAGGCGGCGGTCGGAATGGTCGAAACCGCGCTCGTCGACGTCCAGCAGGTTCAGCGCCATGTCGGCCACGGCCTTGGTGATCTGGCCCTTGCCGCGCACCTCGGCATAGTCGCGCACGCGGCGCAGCAGGCGGTTGGCAATACGTGGCGTGCCGCGGGCGCGCCGGGCGATCTCGTAGGCGCCGTGGTCCTCGATGGCCAGGCCAAGAATGCTGGCCGAGCGGCTGACGATGGTCGCCAGGTCCTTGTCGCTGTAGAACTCCAGGCGCTGGACGATACCGAAGCGGTCACGCAACGGGTTGGTGAGCATGCCTGCGCGAGTGGTGGCGCCAACCAGGGTAAACGGTGGCAGGTCGAGCTTGATCGACCGGGCCGCAGGGCCTTCGCCAATCATGATGTCGAGCTGGAAGTCCTCCATCGCCGGATACAGCACTTCCTCGACCACCGGTGACAGGCGGTGAATTTCATCGATGAACAGCACATCGTGCGGCTCGAGGTTGGTCAGCATCGCCGCAAGGTCGCCCGGCCGTTCGAGGATCGGGCCCGAGGTGCTCTTGACCGACACGCCCATCTCCTGGGCGATGATATTGGCCAGGGTGGTCTTGCCCAGCCCGGGAGGACCGAAGATCAGCGTGTGATCGAGCGACTCGCCGCGCCCGCGTGCCGCCTGGATGAACAGCGCCATCTGCTCGCGCACTACCGGCTGGCCGATGTACTCGTCCAGGCGCAGCGGGCGGATCGCACGGTCCTGAACCTCTTCTCGGTCGCGGCCACTGGCGGCAATCAGGCGGTCGGCTTCGATCACTTGGTAATCATCCCTTTAAGGCTGCGACGAATGAGTTCTTCGCTGCTCAGGCCGGCCTTGTCCTTGATCGCTGCGATAGCCTTGCTCGCTTCCTGCGGCTTGTAGCCCAAGGACACCAGGGCGCTGACCGCGTCGGCCTCGGCAGACGACTCGCTGGCCACCGGCAGCGGGCCATCGGAGACCAGGGTGAACATGGCCGGAGAGGTTTCCCAGGCCTTGAAGCGATCCTTCAGCTCGACCAGCAGGCGCTCGGCGGTTTTCTTGCCGACACCGGGCACGCGCACCAGCACCGAGGCGTCCTGGGCCTGCACGCAGCGCACCAGTTCGTCCACTTCCAGGCCGGACATCAGCGCCAGTGCCAGCTTGGGGCCCACACCATTCAGGCGGATCAGTTCGCGGAACAGCTCGCGCTCGCGCTTTTCAGCAAAACCGTAGAGCAGGTGGGCGTCTTCACGCACCACCAGATGGGTATGCACGGTCACCGGCTCGCCAACCTTGGGCAGGCGATACAGCGTAGTCATCGGCACTTCCAGCTCGTAGCCCACGCCATTGACATCGATAATCAGGTGCGGCGGCTGTTTTTCCGCCAGGGTGCCGCGCAAACGTCCAATCACGTTCCGATCCTTTCTCTCGGGGAGCCGGTCGAAGACCGCTCAACCCTATCAGCAAATGCACCGGGTGAACGTTTCACCCGAACAAAATGTGTATCAGCGCATGAAGCGCTTAAAGACGCAAGCGCCCACCGCGTCGCCGCGCCGTGGCCAGGCCGTGGGGCACCAGGCTGGAACGGGTGTGGGCATGGCACAGGGCGATGGCCAGGGCGTCCGAGGCATCGATCTGCGGCTTCTGGGTCAGCTTGAGCAGGTGCATCACCATCAGCATCACCTGCTCTTTATTCGCCCCGCCGCTGCCGGCGACGGCCTGCTTGACCTGGCTGGCGCTGTATTCGGCGATTTCCAGGCCGGCTTCAGCGGCAGCAACGATGGCCGCACCGCGAGCCTGGCCCAGCTTGAGCGCAGAATCGGCGTTGCGCGCCATGAACACCCGCTCGATGCCCATGGTCACCGGACCGTGCTGGGCGATGATCTCGCTGACACCGCGAAAAACAATCTGCAACCGCTCAGGCAACTCGCCGCTGCCCGTGCGGATACAGCCCGACGCCACGTACTCGCAACCACGGGCGGTCTGGCGGACCACACCGTAGCCGGTGATGCGCGAGCCGGGGTCGATACCAAGAATCAGAGTCATAGCGCCTGCATGTTCAAAATGTACCGGCCTATTCGCGAGCAAGCCCGCTCCCACAGAGACCGCACCAAACCCGAGCCTGATGCAATACCGGTGGGAGCGGGCTTGCCCGCGAATAGGCCTTCAAAGCCAACGGAAGAACCTTAGCCGAGTTTTTCCATGATCTCGTCGGAGATCTGCGCATTGGAGTAGACGTTCTGCACGTCGTCCAGGTCTTCGAGCATGTCGATCAGCTTGAGCACCTTCTCGGCGCCCTCCTGGTCCAGTTCGGCGCTGGTGGTCGGCTGCATGACGATTTCCGCGTCGGCGGCCTTGAAGCCCGCCTCTTCCAGCGCGTTACGCACGGCGTAGAAGCTGTTGAACGAGGTGAACACCTCGAACGAACCATCGTCGTTGGCCACCACGTCGTCGGCATCTGCCTCCATCGCGGCTTCCATCAGGGCATCTTCATCGATGCCCGGGGCGAAGCTGATCTGGCCCTTGCGCTCGAACAGATAGGCCACCGAGCCGTCGGTACCGAGGTTGCCGCCACACTTGGTGAAGGCATGGCGCACGGCGGCGGCAGTCCGGTTGCGGTTGTCGGTCATGGCCTCGACCATGATCGCCACGCCACCCGGGCCATAGCCTTCGTAGCTGAGTTCTTCGACGTTGTCGCTTTCGTTGGTGCCAGCACCACGGGCCACGGCGCGATCGATGATGTCACGGCTCATGTTGGCGCCCAGGGCCTTGTCCAGCGCCAGACGCAGGCGCGGGTTGGAGCCTGGGTCGGCACCACCCTGCTTGGCAGCGACGGTCAGCTCACGGATCCACTTGGTAAAGACCTTGCCTCTCTTGGCATCCTGGCGCTCTTTGCGGTGCTTGATGTTCGCCCACTTGGAATGACCAGCCATAACGACTCCGAATCCTTGAAACAGAAACAGGTTCCGCCCCGAAGGGCGGAACGTGGGAATACTGCGCCGAAGCGCCGGGGCGCACCCGCCGGGATGCGCCCGGGGCCGATTACTCGACCTTGGTCTGCTCGCGCAGACGGATGTGCAGCTCGCGCAGGGCCTTGGCGTCGACCATGCCAGGGGCCTGGGTCATGACGCACGCGGCGCTCTGGGTTTTCGGGAAGGCGATCACTTCGCGGATCGACTGAGCGCCGGTCATCAGCATGACCAGGCGGTCCAGGCCGAAGGCCAGGCCACCGTGAGGCGGTGCACCGAACTTCAGGGCGTCGAGCAGGAAGCCGAACTTCTCTTCCTGTTCTTCTGCCTCGATACCCAGCAGGCGGAATACCGCTTGCTGCATCTCCTTGCGGTGGATACGGATCGAACCGCCACCCAGCTCGGTACCGTTCAGGACCATGTCGTAGGCACGGGACAGCGCGGTGGCCGGGTTGGCCTCGAGCTCTTCCGGGGTGCACTTCGGCGCGGTGAACGGGTGGTGCAGCGCGGTGAAGCTGCCGTCTTCGTTCTCTTCGAACATCGGGAAGTCGACGACCCACATCGGCGCCCACTCGCAGGTCAGCAGCTCGAAGTCGTGACCCAGACGGATACGCAGCGCGCCCAGGGCCTCGCTGACGACCTTGAACTTGTCGGCACCGAAGAACACGATGTCACCGTCGACAGCACCAACGCGGTCGAGGATGTTGTTGAGGTTGGCCTCAGGGATGTTCTTGACGATCGGCGACTGCAGGCCTTCGACGCCTTTGGCGCGCTCGTTGACCTTGATGTAGGCCAGGCCCTTGGCACCGTAGATGCCGACGAACTTGGTGTACTCGTCGATCTTGCTGCGCGGCATGCTGGCGCCGCCTGGCAGGCGCAGGGCGGTGACGCGGCACTTCGGATCGTTGGCCGGGCCGGCGAATACCTTGAAGTCGACATCCTTCAGTTGGTCGGCAACGTCGACCAGTTCCAGCGGGATACGCAGGTCAGGCTTGTCGGAACCGTAGCGGCGCATGGCCTCTTCGAAGGTCATGTGCGGGAATTCGCCGAATTCCAGGTCCAGCACTTCCTTGAACAGCTTGCGAATCATGCTCTCGGTGAGGCCCATGATCTCGGCTTCGTCGAGGAAGCTGGTCTCGATGTCGATCTGGGTGAATTCCGGCTGGCGGTCAGCACGCAGGTCTTCGTCGCGGAAGCACTTGGCGATCTGGTAGTAGCGATCGAAACCGGCAACCATCAGCAACTGCTTGAACAGCTGAGGCGACTGCGGCAAGGCGAAGAAGCTGCCCGCGTGGGTACGGCTCGGCACCAGGTAGTCACGCGCGCCTTCTGGAGTGGCACGGGTGAGGATCGGGGTTTCGACGTCGAGGAAGCCGTTTTCATCGAGGAAACGACGAATGCTGCTGGTGATGCGCGAACGCAGGCGCAGCTTGTCGGCCATTTCTGGGCGACGCAGGTCGATGAAGCGGTAGCGCAGGCGGGTTTCCTCGCCGACGTCGGAGTACTCGTTCAGCGGGAACGGTGGGGTTTCCGCTTCGTTCAGTACGTTCAGCTGATAGCCGAGGATCTCGATGGCACCGGACGCCATGTTGGCGTTCACTGCGCCGTCCGGGCGCTTGCGCACCTTGCCGGTGATCTGCACGACGTACTCGCTGCGCACGCGGTCAGCGGCGGCGAAGGTTTCGGCGCGATCCGGGTCGAACACGACCTGGGCCATGCCTTCGCGGTCACGGATGTCGAGGAAGATCACCCCGCCGTGGTCGCGGCGACGATGGACCCAGCCGCAAAGGGTGACTTCCTGGCCGTCCAGGCTCTCGTTCAGTTGGCCGCAATAATGGCTGCGCATCATGATGGTGGTTTCGCTTCTCGTGATTCGTGTATTCGTTGGAGGCCTTGGCCGCCCGGAGGGCTAATACTGCAAGACCCGGCTACTGCAATTCAACTCAGTCGGCCTTGTCGCCGCCTGCCAGGTTCTTTTTCGCCCCGGTCTTGAAGTCGGTTTCGTACCAGCCATTGCCACTCAGGCGAAAACCGGGGACCGACAACAGTTTCTTCAATGCCGGCGCCTGACAGGCCGGGCAGTCGGTCAGCGGCACGGCGCTGATCTTTTGCAGCGCCTCCATCCGGTGATCGCAGGAAGCACATTGATAGTCATAAAGGGGCATGAACGTCTCTCGTCAACCACAACGCTGGCTGCCGGGGCAGCAAAAAGCGGGATTATATATGGTTAACCGACACTGCGCAGCCCGCCGGGCGATCAGCGTGCACTCGGCGGATCGCGCAACCAGGCGACGCAGATCACCCGGATCAGCCCGCTGAAGTTGCGCACCCCGCCCTGACGCAAGTGCACTTCGCGATCGACATAGGACAGCACGGCACTGACCGAGCACTGGTTCGCTGCAGCGATCTGCTCGAGGATACCCCAATACACCGCCTCCAGGCGCAGGCAGGTGGAAAAACCATTCAACCGCACCGAACGCGAGACAGGCTGAGTCTGCAACATGTCGAAATCGTTCTTGAACGGGTCGATGCACTGCTTGCCAGGCCAGTGCCCTACCCTCACCGCACGCTTGATTGCTTGCATCGCGCCACTTCCTCAGTTCATTCAACTGGGGCTCAATGAAGCGCGGAGCGAGGTCTCCAAAGCAGCGGCAAAGCCTTCCCGCACAAACGAAGAGGCCCGACTGAAGCGGATTCAGCCGGGCCCGCGGATAAGCCCTACAGACTTAACCGATTACTTACCGTCCAGCAGCACCCGCAGCATCCAGGCCGTCTTTTCGTGCACCTGCATGCGCTGGGTCAGCAGATCAGCGGTCGGCTCATCGCTGACCTTTTCCACCACCGGGAAAATGCTGCGGGCAGTACGCACCACGGCCTCTTGCCCCTGCACCAGCTGGCGGATCATCTCGTCTGCAGGCGGAACACCCTCTTCCTCCTTGATCGAGGAGTGTCGCGCATAGAAGGCATACGAGCCTGGAGCCGGGAAGCCCAGCGCACGTATCCGCTCGGCGATCGAGTCAACCGCCAGCGCCAGTTCGTTGTATTGCTCCTCGAACATCAGGTGCAGGGTGCGGAACGACGGACCGGTGACGTTCCAGTGGAAGTTGTGGGTTTTCAGATACAGCACGTAGGTATCCGACAACAGGCGGGAAAGCCCTTCGACGATGGACTTGCGATCTTCTTCACTGATACCGATATCGATTGCCATGAAGTTCCCCTTTCCATAAGGCTTGATGATCAAGCGGGCCCGACACACTGTATCAATACTTGGCGCAATCTGCCCATGACACAGGGCAAGCCATCGGCACCTGCCGGCTGCGGTTTGAGAAGCCCCCGTCTTTGCTGTTAAATAGGCACTGTGCCACCCGTGCGGACTGTCATTGCCGGGTGCATAGGCTGGCCTCCACGTGTTCGCGCTTTACACCTCATGCGCACCGTGCCGCCAGCTCTTCCTGTGATCGGCCTTATCAACTGTGAGCCAACCCATGTTCAAGATCGTCCATCTGGTGACGGGCGTTGCGGCTTTGCTGCTATCGCTCATGCCCAGCCTCAAACCCGACGCAACACCCTTCCTGCAGCAACCCGACGCGGTCTATCTGACCCTGCTCGGCCTGCTCAACCTGCTGCTGGCCCCGGTCGTGCCGCTGTATTACCGCGGCGCACGGCAACAACTGCAATACCTGGCCTGCGCCCTGCTCGTGGTAGCCGTGGTCCTGCAGACCCTGACCTTGCTGGCGCGCCCGGAAATGGGCAACCTGGCGGCGCTGGTCTGCGCCGCACTGGCCGTCGCCCTGCACCTGTTAGCTGGCTTCGCCCGCAGCGGCAAGAAGGCCCGCGCCAGCCAAGGTGCGCCACTGGAGGCCGGCAAGCGTGATACCGGCACCGTGAAGTGGTTCAACACCTCCAAGGGCTTCGGTTTCATTTCCCGCGATTCGGGCGATGACATCTTTGTCCACTTCCGCGCGATCCGCGGCGAGGGCCACCGCATCCTGGTCGAAGGCCAGCGCGTGGAGTTCTCGGTGATGCACCGCGACAAAGGCCTGCAGGCCGAAGACGTGGTCGCGGTGAACCGCCGCTGACCCTGCGCCGCCCTGGGGCAAGCCCAGGGCGGCGACTTGTCAGTAATGAGGTGGCGGCGCCTCTTCCCCTTCACTGCCGTACTGTCCGACCATCTCTTCATAACGCTTGATCAGCTCGGCCACCTGCAGTTGCAGGCGTTCGATGACCCGCCCCTGCTCGACCACCACATCATTCAGCGCCTGGATCGTGTCGTCCTGGAACGCCTGACGGGTTTCCAGCTCGATGATGCGCAACTCCGCCGACATGTCAGACCTCCTGGTAATCATGGGTCAGCAGCGCACGCAGACGCTGACGAATGGCTTGTACCTGCTCCGGCGCATACCCGACGGCCGGCACCTTGCCCCAGACCGGCGCAGGCCAGGCTGCATCGCCGTGACGGCGGACGATGACATGCATGTGCATCTGGCTGACCACGTTACCCAGGGTGGCAACGTTCATCTTGTCAGCCGCGAACTCGCGCTTGAGCGCTTCGGCGAGGTAAGTGGTTTCTTTCCACAGCTGCGCCTGGTCTTCCTGGCTCAGGTCGAACAGTTCGCTCACACCTGCACGCTTGGGCACCAGGATGAACCACGGGTAGTTGGCATCCTTGCTGAGCAGCAGACGGCACAGCGGAAAGTCACCCAGCACCAGGGAGTCCTGCTGCAAACGCGAATCCATATCAAACACGATCAATCTCCAACAATAACCATATGCGCCAAGGATACTCTGCTTCGCCCGCGCCAGCATGCGCCAGACGCGCGCCTGCACGCTTTAAGCTCATGAATCTCCACGACTTGCACAACGGCGGTAACACAGCGCTACTTTTCGCACCAAAATGAGGCCGCAAAAGTGTGCGGCACTACGCTTCTACCCACACCAATGACTCAGGATCAACAGTTGTCGGTAACACATTGACTTTTATGGCAGCTTTTTCTTTTAGCCCGCCCATTAAAGCTGGCACACCATCAGACAACTCTCACCCCGTGTTTTCGGCAGTTTCCGACCTTTGGCAGCGGGCATTGTGAAAATTTCATGAACCGTTGTTAATTTTGAGCACGCTTGTTGCATTCTCTTCACGCCAAGTCGGCACGACACCTGCATTGACCGGGTGACGCGACAAATAACAACAGCGAGATTGGGTACACCAGGGAGTTTCCCCAGCCAGAATCTGTAGTTACAGAATCGTTACGGCGAAGGAACAGCGCTGGCGTTGTACGACCCGGTTAATCGGGACGTGATTTGCGACATGGAAATACCTGAAAGCGACATGACAATAAAGTTCCCGAAAGGATGTTTTTTGCCATATCGCCAACAACAGTCAGCGTGCTATACATTTCCGCCGACATAACAAGAAAGAGCTGCTCCATATAACTAAAACACTTGGACGCAGCGGTACTCTTCCTAAAAACCAAAGGAGCAAATCACGATGCGCGTGATGAAGTGGAGCATGATCGCCCTGGCCGTTGCGGCAGGGACCTCGCAGATGGCAGTGGCCTCTTCCCAGGACGAGTCCAAGGGTTTCCTCGAAGACAGCAAGCTGAACGTCAAGACTCGCATGCTGTACTTCAGCCGCGACTTTCGTAACAACGAGCCAGGCACCCAGAGCCGCGTTGAAGAAACCGGCCTCGGCTTCCTCGGCACTTACGAGTCGGGCTTCACCCAGGGCGTGGTCGGCGTCGGCATCGATGCCATCGGCATGCTCGGCGTGAAACTGGACAGCGGCAAAGGGCGTCACAGCACAGGCCAGTTCCCGACTGCCAGCGACGGCCGTGCGCAGGACGAGTTCTCCGAAGGCGGCGGCGCGGTCAAACTGCGCATCTCCGACACCGTGCTGAAAGTCGGCGACCAGTTCACCGCCCTGCCAGTGTTCGCAACCGATGACAGCCGCCTGCTGCCAGAAGTCGCCCAGGGCGCGCTGATCACCAGCAACGAAATCAAGGGCCTGACCCTGAACGCCGGTCGCTTCACCGCACTGAACGCCCAGTCCCAGACCTTCCATGACAGCCTGCACCTGAAAGAAGCAGACGTTATCGGTGGCACTTACGCCTTCACCGACAACCTGTCTACCAGCCTGTACTACTCCAAGGTCGAAGACTTCTGGCGCAAGTACTACGCCAACGTAAACTGGGCGCTGCCGCTTTCCGACAAGCAGGGCCTGGTGTTCGACTTCAACATCTATGACACCAAGAGCGATGGCTCGGCCGAATACCTCGCCTACGATGGCGACAAGCTGGACAACCGCGCGTTCAGCCTGTCTGGTGCGTACAACATCGGCGCCCATACCTTTACCCTGGCCTATCAAAAAGTCACCGGCGACGGCGACTATGGCTACGGCGTCGACGGTGGCGGCACCATCTTCCTGGCCAACTCCGTGGCCCGCTCCGACTTCAACGCCGAAGACGAGAAATCCTGGCAGGCTCGCTACGACCTGAACTTCGCCGAATTCGGCGTGCCAGGCCTCACCTTCATGACCCGTTATGTACGCGGTACCGGCGCCAATGTCACGGGCACCGACAACGGCAAGGAATGGGAACGCGACGTGGACATCAAGTACGTGCTGCAGGAAGGTCCAGCCAAAGACCTGAGCTTCCGCGTCCGTCAGGCCACCTACCGCTCAGCCGATGGCGTTTACTACGGTTCGAGCTCGATCGACGAACTGCGCCTGATCGTCGAGTACCCGCTGAGCATCCTGTAAGCCTGGCTTATAGTGCCCTGCACCTGAAAAAGCCCGGCACACTTGCCGGGCTTTTTCTTGGCTGACAACGGCCACGCCCTGGGGCATTCTGTACGCCTTCGTTTCGCCCCCGTACAATGCGGGGCTATTTCAACGTCTTAGGCAATCGACACGGCTAACCATGCGCACCAGTCAATATTTGCTCGCCACCCAGAAAGAAACCCCTGCCGACGCAGTGGTCATCAGCCATCAGCTCATGCTGCGTGCCGGCATGATCCGCAAACTGGCCTCCGGCCTGTACACCTGGCTGCCGATGGGCCTGCGGGTGATGCGCAAGGTCGAAAACGTTGTGCGCGAGGAAATGAACGCCGCCGGCGCCCTGGAAGTGCTGATGCCCAGCATCCAGCCTGCCGAGCTGTGGCAGGAATCCGGCCGCTGGGAACAGTACGGCCCTGAGCTGCTGCGCCTGAAAGACCGCCACCAGCGTGATTTCTGCGTCGGCCCGACCCACGAAGAAGTGATCACTGACCTGGCCCGCAACGAGCTGTCCAGCTATAAACAGCTGCCACTCAACATGTACCAGATCCAGACCAAATTCCGTGACGAGATTCGCCCACGCTTCGGCCTGATGCGCGGCCGCGAATTCATCATGAAGGACGCCTACTCCTTCCATGCCGACCAGGCTTCCCTGCAGGAAACCTACGACCGCATGCACCAGGCGTACACCAATGTCTTTACCCGCCTGGGCCTGGACTTCCGCCCAGTGCAGGCCGACACCGGCTCCATCGGTGGCAGCTACTCCCACGAATTCCACGTCCTGGCCGAGTCGGGCGAAGACGACGTGATCTTCAGCGACAGCTCCGACTACGCCGCCAACATCGAGAAGGCCGAAGCCATCCCGCGTGAGACCGTGCGCCCTGCTCCTACCGAGGAACTGCGCCTGGTCGACACCCCGGAAGCCAAGACCATCGCCCAACTGGTGGAAAACCACGGCCTGGCAATCGAAAAGACCGTCAAGACCCTGATCGTGCGCGGCGCCGAAGAAGGCAAGCTGATCGCCCTGATCGTCCGTGGCGACCACGAGCTCAATGAAATCAAGGCCGCCAAGCTGGAACAGGTTGCCGACCCGCTGGTCATGGCCACCGACGCCGAACTGCGCGAGGCCATTGGTGCCGGTGCCGGTTCGCTCGGCCCGCTGAACCTGCCACTGGAAATCGTGATCGACCGCTCGGTCGCCCTGATGAGCGACTTCGGCATCGGCGCCAACATCGACGACAAGCACTACTTCGGCGTGAACTGGGAACGTGACCTGCCCGTTCCACAGGTTGCCGACCTGCGCAATGTCGTCGAAGGCGACCCAAGCCCGGATGGCCAGGGCACCCTGGTGATCAAGCGCGGCATCGAAGTCGGCCATATCTTCCAGCTCGGTACCAAATACAGCGAGGCACTCAAGTGCCAGGTCCTGGGTGAGAACGGCAAGCCGGTCATCCTGTCCATGGGCTGCTACGGCATTGGTGTATCCCGCGTGGTCGCCGCCGCCATCGAGCAGAGCTACGACGACAAGGGCATCATCTGGAACGACGCCCTGGCACCGTTCCAGATCGCCCTGGTACCGCTGCGTTACGAAACCGAGGTAGTCCGCGAGGCGACCGACAAGCTGTACGCCGAATTGACCGCAGCCGGCTACGAGGTGCTGCTGGACGACCGCGACAAGAAGACCAGCCCCGGCATCAAGTTCGCCGACATGGAGCTGATCGGCATTCCACACCGCATCGTCGTCAGCGACCGCGGCCTGGCCGACGGCAACCTGGAGTATAAGCACCGCACCGAGTCGGAAGCCCAACAGCTGCCGCTCAATGAAGTGCTGACCTTCCTGCAGGCCCGCGTTCGCCGCTGATAATCAATGCACGAGTAATCATGTCCAAGCGAAGTACCTATACCCTGGGGGGCGCCGCACTGTGCGGCGCCCTGTTCGCCAGCGGTTGCGCCAACCAGATGTCCCAGCGCAGCGATCATGAGGAGCGTGTCGAGCGAAAGCTGCTCGAACATACCCTGCAGATCGATGTCGGCGAGCCGAAGGTGATGGAGCTTCCGCAACGGCGTGTGCGCATCCATGAGCAGAAGCGTTTCGAGGTCATCGAATACGAGGTCACTCGCCGCTACGACCGCTACACCCCTTACCAACCGTGGCGGGAGATCTACGAGATCCCGCTCGGCGCGGTAGCCGTGGTGGCTGGGATTGGCGCCAACGTGGTCAACGTGTTCGCCCTCGGCAACCTGCCGCAGAGCATGACCCACGACTGGCTCAGCTACGGCGTGGACGGCCTCAACCCGTTCATGAACACGCCGTCCAATGGCCGCGCCCAGCAGAACCTGGCGGGCATCAGCGAAGTGCAGAAGGACAAGCGCGAAGAGTTCACCAGCGTGCCCTGGAGCGAACGGCTGGTCGAGGTCAAGGCGGGCAAGATGACCCACGAACTGACCACCGACAGGAACGGCGTGCTACGCCTGAACCTGCTGGACAGCCCGTTTTCGGAACAGCACCTGAACCACGTCGGCACCTTGCACCTGCAGGTGGTCGATGAGGACAACGCGATCCGTGGCGATGCCAGCCTGCTGGTCAGCGCCACCTTGCGCAACAAGCTGCGCGAGGCTCATGAGCTGATCTTCGATGACCTCGAGGATGACGATGTCGGCCAGTGGGTACACCGGGTCAAGCGCTTGTCCGAGCTGGGCCTGGAAGAGGAAGCCAGCGAAATGGAGCAAAGCCTGATCGAGCTGACACGCAACGATCCGGAGCTGCAGCAGGAATTCCTCTCTGCACTGACCAAGGCCACTGGCCGGTTGGTCGCTGATCCCGGCGTGCAGTAACTATAAAGAAGGGGCCGTTTTTACGGCCCCTCCTTAATTGCCTGAGAACAGCTCCAACTGCTCATGCGCCCCGCGCAAATCCCTCAGCCTCACCCCCACCCCCAGCAAGCGCACCGGCTTGCCACCCCGGGCGAACGCCTGGCGCAGCAACTGACGGTAGCTTTCCAGGTCCCTGCCCGCCCCCGCTTGCTCCATGGTGGTCTGGCTGAAGTCATGGAACTTGACCTTGACAAAAGGCTTGTCGGGCCGGTAACTGCTGTCCATCCGGGCAATCCGCTCATTAAGGCTTTCGAGCAATTCAGGCAACCGTTCGAGGCAACTGGCCAAATCCGGCAGGTCGTTGTCATAGGTGTTTTCCACGCTGACCGACTGCCTGCGACTATCGTTGTGAACCGCACGCTCATCGATTCCGCGCGCCAATCCCCAGAGCCGCTCGCCAAAACTGCCGAATTCACGCGCCAACGCCAGCCGCGACCACTCACGCAAGTCAAGACAGGTGTCGATCCCCAGGCGGTTCAACTTGTCCGCAGTCACCTTGCCCACACCATGCAGCTTGGCCACCGGCAAGGCAGCAACGAAGGCCTCGACCTGCTCCGGGGTAATCACGAAGATTCCATTGGGCTTACGCCAGTCGCTGGCGATCTTGGCCAGAAACTTGTTCGGGGCCACCCCTGCAGATACCGTGATATGCAGGGTACGGGCGACCCGTCGGCGAATGTCCTCGGCGATTCGCGTAGCACTGCCGGCATACCACTGGCTTTCACTGACATCCAGGTACGCCTCATCCAGTGACAACGGCTCGATCAAATCGGTGTAGTCACGAAAAATGGCGTGAATCTCGCGCGAAGCTTCCCGGTAAGCCTCAAAGCGCGGCTTGACGATTTCCAGGTCCGGGCAAAGCTTGAGGGCATGCCGGGACGACATGGCTGAACGCACGCCATAGGCACGTGCTTCATAATTGCAGGTGGCGATTACCCCGCGCCGGTCAGGGGAACCACCGACAGCCATGGGGCGACCGGCCAGGCGCGGGTCGTCACGCATCTCGATGGCAGCGTAAAAACAATCGCAGTCGATGTGGATGATCTTGCGCAAAGACATTGATGACGGGCACCACTGTAAATTCATACAGATAGTAGCGCATGCCGCTGACACTGAGACAGACTGCGTCGATAATCGGCTTGCAAGCCCCGTGGCGCCTGAGCCGCAGCCAGGCATTGACGCTAAGGGATTGAACGAAAAAGGGTTTTCTACGATATCGCTTGACATGGTCAGGGAAATCCGTAGAATTCGATCTCACAGGCGCGGGATGGAGCAGCCTGGTAGCTCGTCGGGCTCATAACCCGAAGGTCGTCGGTTCAAATCCGGCTCCCGCAACCAGATTCGAGAAAAGGCCACTGTTAACGCAGTGGCCTTTTTCTTTTGCCTCGATTTTAATCAGCGAAAGAAAAATCAAAGAAATCAACAAGTAAAGCTTGACACTCAGTGCTTAAGCTGTAGAATTCGATCCCACAGGCGCGGGATGGAGCAGCCTGGTAGCTCGTCGGGCTCATAACCCGAAGGTCGTCGGTTCAAATCCGGCTCCCGCAACCAGATTCGAGAAAAGGCCACTGTTAACGCAGTGGCCTTTTTCTTTGCCTGAAATTCAACACTTGAATTAATTGCTCGCCATTGTGCAGTTAGTTCTTGACTTGGCCGTCCGAATCTATAGAATGCGCACCTCTGACGCGGGATGGAGCAGCCTGGTAGCTCGTCGGGCTCATAACCCGAAGGTCGTCGGTTCAAATCCGGCTCCCGCAACCATATTCGTCAGAACAAACCCCGCCTGTGTAACAGCAGCGCGGGGTTTGTTGCATTTCGTCGCCTGATAACCCCCTTGTACTTCACCCAAACCCGCTCGTTTGAGGTGTCGTCATGAGCATGAACTATCTTTAACACTGCCGGACGACTGAAAGTAACGTTGCCCGGAGTAATATCTGGATACGTTTACCAAAGGGACTTTCACTTGGCCGCAGCTCTTCCCCTCCTCGCGCAACACGCACGAGGCATCTCATGACATCGCACACCCCCGAACCCCAGGTGCCACTCGCCTCGGCACTGCCGACTGCTGCCCAGCGCCTGCCTTGGCTGGAACGAATGAGCCGTTACCGTCAGCCGATTGGCCTGGCCGTGACCTTGCTGCTGTTTGCCATGGCGCTGATCGCTTGTCGGCATCTGTTGAGCGAACTGGACATCTACGCCCTGCACGATGCCATGCTCGACGTCCCGGCAAAGTCGTTGATCGGTGCCCTGCTGGCGACAGTGGCAGGGTTCGTGATACTGCTGGGCTACGAGTGGTCGGCCAGCCGTTACGCGGCCGTCAAGCTGCCCCCGCGAACCTTGGTGATGGGCGGTTTCAGCGCTTTTGCCATTGGTAACGCGATCGGTCTGTCGATGCTCTCGGGCGGCTCCGTGCGTTACCGCTTGTATGCACGCCAGGGCCTCGGTGCCGCCGAAGTAGCACGCATGACCGTGTTTGCCAGCCTGTCCCTGGGGTGCGCACTGCCACCACTGGCGGCGCTGGCCACCTTGAGCAACCTGCCGGCAGCGGCAACCGCCCTGCGCTTGCCTTCGACATTGCTGGCCGTCATCGCCATCGCCGTCCTGGCCATCACTGCCTTGCTGGTGATCGGGCTGTATCGCCGTCGCCTGCCGGAACAGCCGCTGGCCGACAACCTGCTGGTCCAACTGGGCCGTCGCACCCTGCGCCTGCCCGGTGGCCGCCTGGCGGCCCTGCAGTTGCTGATCACCGCGCTGGACGTGGCCGCTGCAGCCACCGTGCTCTACCTGCTGCTGCCGGAGGCGCCTCCTTTCGGTGCCTTCGTGCTGGTCTACCTGCTGGCCCTGGCTGCTGGTGTGCTCAGCCACGTACCGGGTGGCGTCGGGGTATTCGAAGCGATCCTGCTGGCCGCCTTCGCCGACCAGCTTGGCGCCGCGCCACTGGCCGCCGCCCTGCTCCTGTACCGGCTGATCTACGTGGTGCTGCCGCTGCTGCTGGCCTGCGTGCTGCTGCTGGCCAACGAAGCACGCCGCCTGCTGTTCGCCCAGCAAGCGATCAAGGCGGCCTCGGGGCTCGGCGCACCGATCCTGGCAATTCTGGTGTTCCTGTCGGGCGTGGTGCTGCTGTTCTCCGGCGCCACCCCGGAAATCGACACGCGCCTGGAGCACATGGGCTTCCTCGTGCCACACCGATTGATCGATGCCTCGCACTTCGGCGCCAGCCTGATCGGCGTGCTCTGCCTGCTGCTGGCCCAGGGCCTGCGCCGGCGCCTTTCGGCAGCCTGGCTGCTGACCACTGTGTTGCTGCTGGTCGGCGCACTGCTGTCGATCCTCAAAGGCTTCGACTGGGAAGAAGCCAGTCTGCTGACCCTGACCGCTGCCCTGCTGGCCGTTTTCCGCCGCTCGTTCTACCGGCCGAGCCGGCTGCTCGAACTGCCGTTTTCACCGGTGTACCTGGTGGCCAGCGCCTGCGTGGTCGGCGCTTCGGTGTGGCTGCTGCTGTTTGCCTATCAGGACGTACCTTATACCCACAAGCTGTGGTGGCAGTTCACCCTCGATGCGGACGCGCCGCGCGGCCTGCGCGCCGCCTTGGGCAGCGCGGTGCTGCTGGTGATCGTCGCCTTGACCTGGCTGCTGCGCACCGCCCGTCCGGTCATTCACCTGCCTGACGACGTCGAGCTGCAGCGCGCCAACCGCATCCTGCTGGCCTCCGACCAGCCCGACGGTGGCCTGGCATTGACCGGCGACAAGGCATTGCTGTTCCACCCCAGCGACAATGCCTTCCTCATGTATGCCCGCCGCGGCCGCAGCCTGGTGGCGTTGTATGACCCGATCGGCCCGGCCCAGGAACGCGCCGAGATGATCTGGCAGTTCCGTGACCTGTGCGACCTGCACCACGCCCGCCCGGTGTTCTACCAAGTGCGCGCGGAAAACCTGCCGTTCTACATGGACATCGGCCTGACTGCCCTGAAGCTGGGCGAGGAAGCGCGGGTCGACCTGCGCCGCTTCGACCTCGAGGCCAAGGGCAAGGAAATGAAGGACCTGCGCTATACCTGGAACCGCGGTGGCCGGGATGGCCTGAGCCTGGAGATCCACGAACCTGGCCAGGCGCCGTTGGCCGAGCTCAAGGAGATCTCCGACGCCTGGCTGGGCGGCAAGAACGTACGTGAAAAAGGCTTCTCGCTGGGGCGCTTCAGCCCTGAGTATCTGCAGCACTTCCGTATCGCCCTGATTCGTTTCCAGGGCCGGCCGGTGGCCTTCGCCAACCTGCTGGAAACCCACAGCAACGAACTGGCCAGCCTCGACCTGATGCGCGCGCACCCCGAAGCGCCGAAGCTGACCATGGAATTCATGATGATCGGCTTGATCCTGCATTACAAAAGCCATGACTACGGCCGCTTCAGCCTGGGCATGGTCCCGCTTTCCGGCCTGCAGCCACGCCGCGGCGCACCCTTGACCCAACGCCTGGGCTCGATGGTGTTCCGACGTGGCGAGCAGCTCTACAACTTCCAGGGCCTGCGGCGCTTCAAGGACAAGTTCCAGCCGGACTGGGAACCTCGTTACATGGCCGTCCCGGCCGGGCTCGACCCGCTGGTGGCACTGGCCGATACTGCCGCCCTGATTGCCGGCGGCCTGACTGGATTGGTGAAACGTTGATGATCCGACGCTATTGGCTGTACGTACTGATTCCCCTGCTGCTGGCCGCCCTGGCCGGCGCCGCGGGCTTTTGGCTGTGGGCCCGCCCTGCCCCCGAGGCACGGCTGGAGCAGCTGACCCTGAATGACACCAGCATCATCCGCGTCACCCCGGGCGTGCACGCCAAGGCCCGGGTCGCCATCGGCGTGCCCCAGGACCAGGCCCTGACCGACAAGCAGCTGCTGGACCTGAGCCAGGCTGGCGAGGCGCAGCTGGTCCAGGTGATCCTGCCGCCGAACGACTGCACCAAGCAGCAACAGGCCATGGATCAGGCGCTGACCCAGCTTTCCGACAAACCGACCCTGGTCGCCGGCATCGGCCCTGGCGCAGCTCAGGCATGGCGCTGGCTGGCCACCCAGAGTGACGACAAGGCACGGGCCATTTCTGTCGACTTCACCCTGGAACAACCAGGTTGCAAGGTCGAGCTGCCGAAGTCGGCCGCCCACGGCCACTGGAACGTCGCCTGGAACGACAACCCGGACGACGCCAGTGCTGCCTTCGTGCGCGACCAAGCCAATGCCGAGACCAGCATCAGCGACTATGACATCCACTTGCCACAGGTGCTCAAGGCCCAGCTGACCCAGGCCCTGGTTGGCCGCGACGGCAACGCCCTGGCCATTCCGGTGGTAGAAGTCCCGGCCGGGCAGACCACCGACACCGTCACCCTGTTCCTGTCCGGTGACGGCGGCTGGCGCGACCTGGACCGCGACGTGGCCGGTGAAATGGCCAAGCTCGGCTACCCGGTGGTCGGTATCGACACCCTGCGCTACTACTGGCAGCACAAGACCCCGGAGCAAAGCGCCGCCGACCTGTCGGAACTGATGCAGCACTACCGTCAGAAGTGGGGCACCAAGCGTTTCGTGCTGACCGGCTATTCGTTCGGCGCCGACGTGCTGCCGGCCATCTACAACCGCCTGCCGGCTGAAGACCAGCAGCGTATCGACGCGGTCGTGCTGCTGGCGTTCGCCCGTAGCGGCAGCTTCGAGATCGAGGTTGAGGGCTGGCTGGGCAAGGAGGGCCAGGAAGCGCCTACCGGGCCGGAAATGGCCAGGCTACCGGCGTCCAAGGTGGTCTGCGTGTACGGTATCGAAGAGACCGACGAGAGCGGCTGCACCGACAAGACTGCAGTGGGCGAACGCATGAAGCTGCCAGGCGGCCACCACTTCGACGAGAACTACCCGGCGCTGGCCAAGCGCCTGATCGACGAGATCGAGACCCGCCAGGGCAAGTCCAGCGTCGCTGCACAGAACTGAAAATGACTGGGGCCGCTTTGCGGCCCCAATAACTCAGATCTCGACCTGAGTCCCCAGCTCGATCACTCTGTTCAACGGCAGGTTGAAGAAGCGCAAGTTACCGTTGGCATTCTTCAGCAGGAACGCGAACAGGTTCCCCCGCCAGCGCGACATCCCCTCCAGACGCGACGCAATCACCGTTTCCCGGCTGAGGAAGTAGGTGGTACGCATCGGGCTGAAATCCAGTTCGTCCAGGTGACACAGCCTCAATGCCGCTGGCACGTCCGGCTCATCCATGAAGCCAAAGTGCAGCAACACGCGGAAGAAACCATCACCGTAGGCCTCGACCTCGAAACGCTCCTGCTCCGGCACCCGAGGGCGGTCTTCACTGACCACCGTCAACAGCACCACCTGGCTGTGCAGCACCTGGTTATGCAACATGTTGTGCAGCAGCGCATGAGGCACCGCATCTGCCCGCGCCGTCAGAAACACCGCTGTGCCTTCGACTCGATGTGGCGGCTGCACGCGGATGCTGCTGATGAACACCGGCAGTGGAAGCCCGCCTTCATCGATACGCTCCACCAGGATCTGCTTGCCGCGCTTCCAGGTGCTCATCAGCAGGTACAGCACGCCGCCTGCCAGCACCGGGAAGGCACCGCCCTGGACGATCTTCGGCACGTTGGCAGCGAAGAACAGCCCATCGACGAAGAGGAAGCCGACCAGAATCGGCACCGCCAGCACCGGTGGCCATTTCCACAACAGCAGCATCACCGCCGACACCAGGATGGTGGTCATCAGCATCGTCCCGGTCACGGCCACACCGTAAGCCGCCGCCAGGGCGCCGGAGGACTCGAAGCCGATCACCAGCAGCACCACGCCGACCATCAATGTCCAGTTCACCGCCCCGATGTAGATCTGTCCCTGCTCGTCGCTGGAAGTATGCTGGATCTGCATGCGCGGGATATAGCCCAGCTGGATGGCCTGGCGGGTCAGGGAAAAGGCACCGGAAATCACCGCCTGCGAGGCGATGACCGTGGCCATGGTCGCCAGCCCGACCATTGGCAACAGCGCCCAGCCTGGCGCCAGCAGGTAGAACGGGTTGCGAGCGGCTTCAGGGTTCTGCAGCAATATCGCGCCCTGGCCGAAGTAATTGAGCACCAGTGCCGGCAGCACCAGGGCGAACCAGGCGCGGGCGATGGGTTTGCGCCCGAAGTGGCCCATGTCGGCATACAGCGCCTCGGCACCGGTCAGCGCCAGCACCACCGCGCCGAGCACGGCCACGCCGATGCCGGGGTGTACGACGAAGAAATTCACTGCCCAGCCAGGGTTGAACGCCTTGAGCACTTCCGGGCTCTGGGAAATGCCATGCGCGCCCAGCGCGGCGAGCGCGAGGAACCAGACCACCATGATCGGGCCGAACAGCTTGCCGATCTTGTCGGTGCCGTGCTTCTGCACCAGAAACAAGGCCACCAGCACCACCAGCGAAATGGGTACCACCCAGTGGTCGATACCGTCAAAGGCCAGGCCCATGCCCTCTACGGCGGATAACACCGACACCGCAGGGGTGATCATGCTGTCGCCATAGAACAGCGAGGCGCCGATCAGGCCGCAGACGACCATCAGCGAACGCAGGCGCGGGTAAGCCGCGGTGGCCCGCCGCGCCAGCGCGGTCAATGCCATGGTACCGCCCTCGCCCTGGTTGTCGGCGCGCAGGATGAACATCACGTACTTGAACGACACCACCCACAGCAGTGACCAAAGGATCAGCGAGAGGATCCCCAGCACGCCATCATGGTTGGCCGGCACCCCGTAACCGCCGGTAAAGACCTCTTTGAGGGTATACAAGGGGCTGGTACCGATATCGCCATACACCACCCCGACCGCTGCCACGAGCAGGCCCAACGACCGTGTCGCCCCCTGCTTCCCCGCGTGCCCGCCTTCGGCGTGACTGCTTGCCTGAACCATCGAACACTCCCGCAGATGGCCTTGAAGGCCGGTAGAATTCACGCCTGCGTCAGGGGCATGCATAAACCCCGGCACAATGGCGCGAAGCATAGCGCAGCGTTCGTCGCTTTTCTGCTGGTCACGCTCCCGACTCAGGCAAACATAACCGGTAAGCGCTAGAGGTCCAGGGACTGCACCGGAATGCCCAGCGCAGCCGCAATCTTCTCGCGAGTGGCCTTGCGCGGCCGCTCGGCTGCCTCCTGCTGAGCATAGGCCGACTGCGAGATACCCAGGCGCTGGGCAACTTCAGACTGGGTCAGGTCCAGATGTCTGCGCCAAGCAGCTATGGCGGTCATGCCCTCCTTTACCATGTAGCCAACGACCTCGTTGGGCACCAGGTCGTGCTGGGGGCGGTTGGCAATGTAATCGGCATACGGCAACACCACGAAGGCGGGGCGACCGTCGGCGCCGTGGATGATCTGTACGTTAGTAGGTGTGCTCATCGCGTTTCCTGACCTCCTCGATATTGACGATTTTAACGCTGCCATCCCAGTCGAAAAGGATGCGGTAATTGCCGACCCTCAGTCGGTAGCCAAATTGGTGATTGGCCAATGCCTTGACACTCTGAACGTCCGGCATACCGGCCAGTGCCTGGGCGGCATCGTAGATCTTCGGCTGATCGAGCTTGTTGATTTTCCTGAGTTGCTTCACTGCTTTGCGTGACCAGTTGATCGTATTCATATCCACGCCGTTCTTATAAGCAAACTATAAGTCTTGAATAAGTTCAAGAGTAGGTATTTCAAGCGAGGAAAAGGGTGACGAGTGGGCACACTCCACTCAAGGGGAACCATTGCCGAGCTGTGTTTCCGGGTTTTGCCATGCACACGCCGCTGCCGCTATCGCCATAGCGCAGCGTTCGTCGCTTTTCTGCTGGTCAAGCGACCGTGCGCTCGATAGAATTGCGCACTTTTTGATCAGAGGCGCCGAAAGCGCCCGTCAAGATCGCCCCCGTCTTCGGCTGGGCGAACTGCATTCAATACCGAGGTTAGTCATGTCCACCACTCCCGCCACCCCCAAGGTTGGTTTCGTCAGCCTGGGTTGCCCCAAGGCCCTGGTCGATTCCGAGCGCATCCTGACCCAGCTGCGCATGGAAGGCTATGAAGTCGTGCCCACCTACGAGGACGCCGATGTAGTGGTGGTCAACACCTGCGGCTTCATCGACAGCGCCAAGGCCGAGTCGCTCGAAGTCATCGGTGAAGCGATCAAGGAAAACGGCAAGGTCATCGTCACCGGCTGCATGGGTGTCGACGAAGGCAATATCCGTGACGTGCACCCGAGCGTGCTGTCGGTGACCGGCCCGCAGCAGTACGAGCAGGTGGTCAATGCCGTTCACGAAGTGGTGCCGCCACGCCAGGATCACAACCCGTTGATCGACCTGGTGCCGCCTCAGGGCGTCAAGCTGACCCCGCGCCACTACGCTTACCTGAAGATTTCCGAAGGCTGCAACCACAGCTGCAGCTTCTGCATCATCCCGTCGATGCGTGGCAAGCTGGTCAGCCGCCCGGTCGGTGAAGTGCTGAGCGAGGCCGAGCGCCTGGTCAAGGCCGGCGTCAAGGAGATCCTGGTGATTTCCCAGGACACCAGCGCCTATGGCGTCGATGTCAAATACAAGACCGACTTCTGGAATGGCCGCCCGGTCAAGACCCGCATGCTCGAACTGTGCGAAGCGCTGAGCAGCCTGGGTGCCTGGGTGCGCCTGCACTACGTCTACCCGTACCCGAACGTCGACGACGTGATCCCGCTGATGGCCGCCGGCAAGATCCTGCCGTACCTGGACATCCCGTTCCAGCACGCCAGCCCCAAGGTACTCAAGTCGATGAAGCGCCCAGCCTTCGAAGACCGTACCCTGGCACGCATCAAGAACTGGCGCGAGCAATGCCCCGAGCTGGTGATCCGCTCGACCTTCATCGTCGGCTTCCCTGGCGAGACCGAAGAAGACTTCCAGTACCTGCTGGACTGGCTCACCGAAGCCCAGCTCGACCGCGTCGGCTGCTTCCAGTACTCGCCAGTCGAAGGTGCCCCGGCCAATGACCTGGGCCTGGAAGAAGTACCGGATGACGTCAAGCAGGACCGTTGGGACCGCTTCATGGCGCACCAGCAGGCCATCAGCGCCGCCCGCCTGCAAATGCGCATCGGCAAGGAAATCGAAGTGCTGATCGACGAAGTCGAGGAGCAGGGTTCGGTTGGCCGCAGCTTCTTCGATGCCCCGGAAATCGACGGCAGCGTGTTCATCGACGGTAACCACGGCTTCAAGCCGGGCGACAAAGTGCGTTGCCGCGTGGTGGATGCCGACGAATACGACATGTGGGCCGAGCCCGTTTAAGGCAGCCTGCGCATGAAAAAGCCCCTGCCGGGTATTCCCAATGTGGAAATACCCGGCAGGGGCTTTTTTTCGTCAGAAGTCAGAAGGTGTGAAAAACCATCATTCCAGCTTCTGCATCGGGGCTGGCATCGGAAAAACCCTTGACTGCATACAGTTGAATCTTCCATTCCCGGTTGAGCTTGTGGGTCAGGAACAGGGTCAGCTCCTGGATCTCCGAGCCTGTCGAAACAACTTTTTGCCGCCAGTCGTACGAGGCGCCCGCCGAGGTGCCCTGCGCCACAGGAATGGCAAAACCCAGGCTGGTAAAGATCGGATCCCTGAAATTGCTGTCGGGCGGGTCGCCGAACTTCTTCCAGCCCAGGGTTGCGAAGCCGGTCACCGGGCCGAATGCCTGGGCGATATCGACCTGGCCGGTATAGTCGTACTCGCCGGTGCCCAGGCACTCTTTTTCATCTGCAGTGGGGAATTTGACCTTGCCGATGAGGTCCAGCATCAGGCCGCCGTCACTGCCGTCGAGCAGTGCATAATCGGCGCTGGCAACCGTATCACCCAGCCCGCTCTCCACCGCATGGCATCCACCGGGCAAGGGGTCACCATTGGGGCCTACTTCAGGGTTGGTGATGCGCAGCCAGGGCACAGTGACTTTGTAGGTCATGGGGCCGGTTTCGTACTTGCCGACCACAGGGACGTACCAGATTTCCGAGGTGGTACCCGTGCCATAGTCGCCACTCGAATAGTCCATGCCAATGGAGGCGCTAAAAGTATCGGCCTGGACCGACGCACCGGTACAGGACAGCAAGCAGGCGAAAAGAGGGAGCGTGGGTCTCATCTGCACCTCGGGTTCCGTCGGGAAGTGTGATCGGGCTTACCCAGCCTAGTTGCCTAACGCCCGGACCGCTCCGGATGCTCTACTTTTTCGACCTTCTCGACTTTTTCTATCGTTTCGGGCTTTTCGACTCTCTCTACTTTTTCAACTTTTTCCACTTTCTCGACTTTTTCAGGCTTTTCGACCTTTTCGACCTTTTCCACCTTCTCGACTTTCTCAGGCCTTTCGACCTTTTCGACTTTTTCCACCTTCTCGACTTTCTCAGGCCTTTCGACCTTTTCGACTTTCTCCACCCTCTCGACTTTCTCGGGTTTTTCGACTTTCTCTACTTTCTCGACCCTTTCCACCTTCTCGACTTTCTCGGGCTCAACTTTCTCAACATGCTCGACCTTCTCCACACGATCGGAACTGCCACTGTTGCTGGTCTCGCGTTGCTCCACGCTGTCGACATGCCCTGACTTTCCTGACCTGTCTTCACTTTTAACGCTGTCATGGCCACTGGAGTCGCTGATCGAACTCCGTTCACTGTGATCGTCACTGTCTTCGCTGCGGCTGCTAGAGGTCCCACGCTCACTCTGGCCACTGTTGCTCGAGCTGCCCGAGCCGCTGGTACCGTGCTCGCTGTTAAGCCCGGAATGCCCTTTGTCCGCACGGTCGCCTCGGTCATCATCGAACTCGATGCGGGAAGCCCGTAGCTCGTGCGTGGCACTGAATACCCCGCTTACCCGCACCCGTTGATCAAGCGCAATGGCAGAAGGCTGCTTGCCGACGATCACGGCATCCTGCCCCAGCGTCACGTTGATGCCGCCGACTACCAGCTGTCGCGCCTGGGTGCGCTGCACCAGCCCCTCGATCACCGCAGTCTGCACCCTGCCAGCAAACGGCAGGCTCGGGTCAGCGCGGGTTTGCGCGACTTCCAGCTGGCTCCCGGTCCATTGGCCGCGCACCAGCATTTCCCGCGCCGGCGCCACGCGGGTCCCGAGCTTCAGCCCCTGCAGGCTGCCGGGGCGATCGACAGTACCGATGGCACTGGCCTCCCTGAGCTCTGGCGCCCGCTCGATACGGCTAGCCACCACTTCACCTGCCGCATCGCGCAGGCCGCTGACCCTGACCGGCTCGCCCGGGCGCAACCCTTCCGCCACACGCGCCCCGGCGGCAAGGCGCACAGGTTGACCCATGACCCGCAGTGGCCCCGAAGCATTCGGCAGTGCCGTCAGCGGCCCCTCGTAAACGTTGAGAATCGCGATGCGCCCGGCTTGCAGGCCGCGCTGCGTGCCATAGGCCTCCACCGCGACAACCTGGCCGATCGCCAGATGAGCGCTGCTGGCAGGGGCACCGTTTTCACTCACCGGTACATCCTTGCCGTAGTGCACTTCCTGGCCATTGACGCAGATCGAAGCGAACCCAGTGATGGTGCCGACAATCCCCGTGCCCCCGGTACCGCCTGGGCGTTGGATCGGCGCCCCCGTGCCACCCACCCCGCCGTTGTCATTGCGCACGCCGGTTCCGCCAACACCGCCGGTTCTGGCGCCTGTACCACCGGTGCCCCCCGGGAACTGCATGCCCGCAGCCCCAGCCATACCCACTTCATCACGGCTGACACAAACCGGTGCTGCAACCACCTCGGCAGGCGCCACCAGGCTCAGCCCGAAACCCAGGGCGAGTGCGACGAGGCTGATGCAGCGCGCGAGGGGGGTCATGATTCGGCTGTCTTCGACGAATCGGGGTCGGTGGCTTCAGTGTAGAAATACAGCCCCACGGTAATGCGCTGGCGTTCCTCGTGGCTTGGCACGTCGGTGTTTTCCAGCTCGGCGGCCAACCGGCTGAATGCCAGCAAGGTTTGCATGCCATCCTTGGAGACCGCTTCACGCAGCGTGCCGACGCTGGCCGAAGTCAGGGCATCGTAGTGCACGCTGCGTTCGAAAAACGGCACGCCTTCGCCAGTGAGGTTGTGCACCGCTGCGCAGGCGTGGTCATGCAGGTTGTGGCCAAAATACGCGGCTTTCTCTTCGAAGCCCTTCTGCGGCACGAATGCCTGGGCTTCGAGGTGAACGCAATCCTGATCATCAAGGCGAACGATACCCAGGCGCAGCCACTCATCCAGCACCACCCGCCCGCGGATGTCCGTGCTGATCTTCGCCACCAGGGCATCGAAAGAACAATCGCCGCCAACGCTGGCGAGCCGTGGCAGCGCCAACGCCTGCCCGGCCTCGGAGCAGAACGGCAGGCTAGTGGTCCATACATTCACCAGTTGCGCACCTAAGGTGATGTTTTCCGGCAGCTCAGCGTCAGCCGCGTCGTTTTCACTTCGCAGCCGTCGGACATCCTTGCGATGCACGCCGGTAAGCAGGCTGATGCGGCTGTCTGTCGGCACCTTGTCGTCCAGGCGAAACTCGCGATGAGCCACGTCGACGAAGACTTCCTTGAGCACGTCGGTGAACATCGTGTAGGTCACCCCTTTGCGCAGCATCAGGCGTATCAGGGGGCGCATGACCCTGCGCAGTGCGCTCAACATGGACGGGGGGATAGAGGGCGATTGCATGGAGCGCATTCCTTGACAGTTGAACCCAGCATACGACGCGGGAAAAGATCCCGCACGAACTGTAACTACTTCCCAAAAAGAATGAGAAAAAGCTGTCGGCGCTCACTGCAAACGCGTGATAGGGCTGCATCGCCCGAGACCCGCTCATACAAAACCCGTCCCCTGGGTCTTGTACGGGCTGTTCACTAGCAATCAGCTTCTGCTGTTGTCATCGCCGACTTCACCGGCGGCATGAGCGCCGCGGTCATCACCCTGTTCGCGACCCACATGGTTGCCATTATCGTCGCCAGGTTCACTACCAACGTGATTGCCATGATCGTCGCCAGGCTCACCGCCAACATGATTGCCATGATCGTCACCGGGCTCACCGCCAACATGATTGCCATGATCTTCACCGGGCTCACCGCCAACGTGATTGCCATGATCATCACCCGCTTCAGCATGGTTGCTGCTGCGACCGGAGTTTGAACTGCCATCGTGGCCCTGGCCTGCTTCACCATGGCCGCTGCCACTGTTGCCAGCATGGCCGCCGCTGCCGCTGCCACTACCGCCGTGGCCGCCACCGCTGCCGCTGCCGTGGCCACCACCGCCACCGCCGCCACTTCCGCCGCCACCGCCGTGGCCACCACCGCCACCGCCGCCACTTCCGCCGCCACCGCCGTGGCCACCACCGCCACCGCCGCCACTTCCGCCGCCACCGCCGTGGCCACCACCACCACCGCCACCGCCACCGCCACCGCCGCCACCGTGTCCGCCACCACCACCGCCGCCATCCTTGGCATAGGCACTGGAGCCATGAGAAATCGAATCTGGAACCAAAACGATGGCCGTCGACAGCACGCCTGCAACGGCAACCGCCAGTAGAGCCTTTTTGAACAGCATGTGGATTTGCATTTTCCGTCTCCAGGTCTTCGCCATGAGAACGCCAAATCAAGCCGGGAATCTGTTGTAAGTTCTTTCTTTTAAGCGTGGGAATTTTTCCCACGCACAATTAATAGACCTCTGCGCCCCAGGCTTCAAGCCACGCGCGGAGAAGCCGACCAGTGGTTGGCCTGCTATGTTTGCCCTATCGCCTTGGAGGAACACCGGCATGCATTCGGTTCTGACGCTGCACACCCCGCGCTACAGCGACTACAGCGATCTGGTGCAGATCTGGGAAGACTCGGTACGCGCGACCCATGACTTCCTTCCCGAGGCCTACATCCTTCTGCTGCGCGACCAGGTACTGCGCCGCTACCTCGACGCAGTGATGCTGATCTGCTGCAAGGATCGCCAGCGCATCTGCGGCTTTGCCGGAGTCGCCAACGGCTGTGTGCACATGCTGTTCGTCGCACCGGACTACCGCGGCAAGGGTGTTGGCAGGCGCCTGCTGCGTTATGCGATAGACGAATTGAATGCCGAACGCCTGGACGTCAACGAACAGAATCCGCAAGCCCTGGGCTTCTACTTGCACGAAGGCTTCGAAGTGGTCGGCCGCTCGGAAAAGGATGGTTTGGGGCAGCCCTATCCCCTTCTGCACATGAGGCTGATTCCTACAGCGTCTTAGGGCGGCGTCCGAATATGCCGTAGTCTGCGTCCAAAACGGTGCATTTGACACAGATTCCCATCATCAACCGCGCACAGGCAGGTACAATGTCGGTCTTTCCCTGCCTTGCGAATTGCCCCATGTCCGAACCCGTCCGCCTGTCCAAACGCCTCATCGAGCAGCTTGGTTGCTCCCGCCGCGAGGCCGAGCTGTACATCGAAGGAGGCTGGGTCACGGTCGATGGCGTGGTGGTCGAGCAGCCCCAGTTCAAAGTCGACGAGCAGCGCGTCGAACTGCTGCCGGGAGCACGCGCCGAGGCATTGGACCCCGTGACCCTGCTGATGCACCAAGCGGCCGGTGTCGACAGCGAATCCGCCCGCGCCAGCATCAACATGGGCAACCTCAGCGAGGCCCACCGCGAAGGCGTACGGCCCCTGCACGGGCACTTTGCCCGCCTGACCTGCCTGGCGCCGCTGGAACGTGGCGCCACCGGCCTGCAGGTGTTCACCCAGGACTGGCGCGTCACCCGCAAGATCGACGCCGACCTGCGCCGCATGGAGCAGGAATACATCATCGAAGTGCGCGGTGAGACCACGCCTCAGGCCCTGGAGCGCCTGGCGCGCGGTGCGACGCGTAATGACCGGGAGCTGCCCAAGGCCAAGGCCAGCTGGCAGAACGAGACCCACTTACGCCTGGTCGTGAAAAACCCGCAACCCGGGCAGATCAGCGAGCTGTGTGCCTACCTGCGCCTGGAAGTGCTGGGCATGCGCCGCATTCGCCTGGGCGGTGTATCGATGGGCAAGCTGCCCGTGGGACAGTGGCGTTACCTGGCAGCCACCGAACGTTTCTAAGCAATACGCCACGCCCCGGCGTGGCTACTGAACAGGATTTTGCAGCAATGAACCACAACGATGTCCTGCGCAGCCTGCGCTACATGCTCAAGGTGAACGACGCCAAGATGGCCGAAATCATCGCGCTATCCGGCCTCGAAGTTAACCCGATCGTGCTCGCCACCTACTTGAAGAAGGAAGACGAAGCCGGTTTCGTGCGTTGCCCGGAGCGGGTCATGGCGCACTTCCTTGACGGCCTGGTGATCCATCGCCGTGGCAAGGACGACAGCCGCCCACCACAGCCGGTCGAGCTGCCGGTGACCAACAACACCATCCTGAAAAAATTGCGGGTGGCTTTCGAGCTCAAGGAAGAGGACCTGCACACCATCCTCAAGACGGTCAATTTCCCGGTGTCCAAGCCTGAACTCAGCGCGCTGTTCCGCAAGGTCGGGCATGACAACTATCGCCCGTGTGGCGACCAGCTGCTGCGCAATTTCCTCAAGGGCCTGACCCTGCGCGTGCGCGGCTGATTGGCCATGCAGCATACGGTTGCACCGGTCGGCATCGTCCGCTCCTGCTTCAAGGAGAAGTTTGCCATCCCGCGCCAGCCGCAGCTGGCGCCAGCTGCCCGCGGGGTGCTGGAACTGCTGCCGCCGTTCGATCAGGGCGATGCGGTGGCAGGGCTGGAGCAAGTCAGCCATGTCTGGTTGCTGTTCCTGTTCCACCAGGCGCTGGAAGACAAACCGCGCCTGAAAGTGCGCCCGCCACGGCTGGGCGGCAACAAGAGCATGGGTGTGTTCGCCACCCGCGCCACCCATCGCCCCAACGGCATCGGCCAATCGGTGGTACGCCTGGAGGGCGTGGAGCCAGGGCGCCTGCTGCTGTCCGGGATCGACCTGCTGGACGGTACGCCAGTACTGGACATCAAACCCTATGTCCCCTACGCCGACAGCGTTGCCGGGGCAAGCAACCTGATGGCCAGTGATGCGCCGGTGGCGATTGCCGTTGGCTGGAGCGACACTGCCCTGCCCCAGGCCCACGCGCATGGGTTGCGCATTGGCGAGCCGCTGGTGGAACTGATCGAGCAATGCCTGGCGCAGGACCCGCGTCCGGCCTATCAGGTGCCACCGCCGGAACGGGTGTACGGGGTAAAGTTCTGGGATGTTGAGGTCCGCTGGCATTACCCGCAACCGGATCAGATCCAGGTGCTGGAAGTCGTGCGGGAAGGCTGAAAATCAGCACCTTGCAGGCATAAAAAAACGCAGACCCGGGTCTGCGTTTTTTCGTTGCTGCGTTCGTCTTATTTCTCGACGAAGGCACGCTCGATCAGGTAGTCACCCGGCTCGCGCATGCGCGGGGAGACCTTCAGGCCGAAGCTGTCGAGCACTTCGCTGGTCTCGTCGAGCATGCTCGGGCTGCCGCAGATCATCGCGCGGTCGTCTTCTGGGTTGATCGGTGGCAGGCCGATATCGGCGAACAGCTTGCCGCTGCGCATCAGGTCGGTCAGACGGCCCTGGTTCTCGAACGGCTCGCGGGTCACGGTCGGGTAGTAGATCAGCTTGTCACGGACCGACTCACCGAAGAACTCGTTCTGCGGCAGGTGCTCGGTGATGAACTCGCGGTAGGCCACTTCGTTGACGTAACGCACACCGTGAACCAGGATCACTTTTTCAAAGCGCTCGTAGGTTTCCGGGTCCTGGATGACGCTCATGAACGGCGCCAGGCCGGTGCCGGTGCTCAGCAGGTACAGGTGCTTGCCCGGTTTCAGGTCGTCGAGGACAAGGGTACCGGTTGGCTTCTTGCTGATGATGATCTCGTCGCCTTCCTTCAGGTGCTGCAGCTGCGAGGTCAGCGGGCCATCCGGGACCTTGATGCTGAAGAACTCCAGGTGCTCTTCCCAGTTCGGCGAAGCGATGGAATAGGCGCGCATGAGCGGACGGCCGCTTTCCTGCTGCAGGCCGATCATCACGAACTGACCGTTCTCGAAGCGCAGGCCCGGGTCGCGGGTGCACTTGAAGCTGAACAGGGTGTCGTTCCAGTGGTGCACACTGAGGACACGTTCGTGGTTCATGTTGCTCATCGATGGGGCTCCTGAAGAAAACGCAGCGCGCAAGACGCACAGTTGCGCGATAGTTTAGGGGCAGCGAGAATATCTGTTAACTGAATTATCAAGATATGTGTTATCGGTTATATAGATATGCGATTTACACTTCGTCAGCTCCAGGTATTCGTCGCCGTGGCCCAGCACCAGAGTGTGTCGCGGGCTGCCAGCGTGCTCGCGCTTTCACAGTCGGCGGCGAGCACTTCCATTACCGAACTTGAGCGGCAATCGAGCTGCCAGCTGTTCGACCGCGCCGGCAAGCGCCTGGCGCTCAATGCCCTGGGCCATCAGTTGCTGCCCCAGGCCGTCGCCCTGCTCGACCAGGCCAAGGAAATCGAAGACCTGCTCAACGGCAAGTCCGGCTTCGGTTCGCTGGCGGTCGGCGCCACGCTGACCATCGGCAACTACCTGGCCACCCTGCTGATCGGCAGCTTCATGCAGGTACACCCGGAGAGCCAGGTCAAGCTGCATGTGCAGAACACTGCGCATATCGTGCACCAGGTTGCGCAATACGAAATTGATCTGGGTCTGATCGAAGGTGACTGCAACCACCCGGATCTGGAGGTGCAGCCGTGGGTCGAGGACGAGCTGGTGGTGTTCTGCGCACCGCAACATCCATTGGCCAAGGCCGGACGCGCCGATGTCGAAGCTTTGTCGCAGGAGGCCTGGATCTTGCGCGAACAGGGTTCTGGCACACGCCTGACCTTCGACCAGGCCATGCGCCATCACCGCACCAGCCTGAACATCCGCCTGGAGCTGGAACATACCGAGGCGATCAAGCGTGCCGTGGAGTCGGGCCTGGGTATCGGCTGTATTTCCCGCCTGGCCCTGCGCGATGCCTTCCGCCGCGGCAGCCTGGTGCCGGTGGAGACGCCGGAGCTGGACCTGATGCGCCAGTTCTACTTCATCTGGCACAAGCAGAAATACCAGACCTCGGCGATGCGTGAATTCCTGGAGCTGTGCCGCAACTTCACTGCGGGCTTTACCCGCAGTGACGAGATCGTCTTGCCGCCGATCGCTTAAATCAGAATCACACCCCACACCAGCGCAACCATGCTCAACGCCACCAGCTGCGCGGCGCTGCCCATGTCCTTGGCGTTCTTCGACAACGGGTGGCGCTCCAGCGAGATGCGGTCGATGGCGGCTTCCACTGCCGAGTTGAACAGCTCGACGATCAGGCCGAGCAGGCACACGGCGATCATGATCGCCCGCTCGGCACGACTGACCGGTAGCCAGAAGGCGATCGGGATCAGCAGCACGTTGAGCAGTACCAGCTGGCGGAAGGCGGCCTCGCCCTTGAAGGCGGCGCGCAGGCCGTCCAGCGAATAGCCGGCGGCGTTGAAGATGCGTTTCAGGCCGGTCTGGCCCTTGAATGGCGATGTCATGTGAGTCACTTCACAACAGAAAGGCCAGCAGACTAGTGCGGCACGGGTCAAAAAAGCGTGAATCCAGGGGTTGTCAGCTGCTGGCAACCGATTCAAGTTGTTGCAGCAACAGCGCCGCCTGGGTGCGGGTGCGCACGCCCAGCTTGCGGAAGATGGCGGTTACATGGGCCTTGATGGTCGCTTCCGACACACTCAGTTCATAGGCGATCTGTTTGTTCAGCAAACCTTCGCAGACCATGGTCAGCACGCGGAACTGCTGTGGGGTGAGGCTGGCCAGGCCTTCGCTGGCGGCCTTGGCCTCGGCCGAGACATCGACCTTCTCGAAGGCTTGCGGTGGCCACCAGACATCGCCATCGAGCACTTTTCTCACGGCATCCTGAATGACTTCAAGGCCGCTGGACTTCGGAATGAAGCCGCTGGCACCGAACTCGCGGGACTTGACCACCACGGCGGCCTCTTCCTGCGCCGAGACCATAACCACCGGAATCTGCGGGTACTGGCCGCGCAGCAGGACCAGCCCGGAGAAGCCATAGGCTCCCGGCATGTTCAGGTCCAGCAGGACCAGGTCCCAGTCGGCTTTTTCGCTCAGGCGGGTTTCCAGTTCGGCGATGCTCGCCACTTCAACCAGGCGCACATCGGCGCCCAGGCCGAGGGTAACGGCCTGGCGCAGAGCGCTACGAAACAGCGGGTGGTCATCGGCTATCAGGATTTCGTATGTGGCCATCGATCTATGGATCCTGTTCTGTGCCAGGCGCATGCGGGGTAGTGAAGCGCCTGGCGGGGAATCGGCGCCAAGGATGCCGAGCACGGCTGGAGGTGGTCAAGCCAACTACCCTGCCGCCTCGCCCACCCTGGCTGCCAGCCCCGTCATTATGAACCAAAGTGAGACTTATGCCCCTTGGACTATAGGAAGGTATGCAAACGCTGGTGGGTGTCATCCTGATCATCCAGCGGCAGGCGACGCTTGCCACTGAGGTAATGCAGGCTGAACACGTCAAGGTAAGCATCCAGCGCCTCGGACGCCTGGTTGTCACCCGCCAGGTCCAGGCACATGGCAGCGACTTCGGCGGTGCAGAAATGATCGTCGCGCTTGGACCGGCGCAGGCGATAGCGCGACATCTGCTCGGCTTGCAGGCTCAGCACCGGGAAGCGATCGAGATACGGGCTCTTGCGGAACATCTTGCGGGCTTCGGTCCAGGTGGCATCGAGCAGGATGAACAACGGGCGCTTGCCGGGTTCGCGCACGACCTCGCTGACCACCCGCTCCTGGGCGACGAATTCGCCGGGGAAAACTATGTAGGGTTGCCACTGCGGGTCGTCGAGCAACGCCAGCAGGCCTTCGTCCACCGAGGTGCGCAGCCAGCCAAAAGCGCTTGTGTCTTCGATCAGGTCGGCGATCAGCCAGCCAGTATTGGTCGGCTTCAATGGCTCGGTGTCATGCATGATCAGGCACACGCCGGAATCGGCCTGCACCTTGGGCTTCCACGCACACAGGCAATGGGTGGCGATCACCCGGCAATCGGGGCAACGCTCGGCGCGTGAACCACGGGCAATAAAAGGCTTGATGCTGCGTGCCAGGCGCTCGGCACGCAGGCGTGCTACCGCGTGGCTCATGCTGGCAAGCCTGTGGACGGGTTGTGACTGGACACTGCAAAGACTCGGAAGGTGCAAAACGCCAGTCTACCAGAGCAGGCGCCATTTGGCCGTGCAGCACAAGCAACCGGTCCCTTATAATCGGCGCAATTGGCCACCATGAATTGCCTGCGCTGCAGCGGGTTTCATGGAACGCCCGCCGCCGGCGCATGTCAAAGCGCCAGTCATCGAACCAGGAGAGATTCATGCTGCGTCTTATCGTCCCGACCCTGAGCCTGCTGCTCACCCTGCCACTGGCAGCCCAGGCTGCCTCCAAGCAGGAGTTCGAGCTCAACAAGCTGCTGCAGAAGGTCGCCACGGAAAGCAGTGTCGGCACCCCTCGCGCCATCAACGAAGACATTCTCGATCAGGGCTACACCGTTGAAGGCAAGGCGCTGGTCAACCACCTCAGCGTCCGTGCCGAGCATGCCGCACGCATGCAACAAAATCCGGCCCAAGTCCGCAGCCAGTTGGGCGACAGCGTGTGCCGCAACAGTGGTTTCCGTAACCTCATGTCCAAAGGTGCGGTGATGGTCTATCGCTTCACCGTCTACAAGACCAACCAGCCGGTCATGGACCAGGCCTTCGATGCTGCCAGCTGCACCGCTGGCAATAAGAAGAACTGACTAGGTAACCCGCTCTCCCTCGGCGCGCCGCGGCTCTTCGTCGGCGCGCATATCTGCCAGCAGTGCCTGCAGGTAGCGTGACTGGCACTCAAGCGTTGCAAGCCTGCGACGACACTCTGTTTCCAGGCTCACATGGTGATCCTGGGCTGCATGTTCCAGCTGCTGGTAGAGCTGCCGGTCTACCTCGATGACCAAGCGATGCATACCGCCACCTCCTGCATCGACACGTTTCGCTTCTCCAGTTAACCAAACCCTCGCCGGAGCTGGTCGCAGGCCGACGAGTGGCCACTGTGTTCGCGCCAGCACGATCAGCCGCAACGGTCTAGATTGATAGCGAAGGCCCGAAAAACAACCAGCTGGACTGCCCCCCTGTCCACGGTCTTGAAGGGCTACTGCAATGCTCGGGATGCACACTCGAGTCACGGCAGCCAGCGACACACGTAGTGTCGCGGCCGGACCACAGCATGGGCCCGGTCAGAGGTTTTGCTGCAGAAGGAGACGTTGAATGCCTTACCAATCGAATGAACACTTGTTCAATCACTTCAGGGACCACGGCATCGACCTGAGCAAGATCGACCAGCAACTGCAACTGGTCGCGCCGGACAGCCCCAACCTGCCGCTATATCGCGACATGATGCTCACGGTCTTGCGCATGGCCCACGACGACAGCGACCGCTGGAGCGCCAAGATCACCTTGCAGGCCTTGCGCGAACTGGACCACTCGTTCCGCATGCTCCAGCGCTACCGGGGGCGACGCAAGGTCACCGTGTTCGGCTCGGCACGCACCCCCGTGGAACACCCGATGTACGCCCTGGCCCGTGAGCTGGGGGCGACCCTCGCCCGCTCCGAACTGATGGTCATTACCGGCGCTGGCGGCGGCATCATGGCGGCGGCCCACGAAGGCGCTGGCAGTGACCATAGCCTGGGTTTCAACATCACCCTCCCCTTTGAGCAGCATGCCAATGCCACGGTGGATGGCACCGACAAGCTGCTGCCGTTCCACTTCTTCTTCATTCGCAAGCTGTTCTTCGTCAAGGAAGCCGATGCACTGGTGCTCTGCCCCGGCGGCTTTGGCACCCTGGATGAAGCACTTGAAGTGTTGACGCTGATCCAGACCGGCAAGAGCCCACTGGTACCGGTGGTACTGCTGGACTCACCGGGTGGCACGTTCTGGCGCGACTGCCTGGCGTTCATCAGCCGCCAGCTCGAAGAAAACCGCTACATCCTGCCCAGTGACTTGAAGCTGCTGCGCCTGGTGCACAGCGCCGATGAGGCCGTCGAGGAAATCAACCAGTTCTACAGCAACTACCACTCCAGCCGCTGGCTGAAGAACCAGTTCGTGATCCGCATGCACCATCGGCTCAGCGAGGCCGCACTGCATGACATTCAGGAGGGGTTTGCCGACTTGCGCCTGAGTGGCCGGTATCACCAACACGCCGACAGCGGTGCCGAACACGAAGTGGGCAACTTCAGCCATCTGACGCGGCTGACGTTTGCCTTCAATGGTCGTGACCAGGGGCGACTGCGGGAACTGGTCGATTTCATCAACGTGCCGGAAAACTGGGCCAAGCCGGAGCCAATGCATACTACCCAGCGGGCTCGGGAGGCGTTGAAGGTCAGCTGAAGGGTAATTTTCGTGATAAAGCAAATGGCCTCATCGCTGGCACGCCAGCGATGAGGCCATTTGACTAGTAATCATCCAGATCCCGGCCGCTGAGCAACCTACCGATCATGTCCATGGGGAAACCGCGATAGGCAAGAAACCGGGTTTGCTGGGCGCGACTTCGAGGGTCCTGGGGGCGAAGCCCTGCGAACTTGCGCTGCCAGGTATCTTGCAGCAGCGCTGCCCAATCCACTTCGCTGTCACGCAGGGCCTGCTCGATATCACTTCGATTCAGCCCGCGCTGGCCAAGCTCCTCGCGAATACGCGCAGGACCATAGCCGGAGCCAGAACGGTATCGGATGAAACTCTCGAGATAACGGGCTTCGCTAAGCAGCCCTTCTTCAGCAAGCCGATCGAGCGCTGGCTCAATCAGTTCATCCGGGGCACCGCGCTGACGCAACTTGCGCGTCAGCTCGACGCGACCATGCTCGCGGCGCGCGAGCAGGTCCATGGCTGTCCGCCTGACGGCGACGGGGGTGTCGAGTACGGCGGACATACCAGCTGCTATCAATAACCGGCGTCGGCGTCAGCCATGTCGTCGGCATCAGCTTCAGCGGCAGCAGCCTTGCCAGCTTCGGCAACAGCACCGGCCTTGAGCAGCTTCTCGCGAATCTGCTTCTCGATCTCGGCACCAATGGCCGGGTTCTCTGCCAGGTACTTGGCCGCGTTGGCCTTGCCCTGACCGATCTTGTTGCCTTGGTAGGCGTACCAGGCACCGGACTTCTCTACCAGGCCTTGAGAAACACCCAGGTCGATGATTTCGCCGTTGCGGTAGATACCCTTGCCGTAAAGGATCTGGAACTCAGCCTGACGGAACGGAGGCGAGACCTTGTTCTTGACGATCTTGACGCGGGTTTCGCTGCCGACCACTTCGTCGCCTTCCTTGACCGCGCCAGTACGGCGGATGTCCAGGCGCACCGAGGCGTAGAACTTCAGGGCATTACCACCGGTGGTGGTTTCCGGGCTACCGAACATCACGCCGATCTTCATGCGGATCTGGTTGATGAAGATGACCAGGCAGTTGGCGTTCTTGATGTTACCGGTGATCTTGCGCAGCGCCTGGGACATCAGACGGGCCTGCAGGCCAACGTGCATGTCGCCCATTTCGCCTTCGATCTCGGCCTTCGGCACCAGCGCAGCCACGGAGTCGACGATGATCACGTCAACAGCGTTGGAGCGCACCAGCATGTCGGTGATTTCCAGGGCCTGTTCGCCGGTGTCCGGCTGCGAGACCAGCAGATCGTCGACGTTGACGCCCAGCTTGCCGGCGTATTCAGGGTCGAGGGCGTGTTCGGCGTCGACGAAGGCGCACGTTGCACCGTTCTTCTGAGCTTCGGCGATGACCGACAGGGTCAGCGTGGTTTTACCCGAGGATTCCGGGCCGTAGATTTCGACGATACGGCCTTTTGGCAGACCGCCGATGCCGAGCGCGATGTCCAGGCCCAGGGAGCCAGTGGATATGGCCGGGATGCCCTGGCGCTCGTGGTCGCCCATGCGCATGACCGCGCCTTTGCCGAATTGGCGTTCGATTTGACCCAGGGCCGCAGCCAAGGCGCGCTTCTTGTTGTCGTCCATTGAAATCCTCACGTGTTCGACTTGGCCCTGACGGCCGGAATACCTGTATAAGTAGCCAGTATTATTCCACAGGCAAGCGCGCGAGCAAACCCCTGTTGTCGATTTACTCGGCACCAAGCTGTAACAAGCCGTCTAACGCGGCGATCACCGTTTGTCGGCGCACGGCTTCGCGGTCACCGTCGAAGTGCCGGCGTTCGCTGGTTACCTGCTCGCCATCGGCCCAGGCCAGCCAAACGGTCCCCACCGGCTTTGCCGGCGAACCACCGTCGGGCCCGGCCACGCCACTGACGGCCACGGCAAAGCGTGCACCGCTGGCGGCCTGGGCGCCACGGGCCATGGCCTCCACCACCTCCTGGCTAACCGCGCCAACCTCGGCGAACAGCGCCTCGGGCACGTTCAGCTGACGGGTTTTCTGGGCATTGGAATAGGTTACGTAACCCGCCTCGAACCAGGCCGAGCTGCCGGGCACCCGGGTGATGGCCTCGGCGATACCACCGCCAGTGCAGGATTCGGCGGTGGTCACTTGCGCGCTGAAACGGCGCAGGTGTTCGCCA
This sequence comes from Pseudomonas putida, assembly GCF_009883635.2. Classification (NCBI taxonomy): domain Bacteria; kingdom Pseudomonadati; phylum Pseudomonadota; class Gammaproteobacteria; order Pseudomonadales; family Pseudomonadaceae; genus Pseudomonas; species Pseudomonas putida. The sequence continues at coordinate 1,220,311 of NZ_CP026115.2, forward strand.
AGGCGGGTGGCGAGAACGGTGATCGGGTCCATGACAAGCTCCTTCAAGATTGCGCATTACCCTACCACCCTGACACCGCCAGACAAGGGATCAAGGCCGCAAGGCGCGCACATAATCCTGACAAGCCCGCAACGCCATCAACCCCCGGTCCCCTTCATCGGTGATGGCGATAATTCGTCGAGCATGCGCCGGCTCAAGTCCGGCGCGTACGGTTGCATGATCCACGCCGCCGGTGCCGGAGGCGGCAGGCACTGCGTTACAGACGGCGCCCCGCTCGACCAGGACCGACAAGCGCAGATCGGCAGTAGCAAGGCGATCACGCAGGCGGGCCTGAGACTGTTGCGCATCAGCAAGTTCCTTGAAATGACGGGTTTCACTTTCATCCAGGCGCTGCTCAAGTGCTTGGCGCTGACCGCGCTCGGCGAGCAGCCGGGCAGCCTCGGCATCGGCCTGGGCTTGCGCCTGCTGCGCCAGTTGCCGCCCATAGCGCCAGCCCTGAACCTGCCAGGCCAGCGCGGCGGACAGCAACAGCAGCAGTGCGCCAAGGCCCAGTTGCAAGCGGCTCAACACAACACCTCGCGCGCCCGCGCCCAGAGCTTGAGACGATCTTCCAGCCCGTTGAGCCCACCATTGATATGACGCGTGATGCGGTTGAACTCACCGCGGTCAGCCAGGGCATTGAGCCCACGCGAATGCCAGAACCACGCCGCCGACTCGCAGGCCCAACGCGGCTGTTCGAGCAACTGCGGTTGCGCCAGCAGGCGCTCGTCGCCGAACAGCGCACGGCTGCAGGCCTGATAGTTGTTGCGCCCGGTGACCTGGATCAGGCCGCGCCCGCAGTACAACTGACCATCGCCATCGGCCTGCGGCGTGTTGCCCAGGCGCAAGGCCAGGCTGCCGGTGTCATAGCGCGCCAGGTAGCGGTCGTTGCCCAGCTCCTTCACATAGCGGAACTGGCCGGACTCATGGCCGACCTGGGCAATGAACGCCGCCACACGCTTGGGGTTGTCGATTTCCCAGCGCGGCAGGGTAACGTTCAGTGCCGAAAGAAAAACGCCCGCAACAGGGCGGGAGTTCGGCAAAATCTGTAGCAATTGCGTTTCAGTGAGCATGTCTGTCACTCCTTCCCTGTATCGTCCTCAAGCCTTGATCGCGGCCTGACGGCGGGGCGCTGCGCCCTTGGCCTGGACCTTGCCCGTCTTGCCGCCATTGCCCTGCACCGTGGTGCGCCAGCCCGAGCCGGTGAACACCTGCTCCACCGAGTCGATCTGGTATTGCCCGTCAAGGCCATCGACAAAACCTTGCAGGTCGATGCTGCGCTCGGCGAACAGGTCGGTGCGCCCTGGCAGGTCGAGGCGCACATGGGCGGTGCTGCGGTTGAAGCTGGCCAGCCGCGCCTTGGCCGCCTGCTCGGCGGCGGTGCGGTTGGGGTACAGGTGACGGTCGGTGTGCACCGGCCGCTGGCCGTCCGCAGCGCCGTCATTGGCCAGCTCGACCGTCAACAACTCACCGCTGGCACTATCCTGGTGACGGGTACGCACCGCCTTGCGCGCGGATTTGTCGTCCAGGCGGAAATACCACTGGCTCACGTCGCTACGGGCAATAGCGACCACGCCCAGGGGTTTGCCGCTGGCGCTCTGCCCGCCTTGGCGCGGCAGCACCAGCAGTTGGCCGTTGGCGAGCTTGGCGGTGCTGTCGTACTGCAGGGCCAGGCGGGTGATGAAGTTGAAATCCGATTCGTTGTACTGATCGACCCTCGGCACCTGGGTGAGCACCGGGCAGATCGCCTGCCAGCCATTGCGTGCGCCGATTTCGGCGACGATGCGCTGCAGCGGCACGGCCTCCCAGCTGCCGCTGCGGATTGTCCGGCCCTTGCCGCGCAGGTCGCTGGCCTTGCCACGGATCACCAGGGTGTCGGGCGGGCCGGACAATTCGATCTCATCAACGGTGTATCGCCCCAGCCGGGTCAACGGCTGGCCGGCATACCCCAGATGCACCTCGATCAGCGCACCGCGCGCGGGCAGCGCCAAGGCGCCGTCACGGGCGTCGATGCGCAGTTCGAAGTCGTCCGACTCCATGCCCGGCTTGTCGGTGGTGCGCAGCAGCAACAGCCGGTCGTTGATCAGCGCAGTGATGTCCTTGCCGTCGGCCTGAATGCGAAATTGCGGTTGCATGGCATCAGTCCCACAGCTGCACGACGTTGGCCTGCGCCAGCGCCAACATCGGCAAACGAATCATCACCCCGCTGCGAAACGGCTGGGCCTCGTCGGCCAGCCCCTGGTTGGCTTGCAGCACCGCCTCGACACTGCCGTCGAGGTGCCCGTAATAATGGTGGCAGAGGGTGTCGAGCACATCGCCCTCAGACGTTTTGCAGGTCTTGTCCATAGCTGACGAACTCCAGTGAGAAGCCTTGTTTGCGGGGAATGCCACCGGCCAGCAAGGCGCCCTGGTCTTCCTCGATGCTGGTCAGGCACCAGGTACCGAGCACTTCGCCGTAACCGGTGGTCAGCGACAGCGGCAGCAGCTGGCGGCCAATGCCGCGCAGGGCCTGCAACTGCCCGAGGCCACCTTTGAAACCGGGGAATATCGCGCCGTGGATGCTGATGGTTTCTTCACCCAGGCTGACGGCCTGCTGGGCGTTTTCCCGGCTCAGGCGCTCCTGCCCCGCCCAGCGAAAACGCGTCTGCCGGCGCAACTGGTCGAAGGCGGCGGTGTCGAGGTTGAAGTAGTAAGGCGCGGCGTTGGCTTTCAAGGGCTGCAGCACCAGCAGGTGCGGGAACGGCTTGATCGCCTCGGCCGCCGGCGTGGCCTCGGGTGCGAAGCCGAAAGTCGACAGCACGCCCTTGGCCACCGCCTTCACATCGCCGATCACCCGGCGGATGGCCGCGCCGGCCTTGCCCAGGTGCTCGGCAAAGGCATCGACCTGGTCACGCACCTTGCGTACCACCGCCAGGGTCTGGTCGTACTTGGCGATCACCTTGTCGACGCGCTGCTTGGCCGAGTCGATGGCGCGCATCGTGCGTTGCAGGCGCTTACCGATTTCCTTGCCGATCCATGGCAGGGCTTCGAGTTCGGCGGCCGCCTCCTTGGCGTGGCCGACCGCCTGCTGCATCGGGTCGAGCATGGCGTCGGCACGCCGACGCCCCTCCTCGCCCGCCTTGACCAGTGCATGCAAGCCGCCTTGCAACTGTTCCAGGTAGGTCATGGGTCCTCCTCAGGGTTGGGGTTGATCGGCCATCTGCACTGAACGCGCCTGACGCATCAGGTCTTCGAGCATGCGCCGGGCGATGGCTTCCAGTTGTTGCAGGGTGGTCGGGTCGTCGAGGCTGTTGTTGAAGGTCACCGGCATGTTGGCGGTGAAGGTGAATTGCTGGTTGATGGTGGGTGACACCGTAGCCGGTGACTGCTGTGTGGAGGTCGCAGGTGACCCAGCGCTCTCCTGAGTAGGGGCTGCCTGGGCGGGAGAGTTCACAGCGTCTGGCCTTGCGCCTGGCGCATCGTTACCGGTGACGGAGGCCACGGTTTTGCCGAGCCAGCCGCCTGCGAATTCACCCGCCATACCGCCGAATATCCCACCGCCCAGACTACCCAGCGCACCACCGACGGCGGCACCGATCACGGTCCCTATGCCTGGCACCACCGAGCCGATCATGGCGCCGGCTGCAGCACCACCCAGCCACCCAGCCGAAGATCCCGCCAAGGTGCCGCCCAATCCGCCGACGGTCTGGCCATAACCTTCCAGTTTTTCTGCAGGCGTGGCATCACTCTGGTAGGTGTCGAGCACCTGCGATGAGGTGTCCAGCACCGCAGCCACCGGAACGCGTTTGAAGAATTTCCCAACCGACGACAGCTGCTTTCCTGCACTGCTCAGAGAAAAGGCCAGTGCAACCTGGGATTCAGATTGACCCTCGGTCAACGAAGACGCCTCGCTGCCAGAAGCCGCGGGGTCTTCATCTTCCGTGAGCAGGTTGAACAACCCACCACCGGCCCTGTCTCCCACAGCCTCGCCAATCAGGCCGCCAGCTTCGGCCCAGCGCTTTTGTGCGGCCTCGTCCTGCTTTTTCTCTTCAGCCTCTTGCACTGCCTGCTGCTTGGCGGCTTCTCGCTGTTCCTTGGCGTTGGCTTTGCGTTGGCTTTTTCTTGTGCGTCGGGGTTTAACCGCAGCCGCACTTTTACCCGTGCCGATGGCCTTGCCGAGCGCTTTACCTTTGCCTCTGAAAAGCATGGCTCCCATAGCACCCAGCGCACGGCCACCGAGGTCGCCGAGCGCAGCGCCGGTGCCGCGTGCCATTTCTTCACCATCCTCGCCAGTGATCACGGCCTTGGCGACCTTGGCCAAAGCCTGGGCACGGTTTTCCCGCCACTCCGTCAAGCCACGTTCGCGTATCGCTCGCTGTTTTTCCGGCGACTGTTTGCGGTAGGCGCGAACGTATGCTGTTCCAAGTCCCAGAGCACCGAGGCCTCCGGCGGTTATTGCAAGGCCTTTGCCAAGGGTAAGCGAGGCGCCACCAGCATCCGGTTTGGGCTCCTGTGCAGGTGCTTTCACCTTGCCCGCTGCGGGGGCTACCTGCCCTTGCAAGACAGCGTGCCATTGCTGAAAGACATTGACCGTCATCTGGCCAGGCAACGGCTTCAACCGCGCCAACCCGGCAATCACCCGGTCCAGCATCAGGTAATGCTGACGCAAACGCTCGACGGCCTCGATCTCATCGCCCAGCCGGGCGATCTGATCGTCATGTTGCTGTTGCTGGTCCAGCGCCAGCTGGCGTTCGACCTGGCGTACCTTGCCGAGCTCCAACCCCAGGCGGATTACCTCGCCGATGAGCCGGCGGAGCCGGGTGCCACCGGCCTGCCTGCGCAGGCGTTCGACATCCCGGCGCAGCAGGTCGATGGCCTGCCCCAAGGGGTTGATGACGGTGACGCCGAGCCCGAGGGTGAACACCTGTGTGTTCGCCATAGGTTCCTCCTTGTCACGGTGCGAGCCACCAGACCATGTCGCCATACGACATGGTCATGATTTCGCTCGCGGAAAAGTTCAGCTCCTTGGCCAGCCGCCTGGCGGCGGCCTTCTGCCGGGCCGGGTCAAAGTTCGTCGTCCTGCACCAGGCGAAAATAGCCGCTTTGCAAGCGGCTATAGTCCTTCAGGGCAAGGCCTTCAAGGTCCTTGATGCCGACCTCGGCCAGCGACGCGAACAGGTTCAGCTCGCGCTGCTCGTCGTCGACGCCGCCACCGGCCTGGGCATTGCGGATATCGCGCACGGTCGGTGCGCGCAGCGACAGGCTGTCGACCTGCACGCCATTGGCTTCGCTGGGGCGCGACAGGCGTACGCTGACGCGGTCGGCACTCAGGGTCAGCCACTGTGGCTGCTTTTTCGCTTGAGCCATGGTCGCCCCCTTACAAGCCGAGCGCGGCGCGCTGGGCCGCCAGCTGATCAACGCCATCGATCACGCGCTTCATGCCCAGCGCGTCGATCTCGTAGAGCAGGCGGCCATCGACTTCCAGCTTGTAGTAGCTCAGGCCGACGCTGTGCTTGATCTCGGCCTTGTCGCCGGATTTCCAGTCGCCCATGTCGATTTCCTTCAGAGTGCCGCGCAGGGTCACCACCACCGGGGTGATTTTGCCCTTGAGGCCCTTGAAGGCGCCGCGGAAGGTACCGTTGAAGCCGCTGCCATCGGCCAGGCCGAAGAATTTCAGCGCTTCACGGCGCACGCCGGTGGTGGTGAAGGCCGCTTCCTGTTTCTCCATGCCCAGGTCCATCTCGACCGGCATGTCCATGCCGCCGGGGCGGTGCTCTTCCATCTTCAGGGTGAGTTTGGGCAGGGTCAGGTTGGGTACATCACCCTGGAAGCTGACACCATCGACGAACAGGTTCAGGTTGGCCAGGGTTTCGGGAATCATTGCCATGTAAGTGTGCTCCTTAAGCAGCGGAATCGAGGACTTCGGTCAGCCACTGGTTAGTGACTTCAACGCGGAAATTGGGGTTTTCGGCAGGCGGCACGTCGGTGAAGCGGATGTTCCAGTACACCTTGCCCTGCTCAAGCGCGCTGGCGGTGTTCAGCTCCGGGTCGGCGAAGACCTCGAAGTTGATGATCGCGCCCTGGTTCTTCAGGTCGCGCATGAAGGCCTGCAGGCCCTCGGTGACGTCCTTGACGTAGGTGGCGGTGATGGCGCGGTCGACGGCCCATTTGTGGCCGTAGAGGATCGCGTCCATGACGATGTCCATGGTCCGCACACGGGTGACGAAGGCCCATTTCGGGTCGCTGGACAGGGTGCGGTTGCCCCACAGGCGGAAGCCGTCGTCGCGGATGATGGTGGCGATGTTGGCGTTGTTCAGCAGGTTGGCGCGGCAGCTGTCGTCGCCATCGAGGAACTCCACCGGGCGGGTGGTGCCGGTGATGCCGACGAACTCCTTGTTCGACGGCGAGGCCCAGAAGCCGTATTCGCTGTCGGTCCAGGCGAACAGGCCGGCGACCCAGGCCGAGCCCGGCGCATCGACGGTGGCTTCCTCGCCGCTGTCGAAATACTGCACGCCCGGGTCGACCAGGAAGGCGCGCTTGGCGCCGAAGTTTTTCGCGTAGTCGATGGCCGCCTCGTCTGTGGTGTTCGGGCCGTCGATGATGGCGATAGCGCGCAGCTTGTCGGCCAGGGCCACCAGTGCAGTGCCGACCGCCTGGGAGGCGCTGTGGCGCGGGGCTGCCAGCAGGCGTGGCTGGGCGTTGAAACGGCTCTTGCCGTCGAGCAGCGCCTGCAGGCCGGTGCGCTTGCCGTCGGCTTGAACGCTGCCGATGATCGCGGCGGTCTGCTCGGCGGCATCGTCCAGCTTGGCCACGCCACAGGCGACGATGACTGCCTTGGCACGGGTAAAGATGGCGCGGCAGGCCTTGGTGATCGCCGCGTTCTCGCCGAAGGCGGCGACGGCTTCACGTTCGCTGGTGATCAGTACCAGGTCGTTGGCCTTGGCGGTGGCGCCAGCACCTTCGGTGAAGGTGTCAATGAGGCCGATGATCGAGGAAGAAGGCAGCGCGATGCTGCGTGCGCCGGTGTCAACGTTTGTGACGGTGACGCCGTGGAAGAATCCGCTCATAAAATCTCCAGATACAAGAAGCCCCGTCACACGGGGCCAAAGTGATACAGCAGAAAAGAAAACGCCCCGGCAGTGCGGGGCGTCAGGGGAGTAAGTGATCGTCTTCAGGGCTCGGCGGCCATTCGACGTCGGTTGGGAAACCGGTTTGTTGCTCGATGCGTCCGAGCTCGATCCGATAGGTTTTCCAGGCCTGCAGCTGCGAAAGCTCCGATTCGGTGGCTCGATCCAGGTCGATGGCATCCTGCAGCGGCGCAATGCGCATACTGGCGAGCACCAGGCGTTCGTCGCGCTGGATCAAGGCTTCCTGGCGCAGGCCCAACTGCTGAGCCGCGCTATCGAGTACCCAAGCCTGCCCGTCCCAGTGGTGATAAGGCCCTGGGCGAGGCTCATGAGCCAGCCCGACGGGCAAGGGCCCGAGCTGCAAGAAGAGCAGCGGTTCGCCGGTGACCGTGCTGAATAACTCGCCGCGGTGGTCCTCGACCAGTTCCCATGCGCTCTGGTCGCCATTGCGGACGACCGCATAGCCTTTTTCTGCCTGCGGAGGGGCATCAAGATACGCGCGGGCCGGCACCAGCCAGTTGCCCAGCACGACCGGGTCAGGGTCGGCAGTACCGGTCCCGCAGAATTGCCAGTTGAAAGGGTCCGCGTGGTAGATCGTTGGGGCGTCCATGGTGGCCTCGTCAGTACTTGATATAGGCAATCAACGCAACGTTGCGTGGTCGCGACTCGCTGCCACCGCTGGCAAGCACGGTGGCGGCATGGGTGTGATCGCCGGCAGTCCATGCCGTCGCGCTGATGTCGTGAGTGTGCTGGCCGGCTGCATAGGTCTGCGCCGTGTCGCCGTTCTGCAGGTTTGCAGTAGTGAAGTTCGGTGAGCCGCCACCGACGTTGTTGTTCTGCGCACGTGGAGCACCGTGGGTGTGCTGGCCGGCTGCCGCAGCCGTGCCGCTGACCGAGTGAACATGCGCCCCCGCCGTGGCAATGGTTGCAGCATGGGTATGGCTCGCGTTCTGGTGATCCTGCCACGACCCGAGCGTGCGATTGAGGTCCGCGCCTCGGCCTTCATCCAGCGCACGGATGAAATCGCCTCGAAGGTCCGGCACGTTGAAGGTGGTTGTACCGTTGCCCACCCCGTAGGTGGTTCCGATGGCAGCGAACAGCCCCGGGTATTCGGCCCGGCTGACTGCCGCGCCATTTGCCTTGAGATAACCACGTGGCACTGCAGCACAGGCGAAGAAAGTCACCTCTCCTGGAGGCACCCCCTCCAGCGTACTCCAGTCGCTCCAGACACCCGCAACGGCCGTACGGCTCCATTCGTTACCGCCGACGACAATCATCTTCTGCACACCGTGATTCGACGCATTGCCCCACACCTGCAGATAGCCAGCCGTGGCTTTTGGAGGTAGATGCGTGCACCCCGTACCGACGTAATACAAACCACCTTCGTAGACGGTATTGAGATCCTTGTTCAAAAGGTCCGGCATATCGGCGGTGCCAATCCCGTATTGCGCCAGGGTACTGCGAACGAAAGCGGTGTTTGCCAACTGAGTACTGCCAGTGCCGAGTGCCGCCGTAGGAGCAGTCGGCACACCTGCGAAGGCCGGGCTACCGAGTGGTGCGAACTCGACAGGTGCGCGCCAGCTGCCGTCGTTGTTGCTTGATCGCAAGAACAACCGATCGGTGTAGGGGATATTGGCCATCTCGAACCCTCGGTTGTTCGAGTAGGTAAGGCGCTGCACAAAGGCGTAAGTTGGATAGGGCGACGTGGCTGTCGGATAGTAGTAGTTGCCAGAAGGCTGTGAGTTCAACTCTTCGGCAGTGGCCGGGATGGTACCGGTAAAGGCAGTCCCAAGACCGAACGCCCCCAAGGAGTCGCGCAAATGCTTGGTATTCACCAGTCCAAGGCTATTGTCCGAAAGGGGTAATGTCGGGCACTGTGGCAAACCGGTGAAAACAGGGCTGGCCAAGGGTGCCTTGAGGGCCAATGCACTGTCGACAGCAGCCTTGGTGTACACGTCGGTGAGGCCGTAGCCCGCCACCGTGGTCGGATTGCTGGCTGCCGTTACGCGCCCATACTTGTCGACCGTCACGCTACGATAGGTGCCTGCCGCTACACCACTGCGGCCAAACGCCATTTCGAATGCCAGCCCCGATACGCCCAGGCTGATGAGCGGGTCGGTGACCAGTTGCCAGGCGCTATCACCATTGGTCGTGCCCTTCTCGACCAGTACCAGCAAACCCGGCGTAACCTTGGCGCTGGTGTCGGCATCCGAGGCGCGAGTCCAGTCACCGCTACCGGCGACGTACAGGCCATTGTCCTTGGCCGCCGTCTGGTTCTTCACCAGGACCCGGTTGCCGGCCAGCAATGTCACGCCGTCCACCGCCTGCAAGCCGCTCAACGCAATGTTTGCCGTGGTTGCCACAACCACCGAATGCTTGAAGTCCTGGCGAGCCAGCTCTTCAGTCACCCATTCGCGAGTGGCCAGGACCACTGCCGGGTCGATTTTCAACTGCACGTTACTGGTACTGGAGACCACCAGGTTCATGCGTACGACCTGAGTGCGACCCGAGCCTTGGCTGAGCAGTGGTTTGTAGGTAGGCGCACAATTGGCCACTGCGATCAGGTCACCATCGGCGTCGTAGAGCCCGATTTCCCGGATCCACTTGCCTCCGACATCCGCCGGGATGACCTGCTCGGCAACGATGATCGAAGTATCTTTGTCATCGACCTTCAATTGATTGAGCGGTGCCCTGCGCCATTCGCTGATCAACGCTTTCTGCGAGGCATTCGGGCTCGGGTCGGAGCCGTTGGCGTCGCCGACACCCATCTGGGTGATTTTCCAGGCAATGCCCAAGGCATCGGCATTGGCCTGTTTCGCCGCGCCCACATTGGTGAGGATGGCGTAGAACTGAGAAGTCTGGTCAACCATGTGCAATGTCCAAGGTATCGATTGTATGTTCGCGGCCACCCCGACCTACGACGCCAATGACCTCGATGTCACGTGGCGTCAGCGGGTAGATGTCCAGTTCGTCGCCGTCCTGGATCGCGCAGCCGACATGAATGGCACCTCGGCTTTCAAGGCTGATCACCAGGCCGGTCAGGTGGCGGCTGACTGGCCGGGCGTCATCGATCAGCGATGACAGTTCCTTGTAGGTGCTTTCGCTGATTCCCGCATCAGAAACGCCGATCTTCAGTGCGAAGGTGCCCGCCAGCGCGGGCGGCGTGGCTTGCCACCACTCCTGTACCTCGATCAGGTAGCCGAACGGCTCGACCACCCGCCTGAGCGCACCGAGGGTGCCTTTGTGGGCGTGGACGAAGAACGCCGAGCGGATCACCGAGCGCTTGATCTCGTCGCTCCAGCTGTCTTCCCAGCGGTCTACCGACCAGGCCCAGGCCAGGTGATAAAGCAGGTGCCCGGGGCAGCTGTCCGGGCTGTAGAGCAGGCGCAGGCTGACCTTCAGGTCCTCATCGGCCGCCACTTCGATGGCCCGCTCCAGCGCTGTGCGGTTGAGCGGCAACAGGGTCTGCATGTCAGCCACCCCGCTTGAGCGTGAAGCCCGTGCACCAGGCGGCCTGGGATTTGCTCGGGCGGATATCGGCCCAGCCGTTCAACTCCACCCGGCTGATACCGTCGATATGCAGCAGGGCATCGATGCCTGAGCGGGCCACTTCCACGCCCAAGCGCCTTCTCGGGTTGATCCCGGCTTCGAGACGGCGCTGGCACTCGGCAAGGATCGCCTCGTACTCAGGACCACTGTCAGCCAGGTACAGCACGGCATCGATGTGATACGGCAACACCTCGGCACTGCGCACATTGACCCGGTCGGCGACGGGCCGAACGTCATCGTCATTGAGGTAGGCCGCCACCTGCGCCAGCAGCTCTGCGCTGGCCACGCCATTGCCCTCCAGGCTCAGCACGGTGACATCCACCACGGCCGGCGACGGGCTTTCGGCGGTGGCGTCAGCCACCTGCCCCGAAGCGTTGCGGGCATGCAGGATGTAGCTGTTGCGTGGGCCTGCGGTGGTCAGGCCTTCGTAGACCAGTTGCACCCGCTCGCGCAGGGCATCGTCCGACTCAGCAAGGCCTCGACGGGCGGGACGCTGGCCAGGTCCTCGGCCTGGATCACCAGGCGCTGCAGGCTGACGTTGGCCGCCAGCTGGTCCAGGTCACTGCCCTGGGCGTAGGCCAACAGTAACGCCTTGGCGGCGTCGTTGATGCGGGCCCGGTTGAGCAGCTTGCGGTAGGCGCCGACCTCAAGCAGCTTGGTGACCGGATCGCTCTCCAGGTTGGCGGTCCAGTCGTTGCCCAGGTATTCGCGGAAGGTGTCCAGATCGGCCTGGTAGAGGGTTTCGAAGTCGAGGTCTTCCAGCAGCTGTGGTGCTGGCAGTTTCGACAGGTCGACCTGGCTCATACGCTCACCTCCACCATGGCTTCGTCGCCCAGGTAGCGGCCACTCAAGGCCAGGCTGACCTGACCGTCGAGCACGGCGACGACCTTGACCCGCTCCAGTTGCAAACGTGGCTCCCAACGGCCCAGTGCGCGGGCCACTTCGGCCTGCACAGCACTCTTCCAGCCCTCATTGACCGGCAGGTCGACGAAGCGCCGCAACTGGCTGCCGTATTCCGGACGCATGCGCCGGCTGCCCAGCGGCGTGGAGAGGATGTCCTCGATGGACTGGCGCAAATGATCGATGCCGGCCAGCGGCTGGCCGCTGCGGCGGTCCATGCCGATCATGGTGCACCGCCCTGCTCATGGGTATGCATGGCATTCTCCTGATATGAAAAAGCCCGCATGGGCGGGCTTGATTCAGTGTTTGTGATTGGCCGTGTTGCCGGCGGTATCGATGATCCGCCCACCGCCGTTGATGTCGCCGCTGACCTGCAGTGGGCCGTCGACCGTGACCTTGCCAGTGAGGTTGATCGCCGCCGCTTGCAGGCTGATCAGCGCCTCGCTGACCTGCACGGTGCTGGCGCCGACCTTGATGGTCGCGCTGCCGCCAGGCAGCTCGATGTCGTAGTGGCTGGCCTGCCAGTCGTAGCTGAGCGAACCACCGTCGGCGAAACGCCAGACTTCGACATGCTCGCGGGTGTCCGGCGCGCTGCCGGCATTGCCATACAGCCCGGGCAGGAAGGTGCCCTGGGCCGGCTCGCCGCTGGGGCTGAGCAGCACGCCCTGCTCGCCCAGGCCGGGGGCTCGCCAGTGCCGCGCCTGGCCAGCAGCCTGGGCGTGCCAGCGCAGCCAGGCGCTGGTCCAGCCGCTACCGTCTGACACCCGCACCCGGGCGGCGGCAAGGTCCACCGCCACCACCCGGCAGGGAATGACCAGGCACGCCAGCATGCGGTCATGCATGGCGTTGACGTAGCTCATGACAGGTCCTCGGGGGCGATGTACTGCGCCTCATTACCCAAGCCGATATCGGGGGCGAATCCCAGCATCAGCCTACCGGGTGGCTGGTCCGGCCAGTTCCAGCGCGCCTCGCCAAGTAGTACCGGCTGATCCCAACGCACGGTCCAGGCGCTGCCCTCGAACTGCGCCTGCACGTTGCGGCTGGCCTCGACGAAGTCCAGTGCCCAATGCTGCTGACGCAGCAGGTCCATCAGTTGTGCGGCAAGCAAGCTGCCCTGCAACCGCGCTTCGGGGTTGGCGCTGTCGGCGGTGATGTCCGCCTCGAAGGTGGCAATCAACACCGAGCGGCCATCGCGCGGTGCTGCATCTGCCGTCATTTGCACGATGCCATGGCGCAGTGCCGGTCGTTCCGGGGCATTTCCTACAGCGGTATAGGCATCGACCGATGCCAGTTCCGGCATTGCCTCACGAATGGTTGCGGTCACAGCCGCATGCAAAGTGGCCAGTTCGCTCATGCATATTCTCCTTATCGCTCGTCGGCCTGGGTGCTGTCGCGCAAGCCCAGGCGCCGGATCGCCCAGCGTTCGTAAAGGCGCATGGCGACATCGGCGCCGCCAACCGCGGTCATGCAGCCCAATGCACTGGCCGCCCAGATCGACAGGCCACCGGCATACAGCAGCATCACCGTCGACACGCCGCAGACCATGCAGGCCCCGGAGCGCAGCGCCAGCCGTCGCAGCAGCGACCAGCCCGTGGCACCGGCTTTGTCAGCCCGCCACATCTCGCCGCTCAGGCCGCCCAGCAATGCCAGGACGATCACCAGCCAGAGCGGCATCTCCAGCAACGCTTGTTGCTCGTTCGTCACTGTCCTGTCTCCTGTGTAATGCCTGTTGGCGGGGCCAACAGGCGGGTTGTGGGTACTCTGCATATTTCAAAAGCCTCCGCATTCCAAAAAGCCCGGCTCGCCAGGCTCTTCAGTAATGCGTTGTCGAACTGCCGGCCACGACTGGTGACGCCGCGCGGTTCCGCTTCAAATTGGTGACTCCGACCGCGGCCGCCTGCCCGCCGGATAACTGTTCGTGGTGCTTTACGCTGCACACCCGGGCCAGTTGCCAACCCTCTGGACAGTTGAGGCCTGTCCATCGCTGCCTGTGTAACAACCGGTTTCTGTCCGGCTTGAGACACAGGCTATGCATTCATGCATATGCAGTCAATGCATTTCTTCAAATTTCCATGCATTGGATTTTGCTTAAATGCATGCAGGCCATGCACGGCCTGACGTGTAGGGATTTTCTGCAGACGAAAAAAAACCCGCCGAAGCGGGTTTCTTGGGAGCGGGCTAGTCAGCGAGCGTACATGCCCCACCAGAACACATGCCCAAGCAGGCTGATCTGCTCGTCCTGCATCTGCTGGAAGCTGTAGTCCTCGTCGGGGTGTTCATCGCGGTTGAAACTGCGCAGGCGGATGCCAGTAGGCAGGCGATAGACCTGCTTCACCCGCAGCTGGCCGTTATGGTTGATGGCGTAGAGGTCGCCATCGATGATGTCGCCGATCGAGCATTTGCCGGTGTTCACGCCAACCGTCGCACCATCGCGCAGCACCGGCAGCATGCTATTGCCACGCACGGTCACGCACTTGGCCTGGTCGAACTGCACGCCATTGTGGCGCAAGCTGCGCTTACCGAAACGCAGCCGCGCCCGCTCGCTCTCTTCGATGACGAATCTTCCTGATCCTGCTGCCAATTCGACCTCGCGAAGGAAAGGTACCGACACCTCGTCATCCTCGACGGGGGTTTCATCGTCCCACAGGCTGATGTCGCTGAGGTCCGCATGACCATGGGCCGGCAACGCGGTTTCGCGCGACTCGCCAAGCTCGGCACGGCCGCGCAACTGCTCGGTGCTCACACCGAAATAGTCGGCGATCTTCGACACGTGCTTGTCGGAAGGGTCGACGATCTTGCCGCCGAGAATCCGCGACAAGGTGGATTGAGGGACACCCGTGCGCCGGTACAGCTCCGTCGGGGACAGGCCGTGGCGGTCGAGCAGTTCTCTGAGGACGGTGGCTACGTTGCGTTTTTGCATAGCGTGCATAATGCAGGCATGCGCCGGCAAATGCAATGCGCCTGGCTGCGCGCGCATGCCCCATGGCCCGCGCCTGCATCTGGTTGAAAAAGCCTGTACCATTGCCGGTTTCACAATCGCCAACCAGATCACCCGCTGTAAGGCCCTGAATGTCTGATCTTTCCGCACACACACCAATGATGCAGCAGTACTGGAAGCTGAAAAACCAGCACCCGGACCAGCTGATGTTCTACCGCATGGGCGACTTCTACGAAATCTTCTACGAAGATGCGAAGAAAGCCGCGAAACTGCTGGACATCACCCTGACCGCGCGCGGTCAGTCGGCCGGCCAGTCGATCCCCATGTGCGGGATTCCGTTCCATTCGCTGGAAGGCTACCTGGCCAAGCTGGTCAAGCTTGGCGAGTCGGTGGTGATCTGCGAGCAGATCGGCGACCCGGCCACCAGCAAGGGCCCGGTGGAGCGCCAGGTGGTGCGCATCATCACTCCCGGCACAGTCAGTGACGAGGCCCTGCTCGACGAACGCCGCGACAACCTGATCGCCGCCCTGCTCGGCGACGAACGCCTGTTCGGCCTGGCGGTGCTGGACATCACCAGCGGCAACTTCAGCGTGCAGGAGATCAAAGGCTGGGAAAACCTGCTGGCCGAGCTCGAGCGCCTGAACCCGGTAGAGCTGCTGATCCCCGACGACTGGCCACGCGACCTGCCCGCCGAGAAACGCCCGGGAGCCCGTCGCCGCGCGCCGTGGGACTTCGACCGCGATTCGGCACGCAAGGCCCTGTGCCAGCAGTTCGCGACCAAGGACCTCAAGGGTTTTGGCTGTGACAAGCTGACCCTGGCCATCGGCGCCGCCGGCTGCCTGCTGACCTACGCCAAGGAAACCCAGCGCACGGCCCTGCCGCACCTGCGCAGCCTGCGCCACGAGCGCCTGGACGACACGGTGATCCTCGACGGCGCCAGCCGCCGCAACCTGGAACTGGACGTCAACCTGGCCGGTGGCCGCGACAACACCCTGCAATCGGTGATCGACCGTTGCCAGACCGCCATGGCCAGCCGCCTGTTGACTCGTTGGCTGAACCGCCCGCTGCGCGACCTCAAGGTGCTGCAGGCACGCCAAGACTCGATCCGCTGCCTGCTCGACGGCTACCGCTTCGAAAAGCTGCAGCCGCAGCTCAAGGAAATCGGCGATATCGAGCGGATCCTCGCCCGTATCGGCCTGCGCAATGCCCGCCCGCGTGACCTGGCGCGCCTGCGCGACGCCCTCGGCGCCCTGCCCGAGCTGCAGAACGCCATGAGCGAGCTGGAAGCGCCGCACCTGGCACGCCTGGCCGCCATTACCGGTACCTACCCCGAGCTGGCCAGCCTGCTGGAACGCGCGATCATCGACAACCCGCCAGCGGTCATCCGCGACGGCGGCGTGCTCAAGGCCGGCTACGACAGCGAGCTGGACGAACTGCTGGCGATCAGTGAGAACGCCGGCCAGTTCCTCATCGACCTGGAAACCCGCGAGAAGGCCCGCACGGGCCTGGCCAACCTCAAGGTCGGCTACAACCGCGTGCACGGCTACTTCATCGAGCTGCCGACCAAGCAGGCCGAGCAGGCACCGGGCGACTATATCCGCCGCCAGACCCTCAAGGGCGCCGAGCGTTTCATCACGCCCGAGCTCAAGGCCTTCGAGGACAAGGCGCTGTCGGCCAAGAGCCGCGCCCTGGCGCGCGAGAAGATGCTCTACGACGCGCTGCTGGAAACCCTCATCAGCCACCTGGCACCCCTGCAGGACAGCGCCGCCGCGCTGGCCGAGATCGACGTGCTGAGCAACCTTGCCGAGCGTGCGCTGAACCTCGACCTGAACTGCCCGCGCTTCACCGACGAGCCGTGCCTGCGCATCGAGCAGGGCCGCCACCCGGTGGTCGAGCAGGTGCTGACCACGCCGTTCGTGGCCAACGACCTGGGCCTGGACAACAGCACGCGCATGCTGATCATCACCGGCCCGAACATGGGCGGTAAGTCGACCTACATGCGCCAGACCGCCCTGATCGTGCTGATGGCGCACATCGGCAGCTTCGTTCCCGCAGCCAGCTGCGAGCTGTCGCTGGTCGACCGCATCTTCACCCGCATCGGCTCCAGCGACGACCTGGCCGGCGGGCGTTCGACCTTCATGGTCGAGATGAGCGAAACCGCCAACATCCTGCACAACGCGACCGACCGCAGCCTGGTGCTGATGGACGAAGTCGGCCGCGGCACCAGTACCTTCGACGGCCTGTCGCTGGCCTGGGCCGCCGCCGAGCGCCTGGCCGAGCTGCG
This sequence comes from Pseudomonas putida, assembly GCF_009883635.2. Taxonomy (NCBI): domain Bacteria; kingdom Pseudomonadati; phylum Pseudomonadota; class Gammaproteobacteria; order Pseudomonadales; family Pseudomonadaceae; genus Pseudomonas; species Pseudomonas putida. The sequence goes on from NZ_CP026115.2 coordinate 1,237,127, forward strand.
TGCCTACACCCTGTTTGCCACCCACTACTTCGAGCTGACCGTGCTGCCGGAGAGTGAACCGCTGGTGGCCAACGTGCACCTGAACGCCACCGAGCACAATGAGCGTATCGTCTTCCTGCACCACGTGCTGCCTGGCCCTGCCAGCCAGAGCTATGGCCTGGCCGTGGCGCAGCTGGCGGGCGTGCCGGCGCCAGTGATCCTGCGCGCACGCGAGCACCTGGGCCGGCTGGAAACCACTAGCCTGCCCCATGAGGCACCGGTGACCAAGAAGGCCAAGGACGAGCCGCAAGTCCCACACCAGAGCGACCTGTTCGCCAGCCTGCCACACCCGGCCATCGAGAAGCTGGGCAAGCTGGACCTGGATGACATGACCCCGCGTCAAGCTATCGAAATGCTATATCAACTAAAGAACCTGTTATAACGGCGCCCACTACAAGCTGGTAGAATCCGCCGCGGTTTGCTGGTGCTGCAGGTTATTAGCCTGGCCTGCAGCCACATGCCTGTAAACCGCGCGGCCCTGAGAGGAGGGGCCGCCGCCGTCGCCTGAGGAGAGAACTAGAAATGACCTTCGTCGTCACCGACAACTGCATCAAATGCAAATACACCGACTGCGTGGAAGTCTGTCCGGTGGACTGCTTCTACGAAGGCCCGAACTTCCTGGTGATTCACCCGGACGAGTGCATCGACTGTGCACTGTGCGAGCCTGAATGCCCGGCCCAGGCGATCTTCTCGGAAGACGAGATCCCTGCTGGCATGGAAAACTTCATCGAGCTCAACGCCGAGCTGGCGGAAATCTGGCCGAACATCACCGAGCGCAAGGACGCCTTGCCTGACGCTGAGGAGTGGGACGGCAAGACCGGCAAGATCGCCGACTTGGAGCGCTAAGCGCCCAAACGCGAAAAAGGCCCGCAACGGGCCTTTTTTCATTTTCTGCGGGCAAAAAAAGGGGCGGTTTGACCCGCCCACATTTTTTTCCGTAGTCCCTGCTTGTCCCAAACATCATCCTGATGAAATCGCTTCTTGCGATGTCCTTGGCCTTCTCCCTGAAAGCCTGTGCATGTCCGTGTGCACAGTTCGAATACTAGCGAGTTCCCTGAGGCAGGCAACTGCGAGATCTCTCAGGATGTTACTGGGGACACATTTCCACATAGCCAAAAAACGCATCAATTTCAGCTAGTTAAGAAAAATCAGGCTCTCAAAACGACTTTGATTTACTGGTAGTTACACAGATGGCTTACACAAAGAGTAAGCAAAGGCTTACACGCCGTGCATCAGGGGTAGCGCCGTACACATTGCCAGGCTCGGGTTTCCCGCCTGTACCGGCCTCTTCGCGGGACAAGCGATGAGGCCGGTACAGGATTACCAAAACCCCAGAAACAAAAACGCCCCGAGATCATCGGGGCGCTTCAGATACCGTGAAGCCTGGCTTACTGGAATAGCGACTCGCTGGATAGCCCGTTCTTCTCAAGGATCTCGCGCAGGCGCTTGAGCCCCTCTACCTGGATCTGCCGCACGCGCTCGCGGGTCAGGCCGATCTCCAGGCCAACATCTTCCAGGGTGCTACTCTCATGCCCACGCAGGCCGAAGCGGCGAACCACGACCTCACGCTGCTTGTCGGTCAGCTCACCCAGCCACTGGTCAATGCTCTGCGACAGGTCATCGTCCTGCAGCAGTTCGCACGGATCGGTCGGGCGGTCATCGGTCAGGGTGTCGAGCAGGGTCTTGTCCGAGTCCGGGCCGAGCGACACGTCAACGGAAGACACGCGCTCGTTCAGGCCCAGCATGCGCTTGACCTCGGCGACCGGTTTCTCCAGCAGGGTAGCGATTTCTTCAGGCGACGGCTCGTGGTCGAGCTTCTGGGTCAGTTCCCTTGCCGCGCGCAGGTAGACGTTAAGCTCCTTGACCACGTGGATCGGCAAGCGAATGGTGCGGGTCTGGTTCATGATCGCCCGCTCGATAGTCTGGCGGATCCACCAGGTCGCATAGGTCGAGAAGCGGAAGCCGCGCTCCGGGTCGAATTTCTCCACCGCGCGGATCAACCCCAGGTTGCCCTCCTCGATCAGGTCGAGTAGCGACAGGCCACGGTTGACGTAACGACGGGCAATTTTCACAACCAGGCGCAGGTTGCTTTCGATCATGCGTTTGCGGCCGGCAGGGTCACCCTTTTGCGACAGGCGCGCAAAATGGACTTCCTCTTCCGGCGAGAGCAGAGGCGAGAATCCGATCTCGTTTAGATACAGCTGGGTGGCATCGAGCGCCCGGCTGTAATCTATGTACTTGTGTTGCTTGAGCGAAGAGCCCGACTTCGCTCTGGTCCGAACCGACGGTACAGCAGGTTCGTCTGACACCACATCCGTTTCCAAAACGATGCCCGTCTCCATGAGGAGGACGTCATCGTCGATGTCAAACTCCGGCGCTTCTTTACTGAGAGCCATTGTTATAGTCCTTTGCTGAGTTCGAACTCAGACTCTTGCGGCGCCTGTCTCCCTGGCAACGCAGGAGCCTGTCCCCTCTACATCCAAGGAACAGGCCGGGGTACAACGATCAACGGCGTGGCAGGAACTGGAGCGGATCGACGGGCTTACCTTGGCGGCGAATCTCGAAATGCAGCTTCACCCGATCTGTGCCCGTGGACCCCATTTCAGCAATCGACTGCCCTGCCTTGACCTGCTGCCCCTCCCGAACCAACAGCCTGCGGTTGTGACCGTAGGCACTGACGTAGGTGTCGCTGTGCTTGATGATGATCAGTTCGCCGTAGCCCCGCAAGCCACTCCCGGCGTAGACCACCGCACCATCAGACGCAGCAAAAACAGGCTGTCCCAAATCACCGGCGATATCAATGCCTTTATTCAAACTACCGTTTGAAGCAAATTTTCCAATGAGCACGCCATTGGCCGGCCACGTCCAGTTCCCCACCGCACGCTCTGCGGCGGGCACCGTGGTAACCACCGGAGCAGGCGTGGCGGGCGTTGTTGGCGCCGTTTTTCCGCCGTTTTCAGCGGGGGTGATAGGTGTTCCGGCAGGGCGACGAATGACCGTTGTCCGGCTCGACGAGGACGGGTTGGAGACCACGGTACTACTGCCGGTGGAGCCACTGCTGAAACGGATGGCCTGGCCCGGTCGGATGGTGTACGGGGCGGCAATGCCGTTGCGCGCTGCCAGCTCCTTGTAGTCCCAACCATAGCGGAACGCGATGGAGAACAGCGTGTCGCCAGGCTTGACGACGTACTGCCCCGAAGTCACTGCCGGGCGCTTGGGCGCAGCAGTGTTTCGATCGACCACGCGCGCACCGCTGGAGCTCGTGCTGGAGCAACCTGTCAGCAAGGTGCCCATGGCCAGTGCAATCAGCAGAAGCTTGAAAGCCGACCGATCCTTGCGCTGCCGAATGACTGTGTGCCCCACCCGCGCTCCCCTCATGGTGCCGAAAATCGATAAGACGATAAGAAATGCAATATTGTTGCAATTATAACCAAGCCAGGTGGCAATGGCAGGGCCCAGGCCCCGCCAGATAGACAGGGCCGCGCCACAAGAATTCGTTGCTGCTGCAAATATTCCTGGCGGCTCAGGCCAGCGGACCGTTGAGCAGCGGCACGAAACGCACCGCGCCCAGCACGCGACGTGAGAAGCCGTGCTCTTCGCGCACGATCAGCATCAGCTGCTGCACCTCACCGGCCGGGCCTACCGGAATCACCATGCGCCCCCCCGGTGCCAGCTGGTCGAGCAGCGCCTGCGGCACTTCCGGTGCCACCGCGGTGACGATGATGCCATTGTAGGGCGCCAGTGCCTGCCAGCCATCACAGCCGTCGCCCCAACGAAATACCACGTTGCGCAGGTTGAGCTCGACCAGGCGCTCCTTGGCCCGATCCTGCAGCACCTTGATCCGCTCCACCGAGAACACCCGCTCGACCAGCTGGGCCAGGATGGCGGTCTGGTAGCCTGAACCGGTGCCGATCTCCAGCACTTTGTCCAACGGCCCCGCCTCCAGCAGCAGCTCACTCATGTGCGCCACCATGAACGGTTGGGAGATGGTCTGGTTGTGCCCGATCGGCAGCGCCGTATCTTCGTAGGCCCGGTGTGCCAGCGCCTCGTCGACGAACAGGTGGCGCGGGGTACGGCGAATCACGTCGAGCACCTTGGTGTTCGACACGCCTTCCTCGCAGAGGCGCTGGATCAGCCGCTCGCGCGTTCGCTGCGAGGTCATGCCGATACCACCACGGCGCTGCAGATCATCCTGTTCACGCATCAGAGCAGGCCCTCCAGCCAGCCGTCGAGCTGTTCGAAGGCATCGTTGAACGTACGGTCCAGCTGCAACGGGGTAATCGATACGTAGCCTTGCATGACGGCATGGAAGTCGGTCCCCGGCCCGCCATCCTCGGCATCGCCGGCCACGGCGATCCAGTAGCCTTCCTTGCCACGCGGGTTGACCACCTTGGTCGGCGCCGCCGCCCGTGCCCGATGACCGAGGCGGGTCAGCTGGATGCCCCGGATGTGCTCCAGCGGCAGATTGGGGATATTGACGTTGAGCACGGTGCGCGGCGGCAGTTGCAGGCGCGGCAGAGCCTCGACCAGGCGCCGGGCGATGTGGGCGGCAGTCGGCAGGTTGTCGGGCTGGCGCGACAACAGCGAGAACGCCAGCGAGGTGCCGCCCAGGAAGCGGCCCTCCAGTGCGGCGGCGACCGTGCCGGAATAGATCACGTCATCACCCAGGTTGGCCCCCAGGTTGATGCCCGAGACCACCAGGTCCACCGGTTCCGGCAACAGCCCATTGAGCCCCAGGTGCACGCAGTCGGTCGGCGTGCCGTTGAGGCTGATGAAGCCGTTGGCCAGGGTCTGCGGGTGCAGCGGCCGGTCCAGCGTCAGCGAACTGCCGGCGCCGCTCTTGTCTTGATCCGGGGCGATCACCACACACTCGGCATAATCCGCCAGCGCACCGTGAAGCGCGGCGAGGCCAGGTGCCGTAACACCGTCGTCATTCGAAATCAGAATACGCATGGGCTGTCCGTCTGCCCTGCCGGCACCAGATCGACGAGTTCGCGCACCACCACGGTGGCGAAGCATCCGGCCGGAAGGACGAATTCCAGTTGCAGGATATCAGGCTCGGGATAATGCCACGTCAAGCCGCCAATAGGGAGCCGCAGGATGCGCCGTTCGTGACTCATGCCCGCATACGCGAGCCATTGGCAAAGTGCCAGGTGCTGCTCGCCGATCGCGGTCTCCAACTCGGAGGTCGCGCCAGCTGCGGGCGAAGGGCCCTCTCCCCACATCGGGCCGGTGGGATGCAAATCCAGAATTCCTAAGCGAGGATCAGAACATTCCTGCTCGCCCGCTGGAAAGAAACTACGGCTGTCCGTGAACGCCAACAGGTCCCCGACCTGGGCGTGCTGCCAGCTGCCATCGGCGACACGCGCTGCCAGCACCTGATTGAACACATAGCTACGTGCCGCCGAAAGCAGGCGTGAACGCACGTTGCGCTGCTCCGGCAGGGCCTTGCGCGATGCCCATTCCTGGGCATCGTGGACGTTGCCCCCGCCGTGGCCGAAACGCTGGCTGCCGAAGTAGTTCGGCACGCCTTGTTGCTTGAGTTGCTCCAGGCGAGCATCGAGGGCATGGCGGTCAGCTGCCAGGGCGGTCAGGCGCAGGGTGAAGCCATTTGCCGAATGGGCACCACGCTGCAGCTTGCGCTGGTGGCGCACCTGCTTGAGCACGCGCAGGGTGTCGTCTTCGGCACGCGACAGGTCAGGGTCGGCCTTGCCGGGCAGGTGCAGGCTGAACCACTGGCGGGTCAGGGCCTGGCGATCCTTGAGGCCGGCATAGCTGATGGCGCGCACCGGTACACCAGCGGCTCGGGCCAGGCGGCGAGCGGCTTCTTCGGTGTTGAGGTCACGCTTCTCGACCCACAGCCACAGGTGCTCGCCCTGGCCGGACAGCGGAATGTCCAGCACCTCGTCGACCTGGAAGTCTTCGGCCACGGCCTTGAGCACGGCGCTGCCCAACGATTCGCCCGACGCGCGCGGGCCCAGCAGGTCCAGTTCGGTCATGCTGGCAGCAACAGGGCAACCGAATGCACGGCAATGCCCTCCTCGCGACCGCAGAAGCCCAGTTTCTCGGTGGTGGTGGCCTTGACGTTGACCTGGTCGAGCCCGACCTGCAGGTCTTCGGCAATCAGCTGGCGCATGGTTTCGATATGCGGGGCCATTTTCGGTGCCTGGGCGACGATGGTGGCATCGACGTTGCCAACCTTCCAGCCCTTGGCCTTGACGATAGCGACCACGTGACGCAGCAGTACGCGGCTGTCGGCGCCCTTGAACTGCGGGTCGGTGTCGGGGAAGTGCTTGCCGATGTCGCCCAGTGCTGCGGCGCCGAGCAAGGCATCGCTCAGGGCGTGCAGCAGCACGTCACCATCGGAATGGGCCAGGAGGCCGTATTTGTGGGGGATACGCACCCCACCCAGGGTAATGAAATCACCGTCGCAGAAACGGTGCACATCGTAGCCGTGGCCAATACGCATAGAAAAACGCCCTGATTGAGTCAGGGCGTGATTCTACCTGCTTTGCAGGAGGTTGGGCGGCTTTTGGACCGGGCTGTTACACCCGCCCCAGTGCCATCGCATGATGGCGCAGGTGCTCATCGATGAAGCTGGCGATGAAGTAGTAGCTGTGGTCATAACCAGGTTGCAGACGCAGGGTCAGTGCATGCCCCGCTTTGCGTGCGGCCTGCTCCAGCGCTTCAGGCTTGAGCTGCTTCTCGAGGAAGTCATCCCGGTCACCTTGGTCCACCAGCAACGGCGGGCACTCGCCTGCAGGCGTTTCCGCCAGCAGCACACTGGCGTCCCACTCACGCCAGCGCGCACGGTCTTCGCCCAGGTAGCGGCTGAAGGCCTTCTCGCCCCATGGGCAATCCATCGGGTTGCTGATCGGCGAGAGCGCCGACACCGAGCGATAGCGACCCGGGTTGCGCAGGGCGCACACCAGCGCGCCATGCCCGCCCATGGAGTGGCCACTGATGCTGCGCTGGTCAGAGGCTGGGAAGTGCGCCTCGATCAGTGCCGGCAACTCCTGCACCACATAATCGTGCATGCGGTAATGCTGCGCCCAGGGCTGCTGGGTGGCGTTGAGGTAGAACCCGGCGCCGAGGCCGAAGTCCCAGGCACCGTCAGGGTCGCCCGGCACCTGCTCGCCACGCGGGCTGGTGTCGGGGGCGACGATGATCAGCCCGAGTTCGGCGGCCAGGCGCTGGGCGCCGGCCTTCTGCATGAAGTTCTCGTCGGTGCAGGTGAGGCCGCTGAGCCAGTACAGCACCGGCAGCTTTTCACCCTGCTCGGCCTGCGGTGGCAGGTAGACAGCGAACACCATGTCGCAGCCCAGCACCTTGGAGTGATGCCGGTAACGCTTGTGCCAGCCGCCGAAGCTCTTCTGGCAGGAGATGTTATCCAGGCTCATGGCTGACCTCAGAAGTGAATCACGCTACGGATGCTCTTGCCTTCGTGCATCAGGTCGAAGGCCTTGTTGATATCTTCAAGGCCCATGGTGTGGGTGATGAAGGTATCCAGCGGGATCTCGCCCTTCTCGGCCATGTCCACGTAGCTTGGCAGCTCGCTGCGGCCACGTACGCCGCCGAATGCCGAACCACGCCAGACGCGGCCGGTCACCAGTTGGAACGGACGGGTGGCGATTTCCTGGCCGGCACCGGCGACACCGATGATCACCGACTCACCCCAGCCCTTGTGACAGCATTCCAGGGCCGCGCGCATCAGTTGTACGTTGCCGATGCACTCGAACGAGAAGTCCACGCCACCGTCGGTGAGGTCGACGATCACTTCCTGGATCGGTCGGTCGTAGTCTTTCGGGTTGATGCAGTCGGTAGCACCCAGCTGGCGAGCGATCTCGAACTTGGCCGGGTTGATGTCGATAGCGATGATGCGCGAGGCCTTGGCCTTGACCGCACCGATCACGGCCGACAGGCCGATGCCGCCGAGGCCGAAGATGGCCACGGTGTCACCTGGCTTGACCTTGGCGGTGTTGAGCACCGCGCCAATGCCGGTGGTGACGCCGCAGCCGAGCAGGCAGACCTTCTCCAGCGGTGCTTCCTTCTGGATCTTGGCCACGGAAATTTCCGGCAGCACGGTGTACTCGGAGAAGGTCGAGGTGCCCATGTAGTGGAACAGCTGCTGCCCCTTGTACGAGAAGCGGCTGGTGCCGTCCGGCATCAGGCCTTTGCCCTGGGTGGCGCGGATGGCCTGGCACAGGTTGGTCTTGCCCGAGAGGCAGAACTTGCACTTGCCGCATTCCGGGGTGTACAGCGGGATCACGTGATCGCCCACCGCCACCGAGGTCACGCCCTCGCCAATCGCTTCGACGATCGCGCCGCCTTCATGGCCGAGGATCGACGGGAAGATGCCTTCCGGGTCGGCGCCAGACAAGGTGTAGGCGTCGGTGTGGCAGACACCGCTGGCAACCACGCGCAGCAGCACTTCGCCGGCCTTTGGCATGGCCACGTCGACTTCGACGATTTCCAGGGGTTTCTTGGCCTCGAAGGCTACGGCAGCACGGGACTTGATCATCACAGGGTCTCCAGACAGAGGATCGGTTCAGTCCGGCAGTGTAATCCACGCGCTTTTGATGAATAATCCAGGCAAAGCCAAAACATTATTGCCATACAGGGATAATCCATGAGCAGCCGCTGGGAAGGCATCGACGAATTCGTCGCCGTGGCCGAGTCTGGGCAGTTCACGGCGGCAGCCGAGCGCCTGGGCGTATCGTCGTCGCACATCAGCCGCCAGATCGCTCGCCTGGAAGAACGCCTGCAGACCCGTTTGCTGTACCGCAGTACCCGCCGGGTGGCCTTGAGTGAAGCCGGGCAGACCTTTTTGCAGCATTGCCAGCGTCTGCAGGACGGCCGCGAGGAAGCCCTGCGCGCCATGGGCGACCTGGCCAGCGAACCCAAGGGCCTGCTGCGCATGACCTGTGCGGTAGCCTATGGTGAGCGCTTCATCGTGCCGCTGGTGACGCGTTTCATGGCGCTTTATCCGCAACTGCGGGTCGAAGTGGAACTGAGCAACCGCACCCTGGACCTGCTGCACGAAGGCATGGACCTGGCGATCCGCCTGGGCCGCTTGGCCGACTCGCGGCTGGTGGCTACCCGCCTTGCGCCGCGGCGCATGTACCTGTGCGCTTCGCCGGCATACCTGGAGCGCTACGGGAGGCCGCACAGCCTGTCGGAACTGGCCCGACACAATTGTCTGATCGGCAGTTCCGACCAGTGGGCGTTACAGCAGGATGGCCGCGAGATCAGCCAGCGGGTGCAGGGCAACTGGCGCTGCAACAGCGGCCAGGCGGTACTGGATGCGGCGCTGCTGGGGATGGGGTTGTGCCAGCTGCCGGACTATTACGTGCTTGAGCATCTGAACAGTGGGGCTTTGGTGTCGCTGCTTGAGGGGCATCAGCCGCCGAATACGGCGGTGTGGGCACTTTATCCCCAGCAGCGGCATCTGTCGCCGAAGGTCAGGCGGCTGGTGGATTATCTGAAGGAAGGGCTGGCTGGGTTGCCGGAGTATCGGCACAGCTGATGTGCTGGCTTCACCGGCCTCTTCGCGGGGCAAGCCCGCTCCTACAGGCTTTCGCGATCTCCTGTAGGAGCGGGCTTGCCCCGCGAAGAGGCCGGTACAGGTATACGACGATCAGCGCCACCCCGCCCAGCGCTGGCGCAGCCATTCCAGGTCTTCCGGCCGGGTGACCTTGATGTTGTCGCTGCGCCCTTCGATCAGCCGCGGCGCCTGCCCCGACCATTCGATTGCCGACGCCTCATCGGTCACCACCACATCGGAAACCAGGCTCTCGGCCAGGGCCCGATGCAGCGCCCCCAGGCGGAACATCTGCGGCGTATAGGCTTGCCAGATGGTGCTGCGATCCACCGTCGCGGCGACCCGCCCGTTGGCATCGGCGCGCTTGAGGGTATCGCGCGCCGGCACCGCCAGCAGCCCGCCTACCGGGTCATCGGCCAGTTCCGACAGCAACTTGTCCAGGTCGCTGCGCGCCAGGTTCGGCCGCGCCGCATCGTGCACCAGCACCCAGTCGTTGTCCGACGCCCCTTGAGCATGCAACTGCAACAAGGCATTGAGCACCGAGTCGGCACGTTCGTCACCACCCGCTGCCCGCTGAATGCGCGGGTCGCTGGCGCAGCGCAAGGCTGGCCAGTAAGGGTCGTCTTCGGCAATGCTGACCACCACGCCCTTGAGCGAGGGATGGCCAAGAAAACAGTCGAGGCTGTGCTCGAGGATGGTCTGCCCGGCCAGCTCCAGGTATTGCTTGGGGCGGTCGGCAGCCATGCGGGCACCGACGCCCGCAGCAGGAATGACGGCCCAGAAGGCCGGTAGCGTTTCAATCATTTTTGCGGCAGCTGGAAGAGGGTTTCGCCCTCTTTGACCATTCCCAGTTCATGACGAGCCCGTTCTTCGACGGTCTCCATACCTTTCTTCAGCTCCAGCACCTCGGCATCGAGCACGCGGTTACGTTCCAGCAGCCGTTCGTTCTCGGCGTGCTGTTCGTCGATCTGCTGCTTGAGCTCGGCCACTTGCGCCAGGCTGCCGTTACCCACCCAAAGGCGGTACTGCAGGCCACCGAGCAGCAGGAGCAGGACAAGGAACAACCAATAGGGACTGCGCATCAAGGTATCCAGGTTAAAGACCGCCGCACACGGGCGTCAAATAGCACGAAGCCTGGCCGAGGCCAGGCTTCGTTGACAGAAACCCGCATGAAGCGCCAGAACATTCATTACAAAAGTTCTGACAGCCTCGGCTGCTGTCTTTTTACCATCTCTTGCTTAGCCGCGAAACTCGGCACGACCACGGTAAACCGCTTTGGCGCCCAGTTGCTCTTCGATGCGCAGCAGCTGGTTGTACTTCGAGACGCGGTCGGAGCGGCACAGCGAGCCAGTCTTGATCTGGCCAGCAGCGGTACCCACGGCCAGGTCGGCAATGGTCGAGTCTTCGGTTTCACCGGAACGGTGCGAGATCACTGCGGTGTAGCCGGCAGCCTTGGCCATCTGGATGGCTTCCAGGGTTTCGGTCAGCGAGCCGATCTGGTTGAACTTGATCAGGATCGAGTTACCGATGCCCTTCTCGATGCCTTCCTTGAGGATCTTGGTGTTGGTCACGAACAGGTCGTCACCGACCAGCTGTACCTTGGCACCGATCTTGTCGGTCAGGATCTTCCAGCCAGCCCAGTCGGACTCGTCCAGGCCGTCTTCGATCGAGATGATCGGGAAGCGCTCGGTCAGGCCTTTCAGGTACTCGGCGAAACCTTCGGCGTCGAACGACTTGCCTTCACCGGACAGGTTGTACTTGCCGTCTTCGTAGAATTCGGAAGCTGCGCAGTCCAGGGCCAGGGTCACGTCGGTGCCCAGCTTGTAGCCGGCTTTCTCGACGGCTTCGGCGATGGCAGCCAGTGCGTCTTCGTTGGAAGCCAGGTTAGGGGCGAAACCACCCTCGTCACCTACGGCGGTGTTCAGGCCACGGGCCTTAAGCACGGCTTTGAGGTGGTGGAAGATTTCGGTGCCCATGCGCAGGCCGTCGGAGAAGGTCTTGGCACCAACCGGCTGAACCATGAACTCCTGGATGTCGACGTTGTTGTCGGCGTGCTCGCCACCGTTGATGATGTTCATCATCGGAACCGGCATCGAGTACTGGCCCGGGGTGCCGTTCAGGTTGGCGATGTGCGCGTACAGCGGCAGGTCCTGATCCTGTGCAGCGGCCTTGGCGGCAGCCAGGGACACGGCGAGGATGGCGTTGGCGCCCAGCTTGGCCTTGTTCTCGGTACCGTCCAGTTCGATCATGGCGCGGTCCAGGGCCTTCTGGTCGGAAGGATCCTTGCCCAGCAGCAGGTCACGGATCGGGCCGTTGATGTTGGCGACGGCCTTCAGCACGCCCTTGCCCAGGTAACGGCTCTTGTCGCCATCACGCAGCTCCAGCGCTTCGCGCGAGCCGGTGGAAGCACCGGACGGCGCGCAAGCGCTGCCGATGATGCCGTTGTCGAGCAGTACATCGGCTTCCACGGTGGGGTTGCCACGCGAATCGAGAACTTCACGACCTTTGATGTCGACGATTTTTGCCATTGTTGTAAGCACTCCAGAATTGACGAAAACAACGCAACTTTAGGGAATTCTTGCCTTGCACCAGGCGGGGACGCAGCAGGCAGGCCTGGCAGAAGCGACCCCTGACCGAGCGGTCAGGGGTAGATCGGGGCGTACTTTACCCGAGAAATGAGCCTTGCGCGGCTTTAACCGTCGGAAAACTCATCAAAGACCTGAAAAAATCAGGCCTTGTTCTTCTGGGCCAGGGCCGCCTTGACGAAGCCGCTGAACAGCGGGTGCCCGTCACGCGGGGTGGAGGTGAACTCCGGGTGGAACTGGCAGGCAACGAACCATGGGTGGTCCTTGGCCTCGACCACTTCGACCAGCGCGCCGTCTTCGGAACGACCGGAAACCACCAGGCCGCCATCGACCAGTTGTGGCAACAGGTTGTTGTTGACCTCGTAACGGTGACGGTGACGCTCGGTGATGATGTCCTTGCCGTAGCAGTCGTGCACCTTGGAACCGGCAGCCAGTTGGCAGTCTTGCGCGCCCAGGCGCATGGTGCCGCCCAGGTCGGAGGCTTCGGTACGGGTCTCGACGGCACCGGTGGCATCGGCCCACTCGGTGATCAGGCCGACTACCGGGTGGCCGCTGTTGCGGTCGAACTCGGTGGAGTTGGCGTCTTTCCAGCCCATCACGTTACGGGCGAACTCGATCACGGCCACCTGCATACCCAGGCAGATGCCCAGGTACGGGACCTTGTTTTCACGGGCGTACTGCACCGCGGTGATCTTGCCTTCAACGCCGCGCAGGCCGAAACCACCCGGTACCAGGATGGCGTCTGCGCCTTCCAGCAGGCTGGTGCCCTGGTTCTCGATGTCTTCGGAATCGATGTAGCGCAGGTTGACCTTGGTGCGGTTGGTGATGCCGGCGTGGCTCATCGCTTCGATCAGCGACTTGTACGCATCCAGCAGCTCCATGTACTTGCCGACCATGGCGATGGTGACTTCCTGCTCAGGGTTGAGCTTGGCATCGACCACCTTGTCCCACTCGGACAGGTCGGCGCTGTTGCACTGCAGGCCAAAACGCTCGACGACGAAGTCGTCCAGGCCCTGGGCGTGCAATACACCTGGGATCTTGTAGATGGTGTCGACGTCTTCCAGCGAAATCACCGCGCGCTCTTCGACGTTGGTGAACAGCGCGATCTTGCGGCGCGACGAGGCGTCGACCGGGTGGTCGGAACGGCAGATCAGCACGTCAGGCTGCAGGCCGATGGAGCGCAGCTCCTTGACCGAGTGTTGGGTCGGCTTGGTCTTGGTCTCGCCAGCGGTGGCGATGTACGGGACCAGGGTCAGGTGCATCAGCATGGCGCGCTTGGAGCCCACTTCGACACGCAGCTGGCGAATCGCCTCGAGGAACGGCTGCGACTCGATGTCACCCACGGTACCGCCGATTTCCACCAGGGCCACGTCGGCATCGCCGGCGCCCTTGATGATGCGACGCTTGATCTCGTCGGTGATGTGCGGGATGACCTGGATGGTCGCGCCCAGGTAATCACCACGGCGTTCTTTACGCAGCACGTGCTCGTAGATACGGCCGGTGGTGAAGTTGTTGTTCTGGGTCATGGTCGTGCGGATGAACCGCTCGTAGTGGCCCAGGTCGAGGTCGGTCTCGGCGCCATCGTGGGTGACGAACACTTCACCATGCTGGAACGGGCTCATGGTGCCCGGATCGACGTTGATGTACGGATCCAGCTTGAGCATGGTGACCTTCAGGCCCCGCGCTTCCAGGATGGCCGCCAGGGAAGCCGAGGCAATGCCTTTCCCCAATGAAGAAACAACACCGCCCGTGACGAATATGTAGCGCGTCATGAAAAACCCTAGAAGTCTGCGTTAAGGCGGCCAGCGCCGCCGGAGAAAGCGAAGGAAGGCCGAAGCCCCCGATCACCTGCGTCAATCACAGTGCATCTCGAAAAACTGCCGCGTCTGTACAGACCAGGGGTATCCCCGGCATGGAGCTCGCTCGTCATTTCCAGAATCAGCCCAGCAAAAAACTGCTTGGTAATCGGCAACTGCTGTGTTTCCGGGGAAGCCACAGAAGTTGTATCAAGAAGGGAGGGTAGTCTACCGGAATGTACCCTTCAGCTCAAACCTTGCGCGTTCGTCGGCAGCTGCCAGTGAAGCTGGCAATCGGCCTGCGCCAGCGAAGGCAGATTGGCCACCGCCAGCAGGCGCTCGCCGCAATACAGCAACGGCAGGCGCGGACGCACGAAGTGCGGGACCTGCAGCTCGTTGAGCAGGCGCTTGAGGTCGCGTCGGCCGCGGCCGGGGATGTCCAGCACCTCGCCGCCCTGGCGGTAGGCGACATGCAGGCCATCCATCGGCCGAGTGCAAACAAGACGCACGTTGCCGTTACCCGGCAATGCCAGTGCAACCCCAGGATCGCCCCAGGCCAACGGGCCGGCGGGTTGTTGCAGCCAGTCGCCACTCAACCACCAGATACGCCCGTGACTGCGCACCAGCTGACCATCGGCAAGGCGCCATATCGGTTGCGCATCCCCTGCCGCATCGCGCAGGTCCGCCCAGCCGGCCCAATGACGGGTATCGGGCAAACGGGCGCGGCGGCTGAGCCAATACTGCAGGGCGTTGCGCTGACGCGCGGGCGACAACTCGCCGAGTACGGTCAGGTCGAGCGAGTCCAGCCCCGCCCAGACAGGTGAAGCGCCCTCCACGGCATGAGCCAGGTCACTTTGTGCCAGCTCATCGAGCAGGCCGAGCGCCTCGCCAAGGTGTTCCGCACAGCGGGCAAAATTCTGGCTGGCCTGCGGCCAGCGCTGCTGCAACACCGGGAACACTTCGCCGCGCAGGTAGTTGCGGGCAAAGGACGTGTCGCTGTTCGAGGGGTCTTCGATCCAGCTCAGGATGTGGGCCTGGGCATAGTCATGCAGCCGTTGCCGGGAAACATCCAGCAATGGTCTGACCAGGGTGCCCTGCCCTAATGGCCGTTGCCAAGGCATCGCCGCCAGACCGCGCAGGCCGGCGCCGCGCAGCAGGCGGAAGAGCAAGGTTTCGGCCTGGTCGTCGCGGTGCTGGGCGGTGAACAGGACGTCGCCTGGGCCGAGCACGCGCCTGAAGGCGGCATAGCGGGCATCGCGGGCGGCCTGCTCGAGGCTGGCGCCGTGGGTGACCTGGACGTGGATGACCTGGAGTTCGATGCCGAGCTGGTCGCAGATCGACTGGCAGTGGGCAGGCCACGCGTCGGCGGCGGATTGCAGGCCGTGGTGGATATGCAGGGCACGCAGCGGAGGTGATGCAGGGTTGCGGGCGTGGTTGGCCAGCAGGTGCAGGAGGACGGTGGAATCGAGGCCGCCAGAGAAGCCGATGTACCAGGCGGGGGCGTTGAGCCAGGGGGTGAGGTTGATCATCTGGGCCTCACTTGGCTTGAGATTGCCGGGGGTGCTTTGCACCCCATTCGCGGGTCAAGCCCGCTCCCACAAGGATCAGCATCAGCGCGGACGATGTGGGAGCGGGCTTGCCCCGCGAATGGGCCGCAGAGCGGCCCCGGATCAATCAGAGACCGTAGCTCATCAGGCGGTCGTAACGACGGGCCAGCAGCGCGTCATTGTCGAGCTTGCCGAGCATGTCCAGTTGCTGCACCAGGTCGGCGCGAATGCTTTCGGACATCTTCGCCGGGTCACGGTGGGCGCCGCCCAGCGGCTCCTGGATAACCTTGTCGACAATGTTCAGGCTCTTCAGGCGCTCAGCGGTGATGCCCATGGCTTCAGCGGCGTCGGCCGCCTTGTCGGCGGTCTTCCACAGGATCGAGGCGCAACCTTCCGGCGAAATCACCGAGTAGGTGGAGTACTGCAGCATGTTCAGCTGGTCGCACACGCCAATGGCCAGTGCACCGCCGGAACCACCCTCACCAATCACGGTGGCGATGATCGGGGTCTTCAGGCGGGCCATGACGCGCAGGTTCCAGGCGATAGCCTCGCTCTGGTTGCGCTCTTCGGCGTCGATTCCCGGGTAGGCGCCCGGGGTGTCGATGAAGGTCAGGATCGGCATCTTGAAGCGCTCGGCCATTTCCATCAGGCGGCAGGCCTTGCGGTAGCCTTCAGGACGCGGCATGCCGAAGTTGCGGCGAACCTTCTCGCGCACTTCGCGGCCCTTCTGGTGGCCGATGACCATGACCGGCTTGCCGTCCAGGCGCGCAGTACCACCGACGATGGCGGCGTCGTCGGAGAAGTGGCGGTCACCGTGCAGCTCTTCGAACTCGGTGAAGATGTGGTCCAGGTAGTCCAGGGTGTATGGACGACGTGGATGACGGGCCAGGCGGGCGATCTGCCAGCTGGTCAGGTTGCCGAAGATGCTTTCGGTCAGGGTGTTGCTCTTGTCTTGCAGACGGGCAATTTCATCGCTGATGTTCAGCGAGTTGTCGTTGCCTACCAGGCGCAGGCCTTCGATCTTGGCTTGCAGGTCGGCAATCGGCTGTTCGAAATCGAGAAAATTCGGGTTCATAGTCATCCGTCTTGGGTCTACGGCCAGGCGGCCGGCCGGTTGATCCGTTTGGCGCCCTACCTTAAGGGATCAGGCGCATATAGGTCGAGATTAAATTTCGTCGATTCAACGATATTGCAGGAAGACGTTCTCACGCCCGAACTGGTCACGCAGTGCCTGAATCAGGCCATCGGCCGGGTCGATCTTCCACTGCTCGCCGAACTGCAACATGGCCTTGGCGTCGCTGCCGGTGTACTCCAGCGTGATCGGGCAAGCCCCGCGGTGACGGGTGATCAGCTCGCCCAGCCACTTCAGGCGGTCGCCCTTGAGCGCTTCGTGTGCCACTTTCAGGCGCAGGCTCTCGGCCAGTTTGGTGCGTGCGTCCTCCATGGTCATCACCTGCTTCACCCGCAGACGCAGGCCACCGGAGAAATCGTCGTTGCTGACCTCACCCTCGACCACCACCATGGCATCGGTCTGCAGCAAGGACTGTGCTGCCATGTAGGAATCGGCAAACAGCGAGGCTTCGATGCGCCCGGAACGGTCGTCCAGAGTCACGAAGCCCATCTTGTCGCCCTTCTTGTTCTTCATCACCCGCAGGGCAATGATCATCCCGGCGATGGTCTGGGTCTCGCGCGACGGCTTGAGGTCGATGATGCGCTGGCGGGCGAAACGGCGAATTTCGGTTTCGTACTCGTCGATCGGGTGACCGGTGAGATACAGGCCCAGGGTGTCCTTCTCGCCCTTCAGGCGCTCCTTGAGGGTCAGTTCGCGCACCTTGCGATGGTTGGCGTAAACGTCGACATCCGCCTCGTCGAACATGCCACCGAACAGGTCGACGTGACCACTGTCAGCCGTATGGGCCGCCTGCTCGGCGGCCTTGATGGCCTCGCCCAGGGCAGACAGCAAGGTCGCACGGTTGATGTCGATATTGGCCTGATAGGCCTTGATCTCATCATGGAAATGCGGGCCCAGGCGGTCCAGCGCACCGCTGCGGATCAATGCATCGAGGGTACGCTTGTTGACCCGCTTGAGGTCGATACGCTCGCAGAAGTCGAACAGGTCCTTGAACGGCCCGCCCTGGGCACGCGCCTCGACGATGGCCTCCACCGGGCCTTCGCCGACACCCTTGATCGCACCCAGGCCGTAGACGATGCGGCCGTCGTTGTTGACAGTGAACTTGAAGTCGGAGAAGTTCACGTCCGGCGCATCGAGGCGCAGCTTCATGCTGCGCACTTCCTCGACCAGCACCACCACCTTGTCGGTGTTGTGCATGTCCGCCGACAGCACCGCCGCCATGAACGGCGCCGGGTGGTGGGTCTTCAGCCAGGCGGTCTGGTACGACACCAGGCCATAGGCGGCGGAGTGGGATTTGTTGAAGCCGTAACCGGCGAACTTTTCTACCAGGTCGAAGATGTTACCGGCCAGATCCGCATCGATATTGTTGGCGACGCAACCTTCGATGAAACCACCGCGCTGCTTGGCCATCTCTTCGGGCTTTTTCTTACCCATGGCTCGACGCAGCATGTCGGCGCCACCAAGGGTGTAGCCCGCCATCACCTGGGCGATCTGCATCACCTGTTCCTGGTACAGGATGATGCCATAGGTCGGTGCCAGTACCGGCTTGAGGCCTTCGTACTGGTAGTCGGAGTGCGGGTAGGCCAGTTCGGCGCGGCCGTGCTTGCGGTTGATGAAGTCGTCCACCATGCCCGACTGCAGCGGGCCCGGCCGGAACAGTGCCACCAGTGCGATGAGGTCTTCCAGGCAGTCGGGCTTGAGCTTCTTGATCAGCTCTTTCATGCCGCGGGATTCGAGCTGGAACACCGCCGTGGTCTCGGCCTTCTGCAGCAGCTCGTAGGTCTTGCGGTCGTCCAGCGGGATGAAGTCGATGTTCAGGTCAGGCAGGTTCTGCTTGGCCTGCTCGCGGTTGATGATCTCCATCGCCCACTTGATGATGGTCAGGGTACGCAGGCCGAGGAAGTCGAACTTCACAAGGCCCGCAGCCTCGACGTCGTCCTTGTCGAACTGGGTCACCAGGCCGCCGCCCTCTTCGTCACAGGCGATCGGCGAGAAGTCGGTGAGCTTGGTCGGGGCGATTACCACACCACCGGCGTGCTTGCCGGTACCACGGGTGACACCTTCGAGCTTGAGCGCCATGTCCCAGATCTCGCGGGCATCCTCGTCGCCCTTGAGGAAGTCGCGCAGGATCTCTTCCTGCTCGTAGGCTTTCTCCAGGGTCATGCCCACTTCGAACGGGATCATCTTCGACAGGCGGTCGGCCAGGCCGTAGGACTTGCCCTGCACCCGCGCCACG
This sequence comes from Pseudomonas putida, assembly GCF_009883635.2. Lineage (NCBI taxonomy): Bacteria > Pseudomonadati > Pseudomonadota > Gammaproteobacteria > Pseudomonadales > Pseudomonadaceae > Pseudomonas > Pseudomonas putida. The sequence continues at coordinate 1,256,003 of NZ_CP026115.2, forward strand.
TCGCGCACCACCGCCTTGGCGGCCATTGTGCCGAAGGTGATGATCTGGCTCACGGCGTTGCGGCCATAGGCTTCGGCCACGTAATCGATCACCCGGTCACGGCCGTCCATGCAGAAGTCGACGTCGAAGTCGGGCATGGAAATACGTTCAGGGTTGAGGAAGCGCTCGAACAGCAGGTCGTAGGCCAGCGGGTCGAGGTCGGTGATCTTCAGCACGTAGGCCACCAACGAGCCCGCACCCGAGCCCCGCCCCGGGCCCACCGGCACGTCGTTGTTCTTGGCCCACTTGATGAAGTCCATAACGATCAGGAAGTAACCGGGGAAGCCCATCTGGATGATGATGTCCAGTTCGAACTTCAGGCGGTCCAGGTAGACCTGGCGCTTCTCTTCGTAATTCGGCGTGGTCTCTTTCGGCCAGAGCACCGCCAGGCGCTCTTCCAGGCCTTCGTGGGAGACGTGGCGCAGGTAATCGTCGATGCCCATGCCGTTGGGCGTCGGGAAATCGGGCAGGAAGTATTTGCCCAATTGCACCTGGATGTTGCAACGCTTGGCAATCTCGACGGTGTTGGCAATGGCGTCGGGCAGGTCGCTGAACAACTCGGCCATTTCCTCGGCCGATTTCAGGTACTGCTGGTCGCTGTAGCCACGCGGGCGCCGCGGATCGTCGAGGGTCCAGCCCTCGCCGATGCAAACGCGGGTTTCGTGGGCGTCGAAGTCGGACTGCTTGATGAAGCGCACGTCGTTGGTGGCGACCAGTGGCGCGGCGAGCTGATCGGCCAGGGCCACGGCGGCGTGCACGTACTCTTCGTCGCCGGCGCGGTTGGTGCGCTGCACTTCGACGTAGAAGCGCTCCGGGAACATGCCCATCCAGTCGCGCAGCAAGGCTTCGGCTTCATCCTGGCGACCATTCATCAGGGCCATGCCGATATCGCCTTCTTTGCCTGCGGAGAGGGCAATCAGCCCTTCGCTGGCGGGGGCGATCCACTCACGCTGAAGGATCACCAGGCCATTGCGCTGGCCGTCGGTCCAGCCACGGGAGATCAACTCGGTGAGGTTGCGATAGCCCTTCGGGTCCATGGCCAGGAAACAAATGCGCGACAGCGGTGCTTCCGGGTCGGCGCCGGCCAGCCACAGGTCAGCACCGCAGATCGGCTTGATCCCGGCGCCCATGGCAGTCTTGTAGAACTTCACCAGCGAGCACATGTTGCTCTGGTCGGTGATCGCCACCGCCGGCATGTTCATCCCCGCCAGCGCCTTGGCCAGCGGCTTGATCCGCACCAGGCCGTCGACCAGCGAGAATTCGGAGTGGACGCGCAGGTGAACGAAGGGAACCGACATGGAAAGTCCTGTAGCAGTGCTGAACGACAAGGGCGGGATTGTAGCGCAATTGCTTAAAACATTTGGGGCCGCATAGCGGCCCCAGTTCATCAGATCAACGCGTCGGTGATGCCTTCGCGGGCTTCCCAGGCGGCCCGAACCGGGCCGAACGAGCGCCGGTGAATGGGCGTGGGGCCCAGGCGCGCAAGGGCTTCGAGGTGCACAGGCGTTGGATAGCCTTTATGCCCGCCAATCCCGTAGCCTGGGTAGATCAGCTCGAACGCACTCATTTCCCGGTCGCGGGTCACCTTGGCCAGGATCGAGGCGGCAGCGATTGCCGGCACCTGGCTATCGCCCTTGACCACCGGTGCAGCCGGCACCGCCAGTTTCGGGCAGCGGTTACCGTCGATCAGGGCCAACTTCGGCGTCACGTGCAGCCCTTCCACCGCTCGCTGCATGGCCAGCATGGTGGCCTGCAGGATGTTCAGCCGGTCGATTTCCTCGACTTCGGCGCGGGCGATGCAGAAGCTCAGGGCTTTTTCGCAGATCTCGTCGAACAGCGCCTCGCGCTTGGCTTCGGTGAGTTTCTTCGAGTCGTTCAGGCCCAGAATCGGCCGAGCTGGGTCGAGGATCACCGCCGCCGTGACCACCGCTCCGCACAGCGGGCCGCGGCCGACTTCGTCGACGCCGGCGACCAGGTCTTCGACCAGGTTGAAGTCCAGTCCAATCTGCATGTCAGCGGTCCTTGAGCAAGGCCAGCACCGCGTCGGCCGCCTGGTTGGAGGCGTCGCGGCGCAGGGTGCGGTGAATCTCGTCGAAGCGTTCGGTCTGCTGGGCGCCGTCGGTGACCAACGGCGCCAGGGTCTGTGCCAGGGCTTCGCTGGTGGCGGCATCCTGCAGCAACTCAGGCACCAGTTCACGCTGGGCCAGCAGGTTGGGCAACGACACGTAGGGGCTTTTCACCAGGCGCTTGAGAATCCAGTAGGTCAATGGTGCCAGGCGGTAGGCCACGACCATCGGGCGCTTGTACAGCAGCGCCTCCAGCGTGGCGGTGCCGGACGCGATCAGTACCGCGTCGCAGGCGGCCAGGGCTCGGTGCGACTGGCCATCAAGCAAGGTCAACGGCAGATCGCGGCCTTCGAGCATCTGCTCGACCTGGGCACGACGCGCTGCGTTGGCACACGGCAACACGAAACGCACGCCAGGCACCAGTTCGCGCAGGCGCTGGGCGGCGTCGAGGAACAGCGCCCCCAGGCGCCCGACCTCACCACCACGGCTACCCGGCATCAACGCCACTACTGGCCCATCAGCCAGGCCCAGTTCGTTACGCGCAGCCTGACGGTCTGCCGTCAACGGAATGGTATCGGCCAACGGGTGGCCGACAAACCGCACCGGCACACCCTGCTCTTCGTAGAAACGTGCTTCGAAGGGCAGCAGCGTGAGCATCAGGTCGCAACCTTCGCGGATCTTCAGCACGCGCTTCTGCCGCCACGCCCAGACCGACGGGCTGACGTAATGTACGGTCTTGATCCCGGCCTGACGCAGCTTCAGTTCGATATTAAGGGTGAAATCGGGGGCGTCGATGCCGATGAACACATCGGGTTTTTCATCGATCAGGGTCTGGATCAGTACCTTGCGTCGCTTGAGCAGCTCACGCAGGCGACCCAGCACTTCAACCAACCCCATGACCGCGAGGCGCTCCATGGGGAAGTATGACTGCAGGCCTTCGGCCTCCATCAATGGGCCACCCACACCGATGAAACGCACATCGGGATGGCGCGCCTTGAGGGCGCGCATCAGGCCGGAACCGAGAATATCGCCGCTGGCCTCACCCGCGACCAGGGCTACGCAAAGCTGCGCCATATCAGCGGGTAATGCCGCGGGCGGAATTCACGATCGACTGGCGGAACAGCTCGACCTGCTCGTGCTTGGCAGCCAGTTCGTCCAGTTCCTTGATCGCCTCTTCCACGGTCAGGCCCTGGCGGTAGACGATCTTGTAGGAACGACGCAGGGCATGGATGACCTCGTCGCTGAAACCACGGCGGCGCATGCCTTCGAAGTTCATGCTGCGGGCCTCGGCAGGGCTGCCGAATACCGTGACGAAGGCTGGCACGTCCTTGCCGATCGCCGTGCCCATGCCGGAAAACGCGTGGGCGCCGATGTGGCAGTACTGATGCACCAGGGTGAAACCGGACAGGATCGCCCAGTCGCCCACGTGCACATGCCCGGCCAGCGCTGTGTTGTTGACCAGGATGCAGTGGTTGCCAATGACGCTGTCGTGGCCGATGTGGGCATAGGCCATGATCAGGTTGTGATCACCCAGGGTGGTTTCCGCACGGTCCTGGACCGTACCACGGTGGATGGTCACACCTTCGCGGATCACGTTGTGATCGCCAATCACCAGGCGCGTCGGCTCACCCTTGTACTTGAGGTCAGGGGTGTCTTCACCAATCGAGGAAAATTGGTAGATACGGTTGTGCTTGCCAATCCGGGTCGGGCCCTTGAGCACCACGTGCGGGCCAATGACGGTGCCCTCGCCGATCTCGACGCCAGGGCCGACGATCGACCACGGGCCGACCTCGACACCATCGGCCAGCTTGGCCGACGGATCGATGATCGCCCGCGGATCAATCGAACTCATAGGGAGCGTTCCGCACAGGTGATCTCGGCCGAGCACACCGGCTTGCCGTCAACCAGGGCACGGCACTCGAACTTCCAGATCATGCTCTTGCGGCTGAGGAACTTGGCTTCCAGCACCAGCTGGTCGCCCGGCAGTACCGGCTGGCGGAAACGCAGCTTGTCGGAACCGACGAAGTAGTACAGGGTGCCATCGGCCGGCTTGGCATCGAGCATCTTGAAACCGAGAATGCCAGCCGCCTGGGCCATGGCTTCGATGATCAGGACGCCCGGCATGATCGGGTGCGCCGGGAAATGGCCATTGAAGAACGGCTCGTTGATGCTGACATTCTTGTAGGCACGAATGCTCTGGGCCTCGAAGTCCAGATCCGTCACGCGATCTACCAGCAGGAACGGGTAGCGGTGAGGCAGGTATTCGCGAATCTCGTTGATGTCCATCATTTCGGGGGGAAGCCTGTAATAAGAATAGGGAGCGCAGGTGCTGACCACACGCTCCTTTTGCAGTCCAAAGAGGAGCCAGCTAGCGACTGTTCACTCTTGCTCAGGAAATGGTATCAGCCTTCTGATGTCGGCTGGCCACCTGAGGTCACGGTATCGACACGTTTTTCCAGCTGCTGGAGCCGCTTGGCCATGTCATCGAGCTGGCGAATTCGCGCCGCGCTCTTGCGCCAGTCAGCCAGCGGCTGCATGGCCGTACCGGATGAATAGGAGCCTGGTTCGGTGATCGAACGGGTCACCATGGTCATCCCGGAGACGAATACGTTATCGCAGATATCGATATGCCCCACCAGACCCACGCCACCCGCCAGCATGCAATGCTTGCCGATGCGCGTACTGCCGGAGATCCCGACACAGGCGGCCATGGCCGTGTGATCGCCGATCTGCACGTTGTGGGCGATCTGGATCTGGTTGTCGAGCTTGACCCCGTCGCCGATCCGGGTATCGGAGAGCGCGCCACGGTCGACGGCAGTGTTGACGCCGATTTCCACGTCATCACCAAGGGTGACGCCGCCAATCTGGGCGATCTTGCGCCAGATGCCCTTCTCGTTGGCGAAGCCAAAGCCCTCACCGCCGATCACGGCGCCCGACTGTATGACCACACGCTTGCCGATGGTCACGTCGTGATACAGCGTGACCCGCGGTGCCAGCCAACCACCTTCACCGACAACGCAACGAGCACCGATGAAGCAATGTGCACCGATGCTGACGTTGGCGCCGATGCGCGCACCGCTTTCGATGACCGCAAACGGCCCGACACTGGCGCTGGCATCCACCTGAGCATCCTCTGCCACCACGGCGCTGGGATGAATACCCGCCACAGCCTTGGGTTTGGGGTCGAACAGGTGGGAGATGCGCGCATAAGCCAGGTACGGGTCAGCCACGATCAGGGCATTGCCGGCAAAGCCATCGGCGTCCGCAGCCTTGAGCAGCACCGCGGCGGCCTGGCAATTGTCCAGGTATTTGCGGTACTGCGGGTTGGCGAGAAAGCTCAATTGACCGGGGCCGGCCTCCTGCAAGGTGGCCAACCCGGTGATCTGCAGCGCCTCAGGGCCTTTGAGTGTGGCCCCGAGGGCCTCGGCCAGCTGGCCGAGCGTCATGGTCACGGTCATATCAACGCGCTTGGTTCATGCGCTCGATGACTTGGCGGGTGATGTCGTACTGAGGTTTGACATCGATGACCGCGCCGCGCTCGAGAACCAGGTCGTAACCGCCCTTCTTGATCACTTCCTCGACAGCGCCGTCCAGCTTCGGCTTGAGCTGCTTGAGCATGTCGCGGTCAGCAACGGCCTTGGCCTCGTTCAGCTCCTTGGACTGGAACTGGAAGTCACGGGCTTTCTGCTTGAATTCGAGCTCCAGGCGCTCACGCTCCTGCTGCTGCATCTTGTCGCCGCCCTTGATCAGGCGATCCTGGATGCCTTTGGCGCTGCTTTCCAGGCTTTTCAGCTTGGTCAGTTGCGGGCCGAACTTCTTCTCGGCATCGACCGCGTACTTCTTGGCGGCATCGGATTCGAGCAGGGCCATCTGATAGTTCAGCACGGCGACCTTCATTTCGGCGAAAGCCGGGGTGGCGACCAGCGCCGCGGCCACTACGGCCAGTTGAGCCAATTTACGCACGATGCACTCCTGGAAAAACCGTTGTCGTTAAGCAAGGGCCGACCTTAGAAGGTCTGGCCCAGAGAGAATTGGAACACCTGGGTATCAGCATCGTCCGGCTTCTTCACCGGCATTGCCAGGCTGAAGCTCAACGGGCCCAGAGCAGTAATCCAGGTCACGCCCAGGCCAACCGAACTGGCCATGCCCGAGAAGCCGACCTTTTCGCAATCCGGCTTGCTGCCACAGTTGGTGTCGAACACGTTACCCACATCCCAGAACACGGAGGTGCGCAGAGAACGCTGGTCCTTGACGAACGGCAGCGGGAACAGCAACTCGACACCACCTTGCACCAGCACGTTACCACCGAATGGCAGCGGATCCTGATCCGGGTCGATCTCGGTACCGTTCTTACCTGTACTCGGCGTACTACGTGGGCCCAGGCTGCTGTCTTTGAAGCCACGCACGGAGTTGAAGCCACCGGCGTAGTAGTTTTCATAGAACGGCAAGCCCGAAGTGCTGCCGTAGCCATCACCATAGCCCAGTTCGGTGTGCAGGCGCAGGGTGTAGTTGTTGGTGATCGGCTTGAACAGCTGGCCGCGGTAGTCGAGCTTGTAGAACGACAGGTCGCTGCCCGGAATGGTGCTCTCGAGCGTCAGGCTCTGGGAGTGACCACGGGTAGCCAGTACACCTTTGTTCAGCGTCGATTCGGACCAACCAATCGAGGCTTTGAAGTTGGTGAAGTTGTCGCCTTCCTTATCGAGGAAGTCGAAAATCTCGTCAACGGTGTAGCGACCGGTCTTGATCTTGTCCTTCTGCACGCTCAAACCGTAGGTCAGGCGAGAAGTTTCGCTGATCGGGTAACCCAGGCTGACACCAGCACCGTAGCTGTCAACCGCATAGCTGGCCACGTCGACATCGAGGTCGTCGTAGTCGGTGCTGCGGTAGAAGGCGTTGTAGCCCAGGCTCACGCCATCGGCAGTGAAGTAGGGATCAACGAAGCCGAAGTTGTAACGGGTCTGGTATTCCGAACGGGTCAAGCCGATGGACACCTTGTTACCGGTACCGAGGAAGTTGCTCTGGCTGATCGAACCGCCGAGGATCAGGCCCGCGCTCTGGGCGAAACCGACGCTGGCGGTGATCGAACCGGAGGCTTGCTCTTCGACACTGTAGTTGACGTCTACCTGGTCGTCGGTGCCTGGCACCGCCGGGGTCTCGACGTTGACTTCCTTGAAGAAGCCCAGGCGCTCGAGGCGGGTCTTGGACTGGTCGATCAGGTAGGTCGAAGCCCAGCCACCTTCCATCTGGCGCATTTCGCGGCGCAGCACTTCGTCTTCAGTCTTGGTGTTGCCGCGGTAGTTGATGCGGTTGACGTAGGCACGCTTGCCCGGGTCGACCACGAACATGATGTCGACGGTGTGGTCCTGGTCGTTCGGCTGCGGTACGCCGTTGACGTTGGCGAAGGTATAACCTTCGTTGCCCAGGCGACGGGTGATCAGCTCTGAGGTGGTGGTCATCACCTTGCGCGAGAACACCTGGCCCGGCTGCACCAGCAGCAGCGACTTGACCTGGTCTTCCGGCACCTTCAGGTCGCCCGACAGCTTCACGTCGCGAACGGTGTACTTCTCGCCTTCGTTGACGTTGACGGTGATGTAGACGTGCTTCTTGTCCGGGGTGATCGACACCTGGGTGGAAGCGATGTCCATGTTGATGTAGCCGCGGTCCAGGTAGTAGGAACGCAGGCGCTCCAGGTCACCGGAGAGTTTTTCGCGGGCGTACTTGTCGTCATTCTTGAAGAACGACAGCCAGTTGGTGGTCTTCAGCTCGAACAACTGCTGCAGTTCTTCATCGCTGAACACGGTGTTGCCAACGATGTTGATGTGCTGGATGGCGGCGACCGTGCCTTCGTTGATCTTGATCTTCAGGGCCACACGGTTGCGCGGTTGCGGCACCACTTCGGCATCGACCTCGGCCGAGTAGCGGCCCTGGGCCACGTACTGGCGCTGCAGCTCGTTGCGCACGCCTTCGAGGGTGGCACGCTGGAAGATCTCGCCTTCGGCCAGGCCCGACTGCTTCAGGCCCTTCATCAGGTCTTCGGTGCTGATCGCCTTGTTGCCTTCGATCTCGATGCTCGACACCGACGGGCGCTCGACCACGTTGATGATCAGGACATTGCCATCACGGTTCAGCTGGATGTCCTGGAAGAAGCCGGTCTTGAACAGCGAACGGGTGGAATCCACCAGGCGACGGTCGTCAGCCTGGTCGCCAACGTTGAGCGGCAAGGCGCCGAACACGCTGCCAGCGGATACCCGCTGCAGGCCGTTGACACGAATATCGGAGATAGTGAAGGACTCGGCGTGAACTTCAGCGATCATCAGTGCGGACATGACCGCAGTTAGCAGCAGACGTTTCATGAAGTCCTTTTATTCCAACTGGCAATAAACAACCCGCCGCATAAAGACGGCAGGTTCGCAATTGAGCGAAGCTTTTAAAGTCGACCCAGATCGTTGATCAGGGCGAGCAACATCACCCCTACGACCAAACTGATACCGATCTGGACCCCCCAACCTTGCACCCGATCCGACAGCGGACGACCGCGCGCCCACTCGACCAGGTAAAACAGCAAATGCCCCCCATCCAGTACTGGAATGGGCAGCAGGTTAAGAACCCCCAGGCTTATGCTCAGGTAGGCCAGGAAATTCAGGAAATCCCCCACGCCGGACTGGGCTGAAGCGCCCGCCACTTTAGCAATGGTTATCGGTCCGCTCAAGTTTTTTACCGAGAGCTCCCCGAACAGCATTTTCTTCAGCGACTCGAGGGTCAGGACACTCATGTTCCAGGTCCGCGAAAGGCCCTCGCCCACGGCATCCAGCGGACCATAACTGACTTCGCGGAGCATGCTGGCCGGCCATTCGGCGCCCTTCACACCCGCACCGAGGTAGCCCCCGACGGCTTTGCCTTCTCCTTTGTGAGCCAATGTGACCGGCACATCCAGGGCCGCGCCATCACGCTCGACACGCAGCACAACCTGGGCGTCCGGGCGGGCGCGAACACTGTCCACCACCTGCTGCCAATCACTCAGCGCAGCACCGTCGAGGGCGAGCAACTTGTCGCCAGCCTTCAGACCAGCGGCAGCGGCCGGGCCTTTCGGATCAATTTCGGCCAGCACCGGCGATACCGCCGGCCGCCATGGGCGCAGGCCCAGGGACTGAATAGGGTCCGGCTCGTCGGCGCCCTTGAGCCAATGGTCCAGTTTCACCTGCAGCTGGCGTTCGGCCGTGGCACCTTCATCGCGCACGCCCACCTGCAGCGTGCCACTCTCACCCAGGCGTCGAACTAACTGCAGATTGACAGCCGACCAACCGCTGGTCGCCTTGCCATCAATAGATACAATTTCCTGACCGGCGGCCAGGCCGGCAGACGCTGCCAGGCTCCCGGATTCGACCGCGCCGATCACCGGGCGGATCTGCTGGGTGCCGAGCATGGCCAGCAGCCAGAAGAAAACGATGGCCAGGAGGAAGTTAGCGATCGGGCCTGCGGCCACGATCGCGATGCGCTGGCGCACCGACTTGCGGTTGAACGACTGATGGGCAAGCGCCTGGGGAACATCGCCTTCGCGCTCGTCGAGCATCTTGACGTAGCCACCCAGCGGGATTGCCGCCACCACGAACTCAGTCCCCTGGCGGTCATGCCAGCGCAGCAGCGGCGTGCCGAAACCGACGGAGAAGCGCAGCACCTTGACCCCGCAGCGCCGGGCAACCCAGAAGTGGCCAAATTCGTGGAACGTGACCAATACACCCAGGGCCACCAGGGTGCCGACAATCATGTAGAGCGCAGTCATATCTATCTCCGAATGACGTTCAGCAGAACCCTGGAATAGCCACCGGCCTCAACGGCCGTGACGCCTCAGCCACTCACGGGCCAGCTCGCGGGCGCGCTGGTCGGCAGCGAACACGGCCTCCAGTGACGGCACCGCCACCACAGGTTCCTGATCAAGCACCTGTTCGATCATACCCGCGATCTCCGGGAAGCGGATACGCCGCTGGAGAAATGCCTCGACTGCGACCTCGTTGGCCGCATTGAGCACCGCGGGCGCACTGTTACCGGCTTCAGCCGCCTCGCGCGCCAGACGCAGGCAGGGAAAGCGCTGCTCGTCCGGCGCCTGGAAGTCCAGGCGGGCAATGGCGAACAGGTCCAGCGGGGCCACCCCGGAATCGATGCGTTCTGGCCAGGCCAGGGCGTTGGCGATCGGGGTGCGCATGTCCGGGTTGCCCAGCTGGGCCAGCACCGAACCATCGACGTAGTCGACCAGCGAATGGATCACGCTTTGCGGATGCACCACCACCTCGACCTTGGCCGGCGCCGCATCGAACAGCCAGCAGGCTTCGATCAGCTCCAGCCCCTTGTTCATCATGCTGGCCGAGTCCACCGAAATCTTCCGACCCATGGACCAGTTGGGATGGGCGCAGGCCTGCTCCGGCGTGACATCGACCAGGGCAGCCTGGGGCGTTTCGCGGAACGGCCCGCCCGAAGCGGTCAGCAGGATGCGGCGCACGCCGACCTGGCTCAGGCCACGGGCATAATCGCCCGGCAGGCACTGAAAGATCGCATTGTGCTCGCTGTCGATTGGCAGCAGCACGGCACCACTGCGCCGCACCGCATCCATGAACAGCGCCCCGGACATCACCAGCGCTTCCTTGTTGGCCAGCAACACCTTCTTGCCCGCCTCGACGGCGGCCAGGGTCGGGCGCAGGCCAGCGGCACCGACGATAGCCGCCATCACCGCATCCACTTCAGGGGCCGCCGCGACCTCGCAAAGGCCCGCCTCCCCAACCAGCACCTGCGCAGTACAGCCGGCGCCAAGCAGACCATCACGCAGGCGTGCAGCGGCTTCGTCATTGGGCACCACGGCATAGACCGGACGGTGCCGAACGCACAGGGCCAACAGTTCGTCGATACGCGAATAGCCGCTGAGCGCGAACACCTGGTAGCGCTCGGGGTGCCGCGCAATCACATCGAGGGTGCTGAGGCCGATCGAACCGGTCGCACCCAGGACAGTAATACGCTGCACGCTGCTCACATCACACCCCATTCGGCAGCCCACAGCAGCACGGCGAAGATCGGGATCGCCGCCGTCAGGCTGTCGATGCGATCCAGCACACCGCCATGGCCAGGCAGCAGGTTGCTGCTGTCCTTGATGCCGGCACGGCGCTTGAACATGCTCTCGGTCAGATCGCCGATCACCGACGACATGACCACCAGCGCAGCACCCAGCAGCCCCAGCAGAAGCTGACCGAAGCTCCAGTCACGGCTGATGCCCACCACCAGGGTAATCACCAGGCTGACCGCCAGGCCACCATAGACGCCTTCCCAGCTCTTGCCCGGGCTCACCTGCGGCGCCAGCTTGCGCTTGCCAAAGGCACGACCGGAGAAATAGGCGCCGATATCAGCCGCCCAGACCAGCACCATGACCGACAGGATCAGCCAGTTACCCAGCTGCCAGTGCTTGAGCAGGATCAACCCTTGCCAGGCCGGCAACAGGATCAGCAGGCCGATCAGCAGCTTGCAGGCCGCACTGGCCCAAAGCTCGCTGCTGCGTGGGTAGGTCAGCACCAGCCAGGTGGCCAGCGCCCACCAGATGACCGAAGCCCCGAGCACCCACGGTGCCAGGTCCGGCATGAGATGGAGCAGCATCAGCGCTCCGGCGACCACGGCGGCGTAGGCGATGCGCAAAGGCTGGGCCACAAGCCCGGCCAGACGCGCCCACTCCCAGGCACCGAGGGTCACCACGAAGCCGATGAACAGGGCGAAATCCCCGCCGTTGAGCAGGAAAAACCCACCCAGCGCGACCGGCAACAGGATCAGCGCAGTAATGATGCGTTGTTTAAGCATTAAGCACGAGCTCCAGCCTCGACCTGCTCGCTGGTCTTACCGAAGCGGCGCTGGCGCGAAGCGAAATCGGCCAGGGCTTTGCGCATGGCCTCGTGTTTGAAATCCGGCCAGTAGAGGTCGGAGAAGTACAGTTCGGCGTAGGCCAGCTGCCACAGCAGGAAGTTGCTGATGCGATGCTCGCCACCGGTACGGATGCACAGGTCGGGCAATGGCAGTTCGCCTGTGGCCAGGCAGGTCTGCAGCAGGCCTGGGGTGATGTCGTCCGGACGCAGGTGACCAGCCTGGACTTCACGTGCCAGGCGCTGGGCGGCCTGGGCGATATCCCACTGGCCACCGTAGTTGGCGGCGATCTGCAGGATGAAGCGGTTACTGCCCGCAGTCAGCGCCTCGGCTTCGCGCATGGCAGCCTGCAGCTCGGGATGGAAACGCGAACGGTCACCGATGATGCGCAGGCTGATGTTGTTCTCGTTGAGACGCCGAGCCTCACGGCGCAAGGCCGAGAAGAACAGCTCCATCAACGCACCGACCTCTTCGGCCGGGCGCTGCCAGTTTTCACTGGAGAACGCGAACAGGGTCAGCACTTCGACCCCGGACTCGGCACACACCTCAATGACTGCGCGCACCGCATCGACGCCGGCCTTATGCCCGGCAACGCCGGGCAACAGGCGCTTCTTCGCCCAGCGGTTGTTGCCATCCATGATGATCGCGACATGACGCGGCACCGAGGACGGTGCCGCCAACTTGGACTTTTCCATTAAAAAACCTCGGCCTTAAACGGCCATCAGGTCCTTTTCCTTGGCTTTGTAAGCAGCATCGACTTCAGCAATGAACTTGTCGGTCAGCTTCTGGATTTCATCAGCGGCACGACGCTCTTCGTCTTCGCTGATTTCCTTGTCCTTGGTCAGCTTTTTCAGGTCGCCCAGGGCATCACGGCGCACGTTGCGCACAGCTACCTTGGCGTCTTCGGCAACACCGCTGGCCTGCTTGGTGTAGCCCTTGCGGGTTTCCTCGGTCAGGGCCGGCATCGGTACACGAATGGTGGTACCGGCGCTGGACGGGTTCAGGCCCAGGTCGGAGGTCAGGATGGCCTTCTCGATGGCAGCACTGAGGTTCTTGTCGTGAGCGACGATCTTCAGGGTGCGGGCATCTTCGACGGTGATTGCAGCCACCTGGTTCAGCGGCATCTCGCTGCCCCAGGCAGTGACCTTGACGGTGTCCAGAATGCTTGGGTGGGCGCGACCGGTGCGGATCGCTGCCAAGTTGCGACCCAGCGCCTCCAGGGACTTGGTCATGCGCTCCTGCGCGTCTTTCTTGATGTCGTTGATCATTTTTGAACTTCCTCGATCAGAGTTCCTTCCGCGCCGCCATGCACGATGTTCAGCAGGGCGCCGGGCTTGTTCATGTTGAAGACGCGCAGCGGCATCTTGTGGTCGCGGCACAGACAAATTGCCGTCAGATCCATTACACCCAGCTTGCGATCCAGCACTTCATCGTAGGTCAGATGATCGAACTTCTCGGCATGCGGGTCCTTGAATGGGTCTGCAGTGTATACACCATCGACCTTTGTTGCCTTCAAAACTACATCGGCATCGATTTCGATGGCGCGCAGGCAAGCGGCGGAGTCGGTGGTGAAGAACGGGTTGCCGGTACCGGCAGCGAAGATTACGACTTCCTTGGCGTTCAGGTGGCGCATGGCTTTGCGGCGATCATAGTGATCGGTCACGCCAACCATGGAGATTGCCGACATGACGATGGCGGTGATGTTCGCCCGCTCCAGCGCATCGCGCATAGCCAGGCCATTCATCACGGTGGCCAGCATACCCATGTGGTCGCCGGTAACGCGATCCATGCCCGCCGCACTGAGCGCCGCGCCACGGAACAGGTTGCCACCACCAATTACCAAGCCTACCTGAACACCGATGCCGACCAGTTGGCCGACTTCCAGCGCCATGCGATCCAGGACCTTGGGGTCGATCCCGAACTCTTCCGAGCCCATCAGGGCCTCGCCGCTAAGTTTGAGTAGAATGCGTTTATAGCGAGCCTGATGACCACTGCCCTGCTGAGCCATTGCGAATCTCTCCTGCGGCGTTTGTAAAATTCTGGCGGGCTTCTTGAGCCTGCGTGTAACTCTAACGTGACGCAGCGACTGCGTCAGCGAGCAACGGCCTTGTAAACCGTTCCCGCTTTGACAAAGAGGCTGCGCGCGTGAGCGGGCAGCCTCTTTGGGGCGACAGACGGGGCTGTCTTACTGCTTGGCAGCAGCTACCTGAGCGGCAACTTCAGCAGCGAAGTCGTCGACTGGCTTCTCGATGCCTTCGCCAACCTTGAAGTAGGTGAAGGAAACGATTTCAGCACCGGCTTTCTTGGCCAGCTCGCCAACTTTGACTTCCGGGTTCATGACGAAGGCTTGCTCTTTCAGCGAGGCTTCGGCTTTGAACTTGGTGATACGACCGTTGATCATGTTCTCAACGATGTTTTCCGGCTTGCCGGCGATCTTGTCAGCGTTCAGCTGCAGGAAGACGCCCTTCTCGCGCTCGATGGCCTCGGCGGAGATTTCCGACGAATCCAGGAACTCCGGGTTCGAAGCGGCAACGTGCATGGCGATGTTCTTGGCCAGCTCGACGTCGCCGCCTTTCAGAACAACGACAGCACCGATCTTGTTGCCGTGCAGGTAGGCGCCGACAACGTCGCCTTCAACGCGCACCAGGCGACGGATGTTGACGTTTTCGCCGCACTTGGCAACCAGGGCTTCACGAGCCGACTCGCGCGAGGCGATCAGCGGAGCAGCGTCGGTCAGCTTCTGGGCGAAGGCTTCTTCCAGGCTTTCGGCCACGAAGTTCTTGAAGTCGTCTTGCAGAGCCAGGAAGTCGGTCTGCGAGTTCACTTCCAGCAGGACGGCGGCTTTGCCGTCGGTCTTGACGGCGATAGCGCCTTCAGCAGCGACGTTGCCAGCCTTTTTTGCGGCCTTGATGGCGCCCGAGGCACGCATGTCGTCAATGGCTTTCTCGATGTCGCCGCCGGCCTTTTCCAGGGCCTTCTTGCAATCCATCATGCCTTCGCCGGTACGCTCGCGCAGTTCTTTGACCAGCGCCGCAGTAATTGCTGCCATTTCAAAATCCTCTTGGAAAGTTTTTCAACCATTCCACCCGCTCGACGCGGGCGTTAAATTCTGCAAATCGCTGCTTTTATATCAGCTCGCCCATCATGCGGGGCCGTTGCTGACAGCAGGATTTCAAGGTGGCAAAAAGGGGGCAGAGCCCCCTTTTTGCGTGCCAAGTAGACGCTAGCGCCTATTACTCAGCAGCAGGTGCAGCCGCTTCTTCAGCGTAGACTTCAGTGCCGCCGGCAACGTTGTTGCGGCCGCGGATGACGGCGTCAGCCATCGAAGTCATGTACAGCTCGATAGCGCGGATGGCGTCATCGTTACCTGGGATAACGAAGTCAACGCCTTCTGGGCTGCTGTTGGTATCGACAACGCCGATAACCGGGATGCCCAGCTTGTTGGCTTCCGTGATGGCAATGCGCTCGTGGTCAACGTCGATCACGAACAGGGCATCAGGCAGGCCGCCCATGTCCTTGATACCACCCAGGCTGCGGTCCAGCTTTTCCAGATCGCGCGAACGCATCAGGGCTTCTTTCTTGGTCAGCTTGGCGAAGGTGCCATCTTCGGCCTGGGTTTCCAGGTCGCGCAGACGCTTGATCGAAGCACGGATGGTCTTGTAGTTGGTCAGCATGCCGCCCAACCAACGGTGATCAACGTATGGCGAACCAGCGCGAGCAGCTTGCTCGGCTACGATCTTGCCAGCGGAACGCTTGGTGCCGACGAACAGGATCTTGTTCTTGCCCTGGGCCAGGCGCTCTACGAACGACAGAGCGTCGTTGAACATCGGCAGGGTTTTTTCCAGGTTGATGATGTGGATCTTGTTACGCGCGCCGAAAATGTACTTGCCCATTTTCGGGTTCCAGTAACGGGTCTGGTGGCCGAAGTGCACACCGGCCTTCAGCATATCGCGCATGTTGACTTGGGACATGATAGTTCCTTGATAAGTCGGGTTGGGCCTCCACGTATCCCAATGACCAACCCGCGCTTCCGGAGAATCGGGGCACCCAGGTCATCGTGTCGACACGTGTGTGGGTTTAGTGCTGACGGGGTCGTCCCCGAAAGCGGCGCATTTTATACCACAGACCGCGAGCGAACGGAACCCGGATCAGGTTGCGTCCGTCAGCCGTTTTTGCAGCACCCGGGCAAACAGGCCAGAATGCCTCCTATAGACAGCAGCATGGCCGCCTTTATCCCGACAGAATGCCGCCCTGCTCTGCTAGAATCCGGCCTTTCCCGTTTGTTCGCGCCGCATGCGGCGCCGTAGAGAGCCTGTAATGACCGTCACCATCAAGACTGCAGAAGACATCGAGAAGATGCGCATCGCCGGCCGCCTGGCCGCCGACGTGCTGGAAATGATCGAGGAACACGTCAAGCCCGGTGTCACCACCGAAGAGCTCGACCGCCTGTGCCACGACTACATCGTCAACGTCCAGCAGGCCATCCCGGCGCCCCTCAACTACAAGGGCTACCCGAAGTCGATCTGCACCTCGATCAACCATGTGGTCTGCCACGGCATCCCCAACGACAAGCCGCTCAAGGACGGTGACACGCTCAACATCGATGTCACCGTGATCAAGGACGGCTACCACGGCGATACCAGCCGCATGTTCCACGTTGGTACCGTGCCGGTCTGGGCCGAGCGCCTGTCCAAGGTCACCCAGGAATGCATGTACAAGGCCATCGAGCTGGTCAAGCCCGGCTGCCGCCTGGGCGACATCGGCGAAGTGATCCAGAAGCACGCCGAGAAGAACGGCTTCTCCGTGGTGCGCGAGTTCTGCGGGCATGGCATCGGCAAGGTGTTCCATGAAGAGCCGCAGATCCTCCACTACGGCCGCGCCGGCACCGGCATGGAGCTCAAGGAAGGCATGACCTTCACCATCGAGCCGATGATCAACCAGGGCAAGGCCGACACCAAGGTGCTGGGCGACGGCTGGACCGCCATCACCAAGGACCGCAAGCTCTCGGCCCAGTGGGAGCACACCCTGGTGGTGACGGCGACCGGTTACGAGATCTTCACCCTGCGCAAGGACGACACCATCCCGCGCACCTCGGCCTGATTGCACCCAAGGCAACCTCCCAGACAGGAACGCGACGCGATGCCCCAGGTGGATCCCGAGCTGTTCGATCGTGGCCAGTTCCAGGCGGAACTGGCCCTCAAGGCGAGCCCCATCGCCGCCTTCAAGAAAGCCATCCGCCAGGCTGGCGAGGTGCTCGACAAGCGTTTTCGCGCTGGCGGCGAGATCCGCCCCCTGATCGAAGCCCGTGCCTGGCTGGTCGACAACATCCTGCAACAGGCGTGGAACCAGTTCGATTGGGGCGACCCGAGTGGTATCGCCCTGGTCGCGGTTGGCGGATATGGTCGTGGTGAACTGCACCCGCACTCGGACATCGACCTGCTGATCCTGCTAGGTGCCGCCGAGCATGAACAGTACCGCGAGGCCATCGAGCGCTTCCTCACCCTGCTCTGGGACATCGGCCTGGAAGTGGGCCAGAGCGTGCGCAGCATCGACGAATGCGTAGAGCAGGCCCGCGCCGACCTGACGGTGATCACCAACCTGATGGAAAGCCGCACCATTGCCGGCCCCGAAGCGCTGCGCCAGCGCATGCTCGACGCCACCGGTACCGACCACCTGTGGCCGAGCAAGGAGTTCTTCCTGGCCAAGCGCGCCGAACTCAAGGCTCGCCACCACAAGTACAACGACACCGAGTACAACCTCGAGCCCAACGTCAAAGGCTCGCCCGGTGGCCTGCGCGACATCCAGACGGTGCTCTGGGTGGCTCGCCGCCAGTACGGCACGCTGAACCTGCACGCCTTGGCCGGCGAAGGTTTCCTGCTGGAAAGCGAGAACGAACTGCTGGCCTCGTCCCAGGATTTTTTGTGGAAGGTGCGCTACGCCCTGCACATGCTCGCCGGCCGCGCCGAAGACCGCCTGCTGTTCGACCACCAGCGCAGCATCGCTGCGCTGCTCGGCTACAGCGACGAAAACCCCAAGCGCGCCATCGAACAGTTCATGCAGCAGTACTACCGGGTGGTGATGAGCATCAGCCAGTTGTGCGACCTGATCATCCAGCACTTCGAGGAAGTCATCCTCGCCGATGACGACAGCGGCGCCACGCAGCCGTTGAATGCACGCTTCCGGTTGCACGACGGCTACATCGAAGCGGTCAGCCCGAACGTGTTCAAGCGCACCCCGTTCGCCATGCTGGAGATCTTCGTGCTGATGGCCCAGCACCCGGAGATCAAGGGCGTGCGCGCCGACACCGTGCGCCTGCTGCGTGAACACCGGCACCTGATCGACGACACCTTCCGCAACGATATCCGCAACACCAGCCTGTTCATCGAGCTGTTCAAGTGCGAAATCGGCATCCACCGCAACCTGCGGCGGATGAACCGCTACGGCATCCTCGGCCGCTACCTGCCGGAGTTCGGCCTGATCGTCGGGCAGATGCAGCACGACCTTTTCCACATCTACACGGTCGATGCGCACACCCTCAACCTCATCAAGCACCTGCGCAAGCTGCAGTACACGCCGGTGTCCGAGAAATTCCCGCTGGCCAGCAAGCTCATGGGCCGCCTGCCCAAGCCCGAGCTGATCTACCTGGCCGGCCTGTACCACGACATCGGCAAGGGCCGCCAGGGCGACCACTCCGAGATCGGCGCGGTGGATGCGCAGAAGTTCTGCGAACGCCACCAGTTGCCGGCCTGGGACAGCCGCCTGATCGTCTGGCTGGTGCAGAACCACCTGGTGATGTCGACCACCGCCCAGCGCAAGGACCTGTCCGACCCACAGGTGATCAACGATTTCGCCCTGCATGTGGGCGACGAGACGCGCCTGGACTACCTCTACGTGCTGACCGTGGCCGACATCAACGCCACCAACCCCAGCCTGTGGAACTCGTGGCGCGCCAGCCTGCTGCGCCAGCTCTACACCGAGACCAAGCGCGCCCTGCGCCGCGGCCTGGAAAACCCGCTGGACCGCGAGGAACAGATCCGCCAGACCCAGTCGGCCGCGCTGGACATCCTCGTGCGCGAGGGCACCGACCCGGACGACGTCGAGCAGCTGTGGTCGCAGCTGGGCGATGACTACTTCCTCAAGCACAACGCCGCCGACGTGGCCTGGCACAGCGACGCCATTCTCCAGCAACCGGCCGATGGCGGGCCGCTGGTGCTGATCAAGGAAACCACCCAGCGCGAATTCGAGGGCGGCACGCAAATCTTCATCTATGCGCCCGACCAGCACGATTTCTTCGCCGTGACCGTGGCCGCCATGTCGCAGCTGAACCTGAACATCCATGATGCGCGGATCATCACCTCGAGCAGCCAGTTCACCCTCGACACCTACATCGTGCTCGACAACGATGGCGGCTCGATCGGCGACAACCCGCAGCGGGTCAAGCAGATCCGCGACGGCCTGACCGAAGCGCTGCGCAACCCCGAGGACTACCCGACCATCATCCAGCGCCGGGTGCCGCGCCAGCTCAAGCACTTCAATTTCCCGCCGCAGGTGACCATCCTCAACGATGCCCAGCGCCCGGTGACCATCCTCGAGATCACCGCACCGGACCGCCCCGGCCTGCTGGCACGGCTCGGGCGCATCTTCCTGGAGTTCGACCTGTCGCTGCAGAACGCCAAGATCGCCACCCTCGGCGAGCGGGTGGAAGACGTGTTCTTCATCACCGATGCCGACAACCAGCCGCTGTCCGACCCGCAGCTGTGCAGCCGCCTGCAGGAGGCCATCGTGCAGCAGTTGCAGGCCGGCCAGGCCAGCGATACCAGCCCGACCCGCGTGACTTTTTAACGATTAGACGATTGACGAGACCTTGCGCCGATGAACCATGCCTTGACCCAGCTTCAGCCCTACCCGTTCGAGAAACTGCGCGCCCTGCTGGGCACTGTGAAGCCTGCGGCGGACAAACGCGCCATCGCCCTGTCGATCGGTGAGCCGAAGCACGAATCGCCGGCGTTCGTCGCCCAGGCCATGGCCGACAACCTCGACAAGCTGGCCGTGTACCCAAGCACCCTCGGCCTGCCAGCCCTGCGCCAGGCCATCGGCCATTGGTGCGAACGCCGCTTCGGCGTGCCGGCCGGCTGGCTGGATGCTGACCGCCACATCCTGCCGGTCAACGGTACCCGCGAGGCGCTGTTCGCCTTCACCCAGGCCGTGGTCAACCGAGCCGATGACGGCCTGGTGGTCAGCCCCAACCCGTTCTACCAGATCTACGAAGGCGCGGCCCTGCTGGCCGGTGCCACCCCGCATTACCTGCCCTGCCTGGAAGACAACGGCTTCAACCCGGACTTCGATGCCGTACCGGCCGAAGTATGGAAACGCTGCCAGATCCTGTTCCTGTGCTCGCCAGGCAACCCCACCGGCGCCCTGGTGCCGATGGACACCCTGAAGAAGCTGATTGCGCTGGCCGACGAGCACGACTTCGTAATCGCCGCCGATGAATGTTACAGCGAGCTGTACTTCGATGAAGACGCGCCGCCACCGGGCCTGCTGAGCGCCTGCGCCGAACTTGGCCGCAACGACTTCAAGCGCTGCGTGGTGTTCCACAGCCTGTCCAAGCGTTCCAACCTGCCAGGCTTGCGTTCGGGCTTCGTCGCCGGCGACGCGTCGATCATCAAGCCGTTCCTGCTGTACCGCACCTACCACGGCTGTGCCATGCCGGTGCAGACCCAGCTCGCCAGCATCGCCGCCTGGCAGGACGAGGCGCACGTGCGCGATAACCGCGACCAGTACCGAGCCAAGTACGTTGCCGTGCTCGACATCCTGCAACCGGTGCTCGACGTGCAGCGTCCAGATGGCAGCTTCTACCTGTGGGCCAAGGTACCGGGCGGTGATGCCGAGTTCACCCGCGACCTGTTCGAGGCGCAGCATGTGACTGTGGTGCCGGGGTCGTACCTGTCGCGTGAAGTCGATGGTGTGAACCCAGGGGCCGGCCGCGTGCGCATGGCCCTGGTTGCGCCGCTGGCCGAGTGCATCGAGGCGGCCGAGCGGATTCGCGCTTTCCTGCAAAACCGCTGATTGGCCCGGGGGCTGCGAAGCAGCCCCCTACGGTCTACCTGACCTGCCCCAGGTTGGCCTCACTCAAATCCAGCTCACCCAGCACCTGCCTGACCACCTCATCGCCCACCAGATGCTGGCGATGCAGGTTATACAGCTCCAGCCGCTGCGCCCGCAGTGCCCGCAAACGCAAGCGCCGCTCCAGCAAGTCCATCTGTTCGGCCAGCGCTCGCGCCTCAGCCGTGTCGTTGTAGCTGTCCAGCTCATCCCGGTATTCGGCCATCAACCGCGCCTTCAGCTCGGTGGCCAGCGTCGCCTGCGTCGCATCCTGAGGCGCACTGGCATCGATGACTTCCTCCGCCTCCAGCGCATGGATCGCCGCCTCCACCGTGCGCCTCCAGGCGTCCTGCACTTCCTGATGCAGGCGCTCATCAGGGCTTTTGACGATGCCGCGCAGCAAGAATGGCAAGGCAATGCAGGCACTGATCAATGACAGCAGGATCACGCCGGCCGCGATGAATATCAGCAGGTCGCGCTCGGGGAAAGCCTGGCCTGCGCCAATCAACAACGGCACCGACATCACACCGGCCAGGGTTACCGCGCCGCGCACCCCACCCAGTGTCAGCAGCCAGCACGAGCGCGCCGTGGGCATCAGCACCAGCGCTGGCTTACCGCGCCAGCGGCGCACCACGCCAATTGCCCGCCAGATGCTCTGCACCCAGACAAACCGCAACAGGATCAGCGCGGCGAAGATCGCCAGCACATCGAGGCAACGCCAGGCCAGGGTCGGCCAGACCGTGGGTTCATGGCTGACCACGGCCTTGATGATGTCCGGCAACTGCAGACCCAGCAGCAAGAAGATCAGCCCGTTGAAGGCGAACTCCAGCAACGACCAGACGCTGCGGTTGAGCAGGCGGGTGCTGGTCTGGCGCGGCAACAGGTCGAGCCAGCTCTGCATCATGCCGGCGGCCACCGCCGAGAGGATGCCCGATACACCCAGGCGCTCGGCCAGCACATAGGCGGCAAACGGCAGCAGCAGCATGAACACCACGTGGGTGGCCGGGTCATCCCAGCCACGGGCGATCATCCAGGCGCGCAGGCGGCCGATCAGCCAGCTCAGGGCCACACCCACCGCCAGGCCGCCTAGGGCGACCAGCACGAAGCTGAAGCTCGCATCGGCCAGCGAGAACGCCCCGGTAATCGCGGCGGCCAGGGCGAACTTGAAGGTCACCAGGCCCGAGGCATCATTCATCAATGCCTCGCCCTGCAGCATGTGCATCAGCGGGGTCGGCAGGCGATCCTGGGTGATGGCCGACACCGCCACGGCGTCGGTGGGCGACAGTACGGCGGCCAGAGCAAAGGCCACCGGCAGCGGAATGCTCGGCAGCAGCCAGTGAATGAAGTAACCCGCGCCAACCACGGTGAACAGCACCAGCCCCACGGCCAGCGCCACTACCGGGCCGCGGATGCGCCACAACTCACGCTTGGGGATGCGCCAGCCATCGGCGAACAGCAATGGCGGCAGGAACAGGAACAGGAACAATTCGGGGTCCAGGGCCACATGCAGGCCCAAGGTCGGCCAGGCCAGCAACGCGCCGGCGGCGATCTGCACCAATGGCAACGGCAACGGGATCATGCGCCCGACCAGTTTCGACACGCTTACCAGCGTCAGCAGGATGAGGACGGTGTAGGCGGACTGCATCCGTGAAGGCTTCCTTTATGAACCAAAAACGACAGCGGGGGCGAGAGATCGCCATTGAAACAATATGTTAGCGGGGTCTGGTGAAACGAGACCGCTGCACGATAGTCGCAGGTGACAGACGAATATGTAACATGATGATACTTGGGCTTTGGGGGATATATGCCTTGAGCCTTCTGGCGCTTGTGAGATCGAGCGCCGCCCGCGCGGCGCATCGCGAGCTACGCTCGCTCCTACGTTTGTTTCGGGCCAGTATCGCCTGTGGCAAGCGAGCGCGACCGCCCTGTTTGTACGACGCAATATCGAGACATGCGCCAAGGCGTACGCGCATATCCCACAGGAAAAATTGGCCCGAAACAAACGTAGGAGCGAGCGTAGCTCGCGATGCGCCGCGCGGGCGGCGCTCGATCTTACAGCCGCCAAAAAACTCAAGGCATGCACCCGTGGCGCTCATACAATCGTTCCCGCATAATCCCGCGACTGACATTCGGAAATGGAGAGATTGGGGCAGCCTGTGGCCTCAATGCACACAATGACCTACACGCTCTACGGCATCAAAGCCTGTGACACCATGAAAAAGGCGCGTACCTGGCTCGAAGACAAAGCCATCGCCTACGAATTCCACGACTACAAGACCCAAGGCATCGACCGCGACAGCCTGAACCGCTGGTGCGACGAACACGGCTGGGAAGTCATCCTCAACCGTGCCGGCACCACCTTCCGCAAGCTCGACGACGCCAGCAAGGCCGACCTCGACCAGGCCAAGGCCGTCGAACTGATGCACGCCCAACCGTCGATGATCAAGCGCCCGGTGCTCGACCTTGGCGAGCGCACCCTGGTCGGCTTCAAGCCAGACCTGTACGCCGCCGCGCTGGCCTGAGCCCCTACCCTATTTCGCACGAGGTAATCACATGTCCAATACCCTGTTCAGCCTGGCCTTCGGCGTCGGCTCCCAGAATCGCCAGGGCACCTGGCTGGAAGTGTTCTACGCACAACCCCTGCTCAACCCGAGCGCCGAGCTGGTTGCCGCAGTAGCGCCGATCCTCGGCTACGAAGGTGGCAACCAGGCCATCGCCTTCAGCAACGCCCAGGCTGCCCAGCTGGCCGAAGCCCTGAAAGGCGTCGACGCCGCCCAGGCCGCCCTGCTGACCCGCCTGGCCGAAAGCCACAAGCCGCTGGTCGCCACCCTGCTGGCCGAAGATGCCGCGCTGACCTCGACCCCAGAGGCCTACCTCAAACTGCACCTGCTGTCGCACCGTCTGGTCAAGCCGCACGGCCTGAGCCTGGCGGGCATCTTCCCGCTGCTGCCGAACGTGGCCTGGACCAACCAGGGCGCCGTCGACCTGAGCGAACTGGCCGAACTGCAACTGGAAGCGCGCCTGAAGGGTGAGCTGCTGGAAGTGTTCTCGGTGGACAAGTTCCCGAAGATGACCGACTACGTGGTCCCGGCCGGCGTGCGTATCGCCGACACCGCCCGTGTGCGCCTGGGCGCCTACATCGGCGAAGGCACCACCATCATGCACGAAGGCTTCGTCAACTTTAACGCGGGCACCGAAGGCCCAGGCATGATCGAAGGCCGCGTTTCCGCTGGCGTATTCGTTGGCAAGGGCTCGGACCTGGGCGGCGGCTGCTCGACCATGGGTACCCTGTCCGGTGGCGGCAACATCGTCATCAAGGTCGGCGAAGGCTGCCTGATCGGCGCCAACGCCGGTATCGGCATCCCGCTGGGCGACCGCAACACCGTCGAAGCCGGCCTGTACATCACCGCTGGCACCAAGGTGAACCTGCTGGACGAGAACAACGAGCTGGTGAAAGTGGTCAAGGCCCGCGACCTGGCCGGCCAGACCGACCTGCTGTTCCGCCGCAACTCGCTGAACGGCGCCGTGGAGTGCAAGACCCACAAGTCGGCCATCGAGCTGAACGAGGCGCTGCACGCCCACAACTGAGAACCCTCGGCGGTTTGAAGTGTTAAGATCGGGTCTGGCGTGCATGCGCCAGACCCGATTTTCATTCCAGGCCCCGCGAACATGTTCCAGCCCTCCCCCTGGCGCGCCGATTTCCCTGCCATTGCCGCCCTGCAACGGCAGCACCAGACCTACCTGGACAGCGCCGCGACCACCCAGAAGCCCCAGGCGTTGCTCGATGCCCTGAGCCATTACTACGGCCATGGCGCCGCCAACGTGCACCGCGCCCAGCACCTGCCCGGTGCGCTGGCGACCCAAGCCTTCGAGACCAGCCGCGACAAGGTGGCCGCCTGGCTCAATGCCGCAGACTCACGGCAGATCGTCTTCACCCATGGCGCCACCTCGGCGCTGAACCTGCTGGCCTATGGCCTGGAACACCGTTTCGAAGCGGGCGACGAGATTGCCATCAGCGCCCTGGAGCACCATGCCAACCTGCTGCCCTGGCAGCAACTGGCCCGCCGACGCAACCTGCGCCTGGTGGTATTGCCGCTGGACGAGCATGGCCGTATCGACCTGGAACAGGCGCTGCAGCTGATCGGCCCGCGCACCCGTGTGCTCGCCGTCAGCCAGCTATCCAACGTGCTCGGCACTTGGCAACCCCTGCCTGCACTGCTGGCCCACGCTCATGCACAAGGCGCGCTTACCGTGGTCGATGGCGCCCAGGGCGTGGTCCATGGCCGCCATGATGTGCAGCAGATGGGCTGCGACTTCTACGTATTCTCAAGCCACAAGCTGTATGGGCCGGAAGGTGTCGGCGTGCTGTACGGTCGCACTCAGGCGCTGGAGCTGCTGCGCCACTGGCAGTTCGGCGGTGAAATGGTACAACTGGCCGACTACCAGAGCGCCAGCTTCCGCCCCGCACCGCTGGGTTTCGAGGCTGGCACGCCACCGATCGCCGGGGTGATCGGGCTGGGCGCGACACTGGATTACCTGGCCAGCCTCGATCCCCATGCCGTCGAGGCCCACGAAGCCAGCCTGCACCAGCACCTGCTGCGCGGCCTGACCGACCGCGAGGGCGTGCGCGTGCTGGGCACACCGCAAGCAGCCCTGGCCAGCTTCGTCATCGAAGGCGTACATAACGCCGACATCGCTCATATGCTGACCGAGCAAGGCATTGCCGTGCGCGCCGGGCATCACTGCGCCATGCCACTGCTCAAGGGGCTGGGGCTGGAGGGGGCGATTCGGGTGTCGCTGGGGCTGTACAACGACAGTGACGACCTGCAACGGTTCTTCACAGCGTTGGACCAAGGCCTGGAGTTGTTGCGATGACGTTGCCTTTGCCAGCCCGGGAAGCGCTGCAAAGCTTCGAGCAGGCGCGCGGCTGGGAACAGCGGGCGCGGCTGCTGATGCAATGGGGCGATCGGCTGCAGCCGTTGAGCGAGGCGGAAAAGTCCGAGAGCAACCGGGTGCATGGCTGTGAAAGCCTGGTATGGCTGGTGGCGGAACAACACGCAGGTCAATGGCGCTTCAAGGCGAGCAGCGATGCGCGGTTGTTGCGCGGGCTGCTGGCGCTGCTGCTGGCGCGGGTTCAAGGGTTGGCGACTGCGGAACTGGCCGGGCTGGACCTGCGCGAGTGGTTCACCCAGCTGGGGCTGGAGCGGCAGCTGTCGCCATCGCGCAGCAACGGGCTGCATGCTGTGTTGCTGCGGATGGCGGAGCTGGCAACGCCCCGCTAGATAAAAGGTGGGCCACCCTTGTGGGAGCGTAACGCCCAACGCTTATTCGGGTTTGACCCGCTCCGAGGGCCGCCGCGCCCCCGCCACCAGCTTCTCGATGGCCTTGCTCGCCGCGACCATGCCGAACGTCGCGGTCACCATCATCACCGCACCAAAGCCGCCCGCGCAGTCCAGGCGCACACCTTCACCCACGAAGCTCTTCTGCAGGCAAACACTGCCATCACCCTTCGGGTAACGCAGCTGCTCGCTGGAAAACACACACGGCACGCCATAGTTGCGGCTGGTATTGCGCGAGAAGTTGTAGTCCCGGCGCAGGGTCGAGCGCACCCGCGAGGCCAGCGGGTCGTTAAAGGTCTTGTTGAGGTCGCCGAGCTGGATCTGCGTCGGGTCGATCTGCCCGCCCGCCCCACCGGTGGTGACGATGGCGATCTTGCGTCGCCGACACCAGGCGATCAGCGCCGCCTTGGCCATCACGCTGTCGATGCAGTCGATCACCGCATCCATCTCTTCGGTGATGTACTCGGCCATGGTCTCGCGGGTGACGAAATCCGCCACAGCGTGCACCGTGATCGACGGGTTGATCGCCCGCAGGCGCTCGGCCATCACCTCGACCTTGGGCCGCCCGACCTGGCCTTCCAGGGCATGGGCCTGGCGGTTGGTATTACTGACGCAGACATCGTCCAGGTCGAACAGGGTGATTTCGCCCACGCCACTGCGCGCCAAGGCTTCGGCCGCCCACGAGCCGACCCCGCCAATGCCGACAACCGCCACATGGGCGTTGCTCAGCCGTTGCAGGCCCTCGTCGCCGTACAACCGGGCAACGCCGGCAAAGCGTGGATCTTCTGTGCTCATGTTGCTACCCCGAAACTCATGCCCGAAAAACGGCGCGCATTATAGGCCAGCGGCCGCTCTGACCTCCATCGTTAGGAAACACCCTACCATTACTGCTTTAATGTCCTATCACTTGGACAGAAACGGACCACAATGTCATCTCGCAAATTCGGCCTCAACCTGGTGGTGGTCCTGGCCATCGCCGCGCTGTTCACCGGGTTCTGGGCGTTGATCAATCGCCCAGTCTCCGCACCTGCCTGGCCGGAACAGATCTCCGGTTTCTCGTATTCGCCGTTCCGCCTTGGGGAAAGTCCGCAAAAGGGCCAGTACCCCAGCGATGACGAGATACGCCAGGACCTGGAGCAGATGAACAAGCTCACCGACAACATCCGCATCTATACCGTCGAGGGCACCCAGGCCGAGATCCCACGGCTGGCCGAGGAATTCGGCCTGCGGGTGACCCTGGGCATCTGGATCAGCAAGGACCTGGAGCGCAACGAACGCGAGATCGAAAAAGGCATCGAGCTGGCCAACCACTCACGCAGTGTGGTGCGGGTGGTGGTCGGCAACGAAGCGCTGTTTCGCGAAGAAGTCACGCCCGAAGAGCTGATCCAGTACCTCGATCGCGTACGTGCCGCCGTCAAGGTGCCGGTCACCACCAGCGAGCAGTGGCATATCTGGAAGGAACACCCGGAACTGGCCAAGCATGTCGACCTGATCGCCGCGCACATTCTGCCGTACTGGGAATTCGTGCCGATGAAAGACTCGGTGCAGTTCGTCCTCGACCGCGCCCGCGAACTGCGCCACCAGTTCTCGCACAAGCCGCTGCTGCTTTCGGAAGTCGGCTGGCCAAGCAATGGCCGCATGCGCGGCGGCGCCGACGCCACCCAGGCCGACCAGGCGATCTACCTGCGCACCTTGGTCAACACCCTGAATCGCCGAGGCTACAACTACTTCGTCATCGAGGCCTATGACCAGCCGTGGAAGGCCAACGACGAAGGCTCGGTAGGCGCCTACTGGGGCGTGTACAACGCCGAGCGCCAGCAGAAGTTCAACTTCGAGGGGCCGGTGGTGGCGATCCCGCAGTGGCGGGCACTGGCGGTGGCCTCGGTGGTCCTTGCGATGATCGCCCTGGCCGTGCTGCTGATCGACGGCTCGGCCCTGCGCCAGCGCGGCCGCACCTTCCTGACCTTCATCACCTTCCTGTGCGGGTCGGTGCTGGTGTGGATCGCCTATGACTACAGCCAGCAATACAGCACCTGGTTCAGCCTGACTGTCGGCGTACTACTGGCGCTCGGTGCACTCGGCGTGTTCATCGTGCTGATGACCGAGGCCCACGAACTGGCCGAAGCCGTGTGGATTCACAAGCGCCGCCGCGAATTCCTGCCGGTGCAGGGCGACAGCGCCTACCGGCCCAAGGTGTCGGTGCACGTGCCGTGCTACAACGAGCCGCCGGAGATGGTCAAACAGACCCTCGATGCCCTCGCCGCACTGGATTACCCGGACTATGAAGTGCTGGTGATCGACAACAACACCAAGGACCCGGCCGTGTGGGAGCCGCTCAAGGCCCACTGCGAGAAGCTCGGCGAGCGCTTCAAGTTCTTCCACGTTGCGCCCCTGGCCGGCTTCAAGGGCGGCGCGTTGAACTACCTGATCCCGCACACCGCCAAAGACGCCGAAGTGATCGCGGTGATCGACTCGGACTACTGCGTCGACCGCAACTGGCTCAAGCACATGGTGCCGCACTTCGCCGACCCGAAGATCGCCGTGGTGCAGTCGCCACAAGACTACCGCGACCAGCACGAAAGTGCCTTCAAGAAGCTCTGCTACAGCGAATACAAGGGTTTCTTCCACATCGGCATGGTCACCCGCAACGACCGTGACGCGATCATCCAGCACGGCACCATGACCATGACCCGGCGCAGCGTGCTGGAAGAACTGGGCTGGGCCGAGTGGTGCATCTGCGAGGACGCCGAACTGGGCCTGCGGGTGTTCGAGAAGGGCCTGTCAGCCGCCTACGCTCACAACAGCTACGGCAAGGGCCTGATGCCAGACACCTTCATCGACTTCAAGAAGCAGCGCTTCCGCTGGGCCTATGGCGCCATCCAGATCATCAAGCACCACGCCAGCGCCCTGCTGCGCGGCAAGGGAAGCGAGCTGACCCGTGGCCAGCGCTATCACTTCCTGGCCGGCTGGCTGCCGTGGGTCGCCGATGGCATGAACATCTTCTTCACCGTCGGTGCCCTGCTGTGGTCAGCAGCGATGATCATCGTGCCGCACCGGGTCGACCCACCGCTGATGATCTTCGCCATCCCGCCGCTGGCGCTGTTCTTCTTCAAGGTCGGCAAGATCATCTTCCTCTACCGCCGCGCGGTGGGGGTAAACCTCAAGGATGCCTTTGCCGCGGCATTGGCAGGGTTGGCGTTGTCGCACACCATCGCCAAGGCGGTGCTGTACGGGTTCTTCACCAGCAGCATGCCGTTCTTCCGCACACCGAAGAATGCCGACAGCCATGGCTTGCTGGTGGCGATTTCCGAAGCCCGTGAAGAGTTGTTCATCATGTTGCTGTTGTGGGGCGCGGCACTGGGCATCTTCCTGGTGCAGGGGCTGCCGAGTTCGGACATGCGCTTCTGGGTGGCGATGTTGCTGGTGCAGTCGTTGCCGTATGTGGCGGCGTTGGTGATGGCGTTTCTGTCGTCGCTGCCCAAGCCCGCAGAGAAGGCCGTCGAAACGCAACAGGCTTGAAGCTTCCTGGCCGTTTGCAGCGCTTCACTGCGCGGCTGTTGCAAAAGCAAGTATTGCCCCTGCAAAGCAACTTTAATAATCCAAAGGAGCCGCAAAGCGGCTCCACTGCCGACAGTTACAATGATCGTTCTGTCATGAGCAGTTCGAACGATCGAATTCACACTGGCGTAACGCACTCTTGCCAACTGGTAGATATGATAGTTGTTGACAAATATCGGCAACCCTAGACTCAGCGCTCCCATACACGCTTTAGGATTAACGATCATGAACCAGCAACGCCCGACTGAAAATTCATTCAAGATTGAACCAACGCACATTGATTTTATCTACTCGAACGCCCGAGAAGACAGCCTTCGCTGCACGATCAAGACGATCGAAAAAACATATGAAACTGAAATCAGTGACGTACTGATTCCCTTAGTGCTGAAAGCTAGCGAAAAAATCAATGATGAAAAAATCTATATAAACATGTGGGCAGAAAATCCCGACAATGGCGAGAGGAATATTACAATCACCAGCCTCGGCCTGACTCAACTGTAAAGTAAAAGCGGTAGTTATCATCCGATAACTGCCGCTTTTATAGCTGGACCAAGCCGTTTTATCTCCCCATGGCGATCATTCATGCGAGGCCAGGGAACGGCGTTATATTCATAAACAATGTTGTTCATACTGCTGGAACCGTAAGCCGTCCCGTGGAGCAATCCCGTCATACCTTTCAGTTTCATTTGATATAAGATAACGCCCCTCTGTTTCCCCTGCCTTGCCCCGGAGTCCCCCATGACGGCCCCTGCCGAGCTCTCGCCTACCCTTCAACTGGCCTGCGACCTGATCCGTCGCCCCTCGGTCACCCCCATCGATGCCGACTGCCAGGCACAGATGATGAACCGCCTGGGTGCCGTGGGCTTCCAGCTGGAGCCGATGCGCTTTGAAGACGTCGACAACTTCTGGGCCACACACGGTACCCAGGAAGGCCCGGTGCTGTGCTTCGCCGGCCATACCGACGTGGTCCCCACCGGCCCGGTGCAGCAGTGGCAGCATGAGCCGTTCGAGGCACTGATCGACGCCGATGGCATGCTCTGCGGCCGTGGCGCCGCCGACATGAAAGGCAGCCTGGCCTCGATGGTGATCGCCAGCGAGCGCTTCGTACAGGATTACCCCAACCACCGCGGCAAGGTCGCCTTCCTGATCACCAGCGACGAGGAAGGCCCGGCCCACCATGGCACCAAGGCCGTGGTCGAGCGCCTGAAAGCGCGCAACGAGCGCCTGGACTGGTGCATCGTCGGCGAGCCGTCGAGCACTACCCTGCTCGGCGACGTGGTCAAGAACGGCCGTCGCGGCTCGCTCGGCGCCAAGCTGACCGTGCGCGGCAAGCAAGGCCATGTGGCCTACCCGCACCTGGCGCGCAATCCGATCCACCTCGCTGCCCCGGCCCTGGCGGAACTGGCTGCCGAGCACTGGGACGAAGGCAATGCGTTCTTCCCGCCGACCAGCTTCCAGATCTCCAACCTCAACTCCGGCACCGGCGCCACCAACGTGGTCCCGGGCGAGCTGACCGCGCTGTTCAACTTCCGCTTCTCCACCGAATCGACCGTCGAAGGCCTGCAGGCGCGAGTCTCGGCGATCCTCGACAAGCACGAGCTGGACTGGTCGGTCGACTGGGCGCTGTCAGGCCTGCCGTTCCTCACCGAACCGGGCGACCTGCTCGACGCAGTGGCTGCCAGCATCAAGGGCGTCACCGGCCGCGACACCCAGCCGTCGACCAGCGGCGGCACCTCCGATGGCCGCTTCATCGCCACCATGGGCACCCAGGTGGTCGAGCTTGGCCCGGTCAACGCCACCATCCACCAGGTCGACGAGCGGATCCTGGCCAGCGACCTCGACCTGCTGACCGAAATTTACTACCAGACCCTGGTCCGGTTGCTCGCCTGATGCTCGCCTGCCCCCTCTGCCAGGCAGCCCTGTCGCGGCTCGACAACGGCGTGGTGTGCCCGGCCGGCCACCGCTTCGACCGCGCCCGCCAGGGCTACCTGAACCTGCTGCCGGTGCAGCACAAGAACAGCCGTGACCCGGGCGATAACCAGGCCATGGTCGAAGCCCGCCGCGACTTCCTCGACGCCGGCCACTATGCCCCGGTGGCGCGCCGCCTGGCGGAGCTGGCCGCCGAGCGCCAGCCCGGCGCCTGGCTGGACATCGGTTGCGGCGAAGGCTACTACACCGCCCAGATCGCCCAGGCCCTGCCGGCTGCCGAGGGCTATGCCCTGGACATCTCCCGCGAAGCGGTCAAGCGCGCCTGTCGCCGGGCGCCCGAGGTCACCTGGATGGTCGCCAGCATGGCCCGCGTGCCATTGGCCGATGCCAGCTGCCAGTTCATCGCCAGCGTATTCAGCCCGCTGGACTGGGACGAGGCCAAGCGCCTGCTCAGCCCTGGTGGCGGCCTGATGCGCGTGGGCCCGACCAGCGGCCACCTGATGGAGCTGCGCGAAGTGCTTTACGATGAAGTACGCCCCTACGCCGACGACAAGCACCTGGCCCTGGTGCCCGAGGGCATGGCCCACGCCCTCAGCGAAACCCTCGAGTTCCGCCTGAGCCTGGCCGACCGCAAGGCCCGTGCCGACCTGCTGGCGATGACCCCGCACGGCTGGCGCGCCAGTGCCGAGAAGCGCGCCCGTGTGATCGAGCAGCCCGAGCCCTTCGAAGTGACGGTTTCCATGCGTTATGACTATTTCGTGCGCCAGCACTGAGCACACCCGGAGCCCTTATGCGCCAACCCGATATCGAGATCTACCTGAAGGACGCCGACGTCGATCACAAGCAGATTGCCGAATGGCTCAGCCAGGCAGTCGGCCCGTGCAGCGAATGGAAGCAGAAAGGCCAGACCTTCAAATGCCAGGCCGGTAACATTCCGGTCACCTGGTTACCCAAGGCTGTAGGGAAATGGAACAGCCTCTACCTGGAAAGCGACCAGACCCCATGGGCCGATGACGTCGCCTGCGCCCGCGCCGCGTTCGCCGCGCTGAACGTCGAAGTGCGTTGCGCGCCGGGTGGCTGGGTCGAGGAAGACGGTGAAGAAGATGCCGATCGCTGGATCCGCATCAGCGCCGACGGTGAAGAGGAAATCACCTGGCGTACTAGCTGACCTTGTCTTCTTTATAGGAGCGGGCTTGTCCCGCGAAGCAGTCAGCACGGTGACTGGCACCGGCTACGCCGGTGTTCGCGGGGCAAGCCCGCTCCTACACAGCCCGGGGCTCAGAGGCCTACCACGTCCTCGGCTTGCAGGCCTTTCTGGCCCTGCACGCAGGCGTATTCCACCCGCTGCCCTTCGACCAGGGTACGATGCCCCTCACCGCGGATCGCCCGATAGTGGACGAATACATCCGCACCACCTTCGCGCTGAATGAAGCCATAACCTTTGGCATCGTTGAACCACTTAACATTCCCAGTCTCACGAGACGACATCTGAACTACTCCGGATTTTTATTGTGAAGATCGCCTTGTAGACACAGGGTGTCCTCCCTATGTCGACGCCGCTTGCCGAAATATCCTGCAAGTGGCAGGCCGAGTATATGGCACAGAACAAAAAAATTTCATGACCGTCGCGCTATTTACCGAATTTTGCTGAACTTGCGCCGATACGGCAGACTAAATGGCTGTCTATTCTCTGAATTTCATTCCCAGGGCACTCACCCCATGACCCGTTCCCCCCTGCGCCGCCTGATCTTCGGCGCCCTGCGTCGCCTGATGTACCTGTGGGTGCGCTCCGAGACCATCAACCAGTCGTCCCTGACCCTCAAGCTCGACCGCAGCCGCCCGGTGTTCTATGCCCTGCCCTCGCCATCACTCACCGACCTGGCGGTGGTCGACCGTGAATGCACCAAAGCGGGGCTGCCGCGCCCGGTGCTGCCGGTGGCCGTCGGCTCGCTGCACGAGCCTGCGGCATTCTTTTACCTGACCCCGGACCCTGACTGGCTCGGCCGCCACGACAAGCGCGGCGCCCCACCGACCCTGGAGCGTCTGGTCGCCGCCATCAGCCAGCACGCCGAGGAAGACGCCCAGATCATTCCGGTCAGTGTGTTCTGGGGACAGACACCGGCCAGTGAAAACAGCCCGTGGAAGTTGCTGTTTGCCGACAGCTGGGCCGTGACCGGGCGCCTGCGCCGGCTGCTGACCGTGCTGATACTGGGGCGCAAGACCCGCGTGCAATTCTCCGCGCCGATCCACCTGCGCGAACTGGTGCAGCACAACAAGGGCCACGAGCGCACTGTGCGCATGGCCCAGCGCCTGATGCGCGTGCACTTTCGCAACCTCAAGACCGCAGTGATCGGCCCGGACATCTCGCACCGGCGCAACCTGGTCAAGGGCTTGGTGCATGCGCCCCTGGTCCGCCAGGCCATCGCCGACGAAGCCCAGCGCGAAAACATGCCCGTGGCCAAGGCCGAAGCCCAGGCGCTGCGCTACGGCAACGAGATCGCCTCGGACTACACCTATACCGCAATCCGCTTCCTCGAAGTGGTGCTGAGCTGGTTCTGGAACAAGATCTACGACGGCATCAAGGTCAACCACATCGAGCAGGTGCAAGGCATCGCCCCGGGCCACGAAGTCATCTACGTGCCCTGCCACCGCAGCCACATCGACTACCTGCTGCTGTCGTACCTGCTGTTCCGCAACGGCCTGACGCCGCCGCACATCGCCGCCGGCATCAACCTCAACATGCCGGTGATCGGCGGCCTGCTGCGCCGTGGCGGCGCCTTCTTCATGCGCCGTACGTTCAAGGGCAACCCGCTGTACACGGCGGTGTTCAACGAGTACCTGCACACCCTGTTCACCAAGGGTTTCCCGGTGGAGTACTTCGTCGAAGGTGGCCGCTCGCGCACCGGGCGCATGCTGCAGCCGCGCACCGGGATGCTGGCGATCACCCTGCGCAGCTTCCTGCGCTCGTCGCGCACACCGATCGTGTTCGTGCCGGTGTACATCGGCTACGAGCGCGTGCTGGAAGGCCGTACCTACCTCGGCGAACTGCGCGGGGCGAGCAAGAAGAAGGAGTCGATCTTCGACATCTTCAAGGTCTTCGGTGCACTGAAGCAGCGCTTCGGCCAGGTATACGTCAACTTCGGCGAGCCGATCCGCCTGGCCGGCTTTCTCGATGAGCAGCAACCCGGCTGGCGCGAGCAGGAACTGGGCCCGCAATACCGTCCGGCCTGGCTCAACGAGACCACCTCCCGCCTGGGCGAAACCGTGGCCCGCCACCTGAACGAGGCGGCGGCGGTCAACCCGGTCAACCTGGTGGCCCTGGCACTGCTCTCTACCAGCCGCCTGGCGTTGGACGAGCGCGCCCTGACCCGCGTGCTGGACCTGTACCTGGCCTTGCTGCGCCAGGTGCCTTACTCCGCGCACACCACCTTGCCCGAAGGCGACGGCCAGGCTTTGATCGAGCATGTCCGCGGCATGGACCTGCTGGCAGAACAAAAGGACGCACTGGGCCGCATCCTCTACCTGGATGAAGCCAACGCGGTACTGATGACCTATTACCGCAACAATGTCCTGCACATCTTCGCCCTGCCTGCGCTGCTGGCAAGCTTCTTCCTCAGCAGCTCGCGTATGAGCCGGGAACTGCTCGGCCAGTATGTGCATGCGCTGTATCCGTACCTGCAGGCCGAGCTGTTCCTGCGCTGGACGCCAGAGCAACTGGACGAAGTGATCGACCAATGGCTGGCAGCGCTGGTCGAACAGGGCCTGCTGCGCCATGAGAACGACCTGTACATGCGCCCGGCACCGAGCTCACGCCAGTTCGTGCTGCTGACCCTGCTCGCCCGCACCATCACCCAGACATTGCAGCGCTTCTACATGGCCACGTCCCTGCTGCTCAACAGTGGTCAGAACACCCTGAGCGCCGAAGCGCTGGAAGACCTGTGCGTGATGATGGCCCAGCGCCTGTCGATCCTGCATGGCCTCAACGCCCCGGAGTTCTTCGACAAGACCCTGTTCCGCCACTTCATCCAGACCCTGATCGAGCAAGGCGTGCTGCGCCCGGATGGCAACGGCAAGCTGGGTTATCACGACAAGCTCGGCGAACTGGCCGAAGGCGCGGCCAAGCGTGTGCTGTCGGCCGAGCTGCGCCTGTCGATCCGTCAGGTGGCGCTGCACCGTGACGAGCCGGCCGATATCATCCAAGGGTAGGTTTTCAGTCTGCTGCAAGCCCTTGAGAGGGGCCAGGATCATCGCGCTACGCCATCCCTCTCAAGGAGCATCAAAATGACACAATTGAAATCATTCAATGTTGAAATCGTTTCTTCCGGCGACAACACACTGCCACGTTCCGGGCAAGTCCAACTGAGCTTGCATGACGTGTCGATAGCTGACGCGCCCGCCATCAGCCTTGCCGAAATGCGCCTGAGGTGCGGTGGCTTGATGCCGATCAACCTGCAGTTGACCTTCGATGACAAGCAGATCGACCCGCGCCGCAGCTACGCGCTCGGCGTGCGTATCGAGAAAGATGGCCAACTGCTGTACATCAATACCAGCCATCATCCG
This sequence comes from Pseudomonas putida, assembly GCF_009883635.2. NCBI lineage: Bacteria > Pseudomonadati > Pseudomonadota > Gammaproteobacteria > Pseudomonadales > Pseudomonadaceae > Pseudomonas > Pseudomonas putida. The sequence continues at coordinate 1,292,490 of NZ_CP026115.2, forward strand.
ATAGAGCCTGACACGGTGTCCGGCACTCAACGGGTGACGGTGGACAAGGTAGGCACCTGGGTCGATGGCATTCATCACGGCAATCTTTTCGAGGAGTGATGTCATGACCAAGACCCTTGAAATCACCGGTACTCTGAGTGCCCCCTTCATTCCACAGCTATCAGAGGGCTGGCCACGGCTTACCCTCCGGGTGAGCAGCACTGCGGGCCAGACGCTTGGCACGTTCAGTGCTCAGACCACAGTGTCACCCATGCCCTTTCGCCTGTATCTCGACAGTCAGAACCTGGAGGATGCCGAGGTTACCCTCGAAGCCCTTTGTACGGCAGGTGTCGGAGCAGAAGCGGTATTAGCCCGAACGACGCGCACCACCAGTATTGCCGATGCAATCAGCGGGCCCTTGGACTTGAGCCTGGAAGCGCTGGATCGTGGCACCCCAGACGTGAAGATACGTTCAGTTTCGCCAAGTATCATCGAGTTGAACGGAGAGGTGATCATACCGCCCGAATTGCGTCAGGAAGCAGCAATCCTGGATGTCACATTGCTTGTCATCCAGGAGGATGGCTACAGTAACCGATACTCCAGCAACCTTGCTGAGCATTCCCTGTTGCTCAATGGCGATGGCGCCCCCTTCACGCTGTTCATCGATCCAGCAACCGTACCGGACGGCCGGCAGGTCAAGCTGAACATTGGCTTGTATGACCTGGAACGCAAAACGATCTTCGCTGGCAACAGCGTCAAGGACGTGGATCTTTCCGCCCCTCCTGACCTTTCCATGCTGATCTTGCGCAAGCCACGCCGCTGATTCATTGCAGAAAATCCGCTAAAGTCCCTGGGGTTGGCCACAAGCCGGCTCCAAGGTAACCGGAGATTCCATGAAAAAGCTCTTTATGCTGTGTTGCGCATCCCTGCTCGCAGCCTGTTCCAGCCAAACCCCGTCCACCCAGGCCAGCCTGGATGGCGAAGTCTTCTACCTGCAGCGCATCGCCCTGCCGCCTGCCGCCACCTTGAGCGTCGAGTTGCAGGATGTCTCGCTGATGGACGCCCCCGCCGTGACCCTGGCCCGCCAGGCCGGCCCGGTCAAAGGCAACGTGCCGCTGCCGTTCCACCTCACCTACGACCCGGCCCAGGTCAAGCCCGGCCACCGCTATGCGGTCAGCGCGCGGATCGAGCTGGATGGCAAGCTGCTGTTCATCAACACCGAACACCACGGCGTTACCCTCGACGGCAGCGACCAGCAGCCAGTGCGGGTCAAAGTCGACCCGGTGCGCTGAGCCCGCCCCACTTCATCGATAAGGAAATACCCATGATTCGCGCCTCCCTGCGCTTCTCTACCCTGTGCGCCGGCCTGCTGCTTTCGGCCAGCGCCCTGGCCCTGTCGCTTGGCGACCTGAGCCAGTCCGACGCCACCGGCGGCCTGAAGGACGCCCTCACCCAGGGTGCGCAGATTGCCGTCAAGCAGTTGAGCACGCCAGGCGGCTTCAGCAACAACCCCGATGTGCGCATCGAGCTGCCTGGCAACCTCGGCAAAGCCGCCAAGGCCATGAAGATGTTCGGCAAGGGTGACCAGGTCGACGCCCTGGAAGCCAGCATGAACAAGGCCGCCGAAGCTGCCGTGCCGCAGGCCCAGGCAATTCTGGTGGATGCCGTGAAGAAGATGACCGTGACCGATGCCAAGGGCATCCTCAGCGGCGGTGACGACTCGGCGACCCAGTATCTGAACAAGAGCAGCCGCGAGCAGATCCGCGCCAAGTTCCTGCCGATCGTCAAGCAGGCCACCGACAAGGTCGGTGTCGCCCAGCAGTACAATGCCTTTGCCGGTCAGGCCAAGGGCCTGGGGCTGATCAAGGATGACGCCAACATCGAGAACTACGTGACCGAGAAGGCGCTGGATGGCCTGTTCGAGATGATTGCCAAACAGGAAGAGAACATTCGCCAGAACCCGGCACAGGCGGCTACCAGCCTGGCCAAGAAAGTCTTCGGCGCGCTCTGATCTGCTACATCGCGAGCGGCCGGCACCTGACACTGCTGCCGCTCCGTCAATGCCTGAGCGCAGGTATCTATTTCCTTGCTCCTCTTTCAATTATCAAGTCGCATGCTGCTGACTCTTGTCATTGAGGAGTTTCAGTTATGTCTTCCACACAATACTTCCAGATTTTCTTCGACCACCCAGATGAGCGTCGGACAGTACCTGATGCATCGGCGAGTTACGAATTGATCCTGAGTGAAGTAATAGGAGGCAGGGGCGCGGCCGAAGGTAGGTCGGTGATGCATCCGGTCATCACGATCGAGCAGAATGGTGAATTGTCACTGCCGCAGACCTTCTGCTTCATGATCGATGAAGAGAAGCTGAAGGCAGGCAATAGCTATAATGTGTGCCTGCGCTACAAGGTCACAACCGAGAGTAACCAAGGCGAGCGGCTGGAATGGAATGAGACGTTCGTTGCTCAGGGCAATACCCGAATAGCGCCGCAAGCGTATAGGGGCCATGGCCCTTGCATGGGTCGCACAGGCCTGTGCTTGAGCTGGTGACCACGGACATTGTCTGATGATCAAAAAGGCGCCAGTCGTTGCTGGCGCCTTTTTGCAATCATTGCTGCTTCACCCTGAACCAAGCCGCATATAGCGCCGGCAGGAACAGCAGGGTCAGCGCCGTGGCCACGATCAACCCACCCATGATCGCCACCGCCATCGGCCCATAGAACACGCTCCGCGACAACGGAATCATCGCCAGCACCGCTGCCAGCGCGGTCAGCACGATTGGCCGGAAGCGCCGCACCGTGGCCTCGATGATTGCCTGCCAACGGTCCAGCCCCGAGGCAATATCCTGCTCGATCTGGTCCACGAGGATTACCGAGTTGCGCATGATCATCCCCGCCAGGGCAATGGTGCCGAGCATGGCGACGAAACCGAACGGCTGGCGGAACACCAGCAGGAACAAGGTCACGCCGATCAGCCCCAACGGCGCGGTGAGGAACACCATCACCGTGCGCGAGAAGCTGCGCAGCTGGATCATCAGCAGGCTCAGCACCACCACGACGAACAGCGGCATGCCGGCGTTCACCGACTTCTGCCCGCGCTCCGAGTCCTCAACCGTGCCGCCCACTTCCAGCAGGTAGCCATCCGGCAGCTTGGCTTTGATCTCCTGCAAGGTCGGCAGGATCTGCTTCACCAGCGTCGCCGGCTGCTCCTTGTCATAGATGTCGGCGCGCACGGTCACCGTCGGCAAGCGGTTGCGGTGCCAGATGATGCCTTCCTCGAAGCCGTATTCCAGCATGGCCACCTGCGACAGCGCCACGCTCTGGCCGTTGTTGGTGGGCAGCGCCAGGCTGCCGAGGTTACCCAGCTCGCCACGCTCCTGCTGGGTGCCGCGCAAGAGGATCTCGATCAGTTCGTTGTCCTCGCGGTACTGGCTGACCGTGGTGCCGGTCAGCGAACTCTGCAGGAAGCTCGACAGCTGCGCGGTGCTCACGCCCAAGGCGCGTGCGCGGTCCTGATCGATCTCCAGGAAGACCGCCTTGCTCGGCTCTTCCCAGTCCAGGTGCACATTGACCACATGCGGGTTCTCGCGCACCTTGTCCGCCACTTCGCGGGCCAAGGCACGGGCTTTCTCGATATGTTCGCCGGTGACCCGGAACTGCACCGGGTAGCCAACGGGCGGGCCGTTCTCCAGGCGCGTTACGCGGGCACGCAGGTCGGGGAACTGCTGGTCGACCGTGCTGATCAGCCAGCTGCGCAGGCGCTCGCGTTCTTCCATCGACGTGGCCAGCACCACGAACTGGGCGAAGCTGGCAGCCGGCAACTGCTGGTCCAACGGCAGGTAGAAGCGCGGCGAACCAGTACCGACGTAGGCCACGTAGTTGTCGATGCCGTCCTGCTGCTTGAGCAGCGCTTCCAGTTGCTTGACCCGCTCGGCGGTATTGGCCAGCGAGGCGCCTTCGGCAAGCTTCAGGTCGACCATCAGCTCCGGGCGCCCCGAGGCAGGGAAGAACTGCTGGGGCACGAAACGGAACAGCAGGATGCTGCCGACAAAGGCGGCAATGGTCAGCAGGATCACCGTCTTGCGCCGCCGCACGCACCACTCCACCACACGCCGCACGCGCTGGTAGAACGGCGTGCCGTACGGGTCAGGGGCATGCCCGTCCTTGCCATGGCGGGCGGCATGCAGCTTGGCCAGGTCCGGCAGCAGCCGTTCGCCCAGGTAAGGCACGAAAACCACCGCGGCGACCCACGAGGTCAGCAGCGCGATGGTCACCACCTGGAAGATCGAGCGGGTATATTCACCGGTGCTCGAGGCCGCGGTGGCGATCGGCAGGAAGCCCGCCGCCGTGATCAGCGTACCGGTGAGCATCGGGAACGCCGTGCTGGTCCAGGCGTAGCTGGCGGCCTTGAGGCGATCGTAGCCCTGCTCCATCTTGATCGCCATCATCTCCACGGCAATGATCGCGTCGTCCACCAGCAGGCCCAGCGCCAACACCAGTGCGCCGAGCGAAATCTTGTGCAGGCCGATACCAAAGTAATGCATGCTGGCGAAGGTCATGGCCAGCACCAACGGGATGGCCAACGCCACCACCAGGCCGGTGCGCAGGCCGAGGGAGAAGAAGCTCACCAGCAGCACGATCACCAGCGCCTCGACCAGCACCTGGACGAACTCGCCGACCCCGGCCTTGACCGCCGCCGGCTGGTCAGAGACCTTGCGCAGTTCCATGCCGGCAGGCAGGTTGCGCGCCAGGCGCTCGAACTCGCCTTCCAAGGCTTTGCCGAGTACCAGGATGTCGCCGCCATCCTTCATCGACACCGCCAGGCCGATGGCATCCTCACCCATGAAGCGCATGCGCGGTGCGGGCGGGTCGTTGAAACCACGGTGCACGTCGGCCACATCGCCGATGCGGAAGGTGCGGTCGCCCACCCGGATCGGGAACTGGCGGATCTCGTCAACGCTGTCGAAGCGCCCACTTACCCGCAGCTGCAGGCGCTCGCTCGGTGTTTCGAAGAAGCCGGCGGTGCTGACCGAATTCTGCTCACGCAACGCCTGCTGCACTGCCTCCAGCGGCACGCCAAGGGTAGCCAGCTTGAGGTTGGACAGCTCGATCCAGATCTTCTCGTCCTGCAGTCCGATCAGCTCGACCTTGCCCACGTCCTTGACCCGCTGCAGCTGGATCTGGATGCGGTCGGCGTAGTCCTTGAGCACCGCATAGTCGAAGCCGGCGCCGGTCAGTGCATAGATGTTGCCGAAGGTGGTACCGAATTCGTCGTTGAAGAACGGCCCCTGGATCTCCGGCGGCAAGGTGTGGCGGATGTCCGCGACTTTCTTGCGAATCTGGTACCACAGCTCGGGAATGTCCTTGGAGTGCAGCGAGTCGCGGGCCATGAAGGTCACCTGCGACTCACCCGGGCGCGAGAACGAGACGATCTTCTCGTACTCACCGGTCTCCATCAGCTTCTTCTCGATGCGCTCGGTCACCTGGCGCGACACTTCCTCGGCCGTGGCCCCCGGCCACAGGGTTCGAATGACCATGGCCTTGAAGGTGAACGGCGGGTCTTCACTCTGCCCCAACTTGGTGTAGGACATGGCGCCGATGGCAGCCAGCAGAATCATAAGGAACAGCACGATCTGGCGGTTACGCAGCGCCCATGCGGAAAGGTTGAAACCCATCGGGACTTACTCCTTGGCCGTCAGGTTCACAACGCGGTTGGTGCGATCTACCGGCCGCACCTCCTGCCCCTCGCGCAGAACGTGGCCCCCGGCAGCGACTACCCAATCGCCCGGCGCCAAGCCTTCGAGCACTGGCACGGTTTCGCTGCCATAAGGCCCCAGGCGCACCACGGCGCGCTCCAGGCGGCTGTCCTTGTTAACCCGCCAGACATAGGCCTGGCCGTTTTCCGCAGTCACTGCCGACAACGGCACCGCCAGCGGAATCACCCCGTCATGGGCGATGAACACCCGTGCGCTCTGCCCCAGTTCGGCAGGCACCTTGGCCGAGGTGAAGGCAATGCGTGCGGCGAACGTGCGTGAGCGCGGGTCGGCCGCTGGCGACAATTCGCGAATGCGCCCTTGGAAGCGCTCGTTGGGATGCGACCACAATTCGACGCTGACATCCTGGCCCACGGCAAAGCGTGCGAACTGCTGTTCCGGCAGGCCGATGGCCACTTCACGCTCACCGTCGGCGGCGAGTGTGAACACGGTTTGCCCGGCGGCGACCACCTGGCCGACTTCAACCTGACGTTTGGCAATGACGCCTGCCTGCGGCGCACGCAACACGGCGTAGTCGGCTTGGTTGCCGGCCACGTCGAACTCGGCCTTGGCCTGCTTCAGGCGGGCGAGGCCTGCGCGGTAGAGGTTTTCCGCGTTGTCGTACTGGGAGTGGCTGACCATCTGCCGATCCAGCAGCTTCTGATAGCGATCGCGCTCGGTGCGCACCAGCGACAGGTTGGCCTCGGCCGCCGCCAGCTGGGCGCGGTTGGCTTCCAGCTGCAGGCGCACGTCCTGCGGGTCAAGCTCGGCCAGCGGCTGCTCGGCCTTGACCCGCTGCCCTTCCTCCACCAGGCGCTTGCTGACCTTGCCGCCAATGCGGAAGGCCAATTCAGGTTCGAAGCGCGCGCGCACTTCGCCGGGGTAACTGTCGGCAGCGGCTTCGGCCGGCTGTGGCTGCACCACCAGGGCCGGGCGTGGTGCGGCAGGGGCCGCGGCTTCCTGGCCGCAGGCGGCCAGCAACAGCGCGGCAGCAGCGGGCAGAGCGAGGGACAAGGCATGGCGCAACATGATGAATCCTTTCGCGAAGAGCACATCGAATATTTATACTGACGAGTATATTAAATCAGGGAACCGAGGCCGGGAAGCCGGCGTCGGAAAGAAAATCAACATTAACGATGGTCGCGACTTGCAGCCGGAAGCGGTTCGAGCCGGTAAGATGGGCGCCCCCTCAACCAGATGCGGATTCCAATGTCCAACGACGCACCCATCGGCCCGGGCCGGCCCAAGGACCTGGCCAAGCGCGGGGCCATCCTCGAAGCCGCCAAGGCCCTGTTCCTCAGCCTTGGCTATGCCAACACCAGCATGGATGCGGTCGCTGCGGCGGCAGGTGTTTCAAAGCTCACGGTCTACAGCCACTTCACCGACAAGCAGACGCTGTTCGGCTCGGCGGTCATGGCGACCTGCCAGAACCAATTGCCCGATCTGATGTTCGAGTACCCCGAAGGGGCTGCGGTGGAGGAGGTGCTGCTGAACATCGGCCGCAGCTTCCAGGCGCTGATCAGCAGCGACGAGGCGGTGAAGTTGAGCCGCCTGATCATGGCGCTGGGCAGCCAGGACCCTGGGTTTGGCGAGTACTTCTATGAAGCCGGGCCCAAGCGGGTGCTGGCGGGGATGGAAGCGTTGCTGCGCGGGATCGACGAGCGCGGGCTGTTGCGGATTGCCAATCCGTTGCAAGCAGCCGAGCACTTCTTCTGCCTGATCAAGGGCGCGCCGGATTACCGGCTGTTGCTGGGGTGTGCCGGGCCGCTGGAGGGGGATGAGGCCGAGGTCCATGTGCGCGAGGTGGTAGGGTTGTTTATCCGGGCCTTCAAGGCCTGAGTCAGCCTGGAGCGGCCTCTTCGCGGCTAAAGCCGCTCCCACATTCGCGCAGCTTTCAAAACCTGTGATATCCCTGTGGGCTTGCCCGCGAAGAGGCCGGCGCAGGCGATCAAGCCTTCAGGGCTTTCTTCGGATAGATGTCATACCGGCTCGACTTACCTTCCAGGCTATGACCAGGCTTCGGCCCATCAATGATCGGTGCCTTGCGCGGGCGCTTCACCACGACCCGGTGACTGGCCAGCTCCAAGGCGGCTTCGAGTAATGCCGGCGCATCCAGATCATCGCCAACCAGCGGCCGGAACACGCGCATTTCCTTCTTCACCAAGGCGCTCTTGTCACGGTGCGGGAACATCGGGTCGAGGTAGATCACCTGCGGCGGCTCGCCTTCCCAACTGCGCATACGCTCGATGGCATTTCCGGTCAGCAGGCGCATGCGCCCGACAATGGGCCCCACCTCTTCATCCAGCCGGGCGCGCGTCAGGCCATCTTCCAGCAACGCGGCAATCAGCGGCTGGCGTTCGATCAATGTCATCTGGCAGCCCAGACTGGCCAGCACGAACGCATCCTTGCCAAGACCTGCCGTGGCATCCAGCACCTGCGGCCGCACGCCTTGGGCGATGCCCACCGCCTTGGCAATCATCTGCCCGTTGCCACCGCCAAACTGGCGCCGGTGTGCGGCCTGGCCTTCGACGAAGTCCACGCGCACCGGCCCCGGTGCCTGCGGGCCCAGCTGCTGGATCTGCAAGCCATCAACGCCCACCTGCACGGCAAACCCGGCAGCATCGTCCTGCAGCGGCAGCGCCAGGCGCTCGGCCCATGCGGCGGCCTGCGCCTCGAATTCAGCCGACAGCGCCTCGACCCGGATACCTGTGCCCTGCTCTTCCATCATTCACACCTAGAAATTGAACCCTGCCCCTCATGTATCGGCCGCCACGGCCGATACAGGCAATATCCCGCTATTCTGCCAGAGCACAGCGCGCACGACTGCCATGACAGATACTCTTCCCATCGGTTTGACCTACTTGTCGCCTGTCGGCAACTACGGTCGGCAGAATACCCAGGCACTCGGGGGCGTCAGCCACCTGTGGCAGGATTTCTTTGCCCGCGCGATGGCCGAGCAGCAAGCAGAAGAGCCGGACAGCGTCAGCCAGGCGATGGTGCAGTACGATCAGGACAGCGGCGAGCCGATTGGCGGGGCCAAGGCCCTGGCCATGATCGAAACCCAGCGCGCCTGCCCGGTGCAGGACACCATCGTCGCACCGCCCGAGCCCCTGTTCCTGCCCAAGGCGGAACTTGAGGCCAACCTGCTGGAACCGGCGCCAGAGCCGTTCAGCGTCGCCGAAATGATCCAGCAGCAGCGCCAGCTCGACATCAGCAACAACTGGCTACGCCCGGTCGTGATGAGCCAGGGCCATCCACTCGCCGAGCCAGGCCCAGGCCCGTCCCCGCGTCCGCTGCACCTGCCGATTGCCGAATTCGAGATGGACCTGCTCGACCCCGCGCCGGAGCCATACGACGAGGCGACCATGGCCAAGCAGCAGAACGACCTTGAATTCGACATGCACTGGGCACGCCCGGTGGTGCTGAACAACATTCGCGTGCACGCCTGAGATCAGCGGCAGACCTGCCAGCGCCCCATGTCCAGGTGAAAGTGATTATGGTGAGCAGCGTTGTAGTCTGGCCCCAGCACGGTGCTGAAGCTGTCACAGGCTGCTTGCCGCACCTGCCTTAGAAACTCGCCCTTCTGCCCACCCGCCTGCCAGTCACGCGCCAGCACGATGCGCTGACCGCCTTGCAGGCGAAAGCCGCTGATATCCAGCGCGTTGGCGGTGGCGTGCTGGCTCAGACGCCCCTCCTTGCGGTTGTAGACATTGCGGCAGGCAAAGCTGCCCAAGTGGTCCACCTGCACCACAGACTGGCCAAACACCCGCTGCGCCGCAGGCTGCAGCCCATGCTGCTCGAATAACGCATAGGCAACTGCCAAGGGGCAACTGGCCAGGAAACTGCTGCTCAAACGTACCTTCCCTTGCTCGATGCGCCACACGTTTTGCAACGGGCATCTGGCTGATGCCGGGCTGTCGGCTTGCGCCCGGTAACGCAGGCCGGAAGTCTCCAGCGTCTGGCGGCACAAACCAGGGTCATTGCGCAGCCGCGACAGTTTGTAGCTCGTCAGCCAGTTTGGCGGCTGACGCACATCCAGCACCGCCCACGGGTTCCACGCATCCGGCAGACGCCAACCGAGCTGCCACGCAAAGCCTGCCATGATCAGCAGGCCACACAGCAGCATCAGCGTGCGCATGGCGCCTCAGCGGCGGAACAGGTCGTTGAGCTGGGCGAACGGCAAGGCCTGCTCGCCGTAGCTGAAGGTGCCCTGATCACGAATCTCAAGGGCCGCACGCTGGAACGCGCCCAGCGCTGCCCGAGCCAGTGACGAGCCGACACTGATGCGGCGCACCCCCAGGTCCTGCAACTGGTTGACACTCAACGGCACACCCGCCAGGCCCATCAGCACGTTGACCGGTTTCGGCGCCACCGCCTGCACCACCGCACGCACCTCATCGACACTGCGCAGCCCCGGCGCATAGAGCACGTCGGCACCGGCCTCGGCAAAGGCCTGCAGGCGCAGGATGGTGTCGTCCAGGTCCATGCGCCCGTGCAGCAGGTTTTCCGCACGGGCACACAGGGTGAACGGGAATGGCAGGCTGCGGGCGGCCTGCACTGCAGCCCGCACTCGCGCCACAGCCAGTTCGAAGTCATAGATCGGCGCGTCGGCGCGGCCGCTGGCATCCTCGATCGATCCGCCAACCAGCCCCGCTTCGGCGGCACGCAAGATGGTCTGCCCGCAGTCCTCGGGCAGGTCACCAAAGCCGTTTTCCAGGTCGGCGGCCACCGGCAAAGCGGTGGCATCGACGATCACCCCGGCGTTATCCAGGGTCTCATCCAGGCTCAAGGCGCCTTCGGCATCTGGCCGCCCGAGGCTGAAGGCCAGGCCTGCGCTGGTGGTGGCCAATGCTTCGAAGCCGAGGCTGGCCAGCAACTTGGCGGAGCCGGCATCCCAGGGGTTGGGAATGACGAAGGCGCCATCACGCTCATGCAGTGCCTTGAAGGCTTCGGCTCGCAGGGTCTGTACATCCATGGTCACAACCTCCGGGGTCTGGGAATGGTCAGAGTAGCCCCAGTTGTTCGACCTCGGGGGCGCGCGGCAATTCCGGTAATGCCGCCAGGCCAGGCAGACGCGCCATCAGCCGTTGGTGGAAACGCTGGGCCAGCGCGGCAGCCAGGCGGTTGTCGGACGTGTGCAGGAACACGTAAGGGCTGCGCCCCTCCTCGATCCAGGCGGCAACCTTGTCGACCCAGGGGGTAAGGAAGGTTTCGTTGGCCGCCAGTTCCGGATGGCCGATGAAGCGCACCTGCGGGTGCTGGCTGAAGGCAGCGGGGCGCGGGGGCACCTTGGGCTTTTTCGACTGTGCGTGCAGCACGGCGGGGTCACGTGAATTGCAACTGAACAGGGCGCGGGGGTCGAGGCAGATGCGCTCCACGCCGCGCTCGTGCAGCAGGCGATTGAGCAGCCGTTCTTCCTCGCCCTTGGCGAAGAACGCCTGGTTGCGCACCTCTACGGCCACTGGCACGCCGATTTCGTCGAGGAAGTGGCACAGCTCGCCCAGTCGTGCGGGGCTGAACTTGCCAGGCAACTGCAGCCAGTACGGCGATACGCGCTGGCCCAGCGGGGCCATCAGGCGGGTGAAGTCGGAGGCCGCTTCAAGCTGATCACGCAGATCACCCTCATGGCTGATATCACTGGGAAACTTGGCAGTGAAACGAAAGTGCGCGGGCATGACCTGCGCCCAGCGGGCGATGGTGCCGGGCGCGGGGCGTGCATAGAACGTGGTGTTGCCCTCGACGGCGTTGAATACCTGGCTGTAGTAGCCAAGCATTTCATTGGTACTGGCATCGGCGGGATACAGGTAGTCGCGCCAGGCGTTCTCGCTCCAGGACGGGCAACCCAAGAAATAAGGCAGGGAAGATGGATTCATCCATCAAATGTACAGGTCGAGCCCCAGTACTTCCATGTCCCAGTCGGTAAAACCGGCCGTGCTCAGGTAGCTGGCCAGCGCAGTGGCCGTGCGCCGGTCACGGGCGCGGGGGAACACCATGTCCTGCTGGCGAGCCGGCAGGCCCGCCGGGCGACGACGCGCAGAAGCCTCCTGGGTGACTTCGCTCTCTTCAATCAGCTCGGCATCGTCCACGTTCTCGTCGCGCACCACACCTTTGCGCGGGGTGCGCTTGATCGGGTAGGACTGCGATGAGAAACCGTCGATACGCATGGCGTGAGCACTCAGGACCAATGATGGCAATTTAGCAGCATCAGAGTTCCGTCGCTAATGCTCGAGTGATAACTGGACCACAGTTTGCGCCGAAGGTTTTATCGTCAACCGCGATAACCGACGAACAGCACTCAGCGCGCCTTGGGTGTAGCTACATTATCGCGCAAGTAAACCGGTTGCGCCTGTTCGGCGACGATTGCCTCGCCACGGGCCCAGGCGAAGCTGGCCAGGCTGAGAATGTCCAGCGCGTTGGGCAGTGCCGCAGGGTTGCTGGCACTGGCCTGTACCGCCAGGCGCTCGGCATAGCCCCAGCCGGTACCGGCACCGTACCAGTCACCGCTGCTGCCTTCCGGGACTGCAACGCGCTCAGGCGGCAGCACGGCTTCCAGGCCCTGCAGGCGCATTTCGCCGGCTTCGGCCTTGTAGCAACCCCAGTACACCTCATCCATGCGCGCATCGATGGCTGCGGCCACCTGTTGCACGCCGTGCTCGCGCAATGCGCCCTGGGCCAGCGCGGCCAGATTGGACACCGGCAGTACCGGGCGCTCCAGCGCAAAAGCCAGGCCCTGCACCACACCGATGGCGATGCGCACCCCTGTGAACGCGCCCGGGCCGCGGCCGAAGGCGATGGCATCCAGTGCATTCAACGCCACGCCGGATTCCGCCAGCAGCTGCTTGATCATCGGCAGCAGCTTCTGCGCATGCATGCGCGGGATCACCTCGTAATGGCTGGTTACCTTGCCGTCATGCAGCAGCGCAACGGAACAGGCTTCGGTGGCGGTATCCAGGGCCAGCAAGGTGGTCATCGAACGGGTATCCAGGTGCTAGGGGAAAAGAGCGGCAGTATAAACGACAACGGCCCGCAAGCGGGCCGTTGTGACGCATGGCGTTGGATCAGCTCAGCGCTGCCAGCACCTTGGCGGTGATCGACTCGACCGAGCCGACACCTTCGATGTGGCTGTACTTCGGCTTGCCGGCGTTGGCGGCCGACAGCTTCTGGTAGAAGTCCACCAGTGGCTTGGTCTGGCTGTGGTAGACCGACAGGCGGTGACGCACGGTTTCTTCCTTGTCGTCATCGCGCTGGATCAGGTCTTCGCCGGTGACGTCGTCCTTGCCTTCCACTTTCGGCGGGTTGTACTGAATGTGGTAGGTGCGGCCCGAGGCCAGGTGCACGCGGCGGCCCGCCATACGGCCGACAATTTCTTCGTCGTCGACGGCGATTTCGACCACGGCGTCGATGTCGACACCGGCGGCAACCATGGCTTCAGCTTGCGGAATGGTGCGCGGGAAGCCGTCGAACAGGCAGCCATTGGCGCAATCCGGCTGGGCGATGCGCTCCTTGACCAGGCTGATGATCAGCTCGTCGGAGACCAGCTGGCCGGCATCCATGACTTTCTTCAGCTCCAGGCCCAGTGGGGTACCGGCCTTGACGGCGGCACGCAGCATGTCACCGGTGGAGATCTGTGGAATACCGAACTTCTCGGTGATGAACTTTGCCTGAGTACCTTTACCGGCCCCGGGAGCTCCCAGCAGAATTACGCGCATCTCGTGCTCCTCAAATTTTTTTATGAAATTCAATGGATTCGGCAATCGAGGCCAAGTCCGGAAAATCGGGTATGACCATAAATCGGTCAGAAGGCTGCTCAAGATACACAGCGCCCGGCAGCCAGACAAGCGTCCCAAAGTTGCAGCATTGCGTCATTTGTCAGCAGAACCGCACGGGGTTGCGCCCGGCGCAACCACCCTCCTCGCCCGGTTCCGGCCCGTGCCCGGCTGGCGGGCAAGGGCCGCACCCGCAGGCTTCAACCGGTGTTGCGCAGGCCTGCGGCAATCCCTGCCACGGTCACCAGCAAGGCCTGCTCCAACGGGCTGTCCAGAGCGGCTTCGCGGCTGCGCGAGCGGGCCAGCAACTCGGCCTGCAGGCGGTGCAGCGGGTCCAGATAGGTGTTACGCAGGCTGATGAATTCCAGCGTCTCGGAGCTGTGCGCCAGTAGTACCGGCTGCCCGGTCAGGGCCAGAACCACCTGGCACGACTGCGACAATAGGTCGCGCAGGTGCACACCTAAAGGAAGCAAGCCCGGTTGCACCAGACGTTGGTCGTAGGCCTCGGCGATTTGCGCATCGGCCTTGGCCAGGACCATTTCCAGCATATCGATGCGGGTGCGGAAAAACGGCCATTGCTCGCGCATCTGCCCCAGCAGCTCGCCCTGGCCCCGCGCCAGGGCGTTACCCAGGGCCGTTTCCCAACCCAGCCAGGCTGGCAGCATCAGGCGTGTCTGGGTCCAACCGAAGATCCACGGGATTGCTCGCAGGCTTTCGATGCCACCGGCACGCCGCTTGGCCGGGCGGCTGCCCAGCGGCAGGCGGCCCAGTTCCTGCTCGGGGGTGGACTGGCGGAAGTATTCGACGAAGTCGGGGTTTTCCCGCACTACGCCGCGATAGGCCTTGAGGCCATCGGCCGCCAACTGGTCCATCAGTGCGCGCCAGGCGGGTTCTGGTGGTGGCGGCGGCAGCAGGGTGGCCTCGAGCACGGCAGCCAGGTAAAGGTTGAGGTTCTGCTCGGCGATGCCCGGCAAGCCGAACTTGAAGCGGATCATCTCGCCCTGTTCGGTTGTGCGGAACCGCCCTGCCACCGAGCCCGGTGGCTGCGACAGGATCGCCGCATGGGCCGGGCCACCGCCACGGCCGACCGTCCCCCCACGGCCATGGAACAGCAGCAGCTCGACCTGATGCTCGCGGCAGATGCGTACCAGGTTTTCCTGGGCGCGGTACTGGGCCCAGGCGGCCGCCGTGGTGCCCGCGTCCTTGGCCGAATCGGAATAGCCGATCATCACTTCCTGCGGCCCGCGCAGGCTGGCGCGATAGCCCGGCAGGCCAAGCAGGCGCTCCATCACCGGCCCGGCGTTGTCCAGGTCGGCCAGGGTTTCGAACAGTGGCACCACGCGCATCGGCCGGGTCAGGCCGGTTTCCTTGAGCAGCAGTTGCACGGCCAGCACATCGGAGGCTGCACCCGCCATCGAGATCACGTAGGAGCCCAGCGAGGCGCCCGGCGCCGCGGCGATCTCGCGGCAGGTTGCCAGCACTTCCGCGGTCTCTGCCTGGGGTTTGAAGTGCGCCGGCAGCAACGGCCGACGGTTCTTCAGTTCGGCCTGGAGGAAGGCGATGCGCTGTTCTTCGTCCCAGTCGGCATAACTGCCCAGGCCCAGGTAATCGGTGATCTCCGCCAGTGCATCACGGTGCCGCGCGGCGTCCTGGCGCACATCCAGGCGGCCGAGGAACAGGCCGAAGGTGACCGCCCGACGCAAGCTGTCGAGCAGCGGGCCATCGGCGATCACGCCCATGCCGCATTCATGCAACGACTGATAGCACAGCTCCAGCGGGGCGATCAGGTCGCGGTTGTCCACCAGCACCTCGGCACCGGCCGGCTGGCTGCTGGTCAATGCCAGCTGGGCCCAGGCGCGGGTCGCCCGCAGGCGGTCGCGCAGCTGCTTGAGCAGCGCCCGGTAGGGCTCGGCGCTATCGCCTACCCGCTCGCGCAAGGCAGTGCTGGCCTGCTGCATGGACAACTCGGCCGCCAGCGCATCGACATCGCGCAGGAACAGGTCGGCGGCCATCCAGCGGGCCAGCAACAGCACTTCACGGGTCACGGCGGCGGTGACATTGGGGTTGCCGTCGCGGTCACCGCCCATCCACGAGGCGAAGCGTATGGGGGCAGCTTCCAGCGGCAGGCGCAGGCCGGTGGCGTCGAACAGCGCCTTGTCGACCTTGCGCAAGTGGTTGGGAATGGCATGCCACAGCGAATGTTCGATTACCGCGAAGCCCCATTTGGCCTCGTCCACCGGGGTTGGCCGGGTGCGGCGGATTTCTTCGGTGTGCCAGGCCTCGGCAATCAGTCGGCGCAGGCGTTCACGCACTTGCTCGCGCTCGGCGGGGGTCAGGTCGCGGTGGTCCTGCACGGCCAGCTGGCCGGCGATGGCATCGTATTTCTGGATCAACGTGCGCCGCGCTACTTCGGTCGGGTGCGCGGTCAGAACCAGCTGGATATCGAGCTTGGCCAGTTGCCGGGCCAGGGCGTCATCCTTGTGCCCTGCCTGCTTCAGGCGAGCCAGCAGTTCGGGCAAGACCCGCGCCTCGAACGGCGCTGGCTGGCCAGCATCGCGACGGCGGATCAACTGATACTGCTCGGCCATGTTGGCCAGGTTGAGGAACTGGTTGAAGGCTCGCGCCACCGGCAGCAGGTCTTCTTCGGCAAGGTCGGCCAAGGTCGAGCTCAACTGCTCGCCAGCACCGCGGCGGTCGGCCTTGGCGCTGTGGCGGATGTCCTCGATCTTCTGCAGGAACGCATCACCGTGCTGCTGGCGAATGGTCTCGCCGAGCAACTCCCCCAACACATGGACATCTTCACGCAGGCGCACATCGATATCGGTCATTGGCCCTCTCTTCGGCGCGGCTCACCGCGCTCTGCTCAGGAAACAGCACTGGCCCAAGAGTGCCCACTGCCGGGGCGCGATGGCAAGCCGCGATCGCGCAAAGCAAACTAAAGTTAAGCCAGCGCAGTCCGATGCAATGCAGCCTTAACAGGTGTTCACAGAGGTCATCATGAAAATCCGCGAACTCGCCCAGCACTGGGAACAGAATGCCGCCGGCACCCTGAGCCCCACCGGCCACGCCTTGCACCTGGACCTCGAGTCCGAGGCACGCCTGGCTGCCCTGATCGACATGTACCCCAAGCGCACCGCCGAGGAACTGCTCGGCGAACTGGTCGCCGCCGCGCTGGAGGAGCTGGAAGCCAGCTTCCCCTATGTACAGGGTAAGAAGGTCATCGCCACTGATGAGGAAGGTGACCCGCTGTTCGAAGACATCGGGCCGACCCCGCGCTTTCTGGCGCTTTCACGGCGTCACCTGCACGACCTGAGCAACACCAGCGACGACAGCGGTAACTGAGCCCTGCTTCCTGAATTCCGGGCCTGCAACTGGCCCGGATACTCCTCCCGCCCGCATAAGTTCCCGGCAAAACCGCTGACCGATCAGTCAGAAATAGTTGCCCAACCCAGGCAACTTTTTTCGGAACTATTCAAAAAACGCTCAAGTCCCAGCCAATAGCCATCACGCTAAAACCCTGCACACCTGCCGTGGTGCATCGTTGAGCGCAAGCGCAGGCGATGCCAGGGATTGAGCGATGGACTGCTACGGACATCGTCGTTATCAGGAGTGATCCAATGGAACTGACCACCATCAAGACCCGCACCTCGAACGCCTCATTCACTTCCATGCGCGGGTTCAAACTGGCCGCGCTGGCCCTGGGCAGTAGCTTGGTCCTGGCGGGCTGTGCGGGCAACCCACCCACCGAGCAATATGCCGTGAGCCAGTCCGCCGTAAACTCGGCCGTCAGCGCTGGCGGCACTGAGTTCGCCGCGGTGGAGATGAAATCGGCGCAAGACAAGTTCAAGCAGGCGGAAATCGCCATGCACGACAAGAAGTACGACGAAGCCAGACTGCTGGCCGAACAGGCCGAGTGGGACGCACGCGTCGCCGAACGCAAGGCTCAGGCAGCCAAGGCCCAGAAGGCCGTGCAGGATGCCCGCCAGGGCGTTCAGGACGTACGTCAGGAAGGCCTGCGCAGCGCTCAATGAGCCCCGCCAAGCCAACCCAAGCCTTCGCAACTGATCAAAGGATGAACACTATGCGCAACTACGTCATGATCCCCGCCCTGCTGGCCCTGAGTGTCGGTCTTGCTGCCTGCTCGCACGACCCGAACCCGAACCTGGAATCGGCCCGCACCAACTTCTCGGCACTGCAGAGCGATCCACAGTCGAGCAAGGTCGCCGCGCTCGAGACAAAGGATGCCCAGGACTGGCTGAACAAGGCCGACAAAGCCTTCATGGAACGTGAAAACACCGAGAAGGTCGACCAGCTCGCCTACCTGACCAACCAGCGTGTCGAAGTGGCCAAGGAAACCATCGCCCTGCGTACCGCCGAAAACGAGCTGAAGAATGCCTCGGCCCAGCGCGCCCAGGCCAAGCTCGATGCCCGCGACGCGCAGATCGCCAAGCTGCAGGAAAGCCTCAACGCCAAGCAGACCGACCGCGGCACCCTGGTGACCTTCGGTGACGTGCTGTTCGACTTCAACAAGGCCAACCTCAAGAGCAACGCCTATCCGAACATCACCAAGCTGGCCCAGTTCCTTCAGGAGAACCCGGAGCGCAAGGTGATCGTCGAAGGCTACACCGACAGCGTCGGCTCGGCCAATTACAACCAGACCCTCTCCGAGCGTCGCGCCAACAGCGTGCGCATGGCGCTGGTGCGCGCTGGGGTTGACCCGGCCCGTATCGTTTCCCAGGGTTACGGCAAGGAATACCCGGTCGCGGACAACGGCAGCAACTCGGGCCGTGCGCAGAATCGCCGGGTGGAGGTGACCATCTCCAACGACAACCAGCCGGTGGCTCCGCGTTCGGTGAGCCAGATTCAGCAGTAAGGCCGATCAGCTGATAAGAGAAAGCCCCGCTCGAAGCGGGGTTTTTCTTTGGGCGTTTTGTCTCATGCCTGTGGAAATGTGGTTGCAGGGAGACCGAGCGCCGCGCGGGCGGCGCTCGATTTCGCAGGCGCCACAAACTACCACGTCAATCCCCTACTGCACCTGCTGCGGCGTCTCCTGCCCCATGCAGCGTACCGCACGCTTGCGGTTGTCCACCAGCACCCCGGTCAGGCCTTTCTGCTCGGTATCGAACAGCACCAGTACACCATCCAAGCACTGCGCGACTTGCGGCGCCGGGTCCAGGGAGACCTTGTAGTCTTCGCCAGGAATCGTCTTGAGCATGGTGAAGTCCTGCAGCAGCAGCGCGTCCTCGGGTTTGGCGAAATGCAGGTAGCCGTAGTACCAGAGGGCTCCCACCGTCACGATGATGCTGCCGACACCGGTCAGGATCAGAGGGATGGCGTTGCGTTCTTCACTCATTGCTTGTTCTTCTCGTCAGGGTAGTTGGGGACTTCGGCAAGCCGCCGCAGGCCGTTGAAATGGCTGGGGTCATCGAGGAAGCGCAGCATCACCTGGCGCCACACCGGGTCGGCGAAGGTCTGCACGTGCCCGCCACGGGTCAGCTGCAGCACCCGCGGGGGCGGTGCGTGCTGGTACAGGCGGATGCCGTTATCCATTGGCACCAGATTGTCGTCGATGCTGTGGAAGAACAGCTTCGGCGGGCTGCTCAGCTGTTCGATCGAATGGATTGCACTGTCGCCGTCCGGCACCAGCCAGGACAGCGGCACCTGCAGCGGCCAGGTCATCCACGAGGTACTCAAAGCGTAACGGCCGACCGCACGGTAACTGGCCGGCACGCCGTCGAACACCAGGGCACTGAAGCGCTGGCGCTGTTCGGGGTGCTGCGCCAGGTAGTGAATTGCCATCGCCCCACCGAGGCTCTGGCCGAGCAGCACCAGAGGCTTGCCCTTGACCTCGGGGGCCTGGGCCAGCCACACCATGGCTGCGTCGATGTCCTGATAGACCTCGGGCAAGCTCGGCGAGCCCTCGGACAGGCCATAGCCACGGTAGTCGATCATCAGCACCTGGTAGCCCTGTTCCGGCAGCCAGTAGCTGCCGCCAAGATGACCCGGCAGATTGCCGCCGTTGCCATGCAGATGCAGTACTGTCCCCTTCACCTCCACCCCTGCCTTTGCAGGCAGCCACCAACCGTGCAGGCGCAGGCCATCGGCGGTGGTCAGGCTGATATCGCGGTACTCCAGCTTGGCCCGTGTCGGCGTGAACGGCTCGCCAGGTTCCGGGTAGAACAGCAGGCTGCTGCAGCCACCCAGAGCCAGCAGAAGCAAGCCCAGAACCAGCAGGCGGCAGCGATCAGAGAATGTTCGCGTAGTCAGCTTCAATGCGATCCAGGCTCAAGTGGTTGAGGAAGTTGGAGAAGCACATCCAGGCCGACAGCGCGTTGAGGTCGCGGAACTGCTCCGGCAGGTACTTGGGCGGTTCCACCAGCCCCTCCTCGACCAGCTGGCGCAGGGTGCGCATGTCTTCCAAGGTGGTCTTGCCGCAGAACAGCAACGGAATCTGCTCAAGCTTGCCCTTCTTCACAGCCAACTGAATGTAGTTGTAAACCATGATGAAGCCCTTGAGGTAGGACAAGTCCTTGGTGAATGGCAGGCCATTGGGCACAGAACCGCGGAACACCCGGCTGGCGTTGCTGTAGCTCTGCGCCATCTCGAAGCCCTGCTCGCGGAAGAAGTCGAACACCTGCAGGAAATCGGCGCCCTCCTCGACCATGTGGATGGCGCGGGTGCGGTTGGTCAGCTTGCGCAAGCGGCTGGGGTAGGACGCGAAGGCGATCACTTCCATGAGGATCGCCAGGCCTTCCTGGGTCACCGTCGACGAGGGCGGGCCCTTGGCCAGGAAGGTGCAGATCGGCTGGTTCAGGCCGTTGAGCGTGGTCCCCACATGCACCAGCCCTTCATGCACCTCCAGCGCACGCACGTCACGGTTGTTGAACATGGCATCGGCGCGCACCTTGATGTAGTCGGCACCCGCTGCGGCATCGGCGACGATACCGTCCGACTCGAACACGCGGATGGTTTCCTCGGCCTCGCCGAATACCTTGTTCAGGCGGCGCTGGAGGATGTCCACGGCCTCCTTGGCGGTCAGGTTCTTCGGCTCGTCCTTGAGGTCGCCGCGCCCGTCGATGTTGTTCAGGTAGTCCGAGAGCATCAGCCCCAGGTCGGCCAGGGTCGGGTCACCGGCGTGGAAGGCATCGGAGGCCGCGCCATACAGCTCCTGGGAGATCAGCCCGAAGTCTTCGGTACCGCGGGCTTCGAGCATGCGCACGACCATGCGGTACTCACGGCACATGCGCTTCATGATCTGCCCGACCGGGTTGAACTGGCCGAGCTGGCGGATGATGTCACGCTCGATGGCCTGGAACTCGGCCTTCACCGCGCTGGAATCGAACGCCAGGGGGCGGGCCAGGTAGTACTCGCGATTGACGGCGGGCGGCTCCTTGCCCTTGGCCTTGAGGAAGCCCTGGCGAATATTGTCGTCCCATTTCACCGCGTCCAGGACCCGGATCGGAGTCTGCGCCGCGACGATGCGGTCGGACAGGGCGCGGATGGTTTGCTGGTATTCGTCCACGGAGGACTCCTTGATCAGATCCTGACTATTTGCCGCTGCGCTGGAAGCGCGCCACTTCGACGAACAGGTCGGAGTTGGCCGGGTCATCCAGATACGCCAGCACCCGCGGCGACGGGCTGTCGATCAGCACACCCTCGCCGTTTTCCTCCGGCACCTCGGTGCTGCGCCCGGTCAGTTCCTTCTTCTCGACCGCCTGCTGCACCTGTTCGACGTCGAGGTTGTAGACCACCAGTTCCTTGCCATCGACGATGTCGAAACCGCCGATCAGGAAGTTGCCGCCCAGGCGCTTGGGCACGCCAGCCGACAGGTACCAGCGGTTGCCATGGCGCGAGACGGTGAAGGTGTATTCCTCGGGCGCCTTGCCCTTGGCCGTGGCGACCGCCTTGTAGGCATCGCCACCGCTGCGGCTGATGGTCAGCTTCAACGGCTCGCCCCAGGCGTCCTTGCTGCTCCATTTTCCGAGCAAGGCCTTGGGCGCCGCCTGGTTGCTCGGCAGCGGCTCATGAAAGGTCACCAGACAACCGCCCAGCAGCAGGAATGACAACGTCAACAACACCACACGCCAGGCTTTCATCAGGTTCTCCTTGAAAGTTCGGTCTCAGCTCAGGCCGATGCCAACACCAGGTGCAGGTAACGGGTAAGCATAGCGAGCATCTGCCCATCGGCTTGCGCATCGGCATCCTTGAGCAGGCCCTGATATTCCATCTGCTCGATAATCGCCGTCAACATGTGGGCGTCCTGTTCCGGTTGCTGCGAGCCGACCACCTGCAGCAGCTGACGGGCGCCATGCAGCAGAATCTGCTCATGAGCGCGCACCAGCTCGGCCAGGCGCGGGCACAGCAGGGCCTCCTGGCGGAAGGCCTGTTCGGCCATCATGAAATCGCGGCGATTGAGCAACTGGCGCTGGACATAGTCGGCGGTCATGCGGGCGATTTCGTCGGCCAGTCGCGCCCGTGACTGCACGCTGCCATCACCCTGGGCCAGCAGCTGGCGCAGGACCACCTCGGTATTGGCCCAGAGCTTGGCCATGTAGTCGGCGCTGCGCTCGACGTACTGGGCGAAGGTATCGGTGAGCAGGTCTTCGATGTCCTTGAAGTAGTAAGTGGTGGCCGACAGCGGCACACCCGCCTCGGCGGCCACGGCACGGTGGCGCACGCCACGCACGCCATCGCGCACGACGATGCGCATGGCGGCGTCGAGGATCAGCTGGCGGCGCTGTTCGCTGCCTTGACGGGCGGTCTTGCGACCCTGGTACTGCACGCTTTCGGCGACGGCGGTGGCGATGCCAGCGGCGCCTTGTTGGGCCATTGCGGGGGTCACAGTGGTTACCTCATGGACAGTGGTTTGCCTGTACCGGCCCTTTCGCGGGGCAAGCCCGCTCCTACAGGTATGTGTAACCGGTACAGACAACATAAAGCTTCAGGCAAGAAAAAGCCGCCCCGAAAGGCGGCTTGTTCAGTTCACTCAGGCCTGTGGGCGCATGTGCGGGAACAGGATCACGTCGCGAATCGACGGCGAGTTGGTCAGCAGCATCACCAGGCGGTCGATGCCGATACCTTCACCGGCAGTCGGCGGCATGCCGTACTCCAAGGCGCGAACGAAGTCGGCATCGTAGTGCATGGCTTCGTCGTCACCAGCGTCCTTCTCGGCCACCTGGGCCAGGAAGCGCTCGGCCTGGTCTTCGGCATCGTTGAGCTCGGAGTAGGCGTTGGCGATCTCGCGGCCACCGATGAACAGCTCGAAGCGGTCGGTCACGGCCGGGTTGTCGTCATTGCGACGGGCCAGCGGCGACACTTCGAACGGGTACTCGGTGATGAAGTGCGGCTGCTCCAGCTTGTGCTCGACCAGCTCTTCGAAAATCATCACCTGCAGCTTGCCCAGGCCTTCGTGGCCCAGCACCTTGGCGCCGGCCTTCTTGGCGATGTCGCGGGCACGGTCGACGTCCTGCAGGTCGGCAGCGGTCAGCTCCGGGTTGTACTTGAGGATCGAGTCGAATACCGACAGGCGGGCGAACGGCTCGCCGAAGTGGAACACCTTGTCGCCGTAAGGTACGTCGGTGGTGCCCAATACCAGCAGCGCCAGCTCGCGGAACAGTTCCTCGGTGAGGTCCATGTTGTCACGGTAGTCGGCGTAGGCCTGGTAGAACTCGAGCATGGTGAATTCAGGGTTGTGACGAGTCGAAACGCCTTCGTTACGGAAGTTGCGGTTGATCTCGAACACTTTCTCGAACCCGCCGACCACCAGGCGCTTGAGGTACAGCTCCGGCGCGATACGCAGGAACATGGCCATGTCCAGGGCGTTGTGGTGGGTTTCGAACGGCTTGGCTGCGGCGCCGCCAGGGATGGTCTGCAGCATCGGCGTCTCGACTTCGAGGAAGTCGCGCTCGATGAGGAACTTGCGGATGTGCGAGATCACCTGGGAACGCACACGGAAGGTGTGGCGGGTTTCTTCGTTGACCATCAGGTCGACGTAGCGCTGGCGGTAGCGCTGCTCGGTGTCGGTCAGGCCGTGGTGCTTGTCCGGCAGCGGGCGCAGCGACTTGGTCAGCAGGCGCACGTTGGTCATCTCGACGTACAGGTCGCCCTTGCCGGAACGGGCCAGGGTGCCTTCGGCGCTGATGATGTCGCCCAGGTCCCAGGTCTTGACCGCTGCCAGGGTTTCTTCCGGCAGGGTCTTGCGGTTGACGTAGACCTGGATACGGCCGGTCATGTCCTGGATGACCATGAACGAGCCACGGTTGAGCATGATGCGGCCGGCAACCTTGACCGGGATCGCGGCTGCTTCCAGCTCTTCCTTGGTCTTGTCCGCGTACTGTTTCTGCAGGTCGTTGCAGTAGCTGTCGCGACGGAAGTCGTTGGGGAAGGCATTGCCCTTGGCACGCTCGGCGGCAAGTTTTTCCTTGCGCAGGGCGATCAGGGCGTTTTCTTCCTGTTGCAGGTCTTGCGATTCGGTCTTGAGGTCGCTCATGTCGTCATTCTTTCCATCAGGTATTCGTTGCCCTTTTCGGGCAGGGCACGCGCTACCGGCGGGTAGCCAGGCAGCGCGGCGGTGGTGTGCGGCTTACAGGCCCTGCTTGAGGCTCGCTTCCAGGTACTGGTCGATATCGCCGTCCAGCACCTTGTTGCAGTCGCTGCGCTCGACGCCGGTCCGCAGGTCCTTGATGCGCGAGTCATCCAGCACGTAGGAACGGATCTGGTGGCCCCAGCCGATGTCCGACTTGCTGTCTTCCAGCGCCTGGGAGGCGGCGTTGCGTTTCTGCATTTCCAGCTCGTACAACTTGGCCCGCAGCATTTTCATGGCGGTGTCCTTGTTGGCGTGCTGGGAGCGTTCGTTCTGGCAAGCCACCACGGTGTTGGTCGGTACGTGGGTGATACGCACCGCCGAGTCGGTGGTGTTCACGTGCTGACCACCGGCACCGGAGGAGCGGTAGGTGTCGATGCGCAGGTCGGACGGGTTGATCTCGATCTCGACCTTGTCGTCGATCTCGGGGGACACGAACACCGCCGAGAACGAGGTGTGGCGACGCGCGCCGGAGTCGAACGGGCTCTTGCGCACCAGGCGGTGCACGCCGATCTCGGTGCGCAGCCAGCCGAAGGCGTACTCGCCCTTGATGTGCACGGTGGCGCCCTTGATGCCGGCGACTTCACCTTCGGAGAGTTCGATGATGGTGGCATCGAAGCCACGCTTGTCGGCCCAGCGCAGGTACATGCGCAGCAGGATGTTGGCCCAGTCCTGCGCCTCGGTGCCGCCGGAGCCGGCCTGGATATCCAGGTAGGCGTTGTTCATGTCCATCTCGCCGCTGAACATGCGACGGAACTCAAGCTGGGCCAGGGATTCTTCCAGGGCCTGCAGCTCGGTCTCGACATCGCTGACAGCGCCTTCGTCACCTTCCTCGACGGCCATGTCGAGCAGGTCCTTGCAGTCGGCAAGGCCGTTGGCCATCTTGTCCAGGGTCTCGACGACCTGCGCCAGCATCGCACGCTCGCGGCCCAGGGCCTGGGCGTACTCGGGCTTGTTCCAGACGGCAGCGTCTTCCAGCTCGCGGTTGACTTCGATCAGGCGGTCATGCTTGTGATCGTAGTCAAAGATACCCCCGAATGGACAGGGAACGCTCGGTGAGGTCCTTGATGGTGTTCAGGATTGGTTGGATTTCCATGGGCGGCTGGCTCTCGTGCGAATTCGGTGAAAAGCCCGCGAGTATAACCCATCCAAAGAGCGGCGGCAGCCCGTTGGGCAGCCGCATCGGCCTCAGGCAATCCCGACCTGGTTGCGCCCGTTGTTCTTGGCCAGGTACAGCCCCTTGTGCGCCGCCGAAATCAGCTGCCGGCAGTGGCTGCCGATGGCCGGCGTCAGGGTCGCCAGGCCGATGCTCACGGTCAGGTGCGAGTCGGCGGTCGGCGCGCTGTGCGCGATGTTCAGGCCGAGCACGGTCTGGCGCAGTTTCTCTGCGACCAGCCGTGCGCCGCCGGGCGAGGTGTTGGGCAGCACCAGGGCGAACTCCTCGCCGCCGTAGCGTGCCGGCAGGTCAGTCGGCCGCGAGCAGGAACCGCGTATGGCCTCGGCCACCTGGCGCAACGCCTCGTCGCCGGCCAGGTGGCCGAAGCTGTCGTTGAACACCTTGAAGTAATCGACATCGATCATCAGCAACGACAGCTGCTGCTGCTCACGCATGGCCCTGCGCCATTCCAGCTCCAGGTATTCGTCGAAGTGACGGCGGTTGGACAAGCCGGTGAGGCCATCGGAATTCATCAGGCGCTGCAGCATCAGGTTGGTGTCGAGCAGCTGCTGCTGGCTCACACGCAGGGCGCGGTAGGCCTCGTCGCGCTGCAGCAAAGTCAGGTAGGAACGCGAGTGGTAGCGGATGCGCGCCACCAGCTCGATGGAATCCGGCAGTTTGACCAGGTAGTCATTGGCCCCGGCGGCGAAAGCCGCACTCTTGACCAGCGGGTCTTCCTTGGTCGACAGGACGATGATGGGGATGTCCTGAGTGGCCGGGTTGTTGCGGTACTCGCGCACCAGGGTCAGGCCGTCCAGGCCGGGCATGATCAGGTCCTGGAGGATGACCGTAGGCTTGATGCGCATGGCCTGGGCCACCGCCTGGTGCGGGTCGGCACAGAAGTGGAAATCGATGTTCTCTTCGTGGGCCAGGCCACGTCGCACCGCTTCGCCGATCATCGCCTGGTCATCGACCAGCAGGACCATTGCCGAATTCTCGTTGGGCGTCGCGAAGCCTTCGATCGGTAGATCAGTCATTCGAATTCACCTGATCACGGCCGTCCATGCGGCGCGATTCTATACATGTCGTCATTTTGCAAAGGTTTCCATCAAGCGCCCGGCAATTCGCTCAAGCGGGCGGATTTCTACCGCTGCATCGATTGCCGCAGCGGCCTTGGGCATGCCGTACACCGCACTGCTGGACTGGTCCTGGGCAATCGTCAGAAAGCCCTGCTGGCGCATCAGCTTCAGGCCCTGGGCGCCATCGCGCCCCATGCCGGTGAGCAGCACGCCCACCGCATCGCCGTTCCAGTAACGCGCCACGCTCTCGAAGAACACGTCGATCGAGGGCCGGTAGATTTCGTTGACAGGTTCGGCAGTGTAGGCCAACTGGCCACCCTGCAGCAGGCGGATATGGTGATTGGTCCCGGCCAGCAACACCTGCCCGGGTTGTGGCGGCTCGCCTTCGCGGGCCAGGCGCACCGGCAGGCCGCAGGCGCTGGCGAGCCACTCGGCCATGCCGGCAGCAAACACCTGGTCAACATGCTGGACCAGCACGATAGAGGCTGGAAAGCCGCGCGGCAGGCCTTTGAGCAGCACTTCGAGCGCGGCAGGGCCGCCAGCGGACGAGCCAATGGCCACCAGGCCGCTGCG
Source organism: Pseudomonas putida (assembly GCF_009883635.2). Classification (NCBI taxonomy): domain Bacteria; kingdom Pseudomonadati; phylum Pseudomonadota; class Gammaproteobacteria; order Pseudomonadales; family Pseudomonadaceae; genus Pseudomonas; species Pseudomonas putida. Next base: position 1,319,377 of record NZ_CP026115.2, read on the forward strand.
CTGGGAGGCCTCGCGCAGGGGCGCGGCGAGCGGCTTGCTGGCACCGGGCCGCTGCTGGCCGATCAACCAGCCGATGTTGAGGATCTTGCGCAGCAGCGGCGCCGCTGCCTCACGTGCGTCCCCCGCGCCCAGCGCGGGGGTGTCGACCACATCCAGGGCACCATGGCCCATGGCCTCGAACACCCGGTGCACGTTCTGCTTGCGGTCGACCGTGACGATGACGATGGCACAAGGCGTTTCGGCCATGATCCGCCGGGTCGCCTCGACGCCATCCATCACCGGCATGATCAGGTCCATGAGAATCAGGTCGGGGGTGTCCTCGGCGCACATGCGCACGGCTTCGGCGCCATTGCTGGCCACCCAGATCACCTGGTGCGCGGGCTCGAAGGCCAGGGCCCGGCGCAACGCCTCTACTGCCATGGGCATATCATTGACGATGGCGACCTTCATCCCTGAGCACCTCCGATCAGTTCCACCACGGCATCCAGCAACGCATCATCGTGGAAGCTGGCCTTTGCCAAATAGTAGTCGGCTCCAGCGTCCAGGCCACGTCGGCGATCTTCTTCACGATCCTTGTACGACACCACCATCACCGGCAGCGACTGCAACCGCTGGTCGCGGCGCACCAGGGTGACCAGCTCGATGCCGTCCATGCGCGGCATGTCGATGTCGGTGATCAGCAGGTCGAAATCCTCGCTGCGCAAGGCGTTCCAGCCGTCCATGCCATCCACCGCCACCGCCACCTCGTAGCCACGATTGCTCAGCAGCTTGCGTTGCAGTTCGCGCACGGTGAGTGAGTCGTCGACCACCAGGATGCGCTTGCGGCTCAGACCTCGCGCCCCTTGCGCACCGCGCTCGATACGCTCCAGGCGGCCGGTGCTGAGCAGTTTTTCGACCGAGCGCAGCAAGTCTTCGACATCGATGATCAACACCACCGAGCCATCGTCCAGCAGGGCCCCGGCGGAGATGTCCTGGACCTTGCCCAGACGCGGGTCGAGCGGCATCACCACCAGCACCCGCTCACCGACCAGGCGCTCCACGGCCACCCCGTAAAGCTGCTCACGCTCGCGGATCACCACTACCCGCAGGCTGTTGGCCTCACCCTGCCCTGCCGGCCGGTTGAGCAACTGGCTGGCAGCCACCAGGCCAATATGCCGACCTTCGTGCCAGAAGTGCTGGCGGCCCTCGATCTGCACGATGTCATCGGCCGCCACCTCGAGGGTGCGCTCGATATGCGCCAGCGGGAACGCATAGGCCTCACCGCCCACTTCCACCACCAGGCTGCGCACCACCGACAGGGTCAGCGGCACCTCCAGTTGGAAGCGGCAGCCTTGGCCGGGCACCTGGCTCAGCTCGATCGAACCGCGCAGGTCGCGGACCATGTGCTGCACCGCATCCAGGCCAACACCACGGCCCGACACTTCGGTGACTTTGTCGCGCAGGCTGAAGCCCGGCAGGAACAGGAAGGTCAGCAGCTCGGCCTCGCTCATCTGCGCCACGGTGTCGGCTGGCGACAGGCCGCGCTCGACGATGTTGTGCTTGAGGCGCTCAAGGTCGATGCCAGCGCCGTCATCGCTCAGCTCAAGCATGAGCAGCCCGGCCTGGTGCGAGGCGCGCAGGCGGATCGTGCCTTCCGCCGGTTTGCCCGCCAGCAGGCGCCGCTCGGGCAGTTCGATGCCATGGTCGACAGCATTGCGCAGCAAGTGGATCAACGGCGCTTCGAGCTTTTCCAGCACGTCGCGATCGACCTGGGTCTTCTCGCCTTCGATCTGCAGTTGCACCTGCTTGCCGAGCGAACGGCCGAGGTCGCGAACCATGCGGCTCTGGCCGGTGAGCACGTCGGCAAACGGACGCATGCGACAGGCCAATGCCGTGTCATAGAGCAACTGGGCCCGCTGGCTGGCCTGCCAGCCAAACTCGTCGAGGTCGGCGGCCTGCTGCTGGAGGATCTGCTGGGTTTCCAGCAGCAGGCGCTGGGTCTGGGCCAGGGCATCCAGCACTTCAGGGCTCTGGCCACTGTCTTCGAGCTGCGTTTTCAGGCCATCGAGGGCTCGCATGCCCTGGCCATGCATGCGCTTGAGGCGCTGCAGGGTAGCCAGGTAAGGCTTGAGGCGCTGGGTCTCGACCAACGACTTGCTCGACAGGTCGAGCAGGCTGTTCAGGCGGTCGGCGGTCACCCGCAAGACCCGCTCGCTGCCTTCGCTCGCGCGCTTGCCGGCCTTGCGTGGCGCGGCAGGTTCAACTTCGGCTTCCACGGCCGGCGCCACCGGTTCAGGCTGGGCTGGCGGGACCACGGGCAACGCCGGCTCGAGCGTCACCGCTGCCGCTGCGGGCGCGGCAGCGGGCGGTACAGGCGTGGCAGCGGGGTCGAGCAGGCCGGCCAGCTGCGCCAGGAACGCCGGCACCAATGCCTCGCCATTCGGGTCGCCAGGCGTCGCGATGTGCATCAGCAAGTCGGTGCCGCGCAGCAGTGCATCGATGTGTTCGGCGCGCAGCAGCAGCCGGCCTTCCTGGGCCGCCACCAGGCAGTCTTCCATGACATGGGCGACACTGACCCCGGCATCGATGCCGACGATGCGCGCCGCACCTTTCAACGAATGAGCCGCACGCATGCAGGCTTCCAGCTGGTCGGCCTGGGTCGGGTTGCGTTCCAGTGCCATCAGCCCGGTGCTGAGCACCTGAGTCTGCGCCTCGGCCTCCAGGCTGAACAGTTCGAGCAGCGATGCGTCGCGCATTTGCTCTGGGGTCATGACAGGCTCCGCTGCACGGCAGACAGTAAGTGTTGATCGTCCAGCACCCGCACACTGCGCCCCCGCCACTGCAAGACCGCAGCGGTGAAGGGCGCTGCACCCTCGCCAGCACCCTGCAATGGCGCATCGAGGCGGTGAATGCCATCGATCTCGTCCACCGCCATGACCACTGGCCCGCCCGACGCCGCCAGGATCAGCATGCGTGGCATTGCCCGACCGCTGCGCGCCTGCTCGGACAAACGCTCCACGCCCAGCAGGTCGCCCAGCGACAGGCACGGCACCAGCGCCCCGCGCACATTGGCGACCCCTTGCAGTACCCGGGAGCGCTGATGCGGCAACGAATGCACCGGTTGCAGGGGGGCGATCTCGGCCAGGCAGGCAGTGGCCAGGGCCAGCCACTCCTCGCCAAGGCGGAACAGCAGCAGCGAACGCCCGGCCGAAGTTTCGACGGGGGCGGCTTCGTGCGCCAGGTCCGCTTCGATCAGCGCGTAGCGGTCGAGCAGGCGCGTGGCCGCTGCTGCGTAGACTTCGCAGTTGCGACAATGGATATGCCGCTCCAGCAACGGGCAGTCCTTGCTGCCGTGCACACCAATACGGTTCCAGCAGTCGTCGATGCGCTCATCGTCCTGGGCCAGCAGCTCGATCGCGTGTTCGGCTTTCATCGTTCAGACTCCCGGCCAGCACGTGCCGCACGTTCCTGCAGGCGGCGGGCACCGGCTTCGTCACCTTGGGCAGCCAGCAACGTAGCCAGGTGCAACAATGCCTCAGGATGTTGAGGCTCCAGATACAGTGCCTTGCGGTAAAGGCTCAGCGCCTGCTGTGCATCACCCTCCGTGTCGCTCAGCAGCCCCAGCCAGTAGTAGACCTGGGCCTTGGGCGCGAACTGGCGCAGGTAGCGCTGGCAACTGGCGCGGGCCTGGGCACTGTTGCCAGCATTGGCCTGGCGCGCGATGTTGGCCAGCAACTCGCTTTCGCTCTCTCGCGGTTCGGTTGCCGGAGCTGCAGGTGGCACCACGCGCAGCGGCCGCGCTGGAGGCACAGTTGCTGGCCGCGGGCGACTCGAAGCTACTGCAGTGGGCAGCTGCCGGGGTGGTTGAACGGGCGTTGCCGGCACATCGGCGGGTTGACGAACGTAGGCAAACGACTGGGCAATACCCAATGGCCGCATGCCCAGGCGCGCCAGCAGGCTGCCTTCGGCAGGGCCGATGAACAGCACTCCCTGCGGCTGCGCCAGGCGCTTGAGCACCTCGAACACACGCTGCTGGGTCGGCACATCGAAATAGATCAGCAGGTTGCGGCAGAACACAAAATCGTAAAGGCCATTGCGGCCGGCCAGCGCCGGGTCGAGCACATTGCCCGCTTCCAGGTTCACCGGCTGGCGTACCCGTTCGTCCAGCGTGTGGCCTTCCTCACCTTCACGGAAGTAGCGCTCGCGAAACCCAAGTTCAGCGCCGCGGAACGAGTTGCGCCCGTATACGCCCTGTATGCCCTTGGCCACCGAACTAGGGCTGATATCGATACCGTCGATGCGAAAGTCGGCTGGGCTCATACCGGCATCGAGCAAGGCCATGGCTAGCGAATAAGGCTCCTCGCCGGTGGAGCACGGCAAGCTGAGCAGGCGCAACGGCCGCTCTCCGGCCAGCTCGGCCAGGCGTTTCTGGGCCAGGCCGACCAGCGCGGTGAACGACTCCGGGTAGCGGAAAAACCAGGTTTCCGGAACGATCACGGCCTCGATCAGCGCCAGTTGCTCATCCGGTGATTGCTGCAGGCGGACCCAGTAGTCATCCAGATCGGCGGCATTCACTGCGGCACAGCGCTGGCGCAGGGCCCGCTCTACCATTGGCACGCCGACCGATTCGACATCCAGGCCGATACGCTCTTGCAGGTAGCGGAAGAAACGTTGCTCGCTCATGGTGCCACCTGTTCTGGTGGGTGCGGGAACAGCAGCTCGCGGACACTCTCTGGCAGCAGGTCATCTACCTCGATCCGTTGCAGCAGGCCCTGGGCGTCCTGGCGGACCGGGCCCAGGTAAGGCGCATCGCCGTTGTCCAGGCCATAGGGCTGGAACTCGTCCGGCATGCAGCGCAGGGTTTCGGTGGCTTGCTCGAGGATCAGCCCCAGCACCTGGTCGTGGCGGTACCGCACCAGCACCAGGCGCGTGCTGGTGCGCTCGGCGGCCGGTTGGGCAAAGCTCAGCGCACTCAGGTCGACAACCGGCACCAGGACACCGCGATGCGCCAGGATGCCGGCCACCCAGGCCGGCGCCTGGGCAATCGGTTTGAGCGGACGTCGCGGCAGCACCTCGATCACTTCGCGCACGTCCAGGGCAAAGCGCTGCTGGTTGAGGCGAAACTGCAGGTACAGCGTGCCCTTGGCGCTGGCCACCGCTGCCGGGTAGGAATGCAGGTCGCTCATGGTGATCAGACTTTGAAGCGCGATACACCACCGCGCAGGCCGGCCGCCACCTGGCTCAACTCATCGATGGCGAAGCTGGCCTGGCGCAGCGACTCCACCGTCTGGGTGCTGGCATCGCTGAGCTGGGCAAGCGCCTGGTTGATCTGCTCGGCACCAGTGGCCTGGGCCTGCATGCCCTCGTTGACCATCAGCACCCGCGGCGCCAGGGCCTGGACCTGGTGAATGATCTGGCTCAGTTGCTCGCCCACCTGCTGCACCTCGAACATGCCGCGGCGCACTTCTTCGGAGAACTTGTCCATGCCCATGACCCCGGCCGACACCGCCGACTGGATCTCGCGCACCATCTGCTCGATGTCGTAGGTGGCCACGGCCGTCTGGTCTGCCAGACGTCGCACCTCGGTGGCGACCACGGCAAAACCGCGGCCATATTCACCGGCCTTCTCCGCCTCGATGGCGGCATTGAGCGAGAGCAGGTTGGTCTGGTCGGCCACCTTGACGATGGTCACCACCATCTGCGTGATGTTGCTGGCCTTTTCGTTGAGGATCCCCAGCTTGGCGTTGACCAGGTCGGCGGCGCCCATCACCTGGTGCATGGTCTCTTCCATGCGCGCCAGGCCCTGCTGGCCGGAGCCGGCCAGGCTGGAGGCCTGGTCGGCGGCGGAGGTGACTTCGGTCATGGTGCGCACCAGGTCGCGCGAGGTGGCAGCGATCTCTCGCGAGGTGGCGCCGATCTCGGTGGTGGTGGCGGCCGTTTCGGTGGCGGTGGCCTGCTGCTGCTTGGAGGTGGCGGCAATCTCGGTGACCGAGGTGGTCACCTGCACCGACGAGCGCTGCGCCTGGGCCACCAGGTTGGCCAGGGCCTCAGCCATTTCGTTGAAGCCGCTTTCGATGGCGCCGAATTCATCCTTGCGGTCCAGGCTCAGGCGCATGCTCAGGTCGCCCGAGCGCAGTTTGTCGAGGGCATGCACCACGCGTTGCACCGGTGCGGTAATGGCGCGCATCAACAGCAAGCCACAGATACCGGCGGCCACGATCGCCAACAGCAGCGATACCATCATGCTGCCCTTGGCGGTGCTCACGGCACTGACGATTTCATGGGTGGCGGCGTCTGCCGACTCGCGGTTGTGCTCGATCACTACGTTGAGATGCTTGCGCCCTTCGATCCAGGCCGGGGTGAGCACATCGCTGATCAGCCGCTCGGCTTCGACGTATTGGTGCTGGCGGTAGGCTTCAAGCACCTGGTCAACCACGTTGAGGTACTTTTCCTCGAGCTTGACGAAGGTATCGAAACGCTCCTGGTCGTCGGTGTCCTGGATGGTGCCCTGGTAGCTGGCCATGTGCTGCTTCAGACGATCATCGAAGCTCTTGAACAGGTCCATGTCGGCCGTGGTGATGTCGCGGCGATTGGACAGGCCCACCAGCTGCTGGCTGGTGACGTAGCTGTCGACCCAGGCGCTGCGGATCATCGAGCTGTAGTAGAGCCCTGGAATGCTGTCTGTCCCCACCGCTTCCTCGGCGGTTTCGATCGTCACCAGCCGCGAGTAGGCGGCTACGATCATCAGCAGCATGATGGCGATGATCACGGCGAAACTTGCCAGGATCCGTTGGCGCAAGGTCCAGTTCTTCACATTCAGCCCTCAGGAATTCACAACGAGCGGGAAAAATCGCCGAAGTATAGCCCAGGCTTCCTACGCTTTTGCGGCTGAAATACGAGGTATTCAGGCCTCTGTCCCTGACGGACAGGCCATTTTCAAGTTCATTGGCCTGCGGCAAGCCGTACCTGGCTCTCCAGTTCCTGACGCAGGGCCGGGTCGAGGCGCAACTGACGGGCTAGTTCATCGAGGTAGGCGCGCTCCATGAAGTTCTCCTGATCGACCATCATCACGCTGGCCAGGTACATCTCGGCAGCCATCTCTGGCGTTTGCGCGGCGCGGGCGACCTCGGCCGGGTCCAGCGGCTTGTTCAGTTCGGCGTGCAGCCAGTGCTGCAGGTCGCGGTCACTGTCCAGACGGGTGAACTCGCCTTCGATCAGGGCCCGTTCGCGCTCGTCGATATGGCCATCGGACTTGGCCGCCGCCACCAGTGCGCGGAGCACTGCCTGGCTGTGCTGCTCAGCCTGGGCGGGCGGCAGGCGGTCGAGGGTCTGCGGCTCGGCGCCCTGCCCTGCGCCCTGACGCGCCTGCCAATTGCCATAGGCCTTGTAGGCCAGCACGCCAAGTGCCGCCAGGCCGCCGTAGGTAAGGACCTTGCCGCCATATTTACGGGCCTTCTTGCTACCCAGCAACAAGCCCAGCGCACCGCCGCCCAGCAACCCGCCACCCGCCCCGGAAAGCAGGCTGCCCAAGCCATTTGCTCCCGCCGCAGGTTTGCCGGGGGCGGATGGCTTGTTCAGCAATTCCTGGCCAGATTTCAGCAGTTGATCGAGCAAGCCACGGGTGTTCATGTGCAGGTCTCCACGCGTTGGTAGTCAGCCGACAGAGTAAGCCTTGCCCGTTTACAGGCCATGCCCCGATTTGCTTCTGGATGTTGCATTAGCTGGCAAAAAGCCAACTAGACTCGACCACTGCCCCGACCAAAATCTCCAAGAAGAGGGAACACCATGTCAGTGCACAAGACCGCATTGCTCGGCGCCGTGACCGGCGCGCTGCTGGCCAGCGCCAGCCTGCAGGCCGCCGAGTTGCCCAAGGCCCTGGGCGCCGGCGAAGGCCGACTGGATATCGTCGCCTGGCCCGGCTACATCGAGCGCGGTGAAAGCGACAAGGCCTACGACTGGGTCACGGGCTTTGAAAAGGAAACCGGCTGCAAGGTCAGCGTCAAGACCGCTGCCACCTCCGATGAAATGGTCAGCCTGATGACCAAGGGCGGCTACGACCTGGTCACCGCTTCCGGCGACGCCTCGCTGCGCCTGATCGTCGGCAAGCGCGTACAGCCGATCAACACTGCGCTGATCCCCAACTGGAAGAACATCGACCCGCGCCTGCAGAACGGCGGCTGGTACGTGGTCGACAAGCAGGTGTACGGCACGCCGTACCAATGGGGCCCGAATGTGCTGCTGTACAACACCAATACCTTCAAGCAGGCACCGACCAGCTGGAATGTGGTGTTCGAGCCGCAGGACCTGCCCGATGGCAAGCCGAACAAGGGCCGCGTGCAGGCGTATGACGGGCCGATCTACATCGCCGATGCAGCGCTGTACCTGAAGTCGGCCAAACCCGAGTTGGGCATCAAGGACCCGTACGAGCTCAATGAAGCTCAGTACAAGGCCGTGCTCGACCTGCTGCGCCAGCAACAACCGCTGATCCACCGTTACTGGCACGACGCCACGGTGCAGATGAGCGATGTGAAGAACGAAGGCGTGGTCGCCTCCAGTTCGTGGGGCTACATGGTCAATGGCCTGAAGGCCGAGAACCAGCCGGTGGCCTCGACCATTCCCAAGGAAGGTGCCACCGGCTGGGCCGACACCACCATGCTGCACAGCGAAGCCAAGCACCCCAATTGCGCCTACAAGTGGATGGACTGGTCGCTGCAACCCAGGGTGCAGGGCGATGTCGCGGCCTGGTTCGGCTCGTTGCCTGCGGTGCCGGCAGCCTGTACCGGCAGTGAACTGCTGGGGGCTGAAGGGTGCAAGACCAACGGCTTCGACAACTTCGACAAGATCGCCTTCTGGAAAACCCCACAGGCCCAGGGCGGCAAATTCGTGCCCTATAGCCGCTGGACCCAGGATTACATTGCGATCATGGGCGGGCGCTGAGTTCGGTTTAAGCCTGTCAGGGCCCTTTCGCGGGGCAAGCCCGCTCCTACAGGGGCACACGATACCTGTAGGAGCGGGCTTGCCCCGCGAAGAGGCCCGAACAGGAGACAGATATTGTTCGGAGCTCACGCATGCCGCTAGCCGTCCAGTTCACCCAGGTTTCCCGCACCTTTGGCGAGGTCAAGGCCGTCGACCAGGTCAGCATCGACATCGATGACGGCGAATTCTTCTCCATGCTCGGCCCCTCCGGCTCGGGCAAGACCACCTGCCTGCGCCTGATCGCCGGTTTCGAGCAACCGAACAGCGGCTCGATCCGCATCCACGGCGTCGAAGCCGCTGGCGTGCCGCCCTACCAGCGCGACGTCAATACCGTGTTCCAGGACTACGCGCTGTTCCCGCACATGAACGTGCGCGACAACATCGCCTACGGCCTCAAGGTCAAGGGTGTGGCCAAGGCCGAACGCCAGGCCCGCGCCGAAGAAGCGCTGGCCATGGTCGCCCTGGCCGGCTACGGCGAACGCAAGCCGGCGCAGCTCTCTGGCGGCCAGCGCCAGCGCGTGGCACTGGCCCGCGCCCTGGTCAACCGGCCACGGGTGCTGCTGCTCGACGAGCCGCTGGGCGCGCTCGACCTGAAGCTGCGCGAACAGATGCAGGGCGAATTGAAGAAGCTGCAACGCCAGCTGGGCATCACCTTCATCTTCGTTACCCACGACCAGACCGAAGCACTGTCGATGTCAGACCGGGTGGCGGTGTTCAACCGTGGGCGCATCGAACAGGTCGACACGCCACGCAACTTGTACATGAAGCCCGCGACCACGTTCGTCGCCGAATTCGTTGGCACCTCCAACGTCATCCGCGGTGACCTCGCCGAACAGCTCAGCGGCAGCCGCTCACCTTTCTCCATCCGCCCCGAGCATATCCGCCTGGTGGATCAGCCCGGCCAGGTGCAAGACGTCCAGCTCAGCGGCCTGCTGCGTGACATCCAGTATCAGGGCAGCGCCACCCGCTACGAGGTACAACTGGACAGCGGCCAGCTGCTTGCCATAAGCCACGCCAACGACCGCTGGCAGGAGCATCCACAGCCCTGGCAAGCTGGCCAGCAGGTACAGGTGCGCTGGCCTCGCGAGGCGATGACCGCGCTGCAGGAAACCGTCCTGGCCGAGGCCCGCTGACATGCGCCGCGTATCCGATCTGCTGTACCGGCGCCCCAACCTCTACCTGGCACTGCTGCTGATCCCCCCGCTGACCTGGTTCGGCGCCATCTACCTCGGTTCGTTGCTCAGCCTGTTGTGGCAAGGGTTCTACACCTTCGACGACTTCACCATGGCGGTCACCCCGGAGCTGACCCTGGGCAACTTCGCCGCGCTGTTCAACCCGTCCAACTTCGACATCATCCTGCGCACCCTGGCCATGGCCGTGTCGGTATCGCTGGCCAGTGCGGTGCTGGCCTTCCCGATCGCCTACTACATGGCGCGCTACACCAGCGGCAAGACCAAGGCGTTCTTCTACATTGCGGTGATGATGCCGATGTGGGCCAGCTACATCGTCAAGACCTACGCCTGGACCCTGCTGCTGGCCAAGGGCGGCGTGGCCCAGTGGTTCGTCCAGCAACTGCACCTGGATGGCCTGCTGCAGGCCGTGCTGGCGGTGCCCGGGGTGGGCGGCAGCACGCTGTCGACCTCGCACCTGGGGCGCTTCATGGTGTTCGTGTACATCTGGCTGCCGTTCATGATCCTGCCGATCCAGGCCTCACTGGAGCGCCTGCCGCCATCGTTGCTGCAGGCTTCGGCAGATCTGGGGGCCCGGCCTGGGCAGACGTTCCTGCAGGTGATCCTGCCGCTGTCGATCCCCGGCATTGCCGCCGGCTCGATCTTCACCTTCTCGCTGACTTTAGGCGACTTCATCGTGCCGCAACTGGTCGGCCCGCCGGGCTATTTCATCGGCAGCATGGTCTATGCCCAGCAAGGGGCGATCGGCAACATGCCGATGGCGGCGGCGTTCACGCTGGTGCCGATCGTGCTGATCGCGGTGTACCTGTCCATCGTCAAGCGCCTGGGGGCTTTCGATGCACTCTGAAAAAGCGTCTGTCGGCCTGCGTCTGGCGGCCTGGGGCGGGTTGCTGTTCCTGCACTTCCCGATCCTGATCATCTTCCTGTACGCCTTCAATACCGAAGACGCGGCGTTCAGCTTCCCGCCCAAGGGCTTCACCCTCAACTGGTTCGCCGTGGCCTTCGCCCGCCCCGACGTGCTCGAAGCCATCAAGCTGTCGCTGCAGGTGGCCTGCCTGGCCACGCTGATCGCGCTTGTGCTCGGCACCCTGGCCTCGGCGGCGCTGTACCGGCGCAGCTTCTTCGGCAAGGAGAGCATCTCGCTGATGCTGATCCTGCCGATCGCCCTGCCCGGCATCATCACCGGCATCGCCCTGCTCTCGGCGTTCAAGCGCCTGGGGATAGAGCCCGGCGTGCTTACCATCGTGATAGGCCACGCCACGTTCTGCGTGGTGATCGTCTACAACAACGTGATTGCCCGCCTGCGGCGCACCTCGCAGAGCCTGATCGAGGCGTCCATGGACCTCGGTGCCGATGGCTGGCAGACCTTCCGCTACATCATCCTGCCCAACCTCGGCTCGGCGCTGCTGGCCGGCGGCATGCTGGCATTCGCCCTGTCGTTCGACGAAATCATTGTCACCACCTTCACCGCCGGCCACGAGCGCACCCTGCCGATCTGGCTGCTCAACCAGCTCAGCCGCCCGCGCGATGTGCCGGTGACCAACGTGGTCGCCATGCTGGTGATGCTGGTGACCATGCTGCCGATCCTCGGTGCCTATTACCTGACCCGTGGCGGCGAAAGCGTTGCGGGCAGCGGCAAATGACCCTCAAGGAGTCCCCATGCAAAGCAAAATGCTGATTAACGGTAAGCTGGTCGCGGGCGACGGCCCGACCTGGACCGTGCTCAACCCGGCCGAAGGCAGCGCCCTGGCGCAGATCAACGAAGCCACCGAAGCCCAGGTCGATACCGCCGTGCGTGCCGCCGACCAGGCCTTCGACAGCTGGTCCCAGACCAGTCCCAAAGAGCGCTCGCTGGCGCTGCTGGCCCTGGCCGATATCATCGAAGCCCATGGCGATGAACTCGCCCGGCTGGAATCGCAGAACTGCGGCAAGCCGTTTGCCGCCGCCCTGAACGACGAAATCCCGGCCATCGCCGACGTGTTCCGTTACTTCGCCGGGGCCGCCCGCTGCCTCGGTGGCTCGGCGGCGGGTGAATACCTGCCGGGCCATACCTCGATGATCCGCCGCGACCCACTGGGCGTGGTGGCCTCGATCGCGCCGTGGAACTACCCGCTGATGATGCTGGCGTGGAAGGTCGCCCCGGCCCTGGCAGCTGGCAACACCGTGGTCATCAAACCCTCCGAACTGACACCGCTGACTGCCCTGCGCCTGGGCGAGCTGGCCAAGGACCTGTTGCCGTCCGGCGTGCTCAACATCCTTTTCGGCCGTGGGCAGACGGTGGGCAACCCACTGGTCACCCACCCCAAGGTGCGCATGGTCTCGCTGACCGGTTCAATTCCAACCGGCGCGCACATCATCGGCGCCACCGCCAGCAGCGTGAAGCGCATGCACATGGAGCTGGGCGGCAAGGCACCGGTGCTGGTGTTCGACGACGCCGATATCGACGCAGCCATCGACGGTATCCGCACGTTCGGTTTCTACAACGCAGGCCAGGACTGCACTGCAGCCTGTCGCTTGTATGTGCAGGCGGGTATCTACGACCGCTTCGTCGAGCGCCTGGGCAAGGCCGTTTCCAGCCTCAAGGCCGGCCTGCAGGATGCCGAAGACACCGAACTCGGCCCGCTGATCAGCGCCCAGCACCGCGACAAGGTGGCCGGCCTGGTCCAGCGCGCCATCGCCCAGCCGCACATCCGCCTGGTGACGGGCGGCAAGGTGATTGCGGGGGATGGCTTCTTCTTCGAACCGACCGTGCTGGCCGACGCCTTGCAGGATGACGAGATCGTGCGCAACGAGGTGTTCGGCCCGGTGGTGTCGGTGACCCGCTTCAACAGCGAAGAGCAGGCGCTGGAATGGGCCAACGATTCCGAATATGGCCTGGCATCATCAATCTGGACCCGCGACACAGGCCGCGCCCACCGCCTGGCGTCGCGCTTGCAGTACGGCTGCACCTGGGTCAATACCCACTTCATGCTGGTCAGCGAAATGCCCCATGGCGGACAGAAGCATTCGGGGTATGGGAAGGACATGTCGATGTATGGGCTGGAGGACTACACCTGTGTGCGGCATGTGATGATCAAGCATTGAATGCAATACCTGGATTGAAGCTGAGACCCATTGTGGGAGCGGGCGTGCCCGCGAACACCGGCAAAGCCGGTGTCACGCACCGAGTCGCTTGCTTCGCGGGCACGCCCGCTCCCACAGGGGCCGCGCTCTATTTGAAGCCTTTGATTAATCCCGCAAATCCGACTCGTGAATCGGGTTGGCGCGGCTGGTCGCCCTTTGGTACTGCGCCGGCCAGGTGGCTTTGTTACCGCCCAGATCATCATCGGCATGCAGCGGCCAGTAAGGGTCGCGCAGCAGTTCGCGCGCAAGGAAGATCACATCGGCCTGCCCGGTACGCAGAATGTGCTCGGCCTGGGCCGGTTCGGTGATCATGCCGACGGTGCCGGTGGCGATCTCTGCTTCCTTGCGCACGCGCTCTGCAAAGCGTGTCTGATAGCCAGGACCTGTAGGGATTTCGGCATTGACCGAGGTACCACCGGAGGACACATCGATCAGGTCGACACCCAGCACCCGCAGTCGGCGGGCCAGTTCGACGGTTTCATCGGGGTTCCAGCCATCCTCGACCCAGTCGGTCGCCGATACTCGGACGAACAGCGGCAATTCGGCCGGCCAGACCTTGCGCACGGCCTCCACCACCTGCAGGGTCAGGCGGATTCGATTCTCGAAGCAGCTGCCGTATTCATCGCGGCGCTGGTTGCTCAGCGGTGAGAGAAACTGGTGCAGCAGATAACCATGGGCGGCGTGGATCTCGACCACCTTGAAACCGGCCTTGAGCGCCCGCTCGGTCGAGGCGACGAAGGCGTTGATCACCTCCTGGATCTCGTCCTTGCTCAATTCGCGTGGCGGTGTGTGCTGCGGGTCGAAGGCGATTTTCGACGGGCCCACAGGCTGCCAGCCGCCGTCTTCGAGTTTCACGCTGCCCTGCTTGCCCAGCCATGGCCGATAAGTACTGGCCTTGCGCCCGGCGTGGGCCAGCTGGATGCCGGGGACGGCGCCTTGCGCGGTAATGAAACGGGTGATGCGCTGCAATGGGGCGATCTGGTCGTCATTCCACAAGCCGAGGTCTTCGGCGGTGATGCGACCATCGGCCGTCACCGCGACGGCTTCGCTGATGACCAGGCCAGCGCCACCCACGGCGCGGCTGCCCAAGTGAACGAGATGCCAATCGTTGGCCAGGCCATCGATGGCGGAATACTGGCACATCGGCGAGACCGCGATGCGGTTGGGGAGCGTCAGCTGACGCAGGGTGTAAGGCTCGAGCAGCAGGCTCATGAGGGCACCTCCCAAGGACTCCAATGGTGATCCGGCCCGGACACTCAAATGCACATCCCTGGCCCGGTGCCGGTCATTAATCAGACTAGACCAGATTGGTGGGGGGGAAGGTTCAGTGGGAGTGCGAGGTGTTCGCCGAAAGGTTTGCAGCGCAGCTCGCGATGCGCCGCGCGGGCGGCGCTCGATTTCCGCCCCCCTGCAAAACCCAAGGCAGGCACCTCGCAGCCCTTCAGCGCGGCTCCATATGCGCAATCATCAACTGCACACTCTCATTGCCGCGAAACTCGTTCACATCCAGCTTGTACGCCAGCTCGACCCAACGCACCGTCGGGTTAGGCCACACCTCGCGGTCAATGCCAAAGGCAATGCCATCCAGCCGCACCGACCCGCACTCACTCTTGAGCACCACCTTCAAGTGCCGCTCACCGACCACACGCTGCTCCACCAACTGGAACACCCCATGGAACAGCGGCTCGGGGAAGTGCTGCCCCCAAGGCCCGGCATTGCGCAGGGCCTTGGCCAGGTCGAGATGGAATTCCTCCACGGCCAGGCTGCCGTCCGACAGCAGGCGACCGGTCAGGTCCTCTTCGCGCAGCTGGCGCCGTACTTCTTCATCAAAGGCTTCAGCAAAGGCCGGGAAATTGCTTTCAGGCAGGGACAGCCCCGCCGCCATGGCATGCCCGCCGAACTTGCTGATCAGCTGCGGCTGGCGCGCTGCCACCGCATCCAGCGCGTCGCGGATATGAAAGCCCGGCACCGAACGCGCCGAGCCCTTGAGCATGCCGTCACCGGCATCGGCGAAAGCGATGGTCGGCCGGTGGTAACGCTCCTTCAGGCGCGACGCAAGAATCCCGATCACACCCTGGTGCCAATCGGCATCGAACAGGCACAGGCCATAAGGCATGGACTCGACCGGCAGGTCCTTGAGCTGGGCCAGGGCCTCGCGCTGCATGCCCTGCTCGATCGACTTGCGGTCCTGATTCAGGTCATCCAGTTGCTGGGCCATGTCCTGGGCCAGGGCTTGGTCTTCGCACAGCAGGCATTCGATGCCCAGGCTCATGTCGTCCAGGCGCCCGGCGGCATTGAGCCGTGGGCCGAGGATGAAGCCGAGGTCGGTGGAGGTGATGCGCCGGTGATCGCGCCGCGCTACTTCCAGGATGGCCTTGAGGCCGGGCCGCGCGCGGCCGGCACGGATACGCTCCAGGCCCTGGTGCACGAGGATGCGGTTGTTGGCATCCAGCGGCACCACGTCGGCGACGCTGCCCAGGGCGACCAGGTCAAGCAGCTCGCCGATATTCGGCTGCGGCTGCGTTTCGTAGCGCCCCAGGCTGCGCAGGCGTGCACGCAAAGCCATGAGCACGTAGAAAATCACCCCGACGCCGGCCAGCGACTTGCTCGGGAAATCGCAGCCAGGCTGGTTCGGGTTGACGATGGCGTCGGCATCCGGCAACTGCTGACCCGGCAGGTGGTGGTCGGTGACCAGCACCTTGAGCCCGGCCGCCTTGGCCGCCGCCACACCTTCGACGCTGGAGATACCGTTATCGACGGTCACCAGCAGGTGTGGCTGGCGCTCGAGCGCCACCTGGACGATCTCCGGGGTCAGGCCGTAGCCGTATTCGAAGCGATTGGGTACCAGGTAGTCGACATGGGCCGCGCCCAGCAGGCGCAGGCCGAGCATGCCGACGGTGCTGGCGGTGGCGCCGTCAGCGTCGAAGTCGCCGACGATAAGGATGCGCTGGCGTTGGTCGAGGGCCTCGACCAGCAGGTCCACCGCTGCTTCGATGCCCTTGAGCTGCTGGTAAGGCAGCAGGCGCGCCAGGCTCTTGTCCAGCTCGGCCTCGGATTGCACGCCGCGGGCGGCATACAGGCGGGTCAGCAACGGTGGGAGGTTACCCAGAAATGGCAGGGTCGGCGGCAGCGGGCGAGGTTCGATACGCATGGGGTGCTTCAGCCGCGCTCACCGAGCAGCCACTGCAGCTGCACTTCGTGCTGGCCACGGTCATCGGTGACGAACACAGTGCCTTCGCTGATCATCACATCCCACTTGATGGTCCGCGGCATGTCGGTGGCCAGCACCTCCAGCACTTCCTGTGGCACGGCGGCAATGCTCAAGTTCTTCAGGCCCTTGACCGCGCTCACGACCTTGCCTTCCCACACGCGCAGGCTGCCGTAGGCAAGCAGGCTGGTGCGCTCGGTGCGGCGCGAGCACCAGGTCAGGCGATCGGCATCCGGCTGCCCGACTTCGATCCAGTGCAGGATGCGGTCGTCCAGGCTCTTTTCCCACAGCGCCGCTTCATCGACATCGGACAGGCCACGGCCGAACGACAGGTTCTCGTTGTACCACAGGGCATAGGCCAGCAGGCGCACGGCCATGCGCTCTTCGGTTTCCGAAGGGTGACGGGCGATGGTCTGGCGGACGTTTTCGTACACGCCGCGATCAAGATCGGTCAGGTTCAGTTCGAATTTGTAGGTGGTGGACGGCTGGGCCATGGTCGAGTGGGCTTCGTGCGTAGAGAAAAGTGACCTAGTCTAACCGATCCCGCCTCCGCTTGCGCCGGAGCAGTATCGGCCGCCCCGCACCTATGCTAAAACCACGGCTCTGACCAGTTGCCACGGATGCCTCATGTCTACGCCCAGCAAACCCCTCGCCGGCCTGAAAGTCATCGAGCTCGGCACCCTGATCGCCGGGCCGTTCGCCTCGCGGATCTGCGCCGAATTCGGTGCCGAAGTGATCAAGGTCGAGTCGCCGGACGGCGGCGACCCGCTGCGCAAATGGCGCAAGCTGTATGAGGGCACGTCACTGTGGTGGTTCGTGCAGGCGCGCAACAAACAGTCGCTGACGCTCAACCTCAAGCACCCCGAAGGCCGTGAAGTGCTCAAGCGCCTGCTGGGCGAGGCCGACATCCTGATCGAGAACTTCCGCCCCGGCGTACTGGAGAAGCTCGGCCTGGGCTGGGAGGTGCTGCACGCCCTCAACCCGCGCCTGGTGATGGTGCGCCTGTCGGGCTTCGGTCAGACCGGGCCGATGAAGGACCAGCCGGGCTTCGGTGCAGTCGGTGAATCGATGGGCGGCCTGCGTTACATCACCGGCTTCGACGACCGCCCGCCCGTGCGCACCGGGATTTCCATCGGTGATTCGATCGCTGCGCTGTGGGGGGTGATTGGCGCGCTGATGGCACTGCGTCATCGCGAAGTCAACGGCGGCCAGGGCCAGGTGGTGGACGTGGCGCTGTACGAGGCGATCTTCGCCATGATGGAAAGCATGGTCCCGGAATTCGACGTGTTCGGTTTCATCCGCGAGCGTACCGGCAACATCATGCCGGGTATCACACCCTCCTCCATCCACACCAGCGCCGACGGCAAGCATGTGCAGATCGGCGCCAACGGTGACGCCATCTTCAAGCGCTTCATGCAGGCCATCGGCCGCACCGACCTGGCCGACGACCCGAGCCTGGCCAGCAACGATGGCCGCGATGCCCGCCGCGACGAGCTGTACGGGGTGATCGACCGCTGGGCCAACAGCCTGCCGCTGGACCAGCTGATGCAGGTGCTCACCAGCGCCGAAGTGCCGGCCAGCCGGATCTACTCGGCCGAGGACATGTTCAGCGACCCGCAGTACCTGGCCCGGGAAATGTTCCTGCAGGCGCGCCTGCCGGACGGCAAGCCGTTCAAGATGCCGGGCATCGTCCCCAAGCTCTCGGAAACCCCAGGTTCTGCCGAATGGGTTGGCCCGGCACTGGGTGAACATACCGATACTGTGCTGGCTTCCCTGGGCTACGACCAGGCGGCAATTGCCAGCCTGCGCCAGGCAGGCACGGTCTGAGGCTGCTGCCGATGCGTTGGCTGGCCCTGTGCTGCGCGCTGCTGCTTGCCCTGCTGGTGGCGCCGGCACACGCCAAGGAGCGCCTGCTATGGCTGGTGCGCGACCTGCCGCCCTTCACCGTGTTCGAAGGCTCGGAGAAAGGCCAGGGGGTTATCGATCAGATGCTGCCGCTGCTGATTGAGAAGATGCCTGAATACGAACACAGTATCATTCGCGTCAACCGGGCACGCGGAATGCAAATGCTTCAGGATCCGACCAGCTTCACCTGCGACCCGACACTGTTATGGACCGCTGAGCGCGCAAAGTTCGTGCATTTTTCGCAACCGACGCTCGGTGTGCTGAGCACCGGGGTGGTAGTGCGCAAGACTGGGCAAGCTCAGTTGGCAGCGTTCCTCGATGGTCAGGAGGTCGATCTCAAAGGCTTGCTCGGCAATACCCGGCTGAAGCTGGGCATCGTCGCCGAACGCAGCTACAGCAGCCAGGTCGACGAGATCCTGCGTCAGCTGCCCGACTCGGCGTTCAGCCGTCATTACGGCAACGATGCCACCGCCAACCTGCTGCAGATGCAACAGCTCGGGCGACTGCAACTGGTGCTGGGCTACTGGCCGGAGGTGCGCTACCTGATTCAGCAACATGGTGGCTTGCCGACGGACTATCAGTTTCATCCGATCCAGGGCGTGACCCGCTACCAGTTCCTCCACGTAGGCTGTTCGGATACACCACTGGGGCGCGCAGCCATCAGCCATATCGACCAGCTGCTACCGGCCCTGCGTCGCAATACCTTGCCCGCCCTGTATTCCCACTGGCTTGACCCTGAGCTGCGCGCAACCTACCTGGAAGAGAGCAGGCATTTCTTCGAAGACCGCTGAGCTGCAGTCAAAGAAAGACGCGCAAAAAGAAACCCCGGACGCTGGGGAATACGCCCGGGGCCAATCGAAAGTCCTCATGGACTTCCCGCGACAACCTGCCAGTACCGGAGCTGTGCACTGGCCGGCTGCCCTTGAAGCTTATGATAGGCCAGTCAGGCAAAGGTTCCCTGCGGCTGTTGGCGCTGTTGCAATGCTGCGATCACACAGGGCTGCAAGCGCCCTTCGACAATCTGCAGATCACGGTGCAAGCCGTCTACCAGGTCGATCAACAGGCTTTGCTCCTGCAGCTGGCGCTCGCTGACCGTACGGCGCAAGGCCGTGCCGCCGAGGCTGTCGTACACGGTCAATTGGCGGTTGCCGCTGGCATCCGTGACACCTAGCTTGGCCTGGTAGGGGGTAAGGGCGTCGTTGAGCAGTCTGCAGATTCTTTCCATCCGGATCACTCGCTTGTAATGGGACATGAAGGAACTGACCAGCAAACGCGGCGGAAAGTTCGCTGCGCCACGGCTGTGCTAGTGAGCATGCGTGGGCGACGTGACAGTTTGAATACGTTGCAGGGCTTGCTGCCAGCGTGGCATGGGCAGTGGCAACGGCAGGTCAGCCAGCACCCATATGCCCTGGCGTCGGGCTTCACGGGCAAGGTTGGAGCGGCCCGGATCGGCGCGACCGACGAACAGCAAGGCGCGGCAAGCACCTAATTGATCGAGCAGGGCCGGATCATGGGTATGGTCGAGGATAAGCAAGTCGACGCATCGCTTGCGGGCCAGGCAGGTATCGAGGTCTGCCTTGTCGTGGGTAATGCGCACATTGAACAAGCCAATGGCGTTGCAGGCCTGGTGCAAGAGGATCTGGTGAGATGGGCGTGCGTGGTGAATAAGCACGTAGGGCTGGCGCATGTACCGCTCCTTGGGGGAAGGACCGGTCACTCTAGGCAAGGCTTCCTGAGCCTTACATAGGACAATTCTGCTAAAGGGTAAGGAAAGCTCTGAAATCCGGGGCCGCTTTGCGGCCCCGATGCCAATGCGATTACAAAGGCTTGCCGCGATTACCATGCTGGCTGACGAACGCCTGAACGGCCTTCAGGTCATTGGCCAGCACGGTGCAACGCTCTTCACGGCTGAACAGGTCGCTCAGGTGCGCAGGCAGCTCCAGCGCCTTGCCAACGCCGGCCTTCTCCACCGCTTCGGGGAACTTGACCGGGTGCGCAGTACCCAGCACCACCATCGGCGTGGCCAGGCTGCGGCGGCACTCGCGGGCGGCCTTGACGCCGATCGCGGTGTGCGGGTCGAGCACTTCACCGGTGGCGGCAAACACCTCGGCGATGGTCTCGCAGGTCTGCTCGTCGCTGACCGCCAGCGAATCGAACAACTTGCGTGCTTCGGTCCAGCGGTCCTGCTCGACGCTGAAGCCGCCGCCCTGCTTGAAGGTCGCCATCAGCTCGGCCAGCGCAGCGCCGTTGCGGCCGTGCAGGTCGAACAGCAGGCGCTCGAAGTTGGACGAAACCATGATGTCCATGGACGGCGACAGGGTCGCGTGCAGGGTTTCCTTGACGTACTGGTTGCCGCTCATGAAGCGGTGCAGGATGTCGTTGCGGTTGGTGGCGACGATCAGCTGGCTGACCGGCAGGCCCATGTTGCGCGCCAGGTAACCGGCGAAGATGTCGCCGAAGTTGCCGGTCGGCACCGAGAACGCCACCGAACGGGCCGGGCCGCCCAGCTGCAGGGCCGCGTGGAAGTAGTAGACGATCTGGGCCATGATCCGCGCCCAGTTGATCGAGTTGACCGCGACCAGGCGGGTGCCCTTGAGGAACGACTGGTCGGCGAAGCTGGCCTTGACCATTTCCTGGCAGTCGTCGAAGTTGCCTTCGATGGCGATGTTGTGGACGTTGTCGCCAAACAGGGTGGTCATCTGCCGGCGCTGCACTTCCGACACACGCTGGTGCGGGTGGAGGATGAAGATGTCGACGTTTTCGCAGCTGCGGCAGCCTTCGATGGCGGCGGAGCCGGTGTCACCGCTGGTGGCGCCGATGATCACCACGCGCTCGTTGCGCTTGGCCAGCACATGGTCGAGCAGGCGACCGAGCAGTTGCAGGGCGAAGTCCTTGAACGCCAGGGTCGGGCCGTGGAACAGCTCCAGCACCCACTCGTTGCTGTTCAGCTGGCGCAGCGGGGCGACCGCAGCGTGGGCAAACTCGCCGTAGGTTTCTTCGAGGATCTTCTTGAAATCGGCGTCGGCGATGCTGCCTTCGACGAACGGGCGCATTACCCGGAAGGCCAGCTCGTGGTACGGCAGGCCGGCCCAGGAGGCGATTTCTTCCTGGGTGAAGCGAGGCAGGTTCTCAGGGACGTACAGGCCGCCGTCGCTGGCCAGGCCAGCCAGCAGCACGTCTTCGAAATTCAAGGCCGGAGCCTGGCCGCGGGTACTGATATAGCGCATGGGTGCAAACCTTCGATGCTGAGGCCCGGGCCGCGATGGCGGCCCGAGGGCACTAATTTTGTTAGTTGAGCTGTTCGACGCGGATGCGCACGACCTTGCCGACCACGTCCTGCAGGGCTTCCAGGGCGACGATGGCATCGTTGATGCGCTGCTCGACAACACCGTGAGTCAACAGGATCATCGGCACCAGGCCGTCCTGCTCCTCGGCTTCCTTCTGCATGATCGACTCGATGTTGATGCCGCGCTCCGACAGGATGCTCGCCACCTGGGCCAGCACACCCGGGTGGTCCTTGGCCTGGATGCGCAGGTAGTAGGCGCTTTCGCAGGCTTCGATCGGCAGGATCGGATGGGCCGACAGCGAGTCTGGCTGGAAGGCCAGGTGTGGTACGCGGTTTTCCGGGTCGGAGGTCATGGCACGGACCACGTCGACCAGGTCACCCACCACCGACGAAGCGGTCGGCTCCATACCGGCGCCTGCGCCGTAGTACAGGGTGGAACCTGCGGCGTCGCCGTTGACCATGACCGCGTTCATCACGCCATTGACGTTGGCGATCAGGCGGTCGGCCGGGATCAGCGTCGGGTGCACGCGCAGCTCGATGCCTTCGGCGGTGCGGCGGGCCACGCCCAGGTGCTTGATGCGGTAGCCCAGCGCTTCGGCGTAGTTCACGTCAGCGGTGGTCAGCTGGGTGATGCCCTCGGTGTAGGCCTTGTCGAACTGCAGCGGGATACCAAAGGCGATGGACGCCAGGATGGTCAGCTTGTGCGCGGCATCGATACCTTCGACGTCGAAGGTCGGGTCGGCTTCGGCATAGCCCAGCGCCTGGGCTTCGGCCAGCACGTCGGGGAAGGCACGGCCTTTCTCGCGCATTTCGGTGAGGATGAAGTTGCCGGTGCCGTTGATGATGCCGGCCAGCCAGTTGATGCGGTTGGCCGACAGGCCTTCGCGGATCGCCTTGATCACCGGGATGCCGCCGGCCACTGCGGCTTCGAAGGCAACGATGACACCCTTCTCGCGCGCCTTGGCGAAGATCTCGTTACCGTGCACGGCGATCAGCGCCTTGTTGGCGGTCACCACGTGCTTGCCGTTCTCGATCGCCTTGAGCACCAGGTCACGCGCCACGGTGTAGCCACCGATCAGCTCGATGACAATGTCGATTTCCGGGTTGCTCGCAACGTCGAACACATCAGCGGTAATGGGGGTACCGGTAATCTGGCAGTTCGGGTTCTGCGAGCGCATGGCAATCTGTGCCACTTCAATACCGCGCCCGGCACGGCGGGCAATCTCCTCGGCGTTGCGCTGAAGTACATTGAAGGTTCCGCCACCGACGGTCCCCAACCCACAGATGCCTACTTTGACCGGTTTCACTGTGAACTCCCCATTGAACGGCCGGCGCCTTCACCGACCGTGAAACATGCCGTCACCCCATGACGACGGCGTATTGAATTGATTACTTGGCAGCTTGCTGCTGGCCATCCAGGGCCAGCTTGGCCACTTGCGGTGCCGGCTGGTAGCCCGGGATCACATGGCCGTTCTCGAGCACGATGGCCGGCGTGCCGTTGACGCCGATCTGCTGGCCCAGCTGGAACTGCTTGCTGACCGGGTTGGCGCACTTGGCCGCCTTGATTTCCTTGCCTTCGACCATCTTGTCCATCGCCGCACGGCGGTCGCTGGAGCACCAGACGGCCTGCAGCTGCTCGTCACCTGGCGAACCGAGGCCCTGGCGCGGGAAGGCGACATAGCGCACTTCGATACCGCGGCGGTTGAGCTCGGGCACTTCGGCGTGCAGCTTGTGGCAGTACGGGCAGGTGGTGTCGGTGAAGACGGTGATGTGCGACTTGGTCTCGCCCTTGGCAGGGTAAACAACGGTCTCGGCGGCCGGAATGCCGTTGATCAGCTTGGCGACGCCCTGACGCTCGGTTTTCTCGGTCAGGTTGACCGGCTTGCCATCCTGCAGCTGGTAAAGGTAGCCCTGCATGACGTACTGGCCATCGGCGCTGGCATACAGCACACGACCGCCCTGCAGCTTGACTTCATAAAGGCCATTGAGCGGGCTGCTGCCGACGCTTTCAACCGGTACTTCGAGTTCGAGGTTCTGCAACGACTTGCGGATGGCCTGCTCGGCACTGGCATTGCTGTCGGCCGCGGCAACGGCAAAGGTACTGGCCAGCGCCAACACGGCGGCGGCGAAAATCTGGGTCACGCGCATGGGGAACTCCTGGAGGCGGACAGGGGCCGGAGGGCGTCACCTGCAAAAAAATCGCGGCGACCGTGCGGCCCTTGATGCAAACCGCCCAAGCCTACCACATCACGCTGCTGATGAAGGGGCCTGCAAGGACCGGTCGGCGGAACATGAAAAACATTCATCCACGTGGATGGTGCTGGGCGTGCAATTGCTGCAGGCGCGCCTTGGCCACGTGGGTGTAGATCTGCGTGGTCGACAGGTCGCTGTGGCCCAGCAGCATCTGCACCACACGCAGGTCGGCGCCGTGGTTGAGCAGGTGCGTGGCGAAGGCGTGGCGCAGGGTATGCGGCGACAGCGGTTTGTCGATGCAGGCCACCCGCGCGTGGTGCTTGATGCGGTGCCAGAAGGTCTGGCGGGTCATCTGCTCGCCGCGCTGGCTGGGGAACAGCACATCGCTGGGGCGGCCGTTGAGCAGTTCGGCGCGGCCGTCACGCAGGTAGCGCTCCAGCCACACCACCGCCTCCTCGCCCATCGGCACCAGGCGCTCCTTGCTGCCCTTGCCCATCACTCGCAGCACGCCCTGGCGCAGGTTGACCTGGTCGAGGGTCAGGCTGACCAGCTCGGTCACGCGCAAGCCACAGGCATAAAGCACTTCGAGCATGGCACGGTCGCGCTGGCCGATGGCTTCGCCCAGGTCCGGCGCCTGCAGCAGGGCTTCGACGTCGGCTTCCGACAGGGATTTAGGCAATGGCCGACCCAGTTGCGGCATATCGACCTGCAGGGTCGGGTCGACGGCGACCAGCTTTTCCCGCAGCAGGTAGCGGAAGAAGCCGCGCAGGCCGGAAAGAAAGCGCGCAGTGGAGCGTGGCTTGTAGCCCTGGTCGAGACGCCAGGCCAGGTGATCCAGGATCAGGTCGCGACCGGCGTCCGGCAAACTCACCGAATGTTCCTGCAACCAGCCGTTGAACAGCGCCAGGTCACTGCGATAGGAGACACGGGTATTGTCGGACAGGCCTTTTTCAAGCCACAGGGCGTCGAGGAACTGGTCGATCAGGGGGTGGTCTAGGGCGGGCATGCGGGGCTGCTGGGTGTTTGAAGTGGGCCTAGTGTTTCACAGCAACATCCTGGTTGTCTGTACCGGCCTCTTCGCGGGCAAGCCCGCTCCTACAGGATCCCCACAGTACCTGTGGGAGCGGGCTTGCCCGCGAAAGGGCCGGTGCAGGAAAACTCAGGCCTGGGGCAGCACGGGCACCGGGCGCTTGTCCTCGTCGATGGCGACAAAGCTGAACACCCCGTGGATCGCCCGCTCGCGGCCATCCAGGTACATGTTCTCGACGAACACATCTACCTGCACCTGCAGGCTGGTGTTGCCGACCTTGACCACCGTACCCACCAGTTCAACGATCGAGCCCGCCGGGATCGGGTGCTTGAAGTCGATACGGTCGGTGGATACGGTCACCAGCGGCAGCCGGCAGAAACGCGTGGCGGCAATGAACGACACTTCGTCCATCCAGGCCAACGCGGTGCCGCCGAACAGGGTGTTGTGGTGGTTGGTGGTGTTGGGGAACACCGCTTTGGTCACGCGGGTCACCGACAGCTCGGTACGGCGCTGGATTTCCTGGTCTCGGCTGGTCATATCCGTCACTTTCACAGGTTTCAGAAAGCAAAAAAGCAGCCCGAAGGCTGCTTTTTCTCGCTAGGCGGCCTTGGCCACCGGGCAAACTGCACTCAGGACAGTTTTTCCTTGATGCGAGCGGCTTTGCCGGACAGGTCGCGCAGGTAGTACAGCTTGGCTTTACGCACGTCACCACGACGTTTCACGGCCAGGCTGTCGATCTGCGGGCTGTAGGTCTGGAAGGTACGCTCAACGCCTACGCCGCTGGAGATCTTGCGCACGGTGAAGGCGCTGTTCAGACCGCGGTTACGCTTGGCGATGACAACGCCTTCGAACGCCTGCAGACGGGAACGATCACCTTCCTTCACTTTAACCTGGACGACGATGGTGTCGCCTGGTGCGAAGGTCGGGATTTCCTTGCTCATCTGCTCGGCTTCGAGCTGCTGGATGATCTTGTTGGTCATGCTGTGCTCCTAAGATGGATACTTGATCCACCATCGATACGTTTAACTATCGTCCCGCTCGCGGAGATATTCCTCGAGCAGCTTCTTCTCTTCTCCAGAAAGCGAGCGACTTTCCAGAAGATCGGCGCGTCGTTCGAAGGTCCTACCAAGGGACTGCTTCATCCGCCATCGCCGGATATGTGCATGGTTGCCACTTAGCAACACGTCGGGAACACGCTGATCCGCATACACCTCAGGTCGGGTGTAGTGCGGGCAATCCAGCAGACCGTCGGTGAAAGAGTCTTCCTCCGCCGAGTCCACATGCCCTAAAGCTCCGGGCAGCAGCCGCGTAACCGCATCGATCAGTACCATGGCCGGCAGCTCGCCACCGGAAAGCACATAGTCACCAATCGACCACTCCTCATCGACATGAGCCTCGATAAAGCGCTCGTCGATGCCTTCATAACGACCGGCGATCAGGATCAACGATTCCTGTTCGGCCAGGCCTTTGACCGCCTGCTGAGTCAGCTTGCGGCCTTGTGGCGAAAGGTAGATCACCTTCGCCGCTGCTCCGGTCGCTTGCCTGGCACTCACCAGGGCGTCTTCCAGAGGCTTGATTTTCATCACCATGCCCGGACCACCACCAAACGGCCGATCATCCACGGTATGGTGGCGATCTGTGGTGTAGTCCCGCGGGTTCCAGCAAGTCACCTGAAGCAACCCCTGTTTCACCGCGCGGCTGGTAATGCCGTACTCCGTGATGGCCGAGAACATCTCGGGGAACAGCGTGATGACGTCTACGCGAAGGTTACCCATCGTTTAGAAGTCCGCGTCCCATTCAACCCGCATCACGCCTGCTTCCAGGTCGATTGCCAGCACACATTGCGCCGTATAGGGCAACAGTCGCTCGCGATCATCCAGGCTGCCTGCGCACGGCTTGACCACCATTACATCGTTCGCACCGGTCTCCAACAGGTGATCGACCTTGCCGAACAGTTGTTCGTCCTGGTTGATGACCTTCAGACCCACCAACTGGTACCAGTAGTACTCGTCGGCAGCCAGGTTGGGCAAAAGGCTCCGCGCAATGCAGATTTCGTGACCACTCAGAAGCCGGGCTTCATCACGATCATCGAGGCCTTTCAGTTTCACGACCAGGCCCTTTTGGGAGCCACGACCGCTGACCAGCTCGACCTGCTTTACCTTGCCTTCGTGCCGAAGCGTCCAGCGCGGATAATCCAACAGGTTTTCAATCGGATCGGTAAAGGAATACACCTTCACCTCGCCGCGAACGCCGTGAACCGAAAAAATCTTGCCAACGACGATGAGGTCGTCAGCCTTTTCTGGCGTCGCGTTCATACTATTTAGGCGGCAGCCTTGGCAGCGTCCTTCAGCAGCTGAGCAACGCGCTCAGACGGCTGTGCGCCCTGGCTCAGCCAGTAGGAAACGCGCTCTTGGTTGACCGACAGCTTGACTTCGGCGCCCGATGCGATCGGGTTGAAGAAGCCTACGCGCTCAACGAAACGGCCGTCACGGGCGTTACGCGAGTTGGTCACGGTCAGGTGGTAGAATGGGCGCTTTTTCGAGCCGCCACGGGCAAGACGAATGGTTACCATGTGAACATTGTTCCTATAGTCGGTGCTGCAAATCTGAATGCCAAATAGGCACACGGGTGCCCAAAAGGCCGCATATTCTCGGGGAATACACGGACATTTGCAAATGCCTTTTTCGGCAGAGCCCTGCCCTACCGTCCAGATTTGCCGGTTAAGCCACGGAATACGCGGCCGTTGCCCCGCCGAAGCGGGGGTTCCGGGCGCTCGCCTTTATAAAGGCAGGCACCCAAAATAGGGGTTACAGCTTCGGCATGCCGCCGCCCGGCAGCATCCCGCCCAGGCCACGCATCATCTTGGCCATGCCGCCCTTGGCGGAGAATTTCTTCATCATCTTCTGCATCTGCTTGTGCTGCTTGATCAGCCGGCCGATGTCCTGCACCTGGGTGCCGGAGCCGAGGGCGATGCGGCGCTTGCGCGAACCGCTGATCAGGTCAGGGTCGCGACGCTCGGCCGGGGTCATCGAGTTGATGATCGCTTCCATCTGCTTGAACTGCTTCTCGGCCGCGCCCTGGGCGTTGCCCATCTGCGACAGGTTGACCCCGCCGATGCTCGGCAGCTTGTCCATCAGGCCACCGAGGCCGCCCATGTTCTTCATCTGCTGCAGCTGGTCGCGGAAATCTTCGAGGTCGAAGCCCTTGCCCTTCTTCAGCTTCTTGGCCAGCTTGTCGGCCTTGGCCTTGTCGATGGTCTGCTCGGCCTGCTCGATCAGGCTGAGCACGTCGCCCATGCCGAGGATGCGCGAAGCGACACGGTCCGGGTGGAAGGGTTCGAGGGCTTCGGTCTTCTCGCCCATACCGATGAACTTGATCGGCTTGCCAGTGATGGCGCGTACCGACAGCGCGGCACCGCCACGGGCGTCACCGTCGACCTTGGTCAGTACCACACCGGTCAGCGGCAGGGCTTCGCCGAACGCCTTGGCGGTGTTGGCGGCGTCCTGGCCGGTCATGGCGTCGACCACGAACAGGGTCTCGATCGGCTTGACTGCGGCGTGCAGGGCCTTGATCTCGTCCATCATGTCGGCGTCGATGTGCAGGCGACCGGCGGTGTCGACGATGACCACGTCGATGAACTTGAGCTTGGCTTCGCGGATCGCAGCTTCGGCGATGGCCACCGGCTTCTGGCTGATGTCGGACGGGAAGAAGGTCACGCCGATGTCGTTGGCCAGGGTTTCCAGCTGCTTGATCGCCGCCGGCCGATAGACGTCGGCGGACACCACCATCACGCTCTTCTTCTTGCGCTCCTTGAGGAAGCGCGCCAGCTTGCCGGCGGTGGTGGTCTTGCCCGCGCCCTGCAGGCCGGCCATCAGCACCACGGCCGGCGGCGCGGCGTTCAGGGCGAGGTCTTCGTTGGCCGCGCCCATCAGGCTTTCCAGCTCGGCCTGGACGATCTTCACGAACGCCTGGCCCGGGGTCAGGCTGCGCGATACCTCGGTGCCGACTGCACGTTCCTTGACGCTGTTGACGAAATCCTTGACCACCGGCAGGGCAACGTCGGCCTCGAGCAGGGCCATGCGCACTTCGCGCAACGTGTCCTTGATGTTGTCTTCAGTCAGCTTGGCCTTGCCGGTGACATGGCGCAGCGTCTGTGACAGGCGGTCGGTCAGGTTTTCGAACATGGTGATCCTTTCAGGCCCAGTAAAAGCCGAGGTTTGTCAGGCGCCCGAGGGGGAAATGCACACCCGCCAGGCACAGCAAGGCGGCGATTATAACGAAGTGCGGCGGCGGCGCACACCTCGCTGCCGATCGGTCTGGATGGCCGGTGGCGTTCTATGCCAAACTCCGTCTCTTTCAGGGCTCTGCAACCAGGACTTATGGTTTCCTCACCCAGCCTCATCCCCAACCTGATCGCCGCCGGCTTATATATAGCTGCGGCCATCTATCAGGGCGCCCACCTGGCCCAGGGCCGCAAGGCCGACAAACGCCTGCTTGGCCTGCTCGGCGCACTCGCCGTGGTCGCCCAGGGTGGCGCACTGTTCTTCCAGCTGATCACCCCGCTGGGGCTGAGCCTGGACTTCTTCAGCGCCGCCAGCCTGATCGCCGTGGCGGTCATCACCCTGACGCTGGTGGCCTGCCTGCGCATCCCGGTGGAAAACCTGCTGGTGCTGCTGTTCCCGCTCGGTGCCGTTACCGCACTGCTGGCGCAGTTCGCGCCCCCCGGCACGGTGCCGCTGATCGACGAAGAACCGGGCATCCTCGCGCACATCCTGTTGTCGATCCTGGCCTATGGCCTGTTCACCATCGCGGTGTTCCAGTCGCTGCTGTTGCTGCTGCAGGACCGCCAGCTGAAGAACAAGCACCCGTCCGGGCTGATCCGCAACTTCCCGCCGCTGCAGACCATGGAAAGCCTGCTGTTCGGCTTCCTCTGGGCCGGCTGGTGCCTGCTCTCGCTGTCGCTGATTTCCGGCTGGCTGTTCCTCGAGAACCTGTTCGCCCAGCACCTGGTGCACAAGACCTCGCTGGCCTGTATCGCCTGGATCGTGTTCAGCGTGCTGCTGTGGGGCCGCACCCGCCTCGGCTGGCGCGGGCACAAGGCGATCCGCTGGACCCTGGCCGGTTTCTGCCTGCTGATGCTGGCCTATTTCGGCAGCAAGCTGGTTCGCGAATTCATCCTGCATATCTGACGGCCGCCCATGGACACCCTGCCGTACGCACCACTACTCGGCATTCTGGCACTGGCGCTACTGTGGTCGGCGTTGTTCACCGCCGTGGACGCCGCCCGCCTGCAACTCAATGGTTCGCTGCGCAATGGCGATGACGGCAAGCCGCCGCTGCCAGCCCAGGCCCTGGTGCTGTGCGCCAGCCTGGGTAAACTGTTGGTGCTGGGCCTGGCCTGCCTGATCGGCCAGCGCCAGAACGGCGAACACGGCTTCTGGCTGGCTGGCCTGGCCGCCGTCGCAGCCTTGCTGGTGTTCGCCGAATTCCTGCCGCGGCGCCTGGCCCGGCGCAACCCGCAGGCTTTCGTCGGCCTTGGCCTGAGCCTGCGCCCGTTTCCTCTCGCTCTGCTGCAACCCTTGGCCTGCCTGTTCGACGGCATCGCCAAGCTGATGCTGCGGCCGTTCCGCGTGCAGCCCACGGCAGTGGCCCTGCATCCGCAGGAAGATGATGACTTCGACGTGGACGACGAGCACGAAGTACCACGCAACGGCCTGCTGGACGGCCTGCAGTCGCTGGACAAGATCACCGTCAACGACATCCTGGTGCCACGCAACGAAGTCGACGGCATCAACCTCGACGACCCCATCGCGCACATCATCGAGCAACTGATCGTCAGCCGGCACACGCGTCTGCCGGTGTACCACAGCGACATCAACCAGGTTGAAGCAATCCTCAACACCAAGCTCATCAGCCACCTGCTGCCCAAGGCCGAGCTGACCTTTGAGCAATTGCAGGGTGCCTGCTACGAGCCCTACTTCGTGCCAGAAAGCACGCCCCTGCAGATGCAGCTGCTGAACTTCCACAAGCAACAGCGGCGCCTGGGCGTGGTGGTGGACGAGTATGGCGAGGTGCTGGGCATCGTCACCCTGGAAGACATCCTCGAGGAAATCGTCGGCGAGTTCGAGGACGAACAGAGCCTGGACAACCCCCACGTACACCCGCAGCCCGATGGCACCTTTGTCATCGAGGGCACCGCCTCGCTGCGCGAAATCAACCG
Organism: Pseudomonas putida; assembly: GCF_009883635.2. Lineage (NCBI taxonomy): Bacteria > Pseudomonadati > Pseudomonadota > Gammaproteobacteria > Pseudomonadales > Pseudomonadaceae > Pseudomonas > Pseudomonas putida. Next base: position 1,350,487 of record NZ_CP026115.2, read on the forward strand.
TACCCTGGGCTGGCACCTGCCCTGCGACGGTGGCCCGAAAACCCTCAACGGGCTGGTCACCGAAGCCCTCGAAAGCATTCCGGAAAGCGCCGTTTGCCTGAAGATCGGCCGCTATCGCCTGGAAATCCTCGAAACAGAGGACAATTGCGCCAGCAAGGTACTGGTGTGGACCGTGACCCGATAGCTATACTCGGGTCACGCTTACCCAGCCCCGCCGTTCCGCCCGCTACCCGCACCCGGCGCCACACGGCCAGTCCGCTCCACTGACACGCCCCGCGGTCCTGCTTCAACACCCCGAACAGTGCCCGCTCCCACCCCTACCCTCCTGGGCTGGTGTCAGTCGCGCGAACACAACAACAATACGCTCCGGCGTCCGCCCAGCCGTGCCTGCTTCAACGCCTGCACTGGCCGCAGACAATGCCATGGAGCGGACCAGACTGTCAGGGACCTACCAAATGACAACCAGCACCTATGCCGAGGCGCCTGCCGCGCCGGTCAACTCGCCAGCGCGGGTCGCCACTGCCAGCTTCATCGGCACCGCCATCGAGTTCTACGATTTCTACGTCTATGCTACCGCCGCCGCGCTGGTGATCGGCCCGGTGTTCTTCCCGTCCGGATCGGGCACCGCGCAGATGCTCGCGGCCTTCATCACCTTCGGCATCGCCTTCCTTGCCCGCCCGCTGGGCTCGGCACTGTTCGGTCACTTCGGCGACCGCATCGGGCGCAAGTCGACCCTGGTCGCCTCGCTGCTGCTGATGGGTATTTCGACCACGCTGATCGGCGTGCTGCCAGGCTATGACAGCATCGGCGTGTGGGCACCGATCCTGCTCTGCCTGCTGCGCTTCGGCCAAGGCCTGGGCCTGGGTGGCGAATGGGGCGGCGCCGCACTGCTGGCCACCGAGAACGCGCCGGAGGGCAAACGCGCCTGGTTCGGCATGTTCCCGCAACTTGGCCCGTCGATCGGCTTTCTCGCGGCGAACGGCCTGTTCCTCACCCTGGCCATGCTGCTCAGTGACGAGCAGTTCCGTGAGTGGGGCTGGCGCATTCCGTTCCTGCTCAGTGCCGCGCTGGTGATGGTGGGGCTGTATGTGCGCCTGAAGCTTGAGGAAAGCCCGGTGTTTGCCAAGGCAGTCGCCCGCCACGAACGCGTGAAGATGCCGGTGGTGGACCTGTTCGGCAAATACTGGATGCCAACCCTGCTGGGCGCAGCCGCCATGGTGGTGTGCTATGCGCTGTTCTATATCTCGACAGTGTTCTCGCTCAGCTACGGCGTGACCACGCTGGGCTACAGCCGCGAGACATTCCTCGGCCTGCTGTGCTTCGCCGTGGTGTTCATGGCCCTGGCCACGCCGCTGTCGGCCTGGCTCAGCGACCGTTACGGGCGCAAGCCGGTGCTGATCGTCGGCGGCCTGCTGGCGGTGGCGTCGGGCTTTACCATGGAACCGCTGCTGACTTCAGGCTCGACCACGGGCGTGGCGCTGTTCCTGGCCATCGAGCTGTTCCTGATGGGCGTGACCTTCGCACCGATGGGGGCGCTGCTGCCTGAGCTGTTCCCGACTCACGTGCGCTACACCGGCGCTTCGGCGGCGTACAACCTGGGCGGCATCGTCGGGGCCTCGGCGGCGCCGTTCTTTGCCCAGAAACTGGTGAGCATGGGTGGGTTGAGCTGGGTGGGGGGCTATGTGTCGGCGGCGGCCGTGATCAGCCTGATTGCCGTGCTGTGCCTGAAGGAAACCCGCAATACCGAGCTTTGAGCCGTTGGGGCTGCTTTGCAGCCCCTGCAATCTCGGATCAGAACTCGACCTTGACCGCCTGCGAAGCACGGGTCGCCTTGGCCCGCGCCGCTTCGACCGATTCATCACGCGCCAGGCACACGCCCATGCGGCGGGTGCCGTTGATTTCCGGCTTGCCGAACAGGCGAATGGCGGTGTCAGGCTCGCTCAATGCTGCCCCCAGGTTGGCGAAGCTGGTCTGCTGCGACTGGCCTTCCGGCAGGATCACCGCCGAAGCCGAAGGCCCGAACTGGCGCACCACCGGGATGGGCAGGCCGAGAATGGCGCGGGCGTGCAGGGCGAACTGCGACAGGTCCTGGGAAATCAAGGTCACCAGGCCGGTGTCATGCGGGCGCGGCGAGACTTCGCTGAACCACACCTGGTCGCCCTTGACGAACAATTCCACGCCGAACAAGCCACGACCACCCAGTGCATCGGTGACCGCCTTGGCCACGCGCTGCGACTCGGCCAGGGCTTTTGCGCTCATCGCCTGTGGCTGCCAGGACTCCTGGTAGTCGCCCTTCTCCTGACGGTGACCGACCGGCTCGAGGAAGGTGGTGCCGCCCACGTGGCGAACGGTCAGCAGGGTGATTTCGTATTCGAAGTCGATGAAGCCCTCGATGATCACCCGCCCCTTGCCGGCACGGCCGCCTTCCTGGGCGTAGTCCCACGACTTCTGCAGGTCGGCATCGCTGCGCAGCAGGCTCTGGCCCTTGCCCGAGGAGCTCATCACCGGCTTGACCACACACGGGTAGCCGACGTCGGCCACGGCCTTGGCGTAGTCTTCAAAGGTGTCGGCGAAGTGGTACGGCGAGGTTGGCAGGTCCAGCTCTTCGGCGGCCAGGCGGCGGATGCCTTCGCGGTTCATGGTCAGCTGGGTGGCGCGGGCGGTCGGCACCACGTTGAAGCCTTCGCTCTCCAGCTCGACCAGCGTGGCGGTGGCGATGGCTTCGATTTCCGGCACGATGTAGTGCGGTTTTTCCGCTTCGATGATCGCCCGCAGGGCAACGCCATCGAGCATGTTGACCACGTGGCTGCGGTGCGCCACCTGCATCGCCGGGGCATTGGCGTAGCGGTCGACGGCGATCACCTCGACGCCCAGGCGCTGCAGCTCGATCACCACTTCCTTGCCCAGCTCGCCACAGCCGCAGAGCAGTACACGGGTCGCGGTTGGCGACAATGGGGTTCCGATACGGGTCATTTCAGGTCCTCGAAGGCGTCCGGGGCCGCACCAGGCTTGGCACGGCCCGCTGAAAAAGGACCGCTATTCTACACCATCAACCCGCTACGGCGGCCCGCCGCGCGCGAAATGCCATGGCCAGCCAGACGGCCGTGACCCCAGCGAATTTCGAGGCCATGGCGGTGCCGATCACCGCCGGGGTGAGTGCGCCGATCATGCCGAAGAAGATGAAGGTATCCACCGGAATGCTCAGCGCCGAGCTCAGCCACAGGCGGTCACGCAGCGGCCGGCGGGTGATACTGAACACCAGCCAGTCGATCAGCTCGGAGACGAAGAACGCGGTGGCGCTGGCCAGGGCGATGGCCGGCTCCGAGGTGGCGTACGACAGCACCAGGGCCAGCAGCATGGCGATCAGCGCGCCGTGGCCGTAGCGGGTCTGCACCATGTCGCGCAGGATGAACACCAGGCCACCCCAGCAGGACCAGATGATGTCCAGGTGCGGGGCGCTGGAGAAGGCGTAGTTGATCAGCACTACGCTACTGATATAGGCAATGAGATAGAACATGGCGAGTGATCTGTGGGCAAGCCGCACAGATTACTTGATTTTGCGGTCAGTGCCCAATAATCAGCCCGGCTGCCACCGCCCGTTCATGGCAAAGCTTGAGCACCGCCCGGCGCTCGGTATTGTCCATGCGCCCCCAACGGCCGATCTCGGCCACGGTGCGCTGGCAGCCGGTACAGATATCCTGCTCGTCCAGTGCGCAAATGCTCACGCACGGCGAAGCCACCGGCCGCTCTACAGCAACTTCACTCATCGTCGGCCACCAGCTCCCGCGCGTAGCGCTGCGCATTATGGACATAGTGCGCAGCGCTGGCTTCGAGCATGCGCTTCTGCTGTTCGGTCAGCTCGCGCACCACCTTGCCCGGCGAGCCCATCACCAGCGAGCCATCAGGAATTTCCTTGCCCTCCGGGATCAGCGTGTTGGCGCCGATGATGCAGTGCTTGCCGATGCGCGCGCCGTTGAGGATGACGGCGTTGATGCCGATCAGGCTGTAGTCGCCAACCGAGCAGCCATGCAGCATGGCGTTATGGCCGATGGTCACGCCCTTGCCCAGGGTCAGCGGCGAGCCCATGTCGGTGTGCATCACGGTACCGTCCTGGACGTTGCTGTCCTCGCCGATGTCTATCAGTTCGTTGTCGCCCCGCAGCACCGCACCGAACCACACGCTGGCACGGGCCTGCAGGCGCACTTTGCCAATCAGGGTGGCGTTGGGTGCGGCCCAGCTGGTGGGGTGGGAATCGACCCGATGGTCGCCCAGGCGGTATTTCATGTTCGCTCCTCAGAGGTTCACGCAGACGGCGGGGTGTACCCCGCTCAAATTTCGATGTAGCGCTCAGGGGGTTGATGCAGGCTGATACCGGCGTCATACAACAGGTTGACCAGCTCGACGATCATGATCGCCGACAGCCCCCAGATCTTGTACTCGCCATAGCGATAGCTGGGCACGTACCAGCTGCGGCCCTGATAGTCGATACGGTGGGTGTGGTCTCGCGGGTCCTGGCGGAAGAATTCCAGCGGCACGCTGAAGACTGCCGCGATTTCGGCATCGTTGGCGCGGTATTCGACGAAATCCGGGATCAAGCCGACGAACGGGGTCACTTTCAGGCCGTGCAGGGAGATCAGCGGGCTGAGTGGGCCGACCACCTCGACCAGGCCAGGCGGCAGGCCGATTTCCTCCTCGGCCTCGCGCAGTGCGGTAAACACCAGGTCCGGGTCTTCCGGGTCGCGGCGGCCACCGGGAAAGGCGACTTCGCCACCGTGGGTCGACAGCCCCTTGGCACGCAAGGTCAAGACCAGCTCGGGCGCTTCGCTGCGGGTGATGGGCAAAAGTACCGCCGCCTCGGGGAACCGTCGGTCGGTTTCCAGTGAAGCGGGTTGGTGGTTGCTCATACGGCGAAGTAGCTCGTCCAGCATTGCGCACTCTCGTTTCCAAGGCCTGCCTTGCATGATGCACCAAAGCCGCGAAGCACCCAAGCCCCGTGCGCTTGCGGCAACCCCACGTGGCGCGCCAAGATAACCCGGTCACTAAGGAAGAACAGCATGAAATTTTGCAGCGCGTGCGGCCAGCCGGTCATTCAGCGGATCCCCGAGGGCGACAGCCGCCTGCGGTTCGTCTGCGAATCTTGCCAGACCATCCATTACCAGAACCCCAACATCGTCGCCGGGGTGCTGCCCACCTGGGGCAGCCAGGTGTTGCTGTGCCGGCGCGCCATCGAGCCGCGCCGCGGCTTCTGGACGCTACCGGCCGGTTTCATGGAAAACGGCGAAACCCTCGATCAGGCCGCCCGTCGCGAAACGGTCGAGGAAGCCTGCGCCCGGGTCGGGGACATGGCCCTGTACCAGCTGTTCGACCTCCCGCACATCAACCAGGTGCATGTGTTCTTCCGTGCCGAGCTGGCGGACCTTGATTTCGCCGTCGGTGTCGAAAGCCTGGAGGTACGCTTGTTCGAGGAACACGAAATCCCGTGGGGCGAGCTGGCTTTCCGGACCGTCACTCGCACACTAGAATGCTATTATCGCGACCGCATCAGGCAGCACTACCCGATTGGCCATGAATACCTGCCGCCGATGAATGTTTCGCCCACCACTTAAGTTTGCAGGTACCGCTTCATGCGTTGGTTGTTCGCCCTTTTCTGCCTTTGCGTTACCACGGTGTCCCAGGCGGCCTTCACCGAAGTCATCATTCGCAAGCCGCAACCGCCCGCGCCGGTACAGTCGCAGTCCCAGGCCGCCATGCAGCCGCTGATCGACAAGGTGCTGGTGATCAAGTCCGAGCGGCGCCTGCAGCTGATCAGCCGCGGCGAGCCGCTGAAGACCTACCGCATTTCCCTGGGCAAACAGCCCAAGGGCGCCAAGGAACGCGAGGGCGACAAGAAGACCCCAGAGGGCCTGTACTGGCTGGACTGGCGCAAGGAAAGCGACCGCTTCAACCTGGCCATGCACATCACCTATCCGAACATCAGCGACGCCGCCCGCGCCACCCGCGAAGGCTGGAGCGCCGGCAGCATGATCATGATCCATGGCACACCGATCGACGAAGACTACCCCGAGTGGTACTTCCAGACCCTCGACTGGACCGATGGCTGCATCGCCATGCGCAACCGCGACATGCAGGAAGTGTGGGACCTGGTCCGCGATGGCACCCTGATCGAAATTCGCCCTTGATAGTCCTACATTCGGATTGAGCTTGTAGGACCTTTCATACTTCAAATGCACAGCTGCCCTACGCCCTGCTTGGGTCAGGGACTGCATCCAACCGAAGGCATGAATTCATAGCATCCACGCAAACGAGTACGTAATCCGTACGCCAATTGCGAGGGTGCTTCATGCCATGCCGACTCTGTCACTCCGCCAACAGACTGTTCGCCGGCTGCCTGGCTGGCATGCTGATCTCCCACACCGTCCTGGCTGACGACCCCGCCAGCCTGCAACTGCGCGACCAGCAGCAATCCCTGCGGCATTTCGAACAGCAACAGCGGCTCAAGCGCTGGCAGCAGCAGCAGCCCCTGTCCGAGCGCAACGAGCAAGCCCCCGCCCAGCCAGCCGACAGTCAGTGCTGGGCCGTGTCCGGCCTGCGCATCGTCGGCAACCGCCAGCTTCCGAATCAGGCGCTTGAGCCCGCTCTACGCGAGCGGCTTCTGCCCTGCATGGGCATCGATGACATCAATAGCCTGCTCAGGGGCATCACCCAGCGGTATGTCAACGCAGGGTTCCCGACCAGCCGTCCCTACCTGCGCCAACAGCCTCGTAATGATGCGCCAATAGACGTCGCCATCGTCGAAGGTTTCGTCGAATCCATCGAGCTCGCCGGCCCAGCGTTGCCGCTGTCGTTGAACGGCGCCTTCCCTAGCGTACTGGGCCAACCGCTGTACCTGCCCGACCTCGAACAAGGACTCGACCAGCTCAATCGACTGCGCGCCTACGACCTGAGCATGGACCTGCTGCCAGGCGAACTGCCGGGCGGCACCCGAGTAGTACTGCAACCGCACCCGCTCGGCTCGCGCTGGCATCTGGACAGCCGCCTGGACAACCGCGGCAGTGAGCTGACCGGCCGCCACCGCCTGAACCTGAACCTCGGCCTGGACAGCCCGCTGGAGCTCAATGACGACCTGCGAGTGTCGTTGCTCTCCAGCGTTTTCCACGCACCCGGCCAGGTGCAAGGCATCACGTTGTACTACAGCGTTCCTTATGGCCCCTGGACCTTTGCCCTCAACGCCAGCCAACTGACCTACGACGCACCGCTGCCGCACAGTCGGCAGTCCAGCGACGGCAGCAGCAGCTACCAGGGCCTGAGCATCGAGCGAGTGCTATGGCGCAACCAGCAAGGCATGCTCAGCGCCAGTGCACGGCTGGACCGCAAGCAGCTGATCAACCGCGGCGCGGGTGCCGTCATTACCCAGCAAAGCCCGACACTCACCAGCATTGAGGCTGGCATCAACCTGCTGTGGCTCGAAGGTGGTTTATGGAACGGGTATGTGGGTGTTGCTCAAGGCCTGGACTGGTTTGCTGCCGACGAGTCGCCATTGGGAGCGGAACGCCTGCGCCCGGATTTTCGCAAGTACCGCGCCAGCCTGCTGCACCTGCGTCAGGGGCCGCCTGACACACCTTGGCGCTGGCAAAGCGAACTGGCCCTGCAATACAGCGAACACGCGTTGCCCGCCGTCGAGCAGCTACTTGTCAGCGACGACTCGACCGTACGTGGCTTTCGCCTGCAAACCTACTCCGGCGCCAGCGGCGCGGCCTGGCGCAATACCTTCAGCCAACCGCTACCGGCGAACTGGGCCCACCCCCTGCAGATACGCCCTTACTTCGGCCTAGATGCGGGCTGGACCCGGCCAGCGACTGGCAAACCTTCGCAACGCCTGGCAGGCGCAGCCGCCGGCATCGAACTGAGCCTGCCGGATGCCCGGCTGCGCCTCGACTACCAACGCGCCCTCTACACCAGCGACCTGCCCCGCTCCCGCCTGGAGCCTGGCTTCTGGGTACTGGAGTGCGCCCTGAGCATCTGATTCACCCACAACAAAAAAGAGAACGAGAACATGCAGATACTCTCGCCATTGCCGTCTACCCGCCCGGATACCTTGCGCTGGGCCATCTTCCTCGCCCTGCTCGGCCCCACCAGCGCTCTCGCGCAGGGTGGGCTGGAGGCCGCCACCGGCCCCGCAGGCACACCCATCATCAACAACGATCATGGCGTACCGGTGATCGACATCGTTCCGCCCAACGCCAGTGGTCTGTCGCACAACCAGTTCCTCGACTACAACGTCGCCCGCCCCGGTGTGGTGCTGAACAACGCCCTGCAGGAGGGCCAGTCGCAACTGGCTGGAGCGCTGGCCGCCAACCCGCAGTTCCAGGGCCAGGCAGCGTCGACCATTCTCAACGAGGTGGTCAGCCGCAACGCCTCGCTGATCGAAGGCCCGCAGGAAATCTTCGGCCGCCCTGCCGACTACATCCTGGCCAACCCCAACGGCATCACCCTCAATGGCGGCAGCTTCATCAACACCACCCGCGCCGGGTTCGTGGTCGGCACACCCGAATTGCAGGAAGAACAGCTGCGCCATTTCAACACGCTGAACGCCGGAGGCATCCTGCAGGTGATGCAGGGCGGCCAGGCCAATGCCGAGGGTGCACTTGATCTGATTGCCCCCAAAGTGGACCAGCAGGGCTTGCTCATGGCCAAGGATGATCTCAACGTGACCGTTGGCCGCAATCGCATCGCTCACATCGATGGCCAGGTCCTCGAACACCTGCCGGGCACCCCGTCGAGCATCGACGCCAACCTGTTCGGCGCCATGCGCGCCGGGCGCATTCGCGTGGTGAGCACTGCCGAAGGTGCAGGCGTGCGCATGGGGTCGAAGATAAGGGCCGACAACGGCATCGCCATCCACTCGGCCGGCTCATTGGACGTCAGTGGCACAGCCGACAACCCTGCCGAACTGCGCAGTGAACAAGGCACCCTGTTGTTAACCGCTGCCGACGACCTGACCTTGAGCGCCACCGACGGCAAGGCCGAGCGCATCGAAGCCACGGCCGGCAAGAAACTCACCCTGGACGCCAGGACCCGCGAAAACATCAGCCACGACCGCGACAGCTGGAACAAGAAGTTCCTGTTTATCACCCGCGAAACGTACAGCCGCGACAGCACCACCACCGAACGCCAGCAACGGGGTGTGCAGTTGCAGGGTAGCGACAGCATCACCTTGCAGTCCGGCGCCGACATGCGCCTGGTCGCCGCCGAGGTGAAGACAGGCGGTGACATGACCCTCGACAGCGGTGCCAACCTGGACATCGCGGCCGGCATCGACAGTAATCAATTCAAGGAACGGGTGCGCCATCGCAAGGACCTCTGGCGCGGCGACAGCGATACCGACACGTACACGGAAACCGCACGGCCCAGCACGCTGAATGCCCAACGTATGACGGTCAAGGCCAAAGATACCCTCAAGGTCGCGGGCAGCACCCTGCATAGCCGCGCCGACATGGACCTCAACGCCAGGCAGATCGAGGTCGGCACAACCGCCCTGCAGCAACGCAGCAACGACGGCAACTACCGAGGCGACCTGGTCTCCGGCGCTTTCTTCGGCAGTCGCAAGGGCAGCGACACCGAGGGCCAGAGCGTTGCCGGCAGCAGCGTCACTGCGGATGGCAAGCTGAATGTCCGTGCTGACCAGGTCAGCATCAAGGGCAGCACTGTGCACGGCAATGAAGATGCCGTGCTGTACAGCGAAAAAGGTGCGCTGGCGATCGAAGCGGACCATGGCAGCAGCCGTTCTACCGAGCGCAATAGCGACAGCAAACTGTTCGGCCTGTTCGGCAGTGATCACGAGAGCAGCACACGACAACAGCAGGTGCTGGTCAGCGATGTCAGCTCGTCCAGCAACCTGCGCCTGGCCAGTGCCGAAGAGCTGCGCATCCAGGGTGCCAAGGTCGAGGCCGGCGAGCATTTGCAGGTTGAAGCCAAGGGCGACGTACTGATCGGCAGCGCGCAAGCGGTCAACGAAAGCGAAAGCCGCGATCAGCAACATGGATTGACTGCCAGTGCCCGGCAAACCCAGGTAGCCGAAGACGGTAAGCCGCAGTCACGCCAGTATGCGGCGGGCGTGGCGTATGAAGTGGTCACCGGTAGCGAAAAGGTGCGCGACACCACGCAAGTCGCCAGTGAACTGAAGGGGGCTACGGTTGGCCTGAGCAGCGAGGGGCATCTGCAAGTCAACGGTTCCAAGGTCCAGGCGGGTGCGGGCGACCTCGACGTGAAAGCCAGGCAAGTGACGTTGGGCGCCACCCGCAATGAGCGCGAATCGACCACCAGCACAAGCCAGAGCGGCGGCGGCTTGACCGTTACGGGCGGCATCGACCGCCTCGGCAGCCTGTTCGAGGGCCATCACAACAGCACCGGGGTGACCGAACGCGACAGCAAGGCCCAGCGCAGCGAACTGCAGGCCAGCGGCAACGTCAACCTCGATGCTGACGAACTGGTGACCGAAGCAGCACGTGTCACGGCCGGGGACACCCTCAAGGTCACCGCCAAGCGCATCGAAAACCGTGCCGTCCAGGATAATCACGAACGGGAAGAACTGCGCAACGAATGGTCCGGCAGCCTCGGCGCCAGCGTCGAATACCGCGACCTGACCCGGCCGATCGAACGGTTGGTGCTGGGCGAAGAGGCCGCGCGCTTCCAGCAGGCATCGCCCGAAGACGCCATGGCGGCACCCAGCGTCGGTGCCGACATGACCGTCGAGCACCTCAAGCGCCTGGAAAACCAGCGCCGTGGCATTGCCCAGGTGAGTGAGCTGTCGGGTGCGAAGGTCGAGGTCAAGGCCGACACGATCGACGACCAAGGCACCGCCTGGCGTGCCAATGCCGGCCAACTGCAGATCGATGCCCAGGAGCACACGATGCGTGCCGCTGAAAATACCCAGGACGACAGCGTGCAGCGTCTGGCCTTTGGCGGTGACCTGCGCCTCGACACCAGCTCCGGCAGTGACCTGAACGGGCGCGGCGCGGGCAAGGGCGGTTCGCTGGACAAGCAGGCAACGGCCAGCACCGCGGTACCTGGCAGCCTTTACGGGCAACAGGGCATTCAGGTCCAGCTGGGTAGCGATGGCCAGTATGAAGGCACACGCATGGATGGCGGTGAAGGCGAGGTGGTCATCCACAGTGCTGGCAACCTGTCGCTGACCCAGGCCAACGACCGCACCGAAGAGCTGACACGCCAGCTTGACGGCAACGCTTGGGCCAAGGTCGGCAACCGCCCCGGCAGCACCGGTTTCGATGGCCGTGGCTACCTTGACCACGTGCAGCAGCAAACGGTGCAAGCCAAGGCCCACGTGGCACAGATCGACGCCAAGGGTGAAGTGCGCCTGAGCAGCGCGGGTGATCTGTTGCTGGAAGGCACCCGTATCGGCAACCGCGAAGCCAAGGTGGGCGATATTCGCCTGCACAGTGATGGCCGCCTGCAGGTCAAGGCAGGCAACGACACCCAGCAAGCCAGCGGCGGCAAACTGGGCGGAGGCCTGGAACTGGCAGCCAAGATGGGTGAGACAAAAGGCGGCGGCATCGGTGGCCACTTCAGCCATGGCACGCAGGATGAAAGCGCTCGCCAGGCCGTCGATGCCCAGTTCGCCAGCGCCGGCAAGTTGACCCTCAGCAGCACTGCTCGCGAGGACATTGCCTTGCACCTGGAGGGCTTGCAGGCAGCCGCCGAGCAGATCGAGTTCAACGCATCCAGCGGCGGCATGCTGATCGAGGCCTCTTCCAATCAGGAGCAGCGCAACAATCTCGACATCACCGCCGGTGCCGGTTTCAACATGACCGCAGGCACCACCGACACCCGCGGTCTGCATGGCCGGGCCAAGGTCGAGCTGGACAAGCGCGACAACCAGACCTGGAACGCCAGCAACCTGCGCGCCGAAACCATCGACCTGCAAAGCCGCGGTGATACCCGCATTGAAGGCGCCAGTCTCGAAGCCGGGCACATCACCGGCGCCGTCGATGGCGACCTGCGCATCGTCAGCCGCAAGGACAGCGTCGATACCCTGACGGTGAAAGGCGATGCACGCCTGAGCCAGGAGAAGAACCCGCAGGGTTACCTCAACGCCGCCACCTCGCTGGCCGGGCCACTGGGTGGCAAGGTCAAGGACAAGGCGGGGTCGGCCTTGAGCAAGGCCGACCCAGGTTTCTCGCCGACCTTCAGCCTTGATGTGTCGCACGTGCAGCGCGACAGCGTGGGCCAGCAGGCGGTGCTCAAGGGCAGTGACGGTGTCCAGCTGAAGGTGGGCGGTGATGCCCAGCTGGTCGGCGCCCGCCTGCAGTCGGCCAAGGGCGCGGTCGCGCTCGATGCCGGCTCGTTGAGCCGGGAAACCCTGAGTGGCAATGACTACCGTCGGGATGTGTCGGTGGATGCCTCCAATTCGCCAGTGGACCTGGGCACGGCTATTGCCGAGATCGCCAAGGGCAAAGGCGCGGCGGATGGCGAGAATGGGCTGGACCTGGGGTTGTTGAGGACCAGTGGGCATAGTCGGAATGAGCAGTGGGTTTCGAGTGTGCAGGGCAAAGTGGAATAGAGGTTTAGGCGCAGAGGTGTCTGCCTTGAGATATTCAGCGCCTGTGAGATCGAGCGCCGCCCGCGCGGCGCATCGCGAGCTTTGCTCGCTCCTACGTCTGTTTCGGGCCAGTAACGCCTGTAACAGGCGCGCGCGACCGCCTTGTTGGTACGACGCAATATCGCGCCATGCGCCAAGACGTTCGCTCGCAAAACCCACAGGAATAATTGGCCCGAAACAAACGTAGGAGCGAGCAAAGCTCGCGATGCGCCGCGCGGGCGGCGCTCGATCTCCCAAGCGCAGAAATTGTGATGGCGGGCACATGGCAGCCCAGCCCCAATCCCCCGCCCTACCAACGCACCTCCCGCTGCCCCGCCAGCGCCTGCGGCCCCAGCCACTGTGCGCCCCGCAGCACCGGCGTCAACACCGACTCATTCTGCAAGTTGAAGGCCACCTGCGCCCTGCGCCCCTCCAGGTCTGCCTCCAGCGACATTTCATGTTGCCCCTGCTGCACCAATTGCCCGCGCAAGCGCCAGCCTGCACGGCAATCCATCTCTATCCAGCCTTGCCCCAACCCCAGCGACCACGGCTCACTCAACGCCAGGTCGGTCACGCTCACCCGCCCTTCGCTGCTTTGACACTGGCGCCCCGAACCCTGCATGCGCAGCACCCCTTGCCACTGCCCGGCCACGCGATATTCCGTCAGTACCGTCGCCTGGGCACTCAACGCCGCTGCTTCCAGCCGCCAGTTCCATGGCCAACCTTGAGCGCGCAATTGCCAGGCCTGCCCCTGAAAACCGAGCTGCGCATCGGCCTGCATGCGCCATGGCCGCAACGCCCAGCGCACCGGCCCGACCGGCCCCATTTGCTGCGCCTGGCCTTGCCACACGCTGCCACTGACATCACGAGCCGGCAGGCCAACCCCACGCGCCACCCAGGCAGCCGGTAGCTCGATCAGCAAGGTCAGCGTGAACACCAACCCGCACCACAACAGTCCACGACGGCTCATGGCTGCAGCACCAGTTCGAAACGCAGCCCCTTGGCATCCTGCTCCAGCCCCCACTGCAACGGCTGCGCCCCTTCCGCGCGCAGGCTTTGCAACCAGCCCTGCAATACGCGCTCATCCGCAACCAGACCCCGTAGCTGCCAGCTTTTGCCTTGCACATCGACATCAGCCAATTCGATTCGCCGCGCCAGGGCTGACTGGCGCAAGCGTTCCAGGCTCATGCCGGGGCCACCCTGCAAACTTGCGGCCTGCGCTGCCAGCTCACGCCATTGGCTGAGCTCACGCCATTGCGCCAGGCCTCCGCGCAGGGCCAGGAAGGCGAGAAGCACGACGATCAGCCCCCCTGCAAACCACAGCCGATGACGCTGCATCCACTCCCGATTCATGAGGCCGCTCCCAGGTCGAACACCACCTGCCCGTCCTGTACCTGCACGGCAGCGTCGACAGCGTTGGCCATCTCGCTCCACGGCGGCGCGGCGCCATCGCCGTCCAGGCGCAGGTGCCAGCGTTGGCCATCGAAACGCACGGCTTGCAGGCGCCAGGCGGGATGCTCACGCAGCCAGGCTTGCAGGCGTACCTGCAGGTCTTCGAGCTGACGCTCGCGCAATTGCTGTTGCAGTCCGTTTTCCCGTAGACGCTTCAGGGCCTGCGCCGCGTGCCGGGGGCTGGCCTGCTCACCGGTGATCGCCAACACCTGCGCACGCCAGGTTTGTATTTGGCGCCATTGCTGGGTCAGCCAGAGGCCGCCCCAGACGGTGGCCAACACCAGGCAAGCCGCAAGCAGGCGCTGCTGCTGCCGCGACACGCCCGGCAGCGAGTGCGCCTGGCGGGGGCGCTCAAGCAAGCTGGGCAGGTTGTCGAGTGGCGCCAACGCGACTGGCCAGGTGCCCGTCATCATTTGCTTATGCAGGCCCGACCACGGTTGCTGCGGCAACTCGCCCAGCTCAGCGGGCCAAGCCAACCAGTGTTCAAACCCGTCCTCGCCCAGCCCTTTGCACAGCGAGACCTCTGGCGTGCGCTGCCACTGCCAGAAACTGCACGGCTCGGGTGTTGGCAATAACTGGAATTCAGCCCAGCAGCAGTCCACTTGCAGCCCCCATTCGGCACATTGCTCGCGCCACGGCTCCAGCAACTGCCGCTCCACCGCCATCAGGCGTAATTGCCCCGCCTGACGCGACAGGCAGGCACACAGGATTTCATCCGGGTTCTGCAGCAAGCGGTCCTCCAGCAACAGCGGCCACTCGTCGCGCTTCAGGCCCGGCGGCGCCGCCAGTTGAAACTGGCTACAGCATTCCCCGGGGACGATCAGCGCCACCCGTGCCTGCACGTTCGCCGGAGGCTCCCCCTGCCCTTGGCGTCGGGCGCCATCCGCCTCGACCAGCAACCAGTCCCAGACCTCGCCCGGGCGCAGCAACAACCAGGGTCGAACTGGCGCAGTTCGGCGCCATTCAAACTTCATGAGCGCCCCCAGGGGAGAACAAAGGTGCAGACATACGGTGCTCCATCACGCTGCAATTCCAGGCGCACGCCACGGCCGGGGTGCGCGGGTTGGTCGGAGGGCCAGGGCAACCAGCGGCCACCCTGGTGGTAAAGCACATTGATTGCGCTGACCCGCGGCAGTTGTTCACGCAACACCCAGCGCGGCTCGCTGGCGGCGTACAGGTCCGCCGACGTTTCCAGCAGCAGGCGCTGGTCACGCGCATCGAAACGCAGGCGCTGGCGTTGCAGGCGCGAGCCGCCTTCGGCCTCGGGCAAGGCGGCGGCGGCCACCCACAGCAACTGCTGGCGGTCGGCCTGCCAGTCGAGCCAGCGGCTGGCGAGGGGCAGGCGCTGTTCGTACAGGCGGCGCAGCACCGGGCTGTCGAAGCGCCGCTCCAGGGCCAGGCAGAACTCCAGCACGCTGGTTTCCTGGGTGTTCACCTGCAGCCGCTCGCGTACCTTGAGCCAGCCATTGACCAGCGCCGACAGCATGACCCCGAGCAGCGCAGTCAGGGCCATGGCGACCATCAGCTCGATCAGGGTCAAACCCGCCTGGCGCCGTTTCATGGCTGCTCCAGAAAAAGGGTGTACTGCCCTAGCGGCAGGCGTTGGTCGCGGTCGGCGTACAACTGCAATTCACCGCGACGCAGGTCGCGTACACCGGTACGGCGCAACTGCATCTGCCAGTGGCAGGCCTGACCGCCCTGGCTGAGCACGCCATCGACCTGATTGCTGGCTGGCCAGTACTGCTCGACGGTGAAGCGCGCCTGCAGTTCGCGGGCGCAGAGCACGCCGAGGCGGTGCTGCTGTACGTTGTCCTGCACCGCCAGGCGCTGGCGCAGCACCTGGCTGGTGATGACCGCCAGCACCGCTGCTATCGCCAGGGCCACGGTCACTTCCAGCAAGGTGAACCCGCGCTGCCTGCGCTTCATGGCGTCATCGCCACGCGTAACTGGCCGTCACGGCCCCACTCCCAACGCTGGCTGCCGTCTGCCCAGCGCCAGTGCACCGAGCCTGGTTGCGCCCAGCCCTGCGGCGTGAACAGCACACGGGGCTGGGCACTGGCCGACCAGTCCGGGCGCAGGCCCTTTGGCCAGTCGACCGGGGCGCCAGCCTCGACCACCCAGCCATCGCCATTTCGGCGCACGAACTCAGGCCGCTGGCCGGTCCAGCGCAATCCGCGCAGCTGCCCGGCGTGCCGGGCCAGCGCGGCCTGGGTGCGGGTTTCCGTGGCCAGGCGCTGCAGTGCCTGGTCGATACTGGACTTGCCGCTGTCGAGCCAGGCCACCGCCAGGCCAGTCATGAGCCCGGCGATGGCCAGTACCACGAGCAATTCGAGCAGGCTGAAGCCGCGCTGGCCAGGCATGGTCTAGAGGGCCCAGTTGCCCAGGTCGGCATCCTGGCCTTCGCCACCCGGTACGCCATCGGCACCCAGCGAATACACATCGACCCGCCCATGCTCACCGGGCATGCGGTACTGGTACGGGGTACCCCATGGGTCTTCCGGCAGGCGGCGCACATAGCCGTCGCTGCGCCAGCTGCGTGGCAGCGGGTCCTGGGTCGGCTTTTTCACCAGCGCGGCCAGGCCCTGTTCGTTGCTGGGGAAGCGCAGGTTGTCCAGGCGGTACATGTCCAGCGCCTGCTCCAGGGTCGCCAGGTCGGCCATGACCTTCTGCTTCATGGCCTTGTCCTGGTTGCCCAGCACGCTGGGCGCGACCACGGCGATCAGCAGGCCGATGATGAAGATCACCACCATGATTTCCATCAGGGTGAAGCCGCGTTGGCGGTTGCGTCGATGCTGCATGGAAGGACTCCTTGTGTTCACAGTTGCAGGCCCTGGTTGAGTTGCATGATCGGTAACAGCACCGCCAGCACGATGAACAGCACCACGGCGCCCATCACCAGGATCATCAGGGGTTCGAAGAGCGCCATGGCGGTGTCCACTTGGCGGGCGAAGCCGCGCTCCTGGTCGTCGGCCACGCGTTCGAGCATGTCGGCCAGGGTGCCGCTGGCCTCGCCGCTGCCGACCATGTTCACCAGCAACGGCGGAAACTGCTGGCTGGCATCCAGGGCGCGGTGCAGGCTGGTGCCGCCCTGCACCTGCTGGCGCACCTGCTCCATGGCCAGGCGAATGCGTCGGTTGCCGACCGTTTCGGTGGCCACCTGCAGGGCTTCGAGCAGGGCCACGCCACTGCTGGTGAGGATTGCCAGGCTGCGCGCCAGGCGGGCGCTTTCCAGTACCTGCAGCAGCACGCCGATACGCGGCAGGCGCAGCAGCAGTTCATCGCGGCGCCGGCACCAATGCGGCTTGCGCAGCAGCCAGCTGCCCAGCAGGCCGGCGACCAGCGCCAACCCCAGCAGCCAGGGGCCGGCCTGCACCAGGCCCTGGCTCAGGCCGATCAGCAGCGAGGTGATCAGCGGCAGGCTCTGCCCGGCGTGGGCGAATTGTTCGGTGAGCTTGGGCACGACGAAGGTCATCAGGCCAACCACCACTGCCAGCGACACGCCCATCAGTACGCAGGGGTAGATCAGCGCGGTGCGCGCCTTGTGCTGCTGGCGCTGCACCTGTTCGAGGTGATCGGCCAGGCGGGTCAGCACCTGGGCCAGGCGCCCGGAGCGCTCGCCAGCCTCGACCAGCGCGCAGTACAAACCGGTGAAGGGCGCCCCTTGGCGGGCGAGGCTACGGGCCAGCCCCAGGCCCTCGGCAAGCGAGCCGCGCAGGGCTACCAGCACGCCATGCAGGGCCGGCTCGCGCAGCTGCCGTTCGAGGGTGGCCAGCGCATCCACCAGCGGAATACCGGCACCGGTCAGGGTCGCCAGCTGGCGGGTCAGCTCGCACAGCTGGGCACGGCTCAGGCGCTGACGGCGCGGCTGGCGGCTGCCGGTCTCGCGGCGCTGCAGCTGGCGGGGGAACAAGCCCTGCTCGCGCAGCAACTGGCGCGCATGGCGTTCGCTGTCGGCCTGCAGGCTGGCCTTGTGGGTCTTGCCGGCGAGGTCGACGGCCTGGTAACGGAAAGTCGGCATCGGTCAGCCCTGCACCACGCGCAGCACTTCGGCGAGGCTGGTTTCGCCACGGGCCAGGCAGTCGCTGGCCATCGCCACCAGGCTTTGCCTGCGCTCGGCCAGGTAGCCCTGCATGGCCAGTTCGCTGGCGCCGTCGTACAGCAGGCCGACCAGGCCGGCGTCCAGCTCGATGAATTCGTAGAGCCCCAGGCGCCCGACATAACCACTGCCCTGGCACTGCTCGCAACCGACCGCGTGATAGCTGCGGTGCAGCGCCGCCAGCTCCGGCCACAAGGCACGCTCTGCCGGCTGCAACGGCTGTGCGACCGCGCAAGGGCACAGCCGCCTGACCAGGCGCTGGGCCAGTACCCCGCGCAGGCACGAGGCGATCAGGAACGGTTCTATGCCCATGTCGCGCAAGCGCGTGACAGCGCCCACTGCGCTGTTGGTGTGCAGCGTCGACAGCACAAGGTGGCCGGTGAGGCTGGCTTGCACGGCAATCTGCGCGGTTTCCTGATCGCGGATTTCCCCGAGCATGATCACGTCCGGGTCCTGGCGCAGGATGGCGCGCAGGCCGCTGGCGAAGGTCAGCCCGGCACGCGGGTTGATGGCAGTCTGGCCGATGCCGGCGATGGCGTATTCGACCGGGTCTTCGACGGTGAGGATGTTGCGGCTGCCATCGTTCAGGCTGTTGAGGCTGGCGTACAGCGTGGTGGTCTTGCCCGAACCGGTCGGGCCGGTGGACAGGACAATACCGTTGGGGCGCGCCAGGCAGCTGCGCAGGCCCTGCAGCACGGCGGCAGGCATGCCCAGGTTGGCCAGTGCCAGCAGGCTGGCCTGTTTGTCGAGCACCCGCATCACCACGCGCTCGCCATGAATCCCAGGCAACGTCGACACCCGCACGTCCACTTCCCTGCCAGCCGCGCGCAAGGTGATGCGGCCATCCTGGGGCTGGCGCTTTTCGGCGATGTCCAGCCGCGCCATGACCTTGATCCGCGACACCAGCATCGCCGACAGTGCCCGTGGCGGGCGTAGCACTTCGCGCAAGTGGCCATCGACGCGCAAGCGTACCACCAGGCTCTGCTCGAAGGTTTCGATATGGATGTCCGACGCACGCAGGCGCAGCGCCTGGCCGAAAAGGCCGTTGATCAGGCGGATCACCGGGGCTTCGTCGTCGCTTTCGAGCAGGTCCTCGATGCGCGGCATCTCGCTCATCAGGCTGTCCAGGTCGACCTGTTCGCCAATGCCTTCGATCAGCGCTTCAGTCGCGCCCGCACCCGCCTCATAGAGCTGGCCAAGGCGCTCATCGAACGCTGCAGGTTCCAGGTATTCAAGCGCCATGGGCCGGCCATGCACGCGTAGCAGTTCCTGCAACTGGGCGCTGTCGGCGTCGCGACGCAACCACAGGCGCCAGCCTTCTTCGGCCGGGGCCATGGCCAGCCCGGCCTGGCGAGCCAGGCGATAGGGCAGCATCACCAGTTGCCGCCTTCGAGGCGTGCGCGGCTGGCGGGGAACACCTGCAGCAACGGGGTGCCTTCGGCCAGGTCGGGCAACTGCAGCGGCGTGGTCTGCTGCAGGGTGCGGTACTTGTCCTCGCTGAGGCGCGCCAGGCTCGGGCCGTCGCGCAGGATGCGCGGGCGAATGAATACCATCAGGTTCTGCTTGGTGTTCTTGCTGGCGTCGGAACGGAACAGCCGGCCCAGGTAGGGAATGTCACCGAGCAGCGGCACGCGCTGGTCGCTGGTGCTGAGTTCGTCGCTGATCAGGCCGCCAAGGATGACCAGGCCATTGTCCTCGACCATGACCTTGGTCTTGATCTCGCGCTTGTTGGTGATCACGTCGCTGGCGGCGCGGGAGTCGGCAATCGACGAAACCTCCTGGACGATGTCCAGGCGTACGCTGTTGTCGACGTTGATCTGCGGCTTGATGCGCAGCTTCACGCCGACTTCCTTGCGCTCGATGGTCTGGTAGGGGTTGGCATTGTTCTGGGTCACCGAGCCGGTCACGAATGGCACTTCCTGGCCAACCAGGATCGACGCCTCGGCGTTATCCAGGGTCAGCAGCGTCGGCGTCGACAGCAGGTTGAAGCCGCTCTTGCCCTTGAGTGCGTTGATCAGCATGGCGAAGTTGAAACCACCGCCGATATGGCCAAAGCCGGCCGTGGCACCGGTGGTGGACGACAGCAGGTCGCCCAGCGCCTCGCTGTCGCCACTGGCGGCAGCGCCGGCGATGTTGGCGATGTTCACCCCGTTGCTGCCAAAGTTGACGATACCGGCGCCGAACTTCTCGTCGGCGAACAGCCACTGCACGCCCAGTTCCTGGGCCTGGATATCGGACACCTCGGCGATGATCGCCTCGACCACCACCTGGGCACGGCGGATGTCCAGCTGCTCGACGATCGAGCGGTAGGCCGCGAGTTCGCTGTCGGGGCCGACCATGACCACGGCGTTGGTGCCCTCTTCGTATTCCAGGCGGATGCCGGAGTCGCTGGCAGCCGCCATCACCGGCCGGTCCTTGCCCTCCCCTTCGCCAGCCGCTTCGCCGGGCACCGCGCCTTCCTGGCTGAGGCCGCGCAGCACCTTGACCACTTCGGCGGCATTGGCGTGGCGCAGGTACATGACCTGGGTGTTGCTGTTGTGCTGGTTTTCGCTGGGGCGGTCGAGCTGGCCGAGCAACGCCCGCACCCGCTCGGTGCTGCCACGTACCAGCAAGGCATTGCTGCGCGGATCGGCGACCACCTGGGTGCTGTCGGCGCCCTGCTCGCGGGCCAGCAAGCGGGTCAGCAGCTGCGCGGTGTCGGCAGCGCTGGCATGGCGCAACGGCATTACCTGCAGCGGCTCGTCGCTCACCTGGTCCAGCTGGCGCAGCAGGCTGTCGATGCGTTCGAGGTTGCTGCGCCAGTCGGTGACCACCAGCAGGTTGGCTGCCGGATAGGGCGTGATCACACCGACGCGGGGGTCGATCAGCGGCTTGAGGATGCCGAGCATCTGCTCGCTGGCGGCATTGCGCACATTGAATACCCGGGTGGCCACGCCATCGCTGCCCTGGCTCTGTTTACCCGCGGGTTCGACCGGCACCGGTTCCAGGCGCGCGGCCTGGTCGGGGACGATCTTCACGCTGCCGTTGGGCAGGTCGACGGCGGCATAGCCCTGGGCACGTAGCTGGGCGAGAAAGATGTCGTAGATGGCATCGGCGTCGTGGCGATCGACGGTGCGCACGGTGACCTTGCCCTTGACCCGCGGGTCGACGATGAAGGTGGTGCCAGTGATGCGCGACACGCTGTCGATGAACTCGCCCAGCTCGGTGTCGACGAAGTTCACCTCGTACACCGGCGTGCCGTTGTCATCGAAGGTTTCCGGCTCTTCTGCCCAAGCCATTGACAGGCCCAGGCTCAAGGCTGCGGCCACGCAGTATCTGGCGAACATCATTCATCCTTGCCGCTTGAAGCC
Source organism: Pseudomonas putida (assembly GCF_009883635.2). Lineage (NCBI taxonomy): Bacteria > Pseudomonadati > Pseudomonadota > Gammaproteobacteria > Pseudomonadales > Pseudomonadaceae > Pseudomonas > Pseudomonas putida. The sequence continues at coordinate 1,371,980 of NZ_CP026115.2, forward strand.
GGTCACGGCAGGGCGTGGCGGCCAGGGCAGGCGTTCGCGCCGCCCCTGGTTGTCGAAAATCAGGCCATCGGCGTCGATGTCCTGCAATACGATGCCCGGCGCCAGGCGTTGACCACGGCCGAGGGTGCGGACCTGCTGGCCGTAGCGCAGCACCACTACGCTGGCCGACAACGGCTGGGCCTTGAGGCCGCCGAGGTACTGCAACGGCAGGCGGGTGATGGCGATCGCGCCGTCATCGACCGCAGGCTGCCAGTGACCGATCAGTAGGCCAGGCAGTGGCAGAGCGGCGCCCTGCGCCGGGCTGGCCGGTTGCGGCTGGCGTCCCAGCTGCAGCACGCACTGGGCGGCCAGCCAGCCGGCCAGCGTCAGCAGGCCGCCGGTCATCACGCGTGAAGCCAGGCTCACGAAACGGCCTGCCGCGGATGCCAGCCTGGGTGGCCCTGCACGTAGCGCACCTCGGGCAGTTGCAGCGATGCCAATTGCCAATCGGCCTTCTGCCGCACCAGCCAGGCCTCGACCCGCTGCCACAGCGGTTCGCCCGCCTGGGTTTCGAATTGCAGGCCAAAGGTACGGCACAGGCCCTGCATCGGGTCGATACCGCTGACGCGCTTGCCTTGCGGGCTGTAACTGACCCGCCAGGCCTGGCCCTGCCAGCGCGGCAGGTCCTGGCTGTTGTCAAGCAGCAGTGGGTCACCGAACAGTTGCTCGGCAGCGTTCTCCAGCACTTGTTCGACTTGCCGGGCCGGGGCCTCGACCACCGGCGCCGGGTAGCCACCGGTCAGGCTGATCAGGTGCTCGCGGGTAATCGCTTCGCCTGCCGCCAAGGGGTAGTCATAGCGCAGGCCCGGCAGCAGCACCGGCATGCTGCTGTCATCGGCCAAGGCCTGGTGCAGCAAGCGATCCCAGCTGCCGCCACGGGTGTCTCGACGCCACAGCGCCTGCGGTGCGCGCGCCAGTGGCTGGTCGAGCCACGCCGCGTGGCCGGCACGTTGCTGGCGCAGTTCACCCTGCAACTGGCTGGCGCGCATTTGTGCAGCTGGTGACAGGTAGCGTTCAAAGGCCGGGAAGAACTGCCCGTCGAACTGCCATTGCCCGGCGACCTGCTGGCAACGCAGGCGGAATGCGCCACTGCCGCGGCAGCCGGCAAACAGCACTGGCACCCGACGGCCACTGGCCTGGGTGGCTTGCACCGGTGCCGGCCACAGGTCCTGGCCGCGGGCACAGAGCAGTACGTCGACTTCAGCCAGCCGCTCGGCCAGCCACAGGCCCGGCCCGGTACCGACATCGGCCATCGCCACGACCAGGTCGCCTTCGCGCCGCGCCTGCTCGAAGGTCGGCAGCAAGGATTGGTACCACTGTTTGAGGGAGGCCTTCTGGTCTTGGGCGTAGGGGTCGGTGACACCCACCACGGCGATGCGCGCACCACCGCGCTCGAAGATATGCAGCGGCTCAAGGCTCAACGACTTGCGCTGATCGTCCGCGAGCCCGGCGCCGAGGGTGATGGCGGAAGACTGGTGGTAGAGCGCTGCGCTGCGCTGAGGCCAGAGCACACGCTCATCGCTGCTCACCCGCGCTTCGCTGCCCAGCAACTGGCTGCCCTGCACGCCGCTTTCGCCCTGGGTGAGATAGGCCAGGCCACTGCCGTTCCAGCCCTGACCGTTCTCCAGGGTGAGGCTGTTGCCCGCCCCGGCTTCGCTACGCAGTTGCTCCAGCAGCGCCCCCAGCACGGCGTAGCCGCCCACCTTGACGCCCGCCGCCTGGTTGGCATCGAGCAACGGTGCCAGCTGCGGGTGTGCCAGGCTGGCACTGGCTCCGGTCATCCACGGTGCCCGGCCCAGGTGGCTGACCGGGCCCAGGCGCGTGGCCGGCACTACCGGCAGGCCGGGCTGGCGCGCATCCAGCGTGTCGGCGACATACAGCAAGTCCACACGGGCGCTGCCGCCACGTTGGCCTGGCAAGGCAGAGCAGGCGCCGAGCAGCGGTGCCAGCGCACCGACACCCATCCAGCTGATCAATTCGCGCCTGTTCACACTGCTTGCCATCGGGCCCGCCATCCTTATCCGAGTTCTCGTTGGGCCCCGGATGTTGCGGCGTATGCATGACAGTTTAATGGCAAAAATCCGACAATCATTCCAAATCGATCTGTCTGCTTTTGCAATAAGAACTTACAGTTTTAAAAACCCGTTAATATTTCTGCCAATGAATCATCACAGTAGCGCCCTAAAGTCGCGGTTTCCTCTAACTCAGCCACTATAAGGACACCCTGATGAGTCGAGATACCGGCGATAACCTGGACCGCAACCAGAGCGGCAACCTGCCGATGGCCAGCGTCATGGACGCATACCTGAGCCGTCGCAGTGTGATGCGCGGCAGCCTGGGAGCCGCCATCGCCATGATTGCCGGTACCGGCCTGACCGGCTGCTTCGACAGCAGTGGTGGTTCTGATGACGATCCGGTCACCCAGCCGCCCGTGACCGAGCCACCGGTGACCGAGCCTGAAGAGCCGAAACTGGCCCTGGGCTTCCAGTCCATCCCTGGCTCGCGGACCGATGCCTGTGTCGTCGCCGCCGGTTACAGCGCCTATGTCCTGGCCCCTTGGGGCACACCGCTGAACAGCAACGGCAACCCGTGGAAATCGGACGGCAGCAACACCTCGACCGACCAGGCCAATGCCATGGGCATGCACCACGACGGCATGCACTTCTTCCCGATCAACGGCAGCTCCGAAGACGGCCTGCTGGCGATCAACTTCGAGTACATCGACACCGCAGCCCTGCACCCCAACGGCCCGACTACCGATACCAGCGGCAAGCGCCCGGCTGAAGAAGTGCGCAAGGAAATCAACGCCCATGGCGCTGGCGTGGTGCGCCTGCAGAAGGTCAGCGGCCGCTGGCAGGTAATCGACAACGACCCGCTCAACCGCCGCTTTACCACCGCTTCGCGCATGGAGATCACCGGGCCGCTGCGTGGCACCGACCACGTCAAGACCAAGTATTCGGTCGACGGCACCCACTGCCGCGGCACCAACAACAACTGCGGCAATGGCTACACCCCGTGGGGCACCTACCTGACCTGCGAAGAGAACTGGCCAGGCATCTTCGTCAACAAGGGTACCCGCCCGGAAGACCAGCGCCGCATCGGCGTGGGTACCTCCAGTGGCCAGTACAAGTGGGAAAGCGCTGCCGGTGACAGCAGCGAAGTGGCCGATGAATTCGCCCGCTTCGACGTGACCGTCAAAGGTGCCACCGCCACCGACGACTACCGCAACGAAGCCAGCACCTATGGCTACATCGTCGAGATCGACCCGTACAACAGCAGCACCCTGGCCACCAAGCGCACGGCCCTCGGCCGCTTCCGCCACGAAGGCTGCTGCCCGGGCCTACCGGTGGTCGGCAAGCCGCTGGTCTGGTACATGGGCGACGATTCCAACAACGAATACCTGTACAAGTGGGTGTCCACGGCAGTATGGGATGCCGCCGACGCCAACCCGGCCGACCGCCTGGCCACCGGGGCCAAGTACCTCGATCAGGGCAAGCTGTACGTCGCCCGTTTCAATGCCGACGGCACTGGCGTGTGGCTGCTGCTCGACGTGAACACCGCCACCTCCGCCGGCAGCACACTCGGCGCGCTGTACGGTGACCTGGCAGGCATCATCCTCAACACCCGGGGGGCCGGCGATGCCGTGGGTGCCACGCCGATGGACCGCCCCGAGTGGACTGCCGTCAACCCGCTCAATGGCGACGTCTACCTGACCCTGACCAACAACAGCGCGCGTACCCCGGAAAAAGTCGATGCAGCCAACCCGCGCGGCCCGAACCGTCACGGCCACATCATCCGCTGGCACGACAGCGACGACCAGCTCAGCTTCACCTGGGACATCTTCGTGTTCGGCGCCAACGCTGCCGGTACCGCCGACATCAACCGCTCGGGCCTGACCGAACTCAACCAGTTCGCCAGCCCTGACGGCATGAGTTTCGATAGCCGTGGCGTGCTGTGGTTCGAGACCGATAATGGCGAAACCACGCTCACCGACTACACCAACGATCAACTGCTGGCGGTGATCCCCACCGACCTGGTGGATGCCAGTGGCAAGCAGGTGCCGATCAATGCCCAGAACCAGACGGCCCTGCGCCGCTTCTTCGTCGGGCCGAACGGTTGCGAGGTAACGGGCATCAGCTTCACGCCAGACAACAAGACTTTGTTCATCAACATTCAGCACCCGGATAACTGGCCTTATACCGACAAGGCGACCGATGCGACCCCGGCCGGGGCCAAGGTAAGACCGCGGGCTACGACAGTGGTAATTCAGCGGGATGATGGTGGGGAGATCGGTACCGCCTGATTGCTCCGTGCATGGGGGCCGCTTTGCGGCCCTTTCGCGACACAAGGCCGCTCCCACAGGTTACAGCGCCACATTCGAATCAGGCGCTGTCCCTGTGGGAGCGGCCTTGTGTCGCGAAAGGGCTGCGAAGCAGCCCCAGCTATCTCCAGCCTCACCAAATCATCGGCTCCCGACTGCGCACCCGCACTTGCTGCGCCGGCACCCGAGCATGCCACTGCACCACCCCCAGCGCCTCTACCTGGAACTCGCTACGCATTAACCTGCCCTGTTCCTCAAACGACAACTGCAACAGGTAATGCCCACTGTTGAGCAGCAACCCCTCGCTCAGCCGTTCGAACGTCTCGTCATCCACCGCCCCCAGCGCCTGGCGCAACGCCGAGGCATCTGCATACCCCGACGCCGGCCGCCCACTGATAATGCGGCTGAGCAACGAACGCGAGTAACGCCCCTCATACAGCGCATCGAGCAACGGCAGGTGCTCCAGCCCCAGGGCATTGGCATTCAGGCGCCAGCCGGAGGTCTGCGGCAAGGCGCACAGCATCGGGTAACGGCGATGGCGGGTAGCGTCAGGTTGCAGCAGCAGGTTCAGCTCGCTGCTATCGAGCATCGGCTGGTTGGCTGCCAGACGAGGCGGCTGCTGACGCAGGTACTGGGCGCTTTCGGCGCCTTGCAGACGGGCATTGCTGTCACTGTCGAGCCAGTCGGCCAGCGCATCGACCAGGCGCTCGGCGGCCATGTCGTCGCCCAGCAGGTGCTTCAGCTGGCGCTCGGCACGCTCGCCATCGGCGCCCAGCAGCGCATTCACGTTGAAGCAGGTGTGCTGGTCACGCACCCGCAACTGCGCTTGCCCGGCACCGAAATCGTATTTCAACGGCTGCCCGCGCAAGGCTTGCCAGAACAACGGGCTGAGCCGCCAGGCGGGGTCACGCAAAGCCTGTTCGGCATAGGCCAGGCCAGCCTGCTCCATGGCTCGCACCTGCACGCGCTGGCGCAACAGCTGCACCTCGTCCACCTGGCGGCGCCCATCCTCCACCAGCCAGGCCATGCCCGCGGCGAGCATGGCCAGCACCACCATCACCATCAGCAGCGCCGCGCCCTGCTGCCGCCTGCCTCCCATCCCATGCTCCTTTTCAACCGGTGAAAAGCGCCAGTCAACACGCGGGTTGTTGCAGCCAGGTTGCAATAGCCTTGCAGTCATGTGGGCGTCATCTGCAAACGGCAGGATTGGCCTTCACTTTCATGACCTTACAGGAGTGTTCGAAATGGGTGGCATCGGAATCTGGCAACTGGTGATCGTACTGCTGATCGTGTTTCTGCTGTTTGGCACCAAGCGCCTCAAGGGCCTGGGCAGCGATGTCGGCGAGGCGATCCAGGGCTTTCGCAAATCCATGGGCGGCGACAATGACGTCAACGCGCCAGGCGCCGCTCAAGTGCAGCAACAGCCACCCGTAACTGCCCAGGCCGCGCAGCAGCCACACGCGGATCGCCAAGCCTGATGTTCGAAATTGGCTTCAGCGAACTCTTGCTGGTAAGTATCGTCGCGCTGCTGGTGCTTGGCCCGGAGCGGCTGCCGGTCGCGGCGCGCACCTTGGGCCGTGGCCTGGGGCAGGCACGCCGGGCGATACATGGCTTGCGTGCGCAGATGGAGCGGGAGATCGATATGCCCAATCTGGACAGCGCGCCCTTGCAGCGCCTGGAGCAGGAAATCCGTCAGGGCATCAGCCTCAAGGCGGAACCGGCCAATGACACCCTGCCCGCCACCGTTGCCCGGGAGAGCACTCCATGAGCATTGCCCTGGACCCGGCAGCACGCATGCCCTTGACCGACCACCTGCGCGACCTGCGCAAGCGCCTGGTGCGCTGCCTGTTGCTGCTGGCCGTAGTGTTCGCCGGGCTGTTCCCCTTTGCCCAGCAGCTTTACACCGTGATCTCGGAGCCGCTGCGCCGCTTCCTGCCGGAAGGCGCCAGCATGATCGCCACCAGCGTCACCTCACCTTTCCTTACGCCGTTCAAGCTCACGGCGATGTGCGCGCTGTTCGTGGCCATGCCGCTGTTGCTGCATCAGGCCTGGGGCTTTCTCGCTCCGGGGCTGTACCATCGCGAACGGCGCATTGCCCTGCCGTTGCTGGTGTCTAGCATCGTGCTGTTCTATGCCGGCATGGCCTTCGCGTTCTACCTGGTATTCCCGATGATGTTCGGCTTCTTTGCCAGCGTGACGCCGGACGGCGTGGCGATGATGACCGACATCAGCCAGTACCTGGACTTCATCCTGGCGCTGTTCCTGGCGTTCGGCCTGGCCTTCGAGATCCCGGTCGCGACCTTCATCGTGGTGTGGGTAGGGCTGGCCGATGTGGCCACGTTGCAGCGCAGCAGGCCCTACGTGATTGTCGGGTGCTTCGTGGCAGGGATGATCCTTACCCCACCCGATGTGTTCTCGCAGACCATGCTGGCGGTGCCGATGTGGGTGCTGTTCGAAGTGGGGCTGGTAGCCGGCAAACTGGTTGCCAAGCCTGTGGTAGCACCGGCCGCGTCCACAGCAGGGGAGGTATTCCTACGCAGGTAAAGCTGCAAGATGCTATCTGGTTGGCCCCCCCATCACGCTGGGCGTTCACCTCTGAATGGAACGACGCCCATGCCTCCTGAAAACGACGCCAACACCCCGCTTCTGGAAAGTACCCATGCGCTAGAGCAACTTCGTGCCTTTGCCCTGGACACCGAAACAAGCCTGTTTATCTCGCTGTTCATGTCCGCATTTGGCACAGATGTGCCTGTTGAGGTCTACCTGAAACTGCAGGCTGATCTGCATGAAGGGAACCTCGCCAACCCGCTGCATCAGGTTGCAACGCAGCCCGATGCAGCTGCCCGGTTCGACGAGACCACCCACGCGATCCTGGTGTCCGAGGCTGCAATCGAGCAGGCAAGAACCCATGACTACGAAAGCGTCAACTTGCACGCCGCCATGATCAGGGCATTTGGTGAATACCTCAGCAGCATCATAAGGCAGGACGTTGATACCCCTGCGCTGGAACCAGCCGAAAGGCCAAGTCACGGGGTCGCTTATGCCGCGATGATATTTTTCTGTGGGTCGAAGACGGCAGACGGCACCGCGTTCGCGACTTTCGCGGGCGACGAAATACGCCTGACCCGACCGAACCTTGAGCCTGCTCCCCAGAAAGAACCGTTCTCTGCCGGCGATGGTGGGGGCAAACCCGGTTCTTTCGGCCACGAATCCCTGGAAAAAGGATTGGCCAGTATTGGTTTCACCGATGAAGAACGCAGGAGCATCTATTTTGGCAACTGGCTACGGGATTTCTCCCAGCTGCTTGACCCCAAGCTGGTTCGCCATCCGGACGCACCCAAGAACTTTCCGGCCCTTCTGTCCCGCCATGCGCTGACCCAACTGGTCGATCTTCTGGCACTGAAAGAATTCCACGACCTGCAAGATACGCCGGAACGCCGCAGCGCCTACACCGTAAAGCCAGACATGCTGGGGGTATATCGCCCCTCCGAGCATATCGACAACCCACTGAATCCGGCCACCGATGCGAGCGATCCGCAAGCCATCGATGAGGATTTCGAGCCCCTGGTAACCCACGGCCACGCACTGCTGGAGGTCGACCCGCATCGCTCGATGCCTGCCTACATTGCCAGCGCTGCACGCTATATGCATGAAAAGCTGATAGACGCCATGCAAGCGGGCAATACCATCGAGGGAAGGCGCTACTTCGGCGAGGCGCTGCATGTACTGGAGGATTACTTCGCCCATTCAAACTTCGTCGAACTGTGCCTGCGCAAAAGGCAGCATGACGTATTACCCTGGATTACCCGAGCAGAGTGCAAGCATGGTTTGCCGGTAGTGACCGGCATGTTCGGCGGCCTGGACGTGATTGCCAGCATTGCCGAGCCTGTGAGCAAGATTCTTTTCGAAGTGAAAACCCTCGACTTCAAACGCACGAGTCCGGGATATCGCAGTGAAGCAGAGCAAGTGTTGCTGATACTGCTTGAAGAACATCAGAGTGATAAACCACTTACGTGGCTAAAAACCTATCTTGAATGGCGCGACGAGGCGGCAGCAGATCCGCTGTTTGGTTTGTACCAGGCTGCCAGTTGGCTAGCCGGGCTTCCCCTGACGCTGTTGCAGAATGCAATCAATACCACCCTTCAGGGCATACTCGGATGGGTAGGCGACGGTATTGACGAGTTTCAGACGCTTTCAGGCCACAATCCCAACGAGATAGCTGGCTTGCACCCGACCCACTCGCAGTTGGCGAAAGACCACGACACCCACCCATTTCATGAGTTGGCAGTCTATTTGGCTACCCATGCGGTGCAGGAGGTTGGCCGATCGATGTACCAGTACTGGCAAGGCGACAGTGAGCGAGACCCGGCTTCCGTGGCGATGGGCTTCATCCTTCATCCCAACGATGATGATTGGCATGACGACATCGTCGCCGCTTGGGAGGCAATGGATCGCGAGCGTTCAAGGCGCAACATCCGCCTGGGCAGCAATCTCGGTGAACTGGCAGAGCTGCAGGCGCAACTTGAAAGAGAAGAGCAGGAAAGAGTGAGGGTGTTTGGAGAAAGCTTCCGAAACGCCCCAAATAGCGTTTCGGATATCATCAGCAACGCGTTTCCCTTCGGCTGAACCGTCAGAACGCCTCGAGCCGCCAGACCTCATAGGCCGGCGTCTCGTACGGGTGGCTCTGCTTGAGCGCAGCAACGACCTGAGCGATCAGGTCGTCGGCCACCACCAGCTCCACCTTCCACTCCTCGACCACCTCGACCTGGCCAGTCTGCCCGAGGAACGGCTGGCTGCCGTCCAACGGGCGGAACTGCCCCTGGCCCAGGGTCTGCCAGGCGCAGTGGTCGTAGTCGCCGATACGCCCGCCACCGGCGGCGAACACGGCGGCCTTGACCACTTCAACGTGGCTAGCCGGGACGAAGAAGGCGAGCTTGTACACGCCTTAGTTCACCCACACGCGGGCGTTGCGGAACATACGCATCAGCGCGGCGTCTTCCTGCCACTCATCCGGGCGCCAGGAGTTCTGCACGGCGCGGAACATACGCTCCGGGTGCGGCATCATGATGGTCACGCGGCCGTCGCGGCTGGTCAGGCCGGTGATACCACGCGGCGAGCCGTTCGGGTTGGCCGGGTAGGCTTCGGTGACCTTGCCGTGGTTGTCGACGTAGCGCAGGGCCACACAACCGGACAGGTCGGCTGCCAGCAGTGCCTCTTCGCTGGCGAACTCGGCATGGCCTTCGCCGTGGGCGATGGCGATCGGCATGCGCGAACCGGCCATGCCCTGCAGGAAGATCGAGTTGGACTTCTGCACCTCGACCATGGCCACGCGTGCCTCGAACTGCTCCGAGCGGTTGCGCACGAAGTGTGGCCAGTGCTCGGTGCCCGGGATCAGCTCATGCAGGTTGGACATCATCTGGCAACCGTTGCAAACGCCCAGGGCGAAGCTGTCGGTACGCTCGAAGAAGGCCTGGAAGGCATCGCGGGCGCGGCTGTTGAACAGCGCCGACTTGGCCCAGCCCTCACCGGCACCGAGCACGTCACCGTAGGAGAAACCACCGCAGGCGACCAGGCCCTTGAAGGCCTCGAAGTCTACGCGGCCGGCGAGGATGTCGCTCATGTGCACGTCGATGGCGGCGAAGCCTGCGCGGTCGAAGGCGGCCGCCATCTCGACCTGGCCATTGACGCCCTGCTCACGCAGGATCGCCACTTGCGGGCGCACGCCCTTCTTGATGTACGGCGCGGCAATGTCGTCGTTGACGTCGTAGCCCAGCTTGACCGACAGGCCCGGGTTATCTTCCTCAAGCAGCAGGTCGAATTCCTGATCGGCGCAGTCGGCGTTGTCACGCAGGCGCTGGATCTGGTAGCTGGTCTCGGCCCACTGGCGCTGCAGCATGCGACGGTCGTCGTCGAACAGCACTTCGCCGTTGAGGCTGATGGAGACTTCGCCATTGTTGATCGGCTTACCGATCACCGCGACGCACTCTTCGCCCAGGCCAGCAGCACTGAACTGTGCCAGCACGTCCGGGGTGGCATCCTGGCGAACCTGGATGACCGCGCCCAGCTCTTCGTTGAAGAGGATGGCGGCGACGTCGGCCTTGCTGTCGGTCAGCGGGTCGAGTTGCAGGTCGAGGCCGCAGTGGCCGGCGAAGGCCATTTCCAGCACGGTGGTCAGCAGGCCGCCGTCGGAACGGTCGTGGTAGGCCAGCAGGTGGCCATCGGCGTTCAGGCCCTGGATCACGGCAAAGAATGCCTTGAGGTCTTCGGCGTCGTCGACGTCCGGTGCCTGGGCAGCGATCTTGCCGTAGGTCTGGGCCAGGATCGAGGCGCCCATGCGGTTCTTGCCGCGGCCCAGGTCGATCAGGATCAGGTCGGTCTCGCCCTTGTCCATGCGCAGCTGCGGGGTCAGGGTCTGGCGAATATCGGTGACCGGGGCAAAGCCGGTGATGATCAGCGACATCGGCGAGGTGACGCTCTTCTCGACGCCCTCTTCGCTCCACTTGGTCTTCATCGACATCGAGTCTTTGCCGACCGGAATGGTAATGCCCAGCTCAGGGCACAGTTCCATGCCGACAGCCTTGACGGTGTCGTACAGGCGCGCGTCTTCACCCGGGTGGCCGGCTGCGGACATCCAGTTGGCCGACAGCTTGATGTCGGACAGTTTCTCGATGCGCGAGGCGGCCAGGTTGGTGATGGTCTCGCCGATCGCCATGCGCCCGGAAGCCGGGGCATCCAGCAGTGCCAGCGGAGTACGCTCGCCCATGGCCATGGCTTCACCGGTGTAGACGTCGAAGCTGGTGGCGGTGACGGCGCAGTCGGCCACCGGGACCTGCCACGGGCCGACCATCTGGTCACGGGCAACCAGGCCGGTGATGGTGCGGTCGCCGATGGTGATCAGGAAGCTCTTGCTGGCCACCGCCGGGTGGTTCAGCACGCGCTGGACGGCGTTATCCAGGTCCAGCTGGCTTGGGTCGAAATCATCGCCCAGCTCGGCCTCGCGGGTGACCGAACGGTGCATGCGTGGCGGCTTGCCCAGCAGTACGTCGAGCGGCATGTCCACCGGGGTGTTGCCGAAGTGGCTGTCGCTGACGGTCAGGTGCGGCTCTTCAGTCGCTTCACCGACCACGGCGAACGGGCAACGCTCGCGTTCGCAGATGGCCTGGAAGCGCTCGAAATCGACGGCGCTGACGGCCAGTACGTAACGCTCTTGCGATTCGTTGCTCCAGATTTCGTGCGGGGCCATGCCCGGCTCGTCGTTGGGCACATTGCGCAGTTCGAAGCGGCCACCGCGGCCACCGTCGTTGACCAGCTCCGGGAAGGCGTTGGAGATACCACCGGCGCCGACGTCGTGGATGAAGGCGATCGGGTTCTTGTCACCCAGCTGCCAGCAGCGGTCGATGACCTCCTGGCAACGGCGCTCCATTTCCGGGTTTTCGCGCTGTACCGAGGCGAAGTCCAGGTCCGCCGAGCTGGCACCGGTGGCCACCGACGAAGCGGCGCCGCCGCCCAGGCCGATCAGCATGGCCGGGCCACCGAGCACGATCAGCTTGGCGCCGACGGTGATCTCGCCCTTCTGCACATGGTCTTCACGGATGTTGCCCATGCCACCGGCAAGCATGATCGGCTTGTGGTAGCCGCGCACTTCTTCACCGTGCGGGGTGTCGATGGCCTGCTCGAAGGTACGGAAGTAGCCGGTCAGGGCCGGGCGACCGAATTCGTTGTTGAACGCGGCGCCGCCCAGCGGGCCTTCGATCATGATGTCGAGGGCGTCGACGATACGCTCAGGCTTGCCGTAGGCCTGCTCCCAAGGCTGCTCGAAGCCTGGAATGCGCAGGTTGGACACGGTGAAGCCGGTCAGGCCGGCTTTCGGCTTGGCGCCACGGCCGGTCGCGCCTTCGTCGCGGATTTCGCCGCCGGAGCCGGTGGAGGCACCGGAGAACGGGGCGATGGCGGTCGGGTGGTTGTGCGTCTCGACCTTCATCAGGATGTGCACCGGCTCCTTCACCGCGCCGTACTGGCGGGTTTCAGGGTTCGGGAAGAAGCGCCCGGCCACCGAACCGACGATCACCGAGGCGTTGTCCTTGTAAGCGGACAGCACGCCTTCGTTGTGCATCTGGTAGGTATTCTTGATCATGCCGAACAGGCTCTTCTCTTGCGCCTGGCCGTCAATGTCCCAGCTGGCGTTGAAGATCTTGTGGCGGCAGTGCTCGGAGTTGGCCTGGGCGAACATCATCAGCTCGATGTCGTTCGGGTTGCGCTTGAGGCCCTGGAAGGCATTGACCAGGTAGTCGATCTCGTCTTCGGCCAGGGCCAGGCCCAGGTCGATGTTGGCCTGCGCCAGTGCGTCGCGGCCACCTTCGAGGATGTCGACCGAGGTCATCGGCTTGGGCTGGGCGTGGCTGAACAGGTCGGCCGCCTGCTCCAGCTTGGCCAGCACGCGCTGGGTCATGCGGTCGTGCAGTTCGGCGGCGATCAGCTCGGCGTCGGCGTCGCTCAGGTTGCCAGCCACGTAGTAAGCGATGCCACGCTCCAGGCGCTGGATCGACTGCAGGCCGCAGTTGTGGGCGATGTCGCTGGCCTTGCTGGCCCATGGCGAGATGGTGCCCAGGCGCGGCACGACCAGGAACAGGCGGCCGGTCGGCTCCTGTACCGGCACGCTCGGGCCGTATTTGAGCAGACGGCCCAGCACCTGCTGCTGGTCGGCGGTCAGCTCGCCGTCAACGTCGGCGAAGTGGGCAAATTCGGCATACAAACCAGTAACAGCGGGGACTTTCTGGCTCAGTTGCTCGAGTAATTTACCGTGGCGAAAGGCAGAAAGGGCAGGAGCGCCGCGCAGGATCAACATCGTCGGGACAGCCTCAGGAAGGGGTGTGCTTAGAGGCCGTGCATTCTAGCCTAATTCGACGGCTTGCGGCACCCGCTCTAAGCCATGGCTGCCGGGCGGCGGAACCGGACTTCGGGGTCAGAAAAAAGCAGCTTGAAGCTTGCAGCACAGAAACTGCTACCAGACAAGCTATCCGTTGTCGAGATATGGCTGTGCCGGTCCTTTGCGTATACTGCAACTTATGTTCGCCCACACTGCTTTGCGCCAACGTTGCGCCAGATGGCTAATCGCAACCGGACTCTTTCTGCTGCTCGGTGCCTGCGTTGAAAAACCCAGCACCCTCGAGCGCGTGAAGGAGGACGGCGTGCTGCGCGTGATCACCCGCAACAGCCCGGCCACCTACTTCCAGGACCGCAACGGCGAAACCGGCTTCGAGTACGAGCTGGTCCAGCATTTCGCCGACGATCTCGGCGTCAAGCTGCAGATCGAGACAGCCGACAACCTCGACGAACTGTACGGCGCACTCGGTAAACCTTCCGGCCCGGTGCTGGCCGCAGCCGGCCTGGTGAGCACCGACCGGCGCAAGGCCCAGGTGAAGTATTCGCACCCCTACCTGGAAGTGACCCCACAGGTCATCTACCGCAACGGCCGCCCGCGCCCCACCGATGCCAAGGGCCTGGTCGGCAAGAAGATCATGGTGCTCAAGGGCAGCAGCCACGCCGACCAGCTGGCCGAACTGAAAAAGCAGTATCCGGGCCTGGAATACGAGGAATCCGACGCGGTCGAAGTGGTCGACCTGCTGCGCATGGTCGATGAAGGGCAGATCGACCTGACCCTGGTCGACTCCAATGAACTGGCAATGAACCAGGTGTACTTCCCCAACGTGCGGGTCGCCTTCGACCTGGGCGACACCCGCGACCAGCGCTGGGCGGTGGCAGCCGGCGATGACAACAGCCTGCTCAACGAGATCAACGAATTCCTCGACAAGGCACAGAAGAACGGCACCCTGCAGCGCCTGAAGGACCGTTACTACGGCCATGTCGACGTACTCGGCTACGTTGGCGCCTACACCTTCGCCCAGCACCTTCAGCAGCGTCTGCCCAAGTACGAGAAGCACTTCAAGAGCTACGCCAAGGTCGAACAGGTCGACTGGCGCCTGCTGGCCGCCATCGGCTACCAGGAATCGATGTGGCAGCCTGAAGTCACCTCCAAGACCGGCGTGCGCGGCCTGATGATGCTGACCCAGCGCACCGCCCAGGCCATGGGCGTGTCCAACCGCCTGGACCCGAAGCAGAGCATCCAGGGCGGTGCCAAGTACTTCATGAAGATCAAGGAAGAGCTCGACGACAGCATCAAGGAGCCAGACCGCACCTGGTTCGCCCTGGCCGCCTACAACGTCGGCAGCGGCCACCTGGAAGACGCCCGCACCCTGGCCAAGCGTGAAAAGCTCAACCCGAACAAGTGGCTGGATGTGAAGAAGATGCTGCCGCGGCTGGCGCAGAAGCAGTGGTACCGGCAGACCAAGTACGGCTATGCCCGTGGCGGCGAGCCTGTGCACTTCGTGGCCAACATCCGCCGTTACTACGACATCCTCACCTGGGTGACCCAGCCACAGCTCGAAGGCCAGGTGGCCGAGGGTAACCTGCATGTGCCTGGGGTGAACAAGGACAAGCCGGCGGATCAGTCACCGCCGATGTAAGCCAATTCAGGCCTTGGCCCGACGGGCCTTGAAGAAGTCGCTCAGGATCTGCCCGCACTCCTCCGCCAGCACCCCACCCTCCACCATCACCCGATGGTTGAGAAAGCCCTGTCCGAAGAACTGCCCCTGGCTCTGCACGATGCCCGCCTTGGGCTCCAGTGCGCCATACACCACCCGCATCACCCGCGAATGCACGATCAGCCCTGCACACATGCTGCACGGTTCCAAGGTCACGTACAGGGTGCTACCCGGCAGCCGGTAGTTGCTGGCAGCCCTGGCTGCCGCGCGGATGGCGACCATTTCGGCGTGGGCGCTGGGGTCGCTGTCGATGATCGGCCGGTTGAAGCCCTGGCCGATCACCTGGCCATGCTGCACCAGCACCGCGCCCACCGGCACCTCGCCCATGGCTGCGCCTTCGCTGGCCAGGGCCAGGGCCAGGCGCATGAACTCCTGATCGCGGCTGCGATCGATGATCTGCGGGCGCATCAGACCACCGCGATCGCGGCCATCAGGCCGGTTTCCATGTGATCGATGACGTGGCAGTGGAACATCCAGGTGCCTGGGTTATCCGCCACCAGTGCGACTTGGGCACGCTCGTTCTTGCCCAGTAGATAGGTATCGGTGAAGTAAGGTTCGGGGATTTGTCGGCGATTGGAGCCGATCACCTTGAAACTCATACCGTGCAGGTGGACCGGGTGCTGGTACTGGGTCATGTTCTTCAGCTCGAAGATGTAGCTCTTGCCCTTCTTCAGCGTGGCAATCGGCCGGTCGGCGCAGGTCTTGTCGGTGATGTCCCAGGCCTGGCCGTTGATCTGCCACATGCTCGACGGCTTGTCCGGATCATCGGTGACCGAGACAGTCGCCGCCCATTCGAAATTGAAGTTCAGCTTCTCGGCATTCTCCAGGTCCGGCTCGGCGATCGGATTCGCTGGCAGGGCCTTGGGCCACTCGCCCGGTGCGCCGTTGCTGGCCACCGAGCGCAAGGTGCCCAGGCGCACGAAACCGTCGCGCAGGGAGATTTCCTCGCCCGCCTCGGGAATGCGGATCGCCAGGCAGATGCGCATGCCCGGGCCGAGCCAGTATTCATCATCCAGTGTCCGTGGAGTCACCGGGTTGCCGTCGAGGGCATAGATTTTCGCCTCGCAGTTGCCTTTGAGGTTGAGACGGTAAGTCCAGGTGTTGTCCAGGTTCAGCAGGCGCACGCGCACCACTTGCCCGGCCGGCAACTCAGTGACCGAGTCAGCCTGGCCATTGATGGTGATCAGCCGCCCGGCGGTGCCGTTGCGTGCAGCCTCGCGGGGGATGCTGAAGGGCAGCCAGGCGCCCTGCTCGTCGACGTGCCAGTTCTTCAGGCTCAGGGTGCGCTCGTGCTTGAACCCGGTCGGCTCGCGCTCCTCGATGATCAGCGGGCCGACCAGCCCACGCCCAAGCTCCTCGGAGCTGCTGACATGGGGGTGGTACCAGTAGCTGCCGGCATCCGGCACGCGGAACTTGTAGTCGAAGTACTCGCCCGGCTTGACTGGCAGCTGCGAAACGTAGGGCACGCCGTCCATTTCCAGCGGCAGGCGGATGCCATGCCAGTGGATGGTGGTTTCCACCGGCAGGTGGTTGATGAAACGCACCCGTAACCAGGTGCCCTGGCGTACGCGCAACTCGGTGCCCGGCGCCGAAGGGCCGAAGGCCCAGGCCTCGGTCTTGAACCCCGGCACCAGCTCGACATCCAGGGGGGCGGCGATCAGCTCGTAGTCATGCCCGGCATTGTCGTCCTCGACCTTGCCCAGCCAGTAACGGGCCGCGCCACCGGCGCCCAGGCCAACCACAACCAGACCAGTGAGGCCCATGAGCATTTGTCGACGGGTGAAGGACATCGGTGCGGGTACCTCGTGTTCTGCGCAATCAAGCTGCCAGCCGTGGCGGGCGATGAAGGGTGAATACGATACACCTGCAATTGAGAAATATTAAGTGAAGCCTTCATTCCCGAGACCTCACAGCATTATTTAACGCCTCCAGGCCTGCTCCAGAGGCAACGCTGCGCCCTCCTCAAACCTTACGAGAACAGTCATGCCCCTCTCTGCGCAGCAACAACAAGACCTGCATGCACTAAGACAAATTGCCGAGAAGCTGAGCACGGCCTGTCCGGACATGCTCCAGATGGCCCGTGAAACCGCAGGTGCGATACTGGGCCGGCACCACCTCGACGACCTGGAGCCAGACCAGGTCTACTTTCATCGCTTCCATGAGGCGATAAGCAGCCCGCGCACGTTCACCGGTTGGCAACATGTTACCCAGCCGTTTCAGACAATGACCCTTGTGCAACTGGTCATGCGCCGTTTCACCACGGCAGAGCAAGACGCCAGCGACCTGCTGAGCACCTATTCAGGCTTCTACAGTAAGGGTGCAGGGGAAGTTGCCTATGATGAGCGCAACGAGATCCGGCTCTTGCCAAAGTCTGCACTCGATGACTTCTGGAACATCGACTTCAGCCATTGCTTCGACCAGCGTGCCAGTGCTTTCTGGTCCAGGCATGGCGACGATTACCGCACCCTGGCAAAAGCCACATTCCTTGCCAAGGCGCTGGAAACCCAGGCACAAACCAGCGACAACGCGCTGGCCAGCCGCGTTCAGCAGGCAGCCAAGGCCCTGGCCGGCGAGCACGGCGGCCCAGTCACGTTGCAGTACCTGCGCCAAGCGAACCTGCCGAGCCATGGCGTTAGTGTCCATGCCTTCAGCATCGGCGAGCGCGTCGCCAGCGATATTCTCCGAATCGTCATGCCAGATGGCTATCAACTGCTCTATACACCCGGCGAAACCCAGGCATTTCACCTGTTCGCCAGCGACCGCGAGATTCACGCATGGGTCTTGGCAAACACCCTCGAGCCTGCGCAAAAAGCACGCTTGATGAGCCACTTCCCGCTGACCGCCCACGAAGCCTCTTCGCTGCACAAGACTGTCGGTTTCTTCGCCCACTTTGCCAGCATCGACCTGAGCGGATTGTTCGACGTCATGTGGCGTCAGTGGGATGCTGCCGAGCCAGGCGGCATCAATAAACCCGATACGCCACTGCAAATGGACGCTTTCAGCCACCTGCGCCTGGCTACGCAACAACGGATGGCCGACGACGCAAATTTTGCGTTGCGCTCCAATTCGGACTTGCGCAAACAATTGTGGCTCGGCTACCTGAGGGCCGCCAACACGGTCTTCGGCCCACTCACCGCGCTGGCATGGCCGATAGCGCTGGCGGGCGTGGGTGCTGGTATCGCCGAGATCGGCCTGGACATCGACCAGGCCATCAATGGGCACACCAGCGCTGAACGCCTGGCAGGCGTGGAAAGCGCCATCTTTGCAGTGATCAACACCCTGATGATCGGCTTTGCCGGTGCCAGCGACGCCAGGGGAGTTGCCTCGCCAGCGGACGCCTTCGTACCGCCCCTCGAAGACCCGGTCGAATCTGTTATTCCTGATGAAAACCCGATCGAGCCAGTTGCTCCCGAAGCGCTTGAGCCTGTAACGCCCGAGGAAATCGAGGCCTGGTTGCCCAAGGAGTTTCAGCCAAGCGAACTGGATAATCAGTTGCAGGCCCTGCAAACCAACGAAGTCGTGACCGGCGCCACAGGCAGTGGAGAGCTGGAGGGCATTTACAGCAAAGACGGTAACTTCTATGCGATGCTCGGCGACCTGGCCTATCAGGTGCGCTATGTCCGAGAACTGAATACCTGGGTCATTGTAGATCCGCAACAACCCTTCGCTTTCCGACAAAGTATTCCCATCGCTCGAGATGCCGACGGCAACTGGCAAGTCGGTGGAAGCTTGGGCCTGAAAGGCGGCAGCAATCAAATTACCAGAAAGTTTCTCAGCGCCTGGAGGCGACTCAACCCGCGTCCGGTGCTCCCGCCATTGACGGTGGAGCTCTATGAAATACCAGAACCCCAATACTCGGAGCTGAAAGACTTCGCACTCATGGGCCAAGATGCTGACCCTTACCATACCTTGCGCGACCCTTACCTTGGGAGCAGGGGCCGCGCCTACCATGCTGCACTGAATAGAATAGACAGCGATGCCGTGGCGTTCTACGAACACTTCGAACAGCCACCACGCCCCGCAATACCTCACTTCGAAAATGCAAGCGACGCTCGGCAATTTCTTGGCAGCCTGTATCAAAACAGCGAGGGCCTGGTGTTCGGTGAAGCGCATCGAGAGATCTACGCCAGACGCTTTTTGATCGAAAACATGCGACGCCTCAAACAGCTTGGCGTCAAAGTGTTGTACTCCGAGCACTTCATGATCGATTACCAGCAGGCCGCTCTCGATGAGTTCAATCGGACCGGAAAACTACCCGCTGAATTGAAAACCTATATTAATACATGGGACGACAACGCGACGATTACTGCCACCCCTTATGGCCTCAAGCAAGTGCTGTACGAAGCCTTTGTCCAGAACATCAGGGTGCAAGGTATCGACACGATGGTCAGCTACCGCGGCATATGGAAATCGGAAACGAACCTTTCACAACCTCGTCAGAACATGATGAATTACGCAGCCCACAAGATCATCACGGCTGACCAGGCCCAACGTGGCCCGTCGAGATGGGTGGCGCTCATGGGCAACACCCATGCCAACACCTTTTACGAAGTGCCAGGGGTAAGCGAACTGGAGGGCTGTCTTGGCGTACGGGTCGAGGGAGCGGGCATCGGCGAAGCCTTGAGCATTGGTATTGATCCGGGCCATGCAGTTGATGGCATCTTCGTGCAAAGTGACCTGGTGCTCAGCGTCCCACCAGCAATTAGCTGAGTTTCGACTCCCGCCTGCCGGATCGCTCGTGCAGGCGGGAGCTCGCGTGAAGACATGCCATGCCCCCTTGACGACTGCCCCATCACCTAAATAGATACCGCCTGGAGTGCCGGCTCCGTCATCAGTCTTGAGGCTCACTCAGCCCAAGGTTTCGCCCATGACACAACAGGTGTTGATCCCCGATGAAGAACAGCAACTGCACACGCTGGCCCAGCCACTGGTCAGCTCCTGCCCTGATTTACGGCAGATGGCACGGGACGTGGCAAAACGCATCCTGAGGAAACACGGGCACGCGGAACTCGATCCTGACGATGTCTACCTCAACCGGTTCATGACAGCGCAAAGCAGCCCGCACACTTTCAGCGGATGGCAACATCAGGACTCTCCTTTTCAGTCCTATACCCTGCCACAACTCGTATTGCATCGCTTCGATGTCGCGGACCAGGACAACAGCGACTTGCTCAGCTACCTGGCAGGCTTCTACCTGAACGGGCCAGGTGCCGAGGCGTATGACGAACACAACGAAGTGCCCATCGCGCCGAAGGATGTCCTTGAGGACTTCTGGCAGATCGACTTCAGCAGCCAATACCACCAGCGCCTTGACGCCTTCTGGCAACACCACGCACAGGACTACCGCGCGCTGAGCAAAATCAATTTTCTCAGCAAAGCGCTGGAAGCTTGCGCCCATGACCCACGCGGCGCGCTGGCCACCTGCATCGGTCAAGTAGCCCGGGCCCTTACCGGCCATTCACCAGGCCCGGTGACCCTCGAACAACTCCACGAACTGCATGTGCCTACTGACGGCATGCGTGTTTGCACGTTCGACATCGGCGGCTACGTGGCCAGCGATTTCCTGCGCGTCGTGATGGAGGACGGCCGGCAGTTGCTCTACACCCCGGGCGAACAAGACTGTCTGCACCTGTTCACAACGCGCAAGGAGCTGTACTGGTGGGTGTTGATCAACACCAATCAAGCGGATAACCGTGCCCGTTTCCTCAGCCACTTCCCTGCTGAAACCCACGCGCAGAAGGCCGACAGCGCCGGCCTAAACCACTTGATCGACCTGCTGTTCTTCAACTGGGGAGGCGATGACCACCACATCCTCAATCAACTGGACCGAGGGGTTGAAGGTGACGCGTTCAGCCATCTGCGCGACAACATGCAGCAGCGCATGATCGCCGACGCGCACTTCACCTTGCGCTCCAACAGCGACCTGCGCAAACAGATGTGGATCGGTTATCTGCAGGCCTTCGGCCAGATCGCCGCGCCGCTTGCTGCACTGGATTGGCCGATCGCTCTGGCCGCTGTGGGTGCGGGCCTTGCCGATACCGGACTGAACATCGATCAGGCGGTCAATGGCCACACCACCAGTGAACGCCATGCCGGTACGATTGGGGCGATCTTCGCAGCGGTCGACACCCTGTTCAATGCGGCTCTGCTGGCCAGTGCCGGTGCAGGCGCCGCGCAGGAGCAGCTGCCTGACACCACCGCCGAACCACTGCCTGCCCCTGCGACACCGGCCGACCCCACCTCCGATCCGGCATCGCCCGCCGATATCGAGGCCTGGGTTCCCGAGCCGTACCAGCCATCCTCTACAGATGCGCTACTGTTACCGTTCGAGAGCAACGAGATAATCAGCGTCGAGCCAGGCAGCGGCGATCTGACAGGCATCTACACTCAGCACGGCAATTTTTATGTGCTGATCGACGATAAGCCTTATCAGGTCCGCCATATCGCCGAAATGAAAGCCTGGGTAATCATCGACCCGGAAAACCCGTACTCCTTCTATCGCAACGTACCCTTGCGTATGGCGGCAGACGGTCGCTGGCAGCCACTGGAGCGGCCCGGCCTGCAGGGGGGCGGCCTGAAAGACGACATGCTCAGCCTGTGGGGGAAATACGCATCGGGGCCAACGCCAGCTCCCTTGCCGGCCACGCCCTATGAAGTGCCGGACGAGCTGCGCCCGATATTGCAACCCTACGCCGAAAGCCCCGGCCATGAGCGTGTGCTGGACGGCACCCTCTCATTTGGGGATGCCCGGATAGACCCTGCCACAGACGAATACAGAAGGCTGCGCAATGTACTGGCCGATGATGCGAGGCAATACCTCGCCACAGTCGAGCCACCCACGCGTCCTAACCTACCTGCACTCGCTCGCGATGCATCCGCGAAAGAGATCATTCGCAGGGTGTACGAAAGCAGTGACGGATTGGTGCTTGGCGAGAGTCATTCACAACTGGGAAGCAAGCAGTTTCTGATCGACAACATGTCGGCACTCAAGAAAGCCAAGGTCAAAGTACTGTACGTCGAGCACTTCATGACCGACTTCAACCAGGCCAGCCTGGAGATGTTTCAACGCAGCGGCAAAATGCCAAGCGAGCTACTGGCCTATGTCCGAAGCCTGGACAAGGGTTACGGTATCGACCCAGCCAGTCGGTACTCCTTCACCAACGTATTGAAAGCTGCGCGGAAGTTCGACATTCGCATACAGTCCATCGACTGCATGGCCAGCTACCGGCAAGCGTGGAACCCCACGCCATCAATGGTGATCCGCCAGCAAATGATGAACTTCTATGCCCACGAGATCATTCAGGCTGATCAGGCGATCCGCGGATCGAGCAAATGGATCGCACTGGTCGGCAACTCGCATGGCAATACCTTCGAGGGCGTTCTGGGCGTCAGTGAACTGCAAGGAGCAATCGGCCTGCGCGTGGAGGACATGGAGCCTGGTCATGTTGGCGGTATCGAAATCGACCCTGGCCTGACTATCCTGGAAAACAACGCGAATGAGCGCACCGTCAAGGGTGACTTGCGCCTGCAAGTCCCGATTGCCACGAGCTCCCCCACGATAGGCAAGTTGGAACACTCGCTGGCCAGCAAAGGCACATTTGCCATCTACTGGATCGAGGATCGACTAACCCTCGTTCATCGCAGCAACGACGGGCAATTGAAGTACACGCCAATCATCGAGGAAGGCCAGCATATCTACATCTCTCGCCCCAACTGGCCGTGGGTAAGCGGGCGGCGCTTGCGTGACCTGAGCGAACTGCGTTCCACGCTCGAACATCACGGGTTGCATTACAAGCGCGGGTAACCTCGATGCCAGAGACGACAAGGGCGCCTTGCGGCGCCCTTGTGGCTCAACTTATTCCCACTCGATGGTGGCTGGCGGCTTACTCGACACGTCGTAAGTAACGCGCGAGATACCGTCGATTTCGTTGATGATACGGCCGCTGACGGTTTCCAGCAGCTCGTACGGCAGGTGCGCCCAGCGCGCGGTCATGAAGTCCACGGTCTCGACGGCACGCAGGGCCACGACCCAGGCATAGCGACGGCCGTCACCGACGACACCGACCGACTTGACCGGCTGGAACACCACGAATGCCTGGCTGGTCTTGTGGTACCAGTCGGCCTTGCGCAGCTCTTCGATGAAGATGTGGTCGGCGCGACGCAGGATGTCGGCGTATTCCTTCTTCACTTCACCGAGGATGCGCACGCCCAGGCCCGGGCCCGGGAACGGGTGGCGGTAGACCATGTCGTACGGCAGACCCAGCTCCAGGCCGATCTTGCGCACTTCGTCCTTGAACAGTTCACGCAGCGGCTCGACCAGCTTGAGGTTCATTTCCTCCGGCAGGCCGCCCACGTTGTGGTGCGACTTGATCACGTGGGCCTTGCCGCTCTTGGCGCCGGCCGACTCGATCACGTCCGGGTAGATGGTGCCTTGGGCGAGGAACTGGATGTTGTCCAGCTTGCTGGCTTCGGCATCGAAGATGTCGATGAAGGTGCGGCCGATGATCTTGCGCTTCTTCTCCGGGTCGGCTTCGCCTTCCAGGTTGTCGAGGAACTGCTTTTCAGCGTCGGCGCGGATCACCTTGACGCCCATGTTCTCCTTGAACATGGCCATCACCTGGTCGCCTTCGTGCAGGCGCAGCAGGCCGTTGTCGACGAATACGCAGGTCAGCTGGTCACCGATGGCGCGGTGCAGCAGCGCGGCAACCACCGAGCTGTCAACACCGCCGGACAGGCCCAGCAGGACGTTGGCCGAGCCGACTTGCTCACGCACCTGGGCGATGGCGTCTTCGACGATGTTGGACGGGGTCCACAGGGCTTCACAGCCGCAGATGTCCTGCACGAAGCGGGACAGGATGCGACCGCCCTGCTTGGTGTGGGTCACTTCCGGGTGGAACTGCACGCCGTAGTAGCCGCGCGAATCGTCGAACATGCCGGCGATCGGGCAGCTCGGGGTGCTGGCCAGCACGTGGAAGTTGCCTGGCATCTGGGTGACCTTGTCGCCGTGGCTCATCCACACGTCCAGGCCCAGCACGCCGTCGTCGTCGACGTGGTCTTCGATGCCGTCGAGCAGGCGGCTCTTGCCGACCACGTCGACGCGGGCATAACCGAACTCACGCAGATCGGAACCTTCGACCTTGCCGCCCATCTGTTCGGCCATGGTCTGCATGCCGTAGCAGATGCCCAGCACCGGCACGTTCAGGTCGAATACCGCCTGCGGGGCGCGTGGGCTGTTGGCTTCGTGGACCGACTCGGGGCCGCCGGCGAGGATGATGCCGCGCGGGTTGAATTCGCGGATCGCTTCATCGTCCATGTCGAACGGGTGCAGTTCGCAGTACACGCCGATTTCGCGCACGCGGCGGGCGATCAGCTGGGTGTACTGGGAACCGAAATCGAGGATCAGGATACGGTGAGCGTGAATGTCGAGGGCCATGACTCAATCTCGTCAGTGGAAATCGGAAACGACGCGGGGCTGTTCGTGACAGCCCCGTTCGGTTATTGCTTGAAGCCTCAGCCTACGCGGTAGTTAGGGGCTTCTTTGGTGATCTGCACGTCATGCACGTGGGACTCGGCCATGCCGGCACCGGTGATGCGCACGAATTCCGGCTTGGTGCGCATCTCTTCGATGGTCGCGCTGCCGGTGTAGCCCATGGACGAACGCAGGCCGCCCATCAGCTGGTGGATGATCGCGGCCAGGGCACCCTTGTAAGGAACACGGCCTTCGATACCTTCCGGTACCAGCTTCTCGGCACCGGCCGAGGAGTCCTGGAAGTAACGGTCGGACGAGCCTTGCGCCTGTGCCATGGCACCCAGCGAGCCCATGCCGCGGTAGGCCTTGTAGGAACGGCCCTGGAACAGCTCGACTTCACCCGGCGCCTCTTCGGTACCGGCGAACATCGAACCCATCATTACGCAGGAAGCGCCGGCAACGATGGCCTTGGACAGGTCACCCGAGAAACGGATGCCGCCGTCGGCGATCAGTGGCACGCCAGTGCCTTCCAGTGCAGCGGCGACGTTGGCGATGGCGCTGATTTGCGGCACGCCGACACCGGCAACGATACGGGTGGTGCAGATCGAGCCCGGGCCGATACCGACCTTGACTGCGTCAGCGCCAGCTTCGGCCAGGGCCTTGGCGGCGGCGCCGGTGGCGATGTTGCCGCCAATTACCTGCACTTGCGGGTAGGTTTCTTTTACCCAGCGCACGCGGTCGATCACGCCTTTGGAGTGACCGTGGGCAGTGTCGACCACCACCACGTCAACGCCGGCGGCAACCAGGGCGGCAACGCGCTCGCCGGTGTCCTTGCCGGTGCCGACCGCAGCGCCAACGCGCAGGCGACCCTGGTCGTCCTTGCTGGCCAGCGGGTAGGCCTTGGCCTTTTCGATGTCCTTGACGGTCATCATGCCCTTGAGGTTGAACTTGTCGTCAACGATCAGGACTTTTTCCAGGCGGTGCTTGTGCAGCAGCTCGCGGACTTCGTTCTTGTTGGCGCCTTCACGCACGGTGACCAGGCGCTCTTTCGGCGTCATCACGTCGCGGACTTTGGCTTCCAGACGGTTTTCGAAACGCACGTCACGGGAGGTGACGATGCCGACCAGGTCGCCGTTGGCCAGTACCGGAACGCCGGAGATGTTGTTCAGGTGGGTCAGCTCGAACAGGTCGCGCACGGTGGCGTCGGCGTCGATGGTGATCGGGTCCTTGACCACGCCAGCCTCGAACTTCTTGACCTTGCGCACTTCGCCGGCCTGCTGTTCGATGGTCATGTTCTTGTGGATGATGCCGATGCCGCCTTCCTGGGCCATGGCAATGGCCAGGCGCGCTTCGGTCACGGTATCCATGGCAGCGGAAACCAGCGGAATGTTCAGCTCGATGCCACGAGTCAAACGGGTCTTGAGACTGACTTCATTGGGCAGTACCTCGGAGTAGCCAGGTACAAGGAGGATATCGTCGAAGGTCAGGGCTTCTTGGCTGATACGCAGCATCGCGGGGGCTCCCGGGCGGGAAAAATGGAAGCGCGCCATTATACTCATCCACGGCGCGCCGCTCAATGCAAAATAAGGGCCTTCGGTCAGCCTTGTGGCACTTTTACCTGCACCACCGCCACCGGCTGGTCGAGCCAGTCGGCAAAGCTGTCGAGAAAGGCCTGGGTGAAACCGGCCTCGCCCCAGTTGTTGAAGATGAACCCAAGGTTGGAAAAGGCACATGGCTGCAGGTAAATGAAGCCATTGATGTCATCTTCATGGCCGCACAGCGGGCAGGTGAAGTTGTCGCTCACCGCCGGCATCCACTCCTCCAGGCTCTCGAACAGCGGCTCGCCGACCTCGCGCCGGCATTCCGGGCAGCCGGCTTCCTCGAGGAACCCCTCGGTCGGGGTATAGATGCAACGCTTGAGCATTACCTCCAGGCCATTGACCTGCTCGCCGAATGGCAGCTTTTCAGGATGCAGGGCGACCTTGCGCGCACCCGCCGCCAAGGCATGGCCCATGCGGTTGCCGGTGCGCCCGCAGGTGGTCAGTTGTTCTTGGACGATTTTCTCGCGCACCAGCCAGCGCAGGATGGCGCGGGCACGGGCTTCGTGCACCTCGACGGTGGACAGCTTGGGGACGATGATGCTCTGGGTGTTCATGAACGAAGCGGGCCTGCGGACTGCGGTAGTCCTGCAATTCTACAGCTCAGCCGCTCAGGTAGCGACCGATCAGCGCCAGGCCGCTGGCCAGCACCAGCCAGGTGACCAGGCGCACGAAGGCTTCGCGGGACAGCTTCAGGGTCAGTCGCCGACCCACCCAGAGACCGATGAACATGACTGGCAGCAGGCAGGCGGCGAACAGCAACAGGCTGGTGTCGGCGTACACGCCGGCCAGCAGGAACAGCGACAGGCGCACAATGGTGCTGCAGCTGATCAGGGCGCTCTGGGTCGCGCGCACTTGCTCCTTTATCTCCAGCCGTGCACTCAGGTAGATCGCATAAAGGAAACCGCCACTGCCGAACAAGGCGCCGAACAGCCCGCCAACCGTGCCCATGGGCACCGCCCAGAGGCCCGACAACCTGGCCGGTCGCACCTTCACCGCCAGGCCGTAGATCGCATAGGCGGTGACGAACAGCCCCATTAACAGCAACAGCAGCTCGGACTTCAGGTGCAGCAGGAACACCACGCCCAGGGTGCAGCCCACGGCCATGCACGGCAACAGCCGCAGCAGCTCGCCGCGCACCACGTCACGACGTGACGGCAAAAGGTTGCCGAAGGCGGCGACGAAGTCCAGCAGCACCAGCAGCGGGATGATCCGCGACAAGGGCATGAAATGGATCAGTACCGGGCCGGCCACCAGCGCGGTGCCGAAGCCGGCGATGCCGAAGACGATGTAGGCGGCGGCGATGGCCAGGAGGATGGGGAGCCATTCGTAGGGGGTGAGGGAGAGCTGGGTGAGCATCGTGCTGGAGTCCTGAGTGTCCTTGGGTGTTCGCCGCGAGGTTGTGGCGCGGCGGACAGGTGCATGCCTTGGAAGTTATAGCGCCTGTGAGATCGAGCGCCGCGCGGGCGGCGCTCGGTCTCGACACCAGCATAAATCTCCCGCCATGCACTTGGCGCCCCCTACCCCGCCCCTTATCATGCCCACCATGATCAGAGACCCTTTCGAACGACTCGGCCTGGACCGTGAGGTCCTCACCGTCAGCCAGCTCAACGGCCGCGCCCGCGTGCTGCTGGAAGACGTGTTCCGCAGCGTCTGGGTGGAAGGCGAGATATCCAACCTCGCCCGCCCGGCCTCCGGCCACATGTACTTCACCCTCAAGGACAGCGGTGCCCAGGTGCGCTGTGCACTGTTCCGGCAGAATGCCACCCGCGTGCGCCAGGCCTTGCGTGACGGCCTGGCGGTGCGCGTGCGCGGCAAGGTCTCGCTGTTCGAAGGGCGTGGCGACTACCAGCTGATCCTCGACACGGTCGAGCCGGCCGGTGATGGCGCCCTGCGCCTGGCCTTCGAAGCGCTGAAGGAGAAGCTCGGCGCCGAAGGGCTGTTCAGTGCCGAGCGCAAGAAGCCGCTGCCGGCCCATCCGCAACGCATCGGCATCATCACCTCGCCCACTGGCGCGGTGATCCGCGACATCATCAGCGTGTTCGGCCGCCGCGCACCGCAGGTCGAGCTGAACCTGATTCCCACCGTCGTGCAGGGGCGAGAGGCAATCAACCAGATCGTACGCGCCTTGCAGCAAGCCGACCGACTCGGCTTCGATGCGCTGATCCTGGCCCGTGGTGGTGGCTCGCTGGAGGACCTCTGGTGCTTCAACGAAGAAGCCGTGGCGCGTGCCGTGGCAGCTTGCGTGACGCCAATCGTCAGCGCCGTCGGCCACGAGACCGATGTGTCGATCAGCGACTTCGTCGCCGACGTGCGCGCGCCTACGCCGTCGGCTGCCGCCGAACTGCTGGCCCCCGACAACAGCGGCCTGCAGCAGCGCCTCGACGGCCTGCAGCGGCGCCTGCTGCTGCGCATGCAGAACCGCCTGACCCATGACCGCCTGCGCCTGGAGTCGCTGACCCGGCGCCTGCGTCATCCCGGTGAACGCCTGCGCCAGCAAGCACAACGCCTGGATGACCTGGACATGCGCCTGCGCCGCGCCTTCATGCTCAACCTCAACCAGCGTCGCGAGCGCCTGGCACGCCTCGATACACGCCTGGCCGCGCAGCACCCGGGGCGCACGCTGAAACTGCTGGGGCAACGCCTGGACAGCCTCGCCGAGCGCCTGCCAAGGGCCATGCGCGAAGTGCTCAAGGACCGCCGCCAGCGCTTCCAGGCACAACTGCAGACGCTGCAGGTAGTCAGCCCGTTGGCGACCCTGGCACGCGGCTACAGCATCCTCCTCGACGAGCAGGGCCAGGCCGTCCGCAGTGCCGAGCAGACCCGCAACGGCCAGCGCCTGACCGCGCGCCTGAACGAAGGCGAGCTGCTGGTACGCGTCGAAGACAATCACCTGACCCCGGTCACCCTCTCTTTACTGGACTGACACATGCCTCGCCTGTTCGCGCCCCTGTTCGCCCTCTCCCTCATGCTGCTGGCCGCAGGCGCCCAGGCCAGTTACATCACCCGCACCCTGAACAAGCCGGTGCCCGGTGGCGTGGCGGTGGTCGACCTCGGCCCGGCAGCAACAGCGCCAAGCGCGCGCTTCGATGGCAAGCCGGTGCTGGTGGTCAAGGAGCAGGACAACTGGCTAGCCATCGTCGGCATCCCGCTGACCCAGAAGCCCGGCACCGCCGTGCTGACCCAGGGCGGCCGCAGCCTGCCCTTCAGCGTTGGCAGCAAGAAGTACCCCGAGCAGCACATCACCTTGAAGAACACCCGCCAGGTCAACCCGAATCCGGACGACCTCAAGCGCATCGACCGTGAACTGGCCGAGCAGATCAAGGCGTATCGCAGCTTCAGCCCGGTGCTGCCGAGCAACCTGATCCTCGACAAACCCGTCAGCGGGCCACTGTCGAGCAAGTTCGGCGTGCGCCGCTTCTTCAATGGCGAGGAACGCAACCCGCATGCCGGGTTGGACTTCGCGGTGCCAGCTGGAACACCGATCAAGACGCCGGCCAACGGCAAGGTGATCCTGGTGGGTGACTACTTCTTCAACGGCCGCACGGTGTTCGTCGACCATGGGCAGGGCTTCATCAGCATGTTCTGCCACATGTCGAAGATCGATGTGAATGTTGGCCAGCAGCTGCGCCGCGGCGATGTGGTCGGGCGCGTGGGCTCGACCGGGCGGGCCACCGGGCCGCACATGCACTGGAACGTCAGCCTGAACGATGCGCGGGTGGATCCGGCGATCTTCATTGGCGCGTTCCAGCCCTGAGATCGGCGGCGCCTGCTTCGCGGGCAATCCCGCTCCCACAGGGACCGCGAAGCCCTGTGGGAGCGGGTTTACCCGCGAAGAGGCCAGCACAGCCAACATCACTTCCACTGTGTTGCGCCATCGAAAAATACTGAGCAATGAATACAAAAC
Source organism: Pseudomonas putida (assembly GCF_009883635.2). Classification (NCBI taxonomy): domain Bacteria; kingdom Pseudomonadati; phylum Pseudomonadota; class Gammaproteobacteria; order Pseudomonadales; family Pseudomonadaceae; genus Pseudomonas; species Pseudomonas putida. The sequence goes on from NZ_CP026115.2 coordinate 1,401,915, forward strand.
AAAAAACAGATATCAGCGATAAAATCTCGCTATCTCTCTTTTTTTAAGCATTCCTCTCAATTTTTTTCGAACGCTTGCCATCCCCCACCCCACTGGTTAGGGTTGAGGCATGAAAACCTTCAGCACCCTCATCCTGCTCCGACAACATCGCAGCCTCTGCCTGGTCAGCGCCCGACTACCAGGCTGATTCGCGTCGCCTCGCCTCTTCATCTCGTTACAGCTCGGCAGGCCCGATCTCGGCCGCACACAAAAGGATTGCTTCCATGACCATGCTCAAAGACCCATCGAAGAAATACCGCGCTTTCCCGACCATCGACCTGCCTGACCGTACCTGGCCGTCGAAGACCATCACCGAGGCGCCGATCTGGTGCAGTTCCGACCTGCGTGATGGCAACCAGTCGCTGATCGAGCCGATGGACTCGGAGAAGAAGCTGCGCTTCTGGAAGACCCTGGTGCAGGTTGGCGTGAAGGAAATCGAAGCTTCGTTCCCATCGGCCTCGCAAACCGACTTCGACTTCGTGCGTACGCTGATCGAAGACGGCCACATCCCGGATGACACCACCATCCAGGTGCTCACCCAGGCCCGTGAAGACTTGATCGCCCGCACCTTCGAGTCGCTGCGCGGCGCGAAGAAGGCCATCGTCCACCTGTACAACGCCACCAGCCCGTCGTTCCGCCGCATCGTCTTCAACCAGGACAAGCAAGGCGTGAAGGACATCGCGGTGAACGCGGCCAAACTGTTCGTCAAATATGCCGCGCAGCAGCCAGAAACCCAGTGGACCTTCCAGTACTCGCCGGAAACCTTCAGCGCCACGGAAATGGAGTTCGCCAAGGAAGTCTGTGACGCGGTCATCGAAGTCTGGAACCCGAGCCCCGAGCACAAGATCATCCTCAACCTGCCGGCCACCGTGGAAGTGTCCACGCCGAACATCTACGCCGACCAGATCGAGTGGTTCTGCCGCAACGTCAGCCGTCGCGACAGCGTGATCATCAGCCTGCACTGCCACAACGACCGTGGCACCGGCATCGCTGCCACCGAACTGGGCCTGATGGCCGGCGCCGATCGTGCCGAAGGCTGCCTGTTCGGCAACGGCGAGCGTACCGGCAACGTCGACCTGGTGACCCTGGCACTGAACCTCTACACCCAGGGCATCGACCCGCTGCTGGACTTCTCCGACATCGACGGCGTGCGCAAGGTGGTCGAAGAGTGCAACCAGCTGCCGGTGCACCCACGTCACCCGTATGTCGGCGACCTGGTCCACACTGCATTTTCCGGTTCGCACCAGGATGCCATCCGCAAGGGCTTCGCCAAACAGCAGGAAGGCGAGCTGTGGGAAGTGCCGTACCTGCCGATCGACCCGGCCGACATCGGCCGCAGCTACGAGGCGGTGATCCGCGTCAACAGCCAGTCGGGCAAAGGCGGCATCACCTACCTGCTCGAGCAGGAATACGGCATCAGCCTGCCACGCCGCATGCAGATCGAATTCAGCCAGGTCGTGCAGGGTGAAACCGACCGCCTGGGCCTGGAAATGACCGCTCAGCAGATCTACAGCCTGCTGCACAAGGAATACCTCCAGGCCAACGCGCCGTACGCGCTGGTCAGTCACCGCCTGCAGGAAGAGAACGGCAACAGTGCCGTGGAAGTGGAAGTCGCCGGTGAAGGCGAGACCACCCTGCACTGGCGCGGCAAGGGCAACGGCGCCCTGGAAGCACTGGTAGCCGGCCTGCCGGTATCGGTCGAGATCATGGACTACAACGAGCACGCCATCGGTGCGGGAACCAATGCCAAGGCGGCGGCCTATATCGAACTGCGCGTGGCCGGTGGTCGTCCGGTGCATGGTGTGGGTATCGATGAAAACATTACCACCGCCAGCTTCAAGGCCCTGTTCAGTGCGCTGAACCGCTCGCTGAGCCAGCAGGAAGCCAAGGCGGCCTAAGCGTCACGCGATGAATGAAAACCCGCATCCCTTGATGCGGGTTTTTTATTGCCTGTACCGGCCCTTTCGCGGGGCAAGCCCGCTCCTACAGGAATTGCGCAGGCCCTCCGGCAAGCATGGGCCTTGTAGGAGCGGGCTTGTCCCGCGAAAGGGCCGGTACAGCCAACACAGAAATTCCAGGCAAAAAAAGGGGCGCCGACCAAGCGCCCCATAAGCCGTAAAGCACACAACAAATTCAGTTGGCGTCCAGCAGAGCCATCGCCTCGGCGCTGCACGCTTCGATCCGCGCCCAATCACCGTTCTTGATCCAGCTACTGTCGAGCATCCAGGTGCCGCCCACGCACATCACGTTAGGCAGCGCCATGTAATTGCGCACGTTGGCCGAGTTCACGCCACCCGTCGGGCAGAAGCGAATGTCACCGAACGGGCCGCCAAACGCCTTGATCGCGGCCACACCGCCGCTGATTTCCGCCGGGAACAGCTTGAAGCGGCGGTAGCCCAGTGCATAGCCCATCATGATCTCGGACGGTGTGCTGATGCCTGGCAGCAGCGGGATCTCGCTGTCGACACCGGCTTCGAGGATGTCCTGGGTAATGCCCGGCGTGACGACGAACTGTGCGCCAGCGGCTTCAACCGCTGCAAACATGCTGCGGTCGAGCACGGTGCCGGCGCCGACGCAAAGCTCCGGACGCTGCTCACGCAGCACCTGGATAGCCTTCAGGCCATGCTGCGAACGCAAGGTCACTTCCAGGGTGCGGATACCGCCAGCAGCCAGGGCGTCAGCCAGTGGCAGGATGTCTTCCTCACGGGCGATGGTGATTACCGGCAGGATGCGCGCCTGTTCGCAGATGGCATCGATCCGGGCGGCTTTATCCGCCATCGAAAGCTTGGGCTGTGGGCGTTCAAGGGTGGTCATGACAGTGGATCCTTGGCTCATGGGCACCAGTAGATGTCCAGGGGGTCGAGAAGAAAGGCGCGAATCGGCATTTCGGAAAGGTCGTTGCCCGCCAGCGCGGCGCGCAGGGTAGCGAGTTTGCCCGGGCCTTGCACGGACAGCGCGATGAATGCCGCGCTGGCCAGCAGGGAACGGGTCATCGTCAGGCGCTGGTGCGGCACGCTCGGGGCCAGCATCGGCAGGCAACGGCGCGTGCTGTTCGGGGCCAGGGCTTCGGCGAGTTTGGGGCTGCCCGGGAACAGCGAGGCGGTATGGCCATCGTCGCCCATGCCCAGCACCAGCGCATCGATAGGTGGCAGCTCTGCCAAGGCCTGGTCGGCGCCGTCTGCGGCCGCGTCGAGGTTTCCGGCCTGCTGATAGAGCCCGACGAAGCGGGCCTTGCCGGCAGCGCCCTTGAGCAAGTGGCGGGCCAGCAAGCCGGCATTGCTGTCGGCGTGCTCCACCGGCACCCAGCGCTCGTCGGCCAAGCTGACGGTGACCTTGGCCCAGTCCAGCTGTTCGCCGGCCAGCTTCTCGAGGAACGGCACCGGGCTGCGCCCCCCAGACAACACCACGCAGGCCTGGCCCTTGGCGGCAATGGCCGCACGCAGGCGCTCGGCCACGTCATGGGCCAGGGTAGCGGCCAGTGCTTTGGCATCCGCCAGCTCGTGCACCTGCACGGCCGCCGGCAGCTTCAATTCAGATATCGCCATACCATGACCTCCCATCGCGCGTGATCAATGCAATCGAGCTCATCGGCCCCCAGGACCCCGCCGCGTATGGCTTGGGCGTATCGCCCGCGTTACGCCAGCCAGCGATCAACTGGTCACACCACTTCCAGGCATACTCGATCTCGTCCTTACGCACGAACAGGTTCTGGTTGCCACGCATCACTTCGAGCAGCAAGCGCTCGTAGGCATCCGGAATCCGCGCACTGCGCCAGGTGTCGGAAAAATTCAGCTGCAGCGGGCCACTGCGCAGTTGCATGCCCTTGTCCAGGCCCTGCTCCTTGGTCATCACCCGCAAGGATATGCCTTCGTCCGGTTGCAGGCGGATGATCAGCTTGTTACCGATCTGCAAACGCTGTTCCGGGGCGAAGATGTAGTGCGGCGTTTCCTTGAAGTGGATGACGATCTGCGACAGCTTCTGCGGCATGCGCTTGCCAGTGCGCAGGTAGAACGGCACGCCCGACCAGCGCCAGTTGCGAATGTCGGCGCGCAGGGCGACGAAGGTTTCGGTATCACTCTGGGCATTGGAATTGTCTTCTTCCAGGTAGCCCGGCACCGGCTTTCCATCGCTGTAGCCGGCGATGTACTGTCCGCGCACCACACGGGTGCTCAAGCCTTCGCCGGTGATCGGTGCCAGTGCCTTGAGCACCTTGACCTTCTCGTCACGGATGCTGTCGGCCGACAGCTCGCTGGGCGGGTCCATGGCGATCAGGCAGAGCAGTTGCAGCAGGTGGTTCTGGATCATGTCGCGCAGCTGGCCAGCCTTGTCGAAGTAGCCCCAGCGGCCCTCGATGCCGACCTTCTCCGCCACGGTGATCTCCACGTGGGAGATGGAATTCTGGTTCCACTGGGTTTCGAACAGGCTGTTGGCAAAACGCAGGGCGATCAGGTTCTGCACCGTCTCCTTGCCCAGGTAGTGGTCGATGCGATAGACCCGGTTTTCCGGGAAGAAACGCGCCACGGCATCGTTGACCCGCCGCGACGACTCCAGGTCATGGCCAATGGGTTTTTCCAGCACCACCCGGGTGCGGGCGGCCAGGCCAGCCTTGTCGAGGTTCTCGCAGATGGCGCCGTAGACGGCCGCCGCCGTGGCAAAGTAGGCGATCAGCGGCTGCTCGGCGGTCAGTTGTTCGGCCAGGGCCTGGTAGCCCTCGGGCTGCAGGAAGTCCAGGTGCTGGTAGCGCAGGCGGCCAAGAAAACGCCCCAACGCGGCGGGCTCGATTTCAGCCTCGGCCACATGCCGGCGCAGGTGCACTTCGATGGTGTTCAGGTGATCCTCGGCGCTGCCGACCTCGCGGGCCAGCGCCAGCAGGCGGGTGTCCGCGTGCAGGAGGTTGGCACGGTCGAGCTGATAGAGCGCGGGAAACAGCTTGCGCAATGCCAGGTCGCCAAGGGCGCCAAACAGGGCAAAGGTGCAAGGTTCGACACTGATCGCAGCCATGATGTTGGTTCTTTCCTAAAGTTGGTCTAGGAATACCGCTTTCACACACGGTTTTCAAGGGATAATGTAGTAAAAACCACAACATCACACACAAGCGTTACAGACAAGTGGTACGCCAATCGCACCGACAGTACGATAGACGACCGTGCAAAAAGCCTGCTGCTCCCACAGCCGGCTGTCTTCTCGACCCAAGGACACACCCATGGACCGCGTGCGAAACCTCCTGGAACAGATCCAGGGACGCCTCGACGAGCTGAACAAGGCCGAACGCAAAGTCGCCGAAGTCATCCTGCTCAACCCGCAACAAGCCACCCGCTTCAGCATCGCCGCGCTGGCCCAGGCGGCCAAGGTCAGCGAACCGACCGTCAACCGCTTCTGCCGCTCGTTCGGTGTCAGCGGCTACCCGGAGCTCAAGCTGCAACTGGCGCAAAGCCTGGCCAGCGGTGCAGCGTATGTCAGCCGTGCGGTGGAAGCCGACGACGACCCGGCAGCCTACACCCAGAAGATTTTCGGCAGTGCCATCGCCTCGCTCGACAGCGCCTGCCAGCAACTGGACCCGCAACAGGTCAGCCGCGCCGTGGACATGATGATCCAGGCCCGGCAGATCCACTTCTTCGGCCTCGGCGCCTCGGCACCGGTGGCCCTTGATGCCCAGCACAAGTTCTTCCGCTTCAACCTCGCGGTATCGGCCCATGCCGACGTGCTGATGCAGCGCATGCTGGCCTCGGTGGCACACACCGGCGACCTGTTCGTGATCATCTCCTACACCGGGCGCACCCGCGAGCTGGTCGAAGTAGCACGCCTGGCTCGGGAGAATGGCGCGTCGGTGCTCGGCCTGACCGCTGCCGGCTCGCCGTTGGCCCAGGCCTGCAGCCTGAGCCTGCACATACCGCTGCCGGAAGACACCGACATCTACATGCCGATGACTTCGCGGATCATCCAGCTGACCGTGCTCGACGTGCTGGCCACCGGCATGACCCTGCGCCGCGGCGTGGACTTCCAGCCGCACCTGCGCAAGATCAAGGAAAGCCTCAACGCCAGCCGCTACCCGATCGAGGACGACGAACTCAACTGAGCCGGTGCGCCTGCAGCCGCAGGTGCGCACGCTGCCCAGGCGCCAGGCTCAGGCCCTCGCCACTGCCGCTGGCCGCCTCGACGCAGACGAATCCCTGGCACTCACGGCCGCTGACGCCCATCAACGGCCGATTGCCCGGGTGCCAGACCACGGTATCGTCGCTGTCGCCGGTGTCGATGCACAGCTCCCGCTCCCAGGCCGGGTCCTGCAGCTGCACCCGTGGCGTGCCGGGGAAGACTTTCTGGCAGCCACCCTTGAGCTTGAGCGCGCCGTCTTCACGGCAGGCCTGGCGGCTCAGGCGGTCATAGCCTTCGATATCCTCGAGCCCGGACAGCGCTATCTCAGACACGTCACTGATACGCCAATAGGCCAGCAGCGCATGGCTCAGCTGGCAAGGTTCGCTGTCCTGGTGCTCGGTGCTCAGGCTCAGTTCCATGCGGTTGCCGAGCCTGGCGTGCAGGTCTACCTGCCAGTCGCACAGGTCCAGGCGCCATTTCAGGGTCACGCCCTCCTCGTCCTCGCGGCTGTCCACCAGCTTCCAGTCGAGCAGGCGCGCCCAGCCATGCGCCGGCCACAGGTCTTCGCTAGGGTGGCGGCCATACCAGGGCCAGCACACCGGCACACCACCGCGAATGGCACCCACCTGCGGCCATTGCTCGGCGCACCATAGCCAGGGCCGCTCACCGGCCGGCTGGAAGTGCAGCAGTTGCGCGCCCTGGCGGCTGAACACCGCCTGGCAACGGGGATGGTCGATGATCAGCACATCGCGCTGCTGGTAACGCTCCCACTCGAATGTCGGCCGCGGCCGCTGCGAGGAAAAGAAGCGATGTAGCGGATGTTCAGGCATGGTTCCAAGCTCTTGTTGTTTGAGATAGCGCTATCTCGGCCTATCCCCGACAACCACTGCAAGCCAGTGGGTGCCGGGAGCCGAATTTGGATTGGCGTAAATTTACAACAAGTTCGCTTAGAAAGACGACTGAATCTTCAAACCTGCGACCAGCGCGTTATCGACTTCGTCCACACCGCCCGGGCTCTTGATGTATTGCAGGTTGGGCCGCACGGTCAGCCAGTTGGTGACGTGGAAGCCGTAGTAGAGCTCGGCGTTGTACTCGGTGCGCTGCAGCGGCACGAAGCCTGGGTTGTCGTAATCGTCGATACCGCTCTGGGCATTGAGCAACTCGGCGCGTTTCTTCACGTCATCGTTCACATGGATGCGCGCCACGCCAAAGCCGATGTCGTCCTTGGGCCGGGCGTCGAAGGCACCCTTGTAGACCAGACCGACCTGCTGGTAGTTATCGACCACGTTGGTGGCCTTGTCGTGCACGGTGAAGTTGGCGAACAGGCTCAGGCCGCGATTGATGTCGCCGCCATGGGCGGTGACCTGCTGCTGCGCCACCACCCACCAGCCGTGCTTGCTCGAATGCGACTTGAAGTCCTGGCCGGTGACCGCCTGCGGGTTGCCGTTGACGTCTTCGAATACGTCATCGGCCTTGGCGGTGCTGTAGTAGTAACCCAGGCGGTATTCACCCGGCAGATCATTGACCTTGGGCGACCAGACCATCTCGACCGGCAGGATTGCGCCTTTTGTGCCGCTGCCACTGAGCTTGAAGCCGTTGCCGGTCTCCAGGTTCGACGGGTTCTGCTCGAAGGCGCCGACTTGTACGAAGAATTCCGGGGTGATGTTGTACTTGACCCGCAGTGCCCACTGGCTGACCGGCCAGTTGTACCAGATGCCACCGACCCAGTTGCCCACCTGCGAGCCGCAGAAGGCCAGGTTCTGGAAGTCGCAGGGGAAGCTGTTGAAGTCCTCCCCCTCACCGAAGCGGCCGACCTTCACGTCCAGCGCGCCGTCGAAGTACTTCTGCTTGACCCACATCTGCGTCAGCCGCCAGGTCTGGCCACGGCCCCACACTTCCTGCACCGAACTGAACTGCCCGGCGCGCGGGTCGCTGATGCGGTCGTTGGACAGGTTGCGTCCACTGCGTTCGGTGATCGCCAGCTTGAACTCGGCATCGTGCCATCCGAGGATCTTCTGCAGGTCCAGGTGGGCGCCAAGCGCGAACTGGTCACTGTAGCGTGCGGTCTTGTCGTCGTTGTAGCCGCCATGCAGGTTACCGGCCACCTCGCCCACGTAGTCGAGGGTGAAGTCGTAGCCCTTGTCCAGCAGTTCGGTGCGGGTACCGCCCCAATCGCCGGTCATCCATTTCGACTCGCTGGAAAATGCCTCGGCAGCCTGCACGCCGCTGCTGCCGACCACGGCAAGCAGGGCCAGTGAACCCAAGGTTCTGATGCGATTGCGCTGTTCCATCCCTTTGCGTCCTCTTTTTTCTTATTGATGGTGTAGACGAGTTAGCGGCCCTTGAAGTGAGCCACATTGTCCTTTACGGCGGAGTTGCTGCTGGCCAGGTGCAAACGCTCGCCGCTGCCTTCGTCGAACAGCAGCACCCGTGCCGGGTCGAACTGCAGGTTCAGGCTGTCGCCCACCCGGCAGGCGACGTCCGGCGCCAGGCGGCAGCAGACCTTGGTCTGGTTGAGGGTGACGAACACCAGCAGGTCCGGCCCGGTGGGCTCGGTCACCTGCACTTCGGCGCGGATACCAGGCAGGCCGTTGCCCTCGCCTACGCCCAGGACGATCTGTTCGGGGCGGATGCCGAGGATGATCTCGCGACCATCGAGGTCATCGTTAGCCGGCCCCAACGGCAGTTCGCAGCGCGCCTGGCCACTGTCGAGCACCGCCAACAGGCGCCCGTCCTGCTTGGCCAGGCGCACTGGAATGAAGTTCATCGGTGGCGAGCCGATGAAGCTGGCGACGAACTGATTGGCCGGGTCGTTGTAGATCTGCTGTGGCGTACCGAACTGCTGGATGATGCCGTCCTTCATCACCGCCACCTTGTCGCCCAGGGTCATGGCCTCGATCTGGTCGTGGGTGACATACACCGTGGTGGTCTTCAGGCGCTGGTGCATCAGTTTCATTTCAGTGCGCATCTCGACCCGCAGCTTGGCGTCGAGATTGGAAAGCGGCTCGTCGAACAGGTAGATCTTCGGCCGCCGCGCCAGCGCCCGGCCCATGGCCACACGCTGCTGCTGGCCACCGGACAGCTGCGCCGGCTTGCGTGCGAGCAGGTGCTCGATCTGCAGCAGCTTGGCCACCCGCGCCACTTCTTCATCGATGGCCGACTGCGGCATCTTGCGGATCTTCAGGCCGAATTCGATGTTCTCGCGCACGCTCATGGTCGGGTACAGCGCATAGGACTGGAACACCATGGCGATATCGCGATCCTTGGGGCTCATGCCGCTGACGTCCTGGTCGTCGATGAGGATTGCGCCGCCGGTGATGTTTTCCAGGCCGGCGATGCAGTTCATCAGGGTCGACTTGCCGCAGCCCGAGGGGCCGACCAGGATCAGGAACTCACCATCCTTGATCGACAACTGGATGTCCTTGAGGGTGTCTGGCAGGCCGCTGCCGTAGGTCTTGTTCACATTGCGAAGTTCGAGCGTTGCCATGACTTACCCCTTGACCGCGCCGGCCGTGAGCCCGCGGACGAAATATTTGCCTGCCACCACGTAGACCAGCAGGGTTGGCAGACCGGCGATCATCGCCGCCGCCATGTCGACGTTGTATTCCTTGGCCCCGGTGCTGGTGTTGACCAGGTTGTTCAGGGCCACGGTGATCGGCTGTGAATCGCCGCTGGAGAACACCACGCCAAACAGGAAGTCGTTCCAGATCTGGGTGAACTGCCAGATCAGGCAGACCATGATGATGGGTGTCGACATCGGCAGGATGATGCGGCGGAAGATGGTGAAGAAGCCGGCGCCGTCCAGGCGCGCAGCCTTGACCAGGGCATCGGGGATGCTCACGTAGAAGTTGCGGAAGAACAGCGTGGTGAAGGCCAGGCCGTAGACCACGTGCACCAGCACCAGGCCGCTGGTAGTGCTGGCCAGGCCCAGCTTGCCGAGGGTGAACGACGCCGGCAGCAGCACGGTCTGGAACGGCAGGAAGCAACCGAACAGCAGCAGGCCGAAGAACAGCTGCGAACCGCGAAAGCGCCACATCGACAACACATAGCCATTCAGCGCGCCGATGGTGGTAGAGATCAGCACCGCCGGCACGGTGATCATGATCGAGTTCCAGAAGTAACCACTGACCGTTCCCCAGGCCTTGACCCAGCCGATGCCAGTGATCACGGCGGGCCAGCTCAGCAGGTTGCCGGTGCTGATGTCTTCCGGCGACTTGAAGCTGGTCAGCAGCATCACCACCAGCGGCACCAGATACAACAGCACGGCGATCAGCAGTACCGCATGGATCGCGATACGGCTCAGGCTCAGCGCCGGTTTTTCCGAAAGACTATGCATGGCGCTTGCTCCGCAGCTCCGAGTACAGGTACGGCACGAGGATCGCCAGGATCGCCCCGAGCATCAGGATGGCACTGGCCGAGCCCATGCCCATCTGGCCGCGGCTGAAGGTGAAGGAGTACATGAACATCGCCGGCAGGTCGGAGGAGTAGCCCGGGCCACCGGCCGTCATTGCCGCCACCAGGTCGAAGCTCTTGATGGCGATGTGCGAAAGAATCATCAGCGAACTGAAGAACACCGGGCGCAGGCTGGGCAGCACCACGGTCCAGTAGATACGCGGCAGGCTGGCACCGTCGATCTGTGCAGCGCGGATGATCGACGGGTCGACCCCGCGCAGGCCGGCGAGGAACATCGCCATGATGAAGCCCGAGGCCTGCCACACGGCGGCGATCACCAGGCAGTACACCACTCGGTCAGGGTCGATCAGCCAGTCCAGGCGAAAGCCCTCCCAGCCCCAGTCGCGCAGCAGTTTGTCCAGGCCCATGCCGGGGTTGAGCAGCCATTTCCAGGCGGTACCGGTGACGATCATCGACAGCGCCATGGGGTACAGGTAGATGGTGCGGATGAAGCCTTCGCGGCGGATGCGCTGGTCCAGCAGCACCGCCAGCAGCACGCCGATGGCCAGGCTGATGGCAATGAACAGGCCACCGAACAGCATCAGGTTCTTGCTTGCCACCCACCAGCGGTCGTTGTCGAACAGCCGGGCGTACTGCGCCAGGCCCGCCCACTTGTAGGTCGGCAGGAAGGTCGAGGTGGTGAAGGAGAGGACGAAGGTCCACAGGATGTAGCCGTAGAAGCCCACCAGGACGATGAACATGCTTGGCGCCAGCACCAGTTTCGGTAGCCAGCGCTGCAGCGCGTCCAGGGGTGAGGCCCGCAGTTGGGCGGTTGTTGTTGTCATGTTATGGATCTCGAGGTACGGGCGGTGCTTTGCACCGCTTCGCGGGCAAGCCCGCTCCCACATGGGCCCTGCTCACCACAGGTCCCGGGCAGGACGCCGGACCTGTGGGAGCGGGCTTGCCCGCGAATAGCCTTTACTTGGCTGCCTTGATCGCCGCCGCCAGCTTCTTCGCCGCATCGGCCGGGTCGGCCTTGGGGTCGTTGATGTAGTTGGTCACCACATCGAAGAAGGCGCCCTGCACGGCCAGCGTGGTGGCCATGTTGTGCGCCATGCTCGGCTGCAGGCCGCCAGTCTTGGCATCGGCGAGGAAGTCCTTGGCGGAGGTCTGGGCGCAGTCGTCGAAGCCGTACTTGCCCATGTCGGCGAGCATGTCGTTGCGCACCGGGATCGAGCCCTTGTTGATGCTGAAGACCTTCTGGAAGTCTTCACCCAACACCTTGCGGGCAATGTCCTGCTGCCCGGCGGCAGTGCCCTTGTCGTTCTGCTTGAACACCACCAGCGAGTCGATGTTGTACAGGAATGCCTTGTCCGTGCCGGGGAACGGCACGCACTGGTAATCCTTGCCGGCGGTCTTCTTCGCCAGGGTCCACTCGCTCTTGGCCCAATCACCCATGATCTGCATGCCGGCCTTGCCGTTGATGACCTTGGCCGCTTCGAGGTTCCAGTCCTGGCCCTTGCCGTCAGGGTCCATGTAGGTGGCGACTTTCTTGAGTTCGGCGAGCGACTTGACCATCTCGGGGCCGGTCAGGGATTTCTCATCCAGATCGACCAATGCTTTCTTGTAACCATCCACCCCCATCACCGCCAGCACCACACTCTCGAAAACCGTGCTGTCCTGCCAGGGCTGGCCGCCATGGGCGAGCGGAATGAAGCCGGCAGCTTTGAGCTTGTCGGCAGCGGCGTAGAATTCGTCGAGAGTGGTCGGCGCCTTGTCGATGCCGGCCTTCTTGAAGACCTCAGGGTTGATCCACAACCAGTTGATGCGGTGGATGTTGACCGGTACCGCGACATAGTCGCCCTCGTACTTAACGGTGTCGGCGACTTTCTTGTCGAGCAGCGAATCCCACTTTTCTTCCTTGGCGACGCCCTTGAGCACATCAGCGTCGAGCAGGCCGGTGGCAGCCCAGTCCTGGATGTCCGGCCCCTTGATCTGCGCGACACCAGGCGGGTTGCCGGCCACTGCGCGGCTTTTGAGCACGGTCATGGCCGTGGCACCACCGCCACCTGCGACAGCGCCGTCCTTCCAGGTGAAGCCGTCTTTCTCGACCTGGGCCTTGAGCACATCCACAGCGGCTTTTTCGCCACCGGAGGTCCACCAGTGCACCACTTCGATGCTGCCTTTGGATTCGGTGGCGGAGGCACTGAGCGGCAGGAGCGAGGCGAGGGAGATCGCGGCGGCGAGGCGGAGAGTCAAATTCATCGGAATACCTTTCTTGTTGTTATGCCGGGCAAGTCGGTCGCTTGCATTGCATGGAGTCTAATCAGCGCGCCCGCCTCGCCAGGTAACGAAGCGATGGGCGAATGTCATCGTTTGGTTACATAACGCGAAACTGCCGTCGCCAGGCTGGGTGCCAAGGGTAGAACCGGCAGCAGAACCGCCTGATAGGCGTGATACAGGTCCGGCTTGCCCGGCCAGATGGTGCCGGCAGGGCGATTGTTCGCATCGAGTTCGTGGTGCCAGCTGCCGCCGGCACGGTCGATGAAATGGTTGTCGATGAAGCCCCAGAAACAGTGGTACCACTGCTCGTAACCGGATTCACCAGTTCTGCGCAACAGCGCGGCGGCGGCAGCGCTTGCCTCGGCATGCACCCAGTGCAGGCGCTGCCTGACGACAGGGCGGTTGTCCCAATCCAGGGTATAGACGAAGCCAGGTTCGCCATCGGCATGCCAGGCGTGACGACAGGCGCTGTCGAACAGGCCACGGGCGCAGGCCAGCAGCCAATCGGGTACAGGCAGCCCAGCCAGGTGCAGGCTGGCCTCCAGGTGCAGCAGCAGGCGTGCCCATTCCATGGCATGCCCGGGCGTTGTGCCGTAGGGGCGGAAGTGGTCGGCCGGATGCTCCAGGTTGTAGTGCGGCACTGGCTGCCAGAACGCGTCGAAATGCTCGATGACCCGATGGCCGTTGGCGGCGGCGTGGGTGTGGATGATGCGCTCGGCAATGCGCAACGCCCGTTGCAGCCACAGGGTGTTGCCGGTGGCATCGGCCAGGGCCAGGAACGCCTCGGTAGCGTGCATGTTGCTGTTGGCGCCACGGTAGGCTTCTGGCTGCTGCCAGGCGCGGGAGAAGGTTTCACGCAGGGCACCCTCCTGCTCGCACCAGAAGTGCGCTTCGATTACCCCCACGGCGTCCGCCAGCAACTGCTCAGCACCGACAATGCCGGCCACCTTGGCGGAACTGGCGGCCAGCGCGACGAATGCATGCAGGTAGGCAGCCTTGCCACTGTCGTAGAGGCCTTCGGGGTGCGCGAACCAGCCATCGTAGCTGGCATCGCGCAACACCCCGCGCAAGGCCGCGACACCATGCTCGGCGTAGGCCAGGCAGCCTGGCACACCCTGGATATGCGCGAGGGCGAAGCAGTGGGTAATGCGTGCGGTGTTCATGGTTTCGGCGACGGCACCCGGCGCGAGGTTGCCCGACGCTTCGAGGTTGCCGAAGCCGTCCGGCAACTTCGATGCCTTGGCAAAGGCCAGCAGGCGCTGCCCTTCGGCCATGAGCCAGGCAGCATGAACCGGTGAATCCAGCCAGCTGCCGAAGGGAAGATCGATGTGCTTCATGGGCCTGCGCGTTCCTTGCCAGTCGTCTGCGAAGTCTAGCCAGCCGTCCTGGCCGGGATGTCACGAAGGACTGTGGTTGTGTCACCAGTCGGTGACATGCCTCAGTCCATGCCTCTTGGCAGATACAGCGTCACCCGCAAACCGCCTTCGCGCAGGTTGAGCAGGCTCACCTCGCCGCCGTGACTGTGGGCGATGTTACGTGCGATACCCAGCCCCAGGCCGTAGCCCTGCTGCTTGCCGGCCAGGCGAAAATGCGGCTCGAACACCTGCTCCATTTGCTGTTGCGGCACGCCGGGGCCATGGTCATCCACCTGCAGCACGAAGGCCTCGGCACTGTCGATGATCCGCAGATGTGCCCGCTCGCCATACTTGATGGCATTGTCGATCAGGTTGCCGATACAGCGGCGCAGGGCCAGCGGCTTGCCCGGGTATGGCGACACAGCACGCCCTTCGACGGTGATACGGCCGTCGCCCAGGTACGGCTCGGCGAGAATCTCCAGCACCTGATTGAGGTCTATCGGCTCGATGTTCTCGTGGATGTCGGTGTCCTTCACGCACTGCAGAGCCCCTTTGACCAGCAACTCCAGCTCGTCGAGGTCCTGGCTGAACTTGGCCTGCAGCCGCTCGTCCTCGAGCAATTCCACGCGCAGGCGCAAGCGCGTGATCGGCGTGCGCAGGTCGTGGGAAATGGCGCTGAACAACTGCGAGCGCTCGGTCAGGTAACGGCTGATGCGCTCGCGCATGCTGTTGAACGCTCGCCCCACTTCCACCACCTCGCTGCCGCCGCCTTCGGCCACCGGCGCCACATCCGCACCCAATGACAGTTCGCGCGCGGCACGTGCCAGGCGCTTGAGCGGCCAGCTCTGCCAGTGCACCAGCAAGCCGATGAACAGCAGCAGCAAGGCGGTGGTCAGGACGATGAAGCCGATCTGCTGACGTGGCAGGCGTTCGGTTTCGAGGCTGGTGTAGGGTTCGGGCAGCAATGAGGCGATGTACAGCCATTCGCCCTGGCCCAGGCGGATCTGGGTCACCAGCACCGGCGGGTTGAGCGGCTCCAGGGTCAACGAGTAATGCGCCCAAGAGCGCGGCAGCTCATCAAGCTTCAGGCCACTGTTGAAGATGCGCAGGTCATCGGGGGCGACGAACTCGACGGAGATCTCCATCTGCTCGCCGAGCCGCTCGTGCAGCACGTCCTGGAACACGTCGATCACCGCCTGCTTGCGTGGCGTGATGGGCAACACCGGCATGTCCAGCGGCTTGTCGTTGAGCGACACGAAAAAGCGCGTGCCGCCCATGCTGCGCAACTGATCGAGCACCATCGGCCGATAAGCCACCGGCAGCGAGCGGAAGTAGCTGACGCTGGCGCTCATGGAATGGGCCAGGCTGCCGGCACTGGCGCGCAGGCCCTGTAACTGGCTGGCACGTAGCTGGGCGACCCAGATCAGGCTCGACAGGCCCTGGGCCAACAGCACCACGAGCAAGGTCAGCAGCAGCATGCGCCCCAGCAGCGAGCGCGGCAGCAGGCGCCAGCGCCGCTCAGGAAGCGCAGCAGACATGGGCAGCCAGCAGGTAACCACTGCCACGCACGGTGCGGATCAGCCGCGGCGGCTTTTCGGTGTCGCGCAGGCGCTGGCGCAGGCGGCTGACCGCCATGTCGACGATGCGGTCCAGCGGCATCGGCTCGCGGCCGCGGGTGGCATTGCCGATAGTGTCGCGGTCGAGGATCTGTTGAGGGTGGTCGAGAAACAGCTTGAGCAGGGCAAAGTCGGCACCGGACAGAATCACCTCTTCACCATCGCGGTGGAACAGCCGGTGGCTGATGGTATCCAGACGCCAGTCGTCGAAAGCCAGCACGGCACTGACAGGGGCGGCCTGGCCGAAATCGCTGCGGCGCAACAGGGCCTTGATCCGCGCCTGCAATTCACGAGGGCTGAACGGCTTGCCCAGGTAGTCATCGGCGCCCAGTTCCAGGCCAATGACGCGATCGGCTTCATCGGAGCTGGCGGTCAGCATGATGATCGGTACCCGTGACTGGCGCGGGTGCTGGCGCACCCAGCGGCACAGGCTGAAGCCGTCTTCGTCAGGCAGCATGACGTCGAGGATCACCAGGTCGTATGGGGTGTTTTCCAATGCGCGGCGAAAACCCTGGCCATCGGCTTCGGCGTGGACCTGGAAGCCGGCACGGCTCAGGTAGGTTTGCAGCAGTTCACGAATTTCCTGATCGTCGTCGACCATCAGGATGGACTTTCCGGCAGTGCTCAAGGTATCCCGCCCTCATTGTTGTCACAGGTCTTCGTCGCCTGCTATTGGGGACGCAAAGCGGCCCCCGTCAGTGATCCAATGATTGCTGTAATGCCACCCCTGCCCCCAGCAGTCCAGAAAATTCCGCAGTCACCAGCCACACCGGCACACCCGCGAAGTAACCACTCATGCAGCCTTTGTCGGCAAAGCTGGCGGCAAATCCGCTGCGCAGGAACAGCTCGGCAAAGCGCGGGATCACGCCGCCGACAATATAGACCCCACCGCGCGCGCCCAGGGTCAGCACATTGTTACCGGCCACGCGCCCGAGGAAGCGGCAGAACTGCTCGATCACCGCCAGCGCCCGTGGCTCGCCGCCCAGCGCCGCATCGGTGATCTGCGCAGGCGTTGTGTGTCGGGGCGTGTCGCCATCCAGCGCGCACAAGGCCTGATACAAGCGCACCAGGCCACCGCCGCTCAATACGGTCTCGGCGCTGACGTGGCCTATCTGGCTGTGCATCTGCTGATGGATCGCCGCCTCGCGGGCATTGCCCACCGGCAGGTCGACATGCCCGCCTTCACCCGGCAGCGCCTGCCAGTGCTGCTCGCCCAAGCGCAACAGGCTGCCGACGCCCAGGCCAGTGCCCGGGCCAATAACCAGCGCGGGCCGCGCCGGATCCGCCTTGCCTGGGCAGACCTCACGGTACTCACCAGGTTGCAGGCGGGTCATGCCCAGGGCCTGGGCAGAAAAGTCGTTGATCAGCAGCAGCCGCTCGACCTGCAAGGTCTGGCAGAACGCCTCGTGACTAAGACGCCAGTGGTTGTTGGTGAAGCGGAACTCATCGCCATCCACCGGCCCGGCCACCGCCAGGCACACCGCCGCGAGGCCGCCACGGGCAATGCCGTGGCCTTGCAGGTAAGCCTCGATGGCCTGCTCCGGGCTGGTGTAGTCCGCCGTGGCAAAGACCTTCACCTGGTACAGCTGGTTGTCACGCCACAACGCAAAGCGGGCATTGGTGCCACCGATGTCGCCAACCAGCAGGTCCTTCATTTGAGGTTCTCCAGGGCCGAGGTGAAGGCGCTCGCGCCCTGCTCTGCCGGGCTGAACGCCATGCGCATGAAGCCGAACAGCTCACGTCCGCAGCCCAGGTCGTTGCCCTGGGGCGCGGGCGGCAGGTCACGGCTGGCCAACTCCTCGGCCGACACCATCACCCGCAGCGTGCCTTCGACGCCATCGACCCGCACGATATCACCATCGCGCACGCGTGCCAGCGGGCCACCGTCGAACGCTTCGGGGCAGACGTGGATGGCCGCCGGGATCTTGCCCGAGGCGCCCGACATGCGACCGTCGGTCACCAGCGCAACCTTGTAGCCACGGTCCTGCAGCACGCCGAGGAACGGCGTCAGCTTGTGCAGCTCGGGCATGCCGTTGCAGCGCGGGCCCTGGAAGCGCACCACGGCAACGAAATCGCACTCCAGCTCACCTGCCTTGAAGGCATCGGCCAGCGACTGCTGGTCATGGAACACCCGTGCCGGCGCTTCGACCACCCGATGCTCAGGCGCTACTGCAGAAACCTTCATCACGCCACGGCCCAGGTTGCCTTCCATCACCCGCAGGCCACCCTCGGCCGAGAACGGCCGTGCCACCGGGCGCAGGATGCTCTCGTCCAGGCTCTGCTGCGGCCCTTCGCGCCACACCAGCTTGCCGTTGTCGAGGAACGGTTCCTGGGTGTAGCGGCGCAGGCCGTGGCCAGCCACGGTGTTGACGTCTTCGTGCAGCAGGCCGGCATCGAGCAGTTCGCGGATCAGGAAGGCCATGCCGCCAGCGGCCTGGAAGTGGTTGATGTCGGCCTTGCCGTTGGGGTAGACGTGGGACAGGGTCGGCACCACCTCGGACAGGTCGGCCATGTCCTGCCAGGTCAGCTGGATGCCGGCCGCCTGGGCAATCGCCGGGATGTGCAGGGTGTGGTTGGTCGAGCCGCCGGTGGCGTGCAAGGCCACGATGGAGTTGACCAGCGCTTTCTCGTCGACGATCTCGCCCAGCGGCATGAAGCTGCCACTGGCCTTGGTCATGCGCGTGACCTGCTGCGCCGCCTCGGCGGTCAGGGCATCGCGCAGCGGGGTGTACGGGTTGACGAACGAGGCGCCTGGCAGGTGCAGGCCCATGACTTCCATCACCAGCTGGTTGGTGTTGGCGGTGCCATAGAAGGTACAGGTGCCGGGGCTGTGGTAGGACTTCATTTCCGATTCCAGCAGCTCCTCACGGCTGGCCTTGCCTTCGGCATAGCGCTGGCGCACGTCGGCCTTCTGCTTGTTGGAAATGCCGGAAACCATCGGCCCGCCCGGCACGAAGATGGTCGGCAGGTGGCCGAAGCGCAGCGCCCCCATCATCAGGCCGGGGACGATCTTGTCGCAGATGCCGAGCATCAGCGCAGCGTCGAACATGTTGTGCGACAGCGCTACCGCAGTGGACATGGCGATCACTTCGCGGCTGGCAATGGCCAGCTCCATACCTGGCTCGCCTTGAGTCACACCGTCGCACATGGCCGGCACGCCACCGGCGAACTGGCCGACCGAGCCGACCTCGCGCAGGGCCTGCTTGATCTGGTCAGGGAAATGCAGGTACGGCTGGTGCGCCGAGAGCATGTCGTTATAAGACGAGACGATGGCGACGTTGGCCGCGTTCATCAACCGCAGGGTCTGCTTGTCCTCGGCACCGCAACCGGCCACGCCATGGGCGAAGTTGGCGCACTGCAGGCTGGCACGCATGGGCCCGTCACTGGCCGCGCCACGAATCAGCTGCAGGTAGCGTTCGCGGGTGGCTCGGCTGCGTTCGATCAGCCGCTGGGTGACCTCAAGGATGCGCGGATGCATGTACTGGACTCCAGGCTAATTGTAAGGGCGGTTTACCGGGCATTTCCCCTCCAAACGATTGCGGCCTAGGCTCAAGGTAGAGGGGCTCACGATATCGGGGGAGGCACTTCGCCCAACCACTCGTTGTATGTTTAAACAAAATACTGCCATCAAAAAGGCTTGTTTTCTATCGCTCAGTGAATAATCTTGTAATTCCAACAACAAAACCGTTTCAGTGAAGCGCCTTTTTGCCACAGGTTTCACTCGGACCGCCAGAGGTACTGCCATGACCCTACGTATCGCCATCAATGGATTCGGCCGCATCGGGCGCAATGTCCTGCGCGCACTGTATACCCAAGGCTACCGCCAGGACCTGCAGGTCGTCGCCATCAACGACCTGGGTGACAGCACAATGAACGCCCACCTGCTCAAATATGACAGCGTCCACGGCACATTCGATGCGCTGGTCGAGGCCGACCATGAAAGCCTGACGGTCAATGGTGACCGTATCGCGGTCAGCGCCATCCGCAACCCGGCCGAACTGCCGTGGAAGGCCGAAGCGATCGACGTGGTGTTCGAATGCACCGGGCTGTTCACCGACCGTGCCAAGGCCGCCGCGCACCTGGCTGCGGGCGCCGGCAAGGTGATCGTCTCGGCGCCGGGCAAGGGCGTCGATGCCACCGTGGTGTACGGGGTCAACCACGATATCCTGCGGGCATCGCACCAGGTAATCTCCAATGCCTCGTGCACCACCAACTGCCTGGCGCCGATCGCCCAGGTGCTGCACCGCGAGTTCGGCATCGAACAGGGGCTGATGACCACCATCCACGCCTACACCAACGATCAGGTGCTGACCGACGTCTATCACAGCGACCCGTACCGCGCCCGCTCGGCCACCCAGTCGATGATCCCGAGCAAGACCGGCGCCGCCGAGGCCGTGGGCCTGGTGCTGCCGGAACTGGCCGGCAAGCTCACCGGCATGGCCGTGAGGGTGCCGGTGATCAACGTGTCGCTGGTCGACCTGACCGTCAACCTCAAGCGCGAGGCCACCGCCGAGCAGGTCAACCAGCTGTTCCTCGAAGCCAGCCGGCACTCCAAGGTACTCGGCTACAACGCCCTGCCGCTGGTGTCGTGCGACTTCAACCATAACCCGCTGTCGTCGATCTTCGATGCCAACCATACCCGCGCCAACGGGCGCATGCTCAAGGTGCTGGCCTGGTATGACAACGAGTGGGGGTTCTCCAACCGGATGCTGGACAACTGCTTGGCATTGGCCAACGCCCGCTAGCAAAAGCGGACTTCATTTCCTGTGGGAGCGGGCCTGCCCGCTCCCGCAGTGAAGGTGCAAGTCCCAAGAGCCGACAATCCCTTGTAGGCGCGCGGCGGATTTGGCACCGCCATGCAACGGATTTGGCACCGCAGACGCGCAGAGGCCGCTCAGAGTTGAGCGGCCTCTTTGGCATCTGGGGTAGCGTCAGTAGCCCGGAGCCTTCCCAAGGGCCCGCCATTGGATAGCGGCGGCGAAGTTTGCGGTGTCGTTGAACAGCTTGTACTGGGTGTTGCTGATGGCGAAAGCGCCGGCCGAGTTGCCGTCTCCATCGGTGGCGTTCGGCGAGGTCTTGTTGCCGAAGCAGCTGTAGACCTCGGCAAACGGTCGTGGGAAGTCAATCGCAGCGGTCGTAGCGTCTGGCCCTGCGCTACCTGAGCCCCACTGCTCCAGCAAGCCAGTGGCAGAATCCAGCTTCCACCCCGTAGCCGCCATGAGTGCGGTGTTCTTGTTCTGCTTCGCGGCAAGCCCGGCATCCACTTCAGCTCTGGTGTAAGCGTCAAGAATGCCGTAGCCCGCCAGCGTGTTGGCAACTGCTGCCCTGAAGGTCAGCAAATGATCCACCTCGGCCTTGGTGTAGGCATCACCGATGCCATACCCACCGAGCGTAATGGCGTTGTTCGCCTTCTGCGATAGCAGCATGTCGGCCTGAGCCTTGGTGTAAGCGTCAAGAATCCCGTAGCCGGCCAAGGTAGTGGCCTTGGTCGCAAAGTTGGCCACCATCGCCCGCAGGGACTTCAGGAGCTGCTGCGAGTCCTCAGGGTTAAGTGAACCCTGGTAGGCCATCACGACCGCCACCAGCTCCTCCTGAAGCATGTTCAGCCAACCCGCGACCAGTGGGGTGGCCGGCACGCCTCCGGCCTGCGAGCCCCACCGGAAGAGCCCTTCGGGCGTGCACAACGTGGTCCACGCAGATACGCGATCCATCAGCCCACCTCTCAGTAGTAAGTTTCAGCCAGATACTTATCGACCAGTGCCAGCTCGCCGTCGGTGAGCGCGCTGTTGAAGGCCATAGGCGAACGCATGTAGCACGACGCAGTGCCCGGCGTTGAGCTGGTGGTGACAATGCCGCCCAGGCACACGCCAGGAGCCAGACTGAGGGTCTTGAGCGCGTCGTTGGTCAACTTCACCTGCTGAACACCGTTGACATACAGCGTCATGGTGCCCGCAGCACGGTCGTACTTGAGCATCATGCGCAGCCACGCGGTTTTGCTTGGCACCGGCCCGGTGTAGTCGGTGAACTGGGTGAACAGATTGGAAGTACCAATGCGGAACTTGCCACCAGCGGTCGAGATGAACCAATAACTCTGACCCGTGCCCGGTAGTGCTGCACTGCTAGCGCCCACCGCCGAAAGATCGTCGGCGACCGGGCATTGATTGAAAGCGACGGTAAATGAGCCGGTAGTATCGAAAGTGGTATCACGGACTACTGCAGCGGCGGTGCCCAACAACAAGGCCGGCTTACCGTCGAAAGCGTTCTCCAGTCGGGTAGAGGGCGGCGAGCCGTTCAGCGGGATCTTATTGGCGGTAACGCGATCCTCAAGGCCCAGGTCATCGTTACTGATGCCCCACTTCGCCGTGGCACCCCAAAGCTTCAACGAAGCCAAGTTGGCAATCTCGATCTCCCGCGAAGAGACATCAAGTTGCGGCAAGCCTGGAATATCGAGGGAGCCAGCGAGTTGAATGATTTGGCGTACAGTCATGATCTTTTCCTTAGTTGAAAGTGATTGCTTTACTGAAGGCGACAAGCCAGTTATTCAGCGGCTGTCCATCGAATGCCGAGATATCCCGAGTGTCTGTGTCACTGATGCAGCCTCGGCTGTACACCGAGTTCGCCAACGCATAGTTCAAAGCCGAACCTGCAGCGGGCGCCCCACTCAAAGTGAGCTGGACCTGGTTGCCAGTCCCGAGCAGCGTCACCGCAGTGATGGACACCGTGGTGTCCGTCAGGGCGAACCCGTAGTTACCGGGGTTTGTGGACAGCGGATTGATCTGCAAAGCGCCAACAGGCCCTGCGGTCAATTCATCGCCAGCCGGGGTGTTGCTGAAGGTCACAGTAAGAGTGGAGCCGCTACACACGACGGACACAGGGCGCAAGCAGTCAAACTTCTGTCCGCGAAGGCGGAATCGCTCGACCCGACATTCGTACTCGCCCACTTTGAAATAGGCTTCTGCGTATGGGTGCCAAGTATCGTGGTAACGGAAGTGATACTTAGGGGTTACCAGCACGAACTGAGGATCTGTTTCATGCATTTGCAACTGGGCCAAGGTCACGAAACTCATGTAGCCAGGACCACGGTTCATCTGAGACAAATAGCACCAAGGTTGCGGCATGCTCGCATCCAATGCTTTGGCAGCAGCCTGGTAGTCATTCAGCCACTCACGCATATAACCCGCGTAAGTCTCCTGCGAGGTGGTTTCTGGCTCCGATTCGCCATGAGTGATACTCAGCGGCCCAACTCGGTAAATCATGCCGCGAGCGATGGCCTGTTGGCGCGCAGCGGTCATCATGTTGACCAGGCTGGTGAAAGTGGAAGTGCCTTTCTTCAAACCGGCATAGGCAGTGCCACCGATGCCAGCAATAGAGCACAGATAACGCATGCCAGTGCCGCGCTCGTTCAAATAGCGGTTCATGCCATTGGAGAAACCGGACATAGGTGTTTCACCCAGCAGGCCACCTTCGAATCGCTCGCGCAGCGGCTCAAAGTCCGTCAGCGCACTTACAGCAACAGGGGAACCACCGGAATACACACGCGGCCCATAACCCTTGAAACTCAAGCAGCGCGTTTTAAATGGCGATGGCAACTTGCTAAACACCTCGCCATATACGCCTTGCTCAAACAACGGCTTGCCATCAGGGCCAATCATGAAGCCACGACTTCCCAGCGACAGGGATTGCCCTGTGCCTTGTCGATGCCACAATACCGGCGCCTCCGCGATGAGTTCGCCCGACTTGAGTTTGGCATGGGGAGTAAGCGCACCGCCTGCACCGGTAGTGCGGTCGCTCAAAAAGCGGACTGTACTGCCAGTGGCAATAGGGGATGCGTCAGTAAAGCCATCGGCAGCTGGGAACAAGTCACGCCAAGTCTGGCTTTCATGCACTTGAATTCGACCTGATACTTCACGGGAAATCCAAGACAGGTCATCCCATGCCCGTACTTGTTTCGCCGAAAGCTGATCCTGAACGACAGTCGATACGATATCGTCCAAACGCTTGGACTCGGTTTTATCACCGATACGCGAAACAACGGTCGGTCCCGCAGTAATGATCAGAGCGTCATGCAACGATGGCCCACGTGGACGCTTCAAGGCGCGAGCGATATTCGCTGGGTTGGCAAGTAGGCGCCCCCCAACTACAAGTCCGGCATCCCCGAACGACTTCGCACTGGATGGAGAGGATGGAAGCTTACGCACCATTTCATCCACACCCACGCGGAGTTGCGTATTGCCGAAATCATCAACACGCAGCGGCATCCTGAGCCCCGCTTGCAGCGCCCACATATTACGCAGTGGCCCTTTTGGAACTTTCGTAATACCTGTGGCAATCAGACGCGAGTTCACAGCGGCGACATCGGCTGCACCCGCAATACTGACCCCCTCAAATGTGGCAGAAGCCCCAACTCGGCGGTAAAGGTCTTGGCCGGTGAGCGGCGCAGCCTGGGCAACCCAAAACTGAGCCCCATCGGCAACTTCAAGAACTGCGTCGGAAATCTTTGCCCATACTCGGCCATTCGCAACTAACTTACTGAGGTCGGCCGCAGCGTTAGGAAGCAACTGCGCGTAGTGGTCTGCTTGTTTGGCAATAGAGGCTACAGGCCCCGATTCCGTAAGCACATCAGTGTCCACACCTCCATTCACATAGAGGTGCAGAAGGGCAGCAGCCAAGTCAGAGCGGCGCGAGGCAGCGTCAAGCAGTGCTGCGTAACCCTCCATCGCGGAGACGGGTGTTTCAGCCATTTATGGCCTCCGGTATTACATAATGAGCAGAATTGAAAAGTCGGTCTGAACTTGCCGACAAGCTCTCGGCTATCGCCTTGCCGTAGCCGACGGTTACTTCGGTATTTGCTGGCCTGCGAACTTGAAGCAGAGCTTCAAGTGCGGCCGTCCGATACGCCGAGAGAGGCGCATTAACTCGCCACTCAGTAAGTGCATCGCCATCGGGCGCAGGGTCTTCCACCACGGCGATCTGGGTCAGCGCCGGCCGATTCACATCGACGGTGGCCGCGACGCCCAGGCGCTTGGCAATGGCAACGAAATAAGGGATGGACTGGCCGCCGAGGTCAGCCATTGCGGCCTCAACAGCCGCTATGCGCTCCTCTTGCGAAGCACCAGAGGCAGCGGTCAGTGCATACACCCGCTCCCAATCGGCGATGTATTCGCCAGAGGAGGACGGGAAGATGGCCGACTCAACACCATCAAGTTTCTGGACGGCCTCATACAGAGCGCCCGCCTCAGCGCTAAGCTGGGCGTAATTGCGCGATCCATTGGGGTCATATGAGACGGGCGGTAGCAGCGCCTGCAGCTGCTCGATCAAGGACTCTTTCATGCCAGCGGCACCAGCTGAACAGAGCCCAACCGCACCCAGCCCACTGCGGGAGCGATGTCTGCCGAGACATTGGCTACGGGGCTGACCAGGTTCAGGTCGACCACACCGGCAACGCCGCTGATCGCTGCGCCGAGCTTCTGCAGGTAGAGCGGCTCCAATGGGGCCAAAGGCGCCACTACACTGGCCGCCGCCGTCTGCACAGGCGCTTGCATCGCGTCGAGCGTGTAGCCCGTCGCCAGCTTCAACGCGACGACCAGGTCCGCATAGACCACCTGCGGAGTGAACACCCACACATCGGCTCCGGCCGGGGCCACCGAGTCCACATAAGCTTGGCAGGCGGCAATGATCGCCTCAGACGAAGGCCCGCCCGCCGAAGTGATGACCAGGTCGACGGTGTTGCCGCCACGGCGCTTTGGCAGCACCAGGACAGTTGAGACACCGTCGACGGACAACGCCCACCGCCGGTAGTCGGCCTGGTTACCGCCGCTCGGCGGGTTGCGCAGCACATCAAGGTAGCGTGCCAGCAGGCTTTCCGCTGACTCGTCGTCGGTGCCGCCCTTGGTTTCGCCCAGCACGCATGCGGCGTCGACCCCGAGCGGAGGGCTGACGAGCACGGCCGCGCCTTCCAAGCCGTTGAGCGAAGCCCCGGTGTCCACCGTCGCCGCCTGGACGACAGCCGTCCCGCTGCTGCCGATCGTTACGTCAGCAGTGGTGACCAGCATCGTGCCCGTTGCGATGTGCCGGATCTGGGAGGCTGCGGATACGACCCTACCGGCCGTGCCGGTGAGCGAAACGCCAGCCCCTGCCGTGGTCGCCGACTTCTGATAGACATCCCGCGAGGCCGCGTGCTTCTTCAGCTCCTCGAAGTCAGCTGTATCGGGGAAAATCTGGCGGGCGGTCCACGAGGCTTGCTGATGGATGCCCTCTGCGATTGCCGACACGGAGCTGGCACGGACATGGTTATCGCTATCACTGGTGATGTCTGCATCTGGCAACAGGGCACGGATGTCCCGCAAGGCGCGGGAACGGATGGCGTCGAAGGTTGGGGCTACATAAGGCATCAGATCACTCTCACCAGGTGCTCAAAGGTCTGGCGGCCGGCAGGGGCATACACCTCGACCAGCAAGCGCAACCAGCCGTTGTGCGGTTGTTCAGCAGTGACCTCCACCGAGTTGGCCCGCCCATCGTCAATCAGCCCCTGGAGGGCGTGCTTGGCGTACTGGATGGCGAGCGAACCGACACGCGACTTGTCCTTCTCGCGCTTGAGTTCATGCAGCCGGGAGCCCAACTCGGGGTCGGCCCAGTAGCTGCCGAGCGGAGTCATCAGTCGGAGATAAACGGCGTTGGCCAGCGTCGCGATGCGCTGACCAGTCAAGTCGCCTGTAGTGGGGTTTATGCTTGCGTCCATAGCGAGGCAGGTTGCCTCGCGTGCGCGGACTCAGGTATTTCTGGCCCATGACAGCTTTCATGGACCAGAAACAGGGGCGGGCTACTGCTGCGGGGATGGCTGTGGGCTGCTGCCGTGTTGGTGTGAGTTGTAGAGCTCGCGGTCGGCTTGCATGCTGCGCACCTGGTCGATCACTTCCTTGGCCGACTGGATGTTGTCGTCGGCCTGGACCTGTCCAGTAGCCTCGATGACCGGGGTTTCAAACCTCACCTTGGTGCTCGCCTTGACGACCATCGTATCGGTGACGACCTCGATCAGGCGCCCCCGCTTGAGGTGGATGTAATCGCCCTCGTCGGTGTAGATGCCTACCTCGCCATCCTTGATCTTCAGCCGATAGCGGGCGTCTTCTGAGGCAACCACAACTACATGGTTGCTGTTGCCTCCAATGGGAATGGCGACGTACTCAGCCCCGGCCAGCGGCCCCGAGGTGAAGCCGTAGTGCTGTAACAGCTCGCCCGTGACCGACTCCCCACCGAGCCCCTCCATCTCAACACCGATGTTTGGCCCGTAGCTGTTTCGCGTACTGACCGCCCGAAAGGCCTGGCGCACGCCGCGCATGGCCCGAGCAACTTGCTGGCTAACCAGCTGAGGTATGGTCGACATTACAGTGCCTTCACCATCTGAATGAATGCCGCATCGGCGGCGGTCTTCTTGCCCTTGTGCTTCTTAACCGGGTTGCCATCGAGCACCCACATCTTGTCCTCACGAAGCCTCAGCTCGGTGATAGCGCCCTGGCTCTTGGTCAGGCGCAGCGTACGGGACATGATGAAATAGGTGCCGTCCAGGGCATGCGGCTCGCTGCGCACGATGACGCGCTGGCCAGGCTTCCAAACCGCGCCGTTGCCTGCTCGATGCCCCTTCACGATGGCCCGGATCTCGAACCCCTCAAGGCGGCTGTCGGACAGCACCTTCCTCGCCCTGGTGGTGGCCATGTCCTGGCTTTCGCTTGAGCTGTCGATCACGATCTTCGGCCGGAAGATGCCACGACGGGCCAAGGTATCGTCCTTGACGACCGAGCGAAGGTGCGACCTGGACGTATCGTGACCGTCGTTATCGTACTGGCCGTGCTGCCCGAGGACCGTCACCTGGCTGAATCGCCCAGCGATGGACCGCCGAACCGACAGCCGCTCGACGTTGTTGTCCTGGCCACCATCCACCCGCAGGATCAATTCCCCGACTGGCGTGGACGTGTAGTCCGGGCCGCCCACAACCAGGAGCCCATCCGGCTCGACCCACGGCCACAGGCCATTGGCCTCGGCCACCTGCAGCAGTGCCTCCCAGGCCGATTGACCAGGCTCGATCTGGATGCGGCGCCTGATGGGCTTGGCGGCGGCCCGGACCTCGACGCGGGTGATGCCCAGCGGAGCGACCACTTCCTTGAGAACTTGGCTCAAGGTGGCCTCACGCATCGAGACAAAGGGCGTGGAGCAGTCCACCAGGACCGCCGCCTTGTCCCGGCCGGTCACGCGGATGTTGATGCCGCGCTTCGATATGTCGTGCTCGATCTCATCCAGTTGGCCGGTCAACACCCGATCCCGACCGAGGGTCAGTTCGCAACTAGCACCCTCGACCAGGACAGAGGGCAGTTGCTTTGTGTCCCGAGTGAACAGCTCCAGCTCGAACCCGTCGGCCGGGGTCAGAAGGTCCGACTCCACCGACCAGCCATCCCAGGTCTCATGGATCATGCCGCCTATGGACAGGCGGATAGTGTCATCACTTTGCGTAGGCACGGATCAGCGTTCCTGTGGCGAGGTTATAGGGGGAGCGAAGTTCGGGATTGAGCCGCAGCAGCTCATCCGCACGGCTGTTGTCGCCGTACCAGCGATGAGCCAGGAGGCGCAGGCTGGCCGCCGAATCGACGCTACGAGTGATGAGGGGCGGCCGTTGCAGGACCAGCTGGCGGGCCCGCGCCTGGATGAGCGCCGCCGTGGTCCGCAGTCCCTCGATCACCGGCAAGGCATCCTCGATCTCGAAGAGCCGGCGATGCAGCAGAATGGCAGCCTGAAGGAGGCTGCGCGCCAAGTTGGCCAACCGCTCCAGCTCACCCGGACTGAGTGCCAAATCGTCCGCGTCGTTCTCGATGGCGACGCCGATGGCGCTCGAATAGCTCAAGGCAAGCTCAGTCACCACCAGTGTGACCAGGCCGAACGCAACGGCCTCGACCGGGTCGTCAGGCATCCCCGAGGGCAGCTCCGAATCGTCCGGCTCATCGCCCTGGCGGGCCGCGACCAGGAAGGCACTCCCGATCCGTGCTACCGAAGCCGGCAGCGCATCGGCGCCCGGCACAGTGGAGGGCAGACCCGTCCGGCTGAGCAGGTCGCTTGAAGTGCTCGGGGTCGAGGCTTCGACAGACGAGCGGATCTCTGTGGGCGTCCTGAAAAGATCGGTGATCGGATCGAAGGCCGACCCGGTGCTCTTGGCCATCGACTGCACCCCGGAGACTACGCCGAGGATTTGCGAGCGCATCTGCTGCAGACGCAGGGTGATGCCGGGCAGGCCTAGTGCCTTCTCCATGAGCCCGGTCCAACCGCCCCCGATCCAGCCCTGGACCTCAGCGACCAGGGAGTCAACCCGGCCGATCAGGTCGAAGACACCGTCCTGCCAGGTCCGCTCATCCTCAACATAGGCAGAGCCTGTGTCGGTCCAGATCAGGTCACGCTGGAAGAACGTGTATGTCTCCGATTTCTCCAGGAAGCGAAGTGCGACCTCGGCATAGTCGGGACGCTCTGCGCGATGGCTGACCTTGTAGCCGGCGCTGACCACGTTGACACTGCCATAGATCGGGTGGACCAGCTCACCCGGTCCGATGGTGTCCAGCGCGCCCAGGATCATCTTCAGCTCAAACAGGTAGTTGGGGCCGAACACCACCGCACGCATGTTGAAGATCCGCGCGTCCCGGCCAAGGTCTTCGACATCCTCGCCGTCTTTATACGGCACCCCATGCTGAGAGAGGGAGCGCTGCGCCTCCAGGTCCTCATCCATGATCTCCATCGGGATACCCCGATAGGAGCAGTCCAGCAGGTCATCTTCCCAGCTCATTGCTGCCCCCGTCGTACTTGAAGGTCTGCCCGGCGCTCAACCTGGGCATGGATGTAATCAGTGTCAGAGCGCACCTCGACGATCAGCGGCTTATCCAGCAGCGCCGACAGCTTGGAGGTCGCCGCATCTACGGCCCGGCCGGCAACGCCATCGGCCCAGGCAGCGCCGCCCGCCACAGACATGCCGTTCGAGGTCAGGCCCGTTTGCTGGTGAGCCAACCGCTGCGCCTGCTGTGATACCCAATCATCGGACTGGGTCGGGTTGCTGCTGGCCAGGCTCATGCGATTGCTATAGAACGCCGTCTGGTAGGCCTTCTGGCTGTCGGTGAGCAGCTTGCTGCCCTGGGCGTGACGCAAGCGCGCCTCATCGCTGTTATCAGAGGAGCCGCCCAGGACTGCGAAGGAAAGCGCGGCGGAACCGAAGGCGGCATACCGACCCCAGTTCTTACCGCTAGGGTCGGAGCGACCAGGCGCATCCAGTGGGACTGGCAACCCGCCGCCCTGTGGCCAGTTGGTGACGAACACCGAGGTAACGCCGGCTGCCTCCTCGAGCACCTTGCCGACCGCCACGTTCTTCAGCGTTTCCGGGCCGCCCAGCAGCTTACTGATCAGTGCGCCCGCACCGGCTTTGGCACCACGCCCGGCGTAGTAGCCGCCGATGCCCGTGGCGATACCGGCGCCCAGCATCTGCTCGCCCGACAGGTTCAAGTCGTCCAGGAGGTAACTGCCGAACTCGGTAAAGCCCTTGTTGATCGGCTTCGCCATCCGGTCGATGGCCTGGCTGAGCGTGGCCCGCATACGGCCGCCGACGCCCGTGGCGCTGTTGAGGTTGTCCGCCAGATCCTGGTTAAACACCGGCTTGGCTTCGGCGATCTCGGCAGACTGTTCCTTGAAGGTGCCGAGGCGCGTACCGCTGAGCATGATCTTCATGCCCCGGATCGTGTCCTGGTCCATCCCTTTGAAGGTTACGCCCAGGAACTTGGCGCGCTGCTGGTCCGTGGTCATCCCGTCATACTTGCGCTTGAGGTCGCTCATGACGTCCTCAGGATTGCGGGATGCGCCCTTGGCATCGAAGAACTTCACGCCCGTGGACTTGGTGACCTGGTCGCGGTAGGCCTGGACGCTGAATACCCGCAGCGTCGACTCGGCCAGCGTGCCGAGGCGGTCAGGCTGCATCTCCACGGTCGACAGCGTCTCGGTGAAGGCCAGAGCCTGCGCAATGGACATGCCTGCTGACTGTGCCGCACCGCCGATCTTCGGGAACAGGTCGGCCAGGTTCTCCAGCTCGGCGTTACCAAGGCGGCCAGCAACGGTCATCTTCTGCAGCAGTGCGAGCGCCTCGCCTTCCTTGTTGAGATCGATGTTGAAAGCGCTGGCACCAGCCACCACGGCCTTGCCCAGGACGGCAGAGTCGGCACCCGTCACCGCCGTGGCCTGGCCAATGGCGTCGGCCGTCTTTTTCGACGCGCCGTAGCTCACGCCTGAGGCGATCAGCGTGTTGAAGCCGCTGTCGACGCCTTCACGGCCCAGGCCGTATTGCTTGGCGATCCTGAAGCCCTCGGCCCGCCACTCCTCGCGCTCGGCGGCAGTCATGCCGGCCGTCTGCTGGGTACGGATCAACTGGCGGTCCAGGCTGGCACTACCGATCAGGCCCGAAGCCGCGCCGAAGCCCAGCCCGAGGCCGGCCAGTTGCCCTTGAGCGCTGCTGCCCAGTCCCTTCAGACGGTCGAATTCTCCACGAACGCCGGCCGCCAAGGCCTTCAGCATGCGCAGGTTGCGCCCGCCATTCTGAGCCAAGCGGCGAAAGCTCCCCTCGGCCCGCTCGACGCTGCGGCGCAGGGGCTCCACGCCTTCGCGGTCGGCTCGCTGCAGTTCGGCCTTGGCCTGGTTGGCGGCCTGCTTGCCGACTTGGCCGAGCTGCTTGAGTTCGCCCTGCGTCTGGATGACGCCCTGACGAAAGACGTTGGAGCCCTGGGTGGCGGCATCGCGCATGGCCTGGCGGATGATTTTGTAGCTTGCGGCACCGTCCTTGCCTACCTTGGTGATCGCCGTCCCGGCCTTGCCGCTCTCGTCGGCAAGCGCCTTGGCGCCGTTTTTTCCCGCGTTGCGCAGGTCGCGCTCAAGGGCCTGAACCTCGCGCCGGCTGTTCCCCGACGAGGCATTGATGCGAAGCGCTACACGCAAATCCGAACTCATCGGCTCACTCCACCTTTCAGAAAGAAGAAAGGCCCATTACTGGGCCTTGGCTACAACAACGCTTCCATCTGGACTTGTCTCCAGATCGATTCCACGAACACCAATCGAAAGCGAGGCACCGGAAACGGGCGGCTTGCTGCCGCAAGCTTGTCGCGTCCACCGTAAGACTGGGAATCCCGCCGCGTTGAGGCCGTAGCCGTAACGTCCTGGTGCATCCTGGAAGGCGCCGACCCGGCGCGCCGCGTCAATAAGATCGCCCTGGAAGGCGGACTCCACGTCCGGCCCGTCCGGAATCAGCAGCGCAGCACCGCGTCGGGACTGCCAGGCGGCGCTCAGGATCTGCGCCTCTTTGTCACTCAATGGAAACTCTTTGGTGCCGGTCATCTCTTCTTCCCCTTGGCCACGTAGCGCTTTTTGCCCTTGGTACGCCCAGCCAGGAGACCGATGCGCGCATCAATCTCCGGCCGGGTCATGCACCTGATCTCGTCTAGCCGGTAGCCGTGTCGGACGAGGGCGTGCTCGATGCTTCGCCAGTCGTGGACGCCGCGCTCGGCGTCGACAGCTTTTTTTCGAGGTCGGCATCCGCATCGGCGATCAACGCCAGGTCGGACTCGGCCAGCTCCTGGCGCAGCAGCTCGGTGGTCAACGCCTCGGCCGGGATCTCGCCCAGGGCCACCAGTTGCTGCCGGTAGACTTCCAGCGTCACCAGCTGGAGCGGTCCGGTCGGGTGCTCCTGCTGTGCCGCGATCAAGTCACCGCTCATGGCGACACGCAGGGTGAAGGTTTTGTGGCGCAGGCCGGCGTAGTACACGCCGATGCCCAGTTCGCGGGTGATGGTCAGGCCGTCCCAGCGCGGGTCAATTTTGGACATGGCGTTTACTCGTCGTAGTACTTGAGGGCGGTCAGGGTCAGATCGCGGGTCGCTTCACCTTCGAGCTGGTACTTGCTGCCCATCTCGACAAGGGAAACCCCCGTCCAGCTCTTCCGCTTGCCGCCACCGTCCAGAGGCTCGATGGTGATCTTGGCGTCGAGCATCGCCCGCCAGTTCGGTTCGCCGCTCTTGGGGATGGCGACCGAGACGCGCAGGTCGTACTCCTCCATGCCGGCCGCAGTGCCCTTGGGCCGGCCGGTGCGGTTCATGGTCTTGACCACGGTGCGACCGGTCTTGAGGGTGTCGTCGAGACTCTTGATGTCGTAGTCGGTGCCGTTGATCGACAGGACGATCTGGCCAACGTAAATATCGGACATGGTGGCTCCGGTTACAGAAGAAGGTCGATGCGGCCGGCGAACACATGCAGGCCATTGACGACATCGACCGGGATCGATGCGTTGAGTCGGTTCACGTCTTGAGCTGAGCGCTCGACGATGAGCGCATCAGCGTTCTCTTCAACATTCTCGACGATCTCCAGCTCTTCCAGCTTCTTGAGCACGTCCAGAAGTTCACTGCGCACCGCAGCCGGCGTCCGGGCGGACAACTTGGCGCGCGGGAAGCGCAGGCGCACGCGGTCACGGCTGGACTCTCGGACGTAATAGAGAGTGCGGATGGTGGTCAGATCGAGCAGCGACACATCATTGGCCCCGGCCGCCGACTTGGTGTAGGTGGTCACAGCCCGCACGATCTGCACGGTGTTACCTGGCCCGACCTCCAGCGGCGTCACGCCATTGGCCAAGCAGGTTTCCTGCTCTGTTCGGCCCAGTCGGCTGGCAATCGGCGGCACCTGGATACCTGTCAAGACCAGGGTGTTGAGCGGGCGCGCAGGGTCTTCCTCGAACGCCACGACCGATGCGAACGCTGCCGCGACCTGGCGGGCGGTCGACGCAGTGCCCGGCATGACCGCGAGGCAGATCGCCCCCGAGTTCAGGTCTGCAGCCAGAGTAGTGGCGGCGGACAGGGTAGTGGTCACTGCACCAACACCGATGATCGACTGCTGCTCGGTGGAGTCGGTGTAGGTGTTGATGTGCGTGCGCAGAGCCGTCATGGCAGCTGCGCTGAACCAGGCAGGAACCAGGATGGTGAAGCCGCCCAATGCGGTCGATGCCAGCGCCGCCGCAATGCTTGGCTCGGTCTGCCCCTCGACGGTGACACCGACGCATGAGATGGCGACGTAGCGATTCGCCGCGATGGCAGCTGCCACCATTTCCTGGGCGACATCACCGAACTTGGCTTTCGCCTCATCGGCGCTGTAGACCTGCTCAGGTACATTGGGCGCAGCAGTTGCGCCTGTGCCCAGTGGGACGATCAAGCAAATGTACTGCGCGTTGGTCGGCAGAGTTCGCACCGCAAGCTTGGTGTTGAACTCCATGTAGACGCCCGGCTTTCGGATGCTCGCCGGGATGGTGTCGAATTCGATGGTCATTTCGCGCCCCTTTTAGCGGCTGGTTTGGCACCGCTCGGTTTGGCTTTCACCAGCTCGCCGGATGCGAGCCGACGCTGGTAGTAGGAGTTGTCTGGTACTTCCACCGAATCGGCCGGCGCGGCCTCGATGTATTTCCGTGGATCTTCAGCCATCGGCACGCGATGACCTGGTGCAGCGGTGACAAGCATCACAAGTCCCCCAATTCAACTTTGTCGTGAGCCACGGCCCCTGGGTTGTCTGCTGGAACCCGGAAAGCCATGTCGATGCCCTCAAGGTTTGGCGTCCCGGCTTCAAACTCGGGAATCATCCAATCCAGCTCGATGGCGAAGCTCTGGCCCAGCACCGAGAGGTGACTGGTCTGGAACTTGCCGTTGACCAGGTTGGCGAACTCGGTCGGCGCCACGCGGGCGCCGCCTTCCTTGTGTTGCCACCCGGTCAGCAGGTGCATGCACTGCTCCCAGATCCAATAACTGCCCGGATCGCGAGCCACGGTGCCCCGCCTGGTTTCCCGCTCACCCCGAACCGAGGTGCTGGAAATGACCAGGCGGAACACCACTGCAGCGGCAAATCGGCGGTTCTGCCCGGCCTTGCGGAACGTTACCTTTGGCGTGGTGATCAGCACCGACGGGGTCAGCTTGAGCAGGTCGACCAGCAGATCCGGGTCGCTCAGCTCTCCGCCGTAGCTGTCCAGGTGCAGGCGCGGCAGCTGTTCCTTCAGCTGCGCGAGCCGGTCCTGTATGGCGTCCTCCAGTTCGCCCAGCATCACAGCCCCCGGAGCGTGGTGCGGCTGAACAGCCGCGGCTGATGGCTGATCTGCAGGCCGGACTGACCGGCCTCTGCTGCGCCGCGCTTCTCGTCCTCAGCGGCCAGGCTTTCCAGCCGCTTAATGATGTCCTTGTAGCGCAGGCGCACAGCCGAATCGGCGTTGGCCTTCTCCCCGTACAAGTGGAACCTGGTCAGCTCGGGCAGGTCATCGGCGACCCAGCTCGGGGCGTCCTCGCCCTGGAGCCGGTAGCGCAGATAGAACTGAACCTCGCTGCGAGCGCGGGTCGCGGCATCGGCGATCCGTGCCAGTGCTGCAACAGCGGATGCCACATCCTCGGCATCCCAGTCGTCCAGGGGCTCACCCTTGGCCGCCGCTTCCAGCAGCTCACCTTCAATCGGGCGGCTGGTTGCCGGGACTGCGAGTTCCGCCATTTCCTTGGAGCCAAAGCGGGTAATGACCGCGATTGCGCTCGGCAGCGAGAGATTCATCAGTCAGCCCCTTTCTGGCCTGGCTTTGCTGCACCGCGCTTGCGAGGCGACTCCTCGGTGGTCACAGTTGCTGGCGGAGCAGCATCTGCCGTAGCCACTGCCTGAACCGTCGCCGAGTTCGACGACTCATCACCGCCGGCATTGCTGAGCGTTGACCCGTTTGCATCGTCCTGCGCCTCCGGCGCCTGTGGCTGTGGTTGAAGGTGTTCGGCAATTAGCGCGGCCAAGCTGTCAGCCTTGATGCAGATCACGCCCTCCTGCGTCGGGTCCGCTGCTTCCAGCAGCTTCACTACTTCCACGACCAGGCCGGGCGCCGCTTTCTGGCGTTCGAGCGCTGCCATCAGGTCGGCACAAGCTGACTTCAAGCCAGCGCGCGCCTTGCCCAGGTCATGCTCCAGCTGGGCGATGGTGTCGCCCATTTCCTGGATCAGTTCGTCATTGACCTGGTCGACCTGCAGGGCATCTTCCTGGACACCCTCAACGACGAGCAGATTCGGATCGTTGCGCAGCATGGCCAGTTGCTGCTCCGAAAGGTCGCCGTCCTGATGGAAAGTGCCCGCGATGCAGTGAGCCAGACCAGCACGGCGGTAGTTGTCACGCTTGGCTTTGATTACGGTTCCCATATCCCGTTACCCCAGCCAGCTCGGCGACAGCACTTCAGCGCTACCGGCCCATTCGTTACCGCCTTCGGCGTCCTTGATTACCAGCTTGCGTGCCGCACCCTCCAGGCTGGAAGGCACCACCAGAAGGCCCGGGCTTACGCCCAGCGGGCGACCGCCATCGGCCTTGAAGTCCTTCATGGCCGCACGTGCGGCTGCATAGTTGTCGGCATTGAGCGGAGCCTTCGAGCAGAAGGCGAACTGCCAGAGGCCAAAGCCGGTGTTGACGCGAGCGTCGACGCCGTAGCGGTATACGTCTTCCATGAACACCTTCTCGTCATCGATCTTGGTCATGGCCTTGAGATCGTAATTGCGGCGCTTCTGGAAGATGATCGGCTTGATGGCACGGCTGACATCGAGCAGATACCAGGCCGGGCCGGTGCCTTCCTGATAGTTACTGACGGAGACCGCAGTGCCGGTGCCGTCGCTGTTCGGGTACAGCGGGTGGTCGGTGTCGAAGAAGTTTTGGCCGTCGTAGCAGGCAGTGGTCAGGCCGGCTTTCAGCAGGGCGAATACCATTTCGTCCGGGTGAGCCTTGGCAGCGCGGCCCATTTCCTGGAACAGCGGGCCGTACACACCAACTTCGTCGTCTTCGATGGCGTCACGCGGGACGCTGACCGACGACTCGAATTTCTTGTTGGTGATGGTGTAGGCGTGGCTGGCCATGTCACGCAGCACGCGCTCACCGACCCATTCACGGAACGAGGGGAACTGACCCAGCCAGCCGTAGGTGTTGCTGGAGCTGGTCGAAGGCACTTCAGTCGCGATGCGCTGCCAGTCGGTCGGCGTGTCAGTGAACGCACGCTGATACTCGCTGCGGAAAGAGGTGAAGAGTGCGGCCAGCGCTTGGGGAGTAATGATCATGTGATTGCGTCCTTTATTCGCTTACGCGGCCCTTGAGGAAGTCTTCTTCGCTCAAGCCCATCAGCTTGGCGATGTGCTTCTCCTCGGCATTCAGAGCTTTGGAGGTAGCGTCCGGCTGGCGCTCGCCCAGGCCAGACGGATCAGCAACAGTCGGCGCGGCCTTCACGAAGTCGCGGAAACGGTCGAGGCCGGCTTGCTCCGAACAGGTGGCTCGGTAGTAGTCGACCGTGGCTGGAGTGATCTTGCCCGCCTTCAGAGCGGCATCGATCACGGTGTCGACCACGGCCTTGTGGTCTTCGGCCTTACGGGTTTCCAGCGCCTGCTCGGCGTTGGTCGCACGGGATAAGACCAAGTCGTAGTCGCCGCGCGGGACAAACTTGTCCAGGCTTGGCTGTTCGTTGTTGCGAGCAGTGGCAGTGGCTTTCAGCTGCGTGACCGCTGCTACGGCTTGCTCATCAGTTGCGGCGGCATCCAGCCCGAGGGACACCAGGAGCGCGAGTGGGATTGGCATTTTGGAAGTCTCTGTTTGTTCATGATTCAGTGCGGTTAGCACCAGGTTTGGCTTATTCGTCAGGCCGACGCTGACCATGCGAACAATTCGCCGGGAGGCGTCGTCGTAGTCGAATACGGGGGAAACAAAGCGGTACTCTTTGGCGGCGACCTGGACGCCGGCGCGGGGTGTCCAATCGACATGGCCCCATAAGGCGCCGTCGCGTAGCTCAAGCCGATCAATCCAACCAGCGGCAGGCGCTTCCTCGCCCTTCGGCGCTGCAACCTCGGTGGCGTGCTCCCAGTCGATCACCATGTCGATACCGCGCCCGGTGAAGGCGGTAAGCACCCACTGCTGGGCCATGTCGTCGAACAACCAGGTGCGCTTGTCCCGACCCTCGATGACGGGGCCAGTGGGAATCAGCTCGATCCAATCGGGCGCCTCGCCCTCAGTAGTGAGCAGCGCCGAAAGATCCGTGTTCAGTGCGAGAAGTGTTTTCATGCCGCCAGTGTGTGCGGCATGCGGGAGGGAGTGTTTTTAAGCTCGACGCAAGGATTTGGTCGGCTGAGGGGGAATGCGCGAGGGAGGAGAATGCTACATCGCCATGCGAGGCGAGCGAGTCATTTTTTCGGGTTTTCCAGCCTTTCGATGTTTCCCGGTGTCGGTCAGAGGTTGGGAATGGGGCCAGAAGCAAATCTAACGGTAATCTAACGGTGCTCCCGATCAAATCCCAACCGGATGCACCGCCTAGGCCCTCCAGAAGGCTCAAATGAGCGCGTTTTTAGAAGACCTGGTTAACCCTTCAAATAGCCAGCAACGATCTCCAAAATCTCTGCCTCGTCCTCGCTCGACAATCCGAGGTAGGGACGGGCTGGCATTTCGACAGATCTCGCCCCGTGGGTCACCCACTGGGAGAAGTTGGACTTGCTCTTCTTCACGAAGCGGTTGCCGACAACGCCACCTTTCTCCTTGAAGTACACCTGCTGAGATCTGGCAGCGTGCTCGATCTTCCCGCCGTCCTGGTGAATGGCCCCGTAGGGCCGGTCGGTGCCAAAGTCGAGCCCGTCATCACTCACCTGGTGGCGAAGCGTGTCGAGCAGAGCCCCGGACTCGCGCAGGATCTTGGTGCCTTTCTTCCTGGCCAGGGTGCGCGGCGACAGCGGTGCCCATGGTGAGCCATCCGGTGCAATCTGACGGCGCACTCGACTATCAGTGGACAGGTGCAGATATTCGGCAATGTCGTTGAGCGGCGTCCGCAGCGAGCCCAGGCGCTCTATCAGCAGTTCCAGCTCGCGCCCAACCACCGATGCGTCAAATGCTACTTCAAGTATTGCGCCGGCCATGGCGACCTCCTTCTATATGTAGACGCCTTGGATCAATCGTCATCCAAGCGACGGTAGACCCGCACGCCAATGCGCAGCTGCTCCAGGTACTCAGGGTCTCTGCTGGCTTGGGAAAGCGTGGCGACGCCGTCCCAGCCATCCGCGCCGACTTCAAACACTGCCAGCGCCGGCATTGTCTCCCCATCCAGTTCGAGGCGGGTAATGTAGCGTCGGCGCAGCACGGCCTTGTTCTGCTCGGCCAGCCATTCGAGCCTGACCCACACCTCGTCCGGTTCTTGCAGCGCATCTGCCAATAACAGCAGATGACGGCCGCCGACCTTCAGCGCGCCCTCTTTGGCATCAGCGAACAGTCCTCGACCGATCACGACGCTGTCGCCCACCTTGTCGCGCAACACAGCCGGGGCAGTCTCGGTAGCGCCGAACTCGCCCAGGAACCGGCCGACATACTCCTCTTCGTCCAGGCCTTCAGGCATCACCCGACTTGCCGCTGCCGGCCGGGGTGCGGGGAGCGGACCAGGAGCGCGGCGGTTAGGCAACCCGGCACTTGGCACCGGGCTTGGACGCGCACCAGGTGCTGGCAGTGGATCGTGTGCGCGCAGTGCCGGCACGGCAGATGACAGTCGCGACTGGCCCGGCGCACGCTCGAATCCAGGATCAATGCCTAGAGGCACGCGGACGCTGCGTGGGCCATTGGGGCTGTTGACGCCGACGATGCGGGTTTCGTACTCGACCACCGGGGCTGGGCCAACCTTAAGCCCCATGCGCTCAACGTCGCGAGCGCTGACCATGAACTTTTTGCACTTGCATCCCCAGCCGTTCTGCGGGGTATGGGTCGACCACCAGGCGTCATCGAGCGGGAGCACCGTCCCATTCCAGGCCAAGTGCTGGGGACGCGGGTGTGAGCTATCGCCGTGGCGATAAAGCCCGTACGGCCGAGCTTTGCGCAGCTCCGGGTCAGCCATCTGCGCTTCCCGGCCGGCGTTGTAGGACTGCCGCAGGTTCGTCTCGAAGATGGTTTTCGTTCGCCAAGCCCGGCCGCCGTTGTACTCCCAGCCGTGTTGGCCAACGATCTTGTCGAAGTCCTTACGGAACTGCTCCAGGGTGCGCCCGGTGGCTATCGCCTTCTCAACGGCACCGCGCATGTCGCTCAGCAGGTCGCGCTTCGTCGCCCCGGCCACAACAAACGCCCAGTCATGTTCGGCTGCATAGACATCCGTCCAGGCACGGGACGGCATGTTGGTCTTGCCCTTGAAGTAGTCAATCTGTTCCTGGAACGGTAGCGAACCGTGGGATACTGCCATGGGCTTTCCTATCGAAACGTAATGGGGTTAATCATGAGCAGTCGAGTAATCGCCGCTAGAGCAAGAGTCAAATCGGCACGAGAGAAGCACGCAGTTGCCAAGCACACATTCCAACAAACAGACGCGCTGAAATCCGAAATCATCGAATCCTTCCTAGCGCTCGGCTTCTCCCTAGAAACAGCCGAGCAGCTTTATAAAGGTTGCTACCAGGCAGCTGATGTTGCTTTGGCTGAGGCCCTGAACGAATTAGAAGCGGCAAATGAAGACCTCGACCAGGTCGACCCGCGCCCAACCATCCCAACCGCTTAAAGCCCCCTCAGTACGTCGAAACGACCGGCCATACTCGCTGCGGCCATGCCGTCAGCCATGGCGTTGGCGAGCTGCACGGCATTCATGGCCGGGTAAACCTCAATGAGCCGGTCTCGCAGCTCCTCAAGGCTGCTAACCGAAGCCACCAGCTCCTTGATCGGCTCCACCAGGTCATCCATTGGCGCGGCGGCAGATGCCTCCAGCGTTTCGACCTGGTTGTCCACGATGTCCGGGGCCGCAGCCGTTGCCGCTGGGCGCTCACGGTTAAGGGCGGTGGCCACCGGCCCCTCAGCTGGAGCAGGTGCGCCGAGCACTTCCGCTCCTTCCGCTGGCTCAGGTATCCCGAACTTGTCGCGGATAACCGACTGCTCGATCTTCATTCCCAGCGGGACGAACGCTTGCACTGCCTTGATGAGCAGCTCAAGGTTTTCAGGCTGAGGCACATCAATAATCAGCCGTGGGTAGCGACGACCTGGTGCAAAATTCAAGTCGCAGAAAGGCCGCACGAACATCCGGTTTAGCGTGTTTGACTCGGCCTTGGCGTCGGCCTCCAGCAGGTCCAGACGCACCTCATTGTGGACCTTGGCCTGAGCCAGGCTGGCCCCATCGTCGGCGCTCATGGTCTGGCCGACGATGGCTTTTGACAGCTGCTTATCCCACCACTCGGCCAACCCCTTGAAGAAATCACCTGCACCAGCCACGTTGGCGGCCTGGTTGAAGTCGATGCGCATCGAGTCTGGGATAACAGCAGCGGCATCGCTTCCAAGGTTGGCCACCGCCGACAGCAGCACGCCGATATCTTCCTTACTGGCGTTCGGGCCGTAGCGACCAATGCGCATGGGGATGCCGTAGATGTCGGCAAAGCCCATCCAGTCCTTCCATGTCCACGCCTTGCACATGTACGCAACTGCCGCCAGGCGAGCCAGTCCGCCACGGATCGGCAACCCTGTGCGCAGGCGTGGTCGGTGTACGATGAACTTGTACGGAGCCAGCGCGACGCCATTGACCATGTCGGCGTCATCGAGCAGGCGCAGCTCCTGCCCGGTTTCCCGGTCGAAAGCGAAGAAGCGCGGGTCGCGCCATTCAAAGCGCTGTGGTGTCCAAGTCTTGCCGCTGCGATCCCAGATGATCTCCGCGACCGAGTAGCCCTTGCCCAGAGCGTCGGTCAGATCCGTCTGCACCTCCCCGAACTCCGGCGACTCGACAACCTCGCGCAGGGCATCGGCCCGGCGAATGTCTTCGGCGTCGTCGGTGGCTGCTTCCACCCGGATATTCAGCCCAGCCAGAGCGAGCTTGCGAGTGCCCAGCACCGAGGCGTAGTGCAAGTCTCGCTCTTCCATCTCCTCGGCGAGGGTCAGGTAATCGCGAGCATCACCCTCGGCGGCGGCCTGCAGCAGGGCAGCAAGCCGCCCCGGGGTGAGCCCGCCCGCCACTGACGGATGCCAAACATGGCGCACGCCGGTAATGCGCGGGGCGGCAACTTCCTCGCTCAGTTGATCGTATTCAATGGCGCGACCGTACTGGTCGACGATAGGGGAACGGGCCATTACCAGATGCCTTCTTTAGAGCGCCAACCGGCCCCGCGCACGACCTGACGATCATGCGAGGCCGACTGCTGGACGCGGTGGGATTCGAAAATTTCTACTTCTTGTCGGCTGGCGAAGTCAGCCAGGACCAGGGCAACGCCTGCGTCTCCGTGGCGCTTATCGCCGCCTTTCTCCGTGGTGCGCTGCTCGGGGATGCGCGCTACGCCTTTCACCACCCGGAAAGCGCGGATGTCGCCGGTAACGTCCTTGTCGGCTGGGATGGCGTAAAGGGTGTCGTCTTCCAGCGCAGCCTTGAATGGCGGCATGTTGTCCCGATACCAGCCCTCGGTGAGCATGACCTGCTCAATGCGGTTGAATCCAAACTCCACAGCGGCAGACTCGGCGATCTGCTGGCCGTTGCCTCGGGCGTCATGCGCGCCCTTGAGGAAGTTGGGCAGGCGCCGAACGATGTAGAACAGGATCTGCTCCTGCTGCTTGAACGGCACGTTGCGCATCTCCAGCACGAAGGGCGTCCGCTTGCGCAGGTCCTGCTCCTTGAGGACCGGCCAGAAGACGGACAGGTCACCCGAGCGGGCGAAGTCCATCCCATAGAAACTCTGCACATTGGTTGGCAAGTCCTTGAGCAGCGGCAGCAGCTCGCGCTCACACCACTCCAGCGACTCAGCCAGGCGCAGGTGCTCCGGGGCCGTCTCGTAACCCTGCGGGTATTTGAGGCGCAGCACCGGGGACTCCCGGCTGGTGCGACTCTCGACCAGGGCCAGCGACAGGTATGCGCCACCGCCCTGGCTGGGCACGCAGTCCAGCTCTTCGGTAGCCGCATCGCCGTAGAAGCTGTAAACGTCCGCGACCCAAGCGTCCTCTTCTTCCTGGACGTGAGGGATGCCACGGCGCATACACACCCGGTGATACAAGCCCTCGGCCACCGCCTCGCTGAAGGTGCAGCGGAACAGATGCCCCTTACGCTTACCGGCGCGGATCTCTTCTATCAGCTCGTTGAAAGCGTTCTCGGTGCCATCGTGGGTACTGATCACATGGACTTCACCACCCCAGATCAGCAGGGCGAGCGCTGCCTTCAGCAGCTCGGCCAGATCCTGGTGGAACGCCGCTTCGTCGATCACCACCACGCCCTGACGACCCCGCAAGTTGCTCGGCCGACTGGTGAGCGCCACGATGCGGTGCCCCGAGGGAAACACGATGGTGTAGGTCTTGATGTGCTTCTCTTTGTCCTCGTCCGGCCAGATGCCTTCTTCGATCTCGCCGGCCGCGTAGTCGAAGGCACGCGCCCACATCGCGCAGGCCTGGATGTACTCGACCGTCATGTCCTGGTTGTAGCCCAGGTAATAGACGGTTTGTCCTTTGGCGCTCTTGGAAGCGGCTGCGACCAGGACGTTATCAGCGGCCTCCGCCCAGGTCAGGCCGATACGCCGCGACTTCTCGCCGACCTTCAGCGGCGCCCGGATGCCGATCCATTTTTGCTGATAAGGCAGCAGCACAACGGGAGTGCTGCCGATGCCTTCAGACCTGAGCGCCTGAGTAAGCGGGGAAAGTGTATGGCTCATCGCGCCTGATCCTCACGGATCGCACGGAGCAGCGCCGACCGGTACTGTCCGAGCGACTGGAACGATGCTGCGTAGGCGTCATCGCGGATGAGGTTCATGAGCGAGCAGCGCACCGAGTCAGGCAGCGGCGCGTCGGCAAGTTCGACAACGGTCCTGGTCTTCCAGCCAGCAGCCCTGGCGGATACCAGGCTCTG
The DNA here is from genome assembly GCF_009883635.2 of Pseudomonas putida. Classification (NCBI taxonomy): domain Bacteria; kingdom Pseudomonadati; phylum Pseudomonadota; class Gammaproteobacteria; order Pseudomonadales; family Pseudomonadaceae; genus Pseudomonas; species Pseudomonas putida. The sequence goes on from NZ_CP026115.2 coordinate 1,445,581, forward strand.
CTCGTTGGCATCCATCCACATGCCGTCTTCGTCGCTCCATTGATGGATCACATTCACGACGCCACCCCCAGGATCTCGCGGCGAATCTCGTCCACGGTCTGGGCGCTGAGGCCGCCTTTCTTGGCGATCTTCTCGACCTGGTTGGCAGCGGCTTCCGCCCTGGCACGTATCTCGGTCTTCCATTTCGCCTGGACGACAGACGCCCGGCCCAGCTCGGCAACGGCCTTGGCCACCTTGGGCAGATCCATCTTGCCGTCAGCAGCCATCAACAGCTTGAACAGGTGCTCTTGCACCAGGCGCATCAACGCCTCGTTGACCGCCCCTTCGTCATCGGGCGCAGCCTGGACGACGGCCTTCGCCTGCTCGCTGGACATCTTCAGGGCGGCCAGCTTGTCCTCAAACTCGCTGCCGTAGCGGTGGAGCGCGCTCTTGCCAATGGAGTAGCCACGCAATTCCAGCTCCGCCGACAGCTGCTCGTATCCGCCGAAGTTATTTTCCACCAGCGACTGATCCAGCCAGGACTTCACTTCCGGCGGCAGGGCGGCGACTTTGCTACGCGGCGGCATTACCAATACTTCACTGGGCGGGCGATGCCTGGACGGCAATCGACGGTGTACTCAGCGATATCGACGCCTAGCGAGGTAAGCCCAGCAGCCCATGGGCCGGCCGGCGACTTCTCAATCGTGACCAGGGAACGGTCAGCCAGATAGTCCAGCTCACGACGCAGCTCCAGCGCGGTGGCGTCGGGGTACATGCCCTGGACCGTCGACAGTACTACCGCTTCGTGCGGGTCAATTGGGCGACTGGTGTTCAGGGTCAGCAGGATGAGCCAGCGCATCGACTCGCGGCGGGTCTTGGCAGGATCAATGTTCATGGACGGGCTCCCCGGAGCTGCACGTTTTCAAGTTTGAGAGCCACAGCGTCGAGCTTGGCCTCGATGACGGTTTGGTTGCGCACCCAGTCTTCGCGGCGCACGTAGTGCAGGGGCATTTCCCCGCGCAATTTCTCCAGGCCAAGCTCGACCTGGCGCAGCCGGTCGGAGTCCTTGGCCAGCTCTTCGAAGCGGCCGTCCATGTGCGCAAAGCGCTGATCCAGGCGGCGCTCGATGGCGGCGAGCAGCAGCTTGAGGAGAGCCATCATTGCGCCCACCAGGCCTACGCCGATGCTGATTAGCTGCCAGACCGGCAGCTCGATGGTGCTCATCGGCCGCCCATCCTTTCGATGTCTTCCTGGCAGCTCACGCACAGCTCAACGCCTGGCAGGATCTCGCTGCGTGCTGGGGGGATCTGGTCGCCGCAGCACTCGCAGTGCGTGATGCGAGGCCCGGTGTAGTGCGCCCGGCCTGCGCCTCGCGCCGCCAGCGCCTGCTCGCGGAATGCCTCTTCCGTTTCTGTGGCGATATCAGTTACGTCCATTGCGTGTATTCCATTCGATCAGTTGCGTTAGCTGGGCACGGCAGGCGGCATAGCCCTCGCCGTTGCGGATTTGGTTGGCCAGGAGGTCTGCGCGGGTGACTCCCGCGATCAGGTCGTCAGCGGCTGAGGGGCCGGAGGGAGTCGCATCAGCTCCGCTGGTGGTGGTGCCGGTGGAAGGCACTGCGGCTGAGCTTGCGGTTGCGGTGCCAAATAGGGCGTTGTTCCACACGCGGACAAAGCCAACAGTGAACACAGCAGGAGGCAGCGCTTCAGGCTGCGCATCGAGGGCGCGGCGGTACAGGGTCGTGACACGCTGGATTTCTCCGTTGAGTTTTTCAGTGACGGCCCGCAGCTCGTCCCGCTTGGCGACCAGATCCGCCGCCAATTGGTTGCCGTATGCCTGGGATGCGATCAGCTCGTCTGCGGCTTTCTTCAGGCTTGCGGCGGCGGACTCAGCCAGGCGGCGCAGCTCCTCCTCATGCGCCGTGGTTTGCTCGCTCAGGGCCGCATCACTTTTGGCTTTCGCCAAGGCGAAACCCTGGTCGTAGCCATTGCTGTAAACCAGGGTCAGGCCGCCGACAGCGACAGCAAGAACCAGGAGCCAGACGAGCACCGGTTTGATGCTGCTCATGAGCACACCCCATTGCCCCAGCCATCAGCGATGTATTGAGCTTCAAAGGTCTTGAGGATCAGCCGGGGATAGCCCCGGTTCTCTCGGAAGGCGGCAGCAGAGCGGCCCGCGTTGAACCGCTCAATGGAGCCGAACCAAGCCAGCGGATCGGCGCCCTTTGCCGATGCCAGCTTGCGGTCGCGGATCAGCCAGCCAAGGCCGCCGTTATAGGAGGACAGCACCATGGCGTGGCGCTCGCAGGCGTTGCGGCCCTTGATGCGGTCAACCAACCAGCGGTCGTAGCTGACCAGGGCCATGAGCGACCAGGTGGAGTTGAACGGCTGAACATTGCCAAGGGTGTCGGGGAACAGTTCCGCAAGCCACACGGCGGTCGTGGGCATCACCTGGCCCAAGCCTTGCGCACCGACAGGGGATTTCGCGTTGAGCCGCCAGCGCGACTCCTGGTGCACTTGAGCGGCGAAGGTGGCCACGGGGGCATCAAGCCCCCACTCGGCCTGGGCGATGCGAGTCAGCTCGCGGCGGTACTGCTGCGCCTCGGCCGGGATGTCAGCTCGCGCCGTGGGCACGTTAGCGAGGATTGCAAGCACGGGCAGAGCCAGCAGCGCGCTCAGTGTCAGTAGGCGTCCGTATCGCATGTTCAGAGCCCCAACGTCAGGCCGAGGACGCAGGCCAGCACGATCAGGGCGCGGCGGATGCCGGCCCATGGCTGATGGACTGACTTGACCTGGTCGGGGCGGGCATACGGGAACAGGGCGCGGTCGATCCAGTAGGCCAGCACGGCGCCACCAGTTACCAGCGCCGCCTTGTAAAGGACGACGGCGATCTTGGTCGGGGCGATGAGGTAGAGCGCGACCAGTAGGCCGATGGTGATCAGGGTCCAGAAGGTCAAGCGTGGTGCTCGATAGTGCCGCCGAAGACGCGGGCGGTCGCTAGGCTGGTTCATGGACGAACCTCCTTGTTGGTTTTGAGGGCGTTGCGGATATTGGCGATAGCACTTGCGGCCGCCGCTGGTTCGTTACGGCGCTGGGCCGGTGGGATGTAGCGACCAGGCTTGGGAGGGTTGGCGGGAGTTGACCGACCGCGCAGGCCACCCTTGCAGGCGTCCTGCGCAACTTGCCGGCGATGGATTGCGACCCGCCCGATGACGTCAATTCGCCACTCGCTCGGGCAGTCATCGATCATCTTTTGGCGCGTCTTCTCGCAGCGCTCGTCAATGACGCGCTGTGCGTAATCCGCTGAAGAAGTTTCGTGCTGGGACATGATCGAATCTGCCAGTTGGTGTGGACCTGGCTAGATTCGCTCGCGTGAGGAGGGGGCTGTATTTCCGGGGCATTTAAGCAACAAGCCCCGCAGAGCGGGGCTTGAGGAGGTGGCGGTCAGTGCAACCGCTTGGGGGCATCGTCGTACCCGAAAAGGTCGGGCTCCTGCTTTCGATGCAGGACTCGTTGGCGGGCAATGATGTCATAAACCGCCTGGCTGGACAGATCAAACTTTCGAGCCAGCGCATCGGGCCGGGTGTTCTGGTCTCGCCACCCTCGAAAGATCTCCCCATCTCTCAGCGCCCGGCGCAATTTATCGCCTCGGGGTATGTAAACGACAGCACCGCCCATCGTTTGGCAGATCGCATAGACCACCTCGCGGGCGATCTGCGGCACGGCGTCGGCCATTCCTGGCATCAACTGAAGCAGCTTATTCTCGGCAAGGCTGGACATCTCTACCAGCGTTCCCTCCCAACGAGCCAGGACCGATGGATCCTCCATGCGAGCTAACACCTGGTCCGGGTCTAGCTTGTCGATGTCCTCACTTGTAAACAACTCCCCATTGCTCATTGCCTTCTCCCGTTTCGTTTCGCGTCCTTGGCCAGAGCCGCGACCACGCCGCTCAGTTGCTTGGCGTCGAGCCACTCCAGCCGCTCCACCTTGTACAGGCGTTTGGCCAGGCCGTCGCCGTACTCCCATGGCCGGCCGGCTTCAGCCAGCTGCGCCTCGATCTTGCCGACCAACTTCGCCTTGTCCGCTGCGGGCTTGGGCTTGTCTCGGCCTTGCTTTGCCTTCCAGCCCAGTCGCTCGAACTCCTGCAGCACCTTGGCCACCTGGAGCGGGCTCAAGTCCTTGGCCGATGACTGGCCGGTGATCCGGCTCAGCAGGGCACGGTAGGTGTCGTCATCGAGGCCGAGGTCTTTCTTGGCGATGTGGATCTTGCTCAGTTGCTGGTTGCGCCGGTTCATGAGGCCACCTGCGACAGTGCCAAAGGCGCCGCTGTGGTCATGCCATGGTTGAGACGCACATCAGCTGCGGCTAACAGGCCATGCATCGCATCGCTGATGGCTCGTACGCCTGCCTTGCGACGGGTGGTTTCGTTTCGGTCCCGAGGCTTCTGCTGCACCAGGTCTGGGTAATGGTGTGCCAGGTACTGCTCCACGGCAGGGGACAGCTCGGCGCCTGCGAAGGTCGACACTTGGTCATATACGGCATGAACCCAGGCCTCGCAGAACACATCGGCGCGGCGCACCTTGGTGGCTGGTTTGCAACGCTGCAGCTTGCTCAGCGTGAAGTCACGTCGCGCCTGGCGCACCTGGCGCAGCAGCACGGTCATGGTGTAGCCGGCTACTTCGGCCATTTCACCGATGAAATTCCAGCGCCCAATGCCACCAGCAAACAGCACCTTGCAGGTGTAGGCCCGCGACACGGTGTTGGCCAGCTGCGCTTCCCACATCGCCGGGGTTTTCTTCGACCCGGCTAGGGCGGTGCACTCCATGACATTGGCCATGCTCACATCGGCCTGGCCGATGCCGTGCTGCTTCATCAGCGCCTGCGCCTGCCGCATCGCGGCCGCCGCCTCGTTGGGGTTGGCACTGGTGGCCAGCCTCAGGCATTTCTTGATCTTGTCCAGGGCCTTGTTACGGTCCATGAGATTCCCTATCTATCGCGTGTCGCCGCTCAGTGCAGGCGCTCGATGCTGGTGTTGTTGGCTTCCAGGTGCTTCTTCAGCGCGTTGAAGTTCGACCAGTCCCAGGTGACGCTGGTGATTGTCTTGCTGGCCAGCTCATCAGCCCGCTTCTTGCCAGCTGTCTTGCGATACAGCGCGATCTCGGCACCCGAGAACATCTTTTTGGTGCTGCGGCGGTAGAAGCGGCGAGCCTCTTCGTGCTCTGGTTGATCACCCTCCATCCGCAGCCATTCGTATTTCCGCGAGTCGTTGACGAAGACCGCAGTGCACCAACTACGCGATTTGGCATTGGTGTACTGCATCAGCTCGACGCGGAACCCGTCACACATCAAGGTCATCTGCCCATAGGGCTGGTCCATCTGGTCTCGCAATTCATCCCAGTCGTACTTCTGCATGCTTTCCTCGGCTGCTCGTCAGTACCCGGCCACCATGGCGGGCAGACCAACCCCGGCTGGGCCGGGGCGGTTTCGCTTAGTGGATGGTTGGCTTGAACAGCAGCAACTCGCGGTAGGCCTGGCATACCTCGCAATCGCAACCTGGTGTTGCCGATACGATTGGCACCGGGATGCGGTCGAGCAGTTTTGCGCCCTTCATCATGGCGCCCACAACGCGCCCGGCTGCGGTGCCGTGCATCTCGGCGTGGTTATCAACGCTGATGGATACGCCGGTTTCGTTGTCTTCTACGGTGATCTGGATCTTGGCCATGCTTACTACTCACAGAAATTTGGGTGGTCAGAGGAGAATCAGTGCAGGGTTGGGGTGGCGGCGCCAAGCGCAGCGCTCGCGATGTCAAGCGGGATCGGCACGTACTGCTCCGACTCGCCGATACGCTGGTACACGCGGATGTAGCTTTTCGAGCCGACCACCTGGACGGCATCGCCGATAGCTTCCATGGCGCGCTGCCACCGGGCATCGGTGATGTCCATGCGGCGCAGGGCAAGGACTCGGCCGGTGCTGATCTCGCCTTGCTTGTCAGCACGGAAGGCCTCGTTGACGATGGCGCGCACCTCGGACCGGGCGTCCTGCGTCCATTCGGTCAGGCACTCATCAATCAAGGCGCGGGCGGCCTGCAGACGCTCGTCAAAGCGGATGTTGTCCTGGGCGGCTTGCACAACCTTGAATTGGCCGTCGAACGACATCAGCGTGATGTTGCCTTTCTTGCCACCAAGCTTGGCGTTGTACTGCTCCGCAGACATGTCGACGAAGGCTTTGATGTCGCCGAAAGCATCGGCCTTGAACGCGGCGAGCGTGTCCGACACCACCTTTGCCTTGGCCACTAGCTCCAGCACCAGGTCGTTGCGCGCCATGTCGATTGGCTTCACCAACTCCAGCGGCACCAGGTGGCCTTTAGCGTCTTTCAAAAAACCTTCGGGAACGTTGTTAGTCACTGTTGTTGCTCCATGTTCATTGGTTCGGTGCCTTGCAGCTTTGTGGCGACTCGCCCTGCCTGCTGCCTGGTGTATTCGATCTGTGTGCCCGTTTTCAGCGAAGTGACCGTCTGGGCACGCACTCGGCCCTTGAGGGCGTCAACAATGTCCTTGAGGGATGCTTGCCCCCTCTCGACTTGGGCCTGACTGCGCTCCGGCCTGGGCAACATCAGTGGTTGCTTGCGAGGCTTCAAATCGCGCAGGAACCGCGCTGGCGATGGCCACCTCTCGCAGCTGGCAAACAGCGACTCGAATGTCTGCCTGATGCGTTCCGCGTCTTCCTGCTCGTCCCACTGGCGGTTCTTCGTGAGTGCTACCAGCCAGATATCGAGGGTCATGGCCACCGCGTCTGCGGGCGGGGCACCGTCCAGGCGCAGCGTGACCAACCCCTGGAACCCCGCGACGATGGCTCGTTTAAACCACTTCTCAGTCATCCATTTGCTCCTGAAGCGCGGCCAGCGCCGCGACTGTCTGGCTCTGTTGGCGGCTCGGGAGGCGCTGCTGATGGCGCACCTCCGGTGCCAAAACCGGCGCTACGGCCTGCGCCTGACCCTGGTACTGGCTCATTACCTGGTACAACCAACCGTGGCCCTTGAGCGGCGTCACCAGCCGCCCAGCCTCGCGAGCCGCCAACGCCTGGTCGATTGCCCATGCCCAGCACTCAGGCGGGGCTTCGAAGACCTGACCGCTGCGCTCGATGCGCTGGGCCTGGACATCTGGCAGCAGCTCGGCGAGCAGCTTGGCCACGCGATCCATCGTCAGCTCGCGGGTTTCAGGACGGAACAGCCCCAGGTATCGCACCAGGGCGTGACCGAGCGAGCCGGAAAGCTTGAAGGCAACGCCCAGTGCGTCGCGGGCGCCGTCGTGTGCGATCAGCGCGTCAAGCGAGAGGGTTGTCCCGCAGTTCGGGCAACGAGTACGCATCAGTGCACCCCCGGCAGAGTCGGGATTTCGCGAGCACGGAAGTAGCTGGCAAATACCGCCTTGCCCCCGAGTGGGTGGCCAGCGCGCCATTTCATCAGCGCATCAAGCTGGGTGAGTTCGGGCATCTGCAGGTGGTAGGCCTGCAGCTCGGAAAGCAGCGCCTTAATGCGCTCCTCTCCGAACTGCGCAGCCACCGTGACCGGTGCGTGCCTGACCCCGTTCCAGCAATATGCCTCGATCATCCAAGGCGTTTCCTGTGAGCCAGTAGCCATCACTGGTGATTCATCCACTACGGAACTAACGGTTGGTTTGTTAATCTGTTCGAATGCCAATTTTTTGCCCGAACTTTCACCGAGCTTAAAAAAAGTTCCCAGCACACTTGCCTTAGCCAGAGCCCGAGCAAGAGTCGCGGTGAAACCTACGCGCTTACGTTCTTCATCTTTAGTGCACAGAGTCATTTCGGCCTCCAGAGCAATTCGGGTTAAAAGGGCACTGCTGGCAAGTACGCCAGTGCTGCATGGCGTGTGGGTTATGAGTAGGTGCCGGGCGCTGATAGAAGCCCTGGCACTGCTCAACCGTCAGTGACTCACCAGTAGCAACGCACTCGATACGGCCAAGAACTTCCATCACTCGGCGCTCTACGCCTGCGGTAGTTGGGCTTGGATACTTGTTTTCGAGCACCAGACTTACCGCTGTGCGGCTCATCTTGATACGGGTCGCGGCATGCGTGCGGCTGGTGGCCGTCACTTCCTTTGCCAGGAGCCGCACGAACAGCGGCGGCTCTTCTCCCCAGGCCGAAAGATTCACTGCCCGTTTCATTGCAGGCCTCCCGACTCCCCAGTGGAAGCCAGTTCAAGTTGAGTGCGCTGCACCAGGTCGGCAGGTGGCTTGCCCGCTGTGCCACTTTGAGCCAGCTCCAGCCACTCGCTGAGCAAGTCCCGAGTGCGCAGCAAGGCGACCCCAGGTTCTACTAGGCTGCGATCAGCGCCATACGAACCGGTCGTTCTGGCATAAACCAGCTTGCTCAAGTTCGGGTCGTAAACTTGGAGCGAGTCGAGCTTTCGAATTTCTGGCGGACGAGGCCCCGTGTACTTGCCTGGAACGAGCCGGTAGACCTCCGGCGTCGTAACATCGAACTCGGTTTTTTCCAGGTAACCTGCTTCTGTTAACGCATTGAGGTACTGGCGGACCTTAATAACGGTCAACGATGCCTCACCTGATGATGCCGCCTGTGCAACACTTTCAGCAGTGAGGTTGCCATTCAGAATGCGAATGGTGCGCCAGATATTCTCGGTAGCGAGGTGAGCATAAGTGCGCTCACCCCGGCCGTTGACTCGCGGATGATCAACCCCTTCGTCCTTCACAAGCGAGTAGACGCGACCAACTTTTCCGGCTGGCGTCTCGACTACTTTGATAATTCCTGCCTTCACCAGCGCCTTGAAATAACGATTGATATCGTCGGGCATTTGACCGCTGCGACGGGCAATATCATTGATAGAGAAAGCGAGGCTAAGGACTCGCACAGACTCCCAGATGCGCTGCCGAGGTTCCTTGGTTCCAGTCACAACCAAATGCGCTTTACGTCCGGCCATCAGACAGCCCTCCGGCTAGGCGCATCGCCTGTGAACCAGTCGCGCTTCCCCCAAGCATCCAGATCAATTGAATCTAACATCGCCGCAGATGCTTCCGATTGAATGCGATGCAGATTCACTACTACTCGCCGCAGGCATCCTTTTGTTACTTTCCTGAGTTCTTCCAGGAGATCATCACCAAAGGAGATTTCCGGATAGCTAGCTTTGGCAAGATTCTTGATGTCTTCAATTGATGCTGCCTGCGCTGGCACCCACTCAAGTACACGGTTGTGGAGCCGCTCCAGTCGTTGAAGTGACGAGGGCACTCGCTCTTCGCCAATAAGGACGATGGTTCCTTCGCTGGCGTTATAAATGTCGGTCAGGACGTTGGCCACAGCCTTGTCCAAGAGATACTGAACATCATCTACGATCAGCGGCCGGCCAGAAGTGGACAGCTGGACTGCGATTTGATCCACCATTTCAGAAAGGGTGCGCCCTGGCAGTACAGTCATTTCCCTCAAGATCGCGGACAGAAAGGCTTTTTTGCTCCAAGTGTCGCGGCACTCGGTGTAATAGCAGCGATGCTGGCTAGCTGCGAATGCGGCCGCAAGGCTTTTGCCGTAGCCGCTTGGGCCATACATAGCAACGAGGCCTGGCAGATTCGAAGGTCGATTTTTGGCCCGGCTCATAGCGCCCGAAAGCAAGCCGACATTTGTCAATGGAACGATTTTGGTTACACTCACTGTGCTTCTCCTGTTGTCTGGCGTGTTGGCGCACGCCGACTTCTTCCTGATAGGGGCTCTTGTCAGCCCGCTTGCTGTTGAAATACTTCTTTCATCGCAACGAAGTCTGGGTGGCTTGGATAACGCTCATACCACTTGGCTTCGTCTGCGGTGAGTTCCTCTCCAGCGGCTTTCCGCTCATCCAATTTTTCCCAAAGCCGATATCTCGCGACGTCATTTTTGGGTACATCGAATTTCGGCGTCTGCTGCTCAATTGCCACCGCATACTCGCGTGCTGCCGCTAGGGTTTCACTCGGCAGGTTTGCGGACGGTGAAATCGACGGAGCGATCATTTCTACTTTGTGCCCGGTTAGCGTCTCGATCTTGCCGATAGCGCGGTTGAACTGCCCTTGCTGTCGCTTCTCCCGAGCTGCTTCCAACATCGTCCGAGGCATGTAGTCGGAACTATTGCCGTCGAGCATTGCCGGACCGATCAGTTCGCCATCTAACGTGTACGCCCAGACCTGGCTAGCATCTCTAACGTTGTAGGCAACCCGTATTTCTTGTCCGTGCAAGTTCTCCAGATCCCTCATGAAATAGAGGCTCCCGTTCCAGGAGATCTCACCTCGGCGAGTAGTCCTCACCACCTGCGGCCGCATCAGAGACTCAACCAGCTCTGACGGAGCGACCATGGGTTCCCAACCACTTTCAATCGCAGCATTCCAAGCTTCATCCGGGCTCATATGTCGTAAGGCCCCTGTTTCAGGGTCGCGAATCTTTTCCAGTCCTCTGTGTGGTGTGCTGTTGTAGTGAGCAATCTCATGCTCAACACCAGCCATGAACACGCCAAATTCTGGTAGCACTCTCGACTTTCCGTGATGCTTCAACTCTTTCCGGCTGATCTTGTGCATTTTTGTGCCGGCGTGTTTATCCATGTCAGCCCCGATATACGAAGTGAGCTTCTTCGCAGCGCGGACCCAGATAGTTTGGTGACCACGCTCCGATAATCCGCGAGCTTGGCTGTTATATGGCAGCGAGTGCTGCATTGTTCCGCCCAATCGATCTACTACTTCTCGAACAGTGTCGTTATCGAAGCCTGAACCGTTGTCCACGTAGAAAATCGCGAACATGCATTTCTGGACTGCATCACGAAGCGCATCGAGCACACCGAATGCAGACTCGGCCTCACCCACGGATATCCCGACTACACGACGCGTAGCCACATCCAGGACCGTTGTAATCTCTGGTCTGTAGGGTTTTCCGGTAATCGGGTTCACTACTTCGGCATCAAACTTGTGGCCGTCCGCCGTGTACACCTCGCCTGGGGCGATGTTCGCCGTTGAGCGACGATTAAACGCCTGAAGCGATTTCAACTCTTGCGGCCCCATTCGCCCTACATTCAGGGCGTCTGGTGACAGCTTTTTCAGAAATCGTGTCACTGCGTGAATACTTGGCAGCGTCTTCGTCCAAGTCGCGGCAAACTCGGTGTAGCTCGCTGCCACGCTAGGCTTTGTGGGCCTCTGATAGCAGCGAAGGAAAGCAGGAGCCCATTCTGGTATCTCCAGGCTCGCTTTCTGACGCATAGGGGCCAGCGCGGCTTCGTCTTGTCCTGCGGCACGCCACACAGCCAGCCAGCGCTTCAGCGTGCGTTCCGACAGACCACGCTCGGCAGTTTTCCGGTCGTTCGCAAGCTGCACTCGTTGCTGGAGGTAGGGCGAGAGATGGCCATCCTGAGCATGCTTAACCAGCGTCGCTATCGCGGTTTTCTGCGAGACGACCGCTGACATCCTCTCGATCTCGCGAACGAAAGCTAGCCGCGCTGCCATCACAGCCTTCTGTCGGTCAGTCAGCTTTGCCGAAGAGCGCGCAGGCTTCGTCTCGACCTTGCCCGAAGCAAGTGCTGGCTTAGCCTCGACTTTGACCACCAGCGCATTAACGGCTTGCGGAGCCTCCTGAGTGTCTTCTCCCGCCTCAGATATGGCATGCGACAGCAAAGCAGATTGAGTCTCTGCTGGGAGGTCGGAGTAGGCGTATTCGATGGCTTTCGTGCCGTTGCGCTTTTGAGAGGCCCAGTTTTCACGGATAGCCACTTTGCGCACTCCTGGAACAGTGCCTGGTAGGCCTGGGAGCCCGGCCAGCTCCTGAGCTGTTAACCAATTACGCATCGTCGTTTCCTCGATGATGCTGGTCATCCCGCTCAGCTGGTTTATTGTTACCTTTCGAACTTTCTCCGGTATCCTTATCGGTTGGCGAGACATTGCTCTCGGCGCGATTGGGGCGGAGTCGAAGGGGGGTGCCATCGGCATTCCAGCGCTCTGGCCAGATCTGGCCAGGAAGCATGCCCAACGCGTTTGCGATATCACGCTCAACACGCGGGTAAGCACGACGTTTGGCGTTACGGAAGGCGCTTTCGTTAAGGTCCGCATCGCGAGCAAGGTCTGCGATTGAGGTGCCTCGGATGCGCAGCTGGTACTTTACCCATTCCCAGCGGCTATCCAGATCCAGCGGAATATTGTGACTGTCCATGATAAGGGTTATTCCCGAATTAGGGGTGATTACCCGGCCCGCTAACGGCCGGTTTCGAACAATATAACCCCGTATACGGGAAGCAGTAAACCGTATTTGGGAGTTTTTATTGCGCATTTCGGATGGGCGGCGCTCGATCAACGACAAAACCCAATGAAATCAGTGACTTAGACGAGAATAGAAACCGTTGAGCGATGACCCTAAAAAAGTTTCTTTAGCGGATACGGGAATAGAAACCCGGATTGCGGCTGTCGCGAACCTTTACGAGACCCGAAAACAGGCTGCGCTGACTGCCGGAGTAGCCATGTCCTCGCTCTCACGTTGGATCGCAGGCGAAGGAATGCCCGCATTTGACTCTCTGGCCGCTCTAGCAGCGGCGCGTGGCGTTTCTTTGGATTGGATCGCAACAGGCAAGGGAGAGATGTGCCTGGCTGATACTGAGACCCCTGAGGGCGTCCGCAGCGCGTCAGCTGCGGATTACGCATACATCCCGCTCTATGACGCCTATATAAGCCAAGGCCATGGCGCTTGGAACGAGGGCGCACGAGTATTGGCAATGCTTGCCTTTACTCGTTATAGCCTCAGGAAGAAAGGGCTGGAGCCCAAGCAGCTAGCCGCTGTCAGGGTCGATGGGGATTCAAATGAGCCTGAGCTGAGCGAGGGCGATACCGTCATGGTCGATTTGAGTCGCAACCATTTTCAGGGCGAGGCTTTCTATGTGATCCGTCTGAATGACTTGCTCTATGCGAAGCGTCTACAACGGGAGTTTGACGGCAGCATGTCGGTGATTAGCGCCAACTCGGCCTATCACCCTGTGCGCATCCCTGTTGAGCGCCTGGATAGCCTGGAGATCGTCGGTCGTGTTGTATGGGCGGGTGGCTGGATGATTTAATCCAGAGGGCCAAAGAGGGCGCCAAAATCGAGCGATTGGCGCCTTTCCCTCGGTTTCTATCTTAGCGGCTCTTTGGCCCTGCTTTGGCACCGTTTCTTTTCTTATGGCCCAATGAATCCGGGCTTTTCCACTTTCTTCCCGCTTCTTCCCGCCCTTTTCCTCCTTGTGCCAAACAGAACACCTCCTCACATCCCTACAGACAATCTTTACCTTTTCCTAACAATTCCAGGCTTGACCTGACCACAAGATGATAAGCATTATCATTAACCTTTCGTCGGCCAGGTCACCCCGTGAGTCAGTCCCGGTTCAACTCCGTCTTCCTCGTCCAGCGCCTTTCCCTGCTGCGCACCCTGCAACGCATGGTGGGCAACCCCAGCACCGCCGAGGACCTGTTGCAGGAAACCTACCTGCGGGTGTCCCGCGCCTTGGGCGAGCGGCCCATCGAACACCTCGAACCCTTCGTGTTCCAGACCGCCCGCAACCTCGCCCTGGACCACCTGCGCACGCGGCGGGTGCAGTCGCGCATGCTGGTCGACGATGTGCCCGACGAGGTGCTGCACAATGTCGCATCCCCGCTGGGCAGCAGCGAGGACGCCGCCCACGCCGAGCAACTGCTCAAGCACCTGAGCGTCAGCCTCAACCAGCTGACCGAGCGCCAGCAGCGCATCTTCATCCTCAGTCGCCTGCACGGCGCCAGCTACCTGGAAATTGCCGAGCAGCTGCAGGTCTCGGCCAGCACGGTACAGAAGGAACTGAAACTGATCATGGCCATCTGCATGGGCGTGGCCGACCGTCTCAAATGAGCCGACCGCAGGCGTGCCGAATGCGGCATGGCGCTTGCCATGCTTCGCCCAAGCCTTGATCATTCGCAAAAATACCTGCAAGGACCCACCGTGACCGACAGCCCCGTCACTCGCCCGCCAGCCACCGGGCCCGACGCCCGCGCCCGTGCGCTGGACGAGGCGCTGGACTGGCTCGTGCGCCTGCAGTGCGCCAGCGAAGCCGACACCCTCGCCTTCGAGCAATGGCTCAGCGCAGCCCCGGAAAACGCCGAGGCCTATGTCGAGGCTGAAGCCTTGTGGAACGGCGCGCCGCTGCGCCAGGCCGCCATGCACATGCACCAGCACCAGCGACACTCGCTGCGCGGACGCGTGCGCGCGCACTGGAAGCCACTGGCGACTGCCGCCGTGCTGCTGGTCGGGCTGTTCACCTTCGGCAACCTGCCGGTGCGCCTGCAGGCCGACCACCTGACCGTGGTCGGTGAACGCCAGCGCCTGGAGCTGGATGACGGCGCCAAGGTCCTGCTCAACACCAATTCCGCCTTCGCCAGCGACCAACAGGGTGGCCGCCAGGTCGCACGCCTGCTGCAAGGCGAGGCGTACTTCCAGGTGCCCGGTGGCGCCCAGTTGCCGCTGGAAGTGCAGGCAGGCCCCGTGCGTGCACAGGTACGCGATACCGATTTTGCCGTGCGCTACCTCGACGGCGAGGCACAGGTTCGCGTGCAGCGCGGCGACGTCGACCTGCAGGGAGCCCGCGACCAGCGCATTCGCCTCAGTGCCGGCGACAGCATCAGTGTCGGCCCACAGGGCTTCGGCCAGCGCCAGCGCCCGGACATGCACAAGGACCTGGCCTGGGTCGATGGCCGCCTGGTGTTCGAGAATTGCCCGTTGAGCCAGGTGCTGGCCGAAGTGCGGCGCTATTACCCCGGCTGGATCATCAACCGCAACGACCACCTCGGCGACATGGCGGTGACCGGCAACTACCGCCTCGATCAGCCGCTGGAAACCCTGCGCGCCCTGGCCCACATCACATCGGCGCAGCTGCACGAATTCCCCGCCGTGGTGATCATCAACTGAGTTGAAAGTTTTTTTACGCGATCGCGTCACCCCGCCCGTCTCGTTATAGCCAATGCAACTGATTCTTGTTTGAAAACAAGAACGGTCATCACCTATAACAGTTCGCGCGTCAGGGAGCGCTTTCGATGTCCACAGGTCCATCTCGCCCGTCCACCCGTCCCCGCCGTACCGGTCAGCTGTCGCTGCTGACACTGGCTTTGCTCGCCAGCGGTGCCTGCAGCCTGCCGGCGCTGGCCGCCGAACCGGCCCAGGCCAGCAGCCCGCGCATGGGCGACTACCGCTTCAGCATCGCCCAGCAGCCGCTGGTCGAAGCGATCAATGCCTTCAGCAAGGTCACTGGTTGGCAGGTCGGCTTCAGCGCCGAATTGGCCGACGGCGTGGCATCGCCGGGTGTACAGGGTTCGCTGGCGCCGGAAGCCGCACTCAAGCGCCTGCTCCAGGGCACCGGCCTGGGCTTCCGCAAGATCAGCAACGGCAACGTGGTGCTCGAACGCCAGTCGGCGGGCAACGTCATCGCCCTGCAGCAGATGACCGTCAGCGCCACCCGTAGCGCCCAGGACGTGAGCCAGGTGCCGAGCACCGTGAGCGTGCAGACCCGCGAACAACTGGACCGGCAGAACGTCAACAACATCCAGGAACTGGTGCGTTACGAACCCGGTGTGTCGGTAGGGGGCACCGGCCAGCGCAGTGGCCTGAACGGCTACAACATCCGCGGCATCGACGGTGAGCGTGTGCTCACCCAGGTTGACGGCGTGTCGGTCCCCGACAGCTTCTTCTACGGCCCCTACGCCCAGACCCAGCGCAACTACGTCGACCCTGAGATCGTCAAGCGCGTGGAGATCCTCCGCGGCCCGGCTTCGGTGCTGTACGGCAGCAACGCCATCGGCGGCGCGGTGAGCTACTTCACCCTCGACCCGGACGACATCATCAAGCCTGGCAAGGACGTCGGCGCACGCCTGAAGACTGGCTACAGCTCGGCTGATGAAAGCTGGCTGACCTCGGCTACCGTGGCTGGCCGCACTGGCGATTTCGACGGCCTGCTGCACCTGAGCCAGCGCAACGGCCACGAGACCGAATCCTACGGTAGCCATGGTGGCACCGGCCTGTCGCGCACCGAGGCCAACCCGGAAGACGTGCGCACTACCAACGTCTTGGCCAAGCTCGGCTGGAACTACGCCGACGATGCCCGCCTGGGGTTGACCTACGAGCGTTACAAGGATGACCGCGACCAGAACATCCTCAGCGCCGTCGGTGGCCCGTTCACCAACGGCACCGGCCTGGGCATGTACCGCAGCCGCACCGGCAACGACACCGTGACTCGCGAGCGCTTTGGCATCAACCATGAGTTCGGCCTGGATTCGCTGGTCGCAGACCACGTGAAATGGAGCCTGAACTACCAGATCGCCAAGACCGACCAGAGCACCGAGGAAGTCTACTTCCCGTTCAGCCGCACCGTGCTGCGCACCCGCGACACCACCTACAAGGACCGCCAGTGGGTGTTCGACGCCCAGCTGGACAAGGCCTTCAGCGTCGGTGCCACCGACCACCTGCTGACCTACGGCACCACCCTCAAGCACGAGAAGGTCACCGGCTCGCGCAGCGGCACCGGCACCTGCCTGGCAGTCGGTGGCGCCTGCCGCGCCATCGGCCAGGTCAGCACCAGCGATGCCCAGGCGCTGGTCAGCGACTTCCCGGACCCGACCGTGAACACCTACAGCCTGTTCGTCCAGGATGAAATCCGCTGGAACAACTGGACCTTCATGCCCGGCGCCCGCTACGACTACACGCGCATGGAACCGAAATTCACCGACGAGTTCCTGCGTGGCATCCAGGGCTCAGGCACCGCCCCAAGCAGCCTCGACGACTCGGACAAGAAGTGGCACCGCGTCTCGCCCAAGTTCGGCCTGACCTATGCCTTCAACGACAACTACACCTGGTACGGCCAGTACGCCGAAGGCTTCCGCACCCCGACGGCCAAGTCGATGTACGGGCGTTTTGAAAACCCGACCCTGGGCTACAGCGTGCAGGGCAACCCCGGCCTCGAACCGGAAAAGAGCAAGAGCTACGAAACCGGCCTGCGCGGCAACTTTGACGCTGGCAACTTCGACGTGGCGGTGTTCTACAACAAGTACCGCGACTTCATCGACGAAGACGCCGTGCAGTCGGCCAACCTGGAAACCACGTTCCAGGCCAACAACATCAAGCACGCCACCATCAAGGGTGCCGAGATCAAGGGCCGCCTGAATCTCGACCACTTCGGTGCGCCGCAGGGCCTGTACACCCAGGGCTCGATTGCATATGCCCATGGCCGCAACGATGACAACGGCCAGCCGCTGAACAGCGTCAACCCGCTGACCGGCGTGTTCGGCCTGGGTTACGAGCAGCCGAACTATGGCGGCCTGCTGAGCTGGACCCTGGTCAAGCGCAAGACCCGCGTCGACGACACCACGTTCTTCGCGCCGGACGGCCAGAGCTCGCAGTTCCGCACCCCGGGTTACGGCGTGCTGGACCTGAGCGGCTTCTACAAGGTGACCGACGACGTCACTGTCAACGCCGGGTTGTACAACCTGACCGACAAGAAATACTGGCAGTGGGATTCGGTGCGTGGCTACGACGGCCAAGGTGAAGCGGGCGTGACCCAGCCGGCCAACCTCGACCGCCTGACCATGCCGGGGCGCAACTTCGCCGTCAATGTGGTGTGGGATATCTGACAGCAGGTCTGGCCTCTTCGCGGGACAAGTCGGATCGCCGCACCGCCGCTCCTACAGGTGAATCGCAAACCTGTGTAGGAGCGGGCTTGCCCCGCGAAAGGGCCGGTACAGGCAACACAAAAACCCAGTTTTTTTACTGTTCCCGCCCCGCTGTTTCGTCTTGTCACTAGACGCCCTCATTTACCAAGGACACACCCATGACCGACCGCCCAGCCCTGCGCTCGCAACGCCTGAACCAGGCCACCCACGCTCCGCACAGCGAGCTCGACGCCCTGGTCAAATCCCACGCGCCATTCGACAGCCGCGAAAGCTTCGCCCGCTTCGTCGTCGCCCAATACCTGTTCCAGGCCGAACTGCAGGCCTTGTACAACGACCCAAAACTGATCGCCATCGTCCCCGACCTGGCCGAGCGCTGCCGCGCAGAACAGGCCCGCCTGGACCTCGCCGACCTGAACACCGAAGTTCCGGCCGCCGTGCCCGGTGCCCTGCACAATCCGACCCTGGGTGAAGCCATGGGCTGGATCTTCGTCTCGGAAGGCTCCAAACTTGGCGCTGCGTTTCTGATCAAGCGTGCCGTGGCCCTGGAACTGTCCGACAGTTTCGGTGCCCGCCACCTCGGCGAGCCGGCCGGTGGCCGTGCCGAAGGCTGGAAGCAGTTCACCCGTATCCTCGATGGCCTCGAGCTGTCGCCCGAGGAAGACGCCGCCGCCGAGCGTGCAGCGGTTGCCGCCTTCGAGCGCTTCACCGAACTGCTCAAGCATGCCTACGCCGCCGATGCCGCGCTGGCCTGAGACGCATCAACCGGCCGCCTCTCCGGTGGCCGGACGTTTTTTGCAGTGAGACCATGACCCAACCCGCCCGCTCGAAACTATCCCGCCTGCTGTATGGCATCCTGGCTTACGTAAGCCTGGGGATAGGCCTGGTCGCCATCGTCATCCCTGGCCTGCCGACCACCGAGTTCATCCTGCTGGCTGCCTGGGCCGCCACGCGCAGTTCGCCGCGCCTGTCCGCCTGGCTGGAGAACCATCGCCTGTTCGGGCCGATCCTGTACAACTGGCGCAACGGCAAGGTGATCCAGCGTCGCGCCAAAGTCAGCGCCACCGTCAGCATGCTGCTGTGTGCATGCCTGATGCTGGTCTTCCTCGAGCACCACTGGCCGGTGTTTCTCGCGATTGCCGGCATGACCCTGGGCAACCTGTGGATCTGGTCGCGCCCCGAGCAGCCCTGCCCCGCTGCCTCACAAGCTCAACAGCCCTGAATACAGCAGGTAGGCAGCCAGTGCCGCCCCCGCCAGCACTGCCGCGAAAATCAGCTTCTCCCAGGTGGTGAACAGCGTCTGCCCTTGCTCGTGCTTGGCCCGGGCAAAGAGGATCACCCCTGGGGCATAGAGCAGTGCCGACAGCAGCAGGTACTTGAGGCCGCCCGCGTACAGCAGCCACACCGCATACAGCAGCGCCAGCGCGGCCACCAGCAGGTCCTTGCGCCGCAACCCCGCCTGCCCTTCGTAACTTTCCCCGCGCCAGGCCAGCAGCACGGCATAGGCCGCCGACCACAGGTAGGGCACCAGGATCATCGACGATGCCAGGTAGATCAGGCTGGTGTAGGTGCCCTCAGAAACCAGGGTGATCAGCAGGAAGCCCTGGATCATGCAGTTGGTCAACCACAGGGCATTGGCCGGCACGTGGTTGGCGTTCTCCTTGGCCAGGAAGCGCGGCATGGTCTTGTCGCGCGCTGTGGCATAGAGGATCTCGGCACACAACAGTGCCCACGAGAGCAAGGCGCCCAGCAACGAGACCGCCAGGCCAATGCTGATCAGCAAGGCCCCCCAAGGGCCGACGATATGCTCCAGCACCGAGGCCAGCGACGGGTTCTGCAACCCGGCCAGCTCCGGCTGGGTCATCACCCCTAGCGACAGCACGTTGACCAGCACCAGCAGCGCCAGCACGCCGAGAAAACCGATCACCGTGGCCTTGCCGACATCGGAGCGGCGCTGCGCCCGCCCGGAATACACACTCGCGCCCTCGATACCGATGAACACGAACACCGTGACCAGCATCATGTTGCGCACCTGGTCCAGCACATTGCCGAACTGCGGGTTGCTCAGGCCCCAGATATCACGGGTGAAGATGTCGGCACGAAAGGCAAAGGCGGCGATGACCACGAAGATCAGCAATGGCACCACCTTGGCCACGGTGGTCACCTGGTTGATGAACGCCGCTTCCTTGATGCCACGCAGCACCAGGAAGTGCACCGCCCACAACAGCAACGAGGCGCAGCCGATGGCAATGGGCGTGTTGCCTTCGCCAAACACCGGGAAGTAGAAGCCCAGGGTACTGAACAGCAGCACGAAATAGCCGACGTTGCCCAACCAGGCGCTGATCCAGTAACCCCAAGCGGAGGAGAAGCCCATGTACTCGCCGAAACCAGCCTTGGCGTAGGCGTATACCCCCGAGTCCAGCTCGGGCTTGCGGTTGGCCAGGGTCTGGAACACGAAGGCCAGTGCCAGCATGCCGACCGCCGTGATCGCCCAGCCGATCAGCACAGCACCGACATCGGCACGGGCTGCCATGTTCTGCGGCAGCGAGAAGATGCCACCACCAATCATCGAGCCCACCACCAGGGCAATCAGTGCACCCAGTCGCAGCTTTTGTCCCGGTTCGCTCATGGGCTTCCTTTTTTCCGTGCTGTCATGTGTTTGCAACAGCCATGGTCGCCATATAAATGCTGTTACTTATATGGCCAAAGTCATTAAACCTATAGCACTAATAACCATAATGTCTATCGCCATATCCCTGTAAAAAGTAGCAGCTGCCAAGCAACTAGAAAAGAATCTGATAAAACTCGAAATTCTTGTGAAAAATTTGCGAACGCGGCAAAAACGGCTAGCTTCAGAAGTCGCAGGCCAAACGGAGCGTTTGCTCTAGAAGGACATGGAGATGCCAGCGCACAGGGCCTGCAGCTGAGCAGTCGGCACTCTCCAGGAGTCGCGTGTAGGAGATTTCCTACCTCGCATCGCCAAGCACTGACCTAAGTCAGGTCTTGGCCCAGGCGTCAGATTTATTCTGTCGTCAACTTTCTCCTGGCAGGAGTTGTTAAATGTCTGATTCATCCGGAAAACTAAAACTCGGCGCATTAGTTGCACTCGTAGTCGGTTCGATGATTGGCGGCGGGATCTTCTCGCTGCCGCAAAACATGGCCGCCAGTGCAGGGGTTGGTGCGGTATTGATTGGCTGGGCGATCACTGCGGTCGGCATGCTGACTCTGGCGTTCGTGTTCCAGACCCTGGCCAACCGCAAGCCTGACCTGGACGGCGGCGTATACGCCTACGCCAAGGCCGGCTTCGGCGACTACATGGGCTTTTCTTCAGCCTGGGGCTACTGGATCAGTGCCTGGCTGGGCAACGTCGGCTACTTCGTGCTGCTGTTCAGCACCCTCGGTTACTTCTTCCCGATCTTTGGTGAAGGCAACACCCCGGCAGCCATCATCGGTGCCTCGGTGCTGCTCTGGGCGGTGCACTTCCTGGTACTGCGTGGCATCAAGGAAGCGGCATTCATCAACCTGGTCACCACCGTGGCCAAGGTCGTGCCGCTGGTGCTGTTCGCCTTGATCTGCCTGTTCGCCTTCAAGCTCGACATCTTCACCGCCGACATCTGGGCGGTGGGCACGCCAGACCTGGGCAGCGTGATGAACCAGGTGCGCAACATGATGCTGGTCACCGTTTGGGTGTTCATCGGCATCGAGGGCGCGAGCATCTTCTCGTCCCGGGCGGAAAAACGCTCCGACGTGGGCAAGGCCACGGTCATCGGCTTCGTCACCGTGCTGCTGTTCCTGGTACTGGTCAACGTGCTGTCGCTGGGCATCATGACCCAACCGGAACTGGCCAAGCTGCAGAACCCGTCGATGGCCGCCGTGCTCGAGCACGTGGTCGGTCACTGGGGCGCGGTGCTGATCAGCGTCGGCCTGATCATCTCGCTGCTCGGGGCCCTGCTGTCGTGGGTGCTGCTGTGCGCCGAGATCATGTTCGCCGCCGCCAAGGACCACACCATGCCGGAGTTCCTGCGCCGCGAGAACGCCAACCAGGTGCCGGCCAACGCTCTGTGGCTGACCAACGCCATGGTGCAGATCTTCCTGGTCATCACCCTGTTCTCCAGCAGTACCTACCTGTCGCTGATCTACCTCGCCACCTCGATGATCCTGGTGCCTTACCTGTGGTCGGCTGGCTATGCCTTCCTGCTGGCACTGCGCAGCGAAACCTACGAGCAGGCCCTTGCCGAGCGGCAGAAGGACCTGATCATCGGCGGCATCGCGCTGATATACGCCATCTGGCTGCTGTATGCCGGCGGCGTGAAATACCTGCTGCTCTCGGCCCTGCTCTATGCCCCTGGCGTGATCCTGTTCGCCAAGGCCAAGCGTGAAGTAGGCCAACCGATCTTCACCAACGTGGAAAAACTGATCTTCGCAGCCGTGGTCATCGGCGCCCTGGTGGCAGCCTTCGGCCTGTATGACGGCTTCCTGACCCTTTGACCCACGTCTTCGTTCAATTGGAGGAATGAAACCATGTCCGCTGAAAAACAGAAGTACGGTGTCCACTCCGAAGCCGGCAAACTGCGCAAGGTAATGGTTTGCGCACCGGGCCTGGCACACAAGCGGCTGACGCCAAGCAACTGTGACGAATTGCTGTTTGACGATGTGATCTGGGTCGATCAGGCCAAGCGTGACCATTTCGACTTCGTGACCAAGATGCGCGAGCGCGGCGTCGACGTGCTGGAAATGCACAACCTGCTGACCGACATCGTCCAGCAACCCGAGGCCCTGAAGTGGATCCTCGACCGCAAGATCACCGATGACACCGTCGGCGTAGGCCTGAACAACGAAGTTCGCAGCTGGCTGGAAGGCCTCGAACCACGCCACCTGGCCGAGTTCCTGATCGGTGGTGTGGCCGGCCAGGACCTGCCACAGAGCGAAGGCGCCGATGTGGTCAAGATGTACAACGACTACCTGGGCCATTCCAGCTTCATCCTGCCGCCGCTGCCCAACACCCAGTTCACCCGCGACACCACTTGCTGGATCTACGGTGGCGTGACGCTGAACCCGATGTACTGGCCGGCGCGTCGCCAGGAAACCCTGCTGACCACCGCCATCTACAAGTTCCACAAGGAGTTCACCAACGCCGACTTCGAAGTCTGGTACGGCGACCCGGACAAGGAACACGGCCAGTCCACCCTCGAAGGCGGTGACGTGATGCCGATCGGCAACGGCATCGTGCTGATCGGTATGGGCGAGCGCACTTCGCGTCAGGCCATCGGCCAGCTGGCACGCAACCTGTTCGCCAAGGGTGCGGTCAAGGAAGTCATCGTTGCCGGCCTGCCGAAGTCCCGCGCTGCCATGCACCTGGACACCGTGTTCAGCTTCTGCGACCGCGACCTGGTCACGGTCTTCCCGGAAGTGGTGAATGAGATCGTACCGTTCATCATCCGTCCGGACGAAAGCAAGCCTTACGGTATGGATGTGCGCCGTATCAACAAGTCGTTCATCGAGGTGGTCGGCGAGCAGCTGGGCGTCAAGCTGCGCGTGGTCGAGACCGGCGGCAACAGCTTCGCCGCCGAACGCGAACAGTGGGATGACGGCAACAACGTGGTGGCCATCGAGCCGGGCGTGGTCATCGGCTACGACCGCAACACCTACACCAACACCCTGCTGCGCAAGGCCGGCATCGAGGTCATCACCATCAGCGCCGGCGAGCTGGGCCGGGGCCGTGGCGGCGGCCACTGCATGACCTGCCCGATCGTGCGCGACCCAATCGACTACTAACGCCCATTACCCCCGGCCGCCCTCACAAAGCGGCGGCCGGTGTGTTCACCAAACTCAAGGAGAAAAGTCATGGCGTTCAACATTCACAACCGCAACCTGCTCAGCCTCGAACACCACACCACCCGCGAGCTGAAGTACCTGCTGGACCTGTCCCGCGACCTCAAGCGCGCCAAGTACACCGGCACCGAGCAGCAGCACCTGAAGGGCAACAACATCGCCCTGATCTTCGAGAAGACCTCGACCCGCACCCGCTGCGCCTTCGAAGTCGCCGCCTATGACCAGGGCGCCAACGTCACCTACATCGACCCCAACTCCTCGCAGATCGGCCACAAGGAAAGCATGAAGGACACCGCCCGCGTGCTGGGGCGCATGTACGATGCCATCGAGTACCGCGGCTTCAAGCAGGAAATCGTCGAGGAGCTGGCCAAGTTCGCCGGCGTGCCGGTGTTCAACGGCCTGACCGACGAATACCACCCGACCCAGATGATCGCCGACGTGCTGACCATGCGTGAGCACAGCGACAAGCCGCTGCACGACATCAGCTACGCCTACCTGGGCGACGCCCGCAACAACATGGGCAACTCGCTGCTGCTGATCGGCGCCAAGCTCGGCATGGATGTGCGCATCGCCGCGCCCAAGGCGCTGTGGCCTCATGACGACCTGGTTGAGCGTTGCCACAAGTACGCCGAAGAAAGCGGCGCACGCATCACCCTGACCGAAGACCCCAAGGCCGCGGTCAAGGGCGTCGACTTCATCCACACCGACGTCTGGGTCTCGATGGGCGAGCCGATCGAAGCCTGGGGCGAGCGCATCAAGCAGCTCAAGCCCTACCAGGTGAACAAGGAGCTGATGAAAGCCAGCGGCAACCCACGGACCAAGTTCATGCACTGCCTGCCGGCGTTCCACAACTCCGAGACCAAGGTCGGCAAGCAGATTGCCGAACAGTATCCGGACCTGGCCAACGGCATCGAAGTGACCGATGACGTGTTCGAGTCGCCGGCGTGCATCGCCTTCGAGCAGGCGGAAAACCGCATGCACACCATCAAGGCGATCCTGGTTTCGACCCTGGCTGACCTGTAAGCCGGCCGCGCCGCCCTTGCCCATGGGGCGGCGCCCCTCCCTCTTCGCTAAAGGACATTCCCCATGCGTATCGTTGTTGCATTGGGCGGCAACGCCCTGCTGCGCCGTGGCGAGCCCATGACCGCTGACAACCAGCGCGCCAATATCCGCACCGCCACCGAGCAGATTGCCAAGATTCACCCCGGCAACGAACTGGTCATCGCCCACGGCAACGGCCCCCAGGTCGGCCTGCTGTCGCTCCAGGGCATGGCCTACAAGCCCGACGAAGCCTACCCGCTCGACGTGCTCGGTGCCGAAACCGAAGGCATGATCGGCTACATGATCGAACAGGAGCTGGGCAACCTGCTGGCCTTCGAAGTGCCGTTCGCCACCCTGCTGACCCAGGTGGAAGTGGACGCCAACGACCCGGCCTTCAAGGACCCGAGCAAGTTCATCGGCCCGGTCTACAGCAAGGAAGAGGCCGAGCGCCTGGCCAAGGAAAAAGGCTGGGTGGTCAAGGCCGACGGCGACAAGTACCGCCGCGTGGTCGCCAGCCCGAAACCCAAGCGCATCTTCGAGATCCGCCCGATCAAGTGGCTGCTGGAAAAGAAAAGCATCGTGATCTGCGCCGGCGGTGGCGGCATCCCCACCATGTACGATGAAAACCGCAAGCTCAAAGGCATCGAGGCGGTGATCGACAAGGACCTGTGCTCGGCGCTGCTGGCCGAACAGCTGGAAGCCGACCTTCTGGTAATCGCCACGGACGTCGATGGCGCCTACATTGACTGGGGCAAGCCGACCCAGAAAGCCATTGCCCAGGCCCACCCCGACGAACTCGAACGCCTCGGCTTTGCCGCCGGCTCCATGGGGCCGAAGGTGCAGGCAGCCTGCGACTTTGCCCGGCACACCGGCAAGGTGGCGGTGATCAGCTCGCTGGAGAATATCGAGGGCATCGTCAAAGGCGTCGCCGGCACCCGCGTGAGCACCGAAAAGCCGGGTATCAGCTACCGTTGATTGCAGTGGGCGGGCGCCCGGCGCCCGTCATTCAACCTTCTGAAGGAGATCGCCATGGCCAAGTATGAGCCCGGTCATGTACATATCGAGCGCACTGCGCTGAACAACAATGACCACAGCTATGACCTCAACATCGAATACGAGGCGACTACCGATCCCAAGGAAGGCAGAGGTATCCAGTTCCGCATGCACGGCGGCATCGAAGGCAAGCCAGTGGATGAAAAGTTCTTCCTGGCCAAGGACCAGGTGTTGCCCAGCTTCCTCATGCTACTGACCCGCAAGGCGCAGTCTTATCTGACGCCGCCGAAGAAATTCGAGAACCTGAGCTCGCCGCACAAGCTCTATGACCATATGTTCGCGGATATTCGCGAGAAGCTGGATGTGAAGTCGGGCGACCCGATCAAGCCTGAACATCTGGAGTGATTTCAAGGACCGGGGGCTGCTGCGCAGCCCCGGCGATGTTAAGGCATACTACTGTCCTCCCCGGCCACAACCCCCGCCTCCCCCATGCGCATCCACGTCAGCTTCATCGACCGCGTCGGCATCACCCAGGAAGTCCTCGCCCTGCTCGGTGCCCGCAACCTCAACCTGGACGCCGTGGAGATGGTCCCACCAAACGTCTACATCGACGCCCCGACCCTCAGCCCCGCCGTGCTCGAAGAACTCCACGACGCGCTGTTCGAAGTCCGTGGCGTGCAGTCGGTGGACGTGGTCGACATCCTCCCCGGCCAGCGCCGCCACCTGCAGCTCGACGCCCTGCTCGCCGCCATGAGCGACCCGGTGCTGGCGGTGGACAGCGCTGGCAAGGTGCTGCTGGCCAACCCGGCGCTGATCGCCCTGTGCGGCCGTGAATCGGCCGGGCGCTCGGTGGGAGAGCTGTTCAACGACCCCGGCCTGCTGCAGGCCTTGCTGGACAACAACTTCCACCTGCCGATGCGCGAGATGCAGCTCAACGGCCAGAGCCTGCTGCTGGACGCCTCGCCAATCACCAACGCGGGCGGCCTGCTGACCTTGTATCCGCCCAACCGCATGGGTGAGCGTCTGTCGGCCCTGCACCACGACCACGCCGAAGGCTTCGATGCGCTGCTTGGTGAGTCGCCAGCGATTCGCACGCTCAAGGCCCGCGCCCTGCGCGTGGCGGCCCTCGACGCGCCGCTGCTGGTGCATGGCGAAACCGGCACCGGCAAAGAACTGGTGGCACGCGCCTGCCATGCCATCAGCAGCCGCCATGCCGCACCGTTCCTCGCCCTGAACTGCGCCGCACTGCCCGAGAGCCTGGCCGAGAGCGAGCTGTTCGGCTACGCACCCGGCGCCTTCACCGGCGCCCA
Organism: Pseudomonas putida; assembly: GCF_009883635.2. Lineage (NCBI taxonomy): Bacteria > Pseudomonadati > Pseudomonadota > Gammaproteobacteria > Pseudomonadales > Pseudomonadaceae > Pseudomonas > Pseudomonas putida. Next base: position 1,472,417 of record NZ_CP026115.2, read on the forward strand.
GCGTGGCGGCAAACCGGGGCTGATGGAGCTGGCCAACCAAGGCACGGTGTTTCTCGACGAGATCGGCGAAATGTCGCCGTACCTGCAGGCCAAGCTGTTGCGCTTTCTCAGCGATGGCAGCTTCCGCCGCGTGGGCGGCGACCGCGAGGTGAAGGTGGATGTGCGCATCATCAGCGCCACCCACCGCGACCTGGAACGCATGGTCGCCGAAGGCACGTTCCGTGAAGACCTGTTCTACCGGCTGAATGTGCTCAACCTGCAGGTACCGCCGCTGCGTGATCGTGGCCAGGACATCCTGATGCTGGCGCACTACTTCATGCAGCAGGCTTGCACGCAGATTCAGCGCCCGCCTTGTCGTCTGACCCCGGCCACCCATTCGGCCTTGCTGGCCAACCCCTGGCCCGGCAACGTGCGCCAGCTGCAGAACGTGATTTTCCGTGCGGCGGCCATCTGCGAGAGCAACCTGGTGGATATCGGCGACCTGGACATCGCCGGCACCTCGGTGGCGCGTGGGCAGGATGGCGACGTGGCGAGCCTGGAGCAGGCGGTGGGGGACTTCGAGCGTGAACTGCTGCAGCGCCTATACGCCAGCTACCCCTCGACCCGGCAACTGGCCGGGCGCTTGCAGACATCGCATACGGCCATTGCTCAACGTTTGCGCAAGTACGGAATTCCCGGCAAAACCTAGGACTTGACGCCCCATTTCTAAGAATATCCCTACGAGTTCGACCGATACTTGCTCGCACGCTGCTGCGAAAATTGGCGTTCATCCCTGTTGCTGGAAAGAACGCCTCTCATGCTGGAACTCGACTTCTACGGCACTTTAGTCGCCGCTTCTCTCGTCCTGTTGCTGGGTCACGGGCTGGTCACACGTGTCACCATCCTGCGAACCTACAACATTCCCGAACCGGTTGCCGGTGGGCTGGTCGTTGCACTGATCTTGCTGGCATTACGCAGTTTCGATCTGAACGTGCAGTTCGATACTTCACTGCAGACGCCGCTGATGCTGGCGTTCTTCGCCACCATCGGCCTGAACGCAGACTTCGCCAGTTTGAAAAAAGGTGGACGCGTAGTCGCAATCTTCCTGGTCGTCGTGACCGGTTTGCTGCTGGTGCAGAACGCCATGGGCATCGGCTTGGCCACGGCGTTGGGGCTGGACCCGCTGATGGGCCTGCTGACCGGCTCCATCACGCTGTCCGGCGGCCATGGCACGGGCGCGGCCTGGAGCAGCACCTTCAGCGAAAAATATGGTTTGGCCTCCGCCTCGGAACTGGCCCTGGCCTCCGCCACCTTTGGTCTGGTGCTGGGCGGCCTGATTGGCGGCCCGGTTGCCCGCCTACTGATCAAACGTGTGCAGATCCCCGGCGCGGAGCAAACAGTACCTCACTTGCCCAAGGGTTTTGAAGAACCCCAAAAAGAACGCCTGATCACGCCCTTTTCGTTTATCGAAACCCTGGCGCTGATTTCCGTCAGCCTGCTCGGCGGCACACTCTTGAATGGTCAACTGCTCGGCACGGCCTTCGAGCTGCCCACCTTCGTGTGCGTCCTGTTTGTGGGCGTACTGCTACGCAACGGGCTTTCAGCGTTGGGCTTGTACCAGGTGTTCGAGCGTGAAGTGTCGGTGCTGGGTAATGTCAGTCTGTCGCTGTTCCTGGCCATTGCCCTGATGTCTCTCAAATTGTGGGACCTGGCAGCACTGGCCCTGCCCTTCCTGATCATACTGGCGGCGCAAACTTTGCTCATGGCCCTGTTCGCGATCTTCGTCACCTTCCGGGTCATGGGACGCAACTACGACGCTGCGGTACTGGCGGCAGGGCACTGCGGGTTCGGCCTGGGCGCCACACCGACCGCCATTGCCAACATGCAGGCCGTGACCCACCGCTTCGGGCCGTCGCAACTGGCGTTTCTAGTGGTGCCGATGGTGGGGGCGTTCTTTATCGACATCATTAACGTCATCGTGATCAAGCTGTATCTGGCGCTGCCGTTTTTTGCAGCAAGCTGATACACGGAGGGAAGCATTACTGAACTGGAAGATTGCGTCCCCTAAGTCGGAACTCCCCGCCATAACGCGACCGGGGAGTTCCATTGGGTGGTTATGAAACTTTGAAACCCGATAATCCCTGTTCAGCTCGCCATCTTTTAACTTCATTTACTACATCAGCTGGTGAGTCTCCAATTCCTACCTTTCTAGGCCGAAAAATCAGATTGGATCCTGCCGGATGCCCTGCCAAGCGTTCGAACTCCAGTATCCCTTGAGTGTGAGCCCGATCTGTTGGATAGAACCTAGGATCACCGTGATAGATTGCATACACTAGCTCAAAAAACTCTTTTTCCGTAAAATCAGATAATTCCTTGCGCATGAACCCTACCTTCCCTCATGAATTTCAGCATGGAATTTTGGCGACATTATCCGCATATTATCAACATCATATACCCCGCCACCATCGGCAATTCTTTTCACATGGTGAATCTCATATTTTATTCTTCCTCCAACCCGTTCATCCGGATCTGCAAGGAGAGCCAACCCTCTACGCATGATCAGTAGATCGCCAAGCTGGAATTGTTTCTCAAAGATTGGACTACGACCGATCAATTGCCAAAGTCGCCGACGAAATGCACCAAAGCTACTGTATTTCTTGCCTCGCAGTTTGCTGGCGATCTGAGCAGGAATCGGAGCCCCCTCTCTGTTTCCGTCATACAGGAACTCCCCCTGTATCAGTTGACCTTTACCTGATACCACCCCAGGCATATTCCTGGGACTTTTGAACATCACATAAAGGGGGGGTAACCCCGAGTCTGCCGGGAAGATGATGACGTAGTCATCAAACCCGACATCCGGCAAATCAGGGTATGCGTCGATTCGGCCTTCGAGCGGTTCGAGCGTAGGCCCAACCATCGCCGTTGCGCGTGGAGGGGTCGCTGGCAAGGTAGTCGAGCTGTCAGATTGCTCGACGGCGGGCGTCCAGATCAATGTTCTGGGTGGTAAATCGTCTGTGGTGACGATGTACTGACCGTTCTGCGCGTTGAATTCCGCCGCCAGTACCGGCACCGCAGAAGAGATGACATCGCCATCAGTGCGAACGGCGAACAATTCGGTCGGCCCGATCTGCTCGCGCTTGTCACCCATCCGTACCGGCAGGTCGACCGCGCCGAGTTCGACAGCAGCAGCCTGGGCAGCAGCATCGAGTTCGACGTTAAGGTCGGTCAGCGGCGTACTCAGGATGTAGTTGTCTTGCAGCTCCCCATTGCCCAGCTTGGGGGAATACAGCAAAGCAAAGGTTCCTGCCAGGAAGGACCCTGCCACCGCTTCGATCGAAGCGGCACCCACTGATAAGACGGCAGTGCGTATGGCCGTGGCCAGCTCTACGCCACCCTGCAGCGCCGGAGCTGCTGCCGTGGCCATGACGATGGCTGGCTTTGCCACTAGCTCAGATAGCGGAGCTTTGTAAGTGTTGGCTTGGCGTATGACCTGCTCTGCCAACGCCCTCTGGGCTGCGGTCTTCTCGGCTGCCTCGCGGGCTTTGACCTGTGCGGTAGCTAAAGCCTGGGCCCTGGCATGCGCCTCGGCTCGCGCCGCAGCTTCTAATTCTGCCTGGCTCGAGCCGCAGCTTCGGCTTCGGCTTGGGCTTGGGCTTGGGCTTGGGCTTGTGTCATTGCAAGCGCTTGTGCTTCAGCGCTTGCAATGGCTTGGTGCAACGCCCCGATCTGCGCCTGAAGTATCTGTATCTCAGCTTCACTCAACTGAGCCGAGTAAGCAGCGCGATAAGAACTTTTCAGTGCTTGTTCCAAGGCTGGAGGTCGCAAACGCATCTGTACGCTCAAGCGATAAGTTGCAACCGCATATTCAACGGGGCTTTTGCCGAATGGGGTCGAGCCGAAGTAACTGCTTGCAGCCGCGGGATGCCTGTTTAAATCCTGAGTTTTTCGCTCAACAAGCATACTTCGTACACTGACGTCCTGCCTGAGCACTTCAATATGAGTTTGTGGCTGCCCACCCAAACTCTGGTGAAGTGCTTGCGCATCCAATTCAATACGCTGCGCCACCATCGCTAATTGTGTTACATACTCATTTTTCGCTTCATCGTCAGCCGCTTTCATGGCATAAGGCGCTTTATTGAAAAGCGCGCGCTGTTCCTTTGCTTCTTTACTGCCAGCTTTCATATCCCTGAACCAGTCCCCCTGGGGATTGTTCCCCAACGGTGGTAGCGGCCCAGAATAACCAGGGGGAATGTCTAACTCAGGTGGCACTCCCTCTACATAGCTGTTGGCCAACTCTACTTGCCTGCGTTTTCTAGACATCCGTTTTTCCTCAGAAACGTGTGTTCGAAAGTGCAACTGCTTGAGATATCTGGCATATTTGGCCACTTGTACGTCATTTCAACTACGCGCCTGATACTCGGCAGCCAGCAGAGAATCTGCATGAAGAGTCATATAAAGTCGCAGCAGGCAATGCTACCAATTCAAAGAGAGATAGAACTACAAGAGCCAACTTAAACGGCAGACACGTAAAAACAGAAGTTTCTTACAACAACCAATAGAGCACCTGAAAACTACCTATTCATCTAAAAATTAAGCTAACCATCAACCGATCGTATCGATTTCGATACGTTGTAACGAATTCAATACAGCTACATCCTATCCAGTAAAGGCAAGGCCATGATTCCAATATATGTTTCTGGCGCGGCAGCCACTGTAACGATTTCATTACAGCACGCAGCGCACACTCGCTTGGATTTCATATATGTCATTGATTTATATATATTTTACTAGAGTGGCCGCATTATTGCTTATGGAATCCCAACCCAAGAGCGCGGACGTACCGCGCCCAACGCCCTGCTTCCCGAGGATTCCCCATGAGCGAGTTGCGTTTCACTGAAGATCACGAATGGCTGCGCGTCGAAGCCGACGGTAGCGTCACCGTGGGCATCACCGCCTACGCCCAGAACGCCCTTGGCGATGTGGTCTATGTGCAACTGCCCGAGCTGCAGCAGTACGACAAAGGTGCCGAAGCCTCCACCGTCGAATCGGTAAAAGCCGCCAGCGGCGTGTACATGCCCCTGACCGGTGAAGTGGTCGCCGTCAACGAAGGCCTCAACGACAGCCCCGAACTGGTCAACGAAGACCCGCTGGGCGAAGGCTGGTTCTTCCGCTTCAAGCCTGCCGACATGGCTGAAGTCACCGCCCTGCTCGACCAGGACGCCTACGACCGCCTGATCAAAGCCAACGACGACGCCTGAGGAATCCGACCATGACCATCAACCTCAGCACCGCCAACGAATTCATCGCCCGTCACATCGGCCCGCGCGCCGCTGACGAGCAAGCCATGCTCGCCACCCTGGGCTTCGACTCGCTGGAGGCCATGAGCGCCGCAGTCATCCCCGACAGCATCAAGGGCACCAGCGTGCTCGGCTCGGAAGATGGCCAGAGCGAGGCCGATGCCCTCGCTGCGCTGAAAGCCATCGCCGGCAAGAACGCGCTGTTCAAGAGCTACATCGGCCAGGGCTACTACAACACCCACACCCCGGCACCGATCTTGCGCAACCTGCTGGAAAACCCGGCCTGGTACACCGCCTACACTCCGTACCAGCCAGAAATTTCCCAGGGCCGCCTGGAAGCGCTGCTGAACTTCCAGACCCTGATCAGCGACCTCACCGGCCTGCCGATCGCCAACGCCTCCTTGCTCGACGAAGCCACCGCCGCTGCCGAAGCCATGACCTTCTGCAAGCGCCTGTCGAAGAACAAGGCCAGCCACACCTTCTTCGCCTCCGTGCACTGCCACCCGCAGACCCTCGACGTGCTGCGCACCCGTGCCGAGCCGCTGGGCATCGAGATCGTGGTCGGCGACGAGCGTGAGCTGGGCGATGTCAGCGCCTTCTTCGGCGCCCTGCTGCAATACCCGGCCAGCAACGGCGAAGTGTTCGACTACCGCGACGTCGTCGAGCGCTTCCACGCAGCCAACGCCCTGGTTGCCGTTGCCGCCGACCTGCTGGCCCTGACCCTGCTGACCCCGCCAGGCGAGTTCGACGCCGACGTGGCCATCGGCAGTGCCCAGCGCTTCGGCGTGCCACTGGGCTTCGGTGGCCCGCACGCGGCCTACTTCGCCACGCGTGATGCCTTCAAGCGCGACATGCCAGGCCGCCTGGTCGGCGTGTCCATCGACCGCTTCGGCAAGACCGCCCTGCGCCTGGCCATGCAGACCCGCGAACAGCACATCCGCCGCGAGAAGGCCACCAGCAACATCTGCACCGCCCAGGTGCTGCTGGCCAACATCGCCAGCATGTTCGCCGTGTACCACGGCCCGGCCGGCCTCAAGCGCATTGCCGAACGCACCCACGCCCTGACCGCGATTCTGGCAGCCGGCCTGAAAACCCTGGGCCTGGACGTGGTTGGCGAAACCGCCTTCGACACCTTGACCCTGGCCACTGGCAGCGCCACCGCCAGCCTGCACGACAAGGCCCGCGCCCAGCGCATCAACCTGCGCCAGATCGACGCCGCTCACCTGGGCCTGTCGCTCGACGAGACCAGCACCCAGGCCGACGTCGAAGTCCTCTGGCAGCTGTTCGGCGCTGACCAGGCCCAGCCTGACTTCGCCGCTCTGGCCGCCAGCACCGGCTCGCGCCTGCCGGCCGCCCTGCTGCGCCAGTCGGCCATCCTCGAGCACCCGGTGTTCAACCGCTACCACAGCGAAACCGAGCTGATGCGCTACCTGCGCCGCCTGGCCGACAAGGACCTGGCCCTGGACCGCAGCATGATCCCGCTGGGCTCGTGCACCATGAAGCTCAACGCTGCCAGCGAAATGATCCCGGTGACCTGGGCCGAATTCGGCAACCTGCACCCGTTCGCCCCGGCCGCGCAGAGCCAGGGCTACCTGCAGATGACCACCGAGCTGGAAGCCATGCTCTGCGCCGCCACCGGCTACGACGCCGTGTCGCTGCAGCCCAACGCCGGCTCCCAGGGTGAGTACGCAGGCCTCTTGGCCATCCGCGCCTACCACCGCAGCCGTGGCGAAGGCCACCGCGACATCTGCCTGATCCCGTCTTCGGCCCACGGCACCAACCCCGCCACCGCACACATGGCCGGCATGCGCGTGGTGGTCACGGCCTGTGACGCCCGTGGCAACGTCGATGTCGAGGACCTGCGCGCCAAGGCCATCGAACACCGCGAGCGCCTGGCCGCGATCATGATCACCTACCCGTCGACCCACGGCGTGTTCGAGGAAGCGATCGGCGAAATCTGCGCGATCATCCACGACAACGGAGGCCAGGTTTATATCGACGGCGCCAACATGAATGCCATGGTCGGCCTGTGCGCCCCAGGCAAGTTCGGTGGGGACGTGTCGCACCTGAACCTGCACAAGACCTTCTGCATCCCGCACGGCGGTGGCGGCCCGGGCGTCGGCCCGATCGGCGTCAAGTCGCACCTGGCGCCATTCCTGCCAGGCCACGCTGCGCTTGCAAACACCGAGGGCGCGGTGTGCGCCGCGCCGTTCGGCAGCGCCAGCATCCTGCCGATCACCTGGATGTACATTCGCATGATGGGCGGTGCCGGCCTCAAGCGTGCTTCGCAGATGGCCATCCTCAACGCCAACTACATCGCCCGCCGCCTGGAAGAGCACTATCCTGTCCTGTACACCGGTGGCAATGGCCTGGTCGCCCACGAATGCATCCTCGACCTGCGCCCGCTCAAGGACACCAGCGGCATCAGCGTCGATGACGTGGCCAAGCGCCTGATCGACTTCGGTTTCCATGCGCCGACCATGTCGTTCCCGGTGGCCGGCACGCTGATGATCGAACCGACCGAGAGCGAGTCCAAAGAAGAACTGGATCGCTTCTGCGACGCGATGATCCAGATCCGCGAGGAAATTCGCGCGGTGGAAACCGGCAGCCTGGACAAGGACGACAACCCGCTGAAGAACGCCCCGCACACTGCGGCAGAGCTGGTTGGCGAATGGGCCCATGGCTACAGCCGCGAGCAGGCGGTGTACCCGCTGCCGAGCCTGGTGGAAGGCAAGTACTGGCCGCCAGTTGGCCGGGTCGACAACGTGTTTGGTGACCGCAACCTGGTCTGCGCCTGCCCGTCGATCGAGAGCTATCAGGACGCCTGAGGCGGCCTTTAGGAAGCTGGGGCCGCTTTGCGGCCCAATCGCGACGCAAGGCCGCTCCCACAGGGACCGCGCCGCTCTTTGTGGGAGCGGCCTTGTGTCGCGAAAGGGCTGCGTAGCAGCCCCAAAGATCTTCAGGAGGATCCACCATGTCACTGAGCGTCTTCGACTTGTTCAAGATCGGCATCGGCCCCTCCAGCTCCCACACGGTCGGCCCGATGCGCGCCGCCGCACGCTTCGCCGAAGGGCTGCGCCGCGATGGCCTGCTGGCCAGCACCGTTTGCGTCAAGGCCGAGCTGTATGGCTCGCTCGGCGCCACCGGTAAAGGCCACGGCAGCGACAAGGCGGTATTGCTCGGCCTGGAAGGCGAGCACCCAGATACCATCGACACCGAATCCATCCCCGCCCGCCTGCAGGCCATCCGCACCAGCGGCCAGCTCAGCCTGCTGGGTGAGCAGACCATCGCCTTCGTTGAGAAGCAGCACCTGGCGATGATCCGCAAACCCCTGGCCTATCACCCCAACGGCATGATCTTTCGTGCCTTCGATGCCGCCGGGCTGCAAATCCGCAGCCGCGAGTACTACTCGGTGGGCGGCGGCTTCGTAGTCGACGAAGATGCCGCCGGCCAGGACCGCATCGTCGAGGACAGCACCGTGCTGGCCTACCCTTTCAAGACCGCCAAGGAACTGCTCGGCCACTGCACCGCGCAGCACCTGTCGATCAGCCAGGTGATGCTGGCCAACGAGGCGGCCTGGCGCCCGGAAGCCGAAACCCGCGCCGGGCTGCTGCGCATCTGGCAGGTCATGCAGGACTGCGTAGAGGCCGGCTGCCGCCATGAGGGCATCCTGCCCGGCGGGCTCAAGGTCAAGCGCCGTGCTCCGGCGTTGTACCGGCAGCTCAGCCGTCACCCGGAAGCGAGCCTGCGCGATGCCCTGTCGGTACTCGACTGGGTCAACCTCTACGCCTTGGCAGTCAATGAGGAAAACGCCTACGGCGGGCGCGTGGTCACCGCACCGACCAATGGTGCAGCGGGTATCGTCCCTGCAGTTCTGCACTACTACATGCGCTTCGTCCCTGGCGCCAGCGAGGACGGCGTGGTGCGTTTTCTGCTCACCGCTGCCGCGATCGGCATCCTCTACAAGGAAAACGCCTCGATTTCCGGAGCCGAGGTCGGCTGCCAGGGCGAGGTCGGCGTGGCCTGTTCGATGGCTGCAGGCGCCCTGTGCGAAGTGATGGGCGGTACCCCGCAACAAGTGGAGAACGCCGCTGAAATCGGCATGGAGCATAACCTCGGCCTGACCTGCGACCCGATAGGTGGCCTGGTTCAGGTGCCCTGCATCGAGCGCAACGCCATGGGCTCGGTGAAGGCCATCAACGCCGTGCGCATGGCCCTGCGTGGTGACGGGCAACACTACGTCTCGCTCGACAAGGTGATCCGTACCATGCGCCAGACCGGTGCCGACATGAAAAGCAAATACAAGGAGACCGCCCGCGGCGGTCTGGCCGTCAACATCATCGAATGTTGACCCGATAAAAAAACCAAGGAGTCACCGATGTCCGAAACACTGCAAAAGACCCCGCTGCACGCCCTGCACCTGGAACTGGGCGCGCGCATGGTGCCGTTCGCCGGCTTCGACATGCCAGTGCAGTATCCACTGGGCGTGCTCAAGGAACACCTGCATACCCGCGAGCAGGCCGGCCTGTTCGATGTCTCGCACATGGGCCAGATCGTCCTGCGCGGCGCCGACGCAGCCAAGGCCCTGGAGTCGCTGGTGCCGGTGGACATCATCGACCTGCCGGTGGGGATGCAGCGCTATGCCATGTTCACCAACGAGCAAGGCGGCATCCTTGATGACCTTATGGTCGCCAATCTGGGTGGCGACACCCTGTTCCTGGTGGTCAACGCGGCGTGCAAGGACCAGGACCTGGCCCATCTGCAGAAACACATCGGCAGCCGTTGTGAAGTGCAGCCTCTGTTCGAAGAACGTGCCCTGCTCGCCCTGCAAGGCCCGGCGGCGGTCAAGGTGCTTGAGCGCCTGGCGCCGGAAGTGGCGGGCATGACCTTCATGCAGTTCCGCCCGGTGCAACTGCTGGGTGTAGACTGCTTCGTCAGCCGCTCGGGTTATACCGGCGAAGACGGCTATGAGATCTCCGTGCCGGTGGGCACTGCCGAAGCCCTGGCGCGTCGCCTGCTGGCCGAGCCTGAGGTGCAGCCTATCGGCCTGGGTGCGCGCGACTCGCTGCGCCTGGAAGCTGGCCTGTGCCTGTATGGCCACGACATGAACACCGAAACCACCCCGGTCGAAGCCAGCCTGCTGTGGGCGATTTCCAAAGTACGCCGTGCCGATGGCGCGCGTGCCGCCGGTTTCCCGGGTGCCGAGGCCATATTTGCCCATCAGCGCGATGGCGTGGCGCGCAAACGTGTGGGCTTGTTGCCGCAGGAACGTACGCCAGTACGTGAAGGCGCGGATATTGTCGATGCAAACGATAAACCCGTAGGCAAAGTGTGCAGTGGTGGCTTTGGCCCGACACTCGGCGCACCTGTAGCAATGGGTTATATCGATAGTGAACATGCTGCAATCGATACGCCTCTGTTTGCCGTGGTACGCGGCAAGAAGGTTGCCTTGAAAGTCAGCAAAATGCCTTTCGTTGCACAGCGTTACTACCGTGGCTGAAGGTAGCGTCTGAGGTGTACGGGCAGGTGCTAAATATTCGATTTCGAACCTGCCCAATAACTTTTGAACATGGCGCCAGGCCAGGCGCCACGCCGTTTCCGACAAATCTGTCGGTTATCGGAAAAACGCCGATTTTCTATACGACCAAGGGCTTGTTTTTTTCTCGGGAGTTGGCGTAGAGTCACTGCACTGTGTTTGCATGGGTCGCAACAGTTCGTGACCTGGGCCAGTAGCCGAGATTTGCTACAACCCGTTCGACGTCTCTTACTTTCCTGCAACCCAGCCCAGTAATCTTTCACTCATATATAACGTGAAAGAAACTGTCATCAAAATTTAAGCTTCATAGGAAATAAGACAATGGCTGAGCGTCAGAACGGTACCGTCAAGTGGTTCAATGACGAAAAAGGTTACGGCTTCATCACCCCAGAAAGCGGTCCGGATCTGTTCGTGCACTTCCGTGCCATCGAAGGTAACGGCTTCAAGAGCCTGAAAGAAGGCCAGAAGGTCACCTTTGAAGCAGTCCAAGGCCAAAAAGGCATGCAGGCTGACAAAGTCCAGCCTGTCTAAGCACAAGCCCGACTTCTAAAAAGCCCCTGCCATATGCAGGGGTTTTTTTTTGCCCGTAGAATAGCGGCTTCGCCATTCGGAGCTGTTCTGCATGTCCAAGCCTCTGCTCTCCCCCCAGGGTGATTTCCCACCGGTCGGCCTGGGCCGACGCCTGGCGGCGATGTTCTACGACTTCCTGCTGTGCACGGCACTGCTGATCGTCACCGCCGGGGCCTACAAGATGATCCAGATGACGATCATCGGCGAAGCCCGCATGCGTGAACTGACCGAGGCCGGCGCGCTGGATGGCGACCCGCTGCTCTCGACCGTGCTGCTGTTCGCCCTGTTCGGCTTCTTTGCCAAGTTCTGGACCCATGGCGGCCAGACCCTGGGCATGCAGGTGTGGGGCGTGCGTGTGCAGAACGCCGACGGCAGCGCGATCAGCCTGTGGCAGGCACTGTTGCGCTTCGTGGTGTCGATTGCTTCTTGGCTGTGCCTGGGGCTTGGGTTCTTCTGGTCGCTGATCGACAAGCGCAAACGCGGCTGGCATGACATCTATTCGGACACCCAACTGGTGCGGGTACCGAAGCAGAAAAAGTAGGCACAAAAAAGCCGACCCTGGGGTCGGCTTTTTCAACTGCTCAGGTCATCAACCCGCCCGACGCAACAACCACACCCCAGCCAAGGCACAGATGCCTGCCGGAATCACCACCGCCAGCAACGGTGGGAAGCCGAACACCTGGCTCGACGGGCCCAGCAAATCCTGGCCGATGCGGAACGCGAAGCCCACCAGCACGCCGGTGAACACGCGCTGGCCGAGGGTGACCGAACGCAGCGGGCCGAAGATGAAGGAGATCGCCATCAACACCAATGCTGCGGTCACGATCGGTTGCATGACCTTGGTCCAGAACGCCAGCCAGTAGCGAGCGTTGTTCAGGCCCTGGTCGGACAGGTAGTGGATGTAGTCCCACAGCCCGGTGATCGACAGCGACTCGGGGGCCATGATCACGGTATTGAGCAGTTGCGGCGTCAGCGAAACATCCCAGTTTTCGGTCGGGGCTTTGACCACTTCGGTGTGGTCACCGCGGAAGTGGGTCGTGCTGACATCGCTGAGCACCCAGTGGTCTTCCTCATACTGGGCACGGCGGGCGAAGCTCGAAGTCTGAATCTTGCGCTCGTTATCGAAACGGTAGCGGGTGACGCCCAGTAGCAGGCCATTGGGCTGCACGGCGTTGATGTGTACGAACTCCTCACCCTGGCGGTGCCACATGCCATGCTTGGACGATTGCGCTTCACCACCACCTTGAGCCAGCGAGCGGTCGGCCTGGGCCTTGTTCTCGGTGACGGGAGCTACATATTCACCAATCAGCAGGCCGGCCAGCATCAGCACCAGCATCGGCTTCATCACCGCCCAGACAATACGGCCAATGGATACACCGGCAGCGCGCATGATGGTCAGCTCGCTGCTGCTGGCGAGGCTGCCCAGGCCGATCAGGCAGCCGATCAGCGCCGCCATCGGCAACATGTCGTACAGACGCCGCGGTGCTGTCAACAGGACGAAGCTGCCCGCATCCATCAGGGTATAGGTATCACTCAGGTCGCCCATCTCATCGATGAAGGCGAACAGCGAAGCCAGGCCGAGGATGATCCCCAGCACGGCCAGGATGGCCAGCAACACGCTCTGGCCGATATAGCGGTCGAGCTTAGCCATGGGCTACCTCCGCACGACGGGCAGCCAGCTTCAGGCGCACGGGTTCCCAGTACATCAGGGCCAGGCCGACCAACAGGAACAGGCCGTGCACCCACCAGATGCCCAGGCCGATCGGCAATTTGCCTTTCTCCAGAGCGCCGCGTACGGAAATCAGCATCGTCAGGTAAGCCATGTAGAGAAGAATCGCCGGCAGCAGCTTGAGGAAGCGGCCCTGGCGCGGGTTGACCCTGGCCAGTGGCACGGCCATCAGGGTCACGATGAATACCAGGATCGGCAGCGACAGGCGCCATTGCAGCTCGGCACGCTCTCGCAGGTCGGTCTTGCCGAACAGATCAAGCGTCGGAATCGCTTCGCGGTCGGTCACTTCTTCGGCGACCTCCGGCTTTGGCAGCAACACGCCGTAGGTGTCGTACTTGATTGCACGGTAATCGGCCTGGCCGGGGTTGCCGTCATAGCGGTAGCCGTTTTCCAACACCAGGTAGCGATTGCCATCGGCTTGTATTTCCTGATGGCCCTTTTCTGCAACCAGTACCGAAGGCGCGCGGTCCTTGGTCTTGTCCTGATTGAAGCGCTTCTCGGAAATGAACACCCCGCCCAGCTTGATGCGGTCGTCGGACAGCGCTTCAGTGTAGGTGACCCGGCTACCGTCACGCAGGGTCTGGAAGCGGCCCGCCTCCAGCGTGTCGAACTCCGTCAGGGTGTCCTGCTGGGCAATGATCTGCTGCACTTGGGCAACACCCAGCGGCGCCAGGCTCAGGCTCAGCCACGCAACCACCAGGGCGACCAGCGCCGCTGGCGCCATGGTCAGGCCCAGCAGGCGCTGCTGGCTCATGCCGGTTGCCGACAGGACGGTCATTTCGCTTTCCAGATACAGCCGGCCGTAGGCCAGGAGAATGCCGAGGAACAAACCCAACGGCAGAATCAGCTGCAGGAAACCAGGCAAGCGGAAACCCATGATCAGGAACAGCACGCCAGGGTCGAGGATGCCCTGGGCCGCCTGGGCCAGGTACTTGATGAAGCGCCCGCTCATGATGATCACCAGCAGCACGGCGCTGACGGCGCTCAAGGTCACCAGGACCTCGCGGGACAGATAACGAAAGACGATCAAACCAGACACTCCTGGGTTGTCAGGGGCGGACTGCCAAACATTGGCCTGTGACAGCCAGGACCAAAGCCGGTTCGCCGACGGCGAACCTCCATATGAAGTGCGCGCATTATCCTGTGATTGGCCGCGCCTGTCACTTGGCCGCGCATGAAGGCCCACATCGGGCTTGTCAGCACGCTTGCGGGAGGCTCAAACTGGCAGCTTTTCCGCTGGCACGCGACAACGCGGCCAGGCCCGTCCAGAGCGCGAATTCGCATAGCGCCAACTGCATAGATCATTCGGGGACCCTGACATGGAACTGGTTGTAAAAAGCGTAGCCGCTGCATCCGTAAAAACCGCCACTCTGGTGGTGCCGGTCGGTGAAGGGCGCAAGCTCGGTACCGTGGCCAAGGCCGTCGACCAAGCCTGCGAAGGCGCCATCAGCGCGGTGATCAAGCGTGGCGACCTGGCCGGCAAGCCTGGCCAGACCCTGTTGCTGCAGAGCGTGCCAGGCCTGAAGGCCGAGCGCGTGCTGCTGGTCGGCAGCGGCAAGGACGAAGCCCTCGGTGACCGCGCATGGCGCAAGCTGGTGGCCAGCGTGGCCGGCGTGCTCAAGGGTCTGAACGGCGGCGATGCCGTGCTGGCCCTGGACGACATCGCGGTCAGCAACCGCGACGCCCACTACGGCAAATACCGCCTGCTGGCCGAGACGCTGCTCGACGGTGAATACGTGTTCGACCGTTTCAAGAGCCAGAAGGCCGAACCGCGTGCCCTGAAGAAGGTCACCGTGCTGGCCGACAAGGCCGGCCTGGCCGAGGTCGAGCGCGCCGTCAAGCACGCCAGCGCCATCGCCACCGGCATGGCCTTTACCCGCGACCTGGGTAACCTGCCGCCCAACCTGTGCCACCCGAGCTTCCTGGCCGAGCAGGCCAAGGAACTGGGCAAGGCCCACAAGGGCCTGAAGGTCGAAGTGCTGGACGAGAAGAAGATCAAGGACCTGGGCATGGGCGCGTTCTATGCCGTGGGTCAGGGCAGCGACCAGCCGCCACGCCTGATCGTGCTGAACTACCAGGGCGGCAAGAAGGCCGACAAGCCGTTCGTGCTGGTGGGCAAGGGCATCACTTTCGATACCGGCGGCATCAGCCTCAAGCCAGGCGCCGGCATGGATGAAATGAAATACGACATGTGCGGCGCCGCCAGCGTGTTCGGCACCCTGCGCGCGGTCCTCGAACTGCAGCTGCCGATCAACCTGGTGTGCCTGCTGGCCTGCGCCGAGAACATGCCGAGCGGCGGTGCCACCCGCCCAGGCGACATCGTCACCACCATGAGTGGCCAGACCGTCGAGATCCTCAACACCGACGCCGAAGGCCGCCTGGTGCTGTGCGACACCCTGACCTACGCCGAACGCTTCAAGCCGCAGGCGGTGATCGACATCGCCACCCTGACCGGCGCCTGCATCGTCGCCCTGGGCAGCCACACCTCGGGCCTGATGGGCAACAACGACGAGCTGGTCGGCCAACTGCTCGATGCCGGCAAGCGTGCCGACGACCGTGCCTGGCAGCTGCCGCTGTTCGACGAGTACCAGGAACAACTCGACAGCCCGTTCGCCGACATGGGCAACATTGGTGGGCCGAAAGCCGGCACCATCACCGCGGGCTGCTTCCTGTCTCGCTTCGCCAAGGCCTACAACTGGGCGCACATGGACATCGCCGGCACGGCCTGGATCAGCGGCGGCAAGGACAAGGGCGCTACCGGTCGCCCGGTCCCGCTGCTGACCCAGTACCTGCTGGACCGCGCTGGCGCCTGATGCCATGACGCTGGCGGCACCCCAGGTGCCGCCGGCTGGCAGACCACACCATGAGCAAAGTCGATTTCTATATCCTGCCCACCGACTCGCTGTCGGCGCGGCTGGACTTCGCCTGCAAGCTGTGCGAGAAGGCCTGGCGCCTCGGCCACCGGGTCTACCTGCATTGCCAGGATGCCGAGCAGCGCAACGAGCTGGATCAACGCCTGTGGCGCTTCAAGGGCGAAGCCTTCGTGCCCCACGACCTGGCCGAAGTGCACGCAGATGCCAGGGTAGCCTTGGGCCTTGCCGACGATGCCGGCGAACACCGTGACTTGCTGATCAACCTGGGTGCCGGTGTACCGGGGTTCGTCGGCCAGTTCGAGCGGGTTGCCGAGATCGTTGTCGAGGAGCCCGGCATTCGCCAATCGGCCCGCGAGCGGTTCCGTTTCTACCGCGAACAGGGCTATGCTCTGCAAGACCACCGCTTACAGCGACTTTAACGACGATGGACAAGCCTTCCGCCCTACCCGACTCCGCCCATCTGCTGGATGATCTGGAATCGATTCGCCAGCTGCTCGGCGATGCCGACCTGCAGCCGCCGCTGCTGACCGAAACGGTCGAGCAGATTCCCCTGTTGCTCGATGTACCTGCAGGTAACGCGACGCCAGCGCCTGAAGCCGAGCCCGCAGCAGCAGCTGAGCCCGAGGATGATCCGCAGACCCGCCGCCAGGACACCCTGCTGCACCTGGAGAGCGAGTTGCGAGCCGCCGCGCAGATGATCATGCAGGACGTGATCAACGACTTCACCCCGCATATCGAGAACGAGATCAAGCGCCGCCTGGATGCGCGGATCGAGCGGTTGATCAAGCGCTCGGAATAACATCGTTGGGGGCGCTTTGCGCCCCTTTCGCGACACAAGGCCGCTCCCACAGTGAGCGCAGTCCTCCTGTGGGAGCGGCCTTGTGTCGCGAAAGGGCTGCAAAGCAGCCCCCGGCCTGTCGCCTAAACCCTGTGCCTTCGTTATACTTTTCGGCTTTCCCGAATAAATGCACAGGGTCCCGCCGCGCATGGATAAGACCTACCAGCCGCACGCCATCGAAACTTCCTGGTACAACACCTGGGAGTCCGAAAACTATTTCGCTCCACAAGGTGCAGGTGAGTCCTACACCATCATGATCCCGCCACCGAACGTGACGGGCAGCCTGCACATGGGGCACGGTTTCAACAACGCGATCATGGACGCCCTGATCCGTTTCCGCCGCATGCAAGGCCGCGACACCCTGTGGCAGCCAGGTACCGACCACGCCGGTATCGCCACGCAGATGCTGGTCGAGCGCCAGCTCGAGGCCAAGGGCCAGAACCGTCACGACCTGGGCCGTGAGAAGTTCCTGGAGAAAGTCTGGGAATGGAAGGATCAATCGGGTGGCAACATCAGCCGCCAGATCCGCCGCCTGGGCTCGTCGGTCGACTGGAGCCGCGAGCGCTTCACCATGGACGACGGCCTGTCCGAGGCGGTCAAGGAAGCCTTCGTGCGCCTGCACGAGGACGGCCTGATCTACCGCGGCAAGCGCCTGGTCAACTGGGACACCAAGCTGCACACGGCCATTTCCGACCTCGAAGTGGAAAACCACGACGAGAAGGGCCACCTGTGGAACCTGCGCTACCCGCTGGCCGACGGCGCCAAGACCGCCGAGGGCAAGGACTACCTGGTGGTCGCCACCACCCGTCCGGAGACCCTGCTCGGTGATGCCGCCGTTGCCGTCAACCCGACCGACGAGCGCTACCAGGCACTGATCGGCAAGTTCGTCGAACTGCCACTGGTCGGCCGCCGCATCCCGATCATCGCCGACGACTACTGCGACCCGGAATTCGGCACTGGCTGCGTCAAGATCACCCCGGCCCACGACTTCAACGACTACGAAGTCGGCAAACGCCACAACCTGCCGCTGCTGAACATCTTCGACAAGAACGCCCTGGTGCTGTCCGCCGCCCAGGCCTTCAACCTCGATGGCAGCCTCAACGAGCAGATCGACACCAGCCTGCCTGCCCAGTACGCCGGCCTCGACCGTTTCGTCGCGCGCAAGCAGATCGTCGCCGACCTGGACGCCCAGGGCCTGCTGGTGAGCATCGATGACCACGCCCTGAAAGTGCCGAAAGGCGACCGTTCGGGCACCGTCATCGAGCCATGGCTGACCGACCAGTGGTACGTCTCCACCAAGCCGCTGGCAGAACCTGCCATCGAAGCCGTGGAAGATGGCCGTATCCAGTTCGTGCCCAAGCAATACGAGAACATGTACTTCTCCTGGATGCGCGACATCCAGGACTGGTGCATCAGCCGCCAGCTGTGGTGGGGCCACCGCATCCCGGCCTGGTACGACGAGGCCGGCCAGGTGTATGTCGGCCGCAATGAAGAAGAAGTCCGCGCCAAGCACAACCTCGGCAGCGATGTGAACCTGCGCCAGGACGACGACGTCCTCGACACCTGGTTCAGCTCGGGCCTGTGGACTTTCTCCACCCTGGGCTGGCCGGAACAGACCGAGTTCCTGAAGAAGTTCCACTCCACCGACGTGCTGGTGACCGGCTTCGACATCATCTTCTTCTGGGTTGCGCGCATGATCATGCTGACCATGCACCTGATCAAGAACGAAGACGGCACCCCGCAGGTACCGTTCAAGACCGTGTACGTGCACGGCCTGGTGCGCGATGGCCAGGGCCAGAAGATGTCCAAGTCCAAGGGCAACGTGCTTGACCCGCTGGACATCGTCGATGGCATCACCCTCGATGCCCTGCTGGAAAAACGCACCAGCGGCATGATGCAGCCCAAGCTTGCCGAGAAGATCGCCAAGCAGACCAAGGCCGAGTTCCCGGAAGGTATCGCCAGCTACGGCACCGACGCCCTGCGCTTCACCTTCTGCTCGCTGGCCTCGACCGGCCGCGACATCAAGTTCGACATGGGCCGCGTCGAAGGCTACCGCAACTTCTGCAACAAGATCTGGAACGCCGCCCGCTACGTGCTGGACAAGGGCGAGGACTGCGGCCAGAACGGCGAAGCCTGCGAGCTGTCGCTGGCGGACCGCTGGATCATCTCGCAGCTGCAGCGCACCGAAGCCGAAGTAACCCGCCAGCTCGAGCAGTTCCGCTTCGACCTGGCCAGCCAGGCGCTGTACGAGTTCATCTGGAACCAGTACTGCGACTGGTACCTGGAACTGTCAAAGCCTGTGCTGTGGGACGAAAACGCCCCGGTCGAGCGCGCCCGCGGCACCCGTCGCACTCTGGTCCGTGTGCTGGAAGTGGCGCTGCGTCTGGCGCACCCGTTCATGCCGTTCATCACCGAAGAAATCTGGCAGCGCATCGCACCGCTGGCCGGTATCGAAGGCAAGACCATCATGCTGCAGCCATGGCCAGTGGCCAATGAAAGCCGCATCGATGCCGCCGCCGAAGGTGATATCGAGTGGCTGAAGGAGCTGATGGTCGGCCTGCGCAACATCCGCGCCGAGATGAACATTGGCCCAGGCAAGCCATTGCCGCTGTTCCTCAAGAACGCCAACGCCGACGACCAGCGTCGCCTGCAGGAAAACGAAGCCCTGCTGAAGAAGCTGGCCAAGGTCGAATCGTTCACCGTGCTCGGCGATGCCGACGAAGCACCGCTGTCGGCCACCGCTCTGGTTGGCGACCTGCAGGTGCTGGTACCGATGGCCGGCCTGATCGACAAGGACGCCGAGCTGGCGCGCCTGAGCAAGGAAATCCAGCGCCTGCAGGGTGAAGTCCAGCGCGTGGGCGGCAAGCTGTCCAACGCCGCCTTCGTCGACAAGGCGCCGCCTGCCGTGATCGAGAAGGAACGCGCCAAGCTGGCCGAGTCCGAACAGGCCCTGGCCAACTTCACCGAGCAGCATGCGCGGATTGCAGCGCTGTAACCTGACATTGCTGATCTGAGCAGCGAGGGCTTCGCCCTCGTTCGCGGCACAAGGCCGCTCCCACAGGAATGGCGCTGCCTTCAAGGAGCACCACTATCCTGTGGGAGCGGCCTTGTGCCGCGAATGGGCCGCACAGCGGCCCTCTGGCCAGCACATGCAAAACCGGACCCGAGCATGACTCCGAACAAACCCACCCTGCACCCGCGCAACCGCCACCAGGGTCGCTACGACTTCCCCAGCCTGATCAAGGCCCACCCTGACCTGGCCCGCTTCACCATCACCAATCCCCACGGCAAACCCAGCATCGACTTCGCCAACCCTGAAGCCGTGCGTGTGTTCAACCGTGCCCTGCTCAAGGCGCAATACGGCATCCAGCACTGGGACATCCCGGCCGACTACCTGTGCCCGCCAATCCCCGGCCGCGCCGACTACATTCACGTGGCCGCCGACCTGCTGGCCGAGGACAATGCCGGCGAGGTGCCCAGAGGCGCCCAGGTGCGTGCGCTGGATATCGGCGTAGGTGCCAACTGCATCTACCCGCTGCTCGGCCATAGCGATTACCGTTGGCGTTTCCTCGGCTCGGACATCGACCCGGTTGCGCTGGCCTCGGCCAAGGCCATCGTCCAGGCCAACGGTTTGACCAAGGGCATCAGCCTGCGCCAGCAAGCCAGCCGCAAGCACATCCTCAGCGGCCTATTGCAAGCGGATGAGCGTTTCGACCTGACATTGTGCAACCCACCCTTCCATGCCTCGCGCGAGGAAGCCACCCGTGGCAGCCAGCGCAAGTGGAAGAACCTCGGCAAGCAAGACCCTAAGCGCAAGCTGCCAGTGCTCAACTTCGGCGGGCAGAACAACGAACTGTGGTGCGAGGGCGGCGAGATCCGCTTCGTCACCCAGCTGGTCGACGAAAGCGCACAGTACGCACAGCAGGTGCTGTGGTTCACCAGCCTGGTGTCCAAGGCCAGCAACCTGCCTGGCATCGAGGCGGCATTGAAGAAGGCCGGTGCCAAGGCGGTGCGCATCACCGAGATGGGCCAGGGCCAGAAGCAGAGCCGCATGGTCGCGTGGAGCTTCCACGACGACATCGCACGCCAGGCCTGGCACGCCGGGCGCAAATCGCAGGCATGAAAAAACCGCGCCCGGGCAAGCCGGGCGCGGTTCGGTCAACGCATCAACAATTACTTGTTGATGGAATCGTTCAGGGCTTTGGCCGGAACGAACTTGACGACTTTCTTGGCAGCGATTTCGATGGCAGCGCCAGTCGAAGGGTTGCGGCCGGTACGGGCAGGACGCTCGCTGACTTTCAGCTTGCCGATGCCTGGCAGGGTGATTTCAGCGCCGTTTTCCAGTTGGTCGGCAACGATCTGGCCCAGTTGCTCCAGTGCGTTGCGAGCGGTGGTTTTTGGCGCGTCGATGGCTTCAGCGATGTCGGCAATCAGTTGGTCTTTGGTCAATGCCATGGTGGTGTTCCTTCCCTATCTAAATCAGTAGTTATGCAGCGTTCTACGACGTTATCGGGCCAGCCCCTGGATTCTGGAGGGCCGCGCCAATCGCGAATGTAGATGCGCAAATCGGCGTTTGGTTCGACACGGCATGAGCACGCTGCCAGCAATGCGCCACACGAGGGGCGCAAGACGGCGCAAAGCTACCACAGGAATGGATAAATATCCGCTACCCGCTTCGATTTAGTGCAGGATTTTCGGGGGTTTCAGCCGAAAACCTACAAATCTGAACAAAAAACGAACAACCGGCATTTCTGCCAACATCCGGCCACTGCAGCGCCTGTTGCTTGGGGTAAACTGGACGACTTTTGCAGCGCGGCTTATGGCCGCCCCAGACTCACCGAGAATTCCATGCCAATCCGTCATTGCATCGTTCACCTGATCGACAAGAAGCCCGATGGCAGCCCCGCCGTGCTCCATGCGCGGGATACCGAGCTGAGCGCATCGGACGCCATCGAAAACCTGCTGGCCGACCTCAACGACAGCTACAACGCCAAGCAAGGCAAGGCCTGGGGCTTCTTCCACGGCGAGTCCGGGGCCTACCCGCTGAGCGGCTGGCTGAAGCAGTACCTGGCAGACGAGAAAGACTTCACTGCCTTCAGCCGGATAGCGGTCGAGCACCTGCAGAAGCTGATGGAAGAGTCGAACCTTTCCACCGGTGGCCACATCCTGTTCGCCCACTACCAGCAAGGCATGACCGACTATTTGGCCATTGCCCTGCTACACCACAGCGAAGGCGTGGCGGTGAACGCCGAGCTCGACGTGACACCGTCGCGCCACCTCGACCTCGGCCAGCTGCACCTGGCGGCGCGCATCAACTTGTCCGAGTGGAAGAACAACCAGAATTCCAAGCAGTACATCTCGTTCATCAAGGGCAAGAACGGCAAGAAGGTCTCGGACTACTTCCGCGACTTCATCGGCTGCCAGGAAGGTGTCGACGGGCCGGGCGAAACGCGTACCCTGCTCAAGGCCTTCAGCGACTTCGTCGAAAGCGAGGACCTGCCGGAAGAGTCCGCCCGCGAGAAAACCCAGACCCTGGTCGAGTACGCCACCACCCAGACCAAGCTGGGTGAGCCGGTGACCCTGGAAGAGCTGTCGAGCCTGATCGACGAGGACCGCCCGAAAGCGTTCTACGATCACATCCGCAACAAGGACTACGGCCTGTCGCCGGAAATCCCCGCAGACAAACGCACCCTGAACCAGTTCCGCCGCTTCACCGGGCGGGCCGAAGGCCTGTCGATCAGCTTCGAAGCGCACCTGCTGGGTGACAAGGTGGAGTATGACGAGGCCGCCGGTACCCTGATCATCAAAGGCTTGCCGACCACGCTGGTGGATCAGCTCAAGCGCCGCAAGGACTGATCAGACGGCCACATAGGAGGCGACCAGCGCCTCCTTGGCCGACTTGCGCAACTTTTTCACCAGGCGCTCCTGGCGCAGCGCCTCGCCCTTGTCCGGCCACTGCTCGACATACACCAGCGCCTGTGCCGGGCTGGTCTTGAAATAGCGCGCGCCCTGCCCTTTCTGGTGGGCAGCGAAACGCCGCTGCGGGTCATCGCTGATACCGCAGTACAGCGAGCCATTGGCAGCCCGTACCAGATAGACGTACCAAGGTTTGCACTGCGGGTTTACGGCGACTTCGTTGACGATGCTCATGGCCGACAGCTTAACCGCTCAATGCGCTTGCTGGAACGCGCGCAGCCCTTTGAAAGCCTGTTGGCGAACCTTGTTCTGCAGCATCGGCGACCAACCCAGCAACAAACCTGGCGCCCCCAGTGCCTGACGCGACCAGCGCCACAGGTCGAAGCTGTCGTCATGCTGGCAGATCAGGTTGTCGCGGATGACGAAGCGCGCCTGTATATCGTTGACCACGGTGCGGCCGGTCTGGCTGAACAGGTAGGTTGCAACCCAGTGCGCACAGCCGCTGTGTGGGTCGGCACGGACTTGGTCGAAGGTCAGGGTAAAGTCCTTGGCGCGCGCCGTGAGCATGCGCCACATATCACCGGCATCACGACCGCGCAGGGTGCCAAATACCGGGTCGCTGAAGACGATGTCTTCGCTGTAGCAGGCCACCATGGCCTCGGCGTCCAGGCGCTGGAAGGCCTGGTAGAAGCGGGTGATCAGGTCATGGTTGGCGTCAGTCATGGAAGCAGGTCCGTCCTGGGAGTCGAAGCTTGCACGATAATCTGCCAACAATGCTTTCGCCAGTGCCGGCCTCTTCGCGGGCAAGGCCATCCTCCTTATCAGAGTTTTTCGCAGGTCGCCTTCACATGCAGCGCCCGCCCGGCGCCAAGCCCGAATACGATGGCCCCAACGCCCAGCACGGCAAAGATCCACCCCACTGCTGCCCAGCCACCGGTCAGGTCATGCACCAGGCCAACCGCGAACGGCCCCATGGACGCCAGGGTATAACCCACGCCCTGGGCCATGCTCGACAGGTTCGCCGCCACATGGGCATCCTTCGAGCGCAGCACGATCAGCGTCAACGCCAAGGCAAAGGTACCGCCCTGCCCCAGCCCCAGCAGCACCGCCCAGCCCCACAGCCCGTCGATCGGGGCATACAGACATCCGAACAGCCCCGCCAACGTAACCAGCATCACGATCACGATGGCCAGCCGTTGGTCCTTGCCACGGGTCGCCAGCCAGGGTGCGCCCAGCGAACTGATCAACTGCACGATCACCGAGCCGGAAAGCACCAAGCCGGCTTCGGTCGGACTAAGGCCACGACCAATAAGGATTGATGGCAACCAACCAAAGACGATGTAGGCCAGCGACGACTGCAGCCCCATGTACAACGTGACCTGCCATGCCAGCGGGTCACGCCACAGCCCGCGCACCCGGTAGGCAGCCTTGTGCAGGCCATGGCCCTGGCGCGCTTGCGGTAACCAGACGAGCATGGCCAATAACGCCGGTAGCATCCAGAAGCCCAGGCCAAAGGCCCAGTTGTCATCGAAATGCTGGGTCAACGGCACGGTAGCCCCCGCTGCCATGGCCGCCCCCAGGCACAGGGCCATGGTGTAGACGCCAGTCAGGGTGCCCGCATGTCGCGGGAAGTCGCGCTTGACGATACCGGGCAGCAGTACGCCGATGATGCCGATGCTGGCACCGGCCATGACGCTGCCGATGAACACACCGACAGCCCCCAGGGCGCTGCGCACCACGATTCCCAACGCCAGGGTGAGCAGGATGCCCAGGATCACCCGCTCGCTGCCGAAGCGGCGCGCTAGCACCGGCGCCAGCGGTGCGAACAGCCCCAGGCAGAGCACCGGCAAGGTGGTCAGCAGGCCGGCCTCTGAGGCATTCAGGCCAAGCCCTGCAGAGACCTGCCCGAGCACCGGCGCCATGCTCGACAACGCCGGGCGCAGGTTCAATGCCACCAGCACCAGGCCCAGCAGCAACAGCCAGGGCCGCTGCAGGGCCGGTGGCTGTTGTTGCACCTGGGCATCGTCGGCCTCGGCGTCGATCAGCAGTTCTTCCAGTTCGCGCGCGCGTGCAGGCGCGTCTCGGGTGATGGGTTCAGCCATGGCCTTCTCGTCTTCAGGATTCGATGAGGGTCCGGCTCAGGGCCTTGGCCCGCTCCGGATCGCGTTGTTCGATGGCGTCGAGGATCTGCCCGTGCAGGTCGAAGGTCGCCTGGCAACGGGGCACGGTCGCCATGTTGTGTTGCAGCGCTGCCGCCACGACGCCTGAAAAGTAGCGGTACAGCTCACTCAGTGCCGGGTTGTGCGCGGCGTCGATCAAGCGCTGGTGAAACACCAGGTCGCAGCTGACATAGGCATCGACATCACCGTGGAAGTGCTCGGCACTGCCCGTCAGCGCTACGCGCAGGTCTTGTAGGTCGGCTTCGGTACGGCGGAGCGCTGCAAGGCCAATCGCCTCGGTTTCGAGGATGTGCCGAGTCTCGCGGGCTTGTTCCAGGGTGCAGCGCGACATGGCCTGCACGGCCTGCAACGGGTCCTGGCAGGTCCGCAGGTAACTGCCGTCACCCTGGCGGATTTCCACCAGGCCACTGAACGCCAGCACACGCATGGCTTCGCGCACGGTATTGCGGCTGATGCCCAGTTCCAGCGCCAGTACCGGTTCGGTTGGCAAGCGCTGCCCGACTTGCCAGTCGCCTTGCAGGATGCGCTCACGCATACGTTCGACCGCAAGTTCGACCAGGGAACGCTTGGTCAATTCGCTGCTCATTTCACTCAACCAATCATCCGATGAATTTACAGAGCTTAATGGAACGCCTTCCGGACATCAATTCAACTGGCATTTCTAACAGTTGTCAGCAATGTACCTTGTTGCAACGCTTGGCACGACTCCATCAAGGCCCCATTCATGACCATGTCCAGAACATTGCGGTTGATTGCCCTGACAGCAACCGGCCTGCTGCTCGTCGCGCTCTTCAAAGGGTGCGACACCAGACAACCGCCAATCCAGCCCAAGACGCTCATCATCGGAATGGACGGCGTGCAACTGAAGCACTATGAACAACTGGGTGGGGATAGCAACCTGCGCAAGCGCCTGATCTACGGCAAAGCCTATGCCGGAGGCATCAACGGCCGCGCCAGCGAACAGGCGACTAACAGTGGGCCGGGCTGGATGACTTTGCTCACCGGGGTATGGGCCAACAAGCACGGGGTCATTTCCAATAACGAATCCTTGCGGGTCGACCCTGAGTTCCCCAGCCTGTTCAAACGACTGCGTGACGCCCTGCCAAACGCCTATCTCTCCAGCATCGTCAATTGGTCACCGATCAACACGGCGTTCCTGCTGGAAGACGCGCAAGGCAACAATGTGCGCGAAAGCGGCCTGAGCGATGAGCAGGTTACCGCCCGAACCCTGGAAATCCTCGAAAACACACCTGCCGACTTCACCTTCATCCAGCTTGACGAGCCGGATGCAGCAGGCCACGCCAGCGGTTTCGGCCCGGCTTACCAGTTTGCCTTGCGCGAGACTGACGACAGACTGGGGCGCCTGCTGGACGAGGTCGCGGCGCGTGCCCACAAGAACCCGCAGGAGGACTGGTTGGTGATCGTCTCTACCGACCACGGTCGTGATTACTGGGGCTCAGGCCATGGTGGCGTGACCGAGCAGGAGAAGACGGTGTTCATCGCCAGCAACAAGCCGTTGAACGAAGAGTTGAACCAACCGAGCATTCCAGAGGACAACCCGGGGCCCAACAACTTGTATGGCTATGCAGCGCAGACATCGGTGGCCCCGACCGTGCTCCGGCACATGGGGCTCGACCTGCTGACGGAATGGAAGCTCGATGGCACGCCACTGCTGGGTGCTACCGGAGTACGCAAGGCACGGGCCATTGAAGGCGAAGCCAAGTTGCTGTGGAACAGCGATTCACAAGGCACCGTGACCATTCACAGAAATGGCCAGTTAGTCGCGACCGTGCAGGCCTACCTGCAGCAATGGACTGATCCGCAGGGCATGCGCCAGGCCAGCGACTATGTGCTCGAACTGAATGAGACACCCGTAGCGGTGCGCACCAGGCCGGTAAGCAAGCCATTCGTCATCGAGGAAAGCAGCAACTATGTGCGCGGGACCACCTGCAGGAGCGAGCTCACTCACTCCTGCAAATGGCCGTGATCAGTTCAGCGCATCGACCAACGCCTGGTTCATCTCCGGCGTGCCAATGGTGATACGCAGGAACTGGGCAATCCGCGCCTGCTTGAAGTGACGCACGATCACCCCTTGTTCACGCAGGCGCGCCGCCAACTGCGCGGCATCCTGCTGCGGATGGCGGGCGAAGATGAAGTTGGCCGCCGATGGCAGCACTTGGAAGCCTTTTGCAACCAGCTGCTCGACCAGCGTTTCACGGCTGTCGATCACCTTGCGGCAGGTTTCCTCGAAGTAGGCCTGGTCTTCGAACGCCGCCGCCGCCCCCACGATGGCCATGCGGTCCAGCGGATAGGAGTTGAAGCTGTTCTTGATCCGCTCCAGGGCCTCGATCAGGTCCGGATGGCCGACGGCCAGGCCGACGCGCAGCCCGGCCAGCGAACGCGACTTGGACAGGGTCTGGGTCACCAGCAGGTTGTCGTAGCGGTCCACCAGGCTGATGGCGGTCTCGCCACCAAAGTCGATGTAGGCTTCATCCACCACCACGACCGAGTCGCGGTTGGCTTGCAGCAGCTGCTCGATCGCTTGCAGCGGCAGCAGGCAGCCAGTTGGCGCGTTGGGGTTGGGGAAGATGATCCCGGCGTTGGGCTTGGCGTAATCGGCGATGCGGATCTGGAACTGCTCGTCCAGCGCCACCTGCTCGAAAGGAATGCCGTACAGGCCGCAGTAGACCGGATAGAAGCTGTAGCTGACATCCGGGAACAGCAGCGGGCCGCGAGCGTGCTGGAACAGGCCGTGGAAGATGTGCGCCAGCACCTCGTCCGAGCCGTTGCCGACGAACACCTGGGCCGGAGTGACGCCGTAATACTCGGCCACCGTCTGCTTGAGCCGGTCACTGTTAGGGTCCGGATACAGGCGCAGATTGTCGTTCAGCTCAGCGCGCATGGCTTCCAGTGCCTTGGGCGACGGGCCATACGGGTTCTCGTTGGTGTTCAGCTTGACCAGGCGGGCCAGCTTGGGCTGCTCGCCCGGCACGTAAGGCACCAGCGCCTTGACGAAGGGGCTCCAGAATCGACTCATGCTCAGTTCCCCTTGTCTTGGGTCAGGATACGGTATTCAGCACTGCGGGCGTGGGCGGTCAGCGACTCGCCACGAGCCAGGACCGAGGCGGTGTGGCCAAGCTCGGATGCGCCCTGTTCGGAGCAGAAGATGATCGACGAGCGCTTCTGGAAGTCATACACCCCCAGCGGCGACGAGAAGCGCGCGGTACCGGAGGTCGGCAACACGTGGTTGGGGCCAGCGCAGTAATCGCCCAGCGCTTCGCTGGTGTGGCGACCCATGAAGATCGCACCGGCGTGGCGAATCTGTGGCAGCCAGGCCTGCGGGTCGGCGACCGACAGTTCGAGGTGCTCGGGGGCGATGCGGTTGGCCACTTCGATGGCCTGCTGCATGTCACGCACCTGGATCAGCGCGCCACGGCCGTTGATCGACTTCTCGATGATCTCGGCACGTTCCATGGTCGGCAGCAGCTTGTCGATGCTGGCGGCCACGCGATCGAGGAATGCGGCATCCGGACTGACCAGGATCGCCTGGGCGTCTTCGTCATGCTCGGCCTGGGAGAACAGGTCCATGGCAATCCAGTCCGGGTCGGTCTGGCCGTCGCATACCACGAGGATTTCCGACGGGCCGGCGATCATGTCGATACCGACCTGGCCGAACACGTGGCGCTTGGCGGTCGCCACGTAGATGTTGCCCGGGCCGACGATCTTGTCTACCTGTGGCACGCTTTCGGTGCCATAGGCCAGGGCGGCTACGGCCTGGGCTCCACCGACGGTGAACACCCGGTCGACACCGGCAATACAGGCAGCGGCCAGCACCAGTTCATTGACTTCGCCACGTGGGGTCGGCACCACCATCACCACTTCGGCGACACCGGCGACCTTCGCGGGAATGGCATTCATCAGCACCGAGGATGGGTACGACGCCTTGCCGCCCGGCACGTAGAGGCCGGCACGGTCCAGCGGGGTAACCTTCTGGCCGAGCACGGTGCCGTCGGCTTCGGTGTACTGCCAGGAGTCCTGCTTCTGCCGCTCGTGGTACAGGCGCACACGGTTGGCGGCCTTTTCCAGGGCTGCACGCTGGGTGTCGGTGATGCGGGTCAGGGCCAGTTCCAGGCGCTCGCGGCCGAGGATCAGGTCATCGATGCTTTTGGCGTCAACACCGTCGAAGCGCTGGGTGAACTCCACCAGCGCGGCATCACCGCGCTCGCGCACGGCCTTGATGATGTCGAGCACGCGCTGGTTGACCGCGTCATCGGACACACTTTCCCAGCTCAGCAGATGATCCAGATGTCGGGCGAAATCCGGGTCAGCAGCGTTGAGACGGGCAATTGCAGTGGACACGGTCATGGCGAGGGCCTCGATTATTAGCGAATGCTCAGGCGCCCTAGGCTACCAGTCCATCCGCGCGGGCACCCGAGAAAAGTGGCTATGACGCGGATAGACGGGCGCGACAGCGAAGGCCGCGCGCAGATGTCAACCGCGGTGTCGCGATTCGACCGCTGCGCGCAGCGTGTCGATCAGGCTCTGGATGCGGGCGTGCTGCATCTTCATGGAGGCTTTGTTGACCACCAGGCGCGAGCTGATCGTGGCGATCAGTTCCTGGGGTTCCAGGCCGTTGGCACGCAGGGTGTTGCCGGTGTCGACCACGTCGATGATCTTGTCGGCGAGGTTGATCAGCGGTGCCAGTTCCATCGAGCCATAAAGCTTGATGATGTCGACCTGGCGGCCTTGCTCGGCGTAATAACGCTTGGCCACGTTGACGAACTTGGTGGCGACGCGCAGACGGCCCTTGGGCTCGGGCGCACCGACCGCGCCGGCGGTCATCAGCTTGCAGCGGGCAATCTGCAGGTCCAGTGGCTCGTACAGGCCCTGGCCGCCGTACTCCATCAGCACGTCCTTGCCAGCCACACCGAGGTCGGCGGCACCATGCTCGACATAGGTCGGCACGTCGGTGGCACGCACGATCAGCAGGCGCACGTCGTCCTGCGTAGTGGGGATGATCAGCTTGCGGCTCTTGTCCGGATTCTCGGTCGGCACGATACCGGCCTCGGCCAGCAACGGCAGGGTATCGTCGAGGATACGGCCTTTGGAAAGCGCGATGGTCAACATTGGAACGTCGGTCCTTAAGCGGCTACTGCCGGCCGGGCTGCTACAGCCCGGCCGCATTCAATTCGAATGGCA
Organism: Pseudomonas putida; assembly: GCF_009883635.2. Lineage (NCBI taxonomy): Bacteria > Pseudomonadati > Pseudomonadota > Gammaproteobacteria > Pseudomonadales > Pseudomonadaceae > Pseudomonas > Pseudomonas putida. The sequence goes on from NZ_CP026115.2 coordinate 1,502,534, forward strand.
CATCCTTGTGCCAGCGGGCAACTAGCCCGGTACGCGGCGGATTTTCGCGCCGAGCATCTGCAGTTTTTCTTCGATGCACTCGTAACCACGGTCGATGTGGTAGATGCGGTCGATCAGGGTGTCGCCTTCGGCGACCAGCGCCGACAGCACCAGGCTGGCGGATGCACGCAGGTCGGTGGCCATCACCGGAGCACCCTTGAGTGCCGGCACGCCGGTGACGATCGCGGTATTGCCTTCGACCTGGATCTGCGCGCCCATGCGGTGCATTTCGTACACGTGCATGAAGCGGTTTTCGAAGATCGTCTCGATGACTGCGCCAGTGCCTTCGGCGATGGCGTTCAGCGAGATGAACTGCGCCTGCATGTCGGTCGGGAACGCCGGGTACGGCGCGGTGCGCAGGTTGACGGCTTTCGGCCGCTTGCCGTGCATGTCCAGTTCGATCCAGTCCTCACCGGTGGTAAGTTCGGCGCCTGCTTCCTTCAGCTTTTCCAGCACTGCCTCGAGGATGGTCGGGTCGGTGTCCTTGACCTTGACACGGCCGCCGGTCACGGCAGCGGCGACCAGGTAGGTGCCAGTCTCGATACGGTCGGGCATGACGCGGTAGGTGGCCGAGTGCAGGCGCTCAACGCCATCGATGGTGATGGTGTCGGTACCGGCGCCCTGGACCTTGCCGCCCATGGCGTTGATGAAGTTGGCCAGGTCGACCACTTCAGGCTCGCGCGCGGCGTTCTGCAGCACGCTGCGGCCTTTGGCCAGGGCAGCGGCCATCATGATGTTCTCGGTACCGGTCACGCTCACGGTGTCGAAGAAGAAGTGCGCACCGCGCAGGCCGCCTTCAGGAGCCTCAGCCTTGATGTAGCCGCCTTCGACTTCGATCTTCGCACCCATGGCCTCGAGGCCGCGGATGTGCAGGTCGACCGGGCGCGAACCGATGGCGCAGCCGCCTGGCAGGGCCACTTCAGCCTTGCCGAAGCGCGCGACCATGGGGCCGAGCACCAGGATCGAGGCGCGCATGGTCTTGACCAGCTCGTAAGGGGCTACCAGGGTCTTGATGGTGCGCGGATCGATTTCCACCGCCAGCTTTTCGTCGATCACAGGCTCGATGCCCATGCGCCCGAACAGCTCGATCATGGTGGTGATGTCGTGCAAGTGCGGCAGGTTGCCCACGGTGACCGGGCCATCGGCCAGCAGGGTCGCCGCCAGGATCGGCAGAGCCGCGTTCTTCGCGCCGGAAATGCGGATCTCGCCGTCGAGACGAGCGCCGCCAGTAATAATCAGTTTGTCCATTGGTGTCTCGCCGCCAAGTTGGCTCAGGTGCGCTCAGCCCAGGCTGCGCTGCTGAAAAATTTCATGGTTACCGCATGGATGCTGCCATTGGCGATCCACGGATTCAGGTGAGCATAGATCGCCTGCTGACGTTTGACCGGGCTCAGGCCAGCCAACTCGTCGCTGATCACGTTCAACTGGAAGTTGCAGCCTTCGCCTTCAACTTCGACCCGGGATCCCGGCAATTTCTCTTCAAGGAAGCTCTTAACTTCTACGGCCTGCATGCTCAACCTCAATCGGCGCCCGATGCGCACGGGTCGGCCATCATACAAAAAAGCCCCTCGCCTGCGAAGCCCAACGAAGGGGCGCGCGACCGAGGGGCCTCTCATCACTGCCAAGCCATCAGCTTGCCAGCACCTCATCCAGGTCATAAACCCCGGCGATTTCCCGCATGTCGTCGGGCATGGCACGCACCTCGACGGCCTTGCCGGCTGCCTCGGCGTCACGGATGAACGCCAGCAGCAGTGACAGGCCGACACTGGTGGAGCGCGCCACGGCCGAACAATCCAGCACCAGACGCGCCTCACGGCAAGCGCCGATCAGCGCCTTGCCCTGCTTGCGCAGGGCCGGCCCGCTGCGGTAATCCAGTTCGCCGGCCAGGCGCAGCACGCCCGGCTCGGCCATGGTTACAGCGGCCTCACTCATTTGACGGTCTTCTCTGGCGATTCGTCGGCCTTTTCCTTGGCTTTGGCCACTTCGCCGGCCCAGCCGTCGATGGTCTTGTCCAGGTTGTTGCCGTTGCGCTGCATGGCGTCGGCGAACTGGTCACGGAACAGCTTGCCGATGTTGATGCCGTTGACGATGACGTTACGCACCTTCCACTCGCCACCCAGGTTTTCCAGGGTGTACTGCACCGGGTACACGGCACCATTGTTGCCGGTGACCTTCATGCCTACAGAGGCGCGCTTGCCGTCATCGGCCTTGGCCGGGTCTACGACGATGCCCTGGTTGTTGTACTCCAGCAGCGCGTTACCGTAGAACTGGAACAGGCTGCGCTTGAAGTTTTCCTGAAAGCGCTGCATCTGCTCGGGCGTGGCCTTGCGCGAATACTTGACGGTCATGATGCTTCTGGAGATACCGTCGGCATCGACCACCGGCGCGAGGATCCGGTCAAGGGTGTCGTAGAACGCTTGCGGGTTGGACTTGTACTGCTCCTTGTTGGCCTTGAGCTCACCCAGCAGCTCGGTGGTCGTGCTCTGCACCACGTCGTGCGGCGACTGCGCGGCCAGGGCAAACAGGGGGACGGCCGCCAGCAGCACCAGCAGGCCACGTCGCAGGATCGAAATCATGGAAACTCCTTAATTAGCCGGTTGCGCTTCTTTGGGTTCCTTGCCAACGGAGTTGAGCAGGAACTTGCCAATCAGATCTTCCAGTACCAGCGCCGACTGAGTGTCATGGATGGTCGAACCGTCCTTGAGCACGTCTTCTTCACCGCCCACGCTGATACCGATGTACTTCTCGCCAAGCAAGCCGGCGGTCAGGATCGAAGCAGTAGAGTCGGTCGGCAGGTTGTTGACCGCCTTGTCCAGCTGCAGGGTCACCCGACCGGTGTAGGAATCACGGTCCAGATCGATGGCGGTGACCTTGCCGATCGTCACACCGGCCATGGTCACTTTAGCTCTGACCGTCAAACCGGCGATATTGTCGAAGTACGCATAAACTTTATAGGTATCGCTGCTCGGGCTGGCCGACAGCCCGCTGACGCGCAGGGCCAGCAGCAGCAGTGCCAGGATCCCGGCCAGGAGGAACAGGCCGACACCGATTTCCAGGGTGCGGTTTTGCATCAGAAATCTCCAAACATCAAGGCGGTCAAAATAAAGTCCAGACCCAGTACTGCCAACGAGGCATAGACCACGGTCTTGGTAGTGGCACGGCTGATCCCTTCTGAGGTGGGTTCGCAGTCGTACCCCTGGAATACGGCAATCCAGGTCGTGACGAAGGCGAACACCAGGCTCTTGATCAACCCGTTGAGCACGTCGTCGGTAAAGGAAACACTGTTCTGCATGTTGCCCCAGAACGAGCCTTCGTAAACGCCCAGCCAGTCGACTGCGACCCATGATCCACCCCAGATGCCGACCACGCTGAAAATCAGCGCAAGCAGCGGCAGCGAGATGAAACCGGCCCACAAGCGTGGCGCAACGATGTACTTGAGCGGGTCGACACCGATCATTTCCAGGCTGGACAGCTGCTCGGTGGACTTCATGTTGCCGATTTCGGCGGTCAGCGCGGAACCTGCACGGCCGGCGAACAGCAGCGCGGTGACCACCGGGCCAAGCTCACGCAGCAGGGTCAGGGCAACCATCTGCCCGACGGCCTGTTCGGAACCGTACTTGGTGAGGATGCTGTAACCCTGCAGGGCCAGCACCATGCCGATGAACACGCCGGAAACGACAATGATCGCCAGCGACAGCACGCCCACCGAGTACAGCTGCTTGGTCAGCAGCTGGAAACCACCGCCAATGCCGCCACGGCCGATCAGCGCATGGAACAGGAACAGGCACGAGCGCCCGAGCACGGCCAGCACGTCGATCGCCGAACGCCCAAGCAGGCGGATACGCTCGAGTAAGGATTTTCTGCGCATCACCGCGCTCCCAGCAGATCGGCGCGGTAGTCAGGCGCAGGGAAATGGAATGGCACCGGGCCGTCCGGGTCGCCTTTCATGAATTGGCGAATGCGCGGATTGTCCGAGCCCATCAGCTCGTCGGGCGTACCCTGGCCCAGCACCTGGCCATCACCAACCACATAAATGTAATCGGCGATACTGGCGGTTTCGGCCAGATCGTGGGAGACCACGATACTGGTAATACCCAAGGCATCGTTGAGCAGGCGGATCAAGCGCACGAGTACACCCATGGCAATCGGGTCCTGGCCGACGAACGGTTCGTCGTACATCAGGATCTGCGGGTCCAGGGCAATCGCCCGTGCCAGTGCCACCCGGCGCTTCATGCCGCCGGACAGCTCGTCCGGCATCAGGTCGATGGCACCGCGCAGGCCAACCGCCTGCAGTTTCATCAACACGATGTCGCGGATCATTTCGTCCGAAAGCTGGGTATGTACGCGCAAAGGGAATGCGACGTTCTCGAACACGTCGAGATCGGTAAACAGCGCACCGCTCTGGAACAGCACGCCCATCTGCTTGCGCGCATCGAACAGGTCGCTGCGCGAAAGGCTCGGCAGGTTCTGCCCGGCCACCCACACTTCACCGCCCGACGGGCGTAGCTGCGCGCCCATCAGGCGCAGCAGCGTGGTCTTGCCGCAACCCGACGGCCCCATGATCCCGGTGACCTTGCCGCGCGGGATACGGATGTCGACATTGCTGAAAATGCTGCGCGAACCGCGCTTGAAGGTGACTCCCTTCAACTCGACCGCGTAGGCGCTATCCACACTCATCTAGACTCCTTGCTAGTGCAGCCTCGCACTAATGGACGCCGGCCCTCATCGTGAAGGCACACACACCCTTGGCAGGCCGAATAGCGGCGAACTATAGCACCGCTGACCCTGCGCCCCCAAGGGCATGGAAACAGGTCGTTCAGGCCAACGACAGGCTTTGATGACATTTGCCAGGGCAATCGAAAGGATGAGGGTTTCTTGTATTGCGGCTATAATCGCCGCCTTTTAATCAGGCATTGCTTTTCGACATGAGCCAATCCAGCGAGCTGATCCACTCCGCCCAGCGCACCCTGCGCCTGGAACTCGAGGCCGTAGAAGGCTTGGTGGCCCGCATCGACACCAATTTCGTCAAGGCCTGCGAGCTGATCCTGGCAAGCAAGGGTCGGGTCGTGGTGGTCGGCATGGGCAAATCGGGGCATATCGGCAACAAGATCGCCGCCACCCTGGCCAGCACCGGCACGCCAGCGTTCTTCGTGCATCCGGCTGAAGCCAGCCATGGCGACATGGGCATGATCACCCGCGATGACGTCATTCTGGCCCTGTCCAACTCCGGCAGCACCGCCGAGATCGTTACCCTGCTGCCGCTGATCAAGCGCCTGGGGATCCAGTTGATCAGCCTGACCGGCAACCCGGACTCGCCCCTGGCCCAGGCCGCCGAGGTCAATCTTGACGCCAGCGTCGCCCATGAAGCCTGCCCGCTGAACCTGGCCCCGACCTCCTCCACCACTGCGGCGCTGGTGCTGGGTGACGCGCTGGCCATCGCCCTGCTCGAAGCCCGTGGTTTCACCGCCGAAGACTTCGCCTTCTCGCACCCTGGCGGTGCCCTGGGCCGCCGTCTGCTGCTCAAGGTCGAGAATGTCATGCACGCCGGTGACGAACTGCCCCAGGTACAGCGCGGCACACTGCTCAAGGACGCGCTTCTTGAAATGTCCCGCAAAGGTTTGGGCATGACCGTGATCGTGGACGACGATGGCAAGCTGGCCGGGATCTTCACCGACGGCGACCTGCGCCGCAGCCTGGACCGCAACATCGACGTGCACACCACACTGATTGACCAGGTGATGACTGTGCACGGCAAGACTGCTCGCGCCGAAATGCTTGCCGCCGAGGCCCTGAAGATCATGGAAGACCACAAGATCAGCGCCTTGGTGGTCGTGGACAAGGACGACCGCCCGACCGGCGCCCTGAACATGCATGACCTGCTGCGCGCCGGTGTGATGTAAAGGAGAACGAACCGATGACCCAAGATCTCATGCAACGCGGCCAGGCAATCAAGCTCGCCGTTTTCGACGTCGACGGCGTGCTGACCGATGGCCGCCTTTATTTCCTCGAAGATGGCAGCGAGTTCAAGACCTTCAACACCCTTGATGGCCAAGGCATCAAGATGCTCATGGCCTCGGGCGTAACCACGGCAATCATCAGCGGACGCAAGACCCCAGTGGTAGAGCGCCGGGCGAAAAACCTCGGTATTCCTCACCTTTACCAGGGTCGCGAAGACAAATTGGTAGTGCTCGACGGCCTGCTCGCCGATCTGGGCCTAAGCTATGACCAGGTCGCCTACCTGGGCGACGACCTCCCCGACCTGCCGGTGATCCGCCGGGTCGGCCTGGGTATTGCCGTAGCCAACGCCGCGCCGTTCGTTCGCCAGCACGCCCACGGCGTAACCCAGGCACGCGGCGGCGAAGGTGCTGCACGCGAGTTCTGCGAACTGATCATGCAGGCCCAGGGCACCCTGGACGCTGCCAACGCCAACTACCTTTAAGGTTGCCCATGTTCAGCAAGAAAGCCCGCAACATTGCACTGCTCGCGGTAATCGCCGCGGTGCTGGCGGCAGTCGGCTACTGGAATGTCAGCCCTGAAAGCTTCCTCGACAAGCCAGTGGTCCAGGTCGACGAAAGCGCCATCGACTACTATGCGATTAACGCGCACAGCGTGCAGTTCCTGCCCGACGGCAAGCTGCAATACGAAATGACAGCCGACAAGGTCGAACACCTCAAGGCCAGCGAAGTCACACTGGTGACCACACCCGACCTGCACATGTACCGCGGCACTCAGTACCCGTGGCACGTGCAGGCCGTGCGCGCCGAGGTCAACCCTGACGGTAGCGAAGTCGAACTGATCGACCAGGTGCGGATTGCCCGCACCGACGAAAAACAGCGCGATACCATCATTACCAGCTCGCGCATGACCGTATTCCCGCAGAAGCAATATGCGCAGACCGAGCAAGCCGTTAGAATCGACGGCGCCGGTGGCACAACCACAGGCAAGGGAATGAAAGCGTATTTGAAAGAAAGCAAGATCGACTTGCTCTCTAACGTAAGAGGACAGTATGAGGCTCGTTAAAACCCTCCCCCTTTTGCTCAGCCTGAGCGCAGCAGCACTGGGAAGCGCGAGCGCCTTCGCCCTGCCGAACGACCGTGACCAGCCTATTCGTATCCAGGCCGACAACGCGCACCTGGACGATAAGCAGGGTGTGGCCACCTACACCGGCGACGTGATCATCACCCAGGGCTCGATGATGATCAAAGGCAACACCGTGACCATGACCCGTGCCGCCAATGGCGACATCGACGTGGTGACCTCGGTGGGCAACCTGGCGTACTTCGAGCAGCAGCAGACTGCGGCCAAGCCCGACAAGATGAAAGGCTGGGCGGTGACCATCCAGTACCAGGCGCAGAAAGACACGGTGATCCTCACCGACCGCGCCAAGGTCGAGAACGAAGGCAACACCACCGAAGGCGAGAAGATCGTCTACAACACCAAGACCCAGGTTGCGACCGCCGGACGTGGTGGCAACGTGACACAGCCACGTCAGCGCATCGACATGGTGATCCAGCCGAAGAAGAAGGCCGAGTAAATGGCAACCCTCAAAGCCCAGCACCTGGCCAAGAGCTACAAGGGGCGGCAAGTCGTGCGTGACGTCAGCCTGTCGATCGACAGCGGGCAGATCGTCGGCTTGCTCGGCCCCAACGGCGCCGGCAAGACCACCTGCTTCTACATGATCGTGGGGCTGGTCCAGGCCGACCAGGGGCGCGTACTGATCGACAACCTCGATGTCAGTCACCAGCCCATGCACGGCCGTGCCCGCGCCGGTATCGGCTACCTGCCGCAGGAAGCCTCGATCTTCCGCAAGCTGTCGGTGGCCGACAACATCATGGCCATTCTCGAAACCCGCAAGGACATCGACCGTGAAGGGCGGCGCAAGGAACTGGAAAGCCTGCTGCAGGAATTCCACATCAGCCACATCCGCGACAACCTCGGCATGAGCCTTTCCGGTGGTGAACGCCGCCGCGTCGAAATTGCCCGCGCCCTGGCCACCGCACCGAAGTTCATCCTGCTGGACGAACCGTTTGCCGGTGTCGACCCGATCTCCGTGGGCGACATCAAGCAGATCATCCACCACCTCAAGGCCAAGGGTATCGGTGTACTGATCACCGACCACAACGTCCGTGAAACCCTGGACATCTGCGAGACCGCCTACATCGTCAACGACGGTCGACTGATCGCCGAAGGCGACGCCGAGACCATCCTGGCCAACGACCTGGTCAAGGAGGTCTACCTGGGCCACGAGTTCCGACTCTGATCCCCAGGACCTGCCTGGAGCACTGGCATTAACGCCCTGTCGGGGCTTAAGTTGTTACAGTGCTCTAGGCAAACGCTACAATTTGAGGCATAAAACTTGCTTGAATTTGGCGCTCCGGCGCCCTCGTGTAGTGGATGGCGCATGCGCGCCGGCGAACAAGGTATTAAGCCCCAGCCATGAAACCATCGCTCGTCCTAAAAATGGGCCAGCAACTGACGATGACCCCGCAGTTGCAACAGGCCATCCGCCTACTTCAGCTCTCCACCCTGGACCTCCAGCAGGAAATCCAGGAAGCGCTGGAGTCCAATCCGATGCTCGAACGTCAGGAAGACGGCGACGACTTCGACAACAGCGACCCGATGGCGGACAACGCCGAAAACAAGCCGGTCGCCGAAGTCCAGGAAAACAGCTTCCAGGAAAGCACCACCAGTGCCGAAACCCTGGAAGACGGTGAGTGGAGCGAGCGAATACCCAACGAGCTTCCAGTCGACACCGCCTGGGAAGATATTTACCAGACCAGCGCCAGCAGCCTGCCGAGCAACGATGACGACGAGTGGGACTTCACCACCCGCACGTCGGCCGGCGAAAGCCTGCAGAGCCACCTGCTGTGGCAGCTGAACCTGGCCCCGATGTCCGATACCGACCGCCTGATCGCCATCACCCTGATCGACAGCATCAACGGCCAGGGCTACCTGGAAGATTCCCTCGAAGAAATCTGCGAAGGCTTCGACCCGGAGCTGGACATCGAACTCGACGAGGTAGAAGCGGTGCTGCACCGCATCCAGCAGTTCGAGCCGGCCGGTGTCGGCGCCCGCTCCCTGGGCGAGTGCCTGCTGCTGCAATTGCGTCAACTGCCTGCCAGCACGCTCTGGATGAGCGAAGCCAAGCGCCTGGTCACCGACTTCATCGACCTGCTCGGCAGCCGCGACTACAGCCAGCTGATGCGCCGCATGAAGCTCAAGGAAGACGAACTGCGCCAGGTGATCGAGCTGGTCCAGAGTCTCAACCCGCGGCCAGGTTCGCAGATCGAGTCGAGCGAACCGGAATACGTGGTGCCCGACGTGATCGTGCGCAAGGACAGCGACCGCTGGCTGGTCGAGCTTAACCAGGAGGCGATCCCGCGCCTGCGGGTCAACCCGCAGTATGCCGGCTTCGTTCGCCGCGCCGATACCAGCGCCGACAACACCTTCATGCGCAACCAGTTGCAAGAGGCACGCTGGTTCATCAAGAGCCTGCAAAGCCGCAACGAAACGCTGATGAAGGTCGCCACGCAGATCGTCGAGCATCAGCGCGGCTTCCTCGACCACGGCGACGAAGCGATGAAGCCGCTGGTCCTGCATGACATCGCCGAAGCGGTGGGCATGCATGAGTCGACCATTTCGCGGGTGACTACGCAGAAATACATGCACACCCCGCGTGGCATCTACGAACTGAAATACTTTTTCTCCAGCCACGTCAGCACTGCCGAAGGCGGAGAATGCTCGTCTACGGCGATCCGCGCGATCATCAAGAAACTGGTTGCCGCGGAAAATCAGAAAAAGCCATTGAGTGACAGCAAGATCGCTGGTTTACTGGAGGCACAAGGCATCCAGGTAGCCCGTCGCACCGTCGCCAAGTACCGCGAGTCCCTCGGCATCGCACCGTCGAGCGAGCGCAAGCGACTGATGTAGCCCCCGGATGTGCCACAGCGTTTGTGGGGCAGGTGCAAGACCTGCCTCTTTATGCACGGGCAACAAAGGAGAAGCTGTATGCAAGTCAATATCAGTGGACAGCATGTAGAAGTCACCCAGCCACTGCGCGATTATGTGCTTGAAAAGCTCGCTCGCGTGGAGAGTCACTTCGACAAGATCACCAACGTGCAGGTCATCATGAAAGTCGAGAAGCTGCAGCAGAAGGTCGAGGCGACCCTGCAGATTCCCGGCGGTGAAGTGGTTGCCAACGCGGAACACGAAGACATGTATGCAGCGATCGACGCCTTGGCCGACAAGCTCGACCGCCAACTGAAAAAACACAAGGAAAAACAGCAAAGCTTGCTGCAAGGTGCAGCCGCCCGCTGATCCCTCTCATCCATGATCCGACTTGAAACCATCCTGACCCCCGGCCGTTCCCTGGTGAACGTGCCGGGCGGCAGCAAGAAGCGCGCCCTGGAAAAGGTCGCCAACCTGATTGCCGAGCAAGTACCCGAGCTTGCGATGCAAGACGTCTTCGAAAAGCTCATCGCTCGCGAAAAACTGGGCTCGACCGGCTTTGGCAATGGCATTGCCATTCCCCACTGCCGACTTGAAGGCTGCTCTGCCCCGGTAAGTGCACTGTTGCATCTGGACGCGCCGATCGACTACGACGCCATCGATGGCGCCCCGGTGGATCTGCTGTTCGTCCTGCTGGTGCCAGAGGCGGCCACCGATGCCCATCTTGAACTGCTGCGCCAGATCGCCAGCATGCTCGATCGCAAGGAGGTCCGCGATCGCTTGCGTGCCGCCGGTAGCAGCGAGGCCCTGTACCAGGTTGTCCTGGACGCACAGAACGAGCACTGAATATGCGCCTGATCATCGTCAGCGGCCGGTCCGGCTCCGGCAAGAGCACCGCCCTCGATGTACTGGAAGACAACGGTTTCTACGTCATTGACAATCTGCCGGCCGGGCTGCTGCCACAGCTGGCAGAGAACGCGCTGATGAACACCGAGCTTTTGCAGCCACGGGTAGCGGTCAGTATTGATGCTCGCAACTTGCCGAGCCATCTGTCACGCTTCCCCGAACTGCTAGAGGAAGCCCGTGCACGCCACATCCAGTGTGATGTGCTTTATCTTGATGCCGACGAGGACACGCTGCTCAAGCGCTTCTCGGAAACCCGCCGCCGCCACCCGCTGACCAATGCCGACCGCTCGCTGGCCGAAGCGATCCGGGTTGAAAGCGAACTGTTGGGGCCGATTGCCGACCTTGCCGACCTGAAGATCGATACCACCAGCCTCAACCTCTACCAGCTGCGCGATTCGATCAAGCTGCGATTGCTCAATCAGCCCGAGCCCGGCACCGCCTTCCTGGTCGAGTCGTTCGGCTTCAAGCGCGGGATGCCGGTCGATGCCGACCTGGTTTTCGACGTACGCTGCCTGCCCAACCCGTACTGGAAGCCGGAGCTGCGCGAACACTCCGGCCTGGAGCAGCCAGTCATCGACTACCTTGCCACACAGCCGGACGTCGAAGAAATGTTCAATGACATTTCCAGCTACCTGCTCAAATGGCTGCCGCGCTTTGCTGCCAGCAACCGCGCCTATGTCACCATCGCCATTGGCTGCACAGGTGGCCACCACCGCTCGGTCTACATCACCGAACGCCTCGGCCAGTTGTTGCAGCAATCCCTGAAAAACGTCCAGGTTCGCCACCGCGACCTCTAGCCCACAGGATCCACCGCACGATGCCCGCCCGCGAAATCACCATCATCAACAAGCTGGGCCTGCATGCCCGGGCGGCAGCCAAGTTCGTCGGCGTGGCCGGCAAATACCCCTGCCAGGTCCGCGTCGGCCGCGCGCCCGACAAGATGGTGGACGGCAAAAGCATCATGGCGGTGATGATGCTGGCGGCGGGTAAAGGTACTCAGGTGCACCTGCTGACCGAGGGTGAGCAGGATAGCGACGCCCTGGAGGCGCTGGTGGCGTTGATCAACAACTACTTCGACGAAGGCGAGTAACCCCCTACCTGCAACATCCCCTGCCAATTATCAGAGTGAAATCTGGCGCGGTTGTCTTTATACCTATATAGGTATAGATTGAGATCACGCCATGAAAGCATACAAACGGATCAAGACGCTTTACTGGGTGGGCAGCACTAAAAAGGATCTCCAAGCACTGCCAGAAGATGTTCAGGACATTTTCGGTTTTGCACTGCACCAGGCGCAGGAAGGTGGCAAACATTTGCAGGCAAAGTGTCTCAAAGGGTTCAGCGGGGCGGGCGTGCTGGAGGTCGTGGAGGACCACAACCGTAGCACCTATCGTGCGGTGTACACGGTGACATTCGGCTCAGCAGTCTACGTGTTGCATTGCTTCCAGAAAAAATCCACTTCTGGCATCAAGACCTCCAGCCACGACCTTGACTTGATCAAGTCACGCCTGAAACTGGCTGAAGCTCACTCTCGAGGAGAGAAACATGATTGAGATCGAAGAAGGCAGCGGCAGCGTCTATACCGACCTTGGCAGTGAAAATGCCAGCGAGATGCTGGTAAAGGCGCATCTCGCCAGCAAGATATGCAGCATCATCAAGGCCCGTCATATGACCCAGGTGCAAGCATCGGCAGTCCTTGGCCTTCCCCAACCCAAGGTTTCCGACATGATGCGCGGTAAATTTCGCGGTATCAGTGAAACCAAGATGATCGATTGTCTGGCCCGGCTTGGCCGCGATGTACAAATCGTAGTGAAAGCCGCCCCTCGCTCCCGCCGAGAAGGTCGGGTGGAAGTCATCTTCGCCTGACCCAACCCAAGGTCCCTCGTTCATCCACACTCAAGACATCGCAGTATCCATCACCATCATCAGGCAAAAGCCGATGCACAGCCCCAGGCTGGCCAAGCGGTGATTCCCGTTGCTGCGCGACTCGGGAATGATTTCCTGGGTCACCACCAGCAGCATCGCCCCGGCCGCACAGGCCAGGCCCACCGGCAATAGCAACTCCGCCATGTTCACCAGCCAGGCACAGATCACCGCAGCCAGTGGCTCGACAAGGCCAGAGGCGGCACCGATCAGGAACGCCTTGAACCGGGGCATCCCAGCGCCTGCCAGCACCAGGGCTATCACTAGCCCCTCAGGCACATCCTGCAAGGCGATGCCCATGGCCAGGCTATCGGCGTCGGCCATGCCACCACCGGCAGACACACCGATGGCCATGCCTTCGGGGATGTTGTGGGCGATGATGGCGATCACGAACAACCAGATCCTTGCGGCGATCACCGGCTGATTTTCGGTGCCGACCAGCGCCTCCGGCGATGCGCCAGAGACCTTGAGATCGACCAGAAACAGACACAGGGCGCCGAGCATCAGGCCGAAGCTGATCAGGCCACCGGCGCCCCAAGGGCTGAAACCGATGGCCTGGGCGGCATCCAGCCCAGGGATGATCAGCGAGAACGCCGTGGCCGCCAGCATTACCCCCGCCCCAAAGCCCAGCAAGGTATCGGCCAAGGCCACCGGCATGTTGCGAATCACCAGCACCGGTACTGCGCCCAGCGCCGTACCCAATGCGCACAGTGCGCCCCCCTCCAGGGCACGCAACATGCGCGGTTCAAGGTCCAGCCAGGCAATGCCACGGGCCAGCAGCAGCGCTGTACCGGCCAGCAGCAGCAAGGTTCCCAGCGCCAAGCGGAACAGGCGCACACTGCTGACAGACATCACCTCAGAGCGCATACCGGGCCGACTCACTTCAGGGCTTCGAGATAGCGGCGATCCACTTCCGCCCAGTCGATCACGTTGTAGAAAGCGCCAATGTATTCCGGGCGACGGTTCTGATACTTCAAGTAATAGGCGTGCTCCCACACGTCCAGGCCGAGGATCGGCGTATTGCCGTGCATCAGCGGGCTGTCCTGGTTACCACTGCTTTCCACCACCAGCTTGTTCTGCGGGGTGACACTGAGCCACGCCCAGCCGCTGCCGAAACGGGTCAACGCCGCCTTGGTGAAGGCCTCCTTGAATGCCTCGAAGCCACCCAGCTCGGCTTCGATGGCCGTGGCCAGCTGGCCTTGTGGCTGACCACCGCCCTTGGGCGACATGACCGTCCAGAACAGGCTGTGGTTGGCGTGGCCGCCACCGTGATTGGTGACTGCACCGCGCAGGTTCTCAGGCAGTTGCTTGACCGCACCGACCAGTTTCTCGACAGGCCATTCGGCCCACTCGGTGCCCTCGATGGCCGCGTTCAGGCCATTGACGTAGGTCTGGTGGTGCTTGGTGTGGTGGATTTCCATGGTTTGCGCGTCGATGTGTGGTTCCAGCGCATCGTAGGCGTAAGTCAGTGCAGGCAAGGTATGCGGCATATCAATGGATTCCGTAGGCAGGGGTTCTGGGCGCCAGGTTCGGCGCGGTAGCGAGCTCACTGGTCTCGGCGCCTTGTCGATTGAGCAGGCGCTCGGTACGCGGGTACTGGCCGTACTCGGCAATGAAACTCAGCAGTTCGGTGTAGGTGCGGCCGCTGTGGCGCAGCGCGGCATCACGCAACGTCTGCGGCAAGCGCGCTTCCTGGCTGGCCTGGAGCAATCGCTGATGTGCGGCACACAGGTAGTCGGCGCTCTCGTGTGGCTGGTTCAGGCGCAGGTGCAGGTCGGCCAGGTTGTGATGGGCGATGACCAGGGCGGCCACGGCCTCATCGACGTCATGCCAGCGCTCGAACAGCACCTGCGCCAGGGCCAGGGCCTGCAGGTAGTGCTCCCGGGCGTCGACCAGCTCGCCCTGTTCGAACAGGCGGTTGGCCGTCTCGGTCGTGCGTTTCCAGTGCTGCATGACGATGTTTCCTCTGGGCGCTATGGCGTATCAGATGCCACCAGCGGTGAGCTTTTCCGGATCCAGCAGCGCCTCGAGCTGATCACGCGACAGGTCGGTGTGCTCCAGTGCCACATCGATGATCGGGCGGCCCTGCTGGTAGGCGGTCTTGGCGATTTCGGCGGCCTTGAGGTAGCCGATGATCGGATTCAGCGCGGTGACCAGGATCGGGTTACGCGCCAAGGCTTCCTTGAGCTTGCCTTCGTTGACCTTGAAGCTGGCAATGGCCTTGTCGGCCAGCAGGCGGCTGGCATTGGCCATCAGCTCGATGCTCTCCAGCAGGTTGCGGGCGATCACCGGCAGCATCACGTTCAGCTCGAAATTGCCCGATTGGCCGGCCACAGCGATGGTGGCGTCATTGCCGATCACCTGGGCAGCGACCATGGCAGTGGCTTCCGGGATCACCGGGTTGACCTTGCCCGGCATGATCGAGGAGCCCGGCTGAAGGCCCTGAAGCTCGATTTCACCCAAGCCGGCCAAGGGGCCAGAGTTCATCCAGCGCAGGTCGTTGGCAATTTTCATCAGTGCCACGGCAGTCGTCTTGAGCTGGCCAGACAGCGCCACGGCGGTGTCCTGGGAGCCGATCAGCGCGAACAGGTTATGGCCGGGGGTGAACTCGACCTTGGTGAGACCGCTCAGTTGGCGTGCGAAGCCAGCAGCGAACTGCGGGTGGGCGTTGATCCCGGTGCCCACCGCGGTACCGCCTTGGGCCAGTGCCTGCAGGCTCGGCAGGGTCGCTTCGAGGTGGGCCTTGGCGCCATTGATCTGCGCAGCCCAGCCATCGAGCACCTGGCTCATGCGCACCGGCATGGCATCCATCAGGTGGGTACGGCCAGTCTTCACATACTGATGCACCTGGGACGACTTGGCCTCGATCACCTGAACGAGGTGGCTCAACGCAGGCAGCAGTTGCTCATGCAGCGCGAGTGCGGCGCTGACATGGATGGTGGTGGGGATGATGTCGTTGCTGCTCTGCCCACAGTTGACGTGGTCGTTGGCATTGACCGCTTCACCGAGCACGCGGCTGGCCAGGGTGGCAATCACCTCGTTGGCATTCATGTTCGAACTGGTACCAGAGCCGGTCTGGAATACATCCACCGGGAAGTGCTGGATGAAGTCTTCGGCCAGCAGTTGCTCGACTGCCTTGACGATGGCCTGGCCCTGCCCTGCCGACAGTTGCTCCAGCTCGACGTTGGCCTTGGCCGCAGCGGCCTTGGCCAGCAACAGGGCGCGGATGAACTGGGCCGGCATGCGCTGGCCGCTGATCGGGAAGTTGTCGACCGCGCGCTGGGTCTGGGCGCCGTACAGGGCCTTGGCCGGTACCTGCAGCTCGCCCATGCTGTCACGCTCGATACGGGTATCACTCATCTTCAAATCCTTGCATCAGTTCATCGGGAGAAATCGACGGCAGCAGCCGGCAGTTGGCCAGCTGCAAGGCATAGGGCTGCCAGCGCTGGTTCTGCTCGCGGCGATCGAGGTTGCGCAGGTCGAGCAGTGGGCGCCAGGCCTGGTCCAGGCACAGGCAGCGCCAGTGCCAGGGCAACATGCGGTCGCAGGCGGTATCCAGCAGCAGGCGGAAGGAGGTCAGTGCCACGGTCCATGGCGACGTTTCGGTGCAGCACACCAGGTAACGGCCTTCGGCCAGGTAGTGCTCGATCAGGCGCGGCTCGTCGGGCTCGAGCGCGCAGCGGATGCGCCGGCTGAGCCAGCGCCAGTTTTCCAGGTAGGGCAGTTCGCGGAGGACGGGTTTCATGAACATCATCGCCGGGTTACTAGATAATGATATTCATTATTAAGTGATAACCAGAATCACTTCAAGTGGGAGGTGATGAAAGAAAAAACCCGGCGCGATGGCCGGGTTTCAATGTCAGTGGGCATTTCTGCAAAAATCAGCTGCCAGCGACCGTCATCCGCTCGATCAGCACCGACCCTGTGTGGATATTGCTACGCGTTTCAAGATCACTGCCAATCGCAACAATCTGCTGGAACATGTCCTTCATATTGCCGGCAATGGTCACTTCCTGCACTGCATGCTGGATCTCGCCGTTCTCAACC
This sequence comes from Pseudomonas putida, assembly GCF_009883635.2. Classification (NCBI taxonomy): domain Bacteria; kingdom Pseudomonadati; phylum Pseudomonadota; class Gammaproteobacteria; order Pseudomonadales; family Pseudomonadaceae; genus Pseudomonas; species Pseudomonas putida. The sequence goes on from NZ_CP026115.2 coordinate 1,519,397, forward strand.
CAGAAGCCCGCCGCGCCGCGCGAGTAATCGCCGGTCACCATGTTCAGGCCATGGCCCATCAGCTCGGTCACCAGCAGGCCACGGCCCATGCGCCGGATCAGAGCCGCCTGGTCTTCTACGCCATGGGTGACATACAGGTTGTGCACGCCCCCGGCGTTGGCAGTGCTCGGCAAGCCCAGTTTGCGCCCTGAGTAGGTACCCAGCAGGTACGACACCAGCTCGCCTTTGTCGACGAACGGCTTGGCGTAAGTCGCCAGCCCGTCACCGTCGAATGCAGCGCTGCCCAGTGCGCGTGGGATGTGCGGACGCTCGTCGAGGGTCAGCCAGGACGGGAACAGGCGCTGACCGATGGTACCCTCGAGGAACGACGACTTGCGGTACAGGTTGCCGCCCGAGATGGCCGACAGGAAACTGCCGAACAGGCCACCCGCCAGTTCAGCGGAGAACAGCACGGGGACTTCGCAGGTCGGTACCGGCCGCGCACCGAGGCGGCTGGCGGCGCGCTGGGCGGCGCGCACGCCAATGCTGCGCGGGTCGGCCAGCAGATTGCCCTGGCGGTTCACGTCATACCAGTAGTCACGCTGCATCTGGCCGTCGCCTTCGGCGATCATCACGCAACTGAGGCTGTGCCGGGTCGAGGCGTAGCCACCAATGAAGCCGTGGCTGTTGCCATACACGCGGCAACCCTGGTGAGTGTTCAGAGTGGTGCCATCGGCATTGAGGATGCGCTTGTCGGCATCGAATGCCGCCGCCTCGCAGGCCAGCGCCATCTCGATGGCCTTCTCCGGCTCGATATCCCAGTCGTGATAGAGGTCGAGGTCGGGGATCTCGCGGGCCATCAGCGCGGCGTCAGCCAGCCCCGAGCATTCGTCCTCGGACGTATGCTTGGCAATCGCCAACGCGGCGGCCACGGTTTCGCGGATGGCCTCCGGGCCACTGGCCGAAGTGCTGGCCGAACCCTTGCGCTGGCCGACATAGAGGGTGATGCCAAAGCCCTGGTCGCGGTTGAACTCGACCGTCTCGACCTCGTGCTGGCGCACCGTGGTGGACAGGCCCTGCTCCAGCGATACCGCTACTTCGCAGGCACTGGCGCCTTGCTTGCGTGCTTCTGCAATGATCGCCTCGACCTGCTCCTGCAACGCTGGCAGGTCCTTGGGGCCTACGCTCTGGACTGCACTCATGGTTTTCTCCACTCAAATTCTGCGTTCGGCGAGGGTCATTCTACGACCGGGCCGGACAAGCGGCCCCCGACTGGTTATCATGGCGGCGATTTCTAGCGGACTGCCACCATGGTTGATTCATACGACGACGCCTTCGACGGCGAAAAAAGCAAAACCCAGATCAAGCGCGAGCTGCATGCGCTGGTCGAACTCGGCGAGCGGCTGACCACAGTCAAGGCCGACACCCTGGCGCGCCTGCCGCTCACCGACGAGCTGCGCAAGGCCCTGGCCGATGCCAGCAAGCACACCGCCCACGGTGCACGCAAACGCCACATGTCGTTCGTCGGCAAGCTGATGCGCGACCAGGACCTGGATGCCATCCACACCGTGCTCGAGCAGATCGACAGCTCCAGCCGCCAGTACAACGAGCGCTTCCACAACCTGGAGCGCTGGCGCGACCGCCTGATCGACGGTAACGACGAAGACCTCGAGCGTTTCGTCAACGAATACCCCGAGACCGATCGCCAGCAACTGCGCTCGCTGATCCGTCATGCCCAGCACGAAAAGGCGCGGAACAAACCGCCTGCCGCTGCGCGCAAGGTGTTCAAGTACATCCGCGATCTCGACGAGATGCAGCGCGGCCTGCGCTGATTCCCGCCGTCTGGGGCTGCCTTGCAGCCCCCGGACATTCATCAAGCGCCAGTACCGCCCACGGTAATCGCATCCAGCTTCAAGGTCGGCTGCCCGACGCCTACCGGCACCGATTGCCCATCCTTGCCGCACGTGCCCACACCACTGTCCAGCGCCAGGTCGTTACCGACCATCGACACCCGGCTCATGGCCTCCGGCCCGTTGCCGATCAGGGTCGCGCCCTTCACTGGCGCAGTGATCTTGCCGTCTTCGATCAGGTAGGCTTCGCTGGTCGAGAACACGAACTTGCCGCTGGTGATATCGACCTGGCCGCCGCCGAGATTGGCGCAGTAGATGCCTTTCTTCACCGAAGCGATGATTTCTTGCGGATCGCTCTTGCCGGCCAACATGTAGGTGTTGGTCATGCGCGGCATCGGCAAGTGCGCATAGGACTCGCGGCGACCGTTGCCGGTAACCGCCATGCCCATCAGGCGTGCATTGAGCTTGTCCTGCATGTAGCCCTTGAGGATGCCGTTCTCGATCAGCGTGGTGCATTCGGTCGGCGTGCCTTCGTCATCGACGCTCAACGAGCCACGGCGACCTTCGAGGGTGCCATCGTCGACAATGGTGCACAATTCCGAAGCGACCTTCTCGCCAATACGCCCGCTGAATGCCGAGCTGCCCTTGCGGTTGAAGTCGCCTTCCAAGCCATGGCCGACCGCTTCATGCAGCAGCACGCCCGACCAGCCGGAACCCAGTACCACCGGCAACGTGCCGGCTGGGGCCGGGATAGCTTCAAGGTTCACCAGCGCCTGACGCAGTGCTTCACGGGCATAGCCCATGACGCGGTCTTCAGTGAAGAAGCGGTAGTCGGTACGCCCGCCACCGCCCTGCCCGCCACGCTCGCGGCGGCCATTCTGCTCGACGATGACGCTGACATTGAAACGTACCAGAGGGCGCACATCGGCGGCCAGGCTACCGTCGGCGGCAGCAATCAGGATGCGCTCCCAGACCCCGGCCATGCTTACGCTGACCTGCTGGATACGCGGGTCGAGGGCACGGGTGGCGGCATCGACACGCTTGAGCAACTCGACCTTTTCGGCACGGCTGAGCACATCCAGCGGGTTGTCCGGCGCATACAGCGCAGTGACATCCTGGCTGCGGAACGCCTGCACCGTGCCGTTCTGGCCGGCTCGGGAAATCGAGCGGGCAGCACGGGCCGCCGAAGTCAGCGCCTCGAGGTTGATCGCATTGCTGTAGGCAAAGCCCGTCTTCTCACCGGACTGGGCACGCACGCCCACACCCTGGTCGAGGTTGAAGCTGCCTTCTTTGACGATGCCGTCCTCCAGCGCCCAGGTTTCCGAGATCTGGCCCTGGAAATACAGGTCCGCGGCGTCGATGCCGGGGCCGGCCAGTTCGCCCAGCACGCTCTGCAGGCTGTCGAGGGTGAGTCCGCCCGGGGCCAGGAGCTGCTCGCTGACGGTGGATAACATCTGGCTCATAGTCACTCCGAGGTGTGCGCAGGCCGCAAGGCGTCCTGCGAGAAAAAGCGCCGGTGCGTGGTGACCGGCATGCGCGCCCGGATGGACGCCTGTTCATCAATGTCGCGCTCGGCGAGCAATACCGCTTCGCCGTGCGCCTGTTCTGCGACGATCCGCCCCCAAGGGTCGACGATCGCCGCATGCCCGTGGGTTTCCCGCGGGCCTGGATGGGTACCGCCCTGGGCCGCCGCCAGCACATAGCACTGGGTCTCGATGGCCCGGGCACGGATCAGTACTTCCCAATGCGCAGCACCTGTGACCGCAGTAAAGGCGGCCGATGCCGTGATCAGCTCCGCGCCTGCACCGCGCAAGGCGCTGTACAGCTCGGGGAAGCGCAGGTCGTAACATACGCTGAGCCCCAGCCGCCCTACCGGCGTATCGGCCACCACCACCTGGGCACCATGGGCATAGTCATCGGACTCGCGGTAGCGGCCACGGTTGTCGGCCACATCCACGTCGAACAGGTGCAGCTTGTCGTAGCGCGCCACTACTTCGCCGTGTTCGTCGATCAGCAGCGAACAGGCGTGGGCCTTGGCGTCTGGCTGGCCTTGTGGCGGCAGCGGCAAGGTACCGGCAACAATCCATAATCTGAGGTCGCGTGCGGTGCGTTTCAACCATGGCAGGATCGGGCCTTCGCCCAGGGCTTCGGCGCGGCCAATGGCAGCGGCATCCTTGCGCCCCATCGCCGCGAAGTTTTCCGGCAGCACCGCCAGCCGTGCACCGCCCAAGGCCGCCTGTTCGAGCAGGGCGCCCGCACGCTGCAGGTTGGCCAGCACATCGTCCTGGCTGACCATCTGGATGACCGCTGCCTTCATGGGCACTCCCGAAGTTATTTATCGAACGGTTTCACAAAGGTGATTTTAGGCTCTTTCACCGGGCCTTCTACGCGATAGTGCACGCTGGCGAAACGCGACACCCGGTCGCCGATCAGCCGATCGACCAGGAACAGCGCGCCACCAACCGCTGGTGCACCGACGATCAGCGCGGCGAGCGGCAGGTTGTTGGTCACCGGCAAGGTCACCTGCAAGTTGGCCGCGACCCGATCGCGCACCAGGTCCAGGGTGCCATCGAGTTCGAAGTTGCTCGACGGCCCGGTCACGGTGATCGGCTCGCGGGTCACGTAGACACCGCTGCTGGCCACCAGCAGGCCCTTGACCCGGTCGTAGGCCAGGCCCTTGTCGAACAGGTCGGAGAAGTCCAGGCGCAGGCGCCGGCCAATCGAGTTGAAGTTGAGCAGGCCGAACACGCGCAGGGCCTGGGCACCACCTTCCACTTCGACGAACTGACCGCTGCGCAAGGCAGCATCCATGCTGCCAGAGAAGCGCTTGAGGCCGACCCAGGCTGGCGAACCGGGCCAACGGCCGTCGACATCCAGGCGGAAATCACGGCTGGTCACGGTCGGAGCGAAACCCCAGGCCTTGAGCACATCGGCGAGGTTCTTGCCATCGAGTCGGCCTTTGTACCAGCTGCTGGTGGCCCCGGCTTCGCCTTCCCAACCGCCACTGCCATCGACATGCAGGCCTTTGAAATCCAGGTCGATGTCCTGCGCCGCCACACCCCGTGCAGTGGGTCGCAGCTTCAGTGCGACATTGCCGAACAGGTCGTCGCCGCGGTACAGCTTGTCGATGCTCAGGTCCAGGGCCGGCACCTTGCGCGGGTCGAACGAGGCCAGCGGGTCAGGGCCTTCTTCCGATTGTGTCTCGGCCGGGTCGGCAGGCGGCAGGCGCAGGGTCTGCAGGCGCACGACCATCGGCGCAGCCTTGGCATCCGGCACTCGTGCGTTACCGATCACTTCCTTGCTGTCCAGGCGCAGGTCCCAGGCTGTACCGCCACGGGCCAGGCGCACCACGGCCTGGTTGAGGTTCATGCCGAAGGCTTTCAGTTGGCCGATGCTCAAGTCGACACCCTGCAGGTTCTGCCGGGCATTGCCACCGGGGTCGTCACCGGCAAAGCGTGCCGCCTGTTCCTGCCAGGGGCCCAGGTCCAGGCTGTCCAGCCGCCCCTTCACCCGCAACCCCTGCGCCGCTGGCAGTTGCGCCTGCCCGGCGCCAAGCAGCAATTCGCCACGGCCCTGGCCCAGCTTGTCGGCCGGTGCGGCGTAGGCGAAACGGGCCAGGTCGGCGTAAGCGACATCAAAACGCCGCTCAGGCCCTTGCAGGTTCATGCTGAAACGGGTGTCGCGAGTATCCGCCGCTGCCTTGCCGAAGGGGGCCGGCAGGTCGATGGTCAGCCCCTTGAGCGAAGAACTGACATTCAAGCTGTTATCACGGCTGCCCAGATTGACCTGCAACTGGTAGGGCAGATCGCCGGAGGCGGGCAAGGTCTGCTTGAACTGCAGCCAGTCGGTCAGGGACTTCAGCGAAGCCTGGCCACTGGCGTTGATGCGCGTCTGCATCTGCCCGGGCTGGCCCTCGGCGCTGATCTGCGCAGTGGCCGGCTTGCCGAACACTTGCAAGCTGATGTTCTTGCCACTCAGCCCTTTGTCGAAGTCGAAGCTGAAGTCGCCCTTCAGGCGCGTCAGGTCCAGGCTGGGCGGGGCCACCTTCAGGCGTGCGTCGGCAGTGGCGAAGTCCACCAGCACTTTTGGCCGCTCGCCGTGGGCCAGGGGTACGTCGAGCTTGAGCTTGCCCTCGAGTGGGCCCTCGCCTTCCCAGCCGGCGAAGATCTCGCCAGTGCCGATCGGTGCTTCCTTGAGAATCTTCAAGCCATCGCCGAGGCTGCCGTCGAAATTGCCGTCGAGGTACAGGTGACTGTGCTGGCCGCTGTCGACATGGGGAATGTTCACGCTGACGTCGCTGACCTTGGTGTCGAGCAACAGGCCCTTGCTGGCCTTGATGCGCACGCCGCTGTCTTCGATCAGCACATCGCCGTCCACCTGCTGCACCTGCGGCCAGCCTGGCTGGAAGTCCAGTGCGGCATCGTGGACCTTGAAGAACAGGCTGATGCTGCGAGCTTCCGGCGCGGCGCCATGGTTCAACGAGCCCTGGTACTGGAAGTAGCCCTGGTCGACGTTACCTTTGACGATGGCGCTGCGCAGCCATTCGTCGAGGGCCGGGCTCAGCACTTCCGGCAGGTACTTGGCGGTGTAGCGACCATCGCCTTCGGTCAGCCCGACGCGCAGGTCCATGTAGCTTTCGGCGCCTTCGTCGAACAGCAGGCGAATCAGGAAGTCGCCGGCAATCTTGCCTTCCTCGCCCAGCACCTTGAGGTAGGGTGCGATGAGGGTGAAACCGTGCTTGTCCAGTGCCCAGGTCAGGCGCGCATTGGCCTTCTGGTACTGCCAGGGTTTGGCGAAGATCGGATACAGATGCAGCATGAAAGCATCAGTATCCAGGCGCAGCTCGCCATGCCCCAGGTCGCCGCTGATACTGCCGCTGACATTACCGGCCGCCGGCGCGCCATGATAGGCATCGAAACCGACCCGCTCCAGGTTGGCAGCGAACTTCAAGCGCTGATCACCTTCGGCTTTTGGCCGTGCTTCCAGGCGAACGTTGCGCAGGGCCCCGGTGACTTTCAGCGCATCGACCACGGTCATGAGCTTGTCTGGCAAGGGGGCCAATGCATCGATCAAGGGGGTCAAGGGAGTGAGGTCTAGGCGGTCGGCCTGCACTTGCCAGGTTTCGTCCGCCGGGTCATCGCCCAGCCGCTGGTTCAATTGCAGGTGCGATTCCCAGCGCGTCTTGCCAATGCTCGCAGCGAGTGAATCCACCACCACATCGAAGCCCTGATCGCGGCGCTGGAACCAGGCCGCCACGGCAAGATTGTCCAGGGTCACGGCCTTGCGCTCGGTGTAGGCACCGCGCAACTGCGGGGCGTTGAGACGGACCACCGCCTGCTGCAACTGGCCCTTGCTCCAGTCGACCCAGAACTCGCCACCGGCCTGCAGCGCCTCTGCCCGCCACTGGCCCAGCAAACGGGGCGGCAACCACCGCGCCCAGTCGCTTTGTGGCAGGCTCAGGTAGGCCTCGACCTCGCCTTCGCGCCACGCCTTGGCGCTTGCCCGGCTGCGCAGATTGATCGCCAGCGGCTGGCCGTCGGGCAAGGTCGCACGCAGGTCAAGGGCCTGGCGTGATGCGCCGGCCTGCAGGCCGACACTGACGTAGGTAAGGGTCAGCGGATCCCGCTGCCAGGGCTGCAGGGTGACCTGACTGTCGAACACATCGATGCGGCCCAGTTGGCGCAAGCGCTGCAACAGCTCGGCAGGGTCCAGCGGCGCGTCGTCCTTTTTTGGCAGCCCTTCGAGGGCCCAGGCCCCCTGCTCGTCTTCGCGCAGAATCAGTTGCAGACCACCGAGTTCGATACGCGCCAGGCGCACCTCACGGGAGGTCAGGCTGGCCCACAGGTCGGGCACCACCTTGACGTCATCCAGGCGCAGGGCCGATGCGCCCTCGCCCAGTTGCAGGTCACGCACGCGCAATACAGGCGCCAAGCCACTCCAGCGCCCTTCCAGAGCCCCCACATGCACGGGCAGGCCCAGCGCCTGTTCGGCTTTGCTTTCGACGTCGGCACGGTATTCGGCCACCAGTGGCACCAGCTCGCGACCCAGGCTGACATACAACGCCACCAGTACCGCGAGCAAGGCGCAGATGCCCAGCCCCCAGCGGGTCAAGGCGACAAGAACGCGGTTCAGACGTCCCATGGCCATGGCCCTCCAGGTCGTTTATCCATGATGGCCTGACGTGCCGATTTTGCCAGCCAGTACCATCCAGGGCGGGTATCAGAAAGCCTCAGAGCAGCACCACGTCATATTGTTCCTGCGAATACATCGACTCGACCTGGAAGCGAATGGTTCGGCCAATGAAGGTTTCCAGCTCGGCAACGTTGCCTGACTCTTCGTCTAACAGGCGATCGACCACTTTCTGGTTGGCCAGCACGCGATAACCTTCAGCCTGGTAGGCACGGGCTTCGCGAAGGATTTCGCGGAAGATCTCGTAACAGATGGTTTCGGGGGTTTTCAGCTTGCCACGGCCCTGGCAAGCGACGCAGGGTTCGCACAGGACCTGTTCGAGGCTTTCGCGGGTGCGCTTGCGGGTCATCTGCACCAGGCCCAGCTCGGTGATGCCGATGATGTTGGTCTTGGCATGATCGCGTTCCAGCTGCTTTTCCAGGGTCCGCAGCACCTGGCGCTGGTGCTCTTCGTCTTCCATGTCGATGAAGTCGATGATGATGATCCCGCCGATGTTGCGCAGGCGCAGCTGGCGGGCGATGGCCGTCGCCGCTTCGAGGTTGGTCTTGAAGATGGTTTCTTCGAGGTTGCGGTGGCCGACGAACGCACCGGTGTTGACGTCGATGGTGGTCATCGCCTCGGCCGGGTCGACCACCAGGTAGCCACCGGACTTGAGCGGCACCTTGCGCTCCAGGGCACGCTGGATTTCGTCCTCGACCCCATACAGGTCGAAAATCGGCCGCTCGCCTGGGTAATGCTCCAGCCGATCGGCGATTTCCGGCATCAGTTCGACGACGAACTGTGTGGTTTTCTGGAAGGTTTCCCGCGAGTCGATGCGGATCTTCTCGATCTTCGGGTTGACCAGGTCGCGCAGCGTGCGCAGGGCCAGGCCAAGGTCTTCGTAAATGACCGTGGGTGCGCCGCAGGTCTGGATCTGGCTGCCGATCTGTTCCCACAGGCGACGCAGGTAGCGGATGTCCTGAAGGATTTCTTCGGCCCGCGCGCCCTCGGCGGCGGTACGCAGGATGAAGCCCCCGGCGTCCTTGATGTTCTCGCTGTCCATGCAGTCGCTGACCACCTGCTTGAGGCGGTCGCGTTCGGCTTCGTCTTCGATCTTCAGGGAAATGCCGACATGGCTGCTGCGCGGCATGTACACCAGGTAACGCGAGGGAATCGAAAGCTGCGTGGTCAGGCGTGCGCCCTTGGTGCCGATCGGGTCCTTGGTCACCTGCACCACCAGGGCCTGGCCCTCGTGCACCAGTGCGGTGATGTTCTCCACCGCAGAGCCTTCGCGCTGGGAAATTTCCGACGCATGGATGAACGCCGCGCGCTCCAGGCCGATGTCGACGAACGCCGCCTGCATGCCCGGCAGCACCCGCACCACCTTGCCCTTGTAGATATTGCCGACGATGCCGCGGCGCTGGGTGCGCTCGACATGCACTTCCTGCAGCACCCCGTTTTCCACCACCGCCACACGCGATTCCATCGGGGTGATGTTGATCAGGATCTCTTCACTCATGGCAGGCTCTCGTCAAAGGTCTTCGGTAATGATGGATCGCGCGCGCCGGGCTGGCTACCGCTGGTTTGTTACCTCTGGCAAAAGCGCCGGTACCTGCCAGCAGGCGATACCGAACCGGGCGAGCATGTCGGCCGTTTCGCTCAAGGGCAGGCCGACCACCGCTGAGTAACTGCCTTCGAGCCCGGTGACGAACACCGCGCCCAGGCCTTGGATGGCGTAGCCCCCCGCCTTGTCCGCAGGTTCGCCACTGGCCCAATAGCGCTCGGCTTCTGCGGCATCGACAGGGCGGAAACGCACCGTGCTGCTGACGCACAGGCTCTCGCAGTGCTGGCCATCGCTCAAGGCCACCGCTGTCAGCACCTGGTGCTCGCGGCCAGCCAGCTCGGCCAGCATCGTCAGGGCATGTTCCCGGTTTTCCGGCTTGCCGAGAATACGACCATCGAGCACCACCGCGGTGTCGGCGCCAAGCGCCACGGCAGGGCCTTGAAGCGTGGCCAGGCCGGCTTCGGCCTTGGCCCGGGCCAGGCGCTCGACATAGGCCTCGGCGCTTTCACCCGGCAGCGGAGTTTCATCGATGGGTGCACTGATGACGGTGAACGGCACGCCGATCTGGCCGAGCAATTCACGCCGGCGCGGTGAGCCGGAGGCAAGGTAGAGGGGTTTCATTCAGACATCTCCCTGTCAGTGGCAGCGCCGTCAGTTGATATGCAAACGTCGGCGCAGGTCGCGCAGGGCGAAGCTGATCCATGGCCAGAGCAAGGCACTGATCACGGCAGACCAGACCAGCGCCAGGGTTGGCAGGCGGTTGCCAGTGAGCGCACTGAGCCACAGCTGGATCAGCTGGGCGATACCGAAGATCACCAGGATCACCAGGCTCTGCTGCCACAGCGGGAACATGCGCAGGCGCTGCTGCAGCGACAGTACGAGGAAGGTGATCAGGGTGAGGATGAACGCGTTCTGCCCCAGCAAGGTGCCGTACAGCACGTCCTCGGCCAGGCCCAGGACGAAGGCGGTGGTCATGCCCACCTTGTTCGGCACGTTCAAGGTCCAGAACGACACCAGCATTGCCAGCCACATGGGCCGGAACACTTCGAGGAACTGCGGCATGGGCGAAACGCTGAGCAGCAGGCCGATGGCGAACGTCAGCCAGATGACCCAACCGTGATTACGGCGCGACTTGGCCATCATTGCCTCCGTGGATGGGCAGGTGCCGCCGGTGCGGCGGCGGGGCTGGCAGGCGCTGCGGCCGGGGCTGCAGGTGGCTGACCCGTAGCGGTCGCTGCCGCCGGAGTCGCCGGAGTCACCGGAGTCGCCGCCGGATGCTCGGCATTGACTGCAGGTTGACCAGTGCCTTTTCGATCGGCTTCTTCCTGGGCGATCGCTGCGTCGGTGGCGCGCTGCTCCGGGGTCCGGCGATCACTGAACACCAGCAGCATGTAGCGGCTGCGGTTGAGCGCGGCGGTAGGGATGGCGCGGACGATGGCGAATGGCTGGCCGGAATCGTGGATCACTTCATTGACCGTGGCCACCGGGTAGCCGGCCGGGAAGCGCTGGCCCATGCCGGAACTCACCAGCAGGTCGCCTTCCTTGATGTCGGCGGTGTCGGCGACATGACGCAGCTCGAGGCGCTCCGGGTTGCCGGTGCCGCTGGCGATGGCGCGCAGGCCATTGCGATTGACCTGCACCGGAATGCTGTGGGTCGTGTCGGTCAGCAGCAGGACCCGCGAGGTATACGGCATCAATTCGACCACCTGGCCCATCAGGCCCCGGGCATCGAGCACCGGTTGGCCGAGGAACACGCCGTCACGCTCGCCCTTGTTGATGAGGATACGGTGGGTAAACGGGTTGGGGTCGACACCGATCAGCTCGGCTACCTCGACCTTCTCGTTGACCAGCGCCGAGGAGTTGAGCAGCTCGCGCAGGCGCACGTTCTGCTCGGTCAGGGCCGCCAGCTTCTGCAGGCGCCCCTGCAGCAGCAGGGCTTCGGTCTTGAGTTTTTCGTTTTCGGCGATCAGCTCGGTGCGGCTGCCGAACTGGCCGGCCACGCCTTGCCACGCTCGCTGCGGCAGGTCGGTGATCCAGTACGATTCCATGAGTACCAGGCCCATCTGGCTGCGCACCGGCTTGAGCACGTCGAAACGCGCATCGACAACCATCAACGCGACCGACAGCACCACCAGCACCAGCAGGCGAACGCCCAGCGAAGGGCCCTTGGAGAAAAGCGGTTTAATGGGCCGTTCCTCGTGGACGACTCAGGAGGTCATTGGACATGGGACAACGCACCAGCCTGTTTGCGGGTTGACGGAAACAACGCCCGGATGGACGCCAGCCCAGCGCATACAGGTAGCACTGCGCGTGCTTACCTGTAAACCGGGCTTTCGAAAGCAGTGGGGATCACTCGCTGGAGAGCAGGTCCATCGCGTGCTTGTCCATCATCTCCAGGGCGCGACCGCCGCCACGGGCGACGCAGGTCAGCGGATCTTCGGCGACGATCACCGGCAGGCCGGTTTCCTGGGCCAGCAGCTTGTCGAGGTCGCGCAGCAGTGCGCCACCACCGGTCAGCACCAGGCCGCGCTCGGCGATGTCGGAGGCCAGCTCCGGCGGCGACTGCTCCAGGGCGCTCTTGACCGCCTGAACGATGGTCGCCAGGGATTCCTGCAGGGCTTCAAGGACTTCGTTGGAGTTCAGGGTGAAGGCGCGTGGTACGCCCTCGGCCAGGTTGCGGCCGCGCACATCGACTTCGCGCACTTCGCCGCCCGGGTAGGCGGTGCCGATTTCCTGCTTGATACGCTCGGCGGTGGACTCGCCGATCAGGCTGCCGTAGTTGCGGCGCACGTAGGTGACGATGGCTTCATCGAAGCGGTCGCCGCCGACGCGGACGGACTCGGCGTAAACCACACCGTTCAGCGAGATCAGTGCGATTTCGGTGGTACCGCCACCGATATCGACGACCATCGAGCCACGGGCTTCTTCGACCGGCAGGCCGGCACCGATGGCAGCGGCCATCGGCTCTTCGATCAGGAACACTTCACGGGCACCGGCGCCCAGGGCCGACTCGCGAATGGCGCGGCGCTCTACCTGGGTCGATTTGCACGGCACGCAGATGAGCACACGTGGGCTCGGCTGCAGGAAGCTGTTTTCGTGAACCTTGTTGATGAAGTACTGCAGCATTTTTTCACAGACGCTGAAGTCGGCGATGACGCCGTCCTTCATCGGACGAATGGCAGCAATGTTACCTGGCGTACGGCCCAGCATGCGCTTGGCTTCGGTACCGACGGCGACGACGCTTTTCTGGTTGCCGTGGGTACGGATGGCAACAACCGAGGGCTCATTCAGGACGATACCGCGCTCACGCACGTAAATAAGGGTGTTGGCAGTCCCCAGGTCGATGGAAAGATCGCTGGAAAACATGCCACGCAGTTTCTTGAACATGGGAAAGTGACCCTGGGGAAAGCGTGGGTAAAAAAGTGCGGCAAACTCTAACAATGGCAGGGATTTTGGGCAAGGAGCCAATATGTTAAATTGGCTGTTTTTCCGAGCACGCCAGCAGATGATCGCGGCCGTTAGACCGCCAAAATGCTGACATGTTCCTCACCGCGGACCCTATTCGGTTCTTTGTTTCCCCAGGAGATCACCATGGCGCTTGAACGCAGCGACGTGGAAAAGATCGCCCATCTGGCCCGTCTGGGCCTGAATGACGGCGAACTGCCACGCATTACTGACGCCCTGAACAGCATTCTCGGGCTGGTCGACCAGATGCAAGCGGTCGACACCAACGGCATCGAACCCCTGGCCCACCCCCTGGAGGCCAGCCAGCGCCTGCGCCCTGACCAGGTCACCGAAAGCAACCAGCGCGACGCCTACCAGGCGATCGCACCATCGACCGAAAGCGGTCTGTACCTGGTTCCGAAAGTCATCGAGTAAGGGATAGAGCCTGCCATGCATGAATTGACCCTGGCCGAGATCGCTCGCGGACTCGCCGACAAGTCGTTTTCCTCCGAAGAGCTGACCGGCGCCCTGCTGGCGCGCGTCAAGCAGATCGACCCACAGATCAACAGCTTCATCAGCGTCACCGAAGAGCTGGCCCTGGGCCAGGCGCGTGCCGCCGACGCCCGTCGCGCCGCTGGCGAGAACGGCGCGCTGCTCGGTGCACCGATCGCCCACAAGGACCTGTTCTGCACCCTCGGCGTACGCACCAGCTGCGGCTCGAAGATGCTCGACAACTTCAAGGCGCCGTACGACGCCACCGTGGTCGCCAAGCTGGCCGAAGCCGGCATGGTCACCCTGGGCAAGACCAACATGGACGAGTTCGCCATGGGTTCGGCCAACGAATCCAGCCACTACGGCGCGGTGAAGAACCCGTGGAACCTCGAGCACGTGCCTGGTGGCTCGTCCGGTGGTTCGGCCGCCGCCGTGGCCGCGCGCCTGCTGCCGGCCACCACCGGCACCGACACCGGGGGCTCGATCCGCCAGCCGGCGGCACTGACCAACCTCACCGGCCTCAAGCCGACGTACGGTCGTGTATCGCGCTGGGGCATGATCGCCTACGCCTCCAGCCTCGACCAGGGTGGCCCACTGGCACGCACCGCCGAAGACTGCGCCCTGCTGCTGCAAGGCATGGCTGGCTTCGACGCCAAGGATTCCACCAGCATCGACGAGCCGGTACCGGATTACAGCGCTGGCCTCAACGGCTCGCTGCAGGGCCTGCGCATCGGCCTGCCGAAGGAGTACTTCGGTGCCGGCCTCGACCCGCGCATCGCCGAGCTGGTCCAGGCCAGCGTCAAGGAGCTGGAAAAGCTCGGTGCGGTGGTCAAGGAAATCAGCCTGCCGAACATGCAGCATGCCATTCCGGCGTACTACGTGATCGCGCCTGCAGAAGCCTCCTCCAACCTGTCGCGTTTCGACGGCGTGCGCTTCGGCTACCGCTGCGAAGAGCCAAAAGACCTGACCGACCTGTACAAGCGCTCCCGTGGCGAAGGCTTCGGCGCCGAAGTGCAGCGCCGCATCATGGTCGGCACCTACGCCCTGTCGGCCGGCTACTATGACGCCTACTACGTCAAGGCGCAGCAGATCCGCCGCCTGATCAAGAACGACTTCATGGCCGCGTTCAACGATGTCGACCTGATCCTCGGCCCGACCACGCCGAACCCGGCCTGGAAGCTTGGCGCCAAGAGCAGCGACCCGGTCGCCGCCTACCTGGAAGACGTCTACACCATCACCGCCAACCTGGCGGGCCTGCCGGGCCTGTCGATGCCAGCCGGCTTCGTCGATGGCCTGCCGGTCGGCGTGCAGCTGCTGGCCCCGTACTTCCAGGAAGGCCGCCTGCTCAACGTCGCGCACCGTTACCAGCAAGTCACCGACTGGCACACCCGCGCCCCTAACGGCTTCTGAGGAATTCACACATGCAATGGGAAGTTGTGATCGGGCTGGAGATTCATACCCAGCTGGCCACCCAGTCGAAGATCTTCTCCGGCAGCGCCACCACCTTCGGCTCCGAGCCGAACACCCAGGCCAGCCTGGTTGACCTGGGGATGCCCGGCGTACTGCCGGTGCTGAACCAGGAAGCCGTGCGCATGGCCTGCATGTTCGGCCTGGCGATCGATGCCGAAATCGGCAAGCGCAACGTGTTCGCGCGCAAGAACTACTTCTACCCCGACCTGCCCAAGGGCTACCAGATCAGCCAGATGGACCTGCCGATCGTCGGCAAGGGCCACCTGGATATCGCCCTGGAAGACGGCACCATCAAGCGCATCGGCGTTACCCGCGCGCACCTGGAAGAAGACGCCGGCAAGAGCCTGCACGAAGACTTCAGCGGCTCCACCGGCATCGACCTGAACCGCGCCGGTACGCCGCTGCTGGAAATCGTCTCCGAGCCGGACATGCGCAGCGCCAAGGAAGCCGTGGCCTACGTCAAGGCCATCCACGCCCTGGTGCGTTACCTGGGCATCTGTGACGGCAACATGGCCGAAGGCTCGCTGCGCTGCGACTGCAACGTGTCGATCCGCCCGAAAGGCCAGGCCGAGTTCGGCACCCGCTGCGAGATCAAGAACGTCAACTCGTTCCGCTTCATCGAGCGCGCGATCAACAGCGAAATCCAGCGCCAGATCGACCTGATCGAGGACGGCGGCAAGGTGGTGCAGGAAACCCGCCTGTACGACCCGAACAAGGACGAGACCCGCTCCATGCGCAGCAAGGAGGAGGCCAACGACTACCGTTACTTCCCCGACCCGGACCTGCTGCCGGTGGTGATCGAGGACAGCTTCCTCGAGACCGTCCGCGCCGGCCTGCCGGAGCTGCCGCCACAGAAGGTCGAGCGCTTCCAGAGCCAGTACGGCCTGTCGGCCTACGACGCCAACGTATTGGCTTCAAGCCGCGAACAGGCGGACTACTTCGAAGAAGTGGTGAAGATCGGTGGCGACGCCAAACTGGCCGCCAACTGGGTCATGGTCGAGCTGGGCAGCCTGCTGAACAAGCTGGGCATCGAGATCGACCAGGCGCCGGTCAGCGCCGCGCACCTGGGCGGTATGCTGCTGCGCATTCGCGACAACACCATCAGCGGCAAGATTGCCAAGACCGTGTTCGAGGCCATGGCCGCCGGTGAGGGCGATGCCGACAGCATCATCGAGAGCAAAGGCCTCAAGCAGGTCACCGACACCGGTGCGATCGACAAGATGCTCGACGAAATGCTCGCTGCCAACGCCGAGCAGGTCGAACAGTACCGCTCCGCCGACGAGGCCAAGCGCGGCAAGATGTTCGGCTTCTTCGTCGGCCAGGCGATGAAGGCGTCCAAAGGCAAGGCCAACCCGGGGCAGGTGAACCAATTGCTCAAGGCCAAGCTCGAAGGTTGAGCTGAAAAAAGCGGCGAGGGCTTTGCCCTCGATCGCGGATGAATCCGCTCCTAAAGAGGATAGCGACACGCCTGTAGGAGCGGATTCATCCGCGATGGGCCGCACAGCGGCCCCAATGCACCGGAGCATCCGAATTGCTAAAACGATCCCTAGGTACGCTAGCCCTCTTCTCTGTCCTGGCCGGCTGCGCCAGCCACGACATCGACCCGCGCGGTTACAACCAAACCGGCACCGCCTCCTTTTACGGCTCGCGCCATCATGGCAAACGCACCGCCAGCGGCGAACCGTTCAACCAGCATGGTCTCACCGCCGCCCACCGCAGCCTGCCATTCGGCAGCCGGGTGCTGGTCACCAACCTGGCCAACGATCGCAGCGTGGTGGTCCGTATCAACGACCGCGGCCCGCATACCCGCGGCCGGTTGATCGACCTGTCACGTGCCGCAGCAGAAAAAATCGGCATGCTCCGTAGCGGAACGGCGCGCGTCCGGGTACAAGGTCTGAGCGACTGACCTGACACCCGTCCTGACTGGAGCCCGATTATTTTCGACCTGGCCACCCTCCCCACCTTCAGCCTGCTGCAAATGGGCGTTGCCCTGCTGCTGCTGATCGCCGGAGCCGAGCTCCTGGTGCGCGCCGCCCTGCGCCTGGCCCAGCGCCTGCACGTGCGACCACTGATCATCGGCTTGAGCCTGGTGGCCTTCGGCAGTACCGCGCCACAGCTGACCGTGAGCCTGCAAGCCGCTTATCAAGGTGCGCCCGATGTGGCCGTGGGCAGCGTGATCGGCAGCAACATCTTCAATGTACTGGTCATCCTCGGCCTGGCCGCGCTGATCATCCCGCTGCGGGTATCACGCCAACTGGTGCGCCTGGACATCCCGTTGATGATCGTCGCCAGCGGCCTGGTCTATGCGCTCTGTGCCAATGGCCACCTGGGCCGGGCCGAAGGGTTGCTGCTGCTGCTCGCCCTGGCCGGCTACCTGGCCATGCTGTGGCACCAGTCTCGCCACTATGCCCGCACCTATCCCGCCCAGCATGCCGGGGCTGCCAGCGCCGGGCGCTTCTGGTCCGGAACACTGCTGCAGGTCCTGTTCGGCCTTGGCCTGCTGAGCCTGGCCGGCCACCTGCTATTGGAAGCGGCCGTTGAAGTGGCCACCGATCTCGGCCTGTCCGAACGCGTCATCGGCCTGACTGTGGTTGCCGTGTGCACGTCCCTGCCTGAGCTTGCCGCCGCGCTGGTCGCTGCCATTCGCGGCGAGCGGGAGATTGCGGTCGGTACGGTGATCGGCAGCAACCTGTTCAACCTGCTGGCAGTGCTCGGCCTGACGGCGCTGATCACCCCCGAGCCGCTGAGCATCTCGCCGAATGCGCTGGCTTTCGACCTTCCGGTAATGCTGGGTGTCGCAGCCCTGAGCCTGCCCGTGTTCTACTCCGGCTACCGTGTCACCCGCGTCGAGGGACTGGTGTTCCTCTGCCTGTATGTGGTCTATGGCCTGCATGTGGCAGCCTTCACCATGGGCATGCCACTGGCCGGCCGCCTGGAGCGGTTGATGCTGTTCTATGTGCTACCGGTGCTAGGTGCGGTGCTGCTGTTTACCACCGTACGTGCCTGGCGGCGACAGCATTAAGGCAGGACAGTGCATGCCTTGGGCCTTTTTTCGCCTGTGAGATCGAGCGACGCGCGGGCGGCGCTCGGTCTCAATGGCGATAAAAATCTAACGACGAACCTGGCGAGCCTTCTTCAGCTTGAAGGCCACCCACAGCACCGCAATCCACCCCGGAATCAGCATCACCGAGATGCGAATCGGCGGGGTCAGGTACATCACCACCAGGATCAGTACGATGAACGCCAGGCACAGGTAGTTGGTCAGCGGGTGCCCCCAGCTCTGGTAGAACGGGGTAATCCCTGCCGCCAGCTTGGCTTTGCGGAACTTCAGGTGGGTAATGCTGATGCTGGCCCAGTTGATCACCAGCGCCGACACCGCCAGCGCCATCAACAGGCCGAACGCCTCACCGGGCATCAGGTAGTTGATCACCACGCACATGCCGGTAGCAAAGGCCGAAACGCCCAACGCCGTCAATGGCACGCCGCTGCGGCTGACCTTGAGCAGCTGGCGTGGCGCATCCCCCTGGCTGGCCAGGCCGAACAGCATGCGGCTGTTGGCGTACACGCAACTGTTGTACACCGACAGCGCGGCAGTCAGTACCACGATGTTGAGGATGGTCGCCACCAGGTCGCTGTCCAGCTCGTGGAAGATCATCACGAACGGGCTGCCGCCCTGCACCACTTTCTGCCAAGGGTACAGCGACAACAGTACGGCCAGGGCGCCGATGTAGAAGATCAGGATGCGGTAGACCACCTGGTTGGTCGCCTTGGGGATGCTCTGGCGCGGGTTGTCGGCCTCGGCGGCGGTAATACCGACCAGCTCCAGGCCACCGAACGAGAACATGATCACCGCCAGCGCCATCACCAGCCCGGTCACGCCATTGGGGAAGAACCCGCCGTATTGCCACAGGTTGGCCACGCTGGCATCGGGGCCGCCGTGACCGCTGGCGAGCATCCAGGCGCCGAAGCCGATCATGCTGACGATGGCCACCACCTTGACCAGGGCGAACCAGAACTCCATTTCGCCATAGACCTTCACCTGGGTGAGGTTGATCAGGTTGATCACCACGAAGAAGATCGCCGCCGTGGCCCAGGTCGGGAACTCCGGCCACCAGTACTGCACATAGATACCCACGGCAGTGAGCTCGGCCATGCCGACCAGCACATACACCACCCAGTAGTTCCAACCGGAGACGAACCCGGCGAACTCGCTCCAGTATTGGTGGGCGAAGTGGCTGAAGCTGCCAGCGACCGGCTCCTCGACCACCATTTCACCCAATTGGCGCATGATGAAAAAGGCCATCAGACCGGCGATGGCGTAACCCAGCAAAACGGAGGGGCCGGCCAGCTGGATGGTCTGGGCGATGCCCAGAAACAGCCCGGTGCCGACGGCACCACCCAGCGCGATCAGCTGGATATGGCGATTCTTCAACCCGCGCTTCAGCTGCTCGGGCGTGCTCTGGTCTTGCATGAAGTGTCCTTTGGCTCAGTGAGGCAGTGTTGTTGCTGTTGTTTTGCAGACAAGGATCTAGATCCATCCGCCCCACTGCAAGATGAAAATACCAATGTTGGTGGTGATCGCCGCCATTAACGTGGTGATCACGATGATCGACGCCGCCAGTTCATGGTTGCCGTTGGCTGCGCGAGCCATGACATAACTGGCCGCCGCCGTCGGGCTGCCGATGTACAGGAACAGGATGCCCAGCTCGGCCCCACGGAAACCGCACAACCAGGCACCCAGGGTGCCGATCAGCGGTAGCCAGACCATCTTCACCAGGCTGGCATCGATGGCCAGCTTGCCGCTGTCGCGCAGCGCCGCCAGCGACAAGGTGCCGCCGATGCAGATCAGCGCCAGCGGCAGGGTCATCTGTGCCAGGTAGTCGCCCGAGGTGAGCAGCCAGTTGGGCAGCGGCACCTGGCCATAAGCCATCGGCGTGGCCACCAGCACGCTGATGATCAGCGGGTTGCTGAAGATGCTCTTGCAGATGCTCCAGGGGTCGGACTTGAGGTCCGGGCTGTACACCGCCAGCACCACCGACGATAGCGAGTTGTACATGAGGATCACCAGGCCGGCGAGCACCGCCCCCAGGGAGATGCCGTAGTCGCCATAGAGACTGGCGGCCAGGGCCAGGCCGATCACGCCGTTGTTGCCGCGGAACGCGCCCTGGGTGTAGATGCCGCGGTCGGCCAGCGGGCTGCGCCAGATGGCCATGCCCCAGGACACGGCGAAGCCGACCAGAGTGGCGGCGACGAAGTAGAGGATGACCTTGGGCTGCACCGCCGTGGCCAGGTCGGCGTGATAGATGCCGAGGAACAGCAACGCCGGCATGCAGACGTTGAACACCAGCTGCGAGGCGACGCGATTGAAATTGTCGTCGATCAGGTGGATGCGTTTGAGCAACACGCCCATGAACAGCATGGCGAAAACGGGCGCCGTGATGTTCAGCGTCTGGATGAGAAGGGCGAGCATGCGCAAGCGGTCCTGAAAGGTTTGCCGTTAGGCGGCTAATGATACGCCAACGCGTCAGGAATTGCGGGGATCGTGGAGGACTATCTTGATAGACCTGTGCCGGCCCTTTCGCGGGGCAAGCCCGCTCCTACAGGTTCACCGCCGGCCCAGGGCCTGATGAAAATCCTGTAGGAGCGGGCTTGCCCCGCGAAGAAGCCAACACCGTCTCAGCGGCGTACGGGGCGCTTCTGCAGTTTGCGCTGCAGGGTACGGCGGTGCATGCCCAGCGCCCGCGCGGTGGCGGAGATATTGCCTTCGTGCTCGTTCAGCACGCGCTGGATGTGCTCCCACTGCAGGCGGTCCACCGACATCGGGTTTTCCGGCACCAGCGAATCCAGGTCGGCATGCTCCGACAGCAGCGCGGCCAGCACGTCGTCAGCGTCGGCCGGCTTGCACAGGTAGTTGCAGGCACCGCGCTTGACCGCCTCGACGGCGGTGGCGATGCTCGAGTAACCGGTCAGGATCACCACGCGCATCTCCGGGTCCAGCTCCAGCAACTTGGGCAGCAGCACCAGGCCCGAGTCGCCTTCCATCTTCAGGTCCAGCGTGGCGTAGTCCGGCAGGTCCTGCTGGGCCAGGATCAGGCCTTCCTCGGCGGACCCAGCAGTGCTCACGCGGAAACCACGGCGGCTCATGGCGCGGGCCATGACCCGGGTAAAGGTGGCGTCATCGTCCACCAGCAGCAGGTGCGGCAGCTCTTCGCCTTCGACCTGGTTTTCTTCGCTCATCATTCATCTCCTCGCTTGCCATGGGGCAGGCGCAGTTCGGTCAGGGTGCCACCCTGTTCATGACTATAGAGTTTTACCGAACCGCCCGCACGGGTCACGCTGGCCTTGCTCAAGAACAGGCCCAGGCCGAAGCCTTTGCCCTTGGTGGTAATGAAGGGTTTGCCGATCGCTTCGGCAATGGCCGGCGGCACGCCGGGCCCATGGTCGCGGATGCTGATCAGGATGTCCTGGGCGTCCCAGTCAAGGGTCACCTGCAGGTCATCGGGGCAGGCATCGGCGGCATTGTTCAGCAGGTTCAGCAGCGCCTGGGTCAGGTCCGGTGGCGGTGTCAGGCGCGGTACCTGGCCGTCGCGCAGGCGCTGGAAGCGGTAACTGGCCTCCGGGCGCATCAGGTGCCAGCGGTTCAGCGCCTCGTCGAGCCAGGCGGTGACATCCTGTTCGACCACGGCCAGGCGACGGTTGGCCTCGGCGGCACGCACCAGCTGCTGCAGGGTTTCCTTGCACAGCTTGACCTGGTCCTGAAGGATCTGCAGGTCTTCCTGCAGCAATGGGTCGGTGTGGTCCTGGCGCATTTCATTGAGCAGCACGCTCATGGTCGCCAAGGGTGTGCCCAGTTCATGGGCCGCGCCGGCAGCCTGGGTGGCCACGGCCAGCAGCTGTTCATCACGCAGGCTTTCTTCGCGGCGCTCGGAACGCAGTTGCTCCTGGCGGCGCAGCTCCTCGGCCATGCGCGCGGCGAAGAAGGTAATCACCGCGGCGGCCAGGGCGATACTCAGCCACATGCCGTAGACCTGCATCTTGTCCCGCGCCATCGGCAGCCCTTCGAGCGGGTAGAACTGCACCAGCAGCAGGCTGTAGGCAGTCAGGGCGATGCCCGAGAGGATCAGCGAATACAGCCACGGCAAGGTCACCGCAGCGATAGCCAGCGGCACCAGGTAATAGGACACGAACGGGTTGGTCGAGCCACCTGAGTAGTACAGCAAGGCGCTGTGAATCAGCAGGTCGCAGGCCAGCTGCAAGGCATATTCGGTCTCGGTGACCGGCAGCGACAGGCGCAGGCGCAAGGCGGTGAAGGCGCAGAGCAGCGACGACAGGGCCAGGGTCGCGGCCAGCGAGAGCCACGGCAGCGGCAGCAGGTCGGTCCAGTAGGCAACGCCCACGGAGCCTGCCTGGGCGGCCAGGACCAGAACGCGAATTACAGTCAGGCGCCAGAGGTTCTGGCGTGTTGCGGACAACGGTTGTGCGGCGGCGAGCATGCGCTCTCCCGATGAGTGCTCCAGGAAAATCGGCTGGAGTATACCGAAGCCGGGCGCCCCGCTGCAGCGATGCGGCAAAGCGCCACACTTTGTCACAAGTTCATGATGGCACTTTTGAACCCACTACACTGCTGCGAGTCTGATGGGCCATGCGTGGAATGGATGTCCAGAACCCACGCCCACTATTGCCAAGGAGTAACACATGCACATCCCACGTCGCGGCGCGGCCCTGATCCTGTCCTGCGGCCTGCTCGCCAGCCTGCCGGCACTGGCGGCCGACGAACCGCGCTATAACCAGGTTTCGCTGCGCGCCGAAGTCAGCAAGGAAGTGGCGCGCGACCTGATGGTCGTGACCCTCTACAGCGAAGCGCAGAATACCGACCCGGGCAAGCTCGCCAAGCAGATCACCGAAACCATGAACAAGGCCGTGCAGCAGGCGCGCCAGGTCAAGGACGTGAAGATCAGCCAGGGCAGCCGCAACAGCTACCCGGTGTATGACAGCAAGGGCCAGAAGATCACCGGCTGGCGCGAGCGTGCCGAGCTGCGCCTGGAAGGTGCCGACTTCCCGGCCCTGTCCCAGCTCACTGCCGACCTGCTGCAGGACCTCAAGATGGGCGGCATGGACTTCTCCATTGCCCCGGCCACGCGCAAGGCCAGCGAGGATGAACTGCTCAAGGATGCGGTGAATGCGTTCAAGGCCCGGGCGCAGCTGGCCACCGAAGCGTTGGGGGGCAAGGGCTATAAAGTGGTCAGCCTGAACCTGAACAGCTCCGGCTACCCGCGTCCTTACCTGCGTAGCGCGCCGATGGCGATGATGGCGAAGGCGGCGGACGAGGCGGCGCCTGCGCCGGATATCGAGGCGGGTACCAGCGAGGTCAGCATGAATGCCGATGGACTGATCGAAGTGCAGATGCCCTGAAGATCGCCGGGGGCGCTCGGCGCCCCCTTTCGCCAATTTCAGATATTTCCTACGCACCATGCAGGTGCTTCCTACACCCTCTGATGCCCGGAAACATCCAGCAAAAAGCCATCATTTCACCCTCGCAAACGTTCAACTTCGCTGAAAGTTATACGAATGCGACATCCATGTACGCCCGTACTACTTTTCTGACGCCAACTATCCTTCTGCCTGTTGCATTGGGAATACCCCCTGCATAAGTATCCGCAGGTCGGCTCACGAGGCCACCTCAAACCAAAAATGACAACAATGAGGCCACCATGCTTAAACACGCAGTCATTCCGTTCCTGCTCGGTGCAGGCTTGCTCGCCGGCGCTCCGCTAGCCCACGCCGCGTCCAACCTGGTGTTCTGCTCCGAAGGCAGCCCGGCCGGCTTCGACCCGGGGCAATACACCACCGGAACGGACTTCGACGCCTCGGCCGAGACCGTGTTCAACCGCCTGACCCAGTTCGAACGCGGCGGTACCGCAGTAATCCCTGGCCTGGCAAGCAAGTGGGACGTGGCCGACGACGGCAAGACCTACACCTTCCACCTGCGCGAAGGGGTCAAGTTCCACACCACCGACTACTTCAAGCCGACCCGCGAATTCAACGCCGATGACGTGCTGTTCACATTCAACCGCATGCTCGACAAAAACCACCCGTTCCGTAAGGCCTACCCCACCGAATTCCCGTACTTCACCGACATGGGCATGGACAAGAACATCGCCAAGGTGGAGAAACTCGACGATCACACGGTGAAGTTCACCCTCAATGAAGTGGACGCCGCGTTCATCCAGAACCTGGCCATGAGTTTCGCCTCCATCCAGTCCGCCGAGTACGCCGACCAGTTGCTCAAGGACGGCAAGGCCGCCGACATCAACCAGAAGCCGATCGGCACCGGCCCGTTCGTGTTCAGCAAGTACCAGAAAGACGCGCAGATCCGTTTCAAGGGCAACAAGGACTACTGGAAGCCCGAGGACGTGAAGATCGACAACCTGATCTTCGCCATCACCACCGACGCCTCGGTGCGCATGCAGAAGCTGAAGAAGAACGAGTGCCAGGTCACCCTGTTCCCGCGGCCGGCCGACATCGAGCCGCTGAAAGCCGACAAGAACCTGCAGATGCCACAGCAGGCCGGCTTCAACCTCGGCTACATCGCCTACAACGTGATGGACAAGATCAAGGGCAGCAACGAGCCCAACCCGCTGGCCCAGCTGAAAGTCCGCGAAGCACTGGACATGGCCGTGGACAAGAAGAAGATCATCGAATCGGTCTACCAGGGCGCCGGCCAGCTGGCAGTCAATGCCATGCCGCCGACCCAGTGGTCTTATGACACCAGCATCAAGGACGCGCCGTACGATCCGGAGAAAGCCAAGCAGCTGCTCAAGGAAGCCGGCATCAAGGAAGGCACCGAGATCACCCTGTGGGCCATGCCGGTGCAGCGCCCGTACAACCCCAACGCCAAGCTGATGGCCGAGATGCTGCAATCCGACTGGGCCAAGATCGGCATCAAGGCGAAGATCGTCAGCTACGAATGGGGCGAGTACATCAAGCGCTCCAAAGGCGGCGAACAGGGCGCCATGCTGATCGGCTGGAGCGGCGACAACGGTGACCCGGACAACTGGCTCGGTACCCTCTACGGCTGCGATGCCATCGACGGCAACAACTTCTCCAAGTGGTGCTACAAGCCCTACGACGACCTGATCAAGCAGGCCAAGGCCACTTCAGACCAGGCCAAGCGTACCGAGCTTTACCAGAAGGCCCAGCACATCCTCAAGGAGCAGGTGCCGATCACCCCGATCGCCCACTCCACGGTGTACCAGCCGATGAGCGCCAAGGTGAAAGACTTCAAGATCAGCCCGTTCGCGTTGAACGCCTTCTACGGCGTCAGCGTGGACAAATAGGGTAGATCCCGGCCCCCGCCAGACCGCAGCGGGGGCCGCTTCACCGCAACCAAGCACTGCACACCCGCTCCGACGCCACCCGCGACGGAGTCGGGAAACTGTTGCCGCCATTCGTACCCCGAAGCGGCTTGAACAGCTGGAAAAGGAACCGCCATGCGCCACGTCACCCGCCTTTCGACCCTGCTCGCCCTCGGCCTGCTGAGCCAGGCCCCTGCCCTTCAGGCCAAGAACCTGGTGTTCTGCTCCGAAGGCAGCCCGGCCGGCTTCGACACTGCCCAGTACACCAGTGCTACCGACAATGACGCCGCCGAGCCGATCTACAACCGGCTGGTGGAGTTCGAGCGCGGTGGCACGGCCGTGCACCCGGCGCTGGCGACGAAATGGGAGGTCTCCGACGATGGCCTGCGGTACACCTTCCATCTGCGCGAGGGCGTGAAGTTCCACGCCAACAAGGCCTTCAAACCGAGCCGCGATTTCAACGCCGACGACGTGCTGTTCACCTTCAACCGCATGCTCGACAAGGACCAGCCATTCCGTAAGGCCTACCCCACCGAATTCCCCTACTTCGTCAGCATGGGCCTGGACAAGAACATCGCCCGGGTCGAGAAAAACGGCCCACTGACCGTGATATTCACCCTGAACAAGGTCGATGCCGCCTTCATCCAGAACCTGGCGATGAGTTTCGCCTCGATACTCTCGGCCGAGTACGCCGAAACATTGCTGGCCAGCGGGCGCCCCAGCGACATCAACCAGCAACCGATCGGCACCGGGCCGTTCGTGTTCCAGCGCTACCAGAAGGACTCGCAGATCCGCTTCAAGGGGAACAAGAACTACTGGGCGCCGGAGCAAGTGAAGATCGACAACCTGGTGTTCTCGATCAACACCGACCCATCGGTGCGCATCCAGAAGCTGCGCCGCAATGAATGCCAGGTCACCCTGCATCCGCGCCCGGCCGACCTGCCCGCGCTCAAGGCCGATGGCAATCTACAAGTCATGCAGCAGCCGGGCTTCAACCTCGGCTACATCGCCTACAACACCCAGCACCCGCCGTTCGACCGCCTGGAAGTGCGCCAGGCCATGGACATGGCGGTGAACAAGAAAGCGATTATCCAGGCGGTGTACCAGGACTCCGGCCAATTGGCGGTCAATGCCATGCCACCGACCCAGTGGTCCTATGACAGCAGCCTCAAGGACGCCCCCTTCGACCCGGAAAAGGCCAAGCGGCTGCTGCAGCAGGCCGGGGTCAAACCGGGCACCGAGGTCACCCTGTGGGCCATGCCCGTGCAGCGCCCGTACAACCCCAATGCCAAGCTGATGGCCGAGATGCTCCAGGCCGACTGGAACAAGCTTGGTTTCAAGGTGCGCATCGTCAGCTACGAATGGGGCGAATACCTCAAGCGCATGAAGAGCGGCGAGCACGACATCGCCCTGATCGGCTGGACCGGCGACAACGGCGACCCGGACAACTGGCTCGGCACCCTCTACAACTGCGACGCCATCGGCAGCAACAACTACTCGCTGTGGTGCGATCCGCAGTACGACAGCCTCGTCAAGCAGGCCAAGCAAGTTACCGACCTCGAGCAGCGCACGGCGCTGTACCAGCAGGCCCAGCAACGGCTGAAGCAGCAGGTGCCGATCACTCCGGTGGCGCATTCCACGGTGAACCAGCCGCTGAGCATCAAGGTGGCCGATTTCAAGGTCAGCCCGTTCGGGCGCAATAACTTTTCCGGTGTGAGTGTTGACTGAGCGGTAGCCCTTTCCGGCCAACACACCTCCCCCGATTTTGCCCGGCGACCCCGGGCAACCCTGGCAACACCGCAGCAAGCAACCCGGCCCACAAGGCCAGGCAATAACTAAAAGAACAGAAAGGGAGCTTTAACCTTGAGACTATTCACCTTAACCGCTTTGGCCTTATCCATCGGCACCTTTTCCGCCGTGACAGAGGCCGACACCCAGAGCCAGGACTACGTCCCGATCAGCCTGAAATCCAGCAGCGAACAGGACCAGGCCAACGGCTTCATCGGTGGCCAGAGCCTATCCGGTAGCACGCGCAACTGGTACGCCCGCGAACGCGCCACCCGCGCACCGCTGTGGAAGTACTACAAGAGCGACGGCACCCGCCACGACACCCACAGCCGCGACAACTGGGTGCAAGGCACCATCCTCAACTACAGCTCGGGCTTCACCCAGGGCACCGTGGGCTTCGCCGTCGAAGCCGCCGGCTACAACGCCATCGCGCTGGAACAGGGCCGCGCCGCGATTGCCGGGCCGAACAACCGAACGCTCACCCACAGCGACGGCGACCCGGTCGGCCAGTGGAGCAAGATGGGCCTGGCCAACGTCAAGGCACGCGTCTCCAACACCACCCTCACCGTTGGCCGCCAGTCGGTGGACACGCCGATGATCGCCTACATCGGTAACCGTGCGCTGCCGTCGAGCTTCCAGGGTGCGTTCCTGCACAGTGCCGAGTTCGACAACCTGTCGATCGACCTGGGCACCTTCGACCGCGTTTCACCACGCACCGAACAGAGCCTGAGCAAGTTCCGCAGCGAATACAGCGCCACCGGCGTCGAGACCGACCGTGCCAGCACCGCCGGGGTCAACTACCAGCCGTTCAAGAGCCTGACCACCAGCCTGTACGCCACCAAGGTCGACGACTTCTGGAACCAGTACTACTTCGGCGCCAACCACGTCCTCGGCGACAACGCCGTGCTCGCCCTGACCACTGGCCTGAACTACTACAAGACGGTGGACGAAGGCAGCAAGAAGATGGGCGAGATCGACAACGACACCTACAGCCTGTCGCTCGGCCTGACCCACCAGGCGCACACCCTTACGGCGTCGTGGCAGCAGGTCAACGGCAACGAGTACTTCGACTACCTGCACGAAACCAACGGCATCTACCTGGCCAACTCGCTGCTGTCGGACTTCAACGGCCCCAACGAGAAATCCCTGCAGCTTTCCTATGTGCTGAACATGGCGCCCTACGGTGTGCCGGGCCTGAAGTTCAACCTGTACAACGCCCGTGGCTGGGGCATCGACGGCACCCACTACCGTGGCAGCGCCTATGACGTGAACGGCCTGGACGGCGAAACCCACTACGAGTGGGGCATCGGCACCAGCTACGCCGTGCAGAGCGGGCCGTTCAAGGACACCAGCATCCGCGCCACCTACACCGCCCACCGCGCCAGCAAGGCCCAGGCCGATGGCAGCCTGGACGAGTTTCGCGTGGTCACCACCATTCCATTCAACATTCTCTGACCGCTGGCGCCATGGCCCGCTTCAACCCGGGCCGTGGCGGCTACGCTGGAATCAATGCATGCAGGGAGTTTCCATGACATCGCTACCGCTCCGCGCTGCCCTGGCAGCGGTCATCCTCGGCGCCGCCGGCAACCTCGCGGCCAAGCCGCTGGTGGTGTGCACCGAAGCCAGCCCGGAAGGCTTCGACATCGTCCAGTACACCACTGCGGTCACCGCCGATGCCTCGGCCGAGACAGTGTTCAACCGCCTGGTCGACTTCAAGCCCGGCACTACCGACATCCAGCCGGCCCTGGCCGAACGCTGGGACATTTCGCCCGACGGCCTGACCTACACCTTCCACCTGCGCCAGGGGGTGAAGTTCCACGCCACCGACTACTTCAAGCCGACCCGCGACTTCAACGCCGACGACGTGTTGTGGAGCGTGAATCGCCAGCTCGACCCGCACCACCCGTGGCACGACAAGACCAGCGTCGGCTACCCGTACTTCGAGAGCATGGCCTTCAAGGACCTGCTCAAGTCGGTGGCCAAGACCGACGACCACACCGTGGTGATCACCTTGACCCGCCCCGAAGCACCGTTCCTGCGCGACATGGCCATGGCCTTCACCTCGATCTACTCCGCCGAATACGGCGACCAGTTGCTCAAGGCCGGCAAGACTGGCGACCTCAACAGCAAGCCGATCGGCACAGGCCCGTTCATCTTCCAGCGCTACAACAAGGATGCCCAGGTTCGCTACAAGCCCAATCCGGACTACTTCCGCGGCAAGCCACCGGCCGATGCGCTGATCTTTGCCATCGCCACCGACAGCAACGTGCGCCTGCAGAAACTGCGTGCCAACGAATGCCAGGTGGCGCTCTACCCCAAGCCCGATGACATACCGTTGATCAAGCAAGACCCGACGCTCAAGGTCGACGAAATCGAAGCCCTGGTCACCGGCTACATCGCGATGAACACCGAACACAAGTACCTGAGCGACGTACGCGTGCGCAAAGCCATCAACATGGCCTTCGACCGCCAGACCCACGTCGACCAGCTGTTCGGCAAGGGCAACGCACTGGTCGGCGTGAACCCCTACCCGCCGACCATGATCGGCTACAACACCGAGAACAAGAACCCGCCCCGCGACCTGGCCAAAGCCCGCGAGCTGCTCAAGCAAGCCGGGGTACCGGAAGGCACGGTGATCACCCTGTTCACCCGCAACGGCGGCGGGGCGACCAACCCCAACCCACGCCTGTCCGCCGAAATGCTGCAGGCCGACCTCAAGCAGATCGGCCTGAAGCTGGATATCCGCGTGATGGAGTGGGCCGAGATGCTGCGCCGTGCCAAGAACGGCGAGGCCGACCTGGTGTCCACCGGCTGGGCCGGCGACAACGGCGACCCGGACAACTTCCTCAGCCCGCTGCTCAGCTGCGATGCCGCCAAAAGCGGCGAGAACTATGCACGTTGGTGCAACCCTGAATTCCAGGAGCTGATCACCCGCGCCCGCGAAGTGATCGACAACGACGAACGCGCCAGGCTCTATGCCGAGGCTTTGAAGGTGTACGATGACGATCAACCCTGGATCAGCATGGCCCATCCGAAGATGTTCACCGCCATGCGTGACAACGTGGAGGGCTACGTGATCAACCCTCTGACCAACAACAACTTCGCCACCACCCGGGTGAAGTAGAACAACAACGATCGCCGGGACCCCGCACGGGCACCGGCGACACTGCGTGACCTGCTGATGAGGTAACCCCGACAATGTTGAGTTTTATTGCCCGGCGCCTGGGCCTGCTGATACCGACCTTCTTCGGTATCACCTTGCTGACCTTCGCGCTCATACGCCTGATCCCCGGCGACCCGGTGGAAGTGATGATGGGCGAGCGCAGGGTCGACCCCGAGATGCACGCCCAGGCCATGGAGCGCCTCGGCCTGAACAAGCCACTACCGGTCCAGTACCTGGACTACGTCGGCAAATTGGCCCACGGCGATCTCGGTGAATCGCTGCGCACCCGCGAGAGCGTGTGGACCGAGTTCCTCACCCTGTTCCCCGCCACCCTCGAGCTGGCCCTCGCCGCCTTGCTGTTCGCTGGCGTGGTCGGCCTGCTGGCCGGGGTGATCGCTGCGCTCAAGCGCGGTTCGCTGTTCGACCACGGGGTGATGGGGATTTCCCTGGCCGGCTATTCCATGCCGATCTTCTGGTGGGGCCTGATCCTGATCATGTTCTTCTCGGTGAGCCTGGGCTGGACCCCGGTTTCCGGGCGCATCGACCTGCTCTACGACATCGAGCCGAAGACCGGCTTCATGCTCATCGACACCCTGCTCAGCGACGAGGAAGGCGCGTTCAAGGACGCAGTGATGCACCTGATCCTGCCGGCCATCGTGCTTGGCACCATTCCGCTGGCGGTGATCGCCCGCATGACCCGTTCGTCAATGCTCGAAGTGCTGCGTGAAGACTACATCCGCACCGCCCGCGCCAAGGGCCTGTCGCCCGCCCGCGTGGTGTTCGTGCATGGCCTGCGCAACGCGCTGATCCCGGTGCTGACGGTGTTCGGCCTGCAGGTCGGCACACTGCTGGCCGGCGCCGTGCTCACCGAAACCATCTTCTCCTGGCCGGGCATCGGCAAATGGCTGATCGAAGCCATCGGCGCCCGTGACTACCCCGTGGTCCAGAACGGCATCCTGTTGATCGCCTGCCTGGTGATCCTGGTCAACTTCGTCGTGGATATCCTCTACGGCCTGGCCAACCCACGCATCCGTCATCAGCGCTGAGGCCTTCGCCATGACTAGCCCGATTCCGAAATCCGTCACACCGGCCAGCCCGGTGGACCAGAGCCTGCTCTACCCATCGCCGTACAAAGAATTCTGGCACGCCTTCTCGCGCAACAAGGGCGCGGTAATGGGCCTGGCCTTCATGTGCCTGGTGGTGTTCTGCGCCCTGTTCGCGCCATGGGTCGCCCCCCATGACCCGAGCGAGCAGTACCGCGACTTTCTGCTGACCCCGCCGGTGTGGCTTGACGGCGGCAGCTGGCAGTTCATCCTCGGCACCGACGAACTGGGCCGCGACCTGCTGTCGCGCCTGATCCAGGGCGCGCGGCTGTCGCTGCTGATCGGCCTGTCGTCGGTGGTGATGTCGCTGATCCCGGGGATCCTGCTGGGACTGCTGGCCGGCTTCTTCCCGCAGGTGCTCGGCCCCTCGATCATGCGCCTGATGGACGTGATGCTGGCCCTGCCCTCGCTGCTGCTGGCCGTGGCCATCGTCGCCATCCTCGGCCCTGGCCTGATCAATACCGTGATCGCCATCGCCATCGTGTCGTTGCCGTCCTACGTGCGCCTGACCCGTGCTGCGGTGATGGGCGAACTGAACCGTGACTACGTCACCGCCGCACGCCTGGCCGGTGCCGGTCTGCCACGACTGATGTTCGTCACCGTGCTGCCCAACTGCATGGCACCGCTGATCGTGCAGGCCACCTTGAGCTTCTCGTCGGCGATCCTCGACGCCGCCGCCCTGGGCTTCCTCGGCCTCGGCGTGCAACCACCAACCCCCGAGTGGGGCACCATGCTGGCTTCGGCCCGTGACTACATCGAGCGCGCCTGGTGGGTGGTGAGCCTGCCTGGCCTGACCATTCTGCTCAGTGTGCTGGCAATCAACCTGATGGGCGACGGCCTGCGCGATGCGCTGGACCCGAAACTCAAGAACGCCGCCTGAGGAGAACGCCATGTCACTGTTGCAGATCAACAACCTGAACGTGCGCTTCGGCGACGCCAATGCCGTGCCCGTGGTCGACGGCCTGGACCTGGCGGTGGAGGTCGGCGAGATCCTCGCCATTGTCGGCGAGTCCGGGTCGGGCAAGTCCGTCACCATGATGGCCCTGATGGGCCTGATCGATGCCCCCGGGCGCATCACCGCCGATTCGCTCACCTTCGATGGCACCGACATGCTCAAGCTCAGCGGCCGCCAGCGGCGCAAGGTGGTGGGCAAAGACATCGCCATGGTCTTCCAGGACCCGATGACCGCGCTCAACCCCAGCTACACCGTCGGTTACCAGATCGAGGAAGTGCTGCGCCAGCACCTGGGCCTGAAGGGCAAGGCGGCGCGCCAGCGTGCCCTTGAGCTGTTGAAAAAAGTCGAAATCCCGGCTGCGGAAAGCCGCCTGGACGCCTACCCGCACCAGCTCTCCGGCGGCATGAGCCAGCGCGTCGCCATCGCCATGGCGATTGCCGGCGAACCCAAGCTGCTGATCGCCGACGAACCGACCACTGCGCTCGACGTGACTATCCAGGCGCAGATCATGGAACTGCTGGTCAACCTGCAGAAAGAGCGCAACATGGCGCTCATCTTGATCACCCACGACCTGGCCGTGGTCGCCGAAACCGCCAAACGCGTGTGCGTGATGTACGCCGGCCAGGCCGTGGAAGTCGGCCAGGTGCCGGAGCTGTTCGACGTGCCCGCCCACCCCTACAGCGAAGCGCTGCTGGCGGCGATCCCCGAGCACAGCATCGGCGCCGAGCGCCTGGCCACCCTGCCCGGTATCGTCCCCGGCCGCTATGACCGCCCGGCTGGCTGCCTGCTGTCGCCGCGCTGCCCGTACGTGCAGGACAACTGCCGCCACCAGCGCCCACCCCTCGACCCGCAGGCCCACAGCCTGGTGCGTTGCTTCTACCCGCTGAACCAGGAGGTGGCGTGATGGCCGTCGTTCTCACTGCCCGGGAGCTGACCCGGCATTACGAAGTCTCCCGCGGGCTGTTCAAGGGCCACGCCCTGGTGCGCGCGCTCAACGGCGTGTCGTTCGAACTGGAGGCCGGCAAGACCCTGGCCGTGGTCGGTGAGTCCGGCTGCGGCAAGTCGACCCTGGCCCGCGCCCTGACGCTGATCGAGGAGCCCTCCTCCGGCTCGCTGCAGATTGCTGGCACCGAAGTGAAAGGCGCCAGCAAGTCCGAGCGCAAGCAACTGCGCCGCGACGTGCAGATGGTGTTCCAGAGCCCCTATGCCTCGCTCAACCCACGGCAGAAGATCGGTGACCAACTGGTCGAGCCGCTGCTGATCAACACCTCACTGAGCAAGGCCGAGCGGCGCGAGAAAGTGCAGAAGATGATGGAGCAGGTCGGCCTGCGCCCTGAGCATTACCAGCGCTACCCGCATATGTTCTCTGGCGGTCAGCGCCAGCGGATTGCCCTGGCCCGGGCGATGATGCTGCAACCGAAGGTGCTGGTGGCGGATGAGCCGACTTCGGCGCTGGACGTTTCGATCCAGGCCCAGGTGCTGAACCTGTTCATGGACTTGCAGAAAGAGTTCAACACCGCCTACGTGTTCATCTCCCACAACCTGGCGGTGGTGCGGCATGTGGCCGATCAGGTGCTGGTGATGTACCTGGGGCGGCCGGCGGAGATGGGGCCGAAGGAGGATATCTACGAGAAACCTTTGCATCCGTACACCCAGGCGCTGCTGTCGGCGACACCGGCGATTCATCCCGACCCGTTGAAACCGAAGATTCGTATTGCCGGGGAGTTGCCCAACCCGCTGAATCCGCCGGATGGGTGTGCGTTTCACAAGCGCTGCCCGTATGCGACCGAGCGCTGTGCCAAGGAGGTGCCGGCGTTGCGGCAAGTGAGTACGCGACAGGTCGCCTGCCATTATGCCGAGCAGTTTCTTTAGGCTTTAGATTGCTGGGGCCGCCTCGCAGCCCCAGCTTCTCAATGCATGAAAATCCAGATCAGGATGATTACGGGTATCGGTATCCCAATCATCCATAGCAATAAAGAGCGCATGGTTCATTTCTCTATCGGGCACCAACGCAAAGGGCGGCTTACGCCGCCCTTTGGATCAATGCATGAACAAAGCAATCAGGATGATGACGGGAATAGGTACCCCGAGCATCCAAAGCAATATCGAGCGCATGGTGATTCTCCTTGATTAACGTTGAATGGTGCGATGAGCGACGTAGTCGCCTTCAAGCCATTGCACGCGGTCGCGCAGACGGCCGCCATACAACGCAGCCACGCTGGCAAAGAATGCGCCGCAAAGCAGCGCGACGAAGGTCCACAGCGCAGTCCAGGCCGCCACCTTGGCCGCTTTGTCAGCCGCTTGCTTGGCATCCACCTTCAGCTGCTGTACCTGTGCCATGACCTGATCGACGCGTGCCTCGGCCTCCGGCTGGGTCAAGCGGGTACGTTGGGCCACCAGCTGCGCCAGGTAGGCACGATCCTCTGCGGGCAAGGCGCCGTCACTGGCGATTCCTTTGGCCAGAATGCGAGCTGCCACGCCATTGGCGGCATCCTCACTGACTGGAGCTGGCCCCTCGCCACGGAACAGGCTATCGACGAAATACCCCATCGAATTGCTGTTGTTGCCAGCCGCAGCAGCTCCCCCTGCCGCAGCGGTCACGGTCGCCGCCTGGGAGGCCGCGCTGGCACCCGCGCCAATCACGTTGCCCGCAGCGCCCAGTACCAGCATTGCCGCCACCAGTGTCGCCACTGCCCAGGACAAGAAGCCGTGGGCGGTATCGCGGAAGTACACTTCATCACCATGCAGGTTGGCCCATTTCACTCGCAGCCGACCCGCGATGTAGCCGCCTAGGCCTGATGCAATGATCTGGGTGAGCAGAAGCCAGACGATGGTGGAAATGCCCAGCGCCTTGGCGCTCGCCCCTTCGTTAGCCCAAGGGGAAGTCGCTGCAAAGCCCAATCCTGCCCCAAGAACCACAAGGATCAGGGACAAGGCAGCAGCGGCGGCGGCACCAGCGAAGATCGCGGCCCAGGACACTCCTGAACGGCTTTGGGGATCAACAACGGGATAGTCGGCAGAGGGGATCATGATGTGTTCGCCTGTATTGGGTTGTTAGCGAGAATTCCATTCGCGCAATAACCATTGCAGCGGCTGTGCCAGTTGTGACAAAAAATGACACCCTTCCAAATCAACAAGTTAGCAATCAGACCAGCGCCTGAACCGTGCAAAATGCGCGAATTGCCGAACTGCATCAGGTGTTCTGCATTCTTGTCGACGCCCAGAGGGCAAGGCATGATTCGGGCATGACCCTTCTCGACACGCCCGCCCAGACCCCGCTGACCGCCGACACCGTGCTGCGCTACCACTTGTGCTGGAAGCACCGTGATCTCGACGGCGTGATCGCGCTCTACCACCCCGACATCCACTACCACGACTTCTTCCAGAACCGCGTGCTCGGCTACCGCGAGCTACGCGACTACGTGCGCGCCTGCCTGCCCCATGAAGCCGGCGAGGACATCGTCCACAGCGACCGCATCCGCGTCGACGGTTGCACCGCCTTCATCCAGTACCAGGTCACGGTACAGGGCGGCGACGGCCTGGTGGCGTTCCAGTCCAGCGAAGCGATCACCGTCAAGGACGGCCTGATCTGGCGGGTCAACGAGTACGCCACCCTGGTTCGCCAGAACGGCAACGGCCTGGTCAGCAGCGGCCCGCGCCCGGCCACCAGCCGCCTGGGCCTGTCGCCACGGCAGCTGTCGACCATGGCCCAGGACCTGGAGCACTACTTCCAGCGCCAGCGTCCCTACCTCGACCCAGAGCTGGACTTGCAGCAGGTGGCCGACGCCAGTGGCTACAGCCGCAACCAGATCTCCTACCTGCTCAACCAGGTGCTTGGGCAAAGCTTCTACCGCTACGTCAACCAGGCGCGCCTGCAACACCTGATGGCCAGCCTCGACGACGACAGCGTCGAGGCGCCGATCGACGATCTGGCATTCAACGCCGGTTTCAACTCGCTCTCGGCGTTCTACAAGTGCTTCCGCGAACACACCGGCCTCACGCCCAAGGCCTATCTCAAGCAAATTTCCCTGCGTGCACGCACGTAAGACAGCCACCGGCCGACACCACTAGCATCGCCCACAGACCTTGACGGATGTGGAGCAAAACCCGATGCAACCCTTGCGCACGCTCAGCCTGTGGATGGACCAGCTCGACGAGCCGCTGTGCGCGCGCCCGGCCCTGCGCCAGGACCTCGAGGTCGATGTCTGCATCATCGGCGCCGGCTACACCGGCCTGTGGACCGCCTATTACCTCAAGCGCCAGGCGCCGCAACTGAACATCGCGGTGATCGAGGCCAACATCGCCGGCTTCGGCGCTTCGGGGCGCAATGGCGGCTGGCTGATGGGTAACCTGCTCGGCGAAGACCGCCTGCTCGCCACCCTGTCGCCGCAGCAGCGCCGCGCCAGCATCGACCTTTTGCATGGCATTCCTGATGAAGTGCACAGCGTGTTGCAGCGCGAGGGCATCGACTGCGACTACCGCAAAGGCGGCGTGCTGTATTGCGCCGCGCGTTACCCGGAGCAGGAACGCAGCCTGCGCGCCTACCTCGACGATCTGTATCGCCAAGGCATGACCGAAGACGACTACCGCTGGCTGCGCCCCGAGCAGCTGGACGCGCAACTGCGTGTCAGCAATGCCTACGGCGCGATCTACAGCCCGCACACCGCGACCATTCACCCGGCCAAGCTGGCCCGTGGCCTGGCTCGGGCCGTGGAAGCCCTCGGCGTGACGATCTACGAGAACACCCCGGCCATCGACTGGCAGCCCGGCGAAGTACGCTCGCCCCTGGCGCGCATCCGCTGCCAGTGGATGGTGCCGGCGGTCGAAGGGTACGCAGCCAGCCTGCCGCCGCTGGGCAAGCACCAGTTGCCGGTGCAGAGCCTGCTGGTGGCCACCGAACCACTGCCGGAATCCACCTGGGAACAGATCGGCCTGAATCAAGGCCAGGCCTTCAGCGAGAGCAGCCGCCAGGTCACCTACGGCCAGCGCACCGCCGACAACCGCCTGGTGTTCGGCGCCCGTGGCGGCTACCGCTTCGGTGGCCGCCTGCGCGAGAACTTCAACCTTGAAGAGCACGAAATCGAACTGCGGCGCTACCTGTTCGGCGAACTGTTCCCGCAACTCAAGCACGCACGCATCACCCACTCCTGGGGCGGCAACCTGGGCATGGCGCGGCGCTTCCGCCCGCACATGCTGTGCGACCGCCAGCGCGGCATCGCCCTGGCCGGCGGCTACGGTGGCGAAGGTGTCGGTGCCACCAACCTTGGCGGCCGCACGCTGGCGGCGCTGATCCTCAACCAGCACAACCAACTGACCGCGCAACCCTGGGTGCTCGACAACCGCCCGGTTGCGAGCCTGGCCAGCTGGCCGCCCGAGCCCTGCCGCTGGCTCGGCTACAACGCGATCATCCAGAGCTTCGTCCACGAGGACCGGACCCTCGCCAACCCCGCCAGCGCGCCCTGGAGGCGGCGCCTGGCCAGCTCCCTTGCGGACTTCATGGAAGGCTTCATGCACTGACTTCCCTTACCCCGACACAGGATCCACCGGTCATGAACATCACCCAGTTCAAACACACAGACAGCGCCGTGCTCGAAAGCGCCAACCCGGTCGCGGTGCCGCTTGGCGAACCCGTGGCAGTGGCTTCGGTCACCTGCGTGGAACGCAGCGACGGCGTCGAAGCCGGCATCTGGGAGTGCACGCCCGGGCGCTGGCGGCGGCAGATCGTGCAGCAGGAGTTCTGCCATTTCATCAAGGGCCGCTGCACCTTCACCCCCGACGGTGGCGAGCCCTTGGTCATAGAAGCCGGAGACGTACTGATGCTACCGGCCAACAGCACCGGCATCTGGGACATCCAGGAGACCGTGCGCAAGACCTACGTTCTGATTTTCTGATCCGCTGATCGCCTGCCTTCGATAACAACAGACAAAGCAAGGTAAACCCGACATGCGCACGCTCCTTCTCGCTCCCCTGATGCTGGCCGCCAGCGTCGCCAGCGCCACCGAAACGGTGAAGATCTACAACTGGTCCAGCTACGTCGCGCCCGACACGCTGAAGAACTTCCAGCAAGCCAGCGGCATCGTGCCGACCTACGACGTCTACGACAGCAACGAGACCCTCGACGGCAAGCTGATGACGGGCAACTCCGGCTACGACGTGGTGTTCCCCTCCAACCACTTCATGGCCCGGCAGATCCAGGGCAAGGCCCTGAAGCCTCTGGACAAGTCGCAGCTGCCCAACTGGCACAACCTCAACCCGGTGCTGATGAAGGCGCTGGAGGTCAACGACCCGGGCAACCAGTATGGTTTCCCGTACCTGTGGGGCAGCACTGGCATCGGCTACAACATCGACAAGGTCAAGGCAGTGCTCGGCGACAATGCGCCGGTGGATTCCTGGGACCTGATCTTCAAGCCCGAGTACATGAGCAAGCTGAAGAGCTGCGGCGTCGCGGTGCTGGACAACGGCCCCGAGCTGCTGCCGATCGCCCTGCACTACCTGGGCCTGCCGCACCACAGCCAGAACCCGGCCGACTACGACAAGGCCAAGGCGCTGCTGATGCAGGTGCGGCCGTACATCAGCTACTTCCACTCATCGAAGTACACCGGTGACCTGGCCAACGGCGATATCTGCGTGGTGGTGGGCTTCTCGGGGGACGTACTGCAGGCGAAGAACCGCGCCGAAGAGGCGAAGAACGGGGTGAAGGTGGGGTATTCGATCCCCAAGGAAGGTGCGCCGATGTGGTTCGACATGGTGGCCATGCCGGCCGATGCGCCGGATGAAAAGGCCGGGTATGCCTATATGAACTACCTGCTGCAGCCGGAAGTGATGGCCAACATCAGCAACCATGTGCAGTACGCCAACGGCAACCTCAAGGCGGACGGGCTGGTGGAGCCGGCGATGAAGGGTAATACGATGATTTACCCGAGCGAGGATGTGATGGGCAAGTTGTATGCCCTTGAGGCGATGCCGGCGAAGATTGATCGTATTCGGACCCGGATCTGGACCAGCATCAAAGCCGGGAATTGAAATGGGGCCGCTTTGCGGCCCTTCGCGGGACAAGCCCGCTCCTACAGGTGAGTGCGATCCCATGAGCGGGCTTGTCCCGCGAAGGGCTGCACAGCAGCCCCAAATCAGCGATCAGTGATGCTCGCGGGTGGCGCGGAACTTGATGTCCGGCCAGCGCTCTTCCATCAGCGCCAGGTTGACCCGGGTCGGCGCCAGGTAGGTCAGGTGACCGCCACCGTCGATGGCCAGGTTTTCCATGGCCTTGTTCTGGAATTCCTCGAGCTTCTTCTTGTCATCGCAGCCGATCCAGCGGGCCGACCAGACGGTGATCGGCTCGTAGGCACATTCCACCTTGTACTCTTCCTTCAGGCGGCTGGCGACCACGTCGAACTGCAGCACACCGACCGCACCGAGGATGATGTCGTTGCTGCGCTCCGGGAAGAACACCTGGGTCGCACCCTCTTCGGCCAGCTGTTGCAGGCCTTGACGCAGCTGCTTGGATTTCAGCGGGTCCTTCAGGCGCACGCGGCGGAACAGCTCCGGGGCGAAGTGCGGGATACCGGTGAAGCCCAGCGACTCGCCTTCGGTGAACGTGTCGCCGATCTGGATGGTGCCGTGGTTGTGCAGGCCGATGATGTCGCCGGCATAGGCCTCTTCCAG
Source organism: Pseudomonas putida (assembly GCF_009883635.2). Taxonomy (NCBI): domain Bacteria; kingdom Pseudomonadati; phylum Pseudomonadota; class Gammaproteobacteria; order Pseudomonadales; family Pseudomonadaceae; genus Pseudomonas; species Pseudomonas putida. Next base: position 1,559,390 of record NZ_CP026115.2, read on the forward strand.
CTGCTCACGCTCGGAGGAGAAGAAGGTCAGCGCATCGCCGATGCGCAGGTCCTTGTTGATACGCACATGGCGCATCTTCATGCCCTTCTCGTACTTGCCCGAGCAGATGCGCATGAAGGCGATACGGTCGCGGTGTTTCGGGTCCATGTTCGCCTGGATCTTGAACACGAAGCCGGTGAACTTCTCTTCAACAGGCTCGACGGTCCGCTCGTGGGCCACGCGGCCCAGCGGGCGCGGCGCCCAGTCGACGACGGCGTCGAGCACATGGTCGACACCAAAGTTGCCCAACGCGGTACCGAAGAACACCGGGGTCAGTTGACCGCTGATGAACTCTTCCTGGTTGAACTCGTGGCAGGCGCCCTGCACCAGCTCCAGTTGCTCGACGAACGAATCGTATTGGTCGCCCAGATGCGCGCGAGCTTCGTCGGAGTCCAGGTTCTGGATGATCTTGGCTTCGGTGCGCTCGTGACCGTGGCCCGGGGTGTACACCACGATGTAGTCGCCGGTCAGGTGATACACGCCCTTGAAGTCGCGGTAGCAACCGATCGGCCAGGTGATCGGCGCGGCCTTGATCTTCAGGACGGCTTCGATCTCGTCGAGCAGTTCGATCGGGTCACGGATGTCACGGTCGAGTTTGTTGATGAAGCTGACAATCGGCGTGTCGCGCAGGCGGCACACATCCATCAGGGCGATGGTCCGCGGCTCTACACCTTTACCGCCGTCGAGCACCATCAGCGCCGAGTCCACCGCGGTCAGGGTGCGGTAGGTATCTTCCGAGAAGTCTTCGTGGCCGGGGGTGTCGAGCAGGTTGATCATGTGCTCGCGATACGGGAACTGCATCACCGAGGTGGTGATGGAGATGCCGCGCTGCTTCTCCATTTCCATCCAGTCGGAAGTGGCGTGGCGGTCGGACTTGCGCGACTTCACGGTACCGGCGACGGCAATGGCCTTGCCCATCAGCAGGAGCTTCTCGGTGATGGTGGTCTTACCGGCGTCGGGGTGGGAAATGATTGCGAAAGTGCGGCGCTTCGCGACTTCGGCGGCCTGGTTGGTCATGGGAAATCGCCTGACTGGGGGATTTAAAAGGGGCGATATCATACCTGAAGTTGGGCCTGGACCAAAACCTGAGGAATGAGTGGTGCCCGCGAAAGGGCCAGTACAGACGCAACAAATTCATCAGACAATCGCTTTATCACGACAAAAGGCCACAGGGCAGCTATTTCAACGCCTGCAGCGCATTAACCCGCTGTTTTTTCTCGCCATGCTAGCTTTCCCCCAGTGATTAACGCTGGCCAAATGCCGTCTCAGATGGGAACCTTTACGCCAACGGAGACGTCCATCCCCCTGCAATCCGCTTCGGTTGGGGGGCTAGTGTCATCAGCATTTTCGGGCCCGACGGGGTTCGGCTCATGGCCTGATCGCAGCCTTCGGCTGCCTCACGCTGCTACTCGCGAACACACCACCCGCCGCCAGCACTGGCCGGCTACCAAGAAGTGTGCTCGCCGACAACACAAGGAGTCCGCCTGTGGCAAAAAGCTACGGTAAAGGGCTGTTGGGATGCGCCACCGTGCTCGTCATCCTGGCCCTGCTGATCCACTGGATCGGCATCGACACGATCGCGCGTTATCGCGACGATCTTGGGTTCTACCTGCAAGCGCACCTGGTACTGGTGCTGGCTTCGATGGCGGCGGCGCTGGCCGTGGGCATCCCTGCCGGCATTGCGCTCAGTCGACCGCACCGGGTCGACAAAGCCGAACGCTTCATGCAGTTCTTCAACGTTGGCAACACCATTCCCCCCCTGGCCGTTCTGGCCATCGCCCTGAGTATCCTGGGCATCGGTGCCGGGCCTGCGATCTTCGCGCTGTTCCTCGCCTCCCTCCTGCCCATCGTGCGCAACACCTACGAGGGCCTGAAAAACGTCCCCGCCTCGCTCAAGGAAGCCGCCACCGGCATCGGTATGACCCCGCGCCAGCAACTCTGGCAGGTGGAACTGCCCAACGCCGTGCCGATCATCGTCGGCGGCGTGCGCGTGGCCCTGGCACTGAACGTCGGCACCGCGCCGCTGGCCTTCCTGATCGGCGCCAACAGCCTGGGCAGCCTGATCTTCCCCGGCATCGCCCTGAACAACCAGCCACAACTGCTGCTCGGTGCCGCCTGTACCGCACTGCTGGCGCTGGTGCTGGATGCGCTGGTGAGTTTCTCCAGCAAGCGCTGGCTGGAACGTGGCCTGGCTGGATAACAAGAGGGAACCCATGAACAAGAGAATCGCCTTGCTGCTGGGCGCGGCCCTGCTGTTCGCAGGATTTGCCCAGGCAGCGGAAAAACCCCTGATCCGCATCGGCGCGCGAGTGTTCACCGAACAGACCGTGCTCGCCGAAATCACCGCGCAATACCTGCGTGCCAACGGCTTCGACGTGCGCGTCACCACCGGCCTTGGCAGCAGCATCGCGCGCCAGGCCCAGGAAACCGGGCAACTCGACCTGATGTGGGAATACACCGGCGTGTCGCTGGTCTCATACAACCATATCGACGAGCGCATGCCCAATGCCGAGGCCACCTACGCCAAGGTCAAGGAACTGGACGCGAAAAAGGACCTGATCTGGCTGACCCCGTCGAAGTTCAGCAACACCTATGCCCTCGGCCTGCCCAAGCAGGTGGCCGAGGCTTATCCACAGGTCAATACCATCAGCGACCTCAACCTGGTGCTGCGTGACGAAAGCCAGCGCAAGCATCTGGTGGCACTGGACACCGAGTTCGCCAACCGCCCGGACGGCCTGGTCGGCCTGAAAGAGATGTACGACCTGCAAGTGGGCCGTGCCAACATCCGCCAGATGGATGCCGGGCTGGTCTACACCGCCATGCACAACAATCAGGTGTTCGCCGGCCTTGTGTACACCACCGACGGCCGACTGAGCGCGTTCGACCTCAAGTTGCTGGAAGACGACAAGCACTACTTCCCCGACTACACCGCCGCCCCAGTGGTGCGTAAACAGGTGCTCGACGCCAACCCGAAACTGGTCGGCCTGCTCAAGCCCCTGGCCGAGCAGCTGGATGACGAAACCATGCGCCAGCTCAACGCCAAGGTCGACGTGGAACACCAGAACCCGACCACGGTGGCCGCGGCCTTCCTGCGTGAGCACCCAATGCCTAGCGAGGTACAGCCATGAGCCTGCTCGACACATTCGCCCACCTCGACTGGGCCCAGGTGCTGCAGCTGACCTGGCAGCACATCATGCTGGTCGGCGTCGCCGTGGGCCTGGCAATCATCGTCGGCGTGCCGCTGGGCATTCTGATGACCCGCTTCCCGGCTGTTGCCGGCCCGCTGCAGGCCAGCGCCACGGTGCTGCTGACCATCCCGTCCATCGCCCTGTTCGGCCTGCTGCTGCCGTTCTATTCCAAGTTCGGCCAGGGCCTCGGCCCGCTGCCGGCGATCACTGCGGTGTTCCTCTATTCGCTGCTGCCGATCCTGCGCAACACCTACCTGGCCCTGACCAACGTCGAGCCCGGCATCCGTGAAGCGGCGCGCGGCATCGGCATGACCTTCGGCCAGCGCCTGCGCATGGTCGAGCTGCCCATTGCAGTGCCGGTGATCCTCGCCGGCGTGCGCACCGCCGTGGTGATGAACATCGGCGTCATGACCATCGCCGCCACCATCGGCGCCGGCGGCCTGGGCGTGCTCATCCTCACCTCCATCAGCCGCAGCGACATGTCGATGCTGCTGGTCGGCGCCGTGCTGGTCAGCCTGCTGGCGATCGTCGCCGACCTGCTCCTGCAAACCCTGCAACGTGCCCTGACTCCAGAAGGACTGCGCTCATGATCGAACTCCAGAACCTCAGCAAGACCTTCAACGTCAACGGCAAGGACGTCAAAGCCGTCGACTCTGTCAGCCTCACCGTCAATGAAGGTGAAATCTGCGTATTCCTCGGCCCGTCAGGCTGCGGCAAGAGCACCACGCTGAAGATGATCAACCGCCTGATCGCACCGACCTCAGGCCGGGTGCTGATCAACGGCGAAGACACCAGCGCCCTCGACGAAGTGACCCTGCGCCGACACATCGGCTACGTGATCCAGCAGATCGGCCTGTTCCCCAACATGACCATCGAGGAGAACATCACCGTGGTCCCGCGTCTGCTCGGCTGGGACAAGCAGAAGTGCCACGAGCGCGCCCGCGAGCTGATGCACATGATCAAGCTCGAACCCAAGCAATACCTGCAGCGCTACCCCCGTGAGCTGTCCGGCGGCCAGCAGCAGCGCATCGGCGTGATCCGCGCACTGGCGGCGGAAGCACCGGTGCTGCTGATGGACGAGCCGTTCGGCGCGGTCGACCCGATCAACCGCGAGATGATCCAGAACGAGTTCTTCGAGATGCAACGGGCGCTGAACAAGACTGTGATCATGGTCAGCCATGACATCGACGAGGCGATCAAGCTGGGCGACAAGATCGCCATCTTCCGCGCCGGCAAGCTGCTGCAACTGGACCACCCGGACACCTTGCTGGCGCACCCGGTGGATGACTTCGTAAGCAACTTCGTCGGCCAGGACAGCACGCTCAAGCGCCTGCTGCTGGTGCGTGCGGAGGATGCGGCGGACAACGCGCCATCGGTGAGCCCGCAGACGCCGGTCAGCGATGCGCTGGAGCTGCTCGACGAGCACGACCGCCGCTATGTGGTGGTGACCGATGGGCAGAACAAGGCGCTGGGGTATGTGCGTCGGCGTGACATGCACCGCCAGCAAGGCACCTGTGGCGACTTCCTGCGGCCGTTCAATGCCACGGCGTCGCATGACGAGCACCTGCGCATCCTGTTGTCGCGGATGTACGAGTTCAACCGGGCTTGGTTGCCGGTGCTGGATGCCGAGCAGGTGTTCCTGGGCGAAGTGACGCAGGAGTCGATTGCGGCCTACCTGAGCTCGGGGCGTTCGCGGGGGGCGAAGACCAGCATTGTTTCGCCGGCCGAGGTGGTGGCTTCGTAATCGCTGGGGGCGCTTCGCGCCCCATTCGCGGGACAAGCCCGCTCCCACAGGTCCTCTACTAGCCTTGAGGCTGGCGCTGCACCTGTAGGAGCGGGCTTGTCCCGCGAAGCAGGCAACGCGGTATCAGAACCCTACACTGGCCTGCACATAGAAGGTCCGCGGCTCACCGACATAAATGCCGGCATTGTTGTCGCTCGAACGCGTGAAGAACTGCTTGTCGAACAGGTTCTTTACCCCCGCCGCAAGCTTCAGGTTGGACATCTGCGGCCCGAACTCATACCCACCACGGGCATGCCAGGTCACATACCCCGGAATATCGCCATACTGCCCATCGGCACTCGGTTCGGTGATGTAGTCACCCGTGAAGCTACCATTGGCATTGATCCCGGTCCCCGGCGCACGCTGCTTGGACTGGGCAAAGGCATCCAGATTCCAGGTCCAGCGGTTGATCGCATAGCGCACGCCGGCTGTGGCCACCTGGCGTGAATAGAACGGCAGGTCACGGCCCTTGAAGCCCGGAATATCCCCTTCATACGTCGCGCGGGTATAGGTGTAGCCACCGCTCACCGACAGGCCGTCCAGGCGCGGGTCCAACCCGGCCAGGTCATAGCGCACCGAAGCCTCGATACCCTGGTGCTTGGTCGCGCCGAGGTTAGTCCAGCCCACGTCGTTGCTGATGTACTGCAACTCGTCGTCGAAGTCGATGTAGAACGCGGTCAGCTCACCGGCGAAGCCGCCGTTGTCATAACGGGTACCGAGCTCGTAGGTCTTGGCTTTTTCCGGTTCCAGGCCGTTGGCCGTGCTGTTGCCGGTGCCGCCCTGGCCCAGCTGGAAGTACTGCAGGCTGCCGAACGAGGTCTCGTAGTTGGCGAACAGCTTCCAGGCATCGGAGATGTGGTACATCACGCTCAGCGCCGGCAGTGGCTCGTTGCTGGTGATGCTGCGGTTCTTCTCCGGCACAGGGCGGTTGTTGGCATCGAGCACCGGGCGATCCCGCCAGTCAGTATTGATGTGCTCGAAACGGATGCCCGGGGTGATGGTCCAGTTGCCGACATCGATCTTGTCGTCGATGTAGTAGGCGCTGGCTTCGGTACCACCGCTGCGGTCCTGGAACACGTGGCCGTCGGACGTCGGCGTGGGCGTCGGCACGTTGTCGATCAGCGCCAGGCGGGTCGACTGCTCGCGCATGGCCTCTTTCAGGTAGCGGTAACCGACGCTGACTTCCTGCGTGGTAGGGCCTGCGAAGAAGATCCGCGACACCCGTGGCTCGATGGCGAAGGTGTGGTAATTGCGCGGGTACGACGACAGGGTCTTCATGTCGCGCGCGGCGATGGCGCTGCCACGGAAGCTGTCGGTGTAATAGGTCAGCACTTCGAACTGGGTGGCATCGTCCAGCTGGCGCTGCCACTTGAACGACACGTCCTTGCGCCGGCCGGCGAAGTAGTCGTAATCGCGCAGCGACTGGTACGGGTTGCTGTCGTACTGCGCCTGGGTCAGGCCACCAGGCATGTCGGCACGGCCATCGTAGTAGTGGAAGTTGAGCCAGAACTCGTCGACGTCGGTCGGTGCCCAATGGGTCTTGAGGATGACGTCGTCGATGTCGTTGCCGTTGTTGCTTTCACGGTAGCCATTGCCGTTCACACCGGTATAGAGCAACGCCACGCCCATGCCATTGTCGGCAGTGCCGCCGACGAACGCCGATTCGGTGTGCTTCCAGCCGCCATGCTGGGAGGTTTCCAGCGTGGTGGACAGCTCAGCCGATGCCTTTTCGGGGATCGCCCGGGTCACGAAGTTGATCACCCCGCCGACGTTCTGCGGGCCATAGCGCACCGAGCCTGCGCCGCGCACCACGTCGATGCTGTCGAGGTTGCCCGAAGAGATCGGTGCCATTGACAGCTGCGGCTGGCCGTAGGGCGCAAAGGCTGCCGGAATGCCGTCGATCAGCACGGTCGAGCGTGGCGACAGGCGCGAGGTCAGGCCACGCACGCCAACGTTCAGCGACAGGTCACTGCCACCGGTGCCGTTGCTGTCCTGTACCTGTACACCAGGGATGCCGCGCAGCACATCGCGCACGTTCATCGCGCCCTTCTCCACCATCGCCTCGCGGCGCACCACGGTGCGCGCGCCAGGGTGGTTCTGCACCACGGCCTGGTCGGCATCGCCCAGCCAGTCACCGACCACCTTCACGTCGGTGGGCGCCAGTTCCAGGCTGCCGGTGGTGAGCGTGCCGGCAGGCTGGGCCGGCTTCACCACCACCGTGTCCTCGGACTTCTCGTAGGTCAGCCCGCTGCCCTGCAGCAGTTGCTGCAGCGCCTGCTCGGGCGCCAGGTTGCCGGACACGGCCGGGGCCTGCTTGCCAGCCACCAGCTCGGGGCTGAAGAACAGCTGCAGGTTGGTCTGCTGGCCCAACTGGCTCAGTGCCGAGGCCAGAGGCTGGGCCTGGATCTGGATCGTGCCTGCCTGCTCGGCTTGGGCATTGACGGCTGCGGTGCTGACCGCCAGGGCCAGCGCCAGAGCGCTCAAGCGTGGATAAGGTTTGTTGTTGTTCACGTCGTCGAAACATCCTGAAGAAGGAATAAACGCCAACCGCATGCGAATGGAAATGCTTGGCAGTTGCAGCTGGCGGGGAAGACGAACGAGCGGAAAAAAACCTGAATCTATTTCGCAATTATTTCGCGGGAGCCGTCTTCATTGGCCTTGATCGCCACCGGCAGGATGCTCGGCAAGGCGCGCAGCAGCGCGTCCGTGTCATCGGTGCTAAAGGTGCTGGAGACGCGCAACTGGGCAACTTTGCCAGGTGCCACGCGCAGTGGCTGGGCGCGATATCGCGACACTTCGGCCACCACCTCGGCGAGGGTAGCGTTGTCGAATACCAGCTTGCCCTGGCGCCAGGCGGTCAGTGCGCTGGCGTTGACCGCATAAGGTGCGGCGACCTTGCCATGCGCGTCTATGTGGGAACCTTGGCCAGCGCCCAGTTGCGCCAACGAGGTGTCGCTCCCCTGCACACGCACCGAACCCTGCTCCACCGCAACACGGGTAGCGGCCGGGTCCAGGCGCACATCGAAACGGGTGCCGGTCACGGTCACGCTGCCCTGGGCGGTATCGACCACGAACGGGCGGCTGCTGTCGTGGGCGACGATGAACATCGCCTCACCTGCGTTCAACTGGATGTGCCGACGGCCTGGGCTGAAATCGACGTGCAGCTGGGTGGCGCCGTTGAGTTCGAGGTGCGAACCATCGGGCAGCTCGACCTGGCGGCGCTCGCCAAAGGCCGTCTGCAGCTGATCCTGGTGATTGAGCTGCTGGTAGTGCCAGCCCGTCCAGCCCAGCCCCAGCGCCACCACCGCCACACTCGCCGCCAGCGCCTGGCGCAGCAGGCGCCGCTGCGGCAGCTGGCGTACCGGGTCTGGCTCGCACAGCGCTTCGAGGCGCTGGCGCGGGATCAGCTCCGCCGCGCTCCAGACCGTGGCCAGGGCATCGTACTCGGCACGGTGGCTGGGGTCGGCGGCCAGCCACGCACGTAGCTGCTTGTGCAGCGCGGCATCGCGCGGCGCGTCCTGCATGCGCACGAACCATGCGGCCGCCTGCTCACGGACGGTCTCGGAACCGTGCTGTTTCATCGGAAAGGTCTCCTGACTCATCGTGCTGACACATCCAGGTGCTCACGCAGATGTCGGAGCGTGCGAATCATATACTTTTCGACCATGTTCTTGGTCAAACCCATGCGCTCGGCAATCTCGGCCTGGCTCAGGCCTTCAAGCTTCTGCCAGATGAACACCCGGCGACAGTTCAGCGGCAACTCGGCCAATGCACGCTCGACGCTGTCGGCCAGCTCCAGGGCATGCATGTAGGCTTCCGGGTCGTCGCTGGCGCTGCTGCCTTCATCGAAAGCCTCCAGCTCCAGGGCCTGACGCCGGTCTTCGCGGCGAAACCCGTCCACGGCGATATTGCGGGCGGTCTGGTGCAGGTAGGCGCGAGGCTGCTCGACCTCTTCGCGCGGGTTTTCCAGTACCCGGACAAAGGCATCGTGGGTGAGGTCCTCGGCCTGCTGACGACTGCGCAACTTGCGCGTCCAGGTGCCGATCAGCTCATGGTAGTGGTCGAGGAAGCCTTTGTGTCCGGACACGGTCGGGGTCGTCAGGGAGGCGGATGAGGGTGCGAATAGTAATGTTTCTCATCCATAACGGCAAATCTGCCCGACGGTAACAAAAAATTTATCGTCTTTTTCATGCACGGTGGTGCCAGGGAAATGTGGCCATAAATATGAACACCTGAGGCCTTTTCGCGGGCACGCCCGCTCCCACAGGAATCGCTTGATGCCTGTAAAAAGGGGCTTGCCTGCACAGGGGTCAGAACGCTCCATTCCACAATTTTTTACGCTTGAAACACCCAGGGGAACATCAGCTGGTCATGCGAGTCGGTTATTCAACGGGTAGGGCGTCGTTCCACGACGATCGCGCCCGGATTGCCTGTTGATTCTGCATTCTTCACGCCCTAAAGTGCGCGCCGAACGTCCATGCTGGAAACGATCCATCCGGCTCAAGTACTGAGTAGGCGAACCAAAGTGGGGATACGGAGGACGTTCAGTTTGCAGCCACTTAATCTTTCAGTTTGCCCATGGAGTCCCTGAGCATGTCGATCCAGGTCGAAGACTATTTCGCGCGTGATACCTTCCAGAAAATGAAGGCGTTCGCCGACAAGCAGGAAACCCCGTTCGTACTCATCGACACCCAGATGATCAGCCAGGCCTATGACGACCTGCGTGCTGGTTTCGAATTCGCCAAGGTGTACTACGCGGTCAAGGCCAACCCGGCCGTCGAGATCATCGACCTGCTCAAAGAGAAAGGTTCGAGCTTCGACATTGCCTCGATCTACGAGCTGGACAAGGTCCTGAGCCGTGGCGTCAGCGCCGACCGTATCAGCTACGGCAACACCATCAAGAAGTCCAAGGACATCCGCTACTTCTACGAGAAGGGCGTGCGCCTGTACGCCACCGACTCGGAAGCCGACCTGCGCAACATCGCCAAGGCCGCGCCGGGCTCGAAGGTATACGTTCGCATCCTCACCGAAGGCTCGACCACGGCCGACTGGCCACTGTCGCGCAAATTCGGCTGCCAGACCGACATGGCCATGGACCTGCTGATCCTCGCCCGTGACCTGGGCCTGGTGCCTTACGGCATCTCCTTCCACGTTGGTTCGCAACAGCGCGACATCAGCGTATGGGACGCGGCCATCGCCAAGGTCAAGGTGATCTTCGAGCGCCTGAAGGAAGAAGACGGCATCGAGTTGAAGCTGATCAACATGGGTGGCGGCTTCCCGGCCAACTACATCACCCGTACCAACAGCCTCGAGACTTACGCCGAAGAGATCATTCGCTTCCTGAAGGAAGACTTCGGTGACGACCTGCCGGAAATCATCCTCGAGCCAGGCCGCTCGCTGATCGCCAACGCCGGTATCCTGGTCAGTGAAGTGGTGCTGGTCGCACGCAAGTCGCGCACCGCCGTCGAGCGCTGGATCTACACCGACGTGGGCAAGTTCTCCGGCCTGATCGAAACCATGGACGAAGCCATCAAGTTCCCGATCTGGACCGAGAAGAAAGGCGAAGCCGAAGAAGTGGTCATCGCCGGCCCGACCTGTGACAGCGCCGACATCATGTACGAAAACTACAAGTATGGCCTGCCGCTGAACCTGGCCATCGGTGACCGCCTGTACTGGCTGTCGACCGGCGCCTACACCACCAGCTACAGCGCAGTGGAATTCAACGGCTTCCCGCCGCTGAAGGCTTACTACCTGTAATGCAGAACGGGGCCGAAAGGCCCCGTTTTCATGTGTGATCTCCTGTACCGGCACAGGCGACATCAGGCCTCGCGCCGCTGCAGCTCTTCAGCATAGCTCCCGGCAAAGGCCATCAACACCGGCCCCGCTCCCTGCAATGTCACCAGGGCGCTGCGCAGGAAGTTCTCATTCCCCTGGACTCGCGCGCGCTCCAGCCAGCTCCCGGCCTCGGCCACCTCACCCCGCTCGGCCAACACCATCGCCAGGCTGAACATCCCACGAAAATCCCCCGCTTCGGCCGATCGCCGATACCAGCGCACCGCCCGCACCGGGCTCGGCGCCGTAGCAATACCATGCTCCAGGTAGCGCCCATACAGGTTCATCGACTTGGCATGGCCCATCTGCGCGGCCTTCTCGTAACAGCTCAGCGCCTGGGCCTGGTTGGCCGGCAGGCCACGCCCGGTAGCCAGCAGATTGCCGAGGTTGTACAACCCCCAATCCAGCCCGGCATCGGCCGCCCGTGCATAGTGAATGGCCGACTGCGCCAGGTTCACCTCGCCCCCCCAGCCATGTTCCAGGCAACGACCGAGCATGTTGTGCGCCATGGCACTGCCCCCCTGCGCGGCAATGCCGAACCAGCGTCGGGCGACACCGGCATCCTGCTCGATGCCACGGCCATCGAGCAGGATCTGCCCAAGCAGCAACTGCGCCTCGACCATGCCCTCCCCCGCCGCCGCCAGGATCGCCTGAGCCGCCTTGCCTGGGCTGTGTTCGAGCATGGCCTGCAGGCCGGCAGCATCCACCACTTCTTCACGACGCAACTGATAGGACATGGCTCAGACCTCGGCCCAGCGGCGCAGCAGGTTGTGGTAGGTGCCGGTCAGCTGCAGCAGTGACGGGTGATCCGGCACATCGGCGGTGAGCTGCTGGATGGCATTGTCCATTTCGAACAGCAGCGCCCGCTGGCTGTCCTCGCGCACCAGGCTCTGGGTCCAGAAGAACGCCGCATAGCGCACGCCACGGGTCACTGGGTTGACCTTGTGCAGGCTGGTGCCGGGGTACAGCACCAGGTCGCCGGCCGCCAACTTGACCTGCTGCATGCCGTAGGTGTCCTGTATCACCAGCTCACCGCCGTCGTAGCTGTCCGGGTCGCTGAGGAACAGGGTCGAGGACAGGTCGGTGCGCACCCGCTCCGGGCTGCCCTTGGGTTGGCGCAGGGCGTTGTCGATGTGGAAACCGAAGTTGCCGCCCTCGCGGTAGCAGTTGATCAGTGGCGGGAACACCTTGTGCGGCAGCGCCGCCGACATGAAACGCGGGGTCTGCCACAAGCGGTCGATCAGTGCGCTGCCGAGCTCCTTGGCCAGCGGGTGCCCTTCCGGCAGCTGCAGGTTGTGCTTGGCCTTGGCCGACTGGTAACCGGCCGTGACCTTGCCGTCGGCCCAGTCAGTCTGCTCCAGCGCCTCGCGGATACGGGCCAGTTCATCGGCGTCGAACAACCCTGGGATATGAAGCAGCATGGCGGCGGCACCGTTAAGATCTGTAAAGGGCTCAATGATATTGATTCCCTTTTACGCTGCACAAGCCCTGGCTGTGCCTTAGACGATTCAGCGTCCATAAATCGTAAAGAGAATATGTAAAGATTGTAAATTCTTAGCGAATGGTAACGAGTCTCAATTGTGCCTTACAATCCCTTACATTAACATCCGCGGCCTTCACACCTTGGGGAAGGCCAATAACAATGCGTCACGTACCATCTGCAGTGAGTTCACCACGCCTGATCGTCTCGGCCATCGGGGTAGCCCTGAGCGCTTCGGGCGCCTACGCCGCCGACCCGGCTGCCAGCAATGCCGTCACCCTCGACGCCACCAGCGTCAATGGCAAGGCTGAGCAGGCCAGTACCGATTACAAGGTCGAAAAGGCCTCCTCGCAGAAGTACACCGCACCGCTGGTGGACACCCCGCGTTCGGTCACCGTCATCCCGCAGCAAGTGATCAAGGACACCAACGCCCTGACCCTGCAGGACGCCCTGCGCACCGTGCCCGGCATCACCTTTGGTGCTGGCGAAGGCGGCAACCCGCAAGGCGACCGCCCGTTCATCCGTGGCTTCGACGCCCAGGGTGACACCTACCTGGATGGCGTGCGCGACACGGGCGCCCAGACCCGCGAAATCTTCGCCATCGAATCGGTCGAAGTGGCCAAGGGCCCTAACTCGGCCATCGGTGGCCGTGGCGCCGCAGGCGGTACCATCAACCTGGTGAGCAAGCGTGCACACCTGGGCAACTCGCTCGATGGCGCCTGGACCTGGGGCAGCGACCAGACCCAGCGCTACACCTTCGATGGCAACTACCAGTTCAGCGACACCGTTGCCGGCCGCCTGAACCTGATGACCCACGAAAGCAACGTCGCCGGCCGTGACAAGGTCAACTACGACCGCTGGGGTATCGCCCCGTCGCTGGCCTTCGGTCTGGGCACCGCCACCCGCGTCAACCTCGACTACTACCACCTGGAAAGTGACGACCTGCCGGATTCGGGCATTCCGTACACCATCCCTACCGGTGGCAGCGCCGCACGTACCTCTGCGCACCCGAGCAAGCCGAACGACGGTGGCGACAGCGACAACTTCTACGGCCTCACCGACCGCGACTTCCGCAAGACCCGTGTCGACATCGCCACCTTCGCCATCGAGCACGACCTGACCGACACGCTGACCATCAAGAACACCTTGCGTCACGGCAACAGCATGCAGGATTACATCCTGACCCAGCCCGACGACAGCAAGGGCAACGTCAACAACGGCAGCGTCTGGCGCCGCGCCAACACCCGCGTTGGCAACACCGCCACCACTACCAACCAGACCGACCTGTTCGGCGAGTTCTACCTGGGAGGCCTGAAAAACAGCTTCTCCACCGGTATCGAGCTGAGCCGGGAAGAGAGCGACCGCTCGTCGTACACCGTCAACACCGACACCGTCCCGGGCGGCGCTGCCAACACCAACTGCACCCCTGGCATGATCGGAGCTACCAGCGGCTACAACTGCACCTCGCTGAGCAATCCGAACCCGGATGATCCGTGGAACGGCAGTGTTGCCCGCAACTACGCTGGCACCGACACCAAGAGCAAGACCCGCGCGATCTACGTGTTCGACACCTTGGAGCTGACCCCCGAGTGGTTGCTCAACATGGGCTTGCGCTACGACCACTTCGACACCGACTACAAGACCTACAATGCCGCCGGCACCACCACAGCCAAAGGCGACGACGTCAGCGAGTTCGTGACCGGCCAACTGGGCCTGGTGTGGAAACCGGCCGAGAACGGCAGCATCTACGTGTCCTACGCCACCTCGGCTACGCCACCAGGCGCCATGCTGGGTGAAGGCACCGAAGGCAACCCGCTGGGTGGCACCCCAGACCGTAACGGCAACCTGCTCAGCAGCGACATGGAGCCGGAAGAGACCACCAACTACGAAATCGGCACCAAGTGGGACCTGCTCGACGAGCGCCTGTCCCTGGCCGCTGCGCTGTTCCGCACCGAGAAGGAAAACGCCCGCGTCCAGGTGAACACCACCACCTACGAAAACGTCGGCGAAACCCGCGTGCAGGGCATCGAGCTGTCGGCCAGCGGCAAGATCACCGACAAGTGGCAGGTATTCGCCGGCTACACCTACATGCAAGCGCGCCAGATCGACGGCGGCCCGCTGGGCAAGGCCAACGACGGCAACCAGCTGCCGAACACGCCGAACAACAGCGCCAGCCTGTGGACGACCTACTCGATCACGCCGAAGCTGACCGTCGGTGGCGGCGCCTTCTACGTGGATGACGTTTATGGCAGCGTGGCCAACACCACCATGGTCGACAGCTACGTGCGCTACGACGCCATGGCCGCCTACAAGCTGACCAAGAACGTCGACCTGCAACTTAACGTGCAGAACCTGACCAACGAGGTCTACTACGACAAGGCGTTCTCCACCCACTTCGCCAACCAGGCGGCCGGGCGGACTGCCTTGTTGACCACCAGCGTCCACTTCTGACGAAACACCGCCAAGCCCCGTTCATACCAGTGAGCGGGGCTTTTGCGTATCAAGGCATAATGCAAGCCGCGCGGTTTGTGGCAGCAACACAAGGTGAGAGATGTGGTGAAGAAGACGCTGTTCCAACTGCACTGGTTCTTTGGCATCACTGCTGGCCTGGTGCTGGCCTTGATGGGCATCACCGGTGCGCTGTACTCGTTCCAGGAAGAGCTGCTGCGCGCCTTCAACGCCGATGTGCTCAAGGTCGAGGTGCGCGCCGAGGGCGTGCTGCCGCCGGGCGAGCTGGTGCGCCGGGTCGAGGCCGAGCAAGGCGACAAGGTGTCGATGCTGTGGGTGGACGTGCGCGAAGGCAATGCCGCGCGGGTGTTCTTCACCCCGCCACCGGGCGAGCGCCGAGGCGCGCTGCGCTATGCCGACCCGTACACTGGCGAACTCAAGGGCGAGGCGGCCGGGCAAGGCTTCTTCAACCTGATGCTGACCCTGCACCGCTTCCTCGCCATGGGCGACACTGGCCGCCAGATCACCGGTGCCTGCACCCTGATGCTGGTGTTCTTCTGCCTGTCCGGCCTATACCTGCGCTGGCCGCGCAAGGCGCTGAACTGGCGCACCTGGCTGACCCTCGATTGGGCCAAGAAAGGCCGTGCCTTCAACTGGGACCTGCACGCCGTGGCCGGTACCTGGTGCCTGCTGTTCTACCTCCTGTTCGCAATGACCGGGCTGTTCTGGTCCTATGAATGGTACCGCTCCGGCCTGAACAAACTGCTGGCTGACGAACCCGCCGCCGGCCAGCAACAAAAGCGCGGCGAAGGACGCGGCCGCCACGGGCCGCCCAAGGTCGACAAGAACGCGCCGCCGCTGGTGGTCGACTACGACGCCATCTGGGCCAACCTCAAGGACGCCGCCGGCCCTGGCTTGGCCATATACAACCTGCGCCTGCCGCCGGTGGGCGGACAACCGGCCAACCTGTTCTACCTGCTTGAGGACGCCGCTCATCCGCGTGCGTTCAACACCCTGGTGCTCGACCCGGCCACCGGCCAGGTCAAGAGCCAGGACCGCTACCGCGACAAATCCTTCAAGGCGCAGTTGCTGCAAAGCGTCTACGCCCTGCACGTCGGCGAATACTTCGGCCTGCCGGGTCGCATCATCGTCACCATTGCCAGCCTGACCATGCCGCTGTTCTTCGTCACCGGCTGGCTGCTGTACCTCGACCGCCGCCGCAAGAAGCGCCAGGTGCGCGCCGCCCGCGGCACTGTCGATGACAACCAGGCCGGCAGCGACAGCTGGCTGATCGGCTTCGCCAGCCAGAGCGGTTTCGCCGAGCAACTGGCCTGGCAGAGTGCCGGGCAGTTGCAGGCAGCAGGTCTGCCGGTTCAGGTTCGAGCCCTTGGCGACCTGCGCGAAGAGGACCTGCGTCAGTCCCGCCGTGCGCTGTTCGTGGTCAGTACCTTCGGCGATGGCGAGGCGCCCGACAGTGCCCGCAGTTTCGAACGCAATATCCTCGGCCAGCCGTGGGCACTGAACAATCTCAGCTATGCCCTACTCGCCCTCGGCGACCGCCAGTATCCGCACTTCTGCGGCTTCGCCCGGCGCTTGCAGGCGTGGCTTGGCGAGCGTGGCGCCAGCAGCGCATTCAGCCCGGTGGAAGTGGACAACGCCGACCAGGCCGCACTGCAGCAGTGGCAGCAGGAACTGGCGCAACTGACCGGTGCTCAACCGGTAAGCGCCTGGCAACCGCCAAGCTTCGGCAACTGGACCCTGGTGCAGCGCGATCTGCTCAACCCGGGCAGCCAAGGCCAGCCGGTCTACCTGCTGGGCTTGCAACCTGAAGAGCCCGCCAGCTGGGAAGCCGGTGACCTGGTGGAGATCCTGCCGCTAAATGGCCAGCCACGGATCGACGCGTTCCTTCACGGCATGGCATTGGACGCCATGGCCAGCGTACAAGTCGATGGCCTGCCGCAGGCCTTGAGCCAAGCATTGGCTGGCCGCCAGCTACCGAGCCGTCGCGATCACCTGCTTGGCCTGCATCCGCAGGCATTGGTCGATGCGCTGGTGCCGATCGGTAGCCGCGAGTATTCGATCGCCTCGATCGCCAGCGATGGCGTGCTGGAGCTGATCGTGCGCCAGGAGCGCCATGCCGACGGCAACCTCGGCCTGGGTTCCGGCTGGCTGACCGAGTACCTGCCGCAGGGCGGCACCTTGAGCCTGCGCCTGCGCCGCAACAGTGGTTTCCACCTCCCGGAGACGTCTGCACCGATGATCCTGATCGGCAACGGCACTGGCCTGGCCGGCCTGCGCAGCCTGCTCCGGGCACGGGTCAATGCGGGCGAGCAGCGTAACTGGCTGCTGTTCGGCGAGCGTAACCGGGCGCATGACCTGCTGTGTCGCGCGGAGCTGCAAGGGTGGCTCGACAGCGGCGACCTGGCGCGGCTGGACCTGGCGTTCTCCAGGGATCAGGCCGAGAAAGTGTATGTGCAGGATGTGTTGCTGCAGCACGCCGATGAGTTCAAGCGCTGGGTGGCTGACGGGGCTTGTGTGTATGTCTGCGGTAGCCTGCAAGGCATGGCTGCCGGGGTGGATGCGGCGCTTAACGGCTTGCTGGGGGAAGAGGCTGTACAGCAGCTGATCGAGGATGGGCGGTATAGACGGGATGTGTATTGATTTGAGATTGGTGTAACCAGGGCCGGCCTCTTCGCGGGACAAGTCGGATCGCCGCACCGCCGCTCCTACAGGGATGGTGTAGTACCTGTGGGAACGGGCATGCCCGCGAAGAGGCCGGTACAGGCTTCAGTGCAGCTCGAAGGTATCGGCATCCAGGTTGGCCGGGAACTTGGTGCGGTACGCAGCCAGCTCCGCCGCGCTCAACACCGCGGTGAAAACCCCGTCCGCCTCCCCTGCACTGAGCAGGCTTTCACCCTGGAAGTCCAGCACCTGGCTGTCCCCTGAGTAGGCAAAGCCCTTGCCGTCCGTCCCCACCCGGTTCACCGCCGCCACGTAGCACAAGTTCTCGATACCCCGCGCCGGCAACAGGCGGTTCCAGTGCTGGCGGCGCGCCGCCGGCCAGTTGGCGGTATACAGCAGCAGGTCGGTGTCCTGGGCGTCGCAGCTCCACACCGGGAAGCGCAGGTCGTAGCAGATCAGCGGGCGCACCCGCCAACCCTTGACCTCGAACTGCACCTGGCGCTCACCCGGGGTGTAGTGCTTGTGCTCGCCCGCCATGCGGAACAGGTGACGCTTGTCGTAATGCAGGATCTCGCCGTCAGGCCGCGCCCACAGCAAGCGGTTACGGTGGCTGCCGTCAGCGGCCTGGATGATCACGCTGCCGGTAATCACCGCGTCGATGCGCTTGGCCTGGGCCTTGAGCCATTTGTAGGTCGGGCCGTTCTCGGGCTCGCAGAGGGTTTCCGACTGCATGGAAAAACCCGTGGTGAACATCTCTGGCAGAACCACCAGGTCGCTACCGCGCGCCTGCTCCAGCAGCACCTCGAAATGCGCGTAGTTGGCCTCACGGTCATGCCAGGCCAGGGTGGTCTGGACCAGGGCGACTTTCAGGTTGGGCAGTGCACTCAGATCGCGCATAGTTTTTCCGCTGCCTGACGCAGCGTCTCCTCACGTTTGGCAAAGCACAGGCGCACCAGGCGTTGCTCGGGGATGGGTTGCTGGTAGAACACCGACACTGGAATGGTCGCTACGCCATGCTCACGGGTGAGCCAAAGGGCCATGTCGACATCGTTCAGGTCCGGGCGGATCTGCGAGTAGTCCACCAGTTGGAAATAGGTGCCCGCGGTGCGGGTAAAGCTGAAGCGCGAGCCTTCGAGCAGGTCGCAGAACAGGTCGCGCTTGGCCTGGTAGAAGGCCGGCAGCTCATCGATGTGCTCTGGGTGCTCGGCCATGAAATCGGCCAATGCACATTGCAGCGGCGTCACGCCACAGAAGTTGACGTACTGATGCACCTTGCGCAGTTCGGCGCTCAAGGCCGGCGGTGCGATCACGTAGCCGGTTTTCCAGCCGGTGACGTGGTAGGTCTTGCCAAACGAGCTGATGACGAACGCCCGCGAGTACAGCTGCTCGTGGGCCAGCACGCTGGCATGGCGCACGCCGTCGTAGACCAGGTGTTCGTAGACTTCGTCGCTGATCAGGTAGATATCGCGATCGGCGATAAGCCGGGCCAGCTGGTCGAGGTCTTCACGGCTGATCAGCGCGCCGCTGGGGTTATGCGGCGAGTTGAGAATGACCATGCGCGTGCTTGGGCTCAAGGCATCGCTGAACTTCTGCCAGTCGATGCGGAAGTCGCCGTCGCTCAGTTGCACATGCACACAGCGCCCGCCCGCCAGTTCCACGGAGGGCTCGTAGCTGTCGTAGCAGGGATCGAAGACGATCACCTCGTCACCGGCGTGGATCACTGCCTGGATGGCGCAGAATATCGCCTCCGTCGCGCCCGGGGTGATGGTCACCTCCTGATCGGCATCCACCTGTGCGCCATACAACCGCGCGACCTTGGCCGCTACTTGCTGGCGCAGGGCTGGCAGGCCGGTCATCGGCGAGTACTGGTTATGCCCGGCGGCCACGTGCCGGCCGACTGCATCGAGCAGCGCCTGCGGGCCGTTGAAGTCGGGGAAACCCTGGGACAGGTTGAGCGCGCCGGTCTGAACGGCGAGCTGGGACATGGTGGTGAAGATGGTCGTGCCGACATTCGGCAGTTTGCTGCGGATCATGGAGCCCTCTTTCCTGGGGTGTATCCGGCACGGGGGTGGAGTCCGAGCATAGCGGATCGAGCGGTCAGGAAAAAGGTTGAAACAATAGGGGATTGCGCTGAATCAAAGTGCCCCTTCGCGGGCGAGCCCGCGAAGAAGCAGAAGCTGGAATCAGCGCTTGTCGCGACGCTTCTTCTCGGCCTTCTTGTGGTGCGACATCAGGCGGCGTTTCTTGTTGACCTGGCGATCGGTGAGGGTGTTCTTCTTGCCCTCGTACGGGTTTTCACCGCCCTTGTACTCGATGCGGATCGGCGTACCGACCAGCTTCAGCACACGGCGGTAGGTGTTTTCCAGGTAACGCGAGTAGGACTTCGGAATCTTCTCGGTCTGGTTGCCGTGGATCACGATCAGCGGCGGGTTGGCGCCACCGAGGTGGGCATAGCGCAGCTTGATGCGGCGACCGTTGACCAGCGGTGGCTGGTGCTCGCTCACGGCATCTTCGAGGATCTGCGTCAGGCGGCTGGTCGGCCAGCGGGTGACCGCCGACTTGAACGCAGCCTGTACCGACTTGTACAGGTGGCCGACGCCAGTGCCGTGCAGGGCCGAGATGAAGTGGATGTCGGCGAAGTCGACGAAGAACAGCCGGCGCTCCAGCTCGGTCTTCACGTAGTCGCGCTCGCCCGACTCCATGCCATCCCACTTGTTCAGGGCGATGACGATGGCGCGGCCGGCTTCCAGGGCGAAGCCCAGCAGGTTGAGGTCATGGTCGACCACACCTTCGCGGGCATCCATGACGAAGATCACCACGTTGGCGTCCTTGATCGCCTGCAGGGTCTTCACCACCGAGAACTTTTCGACTTCCTCGTGGATCTTGCCGCGCTTGCGCACACCGGCGGTGTCGATGAACGTGTACTTCTCATCATCCCGCTCGAACGGGATGTAGATACTGTCGCGGGTAGTGCCCGGCTGGTCGTATACCACCACACGCTCTTCGCCGAGCATGCGGTTGACCAGGGTCGACTTGCCCACGTTCGGGCGGCCGATGA
Organism: Pseudomonas putida; assembly: GCF_009883635.2. Classification (NCBI taxonomy): domain Bacteria; kingdom Pseudomonadati; phylum Pseudomonadota; class Gammaproteobacteria; order Pseudomonadales; family Pseudomonadaceae; genus Pseudomonas; species Pseudomonas putida. The sequence goes on from NZ_CP026115.2 coordinate 1,579,900, forward strand.
TGGCGATCTTGATGCCATCTTTCTCGCTCGGGCCGGGGATGCGAACCGCTTCCTCGCCTTCGGCGACTTCCTGGTCCAGAGCTTCTTCCTCGGCGTCACGAGGAATATGGCCGAGTACGCTTTCCATCAGCGCATTGATGCCACGGCCCTGGGAGCCGGCCACCGGAATGGCGTTGCCCATGCCCAGCGGCGAGAACTCGGCGCGGGCGACATCGGCGTCAATGTTGTCGATCTTGTTGGCCACCAGGATGGCCGACTTGTTGCGCTTGCGCAGGTGCTCGGCAATCATCTGGTCGGCGGCGGTCATGCCGGCGCGGGCGTCGACCAGGAACAGCACGTAGTCGGCTTCTTCGATGGCCATGAGCGACTGCTCGGCCATCTTCTCGTCCATGCCCACTTCGTCACCAGTGATACCACCGGTGTCGATGAGGATGAAGGAACGACCCTGCCAGGTGGCATCACCGTATTGACGGTCACGGGTCAGGCCCGACAAGTCACCGACGATGGCATCGCGGGTCTTGGTCAGGCGGTTGAACATGGTGGATTTGCCGACGTTCGGGCGGCCCACCAGGGCGATTACGGGAACCATGCGGCTCTCCACTCTTGAATTCTTGAAAATGCAAAGGCCGCTGCAAGGCAGCGGCCGGAGTTCGGGCGGCGTGTCCTACGCCGCAGCCTGAAGCCCGCCAAGGCTTCAAGCATAGCTTCAGCGGATGGTCAGTGCCTCGAGCTTGCCGCTGTTGCCGAAGACGTAGATGGTGTCGCCGACCACGAGTGGGCGGGCGCGCAGGCCATCGCTGTCGATACGCTCACGGCCGACGAAGCGGCCATCGACCTGGCTCAGCAGGTGCAGGTAACCCTCGAAGTCCCCCACAGCTACGTAGCTGGAGAAAACTTCTGGCGCACTCAGCTGACGGCGGGCCATCGAATCGTTGGTCCACAGCGCGCTGGAAGAGCGCTCGTCGACACTTTCAACGGTACCGGTGGCTTCGCTGACATAGACGTTGCCGTAGCCCTGGGCGACACCCACGTAGCTGGAGGCATCGCGCTGCCAGAGCACGCGGCCGCTTTCCAGGTCCAGGCCCGCTACGCGGCCCTGGTAGGTGCTGACGTACAGGGTACCACCGGACAGCAGCAGGCCGCCGTCGATGTCGACCACGCGGTCCAGCTCGGAACGGCCCTGCGGGATCGCCACGCGGCTCTCCCACACTGGCACGCCGTTGTTGATGTCCACCGCTACCACCTTGCCGGTGGACAGGCCGGCGACGGCCAGACGGTTGGTGGCGATTGGCGCGCCCGTACCACGCAGGGTCAGCACGGCCGGGGTGCTTTCATAGATCCAGCGACGGTCGCCGGTAGCGGCGTCCAGGCCGATCAGGCGATCATCCTGGGTCTGCACGACGACGACGTCACCATTGTTGGCTGGCGGAGCCAGCACTTCACTGGTAACACGCGAACGCCAGCGTTCTTCACCAGTGCTGGAGTCCAGGGCGATGACTTCACCCTTGAGTGTGCCGAGCATGACCAGGCCGTAGCCCACGCCGACTGCGCCGGATACCGGCAGCTCGAGGTCTTTCTTCCACACCACGTCACCGGTGATGCGGTCGAGGGCGAAGACTTCGCCGTTGACGTCGGAGGCGTAGATACGGTCGTTCTCGATCGCCGGAACCAGGGTGTTGTAGGTTTCACCCTGGCCGTCACCGATCGAACGGCTCCACTGCTTCTTCAGCACCACTTCTTCGGTGAACTTGGTCAGTTCGGCCGGTGGCAGTTCCTTCTTGCTGTTGCTGCTGCAACCTGCGGCCAGCACGGCCAGGGTCAGCACTGCTGCTTGTTTCCAACCGATCACTTACGCGTCCCCTTTGGCCAGGTCATCCAGCTTCAGTTGCAGGCCACCGACCGCTGCTTCATCAGACAGCGCGGCCTTGGCTTTTTCGTAGGCATTGTGGGCATCGTCGCCGCGACCCAGTTGCACCAGCAGGTCACCCTTCAGTTCTTCGCGGCTGGCCAGGAAGGCCTTGTCAGCGTCACCGTCGAGCAGCTTGAGAGCCTCTTCGGCTTTGTTCTGGGCGGCGAGCACGCGCGCCAGGCGCTGGCGCGAGATTTCGCCCAGGGTGACGTCGGCCGGCTTGTCGAGCACGCTTTTCAGCTCGGCAGCGGCGTCGTCGAGCTTGCCGCTCTCGACCGCGACCTTGGCCACGAACAGGCTGCCGTACTGGGCGTACGCCGTACCGCCGAACTCGCTCTTGAGCTTGCCGGCCAGTTCCGCAACCTTGGTCGCGTCTGGCTGGCCATTTGGCGTCAGGCTGGTCTCAAGCAAAGCCTGATACAGCTGCGAGGCACCTTGCGACTGGTTGTTCTGGTACTTGTGCCAGGTATTCCAGCCCAACACCACCACGCCAGCCAGCAGGGCACCGGTCAGCAGCGGCTTGCCGTTGCGGTTCCACCAGTCCTTGACCCCTGCCAGTTCATCATCGGTACTCGACACCCCAATACTCCTTTTCGCCTATTCGCTTGTTGAACCGCGTTACGCCTTAGCGATCGCGGTTTCCAGGTGCTCAGCCAGAGCATCCCAGGCAATGTTCTGTTGTTCGCCCTGACCACGCAGGGGCTTCAAGCCGATTTCTTGCTTGGCCAGTTCGTCGTCGCCGAGGATCAGGGCGAACAGTGCGCCGCTCTTGTCGGCTTTCTTGAACTGGCTCTTGAAGCTGCCACCCCCGGCGTTGACCGCCAGGCGCAGGCCCGGCAAGCGATCGCGCAGGCCTTCGGACAGGCGCAGGCCAGCCAGTTCCGCCTGCTCGCCGAAGGCGCACAGGTAGACGTCGATGGTGCGGTTGATCGACTCGGGGACCTTGCCGAGGGTTTCCAGCAGCAGGATCAGGCGCTCGATGCCCATGGCGAAACCAACGCCCGTGGTCGGCTTGCCGCCCATCTGCTCGACCAGGCCGTCGTAACGGCCACCGGCACAGACGGTGCCCTGGGCGCCGAGCTTGTCGGTGACCCACTCGAACACGGTCTTGCTGTAGTAGTCCAGGCCGCGTACCAGCTTGGTGTTGATCACGAACGGGATGCCAGCGGCATCGAGACGTGCCTTGAGGCCCTCGAAGTGCACGCGGGAATCGTCGTCCAGGTAGTCTTCCAGCTTCGGCGCGCCGACCAGCACCGCCTGGGTGCCCTGATCCTTGCTGTCGAGGATGCGCAGCGGGTTGCTCTTGAGGCGGCGCTGGCTGTCTTCGTCGAGCTGCTCCAGGCGCGCCGAGAGGAACTCGACCAGCGCGTCACGGTAGCGGGCACGGGCTTCACTGGTACCCAGGCTGTTGAGCTCCAGCTTGACCGCGTCCTGGATACCCAGCAGGCCCCACAGGCGCCAGGTCAGCATGATCAGCTCGGCGTCGATATCTGGACCGTCCAGGTTGAACACTTCCACACCGATCTGGTGGAACTGGCGATAGCGGCCCTTCTGTGGGCGCTCGTGACGGAACATCTGGCCGATGTACCAGAGCTTCTGCACCTGGCCGTTGCCGGTAATGCCATGCTCCAGCACAGCGCGCACGCAGGCTGCAGTGCCTTCGGGGCGCAGGGTGAGCGAATCGCCGTTGCGGTCCTCGAAGGTGTACATCTCTTTTTCGACGATGTCGGTCACTTCACCGATGGAGCGCTTGAACAGCTCGGTGAACTCGACGATCGGCGTGCGGATCTGGCTGTACCCGTAGGTGTCCAGCAGGCCGGCAACGGTGCCTTCGAAGTAGCGCCAGAGCGGCGACTGCTCTGGCAGGATGTCGTTCATGCCACGGATGGCTTGCAGCGATTTGCTCACGAAAAGTCCTTACGAATCTGTGTGTCAGCTGCGGGCGATCAGCGCCGCGTCAGCCTCGACCTTTTCGGCCGCTTTCTGGCGGATGAGCTTCTCCAGCTCATCGACCAGGTTGTCATTGGTCAGCTTCTGCGCCGGCTTGCCGTCGATGTAGACCAGGTTCGGCGTACCACCGGTCAGCCCCACGTGGGATTCCTTGGCTTCGCCAGGGCCGTTGACCACGCAACCGATCACCGCCACGTCCAGCGGCACCAGCAGGTCTTCCAGGCGCCCTTCCAGCTCGTTCATGGTCTTGACCACATCGAAGTTCTGCCGCGAGCAGCTCGGGCAGGCGATGAAGTTGATGCCACGCGAACGCAGGTGCAGCGACTTGAGGATGTCGTAGCCGACCTTCACTTCCTCGACCGGGTCGGCCGCCAGCGAGATACGGATGGTATCGCCGATGCCTTCGGCCAGCAGCATACCGAGGCCGACGGCGGATTTCACCGTCCCCGAGCGCAGGCCACCGGCTTCGGTGATCCCTAGGTGCAGCGGCTGGATGATCTGCTTGGCCAGCAGGCGGTAGGCTTCCACCGCCATGAACACGTCGGAGGCCTTGACGCTGACCTTGAAGTCCTGGAAGTCCAGGCGGTCGAGGTGCTCGACGTGACGCAGGGCCGACTCGACCAGCGCGGCCGGGGTCGGCTCGCCGTACTTCTTCTGCAGGTCCTTTTCCAGGGAGCCGGCGTTGACGCCGATGCGGATCGGGATACCGCGGTCGCGGGCAGCGTCGACCACCGCGCGCACACGGTCTTCACGGCCGATGTTGCCCGGGTTGATACGCAGACAATCGACGCCAAGCTCGGCCACGCGCAGGGCGATCTTGTAGTCGAAATGGATATCGGCAACCAGCGGCACGCTGACCAGCTGCTTGATCTTGCCGAACGCCTCGGCGGCGTCCATGTCCGGTACCGAGACGCGGACGATGTCGACGCCGGCATCGACCAGGCGCTGGATTTGCGCCACGGTGGCCATGACATCGTTGGTGTCGGTGTTGGTCATGCTTTGCACCGCGATGGGGGCATCACCACCCACCGGCACATTGCCGACCCAGATTTTGCGGGATTCGCGACGTTTGATCGGAGATTCGCCGTGCATGACTTACTGTCCCAACTTCAGGCGAGCAGTCTCGCCACTGGTGAACGGGGCAACATCGACGGCCTGGCCGTTGTAGCTGACCTGGGCGCCACGGGCAAAGCCCAGGCGGACCGCGAACGGCGGCTTGCCGGTCAGCTCGAGGTTGTCCCCCTTGCGCTTGATGGCGCTGAACAGCACCTTGCCGTTGCCATCGGACACCTGGGTCCAGCAATCGGCGGTGAACTGGATTGCAACCTTGGCACTGCCGGCCGGCACGGCCGCAGGGGCGACAGGCTCGGCGGCAGCGACAGCCGGCACGCTGGCAACAGGCGCTACTGGCGCTACTGGAGCCGCAGGGGCCGGGGCTGGTGCGACAGCATGGGCCGGTGCCTGCTGAACCGGAGCGGGAACGGCTGCTGGAGCAGGTGCCGTAGTGGCCGGAGCGGCTTCACTGGTAGTTTCAGCTGTGGCTTCGGCAGAGGCCTGTTCCAGCGGCAGCGGTGCGCTCTCAGGTTGCTGGCCCGCCGTCACGGCTTGGTCTTCAGGCTCGTCCAGCGGGTGAATCTGGGTGGTGCCGTCAGCACTTTCGACTTCCACGTGCTCCAGCGCCATCTTGGCCAGGTCCTTGCCTTTCATGCTGCCCTGGTCCTGCCACCAGATGAAGCTGCCACCGACCACCGCGACCAGCAGCAACAAGGTGACACCGCGCATGATGTTGTGCGACAGGCGCACCGGCTCTTCGATACGCCCCAGGGAATGCACTTCACTGCCCTTGGCGTGGGTGCCGGTGTACTGGTCGAAGGCCTCGACCAGCGGTGCCTGGTCCATGTCCATCAATTTGGCATAGGCGCGGATGTAACCACGGGCGAAGGTATGCCCAGGCAGCTTGTCGAAGGCGCCGGTTTCCAAGTGGTTCAGCGAACTTACGGTGAGGTTGAGCTTGCGAGCCACCTCGGCTTGCGACCACTCCCGTTTCTCGCGGGCCTGGCGCAACAGGTCACCGGGGTTCTGGCCAGTCGCTGCTGCTACTTCGGGATGCGCGGCTTTCATCGTTGCTCCGACAGGTATTGCTGATATTCCGGCGTACCGGGATAAAGTCGTTGTAATTGCTGGCCCAGATCGGCCAGGGTGCCCTGCTCGTCGAACACCCGGGCAAGGCGGCTGCCCAGCAGAAGGCTACGGGCGCTGTGATCGCTCAACTGGCTGAAACGATCGTAGTAATCCCGGGCCGGCACATAATGCCTGTTTTCGTAGGACAACTCAGCCATTTCCAGCAACGCTCTGGGCTGGCGTCGATTGAGTTGCAGGGCCTTGGTCAGATACGCGTGTGCCTGGACGCGATCGTCGAGCTCCAGGGCAGTCAGGCCAAGGTTCTCGTACACCCGCGAACGTTCAGGATACAGGGTATCGGCACTGGCCAGGCGAAACATCTGCTCGGCTTCGGCAAAACGTTGCTGAGCATATAGGAAACTGCCGTAGTTGTTGCGAATTCGCGTGTCGTCCGAGCGGGCGGCCAGCGCTTTTTCAAAGTGCGCCTGGGCAAGTGCTGGCTCGCCTTCGGCCTGGAACACCAGGGCCAGGGCCGCGTGAGCATCGGCATCCCCGGCATTCAGCGCAAGGGCCTTGCCCAAGGGTGCCTTGGCCTGCTGGGTCAAACCTTGTTGCAAATAACCCAGGCCAAGCTGTGTGTAGGCCCGCCCTGCCTCCGTCCGCCCCTGGCGGTTGGCCAGGGGATCGCTCGCGCCGCCCGACACGCAGCCGGCCAGCAGCAAAAGCGCAAGGATCGACAGCGCGGCGCGCAGGCTCATGGCAAGGCCGGACTCAGTGACGCACGGCGCTGTCTTGCAGCTCGGCGTCAGCGGACAGCTGGCGTACCGCAATGTAGCGCTCGCTGCGGCGGGTACGGTCGTTGACCTGGCCGACCAGCTGACCACAGGCGGCGTCGATGTCGTCGCCACGGGTGGTACGGGTGGTGACGTTGAAACCACCGTGGTGCAGCAGGTCCTGGAAGCGGCGGATCGCGTTGTTGCTCGGCCGCTCGTAGCCCGAATGCGGGAACGGGTTGAACGGGATCAGGTTGATCTTGCACGGTACGTCGCGCAGCAGCTCGATCATCTGTGCCGCATGCTCAGGCTGGTCGTTGACATCCTTGAGCAGGGTGTACTCGATGGTCAGCACGCGCTTGCCGCCCAGGGTCGACATATAGCCCATGCACGATTCCAGCAGCATCTTCAGCGGGTACTTCTTGTTGATCGGTACCAGCTGGTTGCGCAGTTCGTCGTTCGGCGCATGCAGCGAGAGCGCCAGGGACACGTCGATGTGCTTGGCCAGTTCGTCGATCATCGGCACCACGCCCGAGGTGGACAGGGTCACGCGACGCTTGGAAATGCCATAGCCCAGGTCATCCATCATGATGTGCATGGCGGCGATGACGTTGTCGAAGTTCAGCAGGGGCTCGCCCATGCCCATCATGACCACGTTGGTAATCGCGCGGTCGATCTTGGCCGGGACGGTCCCGAAGGATTTGTTCGCAAGCCACACCTGGCCGATCACTTCAGCGGCGGTGAGGTTGCTGTTGAAGCCTTGCTTGCCGGTGGAGCAGAAACTGCAGTCCAGGGCGCAGCCGGCTTGCGACGAAACGCAGAGGGTACCGCGGTCGTCGGTGGGGATGTAGACGGTCTCGACGCAGCTGCCGGAGGCAACGCGGATCACCCACTTGCGGGTGCCGTCGGCGGAAATGTCTTCACTGACCACTTCCGGAGGGCGAATCTCGGCAACGGCCTCGAGCTTCTCGCGCAAGACCTTGCCAACGTTGGTCATGGCCGCAAAGTCGGACACGCCAAAATGGTGAATCCATTTCATCACCTGACCGGCACGGAAGCGCTTCTCCCCTATCGAGTCGAAGAACTTTTCCATTTCCGGCTGGGTCAGCCCCAACAGGTTGATTTTGCCAGTAGATGTCGTCATGGATTCACCTTCACCCGTAAGCTTTCGCTTAGCGAGTGGTTACCTCGGTAGCAGCGAAGAAGTAAGCGATTTCGCGAGCAGCAGCAGCTTCGGAGTCCGAACCGTGAACGGCGTTGGCGTCGATCGACTCGGCGAAGTCAGCACGGATGGTGCCGGCAGCAGCTTCTTTAGGGTTGGTAGCGCCCATCAGCTCACGGTTCTTGGCAATGGCGTTTTCGCCTTCCAGAACCTGAACAACGACCGGGCCGGAAGTCATGAAGGCAACCAGGTCACCGAAGAAGCCGCGCTCGCTGTGCTCGGCGTAGAAGCCTTCAGCTTCGGCTTTGGACAGTTGCTTGATTTTCGAGGCAACGATTTTCAGGCCAGCTTCTTCGAAGCGGGTAGTGATCTTGCCGATAACGTTTTTGGCAACGGCGTCAGGCTTGATGATCGAGAAAGTACGTTGAACAGCCATGGAAAACTCCAGAATATGAGTGTTACGAAAAATTAAACCCGCGAATTATACGCGGGTTCCAGGGGATTGCCTAACCTGCAGCGTCACGCTTAGTCGGCTTCTTCAATCCAGGCCGCCTGGATGGCCTCGAGGACTTTCTCACCGCCACGTGACGGATCGTCGCTGAACTCTGGCAAGGCCAGCACCCAACGGTGCAGATCGACGAAATTCACATATTTAGGATCGACGTCCGGCTTGCTTTCCGCAAGCTGGATGGCGATCTCAAGTACATCAATCCATTTCAAGCTCATGGGGCAAACCTCAGTGCGGCGCTTCGGCAGCGTGGTTGAGCGTATATTTGGGCAGCTCGATGGTGAGGTCATCCTCACCAACGATCACCTGGCAGGCCAGGCGCGACTGCGCCTCCAGGCCCCAGGCCTTATCCAGCATATCCTCTTCCAGCTCGTCGGCTTCCTCGAGCGAGTCGAAGCCTTCGCGCACGATGCAGTGGCAGGTGGTGCAGGCGCACACACCGCCGCACGCGCTTTCCATCTCGATGTGGTGCTCGTGGGCCAGCTCCAGGATGTTGGTCCCTGGCTCCACCTCAACCACCAGCCCATCCGGGCAGAACTTCTCGTGCGGCAGGAAAATCACCTGGGGCATCGGTTACTCCTCGATCTCATTCAGGTTGCGCCCGGCCAGTGCGGCTTTGACCGTCGAATCAAGGCGACGGGCGGCAAATGCATCGGTCACCTGCGACAGACGCTTGGTCTGTTGCTCGATGGCCGCGCCATCGGTGCCGCTGAGCAAATCACGTAATTCTTGCATCTGGTACTCGATGGCGACCCGCTCGTCTTCGCTGAGCAGGCGCTCGCCGTCGGCATCCAGGGCGCCCTGCACCGCTTCGAGCAGACGTTCGCCGTCGACCTGGTGCTCGCGCAGCTGGCGCGCCTGCTTGTCGGAGCCGGCGTGCTCGAAGGAGTCCTTGAGCATGCGGGCGATCTCGCCGTCGGTCAGGCCGTAGGATGGTTTGACCTGGATGCTGGCTTCCACGCCCGAACCCAGTTCACGGGCCGCAACGCTGAGCAGGCCGTCGGCATCGACCTGGAAGGTCACGCGAATCTTGGCAGCGCCGGCAACCATGGCCGGAATGCCGCGCAGTTCGAAGCGCGCCAGGGAGCGGCAGTCGCTGATCAGCTCGCGCTCACCCTGCAGGACGTGGATCATCATGGCCGACTGGCCATCTTTGTAGGTGGTGAATTCCTGGGCGCGGGCCACCGGAATGGTGGTGTTGCGCGGGATCACCTTCTCCATCAGCCCGCCCATGGTCTCAAGACCCAGGGACAGCGGGATGACGTCGAGCAGAAGCAGTTCGCCACCTTCGCGGCGGTTGCCGGCCAAGGTGTCGGCCTGGATGGCGGCACCGATGGCCACCACCTGATCCGGGTCGATCGAGGTCAGCGGGGTGCGACCAAACAGCGCGCCCACCGCTTCGCGCACACGCGGCACGCGGGTCGAACCACCAACCATCACCACTGCGCCCACTTCTTCCAGCTCGACGCCGCTGTCGCGCACGGCGCGGCGGCAGGCTTTCAGGCTGCGGGCAACCAGTGGCTCGATCATCGCTTCGAAGGCGGTGCGGCTCAGCTCGCCAGACCAGCCGCCGTGGCTGACACTGACAGTATCAGCGTCGGTCAGGGCTTCCTTGGCAGCGCAGGCGGCCTGCAGCAGCTGGCGCTGGGTAGCCGGGTCGAGATCGGCGGACAGGCCGGCCTGTTCGATGATCCAGCCGGCAATGGCATGATCGAAATCGTCGCCGCCCAGGGCGGTATCGCCACCGGTAGCCAGCACTTCGAACACACCGGCGGTCAGGCGCAGGATGGAAATATCGAAGGTACCGCCACCCAGGTCATAGATGGCCACCAGGCCTTCGGCGTTCTGGTCCAGGCCATAGGCCACGGCAGCGGCGGTTGGTTCGTTGAGCAGGCGCAGCACATTCAGACCGGCCAGACGCGCGGCATCCTTGGTGGCCTGGCGCTGGGCGTCGTCGAAATAGGCCGGTACGGTAATGACCGCACCCACCAGCTCGCCACCCAGGGTGGCTTCGGCACGCTCACGCAGCACCTTGAGGATGTCGGCGGACACTTCCACCGGGCTTTTCGGCCCCTGGACGGTGTCGATGAACGGCATGTGCGACTCGCCGCCGATAAAGCGGTAAGGCAGCTGCTCACCGAGCTGCTTGACGTCCGCCAGGCCACGACCCATCAGGCGCTTGACCGACAGCACGGTGTTCAGCGGGTCGCTGGATGCTGCTTCACGTGCGGCCAAGCCGACTTCGTTGCGGCCAGCCAGGTAACGCACCGCCGACGGCAGAATGACGTTGCCCTGCGCATCGGGCAGGGGCTCGCTGCGACCGCTGCGCACGGCAGCGACCAGAGAATTGGTGGTACCCAGGTCGATCCCCACCGCCAGGCGACGCTGGTGCGGCTGAGGACTTTGACCGGGTTCGGCGATCTGCAGTAGGGCCATGCTTATCTGAATACCTTAGGCGTCATCACGGGCGACACCGGGTTAATCGTCGAGGCGCTCTTCCAGTTGGCGCACTTCTTGGGCGAGCTTGTCGAGGAACTGCATGCGGCGCATCAGGCGCTCGGCCTTGTCGCGCTCGGCAGGCACATCCCAGCAGGCGGCGAAATCCTCGTTGAGCGTGTCCTGAGCGGCCTTCAGGCGCTTCTTGAACACGGCCACGCCATCAAGGTCAGCTTCGTCCTGCAGCTCTTCGAGCTCTTCGCGCCACTGCATCTGCTGCAACAGGAAATCAGGGTCATGGACCGTGACTTCCTGGGGCACTTCGTGGCCACCGATAGCCAGCAAGTAGCGGGCACGGCGTGGCGCACTGCGCAGGGTCTGGTAGGCGTCGTTGAGAGCCGCGGACTTTTCCAGCGCTACCCGCTGCTCGCGTTCGGAGGCGTCGGCGAAGCGGTCCGGATGAACCTCGCGGGCCAGCTCGCGATAGCGAGTGGCCAGTTTGTCGAGGTCCAGGCGGAAGCAGGGCTGGAGGTCAAACAGAGCGAAATGACAAGGAGTACCCACGGCCAGCCTCAAACGTTGAAGCTTTCGCCGCAGCCACACTCACCGCGCACGTTGGGGTTGTTGAACTTGAAGCCCTCGTTCAACCCTTCCTTGACGAAGTCCAGCTCGGTGCCATCGAGGTATACCAGGCTCTTGGGATCGATGATCACCTTGACGCCATGGTTCTCGAACACCTGGTCCTCTGCGGCCAGCTCGTCGACGAACTCCAGCACGTAGGCCAGGCCCGAGCAGCCGGTGGTGCGCACGCCCAGGCGAATGCCCTCACCCTTGCCGCGCCCGTCGAGGGAGCGGCGAATGTGGTTGGCGGCGGCTTCTGTCATGCTGATAGCCATCGGAACTCCTTGAGTCTTACCTTGCAACGGGCGGCTTAGATCAAGCCTTTCTTCTGCTTGTAATCGCGAACGGCTGCCTTGATGGCATCTTCGGCGAGTACCGAGCAGTGGATCTTCACTGGCGGCAACGCCAGTTCTTCCGCCAGCTGGGTGTTCTTGATGGTTTCGGCTTCGTCCAGGGTCTTGCCCTTCATCCACTCGGTGGCGAGGGAGCTGGAAGCGATGGCCGAACCGCAGCCGTAAGTCTTGAACTTGGCGTCTTCGATGATGCCTTGCTCGTTGACCTTGATCTGCAGGCGCATCACGTCACCGCACGCTGGAGCGCCGACCATGCCGGTACCGACATCCGGGTCCTCGGCGTTCATCTTGCCGACGTTGCGTGGGTTTTCGTAGTGGTCGATGACCTTTTCACTGTATGCCATGGTGCAATTCCTTCCTCATCAGGGAGCCGCTCTTGCCGGCGACTGCTTAGTGGGCGGCCCACTCGATCTTGGAGATGTCAACGCCGTCTTTGTACATGTCCCACAGCGGCGACAGCTCACGCAGTTTGTTGACGGCCATGCAGACTTGCTGCGCGGCGTAGTCGACTTCTTCTTCGGTGGTGAAGCGGCCGAAGGAGAAGCGGATCGAGCTGTGCGCCAGCTCGTCGTTGCGGCCCAGAGCGCGCAGTACATACGACGGCTCGAGCGAAGCGGAGGTACAGGCCGAACCGGACGATACGGCGATGTCCTTCAGGGACATCAGCAGCGACTCGCCTTCGACGTAGTTGAAGCTCAGGTTCAGGTTGTGCGGTACGCGAGCAGTCTTGCTGCCGTTGACGTACAGCTCTTCGAGGTCCGAGACCTGCTTGAAGAAGCGGTCGCTCAGGGCCTTGATGCGCACGTTTTCGGCGGCCATTTCCTGCTTGGCGATGGCGAAGGCTTCGCCCATGCCGACAATCTGGTGAGTCGGCAGGGTGCCCGAACGCATGCCGCGCTCATGGCCACCGCCGTGAATGATGGCCTCCAGGCGCACGCGCGGCTTGCGGCTGACGTACAGCGCGCCGATACCTTTAGGGCCGTAAACCTTGTGCGCCGAGAACGACATCAGGTCGACCTTCAGCTTCTGAACGTCGATTTCGACCTTGCCGGCCGACTGGGCGGCGTCGACGTGGAACAGCACGCCGCGCGAACGGGTCAGTTCACCGATGGCGGCGATGTCGTTGATCGAGCCGACTTCGTTGTTCACGTGCATCAGCGAGACCAGGATGGTGTCGTCGCGCAGGGCAGCTTCGACCATGGCCGGGGTGACGATGCCGTCTTCGCCGGGCTCCAGGTAGGTGACTTCGAAACCTTCACGCTCGAGCTGGCGAGCGGTATCCAGGACCGCCTTGTGCTCGATCTTGGAGGTGATGATGTGCTTGCCCTTGGTCTGATAGAAGTGCGCCACGCCTTTCAGGGCGAGGTTGTCGGACTCGGTGGCACCGCTGGTCCAGACGATTTCGCGCGGGTCGGCGTTGATCAGGTCGGCAACCTGGCGGCGGCCGTTCTCGACCGCTTCCTCGGCCTTCCAGCCGAACACGTGGGAGCGCGAGGCCGGGTTACCGAAGTTGCCGTCGACCAGCAGGCAGTCGGCCATCTTCTGGGCGACACGAGGGTCGACCGGCGTGGTAGCGGAGTAATCGAGGTAGATCGGCAACTTCATGGGTATCTCCTATCAGGCGGTGGCGTCGCTCGTCACTATTAAAAGGTCAGTCGACGGCGGACGTCTCAATCTTGTCCAGCAAGGCGGTACGGCCTGCGACACGCCGCAGGTCCTGGCGCTGGGCGACTTCCTGCACCTCACGGCGCATGACGAGGTCGGCCAGGCTGATGCCGCTGAGGAATTCGTGGATCTGCTGGCTGAGGTCGCACCACAGGTGGTGGGTCAGGCAGGTGTCACCGGCATGGCAATCCCCGAGGCCCTGGCAACGGGTGGCATCGACCGACTCGTTGACCGCGTCGATGACCTGGGCCACCTGGATGGTTTCCATGCCGCGCGACAGCTGGTAGCCACCGCCCGGACCGCGCACACTGGAGACCAGGCTGCTGCGGCGCAGCTTGGCGAACAGCTGTTCCAGATAAGAAAGGGAAATGCCCTGGCGCTCGGAAATGTCGGCCAAAGACACCGGCCCATGCTGCGCGTGCAATGCCAGGTCGAGCATGGCAGTGACGGCGTATCGGCCTTTGGTAGTCAGTCGCATGGCTAATGGGTACCACGGGAGTTACGGAATGTGTGCGAGTATGCGATTCCCGAGCATTTAAGTCAACTATTAGACCTACTGCTTTAGTCGGATTTGCATCTGGGAGGCGGGCGCGAGTGTAGCAGCAATGGGACGTGAGCACACGCCCCATATGTCAGAGTGACTTCACTGCGGCGCAATCAATGCGACTGAGTGTCGCGCTGAGCCGCCTGGGTTTCGATCGCAAAATCATCTTCCGGCAGTTTCGGCAGTTCCTTGGCACAGTAGTCACTGCCCATCTTGGTCAGCGCGCCACACATGCCCTCCAGGCGCTCGTCGACGGCCTGCAGGTGGTCGAGCATCTGGCCGATGGCACGGGCTACCGGGTCCGGCATGTCGCCGCTGACACCGTAGGCATCGAAACCGATCTTCTCGGCCATGGCCTTGCGCTTGGCCTCGAGCTCGGTGTCTTCGCTGTTCTTGACGATGATCCGCCCCGGGATGCCGACGGCAGTGGCGCCGGCTGGCACCGCCTTGGTCACCACTGCATTGGAACCGATCTTGGCCCCGGCACCGACGGTGAACGGGCCCAGCACCTTGGCGCCCGCCCCTACCACCACACCGTTTTCCAGGGTCGGGTGGCGCTTGCCCTTGTTCCAGCTGGTACCGCCCAGGGTCACGCCCTGGTAGAGGGTGACATCGTCGCCGATCTCGGCGGTTTCGCCGATGACGATACCCATGCCATGGTCGATGAAGAAGCGCCGACCAATGGTCGCACCGGGATGGATCTCGATACCGGTCAGCCAGCGACCGAAGTTCGACACCAGGCGGGCCAGCCACTTGAAATCGCGCTTCCACAGGGCGTTGCCCAGGCGATGCAGCCAGATAGCGTGCATGCCGGGGTAGCAGGTCAGCACCTCAAAGGCATTGCGCGCCGCCGGGTCGCGATGGAAAACGCTCTGGATATCTTCACGCAGACGCTCGAACATCTGTCAGTCCTTCCGTTTATGCGGCTCGCCCCGTGCGACCTTCTGGGTCTCGGTGAGGATGCCGCGCAAAATGCTCATTTCCGAACGATTGACCGAGCTGCGCCCATACAGCCGGCGCAGGCGCGCCATCAGGTGCTTGGGCTTCTCAGGGTCGAGGAAGCCGATGTCCACCAGGGTCTTCTCCAGGTGTTCATAGAACAGCTCCATTTCGTCCATGGTCGCCAGCTCGTTGCTGCGCAGCGAGTTGGCATCGAACTTCTCGACTTTCGAGGGCGCGCCTTCGGCTGCCAGCCAGGCCATGCGCACCTCATAGGAGAGCACCTGGACCGCGGCGGCAAGGTTCAGCGAACTGAAGTCGGGGTTCGAGGGAATGTGCACGTGGAAGTGACATCGCTGCAGTTCTTCGTTGGTCAGGCCGGCGTGTTCGCGCCCGAACACCAGAGCGATCTCTTCACCGCCGGTGGCGTGCTCCACGGCCTTGGCCCCGCACTCGCGCGGGTCGATCAACGGCCAGGGGATGCTGCGCTCACGGGCACTGGTGCCCATGACCAGGCTGCAGCCGACCAGCGCGTCTTCAAGGCTGTCGACCACCTGGGCATTGGCCAGGATGTCGTCGGCGCCCGAGGCGCGCGCGGTGGCGTCGCCGGACGGGAACTCTTTTGGCTGCACCAGCACCAGACGCGACAAGCCCATGTTTTTCATGGCACGCGCAGCGCCGCCGATGTTGCCGGGGTGGCTGGTATTGACCAGAACAACACGAATATTTTGCAGCAAGGTGTTGTGCTCACAGATGCAGGTTTGGGGGAAATCGATCTTACAGAACCGACCAGCGTAACGCCATGAAAGCAAATGTGACACTTCTGCCGCCAAACTTTTCTGCTAGAATGTTCGGCTTTCTTCTTTAACATCTCCAGGTGACCCGCCCATGCAGCCTATGCTGAATATCGCCCTGCGCGCCGCTCGCAGCGCCAGTGAACTGATTTTCCGCTCCATCGAACGCCTGGATAGCATCAAGGTCGACGAGAAAGAGGCCAAGGACTACGTCTCCGAAGTGGATCGCGCCGCTGAGCAGAGCATCGTCAACGCCCTGCGCAAGGCCTACCCGAACCACTCCATTCAAGGTGAAGAAACCGGCCTGCACGCCGGCACCGGCGAAGAAGGCAAGGACTACCTGTGGATCATCGATCCGCTGGACGGCACCACCAACTTCCTGCGTGGCATCCCGCACTTCGCTGTCAGCATCGCCTGCAAATACCGTGGCCGCCTCGAGCACGCCGTGATCGTCGACCCGGTTCGCCAGGAAGAATTCACCGCCAGCCGTGGCCGTGGCGCCCAACTCAATGGCCGCCGCCTGCGCGTCAGCTCGCGTACCAGCCTGGACGGCGCCCTGCTGGGTACCGGCTTCCCGTTCCGTGACAACCAGATGGCTGACATGGACAACTACCTGGGCATGTTCCGCGCCCTGACTGGCCAGACCGCCGGCATCCGCCGCGCCGGCTCCGCCAGCCTGGACCTGGCCTATGTGGCTGCCGGCCGTTTCGACGCCTTCTGGGAGTCGGGTCTGTCCGAATGGGACATGGCGGCGGGCGTGCTGCTGATCCAGGAAGCCGGTGGCCTGGTGAGCGACTTCAACGGTGGCCACGACTTCCTCGACAAGGGCCACATCGTTGCAGGCAACATCAAGTGCTTCAAGGCCGTACTGACCGCTATCCAGCCACACCTGCCTGAGCACATGAAGCGCTAAGCGCGGATTTCAGGTACAAAAAAAGCACCTCTCGAGGTGCTTTTTTTGTACCCGGTGCTTACTGCCCGGCTTCGCTGAGGATCAGCTTGCCATTCTTGTCCAGCGGAATGGTCGAACCCGGCTCGCGGTCCATCTTCACCTTGCCCACCTGATCACCAATGGAATAGGTCACGTTGTAACCCACCACCTTCTCGCTGATGTCGTTGACCGTGTTGCAGCGCGTTTGCGTAGTGGTGTAGGTGTCACGCTGCTGCATGCCTTCCTGCACCTTGTTACCGGCATAACCACCACCGACCGCACCGGCCACGGTGGCAATCTTCTTGCCAGTGCCGCCGCCGATCTGATTACCCAGCAGGCCGCCGGCAATGGCACCGACCACGGTACCGGCGATCTGGTGCTGGTCCTTGACCGGCGCCTGACGCGTAACGGCGACGTCCTTGCAGACCTCGCGCGGGGTCTTGACCTGTTGCTTGATCGGTTGCACGTCGGTGACCTGGGCATACTCAGGCCCCTTGTTCACCAAGCTGTAGGTGGCAACAGCACCTCCGGCAGTAACACCGACAGCACCCAGCACAGCGCCTACGAGCATTGATTTGTTCACATGAACCTCCTGTTGTACCTGCAGGGGCTAACCTGCTTTCTCCCAGCCTTGGAGCAAAAAAAAAGGCGTGAGTTCAACACTCACGCCTTTTCATCGCCGAACGGCGTAGGACTAATCCTTAAGGACGGTTATCCACACCTTCGTTTTTCACCGGCGGGATCAGGTCTTCGCTGTTCAGGTTCAGCCAGATCAGTACCACGTTGGCGATGTAGATCGACGAGTAGGTACCGGCCATGACACCGATGAACAGTGCCAGAGAGAAGCCGAACAGGTTATCGCCACCGAAGAACAGCAGCGCGGCGATCGCCAGCAAGGTCGACACCGAGGTGGCGATGGTGCGCAGCAGGGTCTGAGTGGTCGAGACGTTGATGTTCTCGATCAGCGAGGCCTTGCGCATCACGCGGAAGTTCTCACGCACCCGATCGAACACGACGATGGTGTCGTTCAGCGAGTAGCCGATGATCGCCAGTACCGCTGCCAGCACCGTCAGGTCGAAGGTGATCTGGAAGAACGACAGGATACCCAGGGTCACCACCACGTCGTGGATCAGCGAGACGATCGCGCCCACGGCGAACTTCCACTGGAAGCGGAAAGCCAGGTAGATGAGGATGCCGCCCAGCGCCAGGAGCATGCCGAGGCCGCCCTGGTCGCGCAGCTCTTCACCCACCTGCGGACCGACAAACTCGACGCGCTTGAGGGTGGCTGGGTTGTCGCCGCCAGCCTTCTGCAGGGCCGCGCCCACCTTGGCACCCAGCTGCGGGTCATCGCCCGGCATGCGCACCAGCAGGTCGGTAGTGGCGCCAAAGCTCTGCACCACGGCCTCGTGGAAGCCGGAATCGACCAGCTCGGCACGCACCGCCTTGAGGTCGGCCGGGCGCTCGTAGGTCAGCTCGATCAGCGTACCGCCGGTGAAGTCCAGGCCGAAATTCAGGCCCTTCTGCCACCAGCTGAACAGCGCCAGCACGGTGAGGAGCACGGTAATGGCGAACGCGACATTGCGCACGCCCATGAAGTTGATGGTTTTCATCGCAGCTCCCTCAAACCCACAGCTTCTTGATGTCACGCCCGCCGCAAGTCAGGTTGACCATTGCGCGGGTCACCATGACGGCGGTGAACATCGAGGTGAAAATCCCGAGGGACATGGTGACCGCAAAGCCCTTGACCGGGCCGGTACCCATGGCGAACAGGATGCCGCCGACCAGCAGGCTGGTCAGGTTGGCGTCGATGATCGCGGTATAGGCGCGGTTGAAACCTTCGTGGATGGCGCGCTGCACCGACATGCCGGCATTCAGTTCTTCGCGGATACGCGAGAAGATCAGCACGTTGGCGTCCACCGCCATACCCATGGTCAACACGATACCGGCGATACCAGGCAGGGTCAGGGTCGCACCCAGCAGCGACATCAGCGCCAGCAGCAGCACCATGTTGCCCGCCAGGGCGACGGTGGCGATCACGCCGAAGCCGCGGTAGATGGCGATGATGAACAGCGAGACGAACAGCATGCCCCACAGCGACGCATCGATACCCTTGGTGATGTTGTCGGCACCCAGGCTTGGGCCAATGGTACGTTCTTCGGCGAAGTACATCGGCGCGGCCAGACCACCGGCACGCAGCAGCAGGGCCAGCTCCGAGGATTCACCCTGGCCGTTGAGGCCGGTAATGCGGAACTGGCTGCCCAGCGGCGACTGGATGGTCGCCAGGCTGATGATCTTCTTCTCTTCCTGGAAGCTCTGTACGGCAACGTCCTTCTCGACGCCATCGACAGTCTGCTTGACGTAGCGGGTGACCGGCTTCTGCTCGATGAAGATCACCGCCATACTGCGCCCAACGTTGCTGCGGGTCGCACGGCTCATCAGCTCGCCACCGTGGCCATCCAGGCGGATGTTAACCTGCGGGCGGCCGTGCTCGTCGAAGCTGGCCTGGGCATCGGTGACCTGGTCACCGGTGATGATCAGGCCACGCTCGACAGCAGCCGAACGGTTGCCCTCGCGGAACTCGAAGACCTCGGTAGTGGCCTTGGAAGCACCCGGCTCGGCACCGAAGCGGAACTCCAGGTTGGCGGTCTTGCCGAGGATACGCTTGGCTTCGGCAGTGTCCTGCACGCCCGGCAGCTCGACCACGATGCGGTTGGCGCCCTGGCGCTGTACCAGCGGCTCGGCCACGCCCAGCTCGTTCACACGGTTGCGGACGGTGGTGAGGTTCTGCTTGATCGAGTATTCGCGGATCTCGGCGACTTTCGCCTGGGTCAGCGCCAGACGCAGCACGGCGAGCTCGTTGCGCTCGGTGGTGGTCAGGTCGAAATCATTGAAATTCTTGCGGATCAGGGCACGTGCCTGTTCGCGGGTAGCATCGTCAGTGAAGCCCAGCATTACACCGCCATCCTGCTGCGGCAGGCTGCGGTAGCGGATGCGCTCTTTGCGCAGCAAGGTCTTGACCTCGCCTTCGTAGACTTTCATGCGGGCGCTCATGGCCTTGTCCATGTCCACTTCCAGCAGGAAGTGCACACCACCGGACAGGTCCAGGCCCAGCTTCATCGGGCTTGCACCCAGGTTGCGCAGCCATTGCGGGGTAGTCTGGGCCAGGTTCAGGGCCACGACGTAATCATCGCCCAGTGCCTTGCGCACTACATCCTTGGCTGGCAGTTGATCTTCCTGGTTGGTCAGGCGAATCAGCCCACTGCCCTTCTCACCCAGGCTTGCGCCCTTGACGGTGATACCGGCATCGCCCAGCGCCTTGCTGACGCGGTCGAGGTCGGCCTGGTTGACTTGCAGCGCCGAACTGGCACCGCTGATCTGCACCGCCGGATCATCCGGGTAGAGGTTGGGAGCGGAATAAATGAAACCGATCGCCAGTACCACCAGGATCAGTGCGTATTTCCACAGAGGGTATTTGTTCAGCATCACGCCGCCCGTTCAAGACGCGGGGCGCTTTGCGCGCCCCGACTGGAAAAATGAAACCGGTAACTCAGATAGCCTTGAGCGTACCTTTTGGCAGGGTGGCCGCGATGGCACCCTTCTGGAACTTCAGCTCGACGGTGTCGGAAACTTCCAGGACCACGAAGTCATCGGAAACCTTGACGATCTTGCCGGCGATGCCGCCGTTGGTGACAACTTCGTCACCTTTCTGCAAGTTGCTCAGTAGGTTCTTCTGCTCTTTGGCGCGCTTGGACTGCGGGCGCCAGATCATCAGGTAGAAGATGACCAGGAAACCGACCAGGAAAATCCACTCGAAACCGGTACCGGCTGGGCCGGCGGCGGGTGCTGCAGCGTCCGCGTAAGCGGCGGGGATCAAGAAGCTCATTGGGCACTCCTAATGTAATTTTCTAATAATGGATGCGAACAGTCAGTCCAAAGGCGGCACAGGCAGCCCGCGTTTGGCGTAGAAGGCGTCGACAAAGGCGGCCAATTTACCCTGTTGAATAGCCTCGCGTAAACCGGCCATCAAGCGCTGGTAATGGCGCAAGTTGTGGATGGTATTCAGCATGCTGCTCAGCATTTCGCCGCACTTGTCCAGATGATGCAGATAAGCACGGGAGAAGTTGGTGCAGGTATAGCAGTCACAGGTCGGATCCAGCGGCGAATCATCGTGGCGATGGAACGCGTTGCGGATCTTGATCACCCCTGTATCGACGAACAGGTGGCCGTTGCGCGCGTTGCGCGTGGGCATCACGCAGTCGAACATGTCGACGCCGCGGCGCACACCCTCAACCAGATCTTCCGGTTTGCCTACCCCCATAAGGTAACGAGGTTTGTCAGCCGGCATCTGGTCCGGCAGGTAATCCAGGACCTTGATCATTTCGTGCTTCGGTTCGCCGACCGACAGGCCGCCGATGGCCAGGCCGTCGAAGTCGATATTGACCAGCGCCTCCAGCGAGCGCATGCGCAAGTCCTGGTACATGCCACCCTGGACAATGCCGAACAACGCTGCGGTGCTGTCGCCGTGGGCATTCTTCGAGCGCTGGGCCCAACGCAGCGACAGCTCCATGGAGGTGCGCGCCACGTCGTGCTCGGCCGGGTACGGCGTGCACTCGTCGAAGATCATCACGATGTCCGAGCCCAGGTCGCGCTGCACCTGCATGGACTCTTCCGGGCCCATGAACACCTTGGAGCCATCGACAGGCGAGGCGAAGGTGACACCCTCCTCCTTGATCTTGCGCATGGCGCCCAGGCTGAACACCTGAAATCCACCAGAATCGGTGAGGATAGGGCCTTTCCACTGCATGAAGTCATGCAGGCCGTTGTGCTTCTTGATCACCTCGGTACCCGGGCGCAGCCACAGGTGGAAGGTGTTGCCGAGGATGATCTCGGCGCCGATGGCCTCGATGTCACGCGGCAGCATGCCCTTGACCGTGCCATAGGTGCCCACCGGCATGAACGCCGGGGTCTCGACCGTGCCACGGGGGAAGGTCAGCCGGCCGCGACGGGCCTTGCCGTCGGTGGCCAGCAGTTCGAACGACATTCGACAGGTGCGACTCATGCTTGATCCTCTGGGCCGCGTGGCGCCGGATTGCGGGTGATGAACATGGCATCACCGTAACTGAAGAAGCGGTATCCGTTGTCGACCGCCGCCGCGTAGGCAGCCATGGTCTCGGGGTAACCGGCGAAGGCCGAGACCAGCATCAGCAGCGTGGACTCCGGCAGGTGGAAGTTGGTGACCAGGCAATCGACCACATGGAAGGGCCGGCCCGGATAGATGAAGATGTCGGTGTCACCGCTGAAGGCCTTGAGCACGCCATCACGCGCCGCGCTCTCCAGCGAGCGCACGCTGGTGGTACCGACCGCGATCACCCGACCGCCACGGGCGCGGCAGGCCTCGATGGCGTCGACCACATCCTGGCTCACTTCGAGCCACTCTTTGTGCATGTGGTGGTCTTCGATCTTGTCGACCCGCACCGGCTGGAAGGTGCCGGCGCCCACGTGCAGGGTGACGAAGGCGCGCTCGACGCCCTTGGCGGCGATCTTTTCCAGCAGCGCTCCGTCGAAGTGCAGGCCCGCAGTCGGCGCAGCAACCGCACCCGCGCGTTCGGCATACACGGTCTGGTAGCGCTCACGGTCAGCGCCTTCATCGGGGCGGTCGATGTATGGCGGCAACGGCATGTGGCCGACGCGATCGAGCAGCGGCAGCACCTCTTCGGTGAAGCGCAACTCGAACAGCGTGTCGTGACGGGCGACCATCTCGGCCTCGCCACCGCCATCGATGAGGATCACTGCACCTTCCTTCGGCGCCTTGCTGGCACGCACATGGGCCAGCACGCGGTGGCTGTCGAGCACGCGCTCGACCAGCACTTCCAGCTTGCCGCCGGAGGCTTTCTGGCCAAACAGCCGCGCCGGAATCACCCGGGTGTTGTTGAATACCATCAGGTCGCCCGGCCGCAGATAGTCGAGCAGATCGGGGAATTGCTGGTGCGCCAACGCCCCGCTCGGCCCATCGAGGACCAGCAGACGGCTGCCATGGCGCTCGGCCAGAGGGTGGCGGGCGATCAGGGAATCGGGGAGTTCGAAAGAAAAATCGGCGACGCGCATGATGATGTTCGGGTTCGACAGGGCCGGGAAGTTTAGCCCAATGTGTGAAAATTGACCATGAAAGCCGATTGACCGGCTTGGACGACCTCTCTATACTGCGGCGCCTAAGCCCTGATGGCGGAATTGGTAGACGCGGCGGATTCAAAATCCGTTTTCGAAAGGAGTGGGAGTTCGAGTCTCCCTCGGGGCACCAAGATCCAGAAAAAACCGACCTTATGGTCGGTTTTTTTGTGCCTGAAATTTGGCTTGCGCCTGGCAAAAGCTCCCAATCCCCTTGCTGCGCTCTGTTCCATAACCTGACTCCTCCATTACCGCTTATGCATGGAGTCTCGCCATGAAGAAGAACCTGTGTTTCGCCTTGCTCGCCTCGACCCTGCTGGTCGCTGCATCGACCCATGCGGCACCGTCGATTCAGTCCAGTTCCGTACAGCACTTTACCGGCCGCTGTCTCGATGCTGCCCACCGCAGCCACAAAGACGTGAACTGCGAGATATCCGCCGTCGTGAAAATTGGCCAGCAACTGTACCTTGCCAATGACAAGCCCATTCCGGGCGAAGGCACTTCTTCCCTGTTCTCAATTAATTTTCAAGGCTCGCCGAAGCCCCCATTCAACTTCAAATCACTGACCTATCTACAAGGCGAGCCGATAGAAACCGCAGATAAGCTGGAGGGCCTGACAAAGGTCACCTTCGGTGACGCCTCCTATGCAATCGCTACTAATGCCTTTACCAGGGCAATCAACCCGGCATCCAGCACAGTGCTCTACTGGCCTGTGGATAACCCCGAGTCCATCAATGTTCTGGGTGATCCGAACGCGCTTCATCAGCAGATCGGCGCAGTGCTTGGCGAATCCTTCTTTCAGGTAGAAGGCATCGCAGTGGTTCCGGGCAACAGGCTGCTCTTGGGCATCCGCCGACTGGGCGCTGATTACCATGCCGCCAAGCCAGCGTTCATCATCCTGCAAACGCCGATCAAAATGACCAAGGGTCAAATCGTGCTGGACGGCGACTTCCAAGTGGCATATCAATTCACCCCGAAAGTGCCAGGGGACGACCGCCCGCTTGGTCTCTCGGGGCTGGAGTATGACCCTTACAACAAGCGTCTGCTGGCGACCACCAGCCATGAGGATGGCGACAAGATCGGGGGCTACCTGTGGAGTTTACCGATGTCCTTACTTTCCCAAGACAAGGCAGGCATGCCTGAGCCGTTCCTCGACCCTGATGGACGGCCACTTTGGTTCGATAACAAGCCGGAGGGCGTCGAAGTACTTAGCGACAGCCAGATACTGGTCGTGCATGACGACGACAGAGTTCAGGTGGCCGACTCAACCAAAGGGAAGTCCAAAAAGGACAACGAATTTGCCTACAGCGTGATCACGCTGCACAACGACCAACCCGGCCTTTGAGATCTCACCTGGTACCGTGATCACTCCACAGCAGATTACACACCCGTGTGGCTGGCTGTGGGGCGTTCAAACAACTTCAGAATGGACGACCTGCATCGATCCAAGTCATGAGCTAAATCGAGCTCAACTCAACTCATTCGTCCTGACAAGCCAAAAGCCCCGCCCTTTTGACGCCACCCCAACGGCTTCAGCCCCTCCAGGCATCCAGCAAATCAATTGGCCGCCACCCCAGTGATGGCCATAAGCTGTCACTCGTCGGTGATATGCCAAAAGTATTGATACCGTAATGTCACTTGGCCATAGTGACATCCCCTTCATCCTTGATCACTGCGTGCCCCATGAACAAAACCGCGCCCTGTCTGGCAGCAATGATGCTGCTGAGTGGGTGCAATGGAATGCCAACCGCATACGTTTCAGACCCCGTTTACGACCAGGCTTTTGTCGTCACTTCCGGTGCCCCCCTCCCGATGCTGCTGATGGCCAGTGCCATCCAGTGGAACGAAGACTACGCCGTCACTGCCAAGCACACTCCGTTCCTGCGCAACGTGGTGCATGAAGGGCTGGGTGATGTGGTGTTTTTCAAGCACAAGGCCGGCAAGGTGCCGCAGTGGCGCCAGTTCGTGCCGGGCGAGTCGGTGACTGCGGTCGGCTTCAACAGCTTGATGATGCCAGTGCAGGGCAAGGGTCACACGCTCGACTCGTTGGTGCGCCTCGAAGGCACGCCGGGAAGTGTTTTCTACGCGGTGCATGATGGCCCAATCACCAAGGGCATGTCAGGCGGCCCTGTGTTCGCCGATGACGGCAAGGTGGTCGGAATGAATGTCGCCTTCATCGCCAAGGACGGGATCGATGCCCGCAACCGCCCGGACCTGGCCGACAAGGCACGGGTCAGTGTGTTCATGTCGTACAGCGAGATCGACAAGGAATGGCGGCGCTTCCAGTACCTGGCGCACAAGGGCAAGCCACACGGCGCGCCTGCTGCGATCAAGGGCTATGTGGCAGTAGCCGGCAAGCCTTGATCCACCGCTGCGGGCCAACATGATACGGTTGCAGTCGATACTGTTGATGTGCCCGGCACATTCACGCAAAAGGACCTGCCATGCACCTTGCCCACCGCCCCGTTCACGCCAGTGACATCCCGGCCATCTGCTGCTTCCCTCAGGGCCCGGACGAGCTGTACTACATGTTCCCCAAAGCCATCTACCCGCTCACCCCCGCGCAACTGAGCGACGCCATCGCCCAACGCAACGGTTCGACCGTGGTCGAAGGCGACGGCCTGGTGCTCGGTTTCGCCAACTTCTACAAGGCCGAGCACGGTGGTGTATGCGCCCTCGGCAACGTAGTGGTGGCCCCCGCCGTTCGCGGTCAGGGCGTGGCACGTTACCTAGTGCAGTGCATGATCGAGCTGGCCCGCGAGCAGTTCGCGGCGCGGGAGGTCTGGGTGTCGTGCTTCAACCACAACACCGCAGGCTTGCTGCTTTATCCACAGCTTGGCTTCGTGCCGTTTGGCATCGAGGAGCGGCAGGCTCAGGATGGCAGGCGGGTGGCCTTGGTGCAGATGAAACAGCAGCTTCGTTGATCAGGGCACTGCGCGTCCGGGCCCTGTCGACGTCAAGTCGCGCCCGGGCGAGCTCGGCAGAGTTGCCATCGCTCATCACCTGCATCAGATACTCCTCGATTGCTTCTTCGCAATCCAGGAGTGTTGCCATGTCGAAAGGAATCGGATTTCGCTTCATCAGAACCTCTGCATAAATGCGCGAAATGAAGAAGCATCGACAGTGCCAGTTCTTTTATCGATACCCTAGCCAGCGGCTTCTGAAAGCCGTGTAGTCCGCTTCCCGCTTTTAAACAACACCTTCAGTAACACCTCAGGACGAACAGCACCGAACCATACCCGCCCTTCGACGTCCCATCCTGCATCCCCGGCTTTTCGAGGCAGCTCGTGTGAAAGACGTCATCGCCCGCAAGTACCGCCTGATCGTCAAGACGTTCGGCTACATCGGCTGGTCGCTGTTCTGGCTGCTGCTCTGGGACGTACTGGTCACCATCGACTTCATGCTGTTCTTCAACAGCAAGTTCACCCTGCCGTTGATTCCACTGACCTTGCTGGGTTCGGCGCTGGTGGTGCTGGTGAGCTTTCGCAACAGCAGCGCCTACAACCGCTGGTGGGAAGCGCGAACTTTATGGGGAGCGTTGGTGAACGGTTCGCGCAGCTTCGCCCGGCAGACGCTGACACTGATCGATGACAGCGAGGATGGACTGAACCCGGTCAAGGCGACCCTGCTGCGCCGGCACATCGCCTATGTGAACTGCCTGGCGGCGCACCTGAAGGGTGAGGCCTGCCCGGACGAACTGATGGCATTCATCCCGCCGGGGGAGTTCGAGCGGCGCAACCGTTCGAACAACTTCGCCAACGATATTCTCAGCGGCTCGGCGGCGTTGCTGGCACGGGAATACCAGGCCGGGCGGCTGGA
Source organism: Pseudomonas putida (assembly GCF_009883635.2). Classification (NCBI taxonomy): domain Bacteria; kingdom Pseudomonadati; phylum Pseudomonadota; class Gammaproteobacteria; order Pseudomonadales; family Pseudomonadaceae; genus Pseudomonas; species Pseudomonas putida. The sequence goes on from NZ_CP026115.2 coordinate 1,606,590, forward strand.
CAGCATTCGCCTGGCGCGGCTGGAGTCGACGTTGGTGGACCTGTCCAATGCCCAGGGCGGCATGGAGCGGATCGCCAATACACCGCTGCCCTACCCCTACGTGTACTTTCCACGGCTGTTCATCACCCTGTTCTGCCTGATCGTACCGGTGGGCCTGGTGGAATCGCTGGGCTGGTTCACGCCACTGGCGTCGACAGTGGTTGGGTTCATGCTGCTGGCGATCGAGCGGATCGGGACTGATCTGCAGAGTCCGTTTCGCTTCAGTGAGCATCAGATCCAGATGGATACCATCTGCGAGACCATCGAGCGGAATCTGGAATCGATGCAGCGGGAAGCTCAGTGTGGGGAGTTGGTCTCGTGAATGGGGCTGCTTTGCAGCCCCGGCTATCGGTCAGGCCCGCACATACCGCTGGCGCAACACATCACTGAAGGCATCCACCAGCAACACCAGCAGCAACATCGCCATGATCACCGTACTCGCCTGGGCCTCCTGGAACAGGCTCAGGGTGGTGTAGAGCATCTGCCCCAGCCCCCCTGCTCCGACAAACCCCAACACACTGGCCATGCGAATGTTGTTCTCCCAGCGGTACAGGCTGTAAGCGAGCAGCTGCGGCCACAGGTTCGGCAAGGTCCCGAAACAGAACGCCGCCACTTGGCCACCACCCTGCAAGCGAATCGCAGCGGCAGGTTCTACCGGCGCATTCTCCAGCGCTTCGGCGAACAAGCGCCCCAACACGCCGGATGTGTGCAGCGCCAGGGCCAAGGTACCGGCATTGGGCCCAAGACCCGCCGCCAGCACCGTCAAGGCGGCCCACACCAACTCCGGAATGGCCCTCAAGGCATTGAGCAGCAACCGCGCCAGCGATTGCAGCGGCCAACCGAAGCGCCCCGCCGCCGGCAAGGCCAGCAGCATGCCGAGGACCATCGCCAGCAAGGTGCCCAGCCCGGACATGGCCAGGGTCTCCATGGCACCCCGCCCTACAGCCTGCAAGTGCTCGCCGGACCAGTCCGGGTGCAGGAAGCGAGCTGCATACTCGCCCATCTGCCCCAACCCGCCATCACCCACCAAGGCATGCAGGTCCAGTTGCAGATAACCGAACGACGCCACCACCGCTACCCCGATGGCAACGATCACCAGCAGGTTGATCACCCGGTTCATGCCAGCCTCCCGCGCAGGAAGCGGCTGAGCAGGTCAGCCAGCAGCACCAGGCCGAGGAACGCCAGCAGCATGCTCGCCACCTCGCCCCCGGCGAACATGCGCATCGACAGGTCGATTTGCTGCCCCAGCCCGCCAGCCCCGACAAAGCCCATCACCACCGACGCGCGCACGGCGCATTCCCAGCGATAGACGGTGTACGACACCACTTCCGCCGACGCACTGGGCAGGATGCCGTAGAAGAACGCCGTCAATCGGCCGCTGCCAGCCTGCAACAAGGCATGCGCCGGGCGCTGGTCGACCGATTCGAAGATTTCCGCATAGACCTTGCCGAGCATGCCGCTGTAGGTGATGGCGATGGCCAGCACCCCGGCCGTCGGCCCCAGGCCTACGGCCCGCACGAACAACAGCGCCCAGACGATCTCCGGCACGCTGCGCAGGAAAATCAGCAAGCCGCGCACAGGCAGGCGCAACAAGCGCGACCACGGCCCGGCCCGGCCACCCCGGGAGGCGGCGCGCAGTGACAGTGCACGGCTGGCCAGCAGGCTGGTCGGCACCGCCAGCAACAGCGCCAGGGCCATGCCGGCAGTCGCCACGGCCAAGGTCTGCAAGGTGGATTCGTAGAGTAACTTGAGGAATTCGGCATCATGCGCCGGCGGCCAGAAGGCGCTGGTGAAGCTGGCGATCTGCTGCCGGTTCTCCGCCTGCAGCAAGACGCCTGGGTTCAGTTCGCTCAATTGCAGCCCAGGCCACAGCACGGTCAACGCCAGCAAAGTCAGCAACAAACGCGGCAACGCAGCCGGGTCGCGGGCGTCGGCCTTCAGCATCGTGGAATCTGCACGGTCAGGGTCGGCCCCTGGGCTTGCGCGGGCGAGCCTAGTTGCTCGTTGGCGTACAGCGCATCCAGCAATTGCGTGGTCACCGCCTCGGCCGGGCAGTCGAACGCCACCTGCCCTTCACGAATGCCGATCACCCGTGGGAAATGCGCCAGCGCCAGGTCCACTGCATGCAGGCTGGCCACCAGGGTCACGCCATTGGCCTGGGCATGGCGATTGAGCAATGCCAGGCTGTGATCGGCCAGCACCGGGTCCATGGCCGACACTGGCTCGTCGGTCAGCAGCACTTCCGGCCGCTGATACAACGCCCGGGCGATGCCGACCCGCTGCAACTGCCCGCCGGACAACTGCCCGCACTGAACGAACAGCTTGTCGGCCAGGCCCAACTCGGCCAAGGCCTGACGCGCCCCCGGCACATCGGTCGGATACACCAGGTTGAGCAGGCCACGCAGCAGGCCCCACTGCCCCAGGCGCCCCGCCAGTACTGCCGTCACCACACGCTGGCGTGGCGGCAGCGGCGGTGCCTGGTGCACCAGGCCAATCCGTGCACGCAGGCGCTGGCGCGCCCCGGCAGACAGCGCCCAGGGCTGCTCACCAAACAGTTCCAGGTGCCCGCTGCTGGGCTGCACGGCGGTGGCCATCAGGTGCAGCAGGCTGGACTTGCCGGCCCCCGAGGGGCCGATGATCGCCACCCGCTCACCCTTGGCGATGCTCAGGCTGACAGCATCGAGCGCGCGGACCTGGCCGTGGCGCAGGCCGGCGCCGTGTACATGAATAGTCACTTGAGCAGGCCGGCCTCACGTGCAGCTTGCTCGGTGCCCGCATAGTTTTCAGGCTTGGTCTCGATGAAGCGGCTGGCCGCCTGCAGGTCGAGGATCGCCTTGTGCTCCGGGTTGGCCGGGTCGAGGTCGAGGAAGGCCTTCTTGATTTTCTCTTTCAGCGCCGGGTCCATGTTGCCGCGCACGGTCCAGTTATAGTCGTAGTAGGCCGGCGTGGTGGCGAACACCTTGACCTTGCTGGTATCGACCTTGCCGGCATCGACCAGCTTTTGCCAGACGCTGGCATTGAGCACGCCGCCGTCGACCTTGCCCGCCTGCACCCAGGCTACGGTCGCGTCATGGGCACCGGAATAGGCCACACGGCTGAAGTAGCTCTCAGGCTTGATGTTGTCTTCCTTGAGCATGAAGTAGCGCGGCATCAGGCTGCCCGAGGTGGACGAGATCGAACCGAAGGCGAACGACTTGCCCTTGAGGTCGGCCAGGCTCTTCACGGCCGGGTTGGCGGTGATGAACTTGGAGGTGAACTGGGCGTCCTGCTCACGCTGCACCAGCGGCGTGGCGGTCGGGTCCTTCAGGTGCACCTGGACGAAAGTGAAACCACCCAGCCAGGCCATGTCCAGGCGGTTGCTGGCCAGCGACTCGACCACCGCCGGGTAGTCGGCAACCGGAACGAACTTCACGTCCATGCCCAGTTGCTTGGACAGGTACTGGCCCAGTGGCTCGAACTTGCGCAGCAGTTCGGTCGGCGCTTCGTCGGGGATGGCACTGACCCGCAAGGTATCGGCTGCCTGGGCAACTACGGCACAGCAGGACAGCACGAGGCCGGCGGCGAGCGCCAGGGGGCGTTTGAGCATGGGAGTTCTCCGGGTCAATTGCAGTCAAAGGCCGGCATGCGCGCCGACCGTGGGAAGTATAAGAGGCGCAGGCACAAAGGCCAGCTTTGCTACAATCGGCGCAACAAATTGACCCCTTTGCGAGGTACACATGAGCGAGCCGATTCGCCTCACCCAGTACAGCCACGGTGCCGGCTGTGGCTGCAAGATCTCCCCCAAGGTGCTGGATGTGATCCTCGCCGAGAGCGGCGCCCAGGCCCTGGACCCGAAGTTGTGGGTCGGCAATGCCTCACGTGACGACGCCGCCGTGTATGCCCTGGATGACGAGCGCGGGGTGGTATCGACCACCGATTTCTTCATGCCGATCGTCGACGACCCGTACGACTTCGGGCGCATCGCCGCCACCAATGCCATCAGCGATATCTACGCCATGGGCGGCGACCCGCTGATGGCCATCGCCATCCTCGGCTGGCCGGTCAACGTGCTGCCACCGGAAGTCGCCCGCGAAGTGATCCGCGGCGGCCGCGCCGTGTGCGCCGAAGCCGGCATCCCGCTGGCTGGCGGCCACTCCATCGACGCCCCCGAGCCAATCTTCGGCCTGGCGGTCACCGGCGTGGTCAGCAAGCACCACCTCAAACGCAACGACACCGCCACTGCAGGCTGCCGCCTGTACCTGACCAAGCCACTGGGCATCGGCATCCTCACCACCGCCGAGAAGAAGGCCAAGCTGCGCGAGCAGGACCAGGGCCTGGCACGCGACTGGATGTGCACGCTGAATACCCCGGGCAGCCGCTTTGGCAAGCTCGATGGGGTCAAGGCAATGACCGACGTCACCGGCTTCGGCCTGCTCGGCCACCTGGTGGAGCTGGCAGAAGGCAGCGGCCTGACGGCGGAACTTAACTACGCCGCCGTGCCACGCCTGCCGAGCGTCGACCATTACCTTGCCGAAGGCTGCATTCCTGGCGGCACACTGCGCAACTACGACAGCTACGGGCACAAGCTCGGCGCGCTGACCGACGAGCAGAAGCACCTGCTGTGCGACCCGCAGACCAGCGGCGGCCTGCTGGTTGCCGTCACCCCCGAAGGCGAGGCCGAGTTCCTGGCAGTGGCAGGCGAACTGGGGCTCAACCTGTCGCCGATCGGCCTGCTGGTCGAGCGACAGAGCCATGCGGTCGAGGTGAACTGATGCGCCCCGACTGCACCGACTTGCGCCAACTGTTCCTCGACGACGCACCGATGATGGACATGCGCGCGCCGATCGAATTCGTCAAAGGTGCCTTCCCCGGCACCGTCAACCTGCCGCTGATGACGGACCAGGAGCGGCAGAAGGTCGGCACCTGCTACAAGCAGCAGGGCCAGGCCGCTGCCATCACCCTCGGCCACCAGCTGGTCAGCGGCGCGACCAAGCGCGAGCGCCTGCATGCCTGGGCCAGCTTCGCCAAGGCCCACCCTGATGGCTACCTGTACTGCGCCCGTGGCGGCCTGCGCTCGCTGATCGTGCAGCAGTGGCTGCGCGACGAGGCCGGCATCGACTACCCCCGCATCAAGGGCGGCTACAAGGCCATGCGCACCTTCCTGCTGGAAACCACCCAGCAGGCCGTGGAGCAATGCGATTTCGTGCTGGTAGGCGGCCTCACCGGCACCGGCAAGACCGACGTGCTGCACCAGCTGAACAACGTGCTCGACCTCGAAGGCCACGCTAACCACCGCGGCTCCAGCTTCGGCAAACGCGCCACCGGCCAGCCGGCGCAGATCGACTTCGAGAACAAGCTGGCCGTCGACGTGCTGAAGAAGCGTGCCCGGGGCATCGAACAGTTCGTGCTGGAAGATGAAGGCCGCATCGTCGGCAGTTGCTCGGTGCCGCTGGAGCTGTACCAGGGCATGCAGCAGTACCCGATGGTGTGGCTGGAGGACAGTTTCGAGAACCGCGTAGAGCGTATCTTGCGCGATTACGTGATCAACCTGTGCGCCGAGTTCGTTGATGTGCATGGCGAGGAAGGCGGTCGGCTGAAGTTTGCCGGGCGCATGCTGCAGAGCATGGGCAACATCCACAAGCGTCTTGGTGGAGAGCGCTTCCAGCGCTTGTCAGCCATGTTGAACGAGGCGTTGGACGAGCAACTGCGCAGTGGCGCGGTGGACCTGCACCGGGGCTGGATCGAAGGGCTGCTCAAGGAATACTACGACCCGATGTACGCCTACCAGCGTGAAGCCAAGGCCGAGCGGATCGAGTTTGCCGGGGATGGCGTGGAAGTGCGCGAATACCTCAAGGCCCGCGCTCGACGTTGATCGAGGCGCGCCCCTCCTGTGGGAGCTAGCCTCAGGCAAGGTCACTGCCCGGGGCTGAGCACCCGCTCCAGCTCCGCCGCTCGCTCGCGGGTCATGTCCAGCACACACATGCCGCCTTCGAGCTGCGCCATGGTCCCGCCACTGGCCTGTATGTGGAACCTGCAGTTGGCATCGCGGTAGGCGATCCACTGCCGCTGCACATCGCGCAGGCTCTTCTGCGGCCCCGATTCAAGCTTGCTCGTCAGCTGCTTGTAAACCCGGTTCAGGCGCTGGTCCTGAAGTTGGGTCTCTGCCTGGATGCAACTGCTCATGGCCACCGTGCTGGAGGCTTTGTCCATGCACTGGCTGTAGGCCGGCGAGTTGTCATCGGCCAGCGCCACCGGCGCAACGAAGGCCAGTAGCATCAGGTATCGCTTGTTCATCGCAAATCCCTTCATAGCGTTTGTACCGGCTCTGGCGGCATCAGCACCTTGCCCGGCTCGAATTGCAGCGCTGGCATCTGGGTCGCCGCATAAGCGGCCACGGCCAGCGCCGCGATCAGGGCGACATCCAGCCAGTTCCAGCCCGGCACATCGTCACTGCTGCGCGCGGTCCAGCACTGCCAGGCCTGGCCCACGCAGAACACTGCGATCGCTGCTAGCCACAGGTAGAAGCCCGCGCCGAAACCGGTACGGTTGGTGAATTCATAGCTGATGTTGTCTGGCAGGCGTTCGATACCGAAGCTGGTGGCGGCCAGGTACAACGCGCCCAGCCCAAGCAGCAACGCCAGCCGACGAAAGCGTCGATGGCAAAGAATCGCGACCGCCAGCAGCGGGTTGGCGAACCACTGGAACATCCCGAAGGGGATGCCCCAGGGCCCATACAGGAACATCTGCAGTGCCGGCATATGCCGGCCTGCGCTCAACTGGGCGCCGTCGAAGGCCAGGCTGAGCAGGTAAAGGGCAAGGCTCAGGGTCAGGTAGAAGGCCGGTAAGCGGGCGCTCAGGGTCATGCGACTGGCGGCTCCAGCAGCAGGCCGTAGATGCCCGAATCGGTCAGCTCGCCCGCCACGCACCAGCGCGCCCGCAGCGTGCCTTCGAGCACGAAGCCCTGGCGTTCGAGGGTGCGGGCCGAGCCTTGGTTGCGTGGGTCGATCTCGCCTTCCAGACGGCGCATGTGCAGGGTATGGGCGATGTAGTCGATGAAGCAGGTCAGCGCTTCGTCCATGTAGCCCCTGCCCTGCACCGCGCTGGCCAGGCAGTAGCCGATCTCGCCACGGCGCGAGACATCGTCGATGTTGAACAGCTGGACCATGCCGATCAGTTCGCCATTGTCGCGGCGGTACATGCCCAGCTTGAGCTGGTCGCCATTGGTATAGGCTTCGCGGTCGGCGGCCAGGGCGCTTTCGGCTTCGGCCAGGTCTTGCCAGGGTGCATGGTGCCAGTAACGCATGACCTCGGGGTCGGCCATGATCGTCAGCCACTGCACAGCGTCAGCGTGGCGCATCGGCCGCAGCTGCAGGCGCGGGCTGTCGAGGCAGAGGTCAGTCGGGAAACTGCGGGGTGGGGTCACGCCGGATCTCCTGTCCATTGCTGGGGAGATGACAGTTTAACGTCATGTGACCGGTTCAAGCATCCCGGGGCTGCTTTGCAGCCCATCGCCGGCAAGCGCGGCTCCGACAGGAGTGTCACAGGGCCGAGGCTTGCGCTGTACCTGTGGGAGCCGCGCTTGCCGGCGATGGGCCGCAAAGCGGCCCCAAAAACTATCAGGCGCTGCGGTTCAGGCCCATTTCCATGTCATTTATCAGCGCCTTGGCCATGGCACTGAGAATCCGCGTCGCACTGCCCGCGATCAGGTTGCTCTCCATCTCGGCCTCTTCGCTCAGGTGGCGAATACACCCCAGCAACACCGACAGCTCATCAAAGGCATGATCGAGCGGGATACCGGGCTGGATGGCGTACAGGTCGAGAAAGGTCTCCTTGCCTGCCGTGGTTCGGGACTTCAGCTCATCAGTCATGGGCCACCTCGAGCTTCGCCATATGAGCGAACAGCGCTCGGAGCAGTTCGGTGAGGATGGCGAGGTTTTCCTGCACGACTTTGCGCTGCTCTTTATCTTCGGTTTTCAGATAGAGCTGGATGGTGTTGGAAAGGGCATCCATGAGCACGGCGGCGTGGGGCTTGGCATCTTCGAGGGACAGGTCGGAAATAATTGAAATGTAGGGGATAGGAAAAGAAGGAGGTGGATCAGGTACCAACTTTTTCATGGTTGTCTCCAATGGCTTAAATGGAAGCAACCGCCTCAATCCTTCTCACAGATTAGGGTGGCAGCCGTGCGCGAGGTGAGAAGCCCGTGTTGGAGACATCACGGTCAGACCGAAGCCTGCACGCGCACAGCTGCCATAAAAATGGCCGTCTACCAACAACGAGTTCTCACACTCGCTCGCCAATGTGGGCGAGCCATGAAGTTATCGCTGAAGCAGTTCCCTGCCTATCAGACGGCATCCGACAGAGGCCGTAGGATAAATCGCCACCCCCACCCTGCTGAAGCATTTGGTTTCAGATTCAGACATTTCTTACAGCTGATGTCTCAGGCCACCTCGGCCCCATCATCCGGCCAATGCGGCTCGTTGGCCCCCGGCGGCGTCAACGGCGGCAGCCCATAGGCCGCCCGCGCATCGTCACAACTCGGGTTATGCACCCCGCCCTCCCACGACGCCTCGAACTCACGGCATGGGCTGGAACGGTTGGCGTAGATGGTGCACGCCACCTCGGTACCGATCTCGCCCTGCAGGCTCACACAGCGGCAAGGCTTGGCGTCGGTGCCGATCATGGCAACGCGGGTGGGGTTGATCTGTACCACCAGGTCATCCGGCACAAGGCCGCCGGCAGACTGGCATTCGCCCCAGAAGAAGGACACACGGAAATACCCGCAGCAGGCGCCGCAGTCAAGGCAAGGGTTGTATTCTGACATGATGGCACGGAAGGAGGGTTGTTGTTATCGGGGCTGGGCCCGCGCGCCATTTGTAATCGAAGCCAGGTCGGCTGAGAAGAGGGGCAATGCAAAAATAGTTTGCCGTTGATCCGGCAATCCCGAGCCCGCCTGAGCGGGCCCGGGTGAAGCGTTACTTCTGGGTCAGGCCATCGGCCCGGAACATCTGGCGGATACCGCGGATCGCCTGGCGGATGCGGTCCTGGTTCTCGATCAGGGCGAAGCGCACGTGGTCATCGCCGTAGTCGCCAAAACCGATGCCCGGCGATACGCAGACCTTGGCATCAGCCAGCAGCTTCTTGGAAAACTCCAGCGAACCCAGGTGCGCGTACTGCTCCGGGATCTTCGCCCACACGTACATCGATGCCTTGGGGTTCTCGACCATCCAGCCCAGTTCATGCAGGCCCTTGACCAGCAAGTTGCGGCGCTGGCGGTACTGCTCGGCGATGTCACGCACGCACTGCTGGTCGCCTTCCAGCGCGGCGATGGCCGCCACCTGCAGTGGGGTGAAGGTGCCGTAGTCGTGGTAGCTCTTGATCCGTGCCAGGGCGCTGACCAGCTCAGGGTTGCCGACCATGAAGCCGATCCGCCAGCCGGCCATGTTGTAGCTCTTGGACAGGGTGAAGAACTCCACCGCGATGTCCTTGGCGCCAGGTACCTGCATGATCGACGGGGCCTTCCAGCCGTCGTAGACGATGTCGGCGTAGGCCAGGTCGTGCACCACCAGCACGTCGTACTGCTTGGCCAGGGCCACCACGCGCTCGAAGAAGTCCAGCTCCACGCACTGGGCTGTGGGGTTGGACGGGAAGCCGAGGATCATCATCTTCGGCTTGGGGATCGATTCGCGGATCGCCCGCTCCAGTTCGTTGAAGAAGTCTACCCCTGGCACCAGCGGCACCGAGCGCACCTGGGCGCCGGCGATCACGGCACCGTAGATGTGGATCGGGTAGCTCGGGTTGGGCACCAGTACGGTGTCACCATGGTCGAGGGTGCCGAGCATCAGGTGCGCCAGGCCTTCTTTCGAGCCGATGGTGACAATGGCTTCGCTTTCCGGGTCGATATCGACCTCGTAGCGCTCCTTGTACCAGTTGGAGATGGCCCGGCGCAGGCGTGGAATACCGCGGGAGGTGGAATAGCCATGGGTGTCATCACGCTGGGCGACCTGCACCAGCTTCTCGACGATGTGCGGCGGGGTCGCGCCATCGGGGTTGCCCATGCTCAGGTCGATGATGTCCTCGCCACGGCGGCGGGCAGCCATCTTGAGTTCGGCAGTGATGTTGAAGACGTAAGGGGGGAGACGATCGATGCGCGCGAAGCGGCGCGGCGAACCTGGATTGGCCATGGTTTCCTCTGGAGACGTAAGCGCCCGGAACCGTCCGAGCGACGCTGGCCGTTGCGGCGGCCTGAATCAGAAGATAGTGCCGAAACAGGATGCCTGTAAAGGACAATTTCCTGTTTTGTTAGAACTTTTCAGATTTATTGTTCGAGAATCAGAGTTTTATGTTTTCAAGCCAAGCCTCTTCGCGGACACGCCCGCGAAGAAGCCAACACAAAAATCTCAGGCATAAAAAAACCCGGCGCAATGGCCGGGTTCTTTGGTGAAGCACTCGCCTCGATCAGCGCGCGTAGGTCATCAGCACGTCCGCAGCGGTCTGGCTGTCCACACCCATCATCACGCTCAGGGCAGTGACGGTGAGGATGGAGAAGCCGAACACCTTGCGGGCCCACTTGCTGTCGTCTTCAGCTTTGTAGCCACCCCAGGCCATGTACAGCCAGTACAGGCCCATGGCTGCCGCCACGGCCAGGTAGCCGAGGCCGGCGTAACCGCCGAGGGTGAGCATCAAAGTGGCGAGCAGGAACGCCAGCACGTAAAGCACGATCTGCTTCTTCGCCGCGAGGACACCACGTGCCACCGGCAGGACCGGAATGTTGGCAGCGCTGTAATCCTTGAAGCGGAAGATCGCGATGGCAAAGCTGTGCGGCATCTGCCACAGGCTGAACATCACCAGCAGGGTCACTGCAGCCAGGTCGAAGCTGTTGCTCACGGCGCAGTAGCCGATCACCGGAGGCATGGCACCAGACAGGCTGCCGACCAAGGTGCCGTGCACCGACTTGCGCTTCAGCCAGAGGCTGTAGAAACCGACGTAGACGATGAAGCCAATCAGCGCGCAGAACGCCGACAGCGGGTTGGCCTGGACATACAGCAGGCTGAAGCCCGCCACCCCGAGAAGGGTGGCGTAGATCAGCGCGAGGGTCAGCGACATGCCACCCTGCACCATGACGCGGTTCTTGGTGCGCTCCATCTTGTGGTCGATGTCACGGTCGATGCAGTTGTTGAACACGCATCCGGACGCCACCACCAGCGAAGTACCGATCACCACCGCCAGGAACAGGGCGAAGTCCACATGGCCCTTCGAGGCAAGGAAGAAACCGCCTGCCACGGAAAGCACGTTACCGAAAATGATCCCCGGTTTGGTGATTTGGATAAAGTGCTTTACGGACATGCAGTCTTACCTCACTTGGCCATCATTTCGAAGTGGATGCTGAACATGATCCACAGCGACAGGCCGACCAGCAGAGCGATTACCATCGCGGTGAACAGGAACGTCGACACATTGGAACGCTGCTCTTTCGAGCGGTCCATGTGCAGGAAGTACACGAGGTGTACCACTACCTGAATCACAGCCATGGCCACGATGATCAGAACGGTCAGGTTCTTCGGCAGGCTTGGCGACATGGCCAGGCCGAACGGGATCGCGGTCAGGATGATCGACAGGATGAAGCCGATCATGTACGACTTGACGCTGCCGTGGTTACCTTCGTGATGAGTGTCGTGTGCGTTAGCCATTACAGAACTCCCAGCAGGTAGACGACGGTGAATACGCAGATCCAGACCACGTCCAGGAAGTGCCAGAACAGGCTCAGGCAGCTCATGCGGGTCTTGGCGGTCGGCGTGATGCCGTGCTTGTTGATCTGGTACATCATGATTGCCATCCAGATCAGGCCGGCGGTCACGTGCAGACCGTGGGTGCCTACCAGGGCGAAGAAGCCCGACAGGAAGCCACTGCGAGTCGGGCCGAAGCCTTCGCTGATCAGGTGATGGAATTCATAGATTTCCATCGCGATGAAGCCTGCACCGAACAGGAAGGTCACAGCCAACCAGCCCAGTACGCCCGCTTTCTTGCCGTCGAACATCTTCAGCATGGCGAAGCCGAAGGTGATCGAGGACAGCAGCAGGAACAGCGTTTCTACAGCTACGAAGTCGAGCTGGAAGATGTCGTGACCCGACGGGCCGCCGGCAAAACTGCCGGACAGCACCGCGTAGGTGGCGAAGAGCGACGCAAACAGGATGCAGTCGGTCATCAGGTACAGCCAGAAACCGAGGACGGTCATCTGGCCCGAGTCGTGGTGGTGGTCATCGTGAGCATGGTCATGACCATGCGCGCCACCGTGGATTACTTGACTGGACATTGATTACACCCGTTCAAACGATTCGACACGTGCGCCGGCAGGCAGAGCACCTGCTTTGGCCAGCGCCTTCAGACGCTCGCCTTCGATGCGCGCCACTTCTTCGGCCGGAACCATGTAGCCCTGGTCGTCACGCGCAGCGTGGCGAACGAAGACCGCGATGGTTGCCAGCAGGCTCGCGCCAACCAGCCACCAGATGTGCCAGATGAAAGCGAAGCCGAAGACAGTCAGGAACAGACCCATGAACAGACCGGTAGCGGTGTTGTTCGGCATGTGGATCGCTTCGTACTTGCCCGGCACCTTGTAGGCAACACCGGCTTCCTTGGCTTCGTTCCAGCAGTCCAGGCCAACTTTCTCTGGCATGTGGGCGAAGTTGTAGAACGGAGGTGGCGACGAGGTCGACCATTCCAGGGTACGGCCGCCCCATGGGTCGCCGGTCACGTCCAGGTTCTGCTCGCGATCGCGGATCGAAACGACGATCTGGATCAGCTGGCAGGCGATACCGAACAGGATCAGCACGGCGCCGACAACGGCTACGTACAGGTAGGGTTCCCACAGTGGGTTGTCGGAGTGGTTCAGACGACGGGTCATGCCCATGAAGCCCAGGGCGTACAGCGGCATGAACGCAACGTAGAAGCCGGAGATCCAGAACCAGAAGGCAGCTTTGCCCCACTTCTCGTTCAGCTTGAAGCCGAACGCTTTTGGCCACCAGTAGGCGAAGCCGGCGATGTAGCCGAATACCGCACCACCAATGATCACGTTGTGGAAGTGAGCGATTACGAACAGGCTGTTGTGCAGCACGAAGTCAGCACCTGGAACAGCCAGCAGAACGCCAGTCATGCCACCGATCGAGAAGGTGATCATGAAGCCCAGGGTCCACAGCATCGGTGCGGTGAAGCGCACACGGCCCTGGTACATGGTGAACAGCCAGTTGAACAGCTTCACACCGGTCGGAATGGAGATCAGCATCGTCGCCAGGCCGAAGAAGGTGTTGACGCTGGCGCCGGCACCCATGGTGAAGAAGTGGTGCAGCCATACAGCGAAGCCCAGAACGGCGATGGCGCCCGATGCATAGATCATCGAGTGGTGGCCGAACAGACGCTTGCCGGAGAAGGTCGAAGTCACTTCCGAGAACACGCCGAAGGCCGGCAGGATCAGGATGTAAACCTCAGGGTGACCCCACGCCCAGAACAGGTTGACGTACATCATCGGGTTCCCACCAAGCTCGTTGGTGAAAATGTGGAAGTCCAGATAACGGTCAACAGTCAGCAGTGCGAGTGCAGCGGTCAGGATCGGGAACGAAGCCACGATCAGCACGTTGGCCCAGGTGCAGGTCCAGGTGAAGATCGGCATGTCCATCAGCTTCATGCCAGGTGCGCGCATCTTCATCACGGTGACGAGGAAGTTCACGCCGGTCAGTGTCGTACCCAAGCCTGAGAGCTGTAGCGCCCAGATGTAGTAGTCGACACCCACCCCAGGGCTGTACTGAATGCCCGCGAGCGGCGGATAGGCAACCCAGCCGGTCTTGGCGAATTCACCAACGCCCAGCGAGATGTTGACCAGCAGCACGCCTGCCAGCAGCAGGTAGAAGCTCAGGGAGTTCAGGAACGGGAAGGCAACGTCACGTGCACCGATCTGCAGAGGAACCGCGAGGTTCATCAGGCCGGTGAAGAACGGCATCGCCATGAAGATGATCATGATCACACCGTGAGCGGTGAAGATCTGGTCATAGTGTTCAGGCGGCAGGTAGCCTTCGGAGCCACCGGTAGCGGCAGCCAGCTGGGTACGCATCATGATGGCGTCGGCAAAGCCACGCAGCAGCATGACCATCGCGACGATGATGTACATCACGCCGATCTTTTTGTGGTCGACAGTAGTCAGCCACTCGGTCCACAAGTAGGTCCACTTGCGGAAATAGGTGATAAGACCGACGACAGCGATACCGCCGAGCGCGATCATGGCAAGCGTCACCATGACTATCGGCTCGTGATAGGGTATCGCCTCCAGGCTTAGTTTACCGAACATCTCTTACTCCTCTGCCCCGGCAGCTGGTTGCATACTCGATTCCACACCCTTGGTTGTGGCCAGGTCTTTGCTGCCAGCTTCTTCGTGGACCGGCTTGCCGCGGTTCATACCTTCGTACTTGTCGACGATGGTCTGGAACAGCTCAGCAGGTGCCTCGCTGTACAGCGCGACTGGGTTGTATTCGCTAGGCTTGGCCAGTGCTTCGTATTCGGCCTTGCCCAGTTTCAGTGGCGACTGCTTGACCTCGGCGACCCACTTGTCGAAGTCTTCCTGAGAGGTCGCATTGGCCTTGAATTTCATGCCGGTGAAGCCAGCACCGCTGTAGTTGGCGCTGATACCGTCGAACACGCCGTTTTCGTTGGCGATCAGGTGCAGCTTGGTGGTCATGCCCGCCATCGCGTAGATCTGGCCACCCAGGCCCGGGATGAAGAACGAGTTCATCACGGCGTCGGAGGTGACGCGGAAGTTCACCGGGACGTTAGCCGGGAAGTTGATCTGGTTGACGGTGGCGATGCCCTGTTCCGGGTAGATGAACAGCCATTTCCAGTCCAGCGCGACCACGTCGATCTGGATCGGCTTCACGTCGGAATCCAGCGGACGGTATGGGTCCAGCTTGTGGGTCGACTTGTAGGTGACGTAGCCCAGGGCGATGATGATGATGATCGGGATGATCCACACCGCGAGTTCGATCTTGGTCGAGTGCGACCAGTCGGGGGTGTAGGTGGCAGCCTTGTTGGAAGCACGGTACTTCCAGGCGAACGCCACGGTCATGATGATGACCGGAATCACCACCAGCAGCATCAGGCCGGTCGCGATCAGGATCAGGTTCTTTTGCTCAATGCCGACCTGACCTTTCGGGTCGAGCAGGGTCCAGTTGCACCCACTGAGTAAAAGCATGCCTAAAAAGGGCAATATGCCAAACAGTCTGGGGTAACGCTTTTTACTCATCTCACGACCTCTAGATCAGCTTGCTTCAATGCAATTTGTGTTTTGGTAGCCAACACTTCGTCCTGCCAAGTGCGGCATTTCGCGCCCGTACTCGCTCCTGCCCGGGTCCGACTGCAGGACCTTGGCGCAAAGCGTGTTAGCGGTGCTTATGGTTTCGTAGGCAACAGGCCTGTACTTCAGACCAAGTCCATTTGGTGCGGGAAAACGCGGAGGGGGGTCCGCCCGGTATCGCCGTTGGGCGAAACTTGACGAAGTCAGCAAAAAGGAGCGCTGGGGCTTCCTTCAATCCTGCGACTCGCAAGCAGTGCCGAACGGAAATTGGGGGCGATTGTAGATAGGTCGCCAACCCTTGACTATGACTTATTGAGCAACAGTCCTTTACAGAATCCGTAACAATCCGACTCGACAAATCAACTTCGCGACAGTTTGTCGCACCCCGCTTGCTAGCCCTCGAACCCGCATTTCGCAAGGCTTTGAGGTTGATCTGGATCAAGCGGGAGAGGACTTTTCGCTCTTCTCATCCGGTGCAAAAGACCACACCGAAATCGGGACTTATGTCTAAGACTGGCGCCGGTTGCGGTAGATGCCGAACGGTACCAGGATGGCCGTCAGGACGAACGCCACCAGGGCCCACTGCGCCAGTGACAAACCAAGGATCGGCGGGTACGGCGTGCTGCAGAAGCCGTCGACCTGGAACGCCAGTGGCCAGAGCTTGGCCAGGGGCAGGTCGTCGACGATCGGTTGCAGCGTATCGATGCCGCAACTGACCATGGGGTTGGCGAGTATATACACATGGTTGCCAGCCGCAACGATTCCGCCGATGGCACTGAGCACCACCAGGCCCTCGAACAGGGTCAGGCTGCGGCGCCCAGGCATGGCAGCGGCAATGAACGCGAAGAGGGCGATAAAGAGCAAGGCATAGCGTTGCAGGATGCACAGTGGGCAAGGTGCCTCACCCAGTACCACCTGCATGTACAGCGCTCCGCCGATCAGGGCGAGGCAGATCACCCCCAGCAGCACCAGAAAGCGCCGTTCGCGATTCAGGCGCGATGTTTGTTCGTTCATTGCCGATTCCTTCGATGGATAGGTGGCAGCGTGGTCCGCCCGCCTGAGTGCAATTCTACACGCAGGCATGGCCCGTTAGCGTGTCGAGGAAGCGGCGAGGCAGTACTGCGCAGGGCTATCCGGAGACTCTGTGACCGGCTGCAGCAACGTCGGTTCAACGTCGGCCGGTAAAAAAGCGGCTGCCCGGGTGCCGCGCAGGGGCAAGCCCCTCGACACCCGGGAGTGAAGGATACAGTGATTAAAGGAGGATTAAAGATGAAAGGTGCCCGAGGCACCGTTCATCTTTCCTTATATATAGGCAGGAATTCTTGCGCCTGTGCTTGCCCCCGCGAAGAGGCCAGCACAGTCAATACATCACTCCAGGGCAGCCGCCGGGCCGAAGAACTCGTAGCGGCTCTGCTGCTCTGGCACACCCAGGCCCTTGAGTTGACGCTTGACCGCCGCCATGAAGCCCTTAGGCCCAAGGAAGTAGGCATCCACGTCACGCCCGTGCGGCAGCCACTCGGCCAGCAGGTCCTCGCTCAGCAGGCCCACCGCATCGGCGGCAGCACCACCTTCCGGCTCGGCATAGCAGTAGAAGCGCTTGAGCTGCGGATGGCGCTCGGCCAGGCCGTCGACCCAGTCGCGGAAGGCATGCACGGCACCGTTACGCGCACAGTGGATGAAATGCACCTCACGCGGGGTTTGCAGTGCGGCTTCGAGCATCGCCAGGGTCGGGGTAATGCCCACGCCACCGCTGATCAGCACCAACGGTTTGTCGCTGGCCGCCAAGGTGAAGTCACCCGCAGGCGGGAACAGCTGCAGGGTGTCGCCCACCACCAGTTCATCGTGCAGGTAGCTGGAGACCTTGCCGCCATCCTCGCGCTTGACGCTGATACGGTATTGCTGGCCGTCGCACAGGGCCGACAGCGAGTAGTTGCGGCGCTGCTCGGCACCGTCGATGAACAGCTGCAGGCCGATGTACTGGCCTGGCTCGGCCTTGAGTACCGGCTGGCCATCCACCGGGGCGAAGTAGAACGAGGTGATCTCGCTGCTTTCCTGCTCGCGACGGGCCAGGCGGAATTCGCGAGTGCCACGCCAGCCGCCGGCAGCCTCTTCCTTCTGTTTGTAGAGGCTTTCCTCGGCGCCGATCAGGATGTCGGCCAGCTGGCCGTAGGCAGCGGCCCAGGCAGCGATGACCTCAGGGGTGGCAATTTCCTTGCCCAGCACTTCTTCGATGGCGCGCAGCAGGCAGCTGCCGACGATCGGGTAGTGCTCCGGCAGAATCTGCAGGGCAACGTGTTTGTTGATGATCTGGCCGACCAGGCCACCCAACTGCTCCAGCTGGTCGATGTGACGGGCATACATCAGCACGCCATTGGCCAGGGCGCGCGGCTGGTCGCCGCTGGCCTGGTGGGCCTGGTTGAACAGCGGACGGACCTCTGGGTATTCGCTGAGCATCATCTTGTAGAAGTGGGTGGTCAGCGCCTCACCACCGGTTTCCAGCAGTGGGACAGTGGCTTTGATGATTGCACGTTGTTCGGCATTGAGCATTTGCGACAACTCCTGAGCCTGAGGCTTCAAATGGTTGCCCCTGCTATTACAGCAATCGTGCCAACTTTTTTCGCCAATGAAATCAGGGTATTGACGCCGATCATGTCAAATCGACCTACCCGGGCGTATAGTCAAAACGACCTACAGGAGTCCATATGACTACAAAGCCGTTGCTCACCACCTTGCTGCCCCTGGTCAGTGACCTGTCCCGCGACTTGCCCGACCAGGAGCGCTACCGGCGCCTGCTGCAGGCCATGCGCGGGCTGTTGCCCTGCGATGCCGCCGCGCTGTTGCGCCTGGACGGCGAATGGCTGGTGCCGCTGGCCGTCGACGGGCTTTCGCCCGATACCTTGGGCCGTCGCTTCAAAGTGAGTGAGCACCCGCGCTTCCAGATCCTGCTCAGCCGCCCGGAGCCGACACGTTTTGCCAGCGACTCCGAGCTGCCCGACCCTTACGATGGCCTGGTCAACGCTCATGACGCTGCCCTTGAGGTGCACGACTGCATGGGTTGCCCGCTGATGGTCGACGAGCGCCCTTGGGGCCTGGTTACCCTCGACGCCCTCACCCCCGGCCAGTTCCAGAGCCTTGAGCTGGAGGCCCTGCAGGCCTTCGCCAGCCTCGCCGCCGCTACCGTGACCGTGGCCGAGCGCATCGAGCACCTGGCCTTGCGCGCCGAAGACGAGCATCACCGCGCCGAGATCTACCGCCAGGCGAGCGGCCAGGACAAGGAGCTGATCGGCCAGAGCCCGGCGCACAAGCGCCTGCTCGAAGAAATCCGCCTGGTAGGCGGCAGCGAGCTGACCGTGCTGATCACTGGCGAAACCGGCGTGGGCAAGGAACTGGTGGCCATGGCCCTGCACCAGGCCAGCAACCGCGCCGACAAACCCCTGGTCAGCCTAAACTGCGCAGCCCTCCCCGACACCTTGGTGGAAAGCGAACTGTTCGGCCATGTGCGTGGCGCCTTCACTGGCGCCCACGGCGAACGCCGCGGCAAGTTCGAGCTGGCCAACGGCGGTACGCTGTTCCTCGATGAAGTCGGGGAATTGCCGTTGACCGTGCAAGCCAAGCTGTTGCGCGTGCTGCAGAGCGGCCAACTGCAACGCCTGGGCTCGGACCGCGAACACCGCGTCGATGTGCGCCTGATCGCCGCCACCAACCGCGACCTGGCCGCCGAGGTGCGTACAGGCAACTACCGCGCCGACTTCTACCACCGCCTCAGCGTGTACCCGCTACAGGTCCCGCCCTTACGCGAGCGCGGGCGCGACGTGCTGCTTCTTGCCGGCTACTTCCTCGAACAGAACCGATCGCGCCTTGGCTTGAACAGCCTTCGGCTGAGCAGTGAAGCGCAAGCAGCACTGCTGGCGTATGACTGGCCGGGCAACGTGCGCGAACTCGAACACCTGATCGGTCGCTCGGCCCTCAAGGCCATGGGCCAACACCCGGAGCGCCCACGCATCCTCACCCTGGAAGCCAGCGACCTCGACCTGCGAGCCGCCCAGCCAGCCACGATAGCGCCCCTTGCCCATGCCACGCCTGCAACCCTCGCGGTACCCGTCGGCGGCCTGCGCGAAGCACTGGATGATTACCAGCGCCAGGTGATCGATGCCTGCCTGCAACGTCATCAGGACAACTGGGCCGCAGCAGCCCGCGAGCTGGGCCTGGACCGTGCCAACCTGAGCCGCCTGGCCCGTCGCCTGGGGCTTCGCTGACCCCACATTCACTAAAGGACTACCCGGAAAGCCATCTGGTGGCAATCTGCTGGACTGCTATATCTCCCTAATCTCCGGTTACACGGCCAAGGGTCGCGAAGGCGGCCCTGTGTACCGAAATCCAGCAGGGAGCACTCATGGACAACATCGTCGTCGCCGACAAGCAATCCGCCGTAGCCACCCAGAATGCCTGGGGCAATATCACCCTCAACAGCCCAGGCGTCGTGCAGATGCCGGTTGCTCCCGACCAGGTGGCCACCGTCACCCGGCGTGGCCAGGACCTCATCGTTACGCTCAAATCCGGAGAAAAGGTTACCGTCGGCAATTTCTTTGCCGTGGACCAGGCAGGTGTTGGCAGCGACATGGTGTTCGTTGGCGAAGACGGCACTTTGTGGCACGCCAACTATGATACGACGGCGTTCACCGGCTTCACCTTCGACGAAGTGGCCTCGCTTGACGAGCTGGTAGCCGGCATCGGTGTCGCTGGCGCCGGCACCTCGACCTTCGCCATCGCCGGCCTCAGCCTGCTCGGTGTCGGCGGCGCGGCCGCAGCGGCCAACAACAGCAGTGGCGGCGGAGGTGGCGGCAGCGCGCCCGGCGACACCACACCGCCCACCACGCCCATCGACCTGCTGGTTTCGCCCGACGGCCTGCGCCTGAGCGGGCGCGGTGAAGCGGGCGCGACGGTGAAGGTGTTCGACGCCGCAGGCAACCTGATCGGCAGCGGCACGGTGAATGCCGACGGCAGCTTCAATGTCGCCCTGAACACCCCTCAGGCCAACGGTGAGAACCTCGGCGTCACCCTGACCGATCCTGCGGGCAACGCATCGCAGCCTGGTGCGGTTACCGCACCGGACACCACCGCGCCAACAGCACCGACGGAGCTGGCAATCAACGCACAAGGCAACACCCTCACCGGCAGCGCCGAACCCGGCTCGACCGTGCAAGTAGTCGGTGCCAACGGCGCTGTTCTGGGGAGTGCGGTGGCCGGTGCCGACGGCCAGTTCAGCGTCACCTTGCAGCCACCACAGACTGATGGCCAACCCTTGCAAGTCACGGTCACCGACCCTGCCGGCAACGTCTCCAGCGCCACCACCATCAGCGCACCGGACGATGGCGTCGGCAATCCGCCCGATACAGCACCCCCGGGCTCCCCGACCGACCTGGTGATCGGCCAAGCCGGCCAGCAGCTCAGCGGCCGCGGTGAAGCAGGTGCCAGCGTTCAGGTGCGGGATGCCCAGGGCAACCTGATCGCCAGTGGCACCGTCGCCGGCGATGGCAACTTCCTGATTACTCTCGACCCGCCTGTGAACGATGGCAGCAGCGTGCAGGTGACCCTCACCGACGCAGCCGGCAACGTCTCGCAACCGGGCTCGGTCACCTCGCCCGACCTGCAACCCCCGGCACAGCCCACCGACCTGGCCCTGGTCGATGGCGTGACCTTCAGCGGTAAAGGTGAAGCCAACTGCATCGTGCAAGTACGCGATGGCGGCGGCAACCTGATCGGCACTGGCACGGTGGGTGCCGATGGCAACTTCAGCATCACCCTCTCCCCGGCCCAGGCCAATGGCGAAGCGCTGGACGTGCGCCTACTTGATGCCGCCGGCAATACCTCTGCGCCGCTGCAGTTCGACGCCCCTGACATCACCGCACCCAACCCGGTCAGCGGCATTGCCGTGGGCCCAGGTGGCCTGCAACTGGCAGGCAGCGGTGAAGCCGGTGCCACCGTCGCAGTTCGCGATGCCAGTGGCAACCTGATCGGCACCGCAACGGTCAGTGCCAATGGCACCTTCATCATCGACCTGGCCCCGGCTGCCCAGCCGGGTGAGCAGCTGAGCATCGTGCAGACCGATGCCGCCGGCAATGCTTCCACCGCCGTCGACTATGCAGTGCCCAGCACCACTGTACCGACCAGCCCGACCGACCTGACCGTGGCCGCCGACGGCAGCAGCCTCAGCGGCATCGCACCGGCCGGCACCCGGGTGGATGTGCGCGATGCCAACGGCACCGTGGTGGGTAGCGTGCTGGTCGGTGGCGACGGCACCTTCACCGTCGCCCTCTCCCCGGCACAGGCCAACGGCGAACTGCTGAACGTGACCGCCGTCGATGCCGACGGTACCTCATCGCTACCTGCGCAGGTCAGCGCCCCGGACATTACCGCCCCAAGCGCACCTGCCGACCTGGCCGTGAGCGCCGATGGCAGCACCATCACCGGCCGCGCCGAAGTCGGCAGCACCGTACGTGTGCTGGCTGCCGATGGCACCACCGTGCTCGGCACAGCCGTGGTCGATGCAACGGGGGTCTTCTCCATTACCCTCACGCCAGCACAGGTCGACGGTGAAGCGCTGCAAGTCACCGCCACCGACGCCGCCGGCAATACCTCCACCGCAGGCAACGTCACCGCCCCCGACATCGATGGCGGCGACACCACGCCACCCGATGCGCCCACCAACCTGGTGATCGGCCTGGCCGGCCAGCAACTCAGTGGTCGCGGCGAAGTCGGCGCCAGCGTGCAGGTGCGTGATGCCCAGGGCAACCTGATCGCCAGTGGCACCGTCGCCGGCGATGGCAACTTCCTGATTACCCTCAACCCGCCTGTGAACGATGGCAGCAGCGTGCAGGTGACCCTCACCGACGCAGCCGGCAACGTGTCGCAACCAGGCTCGGTAACCTCGCTCGATCTGCAACCACCGGCGCAACCCACCGACCTGGCCCTGGTCGATGGCGTGACGCTGAGCGGTAAAGGCGAACCCAACAGCATCGTGCAAGTGCACGATGGCAATGGCAACCTGATCGGCAGCGGTACGGTGGGTGCCGATGGCAACTTCAGCATCACCCTCTCCCCGGCCCAGGCCAATGGCGAAACCCTGGACGTGCGCCTGACCGATGCGGCGGGCAATACCTCCGCGCCACTCGATTACACGGCGCCGGATAACACCCCACCGGCCGAAGTCAGCAACATTGTGGTCGGCAGTGGTGGCCTGGCCCTGAGCGGGCGCGGTGAAGCCGGCGCCACCGTCGAGGTGCGCGATAGCAACAACACCCTGCTAGGTACCGGCACGGTCGCCGCCAACGGCAGTTTCCTGATCGACCTCGACCCCGCAGTTCAGCCTGGCGAACGCCTGAGCCTGGTGCAGACCGATGCTGCCGGGAATGCTTCCCCGGCGCTGCAGTACGACGTGCCGCTGGCTCAGGTACCGGACAGCCCGAACGCCCTGGTCATCGCCGCCGACGGCAGTAGCATCAGCGGCAACGCTCCGGCCGGCACCCGGGTGGATGTGCGCGATGCCAACGGCACCGTGGTGGGCAGCGTGGTGGTAGGCGCCGACGGCACCTTCACTGTCGTGCTCAACCCGGCACAGGCCAATGGCGAACTGCTGGATGTGACGGCCGTCGACACCGCCGGCACCACCTCCCTGCCCACTCAGGTCAGCGCTCCGGACATCACCGCCCCCACCGCACCCGGCAACCTCGCCGTCAGCGCCGATGGCAGCACGGTCACCGGCCGCGCGGAGCCCGGCAGCACCGTACGGGTATTGGCCGCCGATGGCACCACTGTTCTCGGCACCGCTGTGGCCGGCGCTTCAGGCGCTTTCAGCGTCACCGTCTCGCCCGCGCAAGTCGACGGCGAGCAATTGCAGGTCACTGCCACCGACGCTGCAGGCAACACCTCCACGGCAGGCAACGTCACCGCGCCGGATGTCGATGGCGGTGGTGACACCACTGCGCCGCAGCCCGCCACCGACCTGATCATCAGTGCCGATGGGCGCACGGTTTCTGGCCGTGGCGAAATCAATGCCACGGTCAATGTGCTGAATGACCAGGGCCAAGTAATCGGTACCGGTACCGTGCAAGCCGATGGCACCTTCACCTTGCAACTCACGGCACCGGTGGTCGATGGCTCGTCGCTGCAGGTCACCCTCACCGACGCGGCTGGCAACGTCTCGACACCCAGCCCGCTGACCTCGCCGGATCACCTGGCGCCTGCGCAACCGATCGGGCTCAGCCTGACCGATGGCATCACCCTGGCCGGTACCGCCGAGCCGGGTGCCCGAATCGATGTGCGTGATGCCGATGGCAACCTGATCGGCAGCGGCATCGTCGCTGGGGATGGCAGCTTCAGCCTGGTCCTCGCCCCTGCCCAGGCCAATGGCGAACAACTGTCCATCACCGCCACCGACGCGGCCGGCAACGCCTCTGCGCCGCTGAGCTACACCGCACCGGACACCACCCCGCCGGCAATCATCAGCGATGTGGTGGTCGGTGACGGCAGCCTGACGGTTTCCGGCCGCGGCGAGCCCGGCGCGACTGTAGAAATCCGCGATGGCAATGGCACCGTCCTCGGCACCGGTGTGGTCGCGGCCAATGGCACGTTCCTGGTCAACCTCGATAACCCGGTCACTGCGGGCGAGTCGCTGGTGCTGGTACAGACCGACGCAGCCGGTAACCCGTCGGTGGCCCTGACGGTCATCGTCCCGGCCACCGAGGTGCCGGAAAGCCCCAGCGGGCTGGTGGTCGCCGGCGATGGCACATCGATCAGCGGCAGTGCGCCGGCCGGCAGCCTGGTGGAGGTCCGTGATGCCAACGGCAGCGTGGTCGGCAGCGTGCAGGCCGGCAACGATGGCACCTTCACCATCAGCCTCAATCCGGCCCAGGCCAACGGTGAACTGCTCGACGTGGTTGCCATCGATGCCGACGGCAACAGCTCGTTGCCGACCCAGATCAGCGCACCGGACATCACCCCGCCCAACCAGGCCAGCGACCTGCTGGTAAGCGCCGACGGCGCCACCCTCACCGGCCGCGGCGAACCTGGCAGCACGGTCCAGGTGACCAATGCCCAGGGCACGCTGCTCGGTAGCGCGGTGGTGGGTGCCAACGGCCAGTTCAGCGTCACCCTGGCCCCCGCGCAAACCGATGGTCAGGCACTGGATGTAGTACTGCGCGACGCTGCTGGCAACAGTTCGACCGCCAACATAACCGCCCCGGATACAGATGGCCCGCTGCAGCCTTCCGGCCTGGCTGTCGACATCACCGGCCTGCACCTCACCGGCCTGGGTCAGGTCGGCTCGACGGTGACCGTGCGCGCGGCCAATGGCAGCGTACTGGGGACTGCGCTGGTCGGCGCCGACGGGCGCTTCGACGTCACCCTCACTGCGGCGCAGCGCAACGGTGAAAGCCTGACCGTGGAGGCCACCGACAGCCTCGGCAACAGTGCCGGGCCAGTGACCTTCTCCGCACCCGACCACACCCCGCCGCAGGTGGTCGGCAACCCGACCATCGACGGTACGGGCACGACGGTCAGCGGTACCGGTGAACCCGGCGCCACGGTCACGGTACGCGGGCCGGACGGCAGCGTGCTGGGCAGCGTGCTGGTGGCAGGAGATGGCAGCTTCGCGGTCACCCTGGTTCCGCCACAGACCAACGGCCAGGCATTGACCGTCGAACAGACCGACCTTGCCGGTAACGTTTCGGCCGCCGTCGGTTTACCGGCCCCGGATACCCAGGCGCCGAATGCGCCGATTGGCCTGCTGCTGTCGGCCGACGGCGCCATGGTCACCGGTAGCGGCGAGCCTGGCGCGCAAGTGAAAGTGACCGGCGTCGGTGGCGTGGTACTGGGCACCGCAGTGGTTCAGGCCGATGGCAGTTTCAGCGTGTCCCTCATCCCTGCGCAGCTCAACGGCCAGACCTTGTCCGTCACCCAGACCGATGGCGGCGGCAACGCCTCTGGCGCTGGTACCGTGGTCGCCAGTGACCTGCAGGCACCCAGCCCGGCAGTGGTCCTGGGGTTGGTCAGTGGCGGCACCGTGCTCAACGGTGTGGGCGAAATCGGCACGACCGTGGAAGTGCGTAACAGCGCCGGGCAATTGCTCGGCGACGGCATTGTCGGTGCCGACGGTAGCTTCAGCATTACCCTCAGCGCCCCACAGACCAATGGCCAGGTCCTGTCGGTGGTATTGATCGACGGTGCCGGGAACAACTCGCCATCGACCTCGTTCACCGCACCGGACACCACCGGCCCGGCCACGCCGGCTGGTCTGCAGGTCAGCGCCGACGGCAGCAGCGTGCATGGCACCGGCGAAGTCGGCGCGACGGTCGAAGTGCGCAACGCCGCAGGCGACCTGCTCGGCAGCGTGGTAGTACCCGTCGGTGGCAGCTTCAGTGTGGCGCTGACCCCGGCGCAGCTCGATGGCCAGACGCTGCAGGTAACATTGCTCGACCCAGCAGGCAACGCGTCCACCAGCGCACCGGTCAACGCGCCGGACATCACCCCGCCGGAGCTGCCCGTCGGACTGTTGGTCAGCCCGGACGGCAGCACCGTCACCGGCAGTGCGCCAGGTGCCAGTTCGGTGACCGTGACCGACCCGAACGGCAACGTGGTCACTGTCGCGGTCAACGGCGATGGCAGCTTCAGCGTGCCACTGGATACGCCGCTCACCAACGGTGAGACCCTGAGCGTGGTGGTCAGCGATGCAGCCGGCAACGCAACCGCGCCATCCACCGTCACTGCGCCCGATACCACCCCGCCCGCCCCGGCCGCCGACGTCACGGTCAGCCCCGACGGCGGCACCATCAGCGGCAGCGCCGAGCCTGGCACAACGGTCATCGTGCGCGATGGCAACACCGTGCTGGGCACCGGCACCGCCGGCCCGGATGGCACGTTCGTGATACCGGTCAACCCACACCTGGTCACCGGCGACACGGTGCAAGTGGTGGTGCGCGATGGCGGTAACAACGAAACATCGATCAACGTGAGCGGCCCTGACGGAACCGAAGCGGCCACGCCATCCGCCTTGTCGCTGAGCGCCGACGGTTTCCTGCTGACCGGCGAAGGCACGGTCGGCTCACTGATCACCGTTACCTCTGGCGGCACCACCCTGGGCACTGGCACGGTCGGCACCGATGGCGTCTTCCATATCTTCTTCGCCAATGCCCTGCTCAATGCCCAGACCCTGCAGGTCAGCGCCCGCCTGTCGGTCGGTGGCAAACCGTCGGTGCCGGCGATCATTGTCGCCGCCGACACCATTGCGCCGGATGCGCCGAACCTGCTGGCCCTCGACCGCACCGGCAGCACCCTGACCGGCCACGGTGAAGTGGGCGCCACGGTACGCGTGGTCGATGCCCAAGGCACCGTGCTGGGCACGGCGACCGTCGCCAGCAACGGGTTGTTCAGCGTCACCCTGGTGCCGCCCCAGGCCAATGGCCAGAACCTCACCATCACCCAGGCCGACGCCGCCGGCAACACTTCATTGGCGGTCACGCTGCAAGCGGCCGACCTGCAGGCGCCGAACGCCGCCACTGGCCTGAGCCTGAACAGCGCCGCCACCGTAGTCAGCGGCCAGGGCGAAGCCGGTGCGACCGTGACAGTGCGTGACGCCAGCGGGGCCATTCTGGCCACCGGCACGGTAAACCTGAGCGGGCAGTTCCAGATCACCCTGCCCAGCGCGCAGACCACCGGCAGCCCGCTGCAGGTGACCCTGACCGATGCCGCGGGCAACGTGTCCGGACCCGCCAGCCTGGCGACGCCAGACCGCACGCCACCCGCCGCAGTTGCCAACCCGGTACTCAGTGCCGATGGCAAGCAGTTGTCCGGCAGCGGCGAAGTGGGTGCCACCGTGCAGGTGCGCAATGCCGCCGGCACCGTGCTGGGGAGTGCCATCGTAGGCACCGACGGGCGCTTCACGGTGACATTCGACACGCCGCAGATCAGCGGCCAGGCGATTGGCGTGAGCCAGGTGGACGCTGCGGGCAACGTGTCGCCCGCCATCAGCCTGGTGACTCCAGACCTGACCGCGCCAACCGCGTTGACCAACGTGGTGCTCAACAACAACGGGCTCACCCTCACAGGCCTCGGCGAAGCCGGTGCCAGCGTGACCGTGCGCGGCGCGGATGGCACCATCATCGGCACCGGCCTGGTAGCGGCCAATGGCAGCTTCACCCTCACCCTCACCAGTGCCCAGCTCAATGCCCAGCACTTGAGCGTGACCCAGACCGACGCCAGCAACAACACCTCCACCGCCGTCAGCGTCATCGCCCCTGACCACACGCCACCCGCGGCACCGAGCGCCCTGGCCCTGTCCAGTGGCGGCCTGCAGCTGAGCGGTAACGCCGAAGCGGGCAGCACCGTGACCGTGCGCGATGCTGCGGGCAATGTGCTGGGCACCGCCGTGGCCACCAGCAATGGCACCTTCCAGCTCACCTTGAACAGCGCGCAGAACAACGGCCAGATCCTGCAGGTGAGCGCCACCGATGCTGCGGGCAATGTCTCGACTGCCGCGTCCTACACGGCCGCCGACACGACGCCCCCTGCCGCAGTCGCCAGCCTCGCCGTCGCTGCCAATGGTGCGACGCTGGCGGGCACCGGCGAGGTCGGCGCCACGGTGACCGTGCGTGCACCGGACGGCACGATCCTGGGCACCGCGGTCGTCGGTGCCGATGGCCACTTCAGCGTGACCTTGATCCCTGCCGCCAGCACCGGCGAAATCCTCAGCGTGACCCAGGCTGATGCCGCACTTAACACTTCCCCGGCATTGACGGTCACCGCACCCGGGATCACCGCGCCGGACATCCCCGGCAACCTGGTGTTGTCGGCCAATGGCCTGGCCATCACCGGTACGGCCACGCCGGGTACCACGGTCAACGTCTACGGCCCCTCAGGCGCGTTGCTCGGCAGCGCACCGGTGGGCAACGATGGCACCTTCACCGTCGCCCTCGGCAGTGCCCAGGCCAATGGCGAAGTGCTGCATGTGAGTGCAGTGGGCACCGACGGTGGCGTATCGCTGCCGGCCACCCTGCAGGCGCCGGACACCACCGCGCCGCAACCGCTGAGCAGCCTGGTGCTGTCAGCCGATGGCCTGATACTGACCGGCCACGGGGAAGCCGGGGCCACCGTTACGGTCACCGGCCTCGGCGGGCTGGCGCTGGGCACCGCAGTGGTCGATGCCAACGGCAACTTCACCCTCAACCTCAGTGCCGCACAGATCAACGGGCAGCTGCTCAGCGCCGCGCAAACCGACGCCGCCGGCAACGAGTCCAACAGCATCAGCCTCACCGCGCCAGACCGGGTAGCGCCGGATGCAGCGGCCAACCTGGCATTCGCCGGGGGCGGCACACTGCTCAACGGTACTGGCGAAGCCAATGCCCAGGTCAAGGTCGTCGCGCTCGATGGCAGCGTGCTGGGCACTGGCGTGGTCCTGGCCAACGGCACCTTCCAGGTCGCCCTGCTCACACCGCAGGCCAACGGCCAGCAAGTGCAGGTGGTGCTGACCGATGCCGCCGGCAACCAGTCCACCGCCGCCGCCATCACGGCGCCGGATACGACACCACCGAATGCGCCCAGCGAACTGGCCATTTCCAGTGATGGAGTGACCATCACCGGCCGGGGCGAAGCGGGAGCTTCGGTCACGGTCCTCAACCCGCTCGGCCAAACGATCGGCACGGCGCTGGTCGACGCCAGCGGCCACTTCACCATTACCCTCAACCCGGCATTGGGCAATGCCGAACTGCTCAGCTTTACCCAGACCGATGGCGCCGGCAACGTGTCGGCCGTCGCGACCCTGCTGACACCGGACTTCACCCCACCAGACCTGCTCACCAACGTCGTCATCAACGCCGACGGAAGCGTGGTCAGCGGCTCGGGTGAACCGGGTGCGACCGTCACAGTGACCAACGCCGCGGGCGTACTGCTGGGCACCACCCTGGTACTCGCCGACGGCAGTTTCCGCGTCACGCTGACCCCCGCGCAGATCAACCAGCAGGTGCTTTCGGTACAACAGGCCGACCCACCCGGCAACATCAGCGAACCGGTCTCGGTCAACGCACCGGACCTGACTCCGCCGGCTGCCGCCACCGCGCTGCACCTCAATGCTGCTGGCGACCAGCTCAGTGGCACCGGCGAAGCCGGCACCACGGTGCGGGTCTACGTCGGCACCGTGGAGATCGGCACCGCCACGGTGGCCGCCAACGGCACCTTCGTGGTCAACCTGAGCGGGGCTCAACTCAACGGCCAGGTGCTGCAGGTCACCCTGCAGGATGCCAGCAACAACATCTCGCCGATCACCACCCTCACCGCCGCCGACATAACCCCGCCGGCCACGGTGGTCGCCACCCTCAACGCCAGTGGCACGCAGATCAGCGGTATCCCACTTAGCGCCGAGGCTGGCGCGCACATCACGGTGATGAACAACCTGGGTAATCTTATCGGCCAAGGCACCGTTGCTGCCGATGGCAGCTTCGTGATCACCCTCACCACTGCGCAAATCAATGGCCAAGTGCTGACCATTATCGCCCAGGACGCCACCGGCAACCCGTCCGCACCGTTGTTGCTGACCGCACCGGACCTGACCCCACCCGTGCAGCCCGGCAACCTGGTCCTCACCGGCGGCACATTGCTCACCGGCACGGGCGAGGTGGGCAGCACCATCACCGTGCGCGCCCCGGACAACACCGTGCTGGGCACTGTCACGGTGCCGGCTGGCGGCGTCTTCTCCGTCACCTTCGCAAGTTCGCAGAGCACTGGCCAGGTGCTGACCGTGGTGTCGACCGATGCCGCTGGCAATGCCTCGCTGCCGGCCACCTATCAGACCATCGACAGCGTGCCACCCGCGGCGGTCACCAACCTCGCCATCAGCAACACCTACGACATCCTCACCGGGCGTGGCGAAGCCGGTGCGACCGTGACGGTCAGCTTCGGTGGCGTAGTCATCGGCACTGGCGTGGTCGGCAGTGGCGGCACCTTCTCGATCAATCTGTCGCCAACACCCGGTTCAGCAGCCTCCCTGGCTGTTACCCAAACCGATGCCGCCAGCAATACCTCGGCGGTGGCAACCTATCTCACGCCGCTCATTCCGCCTCCCGAGCCACCGGTCAACGTGGCGCTGGCCGCCAACGGCCTGACCCTGACCGGCACCGCCGCCACCGGCACGTCGATTCGCGTCTACGACGCCGCCGGCAACCTGATCGGCAGCGGCTCGGCCAACATTGGCAATGGTGGCTTCAGCATCACCTTGAGCGCCGCCCAACTCAACGGCCAACACTTGTCCGTGACCTCGGTGTCGCTGTTGGGCGGCGAGTCGCAACCGGTGTTCCTGACAGCAGCCGACATCACCCCACCGGCCAACCCGGTGGTCACCGCGCTGTCGGTCAACGGCCTGGTGCTCGCCGGTACCGGTGAAGCCGGCGCCACAGTGACCGTGCGCGATGCCAGCGGCAACCTGCTCGGCACCGGCCTGGTCAATGGTGGTGGGGTATTCAGCATCAACCTGGCCAGCGCCCAGCTCAACGGCCAAGTGCTGAGCCTGACCCAGGCCGACGCCGCGCTGAACGTTTCCGGCATCACCAGCTACACCGTGCCGGACACCCAGGCGCCGCTGGCACCGACCAACCTGGCGATCAATGGCACCGGGACCGTGCTCACTGGCGTCGGCGAAGCGGGCGCCACCGTTACAGTGACAGGCCCGGGAGGAACAGCACTTGGCACAGCCGTGGTGCAGGCCAACGGCACCTTCAGCGTCACCCTGACCACCGCACAGAACGACGGCCAGGCACTGGTGGTGCGCCAGGCCGATGCCGCCGGCAACCTGTCCGGCAGCACCGGCATCACCGCGCCAGATACCACTCCGCCAGCCGCGCCGGTGGCCAGCATCAACGCCAACGGCAACTCGGTCAGCGGCTCCGGCGAGATCGGCAGCACGGTGACCGTGCGCAACAGTGCCGGGACTGTGCTCGGCACCGCCACAGTAGGCAGCAATGGCCAGTACGTGGTCAGCTTGAGCACGGCGCAGATCAACTTCCAGGCATTGCGCGTCACCCTCACCGATGCCGCCGGCAACACCTCCACCGCCACTACGCTGAACGCGCCGGACCTCACTCCTCCGGCCAATGCCGCCAACCTGGTGATCAGCGCCGACGGCACCACCCTCACCGGCACCGGCGAGGTCGGCGCCACCGTCACCGTGCGCAGCGCCAGCGGCACCGTGCTGCAGACTGCGACCGTGCAACCCAACGGTACCTTCACCGTGACCCTCAGCCCGGCCCAGGACAACGGCCAGGTGCTGTCGGTGACGCTGACCGACCCACGCAGCAATGTGTCGGGCAACGTCAATATCACCGCACCGGACGTCGACGCCAACGCCCCGGTCATCGCCAGCAACAACCTGGCCACCGCCACCGTCAACCTGGCGCCGGTCACCGCCACTACCACCTACACCGACAGCTTCACCACCCTGTTGTCGGGCTTCAGCAAGACCTACACCTGGACGGTGGCACCTGGCACCACGGTCGACCCGACCCTGACGCTGACCACCAACAGCGTGCTGGCACTGCTCAACAACTCCACCTTCACCCTGCAGGTGAAAGATGCCAGTGGTGCCTGGGTGACCATCGCCACCGGCAACACTCAGGGGCTGCTGGACCTGATCGTGCTGCCGCTGGGGCTGCAGGTCGACATCGGCAAGCTGCAGGCCGGCGATTACCGCCTGACCGTGGCCAGCGGAGGTATCGGCCTGATAACCCAGGTCACCACCAGCCTGGACATCGAAGCCACCAGCCTGACCCAGTTCACCGGTACCGGCACTGCCACCTCGGGCAACGTCATCACCGACCCGGGCACCAATGGTGCGGTCGACTCCCTCGGCCCGGACAGCGGCGCCGTGCTGAAGATACTGGTCAACGGCACCTACGTAACCGCCGCCAGTGGCGCGGGTACCACGGTGCAGGGCCAGTACGGCACCCTGTTGATCCATGCCGACGGCAGCTACACCTACACCCCGAGCGGCAGCCCGTCGAGTGTCGGCAAGGTGGATGTGTTCAGCTATGAGCTGGTGCACCCGAACGGCCTGACCGCCACGGCCAACCTCTACGTGCGCATCGACAGCCCACAGGCCACGGAGATCTGGAACGACAGCAATCTCAGCGCGCCGGCCACGGTGGTGAATGCCGTCAACGACATCGACAGCAGCCACATCACCCTGGCCAACCGGGTCGACAGCAGCAGCGCCACCCTGGGCTCGCTGACCCTGCCACTGATCGGCTCGCGCTCGGCCACCTACACCACCACGGTCGCCACCGACACTACGGCCAACCTGCAAGTGGTGGTCAATTCGGCCAACCTGCTGAGCCTGCTCAATGGCACCACCATCCAGCTGCTCAAGCTCAACACCAGCACCGGCCAGTACGTGGTGGTGCAGACGGTCACGGGCAGCTCGCTGGTCAGCCTGCTCGGTGGCGGCTCCGGCTACACCTTCCAGAACCAGGGCGCGGGCACCTACCACATCGTGGTCAGCGCCGGCGGCATCGGCCTGGCAAGTTCCATCACCACCAGCCTCAACACCACCACCACACACCTCACCGAGTACGTGGTCAGCAGCGCCACGGTGGCCAGCGGCAACCTGATCACCGACCCGTCGGGTACCGACACCTTGGGTTCGGCATTGACGGTGCTGAGCGTGCTGACGGCCGCGGGCACCTACACCATCCCCGGCCACAACGGGGTCAGCGTGGCCGGCACCTACGGCACGCTGCTGGTGCAAGCGGACGGCAGCTACACCTACACCCTCAACAGCGGGCTGACCTCGGCGGTGATCGGCCAGCACGACACCTTCACCTATGAGCTGACCCACCCTAACGGCACCACCGACACCGCCACGCTCACCGTCAACCTGGACAACGCCGCCGGCCTCACCACCTTCTCCGCGCTGGTGGCCGACACCAGCGACGATAGCGTGGCCGTGGCCAGCGTCGCAGCCTCAGCCTCCAGCGAGGTGATCGCCGGCACCGACGGCAACGACCACCTGGTCGGCAGCCAGGGCGGGCACATCACCCTGGAGGGCGGCGCTGGCAACGACACCCTCGAGTTGGTCGACCAGAACTTCGCCAGCGTCGATGGCGGCACCGGCACCGACACCCTGCTGTGGGGTGGCGGCGATGCCAGCATCGACTTGGGCACCTTGGCCGACCGTATCCACAACATCGAGGTGATCGACCTCAACGACACCAGCGCCGTAGCGCTGACGCTCAACCTGGCGGACGTGGTGAAAATCACCGAAACCGGCAACGACACACTGATCATCAAGGGGGATGACAAAGACTCGGTGCACATGACGGACAACTGGGCCCTGGTCAGTAACCAGACTGTCGATGGCATCGACTATAACCAATACACGGCCCAGGAAGATCCGAGCCATCACCTCTGGGTGCAGAACAGCATCCATGTTGTCTGAGGCCGCTGTAACCCGCCGGGCACGCTGCCCGGCGGCAAGGACGAACAGCAGTAAGGGAATTTCGTGAAGCGAAGCAGTACGCTGTCACCGCTGTGGCTGGGAGCCTTCGGGCTCCTGGTGTTGAACCTGAACCCGGTCGCCCAGGCAGCCGATGACATAGACCCCAGACTGCGCACCATCGGGCCCTCATTGATGCGCGACGCGCCCGACGCCATCCCCGCTCGCCCGCCTTCAGGGCAGTCCAACAACAATGGCGACCGCCTGGGGCTGGCCGAGGCGGTGCTGACCGCCGCGCAGTGGCACCCGAGCATCGCCGAGGCGGTCGGCAACCTGTACAAGCAGGGCGAAGGCATCAACGTCGCCCGTGCCGGTTACTACCCACAGATTTCCGGCGGTCTGCGCACCGGTTATGACACCGGCTACGGCGGCGACCGCAACAGCCAGGCGCTGAACCTGTCGTTGAAGCAGATGCTCTACGACTTCGGCAAGGTCGACAATGCCGTCAGTGCCGCCCAGGCCGCCGCTACCCGGGCCCAGGCCAATATCCTGCTGGTGGTCGACGACCTCGCCCGCGACACCGCCTACGCCTGGATCGAAACCCGCCGTTACGAACAATTGATGGTCATCGCCCGCGACCAGATCCGTGGCGTCGGCGACATCGCCGGCATGGCCCGCCAGCGCAGCGACATGGGCGCCAGCACCCGCTCCGATGTGGTCCAGGCCGAGTCGCGGGTGGAAGGCGCCCGCGCCACCCTCGAGGAATACCAGTCGCAGTACGAACGCTGGCGTTCGACCCTGGCCGAACTGCTTGGCCGGGTAGCACCGCCGGCCCTGGCCGAGGAGTCGCCACCAGAGCTGAACCATGCGTGCAAGCGCGCTTCAGGCGGCAGCGACCGGTTGCCGGCCGTGCTGATGGCCCTGGCCTTGCGCGCCCAGTCCCAGGCCGAACTGGCCCAGGCCAAGGCCGAAGCCTACCCCACGCTGTCGCTGCAACCGCAGGTCAACCACTACCTGGACAACGACTACAACCGCGACAACCGAAGCCTGGACCGCACCCAGGCGGGCATCTACCTGAACGTCGAGGTGCCCATCTACCAGGGTGGTGCCATCAGCGCCCGCAGCCGCGCCGCCGGCCATGCCCTGAGCGCCGCCGATTCCGCCGAAGACGCCGCACGCCTGCAGGCCCGCCGCGGCCTGGCCGAAGCCATGGCGCAGACGTCCGGGCTGGGCCGTCGCCTGAATTCGCTTGAAGCGCGCCAGGCCAGCATCCAGGAAGCCCGCGCACTGTATGGCAGGCAATACCTGGACCTGGGCACCCGGCCCTTGCTCGACCTGCTCAACGCCGAGCAGGAGATCTACCAGTCACGCTTCGAACTCGCCGGCACCCGCTCCGACCTGCTGCGCCTGGATGTCGACTGCCTGTACAACTCCGGCGCCCTGCGTACCGCCTTCGGGCTGGAAGGGCGCAACCTGCAAGGGGTGGAAATCGAGCCATGAACGATACCGTCAAGCTGACCCAGGCCGGTCAGGCGCAGAATCCGGAGCAGCCGGTGGTGCACCGGCCCGATCTGGGCCCGTGGCTGGAAGTGATGCTGCAGGTCGCCCACCACTATCGCCTGGATGTCTCGCCCCAGCGCATTCGCCTGGCGGCGGTCGAAGATGCGCGCCCGCTGGATGAGATCCTCCGGCACATGGCCCGCCAGGCCGGGCTGACCTTGCGCTTCGTGCGCTACGACGCCAAGGGCCTGCGCCAGTGGCGCACGCCGCTGGTGCTGGAACTGGACGATGGCCAGTTGGCCACGGTCGAGGCGGTGACCGAGGAAAACGAGCTGGCCGTGGTGTTCGCCGGCGACCAGCGCCTGACCTCGCGCCTGCCCCGTGATGCGCTCGAAGGGCGCATCAACCGCGTGGCATTGATGCGCCCGGCACGGCCGCTGCGGGATGTGCGCACCGACGACTATACCGCGCCCTATGACCGCCACTGGTTCACCCGTATCGTGCTGCGCGACCTGCGCCCGTACGGCCAGGTGATGGTCGCCTCCTTGGTGGCCAACGTGCTGGCCCTGGCCGGGGTGCTGTTTTCGATGCAGGTGTATGACCGGGTGATCCCCGCCGAGTCACTGCCAACCTTGTACGTGCTGTTCGGTGGCGTGGTACTGGCGCTGGTGTTCGACTTCAGCATGCGCCTGCTGCGGCTGAAGGTTACCGACCTGCTGGGCAAGCGTGCCGACCTGCGGGTGTCCGACCTGGTCTACGGCCATGCGCTGCGCCTGCGCAATTCGGCACGGCCGAAATCCACCGGCTCGTTCATCTCGCAGTTGCGCGAGCTGGAGTCGATCCGCGACCTGATCACTTCGAGCACCGCCACGGCCTTGGCCGACCTGCCGTTCTTCCTGCTGTTCCTGCTGGTGTTCTGGCTGATCGGCGGGGTGCTGGTGTTCATCCCGCTGGTGGCGCTGCTGGCCATGGTCATCCCGGGGCTGCTGGCGCAGCGGCGCCTGGCGGCACTGGCCAATGCCTCGATGCGCGAGTCGTCGCTGCGCAACGCCATGCTGGTGGAGAGCATCCAGGGCCTGGACGAGATCAAGGCGCTGCAGGCCGAGGCGCGCTTCGAGCGCCAGTGGAACCAGTACAACGCCGCCTGCGCGCACACCAGCCTGCGCCTGCGCACCCTGACCAACGGCCTGGTGACCTGGACCCAGAACGTGCAAGGCGCGGTGTTCGCCGTGGTCATCGTGATCGGCGCGCCGATGGTGATTGCCGGCGACCTCACCACCGGTAGCCTGGTGGCTGCCTCGATGCTGTCGTCACGGATGATGGCGCCACTGGCGCAGCTGACCCACGTACTGACCCGCTGGCAGCAGGCCAAGGTGGCCCTGCAAGGCCTGGACAAACTGATGCAGGCGCCGGTCGACCACCCCGAAGGCGAGGCCCGCGTGCACCTGCCGGCGATCCGTGGCGAATATGCGCTGCGCCAGGCCCACTTCCGCTACAGCCCGGAAGCGCCACCGGTGCTGAGCATCGGCCAGCTCGACATCCAGCCCGGCGAGCGCATCGCCGTGCTCGGGCGCAACGGCGCCGGCAAATCGACCCTGCTGCAGGCGTTGGGCGGTGCCATGGACCTGAGCCAGGGCGAAGTGAGCCTCGACGGCATCGCCATGGCCCACCTCGACCCGGCCGACCTGCGTCGTGACGTCGGCCTGCTGGCCCAGTACGCCCGGCTGTTCCACGGCACCCTGCGGGAAAACCTCACCCTCGGCGCCGGCCAGGCCAGCGACCAGGAACTGGTAGCCGCGCTGGCCGCCACCGGGGCGCTGGAGTTCGTCCGCCACCTGCCCAAGGGCCTCGACCACCTGATTCTCGAAGGCGGCGTGGGCCTGTCCGGCGGGCAGCGTCAGGCCCTGGTGCTGGCGCGTTTGCTGGTTCGCCAACCGCAGGTGCTGCTGCTCGACGAGCCCACCGCTTCGCTCGACGACGTCACCGAACGCAAGCTGCTGGATAACCTCGATCGCTTCTGCCAGGGCCGCACGTTGGTGATCGCCACCCACCGCCTCAGCGTACTGCAGCGCGTGGAGCGCATCATCGTGCTGGACGGCGGGCGCATCGTCATCGACGACAAACGCGACGCCGCCCTGGCCAAGCTGCAAGGAGCGCAGGCATGAGCAACCACGAACTCCCCGCCTCCTACCTGGATGGCCAGGACGACCAGGCCGTGCTGCGCGCCGGCCGCATCATCACCATCTGCGCAATCATGCTCGCCGCGTTCCTGGCCTGGGCCGCCTGGTTCGAGGTGACCGAGGTGTCCACCGGCACGGGCAAGGTGATCCCCAGTTCACGCGAGCAGGTGATCCAGTCGTTCGAAGGCGGCATCGTCGCCGAGATGAACGTGGCCGAAGGCGACCTGGTCGAACGCGGTCAGGTCCTCACCCAGCTCGACCCGACCAAGACCGCCTCCAGCGTTGGCGAGAGCGAAGCCAAGTACCGTGCGGCCAAGGCCAGCGTGGCGCGCCTGCGTGCCGAGGTTACCGGCAAGCCGCTGAGTTTCCCTGAAAGCCTGCGCGATTCGCCCGACCTGATCGACGCCGAGACGGCGCTGTACGAAACCCGCCGCCGTGGCCTGGAACAGACCCTGGCCGGCATCGAGGATTCGCTGCGGCTGGTGCGTGCAGAGCTGAAGATCACCGAAAACCTGGCCAAGATGGGCGCCTCCAGCCGGGTCGAAGTGATCCGCCTGAACCGCCAGCGCTCGGAGCTGGAGCTCAAGGCCAATGAAGCCCGCTCCGAATACCTGGTGCGCGCCCGCGAAGAGCTGGCCAAGGCCAGTGCCGAG
Source organism: Pseudomonas putida (assembly GCF_009883635.2). NCBI lineage: Bacteria > Pseudomonadati > Pseudomonadota > Gammaproteobacteria > Pseudomonadales > Pseudomonadaceae > Pseudomonas > Pseudomonas putida. Next base: position 1,644,742 of record NZ_CP026115.2, read on the forward strand.
GCCGACAGCCTGTCGGAGGTGATTCGCGGGCGCAGCGATTCGCTCACCCGCCTGACCCTGCGCTCGCCGGTGCGCGGCATCGTCAAGGATATCGAAGTGAATACCTTGGGTGGCGTGGTGCAGCCTGGCGGGCAGGTGATGAAGATCGTACCGATGGACGAACGGCTGCTGATCGAAACGCGCATCGCCCCACGGGACATCGCCTTCATCCACCCAGACCAGGCGGCCAAGGTTAAGATCAGCGCCTATGACTACTCGGTGTATGGCGGGCTGGAAGGCAAAGTGGTGGGGATCTCGCCGGATACCCTGCAGGATGAGGTGAAACCGGAGATCTACTACTACCGGGTGTTCATCCGCACCGAGCAGGACAGCCTGACCAACAAAGCCGGCAAGCACTTCGCGATCGTGCCAGGGATGATTGCCACGGTGGATATCCGTACGGGCGAGAAGACCATCCTCGATTATCTGATCAAACCGCTGAACCGCGCCCGCGAGGCCCTGCGTGAACGCTGATCTCAGGCGCGACACAGATACCTGTGGGAGCCGCGCTTGCCGGCGATGGGCCGCGAAGCGGCCCCGGCAATTTATGCAACAACCTTGAAATCGTGGGGCCGCTTCGCGGCCCATCGCCGGCAAGCGCGGCTCCCACAGGATCCTGCACTCCTTGGCAATCTGTGCATGGACGCTAAAGCGCCGCGAAATCAGGCCGATAACCCGTCATCCCCTGTCTCCCACGAAGGTCACCATGGCCACGCAAAATGCCCGCGCGGACTCGCTGTCGCTGCTGCTATTCACCCTGCGCAGCGGCAAGCTGATGGCAATCAACCTGCTCAAGGTCAGCGAGATCATCCCCTGCCCGCCCCTGACCAAGCTGCCCGAGTCGCACCCGCACGTTAAAGGCGTGGCCATCCTGCGCGGCAACTCGCTGTCGGTGATCGACCTGTCCCGCGCCATCGGCGAACGCCCACTTGAAGACCCACAGGGCGGCTGCCTGATCGTCACCGAGATCAGCCGCTCGCGCCAAGGCCTGCACGTGCAGGCCGTGAGCCGCATCGTCCATTGCCTGAGCACCGACATCAAGCCGCCGCCGTTCGGCTCGGGCAACCGTTCGTTCATCACCGGCGTGACCCGGGTCGACAACACCCTGGTGCAGGTGCTGGACATCGAAAAGGTCATCCACGGCATCGCCCCACCGGAGCCTGAGCCACAGCCGGGCGAGCTGAGCGAGGAAGACGCCAGCCTGCTGGCCGCCGCCAACATCCTGGTGGTCGACGACAGCCAGGTGGCGCTGCAGCAGTCGGTGCACACCCTGCGAAATCTCGGTATCGACTGCCACACGGCACGCAGTGCCAAGGATGCGATGAACGTGCTGCTGGAGCTGCAGGGCACCGCCCAGGAGATCAACATCATCGTCTCGGACATCGAAATGTCCGAGATGGACGGCTATGCGTTTACCCGCACTTTGCGCGAGACGCCGGACTTCCAGCACCTCTATGTGCTACTGCACACCTCGCTGGACAGCGCCATGAGCAGCGAGAAAGCCAAGGTGGCCGGGGCCAATGCCATCCTCACCAAGTTCTCCTCGCCCGACCTGACCGACTGCCTGGTGACGGCGGCGCGGACCGTGGTGTTTGCCGAGCGCTGAAGCACGTGTTGTTATATTCAGCGACAAACTCCCTGGCTTGCCGCCAGGGATGACTCGGGCATAATTCGCGCCCCTCGGAACAATTCCCGGAACCGCGTATGAAGTTTTTCTGCTCTCTCCTGATCGCCTGCGCCCTGTTCAGCGGTGTTGCCCAGGCCTCCAGCACCCAGGCGTGGAACGAGCAGCGCCAGCAGATGCTCAAGGCCTGCCTGAAGGCCAGCCAGTTCAAGGATGCCCACGCCCGTGGCAAACCGGCGGAGTTCGATGACCAGGTCGGTTTCAGCGCCTTGCTGATCGAAGGGGTTTATCCACAGAAGCACATGCAGCAACGCACCGGCACCGAGCTGTGCCTGTACGACCGCAAGCAGCAGCATGCCTACGTCAGCGAATGGAACCCGGACGCCAAGTGAACGACGGCCTGCGTTTTGCCTGTACTGGCTGTGGCAAATGCTGTACTGGCCACCATGTGCCATTGACCTTGGACGAGGCGCGCCAATGGGCAACAGGCGGTGGTCAGGTGGTGGTCTTGATCGAAGGCTTCGTGACCGATGGCCCAGGGATGCCGGTGGACCAGCGCGAGCATGTGTTGCGTCGCTCGTATCCGGTGCCTTGCGGCGGCAGCGAAGTGCGCGTTTCGGTGACCTTTGCCGCGTTCAACCCGGGGCGCTGTCGCAACCTCGACGACAACGACCTGTGCACCATTTATGAAAACCGACCACTGGTCTGTCGCATCTACCCGGTGGAAATCAACCCGCATATTCCGCTGCGGCCGGAGAACAAGGACTGCCCACCGGAGGCTTGGGAGCAAGGGCCTGAACTGATCCATGGTTCGCTGCCGGTGGACCCGGCGCTGCTGGCGCTGGTGCAGGCTTCGCGGCAGGCGGATCGTGATGATATTGCGGCCAAGGTGGCCATCTGCGAGGCACTGGGGATGACCACCAGCGCGCTCAAGGGCAATGGGTTTACCGCTTGGCTGCCGGACATGACGGCCTTTGCCGCTGCTCTGGCGCAGGCGTCATCAGGGAACGGGGCTGAGTGGATGCTGCATGTGGAGCAGCCTGAACTGGTGAGTGATTTGCAGGCTCGGGGATTGCGGACCACTGCTGAGGCGCCGGTCTACTATGCCTTCATTGGGTTTTAGGTGAGCAGGCCGTGGCAGGTTCGCGTTAGGGCCACAAGGTGCTTGCCACGACATCTTCAGCGCCTATGAGATCGAGCGCCGCCCGCGCGGCGCATCGCGAGCTGGCGCTCGCTCCTACGTTTATTTCGGGCCAGTTATTCCTGTGGGATTTGCGCGCGGGCGCCTTGGCGCATGTCGTGATATCGCGTCGTACCACCAAGGCGGTCGCGCGCGCCTGCCACAAGCGTTACTGGCCCGGAACAAACGTAGGAGCGAGCGCTAGCTCGCGATGCGCCGCGCGGGCGGCGCTCGATTTCCGCATCACGCCAAAACTCAAGCCGGACATCCCCAAACCCAACACCACCCCCAACCTGTCACCGCTGTCAGCCAGCTGTCACGCTGCCGACCCGGTCACAGCGCTATAAACTCCAATACATACCTCCGTTTCCCACCCCTTGGCCAAGGTGCCCGCGCCGATGCGACGTCCTTCCCGTTCTGTACTTCTCGTCGCGTTGGCGCTGCTCGCCCTGGTGGCCCTGGGCGTCTGGTATGGCCAACGCCAGGAGGCCTCCACGCCCCGTGCACAAGCGGCGATCCCGGTGCGCGTGGTCAGCGTCGCCCAGCAGGACGTGCCGCGCTATGCCAGCGCCATCGGCTCGGTGCTTTCACTGCACAGCGTCGAAGTGCGACCACAGGTCGAAGGCGTACTGACCCAGGTGCTGGTCAAAGAAGGCCAGTGGGTCAAGGAAGGCGACCTGCTCGCCACCCTGGATGACCGCGCAATCCGCGCCAGCCTCGACCAGGCCCGCGCCCAGCTCGGCCAGAGCCAGGCGCAGATCCAGGTGGCCGGCGTCGACCTGAAGCGCTACCGCCTGCTCAGCACCGACGATGGCGTGTCCAAGCAAACCCTCGACCAGCAACAGGCACTGGTCAACCAGCTGCAGGCCACGGTCAAGGGCAACCAGGCGGCCATCGCCAATGCCGAAGTGCAGCTGTCCTACACACAGATCCGCTCGCCGGTGACCGGGCGCGTCGGCATTCGCAATGTCGACCCCGGCAACCTGGTACGCACCAGCGACACCCAAAGCCTGTTCAGCGTCACCCAGATCGACCCCATCGCCGTCGAGTTCGCCTTGCCGCAACAGATGCTGCCCACCCTGCAGGCCCTGCTCAAGGCGCCAACCCCGGCGCTGGTAGAGGCCTACATGGACGCCGACGGCGAACGCAGCCTGCTGGGCGAAGGCCACTTGGCGCTGATCGACAACCAGATCTCGGCCAACACCGGCACGGTGCGGGTCAAGGCCGAATTCGACAACAAGGACGGCCGCCTGTGGCCGGGGCAACTGGTCACCATCCGCCTGCGCACGGCGGTCGAGGAGAACGCGCTGGTGGTGCCGCCGCCGGTGGTGCAGCGGGGCGTCGATGGGCACTTCGTCTACCGCCTGGACGGTGACAAGGTCACCAGCGTGCCGGTCAAGGTGCTGTACCAGGACAGCGGCCTGAACATCATCGCCGGGGTCAAGCCTGGCGAGCGCCTGGTGCTCGACGGCCAGTCACGGCTCAAGCCCGGCTCGCGGGTCGAGGTCACTCCGGACGCACCGCCGCCGGCGGAAATGGCTGACCGCAGGAGCCAGCCATGAATACCCGCAACGGTGTTTCGGCCTGGTGCATCGACCACCCGATCGCCACCCTGCTGCTGACCTTCGCCCTGGTACTGCTCGGCGCCATCGCCTTCCCGCGGCTGCCGGTGGCACCGTTGCCCGAAGCGGACTTCCCGACCATCCAGGTCACCACCCAGCTGCCCGGTGCCAGCCCGGAAACCATGGCGTCCTCGGTGGCCACGCCGCTGGAGGTGCAGTTCAGCGCCATCCCCGGCATGACCCAGATGACCAGCAGCAGTGCGCTGGGCTCGACCACGCTGATCCTGCAGTTCACCCTCGACAAGAACATCGACACCGCCGCCCAGGAAGTCCAGGCGGCGATCAACACCGCCACCGCCCGCCTGCCCCAGGACCTGCCCAACCCGCCGACCTGGCGCAAGGTCAACCCGGCCGACAGCCCGGTGCTGGTGCTCACCGTCAGCTCCGCGCAAATGCCCGGCAATGACCTCAGCGACTACGCCGAAACCCTGCTGGCACGCCAGCTCAGCCAGATCGAAGGGGTCGGCCTGATCAACATCACCGGCCAGCTGCGCCCGGCCATTCGCGTGCAGGCCCAGCCGGAAAAACTCGCTGCCATCGGCCTGACGCTGGCCGATGTGCGCCAGGCCATCCAGCAGACCAGCCTGAACCTGGCCAAGGGCGCGTTGTACGGCGAACACAGCGTCTCGACCATCGCCGCCAACGACCAGCTGTTCCACCCCGAAGACTACGCCCAGCTGATCGTCTCGTACCGTAACGGCGCGCCGGTGCACCTCAAGGACGTGGCCAAGGTCATCAACGGCGCCGAGAACGCCTATGTCAAAGCCTGGTCCGGCGACCAGCCGGGGCTCAACCTGGTGGTGTTCCGCCAGCCTGGGGCAAACATCGTCGACACCGTCGACCGGGTGATGGCGGCCCTACCCAAGCTGCAGGAAATGCTACCCGCGTCGATCGAAGTGTCGGTGCTGCAGGACCGCACCCAGACCATTCGCGCCTCCTTGCACGAAGTCGAGCTGACCTTGATGATCGCCGTGGCCCTGGTGATCGGGGTGATGGCGCTATTCCTGCGCCAATGGTCGGCAACGATGGTGGTGTCCAGCGTGCTCGGCGTGTCGCTGATCGCCAGTTGCGCGCTGATGTACGTCATGGGCTTCAGCCTCAACAACCTCACATTGGTGGCCATCGTCATCTCGGTGGGTTTCGTGGTGGACGACGCCATCGTCGTGGTGGAGAACATCCACCGGCACCTGGAGGCCGGCGACGACAGCCGCACGGCGGCGCTCAAAGGCGCGGGCGAGATCGGCTTTACCGTGGTGTCGATCAGCTTCTCGCTGATTGCCGCGTTCATCCCGTTGCTGTTCATGGGCGGTGTGGTCGGCCGGCTGTTCAAGGAATTCGCCCTGACCGCCACCTCCACCATCCTCATTTCGGTGGTGGTGTCGCTGACCCTGGCGCCAACCCTGTGCGCACTGTTCATGCGCCGGCCACCCGGCGAGCACCACGGCGGCTTCGGCGAACGGCTGGTGAAGTGGTACGAAAAGGGCCTGAACCGGGCGCTCGCCCACCAGCGCCTGACCCTTGGCGTGTTCGGCGTGACCCTGGCCCTGGCCGTGGTCGGTTACGTCGGCATCCCCAAGGGCTTCTTCCCGCTGCAAGACACCGGTTTCATCCTCGGCACCACCGAGGCGGCGGCAGACGTGTCGTACCCGTCGATGGTCGAGAAGCACCTGGCGCTGGCGAAGATCATCGGTGACGACCCGGCGGTGCAAGCCTACTCCCATTCGGTGGGGGTCACCGGCAGCAACCAGACCATCGCCAACGGCCGTTTCTGGATCGCCCTCAAGCCGCGTGGTGAGCGCGATGTGTCGGCCAGCGAGCTGATCGACCGGCTGCGGCCGAAGCTGGCCCAGGTGCCGGGCATCGTCCTGTACATGCGCGCCGGCCAGGACATCAACCTCAGCTCCGGCCCCTCGCGCACCCAGTACCAGTACGTGCTCAAGAGCAACGACGGCGTGGCGCTGAACCTGTGGACCCAGCGCCTGACCGACCGCCTGCGGGAAAACTCGGTGTTCCGCGACCTGTCCAACGACCTGCAGCTGGGCGCCAGCGTCACCCGCATCGACATCGACCGCCAGGCTGCGGCGCGCTTCGGCCTGACCACCACCGACGTCGACCAGGCGCTGTACGATGCCTTCGGCCAGCGGCAAATCAGCGAGTTCCAGACCGAGACCAACCAGTACAAGGTGATCCTCGAGCTGGACGCGAAGCAGCGCGGCAAGGCCGAGAGCCTGAACTTCTTCTACCTGCGCTCACCGCTGACCAACGAGATGGTGCCGCTGTCGGCCCTGGCGCATGTCGCGCCACCGAGCACCGGCCCTCTGTCGATCAGCCACGATGGCCTGTTCCCGGCGGCCAACCTGTCGTTCAACCTGGCCCCCGGCGTGGCCTTGGGCGACGCGGTGAAGATCCTCGAACGCACCCAGCGCGAACTGGGCATGCCCGACTCGATCAGCGGCAACTTCCAGGGCGCGGCCCAGGCCTTCCAGAGTTCGCTGTCGAGCCAGCCATGGCTGATCCTCGCCGCACTGGTGGCGGTGTACATCATCCTCGGCGTGCTCTACGAGAGCTTCGTCCACCCATTGACCATCATCTCAACCCTGCCCTCGGCCGGCCTGGGAGCATTGATTTTGCTCTGGGCCATGGGCCAGGACTTCAGCATCATGGGCCTGATCGGCGTGGTGTTGCTGATCGGTATCGTCAAGAAGAACGGCATCCTGCTCATCGACTTCGCCCTGGAAGCCCAACGCCACCACGGCATGACGCCCGAGCAGGCGATTCACCAGGCGTGCCTGACGCGCTTCCGGCCGATCATCATGACCACTCTGGCCGCCCTGCTGGGCGCGGTGCCGCTGATGTTCGGCTTCGGCGCCGGCGCCGAGCTGCGCCAGCCGCTGGGCATCGCGGTGGTCGGCGGGTTGCTGGTGAGCCAGGCGCTGACGCTGTTCACCACCCCGGTCATATACTTGGCCCTGGAGCGCCTGTTCCACCGCCGCCAGGCCGCCCGTGCGGCGGCGCCAAGTGCCAGCTAGGACAAGACCATGCGTGTGCTGATCATCGAAGACGAAGAAAAAACCGCCGACTACCTGCATCGCGGCCTGACCGAACAGGGCTTTACCGTCGACCTTGCACGGGACGGCATCGACGGCCTGCACCTGGCCCTGGAGGGCGACTACGCGGTGATCGTGCTCGATGTGATGCTGCCGGGCCTGGACGGCTACGGCGTACTGCGCGCACTGCGCGCGCGCAAGCAGACGCCGGTGATCATGCTCACCGCCCGCGAGCGCGTCGAAGACCGCATCCACGGCCTGCGCGAAGGCGCCGACGATTACCTGGGCAAGCCGTTCTCGTTCCTCGAACTGGTCGCCCGGCTGCAGGCCCTGACCCGCCGCAGCAGCAGCCACGAGCCGTTGCAGATCCAGGTCGGCGACCTGTGGATCGACCTGATGGCGCGCAAGGCCAGCCGCGCCGGCCAGCGCCTGGAGCTGACCGCCAAGGAATTCTCGCTGCTCAGCGTGCTGGCCCGGCGCCAGGGCGAAATCCTTTCCAAGACCGCCATCGCCGAGCTGGTCTGGGACATCAACTTCGACAGCGACGCCAATGTCGTCGAAGTGGCCATCAAGCGCCTGCGTGCCAAGCTCGACGGGCCGTTCGACAACAAGCTGCTGCACACCATCCGAGGCATGGGCTATGTCCTGGAAAACCGCGCCGCTTAATTCCATCGCCCTGCGCCTGTCGGCACTGTTCATCCTGGTGGCGCTGGGGGTGTTCGTGCTGATCGGCTCGGCGCTGTACCGCCAGGTCGACCGCAGCCTCGACCTGTTGCCGGCGGCCGAGCTGGATGCGCGTTTCAGCGTGCTGGAGTCCACCCTCAACCGTTTCGGCACACCCGAGCACTGGGCCAAGATCAACAACAAGCTCAACCTGCTCAGCGAGGAAGACAAGCGCATCCGCTTCTGGGTAGTCAGCAGTAACCCGGACTACGAATACGGCCACCCCAGCGAGCTGGTCCGGGCATTCGCCGAAGGTGGACAAGGCATGCGCGACCTGCGCCTGCCCGAGCGGCCCTACCCGTACAAAGTGCTGGTCAGCGAACTGCCGGCCCTGGGCGAGCGCCCGCCGCTGCGCTTTCTGATCGGCATCGACACCGAAACCTTCTGGCAAGCCCAGCACAGCCTGCTGGTGGCCATAGTCGGCCTGGCCGTGCTCGGTGTGCTGCTGGCTTCGGTGCTGGGTTACTGGGTGGCGCGTATCGGCCTGCGGCCGCTGCTGGCGTTGTCCGTCGAGGCTCAGGCCCTGGCACCACCACGCCTGGACGGGCGTCTGCAGACGGTCAACCTGGCGCCGGAGCTGGCGCAGTTCGCCGGCGCCTTCAACGCAGCGCTGGACAGGGTCAGCCAGGCCTATTCGCGGCTCGAAGCCTTCAACGCCGACGTCGCCCACGAATTGCGCTCGCCGCTGACCAATTTGATCGGCCAGACCCAGGTCGCCCTCACCCGCGGACGCAGCGCCGAGCACTACTTCGAGGTGCTGCAATCGAACCTGGAAGAGCTGGAGCGCCTGCGCAGCATCATCAACGACATGCTGTTCCTCGCCAGCGCCGACCAGGGCAGCAAGGCCACCGCACTGACCCAGGCCTCGCTGGCCGAAGAAGTCGCCACCACCCTCGATTACCTGGACTACATCCTCGAAGACGCCCAGGTCAGCGTCACCGTCAGCGGCGATGCCCAGGCCCCCATCGAGAAGGCCCAACTGCGCCGGGCGCTGATCAACCTGCTGAACAATGCCGTGCAGCATACGGCGCCGCACCAGCTCATTGATGTTCGTATCGAGGCAGGCCCTGAACAGGTCAGCATCGCAGTGAGCAACCCCGGGCCGGCCATCGATGATGCACACCTTCCGCTGCTGTTCGAGCGGTTCTACCGGGTGGACGCGGCGCGCAGCAACAGCGGTGGCGGTAATCATGGGTTGGGGTTGGCGATCGTCAAGGCGATTGCGGTGATGCACGGTGGCGAAGTTTTCGTGCGCAGTGTGTCAGGTTCAAATACATTTGGCATACGCTTGCCCCGCGTGCACATGACAAGCTCAGGTTGATGCTTCTACATTGTCAGAGATACTCTACGCCGCCATATGCTGCCGACGTCCTCTAAACGTACGCCGCGATCACGCAGGCGAGACCCGATGGCTTACAATCGTGTTAATCGCCCTCTTCTGTTACTTGCCTGGGTACGGTAATCAGCTTTTTGCTTCGACAGCTGAGCGCGCAGAGCAGTTTCCGCCAGTCGATTTTGCTCCAGGGTCGTCTCAGTCGCAGGCCTGACTTCAACCTTGATAAATTTATTATCATGCAAGCTGACGGCTGTAGCCTCCAAACCCAGACGATTAATTAATCCAGTGGTAAACATACCCAGCCCTGGCGTTCCAAGAAAGCGCTTTACCCTTGAATAAGCTTGTCTTTGAGAGGATGAAAATAGATCTTTAAATCTCGTTTTCAGCGAAAGGATTGCCTGCTGATTGACGACATCGCTAAACACGATGGCTGTCGGCAACGTGCCATAGAAGTTATTCGCCTTCGACACCAGCCTATATTGTTCAAGCACCACCGTTGATGCATGGGCTTTCAGGATAGGGTCCCGCTGCAAAAAACTTATTATCCAAACATTCGGGAGAAACTCAGCCGTGAACCCTGAGAGTTGAGGGGGCTGACCAGAAAACGATGAGATTTTGTAATCATCAATTTCCGAATGTTCCATTTCCTCCCTCATGAGCACGTCATTAGGTGTCTCTTCATTCAACAATGAAAGACTTACGGAAGTTGCAGGATAGCCACCCACGTTATTATTTCTGAGTGCGTTCACGTCAAGCGGGACCCTGCCGTTGTCATCATGAAAATTCACAGGCGAATTCTTGACCATCCGGAATAGATTTACCCCATCGATCAAGCCGCCTGGATCCGCACTCAACCAGCGTCCGACTTCCGGTTGGTAATAACGCCAACCGTAAAAATACAAACCCGTCGCATCCCGCTCCTTACCCGCATGGCGCAGCGTTCGTTGCGTCAAGTTGTCGACTTCGGTTGCGGGTTCATCTTCACCAACCGTCCCACCATAGGGTGCATATTCCTCACGCACGATGACCTTGCCAGCAGCGTCCGTCTCACCGCCCGAACTGTTCAAGTGATCGCTGAAGCCGAAACGCAGTTGCGCTTCGCCATTGGGTGGGCTCATCACCAAACGAGCAGTTCCCATCGTCGTGATAACCACATGACGCTGGGGCTCGGACACACCTCCCAACGCTCGCTGGCGCAGCTCGAAAGCGTGGGTGTACGTGGTCAAGGTAGTCTGCCTGCCACCACCGACTTTTACCGAAAGCGCTTTGCGGGTCCGTCGAGCTCCATCCGCGTAGTGATAGCGTTCTTCGTCATCGTCTTCATGGTTGCGCCTGATCAGGGTGACAGCCTTGAGCTGGTTGTCCGCATGCCACTGCAAATGCCCCCCACCGGCCAGCTGTTTCTGCAACCCTCCAGCCAGAAAGCCCGTCTCAGGCGTATGCCCTTGCCCTTTCATGACGGCATGATTGCTCCCTAGCGCCACGTCGAGTTCGACCGTGCGCTGACCTGCGCCTGCGTTATGCCAGATCCGCCAAAGATTGTTTCCATCATCGTAGGAATACTCTTCTTTGTAGGGAGCCCACACCTGGCCAGCACTCGGGTCACTGCGAATGCCTGATGAGGGATGATGCCGAGCCGCAAGCACGCGCTCACGTCCGGTTGCCGAAACCAAGCGGTTCAGCGTGTCGTAAGCGTATTGTCGAAGCCCCGTGGCCTGCAGGTTGTTGTGCCACTCAGGGTCTGCACCCTGGTCATCGAGGCTGAGGATGTTGCCGACTGGATCGTGCTCGTAATGCAGGTCACTGATGACCAGACCGCCCAGAGGGTGGCCCACAGGGCGAGCGGTCAGACGTCGCTTGAGACGAGGAACCCGGGGGTCATATTCATAGCGGTCCAGGACACCGTTACCAGCGGTTTGCTCCAGCAGCCTGGAATTGGCAGCATAGCGAGCGTCGCGCAAAGTAACGACTTCTCCAACCTTGCCACCTTTCATGTATCTGACCCGCGTCTGCTCGCGTGCACCGCTGATGCCGTAAATCTCGAGAGTGGTGACACCGGCGGCATGAGTGGTACTCAGCAGGGCGCCGGTAGCATCGAGCCGATTCAAAACCTCCAGGGGGGCCTCGACATCTTCTTCTGTGGTACGAAACCAATCCGGTTGTTCTATTTCAACCTTCAGGAGACATTGCTCGGACGCCAAAGATTGGCCAGTCAGTGACAGGCTGAGTGATCGGTCGATGCCTGCGTTGTTACAGGATTCCCGCACATGTCCGCAGAGATTGCGGGCCTTCCAGTACGATTCTCCCGCAGGTGCATAACAGTAACGTTCACGTACACGGCCTAACGGGGCACCGGCAGCCATCTCCGTCAACGACAGTGGCCGCCCACTGAGCGAGGCTGCTTCGTAGCTCATAGCGGTCGCTGTCTGCTGGGCATTGAGCGACCACAGCGGGCGCCCGGCACTGTCCTGTAAACGCAGGGCGACATCACCATCCGCGGTATGCAACGACAAGGGTCGGCCATCAAGGGCAGTGACCGTCTCTGCGTCCGCGTTTGCGGTGACCTCGTTGAGCAAGGCTCGCGCACCGAATATTCGTGTTGCCCGGGCTGACGGATCCTTGACCGTGCGTTCACTCAGCAAGCGCGGCGAAACGCCGGGGGTGTATTCCGCACGATAAAGAGCCAAGGTATGGAAAGGGCTGGTGACTGTTGGCGTACCTGCATGCAGGACAGCTGCCTGTGCTCGCATTTGCCTGGTCGAACGCGCTGCCATGTCGTGCCTGCCTCGCGTTTCGAGAAGATATCGGAAGCCATGCATCCAGCATCTGGCCTGACGCGCCGCGTGTCACCTGGTAAAAGTGATAGTTCTGCGATTTGAAACCGCTCCGACAATGGGCCACGCGAACCCTCTGGCACGGGCCTTTCAGGCAAACGCCCAAGTGCTCTTCCGGCATCATTACCTTTTGCGCAACAGTGCTTATCGCCATAGACGCTGTTTCCGGGGCATTAAACGGACTAACTTTAGCCCCGTCCTCATAGCACTTGCCCCGCAAGAAGGTAGTTTCAATCATGTCCAACAGTATGGGTATTGCCAGCGTTTTCGTTCTGTCGTCCCTGTTGTTGTCGCCCCTGGCCATGGCCGAAGAATCCCCGGCTTTCGTTGCGCGCACTGCAGAACTTGCCGCTGTTCACCAAGACTCCCGCGAAGCCCTGGCACACAAGGCTGACGCCGGCAAAGACGCAGAACAGACAGCTTCGAAAATTTCCAGCGACGCCAATGCCGATAGCTGATCGCGCATCGAACCCGCTCCTGTTTTCCCTCGGCTACGCCATGGGCACCGTTGGTGCCGATATGTTAGCCTTTTAAAGCCGCTGCCGATCAGCGGCTTTTTTTATGTGCTCTAACTATCAGCCCCGCCGTAACGTACACAATAAAAAAACGCACATTCAAAAATAAAAACTGCCCCACCGCCAGACCAAAGGAGCTAGTACCGGTGCCTTCCGCGTTTCGTTTTACCCCGCTGTTCATTGCGTTGACTGCAACGATCCCCTTCGCCGCCCAGGCAGATGAAGACAAGGCTGATGGCTTCATCGAAGGTTCGTCCTTCAACCTGCATTTTCGTAATGCCTACTTCAACCGCGACAACCACAACGCCGGCGTGCGCGACACCCGCGAGTGGGGCCAGGGCGCGGTCGCCCGTTTCGAGTCCGGCTACACCCCGGGCGTGGTTGGCTTCGGCCTCGATGCCCATGCCATGCTGGGCCTGAAGCTCGACGGCGGTGGCGGCCATGCCGGCACCAGCATCCTGCCCGAGCACATCAAGGACGACGGTGAACTGGGCGCAGCCCCGCACTCGTTCTCCACGGCCGGTGCAGCGGTCAAGTTCAAGGCGTTCGACACCGAGTTGAAAGCCGGTGACCTGTTCATCACCAACCCGGTGATCGCTGGCGGTGAAACCCGCATGCTGCCGCAGACCTTCCGCGGTGTGAGCCTGACCAACCACAGCGTCGACGGCTTGCTGCTCGAAGGCGGCCAGGTCAGCTTCACCCACCCGTACAACCAGAGCGGCCACCGTCGCATCGACACCTACTACGGCACCCTGGATGAGCACGACAAGAGCAAGCACCTGAACTGGGCGGGCGCGTCGTGGAGCGGTACCGAGAACATCACCACCAACCTGTACGCGGCCGAGCTGAAGGACATCTGGAACCAGTACTACGCCGACTTCGACTACACCTACGTGGTCAACGACCTGGTCAGCCTCAACCCGGGCGTGCACTTCTATCACACCCAGGACACCGGCCAGGCGCTGCTGGGCAAGATCGACAACAACACCTACAGCCTGCACTTCACGGTCAACGCCGGTTACCACAGCATCACCGCCGCCTACCAGCGGGTCAACGGCAACACGCCGTTCGACTACATCAACCTGGGCGACAGCGTGTACCTGGACAACTCGCGCATGTACTCGGACTTCAACGCCCCGAATGAGCGTTCGTGGAAGCTGCAGTACGACTACAACTTCGCCGGTATCGGTATCCCGGGCCTGAGCACGTCGCTGTCGTACTCGCGCGGTGAGGCGGACCTGACCAAGGCCACCCAGGACACCAGCCACTACGACTACTACCGCGCCGATGGCAAGAACGCCATGCACTGGGAGCGGGACCTGGACGTGAAGTATGTGTTCCAGGAAGGCGACCTGAAGGATCTGGCGGTGCAGCTGCGCTATGCCACCCACCGTGGCAGCCAGGGCTATGCCTCGATCGACAGCAACAGCGACAACGATGAAGTGCGGGTGATCGTCGATTACCCACTGAACATCTTCTGACCTGAGACCTCGGTCCTCTGTGGGAGCGGGCTTGCCCCGCGAACACCGGCAGAGCCGGTGCCATGCAACGCGTTGCCTGCTTCGCGGGGCAAGCCCGCCCACAGTACAACTCAATGCCACATGATTCCGTCGGACAAATGTTGTCCGACAATCCGCACTTCCCTAGAATGTCGCCCGCCGAAAATGGCCCTGCCTCAGCAGTAGCGCGCATGCCCACTCGATCTCCGCGTTTCGCATTCTACAGGTCGCACCCCGAGCTGATCCTCAACCTGGGCAGTTGCCTTGCCGTGCTCGCCATCGTGGCCATCGTCAGCTACCTGCTGGCCCGCGAACGCGAAAACGTCGAGCAATCGGCCATGCGCTCCTCCAGCAACATCGTGCAGCTGATCGAAAGCGATATCCTGCGCAACGTCGAACTCTACGATCAGTCCCTGCGCGGATTGATCTGGGCCGTGCGGCACCCGGAGCTACTGAAGGTTGCCCCCGAGCTGCGCCAGCAGATCCTGTTCAATCAGACCTTCGCCGCCCCGGTACGAGGTGACATCCTCTGGCTGAATGCCAAAGGCGATGTGGTCGGTGACTCGATAAGCATCAAACCACGCCAGGCCAACTTTGCCGACACCCCGGCGTTCCAGGCTCATCGCGACAACCCGCGCCTCGGCTTGTTCATCAGCCCACCCTTCAAGGCAAGGCTGGGCGACCTCGACTGGTGCATCAGTTTCAGCCGGCGCATCTCTGCAGCTGACGGCTCTTTTGCAGGGTTGGCCGCAGGTGCGTTGCGCCTGTCCTATTTCAATCAGCTGTTCCAACGCCTCGACATCGGTGATGAGAGCAGCATCAACCTGCTCAATACCGACGGCCAGTTGCTGGCCCGGCAGCCAACCAGGGACAAGGATCCGCTGATCGGCACCAACTTCGGCGACCGGCCCAACTTCAAACGCATCCTGGGAGAACGCAGCGGCAGCTTCACCGCCAGATCCAGCGTGTACGGCACCCAGCGCATCTATACCTTTGCCCGGGTTGCCGACCTTCCCTTGATCGTGCTGGTGGTGCATTCGGCCGAGGAAGTCTTCCAGTCGTGGCGACGAACCGCCATCGTCGTCAGCGTCGCAACCGGGGTTTTGTGTATCGGCATTCTCTGGCTGACGCTGCTGCTGGGCCGCGAACTGCGCCGCCGCCACGAAGCCGAACAAGGCCTGGCGACCCTGGCCGCCACCGACAGCCTGACCGGCCTGGCCAACCGCCGCCGGCTGGACCAGGTATTACGCCAGGAATGGTCGCGCGCCCAACGTAACCGCAAGCCGTTGGCAGTACTGATGGTGGATGTGGATCACTTCAGGGCATTCAACCAGCGCCATGGCCACGCAGGGGGTGACCATGCCTTGCGTGAGGTCGCCAGCACGCTGCAGCTGTGCATTCGCCGCCCGGCCGACCTGGCTGCACGGTATGGGGGCGAAGAGTTTCAGGTACTCTTGCCTGAGACAGAGCTGGCGGGCGCGTTGGTACTGGCAGAGCGCATCCGCGCACAAGTCGAATCACTGGCGCCATTTGCTGACGATCACCACGCGGTGACGGTGAGCATTGGCGTCGGGGTCTACACCCCCGGCACCCAGCAAGATCTCACACAAGTGCTGGGTGCCGCGGACGAAGCGCTCTACCGGGCTAAGGCCAATGGCCGCAACCGGGTCGAGGGGCCGGTGGACTAGGAACGCGCGCGGGCGGCGTTGCGCAGCGCTTTCACCTGGTCATGGTTACGCTGCACGCCCTGCAGCTGTTTCTCCACCAGCGCATAGCTCTGATCGCTGGCCATCCGGCCCAGCTTCACCAGTTTCTCACGTGCTTCCTTGTAGGCCTTGAGGGCATGGTCTTCGCCGCGCTCCACTTCATTGAGCACCGCTTCCTCGTCCTTGCCGGTGACCATCGACTTCAGGTTGACCCAACCACGGTGCAGGTCGCCGCTGATGCTGGTGGAGGTTTCCGGGTCGCCGCCCAGGCGGCGCACTTCGCTCTGCAGCTCAGCCGCCGCACTGGCGCATTCGCCGGCGCGCTGGACGAAGAACGCTTTCAGTTCGGAGTTTTTCACATCATCGGCCGAGGCTTTGAAGCCTTTTTCGCCATCCTTGCTGTACTCGACCAGATCGTTAAGTACGTCGATCACGTCTTTGTTGGGGTTGCTCATGGTACGAACTCCTTGGCAGGTGATAGTCATCTGTACCAGAGCAGCCTTCGTGCCAAGCCATGATTAAAAAATAAATCCTTTTAAATCATAAAGTTAAAAGATATTGAGCAAAGCCTGAAAACGGCGTTATGCATGATTGCCGCTTGGGTGCTCGTGCAGATTGCAGTATGGTCGGCGCTCATTCACTGCCAGGCTTCGTCGATGAAACCGGAAATGCTCGAACTGCTGGTAACTCGCACCATGCCCTTTGGCAAGTACCAGGGGCGGATCATTGCCGACCTGCCGGGGGATTATCTGGCCTGGTTCGCACGCAAGGGCTTTCCGGCGGGGGAACTGGGTGGGTTACTGGCCTTGATGCACGAGGTCGACCACAACGGCCTGGCCGATCTGCTGGTGCCGTTGCGGCAGAAGCATCGGCGCTAGCCTGTTACGGCCTCTTCGCGGGGCAAGCCCGCTCCCACATGTACACCGTTGCCTACGGGATCATGCGATTCCTGTGGGAGCGGGCTTGCCCCGCGAAGAGGCCGGTAAGGCCAACAGAAGGCTCTAGCCTTTAGCTGATGCCACAGCCAATTCCACCCGCTCGCTCTTCTTGATCACCGCATACACCACTGCCGTCACCAGGCTCCCCGCCACAATCGCCAGCAGATACAACAGCGCATGGTTGATCGCATTGGGGATCAGCAACACGAACAGCCCGCCATGGGGCGCCATCAGCTTGCAGCCGAAGTACATCGACAGCGCACCGGTCAAGGCGCCACCGGCAATGCTCGCCGGGATCACTCGCAGCGGGTCCTTGGCCGCGAACGGGATCGCACCTTCGGAAATGAAGCACAGCCCCAGCGCCAGCGCCGCCTTGCCCGCCTCGCGCTCGCTCTGGGCGAACTTGCGCCGGGCGAGGAAGGTGGCGATGCCCAGGCCGATCGGCGGCACCATGCCGGCGGCCATGGTCGCCGCCATCGGCGCATAGCTGGAGGACGCCAGCAGCCCCACCGAGAAGGCATAGGCGGCCTTGTTGATCGGCCCGCCCAGATCGACGCACATCATCCCGCCCAACAGCAGCCCGAGCAGGATGGCGTTGGTGGTGCCCATGCTGTCGAGGAAGTGCGTCAGCCCTTCGAGCATGGCCGCCACCGGCTGGCCGACCACGTAGATCATGACCAGGCCGGTGAACAGGCTGGCCAGCAGCGGGATGATCAGGATTGGCTTGAGCGCGTCCAGGCTGCTCGGCAGGCGTGCCCAGCGGGCGATGGCCTTGGCGCTGTAGCCGGCGAGAAAGCCGGCGACGATGCCACCGATGAAGCCGGCTCCCAAGGTGCTGGCCAGCAGGCCGCCGATCATCCCCGGCGCCAGGCCCGGGCGGTCGGCGATGGACCAGGCGATGTAACCGGCGAGCAACGGCACCATCAGCTTGAATGCCGCCTCGCCGCCAATCTGCATCAGTGCGGCGGGCAGAGTGCCCGGCTCCTTGTAGGCTTCGATGCCGAAGACGAACGACAGGGCGATCAGCAAGCCACCGGCCACCACCATCGGCAGCATGAACGAAACACCGGTCAGCAGGTGCTTGTAGACACCGGTTTTCTCAGCCTTGGCAGGTGCCGCTGTTGCAGCATCCGTGGCACTTTCGACCCTGGCCTCGGCCAGGGCTTTGTCCAGGGTCGCACGCGCCTGCTTGAGGGCGATACCGGTGCCGCAGCGGTAGATACGCTTGCCGGCAAAGCGTGCCGTTGGCACCTCGATGTCAGCGGCCAGCAGCACCACATCGGCATCGGCAATGGCCTGGGCCGACAGCGGGTTGCGCGCGCCGACCGAGCCCTGGGTCTCGACGGTGAGCTGGTAATCCAGCTGTTGCGCCGCCTGCTGCAAGGCTTCAGCCGCCATGAAGGTATGCGCCACGCCCGTCGGGCACGCGGTGACCGCGACGATCCGTACAGCCGCAGAAGGCACCGCGCTGACCGGCTGGGCAGCCAGCACTTCGGCCTTGCCCGCCGCCTCGTCGAGGAAGCCCTCACGGTCGGCCAGGGCCTGCGCCGGGGTGCTCTGGTACACGCGCTTGCCGGCGAATCGCGCGAGGTCCACCGGGCCGGTGGCGACCACCAGCACCCAATCGGCCTCGGCTATCTGCGCAGGCGTCAGCTGGCGCTCTGGATGTTCGGCATCCTGTACCTCGACACTGGTGCTCCAACCCCGGCGCTGGGCGGCAGCCGCCAGGAGGCGGGCGCTGAGCACGCTGGACACCTGCCCGTTGGGGCAAGCGGTGACAATGGCGATGTTCATCGGCAACCCTCTTGTTGTTCTGTCAGTTGCACGGCGGCCTCCAGCTGCGCGAGCTGCTCGCGGTCGCAGATGCCGAAGCCGACCTGGGTGACGGCCTGCGCGGCAATGGCCGTGGCGCGGCGCAAGGTCTGCTGTGGGCATTCCGCCGCCAGCAGGCCGTGGACCATGCCGGCGACCAGCGAATCACCGGCGCCTACGGTACTGGCAACCCGCACCAGGGGCGGGCGCGCTTGCAGCGAATGGCCAGCGGTAAACCAGCTGACCCCCTGCTCGCCCGCCGACACCACCACATGCTCGACCCCACTGGCCAGCAGTTGCCCGGCAGCGGCGCGCTGCTCGGCGCTGGTCTGCACGGCCAGGCCCAGGACTTCGCCCAGTTCTTCGGTATTGGGTTTGACCAGCCAGGGGGCACTCTGCAGGCCGGCACGCAACGCGTCACCGCTGCTGTCGAGGGCCACCTTGAGCCCTTGTGCCTGCAACTGCTCGAGCAGTTGGCGGAACCATTCGGGGCTGATGCCACGCGGCAGGCTGCCCGCGACCACCACCGCGTCGTGCCCGGGCGCCACTTGCTGCAGGCGGCGCAGCAGCTCGGCGCGGGCGGCTTCGTCGACCTCCGGCCCCAAGCCGTTGATGTCGGTAACCCGACCATCGGCCTCGACCAGCTTGAGGTTGCTGCGGGTTTCACCGGCCACCCGCACGAAGCAGTCGGCAAAACCGCGCCGGGCGATCAGCGCCTCGAACGGTTGCAGGTTGTCGCGGCCCAGGAAGCCCCCGACTGTGACGCTGTGGCCAAGGTCGGCCAGCACCTGGGCCACGTTCAGGCCTTTGCCTGCAGCATGGCTTTGCTGGTCGTGGGCACGGTTGACGTGGCCTGGGCGCAGGGCGTCGAGGCTGACGGTGATGTCCAGCGCCGGGTTCAGGGTCAGGGTGAGGATCTTGGCCATTCAGTAACGCTCCACCAGCGCACGAACCGCTGCGGCGCTGTCCTGTTGCAAGGCCTCGCGCGCCAGGGCGCGGGCCGTTTGGTGATCAGCCTGGCGCACCAGGGCTTTGACTTCCGCAATGCTGCGGGCGGCCACGCTCAGCTCGTCCACATCCAGCCCCAGCAGCACGGCCACCGCCTGCGGGTCGGCGGCCAGCTCGCCGCACACGCCTACCCACTTGCCCTCGGCGTGAGCCGCGCGCACGGTCATGTCGATCAGGCTCAGCACCGCCGGGTGCAGGCCGTCGGCCTGGGCAGACAGGCTCGGGTGACCACGGTCGATGGCCAGGGTGTACTGGGTCAGGTCGTTGGTACCGATGCTGAAGAAGTCCACTTCACGGGCCAGCTGCTGCGCCAGCAAGGCGGCGGACGGCACCTCGACCATGATCCCGACCTGCAGATCGGCGACCGGGGTTTCCAGGCGCAGGCGCTCGACCATGGCCCGCGCCTCACGCCATTCGTGAATTTGCCCGACCATGGGGAACATGATGCGCAGGGGCCGCTGATCGGCGGCGCGAAGCAACGCACGCAGCTGGTCTTCCATGATCTGCGGGCGCTGCAGGGTCAGCCGCACACCGCGCACGCCGAGGAACGGGTTTTCTTCGGCAGCGATCGGCCAGTAGGGCAACGGCTTGTCGCCCCCCACATCGAGGGTGCGCACCACCAGTGGCCGGCCGCCGAGGCCGTCGAGTACGCGGCGGTACTCCGCTTCCTGGGTAGCGACATCGGGCGCCTGGGTGTGAGCCATGAAGATCAGTTCGGTGCGCAGCAGGCCAACGCCTTCGGCGCCCTGCTCCACCACCTTGTCGATGCCGCTGCTCTCGCCGATGTTGGCGAACACTTCGACGGCATGGCCATCGCGGGTTACTGCCGGTTCATGGCGCTGTGACCAGGCAGCTTGCAGGCGTTGTTCGCGCCGATCGCGTTCGGCCAGGGCGCGTTGCAGCTCGTCGGCGGGCGGCGCGACGCTGACCACGCCGCGCTGGCCGTCGAGCAGCAGCGGCGTGCCGGAAGCGAGCATCAGGATCGCCGGGCCCGCACCGACCACCGCCGGGATGCCCAAGGCACGGGCGACGATCGCGCTGTGCGCGGTGGCACCGCCATGAGCGGTGACGATGCCGGCGACTCGGGCCGGGTCAAGGCGGGCGACATCGGAGGGGCCGACCTCGCCCATGACCAGCACATAGGGTTGTTCCGGCTCGGCCTGGGCCTGCACGCCGCACAACTGGGCCAGCACCCGGCGACCAATGTCGCGCAGGTCGGCAGCGCGCTCGGCCAGCAGGGCATCGTGCAGCGCTTCTTGCTGGCGCGCTGCGGCTTCGATCACCGCCATCCAGGCCGCCGCCGCACTTTCACCCTGGGCCAGGCGGGCGTCGACATCGTCGCTCAGGGCCGGGTCGGCGAGCATTTCCTGGTGGGTGACGAAAATCTCGCCAATCGACTTGCTGCTGCGCTGCACCAGCGCCTGCAATTCGCCATGCACGACATTCAGCGCGTCGCGCAGCTTCAGGCGCTCTTGGGCGGGCGACTCGCCGCGCAGTGGATAATCGATATCGCGCTCGACGCAGACATGCGCCGGCCCGCTGGCGATCCCAGGCGATGCACTGACGCCCTGGATGTGGCTGCCCGCAGCAGGCGCCTGGACTGCCACGGCGGTGCCAGCAACGTCCGCAGTGGTGGTCTGCACCAGCGGCTCGACCTCCTCGCCCAAACCTTGCTCGATGGCGGCCAGCAGGACGGGCAAGGCATCGCCAGCAATAGACGGTTCAGCGCTCAGCTCCAGTTCCTGACCACGGCGGGCGCCGATGCTGAGCAACTTGCTCAGGCTCTTGATCGACACCGCCGGCTGCACGCTATCGAGGACCCGCACACGGATTTCGCCCTCAAAACCCTTGGCCAGTTGCGCCAGCACCTTCGCCGGGCGGGCATGCAGCCCATGTGGGTTGGCCAGCACGATACGCGCAGTGGGCCAGTCAAGCGGCGCCTCGCCGCCCAGCACCTCGAGCACGGCTCGGCTGCTAGTGGCCTGGTAGAGGGTTTGCCCACGGCCTTCGATCAGCACTTCGCACAGGCGTTCGAGCAGCGCCTGGTGGGCCGCGCCAAGGCTGGCCAGGCAGAACAGGCCATTGAGCGGCTGGTCGCGATAACGCAGGGGCTGCTGCGGGGTGATAAAGGCAAGGCCGGGTTGGCGCACCTGACGCTCGCTGTGCAGCCACCACAGGCCCTCACCCAGTGGCAGGGGGTCGGCCTGCTGCAGCACGGCCGCGAAACCGCTGTCGACGCAACCGGCACGCTGCAGCAGACGGGCACCGCGCCAGGCCAGCTCATCGAAATCTTCAGCTGGCAGGTTCAGGCCGACCAGTTGCGCGTCCAGCGCCAGTTCCTGCGGCGCACCTTGCAGCAGCTTGAGCAATGCCTCGGCTGAGCTGGCCCGGCGCAATGCCTCGGCCAGGTCGGTTTCGCCGAGGGCGCGGGTCAGCAGCTGCAGCAGGCGCAGGTGTTCGTCGGAACGGGCGGCGATGCCGATGGCCAGGTAAACGATCTGGCCATCGCCCCAGTCCACACCCTCGGGGAACTGCAGCAGGCGCACGCCGGTGGCGAACACCAGCTCGCGGGTCTGCGGGGTGCCGTGAGGGATGGCGATGCCCTGCCCAAGGAACGTCGAGCCTTGCGCTTCGCGCGCCTGCAGGCCTTCGAGATAACCTTCGGCAACCAGGCCGTCGGCCACCAGTTGATCCGCCAGCAGGCGCAACGCCCCGGCCTTGTCGGCGGCCGTCTGGCCCATGGCTATCTGCTCTTTGGCGAGCTCGAGCATGACCTTCTCCTTTTGCAGCCCCAGCTTGGTTTTGATGCCGGGTACTGAGGTATTGTTGTGATATTCACAGAATCAGCCAGTTCGACAGCCTTGCACAGCAGGCAGCCGAGGCAGAAAAATTAATAGCTGAAACGTTTAATCTGACCAAGCGGCCACGTTACTCGATAATCTTCCGAGGAAAAAGCCCCATCCTGTCGGACAATTGCGACAATGGTCGCCTGCGCGTGGCGGCCAACACGGGTCAAACTACCCGGTCCTGGTTCCGTAGCCAGTCCCGGTAATAACAAGGAAAATTCGGTGAAACTCAGCGATATCGCCCGTCTGGCCGGTGTGTCAGTGACCACTGCCAGTTATGTCATCAATGGCAAGGCCGAACAGCAGCGCATCAGCAACAGCACTGTCGAGCGGGTGCGCGCGGTGGTCGAGGCCCATGGCTTCACCCCCAACCCGCAAGCAGCCGGCCTGCGCAGCCGACACACTCGTACCTTGGGCTTCATTCTCCCGGATCTGGAGAACCCCAGCTATGCCCGCATCGCCAAACAGCTCGAGCAAGGCGCTCGCGCCCGCGGCTACCAGCTGCTGATCGCCAGCAGCGATGACCAGCCCGACAGTGAGCGCCAACTGCAGCAGCTGTTCCGCGCCCGCCGTTGCGATGCCCTGTTTGTCGCCAGCTGCCTGCCGCCGGAGGACGACAGTTACCGTGAGCTGCAGGACAAGGGCCTGCCGGTGATCGCCATTGACCGGCGCCTGGACCCGGCACAGTTCTGCTCGGTGATCAGCGACGACCGCGATGCCAGCCGCCAGCTGGCCGAAAGCCTGCTGGCCACCGCGCCCAACAGCATCGCGCTGATCGGTGCCCGCCCGGAACTGTCGGTCAGCCAGGCGCGCGCCGGTGGTTTCGACGAAGCCATGCAAGGTTTCGGCGGCGTGGTCCGCCGCTATCAGGGCGAAGGCTTCAGCCGTGAATGCGGCCAACGCCTGATGCAGCAGCTGATCGACGAACAAGGCGGCCTGCCGGATGCCCTGGTGACCACCTCCTACGTGCTGCTGCAGGGGGTATTCGATACCTTGCAGGCGCTCCCGGCCGATTCGCGCCAGCTGCACCTGGGCACCTTCGGTGACAACCAGTTGCTCGACTTCCTGCCACTGCCGGTCAACGCCATGGCCCAGCAGCACGGCCTGATCGCCGCCACCGCGCTGGAGCTGGCCCTGGCCGCCATCGAGGAAAAGCGCTACGAGCCCGGCGTGCACGCCATTGGCCGAACCTTCAAGCAACGCATCACCGCGGCCTGACCATGCGCCTGATCGACACCCACACCCACCTGGACTTCCCCGACTTCGACGCCGACCGCCCGCGCCTGCTGGCCAACGCGGCGGCGCGTGGGGTGGAGCGCCTGGTGGTGCTGGGGGTGTACCAGGCGAATTTCCAGCGGGTGTGGGACCTGGCCTGCGCCAAAGGCAACGTGCATGCGGCGCTGGGGCTACATCCTGTCTACCTGGAGCAGCACCGGCCGGAGCACCTGACGCAACTGCGCGACTGGCTGGAACGCCTGCAGGGCGACCCACGGCTGTGTGCAGTTGGCGAATTCGGCCTGGACTATTACCTCGAAACGCTGGACAAGGAACGCCAGCAGGCGCTGTTCGAAGCGCAGCTGCAGATGGCCTGCGACTTCGCGCTGCCTGCCCTGTTGCACGTGCGTCGTAGCCACGCCCAGGTGATTGCCACGCTCAAGCGCTACAAGCCGGCGCGGGCGGGGGTGATCCATGCTTTTGCCGGCAGTTACGAAGAGGCGCGCGAGTACATCAAGCTGGGCTTCCGGCTTGGCCTGGGCGGTGCAGCGACCTGGCCGCAGGCACTGCGCCTGCGCAAGACCTTGCCGCGTCTGCCGCTGGAAAGCATCGTGCTGGAAACCGATTCGCCAGACATGGCACCGGTGATGTTTGCCGGTATGCGCAACAGCCCGGAGCATCTGCCGGAGATTGCCGAGGCACTGGCCGAAGTGATGGGCATCGAGGCTGAGGTATTGGCTGAAGTCAGCAGCCGTAATGCCTGCGAGCTTTTCGGCTGGTAGTACCGGCCCTTTCGCGGAGCGAGCCCGCTCCCACAGGATTTCTACACATCTCGAATTTTGCGCAGTACCTGTGGGAGCGGGCTTGCCCCGCGAAAGGGCCGGTGCAGGCAATCACACCCTGAATGCCCCGATCAGGCGTTTCAACTCCACCACCTGCGTCGACAGCACACGGCTGGCATCCTCGGTCTGGCAAGCACCCTGGGTCGTATCCTGCGCCGCCCGGTTGATCGCGACGATATTGCGGTCGATGTCATGGGCCACCGCCGTCTGCTGCTCGACCGCTGCTGCGATCTGCTGGTTCTGCTCGACGATGCCACCCACCGCGCCAAGGATATTGCCCAGCGCCTGCTGCACCTGGCGCGCCTCATCGACAGTGCCCGCGGCCATCTGATGGCTACTGCCCATCGCCCGCACCGCCTGCTCCACGCCTTCGCGCAGGCGCTGGATCATCTGCGCGATCTGCGCAGTGGAGTCCTGGGTACGCCGGGCCAGGGTACGCACTTCATCGGCCACCACGGCAAACCCTCGTCCTTGCTCACCGGCCCGCGCCGCTTCGATGGCCGCGTTCAACGCCAGCAGATTGGTCTGCTCGGCAATGCCGCGAATCACCTCCAGCACCTGGCCAATGGCCTGGCTGTCATCGGCCAGCCGATTGATCGCCAGCACGCTCTGGTCGATTTCCTCGGCGAGGCGGCCGATGCTGTGTTGCTGGCTGGCCACCAGGGTACGGCCGTTGGCGCTTTCCAGGTTGACCTGCTGTGCGCCGTTGGCCGCCAGTGCGGCACTGCGCGCCACCTCCTGCGCGGTGGCGCTCATCTGGTTCATCGCCGTGGCCACCTGCTCGATCTGTTCACGCTGGCCGCTGACCGCCTGATTGCTCCGCGCCGACACGGCCAGCACCTGCCCGGCCTGCTCCTCGACGGCCACCACGGTGCGTCCGACCTGGTCAATCAGGCTGCGGATACGCCGCACGGTTTCGCTGAAGCCCTGGCCCAACTCACCCAATTCATCACGGCTATGGGCCTGGAAGCTGACCGTCATGTCGCCCGCGGCCACTTTGTCCATGGCACCGCCCAGCCGGCGCAAGGTGGCCCGGGTCGAGACATAGAAGCCGCCGTACAAGTACAGGATCAGCACGAAGACACCGGCCAGCAGCGTGCCCAGGGCGAGCATCCGCAAGCGCTGCTCGGCCAGGCGCTCCTGCAACTGCCCTTGCAGGTGTGCGAGCACGGCGTCGTTGAAGCGATAGGTCTGCGCCATCAGTTCGCTGACCTGTTGATAGAACGCCGGCCAAGGGGCATCGAGCGTTTCCGCCACCACCACCTGCTCCTCGAACAACGACGCAGCCTGCCTGACTGTCGCTTGACTGGTGGCTGCCGCGCCCGCCAGGCTGGCCTTGACGGCCCGGTCCGTGGCCAGGGCATCATCCAGCCGCAAGGCATAGTCGGCGCCAAGGCGATCGAGGCGCTGCAACAGATCTTCGAAACGGGCACTGCCAGCAGAGTCGATGAACCCCCGCCCCAGAGCAACGGCACCCATGGCCCGGCCCTCACCCAAGGCCTGAGTGACTTGCGCCGTGGCGACCCCGAGCAGTTCGCTCAGCTGGCGCACCGTAGCCTGGCTGTCTTGGCTCAGGCCGGACTGGCTGACCACCTGCTTGCCCAGCATCTGGGCCTGGGCCAGCAATTTGTCGAACAACGCAGCCTTGTTCTGCAGAGAGGATTCCGCCCGGGCACTGGCAAATGCAGTGGCCAGTTCTTCGAGTTTGCCTTGGGGTACCGCCTCATCACCTTGCAGCGTGTGCAACTGCGCCTGGACCTTGTCCTGCAACGCAGCGATACGCGTCTCCAGGTCCCCCGCCTGGCCCGACTGGCCGAGCACGGCATTGACCTGCAACAGGTTGCCAAGCGCCTCCAGGTCGGCGCGCAGGGTCAGGCTGTCGCTCAGCGGGGCAATGCCCTGCAACTCGGCGCGGGTGGCATGGAACTGCTGGTAGGCATCGCGCACCAGATAAAAACTGGTGGCCAGCATGGGCAGGAAGAACAGGACGCTGATGAGGCTGAACTTCTGGCCGAAGCTCAGCCGATTCATCAATGCGATGGCCGGGTAGAGCAGACGCTTCACGGGGCACCTCCATGGATTCTTGTTGTTCTGCAGAGATAGCACTAGGCCACTTGTATAACGCAGATCGAATCGGAGGTTTGTAACTTAAGGTTAACCGTTGCCCGCGAAGGTGCTCACACCAGCACTGTCCACAGGGCAAACCCTGCATACCACAACACCGCACAACGCAGCAGCAGCTCCCACAGGCTGTCCAGCCGCCCCAGCCCGCGCTGGGGGTCTTCTTCCTCGGGGATATCATCGGCAATGCGCCCGACCCTGGCCACCAGGTGCCCGGCGCTGATATGCCAGTTGAGCAGCTCGTGCAGCATCACCCGCATTACTGCGACAAAATTGCCGACCAGCGCGAAGCTCAGGGCGAGCATCCGCACTGGCAGCCAGTCCATGATATGCCGCAGCTGTTCGGCACGGGCCTTGAGCGCGGGCTGGCGGCTATGCTCGCCTGTCAGCGCCAGCAGGCGGTAGGCCAGCGCCGCGCCAGGACCGAGCACGAAGTACCAGAAAATCACCGCGAAGAAGCTCTGATAGGCCTGCCACAACAGGTAACCCTGCACACGCACCAGCAGGCTGTGTGGCTCGTCGGCCGCCAGGCCCAGGTCGCGTTCGGCCACATGCAGTGCGGCCTGGTCGTCGCCACGCCGCCAGGCATCGCGGAATGGCCCGAGGGAAGCCTTGGCATCGCCGCGCCCCAGGCTGTAGATCAGCACTAGCAAGTGCACCGGCAAGGCCAGCAAACCGTAGGCCACCGGGTCCAGCACGTGCAGCAACAGCACCAGTACCGCCACTGGCGCCAGCACCAGGATCGCCAGTGTCCACCAGGGATGCACCTTGCCGCTGCGCTCCAGGCGCACCAGTTCGCCCAGGAAGAAACCGTCCCGTTGTACCTGATGGCGCAGCGCAGAAAACTTCTCTACCCACAGCGCCAGTAACAGCACCAGAAAACTCATGCGTTGTCCTCGTTGTCCCTCACAGCCTTGCGGTAACGCGCCCAGTCGAAGGCCGGGCCAGGGTCGGTCTTGCGCACTGGGGCAATGTCGCTGTGGCCCTGGATGCGCTCAAGGTCGATCACCGGCCAGGCGGCCTGGATCTGCCGGGTCAGTTGCTCCAGCACGGCGTACTGGGCATCGGTATAGGGCAGATCGTCGGTGCCTTCCAGTTCGATCCCGATGGAAAAGTCGTTGCAGCCCTCACGCCCGTCGAAACACGACACACCGGCATGCCAGGCACGGTCGAGCAACGACACGAACTGGGTCACCGCCCCGTCACGCTCGACGAACAGGTGTGCCGAGACGGTCAGGTGGGTGATGCTGGCGAAGTAAGGATGTTCGTTCGGATCCAGGCGGTTCTGGAAGAACTGCTGCACCTTGCCACTGCCGAAGCAGGCCGGTGGCAGGCTGATGTTGTGGATTACCAGCAGGGAAATCGCTTCACCGTCCGGGCGGGCGTTGAAGTTCGGCGAGGGGCAGTGGGTGATTCCGTTTCCGTGGAACCAGCCAGTGGCACGGTCCAATTGCATGGGGCAGATCCTGAAAAACACCGGTACAGAGCTGCAGTATGCCCTGCACGCGGGCCACAGTGCATGTGAATGATTGTAATGCCGTCGGCTCAGTGCACCTGTTGCTGGCGCAGGCCTTCGAGGACGGCTTCCAGGGCCCGCTCGAACAGCAGGCCATCATCCAGCAAGCGCGCCTCGCCTCGGCGCAGGGCCTGCGCCAGGCCGGCCGAGCTCCATTCACGCACCTTCATCCCGGTACGGTTGGCGAAGACCAGGCGGTCGCTGCTGTCGATGCGCGCGACCAGCTTGCAGCGCAGCGGCTCGTCATCATCGAGTATTTCTACCCAGGTGCCGATCCGCAAGCGCTGCACCTGGCGCAGCTCCGCCGCGTGTTCATCGAGTTGACGCAGTGGCGCGCAGGCGGACTCTTCGGCGATGGCCAGCACGATGTCTTCGGCCACCAGGACCTCGGCCAGTTCATCGCTGACATCTGGCTGTGCGCCCCCCGCACACGCACGCAAGTGCAGTTGCTCCAGTTGCAGGAAGAATTCGCGAGTGGCCGCCGAGTCCAGCGCCACACTGGCCAGGCCATCGCGCAGGGCCTTGAGCAAGCCTGGCACCTGTTGCAGCAACACCTGGGGCTGCTGATGCAGAGCAATGCTGGCGAGCAGGCTATCCATGGTCGCCAGCGCTTGCTGCCAGGCCTGGGATGCCTCGCCCTGCTTGAGCCACGCCAACAGCAACACCTGGCTCCAGGCCTGGACCAGCATGTGCACGACCACCTGCGGCAGGGTGCGCCCGCGCAGGCGCTGGTTGAGCACCTGCTGCACCTGCTGGCGGGCCTGCAAGGCACGCGCGCGCCCCTCTTCGGCATCGCGCGTGCGCTGCTCCAGCAGTTCGTTGCGCCGGCGTTCGTCCTGGCTGAAGGCGAGGAAGTCCTCCAGCAGCTCGGCGAACAGCGAGGCATCTTCGGTGAAATCGTTGAGCAGGCGCTGGACGATGCGCTCCACGCGCAGGTGCAGGCTGTCGCGCAGGCCTTCGCTGCCGGTTTCCCAGCCGATCGCGACAGCGGCAATCTCATTGAGCAGGCGCCGTGCCGGGTGGCTGGCACGGCTGAACAGGCCTTTGTCCAGCAGTGCCACCTTGAGCAGCGGAATGTGCAGGCGAACGATCAGCGCGCGCAGGCTCAGCGGCAAGTTGTCGTCGGCGGCGATGTAGGCGAACAGCAGGCCGACCAGATTGATCATGTCCTCGTCGGCGCAGGCGATACGCCGGCGCGTACCGCTGCGCACGCTGACCCGCAGCAGCAATTGTTCAAGCTGCTGCCCCAGGTCGAAGTCGTCATCGTCGATCGTGGCCGGAACATAATGCTGCAGGTGCGAAAGCAGGCGCAGCAAGTCGGCGGTGCTGATCGGCTCGGCGCTGGCGGCGGCTTGCAGGCGCGGGGCGATGCGCCCTCTGCACGGCGCCAGCAGGCCTTCCAGCGAACGCATGAAGGCCTGCCCGGCACTGTCAGCCCCCATGGCATCTGGTTCCCGGTTGGCCGGCGCGCGCCGCGCATTCAGGCGGCGGTCTTCGGCGCGTCGACGCGGGGCTGGCTGCAGTTCCGGCATCACGCCCGCAGCGGCCAGCAACTGGTTGGCTTCGACATAAAGCACGTCGATGTCACGCAGCACATAGCGCTCGAACAGCTTGAGCAGGATCAGCTTGACCCGCAGGCCCACGCCCAGGTTGCGCCCGGCATCGAGGAAATAGCCACACAGCGCAGCAGGCCCGAACGGGTTCTGTTGTTCGTCGAAGCTGCGCGCAAGCAGGCACTGCAAACGCATGCCCAGTTGCTCGAGGGCGAGGCCATCACGCGACAGCACCCGTGCGACCATGCCGTCGACGGCGACGGCACGCTCCCTGTACGCCTGGTTTTTCGACGCCTGCTGGCCCAGCGGGTCGAATTGGCCGATCCGGGCGAAGGTGTCGTAGAAGATGTCGAGAAAACCGCGTTCGATGTGCTTGCGCTTCAGGCGCAGGTCACGCATCGCTTCGAAGTACAGGTTCTGGTCGAAGCGGTCGGCTGCCCGGTCGGCCATTTCGAAAAGCGTGTCGTCGGCATTGTCGAACAGCGCCTGCAGGCCCTGGCGCAGTTGCAGGGCAGCCTTGTCACGCACCTGCAGGAGCAACACCGGAAGGCAAGGCAAGGGCGTGCGTGCCCCTCGATCGATGGCCGCCGCCAGGGGCACCACCTTGCCTTCTTTATGCATCCCGGACTCCTTGCTGGGTAATGTATTCGACAGCGCGAAAAATCGTCAAAGCTATGACGCCAATTGTTAGGCGCCATTATCGGTAAAAATGCCGGCAGCTGCCAGCACTCTTCTCTGGCGGGCAAGTGACTGTGTTTTCGGGCAAATGCTCATTTGACCTGACCAATGGTCACCTGCAAGGCAAGCTGTACACGGCACAGCCCCCCTGCCCTATAATCGCCGGCATCTAGCTTGTGGAGCCGACCATGCCGAACCTACGCCTTGCCGACCTGACCGCCGAGATCGAAGCCAATGTGCGCCGTGCACTGCTGGAGGACATCGGCAGCGGCGACATCACCGCGCAGCTGATCCCGGCCGAGCGCCTGGCCAAGGCCACCATCATCACCCGCGAAGACTGCGTGATTGCCGGCACTGCCTGGGTCGATGCCGTGTTCCGTCAGCTTGACCCGCGCGTGGCCGTGCACTGGCAGGTGGCCGATGGCGAGCGCGCCACCGCCAATCAGCCGCTGTTCCACCTCGAAGGCCCGGCGCGCTCTCTGCTCAGCGGTGAGCGCAGTGCACTGAACTTCCTGCAGATGCTGTCGGGTGTGGCCACCCGTGCGCGCTACCTGGCCGACCTGGTCGAAGGCACCCAGGTGCAGCTGCTCGACACCCGCAAGACCTTTCCGGGCCTGCGCCTTGCGCAAAAGTACGCCGTCACTTGCGGCGGTTGCCACAACCACCGCATCGGCCTGTATGACGCTTTCCTGATCAAGGAGAACCACATTGCCGCCAGCGGTGGCGTGGCCGAAGCCGTGGCGGCGGCGCACCGCATCGCCCCGGGCAAACCGGTGGAAATCGAAGTGGAAAGCCTGGAGGAACTGCGCGAGGCGCTGAATGCTGGCGCCGACATCATCATGCTCGACGAGCTGACCCTGGATGACATGCGCGAAGCGGTGCGTATCACCGCTGGCAAGGCCAAGCTGGAAGCCAGTGGCGGGGTCAATGAAACCACCCTGCGGGTGATTGCCGAGACCGGCGTCGACTATATCTCGATTGGCGCCATGACCAAGGATGTGAAGGCCGTTGACCTGTCGATGCGACTGAGCCTGTGAGCGAATCGCAGGCATGAAAAACCGGCCAGATGGCCGGTTTTTTATTTCCTGAATCAGAACGAGGCGTTGGCCAGGCCGTCCAGGTAACGCTCGACGTCCAGTGCCGCCATGCAGCCGGCGCCGGCCGAGGTGATGGCCTGACGGTAAACGTGGTCAGCCACGTCACCGGCAGCGAACACACCTTCGACGTTGGTGGCGGTGGCGTTGCCCTCACGGCCGCCAGCAACCACCAGGTAGCCGTCCTTGAGGGTCAGCTGGCCTTCGAACAGCGAAGTATTCGGGGTGTGGCCGATGGCGATGAACACGCCGTCGACCTTGATTTCGTCGCTGCTGCCGTCGTTGTTCTTCAGGCGCGCACCGGTCACGCCCATGTTGTCACCCAGCACTTCGTCCAGGTTGGCGTTGAGCTTGAGTTCGATCTTGCCTTCGGCGACACGGGCGTTGAGCTTGTCGACCAGGATCTTCTCGGCGCGGAAGGTTTCACGGCGGTGCACCAGGGTCACCTTGCTGGCGATGTTGGCCAGGTACAGCGCTTCTTCCACGGCAGTGTTGCCGCCGCCGACCACGGCGACCGGCTTGTTGCGGTAGAAGAAACCGTCGCAGGTGGCGCAGGCCGACACGCCCTTGCCCATGAACGCTTCTTCCGACGGCAGGCCCAGGTAACGGGCGCTGGCGCCGGTGGCGATGATCAGCGCGTCGCAGGTGTACTTGCCGCTGTCACCCTGCAGGGTGAACGGCTTGTTGGCCAGGTCGACGGCATTGATGTGGTCGAAGACGATTTCGGTCTCGAAACGCTCGGCGTGCTCCTGCATGCGCTGCATCAGGGCCGGGCCGGTCAGGCCGTGGGGGTCGCCCGGCCAGTTGTCGACTTCGGTGGTGGTGGTCAGCTGGCCACCCGCCTGCATGCCGGTGATCAGCAGTGGCTTGAGGTTGGCGCGGGCGGCGTAGACCGCGGCGCTGTAACCGGCAGGGCCGGAACCGAGGATGATGACGCGCGAATGACGTACTTCAGACATGTCGAACTCCTGTCGAGCGGGCCCAACGGGGCCGCCAGCTGGAAATTAAAAAGGACCCACGCAGCACTTGGGGAAGTGCTACAACGCGCAGGCCCAGAAAGCGGAAAGTTGAGCGCACTGTAGCGAGGTGGCAGAGATTAAGGAAATATCCTTCGACAATCCACCTCATAGGCATCCTCTATCTGCGAATTTCACCTGGGCAAACGGCCCTGGCACATTTGTTACAGCCGGTTTCTTCACGTCCGCCTGCCTTTCGTCGGCGCGGCAAACTCGGTAAGGTCAGCGCGTTTTCCCTTCTCTGCGGAGTGTCCCGATGCAAGCCCCTGTCCTCTCCGGCCCCCAGTACCTGCGCGAAGGCCTGAAACTGGTGCTGAGCCCCAACCTGCGGATGTTCGTGCTGTTGCCGCTGGCGATCAACCTGCTGCTGTTCGGCGGCCTGATCTACTTCGCCGGCCACGAGTTCAGCCTGTGGCTCGACGCCCTGATGCCGACCCTGCCCAGCTGGCTGAGCTTCCTTTCCTACATTCTCTGGCCACTGTTCGTCGCCTTGCTGGTGCTGATGGTGTTCTTCACCTTCACCCTGGTGGCCAACGTCATCGCTGCGCCGTTCAATGGCTTTCTTGCGGAAAAGGTCGAAGTGGTGGTGCGCGGCCAAGACCCGTTCCCGGCGTTCAGCTGGGGTGAACTGGTGGCCATGGTGCCACGCACCTTCGGCCGCGAGATGCGCAAGCTCGGTTACTTCCTGCCGCGGGCCATCGGCCTGTTCATCCTGTCGCTGATCCCGGTGGTCAACGTGATCGCCGCGCCGCTGTGGCTGGTATTCGGCGTGTGGATGATGGCCATCCAGTACATCGACTACCCAGCAGACAACAACAAGATGAGCTGGCAGGACATGCTGGCCTGGCTGCGGCAGAAGCGCTGGCAGTCGATGGGGTTTGGCGGGATTACCTACCTGGCCTTGCTCATTCCGGGCGTGAACGTGCTGATGATGCCGGCGGCGGTGGCGGGGGCTACGTTGTTTTGGGTGCGGGAGCGCACGTAGTAGATACTTAGCGCCTGCCTCGGCTCTGTTCGATCTTCAATGCGCTCAAGGCCGCACCATTGCGGGCTTCAAATCACAGGAGATCGAAGATGGAATTCACAGACGTCAAATCGAAAGACTTCATTGAGCTGGCAGGTATCCCAGAGCATCTTCAGGGCACGGCCATCGCCGAGCAGCGAGTGAAGTGGCGGCTGCGCGAGGCCCTGGAAGCCAATGACATCCTTGAGCCAATCGAGCGCTTGCACTACACCACCTGGGACTCTCACAGCGGCGCGGTCAACTACAGCCGCCCCTGGTCGAGTTGCTGGTCGATGCGGTGCTTAACAGCGAAGCCCCCACCATCAGTCCAGCCGGGGGTATCTTCGGGGCTCGTGGCGTGAACGGTGAGGAGCATCTTATCAACGTCGACCTGGCGGCAGTTGGCGACGCCGTCTCGACCGTCTACCGACACATCAAGCAAACCGAACAGGCCGATTGACCCATAGCCCATGGCAAAGGGCCGTGCTGAGCCCTTTGTCCTCACGAGCCGCTATCAGTGGCTCAACTGGCTGGAAAACTGCCCCACCGCATCCACCACCTTCTTCGCCCCTTCCTGAATCTCGACGATCACCCCGCCGGTATCCGCCGCCAACGCCAACCCCTGTTCGGCCTGGCGCTTGCTGGTGTCGATGATGTCCACCGCCGCCTGGGCCAGTTGCTCGTTCTGCTGCACCACCTTGGCAATCTCCTCGGTGGCGCTGCTGGTACGCGAGGCCAGCTGCCGCACTTCGTCGGCGACCACGGCGAAGCCGCGACCCTGCTCGCCGGCGCGGGCGGCTTCGATGGCGGCGTTGAGCGCGAGCAGGTTGGTCTGCCCGGCGATGTCGCTGATGGTCTTGATGATTGCGCCAATCACCTTGGACTGCCTGTCCAGCGCCTGGATACCCTCGGCAGCATCCTGCATCGAGCCTTCCAGCCCACGCATCACGTCCACGGTCTGGGTCACCACATCGGTGGCCTTGCGGGCACTGGTGTCGGTTTCCAGGGAGGTGTTGTAGGCAATGTCGGCAGCCTGCGCCACCGCCTGCTCCTGATTGACCTGGTCGGTGATCACGGTGGCGAACTTGACCACCTTGTACAGCACGTCATGGGCATCGAAGATCGGGTTGTAGGAAGCCTCCAGCCAGATCGTGCGCCCATGGGCGTCGATTCGCTTGAAACGGTCGGCCACATACTGGCCACGGCGCAGGTTGTCCCAGAATGCCTGGTAACCCGCCGAGTTGGCTTCCTCCGGTTCGCAGAACATGCGGTGATGCTTGCCACGTATCTGCTCCAGGTTGTAGCCCACCGTCTGCAGGAAGCGCTCGTTGGCCGTCAGCACCTCGCCGTTGAGGTTGAATTCGATCACGGCGGTGGAGCGCATCAGCGCTTTGATCAGGCTTTCATGCTCACGCGATGTCTCGATGGTGCGGGTCAGGTCGCTGGAGTGCATGGAGAAATGCTTGATCCGCCCGTCGACAGTCTTCACCGGCTGCAGGATAGAGCGCAGCCAGGCTTCCTCACCGTTGCCGCGTAGCAGGCGGAATGCGCCGTTGAGGTGCTCGCCACGGGTGATGGCGTTTTTCATGCGCTGGTAGAAATCCAGCTTCTTAACATGGCCCGGCACGATCTCTTCGATGTTACGGCCAATCAATTGCTCGGCACGATAGAGCATCTCGCTCTCGAAGTTGCCGTTGACCTGCTCGATGCGCCCCTGGGGGTCGAGCTGCAGCACCAGCATCTCGCTGTCGAGGCTGCTCTTGACCTGCTCGACGGCCATCAGCTCTTCGCGCAGTTGCTGGATTTCTTTCTTGAGCTTGCTGTTGAACATCACCGCACTCCCGGAGCGCATCAAACCGATTCGGATGCATCTTCATCGGCTGCACCACGTGCCGCTTGAGCACGCTGCAAAGAAATATTCACACAGGCGAAACTGCCGGAAATCAGGCGTCACCTGCACGTCACAAAGCCGTCATTTGAGCGCAACGCGACAGGTGGACACTTTTTGTCATGAATACACCTGCCCTACGTATCTGCCTTGTCAGCGAAACTTTCCCACCCGAAATAAACGGTGTGGCCAATACCCTTGGCCGCCTCAGCGAAGGTTTGCGACAGCGTGGTCACCAGGTGGAAATCGTTCGCCCACGGCAAGCCAACGAGGCACCGGCGGACGATGACCAGGGCCTGTTGCTCTGCCGTGGCTGGGCACTGCCCGGCTATCCCGGCCTGCAGTGGGGCGAGATGTCGATGCACAAGCTGTTGCGCCGCTGGCGCCGGCATCGCCCGGACGTGCTGTACATCGCCACCGAAGGGCCACTGGGCCTCAGCGCCCTGCGCGCCGCGCGACGCCTGGGGGTTGCCGTGGTCAGCGGCTTTCACACCAATTTCCCGCAATACTCCGGCCAATACGGCCTCGGCCTGCTGGCGCGCCTGCTCACCCATTACCTGCGCTGGTTCCATCGACGAACCGCCGCCACCCTTGTACCCAGCGTCAGCCAGCGCCTGGAGCTGGAACGCCGCGGATTCGAGCGCCTGGCCTTGATGGCCCGGGGCGTCGATGCCGGCCTGTTCAACCCGGCCAGACGCAGCCAGGCGTTACGCGAAAGCTGGGGGCTCGGCGCGGACGATATCGCCGTGCTGCACGTCGGGCGTCTGGCCGCAGAGAAGAACCTGACGCTGTTGCAGCCCTGCCTGCACGCCTTGCAGAAAACGTATCCACAACGGCGCCTGCGCCTGGTGGTGGTGGGTGATGGCCCGCAGCGGGCCGCCCTCGAACAGCAGATGTCGGATGCGGTGTTCTGCGGCGCGCAGCGCGGTGAAGCGCTGGCCGAACACTACGCCAGCGGCGACCTGTTCCTGTTTCCGAGCCTGACCGAAACCTTCGGCAACGTGGTGCTCGAAGCCATGGCCTCGGGGCTGGCCGTGGTCGCCTACGATGAAGCTGCCGCGGCCCAGCACATCCGCCATGGTCACAGTGGCGCGCTGGCCATGCCTGGCGAGCAGTGCGCATTCATCGATGCCGCCTGCTGGCTGCTGGAAGAAAGCGAAACCCTGCGCCGGGTTCGCCTGAACGCCCGCCAGCACGCCAGCCGCCAAGGCTGGCCAGCGATCGTCGAGCAATTCGAATCACACTTGTTCAACGCCTGCCACACGGCACCTGCCGGCAGCCAACCGACAGGCGCCGCACTGGCGATCAAGCCAGAGTCGTCAACGCCTCGCGGCTGAACGGCAGCACGTCCGCTTCACGCCCTTCGCGCACTTTCTGCGCCCACTCGGCGTCCACCAGCAGGGCACGGCCAACCGCCACCAGGTCGAACTCTTCGTCGCCCAGACGGCGCAGCAAGCCTTCCAGGCTGGCCGGCTTGGCCACCTTGTCAGTGGCGACCATGAACTGCAGGAACTCGCCATCGAGCCCCACGCTGCCGACGGTGATGGTCGGCTTGCCGGTGAGTGTACGGGTCCAGCCGGCCAGGTTCAGCTCGGAACCTTCGAACTCGGGCTCCCAGAAGCGCCGGGTCGAACAGTGGAAGATATCCACACCCGCCGCCGACAGCGGTTCAAGGAAGGCTGCCAGTGCTTCCGGCGTTTCCACCAGACGTGCGCTGTAGTCCTGCTGCTTCCACTGCGAGAAGCGGAAGATGATCGGGAAGTCCGGCCCCACGGCAGCGCGCACGGCCTGGATCAGCTCGATGGCGAAGCGCGAGCGGCCAGCCAGGTCGCCGCCATATTCGTCGCTGCGGCGGTTGCTGGCCTCCCAGAAGAACTGATCGATCAGGTAGCCGTGGGCGCCATGGATCTCCACGCCGTCCATGCCGATGGCCTTGGCATCGTG
This sequence comes from Pseudomonas putida, assembly GCF_009883635.2. Classification (NCBI taxonomy): domain Bacteria; kingdom Pseudomonadati; phylum Pseudomonadota; class Gammaproteobacteria; order Pseudomonadales; family Pseudomonadaceae; genus Pseudomonas; species Pseudomonas putida. The sequence continues at coordinate 1,682,341 of NZ_CP026115.2, forward strand.
GGCCGCTTGGGCAAAGGCGGCGATCACGTTGCGGATATCGTCATGCGACATGCCATGCACCAGCACCTGGCCGTCCTTGACCTTCTCGCTCGGCCCGTAACCCGGCACGCTGGCGTCTGGCTCGGTGCCCAGGCGGCGCACCGTGCCGACGTGCCACAGCTGCGGGACGATACGGCCGCCTTCGGCATGCACCGCGTCGACCACCTGCTTCCAGCCAGCCAAGGCATCTTCACCATGGAAGCGCGGTACATTGGGGTAGCCGTTGGCTGCCTTGTGCCCGACCGTGGTGCCTTCGGTGATGATCAGCCCCACGCCTGCCGCGGCACGGCGGCGGTAATACTCGACCACGCCGGCGTGCGGCACGCCACCAGGGCAGAAGGTACGGGTCATCGGCGCCATGACGACGCGGGTCGGCAGCTCGAGCGCGCCGAGGGTGAACGGCTGGAACAGGGGGTTGCTGGACATGGGGCGCTTCCGTCTGGGGTAGGAAATGCGCCTGAGGTTAGGGTGTGCGAGAGGCTGGGCCCAGCATTATTGATTTGAGTGATTCTGGTACATCGCCGGGGCCGCTTCGCGCCCCGGCAAAAGATCAATTCAAGGCTTTTTCGATGGCCTGAACCACCGTTGGATCGTCAGGAGCGGTACGCGGGGCAAAGCGCGCGAGGACCCGGCCGTCCTTGCCCACCAGAAACTTCTCGAAGTTCCAGGTTATGTCCCCAGGGAATTCCGCCCCCTCGCCCGCCAGCAGACGGTACAACTGGTGACGCTCATGGCCATTGACCTCCAGCTTGGCTCCCAGTGGGAAGCTGACGCCATAGTTGAGGCGGCAGAACTCCTGAATCTCCTTCTCACTGCCCGGCTCCTGGCCAGCAAACTGGTTGCAGGGCAGGCCCAGCACATTGAAGCCCTTGCCCTTGAATTGCTGATGGAGCTTTTCCAGCGAAGCATACTGCGGTGTCAGGCCACACTTGGAGGCGACATTGACCACCAGCACCACCTGGCCCTTGAACGGTGCCAGGGGCAGGTCCTCGCCGTTCAGCGCCTTCAACGTCAGGTCGTGAAATGCACTCATGATGAATCCCCTCTCAGGTTCCCGGTTGCCGCTGGGGGCAAATTGCGCCCACTAAAAAGGCGCTCTTCCAAGCCGCGCACCTCCCGCTGGGGAGGCATGCCGGCTTGTCCGAGCGCCTGGCGACTTTCTGAGCTTAGCGCAGAAAATCAGTGGTGATGGCCACCTTCACCGTGGATGTGACGGTGAGCGATTTCTTCTTCGCTGGCGTCACGCACGTCGACAACCTTGACCTTGAAGTTCAGGCGCTGGCCAGCCAGAGGGTGGTTGCCGTCGACAGTGATGTCGTCGCCGTCGATGTCGCGGATGGTGACGATCTGCATCTGGCCGTCCGGCGCCGAAGCGTGGAACTGCATGCCGACTTCCAGTTGGTCGACGCCTTCGAACAGGCTGCGATTCAGGGTGCTGACCAGCTCGGCCAGGTATTCGCCGTAGGCGTCTTCCGGCTCGATGGCAACTTCCAGCTCGTCACCGGCTTGCTTGCCTTCCAGAGCTTTTTCCAGGCCCGGGATGATGTTGGCGGCACCGTGCAGGTAAACCAGCGGCGCACCGCCGGCGGAGCTGTCGATGGTCTCCCCGGCGTCGTTGGTCAGGGTATAGTCGATGGAGACAGCCTTGTTGGCGGCGATCAGCATGGGGCAAGACCTTTTGCAAAAGTATGTAGAACTGACAAGTGTAACCAAGGCATCGCCTGAATGCGACCGCAGCGCGGACGAGGGGCGACCCATCAGTCGGATCACCGGCTTCCACCAGGACGAAGAAGGCCACTGGGTGGTCGAGCTGTCCTGCGGCCACACCCAGCACCTGCGCCACCAGCCACCGTGGCAGGCACGCCCGTGGGTGCTCGACGCCGAACAGCGCGCCGAGCGCATCGGCCAACCATTCGCTTGCGGCTGGTGCGCACAAGGGGCCGATAGCGCTACCCTTGGCCGTTGATTCCTTGCACCGCTTATTTCGAGAAGCACGCATGCAGACATTTTTCATTGCGCCGACCGACTTTGGTGTCGGCCTGACCTCCATCAGCCTGGGCCTGGTCCGCACCCTGGAACGGGCCGGGCTGAAGGTCGGCTTTTTCAAGCCGATCGCCCAGCCTCATCCCGGCGACACCGGCCCGGAGCGTTCCACCGAACTGGTCGCCCGTACCCACGGCATCAAGCCACCGGTGCCACTGAGCCTGGCCCATGTCGAGCGCATGCTTGGCGATGGCCAGCTGGACGAATTGCTCGAAGAAATCATCCGCCTGTACCAGCAAGCCTGCGTCGGTAATGACGTGGTGGTGGTCGAGGGCATGGTGCCGACTCGCCACGCCAGCTACGCCGCACGGGTCAACCTGCACCTGGCCAAGAGCCTGGATGCCGAAGTGATCCTGGTTTCCGCCCCGGAAAACGAAGTGCTCAGCGAGCTGTCCGGGCGGGTCGAACTGCAGGCCCAGCTGTTCGGCGGCCCGCGCGACCCGAAAGTGCTGGGGGTGATCCTCAACAAGGTGCGCACCGACGAGAGCATGGCCGACTTCGCCACCCGCCTGCGCGAGCATTCGCCACTGCTGCGCGGCAACGACTTCCGCCTGCTCGGCTGTATTCCCTACCAGCCCGAGCTGAACGCCCCACGCACCCGTGACGTGGCCGAACTGCTCGGCGCCCAGGTGCTCAACGCCGGCGACTACGAGCAGCGGCGGATGAACAAGATCATCATCTGCGCCCGCACCGTGGCCAATACGGTACCGCTGCTGACCCCGGGCACCCTGGTGGTGACCCCGGGCGATCGCGACGACATCATCCTCGCCGTGAGCCTGGCCGCAATCAACGGCGTGCCCCTGGCTGGCCTGCTGCTGACCAGCGACAGCAAGCCTGATGCTCGCATCCTTGGTCTTTGCCGTGGTGCCCTGCAGGCCGGCCTGCCGATTCTGTCGGTAAGCACCGGCTCCTACGACACCGCCAACCTGCTCAACTCGCTGAACCGCGAAATCCCGGTGGATGACCGTGATCGGGCCGAATTCATCACCGACTTCGTCGCCAGCCACCTGGACGCCGCCTGGTTACACCAGCGCTGCGGCACGCCACGGGAAATGCGCCTGTCGCCAGCGGTATTCCGTTACCAGCTGATCCAGCGGGCGCAGCAGGCCAACAAGCGCATCGTCCTGCCGGAGGGCGCCGAGCCGCTGCTGGTGCAGGCCGCGGCAATCTGCCAGGCGCGCGGCATCGCCCGTTGCGTGCTGTTGGCCAAGCCCGAAGCAGTCGAAGCCGTGGCCCGTGCACAGGGCATTACCCTGCCCTCGGACCTGGAGATTCTCGACCCAGAACTGATTCGCGGGCGCTATGTCGAGCCAATGGTCAACCTGCGCAAGAGCAAGAACCTCAACGCGCCCATGGCCGAGCAGCAGCTGGAAGACCCGGTGGTGATCGGCACCATGATGCTGGCCCTGGATGAGGTCGATGGCCTGGTCTCGGGCCTGGTGCACTCCACCGCCAACACCATCCGCCCGGCGCTGCAACTGATCAAGACCGCGCCCGGCGCCAGCCTGGTGTCGTCGGTGTTCTTCATGCTGTTCCCCGAGCAGGTGCTGGTGTACGGCGACTGCGTGATGAACCCGCACCCCAGCGCCAGCGAACTGGCCGAGATCGCCCGGCAGAGCGCCGAGTCGGCGCAGGCCTTCGGCATCGCGCCACGGGTGGCGATGATCAGCTACTCGAGCGATTCGGCCAGTGACGAGGAAGTAGAAAAAGTGCGCGAAGCCACGCGCCTGGCACAGGCGGCAGAGCAAGGGCTGCTGATCGACGGGCCGCTGCAGTACGACGCCGCTGCCAACCCGCAGGTCGCTCGCCAGCTGGCCCCTGAGAGCCAGGTGGCCGGCCGGGCGACGGTGTTCGTGTTCCCTGACCTGAACACTGGCAACACCACCCACAAGGCGGTGCAGCGCAGTACCGATGGGGTCAGCCTGGGGCCAATGCTGCAGGGGTTGCGCAAGCCGGTGAACGACTTGCCGCGAGGGGCGCAGGTGGACGATATCGTCCATACCATCGCCCTTACTGCTATTCAGGCCAGCAGCATCCGCTGAAATGAAAAAGGGCAGGCCGTTACCGGCCTGCCCTTTTTCATTGCGCCGTGCTGAACGGCTTAGGGGTACTGCTGAACCTGGCCTTGCTGCTGGTCATACTGCTGGCCTGGAATAGGCTTCAGGTTGACCTCTACACGGCGGTTCTGTGCGCGGCCATTGGCGTCGGCGTTGCTGGCGATCGGCTGGTCCGGGCCCATGCCACGAACCGAAACACGCGAAGCGTCCACGCCCTGCGAAGTCAGGTAGGTGCTGACGGCCTGAGCGCGGCGCTGCGACAGGTCCATGTTGTGCTGGCGGCTGCCGGTGCTGTCGGTGAAGCCCACCACTTCGATGGTGTTCTGGTTGAACGACTTGAACGAGTTGGCCAGGTTGTTCAGCGGGCTGTAGAAGCTCGGCGAAATGTTGGCCGAGTCAGTGGCGAAGGTGATGTTGCCCGGCATGATCAGTTTGATCTGGTCGCCCTGGCGCTGAACTTCAACGCCAGTGTTAGCCATTTTCGCGCGCAGCTCGGCTTCTTGCTTATCGGCGTAGTAGCCATAACCGGCAGCGGCAGCACCGACTGCGGCGGCACCGATCAGTGCGCCCTTGCCACGGTTGTTGTGGTTGATGGCGGCACCGGCAACAGCACCGGCCAGCGCGCCCAGGCCGCCGTACTTGGCGGTCTTGCTCATCCCCGAGGACTCACCCTGAGCCTGGCCTTGGCTGTCATAAGGATTCTGCCCGGCGCAGCCAGTCATCAGGGCGGCAACGGTTGCGACGATAATCAGACGACGCATGGTGAACATGGACAAGCTCCTACAAAAATTCGTGTGTTCGGCAGATCGCAAAGGGATCTATGCCAGGCATAGATCGCTAGGATACGGAAAAATTCCATGAAAGGCTTTTCATCCAGGCTCAAGCCCGCACGAACGGGTTCTCGCGCATCTCGTCGCCGAGGCGTGTATCCGGCCCGTGGCCAGTGACCACGATGGCATCTTCGTCCAGGCGATACAGCCGCTCCTTGATCGAGCGAACGATGGCGCGCTGGTCACCGCCCCACAGGTCGGTACGGCCGATGCCGCGACGGAACAGGGTGTCGCCAGCGATCAGCAGCTTGGCATCGGAGAACCAGAAACTCATCGAGCCTGGCGTGTGCCCAGGCGTGTGAAGGGCCACGCCACAACCGCAGGCGAGCTCCTCGTCATCGCCCAGCCAACGGTCTGGCGACGGTACCGGAGTAAAGGGCACGCCGAACATCTGGCATTGCATTTCCAGGTTGTCCCACAGCGGCTGGTCCTGCTTGTGCAGGTGCAAGGTAGCGCCAGTGAGCTCCTTGAGCTTGCCCGAAGCGAGGAAATGGTCGAAGTGCGCGTGGGTGTGGATGATGCTCACCAGCGTCAGGCCATGGGCCTGCAGACGGGCGAGGATCTTGTCCGGGTCACCGCCTGGGTCGACGACGATGGCCTTCTTGCTGACCGGGTCACCGATCAGGGTGCAGTTGCACTGCAAGGGGCCTACAGGGAAAGTTTCGCGGACGAGGGTGGTGGGGGCAGCGCTCATGGGTTTCTCGATCTGATGAGTGCGCCGCCGCAACTTGAGGCATGTCAGGCTTGAGGGCCGGCCAGCGGACCCGCCGGCTCCAGTGCCTCACCCCTGGCTTTGGCGACTTGAAGAAAACGCAGCTGATTCACGGAGATCTGGCCTGCCAGTCGTCGTGCCTCAGCCTCGAATTTGGCTACGGCTATCGGCTTTTCACGGCTCTTTTCGGATCGCATGATTTCCTCCATAGCTTCGCTAACACTGTCTCGATGTTATTAAGGTTCAACCCGGATCACAAGCCGACCATCCTCCATACTGCTGAAGCCCAACGCTTCGTATAGGGGTCTGGCAGCAGTGACAGGATCCTGTATCTCAATCTCGCGGCAACCTAGCATACGTGCGTAAAAATCTATGGCTGTGAGTGCGAGAGAGGCGATTTCGCCCTTCAACGGGTGACTCTTGTCTGGGTTGCTCTCCAACAGAATGACTTTGATACACAAGCGGCTTTTTCGTGGGCTCGCGTAGCAAAGACCACAAAGGTCTGCCCCATACCAGATGGAAACGTCAAAACCCTTGAGGTCGCTTGCCTTCCAGGTGCAAACCTCTTCCCACGGAAAAGTACTGGCCTCCTCTCCCCAGCCTAAACAAGTGGATATCGCCTCCGAGGTAATAGGCTCTATGCGCACCTGATCCGCCTCAAGCCCTTCTCTCAAAAATCCGTCCTGACTGATGCACTCGCACGAAAGTGCCCTGGCTTGAGAGCGAAATACCTGGTAACGAAGATCATTGTGTCGCCTCCTCATACCCGTCCCCTCGCGAACCGACTCAGATCTCACGGCCGATGGAAGGCATTCGCTTCCAACTCTCAACCTCCTTTGATTGAGGAGCATCAAATTGGCATTGCTCTAAAAGGGAGGCGAGTTCGTAACGGCGGACTTCCCCCTTGCCGGAATAGGACTTAACCGGATGAAAGGGGGATAGCCGAAGAGGTGTGAGGCGGATGAATTTGTCCACAAGGCGCTCGCAGAGTGAGTAATGGAGGCGCGATTACTATCATTGCGAAAACCAAGAAAAAAGGGCCCAACGGCCCCATTATCGTGTTTTAGACTCATCCCACAAGGCGCTAGGAATATTTACCTGCCCATCGTCAGCTTGGATTTCAATTCATTACAAAGTTCAATGCAGGGATCTAACCGCTTACGGCAAATACAACCTGAACAACCCACCCCCAAGCGCCCCACCGTTGGCAATCTCGATCCGCCCGCGCACGCCGTTTCGCTCATGCAATGCCGCAATCCGCGCCGCGAAATACAACCCGAGCCCGGTGCTGCCACTCTGCGAGTCGATACCCTGCACGTAATCCTGCTGGCGCTCGAGCATCCGCGCCGGGTAACCCGGGCCGTCGTCGTTGACGCTGATGATCAGGTGCTCGTCTTCCTCGCCGATGCTGACCAGCAGCGCATGGCCGGCATAGCGGGTGGCGTTGGTGATCACGTTGGCGATCACCGAAGCCACCAGTTCGCGGTCGAAGAAGCCCAGCGGGTTGTCAGTCTCGACACGCCAGGTCGCGAGGATGTCGTTGTGCTGCAGCACTTCCTGATGGGCCGCCAGTTGCGCTTCGATGAAGTCATCCAGCTCGTGGTAGTCGGGGCATACCGGCAGCTGATTCACCCCCAGTTTGTACAGCCCCAGCAACTGCACCAGCATGCCGTTGAGATGACGGAACTCATGCTCGATCACGCCCTGCTCAGTACCGCTGCGCCACTCTTCAGGCAGCCGTGCCATCCACTGGTCATGGGACTGGATCAGCGCTGACAGCGAGTTCTTCAGGTCATGCACGGTGGAGGCGATCACCGTGGAAAAATCCAGCCCCTGGTTATCCTGGCTCATGCGCCGAAGACCTTGATGTGCAGTTTGCGGTAGCGGTCGTAGCGGCTGTCGCTGGTCGGGATACCGGCCACGCGGGTCAGGCAGTCGCGGCATTCCTGCTGGATCGCTGGGGGTGTCACCTCGCCACCGAGGCGCAGCAAGGCCTGCGCCGTATTGAGCGCGATACTGATGTTTTTCGGTTGCAGCGACAGAGCCTTGCGGAACATCTGCAAGGCCTCGTTGAGTTGACCGGCCTGGTAGCTGCGCACGCCCTGGCGGTTGAGGTCGACCGCTTCGGTGACCGCGCCCAGTACGGCTGGGTCGTCAGTCAGTTTGGCCACGCTTTGCATGACCTTGGGGTCATCGCCGTAGGTTTCCACGCACCCCTTGAGGATGCTGCCGCCGGCCGCTTCCTGGCCCAGCGACTGCAGTTGCCTGGCCACGGTCAAGGCGGCCTCGACCGAGAAGAACTGGTCCATCTTCTCCAGCCGCTGCATGGCCTGCTCGGTGAGCTTGGCGGCGGTCTCGGGGTCGCCCGCCTGCTGCAGGCTGGCGGCCTTCATCAGCCGGGCGCGCACTTGCAGGCCCTGGTCTTCGAGGTTGTCCTTGGCCACTTCGCTGAGCACGGTGTTTATCTCGACCCGGGCGCGGGCATCCAGGCCGAAGCCGGCGTTCTTGCTCATCAACGCCTGGACCAGCCCAAGGTTGCTTTCGGCGTCCTTGTAACGCGAACTCTGGCCCTGGTTCACCGCATGGCGGAAGGCTTTGGAGGCGCTTTCGTAGTCCTCGTTATCCAGCGCCAACTTGCCCAGGGCGGCCTGTCGGCGCACTGCCAGGGGCGACAAGCGCACCGCTTCTTCGAGCATGCCCTGGGCACGCTTGGTTTCGCCTTGAGCGACCAGCACTTCGGCCATGCCATCGTACAGCCCGGGCATGATCGGGAATGCCTTGAGCGCCTGCTCATAGACACCCTGGGCCTGGGCGTTCTGCCCGCGCTTGTGCATCAGGCTGCCGAGTGCCGAATACACCCAAGGTTGCGGGCGGCTGGCGAGGATGCTCTTGAGAAACTTCTCTAGCTCATCGAAGCGGTTGAGGTCACGCAGTGCGTCGGCGCGATAGCGCAGGCACAACGGCGCGAAACGCGGGTCCTTCTTGCACAGCTCGGCACACGCCACCAGCACTTCGGCCGGGCGACCACGGTCGAGCGCCTGCAGAATCGGCTTGAGCAGGGTCTTGCGCTGGGTCAGTTTGTCCAGGCGCTGAGCCAGGCCCACGCGGTTGAACGGCTTGGTCAGGTAGGCATCCGGCTCGTGCTCCAGGGCACTGAGCACGATGGCCTGGCTGCTCTCGGCCGTGACCATGATGAACACGCACTCATGGCTGATCAGCTTGTCGAGGATCAGGTCTTCAAGGACCTGCTGGCCGTTCTTCTTGCCGTCACCGAGGTGGAAGTCCTGGAGGACATAGTCGTAGCGCTTCTGCCCGCACATGCGCAGGGCCTGCTCACCACTGTCTGCGGTGTCCACATCGCGCACGCCCAGTTCGCGCAGCATGGAACGGGTCGACGTGCGAAAGTCGGTGAAGTCGTCGACGATCAGAAAGCTCTTTTGCCCGTACTGCAGCATCAACACGACCTGTATTGGGTGGATGGGTGGATGGCGCGAGGCGATGCATACCGCCGAAACTTGTATCGGCAGCCGGTCAGGAAAGATGAGGGTGGAGAATGCAGCGCACTCACTCGCTAACGGCACAATGGCTTTGCGCCATCATTTTACAGTGCCATGCACCTTGCGACCAGCTTCAGGCCAGCAATCCCAAGGACTTGGCCCGGGCCACTGCCTGGGTGCGACGTTCCACCCCCAGTTTGCTGTTGATATGGCTGGCATGGGTCTTGACGGTATGCAGGGAGATGAACAGCCGCTCGCTGATCTGCTGGTTGGAACAGCCCTGGGCGATCAGCTCGAGCACCGCCAGCTCGCGACCACTCAATGCTTCAGTGGCACTGCCTGTAAGTGCCACAGGTTCTGGCAGACGCGCCAGCAATTCGGCCTGGGCCTGGCAGGCTGGTTGCGCCAACAGTTGCTCACGCAGCCAAGAAGGGTGCAATTCGATCAGTCGCTGGAAAGGCTGTAACACCCCGCCCCGGGCTGCGCTCAACGCCATGGGTAACAGCTGCGCTGCCTGTGCTTCACGCCCTTCGCTCAACAACAGGTCGACCCACTGCGACAGTGCGTGCAGGGTGAGCATCATGCCGCCACTGGCCTGGCCACGTTCGGCCAGGGCACACAGGCGCGCCACGGCGTCTTCACTGCGCTGCTGCACACGCTCAAGCAGGGCCTGCTGCAGTTCGATATGTAACGGCAGCAAAGGGTGGAACTCTGGCGCCGCCGCAGGATGCTCGCCGCCGTAGGTCTGCCCCAGGCGCAACAACCAGGACTCGGCCAGGTCGATACGCCCCTGCGCGAGCCACAGCTCGCACTTCACCAGGGTGATCATTGCCAGGTAGAAGATCGGTGGCACATCCCAGATGTGCATCAGCCGCTCCGCCTCGGCCAGTTCGGCGAACGCCTCGGCATATTGGCCCTCACGGCCATCGAGCGAAGCAATCACGCAATGGCCGATCAACACGCTTATGTCACGGCAGGCGCGCGCCTCGCCTAGCCCTGCGCGCAAACGCGCGCGCCCTTGAGCGGGTTGCAGGCGCGCCACCAGCAGGTAGCCTTCGTACAGGGTCAGCCGCGCCCGCACCGCGTACAGTCGCTGGGCCGACAACCCCTGCAGGCGTTGCAACCCCTGACGTACTTCATCCAGCGCTCGCAAAACCTCGCCGCGGGCATGCAGCACCCGCGCACGATCGTAATGCGCCAGCGCTTCGAACAATGGGTTGCCGACACGCTGCGCCAGCTCCAGCGCTTCGCGGTTCCAGCCACGGGCACGCCAGAAGTCGCCGTCGGCAATGGCCAGGTTGGACAGCGTCGACAGGCACACCAGGCGTTGACCATAGCGCTTGCTCGGCAAGCTCTGCAGCGCTTCGCCGCAATAGGCCAAGGTCTGTTCGCGGTCACCCCGGCCACGGGCAATGACCCCGCTCAGAGCCAGCCACTGCGCCAGCATCGACTTCTGGGCAGTGGCTGAAGGCGCGGGCAGGAAGCGACTGAGGTAACCGGCCAGCTCCTCTGCGGCATCCAGCTGGCAGGCCAGGCCCAGCGCCCAGCTGTACAGCACGATCAACCGCGGCGTGCTGATCAGCAGGCTGTCGGGCAGGTCCATCTTCCAGCGCAACAGCATGCCGACGTTCTGCTCAGCCAGCAGTTGTTCTTCGGACAGGCTTTGCACCAGGTCGGCTGCAACATCGAGGTGGCCGGCACGCAATGCCTGTTCCACCGCCTCGTCGAGCAACCCCTGGGCCTGGAACCAGCGGCAGGCACGCAGGTGCAGGCGCGCCAACGGTTCGCTGGACTGGCGGCTGCGCAGCAAGTCAGAGAACAGATGATGGTAGCGATACCAGTGGCCATGCTCGTCCAGCGGCACCAGAAACACCTGATGCGCCTGCAGATAACGCAGGATCGCGTCACTGTCGTGACGTTCACGCAGCGCATCGCACAGCGCCGCGCAGAAGCGCTCCTGGCAGGCCGTGTCGAACAGAAACGCCTGCACGTCCGCCGGCAGCATCTCGATGACTTCTTCCAGCAGGTAGTCACGGATCAGCCCTTCACCACCGTGCAGGGCCTGGGGCAAGGCATGCTCGTCACCGGTTTCGCTGGCTGCCAACTGCCAGAAGCGTAACCCAGCCACCCAGCCATCGCTGCGTAGAATCAGGTTGTCCAGCGCCTGACCGCGCAGCCCCGTGGGCTGGCGGCCGATCACCGCCAGTGATTCGTCCGCTGTCAGGCGCAGATCCTGCTCACCAAGCTCGACCAGCTGACGTGACAGGCGCAGCCGCGCCAGGTGCCAGTCCGGGCGCTGGCGGCTGGTCACCAGCAGTATCAGGCCTGCGGGCAAGTGATTGAGGAAGAACTGCAGGCAGCGATCAAGTACCGGCCCCTGGGCCAAGTGGTAGTCGTCCAACACCAGCAGCAAAGGCGTATCGGCCTGGAGGTAGAGCGCCAACTCGTCGAGCAAGCTGTCGATCCACTCTTCGAACGCAAAGGGTTGGTGACGCTGGCGCATCTTCAGCAGGCCCATGGCCTGCCCCCCCAAAGCCGGGCAGTACTGCTGCAGCCCTTCGAGCAGGCGCTCGAGGAAGCGGCCGGGGTCGGCATCCCGTTGGCTCAGGCCGAGCCAGAGGCTGCGCCAATGGCTCGGCAGCGACTCGCAGAATTCGATGGCCAGGGAGCTTTTGCCGAAGCCGGCAGGGGCGTTGACCAGCAGCAGGCGCCCGCCAAGGCCGCCCTGCAAACGCTGACACAAACGGACACGCGGCACGTGGCCGTCCGGTTGTGGCGGCCGGAAGAAGCGCCCGTCCAGCAGGCCCAGGGCCTGGCTGGCGAATCCATGCGTACGGGACAGATCTGTCATGGCCGGCTCGTTCTGTTGGGAAGACTACGGCGATACGGATGCTTGCGAGACTAGCGGGTAATGCAACGCATTTGAAGACGATGGAAGCCATTGCCCCGGAAAAGACTGCGACAAAAAGCAACATGGCTGATGGACAGTGGCTGGCGCGGGGCTTTGGCGAGGTATTCATCGGCCTTATCGGCCGTGCAAACAGAAACGCCCCGGTATACCGGGGCGTTCTGGGAGGGTCACACGGAGTTGCAGGTTTTCAGCTTAGCGAATACCCGACTGGCGCAAGGCGGCTGGCTGGAAATCGGCCTTGCTGGCACTGAAGCCGAAGTCGTAGGCACGCTTCTCTTCGTTCTTCATGCCCAGGGCCAGGTAGCGGCCCGACTGCAGGTCGTAGATGGCTTCAAGGGTGTACCACGGCACCTGCACGTTGTAATACGGCTGGGCATGCGCCTCGGACACGCGCCACAGCTGGCCGCGGCCGTCATACTGGTCGATCACCGCAGCTTGCCAGGTGTCCTCGTCGATGTAGAAGTCACGCTTGGCGTAGATATGCCGCTGGCCCGGCTTCAGCGTCGCGACCACATGCCAGACCCGGCGCAGCTCGTAGCGGGTCAGGTCCTGGTTGATGTGCCCGGCCTTGAGGATGTCGGCGTACTTGAGCTTGGGGTCATCCAGCTTGAAGGCGTTGGAGGCGATGTACATCTCCTTCTTGCCTTCGAGCTTCCAGTCGTAGCGGTCCGGCGCGCCGTTGTACATGTCCAGGTTGTCCGAGGTACGCAGGCCATCGGCCGCGGTACCTGGGCCATCGTACGACACCTGCGGGGCCTGGCGCACACGGCGCTGGCCGGCGTTGTAGATCCATGCCTTGCGCGGCTCCTTGACCTGGTCGAGGGTCTCGTGCACCAGCAGCACGGTACCGGCCAGGCGTGCCGGCGCGGTCACCTCCTGCTTGAAGTAGAACAGGATGTTGCCCGGGTTGTTCGGGTCGTAATCCTTCATCCGGTCGCGGAACACGAACTGGTCCTGGAAGTACACCAGGCTGTACGACCCGTTCTGCTGCGGTGTGGCCTGGGTTACCAGGCGGGTGACGCTGCCGCCGCGGTAGCGGGTGATGTGGTTCCAGATCACTTCCAGGCCGCTTTTCGGGATCGGGAAAGGCACGGCAGTCTGGAAGTTGTTCAGGCCGTTGCCGCCTTCGACCAGGGTGGTCGCGGTGGCGTTCTTCTTGATCGCGGCGAACACATCGTCAGGCACCGTGGAGCCACGGTGGGTCTTGTAGACCGGGATCTTGAAGGTGTCCGGGTAGCGCTTGAGCATCGCCAGCTGGCCCGGCGAGAGCTTGTCCTTGTACTGATCGGCGTTCTGCGCGGTGATGGTCAACAGCGGCTTGTCACTGCCATAGGGGTCGGCAAGGAAGCCCTTGGCATCGACGCTGCCTGCGGTCTTCGACAGTGGCTCCCAGGGGCCGATCGAACCGTCCGCGTTGCCTGCCTTTTCCGCGCCCATCGGGGTCAGGGTGCTGCCAAGTTTTGCCGCTTCATCGGCGGATACCGCAGCCATGACGCTGGTCGCCAGCAGGGACAGGCCCAGTACACCGGCTTGCAGCAGACTTCTGGTCTTGTTCATCTCGTGTCGTCCTGGATCAATGTTCTTAGAAGTTCACGCCGAAGCTGAGGGCGACGAAGTCGCGATCATCCACGGTGCTGTACTTGCCGTCGAAGAAGTTGGTGTACGACAGGCTGGCGGTATAGGTGTTCTGGTACTCGGCATCCAGGCCCAGGCTGACGGCCTTGCGCCCTTCCTCGAAGTTGCCGCCAGGGCCCGGCGAGTAACCGGAGACGTCATGCGACCAGGCCACGTTGGGCTTGAGGTTGACCCCGGCGAACACGTCGTTGTAGTCCCAGATGACCCGGGCGCGGTAACCCCAGGAGGTGCTGGTGGTGTAGCCGTCGTTCTCGCACTTGCGGTTGAGGTTGGCGGTCGACGCACCGGCGCCGGCGCCAGCGATGGTGCTGGCGTTGAGCGCCTGGCAGGTGTCGGCGCCGCCGGTTGCGGGCAGCGGGCCAGGGCCGAATACCGGGTCACGACCGTAACGGGTATCGTGCGCGTTCTCCAGGCCACCCACATGGGTGACGCCCAGTTCACCGACCACGGTCATGCGGCTGGCGCCCATCACCTGGTCGAAGAAGTGCGTCAGGGTGGTCTGGAACTGGGTGATTTCCTTGCGGCGATAGCCGTGCAGGTCTTGGCCTGGAGTACCAGTGAGCAACGAGGCGTTGCTCAGCGCGCCACCAATCGGGCGGACACCGGCGAACAGGATATCGGTAGTGTTCAGCTGCACCGGCGCGTTCGGCCGGTAGCTGACCTCACCGCTCCAGGCGGTACCGGTAGGCAGCGTGGTGGAGAAGCTCAAGCCGTACAGGCGGATGTCTTCGGGGTACTCGACGAAGTACTTCGAATTGCCCGCCACGATCAGCGGCGCCAGTGCGCGCAGTTGCGGCGGCAACTGGCTGAGGCCGGCGAATACCGACGGTGAGGCGCCAGTGGCGCTGAAGATCGGCGCACGGCTGTGGTAGTTCATGAAGTAGGCGCCGAACTCGGTGTCGAGCGGTTCGAACATGTAGCGCATGGCCACACCGAACTGGCCGCTGTCACGGGCATCGCGGTCAGCACCACGCGCCACCATCACACCCTCTTCGTTGATGTTGACGCCGCGGGTGGCGAGAAATTGCTGTGCTGCTGCCGGCACCGTGCGGCTGCTGTTGAGCACGCGCAGGTTGTCGGTACAGCCGTCGGCGATGATGTCAGGTTGGGAGAAGAAGGTGCCGCAGTTGTCGACGACGGTCTGGTCCCACTCAAGCTGATAGAAGGCCTCGGCCGACAGGTTGTCGGTCAGGCTCTGCGAGATGTAGAACATGTTGACCGGGATCAGGCCTTCCTTGATCTCGGCGCCCGGGCGGCGGAACGCGGCCACATCGATCGGGTTGATCGAGTTGATGCCGCCGCCGATGAAGGTACTTTCACCCCAGCTCACCACCTGCTTGCCGAAGCGTACCGAACCCGGCTGATCGCCGATCGAGTAGTTGTGGTAGACAAAGGCATCGAGCAGCTCCGCGCCCGACGACTTGGCGCCCTCCTTGCGGCCCGAATCGCTGATGTCCTTGAACGGACGGCTTTCGTCCTTCAGCTCGAAGTCGTACCAGTACTTGCCACGTACGAACACACCGGTGTCGCCGTACTTGAGTTCAAGGTCATGGATACCTTTGAAGATCTTCGAGAAGGTTTCGCCTTTCTTGAAGTTCAGGTGGCCGTCGTCGGAGGTCTGCGACAGGCCCTTGCCGCCGTTGTTGACCCCGATCAGGTTCTTGTTGGGGTTGGCAGTGGACCAGCTGGCCCCGACGGAGAGCGACGAGTCGAACTGGCCTTCGATTTCACCAATGTTGAAACTGACAGCGAAAGCAGGACTTGCGAGCGTGGAAGCAAGGCTGACGGCCAAGGGCAGCTTGGCCCGGCGCCAGAACGGATTTGCAGATTTCATCGACGCTACTCCATGTACTTTATTGTTATGGCAGTGAGTCCTTTCAGAAACGGCCCGAGCGACCGGTGTGCAGGTTTGCCCTGCAGCGGCACGTCTTGCGCGTACCGCTCTCCCCCATTCCTGAAGATCCCCTGGCCCCGACTATAGCCAGCAGGCTCAGGTGCTTGATCCCTCTAAAGTGTGATTTGCGCACCCGCTACCAAATCGCCCCGGTGTTTCCCGGGTAGCGCATCGGCCGTGCTGAAGCATGGCCGATTTTTCTCGTTTGGCAAGGCCTGAAGCCGTCTAGAATGCGGGTCGCAAAACATCGCACGCGACCCGCAGCGGGGTTACAAGGTAGACAGGAAGGCGCTGTTACTGGCCTGCCACTGGACGATGTCCTGGCGGATACGCTTCTTGTCGATCTTGCCGACACTGGTCTTGGGAATTTCAGTAACAACGGCGATCTGGCTCGGAATGGCCCACTTGTTGATGTGCCCTTCCTCGACAAAAGGCTTGAGGTGTTCCTTGAGCGCCTTGGCGTCGATCGACTTGTCGTCACGCACCACCAGCAAGGCGAACGGGCGCTCGCCCCATTGCGGGTCGGCCACCCCGACCACCGCCACTTCGCGCACGGCCGGATGACGGCTGATCAGGTCCTCAAGGTCGAGCGAGGAGATCCACTCGCCGCCGGTCTTGATCACGTCCTTGATGCGGTCGCGGATATCGATGTAACCCATACCGTCGAGGGTGGCGACGTCACCGGTGTGCAGCCAGCCGCCGTGCCACAGCTCCTCGCTTTTTTCCGGCTCCTTGAAGTAACCCATGGTCAGCCACGGCGCACGCAGCACCAGTTCGCCCTGGGTCTCGCCATCGGCCGGGAGGAAGTTGCCCTCGCCATCGATGATCGCCGCTTCCACCAACGGCACCGGTACGCCGGCCTTGATGCGGTAGGTAACGCGCTCATCCTCGCTGCCGGCCTGCAGCTCGTCATTCAAGTGCGCGGCGGAAATCAGCGGGCAGGTTTCGGACATGCCGTAGGCGGCGGTCAGCTGGATACCACGGGCCAGTGCGGCTTTGTACAGCGAGCTGTTCAAGGCGCTGCCGCCGATGATGATCTTCCAGCCGCCGAAGTCCTGACCCTGGGCATTCGGGCAGTTGAGCAGCATCTGCAGGATGGTCGGCACACAGTGCGAGAAGGTGACCTTCTCTTCGCGCCACAGCTTGACCAGCATGTCCGGCTCGTAGCGCCCCGGGTAGACCTGCTTCATGCCGAGCATGGTGGCCGCGTAGGGGATGCCCCAGGCATGCACGTGGAACATCGGCGTGATGGGCATGTACACGTCGTTGCTGCCGAGCAGGCGCACGCTGTCGATGCTGCCGGTCACCGCGGCTTCGGCCAGGGTATGCAGCACCAGCTGGCGGTGGGTGAAGTAGACGCCCTTGGGGTTGCCCGTGGTGCCGGTGGTGTAGAAGGTGGTGGCCACCGAGTTCTCGTCGAAATCCGGGAAGTCGTAGCGCGGGCTGGCGGCCGCGAGCAGTTGCTCGTATTCGCCGACCAGGTTCGGCAAGTCGGCGGTCTTGTCCGGGCCATCGGTGATCAGCAGGGTCTTGTCGACCGTGGTCAGTTGCCCGGCGATGGCCTTGTAGAGGCCGACGAAATCGCTGTTGACCAGTACGAATCGGTCTTCGGCGTGGTTCATGGTGTAGAGGATCTGCTCGGGCGACAGGCGCACGTTGATGGTGTGCACCACCGCGCCGATCATCGGGATGGCGAACATACATTCCAGGTAACGGTGGCTGTCCCAGTCCATCACCGCCACGGTGTCACCGGCCTTGACCCCGGCTTCGGTCAGCACGTTGGCGAGGCGGGCGATACGCTCGTTGAGCTGTGGATACGTCAGGCGCAGCTGGTCGCGGTAGACGATCTCGCGGGTCTTTTCGTAGCGGCTGCCGGACATCAGCAGGCGCTTGATCAACAGAGGGAAGTTATAGGCGCCCTCGGCGGGCTTGATGATGCGGGTCTGCAACATGGTGATCCCTTTTCTGAAAAGCATGCCGAACAAGTCTGGATCTACTGTAGTAGCTCAATGTGACGGTCAAATCAGCCGAAGGAATGATTTGGCGACGCAAGGTATGAGTGGCATTGTGCGGGGAGATGGATCAACCCCTGCCCTGCCTCCGGAGCTTCCCGTGATGCCCAGCTTGCGCCGTGCCGTGTTTCTCGACCACCAATCCCTGGACCTTGGCGACCTCGACCTGTCGCCGTTGCAGCAGCAATTCGACGAATTCGAGCTGTTCGCCGCCACCCACCCGGAGCAGGTAGCCGAACGCCTGCAGGGCGCTGTGGCGGTGGTCAGCAACAAGGTCATGCTCGATGCCGCCGCACTGGCCGCCAACCCGCAGCTGAAGCTGATCCTGGTGGCCGCGACCGGAACCAACAATGTCGACCTGGCCGCTGCGCGCGCCCAGGGCATTACCGTCTGCAACTGCCAGGGCTATGGCACGCCGTCTGTGGCCCAGCACACCCTCGCCCTGCTGCTGGCCCTGGCCACGCGCCTGTGCGACTACAACCAGGCGGTGGCCGACGGCCAGTGGGCCAAGGCCAGCCAGTTCTGCCTGCTGGATTTCCCGATCGTCGAACTGGAAGGCAAGACCCTCGGCCTGCT
The DNA here is from genome assembly GCF_009883635.2 of Pseudomonas putida. Lineage (NCBI taxonomy): Bacteria > Pseudomonadati > Pseudomonadota > Gammaproteobacteria > Pseudomonadales > Pseudomonadaceae > Pseudomonas > Pseudomonas putida. Next base: position 1,700,547 of record NZ_CP026115.2, read on the forward strand.
CGGCCATGGCGAACTCGGTGGTGCAGTGGCACGGCTGGCCGAAGCCTTCGGCATGCGCGTGCTGAGCGGGCAGATCCCTGGCCGCCCGGCCCGTGACGATCGCCTGGCGCTGGACGAACTGCTGCCGCAGGTCGACGCGCTGACTCTGCACTGCCCGCTCAACGAGCACACCCGGCACATGATTGGTGCCCACGAACTGGCACTGCTGAAAAAAGGCGCACTGGTGGTCAACACCGCCCGTGGCGGCCTGATCGACGAGCAGGCCTTGGCCGACGCCTTGCGCAGCGGCCACCTGGGCGGTGCGGCCACCGATGTGCTGAGCGTCGAGCCGCCGGTCAACGGCAACCCGCTGCTAGAAAAGGGCATCCCGCGACTGCTGATCACCCCACATAGTGCCTGGGGCGCGGTGGAATCGCGCCAGCGCATCGTCGGCCAGCTCAGCGAAAACGCCAAGGCCTTCTTCGAAGGCCAGCCACGCCGCGTGGTCAGCTGAGCGCCAGCTCAGCCCCACGCCCGGCTCTGCTACACTGCGCCACTTTTTTCAGGAGGCGTCGTCCATGGACCCGCGCAGTGAAGTGTTGCTCCGCCAGGCAGAGCTGTTCCAGGGCCCGCTGCTGCTCGCCGGCGCCCCCGCCGACGGCCTGCTCGGGCAATTGCCCCAGGCCCATGGCTGGGCCTGGCATGCCGGTGACCAGGCCATGCTCGACAGCCGCTTCAGCGGGCGCAGCCACTACGGCGTCGACGTGCCGCCGGTCGATTTCGAGACGGCCGTGCTGTTCCTGCCCAAGTCCCGCGAGCTGGCGGCCTACCTGCTCAATGCCCTCGCTTCGCGCCTGGCGGGCCGCGAACTGTACCTGGTGGGTGAAAAGCGTGGCGGCATCGAAGGCGCGGCCAAACAGCTGCAGGCTTTCGGCAAGCCGCGCAAGCTGGACAGCGCGCGGCATTGCCAGCTGTGGCAGGTGACTGTGGACAACGCCCCGCAAGCCAAACCGCTGGAGAGCCTGGCCGAGCGCTTCACCCTCGAACTCGAAGATGGCCCACTGCAGGTTGTGAGCCTGCCGGGGGTATTCAGCCATGGCCGCCTCGACCGCGGCACTGCCCTGTTGCTCAAGCACCTGGACAACCTGCCGGTCGGCCATGTGCTCGACTTCGGCTGCGGCGCTGGCGTGCTCGGTGCCACGGTCAAGCGTCGTTATCCACAGAGCCGGGTCACCCTGCTGGATGTCGACGCCTTCGCCGTGGCAGCCAGCCGCCTGACCCTGGCGGCCAACAGCCTGGAAGGCGAAGTCATCAGCGGCGATGGCATTGATGCCGCGCCCGCCGACCTGAGCCTGATCCTGAGCAACCCACCGTTCCACACCGGGGTGCACACCAACTATCAGGCGTCGGAAAACCTGCTGAAAAAATCCGGCCAACATCTGCGAAAAGGTGGCGAAATGCGCCTTGTGGCTAATAGCTTCCTGCGCTACCAGCCACTGATCGAAGGTGCCCTGGGCAATTGCCAGACCTGTGCCGAGGCCGATGGCTTCCGCATCTATCGCGCCACACGCTGATAAAAACAGGGCTTGCCGAAAAGGTTTCGGCTAGGCAGAATCCGCTCCGTCCTAGGGGAGTAGTCTCCCGCGAGCGCCCTGCTCGCCCGGTACGCGTCAACATACTTGGCCCACAGGCCATGGCGCGTGCGACCCAGCGACCTGCACAGACAGGTCCTCGGTTTGACAAGACCTATGACACGCACACCTTACCCGGGGCGGGAAGGCTGTACGTGTCATAGCCGTGTCGACCCGCCCCCGTAGGAATCCTGATGCTGGAATCTCTGTTGATCCCCACCGCAATCGTTGCCTTGGCCGAAATCGGCGACAAGACGCAATTGCTCGCGCTCATCCTCGCCGCACGCTTCCGCAAGCCTTGGCCAATCATCGCCGGCATCATTGCCGCCACCTTGGCCAACCATGCCGCAGCCGGTGCCGTAGGTGCCTGGGTCGGCAGTTTCTTCACCGAGTCGGTGTTGCACTGGATTCTTGCCGCCAGCTTCACCGCCACCGCGCTGTGGACCCTGGTACCCGACAAGATGGACGATGACGAGAACCCGGCCCGCCGCTTTGGCCCGTTCCTGACCACGCTGATCGCCTTCTTCCTGGCTGAAATCGGTGACAAGACCCAGGTCGCTACGGTAATGCTGGCTGCCCAGTATCCACACCTGATCCTGGTCATCGTCGGGACGACCCTGGGCATGCTGATTGCCAATGTGCCGGTGGTGCTGGCGGGTAACTTCGCTGCGGAGAAACTGCCACTGACGCTGATTCGTCGCCTGGCAGCGACCGCGTTCTTCGTGCTGGCGATCGTGGCCGTGTACTCGGCGATGAAGACCAGTGGCTGGGTTGGGTAACGCGAAAGGGCCGCAAAGCGGCCCCATCGGTTTTACTTCTGGGCGGCTTCGTACAGCGGCATCACCTTCGGAATCGCCGCCTGCAACGAGGCGATCCGGCTGCTGGACGCCGGGTGAGTGCTCATGAACTCGGGCGGTGCACCTTCCGAAGCCTTGCTCATCTTGTTCCACAAGGTAATCGCGGCATTCGGGTCATAACCGGCACGCGCCGACAGCTCCAGGCCAATCAGGTCGGCTTCGTTCTCGTTGGCGCGGCTGTTGGGCAGGGTCATGGAGTAGTTCACCACGGCGTCGGCCAGCGCCATGCTGTCCTGGCCAAGGCCAAGCAATGCACCTGCGCCCTGGCGCGCCATCTGCACGCCATAGGCCTTGGACATCGCTTCACGGCTGTGCTCGCGCAAGGCGTGGGCGATTTCGTGGCCGACCACTGCGGCGATTTCCGCATCGGTGAGCTTGAGCTGGTCGATCAGCCCGGTGTACACGATGATCTTGCCGCCCGGCCCGCAGTTGGCATTGAGCTCGTCGCTCTTGATGACGTTGACTTCCCAGTTCCATTGCGCGGCATCGGGGCGGAACTTGGGTGCCTGGGCGATCAACCGGCTGGCGATGACCTGCACGCGCTTGGCATCGGCACTGGACTTGTCCAGCACGCCCTTGCTCGACGCCTCGCCGAGGGTCTGCTGGTACGACTGGGCGTACATCTGGTTGACCTCATCGGTCGAGAGCATGCTGAACATGTACTGCTGGCGCTCGACGCCGACAGCACCGCCACTGGTGGTATTCACCGCTTGGCAGCCGGCCAGCAGGATGCCAGCACTCAACAGGCTGACGACAAAAGACTTACGCATCGAAACACTCCCTTATTACATGCGCCGTATCCTAGGCTGAGTCGCCCGTAACCCGCCATAGCCACAGGGAAGATTTTACTCAAGCGGGGGTCAGGCACTCCGGCGCGTCCAGTTTCGGGTCGTTGACGAAGTTCGCCAGGGCCCGCTCGCGTAGCGTCGCTGGCGGGCTGGCGAGCAACTCGTGCAAGCGCGGCAACGGTGTGTCCGGGTCCAGCCAGGCGGCCCGACCGGCTTCGTCGAGAATCAGAGGCCGGCGCTGGTTCATCGCGGCCTGGGTCACCACTGCACAGCTCAACCACACCTGGTCCTGCACCGGGTAGGCCTCCCATACGGCGGCAAAATACAGCGAGGCGCCCTCCCCAGGCGTCAGCCAGTAAGGCCGTTTACGCACCGTGCCGCGCCACTCATAGAAACCGTTGGCCGGCATCAGGCAACGGCGCAGGCGAAACGCTTCGCGGAACATCGGCTGCTCGGCCAAGGTCTCGGCCCGGGCATGGGCGGGGGTGCGCGAAAGATCGGTGAGCCAGGCGGGGGTCAGCCCCCAACGCGCCTTGGCCAGCTGCTGCTGGCCGTCGAGCTGGCGCTGGATCAGCACCGAAGCACCGGGCGAGATATTCCATTGGGCCGGCTGGCCGGCAGGGAAGCCCGGCAGGCTGGCCAGCGCCTGGGGCCAGCGAAACAGGGCGTAACGTCCACACATGGGCGATTTAAGAACCTAGCAGATCAAGGTACCGGGATGACTCTCCGGCTCGTCGCCGGCGAGCGGCTCTGCACCATTGTACGCATCGATCAGTTGCCGTGCGTATTCGGCCTGTTGGTCAGGCACCGCGAGCCCGAGCAGCCCCTGCAACGGCAACTCACCGACAGCGCCGATAAGGTCGCGGCCGACCAGGTGCACTTCGACACCCTCGCTGACGAGCATGCCCACCAGCATTTCGGCCTCCAGCAGGTTTTCCGGTTCGTAGATTCGCCGCATCAGTCGTTCTCACCGTAGACATCCAGCATCCATTCGTCGCCATGAACCTGCAGCACGAAGCGGATAGGCTTGCAGCACACCTGGCAGTCCTCGATGTACTCCTGGTCGCCCCCGGACAGGTCCACCGTCGTTTCGACTTCCTCACCACAATAAGGGCAATCGTAGAACGCTTGTTCGAGCATCGCGGCCTCCGGGGTGACTTGTGCGTATAATTGCCGGTCTGTTTACAGGGCTTGCGTGTGCCCGAGCCGTTTTTCGGGCCCCACCCCTTACCTTATTACCCTAGCCGTTTCCAACAAGAGAGCATGATGGGCGAATTCGATGCCATCCGACCGTACGACGATGCTGAGGTCCCTGCCGTTCTGGCACGCCTGCTCAGCGACCCGGCATTCCTCGATATCCTCACCCACTTCAAGTTCCCGCGCGCGGCCGGCGCCCTCGGCTGGCTGCTCAAGCCGCTGATCGCCCGGCGCCTGCGCAAGGAATTTTCCGGTGTCACCTGCGTGTCGACCCTGCAGGACAAAGTCGAGTACTACGTCGACCAGACCATCGAGCGCGCCACCGACGGCGTCACCTACTCCGGCGTCGAACAGCTCAAGTCGGGCACTGCCTATCTGTTCCTGGCCAACCACCGCGACATCGTCATGGACCCGGCCTTCGTCAACTACGCGGTGTACCACGCTGGCCTGCCGACTCCACGCATCGCCATCGGCGACAACCTGCTGCAGAAGCCGTTCGTCAGCGACATGATGCGCCTGAACAAGAGCTTCATCGTGCACCGCTCGATCAGTGGCCGCCGCGAAAAACTCGCGGCCTACCAGTTGCTTTCGGCGTACATCAACCACTCGATCCGCAATGACGGCGCGTCGATCTGGATCGCCCAGGCCGAAGGGCGCGCCAAGGACGGTGATGACCGTACCGATTCGGCGATCCTCAAGATGTTCCACATGAGCCGCAAGGACGAGCCGTTCGGCGCGGTGATCCAGAGCCTGAACCTGATCCCGGTGTCGATCAGCTACGAGTACGACCCCTGCGACCAGGCCAAGGCCCGCGAGCTGTACATCCGCGCCACCACCGGCACCTACAAGAAGGCATCGGGCGAGGACGACAACAGCATCGCCAAGGGCATCACCGGCTACAAAGGCCGGGTGCACATCCACTTCGCCCCGCCGGTGACCGAGTACTACGAGGACACCAAGCAGCTGGCACAGGAAACCGACCGGCAGATCCTCGGCGGCTACCGCCTGTTCCCGGTGCATTATCTGGCCTATGCGATGTGGAGCGAGAAGGACGAGGCCCTGCAGGTGCCGAGCGCCGAGAAGGTGTTTCCGGCCGAAGAGCTGGCCAAGGCCAGGGAAGAGTGGCAGCGCCGCCTGGATGCCTGCCCCGAAGAGCAGCGGCCGTACCTGGTGTTGCAGTATGCGACGCCGGTGCGCAACCAGTATCAGGTCAAGCAGCAGGCACCTGTCGCCTGATCAATCTTCTTGGGGCCGCAATGCGGCCCCAAGCGTTTCAGATCCAGGTGCTGAACCAGGACAGCAGCAGCGCCATCGCCAGGCAGGAAAACCCGAGGATGTAGTAGTAGCGCGGCACGCGCCGGTCGAAGGCATCCACCGGCCCCTCTTCCACTGCCAGGCTCTCACGGCTGGTCACCTCACGCCGCCGCGCACTCTGCAGCAGCAACCCGCCTGGGCAGGTCAGCAACAGCGCCAGCAGATTGATCAGCTTGGTAGGGTGGGCGGAAAGAAAGCCCCAGAGCACTTGCAACGACATCACGCAACCTCGGTCATAGCCACAGCGAAGCCCGGCATTCTACCGGAGTCCGACCCGCCCGCCCGGTCTGGGCGACAAAGTGTCACTTGATTTCATCTGTCACATGCTCGTCATCAGGGCAGGCCACTCTATCGGCCTTTTCCCGTACCGGAGCTTGTTGATGCTGCACGCCGAAAACCAGGACCGTCTCTATCTCGTGGCTCAGAGCGATGAGCAGCAGGCGTTGATCGATGGTTTCGCCATCAATGTCCAGGACCGCCAGTGGCTGGTGTACTGCGCGCTGGGTGGGCATGTGCACGAGGACTTGCCCGAGGTGGATGCAAGCACCGGCGTCAGCTTGCTGGATTTCCACATCGAAGCCGCCTAGGTGGGCGCAGACAACAAAAAACCCGCTACCTGGCGTTCAGGTAGCGGGTTTTTCGTTTGCAGCGTGAGGCTTACTCGCCCAGCACCTGACCGATGGTCGGGTCTTTGAACAGGCGGGTCAGTGCATCGCTCAGCACATCGCCCACCAGCTGGGTGTTGGTGTCCTGGTTCGGCGCCATGCCGAAGCGCTGGTCCAGCGAAGCACCGTAGCGGCCGCTGTAACGGCGGCTGGCATTCTGCACATCGGCACGGAAGGTGGCGCCGATGGTGGCTTCGGTCACATACAGGTTGTCCTTCGGCGACTGGTACTTCAGCTCGGCCAGGGTCACGGTCAGCTGCGGTGCGTTGTAGGCGTTAGGCGTCGGGGTGAAGCCAAGCAGGCGCACGGCAGCTTCGGCCTGGGCCTGCAGCTTGGGCACGACATCATTGCCACTGACGCTGATGGTGCTGGTTTCAGGGTACATGCCACCACGGGTGCCCAGGGACTGCGAAGCACGCCCGTCGACCACCTTGACCACCACCGGCTGGCCGTGGCCGACCGGTGCGAGCTGAGCCTTGAGCGTGGGTTGCGGGCTGAGTTGTTGCGGGCTGTGGGCACAACCGACCAGGCTGAGGCTGGCTACGGCAATCAAACCGAACAACAGACGTTGCAACATGCGCGTTTCTCCAGAAGATGCGGCAAAGGCCCACAGTATACCCAGCCAGGCACCGACCAGTCATCGCCCCGGCCCGCTTGTCACAATCGTTTCATGGCCATGCCCTTATCCTTGCGCCAAGCCCAAACGCACAGGACGCATCGCCATGGCTTCGCTCTGGACACTGCTCTGCCAACGCCCGCGCCACAATGCCTACGCCCGCCTCGACGGCGAAGGCAAATGCCTGGCCTTCAAGCAATGCAGCCAGGCACCCAGCGGTAGCGGATGGGTGCAGATCGGCGAAATCCAGCTGGCCTGGCTAGGCCGTGAACTGCCCGCCGATGCCCGGGTTTGCGCCCGCGCAAGCCGCCGTTGGCACCAGCGCATCCTCGCAGCCTGACAAACGCTGCAATAAAAACCACGAATTACGACCTTTCTGCCCGCGACATCGTTATAATCTCCCCCCGATTATAAGGACGTCTCCTGATCGGGCCCCGCACTCGCCGATTGACCCCGGCACCTTCACCCGCTTCGCCCACAGAGAGCCTTCCACTCAGGTCTTGCATCGGCTGTCGTGCCTGCTTTTCCGGCCCTTCGCACTGCATGAACCTGTGGGTTGCCATCGCGCAGTCCCCTTTTGAGGTTCACGTCTCCAAAAGAGCGTGAAAAAACGGTTTTCACTACTTCACAAGAGTGTGGCGAGCAAATGAACAGTCTGGCATGTGCAAAAGCGGCAGATGTGTCCCGAACAGCCCTGAACAGGCGGCTGATGCGCTCATTTCGGATGAGTGCCTGAGGTCGTTCCTTAGCGCACCCACGACACCTTGACCATAAGTCGAATTGCCGCACCCGTGGCAATCAGGGTTCAATATCGCAACCCAAAGACTGATTGGCGGTGTCCGCGGAAGTGGCAAGAACTGCGAAGAGTCGGACATGGCGATCCTGGCAACCCCAGTGGTCCTATGCTGTCAATTAGGTAGCTGTAGATTGTGGAGACGCGTTAAATGGCGCAGAACGAATCGGTTGATGTGGTACTGGTAGGCGCGGGCATCATGAGTGCCACCCTGGCCGTACTGCTCAAGGAGCTTGACCCGACCCTGAAGCTTGAGGTCGTCGAGGCAATGGACTCCGGAGCCGCGGAAAGCTCCAACCCCTGGAACAACGCAGGCACCGGCCACGCCGGCCTGTGCGAGCTGAACTACACGCCTCAGGCCGCCGATGGCAGCATCGACATCAAGAAGGCCGTGCACATCAACACCCAGTTCGAGGTCTCGCGCCAGTTCTGGGCTTACCTGAGCAAGAAGAGCACCTTCGGCTCGGCACGTGCATTCATCAACCCGGTCCCGCACCTGAGCTACGTCGAAGGTGACAAGGGTGTGTCCTTCCTCAAGAAGCGTTTCGAGATGCTCAAGCAGCATCACGCCTTCGCCGAGATGGAGTACACCGAAGACAAGGCCGTGATGAACCAGTGGATGCCGCTGATGATGCCAGGCCGCCCGGCCGACCAGCACATCGCCGCAACCCGCGTGGCCAAAGGCACCGACGTCAACTTCGGGGCACTGACCAACAAGCTGCTCAAGGTGCTGGGCGACAGCGCAGACGCGCAGGTCAAGTACAGCAAGAAAGTCGTCGGCTTGCGCCGTAACGGCAGCGGCTGGACCGTGAGCATCAAGGACGTCAACAGCGGCGGTACCCGCGAAGTCGATGCCCGCTTCGTGTTCCTGGGTGCCGGTGGCGCGGCGCTGCCACTGCTGCAACTGTCCGGCATCCCGGAAAGCAAAGGCTTCGGCGGCTTCCCGGTGAGCGGCCAGTGGCTGCGTTGCGACAACCCGGAAATCGTCAAGCAACATCAGGCCAAGGTGTACAGCCAGGCTGCGGTCGGCGCACCGCCGATGTCGGTGCCACACCTGGACACCCGCGTGGTGGACGGCAAGACTTCGCTGCTGTTCGGCCCTTACGCCGGGTTCACCACCAAGTTCCTCAAGCACGGCTCGTTGATGGACCTGCCGCTGTCGGTGCGCATGGGCAACATCGGCCCGATGCTGGCCGTGGCCCGCGACAACATGGACCTGACCAAGTACCTGGTCAGCGAAGTGATGCAGTCGATGGAACAGCGCCTGGAGTCCCTGCGCCGCTTCTACCCGCAGGCCAAAGCTGAAGACTGGCGCCTGGAAGTGGCTGGCCAACGCGTGCAGATCATCAAGAAGGACCCGAAGAAAGGTGGCATCCTGCAGTTCGGCACCGAGCTGGTCTCGGCACAGGACGGCAGCCTGGCAGCACTGCTCGGCGCCTCGCCAGGTGCTTCGGTAACCGTGTCGATCATGCTCGAACTGATCGAGCGCTGCTTCCCCGAGCAGGCCAAAGGTGCCTGGGCTGCCAAGCTCAAGGAAATCTTCCCGGCCCGCGAGAAGGCCTTGGCCACCGATGCAGCTCTGTACCGCAAGATCAGTGCCGACAACGATGTAGCGCTGGAACTGGTGGAAGACAGCCCGGCTAAGCATTACGCCTGAGCCGGCCTGAAACGAAAAAACGCCCCTCGGGGCGTTTTTTTGTGCCTGGGCTTTATCAGCCGCGGGCCTTGGCGATGATCTCGACGTACTCTGGCGCATTGCGCTGGTCGGCAATCACTTCGACGAAGGTCTTGCCGTGCTCGTCCTTGCCATCCAGGTCCAGGCCAGCCTCGACGAAGAAGCCCACGAAGCGCTCGAAGTCATCGACGCGCAGGCCGCGGTAGCCTTTGATCAGCTTGTGGTGCGAAGGCGAGGTCACGCCGTCGGCCGGCTCAAACTGGAGGAACGACTTGATGTAGTCGTCACTGATTTCGTCACCAATCACCTGCTTCTTGTCTTTACGCATTGCCGGCTCCAACTGACCATCATGGAATTTCGAAGGCCGGCAGTTTACCCCCCACAGGCGGCACGCCTCAACGCGAACGTACGGTGCCGGTGTGCAGGTCGGCCCAGATGTGGCCATTGGCGTAGGTCAGGAACTGCACATAGACCGTCTCATTGCGCAGCAGGTCCATGATCACCCGGTAGTCACTGACTGGGTAATTGAGGCTCAGGGTGCGGGTCTTGTCGTCGTACACCGGCTTCTTGAGGCTTTTGCCGGCCTCACCGTCGAAATTCAGCAGCACCTGGCTGATCGTCGCGCCCTTGCTCAGCGGCTTGCCCTTCAGGCGCATCTGCAGCGAAGCGGTGATCGGGATCGGCTGCTGGTCGGATTGGCGCTGGGCACCCACGACCACCGAGTAGTCGGTGACTTGCAGCAATTGCTGGCCAGTTGGCGCTTCCTGGCGCAGGGACTGGTCATCGGGCGGGAGGAACTGACTGTGCAACGGCGCGGCTGCGAGGGGTAAGCTCACCGCCAATAGCAGGGGAAGAATCGCACGCATGTGAGGCTCCTTGGCATGAAGGAGCACTCTAGCATGCAGGCAACGGCAGGCCTCAATCGAACCGTGCGAGCATCCAGGCCTGGTATTCAGCCGAGCCGGCTTCACCTTCACGGGGCGCCCAGGGCGCATGTTCACCTTCGACCAACTGGCGATAAGGGCCGGCCTTGCACTCGAACATGATGCTGTTGGCGTCGAGCGCCACCAGGCCATGATAGATGCCCGGCGGCAGGTCCACGCCCATGCACTCGCCACCGGCTTCGAGGATGCGTGTGCTGGACAGCGCGCCCTGCTCATCGAACAACAACAGCCCGAGTCGGCCCTTGAGCACCAGCAAGGTTTCGGCCTTGTCGTCACTCAAGTGCCGGTGCGGTGCGATGTAGGTCGAGGGCTGCAAGCCGATTGCCAGTCGATGGCAAGGGTCTTCCATGGCATGGAAGTTGTGATGGTGCCGCAGACGCGGCGCATCGGCGGCTTTCTGCGCCAGCCCGGTAAACAACGTTTGATCGATGAATGCAGGCTGGCTCATGGTTACAGTCCTTTGACCGCGAAAATGCCGTTTGCGTTACGCCAATAGCCTTTATAGTCCATTCCGTAACCGAAGATATAGCGATCGATGCAGGGCAGGCCGGCGTAGCTGGCCTTAAGGCCCGGGCTGGCCTTGCGGTCGTGGTCCTTGTCGATCAGCACAGCGGTGTGTACGGCGCGTGCGCCGGCATGCTTGCAGAACTCGATGATGGCGCTGAGGGTGTGGCCTTCGTCGAGGATGTCATCGACGATCAGCACGTCGCGGTCGATGAACGACACTTCCGGCTTGGCCTTCCAGAACAACTCGCCACCACTGGTCTGGTTGCGGTAACGGGTGGCATGGATGTACGAGACCTCCAGCGGGAACTGCAGGTGGGTCAGCAGTTTGCCGGCAAAGATCAGGCCGCCGTTCATCACGCAGAACACCACTGGGTTGGTGTCGTGCAGGTCCTTGCAGATCTGCTCGCCGACCTTGGCGATGGCCACTTCGACTTCGGCTTCGTTGTACAGGCAGTCTGCCTCGCGCATGACTTGACGGATGTGCTCGAGATCGGCGGACATGGCGCTCTCCGGGGGGTGCATTTTGGAAAAGCGGGCAAAGGTACGCATCCGCTCGTCACAGATCAAGCATTTATGGACTAACGTGCAAAAGGACTGCACGACAGCAAAGGCTGAATAGATTAATCTAGCGCGGTTTTTTTGCCCGCCTTTCGGAGCCCCCTATGCCTACTCGTGAGATCCGCCACCCGCTGATCCGCCACAAGCTCGGCCTGATGCGCCGTGCCGACATCAGCACCAAGAATTTTCGCGAACTCGCCCAGGAAGTCGGCGCGCTACTGACCTACGAAGCCACCCAGGACCTGCCCCTCGAAACCTACGAGATCGACGGCTGGTGCGGCAAGGTGCAAGTTGAAAAAATCGCCGGCAAGAAGATCACCGTGGTACCGATCCTGCGCGCCGGTATCGGCATGCTCGACGGCGTGCTCAGCCTGATCCCGGGCGCCAAGGTCAGCGCCGTCGGAGTTGCCCGCAACGAGGAAACCCTCGAAGCGCACACCTACCTGGAAAAGCTCGCACCGGACATCAACCAGCGCCTGGCCCTGATCATCGACCCGATGCTCGCCACCGGCGGTTCGATGGTCGCCACCATCGACCTGTTGAAGAAGGCCGGTTGCAAGGAGATCCGCGCCATGGTGCTGGTCGCTGCGCCAGAAGGCATCGAGGTGGTGGAAAAAGCCCACCCGGACGTCCAGATCTACACCGCGTCGATCGACCAGCGCCTGAACGAGCATGGCTACATCGTCCCAGGCCTGGGCGATGCCGGTGACAAGATCTTCGGCACCAAGCAGAAGGACGCCTGACCATGCAGGACGGCTTCAACGACCCGCTCTGGCGCCAGGTCGTTTCGGGCGCGCAGATGCTCTTCGTGGCATTCGGCGCGCTGGTGCTGATGCCGCTGATCACCGGCCTCGACCCGAACGTGGCGTTGTTCACCGCCGGTATCGGCACCCTGCTGTTCCAGCTGGTCACCGGTCGCCAGGTTCCGGTGTTCCTGGCTTCGAGCTTTGCCTTCATCACCCCGATCATCCTCGCCAAGGGCCAGTTCGGCCTGGCCGAGACCATGGGCGGCGTAATGGCCGCAGGTTTCGTGTACACCTTCATGGGCCTGATGGTGAAGATCAAGGGCACCGGCTTCATCGACCGCATGCTGCCGCCCGTGGTGATCGGCCCGGTGATCATTTCCATCGGCCTGGCCATGGCCCCGATCGCCGCCAACATGGCGATGGGCAAGGCCGGTGATGGCACAGCGCTGATGCCTTACAAGACTGCAATGCTGATCTCCATGCCGGCCTTGCTGACGACCTTGATCGTCGCCGTGTTCGGCAAAGGTATTTTCCGCCTGGTACCGATCATCTCGGGCGTGCTGGTAGGCTTTGCCCTGTCGTTCGCCTTTGGCGTGGTCGACACCGCCAAGATCGCCGCCGCTCCGTGGCTGGAAATCCCCAATTTCACCGCCCCAGCATTCAACTGGCAGGCCATCCTGTTCATCGTCCCGGTCGCTCTGGCGCCAGCGATCGAACACATCGGCGGGGTGATTGCAGTCGGCAGCGTAACCGGCCGCGACTACCTGAAGAAGCCCGGCCTGCACCGCACCTTGCTGGGTGACGGCCTTGCCACCACCGCAGCCGGCCTGTTCGGCGGCCCGCCCAACACCACCTACGCCGAAGTGACCGGCGCGGTGATGCTGACCAAGAACTACAACCCGAAAATCATGACCTGGGCGGCAGTCTTTGCCATCACCCTGGCCTTCATCGGCAAGTTCGGCGCGCTGCTGCAGAGCATCCCGGTACCGGTGATGGGGGGCATCCTGTGCCTGCTGTTCGGTTCGATCGCGGCGGTGGGCATGAACACCATGATCCGCCACAAGATCGACCTGGCCGAAGCGCGCAACCTGGTGATTGTTTCGGTAACTCTGGTGTTCGGTATCGGCGGCGTGCTGATCGGTAGCGGCGACGGCCCGGACGATTGGGGCCTGAAGGGAATTGCCCTGTGCGCCATCGTGGCCATTGCCCTGAACCTGATCCTGCCAGGCAATGACGGCTGGAAGCACAAGAAGCTGGATGTGTAGGAGCGGCCTTGTGTCGCGAAGGGGCCGCAAAGCGGCCCCCTCAATTCAGACCTTCTCGCACATCCCCGCCAACACCTTCGCCCACTCCGGGTGATCATTCAGGCACGGCACCAGCACCAACTCCTTGCCGCCCGCCTCGATAAACTGCTCGCTGCCACGCATGCCGATCTCTTCCAGCGTCTCGATGCAATCGGCAACGAACGCCGGGCACATCACCAGCAGTTTCTTCACCCCTGCCTTGGCCAGCCCATCCAGGCGCGTCTCGGTGTAGGGCTCGATCCATTTGGCCCGCCCCAGTCGCGACTGGAACGACACCGACCACTTGCCGTCCGCAATGCCCATCTTCGTCGCGAAGGCCTTGGCCGTCGCCAGGCATTGCCCGCGGTAGCACACCGCGCGCATCTCGGCGCTGGCATCCTTGCAGCAGTCTGCCGCCTGGAAGTCATGCTTGCCGGTCGGGTCGAGCTTCTTCAGATGGCGCTCAGGCAGGCCGTGGAAGCTCAGCAGCAGGTGGTCGTAATCCTGTTGCAGATACGGTTTGGCACTGGCGGCCAGGGCATCGATATACGCCGCATGATCGTAGAACGGTTGCAGCACCCGCAGCTCCAGCGGCAAGTGCCGCTCGGCGACAGTCTGTTGTGCCTGTGCCACCACCGTGGTCACCGTGCTGTCGGCAAACTGTGGATAAAGCGGCGCCAGGGTTACCTTGCGCACACCTTGTGCAGCCAGGCGCGCCAGCACCTCGGGCAACGCCGGCTCACCGTAGCGCATGGCAACTTCCACCGGGCCGTGTGGCCAGTGCTCGACCATCGCCGCCCGCAGGCGCCGGGTCAGCACTACCAGGGGCGAGCCTTCATCCCACCAGATCGAGGCGTAGGCGTGCGCCGACTGCTCCGGCCGCTTGACCAGGATCAGCGACACCAGCAGACGCCGCACCGGCCATGGCAGGTCGATCACATAGGGGTCCATGAGGAACTGGTTGAGGTAGCGGCGCACATCGGCCACCGAAGTGGAGGCCGGGGAACCCAGATTGACCAGCAGCAGAGCGTGATCGGTCATGCAGCGTCCTATGTCAGAGGCGGCTGGACAGGTTGCCCAGGGCCGATTGCAAATCGTTGAAGCGGAAAGTGAAGCCTGCCGCCAGCAAGCGCACCGGGCGTGCTCGCTGGCCGCCAAGCAGCAAAGTCGATAACTCGCCGAGGCCGGCCTTGAGCAGCAGGCTGGGCATGGGCACAAACGCTGGCCGGTGCAGGGCACGCCCCAGCTGCCTGGCGAAGTCACGGTTGCGTACCGGCTCTGGCGCGCAGGCATTATAAGGACCGCTGGCATCCTTGTGCTGCAAGAGAAAATCAATCAGGGCGATCTGGTCGTCGATGTGCACCCACGGCATCCATTGCCGGCCATCACCCAACGGCCCGCCCAGCCCCAGCTTGAACGGCAGGCGCAGGCGCGACAAGAAGCCGCCGTCACTGGCCAGTACCAGCCCGGTGCGTACCAGTACCACGCGAATGCCAAGGTGCTGCGCGCGCTGGGCGGTTTCTTCCCAGGCGATGCACAGCTGGCTGGCGAAGTCTTCGCGAACCGGCGGCGAAGCCTCGGTGAGTTCGCGCTCGCCGCCATCGCCGTACCAGCCCACGGCGGAACCGGAAATCAACACCTCTGGTCGCTGCTCACGGCTGCCCAGCCAGGCCAGCAGTTGCTCGGTGAGCGTGATTCGGCTGGCCCACAACAGGTTGCGACGCGCTGCCGACCATGGCCGATCGGCGATCGGCGCACCGGCCAGATTGACCACCGCATCCAGCTGTTCATCGGCGCCCAGGTCCTCCAGACGGCCAATGCCCCGCACCCCACTGCCACACAATCGCGGCACTTGTTCAGGGCGCCGGCTCCACACGGTCAGACGATGGCCCTTGCCGAGCCAGTACTGGCAAAGATGCTGGCCGATCAAACCTGTACCACCTGTCAGCAATATATGCATGGCTGTGTCCTCGCAGCGTGCGGCCATGGTCTATTTTTAAGAACAAGGCACTTTTCCAGACCCATCGCTCTCGGATAACCATAGGCCAACATGCCTATGTAGCGGAATAACCTTATACAAAGATTGTGCATTGTACAGGTTTGCCTGACAGCGTAGTCTGCCTACAGCAAGGTTCGAAGAGGCCATCATGACAGTACCTATTGCCATCATCGGTGCCGGTATCGCCGGCTTGTCTGCCGCCCAGGCGCTGCAAAAGGCCGGGCAATCGGTCCATTTGTTCGACAAAGGCCACGGCAGTGGCGGGCGCATGGCCAGCAAGCGCAGCGAAGCCGGCGCCCTGGACCTTGGCGCGCAGTACTTCACTGCCCGCGACCGGCGCTTCGTCGAACAGGTGCAGCAGTGGGTAGCCGCCGGCTGGGCCGAGCAGTGGAAGCCGCAGCTGTACAACTACCGTGATGGCGAACTCACCCCCTCCCCCGACGAACAGACCCGCTGGGTTGGCGTGCCACGCATGAGCGCCATCACCCGCGGCCTGCTCAAGGACGTCACGGTGAACTTTGGCTGCCGTATCGCCGAGGTGTTCCGCGGCAAGCAGTTCTGGCACCTGCAGGACACCGAAGGTTGCAGCCATGGCCCGTTCAGCCGCGTGGTGATTGCCGTGCCCGCACCCCAGGCCACCCCGTTGCTGGCCGCCACGCCCAAGCTCGCCGCAGTGGCGGCCGGTGTGCAGATGGAGCCGACCTGGGCTGTTGCCCTGGCTTTTCAGACGCCACTGGATACACCGATGCAAGGCTGCTTCGTGCAGGACAGCGCACTCGACTGGCTGGCCCGCAACCGCAGCAAACCCGGCCGTGAGGATCACCTCGACACCTGGGTACTGCACGCCACCTCCGATTGGAGCAAGCAGCACATCGACCTGCCTAAGGAAGAAGTCATCGAGCATCTGTGGGGTGAATTCGCTGAACTCGTCGGCTGCGTGGTACCGGCAGCGAGCTTTGCCCTGGCCCACCGCTGGCTGTATGCGCGACCAACGAGCAATCATGAATGGGGCGCACTGGCCGATGCCGACCAAGGCCTGTATGCCTGCGGCGACTGGTGCCTGTCAGGCCGCGTCGAAGGCGCCTGGCTCAGTGGCCAGGAAGCCGCGCGAAGGCTGCTGGAACATCTGGAATGACATCACGCGGGAAAACTATACAAAAATACTAGTTTGCATAAGTTTCTGGCTGTGCTGGAATGAACTTGTACGCGCTCGCTTCCATGTACAAGTTTACCGGAGACAGCCATGCAGGATTCCGCCCCCGCACATAAGCCCCGTATCGCCATCAGCGCCTGCCTGACCGGCCATAGTGTGCGCTATAACGGCGGGCACAAGGCCTCCGAACTGTGCCGTGAACAACTGCAAGCGCATTTCGATTGGCTACCGGTGTGTCCTGAGGTCGCCATTGGCCTGGGCGTTCCACGCGACCCGATACGCTTGGTGGGTGACCCCGCGCAGCCAGCCGTGGTCGGCACGCGCAACCCAGGCATGGACCTGACCGGCCCTCTGCGCAACTATGGCGAGCAGATGGCCGATGAGCTCGATGACATCTGTGGCTACATCTTCATGCAGAAGTCCCCTTCCTGTGGCCTGGAGCGGGTCAAGGTGTATCAGGACAACGGTCACCCTGCGCCGCAAGGCGGCACGGGGGCCTATGCCGCCGCTTTCTGCGCTCGACGCCCTGACCTGCCGGTCGAGGAAGAAGGCCGCCTGCACGACCCGGTGCTGCGCGAAAACTTCATCAGCCGCGTCTATGCCTACGCCGATTGGCAACAGCTGCTGGCCCAAGGGTTGAGCCGTGGCGCACTGGTGCGCTTCCACTCTCGCTACAAGTACCTGCTGATGGCGAACAATCCCCAGGCCTATCGCCAGCTTGGCCGCCTGCTGGGCAGCATGAGCCGGGAAGATGACCCCGAGCAAGTCGGCCCCCGCTATTTCAGCCAGCTGATGCAGGCCCTGCGCCGGTGCGCCAGCCGGGGCACCCACTGCAATGTCCTGCAGCACCTGAGCGGCTACTTCAAGGACTCGCTGACACAGCAGGACAAAGCCGAATTGCAGCACATCATCAACCAGTATCAGCAAGGCGAGGTGCCGCTGGTGGTACCACTGACCCTGCTCAAGCATCACCTGCGCAAGCATCCTGATCCGTATCTGCAGCAACAGACTTACCTGCAGCCACACCCCGACAGTTTGGGCCTGCGCAATGCTGTCTGAAACCCTCGTGCCGATTGGCGAACTGGCCCGGCGCACCGGCGTCAACCCCGTCACCTTGCGCGCCTGGGAACGCCGCTATGGCCTGCTCAAGCCACAACGTACCGCCAAGGGGCATCGTTTGTACGGGCAAGACCAGTTCGAGCGGGTGCAGGCGATTCTCGCCTGGCTTGAACGCGGAGCGTCGGTCGGCCAGGTGCGCGAGCTGCTCGAGCAGCCGGTAGAGCGGGCGCCGGTGGGCGACTGGCAACCGCGCCAGCAGCAGTTGGTCGAAGCCATCGCCCATCTTTCCCAACGCAGCCTCGATCAGCAACTGAACCAGGTCATGGCCTTGTACCCCGCCGTGACACTGTGCGAACAGTTGCTGCTGCCGCTGCTGGAATCCCTCGCCGTTCGCTGGCGCAGCCACTTCAACGCGCGCCTTGAACAAGTGTTTTTCCACACCTGGCTGCGTAGCAAGCTGGGGGCACGGGTGTACCACGACAATCAATCGTTGCAAGGGCCAGCCGTGCTGCTCTGTGAAGACAGCGAGCGCCCGTTCGACCCCAGCCTGTGGCTATGCGCCTGGCTGCTGAGCAGCAACGGCATTCCCGTAGAGGTGTTTGAGCAACCGGTGGGTGGCGCGCAGCTGCAACGCGCCGTGATCACCCTGCAACCACGGGCAGTACTGATGCACCTTGGCCCGCGTATCGATGCCAGCGCCTTGCTGCGCACCTTGCAGGGCATCGCCGCGACCAAGTTGCTGGGCGGCGCCACCCTCGCCCTGCACCAGTCCCAGCTGCAGGCTTTCGATCTGCCCGACCTTTTCCTGTTCGATACCCCGCAGGCAGCCTTGCGCGTGTTGCAAGGCAATGTCCGCCGGCTTGTAGAGACGAGTACCCCATGCAACTGATCTGGCTGCGCAGCGACCTGCGCATCAATGACAACTCCGCCCTCAGCGTCGCCTGCGAACGCGGCCCGACCTTGGCCTTGTGGCTGGCCAGCCCCGGCCAATGGCAGGCCCACGACGACGCTGCCTGCAAGGTCGACTTCTGGCTGCGCAACCTGCGCCAGCTGCGCCAGTCGCTGGACCGGCTGAATATCCCGCTGCTGGTGCGCAAGATCGACACTTGGGACCAGGCTCCGGCCACACTGCTCGAAGTCTGCCGCCAGCACGCTATCGAGGCGGTGCACTGGAACGATGAATACGGCATCAACGAAGAACGTCGCGATGCAGCCACGCGCAAGCTGCTGGAGGATTCCGGTGTCCGTGCCCACAGCTACCTCGACCAGCTGTTCTTCCGCCCCGGCACCATCTTGACCCGCAGCGGCGACTACTTCCAGGTCTTCTCCCAGTTCAAGAAAGTCTGCCTCGAACACCTGCACCGCAGCCTGCCGTCACTGGCCCAACGGGTGAAACGCCAGCAGCCGCTGGCTATCACCAGCGACCCGATCCCGCAGCATATCGAGGGCTTCGACAAACCTGCCCGCACACTGAGTGAACAGTGGCCCGCCGGTGAAGACGAAGCGCAGGCGCGGCTGGCCCTCTTTCTCGATGAAACGGTCGAGGACTATGGGTACCTGCGCGACCTCCCGGCCAAGCCAGGCACCAGCCAGCTTTCAGCCTACCTGGCCGCAGGCGTGATCTCGCCCCGCCAATGTTTGCATGCCGCCCTTGCCAGCAACCGCGGTGAGTTCGACAGTGGCAGCAGCGGCGTCCAGACGTGGATCAACGAGCTGCTCTGGCGCGAGTTCTACAAACATATCCTGACCGGTTATCCACAAGTGTCCCGGCATCGTGCCTTCCGCGCCCAGACCGAAGCACTGCCCTGGCGCGATGCACCGGACGACTTCATGGCCTGGCAGCAGGGGCATACCGGCTTCCCGATCATCGACGCAGCCATGCGCCAACTGCTGCACACCGGCTGGATGCACAACCGCCTGCGCATGATCGTCGCCATGTTCCTCAGCAAGAACCTGCTGATCGACTGGCGCCTGGGCGAACGCCATTTCATGCGTCATCTGATAGACGGCGATCTGGCTGCCAACAATGGTGGCTGGCAGTGGAGTGCCTCCACCGGCACCGACGCAGTGCCCTATTTCCGTATTTTCAACCCGGTCTCCCAGTCGCAGCGTTTTGACCCCGAAGGTCGCTTCATTCGCCACTGGCTACCGGAATTGGGGCATATGGATGAAAAATCCATTCATCAACCCATGAAGTCGGGGGATCTTTTTGCTAATAATTCGTATCACAGTCCAATAGTCGATCTCAGTAGTAGCCGCCAACGTGCGCTGGAAGCTTTCAAGGGGCTTCCACGCCGGCAGGATCAGAGGGCAGTATCTTGAATCACTCGCGTAGTTTCTGGGTTACGGGGGCCAGCAACGGACTAGGCCTGGCCTTGGTGGAACAGTTGCTCGAACAAGGGCATCACGTTGCCGCAAGTAGCAAAGGAAGCGAGAAACTGGAAGCACTGGCAGCAAGGCACGGCAGCAAGTTGTTGCGCCTGCCCTGGCAGTTGCAGGAGGAAGGGGAAGCAGACAGCGCTGCGCAGCAAATATGCCATGCCTGGTGTTCACTTGACGTGCTGATCATTAACGCCGGGACCAGCGATTATCTGGCTGATGAAATGCCAGACACTGAGCTTTTCGAGGCCATCGTCATTAGTAACCAGCTGGCTGCCGAATTTTGCCTGGCAAGTGCGAAACCGCTGCTGGCGAAGGGGCATCAGCCACAGGTCATGGCGATTTTCAATCGCTATTCGGCCTTGCAACTCTACTCGCCGACGCAAGTGTCGGCGGGCTGGAACAATGTGCCGCAGTGGTCGCGTGAGCAGCGTCAGGCGTTGAAGGACCAGGGGATCGACCTGACCGTGGTGGCACCGCAGTCGCTGAAGACGCCGGTGACTTCCGTGCAGGCAGTGCCGGATGCCTGGACGCCGCAGAGTGCGGCGGATGAGTTGATCTCACGCCTGGCGTTACGCGAACCTGAGCTGGTGCTGGAGGTGCTGGACATCAGCAGTTTGTGGCCGTTATCGAGCTAAGCGCCGTATCTGCGCGAGGCGCCTATCGCCAGCTTACTGGCGATAGGTAGCTAAGCGGTGATCAGAGGGCCATGCGGTAATGCAGGCTGTAACTTTCCACTCCGTCGTTTGGCTCTTTGATTCCCGCATTGGAATAGTGGATTGCCCTCACTCCGATTTCATGCCCCCCGGCAAATCGCAGACCAAAACCAATCCGGTCTTCGAACTGGAAGGACGAGCCCAGTTCGTTACTCTCCAGTTCAGTGCTGGAGAATGCAGCCACACCGATCCCTGCTTCGATGTAGGGCTTCACCGACTCCCCGGCGAACTCATAGACGAACACCGGGGCAAACGACAGGCTGTGGTTGCTCGCTGTTTCGTCACCGTCCCAGTAGGTATAGCCCCCGTCCCAATAGCCGGTCAGCCGGCCGACGCTGGTTTGCCACCAGCTCGCATCCCAGTTCGACTGCAGCCCCAGGCGGTAGACCATGGTGGAGTCCCCCGTCTGCCCGACCGAAAATGAAACATCGGCAGCCTGCACCGCCATCACCTGCCCCAAGGTAAACGCGGCAGCCGCCGCTAAGCCGAGCCGTTTCTTCATGAGAAACATCCTTCCTTTCGATGCTGTTATTGATTTTCCACCTACCATCAGGCAATGCGATAGAGGTCGGCGTTAGTACGATAGTTCAGCTGCTTTTAACGTTTTTTTCACAACGCAAAGCTTTGCACACTGTCGGACTTGTGCCACAGCACAGATAGGATCTGTTTCAACAACTGCGGATCGGCACTGGTCCAGAACACCGCGTCCCGCGCAGGCCCTTCCGCCAGCATGTCCCGCTCCCCAAGTAGCCGCTGCAGCTGGCGCGCCACGGCGGCACCGGTATCGATGATGGCCACACTGGCAGGCACCATCTGCGCCAGCAGCGGGCGCAGGAACGGGTAATGGGTGCAGCCGAGGATCAACGTATCGCAGCCAGCGGCCAGCAACGGCTGCACATAACCCAGCAGTAGCTGGCGCAACTGCGGGCTGCCGAGGTCACCGGTTTCGATCAGCTCGACCAGCCCTGGGCAGGGCTGGGTGATCACTTGCACATCGTTGGCAAAGCGGTCGAGCAAGGCAGCAAACTTGGCACTCTGCAAGGTACCGGTGGTGGCCAGCACGCCGACCACGCCCGAGCGGGTGGCGGCAGCGGCAGGCTTGACCGCCGGCTCCATGCCGACCAAGGGCCAGTCGGGGTACAACTCGCGCAGGTCGGCAACCGCAGCCACGGTCGCTGTATTACAGGCCAGGACCATTGCCTTGGCACCTTGCGCCTGGAAGAACTCGGCGATGCGCCGGCAACGCTGGCGGATGTAGTCCGGGGACTTCTCGCCATAGGGCACATGACCACAATCAGCCACGTAAAGGAGTGACTCGTCTGGCAGCAGGCGCTGGATCTCGGCGAGCACCGACAAGCCGCCGACCCCCGAGTCCATCACGCCGACCGGCGCCGAGCGCTCAGCCATCGCGCTTGCCGCACACGGCACAGGCCGGGTCACGCTTGACCCGTAGCTCACGCAGCCGCGTGCCAAGGGCATCGATCAACAGCAGGCGGCCTATGAGCGGTTCGCCGAAGCCGGCCAGCAGCTTCATCGCCTCCAGTGCCTGCAGGCTACCAACCAACCCCACCAGCGGGCCGATCACGCCGGCTTCGCTGCAGGTCAGCTCGTCTTCGCTGCCGTGGCCGTAGAGGCAGTGGTAGCAAGGGCTGTAGTCACGGCGCGGGTCGAATACCGACAACTGGCCTTCCAGACGGATCGCCGCGCCGCTCACCAGTGGTTTACCCGCCGCGAAGCAGGCCACATTGACCGCCTCGCGCGTACCGAAGTTGTCGGAGCAGTCCAGCACCAGATCGACCGCTGCCACCGCGGCGGCCAGGGAGTCTTCGTCCAGTGCCTGGCGGTGGGCAACCAACGCAACCTCGGGGTTGATCGCCTGCAACCGCTGCAATGCCGAATCCACCTTGCTCATGCCGACGCTGTCGCTGTCATGGATGACCTGGCGTTGCAGGTTGGTCAGGTCGACGGTGTCGAAGTCGGCAAGGTGCAGCTCCCCCACACCCGCAGCCGCCAGGTACAGCGCCACCGGCGAGCCGAGGCCGCCGAGGCCGACGATCAATACCTTGCTGTGCTTGAGCCGCAGCTGGCCGTCGATGTCCACCTGGGCCAGCAGAATCTGCCGGCTGTAACGCAACAGTTCCTGATCGCTCAGCATGGCAGGCGCCCCAGTGAAATACGCTCATGGCCGCCCAGGTCCTTGCGGCTGGCCACCTCGGTGAAGCCTTGTGCGCTCAGCAAGGCACGCACATCCGCCGCCTGGTCGTATCCGTGCTCGAGCAGCAGCCAGCCACCGGGCAACAGATGTTCAGGTGCCTGGGCGACGATCACCCGCAGGTCATCGAGGCCATCGCTACCGGCCACCAGCGCGCTACTGGGCTCGAAACGCACGTCGCCTTCGACCAGGTGCGGGTCTTCGGCGCGGATGTATGGCGGGTTGCTGAGAATCAGGTCGAAACGCTGCCCGGCCAGGCTGCCGAACCAATGGCTGGCAAGCACCTGGACGTTGCCCAGGCCCAGACGCTGGCGATTGCGCTCGGCCAACGCCACAGCTTCTTCGACGCGGTCCACGGCCGTCACCTGCCATGCCGGACAATCGCTGGCCAGGGCCAATGCAATGGCACCGGTGCCGGTACCCAGATCGAGGACCTTGGCTGGCGATGCGGGCTGCAGCTCCAACGCAGTTTCGACCAGCAGTTCGGTATCCGGGCGCGGAATCAGCGTATGTGGCGCCACTTCCAGATCGAGCTTCCAGAAACCCTGCTGCCCCAGAATGTAGGCCACCGGCTCGCCGGCACGGCGGCGCTGCAGGTAGCTGGCGTAGGTCTCGGCATCTTCGCTGCTGACGATGCGCTCGGGCCAGGTGTGCAGGAAGCTGCGCGACTTGCCGATGGCGGCAGCCAGCAGCAGTTCGGCGTCCAGGCGCTCGCTGGGCGAGTCTGGCAGCTGCGCGTTGCGCAGGAGGCTGGCAATGATGGTCATCAGTCCCCCAGGGCAGCCAGTTGGTCGGCCTGGTATTCGGCCAACAACGGTTCGATCACGGCCTCCACGCCACCGGCAAGGATGTCGTCGAGGGAGTACAGGGTCAGGTTGATGCGGTGATCGGTCACCCGCCCCTGTGGATAATTGTAGGTACGGATGCGTTCGGAACGGTCACCGGAACCGACCAGCAGCTTGCGCTCGCTGGCGATGGCGTTCTGCGCGGCGCTGGTCTGCATGTCGTTGAGCTTGGCCGACAGCCACGACATGGCGCGGGCGCGGTTCTTGTGCTGCGAACGCTCTTCCTGGCACTCGACCACGATGCCGGTGGGCAAGTGGGTGATGCGGATTGCCGAGTCGGTCTTGTTCACGTGCTGACCACCGGCGCCCGAGGCACGGTAGGTATCGACGCGCAGGTCGGCCGGGTTGATCTCGATAGCCGCTTGCTCATCGGGCTCGGGCAGCACGGCCACGGTGCAGGCAGAGGTGTGGATCCGGCCCTGGGATTCGGTTTCCGGTACACGCTGAACACGGTGCGCACCGGACTCGAACTTGAGCTTGCCGTACACGTTGTCGCCTTCGACACGGGCAATGATCTCTTTGTAGCCGCCATGCTCGCCTTCGTTCTCGGACAGGATCTCCAGGCGCCAGCCGCGCTTCTCGGCATAGCGCGAGTACATGCGGAACAGGTCGCCGGAGAAGATCGCCGCCTCGTCACCGCCAGTGCCGGCGCGGATTTCGAGGAACACGTTGCGGCCATCGTTGGGGTCCTTGGGCAGCAGCATGCGCTGCAGGTTGGACTCCAGCTCGACCAGCTGCTCCTTGGCTTCGCGTACTTCGTCGACGGCCATCTCGCGCAGGTCGGGGTCGGCGTCCTTGAGCAGTGCCTGGGCGCCTTCGAGGTCGTCTTGCACCTTGCGCCACTCTTTATAGGCGGCGTAAACCGGCTCGACTTCGGCATATTCGCGGGAATAGGCGCGGAAGCGGGTCTGGTCGGATATGACTTCGGCGTCACCAAGCAGCGCGGTGAGTTCCTCGAAGCGGTCCTGGAGAATCTCCAGTTTGTTCAGCAGCGACGCTTTCATTGCGGGGATTTGTCCGTCGAGCCCTCGTTGAGGGCAAAGAGTTCCTGGGCCATGGCCAGCGCATCGAGGCGGCCCTCGGCCGAGAGCTTTTTCAGCTGCACGCTAGGGGCATGCAGGAGTTTGTTGGTCAGGCCCCGGGCCAGTTGCGCCAGTACATCCTCGGGGTTGCCGCCATTGGCCAGCAGGCGCTGGGCCTTTTGCAGTTCTTCGTCACGCAGGCGCTCGCTTTGCTGGCGGTAGGCGCGCAGCACATCGACGGCGGCCAGTTCGCGCAGGCGCAGCATGAAGTCTTCGGCGCCCACCGAAACCAGCTCCTCGGCGGCCTGGGCTGCGCCCTGGCGGCTCTTTAGGTTTTCTGCGACCACTTCGTGCAGGTCATCGACGGTGTACAGGTAAACGTCGTCGAGTTCGCCCACTTGCGGCTCGATATCGCGCGGCACGGCAATATCGACCATGAAGATCGGTTTGTGCCGGCGCTGCTTAAGCGCACTTTCCACCGCACCCTTGCCGAGGATCGGCAGCTGGCTGGCGGTGGAACTGATGACGATGTCGCTGTTGGCCAGCTCTTGCGGGATGTCGGCCAGCAGCACGGCATGGGCCCCGAACTGTTCGGCGAGAATGCTCGCTCGCTCCAGGGTGCGGTTGGCCACGACAATGCGGCGCACACCTTGCTCATGCAGGTGGCGTGCGACCAGGGTGATGGTTTCGCCGGCGCCGATCAGCAGAGCCTGGCTGCGGCCCAGGTCGCTGAAGATCTGCTTGGCCAGGCTGACCGCGGCGAACGCCACGGAAACCGGGTTTTCGCCGATCGCGGTGTCGGTGCGCACCTGCTTGGCGGCGCTGAAGGTCGCCTGGAACAGGCGCCCGAGCAGCGGGCCGATGGTGCCAGCCTCACGCGCCACCGCATAGGCGGACTTCATCTGGCCGAGGATCTGCGGCTCGCCAAGCACCAGCGAGTCGAGCCCGGAGGCCACCCGCATCATGTGCTTCACTGCATCGTGTTCTTCATGGACGTAGGCGCTGGCGCGCAGCTCATCGAGGCTCAGCCGGTGATACGCGGCCAGCCATTGCAGAACGGCGTCGGCGGACAGATGGTCCTGCTCTATATAAAGCTCGCTACGGTTGCAGGTCGACAGGATCGCAGCCTCACGGCTGGCGGTCAGTCGGCAGAGCTGCTGCAGGGCGTCTACCAGCTGCTCTGGGGTAAACGCCACGCGCTCGCGTACGTCTACCGAGGCAGTCTTATGGTTGATACCAAGTGCAAGAAAGGCCATGCAAGGTCGCTGGTTGTGACGAGAAGCCGATAATTGTCCTCTTTCGCAGGTTTTAGAACAACCACCGTTCGCTATTGTCGTGATAGCCCGGGCCGACCCGGCCCCGGGAAGCCCCTGCCCAAGGCTGAAGGCACGCACGAAACCTGTAGGAGCGGCGGTGCGGCGATCCGACTTGCCCCGCGAAGAGGCCAGAGCAGGCTTAGCCAATTTCTGACGATAGCCCTCCCTCACCAGGCTGCTCGCCGCCTTTGGTTGCACAGCCAATGGGTAATATTTCCTACAAATAACAGTCGTCAATGAAACTTCTCGACACGTTCAGACCGAAGTTATCCACATTCTTGTAGTCCATTTCCCAAATAGATGTCCCTCTATTGCCTTCCCCGATATCGGTGCCTAGGCTTGCCAATCACTGACCGGTCCAAGTTTCCCGTCAGCCCCCCCTGTATATGATTGCCAAGGAGAGGTAAGCATGGCTTTTGACGCATATATACAAATCGACGAAATCGCAGGCGAAGCCCTGGATGAGAAATACAACAAATGGATTGAAGTGACCGGCTACGACTTTGGCGTAAGCCAAAGCACCTCAGCCACTGCCAGCTCCGCCGGTGGCGCCACCTCAGGCCGCACCGCCGTCAGCAACTTCAGGTTCACCAAGTTTCTCGACAGCGCAAGCTGCAAACTGATGGAAGCCAGTTGTGCAGGTTTACATCTAAAGGAAGTGAAACTCGCCCTGTGTCGCGCAGGCGGCGACAAGCTCAAGTACTACGAGGTCATTCTCGAAGAAGTGATCATTGCCGATTACACCCAGAGCGCTGCCGATGGTGTGCCGATCGAGGTAGTGCAACTCGATTACGGCCGAATCAAGACCACCTATACCCAACAGAAACGCACCGACGGTTCCGGCGGCGGCAACATCGCTGGCGGGTGGGATCGTATCGGCAACAAGAAGTACGCGTGAGGAAAAGGCCATGACCGAAGCCCGCGCGTTCATCAACCCCAAAATGCAGAACTACCACACACTCAAGGCCGGCCTTGCGCTCAGTGGACATTCGGCAAGCAAGTTCGACGTTCTGAATGCACACATTTATAACAATGTGGTCAGAAGCGGCGAGCTGGTTATAGTCGGTGACTGGTCCACGCCGTCGTGTACCAGCCAGGAGGCGTATCTGATGGCGAAGGCTGCCCAGACGCATATGGGGCTGATGCGCAGCGGGCAAGGTGCCGATGATTTCTTTCTGGAAAATTTCGAGTTGCTCAAAAGTCTGCTTGCCCATGCCGCCACGGGCGCAGGCGTGGTCAGTGATGGCTGGAGCAGGCACCTGAAGGGCATTCAGGGTACGTTGCTGGAAATTGAGAAGCTGTATCAGGAGCATATGAGTTCAGGGACGCTCAAAGCTCGCGATCAGTTCTATGCCAGACGTGCGGCGCTGTTCGCCAGGCTGGATGAGCAGTTGAGCAAAATGGCAGCGTTTGGTGCTAGCTTGCGAAACAAAGGGGCTATCAAGAGAACGCTTGGCATCTCCACGAAAAGCTATTTACATAGAGGGGAAATTGCGTGGTATGCGGATAAGGTTGCCGGTGTGGGCAAAGCTACGAGCCTGATCAAGAGTGGCAGCTACATCGGCGTTGCGCTCGGAGTGGGTGCAACGAGCCTGGAAATTCAAAGGGCCTGCACTTTAGGGCGAGAAGAGGAATGCAGGAAGGCAAAATTCGTCGAGGGTGCATCATTGGCGGGTGGATTAACAGGCGCTAGCGCTGGCGGTTTTGCTGGTGCACTGATTGCGAAACCAGTGTGCGTGGCTCTCGGCCTTCCCAGTGGCGGCACGGGCACACTTGTTTGCGCAGTTGTGCTAGGAGCCATAGCAGGTAAATATGCTGGTGATTACGGGGCAGATAAAAGTAGAGAATATGGGGAAATGCTGTATCACGAGAGCCTCAAATGAACGCGATTGAACCCGGGACAATAGTTATTTTTATTCTTGCTCCTATGGCAATTACGTTCATCACTCAGTGTTACGTCGCTCACAAGTACACTGAGCATTTTGAGTCTTACCTACCTAACTGCAAATACATTACAGACAACAAGATCACCTACAAGCATGCCGGCCTGCCAGGTAAGCTGATGCGCACAGGCTCGATTTCAATTGTTCTGGCGATTCCTAGATTATTTGTATGGAGGGGGGTCGCCCAAGCACAAGAAGTCAAAGATTTCCCCCTGCGCGAGCGTTACATTCTGCTTTCCCTGCTGACCCTGCAGCTCACGCTTTTCGTGGCACTTATGCTTTCGGACCTTCTCTCTGCAAGTATGTGACTTGACCGTAGAGTAGGCGCTGTCGGCGGGATGATAGGCCGGCTTACGAAATAAAGTGTGGCCTTGTATCGCAACAGGGTGTGCCGAGGCAAGCACGAAACCTTTAGGAGCCGGCTCAAGCCCACTTGATCAAGACCACCTATACCCAACAGAAACGCACCGACGGCTCCGGCGGCGGCAACATCGCTGGCGGGTGGGACCGCATCGGCAACAAGAAGCACGCATAAGGAAAATGCCATGACCGAAGCCCGCGCGTTCATCAACCCCAAAATGCAGAACTACCACACACTCAAGGCAGGCCTTGCGCTTAGTGGGCACTCGGCCAGCAAGTTCGACGTTCTGAATGCACACATCTACAACAATGTGGTCAGAAGCGGCGAGCTAGTCATAGTCGGTGACTGGTCCACGCCTTCGTGTACAAGCCAGGAGGCGTATCTGATGGAGAAAGCTGCCGTGGCACACATGGGGCTGATGCGCAGCGGGCAAGGTGCCGATGAATTTTTTCTTGATAATTTCGAGTTGCTTAAAAGTCTGCTCACCCATGCCGCCACGGGCGCAGGCGTGGTCAGTGATGGTTGGAGCAGGCACCTGAAGGCTATTCAGGACACGTTGCTGGAAATTGAAAAACTGTATCAGGAGCACATGAGCTCGGGGACGTTCAAGGCTCGGGATCAGTTGTATGCCAAGCGCGCGGCACTGTTCGCCAGACTGGATGAGCAGCTGAGTAAAATGGCAGCATTTGGTACCAGCTTGCGAAACAAGGGGTCGATCAAAAAGACCCTAGGCATTTCCACGAAAAGCTATTTGAACGCTGGTGAGATTGCAGGGTATGCCGACAAGGTCGCGGGAGTCGGCAAGGCTGCCAACCTGATCAAGAAAGGCGCCTATTTAGGCATTGCGTTGGAGGTCGCAAGTACAAGCCTATCAATCAAAAAAGCATGCACAGAAGGGAGAGAGGAAGATTGCAAAAAAGCTACCATCGTTGAGAGTGGTTCACTTGCAGGTAGTTTGGGAGGAGGCATAGCTGGCGCATACGGTGGGAATTTGATTGGTATGGCAGCCTGTAGCGTGGTCTTGGGAATAGCGTCAGGCGGACCTGGAGCGATCACTTGCGGAGTGGGGGGCGGAGCCTTGGGCGGAATGGTAGGAGGGAGGCTCGGAAGTGACGGAGGAAAATATTTGGGCGAAATTCTGTATGAGCGGGTGATAAAGTGAGCACAATCCAGCTTGCCCTGGGTGCAGCCTATGGCATAATTTTTACAGCGATTTTCATCTCACTACCCCTAACATTCTACTTATCAAATCGCGATACCGAATATATTGAATCCCTGTTACCCAGCTGTAAAATCGTCAATGACAATAGAAACCTATATTCTGGATTTGGCCTGACAGGAAAAATCATTCGATTTGGGGCTCTATCTCTCATGCTGGTTTTCCCAGAAGCATATGCACGCAGGGGCCTAACAGACCTCGACGAGGTTGATAGACTACCCACTCGATTAAAAAAACGACTATGCAGGCTCGTCATCTTCAACCTGGCATTATTTCTAGCATTACTATTAATTCACACTTGCCGATATTTCATTTGAACCTCCCGCCCTTTCGCGCCTAGGGTGACAAATTCAGGCGCTAGCGCTGGAGGTTATGCTGATGCATATATGCTATCAGCGCTCGTGCTTTCCCACTTCCTGTTTCCAGCTCAATAACCGAGTAAACGGGGCAATCTCCACCACCGAACCTCTCACCTACCCCGCTGTCCGACCTAGCACCACCATGCTGTAAACCACGACCTTCGCAGGTGGGTTTGCCCCCGCGCTTGTGTCATCATGCTCCGACCGCCGGTTAGTCTTTTTAAGCCTCTCTATGAACAGACCCTACGCACTGCTGCTTGCCTTCGCCCTGCTCCAGGGCTGCCAGAGCCTGGCCCCGCACAAGGCCGAGCCTCCCGCCGCTGAGGCCGAGGCAAAAAAGCCCGTGGTGTATGGGTCGTTCACGCAAGACACGCTTTATAGCCTGCTGGTGGCTGAACTGGCCGGGCAGCGCAACCGCTTCGACATCGCCCTGGCCAACTACGCCGACCAGGCCGAGAAGACCCAGGACCCGGGCGTCTCCGAGCGCGCCTACCGGATTGCCGAATACCTCGGCGCCGACGAGCCGGCGCTGGACAGCGCGCTGATCTGGGCCAAGAACGACCCTGAGAACCTCGACGCCCAACGCGCCGCCGCCATCCAGCTGGCACGGGCCGGTCGCTATGACGACTCCATGACCTATATGGAGAAGGTGCTGCAGGGCCAGGGTGACACTCACTTCGACTTCCTCGCCCTGTCCGCCGCCGAAACCGACCAGAGCACCCGCGACGGCCTGATGCAGAGTTTCGACCGCCTGCTGGTCAAGTACCCGGACAACAGCCAGCTGGTGTTCGGCAAGGCGCTGCTGCTGAACCAGGACGGCAAGGCCCAAGAGGCCCTCGACCTGCTCGAAGCGCACCCGACGCAGAATGGCGAAATCGCCCCGATCCTGCTGCGCGCCCGCCTGCTCCAGAGCCTGGACCGTGGCCCTGAAGCGCTGCCGCTGCTGCGTGGTGCTATCCGTGACAATCCGGAAGACAAGCGCCTGCGCCTGACCTACGCGCGCACCCTGGTCGAGCAGGACCGCATGGCCGACGCCAAGGCCGAATTCCTCAGCCTGGTCCAGCAGTACCCGGATGACGACGAATCGCGTTATTCCCTGGCCCTGGTGTGCCTGGAGATGAAGGACTGGGACGAAGCCGAGGTCTACCTGCGCGAGCTGATCGAGCGCGACAGCAACGTCGATGCGGCCCACCTCAACCTGGGCCGCATCGCCGAAGAGCGCCATGACCCGGCCGGTGCCTTGCGCGAGTACGCCCTGGTCGGCAACGGCCCGGACTACCTGCCGGCGCAACTGCGCCAAGCCGACATCCTCATTGCCAACGGCCGCGGCACCGAGGCCTCGCGCCTGCTCGCCGAGGCCCGCGAGACGCAGCCTGACTACGCCGTGCAGCTGTACCTGATCGAATCGGAAAGCTACAGCAACAACAACAAGGACGCCCAGGCCGACCAGGTGCTGCAGCAAGCCCTCAAGCACTACCCGGACGATCTCAACCTGCTTTATACCCGCGCCATGCTGGCCGAAAAGCGCGATGACCTGCCGCTGATGGAAAAAGACCTGCGCGCCATCATCGCCCGCGAGCCGGACAACGCCATGGCGCTGAACGCCCTCGGCTACACCCTGGCCGACCGCACCACCCGCTACAGCGAAGCCAAGGCTCTGATCGACAAGGCCCACCAGCTGACCCCGGACGACCCTGCCGTGCTCGACAGCCTGGGCTGGATCAACTACCGCCTGGGCCACCTCGACGAGGCTGAAAACTACCTGCGCCAGGCCTTTGCCCGCTTCCCCGACCACGAAGTGGCCGCTCATCTGGGCGAAGTCCTGTGGGCCAACGGCAAGCGCCGCGAAGCCCGCCAGGTCTGGGCCAAGGGCTTCGAAGCCCAGGCCGACAGCCCCATCCTGCGCAAGACCATCCTGCGCCTGACCGGATCCGAGACCCTTTAACGCCATGTTTCTGCGCCATTGCATCACCTTCACCCTGATCGCCCTGCTGGCTGGCTGCGCCGGCTTCGGAAGCCGCGAGGCCCTGCAGGGCCATGGCGACCCACAGCAGTGGCGTGCCCATAAAGAGCAGTTGAGCAGCCTCGACGGCTGGCAGATCAACGGCAAGGTCGGCATCCGCGCACCGCGCGACTCCGGCAGTGGCACGCTGTTCTGGCTGCAACGCCAGGATTACTACGACATCCGCCTGGCCGGCCCGCTCGGCCGCGGCGCTGCCCGCCTGACCGGCCGCCCTGGCGGCGTGGTACTGGAAGTGGCCAACCAGGGCCGCTATGAAGCCGCCAGCCCCGAAGCCTTGCTGGAAGAGCAGCTCGGCTGGCAGCTGCCGGTCTCGCACCTGGTCTGGTGGGTACGCGGCCTGCCCGCTCCCGACAGCAAGAGCAAGCTGACCCTGGACGGCGACAGCCGCCTGGCCAGCCTCGACCAGGATGGCTGGCAGGTACAGTACCTGCACTATACCGAGCAGAACGGCTACTGGCTGCCGGAGCGCATGAAGCTGCACGGCAAGGACCTCGACGTGACCCTGGTGGTCAAGGACTGGCAACCACGCCAGCTGGGGCACTGATTACATGCACACGCTCACCCTGCCGGCCCCGGCCAAGCTCAACCTGTGGCTGCACATCATCGGTCGCCGCCCCGACGGCTACCACGAGCTGGAAACCGTGTTCCAGTTTCTCGACCATGGCGACGAGCTGAGCTTCGCCCTGCGCGAAGACGGCGTGATCCGCCTGAACACCGAAATCGAAGCGGTGCCCCACGACAGCAACCTGATCGTGCGCGCTGCACGTAAATTGCAGGAACAGTCCGGCACCCGGCTGGGCGCCGATATCTGGCTGACCAAGGTACTGCCCATGGGCGGCGGCATCGGCGGCGGCAGTTCGGATGCGGCGACCACACTGCTGGCGCTGGCACACCTGTGGCAGCTGGACTGGGACGAAGACCGCCTGGCCGCATTGGGCCTGAGCCTGGGTGCCGACGTGCCGGTGTTCGTCCGCGGCCACGCCGCCTTTGCCCAGGGTGTGGGTGAACAACTGACCCCGGTCGACCCCGAAGAGCCCTGGTATGTCGTGCTGGTGCCGCAAGTGTCTGTCAGCACAGTAGAAATTTTTTCACATCCGCAGTTGACACGTGATTCACTCCCCCTTAAGATGCGCCCCGTTCCCGAGGGAAACAGTCGAAATGACTGCCAACCGGTGGTAGAGCAGAATTACCCAGAAGTTCGCAACGCGCTGAATTCATTGGGTAAATTCACAGAGGCTCGACTAACCGGAACTGGAAGTTGTGTGTTTGGGGCCTTCCCAAGCAAAGCCGAAGCTGATAAAGTTCTGGCCCTTCTTTCAGCGACCCAAACAGGGTTTGTGGCGAAAGGAAGCAATGTTTCGATGTTGCATCGCAAGCTGCAAAGTCTGGTCAAGAAGTCGAGCGCATAAGCGTTCGCAAGCAACAGATACAGGGGCGTCGCCAAGCGGTAAGGCAGCAGGTTTTGATCCTGCCATGCGTTGGTTCGAATCCAGCCGCCCCTGCCATTTTCCTTATACTCATCCAGGTATACCCTCAGCCTTCAGGTACTGCGCGTGTCCAAGATGATGGTCTTTACGGGGAACGCTAACCCCGATCTGGCTCGGCGTGTCGTACGTCAGCTGCATATCCCTCTCGGTGACGTCTCTGTCGGTAAATTCTCCGACGGCGAGATCAGCACTGAGATCAATGAAAATGTTCGCGGTAAAGACGTTTTCATTATCCAGCCGACCTGTGCCCCGACCAACGATAACCTGATGGAACTGGTAGTGATGGCCGACGCC
This sequence comes from Pseudomonas putida, assembly GCF_009883635.2. Lineage (NCBI taxonomy): Bacteria > Pseudomonadati > Pseudomonadota > Gammaproteobacteria > Pseudomonadales > Pseudomonadaceae > Pseudomonas > Pseudomonas putida. The sequence goes on from NZ_CP026115.2 coordinate 1,734,487, forward strand.
TTCCGCCGCTCCTCAGCATCCCGAATCACCGCCGTGATTCCTTACTTCGGATATGCCCGCCAGGACCGCCGTCCGCGTTCGGCACGTGTAGCCATCAGCGCCAAAGTCGTCGCTGACATGCTCACTGTCGTGGGTATCGACCGTGTTCTCACCGTCGACCTGCACGCTGACCAGATCCAAGGCTTCTTCGATATCCCGGTCGACAACATCTACGGCTCGCCCGTACTGGTCGATGACATCGAAGACCAGCGTTTCGAGAACCTGATGATCGTTTCCCCGGACATCGGTGGCGTTGTGCGCGCACGCGCCGTTGCCAAGTCCCTGGGCGTCGATCTCGGTATCATCGACAAACGCCGCGAAAAGGCTAACCACTCCGAGGTTATGCACATCATCGGCGACGTCGAAGGGCGCACCTGCATCCTGGTAGACGACATGGTCGACACCGCCGGCACCCTGTGCCACGCGGCCAAAGCCCTGAAAGAACACGGCGCTGCCAAGGTTTACGCCTACTGCACGCACCCTGTCCTGTCGGGCCGCGCGATCGAGAACATCGAGAAGTCGGTACTGGATGAGCTGGTGGTGACCAACACCGTGCCGCTGTCCGCCGCTGCTCAAGCCTGTGACCGTATCCGCCAGCTGGATATCGCACCGGTTGTCGCTGAAGCGGTCCGCCGCATCAGCAATGAAGAATCGATCAGCGCGATGTTCCGCTAAGCGGGACTCGTGTTGATGTGAAGCGCCCCGCCCCAGCATTTGTTGGGGCGGGGCTTTTTTGCCATCCCCGTCTGGCGCTGGTCGCAAACGCCTTTCGGGAGGCTATTTTGGAGAAGCAAAATGACTGATTTCATCCTGAACGCCCAAGCGCGTACTGACCTGGGGAAAGGTGCGAGCCGCCGCCTGCGTCACTCCGCCAGCATCCCAGCCGTTGTATACGGTGGCGATAAAGAAGCCCAATCCCTGACCATCGTGGCCAAGGAAATCGCCAAGCTGTTCGAAAACGAAGCTGCCTTCAGCCACGTTATCGAACTGAACGTCGACGGCGCCAAGCAGAACGTCGTGGTCAAAGCCATGCAGCGTCACCCGGCCAAAGGCTTCATCATGCACGCCGACTTCGTTCGCGTCGTTGCTGGCCAGAAGCTGACCGCCAAGGTTCCAGTTCACTTCGTTGGTGAAGAAGCTCCGGTCAAGAAAGGCGGCGAAATCTCGCACGTTGTTTCCGAGATCGAAGTTTCCTGCGAAGCCAAAGACCTGCCTGAGTTCATCGAAGTCGACCTGTCCAAGGCCGAAATCGGCGCCATCATCCACCTGTCGGACCTGAAAGCTCCGAAAGGCGTTGAGTTCGTAGCTCTGGCCCACGGTGATGACAAAGCTGTTGCCAACGTTCACGCTCCACGCGTTGCTCCAGAAGCAGAAGGCGCTGCCGAGTAATCCACTCGCGCGCCGGTGTTGATCGGGTTACAGTGCGCCCCGCGCCCTGTAACCCACCAACTCCAAGGAAGAGCCCCTGACGTGACCGCCATCCAGTTGATCGTTGGCCTGGGTAACCCCGGCCCCGAATACGAACAGACCCGGCATAACGCAGGGGCTCTTTTCGTTGAACGCATTGCCAGCGCCCAGCGTGTATCGCTCACCGCTGACAAGAAATATTTCGGCCTGACGGCTAAGTTCAGCCATCAGGGCAACGACGTTCGTTTGTTGATCCCCACCACCTACATGAACCGCAGCGGCCAGGCCGTGGCGGCATTGGCCAATTTCTTCCGCATCAAGCCGGAAGCGATCCTGGTGGCACACGACGAACTCGACCTGCCTCCGGGCGTTGCCAAGCTCAAGCGCGGCGGCGGCCATGGGGGGCACAACGGCCTGCGCGACATCATCGCGCAGCTCGGCAACCAGAACGACTTCCACCGCCTGCGGCTTGGCATTGGCCACCCGGGCGACGCCAAACTGGTCTCCAACTTCGTCCTGGGCCGCGCGCCGCGCGCCGAGCAGGAGAAGCTCGACGCCAGCATCGATTTTGCCCTCGGCGTGCTGCCGGACGTACTGGCCGGCGACTTCGCCAAGGCCATGCGCGAGCTGCACAGCCAGAAGGCCTGATTTCCTAGAGAGGGGAATACCCATGGGTTTCAATTGCGGCATCGTCGGCCTGCCCAACGTCGGCAAGTCCACCCTGTTCAACGCCCTGACCAAGTCTGGCATCGCGGCGGAGAACTTCCCTTTCTGCACCATCGAGCCGAACAGCGGCATCGTGCCGATGCCCGATGCGCGCCTGGCGGCGCTGGCGGAAATCGTCAAGCCTAACCGCATCCTGCCGACCACCATGGAATTCGTCGACATCGCAGGCCTGGTGGCCGGTGCGTCGAAAGGTGAAGGCCTGGGCAACAAGTTCCTCGCCAACATCCGCGAGACCGACGCCATCGCCCACGTGGTGCGCTGCTTCGAAGACGAAAACGTGATCCACGTTTCCAACAGCGTCGACCCCAAGCGCGACATCGAGATCATCGACCTCGAACTGATCTTCGCCGACCTCGACAGCTGCGAGAAGCAACTGCAGAAGGTTGCCCGCAACGCCAAGGGCGGCGACAAGGACGCCCTGGCACAGAAGGCGATTCTGGAAAAGCTGATCCCGCACTTCACCGAAGGCAAGCCTGCGCGCAGCCTGATGAAGAACATGGCTGACGACGAGAAGGCTGTCATCCGTGGCTTCCACCTGCTGACCAGCAAGCCGGTGATGTACATCGCCAACGTTGCCGAAGACGGCTTCGAAGATAACCCGCACCTGGACGTGGTCAAGGCCATCGCCGAAGAAGAAGGCGCGGTCGTGGTGCCGGTGTGCAACAAGATCGAAGCGGAAATCGCCGAGCTGGACGACGGTGAAGAGAAAGACATGTTCCTCGAGGCCCTGGGCCTGGAAGAGCCTGGCCTGAACCGCGTGATCCGCGCCGGTTACGAGCTGCTCAACCTGCAGACCTACTTCACTGCCGGCGTGCAGGAAGTCCGCGCCTGGACCGTACGCGTCGGTGCCACCGCCCCGCAGGCCGCTGGCGTGATCCACACCGACTTCGAAAAAGGCTTCATCCGCGCCGAAGTGGTGGCCTATGACGACTTCATCCAGTTCAAGGGTGAAGGCGGTGCCAAGGAAGCCGGTAAATGGCGCCTGGAAGGCAAGGACTACATCGTCAAAGACGGCGATGTGATGCACTTCCGCTTCAACGTCTAAGCGGCAGTCTGCAGTACTGAAAACCCCTTGAGGCCCATGGTTTCAAGGGGTTTTGTCTTTGAGCTTCTCCTGCACGATTGCCGGGGCTGCTTTGCAGCCCTTTCGCGACACAAGGCCGCTCCCACAAGTTCGGCGCTATCTTGGGGCTTGCACAGTACTTGTGGGAGCGGCCTTGTGTCGCGAAAGGGCCGCAGAGCGGCCCCAACTTTCTGCATCTAAGCTGAGTCTCTGAAGGGCCTGCGCCCTGCTCCCAAGAGCCTCGACCATGCATAACACGCCTCCCCGCTCGGGCTTCGACTGGCAGCGCTGGCTCCCCGGCCTGGCCACCCTGCTGCACTACCAGCCCGCCTGGCTGCCCAAGGACATCGCCGCCGGCCTGGTGCTCACCACCATGCTGGTGCCGGTCGGCATCGCCTACGCCGAAGCTTCCGGGGTACCGGGCATCTACGGCCTGTATGCCACCATCATCCCGCTGCTGGCCTATGCCCTGTTCGGTCCCAGCCGCATTCTGGTGCTAGGCCCGGACTCGGCACTGGCCGCGCCAATCCTGGCGGTGGTGGTGCAATACGCCGCCAGCGACCCACAGCGCGCCATCGCCATTGCCAGCATGATGGCGCTGGTGGCCGGTGCCTTCTGCGTGATCGCCGGGCTGCTCCGCCTGGGCTTCATCACCGAGCTGCTGTCCAAGCCGATCCGCTACGGCTACATGAACGGTATCGCCCTCACCGTGCTGATCAGCCAGCTGCCCAAGCTGTTCGGCATTGAAGTCGACAGCCAGGGGCCGCTGCGGGACGTCTGGAACCTGATCCAGGCGCTGTTTGCAGGCAATGGGCACTGGCCAAGCTTGATCATCGGCGCCGGCAGCCTGGTGCTGATCCTGCTGCTCAAACCCTTCAAGCGCATCCCGGGCATCCTGATCGCCGTGGTGCTGGCAACCCTGGCCGTGAGCCTGTTCAACCTCGACCAGATGGGCGTCAAGGTACTTGGCCAATTGCCCCAGGGTCTGCCCAGCTTCGTCTTCCCATGGGTCAGCGACATCGACCTGGTCGAAGTGGTACTGGGCGGGATTGCCGTGGCGCTGGTGTCGTTCGCCGATACCAGCGTGCTGTCGCGTTCCTATGCCGCGCGACTGAAGACCCCGGTCAACCCGAATCAGGAGATGTTCGGCTTGGGAGTGGCCAACCTGGCCTCCGGTCTGTTCCAGGGTATCCCGATCAGCAGCAGTTCGTCGCGCACACCAGTGGCCGAGGCGGCCGGCTCGAAAACCCAGCTCACCGGCATCATCGGCGCGCTGGCAGTAACCCTGTTGCTATTGGTCGCGCCCAACCTGATGCAGCACCTGCCCAACAGCGCATTGGCTGCCGTGGTGATCGCTGCGGCATTAGGGCTGTTCGAGTTCGCAGACCTCAAGCGCATCTTCCGCATGCAGCAGTGGGAGTTCTGGCTGTCTTTCACCTGCTTCGTCGGTGTCGCGGTGTTCGGCGCCATTCCGGGGATCTGCATTGCCGTGGCGATATCGGTGGTCGAATTCCTGTGGGACGGCTGGCGGCCACATTACGCCGTACTCGGGCGGGTCGATGGAACCCGTGGCTACCATGACGTGAAGCGTTATCCACAGGCGCGGCGGATTCCGGGGCTGGTGCTGCTGCGCTGGGATGCACCGCTGTTCTTCGCCAACGCCGAGCAGTTCCAGGGCACGGTGCTGGCGGCGGTGGATGAATCACCGACCCCGGTGCAGCGGCTGGTGATTGCGGCAGAACCGGTGACCAGCATCGATATCACGTCGGCAGACATGCTCGCCGAGCTTGATCGTACGCTGGAGGCTCGGGGGGTGGAGCTGCAGTTTGCCGAGATGAAAGACCCGGTGAAGGACAAGATGAAGCGCTTCGAGTTGTTCGAGCACATGGGCGAGAGGGCATTTCACCCTACGGTCGGGGCGGCGGTGGATGCCTACCTGGCAGATACCGGGATTGACTGGAAACCCTAGGCAGCCCGAACCCGGCGCCGGTCGATCCAGATCAACATGGCACTGGCATACAGCGACACGGCCACGAACAGCGCCATGCGCACCGCAAAGGCCTTGTACACATCCTGCCCGCCAGCACTGTCCTGCACCGACTGCCCGAGCAGGATCAGCATGGTCGTCAGGCAGCTCACCCAATACGCCGGGCTTTGCCGGGTATCCACCGCACGGTAGAGCCTGCGCGCCTGCCAGAGGACGAACAGCAGCACCCACAGGAAGAACATCCACAGGTGCACGAACAGGCTCAACGCGCCCCACACCAGCATCGCCAACACCCCGGCCAGCAAGGTCGAACCGATCAACTCACGACTGGCATGCCGAGCCCGCGTCTCCCCCGCCTGCTGCCCCAGGCTCACCGCCTTCATGATCAGTGGCATGAACTGGTCCGGGGCGATCAGCGCCAGCAGGAAGGCCGGCATGACGATAAGCGTGGCGCGCAGGGCAACCCAGCTGACATCCGCGCTGTCGAGCAAGGGCGGCGAAGGCTGCACAGGCGCGCCGGCCGGTTCAGGAAACAGCACATGGGCCAGCGCCGTACCCAGCACGGCCAGCAGCATGCCCTTGGCCAACGCCTCGACCACCGACAGCGCCAGGTCGAAATTGCGGGTACCAGCCGCCGCGATCATGGTCAGGCCGATCACCAGCAGGTTGGCCAGCAGGCCATTGCCGCCCATGAGCGCATAGCGCAAGACCAGATACACCCCCACGCCGACCAGCAGCACCCCGCTCAGCGGGGCATGGCGCAACAGCGGAATCAACAGCAGGCCGCTGCCGCAGCTGAGCATCACCAGTATCGCCAGCGCCGGCGCCGCCTTGATCGGCAGCGCCTCACTGCGCATGGCCAGTAATAGCGCCGCGAACACCGGCGCCAGGATCGGCACCGGCAAACCCAGGCCGAAACTGGTCGCCAGGCATAGCGCCACACCCCAGGCCAGGCGAAGCGCGCGCAGGCGACGCAGCTCAATAGGCATACGACAGCCAGCTCATCAGCCACATGAACACGCGGCCCAGCAGGTTCAGCGGGTTGCCTTCGCCGGGCAGTGCCATGACTTCGGCCTGGCCGCCCACACGCAAGCCGGACCTGTCTGTCAGCTGATCACGGTCGAGTTCGACGATCACCGGGAAGCGCTGCGCCGAACGCAACCAGTCGCGGGTGTTCTGCACGGTCGGCAAGCTTCCCGGGGGCGCAGGCTGGCCGACGCTCACGCCATAGCCGATGCTGCGGATCTGCCCTTTCAGCACCTTGCCGGGCATGGCATCGAGTACCACCAGCACCGGCGCGCCAGGGCGCAGGCGGCCAAGGTTGTTCTCGGTCATGTCGGCACTTATCCACACATCATGGATGGCGATCAGGGTCATCATCGGGCTGCCGGCGCCCACGTAGTGGCCCACGTCGGTGCGCAGGTCGGTGATCAAGCCGTCGGTGTCGGCGCGGACCACCGTGCGGGCCAGGTCCAGGCGGGCTTTTTCCACATTGGCTGCGGCGCTGCGCAGTTGCGCGTTGTCGGCATCGGCCCCGCCCTGCTGCTCACGGGCCCGTTGTACCTCGGCGCGCGCGGCGGCCACCTGGCTGATGGCCTGGTCGCGGGTGGCCTGGGCGCCTTCCAGGCGGCGCACCGATACCGTTCCCGGGTCTTCGTCGATCAGTCGCTTGAGCCGTTCGGCATCCTGGCGCGCCTTGCGTTCGTTGGCCTGGGCCGCCACCAGCGCGGCCTGGGCCGAATCGATGCCGGCGGTACTGGCGCCGATCTGCCGGCGCACGGTATCCAGGTCGGCTTCGGCGCGGGCCAGGGCGATGCGGTACTGGTCCTGGTCCAGTTCGAACAGCACATCGCCCTGGCGCACTTCCTGGTTGTTGCCCACGGCCACGCGCTTGATCTGCCCGGCCACTTCGGCGGCCACCGGCACCACGTAGGCCTGCAGCCGGGCTTGCTGGGTGTAGGGCGTGAAGCGGTCGGCCAGCAGGTACCAGACCAGGCTGACGACGATCACTATCAACACCCAGCGCATGCCGCGATCGGGGGCTGGCGGGGTGTGCGCGGCGTCACTCATTTCGGCTCACCTTGTTCGGAATCGGCAGGGGCCGGCTCGTCGAGCAGGCCGCCCCAATCGGTACGGTTTTCCATCTGCTGACGGGTGGCCGGGTCGATCGGTTTGCGGTGGTTGTCCCAGCCGCCACCCAGCGCCTTGTACAAGCTCACCAGGCTGCTCACCGCATTGCCACGGCTGACCAGGTAGCCATCCTGCTGTTGCAACAGCAGTTGCTGGGCGTCCAGCACACGCTGGAAGTCGGCAAAACCTTCCTGGTACTGCGAGCTGGCCAAGGTCAGCGAACGCTGGGCGGCCTGCGAGGCATCCTGGCGAATGCTGGCGCTCTGCAGCGAACGCACCAGGCCGCTGGCGGCGTCGTCGGCCTCGTGCGCGGCTTCACGCACGCGCTGGTGATACAGCTCGATCAATTGCTGCAGGCGGGCGTCCTCGACCCGCACGGCGTTCTTGCGCCGGCCGTAGTCGAACGGGTTCCAGATCATGCTCGGCCCCACCGCCAGGTCGAAGGTGTTGGGCAGATGGCTGGCCGACAGGAAGGTCCAGCCAATACTGCCCAGCAGGCTCAACTGTGGATAAAGGTCTGCCTCGGCCACGCCCACCAGCGCCGATTGCGCCGCCACCGCCTGTTCAGCCGCGCGGATGTCCGGGCGCCGTTGCAGCAGGCTGGCCGGCACGTCCTGCAACACTGCGCGGTCCGGCAACGGCAACTGCCCGTGGCGCGCCTCCAGTTCGGGCAACGGGCCCGGTGGCCTGCCAAGCAGCGAGCAGAGCACGTTGCGCAAGGCATTGAGCTGGTTTTCAAACTCGGGGATGGTGGCCAGGGTGGCCAGGTACTGGGTACGCGCCTGCTGCCAGTCGAGCTCGTCGTTCTCGCCGTGGCGGAACAGCCGCTCGGTGATCTGCAGGCTGCGTGCCTGGCGCTTGGCGTTTTCTTGCGCAATGTCCAGCCGCGCTTCGGCGGTGCGCAGGGCGAAATAGGTGTCGGCCACCTGCGCACGTAGCAGCAGCATGGCATCGGCGTAATTGGCCTGAGAGGCGAAGTAGAACGCATCGGCGCTCTCGATGGCGCGACTGAAACGGCCCCAGAAGTCGATTTCCCAACCGATGTCGAAGCCCACGCTGGACTGCCAGAACACCGAGTCGCGCGCAGTGGACGTGCCGGACTGGTCTTGCTTCAGGTACAGGCTCTGCGCGCTCAACTGCTGCAGCTGTGGATAACGCCCGGTCTGCACGATGGCCAGCTGCGCCCGCGCCTCGGCAATGCGCAGGCCGGCCACACGCAAGTTAGTGTTGTTGGCGTCAGCTTCGGCGATCAGGCCTGCAAGCGTCGGGTCGGCGAACACCAGCCACCACTGACGCAGGTCCGGTGCTGACGCAAAGCGCCCGGCCTGCTCCAGCAGGGGCGTGCTCCAGCTGTCCAGCCATGGGTCCTGGAGCTTCTCGAAGTCCGGTCCGATCTGGGTACAGCCGGCCAGAAACATCAGCAGTCCCAGGCCATAGCAGGGTTTGGACATGGTTCAGGCCGCAGGCGGGGTCGGTTGCTCCGGTACCTGCAGCGCCACCCATTGCCAGAAGAGTACGTAGGTCACGCCAAGGATCACCGGGCCGATGAACAGGCCGATGATGCCTTTGACCACCATGCCGCCCAAGGCACCAATCAACACCACCGGCATTGGTACATCCACCCCGCGCCCCAGCAGCAGCGGCTTGAGCACGTTGTCGGCAAGCCCGGCAACGAAGGTATAGACGGCAAAGATGATGGTCGCGGCGGTGAAACCCTCGACATTGAACACATAGATGATCACCGGTACAGTGACCAGCGTCGCGGGTGCCTGGGCGATCCCCAGCATGAGGATGACGATGGCCAGCATGCCGGCACCTGGCACCCCTTTGATCACGAAACCGACGCCAATCAGCAGCATCTGGATGAAGGCAATGCCGATCACGCCCTGGGCCACGGCACGAATGGTTGCGGTGCACAGCTGAGCCAGCGGCTTGCCGCGCTCCTCGCCGGAGACCCGAATGGCAATGCGCTGCGCCGCGACTTCACCACGCTCGCCAAAGGCCATGATCACGCCAGAAATGATAATCGCGCCGATGAACAGCAGAAACGCACCACCGGCACTGGCTGCGGCGCCCAGCACCGTAAGCCCCGCACCTTTGAGCTGTGGCAGCCACTGGTTGAGGACACTGGCCATGTTTTGCGATGCAGACAGCCACAATGCATACAACTTGGGCCCGATCAGCGGCCAGGTCGCCACCGACTCGGGCGGGGTTGGCACGCTCCAGCTACCGCTCTTGAGCAGCGTCACCAGGCTGTCCACCGACTCGCCAATCGACATCACCACCAGGTAGACCGGAACCAGCAGCACGATCAGCACCAGCAGCACCACCAGTGTTGCCACATAACCATCCTTGATGCCGGTGCCGCGCCTTATCCGCAAGTACAACGGATACAGCGTCACCGCCAGAATCACCGACCACAGCATCAGCTCCAGGAACGGCTGGAAAACCTGGAAGGCGAACATCACCAGGGCGGCCACCAGGCCCGCCTTGATCAGCACGTCGAGCAGACCCCGCGACAGGGCACTGTCCAGCTTCAAACTCGGCTGCATGTTTCACCTCCGAACGTCAGGCGCGCCGGCAAGGCGCTATTCAGTGGCCCGTCTCGGCTACCGGGCGGTCCTTGTCACGCAACTGCCGCGCCAGGGCCATCATCACCAGGGGCACCACCACCATCGACAGCGTGATGGCGAGCACCAGCAAGTCATGAACCTGTTGCGTCAACACCTGGTGATCCAGCGCCAGCTTGAACACCACGAAGGCGAATTCCCCCCCGGACGCCAGCACGATCGCCAGGCACAACGCCTCGGCGCGGTTAAGCCCGCCTGCCCTGCGCCCCAGCACGAGCAACAGGGGCATCTTGATCACCACCAGCAGCAACGTCAGCCCCAGCACGATCAGAGGCATGCCGAACAACAACTGCAAGTCGGCACTCATGCCGACGCCGACGAAGAACAACCCGAGGAGCAGGCCCTTGAGCGGTTCAATCTGGGTTTCCAGCTCATGCCGAAAAGGCGAGTCGGCCATCAACACACCGGCAAGGAAGGCGCCCAGGGCCATGGATACACCGACATGCTCCATCAACCAGGCAGTGCCCAGCACCACCAGCAAGGCAGTCGCCGTGGACAATTCGGGCAAACCCGAACCGACCGTCCATTTGAATACCGGGGTCAACAGATAGCGGCCAAAAATGATCACCACACCAATGCCCGCCGCCACCGCCAGCAGTGGCCAGGAACCTTCGTCAGCGGTACTGACATCGCCACCGAGCAGCGGCACTACGGCAATCAAGGGAATCGCCGCGATGTCCTGGAACAGCAGGATGGCCACGGCCAGGCGACCGTGTGGTTTGCCCAGGTCCTTGCGTTGGGCCAGCACCTGCAAGCTGAAAGCCGTCGACGACAGCGCCAGCCCCAGACCCAGCACGATGGCCGCCGCTTTCGATTGGCCAAACAGGAAGTACGCCAACAGGCCGAGTACCACCGCCGTCAGCCCCACCTGCAACGAGCCGATGCCGAACAGTGCCCTGCGCATGGTCCACAGCCGCCGTGGCGACAGCTCCAGGCCAATGACGAACAACAGCATCACCACGCCCATCTCCGACAGACGGGCGACGTTTTCGGGGTTACCCAGCAGGCCGAGCACCGAGGGCCCGATCAGGATGCCGGCCAGCAGATAACCGGGCACGGCACCCATTTTCAAACGCTGCGCCAGCGGCACCAGAAGCACCACGGCCAGCAGGAACACTACCGTTGCCTGCAGCAAGCTGCCGTCATGAGGCATAGGTTCGCACCCTTGCAACTCCCCCGCCGGGAGGGTTCAGAAACGCTCTTCAACCACTTTGAATGGATAAGGCACAGCCTTGTATTTGCCGATCTTGCCGCGCTTGGGCAGCTTCACCACCTCATCGCGGGTGATGTCCTTGTAGGGGATGCGGGTCAGCATGTGGCTGATGATGTTCAGCCGGGCACGCCGCTTGTCGTTGGAGTGCGCCATGAACCACGGCGCCCAGGACGAATCGGAGGCGGCGAACATGTCGTCACGGGCCCGGGTGTAGTCATCCCAGCGGGTGTACGACCTGAGGTCCATGGGTGACAGCTTCCACAACTTGCGCCCGTCGTTGATGCGGTCCTGCAGGCGACGGGTCTGCTCCTCTGCGCTGACTTCGAGCCAGTACTTGATGAGGATGATGCCCGACTCGACCATCATCTTTTCGAACAGCGGCACCACGGAGAGGAACTTGGCGCTCTGCTCTTCACTGCAGAACCCCATCACCCGCTCGACGCCGGCGCGGTTGTACCAGCTGCGGTCGAAGATCACCACCTCGCCGGCGGCAGGCAGATGGCGCAGGTAGCGTTGCACATACATCTGGGTCTTTTCCCGCTCGGTCGGTGCCGGCAGCGCCACCACCCGAAACACTCGTGGGCTGACCCGCTCGGTGATGGCCTTGATGGTGCCGCCCTTGCCGGCACCATCACGGCCCTCGAACACGATGCAGACCTTCAGCCCCTTGGCCACCACCCACTCCTGCAGTTTCACGAGTTCCACGTGCAGTTTCTTGAGCGCTTGCTCATAGGCCTTGCCGCCCAGTTTCTCTGCGTGCTCTTTCGCATCGTTGTTCTTGGAAGGCTTGGCCATGGCACTCTCCTGAGGGCGAATGAAGAGTCAGTATGGTCGATTCATGACAATTTGCCGTTTCGCTTGTCAAGGCAAATTGCCGCGCCCCGGCAGCCCTTACTTCGCCAGTTTGTTGTAGCTGGTCATCAGGTTGCGATAGTCCGGAATATGGTTGGAGAACAGCGTGCCGAGGCCTTCGATATCGTTGCGCCAGTCGCGGTGCAGCTCGCAGGCCACGCCGAACCAGGTCATCAGCTGGGCACCGGCTGCCTCCATGCGTCGCCAGGCCGAATCACGGGTCAGCTCGTTGAACGTGCCAGAGGCGTCGGTGACCACGAACACCTCAAAGCCCTCCTCCAGCGCCGACAAGGCCGGGAAGGCTACGCAGACCTCGGTGACCACCCCGGCAATCAGCAGCTGTTTCTTGCCGGTGGCTTTCACGGCCTTGACGAAGTCTTCGTTATCCCAGGCATTGATGTTGCCGGGGCGAGCGATATAGGGGGCGTCGGGGAACTGCGCCTTGAGTTCGGGCACCAGCGGGCCGTTAGGGCCGGTTTCGAAGCTGGTGGTGAGGATGGTCGGCAGCTTGAAGTACTTGGCCAGGTCAGAAAGTGCCAGCACGTTGTTCTTGAAGCGGTCGGGGTCGATGTCGCGGACCAGTGAAAGCAGGCCGGTCTGGTGATCGACCAGCAGGACGGCGGCGTTGTTCTTGTCCAGACGCTTGTATTGGAAGGCCATGGCGGAACTCCTTGCTCTGACGGGTTGGGACTATCAGCGTAGGCAAGGATGAGAGATGGGAGGGACCGTCAGTCGGTTCGCCTGCGCCCGCAAAGCGGCAGGCGCGATCTCAGTACTCCCGACGCTTGCTGAACGCCCAGCGCCCGGCCAGGAAGGTGAAGGTCGCCACCAGTGCCACCAGCAGCCAGAAGCCGTTCGGATCGTCCGAGAGCGGCACGCCGCCGACGTTCATGCCGAAGAAGCCGGCGATGATGTTGATCGGCAGCGCCAGCACGGTGACCACGGTCAGGGTGAACAGGGTGCGGTTGGTCTGCTCGTTGAGCTTGGCAGCGATTTCTTCCTGCAGCAGCTTGATCCGCTCGCCCAGGGCGGTCAGGTCGCTGATCACCAGGGTGAATTCTTCGGTGGCCGCGCGCAGCTGGCGCATGTCCTGTTCCTGCAGCCATTCTGGTGGGCGGTTGAGCAGGCGCAGCAAGGCGCCGGGCTCGAGCGCCAGCAGGCGCTGCAGGCGCACCAGCACCCGGCGCATGCTGCTAAGTTCCGCGCGGTTGTCACTCAGGCGCTGGGACAGCAGCTGGTCTTCGATGCGGTCGACGCTGGTGGTGGTCTCGCGCACGATCTGGGTCAGCAGGTCGCCCTGATCACGCAGCAAGTGCACCAGCAGTTCGATCGGTGAATGGAAGCGCTCGCCCTGCTTCACCGATGAGCGCAGCTTGTCCACGGAATGCAACGGCTGCAACCGCGCACTCACCAGCAGCCGGCTGCTGGCGCAGGCCCAGAGTGTGGAGACGTCCGACGACACCAGGCCGAAGTTGAACACCACGTCGTTGACCACGGCCAGCAGGGTCGAGTCGGCATGTTCGATGCGTGTCGAGCGCGAGCCTTCGCGCAAGGTTTCAAAGAACGCCTCCGGCAACGCCAGGTGCGAACGCAGCCAGCGCTCGCAGGCGGCGTGGGCGAGGTTCAGGTGCAGCCAGAGGAATTCATCCGGGTCTTGCGGCTCGCTGAGCTTGCGCAGCACCTGAGCCGAATCGAGCTCGCGGCCAGGCTGGCCAGGGCGGAAGGAGAAGGCGTAGAGCAGGCCGAACAGGTCGTGTTCCTGCTGGGGGTACAGCGCGTGATGGCCCATTCGAACTCGCAATGAGGCAGTGGGGCGGAGACTGTGAGGGTGCGCGCTGCAGATTGCAGTTCGATGACAGATGGGTTCGCCTTGGGCCTTGTTGCGCCTGGGAGATCGAGCGCCGCCCGCGCGGCGCATCGCGGATAAATCCGCTCCTACATTTGTTGCAACGTGCCAAACCTGACAGGCCATGATTGCCTGCCTTGTGCCATGGCACTCACTTCACAGATTTCTGAACTAATTATTTCTCCTCCGCGATTTTTCCCCTCGCCCGCCCCCACCAGAATCGCTTCACCACAATCACAATAACCGTGAGGCCACTCCCGTGGACCAGACACTTCAGGTACGGCAAGCTGCCGCCGACCTCGTCGCTGCCTTTGCCAGCAACGACACCGCCCGCTACTTCGCCTGCTTCAGCGAAGACGCCACTTTCCTCTTCCACACCTTGCCGCAACCACTGCTGTCGCGGCGTGCCTATGAAGACCTCTGGGCCCAATGGCAGGCCGAGGGTTTTGCCGTGCTCGGCTGTGAGTCGAGCAACGTGCAGGTGAGCCTGCAGGGCGACGTGGCGATCTTCATGCACGACGTGGCCACGCACATCCGCATTGCCGGTGAAGCGCACCAGCTGGCCGAGCGCGAGACCATCGTCTTCCGCCGCCACGGCGAACAATGGCTGGCGTGCCACGAGCACCTGTCGGTCGTCACCGCAGCCTGATCCGAATTTACGCGGCCTTGCCGCACTGCCATCGCACCCACAAGAGGGCCCGCGCACCGCGACGGGCCTACAACAACCGCGCTGGAGCATCAACATGAGCCACTCGACCGGTATCGAGACCAATGGCGTCGAACAGATCCCCGACGATCAACGCGACGCCTCCCCGCTGGACCTGTTCCGCCTGATCTTTGGCGGTGCCAACACCTTCGCCACTGCCGTGCTGGGCAGCTTCCCGGTGCTGTTCGGGCTGTCGTTCCAGGCCGGGGTCTGGGCGATCCTGCTCGGCGTCGGCGTGGGCGCGCTGATCCTGGCGCCGATGGGCCTGTTCGGGGCACTCAACGGCACCAACAACGCCGTATCGTCGGGCGCGCACTTCGGCGTGCACGGGCGCATCGTCGGCTCGTTTCTGTCGCTGCTCACCGCCGTGGCGTTCTTCTCGCTGTCGGTGTGGAGTTCAGGTGATGCCCTGGTCGGCGGCGCCAAGCGCCTGGCCGGGTTGCCGGAAACCGACCTGACCCTGGGCCTGGCCTACGGCCTGTTCGCGGTGCTGGTGCTGGTGGTGTGCATCTTCGGCTTCCGCTTCATGCTGTGGGTCAACAAGATCGCCGTGTGGGCTTCGAGCCTGCTGTTCCTGCTGGGTATCTTCGCCTTTGCCGGGCCGTTCGACGCGGGCTTTGCCGGTAGCGTCAACCTCAGCCAGCCGGGCTTCTGGGCAGCCTTCGTCGGCGCGGCGATCCTGGCCATGAGCAACCCGGTGTCGTTCGGCGCCTTCCTCGGTGACTGGTCGCGCTACATCCCGCGGCAAACGCCGAAATCGCGCATCATGCTGGCGGTGATCGCCGCCCAGGTCGCCACGCTGATCCCGTTCCTGTTCGGCCTGTGCACCGCCACCCTGGTGGCCACCCAGGCGCCTGACTACATCGCCGCCAACAACTACGTCGGCGGCCTGCTGGCCGTGGCGCCGAGCTGGTTCTTCCTGCCGGTGTGCCTGATTGCGGTGATCGGCGGCATGTCCACCGGCACCACCGCGCTGTATGGCACCGGCCTGGACATGTCCAGCGTGTTCCCGCGCCTGCTCAGCCGCGCTGGCGCCACCCTGCTGATCGGTGTACTGGCGATCGGTTTCATCTTCATTGGCCGCTTCACATTCAACCTGGTGCAGAGCGTGTCGACCTTCGCCGTGCTGATCATCACCTGCACCAGCCCATGGATGGTGATCATGATCCTCGGCCTGATCACTCGCCGCGGCTTCTACCACGCTGACGACCTGCAGGTGTTCACCCGCGGCCAGCGAGGCGGCCACTACTGGTTCCTGCATGGCTGGAACTGGCGCGGCATGGGCGCGTGGATCCCCAGCGCGATGGTCGGCCTGTGTTTCGTCAACCTGCCAGGGCAGTTCGTCGGCCCGCTGGGCGACCTGGCCGGCGGCATCGACCTGAGCCTGCCGGTGACCCTGGGCCTGGCCGGCGTGCTGTACCTGCTGCTGCTCAACCTGTTCCCTGAACCTGCTGGCGTATATGGCCCGAATGGCCCGCGCTGGGTGCGCTGCACAAGCGCCCCGCGCACGCCGGTGACCACCGCCGAAATGGCCTGACTGGATACCGACCATGACCACTTCCCACTATATCGCCGGCCGCTGGGTCGAAGGCCAGGGCAGCGACTGCATCAGCGTCAGCGAGCCTGCGCTGGGCCTGCCCTTCGCCGAACTGATGGCCGCCAGCGTGGCTCAGGTCGACCAGGCCGTGGCCGCTGCCCGTGATGCCCTGCCTGCCTGGAAAAAGGTCAGCGCCAGCACGCGCGCGGCCTTCCTGCGCGGCTTTGCCGAGCAGCTCGGCCAACGCCGTGAAGAACTGATCACACTGCAGATGCGCAACAACGGCAAGCCGCGCCACGAGGCCGAGATCGACCTGGATGATGCGGTCGCCACCTTCGCCTACTACGCCGAGCTGGCCGAACAACTGCCATCGAAGAACCGTGACGTGCCGTTGGCCGCAGCGGGCTTCACTGCTCGCACCCGCCTGGAACCGGTGGGCGTGGTCGGCCTGATCGTACCGTGGAACTTCCCGCTGGTAACCAGCGCCTGGAAGCTAGCCCCGGCCCTGGCGGCCGGTTGCACCGTGGTGCTCAAACCGTCGGAAGTGACGCCGCTGATCGAGCAGACTTACGGCCAGATCGCCGACGCCCTGGGCTTGCCTGCTGGCGTGCTGAACATCGTCAACGGCAAGGCCGAGACCGGTGCCGCGCTGAGCAGCCACAGCGGCCTCGACAAGCTGTCGTTCACCGGTAGCAACAACGTTGGCAGCCAGGTCATGCGCAGCGCTTCGGCACAGTGCCGGCCGGTGACCCTGGAGCTGGGTGGCAAGTCGGCGATCGTGGTGTTCGACGACTGCGACCCGGACCAGGCGGTGGAATGGATTGTTGCCGGTATCACCTGGAACGCCGGGCAGATGTGTTCGGCCACTTCGCGCCTGCTGGTGCAGGACGGCATTGCCGACGTGCTGCTGCCGCGCCTGCAGGCCGCACTGCAAAAGCTGCGGGTCGGTAACCCGCTGACCGAAGAGGTCGACATGGGGCCCCTGACCAGCCAGGCGCAGTGGCTGAAGGTTGCCAGCTACTTCGCGACGGCGCGTGAGGAGGGCCTGCATTGCCTGACCGGCGGGCAGGCGCTGGACCGTGAGGGCTGGTTCGTGAGCCCGACCCTGTATGCCGATGTGCCGAAGGACAGCCGCCTCTGGACTGAAGAGATCTTTGGCCCGGTGCTGTGTGCACGTCGCTTCGCAACGGAAGAACAGGCCATTGCCGAGGCCAACGACAGCCGCTTCGGGCTGGTCGCCACGGTCTGCTCCGGCGACCTTGAGCGCGCCGAGCGCGTGGCCGATGCGCTGGAGGTCGGGCATGTGTGGATCAACTCGGTGCAGGCGGTGTTTGTAGAGACCTCGTGGGGCGGCACCAAGGGCAGCGGGATCGGCCGGGAGCTGGGGCCTTGGGGGTTGTCGGCCTACCAGTCGGTTAAGCATGTGACCCGGTGTTTGGGGTGATGGCCTAGGGGTGCCCGCCACAGCACCTTTGTCGCTTGTGAGAACGAGCGCCGCACGGGCGGCGCTCAATCTCCCAGGCGCAGAATCTCTAACGGCGAACAGACAGTTTCCCACACAGATTTCGCCCCCCAGTGACTTTCCCCACTCCTCCCTGAGTCCCACTCCCTGGTACCCCCACAATCACAACACCAGGCCGGACCACCATGCACCCTCAACGCACCGCCTTGCACAACGAGCTGCACGCCCGCCCGTCGCTGTACTTCGATGGCCCGGCGCATGTCTTCCACCTGGCCGTCCTGGGCGGCGATGCGGCTTGCGCCGCACTGCTGCAGCGCTGCTGCCCGGAAGCGATCGACACCGAGGCCGCCCAGGGCATCACCCGTCTGGATGGCCACCCGTTCAAGTGGGAGCGTCACACCGAATTCTTCACCCTGACCCTGGTGGTGCCTTGCTCTGCCGCCGACACCGAATGGCAGGCGCTACCGCCAGTGTTGGCCGAGGCCATCGCGCCGCAGGCGGCGCAGGTGATCAATGCCGTGCAGGTGCTGGTACGCGACGAGCAGGACCTCGACCTGCCCCACTACGGGTTCAAGGACCCATGCGGCTCCTGCGTCGGCGGTGGCGATGCGGTGGTGTGGAGCGACTTTCGCCTGACCGAGGACGGCACCAACCGCTTCCTGTTCATCAACCGTCGCCTCAACGCCTACCGCCAGGGCCGGATGATCCGGCGCCTGCTGGAGATCGAGACCTACCGCATGATGGCCTCGCTGACCCTGACCACGGCCAAGGCCCTGAGCCAGGAGCTGGATGCTTTCGACAAGACCCTGGTGCAACTGTCGGAGCGCAGCGCCGGCGGTGATGGCCACGATTCCAAGGCCCTGCTCGAAGCCATCGCCCACCTGTCGCGGCAGGTGGTCAGCCGCACGGTGAAGACCCGCCATCGCTTCGGTGCCACCCAGGCCTATGCGCAGCTGGTGTTCGAACGCCTGGGCGAGTTGCGCGAGAGCCATGTCGGTGATTGCCAGCGCCTGGGGGTGTTCATCGAGCGTCGCTTCAAGCCAACGGTGCGTTACTGCGCGGCGACCGAACAGCGCCTGGAGCAACTGGCGAAGAACGTCGCCAACCTGGGCGACCTGCTGCAGGCGCGGGTCCAGGTGGAGATGGAAGAGCAGAATGCCGGGATCCTGCGCAGCCTCAATGCCCGCGCCGATGCTCAGGTGAAGATCCAGCGGGCGGTGGAGGGGCTGTCGATCATCGCCATCACCTACTACCTGCTGAACTTGTTCAAGCTGCTGTATGGCGGGCTGAATGTGCTGGGGCTTGGGCTGACGGCGCGGGATGCGCTGCTGGGGATGGCGCCGCCGGTGCTGCTGGTGCTGTTGGTGATCCTGCTGCGGATAAAGCAGGCCAAGCAGCATTGAAACCGGGGCTGCTATGCAGCCCATTCGCGGGGCAAGCCCGCTCCCACAGGATCTCATTAGCCTTCTGGCAATTGAAATCTTGTGGGAGCGGGCTTGCCCGCGAAGGCCCTTACGCCGGTTCGTCGGCCGGGCGCGAGCCTTCCTGCACCAGCACCATGCTCTGCGGCGACGACAGGGCAATGCCTTCATCGCGCAAGCGGCCAAGAATGGTGAACAGCAAGTCGCTTCGGGTACCCGACACCTGCCGCGGCCCCGCCACGTAACCACTGACACCAATGACCATACCTGCTGAAGTCAGGTCCTTGAAGGTCACCGAGCAGGCCGGTGCATCAAGAATCGCTTCATGCTCGTGATAGGCCGCCAGCAGCAGCTCGCGCACGTGGTTGGCATCGGTCTCCAGCGGCAAGGTCAGGGTGATGCCCACCACGCCCAAGGCATTCCCCATGGTGACGTTGCGTACGTTCTGCGAGATGAACTGCGAGTTGGGCACGATCACCGTGGAGCGGTCGGACATCTGGATTTCGGTGGCGCGCACGTTGATCCGGCGGATGTCCCCTTCGACCCCCGCCAGGCTCACCCAGTCGCCCACCTTGACCGGGCGCTCGGTGAGCAGGATCAGGCCGGAGATGAAGTTCTGCACGATCTGCTGCAAGCCGAAACCGATACCGACCGACAGCGCACTGACCACCCAGGTCAGGCTGGTCAGGTTGATGCGCAGGGTCGACATCACCAGCATGGCCAGGAACAGGAAGCCGAGGTAACCGACCAGGGTCACGAGCGAGGCGCGCATGCCCGCGTCCATGTCGGTTTCCGGCAGCAGGCGCTCGCTCAGCCAGCGCTTGACCACACGAATGCCGAACATTCCGCCGAACAACATAGCCACGGCCAGCAGGATGTCCTGCGGCACGATGTTCAGATTGCCCAGCAGCTTGCCGCCAGTGCCATCCCAGTCACCCAGGCTCAGCAGCAGCTCGCCGGGGCTGGTACCGGAGGGCATCAGCGCCAGCATCACCGCCAGGAACAGCAGCACCGTGCGGCTGATGCCGACCAGGATGGTGCTGGCCTGGGCCTGGTGCCGTGGCGCCAGCCCCAGGGTCGAGGCCAGCGCCAGGCCGCCCGGCTGGCGCGGCGAAAGCAGGGTTTCGCAGAGGTCTGCAAGGAACGTGGTAAGCAGGTAGGCACACACCGCCACCACACTGATCCACAGCAGCTTGGCGGTGAGGAAGTAGGCCAGGGTCAGGTAACCAGCCAGCAGCGCCAGAATGATCAGCCCGACCCACACTACGATCACGAACGGAATGAGCCCGGCCAACCCGGTCGGGCGATCCAGTTTGTGCTTGCGTAGTGTGCGGCGGTATCGCACCAGCGCCATTGCGAAGATCGCCGCCACCACTAGCGCCGTCAGGCCGTTGGTGGCCACGGTCAGCGCCAGGCTGGTGCCAATCACGCTGTTGATGCGCTCCATGGTCAGCATGACCATTAACGCCAGGGCCAACAGTTTGGGGAACCAGCCCAGTGCATTGGCCACATCGTCGTGAATCGGCGGCAGGCGCCAGGATGGGCGTTGCAGCATCAGCATGGCGCGGCCGAGGCCGGTGATGAACGCGCTGAATACCACCAGGGTGAGGAAGTGATTGGTCAGGCTGGCGATGTCCGAGCCCAGCTCGGCGCTGCTTTCCAGGCCCCAGCGCAGCAGCGACACCGAGCCGGAGATGGTACCCAGAGTGGCCAGACTCACGCCCAGAGCCAGGGCACTTCGTCGCAGGCGGCCTTCCGGCAGGCGATGCACCATGATGCTGGCCAGCAGGCGCTCGATCAGCCGCCGCACCCAGATCCACACCAGGAACGCGGCCACCACACTGCCGATGAAGAACCAGCGATGCTCGGCGCTGAATGCACTGCTCAGGGCATCGCTGGCCTCGCCACGCAGGTCGCGCAGGCGCGCCACGTCGTCCTCGGTCGGGCGAATCAGGCTTGACCAGAACGCCGGGCTCAGCGGCGTAGCGGCACGGCTGAGGATCTGCGAGTTGAACTGGCTGCGGCGCAGGTTGACGATTTGCGTCGACAGGTCACGCGCCGATTGAGTCAATTTGGCGGCCTGATCCTGCTGCGTGACCAAAGCCTTTTTTTCAGCATCGAGCTGCTTGCGCTGAAGGGTCAGGCTTTCGGCTTCGTCCGGCTGAACCGGGCCGAGCACGTTGAGCTTGTCGTTGATCTTCTCTACGTCGGCGGTACGCAAGGTCGTCAGGGCATCGGCCTGGCGCTGCACCTGCACAGCGGCCATGCGCAACTGCGAGAGCAAGTCGTCGTTGGCATTGCTGGTCACGCCCTGGCGGATCTGGTCGAGCCGATCGCTCAATTGCTCGTAGCTGGCATTTTCTTCGAGCACCGGCATTTCCGCTGCGGCCAGGCTGGACACCGGCGTCGCCGGGGCCGACCAGGCCGGCGCGGCCAGGGCCAGCATCAGGGTCATTACCCCCACATAGAATCGGGCAAGGCTGACACGCCTCATCGAATGTTCCTCTTTACACATCGATTTGGCGGTGGATTCTACGCGGCTTGAGGCGATCAGGAGAGTGCCGTTTCTCGCGCCAATAACTGCCGCTTGCGCTCTACGCCCCAACGATAGCCGCTGATATCGCCATCACGGCGTACCACCCGGTGACAAGGGATGGCCACGGCAATGTGGTTGGCGGCGCAGGCCATGGCCACGGCACGTACTGCCTTGGGTGCACCAATGCGCTCGGCGATGTCGGTATAGCTGACCCGGCTGCCCACCGGTACCTCGCGCAAGGCCTGCCAGACACGCTCCTGGAAGGCAGTACCCTGGACATCCAGCGGCAGGTCAAGGCCCAGTGCCGGCGCCTCGATAAAGCCGACAACTTCGGCGACCAGCCGCTCATAGGCGGCATCGCCGCCGATCAGGTGGGCTTTGGGGAACTGATCCTGTAATTGTTCGAGCAACACCTCAGGATCATCGCCCAGCAAAATCGCGCAGATCCCCTTGTCACTCTGGGCCACCAGAATCGCCCCCAGGAAACATTGGCCAATGGCGAAGTGGATGCTCGCCCCGGCGCCGCCTGACCGAAACTCACGGGGGCGCATCCCCAGCCGCTGGTCGGCGCTTTCGTAGAAGCGGCTGTTGGAGTTGTAGCCGGCGTCGTAGATGGCATCGGTCACCGAGCTGTGCCCGTCGCCCAGCCGCTCGCGCAGGCGTCGGGCACGGAAGGCGCTGGCGTAGGCCTTGGGGGTGAGCCCGATTTCGGCCTTGAACAGGCGGTGCAGATGGAAGGGGCTGACGGCCAGTTGCGCGCCGAGCTGATCGAGGCTGGGCGGGGTGTCGCTGCTTTCAAGCAGACGGCAGGCGCGGGCGACCAGATCTGAGCGACGGTTGGCGTCTGCTTTGGCCATGCAGCGGCGGCAGGCACGATAGCCGGCAGCTTCGGCGCTGGTGGCGTCGTTGAAAAACTCTACGTTTGCGCGCTTGGCCATGCGCGATTTGCAGCCGGGGTGACAGTACACGCCGGTGGTGCGCACGGCGTAGACGAAGTGGCCGGCGGCAGAAGTGTCACGGGACTCGACGGCTTGCCAGCGTTGGGTATCAGTGGTGAAGGCATTCATAGCGGTCTACCTCAACTATTTGTTTCGCCTGTTCCGACCCTTTCGGGGTGCGACGATCCGACTTGACCCGCGAAAGGGCCGGCAATGCCCATGCAGAAAATCAGGCCCGCCACAGGTACCAGGCAGCCACCGTACGGTAGGGGCTCCAGCCACCACCGAGCGAGCGCATCTGCGCGGGTGTCGGTGCCTTGTCCAGCCCCTTGAGCCGGCGATACCCCTCGCGTACACCAAAATCGTCCACGGGCAGGATATCCGAGCGCTCCAGGCTGTAGATCAACAGCATTTCCACTGTCCAACGGCCCACACCACGCAAGGGCACGAGGCGCTCTATCAAGGCATCATCGGCAAGTGCCAAAGCCTCCTCCCGGCTCGGTACCACGCCCTCCAGGCTGGCCTGGGCGATACCCTGAATGGTCGCCAGCTTGCTCGCCGAAAAGCCGCACCCGCGCATCACGTCGGGGCTGACCGCCAACAGCTGCTCCGGCGCCGGAAACACCTGCCCGGGGAACAGCGCCAGCAAGCGCCCGAGGATCGCCTCGGCCGCCCGCGCATGCAACTGCTGATAGGCAATCGCCCGCACCAGTGCTTCATAAGGTTCACGCCCTGGCGTTGCCTGATGCAGGCAGGGCCCAGTCACCTCGATATGCCGCGCCCAGTCCGGGTCCAGCGCAGCCAGGTATTCAGTGGCTTCACGGTAGGCGTCAGGCGAGAGGTCGGCGAGGATCATCCGTAGCTCCTGTGGGTTCAAGGCAGGTCCAGCTTAGCCCAGCCTCCCATCGGGCAAACCCCGAATCTTGCTGGCCAATTCTTGGTATGCCATTGCTCCGTGCCAGCATCCCCGCATAGAATTGAGAACTATTCACAGTCACGCGCACTCCACGGGGCCAGGCTTTCGATACTATGCAGATCAACGACACGCTCAAACCGACCGAGGTCGCCCTGCTCTATCAGTCCCATCACGCCTGGTTGCGTGGCTGGCTGCGCAGCCGGGTTGGCTGCCAGGAGCACGCTGCCGACCTGGCGCAAGATACCTTCGTCCGCCTGCTGCGCGCACGCCAGGTGTCGCCGCTGAAAGAACCGCGTGCCTACCTCAGCAGCATCGCCCGCGGGCTGATGATCGACCAGTTCCGTCGCCGGACGCTGGAGCGCGCCTATCAGGAAAGCCTGGCGCTGCTGCCCGAGGGCGAGGTGCCCAGCGAAGAACACCGACTGGTCATACTCGATACCCTCGAACGTCTCGATCGTGCCCTGCACCAGCTCAAGCCGCGCACCCGTCAGGCCTTCCTGCTGGCCCAGCTCGACGACCTGAGCATCCCGCAAATTGCGCTGCGCCTTGAAGTGTCACGGGCCACCGTCGAGCGCGACCTGGCCAAGGCCCTGGGCGCCTGCTACCGGTTGCGCTATGCCGAGCTCTGAACGCGCACCCGCACAAGCCCAGGTCGACCAGGCCATCGAGTGGCTGGTCAAACTGCGCTTCGATACCCCGAGCCCGGCTACCGAGCAGCGATTCCAGCAATGGTTGGCCAGCCACCCGCAGAATGCCCTGGCCTGGCAGCGGGTCAGTGGCCTCAGCAACGAGCTGGCCGGGCTGCCCAACACACTGAGCCGGCGTACCCTGGAGGGCAGCCAGCGCCAGCGCATCAGCCGTCGTGGCCACCTCAAGCTGCTGGCCGTGCTGGCCGTCGGCGGCAGCCTCGGCTGGGCCGCCCGCGAACCCCTCGGCCTGCCGGCGCTGATGGCTGACAACAGCACGGCAACCGGCGAACGCCGCCGCGTGCAGGGTAGTGATGGCAGCCACATCCAACTCAATACCGCCAGTGCCATCGACCTGCACTACAGCGCCGATCAACGTGAACTGACCCTGGTGCGTGGCGAGTTCAGCCTGGATAGCAACGCCAGCGACAATCGACCGTTCCGCATCAATACCCGCCTTGGCCCGCTGGCCACCCGCGACGGCCAGTTGCTGCTGCGCGAGAACGACCAAGGCCTGTTGCTGGCCGTGCGCCGCGGCGAGGTGACGCTATTCCCCTACTCCGGCTCGCCACGCCAGGTGCATGCCGGCGAAGTGCTGCAAGTGTCGGCGAACGGCGCCTACTCACCGGCCAACCTGCACGCCGACCCGTGGGGCTGGACCGATGGCGTTCTCAGCGTACAGCAGATGCCGCTCGGCGAGTTTGTCGCCGAACTGGCGCGCTACCGCCCAGGTTTGCTGCGCTGTGCACCAGAAGTGGCCGAACTGAAAGTCTCAGGCACCTACCAGCTGGGCGACAGCGAACGAATCCTGCAGCTGCTTACGCGCAGCCTGCCGGTGCGTGTCGATTACCGCACGCGTTACTGGGCCAGCATCGGCGCGGCCTGAAGTTTTACAAAAAAGAATGAGGTGAAATCTCATTCTCGTCCGGCCTGAAGGAACAAAGCCCGAAAAGTGGTCTACGAAACCTTCAGGAGCGGTCGATGATTCACCCGAGTTCCCCCCGCAACGAGCAGCTGCGCCAGGCTGTGCGCGCTGCCATGTTCGGCCTTGGCCTTGGCGCTGGCTTGGCACTTCCGCTGGCGGCACTGGCGGCGCCGGCCAGCCAGCAGCAGATCGACTGGAACATTCCAGCCGGCCCTTTGGCCCCCGCGCTGGACCAGCTGGCTCGTCAAGGCGGGCTGAATCTGTCGTTCGATGCCACCAGCCTGCAAGGCAAGACCACCCGTGGCGTGCAGGGCCGCCATGATGGCGCCGGGGCGTTGTCGATCTTGCTGCAAGGCAGCGGTGTGCAGGTGCAGCAGGAAGGTGATAGCAGCTTCCTGCTGATCCCGGCCATGGATGCGGGGGGCGCGCTGGAGCTGGGGGCCACCAGCATTTCTTCTGACCGCTTGGGCGAAACCACCGAGAACAGCGGTTCTTACGCTACTGGTGCAGTGACTATCGGCAAGACCGCGCAAAGCCTTCGCCACACCCCGCAGTCGGTCACTGTGGTCACCCGTCAGCGCATCGACGACCAGAACATCACCAACCTCACCAACCTGCTGGAGCAGACGCCCGGCGTGGTGGTGAACCTGACCGACAGCGAGCGGGTGCAGTACTACTCGCGCGGCTATGCGATCGATGCCATTCAGTATGACGGTGCCACCGTAGTGCAAAGCAGCGGTGGCGGTTCGTTCATCCAGAGCGATTCGGCAATCATCGACCGCGCCGAGATCCTGCGCGGCGCCACCGGCATGATCCGCGGTGCCGGCAACCCGTCGGGCACGGTCAACCTGGTGCGCAAGCGCCCAACCTATGAGTACCAGGGCGAAGGCAGCGTAACCCTGGGCTCGTGGGACGCCCAGCGCTACGTGGCGGACATTTCCGGCCCGCTGACGGAAACCGGCAACGTGCGTGGCCGGGTGATTGCCGTACACGATGACAAGGACCACTTCCAGGAATCGCGCCAGGAACGCAAGGAAGTACTCTACGGCGTGCTGGCCTTCGACCTGAACGACAGCACCACCCTGACCACTGGTCTTGAGTGGACCAAGCTCGACGCCACAGGCGCCTGGGGCAACTTGCCTGCCGACTACGACGGCTCGCCCCTGCCATTCGGCCGTAGCACCTACCTGGGTGCTGACTGGAACCGCTGGAACCGCAGCAACCTGCAGACGTTCGCCGAACTGGAGCATCACTTCGACAACGACTGGAAGCTCAAGCTGATGGCCCAGCGCACGCACTTCGAGCTGGCCGACGACGGCTTCAAGCAGACGTATTTTACCCGCGCCAGCGGTGCCGCCAACCCGACCAACAACCCGTACCTGATGAACTACCAGGTCACCGAAGGCGATGGCGGTGAGAGCCTGCAGAACAACCTCAGCGCCACGCTGAACGGGCCATTCGATCTGCTCGGCCGCACCCATGAGCTGATGCTGGGCGTGGAGCGCATTCGCAACGACTCCTACGCATCAGCCACAAATAATGTGCAGTCCGGCGTGTTCGACATCCGTGAGTGGGACCCGAAGACCAGTTTGGCCAACCCGCATATCGACATCACCGCCCACCCGGTGCGTACCCGCACCACCCAGGAAGGCGCCTATGCCACCTGGCGCATTTCGCTGGCTGACCCACTCACCGCGATCATCGGCGCGCGCTCGAACTGGTATGACTACGAGCAGGAAAACAACACGCGCAGCAATGGCAAGTTCAGCGTCGACAACAAGATCGTGCCGTACGCCGCGCTGATCTACGACCTCAACGACAACTTCAGCACATACGCCAGCTATACCGAAATCTTCAATCCGCAAACCGCCACCGATGTCAGCGGCTCGGTGCTCGAGCCGACCACGGGTGAAGCCTACGAAACCGGGATCAAAGGCGAGTTCTACGAAGGTAGGCTGAACACCTCGCTGGCGTTCTTCCGCATCTACCAGGTGGGCAACCCGCTGGACGACATCAGCGGCCCCAACCCGTGCCTGCCCAACTACACCTCGGGTTACTGCAAGGTGGCGGCGGGCAAGAACCGCAGCCAGGGCTTCGAGCTGGAGATTTCTGGTGAAGTGCTGCCGGGCTGGAACGTCAGCGGTGGCTACACCTACAACACTACCGAGTACCTCAAGGACACCACCAGCAACACCGGCAATGCCATCCGCACTACCGACCCCAAGCGCATGCTGCGCCTGTTCAGCTCCTATCGCCTGCCGGGTGAACTGGAGGCCTGGACCATCGGCGGCGGGGTGCAAGCGCAGAGCGACATCTACAACCGCAGCGGCACGGCGGTGGCTTCACAGTCGGGCTATGCGGTGTACAACGCCATGGTCAACTACCGCTTCAACGACAACTACTCGTTGCAGTTGAATGCCAACAATATCTTCGACCGCAAGTACTACCGCCAGGTGGCGCCAACGCCGACCGGCTACTACTGGGGCGACCCACGCAACGTGTCGGTGACCCTGCGCGGGACCTTCTGATCTCCTGCACCGGCCTCGCTCCTACCTGTAGGAGCGGGCTTGCCCCGCGAAGAGGCCCGTACAGGCAGCCCACATCTCAGTCGGCAACCGCCCGCAATTTCCCGACCCGGCGGTACGATTGCCGGGCAAAGCACACGAACAGCCCCGCCATCAGCGCCAGCGCCATCGGCAAGCCATGTGGCGCAACATCCATCGCCGCCCCGCTCACCAGCGGCCCGATCAGGCTGCCCACACCCCACAGCAGGCCCACGCTGGCATTCGCCGTGACCAGGTCCTGCCCCTTGAAGCGTTGCCCGATCAGCACCAGCGCCAGGGTGTAGATGCCGCCCGCCACCGCGCCCAGCAGCACCAGCATCGGCCACAGCAGCCAGGTTACCTGCAGCAGCCATGGCAGGGCGATGCCGATGGCCATCGCCACCAGCCCGCACACCAGGTGCAGCCCGGTGCGCTCGACGCGGTCGGCCAGCCAGCCCAGCGGCAGCTGGAACACCATGTCGCCGGCAAACACCACGGTCACCATCAGCGCCGCCACGGCCACCGCAAAACCATGACTGCTGGCATACACCGGCAGCAGCGACAGCACCACGGCATCGAAGAACGAGAAGAACAGCACCGCCACGCACAGCGCCGGTGCCACACGGAAGAAGCCCGCCAGGCCGAAGCTTTTCTCGCCTTCTTCGCCGTGCTCAACATGGTCGTTAGGCACGGTCAGGAGGATGCACAGCAGGGCCAGGCCATAACCGATGGTGACCACGCCGATGATCCACGGGCTGTCGGCGCCAATCAGCGCGATCAGCGCCGGGCCAAGCACCTGGAAGCCGGTGAAGCTGGTGGCGTACAGGGCCATGATCTTGCCGCGGTTGTGGTCCGGGCACAGCTCGTTGACCCAGGACTCACCGAGGATGATCGCGATGCCCATGCCGATGCCCAGGCCCAGGCGCAACACGGCCAGCAGCCACAGCGTATCGAACGCCGAATCGAGCAAGGCGATGCTCACGGTGCACAGGCTGAAGCACAGCAGGTAGATGGTGCGCCGGGTCAGGTGCCGGCAGCAGGCGTCGACCATGAACGCCGAGAGCATCATGCCCGCGGCCGGGATGGCCGAGATGACACCAATTTCCAGGGTGCCGGCACCGGCCTCGTGCAAGCGCAACGACACCAGCGGCAGGCTGGCCCCCAGGCTGAAGCCCACCACCGACACGGCGAACAGAAGGCCCGCCAGCAAACGCATGTTCATGTACCACTCCAGGCAAAACTGAAAAGACGCGCAGATACAGGCGCCCACGCGCACGCCGAAAAGGCGGACGACGCAAAGGCGCGGGGTGTCAGTTCAGGGCTTGGTGTGGCGAGAAGGTGAAGGCGAACAGCACGCTGCGGCGACGCTTGAGCACCGTATCGCTCGGCCACGCACGACGCATGGCCTGAAGGGCAGGCTGGCGGGCGTGTGGGAGGGATTGGGTACGGCGCATTGCTATGGCTACTACGCAGGTGTCGAAAAGAGAGGCGGCACTCTAGGCCAAGGTTGACCTTATCGTCAATTGCCGTTGGGGCCTCTGCGAGGCCCATTCGCGGGACAAGCCCGCGCCTACAGGAAACCGCGCAACCCAACGATGTGCAATACCTGTATGAGCGGGCTTGTCCCGCGAAAGGGATGCAAAGCAGCCCCTAGCGGTATCAGCGCTTACCGGTATTTGGCAGAAACACCGCCAACAAGCCGAACAACGGCAGGAACGAGCACAGTCCATATACGTACTCGATCCCGCGCAAATCAGCCAGGTACCCCAGCAGCGCCGCACCAATACCGCCAAAGCCGAACATCAGCCCGAAGAACACCCCGGCAATCATGCCCACGCTGCCCGGCACCAGCTCCTGGGCATACACCACGATCGCGGAAAACGCCGAGGCCAGGATGAAACCGATCACCACACTGAGCACCGTGGTCCAGAACAAGTCGGCATACGGCAACGCCAGGGTGAACGGCGCCACGCCAAGGATCGAGAACCAGATCACCGCCTTGCGACCGATGCGGTCACCGATCGGCCCACCGAAGAAGGTACCGGCCGCCACCGCGCCGAGGAACAGGAACAGGTGCAGCTGCGAACTGGCCACCGACAGGTCGAACTTCTCGATCAGGTAGAAGGTGAAGTAACTGGTGAAGCTGGCCATGTAGAAGTACTTGGAAAACACCAGCAGCCCGAGCACCACCAGCGCCGCGATCACCCGCCCGCGCGAGATGCAGTGGGTGGCCTGCACCGCCTTGCGCGCCTTGGCCTGGTTCAGGTGCTCCTTGTACCAGCGGCGCAGCATCAGGGTCACGGCAAAGAAGAACAGCGCCGCTACACCGAACCAGGCCACATGGGTCTGGCCGAAAGGAATCACGATGGCCGCTGCCAGTAATGGGCCGAAGGCAGAACCTGTGTTGCCGCCAACCTGGAAGGTCGACTGCGCCAGGCCGAAACGGCCACCCGATGCCAGCCGGGCGATCCGCGAGGTCTCCGGGTGGAAGGTCGACGAACCAATGCCGACCAGTGCCGAGGCCAGCAGAATCATCGGGAAGCTGCCGACGAAGGCCAGCATGACGATCCCCACCAAGGTACACAGGGTGCCCAGCGGTAACAGGTTGGGCGTCGGCCTGCGGTCGGTGAAGAAACCGACCCACGGTTGCAGCAGCGAGGCAGTGATCTGGAAGGTCAAGGTGATCATGCCGATCTGGGCGAAGCTCAGGTCATAGTTGGCCTTGAGCATCGGATAGATCGCCGGTAGCACCGACTGGATAAGGTCGTTGATCAGGTGCGCGAGGGCGCAGAAGCCGATAATGCGCATCACCAGCGGGTTGGCTTGGTTCGCCGACCCGGTGCTGGCGGTGGAGGTGCTGCTGATGGCCATGGGCTTGAATTCCGTCCGCAGGTTCGGGATCCGATTATCAGGAAACAAATAGATACATAGCTACCTTTTTTATTTGCCGGGCATCACTTACTTGTAAATGGTTCTCAATATATTTAGCATCCTCAGCCTAACTTCCCCGTAATCGTTGGGCGCAACAGCCCTCACGCGAGCACACCGACCCATGAGCCCGATGCCCGCCACGCAGATTCAGGCCGATCCTCAGCAGGAAGCGCTGGAGTGGTTTTCGCGCCTACGCCAGCCCGGCTGCGATGAAGGCGAACGCCAGGCATTCGGCCGTTGGTGCCAGGAGCCGCGTAATGCGCACGCCTATGCCGAACTGGAAGCGTGCTGGCAGCAACTTCAGGTGCCCCCCGCCCGGCCACGGCCGCGTTTGCTCGAGGTCCGCCGTAGCTACCTGGGCAAGGTATTGGCCGTGCTGTTCCTGCTGTTGCTCGGCGCTGTTGCCTATCTTTACTGGCCACTGATGCAACGCCTGGCCAGCGAACTGGCTACTGATGTGGGTGAGCGGCGCAGCGTGCGCCTGGCCGACGGTTCGACGTTGCACCTGGACAGCGCCAGCGCGATGAACGTCGACCTGCGCGGGCGCACGCGCCAATTGCACCTGGTGCAAGGCCAGGTGTACCTGGAGGTGGTGCTCGATGGCCGCGCCATGGAGGTTCAGGTCGACGATACCCGTATCCAGGTGTACGGCACCCGCCTGATGGTGGCGCGCCATGCCGATCAAGATGAACTGGTGGTGTTCAATGGCAAAGCCATGGTCATTCAGGGCGGCGACCAGCGCATGGTGTCGGCGGGTGAGCGAGTGACCTTCAGCAAGGCACGGATCAACCCGGTGCAGAACGTCGACGTGAAGACGGCGGATGCCTGGCGCACCGGCCACCTCCTCGCCAGCGACATGCCCCTGGGACAGGTCATCGAACGCTTGGCCAGCTATCAGGGCCACCGGGTCTGGCTGATGGATGAGCAGACTGCCTATCGACGGGTGAGTGGCGACTTCAACCTCGACCGCCCGGGCGAAACCCTGGCGGCACTGGCTGCCGAGCAGCATTTGCAGCTGTACGGCGTGCTCGACCAGTGGCTGATCGTCCGCTGAAACCGGGGTCGGTCGCTAAGTTTTTGAAAGGCGTGCAATTTTTTTTGAAATGAGTGTTGACACAGGTCCATCACAAGGGAATAATGCGCCCCATCGGCTACATAGCTCAGTTGGTTAGAGCATAGCATTCATAATGCTGGGGTCCGGGGTTCAAGTCCCTGTGTAGCCACCAAACAAGTCAAAGGGCTTACCGCAAGGTAGGCCCTTTTTCTTTGCCTGCAGAAAAGTCCCACCCTATCAACGCACCCCGGCGACCGCCACGGCCAGACCCAGACCGATCAGCGCAACCCCGATCACTCGGTCGACCAGCCGCTGCCTTGCGATCATCAGTGCACGCAACCCCGCACGAGAAAAGAACAACGCTACCAGGCTGAACCAGGCCCAGTGAGCGAACGACATGAATGCCCCGTAGGCGAAATCCATTCCCAATGAACTGCTTGGCCGCACCACCTGGGTGTAGGCACTTACGACGAAGAGCATGGTCTTGGGGTTGAGGGCGTTGGTCATGAAGCCTGTGCGCAACGCAGCCAGCACGCCGGATTGCGCCACCTCCCCTTCCAGGCTGATACGACCGGTATTGGTCAACGACTGATAGCCCAGGTAGATCAGATAGCCCGCACCGAGCACTTTCATGGCCAGAAAAAGCGCCGGGCTCTGGCTGATGACCACGGCGATCCCCAGCACCGTGTACAGCACATGCACCTGCACGCCCAGGGCGATCCCCACTGCGGCGGCCAGCCCGGCCTTGCGGCCCTGCGCGTAACTGCTGCGAGTGACCAGGGCGAAGTCGGCGCCGGGGCTGATGACGGCCAGGACAGTGAACAGGGCGACAGCGATGAGTTCGGTCAAGGGAAGGCCTCGATAGACGATGAAAAAGCACAGATGCATCTATTATCGCGGGCATGGCTATGCGTAAAAATCGATTTATAGTTGAGCAAATCTGATAGTTTTTTTCACAGATAGGCAAACAGGGAAACCATGAAACTGCCAGCCCTCAGTGCCTTCCGCTACTTCGACGCCGCCGCCGAAACGGAAAGCTTCGTCCGCGCAGCCGAGCGCCTGCATGTGACCCACGGCGCCGTCAGCCGCCAGGTGCGGCTGCTTGAGGAAAGCCTGGGCGTCGAACTGTTCGAACGGCGCAACCGGGCGATCTTCCTCACCGCCGCCGGCCGGGCATTGCATGGCACCACCCAAGCGATCTTCGAACAGCTCGAAGGCGCCGTGCAGCGCCTGCAACAGCAGGAACGCGACAACGTGCTGGTGCTGTCCTGCGAGCCGACCATCGCCATGCGCTGGCTGATCCCGCGCCTGCCGCGCTTCCATGCCGCGCACCCGGACCTGCAACTGCATCTGGTGGCTGCCGGCGGGCCGGTGGACTTTGCCCGGAGCGGGGTCGACCTGGCGCTTCGCCGGGATGACTTCCATTGGCCACCGACGCTGCACAGCATGAAAATCTGCGATGAGTGGATTGGCCCGGTCAGCCGCACAAACAGCGACAACCTGGACGGCCAACGCCTGCTGCACAGTAGCACCCGCCCCAACGCCTGGCCCACCTGGCTGCGCCTTGGCGAGCGGCAGGCAACCCATAGCGAGCGCAGCGAGTTCGAACACTTCTACCTGTCGCTACAGGCCGCCAGCGCCGGCCTGGGCCTGGCCATCGCCTCGGCATTGATGGTGCGTGACGAACTCGACAACAGCCAGCTGCACGCCCCGTTCGGCTTCCTGCGCGATGGCTCTGCCTATTACCTGCTCAGCCCGCAGCCACTGAGCGATGGTGGCAAGCGCCAACGTTTCGCCGACTGGGTGATGAGTGAATGCCAGGCCTGCCTCACTCACCTGGGTTTGCTGCATGACGACGAGCTTGAACCGCCATCACCACCCCAGGTGCGATAACCCGCGGTATCGATGTGGATGCGCCCGCTCGGATAGCGCCCCAGGCCCATGTTCCAGGCCTGGCCATGCTGCTGCCAGAAGCGGCACAGTGGATTGGGGTCGGCCCAGGCCGGCAGCAGGATATCGACCGCGAAGGCGCGGGTATGGGCACTACCCACGGCGCCGCCCGCGCAGCGATTGAGATCGGGGCTGCGATAGGCCGACACCACTTCAAACTGGCGCAAGATGCCTTGCCCGTCGAGGGCATTGAGCAACGACAACGTGGAGCGCACTGCCGGCCAGTTGCTGGCCGGCGGTACCGCGAACGGCGAGGCATGGCACAACTTCCAGTCCGACGCCGAACGCAGCAGCTGATGGATAGGCACAACTCCATATAGACGCGCATCCACCAGCATCTCGCGAAACGGCCGGGTCTGATGGTCACCCGCCCACTGCGCGAACATCCACACGTCGCGCTCGTCCGCCAGTGCCATTGTGCTCGACAGCACACCTGCAGCCAGCAGCAGCCCGCTTGCTCTTCTCATCCCCACGCTCCCTGCCTCAGTATGAGCACGGCCGCCAACCCGGGAGGCCACTGACAAGGAGTTAAGCATGCACAAGACTGCCTTACCGAGCCTCGCCGCCCTCGCCTTCAGCGGCCTGGCCCTGGCCGATGCACACATCGACCTGGGTGACGCCCAGCGCGTCACCCGCCTGTTCGCCTTCCCCAACAATTGCCACGTGATCTGCTACCGCGACTGGACGCTGGAGCAGACCGTGGAGCACTACCTGACCCAAAGCGTACGCCGCGACGGCCATGCCAACGCCCAGGTGCATGTCAGCCGCGAACACGACCGGCTGCATGCCACCATCAGCGACGTGCCCGCCAACTATGTCGAGCCCCTGCGCAAACTGCTTGACAGTGGCGAGCTGGCCTACAACGGTGCCACCCAGCTGAACAAGGACGGCAAGTGGTCCTACGACTGGTACCTGTTCCTGCCGCTGGGCATGGCCTTGCAGAACCGCCGCAGCATCGAGCTGCTGCACTTCCCGCCGGACTATTCGCTGACCCAGGCCCAGGACTACCTGCGCTCCAACACCACTGACCGCTGGGCCGAACTGTTGACCTTCAACGGCGTCGACGCCAGCCAGACCCCGGTCTACCAGACCATCATCGACATCGCCCCGATCGCCGCCCCGGCTAGTGCAGGCGATGCCCTGACTGGCACCTATGGCTACTTCAAGGACTACCAGCTGCGCATGGTCAAGGAGATGACCCTGCAGAACACCGCCAAGCCACTGCCCATGCTCGCCTTCGGTGCACCGGTGCGCAGCTGGATCCAGCAACAGTACGGGCCACAGGTGAATGTGCTGGGCCTGGTCAGCATCAGGCCGCAAGCGGGCGCCCAGGTGCCGGTGCTGGGCGCTAACCATCCGAGTGCGATCTGGTATGCGGCAGACAAGGACAGCCATGGCGGCGATCAGGATGCGGCCGATGCGGCGGGGCTGAAGATGATGGGGCAGGACTTGACGGCGGCCTGCTGGCAGGCCGGCATGGGGCGTAACCCGCGGGCCGAACCGAAGATGACCCTGGAGGCCTGCTCGACCAAGTGGCAGGTGGCACAGAAGAAGCAGACCTGTGAGCTGTTCTTCCGCACCGTGCGCAAGTACACGCCGGAACAGGCGGCGGCGAAGTGCAATACCGGGGAGATGACCAGGAGCCTGCGGGACCTGAAGAAGCCGGTCGAGGTCGTGCCGCGGGAGCTGTGATCGACTTGCTGGCCCTTTCGCGGGACAAGCCCGCTCCTACAGGTTCAACACTGCCCTTCAAATCTGAGGCGATCCTTGTAGGAGCGGGCTTGCCCCGCGAAGAGGCCGGTACAGACTTACTCAGTCCTCAAGCAGCGTACACGCCATCACCAACGCATCTTCACGCCCACCGGCAACCGGGTAGTAATCGCGGCGTCGGCCGATTTCATTGAAGCCATAACGCTCATACAAGCGATAGGCCGACTGGTTGCTGGCCCGCACTTCAAGGAAGCACTCACGGCCATTAAGCTGGTAGGCCCGCGCCATCAGGTGCTCAAGCAGCTTCAGCCCCAGTCCACAGCCCTGGTTCTCGGGTTTGACGGTGATGTTGAGCAGGTGCGCCTCATCGATGATCACGTTGATCACCCCATGCCCCACTTGCTGCTGGCCATCGAACATCAGCCACACTTCATAGGATTTGAGCGCATCCTGGAAAATCCCGCGGGTCCAGGGATGACTGAACGCGGCATATTCGATCTTAAGCACGGCATCCAGATCCGCCTCGGTCATCGGGCGGAAACTGATCGAGTCACTCATTCAACGCTCTTCCAGCGCGCCATCAGCTGGCGCATCGCTTGCCAGACGTCCGCCTTGCGCTGCGGCTCGTCCATCAACAGTTCAAGGCCCGGCAAGGCCCAGGCATCGCCCAGGCCTTCGACCTTCAGTACTTGGTAATAGGCTGCATCATCGGCACTGGCCGCGAAACGCATGGCCGGCAAGCCGATCAGCCACAGCACGCTGCAGGGGGTTTCTTCCAGGCGCGCCTGGATGAAGCCCTGGACGAAGTCGCGTGCAGCATCCGGGCCCTGGTCCATGTTGCCGCGCACCAGCAGCGGCCAGCGCACGGGTTCGCCGATGATCTGCGGCGCATCGGGCAGGCCGGCGGCACGCAGCATGTCCTTGAGCAGCAGATAGGAGGGGTCGCGACTCTGGAAAGGCTGACCGGTAGCCAGCTCGACCAGCAGCAGGCAGCTGCCGGCGCGCAGCAACTGCAACGAGAAACGCGGTGGCGGCACCGGGGCCGGGCGCGGTGCGGGGGCCTCTTCCTCGGCTTCGACTGGCTTGGCAGCGACCTTGGGCGTGCTGCCGGGACGCGGAATCTCGATTTTCGGGCGCTCGCCGGAGCGCGCCGGGGGCGCGGCCGGGGCCTCGCTGGCCGCCGGCGCGGATGGCCGAACCTCGAAATCGACTTGCTCTACCGGCGCTTGCGGCAACAGCAGCTCAGGGCGCGAAGGTGCGGCGAACGGCAGTTCGGCGCGCGGCAGCCAATGCACCACTTGCATGGCGGAAAGGTAGGCGCGGCGGCGAGGTTCGGTCAGCAAGGCTCGGGGGTCCGGGGTTCGAAACGTCGCACATTCTAACGTTGTTGGCCGGGCTGTGCTGCAACTGGTCGGCGGAAATTTGCTGCCTGTGCCCTGCAAACGAGCCAGTGAATCCCCTACAAGCGCAAAGGTTATCTCTCATTACAGACCAAGGGGTGAAATCCTCCCCCCCGGATGAAGTACAATCGCCCCCTTTTTACTTGGCAACGAGTAGACGCCAATGATCGAACCAAAGCGCGTCCTGCGCGCCCTAGCTGAGCACTGGGCTCTGATCGAGCCACTGTGTGAGCGTTTTGACCAAGGCACCCTGAGCCTGGTCGAACTGCGCCAGCACGTAGGGCGCCAGCAGGTCGAAAGCACGCCGCAGGACATCACCCAGCTGCTCGATGTATGGATCCGCCTGGACATCCTGGTGCCCGTGGCGAAAAGCCCGAACCGTTTCGAGCTCAACGCCCAGATTCACGACTTCCTCGCCTATCTGCGCCGGGAGCACCGGCTGGGTCTGTGCCTGGAGATCGAGGCCTACCTGCGCCATCTGGAGCGCCTGGCCGGGCACATCCAGGACGCTTTTGAAAACCGCGACAGCGACGACCTGGCGCGCCAACTGCGCCTGCTCGACATGCGCGTGCGCGACGTACTGAAGAAGCTCGACAACGACGAGCAGGCACTGGTCGCCGTGGCCGAACGGGCCAAGACCAGCAACCGCCAGATCCCGCTGCGCCAGCGGTATGCCGAAGTGCTGGCGACCTGGGACGAATACGTCGAACCGATGATCCAGCTGGTCAACGCTGACGGCGCCTTCGAACAAGGCGTGCGCAAGGTCGAGACCGTACTGCTCAAACTACTCGGAGAGCAAGCTCGCCTGGGCCACCTGGTCGATGACGACATGCTCCTGCGCACCCACGCGCGTATCCTGGAGATGCAGACCAGCGCCCAACTGACCCTGCGCCACGCCCGCGAACTGCTTCTGCCGCTGCGTGAAGAAGCGCGCCGGCACAACGCCGTCACCCGCGGTGCCGCGCTGGCGCTGTCGGTGATCCGACGCAAAGGCATCGATGCCGTGCCGCAAGCAGCCATGCCGCTGTTTACCCGCCCGCAGAGCACCTTCCTCGGCAGCGCCAGCCAGGTCGAGGCTTACGTCTACGCCCTCGCCCGCTTCGAGCCGAAACCGGCCAAATTCCCCAAGGCCCACAAGACTCAGGATGGCCCACAACCGCGCGCACCGCGCACGGTCAAGGAAATGCTCGAGCGCTGCGAGAACGCCCTGCCACTACCAGACCTGATGGTCTGGCTGCTGGAGCAGGAGCCCGAAGGCGCTACCGACGAGCTGCTCTACTGGTTCTCGCGCCTCTCGCGGGAAAAACGCTTCAAGCGCGAGCGCCTCGACCGCCGCGAGTACACCACGCAGGAACACTTGGTAAGCCTGCGCTCGTTCGCCCTGACCTCCAGCCGCGAAGCCAAGCCCGAAACCAACGCGAGCCCAGCCAATGCATCTTGATCTTTCCGAACTGTCCCAGCTCGCGCCGATCTTCCGCGAGCTGTTCAAAGGCTTCCACGTCAGCCGCCGCGACCCTGAAATGTACGCGCAGCTATCGAACTTCCAGGACCAGTACCGCACCCTGTTCAAGGCCCTGGGCTTCGAACTGGTGTGCGATACCCGAGGTTTTTACTACTTCGTCCCGGATCAAGCCGCCGCGCAGGTCAACAAGACCGCCCAGCGTCTGTCGCTGTTCACCTTCATCCTGGTCGAACATCTGGCCGACCAGGGTCGCGACCCGATGGCCGTGCTCGACGGCGGCAGCATCGGCCGTGACGAACTGCCGTCGATGCTCGACAAATACCGCGACCTGTTCCTGCAGGCCGAAGTGCAAACGGTCGAAGAGCTGGAAGAAAAGATCATGCGCCGCATGACCCAGCTCGGCTTCGCCCATGAAGAAGGCGGCATCTACCGCTTCCTGCCGCCAATGCACCGCTTCCTCGACGTGTGCCTGTCGGTGCAACAGGACCGCGACCTGGCCGCCACACTGCACAGCGACCTGCCGCTGCCAGTCCCGGTATTGGTCGTGGAAGAAACGCCCGAACAACTCAACCGCACCGACGACCCGCTCGACCTCACCCCGTTCGACGGCGAGGAAAGCGAAGAGGACGCCCTGGCCCGGGCCATCCGCGAAGAGCAACAGGAGATTGACGCATGAGCCAGGAACGCTACGGCATCCGCCGCTTCGCACTGCTCAACACCGCCGGCTACAGCCTCGGCCTGTTCCCGCTGGAGCACCCGCTGTCGGTGTACGGTGCCAACAACCTGGGTAAATCGGCGTCGATCAACGCCCTGCAGTTCCCGATCCTGGCGCGCATGTCCGACATGAGCTTCGGCAAGTACAGCCTGGAGCAGTCGCGCCGCTTCTACTTCGCCAGCGACACCTCGTACATCCTCTGCGAACTGAACCTGCCCCACGGCCCGCACGTGATCGGCGTGGTCGGCCGCGGCCCGGGCGGCGGTTTCGGCCACCAGTTCTTCGCTTACAAGGGTGAGCTGGACCTGGCCCACTACCAGAAGAACGACACCTGCCTGCGCCAGAAAGAGCTGTTCACCAACCTTGAGCGCCTGGGCCTGAAGGCCTATGAACTCAAGCCCGATGAACTGCGCCGGCTGCTGGTCGGCGGCCACACCTCGTGCCCGCTGGACCTGACCCTGATCCCGCTGCGCTCCACCAGCGAGCAGAGCCTGAAGACCTTCCGCGCCCTGTTCATCAACCTGCTGCACATGCGCGAGATCACCGCCGCCAAGCTCAAGCAGCTGTTCCTCGATGCCTTTGAGCACAGCCTGCGCTCGGGCAGCGTCGACTACATCGCCGCCTGCGAAGAAGCCTTCCGCGACGTGCGCCGCATGGAGCAGGACTACAACGCGCTGGTCGCGGCCGGCCCACTGGTCGAGGCGCTGGCCGGCGGCGTCGCCCAGCGCGACATCCTGCGCGGCAAGCTGCACCGCCTTTCGCCGCTGCTCGACAACCTGCTGGGCACCTGGCAGGAATACGCCATGGCGCGCAAGGAAGAGCTGGTGATCCAGGCCGAGCACTTCCGTGGCGAGCAGGACCGCCTGCAGAACGACCAGCGTGGCGGCACCCAGGAGCTGATGCGCCTGGAACGTGAAATCACCGGTATCCAGCGCTGGCTCGGCGAACTGTCGGTGCTCAAGCACCGCTTCGCCCTGGTCGATGACGTCAAGGTGCTGGAGCAGGGGCTGCTGGCCGCCAAGGACGCCCACGACGAACTGGCCGGCGCCCTGGCACAGTCGCGCCAGTTCAGCGCCGAAGACCTCGACGAGCGCGTGCGCGACCTGGAAAAACGCTTGAAGCAGGTCAAGCAGCAGCTCGACCACGCCGACAACAACAGCTACGCCCGCCTGCGCGAAGAGTTCTCGCAGCAGGATGTCGACCGCCTGATGCGCCTGTTCAACGGCGCGCTGTTCAGCCTGCCGCTGGGCGACCGTGGCATCGAGCTGGACGACAGCGACCTGTGGGTGAAATCCCTGGAAGCGGTGCTCGACGGCTTCAAGGGCGAGCGCTTCGAGGCCCCCGGCCTGTCCATCGACATCTCCAACATCGACCCGCCAGCCCTGCAGGCCCTGGCCGACCGCGCCGCCCTGCGCGACCAGAAGGAGCGCCTGGAGAAGGAGCTGAAGCAGCTCAAGACCCAGCAGCAGGTCGCCGCCGACCGCACCGCCTCCAAAGCGCAGACAGAAGCCCTTTACCAGGAGGTGCTGGACGCCCAGAAGGCCCTGGAAGACTTCCGCCGCAGCGAAACCCTGAGCGCCGAAGAGCCCGAGAAGATGGAGCAACTGGCGCAACTGGAAGCCGCCCAGGACGAGCTCAAGCGCTCCAGCGACGCCTTCACCGAGCGCGTCCAGCAGCTGTCGGCCAAGCTGCAGCTGGTCGGCCGCCAGATCGGCGACCTCGAAGCCAAGCAGCGTACCCTGGAAGACGCCCTGCGTCGCCGCCAGCTGCTGCCGGCCGACCTGCCCTACGGCACGCCGTTCATGGAAGCGGTCGACGACTCCATGGACAACCTGCTGCCGATGCTCAACGACTACCAGGACAGCTGGCAGGCCCTGCAACGCGTCGACAACCAGATCGAGGCGCTGTACGCCCAGGTGCGCTTGAAGGGCGTGGCCAAGTTCGACAGCGAAGACGACATGGAGCGCCGCCTGCAGCTGCTGGTAAACGCCTACGCGCACCGCACCGACGAGGCCCTGACCCTGGCCAAGGCGCGCCGCGCCGCAGTCACCGACATCGCCCGGACCCTGCGCAACATCCGCAGCGACTATGACAGCCTCGAGCACCAGCTGGCCCTGTTCAACCGCGAGATCAACAAGCGCCAGGTGTCCAACCTGGAAAGCTTCCGCGTGGTGCTGGCGCCGAACAAGGAAGCGCTCAAGCACATCGACCAGATCATCCACAGCGCCGGTCAGTACGAGGAAGGCGAGACCCTGTCGGTGTTCGACCTGACCCAGAGCGCCGATCAGGACAACAAGAACGAAGAGGCCAAGGAGTACCTGGCACGGCTGGTGGCTGCAAACCACAACCAGCTGGGCCTGAAGGACCTGTTCGAGCTGGCGTTCGAGATCACCAAGGTCAACGGCCTGCCGATCATCCACGCCGACATCGACGGCGCGGCGTCCAACGGCACCACCATGACCATCAAGGCGCTGACCAACATGTACTTGTTGCTGCACCTGATGGACCGTGACCTGGCCGGGCGCATTCGCCTGCCGTACTACCTCGACGAAGCGGCGGACATCGACGAACGCAACCAGGCGGCACTGCTGGAGACCAGCCTGCAGCTGGGCTTCGTGCCGATTCTGGCGAGCGTGAAGCCGCAGGTGTCGGCACGCGTGGCGATCGACCTGGAAGGTGGCAGTGGGCCGAATGGCATCTACATCGACGAGGCGGACTGGAAGTACATCAGCCGGCTGGATGAAGTGAAGGCGATTGTGCGGGAGGATCAGGCCGAAGAGCTGGCCTGAGGCATCTGGGGGCCGCTTTGCGGCCCATCGCCGGCAAGCGCGGCTCCCACAGGTACCGTGTAGATCTCAAAGCTTGCACAGTATCTGGGGGAGCCGCGCTTGCCGGCGAAAGGAGGCCAAAGGCCTCCCGGCGATCTACCTGGCTATCAATGAGCCCAAGGCAGGATCGGGATCGCAGTCACCGCATTCTGCGGGCTGCCTTCGATCATGCGGTCGCTATACACCAGGTACACCAGCGTATTGCGCTTCTTGTCGAGAAAGCGCACCACCTGCATGGTCTTGAACACCAGCGAGGTGCGCTCCTTGAACACCTCCTCACCGTCCTTCAAGTCACCCTTGAAGTTGATCGGCCCAACCTGACGGCAGGCAATCGAAGCCTCCGCCCGATCTTCCGCCAACCCCAAACCACCCTTCACGCCGCCAGTCTTGGCCCGCGACAGGTAGCAGGTCACCCCTTCGACCTTGGGGTCATCGAACGCCTCGACCACGATGCGATCGTTCGGCCCGAGGAACTTGAACACGGTGGACACCTGACCAATCTCTTCGGCCCCGGCCAGCATCGGCAGGGTAAAGACGGCCAGGGCAAGCGCCCGCTTGAGCAGCTTCATACCAGCACCAGGTTGTCGCGGTGCACCAGCTCCGGCTCGGCGATGTAGCCCAGCACGGCCTCGATCTGATCGGACGGCTGACCGATGATCTTCTGCGCTTCCAGCGCGCTGTAGTTGGCCAGGCCACGGGCCACCTCGACGCCATCCGGGCCGACGCAGACCACCATCTCGCCACGGCGGAAGCTGCCTTGCACGGTCTTCACGCCGACCGGCAGCAGGCTCTTGTTCGCCCCGCGCAGCGCCTGCACGGCGCCCGCGTCGAGCACCAGGGTGCCACGGGTCTGCAGGTGGCCAGCCAGCCACTGCTTGCGTGCCGCCAGCATGCCGCGCTCGGGCGACAGCAGCGTGCCCAGGCGCTCACCGGCCTTCAGGCGGTCCAGCACACGCTCGATGCGGCCACCGATGATGATCGTGTGGGCGCCGGAACGGGCTGCCAGGCGCGCAGCGCGCAGCTTGGTCTGCATGCCGCCACGGCCCAGGGCACCGCCGGTACCACCGGCCACGGCGTCCAGCGACGGGTCGTCGGCGCGGGCTTCGTAGATCAGCTGGGCTTCGGGGTTGTTGCGCGGGTCGGCATCGAACATGCCGTCGCGGTCGGTGAGGATCACCAGCAG
Source organism: Pseudomonas putida (assembly GCF_009883635.2). Taxonomy (NCBI): domain Bacteria; kingdom Pseudomonadati; phylum Pseudomonadota; class Gammaproteobacteria; order Pseudomonadales; family Pseudomonadaceae; genus Pseudomonas; species Pseudomonas putida. Next base: position 1,777,283 of record NZ_CP026115.2, read on the forward strand.
GTCGGCTTCCACCAGGTTGGCCACCAGCGCGGCCAGGGTGTCGTTGTCGCCGAAGCGGATCTCGTCGGTGACCACGGTGTCGTTCTCGTTGATCACCGGCACCACGCCCAGGTCAACCAGGGTACGCAGGGTGCTGCGGGCATTCAGGTAACGCTTGCGGTCGGACAGGTCATCGTGGGTCAGGAGGATCTGCGCGGTGTGCTTGCCGTGCTCGCCGAAGCTCGTTTCCCAGGCCTGAACCAGGCGCATCTGGCCGATCGAGGCAGCCGCCTGCAACTCGTTCATCGCACTCGGTCGGGAAGTCCAGCCCAGCTGGCTCATGCCGGCAGCCACGGCCCCGGAGGAGACCAGTACCAACTCCACGCCTGCTTCACGCAGCGCGACCATCTGCTCGACCCATACGGCCATGGCGCCGCGGTCGAGGCCCTTGCCATCGGCGGTCAGCAGGGCACTGCCAATCTTCACGACCCAGCGCTTGGCGCCCGTCACCTTGCTTCGCATCTTCTTCCAACCTATGTCGAATCTGTAGATACCGTGGATACAAAAACGCCGCTCCTGAGAGCGGCGTTTAGTGTACTGCAACCGATCAGTCGCGCACGTAAATGATTTCCGGGCCGTCTTCGTCGTCCTCGAAATCATCATCCCAGCCATCGTCGTCGTCGCCGATGTCGTGCACGCTCTTGACGCCGGTGCGACGCAGGGTACGGGCGTCGTCCAGGGCCTGCAGCTGGGCGCGGGCTTCGTCTTCGATGCGCTGGTCGAGGTCGGCCAGCTCTTCGGCATAGGCCGGGTCGTTGGCCAGGCGGTCAGCGCGGTCTTCGAGGTAGCGCATCAGGTCGTGGCTGAGCTTGTCGGTGCCCTGCTTGGAGATGGCCGAGATCACGTAGACCGGGCCTTCCCATTCCAGGCGGTCAATCACTTCCTGCACGCGCTCATCGCGCTCGTCGTCCATGACCATGTCCGACTTGTTCAGCACCAGCCAGCGCTCGCGCTCGGCCAGCGAAGGGCTGAAACGGGTCAGCTCGTTGACGATCACTTCCGCGGCATCGGCCGGGCTGCTTTCGTCCAGCGGCGCGATGTCGACCAGGTGCAGCAGCACGCGGGTGCGCGCCAGGTGCTTGAGGAAGCGGATACCCAGGCCGGCACCGTCGGAGGCGCCTTCGATCAGGCCGGGGATGTCGGCGATGACGAAGCTCTTCCAGCGGTCGACGCTGACCACGCCCAGGTTGGGTACCAGGGTGGTGAACGGGTAGTCGGCGACTTTCGGCTTGGCGGCCGAGACCGAACGGATGAAGGTGCTCTTGCCCGCATTCGGCAGGCCCAGCAGGCCAACATCGGCCAATACTTTCATTTCCATCTTCAGGTCGCGCTGGTCACCCGGCTTGCCTGGGGTGGTCTGGCGCGGCGCACGGTTGGTGCTGGACTTGAAGCGGGTGTTACCCAGGCCGTGCCAGCCGCCCTGGGCGACCATCAGCTTCTGGCCTGGAGTGATCAGGTCACCGATCACTTCCTGGGTCGAGGCGTCGATCACGGTGGTACCGACCGGCACGCGCAGGAACAGGTCTTCACCCTTCTTGCCAGTGCAATCGGTGCTGCCGCCGTTGGAGCCGCGCTGGGCTTCGTGGTGACGGGTGTAGCGGTAGTCGACCAGGGTGTTCAGGTTTTCGTCGGCAACCATGTACACCGAACCGCCGTCACCACCGTCACCGCCGTTGGGGCCACCGTTTTCGATGAACTTCTCGCGACGGAAGCTCATGCAACCGTTGCCGCCGTCACCGGCCTTGACCCGAATCGATACTTCGTCAACAAACTTCATTAAAACCGCCTCTCGTCGGTAGACGAGCTGAATGACTCAAAAACATGAGGCTCTTGCAAAAATGAGCGCGGCGGCCCCGTACGACCGTAGAAACCAACGCCGGCAACCCAGACAAACAGCTTTGCAAGAGGCTCACCACAAACGAAAAAGCCCCGTCGCATGACGGGGCTTCTGGAGCGACGTCGCGATTAAGCGGCGACGATGCTCACGTAACGGCGCATGAACTCGCCTTTCTTCTCGAACTTGATCACGCCTTCGATCTTGGCGAACAAGGTGTGATCCTTGCCCATGCCAACGCCGTAGCCAGCGTGGAATTCGGTGCCGCGCTGACGGACGATGATGTTGCCTGGTTTGATAACCTGGCCGCCATACATCTTCACGCCAAGGCGTTTCGATTCTGAGTCGCGACCGTTACGAGTACTACCACCAGCCTTCTTGTGAGCCATGGTTCAATTCTCCAAATAAATTCAGGGGACCGAGGCGATTAAGCCTGGATACCGGTGATTTTGATCTCGGTGAACCACTGGCGGTGGCCCATACGCTTCATGTGGTGCTTACGACGACGGAACTTGATGATGCGAACCTTGTCGTGACGGCCTTGCGAAACGACTTCGGCAACCACTTTAGCGCCGGCGACGACTGGTGCGCCGATGGTGACTTCTTCACCGTTGGCAACCAGCAGGACGCGATCGAAGGTCACGGATTCGCCAGTGGCGACTTCCAGTTTTTCGATCTTGAGGAATTCACCTTCAGCGACTTTGTACTGCTTGCCGCCGGTAACGATTACTGCGTAAGACATGGTATTTCTCCGATAATCCTGCTCACCCAGCGCTTTATATGATGAGTATTGGCTGGCATGGCTGCATGGGGCTGGAACGGCCCTGTGCAATTGCGTAAGGCAGGTGCTGCCCAGGAAGTTAGGGTGCGCGATTGTACGCAACCCCGCTTTTGCTTGCAAGTCCCGCCCCCGGCCAGCGGGCACCGCGCCTTGACACACCGGGACCTGCGACCTAGCATGCCGCGCAACCTCACTGGAGCAGCCGATGCAACCCCAAACCTTCTACCGCGCGGTGGCTGAAGATTTCAGCGCCGTCGACGAGATCATCAAGAAGCAGCTGACCTCGCGCGTGCCGCTGGTATCGAAGATCGGCGACTATATCACGTCGGCCGGTGGCAAGCGCCTGCGTCCACTGCTGGTCCTGCTGTGCGGCAAGGCCCTGGGCCGTGAAGGCGCCGACCTGCGCCTGCTGGCCGCGACCATCGAGTTCCTGCACACCGCCACCCTGCTGCACGACGACGTGGTCGACATGTCTGGCATGCGCCGTGGCCGCTCCACCGCCAACGCCCTGTGGGGCAACGCACCGAGCGTGCTGGTGGGCGACTTCCTCTATTCGCGTTCGTTCGAGATGATGGTCGAGCTGGGCTCGATGCCGGTCATGCAGATCCTGTCCAAGGCCACCCGGGTGATCGCCGAAGGCGAAGTGCTGCAGCTGTCGCGAGTACGCGACGCCAGCACCACCGAAGAGATCTACATGGACGTCATCCGCGGCAAGACCGCCATGCTGTTCGAAGCCTCGACCCACAGCGCCGCGGCACTGGCCGAAGCCAGCGCAGCGCAGCGCGAAGCCCTGCGCACCTTCGGTGACCACCTGGGCGTGGCCTTCCAGCTGGTCGACGACCTGCTCGACTACGAAGGCGATGCCGAAGCCCTGGGCAAGAACGTCGGCGACGACCTGGCCGAAGGCAAGCCCACCCTGCCGCTGATCTACACCATGCGTGAAGGTACGCCGGAGCAGGCGGCACTGGTGCGCAAGGCGATCCAGAAGGGTGGCCTGGAAGACCTGGAGCAGATTCGCGAGGCCGTCGAGGCTTCGGGTGCCCTGAAATACACCGCCGAGCTGGCGCGTGACTACGTCAAGCGTGCCATCGAATGCCTGGAAGCGCTGCCAGCCAGCGAATACCGGGATGCGCTGGTCGAGCTGAGCGAGTTTGCGGTCGCGCGTACCCACTGATAAAACGCGTCAACTTCTTCGCGGGTAAACCCGCTCCCACAAGGACCGCGCATGCTCAAAGGCAGCGCAAAACCTGTGGGAGCGGGTTTACCCGCGAAGCTTTTGTGCGGACGAAACACTTCCCCTGCAAAACCTTATATAATATGGGCCTTTAACCGTCTGCTGTTTAAGGAACCGAAGTGAGCACGCTGCCACCCTGCCCCAAATGCAACTCCGAATACACCTACGAGGATGGCACCCAGCTGATTTGCCCCGAGTGCGCCCACGAGTGGTCGGCCAGCGGCGAAGCCGAAGCGGCCAGCGATGACGTGGTGAAGAAGGATTCGGTCGGCAATATCCTGCAGGACGGCGACACCGTTACCGTGATCAAAGACCTCAAGGTCAAGGGCTCGTCCCTGGTGGTCAAGGTCGGTACCAAGGTCAAGAACATCCGCCTGTGCGACGGCGACCACGACATCGACTGCAAGATCGACGGCATCGGCGCCATGAAGCTGAAGTCGGAATTCGTGCGTAAGGTCTGATTACAAATTCTGGCAATTGGCGCTTGCTATTCTGATAATAAGAATTATTCTCATTGGAACCGCTTTCCAAGGAGAATAGCCATGACTTATCTGATCGACGCCTGGCTGGACCGCCCCCACCCCTATCTGCGCATCCTCCATCGGGAAACCGGTGAGGTATGCGCAGTGCTCGAAGAAGAAGCACTGGACGAATTGCGCGACCAGGGTGACCTGGATCTGTACGGGCTGAATTCGAGTGAGCCGATGGTGCTCAAGGAGCTGGTGCGAAACCTGTTTCTGTTCTGCTATGCACGGGCCTTGCGCCCAGGGGGAACAGACTGGAATTGAGGCCGGCAACGCCGGCCTCAACGGCATTACAGAACGTCGAGCAGCTCGACGTCGAACACCAGGGTGCTATGCGGCGGGATGCTGCCAACGCCTTGGGCGCCGTAGGCCAGCTCGCTCGGCACGTACAGGCGCCATTTGCTGCCGGCGTTCATCAGCTGCAGGGCTTCGGTCCAGCCAGCGATCACGCCGCCAACCGGGAATTCAGCCGGTTGGCCACGGTCGTAGGAGCTGTCGAACACGGTGCCGTCGATCAGGGTGCCGTGGTAGTGGGTGCGCACGTTGCTTTCGCGGGTCGGCTTGGCGCCTTCACCGGCGGTCAGCACTTCGAACTGCAGGCCCGAAGCCAGGGTGGTGATGCCGTCACGCTTGGCGTTTTCGACCAGGAATTCCTTGCCAGCGGCAGCGGCGGCTTCTGCCTTGGCAGCAGCTTCGGCTTGCATCACATCACGGATGACTTTGAAGCTGGCCGACAGGTCGGCTTCGCTGACACGGCTCTCGGCGCCGTTGAAAGCGTCAGTCAGGCCGGCCAGGATGGCTTCCAGGCTCACGCCTGGTGGCGGGTTGTCGCGCAGCTGGCCGCCCAGTTGACGGCCGATGCCGTAGCTGACGCGGGTTTCGTCGGTGGACAGGTTGAGTTCGGACATTGTCGTGCTCCACTGCAGGGCGCAGTGCAGCCGCGCCCTTGATGAAAAGGGCGAGCAGCCTAGCACACTGGGGCGGCGCGAGCAGCTACCAGGCCGAACGCTGGGAAATCGGCACCTTCAGGTCTTCTTCCGGGTGCGTGCCCATGCCGCACATTTCGTCCTGTACCGACCAGTGCACGAGGTTCATCGACACCATTGGAATGGTCTGCAGCAACTTGCGCGCATCCTCCACCGAGTGCACGCGCAAGCGCTCACCACGGGTATCGGACAGAGGGTGGGGATGGCCTTTGACCCGGGCCTCGAGGAGATAGTCGCCGCCTTCGATGGCGATCAGGTTCACTTCATCGACATGGCCTGCCCTGGCCTCGGTATTGAGCTGATGCAGGTTCATGAGAGCACCTCGCTTTGGGAACCACGCATGAGTGCTCATTTTTTGTACGGATCGGGGGATTGCACAAGGCATAACTGACGCCGCTCGTCAGTTATGCCTCGATCCCACAGAAAAGGCGCTCAGTGCTTGGTCAGCTTGTCCAGGTAGCCCATGCAGAAGGCCGAGACCACGAAGGTCATGTGGATGATCACGTACCACATCAGGTAGTCGGTGGAGATATTCTGCGCATCCATGAACACCCTTAGCAGGTGGATGGAAGAAATCGCCACGATCGAAGCGGCAACCTTCATCTTCAGCGACGAAGAGTCCATCTTGCCCAGCCAGTTGAGCTTTTCCTTGCTCTCGTCGATGTCCAGCTGCGACACGAAGTTCTCGTAGCCGGAAATCATCACCATCACCAGCAGGCCGCCCACCAGCGACATGTCGATCAACGACAGGATGACCAGGATCAGGTCGGCTTCACTGAGGGCGAAGACGTTGGGCAGGACGTGGACAACTTCCTGGAAGAACTTCAGCGCCAGGGCCAGCAGGCCCAGTGACAGGCCGAAGTAGATGGGAGCGAGCAGCCAGCGCGAGGCATACATCGCGTTTTCGAGAATACGTTCCATGGAGGGTTTGGGACTCGTCAGGTGACTGGAAATCGGCCGCGAGTATAGCCAGCCACCTGTGACAGCAAAAGCCTGCGGCCAGATGCCGCACCGCTGGTTTGTATGCTCAGGTTTCAGGGTGGAACTGGTAATCCCCCAGGTTCCGGCAGCGTTCGCCGTTGATCCGCCGCAGCTGTGCCTGCAGGTGCAGGCACCAGATCTGTGGATCATCGGCCACCTGATACCCGTGCAGGGTCAGGCTGTCGACGATGGCACTGAGCACGGATTCGGCCACCATCGGCCCATGGAAAGGCCCCTGGGCCTTGATCGCCGAGGGTTGTTCACCGGCCATGCCGGCGGCGAAAAGCAAGGTCCACATGCCGTTGTCGCCGGCCAGTGGGCGGATGCTGCATTCGATGCGGGTCACCAGGCCCAGGCACTGGCGAGTAAGGCTGAGGTTGCGCATGGCCGCGTCCCCTCCAATGAGCCCTGTTCAGCCTGAAAAGCCAGGCTGTTTCCATCCTGAACCCTGATACCGTCCTTAAGTTCCAGCATAGAAGAACAGCACAGAAAGATGGAAAACCGGCGCTGAACGGTAGCACATGGCCGCCAGCGCCGATTTATTGACTCAGGCCGGTTTGGCCTGGGCAATCACCTCTTCCAGGCGTTCCTTTTCCGCCTTCTCGATCTCTTCCTCGCTGATCATCTCGGCGATTTCACGCAGGCGCTCGACCACGCGGGCATTGACGCTGCCTTCGGTAAACACGCCCTCGTCGTTGAGCTCGCCTGCATCTTCGCCCACCAGCAGGCTCAATGCTTCATCGGCCTGGCTAACCGCATAGACGTGGAACATGCCGTTCTCCACCGCCTGCAGCACGCGCTCGTCGAGCATCAGCGTGGCAACGTTGGCACGCGGGATGATCACACCCTGCTCGCCGGTCAGGCCACGCGCCTCGCAGAGGCGGAAGAAGCCTTCGATCTTCTCGTTGACCCCACCCACCGCCTGCACTTCACCGAACTGGTTGATCGAGCCGGTGATGGCGAAGCACTGCTTGAGCGGCGTGCGCGACAAGGCCGAGATCAGCGTGCATGCTTCACCCAACGAGGCACTGTCACCATCGACATAGCCGTAGGACTGCTCCAGGGCAATGCTCGCGGAAATCGCCAGGGGGAATTCCTGGGCATAGCGGCTGCCAAGGTACCCGGTGAGGATCATCACCCCCTTGGAGTGGATCGGCTGGCCGAGGTTGACCTCGCGCTCGATGTCGACTATGCCGCTGCCGCCCGGGTAGACGGTGGCAGAAATGCGTGCCGGCATGCCGAACGCCGAATCGCCGACTTCCAGCACGGTCAGGCCGTTGCACTTGCCGATGGCCGCGCCTTCGCTGTCGATCAGGATGATGCCGGCGAGCATGTCGTCGAGCACCCGCTGCGAGACACGCCCGGTACGGGTGGCCTTGGCCTTCAGCGCACGCTCGATGTGCCCGGCATCGGTCATCTCGTCACTGGCCAGCTGGCGGATGAAATCAGCCTCGCTGACCAGCTGGAACAGGTCACCGATACGTGCCGACAACCGCGACTGGTTTTCCGCCAGGCGGGCGCTGTAGGTGGCCAGGCGCGCCACGGCATCGCTGGTCAGCGGCGCCATGCCTTCTTCGTTGGTGCGGGTGCGCAGCAGCTGGGCGAACTGCTCAAGGTTTTCGTCGACCATCGGCATGTCTTCGTCGAAGTCGACCAGCACGCGGAACATCTCCTGGAAGTCCGAATCGTGGTCTTGCAGCGCGTAGTACAGCTGGCGCGAGCCGATGATGATCAGTTTGATGTTCAGCGGGATCATTTGCGGCTGCAGGCTGACCGTGGCGACACGGCCCAGCTCGCCGATGGGTGATTCCATCTTCAGCTTGCGCGATTGCAGGGCGCGCTTGAGAGCGTCCCAGACGAATGGCTCGCCCAGCATCTTCTCGGCTTCGAGAATCAGGAAGCCGCCATTGGCGCGGTGCAGGGCGCCCGGGCGCAATTGCCGGTACGAGGTATACAGCGCGCCCTGGTCGGTGCTGTATTCGATGCGGCCGAACAGGTTGTCGTAGGTCGGGTGCGGCTCGAACACCACCGGCGCGCCACCGTCAGCGTGGTGACCGACCACCAGGCTCGGCGCGTACTGCTCTTCGAGCAGCTTGCGCGCAGCGGCGTCGGTCTTGCTGTCTTCCACCAGTTGCTCGACCACGGTACGCAGCAGGTTCAACTGCACGGACTGCAGGTAGGCACAGACGGCCGCGTTCTCGGCGTACTTTTCCGACAGCGGCGCCAGCAGCGGCTGCAGGGCCAGGGTAATGGTTTCTTCGTTGAGCTGGCGCAGCTGGTTGTTCGATTCGCGCTTCCATTGCGGCAGGCTGGCCAGTTCCTCGTTGAGGCGCTCCTCGAGCAGGGCGATGTCTTCGTGGAACTGCTCGCGGACCTCTTCGGGCAACTGGGCGAATTCGGCTTCGTCCAGCGCCTTGCCGTCGGCCATCGGGGTGAAGGCGACGTTGCTGGCATCGCGGTACAGGGCCACGTCCTTTTCCAGCGAGGCGCGCTCGATCACATCCAGCGCACGGTCATAACGCTGGTTGAAGGCGCGGTCGATGGCGCCCTTCTTCTGCTGGTACGACGGGTGCTCGAACACCGCCGGGAAGGTCGACAGCAGATTATCGATCAACCCACCCATGTCGCTGATGAACTCGGCCGCGCTGCCGGAGGGCAGTTCCAGTGCACGTGGCTCGCGAGTGTCGTCGAAGTGGTTGACGTAGAGCCAGTCGGCCGGGGTCTGCTGGCGCTTGCCCTCGGCCTTGAGGTAGCGCTTGACGAACGAGAAGCGGCCGGTGCCCGGCTCGCCCATCACATACACGTTGTAACCGGGGCGCGGCATGGCCACGCCGAACTGCAGGGCCTCGACAGCACGCTCCTGGCCCAGGACTCCGCGAAACGGCTCCAGATCGTCGGTATTGGTAAATGCAAACTGCTCGGGGGAGAAACGCCGGGTCAGGGCTTCAGGCGCGAGACGCAGGCGCGCAGCGACAGGATCGGGCATTGGGTTTCCTTACTTCGGCGGGGCAGATATGCAGCATTCTGGCGCTGCCCGCGCGCGCCTTGCAAGGCTCCACGGGACTTTATGTCGCAGCCAAGACGCAGTCAGGTACAAGCAAATTTTTCGCAATCAACGACGCAACCTTTAGAACATGCCTAAACTCCAAGCTGCGCGGGTGGGTGAAATGCTTTCCCGACCTGGCAACCGCGTTGCCAGACAACCCTGACCCTTGGTTAAGACAAAGAGAACAATGCTATGAAACGGATTCTTCTGGGTACTCTGTTCACCGTGGTCTCGCTCAACGCCCTCGCCGAAGCGCCGGGCGGCCCGAACTGCGGCTGGGGCAACATGCTGTTCGAAGGCCAGCGCGGTACGCCAGCGCACTTCCTGGCCTCCACCACCAACGGCACTTCCGGTAACGCCACCTTCGGCATGACTTCGGGCACCAACGGCTGCTCGACCAAAGCTTCGCTGACCTACGGCGGCAAATCCTGGTTTGCCATGAATGGCATGATGAACGAGCTGTCCGAAGACATGGCCATGGGCCAGGGCGAAGCCCTGACCACCTACGCCGTGGTCCTCGGCGTCGCGCCGGAAGATCGCGGCTACTTCGCCTCGGTCACCCACCAGCACTTCAACCAGATCTTCAACAGCGCCGACGTGACTGCCGAGACTGTCCACAGCAACACCCTGGCGGTTCTGAAGAACGACCCACGCCTGGCCAAATACGCTACCGAGGCCTGACAGCAGCTGCTCCCGCCCCGGTCTCCGGGGCGGGTTTCGCCTTTTTTCGGCATCGTTAAGAAGTAGTTGCCCGACATGCTCAAACGCCTCGCTTCCCTGGCGCTGTGTGCCTGCGCCCCCGTTCATGCCATGCCCGTGCTGGACCCAGGCCGTATCCAGCAACTGGCCAACACCCCTTACTGGATTGCCCTGGGCCACTACGAAACCGCCAAGTTCGGCGGCTGGCGCAGCTATGTGGACGATGATGCCTTCTTCCTCGCCGAGGACGGCGCGCACCACCCGGACCAGGAACTCAAGGCCACGGTTGAAGCGCTGTACGCCCCGGCCAGCCTTGGTGACAAGCACGCCCAATGCGTATTCCCCGCACGCACCCGCTGGTTGCGTGAGCAACTCGACCTGCAAGGCCTGCCGCAACCGGACTGCCAGGAGTTCAAGACCTGGTACCAGTCGATCGACCCGCACAGCGCGGCTCTGATATTCCCGGCAGCCTACCTGAACAGCCCCTCGTCGATGTTCGGCCACACGTTGCTGCGCATCGACCAGTCCAACACCCGCAGCGACGACACCACGCTGCTGAGCTATGCAATCAACTTCGGTGCCTACATCGAAGGCAGCGACAACAGCATCCTGTATGCCTGGAAGGGCCTGATGGGCGGCTACCCGGGCCTGTTCGCGCTGATGCCCTACCAGGAAAAGCTCTCCGAATACCGCAGCCTGGAGAACCGCGACCTGTGGGAATACCAGCTGGACCTGACGCCGGAGGAAACCGGGCGCATGGTCGAGCACGTATGGGAACTGAAGCAGATCCAGTTCGATTACTTCTTCTTCGACGAAAACTGCTCCTACCGCCTGCTGGAGTTGCTGCAGGTAGCCCGGCCGAGCCTGGACCTGACCTCGCAGTTCCCACTGACCGCCATTCCCACCGACACGGTGAAAGCGGTGAAACAGTCGGGGCTGGTCGCCAGCGAGACTTACCGCCCGTCACGCGAACGCGAGCTGCTGGCCCGGGCCGAGCCCCTGGACCATGACGAGAAGCGCCAGGTGCTGGCCGTCAGTGCCGATACCACGCAGTTGCAGAGTCCGGAGTTCAAAGCCCTGCCCCGCGAGCGCCAGGCGCTGGTGCAGGATGCCGCGTACCGCCTGGAGCGCTACCGGGCCAATGGCCAGGAACGTGACCCTGGGCAGGCCAAGCGCAGTTTCGAGCTGCTGCGGGCGATCAACAGCAACCCACCGCCGCCCTTGCAGATCGAGCGCCCCGGCCTGCCCGAGGACGGCCATGACTCGCGGACCTGGCAACTGGGCGTCGGCACCCGAGAGGATCGCGCCTACGCCGAATACGGCCTGCGCATGGCCTACCACGACCTCAACGACAATGCCTATGGCTTCCCGCTGGGGGCGCAGATCGAGATCCTGCAGCTCAAGGTCCGCCAGTACGAAGGCAACGACTGGCAGGTGCAGCGCCTGGACCTGGCCACCATCCGCTCGCTGACGCCGCGCAACGAGCTGCTCAAGCCTTGGTCCTGGCAAGTGGCAGGTGGCTTGGAGCGGGTGCCGGGCAAGCATGACGACGAGGTGCTGGTGAGCCATGTGAATGGCGGTGCCGGTGGCACCTGGCAACTGACCGATGGCTTGTTGGGTTTTGCCTTGGGCACGGTACGGATCGAGCACCACAACGACTTCGCCCAGTTCATTGCCCCGGCGACGGGGTTCAATGGCGGGCTACTATGGCGCAACGGGCTGGGCAACATGACGCTGGAGGCCAAGGGCGACTACTTCACCAATGGCGAAGTGCGGCGCAGTGTGAGCCTGAATCAGCAGTGGGAGATCAGCCAGAACCTCGGGGTGAGGTTGAGTGCTTCGCGGGAATTCAGCCACCTGGCGACGGCGCAGAATGAGGTGATGCTGGAGTTGAAGTGGTATCACTATTGAGATCGATGAGGGCGCTTTGCGCCCTTTTCCGACCGTCCGGCGCCCCGGCAAGGCCGCTCCTACAGATGTGAACCAACCGACTCTTTGACACTGTTTTGACAGCTCCCCGACAAATCGCCACCTAGACTTTCCGATATCTATCCAAGGGTTCAGGTGGTCATGTCGCGGTACTGGTTTGGTGTGTGCATTGCGTTGTTGCTGGCGGGTTGCGAAACCACCCACGATCAGATGGTCAACCACGGCTATCCCCCCGCCTACGCCGACGGCTATCAGGACGGTTGCAGCAGCGGCCGTCAGGCGGCCGGGTTGATGGTTGGCGACTTCAAGAAAGACGTACCGCGTTACCTGCACGATCGCCACTACGAGACTGGCTGGGACGATGGCTTCCGCCAGTGCCACGCGATGCAGAACAGCGAGGAACAGCGCCAGTACCATGAGCGCTTCTGGGACGAGCGTGATCGCGAGTGGCAGCAGGAGAAAGACCAAGGCGCCGCCCGTGCCTATCGCAGCAAGTAAGTCGCAAACGGACATTCACTGAAACCACCGGCCTGCCATGCTGGTCTCCAACAGAAGGAGGGCATTGCATGAGCCGAGCATTCGTCAACGAAGACCAGGCCGCCGCCCAGGCCGACCAGCCCGTGGAGCGGCGCGTCAGCGACCAGCCCAACTACGTCACCGCCAGCGGCCTGCGCCAGCTGCAACAGCGCGTGAGCGAACTGAATGCCTTGCGCAGCGAGTTGCAGGCCCAGGGCGAGCGCGGCGACAAGCAGCGCCTGGCCGATACCGAGCGGGACCTGCGTTATTTCAGCGCGCGGGTGCAGAGCGCGCAGGTGGTGCCGGCGGCGACATCGAGCAGCAAGGTGCAGATCGGGAGCCGGGTCAGGTTCGTCGACGAGCAGGACCAGGAGCATGTGGTGCAGCTGGTGGGCGAGGATGAGGCGGATGCCGGGCGCGGGATGATCAACTGGGGATCGCCGCTGGGGCGGGCCTTGCTTGGGGCCGGGCCTGGGGATGAAGTGCTGTGGCGGCGGCCGGCGGGGGATCAGATGATCGAGATTATCGAAATCGGTTGAGGCCCTGGGGCTGCTTTGCAGCCCATTCGCGGGACAAGTCGGATCGCCGCACCGCCGCTCCTACAGGGGACCGCGTACTTCTGTAGGAGCGGGCTTGACCCGCGAATGGGCCGCAAAGCGGTCCCGGCGATCTCGAATCAGACTACGCCTTGAGCCAGCATGGCATCGGCAACCTTCACGAAGCCGGCGATGTTGGCGCCCTTCACGTAGTTGACCGTGCCATCGGCCTCTTCACCGTAATGCACGCAAGCATGGTGAATCGACTGCATGATGTTGTGCAGCTTGCTGTCCACTTCACCGGCCGTCCACAGCAGGCGCATGGCGTTCTGCGACATTTCCAGCCCCGACACCGCCACGCCACCGGCGTTGGAGGCCTTGCCCGGCGCGTAGAGGATGCCGGCCTCGATGAACAGGTCGACCGCCGCCAGGGTAGTCGGCATGTTGGCACCTTCGGCCACGCAGATGCAGCCATTGCGCAGCAGGGTACGGGCGTCTTCGATGTCCAGTTCGTTCTGCGTGGCGCACGGCAGGGCGATGTCGCACGGCAGTGTCCACGGAGTCTGGCCCTTGCGGAACTCCAGGCCGAACTGGTCAGCCAGCTCGCTGATACGGCCGCGCTTAACGTTCTTCAGCTCCATCAGCGCGTCCCACTGGGCGTCGGTCAGGCCGGCTTCGGCGTACAGGGTGCCTTCGGAATCGGACAGAGAAATCACCTTGCCGCCCAGGTCCATGACCTTGCGCGCAGCGTACTGGGCGACGTTGCCGGAACCGGAAATGGCCACGCGGCGGCCATCGATGCGCAGGTTCTGACGCTTGAGCATTTCTTCAGCGAAGTACACGCAGCCGTAGCCGGTGGCTTCAGGGCGAATCAGGCTGCCACCGTAGGTCATGCCCTTGCCGGTCAGCACCGAAGTGAACTGGTTGGCCAGGCGCTTGTACTGGCCGAACATGAAGCCGATCTCGCGGGCACCCACGCCGATGTCACCGGCCGGCACGTCGCAGTCGGCACCAATGTGGCGGTACAGCTCGCTCATGAAGGCCTGGCAGAAGCGCATGACTTCGGCATCGCTCTTGCCTTTAGGGTCGAAGTCCGAGCCACCTTTGCCGCCGCCCATGGGCAGCGAGGTGAGGGAGTTCTTGAACACCTGTTCGAAGGCCAGGAACTTGAGCACGCTCAGGTTCACCGACGGGTGGAAGCGCAGGCCGCCCTTGTACGGGCCGATGGCGCTGCTCATCTGGATGCGGTAGCCGCGGTTGACCTGGACCTTGCCCTGGTCATCGACCCACGACACGCGGAACAGCACGGCGCGCTCAGGCTCGACCATGCGCTCGAGGATGCCGGACTGCAGGTAGTGCGGGTTGGCTTCCAGGAAGGGCCACAGGGTACGCAGCACTTCTTCCACAGCCTGGTGGAATTCTGGTTGGCCCGGGTCGCGTTGCTGAAGGCGCGCGAGGAAATTGTCGACAGATTCGATCATGGTAGACATCTCACCAAGAGGATTGGACTTATTGGTTTTTTCTGGAATGTACCAAGAAGCAATCGCACTGGAATAGGGCGAAATGTCGTTTTTATGAAATTATTTGGTGCGTTTTATATAAGTGTATACAAAATACGCTTCAAACCATTGGTAAAACAGGCGCCCTTTCGCTGTGGGCAGGCACAAAAATGGGGCCGCGAAGGGCCCCATTCTTGTGCATTAGAAGACCGGCTTACTGGGCCAGCTTCTTGTGCCGTACGCGGTGCGGCTGGGCAGCAGCATCGCCCAGGCGCTTCTTGCGGTCGGCTTCGTACTCGGTGTAGTTGCCTTCGAAGAACACCACGTTCGAGTCGTCTTCGTACGCCAGGATGTGAGTGGCCACACGGTCCAGGAACCAACGGTCGTGGGAAATCACGATGGCGGCGCCTGGGAAGTCCAGCAGGGCCTCTTCCAGGGAACGCAGGGTTTCAACGTCGAGGTCGTTGGACGGTTCGTCGAGCAGCAGGACGTTACCGCCCTCCTTCAGGGTCAGGGCCAGGTGCAGGCGGCCACGCTCACCACCGGACAGGTCCTTGACGAACTTCTGCTGGTCGCCACCCTTGAAGTTGAAGCGGCCAACGTAGGTGCGCGACGGGATCTCGTAGCTGCCGATCTTGATCATGTCGGAACCGTCGGAAACCTGCTGGAACACGGTCTTGCCGCCGTCCAGGTCTTCGCGGCTCTGGTCCACACAGGCCAGTTGCACGGTTTCACCGATCTCGATGCTGCCCGAGTCCGGTTGTTCCTTGCCCATCAGCATGCGGAACAGGGTCGACTTACCGGCACCGTTACCCCCGATCACGCCAACGATGGCGCCCTTCGGCATGGCGAACGACAGGTTGTCGATCAGCACACGGTCGCCGTAGCCCTTGGTGACGTTCTTGAATTCGATGACCTTGTCGCCCAGGCGCGGACCGGCCGGGATGTAGATCTCGTTGGTTTCGCTGCGCTTCTGGAATTCCTGCGACTGCATTTCTTCGAAACGCTGCAGACGGGCCTTGGACTTGGACTGGCGGGCCTTGGCGCCTTTGCGCACCCACTCCAGTTCCTCTTTCATGGCCTTCTCGTGGGCGCTCTGCTGCTTGGATTCCTGCGCCAGACGCTCCGACTTGGCTTCCAGCCAGCCCGAGTAGTTGCCTTCGTACGGAATGCCGGCGCCGCGATCCAGTTCGAGGATCCAGCCAGCGACGTTGTCGAGGAAGTAACGGTCGTGGGTAATCGCAACCACGGTACCCGGGAAGTCGTGCAGGAAGCGCTCCAGCCAGGCTACCGAATCGGCGTCCAGGTGGTTGGTCGGTTCGTCGAGCAGCAGCATGTCGGGGGCCGACAGCAGCAGACGGCACAAGGCCACGCGGCGCTTCTCACCACCGGACAGGTGTTCGATGCGGGCATCCCAGGCCGGCAGGCGCAGGGCGTCGGCGGCGACGTCCAGCTGGCGCTCCAGGTTGTGGCCGTCGGCAGCCTGCAGGATGGCCTCGAGCTTGGCCTGTTCGGCAGCCAGCTTGTCGAAGTCGGCGTCCGGCTCGGCGTAGGCAGCGTAGACCTCGTCCAGGCGAGCCTGGGCGTCCTTGATCACGCTGACCGCTTCCTCGACCACTTCACGCACGGACTTGTTCGGGTCCAGTTGCGGTTCCTGCGGCAGGTAACCCACGTTGATGTCGGGCATCGGACGGGCTTCGCCGTCGAATTCCTTGTCGACGCCCGCCATGATCCGCAGCAGGGTCGATTTACCGGCGCCGTTCAGGCCGAGCACGCCGATCTTGGCGCCTGGGAAGAACGACAGGGAAATATTCTTGAGAATTTCCCGCTTCGGCGGCACGACCTTGCTCAGCCGATGCATGGTGTAGACGTATTGAGCCAAAACCAAGCCCTCTAAATAGGTAAAGACATCGACGATCGCCCAGCCTTTGTGGCCAGGGGGATGTGTTTACGGGGTTTCATTGAACAAAGTCGACCATTCTACGCCAACGCGCGGCGTTGCACAGGGTGGTCGGATGGTGGGGTGGGATCGTTGTGATCCTGGGGGGCATTTATTGCTTGTGCCGGCCCTTTCGCGGGACAAGCCCGCTCCTACAAAGACCACCAGGCCTGTAGGAGCGGGCTTGCCCCGCGAATAGGCCGGCACGGCAGCCGAAGATGGCTCAGACGTGACGCTGCTTGCCAGCCTTGCCCCGTGGCAGACGGCAACGCTCGCCCTGCTCGGCCAGGCGCGCCGCATAAGCGGCCTTTACGCTGAAGCCACCGCTGCGGGCAGGCTGCTCGGCAACCTTGGCAGGCTTGGCTGCAGCTGGCGTGCTGACAACCTTGCCAGCCGGCTTGGCCACGGCAGCCACAGGTGCCTGTTCAGCTGGCGCTGCCGCCGCCTTGGCGGTCTTTCGCAGTTCAGCCAGCGATGGCGTCTTGTTCTTCGAGGCCGCAGCCGCGTCTGGTTTGTCCAGCGAGCGCTGGCACGATTTGCAGGATACGTCCGCGGTCACGGCAGTGCTGACAAGGGTCTGACTGCTGCGCCCACAGGCGGAATCGAGGCCATTGGTGGAAAAGTGAGTAACCAAAACCGAACATCTCCGATGCGTTGTCATTGAAGCGGGCGGCATTCTCGCACAGGATGCAGGGTCTTGCCGAACGGGCCGGCATCACCACGACCACTGGCACCGGACAACAGGGCTGGCACATTGCCATAATCACAGGCATGCTAGCCCGTTCGGAAGTCCGGCTTTATAGTGCGCAGCCGCGGTCCTGGCCTGTGCAGATACCGGCATACACCGTGCATGTTCCCTCCCTGCCATCGCCAGCCCAATCGCAGGACCAACGCTTGACCGATCTCAATCATCCGACTCTGCTGCGCCCCGCTTCGCCGGCCCCAGTCGCTTCGCTGCGTGGTTCGGTCAAAGGTGCGCTGGCCCTGCTGGCCCTGATCCTGCTGGCTTTGCTGCTGTGGCAACTGTTCTCGCAGTTCCGCCACACCCAGGCCGACCAGCGCCAGCTGAACCTCGACGCGAGCGCCGAACTCGCCGACCACCTGGGCCTGAACCTGGCGCTCAAGGCCCAGCAGGCCCTCAACGTGGTCCAGCCCTACGTCAAGGCGCCGACGCCCGCCGCCCTGCCGAGCCTGCTGGTGACCCTTCGCGAACGCCTGCCCGCCCTGCGCGACCTGGCGTGGCTGGACCATGCCGGGCAACTGCGCAGCGACAGCCTGGCCGGTAGCCCCGACCGCCAGTTGATTGACGAACTGGTCGGCCTGAACCAAGGCCGCAGCTACTTTTTCGCCAACTCGGCGGACAACCGCACTGTCTACCTGCTGTTGCGCCAAACGGCGGAACAGGATCGTGGCTACTGGCTGCTGCGCCTGTCACCGGACTATTACCAGGCGCTCACCGTACACCTGGACGGCCCCGGCCACCCGCTGTGGCTGCTGGAAAACAGCCGCAGTGGCGAGGTACTGGAGCGCCACGCCCCAGCACAGACCAGCGGCGAACCGCTGCAAAGCGTGATGCTCGCCTTCATCGACAACAGCGCCTGGCAATTGCGTGGCCTGTTCGACGCCGGCCTGGCCCAGCAGAAGCTGCTGCCGGCACTGATCGGCAAGTGCCTGCTGGCGCTGCTCTGCGCCCTGCTGCCGGTGTTGGCGCTGGTCAACATGCGCCGTCGCCAGCGTGCGCTGCAGGAAGACCGCCGGCGCTACCAGGAGATCTTCGAAGGGACAGGCGTGGCGTTATGCGTGCTGGATCTGTCGAGCCTGCCCGGCCAGCTCGACCGCTACCACCTGCGCAACCTGGCCGGGCTCAAGCAGAGCCTGGCACTGGACTCCGACCTGCGCCGCTCGCTGCTGCTGGAGCTGAAGATCACCGAGATCAACCAGGTGGCGCGCCAGCTGCTCAATGTCGAGTGCCACGAAGGTGCCTGGCAACGGCTGATCAATGGCAGCGGCGTTGGCCGCGACAGCATTGGCATGCAACTGATCGACGCCCTGATCGAACAGCGCCCGTCACTGGAGCTGGAAGTGCGCCTGCCCGCACCGTTGGGCGGCGAACTGCACCTGTGGCTGATGGCGCGCCTGCCACAGCAGCGCCGCGACTACCAGGCGGTGATCCTCAGCATCAGCGACATCACCAGCCGCAAGCAGGTGGAGTTGTCACTGCTGGAGCGTGAAAGCTTCTGGTCCGACGTGGTGCGCACCGTGCCCGACCAGCTGTACGTGCAGGACGTGCTCAGCCAGCGAATGATCTTCAGCAACCGCCACCTCGGCCAGACCCTCGGCTACGACCGCACCGAGCTGGCGCAGATGGGCGACCGCTTCTGGGAACTGCTGCTGCACCCCGAAGACGCCGCGCACTATCAGGCTTTGCGCCAGCAACAGCGTGACAGCGCACACAGCCAGTCGTTGCACACCCAGCTGCGCTTCCGCCACCGCGACGGCGGCTGGCGTTGCTACGAAATCCGCGAGCAGGTGCTGACCCGCGACGAGGATGGCCTGGTCACGCGCATCATCGGCGTGGGCAAGGATGTCACCGTGCAGATCGAAGCCAGCCAGTCGCTGCGGGACAGCGAGCAGCGCTACCGCATGCTCGCCGAAAGCATCAGCGACGTGATCTTCTCCACCGACAGCCGCCTGCAGCTCAACTACGTCAGCCCCTCGGTGCAGGCCGTGCTGGGCTACCAGGCCGACTGGATCTTCGACAACGGCTGGCAGTCGATCATCGCCAACCCGGCCCAGCTCACCGGCATCTACAGCCTGATGGAGCGGGTCAGCAAGGCCATGGGCGACAGCGAGCAGCTGGCACAGCTGCGCAGCCAGCTGCCGACGCAACTGTTCCTGTTCGACTGCCTGCGCGCCGATGGCCGCAAGATCCCCATCGAATTGCGCCTGGTGCTGGTCTGGGACGAGCACCAGCGCTTCGAAGGCGTGCTCGGCGTGGGCCGCGACATCAGCCAGCAACGCCGTGCGGAGAAAGACCTGCGCATGGCCGCGACGGTATTCGAACACTCCACCTCGGCCATCCTCATCACCGACCCGGCCGGCTACATCGTGCAAGCCAACGAAGCGTTCAGCCGAGTCAGTGGCTACGCAGTCAGCGACGTGCTCGACCAGCTGCCGGCCATGCTGGTGGTCGAGGACCAGCAGCAAAGCCACCTGCGCTACGTGCTCAAGCAACTGCACCAGCGCGGCAGCTGGGAAGGCGAAGTGTGGCTCAAGCGCCGCGACGGCGACCATTACCCGGCCTGGGTCGGCATTACCGCTGTGCTCGACGACGAAGGCGACCTGGCCAGCTATGTGTGCTTCTTCACCGACATCAGCGAGCGCAAGGCCAGCGAACAGCGCATCCACCGCCTGGCCTACTACGACGCCCTGACCCACCTGCCCAACCGCACGCTGTTCCAGGACCGCCTGCACACCGCCCTGCAGCAGGCCGAACGGCAGAAGTCGTGGGTAGTGCTGATGTTCCTCGACCTCGACCGCTTCAAGCCGATCAACGACTCACTCGGCCACGCTGCGGGCGACCGCATGCTCAAGGACATGGCCCTGCGCCTGCTGGCCTGCGTCGACGACGACGACACCGTGGCGCGCATGGGCGGCGACGAATTCACCTTGCTGCTGCAGCCGCGCGCCACCCGCGAGATGGCCCTGAACCGCGCCATCCATGTGGCCGAGAGCATTCTGGGCAGCCTGGTGCGGCCGTTCGTGCTGGAAGGCCGCGAGTTCTTCGTCACCGCCAGTATCGGCATCGCCCTCAGCCCGCAGGACGGCAACGAGTTGAGCCAGCTGATGAAGAACGCCGACACTGCCATGTACCACGCCAAGGAGCGCGGCAAGAACAACTTCCAGTTCTACCAGACCGAAATGAATGCCAGCGCCCTGGAGCGCCTGGAGCTGGAGAGCGACCTGCGCCACGCGCTGGAGCAGAACGAATTCATCCTCTACTACCAGCCGCAGTTCAGCGGCGACGGCAAGCGCCTGACCGGTGCCGAAGCACTGCTGCGCTGGCGCCATCCGACACGCGGCCTGGTGCCGCCTGGCGATTTCATCCCGGTGATCGAAGAACTGGGCCTGGTGGTGGATGTCGGCGACTGGGTGCTGCGCGAGGCCAGCCGCCAGCTGAAGGTCTGGCACAAGAACAAGGTGCGCGTGCCGAAGGTGTCGGTGAACATCTCGGCGCGGCAGTTCTCCGACGGCCAGCTGGGTACGCGCATCGCCACCATCCTCGAGGAAACCGGCCTTCCGCCGGCGTGCCTGGAGCTGGAACTGACCGAGAGCATCCTGATGCGCGAGGTCAACGAGGCACTGCAGATTCTCGCCAGCCTGAAGAACCTTGGCCTGAGCATTGCGGTCGACGACTTCGGCACCGGTTACTCGTCGCTGAACTACCTCAAGCAGTTCCCTATCGACGTGCTGAAGATCGACCGCACCTTCGTCGACGGCCTGCCCGAAGGCGAGCAGGACGCGCAGATCGCCCGGGCGATCATCGCCATGGCCCACAGCCTCAACCTGGCGGTGATCGCCGAGGGCGTGGAGACCCACGAGCAGCTGGAGTTCCTGCGCGAGCATGGCTGTGACGAGGTGCAGGGCTACCTGTTCGGGCGGCCGATGCCGGCCAGCCAGTTCGAGGCGCAGTTCGCCAACGAGACCCTGTTCATGTTCCAGTGAGCGCCAGTAAAAACGGACCTGGAGGTCAACTCCAACTCCCAGCCAGCCCAGACACGGCGCGGGATGCAACATGAGCCCCATTGGTCCGCGACTTGATGCCAGTTCATATGCCAGGCGCGGATCAATCGGTTAGAATGCCCCCCCAAATTACCCCGATCCTTGAGGACCGCCATGTTCAGCCGTGATTTGACCATTGCCAAGTACGACGCCGAGCTCTTCGAAGCCATGCAGCAAGAAGCCCTGCGCCAGGAAGAGCATATCGAGCTGATCGCTTCGGAAAACTACACCAGCCCGGCAGTCATGGAAGCCCAGGGCTCGGTCCTGACCAACAAGTACGCCGAAGGCTACCCAGGCAAGCGCTACTACGGTGGCTGCGAGTACGTCGACGTGGTCGAGCAACTGGCCATCGACCGTGCCAAAGAGCTGTTCGGCGCCGACTACGCCAACGTCCAGCCGCACGCGGGTTCGCAAGCCAACGCCGCAGTCTACCTGGCCCTGCTGTCGGCCGGTGACACCATCCTGGGCATGAGCCTGGCCCACGGTGGCCACCTGACCCACGGTGCTTCGGTAAGTTCGTCGGGCAAGCTGTACAACGCCATCCAGTACGGCATCGACGGCAACGGCCTGATCGACTACGACGAAGTCGAGCGCCTGGCTGTAGAGCACAAGCCGAAGATGATCGTTGCCGGCTTCTCGGCTTACTCGCAGGTCCTGGACTTCGCCCGCTTCCGCGCCATCGCCGACAAGGTCGGTGCCTACCTGTTCGTCGACATGGCCCACGTTGCCGGCCTGGTTGCCGCTGGCGTGTACCCGAACCCGGTGCCGTTCGCCGACGTGGTCACCACCACCACCCACAAGACCCTGCGCGGTCCACGTGGCGGCCTGATTCTGGCCCGTGCCAACGCCGACATCGAGAAGAAGCTGAACTCCGCCGTCTTCCCAGGTGCCCAGGGCGGCCCGCTGGAGCACGTGATCGCCGCCAAGGCCATCTGCTTCAAGGAAGCACTGCAACCTGAGTTCAAGGCTTACCAGCAGCAGGTCGTGAAAAACGCCCAGGCCATGGCCGAAGTGTTCATCGAGCGTGGTTTCGACGTCGTTTCCGGCGGCACCCAGAACCACCTGTTCCTGCTGTCGCTGATCAAGCAGGAAATCTCCGGTAAAGATGCTGACGCTGCCCTGGGCAAAGCCTTCATCACCGTCAACAAGAACTCGGTACCGAACGACCCACGTTCCCCGTTCGTCACCTCGGGCCTGCGTTTCGGCACCCCAGCCGTCACCACCCGTGGTTTCAAGGAAACCGAGTGCCGCGAGCTGGCCGGCTGGATCTGCGACATCCTGGCTGACCTGAACAACGAAGCGGTGATCGACGCCGTGCGTGAGAAGGTCAAGGCCATCTGCAAGAAGCTGCCGGTCTACGGCAACTGATTGGCGCAAGCCTGATGTGAAGAAGCCCGGCCTTGTGCCGGGTTTTTTCATGCCTGCGTCCTGGCGCGGGAACCGCTTCCGAATAGGCTGTGTGAACCAGGCTGCCTAACCTGCCACCTCCTCTGATAAACGAGCAGGAGGCCACTCATGGCTGATCACGTAGCACTGTCCTTCACTGCCACCTTGCAGGTTGCTGAAGCACCCATCAATGTACTGGGCGACATGACCACCGGGCCCGTAATGCTGGTGAGTCCGCATCAAGCGTCGGGTTACGCGGTTGAAGGCGCCACGACCCTTGGCATGTTGAATGGCACCGAAACGGACTGGCATCACGGCCAGGAGATCGGGCTGATCACCTTCGAGCAAGCCGCCCAGCCAGCGGCGTTGCTGCTGTATTTTCGCCATGGCGATGCGGGTTACCGCCTCTATCTGCGCAGCGGCCCCCAAGCTGGCCAGGGTGTGTTTATCACCGACGATGGCCTTGTGAATGCCCAGCCGATCAAGGCAGAAGACCCAAGCCTGTGGGCGCTGACCGATGCTCAAACCGGTGAGGCGTTCGACCTGACCCAGCTTGAAAATGGGCGCAGGGAAATTCAGCTGGCCAGTGCGGATGGGCATCCGCTGGAAGTGCACAATCTGCATCCGGTGGGCGGGTTTCTGGCCTGCTATCCGGCTGCCCAGCAAGGGACCTTGAGCCTGATCATTCAGGAGCGCGGTGTCGATTGGCTCAAGCCGGCCTGATACGTCGTGCGCCATCCGTCGTCACGTATTAACCTGTGCCACCCCAAGCACAACCCAGCACAGGCCCGGTCTTGACCAGAGAGCAACTCGAAACCCAGCAAATCCCGATCTACTTTGCCGCGGTGCTCGCTGCCGTTGCCTTCGGCCTGCTGGCCGGCGACGCCGCACAACACCTGCAAGCCCTGATCACCCCCGCCATCGCCGTCCTCATGTATGCGATGTTCCTGCAGATCCCCTTCCTTGACCTGCGCCAAGGCCTGGGCAACCGCCGCTTCATGGCTGCCCTGCTGCTTGCCAACTTTGTCCTTGTACCATTGCTGGTGTGGGGCCTCACCCGCGGCTTGGCCGAGCACCCGGCGATCCTGATCGGCGCCCTGCTGGTGCTGCTGACGCCGTGCATCGACTATGTGGTGGTGTTCACCCACATCGGCAAGGGTGACTCGCGCCTGACCCTCGCCGCCACGCCCGTGCTGTTGCTGGTGCAGCTGGTGCTGCTGCCGGTGTACCTGGCGCTGATGCTCGGCGACAGCAGCGGCGTGGCCATCAGCATCGCGCCGTTCGTGGAAGCCTTCGCGCTGCTGATCGTGCTGCCGATGGTCCTCGCCGTACTGACCAGTGCTGGCGCCCGCCGCTCCCGCGCTGTGTCGGCCTGGAATGACGCCTGGGCATGGATGCCGGTGCCCGCGATGGCCCTGGTGCTGGTGGCGGTGATCGGGTCGCAGATTGCCGTGGTTATGCGTGATTTTGACCAGTTGCTGCCGGTGATTCCGGTGTACGTCGGCTTCATGCTGCTGGCGCCGGTGCTCGGGTTCGTTTCGGCACGGTTGCTGCGCCTGCCGGTGGCCGAGGCACGCTCGGTGACCTTCAGCGCCGCGACACGGAACTCGCTGGTGGTGTTGCCATTGGCGCTGGCCTTGCCGGAAGACTTGCGTGCGCTTGCAGCAGCGGCGGTGATCACCCAAACGCTGGTGGAATTAGTGAGCGAGCTGTTATACATCCGTCTGATTCCGCTACTCGTACCACCCCGTCTGGCCTGATCGCAATTTCCTTTAGGGGCGGCCTTCAGCCACGAAAGGGCTGCAATGCAGCCCCCTGGATTCAAGGGGAATATCTCAACCTCATTTTCTCCTCAGTGATCCATCGGGGGCTGCGTGTAATCGAAAATGACCAGCGCAGCAAGCAATCCGATTTGGATTACCAACATCGTCACCAGCAGTCGCCTCATACGCGGCGGGAAGCGTTTAACTTCATCGAGATCAATCAACCCCCTGCGCAAGAAAATCTTCGGCACAGCCAACACCATGGAGATCAATCCTGTGCGCATGAGCTTGCCCAGCAGTCCTGCATGTTGAAAAGTAATTTTATTGCCGGTCACGAATATGCAGTTTGTAAGAAAGGACTCAAAACGCTCAGTGTACTTATGTGCGATATAACACTGTACGACCATAGCCAGCATCATGGATGCAAGGATAATAAACGCAATCCATACAGGCTCAACTGCATTCACTCCGATACCTCGCTATACAATACGTCACCAAAAGTCTCGCCCCACTTGCCCCCTAAATCACCGAAAACCTTCCCCCCCAATGCACCGCCAACGACAGCACAAGCCAATGCTCCGGGGCCGCCTGTAGAGACCCCCAGTACAACGGCACAAATACCGGTCCCTGCCATACCTCCTGCATATCCCCCGGCGCTACCTCCCGCCAGGCTCCCCATCAAAGTCGATGTTTCAACATATTTGGCCCGCCGACACTGATCCTCTCGCCCCGTAGTGCAAGCTTTATGAATCGACAGGCCTGTGGATGCCACATCCAACGCGGTACCGATGTAAGTGCCCTTCTTGACCAGGTTCGACGCTCTGGCAACGCCAGACACCTTGTCGGCATAACCCGCGATTTCACCGGTATGCAGGTAGCTGCGGGTCGAGATGCCCAATGCCTGCTTGACCTTGCCCTGGCGGCGCAACCCCGAACCGTACGCGGCAACATTGCCCAACTGCTTTTCGAGCTTCATGAACAAGGCAGAGCGCTTGGCGTAGAACGCATCACGGGCAGCGAGCGTGCCAGAACCCAGGTAGTCGCGGTGCAGTTTCTCGATATCTTCCAGCGTGGTCTTGATATTGCCAAGGTGCTTGCTCCAACCCTCGCTGGCAGCACCGGCCCCCATCGAAGCGTGGGCCAGCAGACTTTGCAGCAAGTCGAAGTGCTCGAGGAAGAAATCATCCGCGTCCACCCCGCTGGTCAGCAGGCATGCGTGCACCTCGCTAGCCTTGGCCATCAGGAACGCTTCCTGGCTGGTGCAAGAAGGCGTATCGGGGTCGCCCAGGATGACCAGTTCACCGGCCATGACCACGCTGTTGGCAATGTGCGCATTCAAGACATCGAATTTGCCCCTGGCGTAACCGGACACTGGCGTACTGGCTTTCAGCGACTGGTACGACTGGGTTCTTGGGTTGATGAAGCTGCGTGCTTCGGACATGGCCCTACCTCACGCGTACTTCTTGTTGTTGATCCGGTCCCAGCCCCCGGCCACATTACCGCCGCCGCTGCCGTCGGAGCGCTTCTGGCGGGTGTAGGTGGTCTTGATACGCCCGTAGTTCAGCTGGACGATTTCGATGGGAACGCCTGAACTGGCGTTCTGCGAGTAATCGGCAGTTGGTCAGGGTGGTTCGCCCCGATGTGGCACCGCCAGAAGAGCTCGCGGTGGCAGACGTGCTTTGATTCACGCCGAAGTTATAGCCGTTGATTTCGATCCAGTTGGTGTACTGCTCATCCAGCGCTTCGCCAGCAATGTCGTCGATTTGGATGAAAGCGTCAAAGGCCATGCTTACCTCTCCTTGGTAATGGTGGGGAGATACCCCGATGAACGGGTGTGACACGTAGGATGGTGAAATGTTCCCTGGCGTAACGGTTGCCTGAGTTACCCCACACCACCCGAGCCTGCACACCCGCTGCATGGCATGACCAACGACAATTCAAATCCTCACAACGCCTTCATCTCCGCAATATCCCTCGCCACCTGATCCGCCGAGTGATCAAACATCGCCTGCTCCTGAGCATCCAGCGGCAACTCAATCACCCTGGCAATCCCCTCTTCTGCCAGCACGCAGGGAACGCCCATGGCGATATCGGTGCGCCCGTATTCCCCTTCAAGAATCGCAACCGCCGGCAAAATGCGGTTACGCCCATTGGCGATCGCATCCACCATCTGCGCAATGGCCACACCCGGGGCATCGCAGGCGCTGCCGACCTTCTTAAAGCCCAGGATCTCGCCACCACCCTTACGCGTACGCTCGACGATCCGTTCGATCTGCTCAGCGGACAGGAAGTGAGACAGCGGCACCGACCCGACCTGGCAGTAACGCATCAGCGGCACCATGCTGTCGCCATGCCCGCCCAGCACCAGCGCCGTGATGTCTCGGGCAGAAAACCCGGTCTCTTCGGCTATGAAGCACTTCATGCGTGCGGTATCCAGCACCCCCGCCTGCCCGAACACCTTGCCTCGCCCCAGCTTGCTGAGCGACCAGGCCCGGTAGGTGAGCACGTCGACCGGGTTCGACACCACCAGCACTGTCGCCGCCGGCGCATAACGGTTGATGTCCTGCATGATGCCGTCGATGATCGGCAGGTTGATGCTTAATACATCTTGGCGAGATTGCCCGGGCTTGCGCGGCACGCCTGCGGTGATCACCACCAGGTCGGAGTCTTGCAGCATTTCAGGCTTGGCGCCGCCATGAACGCGGGTATCTGAACCCGACTCCACGGCCGCCTGCCACACGTCCAGCGCCTTGCCCTGCGCCAGCTCGCCCTGTACGTCGATCAGCACCAGCTCACGGCAGTATTCTTCCCGGGCGATCACCTGCGCCGCCGCCTCGCCCACGATCCCGGCACCCACGATTGATAACTTGTTCACCTGACACCTCCCAGCGGCGTGCGCCACCTGAGGCGCGCCGGCCTATGCCTACAGTGTAGGAGCGGGAGATCTAGCTCGGCTGCGAAGGCAGATGGATGGTGAAGGTGGTGCCGTAGACCGGGTTGGACGTCATGGTGATCCGCCCTCCGTGCGCCTCGGCAATCTGCTTGACGATAAACAGGCCAAGCCCGACAGAGCGCAACGCATCCTGCCGGTCGCTGCCCCGCGTCATCGGCTCGAACAAGGTCGGCACCAGCGCCTCAGGGATGGCAGGCCCATGATTGTGGACGCTCAGGGTCACGCCCTCGGCGCAGAATTCGGAAGTCAGCGTGACGGGGTAGCGCAGGTCGCCGTATGCCACGCTGTTGGCGACCAGGTTACCGATCATCTGCTGCAACCTGTCCTGATCCACTTCGAACGCGCCCTGCCCCCGTGACAGATGGCGGATGCAAGCGTTGCCAAAGGCGATCCGCAGTTCGCTCACGCACTGGTCCACCGCCCTCAGCAGGTCGACCTGTTGGCGCCGGATACTGATGCCCTGCCCCAGCCTGACCGAGGCGAAGTCCAGCAGGTCGACAACCATGCGCTGCGCGCGCTCGGCCGAGGTGCTGATGCTGCCCAACAGGCGACGCGCCCGGTCGCTGTGGGCATCGCGCCCGAGCAGCTCGGTGGCCATCTTGATGGCCGTCATGGGGTTCTTCAGGTCATGGCTGGCAACGGCGACCATCTGCTCGGCGAGCACCGCGCGCCGCTGGGCTTCGGCGTAGGCCGTGGCCAGCTCTTCCTTGGCCCGCTGCAAGGCTTGCTCGGCAGTGATTTTCTGCGCCAGCAGCTCCTCCGCGCGCTGCATGGCCTGGAACACCAACTGCTCGTTGCGATCGCGCTCGGTGGTGCAGAACAGCGCCAGCTGGTAGCGAACCCCATCGGGGGTTTCGCGCCGCACAGCGTTGAGCAGCATGGCAACCACATGGCCATCGCGATGCCGCAGGCCAACTTTCACCTCCGACACCGAACCCTGCATGTTCAGCAACGGCCCCCAGTGGGTAAGCTGGAAGGTGCGCCCGACCACGGTCAGCAGTTGGTCGAAACTGCGCTGTTTCAAGCTGTCCGTGTCATACCCCAGCCAGTTGCCCAGCGTGGCGTTGCAGCGCACCAGGGTGCCGTCCGCCTCCATGACCACCAACCCGCAGGGCGCGTGCTCGAAGTACGATTCGGTGAACAACACGGCCGGATCATTCATGGCCAAGCCCCAGCCGGGTGAAGAAGCCGTCCATGGCCGCGGAGCAAGCGCTAGGGGCGCTCAGCTGTGGGTAATGGCCCATGTTGTCGACCACCACCAGCTGGCTGTCGGGCAGCACACGATGCAGATACTCACCCACTGCCATCGGCACGACCGGGTCGTCGGAGCTTTGCAGGATCAAGCTCGGCAAGCGCAGGCCGTCCACCTCCTGTCGATGATCAGACAAAAAAATGACCCGGGCGAAATGCCGGGCGATTTGCCCATCGGTCCGGCAGAAACTGCTGAGCAATTGCTCCTGAAGCGCCGGCTCACCGGATGCCCCCATCAGCACGGGCGCCATGGTGCTGGACCAGCCAAGGTAGTTTTCGTCGATAACCGAGAGCAGTGTCTGCACCTCATCGCGCGAAAAGCCCCCGCTGTAGGTGCCCGAGTCGATGTAGCAAGGTGACCCACCGATCATGACCAGGCCGGCAATCCGCCCGGGCCGCTGACGCTCGGCCAGCACGCCGATCATGGCGCTGACCGAGTGGCCGGCGACGATGACGGGGCCTTGGCCATAAGCGTCGATGATCTCGTTGAGGTCTTCCGCGTAGCCCCACAGCGATGCGTATTTCTCCCGATCGTAGGCCGCGAGGTCTGACTGCCCAGCGCCCACCAGGTCATAGGTGATGACGCGCATCCGCTCGACGAGATGCGGCAGCAGAAACTTCCACATGGACTGATCACAGCCAAAGCCATGGGACAGGATCAGGGTGGCGCGGCCTTTGCCCGCGATGCTCACGTTGTTCCGCTGATGGAGAGTCATACCGGTTCCGATGTCGTTCAGCATTGCGCCGGGCAGAGCGATCCATGCGGTCTGCTTGTGAGAATAGTCGACGCGAGAGGCGGGCAACGTGTAATAACTTGGCATGGGTCTTCGGCGGCGCCGAAGACGGGAGTGACGGCCTTTTTGGCGGGGCCGTAAGGCGCACCATACGCGAAATCGGTGATTGCGGTGGAGAATTTGCTGATTATTGCCGATTAACTTCGGACGTCAGCGAGACAACCGTGACGGCAGCCACCGGCACCCAGCCAGAGGCCTGTGCCGGCAGCACAGTGATGAAAAAACTGCCGAAGAACGCCGCAGCTTCAGGGTTGGTGGCGGACACCAGCAAGTCGACACGGTCGTTGTATTGAATGGCAGCGCTATCGAGCCACGTCGTAATGCACCGACAGCAGGCCCTTCTTCTCTTTGAGCTTGAGCACCTTGATCGGCCCGATCAAGCCCGCCGAGGCGACGTGCGTACCGCCGCAGCCGTGCATCGGCAGGGTGCCGAAACACACCGATCGGACACCGTCCTGGTCGATCAGCTGACGGGGCGCGTCGCGCTTTATCAGCGCGTTCACCGCCGCCTCGATGCCTTCGGCAGTCAGCGGCGCGCAGTCGGCCTGACGCTCGAAAACCACCCTGCACTCCCCCGGCCAGTGATGGCCTTTGCTGGGGAGCCAGCCCAAGTTCTGCCCGATACCGGAAATCAGGTGACCGGCCGAATGAAGGCGAGCATGCAGCGCGCGCACCTCGGGCGAGATGGCAATCTCGACGCTGCCCAAGGGCACAGGTTGCCCGACGATATGCGCCACCTCTCCCTCGACATTGAGCACTTCCTCTACCCGGATACCCGCGATGGTTCCCTCATCCGCCAACTGCCCACCACCCTGGGGGTGAAAGAGGGTCTGGGCCAGGTCGACCCGGTAGCGTCCATCCTCCCTCGGCGTGCAGCGCACCACGTGCGTGCTCAAGGTCAACTCATCGCTGGTGTAGTAAAGCCGTTGCGTCATGGATCAAAATCCTCGCTTCTTTCCAGGGCAGTGCCCGATCAAGACTCAAGGGTAAAGAGAGAGGATTTCGCGCACTTGTAAAAAATTGACGGGTTCCGCAGGCGCCCGATCATTCAGGGATCAGTAACGAGACGGGGCAACACCAAAGGCTTGCTTGAAGGCCCGGTTGAAGTGACTCTGATCGTAGAAGCCCACCTCTTGCGCAACCCTGGTCAATTCCCACGGGGTATGGCTCAGCAGCACACAGGCGCGCTCCAGGCGCAATCGCACCAACCAGGCATGTGGCGTCATGCCGACCGTTTGCTTGAACAGCTTAAGGAAGTGAAAACGCTCCAGGCCGCACAACGCTGCCAGTTCTTCGAGCGTTATCTTGTCGGCGAGGTGTTCGTTGCAGTAATCCCGCACACGATGCCACTGCACGACTGAAAGCGTGCCTTTGACGAACTGCGGCTTGACCATCCGCGCTTGGGCGAACAGCCGCCCGAGCAGCATGAGCCATTGAGAATCGACGAACAGCGGGTCTGTAGGCAGCCCCTCGGCGAGCGAGCCGTGCAGCCGGGAAAGTTGAATGGCGAGACTTGCATCCTGCAGCAATGCGCCACCCAGGGCGGAAAACTGATCACGGCCGGTCAGCTCCTGGGTCACGCTGCGCAACAGGTCGGCGGACACCCGGAAGGTCTTGAGCGTGTAAGCGTCGTCGCCGGCGCTGATGCCATCGTGGATTTCGCCAGGTGGCATCAACTGGATGGTGCCCGACGATAGCAACGTCGTCTGGCCATTGAGCACCTGGCGCTGTACGCCCTCGGTGATCAGGCCAACATGGAAATCCAGATGGTAGTGACGCCCGAAACGGAAACTCGAGAAGCGCGCCTCGCTCAGCACCAGCCCAGGGATTTCGCTGTTGCGTTTGTAATCAACGTGGTCTGCCATCTCCCGCCTCCTGCCACACCGGGGGTGATCATCGCATACCTGATCGGGAGCGGTGGTGGCGTGGGCAAGGCTTTGCCACGACCACTCGCTCTTGACAGCATCCCGCCGTACCGGAAATACTTTGAAATAGATTCATATAGATGACCAAATAACAAGGTGAATCGCTCCATGACCGCACTCTCCTGCCTTACCCGCTTTCCCGGCGCCATATCTCCGTGCGCCAGCCCCTGCCCCATTCCTCCGAACTTCGAAGCTTGCGCAGCCAATCGGCTATTTGCCCGTAACAGATGACTGTTCGCTACTGCCCGCAGAACCGCCCGAGATTCCCTGAATGACTCCCTTAGATATACAGCTGTTGCTGACCGCACTGGTCAGTGTCCTGGTGCTGGTAGCGCTGATCGTGTCCCGCCTCAAGATGCACCCGCTGCTGGCCTTGCTGGTGGTGTCCATTGGCGTGGGCTTTGCCACCCGCATGGAGCCCGGCAACATCGTCTCCCACCTGCTAACGGGCGCTGGCAAGACGCTGGGTGCGGTCGGGGTGGTGATCGCGCTGGGCGCGATGCTCGGCAAGATCCTGGCGGACGCTGGCGTCACTGAACAGGTCGCGGATGTGATCCTCAAGCGCACCTCGGACCGGATGATCCCTTGGGCGATGATGCTGGTTGCCTTTGTCATTGGCATCCCGATGTTCTTCGAAGTGGGCCTGGTGATCATGCTGCCGCTGATCTTCAGCGTGGCGCGAAAGTTGGAGAGCAAGGCCCGCTTCAAGGGCTCGGCGTATGTGTATGTCGGTGTGCCGGTGATCGCCGCGCTGGCCGCCATGCACGGCATGGTCCCACCGCACCCTGGCCCCTTGACCGCCATCGCCGTGCTCAAGACCTCGGTCGGGCCCACCATGCTCTATGGCTTCCTTGCCGCGATCCCGGCCATGATTCTGGGCGGCCCACTGTATGGCCTGTTCATTTCGCAGCGCATGAGCACGCGGCCCGACCAGGCATTGCTGGACCAGTTCACCCTGGCCGAGAAAGCCGACGATCAACCCCGCCCCGGCGTAGCGGTCGGCATGCTGGCCGCGTTGCTGCCGGCAATCCTGATGCTGGTGCATGCCGTCGCCGAAATGCTGCTACCCAAGGGCAATGCGCTGCTGGAACTGGCCAGCTTCCTGGGCAACCCGTTGATCGCCATGCTGCTGGGCGTACTGTTCGCCGGCGCAAGCCTGGTACTCGCGCGCGGCGGCAACGCCGAACAGCTGCGCGATGCGCTGGGCAAAAGCCTCAAGCCGATCGCCTCGATCATCATGATCATCGCCGGGGGCGGAGCCTTCCAGGAGATGCTGACCAGCGCCAAGGTCGGCGATGCCATCGTGCACCTGACTCAGCAATCGGCCTTCCCGCCGTTGATCCTGGGGTGGCTGATCGCGATGCTGCTGTCGGTGTCTACCGGCTCCGCCACGGTCGGTATCGTCGGCGCTGCCGGCTTGCTGGCGCCGCTTGCAGGCGCGGACCCGAGCCTGAACCTGCCGTTGCTGGCCCTGTCGATTGGCTGTGGTTCGCTGTTCTTCAACTATGCCAACCACGCGGGCTTCTGGATGGTGAAGGAGTCCTTTGGCATGACCATGGGTGAAGCGACCAAGACCATTTCGGTGGTGCAGTCCATCGTGGCGGTGGTCGGCTTGATCGTGGTGTTGATGCTGAATGCGGGGATTACGGTGGGCTGAGCCGGAAGACCGGCCCAGTTCATCAGTTTGCTCATCGCTTTTCTGCGACCAGGGTGTAGCACATCGGTATTTGTGCTGCGCCCTGCTCGTAGACGTCGTAGACCTCCTCTCGATTGGAATGCGGGTATTCGTCGCATGCACGAAGGGTCAAGCCTGCGCCAGTAACGCTCATGAGCACATCGCTTAGCGGGTGGAGATGCCAGTATGACTGCAGCTCGTTGGGCTCGGCCTTGCCTTCGTAAACGATGGCGCCCGTTTCGACCAGCGGTTCGTTCAGGAAATAGGAAGTGCTGATGCGCCACGGGTCGCTGGCTTCGGGGTCGAGCATTTCCAGGAAGGGGTGCGTTTCGTAGATCACCAGGGTGCCGCCCGGTTTCAGCGTTCTGGCAACGTGGCTGAAGAACAGGGCGAGGTTGGGCATCCAGTTCAGGACACCGATGGTGATCAGGGCGACATCAAAGCGCTCGTTGAGGTTTGCCGGGAGCTCGTGGATGTCGGCTTCGATGAAGTCTGGCGAGTAAGGGGAAATCTCGGCTAGCTCGTGCGCTTGCTTGAGAAATTCGCGAGACTGATCGACGCCGACCACTTCCAATGCGCCAAGAGCAAACAGTGAAAGCACTTCACGGCCATTGTTGCAGCCCAGCTGGATAACGGCCTTTCCCGTTATGCCTACCTGTTTCAACTGGTCAGTCAGGGTGGAATCCAGGCACGAAAAGTCTTTGTGAGCCACGGCATCGATTAGCTGGCTCCAGGCCGCGCTTCGCCGATGGTGATCGGCTGATGCATTCCAGGCATCACGGTTTTTGGCGATGACATCCTTGTGAGAAACCATCTTGAACCTCATCTTTCGTTGTTGAGGCTTCTGACAGTAGCAGCTGTGCCAGCTATAGGCTGGCGACAGCTCTGTTCCCATTCAATCGACCAGGTCGCTCAAGTCGCTGGGGTCGATCATCTTCCCGCATTGCTCACTGGCCAGCCGGCTGATGATCCGGATCGCCTGGTGGATGCCTGCAGTGTTGCGGAAGCTCAGGTGAGGGTTGTGTTCGCACTCCAGCACTTCATCGTGCTGGACCAGGGCTTCGCCGAGCAGTTCGAGGGTCCAGGCGTAGCTTTGAATGGTGGATAAGCGTTCCTGGTCAGTCATGGGGCACCACCTGCGGGTTGGAGGTGGGACGAGCCAGATCGCAGATCGGGTAGAAGCGGTGAGGTTTGGGAGCCGGCGCAGGGCGGCGGCGGAGAACGGATGCGAGGATCCTGAACGGATTTCTGGTGGTCATGCATGAGTTCCTTTCGTTGTGGAACTGCCACCGCTCGCGGCCAAGCAAGTTTAGGTGGCAGCAGTACGCGGGTTGGCCGACCGGGACGAAAGGAGCCCGGCACACCCGAAGGTGTCCCGCGCACCACCGCCATAACGCGACATCGCGGGCACAAAAAAGCGCCTGCGATGAAGACTGGGCGCTGCTGCGCCTTTCGATTCCGACCGGCCAAGGTCGCATCGCCGATGCTTCGGCGACTGGGGGAATTTATCCTTATGTTCCTGCTTTCGCAACCGTAGGCGTCTTGTGGGGTGGCAACGCGCGTTGTAGGAAAGATTCCAACCCCAGCAGGCACTTCGTAAACGCAGGACGAGGCTGATCTGAATCAGGACGGTTCATTTAACCTTCCGGAGATAATTCACTTTCCTGTTAGTTTAGACCCGACTAAGCTTGTGACGCTGAGACTCTCCGTTTGTTAACGGACGCATAGCGACCCAACGAACACTCAAATAAATTCACTCCTCGCCAGAGCCACCGATGTCAATTATTCTAGACCTTGAATACAAGCCATTTCACACCTTCAATAAGAACCTCAAAAAAATAAGATTCATTCAGCACATACAGAAAGACCTAGCCAATTGCGACGCAACAAAGCTACATCTAAAAATACACTTTCTAAATCAATCCTACATAATCCAGTTAGTCGCATTTTGGCAAGTATTTATTGAGGATCTTGCAAAATACGGATTTAGAAAAATCGAGAAATCCGAAGGTAGTCAAATATTGAAAACGATTGCCAAAAACAAACTAAATGAATCACTTAACAGATTCAACACTCCAAACACAAAAAATGTCGACACACTTTTCAAAGAAACCCTCGGCATAAACAAGGTTTCAGAACATTGGCAATCACCAGAGCTTACAAGGGATGAGGCAACGAACACTCTTAGCAAGATCCTGGATGCCAGGCACAGCATTGCTCATGAAGGACAAGCAATAACACCAATGTGCTTCGAAGAAAATTTCAAGAACATGGAGATCATAAGAAAAATTGCTGAGCTAACCGAGAACATAGTTCTTGAAGAGTTGAAATCAGCTCTCGAACTGAAAAAGTAATTATGATCTCCCACGACTTTAGTGACAGCCCATGAACTACCGCAT
This sequence comes from Pseudomonas putida, assembly GCF_009883635.2. NCBI lineage: Bacteria > Pseudomonadati > Pseudomonadota > Gammaproteobacteria > Pseudomonadales > Pseudomonadaceae > Pseudomonas > Pseudomonas putida. Next base: position 1,812,754 of record NZ_CP026115.2, read on the forward strand.
AGAACCCAGGATAGGGAAGTGCGTTTTAAGCGTAGTATCTGCTAAACGATCAAGGCTTCGATCCATCTGACAACATTCACCACCGTTGTTAGGTACGCAGTGTAGGGTGATCTACTCATAGCGTGCACATGCATGGACCGCTCTCAGCTCATAGAAGCTTTTGAGGTTGTATGCATTCAAGATGATGGTGCGCAGGACAGGGGGGTCTGCAAAACATTCAGCGAAAGGGGAGGCGCCCCTCTCGCGGTCGCCCATGGATGTTTGTTTCAGGGGGCGACTGGGGTACCGAAGGTGCTTCTCACGGCCTATCGAGTGGCTCCGGAATGAAACCTTGGCCTCTCAACGCCCTGATGACTCCCCGTATCAAATAATTGTTCGAGAACCCGATCGTGTACTGTCTGGACCCCGGGCTGACCGGTAGCAGCATCCCCTGGTCCACCAGATTCTTGATCTGGTAGGTACGTTGGGCCGCGGTGAGCTTCGGGACTGCCTGCGCAATGTCAGCAGACTTCACAACTTTCATGTTTATCGCACAGGCCAGAATCTGCTCTTCGACTGAAGTGATCCATTCCCGGCTGCGCGCATAACTCACAGCTGGGGACAAAACCGATTTTGTGAGGTAGCCATACTGGGTGAGCCTATCCACTTTCTCCAGCTCATCACGAATGCCCTCAAGCACGTAAATGCACCATGCTTCCAACCCCGCCGCAGTGCCGGTATCAGCCATCCCCAACATGGAATAATACTTTTCCCGGTCGTTGCAGAACACTGCGGTCGGGTTCAGCACCCTCCCGCCCACGTTCACGTTGAAGCCGTACTTCATCAGCAGCGCGTAGGTGAGCAGCCTTACCACTCGCCCGTTGCCATTACCGAATGGGTGAATCCAGCCGAAGCGATGGTGCGCCAGGGCGACCTTCATCAATGCATATTTCGGCGAATCGTCGCGGTTGATGAAGCTGACCAATTCCTGCATGTACTGCGGCACCAGCAGCCCCTCAGGCGGGAGGTGATCCGACTGGGAAATACGCACCGGCCCTTCACGGTAGGCACCGGGTGTGCGGTCTCCTTCGCGACGCAGATCGACCACCGTCATGGCGTGCAGCTCGCGGATCATGTGCTCCGTCAGATCCACGCCGGGCTGCATCACCTGCTCGATGTACTCCATCGCCTTCTCGATGTTGGCGACCTCCAGCAACTGATCGGTGCTTTCGGCTGTGCCTTCGACCTTGCTGTCGATGTAGTCCGCCAGGGTGGTGTGGTTACCCTCGATTCGCGCAGATCCCAAGCTCTCCAATGTATGGAAGATGTCCTTGAGCTGGAAGAAAACCGGTGCAGGTGTGTCGCCCTCTAGCCGTAACCTGCGCAGGAACTCAAGCTCGCTCAACACGTCGACCAAGGGTGAGTCGAAGGAGGGGTTCAGCAACTGGAGATCGTGGTGAGAAAATTGCGGCATCTCTGAATTATCTCTAAGCGGCGATGAGATTATCTCGAATTTTTTTGCTTTTTAGCCCGTATTCATTAGACCCAAGCCTTTACGAAGAAAAGCATTATCTCGAAAGCCGCGCAACCCTAAGTGGAAAAAGGCACGTCGATAAGTGGAATTTGACCCGTGTTGGGTGCAAGCCTCGGGGCCGAGAGGGGACGAAAAATCACAGGCAAAAGAAAACCGCCCAAGCGGCGGTTTCATTGGCCTTCACGGATCTTGGAGATACACCGCGAACAAGGATGTCTGGTGCCGGAGACAGGAATCGAACCTGCGACCTTCGCGTTACGAGTGCGCTGCTCTACCGACTGAGCTACACCGGCGTGTAGCGCAACGTACCACTGCCGCACCCGCCGCGTAAACCCCTGTTTCCCCGGCCTTATTCCCCGCCCCTCAGGACGCTTTGCAGCCCTTCGGCGCGAGGTCTTCCTCGATGTTGGTAGTGCAGCTCCAGCCGGTAGGCGAGCGGGTCAGGGTCAGGCTCTTGCCAACCACATTGGCCGGCGCATCAGCCAGGGTGCACGCGATCGTGCCAGTCCCGTCCGCCGCCTTGCTGCTGACCGTGATCGCACAGTTCGCCGTAGCCGGCTGGCCACCCAACTCAGCCACACTCCCCACATCCTTGCCTTCATTCAACCGCAGCTCCATCGCCGTCTTCAGCGCGCTGATTTCCAACAACCCGGCCGCAGCCTTGGTGCGGGACTGGTGGTTGGTGTACATCGGGATGGCGATGGTCGCCAGAATGCCAATGATCGCGACGACGATCATCAGTTCGATCAGGGTGATACCGCGTTGCCCTTTCATGAACGATTTCCTTTTGATACGTGTACTCGTGGAGGTCAGGTTCGCCCCCAGCTGGCAGCGGCGCAGTAGGCCTGAACAGACACCTTTTGTCACCCCTGCCCGCCAGGGCGTCATCTTCGGTGAACTACTCTAGTGAGCATCACGGACGCACGCCCGCTCATGGATGCGACAAGCTGTTTCCAGGCTTGTCGCACGAGCAGAAAAGGACCTTTGCATGACCCCATCCATTCACCTCTACACTTGGCACGGCACCGATGCCAGCGGCGCCGCGGTCAGCGGCCAGGTCAGCGGGCGCAGCCCGGCCTATGCGCGGGCCGGCTTGCAGCGCCAGGGCATTCGCGTGGTCAGCCTGCGGGCGGCTGGCGGTTTTGAATGGCGTTTGCCAAGGGCTCGGGAAAAGACCGACCCTACTGGCTTTAGCCGGCAGCTGGCGACCTTGCTCAAGGCCGGGGTGCCGTTGTTGCAGGCCTTCGAGGTGATGGGGCGCAGTGGTTGCAGTGCAGCGCAGGCTACCTTGCTGGATAAATTGAAACGGGATGTGGCCTCGGGCCTGGGGCTGGCGGATGCGCTGCAGCGGCATCCGGCGTGGTTCGATGGGTTGTACTGCAACCTAATTCGCGTGGGCGAGCAATCCGGCACGCTCGACCGGCAGCTGGAACAACTGGCGGGGATGCTGGAGCAGCGCCAGGTGCTGCGTAAACGCGTGCGCAAGGCGATGCTCTATCCGTTGCTGCTGTTGCTGACTGGGTTGGGCGTTTCGGCGGTGTTGTTGCTGGAGGTGATTCCGCGTTTCGAGAGCCTGTTTGCCGGTTTCGATGCAGCGTTGCCGGCCTTCACGCAGTGGGTGATCAACTTGTCCACAGGGCTGGGGCGTTATGCGCCGCTGCTGTTGATAACCGGACTTGCCCTGGGATTTGCCGTGACTCGGCTGTATCAGAAGCATGCGCCAGCACGCCTGTGGATAACTGCACAGGCCCTGCGTCTACCTGTGTTTGGCAAGCTGTTGAGTCAGGCGGCCCTGGCGCGTTTCGCCCGTACCTTGGCCACGTCCTATGCTGCCGGTGTGCCGTTATTGGATGCGCTGGTCACCGTGGCCAAAGCTTGCGGCGATGACCTGCACGAGCAGGCGGTGCAGCGCTTGCGCCAGGGAATGGCCAACGGGCAGACGCTGAATCAGGCGATGGCGATTGAACCGCTGTTTCCGCCATTGTTGGTACAACTCACCGCCATCGGTGAATCCAGCGGCACGCTGGACCAGATGCTGGAGAAATCCGCCAGCCATTACGAGGAACAGGTCAGCCAGACGCTGGACCAGTTGACCAGCCTGCTGGAGCCGGCCATCGTACTGATCCTGGGCTTGCTGGTCGGTGGCCTGGTGGTGGCGATGTACCTGCCGATCTTCCAGTTGGGTAGCTTGATCTGAACATGACTTCATGGACTTTGCTGGCCGAGCAGCCGGCGTACTTCATTACCCTGGCGGCTGTGCTCGGCCTGTTGGTGGGCAGTTTCCTCAACGTAGTGGTGCATCGCCTGCCGATCATGCTCGAGCGCGAGTGGCAGCGCGAGGCGCAAGAGGTGCTGGGCCTGCCGGCTACCGAGCACGAGCGCTTCAACCTCTCGCTGCCCGCCTCCCACTGCCCGCATTGCAACCACGCGATCCGCGCCTGGGAGAACATTCCCGTACTGAGTTACCTGGCATTGCGCGGGCGCTGCTCGGCGTGCAAGCAGCCGATCAGTGCGCGTTATCCACTGGTCGAGCTGGCCTGTGCGCTGTTTTCGATGGTGGTGGCCTGGCATTCCGGTGCGGGCATCGAAGCGCTGGCCCTGCTGCTGCTGACCTGGAGCCTGCTGGCGCTGAGCCTGATCGACCATGACCAGCAGATTCTGCCGGATGTCATCGTGCTGCCGACGCTGTGGCTGGGCTTGATCGTCAACGCATTCGACACTGTGGTGCCGTTGTCCGATGCACTGTGGGGCGCGGTGGCCGGGTACCTGAGCCTGTGGTCGGTGTACTGGGTGTTCAAGCTGATCACCGGCAAGGAGGGCATGGGCTATGGCGACTTCAAGTTGCTGGCGCTGATCGGTGCCTGGGGCGGCTGGCAGGTGTTGCCGGTGACGTTGCTGCTGTCATCGGTGATCGGCGTGTTGGCGGGCCTGTGCCTGCTGCGCGTGCGAAGGCAATCCGTCGGCGCAGCCATACCCTTTGGCCCTTATCTGGCCATTGCGGGGTGGATTGCTGTGCTCTGGAGTGATGAAATATACGCCTTCTACCTGCATCTGTTTGGAATGTGATGACCACCAAGGCCTTCACCCCCTGGATTCTCGGGCTGACCGGCGGCATCGGCAGCGGCAAGAGCGCCGCCGCCGAGCGCTTCGTCGAACTTGGCGTGCACCTGGTCGACGCCGACCAGGCGGCACGCTGGGTGGTCGAGCCCGGCCGCCCGGCATTGGCGAGCATCGTCGAGCGCTTCGGCCCTGGTGTGCTGCTGGACGATGGCCAACTTGATCGTGCGGCCTTGCGCCAGCTGATCTTCGCCGACCCGGCGCAGCGCAAATGGCTGGAGCAACTGCTGCACCCGTTGATCGGGCAGGAGATCTTCAGCTACCTGGCCAAGGCTGAATCACCCTATGCGGTGTACGTGTCACCGCTGCTGATCGAGTCGGGCCAGCATCAGAAGGTCCAGCGCGTGCTGGTGATCGATGTGCCGCAGGAGCTGCAGGTGGCGCGTACCCTGGCACGTGACAACACCAGCCCTGAGCAGGTGCAGGCCATTCTCAAGGCCCAGCTGGCCCGTGAGGAGCGCCTGGGCCATGCCGACGATGTGGTGGTCAATGACGGCAATTTGGCCGCACTGTACGAGCAGATTGACCGCCTGCACCACTTTTACCTGACTTTACGAGGAGGCCAGCCATGAGCCAGCCATTGACCGTCGATTGCCCGACCTGTGGCGCACCTGTGGAATGGAACGAGAAGAACGCGTTCCGGCCATTCTGTTCCGATCGTTGCAAGCTGATTGACCTGGGCGCCTGGGCGGCCGAGGAGCACAAGATTCCGGTGGCGCCGGAGGCCGAGGATGAGCTGTTTTCCGGGGAGCTGGAGCCGCGGCACTGAGCTGACTTTCAATGGCCTGTACTAGCCTCTTCGCGGGGCAAGCCCGCTCTCATCAAACATAAAATAACTCATTGTTTTTATAAGCATTAAAATCAAGCGGCCTCTACCAGTTCCAGACCCAGTTTCCGGGCCTTGCGCAGCAAGGCCCGGAGCTGCCTGCCCTTGCTTCGCTCTTCAAATTCTTCAATGCCTTTCTCTGCGTAGGCTTGGCCTCTGGTTACCATCGCATATATCAACCGTGCAACCTGATGCGCTGTGGCCTTGATCGCACAGCTCGTGTCCATTCGCGAAAGACGGGCGCGATGACTGGCACCGATAAAGCTCTTGTCGTTTCTGGCGTTGGACGCGGCCTGCTTCAGTGCCTGCGCAGCACGATTGATTACTTTAGGGCCTGATCCCGATAGCTGTCGGCCGCCGGAGATGCGAGTGGGCGGTGCCAAACCCAGCCAGGAACAGAAGTGCTGTGAACTAGGAAAGCGGCTGAGATCTGGGCCGATCTCACTCGCAATGACCAACGCGGTATCCACGCCGATCGTGGGAATGGCGGTCAAATCAACGCCCATCACTTTCCAGACGGCTTGATGCAATGCGGTCTGAGCAGCAGCAGATCGGTGTGGGCTGCGCAGCACTTTGCGCGATGGCTGTGGCTTCTCTTGTCGCACAGGCAGTAGTGCTAGAACACCGCTAATCGCCTCATCGTTATCAGCGATTTGCTGTTCCAGAAAGTCGTAAGCCTCCACCTCCTGCGCTAGTGCATGGAGATGTTCCAAGCGCCAGTTGCCGTGCAGACTGCGAGCAACAGTTTCTGGAGTTGCCTTGATGCGACGATCAATCATCCCTGCCAGTATCTGTGGATCGCGTTCGCCGTCAATGATCGCTCGCAGAATCCTCATTCCCGTGACCCCAGAGATGTCACTGATGACATTGGCAAGCTGGATGTTCATCTGGGTGAGCGCTTTCTGAATACGATTCAATGCTTGCGCCTGATCGCGGACTTTATTGGCCCGTTGGCGAACCAGCGCACGCAAGGTGCAAATCGATTCAGATGGGCGGAATGCTCCTCGGAGCAATCCATGGCTCATCAACTGCCAAATCCACTGACAGTCGAGCACATCCGATTTGCGCCCGGAAATCTGCCGGGTGGACCGCGAGTTAACCAGGTAAACATTGAAGCCACGGGCATCAAGGAGTTCAAACAAGGGAATCCAGTAGACCCCGGTTGCCTCCATAGCAACGACCTCGACTCCCATTTCAGAAAGCCAGTCGGCCAACTGGTTGAGGTCGTGCGTGAACGTGGCGAAGCTGCGCACGATGGGCTCATGATCCTTACTGGCTGCAACCCAATGCTCGCGGCTACCGATGTCAATGCCAGCACAATGTGGATGAACAAGTTGAAAACGTTGCTTGGCCTGCTTGCGCGCCATGAGTATTCCTAGCAGGATAATGGGCGCGCGGGGCACACGGCGGCGAAAGGTTCACTCTCTCATACGTGGTCATCACCTGACGGTGGTGCCTACATGGACTCCACGCCGATGCCGTGCGGGCCACTCTCCTACGCGGGTGCTGATGACACCAATGCGGGTTACGGCCTCTGTCCCGCGCCCTTAGATCCTAACAAAGCAAAAGGCGGCTGCCCTACGGGCAGCCGCCTTTTGCTTTGTCCATTTCATGCCTCAGCGCTCAATGCAGGCCATGCGCATACCAGTTTGCTGCGCGACAGCGCGGCGACTAGCGGCGGGTGGACTCCTACAAGGGAACGCGATCGCCTGTAGGAGCGGGCTTGTCCCGCGAAGGGGCCGGTGCAGCCAATACAGTTCTCAGCGCTCGTCATCCTTCCAAGGCGCCTGCAGATACCGTGTTCGGTTGAACGTCTCCAGCCACTCCGGGCAAAACACCACCAGCGCACTGATCACCATGCCGTTGATGAACGCCTCCGGGAACATCATCAACCACAGGTAGCCGATAAAGTCGCTGAGCCACTCCGGCATCGCAAAGCGACCATCCAGCCATAGCACTCCCAGCGCCACCGGCACGCAAATCAGCACTGTCAGCGCAGCGGGAAAGAACCCCGAACAGAAGATATAGACGAACAGGTTTCGCGGCTGCGCCCGCTCGACCAGGATCGCGCACACCTCGGTAATCAGCACCGGCAACCCCACCAGCAGTAATCCGTTGACCCCAAGCGCTGCGAGGTCCTGTCGGCCCAGCGCCAGCAAACCGAGCTGGGCGAGGACCCCGCCCAGAACGGCCAGCGGCCAGTCCAGCAGCAAGGTCACCGCCGTCATGCCGATGAAGTGATACGACACACCCGTATCGAAATCGCGCCTGACCAGCCACAGGGCAAACAGGCAGAACACCGTGCCGAACAGCAGGTGCTGGCGGCGCCGGTCGGTCACCAGCTCCACCCATCGTGTGCGGCTGGCGGCCCAGATCAGCAAGGGCACATAACCGAGCCAACCCAGGGCAAGGCTGGTTGTGGATAACACCTGCGCGCTGATCACCCGAGCAATACCCCTGTCTGGCCTGTGGATAAACCTGAGTCTACACCGATTCTCGCCGACGCCCGGCTGCGGTAGGCTGGGTGCACTTTTGATGCAGGAGGCATCCACCATGGCTGAAGGACTCAACCAACCTCTATTGCTTGGGGCTGCGCTCAGCGCGGTCGCCGGCCTGCTGCACCTGGCCATCATCGTCGTCGGCCCGCGCTGGTATCGCCTGTTCGGTGCGGGCGAACGCCTGGCGGTGGCGGCTGAAAAAGGCCACCGCTACCCAGCGCTCATCACCGCAGCCATCGCCGGGGTACTGCTGGTATGGTCAGCCTATGCGCTGTCGGCCGCCGGCCTGCTCGGGCGCTTGCCCCTGCTGCTGCCGGTCATCTGCCTGATCACCCTGGTGTACCTCGCACGCGGCCTGTTGGGCCCGCTATTACTGGCTGGCACTGGCCGCAGCAAGCGCTTCATCGTGATCAGTTCGCTGATCTGCCTGGGGTTCGGCGTGGTGCATCTGGTCGGGCTGCTGCAGCAGTGGTCGACATTGGCCTGATTCCCACGCCCAAACAGCATCTTACCGTCATCGATTAGCGGCTAAGCTTGTTCCCATGGATGACTCAGACTACCTGCGCCTGCTTACCATCCAGGCCGAACAAGCCAATGCCTTTCTCTCCAACGCCCGCAAGTGGGAGCGGGAGCGATGGGTGTGCCAGCGCCTGTTGCAAGGGTTGAACATCCCCTATCGCAGCGAGGACTTCACCCCAGCCGGCCAGGAACCACCAGACGTGCTGTTCCGTGATGCGGCATTCGAGGTGTTTTTCGTGCTCGACGAAGGCCGCCGCCTCAACGACGAGTGGCGAGAAGAGCTGCAGCGCCGGCGCAGTGCCTTTTCCCTGGCCCAACTGGTGCGCCGCGAAGCCCGCCCCCGGCGCATCGCCGCCGCCGAGCTGCTTGGGCGCCTGGCGCCGACCCTGCGCAAAAAGGCGCACAACTACCGCGAGCGCGGGCTGGACCTGAGCGAGCTGGACATCATCGCTTTCGCCAGCCTCAAGCGCGAAGTGCTCGACCTAAACACCCACTTCCCGCCGCCCACCGAATACCTGCGCCAGGGCTGGCGCTCGCTGTCGCTGGTCGGGCCGACATTCGCCCGGGTGCTGTTCGCCCACCCCGATGCGCCGGACTTTCTGCGCGGCAACCTGGGGCGCAGTATCGTCTTCGACGTGGGCATCAGTCTTTGATCCACTGCCGAGAGTCATTGCGATGGCGTAAACTCGGCGCCAGGGATAGAAAGCATTATCATTTGTTTGAAGCGCTTGCCTGAACGCTGTGGCGTTCGGGCAGTCACAAACGTCTACCTGACGAGGCCCACCATGACCAGTCGCCTGAACCCGGAAGATCAGCGTCGTGTCGATGAGTATCTGCGAGCCCCCCAGCACCAAGTCGAGCGCCGGCCTTTCCGGCCCTGGCTGCTCCTTGTGCTGGTATTGGCCGTGACCATCGGGTTGGGTCTCATCAGCCGTCTGCTGAGTGGACTGGTGCTATGAGCTGCCTTGCGCTCGCCCTCCCCTCGTGCAGTTTGCGGCCGGCCCCTGGGGCCACGAATTCCGTAAACCTTATGAGATATCCCCATGACTCATCGCATCGTGATTGTCGGCGGCGGCGCCGGCGGCCTGGAACTGGCGACCCGCCTGGGTAAAAGCCTGGGCAAGCGCAAGCAGGCCGAGATCACCCTGGTCGACGCCAACCTCACGCACATCTGGAAACCCCTGCTGCACGAAGTGGCCGCCGGCTCGCTGAACTCCTCGGAAGACGAACTGAACTACGTGGCCCAGGCCAAGTGGAACCACTTCAACTTCCAGCTGGGGCGCATGAGCGGCCTGGACCGTGAAGGCAAGCAGATCCAACTGGCCGCCACCCTCGATGAAGAGGGCCGCGAGTTGCTGCCTGCGCGCACCCTGGGCTACGACACCCTGGTCATCGCCGTGGGTTCGAACACCAACGACTTCGGCACCCTGGGTGCTGCGCAGCACTGCCTGTTCCTCGATACCCGCAAGCAGGCCGAGCGGTTCCACCAGCAGCTGCTGAACCACTACCTGCGTGCCCACGCCGGTGACGTGGCCAGCGAGCAGATCAGCGTGGCCATCGTCGGCGCCGGTGCCACCGGTGTGGAACTGGCGGCAGAGCTGCACCACGCCGCCCACGAACTGGCAGCCTATGGCCTGGACCGCATCCAGCCCAAGGACATGCACATCACCATCATCGAGGCTGGCCCGCGCGTGCTGCCTGCGCTGCCGGAGCGTATCAGCGTGCCGGTGCACAAGACCCTGGAAAAACTCGGGGTGAAGGTGATGACCAACGCGGCCGTCAGTGAAGTGACCGAAGATGGCCTGAAGACCAAAGACGGTGAAGTGATCCAGGCCAGCCTCAAGGTGTGGGCGGCGGGTATCCGTGCACCGGGCTTCCTCAAGGATATCGACGGCCTGGAAACCAACCGCATCAACCAGCTGGTGGTGCGCCCTACCCTGCAGACCACCCGCGACGACAACATCTTCGCCTTCGGTGACTGCGCCGCCTGCCCGCAACCGGGTAGCGACCGCAACGTGCCACCACGGGCCCAGGCCGCGCACCAGCAGGCTTCGATGCTGGCGCAGAGCCTGAAGGCGCGACTGGAGAACAAGGCACTGCCGACTTACGAATACAAGGACTACGGCTCGCTGGTGTCGCTGTCGCGCTTCTCGGCGGTGGGCAACCTGATGGGTAACCTGATGGGCAGCGTGAAGCTGGAGGGCTGGCTGGCGCGGATGTTCTACGTGTCGCTGTACCGCATGCACCAGATGGCGCTGTATGGGTTCTTCCGTACGGCGTTGATGATGCTGGGTAGCAAGATTGGTCGGGGCACTGAGCCGCGATTGAAGCTGCACTGATCGAAGATGAAGGGTCGCCTGGGCGGCCCTTCTTTTTGCCTGCTTTTCCGAGGCCAAAGAAAAAGGGCATCTCATGCGAGATGCCCTTTGTTCATGGTGGGTCGTGTAGGATTCGAACCTACGACCAATTGGTTAAAAGCCAACTGCTCTACCAACTGAGCTAACGACCCAAAAATGGTCGGGGTGAGGGGATTCGAACTCCTGACATCCTGCTCCCAAAGCAGGCGCGCTACCGGACTGCGCTACACCCCGAGGTCTTGCTTAAAAAAAAGGGCACCTCGATCGAGATGCCCCTTTTTACATGGTGGGTCGTGTAGGATTCGAACCTACGACCAATTGGTTAAAAGCCAACTGCTCTACCAACTGAGCTAACGACCCGGAAAATGGTCGGGGTGAGGGGATTCGAACTCCTGACATCCTGCTCCCAAAGCAGGCGCGCTACCGGACTGCGCTACACCCCGAGATTGGCTCCGCGACCTGGACTCGAACCAGGGACCCAATGATTAACAGTCATTTGCTCTACCGACTGAGCTATCGCGGAACTGAACTTCGGTACAACTTACTTCACTGCTACTCCGAAGGCTGTGTTCGCTTCGGACTCTTTAGCTTCTCTGCTTTCGCTTTGTCGCTGCTGAGGCCGGCTATTCTACATTCTTCGTTTTGCTTGTCAACCACTTTTTTTCATTCAACTTACTGATTTGTAAGTTGTTTTGCGGTCACCCATGTTGCTGGTGATTCGCTTAGTGCCTGACAACGCGGCGTATATTAGGGGCACTCGTTTTTTGATGCAAGCAGAAATTTCAAAAATTTCAGCAAGTTATCCCACATGCCCGGAAAGCCCCGGATTTGCTGGCTCGCCCCGCGAAGAGGCCACAGGAAGACGCAAAAAAGCCCCGCCGAAGCGGGGCTGTTCACAACTGCAATCAGGCAAAGACGATTTCGTCGCCTTCCACCTTGGCAGTAATCGCCGTCCCTGGGATGAACTTGCCAGCCAGGATCAGCTGCGCCAGCGGGTTTTCGATCCAGCGCTGAATCGCCCGCTTCAGCGGCCGTGCACCGTACACCGGGTCGTAACCCACGGCGATCAACTTGTCCAAGGCCTCTGGGCTCAGGCTCAGCGACAGTTCGCGTTCGAGCAGGCGGCTGCGCAGGCGGCCAAGCTGGATCTCGGTGATACCGGCGATCTGCTCGCGGCCCAGCGGCTCGAACACCACCACTTCGTCGATCCGGTTGATAAATTCCGGACGGAAGTGCGAACCCACTGCGTCCATCACCGCCGCACGCTGCGCCTCGCGATCCCCCACCAGCTCCTGTATCTGCGCCGAGCCCAGGTTGGAGGTCATCACGATCACCGTGTTGCGGAAGTCCACGGTGCGGCCATGACTGTCAGTCAGGCGGCCATCTTCCAGCACCTGCAGCAGCACGTTGAACACATCCGGGTGAGCCTTCTCCACCTCATCCAGCAGCACCACCGAGTACGGCTTGCGGCGCACGGCCTCGGTCAGGTAACCGCCCTCTTCATAACCGACGTAGCCTGGCGGGGCACCGATCAGGCGAGCCACGGAGTGTTTCTCCATGAACTCGGACATGTCGATGCGCACCATGGCCTCTTCGGTGTCGAACAGGAACTCGGCCAGCGCCTTGCACAGCTCGGTCTTGCCCACGCCGGTCGGGCCAAGGAACAGGAACGAACCACTTGGCCGGTTCGGGTCGGACAGCCCGGCACGCGAACGGCGCACGGCGTTGGCAACTGCGGTCACCGCCTCGCCCTGGCCGATCACCCGCTGGTGCAGCAGTTCTTCCATCTTCAGCAGCTTCTCGCGCTCGCCTTCGAGCATCTTCGCCACCGGGATGCCGGTCCACTTGGACACCACTTCGGCGATCTCCTCCTCGGTGACCTTGTTGCGCAGCAACTGGTTCTCGGTCTTGCCGTGCTGGTCGACCATCTGCAGGCTGCGTTCCAGGTCCGGGATCACCCCGTACTGCAGCTCGGCCATGCGGCTCAGGTCACCTTTGCGACGGGCGCTTTCCAGCTCCTGTCGGGCCTGCTCGATCTTTTGCTGGATCTGTGCCGAGCCCTGCACTTCGGCTTTTTCCGACGCCCAGATTTCTTCCAGGTCGGAATACTCGCGCTCCAGCCGCTCGATTTCCTCGGTGAGCTTCTCGAGGCGCTTCTTCGCCGCTTCGTCTTCTTCCTTCTTCAGCGCCTGGGATTCCACCTTCAGCTGGATCAGGCGACGGTCGAGGCGGTCGAGCACTTCCGGCTTGGAGTCGATCTCCATGCGGATGCGGCTGGCCGCTTCGTCAATCAGGTCGATGGCCTTGTCCGGCAGCTGGCGGTCGGTGATGTAGCGGTGGCTGAGCTTGGCTGCGGCAATGATCGCACCGTCGGTGATGGCCACCTTGTGGTGCACTTCATAGCGCTCTTTCAGGCCACGCAGGATGGCGATGGTGTCTTCCTCGCTCGGCTCTTCCACCAGCACTTTCTGGAAGCGCCGCTCCAGCGCCGCGTCCTTCTCGATGAACTGGCGGTATTCGTTGAGCGTGGTGGCGCCAACGCAGTGCAGCTCGCCACGGGCCAGGGCCGGCTTGAGCATGTTGCCAGCGTCCATGGCGCCCTCGCCTTTGCCGGCGCCGACCATGGTGTGCAGTTCGTCGATGAACAGGATGATCTGGCCTTCCTGTTTGGACAGCTCGTTAAGCAGGCCTTTGAGGCGCTCTTCGAACTCGCCGCGGTACTTGGCACCGGCGATCAGCGCGCCCATGTCCAGCGCCAGCAGGCGCTTGCCTTTCAGGCCGTCAGGCACTTCGCCGTTGATGATGCGCTGGGCCAAGCCTTCGGCGATGGCGGTTTTACCCACGCCAGGCTCACCGATCAGCACCGGATTGTTCTTGGTGCGACGCTGCAGCACCTGCACGGTGCGGCGGATTTCGTCGTCACGGCCGATCACCGGGTCGAGCTTGCCTTCTTCGGCGCGCTTGGTCAGGTCGACGGTGTACTTGTCCAGCGCCTGACGCGATTCTTCGGCGTTGGCGTCATTCACCGCCGCACCGCCGCGCAGGTTGTTGATGGCGTTTTCCAGGGCCTTCTTGGTCACGCCCTGACTGAGCAACAGCTTGCCGAGCTTGCTGTTCTCGTCCATGGCGGCGAGCACCACCAGTTCGCTGGAAATGAACTGGTCGCCCTTCTGCTGGGCCAGGCGATCAGCCTGGTTGAGCAGGCGCGCCAGGTCCTGTGACATGTTCACGTCGCCAGTGGGGTTCTGGATTTTCGGCAACTGGTCGAGTTCTTTCACCAACGCCTGGCGCAGGTTGTTGATGTCGAAGCCAACCTGCATCAGCAGCGGCTTGATCGAACCGCCCTGCTGTTCGAGCAGTGCCTGCAACAGGTGCACGGGCTCGATGGCTGGGTGGTCCATGCCAACGGCCAGGGATTGGGCATCGGATATTGCAAGCTGGAGCTTGCTGGTCAAACGGTCTATTCGCATGGTGTACCTTCCTTTAAAGGGCAGGTCGGAGCGATGGACAGCGCCTGTTTATGAAGAAACCTGCCTGAGATGACCTTATAGATAAGGCTGATTCTGGAAGATTCAAGCGTAGCGGGGTTGACCGGGGTCAGCTTTCTGGATTAGCGCGGGGCCAACCAGACCAGCGAGGCGAAGCGCCCACCTTGAGGGGTACGACGATAGGAGAAGAAGCGGGCATCACTGACCGTGCAGTAACCACCGCCATAAACAGCCGTCACCCCACGCGCCGCCAGGCGAATGCGCGCCAGCTCGTAGATATCCGCCATCAACTTGCCCGGCCGTTCGCCGTCGACGAAAGCCCTGGCCGCTTCAGGATGCACGGCAGTAAAGGCATCGCGCACTTCCTGCCCCACTTCGAAGGCCTTGGGGCCGATGGCCGGCCCGAGCCACACCAGCACCTCTTCAGGCGCCAACGCCAGGCGATCGAGGGTGGCCTCGAGCACGCCGCCCGCCAGCCCGCGCCAGCCCGCATGGGCTGCCGCAACGCGAGTACCGGCGCGGTCGCAGAACAGCGCCGGCAGGCAATCGGCAGTCATCACGGTGCAGGCAATGCCCGGCTGGTCGGTCCAGCTGGCATCGGCCTCGGCCACCACGGCCGGGTCGGCATCCGCCACCACCAGGCCATGCACCTGCTTGAGCCAGGCTGGCTGGATGGTGAATTCGTCGCTGAGGCGACGGCGGTTCTCGGTGACCGCGACCGGGTCATCGCCGACGTGGTCACCGAGATTGAAGGATTCGTAGGGCGGCAGGCTGACGCCACCCTCACGGGTAGTGACGCAGGCGCAAACCGAGGCCGGGGCTGGCCAGTCGGGGATCAGCAGCGACTGCGTCAGACCGTTCATCCGATAAAGCTCTCGCGGTCCTGGTTGAGCAGCGACAGCAACCAGACGAAGTCGTCCGGCAGAGGCGACTCCCACTTCATCTTCTCACCGGTGATCGGGTGGACCAACGCCAGGAACCGCGCATGCAGCGCCTGGCGCGGGAAGTTCTTGACCGCCTCGACCATGGTTGGGCTGGCTGCCGGCGGAATACGGAAACGCACACCGTACGTCTGGTCGCCGACCAGCGGATAACCGACATGCGCCATGTGCACGCGGATCTGGTGAGTACGACCGGTTTCCAGCTTGACCCGCACATGGGTGTGCGAACGGAAGCGCTTGAGCACCCGGTAGTGGCTGACTGCGGGCTTACCGCCGTCAGTCACCGCCATGCGCTGGCGCAGCCCACCGTGACGACCGATCGGAGCGTCGATCTTGCCGCCGGCGATCACCACCCCAACCACGATGCATTCGTAGATGCGGCTGACTGTGCGGCTCTGCAACTGCTCGACCAGCTTGGTCTGCGCCTGCAGGGTCTTGGCCACCACCATCAGACCGGTGGTGTCCTTGTCCAGGCGGTGAACGATACCGGCGCGCGGCACGTTGATGATGTCTGGCACGTGGTGCAGCAGCGCATTGAGCAGCGTACCGCTGGCATGCCCGGCGGCCGGGTGCACAACCAGCCCCGCAGGCTTGTTGATCACCATGATGTGGTCGTCTTCGTAGACGATATCCAGTTCGATATCTTCTGCGACCCACTCACCCTGGGCCTCTTGCTCGGCCTCCAGGATAAGCTGCGAACCACCATGGACGGGGTCCCGAGGGCGCACGACCGCGCCATCGACCGTCAGGCGGCCCTCTTTGATCCACGAAGTAAGCCGCGAACGCGAATACTCGGCGAACAATTGGGCGGCGACCTGGTCGAGGCGTTGACCGCCCAGTTCGGACGGGACCTCTGCGCTAAGTTGAATGATCTCGGACATGCTCGATTCGGCGGGCGCACAGCCTTTGGTTTCGGCTGCGAGCTTGTGGTTAAATACGGCTTCTTTTGTCCCGGGGTTGGCCGGGGCGCTCATCATAACAGGACGGCACCGCCCAAGACAGCGGCCGTCAAAGGGACGCAAGCCGCCATGCAAGTGAAACACCTGCTGCTGATCGCCATCCTCGGGCTCACCGCGGCCTGTTCCTCCAATAAGGAAGTCATTGACGAGAACCTCAGTGAGGCCGAGCTG
Source organism: Pseudomonas putida (assembly GCF_009883635.2). NCBI lineage: Bacteria > Pseudomonadati > Pseudomonadota > Gammaproteobacteria > Pseudomonadales > Pseudomonadaceae > Pseudomonas > Pseudomonas putida. The sequence goes on from NZ_CP026115.2 coordinate 1,829,143, forward strand.
TATCAGCAGGCTCAGGCTGACCTGGACAACTCCAGCTATACCAGCGCCGTGAACAAGCTCAAGGCCCTGGAGTCGCGCTACCCGTTCGGCCGCTACGCCGACCAGGCGCAGCTCGAGCTGATCTACGCCAACTACAAGAACTCCGAGCCTGAGGCTGCCAAATCGGCTGCCGAGCGCTTCATTCGCCTGCACCCGCAGCACCCGAACGTCGACTACGCCTACTACCTCAAGGGCCTGACCTCGTTCGACCAGGACCGTGGCCTGCTGGCGCGTTTCCTGCCGCTGGACATGACCAAGCGTGACCCGGGTGCCGCCCGCGACTCGTACAACGAGTTCGCCCAGCTCACCAGCCGCTTCCCCAACAGCCGCTACTCGCCGGACGCCAAGCAGCGCATGATCTACCTGCGCAACCTGCTGGCTTCCTACGAAATTCACGTGGCCGACTACTACCTGAGCCGCCAGGCCTACGTGGCTGCAGCCAACCGTGGTCGCTACGTGGTCGAGAACTTCCAGGAAACCCCATCGGTCGGCGACGGCCTGGCGGTGATGGTCGAGTCGTACCAGAAGATGCACCTGGACGAGCTGGCGGCCACCAGCCTGGAAACCCTCAAGCTCAACTACCCGGACCACCCTAGCCTGGTCGATGGCCAGTTCCAGCCCAAGCAGACCGAGTCTGACGGCCGCGGCTGGCTGTCCAAGGCCACCCTGGGCCTGATCGAGACCGAAACTCCACTGCCGCCGGGTGAAACCCGCGCCAACCAGGACGTGGTCAAGCAGTTCCAGGATGCGCGCGACGAGATGCCGCAAGAGCTGCTGCCGAAGGACGAGAACGGTGACCCGATCGTCCCGGCAGGCCCGAAGGAAGCTGAAAAAGACCGCTCGTGGTTCAGCTACATGACCTTTGGTCTGTTTGACTGATCCAAGCACTATGAGAAAGGGAGGTCTGAGACCTCCCTTTTTTTATGGCCGCGTCCTAGACTGTCGGCTTCTACAACCAACAAGCTGGACACCATGGTTCGCCTACTTTTCTGGATCGCCCTGATCGCCGCCGCGTTCTGGCTGTGGCGCAAGTTCAAAGTCAGCCAGCAGTCGCACTCCGAGCCGAAGCTCGACGCGCCACTGAAGATGGTGCGCTGCGCCCACTGCGGCGTGCACCTGCCCGACGACCGGGCGCTGCAGCAGGGGAATGACTGGTATTGCAGCCAGGCACATTTGCAGCAAGGGCCTGGGCGGTAAGGCTGAGGCTATCCCTGTTCAGGCCCTTTCGCGGGTAAACCCGCTCCCACACAGATCTGTGAGATCCCTGTAGGAGCGGGTTTACCCGCGAAGAGGCCCTCAGCCCAAACGGCCCGCTGGCGCATACGGCGCCGGATCAATGATCGGGTCGGCCCCGGTCAGCAGGTCGCTGAACAGCTGACACGAAGCCGGCGCCAGCACCAATCCGTTGCGGTAATGCCCGCAGTTCAGCCACAGACCTTCATGCCCCGGCACCGGCCCGATGTAAGGAATGCCTTCCGGCGAGCCAGGCCGCAGTCCGGCCCAGTGCCCAACCACCGTGGCATCCTTGAGCTCCGGCAGCAGTTCGATGGCCGAAGCCTTGAGGCTGGCCAGCGCGTCCTCTGTCGGGGTCTTGTCGTAACCGGCATGCTCCAGCGTACTACCCACCAGGATGTGCCCGTCACGACGCGGGATCGCGTACCGACCCTTGGCCAGCACCATGCTCGGCAGGAAGTCCTCAGCGCACTTGAACAGGATCATCTGACCCTTCACCGGCTCGACCGGCAATTCGAGCCCCAGGGTGCGCAGCAGGTCGCCGCTCCAGGCGCCAGCGCTGAGCACCACTTCATCTGCCGAGAGCACACCGTCAGCCGTCTGTACGCCAGTCACGCGCCCGTTCTGATGAACGAAGCCACTGACCTGGCAGTGCTCACGCAAGGTCACGTTGGGCAGTGCCAGCAACGCAGCCTTGAGCGACTTCACCAAGCGAGGGTTACGCACGTTGGCCACACCGGCCATGAAGATCGCGTGCTTGAAACCCGGGCCAAGCACCGGCACCGCATCGTAGGCGGCGGAGATATCCACAGCGCTGAGCGGCCTGCGCTCACGCTCGGCCCAGGCCAGCGCCTCGGCTTCGTCATCCAGATCGAGCCAGTACAGGCCAGTGGTGTGTACCTCCGGATCGAGGCCAGTGCTGGCGAACAGGCGTTCGCCCAGCTGTGGATAAAAATCCTGCGACCAATGCGCCAGTGCGGTCACCGCCGGGCTGTAGCGCCAGGGGTACAGCGGCGAAACGATGCCGCCACCAGCCCAGGAAGACTCGCGGCCAACTTCGCCCTGATCACACACCACCACCTGGCCTACCTTCGCCGCCAGGTTGAACGCGGTCAGCAGGCCGATCACCCCGCCGCCGACCACCACTACTTGCTTGCTCATCTGTCGATCCAACACCTGAAGTAAATCCGCGATGCCTGGGCATCATTCAACCTTCAGCTTCCCCAGCAGCGCTCGCTGCTTTGCATGGCGCCCGGATTGCGCTGCACACCGGCCTGGTCGAGCTGGAAATCGCCACAGCGGTCATCGGCCATCAGGCCTTGGGGCAGACGGCGGGCGATCAGCGTGAAGGTGTCGCTGTCGCGTTGGGCCTGCAGGCGGTAGTGGCGGTTGCCGGTGGGCAGCTGTGGGTCGCCCTCGGCGTACTGGCCGGTGCGCACGCGATGGCGCTCCAGGCGCAGGGCAGCGTCATGCAGCAGGCCAACCACTTCGCTGCGTGCGGCTCGCCTGAGCTGGTCGCTGTAACTGGGGTAGGCAATGGCTGCCAGAATGCCGGTCACGGCCACGACAATCAACATCTCGATCAGGGTCATACCTTGCTGCATGTCAGTCCTGCCTCAGTCTTTGTCGCCAGAGGATGCGCTGGGGAGCTTGTGGTTGAGCGGTTGGGATGGCATAGACGGCCTCCAGGACCTGGCGGGCTGCCAGTTGTTGGCTGACGGCTGTTACGCGGTACAGGGTGACCCGTTCACCCTCGGGCATATGTGCAGCTCGATCGGTTTCACCCAGGTTCTGCAGGTGAAAGTAGCCGTCCTTGATCTTCTGCCACTGGCCTTGCAGGTCGTGTGGACGTGATGGTGGTAGGCAGTCGTTGCACTTCTCGGGAGGGGAACGCTGCAGTTCTTTGGCACCGGCCTGCAGCACGATCTCCGCTTGTTCGAATGCCAGCAGTCCATCACTCATGGCGCCGGTCATGCGCGTTTCGACCAGTGCATCACGTAGGGCTGAAGCTGCAAGCAAGGCCAGCAGCATGCTGAACACCAGCGCCAGCAGCAGTACGATACCGCGCTGATGCTTCATGGAATGGATACCGGATTGCGCAGTGCCACGCTCAGTTCATGGCGCTGCTCAAGTTGCAGTGTCGGTTCAAACAACGTCAGTTGCAGGTCCACCCGTCCCCCCTCGGGCGCATCAACCTGCGTCACCTGCATCTCACTCACATGGCTGGCGAGCGGCTGCGCTTGTGAGTTTTTGCCCCGTGTGAAATAGAGGATTGAACCGCGCAGCTCGTAACGATGACGGGTGATTCGCACGGTCATGACCGTACCCGTTTGCGAAGGAGGACCTTGGAAGACGACGGCTTCTTCACGGCAGTCCGTCAACAATGTCCAGTCCGGCTTTCCTGTGTACCCCGAAGACTCAGCGACCACCAATTCCAGGCTGGACGCCCCAATCACCAATGGCTGCGAGAATGCCTGCCGAGCAAGCGGGTCTATGAAGTCACCGGGTTTTAGCCGCAGGCAACCAAACATGCCAGCCATTCGGATATCTTGGGCCATGCGCAGCAAGGCCAAGCGTGCGTCATCCTGCAGGCGCAACGCCGCACCCTGAAGCCGCCATGTTTGATGGGCGGAAACAAAAAGCTGACTGGCAGCCACCAACACCACAAGCCCGATCGCCAGTGCCAGCATCACCTCCAGCAACCCGAAGCCAACTTGCATGCGCTTCATGGCCGGTTCTGCTCGTGTTCGCTGTGCTCCGCCAACGCTGACTGCCCTTCCCGCCGCGCACTGTCGGTGGCTTGCAATGCCTTAAACTGTAAGGCGGCCGAGGCCAAGATACCCACTGCCACCACGACTACTGCCAACAACACTTCCAGAAGCGTCATGCCCCGCTGTTTCTTGTGCATCCTTGCACCTCCTGCGACTTTTCCCGCAACTACCTTGAACTTGGTCGTCTGGACCTCATGCCCACCAACCGTGAAGCTATAGCCAAGCACTTCCAGGGAGGAATGCACGGTGTTCTGACCCCTTGCAAGAGTTAAATCTTGTAATACATTTCCATATCATTAGGGTGAGCCTTGCGCTTACTAGCGAGATCCCGAATCCAACGAGGGAGAATGAGAATGGAACTCATTTGGTCCACAAAGGATTTTGTTGTCGCTGGCCTGCCGTGTCCAGGTTTTCCAATCCTCCTGTGGGACACAATGAATAGTTGCGTTCCTGCCAATCAGTTCCTTCGGAATTATTTATTTCGAGGTGCGATTGGGTCTAAGCGATCTTGGTCAAGTACGGGACGCGCCATCTACGATTTTTTTAGTTTTCTCCAAGCCCATGAACTAGATTGGCGTGACGTCGATCGTGGCGAAGCCAAAAGTCTAACTTACGCATACCGAGATTACTGCCTAAATCACTGCAAGCTATCGTCAAATACCATTCGCCAGCGCCTCTTATATATTTGCAAATTTTATGAGTTCGCCTTTAAAGAAAAATGGGTAAAAAACCTACCATTTAATTACGAAGAACGAACCTCAAGACGAAAAACAGGACTTCTGGAACATCTCGACAAAAGCGGAGGAAAAGTCTCTGTTAGTGATGCCATGCCACGTAAAACCAAGTCACTACCAAAATTTTTAAGCCTGAGCGAGGTGCAACTAATTATCGATGCAGCCGATAACCCGCATCACCGCATGATGATTCGGCTCGCATTACATACAGGCTTGCGTCGAGAGGAAATCACTACATTCCCGCTCTCTTATGTGCGAAATCCTGACGAGATTGGGCGAGCAGAGCGAAACCTTCGCGTCTACCTAGATCCGCATGACGGAAGCGGAATGACCACTAAACGTAGTATTCCTCGAATATTGTATGTCAGTCGCCACCTCATGAGAGAACTTTACTACTATGTGGAAAACGTACGAGGCGAACGCGCATCGCTAAGCAAATCTCCCCATAGACAGTTATTCCTGAATCGTATGGGAGAGCCCTACGGCAATGGCGGAAAGAGCTTTAATCGCGTGATTAGAGAACTAGGAAAACGAGTGCAGTTGAACGTTCATACTCACATGCTTCGGCATACCTACGCCACCCACACCTTATCAAGTCTGCAATGTAACCCAACCAGCGGCTTAGACCCTTTAGTTTTTGTTCAAAGACAGCTTGGGCACAGCTCAATTCAAACGACGATGGTGTACCTGCACCTAGTAAACGAACTGGCCGATGAAGCAGTCCTAGCATATGACGATGAGTTGAACTCGATGGCGGAGGCTCTTGATGGGAAAGCGTAAAGTCTTCTGCAAAACCAGCCTTGAAATCCCAGCGACAGGACATAGCCACGACGCCACAGGGAATGCAATAATCCCTCCAAACATTATTCCCCCGCAAAAAACGAAAATAACATTTGAAAGAAATACAGCGAACACTAGAAGCTTCGAATTCTCTCGATGGTATAACGTCGGAATCGACCCCATAACTTACGCGTGCCAACGACAAATCGAGAGATATCTTGCAGGTCAGGATGGGAATTTAACGAAAGGTACAATATCGGGAAATTGCACTTCAGGACTAAGGCACTTTCTAGAATATTGTATGCTGCGCTCGGCGGCCTTAGAACGTGATCTGACCCTCGCAGACCTGCATCGCGATATTATTGATGGATTTCTTTCTCATCTCACGGGCTTAGGTGTCGGGATCTCAACCCAAAGGACCATCTACCAGAACGCAAAACCCGTACTGGTTGCCATCGGTCGACGAGGTCTGTTCAATTTGATTCAATCCGGCGATTCCGCAACCTTCCCGAGGAACCCATTCCCGAATCTTAAGAGAAAGCTCAAAGGCGAAACTGCGTTAACCAAGCGAGAGCGGCAAGCCGTTGTTCAAGCGTTAAAACAAGCGATCAAGCCAATCTGGGACGAGAAACCTACGCTTACTGGCGATCTCATGGCTTATGCACTATTGACCGTGGCTCTGTATACCGGACGAAATACAACGCCGCTACTGGAAATGGAACGAAATTGCCTACGCGCTCACCCCAAAAAAAATACTGCATTCTTAGTTTTATGGAAGAGGCGTGGTTATAACAGTAGTAAGGTGGCCCTTCGCACCGATCAGCTTACCGAGCGCCTCCTTGAGTCAACTTGGACTATGCAAGGCAGTGTAGAACGTCTCATACGTCGCATCATTAGCCTCACGGAAGAAGTGAATAAAAATGCCCCAATCGATATAAAGGAGCGCGTATGGATTTATCACTCCCACCTCGGCATCACAGCCTTGAGTTCATCGCTCCTTTCTGATGCCGCTAACCACTTGGTTCGCGATTACAACTTGACTGATATCTCTGGCTCCCCGCTTCGATTAAACATATCCCGCCTAAGGAAAAGTTTCGCGAACCGGATCTTTGAAATTACAGACGGCGACATGGCCGTAACTGCCGCAGCCTTGGGTGACACATTACGAGTGACTGACGACCATTATTTAGCGCCAAGCGAGACTAGTCGTCAAAATTGGCAGTTCATGGGTGAAATATTGGTAAGCGAGCTACTCACAAAAAGTATTGGCTCAACCTATAAAAACACCCCTACAGGACGCTGCTCTAACCTTCCCCAAGAGAACGTAGCATTCAAGAGCGGGGAAGGTGCAACATGTATGAACTTTACAAACTGTGTTCGCTGCAGGCACTACGCAGTAACCTCCGAGGACTTGTATAAACTATTTAGTTTCTATTTCAGAATCTTGAGCGAAAGGGCCAGCATGGATAAAGGCCACTGGGCAAAGCTCTATGCACATATTCCTCGTCTAATTGACAATTATATTGTAGCAGAGGGATTACGACGCGGAATTTTTAAGGATAGAGATGTGGAAGACGCGCGAGCGCGTGCCCGAAACAAACCTCATCCATTTTGGGCAGCTGAAATGATCGAGAACCTGGAGGTCTTTGCATGACCGACTCAAATCAGGCATTAGATTTCCCCTCCACTCAACCCGACGACATACGGGGTCTTTCAACCACTGACCGCGAAAAACTCATCATTCGCGCAGTACACGTTGAAGGTCATTGGGTCACCCTCAGCAAATACGCTGATGATGTTTGGTTGCTCAGCGGCCTACCAACCAACACCAACATCAATAAGAGACGCATTGACTTCTCTAAACTGCCGCAGAAATTTAAACCAGTAATGAAGGCTATAATTTATCGCTACATAATGCGAGGGCGAAACGGGGGCGGCAGACCTAAAGGCTCGGTGATATTTGCGACCTTTCATAATTGCATTCCTTTCTTGAACCATCTCCTCTCAATGAAAATCGATAAATTTAGCGAAGTAACCCCTATGGTCTGCGCGACATATGTAGCTGCTTGCAAAGATTATCGATGCACTATAAATCGGATTGGTCAACCTCTTTCCCCCAGGGGCTTGCAATCGAGATACAGCGCAGTTGAAGCGATTCATGAGTTGAGTCAATATACCGACGACGCCATGCAACAACTTCCATGGGCTGAAACTTCGGCCAAAACAATGGCTGGCCTGACGGGTGCAGTGTTGTATAACGCCAAAACTCCTTTAATGCCTGACGATGTGTTCTGTGTGCTGTTCGGAAGCGCATATCAGAAAATGGAGAATGGGCAGTATTTACTGGATTTGCGTGATGCTATGTACGCCATTGATGCACAGCCAACGCGTCTTAAGCGACAGAGTATCGCGAACAAAAAAGCCCAGGAGTTAAAAAATCTGGGGTGGTCGGAAGGCTTAAGATCACTACAAGCCGCACTCACTGACCTACGCACCTCTTGCTATATCGTCTTAGCTTGTGTTTCAGGCTGCCGCAATCACGAGCTTTCGAACTTACATACGGGTGCACACCATCGCACTGAAGATGATACCGGGATTACCTACCACTGGATGCGCTCACGCTCTGAAAAAACTGATGCCGGCATACATTATTGGATGATTCCTGAAAGCGGCGTGCGGGCTTTACGCCTCATGGAGCGATGGGCCGCTCCCTACCAAGCGAAAATCGCCAAAGAATTGCAACAGCGCCGCCGTGCCAATCCGCAAGACCCCGAAATTGTCGAGGCAAAAAAGCATCAGAATGCTATATTTTTATTTAGCTCGAAAGCCGTTAAAAACAGCACCCGCACCATGACAAATAATGCGTGGGACCGTCGCATTAAGGAATTCGCCACTTCTTGTGGGTTAACGTGGAAAGTTACTAGCCACCAATTCCGCAGAAAATTTGCGAATTATGTAGCCCACAGCAAATTTGGTGACCTGAGATACCTGAAAGAGCATTTTGCTCATTGGTCACTTGACATGACCATGAAGTATGCGATGGATGAAACATGGGGCGCCCATCTCGATATCGATTTATATGACGAAATTCAAAGCGAACTTGGGACAATCAAAATTGATGTTGTCAACACTTGGTTAGACGACACCCCGCTAGCTGGAGGATACGGCCAGGCAATCAAGCATTGGCAAAGGGATCCCAAAAACCTGCTTATCTTCAAAGATCGAACTGCGATGCTAAAATCCATTGCAGAAAGTACAGCCATTCGCAGCAATGGTCACGCGTGGTGCACAGCGGACAAAGGCAACTGTATTGGCAATAACATGGAACGGACTCGCTGCGGGGGCTGCGAAAACTCTGTAATAAGTCTGAAACATGCCAAAATTTATGAACGCCTGCTCAGTGACTTAGATGAACTGCGAAACAGCGTTGACATAGGCGAGGCAGGGCGTAAAAGGGTAGATCGCGACTTGACTCGTTGCCGTGAAATACTAACACAACTGGGCGCGGGAGTTTCTAAGGTGGAAAGGCAATGAAAACTCGAAGTAAAGCAGCCAAATACAAGCCAGCAGGGGATCGGGAACAAGATCTGCGACTAGCATTACTTAGAATTCAAAAAGGTCGCTCTCGCTCAGGCGAGAAACAAATTTCAATTGCGGCTGTCGCCAGAGAGGCAGGAGTCTCTGCGGCCTTAATCCATAACCATTATCCGGTTATTGCCGAGACGATTCGTGGCATACAAGGGCAGTCGAGCCGTGCAGCGCGAGATATAAAGCAAAACTATTTAGTGGCAGAGCGAAAAAAATCCGCACTATATCGCAAGGAAATTGAAGAGCTGAAATATAAAATCTCAGCTTTAGCTTCGATAAATGAAGTTCTATTAGGTGAGCTAGCATTGCTTAAAGCGATCACATGTGACCGCAACGTGATCGGGCTTAACGAAAAAACAAGATAGTTAAGCCTTCCCACAACGGCCTGATTACTAGCAGAGGATACAGCTGTAATAAACCCGGGTTTTTCATATTGAATTACAACCCATCGAGCGCCACGCTATTAAGACTGTCGAGGTCATTGAGGACTGACTCTATGTGAGGTCACGTTCTACACTCGCCAATATGTAACCTCGCGGCAGCCTTCTTGGAGCAGCCCAAAAGACCTTACAAAATGAACGTGTAAACCACTTTTTTGACATGTAAACCACAGTGGTTTACACGTCAAAAAAGTGGTTTACAAAGCCTTCCTAGCGGGTCTTTCGGCTCAGTCTTCCCTCACGATCAGTACTGAACGGATGCATGCGAGTCAGCCAGCGGCAGAAGACTCAGAAACGCTGATCGCCCTCCGTTCACCGCCTCGAACTGCCTTCCACAATGCACATTGGTGCGCTAGGAACGGGCTCATTGAGAGTTTGAACCTGTACCTCGACGACTGCTTTGACCAGGTCGACGGTCATGACCTTCTCCGGACCAACGTCAGCAACCAGTACTCCGCTGCGCATTACCGCTATATGATCTGCATACCGCCAAGCCTGGTTGATGTCATGCAGCACCACGATGACCGTCTTACCTTAACGCCGACTGCGACAAGCTGTCGTTGCTCACGCAAGCGAGCGAACCCTCGCCCCTTAGCACCCTTTCTTTCTCAAATGCTAAAATGAAAACTCAATCTCTTGGAGAAAGTTATGTCCCGTCTCGCTGAATTTCGGCTGCTCGAACAACAACTCGCAGCTCAACTAGCCGAATTGGAGGCTTTGAAAAATGACTCCGGCCTGAAAAAGGAAATGGAATTTGAAACGAAGCTCCGCAGCTTGCTCGACGAGTACGGCTACGGTCTGCGTCAAGTGGTGCTGATTCTCGATCCACAGGCGGCAACGTCCACTGATATGGCTCCTAAAATCTCTCGGAAACCACGCGAGCTCAAGGTCTATAGAAATCCGCACAGCGGAGAGATTGTTGAGACCAAGGGTGGTAATCAACGCACGCTCAAGGCTTGGAAAACTGAGTATGGCGCAGAGGTAGTCGAGTCCTGGTTGGCCGACTGACCGCATTGTATTCTACTGACTGTTGATTGTTGCAGGTGTGAACGACGTGGTCTCAGGAATAGCCCCCACGCTTCGGGCAGGTCTCAAACCTGCACCGCGCACCAGCGGGGTTAGTTTTTGCGGATTTCTTTAAGAGCTTTTCGGGCACAGGACCTAGCTCCATAGTCCCTGCTGCCTTCTTTTGACCGGACCAGTTTCGCTGAGCTGAGCCATCAGAATCACGAGGCTCAGCGATGAGGGTGGTTCATGGATCACTCCTGACCTCACGTTTTTTCACTCATGGCTCACTACGTTCAGCAAATGAAACAGCAGCTCCGGAGAGCTGCTTTACTGTCCTACTCTCCCTTTTTATGCTTGTGGGGTTTCAGGTCCGGGTGTTCCTTTTGCTTCTCAGGCGTGACTCGCTGCCTTTTATCCGGAGTGCCATCTTCGTTGGTTCGTTTCGGGCCTGGCTTGATGCTCATGCAAAATTTCCTTTTCCGCTTGGGTTGTTGAGTGCTGCTATGTAGTTAGTCCAGCTTCTTACATCTGTCAAAGCAGGGCGGCGCTGAACCGCTGGCAACCCCGTCGGCTTTAGAGATCTGAGTAAGTGGTTCCGATCAAAGGCCTGCAAGGGGCAGTGAAATCCAGTGCTGAGCGATAAGAGGATGTCTGGACGTTCATCATCCCGAGTACGGTGTGGAACAGGTTGTCATGACTCAATGGCGAACCTGCTTGAGCTTTCAGGCAGCCCATATTGAGCCGTTCGCTCTTCGCGATAGAGTCAGACATCCAGAGCACCATTGGCACCTTGGTTTGCTCGTCCGGGGCCATCGCATAGGGCAGCCCATGCAGATACAGGCCACCCTCTCCCAGTGACTCTCCGTGATCTGAGACGTACATGAGCGCAGTGTCGAATTTGGTATTCGCAGCCAGGATGTCGATCAGCCCGGCCGTCACGTAGTCGGTGTAGAGGATCGAATTGTCGTAGGCATTGATCACCTCCTGCTGCTTACATTTGTCGAGCTCATTGGTCTCGCAGACCGGCCCGAATTTCTTGAACTGCGGGGGGTAGCGCTTGTAGTAGGCCGGGCCGTGACTACCTTTGTAGTGGAGCACCAGGACTGCATCGCCTTCCTGACGCTTGATGAAGTCCTCCATCTCCGAAAGCAGCACCCCGTCCTTGCACTCGTCGCTGGTACACAGTTGAGCATCTGCGTGTTGGGTAGCCTTGTGGTTTGGCACCCGATCACAGACCCCTTTGCAGCCCGAATTGTTATCAGTCCACATGACACTGATGCCTGCCCGCTGAAGCACATCGAGCAGCCCTTCTCGGCTCTTGGCCAAGCCGTCCTTGTACTCATCCCTCCCGACGTCCAAGAACATGCATGGCAGGGAAACCGCAGTGGCAGTGCCGCACGAGCTCACATTCGAGAAGCTGATGACATTGCGCTTTTCCAGCTCTGGATTCGTATCGCGGGAGTAGCCATTAAGGGAGAAGTTGGCGGAACGTGCGGTTTCCCCCACTGCCAGTACCAGCAGCTTGGGTTTGCGAGCCGCTCCCTGCCTGGTCACCACGGCGTCGGTACCAATGGAGGTCAGCGCTTTCGGTGTGGCCAGCTTGCGTTTCAGGTAACCATGACCGGCAGCAAACAAATTGGTGGGAACCAGAATGAGCCGGATCTCCCGATTGTTGCGTAGGAGGGAGGCATAAGACTGGTACTGGCTCAGCACGATACCAGCAAGGGTTACCAGTGCGAGCGACAGGACGATGAGTCTGCTACCCAACGCTTTGGTCCAGGGCTTGCGTCGCAGGGGCACCAGACAGATCAGGTAGACGGGCAATACCCCTACCATTGCCACCCAGAGGCCAAGTTTCCAGTTCAGTAGCTCGGACACCTCACCGACGTCGGTCTCCACGACGTTGGTGAACATCGTGTAATCAATGACGATGCCGTAAGCACTCATGAAGTAGCTGGCGAACGACGCGCTGATCAGCACCAGGCACAGCAGAGGTTTTGCGAGTCTTGACCATGACAGCAAGCTAAGTACGGTGAACACCCAAACGAACACTACGACTGGCAGGCTGGCGGCGAGCAACCAGTTAACTTCATCAGTGTTGAATGCCAGGCGCCAGAGCACACGCCAAAGCTCAGCGTTCGCGAACAACAACAACCAAAAAGTTACTAGCGCGATGAGTAAATTGGTGCTGATGCCTTCCTGTATAACTTTGCGAATAGCATGGATCCATTTACTTAACAGGATGTGAACAATGGATTTAGAAGGTGTCATTATCAAACTCTAGGGAGCTGCTCATCCATGGCGCTGGTTATGAATAGTCGGGAGCTAAACGGCAAGCCATCGACAGACACTGAGCGAATCAGGGCGTACAGAGCGCCAGAGACCTTGATCCCCTTAGCCTGAGGACGCTTAGGATGTGTGAGGCATAGGATTAAATGAGAAATTAGCTCTCGCTAGGCGCATTATTTCCGCCACACGATAACGTCATGATGACTTCGCGATTACAATGCTGACAGAATCGCGATAATGACTTTTTCGATTGTAAATGCTCAGGCTATGATAAAAAATCGGACAGGTCCGACTCTTTGAGTAGTCAATGCCATCTGGCGAATTAAATTAAATTTCATAAACAAACCAGCTTTGTTTTGTCGTACGCTAATTTTGAACTTTTACTTTAACTTAAAAGTCATTCTAACGAGCAAAACACTTCTTTCACCTTTTGCTCGTGCTGATGTCACCTATCGATGAGGGACGAACACCATGAGTTTTCTCAAAAATTTACTGGGCGGCCACCACGGCCGTGGAAATCACGGCGGTGGCAAGCATCACGGTAGCGGGCACGGGAGTGATCGACATGGCCGGCATGGTCGCTATGAGCAGCAGCAAAACTGCGACGGTAATGACCAGGTGATTGAGGGTGGGCGCGCAATAGCTCAAGCCCCAATCAAAGATCTGCAGACTTGCAGGCACTGCCGGACCGCAAACGCCCCCTCCGCACGCTTTTGTCTAAACTGCGGAACACCACTATCGAGTGGTTGCACGGCCTGCGGCTCGTCCCTGACAGCAGGAGCAAAATTCTGCAGCCAGTGCGGCCAGGCAACCCCTTAGCGCCTGACCACACTGGAAATCCAACGCGACCACTACCCTGTGCAAGGAGAAATACGTGGGATCGAATCATGATCATGGCAGTGCCGCGGTTCGTGAGGGGCATCAGAAGAAACTAGTCATGGCATTGGTCCTGACCGGTAGCTTCATGATCGCTGAAGTGATCGGCGCATGGATTACCGGCAGCCTGGCGTTGCTGTCGGATGCGTCTCACATGTTCACCGACACTGCCGCTTTGGCAATTTCGTTGATTGCGCTTCAGATCGCAAAGCGGCCGGCGGATCAGAAAAGAACCTTTGGCTATGCGCGGTTGGAGATCCTAGCCTCCACGTTCAACGCCGTGCTGCTCTTCCTGGTGGCGATGTACATCTTGTACGAGGCCTACCAGCGCTTCTTCATGCCGGCGGAGATCGCCACCGGGGCGATGATGTGGATCGCAATTGCCGGCCTGATCATCAACCTGATTTCAATGCGACTGCTGGCATCTGCCAGCAACGAGAGCCTCAACGTCAAAGGCGCCTACCTCGAAGTCTGGAGCGACATGCTCGGATCGTTGGGCGTGATCATCGCCGCCCTCATTATCCGCTTTACCGGCTGGACCTGGGTCGACACGGTTGTCGCCGTAGCGATCGGCCTTTGGGTATTGCCGCGGACTTGGCAATTGCTTCGAGAGAGCCTGGGGATTCTTATGGAAGGTGTACCCCGGGGGCTCAACGTGGCGGCAATCGAGGCCACGATCCTCAAGGTCGACGGCGTCACGGATGTCCATGACTTGCACGTTTGGGCCGTCAGCAGCGGAAGCAACGTGATGACGTCGCACGTGGTCGTCCGAGACGCAGCAGATGGAGATACTGTGCTAGCGGCCGTCGTGGATGCAGTCAGCGACGCGTTCGAAATCCATCACTGCACCATTCAGATCGAGCGCGCAGCTTTCCACGGGAACGTTCCGTCGCCGTCGCATTGATCGGCCGGTAGACACCTGATCAACACACCGCCGCCAACGTCGGGGGGGTGTTGTCGAGGAAAGGTAAGGATGGATATGCGACAGCAGAAGCACGTCGTGAGTGCCTGGCGAATGATCCCGGCAGATCCACTCCACTAGCTCAAGTAGGTTCAGCGATGGCTTGGATCATTACGAAGTACCTGGTCACTGCCGCGATAGTGATTCTCGTGTCTGAGCTGGCAAAGCGCAGTGACAAGCTGGGCGGCTTGGTTGCCGCCCTGCCATTGGTCACCGTCTTGACGCTCATCTGGCTCTACTTGGAGAACCAGAGCATGGAGAAGATTTCCAATCATGCCTGGTACACGTTCTGGTATGTGATTCCAACGCTGCCGATGTTTATCGCGTTTCCGGCACTGCTGCCCAAGTTGGGATTCTGGCCAACACTTATCTCCAGCATCCTCATCACCATGGCGAGCTTCGGAGGCTTTGCCCTACTTCTAAGGCGATTGGGCATCGAGTTGGTTTGAGTCGGGTGTAGAGGAAAGCACTCGGTCACCGCTTACCGGCTGTTGATGCACTCACCTTTCACGAGGTAGCGAACCATGTGCAGTTCGCCCTTGGAATCCTCGTAAGTCATCATGCTTCTCACATTCCCGCAGTACCGCACGCTAGGCGAGACGTACACCAACTTGCCAACGTCCAAATCCATACCGTATGCGTAATCTTCAAGCTCGGGCATGGGTTTCTTCACGCTCTGTGCATAGCGTTCTGTAGCCTTCCTGGCAGACTGCTCAAGATCGTCGTTGATCTGAACGCTACTTTGGACATTTGTCGACAGTGCAGAGAAAAGCATGAACGCAGCAATAGCCGATATAGTTGTTTTCATGAGAAGTCCATTAATAAAAAAGCGCCCATGGCGGGGCGCTAAAATTCACCTTACCAAAGGAGCGTATGGTTCCAAGGTGAATGCATTGGCGTGAGCAGGGTATCGTTACTCCCGCCATGCTGCTTCAGATGAGACTGGCCCAAAGCAGCGCTGCCTGTGTGCTGTTCTTAAACTAGCAAAAGCGGCTAACGACAAGATGATTGTGAAATTACAATTTGGACATGTAATAGATTGTAAAGTAATTACTCTTGCCCAATTAAGATGAAAAGCCATGCATGCTGGCCGGTTTAAGCCCGTTATCAAAGGGGCGAACGATCGGTGGCTTGCTACCACTCGTAGCTTGAGCTTGTAGGATTGAACGCCATAAATGCTGAGCAGCTTGGCAGAAACGCCACCCCTCTCGGCCGAATCCGCCTGTCAGTCCTGAGGACTGAAAACCGCTGCAAGCCACAGAGTCCGCTAAGCTCAGTAGGGAAAGCCGTCATGACTGTCAGCAATCTTGCGGCTACATTACAAATTTGTAGGATTTCGCCGCGGCCAGCGTCTTCGCGTTAAGATTCAAGCGTCCTCAGGTGACCCCGGCGTATGGACAGAGGTAGCGACTACCAGATGTCATGCACTCAGCCGAACCTTCAAACTGCCTGCAACCACAGTCTTGGCGGATTAGGCCAATTCCTTCCTCACACCTTGAGATAAGTTATGCGCGTTCTAGTTGTGGAAGACGAAATTAAAACTGCCGAATATCTTCAGCAGGGCCTATCCGAAAGCGGGTATGTCGTAGATATCGTGCACAATGGTGTTGACGCCCTGCACTTGTTCAATACTAACGTCTATTCGTTGGTTCTGCTGGACGTAAACCTTCCTGGCATCGACGGTTGGGACCTTTTGGAAACCATCAGGAAAACCAGCCGGGTCCGCATCATCATGCTGACCGCTCGTGGTCGCATCAACGACAAGCTCAAAGGCTTGGATGGCGGAGCCGACGATTACCTTGTCAAACCCTTCGAATTCCCGGAGCTGCTCGCTCGAATCCGTTCGCTGCAGCGGCGTGGTGATGAATTAGTCGAGAAGAGTTCGCTGAAAATTGCCGACTTGGAACTCGACTCAGTGCGCCATCGGGTTTTCCGCGCTGGCACACGCATCGACCTTACCACCAAGGAATTTTCGCTCCTGCACCTGCTTATGAGCAGGACGGGCGAAGCGTTGACTCGTTCCCAGATCATTTCGTTGGTCTGGGACATGAATTTTGACTGCGATACCAACGTCATCGATGTCGCTATCCGGCGCCTTCGCTCGAAGATCGATGACCCGTTTGAAACCAAGCTCATTCACACGCTTCGTGGCGTAGGGTACGTTTTTGAGGAACGCGCATGAGGCCATTCAGCCTGGCTGCAAAGCTGGGATTAAAGGTGGGGTTGATGAGCGCAGCGTTGCTGCTTCTGTTCGCCACCTTCGGGTATCTGATGGTGGGTCAGGCGCTAGAGCGAAATGCCCGCAGTGACCTGGAAGTGAAGATGGCGGGCATGGCTCACAACCTGTCCATGATTTCCGACATCTCAGGAGTCAACGCAGACGCACATCAGCTTGTGGATCTGGTGATGGGCCACAATAACCTGTACGTCAGCATTTTCGAGTCGGCGCAGAGTGAAACGCCCCTGCTCTCGATTGGCTCGAAGCAGGTCAACGTGGAGGTGCACAAGTTTCAACCATCCGCACAGCCGAAGGAACATGAGTGGCGCGACACCCAGGACCGCCCCTTGCTGACAGCTTCTCGCACCATGAATTTGGGCGACGGAACCGAAGTCAGCGTGTACATGACTATGGACCAGTCGTCCAATGAAGCGCTGCTTGATGCATTGCTCACCTGGGCCCTGATGATTTCCCCGCTCATCATCGCGCTGATCCTCGCAATCGGCTGGTGGACCGTACGCAGAGGTCTGCTGCCTCTGACCAAGTTCCTGAAAGTCGCCTCGAAGATCTCCACCGAGAGTCTTGACCATCGTCTGCCGACTAATGGAATGCCAGCAGAACTCAAAGAGCTCGCCGACGGTATCAACATCATGCTGGCTCGCCTGGATGACGGGGTTCAGCAGCTCTCGCAGTTTTCTGACGATCTTGCTCACGAACTGCGAGCGCCGCTATCCAACCTGATGGGTAAAGCCCAAGTTGCACTGACCAGAGAGCGATCGCTTCCCGAGTACAGGGAAGTGCTGGAGTCGTGCACAGAAGAGCTGGACCGCATGAGCCGCATGGTTTCCGACATGCTGTTCCTCGCTCAGGTCAGTCATCCGGCATCCATGGTGGAGTTCGAACCTGTGTCCCTGGTCGATGAAGTTCAGCGGGTGTGTGATCTCTTCAGCATTTCGGCAGAGGATGGCGAGATCCAGCTGCAGATCTCTGGCAGTGATGACGTGGTGCGCGGTAACCGCCTGATGATTCAACGAGCCGTCTCGAACCTGGTGTCAAATGCGATTCGCTACTGCCCTCGCGGTCGCACGGTCTACGTGAAAGTGCAACGCGGTGGTAGCGGCACGACCTTGAGCGTCGGCAACCCGGGCCGCGGGATCGCCAAGGAACACCATGCGCATTTGTTTGAACGGTTCTACCGCGTAGATAAGAGCCGAGCACGAAGCGAAGGGGGGACCGGTCTTGGCCTTGCCATCGTGCAGTCGATCATGAGCCTGCATCAAGGCTCGGCGAGCGTGGAAGTGACCGAGGAAAATTTCACCTGGTTCCACCTTCACTTTCCCGAAGCCCAGCTAAAGCAGTCGGCAAAGACCGCTGCTTGAAGCGCGCCCACTTGAAAAGGCCCGTCAGTCGACGGGCCTTTTGTCTATGCAATGCCTCAGTGCCTAAGCACCACAGGGTCCATAGGTGACCGCAGAATTACCGACTTTATGATCTTTTGCTCTTCTGGGTTGGCGTTTCTCCACAGGTGGGAGAAGTATTGGGCATTCACTTTTTCCTGAGCGCTCACACTGCCGGCGGCCTCAATGAACTGCATGGTCGAGTACACACAGATCAGTGCCAGGATGAAGAATGCTGTCGCCACCACCATGACATAACGTTTGGCCAGCACCGGTGCCCGCTTTAGCTCCAGGATCGAGGCATCCGCTAATTTTGTCGCGGCAGTAAGCTCCGAAATCAGCGGTTGGATGGCGGTCTCGACTCCACGAGCGGCAGCGGAATATGCCTCTGCCGCAGCGCGTATGGCGACCTCTTCGGCATTGGACCAGGCTTTCTCAGCCTTTCGTACCTCTTCCTGAATCTGCCGACTGACAAGGTCAACCTCCTCCACCAGCTCGTTCGACTTTTCCAGAACAGCGTTGCAGGCCCTGGTCTGGGAGGCCAGCTCATCGAGCTGAACAGTGAGTTTTTCAGTGCTTCGGCGGAAGTCACCGATAGCAACTGACCAAGGCTCTATAACATTCATGGCTATCTCCTAGAGCGGCCGGTGACGGCGCACGGTTTATTTTGTTAGATATCAAAAATGTAATTTACGGAACAGTTTGAAGTCAGCCTCGACACAAGCGAGATAGACATGATCCTTCCAGATTTGCAGATTGGGCGCATCCGGCCAGCCGCATAAATTACGGAATTGTAATTATTGACTCACCTTGTCGTTAGCTTCGCGTTCCTAAACTACAAACCAACAAAGGCCGTCAGTCAGGCAGGCCTAGTAAGAACCGAGGCACACAATGAAATTTGTCAAACCTATCGCTATTGGCAGCCTGCTGCTTGGTCTCGTGGGTACCGCTTACGCTGAAGGTGGTTACGAGCGAGCGAAACAGTTCCAGGAAAACTTCCGAAATGAACAGGCTCGCTTATGGAGCGACGATTCTTCGGACCAGAACAAACAACAAGTCGCTCAAGAGCAAAAGAAAGAAAGCAAGGATGGTAAGGAACAAGCCGATAACTAAACGGCGGTTAAATAGGACTTCAAATGACGAAAGCAATCGACAAAAAAGCCAGGGTAAAACCTGGCTTTTTTGTGTCTGGCATTTAACCTTCGTTTGTACGAGGCGTTTCCGCATTACTTTCTCCGACCAGACCTTCGGCACCCTGCTTGGTGTCTTTCCAACGGCACAGCATCAGCTGACTGGCGTTCGCTTCAGTAATCACGGCACAACCCAGGTTGGCAGGCAGCTCAGCATTGCTGTCGCGTAAGCGACGGGACAGGTAGAAAGAGCTGTCACGAGGCCACTTTGCTGGGTCCTGGATGTTTTCGGACTTCCCGCTGCTGTAGAACTCCGACGAATAGGAGCGTCGGCCAGGGTAGATCAGAGGGGCCGATTGAGCTGACTGCATTTTCAGCCAGGCCTGAACCACATCTCGCTGGTTCTGAGGCCTCTGCTCCAGCACCCCGGCATAGATGATGCCGGCGCCGACGATTGGCAGTACCAAAGCGCTCGCGGCGGCGGCCCAGGTGATCCTTGGGCCAACCTCACTGATCCGGCCGGACAGGAGCAACGCCCAAGCTGGCAGCGCCGGGAGCAAGTAGGTCCACAAGATGTTGCCGGCGAAGGTGAAAAACACCGGTGTCGCCAGCGCCCAGAGCCAGAGGTAGGCCTCGAATCGCTGCATTGATTTACGCTTGCGAATCAGTAGCGGGAGGAAGAAGGCCCACGGCAGTAGCGCCAAACCGAGTTGAAGCCAGATGGTGCCATACGGCTTGGCATGAGCACTCCCATAGAGGTCCCCTGCCCAGTTGCTGACGACATAGCGGCTCCAGTGCTCACCCACGAAGAAGTATTCCATGAACCCTGGCGTTTTCATTTCGGCCGCCACATACCAAGGAACGGATATCCCGAGCATAAGGACCAGGCCGCTGATCCAGGGAAGCCTCAGCACCCGCTCCCATTCCTTGTAAAGAACGATCCAGACGAATGCCGGCGTGCCCATGAGCACCAGTGTCAGTGGTCCTTTTGCAAGCAGGCCCAAGCCAAGGCCGGCGAACATCAAGTAGGCATCCGCTTTTCCGGCGCACTTCATCCAACGCCAGAATCCATAGCTGGCCAGCAGAATCGAAAACGACAGAACAGGGTCAGTCAGCACAACACCGCTGGATACCAGGCCAAGCGTTGTGCTGGAAAAGATGATGGCCGCCCAGATGCCCGCGTTACGCGAGATCTGCTGCGTGCCGAACTTGATGATGATGATACAGCTGGCCAAGTGCAGCAGCCAGGCCGGGAATCGGGCCGCAAACTCGTTCACGCCGAATACCGTCATGCTTGCAGCCTGGGTCCAGAACGACAGCGGTGGCTTGCCCCAGAACGGCACTCCGTAATCGAACATGGGCGTGATCCAGTCATTCAGCTCGACCATCTTGCGTGCCATTTCGGCGTAGCGAGCCTCCGATGTGTCCATGAGTGGGTAGATTCCCAACCCCAACAGACGCAAGAGCAAAATCGAACCCAGGATCCACCACAGCGTTCGCGCATTTTTCAGGTTCAGCATTGCTTACCCTCGATCGAAGAAACCGAAGGGTGAAGGGGAACGGGATCTGCCTTGCTGCTGCTCTTCAGAAAGTAGAGAGGTCGGCGCTTCACTTCCGCGAGTGTCACGCCCAGGTACTCCCCCACCATGGCGACCCCGACGCACATGAAGGAAGCCATACCCAGGAGCAGGTGATGGACGTCGAAGCTGCCGGCCACGAGCGACGCAAGCATGTAGCAAATGCTAGAGACGAAGAGACCGAAACTGATCAGGCTGAATATGCGCAGCGGCTTACGAGAAAAGCTGACGATGCTCTCGATGGCCAGATCGAACAGGCCGGCTGCATTCCACTTGGTGCTCCCCGCATGGCGAACCGTGCGGTTATACGGCAGCTCGACCGTGCGATAGCCAACCCAGCCGATCATGCCCTTGAGAATCCTGGAGCGTTCATCCAACGCGCGCAGAGCTGCCAGCGGAGCGGGTCCGATGAGGCGGAAGTCGCTGACATCGGCGGGCACCTCCACCTTCTCGACCAGGCGCTGCATAACCCAGTAGTAGGCCCGGGCACTCATGCGTTTGAACCACGAATCACCGATTCTCAGGTTGCGCTGCATGTTCACCACGTCGTAACCGCGCTGCCAGAAATCCACCATGGCAGGGATAAGCTCAGGCGGGTCCTGTAGGTCGACGTCAATGAAGATCAATGCACTACCGCGGGCGTGGTCTATCCCGGCGCTCAGTGCAGCCTCTTTGCCGAAGTTGCGGCTCAAGAACAGGCAGCGAACGGTAGAGCCATCCTGGTACTCACGCAGCAGGCTCGCGGTGCGATCGTTGCTGCCATCATCGATGTAGAGGATCTCGCAGGAGACGGGTAGGCGTCTTACAACACGGGTGATGCGCTGGTGGAACTCGGGAATGGTCTCCTCTTCCTGGAAGCAGGGAACTACGATGGTTAACGAAGGATCAGGGCGCTCGGGAAAACGATGTAATGTCTGCATGATTGAATGTCCAGAAACGGTGTGCAATAAATCCAAGCCCAGTAAGCGTTACTGTCACTAGGACTTGGGAGATAAGCGGTGACAGATTCGACTTGATGAGGAACCACATACCCACGCCATTACCGAAGTTCGTTGCAAGCGCGACCAGTGCAAACCTCACAGGTTGAAATTTGCGTGGGCCATCAGCCACGAAACAGAGCGTTCTATTACCCAGAAAGCTTGCGGTAGCGCCTGCTATGCCGCCAAAAATACTGGCTAACAATGGAGTAGCAAACGCTGTCGCGATCAGCATTAGGAACACCGCATAGTGTATTCCCGTAGCGATGAGCCCGACTCCCAGATAACGAATCAGCAAGACAATAAGTGATGGGGATTTATTTTTCATGCCCGAAGCCTATGGAGGCAAAGGTGAAAAAAAGGTGAACCAAATGTAAATGCGCAATTGATGGTTTTTATATAAAGCCAGCGATAAAAAATGGCGCGCTAGACTAGCACGCAATAATATCAACAGGATTGCTTGAAAATTACGCTTTCGCAAGAAAGCACGGTCAATAACGAATGAATTACTTTCACATTACAATATTGACAAGATGAGGAAATGTCGGCCGGCATTGAGATAAATTCCCCGGATCAAGGGGGGTCTAATGGTTACACAAAATGAAACACATACAAGCGGCACTGTTCCTTACAGTCCTGACATATTGGATGATTTGCCAATTGATGAACAATTAGCGCTAGAGTTTTTCGCAACAGCGCGATGTGCGAGTTTCAAACAGGCGGCCCGCGGGCTCAATGTTCCTGTGGTAGGGCTGCGAAAACGCCTGGAGAAGCTGGAGGAGCACGTTGGCGCTCCCGTCTTTGTCTATAAGCACAACAAGCTTGCCCTGACCCGAACCGGCGAAAGGGTCAGCCAATACCTATGCCAGCTCTTCGGTCCCGATGGACTTGGCAAGGACGGCGAGAAGGAAATCCCCAAGCTTACCCTGGCGATCACCGAGCCAGTGCTAAGTGACATCGTCAACCGCGATCTGGTTGCCTATGTACGGGACCATGCCGAAATGCAGCTGGAAATCCACTCCGAGTGCACACTCCAAATGCTCTCTGAGGGGGAGGTCGATGTGGGTATCTTTTTCATGAGCCCCGATGACGAAGACGCCTTGGGTGGCCAACCCGGCTACAGGTTTGAGCAGCTTGGCCGGATTGGGCACGCATTGTTCATTTCCAGCCGCTACTCAAGAAGCGTCACGCTTCCTGTGCACAGTCTGGATCTGCACAACTTCATGCTCGTCGTTCCTTGGGATGACGAGATTCTGGCCGGCTCACGAAAGTGGGAGTCGATCATGGCTGATCATCAGGGCGGTACCACTAGGGTTAAGAGCTATAACTTATCCCGCGGTCTAGTGGTTGGCGGTGCGTGCATCGGTGTATTACCAGACTATAGTCGGAAAATGGAAAGGAACATCCTACCCGTACCAGGCTTCTTGGATGATCTGGAAGAGAAAGATGTCTATCTTGTTATCAAATCGAAGCTTGTACGCCATCCGCAGGTTTTAGAAATTCGAAGGCTGATCAAAAAGAGCTTCTTTGATAAGAAGGATTGGCTTGTTCGCTGACAGTTTTGTTAGGTTACAAACCCTTTCATTAACACTATAGAAACTCAACTGTCATTTTTGCTTGCGAACTAGCCAGAGTGCTTAGAACAAAGGCATCTTGTTACTGCGGGTGACGAATGTGACCTGCTCCCATCTGCAAGATCTATTTAGGCCGACGTAGGGCGAAACAATCCGTCGGCCGCTAAGCACTTAACACACGAGAGGCATGCAATGATCCGTTCTTCGAACATGCGGGAAAAGCTGTTGGCCGCCGCAATAGTAGGCACATTTTCCTCGCAAGCATTCTCCGGCACAGTTACTACTGACGGAGCTGACCTAGTTCTCAAAACCAAGGGCGGTCTTGAACTTTCTACCACCGACAAGGAATTCAGCTTCAAATTGGGCGGCCGAGTTCAAGCCGACTATGGCCGGTTCGATGGCGTTTTCACCAAGAACGGTGATACCGCTGACGCAGCCTACTTCCGTCGCGCATACATCGAGTTCGGCGGCACCCTGTACCGCGACTGGAAATACCAGATCAACTACGACCTGTCTCGCAACACCGGCAACGATGCCGATGGCTACTTCGATGAGGCCAGCCTGACCTACACCGGCTTCTCCCCTGTGCAACTGCGTTTCGGCCGCTTCTACACCGATTTCGGTCTTGAAAAGGCGACCAGTTCCAAGTGGACAACCGCCATGGAGCGCAACCTATCCTACGACCTGGCTGACTGGATCAATGACAACGCCGGCATGGGTGTGCAGGCGACCAGCACCATCGCGGACATGGCCTACCTGTCCGGTAGCGTTTTCAGCGAGACCAATAACAACTCCGATGGCGACAGCACCAAGCGCTACAACGTGCGGGGTGTTTTCGCACCGCTGCATTCTGACGGCAATGTCCTTCACGTCGGAGCTCAGTACGCCTACCGCGACCTCAAGGACGGCGCTGTCGACACCCGCATACGCTCGCGTCTGGGTGTTCGCGGTGTAGACACCAACGGCGGCGGCGATGCGGGCACCAATGGCAACCGCATGCTGTTCGGTGGCGCCGCAGCCCAAGAAGGCTTGTGGGACAACGACTCGGTCTGGGGCGTTGAGGGTGCCTGGGCCACGGGTCCATTCTCTGTTCAAGCTGAGTACCTTCGCCGCAAGCTGAAGGCTGACCAGTCCGCCAATGACATGAAGGCTTCGGGTTACTACGCACAGATGGCGTACACGCTGACCGGCGAGCCGCGCATCTACAAGCTCGACGGTGCGAAATTCGACACCATCAAGCCACAGAACAAAGATCTGGGCGCATGGGAAGTCTTCTACCGCTTCGACGACATCAAGGTCGAGGATGGCAATTTGGTTGCTACCGCGGATCAATCCGATGAACGCAAGGCCAAGAGCCACACGGTCGGCGTGAACTGGTACGTCAACGAGGCGGTGAAAGTCAGTGCCAACTACATCAACGTGCGCACCGACAACAACGAAAACACGGTCGGCGACGACAAAGGCAACGCCTTTATCACTCGCCTACAATACGTGTTCTGATTCCCCCCATCTGGTGATGCAAAAAAAGCCGGGAGTGCTCAGTGCACTCCCGGCTTTTTTGTGCGCTTCAGGAAATGATCAGGCGTCTTTGCGATAAGCCAACAAGCGCAGGGCGTTGAACACGACCAGAAGCGTGGAGCCCTCATGAATGGCAACGGCAGCGCCGATGCTCAAACCCATGATGGTCGAGGGCACCAGGATGGCCACAATACCGAGGCTGACGAACAGGTTCTGACGGATGATCGAGCGGGTGTGGCGGCTTAAGCCGACCGCAAAGGGAAGCTGCCGGATGTCGTCTGCCATAAGCGCGATGTCAGCTGTTTCCAAGGCGACATCAGAACCTGCAGCTCCCATTGCGATGCCTACGCTCGAATGGGCCATGGCAGGCGCATCATTTACGCCGTCCCCCACCATCGCAACTTTGGAGCTGAGGCGCAGGTTCTTGATCGCCTGAACCTTATCGTCCGGCATCAGATCTCCCCACGCCTCGTCCAGGCCGACTTGCTTGGCCACCGCATCGGCGACACGGTTGTGGTCCCCAGAAATCATGATCATGCGACCGATGCCCATTTCCCTGAGTTTATGGAGCGCCTCTTTCGCTCCTTCTCGGGGAGTATCCAACAAGCCGATAACCCCTAGATCCTTGTCAGCACGGCGCACCACCATGGTTGTGCGGCCCGACTGGCGCAGGCGTTCAGCTGCGTCCAGGGCGGTCTTGGTGAGTGCAGGAACACCGTCGGTAGCGAACATCTCGACTTTGCCGATCCAGACGAACTGACCATCCAGCTCAGCGCGTACGCCGCGGCCAACCAGGCTCTTCAGATTCATTGCTTGGAATCTGCCCTTGCTGCCAATCATCTCCTCGCCGTCGCGTACAATAGCTGCAGCGAGAGGGTGGTCGCTCATCGATTCCACGGCGATGGCGACGGCCAGCAGATCTTGAACCTGAGTACCGGCCAGCGGTATCACATCGGTGATGCGGGGACGTCCTTCGGTCAGCGTACCAGTCTTGTCGAAGGCCATGGCAGTCAAGGAACCGAGCTCTTCGAGCGGTGCTCCGCCCTTGATCAATACCCCGCCTCTGGCAGCCCTGGCGATGCCGGAAAGAATGGCGCTGGGTGTTGCGATCGCAAGCGCGCATGGGCTTGCGGCGACCAGTACGGCCATTGCCCGGTAGAACGAATCGCGAAATGGCTCATCGATGAATATGCCGGCAAACATCAGCCCTGCTACAAGTAGCAGGACCAAGGGGACGAACACACGTTGGAAACGGTCTGTGAAGCGTTGAGTCGGCGACTTCCTGACCTCGGCTTCACTGACCATTTTGATAACCCGCGCCAAGGTGCTTTCCGTGGAGCGACGCGTTACTTCAACCTCAATCAGCGATTCGCCATTGATGGTGCCGGCGAAGACTTTCGATACAGCCTCTACGGCATCCGGCTTGCTACGGGCGAGAGCGACATCAGCGACTGGCTGCTTGTCCACCGGGACGCTTTCGCCGGTCACGGGAGCCTGGTTAATACTTGAGGAGCCTACGACCACAAAGCCATCGGCCGGAAGGCGGTCATTGGGGCGCACGATGACAACGTCGCCGGGCACGAGGAGTTCCACAGGCAACTCCTTCGTGCCGTTCGTGCTCCGCACAATTGCGGTAGCAGGAGCGAGCTTGGAGAGAGCCTCGATGGCTTTCTTGGCCCTGCCCATCGCGTAGCTTTCCAGGGAGTGCCCCAGGCTGAAAAGGAACAACAGCAGTGCGCCCTCCGCCCAGGCACCAATGCTCGCGGCTCCCACAGCGGCGAGTAGCATCAACGTGTCGATTTCGAAGCGCTTCTGGCGGATATTGCTGATCGCCTCCTTGGTGGTGAACCATCCACCGAACACGTAGGCAGACACGTACAAAACCAGCGGCAGCCTGTCGATCAGCCCCAGTTTTCCTGCGAGCGCTCCGGCTCCGAGCAGGGCACCACAGATCAGCGCGAAAACCAGCTCGGTGTTCATGCCAAAGATGCCGTCGTGCTCATGGCTATGCCCTTCATGCCCTGCTTGGTCATCTGGGCGTTCAAGCAAACTTTTCATAACTCGTCCCTTCTGGGGTCTAGGCTTAAAACTGCCCTCTGCAGTTGGAAGCCATTGCTGTTGTGTAGCTGAGATTTAATTCACGGCTAACCCAGGGGCAGTCATTAAGGCATATGGCCTAAATGGCCTTCTTCGGGCTCAATAAAAAATGCCAGGCACTGCCTGGCATTTATGAAGTCTCTAATTGTTCTAATCACAGCAATTACTACTTGTTGTTGATGCATTGCGAGTACATCGAGTAGCGAACCGTCTTGAGCGTACCCTGAGAGTCCTCGAAGGTCATCAATCGCGGGTAAACCTGGCAGGTGCGAGGGTCTTGGGACTGACGCACGAACTTCGCAACATCGATCTTCATGCCGTACTTGTAGTCCTGGACCTCCGGCATCGGCTTGCCATTTCTCTCAGCATACTTCGCTACAGCAGTTTGATGCTCCTTGATGTATTCCAGCTGCTTGCTTTCGGAGAAAGTATTAGCCTGCGAAGCCATCGAGAACATAACGAGTGCAGCAGCAACAATTAGCTTTTTCATAGAAACCTCTCAAATTCAAATCTTCTCGGGCGTAACTTTAGCAACGCACAGGCATCACCGGCATGACGAGAAACTTACAATTTTGAAAGGTGAGTGCATCAGCTTCATATAAAAATAAAAAAGCCCACAACACGGGTTGTGGGCTTCTCTATCAGTGGCTATCAGCTAACCACTTCGGCTTCATCGCCATCTTCATCTTTTCGGTGTGCCCAGTGATACAGAGCAGGCAGTACCAGTAAGGTCAGCGCGGTTGAGGACAGAATCCCGCCAATCACCACCGTCGCTAGCGGTCGTTGAACCTCGGCACCGGTACCGGTGGCCAAGGCCATCGGGATGAAGCCCAGGGAAGCCACCAGCGCTGTCATCAGCACAGGTCGCAGCCGGGTCAGAGCGCCTTCGTCAACGGCCTGCCTGAGCGTTCGCCCTTCCTCTCGCAACCCGCGGATGAAGGCAATCATCACCAGGCCGTTCAATACCGCGACACCAGACAGTGCAATGAAGCCGACCCCTGCCGAGATCGACAGCGGGATATCCCGCAGCCACAACGCCACGACGCCACCGGTCAGTGCGAATGGAATACCGGTGAAGACCAGCATGCCGTCCTTCAGGTTGTTGAACATCAGGAACAGCAAGGTCATGACCAGCAGCAAGGCGACCGGTACAACAATCTGCAAGCGCTTGGCTGCCGACTGCAGCTGTTCGAACTGGCCGCCCCAGCTGGTCCAATAACCCGCAGGGATTTCGACCTTGGTTGCCAGTGTGGTTGCCGCCTCATCAACGAATGACCCAAGGTCGCGCCCCCGAACGTTGGCGCTAACGATGATCAAGCGTTTGCCATTCTCTCGGCTGATTTGGTTCGGGCCCAACTGCAAGTCCAAATTAGCGACCTGCGACAGCGGAATGAAGCCGATTTGGTTGGTGCCCTGAGCCTCATTGGCAGGAACAGGGATCAACAGGCTAGACATACCCGCTACGTCGGTACGTACGGCCTCAGGCAGGCGAACTACCATGTCGAATCGACGATCACCTTCGTACAAGGTTCCGGCCGTGCGCCCCCCTACAGCAATCGCGATCGAGTTTTGCACGTCCGCAATATTCAGGCCGTAGCGTGCTGCTTTCTCCCGGTCGATATTGATGGTCAGCACCGGCAGGCCAGTGGTCTGCTCGACCTTTACCTCAGAGGAGCCTGGTACCGCTTTGAGTGCTGCAGCGATTTTGTTGGCCGTGCTGTTGAGCACGTCCATGTCATCACCGTAAACCTTGACGGCAACGTCGCTGCGAACCCCGGAGATCAGTTCATTGAAACGAAGCTGGATGGGCTGGGACAGCTCGTAGTTGCTTCCAGGCACACTGGCAGCTGCCTTCTGTACATCGGCAATGAGCGCGTCTCGCGACTTGCTCGGGTCGGCCCATTGGTCCTTCGGCTTGAGCATGACGTACGCGTCGGAAATATTCGGCGGCATTGGGTCAGAGGCGATTTCAGCAGTACCGGTACGGGCGAACATCCGCTCGACTTCCGGGACCTGCTCGACCACCGCTTTTTCCAAGCGCTGCTGCATGTCCACCGACTGACTAAGGCTGGTACCTGGTACACGCAGTGCTTGAAGAGCGAAGTCACCTTCGCTCAAGCTCGGGATGAACTCACTGCCCATGCGACTGGCAAGTACACCGCTGAGCACGACCAGGGCAACTGCGGCCGAGAAAGCAATATTGCGGTGTCCAAGCACCCATTGCAGTATCGGTTCATAACGCAGCCGCGCAGTGCGCATGACCACACCCTCCTCCTCTTTGACTTTGCCAGTGACGAACATGGCAATCGCCGCAGGCACGAAGGTGACGGAGAGGATCATAGCGCCCAGTAGCGCCATCACGACAGTGAAGGCCATGGGGTGAAACATTTTGCCCTCAACGCCGGTGAGGGCGAAGATCGGCAGGTACACCACCATGATGATCAGCTGACCGAAGATCAGCGGCCTGCGCGCTTCACGAGCAGCAGCAAAGACTTCATGGAAGCGTTCGGTTTTGGTAAGCATGCGGCCATGCTTGTGCTGCGCATGGGCCAATCGACGGATCGCGTTCTCCACAATAACCACGGCACCGTCGACGATGATGCCGAAGTCGAGTGCCCCCAGACTCATCAGGTTGGCACTGACCTTGTTGTTGAACATGCCAGTGAAGGTGAACAGCATGGAGAGTGGGATGACCATCGCAGTGATCAGCGCAGCACGGATGTTGCCGAGGAACAGGAAGAGGATGGCGATAACCAGGATCGCGCCTTCCACCAGGTTCTTCTTCACCGTCGCAATGGCTTTTTCAACCAGGTTGGTACGGTCGTAAACGGTGACGGCAACCACGCCCTTTGGCAGAGTGCGGTTGATGTCCGCGAGCTTTGCGGCGACAGCTTGCGACACAGTCCGGCTGTTCTCACCGATCAGCATGAACACGGTACCGAGCACGACCTCTCGACCATTCTCGGTGGCAGCACCCGTACGGAGCTCTTTACCGATGCTGACGTCGGCAACGTTGCTGATGCGAATCGGTGCACCATCCACACTGGTGATTACGATGTTGGCGATGTCTTCGATATTGCCGACTTGGCCAGGTGCACGGATGAGCAGCTGCTCGCCATTACGCTCGATGTAACCGGCGCCGACGTTGGCGTTGTTGCTTTCCAGCGCTGCGACCAAATCATTCAGGGTTAGTTTGTAGGTAGCCAGGCGCTTCGGATCCGGCGCTACGAGGAACTGCTTGGCAAAGCCACCGATGGTGTTGATCTCTGCCACACCGGGTACGTTGCGCAGCTGAGGCTTGATGATCCAGTCCTGAATCACCCGCAAGTCGGTGGGCGAGTAGGGCGTACCGTCTTCTTTGACCGCGCCGTCTTCGGCTTCGACGGTCCACAGGAAGATTTCCCCGAGCCCGGTGGATACCGGCCCCATGACAGCTTCTACGCCCTCTGGCAGCTGTTCCTTTGCAACCTGCAGCCGCTCGTTAATGAGCTGGCGGGCAAAGAAAATGTCGGTGCCATCCTTGAAGATCACGGTGACCTGAGACAGGCCAGAGCGAGACAGGGAACGGGTCTGCTGAAGGCCCGGGAGACCGGCCATGGCCGTTTCAACTGGAAATGTGATCCGCTGCTCGGTTTCCAATGGTGAATAACCAGGCGCGGCAGCGTTGATCTGCACCTGGACGTTGGTGATGTCGGGTACTGCATCGATAGGCAGCTTTTGGTAGCTGTAGATGCCGATGCCGGCCATGATCAGGACAGCGATCATTACAACGATGCGCTGCTCAATGGCAAATCTGATGATACGTTCAAACATGAGAAATCATCCTGTCAGTTCGCATCAGTGGCTGTGCTCGGCAGATGCTTTGCCGAGCTCAGACTTGAGTGTGAAGCTGCCATTGGTAGCCACTTGGGCGCCCGCTTCGACGCCGTCGGTAATTTCCACGTACCCATTGTCACGGCGGCCCAGTTTCACTGGGCGGGTGTCGAAGCCGTCAGCGGTGCGGACGAAGACCGACGGTTTGTCCTCAACGGTCTGCACGGCATGTTCAGGGACGGCCACCGCCACGCGATCAGTCTGGGAAGTCACCGCGATGTTGACGAAAAGGCCAGGGCGCCAAGCCCCGTTGGGATTGGTCAGGGTGACACGGACGGTTGCTGCACGATTCTGCTCGCCCAACAGGCTGCCCACATAACCCACCTTGCCCTCGACCTCGACGTTCATGTCAGGCGAAGAAACCTTCACGGCGCGACCGGTCGTGACCTTGCCCAAGTCAGTAGGCGGTACGGCGAAAGTGGCCCAGACCTGATTGAGGTCGGACAGGATGAAGGCGTTAGTCGCCTCACTGACGACCTCACCGACGGTCAGGTGCTTCTCCACCACCACGGCGTCGAAGGGTGCCCGAAGCTCGTAGCGATTACCGCCGACGGAGTTTACGGAGGCACCAATCGCGCCGACCTTCTGCTTGGCGTTGGCCAGAGAAATCTCGGCTTCCTGCAGCGCCTGGCGTGCCTGGAGGTAGTCCTGTTCAGCAGAGATCTTGTCCTGCCACAACTGCTTCTCTCGATCGAAGGTCACTCGCGCCAGTTCGACACGACGCTGTGCAGCCTGTTGCTCGCTGCGTAAGTCAGAGATCTGTTGGCTGGCAATCACCGCCAGGACTTGGCCCTTCTTGACGGTCTCGCCAAGGTTGGCCTGCACAGTTTCGACAACGCCAGGGACACGAGGAACTACGTGTGCAGTGCGGTCTTCGTCGAAACGAATCTCGCCCGGGAAGCTGACTACAGTTCCCAGGTCACGAGGCGCTGCTGACTCCAGAGAGACGCCCGCCGCTTTGATCTGTTCAGCGCTGAGGGTCAGCTTGCCCTCTTCCTCACCGCCCTCTTCACTGTGGCCCTCTTCGCCATGACCTTCTTCACCATGACCCGCATCGCCCTCCTCTTTACTGGCTGATCCGGCCTTCTTTTCATGGCCATGACCATCGTCAGTACCGTGTTCGGTGTTCGTTGCAGCTTGTTGTTCGGAACTGTTGTTCCAGGCGAGGCTGCCAAATCCAAGGGCTGCCACAGCGGCTACCGCGAGGGCGATCTTACGTTTGTTATCCATTGCTACTCCTGCTGATCGTAGACACCGGCTTGCTTAACGCCGAGTGCCGAAGAAAATGTATGGCCCGTTCAACGTGCGCCGGCAGTCGAACCGACTTCGCCATAAACCCTTTCCACTTGCGCACGCGCATTGGTCGCTGCTGCCAGCGAGTCGAGGTACTGGCCACGGGCAACGATCAAGGTGCGTTGGGCGTCCAGCACTTCGATAAAGCCGAATTTCCCCATTTCGAATCCGCGGGTTGCGGTGTCCACGGCCTGCTGGGCTGAGGGCAGAATGGTCTTGTCGTAGGATTCGACTTCTTGCATGGCGGTGGACCACTGGTTCAACGCGGTTTGGGTTTCGGTGCGCAGTCTCAACTCGACAGCGTTACGCAGGTCGCGGGCCTGATCGGCACGTCGAGAAGCGGAAAGAATGTTGCCTTGGTTACGATCAAACAGCGGCAAAGGCATGGACAGACCAACGACATTGACTCGCTCGCGCACCGAGCGGTCGTATTGGCTACCCACGCTTACCGTGAGGTTTGGAATGCGCTGAGCTTTTTCTGCGCCAAGCGAGGCATCGCTCTTATCAATCTGTACCACTGCCTGGCGCATTTCCGGAGTCTGATCGAGCTTTGCCAGCAACTCGTCAGTGCGCGGCGGCAAGCCAGGAGACAGGGTTGGTGATTCAAGGCGATCGAATACGGTCACAGAACTCCCCGTGACCTGGGCGAGTTGCTGGTAGGCGGTCGCTTTTTCCGTTTCGGCGCGACGGACCTGCAACCGGGCTTCAGCCAGTTGAACCTGGGCGCGGGTAGCCTCCACAGGTGAAGATTTACCTGCGCGAACACGACCATCGACAATGCGAAGGCCGCGCTCAGTAAGTTCAAGGGATTGTTTAGCCAAGTCGAGACCGGTTTGGGCTCGCAATGCGGCGTAAAACGACTGCACTACGTCTGCACGCAGACCATTCACGCGTCGGTCCAGCTCCAGCTGTGCAACACTCTGGCCGTATGTGGCGACATCTACGCGGGCTCCCCGCTTACCACCAAGCTCCAAGGTCTGACTCAGCGTAACGGTCGTTGTGCTGGTGTTACGCCGCGTGTCCTCCATCTCATAAGAGATTTCGGGGTTGGGGATCAGACCGGCTTGCTTGCGTGCACCGTCCGCGATGCCGATTTCCTGACGTGCCGCCGCGAGGTCTGGGTTGGCATCCATTGCCGTCGACAGCGCTTGGGGCAAGCTGATGCTTTGGGCAAATGCAGAGGGTGCCAGCAGCCCGGAAATCACCGCACAGAGAGCGGCGATTTTCCACGGTGAGACGTAGGTCTTGGATAAGACATTGCGGTTATACCGGAGCACTTTCTTGGTCCTCGTGCACAAACTTCGTTAAAGCTTGGCCAGAACGCCAAAATAGCTGCCAAGCCCCACTGGATTAGGTGATGGCACTCTAAAGAGCGCTAGCTATCAGAGGGGTGGCTAGAAAATTACAATTTCGTAAGAAAAGCTTGTAATGCCCGAAAACGCTGAAGAAACAGTCGATCCATCGAATTTGGTTGCGAACGCGAAAGATGGCTAGCATGCGGCGTCAATGACCAAAATAACGATCAGATGACGAAATTGTAATTGTTCTATCACCCTCCCGTTATCTTCCGCCTGCAAATATGAGCTCGGCGCTACGCTAGGCGCGCCGCCGGGTCAGAACTTATAACGACACCCGCGCCGGTAAACATAATAAAAACTGCCGTAAATCAAAGGAGCATCGGATGAAAATCAAAGTACCACTGTATTTGGCGGCAGTTTCGGCACTGTCTGGAAGCTATGCAGTTACTGCTCAAGCTGAAGATAAACCGGAAGGTTTCATCGAAGGTAGCAGCCTTACAGTGCTCAACCGCAACTTCTATTTCAATCGTGATAACCGCGACAGCTCGGCCCCCACTTACAACAGTGGCAAGGGCAACACCAATGGCTACTCCGAAGCCTGGGCGCACGCGATCATCACCAAGTTTAACTCTGGTTTCACCCAGGGTACCGTCGGCTTCGGTGTTGATGCCTTTGCCATGATCGGTCTCAAGCTCGACACCGGCGACGGTCGCAACGGCGGCCGCAGTTCCTTTGACGTGCTGCCCGTTGATAACAAGGGTGAAGCGCGTGATGAATACACCAAAGTCGGCGGAGCGGCCAAAGTCCGCTTGTTCGACACCGTCGTGAAAGTGGGTGATGTCTTCCCATCGACCCCGGTCGTTGCATCGGGCGACTCGCGTTTGTTGCCTGAAAGTTTCCGCGGCGTGACGGTTGAGAACACCAGCATCCAAGGCCTCACCCTGCAGGGTGGTCGACTGCATGCAATGAGCCAACCGGTCTCTAGCAACCTGAATGACAACTTCGTGACCTTCTATGGCGGCCCAGTTAACTCGCCTTGGATCGGTTACGGTGGTGGTGATTACTCGATCAACGACAACTGGACCGTGAGCGTCTACGGCAGCCAGTTGAAAGATGTCTGGAATCAATACTACGCCGGCACCAGCTTCACCTATCCACTGAACGACGATCTGGCGCTGATCGGCGGCTTCAACTACTACAAAGCCGTGGATGAAGGTAAGCGACGTCTGGGTGAGTTCGACAACAACATCTGGAGTGCCAAGGTCGGTGTCCGTTACGGTGCCCATACCCTTGCCCTTTCGCACCAGCGCAACAACGGCGACGACGATTTCGACTACCTGCGTCAATCGGACTCGATCTTCGTCGACAACTCCATCCAGTACAGCGACTTCAACTCGCCGAAAGAGCGCTCCTGGATGCTGCGTTATGACCTGAACTTCACCAGCTACGGCATTCCTGGTCTGACGTTCATGACCCGCTACGCTAGAGGCTCGGGTGCAGACTACTCGAACGCCAACCAGTTCTACATGCGCACCGACGCCAACGGTGATCCGCTCACCAATCAGAAACGTTGGGAGCGTGACGTAGAGGTCAAATATGTCGTGCAAACCGGCCCGGCGAAAGACCTGTCCTTCCGGTTGCGCCAGGCTACCACCCGTGCCACTGCGTTCGAATCGGATCTGGATGAAACTCGCGTGATCATTGAGTACCCGCTTTCGATTCTGTAATTCTCTGAGCGGATCAGTTTATTTATAAGCTGATCCCTCCAGAAAAATGTGCATTACGCATTCACCTTGAGTGGCTTAAGTGCTCCTTTGGTAAAAGGTGGATATTTGGCGCCCTATGGGCGCCTTTTTTTTACCTAGATTTTAAGCAGTCGTTCGAGCACATGCATTGCATCTCGATGAAGTTCATGGCTACACCAATGTCCATTCTCCTCAGTGTGAGCAACTTCACCGTCATCTGAACGGAACGAAGCCAACACAAAGAAGAAAATAACCCAATACTTCATAAGGTCAAATCACCTATTGGAGAGTGGGTTCGCATCTGTCAAACCCAAACCGCGACACAATATACCTCCAGACTATCAATCATATTACCTAGAAATTACAAATCCGTCATTTAGGCCCCAACCCACTCATTTTGATTTACCATTCCTTTCAATAATGCCGGCACGCGTGCGCGGTTAATTGCTCAGTGATATCGAGACAAAATCCCATGCGAATTCTGGTAATTGAGGATGAAGTAAAAACTGCGGAGTATGTGCGCCAAGGCCTTACAGAGTGCGGTTTTGTCGTTGATTGCGTCCATACCGGATCAGATGGATTATTCTTGGCCAAGCAGCACGAGTACGAGTTGATCATCCTTGATATCAATCTGCCAGAGATGGATGGGTGGCAGGTACTTGAACTGTTGCGACGTAAAAATTGCCCTTCGCGCATCATGATGCTCACGGCCAGAAGCCGGCTGGCGGACAAGGTCCGGGGTCTGGAGAACGGTGCAGATGACTACCTGATCAAACCATTTGAGTTCCCAGAACTGCTGGCACGGGTTCGGGCCTTGATGCGCAGGTCTGATCACCCTGCATCCGTAGAGATCATTCGTGTAGCTGACCTAGAGCTCGACCAGAGCCGTCACAGGGCCTTCAGAGATGGCCAGCGCATTGATCTAACGACAAAAGAGTTCGCACTACTGCACTACCTAATGCGCAATACCGGCGTGGTACTGAGCCGCACACAGATAATATCCCAGGTCTGGGACATGAACTTCGACTGCGATACAAACGTTGTAGAAGTGTCGATTCGAAGGCTCAGAGCCAAGATTGATGACCCTTTCGAGACCAAGCTTATCCATACGCTCCGAGGCGTAGGCTATGTGCTAGAGAAGCGTTAATCGACAAGCTGCTTAGTCATGGAGTCAGAGCTGCTGATCACGCAGTACGTAAGGCTTGTTTACTTCAATCTGACTGTTTTCGACCTTTGGCCCTGGTTCCTCACTAAACGAATGAGGTGTGCTGGACATGAGGTATAGCATAGATTATCAACAGGTATCGGAAGGACATGCGCATGCCAGAACTGATGAACACTCAGCTGACATCGTCTTTAACAGCGACCATGGCTTAGCTCACATTCCGTGTATCGGAGATGTCGCCAACCTCCCCAGTACGGCTGCCAAAGCTGGGGTTTGCGGCATCGTCCGTTCGAGGATTTTTCTATTACCTGCGTGACCCTGAAGAACTCTACTGCCACGTCAACATCCTTGTTGAAGAAGCTGAAATAAATTTCGGCAACCTAATTTCGGAATACATGCGTAACCAGACACGCATGCAATCTCCATCTTCCTAGTATTTAGACCGGCCAAAATACGTTTACTTGAATGTTCAGCAGAGCCCAAGCGATGGGGCTCTACTGAACGTGTTAGCCGTTACTTTCGCTGCTGTGCAAAAACAACCAGTTGCCACTCAATCTTGCCCGCGCCAGGCGCGTGCTGGTGATGGTTTTGTGGTGGAAGCACATGACCTTTGGCAATACCAATCTCATCCCCGCAAGTGACGCAGCGGTAGATACCTGGGTTCGGCGCCTCGGTGCCAGGCGAATACTTGTTGTCGTACTCCGCGTGATCACTCTTGTGCAGGTAATTCCCGTATTTGTACTGAGCCATATCTATTTCCTTGAGGTATTGCTCTATGTATTTGCATGCCCACAATGGCGGCACAAGACAATTTCTATCACGCAATCTCGGATTGATGCCACTGTTGTTTTTCATTTTTTCAGATTTTCGTAGGATTTCTTATTCTGACCATTTCAGACAAACAACCACTACGACCGGCAAAATTTTGACGCCATGTCATCAGCACCACAAAAAATACATAGTTACGCTACTAAGACGCTTTGGCTATTCAAGCGCGCCCTTCAAACGAGTTAGTCACGACAGACTGCCAGAGCGAGGGAGGGGTGGAGTGCGGAGAGCAGGCGCTATAGTTTTCTGAATGGCGCATTGAAAAAAATAAAAATACAAGAAGCCCGCTAGGAAAACAGTTGGTATAAGAATGGCCAGTTGAGGGTCCATAGTGCCATCGATTGTGTATTGCTTAAGCGCAAGAGAAGCTAGAACAAGAGCAGAGCAGTACAAAGCACCTGTGAATTGGTTTCCCAGAAAACTAAGAATTCCGCCAAAGGCATTATTGGCGCTCAATAGCACAGCCTTCAAGATGGTCCACCCGAATATCGGCAAAAATATTTTCACCATGAAGACAAACAATGTTGTTGAGGCGAGCAGCCTCAATGGGATTTCAGCCCATGGTTTGATGGCGCCGTCGGCTTCCACGCCAAAGAATAGGACGACATTCAGAAGAGCCGCTATGGAAAAGCATATGGCGAGACGTATCATCTCCCGCTTGAGCGGAGCCATCATTATCACAGCGTTGATTTTTTTTGCGATGTAGCGATTTAGAGCCTGGATCATTGGCCTATTGCGTCCTGTTCTCACTGGAGTGATGCTATTGTGTTAGTTTGACAGTTATAGATTGGCGTGTTACTCACTCCCCAGTCAAGGAGACCCTTGATGATTTACGAATCTGAAGATTGGAAGAAACCCCTTCTTCGTACAGCTCGTTGGCTTGAGGTTACGCGTGTAAAGGAAGGTTCTGAAGGGCGCATTTTTGCGAAGGCAGAGCGAGAGATCTTTGTGAGCTTTTATGCGGTGCGTAAGCTAACCGACGCCTACAAAATCTCTGAACAAACCAAGAAATTGAAATTTCAGCTGCCATACCACCCGATCGTAGTCGGCAAGACGGTAGATTACCTAAATCGGCATGACATACTGGAAGCTTACGACACTACTAAAAGATGCACAGAGATCCGAGATCTCACGTTCGTAGCGAACCAAGTGATCCACTCGTACGTATTCGAATTTGCGACTAATGAAAATTTGGGGATCGACGGAGTGTTTGTGGCTTCAGACACAAGCCGGCACCAGCGGCTCTATTACTACTCTATGGGGCTAATACTCAGTATTTTTCGAGCGGTAGGCCTAGATGATGCCTCAGAGCAGCGCTTGATACGAAACCCTTTAACAGGCCAGTGGGAGCCGGATACAGATCAGGTGAGCAACCGCCAGGCCAATCCCGCTACACCAGCAGCAATTAACCCAAAGGCTATATAGAATCCCGATCTGTCGACCGTAGCGCACTGGCCACCATGATTCGAAGGGAAGCCTACGGCTTTCGCTGTTTCTTACAGCTGGTGCCCTTCCATCGACCATTTACTAAGGCGCTCTCACATAAAATGACGCAGAAAACGCCAGTCCTGCATCCGGACCACCCCATGTACACTGAGGCTGTGGAAGCGATGAAGCGGTATCACGAGGCATTGGCCTCTGGCTGTTCCGCTGGAGATGCCGAGCGCTTGCGCCAGATCGCAGAATCACAGTTCCAGGCTGTGAACGAATATCAGCTCAAGGCCTTGGGCAGCGTCAGTCGAAGAGCCCACTAATAGGATCGCGACCTTATCGAGGGGAGGAGCTATTGTAGGAGCTTGCTTCTCTCGACCAATACCTCTCGGTTAGTGAAAATGCTTTCAAGGGTTGCTGGTTCTGAGATCACGTCGGTTTTCCGAGAGATCTCCTCCAGGGCCAGTTCGAGCCGATAGTCTTGAAAATACTCATAGAGCTTTTCAAGGGTTTCAGAAATCTCCTCCCCCCCATTTTTTGCAAACAGAATGTGGACGATTGCGGCAAGCGGGAGGGCCATGTCGACACCCTCATCCTCCTCATCAGGGGACCGCTCCAAGCTCTCGAAATACCTCTCAAGCTGGTTCTGTATCTCCTCAAGCCAGAAATCAGAAAGATTGCGGGGTAGAGAGGCCTCCTGCCCAGAAAGCAGCACTTCATCTCGAAAACGGGCTAGGAGCGTTGGGTCTTCCATACGTGGCCTCCAGGGTCGGGTTGAGAGCTGCAGCTCAGCATAGTCCATCCCAGATTGGAGACCTATACGGTGCGAAAGCTCTATAAGCTGATCTGTAGAGAAGCTCCTCTGCGACTGAGCCAAGCTCAGGACGCAC
Organism: Pseudomonas putida; assembly: GCF_009883635.2. Classification (NCBI taxonomy): domain Bacteria; kingdom Pseudomonadati; phylum Pseudomonadota; class Gammaproteobacteria; order Pseudomonadales; family Pseudomonadaceae; genus Pseudomonas; species Pseudomonas putida. The sequence continues at coordinate 1,868,873 of NZ_CP026115.2, forward strand.
GACGCCGCTCATAGGAATAGAGTCGTCTCTCGCACCTCTAACTGCTACCATGGTGGCATAACGTATTCCTGCTTTGTCGAGCAGGATGCAGAGTCAGTGATTCCCTCCTATCCTGAGCACCGCGTCGTCGCAAAAGCCACGGATTGGGCATTTTTTGCAGAGATCGGGTAACAGAAATGGCCAGCGCCGAACAGCTCAAAGCGCTCGTGAAATCTCACATCGAACGGGATGATAGTCAGTTCTATTCCGTAGCGATGCAGGTTGCTGCGCGTGAAGCAAAATCAGGCCATGGCAAGCTCGCGACCGACCTGCGCGACATGATCGATGCTGCGAAGAGTAGCGTCAGTCTAGAAGGACGTCGGAATAGCCCAACGCCCCTCGCCAAGCCCCGCGGCGAGATGGCAGGGTTGCTGAGTGTCACCTACCCGAAAGACCGCTTCGTTGAAATGGTACTCGACGATACTGCGTCTGATCAGTTGCAACGCGTGTTGAAAGAGCAACGTATGTTCTCGCGCCTTCGCGAGCACGGGCTGTCACCTCGTAGAAAGGTGCTTCTGGTCGGGCCTCCTGGCACAGGTAAATCTATGACGGCCTCAGCTCTCGCTGGTGAGCTAGGTGTGCCGCTTTTTCTCGTCCGCTTGGACACGCTTATTACCAAGTTTATGGGTGAGACCGCGGCGAAACTACGCCAGGTTTTTGATGCCATCGCTGAAGTGCGCGGTGTCTATTTTTTTGATGAGTTCGACGCAATTGGTTCCCAGCGCGGAATGCCAAATGATGTTGGCGAGATCCGCAGGGTACTGAATAGCTTTTTGATGATGATCGAAGAGGATCAGTCAAACAGCTTAATCATTGCTGCGACCAATCACCCCGAAATCCTTGACTACGCATTGTTTCGTCGTTTCGATGATGTCATCGAATACCATCTACCAACCGCTGAGCAAGCATCGAACCTTATTCGCTCGCGGCTTGGTCATTTCGCTCCTAAGCCTTTTTCATCCAAATCTATTGGTGAAAAGGCTAAAGGATTGAGCTATGCCGAGATCCGGCGGGCGGTAGATGACGCGATTAAAGATGCCATTATGCACGATGAAGAACGCGTCAAAGGACAGACGCTGAGCAAGGCATTGATGGATCGCCAGCTGCTCAGCCAGAAATTGGCAAAACAACGTAGCAGCGAGCCATGCCGGAAAAACGAAACCAAAAGCGTGCACACTTAATACTGCCAAAAAACTCTGAGCCACGAGGCTTCACCGCGCATCCGCCAAAGGGCGGTACGAAACCTCAGATCCCCAATTTGCCCACTCAACAGCATGGTGCAGCCCTCCAACACCAGCTTCAAGCTCTGAGGCCTGCTGCTGAAGCAGCTAAGAACTTTCAAGAGTTTGTAGATGTGGAAAGCGGCTTAGGCCTGCAGATCCAGTTTGTCGGTCAACCCGATGTGGAGATGGCATTTCAGAGCCTTGGCGATGAGCGCAAAAAAATTGAGCTCCTCAGTGTTCGCCAGGAGGGGGACCAGACCATTGCTAACGTTTTTGTGCCTGATGGCAAACTCGATCACTTCGAGAAGATCGTCACGGAGTATCTGGCGGAAAAGAAGGACAAGAACGGCAATTCACGAGATCACCGTAATCTCGTCAATACGATCGAATCGATACGCAGTGCCGAACTTGCGGCCTTGTGGACCGATGACCCTGCTCTGCTACCAGAAGACAAATCCGAAGAGTTCTGGTGGGAAGTCTGGCTTCCGGTCCGCGGAGCACGACTGGCAGTCATCAATGATTTCAAGAAAATAGTCGAACTCAGCGGATGCGAAGTCAGCGAAGCACGGGCTGATTTTCCCGAACGATCCGTGGTGTTGATGAGAGGCTCGCAGCTTCAATTATCGCAATCCGTAGTGGGGCTCAACTGTGTCGCAGAGCTCCGACGCGCAAAAGAAACCGCCGACAGTTTCGATGACTTGGCCGGTGAAGAACAGATCGAGTGGCTTGATGAATTGGTCGCCAGGACCGATTACCCACCGGTGAACCGTCACGTGCCAAGGATTTGTCTGCTGGATTCCGGAGTGAACCGCGCTCACCCTTTGCTCAGCCCGCTTATTGAAGATGAGGATACCCATACCGTCGACCCGGAATGGGGGAAGCACGATGAGGAGAATCATGGCACCGGCATGGCTGCTCTTGCCGCCTACGGCGATCTCACTGATTGCTTGTCCTCGCTAGATCGTATGAGCATTGATCACCGCCTTGAGTCAGTGAAGCTTCTACCGAGTCATGGAGCGAATGAGGGGAGCGCCCTGCTTCATGCTTCGCTCTTTGCCGAAGGTGTCGCACGACCAGAAATCAGTCATGCCGACCGCTCCAGAATTTTCAACTCCGCTGTTAGCGCTGAAGACTACCGAGACCGCGGACGTCCTTCCTCCTGGTCCTCTAAGCTGGACAGCCTAGCTGCCGATGCAGATAACGAAGGTGAGTTCCCGCGGTTATTTATCCAGTCTGCAGGGAACATTCGAGATAACAACGCATGGATGCTGTATCCATCAAGCTTGAGCACCAACCTGATCCACGATCCGGGTCAGGCCTGGAACGCGCTGACAGTGGGGGCCTGTACTCGCAAAACCGACACGCGACCAACCGCCTATGAGCCGATCGCGCTGGAGGGCGGGCTCAGCCCCTTCACAACGACCTCTGCTACATGGGAAAGCGCCTGGCCATTGAAGCCGGACGTCGTGTTTGAGGGGGGCAATGCTGCAAAGGATCGGTATGGCGCCGCGGGAATGGCGAGCCTCAACCTGCTCACCGCCAAGAACGAATTTGAACCAAGACGATTCTGTACCTTCAACGCAACAAGCGCAGCTTCAGCCCTATGCTCCCGTATGGCTGCACAGATCCTTGTTCAGTATCCGAACCTTCGACCAGAAACGGTCCGAGCGCTGATTGTGCATTCAGCTGAATGGTCGGAAGCTATGCGGCAAGCCTACCTCCCAGTTCGCCCTGTTAAGGCGGATTACGTAAATCTCATTAGGCATGCTGGCTGGGGAGAACCCAGCCTTGAGCGTGCGCTTTGGAGCGCGAGTAACTCACTCACGCTGGTCGTTGAGGACCAGGTCTACCCTTACAAGAAAGGGAAAGGCAAGATCGATACACGAGACATGAACCTGCACAACATCCCTTGGCCAAAGGATGAGCTTGAAGCCCTGCAGGGTACTGAGGTGGAGATGAAGGTGACCCTATCCTATTTCGTGGAGCCCAATCCTTCGGCACGCGGATCCACATCTAAGTACCACTATCCGTCCCACCGTCTCCGCTTCGATGTTAAGCGTCCACTGGAAGGACCAGACGAATTTGTTGGGCGCGTAAACGCGGCGGCTGAACAGGTTAACGAGGGGACCGCTCCGAAGGATCCTGATTGGATCTTGGGAGGGCTGTACAGGCATAAAGGCTCCCTCCATCAAGATATTTGGAAAGGTACCGCAGCAGACCTGGCAAGCCGCGGCATGCTTGCGGTGTTTCCTGGAATGGGGTGGTGGAGAACCCGCCCTAACCTCCAACGGTACAATCTCCCCGCTCGATATAGCCTAATCATCTCCATCAAGACGCCAGAAACGGACGTGGATATCTACACGCCAGTCGAACAACGGCTCGCGATCATGGTGTAAAGGCTTCGAAAGCTGGTTATGGCCTCCAGCCGAGCACAGGCAACGATTACATTCTCAGAGTGTGCAGTAGGCGTTGCCTCATCCATTCTGTGAGCTTCCTCAAAGCGAGCTCACAGAATATGGCGGTCGCCGCCTTCCAGCGGACGCAGGAGCTCATCGCTCGTTAGGAGCCGGCAAGATAAACCACCCTCGTGTAATCGTGCTGACTTCTGGGGGTGGGATCAGGATAGTAAAAGACCCTTCCATCTTGGAGAGTGAACCTGACAGCCCCTTCCGGCAAGCTCTGCGCCACTTCGACAAGCAAATCCATCGCCCAGGCCTCACTCCCACTCAGCCACGCAGGGGAAACAAGCTGAAGGGATTCCAACATCATTCCCTCAACGCCCATTTCTACCCAAGGAATGAGAGCTGACAGAGAGTCGATGAACACCACCGTACGGGTTTCGAAACCTTCAACATGCCTGACCAAGGTAGCGTGAAACCATGGTGACATCTGAGGCTTTAGCATGAGGTGCCAGCCACGCTGGCCCGGCTCAAGAAGTGCAGCCAGGCCTTTGACTTCCGCCCAGCTGTCGGATACGAACATAACAATGCCTCAAAATGAACAGTATACTGTGTAGCGATATACTGTTCAAAACGGCTTCATCGTTCCTTTTGCGGATTGTGCAAATGGAACTGAAAAAAGCGTTCGGAAAAGTGTTTCGCTGGTTCCGGACCAAACACGACCTCAGTCAAGATGACTTGTCCGAAGTGAGCGGCCGGACCTACATCAGCTCACTTGAACGCGGCCTGTATTCTCCAACGATTGAGAAAATCGACGCCCTTGCTCCTATGGTAAACATCCATCCAATCACTCTGTTGGTATGCACTTACGCCGAAAAGGAGGGTGTCACGCCAGAGTCTCTGTTACAGAAGGTGCGTGAAGAGATCAATCTCACTGAAGCGCCTTGGGGCACTCTAAACTCGCGATGAGTCAAGCAACCACTGTCCTGGACAGTAGCGCTGACTGATGAGGAGGGGATGTGCTTGAATTGCCTTGGCTTCTTAAGCACATCAAGCCTCATTATGTAGCTCAGAGATGCCTGGGAAACCAAGGACCCTGAAGGCTGCGGTTAAGCAATCCAGAGTCGGACAGGAGCTTTATTGGCTCAGTGAGGCCCGGCGAGATGTTCGATCGCGCACCTCACTCCCGGCTATCTCGCCGCCCGAAATACCTCAACCTCCGGCCAGCGCTCGGAGAGACTGGCCCCATTCGGAACTGTACCGCCCGTCGCGCCTCATATCGAAATGCGAAAAATGTTAGCTTCATTAACGTATTGATCAATATGAATTTATTGAGAGATAACAGTTAATAAGGCTCCAGAATTTACGAGGCAACGTGGTGTAACACTGATTCAAATGATGTTCGCCCTGGCCATGGCCGCCTTGCTGACGCAGCTCGGCATGCCGGCCTACGCAAGGTTGAGCGATGACCTACACAGAGCGGCAGCAGCCCGGGATCTGGCGCAGGCACTGCGCAGTGCGCGCAGCCACGCCATGCTGCAAAGCCAGCCTGTATTGGTGCGGCCTCTGGAAAATGATTGGGGCAAGGGCTGGCTTGTGCAGCTGGAGCACAATCAGCAAGTGCTGCGCGAACACCGGCTAACGCGTTCGATGAGGATCGTCGATAATACCAAGGGAAAGGTGAAATTCGGTGCTCTGGGAATGCCAGTGGGCCAGCTCGGCGCGACGCTGGAGGTTTGTGAGAATTCCCCTGCGAGCAACAAGTATCAGGTGGTGATATCAAGCGCTGGCAGGGTCGACCTGCGCACAGTCAAGGAAGCAGACTCACTGTGCGCAGGCCGCCGACTCAGATCAGCGAGCGAACCCGCAGCTCTTTAGGCATGGAGAACGTGATGTTCTCCGGCCGCCCATCCAGCTCTTCGGCACCGGTAGCGCCCCAGGCCTTGAGCTGTTCGATCACACCCTGCACCAGCACTTCGGGGGCCGAAGCACCGGCAGTGATGCCCACCCGTTGCGCCTTTTCAAACCAGGCACGCTGCATGTCCTCAGCGCCATCGATCAGATAGGCCGGGGTGCCCATGCGCTCGGCCAGCTCGCGCAGGCGGTTGGAGTTGGAGCTGTTAGGGCTGCCAACCACCAGCAACACATCACACTCCTCGGCCAGCTGCTTGACGGCGTCCTGGCGGTTTTGCGTGGCGTAGCAGATGTCGTCCTTGCGCGGGCCGCCGATGTTCGGGAAGCGTGCGCGCAGGGCATCGATGACCCGGCTGGTATCGTCCATCGACAGTGTGGTCTGGGTGACGAAGGCCAGGTGGTCGGGGTCGTTCACCTGCAGCTGGGCAACATCCTCCTCGTCTTCGACCAGGTAGATGGCACCGCCGTTGCTGGCGTCATATTGCCCCATGGTGCCTTCGACTTCCGGGTGCCCTTCGTGACCGATGAGAATGCACTCACGACCATCGCGGCTGTACTTGGCCACTTCGATGTGCACCTTGGTGACCAACGGGCAGGTCGCGTCGAACACCTTCAGGCCACGGCCGGCGGCTTCCTGGCGCACGGCCTGGGAGACACCGTGGGCACTGAAGATGACGATGACATCGTCCGGCACCTGGTCCAGTTCTTCGACGAAGATGGCGCCACGGTTGCGCAGGTCTTCCACCACGAACTTGTTGTGCACCACTTCGTGACGCACATAGATCGGCGGGCCGAAGACTTCCAGCGCACGGTTGACGATCTCGATCGCCCGGTCGACCCCCGCGCAGAAGCCGCGCGGGTTGGCGAGTTTGATTTGCATGCTCGGCTCCAGGCTTACAGGGCCTTCACCTCGAGGATCTCCACCTCGAAGGTCAGGGTCTTGCCAGCCAGTGGGTGGTTGAAGTCGATGGTCACCTGGTCGTCGTCGAACGCTTTGACCACACCCGGCAGTTCGGTGTTGGCGGCGTCGTTGAAGATGATCAGCAGCCCTTCGGACAGCTCCATGCCTTCGAAGTTGGACCGCGGCATGACTTGCACGTTTTGCGGATTGGGCTGGCCGAAAGCGTTCTCCGGCGCTACCACCACAGTGCGCTTGTCACCGGCCTTGAAGCCGAACAGCGCGCTTTCAAAGCCCGGCAGCAGGTTGCCATCGCCGACCTTGAAAGTGGCCGGGGCCTTGTCGAAGGTGCTGTCGACGGTGTCGCCGTTTTCCAGGTGCAGCGCGAAGTGCAGGGTGACTTCGGTGTTCTGGCCGATACGGGTGTCAGTCATGGACCGGATCCTCGGACTTCTTGCTCTTGAACATATCCAGCGCCAGCATCACCGCACCAACGGTGATGGCGCTGTCGGCCAGGTTGAAGGCCGGGAAGTAATGACGGTTCTGCCAGTGCACCAGGATGAAGTCGACCACATGGCCGAGCACGATGCGGTCGTACAGGTTGCCGATCGCACCGCCCAGTACCAATGCCAGCGCCACCGCCAGCCAGGTCTCGCCGCGCCCCAGGCGCTTGAGCCAGACCACCAGCACCGCACTGACCACCACGGCGATCAGGGCGAACAGCCAGCGCTGCCAGCCCCCGCCCTCGGCAAGGAAGCTGAACGCCGCGCCGGTGTTGTAGGCCAAGGTCCAGCTAAAGTAGTCGGGAATGACCACGATCTGCTGGTACATGGTCAGCGCGTTGTTGAAGTACAGCTTGGTGGCCTGGTCGAGGACCAGGACCAGCAAGCTCAGCCACAGCCATGCAAGGCGCCCGAAGCGCCCCGCCGCAGGGTTAGGCATAGTGGCGCACCTCACCGGAACCGGTCAGGTTGTCGACACAACGGCCGCAGATTTCCGGGTGCTCCGGGTGGCTGCCGACGTCGGCGCGGAAGTGCCAGCAACGGCCGCACTTGACGTGACCAGACTTGACCACCTGCAGCTTGAGGCCTTCGACTTCGGTGGCCACGGCTTCGGCCGGCGCCTGGGCGAAGGGCACCACGCTGGCGACCGAGGTGATCAGCACGAAGCGCAGCTCATCGCCCAGCTTGCTCAGGTCGGCGCTCAGGCCTTCCTCGGCGAACAGGGTGACTTCGGCCTGCAGGTTGCCGCCGATGACCTTGGCGGTACGCTGGTTTTCCAGCTCCTTGTTGACCGCGGCCTTCACGGCCATCACGCGGTCCCAGTAGGCGCGGTCCAGCTCGGTGCCTTCCGGCAGCTCGGTCAGGCCCTGGTACCAGCCATTGAGCATCACCGATTCGTTGCGCTCGCCTGGCAGGTACTGCCAGATTTCGTCGGCGGTGAATGCCAGGATCGGCGCGATCCAGCGCACCAGCGCCTCGCTGATGTGATACAGCGCGGTCTGGCAGGAACGGCGAGCGACACTGTTGGCGCCGGTGGTGTACTGGCGGTCCTTGATGATGTCGAGGTAGAAGCCACCCAGCTCCTGCACGCAGAAGTTGTGGATCTTCGAGTAGACGTTCCAGAAGCGGTATTCGCCGTAGTGCTCTTCCAGCTCGCGCTGCAGCAGCAGCGTACGGTCCACTGCCCAGCGGTCCAGGGCCAGCATGTCTTCCGGGGCCAGCAGGTCGCGGGCCGGGTCGAAGCCGGACAGGTTGGAGAGCAAGAAGCGCGCGGTGTTGCGGATACGGCGGTAGGCATCGGCGCTACGCTGCAGGATCTGCTCGGAAACAGCCATCTCGCCCGAGTAGTCGGTCGCGGAAACCCACAGGCGCAGGATATCGGCACCCAGGGTGTTGTTGACCTTCTCCGGCTCGATGGTGTTGCCCAGCGACTTGGACATCTTGCGGCCGCTTTCGTCCACGGTGAAGCCGTGGGTCAGCAGCTCGCGGTACGGCGCGTGGCCGTCGATGGCGCAACCGGTCAGCAAGGACGAGTGGAACCAGCCGCGGTGCTGGTCGGAACCTTCCAGGTACAGGTCGGCGCGCGGGCCGGTGGCGTGGCCGATGTCGTGGGAGCCACGCAGCACGTGCCAGTGGGTGGTACCGGAGTCGAACCACACATCCAGGGTATCAGCGATCTTGTCGTACTGGCCGGCTTCGTCACCCAGCAGTTCAACAGCGTCCAGCTTGAACCAGGCTTCGATGCCCTCTTGCTCGACGCGCTTGGCCACGGCTTCCATCAGCTCGACGGTGCGCGGGTGCAGCTCGCCGGTCTGCTTGTGCAGGAAGAACGGGATCGGTACGCCCCAGTTGCGCTGACGCGAGATGCACCAGTCCGGGCGGTTGGCGATCATCGAGTGCAGGCGCGCCTGGCCCCAGGCCGGGACGAACTTGGTGTCTTCGATGGCTTTCAGCGCACGCTCGCGCAGCGGCTCGCCGGTGCTCGGCTGCTTGTCCATGCCAACGAACCACTGCGCGGTGGCGCGGTAGATCAGCGGGGTCTTGTGGCGCCAGCAGTGCATGTAGCTGTGGCTGATGGTTTCGGTGTGCATCAGCGCGCCGACTTCGCTCAGCTTGTCGACGATGGCCGGGTTGGCCTTCCAGATGAACTGGCCGCCGAAGAATGGCAGCGACTCGACGTACACGCCGTTGCTCTGCACCGGGGTGAGGATGTCGTCGTTGACCATGCCATAGCGCTTGCAGGTGACGAAGTCGTCTTCACCGTAGGCAGGCGCCGAGTGCACCACGCCGGTACCGGCGCCCAGTTCGACGTAGTCGGCCAGGTAGATTGGCGACAGGCGGTCGTAGAACGGGTGGCGGAAGTTGACCAGTTCCAGGGCCGAGCCCGGGGCGGTAGCAATCACCGAACCTTCCAGGTTGTAGCGCTTGAGGCACGACTCGACCAGCTCTTCGGCCAGCACCAGCAGACGCTCGCCAGTATCGACCAGGGCGTACTTGAACTCCGGGTGGATGTTCAGCGCCTGGTTGGCCGGGATGGTCCACGGGGTGGTGGTCCAGATCACGATGGCGGCTGGCTTGGCCAGCGAGGCCAGGCCGAAGGCGGCAGCCAGCTTGGCCTCGTCGGCGACCGGGAAGGCCACGTCGATGGTCTGGGATTTCTTGTCGGCGTATTCGACTTCGGCTTCAGCCAGGGCCGAACCGCAATCGAAGCACCAGTTCACAGGCTTGAGGCCCTTGAACACGAAGCCTTGCTTGACCATCTCGGCCAGGGCGCGGATTTCACCGGCCTCGTTGGCGAAGTTCATGGTCTTGTACGGGTTGTCCCAATCACCCAGCACGCCCAGGCGGATGAACTCGGTCTTCTGCCCTTCGATCTGCTCGGCGGCGTACTCGCGGCACAGCTCGCGGGTGCGGTCGGCGGTCAGGTGCTTGCCGTGGGTGACCTCGACCTTGTGCTCGATCGGCAGACCATGGCAGTCCCAGCCCGGCACGTACGGCGCGTCGAAGCCGGACAGGGTCTTGGAACGGACGATCATGTCCTTGAGAATCTTGTTCAGCGCATGACCGATGTGAATCTTGCCGTTGGCATAGGGCGGGCCGTCGTGCAGGACGAACTTCGGACGATCCTTGCCAATTTCGCGCAGCTTCTGGTACAGGCCAATGCTGTCCCAGCGCTGCAGGATCTGCGGTTCGCGCTGAGGCAGGCCGGCCTTCATGGGGAAGGCGGTGTCCGGAAGGTTTAGCGTGGCTTTGTAGTCGGTCATTTCAGGCTCTTCGTTAGCGGTTGAGCGTGCCAATGTGCACGTGCGGCGGCGATATCCGCATCGATCGCCGACTTCAGCGCCTCCAGGGAGGCGAATCGCTGCTCTTCACGCAGCTTGTGGTGGAATTCCACCGTCAGGCGCCGGCCATACAGATCGCCGGCATAATCCAGTAGATGAATCTCGAGGTGCGGGCGGCCGTCGCCGGCCACGGTGGGGCGCACCCCTATGTTGCCGACACCCGGCCAGGCCTTGCCGTCGATCTCGATGCTGGCCAGGTAGACCCCGGACAACGGCACACGGCGGCGTTTGAGCTGGATGTTGGCGGTTGGCGTGCCCAGCTGGCGAGCCAGCTTCTGGCCATGCAGCACACGGCCGGTAATACGGTATGGGCGGCCCAGCAGGTGCTCGGCCAGCTCGAAGTTGCCTTCGGACAGCGCCTTGCGCACCTCGGTGCTGCTGACCCGCAGGCCGTCCTGGATCACCGTGTTGGCGGCTTCGACGGTAAACCCGTACTGCTCGCCGGCAGCGACCAGGAAGGCGAAGTCGCCGGCACGGTCGCAGCCGAAGCGGAAGTCGTCGCCTACTTCGAGGTGGCGCACGCCCAGGCCATCGACCAGGATCGCCTTGACGAACGCATCGGCGCTGAGTTTGCTCAGGCGCTGATTGAACGCCAGGCACAGCACCCGGTCGATACCTTCGGCGGCCAGCAGTTCGACCTTGTCGCGCAGGCGCGCCAGGCGGGCGGGTGCGGTGTCCGGGGCGAAGTACTCGCGCGGCTGCGGTTCGAAGATCACCACGCAGGTCGGCAGGCCCAACGCCTGGCCGCGCTCGCGCAGGCGCGCCAGGATTGCCTGGTGGCCGCGGTGAACCCCGTCGAAGTTGCCAATGGTGGCGACACAGCCCCGGTGCTCGGGGCGCAGGTTGTGAAGACCTCGAACCAGCTGCATAACGCGCTTCTTGCTCATAAAGTGGCCGATTATAACCACACCCGGGCGCTGGTGACAGGCAGCAGCGCCAAGGGGTGGCGTGGAATGCGAAAAACCGACGCCTGACCCGCCTTCTACTTCAAAGCAGGGCCTTGCGGGCGAAATGCCGGGGCCGGAAACCACACAGGTACAGGCAACCGAAATAGGTCACTACACCCGCCGCGATCAACGCACCGAGGCGCAGGAACCGTTCAAGCATGTTGCCCTGTTCCCAGGCTGGCAGGTAGTGCATGCCCACCAGCAGCACCGCTGCCATCAGGGTAACTGCCAGTACCAGCTTGAGCAGGTACATCGTCCAGCCCGGTTGCGGCTGGAACAATTGCTGGCTGCGCAGTTTCCAGAACAGCAGCCCCGCGTTCAGGCAGGCGCCCAGGCTGATCGCCAGGGCCAGGCCGGCGTGCTGCAGCGGGCCGATCAGCGCCAGGTTGAACAGCTGGGTGCAGACCAGGGTGAAGATCGCGATCTTCACCGGCGTACGGATATTTTGCTGCGCATAGAAGCCCGGTGCCAGTACCTTGACCAGGATGATCGCCAGCAGGCCGACCGAATAGGCGATCAGCGCGCGCTGGGTCATCGCGGCGTCGAAGGCGCTGAACTTGCCATATTGGAACAGTGCCACGGTCAGCGGCTCGGCGAGGATCGCCAGGGCCAGGGTGCACGGCAGCACCAGCAGGAAGCACAGGCGCAGGCCCCAGTCCATGATCCGCGAATACTCCTCGCGGTCCTTGTTGGCGTAGGTCTTGGCCAGGGTCGGCAGCAGAATGGTGCCCAGGGCAACACCCAGCACCCCCGAAGGCAGCTCCATGAGGCGGTCGGCGTAGTACATCCACGACACCGAGCCGGCGACCAGGAACGAGGCAAAGATGGTGTTGATGATCAGCGAGATCTGGCTCACCGACACCCCGAGGATCGCCGGCAGCATCTGCTTGAGCACCCGCCATACGCCAGCATCGCGCAGATTGAGGCGCGGCAGCACGAGCATGCCGATCTTCTTCAGCGCTGGCAGCTGGTACAGCAACTGTGCCAGGCCACCGGCCAGCACACCCCAGGCCAGGGCCATGATCGGCGGGTTGAAGTACGGCGTCAGCAGCAGGGCGAAGATGATCATCGCCACGTTGAGCAGGGTCGGGGTGAACGCCGGGACCGAAAAGCGGTTCCAGGTGTTGAGAATCGCACCGGCCAGGGAAGACAGCGAGATCAGCAATATATAAGGGAACGTCACCCGCAGCAGGTCCGTGGTCAGCGCGTACTTCTCGGCGCTGTCGACAAAGCCCGGGGCAGTGGCCCAGACCACCCACGGCGCGGCGAGGATGCCGACCGCCGTGATCAGGGCCAGCACCAAGGTCAGCAGGCCGCTGACGTAGGCGATGAAGGTCCGTGTCGCCTCCTCGCCTTGCTGGGTCTTGTACTCGGCCAGAATCGGCACGAACGCCTGGGAGAATGCCCCTTCGGCAAAGATCCGCCGCAGCAGGTTGGGCAGCTTGAAGGCGATGAAGAAGGCGTCGGTGGCGATACCGGCCCCGAAAACACGGGCCAGGATAGTGTCGCGCACGAAGCCCAGCACCCGCGAAATCATGGTGATGGAGCTGACTGCAGCCAAGGATTTGAGCAGATTCATCGAAAAGATTCACGCCAGAGACAGAGGGCGCTGCCAGACAGCGTCCGAATGTGCGATACTCCCGCGCCTTCGCAGGGGAGCCAAAAATTCCCGAGTTTACAGGTAGCACGGCAGAAAGGAATATTTCCTGCCTGTTGCTGCACCACTCGGCGGAACCCTGCAGGTGGCCTTGACATCCGGTCGACTCATCGGCATGATTCGCGGCCTATTTTGTTTGCTATTTACCTAAAGTCTTTCGAGGAGCTCGACGGTGGCCAACACACCTTCCGCCAAGAAACGTGCAAAACAGGCTGAGAAGCGTCGCAGCCACAACGCCAGCCTGCGTTCCATGGTCCGCACCTACATCAAGAATGTAGTTAAAGCCATCGACGCAAAAGACGCCGAAAAAGCGCAAGCCGCTTACGTTCTGGCTGTACCTGTAATCGACCGTATGGCCGACAAAGGTATCATCCACAAGAACAAAGCTGCTCGCCACAAAGGCCGTCTGAATGGCCACATCAAGGCGCTGAAAGAAGCTGCAGCTGCCTAAGCGACGCTTGTCGAAAAAACCGACCCTAGGGTCGGTTTTTTTATGCCTGCAATTTGTGCGATTCCCACAAGACAAGAACAGGGCCGCGGGTGGCGGCCCTGCTCACTATCACCTGGCGATCTGGATCTTCGGTGCCCACTGCAGCCAGGCATCTTCGGGCTTGTCGAACAAGGCGAAGGTCTGTTGCGGCCGGGCGGGGTTGCCCATCTGTTCGCCTTCAGGCGTGGCGAATGCAATACCGCCATCGATGAGCGTCTGCAGCGACTCGGTACGCACTGTAGCGCCCTTGAACAGCCCCCAGTCGAAGCCAAAGCCACTGCTATTCCAGAACCGGCTGCCACCGCGCACCAGGGCGGCATAACGCGGTTCGATCAGAATGTGGATCAACACGCGATCCGCAGTCTGGCCAAGCTCGAAACCGGTCACCTTGCCTACCGCCACCTCGCGATAGGTAACCGGCACTCCCGGCTTGATCGAGCCACGCCGCGGCGCACTCAGGGTCAACGGCAGGCCCACTTCCTCTCCGACGATTTCAGGCGCTTCGCCCAGCGCAATGAAATCACGCTGCGCCCCCTTGTCCTTCGCCGCCGGCTGCACTTCGATGTACTGCCCGCCAATCAAGGTATCGAGGTTCTCGGTGCGCACCAGCCCAAGCGCCGGCTTGACCACCCAGAATTGCGTGCCTGCACGGGCAATGCGATCAGCCGCTTCGGTGATACGTGCTCGCAGCAGTACCGCCTGCAAGTCTTTTGTCAGGTCCACGCTCTCGACGCTACCCACATCCAGGCCACGGAAGCGGATTGGCGTACCTGGCTTGAGGCCGTCGGCACGGTCTACCCGAATGGTGACCAGGGTACCGGTGCGGTTCACCGCCTCTTGACTCTCCAGCAGGCGGAAACGTGGGATACGGCGCTTGAGCGCAACATTGGGCGTAGGCGTATCGAAGGCGATACCGCCGGCCATCAGGGTCTGCAGCGACTCACTCTTGATCTTGATACCCGACAGGCCACCGGTCAGGGTAATACCGCTGACGTTCCAGAAGCGCGAGGAGCCGTTGACCAGATTTTCGTATTCCTTCTCGATGTGTACACCGATCAAGATCCGCTTGCTGTTGCGGGCAAACTGGTAGCTCTGCACGCTACCCACCTTCACCTGGCGATACATCACCGGGCTGCCGATCTCCAGAGAACCCAGGGTATCGGCGAACAGCACCATGTGCAGACCTGGTGCCTTCAGGTCCAGCGGCGGGGCCTTGGGCCGGGCCTCGAACTCACGCTGTGGCTTGGCGCCCTTCTCACCTGGGCGAATCGCAATGTAGTTACCTTTGACCAACGCCTCCAGGCCAGTGATACCTGCCAGGGAAATCGACGGCTTGACCACCCAGAACTGCGTGCCATCGACCAGATAGTCTTCAGTGAGCGGGTCCAGCGTCAGCTCGGCCGTGGCGCTGGCCAGGTTGTCTTCCATCTTCAGGGTTTTCAACGAGCCGACCTGAATACCCTTGTACATGACTGGCGTACGACCGGCCTGCAAACCTTCGTAGTCGCTCAACTTCACTTTGACACGGATACCCGCCTGGGCCGCATCGAAGTCTTCATACAAGCGGAACGGCAGGCTCGGGTCGGTCGGTGGGCTGTCCTTGCGATACTCCGGCGTGGCGAAGGCGATACCACCCGCCACGATGCTCGACAGCGACTCGCTGCGCACCTTTACACCCGACAGATCAGCGTCGATGCTGATGCCGCTGGCATTCCAGAAACGCGTGTGTTTGCGCACCAGGCTGGCGTACGCAGGCTCGATGAACACTTTGACCTCGACAGTGCTCTGGTCATCGGACAGGCGATAGCTCTTCACCCGGCCAACCTGGATCTGCTTGTAGAACACCGGGCTGTCCCGATTGAGCGAACCCAGGCGCTCGGCCTTGAGCGTCAGGTGCAAGCCAGGTTCGCTGTCCGACAGCGGTGGCGCGACCTTCAGTGCGGTAAAGCGCTTGGTCCGTTCGCCCTCACCCGGGCTGACAGCGATATAGTTGCCGGATACCAGTGTCTCCAGGCCCGAAATACCCGCCAGGCTGACACTTGGCTTGACCAGCCAGAAACGCGTGCCTTTGGTCAGATGCGGCTCGGCAGCCTTGTTCATCTCGATGGTGGCGATCACCCCCTGGCTCTCACCTTCGGCGTCCAGCACCAGCTTGGTGACCTTGCCCACCGACATGCCTTTGAAGATCACCTCGGTCTTGTTGGCGACGATGCCTTCGCCGGTCTCGAAACGCACTTCGATCTCCACGCCGGCATCTCGGTAGGCCTGCCAAGCCAGCCAGCCACCGATCATCAGCGCGATCAGCGGCAGGATCCAGATGGCCGACCAGTTCGAGGCAGGGCGGGTTTTAGCCGTTGGCATGTCACTCATGGTCGTCATCCGACTCCGTGTTATCCCAGATCAGTCGGGGATCGAAAGTTAAAGCAGCAAGCATCGTGAGGATCACCACAGTTGCGAAGGCGACAGCGCCCAGGTTGGCTTCGACACTGGCGATACGACCGAAATTCACCACCGCCACCAGAATGGCAATGACGAAGATATCCAGCATGGACCAGCGTCCTATGAACTCGATGAAACGGTACATCAGTATCCGTTGCCTTGCCGACAGCGGCTGGCGGCGCTGGACCGAATACAGCAACAGGCCGATGCCCACCAGCTTGAAGGTAGGCACCAGGATGCTGGCAATGAACACCACGGCGGCGATTGGCACCATGCCGTGCTTGAGCAAGGTGATGACGCCGGACATGATGGTGTCACCGCTACCCTGCCCCAAGGTGCTGATCGTCATGATCGGCAACAGGTTGGCCGGGATGTACAGGATCGAGGCGGTGATCAGCAATGCCCAAGTACGGATGATGCTGTTGGGCCGCCGCGCGTGCACGATGGCGCCACAGCGCGTACAGGTCTGCGAGTCGCTCTCGCCATCCTGACGGTTCAGTTCATGACATTCATTGCAGACCAGGATGCCTGCATCAATCGCCCGCATGGAGATCCTCCCCCGACAACGCACTCCAGATCTGGTGTGGCGACATCACCACTTCGAGCCAGACCTGGACCAGCAACAGGCTGATGAAACAGAACAGGCCCAGGCCAATGGTCAGTTCGGCCAGGTCCACGAGTTTGACGATCGCCACCAGCACGCCCATGAAGTAAACCTCGAGCATGCCCCAGTCACGCAGGTGGTGATAAAAGCGGTAGAACACCAGCCCGTAATCACGCCCCACATTCAGGCGGATGCTCAGTAAAACGACCAACTGGCACAGCAGCTTGAGCAACGGAATGGCCATGCTGCAAAGGAACACCACCACGGCAACGCCGCGCATCTCTGAGTTGTACAGGCCCAGCACACCACTCCAGACGGTATCGTCCGACGTCTGGCCGAGCAGGTGCAACTGCATGATGGGCAGGAAGTTGGCCGGTACGAACAGCAGCAAGGCCGTCAGCACCAAGGCCAGGCTGCGGTTGACCACATTGTGCCGGTGAGCGTATAGCTCGTAGCCACAGCGTGGGCATTGGGCTTTTTCGTCATGCTGCAGCAGCGGCTTGCGCATCAGCAGGTCGCACTCGTGGCAGGCGACCAGTTCGTCCAACGGCAACTGCTCTAGGGCTTTGGTTTCGACGGGATCGGGCATCTCGATATTCTGAATAGCTACGTCGGCTCTATTCTAGTGTTCCCAGCTTGAAATGTGGGAGATGACTAATGCCAGGCATGGATGTAGAAAGACAAAACCCCTACCTGCATGCGCAGATAGGGGTTTTGCGAAATGAATCTTGACGATGACCTACTCTCACATGGGGAAACCCCACACTACCATCGGCGATGCATCGTTTCACTACTGAGTTCGGGATGGGATCAGGTGGTTCCAATGCTCTATGGTCGTCAAGAAATTCTGTAGCCAGAATGTCCAGATGGACAGCCCAGCGAATTCGGATATGTGAATTTGTGCTGCTCTTGTGAAACGCGAATCTTCGGTTCTTTCGTCTTCACCACCGCAATCTGCATGAGCAAATTGCTTGGGTGTTATATGGTCAAGCCTCACGGGCAATTAGTATTGGTTAGCTCAACGCCTCACAGCGCTTACACACCCAACCTATCAACGTCGTAGTCTTCGACGGCCCTTTAGGGGATTCAAGATCCCAGTGAGATCTCATCTTGAGGCAAGTTTCCCGCTTAGATGCTTTCAGCGGTTATCTCTTCCGAACATAGCTACCCGGCAATGCCACTGGCGTGACAACCGGAACACCAGAGGTTCGTCCACTCCGGTCCTCTCGTACTAGGAGCAGCCCCTCTCAAATCTCAAACGTCCACGGCAGATAGGGACCGAACTGTCTCACGACGTTCTAAACCCAGCTCGCGTACCACTTTAAATGGCGAACAGCCATACCCTTGGGACCGGCTTCAGCCCCAGGATGTGATGAGCCGACATCGAGGTGCCAAACACCGCCGTCGATATGAACTCTTGGGCGGTATCAGCCTGTTATCCCCGGAGTACCTTTTATCCGTTGAGCGATGGCCCTTCCATACAGAACCACCGGATCACTAAGACCTACTTTCGTACCTGCTCGACGTGTTTGTCTCGCAGTCAAGCGCGCTTTTGCCTTTATACTCTACGACCGATTTCCGACCGGTCTGAGCGCACCTTCGTACTCCTCCGTTACTCTTTGGGAGGAGACCGCCCCAGTCAAACTACCCACCATACACTGTCCTCGATCCGGATAACGGACCTGAGTTAGAACCTCAAAGTTGCCAGGGTGGTATTTCAAGGATGGCTCCATGAGAACTGGCGTCCCCACTTCAAAGCCTCCCACCTATCCTACACAAGCAAATTCAAAGTCCAGTGCAAAGCTATAGTAAAGGTTCACGGGGTCTTTCCGTCTAGCCGCGGATACACTGCATCTTCACAGCGATTTCAATTTCACTGAGTCTCGGGTGGAGACAGCGCCGCCATCGTTACGCCATTCGTGCAGGTCGGAACTTACCCGACAAGGAATTTCGCTACCTTAGGACCGTTATAGTTACGGCCGCCGTTTACCGGGGCTTCGATCAAGAGCTTCGCTTGCGCTAACCCCATCAATTAACCTTCCGGCACCGGGCAGGCGTCACACCCTATACGTCCACTTTCGTGTTTGCAGAGTGCTGTGTTTTTAATAAACAGTCGCAGCGGCCTGGTATCTTCGACCGGCATGGGCTTACGGAGCAAGTCCTTCACCCTCGCCGGCGCACCTTCTCCCGAAGTTACGGTGCCATTTTGCCTAGTTCCTTCACCCGAGTTCTCTCAAGCGCCTTGGTATTCTCTACCTAACCACCTGTGTCGGTTTGGGGTACGGTTCCCAGTTATCTGAAGCTTAGGAGCTTTTCTTGGAAGCATGGCATCAACCACTTCGTCGCCTAATGGCAACTCGTCATCAGCTCTCGGCCTTGAAATCCCGGATTTGCCTAAGATTTCAGCCTACCACCTTAAACTTGGACAACCAACGCCAAGCTGGCCTAGCCTTCTCCGTCCCTCCATCGCAATAACTGGAAGTACAGGAATATTAACCTGTTTTCCATCGACTACGCTTTTCAGCCTCGCCTTAGGGACCGACTAACCCTGCGTCGATTAACGTTGCGCAGGAAACCTTGGTCTTTCGGCGTGCGAGTTTTTCACTCGCATTGTCGTTACTCATGTCAGCATTCGCACTTCTGATACCTCCAGCAAGCTTCTCAACTCACCTTCACAGGCTTACAGAACGCTCCTCTACCGCGTCATCAAAGATGACACCCGTAGCTTCGGTGCATGGTTTGAGCCCCGTTACATCTTCCGCGCAGGCCGACTCGACTAGTGAGCTATTACGCTTTCTTTAAAGGATGGCTGCTTCTAAGCCAACCTCCTAGCTGTCTAAGCCTTCCCACATCGTTTCCCACTTAACCATGACTTTGGGACCTTAGCTGACGGTCTGGGTTGTTTCCCTTTTCACGACGGACGTTAGCACCCGCCGTGTGTCTCCCATGCTCGGCACTTGTAGGTATTCGGAGTTTGCATCGGTTTGGTAAGTCGGGATGACCCCCTAGCCGAAACAGTGCTCTACCCCCTACAGTGATACATGAGGCGCTACCTAAATAGCTTTCGAGGAGAACCAGCTATCTCCGAGCTTGATTAGCCTTTCACTCCGATCCACAGGTCATCCGCTAACTTTTCAACGGTAGTCGGTTCGGTCCTCCAGTCAGTGTTACCTAACCTTCAACCTGCCCATGGATAGATCGCCCGGTTTCGGGTCTATACCCAGCGACTAAACGCCCTATTAAGACTCGCTTTCGCTACGCC
This sequence comes from Pseudomonas putida, assembly GCF_009883635.2. Classification (NCBI taxonomy): domain Bacteria; kingdom Pseudomonadati; phylum Pseudomonadota; class Gammaproteobacteria; order Pseudomonadales; family Pseudomonadaceae; genus Pseudomonas; species Pseudomonas putida. Next base: position 1,888,589 of record NZ_CP026115.2, read on the forward strand.
TCCCCTATTCGGTTAAGCTCGCCACTGAATATAAGTCGCTGACCCATTATACAAAAGGTACGCAGTCACCTAACAAAGTAGGCTCCCACTGCTTGTACGCATACGGTTTCAGGTTCTATTTCACTCCCCTCTCCGGGGTTCTTTTCGCCTTTCCCTCACGGTACTGGTTCACTATCGGTCAGTCAGTAGTATTTAGCCTTGGAGGATGGTCCCCCCATGTTCAGACAAAGTTTCTCGTGCTCCGTCCTACTCGATTTCATTGACAAGAGATTTTCGTGTACGGGGCTATCACCCACTATGGCCGCACTTTCCAGAGCGTTCCACTAATCTCAAATCAACTTAAGGGCTGGTCCCCGTTCGCTCGCCACTACTAAGGGAATCTCGGTTGATTTCTTTTCCTCAGGGTACTTAGATGTTTCAGTTCCCCTGGTTCGCCTCTTGCACCTATGTATTCAGTACAAGATACTCAGCTTATGCTGAGTGGGTTCCCCCATTCAGAGATCTCTGGATCACAGTCTGTTTGCCGACTCCCCAAAGCTTATCGCAGGCTACCACGTCTTTCATCGCCTCTGACTGCCAAGGCATCCACCGTATGCGCTTCTTCACTTGACCATATAACCCCAAGCAATCTGGTTATACTGTGAAGACGACATTCGCCGAAAATTCGCATTTCGCTCAATTAAGAGCAGAACTCACAAATTTTACCTTAGCCTGATCCACCAGCAGTGAAACTGGTGTTCAGTCTATATCTATCACATATCCGAATTTTTAAAGAACGATCTGACAAAAGTCAGAAATCAACATTCAAACTGAATGTTCATTTCTAAGTTCTGACAAGTTACTGCTTACTGCGAAAGTGGTGGAGCCAAGCGGGATCGAACCGCTGACCTCCTGCGTGCAAGGCAGGCGCTCTCCCAGCTGAGCTATGGCCCCGTATACGGCTGAACCAAGTAATGGTAGGTCTGGGCAGATTTGAACTGCCGACCTCACCCTTATCAGGGGTGCGCTCTAACCAACTGAGCTACAGACCTATAACAGGGTCGCGTTACAGCATCGTCTTTTACAATGAATCAAGCAATTCGTGTGGGAGCTCATCAGTAGGCTGATGTCGTCGATTAAGGAGGTGATCCAGCCGCAGGTTCCCCTACGGCTACCTTGTTACGACTTCACCCCAGTCATGAATCACACCGTGGTAACCGTCCTCCCGAAGGTTAGACTAGCTACTTCTGGTGCAACCCACTCCCATGGTGTGACGGGCGGTGTGTACAAGGCCCGGGAACGTATTCACCGCGACATTCTGATTCGCGATTACTAGCGATTCCGACTTCACGCAGTCGAGTTGCAGACTGCGATCCGGACTACGATCGGTTTTGTGAGATTAGCTCCACCTCGCGGCTTGGCAACCCTCTGTACCGACCATTGTAGCACGTGTGTAGCCCAGGCCGTAAGGGCCATGATGACTTGACGTCATCCCCACCTTCCTCCGGTTTGTCACCGGCAGTCTCCTTAGAGTGCCCACCATTACGTGCTGGTAACTAAGGACAAGGGTTGCGCTCGTTACGGGACTTAACCCAACATCTCACGACACGAGCTGACGACAGCCATGCAGCACCTGTGTCAGAGTTCCCGAAGGCACCAATCCATCTCTGGAAAGTTCTCTGCATGTCAAGGCCTGGTAAGGTTCTTCGCGTTGCTTCGAATTAAACCACATGCTCCACCGCTTGTGCGGGCCCCCGTCAATTCATTTGAGTTTTAACCTTGCGGCCGTACTCCCCAGGCGGTCAACTTAATGCGTTAGCTGCGCCACTAAAATCTCAAGGATTCCAACGGCTAGTTGACATCGTTTACGGCGTGGACTACCAGGGTATCTAATCCTGTTTGCTCCCCACGCTTTCGCACCTCAGTGTCAGTATCAGTCCAGGTGGTCGCCTTCGCCACTGGTGTTCCTTCCTATATCTACGCATTTCACCGCTACACAGGAAATTCCACCACCCTCTACCGTACTCTAGCTTGCCAGTTTTGGATGCAGTTCCCAGGTTGAGCCCGGGGCTTTCACATCCAACTTAACAAACCACCTACGCGCGCTTTACGCCCAGTAATTCCGATTAACGCTTGCACCCTCTGTATTACCGCGGCTGCTGGCACAGAGTTAGCCGGTGCTTATTCTGTCGGTAACGTCAAAACAGCAAGGTATTAACTTACTGCCCTTCCTCCCAACTTAAAGTGCTTTACAATCCGAAGACCTTCTTCACACACGCGGCATGGCTGGATCAGGCTTTCGCCCATTGTCCAATATTCCCCACTGCTGCCTCCCGTAGGAGTCTGGACCGTGTCTCAGTTCCAGTGTGACTGATCATCCTCTCAGACCAGTTACGGATCGTCGCCTTGGTGAGCCATTACCCCACCAACTAGCTAATCCGACCTAGGCTCATCTGATAGCGCAAGGCCCGAAGGTCCCCTGCTTTCTCCCGTAGGACGTATGCGGTATTAGCGTTCCTTTCGAAACGTTGTCCCCCACTACCAGGCAGATTCCTAGGCATTACTCACCCGTCCGCCGCTGAATCAAGGAGCAAGCTCCCGTCATCCGCTCGACTTGCATGTGTTAGGCCTGCCGCCAGCGTTCAATCTGAGCCATGATCAAACTCTTCAGTTCAATACTGCTTGGGTTTTTAAGAAACCCTAAACTTGGCTCAGCAATCTCAAATGACTATGTGATTTCTCGCATGCCACTTGTGATGCTGATAATCTTTGTGACTATCAGTCCATACTCACAAGCACCCACACGAATTGCTTGATTCGATTTGTTAAAGAGCGTTTGGTTAAGAGCTTTTCGTCTCAACCGAGGCGCGCATTCTACGCTTTCCTCATTTGCTGTCAAGCGTTTATTTTGAAGTTTTTTGCGAGAAACTCGTTTAGCTTCAAACACTTGACTCGCTGCGATCACTCACTAGCGGGAGGCGAATAATACAGCGTTTAAAACCGCTGTCAACCTTCATCTCAACCGCTATCGACCTTTCGATCGAAGCGCCTCCAACCTCACCTTAACTACCTAACTCATTGAATCTCAAGGAGTTTGTCGTTCCGATGTCGCTGGAAGTGGGGCGCATTATAAGGGGATTCAAAAGCGCGTCAACCTTTTATTTCAAGAAACTTTAATATCGCTGAAAACAAAGCGGGGAGGCCTTCCGGCCTCCCCGCTTCATTTCATCCCTTACAAGCTAGGGAAGGCAAACTGCGACGCCTCATGGCTGGCGCGCTGCGGCCAACGCTGGGTGATTGCCTTGCGACGGGTATAGAAGCGCACACCGTCCGGGCCATAGGCATGCAGGTCACCGAACAGCGAGCGCTTCCAGCCACCGAAGCTGTGGTAGGCAACCGGCACCGGCAGCGGTACGTTGACCCCGACCATGCCCACTTCGATCTCGTCGCAGAACAGGCGCGCCGCTTCACCGTCACGGGTGAAGATGCAGGTACCGTTGCCGTACTCGTGATCGTTGATCAGTTGCATGGCCTGCTCCAGGCTATTCACGCGCACCACGCACAGCACCGGGCCGAAGATCTCTTCCTTATAGATGCGCATCTCCGGTGTCACGTTGTCGAACAGCGTGCCGCCAACGAAATAGCCATCTTCATTACCTGCCACGCGGAAGCCTCGGCCATCCACCACCAGCTTGGCGCCAGCTGCAACGCCATCGTCGATGTAACCGACAACCTTGTCACGGGCTGCAGCAGTCACCAGCGGGCCCATGTCCAGGCCACAGGAAGTGCCTGCACCAATCTTCAGCGCCTTGATCTGAGGTTCCAGCTTGGCGATCAGCGCATCGGCAACCTGGTCGCCCACGCACACCGCCACCGAGATAGCCATGCAACGCTCGCCGCACGAACCGTAGGCGGCCCCCATCAGCGCGCTGACCGCGTTGTCCAGATCGGCATCGGGCATCAGCACCGCGTGGTTCTTCGCACCACCCAAGGCCTGCACGCGCTTGCCGCGCTTGGTGCCTTCGGCATAGATGTATTCGGCAATCGGAGTCGAACCGACGAAGCTCAGTGCCTTCACTTCCGGCGCTTCGATCAGTGCATCGACCGCTTCCTTGTCACCATGCACCACGTTGAGGATGCCCTTCGGCAGGCCAGCCTCCAGCAGCAGCTGGGCGATGAACAGGGTCGAGCTCGGGTCGCGCTCGGAGGGTTTGAGGATGAAGGCGTTACCGCAGGCGATGGCCAGCGGGTACATCCACAGCGGCACCATGGCCGGGAAGTTGAACGGGGTGATGCCGGCGACCACACCCAGCGGCTGGAAGTCGGACCAGGCGTCGATGTTCGGGCCAACGTTGCGGCTGTACTCGCCTTTCAGCACTTCCGGCGCCGCGCAGGCGAACTCGACGTTCTCGATGCCACGCTTCAGCTCACCAGCAGCGTCTTCCAGGGTCTTGCCGTGCTCTTCGCTGATCATCTGCGAGATGCGCGCTTCGTTCTGCTCCAGCAGTTGCTTGAAACGGAACATCACCTGGGCGCGTTTGGCTGGCGGGGTGTTGCGCCAGGCCGGGAAGGCAGCCTTGGCCGAATCGATGGCTTCCTGCACGGTTGCGCGGCTGGCCAGTTCGACCTTGCGTACCGCCTGGCCCGTGGAAGGGTTGAAGACATCGGCGGTGCGCTCACCTTTGGTAACCAGTTCGCCGTGGATCAGGTGCTGAACAATGCTCATGCAAAACTCCAGATAAAGAAGGTTGAGGCAGGCGCGTGATGGGTTCACGCGCCCTACGTCAAAAGCGGAAAGATCAGTCGATCTTGTTCAGGGCTTCGCCGACCGCATCGAACAGGCGGTCCAGTTCCTGCGGCTGGGTATTGAAGGTTGGACCGAACTGCAGGGTGTCGCCACCGAAGCGCACATAGAAGCCGGCTTGCCACAGTTTCATGGCCGCCTCGTAAGGACGCACGATCGCATCCCCGTCGCGGGCAGCGATCTGGATCGCGCCAGCCAGGCCGTAGTTACGGATGTCGACAATGTTCTTGGTACCCTTCACGCCATGCAGCAGCTTCTCGAAGTGCGGCGCCAGTTCGGCGGCCGACTGCACCAGGCTTTCCTTCTGCAGCAGGTCGAGCGCGGCGATACCGGCAGCACAGGCGACAGGGTGCGCGGAATAGGTGTAGCCGTGGGGGAATTCCACCGCGTATTCCGGGGTCGGCTGGTTCATGAAGGTCTGGTAGATCTCGCTGGTGGCGATGACCGCGCCCATCGGGATAGCACCGTTGGTGACCTGCTTGGCGATGCACATCAGGTCAGGGGTGACGCCAAAGGCCTCGGAGCCCGTCATGGCGCCCATGCGGCCGAAGCCGGTGATCACTTCGTCGAAGATCAGCAGGATGTTGTGCTGGGTGCAGATTTCACGCAGGCGCTTCAGGTAACCCTTCGGCGGCGGCAGCACACCGGCGGAGCCGGCCAGCGGCTCGACGATCACCGCTGCGATGTTCGAAGCATCGTGCAGTTCGATCAGCTTGAGCATTTCATCTGCCAAGGCGATACCGCCCTCTTCCGGCATGCCCTTGGAGAAGGCGTTCACCGGTAGCACAGTGTGAGGCAGGTGATCGACGTCCAGCAGCTGGCCGAACATCTTGCGGTTGCCGTTGACGCCGCCCAGGCTGGTCCCGGCAATGTTCACCCCGTGGTAACCACGGGCACGGCCAATGATCTTGGTCTTGGTGGCCTGGCCTTTCAGGCGCCAGTAGGCACGCACCATTTTCAGCGCGGTGTCGCAGCACTCGGAACCAGAGTTGGTATAGAAGACGTGATTCAGGTCGCCCGGGGTCAGCTCGGCGATCTTCTCGGCCAGCTGGAACGACAGCGGGTGGCCGAACTGGAACGCGGGGGAGTAATCGAGGGTACCGACCTGGCGCGCGACCGCTTCGGTGATTTCCTTGCGGGTATGCCCGGCGCCACAGGTCCACAGGCCAGAGAGGGCGTCGAAGATCTTGCGCCCCTTGTCATCGACCAGGTAGTTGCCTTCGGCGGCCACGATCAGGCGCGGGTCGCGCTGGAAGTTACGATTGGCGGTGTAGGGCATCCAGTGGGCGTCCAGCTTAAGCTGGCTGGCGATACCGGCGGTTGCGGTTTCGGGCATGTTCATCGGCGGTTCCTCGGAAGACGATTAGGCAACGATGGATGTTGTTGCAGCTAAATTCGCACGCGGATAAAGTCTGAAAAAGCCTACATTTCTAATCTTCAGGTAGCGCAAGACTAAACTTATGAGCCGACGCCCCGACCCTCTCGCACAAGTCAGCGATTTCGACATCCGCCTGCTGAAAATCTATCGAAGCGTGGTTGAATGCGGCGGCTTCTCGGCTGCGGAAAACGTACTGGGGATCGGCCGCTCGGCCATCAGCCAGCAGATGAACGACCTCGAACAACGCCTGGGCTTGCGCCTGTGCCAGCGCGGCCGTGCCGGTTTCTCGCTGACCGAGGAAGGCCGCGAGGTCTATCACTCGGCACTGCAGTTGCTAAGTGCGCTGGAAACCTTCCGTACCGAGGTCAACGGTCTGCACCAGCACTTGCGCGGCGAGCTCAACATCGGCCTGACCGACAACCTGGTCACCCTGCCGCACATGCGCATCACCCATGCGCTGGCCGAGCTCAAGGACCGCGGCCCTGATGTGCGCATCCAGATCCGCATGATCGCCCCCAGCCAGGTTGAGCAGGGGGTACTGGACGGCAGCCTGCACGTCGGCGTGGTACCGCAGACCAGCCCGCTGTCCGGCCTGGAATACCAACCACTGTACAGCGAACGGTCTCAGCTCTACTGCGCGGTTGGCCACCCATTGTTCTATGCCGACAACCAGCAGATCGACGATGACCGCCTCAACAGCCAGGAAGCCATCGCGCCAACCTTCCGCCTGCCTGCGGAAATCCAGGCGCACTACCAGGCGCTCAACTGCACCGCCAGCGCCTCGGACCGCGAAGGCATGGCGTTCCTGATCCTCACCGGCCGCTATATCGGCTACCTGCCTGACCACTACGCCACCTTCTGGGTCCAGCAAGGCCGCCTGCGTGCACTCAAGCCTGCGCAGCGCTTCTATGACCTGAGCCTGAGCTGGGTCACGCGCAAGGGGCGGCGACCGAACCTGGTGCTGGAAAGCTTCCTGGAAAGCCTGGCTGCGACACGTTGATGCCAGCTTCTGACGCTAAGGCTTGTCACGCCAGCACAGGCAGGTAATCTTGTCCGACATTCGTTGCCACAGACCTGTCCGGAATCGTCCATGACCCTAGAAGTCCCTGCGCATCGCCTCGCCGCCTCGGGCAAGCCCGCCGGCCGCATCCGCCAGAAGAACGAACAGGCCATCATTCAGGCCGCCGAAGACGAATTCGCCCGCCATGGGTTCAAGGGCACCAGCATGAACACCATCGCGCTGAAAGCCGGCTTGCCCAAGGCCAACCTGCATTACTACTTCACCAACAAGCTCGGCTTGTACATCGCCGTGCTGAGCAACATCATCGAGCTGTGGGACAGCACCTTCAACGCCCTGAGCGTCGAGGACGACCCGGGCGAAGCGCTGAGCCACTACATCCGCACCAAGATGGAGTTTTCCCGGCGCAACCCTCAGGCTTCACGCATCTTCGCAATGGAAGTGATCAGCGGTGGTACCTGCCTGACCGAGTACTTCAGCGCCGACTACCGTGAATGGTTCCGCGGCCGTGCCGCCGTATTCCAGGCCTGGATGGAAGCCGGCAAGATGGACGCGGTCGACCCAGTGCACCTGATCTTCCTGCTCTGGGGCAGCACTCAGCACTATGCCGACTTCGCTACTCAGATCTGCCAGGTTACTGGCCGCAGCCGCCTGACCAAGCAAGACATGGAAGATGCCAGCAACAACCTTATCCACATCATTCTCAAGGGGTGCGGCATCAAGCCGGTTGCCTGACGTTCATCTATGCCTTCTACCCTGCTCGACCTCTGCGAATTTCGCGAGGAAATCCGCAAGAGCCGCTTCATCACCCTCGCCGGCCCGATCAACAGCGCCGCCGAAGCGATGAGCTTCATCGAACGCCACAGCGACCTGGCCGCCACGCACAATTGCTGGGCGTGGAAGATTGGCGGGCAATACCGCAGCAGTGACGATGGCGAGCCGGGCGGTACCGCCGGGCGGCCGATCCTTGCGGCCATCGAAGCACAGGACTGCGACCAGGTGGTGGTGCTGGTGATTCGCTGGTACGGCGGCATCCAGCTGGGCACCGGCGGGCTGGCCCGTGCCTACGGTGGCGGCGCCAACAAGTGCCTGCAGCAAGCCCCCAAGCGCCTGCTGATCCAGCGCAGCGAGTTCACCTGCAGTTGCACCTTCAGCGAACTGGCCCTGGTGAAACTGCGCCTGGCCGACGTGGATGGCCTGGTGCTGGACGAACAATTCACCGCCAATGGCGTCGACCTGCAGATTGCCGTGGGCGAAGCTCACCTGCCCGCATTGCAACAGCAACTGGCAGACCTCAGCCGCGGCCGGATTATCCTCGAAGCACACTGAAGTTTGCCCACAACAGCTGTGGGCTGGCCTGTGGATAAGCTTGGGGCACACCGTTACAGCCCATGAACAGCAAGGCCCTCAGAGCATTGATCATATTTTGTTCACTGTTTGATGACAGCCCTAAGCGACTGAACCTTGGTGACTTATCCCCAGTGTGTCAGGCGTATTACACAACGCCTGGCGTTGCGCTTGCTCACATTTACTGTGGACCATGCTGTGGATAACCCGTTAGCCAACAGGCCAAACCCCCGCTCAGCCAAGGCCCCAAGCCACTGGTCATTTTTTGTTCATATTCAGAAAGAGCAGACGCGAGCGGCCTGCATTATGCTCAGAGCCTTTCAAATCAACCGAACAAGGAGCGCTCACATGGCTACCTCAAGAACCGCCCTCATCATCGGTGCCTCCCGCGGCCTTGGCCTGGGCTTGGTACAACGCCTGCAAGAAGACGGCTGGAACATCACAGCCACCGTACGCAACCCACAACAGCCAGGCGCCCTTGCCGATGTACCCGGCGTGCGCATCGAGCAGCTGGAAATGAACGACACCGCCCAGCTCGACAGCCTCAAGCAACGCCTGCAAGGTGAAGTGTTCGACCTGGTCTTCGTCAACGCCGGGGTCATGGGCCCACTGCCGCAAGACCTGGAAACCGTGCAGCCCCAAGCCATCGGCGACCTGTTCATGACCAATGCCGTGGCCCCGATCCGCGTCGCCCGCCGCCTGGCCGGCCAAGTGCGGGAAGGCAGCGGCGTGCTGGCGTTCATGAGTTCGATCCTCGGCAGCGTGACCATCCCCGACGGTGGCGAGATATGCCTGTACAAGGCCAGCAAGGCCGCGCTCAATTCGATGATCAACAGTTTCGTAGTCGAACTGCAGCGCCCCGACCTGTGCGTGCTGGCCATGCACCCGGGCTGGGTGAAGACCGACATGGGCGGCGAAAACGCCGAAATCGATGTGCTCACCAGCACCCGCGGCATGCTCGAACAGATCAAGGCGCAAAGCGGCCAAGGCGGCCTGCGCTTCATAAACTACAAAGGCGAGTCGCTAACGTGGTGAGGTGAATACCGACCGGCCGGGCGCAATGCCCGGCCAGGCCCTGTAGAATGGCGGCAACCGTACCTGATTCGAGACATCCCCCTATGTATGACTGGCTGAATGCCCTACCCAAGGCCGAGTTGCACCTGCACCTTGAAGGTTCGCTGGAGCCCGAGCTGTTGTTCGCCCTGGCCGAGCGCAACAAGATTGCCCTGCCGTGGAACGACGTGGAAACCCTGCGCAGCGCCTACGCCTTCAACAACCTGCAGGAGTTCCTCGACCTGTATTACCAGGGCGCGGACGTGCTGCGCACCGAGCAGGACTTCTACGACCTGACCTGGGCCTACCTGCAACGCTGCAAGGCGCAGAATGTCATCCACACCGAACCGTTCTTCGACCCACAGACCCACACCGACCGCGGCATCCCGTTCGAAGTCGTGCTCAATGGCATCAACCATGCGCTGAAGGACGGTCGTGAGCAACTGGGTATCAGCAGCGGCCTGATCCTGAGCTTCCTGCGCCACCTCAGCGAAGAGGAAGCGCAAAAGACCCTCGACCAAGCCCTGCCCTTCCGCGACGCGTTCATCGCCGTCGGCCTGGACAGCTCGGAAATGGGTCACCCGCCAAGCAAGTTCCAGCGTGTGTTCGATCGTGCCCGCAGCGAAGGTTTCGTGGCCGTGGCCCACGCCGGTGAGGAAGGCCCACCCGAATACATCTGGGAAGCCCTCGACCTGCTGAAGATCAAGCGCATCGACCACGGCGTGCGCGCCATCGAAGACGAACGCCTGATGCAACGCATCATCGACGAGCAGATCCCGCTCACCGTCTGCCCATTGTCGAACACCAAGCTTTGCGTGTTCGACCACATGAGCCAGCACAACATCCTCGACATGCTCGAGCGTGGTGTGAAGGTGACGGTGAACTCGGATGACCCAGCCTACTTCGGCGGCTACGTCACCGAGAACTTCCACGCCTTGCACACCCACCTGGGCATGACCGAGGACCAGGCCCGCCGCCTCGCACAGAACAGCCTGGATGCCCGCCTGGTCTAAGGCCGTCAGCCGACCTGCAGAGCCGTCACGCGCGCGATGCGGTTGATCTGCTGCACACCCTCGGCGGAAATCTGCAGCACCCGCGTGCCTTCAGGCTCGCGTATCCAGCCAGACTGCAGAAACAGTTTGAGCAATGCCTGACCAAGGCTGCCGCCCAAGTGCGGCCCTTGGTCGCTCCACTCATTGCAATGGCAGATCACACAGCCACGCTGCCGCCGCGCTGCCAGCGCATCGATGTAGACGCCGATGACAGCCAGCTGCGTGCGCCCCTCCTCGCTGACCATCAGCTCCCGCTCGCTGCCCTCCAGCCAACCCGCCACCACCAGCCGGTGATACAGCTCACCCGCCAACTCGCCCCCAAGGTGTTCACCACAGCGGCGTGCCCTGCGCATCGACATCGGCAATTGCAGCGCTTCTGAACGCGGCCTCTTTTCTGACGCCAACTGCACGCTGGCCAAGGCCTCGACGGCTACACCCACCTGGGGTGTCGCGAGCCTGAAATAGCGTTTGCGCCCGCGCGCCTCAAGCCTGAGCAGACCGGCCGAAGACAGCAACGACAGGTGGGCACAGGCCGAAGACGAAGTCAGCCCGGCCATCATCGCCAGCTCATCGGTCGGCCGCGGTGTGCCATCGATCAACGCCCACAACATCGCGCTGCGCTTGGGGTCGGCCATCAGGCCGGCAATCTGACTGATACTGCTGACTGCATTCATGTCCCTGTATCTCCCCGCTTGATCACTTCTGGTTTCCAGAGGCCAGCTTTGGCTACGCTGATCGCCCCCTGGCAAACTGCTCAGGCGCCAGTATAAGCCGCAGTCGCGTCCCTTCCGGCAGCCCCGCACACGGCTCGACAGGCTGATCCAGCGATGGGTATGGCCCCCCTCAAACGAGTCATCGCCGCATGAGAAGTCACCACAAGTGACGCAGAGAGGAAAATACAAGGCATGAGGAAAAATGGCCCAGAGCAAGCAGCGACTCTGCTGACAGCGAGCTTCCTCAAATAGCTCAAATCAGAGCGAAGCTTCTACAACCCTCCAGGCATTAACCGCGGAAACGTCGGACAAGCCATTGGGAACTATGCCCTGACCGCCAGTCAGGGCACTGATGCAACTCATGGCGCGGGGGGGTAGCAGCGCTACACTACATCCGCTCTCCCACCCTTTCGGAGGTATGCCGCGATGAAGATTGTCGTCAGTGCGTCGAACCGCAACCCCAACTGCCCGTGGCAGGTGAGGCTCGACCAGCACGTGGTGAGTTTCCGCAGCGAGGCAGAAGCACGTGCCTTCGTCGCCACCCTGGAAACCCGCCTGCAGGCACCTCACCCGCTCATGCCGGACGCGTGGCCTGCAAACGCCGGGTCAACAGCGCGACACTGACCACCAGCGCCCCGCACAGGCTGATCACCAAGGTCATGGGTACGGCACTACCGTCATGCAGCACGCCGACCAGCGACGCCGCGCCGGCCGCGACGCTGAACTGCAGGCAGCCCATCAGTGCAGACGCGCTGCCTGCCCGCGCGCCCTGGCCGCTCATGGCGCAAGCCGAAGCGTTGGGGATGATGCAACCCAGACTGGCAATGCAGACGAACAGCGGCACCAGCAATGGCCACAACTGTGCCGGGCGCAGAGCTGCCACGCCCAGCAGTACCAGGCCCGCCGCCAGGTAGAGCCAGACTGCCCGCACCAGCAGAAATGCCGGGCCGCGCTTGGCCAATAGGCGCGCGTTGACCTGGGCTACCAGAATGAAGCCGGCGGCGTTGGTACCAAACAGCCAGCCATAGTGTTCCGCAGGGACGCCATAGAGCTTGATGAATACGAAAGGCGAACCGGCGATGTAGGCAAACATCCCGGCAATGGCGATGCCTCCGGTCAAGGCGTGGCCAATGAACACGCGATCAGCCAACAACCGCAGGTACTGGCGCAATGCACCTGACAACGGCTGGCGCGGCATATGCGCCGGCAGGCTCTCCGGCAGGCCCAGGCTTACCGCCAGCAGGCTGGCCGCACTGAACAGGCTCAGCGCCAGGAAGATCGACTGCCAGCCAGCCACGTTCACCAGGACCCCACCCAGCATCGGCGCCAGAATCGGCGCCAGGCCCATGACCAGCATCAACTGCGAGAACACCTTGGCCGATGCCACCGGGTCGCATTTGTCACTGACAATGGCCCGCGACAGCACCATGCCAGCGCAACCACCCAGTGCCTGGACAAATCGCGCCACGATCAAGGTGTCGAGGTTAGGGGCGTAGGCACAGGCCAAGGAGGCCAGGGTGAACAGCGCCACACCGAACAGCAACGGCTTGCGTCGGCCAAAGCGGTCAGCCACCGGCCCGTAGGCCAGCTGGCCGATCGACAGGCCGAGGAAATAGGCCGCCAGGGTGGCCTGTACATGTTTTTCATCGGTGGCGAACGCCTGCGCCATCGCCGGGAAGGCGGGCAGGTAGAAATCGATCGCCAAGGGCCCGAACGCACTCAGTGCGCCCAGAATCAGCACCATTCGCAGGTTCATCAGGAATCCATAGCAGGCTAAGCAAGCCGCTAAGTCTACCTGCAGTGGCCACCCTCAGCATGAAAACATTTGCAACAAAACAGGGCCGCATTGCGGCCCTTCGGCTCAGGCCACTTCAGCCTGGTAGCCTTCCTCACGAATAGCCGCCAACACCTGCTCAGCAGCCAGCGAGCTTTGCACACGCACTTTCTTGCCAGGCAGATCGACTTCCACCGTGGCCTGCGCATCCTGCTCCTGTACCGCGCGAGTCACTGCTTTCACGCAATGGCCACAGGTCATGCCTTGAACATTGAACACTTGCATGGGTACTGCCTCCTTCAGGGTTTTGCGCAGTTTCAAGCTTGCCATCGGGGCAAGGTCAAGTTCTGCATGAAACGGCCGGGCTGGAAATCCGCGCGGACCTCGGCCAAGCTGCGCCTTTGACGATTTGTGCAAGCAGGAGATTCTTCATGTTCAGGACAGCAGTGGGTGTTGTCGGGCTGTTGGCCGCGCTGGCCGCAGTGCCACCGGCAAGCGCCGAGGGCAACTCGGACTACAGCGTGCTGATCATTTCCCGGGAACGCCTGGAAGTGGCCACCAGCTGCGAAATCGGCGTGTACCTCAACGATCAGCTCTCCGGCCGCGTCTTCCAGGAACAGTCCACGTCCTTCAACCTACCGGCAGGCCCGGTCGACGTCCGCCTGCGCCTGCTGCCCGGGCAGATGCCTGGCTGTGCTCCCGGTATCGAGGATCAACGCAGCACGCGGCTCAACCTGCAAGCGGGCCAGATCACCAAGTACCGGATCGCCATGGGCCACAATGGCCTTGAATTGAAGCGAGCCGGCCTGGGCTATTGACCTTCCCTGCGTGGCAAGGTTGATGCTGAAGCCCTGCCAAGGAGGAGCGTCATGCCCGCATCTACTACGTTCGACCTGCCGATCTCCGGCATGACCTGCGCCAGCTGCGCTGGCCGTGTCGAGCGCGCCCTGCGTAAAGTCAGCGGCGCTGATCAGGTCAGCGTCAACCTCGCCACCGAACAGGCCAGGGTCCAGGCCCCGGCCGACAGCCTGCCAGCCCTGGTCGAAGCCGTGCGCGGCGCCGGCTATGGCGTGCCGACCCGAACCCTGGAACTGCAGATCGGCGGCATGACCTGCGCCAGCTGCGTCGGCCGCGTCGAGCGCGCCCTCGGCAAACTGCCGGGGGTTGAGCAGGTCAGCGTCAACCTGGCCAGCGAACGTGCCCACCTTGAAGTTCTGCGGGCGCTTGATGACCAGCAACTGATTGCCGCTGTCGAAAAGGCCGGTTACAGCGCCAGCCTGCCGCAAGCGGCCGAGGATGATCAGCAGGACGCCCAACGACGCCTGCGCAACGAACGTCTGGCTGTCGCTGCCGCGCTGCTGCTGGCCCTGCCATTGGTGCTACCGATGTTGGTGCAGCCCTTCGGCCTTCACTGGATGCTGCCCGCCTGGGCGCAGTTCGCACTGGCCACCCCGGTGCAGTTCATTCTCGGCGCACGCTTCTACAAAGCCGCCTGCAAAGCCGTGCGGGCCGGGGCCGGCAACATGGACCTGCTGGTCGCCCTGGGCACCAGCGCGGGTTATGGCCTGAGCCTGTACCAATGGGCCACGGCCCCGACCGGAATGGCCCCTCACCTTTACTTTGAGGCTTCGGCGGTGGTCATCGCCCTGGTACTGCTGGGCAAATACCTCGAAAGCCGGGCCAAGCGCCAGACTGCCAGCGCCATCCGCGCCCTCGAAGCCCTGCGCCCGGAGCGTGCCGTACGCGTCATCGACGGCCGCGAAGAGGACGTGGCGATTGCCCAGCTGCGCCTCGGCGACCTGGTAATGGTCAAGCCCGGCGAACGCTTCCCGGTTGACGGCGCGGTGGAGGAAGGCAGCAGCCATGCCGATGAAGCGCTGATCAGCGGCGAGAGCCTGCCGGTACCCAAACAGCCCGGCGACAGCGTCACCGGTGGTGCCATCAACGGTGAAGGACGGCTGCTGGTGCGGACCCAGGCGCTGGGCACGGAAACCGTACTGGCCCGGATCATCCGCCTGGTCGAAGACGCCCAAGCCGCCAAGGCGCCGATCCAGAAGCTGGTCGACCGGGTCAGCCAAGTGTTCGTGCCCGCCGTGCTGGTGCTGGCACTGCTCACCTTGATTGGCTGGTGGCTGGCCGGTGCACCGCTGGAGACCGCGCTGATCAATGCGGTCGCCGTACTGGTGATCGCCTGCCCCTGCGCCCTGGGCCTGGCCACACCCGCAGCGATCATGGCCGGCACCGGCGTCGCCGCCCGCCATGGCATCCTGATCAAGGACGCCGAAGCCCTGGAACGTGCCCATGCGGTCAATCGCGTGGTGTTCGACAAGACCGGCACCCTCACTTCAGGCAGCCCGCGCGTCGTTCACAGCCAGGCGATGGTCGGTGACAACGCAGCCTTGCATCGCCTCGCCGGTGCCCTGCAGCGCGGCAGCGAACATCCGTTGGCCAAGGCGGTGCTGGATGCCTGCGCCGAGCAGGGCCTGGAAGTACCCGCCGTCACTGACAGCCAGTCGCTCACCGGTCGCGGTATTGCCGGGCATGTGGAAGGCCGCGAACTGGCGCTGGGCAACCGGCGCCTGCTCGACGAAAGCAATCTGCAACCCGGCGAACTGGCCGCCAAGGCTCAAGCCTGGGAAGCCGAAGGCCGCACCCTGTCGTGGCTGATCGAACAGGGTGCAACGCCTCGCGTGCTCGGCCTGTTCGCCTTCGGCGACAGCCTCAAGCCGGGCGCCGAGCAGGCCATTGCCGCCTTGCACGCCCGCCACATCAGCAGCCACCTGCTGACCGGCGACAACCGCGGCAGTGCCAAGGTGGTGGCCGATGCCCTCGGCATCGACGACGTGCACGCCGAAGTGCTGCCAGCCGACAAGGCCGCCACCGTGACAGCCCTGAAAAAGGATGGCGTGGTGGCGATGGTCGGCGACGGCATCAATGATGCCCCGGCCCTGGCCGCTGCCGATATTGGTATCGCCATGGGCGGTGGCACCGACGTGGCCATGCAGGCTGCCGGTATCACCTTGATGCGCGGTGACCCACGGCTGGTGCCTGCCGCGCTGGAAATCAGCCGCAAGACCTACGCAAAAATCCGTCAGAACCTGTTCTGGGCCTTCATCTATAACCTGATCGGCATTCCCCTGGCCGCACTGGGCTATCTCAACCCGGTACTGGCCGGCGCCGCCATGGCGCTGTCCAGCGTCAGCGTGGTCAGCAATGCCTTGTGGCTGAAGACCTGGAAACCCACCAGCACCTCGCAGGAGGCCCGATGAACATTGGCCAGGCCGCCCGCCGCAGCGGGCTCAGTACCAAGATGATCCGCTATTACGAATCCATCGGCCTGCTCAAGCCGGCCACCCGCAGCGACAGCGGCTATCGCTTGTACCAGGCCGAGGACTTGCACAGCCTGGCCTTCATCAAACGCTCCCGTGACCTCGGGTTTTCCCTGGAAGAAGTAGGCAAGCTGCTGACCCTGTGGCAGGACCGCGGACGTGCCAGCGCCGACGTCAAGGCCCTGGCCATGCAGCATATCGATGAGCTGAACCGGCGTATCGAGGAACTGGTGAGCCTGCGTGACACCCTGGGTGACCTGGTTGCCCACTGCCAAGGGGATGACCGCCCGGATTGCCCGATCCTGAAAGACCTGGCCAATGGAGCAGGGTGCTGCCATTGAGGGCGTGTGGCGTGCTGTCATCAGCACGCCACAGCATTTTGGTATGCCATATTAGCCCAAAGCCGACCGAATAGTCGCCAAATGCGACTTCACCCAATAAATACGGGCACTTTCGCTAATTAATCCCCGGACGCTGCCGATGTAGTTGCTACCTGCCTCGCGTGCAAAAAATAAATTCCGGGAGCGTCGATGAACATCAAACAGAAACTGACCTGGGCGTTCGCGATCATCGCGGGCTTGCCCATCGTCCTCGTGGCCACCTTGGTGGTGATCAACCTGCGCGGTGAAGCCCGCGACGGCTTCCTCGACAGCAGCAGCCGGGAAATCCGCCAGGTCAGCAACGCGATGAACATCTTCTTCCAGGGCATCGACCAGAACGTCGCCTACCTGGCGTCGCAACCGATGGTGGCGGCCACCGGTAACAACCTGAACAAGTTCATGAGCGCCACCCCATCCTACGAGCTGGGCGATCAAGACAAGCAACTGCTGGAATTCTTCACCCGTCTGGCAGAATCCCACCCAGGCTATGCCTACGTTTCCTACGGCGTGAGTGATGGCGGCTACGTTGGCTGGCCGGCCGGGCAAAAGTTCGTCAACTACGACCCGCGCCCACGCCCGTGGTACCAGCTGGCCATGGCCAACCCCGGCAAGACCGTGCGCACCGGTGCCTATTACTGGGCTGCCGACGATGCCGTGCTGATCAGCACCGTGCGCGCCGTGGCCAACCAGCTCGGCAACCCCGGTGGCGTGGTCAACATCGACGTGTCGCTCAAGGGCCTGACCGAGATCGTCAAGCAGATCAAGCTGGGCGAAAGCGGCTACCTGATGCTGGTGGAAAGCAACGGCAACGTGATGGTCGACCCACGCGACGCCAGCCACAACTTCAAGCAGCTGGGCAGCTTCGGTGAGGGTTATGCCGAACTGGCCAAGGCCGGCAAGGGCCTGGTCGAAGTCGAGATCAACGGCGAGCGCTACATGGCCAACGTCTACCCCGACGAGAAACTGGGCTGGACCTTCATCGGCCTGATCCAGCAAGGCGAAGTGATGCAGACCACCACCCGCCTGACCTGGCTGATCGGTGCGGTCGCACTGGTGCTGGCGGCCCTGTTCGCCGTGGTCGGCACCGCCTTTGCCAAACTCATCGTGCGCCCGATCAACAGCGTCACCAGCGGCCTGGAAGACATTGCCCAGGGCGAAGGCGACCTGACCCGCAACCTGGACGTGCGCGGGCGCGACGAAACCGCGCAACTGGCCAACTGGTTCAACCAGTTCCTGGGTGCCATCCGCAGCCTGATCCAGCACATCGGCTCGGCTGCCAGCAAGATCCTCAGCACCTCCAGCAGCTCCACCCGGGTCTCCAGCGACATGGCCGAGGCTGCCGGGCGCCAGCGTGAAGCCGTGGACATGGTCTCCACCGCATTCCACGAAATGGTCGCCACCGCCAACGAAGTGGCCCGTTCCTGCAGCCAGGCCGCGCAATCGGCCGACAGCGGCCAGCAGCAGGCCCGCGAAGGCCAGCAGCAGATCGACGCAGCAGTCAGCAGCGTCGACCGCCTGAGCCAGGAGATCGAGCAGTCGGCCCAGTCGATCCAGCAACTGGAGCGCGACAGCAACGCCATCCAGTCGATCCTCGGCACCATTCGCTCGATTGCCGAGCAGACCAACCTGCTGGCACTCAACGCAGCGATCGAAGCAGCCCGGGCCGGGGAGCAGGGCCGTGGCTTTGCCGTGGTGGCCGACGAGGTACGGGCACTGGCCAAGCGCACGGCCGACTCCACGGCCGAAATCGATGGCCTGCTGGGTAACCTGGCCAGCCGCACCGCCGAAGTGGCCGAGCAGATGCATGCCAGCCTGGAGGTGTCGCAGCAGTCGGTCAGCCGCATTGGTCTGGCCCGTGACAGTTTCGGGCAGATTCGCGAGTCGGTGGACATCATTCGCGACATGAACACGCAGATCGCCACGGCGGCGGAAGAACAGCACCAGGTGGCCGAAGACATCAACCGCCATATCAGCCAGATTCATGGCGATGCGCAGTTGGTGGCGGAACTGGCCCAGGCGGCGCGTCAGGACTCCGAGAGCCTGGCCGGGCTGTCCAATGAACTGGACTCGCTGGTGCGTCGCTTCCGCACCTGAGTCCTCCTGTAGCGGCCTCTTCGCGGGGCAAGCCCGCTCCTACAGGATTGACACCATCCCTGTAGGAGCGGGCTTGCCCCGCGAAGAGGCCGCTACAGGCAACATCATAGTTTCAGTTCACCCGGAGTCGCCCCGAACAACTGCTTGAAGGCCGCAATATAAGCCGAAGTTGAATCATAGCCACAACCCAACGCCGCCTCGGTCACACTTTCCCCCGCCTCCAGCAATGCCAGCGACGACAGCAGCCGCATCCGCTGGCGCCAGTTACGAAAACTCAACCCGGTCTGGCGCTGGAACAGCCGCATCAAGGTCTTTTCCGAGCACCCCAGCTGCACCGCCCACTGCTGCAACGTCTGCACCTGATCCGGCGCGGCTATCAGCCCATTGCACAACGCCAACAGCCCCGGATGCCGCGGTAGCGGCAGGGAGAACCCGACCTCGGGCAAGGTGCGCAACTGATCGAGCAGAACAGCCACCAGACGACCTTCGACACTGTCACCCTCGGCGTATTCAGCCGGGAACAGGCAGAACTGCTTGATCAGCTCCCGTGCCAGTGCTGTCACCTCCAGTACCCGGCATTGCGCCGGCGCCCACGGGCAGGCATCACGGCGGATATACAGGCTGCGCATTTCGGCCTGCCCGGACGTCACCACTTCATGTTCGGCACCGGCCGGTATCCACACGCCCCACTGCGGCGGGGCGAAGTAGCTGCCATCGTCGGTATACACCCCCAATACACCACTGATGGCGTAGGAAAACTGCACCCAGTCGTGGCTATGGCGCGTCGTCCAGGAGCCGGCGCCGAGACTTTCGGCGCGGGCGTACAAAGGCCTGGGCAGCTGGTCCAGGGCAGGAATGGCACGGGGATGTCCGATCGTCTGCATAGTTAATTCTTGTAGTTCTGAGCAGACAAGCCTAACAGAGATCGGTACCGCCCTTCGTTCAGCGCTCGACGATCACCGTGACCCCTTGCCCACCGGCTGCGCAGATGGATATCAGGCCACGCCCTTTTCCGGCCTTGGCCAGCAACTTCGCCAAATTGGCCAAGATCCGCCCGCCGGTAGCCGCGAAGGGATGGCCGGCTGCCAGCGAACTGCCCTTAATGTTGAGCTTGCTGCGGTCGATGGCCCCAAGCGGTGCATCCAGCCCCAGCCGTTCACGGCAATACTCGGCATCCTCCCAGGCTTTCAGGGTGCACAATACCTGCGCGGCAAAGGCTTCGTGGATTTCGTAGTAATCGAAGTCCTGCAAGGTCAGGCCATTGCGCGCCAACAGGCGTGGCACTGCATACACTGGCGCCATCAGCAGCCCTTCGCGCCCGGTGACGAAATCCACGGCGGCGGTTTCGCCATCGACCAGGTAGGCCAGCACCGGCAGCCCCTGCTGCTGTGCCCATTGCTCGCTGCCAAGCAGCACCATGGAGGCGCCATCGGTGAGCGGCGTGGAGTTGCCCGGCGTCAGCGTGCCCAGGCCGCTGCGGTCGAATGACGGCTTGAGCCCGGCCAGTTGCTCCAAGGTCAGGTCCGTGCGCAGGTTGTTGTCACGGGTGAGGCCCAGGAAGGGCGTCAGCAGGTCATTCTGCCAGCCCTCGTTGTACGAGGCCGCCAGCTGTTGGTGGCTGTGCAGCGCCAGCGCGTCCTGCTCGGCGCGGCCAATCGCCCAGGTTTGCGCCATGCGTTCACAATGCTCGCCCATCGACAGCCCGGTGCGGGGCTCGCCATTGCGCGGCAGTTCGGGTTTCAGGTGGCTTGGGCGCAACTGCAGGAACGGTTTGAGTCGCTCAGCCAATGTCTTGCCGCGATTGGCCTGCAAGAGGATGCGTCGTAGCCCCTCGTTGACGCCGATGGGGGCGTCGGACGTGGTGTCCACGCCACCGGCGATGCCACAGTCGATCTGCCCGAGGGCAATCTTGTTGGCCACCAGCAGCGCCGCTTCCAGGCCTGTGCCGCAGGCCTGCTGAATGTCGTAGGCCGGCGTCTGCGGCGACAGGCGCGAGCCGAGCACGCATTCGCGTGTCAGGCTCATGTCCCGTGAGTGCTTGAGCACCGCCCCTGCCACCACTTCGCCCAAGCGCAGCCCGTGCAGGCGATAACGCTCGATCAAGCCTTCCAGGGCTGCGGTCAGCATCGCCTGGTTGCTGGCGGAAGCGTAGGCGCCGTTGGAGCGGGCGAAGGGAATACGGTTGCCGCCCAGGATCGCGACCCGGCGAGTTGAACCCATGCGCTTGTTCCTCCTGAAACAATTTGATCCGTACAGCCTAGGTGTTTTTGCCGCATTCGAACGACCTTGCCACAAAGTTGGTCCACACTTGCAAGCTTGCCTTCAGGGAGACCCGCACATGAGCGATCGCTATCTCGGTTTTGCCAACTCCAACCTCGGGCGCCGCCTCGTCGATGCCCTTGGCCTGCCGCGCCCGGCGCCGCTGGAGCGCTGGCAGGCGGGCCGCCTGCGGCCGGTGGAGGGTGCGCTGGTGGTGGGTGGCGGGCCACTGGCAAACCAGGTCGAGGCCATCGGCCCGCGCCTGACCGAAGCGCTGTTCAGCTTCAATGGCGACGGCCTGCAGGCGCCCGCCTGGGTCGCGGGCCTGGGGCCCAAGCTCAAGGCCGTGGTGTTCGACGCCAGCCATCTGTCCGACAGCGACCAGCTGAAGCAGTTGCGCGAATTCTTCCAGCCCTTGCTGCGCAGCCTCGCACCCTGTGCCCACGTGGTGATCCTTGGGCGTGCCCCGGAGTGTCTCGACGACCCGCAGGCCAGCGTCGCCCAGCGCGCCCTGGAGGGTTTCAGCCGTTCGCTGGCCAAAGAGCTGCGCAACGGCGCCACCGCGCAGTTGTTGTATGTGGCAGCGGGCGCAGACACTCAGCTCGAAGGCGCCTTGCGCTTCTTCCTGTCACCCAAGAGTGCCTTTGTTTCCGGCCAGGTCCTGCGCCTGCGGGCCTGTGCCACCCAGGTCGAAGACTGGACGCGCCCGCTCGGTGGCCGTCGCGCCCTGGTCACCGGCGCCGCACGCGGCATCGGCGCCGCCATCGCCGAGACCCTGGCGCGCGATGGTGCCGAGGTGATGCTGCTCGACGTGCCCCAGGCCCAGCAGGAACTCGATGCCCTTGCTGCTCGCCTCGGAGGTAAGGCCCTTGGCCTGGACATCTGCGCCGGCGATGCCGCCGCGAAGCTGCTCGAAGCCCTGCCCGACGGCATCGACATCGTCGTGCACAACGCCGGCATCACCCGCGACAAGACCTTGGCCAACATGACCCCGGAATACTGGGATGCGGTACTGGCCGTCAACCTCAAGGCCCCGCAGGTGCTGACCCAAGCCCTGTACGAAGGCGGCGCGTTGGGCGACGACGCACGCATTACCCTGCTGGCGTCGGTCAGCGGCATTGCCGGCAACCGCGGCCAGGCCAACTATGCCGCCAGCAAGGCTGGCCTGATCGGTTTCGCCGAAGCCTGGGCAGCGAAGCTCGCCGAGCGCGGCGGCAGCATCAATGCCGTGGCGCCCGGCTTCATCGAAACGCACATGACCGCCGCCATGCCCATCGGCCTGCGCGAGGCCGGGCGGCGCCTGAGCTCGCTGGGCCAGGGCGGGCGCCCGCAGGATGTCGCCGAGGCCATCGCCTGGCTCAGCCAGCCGGGCTCCGGGGCGGTCAACGGCCAGGTGCTGCGCGTCTGCGGCCAGGCCTTGATGGGGGCCTGACCATGAGCCGCCAATGGCAAGACCTGCACAGCCCGGACTCACGCGCCAGCCTGTACCTGCGCGCCGCCAGCAAACGCAAGATCAGCGGCGCCAGCCTGCCCGCCGCCGGTCTGCGCTGTTTCTTCCGCGTGGAGCCCGGCAACCTCGCCGCCTACCGCCGGCTCTGCCACTTCACTGACGATGGCCGCTTGCCCGGCACCTACCCACACGTGATGGCCTTCACCCTACAGTTGCAATTGCTGACCGCCCACGACTTCCCCTTCCCGTTGCTCGGGCTGGTGCACCTGCACAACCGCATCGACGTGCTCCGCCCGCTGGGTGGCATCGACGGGCTGCGCTTTGCGGTGTACGCCGACAATCTGCAGGCGCATGCCAAGGGCGGCACCTTCGACCTGGTCACCGAAGCCGAGGATGGCCTTGGCCTGCTCTGGCGTGAAACCAGTCGCATGCTGGTGCGAGGCCTGAAGCTGGAGGCTCCGTCGGACGACGGCGAGGAGACCGAGCCAGGCCCCCTGCCGGAGGTTACCCGCTGGTACGCCGACGGTGATATCGGCCGGCGCTACGCCAAGGTCTGCGGCGACTACAATCCGATTCACCTGAGCGCCATCAGCGCACGCCTGTTCGGCTTCCCCACGGCCATCGCCCACGGCATGTGGAGCAACGCCATGGCGTTGGCGGCCTTGCGTACGCACATGCCAAACAGTGGCTATCGCTTCACGGTGGACTTCCACAAGCCGGTGCGTTTGCCATCGGAGGTTGTCCTGAGTGCCAGCGAAGCAGGGCCGGCGGGTGAGCTACGGCTGGACGGGCATGCTGGGTTGCTGCACATGGTCGGGCGCTGGGCAGTACTCTAGCGCCCTCATTGCACTTGCTTTGCATCGGGCCTGCGCAGAAGCTATGCAGCATTAGGAGAGCCAGACCCCGATGAACCTGCAAGAACTCACCGAACGCCTGCACCAGATCCGCGACAACAATGATTGGCGCGGCTTCCACAGCCCGAAGAACCTGGCCATGGCCGCCAGCGTCGAGATGGCCGAGCTGGTGGAAATCTTCCAGTGGCTGAGCGAAGACCAATCGCGCCAGTTGCCCGCCGATCAGCTGGCCCACGCCGGCCAGGAAGTCGGTGACGTGGTCCTTTATCTGTTGCTGCTGTGCAGCGAGCTGGGCCTGGACATGGAGCAGGTGGTGCGAGCCAAGCTGGCCGACAGCGAGAGGCGTTTCGCGCGATGAACGACCGTCACTTCGATGAACTGGCCACACGTTTTGCCGAGAAAATCTACGGCGGCGCCAAGGGCGCGATCCGCCTGGCCGTGCTCCAGGCCGACCTGGCCGATGCCCTGCCCGATCGACCGCTGCGGGTGCTCGACATCGGCGCCGGCCTGGGCCACATGGCCTTGTGGCTGGCCCAGCGCGGGCACGAGGTAACGCTGGCCGAACCCGCCGCACCGATGCTCGAGGGCGCCCGGGCGCGCTTCGCAGAAGCGGGCCAATCGGCAACCTTCATCCAGGCGCCCTGGCAAGAACTGCTTGGCCAGCTCACTGAGCCCTATGACCTGGTGCTATGCCACGCCGTGCTGGAATGGCTGGCCGAACCGCATAGCATCCTGCCGGTACTGCACCAGCTGGCTGCCCCGGGTGGCTGGCTTTCGCTGGCGTTCTACAACCGCGACGCACTGGTCTACCGCAACTTGCTCAAGGGCCATTTCCGTAAGCTGCGCAGCAACCGCCTGGAAGGCGAAAAGCAGAGCCTGACCCCGCAAAAACCGCTTGATCCCCGGGAGCTCAAGGCGCAACTTGAAGCGATGTGGCAAGTCGAAAGCGAAAGTGGCGTGCGCGTCTTCCACGACTACATGCCCAAGGAGTTCCAGGACAAGGCCGAGCTGCTCGACCTGCTGGAAATGGAACTGGCCCACCGCCGTCACCCAAGCTTCGCCGGGCTCGGCCGCTACCTGCACTGGATGTGCCGCCCCCGCTGACTGCGCCCCTCCGGGAGGGATACATGCCGTACCGTCTGTTGTGCCTGGCCTTGCTGCCGCTCACCCTGGCCGCCTGCCAGGCCAGCAACCCCTATGTGGCCAGCAGCCGCCCGCTGCCGCCAGCCCCTCCACAAGCGGCAAACACTTTCGACGCCAGTGCCTACCCGGCGGCGCCGCGCGACTACGGGCACTACCGCAGCTGGAGCTGGCGCAACGGCCAGTTGCCAAGCGGCAATGCCGACGCCGACCCGGCACAGATTGCCGACGCCGTCAGCGGCGCCCTCGACCAGCATGGCCTGCGCCCTGCACGGGGCACCACCGGCGACCTGCTGGTGAGCGCCGACATGCGCCTGGAGCGGCGCCTGCGCCAGGTGCGTGACTATGACACTTACGACCCCTATTACGGCCCGTACCCCTACGGCGGTGTCGGCTTCGGCGGCTACCGCAACGGTTACGGCGCTTACGGCAGCGTGCCGATCGTACGCACCTACGAAGTGGAGGTGATGGTGGTGCGCATCGACCTGTTCGATGCCCGCAACGGCCAGCCGGTGTGGAGCGCCAGCGCTGAAAGCGGCAGCGACAAAAGCTCGCCGCGCGATCGCGAGACCGCCCTGCGCGAATCGGTTCACAAGGCGCTCAGCGGCTATCCTCCCAGTTAATGCCTAACGGAGAATCATCATGTTGCGCCGCCTCGTTCTACTGTCATTCGCGCTGCTGCTCGCGGCCTGTTCGAGCAACAACGTTCAGCAGGATTTCGACGCCAGCCGCGATTTTGCCGCCTATCGCAGCTGGGCATGGCAGGAACCGGGCCTGCAATACCGCCCGGATGATCCACGCATCAAGAGCGATCTGACCGAGCAACGCATTCGCGCGGCAGTCGCCGACCAGCTCGACCAGCGCGGCCTGCGTCCCGTCCAGGGCAATTCCAGGCCTGACGTGACAGTTCGCGCCTACCTGATCGTCGAACAACGCCAGCAACAGATCACCACCAACTACGGCGGCGGCTGGGGTGGATACTGGAACGGTTACTGGGGCGGGCCGATGTACAACGAGACCCGCAGCGTTGACTACAAGGTGGCAACCATCCAGGTCGACATGTTCGATGGCCATGATGGCAAGCTGGTCTGGCGTGGCAGTGCCGAACAGATCATGAACAACTACCCGCCTAGCCCCGACGAGCGTAACAGCGCAATCCAGAAGACCGTTGCCCAGGTGCTCGGCAACTACCCGCCTGGCCGGGTGAAATAAAACAATCGCAGGGGGCCGCTCTGCGGCCCATCGCCGGCAAGCGCGGCTCCCACAACGACCTTTTTGCCACCCTGCCATGGCCGTTCGTCAGATCGCGTCTACCCTGTTTAGGAAACCTGACTGATCGGGTAGCAGTGTTCAACGAATGGGAAAGGCGGCCTGCCGATGCAAAGCATTGTTCTCCTGATGTGGCTTGCCTTGTGCACTGAGCAAGATATTCGCGAGCGCCAGATCGCCAACATGCTCACCCTGGGTTTCGCCGCTGGCGCCCTGGTCTGGCTGTTTGCCACGGGTCACACCTGGATCGGCGCCGACGCCAGCGACGCTGGCTGGGCCCTGGCCATCGTCATGCTGCTGACCCTGCCAGGCTACATGCTGGGCCGCTTCGGCGCCGACGACGTCAAGCTGATGGGCGCACTGGCCCTGGCGACCAGCCCGCAATACGTGCTCGGCACCTTCATCGGTGCGGGCGTCAGCGTGGTGCTGTGGCTGCTGACCCGCAGGCGTCTGTGGACGCTGCTAAACCCCAAAGTGAAGAAGCGCCTGGCCACCCTGACGGAAGAAATGGGCGACAAGCAAGCCTTCGTGCCTTACGTATTGGCAGGCTTTCTTCTCACGGCTGTATGGATCCAATAGCCATCCCTGTTGTCCGATCACTTGTACAAACCTTGTACAGAACTGCGAGGAGCGTCTACTTTTAAGCCTGCCAGAGCGTCTGGCCCGGGAGCAGGGCCGCTTACGAACAGGGAGTTGATCGTGAACAAGTCATTCAGTGACGTGAAGGTTCTGGTCGTAGATGACCAGCCGCTGATCGTCGAACAATTGTGTGAATACCTCGAAATCCAGGGCCACCACTGCGTCGCGGCCCACTCCACCGACGAAGCCATCGAACGTTTCGTCGCAGATGAAGCCATTGGACTGGTGCTGTGCGACTTGCACATGCCCGAACGCGATGGCATCGAGCTGGTTCGGGCGCTGAAGGACATTGCCGGCCGCCAGCGCATGTTCCAGGCCATCATGCTCACCGGGCGTGCCGACAAGCAAGACGTGATCCGCGCCCTTCGCGAAGGTTTCGCCGACTACTACCAGAAGCCCATGGACCTCGACGAGCTGCTCGAGGGCGTGCGCCGCCAGGAACAAATGCTGCTGGAGCGCAAGGCCAACCTTCAGGACCTGGGCAACCTCAATCAGCGTCTGCAGGACCTGGCCGGCTCCATCGATGAACTCTATCAGGACCTGGAGAAGGCCCGCGGGCAGGGCGTCCACCGCCGCGCCACCGACATCGTCGAAGAAGCTGTTGAAGGTGAACTGCCTGCAGCGTTCGAGAAGCTGTCTCCGCGGCAACTGGAGGTCGCCCGGCTGGTGAGCAAGGGCAAGACCAACTACCAGATTGCCTGTGAACTGGGGATCACCGAGAACACCGTGAAGCTGTATGTGTCGCAGGTGCTGCGGTTGACCCACATGCACAACCGCACACAGTTGGCGTTGGCGTTGACGCCGAGTTCTTCACCCGTGCATCAGAGGTTCACAACCCATTAGGGATCGCACATTGGCCACTCAGATCATCAATGAGTAGTCACGCAGGGCATTTGCCGTCATGGGTAGGCCCTGCCTGAGGATGCATTCGATGAACTCGTCAGCAGTGAACCGCGAACGTTTCAAGCTACGTCGCATATCCGCTGCAGCCTCTAGGACGCCAGCCTGATCCAGACTCCAAAGCTCCATGATGAATTCGTCCGGATGCAGTGCTGTTACGGAGAACGCCTCAAGTACTGATCGAGGGAAGTCCCTCAGGTTGAATGTGACGATAACTTGCGCATTGCACGCGATTGCGGCTGCAAGTACATGGACATCATCAGGATCCGGCAGCTCCAGCGATTCTCCAAAGCATTCATAGCCCGATACCAAAGCGTCTGGAACCGCGGCCTCCATCAGTCCGGAGAGTTGATCCAATTGATAACGCGTCAGGTCTTTTCGATTGGTGAGTAGGTTGCGTTTCCACTCTTCATCAATTTCGCGTGTCCACCGAGCCCGGTACAGGCCCTTTCCACCAAGCCTGAGCAACAGGTCGCGCAGCGGAGCCGGGTACAGCACGCAAGCATCACAGACGGCAGTGAATGCGGCTTCACGCATCAGTAGCCCTGCCCCAGCTCCTCCGAGAACGCTGCGAGTTCATCCAGCGCCTTGTGGCTGGCCGCATCACGCCGTTGCTTGTAGTCCATCAGGTCGGAAAACAGAACCCGGCGATGTCGCCCTGCCTTGTGAAAGGGCAGAGCCCCCTCCTCCAGCAACTTGACCAGGTGTGGTCGGGAAACATTGATGATGTCAGCGGCTTCCTGGGTAGTCAGCTCCGCATGCACAGGCACTACACGTACCGAATTGCCCTGCGCCAGCTCACCCAGGATATCGACCAGCAGACGCAATGCACTGGTTGGCAGTTCGACCGTATGCGCCTGGCTGGAGGCGTCATAGATCTGGATCCGCTGCATGTCTGCCTGCGTGCACAGATAAGCCGCAAGGTCTCTCTGCCCCTGCACTGCCGCAGCGATCTCGCGGGCTTCTGGAAAGTCGGTTTTTGAAGAGATGCTCATGATTACGCTCTCATGTGTCATGCGGGTCACCCTCGATGCTAATCGAAATAAACGAAAACTCAAGCATATGCATCACGCAAAGAGCTCTTTCACCTTTGCCCAAAAGATTAGGGTGGTAGCCGTTCCAGAGACAATCAGACGCCAACCGCTGTAGTTCGTAGGACTTTTCCCAAAACCTGCGCCGCACTCGCAAGAACGGGTCTACAACCGAAAACTGAAGTTGATTACCAAGCGAGTTTCGCGGCCCATGCTATCCAGCGCCACATCCGCCAATGGCTTGGCCACCTCAAGTGCCACATTGCCGTACCGCCCATCCCCAAGCCGCACACCCAATGCCGCCGAACGCATCCTGGCATCTTCGAATGGCCCGCCGTTGTACCAGGCCTGTGCAGCATCCAGCAGCGCATACGGCTGCACCAGTCGTACCCAGCCAGCGCCAGGCTGGATGCTGTAGTTGAGCTCGTAGGCCACGCCCCAGCCCTTGTCCCCCGCCGCCTGGTCCTGGGGGTAGCCATGGCCGAAGTTCTGCCCGCCAAACACGGCACGCTCGCTGTCTGGCAGCCGGTCATCGGTCCAGTACAAGGCGCCTGACAGCACGCCACGCCAGCGCTGAAACAACCTGTCGCTCTGCAACCCCGCCACACGAAAGCGCAGGAAGTCCATGTCGTAATCCGCATCGCTGCGTGCGCCCAGGTAATCGAGCCCCTGATACACCCCGGCGCTGACCATGCGTAGGCGCCCGGCCTCGACCTTGCGCCAATCGCCCTCGAACGACAGCGCACGCACATAGGTGTCGTTGCGCCCCAGGCCACCGGTGAGATCTTTGTCATGCTCACTGACCGAGTAGACATGCCCGGTCACCGCCAGCCATTCATCCGCCGTGACGATCACCGGCTGGCGAAGCCCGATTGCATAACGCTCGCTTTCAATTTGCTGGAAAAACTGCGAACCATGCTCCAGCGGCACAGGTGTACGCGGCTCGCTGCGGTAGCGAGCGGCCGAAAGCAGCAGCTGACTGCCCTGTGCATCCAGGTGCTGGCTGTAATCGAGGCGCTGGTAATGGCTGTGGTCATCACCCGGTGGCAGCAGCACGCTGGCCGTCAACTGCTCGGCAAAACGGGTCTGGGCATTGCTGGCTACCTTGAACAACCCTTGCGGGCCATCGCGGCTGCCATCGCTGAACGCCACTGACGCATCGAAGGGCTTGCGCAAGGCATGCACGGTAAGCTGCGCGGCGCCGTCGCCGTGCTCGGCCTGAGTCAAGTCAGCCTGCAACGTCACCCCGGGGATGCGCTGGGCCAGGCCGATGAAGCGGTCGAGCGTCGCCTGGGTCAACGGGCGCTCCGCCCGCAAACGCTCCAGCAGCTGGTCAAGGTATGCACCAGCGGGCCCGATATCCCCATCACGCCGCACGTCGTGGACATACCCCTCGACCAACACCACATGCACACGGCCCTCGGCAAAATCCTGGTCAGGCAGGTAGGCCAGCGACAGCAGGTAACCGTCGCGCTGGTAGCGCCGGGTCAGGCGTTCGGTGAACTGCTGCAGCTCGCCAACGCTCACTTCGCGGCCAATCAAGGGCTGGTAATGCTCGCGCAACTCGCTCAACGGGTAGACCGTACCGCCTTCGAAGCGCACCTTGTGCAGCACGAAACGAGTCGCCAGGGGCGACGTGTCGGACACCGAGCTGGGCGGCGCCAGATGCAGGCTCGGGGCAAGTGGGCGGTAGGCCTCGACCGGCAGGTTCGCGCTGGGCAGGCGGCGCTCGTATTCATGGCCGTCGAGAAACACTGGCAAGGGCTCGGCAATCACCAGACTGGCCCAGGGCGACAGCAGCAGGGGCATCAGCAGAAGACGCATCGGACGCTCCACAATCCCTTGGGTACCGGGGCGTCGCCGGCCTCACCCGTCACTTGCAAGCGTAGGTGTTGCCCCGGTAAACGTCGAACCCCTACTCGTTGACCTGGAACGCCACCCGCGCTGTTTCTCCGCTTTCGTCCAGGGCACTGAGTTCGAACTGCCCAACCTGGTCGAAACGCACCAGCACGCTGTCCTGCCCTACGCTTTCGCCCAGCGGCTGGCCGTTGAGGAACCACCAGCGCCGCCCGCCACCGCCGAGGGCAGAAACGCGCAACTGCAAGGGTTCGCTACTGGTGGCCGGGCGCCGCAGGTTGTCGTCGGGGCGCACTCCCACGATCGACAGCGGCGGCGCGCTGGCCGGGACCTGTGGCGGGCAGCTTGGGTCCACCGCCGGCAGCCGCGCCGCACGCCGCTCGACGCGTGGCAACCAAGGCTCCAGCGGTGCCGGCCACAAGGCGATGTCGAGCGCCTTGGCGCCTGGACAACTGCCGTCCACGCGCAGGCCTTGAGAATTGACCCAGATGCTCTCGCGCAGCCCCAGGCCAAGGGGCTGGTCGGCGGCCTGCAATGTGGGGGGCGTCGTGCCATCGAGGGTCCAGGCAAAACGCTGGCGTCGGCAGTTCGGGTCCTGTCGGTTCATGGGCTGGCCCAGCGGCCAACAGATGGCCGCCACGCCAACACTTTCCGGCACGCGCTCCACCGGTACCCGGATACCGCGCTGGCTGTCGCGGTTGCTCAGCAAGTCATGCACTTGCAGCATCAAGGGTGCCGCTGAAGCCAGGCCGAATTGCCCGGGCACCGGCGTGCCATCGGGGCGACCGATCCACACCCCGATCAGGTAGCGCGGCCCTACGCCGATCGACCAGGCATCGCGAAAGCCATAGCTGGTACCGGTCTTCCAGGCCAGTTGCGGGCGCTGTACCAGTTCGGCATGCGGGTCGCGGTCGGGCCGCGCCTGGCCACTGAGAATGCGCCGGATGATCCAGGCCGCGCCCGGCGACATCAGTCGCCGCTCCAGCAACGGGGCCTGCGGTTGCAGGCGAACCTGAGCGCTGTTACCGCCCCGGGCCAGTGCTGCATAGCCGCCGACCAGGTCCTCCAGGCGGCTACCAGCGCCGCCCAGAATCAATGCCAGGTTGGGCTCGGCCAGTGGCGGCAGCGCCAGCGGCACGCCGGCCATGCGCAACTGCGCGGCGAAGCGCTTGGGCCCATAGGCTTCGAGCAATTGCACTGCCGGCAGGTTGAGCGACAGCGCCAATGCCGAGCTGGCCGACACCGGGCCGCTGAAGCCCATTGAAAAATTACCGGGACGATAGTCGCCGTAGCGACGCGGTACATCCTGCAGCAGCGATTCGGAGTGGATCAGGCCGTCATCCATGGCCAGGCCGTAAAGAAACGGCTTGAGCGTCGAGCCTGGCGAGCGCAACGAGCGGACCATGTCGACATGGCCAAAACGGCGCTCGTCGTTCAAGTCGATCGAGCCCAGGTAAGCGCGTACCGCCATGGTCTGCGCCTCGACCACCAGGATCGCCGCCGAGGTGCGCTCCGGCAGGCGTGCGCGCCAACCCAGCAGCAGGTCCTCCAGGCGCCGCTGCAGCGAGGCGTCGAGGGTGGTGCGAATCAACGTCGGGCTGTCAGGGGTATTCAGTCGCCGCGCCAGCAGGGGCGCCAGCGCGGGTTCCTGACGCGGGGCCAGCAACAAAGGCTCCTCGGCAGCCTCCTTGATCTGTCGGGCTGGCCACACCTGATACTCGTCCAGGCGCTGCAGCACCTTGTCGCGGGCTCGTTGGGCACGGGCCGGGTGACGGTCCGGGCGCAAGCGGCTCGGTGCCTGCGGCAGCACCGCCAGCAGTGCTGCCTCGGCGGGCGTGAGATGTTGTGGTGACTTGCCCAGATAAGCCCAGCTGGCAGCAGCCACCCCCTGCAAGGTACCACCGAACGGGGCACGGTTCAGGTAGATCTGCAGGATCTCGCGCTTTGACAGGTGCCACTCCAGCTGCGCGGTGCGCCACAGCTGCCGCAGCTTGCCGGCCAGGGTGCGATCATGCGGGTCGAGCAGGCGCGCAACCTGCATCGACAAGGTGCTGCCGCCCGACACCACCCGCCCACCCCGCAGGTTGAGCCAGGCTGCCCGCGCCAAGGCTAGCGGGTTGACCCCCGGGTGGCGGTAGAACCAGCGGTCCTCATAGGTCAGCAGGGCCTGCAGGTACAGCGGCGAAACCTCTTCCGGGCTGACCGGGTAGCGCCACACGCCATTGGCATCGGCAAAGCGCCACAACGGTGTGCCGTCTTCGGCCAGCACCACCCGTGCCAGGTCATTGCCCGGCATTGGCAGCGGCCAGATGCGGTCGGCCAGCCACAACAGCCCGAGCAGCATCGACAGGCTGATCACGGCTGCACGCACAACCCTTGCCGCTCGGGTACGTGGCCGCGCTAAGCTTGGCATCGGGAACCGGCCTGGCCAGGTAATGGCCTAAGGCTTGGGAGCGGCAACCGTGCCGATTCGTTCATCAGGAAGCAACTATGCATGTAGAAGGTTTTTTCGAGTGGCTTGGCCAGGCACTGGGTTCGTTGATCCGCTTCATCGTCGACATCATGAGCGGCCTGTTCAACCTGCTGGCCAACGCCGGGGGCAATTTCATCGATGGCCTGGCACGCACGCTGGGCATGGACACCTCGCTGCTCAGCATACTCGCCCTGATCATCGGCCTGATGCTGCTTTACTCGGCAATCCGCGCCTTCATGCGTGCCTCGATCATCCTCGGGATCATCTGGCTGGTGTTGGGGTTGTGGGTTATGAGCTGGGTCATTCACTGAGGAACAGCTGCAAGCCTTGAGCTACAAGCTGCAAGAAAGCCAATCCGCTTCACTTGCAGCTTGTAGCTTGCGCATCAGCGCGCCTTTACCGTCATCTCTCCTTGCCCATCCCCCACCGCCTGCAGGTTCGGCCGGTACATCGACTCCACCTGCGGCGGCGGCACCCGGTAGGTGCCCGGTGTCACCGCACGCGCCAGGTACAACAGGTGCGTGGTGCCATAGCCATCGAGCTTGAGGGCCGCCACGTAGCGGTCATCACGGTACTCCTGGTGTACCACGCTGGCGTTCTGCATCGACTCGCGCCACTGCTTCACTGCGCTGCTGGCGTTGTCCAGGCTTGCAGCGCTCTGGGCCAGGTTCTGGTTCTCCAGTTCCAGGCCTGCTGGCAACAAATCGACCACCAGGGCATCCGGCACGCGATCGCTGGCCTTGAGCGCCAGATGCACCAGCACCAGGTCGCCGCTGCGCAGGTTATGCAGGTCCAGCGCCTGGCCGTTCATGCCCAGGTACTCACGGCGGATCTCCATGCCGTTGCCACCCGCGACAGGTGCCTGGCGTGGATAGCCCGACAGGGTCAGTTGCTGATACAGCGTTTCGCTGCCTTCGTTCTGCACGCTCAGCGGCGAGGCCAGCAATGGCCCTTCGAGCTTCATGCCCGCTTCGACGTTGTTGAACTCACGCACTTCGCCGGCACTGTCCAGGCGTGCCTGCCACGGTGCCTCCGGCTTGCCAAGCAGGCCACGGCCGGCCAGATACAAGGCATTGCGCTCCTGGGTCGACAGCCAGCGGTTGGCTGCCAGCTCGTCCGACAGGGCAAACAGACGCTGGTCGACCTGGTTGCTGGCCAGTTTGCTCTCCTGCAGCAGCGCCAGGATCAGTGCCTGGTCGCGCAGGCTGCTGCCATAGTCGGCCATCCAGCCCTTGCTGCGGCTGATTCCCAGGCCCGCCTGCAGCGCTTGCTCGGCGCGCGGCTTGTCGCCCATGGCGTCCAGCGCGACGGCCAATTGCACCAGCGGCAGGCCGGAGCGGGCATCGGCACGGCGCTCGAACAGGCTGCGCAACGCGCCCAGCGGTGCCTGCTGGCTGCGCGACAGCACCAGCGCGGCGTAGGCTTGCACGGCGAAGCGGGTGTGCTCGGCGTTTTCGCTGTAGTCGACTTCGATCAGGTTGCGCTCCTGCAAGTAGCGCAGCAGGCGCTCGTTGGCCTTCTTCAAGGCCTCGGCCGGCACGCCGTAGCCTTGGTCGCGGGCACGCAGGAGGAAGTCGGTGACATAGGCAGTCAGCCAGTATTCCTCTTCGCTGTCCGAGCTCCACAGGCCGAAACTGCCGTTGTAGCGCTGCATGCCCAGCAGGTGCTCGATGCCCATCTCGATCTTGCGTTTGCGCACCTCGGCCGGCTCACCCTTGATGCCCAGGCGCTTGAGGCTCTCGGCATCGGCGTACAATGACGGATACAGGCCACTGGTGGTCTGCTCCAGGCAGCCGTAAGGGTAGGCTTCCAGGGCGCGGATCTGCTCGGCCAGGTTCAGCGGCGGGCGGCTCGACAGCGCCAGGCTGGCCTCCAGGCCAGCCGGTTCGAAGGCGGCCAGGTCGCTTTCCGGCAAGGTCCATGGCTGGTCCTTGAGGGCGACGCGGTAATGCTTGAGCACCGCCGGGTAGGCCGGGCGCACGCCCAGGGTCCATTCGCGTTCGAAGGTGTTCGCCGGCTCGCCCGGCAGTTGCAGGCCATTGACCCGCACCTGCACCTTGCCCTGCCCCAGGCCACCCAAGGCCTGCACCGGGATCAGCAGCGTGCTGCGCTGGCCTTCTGCCAGGGCGATAGTCTGCTGCGCGCTGGCCGTCAGGCTCAGCTGGCCTTCAGTGCGGATCTCGACGCTCAACTGCTGCGCACGCCCCGACAGGTTGGCCAGGTCCAGCGCCAGGCTGGTGCGGTCACCGCCGGCCAGGAAGCGCGGCGCCGACAGTTCGGCAATCAGCGGCGCGGCCACCACCGTCTTGCCTTCGGCCATGCCGAAGTGCTCGTCGGTCCAGGCTTGGGCCATCAGCCGCAACTCGCCATTGAAGTCGGGAATATCGACGGTCGCCTCGCCTTCCCCCTGGTCGTTCAGGGTCACCGGCAGGCTTTGCTGGGCAACGATGGTGACCGTGGTGTTGGGCCGCTTGCCGCCCTTGGCCAACGCCGCGTCACCGCCGAAGGCCAGGCTGGCCAAGCGGCCCTGGCCGGCTTCGATCAGCTGGCCGTAGATGTCCAGCTGATCGGCGCCGTAGGCCTTGCGGCCGAACAGGCTGGTGAACGGGTCGGGGGTCTTGAAGTCGGTGATGTTGAGGATGCCGACATCGACCGCGGACAGCAGCACATGCACCTGCTTCGGCACGCCGCCGTCAGCATTGGCGGCCTTGATCTTCACCGTCAGCGGCTGCTTGGGCCGCATCTTCTCCGGCGCCTGCAGGCTGACCGCGAGCTTGCGCTCGGCACGCGCCAGCGGCAGGTGCAGCACGCCGACGGCGCGCTTGGGCGTGGCATTGGCCTTGCGCTCACCCGGGCGGATCACCAGCGCACTGATGTACAGGTCATGGCGCGCCCACTGTTTGTCCAGTTGCACATCGAAGGTCTTGCCCTCGGCAGGCACCTCGATTTCCTGCCACCACAGCGGGCCATCGCTGGACTCGATCATCAGGTAGCCGCTGCCGGCCGCAGGCGGGGTCACGGTGACCTTGGCGGTGGCGCCATCGGCATAGGCCGGCTTGTCCAGTGCCAGCTTCACCTGGTCCGGCCGCACCGCGCCGCCTTCGGCGTTGTCCTGGGCGCGGTAACCGGCCCAGAAGCGCTCGCTGGAAACCAGCCCGGTCTCAGGGTCTTCCACCTCGACGCGGTATGGGCCCCACTCCACCTGGAAGTTCAGCTTGGCGGTGGAGCCGGCCTTGACGCTGATGGTCTCCTCGCTCTGGGTGAGGAATTTCTCGTTGTAGTTGTAGCTCCAGCCATCGCTCTGCGAGTAGTTCCAGTAGTAGTCGCGACGCTCGCGGATCAGGCGCACCTTCAGGTCATTGGCGGCGAGCTTGTTGCCTTCGCGGTCGGCCACGAGGAACTCGAATTCCACCGGGCCATCGCTGTCGGTTTCCTCACCGTCGAACAGGCCGCGCAAGCCAGGCAGGCGCTCGGCAGGCCAGATTGGCTGCTCCAGGCGACGGGTGATCGGCCGGCCACCAGACTCCTGCAGGCTGGCCTGCACGGTCAACTGCAGCGGCGAGCGTGCTTCGGCCCAGTGGCTCTCGATATCGACCACGGCCTTGCCAGCCTGGTCGAGGGTCACTTCGTCCAGCTCCAGATCCTGGGCCAGTTCGGTTTCGGTAACCGAGCCGAACTGGTAGCCCGGCAGTGCCGGCACGGCTTCGCGCAGTGGGCGCACATAGGCTTGGCCGCTCAAGCGGTTGCCGGCAGCCGGCGCACCGTAGAGGTAGCGGCCATTGACCTGGATGCGCGCATCTTCCTCGGGCGACAGCGGTGTCTCGCTGCCCTTGAGCTCAAGTGCCAGGCGCTCGGGAAGGAAGTCTTCGACCAGGAACTCGTATACCTGCTTTCGCCCACCACCGAGGTCTAGCAGCAATTGCCAGCGGCCGGTTGGGGCCTCCGTAGCCAGTTGCAGCTGGTATTGGTACAGGCCATTGGCGTCGGCCTCCCAGACGAACTTGCGGCTGACCTGCTCATCCGGGCGACGCACCTCCACGCTGACCGGTTGAGCCTTGACCGGCTTGCCATCCTGGTCGCGCAGCAAGCCGTTGAGCAGCACCGTTTCACCTGGGCGATAGAGGTCCCGCGGCCCGAAGATGAAGAACTGCAGGGGGTTGGCCTGGGGGCCGGTGATGTCGAACTCGGCCAGGTCCAGGGCTGCGGTGTTCAGGCGCAGCAAGGTGGTGTGCACGCCCTGGGTGGCGATCAGGGTGTCGGCCTTGGCCGTGATCGGCATCTGGGCATGGCCGGCGCCGTCGGTCTTGGCCTGGGCCAGCAGCTTGCCCTTCTCGTCATGCAGTTCGAGGGTGACGTCCTTGAGCGCCTTGCCGCCTTCCAGGGCCTGGGCGAACACGTCCAGGCGGTCACGGTAGCGGTGGGCGGACACGCCGATGTCGCTGAGGGTGAACAGCGTCGCCGGCTGCGAATAATCATAGGTGCCCGAGGCACGCATCACGGCCAGGTACACGCCCGGCTCCTGCAGTGGCTTGATCCCGGCAATCGGCAGCAGCACGGTTTCGCGGGTGTTGCGCGCCGGGTTCAGGTCGAAACGGCCGCTGTAGACCAGCTCGGCCATGTCCAGGGTTTCCTTGGACTGGTAGTAGTACAGGCTGCTGTTGCGGCCCCAGTTGGCCAGGAAGGTCGAAAGCATCTCCGGTTTGACCCGGAAGAACTCGACATCGACCTTGGGCACGTTCAGCGCGATCACCGGCAGGCCTTCGGCCAGGCGGGTGGGCAGCAATGAACCACGGCTGGCAAAGCCAACGGTGGCTTGCATGTCGCGGGTTTCCAGGCGGCTCACCGATTCGCTGTCGAGCTGCTTGCCGTTGACCGCCAGCAGGCCCTTGTCGACGGTCAGCACCAGCTTGCGCTGCGGCTCCAGATGGCGCAGGCGCAATTCCATCTGATTGTCGGAGAGTTCCCAGGCACCGTCGATCTTGCCTTTGACCGTATCGACCAGGTGCACCTTGGCGGCAAAGTCCTGGTTGGCGTCCAGCGGTGCCGAGAAGCTGATCGACAGGGTACTGGCGCCATCGAGCTGCACTTCCGAGACATCCAGCACACTGAGCTCGCGCCCTTCGTAGCGCTTGGCGAGGACTGCAGGGTCCTCGCGCTTGAGCACCGGGGCCTCGACCGCAGCACTCGCAGCCGTTTTTTCGGCGGAAGCGGGCTTGCCCGGCGTCGAGGAGTCACAGGCACTGAGCAAGGCCAGCGCGCAGGCCAGCAACAATCCTTTGTTGAACATGGAGTGGGAACTCTTTGGCAGCGTGTACGTGAGGGCAGCAACTATAGCGCAACGGTGGAAGTGGGACTTTCACCGATGCGGCAAGTGAGACCCCGTTCGCGCGGATTGGTTGTCAGGTCGTTACAATGCGACCCTACCTGATTAGGAACCCAAATGTCGCAACTGACCACCGACTGGCAGCACCGCCCCACCCACCGCAAGGTCTGGGCACTGGCCGCGCCGATGATCCTTTCCAACATATCGGTACCGCTGGTGGCGCTGGTCGACAGTACCGTGATCGGCCACTTGCCCCACGCCCACCAGCTCGGCGCCGTGGCCGTGGGCGCCACGCTGTTCACCTTCATGGTCGGCCTGATGGGCTTCCTGCGCATGGGCTCCACCGGCTTCGCCGCCCAGGCCGCCGGGCGGGCCGACGGCGCCGCCCTGCGCCAGGTGCTGGTGCAAGGCCTGCTGCTGGCCGTGGCCTTCGCCCTGCTCATTGGCCTGCTTGCCCTGCCCTTCAGCCAGTTGGCGCTACAGGCCATGCAACCGAGCGAGGCGTTGCAGCAATCCACCGAAGACTTCTTCCATACCCGGCTGCTCGGCCTGC
The DNA here is from genome assembly GCF_009883635.2 of Pseudomonas putida. Classification (NCBI taxonomy): domain Bacteria; kingdom Pseudomonadati; phylum Pseudomonadota; class Gammaproteobacteria; order Pseudomonadales; family Pseudomonadaceae; genus Pseudomonas; species Pseudomonas putida. The sequence continues at coordinate 1,927,258 of NZ_CP026115.2, forward strand.
CAGCGGCGCTGGCCAGCTATGCGCTGGTCGGCTGGTTCCTCGGTACACAGAACGCACGCGCGCCGTTGGCGATTCTGCTGACCACCAACCTGCTGAACATCGCCCTCAACCTGTGGTTCGTGCTGGGCCTGAACTGGGGCGTGCTGGGTTCGGCACGGGCCTCGGTGATCGCCGAATGGAGCGCCGCGCTGCTCGGCCTGGCCCTGACCCGCCCGGCCCTGCGCGCCCACCCCGGGCAGATCGTCTGGGCTGCACTCAAACGCTGGCAGGCCTGGCGGCCACTGCTGGCGGTAAACCGCGACATCTTCCTGCGCAGCCTGGCGCTGCAACTGGTGTTCCTGCTGATCACCGTGCAGGGCGCGCGGCTGGGCGAAGCCACGGTGGCGGCCAATGCCCTGCTGCTCAACGGGCTGCTGCTCACCGCCTATGCGCTCGATGGCCTGGCGCATGCTGTGGAGGCGCTGTGCGGGCATGCCATCGGTGCGCGGGATCGAGATACCTTGCGTCGCTCGCTGGTGGTGGCCTGCGGTTGGTCGCTGATCACCAGCCTGGGGTTTGCTGGCTTGTTCCTGCTGTGCGGGCACCTGTTCATCGACCTGCAGACCGATATCGATAGCGTGCGGGCGGCGGCCTATCCGTACCTGCCGTACCTGGCGCTGCTGCCATTGATTGCGGTGTGGAGCTACTTGCTCGACGGGCTGTTCATCGGCGCAACCCGGGCGCGGGAGATGCGCAATGCGATGCTGCTGTCGGTGCTGATAGCGCTGCCCTTTGGGGTGGTCATGAGCGGGTTTGGCAACCATGGGTTGTGGTTGGCCTTTCTCGGGTTCATGGCGTTGCGGGCAGTGACGCTGGGGTGGGTAGGTTGGCGATTGCAGGAAAATGGGCGCTGGATTCAATGACGCCGGGGCCGCTTTACGGCCCTTCCGACCGGTCCGGCGCCCCGGCAAGGCCGCTCCCACAGGGATCGCTGCATCCTCACAAAAATGAGCAAGACAGTTGCTCCCACAAAAAAGCCGTACAGCGTTTGCAGGAGCGGCCTAGGCGATCACGACGAGAGGTAGGACGAGCGGGTCAGGCCCAGGCGCAACGCATCGAGGAACTGGGTCCGCTCGCGTGCGCTGATCTTGGCGCTGGCTACCTTGTCGCGGTAGTGCGTCATCAACTCCTCCGGCGACAGGTGCACGTAACGCAGCATGTCTTCGATGGTGTCGTGGGTCTCGATACCGGCGTGGTACACGCTGCCATCGGCATTCTGGTAGATGTTCACCGAGTCGGTGTCACCGAACAGGTTGTGCATGTCGCCAAGGATTTCCTGGTAGGCGCCGACCAGGAACACGCCCAGCAGGTAGTCCTCGCCTTCGTTGACCGCATGCACCGGCATGCTGGTCTCGATGCTCTGCTCGTCGACGTACTGGTTGATCTTGCCGTCGGAGTCACAGGTCAGGTCCTGCAGCACTGCACGACGCATCGGCTCTTCGTCCAGGCGGTGCAGCGGGATGATCGGCAACACCTGACCGATGGCCCAGGTGTCCGGCAGGCTCTGGAACACCGAGAAGTTGCAGATGTACTTGTCGGCCAGCTTGTCGTTGAGCTCGTCCAGCACCTGGCGGTGCGAGCGCTGGCGGGCTTTCAGCGAGTTGTGCAGGCGACGGCACACGGCGAAGTAGCACTGCTCGGCCAGGGCCTTCTCGGCCAGGCTGATCTTGCCATCGGCGTACTGCGCCGCCACGTCGCCCATGTAGTGGGTGGCGCGCCAGTAGGTTTCGGTGACCATCTCGATGTCGGTCGGGCCCAGCAGGTCGACCAGCCATTGCACGGTTTCCGGCAGGGCTTCCTTGTTCTCGATGGTCGGCACGTCGTCGTTGTGCTTCTCGACGTCGGTTACCTGGATCACCAGCATCGCGTGGTGCGCGGTCAGCGAACGGCCGCTCTCGGAGAAGATGTGCGGGTGCGGCAGGCCCTGCGCGTCGCAGAACTCCTTGAGCATGCCCACCACCACGCCGGCGTAGTCGTCCATGTCGTAGTTGATCGAGCTGGCGTTACGCGAGTGGGTACCGTCGTAGTCCACGCCCAGGCCACCGCCGACGTCGATATGGTCGACCGGTAGGCCCAGCGCACGCAGTTCACCGTAGTAGCGGATGGCTTCCTTGAAGCCGTGCTGGTAGTCGGCCAGGTTGGCGATCTGCGAACCCATGTGGAAGTGCAGCAGGCGGATGCCCTGGTCCAGGCCAGCATCGCGGAAGCGCTGTACCACAGAGATCAGCTGGGCGGCGGACAAACCGAACTTGGACTTTTCACCCCCGGTGTCGGCCCACTTGCTCGAAGCCAGCGACGACAGGCGCACGCGCAGGCCGACCTGTGGCTTGACCTTGAGATCGGCAGCCTCGTCGATCACCAAGGCCACTTCCGACTCTTTCTCGATGACGATGAACACGTTGTGGCCGAGCTTCTGGCCCATCAGCGCCAGGCGGATGAACTCGCGGTCCTTGTAGCCGTTGCAGACGATGGTGCCGCCTTTCGGCGCCAGCGCCAGCACGGCCAGCAGCTCGGGCTTGGAACCGGCTTCCAGGCCGATCGATACGTTTTGCGTGGCGATGATGTTTTCCACCACCGCTTCCTGCTGGTTGACCTTGATCGGGTACAGCGCGGTGTACTGGCTCTGGTATTCCAGGCGCGCGATGTTGGCGTCGAACGCGCCCGTCAGCTGGCGTACGCGGTCCTGCAGGATGTCGGGGAAGCGCACCAGCAGCGGCAGCGACAGGCCGCTCTGACGCAGCTCGTCGACCTGCTCGAACAAGTCGATCGGCGCGCTGCCGGGGCCGTTGGGGCGCACTTCGACGCGCCCGGCTTCATTGATGGCGAAATAACCAGCGCCCCAATGGCGGATGCCATAAACACTGCGGCTGTCGGCCACGGTCCATTGGCTACCATCGTCTTTGCGTGTGCGTCGTACGGACATTCAAGTCCCCTATAGTAAGTCGAAGACACTGCCCCGCAAGGAGGCGGGCGCAGTGTAAAAGCCGAAAATGACGATTCGTCCGTGCCCTGGGATAGACCCTGGTCACGGGAACGAGTTTAGAAAGCGTTGGGCAAAAAATCGCGGGGGCGCATCAGCCGCCGGACTTTTTCGCCTTGAAGCCCTGTTTGATCAGCTCGGCGATCAGCAGCTCGACGTGGTCACCCTGAATCTCGATGACCCCATCCTTCAAAGCACCACCGGTACCGCAACGGCGCTTGAGGGTGGTAGCCAGCTCCTTGAGCTGGTCGAGCGGCAGCGGCACGCCGGTGACGGTGGTCACGGTCTTGCCACCACGGCCTTTGCTTTCACGACGCACACGGGCGATGCCGTCACCTTCGGGGATGACTTGCTGCTTGCAGGTGCAGGCGTCCACCGGCTGGCCACAGTCGGGGCAGTGCCGACCTGAATCGGTGGAGTAAACGAGACCGCCAAGGGCGGCGAAGGAAGAAGCTTTCTTGGCCACTTTTGTTCCTCTGTGCTGAGGACAAAAACTGGTCGGGCTCTGCTGCAGGGACCGACCGCGAAGCCCCACTCTGGCAGGGGCGGCGCTACTGCCGCAAGATCCTGCGGCAGCCCGAAAAGGGCGCGCAGTGTAACGATAAATCAGGCTGTTGCTAAGTACTGGAATGCGCCATTTTGCGAATGATTTGCGACCTTGGGGCTGCTCTGCAGCCCCAGTTCTAATTCACGCTGGCCTTGTAGCGCTGCAACGCGGCCAGCGAGTCAGGGCAATACGGCTTTTTCAGGCTTTCCTGCTCGGCCTGCTCAAGGCTGATGAATTTCGCCTCGATCACCTCTTCCGGCTGCAACCGCAGTGGCGCATCCGACACCGCCGAATACACCGCGCACCACAGGTGGTTGTCCGGCATATCGAAATAGAACCGCTCATGGAAACGCAGCTTGACGCCTTCAATACCCAGTTCCTCGGCCAGCTCGCGGGCAGCCGAGTCGTCATATGCTTCCCCTGCCGTCACCATGCCACCGGCCGCCACGTCCCAATACCCCGGGTACAGCGCCTTGCTCAGAGCCCGCCGGTGCACGCACAGCTCACCGGCACTGTTGAACAACAGGATGAACGTGCAGCGGCCGATCAAGCCGCGCTCGCGCAGCTCGGCCCTGGGCAGCGCGCCGAGCACCTGGTCGGCGTCGTCCACCCAGGCGACCAGTTCACGGTCTGAAGCCGCCCGATGGGCGGCCTCGCTGGCGCTGATGGCCATGCTCAACCCTGCGACAGCAGCTGACGCAGGTCGATGACTGCGGCGTTGGCCCGGGAAATGTAGTTGGCCATGACCAGCGAGTGGTTGGCCCACATGCCGAAGCCGCTGCCGTTGAGCACCATCGGGCTCCACAACGGTTCCTGCGAGGCTTCCAGCTCACGAATGATCTGGCGCACGCTGACGGTGGCGTTCTTCTTCGCCAGCACGTCGGCGAAGTCGACCTCGATGGCGCGCAGCAGGTGCGACAGCGCCCAGGCCTGGCCACGGGCTTCGTAGAACACGTTGTCGATCTGCAGCCATGGCGTTTCCACCAGCTCTTCATCAACCTGCGGCGCCTGGCCGGCGACCACCGACTCGGTCTTAAGGGTGCTGTTGAGCTTGACCCGGCCAACGCTGGCCGACAGGCGCTGCGACAGCGAACCCAGGCGGGTGGCCACGTCACCCAGCCAGTTGTTCAGGTTGTCGGCGCGGGTATAGAAGATCGCGCCCTTGTCGCCAGCGGCCAGGCGCGCCTGGTAGCGGCTCAGCGACTTGATGCCCTCTTCGAACTCCGACTCGCTCGATGGCAGGATCCAGCTCTTGTTGTCGAAGTTGAAGCGCGGTTCGGCCTTGGCCAGGTCGGCATCCTCGGTGGATTGCGACTGCGAACGGGCGAAGTCCTTGCGCAGGGCCCGGGACAAGTCACGCACCTGCACCAGCACGCCATATTCCCAGCTCGGCATGTTGTCCATCCACAGGCCAGGAGGGAAGCGGTCGTTGGAAATGTAACCGCCCGGCTTGTTCAGCAAGGTACCGGCGACGGTCTTGAGCGTTTCGATGGTCGTATAACCGATTACCATCTGCTGGCCGCTGCGCTCGGCGGCGGCCTGGGCGTTCTGCTGCACCGGGAACAGGTCCGGCTCCTGGCTCCAGTACCAGCCCAGGCCGATGCAGACCAGCAGGTACAACCCGATCAGGGTCCCCAGGGCACGGCTCCAAAGGCCGCCAAGGTAGCTACGGGCTGCTGCGCCGCGGCCGTCCACACGTTCACGGGGCTCGGCTTTGGCCTCGCGGTTTTTCCAGTCCAGCATGGCGTTGTCCTTAATCAGTCACGACGGTTCAAGGGCTTGGACCACAGGCCAGCGCCAGGGTGCCACGGCAAGCCCGCGTCGCAGCACTATAAAGCAGACACCGCCGTACGCATAAGCGACCAATGAGTCAGTAACTGAATATTCGTTCGCAAGCCTTTGTTGATGCGGCGCACATACGGGTGGAAAAAGTGGTGCTAGCATACAGCCATCATCGAACCTGCATAGCCCACTAACAAGTAGCCAGGACATGACCCAAGCCGCAGAGCCGAGCCAGGAGCGCCTTTCGCAGGAGCTCGAACAGCTGTTGCAGCGCCTGTCGCGTACGCGCCTGCGCCACGGCGACCAGCCCGACCAGCTGGAGCTGCCACCTGCGCGCAAACCGGTCTACCTGCTGCTGCACGACCATGAGCGCGCCGAGCGCCTCGCCCAGCAGCTGGAGTTCTTCGGCCTGAGCGCGCAGCCGCAGCCGTGCGCCAGCGCGTTTCTGGCATCGCTGGCCGAGCAGCCTCCGGCCGCCATCGTCATGGATGTCGACTTCGCCGGCCCCGGTGCCGGCCTGCCGTTGGCGGCGCTGGCGCAGCGGGGCCAGGCGCAACCCATACCGCTGCTGTTCTTCAGCCTGCACGAAGCCGACACGCCGACACGCCTCGCTGCGGTGCGAGCTGGGGGCCAGGCGTTTCTGACCGGTACGCTGGAAGCCTCCAGCCTGCTGGAAAAACTCGAAGCCATGACCAGCCACGCACAGCAAGAACCCCTGCGCGTGCTGATCATCGACGATTCGCGCGCCCAGGCCTTGCATACCGAACGGGTACTGGCCAGTGCCGGGATGCTGACCCGCAGCCTGAACGACCCGATCCGCGCCATGGCGGAGCTGGCCGACTTCCAGCCCGACCTGATCATCCTCGACCTGTACATGCCGATGTGCTCGGGCCCCGAGCTGGCCAAGTTGATCCGTCACAATGACCGTTACGTCAGCGTGCCGATCATCTACCTGTCCGCCGAGGACGACCTGGACAAGCAGCTCGATGCCATGAGTGAAGGCGGCGACGACTTTCTGACCAAGCCGATCCGTTCGCGCCACCTGATCACCACGGTGCGCAACCGCGCCGCCCGCGCCCGCCACCTCAAGGCCCGCATGGTCCGCGACAGCCTGACCGGGCTGTACAACCACACCCACATCCTGCAACTGCTCGAAGATTGCAGCTACCGTGCCCGCCGCGAGCAGCAGCCGCTGAGCTTCGCCATGCTCGACATCGATCACTTCAAGAAGATCAACGACCGCCATGGCCACCCCATGGGCGACCGGGTGATCAAGAGCCTGGCGCTGTTCCTCAAGCAGCGCCTGCGCAAGACCGACTTCATTGGCCGCTATGGTGGCGAGGAATTTGCCATCGTCATGCCCAACACCCCGCTGAAAGCCGCGCACAAGGTACTGGACGAGATTCGCCGGCGCTTTGCCGAGATTCTGTACCCGGCGCAGCCGGAGGACCTGCAATGCACCTTCAGTGCCGGGGTGGTGCAGCTGGACGATGAGCTGGATGCGCTGAGCATGGCCAGTACGGCGGACGAGGCGTTGTACCGGGCCAAGCATGCTGGGCGTAACTGCGTGGTCAGGGTAGAGCCGTAACGGCCGAGCGCAATAGCTCAACGCCACTATCGTCATCACCTGGTAACAAATTCGCCATAAATTCAGGCGCTTATCTCTCGACTCCCCCGCAGGAAGTTCGCGGCTATGCGCCTGAAGTGGCTGACCAATTTCAACACCCTGTTGCTGGTGACCGTGTGTATCGCCCTAGGTGCGACCCTGTGGTGGTCGCAACGCGCCCTGGAGCGGCCCTATCAGTTGATGGAGCGCTACCTGAGCCTGTCGCAGCAGTTCCAGAACCAGACGGCGCGCAACATCCAGGCCTACCTGGGCAGTGGTGATGCCCTGCGCCATGCCGCTGCCGTCGACGCCAACAAGCAGCTCGAAGCCTCGCTGACCGACTGGCCGCCAGAACTCGCCGGCAAGCTGCGCCCAAGCCTGGACACCCTGCAGGCCTTCACCGCCAACGAACTGCTCGCCGCCGGCAAGCTGGCCGGCGACCCGCAAGCCCTGCTGCTGCAGGCCGAACGCGAGCTGGGGGCCAACTTCGAACAGTTGACCGCCTATGCCCACGACAGCGGCAGCAGCGAAGTCAACCGCTACCTGCTGCCATTGCTCGACGCCACCGTGCACCTTGGCCGGCTGTCGCTGGCCCGGGACAAACTGGTCAGCAGCGGCCGCGCCGAACTGGCCGACGAGGTCGAGCGCGAACTGCAGCTGATCCGCACCCAGGCCCAGGTCATCGACGGCCTGCCGCTGTTGGGCGTAACCCGGGCCGCCGAATCCAATGCCGATGACTTCGCCGCCATGATGGGCCTGGAGTCCCAGGCCAGCGAACACCAGGAAGACGTGGCGGTCGGCCTCAAGCGCGAGCTACAAAGCCTGCTCAACCGCTATCCCGCCGAACTGCAACGTACCCGCGAGCAGATCGACCGCCGCACCGCCCTGGCCGCCAGCACCAATCAGCGCCTGGAAGCCGTGCAACAGGCCATCGCCGGCCTGGAGCCGGAAGTGCGCGGTCAGCACGCGAAGATTGCCGGCGAAGTGCGCATCATCCAGGGGCTGATGATCGGCCTGATCCTGCTGATCGCCCTGCTCATCGACACCTTGCAGCGGCGCCTGGCCCGTACCCTGACCAGCCTGGCCCCGGCCCTGTCGCGCTGGGCCGAAGGCGACTTTGCCGCGCCTATCGCGCTGGGCAAGACCAACCGCGAACTGCACGACATCCAGGAATCGCTCAACCGCCTGCGCCAGTACCTCGTGGAGCTGGTGGGCACCATTCGCCACAACGCCGAACAGGTCGCCGGCAGCAGCCACGCCTTGGCCGGCATGAGCGCCGCCCTGCACGACGGCGCCGAGCGCCAGGCCGGCGACACCGGGCAGATTCGCGATGCGCTCGGCGAGCTGGAAGCCACCATCCAGCAAGTGGCCGGCGACGCCAGCTCTGCCGCCGATGCCAGCCGCGATGCCGGCCGTGCGGTGGAACAGGGCCAGACGGTGATTGGCCAGAGCCTGTCAGGCCTTCGGGCGCTGGTCGACGAGGTGCAGGGCAACGCGCGCATGATCGAACAGCTGGCCGAGGAGTCAGCCACCATTGGCGGGGTACTGACAGTGATTCGCTCCATCGCCGAACAGACCAACCTGCTGGCATTGAATGCTGCCATCGAGGCCGCCCGTGCCGGTGAGATGGGCCGTGGCTTCGCGGTGGTGGCCGACGAGGTGCGCTCACTGGCGCAGCGCACCACCGGGGCTACCGGCGAAATCCAGGCGCTGATCGACCGCCTGCAGCAGGCGGCGCGGGAGTCGGTGGCCGGGATGCGCACCCAGCTCGAACATGCCGAAGCCACCGCCAACCAGGCCCAGGCCGCCGATGGCGCGCTGGACGAGATTGTCAGCGCGATCCGCACGATTGCCGATACGGCGGTGCGCATTGCCGATGTCACGGCGCAGCAGAGTGGCGCGGTGAGTGAGATTCGCGATCACAGTGAGCGGATTCATGAGTTGGGTGAAGACAACCTGCAGCGCATTGGCGAAGGGCGCGAGCAAGGCGAACAGCTGCTGAGCCTGGGCGGGGAGCTGAGCAAGGCAGTGCGGGCCTTCAGGGTCTGAGCCCTACTGTGCCGGCCTCTTCGCGGCTAAAGCCGCTCCCACAGGGATATCACAGGTTTTGAAACTGTGCGGTCCCTGTGGGAGCGGCTTTAGCCGCGAAGAGGCCGGCACAGGCAATACATAACTCGAGCCATGTGTCGCCGTCACTTTCAACCACCGCCAACTTCGCTATCATGCGGGCACGTTCCACCACGCGAGTCCGCCATGCGCCGCCTGTTTTTCCTGCTGTTCCTGCTGCTGGCCAGCCCTGCTTTCGCCTCGGGCCTGCTCGACAACCGCCCCAGCGCCACCCTCGGCGCCGCTTCGCTGTCCAACAATGCCGACTTCCTGCCGGTGCACGAAGCCTTCAAGCTCAGCCTGGTGCAGGCCGACGCGCAGACCCTCAAGCTGCGCTTCGTCGCTACCGACGGCTACTATCTGTACCGCCACCGTTTCCACTTCCGCACGGAACCGGCCGACATCGCCCTGGGCCCGCCGAACATCCCCAAGGGCGAAGCCAAGCACGACGAGTTCTTCGGCGACGTCGAGGTATACCACGGCGTGCTCGACATCGAGATCCCACGCACCGACGCTCGCGCCTTCACCTTGCTGGTGGGTTACCAGGGCTGCGCCGACAAGGGCCTCTGCTACCCGCCGGAAACCGAACGCCTGAGCATTGATGGCGAAGCGCCCGCTGCAGGCGCCGCCGTGCCTGCCGGCAGCGAACAGGGCTGGAGCTGGAAGTCACTGCTGCTGTTCTTCCTCGCCGGGGTAGGCCTGACCTTCACCCCTTGCGTGCTGCCGATGCTGCCGATCCTCTCCGGCGTGGTCCTGCGTGGCCAGGTCGGTGGCCTGCGCGGTCTGGCCCTGTCGCTGGCCTACGTGCTGCCGATGGCGGCCAGCTTCGCCGTGCTCGGCGCACTGATGGGCCTGTTCGGCGCCGGCCTGAACCTGCAGGCACGCCTGCAGTCGGCCTGGGTACTGGTGCCTTTTGCGCTGTTCTTCGTGGTGTTCGCCCTGGCCATGTTCGGCCTGTTCGAGCTCAAGTTGCCGCAAGCCCTGAGCAACCGCCTGAACAATGTCGCCAACCACACCCGGAGCGGCTCGCTGCTCGGTGCGGCAGTGCTCGGCGTGCTCTCCAGCCTGTTGGTCTCGCCCTGTGTGTCGGCGCCACTGGCGGGCGCCTTGCTGTACATCAGCGCCAGTGGCGATGCCGTGGGCGGTGCGCTCAAACTGTTCGCCCTGGGCCTGGGCATGGGCGCACCCTTGCTGCTGATTGCCACGGGTGGCGCCGCCTGGTTGCCGAAGAGCGGCCCTTGGCTGAACACCGTGAAAAACGCCATCGGCGTATTGCTGCTGGGCCTGGCCATCGGCCTGCTCAGCCGTGTGCTGCCAGGGCCGGCGACCTTGCTGCTGGTCGGCTTCCTGGCGGCTGGCGTGGCGCTGTTCCTCGGCGCCCTGGAGTTCGTGGTCAAATCGCCACGCCAACGCCTGGCACAACTGCTGGGCCTGGCGCTGCTGGTGTATGCGCTGGCCTGCTGGTACGGCGCACTCAGTGGCCAAGGTGACCCGCTGCGCCCACTGCCGCCCCCCGCCGCTGCCACCGTCAGCGGTGCAGTGGCCAAGTCCGATGCCTGGCAAACCGTCACCACCCCGGCCGCACTGGACGCCGCCCTGGCCGAAGCCAAGGCCGCCGGCCAACCGGTGCTGCTGGACTGGTACGCAGAATGGTGCATCAGCTGCAAGGTAATCGAACGCGAAGTGCTCAATGCGCCGCAGGTTCAAGGGCAGTTGAGCGCCTTCAAGCTGCTGCGCTTCGACATCACCGAGAGCAGCGCCGAACAACGTACGCTGCTCGACCGCTACCAGCTGTTCGGGCCGCCTGCGCTGTTGTTCTTTGCGGCGAACGGCAGCGAAATGACCAGCGATCGGGTGATTGGCGAGATAAACGCCGGGGAATTTGCGCAGATTCTGACGCGCGTGCGCGGCAAACTCGGTCTATAACTTCCCGCGTGCCGGGAATTTTCTCCCAATGAGTGACCAGATTTAATTATTTGGTCACATACTTCGCGCGAACCTCGGGCAACGTGCTGGCTATTGCCGGGAACTGGACACTTGCCGTCGCTTTGCGGCACACTCGCCGCGCTGTGTCGAATTGCCCTACAAATCCAAGGAATCCGCAGATGGCAACCCTACTGGTGCTTCACGGCCCCAACCTGAACCTGCTCGGGACTCGCGAACCGGGCCACTACGGCGCCGTGACCCTGGCCCAGATCAACCAGGACCTGGAGCAGCGCGCCCGCGCCGCTGGCCACCATCTGCAGTACCTGCAGAGCAATGCCGAGTACGAACTCATCGATCGTATTCATGCCGCACGCAACGAGGGTGTGGACTTCATCCTGATCAATCCGGCTGCTTTCACCCACACAAGCGTCGCATTACGTGACGCATTGCTCGCGGTGAGCATCCCATTCATCGAAGTGCACCTGTCCAACGTGCACAAACGCGAACCGTTCCGTCACCACTCCTACTTTTCCGATGTTGCCGTAGGAGTGATCTGCGGCCTGGGCGCCAGCGGTTATCGCCTGGCCCTGGAATCTGCACTGGAACAACTGGCTGCCAACGCACAGCCCTGATAACGAAAACCCTGGCCTCAGTGGGCCGGGGTTAGAGAGAAACGTTCAGATACGTTTTTAAATTTCGCCCCCTGACCGAACCTTTGGGAGTTGATGATTAATGGATATCCGTAAAGTCAAGAAACTGATCGAGCTGCTGGAAGAGTCTGGCATCGACGAGCTGGAGATCAAGGAAGGCGAAGAGTCGGTCCGTATCAGCCGCCACAGCAAGACCCCGGCCGCCCAGCAGTTCTACGCACCTGCGCCAATGGCTGCCGCGCCTGTCGCTGCTCCGGTTGCCGCTGCCGCTGCGCCAGCCGCCGAAGCTGCTGCTGCACCAGCCCTGAAAGGCACCGTGATCCGTTCGCCAATGGTCGGTACCTTCTACCGCAAGCCTTCGCCGACCTCGCCGAACTTCGCTGAAGTTGGCCAGAGCGTGAAGAAAGGCGACACCCTGTGCATCGTCGAAGCCATGAAGATGATGAACCACATCGAAGCCGATGTTGGCGGTGTCATCGACGCCATCCTGGTGGAAGACGGCCAGCCGGTTGAGTTCGACCAGCCGCTGTTCACCATCGTTTGAATCGCGGAGAGCCAACGATGTCTGGGAAGCTCGAAAAAGTCCTGATCGCCAACCGTGGGGAAATTGCCCTGCGGATCCTGCGTGCCTGCAAAGAGCTGGGCATCAAGACCGTCGCCGTGCACTCCACTGCCGACCGTGAACTGATGCACCTGGGCCTGGCAGACGAGTCGGTCTGCATCGGCCCTGCATCGTCCAAGGATTCCTACCTGCACATCCCGGCGATCATCGCTGCCGCCGAAGTTACCGGCGCCACCGCGATCCACCCGGGTTACGGCTTCCTTGCGGAAAATGCCGATTTCGCCGAGCAGGTGGAAAAGTCCGGTTTCGCCTTCATCGGCCCGAAAGCCGACACCATTCGCCTGATGGGCGACAAGGTTTCGGCCAAGGACGCGATGATCAAGTCGGGCGTGCCAACCGTACCAGGCTCCGATGGCCCGCTGCCGGAAGACGAAGAGGTCGCCCTGGCGATCGCTCGTGACGTCGGCTACCCGGTGATCATCAAGGCCGCCGGTGGCGGTGGTGGTCGCGGCATGCGCGTGGTGCACAAGGAAGAGGACCTGATTTCCTCGGCCAAGCTCACCCGTACCGAAGCCGGTGCTGCCTTCGGCAACCCGATGGTCTACCTGGAAAAGTTCCTGACCAACCCACGTCACGTGGAAGTTCAGGTGCTGTCCGACGGCCAGGGCAACGCCATCCACCTGGGCGACCGTGACTGCTCGCTGCAGCGCCGTCACCAGAAGGTGCTGGAAGAAGCCCCGGCCCCGGGCATCGACGAGAAGGCCCGCCAGGAAGTCTTCAAGCGTTGCGTCGATGCGTGCATCGAGATCGGCTACCGCGGTGCCGGTACCTTCGAGTTCCTGTACGAGAACGGCCGTTTCTACTTCATCGAGATGAACACCCGCGTGCAGGTTGAGCACCCGGTGTCGGAAATGGTCACCGGTATCGACATCGTCAAGGAGATGCTGAGCATCGCCGCTGGCAACAAGCTGTCGTTCCGCCAGGAAGACGTGGTCATCCGTGGCCACTCGCTGGAGTGCCGGATCAACGCCGAAGACCCGAAGAAGTTCATTCCGAGCCCAGGCAAGGTCAAGCACTTCCACGCCCCGGGCGGCAATGGCGTACGCGTCGATTCGCACCTGTACAGCGGCTACTCGGTTCCGCCGAACTACGACTCGCTGATCGGCAAGCTGATCACCTACGGCAAGGACCGCGACGAAGCCATGGCGCGCATGCGCAATGCCCTGGACGAAATCGTCGTCGACGGCATCAAGACCAACATCCCGCTGCACCGCGACCTGGTGCGTGATGAAGGTTTCTGCAAAGGCGGCGTAAACATCCACTACCTCGAGCACAAACTGGCCAACCAGGAGTGATCGCGTTAGCGTGATGCATCAAGACCCCGGCCCAGTGCCGGGGTTTTTTATTGCCTGCCAGGGCCCTACCCTTTCATCCGCGGCATCTCGATCCGGTGCTCATGCACCCGCCGATACAAGGTCGCTCGCGATATCCCCAACGCCCGCGCCGCTTCCGCCGGCTTCCAGCGATGGCGGATCAGGGCATCGAGCAGCAACTGCCGAGCCGGGCTCGACACGCCGACATCCGCCGCAGGCACGGCATCAACCCGCACCTCTTGCGGCAGGTTCTCAAGGCACAGCAGTCCGCCGTCACTGACCGCACAGGCATAACGCAGCACCTGTCGCAGCTGGCGCAAATTCCCCGGCCAGCGGTACACCAGCAGCGCTTGCAACGCATCATCTGTCAGCACTACCTCAACCCCGCAAGCCTCAGCCTCCTCAGCCAGCAACTGATGAATCAGGCCCAATCGGTCCTCCCGCTCACGCAGCGGTGGCAACTCGAAGCGGGCATTGGCCAGACGGAAATACAGGTCCTCACGGAAACGCCCTTCACTCACCATCGCCGCCAGGTCGCGGTGGGTGGCACAGATCACCTGGATATCCACCCGTTCCCGCCGCGCAGCGCCCAGCGGCGCCACTTCGCCTTCGGCCAGCACCCGCAGCAGGCGGGTCTGCAGGTGCAGCGGCATGTCGCCGATTTCGTCGAGGAACAAGGTGCCGCCATCAGCCTGCTGCAACAGCCCCTGCATGCCTTTGCTCGACGCACCGGTAAACGCCCCGGCGACATAACCGAACAGCTCGCTCTCGATCAGGCTCTCGGGGATGGCTGCACAATTCAGCGTGACGAACGGCCCTTCACGGCGCTGGCTCTGTTGGTGCAACTGGCGCGCGAAAACTTCCTTGCCGGCACCGGTCTCGCCCTGCACCAGCACGGCCAGGTTGCAATCCTTGACCCTTATGGCCAATCGCAAGTGCTGTTCGATGCGCGCATCCTGCCCTTGCTGCAAGGGTTGCGCCCGGCCCCGCCGCTGGGGCGCGCTGACCCGCCCGTACAACCCGCCCCAACCCGGCAGGCGCTGGGCCGAGGCATCGTTGGCGCGGCGTAGCTGGGCCATGTCGAATAGTTCACCGATGTGTTCAGGCAAACGCCCGTGCCGCGCCAGCAGGCGCTCGCGGGCCAGGCTGTTGATCGCCTGCAGGCGGCCTTCGGCATCCCAGGCCAGCAAGTAGTCAGGCTGGCTTTCCACATAACCTGGCGTGCCATGGGCGCGCATCACCCAGTGGCCCTGGGCGCTGTGCATGAAAAAGGCGTTCTCGATTTCCCGCGCGGTCTGCTCCACCAGTTGCAGGATCAGGTGCTGGCTGCGGCGGTCGTCCGGTGATTGCAGGGCCGACACATCCACCACGCCGAGCAGTTCGCCCTGCGGGTCGAATACCGGAGCCGCCGTGCAGGTCAGGCCGATGAAGGCGGCGCGAAAGTGATCGCGCTTGTGCACCGTGACCGGCGCCTTGCTGGTCAGCACCGCCGCCACGCCACAGGTACCCTCTTCGCCCTCGGACCAGCAGGTGCCCAGGTACAGGCCGGCCTTGCGGCAATCGTTGCGGATGGCCGATTCGACCCGGTAATCGATGGTGCGCCCCAGGGCATCGGTCAGCAGCACGCAATAGTCGGCGCCGCGCACCCGCGCATGCAGGCGCGCCACGGCATCGCTGGCGATGCGCAGGAACAGTTCGGCGCGCTCGCGGCATTCATTGAGCAGGGTTTGAGAAAGGATACGCGGCCCCTGCTGGGACCCGGGGTCAAGACGATACAGCTCCATGGAACGGCGCCATGAGTCGAGGATCAGCGGCGGCACCGGCGCCTGGGGCAAGCGGTCGGCGTTCTTCAGCACCCGGCTGACGCAATCGACATGGGCTCGGGAGTTCGCGGCAAGCATGGGGCCTCCGGTTCCTGTTTGTTCTTGTCGTTGTGCGGCCATTAAGCGCCTGCCGGCATGTCCCGACAAGCGCTGTGTGATTACCGGTGGGCTTGAGACGCAGCGTCTCAGCCTCCCGGTAAACGCCCGACGATGCTGGCACGCAGCGTCTCAGGCAACGGCCACTGCAGCCTTGCCCGATAGCCATTCAACCGCTCTGCAACGGCGCTTTCAGGGCACGCGAAGAAAGCTGGCACCCGCCTTGCTCAAGCCTAGGCAAACAAGAACACGAGGTGTGCCATGCCGCAGCCCGCCCCGACCATCGGGATCATTGCCAACCCTGCCTCCGGCCGCGACCTGCGTCGCCTGACCAGCAACGCCGGGCTCTACTCCAGCACCGACAAGGCCTCGGTCATCCAGCGCCTGCTCGGCGCTTTTGGCGCCACGGGCGTTGCCGAGGTGCTGCTGCCCACCGACATGACCGGGATTGCCGCCGCCGTGCTCAAGGCCAGCCTCGGCCCCGTGGCACAGGACCAGCACTGGCCGCGCCTGGCACTGCTCGACCTGCCATTGACCCAGACTGTCAGCGACACCCGGCTGGCCACCCGGCAGATGGTCGAGCGAGGCGTGGCGATGATCGCCGTGCTGGGCGGCGATGGCACGCACAAGGCCGTGGCGGCCGAGGCTGGGGACACGCCCCTGCTCACCCTGTCCACCGGCACCAACAACGCCTTCCCGGAGCTGCGCGAAGCCACCAGCGCAGGCCTCGCTGGCGGCTTGCTCGCTGGCGGCCGGGTACCGGCCAGCATCGGCCTGCGCCGCAACAAGCGGCTGCTGGTGAAGGTACCGCAGCAACAGCTGTGCGAGTGGGCGCTGGTCGAAGTGGCGGTGTCGCCGCAACGCTTCATCGGCGCCCGTGCGCTGAGCCGCAGCGAAGACCTCAGCGAAATCTTCGCCTGCTTCGCCGAGCCCCACGCCATCGGCCTGTCCGCGCTCTGCGGGCTGTGGCAGCCGGTGGCCCGCCATGAACCCCACGGCGCCTGGGTAAGGCTCAACCCTGGTGCCGAACAGGCCCTGCTCGCCCCACTGGCCCCCGGCCTGCTGCAAGGCTGCGGCATCACCGCCAGCGGCACGCTCAGCCCGGGCGTGGCCCATCGCCTGAGCCTCACCGCCGGCACCCTGGCCCTGGATGGCGAACGCGAGATCGAGTTCGCCGAACACGACACCCCGACCATCACCCTCGACCTGCAGGGCCCGTTGACCGTCGACGTCGAGGCCGTGCTGGCACATGCCGCCCGTCATCACCTGCTGGCCGTCCCGCACGGCCATCGGCTGCACCCTGCAACCCCGTGTTGAGACAACCCTGGAGAACAACAAGATGTCCACTCACCTCAGTTCAGAGCAATTGCTGCATGCCTATGAAGTGATGCGCACCATCCGCGCCTTCGAAGAACGCCTGCACGTGGAATTCGCCACCGGCGAGATACCCGGTTTCGTCCACCTGTATGCCGGCGAAGAGGCCTCCGCCGCCGGGGTCATGGCGCACTTGCGCGACAGTGACTGCATCGCCTCGACCCACCGCGGCCATGGCCACTGCATCGCCAAGGGCGTCGACGTGTACGGCATGATGGCCGAGATCTACGGCAAGAAGACCGGCGTGTGCGGCGGCAAGGGCGGTTCCATGCACATCGCCGACCTGGAGAAAGGCATGCTCGGTGCCAACGGCATTGTCGGTGCCGGCGCGCCACTGGTGGCCGGTGCCGCCCTGGCGGCCAAGATCAAGGGCAATGACAACGTGGCCGTGGCCTTCTTCGGCGACGGCGCTTCCAACGAGGGCGCGGTGTTCGAGGCGATGAACCTGGCCTCGATCATGAACCTGCCGTGCATCTTCGTCGCCGAGAACAACGGCTATGCCGAAGCCACCGCCTCGACCTGGTCGGTGGCCTGCGACCACATCGCCGACCGCGCCGCCGGTTTCGGCATGCCGGGGGTGACCATCGACGGCTTCGGTTCTTTGCCGTGCACGAGGCCGCTGGCGCCGCCATCGAGCGCGCCCGTTCCGGGCAAGGCCCGTCGCTGATCGAGGTCAAGCTGAGCCGCTACTACGGGCACTTCGAAGGCGACGCACAGACCTACCGTGCCCCCGATGAAGTGAAAAACCTGCGCGAATCCCGCGACTGCCTGCTGCAGTTTCGCAACAAGACCACCCGTGCCGGCCTGCTACAGGCGGCGCAACTGGACGCCATCGACGCCCGTGTCGACGACCTGATCGTAGACGCCGTGCGCCGCGCCAAAGCCGACCCCAAGCCGCAGCCAGCCGACCTGCTCACCGACGTCTACGTCAGCTACCCCTGAGCCCGGACAACAAGAACAACAGGAGAACCACCATGGCTAGAAAAATCAGCTATCAGCAGGCCATCAACGAGGCCTTGGCCCAGGAAATGCGCCGCGACACCAGCGTGTTCATCATTGGCGAAGACGTTGCCGGTGGTGCGGGTGCCCCGGGCGAGGATGACGCCTGGGGTGGCGTGCTCGGCGTCACCAAAGGCCTGTACCACCAGTTCCCGGGGCGTGTGCTCGATGCGCCGCTGTCGGAAATCGGCTACGTCGGTGCCGCCGTCGGTGCCGCCACTCAAGGCCTGCGCCCGGTGTGCGAGCTGATGTTCGTCGACTTTGCCGGCTGCTGCCTGGACCAGATCCTCAATCAGGCCGCCAAGTTCCGCTACATGTTCGGCGGCAAGGCGGTCACCCCGCTGGTGATGCGCACCATGTACGGTGCCGGCCTGCGCGCTGCGGCCCAGCACTCGCAGAT
The DNA here is from genome assembly GCF_009883635.2 of Pseudomonas putida. Classification (NCBI taxonomy): domain Bacteria; kingdom Pseudomonadati; phylum Pseudomonadota; class Gammaproteobacteria; order Pseudomonadales; family Pseudomonadaceae; genus Pseudomonas; species Pseudomonas putida. The sequence goes on from NZ_CP026115.2 coordinate 1,945,521, forward strand.
GCTTACCTCGCTTTGGACTCACATCCCCGGCCTGAAGGTGGTCTGCCCGTCTTCGCCGTATGACGCCAAGGGCCTGCTGATCCAGGCAATCCGCGACAACGACCCGGTGATCTTCTGCGAACACAAGCTGCTCTACAGCATGCAGGGCGAAGTGCCGGAAGAGGTGTACACCGTGCCATTTGGCGAGGCCAACTTCCTGCGCGACGGCGACGACGTGACCCTGGTGACCTACGGGCGCATGGTCCATGTGGCCATGGAAGCGGCCAACAACCTCGCCCGCCAGGGCATCGACTGCGAAGTGCTGGACCTGCGCACCACCAGCCCGCTGGACGAGGACAGCATTCTCGAAAGCGTGGAGAAGACCGGCCGCCTGGTGGTGATCGACGAAGCCAACCCGCGCTGCTCGATGGCCACCGATATCAGCGCACTGGTCGTGCAAAAGGCCTTTGCCGCGCTCAAGGGCCCGATCGAGATGGTCACCGCGCCGCACACTCCAGTGCCGTTCTCCGATGCCCTGGAAGACCTGTACATCCCTGACGCGGCGAAGGTCGAAGCAGCCGTGCGCAAGGTGATCGAAGCTGCGAGGAATGCCGCATGAGCCAGATCCATACCCTGACCATGCCCAAGTGGGGCCTGTCGATGACCGAAGGCCGGGTCGACGCCTGGCTCAAGCAGGAGGGGGATGAAATCAGCAAGGGCGACGAGGTGCTGGATGTCGAGACCGACAAGATCAGCAGCAGCGTCGAGGCGCCGTTCAGCGGCGTGCTGCGCCGCCAGGTGGCCCGGCCCGACGAAACTTTGCCGGTAGGTGCACTGCTGGCCGTGGTGGTGGAAGGGGAAGCCGAGGAATCGGAAATCGATGCCGTGGTGCAACGCTTCCAGGCCGAGTTCGTCGCTGAAGGGGGTGCCGACCAGGCCCAGGGGCCAGCACCGCAAAAGGCCGAAGTGGCCGGGCGCCTGCTGCGCTGGTTCGAACTGGGTGAAGGTGGCACGCCGCTGGTGCTGGTGCATGGTTTTGGCGGCGACCTCAACAACTGGCTGTTCAACCACCCGGCATTGGCGGCCGAGCGTCGAGTCATCGCCCTGGACCTGCCGGGGCATGGTGAATCGGCCAAGGCCCTGGCAAAAGGTGATCTGGATGAGCTGAGCGAAACCGTGCTGGCCTTGCTCGATCATCTGGATATCGCCAAGGCCCACCTGGCCGGGCACTCCATGGGTGGCGCGGTCAGTCTGAATGTGGCGCGCCTGGCGCCGCAACGGGTAGCTAGCCTGAGCCTGGTGGCCAGTGCCGGGCTGGGTGAGACGATCAATGGCCAGTACCTGCAAGGTTTCGTCGCCGCCGCCAACCGCAATGCGCTGAAGCCGCATCTGGTGCAGCTGTTTGCCGACCCAGGGCTGGTGACCCGGCAGATGCTCGAAGACATGCTCAAGTTCAAGCGCCTGGAAGGCGTGGATGACGCCTTGCGCCAGCTGGGGTCGGCGCTGGCTGACGGTGACCGCCAGCGGCATGACCTGCGTGGGGTGCTGGGGCAGCATCCGGCGCTGGTGATCTGGGGGGCCGAGGACGCGATCATTCCGGCGGCGCATGCCGATGGGGTCGAGGCCGAGGTGCTGGTGGTGCCAGGGGTCGGGCACATGGTTCAGATGGAGGCGGCGGAGCAGGTGAACCAGCGGCTGCTGGAATTCCTGCGCAAGCACTGACCACTCTCTACTGCCTATTACGGCCTATTCGCGGGGCAAGCCCGCTCCCACAGGATCTCCACAGCCCTTGATGCCTGTGAACCACCTGTGGGAGCGGGCTTGCCCCGCGAAGAAGGCGACGCGGTCTACTGACCCTGCTCTACAAACCCCCCGCACTCGCGTAAACTGCCAGGCTTCTCGCAGCCTCGGGCTGCCCCTGTCGATTTACCAAAGGTGCCCGCCATGCCTTGGCTGCAAGTACGCCTGGCCATCAGCCCGGAACAAGCCGAAACCTACGAAGACGCCCTGCTCGAAGTCGGCGCCGTATCGGTCACGTTCATGGACGCCGAAGACCAGCCGATCTTCGAACCCGACCTCAACACCACCCCGCTGTGGTCGCATACCCACTTGCTGGCCCTGTTCGAAGCCGACGCCGAGCCTGAGGCGGTATTCGCCCACCTGCAACTGCTGACCGGCGCCGAGCTGCCCGAGCACCATGCCGAAGTGATCGAGGACCAGGACTGGGAACGTAGCTGGATGGACGGTTTCCAGCCGATGCGCTTTGGCCAGCGCCTGTGGATCGTGCCAAGCTGGCACGAGGCCCCGGAACAGGACGCGGTCAACCTGCTGCTCGACCCGGGCCTGGCGTTCGGCACCGGCACCCACCCGACCACCGCACTGTGCCTGGAATGGCTCGACGGCCAGCAGCTGGAAGGCACCCAGGTGCTGGACTTCGGCTGCGGCTCGGGCATCCTTGCCATCGCCGCCCTGCTGCTGGGCGCGCGTGAGGCCGTCGGTACCGACATCGACGTGCAGGCCATCGAAGCCTCCCGTGACAATGCCCAGCGCAACGGCATCGCCGACGAAAAGCTGGCGCTGTACCTGCCCGAGCATATGCCGGCCATGCAGGCCGACGTCCTGGTCGCCAACATTCTCGCCGGCCCGCTGGTGTCGCTGGCACCGCAGCTGTCCGGCCTGGTCCGCCCAGGTGGGCTGCTGGCCCTGTCGGGCATCCTCGCCGAACAGGGTGAGGAAGTGGCTGCCGCCTACGCTGCCGACTTCGATCTGGACCCGATCGTCGTACGCGACGGCTGGGTGCGCATCAGTGGTCGGCGCCGCTAAGCGGGCCTAGAATAGTTCTCTGCACAGCTCCCGGATCGCCGCATGACCGACAGTTTCGTCACCCAGTGCCCGCATTGCCAGACCAGCTTTCGCGTCACCCATCACCAGTTGAGCGTGGCTCGCGGCGTCGTGCGCTGCGGTCACTGCCTGCAGGTGTTCAATGCGGCCAAGCAGTTGCTGGAGCAGAACCGTGCCAAGGCCGGCGTTGCCCCCGAAGCGCCACCACCCGCGGTGGTCGAACCGGTCGCCGCGCCTGAACCGGTCGCCAGCGAGCTGCCGCCGGTCGAGAAAGAGGACTGGGCCATCACCGCCCAGGCCCTGGATGAACTCGACCTGGACCAGGAACTCGCCCGCCTCGAACGCCGTGGCGAACCTGTCGAGCCCGGCCCGGATACCAAGGCCGGTGCCCTGCAGGCCCGTCGCGACGAGCCGACTACCGATGAGCACGATGATGAACTGTTCGGCACCGCGACCAACGACCGTCATGAACCGCTCGCGGCCCATGACCCGGCGCCGGTGCTGCTGGACGAGCAGCCCCTGGAGCCGGAGCCGGGTGACCGCACCGAGCCGACCCTCGGTGGCAACCTGGACCTGGACCTCGACGACGAACCGCCGGCACAACGCGCTGACGAGCCAGAGCCCGCGCAACGGTTCGACGAGCACGATGACGACGTCATTCACGAAAAAGGCCTGAGCGCCCGTGACGACGACGACACCGACCTCCATTTGTCAGCCCGCGAAGACGACCCGCTCGAGCCGCTGCCCGGCGAACGCCTGGAGCCTGGCTTCACCGCCAGGCCTGAGCGCCCGTCACGCAAGGAGCCGCTGGTCGACGTGGTCGACGACCCGCTGCAGCTGGGTTGGGAGAAACCCCGACCCAACTGGGGCAAGCGCCTGCTATGGAGTTTGCTGACCCTGCTGGCCGCTGGCCTGCTGGCATTCCAGTACGTGTGGTTCCACTTCGACGAGTTGGCCCGCCAGGACCAGTACCGGCCGATCTTCCAGCAACTGTGCCCGATGCTCGGCTGCCAGGTGCCGACCCGCGTCGATATCGGCCGGATCAAGAGCAGCAACCTTGTGGTACGCAGCCACCCGGACTTCAAGGGCGCGCTGATCGTCGATGCGATCATCTACAACCGCGCACCGTTCGCCCAGCCGTTCCCGCTGCTGGAGCTGCGTTTCGCCGACCTCAACGGCCAGCTGATCGCCAGCCGTCGGTTCAAGCCCAGCGAGTACCTGTCGGGTGAATTGGCCGGGCGCGGCGAAATGCCCAGCCAGACGCCGATCCACATCGCGCTGGATATTCTCGACCCGGGCCCCAAGGCCGTGAACTACAGCCTCAGCTTCCGTTCCCCGGAGTGACGACCCCAGGCTGGTTGCCGGTTTATCGGCGCCAGCCCACTGTCGCGAACCCTTGGGCATAAGGCCGCAGCTGTTCAGAATTTATCCAAATCCATCTTTATCCGGTCACCGAGAGCGGGTATCATGCCAACCCTTTTTCGACTCCAATGATTCGGCCCCACAACAGGGAACACCTATGTCGGCGGTACGCATCGGCCCATACACACTACGCAACAACCTGATCCTCGCGCCCATGGCCGGGGTCACGGACCAGCCTTTCCGTACACTTTGCAAGCGCCTGGGCGCCGGCATGGTGGTGTCGGAGATGGTCAGCAGCGACATGAGCCTGTGGAACAGCCGCAAGTCCAGCCTGCGCCGCATCCATGAAGGTGATCCCGAGCCACGCTCGGTACAGATCGCCGGTGGAGATGCGCAGATGATGGCGGCGGCGGCCCGGGCCAACGTCGAAGCAGGCGCCCAGATCATCGATATCAACATGGGCTGCCCGGCAAAAAAAGTCTGCAACAAAGCTGCAGGCTCTGCTTTATTGAGAGATGAAGCTCTGGTCGCCGAAATCCTCCACGCCGTGGTCGGCGCGGTGGACGTACCGGTGACGCTGAAAATCCGCACCGGATGGGACCGGGCGAACAAGAACGGCCTGAACGTGGCGAAAATCGCCGAACAGGCCGGTATCCAGGCGCTGGCGGTGCATGGCCGCACACGCGCCGACCTGTACACCGGCGAAGCCGAATACGACACCATCGCTGCCATCAAGCAGGCGGTGTCGATCCCGGTTTTCGCCAATGGCGATATCACTTCGCCAGAAAAGGCCTGGGCGGTGCTGGATGCCACCGGGGTCGACGGCTTGCTGATTGGCCGGGCTGCCCAGGGGCGGCCATGGATCTTTCGCGAGATCGAACATTTTTTGGGGACTGGCCAGCATTTGCCGGCCCCGCAGTTGGACGAAGTGGAACGCATCCTGCTGGAACACCTGGCCGCGCTGCATGCCTTCTATGGCGATGTGATGGGCGTACGTATCGCCCGCAAGCACGTGGGCTGGTACCTGGCAACACGACCCGGCGGCAAGGAGTTTCGCTCCCGGTTCAACGCTTTGGAAGACACACAAGCGCAGTGCGCCAACGTTCGCGCGTATTTCAGCGAAAGTCGACAGAGCCTTGAGACAGAGGACGGACAAGGGGTGGCCGCATGACGATGATGACCGAGACATTAGTGAGTGGAACAACGCCCGTGAGCGACAACGCCAACCTCAAACAGCACCTCAACACGCCAAGCGAAGAGGGTCAGACCCTTCGCGACAGCGTCGAGAAGGCGCTGCACAACTACTTCGCACACCTGGAAGGCGCGACCGTCACCGACGTGTACAACCTGGTGCTCTCCGAAGTCGAGGCGCCCCTGCTCGAAAGCGTGATGAACTACGTGAAGGGCAACCAGACCAAGGCCAGCGAGATGCTCGGGCTCAACCGTGGCACCCTGCGCAAGAAGCTCAAGCAGTACGACTTGTTGTAAGCCAGAATCCCAATCAGAAAAGGCGGCCTCTGCGAAGAGACGCCTTTTTTGCTGACTCCACCGCGTTATTGGAACCCGAAATGACCGACCAGACTACCCGCCTGCCAGTCCGCCGCGCCCTGATCAGCGTCTCCGACAAGACCGGTATCCTCGAATTCGCCCGTGAGCTGCAACAGCTCGGTGTCGAGATCCTGTCCACCGGCGGCACCTACAAGCTGCTCAAGGACAACGGTGTCAACGCGGTGGAAGTGGCCGACTACACTGGCTTCGCCGAAATGATGGATGGCCGGGTCAAGACCCTGCACCCGAAGATCCACGGTGGCATCCTCGGCCGCCGCGGCACTGACGACGCCATCATGAACGAGCACGGCATCAAGCCGATCGACCTGGTTGCAGTCAACCTGTACCCGTTCGAAGCCACCATTTCCAAGCCTGGCTGTGACCTGCCGACCGCCATCGAGAACATCGATATCGGCGGCCCGACCATGGTCCGTTCGGCGGCCAAGAACCACAAGGATGTCGCCATCGTGGTCAACGCCAGCGACTACGCCGGCGTGCTGGAAGGCCTCAAGGCCGGCGGCCTGACCTACGCCCAGCGCTTCGACCTGATGCTCAAGGCGTTCGAGCACACTGCCGCCTACGACGGCATGATCGCCAACTACATGGGCACCATCGACCAGGCCAAAGAGACCCTGAGCACCGAAGCGCGCAGCGAGTTCCCGCGCACCTTCAACAGCCAGTTCGTCAAGGCCCAGGAAATGCGCTACGGCGAGAACCCGCACCAGAGCGCTGCGTTCTACGTTGAAGCCAAGAAAGGCGAAGCCAGCATTTCCACTGCCGTGCAGCTGCAGGGCAAGGAACTGTCGTTCAACAACGTGGCCGACACCGACGCCGCGCTGGAGTGCGTGAAGAGCTTCGTCAAGCCGGCCTGCGTCATCGTCAAGCACGCCAACCCATGCGGCGTGGCTGTTGTACCTGAAGACGAAGGCGGCATCCGCAAGGCCTACGACCTGGCCTACGCCACCGACACCGAGTCGGCGTTTGGCGGCATCATCGCCTTCAACCGCGAGCTGGACGGCGAAACCGCCCAGGCCATCGTCGACCGTCAGTTCGTCGAAGTGATCATCGCGCCGAAAATTTCCCAGGCTGCCCGCGACGTGGTGGCGGCCAAGCAGAACGTGCGTCTGCTGGAATGCGGCGAGTGGCCAGCCGAGCGCGCTGCCGGTTGGGACTTCAAGCGCGTCAACGGTGGCCTGCTGGTACAGAGCCGCGATATCGGCATGATCACCGCCGATGACCTGAAGATCGTCACCAAGCGTGCACCGACCGAGCAAGAGGTCCACGACCTGGTCTTCGCCTGGAAAGTGGCCAAGTTCGTCAAGTCCAACGCCATCGTCTACGCCAAGCAGCGCCAGACCATCGGTGTCGGCGCCGGCCAGATGAGCCGCGTCAACTCCGCGCGCATTGCCGCCATCAAGGCCGAGCATGCCGGCCTGCAGGTGCAGGGTGCGGTCATGGCATCGGACGCGTTCTTCCCGTTCCGTGACGGCATCGACAATGCGGCTAAAGTGGGTATCAGCGCCGTGATCCAGCCGGGTGGTTCGATGCGTGATGCTGAAGTCATCGCTGCTGCCGACGAAGCCGGCATCGCCATGGTGTTCACCGGCATGCGCCACTTCCGCCACTGATATACGGCAATCGGCCGCACTGAAGCAGGCATCTGCTGCGTTGGGGCCGGTTCCGCTGATGCTCATTGCCAGAAGGCAACTCCGCTCATCGGAACCGGCCCCGCCTTGCATCTACCTGCTTCATTGCGACCTCGTACAGCGAGAGGCCAGGCCTCTCGTTCGACAGATTTCGAGGTTTTGACATGAAAGTTTTGATCATCGGCAGCGGCGGCCGTGAGCACGCCCTGGCCTGGAAAGTCGCCCAGGACCCACGCGTCGAGAAAGTCTTCGTTGCCCCGGGCAACGCCGGCACCGCCATCGAGCCAAAATGCGAGAACGTCGCCATCGACGTGTGCGCGCTGGAGCAACTGGCCGACTTCGCCGAGAAGAACGTCGACCTGACCATCGTCGGCCCGGAAGCGCCGCTGGTGATCGGCGTGGTCGACCTGTTCCGCAGCCGTGGCCTGGACTGCTTTGGCCCGACCAAGGGCGCGGCCCAGCTGGAAGGCTCCAAGGCCTTCACCAAGGACTTCCTGGCGCGCCACAAGATCCCGACCGCCGACTACCAGAACTTCACCGAGATCGAGCCGGCCCTGGCCTACCTGCAGGAAAAAGGCGCACCGATCGTGATCAAGGCCGACGGCCTGGCCGCGGGCAAGGGCGTGATCGTCGCCATGACCCTGGAAGAAGCCGAAGCCGCCGTGCGTGACATGCTGGCCGGCAACGCCTTTGGCGAAGCGGGTTCGCGTGTGGTGATCGAAGAGTTCCTCGACGGCGAGGAAGCCAGCTTCATCGTCATGGTCGACGGCCACAACGTGCTGCCGATGGCCACCAGCCAGGACCACAAGCGCGTCGGCGACCAGGACACCGGCCCGAACACCGGCGGCATGGGCGCCTACTCCCCTGCCCCGGTGGTTACCCCGGACGTGCACCAGCGCGTGATGGACCAGGTGATCTGGCCGACCGTGCGTGGCATGGCCGAGGAAGGCAACGTCTACACTGGCTTCCTGTATGCCGGTCTGATGATCGACAAGGCGGGCAACCCCAAGGTCATCGAGTTCAACTGCCGCTTCGGCGACCCTGAGACCCAACCCGTCATGCTGCGCCTGGAGTCGAGCCTGGTGCTGCTGGTCGAAGCTGCCTTCGCCAAAGCCCTGGACAAGGTCGAAGCACAGTGGGACCCGCGCCCGAGCCTGGGCGTGGTGCTGGCTGCCGGCGGTTACCCGGGCGACTACGCCAAGGGCGACGTGATCAACGGCCTGGATGCTGCTGCCAAGATCGAAGGCAAGGTGTTCCATGCCGGTACTTCGCTGAAGGACGGCCAGGTTGTCACCAACGGCGGCCGCGTGCTCTGCGCCACCGCCATGGGTGCCAGCGTTGCCGATGCCCAGCAGCAGGCCTACCGCCTGGCCAAGGAAGTGAGCTGGAACGGCAGCTTCTACCGTACCGACATCGGCTACCGGGCCATCGCCCGCGAGCGCGGTGAGCACCAGCAGTAAGTTGTACCGGGTTGCCGCAGCGCGCCACAGCACCTTGCGCCTGCGGTATCCGGCTCGTCGACAGGGCCCCGAGGGGCCTTGCCTTCGACTTGGCGCGCCGCGCATAGTTAGTATCTGGCACATCGGCTAGGAAGGGATCTCGTAGTGCGTCGGCTTCGGATTGCCACAGCTCTGATCGTCAGCTTGCTGACCTTGTTCTGCCTGTTGCCGGCTTCGGCCGAACAGGGCGGAGGCTGGTCCGTTCTGCTCGATGAACAGGCCAACCTGCAACTAAGTGACGTGCGCTCCGATCGCTATCGCAGCCAGTTCAGCCCGATCACCCTTGGCGAGCTCGATGCAGCACCGGCCGAACAGGCCCTGTGGTTGCACTATCGCCTGGAACCGGGCGACCAGGAGCAACTGCTGCGCATCTTCGCCCCCGACCTGTCCCGCCTCGATCTGTACGCCCTCGATGGCGGCAGGCTGCTGCGCCAGCTGCACCATGGCCGCCAGGCCGGCAACGGCGATGGCAGCCCGACCCTGCGCGGCAGCGACCACGTATTACCCTTGCCCAACAGCCAGCACTCGCTGGACATCTACCTTCGCCTGGTCTCGGAACACCAACTGCGCCCGGCGATAAGCCTGGAGCCTGCAGCGGTAGCCGCCTCCGACCATAGCCAACCGTTACTGTTCGGCATGCTGTTCGGCGGTCTGGTGATGCTCATCCTGCACAACCTGATCCGCTTCCTCTATACCCGTTCAAGCACCACGCTGTATCTCGCCCTGTACCATGGGCTGATGATGCTCAGCGGCCTGATCCTGCTCAACCTCAGCGGCCCGTGGTGGCACCTGTGGCACAGCGCGCAAACCCCCGCCGCCTACCTGACCCTGGTGCTGGCCGGGCTGTCAGGGCTGTATTTCACCCAACATTTCTTCGCCCCCCGCAACTCACCGCGGCTTAACCGCCTGCTGCAGGGCGAAATGCTGGTCGCTGCAGTCAGCGGCCTGATTCTGCTGTTCGTCGACACCTTGCCGCTCAACCTGATGACCTATGCCCTGCTGGCCATCGGTAGTGTGACCATGCTGCTGGCCAGCAGTTACCACTGGTACAAGGGCTATGCCCCCGCACGGCTGTTCAGCATCGCCATGCTGGTGTTCAACCTTGGCGGCCTGGTGCTGCTGCCGGCCCTGCTCGGCCTGACCCGCACTTCGACACCCTGGCTGCTGTGCATCCTCCTGGGCATGACGGTGGCCAGCGGTCTTCTGCTCAACCTGGCCGTCAGTGAGCGCCTGCGGCGCATCAGCGAAGAGCGCTTCAGTGCCAGCCGTGCACTGGCAGCCAGCGATGCCGAGATCAATGCCAAGGCGGAATTCCTGGCCAAGATCAGCCACGAAATCCGCACCCCCATGAACGGTGTGCTGGGCATGACCGAGCTGCTGCTTGGCACGCCGCTGTCGGTCAAGCAACGCGACTATGTACAGACCATCCATAGCGCCGGCAACGAGCTGCTGACGCTGATCAACGAGATTCTCGATATTTCCAAGCTGGAGTCGCGGCAGATCGAACTGGATGACGTGCAGTTCGACCTGAACGCCCTGATCGAAGACTGCCTGAACATTTTCCGCGCCAAGGCCGAGCAGCAGAACATCGAGCTGATCAGCTTCACCCAGCCGCAGGTGCCGCGGGTCATCAGTGGTGACCCGACACGCCTGCGCCAGGCGCTGTCGAGCCTGCTGGAAAATGCCCTGAAGAACACTTCCCAGGGCGAGATCCTGCTGGTGGTGGCGCTGGACCAGCGCGGCGAAATCCCCCGCCTGCGCATTGCCGTGCAGGACAGTGGCGAGCCACTGCCTGCTGCCGAGCGTGAAGCGTTGCTGCAGGCCGAACTGCACAGCCACCACTTCCTCTCCAGCAACAAGCTTGGCGGCCACCTCGGGCTGATCATCGCCAAGCAGCTGATCGGCCTGATGCAAGGCGAGTTCGGCATCAAGAGCAGCACCAGTATGGGCAACACCCTGTGGCTGACCTTGCCGCTCGACCCGTCACGCCTGGAGCAGCCGCCGGCAGACCTGGACGGCCCATTGCGCGACGCCCGGGTCCTGGTGGTGGACGACAACGACACCTGCCGCAAGGTGCTGGTGCAACAGTGCAGCGCCTGGGGCATGAATGTCAGCGCGGTGCCATCCGGCAAGGAGGCGCTGGCCCTGCTGCGAACCAAGGCGCACCTGCGCGACTACTTCGACGCCGTGTTGCTGGACCAGAACATGCCCGGCATGACCGGCATGCAGCTGGCGGCCAAGATCAAGGAAGACCCGAGCCTGAACCACGACATCCTGGTGGTGATGCTCACCGGTATCAGCAACGCGCCCAGCAAGGTCATCGCGCGCAATGCCGGGGTCAAGCGCATCCTCGCCAAGCCGGTTGCCGGCTATACGCTGAAGACCACCTTGGCCGAAGAACTGGCCCAGCGCGGGCGCGAGCAGGCTGTGCCGGCTCCGCTACCCGGCGCGCAAGGCACCCTTGAGCTGCCGAGCGACTTCCGTGTGCTGGTGGCCGAAGACAACAGCATCTCGACCAAGGTCATCCGCGGCATGCTCGGCAAGCTCAACCTGGAGCCCGATACCGCCAGCAACGGCGAGGAGGCCTTGCAGGCGATGAAGGCACAGCGTTACGACCTGGTGCTGATGGACTGCGAAATGCCGGTGCTGGACGGTTTCTCCGCGACCCAGCAGCTGCGCGCTTGGGAAACCACCCACCAGCGCCAGCGCACCCCGGTGGTGGCGCTGACCGCGCATATACTGGCAGAGCACAAGGAGCGCGCGCGTCTAGCCGGCATGGACGGGCACATGGCCAAGCCAGTGGAGCTGTCGCAGTTGCGCGAGTTGATCCAGTACTGGGCCAATCAGCGCGAAGCCAAGGCTGACCCAGCGCATACTTCTTGACCACGCCGAACGCGCTCCTACACACCACGCTTCTCACTCAAGGATCATCCCATGCTCCACGAGTTGTTCAGTGTCTACCTGAAGATGCTGGTGCTCTATAGCCCGTTCTTCGTGCTGTCGTGCTTCATCAGCCTAACCCGTGGCCATTCCAGCAAAGAGCGCAAACAGCTGGCCTGGAAAGTCGCCTTTGCCGCGCTGGTGGCCAGCGTGCTGCTGTACCTGTTCGGCCGGGTGATTTTCGGGATTTTCGGCATCACCGCCGACGCCTTCCGCATCGGTGCCGGCAGCGTGCTGTTCATTTCGGCGTTAAGCATGGCCCAGGGCAAACCGGCCGTGCAGGCCGACAACGTGCAGCAGGACGTGACCATCGTGCCGCTGACCATCCCGCTCACTGTCGGCCCCGGTACCATCGGTGCCTTGCTGGTAATGGGCGTGGGCCAACCGCACTGGGACGACAAGCTGCTGGCCATCGTCAGCATCGCCCTGGCCAGTTTCACCGTAGGTGTGGTGCTGTACCTGTCGCACGGCATCGAAAAGCTGCTCGGTGACCAGGGCCTGCAGATCGTCAGCCGCTTGATGGGGCTGTTCGTCTGCGCCCTGGCGGCGCAGATCATCTTTACCGGGATCAAGGGCTACCTGGTCGGTTAGCCCTCGGGTTCAGGGCGCGACCGGGTACCAGCGCGGGGTGTAGACCCACTGCCCTCCCTCAACACGGGCAAAGGTGCAGGTGGTCGACGAACCCACCAGCACCATTGTGCGCATGTCGACCATCTCGGGCGTCAGCTCAGCCAGCGTCACCACCCTCAGGGTCTGCCCCGGCCTGCCGATATCACGGCCCAACACTACGGGCGTCTGCCCCTCGCGATGCCTGCGCACCACCTCCAGCGCCAAACCGAGCTGATGCGGCCTGGATTTGGAGATCGGGTTGTAGAAGGCCAGCACCAGATCCGCCTGGGCCGCGAGGTCCAGGCGTTTTTCGATGATCGACCAAGGCTTGAGGTTGTCCGACAGCGACATCACGCAGAAGTCGTGCCCCAATGGCGCGCCAGCTTGCGCAGCGGTTGCCAGCGAAGCCGATACCCCTGGCAGGATCTCAAGGTCGACACGGTGCCAGGCAGCGTCGCTGGACTCATGCAGGGCTTCGAGCACCGCCGCCGCCATGGCGAATACACCTGGGTCGCCCGAGGACACCACCACCACCGAACGCCCCTGGGCCGCCAGCTCGAAGGCATGGCGGGCGCGCTGCATCTCTTCTCGGTTGTCGGTGCAGTGCTGCACCTGATCGTCACGGAACGGCCCGGCCATGCGCACATAGGTTTCGTAGCCGAGGATGTCCTCGGCACGCGCCAGCTCGGCTTTTACCGCCGGCACCATCAGCTCGGCCGCACCAGGGCCCAGGCCGATCACCGCCAGGCGACCCCGCTTGCGACCCAGGCGCGCCGTGTCGACCGGCAGTGGGGCCGATGCAATGACCAGGCCCGACTGTTCGATCAGGCGAGCCTCGGGCATGGCCTCGGCCGCCATGCTGGCCAACGTGCCGTTCATGGCCGCGAAGCGCAGCACGACACCCAGTTCTGCTGCGGCCTCGTGCAAGGAAGGCTCGGCCATCGCCTGCTCGGCGACCAGCAAGCAAGCCAGCGAGGGCTCTGCAATGCCGGCCTCACGCAAGGCGCCACGCACCTTATCGGCCAGGCCAGGCCCGCCTGCAGCGAGCGCCACCACCACGGAGCGTGGGTGGATCAGCAGCTCATCACGGCTGACCACGCGCGCGTCACAGCCAACATGGATGGTGCGCCGGGCCGTGTCACTGGCAGGCAATTGCGCCTGCGCAAGCCAGGGTGCGTCGCCCTCGACACGCACGCTTTCGCCGGCCAGCAGGTCGGAGACAAAGCGCTTGCCCTGCTCAAGATCTGCCAGGGCATAGCCCTCGGGCGGGTTGAGCAGGCAGGTGCCGAAGCGTAGTTCGCCACTGGTGGTGATTGCAGCCGCCACACCCAGCACCTCGCCGAGTTCACGGGCCATGACATTGACCCCGCTCAGGCCACCCAGCAACGGCACCACCGCACTACCGTCCTCGGCCACGGCTAACACTGGCGGTTCAGCACCTTTCTCGTCGAGCAGGCTGGCCAGGCTGCGGATGACGATGCCGGCGGCGCACAGCGCGATGATCGGGACGGCCTGCTGGTACAGCGCACGCAAGGTATCGCCGAAACCGTCGTAATACTGATCGGCACCCTCGACCCGACCACGCAAACCATGAATGGTCGCCCGTGGATAACGTTGCTGGATGCGCTGCGCCGTAGCCAGGCTGCCGCCGCCAAGAATGACGATGGCCGGCGCCTGTTGCGTGTTCAGCCCTGCCATTTTTCCCCCGGCACGATGATCAGCGAGAAGTACGGTGAGGACTGTGGGTCCACTTCATCCAGCGGCACGATCTTCTGGTTGGCCATGGTCGCCCGCTCGACATACAACGCGCGCCCGTCCAGGCCCAGTTCACCCAGCACCTGGCGCACCTTGGGGAAGTTGCGGCCCAGCTTCATGATCACCGCCGCATCGGCGTCTGCCAGCCGGCGCTTGAGCTCTTCGGCGGGCAGCACGCCCGACAGTATCGACAGGCTCTGGTTGCGATACACCAGCGGCGCGCCCAGTACCGAGGCACCACCGAGCATCGAACACACGCCCGGGACCACTTCGGCCTCATGCTGCTGGGCCAGGCGGTCATGCAGGTACATGTAGGAGCCGTAGAAGAACGGATCACCTTCGCAGATCACGGCCACATCGCGACCGGCATCCAGGTGCTCGGCTATCTGTACGGCAGCTTCATCGTAGAAATCACTGATCACCTGCTCGTAGGACAGCGGCGCGGGCAGTACCTCGGTGGTCACCGGGTATACCAGCGGCAGCAAGGTCTGCTCGGCTTGCAGGTGCGCCTCGATAATGCCGAAGGCGTTGCCGCGCTTGCCCTTGGCCACGAAATACGCCACCACTGGCGCCTCGCGCAGCAGGCGCAGCGCCTTGACGGTGATCAGTTCAGGGTCGCCGGGGCCTACGCCCAGGCCCAGCAGTCGTCCGCGCGCCATCACTCCACCTCCGTGGCCAGGGCGTTGACCGCGGCAGCAGCCATCGCGCTACCGCCCAGGCGGCCCTGCATGATCACGAACGGCACGCCGCGGCTGTCTGCAGCGAGCATCGCCTTGGACTCGGCGGCGCCGACGAAGCCGACCGGGAAGCCAAGGATCAGGGCGGGCTTTGGCGCACCCGCATCGATCATCTCCAGCAGGTAGAACAGCGCAGTCGGGGCATTGCCGATCACCACCACGCTGCCTTCCAGATGCGGGCGCCACAGCTCCAGGGCCACGGCGGAACGGGTGTTGCCGGCCTCCTTGGCCAGGCCTGGCACGCTCGGGTCGCGCAGGGTGCAGATCACCGGGTTGTTGGCGGGCAAGCGGGCACGGGTGATGCCTTCGGCAACCATGTGCGCGTCGCAGAGAATCGGCGCGCCATTGGCCAGGGCTTCGCGACCGGCGCGGCCGGCACCTTCGGAGAACTGCAGGCCGTCGATGGCATCAACCATGCCGCAGGCATGGATCACGCGCACGGCGAGCTTTTCCAGGTCGGCGGGGACCCGCTCGAGCCGGGCTTCCTCACGGATGATCCGGAAGGAATTGCGATAGATCTCCTGACCATCGCGGATGTAGTCAATCATCAAGGTGCTCCGTCGGCAGGGCGAGCATGGCGCCTGCTTCATTCAAGGTAAGGTCGGTGGCGCGCAGGGCCCCCAGGCCCGGCAGGTGCGCGTCACGCAAATAGAGGTCATAGCGGCCCGGTGAACGGGCCAGCAAGGTGGCCGGGGCGACATGGGCCACGGCACAGGAACGGGGGCAGCCAGACAAATGCACGCTGCCGGGCACGCCACTGCCCAGCAGCGCCGCCAGCTCGACGGCATCGGCCTTGGTTTCGGCCTGGGCCTTGGCGCAGCCACTGCTGCCGGTGCAGGCAACCACGCGCGCCAAGGGCTCATCGGCTTGGCAGAGCAGGCCCATTGCTGACAGCTCGACGCGGGCTTGTTCCAGGTCGGCTGCGGCGATGTTGGTCAGCATCAGGCTTTGCCACGGAGTCAGGCGCAGGCTGCCATCCCCCCATTGGCGGGCAACCCGGGCAGCGCCACGCAACATGGCCGGTGACAGGCGACCCAGCGGCGGAGCGACCCCCAACGCCATGCCCTGCTTTTGTGCCACGGCACCCAGCCATGGGTTTTGCGCGCCTTCGCGCTGCCAGTCGAGCACCGCCGCATCGCGGCGGACCTGCAAGCCGAGCCCTTCGATGAAGACATCGACCTGGCAACCTTGCAGAAGCTGGCGCATGCGCGACTGCTCCGGGCTGGCCAGATCAAGGAAGCGATCGATCACCGCGCGCACCAGCGCCAGCCCCTGCTCCAGCGGCACCGCGCCAAGTACCGGGCCATCGGCCGGGCAGCTTGCCAAGCCAAATGCCAGCCAGTCGCGCTGCCCCAGGCGCATTGCCGAGAGCCACAGGTCGTGAGGATGATCGAGCATGGCCACGCCTTCACCCCCATCGAGTTGCACGGCGAACTTGGCCGACAACTGATGGAAGCGCGACGTACCTTGCAGCAGGTCGAGGATCTGCCCGGCCAGGGGGCGTACATCCAGCATCATCGACGGATCATGGCCAGCCAGCGGACTGAGCATCAGGTTGCGCACGTCATCGCTGGCCGCGTCACGCGGGCCGAGGCCGGCGGCCAGCAGGCCTTCGACCAGCCCGGCATGATCGCTGCCGATACCGCGGATCTGCAGATTGCCGCGGTTGGTCGCTTCGATCACCCCACCCGCGAAACGCTCGGCCGCCACCGCCACTGCCTCGGCCTGGTCGGCCAGCAGCAGGCCGCCGGGCAGCTTGATGCGGCAGATGCCACCTTCACGGGCGCTGACGATGCGCCACAACCCCGGACAGGCCGAGGGACGGGGTGATGCTACGGGCGTGTTGGCTGGCGTCAAAGGGGCGTCCGGCAATCGCTGAAAATGCGCTTGAGTGTAGAAGGCGCGGTATTATGCCTGCTTTGTCCGGCGGCATGAAAAGCCGGTGGTCGAGCGTCAACAGCGTTTGAGCTGAAATTTTGGGGGCGCTGCGCACCCCAAGGATCTGAAAGAGGTATGCATGGCACCCTGGCTGACAGTAGTAGGCATCGGCGAAGACGGCTTCAGCGGCCTGGGCAAGCAGGCCCGACGCGCCTTGCTGGGCGCCTCGCGGATCATCGGCAGCCCGCGCCAGCTGGCCTTGCTGCCGCGCTGCATCGGTGCCGAGCGGCAAGACTGGCCGTCCCCGTTTTCCCTCGCCCCGGTGTTGGCACTGCGCGGTGAGCCGACCTGCGTACTGGCCAGCGGCGACCCGATGTTCTTTGGCGTCGGCGCCAGCCTGGCGCGGCAGGTGGCGGCCGAAGAAATGCAGGTGCTGTCGATGCCCTCCTCCTGTGCCCTGGCCGCCGCCCGCCTGGGCTGGCCACTGCAGGACGTGCAGGTGGTATCGGTGGTCGCACGCCCCTTGGCGGCGCTCAATGCCCACCTGTACGGCGGCCAGCGCCTGCTAGTGCTGAGCAACGACGGCGATAGCCCTGCAGCCATCGCCGCACTGCTGCGCGAACGCGGCTTCGGGCCCAGCCGCCTGCATGTGCTGGAGCACCTCGGTGGTGCGGCCGAGCAGCACCTCTGTGGCACAGCTGATGACTGGCCGTACCGCGAAGTCGCCGCCCTCAACCTGGTCGCCATCGAGTGCCTGATCAGCCCGGATGCCATGCCTCTGTCGCGTGTACCCGGGCTGCCAGACAGCGTCTTCCGCCATGACGGCCAGCTGACCAAGCGCGACGTGCGCGCCATTACCCTGGCGCGCCTGGCGCCGCAACCCGGCGAGTTGCTGTGGGATGTCGGCGCCGGTTGCGGTTCGATCGGTATCGAATGGATGCGCGCTCACCCGGCCTGCCGCACCCTGGCCATCGAAGCCGACGAAGGTCGGCAGGGTTTCATCGACTACAACCGCGATGCCCTCGGCGTGCCGGGCCTTCAGCTGGTTCGCGGCAAGGCACCCGACGCCCTGGCCGAACTGGAACGCCCGGACGCCATTTTCATTGGTGGCGGTGTCACCCGCGAAGGCGTGTTGCCACTGTGCTGGGAACGCTTGCGCCCCGGTGGGCGGCTGGTGGCCAATGCAGTGACCCTGCAAAGCGAACTGGCCCTGGCGCACTTCCGTGAACAGCACGGTGGCGAACTGACCCGCATCCACGTCGCCCAGGCTCAGCCGCTGGGCGCCTTCGACACCTGGCGCCAGGCGTTGCCGATCACCTTGCTTGACGTGGTGAAACCCCTCGATGCGTGAAGAAACCCGCGAGCAACCCGCGCCCCTGCGCAGCGGCCTGACCACCGGCAGCTGCGCCACCGCCACCAGCCTTGCCGCCGCCAAGTTGCTGCTGACCGGACAGTGCGATGACGCGGTGAACATCACCCTGCCCAAGGGCAAGGTAGTGCAGATGCGCCTGGAATTCTGCCGCCTGGTCGGCGAACGCGCCGAAGCGGGCACGCTCAAGGATGCCGGCGACGATCCTGACGTCACCCACGGCGCTCTGCTCTACAGCCAGATCCGCCTGCAGGTGCAACCTGGCATACGCTTCGTCGCAGGCTCTGGCGTCGGTACCGTCACCCGCCCCGGCCTGGTGCTGGCAGTGGGTGAGCCGGCGATCAATCCGGTGCCACGGCGGATGATCAGCGAGCACTTGCTGCAGCTGGCCGACGATTGCGGCTATCCGGGCGGCTTCGAGGTCACGGTCAATGTGCAAGGCGGTGAGGCGCTGGCGCTGAAGACCATGAACCCGCGCCTGGGCATCCTCGGCGGGCTGTCGATCCTCGGCACCAGCGGCATCGTCCGGCCCTTCTCCTGCTCGGCGTACATCGCCTCGATCCACCAGGGCATCGACGTTGCCCACACCAATGGCTACACCCACATCGCTGCGTGCACTGGCAACGCCAGTGAGGACACCATGCGCCGGGTCTACAACCTGCCCGAGATCGCCTTGATCGAAATGGGCGACTTCGTCGGCGCAGTACTCAAGCACGTGCGCAAGGTGCCGGTGCCACGCCTGACCCTGTGCGGCGGCTTCGGCAAGATCAGCAAGCTGGCTGCCGGGCACATGGACCTGCACAGCCGTCACTCGAGCATCGACCTGCCACAGTTGGCTGGCTGGGCAGCGGACATCGGCGCCGACGCCGAGCTGCAAGCGGCCATCATTGCCGCCAACACCAGCCAGCAGGCCCTGGCCCTGGCACATGCCGCCGGCGTCGCCCTGGGCGACGCGGTGTGCGCCCATGCCCTGGCCTTCGCCCGTAGCGTGGTGCCAGCCCAGGTGCAGGTCGAAGTGTTTGCCATCGACCGCCAGGGCGGCATCGTCGGCAAGGCAGGTGTGCAATGAGCCACCGTATCCTGCTGCTCGGCGGCGTCACCGAAGCCTTGGCCATCGCCCGCCAGCTCGGCCCTGAGCACGTCTACAGCCTGGCCGGCATCGGCCGCGTGCCGCAGGACCTTACGTGCCAGATACGGGTCGGTGGCTATGGTGGCGCGGAAGGCCTGGCCGCTTATCTGCGTGAGGCCGGCATCACCCTGCTGATCGATGCCACCCACCCCTATGCCGCACAGATCAGCCGCAACGCTGCCAGCGCCGCAAAGGTTGCCGGTATCCCCTGCTGGGCTTTGCGTCGCCCGGCCTGGCAAGGGCAGCCGGGGGACGACTGGCGCGAAGTGGAAGACTGGGATGGCCTGATCGAAGCGCTCAAGCCGTTCAGGCGGCCGCTGTTCACCCTCGGTCGCGAGCCACTGCAACATCTTGAGGAGATTCCGCCGGAGCAGTTCTGGACCTTGCGGGCGCTGGAAGCCTGCACGGGCAACGAGCGATGTGAAGTAATCGGCGCACGTGGGCCGTTTCAGATCGAAGACGAGCGGGTATTGTTCGAGCGGCGCCGCATCGATGTGCTGGTGAGCAAGAACAGCGGCAGCGTGGCGACCGAACCAAAGCTCGACGTGGCACGGGAACGCGGGGTGCCGGTGCTGATACTAAAACGCCCTGTGTTACCTGTGGTGGATCGGGAGTTCACATCTTCAGCTCAGTTGACTACAGCACTTTCAGACTTTTCCGGCCGTCCGTGAAGTGGCCTAGTGCCGCTCCACTGCCTT
This sequence comes from Pseudomonas putida, assembly GCF_009883635.2. NCBI lineage: Bacteria > Pseudomonadati > Pseudomonadota > Gammaproteobacteria > Pseudomonadales > Pseudomonadaceae > Pseudomonas > Pseudomonas putida. The sequence continues at coordinate 1,965,511 of NZ_CP026115.2, forward strand.
AAACTTTGGCCTCCCCTCCGGAAGGCGTCGCTCATATGGAAATGCAATGGTGGATCTGGCTGGTCTTCGGTATCGGCCTGATCCTGCTCGAACTGGTCCTGCCCACGTTCTTCATCATCTGGTTCGGCATTGGTGCCGTGCTGGTCTCGCTCATCGCCCTGGCCGCCCCCGCCCTGCAACTGGACATGCAGGTGCTGCTGTGGGTGCTGTTCTCCTCGGTGACCACGTTCCTCTGGTTCAAGCTGTTCAAGCGCAAGCAGCCAGACGTGCGCTGGACCGCCGACAGCGTGATCGGTGAAGTCGGGCTGCTGACCAGCAGCGTCTCGCCATTCCAGAAAGGCCGCGTGCGCTTCCAGAAGCCACTGCTCGGCAACGAGGAATGGACCTGCATCGCCGACGGCGACATCCCGGCAGGCGAGCGTGTGCGGCTCGTCGCCATCGAAGGCAATACCGCCCGGGTCGTCCGGGCCTGAATTGGCATTTAAAAGGAAGTTTGATCATGACCAGTCTCATCGTCGTCGGCGCCCTCGCCCTGTTCGTCCTGATCACCGTGTTCAAGGGGGTGCGCATCGTGCCCCAGGGCGAGGAATGGATCGTCGAGCGTCTGGGCCGCTACCACAACACCCTCAAACCGGGCCTGAACATCGTCATCCCGTACATGGACGTGGTCGCCTATCGCCTGCCGACCAAGGACATCATCCTCGACGTGCAGGAGCAGGAAATCATCACCAAGGACAACGCGGTGATCGTGGCCAACGCCTTGTGCTTCGCCAAGGTGGTCGACCCACAGAAGGCCTCCTATGGCGTGCAGAACTTCTCGTTCGCCGTCACCAGCCTGACCATGACCTCGCTGCGCGCCATCGTCGGTGCAATGGACCTGGACGAGGCGCTGTCGAGCCGCGAACAGATCAAGGCGCGCCTGCGTGAGGCGATGTCCGAGCAGACCGAAGACTGGGGCGTGACCGTGCGCTCGGTCGAGATCCAGGACATCAAGCCGTCGGAGAACATGCAGCTGGCCATGGAACGCCAGGCGGCCGCCGAGCGTGAGCGCAAGGCCGACGTGACCCGCGCCGAAGGCGCCAAACAGGCGGCGATCCTCGAAGCCGAAGCGCGCCTGCAGTCGGCCAAGCTGGATGCCGAAGCACAGATCAACCTGGCCGAGGCCTCGGCGCGGGCAATCTCGCTGGTCAAGGAGGCCGTGGGTAACGAGACCGTGCCAGCCATGTACCTGCTGGGTGAGCGTTATGTGGGCGCCATGGAGAACCTGGCCAGCAGCAACAATGCCAAGGTTGTGGTGCTGCCAGCAGACCTGCAGGAGACCGTGCGTGGGCTGATGGGTCGCAACAAGGCCTGAGCCTGCCGGGGGCTGCTGTGCAGCCCCAATGCCTGGCACCTGCGTCACTTCACCGCACCCCACCATTTTTACCTATACTCCGCCTTACAATACCGCCCACGATTCCTGACCGGATCTCTCCATGCCCCCACGTCGGCACATTGCCTGGATAGCCTGCCTAGCAGTGCTGTTCAACCTGCTGGCCATGCCGCTGTCTTCTGCCGCGCCCAAAGGCCCGGCTGAGCAGCTGCTGTGGGGGGCTTTCTGTTCCAGCCTGGCCGGCAAGGCCAAGGCCGATGTCCAGGCCCTGGCCAAGATCGACCTCGGCACCCAAAGCGACCAGCACTCCAACATGCAGCACTGCTGGTGCTGCTCGGGAGCTGCACCGCTGCTGGCCCTGCCGGGTTATCCGCCGCAACTGCACAACCCGCCCACGCTGCTGGCCGGGGATGCTCCACCGTTAATCGACTACCAACCCACGCCGCGCCAGCTATGGCCCGCGCTCAATCCCCGTGCCTCTCCGCTGGCCTGAGTTCATCACGCTGTCTGCCTGAACCTGAACAGATCGGAGACTCACCATGCTCAAGCAAGCTCTTGTACTGGCTGCCCTGCTGCTGCCCGGCGCCTACGCCAATGCCCATGAATACACCGTGGGCGACCTGCACATCGCTCACCCGTGGTCGCTGCAACTACCGCCCAACGCCCCTAACGTCGCCGCCTATTTCGTCGTGCACAACAACGGCAAGGCCGATGACCGCCTGCTCAGCGTCGACAGCCCGATCAGCGATGACGCGCAGTTGCATGAGCACACCATGAGCGCCAGTGGCGCCATGAAAATGCAGCAGGTGCAGAGCGTGGTGGTGCCCGCGGGCAAGGACCTGACCTTCGCACCCAACGCCTACCACGTGATGTTGATGCAGCCCAAGGACCGCAGCCTCCTCACCGACGGCAAGCGCTTCCCGATGACCCTGCACTTCGAGAAGGCCGGCGACATCAAGGTCGACGTGGCCGTACAGAAGCAGGCGCCATCGGACCAGGCTCACGAACACGCGCACTGACGCCCGCTGACAGGCGCTCGCCAACATGAGCCTGCCGCGCAACAGCCTCAGCCGCACCACCCGCCCTGAACGCAGGCGCGTCGGTGGCGGCTGGCTGAGCCTGTTCGCCATGTGGATGATCTTCATCGGCCCGCTGGTTTCCCAGTCGATGCCGATGGACCACCACGCCGGCATGAGCATGCCCATGGACGCGTCGATGTCCATGCCAGTGGGCAGCGAGACCCATCAGGCCCATGGCAGTGATGCCCATCACGGCCACGGCAACGATGGCCAGCTGCATGTGATGTGGGAAAAGTGCGGCTACTGCAGCCTGCTGTTCAATTGCCCGGCCTTGCCGCAAACCCTCAGCCCACTCAGCGTCGCCAGCACAGCTCCCCCCACCCTCATCCCGGCACCTACGCGCCAGGGCCACGCCCGGCAGGCCGTGTTCCCCGGTGCGCGCAGCCGCGCGCCGCCCCTTTCGATCAGCGTCTGACACCACTGTTATCGCACGGAGCCAGGAGGCTTCGCGCACACTCATGACTGATCGACTGGAATCCCTATGTCCGGCTGCCCCCCTGTTTTAGCTTCTTCCCTGCGAGGGACATTCGCCGCGCTGTGCGGCTCGCTGCTCGCGCCCATGGCCCTGGCTGCCGAACCTGGCCATGAAGGCCCTGAGGCCGAGCTGAGCCCAACGGTGATCACCGCGCTTGCGCCGAGTTCGCCACTGACCGTGGTCACCAACCCCAAGGACCCGCGCCAACCCGTGCCCGCCAGCGATGGGGCCGACTACCTGAAGACCATCCCTGGCTTTTCCGCCATCCGCGCCGGCGGCACCAATGGCGACCCAGTGCTGCGCGGCATGTTCGGCTCGCGCCTGAACATTCTCACCAACGGCGGCGTGATGCTCGGCGCCTGCCCCAACCGCATGGATGCCCCGACCTCCTACATCGCACCGGAAACCTACGACCGCCTGACCGTGATCAAAGGCCCGCAAAGCGTGATCTGGGGGCCAGGCGGCTCGGCGGGTACCATCCTCTTCGAACGTGAGCCGGAAAAGTTCGGCACCCTCGGCAGCCGGGTCAACGCCAGCCTGCTGGCCGGCTCCAACGGCCGCTTCGACAAGGTGCTCGATGCTGCGGCCGGCAACAGCCAGGGCTATGCCCGCTTCGTCGGCAACCAGTCGCACTCGGACGATTACGAGGATGGCAACGGCGACACAGTGCCTTCGCGCTGGGAGAAATGGAACGGCGACGTGGCCCTGGGCTGGACGCCCGACCAGGACACACTGCTAGAACTCACCGCCGGCAAGGGTGACGGCGAGGCGCGCTACGCCGGCCGTGGCATGGACGGCTCGCAGTTCAAGCGCGAGAGCCTGGGCCTGCGCTTTGAAAAGTCCAACCTCGGCGAGGTGCTCGACAAGGTCGAGGCGCAGGTCTATTACAACTACGCCGACCACGTGATGGACAACTACAGCCTGCGCACACCATCAGGCTCCGGCATGATGGGCATGCCCATGGTCAGCAACGTCGACCGCCGCACGCTGGGCGCTCGCCTCAAGGCCACCTGGCGCTGGGCCGACGTGCAACTGATTGGCGGCATCGACGCGCAGACCAACGAACACCGCCAGCGCGGCGGCATGGGCGTCGATGCGCACAAGGGCCAGCCTTGGACCAAGGACGCAGACTTCCACAACTATGGTGCTTTCGGCGAGCTCACCTGGTACGCCACCGGCGAAGACCGGCTGATCACCGGTGCCCGCCTGGACCGTGCCTCGGCCCGGGACTTCCGCCAGGGCAGCGCCACTCAGGGCGACACCCGCGCCGACACGCTGCCCAGTGGCTTCGTGCGTTACGAGCATGACCTGGCGGCAGTCCCCGCCACCACCTACATCGGCCTCGGCCACGCCGAGCGCTTCCCGGACTACTGGGAGCTGTTCTCGCCCAAGCTGGCGCCACCCGGCGCGGCCAACGCGTTCGACGGCATCAAGCCGGAGAAGACCACCCAACTCGACTTCGGCATCCAGTACCGCGACGAGCGCCTGGAGGCCTGGGCCTCGGGCTATGTCGGGCAGATCCGTGACTACATTCTGTTCGACTACCGCACCGGGATGATGGGCATGAGCACCTCCCAGGCACAGAACATCGATGCCCGCATCATGGGCGGCGAACTGGGCGCGGCCTACAAGCTCACCGAGCGCTGGAAGGCCGATGCCACCCTGGCCTCCGCCTGGGGCAAGAACAGCAGCGACGGCAAGGCACTGCCACAGATGCCGCCGCTGGAAAGCCGCCTGGGCCTGACCTACAGCCGCGACAGCTGGAGCGCCGGTGCCCTGTGGCGCCTGGTGGCGGCGCAGAACCGCATCGCCGAGAACCAGGGCAACGTGGTCGGCAAGGACTACGACAAGAGCGCCGGTTTCGGCGTGTTCTCGCTCAACGGCGCCTACAAGGTGAACCACAACCTCAAGCTCAGCGCAGGGGTCGACAACCTGTTCGACAAGGCCTACGCCGAGCACCTGAACCTGGCCGGGAATGCCGGGTTCGGCTACCCGGCCAATGACCCACAGCCGGTGAACGAGCCAGGCAGGACCTTCTGGACCAAGGTCGATTTCAGCTTCTGACAACAACAACGGGCGCGGCTTCGGGCGCGCCCATCAGCTGGTCAAACAGGAGGTTCCCATGAGAGGAACACGCATCAACTTCTATAACCTGGCCTGGCGTTGGCACTTCTATGCGGGGCTGTTCGTGGCCCCGTTCATGATCCTGCTGGCGATCACCGGGATCATCTACCTGTTCAAGCCGCAGCTCGACCCGCTGCTGTACCGTGATCTGATGGTGGTCGAAGCCGGCCATCATCGACAGGGCGCCGACACGCTGCTGGCCGAAGTGCGCCAGGCCTACCCGAAAGGCCATGTCGGCCAGTACCTGCCGCCGATCAATGCCGAGCGCAGCGCGCAGTTCGTGGTGCATGACGGTGGCCGCGAGCTGAACGTGTTCGTCGACCCGTACAGCGGCAAGATCCTTGGAGAGCAGGACGGCAAGCAGAACCTGCAGGCCATCGCCCGCGCCCTGCACGGCGAGCTGATGGTCGGTACGGTCGGTGACCGCCTGGTTGAGTTGGCCGCCGGCTGGGGCATCGTGCTGGTGGTGTCCGGGCTGTACCTCTGGTGGCCACGCGGGCGTAACGGTGCCGGCGTGCTGTGGCCACGGTTCGCGGCGAAAGGGCGGTTGTTCTGGCGCGACCTTCACGCGGTGACCGGGTTCTGGGGTTCCGCCCTGCTGTTGCTGATGCTGGTCAGCGGCATGACCTGGACCGGTATGTGGGGCAAGCAGTACGCCGATCTGTGGAACCGGTTCCCGGCGGCCATGTGGAATGACGTGCCCAAGTCGGACCAGGAAGCTCGCGAACTGAACAGCGCGCACCGTCAGACCGTGCCGTGGGCGATGGAGAACACACCGATGCCGCAATCCGGCGCGCATGCCGAACATGCTGGGCATCACATGATGGACAGTGCACCGGCTGCGCCTCAGGTGAGCCTGCAGCAGGTTGAAGACATCGCCACGGCGCGCCAGGTCGAGCCGGGCTACAGCATCACCGCGCCGACCACTGCCGAAGGTGTTTACACCATCGCCGTGTTCGCCGACGACCCGCGCAACGACGCAACCCTGCATGTCGACCAGTACACCGGCAAGGTGCTGGCCGATGTGCGCTGGCAGGACTACAGCCCGGTGGCCCGCGCTACCGAGCTGGGCGTGATGCTGCACGAGGGCAAGATGTTCGGACCGCTGAACCAGATCATCATCCTGCTGGTGTGCCTGATGATCCTGCTGGGTTCGGTAAGCGGTCTGGTGATGTGGTGGAAGCGCCGGCCCGAGGGTGGCCTGGGCGTGCCGCCGCTGCGCCATGACCTGCCGCGCTGGAAGACGGCTGTGGGGGTGATGCTGGTGCTGGGCGTGATGTTCCCGCTGGTGGGAGTGTCGATGGTGGTGATGTGGGTGGTGGATAGCCTGGTGGTAAGACGCCGCCGGGTGCTGGCCAACGCTTGAGATCGCCGGGGGGCGCTTTGCGCCCCCGGCTGCTACCCAAAAGTCGAGTCGATCTGTCGCGCCCCGATCTGGCACGAGCGTGTTAGCCTAACCGGCTACCTCCGACAAGAAGACCGACCTTCCAAGGGAATGCAGCTTGATGACGCAAACTTCTCCCAACACGCCAGATGAACAACATCTGCAGCGCAACCTGACCAACCGCCACATCCAGCTGATCGCCATCGGCGGGGCCATCGGCACCGGCCTGTTCATGGGCTCGGGCAAGACCATCAGCCTGGCGGGGCCGTCGATCATCTTCGTCTACATGATCATCGGCTTCATGCTGTTCTTCGTCATGCGCGCCATGGGCGAACTGCTGCTGTCGAACCTCAACTACAAGTCCTTCATCGACTTCTCCGCCGACCTGCTCGGCCCCTGGGCCGGCTACTTCACCGGCTGGACCTATTGGTTCTGCTGGGTGGTCACCGGCATCGCCGACGTGGTCGCCATTGCTGCCTACACGCAGTTCTGGTTCCCCGACCTGCCGCAGTGGATACCAGCGCTGACCTGCGTGGCGGTGCTGCTGTCGCTGAACCTGGTGACAGTGAAGATGTTCGGCGAGCTGGAGTTCTGGTTCGCCCTGATCAAGATCGTCGCCATTCTCGGCCTGGTCGCCACCGGCCTGTACATGGTCCTCACCGGCTTCACTTCGCCGAGCGGTCGCACCGCGCAACTGGCCAACCTGTGGAACGACGGCGGCATGTTCCCCAACGGCGTGATGGGCTTTTTCGCCGGTTTCCAGATCGCCGTGTTCGCGTTCGTCGGTATCGAGCTGGTGGGCACCACGGCGGCTGAAGCGAAGAACCCCGAGCGCACCCTGCCGCGGGCGATCAACTCGATCCCGGTACGGATCATCGTATTCTACGTGCTGGCACTGATCGCGATCATGGCGGTGACCCCATGGCGCGACGTGATACCAGGCAAGAGCCCGTTCGTAGAACTGTTCGTGCTGGCCGGCCTGCCGGCGGCGGCGAGCATCATCAACTTCGTGGTGCTGACTTCGGCGGCCTCGTCGGCCAACAGCGGCGTGTTCTCCACCAGCCGCATGCTTTACGGCCTGTCCCAGGAAGGCGATGCACCGAAGGCGTTCGAGAAACTGTCGAGCCGCTCGGTGCCGGCCAACGGCCTGTTCTTCTCCTGCGCCTGCCTGCTGCTGGGTGCGGTGCTGATCTATCTGGTACCGAACGTGGTTGAGGCGTTCACCCTGGTGACCACGGTGTCGGCGGTGCTGTTCATGTTCGTCTGGACGCTGATCCTGCTGTCGTACCTGAAGTACCGCAAGCACCGCGATGCGCTGCACCAGGCGTCGACCTACAAGATGCCTGGCGGGCGCTTCATGTGCTACGTGTGCCTGGCGTTCTTTGCCTTCATTCTGGTGCTGCTGAGCCTTGAGGCGGACACCCGCTCGGCGCTGGTAGTCACCCCGATCTGGTTCCTGCTGCTGGCGGTGACCTACCAGTTCGTGCGTAGCCGTCGTCATCCGCGCTCGGCTGTGCGTAACGGCTGATTCTGCTGGGGCTGCTTTGCAGCCCCAATCCTGTGCACACAAATCTCCCAGGCACCAACCTGGACCTGAGAAACGCCCTAATACCTCGCATAACCCCTCTACCCCGGTGCTTTCGCCACTAGGCACACCCCTTGCAACGCTCCTCCCCGCTTGGCCAACACCATAAAAAATCTCAGCGGAGAGAGCACATGAAGCGTCGCAGTCTGATCAAGGCCTTTACCCTCAGTGCATCGCTTGCGGCGATGGGCCTGAGCTGGAGTATCCAGGCCGCCGAGACCATCAAGGTCGGCATCCTGCATTCGCTGTCCGGGACCATGGCGATTTCCGAGACCTCGCTCAAGGACATGGCGCTGATGACCATCGACGAGATCAACGCCAAGGGCGGTGTGAACGGCAAGCTGCTTGAACCGGTGGTGGTCGACCCAGCCTCCAACTGGCCGCTGTTTGCCGAGAAGAGCCGTCAGCTTCTGACCCAGGACAAGGTCGCGGTGGTGTTCGGCTGCTGGACCTCGGTATCACGCAAATCCGTGCTGCCGGTGTTCGAGGAACTCAACGGCCTGCTGTTCTACCCGGTGCAGTACGAAGGTGAAGAGATGTCGCCGAACGTGTTCTACACCGGTGCTGCGCCCAACCAGCAAGCCATCCCGGCCGTGGAATACCTGATGAGCGAAGATGGCGGCAGCGCCAAGCGCTTCTTCCTGCTGGGCACCGATTACGTCTACCCGCGCACCACCAACAAGATCCTGCGCGCCTTCTTGCACAGCAAGGGCGTGGCCGACAAAGACATCGAAGAGGTGTACACCCCGTTCGGCCACGCCGATTACCAGACCATCGTCGCCAACATCAAGAAGTTCTCCGCTGGCGGCAAGACCGCGGTCATCTCCACCGTCAACGGCGACTCCAATGTGCCGTTCTACAAGGAACTGGCCAACCAGGGCCTGAAGGCCACCGACGTACCGGTGGTGGCCTTCTCGGTGGGCGAAGAAGAGCTGCGCGGCATCGACACCAAGCCGCTGGTGGGCCACCTGGCGGCGTGGAATTACTTCGAGTCGGTGGATAACCCGGTCAACCAGAAGTTCGTCGCCGACTGGAAGGCCTATGCCAAGGCCAAGGGCCTGCCGGGGGCCGACAAAGCGGTGACCAACGACCCGATGGAGGCCACCTACGTGGGCATCCACATGTGGGCCCAGGCCGCCGAGAAGGCCAAGTCCACCGACGTCGACAAGGTCCGTGAGGCGCTGGCCGGGCAGACCTTCAAGGCACCGTCGGGCTTCACCCTGACCATGGACAAGACCAACCACCACCTGCACAAGCCGGTGATGATCGGCGAGATTCAGGATGACGGGCAGTTCAGCGTGGTGTGGGAGACTGAGCAGCCATTGCGCGCGCAGCCTTGGAGCCCGTTCATTCCGGGTAACGACAAGCGCCCTGATTACGCGGTGAAAGGTAAATGAGTGCATTGGGGCTGCTTTGCAGCCCTATCGCGGATAAATCCGCTCCTACAGGTTCTGCGCCGACCTTGTAGGAGCGGATTTATCCGCGATGAATCCACCGCCGATTTCCAGGATTGCCCGCATGCTCAGATTCCTGCTCACACTGCTCCTGCTAATCCCTCTGGCAACCCAAGCCAGCGAGGGCGAATTCTTCCTCACCGCCAAGCCCGCCGAGCAGGCCCGACTGCTCGAAAGCTGGGCGGCACAACCCGATGCCGCGCGCGTGCCGCTGCTGGACAACCTGCGCCAGGGCCGCATCGCCGCCGATGACACGCGCAAGGTACGCCTGAACAACCGCCTGCGCGGCCTGATCGACAACGCGCTGGCCAGCCACCAGCTGCTCAGCGACGACAACGCCACCCGCCTGGCCGCCGCCCAACAACTGCAAAAGAGCGCGCAGCCGGCACAGATGGCCTTCCTCGACCGGCGCTTCGCCAGCGAGCCAGATGCCGCCGTGCACGCCGCCCTCGGCCTGGCCCTGGCCAACCTGCAACTGGGCGCCAGCGAGCCGGCCGTGCGCCTGGCTGCGGTACGCCTGCTCGGCGAAACCGGCGACCCGCTGGCTCGCACCCGCCTCGAAGCGCTGCTGCAACCTGGCGCGGAAAGCGACCCAGGCGTGCGCACCGCCGCCGAAACCAGCCTGGCCCAGGTCAAGCGCAAGCTACTGGTCGGCGAACTGCTTGGCCAGGCCTTCAGCGGCCTGTCACTGGGCTCGATCCTGCTGCTGGCCGCGCTGGGCCTGGCGATCACCTTCGGCCTGCTCGGGGTGATCAACATGGCCCATGGCGAGATGCTCATGCTCGGCGCCTACAGCACCTACATGGTCCAGGTGCTGCTGCAACGCTACGCCCCCGGTGCCATCGAGTTCTACCCGCTGATCGCCCTGCCGGTGGCGTTCGCGGTCAGTGCCGGGGTCGGCATGGCCCTGGAACGCACGGTGATCCGCCACCTCTACGGGCGCCCGCTGGAAACCCTGCTGGCCACCTGGGGCATCAGCCTGATCCTGATCCAGGCCATCCGCCTGCTGTTCGGCGCGCAGAACGTCGAAGTCAGCAACCCGGCCTGGCTTTCTGGCGGCATCCAGCTGCTGCCCAACCTGGTGCTGCCGTACAACCGCCTGGTGATCATCGGCTTCGCGCTCGCCGTGGTCCTGCTCACCTGGCTGCTGCTCAACCGCACACGCCTGGGCCTGAACGTGCGCGCTGTCACCCAGAACCGCAACATGGCGGCCTGCTGCGGCGTCTCCACCGGGCGCGTCGACATGCTCGCCTTCGGCCTCGGCTCCGGCATCGCCGGCCTGGGCGGCGTGGCCCTGAGCCAGGTCGGCAACGTCGGCCCGGACCTGGGCCAGAGCTACATCATCGACTCGTTCCTGGTGGTGGTGCTCGGCGGCGTCGGGCAACTGGCCGGCAGCCTGTGGGCAGCGTTCGGCCTTGGTATCGCCAACAAGCTGCTGGAGCCGCAGATCGGTGCGGTGCTCGGCAAAATCCTCATCCTTGCGTTGATCATTCTGTTCATCCAGAAGCGCCCGCAAGGCCTGTTCGCCCTCAAGGGACGGGTAATCGACTGATGAACCAGCCACTGCTTGTCACCGCTACGCAAAAGGCCGGGCCACGGCTGTCGCTGGCCATCGGCGCGGTCGTCGTCCTGCTGCTGGTGGCCCTGCCGCTGCTGTCGCTGCTACCGGCGGATCACGCCCTGCAGGTCTCGGCCTACACCCTCACCCTGGTCGGCAAGATCCTCTGCTACGCCATCGTCGCCCTGGCCCTGGACCTGGTCTGGGGCTATGCCGGGTTGCTGTCGCTGGGTCACGGCCTGTTCTTCGCCCTCGGCGGCTACGCCATGGGCATGTACCTGATGCGCCAGGCGGCCGGCGACGGCCTGCCCGGGTTCATGACTTTCCTGTCGTGGAGCGAACTGCCGTGGTACTGGGCCGGCACCCAGCACTTCGCCTGGGCCCTGTGCCTGGTGGTGCTGGCGCCCGGGCTGCTGGCGCTGGTGTTCGGCTGGTTCGCCTTCCGCTCGCGGATCAAGGGCGTGTACTTCTCGATCATGACCCAGGCGCTGACCTTCGCCGGCATGTTGCTGTTCTTCCGTAACGAAACGGGCTTCGGCGGCAACAACGGCTTCACCAGCTTCCGCACCATCCTCGGCTTCGACATCGCCGCGCAGGGCACCCGCGCGGTGCTGTTCCTGCTGACTGTCGGCCTGCTGCTGGCCAGCCTGTACCTGTGCTGGCGCCTGACCCAGAGCAAGTTCGGCCGCCTGCTCACCGCCGTGCGCGACGCCGAGAACCGCCTGATGTTCTGCGGCTACGACCCACGCGGCTTCAAGCTGCTGGTATGGGTGCTCAGCGCCGTGCTGTGCGGCCTGGCCGGTGCGCTGTACGTGCCGCAGGTGGGCATCATCAACCCCAGCGAAATGTCGCCGACCAACTCCATCGAAGCCGCCGTGTGGGTGGCCCTCGGCGGGCGTGGCACGCTGATCGGCCCGCTGCTCGGTGCCGGCCTGGTCAATGGCATGAAGAGCTGGTTCACCGTGGCCTTCCCGGAGTTCTGGCTGTTCTTCCTCGGTGCGCTGTTCATCCTCGTGACCCTGTACCTGCCCAAGGGCGTGGTCGGCCTGTTGAAAAAAAGGAGCCAGCCATGAGAGGCGTGCCCCCGGTCCACCCGGAATTCATGCTGGAACCCGTGTTCGATACCCTCGGCAGCGGCCGCGAGGCAATCGGCCTGGGCCACAGCCGCAAGGCCGGCCTCGACACCCGCCACGGCACGGTGCTGAGCCTTGAGGGCATCAGCGTCAGCTTCGACGGCTTCAAGGCGCTCAACGCACTGAACCTGTACATCGGCGTCGGCGAACTGCGCTGCATCATCGGCCCCAACGGCGCCGGCAAGACCACGATGATGGACGTGATCACCGGCAAGACCCGCCCCGATACGGGCAGCGCCTTCTTCGGTGACACCCTCGACCTGACCCGCATGAGCGAGTACCAGATCGCCCAGGCCGGCATCGGCCGCAAGTTCCAGAAGCCGACGGTGTTCGAGGCACTGTCCGTGTTCGAGAACCTGGAGCTGGCGTTGAAGACCGACAAATCAGTGTGGGCCAGCCTGGCGGCACGCCTGAGCGGCGAACAGCGCCAGCGCATCGAGGAAGTACTGACCACCTTGCGCCTGCTGCCCCTGGCCCAGCGCCAGGCCGGCCTGCTGTCGCACGGGCAGAAGCAGTTCCTCGAGATCGGCATGCTGCTGGTGCAGGAGCCACAGCTGTTGTTGCTCGACGAGCCGGTGGCGGGCATGACCGATGCCGAGACCGAGTTCACCGCCGAGCTGTTCAAGGGCCTGGCCGGCAAGCACTCGCTGATGGTGGTGGAACATGACATGGGCTTCGTCGGCAGCATCGCCGACCATGTGACCGTGCTGCACCAGGGCAGCGTGCTGGCGGAAGGTTCGCTGGAACAGGTGCAGGCGGATGAACGGGTGGTCGAGGTTTACCTGGGTCGCTGATCAATACCAAGGACAACACATGCTGAAAATCGACACCCTGCACCAGTACTACGGCGGCAGCCACATCCTCCGGGGCCTGTCCTTCGAAGCCAAGGTCGGCGAAGTCACCTGCCTGTTGGGCCGCAACGGGGTGGGCAAGACCACCCTGCTGCGCTGCCTGATGGGCCTGGTGCCTGCCCGCGAGGGCAATATCGAGTGGGAAGGCAAACCGATCACCACACTCAAGCCCCAGCAGCGGGTCCACGCCGGGATCGCCTACGTGCCCCAGGGCCGTGAAATCTTCCCGCGCCTGACTGTCGAGGAAAACCTGCTGATGGGCCTGTCGCGCTTCCCTGCCCGCGAGGCACGTGAAGTGCCCGCGTTCATCTACGAACTGTTCCCGGTGCTGGAACAGATGAAACAACGCCGTGGCGGCGACCTGTCCGGCGGCCAGCAGCAACAGCTGGCCATCGGCCGCGCCTTGGCCAGCCGCCCGCGCTTGCTGATCCTCGACGAGCCGACCGAAGGCATCCAGCCCTCGGTGATCAAGGAGATCGGTACGGTGATCCGGCGCCTGGCCGAGCGTGGCGACATGGCGATCCTGTTGGTGGAACAGTTCTACGACTTCGCCGAGGCGTTGGCCGACCACTATCTGGTCATGGCCCGTGGCGAGATCATCCAGCGTGGCCGCGGTGCAAACATGCAAGCCGAAGGTGTGCGCGGGCTGGTAACCATTTAATCTGCCATCAACGACCCTGCGAGACGCTGTCATGAGTTACGAAATCCGCGACGCCCTGCCCACCGATGTGCCGGGCATCCTCGACATCTACAACGACGCCGTGCGCAATACCACCGCGATCTGGAACGAAACCCCGGTGGAGCTGGCCAACCGCCAGGCCTGGTTCGAAGCACGGGCGCAGCAGGGCTATCCGATCCTGGTGGCTGTGGATGAGACCGGTGTGCTGGGTTATGCATCGTTTGGCGACTGGCGGCCGTTCGAAGGTTTTCGCCTGACCGTGGAACACTCGGTGTATGTGCGTGGCGACCAGCGTGGCAAGGGCCTGGGGCCAGTGCTGATGGCAGCGCTGATCGAGCGGGCGCGGGGGTGCGGCAAGCATGTGATGGTCGCGGCCATCGAGAGCGGCAATGCTGCATCGGTGCGCCTGCATGAGCGGCTGGGCTTCGTGGTAACCGGGCAGATGCCGCAGGTGGGGGTGAAGTTTGGCCGCTGGCTGGATTTGACCTTCATGCAGCTTGTGCTGAACCCGGGTGCTGAACCAACCTGAAATGCGATCTCTTGTGGGAGCGGCCTTGTGTCGCTCCCACATCGGGCCAATCAGGGCGGCTTACATCTGGGTAAACCTGCCCAACCGCTGGCGCAACATGCTGTTCTCGCTGCGCAACTGCTGCACTTCCTGCAGCAGCTCCAGCGCCAACGCTACCCCTTCCCACTCCAGTTCCAGCTCTTGATGCAGTTTCGCCGCGCGCTTGGCCAAAAGCGGCGCCTGATCGTCGAACAACCAGTCCTCCGGCGTTCGCCCCGAAGGTTCGACAATGCCGTGCTCGACGATTTCGATCACGTAGTCAGCCGTGATATCGGCTTCCTGACACAGGGTACGCATGTCCAGTTGAACGATCAGGGTGCTGCTCATGATCACTTACTCCATTGTGTCCTCGGGTCGAACGCCGCTTTCTCGGAAAGCTGGGTCCACAGTTCACGGGTAGCAGCGTCAGAGGCCGGCGGCATCACCACTTTCAGCTGCGCGTAGAGGTTGCCGCGCTCGCCGTTCTTGTTCGCCAGGCCCATGCCCGGCACGCGCAGGCGCTGGCCGCTCTGGCTGTCGGGGCGGATGGTCAAGTTGATCTTGCCGGTCAGGGTCGGCACCGCCACCTTGGTGCCCAGGGCAGCCTCCCACGGCGCCAGCGGCACGGTGATGATCAGGTCATGACCTTCGACATCGAACAGCGGGTGCGGTGCCATGCGCACGGTCAGGAACAGGTCGCCGTTGGCACCACCGCCAACGCCTGGGGCGCCCTGGCCCTTGAGGCGGATGCGCTCGCCATCGGTGACCCCGGCAGGGATCTTCACGTTCAGGGTCTTGGTGGTGAACCCGGTGCGCTGGCCGGCCGCGTTGGTCTGCGGCACCTGGAAGCTGATCTGCTTGGATTCCTTGCTCAGGGTTTCTTCCAGGAAGATCGCCAGTTCCAGTTCCACGTCCTGCCCTCGCCTGCCGGCACTGCGTTGTTGTTGCCGGCCGCCACCACCGAACGGGTTACCGCCACGGGCACCGAAGATCGAGCTGAAGAAGTCGGAGAAGTCGCCGCCCTCGAAGCCACCGCCAGCGCCACCCGCGCCGCCACGGCTCTGCCAGCCTGGTGGTGCCTGGAACGGCCGGCCATGCTGGCCGCCGTACTTGCGGATTTCGTCGAACTCGGCGCGTTTCTGCGCGTCACCGAGCACCTCGTAGGCCTCATTGGCCTCCTTGAACTTGTCCTCGGCGTCGCGCTCCTTGCTGACGTCAGGATGATACTTGCGCGCCAGCTTGCGGTACGCGGCCTTGATCGCCTTCTCGTCCGCCGTGGGCTCTACGCCGAGTATCTTGTAATAGTCTTTGAAGTCCATCTTTGGATCACCAATGTGAATTTTCGTGTTGCATCTGAAGATAGGGGTCAAGCATAGCCTTTCAAGGTTCGCTTGGGGTTGCCTCAAGGCAGACGATCGGTCTTGATTCTGTAGCCAACTGGCATAAACTGCGCGGCCGTTTTGCCTCCGGAAGCTTTTTCCCATGTCTGACGTATCGCCGGCCCGCGCCCTGGGCATCGACTTTGGCACCTCCAACTCCACGGTCGGCTGGCACCGCCCGGGCGTCGAATCGTTGATCGCCCTGGAAGACGGCAAGATCACCCTACCGTCGGTGGTGTTCTTCAACATCGAAGAGCGTCGCCCGGTATATGGCCGCCTGGCGCTGCACGAATACCTGGAAGGCTACGAAGGCCGCCTGATGCGCTCGCTGAAGAGCCTGCTGGGCTCCAAGCTGATCAAGCACGACACCAGCGTGCTGGGCAGCGCCCTACCGTTCAAGGACCTGCTGGGCATGTTCATCGGCGAGCTGAAAAAGCGTGCCGAGGCTGCCGCCGGTCGTGAATTCGACCAGGTGGTGCTGGGCCGCCCGGTATTCTTCGTCGACGAAGACCCTGCCGCCGACCAGGAGGCCGAGGACACCCTGGCCGAGGTAGCGCGCAAGATCGGCTTCAAGGACGTGTCGTTCCAGTACGAGCCGATTGCCGCGGCGTTCGACTACGAGTCGGGCATCAGCCGTGAAGAGCTGGTGCTCATCGTCGATATCGGCGGTGGTACGTCGGACTTTACCCTGATCCGCCTGTCGCCCGAGCGCCACCTGGTGGCCGAGCGCCAGAGCGACATCCTCGCCACCGGTGGCGTGCACATCGGCGGTACCGACTTCGACAAGCAGCTGAGCCTGCAGGGCGTGATGCCACTGTTCGGCTACGGCAGCCGGATGAAGAGCGGCGCGCTGATGCCGACCAGCTACCATCTGAACCTGGCGACCTGGCACACCATCAATGCCCTGTACTCGCAGAAGTCGCAGCTGGCGCTGGGCAGCATGCGCTACGACATCGAAGACACGCTGGGCATCGATCGCCTGTTCAAGCTGATCGAAGAACGCGCCGGGCACTGGCTGGCGATGGAAGTGGAAGCCAGCAAGATCGAGCTGACCGAGCAGGTCAGCCGCCGCGTCGACCTCAGCCGGGTAGAGCGCGAGCTGGGTGTGGACCTGACCCGGGTGCTGTTCGAGGAGGCCATCGAAGGGCTGCTGGAGCGGGTGCGCGGCAGTGTCACCGAGTTGCTGACCAAGGCTGGCGTGAGCGCTGGCCAGGTCGATACGGTGTTCTTCACCGGTGGTTCGAGCGGGATTCCGGCACTGCGCAACAGCGTGTCGGCGATGCTGCCGAATGCGCGACATGTGGAAGGCAACATCTTTGGCAGCATCGGTAGCGGCCTGGCTATCGAGGCGCGCAAGCGCTACGGCGCGGCCTGACAACCCTTTATTAC
Organism: Pseudomonas putida; assembly: GCF_009883635.2. Classification (NCBI taxonomy): domain Bacteria; kingdom Pseudomonadati; phylum Pseudomonadota; class Gammaproteobacteria; order Pseudomonadales; family Pseudomonadaceae; genus Pseudomonas; species Pseudomonas putida. Next base: position 1,982,520 of record NZ_CP026115.2, read on the forward strand.
CTGCACCGGCCTATTCGCGGGACAAGCCCGCTCCTACAAGATCACCATTGCCTCTGAGCAATAGGTAATCCTGTAGGAGCGGGCTTGCCCCGCGAAAGGGCCGGCACAGGAGATCAGACCAGCTCCGCCCGCCGCAGCTCACTCTTCAGGTAGGCGTAATAGACCGGCCCCGCCACCACCCCCGGCAAGCCGAACGCCGCCTCGAACACCAGCATCGCCAGCAACAGCTCCCAGGCCTTGGCACTGATCTGCCCACCGACGATCTTGGCGTTGAGGAAGTACTCGACCTTGTGGATCACGATCAGGTAACCCAGCGCCGCCGCCGCCACCCAGATCGACAGCGACATGCCGACGATGGTGATCAGGGTGTTGGACATCAGGTTGCCGATCACCGGCAGCAGCCCGAGCAGGAAGGTCAGCACGATCAGCGTCTTGGTCAACGGCAGGTGCACGCCGAACAACGGCATCACCACGGCGAGGAAAATGCCGGTGAACGCGGTGTTGAGCATCGAGATCTTGATCTGCGCGAAGACGATGTTGCGAAACGCCTGCACCAGCAGGTTCAGCCGCTCGAACAGGGCCGCAGCCAGGGGTTTGCGCCGGGAAACGTCGGGGATGCGCTGCAGGGCGATGATGGCACCGAGGATCATGCCGATCAGCAGGGTCACGAACATGTGCGCCATGCCCTTGCCCACCAGCTGCAGGTCGCTCAGGTGGCTCTTGATCCAGTCACCGATGGCCACCTTGAACTCCGCCGCGCTGGCCGGCAGGTAGGCTTCGATGAACGGCGGCAGCTGGCTGCGAGCACGCTCGACCAAGGTCATGAACTTGTCCAGCGAGGCACCGGGGTTCTCGGCTTCGTGCAGCAGGAAGCTGAAGGCACCGGCTATCAGCAGGGTCAGCACGCTCACCACCAGCACACCCAGCAGCGCCACCGCCAACCAGCGCGCACGCTGCCCGGCGATCAGCGGCTGCAAGCGCGGGGTGAGCATGTTCACCAGCTCGAACACCAGCAGCCCGGCCAGCAGGCTGGGCAGCAATTTCAGGGGCAAAGCCAGCAGCAGCCCGGCCATGACGATGATCAGGCTGGCCAGGGTGATCTGGCGGGGGGTGAAAGTCATACAGCCTCGACGGCAGACGGCGGGAATGCCCGCAGTCTGCCAGCCTTCGGGGCACAGGCATAGGCGCAGGTCACTTCTTCTTCAGGCAGTCACTCATGTACGCCTTGCGCTCGTCTCCCTTGAGCGCCTTGGTGGTGGCGTCGGCGTTGCAGGTCTTCATCTTGTCCTGCTGAGACTGCGGCACGTCCTTTTTCAGGCAAGTACTCATGAACGCCTTGCGTTCATCGCCCTTGAGGGCCTTGGTCGTGGCGTCGGCGTTACAGGTTTTCATCTTTTCCTGTTGTGCCGTGTTGGCGGCGAATCCTTGCGCGCTGAACAGCACAGCCAGCGCCAGCAGTGGCACGTGCAACATCTTCATGGAGTGGTCTCCTTGGCTCCGCGCCCGATGCACGGACCTGCGCCTGAGTGTAGACAATATTTTTTACATTTAACCCGACCATGGGCCTTCATAATGTCCAGCCAAGGCGTCACTGCCAAACGAAAGAGTCTGTTGCTGCATGAATTACGCGTTCCCCCTTTTCGCCATCCTCATCTGGGCCGGTAATACCGTGGTCACCAAGATGTCGGCCGGCGCCATCTACCCTGCCGAAATCGGCTTCTATCGCTGGCTGCTGGCCGGCGCGCTGTTCACGCCGTTCCTGTTGCCCGCCGTGTGGCGCAACCGTGCGGCCATTCGCCCGCACCTGGGCAAGGTGGCCATCCTCGGCGTGCTGGGCATGGCCGTGTACCAGAGCCTGGCATATTTCGCCGCTGGCATCACCAGCGCCACCAACATGGGCATCATCCTCTCGCTGATGCCACTGATGTCACTGGCCCTGTCCATCGCCTGGCTGGGCCAGCGCCTGAGCTACGGGGCCCTCGCAGGTGCGGTGGTGTCGTTCGTCGGTGTGCTCGAAGTGGTCTCCGCCGGCCAGCCCGGCATCTTGCTGGAACAAGGCCTGAACAGCGGCGACCTGCTGATGCTGGTAGCAACCCTGGCCTACGCGCTGTACAGCTTCCTGCTGAAGAAATGGCAATTGCGCCTGCCACCGTTGCAGCTGCTGTACCTGCAAGTGCTGGTAGCCATTCTGGTGTTGCTGCCGCTGTTCCTGCTTTCGGACAAGACCGGCCTGAATGGCCACAACATCGGCCTGGTGCTGTATGCCTGCGTGCTCGCCTCGATGATCGCGCCGCTGGTGTGGATGCAGGCCGTGCATCGCCTGGGGCCAAGCCGTACCACGTTGTTTTTCAACCTGCTGCCGTTGGTGACCGCGCTGATCGCCGCAGTAGTCCTCGACGAACGACTGGCCAGCTATCACCTGATCGGTGGTTTGCTGACCTTGGTCGGCGTCATTCTGGCCGAGCGCTGGACCACGCCGGTACGCCGCTAGAGGCCGGCGGCCTTGAGCCGTGCCGCATGTTCGGTGAACAGTCGCAGCGGCTCGGCCCCTTTGCCCACGGCGCCCAGCGACTGGTTGACGATGTCCAGGTGATCGAGCGGGTAGTCATCGCCGATCACCTGCCCCAGGTGCGAGCTGAAACGCCCGACCATGCCATCGCAATGGCCCTTTTCCCTGACGAAACTGCGCGCGAACAGCCGGCAGAAGCGGTTGCTGCCGTCGAAGCGGTTGCGCCCCTGGTCGGTCAACCCCGGCTGCAAGGTGCCGGACCAGGAGTAGTAGTGCACGCCGTTCACCTCATACGCCCCCTCCCCGCCCCAGGTATCTGGCAGCCCTTGTGGATAAGCCTGGTTGAACAGGGCCACCCCGGCGCTGGTCAGTGCCTGGTGCGAAGCATGCACGTCGACCGGCAGCGGGTCGCGCCGCCAGCCGGTTTCCAGCCATACCAGCAACACCGCCAGGCCATGCAGGATGGCCTTGAGCATGCGCCCCTGGGGTGAATCACCCGGCGCCGTGCGCTCAAGATGATCGGCCAGCTCCGAGCCATGATTGGGCCCCGCCACCGAAGTGACCGAGGCCACCCGATCCGGACGTTTGGCTGCCGCATAACGTGCGTTCAGCGCCCCCTGGCTGTGGCCGATGAGGTTGACCTTTGCCGCGCCGGTGCGCTGGCAGATGTCTTCGATAATCGCCAGCAACTGCTCACCGCGCACCTCGTTGGAATGCAGCGGCGAGACCTGCACCGGGAACACCTGGGCGCCGCCCTTGCGCAACGCCGGCACGATGCCGAACCAGTACGGATAGAGCAGCACCCGGACAAAGCCGAGCATGCCGGGCACCAGCACCAACGGGTATCGCGTGGCCAACTCCTGCTGCATGGCTTTAACCCCTTTCCGTGGACGATCGGCCAACACTAGCGTCGCTTCGATGACTATCGCAATCGAACTCCCGACGCGACGTGTGGTTCCAACGCAGAACAGACCCTTTGCAAGGAGCGGGACCATGTACAAGCAGACCCTGGCAGTCCTTTTGGCTAGCGCCGCCTTGGCCGCCTGCAGCAGCCACCCGGAAAACCCGGTGGACCACGTCACCTACCGCGACGAGCCGCTGGTCAAGCAGGTGGAGAACGGCATGACCATGCAGAAGGTCATCGCCATCGGCGGCAGCCCGTCGAACGTGATCGACCTGCCGCACGGGGGCACCTGCAACGACTACATCCTCAACCGTGACGGCCACCAGCAGCCGTACTACGTGCGCTTCGACGCCACCGGCCATGTCGATGCCAAGGGCTTCAAGACCTGCAAGCAACGAGAAGAGGACAGCAAAGCCGCCCACGGCGCCTGAGCCTCCCGTCCACCTTTGACCCACCGTCCTGATCTGTTTGGAGACAATCATGAGCAACGTTGAACTGACCGATGTGCAAACCCTGCGCGAGCGTGCCCGCCAGCACGTCGAGCAAGGCGCGGTGACCGAGGGTTACCACGCCGACCGCAAGGAAATCCTGCGGCTGCTCAACGAGTCGCTGGCCACCGAGCTGGTCTGCGTGTTGCGCTACAAGCGCCATTACTTCATGGCCAGCGGCATCAAGGCCAGTGTGGCGGCCAGCGAGTTCCTCGAACATGCGAACCAGGAAGCCGAGCATGCCGACAAGCTGGCCGAGCGTATCGTGCAGTTGGGCGGGGAGCCGGACTTCAATCCGGACAACCTCACCAAGAATTCCCATGCGCAGTATGTGGCGGGTAGCTCGCTGAAGGAGATGGTGCTGGAGGACCTGGTGGCGGAGCGGATTGCGATCGACAGCTATCGCGAGATCATTCAGTACATCGGCGATAAAGACCCGACTACGCGACGGATCTTCGAGGACATCCTGGCCCAGGAAGAAGAGCACGCGGACGACATGTCCGATCTGCTTCAGGGGCTGTAATTGCGGGGGCCGCTACGCGGCCCCGGCTACTTCTACTTTTTCACCGCAGCCGGCGCCTTGCCGGCTTTCATCTGCTGCAGCAACGGCGTGCACTGGTTGGGCTCATCACCGCTGCTGGGCGCCACCAGCGCCAGCAACCCGGCAGCCGGCCCGGCTACCACGCCCAACGCAACCATTCCCGCCCCGCGCAACGCCAGCGGCACCGCCTGCACCCCGGCACTCGGCTTGGCAAACGGCCCGCGCACATACAGCGGCGAGCGCAGCGAGAACAACCTCAGCCCCTTGGACTCAGGGGTGACTTTCAAGTCCAGTTGCTCACTGGCAAAGTTGGCCGTGCCGTTGATGTAAATAATCGCGTTCTCGGTATCGAAGATGAACAAGCGCGTGGTCGCCAGCCCGTCTTTGATACCGATGTCCGCTGCCGCACAGTTGATCTTCACATCTTCATCGCCGAACAGCTTGCCAACCACGTAGTTACCGACATTGAGCCCGGCAATCTCCATCAGGCTGCGGCTGATGGCGCCATCATTGATCAGCATGCGCAGGTTGCCATTGGCCGTGCCCAGCAACGCCGCCACCGAGTTGCCACGGCCACTGATGTCGGCATCGCCGTTGAGCTCGCCGAAGCTGGTCTGCATCGGTGCAAAGGTGGGAACAGCTGCTTGAGCTTGAAGCCACGCGCCGTCAGCTGGGCGCGTCCCTGCAGCGGTATGTTGCGGCCGTCCAGGCGGATATTTGAGGCCAGGCTGCCACCGGCCACGCCAAATCGCAGCGGTTCCAGGCGCAACAAGCCATCGTCGAGGATCACGTGGGCAGAAAGGTCGTTGAAGGGCAGCTTTTCGCTGTGGACGATGCGCTTGCCGGCAAAAGTGACGTCGGCGTCCATCGCCCGCCAGCGCTCGGTGCGGAACTCTTCCACCGGCAGCACCTTGTTGGCCGGCTGCTTGCTCGCGCCGCCGCGGGCTTTCTGCTCGGCATTGGAGTCGGCGCCGATCAGCGGGGCCAGGTCCTTGAACAGCAGTTGGTTGGATACCAGGTTGCCGGAGAGCTTGGGCCGTGGCTGGCTGGCGACGAAGGCCAGGTCGCCATGGATGTCGCTGTCGCCGATCTTGCCGTTGAAGCCTTGGTAATTGAAGGTCGCGCCTTCTGCTGCATGCAGGTTGGCGCGGAGCCGGCCATCGGTGGAATAGGCCGGGGTGTCAGGCAGCGTCACGCCGGTCAGCGGGTAGAGGTTGCCCAGGCTGGCACCGGACAGGCGCAGGCGCAGGTCCAGCGCGCCGAGGTTACGTGGGTCGGTCAGGGTACCGGCGAGGACCACATGGGTATCGGCAATGCGCACGTCTGCCTGCAACGGGAACGGCTGGTTGGCGTCCTGCAGCGCCAGCAGGCCGCCGATCTTGCCGGTACCGGACACCGGCTGGCCCTTGTAGCGGCCCTGGGCCTTGAGCCCGAACGCATAATCCTGGGCGCCTCCAACCTTTTCGGCGCCGGCCTTGCCAACAATTTCACTGAAGGGGATCGGTTTGCCTAGCGGGTCGATCTGCAGTTTCATGCTGGTTTTCAAAGTCTGGTCATCGAAGCTGACATTGCCTTGGTCGAAGCCGATGGCACCGATGTCCAGCTGCCACTTGGAGGGTTCCTCGTTCTCGTCCTTGGGCCCGAAGTCGAAGTTCCAGTTGGCGCGGCCATCGGCCAGGCGCGTGAGGCTGGCGGTGGGTTTGGTCAGGTCGATGCGCGGGATGCTGATCTGCTGGAACAGCAACGGCAGCGGCGCCAGGCGGAACTCCACGCGCTCCAGGCCGACCATCTGCGGTTCCTTGAGCCAGTCAGGGTTGCCCAAGGTCAGGTTTTCGGCAATGAAATGCGGCCACGGCACCCACGCGCGCCAACCGCCTTCTTCCGGCTCGGTGCGCCAGTGCACGGCGAGGTTGCCATTGATCGCGAACGGCCGGTGCAACGCCTCGGAAACCTTCTCGTTGAGCAGCGGCTTGACGCGGTTCCAGTCGAAAGTGGCGATGATCACCACCAGGATCGCCAGCAGGGTCAGCAGGGTGGTTAAGGTCCAGACGAGGATTCTGGCGGGACGCGTCATTGCGTGGTTCTCCTGACGCCATGGCACAAAGCAGGCGTAACGATGGCATTCAATATCTCGGACTGATGAAAACCCGCTGGGTTTTATCGGAGACGGCCATGATAGCGAGTTTTTTCAGGTTTCCTGCCTGGCTATCGGCCTTGCAGCGACACTGGTGTTACCGACAAGCATTACTGGCAAAAAGCCGCACACCATGCCAAAACAGCTGGAATAGAGCCTTCCTGCGACGCTATCAATACCGTCGATTGTTACCATTACCCGTATGAACTTCTCTCTGGCGTCACCGGGCGTAGCATTGGCTTCGTACCCACTTTCCAGCCCCCGAGAGGAGCACCGAATCATGAAACGCACCCTGCTGACCCTGACCCTGTCGATCCTTGCTGCCAACGCCTTCGCCCTGCCAGCTGCCGACCAGCACCTGACCGCCGAAGCTCGCTCCAGCACTGCTGAAATGGCCCAAACGCTGAAAACTGTTGCCGAAGGTGGTTCGGATCGTCTGATCGAACGTTCTGGCCGTGTTGCCGAAGGTGGTTCGGACCGCCTGATCGAACGCTCTGGCCGTGTTGCCGAAGGTGGTTCGGACCGCCTGATCGAACGCTCTGGCCGTGTTGCCGAAGGTGGTTCGGACCGCCTGATCGAACGCTCTGGCCGTGTTGCCGAAGGTGGTTCGGACCGCCTGATCGAACGCTCTGGCCGCGTTGCCGAAGGTGGCTCGGACCGCTTGATCGAACGCTCGGGCCGTGTTGCCGAAGGTGGCTCGGATCGCTTGATTGAACGCTCGGGCCGCGTTGCCGAGGGTGGCTCGGACCGCCTGATCGAACGCAGTGGCCGCGTAGCTGAAGGTGGTTCGGATCGCCTGGTTGCAATCAGCCACGTGAGCTGATCGCCATGGCCGAAAAGAACAACCTCTGTCACACGGCTTGCTCCCCTCCCAGCCCGGTCCATTGACCGGGCTTCGTTTTTTTATCTAGAGTGCCCAGCCTCAACGTCACAGAAGCCCCCCCATGCTGCCGCGCGCCGAACAGAAGCTACAGACCCGCCAGGCCCTGCTGGATGCCGCCTGCCAGCTCATGGAGAGCGGCCGTGGCTTTGGCAGCGTGAGCCTGCGCGAAGTGGCAAAGGCGGCAGGCATCGTGCCGACCGGCTTCTATCGGCATTTTTCCGACATGGACGCCTTGGGCCTTGCGCTGGTGGCTGAAGTCGACGCCACGTTCCGCCAGACCATCCGCTTGGTGCGTCACAACGAATTCGAACTCGGCGGCATCACTGATGCTTCGGTGCGCATCTTCCTCGACGTGGTCGCCGCCCACCGCGCTCAGTTCCTGTTCCTCGCCCGCGAGCAGTACGGCGGTTCGCAAGCCGTGCGCCAGGCCATCGCCCGCCTGCGCCAGGACATCAGCGACGACCTGGCCACCGACCTTGCGCGGATGAAGCGTTGGCAGCACCTGGACAACGCCGCGCTGGCGGTGATGGCCGACCTGGTGGTGAAGACCGTGTTCGCCACCCTGCCGGAACTGATCGACAGCCCGGAGCCGGGTTATCCACAGGTGTTGAGCGCCCAGGAAAAGATCACCCAGCAACTGCGCTTCATCTTCGTCGGCGCGCGCCACTGGCAAGGCCTGGGCAACCCACAACCCTAGTTCTGCTACCATGGCGCCCTGCCCGAAAGCGACGAGCGCCAATATGCCCAACCCCCACCCCACCCTGCCCGAACTGGCCCGCTTCAATCAGCACTTCGCCGAACGCATCGTGCCACTGTGGCAAGGGCCGGGCTGGAACGCCGACATGGCCTTGCCCTACGAGGCCCTGGACGCCCAGCACCGCCCGTTGCCGGTGCAGCGCTACCGGGCCATGGCCTGTGCTCGCCAGCTTTACCTGTTCAGCAGCCGCATCGAGCAACCGGGCGCAGCCGAGCGGGCGGCGGCGCTGTTCCGTTCGTTGCAGAAGCACTTCCACGATGCCGAGCATGGCGGCTGGTTCTACAGCATCGACGCCGAGGGCAAGCCGCTGGACCGGCGCAAGGACCTGTACACCCACGCCTTCATCGTGTTCGCGTGCGCGCACTACTGGGGCAAGGTTGGCGAAAACCTGGTGGAAGCCACCCTCAATGCTGCACTGGAAGTAGTCGACGAGCAGTTCGCCCGGGATGACGGTCTGTATGAAGCCAGCCTTGGCGAAGACTGGGCCGACCTTGGCAGCGGCCCGCTGCAGAACCCGCAGATGCACTTGGCCGAGGCCTTCCTGCAAGTGCTGGCGGTCCGCGAGGACGAGCACGTGCAGCAGTCGCTGCTGCAGTTGTGCACAGCCCTGCAGGAACACTTCATCGAGCCGCAGCACGGGCTGATGCTGGAGAAGCCACGAGGCACTGTGGATAACTGGTTCGAGCCGGGGCATCAGTTCGAATGGTTCTACCTGCTGGAAACCTCGCCGCTGCTGCGCGGGACCGCGCTGCATGCCTCCATCGAGCGGGCCTTCGGCTATGCCGAGCTGTGCGGGGTCAATAATGCGGCAGTGCTGGCCATGCTCGATGTGGAAGGCAACGTGCTCGATGCGACCCAGCGGATCTGGGCACAGGCGGAATACCTGCGGGCACTGGTGTTGCGCTCGGGGAATGAAGCGAAGCTGCTGGTCCAGTTGAGAGCGATGGAGCAGCAGTTCCTGCATGCCGGTGGCTGGTATGAGTGCCGGGATGGTGAAGGGGCGGTGAGCCGGCATGACATGCCTTCGACTACGCCTTATCACCTGGCGACCTGCCTGGAACGTTTGCAGCGCCTGAGCTGACCTCTTCGCGGGCGAGCCCGCGAAGAGGCCATCAGATCAGTCCCTGGTGGAACGGTCGATCGACAGCCCCGCAAAGTCCTGGCGCACCGGCATCAGCTCGAGGCTGTTGATGTTGATGTGCGCCGGCTGATTGAGGATCCAGAAGATAGTTTCGGCGATGTCCTGCGGCTGGATAGGCTCCGCGCCCGCGTAGGTGGCATCGTACTTGGCCTGGTCACCGCTGTTGCGCACCAGCGAGAACTCACTCTCGCACAGGCCCGGCTCGATGTTGCTCACCCGCACGCCAGTGCCGCGCAGGTCGCAGCGCAGGCTCAGCGAGAACTGGCCGACGAAGGCCTTGGTGCCGCCATACACGTTACTGCCCGGGTATGGGTAGTTCCCCGCCACGGAACCGACATTGAGGATCGAAGCGCCGCGACCATAGGCGATCAGGCGTGGCAACAGCAGATGGGTGGTGTACATCAGGCCCTTGATGTTGGTGTCGACCATGGTTTCCCAGTCGTCCAGGCTGCAGTTCTGCGCCGCGTCCACACCCAGCGCCAGGCCGGCATTGTTGACCAGGCCGCGCAGTTTGTCGAAACCGGCCGGCAGGCTGGCGATGGCCTGCTCCATGGCCTTGCGATCACGCACGTCGACGGCCAGGCCGTGCACTTCGGTCTTGGCTGACAGTTCGGCACACAGGGCATCCAGGCGATCCTTGCGACGGCCGGTGAGTACCAGCTTCCAGCCGGCTTCGGCGAAGCGGCGGGCGGTGGCCTCGCCAAAACCGGAAGTTGCGCCGGTGATGAATACGGTGGATGTCATGCTCTGTTCCTCACGGTAGGTTGTCATCGACAGCTTTGCAGCATGCCCGCGCCGGGCGTTGACAGCAAGCCGCCCAGGCCGCTGTTCATTTTTTGTTCATATGCGCCAAACCCTTGTAGCAGAGGGCTCGCCGCCAGCTATGCGCATGTTATCCACAAGGCTTTCCCCACGGATTGGGGGCAACTTGTCCACGGCGCGGAACCCTTTCAGCCTGTCGTGGTCAGTGGATATCTTTTCGGTGATGGCGCAACGCTTTCAAGCATGCCGCCTGCAGCGGTCTGTCCAAGGCTTTCCCACAGACTTATCCACAGGCATTGAAGCACTTTTCGCGGGGCTTGGCCTGTGCAAAAAATGCGCGTGAAATCATGCACAAAGAGCATCTGATCATTTTATGAGCAGAGCCTTGCAGGCCTTGCAGACAAAGGGATAGAGCGAGATGCCACCATGTTTTCCACAGGCGGTTCCACATTAATCGTGGAAAAGATTCAACCCGTAGAAACAAGGGCTTGCGAGGGGATTGTCGAGTGGGTCGAGAAAGATATGCGCCAAGTTGTCCACATTTGAACCGGGGGCTGCCTGGCAACCCCCGAATGCAACTCAATGCCCGCCAAGGTAGGCGTTGCGCACCTCTTCATTGACCAGCAGCTCCTGCCCCGTCCCGCTCATGCGGATCTGCCCGTTGACCATCACATAAGCCCGGTCCGACAACTTCAGCGCATGGTTGGCGTTCTGCTCCACCAGGAAGATGGTCATCCCGCTCTTGGCCAGTTCGCGCAGGGTCGCGAAGATCTGCTTGACCACGATCGGCGCCAGCCCCAGCGATGGCTCGTCAAGCAGCAACAGTTTCGGCCGGCTCATCAGCGCCCGGGCAATGGCCAGCATCTGCTGCTCGCCACCGGACATGGTCATGGCCCGCTGGTTACGCCGCTCCTTCAGGCGCGGGAACAGCTCGAACATGCGCTGCATGTCTTCAGTGGCGTATTTGTCGCCGATGGGGATGGTCCCCATCATCAGGTTTTCCTCGACGGTCATGTCGGGGAACACCCGGCGGCCTTCCGGCGACTGGGCGATGCCGTTGGAGGCGATGTAGTGCGACGACTTGCGGGTGATGTCGGTGCCCCGGTAGACGATATGCCCAGACGCCGCTCGCGGCTGGCCGAAGATCGACATCAGCAGCGTTGACTTGCCAGCGCCGTTGGCACCGATAAGGCTCACCGTTTCACCTTCGTTGATGTGCATCGACACCTTTTTCAGCGCCTGGATCGGCCCGTAGAACACGTCCAGTTCCTTCAGTTCGAGAATGGGTGCAGTCATACCAGTTCCTCTTCGTCGGCACCCAGGTAGGCGGCGATCACCGTCGGGTTGTGGCGGATTTCCTGCGGCGCGCCTTCGGCGATCACGTTGCCGTGGTCGAGCACGACGATATGGTCGGAAATGCTCATGACCATGCCCATGTCGTGTTCGATCAGCACCACGGTGATGTCGTGCTCGTCACGCAGCACGCGGATCATGCGGCTCAGGGCCTCGGTCTCCTGCGGATTGAGGCCGGCAGCCGGCTCGTCCAGGCAGATGATCTTCGGCCGCGTGCACATGGCCCGGGCGATTTCCAGGCGCCGCTGCTGGCCGTAGGACAGTTCACCCGCCAGGCGGTTGGCGCAATCGACCAGGTCGACCACTTCCAGCCAGTAGAACGCGTGGTCCAGGGCGTCGCTCTCGGCCTTGCGGTAGGCCTTGGTGTTGAGCACCCCGGCCAGCAAGTTGCGGTTGACCCACATGTGCTGGGCCACCAGCAGGTTTTCCACCACCGACATTTCCTTGAACAGGCGGATGTTCTGGAAAGTCCGCGCCAGACCTGCGCGGTTGACCAGGTGGGTACCGCCGAACATCTTGTAGTACAGACGGTTGGCAAAGCGCGCAGGCGACACGAAATCCGCCGCCTGGAAGCGCTCGCCAAGCAGCTGGATGACATTGGTGTGGCTGCCGCGCACGTTCAGCTCGATGCGCCCGCCACTGGCCTTGTAGAAACCGGTCAGGCAGTTGAACACGGTAGTCTTGCCGGCGCCGTTGGGGCCGATCAGGGCGAAGATCTGATTGCGCTTGACCTTCAGGCTGACGTCGCTGAGCGCCTTGATGCCGCCAAACTGCATCATCAGGTTGTCGACCGAGAGAATGATTTCGTCGCTCATGGCGCCACTCCTTTACGCGGGGTCACACCGGTACGGCTGATGCGGATCAGCCCACGCGGTCGCCAGATCATCATCAGCACCATCAGCACACCGAACAGCAGCACGCGGTATTCCGAGAAGCTGCGCAGCAGCTCTGGTGCCACGGTCAGCACGAACGCCGCGATCACCACGCCAACGGTCGAGCCCATGCCACCGAGCACGACGATGGCGAGGATCAGCGCCGACTCGAAGAAGGTGAACGAGGATGGGTTGACGAAGCCCTGGTAGGTGGCAAAGAACACCCCCGCCAGGCCTGCGGTGGAAGCACCGAGGGTGAAGGCCGAGAGCTTGACCAGTACGTGGTTCAGGCCCATCGAGCGGCAGGCGATCTCGTCTTCGCGCAGGGCTTCCCAGGCGCGGCCGACCGGCATGCGGGTCAGCCGGTGCTTGATGTACAGCACCGCCAGCACGACGATGAACAGCACGGCGTAGATGAACACGAACTTGAGGTTGGCGTTGTAGTCGATGCCGAGGAACTCATGGATCGGCACCCCGCCGTCCTTGGCCCGGCGGCCGAATTCCAGGCCGAAGAAGGTCGGCGACGGCGCCGGCATGCCGTTCGGGCCGCCAGTGAACGACAGCCAGTTGTTCAGCACCAGGCGGATGATCTCACCGAAGCCCAAGGTCACGATCGCCAGGTAGTCACCGTGCATTCGCAAGACCGGGAAGCCGAGGATGCACCCCGCCAACGCTGCGGCGATGGCCGCCAGCGGCAACACACTCCAGAAGCCCAGGCCGAGGTACTGGTAGCCCAGCGCCAGGCCATAGGCGCCGATGGCGTAGAACGCCACATAGCCCAGGTCGAGCAAGCCGGCGAGGCCGACCACGATATTCAGGCCCAGGCCCAGCAGAACGTAGATCAGGCCGAGGATGACCACGGTCAGCAGGTACTTGTTGGCGAATACCGGGAAGATGATGGCGATCACCACCAGCGCCGGGATGATGTAGCGCAACCGCGACTTGTAGTCCGGCGCGTTGACGTGCACACCCGACCCGCCGCTGTCGAAGCCTTCGAGCATGCGCCGCCCGGCGGCGGTCTGCACGTACAGGCTGAGCAGGAAGCGCCCGAGCATCACCCCGCCGACCAGCCACGCCACCCGGCGTGGTTCGGCGTTGAAGGTGTAGCCGTCGAGTACCACACCGACGATCGGGCCGAACACGATGAGCGCCAGCAGGCCGGCGACGATGGTCTCGAGCAGGCTGCGCTTGATATCGAAACCTTTGGTTTCAGAGGCAGAGGCAATCTTGGCAATCGACATGTTCACACCTTAGCCACGAGCGGGCGACCCAGCAGGCCTTGTGGGCGGAAGATAAGGATCATCACCAGCAGCGAGAAGCTGAACACGTCCTTGTAGTCGGAGTTGATCAGGCCAGAGAACAACGACTCGGAAATCCCCAGGATGATCCCGCCGAGCATGGCGCCTGGCAGCGAACCGATGCCACCCAGTACCGCGGCGGTGAACGCCTTGATACCGATGATGAAGCCGGCGTAGAAGTCGAAGGTGCCGTAGTTGAGGGTGATCAGCACGCCGGCCAGAGCGGCCATCACCGCACCAATGACGAACACGTAGGAAATCACCCGGTCGGTGTTGATGCCAAGGATCGAGGCCATCTTGCGGTCTTGCTGGGTAGCGCGGCACATGCGGCCGAGCTTGGTGTACTTGATCACATAGGTGAGCAGACCCATGCCGAGGAATGCCGCCACCAGGATAAAGATCTTGGTGTATGTCAGTTGCACGAAGCCGGTGCCGACTTCGATGCGCATGGCGCCTTCGAGCAGGGTCGGCACGCCTTGCTGGCGGGCGCCCTGGCTGATCTGTGCATAGTTCTGCAGGATCAGCGAGATGCCGATGGCACTGATCAGCGGTGCCAGGCGGGTGGAGTTACGCAGGGGTTTGTAGGCGATGCGTTCGATGGTGAAGCCATACACGCCCGTGACGACGATGGTGAACAACAGCGTGCCCAGCATCAACAGGGGGAACGACTCGATACCGAAATAAGCCAGCAATGCCAGGCTGATCGCCGCGAGGTACGCGGAGATCATGTACACCTCGCCGTGCGCGAAGTTGATCATGCCGATGATGCCATAGACCATTGTGTAGCCGATGGCGATCAGGCCATAGACCGACCCAAGGGTCAGGCCATTGACCAGTTGCTGCAGGAAAATACCATCCATAACGCAATCTCACCTGAGCGAGACTGCACCAGTGCTGACGACCACAAGCCACGGATAAAGCGGGCCTGGCAGCGCAGAACCGTGCACGTCTCCGAATAAGGACAGGTACCGCAGGGGCAATGGCCCGGACGGGCGTCCGGGCCAGCTGCCGTTATTATTTTTGTTTTTCCAGCTGGTGGTACTTGCCGTCCTTGTCCCACTGGTAGACCACGTAGTCGGACACGGTCAGGTCACCCTTGCTGTCCCACTTCTTCTCACCCATGACGGTCTTGACCGGGTTGGCCTTGAGCCACTTGGCGGCATCTTCGCCCTTGTTCGACTTGGCACCGTTGAACGCAGCGGCCAGGGCCTGCAGCGAGGCGTAGGCGTACAGGGTGTAGCCTTCAGGCTCGGTACCGGCCTTGCGGAACTCTTCCACCACCGCCTTGCTGTCTGGCAGCAGGCGAGGGTCGGCGCCGAATGTCATGTACACGCCATCGACATACTGCGCACCGCCTGCGGTAGACACCAGTTCGTCGGTGACGATGCCGTCATCGGACATGAACTTGACGTCCTTCAGGCCCTGCTCACGCAGCTGGCGCACAAGCGGGCCGGCCTCCGGGTGCAGGCCACCGAAGTAGACCACGTCGGCACCGGCAGCGCGGATCTTGGTGACCACGGCGCTGAAGTCTTTCTCGCCTCGGGTCAGGCCTTCATAAAGCACCGGCTTGACGCCGCGCTTCTCCAACTGCGCCTTGGTCGCATCGGCCAGGCCCTGGCCGTAGGTGTCCTTGTCGTGCAGCACCGCGACCTTCTTGCCCTTGAGCACGTCGACGATGTAGTCCCCGGCGACGATACCCTGCTGGTCGTCACGGCCGCACATGCGGAACATGGCAGAAAGGCCGCGCTCGGTGACCTGTGGGTTGGTGGAGCCTGGGGTGATGGCGATCACGCCGGCTTCGTCATATACCTCGGAGGCCGGGATGGTGTTGGAGGAACAGAAGTGACCGACCACGCCGATCACCTTGTCCTGGTCGACCAGGCGGTTGGCCACGGCCACGGCCTGCTTCGGCTCGCAGGCGTCATCGCCTTTCACCAGGACGATCTTCTCGCCATTCACGCCGCCGGCGGCGTTGATCTTGTCGGCCGCTGCCTGCGCACCTTTCATGTACTGCTCGCCAAACGCTGCGTTGGCCCCGGTCATGGGGCCCGCGACGCCGATCTTGACGTCGGCCTGAACATACGAAGAAACACCCAGTGCCGTAGCTACGGCAAGAGCCAGGAAACCTTTCTTGTAAAACGTCTGCGACATGAGGTGGTGCTCCTAGAGTTTTTTTAGTGTGGCACTACAACTACTCAGCCCTGTGCTCAGAGCAAGGGCCGTGCCATCGGTTTTGTCTTCCGGGAAAACACACTGCAAAGATCGCCCCCTGGCGACCGACGGCCTTTTCTTTATTGAGCGTGCAACCGTCTGCCACGCGGCAGGCGCCACCACACGTACAGACAAGGAGCAACCGTCGAGTGCCATCATTGCAACCCTGGCAAGTGTTTACGTGCAACCGCCCTGTAACAGTGGACGTCACCGAAGTGCACACCGCTGGTGCGCGACTGCTACAGGCAGCACTGTTTCAAGGCTAGCTGGTGCACGGAAAAACACCTGATTTGGCTATTACGCGGCCTCTGTGGGAGCGGGCTTGCCCGCGAAGAGGCCGGCTTAGACACAACAAGACTCAAAAGACTGGCACAATGTCCCCCATTCGCCGCTTCTGGAGCCCCTTTTGATGAGCGAGAGCGCATTCGCCGAGCGCATCGTGCACAACCTGCTCGACACAGACTTCTACAAGCTCACCATGATGCAGGGCGTGCTACACAACTACCCAGACGCCGACGTCGAATGGGAATTCCGCTGCCGCAATGGCGAGGACCTGCGCCCCTACCTTGGCGAGATTCGCCATCAGCTCGAACTGCTCGCCGACCTGACCCTGGATGATGGCCAGCCGGCCTTTCTCGAACGCATCACTTTCCTCAAGCCCGACTTCCTGCGCTTTCTGCGCCTGTTCCGCTTCAACCTGCGCTATGTGCGCATCGGCATCGAGAACGACCAGCTGTTCCTGCGCCTGAAAGGCCCCTGGCTGCACGTGATCCTGTTCGAAGTGCCGCTGCTGGCCATCATCAGCGAAGTGCGCAATCGCCACCTGCACCCGCGCATGCGCCTGGCCGAAGCCCGTGATCAGCTGTATCGCAAGTTCGACTGGCTGCGCGCCCACGCCAGCGACGACGAACTGGCCGAACTGCAGGTAGCCGACTTCGGCACCCGCCGGCGCTTTTCCAGCCGCGTGCAGGAAGACGTGGTGCGTGTACTGCGCGACGACTTCCCGGGCCGCTTCGTCGGCACCAGCAACGTCGACCTGGCATGGAAACTGGATATCAAGCCACTGGGCACCATGGCCCACGAATGGATCATGGCCCACCAGCAGCTCGGCCCGCGCCTGATCGACAGCCAGATCGCCGCGCTGGACTGCTGGGTTCGCGAGTACCGCGGCCTGCTCGGCATCGCCCTGACCGACTGCATCACCATGGATGCCTTCCTCAACGATTTCGACTTGTACTTTGCCAAGCTGTTCGACGGCCTGCGCCATGACTCGGGCGAGCCGGTGGCCTGGGCGGAAAAGGCCATCGCCCATTACCAGAAGCTGGGCATCGACCCGATGACCAAGACCCTGGTGTTTTCCGATGGCCTCAACCTGACCCGTTCGCTGGAGATCTTCCGTGCCCTGCGCGGTCGCATCAACGTCAGTTTCGGCATCGGCACCAACCTCACCTGCGACATCCCCGGTGTGGCGCCGATGAACATCGTGCTTAAAATGACCGACTGCAACGGCTCGCCGGTGGCCAAGATCTCCGACGAAGCCGCCAAGACCCAGTGCCGCGATGAGAACTTCGTCGCCTACATGCGTCACGTATTCAAAGTCCCCAGCAAGGAGTAACCCATGCAAGCGGTTCAGCAAGAGATTGCCCAGGCGCTAAAGGTACAGCCGCCGTTCGCCGACGCCGCTGCGCTCGAGGCCGAAGTCGCCCGGCGCGTGGCGTTCATCAAGGACTGCCTGGCCAATGCCCGGCTCAAGACCCTGGTGCTGGGCATCAGCGGCGGCGTCGATTCGCTGACCGCCGCCCTGCTCGCCCAGCGCGCCGTCAACGAGCTGCGCGCCGAAACCGGCGACAAGGCCTACACCTTCATCGCCGTGCGCCTGCCGTACCAGGTGCAGCATGACGAGCACGACGCCCAGGCTTGCCTGGAGGTGATCAAGGCCGATGAGGTGCACACCGTCGACATCGCCCCGGCCGTGCGCGCACTGGCAGCGGAAGTGGTAGAGCTGAAAAATGGCTCGCCGACCTTGGTGGACTTCGTCGTCGGCAACGTCAAGGCACGCACCCGCATGGTTGCCCAGTACACCATTGCCGGTGCCCGCGCGGGCCTGGTGATCGGTACCGACCACGCCGCCGAGGCGGTGATGGGCTTCTTTACCAAGTTCGGTGATGGTGCCTGCGACCTGGCGCCGCTGAGCGGGCTGGTGAAGAACCAGGTGCGGGCGATTGCGCGCAGCTTTGGTGCGCCGGAATCGCTGGTGGAGAAGGTACCGACGGCGGACCTGGAAGACCTGGAGCCGGGCAAGCCGGACGAGGCTTCGCACGGCGTGACCTACAAGCAGATCGATGCCTTCCTGCATGGGCTGCCGGTGGATCAGGCTGCCTTCGACATCATCGTCGCCACCTACCGCAAGACCCAGCACAAGCGCGAACTGCCGTTCGCCCCATAAAAGCTTCGCGGGGCAAGCCCGCTCCTACAAGGGAACCAGTATCCCCTGTAGGAGCGGGCTTGCCCCGCGAACAGGCCCGAGAGGCCTACACAACTTTCATTACTTGACGACGACCTTGCCCTTCATCATCGAGATGTGGCCCGGGAAGGTGCAGAAGAAGCTGTAGTCACCACCGGCTTCCAGCTTGGAAGTGTCGAACTTCACTTCGGTTTCTTTTTCCGGCGCGCCGATCATCTTGGTGTGGGCGATGATCCCGGCGTTGGCGGCATTGATGTAGTCGTTCTCCAGGCCTTTGCTCATACCTTCGGTAGCAATGCCCTGCATGTCTGCAGTCTTGCTGATCACCAGGTTATGGCCCATCACGTTCTTCGGCAGGCTGCCGGAGTGGGTCAGTTTGACGGTGAATTCCTTGCAGCTCTTGTCGACGGTGAATTCCTTGCTGGTGTAGGACATCTGGTCGGTCGAGTCGACGGTCACCGAGCACTCGGCTGCGAAGACAGAGGCGCTGGCGAGGGTCAGCAGGGATACCGCTACAGCTTTCGCAAACATCATGAATCTCCTTGGCAGGGTTTTATCAATTGCGAGACTGCCTGAAACCGTTCTGCCCCCTGCTGATATGGGTCAAGGGGGTGTCAAGTGGCCAGCCAGTTGAATTGTTCAATGGATTGTATACAACCAATCTAAGGGCACATCATGCCCTTTTAATAGACGATGGGACAACCTCTCATTTAGGAGCAACCGCAATGTCCCTCGCAAGTTTCATGAACAGCCTGCTCGCCGCCTACGCCCACGGGGCCACGGGTGCCAGCTGCGAATTCTCCCGTCCGGAGTAAAACCGGCGTTGGAGACGTCAGACTATTCGCTTTACCCTGTCAGCGATATGACTGGAGAAGCACGATGTCTGTACGTTCCGTTTGTGTGTTCTGTGGCGCCAGTATCGGCGCCAACCCCGCCTACCGTGAAGCGGCCGTTGCGCTTGGCCAGGCCATTGCCCGCCGCGGCCTGACCCTGGTTTATGGCGGAGGTGCGGTCGGCCTGATGGGCACCGTCGCCGATGCGGTCATGGCGGCCGGTGGCGAAGTGATCGGGATCATTCCGCAAAGCCTGATCAATGCCGAGATCGGCCATAAAGGCCTGAGCCGTCTGGAAGTGGTCGACGGCATGCATGCGCGCAAGGCGCGCATGGCCGAGCTGAGCGATGCCTTCATTGCCCTGCCGGGCGGTCTGGGTACGCTGGAGGAGCTGTTCGAGGTGTGGACCTGGGGGCAATTGGGCTATCACGCCAAGCCGCTGGGGCTGCTTGATGTAAATGGCTTCTATGAAAAGCTCGGCGGGTTCCTCGACCATATCGTCGAAGAAGGCTTCGTACGGCCGCAGCATCGGGCCATGTTGCTGCTGGCGCAGCAGGCAGATGAGCTGCTGGACGGGATGGAGCGGTTCGAGTCGCCAGTACTCCCCAAGTGGGTCGACAAGAAGCCAGACTGATCCGAGATGTTGGGGCTGCTTTGCAGCCCTTTCGCGACACAAGGCCGCTCCCACAAAGCACTGCGTACGCCGATCAATGTGGGAGCGGCCTTGTGTCGCGAAAGGACCGCAAAGCGGTCCCAAAAGGGGGCAGTTAGCGCGGGATCACTGGCTGGCGCGGCTTCTTGCCCTTGCCGCCACCACCCTTGGCGGCTTCCTTGCGCTCCTTGGCCGCCTGCTGGTTGCGGGCAAACGCCTCGGCCTTGGCCTTCTCGCGCTTGTCCCACGGCTTGCTGCCATCGCTGCCACGCGGCGGCAGGCCGGTGTGCTGGGTCAGGATCTTCTGGTCCTTGCCCACCTTGTGGCTGCCGGCCGGGGTCGAGTTCTTGCGGCGCGCGCTCTGGTACGTGTCGGTCTGCGGCTGGTGCAGCGGGATCAGCTGGTGCTTGCCCGGTCCGATCAGATCGGCACGGCCCATGCGCTGAAGGGCTTCACGCAGCATCGGCCAGCCCTTCGGATCGTGATAGCGCAGGAACGCCTTGTGCAGGCGGCGCTGCTCCTCGCTCTTGACGATCTCCACCCCTTCGCTCTTGTACGTGACCTTGCGCAGCGGGTTCTTGCCCGAGTGGTACATGGCCGTGGCCGATGCCATTGGCGACGGGTAGAAAGCCTGCACCTGGTCGGCGCGGAAGCCGTTGCCCTTGAGCCACAGGGCCAGGTTCATCATGTCTTCGTCGGTGGTGCCCGGGTGCGCGGCGATGAAGTACGGGATCAGGTACTGCTCCTTGCCCGCCTCTTTCGAGAACTTCTCGAACATGCGCTTGAAGCGGTCGTAGGTACCGATGCCCGGTTTCATCATCTTGTCCAGCGGGCCACGCTCGGTGTGCTCCGGGGCAATCTTCAGGTAGCCGCCAACGTGGTGGGTGACCAGCTCCTTGACGTACTCCGGCGATTCCACTGCCAGGTCGTAGCGCAGGCCCGAGGCGATCAGGATCTTCTTCACGCCCGGCAATGCACGGGCCTTGCGGTACAGCTCGATCAGCGAACTGTGGTCGGTGTTGAGGTTCTCGCAGATGCCCGGGAACACGCACGACGGCTTGCGGCAGTGCTTCTCGATGTCGTGGCTCTTGCAGGCGATGCGGTACATGTTGGCAGTCGGGCCGCCAAGGTCGGAGACCACGCCAGTGAAGCCCGGCACCTTGTCACGCATCTCCTCGATTTCGTGCAGGATCGACTCGTGGGAGCGGTTCTGGATGATGCGGCCTTCGTGCTCGGTGATCGAGCAGAAGGTGCAGCCACCGAAGCAGCCACGCATGATGTTCACCGAGAAACGGATCATCTCGTAGGCCGGGATGCGCTCCTTGCCGTAGGCCGGGTGCGGAATACGCGCGTAGGGCATGCCGAACACGTAGTCCATTTCCTCGGTGGTCATGGGAATGGGTGGCGGGTTGAACCACACATCCACTTCACCGTGCTTCTGCACCAGGGCGCGGGCATTACCGGGGTTGGTCTCCAGGTGCAGCACGCGGTTGGCGTGGGCATAGAGCACCGGATCGTTACGCACCTTTTCGAACGACGGCAGGCGGATCACCGACTTTTCCCGGGTCACGCTCGGGCTGTCGAGGATTTGTACGACCTTGGCTTCGTTCGGGTCTTCCTGGTCCCCCTTGGCCTGCTCGATGGCGCAAGCCTGGGTGTCCTGGGTGTTCACGTACGGGTTGATGATCTTGTCGACGCGGCCTGGGCGGTCGATACGGGTAGAGTCGATCTCGTACCAGCCCTGCGGCGTGTCACGGCGCACGAACGCGGTGCCGCGCACGTCGGTGATCTGCTCGATGCTCTCACCCTGCGACAGGCGCTGGGCCACTTCAACGATGGCCCGTTCGGCGTTGCCGTACAGCAAGATGTCGGCGCTGGCGTCGATCAGGATCGAATGGCGGACCTTGTCCTGCCAGTAGTCATAATGCGCGATACGACGCAGCGAGGCCTCGATGCCGCCCAATACGATGGGGACATGCTTGTAGGCTTCCTTGCAGCGCTGGCTGTACACCAGACTGGCACGGTCAGGGCGCTTGCCCGCCAGGCCACCCGGGGTATAGGCGTCGTCGGAACGGATCTTCTTGTCCGCGGTATAGCGGTTGATCATCGAGTCCATGTTGCCGGCGGCTACGCCAAAGAAGAGGTTTGGCTCGCCGAGCTTCATGAAGTCGTCTTTGGACTGCCAGTTTGGCTGCGCAATGATGCCCACGCGGAAGCCCTGGGCTTCCAGCAGGCGGCCGATGATGGCCATGCCGAACGACGCGTGGTCGACGTAGGCATCCCCGGTCACGATGATGATGTCGCAGGAATCCCAGCCGAGCTGATCCATCTCCTCCCTGCTCATCGGCAGGAACGGTGCTGGCCCGAAGCATTCGGCCCAGTACTTGGGATAGTCGTAGAGTGGTTTGGCTGCTTGCATGTCAGTGACCGGTTCTGGTGTGCAGGGAAATCGCGGGCGCGGAATATAGCACAAATTTTGACCAAATCCGACGGTGGTTGTCGGATTCATGTGAGGCCAGTGGCTTATTCGTCGTCGTCGAAGTTGTACATGCCCGGCGCGAGGTTCTCGAAGCGGGTGTACTTGCCGATGAACGCCAGGCGCACGAAGCCGATAGGGCCGTTCCGCTGTTTACCGATGATGATTTCGGCCACGCCCTTGTGCTCGGTCTCGGGGTGGTACACCTCGTCGCGGTACACGAACATGATCACGTCGGCGTCCTGCTCGATTGCACCGGATTCACGCAAGTCGGAGTTGACCGGGCGTTTGTTCGGCCGCTGTTCCAGGGAGCGGTTCAGCTGCGACAGGGCGATTACCGGGCAGTTGAATTCCTTGGCCAGGGCCTTGAGGGATCGGGAGATCTCGGAAATCTCGTTGGTGCGGTTGTCACCGGCCGACCCTGGAATCTGCATCAGCTGCAGGTAGTCGACCATGATCATGCCGATTTCACCGTGCTCACGGGCCAGACGACGGGTACGCGCACGCATTTCCGAAGGGCTGATGCCGGCGGTGTCGTCGATGAACAGCTTGCGGTCGTTGAGCAGGTTGACTGCCGAGGTCAGGCGCGGCCAGTCGTCGTCATCCAGCTGACCGGAACGCACCTTGGTCTGGTCGATGCGCCCAAGCGACGAAAGCATACGCATGATCAGCGATTCACCTGGCATCTCGAGAGAAAACACCAGCACCGCCTTTTCGCTACGCAGCACGGCGTTCTCCACCAGGTTCATGGCGAAGGTGGTCTTACCCATCGACGGACGGCCGGCGACGATGATCAGGTCGGCTGCCTGCAGGCCGCTGGTCTTCTCGTCCAGGTCGGTGAAGCCGGTGGACACGCCGGTGATGTCGCTGTCGGAGTTGAACAGCGTGTCGATGCGGTCGATGGCCATGGTCAACAGTTCGTTGACGCCCACCGGGCCGCCGGTTTTCGGCCGCGCCTCGGCGATCTGGAAAATCTGCCGTTCGGCATCGTCGAGGATTTCTGCAGCGCCCCGCCCTTGCGGGTTGAAGGCGTTGTCGGCGATGTCGGTGCTGATGCTGATCAGCTGGCGCAGCGTGGCCCGCTCGCGGATGATCGCGGCGTAGGCCTTGATGTTGGCCACCGACGGGGTGTTCTTGGCCAATTCGGCCAGGTACGCCAGGCCGCCGACCTGGGAAGAGACGCCTTCCTTGTCCAGCTGCTCGTGCAGGGTCACCACGTCGAATGGCTGGTTGGCGTCGGCCAACTTGTGCACGGCACGGAAGATCAGGCGGTGGTCATGCCGGTAGAAATCGCCATCCGACACCTGGTCCAGCACCCGCTCCCAGGCATTGTTGTCCAGCATCAGGCCACCGAGCACGGCCTGTTCGGCCTCGATGGAATGCGGCGGCACCTTCAGGGCAGCGGTTTGCAGGTCGAGCTGTTCGGAGTTGGTGATCTCGTTCATGGCCACGAAAGAATTCTGGAGGATGAAAAAGACAAAGGGCACGGCCTGAATGAACAGGACCGTGCCCGATGTTAACCGGCTATCCCGTGAGGGACCACCAGTCAGCGCAGCTTAGGCAGCTACGACGACCACACGTACGGTGGCTTCAACGTCGCTGTGCAGGTGCACGGCTACGTCGTATTCGCCAACCTGACGGATGGTGCCGTTCGGCAGACGAACTTCAGCTTTGGCCACTTCAACGCCGGAGGCGGTCAGGGCGTCAGCGATGTCGTGGGTGCCGATCGAACCGAACAGCTTGCCTTCGTCGCCAGCGGTGGCAGTGATGGTCACTTCCAGCTCGGCCAGTTGGGCAGCACGGCTTTCAGCCGAAGCTTTACGGTCAGCAGCTGCTTTTTCCAGCTCGGCGCGACGCTCTTCGAACGCAGCCAGGTTGGCGGCGTTGGCAACGGTGGCCTTGCCGAATGGCAGCAGGAAGTTACGGCCGTAACCAGCCTTAACTTTAACTTTGTCGCCCAGGTTGCCCAGGTTAGCGACTTTTTCCAGCAGGATCAGTTCCATTTGGTAAAACCTCTTAACTTTTAACCTTCACCGTTCGCGGAGTCTTTCCCCGGAGGGGACTTGCGACCGCGAAAATCAATCAGGCTGTCGACAATGGCCAGGACCATCAGCAACGGGTAGATCAGCTGCATGATCAGCGGCAACGTCACGTACATGCCCACCAGCCAGAAACCGGCCAGTCGCCCCTGCGCCACAAGGCCGTGCATCAAGGCGATGCCAGCCAGCACCAGTACCAGGCTCGACGCCGATGCCAGGATGATGAACTGCGACCCGATAAACGGAGCCACCACCATCACTGCCACCAAGACCGCCATGGTCTGTTTCGGCAACTTCAGTTCGCGAAACTCGCGACCGAAGCCTCCAGGGTTGTACAACGCTGCCTGCCAATAACGCGCCAGCACCAGGGCCAACACGCTGAACAATTGCACCGTCACTGCTGTGGAAGCGACCAGCACAGGGCGGATCAGCTCACCGGAGAGCACCGGCTCGCCTTCGATTTTCGGCATGGCTTCGGCAAACGCCTTGGCCAGCACATCGAAGGTCTGCGCCAGGGCCATGTCGAGCACGAGGCTGAAAACCACGGCAAACACGGCACTGGCGACCAGCACACGGCTCCAGGGATGCTCGGCGCGCAACAGCGCGGCCAGGCCCAGGGCACCGGCAATCACCAGGAAGGTGATCGGATCGCCCATGAACCACACGGCCAGCCCGGCCAGCAGGCCGCCGGCGATGACCGTTGAAGCATCCTTGAACCCACGCCGCAGCAGCACAAGGCTGCCGGCAGCGGCACTCAACCAGAACAGCAGCGGCAGTACCGCGCTGATGACCACCACCAGGGTGGCCTGCACACGACCGCGCATGATGAAACTTGCTAACGCTCGCATGCTAATCCCTTACTGCTTGTCGACGACCCGGTCTCAGCGGCCGTGGCTGTCGGTGTAGGGCAGCAGGGCCAGGAAGCGGGCGCGCTTGATAGCGGTAGCCAGCTGACGCTGATAACGAGCTTTGGTACCGGTGATACGGCTTGGAACGATCTTGCCGGTTTCGGATACGTAAGCTTTCAGGGTGTTGAGATCTTTGAAGTCGATCTCTTTCACGTCTTCAGCAGTGAAGCGGCAGAATTTACGACGACGGAAGAAACGTGCCATTTAATAGGCTCCTCTAAAGGTCCGTGGATTACTCGTCAGCGTTATCGCTGGAGTCGCTGTCATTGCTGTCGTCGCCGTCGGCGGACTCAGCATGCTCAGGACGCTCACGACGCTCACGGCGCTCGCTGCGGTTTTCTTCAGCCTTCAGCATCTCGGACTGGCCGGTTACGGCTTCGTCGCGACGGATGACGAGGTTACGGATAACGGCATCGTTGTAGCGGAAGTTGTCTTCCAGCTCGGCCAGGGCCTTGCCGGTGCACTCAACGTTCAGCATCACGTAGTGAGCCTTGTGAACATTGTTGATTGCGTAGGCCAGTTGACGACGGCCCCAGTCTTCCAGGCGGTGGATCTTGCCGCCATCTTCTTCGATCAGCTTGGTGTAACGCTCAACCATGCCGCCGACTTGCTCGCTCTGGTCCGGGTGAACCAGGAAGATGATTTCGTAATGACGCATGAATGCTCCTTACGGGTTAGTAGTCTGCCAGCGTATCTGGTCAGACAAGGAGTGAATGACACTGTATGTCTTGCACGGAGGGGAGGCACATAGGCGCCTGCCAGCTCGGCAAGGGGCGCAATTGTAGAGAAGGCGGGGCGTACAAGCAAGACGATTGGTGATTATTTGAACAGCCGGAAACACTTTATTCCTGTACTGGCCTCTTCGCGGGCAAGCCCACGAAGAGGCCGGAACAGGTTTATGCCATCAGCGCTTGGCCTGACGCTGGCGCACGGCCTCGAACAGGCAGACGCCCGTCGCCACCGACACGTTCAGGCTGCTCACGCTACCGCTCATCGGCAACTTCACCAGGAAGTCGCAATGCTCGCGGGTCAGCCGGCGCATGCCCTTGCCTTCCGCGCCCATGATCATCACCAGCGGGCCGGTCAGGTCCTGCTGGTAGATCTCCTGCTCAGCCTCGCCAGCGGTACCCACCACCCACAGGCCACGCTGCTGCAGTTTCTCCAGCGTGCGCGCCAGGTTGGTCACGGCGACCAGCGGAATCACCTCCGCCGCACCGCAGGCCACCTTGCGCACTACCGGCGTCAGGGTGGCCGACTTGTCCTTGGGCACGATCACCGCCGTGGCGCCGGCCGCATCGGCGGTGCGCAGGCAAGCGCCAAGGTTGTGCGGGTCGGTCACGCCATCCAGCACCAGGATCAGCGGTGGGGTTTCACTGCGCTCGAGCAGCTCCTCGAGCATCAACTCGCCCCACACCTGGCTCGGGCTCACCTCGGCAACCACGCCCTGGTGCACGCCTTCGACCCAGGCATCCAGCTCACGGCGCTCGGCCTGGCCGACCGGCACGCGGTTTTCTGCGGCCAGCTCCAGCAGCGCCTGGATGCGCGGCTCGCTGCGCCCTTCCGACAGCCAGATCTGCTTGACCCGCTTCGGATGGTGCTGCAGCAGTGCCTGCACGGCGTGCACGCCGTAGATCTTTTCCAGCTGACTCATGACTTGTTCTTGCTCTTGCGTGGCGCGCCGGATTTCGGCGGGCCTTTACGGTGCTTGGTCGGCTTGCCGGACGGTTTGCCGCCCTTGTCCGACTTGCTGCTGGCGTGGCCGCTGGTGCGCGCCTCGCTCATCAGCGCCTTTTTCATTTCACGGCTCTTGCGCACTTCGGCGTTGCGCTGCACGGCGTCTTTCGGGAAGTACGCCTCGGCAGTCTCGCTCTTGCGGCTGCGCGGCTTAGGCGTGGCCTTGGCTTCGACCGCTGGCTCGGACTTTTCGGACTTCTCGGCAGCTGGCGCGGCAGCACCACGCCCCTTGCGGCCAATCGGCGCATTGAGCTGCTGCTCGGAGACTTCGAAGTCGATCTTGCGCTCGTCGAGGTCGACGCGCATGACCTTGACCTCGATGGTGTCGCCCAGGCGGAAGCTGCGTCCGGTACGCTCGCCCGACAGGCGGTGGTGCACCGGGTCGAAGTGGTAGTAATCGCCCGGCAGCGCACTGACGTGCACCAGGCCTTCCACATAGATGTCGGTCAGTTCGACGAACAGGCCGAAACCCGTGACCGCGGTGATCACACCCGGGAAGGTTTCGCCCACGCGATCCTTCATGAACTCGCACTTGAGCCAGTTGACTACGTCACGGGTGGCTTCGTCGGCGCGGCGCTCGGTCATCGAGCACTGCTCGCCGAGCTGGTCGAGGGCGTTCACGTCGTACGGGTAGATACGCGCCTTGGGGATGCTCATGGCGCCAGCACGTTTGACGTGCGGGGTGTCGACCTTGGAACGGATGATGCTGCGGATGGCGCGGTGCACCAGCAGGTCCGGGTAACGGCGGATCGGCGAGGTGAAGTGGGTGTACGCCTCGTAGTTCAAGCCGAAGTGGCCGTTGTTGTCGGTGCTGTACACCGCCTGGCTCAGCGAGCGCAGCATCACGGTCTGGATCAGGTGGAAGTCCGGGCGCCCGGCGATGCTCGCCAGCAGGGCCTGGTAGTCCTTCGGCGACGGGTCCTTGCCCTTGTGCAGGCTCAGGCCCAGCTCGCCGAGGAAGGCACGCAGTTTTTCCAGGCGCTCCGGCGGCGGGCCGTCGTGCACGCGATACAGGGCTGGCACTTCGTGCTTCTGCAGGAACGCAGCGGTAGCGACGTTGGCCGCCAGCATGCATTCTTCGATCAGCTTGTGGGCATCGTTGCGCACGGTCGGGCGGATTTCCGCGATCTTGCGCTCGTCACCGAAGATGATGCGGGTTTCCTGGGTCTCGAAGTCGATGGCACCCCGGGCGTGACGGGCATCCAGCAGCACCTTGTACAGGTTGTACAGGTTCTTCAGGTCCGGCAGGACCTCCTTGTACTCCTCGCGCAGCGCCTTGCCCTCACGGGTACGGGCATGTTCGAGCATGCTGCTGACCTTGTTGTAGGTCAGGCGGGCGTGGGAGTGGATAACGCCTTCGTAGAACTGATAGTCGACCATCTGGCCGGCTTTGTTCATGGTCATTTCACAGACCATGGCCAGGCGATCGACATGCGGGTTCAGCGAGCACAGGCCGTTGGACAGCTCTTCGGGGAGCATCGGCACCACGCGCTCGGGGAAGTACACCGAGTTGCCGCGCTGCTGGGCTTCGTTGTCCAGGGCCGAGCCCAGGCGTACGTAGCTGGAGACGTCGGCGATGGCCACATACAGGCGCCAGCCGCCAGAGAACATGCGCAGCTTGCCCAGCGGTTCGCAGTAGACGGCGTCATCGAAGTCGCGGGCATCCTCGCCGTCGATGGTGACGAACGGCAGGTGACGCAGGTCGATGCGCTTCTCTTTGTCCTTCTCTTCGACTTCGGAGCGGAACTTGCGCGCCTCCTTGACCACATCGTTGGGCCAGACATGGGGAATGTCGTAGCTGCGCAGGGCAACGTCGATTTCCATGCCCGGCGCCATGTAGTTGCCGATCACCTCGACCACATCGCCCTGCGGCTGGAAGCGCGGGGTAGGCCAGTGGGTGATCTTGATCTCGACGAACTGGCCGATCTTGGCACCACCGTTACGCCCGGCGGTCACCAGCACTTCCTGCTGGATCTTCGGGTTATCCGGGGTCACGTAGCCGATGCCGCCTTCTTCGAAGTAGCGGCCGACCACGCTTTCATGGGCGCGGGAGATGACTTCGACCAGCACGCCTTCGCGACGGCCACGGCGGTCGACGCCCGAGACGCGGGCCAGGCCGCGGTCGCCGTCGAACACCAGGCGCATCTGCGACGGGCTGAGGAACAGGTCGTCGCTGCCGTCATCGGGGATAAGGAAGCCAAAGCCGTCACGGTGGCCGGAGACACGGCCACAGATCAGGTCCAGTTTGTCTACCGGGGCATAAGTGCCGCGCCGGGTATAGATAAGCTGGCCGTCACGCTCCATGGCCCGCAGGCGGCGACGCAGGGCTTCGATCTGGTCTTCTTCATAGAGACCGAACTCTGCCGCCAGCTCCTCGCGCGCGGCCGGTTCGCCACGGTCGGCGAGGCGCTGCAGGATCAGCTCACGGCTGGGAATGGGGTTGTCGTATTTTTCCGCTTCGCGAGCGGCCTCGGGATCGAGGGATTGCCAATCGGCCATCAGAAGGGGTTCACCTTGGGGTATATAGATAGGAATTCTGGCATGTGCGTATTGAAACCGGAAATGTCAGCCTTGGACAGCCCCCGCTGCTGTGTATAGAGAGGGGCAATAGGCCTTCGGAATCAACAAGTTGAATTTTTTGAAATTTTTTTCGCTTGGGGGGTTTACAGCCCTCCGGACCGTCCGTATAGTGCGCACCACAACGACGGACAAGCCCGAAGTTGTAGTAGAGATGAGCGGCGCTGTAAAGCATCTTTTATCTCGAATGTGTGCCCAGGTGGCGGAATTGGTAGACGCGCTGGTTTCAGGTATCAGTGACCGCAAGGTCGTGGAAGTTCGAGTCTTCTCCTGGGCACCAAATATTTTCAAGTAACAGATGACCAAGGATCTGTTACTACTGTGTGAAAGCGAACGATAGTCGCCTTCTCCAGATGATGTAAAGCTTTGCCCAGGTGGCGGAATTGGTAGACGCGCTGGTTTCAGGTATCAGTGACCGCAAGGTCGTGGAAGTTCGAGTCTTCTCCTGGGCACCATACAAAAACCCACTAGCTTGCTAGTGGGTTTTTTCTTGCCTGCGTTTTTTGTATCCCCCTCCCTACTCCCCTCGCAGCCCCGGCATTACACGTTTGTCTGCCGATGAATTTCTCGTCACCCGGCCACTTGAGAAACGATTTCGTTTACCATTGTTTCCGAATATGTAGCCGTAAGCGAGGAAGTACCCGCATGACGATCCGCCCGCAACCGCTGATGCGCACCCTGGCTGCCGCAGTTCTGAGCCTGGTGATCGGCGCTCCGGCCGCCCTGGCAGACGAACCGGTCACGCTGACCATGTACAACGGCCAGCACAAGGAAATCGGCGAAGCCATCGCCAAGGCCTACGAGGCCAAGACCGGTATCCACATCAATATCCGCAAGGGCAGCAGCAACCAGCTGGCCAGCCAGATCATCGAGGAAGGCGACCGCTCGCCAGCCGACATCATCTATACCGAAGAGTCTCCACCGCTGAACAACCTGGGTGAGCTGGGTCTGCTGGCGAAGATCGACGATGCCACCGCGAGCATGGTGCCCCCGGAGTACGTAGGCGCCAACGGTACCTGGATGGGCATCACCGCCCGCACCCGCATCGTGGTGTTCAACCCGAAGAAGGTCGACGAGAAAGATCTGCCGACCACGGTCATGGATTTCGCCAACCCGGAGTGGGAAGGGCGCGTCGGCTATGTACCGACCAGCGGCGCCTTCCAGGAACAGGCCGTGGCCATCCTGAAGATGCACGGGCGTGAAGCCACCGAAGAATGGCTGACCGGCCTGAAGGCCTTCGGCAAGACCTACACCAACAACATGGTCGCCCTCAAGGCCGTGGAAAAAGGTGAAGTCGCTGCGGTACTGGTGAACAACTACTACTGGTATGCGCTGCAGCGTGAGCGCGGCAAGCTCGACACCAAGCTCTATTACCTGGCCGATGGCGATGCCGGCAATCTGGTCACCATCTCCGGCGCCGCCGTGGTCAAGGCCAGCAAGCACCCGAAAGAATCCCAGGCCCTGCTCAACTGGATGGCCAGCGAAGAAGGCCAGCGCGTGATCACCCAGACCACCGCCGAATACCCGCTGCACAAGGGCATGGTCTCCGACCGTGGCCTGAAGCCGTTCGAAGACTTGCGCCCGCCGAAGATCTCGCCAGCCGACCTGGGCAATGCCGAGGAAGCGCTGGAGCTTGAACGCGAGGTCGGCCTGCTCTGATGACCGCCGCCCTGTCCGAGCCGGCGCAGGTACGTTTCGTGCCGCGCCGCAAGCGCCCCTCGATCTGGGTGCTGCTGCCTGTGCTGTTCCTGGTGGCGATGAGCTTGCTGCCGCTGCTGTACGTCGCCATGAAAGCCTGGGAGGCTGGCTGGCGCGAAGCCCTGCACCTGCTCTGGCGCCCGTTCGTCTGGGGGTTGATGAAGAACACCCTGATGCTGATGGCCGGGGTGACGCTGGCATGCATGGTGGTCGGCCTGGCCCTGGCCTGGCTGCTCGAGCGCAGCAACCTGCCCGGCCGCCGGCTATGGGGCGTGGTGCTGTGCCTGCCGTTCGCGGTGCCGTCATTCGTCAGCAGCTTCACCTGGGTGTCACTGAGCTCGGACTTCGAAGGCCTCGGCGGGGCGATCCTGGTCATGGCACTGTCCAAGTACCCACTGGTGTTCCTGCCGGTGGCGGCGACTCTGCGCAACCTCGACACCTCACTTGAAGAGTCGGCACGCACCCTGGGTTACAGCCGCTGGGGCGTCTTCCGCAAGATCACCCTGCCGCTGCTGTGGCCGTCGATGCTGGGCGGCGCACTGCTGATCGCCCTGCACATGCTGGTCGAGTTCGGCGCGCTGTCGATCCTCGGCCTGCAGACCTTCACCACGGCGATCTACCAGCAATTCGAACTGGAGTTCAGCAACGCCAACGCGGCGATGCTCTCGGCCGTGCTGCTGGCGCTGTGCCTGCTGATGCTGTGGCTGGAACTGCGCGTGCGCGGCAAGGCTCGCCATGTGCGTATCGGCCAGGGCGTGGCGCGTCGCGGCCAGCCGGTGCGCCTGCGTGGCTGGATGCCGTTGGCGCAGCTGTTCTGCCTGGGCCTGGCGATTCTCGGCAGCGGCATTCCGCTGGCGATGCTGGGTTACTGGCTGAGCGTGGGTTCGTCGGCGGCCTTCCCGGTGGCGGCGATCAGTAAAGCATTGCTGACTTCGCTGTCGGTGTCGCTGGGTGGCGCAGGTTTCTGCGTGCTGCTGGCCCTGCCGGTCAGCTTCCTGGTGGTGCGCTACAAAGGCCGCCTGGCGATCTGGGCCGAGCGCCTGCCGTACCTGTTGCACGCCCTGCCCGGCCTGGTGATCGCGCTGACGCTGGTGGTGTTCTCGCTGCACTACGTGCCGGCGCTGTACCAGACCACCGCACTGTTGCTGCTGGCCTATGCGCTGCTGTTCCTGCCGCTGGCCCAGGCGCCGGTGCGTACCGCGTTGAACAAGGCCTCGCCGACACTCGAAGAAGCAGCCCGCACCTTGGGCGCCAGCAGTTTTGCGGCGTTCTGCCGGGTGACCCTGCCGATCATCTTCCCGGCGCTGGCGGCGGCGTTTGCGCTGGTGTTCCTTGATGCCATGAAGGAGCTGACCGCTACCCTGCTGCTCAGCCCGACGGGCATGACCACTCTGGCCACCGAGGTCTGGGCGCATACCGCCAACGTCGAGTTTGCAGCGGCGGCGCCTTATGCGGCGCTGTTGATTGTGGTGTCGGGGTTGCCGGTGTATTTGCTGACTACGCGGATGTATTTGAACAAGGCTTGAGACCAAATCCAGGCTGGCGAGCAGCCTGGACTTTCGAACGACACACACGAGCTCACCGCAAGTACTCTATCCAAACAAAAAACAGAACAATCAGTGCAATCAGCAAAATTTGTACAGCCCACAAACGCACTAACAGCCTCTGCAGGTCGGCGGGTGCCTTTGCAATATCATTGCTATCCAATAGCCCCTTCCGAACGCTAAAATATTTCATAGATAGCATTGCGGAAATTGACCCTAGCCGCATGACTTTCCCTAGCAGCCCAGCATGAGAATATATTTCTCTGTTCACAGCCACCATTCGGCTATTTGACAGGATTGATTCGATACGATCCAGATATCGATGCGCAACGAATATCCACACACCAAACATCAGAAAAGGCGAAATAATTACAAACACACCAAGCACTGCGAGGTGCAAGTTACTCATCGCACTGCCTCATACAAAATCTCCCCCACTCTTTCTCCCAAAGTCTCACCAAACCCACCACCAGCAATACCTCCAGCCGCTCCCCCCAATACCGCACATGCGAAAGTTGCCGTTCCACCGGTGGGTATACCTACAGCAACACATGCGATTGGCCCCAAGACTCCCCCGACATATCCACCAACTCCTCCCAGCCCCAAGCCACCAACGAGCGAACTCCTCTCCACATAGTTGGCCTCTCTACACTCCTCCTCCCGCCCAAGCACGCACGCGTTACGAATTGACAGTTCGGTTGACGCCACATCAAGTGCCATGCCTAAATATGTACCTTTTTTTACCCAATTAGCCGCCTTAGCCACGCCAGATATTTTTGCTGCATAGCCTTTAATCTCACCACCGTGAAGAAATCTTTTGGTAGATATATCCAGCGCATGCTTGATTTTGCCCCGATTGCGTAACCCTGACCCATACGCAGCCATACTATCTAGCTGCGCCTCCAACTTCAAAAACAGCGCTGTACGCTTCGAGTAGAATTCATTACGAGCTTTCAACGTGCCTTGATGCAAGTAATTCCGGTGTAGCTGTTCTATTTCCTCTAACGTTTTCTTGATAGCTTCAAGATGCTTGCTCCAAGCGTCACTAGCTGTACCAGCGCCGATGGAAGCACGAGACAGCAAGCTCTGCAGCAACTCAAAATTCTCCAGAAGGAACCCGTCAAAGCCACCGCCGCTCAATTCGATGTCGAGGTGTATACCTAACGCCTTACCCATGAGAAATGCCTCATGAGCAGTACAGGACGGCGTGCTTGGGTCACCCATGATTATCAGCTCCCCAGGGAAAACAACAGTGTTGACGACATGCGCATTCAACACATCAAACTTGGCCCGCTGATTCGCGTTCATGGGCGTATCGGCCTTCAGCGACTCATACGACTGCGCTTGCGGATTAATGAAGCTGCGCGCCTCGGACATGGTCGTACCTCACGCATACTTCTTGTTGTTGATGCGGTCCCAACCACCCGTGACGTTGCCGCCGGCACTGCCGTCAAGGCGTTTCTGCCGCGTGTAGGTCGTCTTGATGCGCCCGTAGTTAAGCTGCACGACTTCCACTGGCACCCCAGCGCTGGCGCTCTGGGCATAGTCGGCGATGATCACTTCCTCGAGGACGACTTCGTAGTACTTGAGCTTATCGCCACCAGCACGACACAGCACGAGCTTCACCTCCTTCAGGTGCTGCCCGGCACAGCTAGCCTCCAGCAGCTTGCAGCTAGCACTGTCCAGGTATTTGGTGAAGGTAAAGTTGGTGAGCGTGGTGCGGCCTGATGATGCGCCGCCCGCTGAGCTTGCGGTGGCAGAGGTACTCTGGTTTGCACCGAACTTGTAGCCGATGATTTCGATCCAGTTGGCGTACTGCTCGTCCAGCGCTTCGCCAGTGATTTCCGCGATTTGAATATAAGCATCGAAAGCCATGTTTACCTCTCCTTGGTAAAGATTGGGCTGATAACGACGATGCCCCGACATCGCCGTCCTGAGGTTGTTCCTGAAGAAAGCGGCGAAGTTTGCCGAGTGCCTTCAGGCCCGATCGACACTAGCTCCCTGTGTCTAGCGCTGCAACAGAAAACATTCTAGCGGGACCTATTTGGGAAATTTCCTACAATTTTGACGAAGATGCAGGCTTGATCAAGTAAATGAATGTTTCACCCTCACATTCAGCGCTGCCTACAAATTCGCCAGCATCCGACGCACGATGAAGCCATGCACCTGGCCAACCGGCAGCATGTATAGCCGGCCAAAGGCGTTGAAACACCGCACCGACGTGGTCACTTTCAAGCGCAGCCCATCCACCTCCATACAGACCATCACCGCCAGGTGCGTATCACGCGAAGTCAGCACCAGTTGCAGATCGCTGATGGCCTCGACGGTGAAGAAGTCCAGATACTCACCTACAGCCGGCACATGCCCTGGATCGCGGGGA
Source organism: Pseudomonas putida (assembly GCF_009883635.2). NCBI lineage: Bacteria > Pseudomonadati > Pseudomonadota > Gammaproteobacteria > Pseudomonadales > Pseudomonadaceae > Pseudomonas > Pseudomonas putida. The sequence goes on from NZ_CP026115.2 coordinate 2,017,678, forward strand.
GAGAAGCCATGGATATCGGCGACATTGAAACGACGCGAGATGAAGTCACGAATGCGGAAGGCCCTGGCCAGCCAGCCTGGCACATCCGAGGTCATGGCGCAGTAGGCTTGCAGGGCGCTCATCGGGGCAGTGAGCTGTACGCTGGCACTATGGAGAAAATCGAGGTCGGCCTGGGCGGCGACCAGCTGGGTGGACATGAGCAACTCCCTTTGTCATGTGACGCTGACAGCTTAGCAACATGACTCGCTGCGGGAGATTCTTTCTTGCTTGATTTGTTCAAGCTGGCGCGATCCTTGTGGGAGCCGCGCTTGCCGGCGATGGGGCGCGAAGCGGCCCCGGCAATTTATGCAGCAACCTTGAAATCATGGGGCCGCTTAGCGGCCCATCGCCGGCAAGCGCGGCTCCCATAGGATCGCGCCGTTTTTTAGAAACGAAGCAAGGATCAAGCCCTGAACTGCCCAAGACTGGCGCGCAATTGGGCCGCCAAGTCATCCAGCACCTTGCTGCTGGCGGTGGTCTGCATCACCACTTCGGCCGAGCGTTCGGCTTGGGCATGAATGTTCTCCACCCGCCCGCGCACTGCCTGCGCGCCGCTGGCCTGCTGCTCAGCAGCGCGGGTCGCCAGGCCGATGGCCGCGTGCACCTGCTCCACGGCGGCCTGCACCGACTGCTGGCGCCGCTCGTTGTCACGCAACACCAACAGCCCTTCGCTGGCCTTGAGCCCGGCCTGGCTGATGGTCGCCACTGCCTCCTTGGCACCTTTCTGCAGGGCGGCGATGTGCGCCTGAATGTCGCCGGTAGAGCTTTGGGTCTTGCTCGCCAGGGCGCGTACTTCATCGGCCACTACGGCAAACCCGCGGCCCGTTTCGCCAGCGCGTGCGGCTTCGATTGCGGCGTTGAGGGCCAGCAGGTTGGTCTGCTCGGCGATGCCATGGATGACAGTCAGCACCACTTCGATCTGTTCGCTCTGCTTGGCCAGGCGTTCGATCACCTGCGAGCCGGTCTCCACCTGCCCGGCAAGGTTCTCGATCAGGCTCGCCAGTTGCGTCGAGGAACGGCTGTTCTCGTCGGTTGCCTGGCGAATGTCCACTACCTGCTGCAACGCCGCCTGCATGGCATGGCTTTCAGCCTGGGCCTCGTCAGCCATGCTCGACAGGTCGCGCAGACTGGCGGCCACTTCGTCGCGCTGCAACGCCGCCGCCGCATCGGCACCGGCATTGCGCTGGGCCATGGTGCCGATCTCGACGCCGGTGCGCTGGGCCACCTCGCCGGCCTCGCGGACGATGGGCTGCAGCTTGTCGACGAAGCGGTTGACCGCCGAAGCCATGTCGCCGATCTCGTCGCGGCTGTCGAGGGTCACGCGCTTGGTCAGGTCGCCTTCGCCTGCAGCCAGGTCATTGAGCGCAGCGATCAGCAGGCGTAGTTTGCTGAGCACGCGACGGCCTAGCACCACGGCCACCACCAGCAGCACACCCAGGCCAACCACCACCAGGCCCAGGCCAATCCGCCAACGCAGCTCGGCAGCCGCATCGCGCACAGTCTGCGCAGTATTGGCCTGCATCGCGGTAGCGCTGGCCTGCGCGGCTTCCAGGCGTTCACGCAGGGCCTTGCCACTGTCGGCGGCCGCAGCACCCAAGCTATCGCCAACCAGTTGCTCGCCGCTGGCGATCAGGGCACTGAAGCGCTGGTCGAGGGCTTTGAGTTCCTGGTCGACGCCGGCGGTGGAAACACCCATCAGGACTTTGCCGATCTCGGCACCATTGGGGTTGATCGAAGCTTCGACGAAATACACCGAAGGATCGCGACGCGCGGCTTCGAGCACCTTGTCCAGCGCTCGCTCGCCCTGGCCCTTCTCGATCAAAGCCTGGTTGATCGGGTTCTGCCGGTTCAAATAGCGGGTCAAGTGCTGGCCCTGCGCATCGTCATAGATCACAAACAGCACGTTGGGGTTGCGCTGGGCGCGACGGGCGAAGTCGGAGAGCATCGGCACATCGTTATCCCAGATCGCCCGCGGGGCAACCGAGGCCAGCAGCTCGGCCATGTCGTTGGCCGAGTCCTTGAGGTTTTTCTCCAGGGTGGCGCGCAGCTGCTGCTGTTCGTCCTGCAACCGCGCGGATAGGCCTGCGCTCAGGCGCTGGCGAGTGCTGCTGGAAAGGCTCTCGAGCCCCCCGCGCACGTCCTGGCCGGCCTGCTCCAGCTCGCCGGCGAGCTGGCGGCTGTCTTTGCCCAGGCGCTCGCCCAAGTCGGCCTCCAAGGCCGTCACGGTGCTGCGGGTCAGCGCAACGGCAACCAGCACCTGCACCAAAAGGGCGATACCAAGGGCAACAAACACAGGCCGCAAGAGGCGGCTTCGTAACAGTGAAAGGATGGCAGACACGGTGTAACCCTCGTGTTTTCTGGCGCCACTATTTTGATGGCATCTACAGAAACTTCTTACAGCAAGGGTTGTGCCGTACACAGCAGGGATAAACGCCAAGGTCTAGCAATGCGCCAGGCCTGCGCCACAAATGAAAACGCCGCGGTCCTTTTTCAGGACCGCGGCGTCAGATCAGCCTGGAGGGCAGATCAGGCGAACGGATGACGCAGGACGATGGTCTCGTTGCGGTCCGGGCCGGTCGAAATGATGTCGATCGGCGCGCCTACCAGCTCTTCGATGCGCTTGATGTAGTTACGCGCAGCTTGTGGCAGCTCTTCCAGGGTTTTCACGCCCAGGGTCGATTCGCTCCAGCCTGGCATCTCTTCGTACACCGGCTCCAGGCCGATGTAGCTGTCGGCATCGGAAGGCGCGTCGATGACGGCACCGTTCTCGTTCTTGTAGCCAACGCAGATGTTGATGGTTTCCAGGCCGTCCAGCACGTCCAGCTTGGTCAGGCAGATGCCCGAGATGCTGTTGACGTCGATGGCGCGACGCAGGATGACGGCATCGAACCAGCCGCAACGACGGGCACGGCCAGTGGTCGAACCGAATTCGTGACCACGCTTGGCCAGGGTGGCGCCGGTCTCGTCGAACAGTTCGGTCGGGAACGGACCGGAACCAACGCGAGTGGTGTAGGCCTTGGTGATGCCCAGGATGTAGTCCAGGTACATCGGGCCAACGCCGGAACCGGTGGAGATGCCGCCAGCGGTGGTGTTGGAGCTGGTGACGTACGGGTAGGTACCGTGGTCGATGTCCAGCAGCGAGCCCTGGGCACCTTCGAACATGATGTCCTTGCCAGCGCGACGCAGGTTGTGCAGCTCGGCGGTGACATCGAGCATCATCGGCTTGAGCTGCTCGGCGTAGGCCATGCACTCGTCCAGGGTCTGCTGGAAGTCGATGGCCGGCTCTTTGTAGTAGTTCACCAGCTGGAAGTTGTGGTAGTCCAGCAGCTCACCCAGCTTGGCAGCGAAACGCTCGCGGTGGAACAGGTCGCCGACGCGCAGGCCGCGGCGTGCAACCTTGTCTTCGTAGGCTGGGCCGATGCCACGGCCGGTGGTGCCGATCTTGGCTTCGCCACGGGCTTTTTCACGGGCCTGGTCCAGGGCCACGTGGTACGACAGGATCAGCGGCGCCGCCGGGGAGATGCGCAGGCGTTCGCGCACCGGTACGCCCTTCTCTTCCAGCTTGGTGATTTCACGCATCAGGGCGTCCGGCGCAACGACCACGCCGTTGCCGATCAGGCACTGTACGCCTTCACGCAGGATGCCCGAGGGAATCAGGTGCAGAACGGTTTTCTCACCGTTGATCACCAGGGTGTGGCCCGCGTTGTGGCCACCTTGGTAGCGCACTACGGCGGCAGCATGTTCGGTCAGCAGATCGACGATCTTGCCTTTGCCCTCATCACCCCACTGGGTGCCCAGGACGACGACATTCTTACCCATTACATTGGTCCTCATTCACGCAAACTTGGTTGCCGGCCTTTGCCGACGCAGAAACTCACTGGGCCAGCGGCAGAACCTGCCAGCGCCCGTCTTGCTGAATCAATTGCCGATCACAATCCGCCTCGAGAGCAGCACTCAACGGCTGGCCAGGCAGAGCCTGGACCACACGCTGGCCCTCGTTGCGCAACTGGCAGACCTGCTGCCAGAGGGCCGCGTCGCCACTGTCCGGCATCCAGATGCCGCCAGTTGGCAATACGACCTCCGCTCGCCCCAGTGTGACCAGGGTCTTCAAATCCGTGGAGAAACCGGTGGCCGGGCGTGCCCGGCCAAAGTCGGCGCCGATGTCGTCATAGCGGCCGCCCTGGGCGATCGATTGACCTTCGCCCGGGACGAACACGGCGAACACCACGCCGGTGTGGTAGTTGTAACCGCGCAGCTCACCGAGGTCGAAGTACAGCGGCAGGTCCGGGAAGCGCGACGCCAGGCGATCAGCGATCGCCAGCAGGTCGTCGAGCGCCGCCAGAACGCTGGCCGGGGCACGGCCCAGGCGCACGCGGGCCTCGGCCAGCACTTCACGGCCGCCGCACAGTTCGACCAGGGCGCGCAGCATGTTGCCCAGGTCCTTCGGCAGGTCGGCAGTCAGTGCCTGCACTTCATCGACCGACTTGCGCTGCAGGGCGTCGAACAGCTGCTGCTCGACCGCGCCCGACAGGCCGGCGGCACGGGCCAGGCCGCGGTAGATGCCGACGTGACCAAGATCCATGTGCACATCGGCAACGTCGGTCAGCTGCAGCGTGGCGAGCATCAGGCTGATGACTTCGACATCGCTGGTCGGGCTGGCGTCGCCGTACAGCTCGGCACCCAGCTGAATCGGGCTGCGCGAGGTGGACAGGGCACGCGGCTGGGCGTGCAGCACGCTGCCGGCGTAGCACAGGCGGCTCGGGCCTTCACGGCGCAGAGTGTGGGCGTCGATGCGCGCCACCTGCGGGGTGAAGTCGGCGCGGAAGCCCATCAGGCGGCCCGACTGCGGGTCGACAACCTTGAAGGTGCGCTGATCCAGGTCCTGGCCGGCGCCGGTGAGCAGCGACTCCAGGTACTCGATATGCGGGGTGACGACCAGCTCGTAGCCCCAACTCTGGAACAGGTCCAACACCTGGCGGCGCGCGATCTCGATGCGCGCAGCCTCAGGTGGCAGTACTTCCTCGATGCCATCTGGCAGCAGCCAGCGGTCTACCGTTGCCATTACGCCATTTCCCCTCTGGTCCGGGCGGCTTGCCAGCTGGCGAGCCGTCAGTAAAGCCGGTATCGCGCACAGCAGCGGGCAGCACTGATCCCAGCGCAGCCACCGTACCCGATACCCTCGAATTGCCTTGCGACCTGACCAAACCGTCAACTGGCGATTTGCCAATCAACCTTGCAGACGCAAAAAAGCCGGGAAATTTCCCGGCTGCCTCATCATACACCCCTTTTCATTCAGGATGCACCCCGCCTGGTGTTTTAGCTGCCAGGCGGGGCGGCGCTGCATGAAAATCAGGGCCTGAGCATCACGGCTTGCTCTTGTCCAGGAAGCGGAAGAACTCGTTCTTCGCGTCCAGCACCAGCACGTCGCTCTTGCTCGAGAAGCTGTCGCGGTACGCCTGAAGGCTACGGTAGAACGCATAGAAATCGGCGTCCTGGGTGTAGGCCTTGGCGTAGATGGCGGCCGACTGAGCGTCGCCGTCACCGCGAGTCTCTTCCGCTTCGCGGTAGGCTTCAGCCAGCAGTACACGGCGCTGACGGTCGGCATCGGCGCGAATACCTTCGGCCAACTCGTTACCTTTGGCGCGGTGCTCGCGGGCTTCACGCTCACGCTCGGTGCTCATGCGGTCGAACACGCTGCGGTTGACTTCCTTCGGCAGGTCGATGGCCTTGACGCGCACGTCGACCACCTCGATACCCAGCTCCTTGCTGGCCATGCGGTTCAGCGATGCGGTGATGTCAGCCATCAGCGCGTCACGTTCACCGGAAACCACCTCGTGCAGGGTGCGCTTACCGAACTGGTCACGCAGGCCGCTTTCCAGACGACGCGACAGACGCTCGTCGGCGATCTGCTTCATGCCGGAAGTGGCGGTGTAGAAGCGCTCGGCATCCTTGACGCGCCACTTGGCATAGGCGTCGACCATCACCGCCTTCTTCTCCAGGGTCAGGAACCGCTGGGTCGGGGCGTCGAGGGTCATCAGACGTGCGTCGAACTTGCGTACCTGGTTCACGTACGGAATCTTCACGTGCAGGCCCGGCTGGACATCCGCCTGGACCACCTTACCGAAGCGCAGCAGTACCGCACGCTCGGTCTGGGACACGATGTAGAAGCTGTTCCAGGCCACAATGGCCAGAACCACGGCGGCGATCAGGGCGATCAGCGATCGGTTGCTCATCAGCGGCTCTCCCTAGTGCGCAGTGGCTGCTGTTGCTGTTGCAAGTCCTGCGCGGCACGCGCGGCCGCATCGTTGACCGACGGGCTGACGCTGGTGCTTGGCGCGGACGCGTTGCGGCTGCCTTCGACCATCTTGTCCAGCGGCAGGTAGAGCAGGTTGTTCTGCCCGTCCTTGGCCGTGACCAGAACCTTGCTGGTATTGCTGTAGACCTCTTGCATGGTCTCCAGGTACAGGCGCTGACGGGTCACGTCAGGGGCCTTGCGGTACTCGGCGACCAGCTTGGTGAAGCGATCAGCCTCACCCTTGGCGCGGGCGATGACTTCGTCGCGGTAACCGTTGGCGTCCTCGATGATGCGCTGGGCCTGACCGCGGGCTTCCGGCACCACGCCATTGGCGTAGGACTCGGCCTGGTTGCGGGCACGCTGCTCGTCTTCGCGGGCGCGAATCACGTCGTCGAAGGCTTCCTGCACTTCACGCGGGGCTGCCGCGCTCTGTACGTTGACCTGGGTGACGGTGATACCGGTGCGGTAGTTGTCGAGGAAGCGCTGCAGGCGCTCGCGGATATCCACGGCCATCTGCTCACGGCCCTCGGTCAACACCTGGTCCATCGAGGTGGAACCCACCACGTGGCGCAGGGCGCTGTCGGTCGCATGCTGCAGGCTGACCTCAGGCTGGTCGACGTTAAGCACGAAGTCCTGCAGGTTGCTGATCTTGTACTGGACGGTCAGCGGCACCTCGACGATGTTCTCGTCTTCGGTGAGCATCTGCCCCTGCTTGGTGTAGGCACGCTCGCGCGTGACGTTTTCCATGTACTTGCGATCGATTGGCGGGAAGTAGATGTTCAGGCCGGGACCGACCGTCTCATAGTACTTGCCGAAGCGCAGCACCACGGCCTGCTCCTGTTCGTCGACCACGTACACGGCGCTGTACAGCCAGATTGCAGCAAGCACCGCCAGGCCAATGCCCAGCAGACCATAGCCGCCACCCTTGCCGACATTGCGGTCACCGCCGCCACGTTTCTTGCCACTGCCGAACATGCCGTTCAGGCTGTCCTGCAGCTTGCGGAAGGCCTCGTCCAGATCCGGCGGACCCTTCTTGTCGCCACCACCGCCGCCACCGCGACGGCCGCCCCAGGGATCCTGATTGTTCGAGTTGCCACCCGGCTCGTTCCAAGCCATAGCGCTCTCCATCTGATAAAGCAAAGACGCGCCCACGGCGCGCCGTCCAATGCTACAGAATGCCTGCCACTGCTGCCCGGCGACCTCACCGGGCATTTATTGCAAAGTGTGTTGCTCGACAAACACTTGCGGCTCCATGCCTTCACGACTGACCAGGCGATTCAACTCGACCCTGGGCAGCCGAACACTCAGCAGGCTGCGCCCTTCTTCGTCATGCTCTTCACTTCGCACGGCACCCAGGGCAAAGAATTGCGCGCGCAAGCGGGCAAAACGCTGCTCCAGGCAAAGGGTACCGACAAACAGATCATCCCCCAGCAACTCGGCAATCGCCTGGCCGACCAGCTCCAGGCCACGTCCATCTCGTGCCGACACCCAGACCCGCTGCGGCTTGCCATCGGCATCGCGCTGGATCTGCGGCTCGACATCTTCGAGCAGGTCGAGTTTGTTATAGACCTCGAGGATCGGCAAGCCTTCGGCACCGATCTCTCCCAACACGGCCAGCACTTGCTCGATCTGCTCCATGCGCTCTGGCTCATGGGCGTCGATCACATGCAGCAGCAGGTCCGAGTTGCTCGACTCTTCGAGCGTAGCCCGAAATGCCTCGACCAGCTTGTGCGGCAGGTGGCGAATGAAGCCCACGGTGTCCGCCAGCACGATCGGCCCCAGGTCGGCCAGTTCGAGCCGGCGCAAGGTCGGGTCGAGCGTGGCGAACAGCTGATCGGCCGCGTACACCTCGGATTCGGTCAGGGCATTAAACAGTGTGGACTTGCCGGCGTTGGTGTAGCCAACCAAAGAAACCGAAGGGATATCCGCGCGCTTGCGGCCACGACGGGCCTGCTCGCGCTGGCTGCGCACCTTCTCCAGGCGCCCCTTGATCTGGCGGATGCGTACCCGCAGCAGACGGCGGTCGGTTTCCAGCTGGGTTTCACCCGGGCCACGCAGGCCGATACCACCCTTCTGCCGCTCAAGGTGGGTCCAACCGCGCACCAGCCGCGTGCTCATGTGGTCGAGCTGGGCCAGTTCGACCTGCAGCTTGCCTTCATGGGTACGCGCCCGCTGGGCGAAGATGTCGAGAATCAGCCCGGTACGGTCAAGCACGCGACACTCGAAGACGCGCTCGAGGTTGCGTTCCTGACTGGGCGTGAGGGTGTGATTGAAAATCACCAGGTCTACCTGTTCGGCTTTGACCAGGTCGCGCAATTCCTCGACCTTGCCGCTGCCAATCAGGTATTTGGCCGTAGGCTGATGCCTGGCTACCGTGGCCAACGAGACGATGTCGGCTCCGGCCGACAGTGCCAGTTCCTGAAACTCCTGCGGGTCTTCGCGCGCCTCAGGGTTCTGACCTTCCAAGTGAACGAGCAACGCCCGCTCACCACCACCGTGGCGCTCAAAGAACAATGCAGGCTCCTATCAGGCGTTGCCTGGCTCGCTGTCGCCGTGCTCGCCGTCGGTCGGGCTTGGCAGGCGGACCGGACGGGCCGGAACTACGGTCGAAATGGCGTGCTTGTAGACCATCTGGCTGACGGTGTTCTTCAGCAGTACCACGAACTGGTCGAAGGATTCGATCGAGCCCTGCAGCTTGATCCCGTTGACCAGATAGATCGATACCGGGACCTTTTCCTTTCTCAGTTGATTCAAGTAAGGGTCTTGTAGCGAATGCCCTTTTGACATATGCCGCACTCCTGTAAGGATAAATAAATAGAAAATCAGAAAAATTGATAAGTCAGGCCGCCCCTTCGCAAGAATAGACGGCTATCAGCAGGGACTCAGCTCAATATGGAGACGGCCCCAAGGTATTTCAAGGTGCGGGACAGATTGTCGCAGGCCAGGCTGTCAAGCCAATGCACGTCAGGCCAGCCACGCAACCAGGTGAACTGCCGCTTGGCCAGCTGTCGAGTGGCAATGATACCGCGTTCGCGCATCTCATTCTCAGTCAGCTTGCCGTCGAGGTAGTCCCAGACCTGTCGATAGCCCACTGCCCGTATAGACGGCAGTCCGGCGTGCAAGTCACTTCTGGCTCGCAGCGATCGGACCTCGTCGACGAAGCCCTGTTCCAGCATCTGTGAAAATCGTAACGCAATTCGCTTATGCAGAATGTGACGATCCGCAGGCGCAATCGCCAAACTCGCGACAGTATAGGGCAAATGCCCGCTAGCGCCTGCGTCTGCGCCGCTACTTTCCGCGAATTGACGCTGGCGATGAGCTGTCATGCTCTCGCCGCTCACCCGGTAAACTTCCAGCGCGCGGATCAGCCGCTGTGGGTCGTTGGGGTGAATACGCGCCGCCGACTCCGGGTCGACTTCTGCGAGTTGCCGGTGCAACTCAGCCAGGCCCAGCGCCTCGGCCTGGGCCTCGAGCTCTGCGCGCACGGCGGCATCGGCCGCCGGCATGTCTGCCAGGCCTTCGATCAGCGCCTTGTAATAAAGCATGGTGCCGCCGACCAGCAGCGGAATCTTGCCGCGCGCGGTGATATCGGCCATCGCTTCCAGGGCGTCGGCACGAAATTGCGCGGCCGAGTAGCTTTCAGCCGGGTCGCGGATATCGATGAGCCGGTGCGGGTAGGCCGCCAGAATCTCTTTGGAAGGCTTGGCCGAACCAATGTCCAGGCCACGATAGACCAGCGCCGAGTCGACACTGATCAGCTCGCAGGGCAGGACCTTGGTCAGTTCGATGGCGAGGTCGGTCTTGCCGGCCGCCGTCGGGCCCATGAGGAAAATTGCAGGGGGTTTGCCGCTCATGTCATCGACCGCGCAGGAATAGTTTGTCCAGGTCGTCCAGGCCCATCTGGGTCCAGGTCGGACGGCCGTGGTTGCACTGGCCGCTGCGCTCGGTGTTTTCCATGTCGCGCAGCAGGGCGTTCATCTCGGGGATGGCCAGCCGTCGGTTGGCGCGCACGGCGCCGTGGCAGGCCATGGTGCCGAGCAGTTCGTTGAGGTGCGCCTGGATGCGGTCGCTGGTGCCGTATTCCATCAGGTCGGCGAGCACATCCTGAACCAGGCGATTGGCCTCGGCCTGCTTGAGCAGCGCCGGGATCTGGCGGACCGCCAGTGTCTCGGGGCCCAGGCGCTGCAGCTCGAAGCCCAGGCGCTGGAACCACTGGCCATGCTCTTCGGCACAATCGGCCTCGCGCTGGCTTAGCGCCAGGGTTTCCGGCACCAGCAGCGGCTGGCCGCTGAGGCCTTCGCTGGCCATGGCTACCTTGAGGCGCTCGTACATGATGCGCTCGTGGGCCGCGTGCATGTCCACAAGCACCAGGCCAACGGCATTCTCGGCGAGGATGTAGATGCCCTTGAGCTGGGCCAGGGCATAACCCAGCGGCGGGATGTCACCCTGGCTTTCCGGCAGTGCCGAAGCGGCTGGTGCGCCCTCGCTGTTCAGTGGCTTGTAGAACTCGCGATAGACCGCCTGGGACTCGGCAGCCGGCAACGGCTGCGAAGGGCGCGGCGTGTACTGATACTGGTAACCGGCGCCACTGCCGCCATTGGAAATGGAATGCTGTGGCTGTTCGAGCACTGGCGAGGCCAGGCGCATTTCACCCTGAGGGCCGAACTCACCGACCTGCTGCCCGGTCGGGCGAAGCACTTCAGGCACGGCGGCAGGCGCAGCCAGTTGATCCTCCGGGCGCACGTCAGCCAGGGCACGGTGTAGCGTGCCATAGAGGAAGTCATGCACCGAGCGGCCTTCGCGGAAGCGCACTTCGTGCTTGGTCGGGTGCACGTTGACGTCGACGCCATTCGGCTCGAGTTCGAGGAACAGCACGAAGGTCGGGTGCCGGCCGTTGAACAGCACGTCGCGATAGGCCTGGCGCACGGCATGGGCGACGAGCTTGTCGCGCACCGCACGGCCGTTGACGAAGAAGTACTGCAAATCGGCCTGGCTGCGCGAGAACGTCGGCAGGCCGACCCAGCCCCACAGCCTCAGGCCATTGCGCTCGACGTCGATCGGCAGCGCCTGCTCCATGAAGCCTGGGCCGCAGATGGCGCCAACCCGTCGGGCACGGGCAGTTTCGTCATGTGCCTCATGCAGGCTGAGGATGCTCTTGCCGTTGTGGCGCAGGTGAAAGCCGACATCGAAGCGGGCCAGGGCCAGACGGCGAATGACTTCCTGCAGGTGATCGAATTCGGTCTTTTCGGCCTTGAGGAACTTGCGCCGGGCCGGGGTATTGAAGAACAGGTCGCGTACTTCCACCGAAGTGCCGACCGGATGCGCAGCGGGCTGCACGCGCGGGGTCATGTCACGGCCTTCGGTCTCGACCTGCCAAGCTTCGCCAGCACTGGCGGTACGCGAAGTCAGAGTCAGGCGCGCCACCGAGCTGATCGACGCCAGCGCCTCACCCCGGAAGCCCAGGCTCAGTACGCCCTCAAGGTCTTCCAGCTCGCGAATCTTGCTGGTGGCGTGACGGGCCAGGGCCAGCGGCAGGTCGTCGGCGGAAATGCCGCTGCCATCGTCACGCACCCGCAGCAGCTTCACACCGCCCTGCTCGACTTCCACATCAATGCGCCGGGCACCGGAGTCCAGGCTGTTTTCCAACAGCTCCTTGGCTACCGAAGCCGGGCGCTCGACCACCTCACCCGCGGCAATCTGGTTGGCCAGCCGCGGGCTGAGCAGCTGGATGCGCGAACCACCACTCATTGCGAGGCCAGCGTGGTAGCGGGGATATCGAGGTGCTGGCCGACCTTCAGCTCATCGGTCTTGAGGCTGTTGGTGCTGCGCAGGCTGCTCACGCTGACCTGATAGCGCACGGCGAGCATCGCCAGGGTTTCGCCCGGCCGCACGGTGTGCTCACGCGGCCCCTGGGCAATCTTGCCGCTGTCACGCAGCCAGGCAATGTAGGTGCCAGGCGGCGGGTTCTGCTGGAAGTACTGGCGCACGCCGGTATGAATCGAGCGCGCCAACGCCTGCTGATGACTGGCGGTGGCCAGCTTGGCCGCCTCGTTGTTGTTCGAGATGAACCCGGTTTCAACGAGGATCGACGGGATATCTGGCGACTTCAGTACCATGAAGCCTGCCTGTTCCACCCGCTGCTTGTGCAGCGAGGTGACGCGCCCCATGTTGCCCAGCACTTTTTGCCCGACGTTCAGGCTGGAACTCAGCGTGGCGGTCATCGACAGGTCGAGCAGCACGCCCGCGAGCATGCGGTCCTTGTCATCGAGGCTGACGTTGCCGGCACCGCCGATCAGGTCGGAACGGTTTTCCGTGTCGGCCAGCCAGCGCGCGGTCTCGGAAGTGGCGCCACGGTCGGACAGGGCGAACACCGAGGCGCCAAAGGCGGCGCGCGACGGTGCGGCGTCGGCGTGGATCGAGATGAACAGGTCGGCACCCTTCTTGCGGGCAATCTCGGTGCGTTTGCGCAACGGGATGAAGTAATCACCGGTACGGGTCAGCTCGGCGCGGTAACCCTTCTCGGTGTTGATCTGGCGCTGCAACTCCTTGGCGATCTGCAGCACGATGTCTTTCTCGTGCTGGCCGCGCGAGCCGGATGCGCCCGGGTCTTCACCGCCATGACCGGCATCGATGGCAACCACGATGTCGCGCTTGCCACTCGGCACTGGCGGCAGTTTGATTGCCGGTTGAGCCGGGGTCACCGGTACCGCTGGCGTGGTTGCCGGTGTCTGCACCGGGGTTGGCGGCGGGGTCGGCGCCGTGGCGGCTATGGCGTCGGCTTCCTGGTCGTACAGGTCGACCACCAGGCGGTTGCCGTACTGGGCATTGGGCGCCAGGGTGAAGCTCTTGGGCGTGACCGACTTCTTCAGGTCGACCACCACACGCAGATCGGTGGGCGTACGTTGGGCCGAGCGCACGCTGCTGATCGGCGTATTCGCGGTCGACACGTTCAGCGGCGCGGCCAAGGTCGCGCCATTGATGTCGATCACCAGGCGATCGGGTGCACTGAGGGTGAAGACGCTATGCTGCACGGGGCCGGACAGATCGAAGACCAACCGCGTGTTGTCCGGCGCGCGCCACAGGCGCACGCTCTTGACTTGAGTGACGGCCAGAGCGTCAACGGTCACCGCTGTCAGCAGCAATCCAACGACAGCGACCAGTGCGCGTATGCGCATACCTACCCCACTTACTGTTTATAGTGTTCGGCCAGTGCAGTGCACCAGGCCTCGCCGCGAGCCCCCTGCGGCGTAAGGTCAAGCGAGCGGCCGCCCGCTTGAGGGCTTATGGTAATGGTCAGGTCGGGCTTTGGCAAAACGCCCGCACCCTTTTGTGGCCATTCGAACAGGCACAGCGGATCGCCCTCGAAATAGTCACGAATGCCCATGAACTCCAGCTCTTCCGGGTCGACCAGGCGATACAGGTCGAAATGGAAGGCGCGTACTTCACCGATTTCGTAGGGTTCTACCACGGTGAAAGTCGGACTTTTCACTGCACCAGTATGGCCCAGCCCACGGATCAGGCCACGCGAGAGCGTGGTCTTGCCCGCCCCCAGGTCGCCTTCCAGGAAAATAACGCCACGACCGCCGGTCACCTCGGCCATTTTTGCGCCGAAATCGACCGTGGCCGCTTCATCGGCCAGAAACAGGGTTAAGCCAGACACGCAGAATGCTCCTCCAACAATTCACGAATGACCGGCGCCAGATCACTGGCTGCCAGGCCTCTACCTTTGACGCCCAGGCGCTCTCCTGCACAGGCGTGCAGCCATACCCCCAGGCCAGCCGCGCTCCAGGCATCCAGCCCCTGGGCCAGCAACGCCGCCAGCACGCCGGTCAGCACGTCGCCCAGCCCTGCGCCGGCCATTGCCGGATGCCCTCGATTGCACAGCGCCAGCTGGCCGGCGGGGTCTGCCACCAGGGTGCCGGCCCCCTTGAGCACGCAGACACTGGCATAGCGGCGTGCCAACTTGCGCGCCGCCCCGGGGCGATCGGCCTGCACAGCCTCGGTGGATATGCCCAGCAGCCGCGCCGCCTCCCCCGGGTGCGGGGTGAGGATGCTGCCACTGGGTAGCGCCAGTGGCGTGCGAGCCAGCAGGTTCAGGGCGTCGGCATCCCACACCTGCGGCCGCTCGGCGTTGGCCACCGCTGACAGCAGGCTACGGCCCCAGGCAGCCTGACCCAGCCCGGGCCCCACCACCAGCACCGAGGCACGCTCCAGCACTGCAACCAACTGATTGGCCGACTCGACCCCCAGGCACATGGTTTCTGGCATGCGCGCCAGCCCGGCCATGACATGCTCCGGGCGCGTCGCCACGCTGACCAGTCCGGCACCGCAGCGCAGCGCAGCCTCGGCACTGAGCAGCACGGCGCCGCCGGTGCCCAAGTCGCCACCGACGACCAGCACATGGCCGAAGTCGCCTTTATGGGCATGCGCATGACGCGCCGGCAGGCGTGCGACAGTCACGCTGCTGAGCAGTTGCGGGGCATTACTGGAGTGTTTGGTCTGCGGCATGGGGTCAAAGGCTCCAATGTCTGGCAGAATTATACGCACCTGAGCCCGTATTGCCTGCCCATCCATGTCCGCCTGTACGCCTGACCTCGCCCAACTGGCCCAATCCATCAAGATCTGGGGCCAAGAACTCGGTTTTGCCCACGTCGGCATCGCCGGTGTCGACCTTGGCGAACACGAACACCACCTGCAACGCTGGCTCGAGGCCGGCTACCAGGGCGAAATGGAGTACCTCGGCGCCCATGGCAGCAAGCGCGCCCACCCCGACCAGCTGATTCCCGGCACGGTACGCGTGGTGTCGCTGCGCATGGACTACCTGCCCGGCGACACGCAGATGGCGCAACGTCTGGCCCAGCCGGAAAAGGCCTACGTGTCGCGCTACGCCCTGGGCCGCGACTACCACAAGCTGGTGCGCAAGCGCGTGCAGTTCCTGGCGGACCGCATCCAGGAAGCGATCGGCCCGTTCGGCTACCGCGCCTTCGTCGACAGCGCCCCGGTGCTGGAGAAGGCCCTTGCCGAGCAAGCCGGGCTGGGCTGGATTGGCAAGAATACCCTGCTGCTCAACCGCAAGGCCGGCAGCTACTTCTTCCTTGCCGAACTGTTCGTCGACCTGCCGCTGCCGGTGGACGAGGCGCATACCAGTGAACACTGCGGGCGCTGCCAGGCGTGCCTGGACATCTGCCCGACCCAGGCGTTCGTCGGGCCATACGTACTGGATGCGCGGCGCTGCATCTCCTACCTGACCATCGAGTTGCGCGGGCCCATTCCGGTCGAACTGCGCTCAATGATGGGCAATCGTGTGTTTGGCTGTGATGACTGCCAGATCGTCTGCCCCTGGAACCGCTTTGCCAATCACAGCAAGGAACAGGACTTCCAGCCACGGCATGGGCTGGAAAATGCCGAACTGGCTGAAATGTTCCTGTGGGACGAGCGCACCTTCCTGCGCAAGACCGAAGGCGGGCCGCTACGGCGGGCGGGGTATGAGCGATTCTTGCGCAACCTGGCGGTGGGGCTGGGTAATGCGCCTTCGACGATTCCGGTGATAGAGGCGTTGAAGGCTCGGCGGGAGGATGAGTCGGAACTGGTGCGCGAGCATGTCGAATGGGCGCTGGCCCGGCACGGCGTTGATTAGTCGGGGCCACTGCGCAGCCCCAGACCTCACTGCTGGTCGTTGTAGTGAAACTTGGGCATTTCCCAATGGAAACGGATCGCCAGCAAACGCACCAGGAAGCCACCGAACAAGGTCAGCAGCATCGCTTGCTCCGCCGGTAGCTTGAAGTACACGCAGCCCAGATAGAACCAGGCCGCCGCAAACGACACACTGGCATACAGCTCGCGACGGAACACCAGCGGAATGTCGTTGCAGAAGATATCCCGCAGGATCCCACCAAACACCCCGGTGATCACCCCGCTGATCGACGCCACCAGCATGCCCTGCCCCATCTCCAGCGCGGTCATGCAGCCAATCAGGGTAAAGGCCACCAGGCCCAAGGCATCCAGCACCAGGAACAGCGAACGCAAACGGCGCATCATCGGCGCGATGAAAATCGTCAGGAGCGCGGCGCAGCTGGTCAACACCAGGTATTCCGGGTGCTTCACCCATGTCAGCGGGTAATGCCCAAGCAGCACGTCGCGCACCGAGCCACCACCCAGGGCAGTCACGCAGGCGATCAACACCACGCCAAACCAGTCCATGCCGCGGCGGCCGGCGGACAGGGCACCGGTCATGGCTTCGGCGGTGATGGCGATCAGGTAGAGCATCAACAACATGGCGCAGGTCCGTGCGGGAAAGGCGCGCAGTCTAACCAGTTGCCTGTGGCACCAAAAGAGGGCGCGGGCACAATATCTGCGCCCTTTCGGCTCACACCTTGATGAAATGCTCGCGGTAGTGACGCAGTTCGGCGATCGACTCGCGGATATCGTCCAGCGCCAGGTGGGTGCTGCCCTTCTTGAAGCTGTCACGCACATCCGGCGCCCAGCGTGCGGCCAGCTCTTTCAGGGTGGAGACATCGAGGTTGCGATAGTGGAAGTAGTTTTCCAGGCCGCGCATGTGCCGATAGAGGAAGCGTCGATCCTGGCAGATACTGTTGCCGCAGATCGGCGACTTGCCTTTTGGCACCCACTGCTCGAGGAAGGCGATGGTCTGCGCTTCGGCTTCGGCCATGCTGATCTTGCTGTCACGCACGCGCTGGGTCAGGCCCGAGGCGCCATGGGTGCGGGTGTTCCATTCATCCATGCGCGCCAGCACTTCGTCACTGTGGTGGATGGCGATCACCGGGCCTTCGGCCAGGGTGTTGAGCTCGCTGTCGGTGACGATGGTGGCCATCTCGATGATGACGTCGTGGTCCGGATCCAGGCCGGTCATTTCCAGATCGATCCAGATCAGGTTCTGTGGGTTCTGCATGAAGGGGCTCCTCGTATAGGCCGTCATATTAGCCTAGCGACGCCAGCCTGCGCATGCGCGGCGCAAAGGTAACCAGAATGGTCAGCGAGCTGGCGTGCTAAACTGCCTGCCGTTTTCAACTTGCCCCACCTTGGAAGGTCCATGGCCAAACGCCAGCTCAATCGTCGCCAGAACTGGCGTATCGAAAAAATCCAGAACGAACGCGCCGCTCGCGCCGCCAAACGCGAGCAGCACGCGCTGCAGGAGCTGGAGGGCGGTGACCTGGGGCCGGAACAATTGGGCCTGGTGATCGCTCACTTCGGTGTGCAGGTCGAGGTGGAAGCCCAGGACGGCGAAGCCGCCGGCCAGGTGTTCCGCTGCCACCTGCGTGCCAACCTGCCGGCGCTGGTCACAGGCGACCGCGTAGTCTGGCGCGCCGGCAACCAGGGCATCGGCGTGATCGTCGCGCAGATGCCGCGCAGCACCGAGCTGTGCCGACCGAACAACCACGGTCAACTCAAGCCGGTGGCGGCCAACGTCGACCTGATCGTGATCGTCTTCGCCCCGGCGCCAGAGCCGCACCCGAACCTGATCGACCGTTACCTGGTGGCCGCCGAGCACGCTGGCATCCGCCCGCTGCTGCTGCTGAACAAGGCCGACCTGATCGATGAAGAGAACGGCCCGGGCCTGCATGCGCTGCTCGAGGTCTACCGCGACCTCGGCTACCCGCTGCTGGAAGTCTCCGCGCACCACGGCGACGGCATGTTGCGCCTGCAGCAGATGCTCGACGGGCACATCAGCGTGTTCGTCGGCCAGTCGGGCGTGGGCAAGTCGTCGCTGGTCAACAGCCTGCTGCCAGAGGCCGGCACCCGCGTCGGCGACCTGTCCGAATGGTCTGGCCAGGGCCAGCACACCACCACCACGGCGCGCCTGTATCACTTCCCCAACGGCGGCGACCTGATCGACTCGCCGGGCATCCGTGAATTCGGCCTAGGCCATGTCAGCCGCGACGACGTCGAGGACGGTTTCATCGAATTCCGCGATTTGTTCGGCACCTGCCGCTTCCGCGACTGCAAGCATGATCGCGAACCCGGATGCGCGCTGCTCAAGGCCCTCGAAGACGGCCGCATCAAGCCCCAGCGGATGAACAGCTACCGTTCGATCATCGCCAGCCTGCCGGAAGACAGTTACTGATTTGTAGGAATTATTACCGGAGCGCGTAGGACGCATCCGGTTTTCCTGCCATCTATTGCCCTACCTGTCGCTTTCCCTGAAGGTCATGACTTCTATCAGGGAGGGCATCGGCGATGCCGGTTTTTATCAGTTACCGCCACGAAGAGCGGCTTGACGCCTTCATCCTCAACGAACGCCTGCTGCTCGAAGGCATCACCGCGCAGCTGGTGGAGTTCGGTGCCGACGGGCAAACCCGCGAAGACGCTCATGGCAGCGCTTGCCAACAGTTAAACGATGCAACCCACTGGATCGGCCTGCTACCCGTAGAAGCCGGCGAAGACTGGTGGACTGCCAGGCTGCTGGAGGCTGCGGTAACAGCCAATCGACGGGTAAGTTTCTATCGCAGCGGAGACTACGAGCTACCCGAGCAGCTCGACAGGTGGCCAGTGATGCGCGAACGGGCGCACATCGACCTGTTCGTGTGGGCGTATCACGATGAGTGCACGTTTCAGCGGGCGATGATTCTGCCAGCGGAGCATGGGTCGAGTGTCGACCGGGACAATGCGGATTTCTTTCATGCCGATCTCAAGGCCAAGATCAGGCGGGGGTTTTGAACCGTTGGGGCTGCACCGCAGCCCCTGCCAGTCATTACTGGTCCTTTTGCTCATCCATCTTCAAGGTCCCATCCTCGAAGATGTTCAGCTTCTGGCGCAGCTCACGCGGCTGCATCGGCGCCTGGGCAGCTGCATCCCCTGCCGTCGGCGCTGCCGGGGCCGCGGCCCCAGGCGCTGCATCTGCTGGCGGAGCCGGCTGGGCTGGCGCCTCGGGGGCACCCTGCTCACCCTCGATGTTGCGCTGCGCCTTCTTGGTCAGGACGATGATGTCGATACGCCGGTTGACCGGGTTGTACGGGTCCTTGCGATCGAACAGCGACGACGAGGCATAACCCACCACCCGCGCCACCTGGCCATCCGGGTAGCCGCCGGCAACCAGGGCTCGACGGGCAGCGTTGGCACGGTTGGCCGAGAGCTCCCAGTTACCGAAGTCGCCAGTACCGGAGTACGGTTTGGCATCGGTGTGCCCACTGATACTGATCTTGTTCGGCACAGCCTTGATGGTGTCGGCCATGGCCAGCAGGATGTCTTCGAAATACGGCTGCAGGCGCGCACTGCCGATGTCGAACATCGGCCGGTTCTCGGCATCCATGATCTGGATGCGCAGGCCGTCCTGGGTAATTTCGAACAGGATCTGGTCTTTGAACTTCTGCAGCTGCGGGTTTTCCTCGACCTTGTTCTGCAGCTCCTGCAGCAGCAACTCGAGGCGCTCGCGCTCGACCTGCTCGGCCATGGTCTCGACCTGGTCCTTGTCCAGCTGGATGCTGGTGTCAGGCGTAGGCTCGGACTTCTGCTCCGGGTTGATGGTCTTTTCCGGTGCCAGCTGCGGCGAGCCACCCAGGTCGATGATGTAAGGCGTGCCACTCTCGGAAAAACCGATCGGGTCCTTGAAGTAGCCGGCGATGGCGATCTTCTGTTCAGGCGTGGCCGTGGATAACAGCCACAGCACCAGGAAGAACGCCATCATCGCCGTGGCGAAGTCGGCGAAAGCGATCTTCCAGGCGCCGCCATGGTGCCCGCCACCGAAGCGCTTGACGCGCTTGATGATTATCGGCTGATTGTTCTCCATGACTCAGCGACCGCGAACCGCTTGTTCCAGCTCGGCGAAGCTTGGACGGTGCTTCGGATACAGCACCTTGCGCCCGAACTCGACAGCCAGCGAAGGCGGCATGCCGGAAGCCGAGGCGACCAGCGAGGCCTTGATCGACTCATAGAGGTTGAGCTCTTCCTTGGCATCATGTTCAAGGCACTTGGCCAGCGGGCCGAAGAAGCCATAGGCCGCAAGAATACCGAAGAAGGTACCGACCAGTGCCGCACCAACGTGCATGCCGATGGCTGCCTGGTCGCCTTCGCCCAGCGACGCCATGGTCACCACAATACCCAGTACTGCCGCAACGATACCGAAACCAGGCATGCCATCGGCGATGCCGGTGACTGCGTGCGACGGGTGCTCGAGCTCTTCCTTCATGCTCAACAGCTCCATGTCGAACAGGCCTTCCAGTTCGTGCGGAGCCATGTTGCCAGTGGACATGATGCGCAGGTAGTCGCAGATGAAAGCAGTCATGCGCTCGTCGCCCAGCACCGCCGGGTACTTGGCGAAGATCGGGCTGGCGGCGGCATCTTCGATATCGCTCTCGATCGCCATCATGCCTTCGCGACGGCTCTTGTTGAGGATCTCGTACACCAGGCCCAGCACTTCCAGGTAGAACGTATGGGAAAAGCGTGAGCCAAACATCTTCATCGACTTCTTGATTACATGCATGGTCATGTAACCAGGGTTAGCCTGCATGAAGGCGCCAAAGGCTGCACCGCCGATGATCAGCACTTCGAACGGCTGGATCAGCGCCGCGATCTTGCCGTGGGAGAGTACATATCCGCCGAGCACGCTCGCGAATACGACGATGATGCCGATAATTTTAGCCATAGGATCAAAGCACTTGCTGTCGTGGTCAGGGAGAGGGACGGGAGCTTTAAAACTCTTCTTCTACTTATCGGCAGAACTGCGCCAGACTATAGCCACTAAAAGCGAAAAGCCAGTTCGGACTGATGTCAAAATGCCAATGGAATCCAAGGTGCCCACTCAGAATCCGCGTACTGTAGAAGCCTGGGTCAAGCTGCTCGACGGTGTTCGTGTACCGGTCCCGAAGCAGAGTTACGACCGGGTCATGAGCGCGATCAACGACAATCGCCGCTCGTTGCGCGACATCGCTGAACTGATGCAGGACAGCCCCGCCCTGGTGTTGTCGGTGATGCGCGAGGCCAACCACCCTGCCAACGCCAGCCAGGCCGAGCCCGCCGAAAGCCTGGAAGTCGCCCTGAATCGCCTGGGCCTGGGGCGCAGCAAGGAACTGCTGATGCGCCTGCCTGCCCTGCCGGAAGACGACATCCCGCCCGTGCTGCGCCAATTCCTGCTGATCAGCCAGCACGCCGCGCAACAGGCCAACGGTCTTTTTGCCAGCCGCCTGGCGCGACTGTGGCAGGAGATCCACTGGGGCAGCCTGTTGTTCCTCGCCCCCCTGTGGCCACTGGCCCTGGCCTACCCAAAGTTGCTGGACGCCTGGGAGCTGCGGGTCATCCACAAGGGCGAAAACGCGGCAGACGTGGAGCAGGAACTGTTTGGCGTGCGCATCTTCGCCCTGTGCCAGGCCATGGCCGAACATTGGCGCCTGCCCAAGTGGGTGACCCAAGGCTATCGCCTGCTGCTCGAAGAACGCGACCAACTGGCCTTGGTTTTGAGCATCGCCCGCGAAGAAGACCCGCTCAGCCAGCAGCATCACCTGGACGAAGCACCCGGCTTACGCCGCTGGTTCAACGAACCGGCCAATACTGTGCTGCTGGCCAACAACCTGGCGCTGGCGGCGCAGGTGGGCTGGGACAATCCGCATCTGCTGCGCTGGCAACTGCTGACTGCGCTGTACCTGCAGACCTCGCTGGAAGACGTGCAACAACAGGTTCACCAACAAGCAGCGGCCAGCGCCCGGCGCCACGCCCGCCATGCCCTGTTCCACCCAGCCGAGGCGCTGATCTGGCCCTGGGACCAGCGTCGCCCGCACCCGGACATGCTCACCCCGCCACCGCCTTCCAGCGAGGCGCTCGGCCGCTGGCGCAAACTGTGCCAGGAACTGCTTTCCCAGCCCAGCCCCTTCACCAATGCCGTGCACCTGGCCACCCATGCGCGCGAAGCGCTGCAAGCCTGCGGGATGCAGCGCATCATGCTGCTGAGCCTGGACAAGACCGCCGATTACCTGCGCGTGCAGCAGATCGCCGGCCTGCCCAAGGAAGCCGGGGGCATCGCCCTGGAGATCGAGCAGAACAAGCTGCTGCAAAAGCTGATGAGCAAAGTCGGCCAGCTGCGCCTGACGCCCGAGAACCACGCCCAGTTCTCGGCGCTACTGCCAGCACCGCTGCGTGCGTTGTTCCACAGCGAACACCTGTTGCTGCGCTCGCTGGCCGTGGGTGACCAGGTGCTGATGCTGGCGGTGGCCGATCAGGGCGGCAAGCCACTGGCCGATGTCAGCGTGCAGGCCTTCGGCAAGACTTCGCAATGTATCGAGCGTGCGCTCGCGGTGTTTGCCAACCGCGGCGCCTGAGCCTTGCGCTACAATCGCCCCTCTTTCCACACTGGAGAACGTGGATGACTGACTTTTCCGGCCTGCCTTTGGTGATCGAAGCCGCAGACCTGCTGCCGCGCCTGGATTCACCCCAGCTGATCCTGGTAGACCTGAGCAGCGCCAACCGCTATGTCAGCGGGCACATCCCCGGCGCCCGCTTCGTCGAGGGCAAGCGCACCCAGCTCGGCCAGCCTCCGGCGCCCGGCCTGCTGCCGGCCCTGGGCGATCTGGAAAAGCTGTTCAGCGAACTGGGCCACCGTGACGATGCCGCCTACGTGGTCTATGACGACGAAGGTGGCGGCTGGGCCGGGCGCTTCATCTGGCTGCTCGATGTCATCGGCCATACGCGCTACCACTACCTCAATGGCGGTATCCAGGCCTGGCCAGCGGACAAGCTCTCCACCGACGTGCCAACGCCGGGCAATGCCCCCGTGCACCTGCAACTGCACAGCGAGCCGACTGCCACGCGCGAATACCTGCAAAGCCGTCTGGGCGCCGACGACCTGGTGGTCTGGGATGCCCGCGGCCCGCAGGAATTCAACGGCGAAAAAGTCCTGGCCGCCAAGGCCGGGCACATTCCCGGTGCCGTCAATTTCGAGTGGACGGCCGGCATGGACCTCAACGACCATCTGCGCATCCGCAAGGACATCGCTGAAGTCCTGCAGCAATTGGGCATCACGCCAGACAAGGAAGTGATCACCCACTGCCAGACCCACCGCCGCTCCGGTTTCACCTACCTGGTGGCCAAGTCCCTCGGCTACCCACGCATCAAGGCCTATGCCGGTTCGTGGAGCGAATGGGGCAACCACCCGGACACGCCTGTCGAAGTTCAAGGACAATCAACTCAATGAAATCCCGTCTGTTCATCCTCAGCCAGTACCTGCTGCCGCACCATTTGCTGTCGCGCCTGGCTGGCTGCATCGCCGAGTGCCGTGCGCGCTGGTTCAAGAACGCCTTCACCGCCTGGTTCGCCAAGCGTTACCAGGTGAACATGAGCGAAGCGCTGGTCGAAGACCTCACCGCCTACGAGCACTTCAACGCCTTCTTCACCCGCGCTCTGAAACCAGGTGCACGCTCGCTGGACGAAACTCCGGGCGCAATCCTCTGCCCGGCCGACGGTGCCGTCAGCCAGCTGGGCCCGATCGAACACGGTCGTATCTTCCAGGCCAAGGGCCACAGCTTCAGCGCGCTTGAGTTGCTCGGCGGCGACCCGGCACTGGCCGCGCCGTTCATGGGCGGTGAGTTCGCCACCATCTACCTGTCGCCGAAGGATTACCACCGCGTGCACATGCCGCTGGCCGGCACCCTGCGCGAGATGGTCTACGTGCCGGGCCGCCTGTTCTCGGTCAACCAGACCACTGCCGAGAACGTTCCGGAGCTGTTCGCCCGCAACGAGCGCGTGGTGTGCCTGTTCGATACCGAGCGCGGGCCAATGGCCGTGGTGCTGGTCGGCGCGATGATCGTCGCTTCGATCGAGACCGTATGGGCTGGCCTGGTCACTCCGCCAAAGCGTGAGCTGAAGACCTTCCGTTACGACGAAGAAAGCCGTGCGCCGATTCACCTGGAAAAAGGCGCCGAACTGGGCCGCTTCAAGCTGGGTTCGACCGCCATCGTGCTGTTCGGGCCAGACCAAGTGAAATGGGCCCAGACCCTGGGTGCAGCTTCGGCTGTGCGCATGGGTGAACTGCTGGCGACCCCTGCACAGGCTTGATCCTGGCAACAAAAAAGGCCCTGCATGCGCATGCAGGGCCTTTTTTTAACGGCGGATCAGCCGCGGGCGTCGCGGTCGCGCAGGCCCAGCAGGTACAGCACGCCATCCAGCCCCAGGGTGGAAATTGCCTGCTTGGCCGACTGGCGCACCAGCGGCTTGGCGCGGAAGGCCACGCCAAGGCCAGCCAGCGACAGCATTGGCAGATCGTTGGCGCCATCGCCCACGGCAATGGTCTGTTCCAGTTGCAGGCCTTCTTCGCTGGCCAGCTGCTGCAGCAGGTCGGCCTTGCGCTGGGCGTCGACGATCGGTTCCACGGCCACGCCGGTCACCTTGCCATCGACCACTTCCAGTTCGTTGGCGAACACGTAATCGATACCCAGGCGCGCCTGCACCTGCTTGGCGAAGTACGAGAAACCACCGGACAGGATCGCCGTCTTGTAGCCCAAGCGCTTGAGCTCGGCGAACAGGTTCTCTGCACCTTCGGTCAGGCGCAGGGAGGCACCGATCTCGTCGAGTACGCCGACATCCAGGCCCTTGAGCAGCGCCATGCGCTCCTTGAAGCTGGCGCGGAAGTCGAGCTCGCCACGCATGGCCCGCTCGGTGATTGCGGCAACCTGCTCGCCCACCCCGGCGGCCTTGGCCAGTTCATCGATGACTTCAGCCTCGATCAGCGTCGAGTCCATGTCGAAAACCGCCAGGCGGCGGTTGCGACGGAACAGGTCGTCCTTCTGGAACGCGATGTCGATGTTCAACTCTTCGGACAACGCGAAGAAGTCAGCACGCAATGCCTGGGCGTCGCTCGGCACGCCACGCACGGAAATTTCCAGCGCCGCCTTGCCCTTCTCGCTCGGAGCGCCCAGGGTAACCCGCGCCGACAGGCGCTCGATACGCTCGATGGTCAGGCCATACTGGCTGATGACGGCGCTGACGCGTTGCAGTTGCTCGGGGGTGATCTTGCGGCTGAGCAGGGTCGCGATATGTCGCGCTTCACCCTGGGCATCAGCCCAATGCTGGTAGTCGGCTTCGGAGATCGGCGTGTAACGCGCTTGCAGGTTCAGCTCGTGGGCCTTGGACTGCACGCTCTGCAGCAGGCCAGTAGCCACTTCGTTATCCGGGATATCGACCAGGATGCCGAACGACAGGGTGCCGTGCATGACCGCCAGGCCGATGTCGAGGATGTTCACACCGCCCTGGAGCAGGACGCCGGTAATGGCGGCGGTGAGACCCGGACGGTCCTCACCGGTGATGTTGATCAGAACGATTTCGCGCACAACCTGGCTCCGACTTCGATGAAAAATGCGCATTCTACCGATTTTCCATGACCATCGGGCGCCAACTCTACTTTGCCGACAAAACACTGCTCGCTATACTGCCCAACACTTTTATGCCATTAAGAGCCGAGCTCTGTGAACCGGCCCACGCCCGTCAAAACCGACAACTTCTTCATCATGATCTTCCGAGCCCTGCGTCAACGCCGTGTGCCCTTGGCACTGCGCATCGCCACCACCAACATTTTCCTGGTGGCGCTGGCGCTGGTGATCTACGCCTGCGTGATGGGTCTGCAGTTCAAGCAAGCCATGCACGAGCAGGCCGACGCCCTCGGCCAGAGCCTGACCACCCAGACCGCCACCTCGGCGACCGAGCTGCTGGTGTCCAACGACATCCTCAGCCTCAACGTGCTGCTGGGCAACCTGGTGAAGAACCCGCTGGTGGCCCATGCGGCCATCTACAGCGTGGACAACCGCATTCTCGCCGAAGCCGGTCAGCGCCCGCGCAATAGCCTGCTGGGCGAAGCCGAAGGCCTGTACCAGACCAAGATCACGTTCCAGGACGTGACCGCCGGCCAGCTGCGCATCAGCCTGGACATGAGCCAGTTCCAGCAGCCGATGCTGATCAGCCTGCAGAGCATGGGCATTCTCGCCGCCATCCTGCTGGCCTTGGCGCTGAGCCTGAGCCTGCGCCAAGGTCGCCACATCACCCTGCCGCTGCTGCAGCTGCGGGTGTGGCTGCGTGACCCGCACCCTTACACCCCAGCCATCGACCGTCAGGACGAAATCGGCGACATCGCTCGCCAGCTTCATGCGCGCCTGGCCCCGCCACCTCCGCCCGAGCCGGAACCGGAGGAAGAAGAGGACGAAGACGAGTTCGACGACCTGCACGACGAAGCCCCGGCCAAGCCCGCACAGCGCGCCAAGGCTGTGGTCCAGGCGGACGAGGACGACGACGAGGCCTTCGCCGGGCTGCTGGACGACGAGGAGCAACCGGCGGCCAAACCTGCCATGGTCGAATCCGACGAGCCGCAGAACACCGCAGTGCTGGCCGTTCAACTGGGCTCCCAGGAGCAACTGCGTCGCCTGCCCCGCACGCGCCTGACCGAGCTGCTGGAACGCTATCGTGGCTGCCTGGAGCAAGCCGCCTCGCTGTATGAAGGCGACATCCACACGCTCAACGATGGCAGCACGCTGGTGCTGTTCCACAGCCGCGACTGCGGTGAGGATTACCTGACCAACGCCATCTGCTGTGGCGAGCTGCTGCGTGCGCTGGGCCATGCCCTGCAGATCGAAGTGGCCGACAGTGGCATCACCCTGCAGCTGCAGCTGGGCCTGGCCTTGGGCGATGACCTGCAAGGACTGGAACAGGTCGACTTGCTGATGGCCGAAAAGGCCCAGGACGCGCTGGCACTGTCGCAACACAGCCGCAACCTGCTGTTGGTGGAGCGGCAGATCAGTGATGACGAGCTGATCCGCAAGCGTGCCAGAATCCGGCCGATTGCCAGCCCTGAAGGGGCTTGCTGCGTAGAGCGGTTGCTGGAGCCTTATCCGTCGATGCTGGAGCGTCAGTTGGCGCGGATGCACGAACGCCGGGCCTGATACCGGGCCGGCCTCTTCGCGGCGGTTCGGCGCGAAGAGGCCGGCACAAAGAACACAATACGTACACCCACAAAAAAGCCCGCGAGCATGCGGGCTTTTTTGTGGGTGGCGGTTCAATCAGAAGCGATAGACTTCCATATCGGTGCGGATCGGCGAAGCCATCGGGATCTTCGACTTTTCTGGCGACTTCTTCACTTGCACCGGTGCTGCCGGCTTCTTTGGCGATTCTTCAGCAACCGCTGGCTGATTGGCCAGCGGCTTGACCGCCGTGCTCAACTGTTCGGCGAGCTTCTGCAGCAACTGCCCCTGGGCCTGAACCTGGGACGACTCACTGCCCTCGTGCGGCTGCTCGAGATGAACGATACGGTTGTCACGCACATGGCCACGACGGTCGAGCAGGCGCCATTGCGCATCGAGAATCGCTGGCTGGTTCTTGCCCGAGTCCAGGCGAGTGATCGACAGCAGCACCTGCACGTCCGGGGTGAAGCCAGTGCTGGCCGGGGCCAGCACCACGCGCTGGCTGTCCAGGCGCCAGGCCAGCTGGCGCACCAGCAACTGATCGATGTCTGCTGACAGGCTGCCGGCCCAACGACCGTCGGTCGCCGAACTCAGGCTGCCATCGGCCTGACGCTGCAAGAAGGTTTCACGCTGCAGGTAATCGGCGACCGACACCGGGCCGAGCACCACGGCCATGCCCGCACTCTGTGAAGGCTGGCCAGGATCACCGCTGTCGAGTTGGTACAGGGCAACCGGCTGATGCATGCTGCATCCGCTCAGACCCAGCAAACCCGTCATCAACAGCGCAAATGGAAGGCGCAGGAATTTCATTCAACCCATCCAGGCGGTCGCTACCAGGCAAACCGCAGTGATACTGATAGAGATTCAATCGGGCACACGGCCACGCCGGCACCGCAGGGGCACTATCATCCGCGAAATATCGGCCCGACTCCAGCATTTCTGCCTGGAACGGCGCTGAAATTGCCGTTCCAGACATTTCGTCGGATTATGCCGGCAGTTCCACCTGCAACCCATCAACGCGCTGGAAGCCGCGTGGCAGCTTGCTCCCGCGTCGGCCACGTTCGCCCTTGTAGTGCTCCAGGTCGTCTGGCTTAAGAGACAGGGTACGCTTGCCGGCTTGCAAAACAAGGGTTGCACCCTCGGCAACCACCGCCAGGTCGGTGACAAATTCTTCACGGCTGGCGACCCGATCACCGGGCACACCGATGATCTTGTTGCCCTTGCCTTTACCCAACTGTGGCAGATCAGAAACCTTGAACACCAGCAAGCGGCCTTCGGTGGTCACCGCCGCCAGCCAGTCCTGCTCGCGGTCGGCCACCGGGCGCGGGGTCATGACCTTGGCACCGTTAGGCAAGCTGAGCAGGCCTTTGCCGGCCTTGTTCTTGGCCTGCAGGTCCTCGCCCTTGACCACGAAGCCGTAACCGGCGTCCGAGGCCACCACGTACAGCGCATCATCGTCTGGCAGCAGCACGCATTCGAAGGTCGCCCCAGGGGGTGGCGTCAGGCGGCCGGTCAGCGGCTCGCCCTGGCCGCGCGCCGATGGCAGGGTATGTGCGGCCACCGAATAACTGCGCCCGGTGGAGTCGATCAATACGGCAAACTGGTTGGAACGGCCTGCAGCAGCGGCCTTGAAGCCGTCGCCGGCCTTGTAGGACAGGCCGGTAGCGTCGATGTCGTGGCCCTTGGCACAACGCACCCAGCCCTTTTCCGACAGCACCACAGTGACCGGCTCGGTCGGCATCAGCTCGTTTTCCGACAAGGCCTTGGCTTCGGCGCGCTCGACGATTGGCGAGCGGCGGTCGTCGCCATAGGTTTCGGCGTCCTTGATCAGCTCGCTGCGCACCAGCTTGCGCAGCTTGGCGTCGCTGCCCAGCAGGGCCTGCAGCTTGGCCTGCTCCTTGAGCAGTTCATCCTGCTCGCCGCGAATCTTCATCTCTTCCAGGCGCGCCAGCTGACGCAGGCGAGTCTCGAGGATGTAGTCGGCCTGGATCTCGGTGAGCTGGAAGCGCTCGATCAGGGCCTGCTTGGGGTGCTCTTCGGTACGGATGATGTGGATCACTTCATCCAGGTTGAGGAACGCGGTGAGCAAGCCGTCCAACAGGTGCAGGCGCTTCTCGACCTTGTCCAGGCGGTGCTGCAGGCGGCGGCGAACGGTGTTGGTACGGAACTCCAGCCACTCCAGCAGCAACGCGCGCAGGTTCTTCAGCTGCGGGCGGCCGTCAAGGCCGATGATGTTGACGTTGACCCGGTAGCTGCTCTCCAGGTCGGTGGTGGCGAACAGGTGCTGCATCAGTTCGTCGGCATCGACGCGGTTGGAACGCGGGATGATGACGATACGGCACGGGTTCTCGTGGTCCGACTCATCACGCAGGTCGGCGACCATCGGCAGCTTCTTGGCCTGCATCTGCGCAGCGATCTGCTCCAGCACCTTGGCCCCGGAGACCTGGTGCGGCAGCGCGGTGACGACGATGTCGCCGTCCTCGACGCGGTACACGGCGCGCATGCGGATCGAGCCGCGGCCGCTTTCGTAGATCTTCTGGATTTCGGCACGCGGGGTGACGATTTCGGCTTCGGTCGGGTAGTCAGGGCCCTGGATGTGCTCGCACAGCTGCTCGATGGTGGCCTTGGGCTCGTCGAGCAGGCGCACGCAGGCGCTGGCCACTTCACGCAGGTTGTGCGGCGGGACGTCGGTGGCCATGCCCACGGCGATACCGGTGGTGCCGTTGAGCAGGATGTTCGGCAGGCGTGCCGGCAGTACCGCAGGCTCCTCCAGCGTGCCGTCGAAGTTCGGCACCCAGTCGACGGTACCCTGGCCCACTTCGCTGAGCAGTACCTCCGAATAGCGCGACAGGCGTGCCTCGGTGTAACGCATGGCGGCGAACGACTTCGGATCGTCCGGCGCACCCCAGTTGCCCTGGCCGTCGACCAGGGTATAGCGGTAGCTGAACGGCTGCGCCATCAGCACCATGGCTTCATAGCAGGCCGAATCGCCGTGGGGGTGGAACTTGCCGAGCACGTCGCCGACAGTACGGGCAGACTTCTTGTGCTTGGCGTCGGCATCGAGCCCCAACTCGCTCATGGCGTAGACGATGCGTCGCTGCACCGGCTTGAGGCCGTCGCCGATGTGCGGCAAGGCCCGGTCCATGATCACGTACATGGAATAGTTGAGGTAGGCCTGTTCGGTGAAGTCAGCCAGCGAGCGGCGTTCGACGCCGTCCAGGCTGAGTTCCAGTGAGTCGCTCATGCGGGCCTCGTCATTTCAGGTTCTGGCGCAGCAGCATGGTGCCGCCGCGCTGGGTAAATTCAAGTTGTTTCAGGGCGCTCATGCCCAGCAGCACGGTCTGCCCGTCCAGGCCCGGAACCACCAAAGCGCGCACATTCTGCAGGTGAATATCACCCAACTGCAGGGTATCCAGCCGGGTGCGGTAGCCTTCGGTGCGACCGTTGGCGGTGCTCAGCATCACCGGGCTGCCCCGCTGCAGGTTCAGGTCCTTGGCCAGTGACTCCGGGATCGCCACATCGGTGGCTCCGGTGTCGAGCATGAAATGCACCACCTGGCCGTTGATCGCGCCGTCCAGCACGAAGTGCCCCTGCCCATTGCCCAGCAGGCGCACTTCGATGAAACCGTCGCCATGGGACGACTGCACCTGGGTGTTAGGGTTGCGCTCGTGGTCTTCCCATTGCCCGAAGAAGCGCGTGGCAAGGAACAGCCCCGCCGCCCAGGCGACGATCATCAGGACCTTGCCGGCGCGTTTGCCCGGTGGCTGGCTCATGGTGTGGCGCTCCAGCCGCCCTGCGGCGCCTCGAAGCGCCAGACGATCGGCCGGCTTTCGCCGTCGGCGCGGTCACCATTGTTGTTGTCCAGGCCGATCCAGGCACCCTTGGCATCGATCACCAGCGCTTCGGCCAGGCCAAACGGCTGGTCGTAGCGGCGTTCCGGCACCAAAGCTTCGGCGGCGAACGACCAGCACTGCTCGACCTTGCCACTGTCGGCATCACGCCGGCACACACGGTAGGCGTTGCGTTCGAGGGTAAACAGCTTGCCCTCGAACCAGGCGAGGTCGGCGAAGTCGCGCGACAGCGCCCGGGGCTCGGGCATCTGTGGCGGCTGCATCTCGACCCCGGCTTCGCTCAGCAATACGCAGCGGCGCCCGCAGGTCCATACCGACTGCTGGCGCTCGATCGCCACCAGGCCGCGCCGCTCACGCTCGGCCGCCAGCCACAGGCGGTCACCTTGCGGGTTGATCGCCAGGCCTTCGAACAAGGCATTGAAATTGAGCAGCATGCCGCTGGCACGGGCCTGACGCACCATCGCCGGGTCGATCTTCAACCAGTCCGGCTCACCCTCCGCAGGCAACTGCAGCACTGCCGCATGGGCCTCGCTGACCAGGTAGAGGTTGCCAGCCTGATCGCAGGTGATGCCTTCGTAATCCAGCTCGCCGCCGCGCACGTAGGAGGCTGCCCAGTTACGCGACTTCAACCCCCACGGCAGGCCACTCTCGGGCACCGGCGGTGGTGTGAAGGTCAGCGGCTGCGCGCGCCAGACGGCGTTCTGCTGATCAAAGCGGTAGATGCGGTCGTCATCACGGTCGGAAACACCCCAGAGCCCGCCCCGGCACTCGACCAGGCCGGACAGGTTGCCGCCGCGCATGCCCTCGATCGGGTGCTCGGAGGCCAGCTTCAGCTCCGGCCAGTTGCCCGCCAGGCTCGGCAAGGCAAACAGCGCCAGGCAGGCCGCGACGAAAAGACGGATCAAACCATGACCTCAGCCAGGTTCCCTTTGGTTTCCAGCCAGCTCTTGCGATCACTTGCGCGCTTCTTGGCCAACAGCTTGTCCATCAACTCGCAGGTGGCTTCGACATCGTCCAGGGTCAACTGCACCAGGCGCCGGGTGTTCGGGTCCATGGTGGTTTCGCGCAGCTGCGGCGGGTTCATCTCACCCAGGCCCTTGAATCGAGTGACCTGCGGCTTGCCACGCTTCTTCTCGGCCACCAGGCGGTCGAGGATACCGTCACGCTCGGCTTCGTCGAGGGCGTAGTAGATTTCCTTGCCCAGGTCGATGCGGTACAGCGGCGGCATGGCTACGTAGACATGGCCGGCCTCGACCAGCGGGCGGAAGTGCTGGACGAACAATGCGCAGAGCAAAGTGGCAATGTGCAGGCCGTCGGAGTCGGCGTCGGCAAGGATGCAGATCTTGCCGTAACGCAGCTGCGACAGGTCGGCCGCGCCCGGGTCGACACCGATGGCCACGGCGATGTTATGCACTTCCTGGCTGGCCAGGACTTCGCCGCCGTCCACTTCCCAGGTGTTGAGGATCTTGCCGCGCAGCGGCAGGATGGCCTGGAATTCCTTGTCCCGGGCCTGTTTGGCCGAACCACCGGCGGAATCACCCTCGACCAGGAATAGTTCGGCGCGCATCGGGTCCTGCCCGGCGCAGTCGGCCAGTTTGCCTGGCAACGCCGGGCCCTGGGTGATGCGCTTGCGTTCGACCTTCTTGCTGGCCTTGAGGCGACGGCCTGCGTTGCTGATGGCCAGTTCCGCCAGCTGCATGCCCAGCTCGGGGTGGGCATTGAGCCACAGGCTGAAGGCGTCCTTGACCACACCGGAGACGAACGCGGCGGCCTCACGGGACGACAGTCGCTCCTTGGTCTGGCCGGAGAACTGGGGTTCCTGCATCTTCATCGAGAGGACGAAGGTGATGCGCTCCCAGACGTCTTCCGGCGCCAGCTTGACGCCGCGCGGCAACAGGTTGCGGAACTCGCAGAACTCGCGCATGGCATCGAGCAGGCCCTGGCGCAGGCCGTTGACGTGGGTACCGCCCTGGGCGGTGGGGATCAGGTTGACGTAGCTTTCCTGAACGCTGTCACCGCCTTCGGGCAGCCACAGCAAGGCCCAGTCGACGGCCTCCTTGTTACCCGCCAGGCTGCCGCAGAACGGCTCGTCGGGCAGGCGCTGGAACTCGCTGACCGAGTCGACAAGGTAGGAACGCAGGCCATCTTCGTAGTGCCACTCGACCTTCTCGCCGCTGGCCTTGTCCTCGAAACTGACCAGCAGGCCCGGGCACAGCACGGCCTTGGCCTTGAGCACGTGCTTGAGGCGGCTGATGGAAAACTTCGGCGAATCGAAGTACTTCGGGTCCGGGCTGAAGTACACGCTGGTACCGGTGTTGCGCTTGCCGACCGTGCCGACCACTTCCAGCTCGCTGGCCTTGAAGCCATCGGCGAAGGTCATCTGGTACTCGTTGCCGTCGCGTTTGACGCGCACGCGCACCTGGGTCGACAGGGCGTTGACCACCGAAATACCCACCCCATGCAGGCCGCCGGAGAACTGGTAGTTCTTGTTGGAGAACTTGCCGCCGGCGTGCAGCTTGGTGAGGATCAGCTCAACGCCCGACACGCCCTCTTCGGGATGGATATCCACCGGCATGCCACGGCCATCGTCGCTGACTTCCAGCGAGTGGTCGGCGTGGAGGATGACCTGCACAGAACGGGCGTGGCCGGCCAGGGCTTCGTCGACACTGTTGTCGATGACTTCCTGGGCCAGGTGGTTAGGCCGGCTGGTATCGGTGTACATGCCCGGGCGTTTACGCACCGGGTCGAGGCCGGAGAGGACTTCGATGGCGTCTGCGTTATAGGCGCTAGCGCTGGGATTGGCCATGGGTTCTCGTCGTCAGTCTGGTGAATGCAAAATGATCAAAATACAGAAAAATCGAGCGCCGCATACTGCTGCCGGGCAATGCCGGCAAAGGCCAGCAGGCCTGGCAGCTGCTCGGCAAAGCCCTGGAAACTGTGGTCTCCACCGGCCTGGATGCGCAGGGCGCAAGCCCGGTAATACTGCTCGGCGTGGCGATAGTCCAGGGTTTCATCGGCGGTCTGCAGCCACACTTGATAGCGGCCCGGGTCGGTCGGCGCCGGCACTTCCAGTTCGGCCAGGGCCTGCACATGGTCCAGGGTCAGCTCCCAGGTCTCGCCAGTGTAGTGGTTGCGCTGGGCACCCAGATAACCATCGAAGCGCTTGTGCGGGGTGACTGCCGGGTTGACCAACAGGGCTTTCAACCCATGGCGCTCGGCCAGATGGGTGGCATAGTAGCCGCCGAGCGAACTGCCGACCAGCAGGGGTGCCCCGAGCTCGGCGATGGCAGCTTCGAGCTGGACCATGGCCTGGCGTGGGTGGTGGTGCAAGTCCGGGACGCGCAGCTGCTGCGACAGGCCCAGCTGCTGCATCACCGCCGCGAGCTGGCGCGCCTTGGTGGAAAGCGGCGAGCTGTTGAAGCCATGGATATAGAGGATGGAACCCGACATGCTGCCCCCGGAATCTGTGGCTTCGCGCCCGATCGAGCGGGCGCAGGGACGCGCAGTGTAGCGCGTTCGCCGGGTTTTGGCGCCGCGCCTGGGATTTAGCAACAAATTCTTCAAGAGCTGGTGCCGCTGCGTGGCCCAGGCTCTTCAATATCCCGCGCTATTGAAGTCGAGCTTCACTTCAAAATCCGTGGCCCGCTCCACCCCAGTCTCCACTCGCCCATCGGCATGCAGGCGCAGCCAGCGATACCCCGGCTGTTCTTCGCTGACCTTGAAGTCCTCGCTGCCCGCCGCGAACTGAATGCAGGTCGACGGCGTGGCCAGCAGCCTCAAGCCATCGCGCCGTTCATCCCACGCCTGGTGAATGTGCCCCCAGAGCAATGCCTTCACCTGTGGATAACCGCGCAGGCGCTGCAGCAGTTCATCGGCATTGCGCAAGCCAATCGGCGCGATCCAGGCACAACCGATGTCCACCGGCTGATGGTGACAACACACCAGGCAATGGCGCTCGCCGGCTGTCGCCAGGGCTTCGGCAAGGATCGACAACTGGTCTTGCTCGAGCAGCCCATGGGTCGCGCCCGGCACCGCCGTGTTGAGCATGACCACACGCCAGCTGCCGATGTCGGTCACTGATTGCACCAGCTCTGGCGCAACTTCCGCCATGATCTTGGCTTCATCATGGTTACCCGGCAACCAGCGAGTCGGTACTGCAAATCCACCGGTCA
This sequence comes from Pseudomonas putida, assembly GCF_009883635.2. Lineage (NCBI taxonomy): Bacteria > Pseudomonadati > Pseudomonadota > Gammaproteobacteria > Pseudomonadales > Pseudomonadaceae > Pseudomonas > Pseudomonas putida. Next base: position 2,052,920 of record NZ_CP026115.2, read on the forward strand.
GCTCACGGAACGCTTCATAGGACGCGACACTACCATCCTGGGACAGATCACCCGTGCACAGCAGCAAGTCGACACGTGGCTGCTCGCGACGTACCTGGGCCACCACGTGGCGCAGGCTGTCTCGGGTATTGAGGCCCAGCAAGGTGCCCGCCGGATTGGCGAACAGGTGGGCGTCGGTCAGTTGCACCACATGCACGGGCGCAGGGGAAGGGTCTGGGTGCGGCAACGGCCGTCTCCTCGAACGGGTACTGCGCGAATTATGGCGCTGGAACGGTTGCGAGCAAACACTCGAAACCGACACAGGTCACATTTCAGCGCACACTGGCCAGTTCGTGGCCGCAGGCCAGGCAATGGCTGAGCCATTCGCCGAGGAACAGATTGAGTTGGGCCTTCTCGTCCGGCTGGTGCATGGCCTCGTTGGGGTACGGGTAAATGCTGCGCAGGCGGCGGGTATGCTCGGCGCTGACCACTTCGGCCATGCGCGCATCGTGATACACCTGCACCTCCAAGTGCGGCACCGGCAGCCAGGGCAGGCTATGTTCCTGGCGCACCCGCAAGGTGGTGGTGTATGGGCAAGCCAGGAGCACATCGAGCACCAGCACACCGAGCATCTGGTCGCCCTGGGTCATGCCGATGCGCCGCGAACTCTGGGTAGTACGCATGTCGGGCAGCAGGCGCATGAGCCGGGCATAGTTGGCCTCGCAGGCTGCTTGCAGCCCGGCCAGATCGACCCGATAACGCTCACGCAACAGGTTCACTTCCACATACCTCGAACTTCATCTTTGTTCAGCGCCAGCCATTGCAGGCCGATGATAGTCGCTGCGTTGCAGATGCGCCCATCGCGCACCGCCTGCAAGGCATCGTCGAACGACCACACGCGCACCCGGATATCTTCGCCCTCTTCTTCCAGCCCATGCAGCCCGCCAGCACCTTCGCTGGTGCAGCGGCCAAGGAACAGGTGAACATACTCGTCGCTACCGCCTGGCGAAGGGAAATAGCGGGTCATTGGCCACAACGCGCTGAAGGTGAGCCCGGCCTCTTCCTCAGCTTCACGATGGGCGACTTCTTCCGGTTGCTCGTCCTTGTCGATCAGCCCGGCGACCATCTCGATCAGCCAGGGGTTGTCGATCTTGTCGATGGCGCCGACCCGGAACTGCTCGATGAGTACCACTTCATCACGCAGCGAATCGTAGGGCAACACGCACACTGCGTCATGGCGCACGAACAGCTCTCGGCTGATCTCGCGCCCCATACCGCCAGCGAACAACTCATGGCGCAGCTGCACCTTGTCGAGCTTGTAGAAGCCCTTGAAGCAGTTGTCCCGCTTGACGATCTCGACCGCCTTGGGCACCGAATTCAACGTGTCTGACATGGAAATCCTCATTACCTCAATTACCGCATCGCGCCATCCTACTCTGCACGGTTGCCCGTTTCACCCCTTTCCGGCAACCGTTCGCGCACTCGGGACAGCACGCGTTCACTCTGTTAGCTTAGTGGCGAACTGAAGGCCGCGCAGACGGTCAAAGGCCGACTTTTCCCTGTTCTGCAAGGATCATCATGACACTTGTCAAACTGACTTCCGTGGCCGTGCTGGCACTCGCTCTGGGCGCCTGCCAGAGCCTGTTCGCGCCCAATTACCGGACTCCGCTGGAGGTCAAGCGCGATGCCTGGGAGCACGTCAAGCCCGGCTGCAGCGCAAGCGACTGCCCACTGGTGAACATAGACACCATCCACTTTCCGGCCCAGCCCAAGCTCGATGCCATCGTCGAAAAGCGCTTGCTGCAACTGACCGAAGACAATCAGCATGGCACCGCGCCAAGCACCCTGCTGGCCTACGAGCAGCAATACCTGGCCAGTGCCGACAAACGCAACAGCAGCTATCTGCAAGCCAAGGTACGCGAGCAGCATGACGGGCTGGTGATCATCGAGCTGTCCAGCTACCTCGACAGCGGCGGCGCCCACGGCATGCCGGGGCGTGGCTTCATCAACTACTCGCGCAAGCTGGACAAGGTGCTGACCCTGCAGGACATGCTGGTGCCAGGCCAGGAGGAGACCTTCTGGAAGACCGTGGAAGAGTCGCACCGTGCCTGGCTGATCAGCGTGGGCATGGACAAGGACGCCGAATTCGTCAAGACCTGGCCCTTCAAGCGCTCGCCGCACATCGCCCTGACGTACGGCGCGCTGGTGGTGAAGTACGAGGTCTACGCCATCGCGCCCTACTCCATGGGCCACGTGGAACTGAAGATCCCTTACCCACGCCTGAACGGCGTGCTCAAGCCTGAGCTGTTTCCCGGCCGCGGCTGAAGCTCAGCAGGCCATGCAGCCCACCTGCCAGCAGCAGTGCTGGCAGGGTAGCGCCCAGCTCCGGCGCCTTGGCGACGATCACATGATAGGCCGCCACACCCACTATCCAGGCCAGCAGCGCCTGCCAGTGCAAACCACCGACCTGGGTCGGCAGGCGGCGTCGACGGATTACATAGTGGTCCATCAGCACCACGCCGAACAGCGGTGCGAACACCGAGCCGATCAACAGCAGGAAGTTCTCGTACTGGGCCAGCGGAGCCAGCAAGGCAATCAGGGTGCATAGCACACCAATGGCCAATGCAAGGTGCTCGACCTTCAGTGGCAACAGCACGCCGGTGGACACGGCAGCCGAGTGAATATCGGCAAAGGCCTTTTCCGACTCGTCCAGCAGGATCAACAGCAGTGGGATGCCCATGCCGGCTCCCGCGAGTGCCAGCAGCAGCGCATTGACCTCGCCGCTGGCGGCAAAGGCCAGGGTATACGCCACGCCCAGGCTCATCAGCCAGGTGTTGCCGATGAAGTAGCCCAGCACGGTTCCGCCGAATACATGTTTGCCGTTACGGGCGAAACGCGAGTAGTCGGCGATCAACGGCAACCATGACAACGGCATCGCAATGGCAATGTCGAAGCCCACTGCCAGCGACATCGAACCATCCCCGGCGCGGTTCCACAGCTCAGCCAGGTCGGCCTTGGCGAACAGGTTCCAGGTCAGCCACAGGCACGCACCCAGCAGCAGCCAGATACCCCAGGCACGCAGCACCTTGCGCACGAACGCCAACGGCCCGCTAACCGCCAGCAAGGTGGCCAGGCCACCGAAGCACAGCGTCCAGAGCATCGGGCTGTTCCAGGCACTGTCTTCGCCGAACGCCCGAGCGCCCAGCAGGCTGGCAGCATCGCGCATGACGATGATCTCGAAGGCGCCCCAGCCCACCAGTTGCAGCAGGTTGAGCAGTGCCGGCAAGCGCGCGCCATGGCTACCCAGGCTCAACTTCAGGGTGCCCATGGCCGACAGGCCGGTGTCACTGCCGATGACCCCGGCGGCGCCGAGCAGCAGCACACCGACACCAGTGCCAAGGGCGATGGCCAGGATCGCGCCGGCCAGGCCCAGGCCAGGGGCCAGCATGGCGCCGACCTGCAGGACCATCAGGCCGATGCCGAGGGAAAACCACAGCGAGAACAGGTCACGGGCGCCGAAGATGCGCTGGTGGGTGGGGACCGGGTGGTCGGGGGAGAATTGGCTGGGTGATGTCATTGTTATGTTCACAGGAAGAATGAATGTGGCACTGACTACCCCCTTGTGGGAGCGGGCTTGCCCCGCGAAGGCGTCAGACCTGCCAAGTGCGCTGGCGCAGCTGACGCTTTCGCGGGGCAAGCCCGCTCCCACATGAGGGACGTTGGCGTTCTTACACTTTGTGGTACAGCTGGCTGCCTTCCTGGCGGAACCGCTCGGCCTGCTCGCGCATGCCTTGCTCGACCGTCACGTCCACGGCCTCGATCTTGGCCGCGTATTCACGTACTTCCTGGGTGATCTTCATCGAGCAGAACTTCGGCCCGCACATCGAGCAGAAGTGCGCGACCTTGGCCGATTCCTTCGGCAGGGTCTCGTCGTGGAATGCGCGCGCGGTGTCCGGGTCCAGGCCCAGGTTGAACTGGTCTTCCCAGCGGAATTCGAAGCGTGCCTTGGACAAGGCATTGTCACGAATCTGCGCGCCCGGATGGCCCTTGGCAAGGTCGGCGGCATGGGCGGCGATCTTGTAGGTGATGATGCCGGTCTTGACGTCATCCTTGTTCGGCAGGCCCAGGTGCTCCTTGGGCGTGACGTAGCAGAGCATGGCGCAACCGAACCAGCCGATCATCGCCGCACCAATACCGGAGGTGATGTGGTCGTAACCCGGGGCGATGTCGGTGGTCAGCGGGCCGAGGGTGTAGAACGGCGCCTCGTCGCAGCATTCCAGCTGCTTGTCCATGTTCTCCTTGATCAGTTGCATCGGCACGTGGCCGGGGCCTTCGATCATGCACTGCACATCATGCTTCCAGGCGATCTTGGTCAGCTCGCCAAGGGTTTCCAGCTCACCGAACTGGGCGGCGTCGTTGGCGTCGGCGATCGAGCCTGGGCGCAGGCCATCGCCCAGCGAGAAGCTGACGTCGTAGGCCTTCATGATTTCGCAGATCTCGTCGAAGTGCGTGTACAGGAAGTTTTCTTTGTGGTGCGCCAGGCACCACTTGGCCATGATCGAGCCACCGCGGCTGACGATACCAGTGACCCGCTTGGCGGTCAGCGGCACGTAGCGCAGCAGCACACCGGCGTGGATGGTGAAGTAGTCGACGCCCTGCTCGGCCTGTTCGATCAAGGTGTCGCGGAACAGCTCCCAGGTCAGGTCCTCGGCCACTCCGTTGACCTTTTCCAGTGCCTGGTAGATCGGCACGGTACCGATCGGCACGGGCGAGTTACGGATGATCCACTCGCGGGTTTCGTGGATGTGCTTGCCGGTGGACAGGTCCATGACGGTGTCCGAGCCCCAGCGGATGCCCCAGGTCAGCTTGGCCACTTCTTCCTCGATCGAGGAGCCCAGGGCACTGTTGCCGATGTTGCCGTTGATCTTCACCAGGAAGTTGCGGCCGATGATCATCGGCTCCACTTCCGGGTGGTTGATGTTGGCCGGGATGATCGCGCGGCCTCGGGCGATTTCCTGGCGAACGAATTCCGGGGTGATTTCTTTCGGGATGTTGGCACCGAAGCTGTGGCCGGCATGCTGCTCGTTGAGCAGACCGGCTGCGCGTGCTTCCTGCAGCTTCATGTTCTCGCGGATGGCCACGTATTCCATCTCGGCGGTGATGATGCCCTGGCGGGCGTAATGCATCTGCGAGACGTTGGCGCCAGCCTTGGCCCGGCGCGGGTTGCGCACGTGGGCGAAGCGCAGCTTGGCCAGCTCGGCATCGTTCAGGCGCTGCTGGCCGAAGTCGGAGCTCAGGCCGCCCAGGCGCTCGGTGTCACCGCGCGCGTCGATCCAGGCCGAACGCACATCGGCCAGGCCCTTGCGCACATCGATGATGACGTTGGGGTCGGTGTACGGGCCGGAGGTGTCGTAGACCAGCACCGGCGCATTGCTTTCGCCGCCAAAGTCGGTCGGGGTGTCGTCCAGGCTGATTTCGCGCATGGGCACGCGGATGTCCGGGCGCGAGCCTTCGACATAGACCTTGCGCGAACGCGGGAACGGTTGCACGGACTGCTGATCGACTTGCGCCGATTCGCTGAGGTTGATCGTTTTTTCTTGTTTGGTCATCACAGGCTCTCCAGACGGCTTCCTAGCAGTGGAATGTCGGGGTGAACCTGAAAGACGTGGACGCACCCTTGACGGGTGCAGTGCCGGACATGGGGGTGCCTGAAGCTGCATGCAGCTGCGACATTCCCGGACCTGGCACAAGAGGCTCCCCGGGAAGGCGAGCAATCTTGTTCCCTACGCAGGCGCTAACCTGATCAGGTTCAACGGGATCCGCACCTCTGCGATCTCAGCCTTTGCTTCAAGGCACCCCGACAAGAACATGCGCAGTCTAGACTGGAGTGGTCGGCAAAGCCAAGCGGGTAAAACGCAGGGGAGATGAAAGGCGCAACCTATGATTGTTGACGGGTGCGCATGGCACTACACTGGCCCGTCGCTCGATACTCAACAGTTCAGTAATTAAATTTCGTACAAGGATTGCCTCTATGCTGCGCAAACTTTCACTGGCGATAGCCGTGTCTTGTGCGTCCAACGGAGTGGTCTGGGCAGCGGACATGCCCACGACGGTAAAGACCGATCTGGTCAGTGTTTACCAGGAAGCGGTCGACAACAACGCCGATCTTGCTGCCGCCCGTGCCGATTATGGTGCCCAGAAAGAAGTGGTGCCGCAGGCCCGCGCCGGCCTGCTGCCAAACCTCTCGGCCGGTGCCGAGATGCAGAATACCCGCACCAAGCTCGACCAGCCTTCGGCGACCATCAACCGCAGCGGCAACAGCTGGAGCGCGACCCTTTCACAACCGATCTTCCGCGCCGATCGCTGGTTCCAGCTGCAGGCTGCCGAAGCGGTCAACGAGCAGGCGGCGCTGCAACTGTCGGCGACCGAGCAGAACCTGATCCTGCAGACTGCGCAGGATTACTTCACCGTACTGCGCGCCCAGGACAACCTGGCCGCAACCAAAGCCGAGGAAGCGGCTTTCAAGCGCCAGCTGGACCAGTCCAACGAACGTTTCGACGTCGGCCTCTCCGACAAGACCGACGTGCTGCAGTCCCAGGCCAGCTACGACACTGCCCGGGCCAACCGGATCGTCGCCGAGCGCCAGGTACAGGATGCCTTCGAGGCCCTGGTCACCCTGACCAACCGCGAGTACAGCTCGATCCAGGGAGTGGTCCACACACTGCCGGTGAAGGTGCCGACCCCCAACGACGCCAAGGCCTGGGTGGAAACCGCTGGTCGTCAGAACCTCAACCTGCTGGCCACCAACCATGCCGTTGCCGCCGCTGAAGAAACCCTGCGCCAGCGCAAGGCCGGCCACGCCCCGACCCTCGATGCGGTGGCCCAATACCAAAAAGGCGACAACGACAACCTGGGTTTCAGCAACTCGGCTGCACTGCCCAATGTGCATTACAGCGGTGACGTGGAGCAGACCACCGTCGGCCTGCAGCTGAACATCCCGATCTACAGCGGTGGCCTGACCAGCTCGCAGGTACGCGAGGCCTACCAGCGCCTGAGCCAAAGCGAGCAGCAACGCGAAAGCCTGCGCCGCCAGGTAGTGGAGAACACCCGCAACCTGCACCGCGCGGTGAACACCGATGTGGAGCAGGTGCAGGCGCGCAAGCAGTCGATCATTTCCAACCAGAGTGCCCTGGAAGCCACCGAGATCGGCTACCAGGTCGGTACCCGCAACATCGTCGACGTACTCGACGCCCAGCGCCAGCTGTACACCTCGGTGCGCGACTACAACAACAGCCGCTACGACTACATTATCGACAACCTGAGTTTGAAGCAGGCGGCAGGGACCTTGAGCCCGCAGGACCTGCAGGACCTCAAACAGTACCTGAAGCCGGACTACAACCCGGACAAGGACTTCCTGCCACCGGACCTTGCGGCCGCGGCTGCCAAGAACTTTGAGCGCAGGCCTTGAGATAGACACTCGCCCTGTGGGAGCGGCCTTGCCGGGGCGCTCCCACAGGATCCGCGCAAGCTCGCTTTCAGCGGATGAACTTGCCCAACCCATCCAGCAAGCGCTGCAAGGCGCCCTGATTGGCCCGCATCACCGCCCTGCCCGCCTCGCCCATGCGCTGCGCATCCTGGGGCAGCTCGATCAATCGACGCACCGCCTCGGCCAGCCCGTCGGCATCTTCGACCTGCTGCAACGCACCCGCCTCGCGCAACATCGCGCTGATCTCAAGGAAGTTGAACACATGTGGCCCCATGAGCACCGGCAAAGCCAATGCCGCAGGCTCCAGTGGGTTATGGCCGCCCGTGGCCACCAGGCTGCCACCGACAAAAGCGATGTCGGCCAGGGCGTAGAGGAACAGCAACTCACCCATGGTGTCACCCAGCAGCACCTGCGTCCGGGCATCCACCGACGTGCCGGCGGAGCGGCGCACCGTGGCGAACTGCTCGGCACACAAGGCATGCACGGCATCGAACCGCTCAGGATGACGCGGCACCAGAATCAGCAGTGCATCGCCATGTACCTGCAGCAACTGCCGGTGCGCCTGCAGGATCAAGGCATCCTCACCCTCGTGAGTGCTGGCAGCGATCCACACCGGACGCTGGTCGGCGCCCCACTGTTCGCGCAATGCCCTGGCACGAGGCGGCAAGTGCTCATCGATCTTCAGGTCGAACTTGATCGAGCCGGTCACCTGCACGCACTCGGGGCGCGCGCCCAGGTCACGGAAGCGCCGGGCCTCGGTTTCGGTCTGCACGGCGATCAGGCTCATTTCACCCAGCATCGGCCGGGTCAGCTTGGCAAAGCGCCCGTAGCCACGGGCCGAGCGCTCGGACAGGCGGGCATTGGCCAGGGCCACCGGAATGCCGCGCCTGGCGCATTGGTGGATATGGTTGGGCCACAGTTCGGTTTCCATGATGATGCCCAGGCGCGGGCGCACATGGTCGAGAAAGCGTCCGGCCGCCCATGGCAGGTCGTAGGGCAGGTAACAATGCTGGATGCGCGGCTCGTCGGCGAACATTGCGCGAATGCGCTCGGAACCGGTCGGGGTCATGCAGGTGAGCGTGATCGGCAGGTCCGGGTAAGCCTTGAGCAGCGCACGCACCATCGGTGCGGCGGCAATGCTTTCACCAACCGACACCGCATGTACCCAGATTCCGCCCTGGCGCATGGCCGGCAGGTTGCAGGCAAAGCGCTCGCCGATGCGCTGGCCGTAGGCCGGTGCCTTGCGTGCGCGCAGGTACAGGCGCAGCGCAACCAGCGGCAGGCCCAGGTGAAACAGCAAGGTATAGAGTGTTCTGTTCATGGCCGCGGAGTTTACCCGATCGCGCGCAGGTGCACCGCAAAGCGCTCGGCCAACCATTGCGCAGCCGGGCCCAGCGGCTCATCACGCCGCCAGGCCAGTTCTGCCACCAACGCGGGCGGGCGCCATTCGCTGTCGAGTTCGACCATGTGCGTCTGGTAAGTCGGGTATTGCACCACATGCCGCGGCAGCCAGGCCCAGCCCAGGCCGCGCATCAGCAGCTCGGCCATGGCGTAGAAGCTGTCGGCACGCCAGACCTGCGGGCTGATCGCTTCGCCACCCGGGTAGCCGCTTTGTTGCGGGGTGATCAGCAATTGCCGATGGCGGGCCAGCTGTTGGCGGGTGACTCGGCCTTCGCGAGCAAGTGGATGATCAACTGCACAGACCGTCACCATCTCCACACTGCCCAACGCTCGGCGCTCCAGTGATGCCGGGATGCTTTCGTGGTGGAAGAACAGCCCCAGGTCGGCGCGTCGCTCGGCCAGCTTGCGCGCTACATCCCCCTGGGCACCACTGGCCAGTTGCACCTCCAGGTATGGATAACGGCTAGCCAGTTCGTCGAGGCTGTCGATCACTGGCTGATAAGGCATCGCCTCATCCTGAGCCACCCGCAACAAGGCTTCCTGGCCACGCATCAAGGCCAGGGCACGACCATCCAGGCGTTCGCACTGGCGCAAGAGCTCTCGGGCATCTTCGAGCAACGCCGTACCGTTTTCAGTCAGTTTGGGTTGGCGTCCGCTGCTGCGCTCGAACAGCGTGACACCGAGGTCGGTTTCAAGCAGGGCGATGGCATTGCTGATGGCCGACTGTGCCTTGCGCTGTTCGCGGGCCACGGCGGAAAACGAGCGCAATTCGGCGACCCGCAGAAAGGTGCGCAGTTGTTCAAGGTTCCATTGCTCGGCCATCAACCTATCTCCAGCTCGGATAGGTAATGACTTTACCGCATTCGGGCAATCGCTAGAATGCCGAGCCAGTTACCGGAGGATCCCGTCATGAATGCCTATACCTATCTCGCCATCGCCATCTGCGCCGAAGTCATCGCCACTGCCTCCATGAAGGCGGTAAAAGGGCTGAGCACGCCGTTGCCGTTGCTGCTGATGGTGGTCGGCTACGGGATCGCCTTCTGGATGCTGACCCTGGTGGTGCGCAGCATTCCGGTAGGCATCGCCTACGCGATCTGGTCGGGCCTTGGCATCGTGCTGATCAGCGTGGCAGCGCTGGTGGTCTATGGGCAGAAGCTGGATGTACCGGCGATGCTGGGCATGGCGATGATCGTGGGTGGCGTGGTAGTGATTCAGCTGTTTTCCAAAACTGCCGGGCACTGAGGCAGCCTGTATACTTGCCAGCTGTCCCAGTCTTCGAGGTACCGCCATGCCAACCGCCATTTCCACTGACGTCCTGATCGTCGGCGCCGGGGTCGCAGGCCTCTGGCTCAATGCCCGCCTGCGTCGCCTGGGTTACTCGACAGTGCTGGTGGAGCGCGCCAGCCTCGGTGGCGAGCAGACCATCAAGTCCCAGGGCATCATCCATGGTGGTACCAAGTACGCCCTGCACGGCGCCCTGACCGGCGCCTCGGAAGCCATCGCCGACATGCCGCGACGCTGGCGCGAAGCGATCGATGGCAGCGGTGAACTGGACCTGACCCGCACCCGCCTGCTTTCCGATGCCCACTACCTGTGGTCGCCAGGCACCCTCGCCGGCAACCTGACCAGCTTCTTCGCCAGCAAGGCGGTGCGCGGCCGTGTCGATCAGGTAAAAGGCGAGCAATTGCCGCCGGCCCTGCAAGACCGTGACTTCAAAGGCAAGGTCTACCGCCTGGCGGAACTGGTAATCGATGTGCCCAGCCTGTTGGCCAACCTGGCCGAACTGGCCGGTGACAGCTTGCTCGCTGGCGAACAGGTCGAACCGCTGCGCGAGGGCGACGAACTGGTTGGCCTGCGCGTCGACGACCGTGAAATCCGCGCCCAGCGCATCGTGCTCAGCGCTGGCGCTGGCACCGAAGACTTGCTGCATGCCTTGGGCCTCAAGCAACCTGCCATGCAGACCCGCCCTTTGCACATGGTCCTGGCCAAAGGGCCAAACCTCAAGCCGCTTTATGCGCACTGCCTGGGCGGTGGGCCGAAGCCGCGCGTGACCGTGACCACCCACCCGGCCGCCGATGGCCAGTGGGTCTGGTACCTCGGCGGCGACCTGGCCGAGGCCGATGGCGTGGCCCGCGAGCCAGCCGCGCAGATCGCTGCAGCACAGAAGGAAATTGCCAGCCTGCTGCCTTGGGTCGACCAGAACCAGGTGCGCTGGGCAACCCTGCGCGTTGATCGCGCCGAGCCCGCGCAGTCCGGCCTGGTCCGCCCTGACAATGCCTTCCTCGCCGAACAACAGCGCCTGCTGGTGGGCTGGCCGACCAAACTGGCACTGGCACCGGACTTCAGTGACCGCGTACTGGCCAGCCTCGAGCGCGATGGCGTGCGCCCGGCCGCGCAGGCCGACCTTACCGGCCTGCCGCGCCCGGCCCTGGGTGTACCGGCCTGGGAGCAACTGCTGCCATGACCTTGCCAACCTTGCATGGCTTGCAGCGCCCACTAGGCAGCACCGGCTTCAAGGTCTCCCCGCTGGGCCTGGGCACGGTCAAGCTGGGCCGCGACCAGGGCGTCAAATACCCTAATGGCTTCACCATCCCCGACGATGGTGAAGCTCGTCTGCTGTTGGCCCAGGCCCGCGAGCTGGGTATCAACCTGATCGACACCGCCCCGGCCTACGGCCGCAGTGAAGAGCGCCTGGGGCCGCTACTGCGCGGCCAGCGCGATGAATGGGTGATTGTCAGCAAGGTGGGTGAAGAATTCGAAGACGGCCAGTCGAGCTTCGACTTCAGCGCCGCTCACACCCGCCGCTCGGTTGAACGCAGCCTGCGCCGCCTGGAAACTGACCGCATCGAGCTGGTGCTGGTGCACTCCGATGGCAATGACCTGGCAATCCTCGAACATGAAGAGGTCTACCAGACCCTGGCTGCACTCAAGCAGGAAGGCAAGATTCTCGGCTATGGACTTTCCGGCAAGACCGTCGCCGGCGGCCTGAAAGCGCTGGAGCAAGGCGATTGCGCCATGGTCACCTACAACCTCAACGAGCAGGCAGAACGCCCGGTGCTGGACTACGCTGCCGAACACGGCAAGGCCATTCTGGTTAAGAAGGCGTTGGCCAGCGGGCATATCTGCCTTGCCCCTGGGGTCGATCCGGTGCAAGCCAGCTTCGAGTTGCTGTTCGCCCACCCGGGGGTGAGCAGTGCTATTGTCGGCACCATCAATCCATTGCACCTGGCTCACAACGTGGCCACCGTTGCCCGCATCCTGGGCCAGCATTGAGTTGTCACCCACCCAAGATGGGCCTGGAGACTGACCCGACGCAAGGAGGAGCCTCGTGGCGCGTACGCTGATCCGAAAGAACCCGAGCAACTTCAAGACACTGCCGCTGCATGTCGAAGCCACCGCCGAGGGCCTGGTCTACCAGAGCATCGGCATGCCCCTGAACTTCGCCCAGACCCAACAACGGCGGCGCGCGATCCAGCTGGCCGACAAGCAGCGCTTTGTGGTGGAGCTGGCCAACCTGGGTGTTTCCGTACGTCTGACCCTGCACTGGCAGCACCGTGATTACTGGGTGCTGGTGAGGCAACGCCGCCAGGACCGCGGCGACGTGGTCCTGAAATTGATTTCTGGGTATGTCCCCGCCCAGGAACTCAACCTGCCGCTGCACACCGCCGTTCAGGAAGTAGCTGAAGAATGCCTGCTGGAGACCCCGGAAGGCTGGCTGAGCGGGCGTTTCAATGACACCTGGCTGCCAGCCCCCTATGCCGCCGCACTGCATTACCGTGAAGCCTTGCCCTTCGTACTGACGCCGGAGTCGGGTGCTGCCCGCCCGGTGCACTGCGGCAACCTGATGCTGCTGGAACGGCCTCGCGCCTATGTGCACTTGCCGACAGCTTCGCTGCAGCTGATCTACGACATGCGCCTGCAGGTGCCGAGGGAAGCCAAGAAGCTCAGCCTTTTCCATGTCGATGAGCGCCTGGAAGGGGATCAACTGGTGGCGCGGCTCAACCGCAAGCGACCAGATCTGTATCTGATGCCGGTACAGGATGGGCAGCCGTTGGCCGAGTTATACACCTTGAAGAAAGATGAGCTGGTGCCGGCAAGTACCCGCGGGCTGTACCTGGCCGAGAGCTTTGCCCGGCAGGAAGGCTGGGTGGTGGCCGATGAGCGGATTCGCTGGAAGGACTGGGTGAAACAGCAGGGGTTGGTGGAGCGCAAGGTGGCGCCGGCTTCGCATCTGCAACGCTTTGGCGACAAGGCGCGGGCGCTGCTGGAACGGGCCCGCACTTCACTTCACAAGTAACAAGCTGGGGTCGCTTTGCGGCCCCAGCAATCGATCAGTTCTTGCGAATCTTCTCGACGATGGCTGTGGTCGAGCTGTTTTCGACCAGCCCCAGCACCTTCACGGTACCGCCATAGCCCTTGACGATATCGGCACCCACCACCTGGTCGATACCATAGTCCCCGCCCTTGACCAGCACATCCGGCTTGACCTGGCTCAGCAGGTTTTCCGGGGTGCCTTCGGGGAAGCTGATCACCCAGTCCACCGCGCCCAGACCGGCCAGCACGGCCATGCGCCGGTCAACGCTGTTGATCGGACGACCCGGCCCCTTCAGGCGGCTGACCGACGCGTCGTCGTTGACCGCGACAATCAGCCGATCACCCTGTGCCCGCGCCTGCTCCAGGTAGGTGACATGCCCGGCATGCAGGATATCGAAGCAACCGTTGGTGAAGACGATCTTTTCTTTGTGCGCCCGCGCATCGTCGATGGCCAGCAGCAGTTGCTCCAGGCCCAGCACGCCACGCTCGGAGCCTTCCTCACGCTGGATCGCCCGGCGCAGTTCCGGGGCACTGATGGCCGCGGTCCCCAGCTTGCCGACCACGATGCCCGCAGCCAGGTTGGCCAGGGCCACGGCGTGCGGCAGGTCTTCGCCTGCGGCAATGGCAGCCGCCAGGGTCGAGATCACGGTATCGCCAGCACCGGTCACGTCGAACACTTCGCGCGCCCGGGCTGGCAGGTGCAGCGCCGGCTGACCGGTGCGCAGCAGGGTCATGCCGTGCTCGCCACGGGTCACCAGCAGCGCGCCCAGGTCCAGGTCCTGCAGCAATTGCAGGCCCTTGGCGACCAGTTCGGCCTCATCGGCGCAGCGGCCGACAATGGTCTCGAATTCGCTGAGGTTCGGGGTGATCAGGCTGGCGCCACGGTAGATGGAAAAATCCTTGCCCTTGGGATCGGCCAGCACTGGAATGCCCTTGGCACGTGCGGCCTGGATCAGGCTCTGGTGGTTCTTAAGCGCGCCCTTGCCGTAGTCGGACAGGACCAGGACCTTGACACCTTCGAGCAACGTGTCGACTTCCGTCCCCAGCGACAGCGGGTCAGTGGCGAACGGCTCTTCGAAATCGATACGCAGCAACTGCTGGTGACGGCTCATGACCCGCAGCTTGACGATGGTCGGCTGGTGCGCGATGCGCTGGAACACCGAGCGCACGCCAGCGGCCTGCAGGCTGTTGGCCAGGCTGTCGGCGGCCTCGTCCTGGCCGGTGACACCGATCAGCGAGGCTGGCGCGCCGAGGGCGGCGATGTTCAAGGCAACGTTGGCCGCGCCGCCGGGGCGATCCTCGATCTGATCGACCTTGACCACCGGCACTGGCGCTTCAGGCGAAATACGCGAAGTACCGCCATGCCAGTAGCGGTCGAGCATGACATCGCCGACCACCAGTACCGGGGCTTGATCGAAACGCGGCATGGACAACTTCATGGGCAACCCATATGGAAATAATGACAGGGGCAGGATATTAGCACAGGGTAGGCGACGGCTTTACGGCCACATACACCCTGGAAAATTCCCGTGACAATCGGGGCCGATACGGCCCCGATCAAGGCGGGTCAGGTGATATCGGCCTTGGCCGGCTCATCCAGGCCCATGGCATGCAGGCGGGCATAATGGCCATTAGCCGCAAGCAGTTCGGCATGCGTACCGCGCTCGACCAGGCGGCCCTGGTCCATCACCAGGATCAGGTCGGCCTTCTCGATGGTCGACAGGCGGTGGGCGATCACCAGCGTGGTACGACCCTGCATGACATGGTCCAAGGCGGCCTGGATATGCCGCTCGGATTCGGTATCCAGCGCCGAAGTAGCTTCGTCGAGGATCAGCAGCGGCGCATTCTTCAGCAGCGCCCGGGCAATCGCCAGACGCTGGCGCTGACCACCGGAGAGCAGCACGCCGTTCTCACCGACTTCGGTATCGAAGCCTTTTGGCAGGCGGTCGACAAACTCCTTGGCATAGGCATCTGCGGCTGCCGCTTCGATATCGGCACGCGGGGCGCCCGCCAGATCGCCATAGGCGATATTGTTGGCCACGGTATCGTTGAACAGAGTGACGTGCTGGGTCACCTGGGAAACATGGCGACGCAGGTTGCGCAGTCGATAGTTTTCGATCTCCACACCATCGAGCAGGATCTCTCCCTGGTTGTGGTGGTAGAAGCGCGGGATCAGGGCCGCCAAGGTCGACTTACCGCTGCCTGAGCGCCCGACCAGTGCAATCATCTGCCCAGGCTCGGCGACGAAGCTGATGTCGCTAAGCACTTCGCGCTCGGTACCGGGGTAGGTGAAGCTCAGGTTGCGCACTTCGAGGCGGCCTTGAACACGGTCCTTCTCGACGGTGCCGGTATCGATCTCTGGTGCTTCGTCCAGTTGCTCGAAAATGCTCTCGGCACCGGCCAGGCCCTTCTGGATGGTCGAACTGACTTCCGACAGCTGGCGGATCGGCTTGGGCAGCAGGCCCGCCGCCGTGATGTAGGCCACCAGGTCACCGGCAGTGGATTCACCGCGCAGGAACAGCACCAGGAACATCAGCGCCGCCATGGCGGTGTAGATCACCAGCTGCAGCAACGGCGTGTACAGCGAGCCGGTCTTGGTCATGTGCAGCTGCTTGTCGGTGTTGCTCTGGCTGGCGTTGGCGAAGCGCTGCTGCTCGTAGGCTTCACCGCCGAAGCTGCGGACCACCCGGTAACCCTGAATGGTCTCGGACGCGACATGCGTCACGTCGCCCATGGCGGACTGGATCTTCTTGCTCTGCTTGCGGAATTTCTTGCTGGCAACGCTGACCATCACCGCGATCACCGGCAGGATGGCAACCATCACCAGGGTCAGGTGCCAGTTCATCCACAGCAGGTAGCCGAACAGGAACACCACCGTCAGGCCTTCACGGATGACGACCTTGATCGCATCGGTGGCAGCGCCGGTGACCATGGTCACGTTGAAGGTGATCCGCGAGATCAGGTGGCCAGAGTTGTGGTTGTCGAAGTAGCGATTGGGCAGCACCAGCAGCTTGTTGAACAACTCAACGCGCAGGTCATGCACCAGGCAAAGGGAAACCTTGGCCAGGAAATAGTTGCCCAGGAACGAACCCAGGCCTTGCCACGCCGCAATCAGGATGATCAGCAGTGGCACCGCCTGCAGCAATTGCAGGTCGCGCAGGTAGGGGACATTGGGGAACAGTACCGCTTCCGGGTTGCTCAACCCGTCGACGAAATACTTGAGAATCCCGGCCAGCATGGGCTGGGTCGAGGCAAAGATCACAAAACCGACAATGCTCAGCAGGAAAATGCCGACATAAGGTTTCACGTAGCTCAGCAGCCGGAAGTAGATCTTCAGGCTGGAGCTGTGTTCCGCCGGTAGCGGTGTTTCGGCCATCATCGAGCTCGCTGTTCAGGTTGAACCGGAAATTTTACCACAGGCGTCATTTTCGGCACGTACCCATGGCAACAACATGACCAGAGCAACCGGCAGCCAACTGACGAACCACTCGGCGCGCGGCGTAGCCGTCAGGCTTGCAGCATCGAATTGCATCGCCATGGTCGAAAACACCCACAGGCCAAACAGGATCTTGCCCATCGGGGTATGCCGGGCACGTGTGATCTCACCCAGGGCAAACAGCCAGACTGCGGCCCAGAGCACCATGCCGGGCAACCCCAGTTCCAAGGCAACGTGGGTGAACATATTGTGGGAGTGATCGAACTCAAGGCCTGCAGCGCTTACCGTGTAACTGGAGCCAAGGCCCAGCCCGCCCCAGGGATGAGCAGTGATCATGTGCAGCACCGTTTCGAAGATTTGCGGGCGATACGACGCACCACGCTCAGCCAGCAGGTCATACATGAAATAGATGGCCAGGCCGAACGTGACCATCGCCATGATCGCGATCACTTGGCTGAGCCGATCACGGCACCAAAGCGGCGCGAGTAACAGGGTAAACAGCAAGGACAGCACTGCACCGCGACTCTGACTGAGCACGACGAAGGCTCCCAGGCAGGCCAGCGCTAGCAACCAACCCAGCTGGGCAAGCCGATGCCGAGGCATCTGGTACAACAGCAACAGTGCTCCGGCGGCGACCACATAGGCACCGAGAATCGGGTGCGAAATACCGCCGATACCGGCGAGCCGCCCGGTCAAAGGCATGGCCTGCTGGCCATAGAAATGCACGATCGATAGCAATGCGGCGAAAGCCAGCGCAGCAGCCCCTAGCTGCAACAAGTGCCGGACACGGGCGCTGCCGGCTTGTGCCAGCACAGGGAACGCGAGCAAGAACACGAAAATGTACAGTAAGCGCTTGGCCTCGCGGCTAGCATCTTCGGCAGCAGTCCAGGCCAGGCTGATCAGCCCCCACACCATCAGCAACATAATGCTGCCCCATAGCGCCGGTTGGCGTCGCCAGGCTTCAACCAGCACTCGCCGAGCAGGCCATGCCAGCAGCAGCATGGGTAACCACAGGAACACAACCAGACCTTGCTGATAAACCTTGTTACTAGGCGCCAGGGCGATCGCCCCGAAGAACCACACCAAACCAAAACCCAACCAGGCCTGAACCCAGTTTTTTTCGTAGACCATAGGTCCCCTCGGTCAATCAACGACACCATGCATTGGTGCTTCGGCATTATTTTCGGCATTATTGCCGGTCAATTTGCTCGCCAGATGACAAGGCTCAACTCATGCAATGCTCCCGGCTCTCCCAGCTCGACTTCGATCAGCTGATACTTGGTGCCCAGATACTCGAGGCTGACAGTCATGGCGCCAAAGTCTACCTGCTTGGCGATGGTAATTTCCTCAAGGTATTTCGCCGCAAGCGCCTTATTTCATCTGCGCTGCTGCGTCCCTACTCGCAGCGCTTCGTCGACAACGCCGCACGCCTTGCGCAACTGGGCATCCCTACCCTCGAGGTGATCAGCCAGCACAAACTCGACATACCGGGCAGAACAGCGGTGCTTTATCGCCCGTTGCCAGGACGCACCTTGTTGCAGATGTCTCGCGACGACGGCTTCAGCTGGGAACACTACCTGCCCCGCCTGATCGAGCTCATCCGCCACCTTCATCGCAGTGGCATCTATTTCCGCTCCCTGCATCTGGGCAACGTAGTCGTCACTCCTGACCAACGCCTCGGCCTGATCGACGTAGCGGACATGCGCTTCCTGCGCGCGCCACTGTCCGCCCGCATGATTCGCCGCAACGTGCAGCACATGGTGCGTTACATCGAGCGGGAGAATCTGGGTGACCGATTCCCCCTCGCCGACTTCGAAGCAGCCTTGCTGGCGCGCTGACCTCAACCGCGCAGCAGGCTGTGCGATCCATCGCAGAACGCCTGCCACGCCGCTTCCGGCGCCAGAGTCTGCCGCTGCCGGGCGGCCATCGCCAGCGCTCGAGGGACATCACAGCGCCCAATTTCCCGGGCCCAGGCTTCCACGTCGCCAACCGGCAGATAGCAGCCCGACTCCAGCAATTGCTCCCTGAACACCGGCAGGTCGCTGCAGACTACCGGTACATCCGCCATGACGGCTTCCTGCACCACCAGGCCCAGGCCTTCGGCACGCGAAGGCACCAACAGCCAGTCAAACGCTCGGTACAGTTGCTGCAAGTCAGCATGATGCCCACACAGATATACGCTACCTGCCAGGCCCCGCGCATCGATCCGCGCCTGCAGGCTTGCGCGTAGCGGGCCATCACCGACAATTGCCAGCCGCATGCCTGGCTGGTGCTCAGCCGCGTTGGCAAATGCCTCGACAAGCATCTCGAAACCTTTGCTTTCGACCAGCCGCCCCACCGCGCCGAGCAAGGGCCCAGCGGTTTGCGGTAGTGCCAGCGCCTCGCGCGCCTGCTCACGGCTGAGCAGCGGCCTGGTGAAGGCTTGCGGGTCGAACGCCATGCGCAGCGTCTGCACCGGCCGGCCAATGTCTTGCTCCAGGGATTGCGCGAGGGTGCGAGAGACCGCCGCGATGCTCAAACGCTCCGCTGGAAGCTGGTTCAACAAGTCGACATCACTGGCGGTCAGGCGGGTCATGCCATGGAACAGCACCTTGGCGCGCACCTCGGGAATCTGTCGCAGCACTGGCAACACCAGCCGTGCGACACCAACGCCGTCGAGCAGGATCACCTCGGCCCCGGCCTCCTCCAGTGCCCTGCGCAGGCGCAGTCGCAGCCAGGGACGCAACAGGCGCCACAGGTGTTTGCCCTTCAGCGCTCGCTGCGGCATGTGCCATACACGCGTGGCACCTCGCCCATGGCACAGCTCACCGCCCAGCAGCAGCCAGTTACTGATACGGGCGTCGGCTCCCGCTTGCGACAGCACCTGTTGATGAACTTTATGGATGGACATGTACGGAGAACCGCCTGCCCACATCATGTTGACGATATTCATGGGGATAGCGCCGCTCTCCCGTGCAAGCCAAGTGGGACTGCAACGTCATTGATAGAAAAAGATGATCCCATGCCGACAAGGGTGCCCAAGCGCCGCGTCAATGCCCGCCTTGTCCCGGCGCAGCGCCGGGAAAGCACCCTAACTCCAGCATAGGCTGGAATATTCAGATCAGAAGCCCAGTTTCAGGCGCAAGCGTTGCCACGCAGACAACGGCGGATGGGGCCTCAGCGCCGGGCGCATATGCTCCACGATGCTTTGCCCCACTGCAGCAAAACTGAAACGCGACACTGCCAGTTCGCGCCCGTTTCTGGCGATTTGCTGTGCGAGGGCAGGATCGTCACGCAAGACACGCAACTTTGCCTGCAACGTAGGAATGTCGCCATAGAACACGACGTTTTGCATATCCTGCAGGCCCAGCGCGCGATTCTCTGCTTCGCCCTGGTCATAGGCGAGCAACACGCAGCCGCAGGCCATGGCTTCGAAGTTCTTGATCATGTACTCGCCCATGCCAACATCTGCACTGACGAAGTACTGGATACGGTTGAGCGTGTTGCAGTAGTCCTCGCCCGACTTGGTACGGGTGACCACGAGGTTCTCGACCTGCCCCAGTTCGTCAAGCAGCGCCTTGCGCCCGCTGTAGGCAACGCTGTTGGTGCTGCCGACGAATGCCAGTTCGATATCGCGCTCACGGCCCTGGTCGGTCAGCAGTTGCTCATCGTAGCCCTTGGGCACGAACACCGCATCGAAGCCCTCCTGGCGAAGGCGCTCGCTGACCATGTACCCCGAGCTGATCACCCGTGCCCACGGCAGCTTGCGATAATGCGCGCTGAACTTGCCGGTGTACTTGCAAGGAATGTAGTTCTGGTAGGCGTCGTGCTCGAGAATGACCAGGTTCGGTACCGTGCGGATGAAGGCTGCCTGGCGGATCTCTTGCTTGAAGCGCAGGAAGAAGACGATACGGTCATAACGCTCGACCTGCACTTCACGTTTGAAGTAACGGCGCAGGTTGCGCTGGTCTTCGCTGGTCAGCCAGCGCAGGTCGCATTCGCAGTTGGCCGCGACGCCGTCGTACAGGCGATCGAGGATCGCGCGCTGTTCCTTCTGTACCAGAAATAGGACTTTCATTGCTTTCCTTGGGCGCTCTGCGCCATCGCGGTCGGGTTTACAGCTCACGCCGCCAGAACAACTCATGCCGGCGCACGGCCTTGCGGAAGAACTCGTTCTCCCCGTAAGGCGACGGCCGGCGCCCCGCCAGCCAGCGCTGCAGCCATCGACGCAGGCGGCGCTTGAACGGTGCCCGGGGCTGCAGGTCGTGCATCATGCCCAAGGCCATGGCCTTGTCACGCTGGGTTGCCACATCCAGCAGCATTGTGCACGGCGCCCAGGCCTGCTCGGCGCGTAATTGCGGCGGCAAGGCCACGCCATCACCGCTGTCGCCCATTGGCCAGCGGTCGTTGTCATGCAGGTGGTTGGCGTAGCACAACAGCGTCTGCGGCTGCCATGCCAGGCCCTGCAAGGCCTCCATGACAGCCGCCTGGGCGCAGATATGGTCGGGATGCGGGTCAAGTTGCGGATGCGGCATGACCAGCACTTCAGGCCTGGCCATTTCCAGCAGCGCCCGCAGGTCGGCCAGCAGGTTGTGCCAGGTTGGCGCACCATCGCGGTCGGCCGGCAGCGGGAACGGGTTGAACTGGCGGAACGGGCGGATATCGGCCATGTCCGCTTCGCGGGATACAGCAGGCTGATCAGGGGCGGCCTGCATGGCGGGCAGCTGCAGGCAGAAATACCCTAACTGCACGCAGCGCGACTCGGGCACGCCGGCCCAGCGTGGTACGGCGATGCTGTCCCAGGCGCGCAGGCGACCCTTCAAGCGGGCAGCCTCCGACTTGCCCATGCCCATCTGCTGATAGTGCTCAGCCTCGATCTCACCCGCCGTCAGGGTTACCACCCAAGTCTCGTCGGCCTGACTGTACAAGCCATAAGCCGCCAGCTCAGCATCATCGGCATGCGGCGCGATGACCATCACGCGGCGGCGCTGAAGCTCGACACTGGGGGTTATCCACAGGCGTGGCTCGCCCTGCAGCCGGCAATGGCGCCCACGCAGATGCAGCGTGCCAGCCTGTAAAGGCTCAGCCATACCGGTGAGGTTGAGGAAGCGAAGCCCATCGACACCGCGCTCGAAGGTTTGCCGGTCAGTGCATTCGCTGCCGTGCAACTCGACCTGCGGATCGAAGAAGCGCCCCAGCCAACTACTTTTGACCCGCACTTCAAGCACCAGGGTTTCATCACCCTGCAACGCCGTGTCCACCTTGAGCTGCCCGTCGCGCGACATGACCGGCGCTTCATGGCTCAGTTCACCGAAGCGGTAGGCGTAATCCTCGCCAGGCGCATAGAACAGGTGATCGGCGAACCAGGCTTCGTGCGCGGCCCAGAGCAGCGGCAGCAGCAACAGCGGCAGCCACCACCAGCTAAAGAAACCCAGCGCTGCCAGCGCAATCAGGCTGGCGAGCAAGCCCACGCGCTTGTTGCGCCGATGGCGCTTGAGCAACTGCTGCTTGCGGCTCACGCCTGGAATACCGGCACAGGGTTGCACCAACGGTCCTTGTACTCACGGTCGGCACGGCCGAAGGAGAAGCGCAGGGGTTTGTTGCGCGCCCGGGCATCTTCCCAGGCCGCTTGGGTATTGAGGAAGCTCAGCACGCTACCAGGGCTGAAGGCCTTGGTTTCCGGGTCGACACCGCCGTTGATGTATTCGACGCTGATCCACTCGGGCGCTTCAACGCGATACACCAGCTGGATGGCGATGGGCTTGTCGTCGAGCATCAGCACCGAGCCAATCAGCAGCTCGCGCAGGCGCTCCAGCACATCGGCCATGCGCTCGGCACCCGTGGCCGGGAAGCCCCAGCGGCGCTGGAACAGGTCGCAGTACATGGCGGCAATCTGCTGCGCGCTGAAGTCGCCGATCGGGCGCACCACGCCGCCCGCCTCTTCCAGCAGGCGCAATTCGCGGCGCTGGTTGTAGCGGAATTTCTTCGAAAGGTCTTCATGGGCGCGGGCCATGGCCAGCTGCTCCTTCTGCACCTTGAGGCCGCTGAAGCGGCCCTGATTAAGCTCGGACAGGTAGCGTGCAGCATGGCGCAACGGCGCGCCGGCATCTGCCGCCGCCGGCAGGATGAGCTCGGCATTGCCAAGGTCGAACAGCGCTTTCTTGCCGGCACGCTTGAGCACGTCCTTGGACAACGCCAGATGACGCCCCCAGGTCGGGATGGCGGCTTTCAGTTCACCCGCCTGGTACCAGCCCAGATAACGCACCGGGATCTGTGCCAGGTCAGCCAACTCCTCGACCACCAACGGGTGCGTCGCGACGCTACCACCGAAACGCGCCCACGCTTCGGCGTAGGCTGGCGCATCGATGGCCTGCCAACCGCGCTCGCGGAAAGCCTGGATATGATTGAGCATCAAGCCTTCCCCACCAGCGCACGAACCTGTGGCAACTGCCAGAACGCCTCGCGCACGGCCTGGTCGGAGAAACGCTCGTGCAGGCGCCGCAGCATGTGCGCGGCGCAGGCTTCACGTTGCTGTTCATCCAGCGTGGCCATGTGCTTGAGGCCCTGCGCCAGCTGCCCGGCATCGGCCAGCGGGAACAGCACGCCAACACCCTCGACCACCTCACGTGCACCGCCACAGGCCGTGGCCAGCACGGGCACGCCGGCGACCATGGCTTCGAGCAGGACCATACCGAACGGCTCATGGTCGGAGCTCAAGGCAAAAACATCGAAGGCTTGGAAATAGCGACGGGCATCCGCCACCTGGCCGAGGAAGTCAACCTGCGCGGCAATGCCCAATTCGGCAGCCTGTGCCTTGAGCTTCGCTTCCAGGCGCCCCTTGCCCAGGATTGCCAGGCGTGCGCCGGCTGGCAAGCCTGGCAGCGCCTCGGCAAAGCCGCGCAGCAAGGTTGCCTGGTCCTTGTCAGGGTGCAGGCGACCGACGTTGCCGACCACCCATGCCTGGGCATCCAGGCCCAGCGCCGCACGGGCCTCGGCACGGGGCTCCAGGGCAGCTTGCAGGGCGTCGATATCGATACGGTTGTACAGCGTCTGGATACGCTCGGCCGGCCACTGCGGCAGGCAGCGACGCATGTCGTCACGCACCGCATCCGACACGCCCAGCAGACTCAGGCGCTTGCTGAACAGGTTGGCGAACAGGCGCCGCCCCTTGCGTTCATAGTCGCCGAATGCATGGTGCACGCCGATCACTGGCAAGCCGGTGCCCAGCAGCGCGACATAGATCGGCTTGAAACGGTGAGCGATGCAGAAGCTGAAATTGCGCTCGGCCGCAATGCGCCGCAGGGTGCGAATTGCGCCGAGCTTCAGGCCACGCACGGCCTTGGAGCTGAATTCGAGAAACAGCACCTCGTCCGACGCACAACCTGCCGCAACCTGCGGGTCGGCTGCGCCGGTGAGGAACACGGTGGTGACCTTGTAGCCGCTGCCCTGGAACAGGCTGGCGTATTGACGGGCACAATCGAGGAACGGCCCGTCATAGCCATGGCAGAACTGCAGGATCCGCGTTTCAGAGCGGCTGGTCATAGGCGGCGGCGCCGTCCTTCACGACCAGGATGTCTTCCATGATCAGGTACTGCAGGTCCGAACCGAAGAACATGTTCAGCGCATCGGTCGGCGAGCAGATCATCGGCTCGCCACGGCGGTTCAGCGAGGTGTTCAGCGACACGCCGTTGCCGGTCAGGTCTTCCAGCGCCTTCATCATGTCGTAGTAGCGAGGGTTGTACTCGCGCTTGAGCACCTGGGCCCGCGAGGTACCGTCTTCGTGGACCACTTCCGGCACACGGGTCTTCCACTCTTCAGCCACTTCGAAGGTGAAGGTCATGAACGGCGCCGGGTGGTCGACCTTGATCATCTGCGGAGCGACGGTGTCGAGCATCGACGGGCAGAAAGGTCTCCAGCGTTCGCGGAACTTGATCTGCTCGTTGATGCGGTTGGCCACGCCCGGCACGCTCGGGCAGCCGATGATCGAACGACCACCCAGGGCGCGCGGGCCGAATTCCATGCGACCTTGGAACCAGGCCACCGGGTTGCCCTCGACCATGATCTTGGCGATGCGCTGCGGCATGTCGTCGAGCTTGCGCCACTTCGGCGCGTTCGGGTGACGGGCGCAGGCGGCGATCACGTCTTCGTTGGAGTACGACGGGCCGAGGTAGACGTGTTCCATCTTCTCGACCGGCACGCCACGGGCGTGGGAAACGTAGGCTGCTGCACCGACGGCGGTACCAGCGTCGCCGGAGGCCGGCTGGACGAACAGTTCCTTGACGTCAGGACGGGCGATGATCTTCTGGTTGAGCTTGACGTTCAGCGCACAGCCGCCAGCGAAGGCGAGCTTGCCGGTTTCACGCAGGGTATCGCCCAGGTAGTGATCGATCATCTGCAGGGCGATCTTCTCGAACAACGCCTGCATGCTGGCTGCGTAGTGGATGTACGGCTCGTCGGCGATGTCGCCTTCGCGCTTGGGGCCCAGCCATTCGATCAGCTTCGGCGAGAAGTAGAAGCCTTTGCCCTTCTCTTTATAGCGGCGCAGGCCGATGACGTTGGCGTACTCGGTGTTGATCACCAGTTCGCCGTTCTCGAAGCTGGCCAGGCGGGAGAAGTCGTACTTGCTGGCGTCGCCGTACGGCGCCATGCCCATGACCTTGAACTCGCCGTCGAGCATCTCGAAACCGAGGAATTCGGTGATTGCGCCGTACAAGCCACCCAGCGAGTCCGGGTCGAAGAATTCCTTGATCTTGTGGATCTTGCCGTTTTCGCCGTAGCCGAAGAAGGTTGTGGCGTACTCACCCTTGCCGTCGATGCCGAGGATCGCGGTCTTTTCCTTGAAGCCCGAGCAGTGGTAGGCGCTGGAAGCGTGGGCCAGGTGGTGCTCGACCGGTTCGATCTTGATCTTCTTCGGGTCGAAGCCCAGCTGCTCCAGGCACCAGACGATCTTCTTGCGGTAGCGCTTGTAGCGACGGTTGCCCATCAGGATCGCGTCGAGGGCGCGGTCCGGGGCATACCAGTAACGCTTGGCGTAGTGCCAGCGGGCCTTGCCGAACAGGCTGATCGGGGCGAACGGGATGGCCACCACATCAACGTCGGACGGCTTGATGCCGGCTTGTTCCAGGCAGAATTTCGCCGACTCGTAGGGCATGCGGTTCTTCGCATGCTTGTCACGCACGAAGCGCTCTTCTTCGGCGGCGGCAATCAGTTTGCCGTCGATGTACAGGGCCGCGGAAGGGTCATGGCTAAGGGCGCCGGACAGGCCAAGAATCGTCAATGCCAAGGGATTAGCCTCTTCATTCGGTAGAGATGCGCCAGCGGCCTCATGGGCGGGTGGCGGCTAAAGGGCGAGATTATAACGCAAACAATGAGGGAGACACTGCATTAACCTGTGGGAGCGGGCTTGCCCGCGAAGCAGGCGCCGCGGTGCATGGCACCGGCTTTGCCGGTGTTCGCGGCGGTGCGGCGGTCCGACGAGCCCGCTCCCACAGTAGATTTGTAGCGCCTGGTTACTCGGCGATCAGCCAGTCCATGCGGAAGCTGCCGGCCGTCTGCGCCAGCTCCTTGGCCAGCCATGGCAGCAGCTCGCGCAGCTCCTCCTCTAGCCCCCACGGCGGGTTGGCGATTGCCAGGCCCGAACCATTGAGGCCCTGCGGGCTGTCCTGATGGTGCACATACAGCTCGACCCGCAGCAGCTTCGGTGCTCCGGTGCTGGTCAGATCCTGGTAGAAGCGGGTCAGCGAGCGCTGGTCCTTGATCGGGTACCAGATGGCCGCGACGGTCTGGCGCATGCGGCCGATCGCCTCTTTCATCGAATTGGTGCAGCGCTTGAGCTCGTCAGCCTGTTCGAATGGCGGGTCGATCAGCATGATCGCGCGCTTTTCCTGCACCGGCAGCAAGGCACGCGGCACATGCCAGCCTTCGCCCAGGTGCACGACCACACGCGGATCCTTCTTCATGTTCTCTTTGAGCAGCGGCCCGTCTTCCGGGTGCTTCTCGTTGAGCAGTGCACGGTCCTGCTGACGCATCAGGCGACGCGCCAGCTCGGGCGAACCCGGGTAGTAGCGCAGTTCGCCATCGGCATTCAGGCGCTTGATGATACGCAGGTAGTCCGCAGCCATGGCTGGCAGGTCATCGCGGTTCCACAGGCGAGCGACGCCTTCCAGGTATTCACCGGTACGAGTCGCCTGATCGCCTTGCAGGTCGTACAGACCGAGGCCGGCATGGGTATCGATGTAGGCGAAGGGCTGCTCCTTGCGCGACATCAAGGCGATGAGGCGGGTCAGTACGATATGTTTGAGGACGTCGGCGTGGTTGCCGGCGTGGAAGGCGTGACGATAATTCATGGCAACTCCTGCGGGGGCTGCAAGTTTACCTTGTCAGGCTGACGCCGTCAGGTGCGACAGCCGATCGGCACCCTGCACACCCCCTGACAGCCAGAGCCATGCGGCCTGCGGAATACCTTCCCGATTTTTCCAGGCCTGCCACATATCGACAATTGCGGCTCCACCCAACGGAGTAAACCGCATGAAAGCTTCCATTGAACTCGATAGCACTGCGACCCCCACCCTGAAAGGCAAGCTCGGCATCATGAATGCGCCGTACACCGCCGTTCTCGAACTGACTCGACCCGATGGCAGTACCGAAAACAAGGTCGTACCCAGCTCCGACACCGATGCCTGGGCCGTCAGCCTGGACGGATACGCTGCCGGAAAATACGACGCCAAGATTTGCCCACGAAATGGCATGGCGTTCGAAGCCACCCGCCTGGCGTTCTCGCTGTAACTTGCCCTAGCTGAAAACGCGAACGGCCCGAACAACATGGTTGTTCGGGCCGTTCGCGTTTGACAGGACGATTGCCGACAACTCGCTACCGGCACTCAGCTCCCGCCAAACCAGCAGATATCTGCCTTACTTGTCAGCGTGATACGCCGCATCAGCGGTTTCGAAGCGCTGCACCATCGACTGCGATGGGCTGCCCAGCTTGCTCACCAGAACGATGGCAATGCTGGCGAACAGGAAGCCAGGGATGATTTCGTACAGGCCGAGGGTGTCGAAGTTCTTCCACAGGATCACGGTCAGCGCACCCACCACGATACCGGCCAGCGCGCCGTTACGGGTCATGCCTTTCCACAGCACCGAAATCAGCACTACCGGGCCGAAGGCGGCACCGAAACCGGCCCAGGCGTAGGCCACCAGGCCCAGCACGCGGTTTTCCGGGTTGGCCGCCATGGCAATGGCGATCAGGGCCACGGCCAGCACCATCAGGCGACCGACCCACACCAGCTCACCCTGCGAAGCGTTCTTGCGCAGGAAGGCCTTGTAGAAGTCTTCGGTCAGGGCACTGGAGCAGACCAGCAGCTGGCAGCTCAGAGTACTCATCACCGCCGCCAGGATGGCCGACAGCAGCACACCGGCGATCCACGGATTGAACAGGATCTTGGCCAGTTCGATGAACACGCGCTCATGGTTCTCGGTCACCGGGCCCGCCAGGTCAGGGTGCGCCGAGAAATAGGCGATACCGAAGAAGCCCACGGCACAGGTACCGGCCAGGCACAGGATCATCCAGGTCATGGAGATGCGACGGGCGTTGGCGATCGACTTCACCGAGTCGGCGGCCATGAAGCGCGCCAGGATGTGCGGCTGGCCGAAGTAGCCCAGGCCCCAGCCCATCAGCGAGATGATGCCGACGAAGGTTGCACCCTTGAGCATGTCGAAGTTGGCTGGATTCTGCGCTTCGATGGCCAGGAAGGTGGTATCGAAGCCACCGGTGGAGATCAGCACGATCACCGGCGTGAGGATCAGCGCGAAGATCATCAGCGAAGCCTGCACGGTATCGGTCCAGCTCACCGCCAGGAAACCACCGACGAAGGTGTAGGCGATGGTCGCTGCGGCGCCAGCCCACAGGGCAGTCTCGTACGGCATGCCGAAGGTACTTTCGAACAGACGAGCACCGGCCACGATGCCCGAGGCGCAATAGATGGTGAAGAACACCAGGATGACGATCGCCGAGATGATCCGCAGCAAACCACTCTGGTCTTCGAAACGGCTGGAGAAGTAGTCCGGCAGGGTCAGCGCATCGCCGTTGTGCTCGGTCTGCACGCGCAGACGGCCCGCGACGAACAGCCAGTTCAGGTAGGCGCCTACGGTCAGGCCGATGGCGATCCAGGCTTCGGAAAGGCCGGAGAAGTAGATGGCGCCCGGCAGGCCCATCAGCAGCCAGCCGCTCATGTCGGAAGCACCAGCGGAGAGTGCGGTGACCACGCTACCCAGGCTGCGACCGCCGAGGATGTAGTCGGAAAGGTTCTTGGTGGAGCGATAGGCCGCGAAACCGATCAGCACCATTGCCGCGATGTAGATCACGAAGGTGATCGTTAGTGGATTGCCCATGCGTGTGCCCTGGCGTTTGTTTTTATTTCATGCGCAACCTTCTTGACGATGGTTGCACCCAGGCGGCGAATGCTATGCAACAACGCAAAGTCGGTGCAACCCTTTTTCATTTGCAAGTTGCACCCACCCGTGCGCTTTGCCAGAAATCGCGCTTTTTGCTCCATTTTGGAGCAAAAACAGGTTTTTTCATAAGAAAACGCACCGTTATGAATGCTTTTTAATCTGTAGGACGCTTCCTCAGACGAGTTGCACCTTTTCCTCAAAAAATTCGGGTTGCACCTGGTTGCACCCGAAAACGCCTACAGCTAATCTTGGCGCAGCTTAAGCCACAACCGTGGCAATAATGAGGATAAGAAATTGGCGACGACCACCCTTGGGGTCAAACTTGACGACCCGACCCGTGAGCGACTCAAAGCAGCTGCGCAGTCCATCGACCGCACGCCGCACTGGTTGATCAAGCAAGCGATCTTCAATTACCTGGAGAAGCTCGAGGGTGGCGCCACCCTGACCGAACTCAACGGTCACGCCAACAACCTGGCCGATGACGCTGGCGAAGTCCAGCCAGACCACGCCCATCAGTGCTTCCTCGAATTTGCCGAGAGCATCCTGCCGCAGTCGGTGCTGCGCTCGGCGATCACCGCCGCCTACCGCCGCCCCGAGCAGGAAGTCGTGCCGATGCTGCTGGAGCAGGCGCGCCTGAGCGCGCCACTGGCCGAAGCCACCAACAAGCTGGCTGCCGGCATCGCCGAAAAACTGCGTAACCAGAAAAGTGCTGGCGGCCGTGCCGGCATCGTCCAGGGCCTGCTGCAGGAGTTTTCCCTGTCGTCCCAGGAAGGCGTGGCACTGATGTGCCTGGCCGAAGCCCTGCTGCGCATCCCCGACAAAGGTACCCGCGACGCCCTGATCCGCGACAAGATCAGCAACGGCAACTGGCAGCCGCACCTGGGCAACAGCCCGTCGCTGTTCGTCAACGCCGCCACCTGGGGCCTGCTGCTGACCGGCAAGCTGGTCTCCACCCATAACGAAGCCGGCCTCACCTCCTCGCTCACCCGCATCATCGGCAAGAGTGGCGAACCGATGATCCGCAAGGGCGTCGACATGGCCATGCGCCTGATGGGCGAGCAGTTCGTGACCGGCGAAACCATCGCCGAAGCGCTGGCTAACGCCAGCCGCTTCGAAGCCAAAGGCTTCCGTTATTCCTACGACATGCTCGGCGAAGCCGCACTAACCGAACATGACGCACAGAAGTACCTGGCCTCCTACGAGCAGGCGATCCACTCGATCGGCAAGGCTTCACACGGCCGCGGCATCTATGAAGGCCCGGGCATCTCGATCAAGCTGTCGGCACTGCACCCACGCTACAGCCGTGCCCAGTACGAGCGCGTGATGGAAGAGCTGTACCCGCGCCTGCTGTCGCTGACTCTGCTGGCCAAGCAATATGACATCGGCCTGAACATCGACGCCGAAGAGGCCGACCGCCTGGAGCTGTCCCTCGACCTGCTCGAGCGCCTGTGCTTCGAGCCATCCCTGGCGGGCTGGAACGGTATCGGCTTCGTCATCCAGGCCTACCAGAAGCGCTGCCCGTACGTGATCGACTACGTCATCGACCTGGCCAAGCGCAGCCGCCACCGCCTGATGATCCGCCTGGTGAAAGGCGCCTATTGGGACAGCGAGATCAAGCGCGCCCAGGTCGAAGGCCTGGAAGGCTACCCGGTCTACACCCGCAAGGTGTACACCGACGTGTCCTACGTAGCCTGTGCCCGCAAGCTGCTGGCGGTGCCGGAAGCCATCTACCCGCAGTTCGCTACCCACAACGCCCATACCCTGTCGGCCATCTACCACATCGCCGGCCAGAACTACTACCCGGGCCAGTACGAGTTCCAGTGCCTGCACGGCATGGGTGAGCCGCTGTACGAGCAAGTTGTCGGCAAGGTTTCCGAAGGCAAGCTGAACCGTCCGTGCCGCGTGTACGCACCGGTCGGCACCCACGAGACCCTGCTGGCCTACCTGGTCCGCCGCCTGCTGGAAAACGGCGCCAACACCTCGTTCGTCAACCGCATAGCCGACCACTCGATTTCCATCCAGGAACTGGTCGCCGACCCGGTTTCCAGCATCGAACGCATGGGCACCCAGGAAGGCAGCATCGGCCTGCCGCACCCGCGCATTCCGCTGCCGCGCGACCTGTATGGCAGCGAGCGAGCCAACTCGGCCGGTATCGACATGGCCAACGAACACCGCCTGGCGTCGCTGTCCTGCGCCATGCTGGCCACTGCCAACAATGACTGGAAAGCCACCCCGTTGCTGGCCTGCGCCGCCAGTGAAGCGGCAGCCGCACCGGTACTGAACCCGGCGGAACACCGCGACGTGGTCGGCCACGTGCAGGAAGCCACTGTCGCCGACGTCGACAATGCCATCCAGTGCGCGCTGAACGCTGCGCCAATCTGGCAGGCCACCCCGCCAGCCGAGCGTGCCGCGATCCTCGAGCGCACCGCCGACTTGATGGAAGCCGAAATCCAGCCGCTGATGGGCCTGCTCATCCGCGAAGCTGGCAAGACCTTCGCCAACGCCATTGCCGAAGTGCGTGAAGCCGTGGACTTCCTGCGCTACTACGCGGTACAGGCACGCAACGACTTCAGCAATGACGCCCACCGCCCACTGGGCCCGGTGGTGTGCATCAGCCCGTGGAACTTCCCGCTGGCGATCTTCAGCGGCCAGGTGGCCGCCGCCCTGGCGGCCGGCAACCCGGTACTGGCCAAGCCCGCCGAGCAGACGCCACTGATCGCAGCCCAGGCCGTGCGCCTGCTGCTGGAAGCCGGTATTCCTGAAGGCGTACTGCAGCTGCTGCCGGGCCGCGGCGAAACCGTCGGGGCTGGCCTGGTCGGTGACGAGCGCGTCAAAGGCGTGATGTTCACTGGTTCCACCGAAGTTGCCCGCCTGCTTCAGCGCAATGTCGCTGGCCGCCTGGACAACCAGGGCCGTCCGATCCCGCTGATCGCCGAAACCGGTGGCCAGAACGCCATGATCGTCGACTCCTCGGCACTCACCGAACAGGTGGTGATCGACGTGGTGTCCTCGGCCTTCGACAGCGCCGGCCAGCGTTGCTCGGCCCTGCGCGTGCTGTGCCTGCAGGAAGACTCCGCCGACCGCGTGATCGAAATGCTCAAGGGCGCCATGGCCGAAAGCCGCCTGGGCTGCCCGGACCGCCTGGCCGTGGACATCGGCCCGGTGATCGACGCTGAAGCCAAGGCTGGTATCGAGAAGCACATCCAGGGAATGCGCGAGAAAGGCCGCACGGTCTATCAAGTCGCAATCGCCGATGCGGCCGAGATCAAGCGCGGCACTTTCGTGATGCCAACCCTGATCGAGCTGGACAGTTTCGACGAACTGAAGCGTGAAATCTTCGGCCCGGTGCTGCACGTGGTGCGCTACAACCGCCGCAACCTGGACCAGCTGATCGAGCAGATCAACGCTTCCGGCTACGGCCTGACCCTCGGCGTACATACCCGCATCGACGAAACCATCGCCAAGGTGGTGGAAACCGCCAACGCCGGCAACATGTACGTCAACCGCAACATCGTTGGCGCCGTGGTGGGCGTGCAGCCGTTCGGGGGCGAAGGCCTGTCCGGCACCGGCCCGAAAGCCGGCGGCCCGCTGTACCTGTACCGCCTGCTGTCGACCCGCCCGGCCGACGCAATTGGCCGCCACTTCCAGCAGCAGGATGGCGAAGGCCAGCCGGACCGTGCCCTGCACGACCAGCTGATCAAGCCGCTGCACGCCCTGAAGGCCTGGGCCGAGAGCAACCAGCAAGCTGACCTGGCCGCCCTGTGCAGCCAGTTCGCCAGCCAGTCGCAGAGCGGCATCGCCCGCCTGCTGCCTGGCCCGACCGGCGAGCGCAACACCTACACCATCCTGCCGCGCGAACACGTGCTTTGCCTGGCGGACAACGAGGCCGACTTGCTGGCGCAGTTCGCTGCCGTGCTTGCGGTGGGTAGTTCGGCGGTGTGGGCTGACGCAGAACCTGGCAAGGCCCTGCGCGGCCGCCTGCCGCGTGAGCTACAGGCCAAGGTCAAGTTGGTGGCGGACTGGAACAAGGACGACGT
This sequence comes from Pseudomonas putida, assembly GCF_009883635.2. Taxonomy (NCBI): domain Bacteria; kingdom Pseudomonadati; phylum Pseudomonadota; class Gammaproteobacteria; order Pseudomonadales; family Pseudomonadaceae; genus Pseudomonas; species Pseudomonas putida. Next base: position 2,086,005 of record NZ_CP026115.2, read on the forward strand.
GGCGTTCGACGCCGTGATCCACCATGGCGACTCCGACCAGCTGCGCGGCGTGTGCCAGCAGGTGGCCAAGCGTGCTGGTGCGATCGTCGGGGTGCACGGGCTGTCCAGTGGCGACCACCAGATTGCCCTGGAGCGTCTGGTGATCGAGCGGGCGGTGAGTGTGAACACTGCTGCGGCGGGCGGTAACGCCAGCCTGATGACCATCGGCTAAGGCGCGGGGTTATTGATGAAAAAGGAGAGCTTCGGCTCTCCTTTCTTTTTTGAGGTGCATGCCTTCTAAACCCATATCACCCAAACCTATTAACCTCCCCTCCCCCATCCCAACCCCCTAGACTCGATGCATCCCGCCTCAGGACCGCCTCCATGCCCGAGACTCTGCTCAGCCCCCGCAACCTTGCCTTCGAACTCTACGAAGTCCTCGACGCCGAAGCCCTGACCCAGCGCCCGCGCTTCGCCGAGCACAGCCGCGAAACCTTCGACGCCGCCCTTACCATCGCTCGCACCATCGCCGAAAAGTTCTTCGCCCCGCACAACCGCAAGGCCGACGAAAACGAGCCGCGCTATGTGGACGGCCGCGCCGAGCTGATCCCCGAAGTGAAGCCCGCCGTCGATGCCTTCCTCGAGGCCGGCTTCCTCAACGCCAATCGCGACTTCGAAGTCGGCGGCATGCAGCTGCCCAGCCTGGTCTCGCAAGCCTGCTTCGCCCACTTCCAGGCAGCCAACGCCGGCACCACCGCCTACCCGTTCCTGACCATGGGCGCGGCCAACCTGATCGAAAGCTTCGGCACCGAGGAACAGAAGCGCCTGTACCTGCAGCCGATGATCGAAGGCCGCTACTTCGGCACCATGGCGCTGACCGAGCCCCATGCGGGATCGTCGCTTGCAGATATCCGCACCCGCGCCGAACCCGCTGGCGATGGCACTTACCGGCTCAAGGGCAACAAGATCTTCATCTCCGGCGGCGATCACGAGCTGTCGGAAAACATCGTGCACATGGTGCTAGCCAAACTGCCGGACGCACCACCCGGGGTGAAGGGCATTTCGCTGTTCATCGTACCCAAGTACCACGTCAACCCGGACGGCAGCCGTGGCCCGCGCAACGATGTGCTGCTGGCCGGGCTGTTCCACAAGATGGGCTGGCGCGGCACCACGTCGACCGCGCTCAACTTCGGTGACAACGGCCAGTGCGTCGGCTACCTGGTCGGCCAGCCGCACCAAGGCCTGGCCTGCATGTTCCAGATGATGAACGAGGCGCGTATCGGCGTCGGCATGGGCGCGGTGATGCTCGGTTACGCCGGCTACCTGTATTCGCTGGAATACGCCCGCCAGCGCCCGCAGGGCCGGTTGCCGGACAACAAAGACCCGCACAGCCCGGCGGTACCGATCATCGAACACACCGATGTGAAACGCATGCTGCTGATACAGAAAGCCTATGTCGAAGGCGCCTTCGACCTCGGCCTGTACGCCGCACGTCTGTTCGACGACACCCAGACCGCCAACGACGAAAACGTCCGCAAACAAGCGCAGGAACTGCTTGACCTGCTGACCCCGATCGTCAAGTCCTGGCCCTCGGCGTTCTGCCTCAAGGCTAACGAACTGGCGATCCAGATCCTCGGCGGCCACGGCTACACCCGCGAGTACCTGGTTGAGCAGTACTACCGCGACAACCGCCTGAACCCAATCCACGAAGGCACCGAGGGCATCCAGTCGCTCGACCTGCTCGGCCGCAAGCTGGCGCAGAACAATGGCGCCGGACTCAAGCAGTTGATCCGCCTGATCGCTGCTACCGGCGAACGTGCCAGCCACCACCCCAAGCTTGACCCGCTACGCCAGCCGCTGGAGCAACTGGTCAACCGCCTGCAAGGTGTAACACTGGCCCTGCTCGGTGACCTGGCCCAAGGCAAAGCCACTGTCGCCCTGGCTAACTCGGCCCTCTACCTCAAGGCGTTCGGCCACTGTGTAATTGGCTGGCGTTGGCTGGAACAGGCAGTTCACGCCGAGCTCGGCCTGCTCAAGGGAACCGCTGCTGATCACGGTTTCTATCACGGCAAGCTGCAAGCCGCACGTTATTTCCTGACCTGGGAAATACCGGGCTGCCATCACGAGCTGGCATTGCTCGAGGCGCGCGACAAAACGTGCCTAGACATGCAGGACAAGTGGTTCTAAGGCGCACTACCGTGTTCCACACTCGCCGCCCGCCCCGATCTGCGCGGGTTGCGAGTGATGGCTATGCCTGCCGCAACCACCGCGATACCCACATAAGTTGTCCAATGAATTGCGTCCCCGAACATCAACGCGGCCCACAACAACGTGACCGGCGGCTCCAGGTAGACCAGTGCCGAAACGCGGGTTGCCGAGAGCCTGGTCAAGAGTATCCACAAGCTCAAATAGGCAATGAAGGTCGAGAACAACGTCAGCCATGCAACGGCCGTCCACACCTGTGTACTGGCAGGGACTTCGATCAAGCCAAACGGTAAGCCTGTAGCGGTAAGCAATAACAGCGTTGCAGTCGATTGCAGAAACAACGGCATCAGCAACCCGTCCTTGCTGTGCCCCGTTGCCATGACCGATTGCCGCCGCTGATAGAGCGTGGCGATGGACAGCGTGATCGCGGCGATCAGCGGCAGGGCATATAGCCAAAGGTCAAGGCGGGTCGTAGACAGGTTGTACTCGCCGAGGATAACCATGCTGACACCGGCAAACCCGATCCCAAGCCCCAACCACTCCTGCAGGCCACTGCGCTCTTGCTGGTCCTTGTTGCTCATCGATGCCGTGATCAGCGGTTGCAGCGCGCAAATGATGGCAGCAATCCCAGCCGGCAGCCCACCGCGAATGGCGATGTAAACGCTGACCAGATACGCAAACTGGGCCAGGAACCCAATCACCGCGTTGTAGCGGATCTGCGCCCATGTCAGCGCACGCAATCGGTGCCAGACAAAGGGTAGCAGGCAGGCGCAGACCAACAGGAATCGCCAGAACAACAGGTTTATCGCACCTGCGTCCTCCGTACCCATGCGGGCACCAATAAAGCCCGAACTCCAGGACAAGACGAAGATGGCTTGAAGCAGGATCAGATAAAGCGCACTGCTTGGCATGATCAAGCCTCCGTGTGACGCAATTCCTCGAACGTAATCGGCGCGATGCCTATTCGTGCAAATTGCCGGGTAGCCGAGCGCTGCAAAGCCCACCGCAACTTCAACCAGTTGGGGATGGTGGCGGGTATTCCGTCGTCGGAGGCCAGGTGCCAGAAACGGTTGGAATCATCGGTGAAGTAAGGGCAATGGAATGACAACACCAGTGACATGCGTCGCCCGCTGAGCACCGGGCGAACACCGTGGAACAACCGGCTGCCGTAGATGAACAGGGCATCGCCAGGATCGGCGAGCTGCGCGGTCTCGAAGGTCCGGTGATCCAGGGCATCAAAGCTGTCGACAGTACCGTTGTGGAACAGGAACTCGCCGCCGCTGTAGTCGGAGGCGCCCGAGAGCACGATGTTCAGCACATAGTTGGTGCCATCCGTGTGCCACATGCCCAATTGCTGCTGTTGCTCGGCAGGCTTGGGGTAGAAGTAATTGATCTGCGAGCGGGCATTGAGCATCGGGTAAGGCACAAGCGGTACGCCGGCAACACGCGAGACAGCGAGAAGAAATGAACGACTGCACATCATGTCGTTGATGAACGACGACAGCGCCGTAACACCCCGCGTGCGCCGGGAAATGATCCAGTCACTGTCACCCGCGCGTTCTTCTAGACGTGTGCAGATGCCTTGCAAAACCGCGACACCTTCCGGCGTTAGCAGCCGGTGGACAACCGCTGCGCCGGTGATGCTGTCTACTGCGATATTTGCGTGCGGGCTCTGGCCATACCCAAGCTCACCCAGTGTCCGGGTGTCGCTGACGGTGGGTCCATGCTGGCAGAGGAAATCATCCCGCCAAACGCTCTGCTCGTTCAGGCACATTGGTGCAGGCCGCGGTGTGCGTTTCAAGGTTGACTTGAGCGCCAGCTTCACGCGCCCAATGCCGCGCTCGAACAAGGGTAAGGTGTCTAGGTTCATGATGTGTCTGTCCCTGTGTAGCCCCTACTGAAGGTACTTCGCGATCTGATAGCGCACCGAGCCGTCACCGCTGGCAAATTCGTCGACCACACTGCAGTTGCAATGGCGAACTCGAATGCGACGAAACTGTTCGGGCGTGTATTTGAGGCAGATGTTGGTCAGCAGGTACCCATGCTCGTGCAAGCGCTGCACGGGCTGCAGGGTCACGGCCACATGGATCGACTCATCCAGAATACGAAGAGGCACAAGAATGGCTTCGTGCTCACCCGAGGGTATGAAGCCTTGTTGCAGTGCAACCATGTGCGAGAACTGAAGCATGTTGCGGTTGGCATAAAATGCCAGAATGGCGCCTTCCAGGCCCTGCTCATACACCTGCATTTCAGAAAGTATGTAAGTGGCGTCTCCTGCCAGGTTGCGTATCAGCCTGCCCGTACTTACCGGCAGCTCATTACCCTCCTGGAAACCCAGCAAAGTGATAAGGGTGAGCTCCTGGTCGTGACGCAAGGCATCGTGTGTCACGGTGCGATAGTCGGCAGCAATGTAATTGAAGCTGCCATCAGCCTGCACGATGGGGCGCAATGCATCGCTCATCGCGGGTTCGGATGTCTGGTTGATATCGATGGCGGTGTAACGGATGGAGCTGGACGTCTCGGCCATTCGTTTGAGCAAGCAGGTACTTTTGACCGGCTCGGGGCCCAGCTCGACATAATGCACACTACGCCCGCTGCCCAGCATCGCCAAACGCTCGGCAACGTTGCCAATGACGCTCTTGAGCGCACCCTGCCCTTGCGTGTCGGCACACAACCCGTCTTCACCCAGGCCTTGCTCATTCAGGGCGCGCATAAGCAGAAATATTTCGTGATTGAATCGATGCTCACTTTCAGGCCCTGAATCAGGCTGAAACAGCGTCGAATACTTCTCATGATTCTCGACAGTCCAAAGCCTTGCGTGCTGGTAGCTCGGGGTGTGTACGAGGGCATCTACAACGAAGTCGTTCAGGCTCATCCGTATCATTCCATTGCATTTTCGAGGGGCAACAGTGCTGTAACCACAAGGTAAGAGGGGTTATAAAGCCTGTACAGTTGATTAAATCGAAACGCTGGTTCGATCCAACCAAATCAGGTGGTTACATGGGCAAAGGCCTCGACATAAACGTACTGCGGACCTTCCAGGCAGTAGCCCGGCTTGGCCGCTTCAAGGATGCAGCCGACTACGTCCACCGCAGCCCTTCGGCAGTCACCACGCAGATCCAGAAGCTGGAGGAAAAGGTCGGCCAACAATTGTTCGCCCGCAGCAACCAGTCGGTGGAACTGACCCCTGCAGGCCGGCATCTACTGGGTGAAGCCACACGTTTTTTGATGGCCCATGACCGGCTGCTGGCGACGCTGTCGCCGCAGCAGATCACCGGCAAAGTGCGCCTGGGCGTACCCGATGGTTACGCCGCCAACCTGATGAGCGACTTTTTGCCGGTATTTGTAGCCAACAATCCGAAACTGGAGCTGGAAGCCGTAGCATGCTCCAGCGCAGAACTCTTCGACTTGTTTGCGCGCCAGCGGCTGGACCTGGCTGTAGCAGTCAGCAGTGACCACTGGCAGCAAGGTGAGTGGCTGCGCTCGACCCAGCCACGTTGGGCCGCCGCGCCTGGGTTTGCATACGATGCCAGCCGCCCGTTGCCACTGGCACTGCAAATGAAGGGCTGCCCGTATCGGGAAGCGGCCTTGCAGGCATTGAAGGCTCACGGCATTGCCTACCGTATCCTGCTGGAAAGCGCCAACTGGCATGCAGTGCTGGCGTGCATGCGCAGCGGCTTGGCAGTGGGTATCGTCGAAGGGCTGGAGAGCGGCGATACATCGCTGGCATTCGTCGAAGGGTCGGGTTTGCCCGACTTCGCCGAGCATCACCTTTACCTGCTGACAGATGCCTCTCACCATATCGCTTTGCAACTGAACGGGATGTTGAAAGCCGCCATCCAGAAAGATGGGCTGTCGGCGCCGCGTGTTATTTCCTGACCTGGGAAATCCCCGCCTGCCATAATGACCTGGCATTGCTCGAGGCATGCGACGACACGTGCCTCGCCATGCAAGACGGGTGGTTCTAGGGGGAGCCACCGTGAAAACGGAGGCTTCCAGATGTTCGATTCCAGCGCCCTGCTGCGCCAGCGCTTTGCTGCGCTGCGCAGTACGGCCGAGTTGTTTTCCCTGCGTCATGTGAAACAGTCGCACCAGGCGCTTTCGGTTCGCCGCAATGTGGCTGAGCCGCCCGTCTTCAGCCATGACGAGGGCGCCATGCTCACAGTGCGGATCAATGGTGTGGAGGCCTATGCGGCCACCGCCGACCTATCCCAGGCCGGCCTGCAACGGGCACTGGAACAGGCCGAGGCATTGGCTCGCCAGATCGCCCGGCACAGCTTGCTCGACCTGCGCGAGCAGCCGGCGACCAGCGCCCGCCACGACCACATCTCACCCAATTTCGACCAGCCGGTACCGAGCCTGGCCGACTGCCTTGGCCTGCTCGCCGCAGAATCGGCAAGCGTGCCCAAGGACAGCCGCCTGGTGGACTGGCAGGCCAGCCTGGGCCTGAGCCTGGTCGAGCAGACCTACCTGAACTCGGCCGGCGCCGAACTGCGCCATGCCCAGCGCTTCCTGTTCCCGGGCCTCAGTGTCACCGCCAGCGACGGCCAGGACAGCCAGAGCCGCAGCCTGGGCCGCGACAACTTCGGCCAGCAAGGCGGCTTCGAAATCGTCGAGCGCTGCGGACTGGTTGGCGCTGCTCGCCAGGTCGCCGACCAGGCACTGCAACTGCTGCTGGCGCCGAACACCCCCAGCGGCGCACGCGACCTGCTGCTGATGCCCGACCAGATGATGCTGCAGATTCACGAGTCCATCGGCCACCCGCTGGAGATGGACCGCATCCTCGGCGACGAGCGCAACTACGCTGGCACCAGCTTCGTCAAAGCCACCGACTTCGGCCACCTGCAGTACGGTTCCGAATTGCTCAATGTGACCTTCGACCCAACCATCGGCGAAGAACTGGCCAGCTACAGCTTTGATGATGACGGCACCCCGGCCAGCAAGCAGTTCCTGATCCACAACGGCCTGTTGATGCGCCCGCTAGGTGGTGCGCTGTCGCAGTTCCGCTCCGGCCTCGACGGCGTGGCCAATAGCCGCGCCTGCGGCTGGAACCGTGCACCAATCGACCGCATGGCCAACCTCAATATCGAACCGGGCGACCAGTCCCTCGACCAGCTGATCCGGGGCATCGAGCACGGCATCCTGATGCGCACCAACCGCTCCTGGTCTATCGACGATGCGCGCAACAAGTTCCAGTTCGGCTGTGAGTTGGGCCAGCTGATCGAAAACGGCGAGCTCAAAGGCATCGTCAAGAACCCCAACTACCGCGGCATCTCCGCGCAGTTCTGGCGCAACCTCGCGGCGGTCGGCGACCGCAGCACCTTCCAGGTTCTGGGTACACCCAACTGCGGCAAGGGCGAGCCCAACCAGGTCGTGCGGGTCGGGCATGCTTCACCCGCCTGCGTGTTCCGCCAGATCGACGTTTTCGGAGGAGATGCCTGATGAAACACGTTTTCGAAGCCCTGATCGCGGATGTGCGCCAGGCCCTGCAGGCCGACGAGCAATTCACCCTCGGTTACAGTGCCGAACAGTCGCAATTCGTGCGTTTCAACCACGCCAAGGTGCGCCAGGCTGGCGAGGTAAGCCAGGCCAGCGCGCAACTGCGGTTGGTCCACGATGGCCGCCAGGCGGAACAGCAGGTGACCCTGAGTGGCGACGCGCAACTTGACCGGCAACGCCTGATCGCTGCCATGGCGCAGTTGCGCCAGACCCTGCCATTGCTGGCCGTCGATCCGTACCTGCGTCTGGACGAATGCGCATGGCACAGCCACAGCCAGCAGGAGCAGCCGTTGCCCGCGCTGAGCGAAGTGCTGGCCCTGCTCGAACGCGAGGCTGGCGACCTGGACTTGGTCGGCATCTATGCCGCCGGCCCGATCTGCCGGGGCTTCGCCAGCTCGTTCGGGGCCATTGGCTGGCACCAGGCCAACAGCTTCAACGTCGACTGGAGCCTGTTCCACGAAAATGGTGAGGCGGTGAAGGCCAATTATGCTGGCCAGCAGTGGAGCGCCGAAGATTTCACTGCCCGCCTGCGCCTGGCACGGGAACAGCTGAGCTTCCTCGGTCGCCCGGCAGTGACCCTCAAGCCCGGCAGCTACCGCGCTTACCTGGCACCTGCGGCCATGGATGAAATTGCCGGCATGCTCTGCTGGGGTGGTTTCTCCGCACAGGCCCTGGCCACCGGCAACAGTGCCCTGCAGCGCCTGTACAACGGCGATGCGCAACTGCACCCGATGGTCAGTTTCAGCGAGCAGGTCAGCGGCTCGCTGAGCCCGGAATTCTCCGACGAGGGCTCACCGCGCCTGGATGTGCCGTTGATCCAGCAAGGCAACGCAATGCAGCGGCTGGTCAGTGCCCGCAGCGCAGCGGAATTCGAGTTGCGGGCCAATGGCGCCGACAGCTACGAGTCGCCGTGCGCACTGAGCCTGGCGCCGGGCAACTTGCCCAGCGAGCAGGTCCTTGAGCGGCTCGGGACCGGCCTGTACATCAGCAACCTGTGGTACCTGAACTACTCTGACCTGCCAGCGGCACGCATGACCGGGCTGACCCGTTTCGCCACTTTCTGGGTGGAGAACGGCGAGATCCAGGGGCCGGTAAGCACCATGCGCTTCGATGACAGCCTGTACAGTCTGCTCGGCAGCCAACTGGAGGACCTGACCTGCGAGCGCGAGATGATCCTGTCGACCAGCACCTATGGGCAGCGCAGTACTGGGTCGAGTCATCTGCCGGGGGCGCTGGTCAAAGGGCTGACCCTGACATTGTGATTGGCAGGACCGGCCTTTTCGCGGGGCAAGCCCGCTACTACAGGAATGTCACCGCATTCAAAGGCGGTGGAGATCCTGTAGGAGCGGGCTTACCCCGCGAAAGGGCCGGCACAGGCAAAAAGAGGAAGCCATGCCCGAACGCACTCCGTTAGATCCCACCACTGCCCGCTGGATCCCCTGGGTGGTGGCCATCGCCTTCTTCATGCAGTCCCTGGATGGCACCATCCTCAACACCGCCCTGCCGGCCATGGCCCGCTCGCTGGCCGAAGACCCACTGCGCATGCAGGGCGTGATCATCGCCTACATGCTCACCGTGGCCTTGCTGATCCCCGCCTCCGGCTGGATCGCCGACCGCTTCGGCACCAAGCGCATCTTCTTCAGCGCCATCCTGCTGTTCAGCTTCGGCTCGCTGTTGTGTGCCATGGCCAACAGCCTCGGTTTCCTGATCTTCGCCCGCATCGTGCAAGGCTTGGGCGGCGCGCTGATGCTGCCGGTCGGGCGGCTGGTGGTGTTGCGCGCCTACCCGCGCAGCGAACTGGTGCGGATCATGAGCTTCATCACCATCCCCGGCCTGCTCGGCCCGCTGCTGGGCCCGACCCTGGGCGGCTGGCTGGTGGAGATCCTCAGCTGGCACTGGATCTTCCTGCTCAACCTGCCCGTCGGCCTGGTCGGCTGCTACGCAGTCTGGAAGTTCATCCCCGACCTGCGCGGCGCTGAACGCACCCGCTTCGACACGCCAGGCTTCATCCTGTTCGGCGCAGCGATGGTGCTGATCACCATCGCCATGGAAGGCCTGGGCGAGCTGCACCTGCCGCACCTGCGGGTGATGTTGCTGCTATTCGCCGGCATGGCCTGCCTGGCCGCCTACTGGCTGCGCGCCGGGCGCGACCCGGAGCCATTGTTCTCCCCCAGCCTGTTCAGCGTGCGCACCTTCGCCATCGGTATCCTCGGCAACCTGTTCGCACGCCTGGGCAGCGGTGCCCTGCCGTTCCTGGTGCCGCTGCTGTTGCAGGTAGCATTGGGCTATTCGCCAGCCCAGGCCGGCATGAGCATGATCCCACTGGCCGCATCGGCGATGCTCGCCAAGTCCGTCGCCCGACCCTTGATCGAGCGGCTTGGCTACCGCATCGTGCTGACCGGCAACACCTTGCTGCTGGGCATCCTGCTGGCTAGCCTGGGCCTGGTCGACGAGCAGACGCCGTATGCCCTGCTGCTGGTGCAGTTGGCGCTGCTCGGCGCGGTCAACTCGATGCAGTTCACTGCGATGAACACGGTGACCCTGATCGACCTCGACGACGCCAGCGCCAGCAGCGGCAACAGCCTGCTGTCGGTGGTCGCGCAGCTGTCGCTGAGCCTCGGCGTGGCCTGCGCCGGCGCCTTGCTCGGCGGCTTCACTGCGGCGGGCAGCGCCGAAGGCGTGGAAACCACGCTGGGCGCGTTCCAGCTGACCTTCGTCACCATCGGCGTGATGGCCATGCTGGCAGCAGCGATCTTCCTGCAACTGTCGCCGACGGACGGAAGGCGTGCCCGTCGTCCGGAACAACACGTGGAATCGTAGGGCGAATGGCCATGAGGCTGGTAGACTGTGCGGCATTTTTCGCTTCGCACCGCAGGCCCGCCTCGTGACCACCGAATCCACCGCCTTTGCCACCTTGCCGCTGTCCACCGCCATGCTGGCCAACCTGGACGCCCTCGGCTATGCCTCGATGACGCCGATCCAGGCCCAGAGCCTGCCCGTCATCCTGCGCGGCCAGGACCTGATCGCCCAGGCCAAGACCGGCAGTGGCAAGACCGCCGCCTTCGGCATCGGCCTGCTCAACCCGATCAACCCGCGCTACTTCGGCTGCCAGGCGCTGGTGCTGTGCCCGACCCGCGAGCTGGCCGACCAGGTGGCCAAGGAACTGCGCCGCCTGGCCCGGGCCGAGGACAACATCAAGATCCTCACCCTCTGCGGCGGCGTGTCGCTGGGCCCGCAGATTGCCTCGCTGGAGCACGGTGCACACATCATCGTCGGCACTCCCGGTCGCATCCAGCAGCATCTGGACAAGGGCACCCTGGTGCTCGACGGCCTGAACACACTGGTGCTGGACGAAGCCGACCGCATGCTCGACATGGGTTTCTTCGACGCCATCGCCAGCATCATCGGCAAGACCCCGTCGCGTCGCCAGACCCTGCTGTTCTCGGCTACCTACCCGGCCGGCATCGAGCAACTGGCTGCAGATTTCATGCGCAAGCCGCAGCAGGTCAAGGTCGAAAGCCTGCACGCCGACAACCAGATCGAGCAGCGTTTCATCGAGATCGACCCGCAGCAACGTCTGGAAGCCGTCACCCGTGTGCTTGGCCACTATCGCCCGCAATCGTGCGTGGCGTTCTGCTTCACCAAGCAGCAATGCGAAGACGTGGTTGCCCACCTGACCGCCAAGGGTATCGTCGCCCAGGCCCTGCATGGCGACCTGGAGCAGCGTGACCGCGACCAGGTGCTGACCATGTTCGCCAACCGCAGCAGCTCGGTACTGGTGGCCACTGACGTGGCGGCCCGCGGCCTGGATATCGACGGCCTGGACATGGTCATCAACGTCGAGCTGGCGCGTGATGCCGAGATTCACGTACACCGCGTGGGCCGTACCGGCCGTGCCGGTGAGAAAGGTGTCGCGGTAAGCCTGGTCGCGCCAGCCGAAGGCCATCGCGCCCAGGCCATCGAAGACCTGCAGAAAAGCCCGCTGCGCTGGGACCAGCTGGACAGCCTGAAGAACAAGGGCGAGCCGCTGTTGCCGCTGATGAGCACGCTGTGCATCGCCGCCGGGCGCAAGGACAAGCTGCGCCCGGGCGACATCCTGGGTGCGCTGACCGGCGATGCCGGGATCCCGGGCAAGCAGGTGGGCAAGATCGCCATCTTCGACTTCCAGGCCTTTGTGGCGGTGGAGCGGCCATTGGCCAAGCAGGCCATGCAGCGCCTGAACAGCGGCAAGATCAAGGGCCGGTCCCTGAAAGTCCGCATCGTCTGACCTATTTTGGGGCCGCTTTGCGGCCCATTCGCGGGACAAGCCCGCTCCTACAGGGGATCGCATGCCCCTGCGAAAGGGCTGCAAAGCAGCCCCTGCTTTCTATGAGGTAACACCGTGCACTCCACCGACGTGATCATCCTCGGCGCCGGCGCCGCCGGCCTGATGTGCGCCCAGCTCAGCGCCCGCCGTGGCCGCCGGGTGCTGCTGCTCGACCACGCCAACAAGCCCGGCAAGAAGATCCTCATGTCCGGCGGCGGGCGCTGCAACTTCACCAACATGTACACCGAGCCTGCCAACTTCCTTTCGCACAACGCGCACTTCTGCAAGTCGGCCCTGGCCCGCTACACCCAGTGGGACTTCATCGAACTGGTGAGCAAGCACGGCGTTGCCTACCACGAGAAGAAGCTCGGCCAGCTGTTCTGCGACAACAAGGCCAGCGACATCCTCGACATGCTGCTGGCCGAATGCGACGACGCGGGCGCCGAAATCCGCATGCACACCAGCATCGAACACATCGAGAAGACCGAAGGTGGCTACCTGCTGCAGACCAGCGGCGGCCAGTTCGCCTGCCAGTCGCTGGTGATCGCCACCGGTGGCCTGTCGATCCCGACCCTGGGCGCCACCGGCTTCGGTTACCAGGTGGCCCGCCAGTTCGGCCACACCCTGCTGCCGACCCGCGCCGGGTTGGTGCCGTTCACCATCACCGAGCCCCAACTCAAGGCACTGTGCACCGAACTGTCGGGTACTTCGCTGGACTGCACGGCCAGCTGCAACGGCACCAGTTTCCGTGAGAACCTGCTGTTCACCCACCGCGGCCTGAGTGGCCCGGCGATCCTGCAGATCTCGTCGTTCTGGGAAGCCGGCGACACGGTGGAGATCAACCTGCTGCCCGACCGCGACGCACTGAGCTGGCTGCAGCAGATGCAAGCGGAGCGTGCCAACGCCGAACTGAAGACCGTGCTGGGCGAGGTGTTCACCCGCAAGCTGGCCAACCTGCTGGCCGAGCAGTGGTTCGAATCCCGGCCGATGAAACAGTACACCCCGGCGGAACTGGCAGAGATCGCCGAAAAACTGGCGAACTGGCAGGTGGTGCCGGCCGGTACCGAAGGCTATCGCACCGCGGAAGTGACCCTCGGTGGCGTGGACACCCGCGAAGTGTCGTCCAAGACCATGGAATCGCTGAAAAGCCCCGGCCTCTACTTCATCGGCGAAGTGCTCGACGTCACCGGCCACCTGGGCGGTTTCAATTTCCAGTGGGCCTGGGCGTCTGCCAACGCCGCTGCGCAGTTCGTGTAGAGTAGAATCCATTCAGCAGCACGGAACGCTTCTTGCTGGCCGTGCTGCAATGCATTCATTCGATCACTGCCTAGCAGGCCATCATGTCATCGAGTTCGTTCCGTCAGTCACTGCGTCGCCTGTGGGGCCAAGACAAGTTCAGCTACAGCATCCGGGTCACCATCGCCCTCACCGGCAGCCTGGCCCTGTGCTGGTTCCAGAACGAAATGGCCCTGCTGATTCCGCTGTTCCTAGGCATCATCGCCAGTGCCCTGGCCGAGACCGATGACAGCTGGCAGGGCCGCCTCAGCGCCCTGGCCGTTACCCTCACCTGCTTTGCCATCGCCGCGCTTGCGGTCGAGCTGCTGTTCCCCTATCCGTGGATCTTCGTCATCGCCCTGGCGCTGGCAGCGTTCGGCCTGACCATGCTCGGCGCCTTGGGTGAGCGCTATGGCGCGATTGCTTCGGCGACGCTGATCACCTCGGTGTACACCATGATCGGCGTGGACCAGCGTGGCGGCCAGGTCACCGATTTCTGGCACGAGCCGATGCTGCTGGTGGCGGGCGCAGCCTGGTACGGCCTGCTTTCGGTGCTGTGGCAGGCACTGTTTTCCAACCAGCCGGTGCAGCAGAGCCTGGCCAAGCTGTTTTACGAACTCGGCAGCTACCTCAAGCTCAAGGCCAGCCTGTTCGAGCCGATCCGCAACCTCGATGTCGAAGCCCAGCGCCTGGAGCTGGCCCGGCAGAATGGCAAGGTGGTGGCGGCGCTCAACGCGGCCAAGGAAATCATCCTGCACCGGGTCGGCAACAGCCAGCCGAACTCCAAGGTCAGCCGCTACCTCAAGCTGTACTTCCTGGCCCAGGATATCCACGAACGGGTCAGCGCCTCGCACTACCCCTACAACGCCCTCAACGAGGCGTTCTTCCACAGCGATGTGATGTTCCGCTGCCAACGCCTGCTGCGCAAACAGGGGGCCTCCTGCCAGGAGCTGGCCCGTTCGATCCGCCTGCGCCAGCCATTCGTGCTGGCCAGCGGTTTCGCCGAAGCACTGGAAGACCTCAACGCTTCGCTTGAACACCTGCGCATCCAGAGCAACCCGGCCTGGCGCGGCCTGCTGCGCTCGCTGCGCGCCCTGGCCGCCAACCTGGCGACCCTCGACCGCCTGCTCAGCGCCGCCAGCAACCCCGACAGCCTGGCCGATGCCAGCGACAGCAGTTTGCTCGACCGCTCACCACGCACGCTGAAAGACGTGTGGACGCGCCTGCGCACCCAGTTGACGCCGACCTCGCTGCTGTTCCGCCACGCCCTGCGCCTGCCGTTGGCGCTGTCGATCGGTTACGGCATGGTGCACCTGATCCACCCGACCCAGGGCTACTGGATCATCCTCACCACGCTGTTCGTCTGCCAGCCCAACTACGGCGCCACCCGGCGCAAGCTGGTGCAGAGGATCTTCGGCACCGCGATCGGCCTGACTGTCGGCTGGGCGCTGTTCGACCTGTTCCCCAACCCGGTCATCCAGTCGCTGTTCGCCGTGGCTGCGGGCGTGGTGTTCTTCGTCAACCGCACCACCCGCTACACCTTGGCCACGGCAGCCATCACCCTGATGGTGCTGTTCTGCTTCAACCAGATCGGCGATGGCTACGGCCTGTTCCTGCCGCGCCTGTTCGATACCCTGGTCGGCAGCCTGATCGCCATTCTCGCGGTGTTCCTGTTCCTGCCCGACTGGCAAGGCCGGCGCCTGAACAAGGCACTGGCCAATACGCTGGCCTGCGCCAGCGTGTACTTGCGCCAGATCATGCAGCAATACGCCCACGGCAAGCGCGACGACCTCGCCTACCGCCTGGCCCGGCGCAACGCCCACAACGCCGATGCGGCGCTGTCGACCACACTGGCCAACATGCTCATGGAGCCGGGGCATTTCCGCAAAGAGGCCGATGTCGGTTTCCGCTTCCTGGTTTTGTCGCACACCTTGCTCAGTTACCTGTCAGGGTTGGGCGCGCACCGCGATACAGCCTTGCCTGCAGAGGTGCAGGAACAGTTGATCGATGGCGCGGGGCAGAGCCTGGCCAATAGCCTGGACGAGATTGCCAATGGCTTGGCAGCACGGCTGCCAGTGGCGATTCACAGTGATGCCGAAGAAGCGCTGGCCGATGCCCTGGAGCAGATGCCGGAAGAACTGGATGAGCACCAGCGGTTGGTGCAGACACAGTTGGCGCTAATCTGCCGGCAGCTGGGGCCGTTGCGGACCTTGGCGGCCCACCTGATCAAAGAGGCACCTGCGCCCTGAGCACGCCTGTCCCGCGAAAGGGCGAGCACAGACGATAGAGATCAAAAGCCATGCTGGCGCATCAGCCGTGCATAGCTGCCATCGGCTTTCATCGCCGCAATGGCCTGCTCGAAGCGTTCGACGATCTGTTGGTGATCGGGGTGCTTCAGGCTCACCAGAATATGCAGGGTGTTCTCTGCCAGCAGCGGCTCCACCAACGTCACGCCATCGCGCACATCCTGCGGCTCGCGCTGCAGGTTGTAGCGCGCCACGTATTCATCTTCCACGGCCAGGTTCACTCTGCCGGCTGCCAGCATGCGCACGGCAGTCGAGAAGTTGCGCACCTCCACCTTGTGCAAGCGGGTATCGCCATCGAACGCCGGTGAATAGGCATAGTCGCGCACCACTGCGATGCTGTAGGGATAAAGGTCGCTCTGATTTTTGTAGCTGAACGTGTCGCCCTTGCGCTTGAGCAGGCGAATGCGATTGCTCAGGTAGCCCTTGGAAAACTGCCCGATCAGTTTGCGCCCGTCGTTGTACCAGGCGCTGATCAGCACGTCGTAGCGCCCTTCACCAATGCCCATCAAAGCCCGCGCCCAAGGCACTTCCTCGTAGCCGCTGGCATACCCGGCACGGGCCAGCGCCGTGCTGACCAGGCTGGTGGCCAGGCCGCCACCTGGCATGGCACTGTCGGTGAACGGCGGCCAGTTGTCGGCCACCAGCCGCAGCCTGTCATGGCCGGATGCAGGTACTGCCAGGAGCACGCCCAGCAAACCCAACGCGCAAAGCAGTGGCCGCATGCAGAAGTCCTTTTGCAGTGGGAGGCACACGCTGTGGAAGGCGATTCGCAGATGAGATTACACAAAGCCGTTGCCTGGGGCAGCGGCCAATAATGTCATTTAGCCTCTATTTTGGCCGAGCTTTGAAAATTTGCGATGATCAGCCATCCAAATCAGGAGTTTCCCCATGTCCATCCACTGGCTTTGCAAGCATCACTCCGACCTCGACAAGCATGAGCTCTACGCCATCCTGCAATTGCGTACCGCTGTGTTCGTGGTCGAGCAACGCTGTGCCTACCAGGAAGTCGATGGCCAGGACCTGACAGGCGACACCCTGCACTTGATGGGCTGGCAGGATGACAAGCTGGTGGCCTACCTGCGCCTGCTCGATCCGCAGTCGCAGGGCGGTGATGTGGTCATCGGGCGGGTGGTGACCTCACCCGAGGTGCGTGACCTGAAACTCGGTCATCCGCTGCTGATGAAAGGGCTGGAAGCGGCCGGGCACTGCTGGCACGGGACGCCGGTCTATCTGTCGGCGCAGGCGCACCTGCAAGGGTTCTATGCCCGGCACGGCTTTGCAGTGGTGGGTGAGCAATACCTTGAGGATGACATTCCGCATATCGGCATGCGCAAGGTCATGGATACCCCAGTACTTCCCTGATCTGGCGCAGGTGCTGGATGATCCACTGCTTGTCGATCGCCCCCCAGTCATGGATGCGGTAATGCCCGGCATGGTTGCGCGCACCTTCCTGCTGCTCGAACTCGCAGACGATGTCCAGGTCGGCGAGTGCGGCGATGGTGTCCTGGGCCGTACGCCGAGGCATGCCGGTGGCCTCCATCAGTGCCGGCACGCTGGTGGCGGTCTGGCTGTCAATCAGCCAGGCCACGTACAGGCGGCGGTAGAAACTGCTCTTGGTCTTGCTCACATCCATGCTGCGTGATCCTTACAGGTTGCCTGGCAACTCCCGGTAGGTCAGGTAGACGCGCAGGTCGAATTCCAGTTGGTGGTAAGCCGGCTCCATGTGCTGGCAGAGCTGGTAGAACGCCTTGTTGTGATCGCGCTCGCGCAAGTGCGCCAGCTCGTGCACCACGATCATGCGCAGGAACTCGGGCGCCGCCTCCTTGAACAGCGAGGCAATGCGGATTTCCTTCTTCGCCTTGAGCTTGCCGCCCTGCACCCGCGAAACCGCGGTATTGAGCCCCAGGGCCCGATGAGTCAGGTCCAGGCGGTTGTCGAACAGCACCTTGTCCAGGTTGGGTGCACTGCGCAGGTATTGCTGGCGCAGGTCCTGGGCATAGCCGTACAGCGCCTTGTCGCTCTGCACGTCATGGCGCCCGGGGTAGCGGCGCTGCAGGTACTCGCCCAGGCGGTCGCTGTCGATCATCTGCCGCACCTGCTCCTGCAGGTGCGGTGGGTAGGCTTGCAAATAGCGTAATACGGTCATGGCATGGCATTCGGCGTAACGAGTGCCGATTCTAGCCAATCACGGCCGTAGCCAGGGAAAAATCGCCGGAAAGCCACTGGCATCAGCCGCCGTCATCGGGTGCGCGACCAGGAAGCCCTGGACGTAAGCGCAACCGTTTGCCTTCAGCCACGCAGCTTGGGCCTCTGTTTCAACACCCTCGGCGATCACCGTGATGCGGTAGTCCGCGCACAAGCCGATGACACTGCGCACCAGCGCGGCATCCGCCGCCGAGTCCGGCAGGCGCGCCACCAGATGGCGGTCCAGCTTCAACGTGTCGATGGGCAAGTCGCGCAGCATGCGCAGCGAACAGTCGCCCGCACCGAAATCGTCCAGCGCCACGCGCACGCCCAGTTCACGCAGGCGGTGAATCTGCTTGATCGCCGTGTCGATGTTGTACATGAGCGAGGTCTCGGCAACCTCAACCTCCAGTTGTGCCGGGTCGAGCTGGTAATCCTGGATCACCCGCTGCAGTTCATCGACCAGGCTGGGCATGGTGAACTGCGCGCGGCTCAGGCTGATACCCAACACCAGTTCCGAGTCGAAACGCTGGCACCAGGCCTGGCGCTGGGCGGCGCCCTGGCGGTAGATCCAGCTGGCCAGGCGGTTGATCAGCCGTGCCTCTTCCAGCAAGGGTATGAACAGCCCGGGCGGTACATCGCCAACGCTGGGGTGCTGCCAGCGCAGCAAGGCTTCGAAACCCCGTAGCTGGCCATCGGCAAAGGCCACCTGGGGTTGGTACACGAGGCTGAAGTCCTGGGCCTCGACGGCATTGCGTACGCTGTCTTCAAGCATCAACCGCGACCGGGCACGGCCATTGAGCTCCTGATCATAGAAGCGATACTGCTGGCGACCGGCCTGCTTGGCCGCATACATCGCCGTATCGGCGGCGCGCAGCAGGCCTTCGACATTGCCGCCACAGTCGGGATAAGTGGCGATACCGATGCTGACGCCCAGGCACACATCCAGCCCGTCCACCTGTTGCTGGATCGACACTCGCTCGAGCAGCTTTTCGGCATGGCGCCCGGCCTGTTCCGGGTAGGGCAGGCCGTCGAACAGCGCGGTGAATTCGTCGCCGCCCATGCGCGCCAGCAGCGCCTCGCTGCCAAGGCAGTCCTTGATCTGCTCGGCCACCCAGCGCAGCACCCGGTCACCGGCCTCATGGCCCAGCGAGTCGTTGATCCGCTTGAAACCGTCCAGGTCCATGTACATCAGGGCCTGGGTCTTGTTCGAACGCTCGCCACGCAGCAATGCGCCTTCGGCGGCCTGGTAGAAACCGCGACGGTTGAGCAAGCCGGTCAAAGGGTCGGTCACCGCTTGGTACTCGAGCTGCTGGTGCAGGTTGCGCTCGACCGACATGTCCAGCACCGTCACCACCATGGCCTGCTGCTCCGCCGGCAACGGCGCGCAGGAGAGGGCCACGGGCACCAGACCACCGGGGATGCGCAGATGGGCATCGTGAACCCGCACGATTTGCCGCGCGAGATAGGCGCTGTGAAACTCGGACTCACTCCACAGGGTGGCATTGGCCAGCTGCAGCAGGTCGAGTAGGTGCACACCCTGCAGTTGCTCGACCGGGGTATGCATCAGGCGCGATATCGCCGGGTTGGCAAAACTGATGACACCCTCGGCGTCGACCACCAGGATGCCTTCGGCGGCGTTCTCCAGGATCGAGGCGTTGAATGCCCGGGCCGCCTCCAGCTCGCGGGTCAACCGCTGCAGCATGCGCCGGTTGCGCTGCTGGTCCAGCTGCGCCTGCACCTTGGGCTTCAGAATCTGTGGATCGAACGGTTTGAACAGGTAATCCACCGCACCGCTGGCATAGCCCTTGAGCACGGCAGCGTCGGACTGCTCGTTGGCGGTGAGGAAGATGATCGGGGTCAGCCGGGTGCGTTGGCTGCCGCGCATCAGGCGGGCGACCTCGAAGCCGTCCATTTCGGGCATCTGCACATCGAGCAGGACCAGATCGACCTCGTGTTCGAGCAACGTACCCAGGGCTTCCATCCCCGAGCTTGCCGTCAACACGTGCCAATCATTGCGCGCCAGCAAGGCCCGCATGCTGATGAGGTTTTCCGGGTAATCGTCTACTACCAGGAGAACCGATTTGCCATCCAGTGGTTGAGGGTAAGCGCCATCCATGCTGCTTCTCTTGTTTGACCGACTTCGACTAGCTATTGGATCCGATTAATACTCTAGACCTGCGGTTGCGACAAGCAATGCAATCAGATCGCTATCAGTGAATTAGTTTCACGGTAGCCGACTAACGGTTGCCTTGCAGCTTTTTCGACACATAAAAAACCCGCATCGCTGCGGGTTTTTCATGACTGCACCTGTGAATCAGTTGACCTTGGCGGCCAGCTCACCCTTCAGATAGCGCTGGAACATGCCTTCCAGGGAGATCGGCTTGATCTTCGAGGCATTGCCGGCGGTACCGAACGCTTCGTAACGGGCGATGCACACGTCACGCATCGCTTTCACGGTTTCACCAAAGAACTTGCGCGGGTCGAACTCGCTCGGGTTCTGTGCCATCAGGCGGCGCATGGCACCGGTGGACGCCAGGCGCAGGTCGGTGTCGATGTTGACCTTGCGCACGCCGTGCTTGATGCCTTCGACGATCTCTTCGACCGGTACGCCGTAGGTCTCTTTGATGTCGCCGCCGTACTGGTTGATGATCGCCAGCCACTCTTGTGGCACCGAGGAAGAACCGTGCATCACCAGGTGGGTGTTAGGGATGCGCTTGTGGATTTCCTTGATGCGGTCGATGGCCAGCACGTCACCGGTAGGCGGCTTGGTGAACTTGTAGGCACCGTGGCTGGTGCCGATGGCAATGGCCAGGGCGTCGACCTGGGTCTTCTTGACGAAGTCGGCGGCTTCTTCCGGGTCGGTCAGCATCTGGCTGTGGTCCAGCACGCCTTCGGCACCGATGCCGTCTTCCTCACCGGCCATGCCGGTTTCCAGCGAACCCAGGCAGCCCAGCTCGCCTTCCACCGAAACGCCACAGGCGTGGGCCATGGCCACGGTCTGCTGGGTAACGCGGACGTTGTACTCGTAGTCGGTCGGGGTCTTGCCGTCTTCACCCAGCGAGCCGTCCATCATCACCGAGCTGAAGCCCAGCTGGATCGAGCGCTGGCAGACGTCAGGGCTGGTGCCGTGGTCCTGGTGCATGCACACCGGGATGTGCGGGAATTCCTCGATGGCAGCCAGGATCAGGTGGCGCAGGAACGGGGCGCCAGCGTATTTGCGGGCACCGGCCGAAGCCTGGACGATCACCGGGGAGTCGGTCTTGTCGGCCGCTTCCATGATGGCGCGCATCTGCTCGAGGTTGTTGACGTTGAAAGCCGGAACGCCGTAACCGAACTCGGCGGCGTGGTCCAGCATCTGGCGCATGCTAATGAGTGCCATTGTGTATCTCTCTCCCGACAAGCGTCGTTTGTTTCGTGCAAGCCTGCCGCAGGGGCGGTTGCTGTTCAAGTAGTGTGGGCCGCCTGTGCGGCCCGGCCAGTCACGGTGCCTTGCAGCCCCGCCCAATCAGATCGTTGGTTGCCACCCAATACACCAGGCCTTCTTCGCCCTTGGTGTGGAAGGCCAGCACGCCATCGCTGTACAGCGCGCCAGAGGCGCCCGGCTCGGCCTTGAGCCGATAGACCTGGTCACCGCCGCCGAGGCGCACGTCAACCTGGTCCCGTTGTGCATCAGCGAAGCGCCACAGCACTTCGGCCTGGGTGTCACAGACCCAGCGGGTCCAGTTGTCCGCCGGGGCGGAAGGCGCAGGCTGCATCAGCGAGCATCCTGCCAGTGTCGCCAGGGCCATCGAGGCCAGCAGCGCTTTCATTACATATCCTCTAGATGACCACACAGCGGTCGCTTGGTTGCCTGCCCCGACGAAACGCCTTATCCGGTCGTTCTCTTCAAGGGCAACCCGGCGCCTGGTGCTGGTGTTCTTCGTCGTACTTTTCCAGGCCTTGCGGGCCGACGCGCTTGCTGATGACCGGCACGGTCTCGGCCTGCCACTCGGACTGGTAGCAACCGCCCTTGGGCGGCTGCGCCGGGTCGGCATCCGAGGACGGACCGCTGGAGCAAGCGCACAGCAGGCCGGCCAGGATCATCACAGGCAATTGCTTGACCATCTGGTCGCTCCCTTTGCCAGGCGCCGCCATTGTCAGGCTTTTGCCCGCTCTTCCAGGATCGCCACGGCGGGCAGCACTTTGCCTTCGACGAACTCGAGGAAAGCACCGCCACCGGTAGAAATGTAGGAGATTTCCTTGCTGACGCCATATTTGTCGATGGCCGCCAGGGTATCGCCACCACCGGCGATGGAGAAGGCGGCGCTATCAGCGATGGCCTTGGCCAGTACCTTGGTGCCGTTGCCGAACTGGTCGAACTCGAACACGCCGACCGGGCCGTTCCACAGGATGGTCTTCGACGACTTCAGCAGCTCGGCGAAATTGGCTGCGGTCTGCGGGCCGATGTCCAGGATCATGTCATCGGCGGCTACGTCGGCGATGGCCTTGACGGTGGCTTCGGCGTCTTCGGCAAAGGCCTTGGCAACCACCACGTCGACGGGCAGCGGCACGCTGACCTTGGCGGCGATGGCCTTGGCGGTGTCGACCAGGTCAGGCTCGTACAGCGACTTGCCGACCGGGTGTCCGGCAGCGGCGAGGAAGGTGTTGGCAATGCCGCCACCGACGATCAGCTGGTCACAGACGCTGCTCAGGCTGTTCAGCACGTCCAGCTTGGTCGACACCTTGGAGCCGGCAACGATGGCCGCCATCGGCTTGGCCGGGGCTTTCAGGGCCTTGCCCAGCGCGTCCAGTTCTGCGGCCAGCAGCGGGCCAGCGGCAGCGACCTTGGCGAACTTGGCGACGCCATGGGTGGAGCCTTCAGCGCGGTGAGCAGTGCCGAATGCGTCCATGACGAACACGTCGCAGAGGGCGGCGTACTTCTGTGCCAGCTCGTCGGCGTTCTTCTTCTCGCCCTTGTTGAAGCGCACGTTCTCGAACAGCACCAGGTCACCCGCGTTGACCTGAACGCCGTCCAGATAGTCGGCAACCAGCGGTACTTCGCGGCCCAGGGCCTTGCTCAGGTAGTCGGCAACCGGCTTGAGGCTGTTCTCGGCAGAGAACTCGCCTTCGGTCGGGCGGCCCAGGTGCGAGCAGACCATTACCGCCGCACCCTTTTCCAGGGCCAGCTTGATGGTCGGCAGCGCTGCCAGGATACGCGCATCGCTGGCTACCACACCGTCCTTCACAGGTACGTTGAGGTCTTCGCGGATCAGTACGCGCTTACCTTGCAGGTCGAGGTCGGTCATCTTCAACACGGTCATGAATGCAGTCCTTCAGGGCTGTTTGCTGCGGGTTGGGTGGACGACGTGCAGATAGTGTTCGGCAACGTCGAGCATACGGTTGGCGAACCCCCATTCGTTGTCGAACCAAGCCAGCAGGTTCACCAGGCGTGGGCCTGAGACGCGGGTCTGGCTGGCATCGACGATGGCCGAATGCGGGTCATGGTTGAAATCACAGCTGGCGTGAGGCAGCTCGGTGTAGGCCAGCAAGCCTTTGAGCGGGCCGCTCTGCGCTGCCTCGCGAAGCACCCGGTTGACCTCGGCCGCGCTGGTGTCGCGGGCGGTCTGCAGGGTGATGTCCAGGCACGAGACGTTGACGGTCGGCACACGTACCGCTTTGGCCTGGATTCGCCCGGCAAGTTCCGGAAGCAGGCGTTCGATGCCGCGCGCCAGGCCAGTGGACACCGGGATCACCGACTGGAAGGCCGAGCGCGTGCGGCGCAGGTCTTCGTGGTGATAGGCATCGATCACCGGCTGGTCGTTCATTGCCGAGTGGATGGTGGTGATCTGCACGTACTCGATGCCGAATGCCTGGTCCAGCACGCGCAGCAGCGGTACGCCGCAGTTGGTGGTACAGGAGGCGTTGGACACCAGGCGTTCGTTACCGGTCAGGCAATCCTGGTTGATGCCATAGACCACGGTGGCGTCGACATCGGCCTCGCTGGCCATGGGCTGCGAGAACAATACGCGCGGCGCACCGGCATCGAGGAAGCGCTGGCCATCGGCGCGGGTGTGGTAGACGCCGGAGCACTCCAGCACCAGGTCGACACCCAGGGCGGCCCAGTCGATGCCTTCAGGCGTAGCGCTGCGCATGACTCTCACGCAGTCGCCATTGATGTGCAGACAGTCGCCGTCGACCTTCACCTCGCCGGGGAAACGCCCGTGGGTGGAGTCGAAGCGTGTCAGGTATTCGATGCTGGCCTGATCGGCCAGGTCGTTCAGCGCAACGATCTCGAAACCGGCCTTTGCCCCCCGCTCGAACAGTGCGCGCAGGACACAGCGGCCGATGCGGCCGTAACCGTTGAGTGCAACTTTGTAGGGACGCGGGTGGGGCATTGGGTGGCTCGCTAACGCATGATGGCTGTTGGGGCCGCGTTGCGGCCCATCGCGACGCAAGGCCGCTCCCACAGAGACCGCGTACGCAGTACCTTGTGGGAGCGGCCTTGTGTCGCGAAACGAGGGCGAAGCCCTCGCCTTACGCCTGTATCAGTCTTCCAGCAGCTCTTCGGCGGTGCCCAGGATGTTCTCCAGAGTGAAGCCGAATTCCTCGAACAGTGCAGCGGCCGGAGCCGACTCACCGTAGGTGGTCATGCCGATGATACGACCTTCCAGGCCAACGTACTTGTACCAGAAGTCCGCGTGGGCGGCTTCGATGGCGATGCGCGCAGCGACTTCGACCGGCAGTACCGATTGCTTGTAGGCAGCGTCCTGGGCATCGAACACGCTGGTGCAAGGCATGGAAACCACGCGCACCTTGCGGCCCTGCTCGGTCAGCTTGGCCTGCGCCTGAACAGCCAGGCCCACTTCCGAACCGGTAGCGATCAGGATCAGCTCAGGCTCGCCAGCACAGTCCTTGAGCACATAGCCACCGCGGCTGATATCGGCGATCTGCTGGGCGTCGCGCGCCTGGTGCTGCAGGTTCTGACGCGAGAAGATCAGCGCCGATGGGCCGTCCTTGCGCTCCAGGGCGTTTTTCCAGGACACGGCCGATTCGACCGCGTCGGCTGGGCGCCAGGTGTCCAGGTTCGGCGTGCTGCGCAGGCTGGTCAGCTGCTCGATCGGCTGGTGAGTCGGGCCGTCTTCGCCCAGGCCGATGGAGTCGTGGGTGTAGACGTGGATCACGCGCTGCTTCATCAGTGCCGACATGCGCACGGCATTGCGGGCGTATTCCATGAACATCAGGAAGGTTGCGCCGTAAGGCACCAGGCCACCGTGCAGGGCGACGCCGTTCATGATCGCAGTCATGCCGAACTCACGCACGCCGTAGAACACGTAGTTGCCGCTGGCATCGTTGGCTTCGACGCCTTTGCAGCCTTTCCACAGGGTCAGGTTGGAGCCGGCCAGGTCAGCCGAACCGCCGAGGAACTCAGGCAGCATCGGGCCGAAGGCATTCAGCGCGTTCTGGCTGGCCTTGCGGCTGGCGATGGTTTCACCTTTGGCGGCCACTTCATTGATGTAGGCCTGGGCCTTCTCGCTGAAGTCGGCCGGCAGCTCGCCGCTGTCGCGGCGCTTGAACTCGGCAGCCAGTTCCGGGTAGGCCTTGGCGTAGGCGTCGAAACGCTGGTTCCAGTCGGCTTCGGCCTTGGCACCGGCAGCCTTGGCATCCCACTCGGCGTAAATGTCGGCCGGGACTTCGAACGGACCGTGGTTCCAGTTCAGTTCCTTGCGCGCCAGGGCGATTTCGTCGTTGCCCAGCGGTGCGCCGTGGCAGTCTTCCTTGCCCTGCTTGTTAGGCGAACCGAAACCGATGATGGTCTTGCAGCAGATCAGGGTCGGACGGTCGCTCTTGCGCGCGGTCTCGATGGCCATCTTGATTTCATCGGCATCATGGCCGTTGACGTTACGGATGACTTGCCAGTTGTAGGCTTCGAAACGCGCCGGGGTGTTATCGGTGAACCAGCCGTGCACTTCGCCGTCGATGGAGATGCCGTTGTCGTCGTAGAAGGCGATCAGCTTGTTCAGGCCCAGGGTGCCGGCCAACGAGGCGACTTCATGGGAAATACCTTCCATCATGCAGCCGTCGCCGAGGAACACATAGGTGTTGTGGTCGACGATGTTGTGGCCTTCACGGTTGAACTGTGCAGCCAGCACTTTCTCGGCCAGGGCAAAGCCCACGGCGTTGGCGATGCCTTGGCCGAGCGGGCCGGTGGTGGTCTCGACGCCTGGGGTGTAGCCGTATTCCGGATGGCCCGGGGTACGGCTGTGCAGCTGGCGGAAGCCTTTGATGTCATCGATGGTGACATCGTAGCCAGTCAGGTGCAGCAGCGAATAGATGAGCATCGAGCCGTGGCCGTTGGACAGCACGAAGCGGTCACGGTCAGCGAACTTCGGGTTGCTCGGGTTGTGCTTCATGTAGTCGCGCCAAAGCACTTCGGCGATATCCGCCATGCCCATGGGGGCACCTGGGTGGCCGCTGTTGGCCTTTTGCACGGCATCCATGCTGAGTGCACGAATGGCGTTGGCACGTTCACGACGGCTGGGCATCGCTTATCTCCTGGGGCTTGAATAGGTGGTGTCACGAAAAAGGCGGCCATTTTCGCCCACTGCGGGGGCCGGGGGCAATGACGGATGGTCGCAGTTGGGGGATTTTCCTGTGATTGGCCTCCATAACGGCGAAAAAACCGCCAGGGCCACCCGCCCATCAGCCAATATCAAAACTTTTTGATATTGACCTTGCGGGGGCAGCCCCGCCTGTCTAGACTGCCGCACCATGAACCTCCGTGCGCAACCGATCCCCCAGCAAAGCGACACACTGGCCGCCCTGTGCAAGGCCAGTGGCGATGAGCTGCGCCTGAACGTGTTGCGCGCCCTGGCCAGTGATTCGTTCGGCGTGCTGGAGCTGGCGCAGATCTTCGACGTCGGCCAGTCGGGCATGAGCCACCACCTCAAGGTGCTGGCCCAGGCCGAGTTGGTGGCCACGCGGCGTGAAGGCAATGCGATCTTCTACCGCCGCGCCCTGCCCGATGGCCAGCGCTTCGGCGGGCGCCTGCACATGGCCCTGCTCGATGAGGTCGACGACCTGGCCTTGCCGGAGGATGTGCAGGCCCGCATTGCCCAGGTGCAGCAACGCCGCGCCGCCACCAGCCAGGACTTCTTCCTGCGTGTGGAAGAAAAATTCCGCGCCCAGCAAGACCTCATCGCCGGCTTGCCGCAGTACCGCGAAAGCCTGCTGGCGCTACTCGACAAGCTGAACTTCGCGTCGACCGCCAGCGCGCTGGAAGTCGGCCCCGGCGATGGTGGTTTCCTGCCGGACCTGGCACGGCGCTTCGCCCAGGTCACTGCCCTGGACAACAGCCCGACCATGCTCGAGCTGGCGCGCCAGGTCTGCGAACGCGAACGCCTGGGTAATGTGTACCTGCAGTTGGCCGATGCACTGGGTGCAACGGATGTGGAAGCCGACTGCGTTGTGCTGAACATGGTCCTGCACCATTTCAGCGACCCGGCCCTGGCCTTGCGCCAACTGGCCAAACGGGTGAAGGCAGGCGGCAGCCTGCTGGTCACCGAACTGTGCAGCCATGACCAGGGTTGGGCGCGGGAAGCCTGCGGCGACCTCTGGCTCGGCTTCGAACAGGACGATCTGGCCCGTTGGGCCACAGCAGCCGGGCTGGCCCCCGGGGATAGCCTCTATGTAGGCTTGCGTAACGGTTTCCAGATACAGGTCCGTCATTTTCAGCGGACGCCTGGCGACACTCACCATCGGTAAATTTTAGGAACCCGTCGAGATGAGCGAATACTCCCTTTTCACCTCCGAGTCCGTGTCCGAAGGGCATCCGGACAAGATCGCCGACCAGATTTCGGACGCGGTCCTTGATGCCATCATCACCCAGGACAAGTACGCCCGCGTAGCGTGCGAAACCCTGGTCAAGACCGGTGTCGCCATCATCGCCGGCGAAGTCACCACCTCCGCCTGGGTCGACCTGGAAGAGCTGGTGCGCAAAGTCATCATCGACATCGGCTACAACAGCTCCGACGTCGGCTTCGACGGCGCCACCTGCGCCGTGATGAACATCATCGGCAAACAGTCGGTTGACATCGCCCAAGGCGTCGACCGCTCCAAGCCGGAAGACCAGGGCGCGGGTGACCAGGGCCTGATGTTCGGCTACGCCAGCAACGAAACCGACGTGCTGATGCCAGCGCCAATCTGCTTCTCGCACCGTCTGGTCGAGCGCCAGGCCGAAGCGCGCAAGTCCGGCCTGCTGCCGTGGCTGCGCCCTGACGCCAAGTCGCAGGTCACCTGCCGTTACGAGAACGGCAAGGTCGTCGGTATCGACGCGGTGGTCCTGTCGACCCAGCACAACCCTGAGGTCTCGCTGAAAGACCTGCAGGAAGCCGTGATGGAGCTGATCGTCAAGCACACCCTGCCGGCCGAACTGCTGCACAAAGGCACCCAGTTCCACATCAACCCGACCGGCAACTTCATCATCGGTGGCCCGGTGGGCGACTGCGGCCTGACCGGCCGCAAGATCATCGTCGACTCCTACGGCGGCATGGCCCGTCACGGTGGCGGCGCGTTCTCCGGCAAGGACCCGTCCAAGGTCGACCGTTCCGCCGCCTACGCTGGCCGCTACGTGGCCAAGAACATCGTTGCCGCCGGCCTGGCCGAGCGCTGCGAGATCCAGGTGTCCTACGCCATCGGCGTGGCCCAGCCGACCTCCATCTCGATCAACACCTTCGGCACCGGCAAGGTTTCCGACGACAAGATCATCCAGATCGTGCGCGAGTGCTTCGACCTGCGCCCGTACGCCATCACCAAGATGCTCGACCTGCTGCACCCGATGTATCAGGAAACCGCTGCCTACGGCCACTTCGGCCGTGAGCCACAGCAGAAGACTGTCGGCGACGACACCTTCACCACCTTCACCTGGGAGCGCACCGACCGCGCCCAGGCGCTGCGTGACGCTGCCGGCCTGTAATTGTCCTACAGCGGTAAATGAAAGCCCCTGCCGAGCGATCGGCAGGGGCTTTTTTGTGACATATCGGCTGACAACTGCGCAGCGCAACGCTCGCTTCCTTTGCCTAGGCTGAGGCTTCCCCTCTGCCAAGCAAGGATGCTGGCCATGCCGTTGGTGCTCCTGTTCCTGCTCGTTCTATCGTTCAACGCGCAAGCCGCTGACTGCCCAACCTGGTCAGCCGAGCGGGCTCGCACAGAAGTCACCCGTCTGCGCGCGACAGTTAGCCAATGGGATGACCACTACCATCGCCTGGGCGAGTCCCTGGTACCCGATGAGGTCTATGACCAGAGCCGGCAACGCCTGCTGCACCTGCAAGGGTGTTTCGCGCTAGAGAGTGAGCTGGATTCACTGGCCAGCGCACGCGGGCCGATTGCCCACCCGATCCCACACACTGGCGTCGAAAAGCTGCCGGATGAACAGGCCGTGAGCCAGTGGATGACTGGCAAGACAGGTGTCTGGCTACAACCGAAGGTCGATGGCGTCGCGGTGACCCTGGTTTATCAGCAAGGCAGCCTGACCCAACTGCTCAGCAGGGGTGACGGCACCCAGGGGCATGACTGGAGCCGGCATATCAAGGTTCTGGAAGGCATCAACCGGCAACTGCCAAGCCCACTGGACCTGATCCTGCAAGGCGAGCTGTATCTGCGCCTGGAAGACCATGTGCAAGCACGCGACGGTAGCGCCAACGCCCGCGCCACCGTCGCGGGGTTGTTGGCGCGCAAGCAGCTGACCCGTGAACAAGGCGCAGACATTGCGCTGTTTGTCTGGGACTGGCCGCAAGGGCCGAGCGATCAGGGCGAGCGTGTGGCTCAGCTGGCGGCACTGGGCTTCCCCGACAGCCAGCGCTACAGCGTGGCCATCGGCAGCGCTGGCGAAGCTGCATACTGGCGCCAGCAGTGGTATCGCTCTGCCCTGCCCTTCGCCACGGACGGAGTGATCCTGCGCCAGAACACACGGCCACCCGCCGAGCGTTGGCAAACCAATGCACCTTACTGGATCGCAGCCTGGAAGCATCCCTTTGCCCAGGTGTTGAGCGAAGTGCGTGACGTGCACTTTCGCATCGGCCGCACGGGCCGAATCACACCGGTCCTGAAGCTGCAGCCGGTAAAACTGGACGACCGCCGAGTTACCCAGGTGAGCCTGGGCTCTCTGGCTCGCTGGCAGGCGCTCGATATTCGCCCGGGGGATCAGGTCGCCATCAGCCTGGCGGGGCTGACCATCCCGCGCTTCGAGCAGGTTGTGCACCGCGCTACCGAGCGCCAAAGCTTGACGGTTCCTGCGCTGGATCAATACGGCGCCCTGACATGTTGGCAGGCTGGTGAGAACTGCGAAGAGCAGTTCATTGCTCGCCTTACCTGGCTCAGTGGCAAACATGGCCTGGCCATGCCCGGCACCGGGCCCGGCACTTGGCGACGGCTGGTACAGGCCGGGCTGGTAACGTCGATGACCGACTGGCTTGAGCTGGATGCCAACCGACTGGCCCAGTTGCCTGGCATCAGCGACACCAGCGCCAGGCGCTTGCAACGAAGCTTCGAGGCTGGCCGCGCCAGGCCTTTCGATCAGTGGATCAGCGGTCTTGGAGTGCCAATACCACGCAATTTGCCGCTCGAGGGCGACTGGGCAACCCTCGCCCGGCGCTCAGCCACTGAATGGCAAGCCTTGCCCGGCATTGGCGCAATTCGTGCCAGCCAACTACAAGTATTTTTCGCGGCCGAGCACGTGCAGGCCCTGGCTCAACAGCTGAGCGAGAGCGGCATCCAAGGGTTCGCCGCCGTTGCCACCCGTGTGAGGCAATGAGTTTTAACAAAAACTGTTGTAGGAAAATGCCTGGATTGTTCCAGAAATATCCAACAAGGGTTCCTAAATCGCCAAAAGCAAGGCAGGATTTGCCCCACCTTTTGCTGACCCGCCCCCTCAAGGAGGCTTTGATGAAATTGATTTTCACCCTGACACTGCTGACCACCCTGGGTCTGGCTGCCGGCGTTGCCCAAGCGGCACAGCCTGATGAGGGCTTGACCGGTTGCGCCGCCAAGCGCAGTGCCATCGAGAACCAGCTGAAAATCGCCCGCGACCACGGCAACAGCGATCAGGTGGCTGGGCTTGAGGAAGCACTGCGTGGCGTTGGCAATTGCACCGACGCCAGCCTGCGTAAAGAGCGCGAGCAGAAAGTGCTCGATGCACGTCACGAGGTGGCGGAGCGCGAGAGGGACCTGAAGAAGGCCGAGAAAAAGGGCGACGCGGAAAAGATCAACAAGCGCAAGGACAAGCTTGCCGAGTCCCGCAAGGAGTTGCAGGAAGCAGTAGACGAACTGGACCGCTGACCTTGCATGATCGCCTGTTGACGCAGGCGATCAATGATTGCGGAATTCGGTATGGCACGCCTTGCACGCCGCCTCGACCTTATCCATCGGTGCCTTCATTTGCGCCGCGTCCAGCGGTTGGGTCCGCGTCACTTCCACCAACTCGCCGGTCACACCCTCCAGTTGCCGGGCAAGGTCATGGAAGTGCGCCTGCCGCTCCCACACCTCCGGCCGTGCACTGCTGTCACCCTCATCCCGCGCCTGTGGAAAATGCTGCCACGGCGCATGGGCAAGACCATCGAGCTTCAACGCGCCATCGGCGAACTTCACTCCGTCGAAGGGCAAGCGGCCGCGCAACATCCCGCCCATGTCTTCGCTGGTCTTGAGCATGTCCTTGAAGATTGCCTTGCGCTTGCCCAACGGCGAGTTGGGGTCGACCCGGTCACAGGCAGTCAGGGCAAGGGCAGCAAGCAGTACTACGGTCAATCGCTTGAACATCACGGTCACTTCAGCCAACGCAAAAGGGTGGCCAGTATCGCCGCCAGCCAGGCAAAGACCAATAGCCACATAAAACACAAGGGCGAATCTTCATGTTCGCCAGCCACAGGTACCCACTGATGAAATCTGCCCTGCGCCATCTGGCCTGGACACTTCCGGCACTCGCCCTGCTGGCCGGCTGCAACGGCGGCGAAAGCGCCAAGCCCGAGCCTCATGCCATCGCCACCTATGCCCCGTCCACCTGGAAAGACCTGCCTGCGGTCAGCGATGAAGACCTGCTGGCCGGCTTCTATGCCTGGCGCAGCGGCTGCGAAAAACTCAAGCGCGACCCGGTGTGGGCCGCCACCTGCGAAGCAGCCGGCAACGACACGGCGAGCGCCACTCAGGTGCGCACGTTCCTTGAGCAGAACCTGCAGGTGTATGGCCTGCGTTCCGCCGACAACAACGCCAACGGCCTGATCACCGGCTACTACGAACCGGTCTACCCCGGTAGCCTGAAGCGCACCGAAGCGGCGCACGTGGCGGTTTATGGCGTACCCGATGACATGATCGTGGTCGACCTGGCCAGCGTGTACCCCGAACTCAAAGGCAAGCGCCTGCGTGGCCGCCTGGACGGTCGCGTGCTCAAACCTTACGACACTGCCGAGGTGATCAGCCGCGATGGCGTCAAGGCACCCGTGCTGGCCTGGCTGACCGATCCGATGGACCTGCAGTTCCTGCAGATTCAGGGCTCAGGCAGAATCCAGCTGGAAGATGGCCGCCAGCTGCGGCTGGGCTATGCCGAGCAGAACGGCCACCCCTACCGGCCAATCGGCCGCTGGCTGGTGGAGCAAGGCCAGTTGAAAAAAGAAGACGTGACCATGGGCAGCATTCACGCCTGGGCCATGGCCAACCCGCAGCGCGTGCCGGAACTGTTGGCCAGCAACCCTAGCTATGTGTTCTTCAGTGTCCGCCCGGACAGCAACGAAGGGC
Organism: Pseudomonas putida; assembly: GCF_009883635.2. Classification (NCBI taxonomy): domain Bacteria; kingdom Pseudomonadati; phylum Pseudomonadota; class Gammaproteobacteria; order Pseudomonadales; family Pseudomonadaceae; genus Pseudomonas; species Pseudomonas putida. The sequence continues at coordinate 2,118,522 of NZ_CP026115.2, forward strand.
CGCGCGGCTCACTGAACGTGCCGCTGACAGCGGGCTACAGCGTGGCCATCGACCGCAAGGTGATCCCGCTGGGCAGCTTGTTATGGCTGTCGACCACACGCCCGGATGGGTCGCCGGTGGTACGCCCGGTGGGGGCTCAGGACACGGGGGGAGCGATTGCCGGCGAAGTGCGTGCCGACCTGTTCTGGGGGACCGGGCCGCAAGCCGGCGAGCTGGCGGGGAACATGAAGCAGCAAGGGCAGATCTGGATGCTCTGGCCCAAGGGCCAGCCGCTGCCAGAGGTGCCCAAAGTCCTCTGATCCGGCGTTGAGCACTTCGTGGTCTCAGATGGAGACCACGAAGAACGCCACGATCAACGCCATCCCGGCGAACCACACCAGCGAACGCAGTGCCGCCCAGTCCGCCAGATAGCAGATGATGTAGAGCAGGCGGCTGGTGATATACATCACACCCAGCACATCCTGGGTCACCTGTTCGGCATTACCGACGATATCGGCCACCAGTACCGCCGCCGCAAATGCCGGAAAAGCCTCGTAGCTATTCTGCTGGGCGGCATGCGCACGGCGCGGCAAGCCCGACAGCGTGTCGAGGAAGGCGCGCGGGTCGTGGTTGTCCTTGAGGCCGAAGCGGCCACTCGACACTTTTGCAATCAAGGCGCACAGCGGCGCCAGAAACAACGCGATTAAAATGCACCACAGGGCAACGGTCATGGACAGGACTCCTTGTTCGATCGTGAGGTCAGAGCTTCATCACCAGCATGCCTGCCAGGACCAGCCCGCAAGCTAGGAGTCTCGGCCCGCCAAAAGGTTCTTTGAGGTAGCGCATACCCAGCAGTACCACCAGTATCACACTCAATTCGCGCAGGGCCGCCGCTTCAGCCACCGACCCCAGGTGCATGGCCCACAACACCAGTGCGTAACTGAACAGCACGCAAAAGCCCACCGCCAGGCCCAACCGCCATTGGGTGCGCCAGAACAGCACGAAGGGCGCCCGTCGCGCCACGCTGGCCAGCAGCGGGAATGGCCAGGCGCTGAGCAGCGTCAACCACACCAGGTAATCCCAAGGCTTACCCCACAACCGCACCGCCTGGCCGTCGAACCAGGTGTAGCAACCAATACACAGGCCGATCAGCGCAACCACCGGCAGCATCGACCACGGCAACCGGTCACCGCCGCCGCCCTGCCACAACAGGCACGCCATGCCACACGGGATCAGCAGGATGCCGATGATCTGCTGCGAGCTGAGCGTCTCACCGGCAAACGCCAGGGTCAGCCCCAGCACCACCAACGGCGACAGGCCGCGCATCAGAGGATAGACCAGCCCCAGATCCCCGACCCGATAGGCCTGGATCAGCAGAAACCGATACAACTGCTCGGCCAGCGCCGAAGCCAGCAGCCAAGGCCAGATCTCGGCAGGCGGAAACTCGGTGAAGGCCACGGCGCACACCGCGAACAGCAACGCCACGACGTCCATGCTGGCGATCACCAGCAGGCGCTCGGCGCTGAATTTGATCAGGGTGTTCCAGGTCGCGTGCAGCAGGGCGGCGACCAATACCAGGGAAGTTGCCAGCACGCCTTCGGGTCCTTGTGACGTTTTTCAGTTTATGAGGGGTGAATATATAGCGTTGGGCCGCTGGTTGCCTGGGATGTGTACGCCGGGAGCGATTCTGTGTCTGTGAGACCGAGCGCACCTGGCCGCCTTATTGCGCCCTCCAACCGCATACATCCGGAACGATTCCAACAATTCTGGTCAAATCCTGTGTCCCGACCCTCTCGCCAGATCATCAAAGAACTGCCCGAGCCACTCGGGTAACGACTTGGAAGCCACTTTCACAGGATTCGGGATGCTTGAACTAGTTGCCGCGTTTATCTGCCTCACCACCCTCCTCACCTATGTAAATTACCGCTTCATCGGCCTGCCACCCGCCATCGGCGTGATGGTCACGGCGTTGCTGTTCTCCCTGATGCTGCAGGGCCTGAGCCTGATCGGCTTCCCTGGCCTGGAGGAACGCGTCGAAGGCTTGATGAACCAGATCGATTTCAATGACCTGCTGATGCACTGGATGCTGGCCTTCCTGCTGTTCGCCGGCGCACTGCACGTCAACCTCAGCGACCTGCGCAGCTACCGCTGGCCGATCGGCCTGCTGGCCACACTGGGTGTGCTGATTGCCACCGTGGTGATCGGCTACCTGTCGCACTGGGTGTTCGCGATGTTCGGCTGGCAGGTGCCGCTGATCTACTGCCTGCTGTTCGGCGCGCTGATCTCCCCGACCGATCCGATCGCCGTGCTGGGCGCGCTGCGTACCGCCAACGCCTCCAAGCCGCTGAAGACCACCATCGTCGGCGAGTCGTTGTTCAACGACGGTACTGCGGTGGTGGTGTTTACCGTGTTGCTGGGCATCATCCAGCTCGGTGAAACGCCGAGCGTCTCCGACACCGCCATCCTGTTCGCCCGCGAAGCCATCGGCGGTGTGCTGTTCGGCGGCGTGATCGGCTATGCCACCTACCGCATGATCAAGAGCGTCGAGCAGTATCAGGTCGAGGTGATGTTGACCCTGGCGCTGGTGATCGGTGGTTCGGCAATGTGCTACGAACTGCATGTTTCGGCACCGATCGCCATGGTGGTCGCGGGCCTGATCATCGGTAACCTGGGCCGTAACCTGGCAATGAACGACATGACCCGCCGCTACATGGACGGCTTTTGGGAACTGATCGATGACATGCTCAATGCCCTGCTATTCGCCCTGATCGGCCTGGAACTGTTGCTGTTGCCGTTCAACTGGCTGCACCTGGCGGCGGGTGGCGTGCTGGCGTTGGCGGTGCTGCTGTCGCGGCTGCTGACCGTGGCCCCGGCGATCGTGCTGTTGCGGCGCTGGCGGCCGGTGCCGAAAGGTACCGTGCGAGTTCTGACCTGGGGTGGCTTGCGTGGCGGGGTTTCGGTGGCCCTGGCGCTGTCGCTGCCACTGGGCGCGGAACGTGACCTGCTGTTGTCGATCACCTACATCGTAGTGTTGTCATCGATCCTGGTACAAGGTTTGAGCATTGGCCGCGTGGTACGCAAAGTCAGCGCACAGCCTTGAAAAGGCAGGGGCCGCTTTGCGGCCCCTGACAATCACTCGACTGCGGAGTCCGGGAACTGGTCCTGGACGTACTTGATCTCGGTCCGCCCATGGGCCGCCGGCAAGCCGTCTTCGCCCAGGTTGACGAAGACCATCTTGTCGACCGTCAGAATGCTCTTGCGGGTAATCTTGTTGCGTACTTCGCACTTGAGGGTGATCGAGGTACGGCCAAACTCGGTGGCCGTGATGCCCAGTTCGATGATATCGCCCTGGCGCGAGGCACTGACGAAGTTGATCTCCGACATGTACTTGGTCACCACGCGCTGGTTGCCCAGCTGGACGATGGCATAGATTGCCGCTTCTTCGTCGATCCAGCGCAGCAAGCTGCCGCCGAACAGCGTGCCGTTGGGGTTGAGGTCTTCGGGTTTTACCCATTTGCGGGTGTGAAAGTTCATCTTTACTCCTGACCTGCTTGGCTAACGTGAAGTAATGATGGCAGAGCGGCCGCCACCGCTCCATTGAACATCGACTATCGTCGCGATAAATCGACAGAAAGCCTTGGGTGTGTCACACAGCCACGGCTATAATCGCTGCCGATTCTCATGGCTGCCCGCAGTGGCGGCCATCCCGCCACCCATCCGAGGGGCGCTGCAGCAGGCTCGGCCTGTCAGGCTCGGTTGGGGCGTTGTCCGCTGAAGCGGACGCTCAACGCACAACGGCGCCCATTCGCACACTACGAATGGAGGCTCTCATGAGCGCTGTAAACACGCCTGCTGGTTTTTCCGACTTCAAGGTCGCCGACATTTCCCTGGCCGACTGGGGCCGCAAGGAAGTCATCATCGCCGAATCGGAAATGCCGGCACTGATGGGCCTGCGCCGCAAGTATCAAGCCGAGCAACCGCTCAAGGGCGCCAAGATCATCGGCTGCATCCACATGACCATCCAGACCGCCGTGCTGATCGAGACCCTGGTCGCCCTGGGCGCCGAAGTTCGCTGGTCGTCGTGCAACATCTTCTCCACCCAGGACCAGGCCGCTGCCGCCATTGCCGCCGCCGGCATTCCTGTGTTCGCCTGGAAAGGTGAAACCGAGCAGGAGTACGAGTGGTGCATCGAGCAGACCATCCTGAAAGATGGCCAGCCTTGGGACGCCAACATGGTGCTGGACGACGGTGGTGACCTGACCGAAATCCTGCACAAGAAATACCCGGCCATGCTGGAAAAGATCCACGGCGTGACCGAAGAAACCACCACTGGCGTGCACCGCCTGCTGGACATGCTGGCCAAGGGCGAGCTGAAAGTCCCGGCGATCAACGTCAACGACTCGGTCACCAAGAGCAAGAACGACAACAAGTACGGCTGCCGTCACAGCCTGAACGATGCCATCAAGCGCGGCACCGACCACCTGCTGTCGGGCAAGCAGGCCCTGGTAATCGGCTATGGTGACGTGGGCAAGGGCTCGGCCCAGTCGCTGCGTCAGGAAGGCATGATCGTCAAGGTCACCGAAGTCGACCCGATCTGCGCCATGCAAGCCTGCATGGACGGCTTCGAAGTCGTTTCGCCGTTCAAGGACGGTATCAACACCGGTACCGAAGCCGGCATCAATGCCGACCTGTTGGGCCGCATCGACCTGATCGTCACCACCACCGGTAACGTCAACGTCTGCGACGCCAACATGCTCAAGGCCCTGAAGAAGCGTGCCGTGGTCTGCAACATCGGCCACTTCGACAACGAAATCGACACCGCCTTCATGCGCAAGAACTGGGCATGGGAAGAGGTCAAGCCGCAGGTTCACAAGATCCACCGCACTGGCGCTGGCACCTTCGACCCGCAGAACGACGACTACCTGATCCTGCTGGCCGAAGGCCGCCTGGTGAACCTGGGCAACGCCACTGGCCACCCAAGCCGCATCATGGACGGTTCGTTCGCCAACCAGGTGCTGGCGCAGATCTTCCTGTTCGAGCAGAAGTTCGCTGAACTGCCAGCTGCCAAGAAGGCCGAGCGCCTGACCGTGGAAGTGCTGCCGAAGAAACTCGACGAAGAAGTGGCCCTGGAAATGGTCCGCGGTTTCGGTGGCGTGGTCACCCAGCTGACTCCGCAACAGGCCGAGTACATCGGCGTGACCGTCGAAGGCCCGTTCAAGCCGGACGCCTACCGCTACTAAGCGGCAGGCTTGGAGCGACACGCTTCAACGCCGAAACCTGAACGATGCCCAAGCCAGATCGGCCATCACCGATCTGGCTTTTACTTGCAGCTTGCTGCCAGAGGCTTGCTGCTCGAGGAACGCCTGATGTCCCAAGATCGCCGTTACAGTTTCGAGTTCTTCCCAACCAAGACCGACGCCGGTCACGAAAAGCTGATGGGCGTAGCTCGCCAGCTGGCCGCGTACAACCCGGACTTCTTCTCCTGCACCTACGGTGCCGGCGGCTCTACCCGCGACCGCACGCTGAACACCGTGCTGCAGCTGGAAAGCGAAGTGAAGATTCCTGCCGCGCCGCACCTGTCGTGCGTCGGCGACACCAAAGACGAACTGCGCGCCCTGCTGGCCGAGTACAAGGCCGCCGGCATCAAGCGCATCGTCGCCCTGCGTGGCGACCTGCCATCGGGCATGGGCATGGCCAGTGGTGAGCTGCGCTATGCCAGCGATCTGGTCGAGTTCATTCGCCAGGAAACCGGCGACCACTTCCACCTGGAAGTTGCCGCCTATCCGGAAATGCACCCGCAAGCGCGCAACTTCGAAGCCGACCTGGGCAACTTCGTGCACAAGGTCAAGGCCGGTGCCGACAGCGCCATCACCCAGTACTTCTTCAACGCCGACAGCTACTTCTACTTCGTCGAGCGTGCACAGAAAATGGGCGTGGATATCCCGGTGGTGCCCGGTATCATGCCGATCACCAACTACAGCAAACTGGCGCGTTTCTCCGATGCCTGCGGCGCCGAGATCCCGCGCTGGATCCGCAAGCAGCTGGAAGCCTACGCCGACGATACCGCGAGCATCCAGGCCTTTGGCGAAGAAGTCATCACCCGCATGTGCGAGCAACTGCTGCAAGGCGGCGCGCCGGGCCTGCACTTCTACACCCTCAACCAGGCCGAGGCGAGCCTGGCTATCTGGAACAATCTGAAACTGCCACGCTGAAACTTTTTGGCATCATCGGATTCAGAAACAATTAAGGCTTTAGTCGTAGACTAGGGCCTTATTTACTTTCTGGCCCTGATAGGTGTCGTTCGCAATGCAACATTTCCTGCCATCTCGCCCTCAGCTCGTGTACCTGGCGTTCGGCCCCGCCACCTATCATCAAGAAGCCTGCTTCAGCATCGTCAGTGCCCTCGCGCACCTGAAGGGCAGTGCCACTCAGGCCATCGACATCCAGGTCTATACCGACAATGCCGAGCCCTACAGCAAACTGCCAGTAACCGTTCATCTGCTCGACGAAGCTACCCGCAAGGCCTGGAACCAGCCCCACGGCTATCACTTCCGCAGCAAGCACGTGCTGTTGCGCCAGGTGCTGCAGCAACATCCTCAGGCCGTGCTGATCGACACCGATACCTTTTTCCGCAAATCGCCGCTGCAACTGTTCCAGCGAGTCAACCCCGGCACGCTGCTGTGCAACGCCATCGGCGCGCGCTACGGTGCGAATCAGCAGTGCCTGCTGTACACGAACCTGCTCGGCATTCTCGAGTCGCGCGGCCTGGCCGACTGCCAGATGCCGCTGGTCAACTCGGGCGTAATCGGCCTGTGTGCCGAGGATACCGACGTGCTGGACCGCTCCATTGCCATGATGGACGAGTTCTACCCGTTGGCGCGCACCGCCTATACCCTGGAAGAGTTCTGCCTGGCGGTGGCCGCTTACCGCAAGATGGAACTGGCCGAGTGCACCGATGTGATCCACCACTACTGGAGCCGCAAGGCCCAGTTCCGCGCCAAGATCCAGGCCTGGTTGCGCAAGCACGGCGATAACCCGCTAGGTGCGGCGGCGCTTGCCGATGTGGCATTGGTCAACGACCAACTGCCACGCCCACCGACCTTGCAGCGCCTGGGCTACAAGGCCTTGAGCCTGACCATGCCCAGCCGCGAGCGCCAGTTCGTACGCGAGCTGCTGTATGGCTGCTACCCCTATTCCAACGAGTTCGATCGCGCCTGTGCATCGGCATGGTGGGACAAGGCGCTGGAAAACCTCAACGAGCGCCACGGGCGCATCGAGCCCGAGCAACTGCGCCAGTGCCTGCGTCACCCGAGCCTGCGCCTGTCACTGGGTGGCCGGCGCAAGGAAATCGAGGCACACCTGCTGCGTTCTTCCCATCGCTGAGGCTGGCACCGGGGGCTTCCATCTTCACTGGCCTTGCCCCTGGTGAGCGCGTAATCTCGCGCCATGCCCCACATCGCCCAATTGCTGTGCATCCTGCTGCTCGCCTGCCTGAGCCCGATGGCGCTGGGCGAGCGGCTGCGCCTGGTCAGCGACGACTGGGCGCCCTATGTGTATCGCGATGGTGGCCGGGCCAAAGGTATCGACTACGAAGTCACCACCGAGGTCTTCCGACGCCTGGGTGTCGAGGTGGACTGGCAGTTCCTGCCGTGGAAGCGCTGCCTGGCCTTGGTGGAACAGGGCCAAGCTGACGGCGTGATGGACATTTTCCAGGTTGAATCGCGCAAGGCGTATTTGGTCTACCCGACAGAACCCATGTCCGATGTCGAGTTCGTGCTGTTTCAGGCCAGCGACCGGCGCCATGCCATCCGCCAGCTGGATGACCTCAGCGGCCTGACCGTAGGCACGTCGCCGGGCTACGCCTACGACAAAGCGTTCAATGAATCCCAGGCGTTCCGCCGCGAAACCGCACCGAGCCACGAAGCCAATTTCGGCAAACTCATTCGGGGGCGCATCGATCTGCTGGTCACCGACCGTCTGGTCGGGCGTTACCTGCGCAAGCAGCTTGGCCTCGAACAGCAGGTCGAAGAGCTGCCCTTGGTCATCAGCCGTCAGGCGCAATACCTGGGCCTTGCGCGCAAACCCGGGCGCGAACAACTGGCCGAGGCGTTTGCCGAAGAACTGCGTCGTTTCAAGCAGGAACCGGCGTTCGAGGCGATTATCCAACACTACATCGGCGACACTGGCAATCTTGCCGGCGCCGTTGAGCAGCAGGAAAGCAGCACGCTGCGTTAGCTCTGTTATACTCGGGCCTTCCCGCCCGGCTCACGCCCGGACGCTCGGCCTCGCAACAGGCATCCCGATCGGCATCGACGCAACTTTGCGTCCACCCTCCGCTTCCCGGATGTGCAGTGAAAGCCCAGCTGGACCGGACGCGATCGCATCCCTTGGATGCCCGTCGCGCCAGGCAGAATATCCCAACGGGCCCAGCCCCCACGAGAACAGGATTGCCCATGTCCTTTGCTTCCCTCGGACTCTCCGAGGCTCTTGTCCGCGCTATCGAGGCAGCGGGCTACACCCAGCCGACCCCGGTGCAACAGCGGGCCATTCCCGCCGTGTTGCAAGGCCGCGACCTGATGGTCGCCGCACAGACAGGTACTGGTAAAACCGGCGGCTTCGCCTTGCCGATCCTCGAGCGCCTGTTCCCGGCCGGCCACCCCGACAAATCTCAGCGTCATGGCCCGCGCCAGCCGCGGGTCCTGGTCCTGACCCCGACCCGTGAACTCGCCGCCCAGGTACACGACAGCTTCAAGGTGTACGCCCGCGACCTGCCACTGGTCAGCGCCTGCATCTTTGGTGGCGTCGGCATGAACCCGCAGATCCAGGCCATTGCCAAGGGTGTCGACGTGCTCGTCGCCTGCCCGGGGCGCCTGCTCGACTTGGCCGGCCAAGGCAAGGTCGACCTTGCCCACGTGGAAATCCTGGTCCTGGACGAAGCCGACCGGATGCTCGACATGGGCTTCATCCATGACGTGAAAAAGGTCCTCGCCCGCCTGCCGGCCAAGCGCCAGAACCTGCTGTTCTCGGCGACCTTCTCCAAGGACATCACCGACCTGGCCGACAAGCTCCTGCACAACCCGGAGCGCATCGAGGTCACCCCGCCGAACACCACCGTCGAGCGTATCGAGCAGCGCGTCTACCGCCTGCCCGCCAGCCACAAGCGTGCCCTGCTGGCGCACTTGATCACGCTGGGTGCCTGGGAGCAGGTACTGGTATTCACTCGCACCAAGCACGGCGCCAACCGCCTGGCCGAATACCTGGAAAAGCACGGCCTGACCGCTGCCGCGATCCACGGTAACAAGAGCCAGAACGCCCGCACCAAGGCCCTGGCCGACTTCAAGGCCAACAGTGTGCGCGTGCTGGTAGCCACCGACATCGCCGCCCGTGGCCTGGACATCGACCAGCTGCCCCACGTGGTCAACTTCGAGCTGCCGAACGTCGAAGAAGACTACGTGCACCGCATCGGCCGTACCGGCCGTGCCGGGCGCTCGGGCGAGGCCATCTCCATGGTCGCGCCGGATGAAGAAAAGCTGCTCAAGAGCATCGAACGGGTCACCAGGCAGAAGATCCCGGACGGCGACCTGATGGGCTTCGATGCCAGCCAGGTAGAAGCTGAAAAGCCTGAGGTGCGTGAGCGCCAGCAGAACAACGGCCGCGGCGGCCGCAACCAGCAGCAGGCCCGCGGCGAAGGCAGCAAAGACGCCAACGGCGGCCGCAAGGACAAGGGCAAGGACAAAGGCAAGGCCAAGCAGCAGGCCGCTGACAAGCCGGCCGACAAGGAAAAGTCCGGCGACAAGCAGCAGCAGCGCAAGCCGCGTGACAAGAAGCCACGCCAGCAGCAACAGGCCAGCAGCAATTCCGCACCGAAAGCGCCAGCCGATCGTGACCCGGAAGAATTCCTGGACGACGATGTCGACAACTTCGGTAACCGCGCCGACTACGTCAGCCCTTACCAGAACGGTAAAGGCCAAGGCCGCAACCGCCGTCCAGGTGGTGCAGGTCAGGGTCAAAGCCAGGGCAGCGGCCAGCGCAGCAACAGTGGCGGTGGCCAAGGCCAGGGCCGCAATGCTGGCGGCCAACAGCGCAGCGCCAGCGGCGACAAGCGCCCACGCAACAACAACGGTGGCGGCGCCCGTCGTGACAACAATGGCGGTGGCCGCAACCGTTCGGCCGGGCGTGACGATGCAGCGCGTCAGGAGCCGGCAGTACGCAGCACCCGCGAACAGCACCAGCCAGTGATCATCCGCAAGGAATCCAAGCTCGACCGTTACCCAACGCCAGAGCAGCTAGACGATCTGCCGAGCCGCCCGCGCGGTGAGCGCCCTGCACTGCTCACCCGCAAGGGCTGAGTCGCACATCAGGCATAAAAAAACGCCGCCCAATGGGCGGCGTTTTTCATTGCGTGGGGAATGCTTACTTCTGCTTCACACCTTCGACACTGATGTCCAGGTCCAGGGTCTGCGAAGTCGGGCCTGGGCCCTTGATGCCGAAGTCGTTCAGGTTCACCGTGGTGATTGCGTTGAAGCCAGCGCGCTCGCCGCCCCACGGGTCCTTGCCCTCACCGTTGAAGGTAGCCTTGAAGGTGACTGGCTTGGTCACGCCGTGCAGGGTCAGGTCGCCGGTCACGTCAGCAGTCTTCTCGCCAGTCGATTTGACGGCGGTGGAGACGAACTTGGCATCCGGGTACTTGGCGACGTCCAGGAAGTCCTTGCTGGCGATGTGCTTGTCACGCTCGGCGTGGTTCGACCACAGGCTGGCGGTTTTGACATCGACTTCGATCTTGCTGGCCTCAGGCTTGGCGCTATCCCAAGTGAACTTACCATCGAAGTCCTTGAAGGTGCCGTGGATGAAGCTGTAGCCCAGGTGGCTGATCTTCCAGTCGACGAACGCGTGCTGGCCTTCCTTGTCGATCTTGTACTCGGCAGCCATGGCCTGGCCGGCGGAGAACAGAGCGGTACCGAGCGCCAGAGCGGCAAAAGTCTTTTTCAACATCCTTACTTCCTTCCTATGCAATTGAGGTTGAGAGTCAAGCTTTGCGGCCCAGCATGCGAGTCAGGGTCGCGTCACGGTCGATGAAATGGTGTTTCAAGGCGGCCAGGGCATGCAGCACGGCGAAGATCACCAGGCCCCATGCCAGCCACAGATGAATCACGCCGGCCACGTCCGCCTGGTCGGGCAGGTCGCTGATCAGTGCCGGCACGTCGAACAGGCCGAACACTGGAATACCGACGCCGTCGGCAGTGGAAATCAGGTAACCGGCGATCATGACGGCAAACAGCCCCAGGTACAGCGCCAGATGCCCCAGCTTGGCCGCCATGCGGGTGAATGCCCCATGGTTGGCCGGAGCCGGCGGTGGCGGGGTGATGAAACGCCAGACCACACGCAGCAGCATCACCGCCAGCAACACCAGGCCGATGCTCTTGTGCAGGTCCGGGCCAGCCTTGCGCCAAGGGTCGTAGTAGTCGAGACCGACCATCCACAGGCCCAGGCCGAACAGACCGAAGACTGCCAGTGCAACGCCCCAGTGCAGGACGATGCTGACCACGCCATAGCGAGAAGGTGAATTGCGCAGTTGCATGATGACGTGGTTCCCCGTGAAAGCTGTGCACAGACTAACGCGTAACGTATCGAATAAAAGCTTAAAAAACTGCTTTGTTTTATCGAAAAATACGATGATTAGTGTGTGAGTTTCCTATTAAGGAAACATTAACAATAGTCGGAGAGTTAGCGGTTTCCAGTGCCGGCCCCTTCGCGGGTAAACCCGGGAGGGGGCCGGCACTGGTATCAGTTAGCCTGCGCCTGGGTATTGGTCACCGGTTTCTTTACCGGCTCGGATTTGACTGTGGCCTTCTTCGGCTCGACCGGCTTTTTCGCCTGCTTCGCCGCAGACTTGTGTGCCGGTGCATGCTTGGCCGGTGCTGCCTTGGTCGCGGCGGGCTTGGCCGGCTCTTCCTTGGCAACGACTGCAGGTGCAGGGATAGCGGGGGCGGCAGCAGGAGCCGGTGCCGGCGCTGGTGCGGCTTCCTCAGCCTTGGCAACCGGCGCAGTCTTCACTTCAGGCTTGTCGCTACCACCGAACAGGCGCGAGAAGAACCCGCCGCCACTTTCCTTCTTCGCCACTGCTGCACCCGCTGTCGCCGCAGCTGCGACGGTCGCAGCCTTGGCCGGGTCGAACGACTTGCCCGCAAGCAGGTCCTGAGCCTGGCTGGCTGCACGCTGGCCGCTGCGCAGGGCGCCTTCGAGGGTGCCTGGGTAAAGCGCATCGGTGTGCTCACCGGCAAAGGTGATGCGCTGCACCGGGCGCTCCCACAGGCGCCAGTACTTGCTGATCTGCCCAGGGCCGTAAGCCAGGTAGGCGCCACCGGTGCCGGCGTCGACACTGTAGCGCTTGACCTCATAACCGGTGAACGCACCACGGGCCTGTGGATAGAACGCATGCAGGCGGATCAGCACCTGGTCGACCATCTGCTTGTCGCCAAAGGCCTGCAGCAGGCGCGCATTGTCACCCGAGAGGTTGATCACCACGTTGGCACCGCCCTTGAGCGCCGGCTCGATCCACAGCATGCCGAGGCCGGCGTTACTGAAGATTTCACCCGACATGCGCGCGCGGCTTTCCCAGACCGGCTGCTTGAACTTGAGCATCAACTGGTCGCGCCAGCCGTAGTTGGTGCCTCGCAGCGCTGCCACATGTTGAGTGTCCAGGCCTGGGGTGATCTGGATCTTGGCCAGCGCCCGCAGTGGCACCGCCATCACCAGGTAATCGGCCTTGTAGTCCGTGCTGCCGACCTTGACCGTGACGCCATCCTTGTCCTGCACGATCGCTGTGACCGGCGAGCTGGTCTTGATGGTCTTCAACTGCTTGACGAATGCCTGGGCCAGCACCGGGCTGCCGCCAGGCAGGCGCGCGGCACGCAGGTCGCGATCACTGACGCCACGGTAGACGCGGTTCTGCTGGGCGAAGTAAAGCAGCGACAGGCGCGATGGCTCGTCATAGCGGGTGCGGATCTGCTGGTTGATCAGCTGACGCGCTGTGGTCGGCAACTGCAGCTTGTCGAGCCAGGTGGACACGTTCATCTGGTCGAGGGCGAACAAGGTGCTGTTCGCCTGCGGGTTGAGCGGGTCATCGATCGAACGGGCCAGGTCGTCGAGGGTCTTCTCGTAGCGCTTGAGTGCTTCGGCGGTGGCCGGCTGCTTGGCAGTCAGGTCGGTGGCGCTGAAGTACTCGCCGTCGATCAGGTAACCCGGCGTACGCACAAATTCTGGCGCGGGCAGTGTTTCAAGCTTGAAACGGTCGAGGTACTGATTGAGCACCGGCTGTGCCTTGGCGTTGCCGATCCACTCGCTGGTGGCCAGGCCAGATCGCCCACCCATGCCCGACTTGGCCTCCAGCAGGGCGACCTGCCAGCCTTTATTTTGCAGTTCGTAGGCTGCGGTCAGGCCTGCCAGGCCGCCACCCACCACGATTGCCGACGGTGTCTTGTCCTTTGCCAGCGCGGCGCCGCTGGACACACCGATCAATACCAACGCGCACAGGCGCACCCAAGCAGCAGCCATGTCGGCGAACTCCGAGTTGAAAAAGCAGAATGGGAAGAGGCGGGAGTGCCCCGAGAGTCGATGCGTTAAGAATACGTCAGGTATCTGGACCCTGCCAGCACAGCGATATCAAGTGCCTTTGGCAACTGACATTTTTGTCAGTAGCCAGGCCTCTGGCCACTAGGTGAAGCTGGCGAAGGTGGCTGAAAAAACCGACAAAAGGAGCTGCACCATGACCTATGAGGAGCATTTCGCGCAGGTAGAAAGGCAATTCTTGTGGCACAACCAGACTGTACACACCCCCTCAGGCCTGAAAATCCGCTCCAACGGTACCTCCTGGACCGGTCTGCACGAAGCCTTCAAAGGCGATGACGGCACCGAGTTGGTGATTGGCGAGCACAGTGACGTGGAGATCTCCTTCAATCAGGAAGTCGAATGCCTGCGGCTGGAGTACTACGTCGTCAGCGACCAGTATTTCGACGATGTGCAGATGCTGCTGGATACCGACGGCTACGACATGGACCTGATTGCCCCGGTCCCGCGCAACTTCTACTGGCTTACCCTCTCCGGTAGCGGCTTTACCGATTTCCGGCCGGGCCCGATCTCCACCCAACCCTATCACCAGGTCATCGATGGCCCCTTTCGCCGCCTGACCATTTCCACCTCACAGGCTGGCACCGTGCACATTCGCCGCCTGGAATGGACCCGCACCTGTCGCCATTGAGCACTAGCGGTTGTCCTGCCCCCTGGCTTTGCTTAGGCTTACGCGGTCAAAGCAGGCAGTAAGCCAGGAGAAGTGCCCATGGGCCTCAACGATCAGTGGATGCAACGCGACCTCAAAGTCCTGTGGCACCCCTGCACCCAGATGAAAGACCACGAGCAGCTGCCACTGATCCCGATCCGGCGCGGTGAGGGCGTGTGGCTCGAGGACTTCGACGGCAAGCGCTACCTGGATGCCGTGAGCAGCTGGTGGGTCAACGTGTTCGGCCACGCCAACCCGCGCATCAACCAGCGCATCAAGGATCAGGTCGACCAGCTGGAGCACGTGATTCTCGCCGGCTTCAGCCACCAGCCGGTGATCGAGCTGTCCGAGCGCCTGGTCGCCATGACCCCCGCCGGGCTTGACCGGGTGTTCTATGCCGACAACGGTTCGTCGTGCATCGAAGTGGCGTTGAAGATGAGCTTCCACTACTGGCAGAACATCGGCAAACCGGCGAAAAAGCGCTTTGTTACCCTGACCAACAGCTACCACGGCGAGACCATCGCCGCGATGTCGGTGGGCGACGTGCCGCTGTTCACCGAGACCTACAAGGCGCTGCTGCTCGACACCCTCAAGGTGCCAAGCCCCGACTGCTACCTGCGCCCCGAGGGCATGGGCTGGGAAGAACACTCGCGCAACCTGTTCGCAGTCATGGAGCAGACCCTGGCCGAACACCACGAAACGATCTCGGCGGTGATCATCGAACCGCTGATCCAGGGCGCCGGTGGCATGCGCATGTACCACCCGGTGTACCTCAAGCTGCTGCGCGAAGCCTGCGACCGTTATGACGTGCACCTGATCCACGACGAGATCGCCGTCGGTTTCGGCCGCACCGGCACCATGTTCGCCTGCGAGCAAGCCGGCATCCGCCCGGACTTCCTGTGCCTGTCCAAGGCGCTGACCGGTGGCTACCTGCCGCTGGCCGCCTGCCTGACCACCGACAAGGTGTACCAGGCCTTCTACGACGATTACCCGACCCTGCGCGCGTTCCTCCACTCGCACAGCTACACCGGCAACCCGCTGGCCTGCGCCGCTGCCTTGGCGACGCTGGACATCTTCGAACAGGACAACGTAATCGAGGCCAACAAGGCCCTGGCCACGCGCATGGCCAGCGCCACCGCGCACCTGGCCGATCACGCCCACGTCGCCGAAATCCGCCAGACCGGCATGGCCCTGGCCATCGAAATGGTCCAGGACAAGGCGACCAAGGCTGCCTACCCGTGGCAGGAGCGGCGTGGCCTGAAGGTGTTCGAGCACGCCCTGACCCGCGGCGCCCTGCTGCGCCCACTGGGCAGCGTGGTGTACTTCCTGCCGCCGTACGTGATCACCCCGGAGCAGATCGACTTCCTCGCCGAAGTAGCCAGCGAAGGCATCGACATCGCCACCCGCGACAGCGTCAGCGTCGCCGTACCGGCCAACTTCCACCCCGACTTCCGCGACCCGGGCTAAAACCGCTCGCCCCGACACATAACCGCTGCGAAGCTAAGAACCTGGGGCCGCTTCGCGCCCCTTTCGCGACACAAGGCCGCTCCCACAAAGGGCCGAGTACACCTTTTTTGACGAGCACCCCATGAGACTGTCCCGCTTCTTCATCGACGCCCCCCTGAGCCTTGGCGAGCACGACCTGCCCGAAGCCCAGGCCCACTACATCGGCCGCGTCCTGCGCATGGCCCCCGGCGACGCCGTGCAACTGTTCGATGGCAGTGGCCAGGAATACCTCGGCCAACTGCTCGAAGTCGGCAAGAAGACCGTACGCGTCAGCCTCGACCAGGCCCTCGCCGGCCAGCCCGACTCACCGCTTCAGGTCCACCTCGGCCAGGGCCTGTCCCGCGGCGAGCGCATGGACTGGGCGATCCAGAAGGCCACCGAGCTTGGCGCCAACGCAATCACCCCGATTGTCAGCGAGCGCTGTGAAGTGCGCCTGAAGGACGAGCGTGCCGACAAGCGCCTGGCCCACTGGCGCCAAGTGGCGATCAGCGCCTGTGAACAATGCGGCCGCTCGACCCTGCCGGTCATTCATCCACCAGTGACCCTGGCCGAATGGCTCAAGGGCACCGAAGCCGACCTCAAACTGGTCCTGCACCCGGTCGCCGAGCCATTGACCAGCCATGACAAGCCGGCAACGCTGGCGTTCCTGATCGGCCCGGAAGGTGGCCTGAGCGAGGCGGAAGTCGAACAGGCCAAGGCCGCCGGCTTCCATGCCGCACGCCTCGGGCCGCGGGTATTGCGTACCGAGACAGCGCCGGTGGTGGCGCTGTCGGTAGCGCAGCAGTTGTGGGGTGATTTCTCGTAAACAAAAAGCTAACGCACGTACAGCGACACGGCCACGAAGTGCATCAGGCTCCCGACGATCACGAACAGGTGCCAGATGCCATGTGCATGGCGCAGCCGACTGTCGAGGGCGAAAAAGATGATGCCCACGGTGTAGAACACACCGCCGGCCGCCAGCCATGTGAAGCCGGCGGTGCCAAGGCTGTTCAGCAGTGGCTTGACCGCCACCAGCACGATCCAGCCCATCACCGCATAGATGATGATCGACAGGATGCGCGCCTCCGAGCGCGGCTTGATCTCTTGCAACATGCCGATCACCGCCAGCCCCCAGACCACGCCGAACAGGCTCCAGCCCCAGGGTCCGCGCAGGCTCACCAGGCAGAACGGGGTGTAGCTGCCGGCGATCAACAGGTAGATCGACAGGTGATCGAGCTTGCGCATGATCACCTTCGCCCGCCCGCGGGTGCTGTGGTAGAGAGTGGAAATGCTGTAGAGCAACAGCAAGGTGCTGCCGTAGATGGAGAAACTGACGATCTTCCAGGGGTCACCCTGCAGGCCCGCGACGACGATCAGCCAGATGGCACCAATACAGGCCAGGACGGCACCGACCAGGTGGGTCCAGGCATTGAAGCGTTCACCGTAGTACATGCAAACACAGACCTCCCGAAGCGGGCTGGGTTCATGACAGGGTTCATTCCTGCCTCATCCTACCCAAGGGCAGGTTGCAGTTCAGCGTCACGCACCAATCTTTCCAGCCCGGCCAGGTCCGGCACCCGCGCCACCTGTTCGCCCACCTGCACGGCGGCCAGCTCCAGGCTGCCCAGCGGCACGTCCACATAATTGAGCTGGCTGTCCAGCTTGCACGAGCGTGGAATGTCCTGCAGCAGCACGGCCAGGTAGCGCAAGCCGGTGTCTCCCAGCGCATTCAACACGACGATCCGCGCCCGCTCGCCACAGGGCGTCTCACCACCACAAGCTGCCTCGAAACCGATCAACGGCAAATGCTGCTGCCGCCAGTCGATCCACCCCAGGTGCCAGGCCGGGTTGCCGGGTTCACACACCAGGTTGCGCTGGCCGATCAGTTCGACCACGGCGACGTTGGGCAACACCAGGGTGCGGTCACCCAGCGGCAGCAGCAGGCCGGTCAGGCTGCTGCGTTGCCCTGCAATCAGTTCAAGCATGGGTCTGGCTCCAGTGGGCGATGCTCTGCAGCAACACCGACTCCTGATAGGGTTTGCCCAGGTAATCGTTGACGCCAATGGCCATGGCACGGTCGCGGTGCTTCTGCCCGGTGCGCGATGTGATCATGATGATCGGCACGTCTTTCAGACGCTCGTCGCGGCGAATGCGGGTGGCCACTTCGAAGCCATCCATGCGCGGCATTTCGATGTCCAGCAAAAGCACATCAGGGCGGTGCTCTTCCAGCAGGGCCATGGCATCGACCCCATCCTTGGCCGTCATCACGCTCATGCCATGGCGTTCCAGCAGGCGGCTGGTGACCTTGCGCACGGTGACCGAGTCGTCCACCACCATCACCAGCGTGGCCCGCCGTGGTGCCGGGCCGAACAAGGTTCGCTGCACCCCGCTGCCACCGGGCAGACGCGCCAGCCGCCGCTGCTGGCCACGCAGCTGGCCCAGCAGGTCGAGGATCAGCACCACCCGGCCATCACCGAGCAAGGTCGCACCCGACAAGCCCGCCACGGCGGCGAACTGCGGGCCAAGGCTCTTCACCACGATCTCACGGCTCGGCGACAGGCTGTCCACCTGGATGGCGAACGACTGCTCCTGGGAGTGCAGCAGCAACACCGGCAACGGCACGCTCTGCCCCAACAGCACCGGGCGCGGCAGCCCTTGCAGCAGTTCGCCCAGGTAACGCAAGGCGTACTCGTGGCCGCCATACACATAACGCGGCGCGTCCAGCTGGTAACAGGCGGCCAGCTCGGCAGGCGGCACGCGCACGATGCCCTCGATGGTGTTGAGCGGAATGGCGTACTGCTCCTCGCCCAGGTGCACCATCAAGGCCCGATTGATCGACACGGTGAACGGCAGGCGGATCAGGAAGCGCGCGCCCTTGCCCTGGGCCGACTCGATGGTCATCGAACCGCCCAGTTGCTTGACCTCTTCGTGCACCACGTCCATGCCCAGGCCGCGCCCGGAAATCTGGGTGATCTTCTCTGCCGTGGAAAAGCCTGGGCGCAGGATGAACTGCAGGATCTCGTGATCGCTCAGCTGTGCCTGCGGGTCCAGCAGGCCGCGCTTGATCGCCTTGCGCCGTACCGCCTCCAGCGGCACACCGGCGCCGTCGTCGGTCATCTCGATGACGATGTCGGCGCCCTCATGCAACAAGTTCAGGTGAATGGTGCCCTGCTCCGGCTTGCCCGCGGCCAGGCGTACCTCGCGCGCTTCCAGGCCATGGTCGACGGCATTGCGCAGCATGTGCTCCAAGGGCGCGACCATGCGTTCGAGCACGCTGCGGTCCAGCTCGCCCTCGGCGTTGCCGACCACCAGTTCGACCTGCTTGCCCAGCTCGCTGGCCACCTGACGCACCACCCGCTGCAAGCGCGGTACCAGACGTTCGAACGGCACCATCAGGGTCGCGGTCAGGCCCTCCTGCAGTTGGCTGTTCACCCGCGCCTGTTGCTGCAGCAGGCTGTAGGCTTCCTGGGCGCGCTGGGTGAGGGTTTCCTTGAGGTCGAGCAGGTCGGAGGCCGACTCAAACAGTGCCCGCGACAGCTGCTGGAGCTGCGAATGGCGGTCCATCTCCAGCGGGTCGAAATCTTCGTAGGCATCCCCCTCGAACGCCTGTCGGCTGCTGATTCGCCCCTGGGTCTCGATGTCCAGGCGCAGCAGCTGGTCGCGCATGCGCTCCAGAGTGGTTTCCATCTCGTTGAGGGCGAACTGCGCGTCGTTGACCTGCTGTTCGATACGGCCACGAATGATTGAATGCTCACCGGCCAGGTTGCCGAGGTCGTCGAGCAGCTCGGCGTCGACCTTGACCATGTCGCCCGGCGCCCGCTCCGGTGCCGCAGCCGGTACTTCGGCGGGTGCTGTGTCGGCCGGGGCCTGGCCGGCAGCGCTGTCGGTCAGCGCGGCGCTGCTGAAGTTGCGGATGTAGTCGATCAGCGCGGTAGCGGCATGCAACGGCTGGCCCAGGCGCACGGCGTCGAGCATGTGCGCCAGGCGGTCATGGCAGTTCTGCAGCAGCGCGAACAGCGGCGCGCTCGGCGGCAGGCGCCCGGCGGCGAGCAGTTCGTAGAGGAATTCCAGTTCATGGGCCAGGTCGCCGATGGCGCTGATCTCGACCATGCGCGCACCGCCCTTGAGGGTATGCAAGTCCCGCAGCAGGTTCTCCACCTCGACGCTGCTGCGCGGGTCGGCCTGCCAGCGCGCCAGGGCGGCGGCGGCGCTTTCGACGATGTCCGAGCTTTCTTCGAGGAAGACCTCCAGCAATTCCTTGTCGCCTGGGCTGTCGGGCTCGTCATCGTGCTCCAGCGCGCCGGTTAGCGGCGTTACCGCATCAGGGCTTACCAGGCCGGTAGCCCCCGGAGCCAGCGCGCCATCCAACAGTTCGCGCAGGGCGTCGACGCAGTCAGGCCGGGGGCTGATTTCCTGCCCGGCAGCCACTTCGTCGAGCATGTCCAGCAGGGCTTCATGGGCTTGCTGAGCAATGGTGAAGAAGCGCGGGCTGGCGCCCAGGCTGCCCTCTTCCACGGCGCCGTAGAGGTCGAGCAGCGCTTCGCAGACGGTATCCATCTGCCACAGGTCGGCCAGGTGCGCAGCGTGGCCAAGGCTGGTCAGCTCATCGAGCAAGGTATCCAGCGGCTCGCGCTGACCGGGCTGCTGTTGCCAACGTGACAGCAGCGACTCGGCATCCAGCAGGATATCCATGGCCTGGGCCAGGAAACTGGCGATCAGCTGCGGGTCGCGTTTGCCATGCCGGGTGTGCTGAGGCTCGGCATGCAGGCTGGCCAGGCGCAGATCAACGGCCTCGCCGACCTGCTCGATCAGCTGGGCCGCACCCGGGATGGCGGCCAACGGCGTACTGCCCAGCTGTGCCAAGGCCTGCAGGAACAGACCATGGGCTGTTTGCAGCCATTGCATCTCCGCAGCCTGCAACGGCAGCTGGTGCCCCCGGTACTCGCGCACCAGGCGGTCGAAGGCAGTAGCCAGCTCGGCGATCGGCATGACGCCGGCCATGGCAGCGCTGCCCTTGAGGGTGTGCAAGGCGCGCTGCAGGCTGTCGCTGACTTCTCTGCCCTGGCCGTCGGCGCCCTGCAGAAAGCCTTCCAGGCTGGCCAGGTGGCCTTGTGCTTCGTTGCGGAAGATATCCAGTAGCTGTGGGTCCAGGCCATCGATGTCGGCGTTGACCGGGGTGTCGTTCTCGGCCAGGGCGTGCAGGTGGCTCGCCAGTTGTTCGATCTCGGTCAATTGCGGCAATTGGCCAGCTGCAAAGTCTGCCAGCAGGTCCGGCAGATGGACGAACACCTGCTGCAACGCCACCGCGCCCTCCGGGGTCAGGGCGATACGCCCCTCCAGCACCCGGTTGAGCAGGTGCTCAGCGCCCCACGCCAGTTCGGCCACCGCCTCGGCATGCACCATGCGCCCGCTGCCCTTGAGCGTATGCAGGTCGCGGCGCACTTCGATCAGGGCGTCACGCAGGCTATTGTCGGCACGCCAGCGCAGCCAGTGGCGCTCGATTTCCGGCAGCAACTCGCCGGCCTCTTCGAGGAACACCTCACGCAATTCATCATCGATGCCATCGCTGCCATCCTGCGCCTGGGACTGGTCCGCATGGATGCACTGCACACCCAGCTTCGTCAGGCTGGCACGGGCCATGTCGAGGAACGGTTGAGCATCGGCCAGCGGGTCGGCGACGCGCCATTGCAAGTAGCATTCGGCGGCACTGAGGGAGTCGGCCAGGTGGGTCAGTTCGTCCGCCGGCGGCTCCACTTCCAGATGCTGCAACCAGCCCTGCACATAGCCTGCGCAGCCGGCAAACACTTCGGCAGCGGCCGGCAGCATCAGCATCGCCAACGCGCCGCGCACTTGCTGCAACAGCCCCGGCAGTGGCTGCAGGCGCTGGCGCGGCCAGCCGGACTCCAGGCAATCGCCGATCAGGTCCTTGGCCTGCTGCAGCACAGACAGTGATTCGTGCAACACCAACTGACGAATCTCGGCCAGGTCGGAACCGGGCAGGCCGCCCTGCCCGCCTTCTTCCAGTGGCAGGACCATACCATTGAGCGTGGCCTCCACATACAGCAGAGCGCCGGCCACATCCATCAATACCGCGTCGTCCGCCGTACGCTCACCCTGGGCCAAAGCCTGCAGCGCCAGCACCTGGTCGATGATCACCCGGCGAGGTTGCTGGAAGCCCAGCACTGCCAGGGTGTCGGCAACATGGCGCAATGGCGCGAGCAGCGCCTCCAGCTCTTCACTGTGCTGGCGGTCGCCGCGCACGAACTGGTCCAGACGCTCCTTGATCCGCATCAGGTCGTCGCACAGGGCGCTGACCACCGAGCGCAGAGCGTCACGCCCCGGCCCGGCCTGCATCTGTTCCCGCCAGTTTCCCAGCGACAAGTCGAGGTTGGCCAGGTCATCGGAACCGGCAAAGCGCTGCGCGGCGCCGCTGATCAGGCTGGCCTGGGCCAGCGGCTCGACGCCACGGCAGGCACGCAGCTGGTTGAGCAGCGGCAGCATCACCAGTGGCAGGTCATGGCGTGCGCCGCGCAACCGCTCCAGATACGACGGCAATTGCTCCAGACCACGGAACAACGGCCCCAGGCAGTCACCGCGGGGGCTCACCTGGCCCTCGGCCAAGGCCTTGGCCAGCAGTTCCAGTTCTTCGGCCAGGCGTGTGGCACCGCGCAGTTCGAGCATGCGCAGGCAGCCATGCACCTGGTGCAGGTTATCCACAACGAAGGCCAGCATCGACAAGTCGTCGGTCTCGCCGGCAAAGCGCTCCAGGGCCTGACGGGCCTGGCTCAGGCAATCGAGGATGGCGGCCCGGGTCCAGGCCAGGGCCACGGTATCGTGGCGCTCGGGGCTTACGACGGCAGAAGCCATGGGTTTTCCTCAGCTTCGCTCGGCGGAAGCCGGCAGGGTGAAACCAGAGACCGAGCGGCGCATCTCGCTAGCCATTCGAGCCAGGTGGCGGATGCTGTCGGCGGTGGCGCCGGAGCCGGCGGAGGTCTGCGCGGTGATCTGCTGAATCACCGCCATGGTGTGGGAAATCTGCCCCGCCGAGGAGGTCTGCAACTGGGCTGCATCGGAGATGCTGTGGATAAGTTCGGCGAGGTTCTGCGATACGCCCTCGATCTCGGCCAGCGCCACGCCGGCATCCTGGGCCAGGCGCGCACCACGCACCACCTCGGCGGTGGTCTGCTCCATGGAGATCACCGCCTCGTTGGTGTCCGCCTGGATGGTCCGCACCAGCGCTTCGATCTGCCGGGTCGCCGAGGAAGAACGCTCGGCCAGGCGCTGCACCTCGTCGGCAACCACGGCAAAGCCGCGGCCGGCCTCACCCGCCAGCGAGGCCTGAATCGCCGCATTGAGGGCCAGGATGTTGGTCTGGTCGGCAATGTCGTCGATCAGGCTGACGATGTCGCCGATTTCCTGGGAAGACTCGCCCAGGCGCTTGATCCGCTTGGCCGTGTCCTGAATCTGCTCGCGGATGTTATCCATGCCGTTGATGGTGTTGTGCACCACCTCGTTGCCCTTGTTGGCGATCGCCACCGAGCGCTCGGCGACCTTGGCCGACTCATAGGCGTGGGCGGAAACCCGGTCGATCGATTCGACCATGTCGCCGACTGCCTCGGAGGCCTCGCTGATCTGTTCGGCCTGGTGCTCCGAGGCCTTGGCCAGCTGGCGCGCGGTGTTCTGCGTGTCCTGCACGGCAGCGGCGACCTGCTCGGCGCTGTGGTTGATGGTGGCCACCAGGTCGCGCAGCTGGTCGACCGAGTAGTTGATCGAGTCGGCGATGGCGCCGGTGAAGTCTTCGGTCACCGACACAGTGACGGTCAGGTCGCCATCGGCCAGCTCTTCGATTTCATCGAGCAGGCGCATGATCGCCTGCTGGTTGCGTTCGTTCTTTTCGGCGGTTTCATGCAACTGGCGGTGGGTGGTGCGGACCATCACCAAGCCGATCAGGATGATCGAAGCCAGCGCCAGCAGGCCCAACGCATAACCCCCGACGGTATCCAGGGTGCGGCCGCTGGCCAGGTTCTCGAAACCGTTGGCCAGGTGCGAGGCCTCATCGAGCAGCGTTTGCGACAGGCTGAAGATGTTGCCGGCCGCTTCGCGCACGCGGAACAGCTCGGGCGAGGTTTCTAGGATTTCATCGACCGAACCGGCCACGAACTGGAACAGCTCGGCGATTTCCGCCAGGCGCGCGCGGGCATCAGCGTCCTCGACGCGGGTCACCTGGATGGCCGGGTTGCCACCCAGCATGCCCTCGAGCACCTGGCCGAAGCGGCTGGCATCGCGGCCAAAGGTATCGGCGGCCTGCGCCGCCGTGTCGTCGCCGGCCAGAACAGTGTTGACCGAACCGAGAATGCGCTCGGCCAGCAGCAGCTGGCGCTGGGCGACGACCACCTGGTTGGCCGGAGCACCGCTCTGCAACAGGATCTCGACCACCTTCTCGTATTCGACCTGCAGCTGCGGCACGGTTTCGGCGAGGGTCGCCGCCACCTGATGCAACGACAGCACGGTCTGTTCGCTGGCCAGGATGGTGTCGGTGTTCTTGCGCAGGTTTTCCCAGTCCTGGCGCACCGCCTCCATTTCATCGCGGACCGCGGCCGGCGCCGCAGGCAGGCCGGTGGACTTGTCGCCTTCGCGCAGGTAGCCCCAGCGCCGCTCGAAATCGTTGCGCGCATCCGACAGCAGCTTGAATGCCAGGGCCTTGCCCGCTGCGGCCTCGGTGGCGTTCTTGGCGATGCGTTGGGACAACACCCGCAACTCGCCGGCGTGGCCGATGTACTGTTTGTCGTGATTGGCCTGGGTATTGAGGTAGGCGAAGTTGGCGAACAACAGGATGATCGACAGGATCAGGATCACGAACAGCACGGTGATCTGCACGATGCTGCGCGTGCGTGGGGTCATGCTGGCGGGGGCGACGGGTGTGGCCGGCTTGTTCACGTTTGCAAATCCTATAGCGCCACGTCAAGAAAACCCGGCGCTTGGGCCAGGGCGAAGGGGCTGAAGATCGCCCAGTTGCGTTCACGCGGGAAGTGCCCCTGCACGAAGCGGGCAGCAGCCCGCAGCAGCGGTTGCGGTGGCGACAGTTCCAGGCTGCTCAGGGCGAAGTGCTGCAGGCCCAGCACCTCGTCGACCAACAGGCCGACGAACAGGTCTTCGTGGTCCAGCACCAGCACCCGCCGCTGCTTGCCTGGCGCAACAGGGCCAAGGCCGAAGAAACTGCTCAGGTCCATCACCGGCAACAGCCGGCCGCGCAAGTTGGCCACGCCACACACCCACGGCTGCACGCCAGGCACGCGGCTACTGCGCGGCTCGCGCAGCACCTCGGCGACCTCGCCCATCGGCGCGACGAACCACTGCCCGGCGATGCGAAAGCCGATGCCGCTCCACTGCTGCAGGCGGGTGTCCTGCAGCGGCTGGTCGGCCGCCAGCAGGCGGCAGCGCCGGTCAATGTCCAGCAACAGCTCGAAGGCGGTCAACGACGCGCCCTGCGGGCGGGTGGTCAAGCGCCGAGCACTTCTTTGAGCTTGGCGATCAGCGCGTCCTCTTCCACCGGCTTGGTCAGGAAGTCGCGGGCACCCTGGCGCGTAGCCCAGATACGGTCGGTTTCCTGGTCCTTGGTGGTCACCACCACCACGGGGATGGCACTGGTCTCCGGGTCCTTGCTCAGCTGGCGGGTGGCCTGGAAGCCGTTCATGCCAGGCATGACGATGTCCATCAGCACCGCGTCGGGCTTTTCCTGGCGGGCCAGGGCCACGCCGTCGGCACCGTTGTTGGCCTTGAGCACCTGGTGACCGTGTTTTTCCAGCCATTCGGTCAATCTGTACATCTCTGTCGGCGAGTCGTCGACAATCAGAACGCGGGCCATGCTGTTTCCCCATCAGGAAATTGAAGGCCGCGCCAGCGCGGCGCGGTCAGGGTGCGGGTTATTCGGGCGCGGCGAAACCAGGCACATGGGCCCTGATCGCGTCGAGCAGTTCTTCCTTGCTGAATGGTTTGGTCAGGAACTGGTCGGAGCCGACCACCCGGCCGCGGGCCTTGTCGAACAGGCCGTCGCGAGACGACAGAAGAATCACCGGGATGTCCTTGAAGGCACTGTTGTGCTTGATCACCGCGCAGGTCTGATAACCGTCCAGACGGGGCATCAGCACGTCGACGAAGATGATCTGTGGCTGGTGGTCGATGATCTTGGCCAGGGCATCGAAGCCGTCACTGGCGGTGATCACCTCGCAGCCCGCTTCGCCGAGCAACATCTGCGCGGTGCGGCGGATCGTGCGGGAATCGTCGATCACCATCACCTTCAGGGGCTGTTCCATAAGTCGCGCTACCATCGCTGCACTGTGTGGGCGGAAGCCACGGATGGCTTGCCGCTTGAAGCTGAGGGCATTTTTAGCACACTCCGGGGGCCCGTTCCATCTGCCACCCCCTTGACCCGCGGCGTTCACAGCGCCACCCTGAGCCACTTTTCTTTCGATTCACTGCGGCCACGGGCCGCCAAGAGGAACCACCCCATGAGCGTTCGCCTCGGCATTGTCATGGACCCGATCGCGTCCATCTCCTACAAGAAGGACAGCTCGCTGGCCATGCTGCTGGCCGCCCAGGCCCGCGGCTGGGAGCTGTTCTACATGGAGCAGCGCGACCTGTACCAGGGCGAAGGCAAGGCCCGTGCGCGCATGCGCCCGCTGAAAGTATTCGCCGACCCTGCGCACTGGTTCGAGCTGGGCGAAGAGCAGGACAGCCCGCTGGCCGACCTGAACGTGATCCTGATGCGCAAGGACCCACCGTTCGACATGGAGTTCGTCTACAGCACTTACCTGCTGGAGCAGGCCGAGAGCGAAGGCGTGTTGGTGGTGAACCGCCCGCAGAGCCTGCGTGACTGCAACGAAAAACTGTTCGCCACGCTGTTCCCTCAGTGCACCCCGCCTACCCTGGTCAGCCGTCGCCCGGACATCATCCGCGAGTTCGCGGCCCAGCACGGTGACGTGATTCTCAAGCCGCTGGACGGCATGGGCGGTACGTCGATCTTCCGCCACCGGGTCGGCGACCCCAACCTGTCGGTGATCCTAGAAACCCTGACCGCCCTGGGTGCCCAGCAGATCATGGCCCAGGCCTACCTGCCGGCCATCAAGGACGGCGACAAGCGCATCCTGATGATCGACGGCGAACCGGTCGATTACTGCCTGGCCCGTATTCCCGCCAGTGGCGAGACCCGTGGCAACCTGGCTGCCGGTGGCCGCGGCGAAGCCCGCCCGCTGACCGAGCGTGACCGCTGGATCGCCGCCCAGGTCGGCCCGACCCTGCGTGCTAAGGGCCTGCTGTTCGTCGGCCTCGACGTGATCGGCGACTACCTCACCGAAATCAACGTCACCAGCCCTACCTGCATCCGCGAGATCGACGCAGCCTACAACACCGATATCGGTGGCAGGTTGATGGATGCCATTGATCGCCAGCTCAAGGCGCGCTGACCGCCGACGCGGAGCAAATGCGCGGAGTGGGGTATGATGCCGGTCCTTTTCGACTGAGCTGCTGCCCCGCCCTGCGGTTGCTGGATACCTGATGACGCTGCCTGCCGACATCCCTTCCGACCTGCTGCCACCGCGCGTTCGCCCGGTGGACCGGCTTGGCTTTACCTTGTTCCTGGCTGCTTTGGTGCACCTGGCGCTGATCCTTGGCGTGGGCTTTACCGTGGTCAAACCGGCCGAGATCCGCCAGACCATGGACATCACCCTGGCCACCTTCAAGAGCGAGAAAGCGCCGGAGAAGGCTGATTACCAGGCCCAGGCCAACCAGCAGGGCAGCGGCACCCTGGAAAAGAAAGCGGTGCCGACCACCACCGAAGTGGCGCCGTTCCAGGACAGCAAGATCAACAAGGTCACCCCGCCGCCTGCCGCCAAGCCTGAAGTAGCACCACCGCCCGTGCCGGAGAAATCCGCCGTGGCAACCAAGGCGCCGAAAGCGCAGAAGATCGAGCCCAAGCCCAAGGAAAGCAAGCCACAGCCCAAGCCGGCAGCGGCTACGCCGGATTTCGACAGTTCGCAATTGTCGAGCCAGATCGCCAGCCTTGAGGCGGAACTGTCCAACGAACAGCAGATGTACGCCAAGCGCCCGAAGATCCACCGCCTCAACGCGGCGTCGACCATGCGCGACAAGGGCGCCTGGTACAAGGAAGAGTGGCGCAAGAAGGTCGAGCGGGTGGGTAACCTCAACTACCCCGACGAGGCACGCCGGCAACAGATCTACGGCAACTTGCGGATGATGGTGTCGATCAACCGCGATGGCTCGCTGTACGAGGTGCTGGTGCTGGAGTCGTCCGGCCAGCCGGTGCTGGACCAGGCGGCCCAGCGCATCGTGCGCCTGGCGGCGCCCTTTGCGCCGTTTACCGGCGACCTGGCCGAGTTCGACCGGCTGGAGATCATCCGCACCTGGCGCTTCGCCCGCGGCGACCGCCTGTCCAGCAACTGAGTATTGGCGCCGGGCTTGCCGGATGTGGTTGCGCGGATACCGAGCGCCAAAACCCTCACGACAGTCACCAACCAGACGACACAATTGCGCACCTTGTCAGCCTCGCCACCTGGCGCCACACTATCCCCCATGAAAACTCTCACCCCGAGCTACCTCAAGCATCAGTTCCTGATCGCCATGCCGCACATGGCCGATCCGAACTTCGCCCAGACCCTCACGTACATCGTCGAGCACAACGCCAATGGCGCCATGGGCCTGGTGGTCAACCGACCACAGGAGCTGAACCTGGCCGACATTCTCGAGCAGTTGCGCCCGAACGAGATGCCACCGGCCAGCACCTTGCAGGTCCCTATCTACCAGGGTGGCCCGGTACAGACCGACCGCGGTTTCGTCCTGCACAGCAGCGAATGCAGCTACCAGGCCACCGTCGAACTGCAGGGCCTGTCGCTGTCCACTTCGCAGGATGTGCTGTTCGCCATCGCCGAAGGCGTGGGGCCGCAGCAAAGCCTGATTACCCTGGGTTACGCCGGCTGGGAAGCGGGCCAACTGGAAGCTGAACTGGCCGACAATGCCTGGCTCAACTGCCCGTTCGACCCGGACATCCTCTTCGCCATGGCCAGCGAACAACGCCTGGGCGCCGCAGCTCGCAGCCTGGGCATCAACCTCAGCTTGCTGACCAGCCAGGCGGGGCACGCCTGATGGCTGAGCTACGCCTGCTGCTGGGCTTCGACTACGGTAGCAAACAGATCGGCGTCGCTGTGGGCCAGGTGGTAACCGGCCAAGCCCGTGAGCTGTGCACCCTGAAGGCACAGAACGGCGTGCCGGACTGGGCTCAGGTGGAAAAGCTCATCAATGAGTGGAAGCCCGATGCCATCGTCGTCGGCCTGCCACTGAACATGGACGGCACGCCGAGCGAAATGAGCGAGCGCGCGGAAAAGTTCGCCCGTCGCCTCAATGGCCGCTTCAACCTGCCCGTGCACACCCACGACGAACGCCTGACCACCTTCGAGGCCAAGGGCGAGCGCATGGCCCGTGGCGGCCAGCGCGGCAGCTACCGTGACAACCCGGTCGACGCCATCGCCGCCGCCCTGCTGCTGCAAGGCTGGCTGGAGGCCAATACCTGATTTTTCCCGCGTTTACGTCGGGGCAATCACAACGCCCTCGGCGCCCCCAGGAGATACGCAATGAGCCTACCCAATCCCGCCGACCTGATCCGGCAGATGGCTGTCGACCTTCGCGCCCATCTGGCCCGCCGCAACATCACCGAGCCGCGCTTCATCGGCATCCGCACTGGCGGCGTCTGGGTTGCCCAGGCCCTGCAGGCGGAAATGGCCGACCACAGCCCGCTGGGCACCCTTGACGTGTCGTTCTATCGCGATGATTTCAGCCAGAACGGCCTCCACCCGCAGGTGCGCCCGTCGGAACTGCCGTTCGAGGTCGAAGGCCAACACCTGGTGCTGATCGACGACGTGCTGATGAGTGGCCGCACCATCCGCGCCGCACTCAACGAACTGTTCGATTACGGCCGCCCGGCCAGTGTCACCCTGGTCTGCCTGCTCGACCTGGATGCCGGCGAACTGCCCATCCGCCCCAATGTGCTCGGCGCCACCCTGTCGCTGGCGGCCCATGAACGGGTAAAATTGACCGGACCCGCACCGCTCGCCCTCGAGCGCCAGGACCTCGCCACCGCTTCCGCCCTTTAAGAGTCCCCTCGCGATGACGCCAATCGACGCCAAGCGCCCGCTGCAGCTCAATGACCAGGGCCAGCTGCGCCACTTCCTCTCGCTCGACGGTTTGCCCCGCGAACTGCTCACCGAGATCCTCGACACTGCCGACTCGTTCCTCGAAGTCGGCGCCCGAGCCGTCAAGAAAGTCCCGTTGCTGCGCGGCAAGACCGTGTGCAACGTGTTCTTCGAGAACTCGACCCGTACCCGCACCACCTTCGAGCTGGCCGCCCAGCGCCTGTCGGCCGACGTGATCAGCCTGAACGTGTCGACCTCCTCGACCAGCAAGGGCGAGACCCTGTTCGACACCCTGCGCAACCTCGAAGCCATGGCCGCCGACATGTTCGTCGTGCGCCACTCCGACTCCGGCGCCGCGCACTTCATCGCCGAGCACGTGTGCCCGGACGTCGCCGTGATCAACGGTGGTGACGGCCGCCACGCGCACCCGACCCAGGGCATGCTCGACATGCTGACCATCCGCCGCCACAAGGGCAGCTTCGAGAACCTCTCGGTGGCGATCGTTGGCGACATCCTGCACTCGCGCGTGGCCCGCTCCGACATGCTCGCGCTGAAGGCGCTGGGCTGCCCGGACATCCGCGTGATCGGCCCGAAGACCCTGATCCCGATCGGCATCGAGCAATACGGCGTGAAGGTCTACACCGACCTCGCCGAAGGCCTGAAAGACGTCGACGTGGTGATCATGCTGCGCCTGCAGCGTGAACGCATGGCCGGTGGCCTGCTGCCCAGCGAAGGCGAGTTCTACCGCCTGTTCGGCCTGACCACCGCACGCCTGGCCGGTGCCAAGCCTGATGCCATCGTCATGCACCCGGGCCCGATCAACCGCGGCGTGGAAATCGAATCGGCGGTGGCCGACGGCAAACACTCGGTGATTCTCAACCAGGTCACCTATGGCATCGCCGTGCGCATGGCCGTGCTGTCCATGGCCATGAGCGGGCAGAACGCGCAACGTCAACTCGACCAGGAGAACGCCCAGTGACCATCAGTATTCTTGGCGCCCGGGTCATCGACCCTGCCAGTGGCCTGGACCAGGTCACCGACCTGCACCTGGACGGTGGGCGCATCGCCGCCATCGGCGCCGCCCCGGCCGGTTTCAGTGCCAGCCGCACGATCGCAGCTGACGGCCTGATTGCCGCGCCAGGCCTGGTCGACCTCGGCGTCTCGCTGCGCGAGCCGGGCTACAGCCGCAAGGGCTCGATCGCCAGTGAAACCCGCGCCGCCGTGGCCGGTGGCGTCACCAGCCTGTGCTGCCCACCGCAGACCAAGCCGGTGCTGGATACCTCGGCGGTGGCCGAGCTGATCCTCGACCGCGCCCGCGAAGCCGCCAACAGCAAGGTCTACCCGATCGGCGCCCTGACCAAGGGCCTGGAGGGCGAGCAGCTGGCCGAGCTGGTTGCCCTGCGCGACACCGGTTGCGTGGCCTTCGCCAACGGCCTGAAGGAAATCCCCAACAACCGGACCCTGGCCCGTGCCCTGGAGTACGCCGCCACCTTCGACCTGACCGTGGTGTTCCACTCCCAGGACCGCGACCTGGCCCAGGGTGGCCTGGCCCACGAAGGCGCCATGGCCAGCTTTCTCGGCCTGCCCGGCATCCCCGAGACCGCGGAAACCGTCGCCCTGGCGCGCAACCTGCTGCTGGTGGAACAGACTGGCGTGCGTGCGCACTTCACCCAGATCACCAGCGCCCGTGGCGCACGGCTGATCGAGCAAGCCCAGCAACTGGGCCTGCCGGTGACGGCCGACGTGGCGCTGTATCAGCTGATCCTCACCGACGAGTCGCTGCGTGAGTTCTCCAGCCTGTACCACGTGCAGCCGCCGCTGCGCACCGCCGCCGACCGCGACGGCCTGCGCGCGGCAGTGAAGTCGGGGGTGATCCAGGCGATCTCCAGCCACCACCAGCCCCACGAGCGTGATGCAAAGCTGGCCCCGTTCGGCGCCACCGAACCGGGTATCAGCAGCGTCGAACTGTTGTTGCCACTGGCCATGACCCTGGTCGAGGACGGCCTGCTCGACCTGCCGACCCTGCTCGCCCGCCTGAGCAGCGGCCCGGCCAAGGCCATGCGCCTGCCGGCCGGCGAGCTGAAAGTCGGCGGCGCGGCCGATCTGGTGCTGTTCGACGCCAAGGCCTCGACGATTGCGGGTGAGCAATGGCTGTCGCGCGGCGAAAACTGCCCGTTCATCGGCCACTGCTTGCCGGCTGCGGTGCGTTATACCTTGGTCGATGGCCACGTCTGCCACGAGGCCTGAGTAACCTTGTGGGAGCCGCGCTTGCCGGCGATGGGCCGCGACGCGGCCCCGCGATTTCAAGGTTGTTGCATAAATTTCCGGGGCCGCTTCGCGGCCCATCGCCGGCAAGCGCGGCTCCCACATTGGTCGCGCTCAACCTTGAGCCTGCGGCGACCATTCATCCCCCCCGGTTGAAATCCTTCCCCCCACCCCCATATGAGTCTGCATCAGGCAATTTTGCCCCGCTGCGTGGAGACTCTCCCCTTGACCACCATCGTTTCTGTCCGCCGTAACGGCAAAGTCGTCATGGGCGGCGACGGCCAGGTATCCCTCGGCAACACCGTGATGAAAGGCAACGCCAAGAAGGTCCGTCGCCTGTACAACGGCGAAGTGATCGCCGGTTTCGCCGGTGCCACCGCCGACGCCTTCACCCTGTTCGAGCGCTTCGAAGCCCAGCTGCAGAAACACTCCGGCCACCTGGTGCGTGCCGCCGTCGAGCTGGCCAAGGAATGGCGTACCGACCGCTCCCTGAGCCGCCTGGAAGCCATGCTGGCGGTGGCCAACAAGGACGCATCGCTGATCATCACCGGCAACGGTGACGTGGTCGAGCCGGAAGACGGCCTGATCGCCATGGGTTCCGGTGGTGGCTATGCACAGGCCGCGGCCCGCGCCTTGCTGAACAAGACCGACCTGTCGGCCCGGGAAATCACCGAGGCCGCCCTGAACATCGCCGGTGACATCTGCGTGTTCACCAACCACAACCTGACCATCGAGGAGCAGGACCTGGCCGAGTAATCAGCTGTTTTGGCGTCCCGCTCGTAGCGGGACTTTTCCACGCTGACCTACTCCGCTCGAGGACCGTATTGATCATGTCCATGACCCCCCGCGAGATCGTCCACGAACTCAACCGCCACATCATCGGCCAGGACGACGCCAAGCGTGCCGTCGCCATTGCCCTGCGCAACCGCTGGCGGCGCATGCAGCTCCCCGCCGAGCTGCGTGCCGAAGTGACGCCGAAGAACATCCTGATGATCGGCCCTACCGGCGTCGGCAAGACCGAAATCGCCCGCCGCCTGGCCAAGCTGGCCAACGCGCCGTTCCTCAAGGTCGAAGCCACCAAGTTCACCGAAGTGGGCTACGTTGGCCGTGACGTCGAGTCGATCATCCGTGACCTGGCCGATGCCGCGCTGAAGATGCTGCGCGAGCAGGAAATCGTCCGCGTGCGCCACCGCGCCGAAGACGCCGCCGAAGACCGCATCCTCGACGCCCTGCTGCCGCAGGCGCGGGTCAGCAGCTTCAGCGAGGAAGCCGCGCAGACCAGCACCGATTCCAACACCCGCCAGCTGTTCCGCAAGCGCCTGCGCGAAGGCCAGCTGGACGACAAGGAAATCGAGATCGAAGTGGCCGAGAACATGGGCGTCGAAATCGCCGCGCCACCCGGCATGGAAGAAATGACCAACCAGCTGCAGAGCCTGTTCGCCAATATGGGCAAGGGCAAGCGCAAGGCCCGCAAGCTGAAGGTCAAGGACGCGCTGAAAATGGTGCGCGACGAAGAAGCCAGTCGCCTGGTCAACGAGGAAGAACTCAAGGCCAAGGCCCTGGAAGCGGTCGAGCAGCACGGTATCGTGTTCATCGACGAAATCGACAAGGTGGCCAAGCGTGGCAACGTCGGCGGTGCCGATGTATCCCGTGAAGGCGTGCAGCGCGACCTGCTGCCGCTGATCGAAGGCTGCACCGTCAACACCAAGCTGGGTATGGTCAAGACCGACCACATCCTGTTCATCGCTTCCGGTGCGTTCCACCTGAGCAAGCCGAGCGACCTGGTGCCAGAGCTGCAGGGCCGTCTGCCGATCCGTGTAGAACTGAAGGCACTGACCCCAGAAGACTTCGAGCGCATCCTGAAAGAGCCGCACGCGTCGCTGACCGAACAGTACAGTGCACTGCTCAAGACCGAAGGCCTGAACATCGAGTTCGCCGCCGACGGTATCAAGCGCCTGGCCGAGATTGCCTATCAGGTGAACGAGAAGACCGAGAACATTGGTGCCCGCCGCCTGCACACCCTGCTCGAGCGCCTGCTCGAAGAGGTATCGTTCAGTGCCGGTGACCTGGCCAGCACCCACGACGAAGCACCGATTCTGATCGATGCCGCGTATGTGAACGGCCACCTCGGTGAACTGGCGCAGAACGAAGACCTGTCGCGCTACATCCTGTAAGACGGCGTCGCCTTTTTCGCGGGCACGCCCGCTCCCACAGGGCCCGCGACCCCCTGTAGGAGCTTGCCCGCGAAGAGGCCCTTGAATCCCTGTACAGGAAGCTGGAAGCTTGCCTCCATCAGCTCCCGAGAGATTCAGACCATGGCCCGCCTGCCCACCGCCATCAACCTGCACAAAGCCTCCAAGACCCTCAGCCTCACCTACGCCCCCGGCGAGGTGTATCAGTTGCCCGCCGAGTTCCTGCGGGTGCACTCCCCCTCCGCCGAGGTCCAGGGCCACGGCAACCCCATCCTGCAATTCGGCAAAATCAATGTCGGCCTCATCGGCCTGGAACCTGCCGGCCAATATGCACTGAAACTGACCTTCGACGACGGCCATGACAGCGGCCTGTTCACCTGGGAATACCTCGAGCAGCTGTGCCTGCGCCAGGAACAATTGTGGGCCGACTACCTCGACGAACTGCACAAGGCCGGCAAGTCCCGCGACCCGGCGGAATCGGTGGTCAAACTCATGCTCTAGCTCAAGCCTTCCAGGCTTTAGAGCGCATTTTCTAATCTCATCTGTTTGAATGCCTTACAGACAACTCTTAAACGGGTTGTCTTGCGCATTACATGAAAGTCGGGTAACCAATGGAGCTGGCAAGTTCCCTGCATCGCCTTGAGGGCAATCAGGCACTGGCCGGTATGTAGAGGTCGCGAGCGAAAGCAGGCTGTCTTCACACGCAGAATCCCCCGCAGCTCATCGCCGTATGCATCCGGCCCGCAGCACCGCTGTTCCTTATCACTGGTCACCCGAGTAACAGTACCGGGCTGTCCGCTGTGCCATGCGCCACAGCAGCCCGGTACTCGTCTCAGGACAACGGAGCGTCGTAGATGAGTAACAAGAACAACGATGAGTTGCAGCGGCAGGCCTCGGAAAACACCCTGGGGCTGAACCCGGTCATCGGCATCCGCCGCAAGGACCTGCTGAGCTCTGCGCGTACCGTGCTGCGTCAGGCCGTGCGCCAGCCGCTGCACAGTGCCAAGCATGTGGCGCACTTCGGCCTGGAGCTGAAGAACGTCCTGCTGGGCAAGTCCAGCCTCGCCCCGGCAGGTGACGACCGTCGCTTCCAGGACCCGGCCTGGAGCAAAAACCCGCTTTACCGCCGCTACCTGCAAACCTACCTGGCCTGGCGCAAGGAGCTGCAGGAGTGGATCGGCAGCAGTGACCTGTCGCCCCAGGACATCGCCCGCGGCCAGTTCGTCATCAACCTGATGACCGAAGCCATGGCGCCGACCAATACCCTGTCCAACCCGGCGGCGGTCAAACGCTTCTTCGAAACCGGCGGCAAGAGCCTGCTGGACGGCCTGTCCAACCTGGCCAAGGACGTGGTCAACAATGGCGGCATGCCCAGCCAGGTCAACATGGAGGCGTTCGAGGTCGGCAAGAACCTCGGCACCAGCGAAGGCGCCGTGGTCTACCGCAATGATGTGCTGGAACTGATCCAGTACAGCCCCATCACCGAGCAGGTGCATGCCCGCCCGCTGCTGGTGGTCCCGCCGCAGATCAACAAGTTCTACGTCTTCGACCTGAGCCCGGAAAAGAGCCTGGCGCGCTTCTGCCTGCGCTCGCAGCAGCAGACCTTCATCATCAGCTGGCGCAACCCGACCAAGGCCCAGCGCGAGTGGGGCCTGTCGACCTACATCGATGCCTTGAAGGAGGCGGTCGACGCGGTACTGGCAATCACCGGCAGCAAAGACCTGAACATGCTCGGTGCCTGCTCCGGTGGCATCACCTGCACCGCCCTGGTCGGCCACTACGCCGCGCTGGGTGAGCAGAAGGTCAATGCCCTGACCCTGCTGGTCAGCGTGCTGGACACCACGATGGACACCGAGGTCGCACTGTTCGTCGATGAACAGACACTGGAGGCAGCCAAGCGCCACTCCTACCAGTCCGGGGTGCTCGAAGGCAGCGACATGGCCAAGGTGTTCGCCTGGATGCGCCCCAACGACCTGATCTGGAACTACTGGGTCAACAACTACCTGCTCGGCAACGAGCCACCGGTATTCGACATCCTGTTCTGGAACAACGACACCACGCGGCTGCCCGCCGCCTTCCACGGCGACCTGATCGAACTGTTCAAGAACAACCCGCTGACCCGCGCGGATGCCCTGGAAGTGTGCGGCACCGCCATCGACCTGAAGAAAGTCCAGTGCGACATCTTCAGCGTCGCCGGCACCTCCGACCACATCACCCCGTGGCAATCGTGCTACCGCTCGGCGCACCTGTTCGGCGGCAAGATCGAATTCGTGCTGTCCAACAGCGGCCACATCCAGAGCATCCTCAACCCGCCAGGCAACCCCAAGGCGCGCTTCATGACCGGCGCCGACCGCCCGGGGGACCCGGTAGCCTGGCAGGAGAACGCCGACAAACATGCCGACTCCTGGTGGCTGCATTGGCAGACCTGGCTGGGCGAGCGCGCTGGCGAGCTAAAAAAGGCACCCACACGCCTGGGCAACCGTGCCTATGCCGCTGGTGAGGCCGCACCGGGGACATACGTCCACGAGCGTTAAGTCGCAATACCGTGGCCGCTTGGAGCGTGCCACGGTACATTTTCAAGCCACAGAGCCACGCGCATGCCGCTACCCTACATCTTCCGCACCGTCGAGCTGGACGACCAATCCATCCGCACCGCGGTGCGCCCGGGCAAGCCGCACCTGACGCCATTGCTGATCTTCAACGGCATCGGCGCCAACCTGGAGCTGGTGTTCCCGTTCATCGAGGCACTGGACCCGGACCTGGAAGTCATCGCCTTCGACGTCCCCGGCGTGGGCGGCTCGTCCACGCCACGCCACCCTTACCGTTTTCCCGGCCTGGCCAAGCTGACGGCGCGCATGCTCGACTACCTGGACTACGGCCAGGTCAATGTCATCGGTGTGTCCTGGGGCGGCGCCCTGGCGCAGCAATTCGCCCATGACTACCCCGAGCGCTGCAAGAAGCTGGTGCTGGCGGCCACTGCGGCGGGTGCAGTTATGGTGCCCGGCAAGCCCAAGGTGCTGTGGATGATGGCCAGCCCCAGGCGTTACGTGCAGCCTTCCCATGTCATCCGCATCGCGCCGCTGATCTATGGCGGTGGTTTTCGCCGCGACCCGGAGCTGGCCATGCACCACGCCGCCAAGGTGCGCTCCGGCGGCAAGATGGGCTACTACTGGCAGCTGTTCGCCGGGCTGGGCTGGACCAGCATCCACTGGCTGCACAAGATCCAGCAGCCGACCCTGGTGCTGGCCGGCGACGACGACCCGCTGATCCCGCTGATCAACATGCGCCTGCTGGCCTGGCGAATTCCCAATGCCCAGCTACACATTATCGACGACGGCCATCTGTTCCTGATCACCCGGGCCGAGGCCGTCGCCCCCATCATCATGAAGTTTCTCCAGCAAGAACGTCAGCGCGCGGTCATGCACCCCAGTCCGGCCTCTGGTGGCTGAATTGTTGCTTGCTGTTGCACGAGCACGACTGATGAGTACGACCGTGGCCTGACAAGGGAGTTGTTGCCATGAAAGAAAAACCGGCCAAAGGAACGTCAACGCTCCCCGCCACCAGCATGAACGTGCAGAACGCCATCCTCGGCGTACGCGGTCGCGACCTGATTTCCACCTTGCGCAGTGTTGGCCGCCACAGCTTGCTCAATCCACTGCACACTGCCCGCCACCTGCTGACGCTGGGCGGCCAGCTGGGCCGCGTGATGCTCGGCGACACGCCCTACCAGCCGAGCGCGCGGGATGCCCGTTTCAACGATCCTACGTGGAGCCAGAACCCGTTCTACCGGCGCAGCCTGCAGGCCTACCTGGCTTGGCAGAAACAAACCCGCCTGTGGATCGAAGAAAGCCACCTGAGCGACGATGACCGGGCCCGTGCGCACTTTCTGTTCACCCTGATCAACGACGCCCTGGCACCGAGCAATTCGCTGCTCAACCCGCTGGCGGTCAAGGAACTGTTCAATACCGGCGGGCAGAGCCTGGTGCGTGGCGTCGCCCACCTGCTCGACGATTTGCGCCACAACGACGGCCTGCCGCGCCAGGTGGACGAGCGCGCCTTCGAAGTGGGCGGCAACCTGGCATCCACGCCCGGCGCCGTGGTGTTCCGCAACGATCTGCTGGAGCTCATCCAGTACAAGCCGATGAGCGAAAAGCAGTACGCCCGGCCCGTGCTGGTAGTGCCGCCGCAAATCAACAAGTACTACATCTTCGACCTGCAGCCGACCAACAGCTATGTCCAGTACATGCTCAAGAACGGCCTGCAGGTGTTCATGGTCAGCTGGCGCAACCCCGACCCACGTCACCGCGAGTGGGGCCTGTCGAGCTATGTGCAGGCCCTGGAAGAAGCACTCAACGCCTGCCGCAGCATCAGCGGCAGCCGCGACCCGAACCTGATGGGCGCCTGCGCCGGGGGCCTGACCATGGCCGCACTGCAGGGCCACCTGCAGGCCAAGCACCAGCTGCGCCGGGTACGCAGCGCCACTTACCTGGTCAGCCTGCTCGACAGCAAGTTCGACAGCCCGGCCAGCCTGTTCGCCGACGAACAGACCATCGAGGCAGCCAAGCGTCGCTCGTACCAGCGTGGCGTGCTGGACGGTGGCGAGGTGGCGCGGATCTTCGCCTGGATGCGACCCAACGACCTGATCTGGAACTACTGGGTCAACAACTACCTGCTCGGCAAAACCCCGCCGGCCTTCGACATTCTCTACTGGAACGCCGACAGCACCCGCCTGCCGGCCGCGCTGCACGGTGACTTGCTGGACTTCTTCAAGGTCAACCCGCTGACCCACGCTGCGGGCCTGGAAGTGTGCGGCACACCCATCGATCTCAAACAGGTCGATCTCGACAGTTTCACCGTGGCCGGCAGCAACGACCACATCACGCCGTGGGACGCGGTGTACCGCTCGGCCTTGCTGCTCGGTGGCGACCGGCAATTCGTGCTGGCCAACAGCGGGCACATCCAGAGCATCATCAACCCACCCGGCAACCCCAAGGCCTACTACCTGGAAAACCCCAAGCTCTCGAGCGACCCTCGCGCCTGGTTCCATGACGCACAGCGCCGCGACGGTAGCTGGTGGCCGTTGTGGCTGGAGTGGATCACGCCGCGCTCCGGCCCGCTCAAGGCGCCACGCACGGAACTGGGCAACACCACCTATCCACCGCTGGGCCCTGCGCCAGGCACCTATGTCCTGACCCGATGAGCACCACGACTGGATGAAGACCCGCGACCGTATCCTCGAATGCGCCCTGCAGTTGTTCAACTCGCAGGGCGAGCCGAATGTCTCGACCCTGGAGATCGCCAACGAACTGGGCATCAGCCCGGGCAACCTGTACTACCACTTCCACGGCAAGGAACCCTTGATCCACGGGTTGTTCGACCGTTTCGAGGAAGCGCTGATGCCGCTGCTCGACCCTCCGCTGGAGGTGCGCCTGGAGGCCGAGGACTACTGGCTGTTCCTGCACTTGATCGTCGAGCGCATGGCGCAGTACCGGTTTCTGTTCCAGGACCTGTCCAACCTGACCGGGCGTTTGCCGAAACTGGCGCGGGGCATGCGCAGCCTGATCAATGCGCTCAAGCGCACACTGGCGGCATTGCTGGCCAGCCTCAAGGGCCAGGGGCAGGTGGTCAGTGAGACGCAAGCACTGGGGCAACTGGTGGAGCAGATCACCCTGACCCTGATGTTCTCGCTGGATTACCAGCGGGTGCTGGGGCGCGAGGGCGATGTAGGGATCGTGGTGTATCAGGTGATGATGCTGGTGGCGCCGCATCTGGAGGTGCAGGCACGGGCGGCGGCCGAGGAGTTGGCGGTGCGGTATCTGGAGGGGTAGACCTGACAGCTCGGTGGCGCGCCCTTCGCGGGACAAGCCCGCTCCCACAGGATTACCACATGTTTGAGGTATGTGATGAACCTGTAGGAGCGGGCTTGCCCCGCGAAGGACATTACACCGCTATCAGAGCAGAGAGCCGGTGCTGGCCGGCGCCGAAGGCGGGTTGCTCGCCGGGGCCGCAGTAGGCGCTGGTGCGGCGGTTGCGGCCGGCGCGGCGCTGGCCACTGGTGCTGCCGGCTTGGCAGCGGCTGGTTTGGCCGGGGCCTTCTTCACCGCCGGTTTCTTCGCTGCGGCAGGCTTGGCGGCAACAGGCTTGGCAGCCGGTTTCGCAGCTGGTTTGGCCGCTGCAGTCTTGGCAGCCGGTTTCGCCGCTGCTGGTTTGGCCGCTGCAGTTTTTGCCGTCGGCTTGGCCAATGGCTTGGCCGCCGCCTTGCTCGCTGCCGGCTTGGCCGCTGCAGAGCGCGAGGAGACCGGGGTGACCGATGCGCCGGTCAGTTTCTCAATCTGCTTGGTCAGGCTGTCGACCTGCTGGTGCAGGGCCTTGATCTCGTTGCGGCTCGGTACGCCCAGGCGCGAAATGGCGCTGTTAAGGCGCTTGTCGAAGGCTTCTTCGAGTTCGCTCCACTTGCCCAGCGCACGGTCCTTCACGCCAGATACGCGCGAAGTGGTCGAGGACTTGGCAGTTTCAGCTACGTCTTCAGCAGTCTTCTTAGCTTGCTTCTCAGCCTTCTCGCCATCCTTCACCAGCGAGTCGAACAGCTTCGGGCCGTCCTGGTCGATCTTCGAATAGATACCCAGCCCAGCCAGCCAGATCTTGCGCGAGTACTTCTCGACTCCGCCGATCCAGGAGCTGCCTTCTTTGTCGGAATTCTTCTTGCCAGCCATCCTGCTCTCCTTATGGTTTGTGCGCGACACGCTCGAGCAGCTCATGCAGCTGTTCAAGCTTGATGGACAACGCCTCAACGTCATGTTTAGACGGAATGCCAAGGCGATTCAAGGCGCGACCTACCCGTGCGTCGAAAGCTTTTTCGATCTTGTCGAGTTGAATTTCGACCTTGCCGCGTACGCGGCTGACTTCTTCACCCGCTTCGTCGAGCTGGTGGTTGGCGGCATCGAGCTCTTTGTCGATGCGCTGCTTGCCGCGTTTCTCGACGCCTTCACCGGCCTTGACCAGCTCCTTGAAGTAGTCGGAGCCTTCCTGGCCAACGCGGGCATAGGCGCCGATACCGGCCAGCCAGATCTTGCGTGCGTAGCCACGTACTTCGCCCAACGTGCCCAAGGCTTCGTCTTTTTTCTTCGCAATCACTTTGGCCATGCTGTGTACCTCATGCTCATGAGTGGAGGAAAAACCGCCCAGGAGGTTGGGCTTGTGCACACGTTAGGCAAATAAATTAGAAACCTCACCCTAAGGTCCGGCAGCGGCATTCATGTACCTCATTCAGCCTGGACTGTATCGCTAGGGTGGTGAGCTCCTGTCGACCGGAGTTCTACACATGACCGCTAGCCAACCTTCACCACCGCCAACCTTCAAGCGCCGCGTCGCGGCCTGCTTCAGCCAACGCCCGACCTTGCGCGCCGTATTGGCAGACGTGGGCTTCAAGCGACTGATCGACCGCTATCCGATGATCCCCGGCAACTATCCGCAGCTGTCCTCGCTCGAAGGATTCACGCTCCTGCATGCAGCTTCCGCCTCTGCGGCAGCCCGACATGGCTCGCTGCTGGACGAGTTGCTCAGTTGCCTGTTGACGGGCCAGCCGCTGCAGCTTGCCGCGTCAGACGCATTGAGCCTGGCCCCGCCGGCCATTTTCCGCGCGCAACAACCCGGTGCCGAGCGCGACAGGCATCCTCAAGTCGATCTGGACATGTCGAAGCTGAACGATGATTTCGCTCATGTGCTGAGCAAGCTGCCGGAGGCCTTCGCGCAAGCCCAGGTCAGCTTCTGGAACGGCATCGACGCACAAACCCAGACCTCGCGCCTGCACTGGCTGGCCCAACTGATCAAGGCCGCGCTGCTCAACAACATCCCGCGCCAGGGCCTGGACGCCGGCGACCCCCCACTGCTCTATGCGATGCTCGACGGCGCCGATGACGGCGTGGTCTGCAACGCCGTGCAGGTCACCTTCGACGTCGGCGACAAGCTCTGGCGCCGGTTATTGCCCGACCTGCTGCTGCACTCCACCGAGGCATCCAGCACGCGCGTACTCTGGTGCAAACCTTCAGGAGTGATCCGTGCCTTCGCCAACCTGCCGGCCTTTGCAACTGCGTTGCAGGACGAGTTCGCCGACCGCTACCGCTTCGACAGCCTGTCCTGGGCACTGCAGCCGCTGGCCGAACCTGCACAGACCTTTCAGGCCATGCAGCTGCTCAACGGCTCGCTCGACGACCTCAGGCGGCTGCGCCTTACGGATCTGGCATCAATCGATGAGCTTGAAGCCCGGTTCGCCGCGGCCTGCGACCCGTCACGCCACTTCCTCGAGCAGCCCATGCAGGCGCCGGACCTGCCCTCCATCAAACTGCCGGACTGGCTGGAGCAGGCCGACGCCCGGCAGCGCTACGACTACCACCTCGCCCTGCTCGACCTGGCCACCCACCAGGGCCAAGCGCGAGGCAGCACGTCGTTCGATGACGTCGATGACATGCAGAGCTACGCCCGCCGCCGCCTGCGCGAGCAGATGCGGATCATCCAGCCACGCGAAACACCCCGCGATCCAGACCAGGTGTTCATCAGCATCGCCCAGGTCCTCGCCAGCTCCTTGCCCGGGCAACCGCAATACCTGCACCTGCGCGACGACAGCCTGACGGCCCTGGCCATCTCCCGCCTGGGCCCTGGCGAGGTGATGACCCGCATCACTGACCCTCACGGCGCGAGCCACATGGGTTGGCTGACCCTGCACCATGTTCAGCGGTTGCTCGACGCGGTGGACATCGGTGGCACCTACCCCGTCTACCTGAGGGCCCAGGTCGACGACCCGCTGCGCAAGGCCGGGCGCATCAGCCGGTATGCCCGCGAATGGCGCGACGCGCTGCGTTTCAATGTGTTCAAGGCCAGCATCGAGCAGCAGCTGAGCGAGGCTGCGCGCACCGCACTGCTGGATTTCTGCGCTGCTGGCGACAACAGGCCGGCACCTCTGCGTTTAGCTCCGCTAGCCTTTCTCTGTGCGCCCGGCGCCTCTGCCAGCGACAGGGCGCATGGCATGCACCTCATCGAACTGCCCGCCAGCCGGGGTTGGGTGCTCTACCGTGAATTCCACGCAGACGCCAGCCTGCGGGAATACAAGGACCTCGGCCTGTTGATGGATGACATACGCGACCAGGCCGATTTGCAGCAAAGCGTGCTGGATGCGTTGCAGGACGATGCCCTGGCCGTGTACGAAAACGACGGTTTCACCCACCCTCACCTGCATCCCGGCCTCAGCAGCCTTGCGCACCTGCTTGGCCCCGATGCAGCACTGGTGGCAACGCTGCTGGACAACCTCAGGCAACCGGTGGCCGCTGTATTCAAGCCCTGGCCGGCAGACCTCGATGGCCACCTGTTCGAAGCCAGGGTGCAGACCATGCTGCACCTCGCCTCCCGGCGCAGCGTGAGCAACGCGCAAGTCAGGTGGCGGCTGCTGCAACAGGCGGCGTGGGCTCTGTTCAACACGGCGACCCTGCTCTGGCACGGGCCGCTGGCCAGCGTAACCTGGTTGCTGCTGGCCCTGTCGGCAGCCAGGGATGATGTGGAAACCCTGGCCAACGGCAACACCGACGCACGGGTCATGGCCGCGACCGACCTACTGAGCAACCTGGCCATGGTACTGGCTCACCGGGCGGGGGAAGCCGAAGCCCTCCACGAGCGCCCTGCCACACTA
The DNA here is from genome assembly GCF_009883635.2 of Pseudomonas putida. Taxonomy (NCBI): domain Bacteria; kingdom Pseudomonadati; phylum Pseudomonadota; class Gammaproteobacteria; order Pseudomonadales; family Pseudomonadaceae; genus Pseudomonas; species Pseudomonas putida. The sequence continues at coordinate 2,162,598 of NZ_CP026115.2, forward strand.
CGCTTCAGCAATCCCGCCGAGCGGGGTGCCGGCCTCACTGAAGTGCAGAAGCCGGCGACACGTCGCAGTTGGGAAACACCCACCCCCGAGCAGCAACCGGTGCGCCTGCTGGAGAGCCATTGGGGTAACCGCCAGCGGCTGGGCAACCTGTCAGCGGAACGCCGCCAGGCCTTGATGCAGCTGCAGGCCGGCTTGTCGCTGCAGGGGCGGGCGCCCCTGAGCGAAGGCCGCCTGAGCGGGCTATACGAAGTTCACGGTCGCCATTACGTGCAGCTCGCTGACATCGCCTATGAAGTGCAGGAAAGTTGGGGCGGCGTCCGCATCATCGGCCCGGACACGAGCAAGGGAGACTGGGTAAGCCTGGGTGGAAAGGAGGACGGTTACCATATCGTCGGTCGCGAACGAAAGATGGGCCCCTGGATCAGTCGCTGGAACGGCGAATGGTCCCTTAGCCTGAACTTGACCGGAGGCGCGCCGGTCAAGACCCCGGACAATATCGAGTACTTCAGGCTGGTCGACCGCTTGCTGGCCAACGAGGCGCCGCTGAAGGCTTGCGATGACAGCATCAACAGCCTCCTGACGACCTTGCAGCCACTGGACCAGCAGGAAATCGTCTACTCTCGCACCTTCAGCGAAAACCGCCGCCAGCCTGGCAGTAACACACATGACGAAACCGTGGAAATGGCGAGCGCTCAAGAACGATTGAACAGTCTGAGAGCCGAGCATGCAGGCACCATCAGGGCCATCTGCGATCTGTATGAACAGCGAGTGCTCCTGCTGCAGTCGAACATCGATTACATCGATCTGCTGAAGTCGCCCGCCTTGCAACGCTTCGCGACGGTCAATTACCAGGCGGAAATCGGCCTATGGCACGAAGCGCTGATCAAAGGGGATACCCAGCTCTACAAGCGCCTGCTGGCGCAGGTCAGCTACGACGACATCAACACACGGGCGATGGCCATCGGAAAGCTTCCGAGCACCCCTGCCCAGCGCGATGACTACGCTACCTATCGCGCGATTCGCGCCCACGGCCTTGCCATCCACCGACGCCTGCTGATCGTCAGCGAGCGGCTCGACCAGAGCATCCTCGATGCCCTGGAGGACCCCAAGATCGTTTATCCGGACAAAGCCAGCCACCTGAGCGAGGTCACCGAAAACCGCCCATACACCACATTGCTGATACATGCCCAGATCCTCTCGGACCTGCAGGCGCTGGCGCTGGATCGCGCGCAACTGACGGCGGAAAACGTCGACAGCATGTATGAGGACCAGCAGAACCTGCGCAATAAGGACATGCATCAGGCGCTGCTCAGCCATGACGGACTGCTGCGCACCGACACCTCGGTAGACGACCAGATCGCGATTCTGGAAAGCAGCCTGCAGCAGTACAGCATCGGGTTAGGCACCACGCAGTACCTGCTCACCCTGCGGCACCCAGCCTGGAACAACGAATACCTGCAGGCCTGCGCCAGGGAAATGACGGCGCTCAAACGCATCGCGGAACGCGCCCTGGACCACGCCAATGCGCGCCGGGATGCCGAACAACGGCCCGACTGGCCGGCGGCAGGGCCCGCGCCTGCGGCCAGGCCGCGGATCACCCGCCGCGCCAGGCTGCAGGTCATCCGCACCAGCCGGCAGCGGACACTGCTGGTAGACGAGGCCCTCAAGGACGGCAAGGCCGTGCAGTACGACCCGGTCGCCCGCAAGCCGGTCGCCCAGTTCGAAGCCCACGGCAGCACCTGGGTCGAGTTACGGGACCAACCTGGTAGCAGTCAGAAGGCGCTGCGCAGTCTGGGTACCCGCCTGGTGGCCGAAACGGACAGCGAGATCGCCCGTGCCAGGTTGTTCGAGGACGAGCCGAACAGTCTGACCGACTTGCTGGATCATCACATCGAACGCCTGAGTTCCGTCGCAGCTCGGCTCAGTCGCGACGCCAGCCCTGCCCTGCTGGACAACCTCAACAACGCCATCGGGCGCGTGCAGACCGCCAAGCGCGAGCGACTGCAGGCCATCTACCTCGCCACGCGTCACCCTGACAGCAAGGCATTGCGTTTCCTGCTGGAGCAGCATCTGGTGGAAATCAGGCCGACCGTGACCCGCCGGCGGCTGGCTGACCAAGACTTCCTCGACGTGTACACGCTCTACCGGACGCGCGCCGCTGGCAGCGGCATTCTATGGGAGGCGCATTTCCACTACACGCGCCAGGATGCGGCGGCGGTGGATTTTGCCAAGGGTCACCTGAAGTTCGCCACGGCCAAGGCGCGCGAGGCACAGCTAGAGGACGCGCTTAGCCCGCAGGAGCGGTTGAAGGTCTATCGTGGCGACATGAAATACGAACAGGTCAGGGACCTGATTCCGTTTCCCGCCAGGTGAATCGACCGCGAGCGGGACTCAGGCCAGGGCCTTGTCCAGGGCCCGCTCGATCTCGCCTTTGATGGTTCCGCTCATCATCGACAGCATCATGCCCAGCTTCAGTTCCACGCGGATGCTGTCCTCGCCGATGTGCACGCTGCCATTGGCGCCGCTGCGTGCCACATCGACCCGGTCACCGTTCCAGGTGGCCTTGAGGTCATATTCGCGGCTGAGCTTGTCGACCAGCGCCTCGGCCTTGGCACGGGCGGCATCGCGGCCGAGGGTATGTTTGCGTTCGACGCTGATCTGGGTCATGCAGGTGTTCCTGGATACTTGGACATAATCTGCATTATGCCCGCCCCTGCCCCAAGGCACACCCCGCCAAGACAAATCCGCCCATTCGCCCTAGAATGGCGGTAATTTTTTCCGGTGAAGCGATATGAACGACCAGCGCAAAGGCGACCACGCCGAACCCACCACCCATTTCGGCTACCAGGACGTCCCTGAAAGCCAGAAGGCGAAGAAAGTCGCCGAAGTGTTCCACTCGGTGGCCGCCAAGTACGACCTGATGAACGACGTGCTCTCCGGCGGCATGCACCGCCTGTGGAAGCGGTTCACCATCGAACTGTCGGGCGTGCGCGCCGGCAGCCGCGTGCTGGACATCGCCGGCGGTACCGGCGACCTGGCCGCCAAGTTCTCGCGCCTGGTCGGCCCGACTGGTCAGGTGGTACTGGCCGACATCAACGATTCGATGCTCAAGGTCGGCCGTGACCGCCTGCTCGACCGTGGCGTGGCCGGCAACATCGAGTTCGTCCAGGCCGACGCCGAGAAGCTGCCATTCCCCGACAACCACTTCGACTGCGTGACCATCGCCTTCGGCCTGCGCAACGTTACCCACAAGGATGAAGCCATCCGCTCGATGCTGCGTGTGCTCAAGCCAGGCGGCCGCCTGTTGATCCTGGAGTTCTCCAAGCCGACCAACAAGCTGATGTCCAAGGCCTACGACGCCTATTCGTTCGCCTTCATGCCGCTGGCCGGCAAGCTGATCACCAATGACTCCGAGAGCTACCGTTACCTCGCCGAGTCGATCCGCATGCACCCCGACCAGGAAACCCTCAAAAGCATGATGGTCGAGGCCGGTTTCGACCGCGTCACCTACCACAACATGACCAGCGGCATCGTTGCCGTGCACCGGGGAATCAAGCCCTGATGCTGCTGGCCGGGCTGCTCGCCAGTGTCGAACATGGCCTGAACCGCGTCCTGCGCATGGACAGCACGGCCTTGCCGCGGCTGGCCGCGCTGGAAGGCAAGGTCATCGAGATCGACTGCCGCCAACCGGCCCTGCAGGTGTTCATCCTGCCCGATGAAGAAGGCTTGATGCTCGCCGCCCACTGGGCGGGCGAGGTCGACTGCAGCCTGCGCGCCCCGGCTGGCAGCCTGGCGCAACTGGCCATGGCTCGGGACAAGACCGCCGTGCTGCACAGCCCGCATGTCGAACTGCATGGCGACAGTGCCGTGCTGCTCGACCTGTTCGGCGTGCTGCAGGACCTGGAACTGGACTGGGAACACGAGCTGCAGCGCTGGCTTGGCCCGGTCGCCACGGCCATGCTCGCCGGCCACATTCGCCTGCGCGCACGCTGGACCCGCCAGGGCCTGGCACGCTTCAGCCAGAACCTCTCCGAATACCTGGCCGAAGAGTCCCGCACCTTGGTCGGCAAGCGCGAAGCCGAAGCCGCCTTCAGCGAACTCGATGCCCTGAAACTCGACACAGAACGCCTCGAGGCCCGCCTCACGCGCCTCTCCCGATCCCTTGATACCAGCGATAACGCATGAAGCTGCTCGCCGTCCGCCGTCTTTTTCGCATCCAGCGTGTGGTGATTCGCTACCGTCTCGATGACCTGTTGTTCGATCAACCCCTGCTACCCTGGTGGCTGGCCAGCCTGCGCCTGCTGATGCCTTGGCGCTGGCTGCCGCGCAAGCCCTCCGAGCTCAGCCGCGGGGCGCGCCTGCGCCTGGCGCTGCAGGACCTGGGGCCGATCTTCATCAAGTTCGGCCAGTTGCTGTCCACCCGCCGCGACCTGCTGCCCACCGACATCGCCGACGAGCTGATGTTGCTGCAGGACCGCGTGCCGCCGTTCGACCCGCAAAAAGCCGTGGCGATGATCGAAGATCAGCTCGGCGCCAAGGTCGGCGAAGTGTTCAGCCGCTTCGACGTCGAGCCACTGGCCTCCGCCTCGGTCGCGCAGGTGCACGCCGCCCGCCTGAAGAGTGGCGAAGAGGTGGTAGTCAAGGTGGTTCGCCCTGGCCTGAAGCCGGTGATCGCCCAGGACCTGGCCTGGCTGTTCCTGATCGCCAAGGCCGCCGAACGCGCCTCGGCCGACGCCCGCCGCCTGCACCCGGTAGAAATCGTCGGCGACTACGAGAAGACCATCTACGACGAGCTCGACCTGCTGCGCGAGGCGGCCAACGCCAGCCAGCTGCGACGTAACTTCGAAGGTTCCGAGCTGATGTACGTGCCCCAGGTGTACTGGGACCTGTGCCGCCCCAAGGTGCTGGTGATGGAGCGCATCTACGGCGTGCCGGTCACCGACATGGCCACCCTGGCCGACCAGCGCACCGACATGAAGATGCTGGCCGAGCGTGGCGTGGAAGTGTTCTTCACCCAGGTGTTCCGCGACAGCTTCTTCCACGCCGACATGCACCCGGGCAACATCTTCGTCAGCACGGTCAAACCGTGGAGCCCGCAGTACATCGCCATCGACTGCGGCATCGTAGGCAGCCTCACCGCGGAGGACCAGGATTACCTGGCGCGCAACCTGATCGCCTTCTTCAAGCGCGACTACCGCCGCGTTGCCCAGCTGCACATCGATTCGGGCTGGGTACCGGCGCACACAAAGGTCAATGAATTCGAAGCGGCGATCCGTACGGTGTGCGAGCCGATCTTCGAAAAACCGTTAAAGGATATTTCCTTCGGCCAGGTGCTGATGCGCCTGTTCCAGACCGCACGTCGCTTCAACATGGAAGTCCAGCCGCAACTGGTGCTGCTGCAGAAGACCCTGCTCAACATCGAAGGCCTGGGCCGCCAGCTGTACCCCGACCTGGACCTGTGGAGCACCGCCAAGCCGTTTCTGGAACGCTGGATGCGCGACCGCATGAGCCCCAAGGCGGTAATCGGTAACCTGTATAGCCAGGCTGAACAGCTACCCCACCTGGCCGGCATGACCCGAGACCTGCTTGAGCGCCTGTCGCAGCCGCACCTGGAAGACCCGCAACTGCCGGAGCGCCGCCGCCAGGGCGACCGCTGGGCACTGCGCCTGCTCGGTGCCGGCTTGCTCGGCGGCGGAGCGGTACTGGCCACCGGTGCCGCCGAGGCCGCCAGCCTGGCCGCGCCGGGCGCTTGGCCGGCGTGGCTGATGCTGGCCGCCGGCCTTTACCTGATCGTGCGCCAATAGCCAGCCGCGCTGCTGGCTGGCACACTAGCGCAAAGGGCCCGGCACAGGAGCGGGCCCGCTTTGGAGTCGACGATGAAAGACTGGCTGGACGAGATCAAGTGGAACAGCGATGGCCTGGTACCGGCGATCGCCCAGGACCACAAGACCGGACGCGTGCTGATGATGGCCTGGATGAACCGCGAATCGCTGGCGCTGACCGCCGCCGAGCAACGCGCCATCTACTGGTCGCGTTCCCGTGGCAAGCTGTGGCGCAAGGGCGAAGAGTCCGGCCATGTGCAAAAGCTGCATGAAATGCGCCTGGACTGCGACGCCGACGTGATCATCCTGATGGTCGAGCAACTGGGCCATATCGCCTGCCACACCGGCCGCGAAAGCTGCTTCTATCGCGTCTTTGAAGCCGGCCAGTGGAAAACCGTCGACCCGGTTCTGAAAGACCCGGATGCCATCTACAGCGCAGGACACTGACATGAGCGACACCCTCAACCGCCTGGCCGAAGTGCTCGAAGAGCGCAAACAAGCGGCACCCGACAGCTCCTATGTGGCCAGCCTGTACCACAAGGGCCTGAACAAGATCCTCGAAAAGCTCGGCGAAGAGTCCGTCGAGACCATCATTGCGGCCAAAGACGCCGCCGTGAGCAAGGATTACAGCGATGTCATCTATGAAACCGCAGACTTGTGGTTCCATAGCCTGGTCATGCTCAGCGCGCTGGGCCAGCATCCACAAGCCGTGCTTGATGAACTGGAGCGCCGTTTCGGGCTTTCCGGGCACGATGAAAAGGCCGCGCGTCAGCCATCGGCCTGAGCAAACCGCATTTAGGAGAGCACCATGGGTATTTTTGACTGGAAACACTGGATCGTCCTGCTGGTCGTTGTGGTCCTGGTGTTCGGCACCAAGAAGCTGAAGAACTTCGGCAGCGACCTGGGCGAGTCGATCAAGGGCTTCCGCAAGGCCATGAACGAAGAAGAGAACAAGCCGGCCGAGCAGACCCCACCGCCCGCCCAGCCTGTGCCGCCGGTGCAGAACACTGCCCAGCCGCAGCAAGGCCACACCATCGAGGGCCAGGCCCAGCCGGTCCAAGAGCCGCAGCGGAAAGACTGACCCATGTTCGGCATCAGCTTCAGCGAGCTGCTGCTCGTCGGCCTGGTCGCCCTGCTGGTGCTCGGCCCCGAGCGCCTGCCTGGCGCCGCGCGTACCGCGGGGCTGTGGATCGGGCGGCTGAAACGCAGCTTCAATGCGATCAAGATGGAGGTCGAGCGCGAAATCGGCGCCGACGACATCCGCCGCCAGCTGCATAACGAGCACATCCTGCAGATGGAAGAGGAAGCCAAGCGCATCCTCAACCCACTGACGCCACCCGCGCAGCCGCCGGTGACCACGGCCAGCGTGCAGCCACCTGCCGGGCTCGAAGCCAGGCCGGCCGAGCCACCTGCCGCCCCGGCCGCACCTTCTGAACAGCCTCAACCGCCGCGAGCCCCATGAGCGAAAATCCGGACCACGACCAGCCTATGCCGCTGGTTTCGCACCTGACCGAACTGCGCACCCGCCTGTTGCGCTGCGTGGCGGTCATCTTCCTGATCTTTGCCGGGCTGTTCTCCTTCGCCCAGCAGATCTACACCCTGGTCTCGGCGCCACTGCGCGAACACTTGCCGGCCAACGCGACGATGATCGCCACCGACGTGGCCTCGCCGTTCCTCACGCCATTCAAGCTGACCATGATCGTCTCGCTGTTCCTGGCGATCCCGTTCATCCTCCAGCAGATCTGGGGCTTCATCGCGCCAGGCCTGTACCGCCATGAAAAGCGCATCGCCATTCCGCTGCTGGTGTCGAGCATTCTGCTGTTCTACGCCGGCATGGCCTTCGCCTACTTCCTGGTGTTCCCGCTGATGTTCAGTTTCTTCGCCAAAGCCACGCCGGAAGGCGTGGCGATGATGACCGACATCGCCGCCTACCTCGATTTCGTCATGACGCTGTTCTTCGCCTTCGGCGTTGCCTTCGAGATCCCGGTGGCCGTGGTGCTGCTGGTATGGATCGGCGTGGTCGACGTGAAGTACCTGAAGAAGGTCCGCCCGTACGTGATCATCGGCTGCTTCGTGGTCGGCATGATCCTCACCCCGCCGGACATCTTCTCGCAAACGCTGCTCGCCGTGCCCATGTGGCTGCTGTTCGAAATCGGCGTGCTGTGTGGCAGCCTGATCCGCAAGCGCAGCCATGCTGACGACGAAGCCACCAACGACCATAACGACCAGCCGCCAGCGACCCAGCCGTGAACCTGTTACTCCTTGAAGAGGCCGACTTCGTTTCGGCCGACCGCGTCGTTCTCGCTGATCGGCGCTTCACCCACATGCAGGAAATCCACCGCGTCGCCGTGGGCGACACCCTGCGCGTAGGCCGCATCAATGGCCTGATGGGCAAGGCCACGGTACTGCGCCTGGAAAAGCACGAAGCCGAACTGGAAGTCACCTTCGACCAACAGCCACCGGCCAAGCTGCCGCTGACCCTGGTGCTGGCCGTGCCGCGCCCGAAGATGCTGCGCCGACTGTTCCAGACCGTGGCGACCCTCGGTGTGCCTCGGCTGATCCTGGTCAACAGCTACAAGGTCGAGAAAAGCTTCTGGCAAACCCCCTTTCTCCACCCTGAAACCATCCGCGAGAATCTCATTCTTGGCCTGGAGCAAGCCCGTGACACGGTGCTGCCCGAGGTGATCATCGAAAAACGCTTCAAACCGTTCGTCGAAGACCGCCTGCCTGCCATCGCCCACGGCACCCTCGGCCTGGTCGGTCACCCCGGCCCCTACCCGGCCTGCCCACGTGCGGTTGAAGGCCCGGTAACACTGGCCATCGGCCCCGAAGGCGGCTGGATCCCTTATGAAGTCGACCTGTTCGGCAAGGCTGGCCTGGCACCTGTTCAGCTGGGTGATCGCATCCTGCGCGTGGAAACCGCCGTAACTGCCCTGCTCTCAAGGATTTTCTGACAGGCGGGTCAGCTTTCTTCTATCAAGTTTCTCCCGCGCAAGCCGATGTGTTGGCAACACAACAAAAATCTGTGCTGCCACGTTGCCGGGGAGTCGAACATGTACCAATGGTTTTCCCAATCGCTCGGGAATGTAAGCGTCAATCGCAAGTTAGGGCTGGGCTTTGGCCTGGTGCTGTTGTTGACTCTGGCCATCACCTTTACCGGTTGGCAGGGCCTGAACAGCGTCACCGAGCGCGGTGACAAGCTGGGCAACATTTCGGTGATCCACCAGTACACCCAGGAGCTGCGCATCGCCCGCCAGCACTACCAGCGCGACCGCAACGATGCGGCCATCGGCGAGCTGGAAAAGGCCCTGGGCAATCTCGAGCGCCAGATCGGCCTCATGCTCGGGCAGATCGAGCAGCCCACCGACCGCCAGCGCCTGCAACAGCAGCAGGCCGCCGTCAGCCAGTATCAGCAGGCCTTCAATGACATCAAACAGGCCGGTCAGCGCCGTGAGGCTGCGCGCGATGTGCTGGGTAGCAGCGCCGACAAGGCCGTCGAGCTGATCAACCGGGTACAGCAGCGCCTGCTGCAGGGCGGCGACATCAGCCAGTACCAGCATGCCGTGGAAGTCAGCGCACTGGTGCAGCAAGCACGCTACCAGGTGCGTGGCTATACCTACAGCGGCATCGCCGACTACCAGCAAACCGCCCTGAACGCCGTCGACCAGGCACTGGCCGGGCTCAAGGCACTGCCGGCCAGGCTGCCAGCTGAATATGCCGCCAGCCTCGACGATTCGGCGACCGCGCTTGCAGGTTACCGAGATGCGGTGGCCCAGTTCGCCAATGCCCAGAGCGCCAGCGAGCAGGCGCTGCAGCGCATGGCTGACCAGGGCACGGTGCTGTTGCAGACCAGTGAGGCGATGACCCTTTCGCAGACCGCAGTGCGCGACGCCGGCACTGCTCAGGCCAAAGTCATGCTCGGCGGTGCCACGGCCCTGGCCCTGGTGCTGGGCCTGCTCGCGGCCTGGGCCATCACCCGGCAGATCATCATCCCGCTGCGCCAGACCCTCGCCGCCGCCGAGCGCGTGGCCAACGGCGACCTGCGCCAGGACCTGCACTCGACCCGCCGCGACGAACTTGGCCAGCTGCAAGCCAGCATGCAGCGCATGACCCAGGGCCTGCGCGAGCTGATCGGCGGCATCGGCGATGGCGTGACGCAGATCGCCAGCGCCGCCGAAGAACTGTCGGCAGTCACCGAGCAGACCAGCTCCGGGGTCAACAATCAAAAGGTCGAGACCGATCAGGTGGCGACCGCAATGAACGAAATGGCCGCCACCGTGCATGAAGTGGCGCGCAATGCCGAACAGGCCTCGGAGGCTGCGGCGATGGCCGACCAGCAGGCCCGCGAGGGCGATCGGGTGGTCAGCGAGGCGGTCGCGCAGATCGAGCGCCTTGCCAGTGAAGTGGTCAACTCCAGCGAAGCGATGAACCAGCTCAAGGCTGAAAGCGACAAGATCGGCAGTGTGCTCGACGTGATCAAGTCGGTGGCCCAACAGACCAACCTGCTGGCGCTCAATGCCGCCATCGAAGCGGCGCGTGCGGGTGAGGCCGGGCGCGGCTTTGCGGTGGTCGCTGACGAGGTGCGCAGCCTGGCCCAGCGCACCCAGCAATCTACCGAAGAAATCGAAGAGCTGATTGCCGGCCTGCAAAGTGGCACCCAGCGCGTGGCCAGCGTGATGGACGCCAGCCGTCAGCTGACCGACAGCAGCGTCGAACTGACCCGCCGCGCCGGCAGTTCGCTGGAGACCATCACCCACACGGTGTCGTCGATCCAGGCCATGAACCAGCAGATCGCCACGGCCGCCGAGCAGCAGAGCGCTACCGCCGAGGAGATCAACCGCAGCGTGATGAATGTGCGCGATATCTCCGACCAGACGTCGGCGGCAAGTGAGGAGACCGCCAGTTCCAGCGTCGAACTGGCCCGACTGGGCACCCACCTGCAAGGGTTGGTCGGACGTTTCAGGCTCTGATGCTTCACTACATGCGCTGAATTTTCCTACAGAACTTTCAGGTCAAGTCCTACAGGCCCTCCGCCGATGGGCAGGGATGGGATGCCAGCACTACGCCAGCACCCCATCCCTATCAACTGGACGGAGACCTGCCATGTTCGGCTACCTCAACCACAGGCTCGGCAACATCAGTGTCGGCGCCAAGCTCGCCCTGGGCTTCGCCGTAGTCCTCGCGCTGACCCTGGCCACCACGGTCAGCGGATGGCGCGCCCTGGACGACGCCATCACCCGCTCGGAACAACTTAGTGAAATCGGCCGGATCAATGATCTGGTCAAAGACCTGCGCGCCGAGCGCATCACCTACCGGGTGCTGGCGGACGACGCCAGCAAGGCGCAGATCGCCGGCATCCTGCAGCAGCTGGATGCGCTGCTGACCACCCTGCAGCAACGCAGCAGCGTCGATGAGTCACGTCAGATGCTGACCCAGAAGCTGCAGCTGCTACAGCGCCTGCGCGTTGACTTCACCACCCTCCAGGATGCCGTGCGCAACCGTGCGCAGCTGCGCGCGGCGATGCAGGCACAGGAACAGAAGCTGAACGAGGTCGTCGATGACCTGCAGACCCAGGCCCTGCTGAAAATGCCGGGCGACAACCAGCAAGGCGCCGTGCTGGGCTTGATGGACACACTCAGCCGGCATGTTGACGGCGCCAACCAGCAGAGCCTGGTACCCGCCTATACGTTCTCCCCGCTGGAAGACTTTGCCAAGGTTGGCGATGCCGCGCTGGAGGCCGCCGACGTCAGCCTCGAGCAGTTGCTCAGGGCGCTCACGCCCTTGGGCCTGCCTCGCGCCCTCACCCAGCAGCCCGGCATCGAACTGGCCAAGTACCGGACCAGCCTTGATCAATATCGCCGCACGGCACTGCAGGTCGAACAGCTGCAGAACGAAATGGAACAGATGGGCAAAGAGCTCAGGGCAGTCAGCCTGGAGCTGGGTGAAAGGAAGGTAGAGCAACGCGACAACGAAGCTGTGGCCGCTCGTTCCTTGCTCACCAGCGTGGCCCTGCTGGCCCTGATCGTCGGCATCGTCGCCGGCTGGCTGATTACCCAGCAGATCACCCAGCCTCTGCGCCAGACACTGGCGCTGGCCGCGCGTATCGCCAAGGGCGACCTGAGCCAGCTCGAACCTGTGCAGCGCCGCGACGAGATGGGGCAGCTGCAGACCAGTATGCGCGAGATGACCGTCAGCCTGCGCGAGCTGATCGGTGGTATCGACCAAGGCGTCGGCCAGCTGTCTCAGGCAGCGTCGCAGCTGGCCGCCAGCAGCGAGGACACCAAGCTGCGCATCAACCAGCAGCGCGAAGAAACCGACCAGGTTGCCACCGCCATGAACCAGATGAGCGCCACCGTGCAGGAGGTGGCGCAGAACGCCGAGCAAGCGTCACTGGCAGCTACCAATGCCGACCAGCAGGCACAACTGGGTGATCAGGTAGTAGGTGAAGCCATTGGTCGTATCGAGCAGCTGGCGGGGCAGATGGACGATTGCTTGGCCGCTATGCAGCACCTGGCCGGCGAAAGCCAGCGGATTGGCAGCATTCTCGATGTGATCAAGTCGGTCTCGGAGCAGACCAACCTGCTGGCACTGAACGCAGCGATCGAAGCCGCCCGGGCGGGTGAAGCGGGCCGTGGCTTTGCCGTGGTTGCCGATGAGGTACGCGGCCTGGCGCAACGTACCCAGCAGTCCACCGAGGAAATCGAGCAACTGATCGACAGCCTGCACAGCGGTACCGACGAGGTCACCCGCCTGCTCGACGATAACAAGCGCTTGACCGAGCAAAGTGTGGAGCTGAGCCGCAGGGCCGGGCATGCCTTGGGGCAGATCACTGACACGGTCTCGAGCATTCAATGCATGAACCAGCAGATAGCCACGGCCAGCGAAGAACAGAGCGTGGTGGCCGAGCAGATCAACCGGAGCGTGATCAGCGTGAGGGATGTGTCCGACCAGACCGGTGCGGCCAGTGAGCAGACGGCGGCTTCGAGTGGGGAGCTGGAGCAACTGGGGCGTCAATTGCGGGGGATGGTGGGGCGGTTCAGCCTTTGAGATTGCCGGGGCTGCTGTGCAGCCCTTTCGCGGGACAAGCCCGCTCCTACACGGGATCGCGTTTCCTGTAGAAGCGGGCTTGCCCCGCGAAAGGGCCGCTGCGGTTACAGCACCTGACGCAGGAACGCCTGCGCGCGCGGGTCCTTCGGCGCGGCAAAGAACGCGGCCGGGGCCGAGTCTTCCAGCAGCTTGCCATGGTCGAAGAACAACACACGGTCTGCCACTTCACGGGCAAAGCCCATTTCGTGGGTGACGCAGACCATGGTCATGCCTTCCTGGGCCAGGGTCTTCATCACGTCCAGCACCTCACCGACCATTTCCGGGTCGAGCGCCGAGGTCGGCTCGTCGAACAGCATCACTTTCGGGTCCATCGCCAGGGCGCGGGCGATCGCCACCCGCTGCTGCTGGCCGCCCGAGAGCCGCGACGGGTACTCGTTGGCCTTCTGCGAGATACCCACCTTCTCCAGCAACGCACGGGCCTTGGCTTCACGCTCGGCCTTGTTGCGCTTGCGCACCACCTTCTGCGCCAGGCAGAGGTTTTCCAGCACGGTCATGTGCGGGAACAGGTTGAAGTGCTGGAACACCATGCCGACTTCCCGGCGGTAGGCATTGATGTCGGTCTTCGGGTCGGCCAGTTGCAGGCCGTCGATGGCCACATGGCCTTCGTCAAAATGCTCCAGGCCATTGAGGCAGCGCAAGAAGGTCGACTTGCCCGAACCCGACGGGCCGAGCACCACCACCACTTCGCCCTTGGCGACCTGGGTGGTGACGTTATCCACAGCCCGCACCACATGGCCACGGGTGTCGAAGACTTTCAGCAGGTCACGGACTTCAATCACTTTGCGCAAGCCTCCGCTCGAGCCGGCTGGCGATGTGCGACAGCGGCAGGTTGATCAGCAGGTACAGGCCTGCCACGCAGAACCAGATCTCGAAGGTCGAGAACGACGTGGTGATGGCCTCGCGGCCGCTCTTGGTCAGCTCGGTAATGGCGATCACCGACACCAGCGAGGTGTCCTTGACCAGGCTGATGAACTGCCCGGCCAGCGGTGGCAGCACGCGCTTGAACGCCTGAGGCAGGATCACGTGGCGCATCGACTGGCCCGCGTTCAGGCCCAGCGAGCGAGCAGCTTCATTCTGGCCCTTGGCAATGGACTGCACGCCGGCACGGACGATTTCCGCTACGTAAGCGCCGGTGAACAGCGCCAGTGCGGCCACCCCGGCAAACTCCCGGGACAGGTTGAGCACGGTGCCGATGAAGAAGTAGAAGATGAAGATCTGCACCAGCAACGGCGTGCCGCGCACCAGCTCGACGTAAACGGTCGACAGGTCGCGCAGGGTCGGGTTGTTCGACAACCGGCACAGGCCGGCGAACAGGCCGATCACCAGGCCCAGTGCACCGGACACCACCGAGATCCACAACGTGGTCCACAGGCCCCAGGCCAGCGGGCCAGCTGCCCAGTGCCGGGTAACGCCGATCTGGTCGCCTTCAGCGACGTCGTCGCCGCGGCTCAGTTGCAGGCTGTCCTTGGCCACGTCGAGCACTTGCTCTTCGCCGTTTTCATCCTTGAGCGTGACACGCGCGGTGTCACCGGAAACGACGATCTCCTGCACGCTACCGTTGCCGGCGGCACGCTGTACGTCCTCAGCTTTGTAGGCGAAGTACTGCGGTACGCGGTTCCAGCGCCACTCGTAGGAAATCATCGAGGTGGCCATGTACAGGCTGAACGCCAGGCCCACCAGGACCAGGGCAGTCAACCCGTGCCAGGGCCACTGGGCTTTCTTGTGTTTGATCACGTGGGGTACTTCCGTAAATGCGAACGCGCAGGGTTTGCCTGCGCGTCGGGGTCAAAAGCCGGGCTTGTGGCCTGGGCCTTATTCCATTTCCTTCAGCCAATCCTTGTTCTTGAACCACTTGTCGTGAATACGATCGTAGGTCCCGTCATGCTTGATCTGGTGCAGGAAGTTGTTGATGAAGTTGATGCTGTCGTAGTCGCCTTTCTTCAGGCCGAAGGCCAGCGGCTCGTAGGTGAAGGGTTCTTCGAGGAACAGCAGCTTGCCAGCACCGGCCTTCTCGACCGCCACCACGTTGTACGGCGCGTCGTAGACGAAGGCGTCAGCCTTGCCGTTGACCACGTCCATCACCGCTTCCTGCTCGTTGTCGTAGCCGTGGTACTTGGCTTTGCCGATCAGTTTCTTGGACACCATCTCGCCGGTGGTGCCGAGCTTGGAGGTCAGGCGGTACTTCTCGTTGTTCAGGTCCTTGTACGACTTGATCTCGCCAGCCAGCTCCTTGCGGATCAGCAGGGTCTGGCCAACCACGATGAAGGGTTCGCTGAAGTTCAGGCGCAGGTTGCGTTCCTGGGTCAGGGTCATGCCGCTGCCGATCATGTCGAACTTGTCGGTCAGCAGGGCCGGGATGATGCCGTCATACGCGGTGGAAACAGCCTCGAACTTGACGCCCATGGATTTGGCCATGGCTTTGAGGATATCGACCTCGAAGCCGATGATCTCGCCGCGCTTGTTGGTCATCTGGAACGGCATGTAGGTTGGGTCCATGCCCACCCGCAGGGTGCCGCGCTTGACCGCCTCATCAATGGCGCCAGCCTGGGCCGCAGTTACGGCGACCAGGGCGGTAACACCGACCAGCAGTCGCGAAAGGTATTTCTTGATCATCACCAAGTCCCCTAGCAAGTAAAGAAGCGAATCTTATTGTCGTGGCACGGCCGTACCGGCCGATGCGGATTATCGGAGAGGGATGCTAACGCATGGCGGCGCTCGGACCTAGAGCCGGGGGGGACTTTGTTGGCCAAAATCGGGGTTGGGCCCTAAAAGCTTCGCGGGCACGCCCGCTCCCACAGGGAAAAGCGGATCCCTGTGGGAGCGGGCGTGCCCGCGAAGAGGCCCTATCAGGCGCCGGCGAGTGCCGGTTGGCCTTCATTCTCCGGGTGCAGTGGCAACAGCGGCGAATGCGGGTCGTTCTTGATCGAGGCGCGCCACACGTCGATCCAGGCCGCGTTGTGCTGGGCCCAGACCTGCTCGTGCAGGCGGCTCAAGGCGACCGGGTCGCTGAGCAAGGCCAGGCGGGTGTTGAGGTCCAGCCCTTTCGGCCCGACCTCCATCGCCTTTGCCACGCGCTCGGCACGCAGCGCCTCGATCGGCGCGGCCTGACCGTGACGGGCAGTGGCCATGGCACAGGCCAGGGCATTCTGCCGTGGGTCGACCACTGCCCGCACGAAGCCGTCATGCAGGGCATGCCAGCGGTTCTCGTGGGTGTACTGGTCGGTGGCCAGCAGCTCCTGCGGCGTGGCGTATTCCTCGGGAATGAGGAACAGCTTCTCGTCCTTGGCTGCAAGGCCCAGGCGCGTGCGGCTGGAGATGACCGATACCGGGATCGACAGCACCAGCGAGCCCACGATCGGCGCCAGCCACCACAGGAAGCTCGGGTTCAGCCAGCCCACCAGCCCGGCCCAGGCGAAGCCCAGCAAGGTCTGCGGACCATGGCGGCGCAGCGCCTCGCTCCACGGGGTGGAGTCGTCGTCACGCTGCGGCGAGTTCCAGGTCGCCGCCCAGCCGAGGAACGCGGCCAGCACGAAGCGGGTGTGGAAGATCATCCGAACCGGCGCCAGCAGCATGGAGAACAGCATCTCCATGAGCATCGACAGGGTGACCTTGATGCGCCCGCCGAACTCGACGGCGCCCTTGGCCCAGATCAGGATGACGCTGAGCAGCTTGGGCAGGAACAGCAGCACGATGGTAGTGGAGAACAGCGCCACGGCTTTTTCCGGGTGCCACTGCGGCCACAGCGGGTAGAGCTGGTACGGCTCGATGAAGTACTGCGGCTCCATCAGGGTGTTGGTCGCCAGCAATGCCGTCGACAGCACCAGGAACAGGAACCACAGCGGCGCCGACAGGTAAGACATCACGCCGGTGAGGAACACCGCACGGTGCACCGGGTGCATGCCCTTGACCAGGAACAGCCGGAAGTTCATCAGGTTACCGTGGCACCAGCGGCGGTCGCGCTTGAGCTCGTCGAGCAGGTTCGGCGGCAGTTCCTCGTAGCTGCCCGGCAGGTCATAGGCAATCCACACGCCCCAGCCGGCACGGCGCATCAGCGCGGCCTCGACGAAGTCGTGGGAAAGAATGGCCCCGGCGAACGCGCCTTTGCCCGGCAACGGCGCCAGGGCGCAGTGCTCGATGAACGGCTTCATGCGGATGATCGCGTTGTGGCCCCAGTAGTGCGACTCGCCCAGCTGCCAGAAGTGCAGGCCGGCGGTGAACAGCGGGCCGTACACGCGGGTGGCGAACTGCTGCATGCGCGCATACAGGGTGTCCATGCCCGAGGCTTTCGGCCCGGTCTGGATGATGCCGGCGTCCGGGTTGGCCTCCATCAGGCGCACCAGGCTGCTCAGGCATTCGCCGCTCATGACGCTGTCGGCGTCGAGCACGACCATGTACTTGTACTCGCCACCCCAGCGACGGCAGAAGTCGTCGAGGTTGCCGCTCTTGCGCTTCACGCGGCGACGGCGGCGGCGGTAGAAGATGCGGCCGAAGCCCTTGGTTTCGCGGCACACGTCCAGCCAGGCCTGTTGCTCGGCCACGGCGATGTCGGTGTCGTTGGTGTCGCTGAGCACGAAGAAGTCGAAACGGTCGAGGTTGCCGCTGGCCGCCACCGACTCGAAGGTCGCCCGCAGGCCTGCGAACACGCGCGGCACGTCTTCGTTGCAGATCGGCATCACCAGCGCGGTACGCGCTTCGGAGGCAATCGGCTCGTTGCCGGCACTGCTACCGGAAATCTTGTATTTGTCACGCCCGGTGAGCAGCTCGAGGAAGCCCATCAGCGCGGTCCAGAAGCCTGCCGAGACCCAGCAGAAGAGGATACCGAACAGCACCAGGATGGACGTCTGCAAGGCATACGGCCAGACCTGCACCACGGTGTCCCACAGCGGCTGCCTGACGATTTCGTCGAGGTCGACGAACGACCAGCCCTGGTACGGCAGGATACCCTTCATATACCAGCCGGCGACGATGGTCTGGCCGATCATGAGGGTGAGCAGGATGTAGCGGCGGATCGAACCGACCGTGCGCCAGCGCGCCGCCGGCAGCTCGCGCTTGGGCGGCTGCGGGGCGTTGGGTCGGCCGGTCATGCGCCGCCACATGCGGATCAGGACGTTGGTGCGCCATGGCTCGGGCACGACCTTGGTGCGCTTGATCGGCGGCGCGATCTTCAGGCACAGGCGGCCGCTGCCGTCGACACCGAGCATTTCGGCGTCTTCCAGCTCGGCGGCGCTGCCCACGGTCAGGCGCGGGCCGACCGAGGCCTGCACGGCCTCGGTGGCGTTGGCGGCCGGGTTGGCCGCCAGACGTTGGTGCAGCTCACTGAACGAGGTGCAGCCGGCAAGTTCTGCCCGCTGCTCGTCGCTCAGTGGGAGGTGAGCCAGGTACTCGCCAAGCGATACTGGCCTTGCGTTCGAGTCACTCATCGGCAGGCAACTGATAGCTCCAGGTCTCGGTCAGCACTTTTTCGGTGGTGGCCGGGGTCCCGTTGGTGGACGCCGCATCGGCGGCAGGTTGTTCGGCCTTGGCTGGTTCCGCCTTGGCGGTCTTCTCATGCTTGGCGTGCTTGGCCGCAGCCTTTTCCTGCTTGGTCTCGGCAGCAGGCTTGGCCGGCTCGACCGGCACGTCACGCACCAGCGCAGCGCGCATTTCGGTGGACTTGTTGGCTTCCTTGATCTTCAAGCGCAGGGTCAGGCGCCAGCCCTTGGTCTCCGGGTTGTAGCGCAGATTGTTCTCGACCACCTCGGCATTGTCGCCAACGCTGATCTGGCTGCGCACCGCGGTGTCTTCCGGCAGGGCAGCAAGTGCCGGGCCGGCGAAGTCGACCAGGAAGGCGACGCTGCCGTCTGGCTGGCGGATCAGGTTGGACTGCTTGACGTCACCGGTGGAGCGCAGGGTCTGCTTGACCCAGCCCAGCTCAGGGGCCTGGAACTGCTGCTCGTCGATGGTCCAGTGCAGGCGGTAGGCGTACTCGAACGGCTTGCCTGGCTCAGGCAGCTTTTCCGGGCTCCAGAAGGCAACGATGTTGTCGTTGGTCTCGTCGGCAGTCGGGATCTCGACCAGATCGACGGTGCCCTTGCCCCAGTCACCTTTTGGCTCGATCCAGGCGCTCGGGCGCTTCTGGTAGTTGTCGTCGAGGTCTTCGAAGTCGCTGAAGGCGCGCTGACGCTGCATCAGGCCGAAACCACGCGGGTTCTCGACGCTGAAGTTGCTCACGGCCAGGTGTTTCGGGTTGTTCAGCGGGCGCCACAGCCACTCGCCGTTACCGGCGTGAATCGACAGGCCTTCGGAGTCATGCAGGGCCGGGCGATAGTTCAGCACCTTGGACGGCTGGTTGGGGCCGAACAGGAACATGCTGGTCAGCGGGGCGATACCCAGGCGGCTGACCTGGTCACGCAGGAACACCCGCGATTGCACGTCGACCACGGTGTCGCTGCCCGGGCGCAGGATCAGCTTGTAGGCGCCGGTAGAGCGTGGCGAATCCAGCAGGGCGTAGATCACCAGGTGCTTGTCGGCCGGCTTGGGCTTCTCGACCCAGAACTCGGTGAAGCGCGGGAACTCTTCGCCCGACGGCAGCGCGGTGTCGATGGCCAGGCCACGGGCCGACAGGCCATACACATGGCCCTTGCCGACCACGCGGAAATAGCTGGCCCCCAGCAGGGTCATGATCTCGTCCTGCTTGTCGGCCTTGTTGATCGGGTAGAGCACGCGGAAACCGGCGTAACCGAGGTTCTTGACGGTATCCGGGTCGTGCGGCACGTCACCGAACTCGAAGCGGCTCGGGTCGTACTTGATTTCCTCGACCTTGGTGGCCGTGATCTCGTTGATCTTCACCGGGGTGTCGAAGTGCATGCCCTGATGGTAGAAGGACAGCTTGAAGGGGGTCTTGTCCTTGGCCCACTCCGCCTTCTCCTGCAGGAAATGAATTTTCTGATAGTCAGCGAATTTCATGTCACGGAAAATCGCCGGCAGATTGCTTTTCGGTGCCTCGTACTTCTGGCCGGCCAGATCCTTTGCCTTGGCTGCAACATCGTCAAGATTGAATGCCCACAGCTGGCCCGCGCTCATCAGGCCGACCAGTGCCACACTGGCCATCAGGGCCTTGCGCAGCCCGGTGCCGGGGATTCTTGATGCTTTTTGGGGACTAACAATCACGAGCAACCCTCGCCGAAAACAGATCATGAAACCAACGGCCAGCGAAAAATGCCGGGTTGGCGAGCACTGTTCGGACCCCATGAGGGCGTAATGATTCCCCAAACAGGTCCAGACAATGCTCGAGTCAGAGTGAAACGAACCTGCGAACGCAGGCTCACGCAGCGCGCGATTATCCAGCAGGATGCGTTACAACGCATCAGTGTGGACTAACTATTTATCGTACAAAACCCCTTGTTTTCCTATAAACAAAGGGTTTTTCGACCTCATATTTGTAACAAGAATGTCACAGGGCCATCATTGACCAGGTGCACCTGCATGTCCGCGCCGAAGCGCCCGCTTGCTACATCGGCATGCTGGCTGCGAGCCTTGCTCAAAAGATAGTCGAACAATTCGGCCCCGAGCGCCGGTTGCGCTGCTGTCGAGAAGCTCGGGCGCATGCCGCTGCGGGTATCAGCCGCCAGGGTGAACTGGGAGACCAGCAGCAGGCCGCCACCGACATCCTTGAGCGACAGGTTCATCTTGCCCTGATCGTCGCTGAACACCCGATAGTTCAGCAGCTTGTGCAACAGCTTGTCGGCATGCTCATGGGTATCTTCAGGCTCGACGGCCACCAACACCAGCAACCCCTGGTCAATGGCACCGACGATTTCCCCGCCGACCTCCACGCGTGCACCACGCACGCGTTGCAGCAAACCCCTCATGCTTCTTCCAGCGGCAGGTCGAGCAGACGGCGGGCCATCTGATCGGCTGCACGCACCAGGGCATCGGTGATGCCTGGCTCGGAGGCAGCATGCCCAGCATCACGGATGACCTTCAGCTCGCTGTTCGGCCAGGCCTGGTGTAGCGCCCAGGCGTTGTCCAGCGGGCAGATCACGTCGTAGCGGCCATGCACGATCACCGCCGGCAGGTGAGCGATCTTCGGCATGTCGCGAATCAGCTGGTCGGGCTCCAGGAACGCATTGTTCATGAAGTAGTGGCATTCGATGCGGGCGATCGACAGCGCGCGCTGTGGCTCGGAGAAGCGGTCGACCACCAGCGGATTCGGGCGCAACGTTGCGGTGCGGCCTTCCCAGGTGGACCAGGCCTTGGCCGCATGCATCTGGGCGATCTGGTCGTTGCCGGTCAGACGCTTGTGGAAGGCCTTGACCAGTTCACCACGCTCTTCCGGCGGAATCGGCGCGATGTAGTCCTGCCAGTAGTCCGGGAACATGCGGCTGGCACCTTCCTGGTAGAACCACTCGATTTCCTGCGGTCGGCACAGGAAGATGCCACGCAGGATCAGGCCGTGCACGCGTTCGGGGTGGGTCTGGGCGTAGGCCAGGGCCAGGGTCGAGCCCCAGGAACCGCCGAACAGCACCCATTTGTCGATACCAAGGTGCTTGCGGATGCGCTCAAGGTCTTCGACCAGGTGCCAGGTGGTGTTGTTCTCCAGGCTCGCGTGCGGCGTGGAGCGGCCACAGCCGCGCTGGTCGAAGGTGATGATGCGGTACAGGTTGGGGTCGAAGTAGCAACGGCTCTGGGCATCACAGCCCGCGCCCGGGCCACCGTGGATGAAGACCACAGGCAGACCTTCCGGCGAGCCGCTTTCATCGACATACAGCACATGCGGCGCTTCCACGGCCAGATCGTGCCGGGCGTAGGGTTTGATCTGCGGGTAGAGGGTCTGCATTGCGCACTCCGTGTGAGGTTTGGTTCGGCCGTGGGCCATCATAAACCTGAATTGCGCTTTGAGCACCGTCCTCGCTGATGCAGCTGCTCAGGAAGGCACACATATCTACCTCGCCCAGGCCAGAGGGGCCAGCGATAGTCGCTTGCCCCATATCCAGCAAGGGCCTCCCCATGCCGACTGCAGTCACTGGCGCGCCTGGCGCTCATTACACCACCATCGAGGGCAAGATCCCTCTCTGGCTCAAGCATGCCCCTCCAGAAATCCGTCGCACATTGCATGACTGGCAACAGGCACCTGCCTGGCTTGCAACGGCTATCCAGCAACAACCGGAGATCGCCAAGGCCTGGCAGGAAGAGCATGCGCGCCACCGCGAGCACCAGGCGCAGGTGCACAAGCTGTTCGAACAGCTTCCCGAACTGGAGACCTTCGCCATCCAGGAACTGACCGGAGCCATCAAGCAACGGTTCAGACTCGACCTGGATGTACGCAAGACCCACTTGGTCGATGCCCGCCTGATCGACATAACCAATGCGGCCGACAGTCGCCTGGCTGTCAACCGGGCCACCCGTTCGCTGCTGCACTGCGCCCTGAACAACTTCGACCAGCCCTCCTCTGACGAGCACGGCATGGATGCGCCCGCCGCCTTGCTGAAAAAGTCGGTCATCCTCGATCACCGGCGCTTCATGGGCACTACGCCGATCAGCAACGCACTGCCCATAAACGCCGAAGACTTCGCCGGCTTGTGCCGCACCCTGGATATAGGCGGCAAGTACCATGAGCGCGTACATGCCATCTACTACCCTGCGGCCACGACAGCACTCAGTGCCGATGAAGCCGCATTGGCTGTTTATCAAACCCTGGGGCGTGCCGAGGTCTCGGCATTCAGGCAATCGCTGCACTTCGCCCGCCTCAAGGGCGATATCAGCGAGGCGTTTTACACTGCGGCCCTTGCCGCACCGCTTGACCAGGCGCCAGTGAATGGCTCGCCTGTAGCGTTCAGCTTGCTCGACTTGTGGGAAGCTGAATTGACCGGAGTGGTGGTCATCAGCCTGCAAACCGAAGGTCATCAGGCCGTGGCGCTGTACATTCCGGAGGACAGCGCGGCGCCCCTCAAGGAGTTCGCCAGCCAGCAATCCTTGCAGGCAGAGCTGCGTGACAGGCTCCAGGCCAATATTGGCTACTTGGACATGCACATCGCCGACCGCGACAAAGCGGCGATCATCACCCGCCTGAAGGACCGGCTGACGCCCATCAGCTGGAGTGTTCGCGGCGTGCAGGAGCGTGTTCCTGATCTGCACGCCACCCTGTACCCGGTCAAAAGGCCTTTCAGCCACGCATTCCAGGGTGTGATGGCGTTTCAGAAGTCCCAGCGCCATGAAATGGATGTGCTGTTCCACGCAACCCCGACCGAAGTCGTCGACCGACGCACCGCCCAGGCACATCGGGAACTGATTGCCGGTCGCGTGCTGAGCGCCCTGAACATCGCCGGCTTTTTCGTACCCGGGTTGGGCGAGGTGATGCTTGCCGTGTGCGTGGCTCAGTTAGCCCATGAGGTGTATGAGGGTATCGAAGCCTGGGAGAATGACGAGCGCGATACCGCTTACGGTTACATGGTCGATGTGATCGAGAATGTGGCGGTCATGACAGCCCTCACCGTGGCGGCCAAGGCATTGCGAGGTGCATCGGGGGGCGAAGCCGGCGCTGGCCAGGAAGGGCCTGTGATAGAAGAGCCTGATGATCAGGATCCAGAAATAGAGCGTATTCCTGTAGAAACGCCCTCATTCATCGAGGAGCTGGAAAACGTCGAAACGCCCGACGGCCAGATGCGCCTGTGGAAACCCGACCTCGCGCCCTACCGGAGCACCGAAGTGTTGCCCGACGGACTGGCAGCGGACGAACTCGGCCTTCGTCAGCACAACGGCAGGCGCTGGCTGGTGCTGCAGGGTGATCGGTACATTGTCGAACAGGCAGCAGCTACCGACGAATACCGCCTGCAGCACCCGCAAAACCCTCGCCGCTACCAGCCGCCACTGCGGCACAACGGCGCCGGGGCCTGGTTGCTCGGCACGGATAGACCGCTGAGCTGGTCGGGCATGACCCTGTTGCGCCGTATCGGGCACCTGAGCGCGCACTTCGACGAAGCAACGCTACAACGCATCATCGCCATCAGCGGCGCAGACGAAAACCAACTGCGCAGGGCCCTGGCCGAGAACCAGCGGCTGCCGGCCTTGCTGGAAGACACCCTGGCGCGCTTCAAGCTCGACGAAACGATCCGGCAACTACCCACCATCAGCGCCAGACCAGCCGAGTTTGCCAGGGCTTACGCGAAACTGCCGGCGGTGCCGGTGCCGGGTGCCGAAGTCATCCAGCGGATGTATCCGCAACTGCCAGCCGTAGTCAGCAATGAACTGATACGCGCCGCCAGCGCCAGCGAGTTGCAGATGCTCGGCGAGGGCAAGGTGCCCCTGCGCCTCGGCGAAGAAATTCGCCTCTACCGGCAACAGCTTCGCCTGGCCCGCGCCTACGAAGGGCTGTACCTGAGCTGCGTGCCGAACTGGGACAGCGACCGGTTGATCATGCATACGTTGGCGCACTTGCCAGGCTGGCCCGCCGAAACCCGGGTGAGGCTACTGCAGCGTCTGTCATGGCCCGCTCAGGAACAAGAGCTGGGGCCTTTGGATGGGCGCCCGCACAAAACCATCACCCATGCCGAGGCTGGGTACATCGTCCATGACGATAGCCAACCGAATGCAGCGATCACCCCCTATCCAAGCCTTTACGCTGCCTTGCATGAGGCGCTGCCGATAGCCATGACAGGCATGGGTATCACCGATGAGCAGGCGCTACAGCGCCTTGTACAGGAGAGCCCCTTGCTACCCCGCCCGGCCTTGAGGAGGCTACTGGGCATGCAGCCAGTGCGGCCCGGCTACCGCTCGCCCATGCGCCTGGCCAATGGCCGCGTGGGCTACCGGCTCAGTGGTGGCGGCGCGGCCACACAGGGCGTCACCCGCCTGCGCCTGCTGGAAGCCGTCGAAGCCACGGGGCTCGTCACACGTACCGGCCGGTCAGCGGACCAGATTCTGCTGATGCTTTCCGGCCACGGCCGTACAAACCTGCAGATTCTCGAACATCTGCAGACCTTGCTGGAGCAGCGCAATGAACTGCAAAGCCGGCTGGACGACTGGAGCGAAGCCATTTCACCGGCGACCGACCAGGCTGCGCACGACTATGACAGCTTGCGTGACTCGATCATGCAACACTGGTACGACTCGGCCCTGGACGACAGCGCCGGGCATGGGACCGAACTTCGTATCACCCGCGTTCCACTGGCCGACATCCCCTTGACCTTGCCCGCATTTTTCAACGCACGCGTGCGCAGCTTGAGCCTGATCGACCTGCCATCAAGAACGCTGGCAGGCTGGAGGCAAAACGAGCGCCTGCTGAATCGCCTGCTCGAGCAGTTGCCACGCGTCGAATCGCTGGAAATCAGCCGACCTTATGACCCCGGGGCAACGCCCTCTTCTTTCCTGTTCAGCATTCCCACCATCACCGAGCGCTTGCCCGCCTTGCAGCGGCTGGCGATGACCAACCAGAACATGACGCTTTCAGACAGCGACCTCAACCTGCTGTCCGGCCTTGGTCAGCTGAGGTACCTGGACTTGAGTGGCAATCGCCTGGCGCAGAACAACAGCCCCAGTTTCCACGAGCTGACCCTGGACTACCTAGGCCTGAACCAGATGCAGTTGACCCAGTGGCCCATCGGCATTGGCAGCGATGCCCTTGCGCGTATCGCACACCTCTCCATGCGCGACAACAACCTCAGGTCGTTGCCCTCGTTCCTGCTACACGAAGCAGACACACTGGCCGCCCCACCAGTGATCTCACTGCAGGGTAACGAGATCAATCAAAGCCACTTGCAGCGCTTGCTGCTGAATGAGCGTATCGACCTGTCCGGGATCACCACGGACCAACCTGCCGTACTCGCTGAGCAACTCGCCCGCATCCGCAGCGAGCGGCAACAAATGCGCGATGCGATCGATGGCTGGGCGCAGGCCTCCAGTTCGAGCAACCCGCTGACCCAAGCGGCACTGGCGGACAGGCAACGTATCCAAAGCGCGGTCAGCCACTTCTGGGAACAGCAGGAACAAGGCCAGCTCCACTTGCGCCTGCATCTTGAGGATGTTGCCATCGAGCATTTCCCCCGGCGGCTGCCTCCGTTCTTCGGCGAGCGCGTACATGCAATGACCCTGACCCGCTTACGTGGCAGCGCATCACAGCTCGATGAGCTGCTGCGCCGCTTCCCCAATGTGACCCGATTGACCATTGATGCCCACCAGGCTGCCACAGCCCCGCTGGCTTCTGCCTTGGCACGCCTTCCTCAACTCACCTACCTGGAATTTCTCAACATGGGCCTGGAAGTCGATCAGGCGATGCTGGAAACCTTCGCCGGGCTCGATCACCTGACCACACTCGACCTGTCCGGCAACCGCGTGGGCAACATCAGCCAGGTGCCCGCGCGGCTATCCAACAACCTGCAGTCGCTGGGGCTGACCAACATGAACCTGCAGGCCTGGCCAAGCTGGTGCGACAGCCTATTGCCGCTGGAACTGCTGGACCTGAGTTCGAACAACATCAGTCAGCTGCCCGACCACATCCTGTCGAACTTGAGCAATCCCATGCCGATCACTTCAATCGCCTTGTTCGACAACCCATTGCCACTCGATACCATCCTGCGCGTGCGCGCATTCTCGGACAGCCAGCACAGTTACTCCTTCGCCCTGGATATCCCCGGCAATCTGCAGTTTGTCGATTCCTCAAGCGAAGGCTCACTTGAGCACCCGCACTTCCCGCTGTTAGGTGACGATACACCCAGGGTTGAAGCCTGGGCGCGCGGCGGTGAAGCGCAGAACGAAGCATTGCGGGACTGCTGGAAGACCCTTGAAGGCAGCGACCTCTTGCGCCTGGCAGGCCGTTTGCAAAATGCCGCGCCCTATGTCGACCCGAATACCCAGGCCAGCTTCTGCGAGCGGGTGCGCATCATGCTGGTGGTGGCTGCGAGCAACGAAACCGAACGCCCCATCATGGAAGCCATCGCTGCGACTGCCCTGCCCGACCCGGAAACCGGCTCGCAAACCTGCCATGACGGCGCGTTGCAGGAATTCAACAATATCGAGCTGTACTTGATGAGCCAGCGTTTGTTGATCGACGCTGGCGACACCCTGCAAACACTGCGGCGTCGGCTGTTGCAACTGTTCCGGATCGAACAGCTGGAGATACTGGCCAACCAGCGCTCCGGCACGGGTGACCTGGTTTCGGTACGCCTGGCTTACCGCCGAGAGCTGGCCAGGGAACTGGACCTGCCGATCGCCGACAGCATGCGCTTTCGGGGGGCCGCGAACCTGGCGCGTGACGAGTTGTCCGGCGTTCTGGAAAAGGTCCGGCGAAGTGAACTGAGCGACACACTGGTGAACTACATGCTGGCGAACACGGACTGGGCCGCACGCCTGCGCGCCGAATTCAGCGAGCGCTTCGCCGAAATCGAAGCCCGTTACCGCCTGCGGGTGCTGCAACTGGCCAATGAAAACCACTCGCTTCAGGACGAACTGAACCTGCAGCAGGGCCTGCAAAACGATAAGAACCAGGAAGAACTGGAGCTGCTGCGTGAGCTCACCATAGCCCAGATCAACAACAACTGACCTAGAAGCGCGGCGACGCGCATGGCCTGCATCGCGTCGCCACTTTCACAGGCGGAAATTACCGCCCATATCGCTCTTTGCCCCATGCCAGCAGTGCCTGCAACAGCTGTTGCAGCACCTGCTGGGTGGGCTGCGCCAAGTCTTCGCGGTAGGCGAAAGGCTCGGCCTCTTCCATGTAGGTGCTCTGCGCCAGCTCCAGTTGCACCGCATGGATGTGGTTAACCGGGTCACCATAATGCCGGGTGATATGCCCGCCCTTGAAGCGGCCATTGAGCACATGGCTGTAGCCTGGCGCGTTGGCACATACGCCTTGCAGGCGCTCGGCCAGTGCCGGATCGCAACTGGCACCATTGAAAGTGCCCAGGTTGAAGTCCGGCAACTTGCCGTCGAACAGGTGCGGGATCAGTGACCGGATCGAATGGGCGTCCCACAGCAATGCGTAACCAAACTGCTCGCGCAAGCGGTCCAGCTCGCTGCGGATCGTATCGTGGTAAGGGCGCCAGATCTGCTCCAGGTATTGCTTGCGCTGCTCGCCGGTCGGCTCCAGGCCATCCTTGAACAGCGGCTCGCCCTCGAACAACGTGCCTGGGTACAAGCCGGTAGTCGCACCGGCATACAACGGTTTGTCGTCATCCGGGCGGTTCAGGTCGATGACGAAGCGCGAATACTCCGCCGCCACGACACTGGCGCCCATCTCGCGGGCAAAGTCGTACAACCGTGGAATGTGCCAATCAGTGTCCGGCAGGCTGCGCGCCTGGTCGACCAGGCCGTCGCGCACGGCGTCGCTCAGCCGCAGGCCGGCATGGGGCATGCTGATCAGCAGCGGCAGGCGGCCTTGGTGAAAACTCAGTACCTTGTCCATCGTGCCTCGCTCAGTTGGAAATTTCGTGGCCCTTGCGCACCACGCGCTTGGGCAGGTCACCGCCCAGCCAGTAGGCCAGGTCGGCGGGACGGGCGATCTGCCAGGCGACGAAGTCGGCGACCTTGCCGACCTCCAGGGAACCGTGGCTGTCCCCCAGGCCAAGTGCCGTGGCGGCATGCAGCGTGACCCCGGCCAGGGCTTCTTCCGGGGTCATGCGGAACAGCGTGCAGCCCATGTTCAGCATCAGGCGCAGCGACAACCCAGGCGAGGTGCCCGGGTTGAGGTCACTGGCCAGGGCAATCTTCACACCATGGCGACGCAGGGCGTCCATCGGCGGCAACTGGGTTTCGCGCAGGAAGTAGAAAGCGCCCGGCAGCAGCACGGCAACCGTGCCGGCGGCGGCCATGGCGATGGCATCTTCCTCGGTCATGAACTCCAGGTGGTCGGCCGACAACGCCTGGTAGCGCGCTGCCAGGCTGGAGCCGTGCAGCGACGACAGCTGCTCGGCATGCAGCTTCACCGGCAGGCCCAGTTCATGTGCCTTGATGAACACCTTTTCGACCTGTGCCGGCGAAAACGCCAGGTGTTCGCAGAAGGCGTCCACCGCATCCACCAGACCTTCGGCCGCCAGGGCGGGCAGCATTTCGTCGCAGATGTGGACGATGTAGTCGTCAGAACGGCCGGCGTACTCCGGCGGCAAGGCATGGGCGGCCAGGCAGGTAGCGCGCACGGCCAATGGCAGCTCGTCGGCCAGGCGACGGGCCACGCGCAGCATCTTGCGCTCGTTGGCCAGGTCAAGGCCGTAGCCGGACTTGACCTCGATGGTGGTAACGCCATCGCGCATCAACGCCTGAACCCGCTGACGCGCACTGGCGAACAGTTCGTCCTCGCTGGCCGCGCGGGTGGCCCGCACGGTGCTGGCGATACCGCCGCCCTGGGCGGCGATCTCGGCATAGCTCACGCCCTGCAGGCGCTGTTCGAACTCGCCACTACGGTTGCCGCCGAATACTGCATGGGTGTGGCAATCGATCAGCCCTGGGGTGACCCAGGCGCCGCCCAGGTCCACCGTGCGGTCGACATCGAACGGCTGCAGCTCGGCGCGGGGGCCGATCCATTCGATCAGCCCGGCGCTGGTGACGATGGCCGCGTCCTCGATGATCGAGTAGCGGCCCTCGGCCAGGGTGGCCGCGTGGCAGTGCTGCCAGAGGGTTCTCATGTGCAATCTCCTTGACTAGCGGTGCATCTCGACCGGCACGTGCTTGCCTGCGCGCGGCTTGCACCACAGCAGGTAGGACGCCACCAGGAACACCACCCAGACCACGCCGACCAGCAAGGCCGCCTGGGTATCCGGGAAGTAACCGAGCACACCGAAAATGAACACCATGAAGGCAATGGCCATCGCCGGGCCGTAAGGCCAGAACGGTACCGGGAACTTCAGCTGGGCCGCTTCTTCAGGGCTCATGCTGCGGCGCATGGCCACCTGGGTGACCAGGATCATCAACCACACCCACACGGTCGCGAAGGTGGCGATGGAAGCGATCAGCAGGAACACGTTTTCCGGGATCAGGTAGTTAAGCAGCACGCCGACCAGCAGCGCCGCACCCATCACTACCACGGTCATCCATGGCACGCCGTGTTTCGACAGTTTGCCGAAGCTGCGCGGTGCATGGCCTTGCTGCGCCAGACCGTACATCATGCGGCCGGCGCCGAAGATGTCGCTGTTGATCGCCGAGATGGCGGCCGAGATCACCACGATGTTCAGCACGGCGGCGGCGGAGCCAATGCCCAGATGGCTGAAGATCTGCACGAACGGGCTGCCTTCGCTGCCGATCTGCGGCCATGGGTACAGGCACATCAGCACGAACAGGGTCAGCACGTAGAACAGCAGGATGCGCAGCGGCACGGCGTTGATCGCCTTGGGGATGACGCGCTGTGGGTCCTTGGCTTCACCTGCGGTGACGCCGATGATCTCGATGCCACCAAAGGCAAACATCACCACGGCGAACGATGCGATCAGGCCGCCGATGCCATTGGGCATGAAACCGCCATGCTCGATCAGGTTGCCGAGGCCCACGGCATGCTCGCCGCTCACCTGGCTGAAACCGAAGGCCATGATGCCAAGGCCGGCCAGGATCATCGCCACGATGGCGCCGACCTTGAGCAGCGACAACCAGAACTCCATTTCGCCGAACACCTTGACGTTGCACAGGTTGAGGCCGCCGATCACGAAGACGATGCCCAGTACCCAGATCCAGCGGGCCACTTCCGGGAACCAGAAGCCCATGTAGATACCGAAGGCAGTGATGTCGGCGATGGCCACGATGACCATCTCGAAGGCGTAGGTCCAGCCGAGGATGAAGCCGGCCATGGGGCCGAGGTAGGTGGTGGCGTAGTGGCCGAAGGAGCCGGCCACCGGGTTGTGCACGGCCATCTCGCCGAGGGCGCGCATGACCATGAACACCGCAGCGCCGCCGATCAGGTACGCCAGCAGCACAGCCGGGCCGGCCATCTGGATGGCCGAAGCGGAGCCGTAGAACAGGCCGGTGCCGATGGCGGAACCAAGGGCCATGAAACGGATGTGGCGGGCCGTTAGCCCGCGCTTGAGACCTTGAGCTTGTTGCATGTCACGTCCTTAAATTGTTTTTGTGGTCGTGAGGTCGATGGGGGCTGCTTTGCAGCCCTTTTCGCGGGACAAGCCCGCTCCTACAGGAGAGCGTTGCCTCTGCAGGAGCGGCGGTGCGGCGATCCGACTTGTCCCGCGAATGGGCCGCATAGCGGCCCCGGGGGCATCACAGGCTAGGCAGGACACCAGCAGGCAGCAGCCCGGTCAGGCTGCCCTTGGCCAGCAGCTCGACGGCTGCCTCGATGTCCGGTGCGAAGAAGCGGTCACGGTCGTAGTGCGGCACTTCACGACGCAGCGCCTGACGCGCCTGCTCCAGCTTGGCCGAAGTCTTCAGGCCTTTGCGCAGGTCCAGCCCCTGACACGCACCCAGCCATTCGATGGCCAGCACGCCACGGGTGTTCTCGGCCATTTCCCACAGGCGCTTGCCAGCAGCCGGGGCCATCGACACGTGGTCTTCCTGGTTGGCCGAGGTCGGCAGGCTATCGACACTGTGCGGGTGCGACAAGGCTTTGTTCTCGCTGGCCAGGGCGGCTGCGGTGACCTGGGCGATCATGAAGCCAGAGTTGACCCCGCCGTTTTCCACCAGGAACGGCGGCAGCTGGGACATGTGCTTGTCCATCATCAGCGAGATGCGGCGTTCGCTCAGCGAACCGATTTCGGCGATCGCCAGGGCGATGTTGTCGGCGGCCATGGCCACCGGCTCGGCGTGGAAGTTGCCACCGGAAATCACGTCGCCTTCGGCGGCGAACACCAACGGGTTGTCCGACACGGCGTTGGCTTCGATGCCCAGCACTTCGGCGGCCTGGCGGATCTGGGTCAGGCAGGCGCCCATCACCTGTGGCTGGCAACGCAGCGAGTACGGGTCCTGGACCTTGTCGCAGTTCTTGTGCGACAGCGACACTTCGCTGGAGTCACCCAGCAGGTCGCGGAAGCAGGCAGCGGTATCGATCTGGCCACGCTGACCACGCACTTCGTGAACACGTGCATCGAACGGCGAACGCGAACCCAGTGCCGCTTCGACGCTCAGGCCACCGCAGGCGATGGCGGCGGCATACAGGTCTTCCGCCTGGAACAGGCCACGCAGGGCGTAGGCGGTGGAAGCCTGGGTGCCGTTGAGCAGGGCCAGGCCCTCCTTGGCAGCCAGGGTCAGCGGCTCGAGGCCGGCGACCGCCAGGGCTTCGGTAGCCGACAGCCACTGGCCCTGGTGACGGGCCTTGCCTTCGCCCAACAGCACCAGCGACATGTGCGCCAGCGGTGCCAGGTCGCCGGAAGCGCCGACCGAGCCCTTGAGCGGAATGTGCGGGTAGACCTCGGCATTGACCAGGGCGATCAGCGCATCGATGACCTTGCGGCGGATACCGGAGAAACCACGGCTGAGGCTGTTGATCTTGAGGACCATGATCAGCCGCACCAGGGCGTCGTCGAGCGGCGCACCAATACCGGCAGCGTGGGACAGCACCAGCGAGCGCTGCAGGTTCTCGAGGTCGTGGCTGGCGATGCGGGTCGAAGCCAGCAGGCCAAAACCGGTGTTGATGCCGTAGGCAGTACGGTCTTCGGCAATGATCTGCTCGACACAGGCGACGCTGGCGTCGATGGCTGGGCCGGCACTGGCGTCCAGTTGCAGGCGCACGGGCGCGGCGTGGATGGCGCGCAGCTGGGCCAGGGTCAGGGTGCCGGGCTTGAGGGTCAGTACGGTCACTTCGCTACTCCAATTCTGTCAGGGGCCCGCAGGCCCCTCTTATTGTTCAGTATCACTCAAAGCGCAGCGATCAGCCCGTGATCATTGGCAGGTCAAGGCCCTGCTCTTTGGCGCAGTCGATGGCGATGTCGTAACCGGCATCGGCGTGGCGCATCACGCCGGTCCCTGGGTCGTTGGTCAGCACGCGAGCGATACGCTCGGCGGCTTCGTCGGTACCGTCGCAGACGATGACCATGCCCGAGTGCTGGGAGAAGCCCATGCCCACGCCGCCGCCGTGGTGCAGCGAAACCCAGGTGGCGCCGCCTGCGGTGTTGAGCAGGGCGTTGAGCAGTGGCCAGTCGGAAACGGCGTCGGAGCCGTCGCGCATGGCTTCGGTTTCGCGGTTGGGGCTGGACACCGAACCTGAGTCCAGGTGGTCACGGCCGATCACCACCGGCGCCGACAGTTCGCCGCTGCGGACCATTTCGTTGAAGGCCAGGCCCAGCTTGGCGCGCAGGCCCAGGCCAACCCAGCAGATACGGGCCGGCAGGCCCTGGAAGCTGATGCGCTCGCGGGCCATGTCCAGCCAGCGGTGCAGGTGGGCGTCGTCCGGGATCAGTTCCTTGACCTTGGCGTCGGTCTTGTAGATGTCTTCGGCATCACCGGACAGCGCCGCCCAGCGGAACGGGCCGATGCCTCGGCAGAACAGCGGGCGGATGTAGGCCGGGACGAAGCCTGGGAAATCGAAGGCGTTGGCCACGCCCTCTTCCTTGGCCATCTGGCGAATGTTGTTGCCGTAGTCGAAGGTCGGGATACCCTGCTTCTGGAAGTCGAGCATGGCCTGTACGTGCACGGCCATCGACTGTTTGGCGGCCTTGACCACTGCAGCCGGCTCGGTCTGCGCGCGGTCGCGGTACTGTTCCCAGGTCCAGCCGGCTGGCAGGTAGCCGTTCAGTGGGTCGTGGGCGCTGGTCTGGTCGGTGACCATGTCCGGGCGTACGCCACGCTTGACCAGCTCTGGCAGGATTTCGGCGGCGTTGCCGTGCAGGGCGATGGAGATTGCCTTGCCTTCGGCGGTGTACTTGGCAATGCGTGCCAGGGCGTCGTCGAGGTCAGTGGCCTGTTCGTCGACGTAGCGGGTTTCCAGGCGGAAGTCGATGCGGCTCTGCTGGCACTCGATGTTCAGCGAGCAGGCGCCGGCCAGGGTTGCCGCCAGTGGCTGGGCGCCGCCCATGCCGCCGAGGCCGGCGGTCAGTACCCACTTGCCTTTCAGGCTGCCACCGTAGTGCTGGCGGCCGGCTTCGACGAAGGTTTCGTAGGTGCCCTGGACGATGCCCTGGCTGCCGATGTAGATCCAGCTGCCGGCGGTCATCTGGCCGTACATGGCCAGGCCCTTGGCGTCCAGTTCGTTGAAGTGTTCCCAGTTGGCCCAGTGCGGCACCAGGTTGGAGTTGGCGATCAGTACGCGCGGGGCGTTGCTGTGGGTCTTGAACACGCCGACCGGCTTGCCCGACTGCACCAGCAGGGTTTCGTCGTCTTCCAGGCGGGTGAGGGTCTCGACGATCTTGTCGTAGCAGGCCCAGTTGCGCGCGGCGCGGCCGATGCCGCCATACACCACCAGCTCTTTGGGGTTTTCCGCGACCTGCGGGTCGAGGTTGTTCATCAGCATGCGCAGTGGCGCTTCGGTCAGCCAGCTCTTGGCGGTCAGCTTGTTGCCACGTGGGGCACGGATTTCAACGTCACGGTATTTGTTGTTGTCGGTCACGGGAAGGTCCTCGGCGGTTGTCCGCGGGCAGTTGTGTCGTGGTCAATATACAAACACATCTTTACTTGTATGTACAAGCATGGACAACCAAATTTATCGGACCACTCCTCCGAATTCATGAAGGGGCCGCTGTGCGGCCCTTCGCGGGGCAAGCCCGCTCCTACAGGTATTGCGCAGGCCTGTAGGAGCGGGCTTGCCCCGCGAAGGGCTGCGCAGCAGCCCCAGCTATTTCAATTTGAAATGAGTTCGATCAGGCAGAACCGCCCTTGAACATCCAGCCCCAGCAACCCGTCGTTACCCTCCAGCCGCAGGCAGTCGTAAAGACCCAGCGTGTGCGATTCCCCAGCCATCGCCACTTCAACCTGATTGCTCGCAGCAAACAGCAACACCGTAGACGCCGAGCTGTACAGCCGGCTGGAGCCGTCAAACCACTGCAACCGCGCCCGATAACGCTGCGGCGCATAAATCAGGTTGAAGTCGCGGATCGCCCCACCCAGCAGTTTGCAGCTGACCTGGCTCTCGCCACTGAAGGCGAAGGCATCGAACGGCAGCAACGGCCGGCTGGCCTGGTCGTCGACCAGTAAACGCATGCCGTCGCCCTGAAGAACGGTGATGATCCGCTGGTAGCCAGCGAACACGGAAAACCCGCCCGACTCCTCGATATCGGCGATCGACAGGCGCCAGCCGAAGCCATCGAGCCCCTCGCCGTTGTCGCGGGTGATCTCTTCGGTGAAACCGCCACCGTTCTTCCAAGGCATGCGCGGGTAGTCCTGCGCACGCAGCAACTGCAACTGGGTCATTTACTGAAACGTCCTTCAAGGCGGTGACGGGAACCAGGGTGGATCAGTCGCGCCGCCGTCACGGGCTGACGGCCAGACCAGGTACGACGGCGGATCAGCAGGCAGGGCTCGCCGCGCTCGATCTGCAGCAGGCGGCACTCTTCGGGCTCGGCAAGAATTGCCTCGACCACGTGCTCGCCCTCGGTCAGCGGCGCGACCTGGGACAAATAGGCATAAGGCGTCTGCCGGGTGAAGTCCTGCTTGAGGTACTCGGGGGCAATCGCCGCGTTGACGTAGCGGTCTTCGATCTGCACCGGCACGCCATTCTCGTAATGCACGATCAACGAGTGGAACACCCGCTGCCCTTCACGCATGTCCAGGGCCAGGGCGCGCTCGGAACCGGCGGCCTCCTCGGCCAGCTTGATCACCTGGCAGCTATGCTGGTGGCCACGGCCGGCGATCTCGTCGGCGATGTTGTTGACCTCGAACAACGCCGAACGGGACTTGGGCTCGGCGACGAAGGTACCCACGCCCTGCATCCGCACCAGCAGGCCTTCAGCGGTGAGTTCACGCAAGGCGCGGTTAATGGTCATGCGGCTGAAGCCCAGCTCGCTGACCAGTTCGCTTTCCGAAGGCACCCGGTGATGCGGTGGCCAGCTGCCGTTTTCGATCTGCTGGATGATCATCTGCTTGACCCGGGCATACAGCGGCGCCGGGCCCTCGCCCATCTGGGCAACCAGCGCGGAGACAGGAGGTGTCGGCACGGCGTTGAGTCCTTAGGCAATGGAATGAGCGGTAGCTTGCCGCAGTTTACCCGGCAGGCAAACGCCTGTATATGTATATACAAGTTAAACAATAACAGGATTTTTGCCGATGTCCGCCTATTTTGCCGAACGCGCCCTGCTGCCCACGGGCTGGGCCAGTAACGTCCGCTTCGAAGTCTCCAGTGATGGCTTGCTTAGCCGGATCGAAGCCGACGCCTCGGCCGACGGCGCCGAACGCCTGGCCGGGCCGCTGCTGCCAGGCATGCCCAACCTGCACTCGCACGCGTTCCAGCGGGCCATGGCGGGGCTGGCGGAAGTCGCGGGCAATCCCAATGACAGCTTCTGGACCTGGCGTGAACTGATGTATCGGCTGGTCGGCAAGATCACCCCGGAGCAGCTGCAGGTCATTGCCCGCCAGCTGTATATCGAGATGCTCAAGGCCGGCTACACCTCGGTGGCAGAATTCCACTACGTGCACCATGACCAGGCGGGCAAGGCCTACGCCGACCCCGCCGAGCTGTCTCGACGCATCAGTGCAGCTGCGGCCAGCAGCGGCATCGGCCTGACCTTGCTGCCGGTGCTGTACAGCCATGCCGGTTTCGGCGGCCAGGCACCGAACGAAGGGCAACGGCGCTTCATCAACTCCACCGAACAGTACCTGCAACTGCAGGCGCAGCTGGCGCCAGTGCTGGCGGCACAACCCGCGCAGCAGCTGGGCCTGTGCTTCCACTCGCTGCGCGCAGTCACGCCCGGTCAGATCGCCGAGGTGCTGGCGGCCGGCAATCAACACTGCCCGATTCATATCCACATCGCCGAACAGCAGAAGGAAGTCGACGACTGCCTGGCCTGGAGCGGGCTGCGGCCGCTGCAATGGCTGTACGAACATGTCGAAGTGGACCGCCGCTGGTGCCTGGTGCACGCCACCCACGCCGAAGCCGACGAAGTCACGGCCATGGCGCGCAGTGGCGCAGTGGCCGGGCTGTGCCTGACCACCGAAGCTAACCTGGGCGACGGCATCTTCCCGGCGGTGGATTTCCTGGCCCAGGGCGGGCGCATGGGCATTGGTTCGGACAGCCATGTGTCGCTGAGCGTGGTCGAGGAGCTGCGCTGGCTGGAATATGGCCAGCGCCTGCGGGATCAGCGGCGTAACCGGCTGTACCGTGGCGACCAGCCAATGGTCGGGCGCACGCTGTATGACGCCGCACTGGTCGGCGGGGCGCAGGCGCTGGGGCAAGCCGTCGGCGAGCTGACAGTAGGCAAGCGGGCCGACTGGCTGGTGCTGGATGGGCAGGACCCGTATATCGCCATGGCCGAGGGTGACGGCATTCTCAACCGCTGGCTGTTCGCGGGCGGCGACCGTCAGGTGCGGGATGTGATGGTCAATGGCAAATGGGTAGTGCGCCAAGGGCAGCACGCCCATGAAGAGGAAAGCCGGCAGGCGTTTGCCGCCGTGTTGCGAGCGCTACTGGGCTGAATGCAGAGGGGCCGCTAAAGCGGCCCCCGTCTTATCAATGCATCTGCACGATCTGCTTGTCCGGCGTACGCCAGATCAAGCGGCTGGTGTCATAGCCCTGCTGGCGGGCCTTGGACATCAGGCTCTCGCGCTCCCACACCGGCAGTGTCGGCGTGCGCGACAGGATCCACAGGTACTTGCGGTCCGGGCTGCCGACGATCGCCGTGCGGTAGTGGTCGTCCACGTACAGTATCCAGTACTCGCCTTTGGCCACGCCCGGTACCAGGCGGGTAAACCAGTTGTCGAACTCCACCCACAGCCTGTCGGTATGCCCCGGCTCCTGGATGTTGGCGTGCCCCTCGGCGCGCAGCCATTCATCCCCCACCGTGCGGCAGCGGTTGAGCACGCCGTACGAGCCATCGGGCTTGAGGTTGTAATGCGCTTCGGACTGTGCGCACTCGGCCTGGTACTTCATCGGCAGGCGCGCCAACTCGTACCACTTGCCCTGATAGCGCTTGAGGTCGACATTACCGGCGGTCTTCGGCGCCAGCGGGTCCGTGGCGGAGGTGGCACAGCCCCCCAGCAGCATGACCAGGCACAGCCCCAGCAGTACGTGCAGACGCCTCATTTGAGGCCCTGCCCGGAGTAGATCAGTACCTTGTCGGCCGCGTATTGCACGCTGATGAAGCTCTTCTCGTCCCCCCAGGTACAGCTGCTCATGCCCAGCGCGCCAGAGCACTCGGTGGGCGTGCCGAGCAGTTGCTCGACCTCGGCCTTGTTCATGCCGGCCTTGAGCTTGGAATAGTTTTCCTGATTGATCTTGCTGCACGCAGTCAGGACGACGCACAAGGACAACAGGGCGAGGGAACGCAACGACATGAAGGGACACTCCTGGAAAATAGACACAGGCGAGTGGCCTGCAGTGATCTTCGACGGGAAAAACCCTCCCTGGTTCCCTGGCGACACCGCTTTAGTCGTACGCCGTTGGTCGGCTGGACCTGCGCAAACGATTAATGTTTTGCCGCGCCGCGACGACACAGCGAGCACGCTGTGGCGCATTGCCACAGCGCCCTCCTATGCCTTGCCTTGTGCAGACCAGAAAAATGACCAAGAACCTCAAGTTCAGCCACAAGATCCTGCTGGCCGCCGCCCTCGTGGTGGCCGTTGCCTTTACCTGTTTCGTGCTGTTCAACGACTACCGACAACGCCAGTCCCTGCGCAGCGACACGCAGACCAACCTGCAGGACCTGGGCAACCTCACCGCCGGTAACATCCGCAACTGGCTCGACAGCCGTATCCAGTTGCTCGACTCACTGGCCCAGCAAGTTGCCGTCGATGGGCCAGGCAAAGCCAGCCTGGACCGCAGCCTGGCCTTGCCGGTGTACGGCAAGAACTTCCAGCTCACCTACTTCGGCGGCCAGGACGGTAGCATGCAGTCGGTACCGGTGGGTAACCGCCCCGCCGACTACGACCCGCGGGTGCGGGGCTGGTACAAGGCGGCCAGCGCCAGCGGCCAAACCATTGTCACAGAGCCGTACATCTCGGCCTCGGCCGGCAAGCTGGTGATCACCCTGGCCACCCCCGTGCAGCAAGCGGGCCGGCTGATCGGCGTCAGCGGCGTCGACACCGACCTGCAGACCATCAGCAACCTGATCAACGCCCTGAACTTCGACGGCCAGGGCCATGCCTTCATCGTCAACGGCGAAGGCAAGATCCTCATCCACCCCAAAGCCGACCTGGCCCTGAAAACCCTGGCCGACATCTACCCGCAGGACACGCCGCGTATCGGCAGCGGCCTGAAGGAAGTCGAAGTCGATGGCCACAAGCAGTTCATCAGCTTCACCCGCGTCGACGGTGTGCCGTCGGCGGACTGGTACGTGGCCCTGGTACTCGACCAGGACGCAGCGTTCGCCATGCTGGGTGAGCTGCGCACCTCCGCCATCATCGCCACCTTCATCGCGGTAGTTGCCATCATCGCCCTGCTCGGCCTGCTAATTCGCGTGCTGATGGAGCCACTGCACCTGATGGGCCGTGCCATGCACGACATCGCCGAAGGCGAAGGCGACCTGACCCGACGCCTGACCATCCACGCCCAGGATGAATTCGGCAGCCTTGGCCAATCGTTCAACCGCTTTGTCGAGCGTATTCACGAGTCGATCCGCGAAGTGGCCTCGGCCACCGGCCAGGTCAACGCCGTGGCCGCCCAGGTGGTGACCGCTTCGAATGCCTCGATCAACAATGCCGACCAGCAGTCCAGCCGTACCAGCAGCGTGGCGGCAGCCATCAACGAGCTGGGCGCCGCCGCCCAGGAAATCGCCCAGAACGCCGCGCTGGCCTCGCAACATTCCAGCGAAGCGCGTGGCCTTGCCGAGGATGGCCAGCAAGTGGTCGGGCGCACCATCGATGTGATGAACCAGTTGTCGGCGCGGATCAGCGACTCGTGCGGCAACATCGAGACGCTCAATGCCCACACCGCCAACATCGGCCAGATCCTCGATGTGATCAGCGGTATTTCCCAGCAGACCAACCTGCTGGCGCTCAACGCCGCGATCGAAGCGGCCCGTGCCGGCGAGGCCGGGCGTGGCTTTGCCGTGGTGGCCGACGAGGTGCGCAACCTGGCCCACCGCACCCAGGAGTCGGCACAGCAGGTGCAGCGCCTGATCGAGGAGCTGCAGGCCGGCGCGCAAGTGGCGGTCAGCACCATGAACCAGAGCCGCCAGCACAGCGACCACAGTGTGGGGATTGCCAACCAGGCCGGCGAGCGCCTGGGCAGCGTGACCCAGCGCATTGGCGAGATCGACGGCATGAACCAGTCGGTGGCCACCGCCACCGAAGAGCAGACGGCCGTGGTCGAGTCGATCAATGTCGACATCACCGAGATCAATACGTTGAATCAGGAAGGGGTGCAGAACCTGCAGAGCACCTTGCGTGCCTGCACCGACCTTGAGCATCAGGTCGAGCGGTTGAAACATCTGGTAGGCAGTTTCAGGATCTGAAACCGCTGGGGCCGCTGTGCGGCCCATCGCGACCTGCGGTCGCTCCTACGTGGGATCGCGTTCCCTCGTAGGAGCGACCGCAGGTCGCGATGGGCTGCAAAGCAGCCCCACTGGCACTAGAACCTGGACCCAGGCTCCAGCAAAAAGTCCATCTCTTCACCGGTACTCGGTCGCCCCAGCACCAGGTTGCGATGCGGGAAGCGCCCGAAGCGGGCAATCACCCGCTGATGCTGCTCGGCGTAATCGAGGAAACCTTCGAACAAACGCCGGTGATCCTCGGGCTGCTCTTCCAGCAGCACCTGGTAACGCTCGACGCACAGGTTCTGCCAGTCCAGCACCTCGGCATGTTCCAGCACCAGCAGCACGAACACCCGCTGGATCGGCAGCAACTGGTAATCCCAGTTCTTCTGCAGGCCCTGCATGGCCACCACCTGCGCCCGCCGGTCGCCTTCAAAGGCACGCGGCGTGTCGCGGTAGATCATGCGCGGCAGCTGGTCCAGCAGGATCAGCAAACCGAGCCAACCCTGCGGGCTCTGCTGCCACTCGTCGAGCCCACCTGCCAGGGCGTCCTCGACCAGGTCGCCAAACAACGCCTGGGCTTCGGCATCGTGATGCTTGCCGAACCACAGCGTGCTCTTCTCGTCAGCCACGGCCTGGGGACTGGTACCCCAACCGAACCACCACTCCAGCAACGGCTGCCAAGGTGCGAGCATGACTTACTCCTTGTGATAGGCGGTGACGCGCTCGACCTCTTCCTTCGAGCCGAGGATCACCGACACGCGCTGGTGCAGGCCCTCCGGCTTGATGTCGAGGATGCGCTGGTAACCATCGGTGGATACGCCGCCGGCCTGTTCAATGATGAACGACATCGGGTTGGCTTCGTACATCAGGCGCAGCTTGCCCGGCTTGCTTGGGTCGCGGGCATCGCGCGGGTACATGAACAGACCGCCACGGGTCAGGATACGGTGCACGTCGGCCACCATCGAGGCGATCCAGCGCATATTGTAGTTCTTCTTCAGCGGGCCGGTCTCACCAGCCAGCAGTTCGCCCACGTAGCGCTGCACCGGCGCTTCCCAGTGACGCTGGTTGGACATGTTGATGGCGAACTCGGCAGTGCTTTCCGGCACGCGGATGTTCTCGTGGGTCAGGACGAAGCTGCCCAGTTCGCGGTCCAGGGTGAAGCCCTTGACGCCGTTGCCCAGGGTCAGGATCAGCATGGTCTGCGGGCCATAGATGGCGTAGCCGGCAGCGACCTGCTGGGTGCCTGGCTGCAGGAAGGCGTTTTCGTTCAGGGTTTCGTTCTGGCTCAGGTACTCGTTAGGGCAACGCAGTACCGAGAAGATGGTGCCGACCGACACGTTGACGTCGATGTTGGACGAACCGTCCAGTGGGTCGAAGACCAGCAGGTAGGCGCCTTTCGGGTACTTGCCCGGGATCTGGTAGGCATTGTCCATTTCCTCGGACGCCATGCCGGCCAGGTGACCGCCCCATTCGTTGGCTTCGAGCAGGATGTCGTTGGAGATCACGTCCAGTTTCTTCTGGACTTCGCCCTGCACGTTTTCAGTGCCCATGCTGCCCAGCACACCGCCAAGGGCGCCTTTGGACACGTGATGGCTGATTTCCTTGCACGCACGCGCCACCACTTCGATCAGGAAGCGCAGATCGGCAGGGGTATTGTTGCTGCGGGTCTGCTCAATCAGATAGCGACTCAGGGTAACGCGGGACATGTATGGCTCCGAAGGATAGGGGGAGAAAACCCCCGCAGTTTACAGGGAGAGTTGCAGCCTAGCGAGCAAAGAGACTCGACTTCCGGCCTTGAGTTCAGCAAGGGCCCGGCCAATGGTCGGCTGGGGCCGCTGTGCGGCCCCTCGATTCAATCCAGAGCCTTCCAGATCTCGGTGGCGTACTCACGAATGGTGCGGTCCGAGGAGAACCATCCCATCCGCGCCGTGTTCAGTACTGCCATGCGCCACCATTCCTGCGGTGTGTGCCACAGCTCCTCGACCCGCCGCTGGGCATCCCAGTAGGCATCGAAGTCGGCGCACACCAGGAAACGGTCATAGCCCACCAGCCCATCGATCAGCCCCGCATAGCGTGACGGATCGTCCGGCGAGAACACCCCGCTGCGAATCGCCTGCAGCACATCGCCCAATCGGCTGGACGCGGCAATCGCCGCATTCGCACCGAAGTCCCCCGCCTTGCGCCGCGCCTCCACCTGCTGCGCGGTCAGGCCGAAGATGAACATGTTGTCCGCACCCACCTGCTCGCACATCTCGACGTTGGCACCGTCGAGCGTACCGATGGTCAGCGCGCCGTTGAGGCCGAATTTCATGTTGCTGGTACCCGACGCCTCGTAGCCAGCCGTGGAGATCTGCTCCGAAAGGTCCGCCGCCGGGATGATGCTCTCTGCCAGGCTGACGTTGTAGTTGGGCAGGAACACCACCTTGAGCAGGCCGCGCACGGTCGGGTCGTTGTTGACCACCCGGGCGATGTCGTTGGCCAGTTTGATGATCAGCTTGGCCTGGTGGTAACTGGCGGCAGCCTTGCCGGCGAAGATCTTCACACGTGGCACCCAGTTGGTACCGGGATCGTTGCGCATGGCCTGGTACAGCGCCACGGTGTGCAGCAGGTTGAGCAGTTGGCGCTTGTACTCATGGATGCGCTTGACCTGCACGTCGAACAGCGCCTCGGGATTTACCGTGACGCCAATCCGGTCCTGGATGATGCTGGCCAGGGCACGCTTGCTGTGCAAGCGTTGGGCGGCGAACTGCTTGCGGAAGCTGGCTTTGTCGGCGAACGGCACCAGCCCGGCCAGACGCCCCTCGGGGTCGTCCTTGAGCTCCGGCCCGAGCGCCTCGACCAGCATCTCGGTCAACTGCGGATTGGACTGGTACAGCCAGCGGCGGAAGGTGATGCCGTTGGTCTTGTTGTTGATGCGCTGCGGGTAGAGCTTGTGCAGCTCGGCGAACACGGTGCTTTTCATCAGTTTGCTGTGCAGCGCCGACACACCATTGACGCTGTGCGAACCCAGGAATGCCAGGTTGCCCATGCGCACCCGACGGCCGTTGTCCTCTTCGATCAGCGATACCGCGCGCAGCACATCGAAGTCGTGCAGGCCTTTGGCCCGCAGGCTGTCGATATGGTAGGCGTTGATCAGGTAGATGATCTGCATGTGCCGCGGCAACATGCGCTCCATCAGTGCCACCGGCCAGGTTTCCAGGGCCTCGGGCAGCAGGGTGTGGTTGGTGTAGGCCAGCGTGCCGACCGTCAGTTCCCAGGCCTTGTCCCAGGGAATTTCATGCTGGTCGACCAATAGCCGCATCAGCTCGGCCACGGCGATTGACGGGTGCGTGTCATTGAGCTGTATGGCGGCGGCATCCGGCAGGTTGAGCAGATTCTGGTGCATGTTCAGATGCCGGCGCAGCAGATCCTGCAGCGACGCCGAAACAAAGAAGTACTCCTGGCGAAGGCGCAGCTCCTGGCCGGCCTCGGTGCTATCGGCCGGATACAGCACCCGCGAGATGCTCTCGGCCCGCGCCACTTCGGCGACGGCACCCAGGTGGTCACCGGCATTGAAGCGCTCCAGGTGCAGCTCTTCCAGTGCCCGCGCCCGCCACAGGCGCAAGGTATTGACGCTGGCGCCGCGCCAGCCAACCACGGGCGTATCGTAGGCTACCGCCCGCACCGTCTCGCCCGGCGACCAAACCTGGCGTTGCTGGCCGTGGGTATCGTGCACGGTTTCGACACTGCCACCGAAACTGATCGGGTAGATCACCTCGGCACGCTCGAACTCCCAGGGGTTGCCGAAGTCCAGCCAGTTCTCGGTCTGTTCCTGCTGCCACCCATCGACCACAGCCTGGCGGAACAGGCCATGTTCGTAACGGATGCCGTAGCCATGGGCAGCGATGCCCAAGGTCGACATGCTCTCCATGAAGCAAGCCGCCAGGCGGCCAAGGCCACCATTGCCCAAGGCGGCATCAGGCTCCAGCAGGCGAATGCGCTCCAGATCGACGTTCAGGCCGTCGAGGGCATCCCGGGCGATATCCAGCAAGCCGAGGTTGCTCAGGCTGTCGTACAGCAGGCGACCGATGAGAAATTCCAGGGAAAGGTAGTAGACCCGCTTCTGACTGCGTCGATAGGCGCGGCGGGTGTGGTCCATCCAGTGGTCGACCATGTGATCGCGCGCGGCCAGGGCGATGGCTTCGAACCAGTCGTGGTCGAAGGCATGCTCTGGGTCCTTGCCGACCGCGTAGGTCAGCTTATCCAGTACAGCAGCGCGAAAATCCGCGACTTCGGCGTCACGTGCTTTAGGTTCCTGGGACATGCGGCATCCTCGGGCAAGTTGACGAAAGCGGAGGGAGACTGTTGAGCCTAGACGCTTCGACCAAGAGCGACA
Organism: Pseudomonas putida; assembly: GCF_009883635.2. Classification (NCBI taxonomy): domain Bacteria; kingdom Pseudomonadati; phylum Pseudomonadota; class Gammaproteobacteria; order Pseudomonadales; family Pseudomonadaceae; genus Pseudomonas; species Pseudomonas putida. The sequence continues at coordinate 2,207,357 of NZ_CP026115.2, forward strand.
GCCAGTGTTCGCGGTTTTCATGAACGTTTGCGCATTCGGTCAAAAGGTTGTTCATAAATTGAACAATTCCGGTATGATCGCGCGCCCCAAGACCGTGATTCACCCCCATAACGATGAAAACGACCCTGATCGCCGCGGCCGAAGTCGACCGCCTGGAGACCTGGCAGCGCTACACCAGCAACATGTGCCATGGCTGCCATTCGACCTGTTGCACCCTGCCGGTGGAGGTGAAGATCAAGGATCTGATCCGCATCGGCGTGGTCGACGAGTTCGAAAAAGACGAACCGCCGAAGAACGTGGCCAAGCGTTTGCAGAAGGAAGGCATCATCGAGCGCTTCAACCAGAAGTCGGGGATTTTCACCCTGACCCGGATGAGCAACGATGATTGCATGTACCTGGATCGCAAGAGCCGGCTGTGCACCATTTATGACAAGCGGCCGGATACCTGCCGCAACCACCCCAAGGTCGGGCCGCGGCCGGGGTATTGTGCTTATAAGCCGAAGGTGGTTGGGCGGTGATCGCCTTTTGATTGGGTGATGGCCACCAAGCGCATGCCTTGGTTGTGATGTTGTGGCGGATATCGAGCGCCGCCCGCGCGGCGCTCGATTTCATAGGCGCTGAAAATATCGAGGCGGACCCATGGTGGCCCACCCGCAACCTCAAGACAGGCCCACCGCAGCAACCATTCCCACACAATCCACAGACATTTCCTACAAATCCGATCTAGCGATCTCACCCCCTGCGAAATACCCTACAAACCCTGTCGACTCGCGTCTGATTGTTACTGGAAACCTGTCCCCCTAGGCTGTCCAAGTCGCTGAATGGTTCAGCGATCGGGTGTGGAAACCCGGCAATTCATGAGAACTGCGACTGTCGTTATGGCGGTTGTACGCGGAAGGCCGCAAGGCCTGCCGGGGTTCTCATGCCTGGTTTTCCACTCCGTGTACAACCGCCGCCCTTTCGTGTGGAAACGAGCGGGTGCGGTAAATGACATGAGAGCCAGCCATGAAAAAGATCGTCCCCGACCCACCCCACCACTTCGACCTCCCAGACGGCACGACCCTCACCCACGCCATCTGCGAAAATCTCGTCCCTCTCGACCACGTCGTGGTCAACATCACCCACTACCTGATGATCGCCTACAACCACAGCCACTGCGCCCTCGACAACATCGAGGATGACCACACGCGGGAGACGCTGGTGAATGGTTTGCGGGCCATGCAGCTGGCCTGGGGGCAAGCGGATGCCTTGTCGCTCGCCTTGGAACGTACCGGCAGCACGCATTGATGTTCGCCGCTTCGCGGGCAGAGCTGGTGCCATCCACACCAAAGATTCAGGGAGAGGAACCAATGACCGAACACAACCCGACCACCCCCGGCAAAACCTGCTTTTTCCAAGGCGAAGAGCACAAGCAGCCCCTGTTCCAGATCTGCGCTGGCATCCCCTGCCAGGACGCCCGCGACCAAGCCTCCGAACTGCTGGGCTGCGTACGCGACCTGACCCTGAACGCGGTCATGGACAACGACCCGCAACTGATCTGGGCCGCGCACTACCTCAGCGCCTTGGCCAAGGCACTACTGGACGACGCCGAACTGGGCACCACTCGCTAAGCATTCCCCCAGACAAACAAAAACGCCCCCGGCCTTTCGACCGGGGGCGTTTTCATTCAGCCTGAGCTAACTCAGTTCTTGGCTTTCTTGGCAGCGCGGGTACGCTCGCCTTCGTCCAGGATCTTCTTGCGCAGACGGATCGACTTAGGCGTCACTTCGCACAGCTCGTCGTCCTGGATGAATTCCAGAGCCTGTTCCAGGGTGTGGCGAACTGGCGGTACCAGGGCGATGACTTCGTCTTTGCCCGAAGCACGCATGTTGTCGAGCTTCTTGCCTTTGGTCGGGTTCACGCCCAGGTCGTTGTCACGGCTGTTCAGGCCGATGATCTGACCGTTGTAGATCTCCTGGCCGTGCTCGACGAACAGCTTGCCGCGAGCCTGCAGGGTTTCCAGCGAGTAGGTCAGTGCCTTGCCGGTTTCGACCGAAACCAGAACACCGTTCAGACGGCCGGACATCTGGCCCGACTTCATGGTGTCGTAGCGATCGAAGATCGAGGTCAGGATGCCTGCACCGTTGGTCAGGGTCAGGAACTGGTTACGGAAACCGATCAGACCACGGGCTGGAATGTTGTACTCCAGACGCACACGGCCCTTGCCATCCGGCACCATGTTGGTCAGGTCGCCTTTACGCAGGCCCATCTCTTCCATGACCTTGCCCTGGGATTCTTCAGGGATGTCGATGGTGACGTTCTCGAACGGTTCCTGCTTCACGCCGTCGACTTCGCGGATGATCACTTCAGGACGGCCTACGGCCATCTCGAAGCCTTCACGGCGCATGGTTTCGATCAGAACGGACAGGTGCAGCTCACCACGGCCCGATACCTTGAACTTGTCAGGGGAATCGGTTTCCTGAACGCGCAGAGCAACGTTGTACAGCAGCTCCTTGTCCAGACGGTCCTTGATGTTACGGCTGGTGACGAACTTGCCTTCCTTACCGCAGAACGGCGAGTCGTTGACCTGGAAGGTCATCGAAACGGTCGGCTCGTCAACGGTCAGCGGCTTCATCGCCTCTACCGCGTCCGGGGCGCACAGGGTGTCGGAGATGAACAGCTCGTCGAAACCGCTGATGCAGACGATGTCGCCAGCCTGGGCTTCTTCGACGTCGACGCGGTGCAGGCCGTGGTGGCCCATCAGCTTCAGGATACGACCGTTACGCTTCTTGCCGTTGGTGTCGATGGCGACAACCGGGGTGTTCGGCTTGACGCGGCCACGGGCGATACGGCCAACGCCGATAACACCGAGGAAGCTGTTGTAGTCCAGCGCGGAGATCTGCATCTGGAACGAACCGTCACGGTCAACGTCCGGCGCCGGTACGTTGTCGACGATCGACTGGTACAGGGCGGTCATGTCTTCGCCCATGGCGGTGTGGTCCAGACCGGCAATGCCGTTCAGGGCCGAGGCGTAGACGACTTTGAAGTCCAGCTGTTCGTCGGTGGCACCGAGGTTGTCGAACAGGTCGAAGATCTGGTCCAGAACCCAGTCAGGACGCGCGCCCGGACGGTCGACCTTGTTGATCACGACGATCGGCTTGAGGCCAGCTTCGAAAGCCTTCTTGGTCACGAAGCGGGTTTGCGGCATCGGGCCGTCCTGGGCGTCGACCAGCAGCAGCACGGAGTCGACCATCGACATTACACGCTCAACCTCGCCACCGAAGTCGGCGTGGCCGGGGGTGTCGACGATGTTGATGTGGTAGCCGTTCCAGTTGATGGCGGTGTTTTTCGCCAGAATGGTAATACCGCGCTCTTTTTCCTGGTCGTTGGAGTCCATGACGCGCTCGTCGTTGAGCTCGTTACGCTCCAGAGTGCCGGACTGACGCAGGAGTTTGTCGACCAGGGTGGTTTTACCATGGTCAACGTGGGCGATGATGGCGATGTTACGCAGATTTTCGATCACAACTGTATCTCGATCAGAGGATTCGGTTGCCACCTAGTGTAGGCGGCGAATATGTACGCTTTTAGGCTCAGCGGGCCCGATGGTCGGGAGGGCGATGGCGGATGCTGCCGCCATACAGCCCTGGCGTCTTATGTCGGACGATAAACACGCACATTGGCATGTCCCTCACTGAGCAGGTGGTGTGCGTGCAAACGGCTCATCACACCTTTGTCGCAATACAGCAAGTACTGGCGCGTAGGGTCCAGATGCTTGAACTTGCTGTTGATCGCATAGAACGGCATGGCCTGGACTTCGATACCTTCCAGCGCCAGTGGTTCGTCTTCCTGGGCATCGGGGTGACGAATGTCGATGACGATCTGGCCTGGCAGCGCCTCGGCCACTTCCTCGACTTCGATGTCCTTGCCCAGCTCGTCGATCACATGGTCGATGGAGATGAACTTGGCACGCTCCAGGGCGCGCTCCAGCACGGCCATGTCGAACTGCTTTTCTTCGTGCTCCATGCGGTGACGCTTGGCATGGGTGGTCGGGTTCACCGAGATCACGCCGCAGTATTCCGGCATGTGCTTGGCGAAGTCGGCGGTGCCGATCTCGGTAGCCTGGTCGATGATGTCCTGCTTGTGGCTGGCCAGCAACGGGCGCAGTACCAGCTTGTCGGTGGCCGAGTCGATGATCGACAGGTTCGGCAGGGTCTGGCTGGAGACCTGGGAGATCGCCTCGCCGGTAACCAGCGCGTCGATCTGCAGGCGGTCAGCCATGTGTGCGGCACCGCGCAGCATCATGCGCTTGAGGGTCACGCCCATGTAGCTGTTATCGACCTTGTTGAGGATCTCGCCGACCACTTCTTCGAACGGCACGCTGATGAACAGCACGCGCTGGCTGCTGCCGTACTTTTTCCACAGGTAGTGGGCCACTTCCATCACGCCCAGCTCGTGGGCACGGCCACCAAGGTTGAAGAAGCAGAAGTGGGTCATCAGGCCGCGGCGCATCATCTGGTAGGCCGCCACGGTGGAGTCGAAACCACCGGACATCAGCACCAGGGTCTGCTCCAGGGCACCCAGCGGGTAGCCGCCGATGCCGTTGTGCTGGTTGTGGATCACATACAGGCGCTGGTCGCGGATCTCCATGCGCACCACGACTTCAGGCGTCTTCAGGTCGATGCCGGCGGCGCCGCACTGCTGGCGCAGCTGGCTGCCGACGTAGCGGTCGACGTCCATCGAGGTGAAGTCGTGATGCCCGCCGCGCTTGCAGCGCACCGAGAAGCGCTTGCCGGCCAGCAGGTGGCCGAAGTGGTGCTTGCACTTGGCGACGATGTCGTCGAAGTCGCCCAGCGGGTATTCCTCGACCTGCAGGAAGTGGGTAATACCCGGGGTGCAGGTGAGGCGCTCGATCATCTCGCGCTGGACCTTCTCGTCCTCGACGCGGGTGACCACCTCGAGATTGTCCCAGACACCATCGACCGCGAGCTCAGGATCGAGATCCTTGAGCACGTTACGGATGTTCTTGCCGAGCTGGCGGATGAAGCGCTTGCGCACCGGCCGGCTCTTGATGGTGATTTCTGGGAAGACTTTGACGATAAGTTTCATTGGTTAACAGCGCGCGCAGGGCCTGCCGAAAATGAGGGGCGCGAATTATAGCGGAAATTGCTCAGGATTTGACCAACTTTTGATCAGAAGCTTTCAGATAAATGCAGGGACGGTTTTTTGAGCCGCCTGTTCCGGCCCTTTCGCGGGTAAACCCGCTCCCACAGGGACCACACAAGTTTCCAGCGCTGTGCGGTCCCTGTGGGAGCGGGTTTACCCGCGAAAGGGCCCTCAAAGAAAGCACAGCATTCGAGCTGCGCACTCATTTGGTGCGTCACCCTGAATTCCCGCCTCCTAATGGTGCACTTTTGTCCGCAGCCACCCCAGCAAATGCCCGCAAACGCCCCTTTTTATCTCGCCCTCGCCATTTTCGGGCACTGGCATGCAATTTGCTCCCTTGTGAGGCAGGTAAGCTTGGCCGACTATCCGCGCCCGGCAACACCCTTTTTCCAGAGCAGCGGCCCACCGCGCTCTAGACCCTCCGGAGGACAACATGTCGAAGTCGGTTCAACTCATCAAAGATCATGACGTCAAGTGGATTGATCTGCGTTTCACGGACACCAAGGGCGTACAGCATCACGTGACCATGCCGGCGCGTGATGGCCTGGACGAAGACTTCTTCGAAGTCGGCAAGATGTTCGACGGCTCCTCCATCGCTGGCTGGAAAGGCATCGAAGCTTCCGACATGATCCTGATGCCGGTCGACGAGACCGCCGTTCTGGACCCGTTCACCGAAGAACCAACCCTGATCATCACCTGCGACATCGTCGACCCATCGAGCATGCAGGGCTACGATCGCGACCCACGTGCGATCGCCAAGCGCGCCGAAGAGTACCTGAAGAGCACCGGCATCGGTGACACCGTCTTCGCTGGCCCAGAGCCAGAATTCTTCATCTTCGACGAAGTGAAGTTCAAGTCCGACATCTCCGGTTCGATGTTCAAGATCTTCTCCGAGCAAGGCTCGTGGATGTCTGATGCTGACGTGGAAGGCGGCAACAAAGGCCACCGTCCAGGCGTGAAAGGCGGCTACTTCCCGGTTCCGCCGTTCGACCACGACCACGAAATCCGTACCGCCATGTGCAACGCTCTGGAAGAAATGGGCCAGACCGTTGAAGTTCACCACCACGAAGTGGCGACTGCCGGCCAGAACGAAATCGGCGTCAAGTTCAACACCCTGGTGAAGAAAGCTGACGAAGTACAGGCCCTGAAATACGTCGTGCACAACGTTGCCGACGCTTACGGCCGCACCGCTACCTTCATGCCGAAGCCACTGTACGGCGACAACGGTTCGGGCATGCACGTGCACATGTCGATCTGGAAAGACGGCAAGAACACCTTCTCCGGTGAAGGCTATGCCGGCCTGTCCGACACCGCCCTGTACTTCATCGGCGGTATCATCAAGCACGGTAAGGCCCTGAACGGCTTCACCAACCCGTCGACCAACTCGTACAAGCGTCTGGTCCCAGGCTTCGAAGCCCCGGTAATGCTGGCTTACTCGGCTCGCAACCGTTCCGCCTCGATCCGTATTCCTTACGTCGGCAGCCCGAAAGCCCGCCGTATCGAAGCACGCTTCCCGGACCCATCGGCCAACCCGTACCTGGCGTTCGCGGCCCTGCTGATGGCCGGCCTGGACGGCATCCAGAACAAGATCCACCCAGGCGATGCTGCCGACAAGAACCTGTACGACCTGCCGCCTGAAGAAGCCAAGGACATCCCGCAAGTTTGCGGCAGCCTGAAAGAGGCTCTGGAAGAGCTGGATAAAGGCCGTGCGTTCCTGACCAAGGGCGGCGTGTTCTCCGACGACTTCATCGATGCCTTCATCGAGCTGAAGAGCGAAGAGGAAATCAAGGTCCGCACCTTCGTGCACCCGCTGGAATATGAGCTGTACTACAGCTGCTGATCCGATTGGCGCCTGGCGCCAATCAGAATCACCGAAAACGGCCTTCTTCTGAAGGCCGTTTTTTGTTTTACGCTCATCGCTTTCAGATACTCCCTACAAGCAAGACTTACCTGACTGCGCACAATCAAATCTCCGACAATAAGGAGATTGCCATGCGCCCCCTGCCCTTCGTGCTGTGCTTCGTCTTACCTCTTTTCGGCTGCAGCTCCCCCTCACAACCTGAACTCAAGCCTTTGCTCGCGGCAATAGGCCAGCGCCTGGACCTGGCCTACGCCGTAGCCGTGCACAAATGGGACAATGGCGTGCCAGTCGAGGCCCCCCTGCGAGAACAAGAGGTTCTGCAGCAGGTTCAAGCTGCAGCGCATGATTACGACCTGACTCCCGAACGGGCAGCGGCCTTTTTTGCCGACCAGATCGAAGCCAACAAAATCGTCCAGTACGGCTTGATCGACCGCTGGACTGCACTGGGGAAGCGGCCCCCTCAGCAAGCTCGGAACCTCGCAGATGAACTGCGCCCGCGCCTGGACATGCTCCAGGCAACATTGCTGTTCGAACTGGGCAACCTGGACCGCAAGCCGCTTGACGACTGCTCTCGCCAGTTGACCGACGCCCTGGCCGGTCATGCCAGCGACCCGCTGCGGCACATGGCCCTGGTCCGCGCAACCGCACATTTGTGTGTAAAACGCTGACCTCAGCAATGCTCTATATTGGTGCATAAGCGCACCGAACGCTTCGATTTGCAGCCCAAAACGGGTCACTTGAAACGATAAACCAGGGCAATCTGGTCCGAATAAGCGCAATTCCAGGTCTTTATCAGGCGATTCCGCTTCTTTTCGGAGCCTTGGTTTGTTTCTTGCATTTTCCTGTGCAGAGACTGGCATCCGCGGATCCACCGACTGCCCGGCCATGGCCGTGCCCTGCCTGACAAGCGCCAAAAGAGGTCAACGACGCCTTATGACCATCAGCGATGCACAGCACCGTCTGCTTCTGGACAACCTGACCACCGCCACGCTCCTGCTCAACAGCGAACTGCGCCTGGAGTACATGAACCCGGCTGCGGAAATGCTCCTGGCCGTCAGCGGCCAGCGCAGTCATGGGCAGTTCATCAGTGAGCTGTTCACTGAATCGACCGAGGCGCTCAACTCGCTGCGCCAGGCCGTGGAACAGGCGCACCCGTTCACCAAGCGTGAAGCGCAACTGACCTCGCTGACCGGGCAGGCCATCACCGTCGACTATGCCGTGACTCCGATCCTGCATCAGGGCAATACCTTGCTGCTGTTGGAAGTGCACCCGCGTGATCGCTTGCTGCGCATCACCAAGGAAGAAGCCCAGCTGAGCAAGCAGGAAACCACCAAGATGCTGGTGCGCGGCCTGGCCCACGAGATCAAGAACCCGCTTGGCGGTATTCGTGGTGCCGCGCAGCTGCTGGCTCGCGAATTGCCCGAAGAGGGGCTGCGCGACTACACCAACGTGATCATCGAAGAGGCCGACCGCCTGCGCAACCTGGTCGACCGCATGCTCGGCTCGAACAAGCTGCCGTCGCTGGCCATGACCAACATCCACGAAGTACTGGAGCGGGTCTGCAGCCTGGTCGAAGCCGAAAGTCAGGGATGCATCACGTTGGTGCGCGACTACGACCCAAGCCTGCCGGATGTGCTGATCGACCGCGAGCAGATGATCCAGGCCGTACTGAACATCGTGCGCAACGCGATGCAGGCGATCAGTTCGCAGCACGAGTTGCGCCTGGGTCGCATCACCCTGCGCAGCCGTGCCGTGCGCCAGTTCACCATCGGCCATGTGCGCCATCGCCTGGCGGCGCGTATCGAGATCATCGACAACGGCCCAGGCATCCCTGCGGAATTGCAGGACACGCTTTTTTATCCCATGGTCAGCGGGCGCCCGGACGGTACCGGGCTCGGCCTGGCCATTACCCAGAACATCATCAGCCAGCACCAGGGCCTGATCGAGTGTGAAAGCCACGCAGGGCACACCGCCTTCTCGATCTTCCTGCCCCTGGAACAAGGAGCCACCGCCTCATGAGCCGAAGTGAAACCGTATGGATCGTCGATGATGATCGCTCCATCCGCTGGGTCCTGGAAAAAGCCCTGCAACAGGAAGGCATGACCACCCAGAGCTTCGACAGCGCCGATGGTGTCATGGGCCGCCTGGCCCGCCAGCAGCCTGATGTGATCATTTCCGACATTCGCATGCCCGGCGCCAGCGGCCTAGACCTGCTGGCGCAGATCCGCGAACAGCATCCACGCCTGCCGGTCATCATCATGACCGCCCATTCCGATCTGGACAGCGCCGTGGCGTCCTACCAGGGGGGTGCTTTCGAGTACCTGCCCAAGCCGTTCGACGTCGACGAAGCGGTGTCCCTGGTCAAGCGTGCCAATCAGCACGCCCAGGAGCAGCAAGGCCTCGATGTGCCGCAGGCCTTGGCCCGCACCCCGGAAATCATCGGCGAAGCGCCAGCGATGCAGGAGGTGTTCCGCGCTATCGGCCGCCTGAGCCACTCCAACATCACGGTACTGATCAACGGCGAATCCGGTACCGGTAAAGAACTGGTGGCACACGCCCTGCACCGTCACAGCCCGCGTGCCGCATCGCCGTTCATCGCCCTGAACATGGCGGCCATCCCCAAGGACCTGATGGAGTCGGAGCTGTTCGGCCACGAGAAAGGCGCCTTCACCGGCGCGGCCAACCTGCGCCGCGGCCGCTTCGAGCAGGCCGACGGCGGTACCTTGTTCCTCGACGAGATCGGCGACATGCCCGCCGATACCCAGACCCGCCTGCTGCGGGTGCTGGCCGATGGCGAGTTCTATCGCGTTGGCGGCCACGTGCCGGTAAAGGTTGATGTACGCATCATTGCGGCGACCCACCAGAATCTGGAATCGCTGGTGACGGCCGGCAAGTTCCGGGAGGACTTGTTCCACCGCCTCAACGTGATCCGCATCCATATCCCACGCCTGGCCGACCGCCGCGAGGACATTCCGGCGCTGGCCCGGCATTTCCTCGGCCGTGCCGCCCAGGAACTTGCCGTAGAGCCGAAGCTGCTCAAGCCGGAAACCGAAGAATTCATCCGCAACCTGCCGTGGCCAGGCAACGTGCGCCAGCTGGAGAATACCTGCCGCTGGATCACGGTGATGGCCTCGAGTCGCGAAGTGCTGATCGGCGACCTGCCGCCGGAGCTGCTGAACCTGCCGCAGGACGCAGCGCCAGTGACCAACTGGGAACAGGCGCTGCGCCAGTGGGCGGATCAGGCTCTGGCGCGCGGGCAGTCGAACCTGCTCGACAGCGCAGTGCCCAGCTTCGAACGAATCATGATCGAGACCGCGCTCAAACACACTGCCGGGCGCCGGCGGGATGCAGCAGTGCTGCTGGGCTGGGGGCGTAATACCCTGACCCGCAAAATCAAGGAGCTGGGGATGAATGTCGATGGCGGGGATGATGATGAGGGCGAGGACCACTGATCCCTGTTAACCCGTGAAAACTCTGGGGCCGCATTTGCGGCCCCAGTCATTTCTGCCTTCCAGTGCACCGATGCTGTGCCCGATGCACCTCACGAAGGCACAAAACCCCTCAAAATTCGGCCTAATCGCCCTGAAACCCCATGTTTCCATGGCCATGCAAAACTGGCACGCCCCCTGCAATAGTTAATACATATCCAGTTTCGGGGGCCCTGGTACAGGCAGGCCGGGTAACCCCTCTTTTATTTGCAGTAACGCCGCTTTCGGGGACCTTGGTACAGGCAGGCCGAGATATCCCCTCTTTTATTCGTGCAGCTTCACCTGCACCCGCCAACGCCCAGCGTCCTCTGCACCGGCCCATTCGCCGTGCAGGGGACGCGCAGCAATTACCGTCAGCAACAGCCCCTTATCGCTTTTCTGCAATCGCCAGCCGACCGGCTTGCCCTGCAGGTCCAATTGACCACGCTGCGCCTTGCCCTCGGCCTCGAACAACAGCGCAACGGTGCCTTCAACGTTTTCACCATGCAGCTTGGGCTCTTCGTTGAACCACAGGTCCAAGCCATCCTGCACCACCTCGACCTGTTCCAGCACATGCTCATCGGGGGCAGTCAAACGGCCGATCATCAGGCCCACCAAAATGCCGAACAGCGCCAGGGAAAGCAGCATGCGCGGCCAGGCCTTCGAACGCAGGTCGGGTTCGGGGGTAGAATGCTCGTCATCTTCACGTTTGGAGCCGTGCATGTTTCACGTCATCCTTTTTCAACCAGAAATTCCGCCGAATACCGGCAACATCATCCGCCTCTGCGCCAACAGCGGGTGCGCCCTGCACCTGATCGAACCGATCAGCTTCGAACTGGACGACAAGCGCCTGCGCCGTGCCGGGCTGGATTACCACGAGTATGCCACGCTCAAGCGCCACGAAAGCCTGGCCGGATGCCTGGAAAGCCTGGGCAATCCACGGTTGTTCGCCTTCACCACCAAGGGCTCGCACCCGTTCCATGAAGTGGCTTATCAGCCCGGTGACGCGTTTCTGTTCGGGCCAGAGAGCCGCGGCCTGCCGGCCGAAGTGCTGGACAGCCTGCCGGCCGAGCAACGCCTGCGCCTGCCGATGCGGCCAGGGTGTCGCAGCCTGAACCTGTCCAATACCGTGGCGGTTACCGTCTATGAAGCCTGGCGGCAGAACGGGTTTGCCGGGAGCTGATCGCGAGCCTGTACCCGCGAAGACGACAGTACAGGTAACAAAAAAGCGCCCCGAGAGGCGCTTTTTTGTTACCGGCAGAATTACTGCACGGTCGGCGTTTCGCCAGTTTCCTGCATGCGCTGCAGCTCTTGCGCGTACAGGGCATCGAAGTTGACCGGCGACAGCATCAGGGCCGGGAACGAACCGCGGGTCACCAGGCTGTCCAGGGTTTCACGGGCGTACGGGAACAGGATGTTCGGGCAGAACGCGCCGAGGGTGTGGCTCATCGAGGAAGCGTCGAGGTTCTTGATCAGGAAGATGCCGGCCTGCTGAACTTCAGCGATGAAGGCTACTTCGTCGCCGTTCTTGACGGTCACCGACAGGGTCAGTACCACTTCGTGGAAGTCGCCTTCCAGGGCCTTCTGCTTGGTGTTCAGGTCCAGGGCAACGCTTGGCTCCCAGGTCTGACGGAAGATCTGCGGGCTTTTCGGGGCCTCGAACGACAGGTCGCGCACGTAGATGCGCTGCATGGAGAACTGAGGGCTGTTGTCTTCTGCAGCAGCGCCGTTGGTCTGTTGGTCAGTCATGGCAGATCCTTAATCCTAATGTTTTTGAATGCAGTGCAAATCAGGCCGCCAGCAGCGCGTCGAGCTTGCCGGCGCGCTCCAGGGCATAGAGGTCATCGCATCCGCCGACGTGGGTGCTGCCGATCCAGATCTGCGGCACCGAAGTACGGCCGGCCTTCTGGCTCATCTCGGCGCGAACCTGCGGCTTGCCGTCGACCTTGATTTCCTCGAAGGCCACGCCCTTGCTCTCGAGCAGGTACTTGGCGCGCATGCAGTAGGGGCAGTAGTCGCTGGAATAGACGATGACGGGCTTCATATCACTTCACCAGGGGCAGGTTATCGGCTTTCCAGCTGGAAACGCCACCGCTCAGTTTGGCGGCAGTGTAACCGGCCTTGATCAGCTCACCGCAGACCGCGCCGGACTGCTGGCCCATCGCGTCGACGACGATCAGGGTCTTCTCTTTGTGCTTCTCGAGCTCGGTCATGCGGCTGGCGATCTTGTCCTGCGGGATGTTCAGCGCACCGACGATGTGGCCGGCGGAGTATTCCTTGGAAGGACGAATGTCGATGACCAGTGCCTTGTCGGCATTGACCAGCGCGGTCAGTTGGCCGTTGCTCAGGCTCTGGCCGCCACGGCGCAGTTCATTGACGAGCAGTGCAACCAGCAGAACCACGAAGATCGCCACCAGGATGTAGTGATCTGTCGCGAATTGAATCAGGTGAGCAACCATCAGCGGTGTTCCAGGCGATTGAAAATGCCGGCCAGTATACACAGCCCCCCAGTACCACCAAAGCCCGAAGGGCCGGCTGTAAAGGTACCTTCATGTTACCGGGTTGACCGCGCCGGTCGGGCGACGGGACGATTATTCGCCGTTGATGGCGCATTTGCCCTAAAATGCGTGTCTTTATCATCTTTGAACAACCGTGAGTTTGATTGATGACGAGTACGCCCAAACCCCTGGTCCTGATCATCCTGGATGGATTCGGCCACAGCGAAAGCCCCGAATACAACGCCATCTATGCCGCCAATACACCGGTCTATGACCGCCTGCGCGCTACCCAGCCGCACGGCCTGATTTCCGGATCAGGGATGGATGTCGGCCTGCCGGACGGGCAGATGGGCAACTCCGAAGTCGGTCACATGAACCTCGGCGCGGGTCGCGTCGTCTACCAGGACTTCACCCGGGTGACCAAGGCCATCCGTGATGGCGAGTTCTTCCAGAACCCGGTGCTCACCGGCGCCGTGGACAAGGCTGCAAGCGCCGGCAAGGCTGTGCACATCCTCGGCCTGCTGTCCGACGGTGGCGTGCACAGCCATCAGGACCACCTGGTCGCCATGGCCGAACTGGCCGCGCAGCGCGGTGCCGAGAAGATCTACCTGCACGCCTTCCTCGATGGCCGTGACACCCCGCCACGCAGCGCGCAATCGTCGATCGAACTGCTCGACAAGACCTTCGCCAAGCTCGGCAAGGGCCGGATCGCCAGCCTGATCGGCCGCTACTTCGCGATGGACCGCGACAACCGCTGGGACCGCGTCAGCGCCGCCTACAACCTGATCGTCGACAGCGTTGCCGACTACACCGCCGACACCGCCTTGGCAGGCCTGGAAGCCGCCTACGCCCGCGAGGAGAACGACGAATTCGTCAAGGCCACGCGCATTGGCGAGGCGGTCAAGGTCGAAGACGGCGATGCCGTGATCTTCATGAACTTCCGCGCCGACCGCGCCCGCGAGCTGTCGCGCGCCTTCGTCGAGCCGGACTTCAACGAGTTCCCGCGTGCACGCCTGCCGAAGATGGCCGCCTACATCGGCCTGACCCAGTACTCGGCAAAAATCGCCGCGCCGGCAGCCTACGCCCCGTCCAGCCTGAACAACGTACTGGGCGAGTACCTGGCGAAAAACGGCAAGACCCAGCTGCGCATCGCCGAAACCGAAAAGTATGCGCACGTCACGTTCTTCTTCTCCGGTGGCCGTGAAGAGCCGTTCGAAGGCGAAGAGCGCATCCTGATACCGTCGCCAAAGGTCGCCACGTACGACCTGCAGCCCGAGATGAACGCCCCTGAAGTGACCGACCGCATCGTCGAAGCCATCGAGCAGCAGCGTTTTGACGTGATCGTGGTCAACTACGCCAACGGCGACATGGTTGGCCACACCGGCGTGTTCGAGGCTGCCGTCAAAGCAGTCGAAGCCCTGGATACCTGTGTCGGACGCATCGTCGAGGCGCTGGAAAAGGTCGACGGCGAAGCACTGATCACTGCCGACCACGGCAACGTCGAGCAGATGGAAGACGCCTGCACCGGCCAGGCGCACACGGCGCACACCAGCGAGCCGGTGCCGTTCATCTATGTCGGCAAGCGCAAGGTGCAAGTGCGCGAAGGCGGCGTGCTGGCGGACGTGGCGCCGACCATGCTGAAACTGCTGGGCCTGGAAAAGCCGGCAGAAATGACCGGTACTTCGATCCTGGTCGACGCTTAAAGCTGCAAGCTGCAAGCTGCAAGCTGCAAGCTGCAAGCTGCAAGAAGAGGCCTGCCATTGCTCGCTTTTTCTTGCCGCTTGTAGCTTGGCGCTTGCAGCTACTCCATACTAGGCCAGTCTCCATCCCCGGTACGCCAAACCCCATGCTACGCGCCCTGATTCTACTAGCCCTGTCCTGCCTGCTCAGTCCGGCCTTCGCCGATGAGCGCGCACAGACCCAGCAGCAACTGGACGCCACCCGCCAGGACATTGCCGAGCTCAAGAAGACGCTGGGCAAGCTCCAGGAAGAAAAGGCCGGCGTGCAAAAAGACCTCAAGGCCACCGAGACCGACATCGGTAACCTGGAGAAGCAGGTGGAGGCCCTGCAACAAGAACTAAAAAAGACCGAGGGCGAGCTGGAGCGCCTTGATACCGAGAAAAAAAAACTCCAGAGCGCCCGCGTTGAACAACAACGGCTGATAGCCATTCAGGCCCGTTCGGCCTACCAGAACAACGGCCGCGAGGAATACCTCAAGCTGCTGCTCAACCAGCAGAACCCTGAGAAATTCGCTCGCACCCTGTCCTATTACGACTACCTGAGCAAAGCGCGCCTCGACCAGCTCAAGGCGTTCAACGAGACCCTGCGCCAGCTGGCCAGTGTCGAACAGAACATTTCCCGCGAGCAGGAACAGCTGCTGGCCCAGCGCGCCGACCTCGACACCCGCCGCCAGGCGCTGGACGCCGAGCGCGGCAAGCGCCAGCAGGTACTGGCCAAGCTCAACAGCGACGTGAAAGACGGCGACCAGAAGCTGCAGGCCCGCCAACAGGACCAGGCCGACCTGGCCAAGGTGCTCAAGACCATCGAGGAAACCCTGGCCCGCCAGGCCCGCGAAGCCGAAGAAGCACGCAAGAAAGCCCTGCTCGCCCAGCAGGAAGCCGAGAAGCGCCGCCAGCAGGAGGCCTTGGCCGCCCGCGCGGATAAGGAAGATGCCGAGCCGCCGAAAAAGGCCCGCACCACCCTCGGTCCGCTGGTTTCCAGTGACGGCGCCAGCTATGGCGGTGCATTTTCTGCTGCACGGGGAAAACTTCCCTGGCCGGTCAATGGTCGATTGCTGGCACGCTTCGGTGATGCCCGCGGCAGCGATGCCCGGGCCAAGTGGGACGGCGTGATGATCAGCGCCAGCCCCGGCACCCAGGTACGCGCGGTGCACGGCGGGCGCGTGGTGTTTGCCGACTGGTTGCGTGGCGCTGGACTTCTGGTCATTCTCGACCATGGTAATGGTTACCTGAGCCTGTACGGCCACAACCAGAGCCTGCTCAAGAGCGCCGGCGACATCGTCAAGGCCGGCGAAGCCATCTCCACCGTTGGCGACAGTGGTGGCCAGGACAGCGCAGGCTTGTACTTCGCCATCCGCCAGCAGGGCCGGCCGACCGACCCTTCGCAGTGGTGCCGCGGCTGACACATACATACGGCATGGCGCCAAGCGCCCCGCCGATGCTCCGCAGGGAGCGTTTACAGGATCAGGAGTTCGTTCGACATGCTGCATTCGCCTCGCCTCACCCAGCTGGCCCTGACCATCGCCCTGGCGATCGGTGCGCCCCTGGCCAGCGCCGCGGAGCCGGCGAAAGCCTCGCCAGCCAAGCCTGCTGCAGTGCCAGCCACCGAGGTGACCGCCAAGGCACCGCTGCCGCTGGAAGAGCTGCGCACCTTCGCCGAGGTCATGGACCGCATCAAGGCCGCCTACGTCGAACCCGTGGACGACAAGACCCTGCTGGAAAACGCCATCAAGGGCATGCTCAGCAACCTTGACCCACACTCGGCCTACCTCGGCCCTGAGGACTTCCAGGAGCTGCAGGAAAGCACCAGCGGTGAATTCGGCGGCCTCGGCATCGAAGTGGGCCAGGAGGACGGCAACATCAAGGTGGTGTCGCCGATCGACGACACCCCCGCCTCGCGTGCCGGCGTGCAGGCCGGTGACCTGATCGTCAAGATCAACGGCGCACCCACCCGTGGCCAGACCATGACCGAAGCGGTCGACAAGATGCGCGGCAAGATTGGCGAGAAGATTACCCTGACCCTGGTGCGCGACGGCGGCAATCCGTTCGACGTGACCCTTGCCCGTGCGGTGATCCAGGTCAAGAGCGTGAAGAGTCAGCTGCTGGAGAGCGGCTATGGCTACATTCGCATCACCCAGTTCCAGGTCAAGACCGGCGACGAAGTCGGCAAGGCCCTGGCCAAACTGCGCAAGGACAACGGCAAGAAGCTGCGCGGGGTAATCCTCGACCTGCGCAACAACCCCGGTGGCGTGCTGCAGTCGGCAGTGGAAGTTGCCGACCACTTCCTGACCAAGGGCCTGATCGTCTACACCAAGGGCCGCATCGCCAACTCCGAGCTGCGCTTCAATGCCGACCCGGCCGACGCCAGCGAAGGCGTGCCGCTGGTGGTGTTGATCAATGGCGGCAGTGCCTCGGCCTCGGAAATCGTCGCTGGCGCCCTGCAGGACCAGAAGCGTGCCGTGCTGATGGGCACCGACAGCTTCGGCAAGGGCTCGGTACAGACTGTGCTGCCACTGGCCAACGACCGTGCGCTGAAGCTCACCACCGCGCTGTACTACACGCCCAACGGCCGCTCGATCCAGGCCCAGGGCATCGTCCCCGACATCGAAGTGCGCCCGGCCAAGCTGACCGCCGATGCCAGCGACAACGACACCTTCAAGGAAGCCGACCTGCAGGGCCACCTGGGCAACGGCAACGGCGGCGCCGACCGACCGACCGGCAGCAGCAAGCGCCAGGAGCGCCCGCAGGACAGTGACTACCAGCTGAGCCAGGCCCTGAGCCTGCTCAAGGGCCTGAACATCACCAAGGGCGACTGATCCACCCCATGCGTTATCTGCTGTGTCTGCTGTTCTGCCTGATGGCCGGGGTCGCGCAAGCGGCGCCGGCCGGCAAGGCCTACCTGAGCATCATCATCGACGACCTGGGCCAGAGCGCCGATCGCGACAGTCGAACGCTGGCCCTGCCCGGGCCGGTGACCATGGCGATCATGCCCGATACCCCGCATGCCACCGACTTCGCCCGCCAGGCCCACAAGGCCGGCAAGACGGTGATCCTGCACATGCCCATGGACCCTGCGACCGGACCCTACGCCTGGCACCCAGGCATCCCGATCAATGAGCTGGCGCAGCGCCTGGATGCGGCCTTGGCCAAGGTGCCGTACGCCGCTGGCATCAACAACCACATGGGTAGCCGAATGACAGCTCAACGCGAACCCATGAAGTGGTTGATGGGCGAGTTGGGGCGACGCCATCTGTTCTTTGTCGACAGCCGAACCAGCGCCGCCACGGTCGCGGCAGCCGAAGCACAGGCACAAGACTTGGCGCATGTGTCCAGGGATGTGTTTCTCGACGACGTGCGCACCCCTGAGGCCATTGCCGGGCAACTGCGCCAAGGTGTCGAATTGGCACGCAAACAGGGCTCTGCGGTATTGATCGGCCACCCTTATCCACAGACACTCGACGTGCTGTCACGCGAGATCCCCAAGTTGAAAAGCCAGGGCATCGAGCTGATCACCCTGCCACAGATGATTGCCGTGCGCGGCAACCAGGCCATGCCTGCCCACGGCAAGCATGGCCGTTACACCAACAGCAGCCCGGTCAGAATGGAATGATCCCTCGGGCCTGCTCCAAGGTCAGTGGGCCGTAATGCACCCGCCTGCCCGGCAAGGCGTCACGCTTGAAGCCGCTGTTCGCATTGCTCTCGAAGCGTTGCGCCCAAAGCTTGAGGTGACCGCGGGTGAACGCATCAGCCATAGCACCGGCACTGGGCAGGTGGAAGTGTACGGCCCAAAGCGCCTTGCCCTTGCTTTCGCCTGCGGCCTTCAGGCGCATGACCTTGTACTCATCGAACGCACTGCCGTCGACCATGAGCTGTCGAGGGCCGACGTATTCGACTTTGATCAGTTTCCGTCCATGCAGGTACAGCAGGGCTTGCGCGTCAGGATATGACGTCTGCGTGTAGAGCTGGGTCAACAGTGCGTCTTTGTGCGCCTGCAATTCGCCGCGCGCGGTGCCAACCAGCCGGGCAGCCTCAGAGTCCGCTTCCGAAAGCCCCACGGCAAACGCCTGCAACCTGGCAATCTGCTCATCGAACAGCCGAGCCAGATGCTTGCCGCTGATATCCTGCGACACAAACAGCCGGGCTTGCCGGAGAATGGCTTCATTGTCCTGCATCAGCGCCTGTGCCTGCGCCAGGCTACTGACGCTTGCGGACTCTTCGTCAATCACCGCCTCGGGCACGGCATCGATACGTTCGACCCACTGCCCTTCGCGTAGATCGAAACGCTGCACCACGTTCTGGTTCAAGGGCTCACGCACAACGAGGATCGAGTGCCCCTCTTCCTGCTCCTCAGTGGCGATGATAATGACGCCTTCACTATTGCGGATCACATGCTGGGCTTGTGTCGGCACGGGGTAAATGCCGGTGTCCAGCACACGCCCAGCCCTTCCCTCGAGCACCTCGCGGGCTTCTACCAAGCGACGCCCGGCGTCCTCCTTGAGCAACAGCACATGATCCTTGTACTGTTTGAGCAAGGCAGGATCGACCAGGCTGCCTCCATCAGCGGCAATCAGATCACTGTTGACTATCGCAGCCGAGTACTCGTCCCACGCCTCCTGGAGAATGCTGACTCGATCCGCCACCGCCAGGTTGGCCATGATCGACTCGCCATGGGCACGGGCAGCGCTCTGGAACAGCTTGCCACCCAGCTCGCCCCGATATTTCACCAATTTCCTCAAGCCCGTGGCCGAATCCATGTGCAAGGCCAGGTCAGCCAGATTGAGCACATGGTGCAAGCGCAGGTCTTCGGTCGTGAATGCCCGTTGGCCGATCAGCTGGGCCATCGTCCGGGCATCGACACCGGGGTTAACCTGCGCGTCGGGACTGACGAGCGGCAAGTACTTGTCGAGCTGCGCATTGGCGACCAGCATCCGTTCCTGCAGTGCCACCACACGCTCAAGGTTCTGCCTGAAGGCCTGGTAAGGCTGCCGTACTTCATGCAGTTTCTTGCCACTCAGGGCCGTCACCAGGGCATCGTGCTTCGGGTAGTCGGCGAGGCGCCACAATTCGTTGAAGACGAAGTCGTTGTTGGTGATCTGCGAGGCAGTCAGCAGAGCACGCTGGTCCCTCAACGACTGCTCGAAATCAGCCTCCTGCCCCCCACGGTACTTGGGTTCCAGCATCTGGTCGAACAGCGCTATCTTGTTATCGTCGAGTTTGACGACCTGCTCCATCGTCGCAATGGACTTCAGGCGCTCCTCCTGCACACCAGGCTCGAGCTGCGTGATTCGCTCGGCATACATCTGCACCATCGCGTGATTAGCCTGCGCTTTGATGACCTCGGAGGCCTTGAGGCGCTCAAGTGTTTCGATCTGCCCCTGCAGTCGAAGGACTTCCTTGCCCTGTTCGGTGAACAGGGCCGAAAGTGCGTTGACTCGGTCCGTGAGCGCATCCGCTGTCTTTTTCATCCCTTTTAGCGTCGCGGCCAGCCTTTGCGCCGTCATGCTTCGGGGCATCCCACCCAGCAAACGCAATCCGCTATCGACGCGCCAGACCCCGTGCTCCAGGGACAGCCAAGGCCCGACTGCGCCCTGCTTGCCGACCACACGCACGCCCTCCGGCAGCAGGTTCACTTCATAGACGTCTGCGGCCATTTCGACGTAATGTCGCGTGCCGATCCGGTAGGTCCCCTGCCCATCTCCACTGTCCAGCGGCGCCAGGTCATCTAGACGAACACTCACGCGCATCGCCCTGAGCGCCGCACGCTTCGCGGCAGGCAAGCTATTGAAGCCCTGGTTTCCGCGCCACGAGAAGTCAAGCTGATGCCCCGCTATACCCTGCAATCCTCCGGATAAAGCCGTAATGCGGGGCTGGCTCACGGGGTCGACCCATTGCCTGACCGCCTCACGCCGCAGAGGCCCTTCGAAAAACCTGGCATCCGGCAGCCGAGTCGACATCATCGGTTGCCTGACTGGTTGCCGTAAATGCGCCATGGTCACGCCTAACGTGAGCAGCACATCAACGCAGGCCGCGGAGCGGTCGAATGGCTCACCGTCGCTGATGGCCTCAAGATCAGCCTCCAGACTTTTCACGGTCTGCAGCAACCAGGTAACCGAAGCAATCGGCCCATTGAAAATGAGCGTTACGGTGTTGAACACCAGCCAGGCACCTTCCAACAACGTGGCCCAGCGGTTTTCCGCAGTCGACGTAGTACGCAGATCGGCCAATGCGACCAGCAGGTTGCGGTTCGCGACAAACAGCTTCTCATCCACATCGTCGTCCCAGAGCTCGACCGCCAGGCTGGCAGGCGCTGGCGACTCGAAATTGAGGAACGGATCGATACCGATATGCTCAATGTGCGGCTCAGCGAAGCCGCCTTTGTCATAGACCGGGCGTGCAGTTGGCGCCATCCACTCAAGCAGGCTCCTCTCCAGCTCGTGATCCTTGATAATCGCCTCCAGCATGGCCTGCTCACTGGCGAACGATCTGAGCGGATCATCCGGGTACAGCGGCCTGTAGAGCACCACGACCGAGGGCTGGCTGCACATCAGCACATACATGCCGGCAACCACATCGCGCACCGTCGTCGTCGGCCGACGCTTGAACGCCAACGGCAACAGCGAGAGGGTCGGGGCCAAGGCATCGATATGGCCTCGGCAAAAATCCGTCACGCATTGCAGACCACGCTCGCTCAGCCGGCCGGCCAGTTTTGCCTGCAGCCCTGCGAACAGTAATGAGGCACGCCACTCCCGGGCGAAGTGGCTGACCCTTGTCGGTCGCCTCTCGGTGTCATCCAGTCGCTCGGCGACATAACGGGGGTAGTGGCCGCCGATGTCGACATCGGCCACCAACTGCTTGGCAAAGTCCACGCCGAGCCATTTCGGCAAAACACCACCATCCCGGCGGGCCATGCCAGTAATGATCGCCCCCTGCAGAGCGGCCAGGTTGCCAATGGCGAATTCAGTCAGTGACTTGCTGCCGGCCGGCACCAACGGCTCGCCTCCACCGCTACCCACACCCGCCCCGCCTGGCACACCGGCCGCGATGCCCAGCGAGAGTACAATGTCGTCCGACACAGGTATGTCTTCGTCCGGATGCAGCGCACGCATGCGTTCGGCGAGTCGCTGGCTGACATAGCCATGTAGATCCTGGATATCGTCCAGTGACCCTGCGCCCTTCGACTCGAGCTGGTACAACGCCAGCGTGAACTGCGCCTCCTGCCAGGCAAAGCAGTCCCTGGCGCTGGATGCCGCCAGAGCTGGGAGCACCTCGGGCCATACGTCCCGGTCTATGAAGTAGCCACTGTAGAACGCTTGAGAGGGGTCGCTCAGGTTGGCGAACAACTGCTCCAGCGCAGCGCTGTCCTCCACCTGCGAATAGCGAACCTGCTCGATGCGCTCCAGCAGGCCATCCAGCAGCAAGGCACTTTGCTGGGCGAATGCATCGCCCTCAAGCGCAAGGCATTGCCAGGTCATGGCATCGAAGCAATAGTCCTTGGCGAGCTCATCGCACAGCGCCTGTGCAAACGCGTCCAGCGACTCGAACGCGCTGATGACGCTCGACGGGGCGCACCACAACACCACCGTGCCTTCATCCCATTCGCCGGTTACCAGCAGGTTGTGCAGCAGCAGGCTGGTTTGCTGATCTTCAAGGCTCAGGCTGACCTGCAACGCATACACCGGAGGAGGATCTTCCCCCAACAGCAGCCCATGCACGCAAGCCACAGCCCTGGCATCCAGCCCTTGCAGGGGCAGATTGCGCAGCATCGCCTGCTTGATCAGCAACTGGAACCAGCGATCACGGCTGACCCCCGCGCTGCCGTGAGAGCGCCAGAAATCCAACTGCGCCTGGGCGAAATGCCGGGGAAGCTGTTCGATCAATTCATTCAGTGGCTCGCTCAGGCCACTGAGCGCACAGGTGTCATACACACTTTCGGACCCCGCAAACCGATAGGAACCCGACAGCCCCAGCTTGTAGTCACGACCTTCAAGCGGTTCGATGTCTATTTCTTCACCGGCAGCCATGGCCGCGAGTACGGCATCGACCAGCGGTTGAGTCGTCCACCAACCCTGCCCCGGTTCGGGTGAATCGAGCATCAGCGGGGCGGCCGATATCAGCGGGGGCTGGGTCGCAGCGAGGTAGGGGAGCTGCTTGAGCAGCAGTTCGAGCAACTGCCTGCCTAGCACTTCGCGCAGGCGTGGCCGGGAGGCGAACTGGCTTGCAACCGCTGCCATGAAGTCAAAAGGGGAAGTTTCCAAGGTAGACATATACGCGCGCCCTTTACGGTCAAAGGGCACAAGAATGCAGAGGCGTACTCCCTGCGTGGCATTACATACTGCTGTGCTATTTCAGACGCGGCCACGAGCGAGCGGAAACAAAAAAGGGCCCGGCTCTCACGAACCGGGCCCTTGTTGCTCGGTAGCCTTCGTCAGCTGTACACACGCCCCAGCAACTGGCGGTGACTTTCGAACTGGTCCAGTACATCGCGCACGATCTGCTCCGGCGCAAAGCCCATCAGGTCGTACTCCTGGCTGCCATCGTGCAGGTACACCTCGGCACGGTAGAAGCGCTGGCGCACTTCCGGCTCGCCTTCCACCGGTGCTTCACTCGGCGCGGCCATGTAGCCGTCCAGGCTCACTTCGTAAACGAACGGGTTGCCCTCGTCCATCATCACCCGCAGGCCCATCATGTTGCGCGACTGGCCAACACGGGTTTCCACCTCGAAGCCCAGGGTCTGCAGCTGTGCCGCGGCCTCCTTGAGGGCCGGGCTGACTTGCTTGTCCATGAAGCGCTGCACCACGGCCTGGGTTGGCTGCAGGTCCAGCTGGCTCAGGCGCTCGGTGAAGCCGCGGCGGCCACGGGCGGCCAGCTCGGCACGCTCCTGCTCAACGGCCACGTCCTGCTTCATGGCCTTGTACAGGCCGAACATGAACAGCACCAGCACCACCGAGAACGGCAGGCCCGCCAGCACTACCATGGTCTGCATGGCTTCGAAGTTACCGGCGAACAGCAGACCGATGGTGACCAGGGTGATGACCACCGACCAGAACACCACCATCCAGTGCGGAGCGTCTTCGTCGACCTTGCCGCCTTTGCACGACAGGTTGGCCATCATCACCGCACCGGAGTCGGCCGGGGTAAGGAACAGCACGAAGCCGACGAACACCGCCACACCGATCACGATCTTGGCCGCCGGGAAGTATTCCAGCAGCTGATAAATCGACATCGACGGCTGTTCAAGGGCAGTTTTGCCCAGCTCCACGGCGCCCTGGTTGATCACCAGGTCCAGCGCGGTGTTGCCGAAGATCGACAGCCAGGCCAGGGTGAAGCCCAGCGGGATCAGCAGCACGCCGCTGACCAGCTGGCGCACGGTACGACCCTTGGAGATACGGGCAATGAACATACCGACGAATGGACCCCAGGAGATCCACCAGGCCCAGTAGAACACGGTCCACAGGCCCAGCCAGCGCTCGGACTTGCCGGCCTCGCCTTCATACACGTAAAGGTCGAAGGTCTTCAGCACGATGCCGTTCAGGTAGTCGCCGACGTTCTGCACGAAGCCGTTGAGCAGGTGCAGGGTCTCGCCGCCCAGCAGGACGAAGATCAGCAGGCCACTGAACAGCATGATGTTCAGGTTGGACAAGCGACGGATGCCGTTTTCCACACCCGATACCGCCGCCACGGTGGCCACGCCGGCCATGACCAGGATCACCACCAGCAGGTTGGTCTTGCTGTGGTCCATGCCGAACAGGTATTCCAGGCCGGACGAAACCTGCATGGAACCGATACCCAGGTTGGTCACCAGGCCCAGCAGGGTCACGAACATGCCGAAGATATCCACGGCATTGCCCGCTGCACCCTTGACCCAGCGCTCACCCACCAGCGGGTACAGCGCCGAGCGCAGTGCCAGCGGCTGGTTGTGGCGGTAGGCGAAGTAACCCACGGCCAGGCCGACCAGGGCGTAGATCGCCCAGCCATGCAGGCCCCAGTGCAGGAAGGTCAGCTGCAGGCCCTGGCGCGCGGCCTCGAGGCTGGCGGAGGTGCCTTCCGGTGGATTGAAGTAGTGGTCCAGCGGCTCGGACGCGCCGAAGTACAGCAGCGAGATGCCGATACCGGAGGAGAACAGCATGCCGGCCCAGGCGCCATAGCTGAAGTCAGGCTGGTCGTCCTTGCCGCCAAGCTTGAGCTTGCCGTAGTCGGAAAACGCCAGGTAGATGACGAACAGCAGGTAACCGCCGATCACCAGCATGTAGTACCAGCCGAAGGTGCGCGTCAACCACTTCTGGGCCACGCCCAGCACCTGGCCGGCGGTTTCGGGTACAGCGATCAACAAGGCAGTCAGAACGAGGATCATCAGCGCGGAGGTGAAGAACACCACGCGGTTGACCCGTACCCTCTCGGCGGGGGGCTTGGTAAGTGAGGCAGAACTCATTGCACGAATGCTCCGGGCAGTACGGCTGTGGAGGCTAATCAGTCTTTCCCGAGCAATTGGTGGAATATCCCCACTGCATCAGGTGTTATAAAAGCACCCTGGAAACCGTGATCCCGAATCGATACGTTGCAAAAAAACAGACAGGTGGCCTGCTGAAAATGCCACGCCTCAGCGGAGGTGCGCGCATTCGTCACAGATCACCCCGCCCGCTCCAAGGGCCTGTCGCAGGGCCAGTGACCGTACGGCAGAATCTGCATTTCGCATCGCTCATGCCCGTCAACGCCTTGTATTCCGGGGGTTACACGATTTCCTGGGGTGTCAATCGGTGCCTTCTCGACGGCCTTAAAAACTGTCAATGGCACAAATTGTCGCAGAGCTTATTCTTTATTGATTGAACGTTCAATCAAAACAAAATAGACTGGCCTTCGCCGAGTCAGCCGCCTGTCGTCTGCTCGCAGGCCTGAGGAGATAGCAAGATGCCCAAGGTCGGTATGCAACCCATCCGCCGCCAGCAGTTGATCGAAGCCACGTTGCAGGCGGTCGATCAGGTCGGACTGGGTGACGCCAGCATTGCGCTGATTGCCCGTTTGGCCGGTGTGTCGAACGGCATCATCAGTCACTACTTTCGGGACAAGAACGGCCTGATCGCAGCGACGATGGGTTACATCATGAACATGCTCAACGAAGGCGTTAGAGCACGTCGCCAGGCCCTGACGGACGACAGCCCGCGCGCCCACCTGAAAGTGATCATCGAGGGCAACTTCGATGCCAGCCAGGTGAACGGCCCGGCAATGAAAACCTGGTTGGCCTTCTGGGCTTCCAGCATGCACCAGCCCGATTTGCACAGGTTGCAGCGGATCAACGATCACCGCCTGTATTCCAACCTGTGCTGCCAGTTCCGCCGCGCCCTGCCGCTCTACCATGCGCGCAAGGCAGCCCGCGGCCTGGCGGCCCTGATCGACGGCCTGTGGCTGCGTGGTGCCCTGTCGGGAGATGCATTCGACACCGACCAGGCAGTACGGATTGCATACGAATACATGGATCTACAACTGGCAAAACAGCACACCCTGGGCACAACCGACCAGGCCGCTGATCAAGCACGCACGGCACTTGCCAACCCGGCAGGAGCGTGACGCGCAGCCAACCACACACTGCACTTGCGAGGACACTATGGCCCGTTTCGGAACGCAAAAACTCTACATTGATGGCGCTTACGTCGACGCTGGCAGCGATGCCACCTTCGAAGCCATCAACCCGGCTACCGGCGAAGTCCTCGCCCACGTGCAACGTGCCACCGAGGCTGACGTCGAGAAGGCCGTTGAAAGCGCCGAGCGCGGCCAGAAAGTCTGGGCCGCGATGACCGCCATGCAGCGTTCGCGCATCCTGCGCCGCGCCGTCGACATCCTGCGCGAGCGCAACGATGAACTGGCCATGCTGGAAACCCTGGACACCGGCAAGTCGTACTCGGAAACCCGCTACGTCGACATCGTCACCGGCGCCGACGTGCTGGAGTACTACGCTGGCCTGGTACCGGCCATCGAAGGCGAGCAGATCCCGCTGCGTGAATCGTCCTTTGTCTACACCCGCCGCGAGCCGCTGGGCGTCACCGTGGGTATCGGTGCGTGGAACTACCCGATCCAGATCGCCCTGTGGAAGTCCGCGCCGGCCCTGGCCGCTGGCAACGCGATGATCTTCAAGCCGTCGGAAGTCACTTCGCTGACCACCCTGAAACTGGCCGAGATCTACACCGAAGCCGGCCTGCCGAACGGCGTGTTCAACGTCCTGACCGGCAGCGGCCGCGAAGTCGGCACCTGGCTCACCGAGCACCCACGCATCGAGAAAGTCTCCTTCACCGGCGGCACCACCACCGGCAAGAAGGTCATGGCCAGCGCCTCGAGCTCGTCGCTCAAGGAAGTCACCATGGAACTGGGCGGCAAGTCGCCACTGATCATCTGCGCCGACGCCGACCTGGACAAGGCCGCCGACATCGCCATGATGGCCAACTTCTACAGCTCCGGCCAGGTCTGCACCAACGGCACCCGCGTGTTCATCCCGGCTGAAATGAAGGCTGCCTTCGAAGCCAAGATCGCCGAGCGCGTTGCCCGCATCCGCGTTGGCAACCCTGAAGACGAGAACACCAACTTCGGCCCGCTGGTCAGCTTCCAGCACATGGAAAGCGTGCTCGGCTATATCGCCAAGGGCAAGGAAGAAGGTGCCCGCGTACTGTGCGGCGGCGAGCGTCTGACTGCCGGTGACTTCGCCAACGGCGCCTTCGTGGCCCCGACCGTGTTCACTGACTGCACCGACGACATGACCATCGTCAAGGAAGAGATCTTCGGCCCGGTGATGAGCATCCTCACCTACGAAACCGAAGAAGAAGTCATCCGCCGTGCCAACGACACCGACTACGGCCTGGCCGCCGGTGTCTGCACCAACGACATCTCCCGCGCCCACCGCATCATCCACCAGCTGGAAGCCGGTATCTGCTGGATCAACGCCTGGGGCGAATCGCCAGCCGAAATGCCGGTTGGCGGCTACAAGCAGTCGGGCGTCGGCCGTGAGAACGGCGTCAGCTCGCTGGCTCAATACACTCGCATCAAGTCGGTCCAGGTCGAGCTGGGCGGCTACAACTCGGTCTTCTAAGGCCCTGTCCAGCCACGCCCGTGCACTGCGCACGGGCGTTTCCGCTCCCTGATCACCGCCAACACGAGGGTACTTTCATGTCCCAAGAATTCGACTACATCATCGTCGGTGCCGGCTCCGCCGGTAACACCCTGGCGACCCGCCTGACCGAAGACGCCGGCGTTACCGTGCTGCTGCTGGAAGCCGGTGGCCCCGACTACCGCTTCGACTTCCGCACCCAGATGCCAGCCGCTTTGGCCTTCCCGCTGCAGGGCCGCCGCTACAACTGGGCCTACGAGACCGACCCGGAGCCGCACATGGACGGCCGCCGCATGGAATGTGGCCGCGGCAAGGGCCTGGGTGGCTCGTCGCTGATCAACGGCATGTGCTACATCCGCGGCAACGCCATGGACTTCGACGGCTGGGCGGAACTGCCAGGCCTGGAAGACTGGACCTACCTGGATTGCCTGCCGTACTTCCGTAAAGCCGAAACCCGCGACATCGGCCCGAACGACTACCACGGCGGCGACGGCCCGGTCAGCGTGGCCACGCCAAAAGCCGGCAACAACCCGCTGTTCCACGCCATGGTCGAAGCCGGCGTGCAGGCCGGATACCCGCGCACCGAAGACCTCAACGGCTACCAGCAGGAAGGCTTCGGCCCGATGGACCGTTCGGTGACCAAGAACGGCCGCCGTTCCAGCACCGCCCGTGGCTACCTGGACCAGGCCAAGAAGCGCCCGAACCTGACCATCGTCACCCACGCTCTGAGCGACCGTGTGCTGTTCGACGGCAAGCGCGCCATCGGCGTGACCTACCTGGTTGGCGACAGCGAAGAGCGCGTCGAAGCCCGTGCCCGTAAGGAAGTGATCGTCAGCTCCGGCGCCATCGCTTCGCCGCAGCTGCTGCAGCGCTCCGGTGTCGGCCCGCGCGCCCTTCTGGAAAGCCTCGACATCCCGGTGGTGCACGACCTGCCGGGCGTCGGCGAGAACCTGCAGGACCACCTCGAGCTGTACCTGCAGTACGCCTGCACCCAGCCCGTGTCGCTGTACCCATCGCTGCTGTGGTGGAACCAGCCGGCCATTGGCGCCGAGTGGATGTTCAAGGGTACCGGTATCGGCGCCAGCAACCAGTTCGAGGCCGGTGGTTTCATCCGCACCCGTCCTGAATTCGAGTGGCCGAACATCCAGTACCACTTCCTGCCGGTCGCGATTAACTACAACGGCTCCAACGGGGTGAAGGAACACGGTTTCCAGGCGCACATGGGCTCGATGCGTTCGCCAAGCCGTGGCCGCATCCAGGCCAAGTCGAAGAACCCGCGCCAGCACCCGAGCATCCTGTTCAACTACATGGCCACCGAGCAGGACTGGCAGGAATTCCGTGATGGCATCCGCCTGACCCGCGAAATCATGGCCCAGCCGGCGCTGGACCCGTACCGCGGTCGCGAGATCAGCCCGGGCGAGCACGTGCAAACCGATGAGGAGCTGGACAAGTTCATCCGCGAACACGCCGAAACCGCCTTCCACCCATCCTGCTCCTGCAAGATGGGCACCGATGACATGGCAGTGGTTGACGGCGAAGGCCGCGTGCACGGCATGAAGGGCCTGCGTGTGGTCGATGCGTCGATCATGCCGATCATCATCACCGGCAACCTCAACGCCACCACGATCATGATCGCCGAGAAGATCTCGGACAAGATCCGCAACCGCAAACCACTGCCGCGCAGCACCGCCAAGTACTACGTAGCCAACGGTGCACCGGTGAAGGGCAAGGCGATGCGTGAGGTGAAGCAGGCGTAAGCCTGCCCCGGCCTCTTCGCGGGCAAGCCCGCGAAAGGGCCCTCCCAGCCAACACCAGAAAAGGCACCGACTGCGGTGCCTTTTTTTCATCTGCAGAAACGCTTTACAGGCTGCCAATTCATCAGGTTAGAATCATTTGGCACGCGACTTGCGAGTCACCCTCTTCCCGCGATATCCCGGAGTACCTGCCTTTGGATGCCAGCACCATCAACAGCCTGTTTCTGATCGGCGCATTGCTGGTGGGCGCAAGTATCCTGGTCAGCTCGCTGTCGTCACGCCTGGGCATCCCTATTCTGGTCATCATCCTCGCCGTCGGCATGGTCGCAGGTGTCGATGGTGGCGGCATCATCTTCAACAACTACCCGACCGCCTACCTGGTGGGCAACCTGGCATTGGCCGTGATCCTCCTCGACGGTGGCCTGCGCACCCGGGTGGCGAGCTTCCGCGTAGCCCTGTGGCCGGCACTGTCGCTGGCCACCGTCGGTGTGATGATTACCACCGGGCTCACCGGCATGGTAGCTGCCTGGCTGTTCAACCTGAGCCTGATCCAGGGCCTGCTGATCGGCGCCATCGTCGGCTCCACCGACGCTGCGGCAGTGTTTTCGCTGCTCGGCGGCAAAGGCCTGAACGAACGGGTTACCGCCACGCTGGAAATCGAATCAGGCAGCAACGACCCGATGGCGGTGTTCCTGACCGTTACCTTGATCGACATGATCGCCAGCGGCCAGACGGGCCTGCACTGGAGCCTGCTAGGCCACTTGCTGCGCGAGTTTGGCATCGGTGCCCTGCTTGGCCTGGGCGGCGGCTGGCTGATGCTGCAGCTGGTCAACCGCATCAACCTGGCCGGTGGCCTGTACCCGATCCTGGTGGTCGCTGGCGGCCTGGTGGTGTTCTCGCTTACCAACGCCCTGCACGGCAGCGGCTTCCTCGCCGTTTACCTGTGTGGCCTGGTGCTGGGCAACAAGCCGATCCGCAGCCGCCACGGCATCCTGCACATGCTCGACGGCATGGCCTGGCTGGCCCAGATCGGCATGTTCCTGGTGCTGGGGCTACTGGTTACGCCCCACGACCTGCTGCCGATCGCCCTGCCAGCACTGGGCCTGGCGCTGTGGATGATCCTGGTGGCGCGCCCCCTGTCGGTGGTCGCCAGCCTGCTGCCGTTCAAGGCCTTCCATGGTCGCGAAAAAGGCTTCATTTCCTGGGTTGGCCTGCGCGGTGCGGTACCGATCATTCTGGCGGTGTTCCCGCTGATGGCCGGCCTGCCGGACGCCCAGCTGTTCTTCAACCTGGCGTTCTTCATCGTGCTGGTGTCGCTGCTGGTGCAAGGCACCAGCCTGCCGTGGATGGCCAAGCTGCTGAAAGTCACCGTACCGCCAGACCCTGCACCCATTTCCCGCTCGGCGCTGGAAGTGCACGTCACCAGCGAGTGGGAGCTGTTCGTCTACCGCCTGGGTGCGGAAAAATGGTGCATCGGTGCTGCCCTGCGCGAGCTGAAAATGCCTGAAGGCACCCGCATCGCCGCGCTGTTCCGCGCCGAGCAACTGCTGCACCCGTCCGGCAGCACGGTACTGGAAGTCGGCGACATGCTCTGCGTGATCGGCCACGAACATAACCTTCCGGCGCTGGGCAAACTGTTCAGCCAGGCTCCGCAGCGTGGCCTGGACCTGCGCTTCTTCGGCGACTTCGTGCTCGAAGGTGATGCCGAGCTGGGCGCAGTGGCCGCACTTTATGGCCTGAAACTGGACGGCCTGGACGCGAAAATGCCGCTGGCGCAGTTCATCCGACAGAAGGTCGGAGGCGCTCCAGTAGTAGGTGACCAGGTCGATTGGCACGGCACGATCTGGACCGTGGCGACCATGGACGGGAACAAGATCCAGAAAGTCGGCGTCAGATTCCCCGAAGGAACGCGACCCGGACCAGGATTGTTCCTCTAAACTCCGTTTCTGCCTGATCCACAAGTAGTCTGCCTATGTCCCTGCGCGTGTACCTTCGCACAGCCCTGCTGGGGTTGTGCCTGTCCCTTCCTTTCGCCGTCAACGCGGCGGAAACCCCGACCACCGCCAGCATCCAGAACAGCCTCGACAAGATCGCCGAGCGCAAGCTGCCCGAAGCCGACCAGAAGGCCTTGCAGCAGGTGCTCGAACAGACCTTGAGCCTGCTCAACAGCAAGGAAGACAGCGAGAAGAAGCTTGCCGCCCTCAAACAGCAGCTGGCCAGCGCGCCCAAGGAAACCAGCGACAGCCAGAAAGAACTGGCCAGGCTCAAGGAAAGCAAGCCGCAACCGGTCGCCCAGCGCTATGCCAGCCTCACGGTGCCGCAGCTGGAGCAGCTGCTCAGCGAGCGCAACACTTTGCAGGGTGAGCTGCAGAAGGCGCTGTCCGAAGCCAATAGCCTGATCATCAACTCGCAGACCCGCCCCGAGCGCGCCCAGGCCGAGATCAGCAGCAACCAGACCCGCACCCAGCAGATCAACAACATTCTCAAGAGCGGCAAGGACGGCGGCAAGTCGATCAACGCCGACCAGCGCAACCAGCTCGCCGCCGAACTGGCCTCTCTTAACGCCGTGACCTTGTTGCGCCGCCAGGAGCTGGCCGGCAATGGCCTGCTGCAGGACCTGGGCAATGCTCGCCATGACCTGCTGATCGAGCGTGCCGCGCGCCTGGAACAGGAAATCCAGGACCTGCAGACCCTGATCAACGAAAAACGCCTGGCGCAATCCCAGCAGACCGTCACCCAGCAGTCGATCGAAGCACAGAAGGCTGGCGGCAGCAGCCTGCTGGCCAGCGAAAGTGCGGCCAACCTGAAGTTGTCCGACTACTTGCTCAAGAGCACCGACCGTCTCAACGAGCTGACCCAGCAGAACCTGCGCACCAAGCAGCAGCTCGACAGCCTGACCCAGGCTGACCAGGCGCTGGATGAGCAGATCAGCGTGCTCAAGGGCAGCCTGTTGCTGTCGAAGATTCTCTACAAACAGAAACAAGCGCTGCCGCACCTCAAGCTCGACCGTGACCTGGCCGATCAGATCGCCGACATCCGCCTGTACCAGTTCGAGATCAACCAGCAGCGCGAGCAGATGAGCAACCCGGTGACCTACGTTGACAAGCTGCTGGCCAGCCAGCCGCAGGAAGACGTCACCCCGGCCCTGCGCAAAGCCTTGCTGGAAGTGGCGATCACCCGCAGCGACCTGCTCGAACGCTTGAACCGCGAACTGTCGGCGCTGCTCAACGAATCGATCACCTTGCAACTCAACCAGAAGCAACTGCTCGGTACCGCGCAGGGCCTGCGCACTACCCTGGATGAGCAGATGTTCTGGATCCCCAGCAACAAGCCGCTGGACTGGGATTGGTTGAAATATGTACCGGAGCGCTTTGCCAAGCAGGTTGCCGACCTGCCTTGGGGCTCCGGGCTCCAGGAACTGAGCGATGGCCTGAGCCAGCGCCCTTTGCTGTTCCTGCCGTTGCTGCTGGTGATCGGCGCGCTGCTGTGGCGGCGCAAGTACCTCTA
Source organism: Pseudomonas putida (assembly GCF_009883635.2). Taxonomy (NCBI): domain Bacteria; kingdom Pseudomonadati; phylum Pseudomonadota; class Gammaproteobacteria; order Pseudomonadales; family Pseudomonadaceae; genus Pseudomonas; species Pseudomonas putida. The sequence goes on from NZ_CP026115.2 coordinate 2,240,415, forward strand.
CCAGCGGCTGAGCAAGGTGCATCAGGATATCGGCCATTTCCGGCGTGACAGCCAGTGGCACACGCCCCAGGCGATCCTGATCAACATCCTTCTGGCGATGCCGGTGAGCCTGGGCCTTGCGCTGTGCAGCTACGCCCTGCAGATCGACGCCCGCGGGCAGAACGCCAACCTCGGCGCCGCACTTTGGCAACTGGCCCAGGCGTGGCTGGTGTTCTACACCGCCTACCGTATCCTCGCTCCCGGTGGCGTGGCGGAAATCCATTTCCGCTGGCACAAGCCGCAAGTCGAGTTTTTGCGTGGCTGGGTACGCCGGCTGGGCACCGTGGTGCTGGCGTTGGTCGGCGTGGTGGCGGTCGCGGAACACCAGCCTTCGGCGCTGGCCGACGATGTGCTGGGCATCGGTGTGGTGCTCACCTGTTATGCGCTGATGGCCTGGCTGCTCAGCCGGCTGCTGGCAAGCAGCCCGGCTCACCGCGACACTTCGTTGTTCCGCCGGGCCGTCGGGGTGGCCTTCACCGCCCTGCCGATCGCCCTGTTCGTGGCGGTGTGCTTCGGCTATTACTACACCGCGCTCAAGCTCACCGACCGGCTCATCTACACCCTCTACCTGCTGATGTTCTGGTTGGTGATCGAAGCTGCATTCGTGCGCGGCCTGTCGGTGGCTGCGCGGCGCCTGGCCTACCAGCGGGCGCTGAGCAAGCGCCAGGCGGCCAAGGAAGGGCTGGATGGCGAAGTCATCACCGAAGAGCCGACCCTGGACATCGAACAGGTCAACCAGCAGTCGCTGCGCCTGATCCGCCTGGCCCTGCTCGGTGGTTTCATCGCCGGCTTGTATTGGGTCTGGTCGGACCTGATCACGGTGTTCGCCTACCTCAACAATTTCGTCCTGTACGAATACACCAGCGGCACCGGCACCGCCGCCAGCATGGTGCCGATCAGCCTCGGCGACCTGCTTGGCGCGCTGGTGATCGTCGGCATCACCTTCGCCCTGGCCGGCAACTTGCCGGGTCTGCTGGAAGTGCTGGTGCTGTCGCGCCTGAACCTGGCCCAGGGCAGCGCCTACGCCACCACCACACTGCTTTCGTACACCATCGTCGGCGTCGGCATCGTCAGTACCCTGTCGACCCTCGGGGTGAGCTGGGACAAGCTGCAGTGGCTGGTGGCGGCACTGTCGGTGGGCCTGGGTTTCGGCATGCAGGAGATCTTCGCCAACTTCATCTCCGGCATCATGATCCTGTTCGAGCGCCCGGTGCGGATCGGTGACACCATCACCATCGGCAACCTGTCGGGCACGGTGAGCAAGATCCGCATCCGCGCCACCACCATCACCGACTTCGACCGCAAGGACATCATCGTCCCCAACAAGACCTTCATCACCGGCCAGCTGATCAACTGGTCGCTGACCGACACCGTCACCCGGGTGACGCTGAAGCTGGGCATCGACTACGGCTCCGACCTCGACCTGGTGCGCGACCTGCTGCTCAAGGGCGCCCACGACAACCCACGGGTGCTCAAGGACCCGGAGCCGATCGTGTACTTCCTCAACTTCGGCGAGAGCTCGCTGGACCACGAGCTGCGCATGCACGTGCGCGACCTCGGTGACCGCAACCCGACGCTGGACGAGATCAACCGCTACATCAACCGCGAGTTCAAAGCCCACAACATCAAGATCTCGGTACGCCAGGTCGAGGTGTTCCTGATGGACCCGAAAGGCGGCAAGCAGCAGTTGATCCCGATGGAGCAACCTAAACCGGATGGCACTGCACCGGCCTGAGTGGGCTCGAATGCTTTATTCTGTGCTGAATCTCAGGAGCAGCCCGTGAAAGCCCTCGACCAACTCACCTTCGACAACCGCTTCGCCCGCCTGGGCGATGCGTTCTCCACCCAGGTCCTGCCCGAGCCGATCGCCGAGCCGCGCCTGGTGGTGGCCAGCGAGTCGGCCATGGCCCTGCTTGACCTCGACCCGGCCCAGGCCAATGAGCCGGTGTTCGCCGAGCTGTTCAGCGGCCACAAGCTCTGGGAAGAGGCCGACCCGCGGGCGATGGTCTATTCCGGCCACCAGTTCGGCTCCTACAACCCGCGCCTGGGCGATGGCCGCGGCCTGCTGCTGGCCGAAGTGCTGAATGACCAGGGCGAACACTGGGACCTGCACCTCAAGGGCGCCGGCCAGACGCCGTATTCGCGCATGGGCGACGGCCGCGCCGTGCTGCGCTCGTCGATCCGCGAGTTCCTCGCCTCAGAGGCCCTGCACGCGCTGGGCATCCCCACCAGCCGGGCACTGTGCGTGATCGGTTCGAGCACCCCGGTGTGGCGCGAAACCCGCGAGAGCGCGGCAATGCTCACCCGCCTGGCGCAGAGCCATGTGCGCTTCGGGCATTTCGAGTACTTCTACTACACCAAGCAGCCGGAACAGCAGCGTGTGCTGATCGACCACGTGCTGGAGCAGCACTACCCCGAATGCCGCGATGCCGAGCAGCCTTACCTGGCCATGTTCCGCACCATCGTCGAGCGCAATGCCGAGCTGATCGCCCGCTGGCAGGCCTATGGCTTCTGCCACGGGGTGATGAACACCGACAACATGTCGATCCTCGGCATCACCTTCGATTTCGGCCCGTACGCCTTCCTCGACGACTTCGACGCCAATTTCATCTGCAACCACTCCGACGATCGAGGCCGCTACAGCTACGCCAACCAGGTGCCGATTGCCCACTGGAACCTCAGCGCCCTGGCTCAGGCCATGACCACGGTGATCGAGGTGGAGTCGCTCAAGGAGGCGCTGGGCCTGTTCCTGCCGCTGTATCAGGCGCACTACCTGGACCTGATGCGTCGGCGCCTGGGCCTGACCACTGCAGAAGACGACGACATGGCGCTGGTCGAGCGCCTTTTGCAGCGCATGCAGAGCGGCGGCGTGGACTACAACCTGTTCTTCCGCAAGCTGGGCGACCAGCCCGTCGCCGAGGCGCTGAAAGCGGTGCGCGACGACTTCATCGACCTCGCCGGGTTCGATGCCTGGGGCGCGGATTACCTGGCCCGCTGCGAGCGCGAGACGGGCAATGCCGAAGGCCGTCGTGAGCGCATGCATGCGGTGAACCCGCTGTACGTGCTGCGCAATTACCTGGCGCAGAAGGCCATCGAAGCGGCCGAAGCGGGGGACTACAGTGAGGTGCGCCGCCTGCACCAGGTGCTGAGCAAGCCGTTCGATGAGCAAGCCGGCATGCAGGCCTATGCCGAGCGCCCACCGGAATGGGGCAAGCATTTGGAAATCAGCTGTTCTTCATAATCTGAAGGGCATGTCTTGAGATAATTGGAGCCTGTGAGATCGAGCGCCGCCCGCGCGGCGCATCGCGAGCTGCGCTCGCTCCTACGTTTGTTTCGGGCCAATGTGTCCTATCGGATTTGCGCGCGTACGCCTTGGCGCATAGCGCGATATTGCGTTGTACCAACAAGGCGGTCGCGCGCGCCTGCCACAGGCGAAACTGGCCCGAAACAAGCGTAGGAGCGAGCAAAGCTCGCGATGCGCCGCGCGGGCGGCGCTCGATCTCATTGGCGCTGAAGATCTTCAGGCATTCTCCTCGAGCAAATCATGCAATTCGACAAACTGCTGTGTCAGCTTGTGCCGCGGTTCCAGGTGAATCAGCGGCAGGTTGGCATGGTGCGACTCGCGCATCTTCACCGAGCTGCCCAGGTACACCGGTAGCACCGGCAGCCCTTCGGCCAGCAGTTCGTCGAGCATCTGCTGGGGCAGGCTGGCGCGGGACTGGAACTGGTTGACCACGATGCCTTCGACCACCAGGTCTTCGTTGTGGTCGTCTTTGAGCTCTTCGATTTCGGCCAGCAGGCCGTACAGTGCCTGGCGCGAGAAACTGTCGCAGTCGAAGGGGATCAGTACGCGATCAGCGGCGATCAATGCGGAAACCGCATAGAAGTTGAGCGCCGGCGGGGTGTCGATGTAGATCCGCTCGTAGTCCTCGTCCAGTTCGTCGAGCAACTTACGCAGCTTGTTGATCTTGTGCTTGGCTTCCAGCTTCGGCTGGAGGTCGGCCAGCTCTGCCGTGGCGGTGACCACATGCAGGTTGTCGAACGGGGTTTCGTAGATGTCGACCTTGTTCTTCTTGCTGAACGGTCCGCTGGACAGGCTCTGCTTGAAGAAATCGGCGATGCCCATGGGAATGTCGTCGCCGGTCAGGCCAGTCAGGTACTGGGTCGAGTTGGCCTGGGCATCCAGGTCGATCAGCAAGGTCCGATAACCTTCGCTGGCGCTCACTGCCGCCAGGTTGCAAGCGATGCTCGACTTGCCCACGCCACCTTTCTGATTGAACACCACGCGCCGCATGATTGACCTCCGTGTATCAACGAATGCCCGAGTATGTGGCGACGCAGCGGCAATGGCCAGTGCCATTTGCCCGTTCGCCGCCTCAGGCCGCCATCAGGCCCGTCAGCAATTCGGCAAACGCCCGGGCCATCGCCGAACCACCGCGCTCGCGCTGCACCAGCCATACTGCCGACATCGCCCCTTCATCCAGCAGCGTGCGGTACACCACACCTTCGATGCGCATGCGCTGGAACGATGCCGGCAGCACCGAGACGCCAAGCCCCGCCGATACCAGGCCGATGATGGTCATCGCCTCCCCCGCTTCCTGGGCAAAGTGCGGGCTGAACCCGGCCTCGCGTGCCAGGCTCAGCAACTGCGCGTGCAACCCGCTGCCATAGCTGCGTGGGAAGAACACGAACGGTTCATGGGCCAGGGCGGCCATGTGCACGCCATGTTCCGTACCTTCTGCCAACGGATGCGAGGCATTGATCACTGCCACCAGCGGCTCGCGGAACAGCTCGGTAGCCACCAGGCCTTCCGGCAGCGGCATCGGCCGCATCAGACCGACCTCGATGGATTCGTCGAACACCCCTTCGGCGACATCCCGGCTGCTCATTTCCTTGAGGTTCAGGTGCACTGCGGGGAAGCGCTGGCGAAAGGCATGAATGGCCTTGGGAATTTTCGACGTGAACGGCGCCGACGAGGTGAAGCCAATTTTCATCTCACCCAGTTCACCCAGCTGCGCACGGCGCGCCACATCGGCCGCCTTCTCCACCTGCGCCAGCACCTGACGCGCCTCTTCAAGGAACAGGCGACCCGCCTCGCTCAGCTCGACCCGACGATTGGTCCGCTCGAACAGGCGGGCGCCCAGTTCCTGTTCCAGTGCCTGGATCTGCTGGCTCAACGGCGGCTGGGAGATGCCCAGTTGCTGGGCCGCGCGGCCGAAGTGCAGCTCTTCGGCAACGGCGATGAAGTAACGCAAATGGCGCAGTTCCATGATCGGCTCCAATCAGGTCGCTAAACGTCTTAAATAGGTCGAACAATATATTGGATCTAATCATTAGCCAGCTATATGCTTTTTTCATTGCGCGAGAGGTACCGCCCGTGAAAACTGCTGTAGCCCCCCTTCCTGCCGGCCCAGAACCTGCCCCCCTGAACGACATGTGGATCGAAAAAGGCACCCCCGCCTTCATGAAAACCGTGCTGGCCCTGTTCAGCGGCGGCTTCGCCACGTTCGCCCTGCTGTACTGCGTGCAGCCGATGATGCCGCTGCTGTCGAAGGAGTTTTCCATCAACGCGGCGCAGAGCAGCCTGGTGCTGTCGGTGTCCACTGCGATGCTGGCGTTCGGCCTGCTGATCACCGGCCCGATCTCCGACCGCATCGGCCGCAAGCCGGTGATGGTGTTTGCCTTGGTCTGTGCCGCCCTGTCGACCCTGGCCAGCGCGGTGATGCCGAGCTGGGAGCTGGTGCTGGCCACCCGCGCCCTGGTGGGCCTGTCGCTGAGTGGCCTGGCGGCGGTGGCGATGACCTACCTCAGCGAAGAAATCCACCCGCAGCACATCGGCCTGGCCATGGGCCTGTACATCGGCGGCAATGCCATCGGCGGCATGAGCGGGCGGTTGATTACCGGGGTACTGATCGATTTCGTCAGTTGGCATGCGGCGATGCTGACCATCGGTGGCCTGGCCCTGGTGGCGGCGCTGGTGTTCTGGAAAGTGCTGCCTGAATCGCGCAATTTCCGCCCGCAGTCGATGAACCCGCGCAGCCTGCTGGACGGCTTTGTCATGCACTTCAAGGATGCCGGGCTGCCGTGGTTGTTCCTCGAAGCCTTCCTGCTGATGGGCGCCTTCGTCACCCTGTTCAACTACATCGGCTATCGCCTGCTGGCCGAGCCTTACCACATGAACCAGGCGCTGGTCGGCTTGCTGTCGGTGGTGTACCTGTCGGGTATCTACAGCTCGGCGCAGGTCGGTGCCCTGGCCGACAAGCTGGGCCGGCGCAAGGTGTTCTGGGCCAGTATCGTGGTAATGGCCGGCGGTTTGCTGATGACGTTGGCCAACCCGCTGGCGCTGGTGATCGTCGGCATGCTGGTGTTCACCTTCGGCTTCTTCGGTGCGCACTCGGTGGCCAGCAGTTGGATCGGCCGGCGGGCGCTGAAGGCCAAGGGGCAGGCTTCGTCGCTGTACCTGTTCAGCTATTACGCAGGGTCCAGCGTGGCCGGTACGGCCGGTGGAGTGTTCTGGCACCAGTGGGGGTGGAATGGGATCGGCTTGTTCATCGGCAGCCTGCTGGCAGTAGCGTTGCTGGTGGCCCTGCACTTGAGCAGGTTGCAACCCAAGGCGGCCTGAAAGGCCGAGGCATCATGCCTCGGCGAGTATCATCACGAAACGCGCCTGTATCAGCTCTCCTTCGGCTTGCAGCTGGAGAGTGAGCGGTTTGCCACCGTCCTGCTCCAGTACGTGCAACCAGGCCAGCACGGCGGCCGCAGCCCCTTCCAGGCTGACATCCACTTGCCCGGACCTGGCCTCCAGGCTGGTGATACGCAGGCCCGCAGCCTTGGCGCGCTCGTTCAATCCCGCAGGTGTCAGCACCTCGACGGGGATTGACGACCAAGGTGGCCCCTGCACGATTCGCTGCAACTGGACACGCACTTCATGTTCGCGTGCCAGGTCTCGCTCAGCCTGTTGCAGGCGGGCCTGCCCCGGCAGCCAGAGTAACTGGCCGATCACGATCAAGGTCAGCCCCCATGATGCTGCCTTCAACTGCGTGCGTCGGCTGGGCGGTAGCTGTTGCCACTGTCGTACCCACCCAGATCCTCTCCAATAACTCATTCAGCCTCCCGCCAGGACAGGGTCGCGCGCACACCTTGGTCGGCCTGTCGGCCCTGTTCCATTCGCATACCGGGCACACGTGCGCCAAGCCGTTCGAGATCGTCAAAGCCTTGGGCGACAACGTCGACTCGCCAGCCTTGTTCAGGCGTCGATTCAGCCCGCTCGATCACTACATTGCCAACGCCGACCAGTTGCTCCGAGAGCAGTGCCAGCTGCTCCAACGTAGTCGCCTGCCTAGGGCGGTGTTCGAGCAACCTGATTCGCGTAGCCAGGTCGCCATCCGGAGACTGCTCAGGTGCCCAGCGCTGCAAAACTCGAAGGTTCTCGGCATGCAACCGTGAAGCTTGCTGCATGAGCCACTGCGTGCGCACGTGATCGACCAGGCAAACCATCAGCAAAGCCAGCACCACGCCACTTGCCAGACCACGCCATGCTGGCCCAATGCGCCGCCGACGCAGGGCGCCTTGGCGCAGGTCCACGGCGCCAGCATTGCCTTGCATCAGGATATCCACAGCACTGGTAATCGGCTGACTAGAGTCGCCTGCGCCTGTTGAGCCAGCCTCGGCCATCCAGGGCATCGAAGCATATTTCTGCTTCAGTGCCTGTGCCGCCTGGGCACTGAGCGCCAGGCAAGCACCCTCGCTGCCCCCCAGCAGCCATCGCCCCTCGAACCACAGGGCGCAGGCCCGCTCGGCATTCAGCAGGTCGGCATCGACGTAGACAGCGATGGGGTCGATGCCCTGCTGCAACAGCTTCGACATCAGCAAGCGCAAGCATTCCAGCGCTATCGCCATTACCTTGCGCCGGCCTTCTTCATCCGCTGGCCCGAACGCCAGGTGCACAGCCTCCAAGGGTGCTGCCAATTGATCTTCCGTCGCATAGCCCAAAGTCTCCCGGCTGGGGCGCCTGCCCGGTATCGGCCCGATCACACAGTACCCCGCCAGCTCCATCGGCAGGACGAGCACCACCGCAGCGCCGGCCAACTCCGACGGCAAGCTGCCTAACTGTGACCGATATAGATGGCCCTGCGCTGTGCGCACTAGCACTGGCCATGTCCCACTGTCTTCGGCCACGCCCCCCATCAGCAGAAACAGGTAAACATTACTCATCGTGCATGTGCTCCGGTTGTGCAGAAAAAAACCGACGCAGCACGCGCACCTGATGTGTGTTCGGGTCGATTTCAAGGTCGCTGTACAGATAGCCAAGGTTGCCTTCCACCTCTGCACGCACCTCCAGGCGGTACCAGCGGCTCGTCACCGACAACCCATGGCTGTCGATGCCAAGGCCCACCAACTGCGGTTGCGCCAGAAATTGCTGAACGCTCGCGTAGCCCTGTTCGGGCTGCTTGCCCGTCACGCTCCGTGCAATGGTGGCATCCACGCCTTCCAGGCCTTCAAGTACCTGCGCCAGGGCGGTATTGACGTTGAGCCCCGCATGGGTAGGCAAGGCCACGACCCATGGCTGCAAACGTGCCATCACCTGCGCATCGACGCCCGGCAAGGCGCGCAGTTGACTGGGGTCGAGCAGGCGTTGCCCGGCCAGAGGTTCCAACATTGGTGCCTCGATCTGCAGGGCATGGCACAACCGCTGCCAACGTTCGAGCAGTACCGGGTCGAGGGTTTTTCGTGCGGTCAACGCAGCGATATTGAAGCGCCCGGAAAGGTCCTCCAGGCGCAGCCGAACTTGCCCCTGCTCAAGGTCCAGCAATCGGGTTTGCGCCCAAGGCTGACCGCGATGGGTCACCTGCAGCAAGGTCGCAGCCTGCTGTTTCAGCTGCTTCAAGGCATGGTGCTCGCCGGCATGGGCGAGCTGCAGCAAGCGCGAGGCATCGATCTGCTGCCGCATGCTGCCCAGCATCCCCTGGTGGCTACGCAACATGCCGGCAATCAGCAGGGTCGACAGTGCCATTACTAACAGCACCGTAATGAGCGCCACGCCCTGTTGCCTCGGGGTTTTCACAGGCTTACCCCCGCCAGGGGCAGTACTCGGCGAATCCGCTGAAAGCGCTGGGTCGACAAGGTGACTTCAAGTGCCTGGGGCGGTTGCGCAGCCGCCCAGCTGGATACCCATCCGCTTTCTGCACCGTACATCCTCCAGTGCAGCTCCTCGATACCTTCGAGCAGCCGTTGCGGGCGTACCTGCCCGTGCTCCAGCGTGCGCCGCTGACGCCACAACACACCGTCCGCCAGCCAGTACTCGACTACTCGCAGATCGCTGCGTGGCAGCGATTGCCGATCACGCTCTGCGCCAAGCAACCAGCCCACCCGCTGCGGCGTCAGCAATACACCGTGACTCCCGCCCTTTTTGCTGCCTGCGGTCCAGTACCCTTGCAGTGCATCCCGCTGCATCACACTCATTGCTCGCCCAAGCGCACGCAATTCTTCGGCCTGGGCCTGACGCGCGGCATCTACCCGTACCAATGCAGCCAACAATTGGCTGGTAGCCGTCGCCAGCAAGGCAAAGATGGCGATGGCCAGTAATAGCTCGAGCAGGGTAAAGCCGCGCTGGATTCGGACTGACTTATTGCGTTGCATCGGCAACCTCCAGCCAGCCCACAGCGTGGTGAAGCGGCTGTCGGTCCGATGCCAGGCCGACGCTCACGCCAACTTCGACGAGTGCCAGCTCTGGCTGATGACGCCTCGATTCGACGATGAACCAGCTGCGCTGATCGAACTGGACCTCTTGCATGCGACGCTGTGCAGTCGCTGTCGCGTGCAAGCGAAGCTCGTTGAGGTGGTTATCAGCGATCCAGCTTGCGAACAGTCGATCGCGCATACCCTGCGACTGTGCCAGCACCTGCTGGCTGGCGGTGGTCACTGCTGCGGCCAGCACGGCAAATACAGACAGCGCCACCAGCACTTCCAGCAAGGTGAACCCACGTTCAGCGTTCGAGCCAGGGGTCATTGAGGCCATCGCTTGATAGTTGGGCAAGGCTGACCCCCGCCTCGTGGAATGACAACGAGAACGGGGTGTACTCGTCGTTACGGTCAAACACCAATTGCGTAGCATTTCCTGGGCCAGCGAGCATCACCGGGAACCCGTCGATACTCAGGCGCAGGTCCAGGCCAGTGTCCCGGCGCGGCCCTGCAGACACCCAGCTTCTCCCGGACGCCTTCATCAGCTGATAGCCGCGGTCATCGATGTGCACTCCCATCTCCTGCCCCTCCAGCACCGCCTGCTGCCGGGCATGCTCGACCAGTTGCAGGAACAAGCCGGCCTCCTGGCTGGCCAGGCGTTGCGGGTCGCGCCCCAACTGCACCCCGGCCATGCCCATGACAACGCCCGCCAGTACCAGCACCAGCATCATTTCAAGCAGGGTGAAGCCTCGCGAGCGACGCAGACTCATTCGGCCCAGTTACCGATATCGGCATCCGCATCTTCACCACCAGGTTGGCCATCGGCGCCGAAAGAGAACAGGTCATACCCCTGCCCTGATCGCGTACCGGGGTTACTGTATTGATAGGGTGTGCCCCAGGGGTCGAGCGCCTGGCTCTTGAGGTAGCCTTGGGCGTTCCACTGACGTGGCAAGGGGGCAACGGTCGGGCGCCGGATGAGCGCCTCCAGGCCTTGGGCGGTGGTCGGATAACGGCCATTGTCCAGGCGGTAAATTTCCAGTGCTGTGGAGATTGACTGGATATCGGTATGCGCCGCCGTGAACTTGGCATGGTCCGGGCGGCTCATCACGTTGGGCAGCACCAACGCGCCGAGCACCCCCAGAATAACCACAACCACCATGATTTCGATGAGCGTGAAACCACGCTGCGCACGACGTGCAAAGCCAGAAGACATATCAGTTGACCAGTTGGTTGAGATTGAGAATGGGCAGCAGGATGGCCAGCACGATGAACAGCACGATGCCCCCCATCACCAACAGCATCAGGGGTTCGCACAGGCTAACCAGGAGGGTTATCCGACCCGCCAGTTGCCTGGCCTGAAGATCGGCGGCACGTTCGAGCATGCTGTCCAGTTCACCGGCACGCTCGCCACTGGCAATCATGTGCAGCATCAGTGCAGGCATGCTCTGGCTGCGTTCCAGGCTTTGGGCCAGCGTTGCGCCCTCGCCCACCTCACGCACAGCGGTATGCAAGCGTTCGCGCAAGACCAGGTTGCCCACCACACCGGCAGCGATGTTCATGGCATCGACCAACACAACACCGCTGCGGCCGAGAATCGCCAGGGTACTGATGAAACGCGCAGCCTCACTGGCACGAACGAAGCCTGCGTAACCTGGCAGGCGCAGGGCCATGGCATGCCATTGCCTTCGCCTCGCCGGCTGGCGCAACAGCGAGGCAGCGCCAGCAACACCTGCCAGCAGCACCAGCAGGGCCGGCAACCCGAAGCGGCCAAAAGCATTGCTCAATGCAATCAGCAGCTGTGTCGCCAGCGGCAACTGTGCCTGGTCGCGGGTAAATGCCTGTACCACGTCCGGCACTACATAGCCGAGCAGAAACGCCACCACCATCAGCGCGACGATGGTCAGTATCAGTGGGTAGACCATCGCCAGTTGCACTTTCTGGCGCAGGGCCTGCTGATCTTCACCATGGGCTGCCAGCCGCTCCAGTACTCCTGCCAGGTGCCCGGAGCGCTCCGCCGCCTCGACCGTGGCGCGGTAAACCAGTGGGAAAGCCAAGGGGTAATGGGCCAGCGCATCGGCAAAGGTATTACCTTCGGCGACTCGCTCAGCCACGCCAAGCAATATCTGCCTGGCCTGTCGCTGGCCACTTTGGGTCGCCACCGCCTGTAACGCCTCGGTCAACGGCATGCTCGCCTGCAACAGCGTCGCCAGCTGCCGGGTAAGCAAACAGCGGCGTGCCAGGGAAAGACGATTGCCTGCAACCAGGGCAGCAAAAGGCGAAGGCTGTACCCGCTCGATCGTGATGACCAACCAGCCTTGCTCGCGCAACTGCTGCCGGGCCTGACGCGCATTGGCCGCCTCAAGCGTTCCGCGCTGGCGAGCGCCACCCAGGCGTTGGGCCTGATACCGGAAAACCGCCATTCTCAGCCCTCGCCCGTCACGCGCAGCAGTTCCTCAAGACTGGTCTGCCCTTGGCAGACACGCTGAACGCCATGCTGAAACAGGCTGGTCGTGCCCGGTCGCAGTAAATCTTGCATCTGTGCCAACGACGCGCGGCCATGGATGGCCTGCGCCAGCTGCGGGGTAATGACGACCATCTCATGCAACGCCATGCGCCCGCTGTAACCCATCTGGCACAGCTCACAGCCTACGGCCTTGTACAGCTGCCTCGGCAGGCTGTCAGGGTTGCCCAGGGCGTCGGCAATGGCGCCCTCCACCTCGTACGCGGCTTTGCAGTGGGGGCATAACACACGCACCAGGCGCTGTGCCATGACACCGGCAAGGGAGGAGGCCAGCAGGCAGGGATCCACCCCCATGTCCGCCAGCCGCGTGATGGCGCCCAGAGCGCTGTTGGTATGCAGGGTCGACAGCACCAGATGACCTGTCAGCGATGCCTGCACGGCGATTTCCGCCGTTTCCCGGTCACGGATCTCCCCTACCATCACGACGTCTGGGTCCTGCCGCAGGATCGCCCGAAGCCCACGGGCGAAGGTCATGTCGACCTTGGTGTTGACCTGGGTCTGGCCGATGCCTGGCAAGTGGTATTCGACCGGGTCTTCAACGGTGAGGATGTTGCGCGACTCACGGTTCAGTACCGAGAGCGCGGTATACAGCGTGGTGGTCTTGCCCGAGCCGGTCGGGCCTGTCACCAGGAAAATACCATGGGGTTTTTCCAGCAATGCCAGAAACGCTTGCTGCACCGAGGGTCGCATCTGCATGTGCTGCACATCCAGACGCACAGCCTGCTTGTCCAGCAGACGTAGCACTACCCTTTCGCCATGGGCCGCAGGCAAGGTAGACACACGCACATCCACCTCATGGCCGGCCAGCCGCAGGCTGATGCGGCCATCCTGTGGCACGCGCTTTTCGGCAATGTCCAGACGCGCCATGACCTTGATCCGCGACACCAGCAAGGCCGCGAGCGCCCTGGGCGGCGACAGCACTTCACGCATAACCCCGTCGACGCGCATGCGAACGCGCAACTGCTGTTCGAACGTTTCCAGGTGGATATCGGAAGCGCGCGACCTGACCGCTTCGCTGAGCAAGGCATTGAGCAAACGGATGATGGGCGCATCATCCTGTTGATCGAGCAGGTCGCTTGCCTGCGGCAAGGCCTCAGCCAGGCGTGACAGGTCTATGTGCTCATCCAGCCCCTGAATGACCGACTCCGCAGCATCCTGGGCGCCGCCGTAGCAAGCGGCAAGGTGCTCTGCAAACTGGTCGCCATCCACCAGGCGCAGTGGCCAGTGATGCCCAACGATACGCAGCGCCTCGGAAAGCGATTCCAGCGTGGCATCGTCACGCATCAACAGTGTGGGCTCGGCTGCCTGCCGATCTAGCAGAATGCCATGACGCCGGGCGAAGCCGAATGGAAGCAAAGGGTTCAAGGCGATGGCTCCCCGCCTTCCGGCATTGGCCGCGCTTCGAACAACCTGTGGGGATCCTGGGGCACGCGCGTCGGGTCGGAGGCGCGAACATCATCGTAGGCACGCTGCCCGGACTCGACCAATTCCGCCTGGGTACGCAAAATGGTGGGGCGCAGGAACACCATCAGATTGGTCTTTTCCTGGGTATCCCTGGTCCAGCGGAACAAGCCACCGATCAAAGGAATACGACTGAGTAACGGCACGCCACGCTGCTCTGTGCGCACACTGTCCTTGATCAGTCCACCGATAACGATGATCTCGCCGTCCGCCGCGAGGATGGTGCTCTTGAGCGTTCGCTTGCTGGTAATCAGGTCACCTTCGAGCGTGCTGGGTGCCAGTTCCGAGCTTTCCTGCTCGACCTCGAGACGCAAGCTTCGGCCTTCGTTGATATGCGGGCGAACCTTGAGGCTGATGCCAATATCTTTGCGTTCCACGGTGGTGAACGGGTTATCCGCGCCATTGCCCGCCGTGGTGTACGAACCCGTCTTGAATGGCACGTTCTGCCCCACCAGGATTTGCGCTTCCTGGTTGTCGAGCGTAAGCAGGCTGGGAGTGGACAGCAGGTTGCTACGGCTGTTGCTGGCTAATGCAGAAACCAGCAGACCGAAGCGGTCAGAGCCCAGAACCAGGGCCGCGCCACTGGGCAACGCCTTGTCCGCCCCCAGCACATCGGACAACAGCGCACCGCTGTCCGGGAATGTCACTCCGCCCTTGAGGCTGCCGGTATCTATACCCCACTGCAATCCCAACGCCTCATTGATATCACCACTGACTTCGACAATGGCCGCGTGTATCAACACCTGCGCGCGAGGCTGGTCCAATTGCTCGATGATCTGCACCACACTCCCCAGCGCCTTGGGTTCCCCCAGCAGCACCAAGGCGTTCTGGCTGCTGTCTGCCTTGACCATCGCCCCGGCCGCAAGCGCCTGGCCCAAGGCTTCTGTGCCCGGTTTGCCATCCAGCCGCTTGCCCACTTCATTGAGCACCTCGGCCAGCTGTTCGGCATTTCCATGCTGAAGGCGCACCACACGCCAGTTATGCGAATTTTCAGGTGCCGGCACATCCAGTTCGCGGGCCAGTCTTGCCAATCGTTGACGGGACTTTTCCGGGCCAAGCACGAGCAGGCGATTGCTGCGCGTGTCGGCCAATACCCGCACACCGCTGTCCGGGCTTCCTGCCGAGGCCTCGACGACCGGCAATACATCGGCGGCTTGCGCTGTACGCAGCGTGACCAGTTCGTAGTCATGCCGCTGACCGCCGTCCAGTTGCCCCACCAGGGCCTGCAACCGCTCGAGGTTGGCAGCCGAGTCAGTGACAACCAGGGCATTGGCGGAGCTGGACGGGCCGATATACCCATTGCTCGACACCAGCGGTCTCAGCAGGCCGGCCAGGTCGGCGGCAGTGCTGCCAGACAGGCTGAACACACGTGTGGTAAATGCGGACGGAATCGCATCGACCTGCTGGTTGGCCCAAGCCTTGGCTTCACTTGCCGGCAAGACCAGCAAGCGGTCGCCGTCGTTGACCGCGGCAAAGCCCTGGGCATTCAAGACCGAGTAGAACAGCCGACGCACACCCTCGCGGTCGTGCGCCTCATTGGACAACACCGTGATACGTCCTTGCACGCGTGGATCGAGCACAATCGTCTGGTCAAGGATGGCGCCGACTTCGCGCACCACATCACGCACATCCGCATCGCTCATCGCCAATTGCCAGGTAGGTACATCAGCCATGGCCAGTGGGCCGGTCAAGGTGAGGCAAGCGCCGAGTGAGGCTGCCCGCAGGTAACGTTGATATCTCATTGCACCTCCCGCAAAAGGCGGGGCGAGTCGGAAGGGGCAGACGCGCGTACGGTGCCGCTGCCAGATTGAACGAACACGTTGCCGCGGGAGCCGGACAAGGTCAGGGTTTTTTCACGCCCGTCGACCCAAAGGGTGATCGCTCCCACGTCGATGCGGCGCAATACGCTGCCACCCGGCAAGCGGTCGCCCACACTGTAGAAGCGGTCACCCTCGCGGCTTCCCACCAACGCACGGGTTTGGCCGCGACTGGGGATGAAGCATGCCTTGAGCACCAATCCGGCCTGGCTTGCAACCCGCTCCCCTGGCTCGCTGTAGCCAAAGGCCAATGCCAGGGTTGCCACAGGTAATGGCTGCTGCGCAGGTAGTGCACCAGCAACACTGCCCGGCCCGGCAGGTTCAACCAGAGCAGGACGCATGACTTCGCGCCAGACCAGAAAGACCAGCGCCAGCAGAGGGATTGCCATCCAGGACAAGGCAGTAGCGTGTTTCATTGGCTCAGGGCAGCATTCGACGTAATACACTCCGCCCGGCAAACTCATGCATGGCGACTGCACCTACGTGCAACGCCACAGCCAAAGCCAGGGCGACGTTTGCTGCTATATGCACCTTGAGCCATGTGCTTAGCCAAAATGGATCAGTCAGCAAGGGCGCGAATGCAAACCAGCCAAACACGTCAATTGCACGATCCATCATCAGCACGCCTGAAGTCAGCACCAATGCGATGAGCCAATAGATGCCTTCGTGGACAACATGCGCCATACGCCGCGCCAGGGCGTTTTCGTTCAGTGCACTCGGCCTTGCCTTCAGGTAGCGCGTCAACCAGCGCAACAGAAAGACCGGAATAAACAGCGTGGTCAGGCCGACATTCACGAAACCGACCCATTGTGCGGTGGCTGGTTCGACAACAAAGCCAGTCACGTAAAAACCACTCACCAAGGCCCAGACGATGACCAAGGCAGAGACCCAGTGCAACAGGACCTGCTGCCAGCAATAAGTATGTTGTTGCATGAGAAATACCGTGGCACGGCCCGGCATGCCTATTGGGCTGCCAGGCCGCACTCCTTTTAGCGCTTGATCCAGGCGTCTTGCCAGTTGCTGCCTACGCCAGGCTCATAGTGATTGGCACTGGCGGAATAGCTCTTGCACCAGCCCTCGAACGGGAATGGTTTGCACTCGAATACCTCGCCGGTCTTGGGCTGCAGGACACGAGTGCCTTCTTTGTAGCTTGCGATCGACTGAGGGAATTCAAAGTCGTAGTCTTCGCCACCTGCGGCTTTGAGCTGAACCACACGTTCTTCCTGCAGCAAAATTCTCCCCGTCTTGTTCACACCAACCACCTTGAGCAGGTGTTCGCCCTCGACGCTAGTCACTGGTAGCGCAACGGGGCTGGTGGTGGCATCCACGTCCAGGCGAGCGAAGCCGACCTGCTGGTTAGCGCTGTCGAACAGCCGTGCGCTGACCTGCAGCTTGCGGTTGGTCATGACGGTGAAGTCAATGTTCGCCTTGCCGTCAGTCAAGCTGTAATCAGGCTTGAGGTCATGCAGATGCATATAGCTGTCGTCGACCGGCACGCCTTCGAAATCCAGCTGATAACTGCTGATGCCCGTCTCTGGCTTGGCGAAGATGTTGTTGGCGCCCTGCTCGGGCTTTATGTTGCCGTCGTTATCGAGCTGACCGGCCTGCACCAGCGACTGGGTTTCATTGATGCGCTTGGCCAGCTTGTAAGACCAATTGGGCGCGAGGCCTTCCTCGGCGTTCTCGATAGCAACCGTGACGCTGTATGGAGCGCTTTCCGAACCGGCCACGAACGCGCGGGCCTTGACCTTGTCGCCAACCTGCAGGTCACGGTGGGGGTTGATGCTACCCACCTGCGGCCACTCCGGAACCGGGCCGCCATCTACCTGGATATCCACATCCATGACGTTGTAGAACGCAAAGGCGGTATCGCCGATTGTCCAGGCTCCCAGAATAATGTGCTGCCCGGACTTGCCGGCAGGCAGCGTGCACTGGTGTTTTACCAGGGCCGGCCCACTCGTGGGTTGCCCCTCGCCACGGGCGGGCTTGCCTTGCCCGTCGACTGTGCAGAAAGGCGTTGGCTCGAACGCATCACGGCCCAACGGGGCATTCGGGTTCCAACCCGTTTTGGTGATGAAATACTCCCAGCCCGTTGTCTTGTGCCCTTCCGTGTAGTGCCAGTTGAAGGCGATTTCACGTTGTTTGATAGGGGTCAGGGTCCAGCGGTTGGCCGATTGTTCATCAAGCAACGAGAAATCAGACCGCACACCACCACTGGCGAGCTTCCCATCGACTGGACCGCGGGCCGGAAACCCTTTTGGTGCCTCTCCGACAGCTTGCGGCTCGTACATGGGCTGGCCGCATCCAGTGTTCGTACCTAACTTGCAGGCATACGCACGAGATGGTGGCTCACTGGTATAACCATGCGCATTGGCCAGCTGGGCATGCATGCCCGCACCGGCAACTGCCAGCCATAAACCGCTGGCAGCAAACCTTCGCAGATTCTTTGTTGTACTCATGACGCACTCCGGACTACTTGAGCTTGCGTCGGGGGGGCCCGACAGGAGTGCAGGAGTCTAGGAATGGCCAAGGCGCCGATATGTAGGAAAAAGCCTGGAATTCTTCAGGCTTCTCACTAGCGGCTTGATGGCGCCGACCTCATCGGTGAGGGAGGCGTGTAGAACTCAACAAAAAGCCCGGCACTTGGCCGGGCTGTTCGTTTCAGCGCATTTACTGGTGGTACTGCGCCGACAGCTCATGCACGGCGTTGATGAACACGCCGGCATGCTCCGGGTCGACTTCCGGGGTGATCCCGTGACCAAGATTGAATACGTGGCCAGTGCCCTTGCCATAACTGGCCAGGATACGCGCCACTTCCTGGCGGATAGCCTCGGGCTTGGCGTACAGCACCGTTGGGTCCATGTTGCCCTGCAGTGCAACCTTGTCACCAACACGGCGGCGGGCGTCGCCGATTTCGCAGGTCCAGTCCAGTCCCAGTGCGTCGGCGCCTGCTTCGGCGATGCTTTCCAGCCACAGGCCGCCATTCTTGGTGAACAGGATCACCGGCACCTTGCGCCCTTCGTGCTCACGGATCAGGCCGCTGACGATCTTGCGCATGTATGCCAGGGAGAACTCCTGGTAGGCCGCCGCCGACAGGTTACCGCCCCAGGTATCGAAGATCTGTACCGCTTGGGCGCCAGCAAGGATCTGGCCGTTGAGGTAGCTGGTGACCGACTGGGCCAGCTTGTCCAGCAACAGGTGCAGGGCCTGCGGGTTGTCGTAGGCCATGGCCTTGGTCTTGCGGAAGTCCTTGGACGAGCCGCCTTCTACCATGTAGGTGGCCAGGGTCCACGGGCTGCCGGAGAAACCGATCAGTGGCACACGACCATTGAGCTCGCGGCGGATGGTGCTGACCGCATCCATCACATAGCCGAGATCTTTCTGCGGGTCAGGGATCGGCAGCGCTTCGATATCGGCCGGCGTGCTGATGACCTTCTTGAAACGCGGGCCTTCGCCGGTTTCGAAGTACAGGCCCAGGCCCATGGCGTCGGGAATGGTGAGGATGTCCGAGAACAGGATCGCCGCGTCCAGCGGGTAGCGGTCCAGCGGCTGCAGGGTAACCTCGCAGGCGAACTGCGGATTCATGCAAAGGCTCATGAAATCACCGGCCTTGGCGCGGCTGGCGCGGTACTCCGGCAAGTAGCGGCCGGCCTGGCGCATCATCCAGACAGGGGTGACGTCTACGGGTTGCTTGAGCAGTGCACGCAGGAAACGATCGTTCTTCAGGGCAGTCATGTCGGCATCCGGAAAAATAGTGCCGGCATTTTCTCAGACGCCAGCGCAAAAGGCACGGTCAAGGCCATGCGTTTTGTCTATTGGGTGCCACAGATCAAGCGATTTTGTATACAAAATGTGCCGGGGCCGCAAAGCGGCCCCAGCAATCGATCAGACTTCGAGGTAGTCCAGGATACCTTCAGCGGCGTTGCGGCCTTCGAAGATGGCGGTCACCACCAGGTCCGAACCACGCACCATGTCGCCACCGGCGAACACTTTCGGGTTACTGGTCTGGTGCTTGAACTTGGCTTTCTCCGGGGCCACCACACGGCCTTGGCTGTCCAGCTGGATGCCATGCTGCTCGAACCACGGTGCCGGGCTCGGGCGGAAGCCGAAGGCGATCACCACGGCGTCAGCCGGCAGGATTTCTTCGGAGCCCGGGATCGGCTCGGGACTGCGACGGCCACGGGCATCCGGCTCGCCGAGACGGGTCTCGACCACCTTCACGCCTTCGACCTTGTCCTCACCGACAATGGCGATGGGCTGGCGGTTGTAGAGGAATTTCACGCCCTCTTCCTTGGCGTTCTTCACCTCTTTGCGCGAACCCGGCATGTTGGCTTCGTCACGGCGATAGGCACAGGTCACCGACTTGGCGCCCTGGCGGATCGAGGTGCGGTTGCAGTCCATCGCGGTGTCGCCACCACCCAGTACCACGACCTTCTTGCCCTGCATGTCGACGAAGTCTTCCGGCGATTTCTCGAAACCGAGGTTGCGGTTGACGTTGGCGATCAGAAAGTCCAGCGCATCGTGCACGCCTGGCAGGTCTTCCCCCGGGAAACCACCCTTCATGTAGGTGTAGGTGCCCATGCCCATGAACACTGCGTCGTACTCGGCGAGCAGCTGTTCCATGGTGATGTCCTTGCCCACCTCGGTGTTCAGGCGGAACTCGATGCCCATGCCGGTAAAGACTTCGCGGCGATTGCTCAGCACGGTCTTTTCCAGCTTGAACTCTGGGATACCGAAGGTCAGCAGGCCACCGATTTCCGGGTTCTTGTCGAACACCACCGGGGTCACGCCACCACGCACCAGCACGTCGGCACAGCCCAGGCCAGCCGGGCCGGCTCCAATGATGGCGACGCGCTTGCCGGTTGGCTTGACCCTGGACATGTCCGGGCGCCAGCCCATGGCAAAGGCGGTGTCGGTAATGTACTTCTCCACCGAGCCGATGGTCACCGCGCCGAAGCCGTCGTTCAAGGTACAGGCACCCTCGCACAGACGGTCCTGCGGGCACACACGGCCGCACACTTCCGGCAGGGTGTTGGTCTGGTGCGACAGTTCGGCCGCGGCCAGGATGTTGCCTTCGGAGACCAGCTTCAGCCAGTTGGGGATGAAGTTGTGTACCGGGCACTTCCATTCGCAATACGGGTTGCCGCAGCCCAGGCAGCGATGCGCCTGCTCCACGGACTGCTGCGGTTTGAACGGTTCGTAGATCTCCACGAACTCCTTCTTGCGCTGGCGCAGCAGCTTTTTCTTCGGGTCCTTGCGGCCCACTTCGATGAACTGGAAGTCGTTGTTCAGACGTTCAGCCATTTTTCAAAACCTCTTTACAGCAGCTGCGAGCTACAAGCTGCAAGCCGCAAGACGATCACTTAAGCCGGGCAAACCTCGTGCTGCTTTTACTTGCAGCTTGAGGCTTGCCACTTGCAGCTGTTGTTACTGCGGGTTGGCACGGGTGCTGGACAGCAGTTGCTTGAGGTTGGCCGCCTTCGGCTTGACCAGCCAGAAGCGCCGCACGTAGTCGTCCAGGTTTTCGAAGAGCTCACGCCCCCACTCGCTGCCGGTCTCTTCCACGTATTCGCCAAGGACCCGCGCCAGGTGGCTGCGGTAGGCCTCCATCGCCTCACCACTGATGCGCTGGATTTCCACCAGCTCGTGGTTGAGCTTGTCGACGAAGCTGTTGTCCATGTCGAGCACGTAGGCGAAGCCGCCAGTCATGCCAGAACCGAAGTTGTAACCGGTCTTGCCCAGAACGCAGACAAAGCCACCGGTCATGTATTCACAGCAGTGATCGCCAGTACCCTCGACAACAGCGTGGGCGCCGGAGTTACGCACAGCGAAGCGCTCGCCTGCGGTACCCGCGGCGAACAGCTTGCCGCCGGTGGCGCCGTACAGGCAGGTGTTGCCGACGATGGCGCTGTGCTGGGTGGCGAACGGGCTGCCGGCTGGCGGCACGATGGTGACCTTGCCACCGGTCATGCCTTTGCCGACGTAGTCGTTGGCGTCACCTTCCAGGTGCAGGTTCAGGCCACCGGCGTTCCACACGCCGAAGCTCTGCCCGGCAGTACCCTTGAAGCGGAAGGTGACCGGCTTGTCAGCCATGCCCTGGTTGCCGTACAGCTTGGCGATTTCGCCAGAGATACGGGCACCAATGGAACGGTCGCAGTTGCAGATGTCGAGGCTGAACTCGCCGCCGGCCTGGTCGCGAATCGCCGGCAGGGCCATCTCGACCATCTTCTCGGCCAGCTCGCCCTTGTCGAACGGCGGGTTCTTGTCGACTTCGCAGAACTGCGGCTTGTCAGCCGGGATGTGCGAGCTGCCCAGCAGCGGGGTCAGGTCCAGGTACTGCTGGCGCTCGGTGTCGCCTGGCAGCACGTCGAGCAGGTCGGTACGGCCGATCAGCTCGCCGAGGCTGCGCACGCCCAGCTTGGCCAGCCACTCACGGGTTTCCTCGGCGACGAAGGTGAAGAAGTTGATCACCATGTCGACGGTGCCGATGTAGTGGTCCTTGCGCAGCTTCTCGTTCTGCGTGGCCACGCCGGTGGCGCAGTTATTCAGGTGGCAGATGCGCAGGTACTTGCAACCCAGGGCGATCATCGGCGCGGTGCCGAAGCCGAAGCTCTCGGCGCCGAGGATGGCGGCCTTGATCACGTCCAGGCCGGTTTTCAGGCCGCCGTCGGTCTGCACCCGTACCTTGCCGCGCAGGTCGTTGCCGCGCAGGGTCTGGTGGGTTTCGGCCAGGCCCAGTTCCCACGGGGCGCCAGCGTACTTGATCGAGGTCAGCGGCGAAGCACCGGTACCACCGTCGTAACCGGAGATGGTGATCAGGTCGGCATAGGCCTTGGCCACGCCAGCGGCGATGGTGCCAACGCCGGCTTCCGCCACCAGCTTGACCGAAACCAGGGCCTGCGGGTTGACCTGCTTGAGGTCATAGATCAGCTGGGCCAGGTCTTCGATCGAGTAGATGTCGTGGTGCGGCGGCGGCGAGATCAGGGTCACGCCCGGTACCGCATAGCGCAGCTTGGCGATCAGGCCGTTGACCTTGCCGCCTGGCAGCTGGCCGCCTTCGCCGGGCTTGGCGCCCTGGGCAACCTTGATCTGCAGCACTTCGGCGTTAACCAGGTATTCCGGGGTCACGCCAAAGCGGCCGGTGGCCACCTGCTTGATCTTCGAGCTGCGGATGGTGCCGTAGCGCGACGGGTCTTCACCGCCCTCACCGGAGTTGGAGCGCGCGCCCAGGCGGTTCATCGCCTCGGCCAGGGCTTCGTGAGCTTCCGGCGACAGTGCACCCAGCGAAATACCGGCGGAGTCGAAGCGCTTGAGGATGGCCTCCAGCGGCTCGATCTGATCCAGCGGCAGGGCCTCATCGGCCACTTTCACCTTCAGCAGGTCGCGGATCATCGACACTGGGCGCTGGTCGACCAGCGTGGTGTATTCCTTGAACTTGGCGTAGTCGCCCTGCTGCACGGCGGCTTGCAGGGTGTTGACCACATCCGGGTTGTACGCGTGGTATTCGCCACCGTGGACGAACTTCAGCAGGCCACCTTGCTGGATCGGCTTGCGCGCACTCCAAGCTTCGGCTGCCAGCAGCTTCTGGTCCCCTTCGAGGTCGACGAAGCGCGCACCCTTGATACGGCTGGACACGCCCTTGAAGCTCAGGCCAACCACTTCCTCGGCCAGGCCCACGGCTTCGAACAGCTGGGCGCCACGGTACGAGGCAATGGTGGAGATGCCCATCTTCGACAGGATCTTCAGCAGGCCCTTGGAGATGCCTTTGCGGTAGTACTTGAAGACTTCGTCCAGATCGCCCAGCACTTCGCCGGTACGGATCAGGTCGGCCAGCACTTCGTAGGCCAGGTACGGGTAAACGGCAGAGGCACCGAAGCCCAGCAGCACGGCGAAGTGGTGTGGGTCGCGGGCAGTGGCGGTTTCGACCAGGATGTTGCTGTCGCAACGCAGGCCCTGTTCGGTCAGGCGGTGGTGCACGGCACCCACGGCCATCGACGCATGCACCGGCAGCTTGCCCGGGGCGATGTAGCGGTCGCTCAGCACCAGCTGGGTCTTGCCGCTGCGCACCGCTTCTTCAGCCTGGTCGGCGATATTGCGGATGGCCGCTTCCAGGCCGACGCCCTCATCATAGTTGAGGTCGATCAGCTGACGGTCAAAGCCCTCGCGCTCCAGGTTCATCAGCGAACGCCACTTGGCAGGCGAGATGACCGGCGAGCTGAGGATCACCCGCGAAGCGTGCTCCGGGGATTCCTGGAAGATATTGCGCTCGGCGCCCAGGCAGATTTCCAGGGACATGACGATCGCTTCGCGCAGCGGGTCGATCGGCGGGTTGGTCACCTGGGCGAACTGCTGGCGGAAGAAGTCGTACGGCGAACGCACGCGCTGCGACAGCACCGCCATCGGCGTGTCGTCACCCATCGAGCCGACCGCTTCCTGGCCCTGCTCGCCGAGTGGGCGCAGCACCTGGTCACGCTCCTCGAAGGTGACCTGGAACATCTTCATGTACTGCTTGAGCTGGTCAGCGTCGTAGCTGGCCACGCCCTGATCGTCGGTCAGTGTCGCCTGGATGCGCAGGGCATGCTGACGCAGCCAGCGCTTGTACGGGTGGCGCGACTTCAGACGGTTGTCGATGGCGTCGGTGTCGAGGATCTGGCCGGTCTCGGTGTCCACGGCAAGGATCTGGCCCGGGCCGACACGGCCCTTGGCCAGGACTTCCTCAGGCTGGTAGCCCCACACGCCGATTTCCGAGGCGATGGTGATGTAGCCGTTGGTGGTCGTCACCCAGCGCGCCGGGCGCAAGCCGTTACGGTCGAGCAGGCACACCGCGTGGCGGCCTTCGGTCATGACGATACCGGCCGGGCCATCCCACGGCTCCATGTGCATGGAGTTGTATTCGTAGAAGGCGCGCAGGTCGGCGTCCATGGTCTCGACGTTCTGCCAGGCTGGCGGCACCAGCATGCGTACGCCGCGGAACAGGTCGATGCCGCCGGTGACCATCAGCTCCAGCATGTTGTCCATGCTCGAGGAGTCGGAACCAACGCGGTTGACCAGCGGGCCGAGTTCTTCGAGGTCGGGGATCAAGTCGTTGGCGAACTTGGTGCGACGGGCCATGGCCCAATTGCGGTTGCCGGTGATGGTGTTGATCTCGCCGTTATGGGCGAGGAAGCGGAACGGCTGCGCCAGTGGCCATTTCGGCAGGGTGTTGGTGGAGAAGCGCTGGTGGAACACGCAGATCGCGGTCTGCAGGCGCTCGTCACCCAGGTCTGGATAGAACGCCGCGAGATCGCGCGGCATCATCAGGCCTTTGTAGATGATGGTCTTGGGCGAGAAGCTGCAGATGTAGTGGTCGGCGTCGTGGGCGTTGGCCACGGACGAACGGCGACGGGCACTGAACAGCTTGATGGCGAATTCCTGATCGCTCAGGCCTTCACCGCCGATGAACACCTGTTCGATCTGCGGCAGGCGCTCCAGGGCCAGGCGGCCGAGCACGCTGGTGTCGATCGGGACCTTGCGCCAGCCGACCAGCTTAAGGCCGGCAGCGACGATTTCGCGGTCCATGTTGGCGCGGGCAGCTTCGGCTTTGACCGGGTCCTGGTTGAAGAACACCATGCCGACGGCGTACTGCTTGGGCAGTTCGACGGCGAAGTGTTCCTGGGCCACGGCACGCAGGAATTGATCGGGCTTCTGCATGAGCAGACCGCAACCGTCACCGGTCTTGCCGTCGGCGTTGATACCGCCGCGGTGGGTCATGCAGGTCAGTGCCTGCATGGCGGTTTGCAGAAGGTGGTGGCTTGGCTCGCCCGTCATATGGGCGATCAGGCCAAAACCACAGTTGTCCTTGAATTCTTCGGGATGGTACAGACCTGTTTTCATAGACACTTTCTCACCAGGTTCACCTCTCAACCGGAGGTAAATCTCTTTTATGTACAACCACTTACCATCCACGCCGATCAAACGCCAGCTTTTTTGCGGTGGCCATGGAAAACCATTGTTGCACAGCGACAGTCATACCCACAAATTTTCATGTCTCACCATTGAAAATTTATGTCGTAATTTTGAATGTTTTTGCGCCATCAGCCGTGATAGCGGCCTGGCTCGAGTCTGAAGCGTTTCAGCCATGACTGCAACAGAGGCTTGTGGCCGGCAGCCTGGGACAGAAAAGCCTGCCGCGCTCAGGCGCAGCAGGCTATTCGAATGTCGTTAATCGCTCAGCAACTGGGCGGCGGGGTGATGCCGCCCGGCAGGTATCAGCGGGCCGAAGCCAGCTCTTGTTGGACGCTGGCGACGGTACGTGGCCAAGGTTTACCAGCCTGGACCTTCGCTGGCAAGTTCTTGATTGCCGCAACCGCTGCGTCGCGGTTGGCGAAGTTGCCGTAGGTGACCACGTACAGGGGTTTGCCCTGCAGGTTTTTCTTGAAGTAGCGATAGTCGCCACCCTGCGCCTTGACGAAGGCCTGGGCCGACGCCTCGGAGCTGGTGCCGAGGATCTGCACCACATAGTTGCCTGGCTTCTGGCCCGAGTACCAGCTACCGCTACCACTGGCGCTCGCGACCGGTTTTTCTACCGGTTTGGAGGCAGGCTTGGCGACAGCAACCTGAGTCGGTGCTGGTACCGGCTTGGCAGGCGCAACCGGCTTGACCGGCTGGGTAGCGACAGGCTTGGGCGATGGCGCAACCGGCTGCGCCGGCGCGGTAGCCTGGGCCATGCTCGGCGCGGGACCAGCAGGCACGCCCTGCGGCGGTGCGATCGTGGTCACGGTAGGCGGATTGCCAGGCTGCAAGGCGGTGTTGCCGGCCGGGCTACCTTCTTCGCCATCACCCATGCCGGCAGCTTGCGCCAGCGGCTCGCGCATGACTGGCTGGGACTGACCCACCAGCGGCAGTGGCATCGGCTGCGACTGGCCGGAGAATTCGATGGCCGGGTTGCCGTTGTTCGACTGGGCGCCACCTGGCTCGCCCTGGCCCAACGGCAACTGGGCCTGGGCCACAGGTGCCTCGGCAGGGGCCTTGTCGCCTTTCTTGGGCATCAGAACCGCAGCACCTACGGCGACCACGACGACAGCGGACAGCGCGAGTACGTGTTTCTTAGGCATTTTGAACCCCATGGATGGTCGCTTGACCGTGGTACGGCTGGCGATCATGGCTTCGATCAAAGTATCGCGGGCGACCTGGTTGATGTTGCCAGGCCATCCGTCGGAGTTTTCATGAATATCGACTAGCTGTTCACGGGTGAACACCTCGATGCCCCGGCCAGCACCTTCCAGGCGCTGCTCCAGGTACTCGCGGGTTTCTTCCTCACTGTAGGGGGCAAGTTCAATGACGTGGAAGCGCTCTTCCTCGACCTGGATCTCGTCCAACCCGGCAATCAGCGAAGGCTCGCCGAACAGGAACACGTGCGGGCGCCCTTCCGGCAGCCCTGCAGCCAGCTCCAGCAACGCTTGGAGTGCCGACTCGTCGAGTTGTTCCGCATCGTCCACCAGCAAGTAGACTTCTTGCCCGGTCAGTGCCAGCTGTACCACCTTGTTCAGGATCGCCTGCACTTCAGGCTGGGCCACTTCCAGCGTTTGCGCCACCTGGCCGAGCACACTGGCGGCGTCACTGGCGCCGCGGGCAGACACCACCACGCTCAGCACCGACTGCTTGTTGGTGCTGGCCACCAGGGCCTGGCGCAGCAGGGTCTTGCCGCTGCCCACGGGGCCAGTGACCACCAGCATCAGCTGGCTGTAGCGGGCCAGGTGATGCAACTGGCCCAGCACTGGCTTGCGCTGGGCGGGGAAGAACTTGAAGCCGGGCACACGCGGTGCGAACGGATCGTGGCTCAACTGGTAATGTTCGAGGAACGCCTCATCGGCATGCAAACTGGTCATTACGCTGTCACAACCTCAAAGCTGGGCCACGATCGCGCGGTAATCCGCCGACAGCGTGGCCTGAAGAATCTCTTTCGGATAGTCGTCGGTGATCACGGCTTCGCCCAACTGGCGCAGCAGCACCAGCCGCAGGCGGCCATCGAGCACCTTCTTGTCGACCGCCATATGCTCCATGAAATGCGCCGGGGTCATTTCCTGTGGTGGCACCACCGGCAAACCTGCGTCCTGCAGCAGGCGGATACCGCGATCACGCTCGGCCTGGTCGATCCAGCCCAGGCGCATGGACATTTCCAGGGCCATCACCGTGCCTGCGGCCACGGCTTCACCGTGCAGCCACACGCCGTAGCCCATGTGTGTTTCGATGGCGTGGCCGAAGGTATGGCCCAGGTTCAGCGTGGCACGCACGCCGGACTCACGTTCGTCGGCGCCAACCACGGCAGCCTTGGCCGCGCATGAGCGGCTGATCGCTTCGGTCAGGGCGGCGGGCTCAAGGGCGCGCAGGGCTTGCATATTGTCTTCGAGCCAGCTCAGGAAAGGCTTGTCGCAGATCAGGCCGTACTTGATCACTTCGGCCAGGCCGGCCGACAGCTCGCGCGCAGGCAAGGTCTTGAGGCTGGTGGTGTCGATCAGCACCGCGTTGGGCTGATAGAAGGCACCGACCATGTTCTTGCCCAATGGGTGGTTGATGCCGGTCTTGCCGCCCACCGAGGAATCGACCTGGGACAGCAAGGTGGTCGGCACCTGGATGAAATCGACACCACGCTGGTAGCAGGCTGCCGCGAAGCCGGCCATGTCGCCTATCACGCCGCCGCCGAGGGCGACCACGGTGGTACGACGGTCATGCCGGGCCGTCAGCAGACCATCGAAGATCAGTTGCAGGGTTTCCCAGTTTTTGTGGGCTTCGCCGTCCGGGAGGATCACCGGCAGCACCGAGTAGGCGCCGAGGGTCTTGCTCAGGCGTTCGAGATACAGAGGCGCGACGGTCTCGTTGGAAACGATGGCAACCTGCCGCCCGCAGATATGCGGTGCCAGCAGTTCGGCCTGGTCCAGCAGGCCTTCGCCAATGTAGATCGGGTAGCTACGCTCGCCGAGGTCGACCTTAAGTGTCTGCATGTATCCCCACAATGTACTTGGGCGCGGCGCCGGCTGTGCGACCCGCGCGGTAACGTTGAACCTCGCCTCGGCGCTGGCCGAGAATAGTCCCGGCTTAGCGGGGCGGCAACTGCTGCAGGCGCTCGAGAATATCGAGCACCACCATGCGCGGCGGCCGTTCGTCGGTTTCCACCACCAGGTCGGCGATTTCGCGATAGAGCGGGTCGCGCGCTTCCAGCAAGGCACGCAGGGTCGCCTCCGGGTTGGCCGTGCGCAGCAACGGGCGGTTGCGATCGCGCGCCGTACGCCCGACCTGTTGCTCCACCGAGGCGTGCAGGTAGATCACCCGGCCGCCCTCGTGCAGCGCCTGGCGGTTTTCCGCGCGCATGACTGCGCCGCCACCGGTTGCCACGACTACGCCATCGAGCGCGCAGAGCTCGGCGATCATCGCCTGCTCACGGTCACGGAAGCCCGGTTCGCCTTCCTTATCGAAGATCCACGGGATGTTGGCGCCGGTTCGCAGTTCGATTTCCTTGTCGGAATCTTTGAACAGCAGGCGCAGCTCTTTGGCCAACAGGCGCCCGATGGTGCTTTTGCCAGCACCCATGGGCCCTACAAGTATCAAATTTCGCACAGAATCAACGACTCACAGCAATCGCCTGGTCACTCATGATACGCGGAGTCAGGAAGACCAGCAGCTCGGATTTTTTCTCTTGTAATGCATCGCGTCGAAATAGCCGCCCAACATACGGCAGATCGCCGAAAAATGGCACCTTGTCGACCACATTGTTTTGCGTGGTCGAGTAGACGCCACCGATGACGATGGTTTCACCGTCCGCCACACGGACCTTGGCATTGACCTCGTTCTTGCGAATCGGCGGCACGTCGTTCAAGGCATTCACGAAGTCAGGCTCGTCCTTGGTCACCTTGACCGTCATGATCACCTTCCCGTCCGGGGTGATCTGTGGCGTGACCTCCAGCGACAGCGAGGCCTCGCGAAAGGCCACCGAGGTGGCGCCACTCTTGCTGGTTTCCTGATAAGGCACCTCGGTACCCTTGAGAATCCTGGCAGTTTCCTTGTCAGCCGTGACCACCTTGGGCTGGGAGATGATTTCGCCGTTGCCGCTCTTTTCCATGGCGCTGAGCTCCAGATCCAGCAGCACGCCGCCACGCAGCAGGCCAACACCAATGCCGGCGCCGCCCCGCTCCATGCCCAGGTCGACAAACAGATCCTTCCCCAACTGTGGCGCTTCCCCATACAGCTGTCGCCCCCAGCGCACGCCCAAGCCTTTCTCATAGTCGACATTGGCTTCGACGATGCGCGCCTCGATCTCTACCTGCTGTACGGGCACGTCAAGCTGAGCGACCAACTGCCGCAACTCGGCAAGGCGGTCAGCAGGCTGGTGCGCGACCAAGGTGTTGGTGCGAGCGTCGACGCTCAGGCTGCCACGACCGGTCAGAATGCCATCATCCGCCAAGGTTGCCAGCAGCAGCTGCGCAAGGTCGGAAGCCTTGGCGTGATGGATCGGCAGCAACTCACGCCGCAAGGGTTGCAACTGCGCATCCAGCTCTTGCCCGATACGGGTGCCGCGGGATTGCTCGGCCAACTCGGCAGCTGGCGCCACCAGCAGCACATTCCCTTCCTCGCGCCGAGCCAGCCCCTTGCTACGAAGGACCAGCTCCAGCGCCTGATCCCACGGAACCTCCTGCAACCGCAGGGTGACATTACCTTGCACCGTGTCACTGGCCACCAGGTTGATCCCAGCGTAGTCAGCCAGCACCTGCAGCACCGAACGCACCTCGACATCCTGAAAGTTCAGCGAGATGGGCTCACCCCGATAGGGCGCCGCGATGCACCACTGACTGGGTATCAACGCCACCACCACCCACTTCAACAGCCATTTCATCACCTTCCCTGGCCTCCGTTGTCACGCTCTTCCTGAGCGTCAGCATTACCGTGCGCTCACGCCACACGCCACCTACGAACAGTCGTTCACGCACATCCAGCTGCCGTTCGCCGACTTCCACCACAACACCGCCATCCCGCCCGAGCGGATCACCGGGACGCACGCGATACAAGCGACCTGCCGCCAACAGCAACGCTTCGCGCTGCTGTCCCCGCTGCAGGCTGCCGACCATCTGCAGCTGAGCCAGCGGGACGCTGGCAAGCCCTGCCTGCGCAATGCGCTTCGCCCAGGCGGAAAACGGATCGAGAACCACCGGCAGCACCTCGCCTCGAGCGGGTGAATCAGCCAGTGACAACGGCTCGGGCACTGCCCCGTCAGCCTGATAGGCATGCACGCGAATGCCAAGGCGCAACAGACCAGGCCGGTCATCGGCAGCTGCCAACTGCAACCCCTCGGCGCGCAACAGACGATCCTGGCCAAGCCAGTCGTCCAGCCACATCCGCAGCCCCGAATAGCGTCCAACTACCTGCACATCCAACGGTGTCTGCCAATAGCCAGGCTGCTTTACTTCATCAAGTACATCGAGCCGTTCGAAGTGCAGGCCATGCGCATGCCCCGAGGCCGCCAGCTGGTCGAGCAAATCGCTCATGTCGGCCCCGCCGGCAAGACGCCAGCGAGCATCCTGCAAAAGTTGCCGTTCATCATCGAGGGCCTTGCGCATTTGCGTCAGCGCCACCACCTCGGCAGCCTTGGTTTCATGCGCCTGAAACAGGCGAACTTGCCTGGCAAGCTCTTCCTCCTGAAGCTGCAGCCACTGCGGCAAGCGAAACAGACAGCCAAGCCCAAACAGGATGAGGCCCATGGCGAATGGCAACGCGCGGCGAAAAAACCGCGAGCGCTCGATGAGGGCCAGCCATGCGCCTGGCTTCAGCAGATTCACGACCAGAACGCCGACAGGCGGGCCAACAACTGAAACTCGTCGCCACCCGGCTGACTCTTCAGGCTTCTTAGCTCCAGCTCACGCATCACGGCAGAGCGCTCAAGCTCACGCATCAGCTGCGCCACGACTGCGCCGGAGGCGGCCACACCGACCATGCTCACCTGTGAGCCTTGCAGTTCGAGCCTGAGCAGTTGAACGCCCTCCGGCAACGCCCGTTCCAGGTCCGCAAACACGGCTGTCAACAACCCCTGCCCAGCACGCAAGTCAGCCAACGCTGCAGCCTGAGCACGCACCGCGTCATAGGATTGCCTGATACGACCATGCTCGGTCATCTGCACCTCGAGCACATCGATTGCGGCCTGCCGGCCATTATTGGCCTCAGCTTGCTGTCGAGCTCGCTGCCGAGCCAGTTGGTCGATCAGCAGCACCGCAGACAACGCCACGACGGCTGCCCCCACCAACATCAGGCGCAAACGCCGGAGCGCTACCAGGCGCTGCCGCTCTCGCCACGGCATCAGATTCAGGCGTAACATCAGCACACACTCCCCATTGCCAGTGCAAAAGCCAAGGCCATGCAGCCCTCACTGCAATCCACGCCAGCCACAGGCGGCAATGGCCGGCACGGCAAGCCGAGACGTTCACTCAGTTGACTGTGCAAGCCTCGCCCGATCGCAGGAGCGCCGACGACAAGCACTTCTTCCGGCCTCGCTCCTTCAGCGAATACATCACCGGGCTGATCAGGCAGCGCACCCGGGAGCAATTCCCGCCTCAAAGGCAGCGTATCGCCAAGCCAGCCATGCAGCGTCGAGCTGCCCGGCTCGATACGCAGCAGTGCTGCCGGGCCTTTGCCCTGCTTTGGCATCAGGCGGCGCAAGGCAATGCTGTCCACTTCCGCAACCTCCAGCTCCAGCCCTGCCGCTTCGAATGCTGCTTGCAGAGGCTGCAATGCACTCTGACGACTGGCCGCGACCAGGACATCCAAGCTATCGGGTTGTAGCAACGAGGCGCCCAGCACCTGAAAGTCCAGCACCAGGTCTTCAAGGGGAAAGGGAAACAGCCGGTCCGCTTCCGTCAGCAGCTGTGCCTCCATTTGACTCGGAGCCTGACTGACTGGCAGCTGGCACAGCTTGCAGATCACTTGCGAGGCAGGCAATGCCACGGCAGCCCGGCGCTGGCGACTGCCAGATTGCCGATAAGCGCTGCGCAGGGCCACGACGATTCGATCTGGGTCTTGCCAGCCGCCGCCAGGCGCAAACGGCTCGACCGCCCAGACCAGCTGCTGGTAACGCCCCCTGTGGCGCCGCAGCTGTGCAATACGTACGGAGTCGGAAGCGATTTCCACCCCCAACAGTGAGCTGGCATCCTTGCCAAAACGTCCAAGCATAGCGACTTCCTTGTTACAACCATGAACCGCCACGTTGCCGGGCCTAACCAGCCAGACGGTGCAGCGGGCCGCCTGGCCGGTCACCCGGCGAGGCGAAAAATGCTTATAATGCCCAGCGTTTTTTCGTCCGCCGGCCCCGTGCGCAATTCACCCCTCAATCTGGACACCGAAAAGCCTTGATACGCCTGCTGAAGTTCTTCTGGTGGTCTTTTGTCGCAGTCATCTGCGCGCTCGTACTCGGTGTGAGCGGTGCGTTTCTGTATCTTAGCCCCAACCTGCCGTCGGTCGATTCGCTCAGAAGCGTTCAGTTGCAAATCCCCCTGAGGGTGTACAGCAGCGACGGCAAGCTGATTGCCGAATTCGGCGAAATGCGCCGCTCGCCGATCCGTTTCGCGGAAATTCCGCCACAGTTCATTCAGGCGCTTCTGTCAGCCGAGGACGATAATTTCCTCAATCACTACGGGGTCGACCCGAGCAGCCTGATGCGCGCCGCGACCCAGCTGGTGAAAACCGGTCATATCCAGACCGGCGGCAGCACCATCACCATGCAGGTGGCGAAGAACTTCTTCCTCAGCAGCGAGCGCAGCTTCTCGCGCAAGACCAATGAGATTCTCCTGGCTTTGCAGATCGAACGTGAGCTGACCAAGGACGAGATCCTCGAGCTGTACGTCAACAAGATTTACCTGGGCAACCGTGCCTACGGCATCGATGCGGCCGCGCAGGTGTATTACGGCAAGTCGATCCGTGACGTGAGCCTGGCACAGATGGCAATGATCGCTGGCCTGCCCAAGGCGCCGTCGCGCTTCAACCCGCTGGCCAACCCGGTACGCGCCAAAGAGCGTCGTGACTGGATCCTCGGTCGCATGTACAAGCTCGGCAAGATCGACGAGGCGAGCTATCAGGCCGCCCTGGCCGAGCCGCTGAATGCCAGCTACCACGTACCGACCCCTGAAGTGAATGCGCCCTACGTTGCCGAAATGGCTCGCGCCGAAATGGTTGGCCGCTATGGCAGCGACGCCTACACCGAAGGTTTCCGCGTCACCACCACCGTGCCGAGCGACATGCAGGAAATGGCCAACAAGGCCATCCTCAACGGCCTTACCGAATACGACGAGCGTCACGGTTATCGCGGCCCGGAAGCACGCTTCCCGGGCAAGACGCACGCCGCCTGGCTGCAGGAGCTGAGCAAGCAGCGCAACCTCGGTGCACTGGAGCCGGCCATCGTCACCCAGGTCGAGAAAAACGGCCTCAAGGTGCTGACCCGTGACGGCAAGGAAGAAATCGTTGCCTGGGACACCATGAAGTGGGCACGCCCGTTCATCAACACCAACTCCCAAGGCCGTGCGCCGCAGTCGCCTGCCGACGTTGCCCAGGTCGGTGACCTGGTCCGCCTGCAGCGCCTTGACGAAGGCAAGCTCAAGTTCAGCCAGGTACCCGTCGCGCAGAGCGCGCTGGTCACTCTCGACCCGTACAACGGCGCCATTCGCGCTCTGGTCGGCGGCTTCTCGTTCGAGCAGAGCAACTACAACCGTGCCATGCAGGCCAAGCGCCAGCCAGGCTCGAGCTTCAAGCCGTTCATCTATAGCGCGGCACTGGACAGCGGCTACACCGCCTCCAGCCTGGTCAACGATGCGCCGATCGTGTTCTACGACCAGTACCAGAACAATGAGTGGCGACCCAAGAACGACACAAACACCTTCCTCGGCCCGATCCGCCTGCGCGAAGCGCTGTACAAGTCACGCAACCTGGTGTCGATCCGCCTGCTGCAGGCCATGGGCGTGGACCGTACCATCGACTACATCGCCAAGTTCGGCTTCAACAAGCAGGACCTGCCGCGCAACCTTTCGCTGGCGCTGGGTACTGCAACCCTGACGCCGATGGAGATCGCCACGGGCTGGAGCACCTTTGCCAACGGCGGCTACAAGATCAACCCGTACCTGATCGATCGTATCGAGAGCCGCAGCGGCGAGACCCTGTTCACCGCCAACCCGGCACGCGTGCCGCAAGGCGCCGAAGACCATGCCGGCCTCGCGGCACCAGAGCAGCCGATCAGTACCGCTGCCCTGCCTGGCGAAGCGCCGTCCGCCCTGGGCCAGATCGCCCCACCACCGCAGACGCCCGCTATCGCCGAGCAGATCATCGATGGTCGCACCACCTATATCCTCACCAGCATGCTGCAGGATGTGATCAAGCGCGGTACTGGCCGCCGGGCATTGGCCCTTGGCCGTACTGACCTGGCCGGCAAGACAGGCACCACCAACGAATCCAAGGACGCCTGGTTCTCCGGCTACAACGCCGATTACGTGACCACCGTGTGGGTCGGCTTCGACCAGCCGGAGACCCTCGGTCGCCGCGAGTACGGCGGCACTGCGGCGCTGCCGATCTGGATGAGCTTCATGGGTGCGGCACTGAAGGACAAGTCAAGCCATGCACCGGCGGAACCGGAAGGCATCCTCAGCCTACGAGTCGACCCGGTCAGCGGCCGCGCCGCTTCGCCAAGCACGCCAGATGCCTACTTCGAGCTGTTCAAGGCCGAGGACTCACCACCGTCGGTGGATGAGCTGGGCAATGGCACTGCGCCGGGCAGCCCGCTGCCAGCGGACGAAGCAGCGCCGATGGATCTGTTCTAAAACAAGGCCCCTGTAGGAGCGCATCAGCCGGGATACCGGCAAACAAAAAGCCCCGGCTCTCACGAGTCGGGGCTTTTTTGTGTCGCTACGGCAGTGATCAGCCGTTGAACACTTCATCCACGCTGTTCAGCGGGTAGTGCTTCGGGTACGGCAGGGTAGCCACACCGGACTCGATGGCAGCCTTGGCCACAGCGTCGGAGACGACGGTGATCAGGCGAGCGTCCAGTGGCTTCGGAATGATGTACTCGCGACCGAACTCCAGGCCTTCAACACCGTAGGCCTCGCAGACTTCCTTCGGCACTGGCAGCTTGGCCAGGTCTTTCAGGGCGATGGCGGCGGCGATCTTCATTTCTTCGTTGATGCGCTTGGCGCGAACGTCCAGGGCACCACGGAAGATGAACGGGAAGCCCAGTACGTTGTTGACCTGGTTCGGGTAGTCGGAACGACCAGTAGCCATGATCACGTCGCTGCGAGTGGCGTGCGCCAGCTCTGGGGAGATTTCCGGGTCCGGGTTCGAGCAGGCGAACACGATCGGGTTGGCCGCCATCGACTTCAGGCCTTCCGGGCTCAGCAGGTTCGGGCCGGACAGGCCTACGAACACGTCAGCACCGTCCAGGGCATCAGCCAGGGTGCGCTTGTCGGTAGCGTGGGCGAACTGGGCCTTGTACTGGTTCAGGTCGTCGCGGCCAGCGTGGATCACGCCGCTGCGGTCGATCATGAAGATGTTCTCGACCTTGGCGCCCATGCTGACCAGCAGCTTCATGCAGGAGATGGCGGCAGCGCCGGCACCCAGGCAGACGATCTTGGCGTCTTCCAGCTTCTTGCCGGCGATTTCCAGGGCGTTGATCATGCCGGCCGCGGTGACGATCGCGGTGCCGTGCTGGTCATCGTGGAATACCGGAATGTCGCACTGCTCGATCAGGGTGCGTTCGATTTCGAAGCACTCTGGTGCTTTGATGTCTTCGAGGTTGATGCCACCGAAGGTGATCGAGATGCGCTTGACGGTGTCGATGAAAGCCTGCGGGCTTTCCGAGTCGACTTCGATGTCGAACACGTCGATACCGGCGAAACGCTTGAACAGAACGCCCTTGCCTTCCATCACTGGCTTGGAGGCCAGTGGGCCGAGGTCACCCAGACCGAGGATGGCGGTGCCATCGGAAATAACCGCGACCAGGTTGCCCTTGCCGGTGTATTTGTAGGCCAGCTCAGGATCACGGCCGATTTCGCGCACGGGTTCTGCTACGCCTGGGCTGTAGGCCAGGGCGAGATCGCGGGCGGTGGCGGTGGGCTTGGAGAGCTCGACGCTCAGTTTCCCCGGACGAGGTTGAGCGTGGTATTCGAGAGCGGCGGTTTTCAGGTCTGACATGGTGGGCATTCCGCTATTTACTGTTCTGACGGACCGCCGAGGATACGCAAAGAGCCGGGGAGCCACAAGACTGGTCAGTCACTTGTGTCAAGGCCTTTGGCCTACGACTTTAAGCTATCACGCACGGGGGCATTCGACTCACAGTGTGTACAATCCGATAGCGAACTGTCTACATCTTTTCAGCCTGAAGTACGCTCCAGCATCCCGGGATCGGTCAGCGGCAACACCCAGCGTCGCTGCCCTGGCTTGAGCCCACCTTTGCGGGAACGATCCAGCACCCAGCCGCGCGCCTCGACCTGGCGTCCCTTGAGGTTAGCGAAGAAGCTGTTGGGAAAGGTGCGTTGCAGACGAGCGGGAATCTGCAACACCACGGCGTCATCCAGTTCGAGCCAGATACCGCCACGATTGCGCTCGATGCCACGGATGGTGCCGGCGACAATGGCGAACCCGGATTGCCGGACATCCGCAGCCCTGCGCACTGGCGAGTTGCGCCACAACCCGGCCCGCGCCTCGCGCGCCACCCGCTCGGCTGCTAGCTGGCAACCCGCCA
Organism: Pseudomonas putida; assembly: GCF_009883635.2. NCBI lineage: Bacteria > Pseudomonadati > Pseudomonadota > Gammaproteobacteria > Pseudomonadales > Pseudomonadaceae > Pseudomonas > Pseudomonas putida. The sequence continues at coordinate 2,277,670 of NZ_CP026115.2, forward strand.
GGCGCACATTGGGTGCAACCGCTACGCGATAGCCAAGCCCTTCGCTGAGCAGCCGTGCTTCAAGATTGTCGCCATTGCGCCCATAGATGTTTGCCAGGGTGCGGCCGTACTTGTCCTTGCTCTCGATTCCCGGCACCAGCCCGACGCGCCCGTCACTGGCCTTGACCAGTGCCTGCAGGCGCTGCCTGGCAGCCTCGGCATAAGGTTCACTGGTGCGCCCCTTGCGCCCGATCTCCGGGGTATTGATGCCGATCATGCGCACACTGCGACCGTCGGTCAGGCGCAGCGTGTCGCCATCCACCACCTGGCGCACCGCCACCTGTTGCGGCTTGTCGGGCAGCGGGCAGAACGCCAGGGCCGGGAGCTGCCAGATCGCGCCCACAAAAAAGGCGCCCACAAGGGGCGCCTTTTTCAGCAACAACGCGAAGCCCGAAGGATTCGCCATGCGCATGATTACTTCTTGGTACCGAACATACCGAAGCGATCGGCGAACTTCTGTACGCGACCACCGGTGTCCAGGACTTTCTGCTTACCGGTGTAGAACGGGTGGCACAGGTTGCAAACGTCGATCGCCAGGGTGTTGCCCAGGGTCGAACGAGTTTCGAACTTGTTACCGCAGCTGCAGGTGACTGCAACTACTTCGTAGTTCGGGTGGATACCTTCTTTCATGGTCACTTCCTCGAGCTGCGTGCCGCCACCCAACACCTATTGTTGAATACCGCACGTAATTAGGCGGCGAATAATACCAGAGCACGGCACCAACGCAAGTTGTCGCTTGCACCGACCGTCGTCTGCTAGGCTCGCCAGTCTTTGAAACACCCTCTGAGACCTTGCCGCGTGTCCGACGTCATCCTGCGCCTTGCCCTGCCCTCCCCGTTGCGCCGCCTGTTCGACTATAAGGCGCCAGCAAGCATGGCGCGCCAGGTGCTGACTCCAGGCATGCGCATCCGCGTCCCGTTCGGGCGGCGCGAAATGATCGGTGTGCTGGTGGAAGTGTGCGAGCAGAGCGAAGTGCCGGCCGACAAGCTCAAGCCCGCCAGCGCCTTGCTCGACCCGGTTTCACCGATCCCGGCAGCGCTGTTCAAGCTGTGCCTGTGGACCGCCCAGTACTACCAGCACAGCCTCGGCGACACCCTCAGCTGGGCGTTGCCCACGCTGCTGCGCCAGGGCGAACCTGCCGAAATGCGCCAGGAGCGCTTCTGGCACGTGGCGCCTGGCGCACGCCTGGAAGACCCGCGCATCGCCCGTGCCCCGCGCCAGCGCGACGCCCTCAAGACCTTGGCCCAGCACCCGCACGGCGTGGCGCACAGCCTGCTGAGCAAGCTCAATCTGAACAAGGACAGCCTCGACTTGCTGCTGGCCAAGGAGCTGGTTCAGCTGGAGATACGCCGCCACCTGCCGACGCATCGCCACGAGCACTGGCTGGCACAGCCGGAACTGCCACTCAATGAAGAACAGCGAGAGGCCTTCGACGCCGTGCGCGAGGGCTTTGGCGGTTTTGGCGCCTTCCTGCTGGCCGGCGTCACCGGCAGCGGCAAGACCGAGGTGTACCTGCAACTGATTCGTGAAACCCTGGAGGCCGGCAAGCAGGCGCTGGTGCTGATCCCCGAGATCAACCTCGGCCCACAGACCCTGGCGCGCTTTGAGCAACGCTTCAACGCCCGCATCGCCCTGCTGCATTCGGCCGTGAACGACCGCGAGCGCCTCGATGCCTGGCTGGCCGCCCGCGACGGCGAGGCCGATATCATCATCGGCACGCGTTCAGCGCTGTTCACGCCGATGAAGAACCCCGGCCTGATCATCATCGACGAAGAGCACGACGGCTCCTACAAACAACAGGAAGGCCTGCGCTACCACGCCCGCGACCTCGCCCTGGTGCGCGCCCACCAGGAAAACATCCCGATCCTGCTCGGCTCCGCCACACCCTCGCTGGAAACCCTGCACAACGCGCTCACCGGCCGCTATCGCCTGCTGCGCATGAACCAGCGAGCAGGTGGCGCCCGCCCACCGCGCATGTTGCGCCTGGATGTGAAGAGTCTGCCGCTGGATAGCGGTATCAGTGGCCCGTTGCAGCAGGCCATCCGTCAAACCCTGGAGGCCGGCCAGCAAGTCCTGGTGTTCCTCAACCGCCGTGGCTTCGCCCCGACCTTGCTGTGCCATGACTGCGGCTGGCTGTCCGAATGCCCCCGTTGCGATGCCCGCATGACCGTGCACCAGCGCTCTGGCGTGCTGCGTTGCCACCACTGCGGCTACGACGAGCGCCTGCCGCACCAGTGCCCGCAGTGCAACCATGTCGATTTGCGGCCCGTTGGCGCCGGTACCGAACGCGCCGAAGAACGTTTGAAAGTGCTGTTCCCGGATTACCCGATCCTGCGCGTGGACCGCGACAGCACGGCGCGCAAGGACGCCATGCACAACCTGTTCACCACCATCCAGCGCGGCCAGCCAAGCATCCTCGTCGGCACCCAGATGCTGGCCAAGGGGCACCACTTCCCGCGGGTGACCCTGGTCGCCATTCTCGATGCCGACGGCGGGCTCTTCTCCGGCGATTTTCGCGCCAGCGAGCGCATGGCCCAGTTGATCGTCCAGGTGGCCGGCCGGGCCGGACGTGCCGAAGAACCCGGCAAGGTGATCATCCAGACGCACCTGGCCGACCATCCGCTGCTGGTGCAATTGACCGAACAAGGTTACTTCGCCTTCGCCGAACAGGCCCTGGACGAACGCCGCAATGCCGGGCTGCCACCGTTCTCTCACCTTGCCCTGCTGCGCGCCGAAGCACACAAGCCCGGCCAGGCTGAAAGCTTCCTCGACGAAGCCTGCGCCGCCGCCGAACGCCTGGTCGCCGAACAGCGCCTGCCCGGCATCGAACTGCTGGGGCCGGTGCCTGCGCCAATGGAGCGCCGCGCCGGACGTTTCAGGGCGCAACTATTGATTCAGGCCAATACCCGAGCCCCGTTGCATCGACTGATCAGCGCCTGGTTGCTAGTGTTGGAGCAACTGCCGAGCGGGCGCCAGGTACGCTGGTCGCTGGATGTCGACCCGGTCGACCTTTATTAAGCTTCTGCCCCAAAGGTTGGCAACCCGCCCCCGGCAACGGATAATGCCCAGTTTTTCCACCTGCGCATCCAGGCGCTCCACCGCGCTTGCGGTCGAAAAGAGATCCCCATGAAAGACACCATTCGCCAGCTGATCCAGCAAGCCCTCACCCAACTCGTCACCGACGGTGTGCTGCCTGAAGGGCTCTCGCCGGCGATCCAGGTGGAAAACGCCCGGGACAAGACCCACGGCGACTTCGCCAGCAACATCGCCATGATGCTGGCCAAGCCGGCCGGCATGAAGCCGCGTGACCTGGCCGAAAAGCTGATCAACGCCCTGCCGGCCACCGCCGACATCAGCAAGGTCGAGATCGCCGGCCCAGGCTTCCTGAACTTCTTCCAGAACACCGACGCCCTGGCCAACCGCCTTGATGCCGCCCTGGCCGACGCCCGCCTGGGCGCACGCAAGGCCGGCCCTGCGCAGAAGGTGGTGATCGACATGTCGGCACCGAACCTGGCCAAGGAGATGCACGTCGGTCACCTGCGTTCGACCATCATCGGCGACAGCGTCGCCCGCGTGCTGGAGTTCCTCGGTGACGAGGTGATCCGCCAGAACCACGTAGGCGACTGGGGCACACAGTTCGGCATGCTGCTGGCCTACCTGGAAGAAAACCCGATCACCAGCGACGAGCTGTCGGACCTGGAAAACTTCTACCGCGCCGCCAAGAAGCGTTTTGACGAGTCCGAAGAGTTCGCCACCCGCGCCCGTGGTCTTGTAGTCAAGCTGCAGGCCGGCGACCCGGAATGCATGGCCCTCTGGACGCGCTTCAAGGACATCTCGCTGTCGCACTGCCAGAAGACCTACGAACTGCTCAACGTCAAACTGACCATGGCCGACGTGATGGGCGAAAGCGCCTACAACGACGATCTGGCCAACGTAGTGGCCGACCTCAAGGCCAAGGGCCTGCTGGTCGAAAGCCAAGGCGCTCAATGCGTGTTCCTCGACGAATTCAAGAACAGCGACGGCGACCCGCTGCCAGTGATCGTGCAGAAGGCTGACGGCGGCTACCTGTACGCCACCACCGACCTGGCCGCCGTGCGCTACCGCAGCAACGTGCTCAAGGCCGACCGCGCCCTGTACTTCGTTGACCAACGCCAGGCCCTGCACTTCAACCAGGTGTTCGAGGTCGCCCGCCGCGCCGGCTTCGTCGGCCACCCGATGCAGATGGAGCACATGGGCTTCGGCACCATGAACGGCGCCGACGGCCGCCCGTTCAAGACCCGCGACGGCGGCACCGTGAAGCTGATCGACCTGCTCACCGAGGCCAAGGAGCGCGCCTACGCGCTGGTCAAGGAAAAGAACCCGAGCCTGGCCGAAGACGAACTGCGCCACATCGCTGAAGTGGTGGGTATTGGCGCGGTGAAATACGCCGACCTGTCCAAGCACCGCACCAGCGACTACAGCTTCAACTTCGAGCTGATGCTCAACTTCGAAGGCAACACCGCGCCTTACCTGCTGTACGCCTACACCCGCGTGGCCGGTGTGTTCCGCAAGCTGGGCAAGGGCTTCGACGAAGTCGACGGCAACATCGTGCTGCAGGCCGCTCACGAACAGGACCTGGCCGCGCGCCTGGCCCAGTTTGGCGAGATCCTCAACAGCGTCGCCGACAAGGGTACCCCGCACGTACTGTGCAGCTACCTGTATGACCTCGCCGGCCTGTTCTCGAGCTTCTACGAGAACTGCCCGATCCTCGCCGCCGAAACGCCGGAACAGCAGCAGAGCCGCCTGCGCCTGGCTGCCCTGACCGGTCGCACCCTCAAGCAAGGTCTGGAGCTGCTCGGCCTGGAAACCCTGGAGCGCATGTAAGTTGGCTGCCAAGAAAAAACCAGCGCCCAAACGCGGCGCCAGCCGTCAGACGGCCCCGGCCAAACAGCCGATTCCCGGCTGGGTATGGCTGGCGGTCGGCCTGACGGTCGGTGCGTTCATCGTTTTCCTGATGAAGCTCGAACCCGGTGGCGGTGACATCAAGCGCACCAAGCCCGAGCAGCAGAAGCCGGAGAAGGTGGCCGAGGCCAGCAAGTCGACCACCCCTGCAACGCCACAGCCGCCGGTGAAGCCGAAGTACGACTTCTATACCCTGCTGCCGGAATCCGAGGTGATCGTGCCGCCTGAGGCCGTGCCGGAGAAGACCCCGCCAGTACCTGCACAGCCGGTGACCCCGGTGACGCCGGCGGAAGCGGCGAAAATCGACACCGCTCGCGCTCAGGCAGCACTGCTGGGGCAGACACCGCCACCCGCGCCACCGGTGATCAAGCCGGCGGCGACCACGCAGTACTTCCTGCAGGCCGGTTCGTTCCGCAAGCAGGCCGACGCCGACAAGGTGCGCGCGCAGATCATCCTGCTCGGCCAGGCGGTCAAGGTCGAGTCGGGTACCGTCAAGGAAGAAACCTGGTACCGCGTGCTGGTCGGGCCGTTCAGCAACCGTGAACAGCTGACCGTGGCGCAGAAGCAGCTGGCGGGGGCCGGGTTCAGCAACCTGCTGCTGCAGCAGCGACAGACCCGCCAGTAACGAAAAAGGCCTTGCCGCACAGCGCGACAAGGCCTTTTTTGTGGGCGCCTGCCGCCCTATCGGCTGCGGGTGTTGGCTTCCGAAATCTGGCCGTTCAAGGTCCAGAAGTCGTACAGCACACCAATCAGGAACAGGCCGCCGGTGAAGAAGTAGATGATCGCCGAGATCCATTTGCCCTGGTACAGGCGGTGCACACCAAAGATGCCCAGGAAGGTCAGCAGGATCCAGGCGATGTTGTAGTCGATACGGCCGGACTGGAAACGCATGTCCGCCTCACGGTCCATCGACGGAATCAGGAACAGGTCGATCAGCCAGCCGATGCCGAGCAGGCCCAAGGTGAAGAACCAGATGGTCCCGGTGATCGGCTTGCCGTAGTAGAAACGGTGCGAGCCGGTAAAGCCGAATATCCACAGCAGGTAGCCGATGACCTTGCTGTGGGTATCGTGATACGGCGCCCCTTGCTGATAACTGTTCATTCATAGCCCTCGTGGGTTATCCGAAAATTTTCTAAAGAAAAATGTGACTTTTTCATCGCAGCCCGACGTACGGCAGCATGACAATCGACCAACGGCCCTGAAATGGAGCAAAAAGCTGTTATAAAGTTGCGCGCCAACACACACATAACATTCATAAGAGCTTCATCTATGCCGCCTTTATTCAAGACATGGCTGACCCTCTGCCTATTATTGCCCCTGGCCGCCCACGCCACCAATCGTGAGCAACGTCTTCCCAATGGTTTCACCGGCTACACCAGCAATGCCTCGGTGAAGCACGCGCCCGTCAAGCAGACCACGCTGCACGCACGCTCGAACCATTCGGGCAAGGGCCACAACCTGCCTGCTGTTGCGGCGATGTCGCCGAAGCAGAGCAGCGATGTGCTCAGCCGTGCGGTCAACGTGCTCGGTACCCCTTATGTTTGGGGCGGCAGCAACCCGAAAAAAGGGTTCGACTGCAGTGGGCTGGTCAAGTATGCGTTCAACGACGTGGCAGACGTCGACTTGCCGCGTACGTCCAATGCCATGGCCCAGGGCCACGGCGTGAAAGTGGCCAAGAGCGACCTCAAGCCAGGCGACCTGATCTTCTTCAATATCAAGAGCCGTCGGGTCAATCACGTTGCCATCTACCTGGGCAACGACCGCTTCATCCATGCGCCGCGTACCGGCAAGCGGGTGAGTATCGACAGCCTGAGCAAGCCTTACTGGCAGCAGCATTATGTGGTTGCCAAGCGGGTGCTGCCGAAAGAGCAGCAACAGCTGAGCCTGGCCAAGCGCTGATCTTTTAGGCGCTTTCCTGTACCGGCCTTTTCGCGGGGCAAGCCCGCGAATGGGTCGGTACAGGCGTTAGAGATCACTGATCAGCCCTTTACTCCTCAGCCCCCGCATCGCCCCCTCCATCGTCCGCATCCCCTCCGCCGCCCCCGCCTGCATCACCGAACACAACTGCGCCATCCGCCCCTCGCGCACCAGATTGCGCACCGCAGGCGTCGCCACCAGTACTTCTCGCGCCGCCACCCGGCCGCCGCCCACACGCTTGACCAGCACCTGTGCGACCACCAGGCGCAATGACTCCGCCAGCATCGCCCGCACCAGCGGTTTCTCCTCTGCCGCAAACACCTCAACCAGCCGGTCAATGCTGCTGGCCGCCGACCGCGTGTGCACCGTGGCCAGCACCAGATGCCCGGTCTCCGCAGCACGCAACGCCAGGCGGATGGTCTCCAGGTCGCGCAGCTCGCCAATCATGATCACATCCGGGTCCTGACGCAGGGCGCTGCGCAGCCCTTGGGCGAAGTCACGACAATGCCGGCCAATCTCACGCTGGTTGACCAGGCTGCATTGGCTGCTGTGGATAACTTCAACAGGGTCTTCAAGGGTGATGACATGCAGCGCCCGCTCGCGATTGAGCCGGTCGATCAGTGCCGCCAGGGTGCTCGACTTGCCGCTACCGGTCGGGCCACCCACCAGCACCAGTCCATCCGTATGCTGCGCAACGGCTTGAAACACTTCTTTGAGATCGAGCTCATCGACACTGGCAATGCGTTTTGGAATCAGGCGAAGCGTGGCCGCCAGACCGTTCAGTTGCCGAAACAGATTGAGACGAAAACGCCCCAGCGATGCCAACTCCAGTGCCAGATCCAGCTCATCGCCCTGAATCCATTGCCGGCACTGGCTCTCGTCGAGCAGCGGCGCCAGTACGTCGCTCAAGGCTGCAGACGTCACGCTCGGCAGCGCCATGCGCCGCAGCTCGCCATCCACGCGTAGCATCGGTATCTCGCCCGCTGCCAGGTGCAGGTCGCTCGCCCCTGCATCCACGGCCCGGGCCAACAGGTCGGTCACGTCCATGAGACTCCCCAATAGCCATCAAGCAGGTAGAATGCCGAAGATCTCCAGAGCCGACGGCATCGATCCATGTCCACCATAGCAGAGAACCTTTCCGCCCTCGCCGCCCGCATCCACAGCGCCGCCCAGGCTGCCGGACGCGACCCGGCCAGCGTCCAGCTGCTGGCGGTGAGCAAGACCAAACCGGCCAGCGCCATTCGCGAAATCCACGCCGCAGGCGTGCGTGATGTCGGTGAAAACTACCTGCAGGAAGCCCTGGCCAAGCAAGAAGAACTGCGCGACCTGCCCTTGATCTGGCACTTCATCGGCCCCATTCAGTCGAACAAGACCAAAGCCATTGCCGAACATTTCGACTGGGTACACTCCGTGGACCGCTTGAAGATCGCCCAACGCCTGTCCGAACAGCGCCCTGCGGGCTTGGCGCCACTGAACATCTGCCTGCAGGTGAACGTCAGCGGCGAAGACAGCAAGTCCGGTTGTGCCCCGGCCGACCTGCCTGCGCTGGCCAAGGCCGTGGCGGCACTGCCCAACCTGCGCCTGCGCGGGCTGATGGCGATCCCCGAGCCGACCGAAGACCGCACCGCCCAGGAGGCCGCCTTCGCCCGCCTGCGCCAGCTTCAGGAAAGTCTGGGCCTTGGCCTGGATACCCTGTCGATGGGCATGAGCCACGACCTGGAAGCGGCCATCGCTCAAGGCGCGACCTGGATACGTATCGGTACCGCCCTGTTCGGCGCCCGCAATTACGGCCCCGTCTGATTCCATGCTTTACTCACTCTTTCCCTCAAGGACCTGACATGAGCAAGACACGTATTGCCTTTATCGGCGCCGGCAACATGGCCGCCAGCCTGATCGGCGGCCTGCGTGCCCAAGGCCTGGACGCGGCGCAGATCCGTGCCAGCGACCCCGGCGCCGAGACCCGCACCCGCGTCCAGGCCGAACACGGCATCGAGGCTTTCGAAGACAACGCCCAGGCCATTGCCGGTGCCGATGTGATCGTGCTGGCGGTGAAACCGCAGGTCATGAAGGCCGTGTGCGAAGCGCTGAAGCCGAACCTCGAAGCTGGCCAACTGATCGTCTCGATCGCCGCCGGCATCACCTGCGCCAGCCTGCAGACCTGGCTCGGCGCCCGCCCGGTAGTGCGCTGCATGCCCAACACGCCAGCGCTACTGCGCCAGGGCGTCAGCGGCCTGTACGCCACCGCTGAAGTGTCCGCCGAGCAACGCCAGCAGGCCGAGCAGTTGCTGTCGGCCGTCGGCACTGCCCTGTGGCTGGAGCAGGAACAACAACTGGACGCCGTTACCGCAGTCTCTGGCAGTGGCCCGGCCTACTTTTTCTTGCTGATCGAAGCGATGACCGCTGCCGGCGAAAAACTGGGGCTGCCACGTGAAACCGCCTCGCAACTGACCCTGCAAACCGCCCTGGGCGCCGCGCACATGGCCGTGGCCAGCGATGTCGATGCTGCAGAACTGCGCCGCCGCGTCACCTCGCCAGCTGGCACCACCGAAGCGGCGATCAAGTCGTTCCAGGGCAACGGCTTCGAAGCCATCGTCGAGCAGGCGCTGGCAGCGGCGTCGAAGCGTTCCGCCGAACTGGCCGAACAACTGGGCAAATAAGGAGCTGTTGATGAATGCACTGTCCGGCGCCGCGATCTTCGTGGTGCAAACCCTGGTCAGCCTGTACCTGGTGATCGTCCTGCTGCGCTTCGTGCTGCAACTGGTCAAGGCCAACTTCTACAACCCGCTGAGCCAGTTCGCCGTGCGCGCGACCCAGCCACTGCTCAAGCCGATCCGCCGGGTGATCCCCAGCATCGGCGGCCTGGACACCTCGTCGCTGCTGCTGGCGATCGTCATCCAGGCGCTGCTGATGGGCTTCGTGCTGATGGTCACCTACGGCACCTTCGGCGATGTTCTGCACCTGCTGATGTGGGCCATCATCGGCATCACCTCGCTGTTCCTGAAGATCTTCTGGGTGGCGATGATCGTCATGGTGATCGTTTCCTGGGTCGCACCGAACAGCCACAACCCGGCTGCCGAGCTGGCCTGGCAGATCAGCGAGCCGGTGCTGGCGCCGTTCCGCCGCATCGTGCCCAACCTGGGCGGCATGGACATCTCGCCGATCTTCGCCTTCCTGGCGATCCAGGTGATCCAGTCGTTCGTCATGCCGCCGTTGGCCGCCTATGCCGGCATGCCACAGGAACTGTGGCGGATGATCTGACCCCATGCGCACCTGGCGGCAAGCCATTGCTTGCCGCTGGGGGTAGCGCTCTTTAGACTTACGCCTCCGTCAAGCGTGAGCAGGGTCGATGTCCACTGTCCTTCCCGAAGATTCCGTCGGTCTGGTTACACCGCAAATTGCCCGGTTCGATGAACCGCTGGCCCTGGCCTGCGGCCGTTCGCTGAACAGCTACGAGCTGGTCTACGAAACCTATGGCACCCTGAACGCCAGCGCGAGCAATGCCGTGCTGATCTGCCATGCCCTGTCCGGCCATCACCATGCCGCTGGCTACCATGCCGCCACCGACCGCAAGCCGGGCTGGTGGGACAGCTGCATCGGCCCCGGCAAACCGATCGATACCAACCGCTTCTTCGTGGTCAGCCTGAACAACCTCGGCGGCTGCAATGGCAGCACGGGCCCGAGCAGCATCAACCCGGTCACCGGCAAGCCCTATGGCGCCGAGTTCCCGGTACTGACCGTGGAAGACTGGGTGCACAGCCAGGCGCGCCTGGCTGATCGCCTGGGCATCCAGCAGTGGGCGGCTATCGTGGGTGGCAGCCTGGGCGGCATGCAGGCCCTGCAGTGGACCATGACCTACCCCGATCGCGTGCGCCACTGCGTGGATATCGCCTCGGCACCCAAGCTGTCGGCGCAGAACATCGCCTTCAACGAAGTGGCGCGCCAGGCCATCCTCACCGACCCCGAGTTCCACGGCGGCTCGTTCCAGGACCAGGGCGTGATCCCCAAGCGCGGCCTGATGCTGGCACGCATGGTCGGCCACATCACTTACCTGTCCGACGACTCGATGGGTGAAAAATTCGGCCGTGAGCTGAAGAGCGACAAGCTCAACTACGACTTCCACAGCGTCGAATTCCAGGTCGAGAGCTACCTGCGCTACCAGGGCGAGGAGTTCTCCGGCCGTTTCGACGCCAACACCTACCTGCTCATGACCAAGGCCCTGGACTACTTCGACCCGGCCGCAGCCAATGGCGGCGACCTGGCCGCGACCCTGGCCCACGTCAAGGCGGATTACTGCATCATGTCGTTCACCACCGACTGGCGCTTCTCGCCGGCCCGCTCGCGGGAGATCGTCGACGCCCTGATGGCGGCGCGCAAGAACGTCTGTTATCTGGAGATCGACTCGCCTTACGGCCACGATGCCTTCCTGATCCCCACGCCTCGCTACATGCAGGGTTTCGCGAACTACATGAACCGCATCGCCATCTGAGGACAGCATGAGAGCCGATCTGGAAATCATCCACGACTGGATTCCCGCCGGCAGCCGGGTACTGGACCTGGGCTGCGGCAGTGGCGAGCTGCTGGCTTCGCTGCGTGACCGCAAGCAGGTCACCGGCTATGGCCTGGAGATCGACGCCGATAACATCGCCGCCTGCGTGGCCAAGGGCGTCAACGTCATTGAGCAGGACCTTGACAAGGGCCTGGGCAACTTTGCCAGCAACAGCTTCGACGTGGTGATCATGACCCAGGCCCTGCAGGCCGTGGAGTACCCTGACCGCATCCTCGACGAGATGCTGCGGGTAGGCCGCCAGTGCATCATCACCTTCCCCAACTTCGGCCACTGGCGCTGCCGCTGGTACCTGGCCACCAAAGGTCGCATGCCGGTTTCGGACTTCATGCCGTACACCTGGTACAACACGCCGAACATCCACTTCTGCACCTTCGCCGACTTCGAAGAGCTGTGCCATGAGCGCCGTGCCAAGGTCCTCGACCGCCTGGCCGTCGACCACTTGCACCGTAACGGGTGGGGTGGGCGGCTTTGGCCTAATCTTCTAGGTGAAATCGGCATCTATCGCGTCAGCAGTCCGGGCCTGCAGGAGCATCAACTGGCGGTCTGACGCCCACCGGAGGATTCGCATCATGCGTCGCCTAGCCCTGTTCCTGATCAGCCTGTGCCTGGCCCTGCCAGTGATGGCGGCCGATGCCGCCCGACCCGAGCGCAAGGAAGTCTTCGGCGACGTGACGGTGCACTACAGCGCCTTCACCTCGAGCATGCTGCAAGCGGACATCGCCGCTGCCACCGGGCTCAACCGCAGCAAGAACCAAGGCGTGCTCAACATCGCCGTGCTCAAGGCCGAAAAGCCCACCATGGCGGTGGTCAGCGGTACGGTGAAAGACCTGACCGGGCGTACCAACCCGCTGTCGTTCAAGCAGATAACCGACCAGGGCGCGGTGTACTACATCGCCCAGTTCAAGATCGAGCAGGCCGAGACCCTGACCTTCGACCTCAACGTCGAAACCGGCGGGGTCAGCCATCAACTCAGTTTCAACCAGGAAGTGTTCCCAGGCGAATGATGAATTTCCAGCAACTCGTATTGGCCAGCCACAACGCTGGCAAACTCAAGGAACTCCAGGCCATGCTCGGCCAGTCGGTCCAACTGCGCTCGATCGGTGAGTTCAGCCAGGTAGAGCCCGAAGAGACCGGCCTGTCGTTCGTCGAGAACGCCATCCTCAAGGCCCGCAACGCTGCGCGCATCTCCGGCCTGCCGGCGCTGGCCGACGATTCCGGCCTGGCCGTGGACTTCCTCGGCGGCGCGCCGGGCATCTACTCGGCGCGCTATGCCGATGGCAAGGGTGACGCGGCGAACAACGCCAAACTCCTCGAAGCCCTGAAAGATGTGCCGCCTGAGCAGCGCGGTGCCCAGTTCGTCTGCGTGCTGGCCTTGGTGCGCCACGCCGATGACCCGCTGCCGATCCTTTGCGAAGGCCTGTGGCACGGCAGCATCCTGTTCGAGGCCAGCGGCGATCACGGTTTCGGCTACGACCCGCTATTCTGGGTACCGGAGCGCAAGTGCTCCAGCGCCGACCTCGCCCCTGTGGATAAGAACCAGCTCAGCCACCGCGCCCGCGCCATGGCCCTGCTGCGTCAACGTCTGGGCCTGGCATGATCGCAACGCTGTCCCAAGCTGGCACGGTGGCGCTCACCAGCCTGCCGCCGCTGGCGCTGTACATCCACATCCCGTGGTGTGTACGCAAATGCCCTTATTGCGACTTCAACTCCCACGCCGCCGGGCCTGAACTGCCGGAAGAAGCCTACGTCGACGCCCTGTTGACCGACCTCGACCTGGAGCTGGCCGCCGTTCAGGGCCGGACCCTGTCATCGATCTTCTTCGGCGGCGGTACGCCAAGCCTGTTCAGTGCCAATGCCCTAGGGCGCCTGTTGCGTGGCGTGGAGCAACGCATTCCGTTCGCGGCGGACATCGAGATCACACTCGAGGCCAACCCAGGCACCTTCGAGCAGGAGAAGTTCAAGGCCTACCGGCAGACCGGCATCAATCGCCTGTCGATCGGCGTGCAGAGCTTTCAGCCGGCCAAACTGGAAGCGCTGGGACGTATCCACAATGGTGACGAAGCGATCCGCGCTGCTGGGATGGCGCGTGCGGCCGGCTTCGACAACTTCAATATGGACCTGATGCACGGCCTGCCCGACCAATCGCTGGATGACGCGTTGGGCGACCTGCGCCGGGCCATCGACCTCGGGCCGACCCACCTCTCGTGGTACCAGCTGACCGTCGAGCCGAACACGGTGTTCTGGAACCAGCCACCGGAGCTGCCTGAAGACGACATCCTCTGGGACATCCAGGAGGCCGGCCAGGCGCTGATGGCGGCGAACGGTTTCAAGCAGTATGAAGTTTCGGCCTATGCCCAGGCTGACCGTGCCGCCAGGCACAATCTCAACTACTGGCGCTTTGGTGACTTCATCGGCATCGGTGCCGGCGCCCACGGCAAGCTGACCTTTGCAGATGGCCGTATCTTGCGCACCTGGAAGACCCGCCTGCCCAAGGATTACCTGAACCTGGCCAAACCGTTCAAGGCTGGCGAGAAGCCGTTGCCGGTGGATGAGCTGCCGTTCGAGTTCCTGATGAACGCCCTGCGCCTCACCGACGGCGTGGAAGCCGAGCTGTTCACCCAGCGCACCGGGCTGCCCCTGGCGCAGCTGGCCGAAGCCCGCCGCGCAGCCGAACAAAAGGGCCTTTTGCAGGTCGAACCGGATCGACTGGTGGCCACGCCGCGCGGCCAGCTGTTCCTCAATGACCTGCTGCAGTATTTCTTGACCTAAGGATGACCCATGGATCTGGTACTTGATCTGCTCGCCACGGTTTCCCGCTGGAGCCGCAGCAATCTGTCTGAGATTTCCCTGGCCTTGGTAGGCTGCCTGCTGGTGCTGTTCGGCACCGACATCAAAGGCTGGGTGGACCAGCGTCTGGGCGCCTTGGCCGGCGCGCTACGGGTGCCGGTGATGGCTGCCCTGGTGATGATCGGCAGTGGAGCGGCGCTGATCTATGCCACGCCGTGGGTGGTGAAGGGGCTGGGGCAGTTCAACAACTACGCGCTGGCTCCGGTGTTGTTGGTGGTGCTGGTGTTGATTGGCGTGGTGGCTGACCGCCGCGGGTGAACCTGCTAAAAGCTGCCCCGGGGAACCAGGGCAGCCCTACCACCTGATTAGCCCTTACTGGGCATCATCGAAGTGATCACGCATGAAGTCTCGAACAGTCTTGAGCACAGTCAAGATCCGGATGAGCTTCCAGACGCGGCTCAGCGCATCAAGCAAACGCTTCATAAGCCTTGGCCTCCGTGTTGGCGGGCCAATCTTCCAGCATCTAACCGGCGCTTCGATGCCTTCGAAAACCATGTGAATGATTTCAGTGAAGTGGCCAGGTAAATGGCCCTTCGAGCAGAGTCACCGGCACGGTTCTCAGGCCGTGTCGAAGGGGCCGGAAAGCAGAATTCTTCTCCTACCCGGCCCATCACCGATACTCATCCACACAGGAGCAGCGCGATCATACTTGGGATGTACTGCCAAAGCTGTTAACAGCTCCGACACACATGATGCTGGATATTGCTGATCATTGACGCGCCACCTGAGGCTACCTATGATTAGTTGACCATGTGTATGATTTCAGTGAAGCCCCAGAGCGAAGGATACTCAGTCCTGTCGCTCCCATAAAAAAACCGCTCTTCTCAGAGCGGTTTTTTTCGCCTGCATTTCTACAGGCGCAGCGTATCGAAAGGCTCAATCCGCCAATCAATCCACCTTTTCGAACTTCAAATCCCACACCCCATGCCCCAGCCGCTCGCCGCGGCGTTCGAACTTGGTGATCGGGCGCTCTTCCGGGCGCGGCACATAGGTACCGTCTTCAGCACGGTTGCGATAGCCCGGGGCGGCGCTCATCACTTCCAGCATGTACTCGGCATACGGCTCCCAGTCGGTGGCCATGTGGAACACGCCACCGGGCTTGAGCTTGCGACGTACCAGTTCAGCGAACTCCAGCTGGACGATGCGACGCTTGTGGTGACGCGCCTTATGCCATGGGTCCGGGAAGAACAGCATCAGGCGGTCGAGGCTGTTGTCGGCCACGCAGCGGTTGAGCACTTCAATCGCATCGCAGTCATAAACCCGGAGGTTCTTCAGGCCCTGGGTCAGCACGCCGTTGAGCAGCGCGCCAACACCCGGACGGTGCACTTCGACACCGATGAAGTCCTGTTCAGGCGCGGCAGCGGCCATTTCCAGCAGGGAATGGCCCATGCCGAAGCCGATCTCCAGGGTGCGCGGCGCCGAACGGCCGAACACCTGGTCGTAGTCCACCGGGCTGTCGGCCAGCGGCAGGATGAACTGCGGGCCGCCCTGGTCGAGGCCGCGTTGCTGCCCTTCGGTCATGCGCCCGGCGCGCATCACGAAGCTCTTGATGCGGCGGTGTGGGCGCTGGTCGCCGTCGGCGGAGATCGGCGTATCTTGCGAGTCAGTCATCAGGGGCTCTTACTTGATCAGACCATCCAGCGGCGAAGAGGCGCTGGCATAAAGTTTTTTCGGCATGCGGCCGGCCAGGTAGGCCATGCGGCCAGCGAGGATGGCGTGCTTCATGGCCTCGGCCATCAGCACTGGCTGCTGGGCATGGGCGATGGCCGAGTTCATCAGCACAGCCTCACAGCCCATTTCCATGGCGATGGTGGCGTCGGAGGCGGTACCGACACCTGCGTCAACCAGCACCGGCACCTTCGACTCTTCGAGGATGATCTGCAGGTTGTACGGGTTGCAGATGCCCAGGCCAGTGCCGATCAGGCCGGCCAGCGGCATCACCGCGATGCAGCCGGCTTCGGCCAGCTGGCGGGCGATGATCGGATCGTCGCTGGTGTAGACCATCACGTCGAACCCGTCCTTGACCAGCACTTCGGCGGCCTTGAGGGTTTCGATCACGTTGGGGAACAGGGTTTTCTGGTCGGCCAGCACTTCCAGCTTCACCAGGGTGCGCGACTCGTGGGACTTGTGACCATCGAGCAGCTCACGGGCCAGACGGCAGGTACGCACCGCCTCGACAGCGTCAAAGCAACCTGCGGTGTTTGGCAGGATGGTGTACTTGTCGGGCGACAGCACGTCGAGCAGGTTCGGCTCGCCCGCATTCTGGCCAAGGTTGGTCCGGCGCACGGCCACGGTGACGATCTCGGCACCCGAGGCCTCGGTGGCCAGGCGGGTTTCTTCCATGTCACGGTACTTGCCGGTGCCGACCAGCAGACGCGACTGGAAAGTGCGCCCGGCCAGGATGAAGGGCTTGTCGCTACGAACGTTGCTCATCGTTGTTCCTCGGGAAAAGATTGCTGGGCTTGCAGGTGAATCGCCGGGCCGGGCTCAGCCGCCACCGATGGCGTGGACCACTTCGACCTGGTCGCCTTCGTTCAGCTGCGTGCTGTCGTGCTGGCTACGCGGCACGATATCCAGGTTGAGTTCCACCGCTACCCGGCGCCCGGTCAGTTCCAGTCGGGTCAGCAGGGCCGCGACGCTTTCGCCAGCGGGCAATTCGTAAGGTTCACCGTTCAGTTGAATGCGCATGCGCACGGCCACCATTGTTCTTTGGGGCCCGCATTCTAGCGCCGATCCACACATGAACCCAAGGGCGCTGCACGCCATTAGTCGCGATAGTGGACCGATTGGTCAGCCCAGGCGCCAGGCAGCCAGGCCCAGGCACAGCCAGCCGGCGAGGAAGCACAGGCCGCCGATGGGAGTGATGATGCCCAGTTTGCCCAGGCCGCTGAGAGTCAGCAGGTACAGGCTACCGGAGAACAGCACGATCCCCAGGGCGAACAGACCGCCGGCCCAGCCGACCAGACGCCCAGGCAGGTGCGCCGACAGCACGGCGACACCGAAGATCGCCAGGGCATGCACCAGCTGATAGGTCACCCCCGTATGGAAAATGGCCAGGTAATCGGCAGTCAGGCGATTCTTCAGCCCATGTGCGGCGAACGCGCCCAGGGCGACGCCGGTAAAGCCGAAAAAGGCGGCGAGCATGAGGAAGCTGCGAAGCATGGGACGACTCCTGGTATCGGGTCTGTATAATGGCCCGTTCCACCGGTCCGGCCAAGCCATTGCCATGCTGTCATCCATTCTCCGCCGCCTTGCCCGCGCCCTGCTCTGGTTCGCTGCCGGCAGCATCGTGCTGGTGTTGGTGTTTCGCTGGATACCACCGCCAGGCACGGCCTTGATGCTCGAGCGCAAGGTGCAATCATGGGTGAGTGGCGAGCCGATCGACCTGCAGCGCGACTGGGAACCGTGGGAAAATATCTCCGACGAGCTCAAGGTAGCGGTCATCGCCGGTGAGGACCAGAAGTTCGCCAGCCATTGGGGCTTCGACATTCCGGCCATCCAGGCAGCGCTAGCGTACAACGAGCGTGGCGGCAGCATTCGTGGCGCCAGCACCCTGACTCAGCAGGTGGCCAAGAACCTGTTCCTGTGGTCGGGTCGCAGCTATTTTCGCAAGGGTCTGGAGGCCTGGTTCACCGCGCTGATCGAGCTGTTCTGGTCGAAGGAGCGGATTCTCGAGGTCTACCTGAACAGCGCCGAGTGGGGCAAAGGCGTGTTCGGTGCTCAGGCTGCGGCGCGTTATCACTTTGGCGTGGATGCCAGCCGACTGACCCGCCAGCAGGCCGCTCAGCTGGCCGCCGTGCTGCCGAGCCCGATCAAGTGGAGTGCCAGCCGGCCGAGTGCCTATGTGGCCAGCAGGGCAGGCTGGATTCGCCGGCAGATGAGCCAGCTGGGTGGGCCCAGCTACCTGATGCAACTGGACAGCTCGCGCAGGCCGTAAGCCTCACAAAAAAGCCGCTCACCCTCTCGGGTCAGCGGCTTTTCAATGCAGCCAGGCTTGATCAGATGGTGATCAGCGCCTTGACCTTGTTCATCGCATTCTTCTCCAGCTGGCGAATACGCTCAGCCGAAACGCTGTACTTGTCAGCCAGCTCATGCAACGTAGCCTTTTCTTCCGCCAACCAGCGCTGGTAGAGAATATCGCGGCTACGGTCATCCAGGCCTTGCAGTGCTTCGTGCAGGTTGCTGGTGGAGTTGTCGCTCCAGTCGGCATCCTCCAGCTGCACAGCCGGGTCGTAACGGTGGTCTTCCAGATAATGCGCTGGCGACTGGAAGGCGCTGTCATCATCCGCTTCGGCTGCCGGGTCGAAGGCCATGTCCTGGCCACTCAGGCGGCTTTCCATCTCGCGCACTTCACGTGGCTCGACGCCGAGGCTTTCCGCCACGCGATGAACTTCGTCATTGTTCAGCCAGGCCAGACGCTTCTTCTGGCTACGCAGGTTGAAGAACAGCTTGCGCTGAGCCTTGGTGGTGGCCACCTTGACGATGCGCCAGTTGCGCAGGATGAATTCGTGGATCTCTGCCTTGATCCAGTGCACGGCGAAGGACACCAGGCGCACGCCCATTTCCGGGTTGAAGCGCTTGACCGCCTTCATCAGGCCGACGTTGCCTTCCTGGATCAGGTCGGCCTGCGCCAGCCCGTAGCCTGCATAGCTACGCGCGATATGTACAACAAAACGCAGGTGGGCCATCACCATCTGCCGAGCGGCCTCGAGATCCTGCTCATAGTAGAGACGCTCGGCCAGATCACGCTCCTGCTCGACAGACAACAGCGGGATGCTGTTGACCGTGTGCACGTAGGCTTCCAGGTTTGCACCGGGTACCAGGGCATAGGCAGGTTGCAACGATGTGGTCATTCAAGAACCTCCGACTTACAAAACTCGCGCCTTGTGGGCGCTGCCAACATTGACCCGGAACGACCGTACAAGTTCCATCGTGAAGAAAATGTCAATGCTGGCACGTAAAAACTATCGCGGTGCCAGCTCGTTCAAGTGGCGGGCGACTGCGATCCATGCACCGATATACCCCAACAGCACCGCTCCGATCAAGAGCGACAGACCATCGGACGCTGGCACCCCGCCCAGGGCGAAGTCACTGCCATACAGCCCGGACAGCCCTACCACGGCCTCGTTCAGCCAGTTCAGGCCAAAGGCCAGAATAGCCCAGGCCAGCACGCCCGCACCCAGGCCGTACAAGGCGCCCATGTACAGGAAAGGCCGGCGTACGTAGCTGTCGGTGCCGCCTACCAGCTTGATCACTTCGATCTCGATACGGCGGTTTTCGATATGTAGACGAATTGTGTTACCGATTACTAACAGCAGCGCAGAAATCAGCATCACTGCCAGGCCGAAGACAAAACGGTCGCCCAGCTTGAGGATTGCCGCCAGGCGCTCCACCCATACCAGGTCCAGCTGCGCATTCTCCACCCTTGGCAGCTCCGACAGGCGCTGACGCAGGGCTTCCAAGGCCGGCTTGTCGACTTCGGTCGGGGTCACCACTACCACACCGGGCAAAGGATTATCAGGCAGCTCGCGCAGGGCTTCGCCCAGTCCGGACTGCTGCTGGAACTCTTCCAGGGCTTGCCCGGGGCTTACGTACTGGGCATCGGCGACGCCTGGCATGCGCCTGATGTCGTCGCGCAGGGCCTCACCCTGCTGGCTGCCCGCATCGAGCTTGAGGTACAGCGAAATCTGCGCAGCGCGCTGCCAGGAGCCACCCAATACCTCGATGTTCTTCAACAGCAGCGACAGGCCCATGGGCATGCTCAGGGCCACGGCCATCACCAGGCAGGTGAAAAAGCTACCGATCGGCTGCTTGCCCAGGCGCCGCAGGCTGTCGGCGAGGCTGGCGCGATGGCTTTCCAGCCAGGCGTGCAGCAGGGTGCGGAAGTCCGGGCCGTCGTCATCGTGATCGCCGCCCTTCTTCTTGGCCGGCTGCGGGTCGGCAGCCTTGGGCGCAACGCGCTCGGAAACCTTTGGTGTACGTGTAGTGCTCATTGCCCGGCCTCCCCATCGCCGATCAGACGACCGCGCTGCAGGGTCAGCATGCGGTGGCGCATGCGCGCAATCAGTGCCAGGTCGTGACTGGCGATCAGAACCGTGGTGCCCAGGCGGTTGATGTCCTCGAACACACCCATGATCTCCGCAGCCAGGCGCGGGTCAAGGTTACCGGTGGGCTCATCTGCCAGCAGCAAGGCCGGTTGGTGGACGATGGCGCGGGCGATACCGACCCGCTGCTGCTGGCCAGTGGACAGGTCGGCTGGGAACAGCTCGCCCTTGTCGGACAGCGACACCCGCTCCAGCGCCGAGTCCACGCGCTTGGCGATCTCGGCCTTGGACAAGCCGAGAATCTGCAGCGGCAGGGCGATGTTGTTGAACACCGTGCGGTCGAACAGCAGCTGGTGGTTCTGGAACACCACGCCGATCTGCCGGCGCAGGAACGGGATCTGCGCATTGCTGATCTGGCCCAGGTCCTGCCCGGCCAGCATCAGCTTGCCGCTGGTCGGGCGTTCCATGGCCAGCAGCAGGCGCAGCAAGGTGCTCTTGCCCGCGCCCGAATGCCCGGTGACGAACAGGAATTCGCCCCGGCGCGCCCGGAAGCTCAGCTCATGCAAGCCGACATGGCCGTTAGGGTAGCGCTTGGCAACCTGCTCGAATCGGATCATGGTCAGTCTCGCTCGGCGAACAGAGCCTTGACGAACGGCTCGGCTTCGAAAGTACGAAGGTCGTCGATACCTTCACCGACGCCGATGAAGCGGATCGGGATGTTGAACTGCTTGGCCAGGGCAAAGATCACCCCGCCTTTGGCAGTGCCGTCCAGCTTGGTCAGGGCCAGGCCGGTCAGCTCGACGCTCTGGTTGAAGTACTTGGCCTGGCTGATGGCGTTCTGCCCGGTACCGGCGTCTAGCACCAGCAACACCTCATGCGGTGCCTCGGCGTCGAGCTTGCCGATGACCCGGCGGACCTTCTTCAGCTCTTCCATCAGGTTGTCTTTGGTGTGCAAGCGGCCGGCAGTGTCGGCGATCAGCACATCGACACCACGGGCCTTGGCGGCCTGCACGGCGTCAAAGATCACCGAGGCGGAATCGGCGCCGGTATGCTGGGCGATCACCGGGATCTGGTTACGCTCGCCCCAAACCTGCAGCTGCTCCACGGCAGCGGCACGGAAGGTGTCACCGGCAGCCAGCATGACCTTCTTGCCTTCCAGCTGCAGCTTCTTGGCCAGCTTGCCGATGGTGGTGGTCTTGCCGGCACCGTTCACGCCGACCACGAGGATCACGTAGGGCTTGTTCTGCGCCTGGACCTTCAGCGGCTGCTCGACCGGGCGCAGCAGCGCGGCCAGTTCTTCCTGAAGTGACTTGTACAGCGCGTCGGCGTCAGCCAGCTGCTTGCGGGCAACCTTCTGGGTCAGGTTCTGGACGATGGCCGAGGTCGCCTCGACGCCGACGTCGGCGGTCAACAGGCGGGTTTCGATCTCGTCGAGCAGGTCGTCATCGATGACCTTCTTGCCCAGGAACAGGCTGGCCATGCCTTCGCCGATGCTGGCGCTGGTCTTCGACAGGCCCTGCTTGAGGCGGGCGAAGAAACCGGGCTTGGACTGCTCGGTGGCAACCGGGGCAGCCACCACGGGGGTTGGTTCCGGTTCGGCGGGCGCAGGGACCGCGACAGGGGCCACGACCACCGGCTCCGGTGCCGGACGCTCCGGTATCACCGGTGGCGCCTTCGGCTCCAGGTCTGGCACCAGCGCCACAGGCTCTTCGGCAACCGGAAGTACCAGGTTGCTGACCGGGGCGGCATGCTCGACTACCGGGGCAACCTCAACCGGTACCGCCTGCAGAGGCATGGAGGCGACAGGTTCAGGCGCCGGTGCAACCAGCGGCGCAGAAGCAATCGGCTCAGGCTCGGGCGCCTGCACCGGCTGGGAAGCGACCGGCTCTGGCACAGGCACTTCGACCACCGGAGACACAGGCTCGATCGGTGCAGGCTGCTGCGCCTCGACAAGCGGCTGCTCGGCTGCAGGCTGCGGCGCTACCGGCTCGGCTGGCTGCACCTCGGGCGCTTGTGGCTCAGGCGTTTGAGGCTGTTCGGCGACAGGTTGCTGCGGCTTCTTGCGAAACCAGCTGAACAGGCCTTTTTTCTCGCCAGCCTCGGCCGGCGCTTTTTTGTCGTCGTTGGAACCAAACATGGAAGACGGCTATCTCAGGGTAGCGATGGGCCAGCAACTGGCGCATCGGGAATTCTCTAAACGCAGAACAGACTATTTTGAATCCGACTGGTTCATGCGCAATGTTTTGTCTTAATGGGCCTGCGGGCCAGAACGGCGACAGGCATGGTCGCCAGGCAACCGGATCAGTATCCTAGCACCTCCTGGCCCGCCGACGCTAAACCAGCGGGCCGCCGAACAGGTTAATCACCGTATGAATGCTCTAGCCCGCCGCGCCGCTGGCCTGTTGCTCAGCACGCTCTGCCTGCCGCTTGCGGCCTTTGCCGCCGACGTGCAACCGACCCACGAATTCATCCTCGACAACGGCCTCAAGGTGGTCGTGCGCGAAGACCACCGTGCCCCGGTGGTCGTCTCGCAGATCTGGTACAAGGTCGGTTCCAGCTACGAGACCCCGGGCCAGACCGGCTTGTCCCATGCCCTGGAGCACATGATGTTCAAGGGCAGTGCCAAGATCGGCCCTGGCGAGGCCTCGCGCATCCTGCGTGACCTCGGTGCGGAAGAAAACGCCTTCACCAGCGATGACTACACCGCTTATTACCAGGTGCTGGCCCGCGACCGCCTGCCGGTGGCCCTGGAGCTGGAGGCCGACCGCCTGGCCAGCCTGCGCCTGCCGGCCGACGAGTTCGCCCGCGAAATCGAGGTGATCAAGGAGGAGCGCCGCCTGCGTACCGATGACCAGCCAAGCTCCAAGGCCTTCGAGCTGTTCCGCGCCATGGCCTTCCCGGCCAGCGGTTACCACACCCCGACCATCGGCTGGATGGCCGACCTCGAGCGCATGAAGGTCGAGGAGCTGCGCCACTGGTACGAGTCCTGGTACGCACCGAACAACGCCACCCTGGTGGTGGTCGGCGATGTCACCGCCGATGAAGTCAAAGGCCTGGCACAGAAATACTTTGGCAGCATTCCCAAGCGCACCGTGCCACCCGCCAAACTGCCGCTGGAACTGGCCGAGCCAGGCCAGCGCCAGCTGACCCTGCACGTGCGCACCCAGTTGCCGAGCCTGATCTACGGCTTCAACGTACCGGGCCTGGCCACCGCCAAGGACCCACGCACCGTGCACGCCCTGCGGCTGATCTCGGCGCTGCTCGATGGCGGCTACAGCGCGCGCATGCCGGCACGCCTGGAACGTGGCCAGGAGCTGGTGGCCGGCGCCTCGTCCAGCTACAACGCCTTCACCCGCGGCGACAGCCTGTTCCTGATCTCGGCCACGCCGAACGTGCAGAAGCAGAAAACCCTGGTCGACGTCGAAAAAGGCGTCTGGCAATTGCTCGACGAGCTCAAGACCACCCCGCCGAGCGCCGAAGAGCTGGAGCGCGTGCGTGCCCAGGTCATCGCTGGCCTGGTCTACGACCGCGACTCCATCAGCAGCCAGGCCACTACCATCGGCCAGCTGGAAACCGTCGGCCTGTCCTGGAAGCTGATCGACAGCGAGCTGGACGAACTCAAGCGTGTCACCCCGGAAGACGTGCAAAACGCAGCACGCACCTACTTCACCCGCGAACGCCTGAGCGTTGCCCATGTACTGCCCGAGGAGTCCGCTCATGAGTGATCGCAGCGCACCACGCTACACCCTGATCGGCACGGGCATCATCGCGCTGGTGGTGGCCGTGGCCGCCGTGCTTGCCCGGCCGGCCCATTCCGAAGCCGATAGCAGCGCCGCGCGCCCGGCCAATACCCTGCAATCGCTGGCCGAGCTGGATGGCAAGGCGCCCAGCCGACGCCAGCTGAACATCCAGAACTGGACCACCGCCGAAGGCGCCCGGGTATTGTTCGTCGAGGCCCGCGAGCTGCCGATGTTCGACCTGCGCGTGACCTTTGCTGCCGGCAGCAGCCAGGACGGCAACACCCCGGGCCTGGCCACCCTGACCAACGCCATGCTCAACGAGGGTGTGGCCGGCAAGGACGTGACCGCCATCGCCGAAGGCTTCGAAGGCCTGGGTGCCGACTTTGGCAACGGTTCCTACCGCGACATGGCCGTGGCGTCGCTGCGCAGCCTGAGCGCCAAGGACAAGCGTGAGCCGGCCCTCAAGCTGTTCGCTGAAGTGACCGGCAAGCCGACCTTCCCGGAAGATGCACTTAAACGCATCAAGAACCAGCTGCTTGCCGGTTTCGAGTATGAGAAGCAGAACCCTGGCAAGATCGCCGGCAAAGCCCTGTTCAGCAAGCTCTACGGCGACCACCCTTACGCCCAGCCAAGCGATGGCAGCGTCGAGAGCGTGCCAGGCATCACCCTCGAGCAGCTTCGCGCCTTCCACGCCAAGGCCTATGCCGCTGGCAACGCAGTGATCGCCCTGGTCGGCGACCTCAGCCGCGAGGAAGCCGAGGCCGTCGCGGCGCAAGTATCCGCTGCCCTGCCCAAAGGCCCGGCACTGGCCAAACCGGCCCAGCCGGTAGAACCCAAGGCTGGCGTCACTCATATCGACTTCCCGAGCAAGCAGACTCATCTGATGCTCGCCGAACTCGGTATCGACCGCCAGGACCCGGACTGGCCGGCACTGTCGCTGGGCAACCAGATCCTCGGCGGCGGCGCCTTCGGCACCCGCCTGATGAGCGAAGTCCGCGAAAAACGCGGCCTGACCTACGGTGTGTACTCGGTATTCAGCCCGATGCAGGTGCGCGGCCCGTTCATGATCAACCTGCAGACCCGTGCCGAACTCAGTGAAGGCACGCTCAAGCTGGTCCAGGACATCCTCGCCGATTACCTCAAGGGCGGCCCGACCCAGCAGGAGCTGGACGATGCCAAACGCGAACTGGCCGGCAGCTTCCCGCTGTCCAACGCCAGCAATGCCAGCATTGTCGGCCAATTGGGCGCGATCGGTTTCTACAACCTGCCACTGACCTGGCTGGAAGACTTCATGCAGCAGTCACAGGCGTTGACCGTCGAGCAGGTCAAGACGGCGATGAACAAGCACCTGGCAGCCGATAAACTGGTGATCGTCACCGTTGGCCCGAAAGTGCCACAGCAGCCACTGCCTGCCCCCACTGACAAACCGTCCGAGCAGCCGCTCGGCGTACCGGAGCACTAATGCCTAGATCCACCCCTCCCGCCCGCCCGCAGCAGGGCCAAAGCAAGGGCCAGGGTCACCTGCGCATCATCGCCGGCGAATGGCGCAGCCGCCGCCTGGCGGTACCGGAAGGCGAAGGCCTGCGCCCAACGCCCGACCGCGTGCGCGAAACCGTGTTCAACTGGTTGGCACCCTACATCGAAGGTGCCCAGGTACTGGATGCCTTCACCGGCAGTGGCGCGCTGGTGCTCGAGGCGCTGTCCCGCGGCGCCGAGAATGCCGTGGCGCTGGACAGCAACCCGGCGGCTATCAGCAACCTGAAGAACAACCTCGAAATCCTGCGCTGCCCACGCGGGCAGATCCTGCAGACCGACGCCTTGCGCTACCTGCAGAACCCGCCCAAGCAGCAGTTCGACGTGGTGTTCCTCGACCCGCCGTTCCACCAGGACCTGCTGGCCAACACCTGTAACCTGCTGGAACAGAACCAGTGGCTGCGCGAACAGGCGTGGATCTACACCGAAAGCGAGGCGGCCCCATCGACGCTGCCGATGCCCGGCAACTGGCGCCTGCATCGCGAGAAGAAGACTGGCCAGGTGCACTATGCGCTGTGGCATCGGGGCTGATTACGCTTTAAACCGTATTTAGTTACCGCAAACCCGCTGTCGCCATGGTTGAAGATGCTCCCACGTTCTCGCAGGAGCACTTCAACCATGATCGAACACCCTTCTCAGCCCACCCAGGGCAGCACCGTACAATCATTCACCCTTGCCAACGGCCTGCGTATCTACCTGCGCGAAGACCATCGTGCACCGCTGGTCAGTGCGCAGCTCTGGTATCACGTTGGTTCGAGCTATGAGCCAGCAGGCCATAGCGGTCTCTCCCATGCCTTGGAACATCTGCTGTTCGAAGGCAGCAGTAAACTGACAAGTGGCCAGTATTCAGCCGTCATGACCCGCCTCGGCGGCGACCCGAATGCCCACACCTTCACCGACGCCACGGTCTTCCCGCTGACGCTGCCAGGCAGTCGGCTTGAAATTGCTCTGGAGGCCATGGCCGACGTCATGGCCAGCGCAACGATCAGTGATGGACCTTTCGCTCGCGAACTGGACGTGGTCATGGCCGAACGCCGAGAGCAAGTCGACAACGCCCCCTGGTCTCTGGCACTGGAGCATCACCATTCACTGGCCTACGGCACTGGCGGCTATGGCACGCCAATCGTTGGTCTCAAGGCTGACCTTGAACACCTGACCCCGGCGGCTGCCCGAACCTGGTACCAGAGCTGGTACCACCCAAACAATGCCACGCTGGCAGTCGCCGGCGACATCACCCTGCTACAGCTGCAAACCTTGGTAACCCGGCACTTTGCAACGATTCCCGCCAATCGCCTGCCGGCACGCCAGACCACTTCCGCCCCGCCAGCACAAGCTCGACGCCATCAGACACTGCGTCTGCCAGGCTTTTATACCGGCACCATTCTCAGTTTCAACCTTCCCAGCCAGTGTACCGCCCAGGCTGCCGAGCAAGCCTACGCATTGCGCCTACTGCCCGATCTGCTGGCTGACGGGTACAGCAGCATCCTGCAGCGGCGACTGGTTCTGGATGACCCGATTTTGCGGGGCCTGCGCTCATCCTACGAACCCTGGCAGCGCGGTGACAGCCTGCTGGTTCTCTACGCACTTTGCAGCCAGCAGGTAACGCCGGAGAACGCAGCCGAAAGGCTGATGCTGGAGATCGAAGCGTTTCGTCAGTCGGCACCTTCCATGGAAGACCTTCAACGTGCCAAGGCTCGCCTACTGGCAAGGGAGCTGTTCGAAAGGGACGCCATCGACAAGCAAGCCCACACGATCGGCAAACAGGCCGCCTGCGGCCTGGACCCGGTAGCACTGGACGATGAGCGACAGGCCATCGAAGCCGTGACAGCCGAGCAGGTCGGCCTGGCAGCCCTTGAGTTTCTGACCGACTCCCGCGCTGCCATTACGTTCATGCACGACAAGGAGACCACTCATGCATGATTCGACAGCAACCCAAAACAGCATCTACGGCGGCCTGGTCTCAGCCCAAGGACTCGACCTGGATCAGTTCGAGTCCATCCTCACTCAGGTGCAGGCCTGGACGACAGAAGCAGGCACAAACGTGAAATTCGTCGAAGCCCGCGGATTGCCTATCGTCGATGTGATACTGAGGTTCAGGGCCGGTACGGTCCAGGACACTGCGCCCCCCGGCCTGGCAGCACTGACGCTGTACATGCTCGATGAAGGTAGCCAGCAGTACACGGCCACCCAGCAAGCCGAGCATCTCGAACGCCTGGGCGCAATCTTCGAAAAGCAGATACGTCTGGAGCATGCGACGCTGAGCCTGCGTAGCCTGAGTAGCCCGGCCGTGCTAGAGCCAGCCCTGGCGCTATTCACCGACCTCGTGGCACACCCTGCATTCCTCTCCTCTGCTCTGGAGAAGGTCAAAGAGCAGTTGTTGCAGAACAGCGCTTTACGTGATCGACATCCCGTACTAAGGGCGCGCAGCGAAGCCTTCCGCCATTTGTTCAGTGGCCATCCTTATGGCCGCCCACTGGGCAGCACCGAACAGGGTGTAACGGCGGTTACTCAGGACGATTTGCGCACATTCCACCAAAGAGCCTATTCCGCCAGCAATCTGGAGATGGTCGTGGTCGGAGACCTTTCCCTCACTGAGGCTCAAGCACTCTCACGCCAGATCAGCCTGGCTCTGCCACGGGGCTGGTCCGCAGCAGATCTGCCAACGGTCCCAGCCGCCACCGGCGCGACGCTCAAAGTCGAACAGCCTGGCGCGAGCAGTGCTGCCCTGCTGGCACTCCCCTTGAACGTACCCGCCAATGATCCGGAGTTCCCGGCCCTGGTGCTGGCCAGCAATGTACTGGGAGAAGGGCTCGAATCGCGCTTGATGGTGGAGCTGCGACAACGCCGCGGCCTCACTTACGGCGTGCAGACCCGCATGGCGCCATTACGGGCAGGCGGGCTGTTCACCGTCGAATGGGAAGTCGCACCGGCGCATGTGCAGGGCTCTCAGGATCTGGTGGTGACCTTGCTGCGCGATTTTATCGAACAAGGGCCAACCCAGGCCGAGCTGCAAGTGGCACGCAAACAACTGGAGGGGCAATTGCTGCGTGGTGTCGCCCAGAACAAGCACCTGGCGGGATTGCTTTCGGAGCTGACCCATCAAGGTCAACCCGACGATCATCTCAACACCTACCTCGAGCGCATCAACAGATTGACTCCGGCAGATGTCCGCGCCGCCATGCAGCGCCATCTCGACCTAAACTACAGCGTACATGTCAGTGTCGGCCCAAGCGTCGAGCAGCAACCTCTGCCAGCCCCCCACCAATAGCGCAGGTACAGTGGCGGCGTTTCATGGCACTCTACGCAGGCACATCACGAGTCGCCCAGCATGCCCAGTCTCACCGCCACATTCCGCCCGGCCATCGGCCTGTCCAACCCCCACCTGCAAACCCTGTGGGGCCCACTGTGGCGCAAGTTGCCTGAGCTGGAACGAAGCCGCGAACGCCTGTGGCTGGCCGATGGCGATTTTCTCGACCTCGACTGGCATGGGCCACATAACGCGGATGCGCCACTGGTGCTGGTGCTGCACGGTTTGACCGGATCGTCCCGTTCACCCTATGTCAAAGGCTTG
Source organism: Pseudomonas putida (assembly GCF_009883635.2). Taxonomy (NCBI): domain Bacteria; kingdom Pseudomonadati; phylum Pseudomonadota; class Gammaproteobacteria; order Pseudomonadales; family Pseudomonadaceae; genus Pseudomonas; species Pseudomonas putida. Next base: position 2,306,869 of record NZ_CP026115.2, read on the forward strand.
CAGCAGTCGCTACAGGCACGCGGCTGGGCAAGCGTGGCGGTCAACTGGCGTGGCTGTTCGGGTGAACCCAACCTGTTACCACGCAGCTACCATTCCGGCGCCAGCGAAGACCTCGCCGAGGTGGTCACCCACCTGCGTGCCCAGCGCCCCTTGGCACCGTTGCATGCCGTCGGCTACTCGCTGGGCGGCAATGTGCTGCTCAAGTACCTGGGGGAAAGTGGCACCGCCAGCCAGTTGGAGTCGGCCGTGGCGGTATCGGTGCCGTTTCGCCTGGATCAGTGTGCCGACCGCATCGGCCAAGGCTTTTCCAAGGTGTATCAGGCGCATTTCATGCGCGAGATGATGGCCTACGTGCAGTTGAAGCAACGGCACTTCCGCGACCGCGGGCATCACGAGGGGCTGGCCGCGCTCGACCGGCTAGGGCCCTTGGACAGGTTGAAGACCTTCTGGGACTTCGACGGCAGGGTCACCGCGCCGCTCAACGGTTTCAGCGATGCCCACGATTATTATCGCCGCTCATCGAGCCGGTTCTATCTGGGGGAAAACCGCACGCCGACACTGATCATCCATGCCACCGATGACCCGTTCGTGTTCGGCCACAGCCTGCCCACGGCCAGTGAACTGGCACCGCAGACACAGTTCGAGCTGCATGAGCGGGGTGGGCATGTGGGGTTCGTCGACGGCAGCCTGCGGAACCCGGGCTATTACCTGGAGCGGCGGATTCCGCAGTGGCTGGTCGACGGTCAGTGATTATTCGCCAGTCGCCACGCCGTGCTTGGGATCATTGATCCATTCGCTCCACGACCCCGCGTACAGCTTGCCCAACGGATACCCCGCCAGCGCCAGGGCAAACAGGTTATGGCAAGCCGTCACCCCTGACCCGCAATAGGCCACCAATTGTTCCGGGGCACGTCCGGCCAACTTCTCGGCAAAGCGCTGCTTGAGCTGTTCCGGTGCCAGGAATCGCCCATCGGCACCGAGGTTCTCATTGAAGGCCGCGCACTGGGCGCCCGGAATATGCCCTGCCACAGGGTCGATCGGCTCGACTTCACCGCGGAAGCGCGGCATCGCACGGGCATCGATCAGGGTCAGGTCAGGGCTGCCCAGGCGCTTGGCCAGGTGTTCGGCATCAATCAGCAGCTTGGCGTCCGCCTCGCCATTGAACGTCCCCTCGCGTTTGGCCGGCGCATCCAGGCTCAGCGGCAGGTGCGCCGCATGCCAGGCCTTGAGGCCACCGTCGAGGATAGCCACGCCACTGCGCTTGCCCAGCCAGACCAGCAACCACCAGGCTCGGGCGGCAAAGGCGCCAGGGCCATCGTCGTACAGCACCACTTCGCTGTCGTCGTCCAGGCCCCACTCGCGCAAGCGCTCGACCAGCCGGTGCGGGTCCGGCAACGGGTGGCGGCCGGTGCGGCCCTTGCTGACCGGACCGCTCAGGTCACGCTCCAGGTCGGCAAAATGCGCCCCGGCGATATGCCCCTCGGCATAACTGCGTTGGCCGTAATCCACATCCTCCAAGGCAAAACGACAATCAAGGATCACCAGCTTGGGCGAGTCCAGACGCTCGGCCAGCTGTTGCGGGGTGATCAATTGCGCAAGGGGCATGACAATCTCCTGATCGATGGCTCGAAGGCCCTGGTTACTGTTCCAAGGCCTGATTGAACGGAACGTGGAATTCCTGGCACAGGGCGTCCACGGCGCTGCGGGCGTTACTGGTGACGAAACCCAGCTCCAGCACCAGCACCTGATAGACGCCGCGCTTGAAGGCTTCTTCACCCAGATGCGCGGAATGTTCGCGCGTGGTGCTGAGAAAACGAACCCACGAGGTCAGCACGATCCAGGCATTGATGGTCAGCGACTCGATCTGCGCAGGCTCCATGGTCAGGATCCCGGCATCGACGAAGCCACGGTAGATCGCCTGGCCCTGGCGCAGGCAGCGTTCGGAAAAGCGCCGGTAGCGGGCGGCCAGTTCGGGGTCGCTTTCCAGCAGGTGTTCCAGGTCACGGTGCAGGAAGCGGTAGTTCCACATGGCCGCGAGCAGCGCCTTGAGGTAGAAGCGTTTGTCCTCGACCGTGGCCACGCGGCCCTGCGGCGGGCGCAGGAAGCTGTCCACCAGCTCTTCGTACTGGCTGAACAGCAGGGCGATGATCGCCTGCTTGTTGGGGAAGTGGTAATACAGGTTGCCGGGCGAGATTTCCATGTGCGCGGCAATGTGATTGGTACTGACGCTGCGTTCGCCCTGCTGGTTGAACAGCTCCAGGCTGTTCTGCACGATGCGCTCTCGGGTTTTCATGCGCGGGGCCATGCTCAGCTCCCAGTCTGCGGGCTTTCGATAATGGGTCATCTTACGGTGAATCACACCGCTGATGCACCGTTTACGCCAGCGGAAAAAGTCGCACCATGGTACGAATTAGAGTATAGGCTCTAGGGACTTCAAGCCCAGACGAGAGACCGCCGTGACCTCGCCCATCGCTTTGCCTCCTGTGCATTCCGACACCGACCTTGAAGCGACGTTCGCCGCTCAGCGCCAAGCCTTTGCCGGCAACGCCATGCCGCCGGCGGCACAGCGGCGGCAGTGGCTGAAAAGCCTGCGTGAAGCGCTGCTTGCAGACCAACAGCAGCTGATCGCGGCTATCGATGCTGACTTCGGAGGGCGCAGCGCCGACGAGACCCTGCTGGCCGAACTACTGCCATCGGTGCAAGGCATTCGCCATGCCGAACGCCACCTGCAGCGCTGGATGCGTCCGGTCCGGCGCGCTGTGGGCCTGGCCTTCCAGCCAGCCAGCGCTCACGTGCTGTACCAGCCGCTGGGCGTGGTGGGCATCATCGTGCCGTGGAACTACCCGCTGTTCCTCGCCATCGGCCCCCTGACCGGTGCCCTGGCGGCTGGCAACCGGGTCATGCTCAAGCTCAGCGAGTCCACCCCGGCCAGCGCGCAGGCACTGAAAACCTTGCTGCAACGGGTGTTTCCCGAGGACCTGGTCAGCGTGGTGCTGGGTGAAGTCGAAGTCGGCCAGGCGTTCGCGCGCCTGCCCTTCGACCACCTGCTGTTCACCGGCGCCACCAGCATCGGCCGCCAGGTCATGCTGGCAGCCGCGCAAAACCTGACCCCGGTAACCCTGGAGCTTGGCGGAAAATCGCCCGCCATCGTCTCGGCCAGCGTGCCACTGGACACGGCCGCCGAACGCATCGCCTTTGGCAAGACCCTCAACGCCGGCCAGACCTGCGTCGCACCCGACTATGTGCTGGTGCCGCGCGAGCGCCTGAACGACTTCACCGATGCCTATCGCAAGGTCGTGCAGCGCATGTACCCACGCATCGCCGACAACCCTGACTACAGCGCCATCATCAACCCACGGCAGTTGCAGCGCCTGCAGCACCTGCTGGACGACGCCCGTGGCAAGGGCGCCCAGGTGCTCGACCTGTACCCGGACGAGACACGCCAGGGCCGACGCCTGCCGCCGCACCTGCTGACCAGGGTCAACGACAGCATGCAGGTGATGCAGGACGAGATCTTCGGTCCGTTGCTGCCGCTGGTGCCTTACGACCACCTCGACGAGGCCCTGGACTACATCAATCAACGCCCTCGCCCCCTGGCGCTGTACTACTTCGGCTACGACCGCAGCGAGCAGCAGCACGTGCTGCAGCACAGCCATTCTGGCGGCGTGTGCTTGAACGACACCCTGCTGCACGTGGCCCAGGACGATTTGCCATTCGGCGGTATCGGCCCTTCTGGCATGGGCCATTACCATGGCCATGAAGGTTTCCTGACCTTCAGCAAGGCCAAGGCGGTGCTGGCCAAGCAGCGCTTGAATGCCGCGCGGCTGATCTACCCGCCCTACGGCAAGGCCTTGCAACGCCTGATCTACAAGCTGTTCATCCGCTGATGCAACGTCGTGACCTGCTGCGCTTCAGCCTGGGCGCCAGCCTTTTCCTGAGCACCGCCAGCCTGGTCGGCTGCAGCGCGCAAACGCCCGCAGCCGGCTACCTGGTGCTGCGTGACGATGACCTGCCGGCCCTGCTTGCGCTGATTCCGGTGGTGCTCGCCGGCACCTCGGCCAACGACGAACTGGTGCTGCACAGCCTCGACCACAAACTGGCAGCGCTGTCGCCGGAAATGCTCAAGCTCACCCGGCAATTGTTCGATGTGCTCAACCTGCCGCTGACCCGTGGCCCTTTGACCGGGATCTGGGGGGCCTGGGAGCAAGCCAGCAGCGCGCAGGTAACGGCCTTTCTGCAGCGCTGGCAGGACAGCTCGCTGAACCTGCTGCGCATGGGCCATGCCTCGCTGCTGCAGCTGCTGCAAATGGCCTGGTACGAGCGCCCGGAAGCCTGGGCCGCGTGCGGCTACCCCGGCCCACCCAAGATCTGACAACAAGAGCATCTTCAATGCCAGTAACCGACCCGTTTCGCCAAGGCCTCGATCGCGGCTGGATCAGCCATGACGGCTCACGCCTGGAGCAGGACCTGACGCTGGAGGCCGATATTGCCGTGATCGGCAGCGGAGCCGGCGGTGCCACCAGTGCGCAGATGCTCAGCGCAGCAGGTTACAAGGTGTTGCTGATCGAAGAAGGCCCGTTGAAGACCAGCAGCGACTTCCATCTGCTGGAGAACGAGGCCTACGCCAGCCTGTACCAGGAAGGCCTGGGGCGGATGAGCAAGGATGGCGCCATTACCATCCTGCAAGGCCGCGCCGTCGGCGGGACCACGCTGATCAACTGGACCTCGAGCTTTCGCACGCCACCGCAGACATTAGCGCACTGGGCCGCAGCGCATGGCGTCACGGGCCTGGGAGAGAAAGACATGCAGCCCTGGTTCGAGCGTATCGAGCACGACCTGGGCATCACGCCCTGGGCGATGCCGGCGAACGCCAACAACGAGGTACTGCGACGCGGCTGTGAACAGCTTGGCTATCGCTGGGCGGTGATCCCGCGCAACGTCCGCGGTTGCTGGAACCTCGGCTATTGCGGCATGGGCTGCCCGGTGAATGCCAAGCAATCGATGCTGGTCACGCGTATTCCGGCGACCCTCGAAAATGGCGGTGAACTGCTCTACCTCGCCCGCGCCGAACGCTTCGAACACAATGGCGAGCGTATCGCCCGGCTGCAGTGCCAGGCGCTGGATGCTCAAGGCGTACACGCCACCGGCCGGCTGATCAGCGTGCGAGCCCGCCACTACATCGTGGCCGGGGGCGGTATCAACAGCCCGGCCCTGCTACTGCGCTCCAAGGCTCCCGACCCGCATGGCCGCCTGGGCAAACGGACCTTCCTGCACCTGGTCAACTTCAGTGCGGCACGCTTCAATGACCGTATCGACCCGTTCTACGGCGCTCCTCAGTCGATCTACAGCGACCACTTCCAGTGGCAGGACGGCGTCGATGGGCCGGTCGGCTACAAGCTGGAAGTGCCGCCTTTGCACCCGGCCCTGGCCAGCACGTTGCTCGGTGGATACGGCAGCGACAATGCCCAGCGCATGGCCGAATTGCCACACACTCACGTGATGCTGGCTTTGTTGCGGGACGGTTTTCACCCCGAAAGTACAGGCGGGGCGGTGGAATTGCGCGGTGACGGCTCACCGGTGCTGGATTACCCGCTCACCGACTACCTGCGCGACGGCCTGCGTCGCGCCTATCACAGCATGGCGCAAATCCAGTTCGCTGCAGGCGCCCAGCAGGTCACGCCGGTCCACAGCGACGCCGGCGCCGCTGCCAGCCTGGGCGAAGCTCAGCGCATGATCGACGCCTTGCGCCTGGAGCCGTTCCGCACCCGGCTGGGCAGCGCCCATGTCATGGGGGGCTGCGCGATGGGCGACGACCCGCGCCAGGCGGTCTGCGACAGCCTGGGCCGCCATCACCAGCTGGAAAACCTGTCGATCCACGACGGTTCACTGTTCCCCACCAGCATCGGCGCCAACCCGCAGTTGTCGGTGTACGCCATCAGTGCCCGGCTGACCGAGGCCTTGGCTGCCCGCCTGGCACAGAGTGCATGACAACAAATACACGCCCTGTCTATAGTGCCATCAGCCGGCCGCATGACTTGGCCGGGCGCAATCGCTGCGCTACCATCCGACTCCCCAACGCACTCCAGCCAGGATGACGCGATGAACCGAGTGTTGTACCCGGGTACTTTCGACCCCATTACCAAAGGCCATGGCGACCTGGTCGAGCGCGCTTCGCGCCTGTTCGACCACGTGATCATCGCGGTGGCGGCCAGCCCGAAGAAAAACCCCCTGTTCCCACTGGAACAACGGGTCGAGCTTGCCCGTGAGGTCACCAAGCACCTGCCCAATGTCGAAGTCATCGGCTTCTCGTCGCTGCTGGCACACTTCGCCAAGGAGCAGAACGCGAACGTGTTCCTGCGCGGCCTGCGCGCGGTGTCGGACTTCGAATACGAATTCCAGCTGGCGAACATGAACCGGCAACTGGCGCCCGACGTCGAAAGCCTGTTCCTCACGCCTTCGGAGCGCTATTCGTTCATTTCTTCGACGCTGGTGCGGGAAATAGCCGCGTTGGGCGGAGATATCAGCAAGTTCGTCCACCCTGTGGTGGCCGAGGCGCTGACCGAACGCTTCAAGAAGTAACCTTGAGCGCCTGATCATCGCGCCCGCGTGCACTGCGGGCGCGAATGCGGCACAATTGTGCCCAAAGCGTTGAACATGCCCGGGCGCAGCGCCCCGGCCGGAGTCCCCATGTCCCTGATCATCACCGACGATTGCATCAACTGCGACGTCTGCGAACCCGAGTGCCCGAACGAGGCCATCTCCCAAGGCGAAGAGATCTACGTGATCGACCCGAACCTGTGCACCCAGTGCGTGGGTCACTACGACGAGCCGCAGTGCCAGCAGGTCTGCCCGGTCGACTGCATCCCACTGGATGAAGCGCACCCGGAAACCGAAGACGAGCTGATGGCCAAGTACCGCCGGATCACCGGCAAGGCCTGAGCGCAGACGGCTAGCGCTGGCAACGCGGGCAGAACACGCTCGCCCGCTGCCCCAGCTTCACCTCGCGCAAGGCCGTGCCGCACAGCTTGCACGGCATCCCGCCCCGCCCGTAGACGAACAATTCCTGCTGGAAGTACCCCGGCTGCCCGTCGCCGCCGATGAAATCGCGCAAGGTCGTGCCGCCCTGCTCGATGGCCGCCGCCAGCACCCGTTTGATCTCGATTGCCAGCTTCAGGTAGCGCGCCCGGGAAACCCCGCCCGCCTCGCGGCGCGGGTCGATGCCGGCAGCGAACAGCGCCTCGGTCGCGTAGATGTTGCCCACGCCGACTACCACCGCGTTGTCCATGATGAAGGGCTTGACCGCCATCGAGCGCCCGCGCGACAGCTGGAACAGCCGTTCACCGTCGAACAGGTCGGTCAGCGGCTCCGGCCCCAGGCGCAGCAACAGTTCGTGGTTGAGCGGGTCGAGGCTCCAGAGCATGGCACCGAACCGTCGCGGGTCGGTGTAACGCAGCATCAGCCCCGATTCCAGCTCGATATCGACATGTTCATGCTTGGCCGCTGGCAAGCCCAGCTCCACCAGGCGCAAGTTGCCCGACATGCCCAGGTGGCTGATCAAGGTGCCGACCTCGGCGTTGATCAGCAGGTATTTGGCCCGGCGCTCGACGCTGACGATGCGCTGCCCGGACAGCCGCACGTCGAGGTCTTCGGGGATCGGCCAGCGCAGCCGCCGGTCCCTCACCACCACACGGCTGACGCGCTGGCCTACCAGGTGGGGTGCAATCCCGCGCCGGGTGGTTTCGACTTCAGGTAATTCCGGCATGAATCAGTGCCCGCCCAGCTCGCGAATGTTCTGTTTCAGGGTCTCGAAGTCGTACTCCGACAAGCCGATATAGTCCAGCACCAGCGGGCCGACCGCATTCCACTCGTGGTCGACGTTCTGGTTGCCCAGCACGCGGTACGAGGCGCAGATGTGCTCGGCCATCTTCAGCACGGCCAGCAGGTTCTTCAATTGGCTCTGGGTATTGCGCGGCGAGTCTTCGCGGAAGACCGCCAGGGCATTGTGGTGGTTGGCGATGGCCGCGCTGATGTGCTCCGGCAGGCGCCAGGACTTGGCCGTGAAGTAGCCGACCACGGAATGGTTGGTGTTGAAGGCGCGGTTCTCGGTATCGACCACGCGTGTTTCCTCACCGGCCTTGGCGTAGGCGTCTTCGAGCACCTGCATGTACTCGGGGAAGCGCTTGAGCATCAGCGGTACGCCGCAATCGTGGAACAGGCCGAGGGTATAAGCCTCGTCGGCCGCCTGGATGCCGGTACGCTTGGCCAGGGTCAGGCAGGTCATGGCCACGTCCTGGGCGGTATCCCAGAAGCGGTTGAGGGTGACGATGGTCTCGTCGCTCATCTCGCCCTTGATCGACTGCGCATTGATCAGATTGATGATCGAACGGCTGCCCAGCAGGTTCACCGCACGCTGGATCGAACCGATCTTGTTCGACAGGCCGAAATGCGGCGAGTTGACCAGCTTGAGCAAGGCACCCGCGAGGCCAGGGTCCTGGGAAATCAGCTTGGCGATGGTTTCCAGATCCGGATCAGGCATGTACTGCTCGAACTGCAGGTCGACCATGATCTGCGGCTGCGGCGGAATGGTGATGCCTTGCAAGGCTTGCTGGATCTGTTCGGCGCTGAGTTCTTGGGACATGCGTGCACACTCGTGAAGGACGAAGGATTCTAACCCCGTAGTCCGGCACCACACCAATCGCCGAAGGTGGGCCACGTGGTAAAAATTCAGACAATTGGTGTCTGTTCCGCGCTCTTCGCGGCCCTGCAATTCAGCAGGCAAAGGGCCAACAGGCTATAATCCCGCTCTTTTTTCCCGGAGCGACGTCATGTCCCTGCCCAGCCTTCGCCTTAAAGCCAATGCCGACCGCCGCCTGCGCGCCGGCCACCTGTGGGTCTACAGCAACGAAGTCGACGTCTCCGCGACCCCGCTGCAAGGCTTCCAGGCCGGCCAGCAGGCAGTGCTCGAAGCTGCCAATGGCAAGCCGCTGGGCATCGTCGCCCTGAGCCCGAACAACCTGATCTGCGCCCGCCTGCTGTCGCGTGACATCAAGCTGCCACTGGACAAGTCGTTGCTGGTGCACCGCTTGAACGTCGCCCTGTCCCTGCGCGAGCGCCTGTTCGACCAGCCGTGCTACCGCCTGGTATACGGCGATTCAGACCTGCTGCCGGGCCTGGTGGTCGACCGTTTCTACGACATCCTCGTGGTGCAGCTGGCCTCGGCCACCATGGAAGCGCACAAAGACGACGTGATCGCGGCCCTGATCCAGGTGCTCAAGCCCAGCGGCATCCTGTTCAAGAACGACTCAGCCGCCCGCGACGCCGAAGGCCTGCAGCGCTATGTCGAAACCGTCTACGGTGAAGTACCGGACTGGGTCCCGCTGGAAGAGAACGGCGTCAAGTTCGAAGCCCCGGTACGCGAAGGCCAGAAAACCGGCTGGTTCTACGACCACCGCATGAACCGCGCACGCCTGGCCCCCTACGTCAAAGGCAAGCGCGTGCTCGACCTGTTCAGCTACATCGGTGGCTGGGGCGTGCAGGCCGGTGCGTTCGGCGCCAGCGAAGTGTTCTGCGTGGATGCCTCGGGCTTTGCCCTTGATGGTGTCGAGCGTAACGCTGCGCTGAACGGCATCAGCGAGAAACTGACCTGCATCGAAGGCGACGTGTTCGAGGCCCTGCGTGAGCTGAAGGCCGCCGAAGAGCGCTTCGACGTGATCATTGCCGACCCACCCGCCTTCATCAAGCGCAAGAAGGACCTGAAAAACGGCGAAGCGGCCTACCGCCGCCTCAATGAACAGGCCATGCGCATGCTGAGCAAGGACGGCATCCTGGTCAGCGCCTCGTGCTCGATGCACCTGCCCGAGGACGACCTGCACAACATTCTGCTGACCAGCGCTCGCCACCTGGACCGCAACCTGCAACTGCTCGAGCGCGGCGGCCAGGGCCCGGACCACCCGGTGCACCCGGCCATCGCCGAAACCCGCTACATCAAGAGCATCACCTGCCGCTTGCTGCCAAACAGCTGACCCCGCACGGCCCGGGGGCGCGATGCGCCCCGGGCTGGCATCAGATCTCCAGCACCTGCGAGGCGATCCCGAAGTACACCAGCACCCCCGCCGCATCGGCGATCGAGGTCACCAGCGGGCCACTGGCGGTCGCCGGGTCGAGCTTCAGGCGAGTGAACAGGAACGGCAGGCTCATGCCGATCAAGCTGCCGATCAACACAATCACCAGCATGCTGCTGGCCACGATCACGGCGACGTCCGTGCCACCCCGCAATGCTCCCAGCGATGCGACCGCCAACGCCATGGTGCCACCGAGCGCCAGTGCCACCCCACATTCGCGGACCAGCATGCGCATCCAGTCGCGCATGACCACCTCCCCCGTCGCCAACGCCCGCACCATCAAAGTGGCCGACTGCGCCCCGGCGTTGCCCCCGCTGTCCACCAACAAAGGCAGGAAGAACACCAGTACGATATGCGCGGCGATGGTTTCTTCAAAGGCGGCGATGCCGGCGCCGGAAAACAGATTGCCGAACACCAGCAGCACCAGCCACAGCACTCGCTTGCGGTACAGCAGGCCGACCGTGGCATTGCGCAGGTTACCGACGTGATTGGTGATCGATGCGCCTTTGTGGAAGTCTTCGGTAGCCTCTTGGCGAAGCTTGTCCAGCGCTTCGCTGGTCTGGTCGTGCGTGAGCGGTTGATTACAACGGATGCAGTTTGTGCAGACAGAATACATGTGAGTCTCCAGGCGCCGACGCAGGCACCCGCGAGCCTCGAACCCAGGGATTCAAGCCATAGCAAGCCCTGGCAGCAACGCGCTCAGTGCCAATTTACAAGTTCGGGGTGAACTGAAACTGGGAAGGTCCATTGAAGTGATTTCTCGTGAAGCCGCACATGCGGCGCCGCGGATGATAGCCAGTACGGTTGGCAAGGTCTGCCCCGCTGGCAGCATTTCAGAAGCGTCCTACAAATAGCTGGAATCCCCTCCGAAACCACCGTCCAGACACATCTTCATTCCCTCGCCGCGCCAGCGGTGTAGAATCGGCCTATTCATCGCCAGTCATCCCCGGCGGGTTTATGAGCTCTGGCCAAGCACGCGGCGATCCCGCGCGGTCTTCGGCCCCATCCGTGCCAGTGGCAACCGGCCTGCGGCACAAAGGACAAGAGAAGCTCACTCCCCTTTTTGTGACCTGATTAAGCCGCCAGGAGTGTTTCATGCCTGATTATCGTTCCAAGACTTCCACCCAAGGCCGCAACATGGCCGGCGCCCGCGCCCTGTGGCGTGCCACCGGGATGAAGGACGAAGACTTCAAGAAACCGATCATCGCCATCGCCAACTCGTTCACCCAGTTCGTCCCGGGCCACGTGCACCTGAAGGACCTGGGCCAACTGGTCGCCCGCGAGATCGAACGCGCCGGTGGCGTGGCCAAGGAATTCAACACCATCGCGGTCGATGATGGCATCGCCATGGGCCACGACGGCATGCTGTACTCGCTGCCAAGCCGCGAGATCATCGCCGACGCCGTCGAATACATGGTCAACGCCCACTGCGCCGACGCCATCGTCTGCATCTCCAACTGCGACAAGATCACCCCCGGCATGCTGATGGCCGCCCTGCGCCTGAACATCCCGGTGATCTTCGTCTCCGGCGGCCCGATGGAAGCCGGCAAGACCAAGCTGGCCAGCCACGGCCTGGACCTGGTCGACGCGATGGTCATCGCCGCTGACTCCACTGCCAGTGACGAAAAAGTCGCCGAGTACGAGCGCAGCGCCTGCCCGACCTGCGGTTCGTGCTCCGGCATGTTCACCGCCAACTCGATGAACTGCCTGACCGAAGCCCTGGGCCTGGCCCTGCCGGGCAACGGTTCGACCCTGGCCACCCACGCCGACCGCGAGCAGCTGTTCCTCACCGCCGGCCGCACCATCGTCGAGCTGTGCAAGCGCTACTACCAGGAAAACGACGAGTCTGTGCTGCCGCGCAGCATCGCCAACTTCAAGGCGTTCGAGAACGCCATGATGCTCGACATCGCCATGGGCGGTTCGACCAACACCATCCTGCACCTGCTGGCTGCAGCCCAGGAAGGTGAGGTCGAGTTCGACCTGCGCGACATCGATCGCCTGTCGCGCAAGGTGCCGCAGCTGTGCAAGGTGGCGCCGAACATCCAGAAGTACCACATGGAAGACGTGCACCGCGCTGGCGGCATCTTCAGCATCCTCGGTTCGCTGGCCCGTGGCGGCCTGCTGCACACCGACCTGCCGACCGTGCACAGCCGCAGCATGGAAGAAGCCATCGCCAAGTGGGACATTACCCAGACCGATGACGAAGCCGTGCACACCTTCTTCAAGGCAGGCCCGGCCGGCATCCCGACCCAGACCGCGTTCAGCCAGTCGACCCGTTGGGAAACCCTCGACGACGACCGTGAAAACGGCTGCATCCGCAGCTTCGAGCACGCCTACTCGCAAGAAGGCGGCCTGGCTGTGCTGTACGGCAACATCGCCCTGGATGGCTGCGTGGTGAAAACCGCTGGCGTCGACGAGTCGATCCACGTGTTCGAAGGCACCGCGAAGATCTTCGAGAGCCAGGACAGCGCCGTGCGCGGCATCCTCGCCGACGAAGTGAAGGCCGGCGACATCGTGATCATCCGTTACGAAGGCCCGAAAGGTGGCCCGGGCATGCAAGAAATGCTCTACCCGACCTCGTACCTGAAGTCCAAGGGCCTGGGCAAGGCCTGCGCCCTGCTCACCGATGGCCGCTTCTCGGGCGGTACCTCGGGCCTGTCGATCGGCCACGCCTCGCCGGAAGCCGCCGCTGGCGGTGCCATCGGCCTGGTGCGCGACGGCGACAAGGTGCTGATCGACATCCCCAACCGGTCGATCAACCTGCTGGTCAGCGACGAAGAGCTGGCTCAGCGCCGCATCGAGCAGGACAAGAAAGGCTGGAAACCAGCTGAAGTCCGCCCACGCAAGGTGACCACCGCGCTGAAGGCCTACGCCCTGCTGGCGACCAGTGCCGACAAAGGTGCTGTGCGTAACAAGGCGATGCTTGAAGGGCTGTGAGGCTCTGACCGCGTGAAAGAGAAACCGGCGCCCTGAGCGCCGGTTTTTTTATGCCTGTACCGGCCCTACTGAATCTGCTCCGGCGTCACGATCACCCAGTTCTTGTCCGCCGTCACCGGCAACCCTTCCTTCGCCTGCGCCGTCGCGTTCTTCGCGATCATCCCGTTCAACTGCTCCATGTACTTGGCCTTGCGGTTTATCCACAGGTGGATGCCCCCCTTGTCTACATTCACGCCATGGAACTGCATGTAGCCATCGCTGGTTGGCGTATCGCCACCCACCAGCACCGGCCTCTTCCATTCATCGATGTAGGTCAGGATCGCCGCCTGCTTGCCTGCCATCCAGGTGGCTGGTGTCCACAAGTAAGGCGTCAGTTCCAGCCCTTCGTTGGCCTTCGCGTCATATTGCCCGGCGCTGATCTGCTTGCGCGCCGTGGTCAGCTGGCCATTGGCGCGATCCTTGAGCAACAGGCTGACGCCAATCACGTTTTGCGGTTTGACGTTGTAGCCGTACTTAGGATCGGAAGCGACCATCCTCACCAGCTCTTCAGACGCCGCCGAAATCACATAGACCTCGATGCCATTCTCCATCAGCTTGTTATACAGCTCGGCCTGGCCAGTGAAGACCTTTGGCGGCTGCACCTCGATGGCCTTGACCTGATCGCCTTCGAAGTAGGTGCTGGGGATCGGCTTGCCCGAGGCCATCAGCTCATCGACCTGAGCCTTGAGCTCTTTGAGGGTGAAGCCGGCAAACACCTGCGCCACCCACGGGTAGCAGACCATGTCGTCGATCTCGCACAGACGGTAGTAGTAGCTGAACAGGCTCTCCTTGTGCTCGGCCGTGTCCTTGAACGGGATCAGCTTGAGCGACGGGTCGAGTTTGTCGCGGGTCAGCAGACCCTTGTTTTCCATGAACGGCAGCAGCGCTTCTTCGAGGTCGTAGCGGTAACTGGTGTTGTCCATGTCAAAGACTGCGTAGTTACCTTTGTGGGCATTGGCGGCAATCATGGCATCGAGCTGTTTGGCTGCATCGGTGGGCCAGTGCTTGAGCTCGGTGGCGAAGCTTTCGACACTGAACAGCAGGGACAAACCCAGGACCAGGGCTTTCGGAGCGAACTTCATGTGCGAATCTCCTGAAATGACCCGGAAAAACTAGTGCAACATTCGCCGATTCCGACCCCTCACAACGACCTTCACAAAACTGTAAACGTCGTGTGCATTGCTATCCGCGACAACCTGTTATTCCATAAACGACTAAGCAAATTACTTTTGGGTATAAATTCGTTTCTTTTCAGGCTGTTAGCATTTCCGTTCGCAATCGCTCACCAGAGGCGATGCCTCTTCTGCTTTTTCCTGGAGCTTCAATGAACCTGCCGTTGTCCCTCAACCTGCTGGCGTTCCTGGCCCTGCTGCTAGGCCTGGCGCAAACCGGCCGCACCGATTGGAGCCTGGCCAAGAAGGTCCTGCTGGGCCTGGCGCTGGGCGTCGCGTTCGGCCTGGCCCTGCACACCATTTACGGCGCCGGCCACCCGGTACTCAAGGCCACCATCAGCTGGCTGGACCTGGTCGGCAACGGCTACGTCGGCCTGCTGCAGATGATCGTCATGCCGCTGATCTTTGCCTCGATCCTCAGCGCCGTGGCCCGCCTGCACAACGCCTCGTCGCTGGGCCGCATCAGCGTGCTGAGCATTGGTACCCTGCTGCTGACCACCGCCATTGCCGCGCTGATCGGTATTGTCCTGACCAACCTGTTCGGCCTGAGCGCCGAAGGCCTGGTGGCCGGCGCCCAGGAAAGCGCGCGCATGCAGGTTATCCACAGCGACTACGTAGGCAAGGTTGCCGACCTGAATATCCCGCAGCTGCTGCTTTCGTTCATCCCGAGCAACCCGGTTGGCGACCTGGCCCGGGCCAAGCCGACCTCGATCATCAGCGTGGTGATCTTCGCCGTATTCGTCGGCCTGGCCGCGCTGCAGCTGATCAAGGACGACGCCGAGAAGGGCGCGCGCGCCCTGTCGGCCATCGATACCCTGCAGGCCTGGGTGATGCGCCTGGTACGCGTGGTGATGAAGCTCACCCCTTACGGCGTACTGGCGCTGATGACCAAGGTGGTGGCCAGCTCGAACCTGGAAGACATCCTCAAGCTCGGCAGCTTCGTGGTGGTGTCGTACCTGGGCCTGGCGCTGATGTTCGTGATCCACGGCATCATCCTGGCCGCCACCGGCGTGAGCCCGCTGCGCTTCTTCCGCAAGGTCTGGCCAGTGCTGACCTTTGCCTTCACCAGCCGCTCCAGTGCCGCCAGCATCCCGCTGAACATCGAAGCGCAAACCCGCCGCCTGGGCGTGCCGCAGTCGATTGCCAGCTTCAGTGCATCGTTCGGCACCACCATTGGCCAGAACGGCTGCGCGGGCCTCTATCCAGCCATGTTGGCCGTGATGGTGGCGCCAGCGGTGGGCATCGATACCTTCGACCCGCTGTGGATCGCGACCCTGGTGGCGATCGTGACGCTGAGTTCTGCGGGTGTGGCTGGCGTCGGCGGCGGTGCGACCTTCGCTGCGCTGATCGTGCTGCCAGCCATGGGCTTGCCGGTCGAGCTGGTGGCGCTGCTGATTTCGGTGGAACCGCTGATCGACATGGGCCGCACGGCGTTGAACGTGAATGGGTCAATGACGGCGGGCGTGGTGACCAGCCAGCTGCTGAAAGAGACCGACAAGGAAGTGCTGGCCGGTGATGAGCATGCCGAGCTGAGTCATACCTGACATATTGCCGGGGGCTGCTTTGCAGCCCCCGCATTTTCAGATCTTGTCCCAAACTTCGAAGTGGTAAGCCGGCTTGCCTTCTTCAACCTGTGCCTCACTCGACACCAACCTCCACTGGCCCTCATCGAACTCCGGGAACCATGCATCCCCCTCCGGCGCCATTTCCACCCGCGTCAGGTACATCCGGCTCACCAGCCCCTTCTCCAACGCCTGCCCATACAGCTGCGCCCCGCCAATCAGCATCAGCTCGCCAACGCCCTGCTCACGCGCCCATTGCTCAGCCCGCGCCACCGCTGCCTCCAGCGAAGCGAACACCTCGGCCCCGGCCAGCTCCAGACCCGCCTGCCGGCTGACCACGATGTTCAACCGCCCCGGCAACGGCCGGCCCAACGAATCCCAGGTCTTGCGCCCCATGATGATCGGCTTGCCCAGGGTTGTGGCCTTGAAGTACTTGAAGTCCCCCGGCAGGTGCCAGGGCATGGAATTGTCGATGCCGATCACGCGGTTCTCGGCATGAGCCGCGATCAGGCTGAGGGGGAGTGATGTATTCATGCCAGCGAGGATAGCACCGGGCGTGTGGGTTATGCTTCTGCCCTGAACCACGCAATGGAAGACCTTGTGACTGCACCAACTGCACTGGACAAGCGCTGGCTCACCGAAGCGGTACGCCTGCGCGAGGAACACGCCGGCCTCCTGGACGATCAGGAGGCCAACCGCCATGCCCGCCAAATGGGCGGTGACCTGGCAGCACGCATCGAAACCCGCGCGCTGTTTCTCGCCGAACGCGATGGCCTGGGCACTGCCCTGCGCCACTGGAAGCAGGGCGCCCGCCTGGCGCTGCTGGCCCTGATGCTGTTGGCCGTTTTCAGCGGCGCAGGCTTGGCTTTCGCCGCACTGGGCGATGGGCAGCGCCCGGTCAACGTGTTCTGGGCCCTGGGCAGCCTGCTCGGGCTGAACCTGCTGTTGTTGCTGGGCTGGGCCGTGGGCCTTGCCTTGAGCGGCGAGCACGGCGCCAGCCTCGGCCGCCTGTGGTTGTGGCTAAGTGAGCGCTTCGCCCGCGACGCCAAGGCCGCACACCTGGCGCCAGCACTGCTGGTGCTGCTGCAACGCCAACGCCTGAATCGCTGGCTGCTCGGCGTGCTGGTGCACAGCCTGTGGCTGCTGGCAATGATCGCCGCCCTGAGCATGCTGCTGGCCTTGCTGGCAACCCGCCGTTACGGCTTCGTCTGGGAAACCACCCTGCTGGCCGCCGACCCGTTCATTCACCTGACCCAGGCCCTCGGCGCCCTGCCCTCGCTGCTCGGTTTCGCCGTACCGGACGAAGCGATGATCCGCGCCAGTGGCGATACCTTCCCCGCCCTGGATGCCGCCCGCCAGGCCTGGGCCAGCTGGCTGCTCGGCGTGGTGCTGGTGTACGGCTTGCTGCCGCGCCTGCTGCTGGCCGGGCTGTGCCTGTGGCGCTGGCACCAGGGCCGTGCCCAGTTGGCGCTGGACCTCAGCCTGCCCGGCTACGCGCAATTGCGCGATGCACTGATGCCGCGCAGCGAACGCATCGGCGTGCAGGACGCCGCTCCCGATGCCCTCCCGCAGTTTCAGGCCGGCCAGCTGGAAAGCGGCAGCAGCGGCGCCCTGCTGGTAGGCCTGGAACTCGACGACCAGCGCCCCTGGCCGCCCGCCTTGTCCAAGGCGGTAACCGATGCGGGTGTGCTCGACAGCCGCGAGTCGCGCAACAAGCTGCTCGAACAGCTCAGCCGTTTCCCGCCGGCACGCCTGGCCATCGCCTGCGACCCACGCCGCTCACCTGACCGTGGCAGCCTGGCGCTGCTCGCGGAGCTGGCACGCAATGCCGGCGACACCCGCATCTGGCTGCTTCAGGCTGCCCCCGGCCAGGCCCTGGACGCCGAACGCCTGGGCGACTGGCACGACGCCCTCGACCGCCTCGGCCTGCCCCATGCCGACACTTCGCCCCTGACCTGGCTGGAGCATGGCCATGACTGAGCCGCTGAAACTGGCCGTGGTCGGCCACACCAACGTCGGCAAGACTTCGCTACTGCGCACACTCACCCGCGACGTCGGCTTCGGCGAGGTCTCCCACCGCCCCAGCACCACCCGCCATGTCGAGGGTGCGCGACTCTCGGTTGACGGCGAACCACTGCTGGAGCTCTACGACACCCCCGGCCTGGAAGACGCCATCGCCCTGCTCGACTATCTCGAGCGCCTGGAGCGCCCAGGCGAACGCCTGGACGGCCCGGCCCGCCTCGAACGCTTCCTGCAGGGCAGCGAGGCACGCCAGCGCTTCGAGCAGGAAGCCAAGGTGCTGCGCCAATTGCTGGCGAGCAATGCCGGCCTGTATGTGATCGACGCCCGCGAGCCCGTGCTGGCCAAGTACCGCGACGAACTGGAAGTGCTGGCCAGCTGCGGCAAGCCGCTGCTGCCGGTGCTCAACTTCGTCGCCAGCAGCCAGCACCGCGAGCCCGAATGGCGTGAAGCCCTTGCCCGGCTTGGGCTTCACGCATTGGTGCGGTTCGATAGCGTAGCCCCGCCAGAGGATGGTGAACGCCGTCTGTACGAAAGCCTCGCACTGTTGCTGGAGGACGCCCGACCCGCCCTGCAACGGCTGATCGACGACCAGCAGGCCCAGCGCCTGGCACGCCAGCACAGCGGCAAGCGGCTGATCGCCGAGCTGCTGCTCGACTGCGCCGCCTGCCGACGCAGCGTCGAGGCCGAACCGGCAGCTGAAGCCAGAGCTATCGAGGCCTTGCGCCAGGATGTACGCCAGCGTGAACAGCGTTGCGTGGAGGCACTCCTCAAGCTGTATGCCTTCCGCCGTGAGGATGCCAATGCCGGTGATTTGCCGTTGCTGGATGGGCGCTGGGGCGATGACCTGTTCAATCCCGAAACCCTGAAGTTGCTGGGTGTGCGCCTGGGTAGCGGCGTGGCGGCCGGGGCTGCAGCCGGTGCCGGCGTTGACCTGCTGGTTGGCGGCCTGACCCTCGGTGCTGCGGCGTTGGCGGGCGCCATTGCCGGTGGTGCACTGCAGACTGCACGCAACTATGGGGCGCGGCTCATGGGCAAGCTGAAGGGCCAGCGCGAACTGACGGTGGATGACACGGTGCTGCGGCTGCTGGCGTTGCGTCAGCAGCAGTTGATGGTGGCGCTGGATGGCCGCGGGCATGCGGCACAGGACAGCATTCGCTTGGGCGAGCTGGATGAGAAGGCTTGGCGTGAAGGCAAGCTGCCGGAGGCCTTGAGCAAGGCGCGGGCGCATCCACAGTGGTCGACGCTCAATCCTGGGGCAAAGCTCAAACAGGCTGAGCGGCAGGAACAGCTGGAAGCATTGGTTTCACAGATCTGATTCAGCAGGTCTGGCCTCTTCGCGGGACAAGCCCGCTCCTACAGGGGAACGCACTCTCTGTCGGAGCGGGCTTGTCCCGCGAAAGGGCCTGTACAGGCAATCCTCAAAGCAAGGCCAATGCCTTCTCTTTCAGCACCACCAGATCCATCACCGGCACCCCGACCTCTTTGGCCATCTCGTCCCATTCGCGCATCTTCAAGCTCACCTCGAACAGCGAGTCGCGCTCGAACGCATCCGCCTCGGCCGCGCTCATCACGCCACCCTGGTATTCAAGGGTCCTGCGGCTTGCCTCGCTCAACCGGTCGTAATACCCCGGCTGGCGCAAGGTCAGGTAACGCTTGGCCTCCACGTGATATTGCACCAGCCGCGCCATGCGCTCGCCGAAGCCACAACGGCGCAGGTACTCGGCACCGATACGCTCATGGCTGACCACGCCATAGCCCCCCATGCTGGCGTCGCCGCCACACAGGTGGCCAATATCGTGGAAGAACGCCGCCAGCACCACTTCATCGTCGTAGCCTTCAGCCATGGCCAGCTGCGCAGCCTGGGACATGTGTTCGAGCTGGTTGATGGCTTCGCCGATGTAATCGTCGCTGCCATGCTGCTCATACAAGTTGAACAGCGTGTCGATGGTCTGGGCTGGCGTAAGCATTGGCTTCACTCCTGGGCTTTTTCTTATTGTTGCGCCACTTTCTCCGATTTGCCGTCATAGCGCTTGCGCCATTCAGTGAGGATCTCGTCGCGGTTCTTCGAGGCCCAGGCAAAGTCGTTCTTGATCAGGCGCTGTTCATAGTCGGCTGGCAGCTCGGTCTGCGGCTTGGCAATGCCTGGCGCGGCCAGTACGGCAAAGTTGTCCTTGTACAGTTCCATGGCGGCAGGGCTTGCCGAGAAATCAGCCAGGCGCTTGGCCGCATCAGCCTTTGGCGAGCCCTTGATCACGGCGGTCGCCTCAATCTCCCAGCCCAGGCCTTCCTTCGGCAGCACGATATCCAGCGGAGCGCCCTGGCGCTTGAGTTGCACGGCCGGGTACTCGAACGAGATACCGATCGGGAACTCGCCCGCCGCTGCCAGCTTGCACGGCTTGGAGCCGGAGTGCACGTACTGGCCGATGTTCTGGTGCAGGGCGTCCATGTAGGCCCAGCCCTGTGGCTCGCCGAAGGTCTGCAGCCAAGCGCTGACGTCAAGGAAGCCGGTGCCGGAGGAAGCCGGGTTAGGCATGACGATCTTGCCTTTGTATTCCGGCTTGGTCAGGTCCTGCCAGCTCACCGGTTTGCTCAGGCCCTGCTTCTCGGCTTCGACGGTATTGAAGCAGATGGTCGCGGCCCACACGTCCATGCCGACCCAGGCAGGCGGGTTGGCGGCGTCGCGGTAGTTGGCGGAGATCTTGCCCAGGTCTTTCGGCGCATAGGCTTCGAGCATGCCGTTCTGGTCCAGGATAGCCAGGCTGGAGGCGGCCAGGCCCCAGACCGCGTCGGCTTGCGGGCGGTCTTTCTCGGCCAGCAGCTTGGCGGTGATGATGCCGGTGGAATCACGCACCCATTTGATTTCGATGTCCGGGTTGGCCTTTTCGAAAGCCTGCTTGTAGTTCTTGAGCTGTTCGGCTTCCAGGGCGGTGTAGACGGTCAACTGGGTGGCTGCAGCCGAAGCCTGCAGGCTGAAGACGGCGGATACGGCAGCGGCAAGTGCAAGGGGCTTGAACATGATGCGTTTCCTATCAGTGTGGGCAGTCGGTCAATGGCCGGGCGCGCGCTGGCGCCAGGCCTGGGAGCGGCGCAGCAGGCCGCGGGAAGCACCAGCCAGCAGCAGGGAAGCAGCAGCGCTGGTCAGCAGGATCAGGGTCGACATGGCGGCGGCACCGCCGACGTTGCCGGCATCGTCCATGTTCAACACGGCGACGGCGGCGAGGATGGTGTCGGGGCTGTAGAGGAAGATCGCCGCAGACACGGTGGTCATCGCCGAGACGAACAGGTAGCGGATGATGTCCAGCAGCGCCGGCAGGCAGATCGGCACGGTGACCCGCACGAAGTGCTTGTAGAGCGGCGCCTTGAGCGACAGCGCGGCAGCTTCGAACTCGCCGTCGAGCTGGCGCAGTGCGGTGGCGGCGGTCATCTGCGCGGTGGTCAGGTAGTGGGCGATGGTGCACAGCACCAGCAGCGCCATGCCGCCATAGAACACGTGCAGCGGGTTGCCGTTGAGGTTGAAGAAGAACACGTAGCCCAGGCCCAGTACCAACCCAGGCACCGCCATGGGAATGAAGCTGAGCAGGCGCAGGGCCTGGTTGAGCAGGCGCTGGCCCTGGGTTTTCTCCATCAGGTAGGCGCCGGTGAAGATCACCAGGCTGCCGATCAGTGCGGTGCACAGGGCCATGGTCACGCTGTTGCGGTAGGCCAGCCAGCCGCCACCGGCAGTGTCGTCGAACATATAGTGCTTGAACGACAGGGTCAGGTTGTACGGCCAGAACGTCACCAGCGACGAGTACACCGCCATGCCGATTACCACCAGCAGCGCCGCGCAGACCACCAGCACAATGACCAGGAAGCAGGCATCACGGCAGCGCGACGGCTTGGGCTCGAACACCTGGGCACGGCCGCTCATTGCCTCGCCCTGGCGCCGACGCAACCAGGCATCGACGCCGAAGCTGAGCAGCGCTGGCAGCAGCAGGACCATGCCGATCAACGCGCCCCGGCCGAATTGCTGCTGGCCAACCACCGCCTTGTAGGCCTCCAGCGCCAGCACCTGATAGTCGCCGCCGACTACCACCGGTACACCGAAGTCGGTGATGGTCAGGGTGAACACCAGGCAGAACGCAGCGAACACCGCCTGACGCGTGGCTGGCCAGGTGATGCTGCAAAACGCCCGCCACGGCCCGGCGCCCATGCTCGACGCCGCGTCGAATAGCCGGGCGTCGGCCAGTGACAGGGCCGAGAGCAGGATCATCAGCGCATGGGGGAAGGTGTAGATGGCCTCGCCGAGGACAATGCCCCAGAAGCCGTAGATGTTGTCGCTGATTAGGCTGCGCAGCAGGCCCTGGTTGCCGAACAGGTAGACCAGGGCAATCGCCGGCAGCATCGACGGCGCCAGCAGTGGCAGCAGCGAAATGCCGCGCCACAGGCCCTTGGCCGGGATCAGCGTACGCTGCAGGGCGTAGGCGAAGAGGTAGGCCAGCGGCACCACGATCGCCGCCACGGTGCAGGCCACCGACAGGCTGTTGCCGAGCAGCCAGTGGAAGTTTTCGCTGGCGAACAGTTCTCGGGCGGCCAACAGGCCACCGCCCTGACCGGCTTCACCGCTGAAGCCTTTCCAGAAAATGGCCAGCAACGGCATCACCACGGCCAGCAGCAGAAGGACCAGCAGCAGGCTCTTGCCGCCGATGACGAACAGGCGGTCACCCAGGGCGACGTCGCTGCGTCGCGCATCCTTGGTCTGGGTCAGCGGCAGGGACATTGGCGCGGCCATCTCAGGCAAACACCTGCAGGCTCTGCGGTGGCAAGGCCACCCAGATATCCTGCGAGCCCAAGCGAGGCATGGCTTCCGGCGCCAGTTCGGCGAGCAGCGCATGGCCCGGCAGGGCCTTGAGTTCGAAGCTCATGCGGCAGCGGTTGCCGAGGAAGGTGATTTCGCGGACCTTGGCCGGGAACAGGTTTTCCTCATGCACCAACGGATTGACGGTGATCGCCTCCGGGCGGCAGAACAGCCGGCCACTGCGGGCGGTACCCGCGCTGCTCGCCAGGCGCATGCTCATGGCGCCGACCTGGGCGTGGCTGTCGCTACTGCGCTGGAACGGCAGCCAGTTGCCCTGGCCGACGAACTCGGCAACGAACGGCGTGGCCGGCTGGTCGTAGATCTCCTGCGGGGTCGCGTATTGCTCGACCTGGCCGTTGTTCATCACCGCAATGCGGTCGGCCATGAGCATGGCTTCGTCCTGGTTGTGGGTGACCATCAACGTGGTGATGCCCAGCTGACGCTGCAATTGGCGCAGTTCGGTGCACAGATGCTCACGCACCCGGGCATCCAGCGCCGACATCGGTTCGTCGAGCAGCAGCAGCGAGGGCGAAGGTGCCAGCGCACGGGCAAGGGCCACACGTTGCTGCTGGCCGCCGGAAAGCTGGCCTGGGTACTTTTTCTCGCTGCCGCTCAGGCCGACCAGCTCGAGCATTTCTGCCACACGCTGGCGGCTCTCGTCGCGGCTGCTGCCGGTCAGGCCGTAGGCAATGTTGGCTTCGACGGTCAGGTTGGGGAACAGCGCGTAGGACTGGAACAGAATGCCGTAGTCCCGGGCCTGGGGTGGCAGTTCGGAAATGTCCCGCTCACCGATGTACAGCGCGCCACGGTCCTGACGCTCAAGGCCGGCAATGCAGCGCAGCAGGGTGGTCTTGCCGCAACCGGACGGGCCGAGCAGGCAGACCAGCTCGCCAGCAGCGATGTCCAGGGACACGTCGTTGAGCGCCGTGAAGGCACCGAAACGCTTGTGGATACCGCGCACTTTCATCTGTGCGCCCGGGGTGGCGTGGTTCATGGCAAGGCCTCATCGAACAAGTGAGGCCATGCTAGGAACGCTGTGCGAAGGTTCTGTGGCTTTTGGGCAAAACCCGGTGATAGTGGTATAGGCAGATTTTGTAGTAGGCCGCTCCTACAGGTGCGAACCCACCACTTCCTGCGCCACACCGAGGAATGCCGCCGGCAACCGGGCCTGGCGCCGCTCCTTCAGGCAATACAGGTATTCATGCATCACCGGCGCATTCTCCAGCGCCAGCACCCGCAACTCCGGGTTATGCGGCACCTCATGCCGGGCAATCACGCTGATGCCGATATTGCGCAGTACTGCCTCACGGATCGACTCGCGGCTACCGATCTCCAGCAACGCCCCGGCCTTGACCCCGGCGTCCAACATCATCTGCTCGGTCAGCTTGCGCGTGGTCGAGCCCTTCTCGCGCATGAGCAGGCAATGCCCCGCCAACCCCTCGATGGATACCGCCTGCCGAAGGGCCAACGGATGATTGCGGTGCACCGCCACCACCAGCGGGTCGGTGCCCAGCACCCGCCGCACCAGCCGCGCATCCTCCACCAGCTGTGACGACGCCGCGATATCCACCCGGTAATCCTCGAGCATCTCCAGCACCTGCTGCGAATTGCCGATCTCCACCGTCACCTCGACCTGGGGCAGGCGTTCGCGGAAGATCTTCACCAGGTCGAGGATGTAGTAAGGCGCAGTGGCAGCAATGCGCAAACTGCCCTGGGCCTGGCCGCTGTTGCGCAGCTCGAACTCGATGTCGGCCTCCTGCTGCAGCAGCGCCTTGACCATCGGCAGCAGGCGCACGCCCTCCTCGCTCAGCACCAGGCGCCGGCCTCCGCGGTAGAACAGTTCCACCGCGTAATGGCTTTCCAGGTTGCGGATCTGCGTGGTCACCGTCGGCTGGCTGAGTCCGAGCTTCTTCGCCGCCAAGGTGATGCTGCCCAGGCGGGCCACCATGTAGAAGGCTTTGAGTTCGGCACTCAGCATTGCAGGACCTCATTTGCGCAGCAGGCGCAGACCATTGAATACCACCAGCAGGCTCACGCCCATGTCGGCGAACACCGCCATCCACATGGTGGCCATGCCGGCAAAGGTGATCGCCAGGAAAATCGCCTTGATGCCCAGCGCCAGAACGATGTTCTGCGTCAGGATCGCCGCACTTTGGCGCGACAGCCTGACGAACGCCGGGATTTTGCGCAAGTCGTCATCCATCAGCGCCACGTCGGCGGTCTCGATCGCCGTGTCGGTACCTGCCGCTGCCATGGCGAAGCCGATTTCGGCACGAGCCAGGGCCGGCGCGTCGTTGATGCCATCGCCAACCATGCCCACCCGGTGCCCTTCGACGTAGAGCTTCTCGATGCTGTGCAGCTTGTCGGCGGGCAACAGGTTGCCCGCGGCGCGGTCGATGCCCACCTGGGCGGCGATAGCCTGGGCGGTGTGCGGATTGTCGCCAGTCAACATGACGGTCTTGATGCCCAGTGCGTGCAGTTCGGCAATCGCCTGACGGCTGCTGTCCTTGACCGTATCGGCCACGGCGAACAGGGCCAACGGCCCGGAACGGTCGAGCAGCAGAACGACGGTCTTGCCCTGGCGTTCCAGCGTATCCAGTTGGGCTTCCAGCTCCGGCGAGCACAGGCCTAGCTCCTCGACCAAGCGATGGTTGCCCAAGTGGTAGGTTTCGCCGTCGATATCACCCCGCACGCCGCGGCCGGCCAGGGCCGCGAATTCGCTGACCTCGCTCAGCGCCAGGTTATGCGCC
This sequence comes from Pseudomonas putida, assembly GCF_009883635.2. Taxonomy (NCBI): domain Bacteria; kingdom Pseudomonadati; phylum Pseudomonadota; class Gammaproteobacteria; order Pseudomonadales; family Pseudomonadaceae; genus Pseudomonas; species Pseudomonas putida. The sequence continues at coordinate 2,332,309 of NZ_CP026115.2, forward strand.
TTGGCGAACTGGGCGATAGCGCCCGACACCGGGTGATCGGAACGGTCGGCCAGGCTCGCCGCAAACGCTTGGGCACGGCCCTCGAAAAGGGGTTCAAGCACCTTGACGTCGGTTTGCACCGGTTTGCCGTGGGTGATGGTGCCGGTCTTGTCCAGGGCCAGGAAGTCCAGCTTGCGGCCGCCTTCCAGGTAGACCCCGCCCTTGATCAGGATGCCCTTGCGCGCCGCAGCGGCCAGGCCACTGACGATGGTCACCGGGGTGGAAATGACCAGCGCACACGGGCATGCCACCACCAGCAATACCAGCGCGCGGTACACCCAGTCGAACCAGGCACCGGCCATGAACAGTGGCGGGATCACTGCCACTGCCAGGGCCACTGCGAATACCACCGGGGTGTAGATGCGCGAGAACTGGTCGACGAAACGCTGGGTAGGCGCACGCGCACCCTGTGCCTCTTCGACGGCCTTGATGATGCGCGCCAGGGTCGACTGCCCTGCGGCCGCCGTCACGCGGTACTCCAGGGCGCCGGCCTGGTTGATGGTGCCGGCGAACAGCTTGTCGCCTGCTGCCTTTTCCACAGGCAAGCTTTCGCCGGTGATCGGCGCCTGATCGACACTCGATTGACCGCTGACCACTTCACCATCCAGGCCGATGCGCTCGCCCGGTCGCACCCGTACCAAGGCACCGATAGCTACCTCACGCACCTCCACCTCGCGCCACTGGCCATCGGCCTGCTGCACCGTGGCCATGTCCGGAGCCAGCTGCATCAGCCCGCCGATGGCATTGCGTGCACGGTCCAGCGAGCGCGCCTCGATCAGCTCGGCGACGGTGAACAGCACCATGACCATGGCCGCTTCCGGCCACTGGCCAATCAGCACGGCGCCGGTCACGGCGATGCTCATCAGCGCATTGATATTGAGGTTGCGGTTCTTCAGGGCGATCCAGCCCTTCTTGTAGGTGCCCAGGCCGCAGCCGAGGATTGCCGCCAGCGCGAGCGCGGCAACCAGCCATTCTGGCGCGAGGCTGGCGAAGTGCACGATTTCGGCGGCGATCGCGGCAACACCCGACAGCGCCAGCGGCCACCAGCGGGTCTTGAGCGGCTGCGCTGCAGGGGTGCTGCCGTCGTCTTCAGCGGCCAGCGGCTCGGCCTTCATACCGAGGCTGTCGATGGCGCGCTCGATCTCTCCGGTATCGCTCAAGGTATGGCGCACACCGAGCACACGGTTGATCAGGTTGAACTCGAGCTGCTCGACGCCCGCCAGTTTGCCCAGCTTGTCCTGGATCAGGGTCTGCTCGGTGGGGCAGTCCATGGCGTCGATGCGAAAACGGCTGAACTGCGCATGGCTGCTGGCCTTCTCGCGCAGTTGCACCAAAGCGGGCGCGGCACTGGAGCCACAGCAGCTGTGGGCGTGAGGGGCATGGCCGTGGTCTTCAACGCCATGGGCATGGTCGTGCGAATGCTTGTGTTCGTGGCTGACAGGCTGGTTCATGGGGTCATCCTTAAATTGAGCCTGTTGCCAAGTGAACACCCTGTAGCCACTATAGGGTCAAGCCATTTGCTGGAGATTTCGCCATGAAAATCGGAGAACTGGCCAAAGCCACCGACTGCGCCGTGGAAACCATCCGCTACTACGAGCGTGAACAATTGCTGCCGGAGCCGGCGCGCACCGAGGGCAACTACCGGCAGTACACCCAGGCCCATGTGGAGCGGCTGACCTTCATCCGCAACTGCCGAACGCTGGACATGACCCTGGACGAGATCCGCAGCCTGCTACGCCTGCGCGACAGCCCCGGCGATTCGTGCGGCAGCGTCAATGCGCTGATCGACGAACATATCGAGCATGTGCAGGCGCGGATCGATGGCTTGGTGGCGTTGCAGGAGCAGCTGGTGGAGCTGCGGCGGCGCTGCAATGCGCAGGGGGCAGAGTGCGCGATCTTGCAGCAACTAGAGACGAATGGGGCGGTATCGGTGCCGGATACAGAGCATTCGCATGTGGGGCGTAGCCACGGGCATTGACATTGCCGGGGGCGCTTTGCGCCCCCGCCAATCTAGAGAATCACACCGCCATCGGCGCCGTCATCGGCGCATGGTGCTCATACCCTTCCAGGCTGAAGTCACTCGGCTCGATCTTCTCCAGCCACTCCGGCTCGTACTTGCCGGTCTTGGCAAATTCCGGCACACGGTCACTGATCACCAGCTTCGGTGCTTCCAGTGGCTCACGCTTGAGCTGCTCGTTGAGCATGTCCAAGTGATTTTCATACACATGGGCATCGCCGATGAAGTAGGTGAACCAGCGCGGAGTGTAGCCGGTCAGGCGGCCGAACAGCGACAGCAGCGCCGCGCCTTCGGTGAGGTTGAACGGCGTGCCCAGGCCCAGGTCGTTGGAGCGGATGTAGAGGGTCAGGGAAATCTCTCTGGTCTCGACATTCGGGTGAAACTGGTACAGCAGGTGGCACGGCGGCAGGGCCATTTCGTCGAGCTGGGCGCAGTTCCAGCCGTGGAACAGGATGCGCCGGCTGCCAGGGTCTTTGGCGATGGTGTCCAGGCACTGGCGCACCTGGTCGATGGCCTTGTACAGGATGACGAACGCCACCCCGTCCTCTTCGTCCTGGGCGATGCGACGGAAACCCGCCTGCTCGGCCATCTCGATGGCTGCCGGGTTGCTCAGCGGGATGCGCTTGTAGCCCGGCCACTGGCGCCATTGCACGCCGTAGATCTCACCCAGGTCGTCATGCCCCTGGCGGAACGGGTTGGCCAGCCATTGGGCGTTCTCGTTGGCGTTCTGATCCCAGACCTTGCAGCCCAGCTCGCGGAATTCACCGGCGTTCTTCACCCCTCGCAGGAAGCCGACCATCTCGCCGATTGCCGACTTGAACGCCAGCTTGCGCGTGGTGATGGCCGGGAAGCCTTTTTGCAGGTCGAAACGCAGCATGGCGCCCGGCAGACTGATGGTGCGGATGCCGGTGCGGTTGCCCTGCAGCGTGCCGTTCTCGATGACGTCGCGGACCAGGTCCAGATACTGTTTCATGGCTTACCTGTAACAAGAACGGCAGGGGGATCACCCCTGCCGTGGGAATAATCAGGCGGGTTTCGCCGTGGGTTTGCGATTATAAGCCCACCAGATCAGGCCAAGGCCAGCCAGGATCATCGGCACGCAGAGAATCTGACCCATGGTCAGCCAGCCCCAGGCGATGTAACCGAGCTGTGCGTCCGGCACACGGACGAACTCCACGATGAAACGGAAGATGCCGTAGAACAGCGCAAACATGCCGGAAACCGCCATGGTTGGCCGCGGCTTGCGCGAGAACAGCCAGAGGATGACGAACAGCGCCACGCCTTCCAGGGCGAACTGGTACAGCTGCGACGGGTGGCGCGGCAGTTGGGCCGGGTCGCTGAAGGGCGGAAAGATCATCGCCCATGGCACGTCGGTAGGTTTGCCCCACAGCTCGGCGTTGATGAAGTTGCCGATGCGCCCGGCGCCTAGGCCGATCGGCACCAGCGGCGCGACGAAGTCCATCAGCTCGAAGAACGACTTGTTGTTGCGCTTGCCGAACCACAGCGCGGCCAGCATCACACCGATGAAGCCACCGTGGAACGACATGCCGCCCTTCCACACCTCGAAGATCAGCGTCGGGTTGGCCAGGTAGGCGTGCAGGTCGTAGAACAGCACATAGCCCAGGCGCCCGCCGACGATCACCCCCATCGACAACCAGAACACCAGGTCGGAGAGTTTCTCGCGGGTCCAGGTCGGGTCGAAGCGGTTGAGCCGGCGCGAGGCCAGCAGCCAGGCACCGCCGATGCCGACCAGGTACATCAGGCCGTACCAGTGGATTTTCAGTGGCCCGAGGGCTACGGCCACGGGGTCTATCTGCGGGTAAGGCAGCATGGAACTTCCTCTCGATTCAAATCAGAAAGCTGAGGCCGACGCAGAACAGCAAGGCTGCGAACAGGCGTTTCAACAGGCGTGGCGACAGCTTGTGCGCCAGGCGCGCACCAAAGCGCGCGAAAAACATGCTGGTCACGGCAATGCCGACCAGCGCCGGCAGGTAGACGAAACCAATGCTGTGGGGCGGCAAGTGTTCCTCGTGCCAGCCCAGCAACATGAAGCTCAGGGCGCTGGCCAGGGCAATCGGCAAGCCGCATGCCGAGGAGGTCGCCACGGCCTTTTGCATCGGCAGGCCGCGCCAGGTCAGGAACGGCACGGTCAGCGAGCCGCCGCCGATGCCGAAGATCGCCGACGCCCAGCCGATCACCCCGCCGGCGCCGATCAAGGCCGGCTTGCCAGGGATGTCATGGCTGGCCTTTGGCTTGAGGTCCAGGGCCATCTGCGCGGCGATGATCAGGGCGAACACACCGATTATCTTCTGCAACTGCGGGCCCTGGATCAGCGACGCGGTCTTGGCGCCGATACCGGCGCCGATGAGGATACCGAGGGTCATCCAGGCGAAGATAGGCCATTGCACCGCGCCCTTGCGATGGTGCTCGAGCACGGCGTTGATCGAAGTGAAGACGATGGTCGCCAGCGAGGTACCGACTGCCAGGTGGGTCAACACCGACGCGTCGAAGCCCTGCAGGGTGAAGCTGAACACCAGCACCGGCACGATGATGATGCCGCCACCCACGCCGAACAGCCCGGCCAGCACGCCGGCGCAGGCGCCCAACAGCAGATAGAGCACGAATTCCATTCGTCTTCCCCGAAAAAACAATCCGGCATGGTAACGGAAGCCGGGCTCGGGGCTCTAGTGAACTCTGTGACAGGATGGATCGACACCCGTGCAGTGGGTACAGTGGGCAAAAACACAGAGGCCCAACCTATGTGCCTGATCGTATTTGCCTGGCGACCGGGGCATGCCCTGCCGCTGATCGTCGCGGCCAACCGTGACGAGTTCTACGCCCGCCCGACCCAGGCCCTGGCCGCCTGGGAAGATGCGCCCGGGGTGCATGCCGGGCGCGACCTTGAAGCCGGCGGTACCTGGCTGGGCGTCGGCCCGCAGGGGCGCTTCGCGGCGCTGACCAACATTCGCGACCCGGGGCAGGTGCTGGGGCCACGCTCGCGGGGCGAGCTGGTGGCGGCGTATCTGCAGGGTGAACTGGGGGTGGAGGCCTACCTCGACCAGGTCGCCAGCCACAGTGGGCAGTATTCAGGGTTCAATCTGCTGGTGGGTGATGGCCATCAGCTGGGCTACCTGCATGCCCGGGACGCGGCGCCACGCTTGCTGGAGGCCGGGGTGTACGGGCTTTCCAATGCCGGGCTGGATACGCCGTGGCCGAAGCTGGTGAAAGCGCGCACTGGGTTGCAGGGGATGCTGGACACGGCCGACCCACAGCGGTTGCTGGCGTTGCTGGCGGACAACGAGCTGGCAGCCGACGGTGAGCTACCGGAGACCGGCGTGGGGGTGGCGACCGAGAAGTTGCTGTCGAGCGTGTTCATTGCCAGCCAGAACTATGGCACCCGGGCGAGCACCGTGCTGATTGTGGATGATCAGGGCAGAAGACGGCTGGTTGAGCGCAGCTTCGGGCCCTTTGGTGGGCATCTTGGGGAAGTCAGCCTGGAAGTGTGATGTTGAATTCACCGGCCCTCAAATTCAGAGGGTTTTGTTGGCCCCAGGCCCGATCATCCGCGCCAGGCCGAGGTTCTTCAGGGCCAACTGCAGCGAGCTGTGGATAACTTGCGGGTTGTCATGGCTCAAGGCTTCGACCAGCAACTCCTTGGCCTTGCTCATGTTCACCTGGCGCAGCATCCACTTCACTTTCGGTAGGTTGGTGGCGTTCATCGACAGGCTGTCGAAGCCCATGGCCATCAACAGGATTGCCGCTGCCGGGTCACCGGCCATCTCGCCGCAGATACTGACCGGCTTGCCTTCGCCATGGGCATCACGCACCACAGTGTTGAGCGCCTGCAGCACGGCAGGGTGCAGATAGTCGTAAAGGTCGGCGACCCGCGGGTTGTTGCGGTCCACCGCCAACAGATACTGGGTCAGGTCATTGGAACCGACCGAAAGGAAGTCGACCTGCCGCGCCAGCTCCTTGGTCTGGTACACCGCCGCAGGGATCTCCACCATCACACCCACCGGCGGCATCGGCACGTCGGTGCCTTCGTCGCGCACCTCGCCCCAGGCACGGTGGATCAGGTGCAGTGCCTCTTCCAATTCGTGAATGCCAGAAATCATCGGCAGCAGGATGCGCAGGTTGTTCAGGCCCTCGCTGGCCTTGAGCATGGCGCGGGTCTGCACCAGGAAGATTTCCGGATGATCGAGTGTGACGCGAATGCCGCGCCAGCCGAGGAACGGGTTTTCTTCCTTGATCGGGAAGTACGACAGCGCCTTGTCACCACCAATGTCGAGGGTGCGCATGGTCACCGGCAGCGGGTGGAAGGCCGCCAGCTGCTCGCGGTAGATCGCCAGCTGCTCTTTCTCGCTAGGGAAGCGCTGGTTGATCATGAACGGTACTTCGGTGCGGTACAGGCCGACGCCTTCGGCGCCACGCTGCTGGGCACGGGCCACATCGGCGAGCAGGCCGGTGTTGACCCACAGCGGCATGCGGTGGCCATCGGGGGTAACGCACGGCAGTTCGCGCAGGGCATCGAGGCCCTGGGCCAGCTGGCGTTCCTCTTCGACCACGTCGCTGTACTGCTTGCGCAGCACCTCGCTGGGGTTGGTGAACACCTCGCCCTTGTAGCCGTCGACGATCATTTCGATGCCATCGACCTTGGAGTACGGCAGGTCGACCAGGCCCATCACCGTCGGGATGCCCATGGCCCGGGCGAGGATGGCGACGTGAGAGTTGCCCGACCCCAGTACCGAGACCAGGCCAACCAGCTTGCCTTCCGGCACTTCGCCGAGCATCGCCGGGGTCAGCTCTTCACTGACCAGGATGGTGTTGTCGGCATACACCAGCGACTGCGAGCGGGCTTCCTGCAGGTAAGCCAGCAGGCGCCGGCCAAGGTCCTTCACATCCGAGGCGCGCTCGCGCAGGTAGTCGTCGTCCATCAGCTCGAAGCGGTTGACATGCTCGCCAACCACCTGGCGCAGGGCGCCCTGGGCCCATTGGCCAGTCTTGATGACCTCGACCACCTCGCCACCGAGAGCAGCGTCTTCGAGCATCATCAGGTACACGTCGAACAGTGCGCGCTCTTCCGGGCGCAGCTGGGTCGCCAGCTTGGCTGACAGCTTGCGCATGTCGGCGCGCACGCCTTCGAGCGCGTTGTTGAACAGTTTCAGTTCGGCGTCGATGTCATCGACGGCCTTGTCCGGCACCACTTCCAGGTCGGCCGGTGGCAGCATGACCACGGCACGCCCGACAGCGGCACCCGGCGAGCCCGGCACGCCGACGAAGCGTGCCTCCTGGATGCCTTTGCCCTGGCGGCCCAGGCCCCGGATCGAACCGGTAGCTTCGGCGTGGGCGATAACCCCGGCGAGCTGAGCGCTCATGGTCACGAGGAAGGCTTCTTCACCTTCATCGAACTGGCGGCGCTCCTTCTGCTGGATGACCAGCACGCCCACCACACGGCGGTGGTGGATGATCGGCGCACCGAGGAAGGAGGCGAATTTCTCTTCGCCGGTTTCGGCGAAGTAGCGATAACGCGGGTGATCGGCGGCGTTTTCCAGGTTCAGCGGTTCTTCCCGGGTACCGACCAGGCCGACCAGGCCCTCGTTGGGGGCCATGCTGACCTTGCCGATGGAACGCTTGTTCAGGCCTTCGGTAGCCATCAGCACGAAGCGGTTGGTTTCCGGGTCGAGCAGGTACACCGAGCAGACCTGGCTGCCCATGGCCTCCTTGACGCGCAAGACAATGATCCCCAACGCCGTCTTGAGATCTTTGGCGGAGTTCACTTCCTGGACGATCTTGCGCAGCGTATTGAGCATGGCTCGGGGTCGAACTCCGTCGTCAGTCGCGCGTCAGCAGACGCGGTGCAAGCTCTTTCAGGGCACGGCGGTAGACTTCACGCTTGAATGTCACCACCTGGCCCAGCGGGTACCAATAGCTGACCCAGCGCCAGCCGTCGAATTCCGGCTTGCCGGTCAGGTCCATCCGCACCCGTTGTTCATTGCTCACCAGGCGCAGCAAAAACCACTTTTGCTTCTGGCCGATGCACAGCGGTTGGCTGTGGGTGCGGACCAGCCGCTGGGGTAAACGATAACGCAACCAGCCGCGGGTGCAGGCAAGAATTTCCACATCGTCGCGTTCAAGGCCAACTTCTTCGTTCAGCTCGCGGTACAGGGCATCTTCTGGCGTCTCGTCAGGATTGATACCACCCTGGGGGAATTGCCAGGCATCCTGGTTGATCCGCCGAGCCCATAGCACCTGCCCGGCATCATTCGTCAGAATGATCCCGACATTGGGGCGAAAACCATCCGGGTCGATCACGGCAGCAACCTCGCAAACGCATGTCACCGCATTGTTCCACAAAGCTTGCGAGCGCAGCAACGCGCCCGCCAAGCTTATGTGCAGCGCGGTGAAAACTCCGTATTCTGCGGGCCTACCCTGTGGCTGACACGAGTGACCGCGATGCGCCTGGCTTTATTCGACCTGGACAATACCCTCCTCGGCGGCGACAGCGACCACGCCTGGGGTGACTACCTGTGCGAGCGGGGCATTCTCGACCCGGTCGCGTACAAGAAACGCAACGATGCTTTCTACCAGGACTACCTGAACGGCACCCTGGACCTGCAGGCCTACCTGGCCTTTTCCATGGAAATCCTCGCAGCCACCGAGCCTGCCCAGCTCGACAAATGGCACCGCGAGTTCATGCGCGACTGCATCGAGCCGATCATCCTGCCCAAGGCCCTGGCCTTGCTGCAGCAGCACCGCGAGGCCGGCGACCAGCTGGTGATCATCACGGCCACCAATCGCTTCGTCACTGCACCGATTGCCCGCCGCCTGGGTGTGCGCGTGCTGCTGGCAACCGAATGCGAGACACACGACGGCCGCTATACCGGGCGTAGTACCGATATAGCGTGTTTCCGTGAAGGCAAGGTGACGCGGCTGAAGCGCTGGATGCTGGAGAACGGATTCGACCTGGAGGACAGCTATTTCTATAGCGACTCGATGAATGACCTGCCGTTGCTGGAGCGGGTAGCGCATCCAGTGGCGGTAGACCCTGACCCTAACCTGCGGGCCGAGGCCGAGAAACATGGGTGGCCTGTCATTTCGCTGAGAGATTGATTTATTCCTGCACCGGCCTCTTCGCGGGTATGGGCAGCACAGTGCTGTCAGACTGGTTTGGCGCCCATCAGCCCGGCGATGGACAGGAAGCACACCCCGCTGAACACCGCCAGCGCCAAGGTAAAGCGCAACCCCACCGCTTCAGCCTTGCGCAGCCGGTTCAGCCGCACCAGCAACCACCAGCCAGCAAACGCGCCAAAGGTATAGATAACGCTGGAAGCCAGCACCCAGGTCTGCCCCAACGGCCAACCCACCAGATGCACCAGCCACCAGCCGGTGAACGGCATGCTCACCAGGCAAACCCCCATCACCAGCCAGACGAACACCAGTGGCCGGCGCAGCAGCTTGGCATAGGCTTCGGCATCGCCCTGGCGGCGGGCCCGCACGGTCCAGGCCGTCAGGCCCATGGCGCCCAGCAACAACAGCGCGGTGGCGATGATGTGCAGGGCCTTGAGGGTGGTCAGGTGTTCCATGTCTTCACATCCTTGAGCGATAAGTCAAGCTTAGCCGCTCAGCCCAGGAACAGCTTGTACGCCGGGTTATCGGTCTCGTCCCAGTACGGGTAGCCGATCTTGGCCAGCGCCGCCGGCACCATGTGGCGCTCGTCTTCAGGCACCTGCAAGCCAGCCACCACGCGCCCGTCAGCCGCGCCGTGGTTGCGGTAGTGGAACATCGAGATGTTCCAGCGCCCGCCCAGCTTGGTGAGGAAGTTGAACAGCGCCCCCGGCCGCTCGGGGAACTCGAAGCGCAGCACGATCTCATCGCTGGCGCCGGCCGAATGGCCACCGACCATGTGGCGGATGTGCAGCTTGGCCAGTTCGTTGTCGGTCAGGTCAGTCACTGGGAAGCCCTGATCGATCAGGTTCTGTACCAGCGCGGCCCTTGGGTCGCTTTCCGGATGGGTCTGCACGCCGACGAAGATGTGCGCCTCATCGGAGGTGTGCTTGCGGTAGTTGAATTCGGTGATTTGACGCTTGCCGATGGCCTCGCAGAAAGCCTTGAAGCTGCCCGGGCGCTCGGGGATGGTCACGGCGATGATGGCTTCGCGCTTCTCGCCCAGTTCGGCGCGCTCGGCGACGTGGCGCAGGCGGTCGAAGTTGACGTTGGCGCCCGAGTCGATGGCAACCAGAGTCTGCCCGGTCACGCCTTTGAGCTCGACATATTTCTTGATGCCCGCCACGCCCAAGGCGCCGGCAGGTTCGGTGATCGAGCGGGTATCGTCGTAAATATCCTTGATTGCAGCACAGATCTCGTCGGTGCTGACAGTCACCACCTCATCCACATGATGGCGGCAGATATCGAAGGTGTGCTGGCCGATCTGGGCAACCGCCACACCGTCGGCGAACAGCCCGACCTGCGGCAACACCACGCGCTCGCCAGCCGCCATCGCGGCCTGCAGGCAGTTGGAGTCGTCCGGCTCGACGCCGATCACCTTGATTTCCGGGCGCAGGTATTTCACATAGGCCGCGATGCCGGCAATCAGGCCACCGCCGCCCACCGGAACGAAGATCGCGTCCAGTTGCCCCGGGTGCTGGCGGAGGATTTCCATCGCCACGGTGCCCTGGCCGGCAATGGTATGCGGGTCGTCGTAGGGGTGGATGTAGACGAAGCCTTTCTCGTCGACCAGCTTCAGCGAGTAGGCCAGCGCTTCGGGGAACGAGTCGCCATGAAGCACCACCTTGCCACCGCGCGAACGCACGCCTTCGACCTTGATCTCCGGGGTGGTCTTGGGCATGACGATGGTGGCCTTGATGCCCAGTTCACGGGCCGCCAGGGCCACGCCCTGGGCATGGTTGCCGGCCGAGGCGGTGACCACGCCGCGGGCCAGTTCTTCCGGGGTCAGCTGCGCCAGCTTGTTGTACGCCCCGCGGATCTTGAACGAGAACACCGGCTGCAAGTCTTCGCGCTTGAGCAGAATCTGGTTGCCCAGGCGCTTGCTCAGCTGCCCGGCGCTCTGCAACGGGGTTTCGACAGCGACGTCGTAGACGCGCGAGGTGAGGATCTTCTTGACGTACTGTTCGAGCATCGGGAAAGCATCACTGGCCGCGGGACAAGGGCTGCGAGTCTACCCCAGCGCTACGTCGGGCGACCACAGCAAAGCCGCCCGAGCCGTTATACTAGGCTCCTTTCATTACCGCCCTGCCCCTTTCCGGAGCCCGCATGACCCAGGACCAACTCAAACAGGCCGTCGCCCAGGCCGCTGTCGACTTCATTCTGCCGAAGCTGGATGTAAAGAGCGTCGTCGGCGTCGGCACCGGTTCGACCGCCAACTTCTTCATTGACGCCCTGGCCCAGCATAAAACCGCCTTCGATGGCGCGGTCGCCAGCTCCGAGGCCACTGCCCAGCGTCTGAAGGGTCATGGCATCCCGGTCTACGAGCTGAACAGCGTCAGCGAGCTGGAGTTCTATGTCGACGGCGCCGACGAAAGCGATGCGCACCTGAACCTGATCAAGGGCGGCGGCGCGGCCCTGACCCGCGAGAAGATCGTCGCGGCCGTGGCCAAGACCTTCATCTGCATCGCCGACGGCAGCAAGCTGGTGCCGGTGCTGGGCGCCTTCCCGCTGCCGGTCGAGGTCATCCCGATGGCCCGCAGCCACGTGGCGCGTCAACTGGTCAAGCTGGGCGGCGACCCGGTGTACCGTGAGGGCGTGGTGACCGACAACGGCAACGTGATCCTCGATGTGCACAACCTGCAGATCACCAACCCGGTGGAGCTGGAAGCACAGATCAACGCCATCGTCGGCGTGGTGACCAACGGCCTGTTCGCGGCGCGCCCAGCCGACTTGCTGTTGCTGGGTACCGCGGATGGTGTGAAGACGCTCAAGGCCGAGTAACCCACTCGCGAGCGAACCCGCCCCTACGGCTTTGTGGGAGCGGGTTCGAACACATAGAACAGGTTCGGCTCACTGACCAGGTAAATGGTCCCCGCCTCATCCATGGCAATCCCCTCCGCCTGCGGGACTGTCGCCTTCAACCCCTGATACCCCTTGCGCAACGACAAGGTACTCAGCGGCTTCCCCTCCACATCCAGCTCCAGCACCAGCCGCGATTCATCCGACAACGCCAGCAGATGCCCACTGCGCTCGTCGAACTGCAAGCTCGACAGATCGCGCACAAACAACCGTGCATCGCGCTTGCGGTCCTGTACTACGTGCACCGCGTAAGGCTGCTCCGGGTTCTGATGCGGAAATCCCCGCACTTCGTAAATCAGCATCGGGTCGCGCTCCTTGGCCACGAACAGGCGCTGGCCTGCCGAATCGTAGGCCAGGCCCTCGAAGCCCTTGTTGCCGTTGAGGCCGATGCCCAGGCTCAACTGCTCGGCATCTGCGGCGTCGATGAACAACGTGTCATCGTCGAGCCGAACACGGATCAGCCGCTGCTGGCGCTCATCGGTGATCACATAGGTGTTGGGGCCGACGTACTCCACGGCCTCCGGGTCGCCAAAACCGGTCAGCGGCACACGACGCAGGATGCGCCCGTCCAGTGACAGCTCAATCAGCTCCGAGCGGGCATTGGTGACGGTGAACAGGGTTTTGCGATCGGGGTCGTAGGTCAGAGCGGAAAGGTCATCGTCCAGCCCTTCGACCGGCTGCGCCTCGACCACTACACGGTAACGATCGAGGCCAATGCCCTGCTCGGCGGGCTGCCACCACGCCTTCAAGTTGAACCAGCCCCGCTCGAACAGGCGATACTCTTGAGCGGCCAGGCCCAGCAATAGCAGCCCGGCGAAGACAAAAAGCACAAGCAGACGAATAAAGCGATGCATGACAACAGACCCGACATATAGGAAGCGAAGCTAACCATGGTCGACTGAAGTGAAACTTAACGTCAGAAAGCTCTGAAAAATCTACTGGCTTTTCTTGAAGCGATAGAACAGGTTCGGCTCGCTGACCATGTACAGGTTGCCCTGATCGTCCATGGCAACGCCTTCGGCTCGCGGGATGGTGTGCTCCAGACCGTTGAAGCCGCCCAGCAAGGTCATGAAGCTGACCTGCTGGCCCTGCTCGTCAAGCTCAAGCAGCAGGTTGGAATCGGCCGACAACACCAGCAGATGACCCGTGCGCGGATCGACCCCCAGCGCCGACAGGTTGCGCAGGTCGAGTTCGTCGCTGGCCAGTGCCTGTTTGTCACCTTTGAGCGGGCTGCGCCCGTCGGTGCTCCAGGTGTACAGCTTCGGCGGCCGCTCTTCGCCGATCACCAGACGCTGGCGCATCGGGTCCCAGGCCACGGCTTCGAAGCCTTTGTTACTTTTCACCGACTCGCCCAGGTCATGGCTCTGGAAGTCGGCATGATTCAAGGTCTTGGTCTGTGCATCCACCTTGACCAGCGTCAGGTCGTGCAGCCGTTCATCGGTGATCGCCAGATGCCCATCCTCCAGCACCGCGACGCCTTCCGGGTTGCTCCAGCCTACCAGCGGGATCTTGCGCAGCACGTCGCCGTCGAGGCTGAGCTCGACCAGGAACGGGTTTTTGCCCATCACCGCGAACAGCGTGCGGGTGTGGGGGTTGTAGGCGACATCCGAAGCTTCGTCATCTTCCATGCCCGGCAACACCTTGGCGTCGATGTCGACCTGATAGTCCGGCAGCCACACGCTCTCGCTACGTTCGGCGCTGGTTTCGAAACCTTCCTTGACCCACAGCAGGCCGCGGTCATCCCAGTGCATGGCCATGGCCACGCCGTATCCGATCACCGCAGCAATGGCCAGGCCGAAGGGCCAGCGCAGGTAGAAGCGGCGCTTGGGGGATGCGGGGGCGCTGGTGGATGCTGGCATGGGCAAGTCCTGGGGATAAGGGCGAAGAGCCGCGCATTATCCGGATGAGGTGTGAAAAATCGGTCAACAGGACCGGCCTCTTCGCGGGTGAACCCGCGAAGAGGGCAATGCGGTATCGGCTCAGAGCACCCGGCTCTCGAAACGGCAGACGCCCGGAAGCTCCAGCACCAGTTCGTCACCAGCAGTGAACGGCCCGACACCGGCCGGAGTGCCGGTCAGGATCACATCCCCCGCCTGCAGCGAGAAGTGCGCCGCCATGTACTGGATGATCGGCACGATCGGGTTGAGCATCATCGCGCTGTTGCCATCCTGGCGCACTTCACCATTGATGGTCAGGCGCACCGGAATATCGGTCACATCTTCAAAGGACGCTGCGGAAACGAACGGTGGCAGCACGCAAGCGCCATCAAAGCTCTTGCACAGCTCCCACGGCAGGCCCTTTTCCTTGAGCTTGGCCTGTACGTCGCGCAGGGTCAGGTCCAGTGCCGGGGCGTAGCCGGAGATGGCGTCCAGTACTTCTTCCTCGGAAGCATTGGACGACAGCGGCTTGCCCAGCAGCACGGCAATTTCGGCCTCGTAGTGCACCGAGCCACGGTCGGTCGGGATCTTGAACCCACCTTCCAGCGGCACCACGCAGCTACCCGGCTTGATGAACAGCAGCGGCTCGGAAGGAATGGGGTTGTCCAGTTCCTTGGCATGTTCGGCGTAGTTGCGGCCGATGCACACCACCTTGCCCAGCGGGAAATGAATGCGCGTGCCGTCTACGTACTGGTGCTGGTAACTCATGGCCGACTCCTTTGATTACTGCTTTTGTTCAGGAGCGAAGATCTTACCCGGATTCATGATGCCGTTAGGGTCGAAGACGGCCTTTATTGCCTTCATGCAGGCAATTTCCTCAGGCGAACGGCTGTAGCCCAGGTAGTCGCGCTTGGTCATGCCCACGCCGTGCTCGGCCGAGATCGAGCCGTTGTAGCGTTCGACGATCTCGAACACCCACTTGTTGACCTTGGTGCACGAGGCGAAGAAGTCATCCTTGCTCATGAGCTCGGGCTTGAGGATGTTCAGGTGCAGGTTGCCGTCGCCAATGTGGCCGTACCAGACCACTTCATAGTCCGGGTAATGCTCGCTGACGATGGCATCGATATCGCGCAGGAACGCTGGCACCTTGGACACGGTGACGGAAATGTCGTTCTTGTAGGGCGTCCAGTGGGAGATGGTCTCGGACAGGTACTCGCGCAGCTTCCACAGGTTCTTCAGCTGGGTTTCGCTCTGGCTCATCACCCCATCCAGCACCCAGCCCTGCTCGACGCAGTGCTCGAAGGTGGCCAGCGCTTCATTGGCCACCTCCTCGGTGCTGGCTTCGAACTCCAGCAAGGCATAGAACGGGCAGTCGGTGCCGAACGGGGCCGGCACATCGCCACGGGCCATGATCTTGGCCAGGCCCTTGTCGGAGAAGAACTCGAAGGCGGTCAGGTCGAGCTTGCCCTGGAAGGCATGCAGCACCGGCATGATCGAGTCGAAGTCCGGCGTGCCCAGCACCATGGCGGTGAGGTTGCGCGGGGCGCGGTCCAGGCGCATGGTCGCTTCGACCACGAAGCCCAGGGTGCCTTCGGCGCCAATGAACAGCTGGCGCAGGTCGTAGCCGGTGGCGTTCTTGATCAGGTCCTTGTTCAGCTCCAGCAGTTCGCCCTTGCCGGTGACCACTTTAAGGCCGGCCACCCAGTTGCGGGTCATGCCGTAACGGATGACCTTGATACCGCCGGCATTGGTGCCGATGTTGCCGCCAATCTGGCTGGAGCCACTGGAAGCGAAGTCCACCGGGTAATAAAGGCCTTGTTCTTCGGCAAAGGCCTGCAACTGACGGGTGATTACCCCCGGCTGGCACACCACGGTGCGGTCGAAGGCATTGAAATCAACAATCTGGTTCATGTAGTCGAAGGCGACCACGACTTCCCCATTGGCCGCCACGGCCCCGGCGGAAAGCCCGGTGCGCCCGCCAGACGGCACCAGCGCAACCTGGTGCTGGTTGGCCCAGCGCACGATGGCCTGCACCTGTTCTACTGTCTTGGGGAACACGATGGCCGTGGGCGCAGGCGGGTAATGCTTGGTCCAGTCCTTGCCGTAGGCCTCCAGTGAAGCGGGGTCGGTCAGGACCTTGCCAGGGTCGACAAGGGTCATCAGTTCTTCAATTACAGCGGGGTGGGTCATCGCTGGAACTCTCGACTTATTCATAGTCACCCTGAGCACTCTTCACCTGTCGGGATAAGCTCAGATTGTGTCGCGTATGCTAGCATAGCCCTCCCGCTGTTCATGCTAAGGCTGCCCTAGCGCCTGGCACCAGTCCTCGCCATTTTTTCTCCGGGATACAGGTTTACGCAGATGAGCAAGACTTCTCTCGACAAGAGCAAGATCCGGTTCCTTCTTCTTGAAGGTGTGCACCAGAACGCAGTCGATACCCTCAAGGCTGCCGGCTACACCAACATCGAATACCTCACCGGTTCATTGCCGGATGCCGAGCTGAAAGAAAAGATCGCCGACGCCCACTTCATCGGCATCCGCTCGCGCACCCAACTGACCGAAGAAATCTTCGACTGCGCCAAGAAACTGGTCGCCGTCGGCTGCTTCTGCATCGGCACCAACCAGGTCGACCTGGCTGCAGCCCGCGAGCGTGGTATCGCCGTCTTCAACGCCCCGTACTCCAACACCCGTTCGGTGGCCGAGCTGGTGCTGGCCGAGGCCATCCTGCTGCTGCGCGGCATCCCTGAGAAGAACGCTTCCTGCCACCGTGGCGGCTGGATCAAGAGCGCGGCCAACTCGTTCGAAATCCGCGGCAAGAAGCTGGGCATCGTCGGCTACGGCTCGATCGGTACCCAACTGTCGGTCCTGGCAGAAAACCTGGGGATGCAGGTGTACTTCTACGACCCGCTGACCAAGCTGCCGCTGGGCAACGCCGTACAGGTCACCAGCCTCAACGAGCTGCTGGGCCTGGCCGACATCGTTTCGCTGCACGTGCCTGAGCTGCCCTCCACCCAGTGGATGATCGGCGAGAAGGAAATCCGTGCGATGAAGAAGGGCTCGATCCTGATCAACGCCGCCCGTGGCACCGTGGTCGAGCTGGACCACCTGGCCGCCGCGATCAAAGACAAGCACCTGATCGGCGCCGCCATCGACGTGTTCCCGGTCGAGCCACGCTCCAACGACGAAGAGTTCGAAAGCCCGCTGCGTGGCCTGGACAACGTGATCCTGACCCCGCACATCGGTGGTTCCACCGCCGAAGCCCAAGCCAACATCGGCCTGGAAGTGGCCGAGAAACTGGTCAAGTACAGCGACAACGGTACTTCGGTATCGTCGGTCAACTTCCCGGAAGTTGCCCTGCCGGCGCACCCAGGCAAACACCGCCTGCTGCACATCCACGAAAACATCCCGGGCGTGCTCAGCGAGATCAACAAGGTCTTCGCCGAGAACGCCATCAACATCTCCGGTCAGTTCCTGCAGACCAACGAGAAAGTCGGTTACGTAGTAATCGATGTTGACGCCGAGTACTCCGACCTGGCGCAGGAAAAACTGCAACAGGTCAAAGGCACCATCCGTTCGCGCGTCCTGTTCTAAGGTCGCTGGCGGTATGAAAAAGGGAGGCCCTGGTGGCCTCCCTTTTTTTATTTCACTTCTACAGTGATCTTCTTCGACTCGACACTCGGCTTGAACGGCACATGATACTGGTCACCCAGCACCAGTTGCAGCGTGTGCTTGCCCGGCGTCAGGGTGATGGTCGTTTCGGTCTGCGCCTTGCCGAAGTGCAGCACTTGCGGCCCAGCTGGCAACGCAGTACCGGCTGCCGGCATCAGGCTTGTCGGCAGCGGCATGTCGGCCACAGGTTCCTTGTCCACATCCACCAGCAGGTGGTGGTGGCCAGTATGCGGGGTCTGGTCTCCCGCAGGCTTGAGTTCCATGCCCTCGATGCCGAACTTGACGGTGAAGGTCCCGGCGACCTGCTCGCCATCTTTGGGGGAAAGGATGGAAACCTTGGCACCCGCGGGCGGCTCCTGGCTCTTCAGGGCATCTGCGGCGCTGGCGAGCACCGAGATACCCATCAGCAGACCGGCAACGGCAGCACGCGAAATTAGGCTGTTCATTCACTTCTCCTGTGATTCACTTATTGACCGCTGCCAGTAAAACGAACGGCGGCGGTAGTTCACGATAGCCCACAAAGAGAAATATTTCAGTTAGGGTTAAACCTCGCCAAGGCTTCAAGGTCATAGGCTGCGCTCGACCGCGACGAGGAAGAAAGTCACGGCGAAAGTTATTCATCTGCTTGAGAAAAAGGGGCACTACATGCGTTCGACCATAGGCGTACTGCTGGCAGTACTGATCACTCCATTGGCTCAGGCCGAGCTGATAGACGAAATTGCCGACCGGGGCGAACTGCGCATTGCTGTGCAGGCCGACAATGCGCCGTATTCCTTCAAGGAGAACGAGCGCTTGACGGGTTTCGAGATCGAACTCGGGCAGGATCTGGCCCGTGAACTGGACCTGCGCGCCGAGTTTGTCGAAGCAACCGCGTCAGAAGTGCTGCCGGGCGTGGAGAGTGGCAAGTACGACATCACCCTGACGCCGTCCAGCGAATCGCCCAAGGCGGATGGCCCGTTCGATGTGAGCCAGGCGTTTGGCGAGAAGAAGCTGGTCATTCCGTTCCAGAAGGACAACCCAGCGTTTGAAAGCGCGGTGAACAATGCGCTTGATCGCCTGAAAAACAGTGGTCGCATGGCGGAACTGGAACAGAAGTGGTTCAGCAACCTGCAGGCAGATCAGCCAACGCCTGCTGCGCTTGCTCCAGCTCCAACTCACTGAACACCTGCACCCCTGCACGCCGCAGCAAGGCTGCCGCCACCCCTTCGCCGGGCACCTTCCTGCCACTGAAGGTGCCATCGTAGACCAACCGGTTGCCGCACGAAGGGCTACCCGCCTTCAGCACCGCCACCCGGATACCATGGCGCCGTACCAGCGCCAGCGCCTGCTGCGCCCCGGCCAGAAACTCGGCACTGACGTCCTCGCCGGTCACCGTCAGCACCTGCGCGCCGCCATCGAGCACCTGCGCGCCCTGGCCACCGGGGATCTCCGCCGGCGGGCGCGGTGTCGGCAAGCCGCCAGCCACCTCGGGGCACAGTGGCACCACACGCCCTTCGGCCTGCCATTGCTGCAATAAATCAGGATGCCCGCTGGCCCGGCCGTCATAGCGCACCGGCTGCCCCAGCAGGCAGGCGCTCACCAAGACCTTGGACAGATCAGAACGGGTCATTGCCACGGCGCCGGAACCAACCGGTCAACGACAGGCGCTCGCGCCCGGCTGGCAGTACCTCGTGCGGCACCTCACCGGACAGGAAGATCGCCAGGCAGCCCGCCACTGGCTGCACATCGTGCTCGACACCATCCGCCAGGAACATGCGCAGTTGCCCACCGTCTTCTGGCTGCCAGTCTTCGTTGAGGTAAAGCACCGCCGACACCATGCGCCGGTCATCGTCGCGGAAGCGGTCCAGGTGCCGGCGATAGAACGCCCCCGGTGGGTACAGGGCGAAGTGGCATTCGAAATCTTCAAGGCCCAGGAACAGGCCCTGGTTGATGGCCTGACGCAACTCGTCCATGGCAGCCAGGTACTGGTCACAGGCTTCAGCCTGACCGGGGTCGATCCACTGGATCTGGTCGCCGCGAATGCTCTCGCGCACCTCCTGGGAGTCACCGCGCCCAACCCCGGCCGGATTGAGTTCGCCTTCGGCATCTCGGCGCCGGCATTCGGCCGCCAACGCGCGCACCAGGTCGGCAGGCAAAAAGAGCGCCTGCTGCGACCAGCCATGGGTGGCCAGATCGTCGACGACGGCCGCAAGCATCGGGTTTTCGGGGGAGTTGTGCATGGCGCGCATCATATCCATTCACCTTGTCGGCGCACAGCGCCACTTGGCTGAGAAGCGTTCGGATTGCTCGACAAAATGGCGCCGGGCCTAGGACAATAGCCACCTGCCGACAGGAGTCCTGAATGCACCGTCTGTTTTCCCTGCTTCTGCTGATGATCTGCACCATGCCTGTCTGGGCAGACAGCCTCGATCAACTGTACAAGGCCGCCGGCTGGCCCGACCAGCGCGCCCATTTTTCCGATGCCGTGAGCGCCGCCCAACAGCGCTACCGCAATAGCCTGCCGCCTGCGGTTTACCAGGCGCTGGTCAACAACAGCAACCAGCGCTTCCAGGCCCAGGCAATGGACAAACGTGCCTTGGCCAAACTGCGCAGCACGTTGGCGAACCCGGCGCCGGCACTGGCCTTCTTCCAGTCGCCGCTGGGGCGCAAGATTGTCGCCGCCGAACTGCTGGCCACGCGCAAGGACCAGCTGGCCAAGAACGCCAAGGGCCTGCCGAAAATGCAGGCCAGCGACAACCGCATGCTGGTCATCGGCCACCTGGCCCAGGCCCTGCCAGCCCGCGAAGCCGGTGCCGAAGTCAGCCTGGCGATCGCCGGGGTGGCCGCCGACAGCCTGAGTTCGATGATCCCTGGCCTGTTCGGTGCCGGCCAGGCCCAGGGCCTGCTCGACGGCCAGCGCCAGCGTCTTATGGGGCAGATCGGTGAAGACCTGAACAATACCCTGCTCTACGTCTACCGCGACCTGTCCGACGACGAACTGGAAGAGTTCGCCACCTTCGCCGAGTCGCCAGACGGTAAGGCCTATTACCAGGCCGCCGTGGCTGCGGTGCGTGCCGGCTTGGCGGTAGGCCAGAACAGCGCCGATCTCAAGTGATCAGCCCAGGCGCTGCTCGATGAAATCGAAGTAGCGCCGGCGAATGTCCGGCAGCTCGTTGGCCAGGTGATGGCGAGCTTCGGGCAACATCAGGATCTGCGGCTCGCTGAACTTGGCCTTGAGCACTTCGAGATTGTGGGGCCAATCCACCGTACCATCCGCTTCCCCCTGCACGATCAAGGGCCGCCGCGCGCAGTGCGGTGCCGCCTCGATACGCTTGACCCAGGCGATCAAGGCGCCGACCCAGGTCGTGGGCAGCCGCCGCGGTTGCAGCGGGTCGGCTTCGAGGAAGGGCAGGAAAGTCGGGTCATTGGTGTTCTCGCTGAAGCGCCGCTCGATGCCGTTGACGAAGTGGCGCAGCACCCGATAGCTGAACTTAGACCAGCGCCACGAGCGCGGCCGCACCAGCGGCGCCAGCAGGATCACCTCGCCATCGATCGGGCTGCGGTCACCTTGGTGCAGCAAATGATCCACGGCGATGGCGCCACCAGTGCTCTGCCCGCAGAGGTGCCAGGGGCGTGGCAGTTCGATGCCACGTGCCTGTTCGAACAAGGCCTCCAGCACTTGCTGGTACACGGCGAAGTCACTGATGCTGGCGCGCTCGCCACTGGACAGGCCGTGGCCTGGCAAGTCACAGCTGATCACCGCATAACCGAGCTTCAACGCCCAGTCGATCACATGCCGATAGAGGCCCATGTGGTCGTAGTAGCCGTGCAGCAGGAACAACGTCGCGACTGGCTTTTCCGGTAGCCAGACCTGCCCGACCAGCTCGAACCCCGCCGCCTGGAAACCGCCCAGCCAGCTCTGGGCCGACAGGTTCAGGCCATAGAAGCGCTGATAGCTCTGCGCCTGCGCGGGCAACGGCTGGCGTTTGGCCAATGGGGCAAGGCTGGCACGCAGGGTATCGGGGTGAAAGGCAGCGGGCATCGGATACATCCAAGGCGGAGCGAGTATTGATCTGGGATATTCAGCTCTGGCTAGCGTCGTGGCAAGCTTGCTCACCTCGAACAGGCAGCATGGATCAGTTGTGGGTGCGGAAAATTTCATGAAGATTCGAAACATCAAACAGCTATTGGCGGGCCTCGCACTGACAATCTGCACCCTGGTGCTCTGGCAGGCCTACTCCACCTTCCAGTCCCGCTACCTGCGCCCGTTCGACAACCAGACCACGCTGTTCGACGGCAGCCAGCTGCAACTGCCCCCCGAACTGGCCGGCCCCGGCCCGATCCGCGTGGTGCACTTCTGGGACCCGGCCTGCCCGTGCAACGTCGGCAACCAGCAGCACCTTGGCGTCCTGATTACCCAGTTCGCAGGCCAGGGCGTGACCTTCCGCGTCGTGCAGAAGGCTGGCAGCCACGGCCAGCTACCCGCCAACCTGAGCAGCTTGCAACCCATCGCCCACTTGCCCGGCAGTGAGCACCTGCCCGCCTCCCCTGCCGTGGCCATCTGGGACCGCCAGGGCAACCTCGCCTACTTCGGCCCTTACAGCGAAGGCGCGGTGTGCAACGCCAGCAACAGTTTCATCGAGCCGATCCTCAAGGCGCTGCTGGCTGGACGCAACGTCACCGCCTCCAATACGCTGGCCGTGGGCTGCTATTGCCCCTGGGCCGACTGACGCATACGCGCCGGATTGCCCACTACAGTCACCCCCGCCGGCACATCACGGGTCACCACACTGCCTGCACCGACGATGGCGTTGTCACCAATGGTCACCCCCGGCAGGATGATCGCCGCCCCGCCGATCCACACATTGTTACCAATGGTCACCGGCCGGCCGCTCTCCAGCCCGCTACGGCGCACTTCGGGGTCGAGCGGGTGGTCGGCCGTATAGATCTGCACGTTGGGTCCGATCTGGCAGTCGTCGCCGATGCATACCGGCACCACGTCGAGGATCACGCAGTTGAAGTTCATGAACGTGTTGCGCCCGACGCTGATGTTGTAGCCGTAGTCGCAGTAGAACGGTGGGCGGATTACCGTGCCTTCGCCAACATGGCCGAAGTGCTCGGCCAGCAGGCCGTTGCGCGCGTCGTTGAGCAATTCGACGCTGTTGTTGTAGCGGTGCATCCAGTGCTTGTTGGCGATCTGCTCGGCCTGCAGCTCGGGGCAGCCGGCGTGATATAGCTGGCCTGTAAGCATTTTCTGTTTTTCGCTGAGGGACATGGAAACTCCTTCCGGGGGCTATGCTCTGTTCGCGAATCCGTCGATGATCGGACCACACTTTCCGCTCGAATGCACAAGGAGTCTCGATGAAGCGCAGCCTGACCCTGTTGGCAGTAGTCGTCGCCGTGGCCGCTGGTGCCGGTTACTGGTATGTGCACGGCAAGTTGCCACAGCGCGAGGGCGAAGTGGCCATCGCCGGCTTGCAGGCGCCGGTCAGCGTGCGCTACGACGCCCGTGGCGTGCCCCACCTGCAAGCGCAGAGCGAAGCGGACCTGTACCGCGCCCTGGGCTACGTGCATGCCCAGGACCGATTGTTCCAGATGGAGATCATGCGCCGCCTGGCCCGCGGCGAGCTGGCCGAAGTGCTGGGCGACAAACTGTTGCCCACCGACACCCTGTTCCGCAGCCTGCGCATTCGCGAACAGGCCGCGTTGATGGCTCAGCGTCAGGACCACCAGTCACCCGCCTGGCAGGCCTTGCAGGCCTACCTTGAGGGCGTCAATGCCTGGCAGGCCAGCCACCCCAAGCCGATGGAGTTCGACCTGATCGGCATCACGCCACGGCCGTTCACTGCCGAAGACACCCTGAGCATCGCCGGCTACCTGGCCTACAGCTTCGCAGCCGCCTTCCGCACCGAACCTGCGCTGACCTACATCCGCGACCAGCTTGGTCCTCAATACCTGAAGATCTTCGATCTCGACTGGCAACCGCAGGGCGCACTGGGCACGCCACTGGCTGCAGCCGACTGGCAAAGCCTCGAAGCCGTGGCCCGCGCCAGCCACGAAGCGCTGGTCGAAGCCGGCATCCCGCAGTTCGAAGGCAGCAACGCCTGGGCCGTTTCCGGCAGCCGTACCCGCAGCGGCAAACCCTTGCTGGCCGGCGACCCGCACATCAGTTTTGCCGTGCCCGCCGTTTGGTACGAGGCCGAACTGTCAGCACCAGGTTTCAACCTGTATGGCTACTTCCAGGCGCTGAACCCGTTCGCAATGCTGGGCCACAACCGTGACTTCGGCTGGAGCCTGACCATGTTCCAGAACGATGACGTCGACCTGATCGCAGAAAAGACCAACCCTGCCAACGCTGACCAGGTCATGGTCGATGGCCAGTGGCGCACTCTGGAGAAGACCGAGCAGCAGATTGCAGTCAAAGGCGAGCAACCGCTCACCATCAACCTGCGCCGCTCACCGCACGGGCCGATCGTCAACGAAGTCCTCGGCGCCACGGCCGGGGCCACGCCGATTGCCATGTGGTGGGCATTCCTCGAAACCGAGAACCCGATCCTCGAAGGCTTCTACCAGCTCAATCGCGCCGACACCCTGGGCAAGATGCGCGAAGCGGCGGCCAAGGTGCAGGCACCGGGGCTGAATTTCGTCTGGGCCAATGCCCGTGGCGATATTGGCTGGTGGGCGGCGGCGAAGTTGCCGATCCGCCCGGACGGTGTGAACCCGGCGTTTATCCTCGACGGAGCCAGCAGCCAGGCCGACAAACGCGGTTTCTACCCGTTCAGCGTCAACCCGCAGCAGGAGAACCCGGCCAGCGGCTATATCGTCTCGGCCAATTACCAGCCACCGGCCGTGGTGCCGATACCCGGCTATTACAACCTCCCCGACCGTGGCCGCCAGCTCGATCGCCAACTGGCCAACCCGGAGGTGAAATGGGACATGCGGAACAGCCAGGCGTTGCAGCTTGATACAGCCAGCGATTACGGCCCCCGTACCTTGGCGCCCTTGTTGGCGACCCTGCGCCAGATCGCCCAGGGTGACGAGGAAAAGGAACTGGTCGAACAGCTGGCCGCCTGGCGCGGCGACTATCCGCTGGACTCCACCAGCTCCACACTGTTCAACCAGTTCCTCTACGAGCTGGCCTATGCCGCGCTGCATGATGAACTGGGCGACACCTGGTTCCCGGTGCTGATCAGCACCCGCGCCATCGATGCCGCACTGCCGCGCCTGGCCGCCGACGCCGATTCGCCCTGGTGGAACACCCGCGGCGCCAGCCAGCGCACTGACCGCACCGCCATCGTGCGAGTGGCCTGGCAGAAGAGCCTTGGCCACTTGCGTGAGACCCTCGGCAAGGACCCGGCCAGCTGGCAATGGGGCAAGGCCCATACCCTGACCCACAACCACCCACTGGGCGCGAAAAAGCCACTGAACCTGCTGTTCAATGTCGGCCCGTTTGCCGCCCCCGGCACCCATGAGGTTCCCAACAACCTGTCGGCGAAGATTGGCCCGGCGCCGTGGCCGGTGACCTACGGCCCGTCGACCCGGCGCCTGATCGATTTCGCGGATGCTGGCCAGGCATTGACCAGCAATCCGGTGGGACAGAGCGGCGTGCCATTCGACCGGCATTTCGCGGACCAGGCCGAAGGGTATGTCGAAGGGAAGTACCAGCGGGCGCAGATGGCCGTGATCCCGGCGCAGAGCACCCTCAGGCTTGTTCCCGGCGCCCGTGAGTAATCTTGAAACCCCTTGAAACTTTCTGCAGAGACTTATCCATGCAAAAACACTTCATCGAAATCGACGGCGCACGCATGAGCTATGTCGACCAAGGCCAGGGCTTCCCAGTGCTGCTCGGCCACAGCTACCTGTGGTCGGCCGAAATGTGGCAGCCCCAGATCGAGGCCCTGTCACAGCACTTCCGGGTCATCGTCCCCGAGCTCTGGGGCCACGGCGACTCCGCTGCCCCACCCGCCACCACCACCGACATGAGCGCACTGGCCCGTCAGCATCTGGCACTGCTGGACGCGCTGGACATCGCCCAGTGCCACCTCGTTGGCCTGTCGGTCGGTGGCATGTGGGGTGCTCAGCTGGCTATCGAAAACCCCGAACGGGTCGATCGCCTGGTCCTGATGGACACCTATCTCGGTGCCGAACCCGAGGCGACCCGGCTGAAGTACTTCGCCATGCTGGATGCGGCGAGCGAGGCAGGTTTCTTCCCGGACCCACTGCTGGATATCATCGTGCCGATCTTCTTCCATGCTGGCGGGCAGACAGTGCCCGAAATTCGAGAAAGCTTTCGGGCGGCATTAAAGGCAAGCAGCGCCGAGGTGATTCGCAACAGACTCGACCCGATGGGACGGGTGATCTTCGGGCGGCCCGACCTGCTGGAGCGGCTGGGTGAACTCAAAGGTGACAAGACTATTGTGGTCTGCGGTGACCAGGACATTCCGCGGCCGCCTGAAGAGTCGAACGAGATGTCGCGGATCATTGGCTGCCTGGCGGCGCAGATACCGTTTGCTGGGCATATCTCCAGCCTGGAGAACCCGCAGGTGGTAAACGAGTTTCTGCTGAACTGGCTGCCGCGCAAATCCTGAGTTGAACGACGCCGCGTGAAACTTTTCTGCAACACGCTCCTCAAAACGTTTCAGACTGTGACTTGCATGGCCATCACCAACAAGGACGATAATGATGAACAGCCCTTGCTCACCTGATTCGAACGAACAACTGCTGTGGCTGCTGGCACTGCGCAGGGCCTTGGGTAGGGCCGGGTCCGCGTAGGCCTGTACCGGCCCTTTCGCGGGGCATGCCCGCTCCCACAGGGATCGCATCGGCCTCACCGGCAACGCTGTACCTGTGGGAGCGGGCTGCCCCGCGAAGAGGCCGGTGAAGCCAGCCACACACAAAAACGCCGACGCAAATGCGTCGGCGTTTTCATACAGCCATCAAAGAATCAGAACGCAGGCAATACCGCACCCTGGTACTTCTTGGCGATGAATTCCTTCACCTCAGGGCTGGTCAGTGCCTTGGCCAGCTTCTGGATGGCTTCGCTGTCCTTGTTGTCCGGGCGAGCTACCAGGAAGTTCACGTACGGCGAGTCGCTGCCTTCGATCACCAGCGCATCCTTGGCCGGGTTCAGGCCGGCTTCCAGGGCGTAGTTGGTGTTGATCATGTCCAGGTCGACCTGGTCGAGCACGCGCGGCAGCATGGCCGACTCAAGCTCGCGGAACTTCAGCTTCTTCGGGTTCTCGGCGATGTCTTTCGGGGTCGCCAGGGCGTTCTTCGGGTCCTTCAGGGTGATCAGGCCGGCCTTCTGCAGCAGCAGCAGGGCGCGACCGCTGTTGCTGCCCTCGTTCGGGATGGCAACGCTGGCGCCTTCTTTCAGCTCGCTCAGGCTCTTGACCTTCTTCGAGTAGCCACCGAACGGCTCGACGTGCACGCCGACCACGGTTTCCAGGTGGGTGCCCTTGCCTTCGTTGAAGTTCTGCAGGTACGGCAGGGTCTGGAAGTAGTTGGCGTCCAGGCGCTTCTGGTCAACCTGCACGTTCGGCTGCACGTAGTCAGTGAAGACTTTGATCTGCAGGTCCACACCTTCCTTGGCCAGGGTCGGCTTGATCAGCTCAAGGATCTCGGCGTGCGGTACCGGGGTAGCGGCAACCACCAGTTTCTCGGCGGCGCAGGCCAGGCCAGCGAACGACAGGGCGGCGGCCAGGGCAGTGGTCAGCAGGGTCTTCTTCATGGTGTTCCTTATTCTGGATCTGAGCCATCGCGGATGGCGAATTCGGGTGCCCAACCGTTTCACTGGCGGGCTTGAGGCGGACGATACCGAGATATTTTATTCCGTAACAATATCTTTTAATTAGCTGCTTATTCCAAAAACAATCTGCCACCATCCAGTTTGCTTATTAGCTCGTCTAGCCTGCGGGGTTGAGCAGATCGAGGTCCTCCGGCAGCAGCTCGTCGCCGTCGTTCACCAACAGCGCGAAGTGGATCACGTTCTCCAGTTCGCGGGTGTTGCCCGGCCAGGCATGCGCCTCCAGCACCTGCTGCGCGGCCTCGCTGATCAACGCCAGCGGGCGCTGCAGGCGCACGCTGTAGATGCCCACGAAATACTCGGCCAATGGCAGGATGTCGCCCGGGCGCTCGCGCAGCGGCGGCAGATCCAGCGCGCCCTCGCGCAGGTACTGGTACAGGCGCTCGTTGAAGCGCCCGGCCTTCACTACCCGCGCCAGGTCGATGCTGGTCGCGGTCACCAGGCGCACGTCCACCGGCTGCGGTTGCTGCGCGCCGACACGGGTGACCTCGCGGTTTTCCAAGGCTGCCAGCAGCTTGCCCTGGATCGCCAACGGCAAGTCGGCGATCTCGTCCAGGTACAAGGTGCCGCCATTGGCTGAGCCAAACCAGCCGGCGCGGCTGCTGGCCGTACCGCCCTGGCTGCCGGCGCTGTAGCCGAACAACTCGGCATCGGCATAGGTCGGGCTGATGGCCGCGCAATTGACCGAGACGAACAGGCCGGGACGGTCGCTGGCCCGGTGGATCTGCCGTGCCAGCAGTTCCTTGCCGGTACCGGTCTCGCCGCGGATCAGCACCGGTACCGGTTGCGGCGCCAGCTGCTCCAGGGCCTGGCGCAACTGCTGCGAGCGCGGGTCGATGAACACCAGCGCCTTGGCGCGGATGCTAAGGGGGCTCTTGTCCAGCTCAGGGAAGGTCAGCAACGGCTGGCCGAACGGGTTTTGAACAGTCATGACGAACTCCCGCCCAAGGCCATCGGTGGCCGGGCGTCAGGCAAAGGGTGAACGGTTGGGATGGATCAGGCGCGGCGCAATGCGCGCTGCTCGACCCGGCTTTGCAAGCGATACAGGTAGGCGAAGCCTTGTTCCCAGCGCTCATGCCCGGACTTCACGTTGATGTGCCCGGCATTGCTCAGCAGGCCCGCCTCGGCGCCCCAGGCCTGGGCCAGGTACAAGGCACGCGGCACGCTCACTGCCGGATCGTTGTCGGAGCTGACCACCTGGCTGGGGAACGGCAGGGCCTGCAGCGGAATCGGCGCGAAGTTGCGCAAGGCCGGCGCGCAGGTGGGCCGCTCGACATCCGCCGGGGCCACCAGCAATGCGCCGCGCACCCGCCGCAACAGGGCTGGGCTGGCCTGTGCAGCCCAATGGGCGACAGTGACGCAACCGAGGCTATGAGCAATCAGAATCACCGGCGAGCGTTCGGCGACAATCGCCTGCTCCAGCGCATGCACCCAATCGCGGCGCTGGGGGGTGAGCCAGTCTTGCTGCTCGACTCGGGCGCTGTTGGGCAGCGTGCGCTGCCAGTGACTCTGCCAATGATTGTCTGGCGATCCTTGCCAGCCCGGCACAATCAGGTAACGAATCGACTCATTGCGCATGGGGACGCCTCCAGTAAGTTTGCGTGCTTGGGGACCAGTATAGGGAGGCAGTTATAATCGTAAAGGAATAAGAAGCTATTTATTAATAACCAAAAAATAAATACAGATGACAGACAAAAAGAAAGGGCCAACCCCTGCCAAGAGATGTGGCCCCTAAGCACTTGCCTGAAGAGGGTGAAGATTACCGTGCAGTTATTACCGCCAGTTTGCTGATCCCGGCGCGCTCGATCGCCGCCATGGCCCGCGCCACTTCGCCATAGTTCACGCCATCGTCGGCCTGCAGTTGCACGCGCACATCGACGTCCTTGTCCTTGGCTGCCTTGAGGCGGGTTTCCAGCAGGTCCGGCTGGATCTCGTCCTTGTTGATGAACAGTTTGCCGCCACCGTCGATGCTCACCACCAGCGGGTCTTTCTGCTCCACCGGGGCCACGGCCTCGGTTTTGGGCAGGTTGATCGGGATGGCGTTGGTCAGCAGTGGCGCGGTGACGATGAACACCACCAGCAGCACCAGCATGACGTCTACCAGCGGCGTGACGTTGATTTCACTGAGGACTTCGTCGCTGTCCTGGGTCGAAAAGGCCATGTCAGGACGCCTCCTTCACCGGCTGGGTGAAACCGCCTTGAGCCTTGTGCACGGCCGGGTGCACCAGCACGCGGAAGGCACTCTTCTGCGCCAGGCTGTAGAAGTCGTGGGCGAAGTCATCGAGGTCGGCCGCGGTCAGCTTGAGGCGGCGCAGGAAGTAGTTGTAGACCAGTACCGCCGGCACCGCGACGGCGATACCCACACCGGTGGCGACCAGCGCCGCGCCGATCGGCCCGGCCACGGTTTCCAGGCTGGCGGAACCTGCCGCGCTGATGCCCTTGAGCGCTTCCATGATGCCCCACACGGTGCCGAACAGGCCGATGAAGGGCGAGGTGCTGCCGATACTGGCGACCACGGCCAGGCCGGTTTCCAGCGAACGGCGCTCACGCACGATCTGCTGGCGCAGGGCGCGTTCAAGGCGGTCCTGATGGTTGATGGCATGGCTCAGGTCACTGGCGTGCGCTTCACCGACAGCGATCGCGGCATAGCCGGACTGAGCGACGCGGGCGGCCGGGCCAGGCAGCTCGTGGCTGATTTCCGCCGCCGAGTCGAGGCTCGATGCGGCCCAGAACTGCTGGTGGAAGCGCTTGTCCTGGTTCTTCAGCCGTATGAACTGCGCGACCTTGACCAGGGCCAGGCCCCAGGTGACGACGGAAAAACCGACCAGCAGCCAGATGACTGCGCTTTCAACGGATTCGAGGGGGGATGCCAGCAGGCTCATGAGGGTGTCTTCCTGTGTTCTGCGAAAAGGTTAACGAAGCTTGAAATCGATCGGCACGCTGACCCAGCCGGCCTGGGCCACGTCGCCCTGCTTGGCGGGGACGAAGCTCCAGCGCTTGACCGCAGCCAGCGCGGCGGCGTCGAGGGCATCGCGGCCGCTGCTGTGCTGGATCTGGATCTGCCCCGGCTTGCCGCTGGGCAGCACCTCGACGCGCAGCAGCACGGTGCCTTCCCAGCCACGGCGCAGGGCCATCTGCGGGTACTCCGGCGCCGGGTTCTTCAGGTACGCGGCGTTGGCCGATGGCGGCGTGACCGGTGCCGGCGCGGGTGGCGCGGGCGGTGCCGGGGCGGCGACGGGCGCAGGTGGCGGCGCTTCGACCGGTTTCGGCTGGGGCTTGGGCGGTTGCTGGGCCGCGGGCTTGGGCACGGGTTTCGGCTTAGGCTTTGGCTTGGCGGCCAGCTCGTCGATGACCGGTGGTGGCGGCTCGACCACGGGTGGCGCCGGGGCTGGCGGAGGTGGCTGCACCACGGGCGGCGCGGGCGCGGCGAACTCGATGGTCATGGGCGGTATCTGCGGCGGCACGATGGGCAGCGCGGGCGTGGGCGCCTGGCTGACCCAGTAGGCAGCGGCGCCGTGCAGGGCCAGCACCAGCAGGCCTAGCGCCAGCTTGTCACGGCGTTTGAGGCCGCTGACCGGGGTGCGTTGCAGGCGCAGCTGGCCCAACGGCAGGCGAAGCGTCCGTCCAAGCTCGACCAGATCACCCGGGCTCGGGCGCCATGGCTGGTCGTAGGCCCTGACGGCCGACTGGACATTACCCATTGATCAAACTCCTGGGGTTCTTGATTCAGGTGTGTGGCTGAATCATCGGGGCCAAGGGCTTATCTCTTAAAGTAATGTTTAAAATTAAAGTTAGATCTTTTAAGAATAATGATTTTGCCGGGTAGGCTCTAGGCCGCGGGTTTTGCGGGGTGTGGGTAAACAGCGATCAGGCGATGCTTTGAGGGCATATGAAATATTCGCGCAAGGCATCAGATTGCCGCGAGGGCTGCGCCCTCGATCGCGGGGCAAGCCCGCTCCTACAGGGGTCGCGCAAGGCTTGAGCACAAAAAAACCCGGGAACGGGCCCGGGTTTTATCTACTTGAATTGGCTCAGATATCCGCCACCTTCTGCCAGACTTTCGGCCGGAAGAACAGCGTCTCCCCGCGTGCCAGCCCAGTCAGGCTGTCGTGATCCTTGACCACCTCGGCCTCGATCAGCTCGCTCTGCCCTTCCACCTTCAGTGTCACCCGCGTCGTGGCGCCCAAAGGCCGGATATCGCGCACCTCGGCCGCATGGTGGCCCTCGGTCTCATGCCGCGACAGCGACACCTCGTGCGGGCGGAACAGCACATGGTGCCCCTCGCTCAAGGCCAGGCGGTTGGAATCACCAAGGAAGTGGTAGACGAAATCGTTGGCCGGCTGCTCGTACACCTCGCCTGGCGAGCCGATCTGCTCGATCACGCCCTTGTTCATCACCACGATGCGGTCGGCCACTTCCATGGCTTCCTCCTGGTCGTGGGTGACGAATACCGAAGTCAGGTTGATGTCCTCGTGCAGCCGCGCCAGCCAGCGGCGCAGTTCCTTGCGCACCTTGGCGTCGAGCGCACCGAACGGCTCGTCCAGCAGCAGCACCTTGGGCTCCACCGCCAGGGCACGGGCCAGGGCGATACGCTGGCGCTGGCCACCGGACAGCTGCTCGGGATAGCGGTCGGACAGCCAGTCCAATTGCACCATGTTCAGCAGTTCGTGGACCTTCTCGGCAATCTTGCTTTCGCTCGGGCGCTCGCCCTTGGGCTTCATGCGCAGGCCAAAGGCGACGTTGTCGAACACACTCATGTGGCGGAACAGCGCGTAGTGCTGGAACACGAAACCGACGTTGCGATCACGCACGTCGTGGCCGGACACGTCCTCGCCATGGAACACGATGTTGCCCTGGTCCGGGGTCTCCAGGCCGGCGATGATGCGCAGCAGGGTGGTCTTGCCGCAGCCAGACGGGCCAAGCAGGGCCACCAGCTCGCCGCTGTTGATGTCCAGGTTGATGGCGTTCAGGGCCTGGAAGCTGTTGAAACGCTTGCTGACATTACGAACTTCGATCGACATGAATCATTCCTCCGCGGCGCTGTGGCGCAGGCGGTTAATACGGTTCTCGCTCCACTGCTTGAGCAGCAGGATGAAGAGCGCCAGGATCAGCAACAGGCTGGCCACGCTGAAGGCCGCGACGTGGTTGTACTCGTTGTAAAGGATCTCCACATGCAGCGGCAAGGTGTTGGTCACGCCGCGGATATGGCCCGACACCACCGACACCGCGCCAAACTCGCCCATGGCCCGCGCGGTGCACAGCACCACGCCGTAGATCAGGCCCCATTTGATGTTCGGCAGGGTCACGTGCCAGAACATCTGCCAGCCGTTGGCGCCGAGCAGGCGCGCGGCTTCTTCCTCCTGCGTGCCCTGCTCCTGCATCAGCGGGATCAGCTCACGGGCCACGAACGGCACGGTGACGAAGATGGTTGCCAGGACGATGCCCGGCAAGGCGAATACGATCTGGATGTCGTGGTCCTGCAGCCAGGGGCCGAACAGGCCTTGCGCGCCGAACATCAGCACGTAGACCAGGCCCGCGATCACCGGCGACACCGAGAACGGCAGGTCGATCAGGGTCACCAGGATGCTCTTGCCGCGGAAGCTGTATTTGCTCACGCACCAGGCGGCGCTGACACCGAACACCAGGTTCAGCGGCACCGAGATGACCACGGCGAGCAAGGTGAGCTTGAGCGCCGACAAGGCATCAGGCTCGAAGATCGCCTCGAAAAAGGTGCCGAAGCCGTTCTTCAGCGCCTGCGACACCACGATCACCAGCGGCAGTAACAGGAACAGCGCGAACACCAGCCAGCCAAGGCCGATCAGGACGCGCCGCGAGGTGGCGCTGCCACGCCGGGCGGCGTTGGCGGCGGCGCTTGCACTCAGGGTTGAACTGGACATGCGGCCTCCTTCAAGGGGTTTCGATGCGGCGCTGCAGCAGGTTGATCAGCAGCAGCAGGATGAAGGAAACCACCAGCATCAGCACGCCGATGGCAGTGGCGCCGGTGTAGTCGTACTGGTCGAGCTTGACCATGATCAGCAACGGCAGGATCTCGGTCTTCATTGGCATGTTGCCGGCGATGAAGATCACCGAACCGTATTCGCCAACGCCACGGGCGAAGGCCAGGGCGAAACCGGTCAGCCACGCTGGCAGCAGCGCTGGCGCGAGAATATGGCGGAACACCTGCAACGGTTTCGCGCCCAGGCATGCCGCGGCTTCTTCGACTTCACGGGGGATGTCCGCCAGCACCGGCTGCACCGTGCGCACCACGAACGGCAGGGTGACGAAGGTCAGCGCCAAAGTGATGCCCAGCGGCGTATAGGCGATCTTGAAGCCCAGGTCGGTGGCGAACTGACCGACCCAGCCTGCAGGCGCGTACAGGGCGGTCAGGGCAATACCGGCAACGGCGGTGGGCAAGGCGAACGGCAGGTCGATCATCGCGTCGATGATCTTGCGCCCGGGGAAGGTGTAGCGCACCAGCACCCAGGCCAGCAGGGTACCGATCACACCATTGATGATGGCGGCGAACAGGGCGGTGCCGAAACTCAGCTTGAGCGCGGCGATCACCCGCGGCGCGCTGATGACGTTCCAGAATTGCTCGAAGGTAAGCTGCGAGGCATGGATGAACATGGCCGCCAGCGGTATCAGCACGATCAGGCTGAGGTACACCAAGGTGTAGCCCAGCGTCAGCCCGAAGCCGGGTATGACGGGGGAAATGCGACGTGACATAAATATCCCTGGTTTAA
Organism: Pseudomonas putida; assembly: GCF_009883635.2. Taxonomy (NCBI): domain Bacteria; kingdom Pseudomonadati; phylum Pseudomonadota; class Gammaproteobacteria; order Pseudomonadales; family Pseudomonadaceae; genus Pseudomonas; species Pseudomonas putida. Next base: position 2,366,461 of record NZ_CP026115.2, read on the forward strand.
TGCACTTGGCCTGGAAACAATCCCGGGCCGGTGCAGGCTTTTAAATCCCGGGGCTGCTCTGCAGCCCATCGCAGCGGTTCGTCGCCACGACAAGCCAGCTCCCACAGGATTACCACAGGCCTGAAGGCTGTGCGATCCCTGTGGGAGCTGGCTTGTCGTGGCGACGAACCGCTGCGATGGGCCGCAAAGCGGCCCCGCTTTTCCTTGGCCCTTACTGTGCCTGATAGATCTGGTCGAACACACCGCCATCATTGAAGAACTTGGGTTGTGCAGTCTTCCAGCCACCAAAGTCCTTGTCGATGGTCACCAGGTCCAGTTTAGGGAATTGCTTGCCGAACTCGGCAGCCACCTTTTCATCACGCGGGCGGTAGAAGTTCTCGGCAGCGATCTTCTGCCCGGCCGGGCTGTACAGGTGCTTGAGGTATTCGGTGGCAATCTCGGTATTGCCCTTCTTCTCGGCGTTCTTGTCGACCACTGCCACTGGCGGCTCGGCGAGGATCGACAGCGACGGCACGACGATGTCGAACTTGTCGGCGCCACCGTCTTCCTTCAGTGCCAGGAAGGCTTCGTTTTCCCAGGCCAGCAACACGTCGCCCTGGCCGTTGTTGACGAAGGTGATGGTCGAGCCGCGAGCGCCGGTATCCAGCACCGGCACGTGCTTGAACAGCTCCTGCACATAGGCCTTGGCCTTGTCTTCGCTACCGCCGGTCTTCAGGCCATAGGCCCAGGCGGCGAGGAAGTTCCAGCGGGCGCCGCCAGAGGTTTTCGGGTTGGGGGTGATGACCGAGACGTCCTTCTTGATCAGGTCGCCCCAGTCCTTGATGCCTTTCGGGTTGCCCTTGCGTACCAGGAACACGATGGTCGAGGTGTACGGGGTGCTGGCATCCGGCAGGCGGGTCTGCCAGTTGTCCGGCAGGGTCTTGCCGAGCTTGGCGATTTCGTCGATGTCACCGGCCAGGGCCAGGGTCACCACATCGGCGCGCAGGCCGTCGATCACCGCACGGCCCTGCTTGCCCGAGCCACCGTGGGATTGCTGGATCTTCACCTGATCGCCCGGATGGGCCTGTTGCCAGTGCTTGATGAACTCGGCGTTGTACTGCTGGTACAGCTCACGGGTCGGGTCGTAGGACACGTTCAGCAGTTCGTAGTCCTTGGCGACGGCGGAACCGGCAAAAACAGCACTGGCCAGGGCGGCGAGCGCATAACGGCGGATGGACATGGTGAAGCTCCCGATTGGCATTTTTCTAGTTTTTGAATGTTGTGGCGCGAATCAGCCAGGCTTGTTGCCGGGCTGCTGCAGGCGGAACTTCTCCTTGCGTTCGATCTGCACCACCTGGGCGTTGTGCACGGTGATTTCCACCGCACCGAAACGCAGGTCGCGCAAGGCGCTCTGGATCTCACGCAGAATGGTGGCTTCGTCCTGACCGTCGATGCTACGCAGCGATGCACTCATGCTCGTTCTCCTTGGAGTGAGGGTGCCGGGCAGGGATTTGAAGGGGGGTTATTGCCTGGCTTGAGGGCAATAGTAGTGAGGCTGGGTTATTCTTAAAAATACTGTTTAAGAATGTTTATATAACCATTTTTCGAGATGGGCACGGAGCCTTTGTAGGAGCGGGCTTGCCCCGCGAACACCGGCAAAGCCGGTGCCAGGCGCCGAGGAGCCTGGCACCGGCTTTGCCGGTGTTCGCGGGGCAAGCCCGCTCCTACGGAGGGTCAGTGTTGGGGCTTGGTCGTATGCTCAGGCTCGCGGATCTTGTACCAGGCCACGTACAGCGCCGGCAGGAACAGCAGCGTCAGCAGCGTTGCACTGATGATGCCGCCAATCATGGCGTAGGCCATCGGCCCCCAGAACACTTCGCGAGCAATCGGGATCATGCCCAGGCTCGCCGCCGCCGCCGTCAGCAGGATCGGCCGGCGCCGGTGGTTGGTGGCTTCCATTACAGCATCCCAGGGTGAATAACCCTGCGCTTCGAACTCGTCGATCTGGGTCACCAGGATCACCGAGTTACGAATGATGATGCCCGCCAGCGCCAGGATACCGAGGATCGCCACAAAGCCCATCGGCGTGCCCGTAGGCACCAGCGCCAACACCACACCAATCAGCCCCAGCGGTGCCACGCTGACCACCAGGAACAGCTTCTGCACGCTGTGCAGCTGGATCATCAGGAAAGTCGCCATGAGGAACAGCATCAACGGGATGACCTTGGCGATCGGTCCCTGCGCCTTGCCGCTTTCCTCCACCGTACCGCCAGTGGCTACTTCGTAACCGACCGGCAGCTTGCTGGCGAACTCGTCGATGTTCGGTTTCAGCTGGGCCACCAGGTCGGTGGGCTGGATATCGCCGTTGACCGAGGCCTTGATGGTGATGGTCGGCTTGCGGTCGCGGCGCCACACCAGCGGCTGCTCCAGCTCGTAGCGCACGGTGGCGAACGACAGCAGCGGGATCGAGGTGCCGTTGGGGGTGAGTATCTGCAGGTTCTGCAGGGTATCGGGCGAACCGCGCTCGCTGTCCTCGGCGCGGGCGACCACGTTGACCAGGTAGATGTTGTCGTTGACCTGGGTGATATTCACGCCACTGACAATGCTGTTCATCACATTGGCCACGTCTTCTGACGACAGCCCCAACTGGCGCGCCTTGTCCTGGGCGATTTCCACGCGCAGCACCTTACCAGGCTCATTCCAGTCATAGATCATTTCGCCAATATGCTCGTTCTGGTTGAGCATGGTGGCCAGGTCGATGGCATGCTTGCGCACCTCATCGATACTGGCCCCGCTGACCCGGTACTGGATCGGTCGGCCCACCGGCGGACCCATTTCCAGCGATTGCACGTTGGTGCCGACACCGACGAACTCTTCATGCAAAATCTTCTGCAAGCGCTCCATCATGCCCTGGCGCTCTTCGAAGCCCTTGCTGACGATCACCAGCTGCGCGTAATACGGGTTCTGCAACTGTTGGTCGAGCGGCAGGTAGAAGCGAATGGCGCCCTGGCCAATGTAGGTGCTCCAGTGCACCAGGTCGGGGTCGTCCTTGATGCGCGCCTCGAAGCGGTCGACCACCTTGCGCGTCTCCTCGATCGAGGCGTTCTGCGGCAGGTTCAGGTCGACCAGAATCTCCGGGCGGTCGGACGAGGGGAAGAACTGGTTCTGCACGAAGCGCATGCTGAACAGCGACAGGGCAAACAGCAGGATGGTGCCGATGATGGTCAGCCAGCGATGGCGCATGCACCACACCAGCCCCCCTTCAAACGCCCTGCCGACCCGCCCCGGCTCGGCTTCATGGGCTTTCAGCTTACTGCTGCTGAGAATGTGCACACCTAGCACCGGGGCGAAGAACACGGCCACGATCCACGAAACCAGCAAGGCCACGGCGATGACCGCAAACAAGGTATAGGTGTACTCGCCGGCAGAACTGGCGTTGAGGCCGATCGGCACGAAGCCGGCCACAGTGACCAGGGTACCGGTCAGCATGGGGAATGCCGTCGAGGTATAGGCAAAGGTCGCCGCCTGCTCCTTGCTTTCACCCATCTCCAGCCGCGTGACCATCACCTCCACGGTGATCATCGCATCGTCCACCAGCAAGCCAAGCGCAATGATCAGCGCCCCCAGCGAAATCCGCTGCATGGTGATGCCGCTGTATTCCATGAACACGAACACCATCGCCAGCACCAGGGGAATCGAGCAGGCCACCACCAGGCCAGCGCGCATGCCAAGGCTGACGAAGCTCACCGCCAGTACGATCACCACCGCTTCGAACAGTGCGCTGGTGAAGCCGCCGACCGCCTGCTTGACCACCACCGCCTGGTCCGACACGGTGTGCACGCCAACGCCGACCGGCAAGTCTTCGATCACCCGGTCCATGCGCTTTTTCAGCGCTGCGCCAAATACCTGCATGTTGCCACCGGCCTTCATGCCGATGGCCAGGCCAATGGCAGTCTGGCCGTTGTAGCGGAACATCGGCGACGGCGGGTCGACGTAGCCGCGCTGGATGTCGGCGATGTCGGCCAGGCGGAAGAAGCGGTCGTTGATCTTCAGGTTGACGGTCTGCAGGTCCTTTTCCGAGGCGAACTGCCCGGTGGTGCGCACCGAAATGCGTTCGGGGCCAGCTTCGATCACCCCGGCCGGGGTCACCGCGTTCTGCTGTTGCAGGGCCTGCATGACCTGGCGCTGGTCGATGCCCAGGGCTGCCAGCTTGCGGGTCGAGAAGTTCAGGTACAGCACTTCGTCCTGGGTACCGATAAATTCGATCTTGCCGATGTTGGGCACATCGCGCACTTCGGCCCGCGCCTGTTCCACGTAGTCTCGCAGCTGACGCAGGGTCAGGCCGTCGGCGGTGAAGGCGTATATCGTACCGAACACGTCGCCGAATTCGTCGTTGAACCCGGGCCCCTGGATACCCTGCGGGAACTGGCCGCGGATGTCCTGGATCTTCTTGCGCACCTGGTACCAGATTTCCGGGATGTCCTTGGCCTTGGTGGTGTCGCGCAGGTACACGTACACCGTGGATTCGCCCGGGCGGGTGTAGCTCTTGGTGTAGTCGAGGGAGTCCAGCTCTTCGAGCTTCTTCTCGATACGGTCGGTGATCTGGTAGAGGGTTTCGTCCTGGGTCGCGCCCGGCCAGCGGGTCTGGATCACCATGGTCTTGATGGTGAACGACGGGTCTTCCTCACGGCCGAGGTTGAAGTACGAGAAAATGCCCATCAGCAGACCGACGAACATCAGGTACCAGACGAACGATTGATGCTTGAGTGCCCATTCGGACAGGTTGAAGCTTCCTTTCATTGCGCATCCTCGTCGAAGGTGACCTTCTGGCCAGGCTTGAGGCTGTTAACGCCCGCCGTCACCACACGCTCGCCAGGCTGCACGCCCGAAGCCAGGACGATGCTGTCGGCAGTACGGTCGATCAGGGTGACGTCACGTGTGCCCACGGTCTTCTGCTGGGGGTCGATCACCCAGACCTGGGTCTTGCCGTCACGCTCCAACAAGGCACTCAACGGCAGCTCGCTCCGCGGGGACACTTGCGAGCTCAGGGTCACACTGATCGCAGTGCCCAGGTGGAAGGCGGCCGGTGTGCTCGCCAGCGTCAGCCGGGCGCGGCGGGTACGGGTAGCGGCATCGGCCTGGGGCTCCAGTTCGCGCAGGGTGGCCGTGGTGTTGATGGTCGGGTCGAGTTGCGAGGCGACGGTGAAGGTCAGGTCCTTGTTCAACTGCTCGGCAAGGCCGATGGGCAAGTCGATCACGGCCTCTTTCACGTCCGGCCGGGCCAGGGTGACCACAGACTGGCCAGCGGTAACGGTTTGCCCGGCCTCGGCCTGCCAAGCCGTGATCACTGCGGCGTGGTCGGTGCGCAAGGTACTGTAGTCGAGCTGGTCACGAGCCTGGCTAAGCGCAGAGCGCGCCTGTTCCAGCGCTGCGCTGGTGGTTTTCAGGTTGGTCTGGGCAATATCCAGCTGGGCCTGGGCGCCAACGCCGCGGTCATACAGCTGTTGCTGGCGGCGGGCATCAGCCTGGGCATTGATCCACTGCGCCTGCACCTTGGCCAGGTCGCCTTCGGCGGCGCGCAGCTGGTTCTGCTGGTCGGTGGGGTCGAGCGTGGCCAGGGTGTCGCCTGGCTTCACCTGGGCGCCCACATCCAGCCAACGCCGGGCAATGCGGCCGCCGACGCGGAAGCCCAAGGTGCTTTCGAAGCGCGCCTGGATAACGCCAGCGAAGCGGCCAAGCTGCGACTGCACCTGTGGCTCCACCTTGACCGACAGTACCGGCCGGATCGGCTCGGGCGTTTCTTCCTCGCTACCGCAGGCAGCCAGCAGCAGGCCGGCCGACAGTATCAGCAGGCGCTTCATAGCACGCCCCCCTTGGCCTTGGCATCGACCTTCTCTACTTGCATGCCGGGGTGCAGCAGCTGGCTACCGGCCACCACCACGGTCTCGCCGGCCTTCAGGCCGCTGGCGACCACGATCTTGCCGGTCAGGTAGCGGCTGACCTCGACCTTGCGCAGTTCGACCTTGTCGCCCTCGCCCACTACCCAGACTGCCGGCTCATGCAGCGCCTTGGTCAGCGCCGACCACGGCAGCTCGATGCTGGGCCGCCCAACCGCATTGGTGCTGGCAGTCACCGGCGCGCCCAGCTGCATGCCTGGCGGCACGTCCTTGAGCGCCACCTTGACCTGTACCGTGCCGCTTTGTGCCGACACGGTGGGGGTGATTTCACGAACAAAGCCGTGAGCCTGGACCTTGGGGTCGTCCAGCAGGCTGACGATGACACCGGCGTCGCTGGGCGGCGCTACCAGCAGCGACTCGTAGACGTTGAACACGGCATCGCGATCGCCGTCGCGGGCCAGGCTGAAGATCGGCATGGTCGCCTGCACCACCTGGCCGACCTCGGCCTGGCGCGCGGTGATCACGCCATCGGCTTCGGACACCAGCGCGGTGTAGCCCAGTTGCTCCTTGGCATCGGCCAGTTCCGCCTGGGCAGCCTTGAGCGCGCTCTGGTCGCTGCGCAGCGCGGCCTCGGCGGAATCGTACTCGCTCTGGCTGGTATAGCCCTTGGGCAGCAGCTTCTGCTGGCGCACGAAGGCGGCGCTGGTCTGCGTGACCCGTGCCTGGGCAGCGAACACCTCGGCCTTGGCCGAATCGACATTGTTCTGCAGGTCTTTCGGGTCGAGCCGCGCCAATACCTGGTTAGCCTTGACGTGGTCGCCCACATCAACGCTACGGGAAATGATCTTGCCGCCGACGCGGAACGACAGGTCGGTCTGCACCCGTGCTTGCACATCGCCCGTCAGGGTGACCCTGGCAGCGAAATCGGTGGGCTGCACCTGTTGCACACCAACCCGAGGCAGGGTCTCGGGGACCTCTTCCTTGCTACAGCCGGTGAGCATGTACAGCAGCCCCAGGCAAACGACCGACAGCGGACGTATCAACGTCATGCAGGCTCCTTGCTTGCGCGCAAATGATTCTTGGAATGCGAGTGTCAGCGTAGTTCAGGGTTGGATAAACGGCACTGACTGGCGTCAGGTATGAGAGGGGGTTATGGCATCCAGGTGCTTGCCACAACAATTTCAGCGCCTGTGAGACCGAGCGCCGCCCGCGCGGCGCATCGCGAGCTGCGCTCGCTCCTACTTTTGTTTCGAGCCAATTATTCCTGCGGGATTTGCGCGCGAACGCCTTGGTGCATGGCTCGGTATGGCGTCGTACAAACAAGACGGCCGCGCGCGCCTGTTACAGACGTTACTGGCCAGAAACAAACGTAGGAGCGAGCATAGCTCGCGATGCGCCGCGCGGGCGGCGTTCGGTCTCTCAGGCGCTGAAGATGTTGAGGCAGGCACCAGACACCCCACAGAGCCAAAGCCCTGCAGGGTGCCATCAAGATCAAGCCGAAGCGGCCACTTGAGTCGGGCGCTTGACCTGTGGCTGCGAGGCGTTGGCCGCCGCACCCTCTTCGATCGCCTGCTGAATCGCCCTGCGGCGGTTTTCTTCGGCCCGGCGGCTGAAGAACCAGACGAAGAAGGTCACCAGCGAGACCGACAGCAGGATCAGGCTGGCCACGGCGTTGATTTCCGGCTTCACTCCCAGACGCACCGCCGAGAATACTTCCATCGGCAAGGTGGTCGAGCCAGGGCCGGATACGAAGCTGGCCAGCACCAGGTCATCCAGCGACAGCGCAAACGACATCATGCCACCCGCCGCCAGCGATGGCGCGATCATCGGGATGGTGATCAGGAAGAACACCTTCCACGGCTTGGCACCCAGGTCCATCGCCGCTTCCTCGATCGACAGGTCCAGCTCACGCAGGCGCGCCGACACCACCACCGCCACATACGCCGCGCAGAACGTGGTGTGGGCGATCCAGATGGTGACGATGCCACGCTCCTGCGGCCAGCCGATCATCTGCGCCATGGCCACGAACAGCAGCAACAGCGACAGACCAGTGATCACCTCGGGCATGACCAGCGGTGCGGTGACCAGGCCGCCGAACAGCGTGCGGCCCTTGAAGCGGGTGACCCGGGTCAGCACGAAGGCCGCCAGGGTACCCAGCGCCACTGCAGCCACCGCCGTGTAGCAGGCGATTTCCAGCGAGCGCATCACCGAACCCATCAGCTGGGTGTTGTCGAGCAGGCCGACGTACCACTTCACCGACCAGCCACCCCACACCGTCACCAGCTTGGAGGCGTTGAACGAGTAGATGACCAGGATCAGCATCGGCAGGTAGATGAACAGCAAGCCGAGCACCAGCATCAGCTTGGAGAAACTGAAGCGTTTCATGCGCGGCCCTCCATCTCTTTGGCCTGGCTACGGTTGAACAGCAGGATCGGGACGATCAGGATCGCCAACATCACCACCGCCAGAGCGGATGCCACCGGCCAGTCACGGTTGTTGAAGAATTCCTGCCACAGCACTTTACCGATCATCAGGGTTTCCGGGCCGCCGAGCAGTTCAGGAATCACGAACTCGCCCACCACCGGGATGAACACCAGCATGCAGCCGGCGATGATGCCGTTTTTCGACAGCGGCACAGTGATCTTCCAGAAGCTGTTGAAGGTGCTCGAACCCAGGTCAGAGGCAGCCTCCAGCAGGCTCTGGTCGTGCTTCACCAGGTTGGCGAACAGCGGCAGGATCATGAACGGCAGGTACGAATAGACCACGCCGATATACACCGCCAGGTTGGTGTTGAGGATCTGCAGCGGCTGGTCGATCAACCCGGTCCACAGCAGGAAGCCGTTGAGCAGCCCGTTGTTGCTGAGGATGCCCATCCAGGCATAGACGCGGACCAGGATCGCGGTCCAGGTCGGCATCATGATCAGCAGCAGCAGGACCGTCTGGGTCTCCTTCTTGGCGTTGGCGATGGCGTAGGCCATCGGGTAGCCGATCAGCAGGCATAGCAGGGTACTGAAGAAGGCCATCTTCAGCGAGCCCAGGTAGGCCGAGATGTACAGCTCATCCTCGGTCAACAGGCCATAGTTGGCCAGGTTGAGCACCAGCTGGATCTTGTCTTCGACGTAGCTGTAGATCTCGGTATACGGCGGGATCGCCACGTCGGCTTCGGCGAAGCTGATCTTCAACACGATGAAGAACGGCAGCATGAAGAACAGGAACAGCCAGATGAACGGCACGCCGATCACCAGGTGCCGCCCCTCCGGGATGAGGCGCTGGAAGGCTCGCTTGAGCTTGCGCACTTTCATGACCGCAGTACCACACCGCTGTCGTCTTCCCACCACACATACACTTCATCGCCCCATGTCGGGCGTGTGCCCTGGCGCTCGGCGTTGGCGACGAACGACTGAACGATCTTGCCGCTCGGCAGCTCGACGTAGAACACCGAGTGGCCGCCCAGGTAGGCGATGTCGTGGACCTTGCCGCGCGACCAGTTGTGCTCGCAAGTCGGTTGCTGGGAGGTGACCAGCATTTTTTCCGGGCGCAGGGCGTAGGTGATGTGCTTGTCTTCCACCGACGTGGTGATGCCGTGGCCAACGTAGATCTTGCGCTCAAGCTCCGGGCTGGCAATGATCGCGTGGCCTTCGGCGTCGTCGACGACCTCACCTTCGAACAGGTTGACGTTGCCGATGAATTCGCACACCAGGCGGCTGGTCGGGGTCTCGTAGATATCCACCGGCGAGCCGATCTGGGCGATCCAGCCCAGGTGCATGATGGCGATGCGCTGGGCCATGGTCATGGCCTCTTCCTGGTCGTGGGTCACCATCACGCAGGTCACGCCTACTCGCTCGATGATTTCCACCAGTTCCAGCTGCATCTGCGAACGCAGTTTCTTGTCCAGCGCGCCCATCGGCTCATCGAGCAGCAGCAGCTTGGGGCGCTTGGCCAGGGAACGGGCCAGGGCCACCCGCTGGCGCTGGCCACCGGAGAGCTGGTGCGGCTTGCGCTTGGCGTACTGGGTCATGTGTACCAGCTTGAGCATCTCGGCCACGCGGGCGTCGATCTCGGCCTTGGGCATCTTGTCCTGCTGCAGGCCGAAGGCGATGTTCTGCGCCACGGTCATGTGCGGGAACAACGCGTAGGACTGGAACATCATGTTGATCGGCCGCTCGTACGGCGGCATGTCGGTGATGTCGACGCCATCGAGGAAGATCCGCCCTTCAGTCGGGCGCTCGAAGCCGGCCAGCATACGCAGCAAGGTCGATTTGCCGGAACCGGAGCCACCGAGCAAGGCGAAGATCTCGCCTTTGCGGATTTCCAGGGACACATCTTCCACGGCGACCGTTTCGTCGAACTTTTTTGTAACCCGGTCGATCTTGACCAGCACCTGCTTGGGTTGCTGGCCACCCTCGAGGGCTTTTTTATAGGCACCGGAGGCAACTGCCATGAGTGAAACTCCCAACAAGATTTTTGTGCCCGCGCGGCCTGTGTCCAGGTACCGCAGCGGGTCTGGATAATTACTTGCCCGACTTGACCTTGGTCCAGCTACGGGTCATCAGACGCTGCACCTTGGGCGGCAACTCTGAGTTCACGAACATCTTGTCCAGCACTTCCTGCGGTGGGTAAACCGCAGCGTCAGTCCTCACGGCCTGGTCCATCAGGTCGCCAGCCTTGGGGTTCGGGTTGGCGTAACCGACGTAATCACTGACCTGGGCGATAACCTCAGGTTTCAGCAAATAGTTGATGAAGGCGTGGGCCTCCTTGACGTTCTTGGCGTCCTTGGGGATCGCCAGCACGTCGAACCAGAGGTTGCCGCCTTCCTTGGGAATGGCGTAGGCCAGGTTCACGCCCTTCTTCGCTTCTTCAGCGCGGGCCTTGGCCTGGAACACATCACCCGAGAAACCTGCCGCGACGCAGATGTCGCCGTTGGCCAGGTCGGTGATGTACTTGGAAGAGTGGAAGTAGGTCACGTATGGGCGCACGGCCAGCAGCTTCTGTTCGGCCTTGGCGTAATCCTTGGGGTCGGTGCTGTTGGGGTTGAGCCCCATGTAGTTGAGCACCGCCGGGAGCATTTCGTCCGCCGAGTCGAGGAAGGCCACACCGCACTTGGAGAGCTTCTTCATGTTCTCGGGTTCGAACAGCACGGCCCAGGAGTCGATCTTGTCCACGCCCAGCGCGGCCTTGACCTTGTCGACGTTGTAACCGATGCCATTGGTGCCCCACAGGTAAGGCACGGCGTACTGGTTGCCCGGGTCGTTCTTTTCCAGGCGCTTCATCAGCGCCGGGTCGAGGTTGGAATAGTTGGGCAGCAAGTTCTTGTCGAGCTTCTGGAACGCGCCCGCTTTGATCTGCTTGCCGAGGAAATGGTTGGACGGCACCACCACGTCATAGCCGGTATTGCCGGCCAGCAGTTTGCCTTCCAGGGTTTCGTTGGAATCGAAAACGTCCTGCACGGGCTTGATGCCCGTTTCTTTCTCGAAGTCCGCGAGGGTATTCGGGCCGATATAGTCCGACCAGTTATAGAAGTGCACCGTAGGCGCCGCTTGGACGCTGCATGCCAGCGTCAGGCCCGCTCCAGCCATCAAGGCCTTGCGTAAAACAGAAATAGACAAGTGGGTGGTCCTCACAATCAGTGCCTGGTGACGGCGTACTTATTGGGTACAAGCGCTGCCGCGCACACAAAACCGGCGCGCAACTTACCTGCGCAGCTTCGATGCCGCAATGAACAATTGCCATTCACTGGCTCTGGGCCGGAAAACCCCGGCCCAGAGGTCACGCATCGGGGTTATTTGCCCGATTTGATCTTGGTCCAGCTACGGGTGATGTCACGCTGGACCTTGGCATCCGGTGCGGCGATGGCATACAGCTGTTTCTTCACGTCAGCTGGTGGATAGATGCTCGGGTCGCTGGTGATGGCCTTGTCGACCAACGGAGTAGCGGCCTCGTTGCCGTTCGGGAAGCGTACGGCATTGGTGATCTCGGCCATGACTTCCGGCTGCAGCAGGAAGTTCATGAACTGGTAGGCGGCATCTTTATGCTCGGCATCTTTCGGGATGGCGACCATGTCGTAGAAGGTACCGGCACCTTCTTTCGGAATGATGTAGTCCACTTTCACCTTGTCGCCAGCTTCGTGGGCGCGAGCCTTGGCCTGCTCGACGTCACCCGAGTAACCGACGGCCACGCAGATGTTGCCGTTGGCCAGGTCGCCAATGTACTTGGACGAGTGGAAGTAGGTGATCGAAGGACGGACCTTGAGGAACAGATCCTCGGCGGCCTTCAGGTCTTCCTTGCTGGTGCTGTTGGTCGGCTTGCCCAGGTAGTGCAGCGCGGCCGGGAGCATTTCGGTTGGGGCATCCAGGAAGCTCACGCCGCAGCTCTTGAGCTTGGCGATGTTCTCAGGCTTGAACACCACGTCCCACGAGTCGATCTTGTCCACGCCCAGCGCGGCCTTGACCTTCTCCGGGTTGTAGCCGATGCCGATCGAGCCCCACATGTACGGGAAGGCGTGCTTGTTGTCCTTGTCGCTGGCGTCGCCAACGGCCTTGAGCAGGTCCTTGTCGAGGTTGTTCCAGTTGGTCAGCTTGGAGCGGTCCAGCTCCTCGTAGACGCCGGCCTTGATCTGCTTGGCCAGGAAGTTGTTCGACGGTACGACGATGTCGTAGCCCGACTTGCCGGCCAGCAGCTTGGCTTCGAGGGTTTCGTTGCTGTCGAAGACGTCGTACTTGACCTTGATACCGGTCTGCTTCTCGAACTTGGCGATGGTGTCCGGAGCGATGTAGTCCGACCAGTTGTACACGTTCAACACTTTGTCTTCAGCCTGAACAGCGGAGGCCATGGCACCCATCAGGGCGGCGGCCAGCAACGTTTTGCCCATTTTATTCATGCGTAATGCTCCAGAATTTTTATGTTAGCAACTGTCCAGCAGCCAGAACCCACGGTGCAGAGCGCGCGGCGACTGAAACAACCGCTAGTCTGGCAAGTTACAAGGCTCTGTTTCAAGGAAAGCAGGGCCTTGTAACGACTTAATGTCACATCGCTAGCCTAGCAGGTGCTCACTTGATCGCTTCGAGGGTCAGATCCAGGCATTTGCGCGCCTTTTCCACCAGTTCATCCACCTCGGCATGGCTAATCACCAGCGGCGGCGCGATGATCATCGTGTCGCCGACCGCACGCATGATCAGGCCGTTCTCGAAGCAGAAGTTGCGGCACACCATGCCGACACCTTTGCCCTCGTAACGGCTGCGGGTCGCCTTGTCCTTGACCAGCTCGATGGCACCGAGCATGCCCAGGCCGCGCACCTCGCCCACCAGCGGGTGGTCCTGCAGCTCGCGCAGACGTTTCTGCAAGTAGGGTGCCACTTCCGTGCGCGCCTTCTCGACGATCTTCTCGTCACGCAGGATGCGCAGGTTTTCCAAGCCCACTGCGGCCGCTACCGGGTGGCCGGAATAGGTGAAGCCGTGGTTGAAATCACCGCCCTCGCTGAGCACCTTGGCCACCTTGTCACGCACGATCACACCGCCCATGGGGATGTAACCGGAAGTGAGGCCCTTGGCGATGGTCATCAGGTCGGGCTTGAGGTCGTAGTAGTCGGAGCCGAACCACTCGCCAGTGCGGCCGAAGCCACAGATCACTTCGTCGGCGACGAACAGGATGTCGTACTTGGCCAGGATCTCCTTGATCTTCGGCCAGTAAGTTTCCGGCGGAATGATCACCCCACCGGCGCCCTGGATCGGCTCGGCGATGAAGGCAGCGACGTTGTCTTCGCCGACTTCCTGAATCTTCTTCTCCAGCTGCTCGGCAGCCCAGACGCCGAACTCGTCCGGGCTCATGTCACCGCCTTCGCCGAACCAGTACGGCTGCGGAATATGCACGATGCCCGGGATCGGCAGGCCACCCTGCTCGTGCATGCCGCTCATGCCACCCAGGCAAGCACCGGCGAAGGTTGAACCGTGGTAGCCGTTGATGCGGCCGATCATGGTCTGCTTGTGCGGCTTGCCCTTCAGCGCCCAGTAGTGGCGGACCATGCGCAGCACGGTGTCGTTGCCTTCGGAGCCGGAGCCGGTGAAGAACACATGGGTCATGCCTTCCGGCGCAACGTCGGTGATCGCCTTGGCCAGCTCCAGGGCTGGCGGGTGAGCGGTCTGGAAGAACAGGTTGTAGTACGGCAGCTCGCGCATCTGCTTTTCTGCCGCCTGCACCAGTTCTTCACGGCCATAGCCGACCGCCACGCACCACAGGCCGGCCATGCCGTCGAGGATCTTGTTCCCCTCGCTGTCCCACAAATGCACACCCTGCGCCTTGGTGATGATGCGCGGCCCCTTCTCCTTCAACTGCTTGTAGTCAGAGAAGGGTGCAAGGTGGTGCTCGCCGCTCAGGGTTTGCCATTCACGGGTTTGCGGGTTGTTGACGCTCATGTGCCTCTCCATTTTCCGGCGGCCGCACCAGCGGCCTCAGGGTTGATCAGACAGCGAATAGCAGGAATTCACGCTCCCACGAGCTGATGACGCGCTTGAAGTTCTCGTGCTCGGCGCGTTTGGTCGCGACGTAGCCGGTGATGAACTTCTTGCCCAGGTACTGCACCAGCGCACGGCTGTTTTCCATGCGCTCGAGGGCGTCCTCGATGGTCAGCGGCAGGCGCAGGTTGCGGCGCTCGTAGCCACGCCCCTGAACCGGCGCGCTGGCGTCGATACCCTCGACCATGCCGATATAGCCGCACAGCAGGCTGGCGGCGATGGCCAGGTAAGGGTTGGCATCGGCACCCGGCAGGCGGTTCTCGACGCGACGGTTCTGCGGGCCGGCATCCGGTACACGCAGGCCGACGGTGCGGTTCTCCTCGCCCCACTCGACGTTCACCGGCGCCGAGGTGTCGGGCAGGAAGCGGCGGAACGAGTTGACGTTGGGGGCGAACAGCGGCAGCGCTTCGGGGATGAACTTCTGCAGGCCACCGATGTGGTGCAGGAACAGCTCGCTCATGCTGCCGTCTTCATTGCTGAAGATGTTCTTGCCGGTGGCCACATCGACCACGCTCTGGTGCAGGTGCATGGCGCTGCCCGGCTCACCGGTCATCGGCTTGGCCATGAAGGTGGCAGCCACGTTGTGCTTGAGCGCGGCCTCACGCATGGTGCGCTTGAACACCAGGATCTGGTCGGCCAGGTGCAGGGCGTCGCCGTGACGGAAGTTGATTTCCATCTGCGCCGTGCCGTCTTCGTGGATCAGCGTGTCGAGGTCCAGGCGCTGCAGTTCGCACCAGTCGTAGACGTCTTCGAACAAAGGGTCGAATTCGTTGGCGGCTTCGATCGAGAACGACTGGCGGCCGGTTTCCGGGCGGCCAGAGCGACCGACCGGCGGCTGCAGCGGGAAGTCAGGGTCTTCGCTGCGCTTGGTCAGGTAGAACTCCATCTCCGGCGCGACGATCGGCTGCCAGCCCTTGTCGGCGTAGAGCTTGAGGACTTTCTTCAGCACGTTGCGCGGCGACAGCTCGACCGGGTTGCCCTTCTTGTCGTAGGTGTCGTGGATCACCTGGGCGGTCGGCTCGATGGCCCACGGCACGAGGAACACTGCGTCCTGGTCGGGGCGGCAAATCATGTCGATGTCGGCCGGGTCGAGCAGGTCGTAATAGATGTCATCGTCGACATAGTCGCCGGTCACGGTCTGCAGCAGCACGCTCTCGGGCAGGCGCATGCCTTTTTCGGCGATGAATTTGTTGGTCGGCGAGATCTTGCCGCGGGTGATGCCGGTCAGATCGCTGATCAGGCATTCGACTTCGGTGATCTTGTGCTCTTTCAACCAATCGGTGAGCTGGTCGAGGTTGTTACTCATAAATACCTCAGGAGGTAAGGTGGTCCGCGCCCTGATTCTGGATGGAGTAGATTGCTAAAGCAAAAACCCACGCGCAGGCGCACTGTGGATACACTGAAAATAAGCGTGTCCGTAGTGGGATCAAAGGGCAGGAATACGAGAAGAGCAACGAAAAAGCGTTACGGGGTGTGGTCCAGATGCGCAAAGCGTCAATTATTGCGGCCATGCAGGCCACAGCTCGACTGATGCGTTCGGGAACGGCAGGGATACCCGACTGCACTGCGCAGGCAGCGCGTTCAGGTCGCGACAAGCGGACCATGTGACCCTCGTATTATTGTGTTCTGGGTTGAGTCCGAGCTTAGCCTTGTTAAATTTTTTACACAACACCTCCGTAAAAAATAAAACACGGCGTGTCGGAGATAGCCCTTTGCTGGGGAAATAGCGGATAATGGCACGCCCCGATATGCAGCAAATCTGCCGTCGATGTGCCATTTCGAGGCATCATGGGGTTGGCTTGACATCAGTTTGTCTTTTCGATTGACTGGTCCTGCAAGCCCCCCTTGATTGATATTTTTAACAACAAAGGTGTTGCATCATGTCGGTACCCCCGCGTGCCGTTCAGCTTAACGAAGCGAACGCGTTCCTTAAGGAACATCCTGAGGTTCTCTACGTTGACCTTCTGATTGCAGATATGAATGGTGTGGTGCGTGGCAAGCGCATTGAGCGCACCAGCCTCCACAAGGTTTACGAGAAAGGCATCAACCTGCCTGCCTCCCTCTTCGCCCTGGACATCAACGGTTCCACCGTCGAAAGCACCGGGCTGGGCCTGGACATCGGCGATGCTGACCGCATCTGCTACCCGATCCCCGGCACCCTCTCCAACGAACCCTGGCAGAAGCGCCCGACCGCGCAGCTGCTGATGACCATGCACGAACTCGAAGGCGAGCCATTCTTCGCCGACCCGCGCGAAGTGCTGCGTCAGGTGGTGAGCAAGTTCACCGATATGGGCCTGACCATCTGCGCCGCGTTCGAGCTGGAGTTCTATCTGATCGACCAGGAGAACGTGAACGGCCGCCCACAGCCGCCACGCTCGCCAATTTCGGGCAAGCGCCCACAGTCGACCCAGGTGTACCTGATCGACGATCTTGACGAATATGCCGACTGCCTGCAGGACATCCTGGAAGGCGCGAAAGAACAAGGCATCCCGGCCGACGCCATCGTCAAGGAAAGCGCCCCGGCGCAGTTCGAAGTCAACCTGCACCACGTTGCCGACCCGCTCAAGGCCTGTGACTACGCGGTACTGCTCAAGCGGTTGATCAAGAACATCGCCTACGACCATGAAATGGACACCACCTTCATGGCCAAGCCCTACCCGGGCCAGGCTGGCAACGGCCTGCATGTACACATTTCCGTGCTGGACAAAGATGGCAACAACATCTTCACCAGCGAGGATCCCGAGCAGAACGCCGCGCTACGTAATGCGATCGGCGGTGTGCTCGAGACCCTGCCCGCGTCCATGGCTTTCCTCTGCCCGAACGTCAACTCGTACCGCCGCTTCGGTGCACAGTTCTACGTGCCGAACGCACCGAGCTGGGGCCTGGACAACCGCACCGTGGCCCTGCGCGTGCCGACCGGCTCGCCGGACGCCGTACGCATCGAGCACCGCGTGGCCGGTGCCGACGCCAACCCGTACCTGATGATGGCTGCCGTACTGGCCGGCGTGCACCATGGCCTGACCAACAAGGTCGAGCCGGGTGAGCCGATCGAAGGCAACTCGTACGAGCAGCTGGAGCAGAGCCTGCCGAACAACCTGCGCGATGCCCTGCGCGAGCTGGACGACAGCGAGATCCTGAACAAGTACATCGATCCGAAGTACATCGACATCTTCGTCGCGTGCAAGGAGAGCGAGCTGGAGGAGTTTGAGCATTCGATCTCCGACCTCGAGTACAACTGGTATCTGCATACCGTGTAAGCAAAAACGCCGCCCTCAGGGGCGGCGTTTTTCATTCCGGACCGCGTCGCCTGTTTCGCGGGCTTGCCCGCTCCCACAGGTACATCACAGGCTCAAGCATTGTGAGTATCCTGTGGGAGCGGGCGCGCCCGCGAAGAGGCCGGTACAGGCTTACAGGGATTTCTCGAAAATCTTCGAATTGCGCTGGTAGTTGTACAGCGAAGCCCGCGCAGCCGGCAGGCGCTCTACGCCGCTAGGCGCAAACCCGCGTTCACGGAACCAGTGCGCCGTGCGCGTGGTAAGCACGAACAAGGTATTCAACCCCATCTGCCGCGCCCGCCCCTCGATGCGCTCAAGCAGCTCGTCCCCACGCCCGCCATGGCGGTACTCCGGGTTCACCGCCAGGCACGCCAGTTCACCCGCCTGCGAATCGGCAATCGGATACAGCGCCGCACAGGCGATGATCATGCCCTCACGCTCGACCACACTGAACTGCTCGATCTCACGCTCCAGCACTTCGCGCGAACGACGCACCAGAATGCCCTGTTCTTCCAGCGGGCTGATCAACTCCAGTAAACCACCGACATCGTCGATGGTCGCCTCGCGCACCACTTCGAACTGCTCCTGCGACACCAGCGTGCCGCCACCTTCGCGGGTGAACAGCTCGGTCAGCAGTGCACCGTCCTCGGCATAACTGACGATATGGCTACGTGCCACGCCACCTTTGCAGGCCTCGGCGGCGGCATCCAGCAGCTCGCCCTGGTAATCGCTGCCCAGGCGCGCCAGATGCGGGGCGATCTGCTGCGGGCGCAGCTCACGCACCAGCTTGCCGTTTTCATCCAGCAGACCTGGTTCGGCACCGAACAGCAGCAGCTTGTCGGCGCCCAGCTCGATGGCCGCGCGGGTGGCGACGTCTTCGCAGGCCAGGTTGAAAATTTCGCCAGTGGGCGAGTAGCCCAACGGCGACAGCAGCACGATGGAACGCTCGTCGAGCAGGCGGCTGATGCCCTTGCGGTCGACCCGACGCACTTCGCCAGTGTGGTGGTAGTCCACCCCTTCAAGCACGCCGATCGGCCGCGCGGTGACCAGGTTGCCGGAGGCCACGCGCAGGCGCGAGCCCTGCATCGGTGAGGCGGCGATGTCCATCGACAGGCGCGCCTCGATGGCCAGGCGCAGGGCGCCGACGGCATCGATCACGCAGTCCAGGGTGGCGGCATCGGTAATGCGCATGCCCCGGTGGTAGTGCGGGGTCAGGCCGCGGTCAGCCAGGCGGCTTTCGATTTGCGGGCGCGAACCATGCACCAGCACCAGGCGCACCCCCAGGCTGTGCAGCAGCACCAGGTCGTGGACGATGTTGCCGAAATTCGGGTGTTCAACCCCATCGCCGGGGAGCATCACCACAAAGGTGCAGTCGCGATGGGCATTGATGTACGGGGAGGCATGACGTAGCCAGTTGACGTATTCGGGCATGACGGGGCCTGTGGATAAAGTGGACGGAGAACGGTGAATCACACGGCGTTCAGGATCATCGTCGGAACAGGCTTGCGGTCACGCGCGGTCTCCTCTAGGCAAGAACGAATCAGCAGGGTGGAAGTTTAATTCAGGCAGTAGTGCCGGATCAGGTCACGCAATAGACGCACGGTAGGCTCGATTCGTGACATTTCAAGGTATTCGCCGGGCTGGTGGGCGCAGGCGATGTCGCCGGGGCCCAGCACGATGGTCTGGCAACCCAGCTGCTGAAGATAAGGCGCTTCGGTACCGAACGCCACCGCTTCGGCCCGATGACCGGTGAGGCGCTCGGCCACTTGCACCAGCTCGGCATCGGCGGCCTCCTCGAAGGGTGGCACCTCAGGGAACAGCGGTGCGTAGTCGATGCGTACCTCATGGCGCTCGGCCACCGGCTGCAGCTTGCCGCGAATGGCGGCCCGCAGCTGTTCGACATCCATGCCCGGCAGCGGGCGCAGGTCGAACTCCAGGGCGCACTGGCCGCAGATGCGGTTGGGGTTGTCACCGCCATGGATGCAGCCGAAGTTCATGGTGGGCGTAGGCACGGTGAACTGCGGGTTGCTGAAGGTTGCCTGCCACTGCCGGCGCAGGCCCATCAACTCGCCCATCACCTCGTGCATGGCCTCCATCGCGCTGCGGCCCAGGTTCGGGTCGGAGGAATGGCCGCTGCGCCCGAGGATATCGATGCGGTCCATGAGGATGCCCTTGTGCATGCGGATCGGCCGCAAGCCAGTGGGCTCGCCGATCACCGCCGCGCGGCCGAGCGGCTGGCCGGCAGCGGCCAAGGCGCGGGCGCCGGACATGGAGCTTTCTTCATCGCAGGTGGCGAGGATCAGCAGCGGTTGCTTGAAATCGTGCTCCAGCAGCGGGATCACCGCTTCGATGATCAAGGCGAAAAAGCCTTTCATGTCGCAGCTGCCCAGGCCGACCCAGCGGCCATCGGCCTCGGTGAGCTTGAGCGGGTCGCTGGACCACAGCTGTTCGTCGTACGGCACGGTGTCGCTATGCCCCGCCAGCACCAGGCCGCCAGGGCCACTGCCACGGCTGGCCAGCAGGTTGAACTTGCCGGGGCTGACCTGCTGGATATCACAGCTGAAGCCCAGATCGCCCAGCCAGCCGGCCAGCAGGTCGATGACCTGACGGTTGGACTGGTCCAATGCGGGTTGGGTGCAACTGACCGAGGGCGCGGCGATCAAGGCGGCAAACTGGTCTTTCAGCGTCGGCAACGGCATGCGCATACTCCTCGGAAGCGTTGCCCATCATAGGACTATCCGCCGTCTGGAATAAACCGTTGCCGGCCGACTCCTGTAGACTGCCCTGCAACGACGCCCCTCTTTCGAGCCTGTGATGCACAAAGAAACCGAACTTAAGCTCCGCGCCAGCCGCGAGACCCTGGCCGCCCTGCGCGAGCACCCCCTGCTGAAAAAGCGCAACAAGTCCGGCTGGCAGACTCGCGAGCTGCTCAACCAGTACTTCGACACCCCTGAGCGCGACCTCTCCGCCGCCCGTGTCGCCCTGCGTCTGCGCCGTGACGGCGAGGAAGTCATCCAGACCCTGAAGTGCCGCGGCCAGAGTGTCGCCGGTCTGTCCGAGCGCAACGAGTACGAATGGCATCTGGACAAGGTCAAGCTCGACCTGAAAAAGCTCGACGCCACCTGCTGGCCCGAGCAACTGGCCGAGCTGGACAAGAAAACCATCAAGCCGCTGTTCACCACCGATTTCACCCGCGAATACGCCGAGATCAGCTGGGGCCGCGGCAAGAGCAAGGTCGTGATCGAGGCCGCACTGGACCAGGGCTTCGTGATCGCCGGCAAGCGCAAGGAAGAGATCAGCGAGCTGGAACTGGAACTGCGCGAAGGCGCCCCCGAAGCGCTGTTGGAGCTGGCCGCAGAGCTGGCCGCGAGCCTGCCACTGATGCCATGCGACATCAGTAAGGCCGAGCGCGGTTACCGCCTGCTCGAGCCGGACAGCTACGAGCTGGGCCTGCCTTCCACCGAACTGGACGCCGAAATGGCCGTGGACGACGCGTTCACCGCGCTCGCCTGGCAGCTGCTGGGCAGCAGCCAGCGCCTGGCCGAGCAGTACCGCCACAATGGCCACTGGCGCCTGCTGCAGGACTGGGTACAGTGCCTGGCCGAACTGCGTGCACTGGTTGCCAGCCTGGGCCAGGCCGCACCCCGCGCGACCACCCGCGAGCTGCGCGCCAGCCTCGACGTGCTGCTGGAAGATTGGCGCCCGCTGGTGCAGGCCGGCAACGACGACGAAGACATTCGCCGTGCCGCCCCCGAGCAGTTCATCGAAGAGCTTGAAGACGTACGCTGGGGCCAGTTCTCCCTGGAAACCTCGCGCTGGCTGCTGGCCCGTGCCTGGACCGTGGAGCGCAAGGGCCGTGGCGAGCGCCAGGGCAAGGCGCAGCTAGCCAGCTGGCTGGCGCACCTGCTGGGCGAAGAAGGCCGCTCGCTGAAGCTGCCGCTGTACACCCAGCGCCCGGAAGACCTGGCTGAACAGCTGCCGCGTATCGAACAGCTGCTGGCCTGGCTGCACCATGCACGCCAGGTGCTCGAAGCACCGCAGATGGACCGCCTGTACGGCGACCTGAAGAAGCTGCATGAGCTGGCGGAGCTGCCGATCAGCGATGAAGTGCTGGAAGCGCGGATCGAGCAGGCTCGGGCGGTTGATCAGAGCCGGGGCTGGAAGCACCTGCTCAAGGCCTGATACCGCGTTGCCTACTTCGCGGGACAAGCCCGCTCCTACAGGGTTACGGATTTCCCTGTAGCAGCGGGCTTGTCCCGCGAAGGCCTCACCTCGATAGTGGCAGGCTGGTGGTGGACTTGATCTCCGACAGCGCCACGATCGAGTTCACTTCCTGGATCCCTGGCACGTTCGATAGTTTTTCAAAGAAGAAGCGCTCATACGCCTCGATGTCCGAGGTAACGATGCGCAGCAAAAAGTCCACAGCTCCCATCAGCACATAGCACTCCAGCACTTCCGGAAAGCCGCGGATCGCCTCGGTGAATTCGGTGAAGTTGGAGCGGCCGTGAGCGTTGAGTTTCACCTCGGCGAAAATCTGCGTATTCAGGCCGACCTTCTTGCGGTCCAGCAGGGTCACCTGCCCGCGGATCACCCCTTCCTCTTTCAGCCGCTGAATCCTGCGCCAGCAGGGCGATTGCGACAGCCCCACACGCTCGGCGATCTGCGCACTGGACAGCGACGCGTCCTCTTGCAGGAGCTCGAGAATGCGCCGGTCGTAGGCATCTAGTTCGCCTTGCATGAATAATTCCCCTAAATATACTTGTGCAAATTGATTAATCTGCAACACCCGCAATACGCTGGAATCATAGCGAAAAAATACCGACTTCGACGTGCAAGAATTTCTCCCACACTCGCGGAGACCCAGCATGAACGCACTCGAACGCCCCCTGCCCCGCAGCGATGCCTGGGCCGCCAACGCCAGCCACAGTACGGTGCGCTATCGCCTGCAGGCCGAAGCCGAGCCGGATACCCTGTGCCGAGTGCTCAACCTGTTTGCCTTGCAGTCCCTCACGCCGCACAGCGTGCAGGTCAGCCAGCAGGAAGGCGGCGCAAAATCCCGAAATCCTTTGCCTAACCTCGTTCCGGCGGGCAGGGCTAGCCTTGACCCAGGACTCCCCCAAGGCACGGACGCCGCCGATGTTCACTCCCAATGAGCAATCCCTCGATCTCAAGAGCCTGCTGGACGCCTTGCAGGCCGACCAGCACCTGACCGCCACCGACTCATGCCAGGTTCGCGAACAAGCGGCCCGGTACAGTGCTCACCACCCGCTTGAAACCATTGCGGCCCTGGGCCTGGAAGATCGCTGCCAGCCTGGCCAGCTGCTGAACCTGGACGCCCTCTGCCAATGGCTGGCGCAAAAGGTCGGCCTGCCTTACCTGCGCATTGACCCCATGCAACTCGACCTGGCCCAGGTCAATGGCCTGATCTCCCCCGCCTTCGCGCAACGCCACGGCATCCTGATCGTGGCCAACGACGCCAACGCCATCACCGTGGCCAGTGCGGAACCCTACCAGCAGCTGTGGCAGGCCGACCTGGCGCGTAGCCTGGGCAAGCCGATCCGCCGCGTGCTGGCCAGCCCGCTGCAGATTCGCCAACTGGGCCAGTCGCTGTTTCGCTTGGCTCACTCGGTACAAGGCGCTCAGCACCAGCAAGCGACTAGCCTGGGCGAGCTCGAACACTTGCTTGAGCTCGGCAAGCGTCAAGCGGAGGCCACGGCCGACGACGCGCACATCGTGCATATCGTCGACTGGCTACTGCAGTACGCCATCGAGCAACGCGCCAGCGATATCCATCTGGAGCCACGTCGCGAACAAGGCCACCTGCGCTACCGCATAGACGGGCTGCTGCACACGGTCTACGCCTTCCCGGCCAGCGTCACCCTGGCCGTGGTCAGCCGCCTGAAACACCTGGGCCGCATGGATGTAGCGGAGAAGCGCCGCCCGCAGGACGGGCGGGTGAAGAGCAGCCTGCCAGGCGGCAGCGAAGTTGAGTTGCGCCTTTCGACGCTGCCGACGCCCTTTGGTGAAAAACTGGTGTTGCGCTTGTTCGACCCGCGCCAGCTGCAGGAGGACTTCGACCAATTGGGCCTGGAGGGCGAGCCACTGGCCCAATGGCAAACGCTGCTGCAGCGCCGCCAGGGCATCCTGCTGGTCACCGGGCCTACCGGTTCCGGCAAGACCAGCACGCTCTACGCCAGCCTCAAGCAGCTGGCCACGCCGCAGGTCAACCTGTGCACCATCGAAGACCCGATCGAACGGCTGGAGCCGGTGTTCAACCAGATGCAGGTGCAGCCAGCCCTGGGCCTGGGCTTTGCCGATGGCGTGCGCACCCTGCTACGCCAGGACCCGGACATCATCATGATCGGTGAAATCCGCGACCGCGAGACTGCACTGGTGGCGGTTCAGGCTGCGCTCACCGGGCACCTGGTACTCTCGACCCTGCACACCAACGACACCTGTAGCGCCATTACCCGCCTGCTTGAGCTAGGTGTGGCCGATTACCTGATCCGGGCGACCCTGGGCGGGGTCATGGCCCAGCGCCTGGTGCGCCTGCTCTGCCAAGCCTGCCAGGGCCGCCCATCGAGCGATCCTTGCCAGGTCTGTCGAGGCACCGGTTACCGTGGCCGTACCGGCTTGTTCGAACTACTGATCCCGAGCGACAGCCTGCGTGCACGGATAGGCGCCAGCACCGATCTGGCCGAACTGCAACGGCAGGCTCTAGCTGAAGGGTTACAGGATTTGCGCAGCTGTGGGGAGGCGAAAGTGGCCCGTGGGCTGACCCTTTCCGAGGAGGTGCTGCGGGTCTGTTCCTGAGCAAAAAACCCTTGTATTCAAGGAACTTGCGCCCATTTTGCGGGATCAAAACGACCATTCCCAACCCTCACCCTTCGAGGTGTTTCATCATGCGTCTCAAAACCGCCATCGCAGCTGCTGCCTTGCTTTCGCTGCCTGTTGGCTCTGCCATGGCCGATACCTTCTGGCGTAACGTAATGACTTCCGGCGCAACCACCGCGTCGAGCTACATCACTTCGCACGACCACAAGCTGGTGCTCGCGGCGCAGGATGACGCCGGCAGCTTCGTCGCCAGCGAGGGTGCGATTCGCGGGCCGTTCCTGGAGCAGGCGCTGCAGCAGGTGCGTGCCGAGAACCCAGGGATGCAGGCCTCGGATATGGAACTGGCCAACGCCATCCTGGCCAAGAACGCGGTAGCCGAGTAACCGCGTCGTCTGCTTCGCGGGCAAGCCCGCGAAGCATCCAGCACCGATCCCAAGCCTTACCGGTAAGCCTCCACCGGCACGCAAGCACAGAACAGATTCCTGTCCCCATACACGTTGTCGACCCGGTTCACCGCTGGCCAGTACTTGTGCAGGCGCACGTGGGCGCTGGGCGCAACCGCCTGCTCCAGGCTGTAAGGCCGGTTCCACGGCGCCAACACATCGGCCAGGGTATGCGGCGCATGCTTGAGCGGGTTGTCTTCCGCCGGCCAGTTACCCTCCTGCACCTCGGCAATTTCTGCCCGAATCGCCAGCATCGCCTCGACGAAGCGGTCGAGCTCGGCCTTCGACTCGCTTTCGGTGGGCTCGACCATCAAGGTTCCCGGTACGGGGAATGACATGGTCGGGGCGTGGAAGCCATAGTCCATCAGGCGCTTGGCGACGTCCTCCTCGGTAATGCCGGTCTGCGCCTTGAGTGGCCGCAGGTCGAGGATGCATTCGTGGGCCACGCGCTGGTTGCGTCCGCGGTACAGCACCGGGAACGCGCCGCCGAGCTGGCTGGCCAGGTAGTTGGCCGAGAGGATCGCCACTTCGCTGGCATCAGCAAGCTGTGGGCCCATCATGGCGATGTACATCCAGCTGATCGGCAGGATGCTCGCACTGCCCCAAGGCGCGGCGCTGACCGCAGTGTTGTTCGGGTCCAGGCCCGGAACGGGTACTACCGGGTGGCTGGCGACGAACGGCTTCAGATGAGCGCGGATGCCGATCGGCCCCATGCCTGGGCCGCCACCGCCATGGGGGATGCAGAACGTCTTGTGCAGGTTCATGTGCGAAACGTCGGCACCGATATCCGCAGGTCTCGCCAGGCCGACCTGAGCGTTGAGGTTGGCGCCATCCATGTACACCTGTCCACCGTGCTGGTGCACCACCTCGCAGATCTCGCGGATGCCTTCTTCGTACACGCCATGGGTCGAGGGATAGGTGACCATCAGGCACGACAGCCTAGCCCCGGCGGCATGGGCCTTGGCCTTGAGGTCTTCGAGGTCGACGTTGCCAGCATCGTCGCAATCGACGATTACCACCTCCATGCCCGCCATCTGCGCGGAAGCCGGGTTGGTACCATGGGCCGACGACGGGATCAGGCACAGCGTGCGCTGAGGCTCATGGCGGCTGCGGTGATAACGGGTAATGGCCATGAGCCCGGCGTATTCGCCCTGGGCGCCGGAGTTGGGTTGCATGCAGATGGCATCGAAGCCGGTAATGGCGCACAACCAGCTTTCCAGCTCGTCGATCATCGCCTTGTAGCCCGTGGCCTGTGCGGCGGGCGCAAAGGGGTGAAGCTGAGCGAACGCAGGCCAGGTGATGGGGATCATCTCGCTGGTGGCGTTGAGTTTCATGGTGCAGGAGCCGAGCGGGATCATCGACTGGTTCAGTGCCAGGTCCTTGTTTTCCAGCTGCTTGAGGTAGCGCAGCATCTCGGTTTCGCTGTGGTGCAGGTTGAACACCGGGTGGCTGAGGAACGGCGTGCGGCGCACCAACGTAGCGGGAATGCCTTCGGGCAGCGCGTGCTGGTCAAGCGTGGCAATATCCAGGCCATGATCGACGCCCAGGAAAATGTCGAGCAGCCGCAGCACGGTGGCTTCGTTACAGGTTTCGTCCAGGCTCACGCCCAGATGGCCGCGCCCCAGAATGCGCAGGTTGATGCGGGCGGCCTCGGCACTTTCGATGATCGCCGCCTGAGCGCCGCCGACGTCCAGGGTCAAGGTGTCGAAAAAGTGCTGATTGAGACGCTTGATGCCTTTGGCCTCAAGGCCTGCGGCCAGCACGAAGGT
The DNA here is from genome assembly GCF_009883635.2 of Pseudomonas putida. Lineage (NCBI taxonomy): Bacteria > Pseudomonadati > Pseudomonadota > Gammaproteobacteria > Pseudomonadales > Pseudomonadaceae > Pseudomonas > Pseudomonas putida. The sequence goes on from NZ_CP026115.2 coordinate 2,393,165, forward strand.
CAGCCGATGCACCCGCTGAGCGATGCGCTGCAGGCCTTCCGGACCGTGATACACCGCATAGAAACTGGCGATGTTGGCCAGCAGCACCTGGGCGGTGCAGATGTTGGAGTTGGCCTTTTCGCGGCGGATATGCTGCTCACGCGTCTGCAGGGCCATGCGCAGAGCCGTGTTGCCACGGGCATCGCGGGATACGCCAATGATGCGCCCGGGCATCGCCCGCTTGTAGTCGTCACGGCAGGAGAAATAAGCCGCGTGCGGGCCACCGTAGCCCATCGGTACACCAAAGCGCTGGGTCGAACCCAGCACCACATCGGCGCCGAGCTCACCGGGCGGTGTCAGCATCACCAGGCTGAGCAGGTCGGCGGCCACGCAGGCCACGGCCTGCTGGCTGTGCAACTGGTCGATCAATGGGCGCAGGTCACGCACTTCGCCGTGGGTGTCAGGGTATTGCAGCAACGCCCCGAAGACCTGGTGCTTGGCAAGGTTATCCACAGTGTCGACGATCAGCTGGAAACCGAAGCCTTCCGCGCGGGTTTTCAGTACCGACAACGTCTGTGGATGGCAATGCTCGTCGGCAAAGAAGGCGTTGCTCTGGTTGCGCGCCACTCGCTTGGCCAGGGCCATGGCTTCGGCAGCGGCGGTGGCTTCATCGAGCAACGACGCATTGGCCAGGGCCAGCCCGGTGAGGTCGATGACCATCTGCTGGAAGTTGAGCAGCGCCTCCAGACGGCCTTGGGCGATTTCCGGCTGATAGGGCGTGTAGGCGGTGTACCAGCCGGGGTTCTCCAGCACGTTGCGCAGGATGACCGTGGGCGTGACGGTGCCGTGGTAGCCCATGCCGATGAGGCTGGTCCACACCTGGTTCTGCTCGGCGTAGCCGGCGAGCTTGGCCAACGCAGCCTGTTCATCCAGGGCTGGCGGCAGGTCAAGGGCGCGGTTAAAGCGGATGCCTGGCGGCACGGTCTGCTCGATCAGCTCGCTGCGGCTGTTGAGGCCGAGGATGCTGAGCATCGCCTGCTGCTCCGAGGCATCGGGCCCCAGGTGGCGGCGCAGGAAAGGGTTGAGCTCTTGCAGTTGATGCAGGGATGGCGACTGGGACATGTCGACGCTCTCTTCCTAGACCAGGTCTCATGGAGACTTATAAGTCTAGGAAGGATTGCCGATTCTGCGGGGAATCTTGCATGGCAAGGCCGGCCTCTTCGCGGGACAAGCCCGCTCCTACAGGATAAACACAGCCATGAGGTCGGTGCTATTCCTGTAGGAGCGGGCTTGTCCCGCGAAGCAGGCGACGCGGTCTTACTCGCCGATCAGTGCCTGATAGCCAGCAGCATCCAGCAGCTTGTCCAGCTCCGGCTTATCGCTTGGCTTCAGCTTGAAGATCCACGAATCGTAAGGTTCTTCGTTGAGCAGTTCCGGGCTATCGGCCAGTTCTTCATTGACCGCGATCACTTCGCCGGCAACCGGGGCGTAGATGTCGGAGGCGGCCTTGACCGACTCGACCACGCCAGCTGCGTCGCCAGCAGCGAACACCTTGCCGACTTCGGCCAGCTCGACGAACACCACGTCACCCAGCGCTTGCTGGGCGTGGTCGCTGATACCCACGGTCACAGTGCCGTCAGCTTCCAGGCGTGCCCACTCGTGGCTTTCGGCGAAACGCAGATCGGCGGGGATATTGCTCATGTCTTGAATTCCTCGTTTGGGTCAGCGGTTCGGCCCGCCGTTGAATGTTCAGATCAAAATCTTGCCGTGGCGCACGAAGGTCGGTTTGACCACCCGCACCGGGTACCATTTGCCGCGAATCTCGACCTCGGCACGGTCACCGGTAGCCATGGGCACGCGCGCCAAGGCAATGGACTTGCTCAGCGTAGGCGAGAAACTACCACTGGTGATCTCCCCTTCGCCAATCCCGGCTACACGCACCACCTGGTGGGCACGCAGAACGCCGCGCTCTTCCAGCACCAGGCCAACCAGTTTTTCCTGCACACCACGCTCGATTTCCGCCAACAGCCCGGTACGGCCGACGAAGTTGCGTTCGGCGGGTTTCCAGGCAATGCACCAGCCCAGGTTGGAGGTCAGCGGGGTATGGCTTTCATCGATGTCCTGGCCGTACAGGTTCATGCCGGCCTCCAGGCGCAGGGTGTCGCGCGCGCCCAGGCCGCTCGGCGCGATGCCAGCGCCGACCAGGTCGTTGAAGAACGCTACCGCCTCATCACCCGGCAGGATGATTTCCAGGCCGTCTTCACCGGTGTAGCCGGTACGGGCGATGAACCAGTCACCTTCGGCAACACCTTCGAACGGGCGCAGTTCACGGATCAGCGCGGCGCGCGCAGGGCTGAGCAGCGCGGCGACTTTCTCGCGGGCATGGGGGCCTTGGATGGCGAGAATCGCGAGGTCGGGGCGAACGTCGAACGAGGCGCTGAAACCGGCACACTGGCGCTGCAGCCAGTCGATGACCTTGGCCCGCGTGGCCGCGTTGGTAACCAGGCGGTAGCCGCCTTGTGTGCGGTAGACGATCAGGTCGTCTATGACCCCGCCGTCTTCGTTGAGCAACGGGCTGTACAGCGCCTTGCCGGTGCCGTCGAGACGGGCTACGTCGTTGGCCAGCAGACGTTGCAGCCAGGGCGTGGCGTCGTCGCCGGTGATGTCGATGACCGTCATGTGTGACACATCGAAGACACCGCAGTCGCTGCGCACCTGATGGTGCTCCTCGACCTGCGAGCCATAGTGCAGCGGCATGTCCCAGCCGCCGAAATCGACCGTCTTGGCACCGAGCGCCAGGTGCAAGTCGTACAAAAGCGTGCGCTGTCCCATGGGTTTCTCCTTCCGGGCGTGGCGAAGCGGCGGCGGTCGATGACGTTTAATCGTCAGCTCTTCTTGTAGGACCCGCCGCGCGAATGCCGCGCATTGTAGCCGCAAGGGCGCAAGCTGGCATCCTCAGTGACTGTGACCCGTACGCCGAGCGGAACGGCGAATCAGCCCGATGACCGGCAGCAGCCCTACCAGCACCAAGGTCAGCGCCGGCAGCGAGGCGCGCGCCCACTCGCCTTCGCTGGTCATCTCGAACACCCTGACCGCCAGGGTGTCCCAGCCAAACGGGCGCATCAGCAAGGTGGCAGGCATTTCCTTGAGCACGTCGACGAACACCAGCAACGCGGCGCTCAAAGCCCCGGGCACCAGCAGCGGCAGATACACCTTGAAAAACAAACCCACGCCACCGACGCCGAGACTGCGCGAAGCCTCCGGCAATGAGGGCCGAATACGTTCCAGGCTGCTCTCCAATGGGCCATAGGCCACGGCGATGAAGCGCACCAGGTAAGCCAGCAGCAAGGCGGCCAGGCTGCCCAGCAGCAGTGGCTTGCCCGCGCCGCCCAACCAGGTCGACAGCGGAATGACCAGCTGATTATCCAGGTAACTGAACGCCAGCATGATCGACACCGCCAGCACCGAGCCGGGCAAGGCATAGCCCAGGTTGGCCAGGCCAACGCCGGCACGAATGCCGCCCGTCGGCGCCTGACGGCGGGCGAAGGCCAGCAGCAGGGCCACGCAAACGGTGAGCAGAGCGGCCATGCCGCCCAGGTACAAGGTATGCACCACCAGGCCGACATACCGCTCGTCCAGATCATGCCGACCGCGCTGCCAGAACCACGCCAGCAACTGCAGCAGCGGAATGACGAATGCGCAGGCGAACACCAACAGGCACCAGCCGCTGGCCAGCAGCGCCTTGAACCCGCGCAAGTGGTAGAGCGCCTGCCCGCGCGGTCGCTCGTTGCCGCTGCGGGTCGCGCCACGGGCGCGGCGCTCGCCATACAGCACCAGCATCACCGCCAAAAGCAGCAGGCTGGCCAGCTGGGCCGCACTGGACAGGCTGAAAAAGCCGTACCAGGTTTTGTAGATGGCCGTAGTGAACGTGTCGAAGTTGAACACGGCCACTGCGCCGAAATCGGCCAGGGTCTCCATCAGCGCCAGGGCGATACCCGCACCAATCGCAGGCCGCGCCATCGGCAGCGCCACCCGCCAGAAGGCCTGCAGGGGTGACAGGCCCAGTACCCGCGCAGCCTCCATCAAGCCCTTGCCCTGGGCCAGGAACGCCGTGCGCGCCAGCAGGTAGACGTAGGGGTAGAACACCAGCACCAGCACGATGATCACCCCACCCGTAGAGCGTACACGTGGCAGGCGCATGGGCCCGAACACTTCGCGCAAGGCGCTCTGCACGGGGCCGGAAAAGTCGAGCAGGCCGACAAAGACGAACGCAAGCACGTAGGCCGGAATGGCGAACGGCAGCATCAGCGCCCAGTCGAGCCAGCGTCGGCCAGGGAACTCGCAGAGGCTGGTGAGCCAGGCCAGGCTGACGCCGAGCAGGGTGACTCCGATTCCTACGCCGACCAGCAGCGTCGCGGTATTGCCCAGCAGGCGGCCCATCTGGGTGTCGAGCAGGTGCGACCAGATCTGCAGGTCGATGGACTGCCAGGACAGCAGCAGCACACTCAGGGGCAGGAGAACCAGGGCGGCGGTCAGGGTGACCGGGAGGTACCAGCGGCGTTGGAGGGTGTGGGGCAAGGTTGAATGTCTCTGTGGCTGGTTTGCGACCGCTTTGCGGTCGTTCGCGGGGCAAGCCCGCTCCTACAGGGGCCCTTGCAGGCCCCCGGAGGATAACTCAGTTCCAGCCAGCCCGATCCATCAGGCGAATAGCTTCGGCCTGGCGCTTGCCAGCCACCTCCACCGGAATGCTGTCGGCCTTGAAGCTACCCCAGGCTGCCACTTCATCCGACGGCTTGACCTTCGGGTTAGCCGGGAATTCCTGGTTGATGTCGGCGAACAGCTTCTGCGCCTCCTCGCCAGTCATCCACTCGACCAGCTTCTTGGCGGCTTCCGGGTGCGGCGCATGCTTGGTCAGGCCGATGCCCGACAGGTTGACGTGCACGCCACGGTCACCCTGGTTGGGCCAGAAGATCTTGACCGGCAGTTTCGGGTTCTGAGCATGCAGGCGGCCGTAGTAGTATGTGTTGACCACGCCCACATCGCACTGACCGGCCTCGATGGCCTGGATCACCGAGTTATCGTCGGAGAACACATCGGTGGCCAGGTTGCCGACCCAGCCTTTGACGATCTGCTCGGTCTTGGCCTCGCCGTGGTTCTCGATAAGCGTGGCGGTCAGCGACTGGTTGTACACCTTCTTCGCGGTGCGCAGGCACAGGCGGCCTTCCCAGTGCTTGTCGGCGAGGGCTTCATAAGTGGTCAGCTCGGCCGGCTTGACCCGCTCGGTGGAGTAGACGATGGTCCGTGCACGCAGGCTCAGGCCGGTCCAGTCATGGGACGAAGCGCGGTACTGCGGGGGGATGTTCTGGTCGATGATGTCCGACTTGATTGGCTGCAGGATGCCCATCTGCTCGGCCTGCCAGAGGTTGCCGGCATCGACGGTGAGCAGCAGGTCGGCCACGCCGTTCTCGCCCTCGGCCTTGATGCGCTGCATCAACGGGGCTTCCTTGTCGGTGATGAACTTGACCTTGACCCCGGTCTTGGCGGTATAGGCATCGAACACCGGCTTGATCAGCTCGTCGATGCGCGAGGAGTACACCACCACTTCGTCCGCCGCCTGGGCGGTGCCGCCTAACAGGGTCAGGGCCAGGGCGGCCAGTAGGGGCTTGCGTGGCAACATGGAAAGCACTCCTCGGATCGTATGAGAGGTGCAAATGGTAGTGAATCCCATTTTCCAGCTCATCATCCGAGCAGTTACCGGATGTTGCAAAGATTCGTGTAGGAGCGGGCTTGTCCCGCGAACACCGGCAAAGCCGGTGCCATGCACCGTGTTGCCTGCTTCGCGGGACAAGCCCGCTCCTACACGAGTTTTATACAATCAGGCCTTGGCCAGTTCCGGCAAGTCCCCGGTCAGCCCCAACGCCTGGCGCACGAACAACGCCTTGGCCTCCGGCATCTGCTCCACCAGCTTCAATCCGCTGTTACGCAACCAGCGCAGCGGCAACGGATTGGCCTGGAACAACCGCTCGAAGCCTTCCATCGCCGCCATCAACGCCAGGTTGTGCGGCATGCGCCGGCGCTCATAACGGCTGAGCACTTTCACATCTGCCAACCGTTCACCGCGCTCGCAGGCATTCTCCAGCACCTCGGCCAGCACTGCGGCGTCGAGGAAGCCCAGGTTGACGCCCTGCCCGGCCAGCGGGTGAATGGTATGCGCGGCATCGCCGATCAACACCAGCCCTTCGTCCACGTAGCGCTTGGCGTGGCGCTGGCGCAACGGCACGCAAACGCGCGGGTCGGCCTCCAGCACATCCCCCAGACGCCCCTCGAAGGCGCGTTCCAGGGCCTTGAGGAAGGCCTGTTCATCCAGTGCCATGATCTGCTCGGCCTGCTCCGGCGTGGTCGACCAGACGATCGAGCACCAATCCTGCTTGCCGTCACGCGACAGTGGCAGAAACGCCAGCGGCCCCTCATCGGTGAAACGCTGCCAGGCGGTGGCCTGGTGCGCAGCACTGCAGCGCACGCTGGTAACGATCGCGTGGTGCAGGTAATCCCATTCGCGGGTCTCGCAGCCGGCCAGGCGGCGCACTGCCGAGTTGGCTCCGTCGGCGGCCACCACCAGCGGTGTACGCAACTGGCGGCCGTCGGCCAGGGTCAGCAGCCATTCGTCACCGGAGCGGCGCAGCTGCTCCAGGCGGGCATTGGGCAGCAGGCCAATGTCGCTGTCGTGCAGGCGCTCCAGCAGACCGTCCTGCACCACCCGGTTCTCGACGATATGGCCAAGTACCTGGGCATGCACGCTGGCTGCCGAGAAATGAATCTGGCCGGTACCGCTGCCGTCCCATACATGCATGTCGGAATACGGCGACACGCGCCGCCCGGCGATGCCTTCCCAGGCACCCAGGCGTTCGAGGATGCGCTGGCTGGCCGCCGACAGGGCACTGACCCGCGGCTCGAACGGTGCGGCTCCATCGAACGGTTTCACCGACAGCGGGCCGCCATCGAGCAGGAGAATTTCCAGGCCGCTGTGGCGAAGCGCCAGGGCCAGGGCGCTGCCGACCATACCGGCACCGACAATCAACAGATCTGCGCGCATTTCCATGCCTTACGCCTGCCTCGCTTGCGGCTTGAGCCGCACGTATAGGGTTTTATCGACCCGTGCCACCAGTTCGCCGGCTTCGTCACGGATATCGACCTGCACACGCGGCAGGTACTTCTTGCCGGTGGCGGTCTGCTGGCGGATCTCGTCCAGCAGCGCGTCATCGACGTGGAATTCGGCGTACACCGTGCCCTTGCCCGGGGCGATGAAATCGATGCTGGCAGCCTTGTCCCAGACAATGTACTCGCGGCCCAGCTGCTCGATCAGCAGCAGCATGTAGAACGGGTCGACCATCGAGTACAGGCTGCCGCCAAACTGGGTGCCGACATAGTTGCGGTTCCAGCGGGTCAGCTTCATGCGTACCTTGACGCTGCGCATGTCAGGGCTGATGTGCTGGATGCGGATACCGGCACCGATGTAGGGCGGGTAAAGGTTCAGCAGCCAGCGCAACATGCGCGCCCGGCGCGCCAGCCTTCGCGGGTTGCTCATGCCTGACCCCGCGGATCGGGGCGGGTGCCGAGGCCCATGGCCTGGCGGGCGAACCAACTTTTTGCCGGTGGCAGCAGGTCGAGCCCGAGCAGGCCGATATTGCGCCCGGCCGCCAGCAGCGGCTGGTTGCTGCCGAACAGGCGGGTGACCTGGTCGGAGAAGCCGATGGTCAGGGCCTGGTCGAGGCGCTGGCGCTGGTGATAGGCCAGCAGGCTGGCAAGATCACCCGGATGCTGCGGGCCGGCCAGCAGCGCATCAGCCAGCGACTGCACGTCACGCAGCGACAGGTTGAAGCCCTGCCCGGCAATCGGGTGCAGGCTGTGCGCGGCGTTGCCCAGCACCACCAGGTGTGGGCGTACCTGCTCCTGAGCTTCAATCAGCGCCAGCGGGTAGAGATGCCGGGCACCGACCTGGCGCAGGGCGCCGAGGCGATAGCCAAAGGCATCCTGCAGCTCGCGCAGGAAACTGCGCTCGTCGATTTCGGCCAAGCGCCTGGCATCCATACCCTGCCGCGTCCAGACCAGCGCGCAGCGGTTTTCCGGCAAGGGCAGCAAGGCCATCGGGCCTTGCTCGGTGAAGCGCTCGAAGGCTTGGCCGCAGTGGGCCTCGCCCGGGGTGATGTTGGCGATCAGCGCGCTCTGCTCGTAGGGCGTACGGCGCACATGGATACCCAGCTGCTCGCGCAGGCCGGAGCGGCCACCGTCAGCCAATACCGCCAGGTCGCATTCCAGGCTGGTGTCGTCGTCCAGCAGCAGGCGGTAGCCACCTTCGATGGCCTGCATCGCCTTCACTTCGGCCGGGCAGCGCCAGCTCACCACCTCGCTGTCCAGCCCTTGCCACAGGCATTGGCCGAGCCAGGCGTTCTCCACCACGTAACCCAGCGCCGGCACGCCCTCTTCCATGGCATCCAGGCGGGTAGCACCGAAACGGCCCCGATCAGAGACCTGGATCTGCCGGATCGGCTCGGCGCGCGGGCTGATGGTTTGCCACAGGCCAAGGTGCTGGTAGATCTGCCGGGTGCCGAAAGACAGCGCCGAGGAACGTGCGTCGTAACTGGGCTGGAAGCTGTCGCCGGGGGCGAACGGCTCGATCAGCAGGATCTTCCAGCCGCGTGCCTTGGCGCCGGCCTGCAGGGCCAGGGCCAGGCTTGCACCGACCAGACCGCCACCGATAATCGCCAGGTTGACCCGATTCATGCCGCGTCCTTACGTGCAGCCTGCATCAGCGCCTCGATCTCGGCGACCGTGCGGGGCACGCCCGAGGTCAGAATGTCACAGCCTTGCCTGGTCACTACCACGTCGTCCTCGATCCTGATGCCGATGCCGCGCCACTTCTTCGCGACCGACTCGTTGTCGGCGGCGATGTAGATACCCGGCTCTACTGTCAGCGCCATGCCGGGCTCCAGCACCCGCCACTCGCCACCGACCTTGTATTCACCGACATCGTGCACATCCATGCCCAGCCAGTGCCCGGCACGGTGCATGTAGAAGGCCCGGTAGGCCTCGCTGTCGATCAGCGCCTGCACCTCACCCTTGAGCAAGCCGAGTTCCACCAGGCCTTCGGTGATGACTCGCACGGTCGCCTCGTGGGCGTGGTTCCAGTGCTTGCCCGGGGCGATCTCGGCAAAGGCGGCGGCCTGGGCCTTGAGCACCAGCTCGTAGATGGCCTTCTGCTCGGGCGAAAAGCGCCCGCTGACCGGGAAGGTACGGGTGATATCGCTGGCGTAGCAGTCGATCTCGCAACCGGCATCGATCAGCACCAGGTCACCGTCCTTGAGCGGGGCATCGTTCTGCTGATAGTGCAGGATGCAGCCATTGCGCCCGGCGGCGACGATCGAGCCGTAGGCAGGCATCTTCGCCCCACCCTTGCGGAATTCGTAGTCCAGTTCGGCTTCCAGGCTGTACTCGTGCAACCCTGCGCGGCAGGCCTGCATGGCCCGCACGTGGGCGCGCGCAGAGATCTCGGCGGCGGCACGCATCACCTTCACTTCCGCTGCCGATTTATACAGGCGCATGTCGTGCAACAGGTGATCCAGCGCAACGAACTCGTTCGGCGGCTGAGCACCGAGGCGCGCCTTGGAGCGGATCACGTTGATCCAGTCCATCAAGCGGCGGTCGAACTCAGCGTTGCTGCCCATGGCGCTGTAGACCCGTTCGCGGCCTTCGATCAGGCCCGGCAGGATCTCGTCGATGTCGGTGATCGGGAAGGCATCGTCCGCGCCAAAGTCACGGACTGCGCCTTCCTGGCCGGCTCGCAGCCCGTCCCATTGCTCACGCTCCGGGTTGCGCTCACGGCAGAACAGCACGTATTCGCCATGCTCGCGGCCAGGTATCAGTGCGATCACCGCCTCTGGCTCGGGGAAGCCGCTGAGGTACTGGAAATCGCTGTCCTGACGGTACACGTGCTCGACATCGCGGTTGCGGATGGCAACCGCGGCAGCCGGCAGGATGGCAATGCTGTTGGGGACCATCTGCGCCATCAGCGCCTTGCGCCGACGGGCATACTCGGCCTTGGGTATGTGGCTCATGGGCAGGACTACCCCCGGTTGATCAGTGCAGCGAAGGTTTTGGTGCAGGTGCGGCAGGCGCCGCCAGCTCCGTGTACAGCAGCAGCGGTGCGACGCGCAGGTACTCCATGACTTCCATGTAGTCGCTCTCGCCGTCTTCGGATTCTTCGAGTGCTTCCTGAACCTGGGAAATGGCCACCAGGTCCTGCAGCACTTCCTTGGCTTCGGTAGACAGGTCCTTGCCACCGGCGTTCAGGCCAAAGCCGGTGATGAAGCCCTGGCACCACTGGCCCAGCGCCTCGGCGCGGTCGGCCAGTGCGGCATCGTCGCTCGGCAGCAGCAGGACGATGGCCATGTCTTCGCTGTTCAGCTCGCCCTTGACCATCTCTTGCAGGCCGATCAGGGCATTGCGCACGGTGTCGCCGGGTTCGGTTTCCAGTAGCTGGGCGGCGTCGGCCAACCAGGCCTCGGCATCGAAGCCGGCACCGGCGCAGCTGCGCCCGATCAGCAGGCCGTGCAGCTCGGCAGGGGTGACAGGATGGCCATTGCTCGAGAGAAGCATGGCAAAAGCAACGTAAGGCGATTGAGTATTAGGCATGGTCGGCTAGGCGCCAGACGGCGCATTTGACTAGAATGAAGACCTTGTATCCTAGCACCGGCAGGCGCGCCAAGACCATCGGCACTGGCCGCCGCTGCGCAGGGAGAGGCATCATCGCAGGGTGATTCAACGACGGAGCGAATCGAGTGCAACCCACGCAAGAGAACGACCTGCAAGCGCTGATGAGCCGATTCGAGTTGCTGATTGAACGCGTCGAGCAACTAAAACGGCAAAATGCACTCCTAGTAGCTCAGGAAAAATCCTGGCGCGAGGAGCGCGCCCACCTCATCGAAAAGAACGAGATCGCCAAGCGCAAGGTCGAGTCGATGATTTTACGCCTGAAGGCCCTGGAGCAAGACTCATGAGTTCAAGCAATAGCGTCACCGTGCAGATCCTCGACAAGGAGTATTCGATCATCTGCCCTCCGGAAGAGCGCAACAACCTGGTCAGCGCCGCGCGCTACCTGGACGGCAAGATGCGCGAGATCCGCAGCAGCGGCAAGGTGATCGGTGCCGACCGCATTGCGGTCATGGCGGCGTTGAACATCACTCACGAGATGCTGCACCGCCAGGAGGAACGCAGTGACGCGCCGGTGAGTAGCGCCAACCGTGAACAGGTGCGTGACCTGCTGGAACGGGTCGATCAGGCTTTGTCCGACGATGCGGGTACCAAAAACGGCTGAGATTGGTATACTGGCGCCACTCCCTGGGGGATGCGCCAGTCGGTTATGTCCCTGAGCCGATACGCACAACCACGGGGGTTGCACGCTGGGGCCGGTGTGCATGTCCGCCCGACGGAAAGCCTTAACGCCCCCTGCAATCTCCACCTTGAACTTTCGGGTTCAAGGGCTACACCGATAGCGGTCTTATCGGGGAGCCTGATTCTTCCTGCCCAGCGCTCAGCTGGGCAATCCGACACCTGGGATCGCCAGTGCCATGACTGAAACTGCGCCGCTCACCCGCCCCCAGCTTCGTCGCCTGCTTCGCAATGCCCGCCGCGCCCTTACCCCCGCCCAGCAACACCAGGCTTCACGCGGGCTGTATCGGCAATTGGCACAGCACCCACTGTTTCGCCGTGCCCGACATATCGCCCTGTACCTGCCCAATGACGGTGAAATCGACCCGCGCCTGCTGCTGCGCGAGGCCCAGCGCCGGGGCAAGCGCACCTACCTGCCGGTACTGCATGCCTGGCCACGCACGCGCATGGTGTTCCAGCGTTTCGAACAGGGCGAAAAGCTCAAGCGCAACCGCTTCCGTATTCCCGAGCCGTTGACCGATCGTCGGCGCCAGCGCCCGATCTGGTCGCTGGACCTGATCCTGCTGCCGCTGGTCGGCTTCGATGAAGTCGGCGGGCGATTGGGTATGGGCGGCGGCTTCTACGACCGCAGCCTGGCCTACCAGGCACGCCGCAAGACCTGGAAGAAACCGCTGCTGCTGGGGCTGGCGCATGAATGCCAGAAAGTCGAGCGACTGGCGCAGGCCAGTTGGGATGTACCACTGCAGGGCACGGTCAGCGACCGTGGCTGGTACCTGGCGCCGAAGTAAGCGGCGTCAGCGAGGGGATATCAGCGTTGCTGAGGGTTGGCGTCGACCGGCGTCTGATAGGCGGTATCCAGCTTGCGCTCCCAGATGCCCTGAGCATAACCGGTGGTGACCACACCAAGGCCAAAGATGAAGACCAGGATCCACAGTAGATCCGGTTTGCGTTGATTCATCGAAGAATGCCCCCCTAGGCATACGTTCAGGCTCGGCGACCTTCTAGGTGCCGCCGGAGCGTCTAGCTTTAAAATCGGCGCATTTTCCGACAACCTGAGTCTTCACGCAAACGTTGACGCCAACCGGCTGTCGGTTTCGTGAAACAGGTTATTTCAAACCTTTTCAGGAGCAGTATCCATGGCCTATTGGCTGATGAAATCCGAGCCCGACGAGCTCTCGATCGAAGGCCTGGGCCGCCTGGGCGAGGCGCGCTGGGACGGTGTACGAAACTACCAGGCGCGCAATTTCATGCGGGCCATGAGCGTAGGCGACGAGTTCTTTTTCTACCATTCCAGCTGCCCGCAACCGGGCATTGCCGGCATCGCCCGGATTACTGCGGCGGCCTACCCGGACCCGACGGCACTGGACCCGGAAAGCCACTACTTCGACGCCAAGGCCAATGCCGAAAAGAACCCTTGGAGCGCGGTGGACGTGGCCCACGTGAAGACCTTCCGCCAGGTGCTGGGGTTGGGCCTGCTGAAGCAGCAGAGTGCGCTGGCAGAGTTGCCGCTGGTGCAGAAAGGCACGCGGTTGTCGGTGATGCCAGTGACCGAAGAGCAGTGGGCAGCGATCATCGCGCTGGCGCGCTAACCGCTCACACGTAGTCCACAAAGACAAAGGGCGCCTCGCGGCGCCCTACTCACAGACAGGTAGACTTGTTATCGCCTTATACCTGCCCGGCTCTGTAATTGCTGGATAATCCAGGATCCGCAGAGTCTCACAAGCCCCTCTCGGGAACGCGCTCAGTATGGTGCATCCTGTGTCCTACTGACAACTGTCCGCACTGTTGCTGGATGTGTGAAGCCAAGCGCACAACTGACAGCTTCCCGCACAGCGGCGAAATGCTCTGGCTGCATCGTGCCAGGCACCGCTGTGCCTTCTTCGCGGGACAAGCCCGCTCCCACATGAATCGCATGCTCAGATGAACATCCGACCTGCTGCGAAATCAACGAGCCTTGCTTACTGCACAATCAGGTTATTGAACAGCAGATCCTCGACAATCGGCTTGCCCTCTTCCGATTCCATCACCTGCTGCACCTGTTTCAACGCTTCCTGGCGCAGCTTCTCCTTGGCGTCGACGTTGCTCATGCTATCCACCGTCTGCTGGGTGAACAGTGCCACTAGCTGGTTGCGGATCAGCGGCTCCTGGTGCTTGACCGCAGCCGCCGCGGCATCACCGGTCACGCGCAGGGCCACATCGGCCTTGTACACGCGCAGCTTGGGGCTGCCATCGAGGGCGTAGTTGCCGACGAAGGGTGGGCTCAGGGTGATGTAGGAAACTTTCGGCTCCCCTTCCTTGGCTTCCTCAGCCATGGCCGCCGCTGGCAGCATCAGCGCCAGTACCATCAAGATCCACGCTTTCACGAATTCGCTCCTCAAAACAGTTGGCGCCAGCTTACCCAGCATGCCGCGTAAACCCAAGCACGGGCTTGTGCCAGCACTTATGTCAGCACATCAGGGCGGGGCATGCTCGTTGACCCGGCAGGCGACCCTCCTACACTTATCGGCCACTACACGCAAAGGAATAGCCCCGATGAAAGCTGTGTTGTGCAAAACCCTGGGCCCGGCTCGCGAGCTGGTGCTGGAAGACGTGGCCAGCCCGGTGCCGAAGAAGAACGAGATCCTGCTCGATGTGCAGGCTGCCGGGGTCAATTTCCCCGACACGCTGATCATCGAAGGCAAATACCAGTTCCAGCCCCCGCTGCCATTCTCGCCAGGTGGCGAGGCCGCCGGCGTGGTCGCTGCGGTCGGCGAACGGGCCGGCACTTTCAAGGTGGGCGACCGGGTAATGGCCCTGACCGGCTGGGGGGCGTTCGCCGAGCAGGTGGCGGTGCCGTTCTACAACGTGATGCCGATCCCCGAGCACATGGATTTCGCCACCGCCGCGGCGTTCGGCATGACCTATGGCACCTCGATGCATGCCCTCAAGCAGCGCGGCCAGTTGCAGCCCGGCGAAACCCTGCTGGTGCTCGGTGCATCCGGTAGTGTTGGCCTGGCAGCGGTGGAAATCGGCAAGGCCATGGGCGCAAGAGTGATCGCCGCAGCCAGCAGCGCCGAGAAACTCGCCGTTGCCAAGGCTGCCGGCGCTGACGAACTGATCGACTACAGCCAGGCCAGCCTCAAGGAGGAAATCAAGCGCCTGACCGGCGGCCAGGGCGTGGATGTGATCTACGACCCGGTGGGCGGCGAGCTGTTCGACCAAGCCGTGCGCGGGCTGGCGTGGCAGGGCCGGCTGCTGGTGGTGGGGTTTGCCAGCGGGACGATTCCGCAGATGGCGGCGAACCTGGTGCTGCTCAAGGGGGCGGCGGTACTTGGGGTGTTCTGGGGGGCGTTTGCCCAGCGCCAACCTGAGGACAATGCGGCGAACTTCCGGCAATTGTTTGCCTGGCATGCCGAGGGCAAGTTGAAACCGTTGGTGTCGAGGACTTATCCACTGGCTGAAGCGGGGGCCGCAATTGAGCAGTTGGGGCAGCGCAAGGCTGTGGGTAAGTTGGTGGTGCTGGCCAGATAAGCAGGACCGGCCGCTTCGCGGGGCAAGCTTGCCCCGCGAAAAGGGCCGGCAGCCCCTTCATACCTCTCGCAGGTTATGGCAACGCCTGAACCGTGCCTCGAGGTTGCGATCCGGCATCTGATGGCTGCGCAGCGCATTCAATGTCTGCTCGACATAGTCCCGCGTGGTGCCATAGCGCCCCTTGGCACTGGCCAGAATCTGGCTGAGCAAGGTATCTGGCAGGTTGCCCGCATAGCACGGCAGATGCCGTTCCAGCACGAACCCCAACGCTTGCACCTTGCTGCCATCGCCCAACCGACAGCTGAGCCAGTGCGGCCGATACGCCGGATAAGGCATTTCCCGCTGCCACAGCGCCATCAGCGAATCATCGAGGTTGCTGTCTTCAAGTCGGTAGGCAAAACCGCTGCAGGAGCCGCCGCGATCAAGGCCGAACACCAGGCCTGGCGTTTCCGGGGTACCCCGGTGCTCGTGCGACCACAGGTACAACCCACGGTGATAACCATGCACTCGCGCCCGTTGGCGCTCCACCGAATTGCATTCCGGGCGCCAGATCAACGAGCCATAGGCAAACAACCAGACAGGGCCACCTTCATGGCGCGACATGGTCATTTGCATGGAATTGAGCAATTGCTCACGGGTCAGTTGCTGACCGAAGTCGAGCGTCGGAGGGTATGCAACTTCCCAGGACAAACTTTCAAGTGCCGACATAAGCTGCCGCCATTATTCCCTGTTTACTACGCATAAAGCGGGAGGCGCTGATGACGCGGCCTGCGCGGCCGCGCCACCGGCGCTTGCAGTAACCATAGGATAGAAATACGCCAATACTCAAGTCCCATGAACAGAGTTTCATGCGCAGTTCCGACGACTGGGAAGTATTGTTTCGATGGCCGCGAAAGTTAATGGCCAAGGCGGTAACAATGACCGCCTTATACCCATTACTTCAAACTTCGGTTATTAACCGCGTGGCGCGTAGGCAAACACATCGGCGCGCATGCGGTGCGCATCCATGCCGGCCTCGACCAGGGCGTCGAGGGTGGCGTAGACCATGTTCGGCGAGCCGCTGGCATACACATGCACGGTATTGAGGTCTTTCACGTCCTCGCACACCGCTTCATGCAGCATGCCGCAACGCCCTTCCCAGCCACACATGTCGCTGACCACCTTGTGCAGGAACAAGTTGGGCAAGCGCTCCCATTCAGCCCAGTGCTCGATGCTGTAGAAGTCCTCCGGGCGACGGACACCCCAGTACAGGTGCACCGGATGCTTGAAGCCCTGGGCGCGGCAATGTTCGACCAGGCTGTGCATCTGGCCCATGCCGGTGCCAGCAGCAATCAGCACCAGCGGCCCGTCGGGCAACTCGGCCAGGTGGGTATCGCCGAACGGCATTTCGATACGCGCCACGCGGTCACGCTGCAGCTGCGCCAGCAACTGCAGCGCGCTGGCTTCACGGCCAAGCACATGCAGTTCAAGGTCCCGCCCGGAATGCGGCGCAGAGGCCAGCGAGAAGGCCGCCGGCTTGCCGCCCTCGCGCTCGATCATCAGGTACTGCCCGGCATGGTAACGCGGCGGCTTGCCGGCCGGCGCGCGCAGGCGTACGCGCCAGACGTCGCCACCGACCTCGACGCATTCGCTCACGCTGCACGCCAGCTTGCGCACTGGCAGCTCGCCCAGGGCAAGCACACCATCCCAGAGCAACACACAGTCCTCCAGCGGTTCGGCAATGCAGGTGAACAACTCGCCATGGTCACGGACTACTCCGTCCTGACGCACGCTTCCTTCGACCAACAACGCGGCGCAGACATGGCAATTGCCATTGCGGCAGCTGTTCGGGCAGTCATAGCCCAGCCGCCGCGCTCCATCCAGGATCCTTTCCCCGGGTTCGAGCGCCAGCACCGCCCCGGACGGCTGCAACGTTACCTGCATCAATCTATTCCCAACTGATCCCACAGCTCATCGATACGGCGGGTGACGGCCTCGTCCTTGACGATGACCCGGCCCCATTCGCGTGTAGTCTCGCCCGGCCACTTGTGCGTGGCGTCCAGGCCCATCTTCGACCCCAGCCCCGATACCGGCGACGCGAAGTCCAGGTAGTCGATCGGCGTGTTGTCGATCATCACCGTATCACGCTTGGGGTCCATGCGCGTGGTGATGGCCCAGATCACATCGTTCCAGTCGCGGGCATTGATATCGTCATCGGTGACAATAACGAACTTGGTGTACATGAACTGTCGCAGGAACGACCACACACCCAGCATCACGCGCTTGGCGTGGCCTGGGTACTGCTTTTTCATGGTCACCACCGCCATGCGGTACGAGCAGCCTTCCGGCGGCAGGTAGAAGTCGACGATTTCCGGGAACTGCTTCTGCAGGATCGGCACGAACACTTCGTTCAGCGCCACACCCAGGATCGCCGGTTCATCCGGCGGCCGGCCCGTGTAGGTGCTGTGGTAGATCGGCTTCTGCCGGTGAGTGATGCGCTCGACGGTGAACACCGGGAAGCTGTCCACTTCGTTGTAGTAGCCGGTGTGATCGCCATACGGGCCTTCCGGGGCCATTTCGCCCGGATGAATCACGCCTTCGAGGATGATCTCGGCGGTGGCCGGCACCTGCAGGTTGCTGCCACGGCACTTGACCAGCTCGGTGCGGTTGCCGCGCAGCAGGCCGGCGAAAGCGTATTCGGAAAGGGTATCCGGCACTGGCGTCACGGCGCCAAGGATGGTGGCCGGGTCAGCGCCCAGCGCCACGGCAACCGGGAACGGCTGGCCTGGGTTCTTTTCGCACCACTCACGATAATCCAGGGCGCCGCCACGGTGGCTCAGCCAGCGCATGATCACCTTGTTGCGGCCGATTACCTGCTGGCGGTAGATGCCCAGGTTCTGGCGATCCTTGTTCGGGCCACGGGTCACGGTCAGGCCCCAGGTGATCAGCGGCGCCACGTCACCTGGCCAGCAGTGCTGGATCGGCAGCTGGCCGAGGTCGACATCGTCACCCTCGATGACCACTTCCTGGCACACCGCGTCCTTGACCACCTTCGGCGCCATCGACACGACCTTCTTGAAGATGGGCAGCTTGGACCAGGCGTCCTTCAGGCCTTTCGGCGGCTCGGGCTCCTTGAGGAAGGCCAGCAGCTTGCCGATCTCGCGCAGTTCGTCGACCGACTCGGCGCCCATGCCCATGGCCACGCGCTCTGGCGTGCCGAACAGGTTGCCCAGTACCGGGATGTCGAAGCCGGTAGGCTTTTCGAACAACAACGCCGGACCCTTGGCGCGCAGGGTGCGGTCGCAGACCTCGGTCATTTCCAGGACAGGGGAAATCGGAACCTGGATGCGCTTGAGTTCACCGCGCTGCTCCAGGCCACGGATGAAGTCGCGCAAATCGCGATACTGCATGCATGAGCCTCGTGTTGGCCGTATCGGTCGGGGTGCAGAGTGTAGCGCCGATAGGGCCGCAATAGCCAAAGTACAGATAGCAAAAAGCCGGGTTTCCCCGGCTTTTCGCGTGGTACGACGATCTTACTTGCGCTTCATCGACAGGAAGAACTCGTCGTTGGTCTTGGTCTGCTTGAGCTTGTCGACCAGGAACTCGATGGCGGCGATCTCGTCCATCGGGTGCAGCAGCTTGCGCAGGATCCACATGCGCTGCAATTCGTCGTCGGCGGTCAGCAGCTCTTCGCGGCGGGTACCGGAACGGTTGATGTTGATGGCCGGGAACACACGCTTTTCAGCGATACGACGGTCCAGGGGCAGCTCCATGTTGCCGGTACCCTTGAACTCTTCGTAGATCACTTCGTCCATCTTCGAGCCGGTTTCGACCAGCGCGGTGGCGATGATGGTCAGCGAACCGCCTTCCTCGATGTTACGCGCGGCACCGAAGAAGCGCTTCGGCTTCTCCAGGGCGTGGGCGTCGACACCACCGGTCAGCACCTTGCCGGAGCTCGGGATCACGGTGTTGTAGGCACGCGCCAGACGGGTGATGGAGTCCAGCAGGATGACCACGTCCTTCTTGTGCTCGACCAGGCGCTTGGCCTTCTCGATGACCATTTCGGCAACCTGCACGTGGCGGGTTGGTGGCTCGTCGAAGGTCGAGGCGACCACTTCGCCGCGCACGGTGCGCTGCATTTCGGTCACTTCTTCCGGGCGCTCGTCGATCAGCAGGACGATCAGGTGGCACTCGGGGTTGTTACGGGTGATGTTCGCCGCGATGTTCTGCAGCATGATGGTCTTACCGGCTTTCGGCGGAGCGACGATCAGGCCACGCTGGCCTTTACCAATCGGGGCGCACAGGTCGATGACGCGACCGGTGAGGTCTTCGGTGGAGCCGTTACCGGCTTCCATCTTCAGGCGCTTGTTCGGGAACAGCGGCGTCAGGTTTTCGAAGAGGATCTTGTTCTTCGCGTTTTCCGGGCGGTCGAAGTTGATGGTGTCGACCTTCAGCAGGGCGAAGTAACGCTCCCCTTCCTTCGGTGGGCGGATCTTGCCGACGATGGTGTCGCCGGTACGCAGGTTGAAACGGCGGATCTGGCTTGGCGAGACGTAGATGTCGTCGGGGCCGGCCAGGTAGGACGCATCAGCCGAACGCAGGAAACCGAAACCATCCTGGAGAATCTCCAGCACGCCGTCACCCGAGATCTCTTCGCCGCTTTTCGCGTGCTTCTTCAGCAGGGCGAAAATCACGTCCTGTTTGCGCGAACGGGCCATGTTTTCGATGCCCATCTGTTCGGCCATTTCCAAAAGATCGGTAATCGGCTTTTGCTTGAGTTCAGTCAGGTTCATAAGGGGAGTGACGTAATCATGTAAGAAGGGAGAATTAAGCTGTGGCTTAATGAGGCCGCGCCGCTAGATGGCGACAGGATCGCGTACTGATTCGAATTAGGGATGCTTCGGCGACGGCGTGCAGAGGGCACTGGAGAAGCAGTGCGAGGCCGAATGTAACACTTGCTTTTTTCTGCGTCTAGTGCTCTGAAAAAGAAAAAACCCCGCATTTGCGGGGTTTTTTGCTTCACATCACAGGTGGGCGTCGAGGAACGCGGCCAGCTGCGATTTGGACAGGGCGCCGACCTTGGTGGCTTCGACGTTGCCGTTCTTGAACAGCATCAGGGTCGGGATGCCACGCACACCGTGCTTGGCCGGGGTTTCCTGGTTGTCGTCGATGTTCAGCTTGGCGACGGTCAGTTTGCCCTCGTAGGTGCCGGCGATGTCGTCCAGAACCGGAGCGATCATCTTGCATGGACCGCACCATTCAGCCCAGTAGTCGACCAGCACCGGGCCTTGAGCCTGCAGGACTTCGGCTTCGAAGGTGGCGTCGGTGACGTGTTTGATCAGATCGCTGCTCATGGATATCTCCAGGGTCGTAAGCAAAAAAACGTGGCCCATGATAGCGGCACCCAGGCCCTACAGGAAGTCACGGACGATTGAGTGTAACTATAGTTGTGCAAGACGCCGCGAATCGAAACTGTCACACAAGTGTCATAGCATGGAATGGCACATTGCCTTGCATCAAGGCCCGGTGTGGTGCGCGTTGGCGTCAGCCAAGGATCGTGGCACGATTGCCGGGTTACCGACCGAGAACACACAGAATGCCGCATACCTCCGCGAAGAACCTGTCCCTGATCGCCGCCATCGACCTGGGCTCCAACAGCTTCCACATGGTCGTGGCCAAGGCGCACCACACCGAAATCCGCATTCTCGAGCGGCTCGGCGAGAAGGTTCAGCTGGCCGCCGGCATCAACGAAGAGCGCATGCTCAGCGAAGAAGCCATGGAGCGAGGCCTGGAATGCCTCAAGCGTTTTGCCCAACTGATCAACGGCATGCCCGCAGGCTCCGTACGCATTGTCGGCACCAACGCCCTGCGCGAAGCGCGCAACCGCAACGACTTCATCCTGCGTGCCGAAGCCATCCTCGGCCACCCGGTGGAAGTCATCTCCGGCCGTGAAGAGGCGCGCCTGATCTACCTCGGCGTGTCGCACACCCTGGCCGACACCCCCGGCAAGCGCCTGGTCGCCGACATTGGCGGCGGCAGTACCGAGTTCATCATCGGCCAGCGCTTCGAGCCGTTGCTGCGCGAAAGCCTGCAGATGGGCTGCGTGAGCTTCACCCAGCGCTACTTCCGCGACGGCAAGATCACCCCGGCGCGCTACGCCCAGGCCTACACCGCCGCACGCCTGGAGCTGATGAGCATCGAAAACGCCCTGCACCGCCTGACCTGGGACGAGGCCATCGGTTCGTCCGGCACCATCCGCGCCATTGGCGCCGCGATCAAGGCCGGCGGCCTGGGCAACGGCGAGGTCAATGCCGAGGGGCTGGCCTGGGTCAAGCGCAAGCTGTTCAAGCTGGGCGAGGTCGACAAGATCGACTTCGAAGGCGTCAAACCCGACCGTCGCACCATCTTCCCGGCCGGCCTGGCGATTCTCGAGGCCATCTTCGACGCCCTTGAGCTGCAACGCATGGACCACTGCGACGGCGCCCTGCGCGAAGGTGTGCTGTTCGACCTGCTCGGTCGCCACCACCACGAGGATGTGCGTGAGCGCACCTTGAATTCGCTGATGGAGCGGTATCACGTCGACCAAGGCCAGGCGGCTCGCGTCGAGCGCAAGGCACTGAGCGCCTTCGACCAAGTGGCCAATGCATGGAAGCTTGAAGATGGAAACTGGCGCGATCTGCTGGGTTGGGCAGCGAAAATCCATGAAATCGGCTTGGATATCGCTCACTACCACTACCACAAGCATGGTGCCTACCTGATCGAGCACTCCGACCTGGCCGGTTTTTCCCGCGACGAGCAGCTGATGATGGCCCTGCTGGTGCGCGGCCATCGCCGCAACATTCCCAAGGACAAGTTCACCGAGTTCGGCGACGAAGCCGTACAGCTGATTCGCCTGTGCGTGCTGCTGCGCTTCGCCATCCTGTTCCACCACATTCGTGGCACCCAGCAGATGCCCAAGGTTGAGCTGCAGGCCGGCGAACACAGCCTCGAGGTGGTGTTCCCTGAAGGCTGGCTGGAACAGAACCAGCTGACCCAGGCCGACTTCGCCAACGAGGCGGAGTGGCTGGCCCGGGTCGGCTTCGTCCTCAGCGTACGTTGAGGAGCGGGTTGCTCAGGCGCTCCAGCAGGGTCGCCTGGGCACTGCGCGGGTTCTGGTTGCCGGTCGGGCTGCTGCGCACGTAGCGCCCGTCAGGCTGCAAGGTCCAGGCGTGGGTGTTGTCGGTCAGGTAACCTTCCAGCTCCTTCTTCACCCGCAGCAACAGTTTCTTGCCCTCTACCGGGAAGCAGGTCTCGACGCGCTTGTCGAGGTTGCGCTCCATCCAGTCGGCGCTGGACAGGTAGATCTGCTCTTCGCCACCGTTGAGGAAGTAGAACACCCGCGTGTGCTCAAGGAAGCGGCCGATGATCGAGCGCACCTGG
The DNA here is from genome assembly GCF_009883635.2 of Pseudomonas putida. NCBI lineage: Bacteria > Pseudomonadati > Pseudomonadota > Gammaproteobacteria > Pseudomonadales > Pseudomonadaceae > Pseudomonas > Pseudomonas putida. Next base: position 2,415,497 of record NZ_CP026115.2, read on the forward strand.
ATGTTGTGCGAAACCCCCGGAATGCCTGGGCGCAGGCAGCACATGCCGCGCACCACCAGGTCGATCTTCACGCCCGACTGGCTGGCCTTGTACAGCGCCTTGATGACCTTGGCGTCGGTCAGCGAGTTGAACTTGGCGATAATGTGCGCGGGCTTGCCTTCCAGGGCGAACTGGGTCTCCCGGGCGATCATGTCGAGCATGCCCTTCTTCAGGGTGAACGGCGCGTGCAGCAACTTCTTCATGCGCAGGGTCTTGCCCATGCCGATCAGCTGGCTGAACAGCTTGCCGACGTCCTCGGTGAGGGCATCGTCAGAGGTCAGCAGGCTGTAGTCGGTGTACAGGCGGGCGTTGCCGGCGTGGTAGTTACCGGTACCCAGGTGTGCATAGCGCACGATCTCGCCCTGCTCGCGGCGCAGGATCAGCATCATCTTGGCGTGGGTCTTGAAGCCGACCACGCCGTAGATCACCACCGCACCGGCAGCCTGCAGGCGGCTGGCCATCTGCAGGTTGGACTCTTCGTCGAAGCGCGCGCGCAGTTCGATCACCGCGGTGACCTCCTTGCCATTACGTGCCGCATCCACCAACGCGTCGACAATCTCCGAGTTGGCCCCGGAACGGTACAGGGTCTGGCGCACGGCGAGCACGTGCGGGTCCTTGGCGGCCTGGCGCAGCAGGTCGATCACCGGGGTGAAGGACTCGAACGGGTGCATCAGCAGGATGTCCTGCTTGCCGATCACGCTGAAGATATTGTCGGCGTTCTGCAGCAGCTTGGGGATGGCCGGGGTGAACGGCGTGTACTGCAGCTCCGGATGGCTGTCGAGGCCGGTGATGCTGAACAGACGGGTCAGGTTGACCGGGCCGTTGACCTGGTAAAGCTCGCTCTCGCTCAGGCTGAACTGCTTGAGCAGGTAGTCCGACAGGTGTTTCGGGCAGGTGTCGGCGACTTCCAGGCGCACGGCGTCGCCGTAGCGGCGCGAGAACAGCTCACCGCGCAGGGCGCGCGCCAGGTCGTCGACTTCTTCGGAATCCAGCGCCAGGTCGGCGTTACGAGTGAGGCGGAACTGATAGCAACCTTTGACCTTCATGCCCTGGAACAGGTCATCGGCGTGGGCATGGATCATCGACGACAGGAAGACGTAGTTGTCGCCTGGGCCACCGACGTCTTCCGGCACACGAATGACGCGCGGCAGCAGGCGGGGTGCAGGGATGATCGCCAGGCCGGAATCACGGCCGAAGGCGTCGACACCTTCGAGCTCGACGATGAAGTTCAGGCTCTTGTTCACCAGCAGCGGGAACGGGTGAGTCGGGTCGAGGCCGATCGGGGTGATGATCGGCGCGATCTCGTCGCGGAAGAAGCGGCGCACCCAAGTTTTGAGCTTGGGCGTCCAGTAGCGGCGGCGAATGAAGCGGATGGCGTGCTTTTCCAGCTCCGGCAGCAGCACGTCGTTGAGGATCGCGTACTGGCGCTCCACCTCGAAGTGCACCAGCTCGCTGATGCGTGCCAGCGCCTGATGCGGCTGCAGGCCGTCGGCGCCGGCCAGTTCGCGGGCGAAGTTGATCTGTTTCTTCAGGCCGGCAACGCGGATCTCGAAGAACTCGTCGAGGTTGCTGGAGAAGATCAGCAGGAATTTGAGGCGTTCGAGCAGCGGGTACGATTCGTCCAGCGCCTGTTCCAGCACGCGGATGTTGAATTGCAGCTGCGAAAGTTCGCGATGAATGTACAGGCTGCTGTCGTCCAGGCTCGGGACGGCGATGGCCGGCGTCGGCGCAGGGGCCGGGGCGGCGACTTCGACCACCGGCTCCACCACTTCGGGCAGGTCTGGCGGGGTCTGAACCATCTCTTCGGGGACTGCCTGGGCATCCTTGATCGCGACAGGGGTTAGCACTTCATTATTCATCTGACGTTCCTGAGGACGTTAACGCCCTATGATCAATTGAGCGGCAAGATAAGCGCCCATTATGACGGCTGTGTTACAGCTTCGCGCAAGGCGCGACTTAAGGCTGCCGATATTGTCCGTGTAGGAATTGTTCACGTCGAGACACATTTGGACACTTTCACGAATGCGCGCGAAGGGGTAGGCTGCGCGTTCATTTCGCCAGCACCTCAGAAAATGCTCCAACAATTCCTGCAGGATTTCGGCTACTTTGCCCTTTTTCTAGGCACCTTCTTCGAAGGCGAGACCATTCTGGTACTTGCGGGTTTCCTTGCGTTCCGCGAATACATGGACATCAAGCTGGTGGTCCTGGTGGCCTTCTGCGGCAGCTACGCCGGCGACCAGCTGTGGTACTTCATGGGCCGGCGGCACGGACGCAAGATCCTCGCACGCAAGCCGCGCTGGCAGGCCATGGGTGACCGGGCGCTGGAGCATATCCGCCGCCACCCGGACATCTGGGTGCTGAGCTTCCGCTTCGTCTACGGCCTGCGCACGGTGATGCCGATAGCCATCGGCCTGTCCGGCTATTCGCCGCGCCGCTACCTGCTGCTCAACGGCATCGGCGCTGCTGTATGGGCCTTGGCACTGGGCCTGGCGGCCTACCACTTCGGCGCCATCCTCGAAGGCATGCTGGGCAGCATCAAGAAATACGAGCTATGGGTGCTCGGCGGCCTGTTGCTGCTGGGTGGCCTGCTCTGGTTGCGCCGGCGCTTCCGCACCATCCGCGCCGAGCGCCGCGCGGCGGCAGACGAGCAGCCCGCCAGCACTGAGCAGCAGGTAGCCGCCGAGAAGCAGCCAGAACACGGGCACGACCACCGCTAAGCCCAGCGTACCGGCCAGGTACAGCGCCGGCACCAGCGTCAGCAGGCGCGCCAGCTCCAGGCGCACCGCCCACGGCCGCTTTTCCAGGGCCGCTCCCAGCACGAACAAGCCAAACGCCATCAGCGACCAGCCCAGCATCAGGGCGGCGCTCGGCACACGTTCGGCCACGTCCATCAGATAACTGCCCAACGCGATGTAGACGGCGAACTGCACAGCCACGTACACCTGCCACGCCCGGCCCAGGGCAATCTCGAACTTGCGGAAAATCGCCAGGTTCTGTTTCGCCTGTGGATAAGCTGCCGCGACATCGGCCGGGCGCCAGCCGGTGGGCATGAACCAGATGCGCAGCTTGTCCTTCCAGCTGCGGGTGCGACGGGCATCGCTGTACAGCTGGGCGTAGAACTGCAGGTTGGCCCATAGCGGGTTCCAACTGGCCAAAGGCGTGGTCACGCCGAACACCACCGGCTCGGCCGGGTCCTCCTCCTTGAACGTGCCGAACAAGCGGTCCCAGATAATGAACACGCCGCCGTAGTTGCGATCCAAGTAGGCAGGATTCTGCGCATGGTGGACGCGATGGTTGGATGGTGTGATCAGTACCCACTCAAGCCAGCCGAGCTTGGGGATGTGGCGGGTGTGCACCCAGAACTGGTAGAGCAGGTTCAGCGAGGCCACGGTGATGAACACCACGGGTGGTACGCCGATCAGCGCCAGCGGCAAGTAGAAGATCCACGAGAAGATGAAACCGCTGCTGGTCTGGCGCAGCGCCGTGGTGAGGTTGTACTCCTCGCTCTGGTGATGCACCGAATGCGCCGCCCACAATACGTTGCGCTCATGGCCCAGGCGGTGCAGCCAGTAGTAGCACAGGTCGTACAGCACGAAGGCCAGCAGCCAGACCCACACGGCGCTCTGCGGCAGGCGCAGCAGCGCCAGGTGCTCCCAGGCCAGCGCATAGGTCAGCAGCCCTACCCCTTTGGTCAGCAGGCCGGTGCTGGTGGACAGCGCGCCGGTGCTGAGGCTGTTGATCGAATCGGCCAGGGTGAAGTTGCGCTGACCGCGCACGCGGTCGGCAATCAGCTCCACGGCGATCAGCACGAAGAAAAACGGCACGGCCAGCAGAATCAGGTCCATGGGCAACGCTCGGTAAGGTTATCCACAGAGATTAGGATGCGCCTGCCGTAATCCCTATGGCCACATCTGCCAAACTAGAGGACATTTAGCGCCTCGAAAATGGAGTAATGAGCATGACCAAGAAAGTAGCGGTGATTCTTTCCGGCTGTGGCGTGTACGACGGCGCCGAAATCCACGAAAGCGTGATCACCCTGCTGCGCCTCGACCAGCGCGGCGCACAGGTGCAGTGCTTTGCGCCGAACATCGCGCAGATGCATGTCATCAACCACCTGACCGGCGAGGAAATGCCTGAGTCGCGCAATGTGCTGACCGAATCGGCGCGCATCGCCCGTGGCGAAGTGAAGGACATCCGTGAGGCCAAGGCCGAAGACTTCGATGCGTTGATCGTGCCAGGCGGTTTCGGCGCGGCGAAGAACCTGTCCAACTTTGCCGTGGAAGGCACTGAATGCACGGTGAATCCGGAGGTGCTAAGCCTGGCCGAAGCTTTTGCCGAGGCCTGCAAGCCGGTTGGCCTGATCTGCATCTCGCCAGCGCTGGCGGCGAAGATTTATGGCCCGGGCGTGATCTGCACCATTGGCAATGACGCGGGCACCGCGGCAGCTGTGGAAAAGATGGGCGGCAAGCACGAGGAGTGCGATGTGCATGACATCGTTGAGGATACCCAACGCAAGCTGGTGACTACCCCGGCCTACATGGTGGCCAAGTCGATCAGTGAAGCTGCCGGGGGCATCTACAAGCTTGTGGACCGTGTGCTGGAACTGACCCACGAAGGGGAGTGATCAGCCCTTGCTCAGGCGGGTCAGGATCCGGTCCAGCGCATTGGCGAAGGCCTGCTTCTCGCGTTCGCCATAGGGCGCCTGCCCTCCCCCAACCTGGCCCTGCTCACGCAGCTCGGTAAACAGGTTGCGCACGGCCAGGCGCTCGCCCATGTTGCGTTCGTCGAACTCGCGGCCACGTGGGTCCAGGGCCGCCACGCCCTTCTTGATCAGGCGGTCGGCCAGCGGCACGTCGCTGCAGATCACCAGCTCGCCAGGCACGGCGTGCTCGACCAGGTAATCGTCGGCCGCGTCCATGCCGCTGGGCACCACGATCAGGCGGACGATCGCGAAAGCCGGCTTGGTCACGGCCTGACCGGCCACCATCACCACTTCGAGCTGGCGCTTGAGGGCGAATTTGACGATCAGGTCCTTGGCTGCCTTGGGGCAGGCGTCGGCGTCGATCCAGATGCGCATTCAGTTAAATCTCTTCATTCCTGCACCGGCCTCTTCGCGGGGCAAGCCCGCTCCTACAGGGGCCACAGGAGGCCTTTAGGAGCGGGCTTGTCCCGCGAAGGGGCCAGCAGCATCAACCTTAAACGGCAGCCCGGCGCTTGTCGGCCAGGCGGCTACGCCCATACAACACCAGAATCGCCAGCAGCGCCACCGCCTGCGCACTCAGCGAGTACACATCGGGGTGAATCCCCAGCCAGTCGAACTCGAAGAACGCTACCGGCCGCGTGCCCAGCACGCCCGCTTCTTGCAGCGCTTTCACGCCATGCCCGGCAAACACCACCGACAGCGCACACAGCAGCCCGGCGTTGATGCTGAAGAACAGCGACAGCGGCAGCTTCGCCGAACCGCGCAAGATCACCCACGCCAGTCCCACCAACAGAACCAGCGCCGTGGCGCCGCCGGCCAACACCGCCTGGTGACCAGCTGGGCCTGCCTGCAACCACAGGGTTTCGTAGAACAGGATCACTTCGAACAGCTCGCGGTACACCGAGAAGAACGCCAGCACGGCAAAGCCGAAGCGCCCGCCGCCACTGACCAGGCTGCTCTTGATGTAGTCCTGCCAGGCCGCGGCGTGACGGCGGTCGTGCATCCACACGCCCAGCCACAGCACCATGACGCTGGCGAACAAGGCCGTGCTGCCTTCCAGCAGCTCACGCTGGGCACCACCAACGTCGATCACATAGGCCGCCACGGCCCAGGTGGCAAAGCCCGCAACCAGCGCCAGGCCCCAGCCGATGTTGACGCTGCGCATGGCCGATTGCTGGCCAGTGTTGCGCAGGAAGGCAAGGATCGCCGCCAGAACCAGAATGGCTTCAAGGCCTTCGCGCAGCAAGATCAGCAGGCCGGAAATGTAGCTCAGCGACCAGCTCAGGCCATCGCTGCCCAACAACTTGGCGGCCTGGTCGAGCTTGGTTTTCGCTTCGCTCAGACGTTGTTCAGCCTGGGCGACCGGCAGACCGTCCTGCAGCGACTGACGGTAGGCCATCAGGGCCTTTTCGGTGCTCTTGCGCGCTTCGGTGTCGATGTTGTCCAGTGAGCTTTCGACCAGCTCGAAACCTTCCAGATACGCAGCCACCGACAGGTCGTAGGCCTGGTCATGGTCGCCTGCACGGTAGGCCGCCAGGCTCTTGTCCAGGGTGCTGGCGGTGTATTCCAGCAATTGCGCAGGGCCGCGTTTGACCTGCGGCGGCTGGGCGCGCTGGGCGCGGAACGCCTCGACCGACGCGGCGCCTTCGTTGGCGGCGACTTCGGCCGGAGTCTGGCGGGCCAGGTCGGCGATGTTCCAGGTCTTCTCGCCCTTGGCCGCGTCAGGCTTGGCGGTGAAGCTGGCGATGTACGCGGCCACGTCCCAACGCTGGCGCTCGTCGAGCTGGTCGGCGAAGGACGGCATTTCGGTGCCATCGATGCCCAGGGCCAGGGTGTTGTAGAGGTCGAACAGGCTCAGTTGATCGAGACGTGCGGTGTCGCGCAGGTTGGCCGGTGCTGGCTCCAGGCCCAAACCTGCCGGGCCGTCGCCCACACCGGTATCACCGTGGCAGATCGAGCAGTTCTGCGCATACAGCGAGGCGCCACGGGCCGGGTCCGGGGTAATGACCGGGGCCTGGCTGACCTCGTAGGCCACCGCCAGGCGTGCGCCCAGCAGGCGGGCCTGCTTGGCTACCACTGCGCCGTCCTGACGCTGGTCGATGGCATGGCGCAACGCCTGCACGCCCTGCTGAAGCCCGGCTTGCTCGGCGTTCGCCGGCAGGCCTTTGATCAGGTCGGCCAGCACCGTGCTGAATTCTTGCTGTTCACGGTACTCGCCGTCGTCGATGACTTTGCCGTTTGCAACGGTAGGCGGGTAGTCGGCACCAATGTAGTCAAGTAGGTGCAAGGCTTTGGCGGCCTCGGCGGGCGCTTCGGCCTGCGCCAGGGCGCTGCACAGCGCCAGCATCGGGCCGAGCACAACGGCCGGCAACCAGGCGAGCAGACGGGAACGGGTTTTCATGGCCAGTCTCGAAGGGAATGCGAAAGAGAACATTGTTCACTTCCACTTTGCGTCGCTCAAGCGTTGTCAGTGGATTTCATGAAAAATCTTGAGACAAATCAGATGAAGTGGATCGTCACAACGATGGGGCTGCCATGCAGCCCCATGTGCTCTAGGTTTATTGAAGAACCTTGTTCAGCCCCAACTCCATATCGTCGATCAGCGCCTTGGCCATTTCACTGAGAATCCGCGCCGCGCTGCCGGCCATGCGGTCGTTCTCCATTTCTGCTTCGGTGGTGAGGTGGCGGATGCAGCCGAGCAACACCGATAGCTGCGAGAAGGCATGGTCAAAGGGCACGTTGGGCTTGAGGCTGAACAGGTCGAAGGTCTGCACGCCTGCGGTTACTGCGTCTTGTGGATAAGTGCTCATCCTGTCGCTCCTTGATTTAGACGGGGAGGTCCGAGTGTTCGGTCAGGGCCGATACCATTCGGCACAACAGGCGAATGTTCATGGCCATGGCATCACGCTGCGCGCCTGGCTCGCTGTCCAGCAGGACGCCGTAGGTTTGCTGCACGGTGAGGGTCAAGGCGTGCATCAGCGCATTGCATTGCTCGGTGCCGGGTGGGGTGATGAGCGAGAAGCCGGGAATGTCGAGTTGGGGGATAGAGGTAGGAGGTGGGTCGGGGACTAGCTTTTTCATGGCGGAACTCCGTATGAGAGATGGTACTGCTCTCCTCTTCGTCTCACGGAATTGGGTGGCAGTCGTGCACGGTGTGAGACCCGGGACATACGGTAACCCCGGCCAGGCCAAAGCCTGTCCGCACACGACCGCCATGAAGCGGTGCTACCGAATGTAAACCGGGTGTCTCACGCCCGATCGCCTTGCGAGGCGACCCAGGGACAGTAGTCCGGGAGCACTTCCCAGCCAAGACAGCACCTTCCGACAGGTGCCGTAGGATAATTCGACATGAAATCAGAACTGAAGCATTTGGTTTCAGATTCGGAAATGTCTGACAGCGCACATGCCTTTGCCCAGCGCTAACAATTCGAGCCAGCGCAAGGCCAGCCCGAAGTGAATCACTTGTCCAAACTATGCTGCTTTCCCTTTCACCGTGAAATCTACTTCCAAATCAGCATTGGCCAGCAGGTTCACCAGAGCATCCAGTGAAAATTTATCAATCTTGCCATTGAGCAGCTCGCTCAAGCGCGGTTGAGTCACCCGCAACCGCTTTGCTGCATCCTTTTGCGGTAGATCCCAAGCCCGCACAGCCCTGGTCAATTCGCGCATTAGCTTGGAACGCAGTCGGAGGTTCTCGGCTTCTTCAGGCGAGTCAACCAGCGCGTCCCAAACCGAGGTAGATCTCTCGTTTGCCATCGTTGAATCCCTCTGTTTTAACCCAGCGACCTGAACCGAGCTCTTGCCAGGTCGATGTCGCGTTTCTCAGTCTTCTCAGTAGTCTTGCGAAAGGCATGCAGGACATAGATGGCTTCAGGACGGCTAATCACATAAAAAACGCGAAAAGCCCCGTCTTTGCACATGATGCGTATCTCCCGCACGCCTTGCCCTACCGCTTCCACTGGCTTCCAGTCCGCAGGCTCCTCGCCGGCTTGAATCAAATCCAGCTGATACCCGGCTCGCTGCCTGGCTACCAGCGGAAAGCTGCGTAGGTCATCCTTACTGCTGCCCACCCACTCGATGGGTTTCTCATTAACCCGCATGCCAAATGCCCCTTTGCCGTCGGTCCAGACGCTAGATGTGCTCGCAATTCATCACTCGCCCTGACCAAGGCACTGAGTCACGCTGCTCCATCCGTCTGTCTCGAAAGGCTTGGCTGAACATGCCGGAAGCTGCAGATCAAAAATATATCGATATCGATATAAACTCAAGCCAGGGAACTGTACCCAGGCCAATAATTACGGCGCCAGAAGTGAACAGGGGGATGAATTCCGGGAGGGTCAATGCGCCTGGAAAGGGGTCCCGAGGACAGTATTCCGTGGAGACTTCCCAGCCAAGACAGCACCCTCCGACAGGTGCCGTAGGATAATTCGACATGGAATCAGAACTGAAGCATTTGGTTTAAGGTTCGGAAATGTCTGACAGCAAGGGACTTCAGTGGATTCAGGAGATGCCTGCCGGGAGATAGGGTGAGGGCTGACAGGTGCCTGCCGACAGGTTTGCAGCGCCTATGAGATCGAGCGCCGCGCGGGCGGCGCTCGATCTCACAGGCGCTGAATGCGTCAAGGCGGGCACCTGTCAGCCATCACCCAATCTCAAGCCAAAACCTCACTGCTTCCACCCGCCTCCCAACGCCAGGAACACACCAATCTGCCCCACCGCCACCTGGCTATTGGCCGCCGCCAACTGCGCCCGCACATCGGTATAAGCCCGCGTCGCCTGCAAATCCGCGAGGAACGACTCACGCCCCGCCTGGTAATACCGGTGCGTCTGATCCGCCGCTTCCTTCGCCGACTTCTCCGCCTCGGCCAACGCATCACGCCGGTCCAGCAAAGCGCTGTACTGCGCCAGACGGGTCTGGGTCTCGCGAATGGCGTTCAGCACCACCCCGTCAAAATGCGCGAGGGCAGCCTGGGTCGAGGCTTCAGCCATGCGAATCCGCGCACGGGTGCCGTTGGTCGGGATGCTCCAGCTGATCTGCGGGCCAAAACCCCAGCGGTTAGTGGACGGGTCGCCGAGGTCTTCAAGGATACCAATGGTGCCGACCTGGGCACCGATGCTGATGTCTGGGTACAGCGCCCCCGTAGCCACGCCGATCTCGGCGGTGGCCGCCGCCAGCTGGCGTTCGGCCTGGCGCACGTCCGGGCGGCGCTTGAGCAGGGCCGCGCCATCACCCACCGGTACCAACTGGTTGAGGTGCGGCAGCTCGGCGCAATCAGCGGTACCGGCGGGCAACTTATCCACAGGTACGGCAAGCAGCGCCGCCAGGGTGTAGATGCCCGTTTCGCGCTCGGCCTTGAAGCGCGGCAGTTCGGCGCGCAACGACTTGAACTGGGTCTGCGAGCGGGTGACCTGGGTTTCGTCGCCACGGCCAGCGTCGCGCAGGCGCTGGTTGAGCTTCACGCTCTGTTCCTGCAGGTCGAGCGACTCGCGAGCGATGTGGAATTCCTCGTTGGCCGAGCACACCTGGGTGTAGGCCTTGACCACGTCGGCCACCAGAGTGATGCGCGCGGTGTCGGCAGCGGCCTGCACCGCATCGGCGTTGGCCTTGGCGGCCTCGGTGCCGCGCTTGAAGGTGCCCCACAGGTCGAACTGGTACGAGGCACTGATGATCGCCTCGCCGATGTTGGCCACCGGCACCTTCTCCGGCAGCAGGAAGGCCTGGCCAGACTCCTGCAGGCGCTGGGCGCCGGCCTTGATGCCGCCATTGAAGCCGCCCTGGGACTCGGCCACTTCGACCTGGGCGCGAGCCTTGGCGATGTTGGCCGCAGCCACGCGCAGTTCGGTGTTGGCACTCAGCGCCTGGCGCACCAGTTGGTTGAGGCGTTGATCCTGATACAGCTGCCACCAGTCCTCGGGCACCGGCGCCGATACCACGCTGTCGGCATCCTGGCGCAGCGGGCCGTTGAGGTCGCTGCGTTGCACCGCCGCGTCCTTCGGCACTTGGTAATCGGGGCCGACCATCATGCAGGCCCCCAGGGACAGGCAGAACCCCGCGAGGATCAGCTGTTTCATGGGCGCTGGCCCTCAAGGATCGACACAGTGGCCGTGCGCCCGGCGATCATGCGGAAGTCTTCCGGCACTTCGTCGAAGGCGATGCGCACCGGAATGCGCTGGGCCAGGCGCACCCAGCTGAACGCCGGGTTGACGTTGGGCAGCAGGTTGGCGCCGCTGACGCGGTCACGGTCTTCGATGCCAGCGGCGAAGCTCTGCACATGGCCACGCAGGCGGGTGTTGTCGCCCATCACACGGATGTCCACGGCGTCGCCGATGTGGATACCCCCGAGCTTGGTTTCCTCGAAGTAGCCATCGACGTGGTACGAGGCACTGTCGACCACCGACAGCACCGGGCGGCCAGCGCTGACGAATTCGTGGTCGCGCGGGGCGCGGTCGTTGAGGTAGCCATCTACCGGGCTGCGCACCACCGAGCGGTCGAGGTTGAGCTGGGCAGTGTCGACCGCCACCTGGGCCTCGCTGACCGCCGAGCGGGCGCGGGCCTCGCGGGACTGGCTCTCTTCCAGCTGCTCGGCCGCCACCAGGTTGCCGAGCTTGCGGTTACGTTGCGCTTCACGGGATGCCTGGGCCAGGGTTTCCTGGCGCTCGCCGAGGGTCGCCTTGGCCTGGCGCAGGGCCAGGGTGAAGCGGTCCTGGTCGATGGTGAACAGCACATCGCCGCGTTTGACGGTCTGGTTGTCGCGCACCTCGACCTTCTGGATCAGGCCGGACACGTCCGGGGCAATCTGGATCACGTCGGCGCGGATGTGCCCGTCGCGGGTCCAGGGGGCGAACATGTAGTACACCACCATCTGCCACACGAGCACGGCGGCGAAGGTCACTACCAGCAAGGTCAGGACCACACGGCCCAGGGTCAGCAAAGGTTTTTTCATGGCAGCATCAGGCTTCGGCAAAAGTGGTCGACCGCACCCAGCAGCACGGCATACAGGGCAACGTTGAACAGCGCCCGGTGCCAGACCAGGCGGTAGAAATGCAGGCGCACCAGCACCGCGTGCACCCCCAGGAACAGCAGGTAGGTGCCAAACATCATCACCAGCAGCGTGGGCAGGAACACCCCACTGATATCCAGTTCACCGATCACAGGGGCGCTCCGTCGAGGCCGGGGGGCAGTTGCGGTTGTTCGGCAGGCTCGAGCATCACCTCGACACCCGGCAGCAAGGCCAGGCGCAGGCCTGCCAGGGCATGCAGCAGATGAGTGCGGGCATCGCCGCGCTCGTACAGTTCATCCAGGTTCAGCGCCAGGCGCGCTCGCTCCATGTTGCGCAGCAGCGCGGCCGGGGCATGCAGGCGCTCACCCGCACGCAGGCAGGCGGCATAGTGCGCGCCGACTTCCTCGATCACCGTGCCCAGGCGCTCGCGGGCCTGCTGGCCGGCGCGCGGCATATAGGCCAGCAGGTCGAGCAGGTTCAAACCCACGCGCAGGTCACGCAGCGCCACGCCACTGTCCTGGCCGGTCTGCGACAGGCGCGGCAGGTGCTGCATGAGGCGATCGAGCATCTGCACACCGACCTGGCGATGCTCGGCCAGGGTCGCCGGCTCGGTCATTTCGACGATGTCGCGCCAGACGAAGCGGGTCATACGCTTGGCAGCCAGTTCCACGCCGAAGGGGCGCATCACCAGGGTCCAGATGAAGGCGAACAGCAGGCCGACGGGGCCGGCCAGATTCGAGTTGAGGAAGGTGAAGAAGTCAGCGTCGTATGCGCCCTGAATGCTGATGAACGTCGAGGTGTTGACGATGGTCAGCAAGGTGCCAAGGTAGAAGCGCGGCTGCACGGTCAGGGTGCCGACACAGATGAACGGGATCGCGAAGGCCAGCACCAGCATCGGGAAGTCGTGCAGGTTGGGCAGCACCAGGAACAGGTACAGGCTGGAGAAGATCACCGACATCAGGGTCCAGAAGAAGAACCGGTAGATCTGCGGCGCCGGGTCGTCCATGGCGGCGAAGAAGCTGCACGACACGGCGGCAAGGATCACCGCACTGGCGCCGTCGTTCCAGCCCAGGCCAATCCACAGGCCGCAGGCGACGACGATCGCCAGCACCGTGGAAACCACCGAGTAGAGCATCAGGCCACGGTCGAAGAACGCGGTCAGCCGGCCCAGGCGCCAGTGGCGGTAAACCGCGCGCCAGGGCTTGGGGTCATCGGTGCGCAGGGCGTGCTGCAAGGAGCAGCAGTCCTGCCACAGGTCAGCCCATTCGGTGAGGCGGTAAAGGGCGTTGGACAGCAGCAGCTCGGCACGCTGGTCGAGGGCGGCGGCGCCCGGCTGCAGGCGGTCGATTTGCTCGTGCAGGGCGGTCCAGCGGGCGATGGACGCGCTGTCGGCGGTGCCTTTGAGCCATTCACGGGCGGCATCCAGCACCGGTTGGATCTGCGCGTAATGGGCCGGGGCGCGGCCTTCGAGGGCAACCAGAGCGTCGTCAAGGGCGTCGACCACCGGTAGCAGGTGAATCATCCGCCCACGCAGCTCGCGGGCATTCTTCAAGGTGTGCGGGCCGGCACCTTCGTGGCCGAGCTGGCCGATCATCAGCTCCAGCGAGTTGAAGGTGGTGACCATTGCGCCGCGCATGCCACCGACCTTGTCGGCGCTGGCTTCACGGGCAAGGTAGGTGTCGCTGTAGCGGATTGCCTCGGTGAACCAGTTGCCGGTGGCACCCACCACCACCGGGGCCAGCCGACGGGGCCAGAAGATCGCACCGACCACCGCCGCGCAGACGATCCCGAGGCAGATTTCCTGGGCCCGGGAGGACGCCACGTCGAACACCGCCAGGGGGTTGTCGACCACTGCCAGGGCAATCATCGGCAAGGTGTAGCCGGCCAGCATCAGCACATAGTTGTTGGCCGTGCGCAGGTTCAGCGAGAGGAACAGCAAAGTGCCGGTCCACAGGGCGATGGCGATGCTCAGCAGCAACGGGGACTGCACCAGCGGCGGCACGAAGAAGATCGCCCCGGCAGCACCGAGCAGCGTACCGACAGCGCGATACACCGCCTTGGAGCTGGTCGGGCCGACGAACGGGCTGGAGACGATGTAAACGGTGGCCATCGCCCAATACGGGCGCGGCAACTGCAGCAGCAGGGCGATGTACAAGGCAATCATCGACGCGGCGAAGGTGCGCACGCCGTAGAACCAGTCGCGGGCCGGCGGCACCGAGCTGAAGAAACCGTTCATGCCACCCCACCTGCCGTGCCCAGGCCAGCGGCCTCGAAGGCGCGCAATACGCGCAGCGCGGCCTGCAGGTCGGCCTCGTCGATGCCTTGCAGCACGTCATGGCGTACGCGCACCAGCTCGGCTTCGATGGCTTCGGCCAGGCGACGGCCTTCTGCGGTGAGGCTCAAGGCCTTGGCACGGCGGTCCAGTGGGTCTTCGCTGCGACAGACCAGGCCAGCCCTGCACAACTGATCCAGCAGGCGCACCAGAGACGGGCTTTCCAGGCCGGCAGCCTGGGCCACCGCCACCTGGTGCACGCCATCGCCCAGGCGCACGATCATCAGCAACGGTGCGGCGCAGGCCTCGGAAATACCGTAGCCGATCACGGCATTGTGGCAGATGCGCCGCCAGTGGCGAGCGGCAACCACCATACCGCTGCTGACTTGCAGGCGCAGGGAGTCAATGGACATGAGAAGAACCAAGGATATTCATAGTTTGCTAACTATCAATATACGCCTGTGACTCCCCCTGTCGTCAACCGTGGGCGACGGGGGGCCTTGATAAATTCTTGTTCATTCAGGGCTGAACCTGGTCTTCCAGCTTCATGGTCAGGGCCAAGGTGCTACCCATCTGCACCGCCCGGTCACGCCAGTCCTGGTAACGCGCGTCATCGCGGCTACTGAAATGCACCGCCAACTCCTCGGCCGCCTGCATCACTCCGGTTGCCGCTGCCAGCTCCAGCCAATACAGCGCGGCCTTGATGTCCGCGTCCACGTACAGGCCATGCAACAAGCGGTAACCCACTTCGAACCGGCAACGCGCCTCGCCCCGCTCGGCGCCGCGCAAGAACCATTGGTAGGCCTGGCCGGGGTCCACCTGCCAGCCCAGCGTGGCATCGCAGACTTCTTCTTCATAGAGGTCGCCCAACGCTGCAGCGGCATGCAGCATGCCCCGCTCGAAGGCCTGGCGATAACATTCCTCGGCCTGAGCGTAAGAGGTTTCGACACCCTTGCCGAAGTAGTGCTGCTGCCCCAGATTGAACCATGCCGCCGCATTGCCCTGCAGCGCCGCCATGCGCAGCAGGTGCCCTGCCAGGGCAGTGTCGGCACGCCAGTACTTGCCGTTGAGCCAGATCCAGCCGAGGTCGTTGAGTGCTGCCACGTTGCCAGCCAGTGCCTGCTGGCGCAGGTCGGTGTACACCGCCTGCAGGTCGTGGGCCTCATCCAGGCGGTTGACCAGCAGTGCGCGCTGGCTGGGCTGCCCTACCCCGGCAAACAGCCGCTGTCGCCTGCCGGCGTGTGTCGGTGGGCAAATGACCTGCTCTGGCAGAAGACGGGCGAGCAGCGAATGGATATTGCTGACAGCAGACATGTTCATCCTCATTGAACGACCCACAGGCCCGACCGCGGCTGTGATGAGGCGTGATTCTGCGCGACGTCACGTCAAAACCTGTCGCGAACGATTCGGGGCAAGGCAACCAATTGCGCATTCCTGGATCTGAGCGGGTTATGGCTAATTGCCATGACCCGCTCGAGCCGCCATCCTGTTGCGGCAAGCCTAGACAAGGACGTTACCTTTTGCCGTTCGTCACCACCCGCGCCACCCTCAGCCGTCAGTGGGCGCTGCTGCGCCAGTTACCGAGCCGCTCCCCAGGTATTACCAGTGCCGAACTGGTGTGGCGCCTGCGCGATGTGGGCTTCAACATCAGCAAACGTACGGTGGAGCGGGACCTCAATGAGTTGTCGCTGATCTTTCCGCTGGACCGTAATGACAAGAGCATTCCGTTTGGCTGGCATTGGTCGGCGAACGTTGCTGGCGAGTTGCGAGGAAATTTCGACCTGCAGGGATATTTGCGTGGTGATTCGCTTCAGCCGGTTCAGGGTGAAGGGATCGAGATGCAGGCCTGGGTCAGCGATCCTTTGGCCAGGCAGTTGCGTGAAGCGCCGTTGAGCGCGGACATGCAGTTGACCGCGTTGGACCAGGGGCATCGGCTGCGGGCCACGGTGGAAGATGGCGGGCCGTTGCGCTGGTGGGTGCTGAGCCAAGGGGAAGGCTTGGTGGTCGAAGCGCCGCAGGCATTGCGCGATGAGATCGCCAGGACCTTGAGCAATGCGGCTGCACAGTACGTGAATTAGTCGCCTGTGCCGGCCTCTTCGTGGTGGTTCGACGCCTCGAATAGGCCAGCACAGGAGAACTACTGCTCCATTCAACTGGGATGGTTTACAAGCTTCAGAATATTGTGAGAAACAAAAAAGAGGGTCGCAGAAGCCATTAGCCCTCCCCAAGAGATCAGCATCTTAATTTTCAAACCTCTTGGAAATCGCGATATTTCGGAAGCATCCGCGACGCCTCTGCGGACAAAGACCCAAGGCATCATGAGCATGTTTGCGGCAAAACTGACGCGCAACACTCTCCCTAACAACCCCGCCGATGAAAATTTCAGCCGATTATCACGCACATAACTGCATCCCGACAGCTTCGACTCGACCACATCAAGATATCGGCACGCCAGAAAAATCACAGACCCCATACTGACCATCATCCAAAATAACAATATGGACATTCCTATCACTTCGGCCGTCGACTTCATTCATTCCTCTTTACACACACTAGCCCCCCATGCGGGCCAAACCAGCAAAACTGTTGCTCTCATCTTCCCTACAAGTTTCCTCGGACAGGGTGCAATTGAGCACGGCGCATAGCACTGCAGCATGTGCACCTCAAACACATTCTTAAAAAGACCCGAGCGCGAGGAAAGCGGCTGAAGAAATACACATTGTGCACCAGGCTGCTATAAGCAGTCTTTTCATAGGCGCCGGGAAGTTTTGCAATTGTGCCTTATCAGCCAACCCCTTTCGAACAAACAGATATGGAGTAGTCAGTAGTGTTGATATGGTACAGATACGCATCACTTTACCTAGGAGGCCTGCGTGCAAATAAAGCTTTCTATTCCCCAGTACAAAATCGCTTTTCGAAAGCAGCCCTTCAATTTTATCAAGATGTCTTATGGCGACATATATTTGCACTAAAAATGCGACCATAGCCAAGAAGAAAAAACAAATCGCAACCACATTCATTTCAAAAGTGTTCATGGCTGAATGTTCTCGTAGAGAATTTCCCCAAGCCATTCACCACCCTCCTTACCTTTTTCGCCACCGACCTTTCCACCTACAACTCCGCCAGCCACCGCGCACGCTAATGCGCCAGGACCTCCAGTAGATATTCCGAATAGTACAGCGCATACTAGGGTACCTGCGGCACCTCCGACACCCCCCATAACAGCACTTCCACCCAAACCTCCAACTAAACCACTGCCCTCTACATATTTGGCCTTTCTACATTCCTCTTCTCGGCCAATGGTGCATGCCTTATGAATGGAAAGCCCTGTCGCTGCCACATCTAATGCGACTCCGATGTAGCTCCCTTTCTTGATCAGACTCGCAGCCCTCGCCACTCCTGTTACCTTCTTTGCATACCCCGTAATTTCACCGGTACTCAGATAGCGTTTAGTGGAAAGCTGCAGCATCCGCTTGATCGATCCCTGATTTCGTAGACCCGAGCCGTAAGCAGCGGTTTTCCCAAACTGCTCATCCAGCCTGCTGAACAGCGCCGCACGCTTGGCATAAAACTCCTCCCGCGCCCTGAACGTACCACCACTCATGTGTTCCCGGTGCAATTGCTCGATCTGTTCCAGCGTCTTCTTGATCGCATCCAGATGCCTGGCCCAACCATCGCTCGCGGCCCCCGCCCCCATCGACGCATGGGACAGCAGACTCTGCAGCATTTCGAAGTTATCCAGCATGAACCCATCGACACCGCCGCCATTGAACACAATATCGCGGTGAATACCTGCCGCCTTGCCCATGAGAAAGGCTTCATGGCTGGTACAGGAGGAAGTGCTTGGATCACCGACGATCACCAGTTCACCGGCCAGGACGACCGTGTTGACGATATGCGCATTGAGCACATCGAACTTGGCCTGCTGGTTGGCGCTCATCGGCGTGCTGTTCTTCAGGGTCGCGTAGTTCTGTGCCTTGGGGTTTATGTAGCTGCGTGCCTCGGACATGGTTGTACCTCACGCAAATTTCTTGTTGGCAATACGGTCCCAGCCACCGGTAACACTGCCACCAGCGCCGCCATCGATGCGCTGCTGCCGGGTGTAGGTGGTCTTGATACGGCCGTAGTTGAGCTGGACGATTTCAGTCGGCACGCCGGCGTGCACGCCTTGTATAAAATCGGCAACGATCACTTCTTCGAGCACGACTTCGTAGTACTTGAGCTTGTCGCCACCGGCGCGGCAGACGACCAGCCTGACTTCTTTCAGGTGCTGCCCGGCGCAACTGGCTTCGAGCAGTTTGCAGCTGGCGTTGTCCAGGTATTTGGTGAAGGTCAGATTGCTCAGGGTGGTGCGCCCGGAAGTGGCGCCCCCTGCAGAACTTGCGGTCGCAGAGGCGCTTTGGCTGGTGCCGAACGTGTAGCCGAGGATCTCGATCCAGTGCTTGTATTGCTCGTCTTGTGATTCGCCGGCGATTTCCGCGATTTGAATGAATGCGTCGAAAGCCATGATTACTGTTCCTTGTAAACGAATGAGCGGAACAGGCTAGGCGCGAGGAACGACAACCGCAACGGTTCTCAGGAGATCGAGACTAAACTCAGAATTTTCCTACAGCTTTTCAGACAAATTAGCTTGCGAATGCATGAAAGATTTTCAGAGCAAGGGCCTTGGCCCACAGCATATGAATTGGTCGCCTGTGCCGGCCTCTTCGCGGGACAAGCCCGCTCCTACAGGCCTGTGATAATCCTGTAGGAGCGGGCTTGCCCCGCGAAGAGGCCGGCACAGGTGTATTACCGCTGCATGCCCCAGCGCCGAACGGTCAACCGCTCCAGGGTGTTGAACACCAGCCCTTCGACCAGCAACCCGATCAGGATCACCACCGCCAGCCCGGCAAACACCTTGTCGGTATACAGCTCGTTGCGGTTCTGGAAGATGTACCACCCAAGCCCGCCCTTGCCGCTGCTGGCACCGAACACCAGCTCGGCGGCAATCAAGGTACGCCAGGCGAACGCCCAGCCGATCTTTAGCCCGGAGAGGATCGACGGTAACGCCGCCGGCACCAGGATGTGCAGTACCAGGCGCAGCCCTTTCAAGCCGTAATTGCGCCCGGCCATGCGCAAGGTTTCCGACACCCCGAGAAAGCCCGCATAGGTATTCAGCGCCAGCGCCCACAGCACCGAATGCACCAGCACGAAGATCAGGCTGTTGTCACCCAGTCCAAACCACAACAGCGCCAGCGGCAGTAGGGCAATCGCCGGCAACGGGTTGAACATCGAGGTCAGGGTGCCCAGCAGATCACGACCGAGTTGGGTCGATACCGCCAGGCTGGTCAGGCCGAAGGCCAGCACGATGCCCAGCAGGTAACCCTTGAGCAGAATCACCAGCGACACGCCGACCTTGGCCGGCAGTTCGCCACTGAGCAGGCCGTCCCACAGCGCGGCAGCGGTCTGCAGGAAGGTCGGCAGCAGCAGATCGTTGCCCTGAAAGCGGGCGATCGCTTCCCACAAGGCGGCGATCACCATCAGGATCACGGCCTTGCGCAGCCAGCCGTGCTGCCACAGGCGCTGAGCCAACGGTAGATTGCGTTCCACAGGCACACTGAGCAAAGGCTCCAGCTGCACCTCGTATTCCTGGCGTCCAGGTGTAGCGGTCATGGCTGAAGCTCCTGTCAGTAGGCGATGCGGATGTCGTTGAAGCCCAGTTCACCAGCCTGTTCAGGGGCTTCGGCCTCGTCGAACAGCAAGCGATGGATGCGCCGCGCACTGGCCTGGAAGTCCGCGCCACCCAGGCTGCCGAGGTCGTACTGGTGGCTGTGCACCTCGGCCCGGACCCGGCCCGGATGGGGCGACAACAGCAAAATGCGGTTGCCGACCACCAGCGCCTCCTCGATGGAGTGGGTGACGAACAACAAGGTGAAGCGCACTTCCTCCCACAGCAGCAGCAGTTCTTCCTGCATCTTGCGCCGGGTCAGCGCATCGAGCGCGGCGAACGGCTCGTCCATCAGCAGGATCTTCGGCTGAGTGGCCAGCGCCCGGGCGATCGCCACGCGGGCCTTCATTCCGCCCGACAACATGTGCGGGTAGACATCGGCAAAGGCGGACAGGCCGACCTTGTCAAGGTAATGCAGGGCCCGCTCCTCGGCCTCGGCACGCTTGAGCTGGCCAGACACCACCAGCGGGAACATGACGTTCTCTTTCACCGTTTTCCACGGCGGCAGCTGGTCGAACTCCTGGAACACCACGATGCGGTCAGGCCCGGGGCCGTCGACCGGCTGGCCCTGCAGCAGGATCTGCCCTTCCTGGGGGGCGATGAAACCGGCCACGGCCTTGAGCAAGGTGGACTTGCCGCAGCCCGACGGGCCAAGCAGGACGAAACGGTCGGCCCGGTCGACTTCGAAGCTGACCTGATGGGTTGCCCGCACCACGCGCTGCGCGGTGCGGTATTCGAGGCTCAGGTTGTCCACCTGGAGCAACGGCGGTGTAGCGACACGGCTAAGGTTGCTGGCCGTGTGGCCTGGCAAAGGGGCGGTCATGGTCGGTCAGCTCCCCTGCAACGGGCGTTCATCCTGGAAGAAGTAGTCCTTCCACGATTGCGGCTTGTGCTTGATGGCGCCAACCCGATACAGGAATTCGGCCAGCTTGTAGGTGTTCTTCGGCGTGACGGTGAACTCGTACTGCGGGTTGTCAATCAGCTTGATGAGCGCATCGCGGTCGATCTTGGCCTTGGTCACGCGGATGTAGGTATCCGCTGCAGCGGCCTTGTCCTTCTGGGCGAAGTCTGCCGCCTCGGCCAGGGCATCGACGAAGGCCTTGTAGGTCTTGGGGTTGTCCTTGCGGAATTTCTCGGTGGCGAACAGCAGGGTCGGCGAGTTGGGGCCGAGCAGGTCATAGCTGTTGAGCACTACGTGCACGTCCTTGTTGGCCAGCGCCTGGTCCTGGAACGGTGGGTTGGAGAAGTGCCCGTTCAGTTCGGTGCCGCCGGCCAGCAACGCGGCGGTGGCATCCGGGTGCGGCACGGCCAGGGTGTACTTGTCGAGGCGGTTGTACTCCTTGTCGCCCCACTGCTGGGCGGCGGCGTACTGCAGGAAGCGTGACTGCACCGAAACCCCCACGGCCGGCACCGCAATGCGGTCCTTGTCGGAAATGTCGGCGATGGTCTTCACGTTCGGGTTGCTGCTGACCAGGTAGTACGGGAAGTTGCCCAGTGAGGCCACGGCCTTGACGTTCTGCCGGCCCTTGGTGCGGTCCCACACGGTCAGCAGCGGGCCGACCCCGGCACCGGCGATGTCCACCGAACCGGACAGCAGCGCGTCGTTGATCGCCGAGCCGCCGGATAGCTGCGCCCAGTCGACCTCGATATCGATGCCCTGTTCTTTGCCGTGCTTCTCGATCAGGTGCTGGTCGCGCACCACGTTGAGCAGCAGGTAGACGATGCCGAACTGCTCGGCGATGCGGATCTTGCCTTCGGCGTGCGCCACGGCGGGGGCCGCCAGGCTGCCGACAACCAGGCTGGCACCCAGGCCGATGCTTGCCGCCAGGCGGCTGATGGATTTGCGCATGATGAATTCCTCAGTCGTCAGAACGGGGCATCGCCCTGGATGGTGGTGCGGAACAGTTTGCGGCGCAGATGCGCCGGGCAACCGGTAGCCAGGTGGATCAGCGAACGGTTGTCCCAGAACACCAGGTCGTGGGGCTGCCACTGATGGCGGTAGATGTTCTGCTCAAGCACGCTCAGCGCGTACAGCTGCTGCAGCACATCGCGGCTTTCATCGTCAGGCAGGCCGACGATGCGGGTGGTGAAGCCTTCACTGACGAACAGCGCCTTGCGGCCGTTTTCCGGGTGGGTACGTACCACCGGGTGGATGACCTCCTTCACTTGCGCGAGCTGCTCGGCGGTCAGGGTCGGGCGCCAGTTGCCTTCGAATTTGGTTTCAGCGTAACGGGCAGTGTAAGAGTGCGCAGCACTGCGGCCCTCGACCACCTTGCGCAGGGCCTCGGGCACGGCATCCCAGGCTTTATGCATGTCGGCGAACAGGGTGTCGCCACCTTCACTTGGCAGCTCCTGGGCGTGCAGCATGGAGCCGAGGCTTGGCAGTTCTTTGTACGACAGGTCCGAGTGCCAGAACTTGCCAGCATCGCCCAGGCCGATGTTCTGGCCGTGCTCGACGATGTTGGAGACGATCAGAATTTCCGGGTGGCCTGCGAGCAAGAACTGCTTGAGCACATGGATCTGCAGCTCGCCGAAGCGGCGGCTGAAGGCGATCTGTTGTTCCGGGCTGATGCGCTGGTCGCGGAACACCAGTACATGGTGGTCAAGGTGGGCGCGATGAATTCGGGTGAAATCCTCGGTGGTGACCGGCTTGGCCAGGTCCAGGCCAATGATCTCGGCGCCGACGGCACCGGAGAATGGGCGGATTTCGAAGGTTTGCGGCTGGGCGCTGTCGATGGACGACAAGGCGTTCGAGGCGGCTGGCATGTTTCACTCCCACGCAGTGCGCGACGTCAATGGCGCGCAACGATCAGAAACGCACGGGGATTACCCGTGTGGGTTCGAGTCGTGCGGCGCATCGATTGGTCGACGGGTACGCAGTGGAAGTGACTATAAATGCATAAGAAAAATAATTTAAATATCTTTAAAGAATAAAGATATGAAGGGATTCCGTGGCCACCTGTGCCGGCCTCTTCGCGGGGCAAGCCCGCTCCTGCAAGTGCCATGACGCCTGCGCGATCGTTGTAGGAGCGGGCTTGCCCCGCGAAAGGGCCAGAGCAGGCTTACCGCTCGCGCAAGGCCTCGTCGCGTGCCTTCATGATCGGCTTGAGCAGGTAGCTCATGATGGTCTTCTTGCCGGTCATGATGTCTACCGTGGCGACCATGCCGGGGATGATCAGCAGCGGCTTCTGGTCGGTGCCCAGGTGGCTCTTCTCGGTGCGCAGCCTGATCAGGTAGTAGGTGGTCTTCTTGTCTTCGTCGGTGATGGTGTCGGCGCCGATCTGCTCCAGCTTGGCCTTTAGCCCACCGTAGATGGTGTAGTCATAGGCGCTGAACTTGATGGTCGCTTCCTGCCCTGGGTGCAGGAAGGCGATGTCCTTGGGCAGGATCTTCGCCTCGACCACCAAGGTGTCGTCCAGCGGCACGATCTCGATGATGTCGCTGCCTGGCTGGATCACCCCGCCGATGGTGTTGACCAGCAGCTGCTTGACGATGCCGCGCACCGGCGAGGTGACCAGGGTACGGCTGACGCGGTCATCCAGTGCCTTGCTGGTGGCGGTAGCCTTGTTCAGCTCGGTACGGGCCTCGTTGAGCTTGGTCAGCGCCTCGCTGCGGAACTTGCCACGGGTCTCTTCGATCTTGCTCTCGACTTCCTTGATGGCCGCTTCGGCACGCGGGATGGCCAGCGCCGTGGAGTCCATCTGACCACGGGTTTCCACCTCGGAGCGGCGCAGGCGCAGCACTTCTACCTGGGAGATCGCGCCCTGGGCCACCAGCGGCTCGGACATGCCGATCTCTTGGCGCAGCAACTGCAAACTGTTGGCGTACTGGGCACGCTTGGAAGTGAATTCGCGCAGCTCCTGCTGCTTCTGCACCAGCTGCTGCTGCAGGCCACCGAGCTCGTCCTGCAACTGCTGGCGGCGGCTCTGGTACAGCGACTGCTCGTCCGCTGCCTGGCTTGGCGCTGCCTTGCGCAGTTCTTCGTCGATCTTCAGCGGGCGGTCCTCGACCTCGGCGCTCAGGCGCTCGACGCGCAGGGCCATGGCCAGGCGGTCGGCCTCGGTTTCACCGACATTGGAGGCAAAACGGGTTTCGTCCAGGCGCAGCAGCGGCTGGCCGACCTCGACCACCTGCCCTTCCTTGGCGAAGATCTCGGCGACGATGCCGCCCTCGAGGTTCTGGATCTTCTGCACCTTGGACGAGGGAATGGCCTTGCCTTCTCCGCGGGTCACCTCGTCAATGGGTGCGAAGCTGGCCCAGACGATGAGGAACAGGAAGAACGCGATCACGCCCCAGATGGTCAGGCGCACGACGCGCGGGGCGTCTTCGATGAGCGCTTTGTTGACCTCGGGCAGCGGCTGCCCGCTGAGCGAGTCGGAGCCTTTGAAATAGCGGCGCAGGCCGTCCTTGAACACGCCGAAATCGAGCTTATGCAACACTGATCTGCCCCTTCTTCAACGCATCCATGACGGTGGCTTTCGGGCCATCGGCAACAATCTGTCCTCGGTCGATGACGATCAACCGGTCGACCAGTGACAGCAACGAGGCCCGGTGGGTGACCAGCAGCACGGTCTTGTTTTCCACCACGGCCTGCAGGCGTTGCTTGAGGCGCTCTTCGCCGGTGTTGTCCATGGCGCTGGTCGGCTCATCGAGCAGCAGGATCTGCGGGTTGAGCAGCAGCGCACGGCCCAGGGCGACGTTCTGCCGCTGGCCGCCGGAGAGGTTCTGGCCACGCTCACCCACCTGCAGCTCGTAGCCGTCCGGGTGCAGGCGGGCGAACTCGTGCACGCCAGCCAGCTCGGCGGCTTGCAGGATAAGCTCGTCCTCGATGTAGCGGGCACCGCTGACCAGGTTGTCACGCAGGGTACCGGCCAGCAGCTGGATGTCCTGCGGGACGTAGCCGACGTTGTGGCGCAGTTCGCTGACGTCGATCTGGCGGATGTCCACGCCGTCCACCAGCAGCGAGCCGTTGTCGGTTTCGTACAGGCCCACGATCAACTTGGCCAGCGAGCTTTTGCCCGAACCACTGCGGCCGATGATGCCGACCTTCTCGCCCGGGCGGATGTTCAGGTTGATGCCCTTGAGTGCCTGGTTCTGCTGGTTCGGGTAAGTGAAGTCGACGCCGCGGAACTCGATGCCGCCCTGCAGCACCTTACGGCTCAGCGGGCGCTCCTCGAAGTTGCGCTCCTGCGGCAGCTCCATCATCTGGTTGGTCGAAACCATGGTCACCTTGGCCTGCTGGTAGCGGGCCAGCAGGCCGTTGAGCGAACTCAACGGGCCCAGGGCGCGGCCGCTGAGCATGTAGCAGGCCACCAGGCCGCCCATGCTCAGGTTACCGTCGATGATCAGGTACACGCCGACGCAGATCATCGCCACGCCAGCCAGCTGCTGGATCATCAAGGTGATGTTCATCGCCAGGCTCGACAGCACCTTCACCCGCAGCTCGAGGCGGCTGAGGGTGCCAAGGGTCTGTTCCCACATGTACTGGCGTTCGCTTTCGGCGTTGTTGACCTTCACCGCGTCCAGCCCGGCCAGGGTTTCGATCAGGCTCGACTGGCGCTCGGAGGCCAGCGCCATGGTCCGTTCCATGGTCGCCATCAGCGGCCGCTGCAGGGCGTAGCCGATGCCCAGGGCCAGCGGGAAGGCGAGGATCGGGATCCACACCAGGTGCCCGCCGATGATGGCGATGACCAGGAGGATGATGAACGTGAACGGCAGGTCGATCAGGCTGGTCAGGGTCAGCGAGGCAAGGAAGTCGCGCAGGCCCTGGAACTCGTGGATGTTCTGGGCAAAGCTGCCGACCCGCGCCGGGCGGTACTTCATCGACATGCCGACGATGCGCTCGAACAGCGTGGCCGAGATGATCAGGTCGGTCTTCTTGCCAGCCAGGTCCAGGCACAGGCCGCGCAGGCCTTTGAGGATCAAGTCGAACAGGTAGGCGCCGGTGATGCCGATGGCGAGTACCCACAAGGTCGAGGTGGCCTGGTTGGGCACCACGCGGTCATAGACGTTCATCACGAACAGCGGCGCGGCCAGGGCGATCAGGTTGATCACCAGGCTGGCGGCGATGGCGTCGATGTACAGCCACTTGCTGCGCAGCAGGGTGTCGCGGAACCAGGACTTAGCCCGCGGAATCAGGTTGCCATGGTTGACGTCGTACTTGTGCTGCGGCTGGGCGAAAAACACCTTGCCGCTGTAGTCCTCGACCAGCGCCTCGCGACTGACCAGCACCTCACCACCGTCGCTCTCACTGAGCAGCAGGCGTGCGCTGCCGTCGCTCTCCCAACCCAGCAGCACCGCAGCGCGGCCTTCCTTGAGCAGCAGCATGGCCGGCATGGCGATGCTCGGGATCTGCTCCAGCTTGCGTTGCAGCAGGCGCCCCTGCAGGCCGGCGCGAGCGGCGGCGCGGGGCAGCAGCTCGGCGTTCAAGCGCTGGGACGGCAGCGGCAAACCGGTGGTGAGCATCGCCCGGCTGGCAGGCTTCTGATGCAGGACGCACAGCGTCAGCAGGCTATCCAGTAATGGATCGTCATGCTGACTGCGTGGATCGTGGTTGAGTTGGACTCGACTGACTTCGGATTCCACGCGGTGCTCTCTTCAACCTGGCGGGTAGTGGATGGGTGTCCCTCAGTTCAGGCCTGGCAGGTTCACCCGGGGTTTCAAATCGTTCTGCACAACAGTGGCCATCGGCGCGACAACGCCCTGGCTCTTGAGCAGCTGGCCAATGGTCGCCTTGATTCGATATTGAGTAAACAACTGAATATTCTTCACCTCCACCAAACGGCGCTGGGCGGTGAAGGTTTCGTTCTCGCTGTCGAGCAGGTCGAGCAAGGTCCGCTCGCCGAGGCTGAACTGCTGCTGGTAGGCGCTGCGCACACGGTTGCTGTGGTCGACGTACTGCTGGGCGATCGGTACCTGGGCGTTGGCGTTTTCCTGGGCGTTCCAGGCCAGCCCCAGTTCTTCGTTGAGCTGGCGCAGGGCGTTGTTGCGGATGTCCAGGGCCTGGCCGGCCAGGTGTGACTTGGCTTCCAGGTCGGCCTTGTTGCTGCCGCCGGCGTACAGGTTGAAGTTCATCCGCACCATGGCTTCCCAATCGTTGTTGTGACCAACGACACCGTCGATGTTGTTGTCGGCGGTGCGGCCGAGTTCGGCATCGAAGCGCGGGTAGAAGCTGGATTTGGCGGCATCGTACTGTTTTTCCGCTGCGGCGATGTCCGCTTCGGCCGAGCGCAGCACCGGGCTGCTTTCTACCATCTGCGCGCGGGCTTCTTCCAGGCTGGCGGGCAGCAGGTCGATGAACGGCGCCGGGGCGCTCAGCTCATCCGGCATCTGCCCCACCACGCTCAGGAAGTTGGTGTTGGCGTCGGCCAGGTTGGTCTGCTCGGTGATCAGGTTGTTCTGGGCCTGGGCCAAGCGCGCTTCAGCCTGGTCGAGGTCGGCCAGACGGCCGACGCCACGGCTGGTGCGCAGCTTGATCTGGTCGAGGATGCGTTCGTGGTTCTGCAGGTTCTCCTGGGCCAGGCGCACCATCTCGCGGCGCGACAGCACATCCAGATAGACCTTCGCCACGTCCAGGCCAGTGCGCTCGGAGGTGTCCATCAGCGCATAGGCGCGGGAGTTGGCGGTGGCCTGCTGGCGGCCAACTTCGCTGGAGGTGGCGAAGCCATCGAACACCATCTGTCGCAGGCGGATGGCCGACTCGCCACGGTTCAGGGTTTCCCAGCGGTTGCCGGTACTCGGGCTGTCGCTGCCTTCACGGCCGTAGCCGGCGGTGACGTTAACCTGCGGCAAATAGCCGCCCTTGGCGGCGCGCAATTGGTAGTCCGCGGCCACGCGCGCGTTCACCCCGGCCTGGATCTCGGGGTGCACTTCAAGGGCCTGCTGCATGGCTTCTGGCAGCGTCTGGGAGTGGGCAAAAGTGGCGACAAAAGCGAGTGGCAGAGCGGTAAACAGTGGCGCACGCATGTTTTTACGGATCCCCGAAGGCGCTGTTGTTCTGAATCACGGCAGAAGCTGTGCAGGTTTGGAAAATGACAACCTGATCTGAGCGATGAGCGAGCTTCCAACAGGGCACTTGGAGAGGCACTTCGGGAAGGGAATGCAAACGTTCAAATATCAATGTGACATTACTTCGTCGATTGTTTAGGATGACGAACATAAGGTCAATAGTTTGGCATAAAGTTAATTCCAATGAGTTATAGCCAATTTATTGACGTCAAAAATTTCAGACATATTAATGACACAATTCCGCCTGATGAGGCGCCGCGGGCGCCTTTCGGAGCAGGGACGTCCCATCATCGGGTAAGCCGGAGAGTCCAATGAGCAGCGTTGTTGCCATCGTCAAGAGCATTGTTGGCCAGGTCATCGCAGTATCCCCAGAAGGCATCCGGCGCGTACTCATCGAGGGTGACCGCCTGTTCGCGGGCGAGCAGGTGCTCACGGGCGCGGGCGGGGCCGTTACTCTGGAACTGGCCGATGGCCGCCTGCTCGACCTGGGTCGCGACTCCCAGTGGAGCGCCGATGCTCCGGACAGCAGCACCGACCTGGGCCAGGCCGCCGCTCAGGCCGCACCGTCCGTTGAAGAGTTGCAACAGGCGATCGCCGCCGGTGTCGACCCGACCACTCAGCTCGAAGCAACGGCAGCCGGCCCTTCGGCGGCAGGTGGTGGCGGCGCGGTCGGCGGCGGCCACAGCTTCGTGATGCTCGACGCCACGGCTGGCAGCGTGGACCCGACCATCGGCTTCCCTACGGCTCCGATAGGTTTCGCCACCGCAGCGACCACTGAGGAAACAGGAGGGGTCGATACCACCTCCAGTACGGCGGTCACGATGATCGCCACCGACCTCACCCTCAGCGCCACCCCTTCCATCACCGAAGCGGGTGGCGTCATCGTCTATACCGCCACCGTTGGCCAGGCTCCGGCGACCAATCTGACCGTGACCCTGTCGAACGGCGCGGTCATCGTCATTCCGGCCGGCCAGACCACCGGTACAGTCAACGTGCCGGTTGCAGGGAACGACACGCCGTACATCGATGGCGGGCAGATTTCCACCACCGTGACCGGCACCACCGGTGGCGGCAACGTGATCGTGACCCTGCCGCAGACGCCGGCAGTGACCGAAATCACCGACACCATCGACACCACCACCGCCACCCTGACCGCGTCGCCCAGCGTGACCGAGGGTGGCGTGATCACCTACACCGTGACCTTGAGCAACCCTGCGCAGACTCCGGTGACCGTGACCCTGTCCAACGGCCAGACCATCACCGTTGAGGCCGGTAAGAGCATCGGTAGCGTCGATTTCCAGACCCCGGCCAATGATGTCTACAACAACGGTTCGACCGTCAGCACCACCATCACCGGTGCCACTGGCGGCAACTTCGAGCAACTGACGCCGAACCCGGCGCCTGCCGAGACCGTCGTCAGCGACTCGGTCGACACCACTACTGCCACCCTGACCGCGTCGCCTAGCGTGACCGAGGGTGGCGTGATCACTTACACCGTGACCCTGAGCAACCCTGCGCAGACTCCGGTGACCGTGACCCTGTCCAACGGCCAAACAATTACCGTCGAAGCCGGCAAGAGCACCGGTAGCGTCGATTTCCAGACGCCGGCCAATGATGTCTACAGCAACGGTTCGATCGTCAGCACCACCATCACCGGTGCCACTGGCGGCAACTTCGAGCAGCTGACGCCGAACCCGGCGCCTGCCGAGACCGTCGTCAGCGACTCGGTCGACACCACCACTGCGACTCTCTCGGCTACCCCAGGTGTTACCGAAGGCGGCGTGATCACCTACACCGTGACCCTGAGCAACCCTGCCCAGACTCCGGTGACCGTGACCCTGTCCAATGGCCAAACAATTACCGTCGAAGCCGGCAAGAGCACCGGTAGCGTTGATTTCCAGACCCCGGCCAATGACGTCTACAACAACGGTTCGACCGTCAGCACCACCATCACCGGTGCCACTGGCGGCAACTTCGAGCAGCTGACCCCGAACCCGGCGCCTGCCGAGACCGTCGTCAGCGACTCGGTCGACACCACCACTGCTACCCTGACCGCATCGCCTAGCGTGACTGAGGGTGGCGTGATCACTTACACCGTGACCCTGAGCAACCCGGCTCAGAGCGCCGTGACTGTGACCCTGTCGAATGGCCAGACCATCACCGTCGAAGCGGGCAAGAGCGTGGGCAGCGTCGATGTACCGACGGCCGCCAACGACGTCTACAACAACGGTTCCAATGTTTCTGTTTCGATCGAGAAAGCCGAAGGCGGTAACTTCGAAGCCCTGGACGCCGACAAGACTCCGGTCGAGACCGTTATCAGCGACTCCATCGACACCACCATCATTTCGCTGTCGGCTTCGGAAAGCGTGGTCGAGGGCGGCAAGATTACCTACACCGCCACCCTGACCAATGCCGCTCAGACCGCAGTCACTGTGACCCTGTCGAACGGTAAAACCATCGTCATCGACGCTGGTAAAACCACCGGCAGCGTGGAATTCCAGACCGCTGACGATGATGTTTACAACAATGCGCATTCCGTTGAAGTAACCATCGACAAAGCCGAAGGCGGCAACTTCGAAAATCTGGAGATCAATACAGAGGCTGCGAAAACCGACATTACCGACTCGTCCGACACCACGACCGTGTCGCTGTCGGCTTCGGAGAGCGTGGTCGAAGGTGGCAAGATCACCTACACCGCCACCCTGACCAACGCCGCACAGACCGCCGTCACGGTGACGCTGTCGAACGGCAAGACCATCGTGATCGACGCCGGTAAAACTACCGGCAGCGTCGAGTTCCAGACCGCGGACGATGACGTCTACAACAACGCGCATTCCGTTGAAGTAACCATCGACAAGGCTGAAGGCGGCAACTTCGAAAACCTGGAGATCAATCCAGAGGCTGCGAAGACCGAGATCACTGACTCTTCCGACACCACGACCGTGTCGCTGTCGGCTTCGGAAAGTGTCGTTGAAGGCGGCAAGATTACTTACACCGCCACCCTGACCAATGCCGCTCAGACCGCAGTCACCGTGACGCTGTCGAATGGCAAGACCATCGTGATCGACGCCGGCAAAACTACCGGCAGCGTCGAGTTCCAGACCGCTGACGATGATGTTTACAACAACGCGCATTCCGTTGAAGTAACCATCGACAAAGCCGAAGGTGGCAACTTCGAAAACCTCGAAGTGGACAGCACTGCAGCGAAAACCGAGATCACTGACTCGTCCGACACCACGACCGTGTCGCTGTCGGCTTCGGAAAGCGTGGTTGAAGGCGGCAAGATTACTTACACCGCGACCCTGACCAACGCCGCACAGACCGCCGTCACGGTGACGCTGTCGAACGGCAAGACCATCGTGATCGACGCCGGTAAAACTACCGGCAGCGTCGAGTTCCAGACCGCGGACGATGACGTCTACAACAACGCGCATTCCGTTGAAGTAACCATCGACAAGGCTGAAGGCGGCAACTTCGAAAACCTGGAGATCAATCCAGAGGCTGCGAAGACCGAGATCACTGACTCTTCCGACACCACGACCGTGTCGCTGTCGGCTTCGGAAAGTGTCGTTGAAGGCGGCAAGATTACTTACACCGCCACCCTGACCAATGCCGCTCAGACCGCAGTCACCGTGACGCTGTCGAATGGCAAGACCATCGTGATCGACGCCGGCAAAACTACCGGCAGCGTCGAGTTCCAGACCGCTGACGATGATGTTTACAACAACGCGCATTCCGTTGAAGTAACCATCGACAAAGCCGAAGGTGGCAACTTCGAAAACCTCGAAGTGGACAGTACTGCTGCGAAGACCGACATCACTGACTCGTCCGATACCACCACGGTGTCGCTGTCGGCCTCGGAGAGCGTGGTTGAAGGCGGCAAGATCACCTACACCGCCACCCTGACCAACGCCGCTCAGACCGCAGTCACCGTGACCCTGTCGAATGGCAAGACCATCGTTATCGACGCTGGTAAAACTACCGGCAGCGTCGAGTTCCAGACCGCAGACGACGACGTCTACAACAACGCCCACAGCGTTGAAGTAACTATCGACAAGGCGGTAGGCGGTAACTTCGAGAACCTGGAGATCAATCCAGAGGCTGCGAAGACCGATATCACTGACTCGTCCGACACCACCATGGTGTCGCTGTCGGCCTCGGAAAGCGTGGTTGAAGGCGGCAAGATCACCTACACCGCCACCCTGACCAATGCGGCTCAGACCGCAGTCACCGTTACGCTGTCGAACGGCAAAACCATCGTTATCGACGCCGGCAAGACCACCGGCAGCGTGGAGTTCCAGACCGCTGACGATGATGTTTACAACAACGCGCATTCCGTTGAAGTAACTATCGACAAGGCGGTAGGCGGTAACTTCGAGAACCTGGAGATCAATCCAGAGGCTGCGAAGACCGACATTACCGACTCGTCCGACACCACCACCGTGTCGCTGTCGGCTTCGGAAAGCGTGGTTGAAGGTGGCAAGATCACCTACACCGCCACCCTGACCAACGCGGCTCAGACCGCCGTCACCGTCACCCTGTCGAACGGCAAGACCATCGTGATCGACGCTGGTAAGACCACCGGTAGCGTGGAATTCCAGACCGCAGACGATGATGTTTACAACAACGCACACAGCGTTGAAGTAACTATCGACAAGGCGGTAGGCGGTAACTTCGAAAACCTCGAAGTGGACAGCACTGCAGCGAAAACCGAGATCACCGACTCGTCCGATACCACCACGGTGTCGCTGTCGGCCTCGGAGAGCGTGGTTGAAGGTGGCAAGATTACCTACACCGCCACCCTGACCAATGCTGCTCAGACCGCGGTCACCGTGACGCTGTCGAACGGCAAGACCATCGTCATCGACGCCGGCAAAACCACCGGCAGCGTCGAGTTCCAGACCGCAGACGATGACGTTTACAACAACGCGCATTCCGTTGAAGTAACCATCGATAAAGCCGAAGGTGGCAACTTCGAGAATCTGGAGATCAATCCAGAGGCTGCGAAGACCGACATTACCGACTCGTCCGACACCACTACGGTGTCGCTGTCGGCCTCGGAAAGTGTCGTTGAAGGTGGCAAGATTACCTACACCGCCACCCTGACCAATGCCGCTCAGACCGCGGTCACCGTCACCCTGTCGAACGGCAAGACCATCGTCATCGACGCCGGTAAGACCACCGGTAGCGTCGAATTCCAGACTGCAGACGATGACGTCTACAACAACGCCCACAGCATTGAAGTAACTATCGACAAGGCGGTAGGTGGCAACTTCGAGAATTTGGAGATCAATCCAGCCGCAGCCAAGACCGAGATCACCGACTCGTCCGATACCACCACGGTGTCGCTGTCGGCTTCGGAAAGCGTGGTCGAAGGCGGCAAGATTACTTACACCGCCACCCTGACCAATGCCGCTCAGACCGCAGTCACCGTGACGCTGTCGAATGGCAAGACCATCGTGATCGACGCCGGCAAAACTACCGGCAGCGTCGAGTTCCAGACCGCGGACGATGACGTCTACAACAACGCCCATTCCGTTGAAGTAACCATCGACAAGGCTGAAGGCGGCAACTTCGAAAACCTGGAGATCAATCCAGAGGCTGCGAAGACCGAGATCACTGACTCTTCCGACACCACGACCGTGTCGCTGTCGGCTTCGGAAAGTGTCGTTGAAGGCGGCAAGATTACTTACACCGCCACCCTGACCAATGCCGCTCAGACCGCGGTCACCGTGACCCTGTCGAACGGCAAGACCATCGTGATCGACGTCGGCAAAACTACCGGCAGCGTCGAGTTCCAGACCGCTGACGATGATGTTTACAACAACGCGCATTCCGTTGAAGTAACCATCGACAAAGCCGAAGGTGGCAACTTCGAAAACCTCGAAGTGGACAGCACTGCAGCGAAAACCGAGATCACTGACTCGTCCGACACCACGACCGTGTCGCTGTCGGCTTCGGAAAGCGTGGTTGAAGGCGGCAAGATTACTTACACCGCGACCCTGACCAACGCCGCACAGACCGCCGTCACGGTGACGCTGTCGAACGGCAAGACCATCGTGATCGACGCCGGTAAAACTACCGGCAGCGTCGAGTTCCAGACCGCGGACGATGACGTCTACAACAACGCGCATTCCGTTGAAGTAACCATCGACAAGGCTGAAGGCGGCAACTTCGAAAACCTGGAGATCAATCCAGAGGCTGCGAAGACCGAGATCACTGACTCTTCCGACACCACGACCGTGTCGCTGTCGGCTTCGGAAAGTGTCGTTGAAGGCGGCAAGATTACTTACACCGCCACCCTGACCAATGCCGCTCAGACCGCAGTCACCGTGACGCTGTCGAATGGCAAGACCATCGTGATCGACGCCGGCAAAACTACCGGCAGCGTCGAGTTCCAGACCGCTGACGATGATGTTTACAACAACGCGCATTCCGTTGAAGTAACCATCGACAAAGCCGAAGGTGGCAACTTCGAAAACCTCGAAGTGGACAGTACTGCTGCGAAGACCGACATCACTGACTCGTCCGATACCACCACGGTGTCGCTGTCGGCCTCGGAGAGCGTGGTTGAAGGCGGCAAGATCACCTACACCGCCACCCTGACCAATGCGGCTCAGACCGCAGTCACCGTCACCCTGTCGAATGGCAAGACCATCGTCATCGACGCCGGTAAGACCGCCGGTAGCGTGGAATTCCAAACCGCGGACGATGACGTTTACAACAACGCCCACAGCGTTGAAGTAACCATCGACAAAGCCGAAGGCGGCAACTTCGAAAACCTCGAAGTGGACAGCACTGCAGCGAAAACCGAGATCACTGACTCGTCCGACACCACCACCGTGTCGCTGTCGGCTTCGGAGAGCGTGGTCGAAGGCGGCAAGATCACCTATACCGCCACCCTGACCAATGCCGCTCAGACTGCGGTCACCGTCACGCTGTCAAACGGCAAGACCATCGTGATCGACGCTGGTAAGACCACCGGCAGCGTGGAACTCCAGACCGCAGACGATGATGTTTACAACAGCGCGCATTCCGTTGAAGTAACCATCGACAAAGCCGAAGGTGGCAACTTCGAAAACCTCGAAGTGGACAGCACTGCAGCGAAAACCGAGATCACTGACTCGTCAGATACCACTACGATTTCACTGTCGGCTTCGGAAAGTGTGGTTGAAGGCGGCAAGATTACTTACACCGCCACGCTGACCAATGCCGCGCAGACCGCAGTCACCGTCACCCTGTCGAACGGCAAAACCATCGTGATCGACGCGGGTAAAACTACCGGCAGCGTCGAGTTCCAGACCGCAGACGATGATGTTTACAACAACGCACACAGCGTTGAAGTAACTATCGACAAGGCGGTAGGCGGTAACTTCGAGAACCTGGAGATCAATCCAGAGGCTGCGAAGACCGATATCACCGACTCTTCCGACACCACCACGGTGTCGCTGTCGGCTTCGGAGAGCGTGGTTGAAGGTGGCAAGATCACCTACACCGCCACCCTGACCAATGCTGCTCAGACCGCAGTCACCGTTACGCTGTCGAACGGCAAAACCATCGTTATCGACGCCGGCAAGACCACCGGCAGCGTGGAGTTCCAGACCGCTGACGATGATGTTTACAACAACGCGCATTCCGTTGAAGTAACTATCGACAAGGCGGTAGGCGGTAACTTCGAGAACCTGGAGATCAATCCAGAGGCTGCGAAGACCGACATTACCGACTCGTCCGACACCACCACCGTGTCGCTGTCGGCTTCGGAAAGCGTGGTTGAAGGTGGCAAGATCACCTACACCGCCACCCTGACCAACGCGGCTCAGACCGCCGTCACCGTCACCCTGTCGAACGGCAAGACCATCGTGATCGACGCTGGTAAGACCACCGGTAGCGTGGAATTCCAGACCGCAGACGATGACGTTTACAACAACGCGCACAGCGTTGAAGTAACTATCGACAAGGCGGTAGGCGGTAACTTCGAAAACCTCGAAGTGGACAGCACTGCAGCGAAAACCGAGATCACTGACTCGTCCGACACCACCATGGTGTCGCTGTCGGCCTCGGAAAGTGTCGTTGAAGGCGGCAAGATCACCTACACCGCCACCCTGACCAATGCCGCTCAGACTGCGGTCACCGTCACGCTGTCAAACGGCAAGACCATCGTCATCGACGCCGGTAAAACTACCGGCAGCGTGGAGTTCCAGACCGCTGACGATGATGTTTACAACAACGCACACAGCGTTGAAGTAACCATCGACAAGGCGGTAGGCGGCAACTTCGAAAACCTCGAAGTGGACAGCACTGCAGCGAAAACCGAGATCACTGACTCGTCCGATACCACCACGGTGTCGCTGTCGGCCTCGGAAAGTGTCGTTGAAGGCGGCAAGATCACCTACACCGCGACGCTGACCAATACGGCTCAGACCGCGGTCACCGTCACGCTGTCGAACGGCAAGACCATCGTGATCGACGCGGGTAAAACTACCGGCAGCGTGGAATTCCAGACCGCTGACGATGACGTTTACAACAACGCGCATTCCGTTGAAGTAACCATCGACAAAGCCGAAGGTGGCAACTTCGAGAACCTGGAGATCAATCCAGAGGCTGCGAAGACCGACATTACCGATTCGTCCGACACCACCACCGTGTCGCTGTCGGCCTCGGAGAGCGTGGTTGAAGGCGGCAAGATTACTTACACCGCCACCCTGACCAATGCCGCGCAGACCGCCGTCACCGTGACGCTGTCGAACGGCAAGACCATCGTGATCGACGCGGGTAAAACTACCGGCAGCGTCGAGTTCCAGACCGCAGACGATGATGTTTACAACAACGCACACAGCGTTGAAGTAACCATCGACAAGGCTGAAGGCGGTAACTTCGAGAACCTGGAGATCAATCCAGCCGCTGCGAAGACCGATATCACTGACTCGTCCGACACCACGACCGTGTCGCTGTCGGCCTCGGAAAGTGTCGTTGAAGGCGGCAAGATCACCTACACCGCGACGCTGACCAACGCCGCTCAGACAGCCGTCACGGTGACGCTGTCGAACGGCAAGACCATCGTGATCGACGCCGGTAAAACTACCGGCAGCGTCGAGTTCCAGACTGCTGACGATGACGTCTACAACAACGCGCAAAGCGTTGAAGTGACCATCGACAAGGCGGTAGGCGGTAACTTCGAGAACCTGGAGATCAATCCAGAGGCAGCGAAGACCGATATCACCGACTCGTCCGATACCACCACGGTGTCGCTGTCGGCCTCGGAAAGTGTCGTTGAAGGCGGCAAGATTACCTACACCGCCACCCTGACCAATGCAGCTCAGACCGCGGTCACCGTCACGCTGTCGAACGGCAAGACCATCGTCATCGACGCCGGTAAGACCACCGGTAGCGTGGAATTCCAGACTGCAGACGATGACGTCTACAACAACGCCCACAGCGTTGAAGTAACTATCGACAAGGCGGTAGGCGGTAACTTCGAGAACCTGGAGATCAATCCAGAGGCTGCGAAGACCGAGATCACTGACTCTTCCGACACCACGACCGTGTCGCTGTCGGCTTCGGAAAGTGTCGTTGAAGGCGGCAAGATTACTTACACCGCCACCCTGACCAATGCCGCTCAGACCGCGGTCACCGTGACCCTGTCGAACGGCAAGACCATCGTGATCGACGTCGGCAAAACTACCGGCAGCGTCGAGTTCCAGACCGCTGACGATGATGTTTACAACAACGCGCATTCCGTTGAAGTAACCATCGACAAAGCCGAAGGTGGCAACTTCGAAAACCTCGAAGTGGACAGTACTGCTGCGAAGACCGACATCACCGATTCTTCCGACACGACGACCATTTCGCTGTCAGCCTCGGAAAGCGTGGTTGAAGGCGGCAAGATCACCTACACCGCCACCCTGACCAATGCGGCCCAGACCGCAGTCACCGTGACCCTGTCGAATGGCAAGACCATCGTTATCGACGCTGGTAAAACTACCGGCAGCGTCGAGTTCCAGACCGCAGACGACGACGTCTACAACAACGCCCACAGCGTTGAAGTAACTATCGACAAGGCGGTAGGCGGTAACTTCGAGAACCTGGAGATCAATCCAGAGGCTGCGAAGACCGAGATCACTGACTCGTCCGACACCACTACGATTTCGCTGTCGGCCTCGGAAAGTGTGGTTGAAGGCGGCAAGATTACCTACACCGCCACCCTGACCAATGCCGCGCAGACCGCAGTCACCGTCACCCTGTCGAACGGCAAAACCATCGTGATCGACGCTGGTAAGACCACCGGCAGCGTCGAGTTCCAGACCGCAGACGATGATGTTTACAACAACGCGCATTCCGTTGAAGTAACCATCGATAAAGCCGAAGGTGGCAACTTCGAGAATCTGGAGATCAATCCAGAGGCTGCGAAGACCGACATTACCGACTCGTCCGATACCACCACGGTGTCGCTGTCGGCCTCGGAAAGTGTCGTTGAAGGTGGCAAGATCACCTACACCGCCACCCTGACCAACGCGGCTCAGACCGCCGTCACCGTCACCCTGTCGAACGGCAAGACCATCGTGATCGACGCTGGTAAGACCACCGGTAGCGTGGAATTCCAGACCGCAGACGATGACGTTTACAACAACGCGCACAGCGTTGAAGTAACTATCGACAAGGCGGTAGGCGGTAACTTCGAAAACCTCGAAGTGGACAGCACTGCAGCGAAAACCGAGATCACTGACTCGTCCGACACCACCATGGTGTCGCTGTCGGCCTCGGAAAGTGTCGTTGAAGGCGGCAAGATCACCTACACCGCCACCCTGACCAATGCCGCTCAGACTGCGGTCACCGTCACGCTGTCAAACGGCAAGACCATCGTCATCGACGCCGGTAAAACTACCGGCAGCGTGGAGTTCCAGACCGCTGACGATGATGTTTACAACAACGCACACAGCGTTGAAGTAACCATCGACAAGGCGGTAGGCGGCAACTTCGAAAACCTCGAAGTGGACAGCACTGCAGCGAAAACCGAGATCACTGACTCGTCCGATACCACCACGGTGTCGCTGTCGGCCTCGGAAAGTGTCGTTGAAGGCGGCAAGATCACCTACACCGCCACCCTGACCAATGCGGCCCAGACCGCAGTCACCGTCACCCTGTCGAATGGCAAGACCATCGTCATCGACGCCGGTAAAACTACCGGCAGCGTGGAATTCCAGACTGCAGACGATGACGTCTACAACAACGCGCACAGCGTTGAAGTAACTATCGACAAGGCGGTAGGCGGCAACTTCGAAAACCTCGAAGTGGACAGCACTGCAGCGAAAACCGAGATCACTGACTCTTCCGACACCACGACCGTGTCGCTGTCGGCTTCGGAAAGTGTCGTTGAAGGCGGCAAGATTACTTACACCGCCACCCTGACCAATGCCGCTCAGACCGCAGTCACCGTGACGCTGTCGAATGGCAAGACCATCGTGATCGACGCCGGCAAAACTACCGGCAGCGTCGAGTTCCAGACCGCTGACGATGATGTTTACAACAACGCGCATTCCGTTGAAGTAACCATCGACAAAGCCGAAGGTGGCAACTTCGAAAACCTCGAAGTGGACAGTACTGCT
The DNA here is from genome assembly GCF_009883635.2 of Pseudomonas putida. Classification (NCBI taxonomy): domain Bacteria; kingdom Pseudomonadati; phylum Pseudomonadota; class Gammaproteobacteria; order Pseudomonadales; family Pseudomonadaceae; genus Pseudomonas; species Pseudomonas putida. The sequence goes on from NZ_CP026115.2 coordinate 2,454,828, forward strand.
GCGAAGACCGACATCACCGATTCTTCCGACACGACGACCATTTCGCTGTCAGCCTCGGAAAGCGTGGTCGAAGGCGGCAAGATTACTTACACCGCCACGCTGACCAATGCCGCTCAGACCGCAGTCACCGTGACGCTGTCGAATGGCAAGACCATCGTGATCGACGCCGGCAAAACTACCGGCAGCGTCGAGTTCCAGACCGCAGACGACGACGTCTACAACAACGCCCACAGCGTTGAAGTAACTATCGACAAGGCGATAGGCGGTAACTTCGAGAACCTGGAGATCAATCCAGAGGCTGCGAAAACCGAGATCACTGACTCGTCCGACACCACGACCGTATCGCTGTCGGCTTCGGAAAGCGTGGTCGAAGGCGGCAAGATTACTTACACCGCCACGCTGACCAATGCCGCTCAGACCGCAGTCACCGTGACGCTGTCGAATGGCAAGACCATCGTGATCGACGCCGGCAAAACTACCGGCAGCGTCGAGTTCCAGACCGCTGACGATGACGTTTACAACAACGCGCATTCCGTTGAAGTAACCATCGACAAAGCCGAAGGTGGCAACTTCGAAAACCTCGAAGTGGACAGCACTGCAGCGAAAACCGAGATCACTGACTCGTCCGACACCACGACCGTGTCGCTGTCGGCTTCGGAAAGCGTGGTTGAAGGCGGCAAGATTACTTACACCGCCACCCTGACCAACGCCGCTCAGACCGCCGTCACGGTGACGCTGTCGAACGGCAAGACCATCGTGATCGACGCCGGCAAGACCACCGGCAGCGTCGAGTTCCAGACCGCGGACGATGACGTCTACAACAACGCCCATTCCGTTGAAGTAACCATCGACAAGGCTGAAGGCGGCAACTTCGAAAACCTGGAGATCAATCCAGAGGCTGCGAAGACCGACATTACCGACTCGTCCGATACCACCATGGTGTCGCTGTCGGCCTCGGAAAGTGTCGTTGAAGGTGGCAAGATCACCTACACCGCCACCCTGACCAATGCTGCTCAGACCGCAGTCACGGTGACGCTGTCGAACGGCAAGACCATCGTGATCGACGCCGGTAAAACTACCGGCAGCGTCGAGTTCCAGACCGCTGACGATGATGTTTACAACAACGCGCATTCCGTTGAAGTAACCATCGACAAAGCCGAAGGTGGCAACTTCGAAAACCTCGAAGTGGACAGCACTGCAGCGAAAACCGAGATCACTGACTCGTCCGACACCACGACCGTATCGCTGTCGGCTTCGGAGAGCGTGGTCGAAGGCGGCAAGATTACTTACACCGCCACGCTGACCAATGCCGCTCAGACCGCAGTCACCGTGACGCTGTCGAATGGCAAGACCATCGTGATCGACGCCGGCAAAACTACCGGCAGCGTCGAGTTCCAGACCGCTGACGATGACGTTTACAACAACGCGCATTCCGTTGAAGTAACCATCGACAAAGCCGAAGGTGGCAACTTCGAAAACCTCGAAGTGGACAGCACTGCAGCGAAAACCGAGATCACTGACTCGTCCGACACCACGACCGTGTCGCTGTCGGCTTCGGAAAGCGTGGTTGAAGGCGGCAAGATTACTTACACCGCCACCCTGACCAACGCCGCTCAGACCGCCGTCACGGTGACGCTGTCGAACGGCAAGACCATCGTGATCGACGCCGGTAAAACTACCGGCAGCGTCGAGTTCCAGACCGCGGACGATGACGTCTACAACAACGCCCATTCCGTTGAAGTAACCATCGACAAGGCTGAAGGCGGCAACTTCGAAAACCTGGAGATCAATCCAGAGGCTGCGAAGACCGAGATCACTGACTCTTCCGACACCACGACCGTGTCGCTGTCGGCCTCGGAAAGCGTGGTTGAAGGCGGCAAGATCACCTACACCGCGACGCTGACCAATGCGGCTCAGACCGCGGTCACCGTGACGCTGTCGAACGGCAAGACCATCGTCATCGACGCCGGTAAAACCACCGGCAGCGTGGAATTCCAGACCGCTGACGATGACGTCTACAACAACGCGCATTCCGTTGAAGTAACCATCGATAAAGCCGAAGGTGGCAACTTCGAAAACCTCGAAGTGGACAGCACTGCAGCGAAAACCGACATCACCGACTCGTCCGATACCACCACGGTGTCGCTGTCGGCCTCGGAGAGCGTGGTTGAAGGCGGCAAGATTACTTACACCGCCACCCTGACCAACGCCGCTCAGACCGCAGTCACCGTGACCCTGTCGAACGGCAAGACCATCGTCATTGACGCCGGCAAAACCACCGGCAGCGTCGAGTTCCAGACCGCAGACGATGACGTCTACAACAACGCCCACAGCGTTGAAGTAACTATCGACAAGGCGGTAGGCGGTAACTTCGAGAACCTGGAGATCAATCCAGAGGCTGCGAAGACCGACATTACCGATTCGTCCGACACCACCACCGTGTCGCTGTCGGCCTCGGAGAGCGTGGTTGAAGGCGGCAAGATTACTTACACCGCCACGCTGACCAATGCCGCGCAGACCGCAGTCACCGTCACGCTGTCGAACGGCAAGACCATCGTCATCGACGCCGGTAAAACCACCGGCAGCGTCGAGTTCCAGACCGCAGACGATGATGTTTACAACAACGCACACAGCGTTGAAGTAACCATCGATAAAGCCGAAGGTGGCAACTTCGAGAACCTGGAGATCAATCCAGAGGCTGCGAAGACCGATATCACTGACTCGTCCGACACCACGACCATTTCGCTGTCAGCCTCGGAAAGTGTCGTTGAAGGCGGCAAGATCACCTACACCGCGACGCTGACCAACGCCGCGCAGACCGCAGTCACGGTGACCCTGTCGAACGGCAAGACCATCGTCATCGACGCCGGTAAAACCACCGGTAGCGTCGAGTTCCAGACCGCAGACGATGATGTTTACAACAACGCGCACTCCCTTGAAGTAACCATCGACAAAGCCGAAGGTGGCAACTTTGAGAATCTGGAGATCAATCCAGAGGCTGCGAAAACCGACATTACCGATTCTTCCGACACTACGACCGTGTCGCTGTCGGCTTCGGAAAGCGTGGTTGAAGGCGGCAAGATTACTTACACCGCCACCCTGACCAACGCCGCTCAGACCGCAGTCACCGTGACCCTGTCGAACGGCAAGACCATCGTCATCGACGCCGGCAAAACCACCGGTAGCGTCGAGTTCCAGACCGCGGACAATGACGTCTACAACAACGCACACTCCGTTGAAGTAACCATCGACAAGGCGGTAGGCGGCAACTTCGAGAACCTGGAGATCAATCCAGAGGCTGCGAAGACCGATATCACTGACTCGATCAATACCTCCACCGTCACGCTCACCGCGACCGGATCGGTAGTCGAGGGTGGCACGGTGGTCTACACCGCGACCGTTGATGCGCCAGTAACCGAAAAACCGCTGGTCATCAGCTTGGCCAACGGCCAGACCATCACCATCGGCATCAACGAAACCAGCGGTTCGGTCAACTACACCGCGCCGAACAACGTTTACACCACCAATCCGCCGCTGACCAACAGCGTCACCGGTATGACCGGGGGTAATTACGAGAAGCTGGTGGCCGTTGGCACGCCGACCACCACGGTCAACGATGGCCCGAACACCAAACAGGTCACCGACCTCAAGCTGACCGCGACCCCAACTGTCGACGAAGGCGGGCAGATCACCTACAAGGTCACGCTGAGCAATCCGGCCGGCACCGACATGAAGGTCTTCCTGACCAATGGTGAAGTCATCACCATCGCCAAAGGCTTGAGCGAAGGCAGCGTGACGATCAAGGCGCCTGCCGATGACCCATACATCGATCACACCACACTGCAGGTCAAGGTCGATGGCACCACCGGTGGCGACTTCGAGCTGCTGTTCATCGATGGTTCCTACGCCGAAACCAAGGTCACCGACACCATCGACAACACCGGCCTGAGCCTGAGCGCCACCCAGACCGTTGCCGAAGGTGGCCAGATCACCTACACCGCTACCTTGACCAACAAGGCCGACACCGCGATGACGGTGACCTTGAGTAACGGTGCGGTGATCCAGATCGACGCTGGCAAGAGCTCCGGCACCGTCACTGTCGCCGCCCCGGCCAATGACGTGTACATCAGTGCGGGCAACGTCTCGGCGACCATCACCGGTACCACCGGTGGCAACTTCGAGCAGCTGACCGTCAGCGACCAGGCTGCGGTCACCGCCGTGACCGACACCATCCAGACCACCACCCTGAGCATCAACGGCACCGCTGCGGTGGCCGAAGGCGGCACGGCCAGCTACACCCTGACGCTGAGCAACCCGGCGCAGACCGACGTCACCGTCAAGCTGAGCTACACCGGCACCGCCACCAACGGTGTCGACTACACCGGCGTGGTCAACGTGGTGATCAAGGCCAACAGCTCGACGGCCACCTTCACCATCCCGACCTTCAAGGACAACGTCACCGAAGGCAGCGAGCAGTTCACCGTCAAGATCGACTCGGCCACCGGCGGCAACTTCGAGAACCTGGCCGTCAGCGGTACAGCCGGCAGCGCCACCACGGTGATCTACGAACCGGCCCCGGTGCTGGACCTGGACGCCAACAACTCCAGCGGCAAGACCGGCGCCGACTACCAGACCACCTTCACCGAAGGCCAGCCTGGCAGTGGCGTGTCGATCGGCGATGTCGACGTGAGCATCACCGACTACGACAGCTCGATGCTGACCGGCGCCACCGTGACCCTGACCAACCGTCAGCCGGGCGATGCGCTGAACCTGGGCAACAGCATCAACGGCATCACCATCAACGCCAACAGCACCGACGGCAAGGTGGTGCTGACCCTGAGTGGTACCGCGTCGCTGGCTGATTACATCCAGGCGATCAAGAACATCACTTTCATCAACACCAGTGAAGACCCGAGCACCACGCCGCGGATCATCACGGTGACGGTGACCGATGGCGTCAACACCTCGAACACCGCGACCACCACGGTCAACGTGATTGCCGTGAACGACGCGCCGACCACCACCGGCGGCGCGGTCACCGGCAACGAAGACACCGACCTGGTACTGGCCTGGAGCGACTTCAACGTCAGCGACGTCGATTCGCCGCTGAGCAGCCTGGGCGTGACCATCAACACCCTGCCGGGCGCCGGCAAACTGCAGCTGTTGGTTGGCTCGACCTGGACCGACGTCAAGGCCGGCCAGACCGTCAGCCAGGCCGACATCGCCGCCGGCAAGCTCAAGTTCGTACCGGCCGCCAACGAGTCGGGCGTCGACGGCTACGGCGGCACCGGCGTGGGCAACAAGCAGGCCGACTACGCGCAGATCAAGTACACGCCTACCGACGGCAAGGATGCGGGCAACCAGGCCACGCTGAAGGTCGACATCAAACCGGTCGCCGACGCCCCGTCGCTGAGCATCGGCAACAACAGCGTCAACTCGCTGGGCCTGACCAAGGAAACCTGGACCAGCCTCACCGGCCTGGGCACCAACGGCAATGGCATTAACGGTGACGCGCTGAAGAACGTGTTCGCCAACTCTGGCAAAGCGGGCAAGAGCGAAACCGTGACCACCGTCGATACCACGGCCAGCATCACTGCGGGCTCGGGTTCGAAGACTTCCGGCCTGATCTACCTGGAAGCCGGCAAGACCTACACCTTCAGCGGCACCGCCGACGACAGCCTGCAGATCGTCATCGGCGGCAAGAACGTCGCCGGCGCTACCTGGGCCAACGCCAGCGGCAGCATCTCGGGCAGCTTCACCCCGACCACCAGCGGCTACTACACCCTGGAGATCTACAGCGCCAACCAGGCCGGCCCGGGCAGCCTGGACGTCAACATCCAGGTGGGCAGCGGTGCGGTCACCGACCTCAGCAGCGCCAACATCCCGATGTACCCGAACGTCAGTGCGCTGGCGAATGCCGGTGTAACCGTGTCTGACCTGCATGGCAGCAACGGAACGGGCTACTACGACGGCTACAAGCTCAACGAAGGCGGCGAGAACGGTGCCCCGATCAAGCTGGTGAGCATCAGCACCGCGCTGAACGACACCGACGGTTCGGAAAAACTCAGCGTCAAGCTCTCGGGCATTCCGGCAGGCTCGGTACTGGCTGACAGCGCGGGTCACACCATTACCGTTGGCAGCGGCGCGGTCGAAGTCACTGGCTGGAACCTGAGCAGTCTGACCATCAAGCCACCGGCCTACTACCAGGGCCAGTTCGACGTGAAGGTCAGCTCGACCTCAAGCGAAAGCGTCGGCGGCAGCACCGCCACCACCGAAGGCACCATCAAGGTCACGGTCTACCCGCAGACCTACACCACCAGTAACCTGTCGTCCGACAGCGACACCACCACCGGTACCGACGGCAACGACATCATCGTCTCGGACGTCAATGGTCTGCACGTGGTGCCGGGGCAGAACTACAACATCGCCTTCATCGTCGATACCTCGGGCTCGATGGGCTCGTCGGGCGTGAGCGCGGCCAAGTCTTCGCTGGAGTCGGTGTTCAAGACACTGGCGGCCAGCGTCAAGGGCTCCCAGTCCGGCGTGGTCAACATCCTGCTGGTGGACTTCGCCACGCAGGTCAAGAGCACTGTCTCGGTGACCCTCAACGACGCTGGCCTAAAAACCCTGCTCGCGGCGTTGAACAACCTGTCGTCCGGCGGCGGCACCAACTACGAAGATGCCTTCAAGACCACCGCCAACTGGTTCGAGGCGCTCAAGGCAGCGGGTAGCACCGGCAGCAACCAGACGTTCTTCATTACCGACGGGCAGCCGACTTACTACCAGACTGACGAAGATACAAACCCGAACCTGACCAGCAGCGGCATCACCCTGGACAGCTACCTCTCGTCGATCAAGTACACGCTGGGCGACTACGTCTACCGTGGCAGCGTGGACAGCAATACCCGCGTGACCATCGGTACCGACGGCAGCCTCACCATCCAGTACAAGAACAGCAATGGCAGATGGGGCAGCTCCTATGACCTGGGCACCCTGCACGCTCAGGGTGATGGCACTTACGAGCTCTCCTCGCGAGCAGGTAGCGGTAGCAGCACCAGCAACGCCACCTGGAACAACTCGCTGGACAGCTTCAAGATCCTCGCGGGCCTGTCAGAGGTCGAGGCCATCGGCCTGAACAACGGCGTCAACACTAACGACCTGAAGCCGTTCGACACCGATGGCAAGCCGCAGACCAACATCGACCCGAGCAAGCTCGCCGATGCCATTCTCGGCCACACCGAAGCCACCCTGCCGGGTAACGACACAGTCAACGGTGGCGACGGCAACGACATCATCTTCGGCGACCTGGTGACCTTCCCGTCCATCGCCGGTACCGGTGTCGAGGCCATCCAGGCCTATGTGGCCGGCAAGACCGGTGTCGATGTCGGTGACGTGGACGCGCGGGCGATGCACCAGTACGTCAGCGAGCACTACACAGAGTTCGATATCTCGGGGGCCAACGACGGGGCCGACACCCTGCTGGGCGGCGCAGGCAATGACATCATCTTCGGCCAGGGTGGCAACGACTACCTCGATGGCGGCAAGGGCAATGACATCCTGCTTGGCGGCAGCGGCAACGACACCCTGATCGGCGGCCAGGGTAATGACATCCTGATCGGCGGCAGCGGTGCCGACCTGTTCGTGTGGAAGGCCGGTGACGTCGGCAACGACGTGATAAAGGACTTCAAGGCCAGCGAGGGTGACCGCCTCGACCTGCACGACCTGCTGCAGGGCGAGACCGCCAGCACCATCGACAACTACCTGAAGATCACCACCGCCGCAGATGGCACCTCGACCTTGCAGGTCAGCTCCGACGGCAAGCTCAACGCCGGCGGCAGCGCCGACGTGACCATCAAGCTCGAAGGCGTGAACTGGTCGAACACCACGGTCAACTCGTTGATCAGCGGTGCCGACCCGACCATCAAGGTCGATCACTGATCCCCGTCCCGCGGTGGCCAGCGTTGGCCACCGCGGAGGCGGCCTTCCCTGCCACCCTCGCACAGCGCATACTCACGCGCCGGGCTCACCTGCCCGGTGAACTTTGCCTATGCTGCGGATTCAACTAAGGAACCATCGTGACGAGGGACGACGCCATGTTCTACGTGCAACGCAACGCCAATGGCCAGTTGCTGCGGGTAGAAGCTGCCCCCTATGCCGAATTCACGGAAATGCTCCCGGCCGACCATACCGACATCCTCGAATGGTTTGCCGACGACGTGGTCGAAAACAGCCTGCGCCAGCTCAAGCAGAGCGACCTGGACATGATCCGCGTGCTGGAGGACCTGATCGACGTGCTGACCACCAAGGGCGTGATCAGCATCACCGACTTGCCGGCCGGCGCCCAGGCCAAGTTGCTCAACCGCTCCAACGCGCGCCAGGCACTGGGCAGCCTGAACAACCTGATTGAGGAAGATGAAAACACTGGTTTGATCTGAGCGGCATTGAGCAACCCGACGCGGTCCCACAGGACAGGGTCGTAAACCTCATCAGCGCTCGCGCAGGGCCTCGGTGCGGGCCTTGATGATTGGCTTGAGCAGGTAGCTCATGATGGTCTTCTTGCCGGTCTTGATGTCCACCGTGGCGACCATGCCGGGGATGATCTGCAGCGGCTTGGCGTCGCTACCCAGGTGGCTCTTGTCGGTACGCAGGCGGATCGGGTAGTAGGTGGTCTTCTTGTCTTCATCGGTGATGGTGTCGGCGCCGATCTGCTCGAGTTTGGCCTCCAAGCCGCCGTAGATGGTGTAGTCATAGGCAGTGAACTTGACCATGGCCTCCTGCCCCGGGTGCAGGAAGGCGATGTCCTTGGGCAGGATCTTCGCCTCGATCACCAGCGTATCGTCCAGCGGCACTATCTCGATGATGTCGCTGCCCGGCTGGATCACCCCGCCGATGGTATTGACCAGCAGCTGCTTGACGATGCCGCGCACCGGCGAGGTGACCAGGGTGCGGTTGACCCGGTCGTCCAGCGCCTTGGTAGTGGCGGTGGCCTTGTTCAGGTCGGTGCGGGCCTCGTTGAGCTGGGTCAGGGCGTCGCTGCGGAACTTGCCACGGGTTTCCTCGATCTTGCTCTGCACTTCCTTCACCGCCGCTTCGGCGCGCGGGATGGCCAGTTCGGTGGCGTCCAGCTCGCCTCGGGTTTCCACCTCGGAGCGGCGCAGGCGCAGGATCTCGACCTGGGAAACCGCCCCCTTGGCCACCAGCGGTTCGGACATGCCGATCTCTTGGCGCAGCAACTGCAAACTGTTGGCGTACTGGGCGCGCTTGGAGTTGAACTCGCGCAACTCCTGCTGCTTCTGCACCAGTTGCTGCTGCTGGCCATTGATTTCGTCATTCAATTGCTGACGCCGGCTGGCAAACAGTGACTCTTCGCTGGCCGCCTGGCTCGGCGCGGCCTTGCGCAGCTCTTCGTCGATCTTCAGCGGCGTGTCCTCGACTTCGGCACTGAGCCGCTCGACGCGCAGGGCCATGGCCACGCGTTCGGCCTCGGTTTCGCCCTTGTTCGAGATGAAGCGGGTTTCGTCCAGGCGCAGCAGCGGCTGGCCAACTTCGACGATTTCCCCTTCCTTGGCGAAGATCTCGGCGACGATGCCGCCTTCGAGGTTCTGCACCTTCTGCACCTTGGATGACGGAATGGCCTTGCCCTCGCCACGGGTGACTTCGTCGATGGGCGCAAAGCTGGCCCAGACGATGAGGAACAGGAAGAACGCGATCACGCCCCAGATGGTCAGGCGCACGACGCGCGGGGCGTCTTCGATGAGCGCTTTGTTGACCTCGGGCAGCGGCTGCCCGTGCAGCGAGTCGGAGCCTTTGAAATAGCGGCGCAGGCTGTCCTTGAACTGACCGACATCGAGCTTATGCAACACTGATCTGCCCCTTCTTCAGTGCATCCATAACGGAAGCTTTCGGGCCATCGGCAACCACCTGGCCACGGTCGATGACGATCAGCCGGTCGACCAGCGACAGCAGCGAGGCGCGGTGGGTCACCAGCAGCACGGTCTTGTTCTCGATCACCGCCTGCAGGCGCTGCTTGAGGCGCTCTTCGCCGGTATTGTCCATGGCCGCCGTGGGCTCGTCGAGCAGCAGGATCTGCGGGTTGAGCAGCAGCGCACGGCCCAGGGCGACGTTCTGCCGCTGGCCGCCGGAGAGGTTCTGCCCACGCTCTCCGACCTGCAGCTCATAGCCATCGGGGTGCAGCCGGGCGAACTCGTGCACACCGGCCAGTTCGGCGGCCTGCAGGATCAGCTCGTCCTCGATGTAGCGCGCCCCGCTGACCAGGTTGTCGCGCAGCGTACCGGCCAGCAGCTGGATGTCCTGGGGCACGTAGCCGACGTTGTGGCGCAATTCGCTGACGTCGATCTGGCGGATGTCCACGCCGTCCACCAGCAGCGAGCCGTTGTCTGCCTCGTACAGCCCGACGATCAGCTTGGCCAACGAACTCTTGCCCGAACCACTGCGGCCGATGATGCCGACCTTCTCGCCCGGGCGGATGTTCAGGCTGATGTTCTTCAGGGCCATGTTCTGCTGGTTCGGGTAGGTGAAATCGACCCCGCGGAACTCGATTGCACCCTGCAGCACCTGGCGGCTCAGCGGGCGCTCCTCGAAGTTGCGCTCTTGCGGCAGCTCCATCATCTGGTTGGTCGAGACCATGGTCACCTTGGCCTGCTGGTAACGCGCGAGCAACCCGTTCAACTGCCCGAGCGGACCGAGTGCACGACCACTGAGCATGTAGCAGGCCACCAGGCCGCCCATGCTGAGGTTGCCGTCGATGATCTGATACACGCCGACGCAGATCATCGCCACGCCGGCCAGCTGCTGGATCATCAAGGTGATGTTCATGGCCAGGCCCGACAACACCTTGACCCGCAGTTCCAGGCGGCTGAGGGTCCCAAGGGTCTGCTCCCAGCGGTACTGGCGCTCGCTCTCGGCGTTGTTGACCTTGACCGCATCCAGCCCGGCCAGAGTTTCGATCAGGCTCGACTGGCGTTCGGAGGCCAGCGCCATGGTCCGCTCCATGGTCGCCATCAAAGGTTTTTGCAGGGCATAGCCGATGCCCAGCGCCAACGGGAAGGCGAGGACCGGGATCCACACCAGATGGCCGCCGACGATGGCGATGACCATGAGAATGATCAGGGTGAATGGCAGGTCGATCAGGCTGGTCAGGGTCAGCGAGGCGAGAAAGTCGCGCAGGCCCTGGAACTCGTGGATGTTCTGGGCAAAGCTGCCCACCCGCGCCGGTCGGTATTTCATCGACATGCCGACGATGCGCTCGAACAGCGTGGCCGAGATGATCAGGTCGGTCTTCTTGCCGGCCAGGTCCAGGCACAGGCTGCGCAGGCCCTTGAGGATCAGGTCGAACAGGTAGGCACCGGTAATGCCCACAGCCAGCACCCACAGTGTCGAGGTGGCCTGGTTGGGCACCACACGGTCGTAGACGTTCATCACGAACAGCGGCGCGGCCAAGGCGATCAGGTTGATCACCAGGCTGGCGGCGATGGCATCCATGTACAGCCACTTGCTGCGCAGCAGGGTGTCGCGGAACCAGGATTGGGCCCGCGGGATCAGGTTGCCGTGGTTGACGTCGTACTTGTGCTGCGGCTGGGCGAAGAACACCTTGCCGCTGTAGTCCTCGACCAGCGCCTCGCGACTGACCAGCACCTCACCGCCGTCGCTCTCGCTGAGCAGCAAGCGTGCGGTGTCGGCGTTTTCCCACCCCAGCAGCACTGCGGCGCGGCCTTCCTTGAGCAGCAGCATGGCCGGCATGGCGATGCTCGGTATCTGCTCCAGCTTGCGCTGCAACAGGCGCCCCTGCAGGCCGGCACGGGCGGCGGCACGGGGCAGCAGCTCGGCGTTCAGACGCTGGGCCGGCAAGGGTAAGCCGGTGGTCAGCATCACCCGGCTGGCGGGTTTCTGATGCAGCACACAGAGGGTCAGCAGGCAATCCAGCAATGGATCGTCGTGCTGACTACGCGGGTCGTGACTGAGCTGGGCTCGACGGACTTCGGATTCCACGTGGCGCTCTCTTCCTTGCGGTAGTTGGGGCAGGCACCCATCAACAATGGCCCGGCATTCTTTAAAGCAGACGACATCACTGTTCGAAGGTTTCAAATCGCCAAGACTTTCTGCACATAGCCAACATCGCGCAGCGATAGGGAAAGACTAACGCGAGATACGCGCGGCGCAAGCCAGAAGTTATGCAACGCCTTCTCCACTCTTGCGAAAGCCAGATATGACAAGGCCTCCATGCCATCCTGCCTGCCAAAGACCGACAACATCTATGCAACTAATACGAAAGTGAGAATTGGCAATCAGCTATTTCACGATATGACTTTAGATTGGCCTTCGCTCGCAAAACAGCGAACCAAGTCAATATTTCGACTGTCTTTTAACGCGCAAGCGTTCAATGCACGGAAGTTTGACGGGCCTATAAATAGAGGCACTTTCAAATCATTCCACAACCCGCCGGTTTCGAGCGCCGGAGGGGCATGGAAGACACTGGTCGAGTCATCTGGAGAGTCCCATGAGCACCGTCGTCGCCATCGTCAAAAGCATTGTTGGCCAAGTCATCGCGGTATCGCCAGAAGGCATCCGCCGCGTGCTCATCGAGGGAGACCGCCTGTTCGCAGGCGAGCAGGTGCTGACAGGCGTGGGCGGTGCCGTCACCCTGCAGCTGACAGACGGCCGCTATGTGGACCTGGGCCGCGACAGCCAGTGGAGCGCCAGCGCGTCCGACCACAGTACCGACATGTGCATGGCCACCGCGCAGACGGCACCGTCGGTGGAGCAGCTGCAGCAGGCGATCCAGGCGGGTGCCGACCCGACCACGGCGCTGGAAGCCACCGCTGCCGGCCCGACCTCCTCGGGCAGCAGTGGCGGCGGCGCGCTTGGCGGTGGCCACAGCTTCGTCCTGCTTGAGGAAACGGCTGCCCGCGTCGACCCGAACATCGGCTTCCAGACCGGACCGCTGAATTTCAGCGAAAGCCTCAACTTCGATTTCGCCGCCGGGCCACAGACCGCAACCACTGCGCTGGTCGCCGAACTGGCTACCGCCGTAGTGCTGAGCGCGACGCCGTCGATCAGCGAGGCCGGCGGCAGTATCGTGTATGTCGCCACGGTCGGCCAGGCGCCGCTCAGCGCGCTGACCGTAACCTTGTCCAATGGCGCGGTGATCGCGATTGCCGCCGGGCAGACCAGTGGCTCGGTGACCGTGCCGGTCACGCCGGGCACCACGGTGTATGCCGATGACCGTCACGTGTCGACCACGATCATAAGCACCAGTGGCGGCGGCATTGCGGTCAGCATCGATGGCACCCCGGCCGACACCCGCGTGGTCGGCACCGTCGATACCACCACCGCCACCCTCAGCGCCAGCCCGAACGTGACCGAAGGCGGTGCGATCACCTACACCGTGACCCTGAGCAACCCTGCCCAGACGCCTGTCGCCGTCACCCTGTCCAACGGCCAGGTCATCAGCATCGGCGCGGGGCAGAGCAGCGGCAGCGTGGTGCTGCAGACGGCAAATGATGTGTACAAGGACACGACCACCCTCAGCGCCCACATCACCTCCGCCACCGGGGGCAACTTCGAGCATCTGCAAGCCAACCCGGCTCCCGTTCTGACCGTGGTCAGCGATTCGACCGACACCAGCACCGTCACGCTGACCGCCACGCCCTCCGTGGCCGAGGGCGGCACCATTGTCTACACCGCCAGCCTTTCGGCACCGGTGACCGGGACGCCGGTGGTGGTGACCCTGACCAACGGCCAGACCATTACCGTGGCGGTCGGCCAGAGCAGCGGCACGGTTAGCGTGCCGGTCGGCGACGATGTTTATCAGGGCCAAGGGCAAGGCCAGGTCAGTACCAGCATCTCCGGGGTTTCCGGGGGGAACTTCGAGAATCTGGTCGCCAACCCCGCGCCGGTCAGCACTACCGTCAGTGATATCCAGGACGTCACCACTGTCAGCCTGAGCGCGAGCCCGAGCGTGGCCGAAGGTGGCCAGATCATCTACACAGCGACCCTCAGCAACCCGGGCCAGACCGCCGTCACCGTGACCCTGAGCAACGGCCAGAGCATCACCATCGCGGCCAACCAGACCTCGGGCAGCGTCAGCGTGGCCGCGCCTGCCGATGACCACTACGCCGATGCCAGCCTGATCAGCGCGCGCATCACCGGTGCCAAGGGCGGCAGTTTCGAAAGCCTGGCAGTCAACGGCACGCCGGCGGTGACCTCTGTCACCGATACCCTCGACACCACGACCGTGACCCTGACCGCCACGCCGTCGGTGGTCGAAGGCGGCACCATTGTCTACACAGCCACTGTCAACGCGCCGGTCACAGGCTCACCCGTAGTGGTGACCCTGGCTAATGGGCAGAGCATCACCATTGCCATCGGCCAAAACTCAGGTTCCACCACGGCGGCCGTCAGCAATGACGCCTACCAGGGCCATGCGCCAATCAGCAACAGCATCACCGGTGTCAGCGGCGGCAGTTACGAGCAGTTGGTGGCCAACCCAACGCCGGTAAGCACCACCGTCACCGATGTGCAGGACACCGCCACTGTCACCCTCACCGCCACGCCGTCGGTGGCCGAAGGCGGCACCATCCTCTACACCGCCACAGTGGGGGCGCCGGTCACCGGTAGCCCCATCACCGTCGACCTGGCCAACGGTCAAACCATTACCATCCCGGTCGGGCAAAGCTCCGGCACCGCCACCGGTGCGGTGTCCAACGACGCCTATCAAAGCCATGCCGCCGTCACCAACAGCATCATCAGCGTCAGTGGTGGCAACTACGAAAACCTGGTCGCGGACAAGACCCAGGTCAGCATCAACGTCACCGATGTGACCGACGTCACCACGGTCTCGCTATCGGCAACGCCGAGTGTCGCTGAGGGTGGCCAGATCGTTTACACCGCGACCTTGACCAATGCTGCGCAGTCTCCGGTGACCGTGACCCTGAGCAATGGCCAGACCATCACCATCGCCGCCAACCAGACCTCCGGCAGTGTCGCGGTCGCCACCCACGGTGATAACCCGTACCTCGATGCCGGCGAGGTCAGCGCCAGCATAACCAACGCCTCGGGCGGTAACTTCGAGAATCTCGCGGTCAACAGCACGCCGGCAGTGACCAATGTCACCGATACCGTCGACACCTCGACTGTCAGCCTAACCGCCACGCCTTCGGTGGCTGAAGGCGGGACGATCGTTTACACCGCAACGATGACGGCCCCGGTCACGGGTTCTGCCGTCTTGGTCACCCTGGCCAACGGGCAGACCATCACCATTCCGGTCGGGCAAAGCTCGGGGACCGCCACGGCTGCGGTCTCCAACGACGTCTACCAAGGCCATGCCGCAGTCAGCAACAGCATCAGCGATGTGTCCGGAGGCAACTACGAGAGCCTGGTCGCCGAAAAGACCCAAGTCAGCACCACTGTCACCGATGTGACCGATACCACCACGGTGACGCTGACAGCCACACCGTCCGTGGCCGAGGGCGGCACGATCCTCTACACCGCAAGCGTGGGTGAGCCGGTCACCGGAAGCCCGCTGGTGGTCAGCTTGGTCAACGGCCAGACCATTACCATTGCCGTCGGCCAGAGTTCGGGCACCGCCACGGGCACCGTCAGCAACGACGTTTATCAGGGCCACGCCGCTGTCACCAACAGCATCAACAGCGTGTCCGGCGGCAACTATGAAAACCTGGTGGCAAACAAGGCGGCGGTAAGGACTACCGTCACTGATGTGACCGACACCACCACCGTTACCCTCACCGCCACGCCAACCGTGGCCGAAGGCGGCACCATCGTCTACACCGCCACTGTCGGTGCTCCGGTCACCGGCAGCCCAGTGGTGGTGAACCTGGCCAACGGCCAGACCATCACAATCGCCGTCGGCCAGAGTTCCGGCACCGCCACGGGTGCTGTCAGCAACGATGTCTATGGAGGCCATGCGTCGATAACCAACAACATCACATCAGTCACAGGCGGCAATTACGAGAATCTGGTCGCCAACCAGACACCCGTCAGCACCAACGTTACCGACGTGACCGACACAACCACGGTCACGCTGACTGCCACACCGTCCGTAGCCGAGGGTGGCACCATCCTCTACACGGCCAGCGTGGATGCGCCGGTTTCCGGCAGTCCGGTCGTAGTCAATCTGGCCAATGGGCAGACCATCACCATTGCGGTCGGGCAAAGCTCTGGCACCGCCACCGGTGCAGTGACCAACGATGTCTATGTAGGCCACGCCGCCGTCATCAACAGCATCACCAGCGTCAGCGGTGGCAACTACGAAAACCTGGTCGCCAATCAGTCACCGGTCAGCACCAGCGTCAACGACGTGCAGGACACCACCACCGTCACCCTCACCGCCACACCGTCCGTGGCAGAGGGTGACACCATCATCTACACCGCGACGGTAAATGCGCCGGTCACCGGCAACCCGGTCTTGGTCAGCCTGGCCAACGGCCAGACCATCACCATTGCCGTCGGAGAGAGTTCAGGCACCGCCACCGCGGCCGTGAGCAACGACGTCTATCAGGGCCACGAACCGATCACCAACAACATCACGGCTGTCAGCGGCGGCAACTACGAAAACCTGGTCGCCAACAGCGCCACGGTCAGCACCACCGTGACCGATGTGACCGACACCACCACCGTCACCCTGACCGCCACGCCGTCCGTAGCCGAAGGCGGGTCCATCCTCTACACCGCAACCCTGGGCGCGCCGGTCACTGGCAGCCCGGTCGTCGTGAGCCTGACCAACGGCCAGACCATCACCATTGCCGTCGGTCAGAGTTCGGGCACCGCCACAGGCACCGTCAGCAACGACGTTTATCAGGGCCACGCCGCTGTCACCAACAGCATCAGCAACGTGTCCGGTGGCAATTACGAAGCGCTGATCGCTAACAAGACCCAAGTTATTACTAGTGTCACTGATGTGCAGGACACCACCACCGTTTCGCTGTCGGCCACCCAGACCGTCGCTGAGGGCGGGCAGATCGTGTACACCGCGACACTGACCAATGCAGCACAGTCTCCGGTGACAGTGAACCTTAGCAACGGGCAAACCATCACCATCGCCGCCAACCAGATCTCTGGCAGCGTCAGCGTCGCCACCCACGGTGATAACCCCTATCTTGATGCCGGCCAGGTCAGTGCGCAGATCACCAATGCGACTGGCGGCAATTTCGAGAATTTGGCGGTCAACAGCACCCCCGCTGTGACCAATGTCACCGATACCGTCGACACCTCGACCGTCAGTCTGACCGCCACGCCTTCGGTGGCTGAAGGCGGAACGATTGTTTACACCGCCACGGTGACCGCACCGGTCACTGGCTCCGCCGTCGTGGTCACCCTGGCCAACGGACAGACCATCACCATCCCGGTCGGGCAAAGTTCGGGTACCGCCACGGCTGCAGTCAGCAACGACGTCTATCAGGGCCATCCTGCGGTCAGCAACAGCATCAGCAACGTGTCTGGCGGCAACTATGAGAACCTGGTGGCAAACAGGGCGGCGGTAAGCACTACCGTCACTGATGTGACCGACACCACTACTGTTACCCTCACCGCCACGCCAAGCGTGGCCGAAGGCGGCACCATCCTCTACACCGCCACTTTGGGCACACCGGTCACTGGCAGCCCGGTCGTCGTGAGCCTGACCAACGGCCAGACCATCACCATTCCCGTCGGCCATAGTTCGGGCACCGCCACGGGCACCGTCAGCAACGACGTTTACCAAGGCCACACTGCTGTCACCAACAGCATCAGCAACGTGTCCGGCGGCAATTACGAAGCGCTGGTCGCGGACAAGACCCAGGTCATTACTAGCGTCACTGATGTGCAGGACACCACCACCGTTTCGCTGTCGGCCACCCAGAACGTGGCTGAGGGTGGTCAGATCGTCTACACCGCCACCCTGACCAATGCGGCGCAGTCTCCGGTGACCGTCACCTTGAGCAACGGGCAGACCATCACCATCGCTGCCAACCAGACCTCCGGTAGCGTCGCGGTTGCCACCCACGGCGATAACCCGTACCTCGATGCCGGTCAGGTCAGCGCGCGCATTACTGGTGCAACGGGCGGCAACTTCGAGAATCTCGCGGTCAACAGCACTCCCGCGGTGACCAACGTCACCGATACCGTCGAAACCTCGACCGTGAGCCTGACCGCCACGCCATCGGTGGCCGAGGGCGGGACGATTGTTTACACCGCCACCGTGACTGCGCCGGTCACCGGCTCTGCCGTGGTGGTGACCTTGGCCAATGGGCAGACCATTACCATTCCGGTCGGGCAAAGTTCAGGGACCGCCACGGCTGCAGTCAGCAATGACGTCTATCAGGGGCACGCCCCGGTCACCAACAACATCACGGCCGTCAGTGGTGGCAACTACGAAAGCCTGGTCGCCAATACCGCGACCGTGAACACCACCGTTACTGATGTGCAGGACACCACCACCGTTACCCTCACCGCCACACCGTCGATGGCCGAGGCCGGCACCATCGTCTACACGGCGAGTGTGGATGCCCCGGTCACCGGCAGCCCGGTCGTCGTGACCCTGACCAATGGCCAGACCATCACCATTCCGGTCGGCCAGAGTTCCGGCACTGCCACCGGTACCGTGAGCAACGACGTCTATCAGGGCCATGCTCCCGTCACCAACAGCATCACCAGTGTCAGCGGTGGCAACTACGAAAACCTGGTCGCCAACCAGTCACCGGTCAGCACCAGCGTCACCGATGTGCAGGACACCACCACGGTCTCGCTGTCTGCCACCCAGACCGTGGCTGAGGGTGGTCAGATCGTCTACACCGCCACCCTGACCAATGCGGCGCAGTCTCCGGTGACCGTCACCTTGAGCAACGGGCAGACCATCACCATCGCTGCCAACCAGACCTCCGGTAGCGTCGCGGTTGCCACCCACGGCGATAACCCGTACCTCGATGCCGGTCAGGTCAGCGCGCGCATTACTGGCGCAACGGGCGGCAACTTCGAGAATCTCGCGGTCAACAGCACTCCCGCGGTGACCAACGTTACCGATACCGTCGAAACCTCGACGGTGAGCCTGACCGCCACGCCATCGGTGGCCGAAGGTGGAACCATCGTCTATACCGCCACGGTGACCGCGCCGGTGACCGGCTCTGCGGTGGTGGTGACACTGGCCAATGGGCAGATCATCACCATTCCGGTCGGGCAAAGTTCGGGCACAGCCACGGCTGCGGTATCCAACGACGTCTACCAGGGCCATCCGGCAGTGAGCAACAGCATCAGTAGCGTGTCCGGCGGCAACTACGAAAACCTGATCGCCAACACCGCCACTGTCAGCACCACCGTAACCGATGTGAACGACACCACCACGGTCTCGCTGTCAGCCACCCATACCGTGGCTGAGGGCGGACAGATCGTCTACACCGCGACACTGACCAATGCCGCGCAGTCTCCGGTGACTGTAACCTTGAGCAATGGCCAGAGCATCACCATTGCCGCCAACCAGACCTCCGGCAGCGTCAACGTCGCCACCCACGGCGATAACCCGTACCTCGATGCCGGCCAGGTCAGTGCACGCATTACCAGCGCAACGGGCGGCAACTTCGAGAACCTGGCAGTCAACAGCACACCGGCGGTGACCCAGGTCACCGATACCGTCGATACCTCGACCGTCAGCCTGACCGCCACGCCATCGGTGGCTGAAGGCGGGACCATCGTCTACACCGCCACGGTGACCGCTCCGGTTACCGGCTCTGCTGTGGTGGTGACCCTGGCCAACGGGCAGACCATCACCATTCCGGTCGGGCAAAGTTCAGGGACCGCCACGGCTGCGGTCTCCAACGACGTCTACCAAGGCCATGCCGCAGTCAGCAACAGCATCAGTGATGTGTCCGGCGGCAACTACGAAAACCTGGTCGCGGACAAAACCCAGGTCAGCACCACCATCACCGACGTGACCGACACAACCACGGTCACGCTGACTGCCACACCGTCGATGGCCGAGGACGGAACCATCGTCTACACGGCGAGTGTGGATGCCCCGGTCACCGGCAGCCCGGTGGTGGTCACCCTGACCAATGGCCAAACCATCACCATCGCTGTCGGCCAGAGTTACGGCACCGCAACCGGTGTAGTTGGCAACGACGTGTACCAGGGCCATGCCCCGGTCACCAACGCCATCAGTAACGTGTCCGGTGGTAACTACGAAAACCTCGTCGCCAACACAGCTACCGTGAGCACCACCGTCACCGATGTGCAGGACACTACCAGCGTTACCCTCACCGCCACACCGTCCGCGGCCGAGGGCGGCACCATCCTCTACACGGCCACCGTGGATGCGCCCGTCACCGGCAGCCCGGTCGTAGTCAATCTGGCCAATGGGCAGACCATCACCATTGCCATTGGACAAAGCTCCGGGACCGCCACTGGCGCAGTGTCCAATGACGTCTATCACGGCCACGCGGCAGTCACCAACAGCATCAACAGTGTGTCCGGCGGCAACTATGAAAACCTTGTCGCGGACAAAACCCAAGTCAGCACGAGCGTCACCGATGTGCAGGACACTACCACCGTTTCGCTGTCGGCCACGCCGAGCGTGGCTGAGGGTGGTCAGATCGTCTACACCGCCACCCTGACCAATGCTGCACAGTCCCCAGTGACCGTGACCCTGAGCAACGGCCAGACCATCACTATCGGCGCCAACCAGACCTCCGGCAGCGTCGCGGTTGCCACTCATGGCGATAACCCGTACCTCGATGCTGGACAGGTCAGTGTACAAATTACGAGCGCATCAGGCGGCAACTTCGAAAATCTCACGGTCAACAGCACGCCTGCGGTAACCAATGTCACCGATACCGTCGACACCTCAACCGTCAGCCTGACCGCCACGCCGTCCGTGGCCGAAGGTGGGACCATCGTGTACACCGCCACGGTGACCGCTCCGGTCACGGGTTCTGCCGTCGTGGTGACGCTGGCCAACGGGCAGACCATCACCATTCCGGTCGGGCAAAGTTCCGGAACCGCCACGGCTGCGGTATCCAACGACGTCTACCAAGGCCATGCCGCAGTCAGCAATAGCATCAGCGATGTGTCAGGTGGCAACTACGAGAACCTAGTCGCCAACAAGACCCAAGTCAGCACCACTGTCACCGATGTGACCGATACCACCACGGTGACGCTGACAGCCACACCGTCCGTGGCCGAGGGCGGCACCATCGTCTACACGGCGAGTGTGGGTGCCCCGGTCACCGGCAGCCCAGTGGTGGTGAACCTGGCCAACGGCCAGACCATCACCATCGCCGTCGGGCAAAGCTCCGGCACCGCTACGGGCGCAGTGTCCAACGACGTTTATCAGGGTCATGCGCCGGTCACAAACAGCATCTCCAACGTCACTGGCGGTAATTACGAGAGCCTGGTTGCCGACAAGACTCAAGTCAGCACCACCGTCACCGATGTGCAGGACACCACCGCCGTCACCCTGACCGCCACGCCATCCGTGACCGAAGGCGGAACCATCCTCTATACCGCCACTTTGGGCGCGCCGGTCACTGGCAGCCCGGTCGTCGTGAGCCTGGCCAACGGCCAGACCATCACCATTGCGGTCGGCCAGAGTTCCGGCACCGCCACCGGCGCAGTAACCAACGATGTCTATGTAGGCCATGCGGCCGTCACCAACAGCATCATCAGCGTCAGCGGTGGCAACTATGAAAACCTGGTCGCCAATCAATCGCCGGTCAGCACCAGCGTCGCCGACGTGCAGGACACCACCACCGTTTCACTGTCGGCCACCCAGACCGTGGCTGAAGGCGGACAGATCGTCTACACCGCGACACTGACCAATGCTGCGCAGTCTCCGGTAACCGTCAACTTGAGCAATGGCCAGGCCATCACTATCGGCGCCAACCAGACTACCGGCAGCGTCGCGGTTACCACCCATGGCGATAACCCGTACCTCGATGCTGGACAGGTCAGTGCACAAATTACGAGCGCATCGGGCGGCAGCTTTGAAAATCTGGCAGTCAACAGCACCCCTGCAGTGACCAATGTCACCGATACCGTCGACACCTCGACCATCAGCCTGACCGCCACGCCTTTGGTGGCTGAAGGCGGGACGATCATCTACACCGCCTCGGTGACCGCTCCGGTCACGGGTTCTGCCGTCGTGGTCACCCTGGCCAACGGGCAGACCATCACCATTCCGGTCGGGCAAAGTTCGGGGACCGCCACAGCTACGGTGTCCAACGACGTCTACCAAGGCCACCCTGCAGTCAGTAACAGCATCAGCAACGTATCCGGTGGCAACTACGAGAACCTGGTCGCAGACAAGGCTCAGGTCAGCACCACCGTTACCGATGTGACCGACACCACGACCGTGACCCTGACAGCTACACCAAGCGTGGCAGAGGGTGGAACCATTACCTATACGGCGAGTGTGGGCGCCCCCGTCACCGGCAGCCCAGTGGTGATAAGCCTGGCCAATGGGCAGACCATCACCATTGCGGAGGGTCAGAGCTCCGGTACCGCCACCGAGGTGGTGACCAATGATGTCTATCAGGGTCACGCACCGGTCACCAACAACATCACGGCCGTCAGTGGTGGCAACTATGAAAGCCTGGTCGCCAATACCGCGACCGTGAACACCACCGTTACTGATGTGCAGGACACCACCACCGTTACCCTCACCGCCACACCGTCGATGGCCGAGGGCGGCACCATCGTCTACACGGCGAGTGTGGATGCCCCGGTCACCGGCAGCCCGGTCGTCGTGACCCTGACCAATGGCCAGACCATCACCATTCCGGTCGGCCAGAGTTCCGGCACTGCCACCGGTACCGTGAGCAACGACGTCTATCAGGGCCATGCTCCCGTCACCAACAGCATCACCAGTGTCAGCGGTGGCAACTACGAAAACCTGGTCGCCAACCAGTCACCGGTCAGCACCAGCGTCACCGATACCGTCGAAACCTCGACCGTGAGCCTGACCGCCACGCCATCGGTGGCCGAGGGCGGGACGATTATTTACACCGCCACCGTGACTGCGCCGGTCACCGGCTCTGCCGTGGTGGTGACCCTGGCCAATGGGCAGACCATTACCATTCCGGTCGGGCAAAGTTCAGGGACCGCCACAGCTGCGGTGTCCAACGACGTCTATCAGGGCCATGCCCCGGTTACCAACAACATCACCGCCGTCAGCGGTGGCAACTATGAAAACCTGGTCGCCAACACCGCCACTGTCAGCACCACCGTGACCGATGTGACCGACACCACCAACGTCACCCTGACTGCCACGCCATCCGTGGCCGAAGGTGGGACCATCCTCTACACCGCCAGCGTGGGTGTTCCGGTCACTGGTAGCCCGGTCGTGGTCACCCTCACCAATGGCCAGACCATCACCATTCCGGTCGGCCAGAGTTCCGGCACCACCACGGGCACCGTCAGCAACGACGTCTACCAAGGCCACGCCGCTGTCACCAACAGCATTAGCAACGTGTCCGGCGGTAATTACGAGAACCTGGTGGCCGACAAGACTCAGGTCAGCACCAGTGTCACCGATGTGCAGGACACCACCACGGTTTCGCTATCGGCAACGCCGAGCGTGGCCGAAGGCGGGCAGATCGTGTACACCGCGACCCTGACCAATGCAGCACAGTCTCCGGTGACAGTGACCCTTAGCAACGGGCAAACCATCACCATCGCCGCCAACCAGACCTCCGGCAGCGTCAGCGTCGCCACCCACGGTGATAACCCCTATCTTGATGGCGGTCAGGTCAGCACCAGTATCACCAGTGCATCAGGCGGCAATTTCGAGAATTTGGCGGTCAACAGCACCCCCGCTGTGACCAATGTCACCGATACCGTCGACACCTCGACCGTCAGCCTGACCGCCACGCCATCGGTGGCTGAAGGCGGGACCATCGTCTACACCGCCACGGTGACCGCTCCGGTTACCGGCTCTGCTGTGGTGGTGACCCTTGCCAACGGCCAGTCCATCACCATTCCGGTCGGGCAAAGTTCGGGTACCGCCACGGCTGCGGTATCCAACGACGTCTACCAAGGCCACTCTGCAGTCAGCAACAGCATCAGCAACGTATCCGGTGGCAACTACGAGAACCTGGTCGCAGACAAGACTCAGGTCAGCACTACCGTTACCGATGTGACCGACACCACGACTGTGACCCTGACAGCCACACCAAGCGTGGCAGAGGGTGGAACCATTACCTATACGGCAAGTGTGGGCGCCCCCGTCACTGGCAGCCCGGTGGTGGTCAGCCTGGCCAATGGGCAGACCATCACCATTGCGGAGGGTCAGAGCTCCGGTACCGCCACTGAAGTGGTGAACAATGACGTCTATCAGGGGCACGCCCCGGTCACCAACAACATCACGGCCGTCAGTGGTGGCAACTACGAAAGCCTGGTCGCCAATACCGCTACCGTAAACACCACCGTCACCGATGTGCAGGACACCACCACGGTTTCGCTGTCGGCGACGCCAAGCGTGGCTGAAGGCGGGCAGATTGTTTATACCGCTACCCTGACAAACACGGCGCAAACTGCGGTGAGCGTCACCCTGAGCAATGGCCATACCATCACTATCGGCGCCAACCAGACCTCCGGCAGCGTCGCGGTTGCCACCCACGGCGATAACCCGTACCTCGATGCCGGTCAGGTAAGCGCGAGCATTACTGGCGCAACGGGCGGCAACTTCGAGAATCTCGCGGTCAACAACACTCCCGCGGTGACCAACGTCACCGATACCGTCGACACCTCGACCGTGAGCCTAACCGCCACGCCATCGGTGGCCGAGGGCGGGACGATTGTTTACACCGCCACCGTGACTGCGCCGGTCACCGGCTCTGACGTGATGGTGACCCTGGCCAATGGGCAAACCATCACCATCCCGGTCGGCCAAAGTTCCGGCACGGCGACAGGTGCCGTGCGCGACGATGTCTATCAGGGCCATGCTCCCGTCACCAACAGCATCACCAGTGTCAGCGGTGGCAACTACGAGAACCTGATCGCGGACAAAACCCAGGTCAGCACCAGCGTCACCGATGTGCAAGACACCACCACAGTCTCGCTGTCGGCCACCCAGACCGTGGCTGAGGGCGGGCAGATCGTCTACACCGCGACCCTGACGAATGCCGCTCAGTCGCCAGTGACCGTAACCCTGAGCAATGGCCAGACCATCACCATCGCCGCCAACCAGACCTCCGGCAGTGTCAACATCGCCACCCACGGCGATAACCCCTATCTCGATGCCGGCCAGGTCAGCGCACAGATCACCAATGCGACTGGCGGCAATTTCGAGAACCTGGCAATCAACAGCGCGCCAGCGGTGACCAACGTTACCGATACCGTCGACACCTCGACTGTCAGCCTGACCGCCACGCCATCTGTAGCCGAGGGCGGGACCATCGTTTACACCGCCACGGCGACTGCGCCAGTGACCGGCTCTGCCTTAGTGGTGACACTGGCCAATGGGCAGACCATCACCATCCCGGTCGGGCAAAGTTCGGGGACCGCCACGGCTGCGGTCAGCAACGACGTCTATCAGGGTCATGCGGCCGTCACCAACAGCATCACCAGCGTCAGCGGTGGCAACTACGAAAATCTAGTCGCCAATCAGGCACCGGTTAGCACTACCGTCACTGATGTGACCGACACCACCACCGTTACCCTCACCGCCACACCGTCCGTGGCCGAGGGCGGCACCATCGTCTACACCGCCACCGTTGGCGCGCCCGTCACCGGCAGCCCGGTGGTGGTCACGCTAGCCAACGGCCAGAGCATCACAATCCCTGTTGGGCAAAGCTCCGGCACCACGACTGGCGCCGTGAGCAACGACGTGTACCAAGGCCATGCACCCGTCACCAACAGCATCACCACCGTCACGGGCGGCAACTACGAAAACCTGGTCGCCAACCAGTCGCCGGTCAGCACCACAGTCACCGATGTCCAAGACACCACCACTGTGACCCTGACAGCCACACCCAGCGTGGCAGAGGGTGGAACCATTACCTATATGGCAAGTGTGGGCGCCCCCGTCACTGGCAGCCCGGTGGTGGTGAGCCTGGCCAATGGGCAGACCATCACCATTGCGGAGGGTCAGAGCTCCGGTACCGCCACTGAAGTGGTGAACAATGACGTCTATCAGGGGCACGCCCCGGTCACCAACAACATCACGGCCGTCAGTGGTGGCAACTACGAAAGCCTGGTCGCCAACCATTCGCCGGTCAGCACCACAGTCACCGATGTTCAAGACACCACCACTGTGACCCTGACCGCCACACCTTCCGTGACCGAAGGCAGCACCATCGTCTACACCGCAACCGTCGGCGCTCCGGTTACCGGCAGCCCGGTCGTGGTCAGCCTGGCCAACGGCCAGACCATCACCATTCCGGTTGGCCAGAGTTCCGGCACAGCGACAGGTGCCGTGAGCAACGACGTCTACCAAGGCCATGCACCTGTCACCAACAGCATCAGCAACGTGAGCGGCGGTAACTACGAGAACCTGGTGGCCGACAAGACTCAGGTCAGCACCAGCGTCACTGATGTGCAGGACACCACCACGGTCTCGCTGTCGGCAACGCAGAGCGTGGCCGAGGGCGGGCAGATCGTGTACACCGCCACCCTGACCAATGCTGCGCAGTCGCCAGTGACTGTGACCCTGAGCAATGGCCAGACCATCACCATCGCTGCCAACCAGACCTCTGGCAGCGTGGCGGTTGCCACCCACGTCGATAACCCGTACCTCGACGCGGGCCAAGTCAGCGCCAGCATCACCAGCGCCTCGGGCGGTAACTTCGAGAACCTAGCAATCAGCAGCGCGCCGGCAGTGACCACTGTCACCGATACCGTCGACACCTCGACCGTCAGCCTGACCGCCACGCCATCGGTGGCCGAAGGCGGGACCATTGTCTATACCGCCACGGTCACCGCGCCGGTCACCGGCTCTGCTGTGGTGGTGACCCTGGCCAACGGCCAGACCATCACCATCCCGGTCGGGCAAAGTTCGGGGACCGCTACGGCGGCCGTCAGCAACGACGTCTATCAGGGCCATCCGGCAGTCACCAACAGCATCAGCAACGTCTCCGGCGGAAATTACGAGAATCTCGTCGCCGACAAGTCTCAGGTCAGCACCAGCGTTACCGATGTGCAGGACACTACAACCGTCACACTGACCGCCACGCCGTCCGTGGCCGAAGGCGGCACTATCGTCTACACCGCCAGCCTGACCAATGCCGCACAGTCGCCAGTGACCGTCACCTTGAGCAATGGCCAGAACATTACCATCGCCACCAACCAGACCTCCGGCAGCGTCGCGGTTGCCACCCACGGCGATAACCCCTATCTCGATGCCGGCCAGGTCAGCGCCAGCATCACCAATGCATCAGGTGGCAACTTCGAGAATCTGGCAGTCAACAGCGCGCCGGCAGTTACCAACGTCACCGATACCGTTGACATCTCGACCGTCAGCCTGACCGCCACGCCCTCGGTGGCAGAAGGTGGAACCATCGTCTACACCGCCACCGTGACCGCGCCGGTCACCGGATCTGCCGTGGTGGTGACCCTGGCCAACGGGCAGACCATCACCATTCCGGTCGGGCAAAGTTCCGGGACCGCCACGGCCGCAGTATCCAACGACGTCTATCAGGGCCATCCGGCAGTCAGCAACAGCATCAGCAACGTGTCTGGCGGCAACTATGAGAACTTGGTGGCGAACAAGGCGGCGGTTAGCACTACCGTCACTGATGTGACCGACACCACCACCGTCACCCTCACCGCCACGCCAACCGTGGCCGAGGGCGGCACCATCGTCTACACCGCCACCGTCGGCGCGCCGGTCACCGGCAGCCCGGTTGTGGTTAGTCTTGCCAATGGACAAACCATCACCATTGCCGTTGGCCAAAGCTCCGGCACTGCGACTGGCGCCGTGAGCAACGACGTGTACCAGGGCCATGCACCCGTCATCAACAGCATCACTACCGTCACGGGCGGAAACTACGAAAACCTGGTCGCCAATCAGGCACCGGTCAGCACCAACGTCACCGACGTGCAGGACACCACCACCGTTTCGCTGTCGGCCACTCAGACCGTCGCTGAGGGCGGCCAGATCGTCTACACCGCGACCCTGACCAATGCTGCACAGTCTCCGGTGACCGTCACTTTGAGCAATGGCCAGACCATTACCATCGCCGCTAACCAGACCTCCGGCAGCGTCGCGGTTGCCACCCACGGCGATAACCCCTATCTCGATGCCGGCCAGGTCAGCGCCAGCATCACCAATGCATCAGGTGGCAACTTCGAGAATCTGGCAGTCAACAGCACGCCAGCAGTGACCAATGTCACTGATACCGTCGACACCTCAACCGTGAGCCTGACCGCCACGCCTTCCGTCGCCGAGGGCGGCACGATCGTGTACACAGCCACGGTGACCGCTCCGG
This sequence comes from Pseudomonas putida, assembly GCF_009883635.2. Lineage (NCBI taxonomy): Bacteria > Pseudomonadati > Pseudomonadota > Gammaproteobacteria > Pseudomonadales > Pseudomonadaceae > Pseudomonas > Pseudomonas putida. The sequence continues at coordinate 2,483,255 of NZ_CP026115.2, forward strand.
TTACAGGCTCCGCTGTGGTGGTGACCCTGGCCAATGGGCAAATTATCACCATTCCGGTCGGGCAAAGCTCCGGGACCGCCACGGCCGCAGTATCCAACGACGTCTATCAGGGCCATCCGGCCGTCAGCAATAGCATCAGCAACGTGTCTGGCGGTAACTATGAAAACCTGGTGGCGAACAAGGCAGCGGTCAGCACCACAGTGACCGATGTCCAGGACACCACCACTGTGACCCTGACTGCCACGCCTTCCGTTGCCGAGGGCGGGACCATCGTCTACACCGCAACCGTCGGCGCTCCGGTTACCGGCAGCCCGGTCGTGGTGACCCTGACCAATGGCCAGACCATCACCATTCCGGTTGGCCAGAGTTCCGGCACGGCGACAGGTGCCGTGAGCAACGACGTCTACCAAGGCCATGCACCTGTCACCAACAGCATCAGCAACGTGAGCGGCGGTAACTACGAGAACCTGGTCGCAGACAAGACTCAGGTCAGCACCACCGTTACCGATGTGACCGACACCACGACCGTGACCCTGACAGCCACACCAAACGTGGCAGAGGGTGGAACCATCATCTACACCGCCACCGTTGGCGCGCCCGTCACCAGCAGCCCGGTGGTGGTCACGCTGGCCAACGGCCAGAGCATCACAATCCCTGTTGGGCAAAGCTCCGGCACCGCGACTGGCGCCGTGAGCAACGACGTGTACCAAGGCCATGCACCTGTCACCAACAGCATCAGCAATGTGAGCGGCGGTAGCTACGAGAACCTGGTGGCGGACAAGTCTCAGGTCAGCACCACCGTGACCGATGTGACCGACACCACCACGGTTACCCTTACAGCCACACCATCCGTAGCCGAAGGTGGCACCATCCTGTACACCGCCACCGTCGGCGCGCCCGTCACTGGCAGCCCGGTGGTGGTAACCCTTGCCAATGGACAGTCCATCACCATCGCGGTCGGCCAGAGCTCTGGCACCGCCACTGGCGCAGTGACCAACGATGTCTATGTAGGCCACGCCGCCGTCACCAACAGCATCACCAGTGTCAGCGGTGGCAACTACGAAAGCCTGGTCGCCAACCAGTCACCGGTCAGCACCAGCGTCACCGATGTGCAGGACACCACCACCGTTTCGCTGTCGGCCACCCAGACCGTCGCTGAGGGCGGTCAGATCGTGTACACCGCGACCCTGACCAACGCCGCACAGTCGCCAGTGACCGTGACCCTGAGCAACGGGCAGACCATCACTATCGGCGCCAACCAGACTACCAGCAGCGTCGCGGTTGCCACCCACGGCGATAACCCGTACCTCGATGCGGGGCAGGTCAGCGCCAGCATAACCAACGCTTCGGGCGGGAACTTCGAGAATCTGGTGGTCAACAGCACGCCGGCAGTGACCAACGTCACCGATACCGTCGATACCTCGACCGTCAGCCTGACCGCCACGCCTTCAGTCGCCGAGGGCGGCACGATCGTCTACACCGCCACAGTAACCGCACCGGTCACCGGTTCTGCTGTAGTGGTGACCCTGGCCAACGGGCAAACCATCACCATCCCGGTCGGGCAAAGTTCGGGGACCGCCACGGCTGCCGTCAGCAACGACGTCTATCAGGGCCATCCTGCCGTCAGCAACAGCATCAGCAATGTGTCGGGTGGCAACTATGAAAACCTGGTGGCGAACAAGGCAGCGGTCAGCACCACCGTCACCGACGTGCAGGACACCACCACGGTTTCTTTGTCGGCCACCCAGAACGTGGCCGAGGGCGGCCAGATCGTCTACACCGCCACCCTGACCAATGTCGCGCAGTCGCCTGTGACAGTGACCCTGAGCAATGGCCAGACCATCACCATCGCCGCCAACCAGACCTCCGGCAGCGTCGCGGTTGCCACCCACGGCGATAACCCGTACCTCGATGCCGGTCAGGTCAACGCGCGCATTACCGGCGCAACGGGAGGCAACTTCGAGAACCTCGCTATCAACGGCTCGCCGGCAGTGACCAACGTCACCGATACCATCGATACCTCGACCGTCAGCCTGACCGCCACACCATCGGTGGCCGAGGGTGGGACGATCGTTTACACCGCCACGGTGACTGCGCCAGTCACCGGCTCTGCCGTGGTGGTGACCCTGACCAATGGCCAGACCATCACCATTCCGGTCGGCCAAAGCGCCGGCACCGCCACGGGCGCCGTGACCAACGATGTCTATCTGGGGCACGCCGCGGTCACCAACAGCATCAGCAACGTCTCCGGCGGCAATTACGAAAACCTGGTGGCCAACAAGGCCGTGGTCAGCACCACGGTCACCGATGTGCAGGACACCACCACGGTCTCGCTGTCGGCCACTCCGACCGTGGTCGAAGGTGGCCAGATCACCTACACCGCTACCCTGACCAACGCAGCGCAAACCGCCGTGACGGTAACCTTGAGCAACGGCCAGACCATCACCATCGGCGCCAACCAGACCTCCGGCAGCGTCACCGTCGCCACCCACGGCGATAACCCGTACCTCGACGCTGGCCAGGTCAGTGCACAGATCACCAGCGCGTCAGGCGGCAACTTCGAGAACCTTGCAGTCAACAACACGCCCGCAGTGACCAACGTCACCGATACCATCGACACCTCGACCGTGACCCTGGCCGCCACGCCGTCGGTAGCCGAAGGCGGCACCATCGTCTACACCGCGACCGTCACCGCCGCCGTCACCGGCAGCCCAGTGCTGGTGAGCCTGGCCAACGGCCAGACCATCACCATTGCCGTCGGGCAAACTTCTGGTACGGCCACCGGCACCGTCACCAATGACGTGTACCTGGGCCATGCACCGGTCACCAACAGCATCACCGCCGTCAGCGGCGGCAACTACGAAAACCTGGTGGCCAACAAGACAGCGGTCAGCACCACCGTCACCGATGTCCAGGACACCACCACCGTCACCCTCACCGCCACACCCAGCGTGGCCGAGGGTGGCACCATCACCTACACCGCCACTGTCGGCGCCCCGGTCACCGGCAGCGCCGTGCTGGTGACCCTGGCCAACGGCCAGACCATCACCATTCCGGTCGGCCAGAGCGCCGGCACCGCCACCGGCAGCGTGACCAACGACGTGTACCTGGGCCATGCGCCAGTGACCAACAGCATCACCAACGTATCCGGCGGCAGCTACGAGAACCTGATCGCCGACAAGACTCAGGTCAGCACCAGCGTCACCGACGTGCAGGACACCACCACCGTCACCCTCACCGCCACGCCAAGCGTGGCCGAGGGCGGCACCATCACCTACACCGCCACCGTCAGCGCGCCAGTCACCGTCACTCCGGTGGTGGTGACCCTGACCAACAGCCAGACCATCACCATCCCGGTCGGCCAGAGCAGCGGCACCACGACCGGCTCGGTCACCAATGATGTCTATCAGGGGCATGCAGCCGTCACCAACAGCATCAGCAGCGTCTCCGGTGGCAGCTATGAGAACCTGGTGACCAACAAGACCGTGGTCAGCACCAGCGTCACCGATGTGACGGACACCACCACCGTCACCCTCACCGCCACGCCGACCGTGGCCGAGGGCGGCCAGATCGTCTATACCGCGACCTTGACCAACCCGGCACAGACAGCCGTCAGCGTGACCCTGAGCAATGGCCAGACCATCACCATCGGCCCCAACCAGTCCTCCGGCAGCGTCACTGTGGCGGCGCCAGCCGACGATGTGTACATCGACGCCTCCACTGTCAGTACCACCATCACCAACGCTACCGGCGGCAATTTCGAAAGCTTGGTGGTGAACCCGGCGCCAGCAGTCACCGCCGTGACCGACACGCTGAACAACACCACCCTCGGCATCACCGGTTCGGCCACCGTGGCCGAGGGCAACACCGCCACCTACACCCTGACCCTGAGTAACCCGCCGCAGACCGATGTGGTGGTCAAGCTGAGCTACAGCGGTACTGCCACCAACGGTGTCGACTACACCGGCGTGGCTACCGTGACCATCAAGGCCAACAGCAACACGGCGACCTTCAGCATCCCGACCATCAAAGACAACATCACCGAAGGCACCGAGACCTTCACCATCAAGATCGACTCGGCCACTGGCGGCAACTTCGAGGGCCTTGTCGTCAGCAACACCGCGGGCAGCATCACCACCCAGCTGTTCGAACCCGCACCCGTGCTGGACCTGGATGCCAACGACTCCAGCGGCAAGACCGGCGCCGACTTCCAGACCACCTTCACCGAGAACAGCAGCGGCAACTCGATCAGTGACCTGGACATCTCCATCACCGACTTCGACAGCACGCAGCTGACCGGCGCGACCGTCACCCTGACCAACGCCCAGGCCGGCGATGCGCTGAACCTGGGCAGCAGCGTCAACGGCATTACCATCATCTCCAGCGTGACCGCCGGCAAGGTGGTGTTGACCCTGACTGGCAACGCCTCGCTGGCCGACTACATGCAGGCGATCAAGAACATCACCTTCGTCAACACCAGCGAAGACCCGAGCACCACGCCACGGATCATCACGGTCACGGTCACCGACGGGGTCAATGTGTCCAATACCGCCACCACCACGGTCAACGTTGTGGCGGTCAATGACGCGCCAGTGTCCGCCGGCGGCGCCGTCACCGGGGTCGAAGACACCGCGCTGGTGCTGACCTGGAGCAACTTCAACGTCACTGACGTCGACAGCCCGGTCTCGAGCCTGGGCGTGACCATCACCCAGCTACCGGCCCTCGGCACCATGCAGTACAACAACGGTACCGCCTGGGTGAACGTGGCCCTCAACCAGACCATCAGCCAGGCCGACATCAGCGCCGGCAAGCTCAAGTTCGTGCCGCTGGTCAACCAGTCGGGCGTCAACGGCTATGGCGGCACCGGGGTGGGCAACAATCAGGCTGACTACGCACAGATCAAGTTCAAGCCCACTGACGGCGTCACCCCGGGCAGCGAAACCATTCTGAAGGTAGACATCAACCCGATCGCCGACGCACCGACCCTGTCGATCGGCAGCAACAGCGTCAACTCGCTGGGTTTGACCAAGGAAATCTGGACCAGCCTCACTGGCCTGGGCACCAACGGCAACGGCATTACCGGCGATGCACTGAAGACAGTGTTCACCAACTCTGGCGCCGCAACCTCGTCCACGACCATCACCAACGTGCAATCCGATTCCAGCGTAGCGGCACAGAGCGGCTCGAAGACTTCCGGCCTGGTGTACCTGGAGGCTGGCAAGACCTACACCTTCAGCGGCAACGCCGACGACAGCCTGCTGGTGAACATCGGCGGCAAGAACGTGGTCACTGCCACCTGGGGCTCGGGGTCGGGGACCGTCTCGGGCACCTACACACCGACCACCAGCGGCTACTACACCCTGGAGATCTACCACGCCAACCAGTCCGGCCCGGGCAGCTACGACGTCAACATCTCGGTCAACGGCGGCGCTGCCGGCGACTTCAACAGCACCACCATCCCGATGTACCAGAACGTCACCGCCCTGACCAACGCCGGGGTCACCGTGTCCGATCTGCACGGCAGCAACAGCACTCAGGGTTACTACGATGGCTACAAGCTCAACGAAGGGCCGGAAAACGGCAGCGTCAAGCTGGTGGGTATCGGCAGCAGCCTGACCGACACCGACGGCTCAGAGACCCTCAGCGTGAAGCTGAGCGGTATTCCAGCGGGCTCGGTGATCAGCGACACTGCCGGGCACACCGCCACCGTGGGCGCCACCGCAGTCGATGTCAGTGGCTGGACGTTGAGCAGCCTGACGATCAAGCCACCGGCCTACTACAGCGGCCAGTTCGATGTGAAGGTCAGCTCAACCTCCACCGAGTCGGTCGGCGGCAGCTTCGCCACCACCGAAGGCACCCTCAAGGTCACGGTCTACCCGGACACCTACACCACCAGCCAGCTGACCACCGCCAATGACAGCACAACCGGTACCTACGGCGATGACATCATCATCGCCGACACCGCCGGCCTGCATATGACCGCTGGCACCAACTACAACCTCGCCTTCATCGTCGACACCTCGGGCAGCATGAGCACCACCGGCATCGACGCGACCAAGGCGTCGCTGGCCACCACGTTCCAGACCCTGCTGGCGGATGCCAAGGCCACCGGGGTCGGCACGGTCAACGTGCTGCTGGTGGACTTCGCCACCCAGGTCAAGAGTACCGTCTCAGTCACCCTCAACGACGCTGGCCTCAAGACGCTGCTGAACGCCCTGGGCGGCATGAGCGCGGACGGCGGCACCAACTATGAGGATGCCTTCAAGACCACCGCCAACTGGTTCCAGAACCTGAAAAATGCCGGTGTCACCGGCACCAACCAGACCTACTTCCTCACCGACGGCCAGCCGACCTACTACCAGACCGGCGAGCAGACCAACCCAACCCTGGCCAACAGCTCGGTCAAGCTCGACACGCTGCTCAGCAATGTCAGCTACAAGATGGGCGACACCCTGACCAACTACCAGCTGGACACCAGCAACCGGGTGTCGATCGACGCCACCGGCAAGCTCACCGCCGAAACCCGCAGCTTCGACCTGCTGAGCCTGAGCTACAAGTGGAGTGCCGTCACCACCGGCCTGATCCACGCCGAAGGCAACGGCGGCTACGAGCTGTCGAAACTGGCCGGCACCGGCAGCACCACCACCAGCGACACCCTGACCAACGCCACCTCAAGCTTCGCGCTGCTCTCGGCGCTGTCATCGGTCGAAGCCGTCGGCGTCGGCACAGGCATCGCTGCCACCGACCTGAAACCGTTCGACAGCGACGGCGTGCCCCAGGTCAATGTCGACCCGAGCAAGATCAGCGATGCGATCCTCGGCCACACCGACCAGACCATTGCCGGTGCCGACACCATCAGTGGCGGCGATGGCCACGACATCATCTTCGGCGACCTGGTGAGCTTCGACTCGATACCCGGCAGCGGCATCGAGGCCGTGCAGGCCTTCGTCGCCACCAAGCTGGGCGTCGACACGAGCCTGGTGGATGCCAAGGTGATGCATCAGTACATCACCGAGCACTACACCGACTTCGACCTGTCGCGCACCAACGACGGCGCCGACACCCTGATGGGCGGGGGCGGCAACGACATCATCTTCGGCCAGGGCGGCAACGATTACATCGATGGCGGCAAGGGCAATGACATCCTGCTGGGCGGTACGGGCAACGACACACTGCTTGGCGGCGAAGGCAACGACCTGCTATTCGGCGGGGCCGGTAACGACACCCTGATCGGCGGCAAGGGCAACGACATCCTCAGCGGTGGCGCCGGCGCCGATACCTTCGTATGGAAAGCCGGCGACATTGGCCAGGACGTGATCAAGGACTTCAAGCTCAGCGAAGGCGACCGCATCGACCTCACCGACCTGTTGCAGGGCGAGCGCGGCTCGACCATCGACAACTACCTGAAGATCACTACGACGGGTGGCGAGTCGACCCTGCAGATCAGCACCGAAGGCAAACTTAATGCTGCTGGTGGGCTGGCCAACGTAGACGTGAGCATCAAGCTGGAGGGCGTGAACTGGTCGAATACCACGATCAACTCGTTGATCAGCGGTGCCGACCCGACCATCAAGATCGACAACAACAACAGCTGACGGGCAGGCGCAGTTGGGCAAAGTTGCCTATGCTGCGCCAGAACCAGAGTAGTCAACGAGACGAGGATGGACGCCATGTTCTATGTGCAACGCGACGGCGAAGGGCAGTTGGGGCGGGTGGAGGCCGCGCCCTACGCCGAGTACACGGAAATCCTGCCCGCCGATCATGCAGAAATCCAAGAATGGTTCGCTGACGATGTCGTCGAAAACAGCCTCAAGCAGCTCAAGCAGAGCGACCTGGACATGATCCGCGTGCTCGAGGACCTGATCGAGGTGCTGACCGCCAAGGGCGTGTTCAGCATCACCGACCTGCCGGCGGGGGCGCAGGCCAAGTTGCTCAACCGCTCTACCGCGCGCAAGGCGCTGGGGAGCTTGAACAACCTGATCGAGGAAGAGGAGGAAGGCGGGCTGATCTGAAATCCCAAGGGGCGCATTGCGCCCCGCCATGCTTGAATCAACGCCAGGGCGCCGGCTCGCCGACCAGTTGCCCCTGGATGCCACCGACGCCCATCTCCACCAATACCAGCCGCTCGCCTTCGGTCTCCACCCGCTCGGCAATCAGCGGCAGGTCGATGCTGTGCGCCGCGCGCTGGATGGCTTCGATGAACAGCCGCTTGTGCTGCTCCTGGTCGATGTTGCGGATATAGCTGCCATCGATCTTCAGGTAGGCCAGGCCCAGGTGCGCCAGGTTGCCGATCATGCTGAAGCGCCCGCCGAAGCGCTGCAACGCCAGGCCGAAGCCCAGGCTGTGCAGACGGCGGGTGAGTTTGTCCAGCGCGGCCTGTTCGGGCAGTTGCTCCTCACCGATCTCGAAGATCAACCGTGAGCCCAGCGCTGGATGCTGGCTCAGCAACTCGTAGACACGCTGCAAGGCCTTGGGGTCAGCCAGCGTTGCAGCCGACAGGTTGAGCGCCAGGACCTGATCATGGCCACGCAGGTGTGCCAGCACCTTTTCCAGTACCAGCAGATCCAGCCGCGACATCCAGCCAAAGCGCTCCAGCCACGGCAGGAAGCGACCGGCAGGCAAAGCCTCGCCCTGGTCATCGTGCAGGCGTGAAATCACCTTGTGATGAAGGACCTGCTGCGTCTGCCTGGCATTCACGACAGGCTGGAAGAACAACTCGAAACGACCTTTGACGAAGGCTTCGTCCAACCGCGTGTGCCAGGCATGCTGGCTGTCGCCAGCCACTGCGGCCACGCCCTGCTCAAGGCATACCCAACCTGGGGTCGGCTGATTCTCGGCACGCGCCAACGCCTCGTCAGCCAGCTTGAGCAATGCCTGCGGCGCGTCACCGGGGCTGAATGGAGCAAGGCCGATGCAGGCAACCGGGTCGACGTCGCTGGCGCCTGTTTCGTGCAGGCTCTGCAGTGTTGCCTCCAGTGCCTGGGCGAGCTGCACGGCTTCCTCGTGGACCATGCCCGGGGCCAGCACGGCGAACTCACCGCCACGGCTGCGGGAAATCAAGTCGTTGGTCTCCGGGAAGCTGGCGCAGGTACGCCGTAGCTGCTCCCCTACTGCCTGCAGCAGCTGGTCGGTGCGCTGGCCGCCCAGGCGTGCGTTGAGCCCGGCCAGGCCCTGCACGCGCAGCAGCAGCAGGTAACCGGCACGTGCCTCTTCCAGGTTGCTGACCCGGGCTGTCAGCTGCATTTCGAAATATCGCCGATTGGACAGGCCAGTGAGGCTGTCCTGATAGGACTCCGCCCGCAACCGCTCACTGCGCTCGGCCTGTTCGGTGAACAAGGCCCTGAGCTTCTCGACCATCTGGTTCATTGCCTGCACCACACGGCGTAGCTCCGGCGTGCGCGGCAGCTCCGGCAGGCTGAGGAATTCGCGTCGGGCGATGGCGTGGGACTGTTCCACCATGTAGTCCAGCGGCCGCAACTGACGACGCAGCAGCAGTGCGCCAAGTACCGCACTGGCGGCACCACACAGCAGCAGCCAGCCGAGGCTGCCCAATGCGCTTTGCCAGAGCTTGGCGATGGCAAACATCGGGTGGCTGATCACCTCGACCCGCGCAGCCTGCTGCCAGCCCCGGCTGACGATGGCATCACCACCGGCCGCTTCCAGGCCAATCAGGTGGATGAACCACGCTGGCACACCGCCTGGGTCCGGCTCAGCGTGCCGCTCAACCAGCACGGCATTGGAGCTCAGGTCGACCACCTTGATGCTGGCGTAGTAGCCACTGTCGAAGATCGAGCTGACCATCAGCTCGACCATCGCCGGGTCATCGATATTTGGCGTGAGCGACAGTGCCAGCGCAGTGGCTGCATCCTGGGCGTGCGAACGCAGCTGATTGACATACTGGCTGCGCGAGCTTTCCAGGCTGACCATGAAGCTGCCGCTGAACGCGATGACCAGGAACAGGCAAATGGCCAACAGCAATTGTTTGAACAGTGACATCTGTGCTCCTTCAGTAAACCGGTTCGGCCGGGAACCCTTCGGCCTGCATTTTCTTCAACAAGTCCTGCCAACGGGACAGGCGCTTGGTATCACCGACCTTCTTGTTGCCCGCAGCGCCGGTCAGCCACAGACCTTCACCATTGAAGGCATACACCGGCAGCAGGTCGGTACGCTGGCTGGCCGGCTTTATTGCGTCCATCAGGCTGTCGAGCACCAACGGCTGCGCCTGTGGGCTTGAATAATAGGTCAGCACCATGTGCGCACGGTTCTGGCGCAGGGCCTTGACGTAGGTGATGCGCAACTTTTCGCTGGGGATCCCCATGCGCCGGAGGCTAAAGTACTTGGCGATGGCGTAGTCCTCGCAGTCGCCGGCGCCTTTTACAAGCGCCTGGATAGGCGTGGCCCAGTAGTCGACCTCGTGCCACAGGTCGATATCCTCGACGTAGCGCAGTTGCTGGTTGAAGAACTGGTTGACCACCTGCAGGCGCTGCATCTCGCTGCCCTGGCTCTGGGTCGCCATCAACCGCTGCCAGGCATCGATGCGGCCCTTCCCTGCACCTAAGGGGCCGTACAGGGCTTCGGACTTGCGGCTGATCTCGGCAAAGTCCCAATCCGCATGCAACCCGCCCAGCAGCAAGCCACCCAGCAACAGGGCAAAGCCAAAACGTCGCACGGCGGTTTTGATCAGCCAGGTAATCGCCACTGCGAGGCCCTGTTCAGGTCGTTCCAAAGCAGCGATGGTGCGGCCTGGCCACATAAAAGACAATGGCACTGCGCAATCATGTAGCCGATGGTCGGCCAGATATAACTTTATTGTTAGCGCTTAGTGTGTGTCGCTTCCTTTGCCGGGAAAACTCATCCACCATAATTGTCAGCTTGGGCCGCTCGCGCCGTTGCGGGCGCAGGTTTGACAAGCCCCCTTGCTTGTCACTAGTGTCGTTGGATCCAACCTTCTGTCGTCGAGGCACATTTCGCTTGGCCGAGAAAATCAAACTCAGTAACGTGCTGGCCAGCGAACAGCTGCTGGCACAACAGGCCCGTGGCGTCATAGAAGAACGCTTGCGCAGCGCCATTCTCGATGGCCGCCTGCCACCTGGCACCGCCGTACGCCAACAGGAAATCGCCGACTTGTACGGCGTCAGCCGCATGCCAGTGCGCGAGGCACTGCGCCAGTTAGAGGCGCAATCGCTGCTGAAGGTGGAAATGTACAAGGGTGCAGTGGTTGCACCGTTGATTGGCGAGGACGCCGTCGACACCTATGCGTTGCGCGTGCTTCTGGAGAGCGAAGCGCTGCGCCAGTCGATCCCGCTGCTCGATGCCGATGACATCGCCAGTGCCCGTGGTTACATCCAGCAACTCGAGAACGAAACCAGCCATGCGGAAATCGGCCGTCTCAATCGCCTGTTCCACATGGCGCTCTATAGCAAGGCATCCAACCAGAAACTGCTGCGCCTGATCGAGAATGAGTTGAACGAGGAAGAACGCTTCCTGCGCTTCCATTTATCGTCCATGGGGCTGGGTAAGCTCACCCAGGACGACCATAACGCCTTGGTCGATGCTGCCGCTGACAAACGTGTCGACGAGGCGGTAAGGGTGCTGGAGCAGCATCTGAACAATGGATCGCGGGTAATCAGAAACTACCTGGACAAACAACTCAGCCGCTAGCGCTCAACACCAGGATGTTTTAACACCGGAAAAGAAAAAGCCCCTGTCTGCAATGCAGACAGGGGCTTTTATTTGAATCTTGACGATGACCTACTCTCACATGGGGAAACCCCACACTACCATCGGCGATGCATCGTTTCACTGCTGAGTTCGGGATGGGATCAGGTGGTTCCAATGCTCTATGGTCGTCAAGAAATTCTGTGTGCTGGCCCGTCGCTTTGACGTGCCTGCGAATCTCTGTAGTTCCTACTTAAAGACAAAACCCCTACCTGCATGCGCAGATAGGGGTTTTGCGAAATGAATCTTGACGATGACCTACTCTCACATGGGGAAACCCCACACTACCATCGGCGATGCATCGTTTCACTACTGAGTTCGGGATGGGATCAGGTGGTTCCAATGCTCTATGGTCGTCAAGAAATTCTGTAGCCAGAATGTCCAGATGGACAGCCCAGCGAATTCGGATATGTGAATTTGTGCTGCTCTTGTGAAAAGCGAATCTTCGGTTCTTTCGTCTTCACCACCGCAATCTGCGCTAGCAAATTGCTTGGGTGTTATATGGTCAAGCCTCACGGGCAATTAGTATTGGTTAGCTCAACGCCTCACAGCGCTTACACACCCAACCTATCAACGTCGTAGTCTTCGACGGCCCTTTAGGGGATTCAAGATCCCAGTGAGATCTCATCTTGAGGCAAGTTTCCCGCTTAGATGCTTTCAGCGGTTATCTCTTCCGAACATAGCTACCCGGCAATGCCACTGGCGTGACAACCGGAACACCAGAGGTTCGTCCACTCCGGTCCTCTCGTACTAGGAGCAGCCCCTCTCAAATCTCAAACGTCCACGGCAGATAGGGACCGAACTGTCTCACGACGTTCTAAACCCAGCTCGCGTACCACTTTAAATGGCGAACAGCCATACCCTTGGGACCGGCTTCAGCCCCAGGATGTGATGAGCCGACATCGAGGTGCCAAACACCGCCGTCGATATGAACTCTTGGGCGGTATCAGCCTGTTATCCCCGGAGTACCTTTTATCCGTTGAGCGATGGCCCTTCCATACAGAACCACCGGATCACTAAGACCTACTTTCGTACCTGCTCGACGTGTTTGTCTCGCAGTCAAGCGCGCTTTTGCCTTTATACTCTACGACCGATTTCCGACCGGTCTGAGCGCACCTTCGTACTCCTCCGTTACTCTTTGGGAGGAGACCGCCCCAGTCAAACTACCCACCATACACTGTCCTCGATCCGGATAACGGACCTGAGTTAGAACCTCAAAGTTGCCAGGGTGGTATTTCAAGGATGGCTCCATGAGAACTGGCGTCCCCACTTCAAAGCCTCCCACCTATCCTACACAAGCAAATTCAAAGTCCAGTGCAAAGCTATAGTAAAGGTTCACGGGGTCTTTCCGTCTAGCCGCGGATACACTGCATCTTCACAGCGATTTCAATTTCACTGAGTCTCGGGTGGAGACAGCGCCGCCATCGTTACGCCATTCGTGCAGGTCGGAACTTACCCGACAAGGAATTTCGCTACCTTAGGACCGTTATAGTTACGGCCGCCGTTTACCGGGGCTTCGATCAAGAGCTTCGCTTGCGCTAACCCCATCAATTAACCTTCCGGCACCGGGCAGGCGTCACACCCTATACGTCCACTTTCGTGTTTGCAGAGTGCTGTGTTTTTAATAAACAGTCGCAGCGGCCTGGTATCTTCGACCGGCATGGGCTTACGGAGCAAGTCCTTCACCCTCGCCGGCGCACCTTCTCCCGAAGTTACGGTGCCATTTTGCCTAGTTCCTTCACCCGAGTTCTCTCAAGCGCCTTGGTATTCTCTACCTAACCACCTGTGTCGGTTTGGGGTACGGTTCCCAGTTATCTGAAGCTTAGGAGCTTTTCTTGGAAGCATGGCATCAACCACTTCGTCGCCTAATGGCAACTCGTCATCAGCTCTCGGCCTTGAAATCCCGGATTTGCCTAAGATTTCAGCCTACCACCTTAAACTTGGACAACCAACGCCAAGCTGGCCTAGCCTTCTCCGTCCCTCCATCGCAATAACTGGAAGTACAGGAATATTAACCTGTTTTCCATCGACTACGCTTTTCAGCCTCGCCTTAGGGACCGACTAACCCTGCGTCGATTAACGTTGCGCAGGAAACCTTGGTCTTTCGGCGTGCGAGTTTTTCACTCGCATTGTCGTTACTCATGTCAGCATTCGCACTTCTGATACCTCCAGCAAGCTTCTCAACTCACCTTCACAGGCTTACAGAACGCTCCTCTACCGCGTCATCCTAAGATGACACCCGTAGCTTCGGTGCATGGTTTGAGCCCCGTTACATCTTCCGCGCAGGCCGACTCGACTAGTGAGCTATTACGCTTTCTTTAAAGGATGGCTGCTTCTAAGCCAACCTCCTAGCTGTCTAAGCCTTCCCACATCGTTTCCCACTTAACCATGACTTTGGGACCTTAGCTGACGGTCTGGGTTGTTTCCCTTTTCACGACGGACGTTAGCACCCGCCGTGTGTCTCCCATGCTCGGCACTTGTAGGTATTCGGAGTTTGCATCGGTTTGGTAAGTCGGGATGACCCCCTAGCCGAAACAGTGCTCTACCCCCTACAGTGATACATGAGGCGCTACCTAAATAGCTTTCGAGGAGAACCAGCTATCTCCGAGCTTGATTAGCCTTTCACTCCGATCCACAGGTCATCCGCTAACTTTTCAACGGTAGTCGGTTCGGTCCTCCAGTCAGTGTTACCTAACCTTCAACCTGCCCATGGATAGATCGCCCGGTTTCGGGTCTATACCCAGCGACTAAACGCCCTATTAAGACTCGCTTTCGCTACGCCTCCCCTATTCGGTTAAGCTCGCCACTGAATATAAGTCGCTGACCCATTATACAAAAGGTACGCAGTCACCTAACAAAGTAGGCTCCCACTGCTTGTACGCATACGGTTTCAGGTTCTATTTCACTCCCCTCTCCGGGGTTCTTTTCGCCTTTCCCTCACGGTACTGGTTCACTATCGGTCAGTCAGTAGTATTTAGCCTTGGAGGATGGTCCCCCCATGTTCAGACAAAGTTTCTCGTGCTCCGTCCTACTCGATTTCATTGACAAGAGATTTTCGTGTACGGGGCTATCACCCACTATGGCCGCACTTTCCAGAGCGTTCCACTAATCTCAAACCAACTTAAGGGCTGGTCCCCGTTCGCTCGCCACTACTAAGGGAATCTCGGTTGATTTCTTTTCCTCAGGGTACTTAGATGTTTCAGTTCCCCTGGTTCGCCTCTTGCACCTATGTATTCAGTACAAGATACTCAGCTTATGCTGAGTGGGTTCCCCCATTCAGAGATCTCTGGATCACAGTCTGTTTGCCGACTCCCCAAAGCTTATCGCAGGCTACCACGTCTTTCATCGCCTCTGACTGCCAAGGCATCCACCGTATGCGCTTCTTCACTTGACCATATAACCCCAAGCAATCTGGTTATACTGTGAAGACGACATTCGCCGAAAATTCGCATTTCGCTCAATTAAGAGCAGAACTCACAAATTTTACCTTAGCCTGATCCACCAGCAGTGAAACTGGTGTTCAGTCTATATCTATCACATATCCGAATTTTTAAAGAACGATCTGACAAAAGTCAGAAATCAACATTCAAACTGAATGTTCATTTCTAAGTTCTGACAAGTTACTGCGTACTGCGAAAGTGGTGGAGCCAAGCGGGATCGAACCGCTGACCTCCTGCGTGCAAGGCAGGCGCTCTCCCAGCTGAGCTATGGCCCCGTATACGGCTGAACCAAGTAATGGTAGGTCTGGGCAGATTTGAACTGCCGACCTCACCCTTATCAGGGGTGCGCTCTAACCAACTGAGCTACAGACCTATAACAGGGTCGCGTTACAGCATCGTCTTTTACAATGAATCAAGCAATTCGTGTGGGAGCTCATCAGTAGGCTGATGTCGTCGATTAAGGAGGTGATCCAGCCGCAGGTTCCCCTACGGCTACCTTGTTACGACTTCACCCCAGTCATGAATCACACCGTGGTAACCGTCCTCCCGAAGGTTAGACTAGCTACTTCTGGTGCAACCCACTCCCATGGTGTGACGGGCGGTGTGTACAAGGCCCGGGAACGTATTCACCGCGACATTCTGATTCGCGATTACTAGCGATTCCGACTTCACGCAGTCGAGTTGCAGACTGCGATCCGGACTACGATCGGTTTTGTGAGATTAGCTCCACCTCGCGGCTTGGCAACCCTCTGTACCGACCATTGTAGCACGTGTGTAGCCCAGGCCGTAAGGGCCATGATGACTTGACGTCATCCCCACCTTCCTCCGGTTTGTCACCGGCAGTCTCCTTAGAGTGCCCACCATTACGTGCTGGTAACTAAGGACAAGGGTTGCGCTCGTTACGGGACTTAACCCAACATCTCACGACACGAGCTGACGACAGCCATGCAGCACCTGTGTCAGAGTTCCCGAAGGCACCAATCCATCTCTGGAAAGTTCTCTGCATGTCAAGGCCTGGTAAGGTTCTTCGCGTTGCTTCGAATTAAACCACATGCTCCACCGCTTGTGCGGGCCCCCGTCAATTCATTTGAGTTTTAACCTTGCGGCCGTACTCCCCAGGCGGTCAACTTAATGCGTTAGCTGCGCCACTAAAATCTCAAGGATTCCAACGGCTAGTTGACATCGTTTACGGCGTGGACTACCAGGGTATCTAATCCTGTTTGCTCCCCACGCTTTCGCACCTCAGTGTCAGTATCAGTCCAGGTGGTCGCCTTCGCCACTGGTGTTCCTTCCTATATCTACGCATTTCACCGCTACACAGGAAATTCCACCACCCTCTACCGTACTCTAGCTTGCCAGTTTTGGATGCAGTTCCCAGGTTGAGCCCGGGGCTTTCACATCCAACTTAACAAACCACCTACGCGCGCTTTACGCCCAGTAATTCCGATTAACGCTTGCACCCTCTGTATTACCGCGGCTGCTGGCACAGAGTTAGCCGGTGCTTATTCTGTCGGTAACGTCAAAACAGCAAGGTATTAACTTACTGCCCTTCCTCCCAACTTAAAGTGCTTTACAATCCGAAGACCTTCTTCACACACGCGGCATGGCTGGATCAGGCTTTCGCCCATTGTCCAATATTCCCCACTGCTGCCTCCCGTAGGAGTCTGGACCGTGTCTCAGTTCCAGTGTGACTGATCATCCTCTCAGACCAGTTACGGATCGTCGCCTTGGTGAGCCATTACCCCACCAACTAGCTAATCCGACCTAGGCTCATCTGATAGCGCAAGGCCCGAAGGTCCCCTGCTTTCTCCCGTAGGACGTATGCGGTATTAGCGTTCCTTTCGAAACGTTGCCCCCCACTACCAGGCAGATTCCTAGGCATTACTCACCCGTCCGCCGCTGAATCAAGGAGCAAGCTCCCGTCATCCGCTCGACTTGCATGTGTTAGGCCTGCCGCCAGCGTTCAATCTGAGCCATGATCAAACTCTTCAGTTCAATACTGCTTGGGTTTTTAAGAAACCCTAAACTTGGCTCAGCAATCTCAAATGACTATGTGATTTCTCGCATGGCCACTTGTGATGCTGATAATCTTTGTGACTATCAGTCCGTACTCACAAGCACCCACACGAATTGCTTGATTCGATTTGTTAAAGAGCGTTTGGTTAAGAGTTTTTCGTCTCAACCGAGGCGCGCATTCTACGCTTTCCTCAGAGCCTGTCAAGCGTTTATTTTGAAGTTTTTTGCGAGAAACTCGTTTAACTTCAGACACTTAACTCGCTTCGATCTCTCGTCGCGGGAGGTGAATAATACAGTATTCAGAAACACTGTCAACCACCTTTTTACCACCACCGATTGGCCATTCAGCCCACCAGGAGAAGCGATAGCTTCTACTTAAAGACAAAACCCCTACCTGCATGCGCAGATAGGGGTTTTGCGAAATGAATCTTGACGATGACCTACTCTCACATGGGGAAACCCCACACTACCATCGGCGATGCATCGTTTCACTACTGAGTTCGGGATGGGATCAGGTGGTTCCAATGCTCTATGGTCGTCAAGAAATTCTGTAGCCAGAATGTCCAGATGGACAGCCCAGCGAATTCGGATATGTGAATTTGTGCTGCTCTTGTGAAAAGCGAATCTTCGGTTCTTTCGTCTTCACCACCGCAATCTGCGCTAGCAAATTGCTTGGGTGTTATATGGTCAAGCCTCACGGGCAATTAGTATTGGTTAGCTCAACGCCTCACAGCGCTTACACACCCAACCTATCAACGTCGTAGTCTTCGACGGCCCTTTAGGGGATTCAAGATCCCAGTGAGATCTCATCTTGAGGCAAGTTTCCCGCTTAGATGCTTTCAGCGGTTATCTCTTCCGAACATAGCTACCCGGCAATGCCACTGGCGTGACAACCGGAACACCAGAGGTTCGTCCACTCCGGTCCTCTCGTACTAGGAGCAGCCCCTCTCAAATCTCAAACGTCCACGGCAGATAGGGACCGAACTGTCTCACGACGTTCTAAACCCAGCTCGCGTACCACTTTAAATGGCGAACAGCCATACCCTTGGGACCGGCTTCAGCCCCAGGATGTGATGAGCCGACATCGAGGTGCCAAACACCGCCGTCGATATGAACTCTTGGGCGGTATCAGCCTGTTATCCCCGGAGTACCTTTTATCCGTTGAGCGATGGCCCTTCCATACAGAACCACCGGATCACTAAGACCTACTTTCGTACCTGCTCGACGTGTTTGTCTCGCAGTCAAGCGCGCTTTTGCCTTTATACTCTACGACCGATTTCCGACCGGTCTGAGCGCACCTTCGTACTCCTCCGTTACTCTTTGGGAGGAGACCGCCCCAGTCAAACTACCCACCATACACTGTCCTCGATCCGGATAACGGACCTGAGTTAGAACCTCAAAGTTGCCAGGGTGGTATTTCAAGGATGGCTCCATGAGAACTGGCGTCCCCACTTCAAAGCCTCCCACCTATCCTACACAAGCAAATTCAAAGTCCAGTGCAAAGCTATAGTAAAGGTT
The DNA here is from genome assembly GCF_009883635.2 of Pseudomonas putida. Lineage (NCBI taxonomy): Bacteria > Pseudomonadati > Pseudomonadota > Gammaproteobacteria > Pseudomonadales > Pseudomonadaceae > Pseudomonas > Pseudomonas putida. The sequence goes on from NZ_CP026115.2 coordinate 2,501,947, forward strand.
CACGGGGTCTTTCCGTCTAGCCGCGGATACACTGCATCTTCACAGCGATTTCAATTTCACTGAGTCTCGGGTGGAGACAGCGCCGCCATCGTTACGCCATTCGTGCAGGTCGGAACTTACCCGACAAGGAATTTCGCTACCTTAGGACCGTTATAGTTACGGCCGCCGTTTACCGGGGCTTCGATCAAGAGCTTCGCTTGCGCTAACCCCATCAATTAACCTTCCGGCACCGGGCAGGCGTCACACCCTATACGTCCACTTTCGTGTTTGCAGAGTGCTGTGTTTTTAATAAACAGTCGCAGCGGCCTGGTATCTTCGACCGGCATGGGCTTACGGAGCAAGTCCTTCACCCTCGCCGGCGCACCTTCTCCCGAAGTTACGGTGCCATTTTGCCTAGTTCCTTCACCCGAGTTCTCTCAAGCGCCTTGGTATTCTCTACCTAACCACCTGTGTCGGTTTGGGGTACGGTTCCCAGTTATCTGAAGCTTAGGAGCTTTTCTTGGAAGCATGGCATCAACCACTTCGTCGCCTAATGGCAACTCGTCATCAGCTCTCGGCCTTGAAATCCCGGATTTGCCTAAGATTTCAGCCTACCACCTTAAACTTGGACAACCAACGCCAAGCTGGCCTAGCCTTCTCCGTCCCTCCATCGCAATAACTGGAAGTACAGGAATATTAACCTGTTTTCCATCGACTACGCTTTTCAGCCTCGCCTTAGGGACCGACTAACCCTGCGTCGATTAACGTTGCGCAGGAAACCTTGGTCTTTCGGCGTGCGAGTTTTTCACTCGCATTGTCGTTACTCATGTCAGCATTCGCACTTCTGATACCTCCAGCAAGCTTCTCAACTCACCTTCACAGGCTTACAGAACGCTCCTCTACCGCGTCATCCTAAGATGACACCCGTAGCTTCGGTGCATGGTTTGAGCCCCGTTACATCTTCCGCGCAGGCCGACTCGACTAGTGAGCTATTACGCTTTCTTTAAAGGATGGCTGCTTCTAAGCCAACCTCCTAGCTGTCTAAGCCTTCCCACATCGTTTCCCACTTAACCATGACTTTGGGACCTTAGCTGACGGTCTGGGTTGTTTCCCTTTTCACGACGGACGTTAGCACCCGCCGTGTGTCTCCCATGCTCGGCACTTGTAGGTATTCGGAGTTTGCATCGGTTTGGTAAGTCGGGATGACCCCCTAGCCGAAACAGTGCTCTACCCCCTACAGTGATACATGAGGCGCTACCTAAATAGCTTTCGAGGAGAACCAGCTATCTCCGAGCTTGATTAGCCTTTCACTCCGATCCACAGGTCATCCGCTAACTTTTCAACGGTAGTCGGTTCGGTCCTCCAGTCAGTGTTACCTAACCTTCAACCTGCCCATGGATAGATCGCCCGGTTTCGGGTCTATACCCAGCGACTAAACGCCCTATTAAGACTCGCTTTCGCTACGCCTCCCCTATTCGGTTAAGCTCGCCACTGAATATAAGTCGCTGACCCATTATACAAAAGGTACGCAGTCACCTAACAAAGTAGGCTCCCACTGCTTGTACGCATACGGTTTCAGGTTCTATTTCACTCCCCTCTCCGGGGTTCTTTTCGCCTTTCCCTCACGGTACTGGTTCACTATCGGTCAGTCAGTAGTATTTAGCCTTGGAGGATGGTCCCCCCATGTTCAGACAAAGTTTCTCGTGCTCCGTCCTACTCGATTTCATTGACAAGAGATTTTCGTGTACGGGGCTATCACCCACTATGGCCGCACTTTCCAGAGCGTTCCACTAATCTCAAACCAACTTAAGGGCTGGTCCCCGTTCGCTCGCCACTACTAAGGGAATCTCGGTTGATTTCTTTTCCTCAGGGTACTTAGATGTTTCAGTTCCCCTGGTTCGCCTCTTGCACCTATGTATTCAGTACAAGATACTCAGCTTATGCTGAGTGGGTTCCCCCATTCAGAGATCTCTGGATCACAGTCTGTTTGCCGACTCCCCAAAGCTTATCGCAGGCTACCACGTCTTTCATCGCCTCTGACTGCCAAGGCATCCACCGTATGCGCTTCTTCACTTGACCATATAACCCCAAGCAATCTGGTTATACTGTGAAGACGACATTCGCCGAAAATTCGCATTTCGCTCAATTAAGAGCAGAACTCACAAATTTTACCTTAGCCTGATCCACCAGCAGTGAAACTGGTGTTCAGTCTATATCTATCACATATCCGAATTTTTAAAGAACGATCTGACAAAAGTCAGAAATCAACATTCACAGGGAATGTTCATTACTGAGTTCTGATCAGCAAATGAATCAAGCAATTCGTGTGGGAGCTCATCAGCAGGCTGATGTCGTCGATTAAGGAGGTGATCCAGCCGCAGGTTCCCCTACGGCTACCTTGTTACGACTTCACCCCAGTCATGAATCACACCGTGGTAACCGTCCTCCCGAAGGTTAGACTAGCTACTTCTGGTGCAACCCACTCCCATGGTGTGACGGGCGGTGTGTACAAGGCCCGGGAACGTATTCACCGCGACATTCTGATTCGCGATTACTAGCGATTCCGACTTCACGCAGTCGAGTTGCAGACTGCGATCCGGACTACGATCGGTTTTGTGAGATTAGCTCCACCTCGCGGCTTGGCAACCCTCTGTACCGACCATTGTAGCACGTGTGTAGCCCAGGCCGTAAGGGCCATGATGACTTGACGTCATCCCCACCTTCCTCCGGTTTGTCACCGGCAGTCTCCTTAGAGTGCCCACCATTACGTGCTGGTAACTAAGGACAAGGGTTGCGCTCGTTACGGGACTTAACCCAACATCTCACGACACGAGCTGACGACAGCCATGCAGCACCTGTGTCAGAGTTCCCGAAGGCACCAATCCATCTCTGGAAAGTTCTCTGCATGTCAAGGCCTGGTAAGGTTCTTCGCGTTGCTTCGAATTAAACCACATGCTCCACCGCTTGTGCGGGCCCCCGTCAATTCATTTGAGTTTTAACCTTGCGGCCGTACTCCCCAGGCGGTCAACTTAATGCGTTAGCTGCGCCACTAAAATCTCAAGGATTCCAACGGCTAGTTGACATCGTTTACGGCGTGGACTACCAGGGTATCTAATCCTGTTTGCTCCCCACGCTTTCGCACCTCAGTGTCAGTATCAGTCCAGGTGGTCGCCTTCGCCACTGGTGTTCCTTCCTATATCTACGCATTTCACCGCTACACAGGAAATTCCACCACCCTCTACCGTACTCTAGCTTGCCAGTTTTGGATGCAGTTCCCAGGTTGAGCCCGGGGCTTTCACATCCAACTTAACAAACCACCTACGCGCGCTTTACGCCCAGTAATTCCGATTAACGCTTGCACCCTCTGTATTACCGCGGCTGCTGGCACAGAGTTAGCCGGTGCTTATTCTGTCGGTAACGTCAAAACAGCAAGGTATTAGCTTACTGCCCTTCCTCCCAACTTAAAGTGCTTTACAATCCGAAGACCTTCTTCACACACGCGGCATGGCTGGATCAGGCTTTCGCCCATTGTCCAATATTCCCCACTGCTGCCTCCCGTAGGAGTCTGGACCGTGTCTCAGTTCCAGTGTGACTGATCATCCTCTCAGACCAGTTACGGATCGTCGCCTTGGTGAGCCATTACCCCACCAACTAGCTAATCCGACCTAGGCTCATCTGATAGCGCAAGGCCCGAAGGTCCCCTGCTTTCTCCCGTAGGACGTATGCGGTATTAGCGTTCCTTTCGAAACGTTGTCCCCCACTACCAGGCAGATTCCTAGGCATTACTCACCCGTCCGCCGCTGAATCAAGGAGCAAGCTCCCGTCATCCGCTCGACTTGCATGTGTTAGGCCTGCCGCCAGCGTTCAATCTGAGCCATGATCAAACTCTTCAGTTCAATACTGCTTGGGTTTTTAAGAAACCCTAAACTTGGCTCAGCAATCTCAAATGACTATGTGATTTCTCGCATGGCCACTTGTGATGCTGATAATCTTTGTGACTATCAGTCCGTACTCACAAGCACCCACACGAATTGCTTGATTCGATTTGTTAAAGAGCGTTTGGTTAAGAGCTTTTCGTCTCAACCGAGGCGCGCATTCTACGCTTTCCTCATTTCGTGTCAAGCGTTTATTTTGAAGTTTTTTGCGAGAAACTCGTTTAGCTTCAAACACTTGACTCGCTGCGATCACTCGCTAGCGGGAGGCGAATAATACAGCGTTTAAAACCGCTGTCAACCTTCATCTCAACCGCCATCGATCTTTCGACCGAAGCGCTTCCAACCTCGTCTTAACTACCTAACTCATTGAATCTCAAGGAGTTTGTCGCTCCGATGTCGCTGGAAGTGGGGCGCATTATAAGGGGATTCGAAAGCGCGTCAACCTTTAATTTCAAGAAACTTTAATATCGCTGAAAAGCAAAGCGGGGAGGCCTGTCGGCCTCCCCGCTTTTGAACTGCTCTATATAGCATCAAAGAACGCCAGCGTTGCGCAACCGCCCTACAGCATCGGCATCCAGCCCCAGCACATCGCCCAACACCGCCTCGGTATGTTCGCCCAACAGCGGCGGCGCCTGCCGATACTCCACAGGCGTTTCCGACAACCGAATCGGGCTGGCCACCTGCGGCACGCTCCCCGCCAGCACATGGGGCATGGTTACCGCCAACCCCCGGGCCAGGACCTGCGGATCCTGGAACATCTGCGCCAAATCGTTGATCGGCCCACATGGCACCCCGGCAGCCTCCAGCTGGCCCACCCATTCGGCAGTAGTCTTGAATACCGTCGCCTGGCGAATCAGCGGGATCAGCTCGGCCCGGTTCGCCACCCGCTGCTTATTAGTAGCGAAACGCGGGTCATCCGCCCACTGCGGCTGGCCGGCCACCTCGGCGAACTTGCGGAACTGGCCATCGTTACCCACGGTGAGGATGAAATCGCCATCCGCCGTCGGGAAGTCCTGGTAAGGCACGATATTTGGGTGAGCATTGCCCAGCCGCCGCGGTGGATTGCCCGTTGTCAGGTAGTTCATCGCCTGGTTGGCCAGGCAAGCCACCTGCACATCGAGCAGCGCCATGTCGATGTGCTGACCAACGCCATGCTGATCGCGATAGGCGAGGGCAGCCAGAATCGCGACGGTCGAGTACAGCCCGGTGAGAATGTCGGTCAGCGCCACACCTACCTTCACCGGCCCGGCACCTTCCTCTCCATCCGGGCGACCCGTCAGGCTCATCAGCCCACCCAGCCCCTGGATCATGAAGTCATACCCCGCACGCTTGGCGTACGGCCCAGTCTGGCCGAAGCCAGTGATCGAGCAATAGATAAGCTTGGGATTGATCGCCTTCAGGCTCGGATAGTCCAGCCCGTAAGCCGCCAGCCCGCCGACCTTGAAGTTCTCGATGACGATATCGGACTTGGCCGCCAGCTCGCGCACCAGGCGCTGGCCTTCCGGCTGGGTGAAGTCGATGGTCACCGAGCGCTTGTTACGGTTTGCCGACAGGTAATAGGCCGCCTCGCTGGTGTTCTCACCCTCGGCACCCTTGAGGAAGGGCGGCCCCCAGGAGCGGGTGTCGTCGCCGCTACCAGGGCGCTCGACCTTGATCACGTCAGCACCCAGGTCCGCCAGGATCTGGCCAGACCAAGGCCCCGCCAGCACACGGGAGAGGTCCAGCACCCGCAGATGAGATAGCGCGCCCATGGACTGGCTCCTTATCAGTAGAAGGCCTGGATGCCGGTCTGTGCACGCCCGAGGATCAGCGCATGCACGTCATGGGTACCCTCATAGGTGTTGACCACCTCAAGGTTGACCAAGTGGCGCGCCACGCCGAACTCGTCAGAGATGCCGTTGCCGCCAAGCATGTCGCGAGCCATGCGGGCGATGTCCAGGGCCTTGCCGCAGGAGTTGCGCTTCATGATCGAGGTGATCTCTACCGCTGCAGTGCCTTCATCCTTCATGCGACCCAGGCGCAGGCAGCCTTGCAGGGCCAGGGTGATTTCAGTCTGCATGTCAGCCAGTTTCTTCTGGATCAGCTGGTTGGCAGCCAGCGGGCGACCGAACTGCTGACGATCCAGGGTGTATTGGCGAGCAGTGTGCCAGCAGGCTTCGGCCGCACCCAGCGCACCCCACGAGATGCCATAACGCGCCGAGTTCAGGCAGGTGAACGGCCCCTTCAGGCCACGCACATCCGGGAAGATGTTCTCTTCCGGAACAAACACGTTGTCCATGACGATTTCACCGGTGATGGATGCCCGCAGGCCAACCTTGCCGTGGATCGCCGGGGCACTGAGGCCTTGCCAGCCTTTTTCCAGGACAAAGCCGCGGATATCACCGGCATCATCCTTGGCCCAGACCACGAACACATCGGCGATCGGGCTGTTGGTGATCCACATCTTGCTGCCGCTCAGGCGATAGCCACCATCGACCTTCCTGGCACGGGTGATCATCGAACCTGGGTCGGAGCCATGGTTAGGCTCGGTCAGACCAAAGCAGCCAATCCACTCACCAGAGGCCAGCTTGGGCAAGTATTTCTGCTTCTGCGCTTCGGTACCGAATTCGTTGATCGGCACCATCACCAGCGAAGACTGCACGCTCATCATCGAACGGTAGCCGGAGTCGATACGCTCCACTTCACGGGCAATCAGGCCATAGCACACATAGTTCAGGCCACTGCCGCCGTATTGCTCGGGGATGGTCGCACCGAGCAGGCCGACTTCGCCCATCTCGCGGAAGATCGCCGGGTCGGTCTGTTCGTGACGGAAGGCTTCCAGCACGCGCGGGGCCAGCTTGTCCTGGGCGAACTGATAAGCGCTGTCACGCACCATGCGCTCTTCTTCAGTGAGCTGCTGATCCAACAGCAGCGGGTCGATCCAGTTGAAGCTTGCTTTACCGGCCATGAGCGAAATCCTCGAAATAGGGGAGCAGTTTCTTGTGCCATTGATCCTAGGCCTGTTCTGGCATCACGACAAACGAGGATTGCGCACGCATCAGTGATATTTTGTCACTTCGAGATACTCGAAGACGCCATATTCAAGGCCACATGAGTGAGGTTGACGTACATGCGACGCAAGATCCCCAGCACCACCGCACTGGTTTGCTTCGAAGCGGCAGCACGCCACGAGAGCTTTACCAAGGCGGCCCAGGAGCTGGCCCTGACCCAGGGCGCCGTCTGTCGCCAGATCGGCGGATTGGAGGAGTTCCTTAATGTCGAGCTGTTCAGGCGCTCACGCCGTGGCGTGAAACTCACCGAGGCCGGGCTTTCCTATAGCCGACAGGTTGCCGCGCAGCTGGATGCAGTGGAGCGCGACACGCTGTCGGTGATGCGCCAGCAGGGCGCCAACGTGATTGAACTGGCCGTGGTGCCCACCTTCGGCACCCAATGGCTGCTGCCACGGCTAAAGGACTTCCAGCAACGCCACCCCGAGGTCACCGTCAACCTGACCAATCGCACCCGCCCATTCCTGTTTGCCGACACACCGTTCGATGCAGCCATCTACTTTGGCGATGCCGACTGGTCCGGCACCCAGTCCCATCGCCTGATGGGCGAGAACCCCGTGCCAGTGTGCAGCCCGGCCTTGCTGGACGGGCAGGGCATGCTTGATGCGCAGCGCATCGCCAGCCTGCCACTGCTACAGCAGACCACCCGGCCCTATGCCTGGCGCCAGTGGTTCAACGGCCTGGGCCTGAATATCGCGAGTGACATGACAGGCCCGCGCTATGAACTATTCTCCATGCTGGCCCAGGCGGCCATGCACGAAATGGGCATCGCACTGATCCCGCCGTTCCTGATCCAGCGCGAGCTGGAAGCGGGCAGGTTGGTGGTCGCTAATAGATACGCGCTGTCCAGCGACAAGGCCTACTATCTGATGATCCCCGAACGCAAGGTGGAGTCCGCCTCGCTCCGCGCCTTCCGTGACTGGGTGGTGGGACAGGCACAGCTCTATACCGCCTCGCACAAAGACGAAAAAAGCGCTGACCTACCTTTGTAGTCAATTATTTTAAACACCTACAGATATACGTTTTTGTCGCTTCAACGAAAACTGTTCAGGTGAATCGAAAAACCCCATCGAGACCGCTAAACACGCGGCTTTCAGAGGGTTTTACGACATTCGCGAGCCAATCAGCGAAATCATCGCAAAAAATTTCGATTTTTCCCCTAATCTGCCAATAGCCCATGTTTGACGGGCTGTAGCCCATCACTTGCGACATACGGTCACAGGGTGACTTGTAGTTTTGACTTCGTTTCGCTCCAGAACCGGTTGAAGGCCCCTGGGTTCGTCTGCAAAATGCTTCGCCCGCCCTGGATTTGGCGGGCCCGGCGCTCAACAGCCGCCCCAGCGCGCCATCCGCAGTGTGCTGGCTTTTACAAAGACAAAGGTCACCGCAGGAGAAATAGTCGTGCACATTGGTGTTCCTCTCGAGACGCAGACCGGTGAGACAAGGGTCGCTGCGACCCCGGAAACCATCAAGAAACTGATTGGCCAGGGCCATCAGGTCACCGTCCAACGGGGGGCAGGGCTCAACGCCAGCATTCCGGACAGTGCCTATGAAGCCGTGGGGGCTTCCCTGGGAAGCGCGGCCGATGCCTACGGCGCCCAATTGGTGCTCAAGGTGGTCGCTCCCAACGACCAGGAGCTGGCCCTGATCAACAGTGGCAGCCTTCTGGTAGGCATGCTCAACCCCTTCAACAGCGAGCTGATCGGCAAGATGGCCGAACGCGGTATCACCGCTTTCGCCCTGGAAGCCGCGCCACGCACTTCACGGGCCCAGAGCCTGGATGTGCTGTCGTCGCAGGCCAACATCGCCGGTTACAAGGCCGTGCTGCTGGCGGCCCACCACTACCCTCGCTTCATGCCCATGCTGATGACCGCCGCCGGTACTGTTAAGGCCGCGCGCGTGCTGATCCTGGGGGCAGGCGTTGCCGGCCTGCAGGCCATCGCCACGGCCAAGCGCCTGGGTGCGGTGATCGAGGCATCCGACGTACGCCCGGCGGTGAAGGAACAGATCGAGTCGCTGGGCGCCAAGTTCATCGACGTGCCCTACGAGACTGACGAAGAGCGTGAATGCGCCGAAGGTGTTGGCGGCTATGCCCGGCCAATGCCGGCCAGCTGGATGCAACGCCAGGCCCAAGCCGTGCACGAGCGCGCCAAGCAGGCCGATATCGTCATCACCACCGCGTTGATCCCTGGCCGCAAGGCACCGACCCTGCTCAGTGCCGAAACCGTCGCGCAGATGAAGCCCGGCTCGGTGGTGATCGACTTGGCAGCAGCCCAGGGCGGCAACTGCCCACTGACCGTCGCTGACCAGGTGGTGCAGGAAAACGGCGTGATCATCGTCGGCCCGACGAACCTGCCGGCCCAGGTGGGCGCCGATGCCTCGGCGCTGTATGCACGCAACCTGCTGGACTTCATGAAGCTGCTGTTCGACAAGGACGGCGCGCTGGTCATCAACCTCGAAGACGACATCGTCGCGGCCTGCCTGATGTGCCGCGATGGCCAGGTCGTCCGCAAGAACGGCTAAGGAGCACGACAATGGAAGACATGCTGATTTCCCATGGCATCTACAACCTGATCATCTTCGTGCTGGCCATCTATGTGGGCTACCACGTGGTGTGGAACGTCACCCCGGCGCTGCACACACCGCTGATGGCGGTTACCAACGCCATTTCGGCGATCGTCATCGTCGGCGCCATGCTGGCGGCGGCCCTGACCGTGACACCGGCCGGCAAGCTGATGGGCACCCTGGCGGTAGCCCTGGCTGCGGTCAACGTGTTCGGTGGCTTCCTGGTCACCCGCCGCATGCTTGAAATGTTCAAGAAGAAAACCAAGAACGAGGCGCAGAAGTAAGCATGAGCATGAATCTGGTAACGCTCCTCTACCTCGTCGCCTCGGTGTGCTTCATCCAGGCGCTCAAGGGCCTGTCGCACCCGACCACGTCGCGGCGCGGCAACCTGTTCGGCATGATCGGCATGGGGATCGCCATCCTCACCACGGTTGGCCTCATCTATAAGCTCGGGGCTGAGCTTGCAACTGCAGGCATAGGCTACGTCATCGTCGGCCTGCTGGTCGGCGGTACCGCCGGTTCGATCATGGCCAAGCGTGTCGAGATGACCAAGATGCCCGAGCTGGTCGCCTTCATGCACAGCATGATCGGCCTGGCTGCGGTATTCATCGCCATTGCTGCCGTGCTCGAGCCGCAGTCGATGGGCATCGTTGCCGCCATCAGCGACCCGATCCCCACTGGTAACCGCCTGGAACTGTTCCTGGGTGCAGCCATCGGTGCCATCACCTTCTCCGGCTCCGTGATCGCCTTCGGCAAGCTATCGGGCAAGTACAAGTTCCGCCTGTTCCAGGGCGCACCAGTACAGTTTGCCGGCCAGCACAAGCTGAACCTGATCCTCGGCCTGACCACCATCGCCCTGGGCCTGCTGTTCACCTTCACCGGCCACTACAGTGCCTTCACCCTGATGCTGGTACTGGCCTTCATCATGGGCGTGCTGATCATTATTCCGATCGGGGGTGCCGACATGCCGGTGGTGGTGTCGATGCTCAACAGCTATTCGGGTTGGGCCGCGGCCGGTATCGGCTTCTCGCTGAACAACTCGATGCTGATCATCGCGGGCTCCCTGGTCGGTTCGTCCGGTGCCATCCTCTCGTACATCATGTGCAAGGCGATGAACCGTTCGTTCTTCAACGTCATCCTCGGCGGCTTTGGTGGCGATACCGATGCCGGCGCGGCGCAAGGTTCGAAGGAGCAGCGCCCGGTGAAGTCCGGCTCTGCCGACGACGCTACCTTCCTGCTGAGCAACGCTGACAGCGTGATCATCGTCCCGGGTTACGGCCTGGCGGTGGCCCGTGCCCAGCACGCACTGAAGGAACTGACCGAGAAGCTGAGCCACAACGGGGTGACCGTGAAGTACGCGATCCACCCGGTGGCAGGGCGCATGCCTGGGCACATGAACGTACTGCTGGCCGAAGCCGAAGTGCCATACGACCAGGTGTTCGAGATGGAAGACATCAACGCCGAGTTCGGCCAGGCCGACGTGGTGCTGGTGCTGGGTGCCAACGACGTGGTCAACCCGGCGGCGAAGAACGATCCGAAGTCGCCCATCGCCGGCATGCCGATCCTCGAGGCCTTCAAGGCCAAGACCATCATCGTCAACAAGCGCTCGATGGCCAGCGGCTACGCCGGCCTGGACAACGAACTGTTCTACCTGGACAAGACCATGATGGTGTTCGGTGACGCGAAGAAGGTCATCGAGGATATGGTCAAAGCGGTCGAGTAAGTCTTTTCGCCGAAAACTGTGCGTTATATAGAAGGCCCCGGCGAGATTTCTCCTGGGGCCTTTGCTTTTCAATGATCCAGATCAACGGCTCTATTTCAATGCTTCTCATACGACCATGGTCGTGGGACGGCAATGGGCGAAATCTCTAGACTGCGCTTCAGTAGTTTCAGTAGCCCGAGATAACAATCCATGTACCGTGATCGTATCCGCTTGTCCTCCCTGCACAGCAAGGTAATGAGTGCGGCTGATGCCGCTGGCCTGATCGAGGACGGCATGACCGTCGGCATGAGCGGTTTCACCCGCGCCGGCGAAGCCAAGGCTGTGCCGCATGCCCTGGCCGAACGCGCCAAGCAGTCGCCACTGAAAATCAGCCTGATGACCGGCGCCAGCCTGGGCAACGACCTCGACAAGCAGCTGACCGAAGCCGGCGTACTGGCTCGTCGCATGCCGTTCCAGGTCGACAGCACCCTGCGCAAGGCCATCAACGACGGCCAGGTGATGTTCATCGACCAGCACCTGTCGGAAACCGTCGAGCAGCTGCGCAACCAGCAGCTCAAGCTGCCGGATATCGCGGTCATCGAAGCCGTGGCCATCACCGAGCAGGGCCACATCGTGCCAACCACCTCGGTGGGCAACTCCGCCAGCTTCGCGATCTTCGCCAAAAAAGTGATCGTCGAGATCAACCTGTCGCACAACGCCAACCTCGAAGGCCTGCACGACATCTATATCCCGACCTATCGCCCGACCCGCACGCCAATCCCGCTGGTCAAGGTCGACGACCGCATTGGCAGCACCGCGATCCCGATCGACCCGGCCAAGATCGTCGGCATCGTCATCAGCGACCAGCCGGATTCGCCATCCACCGTGCTGCCACCGGATGACGAAACCCAGGGCATCGCCGACCACCTGATCAACTTCCTGAAGCAGGAAGTGGAAGCTGGCCGCATGACCAACAAGCTCGGCCCGCTGCAGGCAGGTATCGGCAGCATCGCCAACGCGGTGATGTGTGGCCTGATCGAGTCGCCGTTCGAAGACCTGACCATGTACTCCGAAGTGCTGCAGGACTCGACCTTCGACCTCATCGACGCCGGCAAGCTGAGCTTTGCCTCGGGCAGCTCGATCACCCTGTCGACCCGTCGCAATGCTGACGTGTTCGGCAACCTGGAGCGCTACAAGGACAAGTTGGTCCTGCGCCCACAGGAGATCTCCAACCATCCCGAAGTGGTCCGTCGCCTGGGCATCATCGGCATCAATACGGCGCTGGAGTTCGACATCTACGGCAATGTCAACTCGACCCACGTCTGTGGCACGAAGATGATGAACGGCATTGGCGGTTCGGGTGACTTCGCCCGCAATGCCCACCTGGCGGTGTTCGTCACCAAGTCGATCGCCAAGGGCGGTGCGATTTCCAGCGTGGTGCCAATGGTCAGCCACGTTGACCATACCGAGCACGACGTCGACATCCTGGTCACCGAGCAAGGCCTCGCCGACCTGCGTGGCCTGGCACCGCGCGAGCGGGCGCGGGCGATCATCGACAACTGTGTGCACCCGGACTTCCGCGCAGCGCTGAACGATTACTTCGATCGCGCCTGTCAGCGTGGTGGCCACACCCCGCACATCCTGCGTGAAGCACTGAGCTGGCACGAAAACCTGGAAGAAACCGGGCGCATGCTCGCCAGCTGATCCAGCCGCCTCAACTGTTTGGCCCTGTCGTCGCCACGCCGACGACAGGACCACAACAGTCAAAACGCCCCGCCTGAACACTTCACTCGGTTTCCTGATTAAAACTGTACTACTGTACTGCCTTTTTCAGGCCTTTCTACATTGAAAATCTTCCGCGCCAAGCAAAAATGCACCAACTCAGTGCGGACCGGTACAGTTGCGCCTATTTCGGGTGCAACAGTAGGGTTAAACAGTTAACTGGCCCATCGCATTACTGTTGAACTGTATCTACTGTTATGGACAACAGAGGAGGATCATTGGCATCAGTTAAATCACTACCTAATCCCGCCATAAGCGGAAGGATGAAGCATCATGGAACGTACCCTCAGTTCCGGTCTGGTTTTTGAAAGCAACGCCCAGCAGTCTCAGGCTTCCCTGCCACTGCGCGCTATCTCCACTCTGCTGCTGTGGCAGCGTCGCATGGCCAGCCGCCGTCAACTGGCTCGCCTGGATGCCCGCCTGCTGGCCGACGCCGGTATCAGCGAGTCGCAGCGTTACGAAGAGCTGAGCAAGCCGTTCTGGCGCTAAGCTCCGGTTCGCCGGCTCCGGCCGGCACCGCGAATTCCCCAACCCGTTGCAGGCGACTGCAGCGGGTTTTTTTTGCCCGCAAGGTGCGTTCCAGAGCAATCCCTCGCGGCACCTGCACAGTTATTAAGTACGAGAAATTGACCATAACAGTTGTCCACTTCCGCTCTCACTAACATCCAGAAACAGCACCGCGTGATACGCTTCGCTCAGCAGTCTGGTAGAACCCGTTGTCCAACACGTACCGCGACGAGCTGTGCAAGCGTCCGATAAAGCAGAACCCTATCCAGGAGTCCAAGAACATGTCCCGTAAATACCTGATTGGTGCCGCCCTGCTGCTCGGCCTGGCCAGCACCGCCCAAGCGAGCAGTTTCGTTGTCACCACCGATGCTGTGGTACGCGCCTTCGCCGCCTCCACCGACGCCACCTCCGACCTGACTTCATCGTTCCGCGATGACAAGATCGTGCAGGCCGCCCGTGATGACGCCGCCAGCTTCGTCGGCACCCAAGGCGCCATTCGTGGTGCGCGCCTGGAAAGTGCCTTCCTGCACATCCGTTCGACCATGCCGCTGCTGCAGGCCAGTGATGCACAGTTGGCTCAGGCCATCCTCGCGATCTGATCAAGGCTATCAAAGCAGGTGCGTTGGCTAGCAGCCACGCACCTGAAGTAGCCTTCGCCGTTCTCTTCTCATGCCGTCAAAAAAGCCCATGCGTTATCTGTTGCCGTTACTGCTCAGCGCCACTGCCATGGCCAGCGCCCACGCCATGGACACCACCACACAAGGCCTGGTCATCACGGGGTACGTTACCAGCCAGGTCACCGCCGCCCCCTTCGACCGTAAACTGGTCAGGCAGGCCCGTGACGATGCTGCGGCATACGTTGCCAGCGATGGCCTGATCCGCGGTGCCCGCCTGGAAGCGGCACTCGACTCGCTACGCCACAACTGCGCTCGGCACTCCGTCGGCGACCTTGAACTGGCAGAAGCAATTCTCGTCCAATAATCACACCTGACTCCCTGTATTATTCGGAGATGCTCCATGCGTAAACCGCTGATTGCCGCTTCCCTCGGCATGTTGCTGCTGGCCGACCTGGCCCATGCACAGACCCTGGTGGCCACCAGCAACATCATCGTGCGCGCCTTTGGCCGTTCGATCGATTTCACCTCTGACACCACCACGTCGATCCGCGACGCCAAAGTCGTTCGCGAAGCCCATGACGACGCCGCCAGCTTTGTCGCCAGCAACGGCGATATCCGTGGCGCGCAACTCGAGGCCGCATTCAGCACCCTGCGCGAGCGCGTACCTGAAGCGCGCGACGCCAGCGACCAGGTACTGGCCGAAGCCATCCTCGCGCTGTGAACCACGTGCGTGCCTGGCTGCTCGGCTGCGCCCTGACGCTGCTGGGCACGCCCGCCCTGGCCGACCTGCAGCTCGAACTGCAGGCGGCAGGCCTCGACCCGCAACAGACCCAAGCCAGCCAGGCCCTGCTCGACGAGGCCATGGCCAAGCTGCCGCCACTGTTCAAGCAACGGCTGGACCGGCGCGTCGCGGTCAGCTGGAGCGATAGCATGCCGGCCGATGCCTATGGCCAGGCGTCGCTGGTCTCGACCCTCGAACTCAACCGCCGCCTGCTGCCCAGCCTGACCGACGGCAGTGCCGCCACCGAGCGTACCAACCGTCCCCATGGCACGGTCCGTGAAGAGCTGCTGGCCACCGTCCTGCATGAGCTCACCCATATTTACGATCGTGCCCGTCTTTGGCCCAGCGCCGAGCGCTCGCTGATCGCCCGCTGCGCGCGCCAGCAAGGCACGCTGGGCAAGATCGGCCAGCCGGAAGAATGCCGCGGTCAAGCCGAACGCCGCTTTACCCTCAGCGACGACCCACGCCTGCTCGACCTGGCTGGCTGGCCACAATACGTCGGCCGCCGCGGCGAACGTGAGCAGCACAATGCCCAGTTCATGCGCAGCCCCGACAGTTACGAGCTGAGCAGCCCCAAGGAATACATCGCGGTCAACATGGAGTATTTCCTCCTCGATCCGAGCTACAGCTGCCGTCGACCGGCGCTCAACCAGTACCTGCGTAACCACTTCGGCTGGGCGCCTCAGCAGAACACGTGCGCCAAAGGCCTGCCGTTCATCAATGCCGGCAGTGACTTCGCCCGCCAGCCATTGGGCGAGATCGACCCCGAACGGGTCTACGAAGTCGACTTTCTGCTCGCTGAAGCCAACCAGAACCTGGTCAGCCGCTGGGGCCACAGCATGCTGCGCCTGGTGATCTGCAAACCCGGCCGCCCACGTGGCCCGGACTGCCGCCTGGACCTCGACCAGAGCCTGGTGCTGTCTTACCGTGCGTTCGTCAACGACGTGCAGCTGTCCAGCTGGGACGGCCTGGTCGGCGCCTACCCCTCACGGCTGTTCGTGCTGCCGCTGGGCCAGGTGATCGATGAATACACCAAGACCGAACTGCGCAGCCTGGCCTCGGTACCGCTCAAGCTAAACCGCGACGAGATTGAAAACCTGGTGCGCCAGGCCGCCGAGATGCACTGGAGCTACGACGGCAACTATTGGTTCCTGTCCAACAACTGCGCCGTGGAATCGTTGAAGCTGCTGCGCAGCGGCACTGCCAACCCGCGCCTCAATGATCTCGACAGCATCATGCCCAATGGCTTGCTGGCCGTGCTCAAGGGCCGGGGGCTGGCCGATACCAGTGTGCTCGATGACCCGCGAGAGGCCCTGCGCCTGGGTTACCGCTTCGACTCGTATCGCGACCGTTACCAGGCCATGTTCGATGTGCTGAGGAAGCAACTGCCAATCAAGCAGGCCGAGGTCGAAGACTGGCTGGCCCAGGATGCAGAGCAGAGACGCCCTTGGTTCGACAAGGCCGACCTGCGCACCAGCGCGGCCTTGCTGCTGCTCGAGCAAGCCAGTCTGCGCCGGCAGTTGCTGCTGGCTCAGGACGAAGTGAAACAGCGTTACCTGAACGCAGCAGCGCTGAAGGACGGCAGTATCAACAAAGCCGACCAGACCCTGAAGCAGATGCTCGCCAACAGCGGCTTCCTCAGCCGCCCGGCCGAGTTGCTGGATGCCAAGGGTTACGGGTTGCCGCAGCCGGAGGAGCGCAAGCATCTGGAGCAGGTGAGCAGCGAACGCCAGGCGCAGCTGCTGCGCTTGAGCACGAATCTGGATCAAGAGGTGAGGGCGCTGCTCGAGCCGTCGCGGGCCAGGGAGATCAAGGCTGTCGAAGCCAACGTGAAGCAGATTGGCGAGCATTTGCGGGCGCTGCACAAAGCTGCGGGTGGCCTGCAGTTGCCCTGAGTCCTCTACCGGCCTCTTCGCGGGGCAAGCCCGCTCCTACAGGGTCAGCGCAAGCCGCGGGCCTGTAGGAGCGGGCTTGCCCCGCGAAGAGGCCGGCACAGGCACCCCAAGGCTACAGTTTCTCCTCAGACTCCTCTGGCAATCCCTCATCCAGATGCATCCAGGGCAATCGGCTCGTCGTCCAGATATGCCGCCTGGCCGGCACCCGCTCCGGGTGGTCCAGCGTCGCCACCGTCACATCGATGGTTCCCGGGCTATGTTCGGTCACCAGTGCCACATGCGCCCCACATTCCCCACAGAAATACCGCTTGCAGCTGGCCGGTGCCACATAGCACTGAGGCCTTCCTGCCATCCAGCGGAATGCCGAGCGGGGCAGCGTGACCCAGGTCACCACCAACCCGCCGCTGACCCGCCGGCAGATCGAACAATGGCAATGGGCAACATCCGTCAGGTCACCCTGCAGCCGGTAGCGCAAGGCGCCGCAATGGCAGCCCCCCTCGGTTACATCCTGCATCACCTACCTCCCGTCGCCGTTTTTCCGGCGAAAGCTGGCTGAAAGCTTACCCCCCTAGGATAGCCGCCACTACCGGCACAAGACCGGTCAGCCAGGGCACCCGGAAATCTCCGCGCCCGGCCCATCAACAACAACAATGGTGATTCTGATGTATTCCTGCGCCCGCCTTTATACAGCCCCCCGACCGATGCTCCCCGTGCAGCGCCACACGCGCTGATCCGCCGAATCGACAGTCCTTTCGCCGCGCCACGCCTGGAGTATTGCCATGCTGACCTTCCTCGGCTTTGCCATGGTCATCACCTTCATGTACCTGATCATGACCAAGCGCCTGTCGGCCTTGATCGCGCTGATCCTGGTACCGATCCTGTTCGCCCTGTTCGGCGGCTTTTCCGCCAAGATCGGCCCTATGATGCTCGAGGGCATCAGCAAGCTCGCGCCCACCGGCGTGATGCTAATGTTCGCCATCCTCTACTTCGCCCTGATGATCGACTCTGGCCTGTTCGACCCGGCCGTGCGCAAGATCCTCAAGCTGGTCAAGGGCGACCCGCTGAAAGTCTCGGTCGGTACCGCGGTGCTGGCTCTGGTGGTCTCGCTCGACGGTGACGGCGCCACCACCTACATGATCTGCTGCGCTGCCATGCTGCCGCTGTACAGCCGCCTGGGCATGAGCCCGCGGATCATGGCTGGCCTGATCATCCTCGCCGGCGGGGTGATGAACATGACCCCGTGGGGTGGCCCGACCGCTCGTGCTGCCAGCGCCCTGCACGTAGACCCGTCGGACATCTTCGTGCCAATGATCCCGGCCATGGTCTTCGGCGTGCTGGCGATCCTTGCCATCGCCTATATGTACGGCAAGCGCGAACGTGCCCGCCTGGGTGAACTGCACCTGCCGACCGATGACATCGACCACAGCGAAATCAGCGTGTCGCAGTTCCCGGACGCACGCCGTCCCAAGCTGCTCTACTTCAACGGTGCCCTGACCGCAGCCCTGATGGTCGCGCTGATCGCTGGCGTGCTGCCGCTGCCGGTACTGTTCATGATCGCCTTCAGCATCGCCATGATCGTCAACTACCCCTGCCTGCAGCAGCAGAAAGACCGCATCGCCGCTCACGCCGGCAGCGTGCTGGCCGTGACCGGGCTTATCTTCGCTGCGGGCATCTTCACCGGCATCCTGTCCGGCACCGGCATGGTCGAGGCCATGTCCAAGAGCCTGCTGGCAGTCATCCCTGAAGCATTAGGCCCGTACCTGGCGGTGATCACCGCAATCGTGAGCATGCCGTTCACCTTCTTCATGTCCAACGATGCCTTCTACTACGGCGTGCTGCCGGTGCTGTCGGAAGCGGCCAGCCATTACGGCATCAGCCCGGTGGAAATGGCCCGTGCCTCGATTGTCGGCCAGCCGGTACACCTGCTCAGCCCACTGGTACCTTCGACCTACCTGCTCGTGGCCCTGGCCGGTATCGAGTTCGGCGACCACCAGCGTTTCACGCTCAAGTGGGCAGTGCTGGTATGCCTATGCATAATGTTCGCCGCGCTGCTGATGGGCATTTTCCCGCTGTTCAGTAGTCTTTAATTAACACGCATCACCCAACGCGATGCGCCCCTGAAGGGGTGCATCGCCTTTATCGTTTGAAGGAATACACATGGAATGGCTGACCAGCCCGGAAATCTGGGTTGCCTTTTTTACCCTCACAGCGCTTGAGATCGTCCTCGGGATCGACAACATCATCATGATCTCGATCCTGGTCAGCCGCATGCCCAAGCACATGCAGCCACGTACCCGGATCTTCGGCCTGGCCCTGGCCATGGTCACCCGCATCATGCTGCTGCTGTCGATCACCTGGGTCATGCGCCTGACCGCAGACCTGTTCGTGGTGTTTGGCCAGGGCATTTCCGGTCGTGACCTGATCCTGTTCTGCGGCGGCCTGTTCCTGCTCTGGAAAAGCTCGCAGGAGATCTATCACGGCCTGGAAGGCGAGGACGAAAGCGCAGACGAACCCAAGGGCGCTGGCGGCAAGTTCTTCTACACCATCATCCAGATCGCCATCATCGACATCGTGTTCTCGCTGGACTCGGTGATCACGGCCGTCGGCATGGTCTCCCACGTGCCGGTGATGATTGCCGCGATCGTCGTCGCGGTGCTGGTGATGATGGCCTGCGCCGGTGCCATCAGCGACTTCATCGACAAGCACCCGTCGCTGAAGATGCTTGCACTTTCCTTCCTGATCGTCGTGGGTACCGTGCTGATCGCCGAATCTTTCGACGTGCATGTGCCGAAGGGCTATGTGTACTTCGCCATGGCCTTCTCGCTGGCCGTGGAGGCGATCAACATCCGCATGCGCACCGCCATGGCGCGCAAGCAGGGCAAGGAGCACGACCCGGTGAAACTGCGCAAGGATATTCCGGGTCAATAAGATCAGGATGCGTTCAAGAAAGGGCCCTCCGGGGCCCTTTTTCATGGACAGGCTTTCATGACAGAAACATTTCAAATGCCTTCAGAGCGTGCCAAGCTGGCGCGAGGTCCGCAAAACAACTAAAGCTTGAGTAAGCACTGGATCAAAACACCCACCCCCGGGCCAGGCTTACGGCTTCACTTTTTTTGGCTCCGCCACTGGAGCCCGATAACAATGGGGGGCTCGACCATGTTGACCCTGCTCAACCTGCTTTCCGCCGTGACCCTGCTGGTATGGGGCACGCATATCGTCCGTACCGGCATCCTCAGGGTGTTCGGCTCCAACCTGCGCCGGGTACTCAGCCAGAACATGAACCGTCGACCGCTGGCGTTCATCGCCGGCATCGTCGTCACCGCCGTGGTGCAAAGCAGCAACGCAACCGCCATGCTGGTCACTTCTTTCGTCGGCCAAGGCCTGATGGCCATGACCCCGGCCCTGGCGATCATGCTTGGTGCCGACGTCGGCACCGCGCTGATGGCCCGGGTACTGACGCTGGACCTGTCATGGTTGTCGCCGCTACTGGTATTCCTCGGGGTGATCTTTTTCCTCTCGCGCAAGCAGACCCGCGCCGGCCAGCTGGGCCGCGTGGCAATCGGCCTGGGCCTGATCATCCTGGCGCTGGAGCTGATCGTGCAGGCGGCGACGCCGATCACCCATGCGCAAGGGGTGAAAGTGCTGTTCGCCTCATTGACCGGCGACATTCTCCTCGACGCCCTGGTCGGCGCTCTGTTCGCCATGATCTCGTATTCCAGCCTGGCCGCCGTGCTGCTCACCGCCACCTTGGCCGGCGCCGAGGTGATCAGTTTGCCTGTGGCCATTGGCCTGGTAGTCGGCGCCAACATCGGCAGCGGCCTGCTGGCGTTCCTCAGCACCAGCATGCAGAACGCTGCCGGCCGTCGCGTGGCCTTGGGCAGCTTGCTGTACAAGCTGATCGGCCTGTTGCTGATCATCCCTGTGCTGCACCCGCTGGTGGAGTGGATGGACAGCCTGAGCTTCAGCCCGCAGGAGCTGGTGATCGGTTTCCACCTGCTCTACAACACCCTGCGCTGCCTGATCATGCTGCCGACGGTCAAACCCATGGGCCGCCTGTGCAACACGCTGCTGCCCGAACGCGAGACCGGCAATGGCCAGATACGCCCGCGACATCTCGATGCCTCGGCGCTGACCACGCCTAGCCTGGCCCTGGCCAACGCCGCCCGCGAGACCCTGCGCCTGGGCGATATCGTCGATAGCCTGCTGGAGGCCATGCTCGGCGCCCTGCGCGGCACCCAGGCCGCCATGCCCCAGCAGGTGCGGGCCTTGAGCGAGGATGCCGAAGCGCTGTACAGCGCGATCAAACTGTACCTGGCGCAAATGCCACGGGAAGACCTCAGCGACCAGGACAACCGGCGCTGGGCCGAAATCATCGAACTGGCGATCAACCTGAAGCTGGCCTGTGACCTGATCGAACGCATGCTGCGCAAGGTGCAGCAGCAGAAAACCAGCCAGCGCCGGGAGTTTTCCCAGGTCGGCCTGGAAGAACTCACCGGGCTGCAGGAGCAGTTGCTGGCCAATCTGCGCCTTGGGCTGTCGGTGTTCCTCAGCGCCGACCCCGAAAGCGCGCGCCTGCTGCTGCGTGAAAAACGCCGCTTCCGCGCCCAGGAACGGCGCCTGGCGCATGCCCATGTCAGCCGTTTGCAACGTAAGGTGGTGCAAAGTATCGAGACGAGTTCGCTACACTTGGAACTGATCGCCGACATGAAGCGGTTGAACTCTTTGTTCTGCAGCAGTGCCTATGTGGTACTGGGTGGCTCGGACACTGGCGGGCTGCTGCTCGACAGCGTCCCGGAAGACGCCCACTTGTCCTGATCTCGCACACCTGGAGACCGTCGCTCGCCCATGCGTTGCCTGATGTTCGTTTGCCTGCTGATCTGCAGCCTGCCCTCATTTGCCCTTGATCGCTCGCGGGTCGAGGGTTACCTGTTGCCCAACGGGCTGCAGGTGATCCTGAAGTCCGGCTATGAGCGCGACCATGTGGCGATCCGCCTGGTGGTGGGCGTTGGCCTGGATGACTTCGACTGCGACCAGAAGGAGTTGCCGCACCTGCTCGAACACCTGCTGTTCACCGGCATCGACGAGACCGGTGAAGGCGGCCTGGAAGAACGCCTGCAGAGCCTGGGGGGCGAGTGGAACGCCTTCACCAGCAGCGCCGACACCACCTTCGTCATCGAGGCGCCGGCACGTAACCAACGCAAGATACTCGACCTGTTACTGGCCATCGTCCGCGACACGCGCATCGACGCCAAGGCCCTGGCCACGGCCAAGCGCATCATCGAGCGCGAGGATGGCGGCCACTATGGCCACCTGCAGCGCTGGCTCGACCGCCAGGACATCGGGCACCCGGCCAGCGATCAACTGGCCACCGAGCTGGGCCTGAAATGCCCTGAACGCTCCAACGTCGCGGACATGACCCTGGAGCAGGTGAAAACCCTGCGTGATCACTGGTACGCCGCCAACAACATGACCCTGATCGTGGTAGGCGGCCTGGATCGCCTGTTGCCGGCCTATCTGGAGCGCACCTTCGGCGAATTGCCTGCCACCGAGCCAGAAGAGCGGCGAACCCTCGAAAGTATCAGCCAGCAGGCCGAACAGCGCCGCGACCTGACCCGTGGCCTGCTGGGCGACAGCGTCAAGTTGCACTGGCTGTTCATCGAGCCGGTCCTGGACAGTGACCATCAGCAGACCCTTGACCTGCTGTCGCGCTACCTCGACTGGGCCGTATACGACCAGCTGCGCCTGCGCAACGGCCTGTCGTATGGGCCATCGGTACAACGCGAAAGCTTTGGCGACAGCGGCATGCTCAGCCTCAATGCCGACCTTGAGCGCGATGATATCGACCAAGCCGTGAAGGTGATGCAGCAGCTGTTCGATCATTTGCGCAAGGACGGCCTCGACCCGGATACCTTCGCCCGCATCAAGGATGCCGCCGTGGCCAAGGAAAGCTGGAGCACCCAGGGCAACAGTGCGCTGGCCGATTATTACTGGGGGGCCCTGAACGACTACACCCACGGCCGCTTTGCCGACCCGGCGCGCAAGTTGCGCCAGGTGACGCTGGAAGAGGCCAACGCGGCCCTGAAGGAATTGCTCAAGGATCAGGGTTACCTTCGCATCGAAAAGCCGTTCCTGGGGTATGACGAGCTTTATGGCCTGGTTGCCTTGTTGCTGGGGCTGATACTGGCGCTGGGGCTGCTGCGCTGGCGACGGCACAAACCGGAACGACCGAGTGGTGCTACACGGCAGCAGTGAATCGGCGGTATCCTTTTGCCAGTACCGGTCCTTTCGCGGGGCAAGCCCGCTCCTACAGGGGGACGTGATTTCCTGTAGGAGCGGGCTTGCCCCGCGAAGAGGCTGGCACAGCCACTTCATATTCTTGTTGCAGAACCATGCCCCCAATACCCCACTTCGTCCAGCGCGTCATCGAGCTGCTCAAACGCTACCCCGGCGTCATCGCGCTCGGAGGTTTCCTCTCCGGCATCGGCAGCTTCATCCTGGTCGATCGCCAGGCCAGCCTGGCCAGCTGGATCGCTATCATCATGCTGGTCAGCTGGGTCTGGCTGATGCTGGAAAACACCCTGACCGGCCTGTTCGCGCGCACCTTCAAGCGCGAGATCCCACAGCCGCTGCTGCGCTACGCGACGCAGATGATCCACCAGGAAAGCCTGTTCTTCGTCTTGCCGTTCTTCTTCATCACCACCACCTGGAACAGCGGTCAGCTGGTGTTCACCGGCCTGCTTGGCGCCGCCGGCCTCATCTCGATCATCGACCCGCTGTACTACAAATGGCTGGCGCCACGGCGCTGGCTGTTCCTTGCGATGCACACCCTGACGCTGTTCGCCGCGCTGCTCACCGCGCTGCCAATCATCCTGCACCTGACCACCGCACAGAGCTTCAAGCTGGCGTTGATTGCCGCCATGGTGCTGTCGTTCCCGAGCCTGCTCAGCAGCTTCCCGGTCACCACCTGGCGCCGCGGCGTGGCACTGGTGCTGGTGACCCTGGCGGTAGGCGGTAGTGGCTGGTTGCTGCGTTCGTGGGTGCCGCCGGCAACGCTGTGGATGACAGACGTGGCGGTGAGCACCGAAGTACTCAATCGTCAGCCCGGCGAATCGCTGGAGGAGATTGCAGCCAGCCGCATTCGCAGCAATGGCCTGTACGCCTATACCGCGATCAATGCACCGCGGGGCCTGGACGAGCGCATCTACCATGTGTGGCAGAAAGACGGCCAGGAGGTCGATCGCATTGCCTTGGACATCCACGGCGGGCGCAAGGAAGGCTACCGTGCCTGGACCCACAAGCAGAACTTCCCGCCCAACCCGGTGGGCAAGTGGCAAGTTCGGGTGCTGACCGAAGACGGCCAGGTGATCGGTGTACTGCGCTTCAAGGTGGTGGACGACGCGCCCGCGCCGTGACCGCGGCGAAGGACAGCACATATTCAACAAACCGCTCCATGCCCGCTGCGCTATGATCAGCCTCTAGCCCAGCCGGATGCATGGAGCCTATGACCACCCCCAGCGCCACTCTGGACACCAGCTGCCAGCCGGCCTGCCTGCGGATTGCCGGTGACTGGACCCTGGCCCACTACGCCAGCCTCAGGCGCGACAGCGAACGCCTGCGCACGCAGTACGGCGCCGATACCGCCGTCGACCTCAGCCAGCTGGGCCGCCTGGACACCGCCGGTGCCTCGCTGCTGGCCGAGCTGCTAGGCTCCGAGCGCCTCTCGCACTGCACTCACGGCCTGCCTGAAGCCAGCCGCGCCCTGCTCAAGAATGTCTACTGCTCGGTGCAGGACTACTGCATCCCGATCAAGGAGCCCGAGCGCAACGTGCTGCTGGTGCTGCTGGAGCGCATCGGTTGCGCGGTCGGCACGCTGTGGCAGGACACCATGCAGTTGCTCGGCTTCCTCGGCCTGATCATCGAGACCCTGCTACGCCGCCTGCTGCAGCCACACCGCTGGCGCGTCACCCCGGTGATCGCGCACATCGAGCAGACCGGGCTGGACGCCGCCCCCATCATCGCCTTGCTGACCTTCCTGGTGGGCGCCGTGGTGGCCTTCCTCGGTGCCACGGTGCTGGCCAATTTTGGTGCAACGGTGTTCACCGTCGACCTGGTGGCCTTCTCGTTCCTGCGCGAATTCGCCGTGCTGCTGACCGCAATCCTCATGGCCGGGCGCACTGCCAGTGCCTTCACCGCACAGATCGGCTCGATGAAGGCCAATGAAGAGATCGACGCCATCCGCACCCTGGGCCTCAACCCGATCGAACTGCTGGTGGTGCCGCGGGTACTGGCGCTGCTGATCTCGCTGCCGTTGCTGACCTTCGTCGCGATGATCTGCGGCATCGTCGGGGGTGCGGTAGTCTGCGCCCTGTCACTGGGCATCTCGCCGGCCATGTTCCTGTCACTGCTGCAAAGCGACATCGGCGTGCAGCACTTCCTGGTCGGCCTGGCCAAGGCACCGGTCTTCGCCTTCCTGATCGCGGCCATCGGCTGCCTCGAAGGCTTCAAGGTCAGCGGCAGCGCCGAATCGGTCGGTGCCCACACCACCTCCAGCGTGGTGCAATCGATTTTCGTGGTCATCGTGCTGGATGCGGTGGCGGCTCTGTTCTGCATGGAGATGGGCTGGTGAGTGGCCGGGAAGCGGTAATCGAGGCGCGGGGCATCTGCAATCGCTTCGGCAGCCAGGTGGTGCACCAGGACCTCGACCTGGACTTGTACCGCGGCGAAATCCTCGCGGTGGTCGGTGGATCGGGGAGCGGCAAGTCGGTGCTGCTGCGCAGCATCATCGGCCTGCGACGCCCCAACGAAGGGCAGGTCAAGGTATTCGGCGAAGACCTGGCCGGGATGCGCGAGGAACAACGTTCGCTGGTCGAGCGCCGCTTTGGCGTACTGTTCCAGAAAGGCGCACTGTTCTCGTCGTTGACCGTCACTGAAAACGTCGCCCTGCCGCTGATCGAGCATGCCGGCCTGTCGCGCGCCGATGCCGAGCATTTGGCCGGGGTCAAGCTGGCCTTGGCCGGCCTGCCCATCTCCGCCGCCGACAAGTACCCAGCCTCGCTCTCCGGCGGCATGATCAAGCGCGCAGCCCTGGCCCGCGCCCTGGCACTGGACCCGGACATCCTGTTCCTCGACGAACCCACCGCCGGCCTCGACCCGATCGGCGCCGCCGCCTTCGACCAATTGATCCTGACCCTGCGCGACGCCCTGGGCCTGAGCGTGTTCCTGATCACCCACGATCTCGACACTCTCTACACCATCACCGATCGCGTCGCCGTGTTGTCACAGAAGAAAGTACTGGTCGCAGGCCCCCTGGCCGAGGTCGAGCAGACCAACGACTCCTGGATCCACGAATATTTTCACGGCCCACGCGGGCGCGCAGCCGAACACGCCGCCGCCAGCGCCGGGCAGGAGCGCTGAACAATGGAAACCCGAGCTCATCACGTCCTGATTGGCCTGGTCACCGTTCTGGTGGTGGCCGGCGCCATGCTGTTCGGCCTGTGGCTGACCAAGTCCAGCGTCGACGACGCCTTCAAGGATTACGAAGTGATCTTTAACGAAGCGGTCTCGGGCCTGTCCCGCGGCAGCCCGGTGCAATACAACGGCATCAAGGTCGGCGATGTCACCAGCCTGCGCCTGGACCCGAAGGACCCACGCCGGGTGCTCGCCCGTGTGCGCCTGAGCGGTGATACCCCGGTCAAGGAAGATACCCAGGCCAAGCTGACCCTGGCCGGGGTCACCGGCAACTCGTTCATCCAGCTCACCGGCGGCACTCCGCACAGCCCGGAGCTCAAGGGCAAGGATGGCAAGCTGCCAGTGATCGTCGCCTCGCCGTCGCCGATCTCCCGCCTGCTCAACGACAGCAGCGACCTGGTGACCAACATCAACCTGTTGCTGCACAACGCCACGCAGATGTTCTCGGACAGCAACATCGAGCACCTGAGCAACACCCTGGCCAACCTCGACCAGACCACAAGCGCATTCGCCAACCAGAACGGCGGTGTCAGCGAGGCGATCGCCCAGCTGGCCCAGGTCGGCAAGCAGGCCAACGCCACCCTGGCCGAAACCCAGGCACTGATGCGCAACGCCAACGGCCTGCTCGGCACCCAGGGCAAACAGGCCATTGGCAGCGCCGAGCAGGCCATGCAGTCGCTGGCCGAAAGCGCCGCGACCCTCAACAGCCTGCTGCAGGACAACCGCCAGTCCATCGACGACGGCGCCCAGGGGCTCAACCAGCTGACCCCGGCCATCCGCGAGCTGCGCGAAACCCTCAACTCGCTGAAGGGCATTTCCCGGCGCCTGGAGGCCGACCCGAGCGGCTACCTGCTTGGCCGTGATAACAACAAGGAGTTCCAGCCATGACCCCATCGCTGCGCCTGTTGGCCCTGGCAGCCACCCTGAGCCTGGCCAGCGCTTGCTCGATCCTGCCGCAGAGCGAACCGGTGGATACCTACCGCCTGCCAGTCAACCAGGCCAGCCATGCTGCCAGCCCGGTGGACTGGTCGCTGCGCCTGAACAAGCCGCTGGCCAGCGAAGTGCTGGCCGGGCCACGAATCGCCGTGATTCCTCAAGGCGATGTGATCAGCAGCTACAAGGGCGCCCGCTGGAGCGACCCGGTGCCGTTGCTGGTGCGCAACCGCCTGCTCGATGGTTTCCAGCGTGACGGCCGGGTGCAGCGGCTGAGTGCTGACGACAGCAACCTGCAGGCCGACTACGAACTGAGCGGCGAGCTGCAGGCGTTCCAGAGCGAATACCAACCGGGGGGCAAGGTGGAAGTGGTGATCCGCTACGACGTACGCCTGGTGCAAGGCCGCAGCCAACGCATCCTAAGCAGCAAGCGCTTCGAAGTGCGCCAGCCACTGGCAGATACTCAGGTGTCAGCCGTGGTCGCCGGCTTTGGCGCGGCCAGCGATCAGCTGGCCGGGCAGGTGGTGAACTGGACCGTGGCGCAGAGCGCGCTGGCTCAGGCAAAGAACCAGTAGCAGACGCAGATGGCGGCGATTACACCGGACAGCTCGGCCAGCAAGGCACAGCCGACGGCATGGCGCACCCGCTGGATGCCGACTGCGCCGAAATACACCGCCACCACGTAGAAGGTGGTTTCGGTGCTGCCCTGAATGGTCGCGGCCACCAAGGCCGGGAAGCTGTCGACGCCGTGAGTCTGCATGGTCTCGATCAGCATGGCCCGCGCCGCACTGCCCGAGAACGGCTTGACCAGCGCGGTGGGCAGGCCCTCGACGAAGCGGGTATCCAGGCCCATCCAGTTGACCGCGTGGCGGATGCCGTCCAGGGCCAGTTCGAGTGCGCCCGAAGCGCGCAGCACGCCCACCGCCACCAGCATTGCCACCAGGTAGGGCAGCAGGCTCTTGGCCACATCGAAACCTTCCTTGGCACCTTCAACGAAGGTTTCGTACACCTGCACCCGCTTCAGCGCGCCGATCACCAGGAACAGGATGATCACCCCGAACAACGTCAGGTTGCCGAGGATCGACGACAGGCTGGCCAGCGCTGCGGCCGACAAGGTGCCCAGGAACGCCATGAAGCCGCCCAGCAGCAGCGCACCGGGGATCAGGTAGGCGAGTACCACCGGGTCCCACAGGCGCAGGCGCTGCATCACCGCCACCGATAGCAGGCCGACCAGGGTCGAGGCACTGGTCGCCAGCAGGATCGGCAAGAACACCAGGGTAGGGTCGGTGGCACCTTGCTGGGCGCGGTACATGAAGATGGTCACCGGCAACAGCGTCAGCGACGAGGCGTTGAGCACCAGGAACAGGATCTGCGCGTTGCTGGCCGTGGTGCTGCTGGGGTTGAGTTCCTGCAGCGCGCGCATGGCCTTGAGGCCGATCGGCGTGGCGGCGTTGTCCAGGCCCAGGCCATTGGCGGCGAAGTTCATGGTGATCAGGCCCAGGGCCGGGTGGCCGGGTGGTACTTCCGGCATCAGGCGGGCGAACAGCGGCCCGAGCACCTTGGCCAGCCATTCGACGATGCCGGCCTTTTCGGCGATCTTGAGAAAGCCCAGCCACAGGGTCAGGGTGCCGAACAGCAGGACCATGACCTCCACCGACAGCTTGGCCATGGCGAAGATACTCTCGACCATCGCGGCGAAGATGCCGGCATTGCCACCGACCAGCCATTGGGCCAGGGCGGAGACAGCCGCCACCAGGAAAAAGCCGAGCCAAAGGCCGTTGAGCATCCGCGTGTTCCCCCTGAAAAATGCCCGAATGATAGCGTATCGCGGCGCCTGGCTGCAGACCCCTGGCCTGACGACGGACCTTGTGGGAGCGGGCTTGTCCCGCGAAGCAGGCAACGCGATGTATGGCACCGGCTTCGCCGGTGTTCGCGGGACAAGCCCGCTCCCACAGAGATCGCGAACCGGCCAGCAGACCGGACAAATCCACAGACAACAAAAAGCCCCGACAGGTCGGGGCTTTCTGGTTCAGCCGTTCAGGCTCAGCGCTTGGCGGCTTCGCCAACCAAGGCAGCTTCCTGCTTGTCTGCCATCAGCGAGGCGTAGTACTTCTCGCCCTTGGCCGCGTCGTACATGCCTTCCCAACGTGCAATCACCAGGGCCGCCAGGGCGTTGCCGATCACGTTCAGGGCGGTACGCGCCATGTCCATGATGCGGTCGACACCGGCGATGAAGGCCAGGCCTTCCAGCGGAATGCCCACACTGCCCAAAGTCGCCAGCAGCACCACGAAGGACACGCCCGGTACACCTGCGATGCCTTTGGAGGTGACCATCAGGGTCAGCACCAGCAGCAGCTGCTGGCTCCAGGACAGGTCGATGCCGTACAGCTGGGCGATGAAGATGGCCGCGATGCTCTGGTACAAGGTCGAACCGTCGAGGTTGAACGAGTAGCCGGTCGGCACCACGAACGAGCAGATCGACTTCGGCGCACCGTACTTCTCCATCTTCTCGATCACGCGCGGCAGCACGGTCTCGGAGCTGGAGGTGGAGTAGGCGAGGATCAGCTCATCTTTCATGATGCGCATGATCTTGATCACCGAGAAGCCGAACAGGCGCGCCACCAGGCCCAGCACCATGAAGGCGAAGAAGGCGATGGCGAAGTACACCAGCAGCACCAGCTTGGCCAGCGGCAGCAGCGAGCTGAAGCCGAAGTTGGCAACGGTCACGGCGATCAGGGCGAACACGCCGATCGGGGCGTAGTTCATGATCATGTGGGTGACCTTGAACATGGTTTCCGACACGGCCTGGAAGGTACGCACCAGCGGCTCGCGCAAGTCGGCCTGCAGGCTCGACAGTCCGAGGCCGAACATCACCGAGAAGAAGATGATCGGCAGCATTTCGCCACGCATCAGCGCTGCGAAGATGTTCGACGGAATCAGGTTGAGCAGGGTCTCGATGAACGCGTGTTCATGCTGCACTTCGGCTGCGGTGGCCTGGTACTTGGAGATGTCGACGGTACCCAGGGTGCTCATGTCGATACCGGCGCCCGGGTGGAACAGGTTGGCCAACACCAGGCCGACAACGATGGCGATGGTAGTCACCACCTCGAAGTAGAGGATGGTCTTCAGGCCGATGCTGCCCAGTTTCTTCGCATCGCCAACCCCGGCGATACCCACGATCAGCGACGAAATCACGATCGGGACGACGATCATCTTGATCAGGCGAATGAAGATGTCACCGGCGGGCTGGAGGACGTTGCTGATCCACCAGGCCTTTTCCGCGCTGAAGTGGTTCAGCAGCGCGCCGACTGCAACGCCCAGGAGCAGACCGATGACGATCTGCCAGGCGAGGCTCAGTTTTGCCTTCTTCATGTCTTTACCCTTTGTTCTAGTGGTCACGGGTACCGACCGGAAAAGCGCGTAACAGAGCCGTTGGCAACGTCACGGGGAGCTTTTGGCTTCCGTCCGGGGACCTCGTGTAAGGACACCGCGAGCGAGCGACAGGGCGCTCGGGCCAGCGAAAAAGGCGGCAACTATTGCGATGGGGAAGGCTGAAATCTAATGCCGGAAACGCATACCCCATGCCGATACGGCATAGGCATTCTGGTCAAAATACGCCACACGTAAGTCATTGATTTATAACGTTCGGAAATCCGAACAAGGCCAAACCGCCATATTTCGGCAGTTTTGACGGTATGTAGGCGGGGTTGAAAACGGCTTGTTCGACAATCCGAATGGCCGAAATGTCACTTGTTCAGCACGCGCATTGGCCGAAAAAAATTTGATGTACGGTCAAGACAAAATGTGTCTTGAAGGTCAGAACCTGAAAGGAATCAGCAAAAGGAGGGATGGCGCCTCGGAAGCCAGGCCCGGTTGCGGTGTTTGTCAGACACTCCCGACCTGAAGCTTCCGATTCTGCCTTTTCCTGACCCGGCCCAATGCTGGAGGTACTCCCTGTACCCCTAGGCCACTCCGATCCTGCAACAATCAGAACAGCCCGGCCCCTTGGTCATGCGCTGCCCCTCCTCGGGGCGGCGCATCATAGAAGCGAGAAAGATAAAAAGGTTCCGCTTCCATTACATGACAGCGCGCGACCGCTGGTCAGTACCAATTCAGGTCACGCTTGAGTTGCTCCTGCAACATCGCCTTCATGCCGTCGTCCGGCTTACCCAGCCAGCGGTACTGCGCGTGGCGGGTTGGCGATTTGTCACTCGGCAAGCCTTCGGGTACTTCCACCAACATCCCGTAGGCGTCGTCCTTGTCCCAGCTGAACGCCACGATCAGGCGCTTGTAGGTGCAGTTCTGCGGTGACTCGCACAGCGGGCCGACCAGATACTTGTCGCCGTCTTCGGTCACTGCTGACATCTGCTCCTGGCCGCTGCCGCTCAGGTTGATCACCCAGTCAGGCAAGCGTTCCTCGCCCTTGATCGTGTCTTGCCAGGTTTCCCGGTATTCGGGGTCCGAGCCGAGCAACTGCTCGACCCGGACCTGGCCATCGTTGGCCGCCAGCACCGCTGCACTACCGCCCGACATCAAGGCAGCAGCAGCCAGGGCTGCGTATAGCTTCCTGCTCATTTTCAACCTCGACCACGTCCAAAGAAGAAGGAGGCTACGAACAGGACCAGGAAGACAATGAACAGGATCTTCGCGATACCCGTAGCGGCGCCAGCGATACCACCGAAGCCGAGCACAGCGGCAACAATGGCGATGATGAGGAAAGTGACAGCCCAGCTAAGCATGATGCTTCTCCTTTCTTTTTTGAAATCGGTCCGGCCAGCGTCTCAGAACACCCAGCGCTGCTGGGGCGCGACGTTATCCACAGTGGCCGGAGAGGTATTGGCGGCAGGCCGCTGCCCGGCAGGTTCGGCGGCTTTTACCAGGGTGTTGGCGCGGCTTGCCTGAATCTGCGTCAGCAGCGCGGTTTGCGCTGCCACCTGATCGGCCAGGCGCGCGGTCTGCCAGCTGTAATAGAAGAGGCCAGCGGCCAAGGTCAGCAGCAACGCCATGCCAAGGATCAAGAACTGGCGCACAGGAAGTGCGGCATTCAGCGAGCTGTTGACGGATGGGCGGTTCATGCCGGCTTCTCCTGCTGTAATTTTTCTGTTCAAACCTGAACAAGTAATTGCAGCCTGCATGCCAGCCCGGCAATTAAAATAAAATACTTATAAATCAATCAGTTACATTCATGGCGCACTACCATTGAGGACGTATCCTGCACGATGCCCCAGCTGGCGTCGTGCGAATTGCACGATTCAGCCCTCGACCTTGGTTGCCACTTTGAGCAGATCGGCGTCGACACCCCGCACACCGATGATCTGCATCGCGATATCCACGGCGATGGTCTTCTGCTCGCTGCTGACCACCTCTCCGGTCAGCCGGACCATGCCTTGTTCGCTGGCCACCTTGATGTTCAGGCCGTCCAGATTGCGGCTGAAGCGGAAGCTGGTCTGAATCTTGTCAACCACCCAGCCGTCGCTCGGCTGCGCCCCACTCGTAGCGTCAACGGGGGTTTCCCTTGCCTTCGCCATGGCTGCGGTATCCATGCTGACGAGGTTGTTGACCAGGTGCACGCCGTCGGTGGTGCGCGCCACCACACCTGCCAGCTCCTTGGCCTCGGCACTGTCGACTTTTCCACGCAATGTCACTACGCCATTTTCGCTTTGCACCTCGATAGGTGATTTCTCCGTGGCCTTGCTCCACAACAATCGGGCGCGGATCACCGCCGCCAATGTCGCATCCTCCAACCGCTGGGCGTAGGCACGCAGCTCCAGCGGGCGCTCGACCAGTTCGGCGTTGACCCGCAACTGGTTGTCGACCTGCTCGATACCGCGTGTGGCCAGGGCCAGCTGCTCGGCCAACTCGCGCTCGACGCCGTTCTCGACTTCACCGGAAAGGCGAGCCTGCTGGCCATCGACCTCGACCTTGATGCGGAACGGATTGAGCATCTGGTTGAGGGCCAGCGCGGTTTGCAGCGAGCCCTCCAGGCGGGCGTCCTGAACAGGGTCGGCTGACGCAGCTGTGCAAACGGACAGCAGGGTGGCCGACAACACGGCCATTCGGATGGTAAGGGACACGGGTGTACCTCCTTTTAGTTGGCAAAAGCAGAAAATCGTCGCAACCAATGTGCCAGCGCGCAGCTCTAAGAAAATCATCGAGATATCCGGCATCACGGTCCCGTTTGGCCATTGGCTAGCATGCAAAGGACAGATTCCTTCACAATTGACCGTGCAACTTGCCCGATTTTTCCCACACTAATTGAAGAACTATCCGAAGGAGCGCAGGAAATGGAGTCAGCCCAGGACAACCAAGGCCGCATTCTGCTGGTGGATGACGAGTCCGCGATCCTGCGCACCTTCCGCTACTGCCTTGAAGACGAAGGCTACAGCGTGGCCACGGCCAACAGTGCTGCGCAGGCGGACGCATTGCTGCAGCGCCAGGTGTTCGACCTGTGCTTCCTCGACCTGCGCCTGGGCGAGGACAATGGTCTCGATGTGCTGGCGCAGATGCGTATTCAGGCCCCCTGGATGCGCGTGGTGATCGTCACCGCGCATTCGGCGATCGACACCGCCGTCGATGCCATCCAGGCCGGCGCCGCCGATTACCTGGTCAAACCCTGCAGCCCCGACCAGCTGCGCCTGGCCACCGCCAAGCAGCTGGAAGTCCGTCAACTGTCGGCGCGCCTGGAGGCCCTTGAAGGCGAAGTGCGCAAACCCAAGGACGGACTCGACTCACACAGCCCGGCGATGATGGCCGTGCTGGAAACCGCCCGCCAGGTGGCCAGTACCGATGCCAACATCCTCATTCTCGGTGAGTCGGGTACCGGCAAGGGCGAGCTGGCCCGTGCCATCCACGGCTGGAGCAAGCGGGCACGCAAAGCCTGCGTGACCATCAACTGCCCATCGCTGAACGCCGAGCTGATGGAGAGTGAATTGTTCGGCCATACCCGCGGGGCATTTACCGGTGCCAGCGAAAGCACTCTGGGTCGCGTCAACCAGGCGGACGGCGGCACGCTGTTCCTCGATGAAATCGGCGATTTCCCCCTGACCTTGCAGCCCAAGCTGCTGCGATTCATCCAGGACAAGGAGTACGAGCGGGTAGGCGACCCGGTCACCCGCCGCGCCGACGTGCGCATTCTCGCCGCGACCAACCTCAACCTTGATGACATGGTGCGCGAGAACCGCTTCCGCGAAGACCTGCTGTACCGCCTCAACGTCATTACCCTGCACCTGCCGCCGCTGCGCGAGCGCAGCGAGGACATCCTGACCCTGGCCGACCGCTTCCTGGCCCGCTTCGTCAAGGAATACTCCCGCCCGGCCCGTGGCTTCAGCGACGAGGCGCGCAGCGCGCTGCTCAACTACCGCTGGCCGGGCAACATCCGCGAACTGCGCAACGTGATCGAGCGCGCCAGCATCATCTGCCCGCAGGAGCGTGTGGAAATCAGCCACCTGGGAATGGGCGAACAACCGGCAGGCAGCGCGCCCAAGGTAGGCGCAGCCATGAGCCTGGACGAGCTGGAACGCGCGCACATCGGCGCCGTGCTGGCCACCAGCGACACCCTCGATCAAGCTGCCAAGACCCTCGGCATCGACGCCTCCACGCTCTACCGCAAGCGCAAGCAGTACAACCTGTGAGGCTGCCAATGAAGCTGCGCACGCGGCTGTTCCTCAGTATCTCGGCCCTGGTGACCGTGGCCCTGCTGGGCTTGTTGCTGGGGTTGGTGAGCGTGCTGCAGATGGCCACGGTGCAGCAACAGTCAGTGCGCGAAACCACCAACGCGCTGGAAGTGGGCCTGAAGCTTCGGCAGAACCTCGGCGAACAACTGACCCTGCTACTGGACGAAGACACCACTCAGGACAACCTGCGCCCCCTGCAGGACAATTTTCAGGAGCTACTCAACCAGGGGCTGGCGCAAGGGGGTGAACGCACCGGCTTCAGTAAGGCCAGCAGCAACTACCAGGCCTTCATCCAGGCTTATCGCGACAGCCCGACGCCGGCCCGCAGCATGGGCATGGAACAACCACTGGGCGCGGCATTCAACCAAGTGCGTACCGACCTGATCGATTCGCACAAGCAAGCCCTCGACTTCATGACCCGCAGCGAAGAGCACACTCGTGACCGCGCCTTGCTGGTCAGTGGGGTACTCGGCCTGATGGGCCTGGTGGTGCTGGTGCTCGGATTCATCACCGCGCACAACATCGCCCGCCGCTTCGGCCAGCCGATCGAAGCGCTGGCCAAGGCCGCCGACCAGCTCGGCCAGGGTGATTTCGAAATCACCTTGCCGGTCACCCAGGCCATCGAGCTGAACCAGCTGACCCGCCGCTTCGGGCTGATGGCCGATGCCCTGCGCAAGCACCAGGCAACCAATGTCGATGAACTGCTGGCGGGCCAGCAGCGGCTGCAGGCTGTGCTCGACAGCATCGACGATGGTTTGCTGATCATCGACCGCCAAGGGCATCTCGAGCACCTCAACCCGGTCGCCCAGCGGCAGCTGGGCTGGAGCGACAGCCGGGTCGGCAGTGGCCTGGCCGAGGCCCTGCAGCGCCCGGAGCTGGAGCAACAGTTGCGCCAGGTACTGCGCGGCGGCAGCCTGGATCGGCCACCGGAAGACCTGAGCATTGAGGTTGATGAAGAATCTCGCCTGCTGACCTATAGCCTGACCCCCGTCAGTCATCCGCAAGGGCCGATTCTGGGCGCGGTGATGGTCTTGCACGATGTCACCGAGCAACGCGCCTTCGAACGTGTGCGCAGTGAGTTCGTGTTGCGTGCGTCCCATGAATTGCGCACACCGGTGACAGGCATGCACATGGCATTCGGCCTGCTACGCGAGCGCTTGAAGTTCCCGCCCGAGGCTCGCGAAAGCGATCTGCTGGAGACCATCGGCGAAGAAATGCAGCGCCTGACCCAACTGATCAACGACCTGCTCAACTTCTCGCGCTACCAGAGCGGCCTGCAGAAGCTCGAGCTTGCCCCATGCGCCATCGATGAACTGCTCGACAGGGCGCAGGCACGCTTCAGCGAACAGGCCGCCAACAAGCGGATCGAGCTGATCAAGGCCCTGGAGCCGCCGCTGCCGCGTATCCAGGCCGACGTCGCGCAACTCGACCGGGTGTTGGACAACCTTCTGCACAACGCCATCCGCCATACCGCCAGTGGCGGGCGTATCCGCCTGCATGCGCGGCGGCACGCGGAGCGGGTAATCATCAGTGTCGAGGACAATGGTGAAGGCATTGCCTACGGGCAGCAGGGGCGGATCTTCGAGCCGTTCGTACAGGTGGGGCGCAAGAAAGGAGGCGCCGGGTTGGGGCTGGCACTGTGCAAGGAGATCGTACAGTTGCATGGCGGGCGCATGGGCGTGTTTTCCCGGCCAGGGCAGGGCACACAGTTCTACATGGCCCTGCCAGCCTGACTTTACCCGCGCTCACGGCTCATCATCGATCCGCGCCCTCCGTGGTTGCCGGCCACGGGTTACCAGCTCGGCGAACTGCCGGGCATTGAGCGGATGGGCAAACAGCCAGCCCTGCCCATAATTCACGCCCTCGCTGTTGAGCAGCACCGCCTGCGCCTCGCACTCGATGCCTTCGGCAATCACTCGCAGGTGCAGGTCATGGGCCATGCGAATGATGTGCGGCGCTACCCCGCTGCTGGCGGCGTCGTGCCCCAGGGCGTCGATGAACGCCTTGTCGATCTTCAGGCAGTCCACCGGCAAGGTCTGCAGGTAGGCGAGGCTGCAATAGCCCGTGCCGAAATCGTCGATCAGCACCTGGTGCCCGACCGCACGCAGGGCTTGCAGGTTATCCCGCGCCACCACCACATCGATCAGACCGCGTTCGGTGACTTCAAAGGCAATCTGGCTGGCCGCGACGCGATGAAGCGCCAGCAGCCGCGCTGCCACCCGGCCAATGCGCGGCACCATCACGTCGCAGGCAGCCAGGTTCACCGAGATATAAAGATTGCGATGTGAGCGCAGCAGCTGGCCCAGCTGCTCAAGCACACGTTGCAGCACGAAATCGGTGATCTGGCGGATCTGCCCGGTGTTTTCCGCCAGTGGAATGAACAGATCCGGGCTGGTCAGTGAACCGTCCGGGCGCCGCCAGCGCACCAGGGCCTCGGCACCGACACAGCGACGGCTGTCGAGCTCGATGATCGGCTGATACAGCACCTGCAGCTCGCCCCGACGCAGGGCATTCTGCAGTTCGGAACTCATCGAACGCCGCTGCAGGATCAGCTGCAGCACCAGCCAGCCGATACAGCAGGCCGCCAGCACGCTGCCCGGGAACAGCAGCCAGAGCATACCGTTCATGCGTAAAGGCAGGCTGGCCCGCGGTGCGATCAGCACCAGTTGGTAGTCCGGCGACTTGGTCGGCATGCGATAGACCAACCGATCGCGCAGCTCGAACAAGGCCTTCTGGCTGGGTGGTGGCCAGCCACTAGTCGGCGGCCAAGCCTGGGGGGGGCCCAGCACAGGGATTGCACGAGTGCCGTTATCCAGCACTACCAGCAAGCTGCCGCCCGGTGGCAGGTCGACCACATCGGTCAGGTGCCCGCGTGAGGTGGAAACCAGGAAGTTACCCCGCGCCAGCATCAATGCAGCGAGGTTTTCGTTCGGCTCAGTAGTGGTATTGAGCCAGTAGCTATAGGTCGGGCCTTGAATATCCGGCGCGCGCGTTGGCACGAAAGCCCTGGCCCCACCACGGTTGGAGCAGGCGACATTGGCATCCACATAGGCTGCTTCATAGATGAAGCGCGAACCCAGGCCGACTTGCTGCAACACCGAGATCATCGCCGGGCTGCAGCCACGCAGCGACTGCGCCTGCAGTTCGTCGACACCCTCGCGCAGCTGGCCGAACACCTGCTCCAGGCGGTCGAGAAAGCGCTCACCCTGGGCGTTCATCTGCGCGCTCTCGCTTTCCTTCATCTGCTGCAGCGCAATACCGATGCTGGCGGTCAGCAATACTGCGGCGCTGGCCAACGCTGCCAGGGAGGCCAGCATCCAGGGGCGGTAAAAAAATTGGCGCAATGCAGAAATCAGGGCAGACATGGGCAGCATCCAGTTGATTAACAAGGTATAGCAACTGGAATGAGAATCGGCTCTGCCGTTTGGCGCCCGAATGCAACTCTCTTTAACGCATGCGGTTGAGCACCGATAGCATGGCTGCGGTCTGCGCGTCCGGCGTGCCGTCGAAACGCTGCGGGCGGAAGTGCATCTGGAAGGCGGCGATGACGTTCCGCGTGGCCACATCGAGCTGCCCGGTCTGCTCGATGGCATAGCCAAAGCGCGCCAGTTCCTGCTGGTACCAGCCGATGGTCGGTGGGTTGACGTTGAAATAGGCCTGCTGGCGCGCTACGGCATTGGCTTCAGGCCAGACGCCGAGACCTGCATCCGCCAGACGCTTCCAGGGGAACAACGGACCAGGGTCGAGCTTGCGCGCAGGGGCGATGTCGCTGTGCCCGATGATGTGCCGCGGCTCGATGTTGTTGCGCTTGACGATGTCCTTGAGCAAAGCGATCAACGACTGGATCTGCGCCTCGCTGTAGGGGTACCAGACGCGGCCATTGGCCGTATCGTCGAACCCTGGGTTGACGATCTCGATGCCGATGGAGCTGGAGTTCAGCCAGGTGCGCCCCTGCCACTGGCTGTCACCGGCATGCCAGGCGCGACGGTTCTCGTCGACCAGTTGATAGATGGTGCCCGGACCATCGCCGATGAGGTAATGAGCGCTGACTTCACCATGGGTCAACAACGCCAGCGAACGTTCCAGCGAGGCATTGGTATAGTGCAGGACGACGAACTGGATACGGTTGTCCTGGTTGGCCGAAGGGTGGCTGCGGTCGATGTGCAGGCCGGTCGAGCAACCGGCCAACGTCAAAAGCAGCAATGCGGATAGCAACGCTTTCATGGGAAAAGCCAAGGCAATGTTGGTAATGCAATAGGATAACGGATACTGACGTATCAGACTTATCCTTGCTCCACCCGGTTTCTTCCAGAGTCCTTGGCCCGATAGAGTGCAGCGTCAGCCCGTTTCAGCACTTGGTCGCCACGCTCGCCTGAGCGGAAGGCACTCAATCCGATAGAGGTGGTGATTACCACGCGCTCGCCCTTGAAGTGGAAGGGACAGGCCTCGATCGCCGCGCGTAGCGCTTCAGCAACCTGGGCAGCGGCTGCAGGAGACGTCTGCGGCAGCAACAGCACGAACTCTTCGCCGCCGAACCGGGCGATGAAATCACGTGCGCGCAGGCGCTTGCGCAGCTGGTCGGCAACGATCTTCAGCACCTTGTCGCCGGCCAGGTGACCGTAACTGTCATTGATGCGCTTGAAATGGTCCAGATCGAGAATTGCCATGGCCAGGTGACCACCGCTTTCCTGCCAGTCGAGCATTTCGCGCTCCACCTGCTCGGTCCAGGCCGCGCGATTGGGCAAGCCCGTCAGCGGGTCGATCAACGCCTTCTGCCGCTGTTCCTCCAGGTGTTCACGATAGCCAAGCGCTTCCTGCTCCATGCTCGCGACCCGCTCGGCCAGGCCCTGCAGGCGCCCGGCAAGCTCCTGCTCGCGGCGGTCACGCTCATGCTGGTGCTCGTCCATGGTGCCAAGCAGTGTTTCCAGGCGGTTTTCCAGGATGTGCTTGAGGCTGTCCACATCCACGGCGCCCTGCACGCTGCTTTGCAGACCATCGACCTGTTCGCGCAGCTGGCTGTCCAGCTCGCGCGCGGCGGAACTGTTGTCGGCATGGCCGGCGCTGGCTTCGTGCAGGTGGCTCTGGAAGCTGTCGAGGCGTTCGTTGAGCTGCTGAAGGTAAGTTTCGAATTCGTGCTGCCCGCTGTCGGTGATCGCCAGCATGAGCACGGCCAGGTCATCGAGGACCGGGATCAGTTCGTACCAGTTCAGCCCGCGTGCCACCCGCTCGCGCATTTCCAGGGCCTGGGCCTTGTGGCGTTCCGGCAGGCTGAGGTCGTCGAGCAGGCCGATCAGAGTCTGTTCGATGTGCGCTGCGACCTGGCTGTACGGCGGCTCCACCGCATCGGGAAGGGAGTAGGGGCCGTCCTCACCGAATACTTCTTCGAGTGTCGCCGGCACCGGGACTGTCGGCTGCTCAGGCTGTTCCTGCAGGTCGGGAGCTTCATCGGCCTGCAGCTCAGCTTCAGGCTGGACCACTACCGGTTGTTCAACGGTATGTGGCTGTGCAATCAACTCCGGCTGCGCAGCTTCCTCAGGCTCCGGGGCAGGCGCGGCGGCAGCCAGAGGTTGCAGCTCGTCCGCATCACGCGGCGGCAAGTCCACCAGCACAGGCCCATCCGGCTGCGGCTTGGCTTCGGCCGGCGCAACTTCAGGCGCAGGTTGCGCAGACTCAGCGGTCTCTGGCTGGGGCTCGTTGTCGCGGTTACCGAACAGGCGCTGCAGGAAGCCAGGACGGGCCTCGTCATCCGGCTTGCTCAGGGATGAAAGGGCTCGACCTTGCAGGCCACTGAGCTCACCCAGCAGCGGCGGCAACTCACGTGACTGGGCGACCCCACCATCGAGCTTCTTCGCCAGCTTTTTCAGCGGCCGGGCAACTTCACCGGGCAGCGGCAAGCCTTGAAGCTGGGTAACCAGCGCATTCAGGGCATCACTGACCTGATTCATGCGGGTTTCCCGGCGCTGCTCGGAGTCCAACACCGCCTTTTCCAAGCGCGGGATCAACCCGGCCAGGCCGGCGTCCATGTTGTCGCTGCGGATGACCTCGCGCATTTCCTTCATGTACTGGTCGACGACCTTGTCGCTGCCTTCGGCCGCCAGAGTGCTGCGCACCAGGCCACGGCGCAGCAGGTCGAGGCGCGCGTTCCAGCGGCGTTCGAGCTTTTCCTGCTGTTCGATGCTTTTAAGGTATTTTTCTTTCCAGCGCTCGGCTTCTTCGGTCATGCCTGGATCCGCGACGGGTAATGCATCTGTGGGCTGTGTAATTACACGCTGTCGGCGCGCGCCTCGAACACTTGAGGGCTTGCCGCGGTTTAGCTGATCTAGCTCAAGACCGGCAGCGTATCCACAGTCAGTGCATCAGGCAATCGGATCTCTACCGCAACGGGAAGATGGTCGGAAATCGGCTGCGCCAGCACCTCGACCCGCTCCAGGGTCAGGCTTGGGCTGAGCAGGATGTGGTCCAGGCAGCGCTGCGGGCGCCAGCTGGGGAAGGTGGCTTCGACCTGTGGTGCGATCAGGCCCAGATCGCGGAGGGGCGAATGCTCGAGCAGGTCGGTGGCGTGGGTATTCATGTCGCCCATGAGTACCTGATGGCGGTAGCCGCCGATCAATTCGCGAATGTAGCCCAGTTGAAGGGCGCGAGTCTTGGCACCCAGGGCCAGGTGCATCATGACCACGATCAGCGCATCCTCACCCTCGCCAAAACGCACCAGGATCGCACCACGGCCGGCCGGGCCGGGCAGCGGGTGATCTTCGAGCAGTTGTGGCTTGATGCGGCTGAGCACGCCATTGCTGTGCTGGGCAAAACGCCCGAGGTTGCGATTGAGCTGCTGGTACCAATAAGGAAAGGAACCCAGTTGGGCCAAGTGCTCCACCTGGTTGACGTAGCCTGAGCGCAGGCTGCCGCCATCGGCCTCCTGCAGGGCCACCAGGTCGAAGTCGTTGAGCAACTGACCGATTTTCTTCAGGTTGCCGGCCCGCCCGGTGTGCGGCAGCAGGTGCTGCCAGCTGCGGGTCAGGTAATGCCGGTAGCGCTCGGTACTGATGCCCACCTGGATGTTGAAGCTGAGCAGCCGCAGACGACCATCCTCGGGCAGGCCAGGGGCCTGCAGGTGATGCTCGTTGACCTGCGGCTGGTGCAGGCCAATGCCACGCGCGGTTCTGAAGCGGCGCATGGGGTTCGCCGCTTACTTAGCGGCGCGCTCCTTGGCGATCAGCTGGTCGGCAACGTTCAGTACGCCGTCCGGCCCGCCGGCGGTACCCAGGTCGAAGCGGTACTTGCCGTTGACCACCATGCTCGGTACGCCGGTGATCTCGTACTTCTTCGCCAGTTCCTTGGCCTGGTTGACCTGGCCCTTGATGGCGAACGAGTTGAAGGTGGCGAGGAACTTGTCCTTGTCGACACCCTGGGTGGCAAGGAAATCGGCCATGTCGTTCGGGTCGGTCAGGCGCTTGCGCTGGTTCTGGATGGCGTCGAAGACCGCGGCGTGAACCTTGTGCTCGACACCCATGGCTTCGAGGGTCAGGAACATCTGGCCGTGGGCGTCCCATGGGCCGCCGAACATGGCTGGTACGCGCTTGAAGTTGACGTCCTTGGGCAGTTTCTCGACCCATGGGTTGATGGTTGGCTCGAAGTGGTAGCAGTGTGGGCAGCCATACCAGAACAGCTCGACCACTTCGATCTTGCCTGGCTGGGATACCGGAACAGGGTTGCTCAGCTCGATGTATTCCTTGCCGGCAGTGGCAGGCTCTGCGGCCTGGACGGCAGTCATACCGAAGACGCTGGCAGCGACCAGCGCGGCGCTGAGAATCAGTTTACGCATGCTTTACTCCTGAGCATTCATTGGTCGCCTCGACGCGACCTGTGCTGTGACCGGTGGCGAAGGGCCCGAGTTCTGTAGTGTAACGGCTGCGGACAGAAAAAAGGGCGGTCCGCGCCGCCCTTTCATCTTTAGCGTTACCGCATTAACCGAACGTTAATGCAGGCCCTGGATGTAGCTGGCCAGCGCTTCGATCTCATGGTTGCTCAGCTTGCCGGCGATGGTGCGCATGGTCATCGCATCGCCGTCGTTGGTGCGGTTGCCTTCGCGGAAGTCGGTGAGCTGCTTGGTCACGTACTGCGAATGCTGGCCGCCCAGGTGCGGGAAACCGGCAAGGGCAATACCTGCGCCGTTGGGAGAGTGGCAACCGGTGCAGGCAGGCATGCCTTTTTCCAGGTTGCCGCCATTGAACAGCGCGCGGCCGCGTTCGACCAGCTTGGGATCGGCCGCCCCGACACTGCCCTTCTGGCTGGAGAACCAGGCGGCGATATCGGCCAGGTCCTGGTCACTGAAGTTGGCCAGCATGCCGGTCATTTCCAGCACGGTGCGCTTGCCCGACTTGATGTCGTGCAATTGTTTTTCCAGATATCTCTGGCCCTGGCCGGCCAGTTTCGGGAAGTTCGGCGCCAGGCTGTTGCCGTCGGGGTTGTGGCAGGCACCACAGACGGCTGTCTTGGCCTGGCCGGCGGCGGCATCGCCTTTGATGGGTTCCGCAGCAGTGGCCGCACCTGCGACACCCAGGGTCAACAGCAGACTCACGACTAATTTGTTCATCAGCTAATCCAACACGGCTAAGGGTGAAATGTTATGTATCGGGACTGCCGCTCATCCAAAGGATGACCAAACGGTAGTCCTCGGCACTGCAGTCCATGCACAATCCACGCGGCGGCATAGCCTTGAAACCCTGGGTAACATGCACTACCAGCTGCTCCATGCCTTGCGCCAGCCTTGGCTCCCAAGCTGCCGGGTCACCCTTCTTGGGTGCCTGTGGCAACTGCCCGGCGTGACAGGCCGCACACGTGC
Organism: Pseudomonas putida; assembly: GCF_009883635.2. Classification (NCBI taxonomy): domain Bacteria; kingdom Pseudomonadati; phylum Pseudomonadota; class Gammaproteobacteria; order Pseudomonadales; family Pseudomonadaceae; genus Pseudomonas; species Pseudomonas putida. Next base: position 2,545,673 of record NZ_CP026115.2, read on the forward strand.
GGTTGTACAACGCCTCGGGATCCTGTGTAGCCTGTGCGCTGAAAAACGGCAGGAACATACCGACAGCTAGCAGCCATTTCGCCATGCGAAACGACCTGACAGGGTTGGGGGACGCGCTGCGTTCTGATGCGCGAGCTATTGTTCGACACCCCATGCCCATTCCCCTTCGCTGGGAGAATGAGCACACAAAAACTGGGGCATTATATACTTCCGCCATCCAAACGGAAACGACACCGCTTGCCGGCCTAGGCTTTGGCAACACCCACATCGGAAATCCCATGCAAGTCAATAACCCCATCCTCGGCCTCTGCCAGAGAGCCAAATTCGCCCTCAGCGCTGCCAAGGTCGAACAATGCCCGGACGACCAGGGTTACGAGGTGGCTTTTGCCGGCCGTTCCAACGCCGGCAAATCCAGCGCCCTCAATACCCTGACTCATGCCAGCCTGGCGCGTACCTCGAAAACCCCAGGGCGCACCCAGCTGTTGAATTTCTTCAGTCTGGACGATGAACGGCGTTTGGTCGACCTGCCGGGCTACGGATATGCAAAAGTCCCGATTCCGCTGAAGCAACACTGGCAGAAGCACCTGGAGGCCTACCTGGGCAGCCGTGATTGCCTGAAAGGCATCATTTTGATGATGGATGTGCGTCACCCGATGACCGACTTCGACAAGATGATGCTCGACTGGGCCAAGGCCAGCGGCATGCCGATGCACATCCTGCTGACCAAAGCCGACAAGCTGACCCACGGTGCGGGCAAGAACACCTTGCTCAAGGTGCAGTCGGAGATTCGCAAGGGGTGGGGTGACGCGGCGACCATCCAGCTGTTCTCGGCACCCAAGCGCCTGGGCCTGGAAGAGGCCTACCGGGTACTGGCGGACTGGATGGAGCTGGAAGACAAGCCAGTAGCCTGACCTGTATCCGGTCCCTGTGGGTGCCCACAGGGACCGATACTCAAATTCCGGGCAAAAAAAACCCCGGACTTCGTATGGGGAGGGGGAAGTTCGGGGTCCAAGTCTGGACCGCTAGGGCGGGGTCCAGGTATCTGCCAACACTTAACACAACATAGGAGCATCGAAAGGCTTCACCAGCCATTCAGTTACTCTGAGTTCCACTTCACCGGTTTAGTTCCGGAGCCCTCAAAACTATTTGCGATAGTTTCATGAAACTCCCGAACTAATGGCATCAAGCCATACCAGGATCCGCGTCACCACGTCGCAGATCCTACACATCTTTCCCAGCTCAATCAGTGAGCTTCGTCCCAATTCGAACCAACACCTGCTTCGACCACCAGCGGAACATCCAGTTGCGCGGCGTTGCTCATTTGCGTGCGGATTTCATCTTTCACCTGGTCGACCAGGTCTTCACGTACTTCCAGCACCAGTTCGTCGTGCACCTGCAGGATCACCCGCGCATCCAGGCCGCTCTCGCTCAGCCAGTTGTCGACGTTGACCATGGCGCGCTTGATGATGTCGGCGGCGGTGCCCTGCATCGGCGCGTTGATTGCCGTGCGCTCGGCGCCTTTGCGCAGGGCCGGGTTCTTGGCGTTGATGTCTGGCAGGTACAAGCGGCGGCCGAACAGGGTTTCGACGAAGCCTTGCTCGGCGGCCTGGGCGCGGGTGCGCTCCATGTAGGCCAGCACGCCCGGGTAGCGGGCGAAGTAGCGGTCGATGTAATCCTGCGACTGCTTGCGGTCGACGCCAATCTGCTTGGCCAGGCCGAACGCACTCATGCCGTAGATCAGGCCGAAGTTGATGGCCTTGGCGCTGCGGCGCTGGTCGGTGGTGACGTCTTCCAGCGCCACGCTGAACACTTCCGCTGCCGTCGCGCGGTGCACGTCCAGATCGTTGCGGAAGGCATGCAGCAGGCCTTCATCCTTGGCCAGGTGGGCCATGATGCGCAGTTCGATCTGCGAATAGTCCGCCGCCAGCAGCTTGTAGCCGGGGCTGGCAACGAAGGCCTGGCGAATGCGCCGCCCCTCGGCGGTGCGGATCGGGATGTTCTGCAGGTTCGGATCGCTGGACGACAGGCGCCCGGTGGCGGCCACGGCCTGCTGGTAGGACGTGTGGATACGCCCGGTGCGCGGGTTGATCTGCCCTGGCAGCTTGTCGGTGTAGGTGCTCTTGAGCTTGCTCAGGCTGCGGTACTGCATCAGCACCTCGGGCAGCGGGTAGCCCTGCTCGGCAAGTTCGTCGAGCACCGCTTCAGCGGTGGAGGGCTGGCCCTTGGCGGTCTTGCTCAGCACCGGCATGCCCAGCTTGTCATACAGAATCGCGCCCAATTGCTTGGGCGAGCCAAGGTTGAACTCCTCGCCGGCCAGCGCGTAGGCACGTTGCTCCAGTTCGGCCATCTTCACGCCCAGCTCACCGCTTTGCACCTGCAGCAACGCGGCATCGACCAGCGCGCCCTGGCGCTCGATCTTGGCCAGCACCGGCACCAGCGGCATCTCGATGTCCATCAGTACCGGCTGCACGCTCGGCGTCTGCGCCAAACGCGCCTGCAGCGCGTGGTGCAGGCGCAGGGTGATGTCGGCGTCCTCGGCGGCATAAGGGCCGGCCTTGTCCAGGTTGATCTGGTTGAAGGTCAGCTGCTTGGCACCCTTGCCAGCGATGTCCTCGAAGGCGATGGTGGTGTGGTCGAGGTACTTCAGCGCCAGGCTGTCCATGTCATGACGGGTGGCGGTGGAGTTGAGCACGTACGACTCGAGCATGGTGTCGTAGGCCACGCCGCGCATCTCGATGGCGGGCGAGTTGTTGGCGAGGATGTTGATGTCGTACTTGGCGTTCTGCCCGACCTTGGCCTTGGCCGGGTCTTCCAGCAGCGGCTTCAGTGCCAGCAGCACAGCCTCGCGGTCTAGCTGGGTCGGGGCGCCTTCGTAGTCGTGGGCCAGGGGCACATAGGCCGCTTCATGGGGCTCGACGGCAAACGACAGGCCCACCAGCTGCGCCTGTTGGGCGTCCAGGCTGGTGGTCTCGGTGTCGAAGGCGAACAGCGGCGCCTGGCGCAGCTTCTCCAACCAGGCGTCGAAGCGGGCCTGGTCGAGAATGGTTTCGTACTTGGGCTCGACGTTGGCGACCGGCGCTTCGACCACAGGGGCGACATCGCCGGCCCTGGCCGCATCGCGCTGCACCTCGGCGACCCAGCTCTTGAACTCCATTTCGGTGTACAGCGCCAGCAGCGCCTCGCGGTCAGGCTCGCCGCAAACCAGCGCCTCGACTTCCACATCCAGCGGCACGTCGCACTTGATGGTGGCCAGTTCGTAGGACAGAAACGCCGAGTCGCGGTGCTCTTCGAGCTTGGCCGGCAGGGTCTTGGCGCCGCGGATGGCCAGGGTCGGGACCTTGTCGAGGTTGGCGTACAGGTCGCTGAGGCCACCGCCGATTCCGGTCAGCAGGCCAACTGCAGTTTTCTCGCCGACGCCGGGCACGCCCGGAATATTGTCGACCTTGTCACCCATCAGGGCGAGGAAGTCGATGATGTGTTCCGGGCCAACGCCGAATTTCTCGTGCACGCCGGCCACGTCCAGCACGCTGCCGGTCATGGTGTTGACCAGGGTCACGTGGCCGTCCACCAGTTGCGCCATGTCCTTGTCGCCGGTCGAGATGATCACCGGCCGGCCCTGAGTCGCGCTGCTGCGGGCGAGGGTGCCGATCACGTCATCGGCCTCGACGCCTTCGACGCACAGCAGCGGGTAACCCAATGCCCGGACGCTGGCATGCAGCGGCTCGACCTGCACGCGCAGGTCATCGGGCATGCTCGGCCGGTTGGCCTTGTACTCAGCGAACATGGCATCACGGAAGGTCCCGCCCTTGGCGTCGAAGACCACGGCGAACAGGCTGTCGGGGTATTGCTTGCGCAGGCTCTTGAGCATGTTCAGCACACCCTTGACCGCACCGGTCGGCATGCCCTTGGAAGTGGTCAGCGGCGGTAGCGCGTGAAAGGCGCGGTAGAGGTAGGAGGAACCGTCCACCAGGACGAGGGGCGCTTGGCTCATGAGCAGAATCAACCTTTTCGGCGGGTCCGGAGCTAGAATAGCCGGATCAATGACGACAAAGGGACTAGGTTATCATGCGTACACTCAATCGCTTGTTACTGCTGGGCCTGCTGGCAACCATGCCAGTCGTCACCCTCGCGGCGGACGACGCGCCATCGGCCGATCCCGATGTCACCATTCGCACGGAAGGCGATAAAACCATCCAGGAATACCGGCAAAACGGCTTCCTGTATGCGATCAAGATCACGCCGAAAAACGGCAAGCCGTATTTCCTGGTCCGCGCCGATGGCACCGATGCCAACTTCATTCGTTCCGACCAACCGGACATGCTGATCCCGTCCTGGAAGATCTTCGAGTGGTAATCTGACGCGCGCACCGTTCACATCAACCCGGCACTTCCCGGCGGAAGTGCCCGTATGGGCATTTTTTCATCATGTCAGTCTTCACCCCCGTGACCCGGCCTGAGCTGGAAACCTTTCTGGCGCCGTACGAGCTGGGCCGTCTGCTCGACTTTCAGGGCATTGCCGCCGGTACCGAAAACAGCAACTTCTTCGTCAGCCTCGAACAGGGTGAGTTCGTCCTGACGCTGGTCGAGCGCGGGCCGGTCGAGGACATGCCGTTCTTCATCGACCTGCTCGACGTGCTGCACAATGCCGACATGCCGGTGCCCTACGCCCTGCGTGACCGTGACGGCAATGCCCTGCGCGAACTGTGCGGCAAGCCGGCCTTGCTGCAGCCGCGGCTGTCGGGCAAGCACATCAAGGCGCCGAACCCCCAGCACTGCGCCCAGGTGGGCGAGCTGCTGGCGCACATTCACCTGGCCACCCGCGAACGCATCATCGAGCGCCGTACCGACCGAGGCCTGGACTGGATGCTGGCCTCGGGTGCCGAACTGCTGCCGCGCCTGAGCCCCGAGCAGGCTGCGCTGCTGCAACCGGCGCTGGACGAGATCACCGCGCACAAGGCGCCGATCATGGCCTTGCCGCGTGCCAACCTGCACGCCGACCTGTTCCGCGACAACGTGATGTTCGAAGGCACTCACCTGACCGGTGTCATCGACTTCTACAACGCCTGCTCCGGGCCGATGCTGTATGACATCGCCATCACCGTGAACGACTGGTGCCTGGATGACCACGGTGCGATCGATGTGCCGCGCGCACAGGCACTGCTGGGGGCCTATGCGGCGCTGCGGCCGTTTACCGCTGCCGAAGCCGAGCTGTGGCCGGAAATGTTGCGGGTAGGCTGCGTGCGCTTCTGGCTGTCGCGCCTGATTGCCGCAGAATCGTTTGCCGGGATGGATGTGATGATCCACGACCCGAGCGAGTTCGAGGTGCGCTTGGCGCAGCGCCAGCAGGTGGCATTGCACCTGCCGTTCGCCCTCTAGACCGCATCTGTTTCTTCGCGGGCAAGCCCGCGAAGAGGCCGGAACAGGCTTACAACTGCTCCAGGCAACCTGCGAGGTCACCACCGAGCTTCTCGAGCAGGCGCTCATAGCCCTTGGCATCCACCGGATCGGTCCCGCCCAAGGCATCCAGCTCCGCCAACCGCACCGGCAGCCCGGCCGTCAGTGTCTCGGCCAGGCGCGGCCGCAGCGGTGGCTCGCTGAACACACAGGTCTTGCCCACTTCCTGCAGACGCTTGCGCATCGCGGCCACATGCTGCGCGCCCGGCTGCACCTCCGACGCCACACTGAACACGCCAGTGTGCTGCAGGCCATAGGCCGACTCGAAGTAGTCGAACGCCTCATGGAACACGAAGTAGGGCTTGCCGGCGATCCCGGTCACCCGCGCCTTGATCCGCGCATCCATGCCATCCAGGCGCTCGGTGAAGGCTTTCAGGTTGCTCTGGTAGCGCGCCGCATTGGCAGGATCAGCCGCCGCCAAGTCAGCCGCCATCTTCGCCGCGATCACCCGGGCGTTGACCGACGACAGCCACAGGTGCGCATCCAGGCTGCCTGGGCGGTGATCGTGGTCATGGTCGTCCTGGTCCGCCTCCTCATGGGAATGGCTGTCCTCACCGAAGTGGCGCAGCTTCATGCCTGAAAGCGACTGCACGGCCACCGTCGGCTTGCTGCGGCTGCCCAGCACCCGCGGCAGGAAGTTCTCCATGTCTGGGCCGATCCAGTACAGCAGGTCGGCGTCGCCGACCTTGCGCACGTCGGACGGGCGCAGGGCATAGTGGTGCGGCGAAGCGCCCGGCGGCAGCAGCACGTCCGGCTTGCCCACGCCATCCTGCACGGCGGCGGCAATCTGCTGCAGGGGTTTGATGCTGGTCAGCACGCGCACGTCGGCCTGCGCCGAGCAGGCGATGAAAGCGACAAAAAGCACAAGGAATCGGGACACGATGAATACTCGACTCGTCAGAAACAGGTAACATAATAACGTCTCCATCCAGAACCGTCGCTGCCCATGTCCATCACGCCGCTGGCTCACCGTCCCCACGATCATTCCCATTGCGTGCACAGCGCCTTGTCCGAAGCCGATGCCTTGTGCACGCGCCAGGGCCTGCGCCTGACCGCACTGCGCCGGCGTGTGCTGGAGCTGGTGTGGCAGAGCCACAAGCCGCTGGGTGCCTACGACATCCTCGCCGTGCTCAGCGAGCAGGACGGCCGCCGCGCTGCGCCGCCGACTGTGTACCGTGCGCTGGACTTCCTGCTGGAAAACGGCCTGGTACACCGCATCGCCTCGCTCAACGCCTTCATCGGCTGCAGCCACCCGGAGCACGCGCACCAGGGCCAGTTCCTGATCTGCCGCGAATGCCACGTGGCCATCGAGCTGGAGCAGGACAGCATCAGCGACGCCATCATCAACAGCGCCAATGGCGTGGGCTTCAGCGTCGAAACCCAGACGGTGGAAATCGTCGGCCTGTGCGCCAACTGCCGGAGCGCAGCATGAGCGACGCCCTGATCCGCCTCGAGCAGGTCGGCGTCAGTTTCGGTGGCGAGGCCGTGCTCGACAGCATCGACCTGTCGGTGGCGCCCGGCCAGATCGTTACCCTGATCGGCCCCAACGGTGCCGGCAAGACTACCCTGGTGCGCGCCGTACTCGGGCTGCTCAAACCGCACCGCGGCAAGGTCTGGCGCAAACCGAAGCTGCGTATCGGCTACATGCCGCAAAAGATCCAGGTGGATGCCACGCTGCCGCTGTCAGTACTGCGCTTCTTGCGCCTGGTGCCCGGCGTAGACCGCGCGGCTGCCTTGTCGGCACTGCAGGAAGTGGGTGCCGAACAGGTCATCGACAGCCCGATTCAGACCATTTCCGGTGGCGAGATGCAGCGGGTGCTGCTGGCCCGCGCGCTGCTGCGCGAGCCGCAGCTGCTGGTGCTCGATGAGCCCGTGCAGGGTGTCGACGTAGTCGGCCAGACCGAGCTGTACAACCTGATCACCCGCCTGCGCGACCGCCACGGCTGCGGCGTGCTGATGGTCTCCCACGACCTGCATCTGGTGATGAGCGCCACCGACCAGGTGGTCTGCCTGAACCGCCACGTATGCTGCTCGGGCCACCCCGAGCAAGTCAGCAACGACCCGGCCTTTGTCGAGCTGTTCGGCCAGAACGCCCCGAGCCTGGCTGTCTATCACCACCATCACGACCACAGCCACGACCTGCACGGCTCGGTCGTCGCCCCTGGCACCCATGTTCACGGAGAGCACTGCAAGCATGGCTGATTTTCTTCTTTACGCCTTGCTTGCGGGTCTTTCCCTGGCAGTGGTAGCGGGCCCGCTCGGCTCGTTCGTGGTGTGGCGGCGCATGGCGTACTTCGGCGATACCTTGTCCCACGCCGCGCTGCTGGGCGTGGCGATGGGCTTCGTGCTGGATGTCAGCCCGGCCCTGGCGGTGACCGTGGGCTGCCTGCTGCTGGCGATCCTGCTGGTGACCTTGCAGCAACGCCAGCCGCTAGCCTCCGATACGCTGCTTGGCATCCTCGCCCCCAGCACCCTGTCGCTGGGCCTGGTGGTGCTGAGCTTCATGCATGATGTGCGCATCGACCTGATGGCCTACCTGTTCGGCGACCTGCTGGCCATCAGCACCACCGACCTGGCGTGGATCCTGGGCGGCAGCGCGCTGGTCCTACTGCTGCTCGCCGCGCTGTGGCGACCGTTGCTGGCCATCACCGTGCACGAAGAACTGGCGATGGTCGAAGGCCTGCCGGTAGCGGGCCTGCGCATGGCCCTGATGTTGCTGATTGCCGTGGTCATTGCCGTGGCCATGAAGATCGTCGGCGTGCTGCTGATCACCTCGCTGTTGATCATTCCCGCCGCCGCGGCACAGCGCCACGCCCGCTCGCCAGAGCAGATGGCACTGGGCGCCAGCCTGCTCGGCATTACCGCCGTATGCGGCGGCCTGGCCATGTCCTGGTTCAAGGACACCCCGGCCGGGCCATCGATCGTGGTCTGCGCGGCAGTGCTATTCTTGCTGAGCCTGGCCCTGCCAAAACGCTGAAAACCGGGGTGCACAGAGTTGCACCCTGCAACCTTTTCACCGGTAAAGGGTCTGTAAGACTTATTTTCGAGCGTGCGCACCTGGGTGTAGACTTGCTCGCTTTTTGCGCAAATAGAGAGTCGCAGGAATGAAGCCGTTCGCATCCCGTTATCTGCTTGTTGCCGCGTTTTCCCTGTTCCTGGCTGCGTGTTCCAGCGCGCCGGTCGAGCAGGCCGATGCACCTGCCCAAGCCGATGCCTGGCAGCAGCTGCAACAGAGTATCGCCAGCAACGAGCTGGCCACCGCCGAAGACCAGCTGGCTGCCCTGCAGGCGCAGTCGCCGGATGACGCACGCCTGGAGCAAAACCAGCGCCAGCTGGCCGAGGCCTACCTGAAACGCAGCCAGATCGTGCTGCAGAAGGGCGATGTCAATGCCGCCGCCACTGCACTGGCGCGGGCCCGGGCGCTGATGCCGCAAGCACCGGCCGTAACCGGCGGCGACGCCGTGACCCAGGCGCGCAAGGCCGAGCTGGAGAAGGCCGAAGCGGCCTTGAAGGCGGCTGAGGCCAAGCCGCAAGCGCGGGTGATCGACCCTACGGCGCCGAGCACGGTGATTGCGCTGAAGACCACCGACATCCGGGCGATGCGTCGCCAGCTCGATGAGATTGCCAAGGACGTGGTCAATTACCAGTGTGACGTGGTGTTCCAGGTGCCGCGTACTCAGGATGCGCCTTGGCTGAAAAACCTGCTGGAGAAGCGCGTGCACAAGCTCGACAGCGGGTTCCAGCTGAAGCAGAAGCATGAGATTCAGCGATCGATGCCGGCGCAGGTGGTTCTCGTCCCGCATCAGCGTTGATCCCTTCGCGGGTAAACCCGCTCCCACAGGTCCAGCGCCAGCCTCGCGGCTTGCATAAAATCTGTGGGAGCGGGTTTACCCGCGAAGAAGCCGTATCAGGCAGGAATCGATTCTGCAGCCGCCTCCCTATCCCACACACGATGCCCTTCAACCGCTTTGACAAAGGCATCTACTGCCTTCTGCTCATCACCCAGCAGCAATCCCTTGTCTTCCTTGAGCCCTAAGCTATTCAACAGGTCCTTGGTCAACACCATCGCCTTGAGATGCTTGTATCCCTCCAGCAGGAAGTGCTTGGCCAACCCACTTGAAGCCAACGCCTTGTCCACGCCTTTGGGCACCACAATCCCGTCGAACATGATCGACGGCATCCCCTCCATCGACGCATCTACCGGCAACTGCTTGCCGTCCGCCGTTTTCACCGGCGCCGAAGTCAGCCCCAGGAGCATGGGCCTGGCGCTTTCGGCCTCCAGCGCCTTGACCAGCTTGTCGACGCTGCTGCCGTCCACACCATCGGCCACCAGCACCGCGATCTTGCGGCCCTTGATACCAACTACGCCTGGGTGGTTCATCTGGCTCAAGGCCGGCGACTTCGCCAATTGACTGCCCTTGACCTGCACCGTACCGGCCTTGGGTGCCGGCAAGCCAAGGTTGGCAGCGACAGCGGCGGCCAGCTTGAGGTCGATGTTGGCAAGAATCTCATTCACCTGCCGCGCACGAATGTGTTCACGCTCCACCTTGCCCAGCTCGAAGCTGTAGGCCTTGATGATGTGCTGCTGCTCGGTGGGGCTCATGCTCTGGAAGAACAACCGCGCCTGGGAGAAGTGATCGCCGAACGACTCGCTGCGCTGGCGAATCTTGTGCGCGTCGATGCGCTCCTGATAACTCTCGAAGCCTCCATCCTGAGCAGCCGGAGGGGTTTCTTTCGGCCATCCGCCGTCTATCGAATTAGGTTCATAGGATGCGCGCCCTTTGTGCAGCACGTGCTGGTGCAGCGCATCGCGCTGATTGTTGTGGTTCGGCGCAACGGGCTGGTTGATCGGGATCTGGTGGAAATTCGGTCCGCCAAGACGGCTGATCTGGGTGTCGGTATAGGAAAACAGCCGACCCTGCAGCAATGGGTCGTTGCTGAAATCGATCCCGGGCACGATATGGCCGGGGCAGAAAGCGACCTGCTCCACCTCAGCGAAGAAGTTGTCAGGATTGCGGTTGAGCACCATCTTGCCCAGCGGCGTAACCGGCACCAGCTCTTCGGGAATGATCTTGGTAGGGTCGAGCAGGTCGAAGTCGAACTTGTGCTCATCCGCCTCCGGCACGATCTGCACGCCCAGTTCCCACTCTGGATAATCGCCAGTCTCGATAGCCTCCCACAGGTCCCGGCGCTGGAAGTCGGTGTCCTTGCCTGCAAGCTTCTGGGCCTCGTCCCACAGAAGCGAGTGCACGCCCTGGCGCGGCTTCCAGTGGAACTTGACGAAGCTCGCCACGCCCTCGGCATTGATCAGCCGGAACGTGTGCACGCCAAAGCCTTCCATCATCCGCAGGCTGCGCGGAATGGCACGGTCGGACATGGCCCAGATGACCATGTGGGCCGATTCGGGCACCAGTGAGACAAAGTCCCAAAAGGTGTCGTGGGCCGAACCACCGGTGGGGATTTCGTTGTGCGGCTCCGGTTTGACCGCGTGCACAAAGTCCGGGAACTTGATGGCGTCCTGAATGAAGAAGACCGGCATGTTGTTACCCACCAGGTCGAAATTGCCTTCATCCGTATAGAACTTCACGGCGAAACCGCGCACGTCGCGCACCGTGTCGCCGGACCCGCGTGGGCCTTGCACAGTGGAGAACCGCACGAATACCGGGGTGACTTTCTCAGGGTCCTGCAGGAAGCCCGCTTTGGTCAGTTCGGCGTGGTTGCCATAACTCTGGAAATAGCCATGGGCACCGGTGCCCCGGGCATGCACGATGCGTTCAGGGATGCGCTCGTGGTCGAAGTGAGTAATCTTCTCGCGCATGATGAAGTCTTCAAGCAGCGAGGGGCCACGGGGCCCGGCCTTGAGCGTGTTCTGGTTATCGGCGATGCGCACACCCTGGTTGGTCCGCAGTGCCTGGCCGGTCGAATCGCTGCGATTCTCTTCCAAGGCCTGCAACTTGCGGTTGGTGTTGGCCCGATCGGGGGTGTCGGTACCGGCGAGCTGGCTCTGTTTCGGCGAATCCGGTTTCTTGCTAGGCATCACGGCTCTCCTTATCAGTCTTCAGGCGTGCCCGTAACGGGCTTGTGCAAGTAGTGACCGGAGGGCTTTGTCGAGCGTTCAATCAGGATTACCGGTTGTCGCGATATGCCCGAAGGATTGGTGCATTACGAAATAAATGCTAAGAACAGCTATGGGAAAAGGCTAAAATGCGCGACCCCAGCTAACCGCTGCCCCAAATTCCATGCGCCCCACAAGGTTCGCTACGTGATCGAGTTCCAACAGGTACATAAAACCTACCGCGTCGCCGGTAGGGAAATCCCCGCACTGAATCCGACCAGCCTGACCATCGAAAACGGCCAGGTATTCGGCCTGATCGGCCATTCCGGCGCTGGCAAGAGCACCATGCTGCGCCTGATCAACCGCCTCGAAGAGCCTTCCGGCGGCACGATCATCGTCGACGGCGAAGACGTCACCGCGTTCAACGCCAGCCAGCTGCGCGGCTTCCGCCAGCAGGTCGGGATGATCTTCCAGCACTTCAACCTGCTGGCTTCCAAGACTGTCGCCGACAACGTCGCCCTGCCGCTGACCCTGGCCGGCGAGCTGTCGCGCAGCGAGATCGACAAACGTGTCACCGAGTTGCTGGCCCGTGTCGGCCTGCAGGACCACGCCAGGAAGTACCCGGCGCAGTTGTCCGGCGGCCAGAAGCAGCGCGTCGGCATCGCCCGTGCCCTGTCGACCAACCCGAAGATCCTGCTGTGCGACGAAGCCACCAGCGCCCTCGACCCGCAGACCACTGCTTCGGTGCTGCAGCTGCTGGCCGAGATCAACCGTGAGCTGAAGCTGACCATCGTGCTGATCACCCACGAAATGGACGTGATCCGCCGGGTCTGCGACCGCGTGGCGGTGATGGATGCCGGCCAGATCGTCGAGCAAGGCCCGGTGGCCGACGTGTTCCTGCACCCGCAACACCCGACCACCAAGCGTTTCGTCCAGGAGGATGAACAGGTCGATGAAGGCGAGCAGCGCGATGACTTCGCCCACGTGCCAGGCCGTATCGTGCGCCTGACCTTCCAGGGCGATGCCACTTACGCCCCGTTGCTGGGCACCGTGGCGCGCGAAACCGGTGTGGACTACAGCATCCTCGCCGGGCGTATCGACCGCATCAAGGATGTCCCCTATGGCCAGCTCACCCTTGCCCTGATCGGCGGGGACATGGAAGCGGCGTTCGCCCGCTTCAAGGCAGCTGACGTACATATGGAGGTACTGCGTTGATGGACGCCCTGAATTTCTTCGCCAACGTCGACTGGGCCGAAATCTGGCTGGCCACCGTCGATACCATGATCATGCTGTTCGGCTCGCTGTTCTTCACCGTGCTGCTGGGCCTGCCACTGGGCGTGCTGCTGTTCCTCTGCGGGCCGAAGCAGATGTTCGAGCAGAAGGGCGTGTATGCGCTGCTGTCGTTGATCGTCAATATCCTGCGCTCGCTGCCGTTCATCATCCTGCTGATCGTGATGATTCCGTTCACCGTGCTGATCACCGGCACCTCGCTGGGTGTCGCCGGCGCAATTCCGCCGCTGGTGGTGGGTGCTACCCCGTTCTTCGCGCGCCTGGTGGAAACCGCCCTGCGTGAAGTGGACCGCGGCATCATCGAGGCCACCCAGTCGATGGGCGCCACCACCCGCCAGATCATCACCAGCGCGCTGCTGCCGGAGGCCCGCCCGGGCATCTTCGCGGCGATCACCGTCACCGCCATCACCTTGGTGTCGTACACCGCCATGGCCGGCGTGGTCGGCGCTGGCGGCCTGGGCGACCTGGCCATCCGCTTCGGTTACCAACGTTTCCAGACCGACGTGATGGTCGTGACCGTGGTGCTGTTGCTGGTGCTGGTTCAAGTCCTGCAGAGCGTGGGCGACAAACTGGTCGTGCATTTTTCCCGTAAGTAACCCCAATGGGGTCGGCCCGGCCGACCCGTTCGGGGGCCGTCGCGGCCCTCACAAGGAGTGATTCATGAAGAAGCTGCTTGCTGTTGTCGCCGCTGTCGCGGCCTTCTCGGCCAACGCCGCCGAAACCCTTACCGTCGCCGCCACCCCGGTGCCGCACGCCGAGATCCTCAACTTCGTCAAACCTCAGCTGGCGAAAGAGGGCGTGGACCTGAAGGTCAAGGAATTCACCGACTACATCCAGCCGAACGTGCAAGTGGCCGAGAAGCGCCTGGACGCCAACTTCTTCCAGCACCAGCCATACCTGGATGAGTTCAACAAGGCCAAGGGCACCAACCTGGTCAGCGTTGCCGGCGTGCACATCGAGCCGCTGGGCGTGTACTCGGCCAAGATCAAGAAGCTCGACGAACTGTCCTCCGGCGCTACCGTGGTCATCCCCAACGACGCCACCAACGGCGGCCGCGCCCTGCTGCTGCTGGACAAGGCAGGCGTGATCAAGCTCAAGGACAACACCAACATCCTGTCGACCGTGAAGGACGTTGCCGAGAACCCGAAAAGCGTGAAGTTCCGTGAGCTGGAAGCAGCCACCATCCCGCGCGTGCTGACCCAGGTCGATATCGCCCTGATCAACACCAACTACGCGCTGGAAGCCAAGCTGAACCCAGAGAAAGACGCTCTGGCCATCGAAGGCAAAGACTCGCCGTACGTGAACATCCTGGTTGCCCGCCCGGACAACAAGGACTCGGACGCGATGAAGAAGCTGGCTGCCGCACTGCACTCGCCTGAGGTGAAGCAGTTCATCAACGAGAAGTACAAAGGCGCTGTGGTGCCGGCGTTCTAAGCCGAACAATCGCGCTGGATTCTTCGCGGGGCAAGCCCGCTCCTACAGAGGGATGCATTCCCTTGTAGGAGCGGGCTTGCCCCGCGAAGCTTTTTAAAGCCCCATCAATCCCGCTTCACAAGCCCTGGCAGTTGCGCCACCAGCTTCTGGTTGTTGAACGGCGCACGAATGAACCCGCGCTGACGCCCATCGGGTCCGACGACCGCCAGGTTGCCGCTGTGATCCACGGTATACCCCGGCTTGCTCGTATCGGCCGGGATGAACGGAATGCTCAAGGCATTGGCCAGCTTCTGGGTATCTTCGATCGACCCCGCCACGCCGACGAAATCCTTGTCGAAATAGCCCAGGTACTGCTTCAGCTGGTTCGGCGTATCGCGGTTCGGGTCCACGCTCACCAACACCACCTGCAGCCGGTCCACGGCCTCCTTGGGCAGCTCGCTCTTCACCTGGCGCAACTGGGCCAGGGTGGTCGGGCAGATGTCCGGGCAGTAGGTATAGCCGAAGAACAACAGCGACCACTTGCCCTTCAGGTCGTCCAACTGTACCGCCTGGCCATCCTGGTTGGTCATGGTCACGTCGGCCACCGCGCGGCTCTGCGGCAACAGAATGATGCCGGCATCGATCAGGTCGGTCGGGTTCAGCTGGCCCCGTTCACTGAGCACCTTGTTGACGGTAAGGCCCAGGATCAGCGCGACCAGGGCGACGAGGATGAAGACGGTTTTCTGGGTTCGGGTCATAGATTCAGCAACAGGTAGTGGTCAACGAGCAACGCGATGAACAGCGCGAACAGGTAGCCGATAGAGTACTTGAAGGTGCCGATCGCCGCGTGCGGCTGGCTGCCACGGTACAACACCCAGGCCCATTGCAGGAAGCGCAGGCCCAGTACCAGAGCGCAGGCCAGGTACAACAGGCCGCTCATGTGGATGGCAAACGGCAGCAGGCTCACTGCCAGCAATATCAGGCTGTACAGCAGGATATGCAGCTTGGTGTAGCGCTCGCCATGGGTCACTGGCAGCATCGGGATATCGGCCTTGGCGTACTCTTCTTTGCGGTGGATGGCCAAGGCCCAGAAGTGCGGTGGCGTCCAGGCGAAGATGATCAGCACCAGCAGCAAAGGCTCGGCGCTGACGTGGCCACTCACTGCGACCCAGCCCAGCAGCGGCGGTGCGGCGCCTGCCAGGCCACCAATGACGATGTTCTGCGGCGTGGCGCGCTTGAGAAAGCCGGTATAGAGCACCGCGTAACCGAGCAGGGAAGCCAGGGTCAGCCAGGCGGTGAGGGCGTTGGTGAAGACCAGCAGCATGGCCATGCCAAGCAGCGCCAGGGCCAGGGCGAACAGCAACGCCGGCAACGGCTCGACCCGGCCCTGGGCCAATGGGCGTTTGCGGGTACGCGCCATCAGCGCGTCGATGCGCCGGTCCACCACATGGTTGACCACTGCCGCGCTGCCCGCACACAGGGCGATACCCAGGTTGCCAAGCAGCAGCACGCTCCAGCTGACCCCTGCGCGGGTTGCCAGGAACATGCCCGCCAGCGAAGTGATCAACATCAGCACCACCACCTTGGGCTTGGTCAGCTCCAGGTAATCGCGCCATCCGGCACGCCGTGCGCTCAGAAGCGTCGCCACGAATCGTTCCTCATGTGATGGTTGATGCTTACTCCGACCACGGGCCGCAGGCGCCAGCCCTGTCCGACACCAACACGGACCTTGTCGACCACACGGATGCGGTAGTTGACCAGCACAATGCTCAGCAGCAGCAATGCACCGCCAGCGTTGTGCGCGACGGCCACGGCCAGCGGCAGGTGGAACAGCACATTGCTGATCCCCAGGCCGACTTGCACGGCCAACGCCAGCAGCACCAGCCGTGACAGGCCAGTCAGACCACAGCGGTAAAGCTTCCAGCTGAGCATCAGCAGCACACAGGTCACCAATAGCGCGCCCAGACGGTGGCTGATGTGGATGGCCGTGCGCGCATCGCTGTCCAGCTGCCCACCCAGGTAGTTGGGGCCGACGTGCTGGCTGAGGTGGAAGCCGTTGCTGAAGTCGGCCGCCGGCCACCACTGGCCATGGCAGGTGGGCAGGTCGATGCAGGCGACCGCCGCATAGTTGGCACTGACCCAGCCTCCCAGGGCGATCTGGCCAATCACCACCAGCAAGGCCAACGCGGCTATCCGCCGTAGGCTGAGCGGCAGCTTTGGCAAGGGCGCAAAGGCCCGGGATAGACGCAGGGACAGCAGGAACAGCAGGCTCAGGGTGGTGAAGCCACCCAGCAGATGCGCGGTGACCACTTGCGGCCACAGCTTGAGGGTGACGGTCCACATGCCGAACGCTGCCTGCGCCAGCACCACGCCCAGCAACAACAGGGGCAGGCGATACGGCTGGCCATCGCGGGCATGTCGGCGCAGCGCCTGCAAGGCGAGCAGGGCGATCACCACGGCGAGGGTGCCGGCGAAGTAGCGGTGGACCATTTCGGCCCAGCCCTTGGCCTCTTCCACCGGGTGGTCCGGGAAGTGCAGTCCGGCATGGGCCAGCTGCGCTTCGCTGCTGGGCACGCTGATGAAGCCATAGCAACCCGGCCAGTCGGGGCAGCCGAGCCCGGCATGGGTCAGGCGAGTGTAGGCACCGAGCAGGACGACCAGCAGTGCCAGCAGGGTGGCGAACACAGCGATGCGGAATCCGGGTCTGGCCATGGCAGGCTCCTAGCCGATGTTGGACAGCTTGAGCAGGTGACGCAGGTCATCGAGCACGTGCTTACCGTTGACCTTGCCGTCGTAGCGCAGCACCAGGTTGCCGTGCGGGTCGACAATCCACAGTTGCGGGCCGGTCTCACCCACCTTCTGCAGGTAGCGCTGGGCATCCAGTGGGTAGCGTTGCAACTGTGGATACTCACGCCCCAGCAGCGCCTGATAGTCGCTGGCCAATGGCTGGGCGGCAGCCAAGGCGTGGCTGGCACGGCTGGCGTCGCGGCCCAGGCCGACCTGGATCTGCCGCACCAGGTACACCAGCCGCTGGCATTCCTCGGCGCAGGCCTCGGGCGCGCTCACCAGCAGTTGCCAGCGTTCGTCCTCGCCAGCAATGCCGATATCGGCACGGCTCTCGCCGTTGCCGATCATCGCGCCGTGGTAGCTGCGGCCGTCCGGTACCCAGAACTGGAGCTTGTACATGCAGGTGGCCAGTATCATCGGCCCGAGCACCACCAGCAGGATGAGAATCAGCTGCAAACGCCCGCGGGCTGTGGGTTTGCCACGTTCAGGCACGTCCAGTGGAGTGGCGGTGGCCATGCTGTTTCTCCTTGTTGTTGTGCCAGCCGAAGTAGAGGTAGAGCAGCACCAGCGCAGTGGCCAGGGCGAACCACTGCACGGCGTAACCGAGGTGTTTTTCCGGGCCCATGGCGACTACCGGCCAGTCCAGCCGATAAGCAGCCGCGCTGGGCTCCAGGCGTAATTCATGGGCGAAGCCTTCGCGACCGAGCTGCTGCCACACTTGCGCAGCGTCTATCGCAGTGAGCAGGTGCGGCCATTGCCCCCCGATCGGGTCGGGGTGCAGCTGGAAGGTGCTGCCCGGTGCCACATACACCGACGTGTTCAGCGCCAGTACCTGGTCGGGGGTGTCGAAATGCACCGGCACGCGGCGGTCTGGCCAAGGTAACCAGCCACGGTTGACCAGCAGCCACAGGCCACTGGCCTGGTCATGGAAGGGTTGCAGCAGCTCGACGCCAACTTGGCCGTCACGCATGCGGTTGTCCAGCAACACGCTGTGCTCGGCGTCGAAGCGGCCATAGAGATGCACACGGCGGAAGGCAGAGTCCTGGGTCTGCAGCAACTGGGCGGTGGCCAGCGGGGCATCGACCTCACGCTGGGCATAGGTCTCAAGCAATACGCGCTTCTCTTCGGCCCGGCCGAGTTGCCAGCAGCCAAGCGCGATCAGCCCCGGCAGCAGCGCAAGCACCACCAGGGTCGGTATCCAGCCTGGGCGAAAGCGTCTCATCGCAGCCTCGCCGGGCCAATCGCTATACTTATCCACATCACCGCATCCCCCCGGAGTATCGCCATGCTCAAGGCCGCGATTGTCCTGATGCTGTTGGCCACGGTCGCCAGCCTGTTCAGTGGCCTGGTGTTTCTGGTCAAGGACGATGAAAACTCGACCCGCCTGCTGAAAGCCCTGACCGTGCGCGTCACCCTGGCGGCCCTGACCGTCGGCCTGGTCGCCTGGGGCTTCATCAGTGGTCAGCTGGTGTCTCACGCACCGTTCTGATCACAGCACATACACAAAGATGAACAGCCCCACCCACACCACATCGACGAAGTGCCAATACCAGCTCGCCGCCTCGAAACCGAAGTGTTTATCGGGGTTGAAGTGCCCGCGCAGGATGCGCACGAACATCACGATCAGGATGATCGTGCCCAAAGTCACGTGGGCCCCGTGGAACCCCGTGAGCATGAAGAACGTCGCGCCATAGATGCCCGAGCCCAGCGTCAGCCCCAGCTTGGTGTAGGCCTCGTGGTACTCGTAGGCCTGCAGCGTGATGAAGCTGATACCCAGCAGGATGGTGAGCGCCATCCAGAATTTCAGCGGGCCACGATGGTCACGGCGCAGGGCGTGGTGCGCGATGGTGATGGTCACGCTGGAGCTGACCAGCAGGATGGTGTTGATCAGCGGCAGGTGCCACGGGTCGATCACTTCCTTGGGCGGCGGGAACAGTTTCGGGTCGGGCGTGTGCAACAGCGGCCAGGTGAATTCGAACGTCGGCCACAGCATGTGCGCAACACCTTTGGCCCCTTCACCGCCCAGCCACGGCCCAGCCAGCACGCGCACGTAGAACAGCGCACCGAAGAAGGCCAGGAAGAACATCACTTCCGAGAAGATGAACCAGCTCATGCCCCAGCGGAACGAGCGGTCCAGCTGCGGGCTGTACAGCCCGGCGCGGCTCTCGCGGACCACCGCGCCGAACCAGCCGAACAGCATGTAGGCCAGGAACAGCGCGCCGACGAAGAAGATCAGCGGCCCGTGCGACGACGGGTGACCGGCCTTCATGTCGTTGAACCAGGTACCCAGGCCGAACACCGTGATGAACATGCCGATGGTGGCGATGATCGGCCACTTGCTCTGCGCCGGAACGTAGTAGTGCTCATGACTTGCCATTGCTGTTCTCCTTCCCTCAGCGGGCGCCCTGGACGTCCTGAACCGCGGCATGGGCGACCGGCGAATGACGTGCAGTGATGTCGAACAAGGTGTAGGCCAGTGTCAGGTGCTTCACGCTTTCCGGCAGGTCGCGGTCGACGATGAAACGCACCGGCATCTCGATGCGTTCGCCGGGCTGCAGCACCTGCTGGGTAAAGCAGAAGCACTCGGTCTTGTGGAAGTACGCCGCGGCCTCGGCCGGGGTGATGCTGGGTATCGCCTGCGCACTCATCGGCCGGTCGGTCGGGTTGTGCGCGATGAAGATCATCTGGTTCACCGCCCCCGGGTTCACCTCGAGTTGGTCTGCGGTGGAGTAGAAGTCCCAGACCATGTCGCTGGCATTGGTCGACATGAACTGCACCCGCACCGAACGGCTCGGGTCACTGATCTGGCTACCCTCGTACTGCCCGCCGGTCTTGCCATTGATGCCGAAGGCCTTGCACATCACGTCATACATCGGCACCAGGGCAAACCCGAAGCCGAACATCACCACTGTCAGCAGCAGCAGGCGGGTGACCAGGCGCTTGAGCGACGAGCCTTTCATGGCGACGCTCCTATTTCACTTCCGGTGGAGTCTGGAAGGTGTGATACGGCGCCGGCGAGGGGATCGACCATTCCAGGCCCTCGGCGCCATCCCAAGGCTTGGCCGGAGCCGGCGCGCCGCCCCGGATGCACTTGATGACGATGAACAGGAAGAAGATCTGCGTGGCGCCGAACATGAAGGCGCCGATCGACGACACCATGTTGAAATCGGCAAACTGCAAGTTGTAGTCGGGTATCCGCCGCGGCATGCCGGCCAGCCCGACGAAATGCATGGGGAAGAAGGCCATGTTCATGCCGATGAACGACAGCCAGAAGTGCAGCTTGCCCAGGGTTTCGTCATACATGTGGCCAGTCCATTTCGGCAGCCAGTAGTAGGCCGAGGCAAAGATGCCGAAGATCGCCCCGGGCACCAGCACATAGTGGAAGTGCGCCACCACGAAGTAGGTATCGTGGTACTGGAAGTCCGCCGGGGCGATGGCCAGCATCAACCCAGAGAAACCACCGATGGTGAACAGGATGACGAAGGCGATGGCGAACAGCATCGGCGTCTCGAAGCTGAGCGAGCCCTCCCACATGGTGCTGACCCAGTTGAACACC
Source organism: Pseudomonas putida (assembly GCF_009883635.2). Lineage (NCBI taxonomy): Bacteria > Pseudomonadati > Pseudomonadota > Gammaproteobacteria > Pseudomonadales > Pseudomonadaceae > Pseudomonas > Pseudomonas putida. The sequence goes on from NZ_CP026115.2 coordinate 2,566,227, forward strand.
TTCACCCCGGTGGGTACGGCGATGAGCATGGTGGCGTACATGAAGAACAGCTCGCCGACCACCGGGATGCCGACCACGAACATGTGGTGGGCCCAGACGATGAACGACAGGAAGGCAATCGCACCGGTGGCGTAGACCATCGAGGTGTAGCCGAACAGCGGCTTGCGCGAGAACGCCGGGATGATCGAGCTGACCGCGCCGAAGGCCGGCAGGATCATGATGTACACCTCTGGGTGGCCGAAGAACCAGAACACATGCTGGAACAGCACCGGGTCACCGCCACCGGCGGCGCTGAAGAAGCTGGTGCCGAAGTGGATATCCATCAGCATCATGGTCACCACGCCGGCCAGCACCGGCATCACCGCGATCAGCAGGAACGCGGTGATCAGCCAGGTCCAGACAAACAGCGGCATCTTCATCAGGGTCATGCCCGGGGCGCGCAGGTTGAGGATGGTGGCGATCACGTTGATCGCGCCCATGATCGAGCTGATACCCATCAGGTGGATGGCGAAAATGAAGAAGGTCACGCTGGCCGGGGCGTAGGTGGTCGACAGCGGGGCGTAGAAAGTCCAGCCGAAGTTCGGCCCGCCGCCGGGGCTGAACAGGGTCGAGACTAGCAACAGGAAGGCCGCCGGCAGCAGCCAGAAGCTGAAGTTGTTCATCCGCGGCAGGGCCATGTCGGGCGCGCCGATCATCAGCGGGATCATCCAGTTGGCCAGGCCGACGAAGGCCGGCATCACCGCGCCGAATACCATGATCAGGCCGTGCATGGTGGTCATCTGATTGAAGAACGCCGGCTCGACGATCTGCAGCCCGGGCTGGAACAGCTCGGCGCGGATCACCATGGCAAACGAACCGCCAAGCAGGAACATCATGAAGGCGAACCACAGGTACATCGTGCCGATGTCCTTGTGGTTGGTGGTCAGCACCCAGCGCATCAAGCCCTTGGCCGGGCCGTGGGCGTGGTCATGGCCGTGGGCGTGGTCGTCGATCACTGCACTCATGTCCTGTCTCCTGCAATCCGCTGATTGCCGCACAAAACCCGGTTCACTTGGCTTCTGCCTGCTTGAGCGCCAGCACGTCCTTCGGCGTGACCATGTCGCCCTTGTTGTTGCCCCAGGCATTGCGCTCGTAGGTGACCACGGCGGCGATGTCGACTTCCGAGAGCTGCTTGCCGAATGCAGCCATCGCCGTGCCCGGGCGGCCGTGGAACACCACGCTCAGGTGCTCTTCCTTCGGCCCGGTAGCCACTTTCGAACCCTTGAGCGCCGGGAACATCGGTGGCAAGCCCTGGCCCTCGGCCTGGTGACAGGCCACGCAGGTGGTGTGGTAGACCTTGTCGCCACGCTCGACCAGTTCTTCGAGCGTCCAGTCCTTGCTGGTCAGTTCCTTGAGCTTGGCCGCCTCAGCCTTGCGTTCGCCGAGCCAGGTGTCGTAATCGGCCTTGGACTTGACCTCGACCACCACCGGCATGAAGCCGTGGTCCTTGCCGCACAGCTCGGTGCACTGGCCGCGGTAGATGCCGGGCTTCTCGATACGGGTCCAGGCTTCGTTGACGAAGCCGGGGATGGCGTCGCGCTTGACCGCGAAGGCCGGCACCCACCAGGAGTGAATGACGTCGGCGGCGGTCACCAGGAAGCGCACCTTGGCACCGACCGGCAGCACCAGCGGCTGGTCGACTTCAAGCAGGTAGTGCTCGTCTTTGGGCGCTTTGTTGTGGATCTGATCGGCGGGAGTGGCCAGGTTGCTGAAGAACTCCACGTCCTGGCCCAGATATTTGTAGTGCCATTTCCACTGATAGCCGGTGACCTGGATGTCGATGTCCGATTCGCTGGCGTCGTAGATGTCGATCAGGGTCCTGGTGGCCGGAATGGCCATGGCCACCAGAATCAGGAAGGGCACGATGGTCCATAGGATTTCCACCCAGGTGTGCTCGTGGAAATGCGCTGGCTGCTGGCCGGTGGAACGGCGGTGGATGACCATGGACCAGAACATCGCACCGAAAACCACAATGCCGATGATCACGCAGATCCAGAAGATCGTCATGTGCAGGTCGAACACGGCGTTGGAGACTTCCGTCGCCCCCGGGTGCATGTTCACGGTCCAGGCAGCGTTGGCCTGACCAAAAACCGACCACAACAGGAGGCCCATCCAGACATGTGGATGTCGCATCATTGCGGGTTCCCCTTCTCGTTCTTGTAGTCCCGGAGGCGTGGCCTGCGGCAAGAGGGAACGGCGGTCAAGACTGCCTGGCTTCGACGACCGAGCCCCTGCAAAAGCAGTCGGGCCTCATCAACGAATCACGTTCAACGGGAGTATAGACAGCGACCAACGGCACGCAACGACGCGGGCGAAATGAACTTGTAGAAATGCGAAAGGCCGTGCAAAAGCCCGAGTTTGAGGGGTTATGGCAAAATAATGGCAACGCCATATGCCGAACTGCGCACACGTTTGCGGGGTTTATAACAAATGCGTCTTAGGTATTCTGTATACCGAGCTAATTTAGTGTCTTCCGTTTGAAACGTCTTGTCCCTGGAGTTGTCATGAACATCGCTGCTGTACGCGAGCAGATTAGCCAAGCCCGCGATCACGAAAGCCGCACCGGCCAACTGAAAGAGCGTCTCGAGCTGCAACTGCCTCACCTGCACCCCTCGATCCAACTGCCTGAGCAGGACGCCCAGGGTACTTTGGCGCGCTTCGTCAGCGCTTACATCGATCAAGTTCCGGAGCTGCTGGAAGCCGCCCACGACGTAGCCAGCAAAGCGGGGATCGAATCGCAGATCAAGCCGGTGCTGAAAATTGCCGAGGCTTATTTCCTGCAGCCGCCGAGCGAGCTGCAGGGGCATGTGGGCCTCGATTGCCTGCTGGATGAGGCCTACCTGGCGCACCGCCTGGTGGAGGAGGTCAACGACCTGTACATCCGTCACTTCCAGCAGCCGCTGATCCCGGTCGACACCACGGTGGCCAACCTGATAGCCCACCAACTGATCGGCGAAACCTTCGCCAACCAGCTGGATAAGGTGGTTCACCACTCGGTGGACGAAATGCTGAACGACGAAAGCTTCGCCGCCGAATCGGTGGAAGCCTACCGCAAAACCCTCAGCAGCCCACAGACAGGCGAGGCGTGGAAGCGCTGGCCGTGCCTGTCGCGCCAGTTGAACGTAGAGTTTGGCCGGGCCAGCGCCTGACGCTAGGAACCGGCGAGGGAAAGCGCTCCCGCTGCTGCCACTCACCTTCGATCATTACTGTCATCCGGCCGCCTGAAGGCGGCCTACTTCATTTCAAGGTGATGACAATGACGATCAGAAGAAACCGGATCTACACGGACCTGCTGCGAGGAACCTATCCCACAATATGGGGTAACTGGGGCCTCAATCCCTCCATCAAGCCGGGCGCAGTGGGCATCGTCGATCCCGACTCCGGCGACTTCAAGCTTGTCGCCGATTGCCTGCCGGGCGTTGAAACAAGCAAGAATCAGCAAAGTCGCAAGTGGGAATTCAAATCCGAGGGTGTCTCGCGCAAGGAGATCAGTGCGAACATCGAGGGAGTGATCTTTGATCCGAACACGGGAGCCGAGGTCAAACCTGATGCCGCCCTGGAATGGACCTTCGGCAAGGAAAATTCCATTGCCTCGGAGTTCGCAATCGCTGGTGAGCACGCCATCAGCAACCTGACCGTCCTGGACGACCAGTACGATTGGCTGCTCGCCCAGGCGAAGAAGTTGAACATGGCGACGGCAGCCGGCATCTCCGAAGGTTTTGGCGTGGTGACCTCGGTCATCTACGCCAGCAGTGGGCTGAATGCAGTAGCGAAGAAGAATAAGGCCAGCTTCACCGTTTCAGGCAGCGCAAGCGGTCTCAATCGCCTGCTCGGTGAAGATGGCATCAACGGCAAAGGCAAGGCGAGCTACGTATTCACCAGCAACTCCAGTGAAGTGGAGATGCATACCCTGCCGGCCAAAAGCGGTGACGTGGCAACTGACCCCCTGCCTATCGCGTATACCTTTGCCTCGTTTGCAGGCAGCCGGGTGCTGATTCCGAGCTGGGTCGGCAAGATCGGGGTCTTGAACCTGCTGGTTGATAGCAAGGCAACGTCCTTCACCACCTACACCACCAAAGTCACGCTGACCTACCAGACCCCCGCCGGCCCGGTCGAAGATTCCAGGACCGTGCTGCCTGGAAGTTCAGCCAGCTTCGGTGAAATTCCCCTGATTGCCACCGAGATGGTGTTGACTGCAGAGTTCATCAATATCGGCTCCAATACCCGCAAGTCGATGCGGTGGAACACGCCCGCCAGCGAGTGGCTGGGCGGCACCCGCACCGTGAACCTGACAGGTACATGGCCGGGTGCACCGGAGATGATCGAGCTCAAGCGCTGACCTCAGGCGCCAGCAACGCTACGCAAACGGCCTTCCACCCTGCGCTTGAGCCCTCGCTGTTCGATACACAGGGTGGAGCTGCTGGTCTTGCTCCAATCCTCCAGCAGTTCCAGGCATGAATGGTCGATGTAGGTCAAGTTGGCCAGCGGCACATGCAAGGTGGTGCCGGCAGGTACGGTTTCGAGCAGCTGAGTCAACGCTGGCACCTTGAGGAACGTTGCCGCCCCGCTCAGGCGCAGTTCCATATGGCCAGGGGGCTGCAGCTGGACAAGGCTGAGCTTGAGGCGCGCCGCCTTGAATGCCAACTTCAGCAATGTCAGCCCGAAACCTAGCAGTACCCCGGTCAAAAGGTCAGTGAAGATAATCGCCATGGCTGTCGCCACATAGGTGAACATCGGCATCCGACCGTAGCGGCCCAAACCTCGCAGCGCCTTGAAATCGACCAGTTTGATACCGGTGTAGACCAGCACGCCTGCCAGGCTCGCCACCGGAATCTGCTGCAGTACAGTGCTCAGCACCACCACGAACGCCAGTAACCACAAACCATGCAGGATCGCCGAGGCCCGAGTTTGCGCCCCGGCCTGGACGTTGGCCGAACTACGAACGATCACACCGGTCATCGGCAAGGCTCCCAGGAGCCCGCAGAGCATATTGCCTACCCCTTGGGCCGTAAGCTCACGATCAAAATCCGAGCGCTGGCCACTGTGCATGCGATCGACCGCAGCGGCTGACAACAAGGTTTCGGCACTGGCGATGAACGCTAGCGCAAAGGCGGCAACCAGCAGTGTCGGGTCAGCCAGTTTCATGAGGTCATCGGGGCGTATCCAGTCGATGGCTTCGGTCAAGTCCGCTGGCACCTGCACACGATTCACCGGCAGCGCCAGCCACATGGCGATGGCGGTCATCGCCGCCACGCCCAGCAAGGCACCCGGAACAAACCTCAGCCGCTGCGGCCGCAACCGCTCCCAGGCCCACATGATGGCAATGGTACCTAGACCTAGTGCACCGGCCATCCAGCCGGAACCTGCATTCTCCAGCGGCAGGGCAGCACTCACGGTAGCGGGAAACTCCAGCAGGTTCTGCATACCCGACGGCTGCGGCGCCGTGTCGAACATCACATGCACCTGCGACAACACGATCAGCACCCCGATGCCGGCGAGCATGCCGTACACCACCGCTGGCGCCGTGACACGGAACCAGCACCCCAGGCGCAAGCGCCCGGCCAACAATTGCAGAATCCCCGCCAGCAGCAGGATAGGCCCGAGCATTGCCACGCCATGCTGGCGTACCAGCTCGAACACCAGCACCGCCAGGCCAGCCGCCGGGCCGCTGACCTGCAACGGCGAACCCGCCAGAAAGCCCACCACGATGCCGCCAATGATGCCGGTGATCAGCCCCTTGGCCGGCGGCATGCCCGAGGCGATCGCAATGCCCATGCACAACGGCAGGGCGACCAGGAAGACCACCACCGACGCCAGCAACTCGCGCGGCAGGGCCGCTTTCAACTGTGTCATGTTCACCATCGTTCTCCTTTCTCTGTCGCACGGCCATTCCCCTGGCCGTGGGCACGTGTGATCCCTGACGAGCGCGCAGGCGCGGGCCGCCAGCTGGATCGCCGGCAGGTAGTCAGGGCATTTTCAAGGCAGCCGAAGGCCGCGCCACACCCACGATGGGTGCAGCCGGCTATTCAAGGTTCAGCTGTGAATGGGTCGCTTAGTAGCGGCCTCTCGGAGTGGCGCTAGGCACCGGCTGGCCAGCGGCCAGGGGCAGGAAGCTGTCGCTGGCAGCGTCGTAGGCTTCGATCTTGCTGGTCTCGATGTCGTAGACCCAGCCGTGGATGTACAGCTGGCCAGCAGCCAGGCGCGAGGCCACCGATGGGTGGGTGCGCAGGTGGTGCAGCTGGGCGATGACGTTTTCCTTGGTCAGCACCTGCATGCTTTCGTGTTCGCTGCCGCACGAGCAGTTGTTCTCGACCACGGTGCGGGCCACTTCGGCGTGGCGCAGCCAGGCACCGACGGTGGGCATCTTGTCCAGCGAGTGCGGGTTCAATACAGCGCGCATGGCACCGCAGTCGGAGTGGCCACAGATGATGATGTGGTGCACCTTCAGCGCCAGCACGGCGTATTCGATAGCGCTGGAAACACCGCCGTTCATCTGGCCATACGGCGGCACCACGTTACCGACGTTACGGGTCACGAACAGGTCGCCTGGCGAGCTCTGGGTGATCAGCTCGGGGACGATGCGCGAGTCGGCACAGGTAATGAACATCGCACGCGGGGTTTGCGCGGTGGCGAGTTTCTTGAACAGCTCCTGCTGCTCGGGGAAGACGTCATGGTGAAAGCGCAGGAAGCCGTCGACGATGTGCTTCAGGGCGGCATCGGCGCTCTCCGCGGGGGTTTGCGGAACGACCTTGGATGGGTCCTTGACGGGCATGTTTCATCCTCTTGACGGTGTGTAGGTAAATCCATTTTACCGGTGAAAGATTCTGGCTATGCGCAGATTTAGATGACGCGCACGGGCGATAAATCACAGTCTTCGCTGACTGGATTGCTACGCTAACGGGGAAAACTTAACTGAAACTTAATTCGAGGGCTCTAGAACAGGCGTTCCAGATCGAAAAGGCGGGAGCTGAATAATAGCAAAAAAGCATCAGCTGCCAAGACCCATTACTTAGATTATTTGCTTGAATGAGTGGCACTGGGGATGTCTGCAGGCGTCAGTTGCAGTCAGAACAACGCCATCTGACCACCTGGCGGGCAAAAGGCCGAGCAATCCAATGCCTGCGCTTCCCGCCCCTCGAAGTTCAGCCGCTTCATCGCTCTGGCAAAGCGCTGCGCCAGCAGCTCGGCAAATACCCCCTCACCACACATCCGCGCACCGAAGCGGCTGTCGTAAAGTTCGCCGCCACGGCTCTGTCGAATCAGGCTGAGCACATGGGCCGCTCGCTGCGGATAATGCTCCTGCAGCCACTGCTCGAACAACGGCGCCACTTCCAGTGGCAGACGCAGCATCATGTAGGCGGCGCTCTGAGCCCCCGCTTCCTTGGCAGCCTCCAGCAGGTGTTCAAGTTCACTGTCGTTGATCATCGGTATCATCGGCGAACACAGCACGCCCACCGGTACCCCGGCTTCGCGCAAGACACGAATGGCCCGCAACCTGGCTTTGGGTGAGGCCGCGCGAGGCTCGAGTACCCGCTTGAGGTCCTCGTCCAGGGTAGTGAGGCTGATCATCACCCGCACCAGACGCTGGCTAGCCATCTCGGCCAGCAGGTCGAGGTCGCGCAATACCAACGCACCCTTGGTGACGATGGTCACCGGATGGCGAAAACGCAACAGCACTTCCAGCAATCGGCGCGTCAGCTGCTGCTCGCGCTCGATCGGCTGGTAAGGATCGGTGTTGGAACCTAGGTTGATCGGCGCGCAGACATAGCCCGGCTTGCTCAACTGCTGCGCAAGCACTTCGGCAGCATTGGTCTTGGCAATCAGCCTGGTTTCGAAATCCAACCCCGGAGAAAGATCCCAGTAGGCATGGGAGGGGCGGGCATAGCAATAGATGCAACCATGCTCGCAACCACGGTATGGATTGATCGAACGGTCAAAGGGCAGATCGGGTGAAGTATTGCGGCTGATGACGGACTTGGCCCGCTCGATACGCACCTCGGTGCCCTGGGTGAGCGGCACTTCCTGATACCAACCATCGTCCTCGACCACTGTGCGGGTCGAAGCAAAACGGTTGTGGGGTTGCAGGACAGTGCCACGCCCTTTCTGCGACGAAGGAATCATCATGAACGTCATCTGAACTGTATTTATATACAGTACAATTTAATTGCGACGCACACCAGTGCCGCCGGTCAATGCCATCAGGCCAGACCTGACCACTTCAAGAATCGTGTCGTATCCGTCGGCCGGCCCAGGAACAATTCGATACTCTGCAAGAACGGTCGAGATACGGACGGTGCTAGAACCTCATCCAGCAGTGCTTGACCGGTAGGCTGATCCAGTAAGCCTGCCGCTTCGAACCGACTGAACAGGTCCCAGGCATGGACATCCGCCCAGAGGTAACCGAAAAAGCCGGCATCGTAACCCGTCACCAGATGAGTGAAACCGTGCAGCGGTTTCTCGAAACCGTTCAACGGCCATAGCCCGGTGCGCTGATGGCTGTCAGTCACGAGACGGGAAAGGTCCACTCCGTTGGTGGCCGACCCGTGCAAGCCCAGATCGAGAAGCGCCCGGCCAAGGAGCGTCGCGTTGGACCTGGCATTGTCTGCTTGCAGTTTGTCCAGCACGGGCTTCAGTTCAGCGCTGCTCAACTTTCGACCATCCTGGTAGTGAGCAGAGATACTTGCCAGGTAATCGGCATCCCAGACCCAGCACTCGAAGAGCTTCGATGGAACTTCCACGCCATCGCTACCCAGCCGACGCGTGTCGGAGAGCACGTGATTGTTCGTGCTGACCAGCAGGCTGTGCAGGGCGTGACCGAACTCATGGTAGAGCTTTTTGAGCGCCAGGTGGTCCAGCAATGGCGGGCGGCCATCAATTCCCTGAGGCACGTCGCTGTACACGGAAACAACGACTCGATGGTACCTCCCCTCGGCATCTACTCGTCGATGCCAATGAGTAACGGTCTTGACCGTGTCAGGTGCTTTGCCATCGTGCTGCAGTGCATCCAGATAAAGATGACCGATCGTTGCATGATCCTGGATCACCTCAAAAAGGAGCACGCTGGGATGCCAGGCGTTTGAGTCATTCAACTGCTGCAACTCAACGCCAAAGAGTTGCCTGGCCATCTCGCGCAGCGCCGCCACCACACCTTCGAACGTGAAGAATTCCTGCATCGTTGCCTCCGAGAGCAGGCTCTTGGAGTCGCGGGCATTGGCGTGCAGATAATCGATATCCCAAGGTTCGAGGGCATCAATGCCATGTGCTGCCGCTAACGGCTCGATCGTGCTTCTAAAGGCTGACATGGCCGGTTTCACCCGATCTTCCAGACTTTGCAGAAACGCCTCCAGCCGGGCAACAGTGCCGATGCTCTTGGTCTGCACACTCAGTTGCACATGATCCTCGAACCCCAGCAAACGCGCCTTTTCATTTCTCAGTTCAGCGAGCGCCCGAATCACTTCACCATTGTCGAGCGCAGGGTCGTCGCTGACGCCCTGTAAATGGTAGGCACGATAAACCTGCTCACGCAGCGATCGATCTGTTGCAAATTTAAGGACGTGGGTGAAATTTGCTTCGTCGCAGGCGATCAGCCAACCGGAAAGCTTTGCGGCCTGCGCAGCCGAGCGCATCTGCCCCTGTTGTTGGCCGGCAATCCCATCAAGTCGGTTTTCATCCGTTACATGGACGGCAAGGGATGCAACGGAGGAGTCGACGTTGGCCAGGAATCGCGTCGTCAGCTCGCCTATCCGCCTTTCCAGTTGCTGCAGGCGGGCTTTGTCATCCGTGCCCAGGTTTACGCCGCCGTTCTTGTATTCCTGAAGGATCAGCGCCAGCGTCGCTTTCTTGCGCGAATCCAGATGCTGGCCCACTGCGCTGTTGGCAAAACGCTCATAGAGTTGATAGAGCTCGACATTTCGCAGCTTGTCCTTGAAGCACCCATCGACTTGAACATAGGTCTTCTGGAACACCTGCCACCACTCAACACTGTGGTTGGCCATCGGCGCGAAGTCATAGAAAGTGCCTTGCAGATCGGCGTCGAGCGCATCGATGGCAAGGACGAGATCGTCCCAGGTGGGCAATGCGGCCTGATGCTCGACAACCGCTTCGATGCCCAGTCGATAGTTGGCAATGCTCGTTTCAATAGCCTGCAGGGCCTGGTCAGGAGAGACCTGCCGGTAATCCAGCAAATTTTCAGCTTGTAAGAGAGTCATGACAGTACCTGACGGGATGCGGAAGAAGAGCAGAACTATCCGCACTCCTTCCACCCCCGCGGCAGGCATTATCTAACACCCATCGACCCGGATTATTCGCTCGGCTTTTTCAGCTTCGGGTTGGGGAAGAACTGGACGGTCTGCACCTTGGCCGGCGCCGCTTTCGGCGCCAACTGGTTGACCCGCGTACCGAGCTCCTTGGGCACCGACAGGCCCTGCTCATTGAGGGTGTCGGTGAAGCCGCAAGCCACGCACTCACGGTGCGGCACGTCGTCTTCACTCCACATCATCAGCTTGTCGGGCTCACTGCATGCCGGGCATACGGCCCCGGCGATGAAGCGCTTCTTGGTTTTGTTCACAGCAACCTCGCTCATGCCGCAGCGTCCTCGGTGAGGCCACTGTGGCGCAGCAATGCGTCGATGGAAGGCTCACGCCCACGGAAGTCCACGAACAGCTCCATGGGTTCGCGCGAACCGCCGCGGGCCAGGATCGCTTCACGGAACGCGCGGCCAGTTTCGGCATTCAGCACGCCTTCTTCCTCGAAGCGCGAGAAGGCGTCGGCCGACAGCACTTCAGCCCACTTGTAGCTGTAGTATCCCGCCGCGTAACCGCCAGCGAAGATGTGCGCAAAGCTGTTGGGGAAACGGTTGTACGCTGGCGGGCGCATCACCGAAACCTCATCGCGCACGCCTTCGAGTACCTGCAGCACGCTGCGGCCATCACCGTGGCTGGCGTGCAGCTCGAAGTCGAACAGCGAGAACTCCAGCTGGCGCACCATCATCATGCCCGACTGGAAGTTTTTCGCAGCGAGCATCTTGTCCAGCAGGTCCTGGGGCAGGGCCGCGCCGGTTTCGTAGTGGCTGGAGATCAAGGCCAGGCCTTCCGGCTCCCAGCACCAGTTTTCCATGAACTGGCTCGGCAGCTCGACCGCGTCCCATGCCACGCCGTTGATGCCGGACACACCGGCATGCTCGATGCGAGTCAGCATGTGATGCAGGCCATGGCCGAACTCGTGGAACAGGGTGGTGACTTCATCGTGGGTCAGCAGCGCAGGCTTGCCAGGCGCGGCCGGGGTGAAGTTGCACACCAGGTTGGCCACCGGGCTCTGCAGCTCGCCGCCAGCCGTGCGACGACGGTCGCGGGCGCCGTCCATCCAGGCACCGCCACGCTTGTTGGCGCGGGCGTAGAGGTCGAAGAAGAAGCGGCCGACGTGCTGGCCGTTTTCCTTGATCTCGAACAGGCGCACGTCCGGGTGCCAGCTGTCGAAACCTTTCAGTTCGGTGATCTCGATGCCGTACAGGCGCTGGACGATGCTGAACAGCCCGTTGAGCACCTTGTCGATCGGGAAGTAGGCACGCAGGGTTTCCTGCGACACGCTGTAACGCTGCTCGCGCAGCTTCTCGCCGAAGTAACCGGCATCCCAGCTGGCCAGCTCAGGGCAGCCCTGCTCGGCAGCATAAGCCTTGAGCTGCTCCAGGTCCTGGGCGGCAAACGGCTTGGAACGCTTGGCCAGGTCACGCAGGAAGGTCAACACCTGGTCGCTGGACTCGGCCATCTTGGTCGCCAGGCTCAGCTCGGCGTAATTCTTGTAGCCCAGCAGCCCGGCCAGTTCCTGGCGCAGGTCGAGGATCTGCTGCATCACCGGGCCGTTGTCGAACTGGCCGGCATTCGGGCCCTGGTCCGAGGCCCGCGTGCAATAGGCGGCATACAGCTCTTCACGCAAGGCACGGTCGCTGGCGTAGGTCATCACCGCGTAGTAGCTGGGGAATTCCAGAGTGATCAGCCAACCGTCCAGGCCCTTGGCCTGCGCAGCAGCGGCCATCTGTGCCTTGGCCGAATCGGTCAGGCCGGCCAGTGCGGCTTCGTCGGTAACGTGCTTGGTCCAGGCCTGGGTGGCGTCGAGCAACTGGTTGGAGAAGCGGCTGCCCAGCTCGCTCAGCTTGCTCTGCACTTCGGCATAACGCTGCTGCTGGTCGGCCGGCAGGTCGATGCCCGACAGGCGGAAGTCGCGCAGGGCGTGGTCGAGGATAGTTTTCTGCGCCACGTCGAAGCCTGCGGCTTCCGGGCTGTTGACCAGTGCCTCATAGGCTTCGAACAGCGCACGGTTCTGGCCCAGTTCGGTAGAGTAGGCACTCAGCGCTGGCAGGCAGGACTCATAAGCCTCGCGCAGTTCCTGGCTGTTGCACACCGCGTTAAGGTGGCTGACCGGGCTCCAGGCGGCACCCAGGCGGTCATTCAGTTCGTCCATGGCCAGCACCAGGCCGGCCCAGGTTGGGGTTTTGCCCTGCTGTTCGAGGATCTCGGCAATGGCTTTACGGTTGTCGGCCAGGATCGCTTCGATCGCCGGCAACACGTGTTCGGCACGGATTTGCGAGAAGGGCGGCAGATCGTAGGACTGCAGAAGTGGGTTGTTCGCACTCACGGTTCGGATACCTTGGCAGGAGAAACACTGCCCCATCTTAATTACAATCGACGCCGACCGCAGCAGGCAGCCTGCCTATCGGCAAAGATGAGAGACGCTATCATGGCCATCCGCAGCTTCCAGCAACACACTCCGAAAGTGGGACTCAGGGCGTTTGTCGACCGTTCGGCGGTGGTCCTGGGCGACGTGGAGATCGGCGAGGACAGCTCTGTCTGGCCGCTGACGGTGATTCGCGGCGACATGCACCGCATCCGTATCGGCGCCCGCACCAGCGTGCAGGACGGTAGCGTGCTGCACATTACCCACGCAGGCCCCTTCAACCCCGACGGTTATCCGCTGATCATCGGTGACGAGGTGACCATCGGCCACAAGGTCATGCTGCATGGCTGCACCCTGGGCAACCGCATCCTGGTCGGCATGGGCAGCACCATCATGGATGGCGCCATCGTAGAAGACGAAGTGATCATCGGTGCCGGCAGCCTGGTGCCGCCCGGCAAGCGCCTGGTCAGTGGCTACCTGTACATGGGCAGCCCGGTGAAACAGGTCAGGCTGCTCAACGACCAGGAACATGCCTTCTTCCCTTACAGCGCCGGCAACTACGTCAAGCTCAAGGACCAGCACCTGGCCGAAGGCTACGACCAACCGGAATGAACCCGACTACCGAGACGAACATGCACCAGCAGAACATCCTATTCGACCTCGACGGTACCTTGACCGACCCGCGCCTGGGCATCACCCGCTCGATCCAGTACGCCCTGGCCAAGCTGGGCATCGACGAGCCCGACCTGACCCGCCTCGAACACTTCATCGGCCCACCGCTGCTGCAGGCCTTCATGCAGTTCTACAGCTTCGATGAAGCCAAGGCGTGGGAAGCGGTGAACTTCTACCGGGAACGCTTCCGTGTCACTGGCTTGTACGAGAACCTGGTGTTCGAAGGCGTGCCTGAGCTGCTCGAAGCTCTGAATGGCCAAGGCCGGACGCTGTACATCGCCACGTCCAAACCGTGGGAGTTCGCCCGGGAAATTGCCCGGCACTTTGCGTTCGATCACCACTTCAAGGTGATCTACGGCAGCGAGCTGGACGGTACGCGGACCAACAAGGTCGAACTGATCCGTCATCTGCTGGATGAGGAAGGGCTGGATCCAGCGCAGACGCTGATGATCGGCGACCGCAAGCATGACCTGATCGGGGCTCGCAACAATGGGTTGCAGGCGGTGGCGGTGGGATATGGGTTTGGTAGCCGGGAAGAGCTGGTGGCCGAGGCGCCGGCCTTCCATTTCGCTACTGTGGCCGAGTTGCATCAAGCCTTCAGCAAGGTTTGAAGGCCATGGGGCTGCTGCGCAGCCCATCGCGGGACAAGCCCGCCTACAGGATTGGCGCAGACCTTCAGGGCGGCGCTGCACGTGTAGGAGCGGGCTTGTCCCGCGATGGGCCGCAAAGCGGCCCCAAAATCTCACAGGCTCACATCAACCGCTGCAACACCGCTTTCCTCTCGACAGCCGGCAACCGGCCAAGCTGCTCGACCCGCTTATAGAACCGCCCCCAATCCCCACCCATCTCTCTGAATAAAGCCGCAAACGCCGGGACCCACTGGTCATAAAGCCCGAACGGCAACAACTTGGCATTACTCAACGGCGCATAGATCCAGGCGTCATAGCGCTTGTCGCCGTTCCACTGGCTGTCCCGCACCTGCTTGTACTCACTGCGCAAACGCTCAAACTCCGCCTGCTTGGCCGCCCGCTTGTGCGCATCATCCAAGGGCCCAGCATAAATCGCCTGCAACCGCTCACGGCTGGCCAGCACCAACCGGGTGAACTGGTCACGCTGCTGCGACTGATCCTTCCCAGTCGCCCCAAGCCCACGGGCGGCGCGCCATTGCCGCGTGCCTTCCTGCTCGACGAAGGTGGCAAACGACTCGTTGAACTCGGTGTCGTCCTGCACATAAAAGCGCTGATGAGCCAGCTCATGGAAGATCAGCGTGGCCAGCCGCTCATCCCCCCAACCGACCATGGAAGACAGAATCGGGTCATCGAACCAGCCCAGCGTCGAGTACGCTTCGACGCCACTCACGTACACATCCAGGCCTTGCTGACGCATCAACGCCGCCTCGCCACGCGCAGCGCCCTGGCGATAATAGCCGCGGTAGGCGACGCAGCCGGCAATGGGGAAGCAGTGCGTCACCGGTTGCAACGACAGTTCAGGTGTGGCGAACACGTTCCACACCACGTAGGGACGCTGCAGATCGGCGTAGAGCCGATAGCTTCGGTTGTCCGGCAGCTTGAGCTGTTCGCTGGCAAACACCCGCGCCGCTTCGGCATGTTCAAGACGAGCGCGCAGGCGCGGGCTGCTGGCCGGGTCGGCGATCACTCTCTCTACCGGCTGGCGCGCCCGCAACAGCTGCCATTGCCCCTCGGCCAACTGGCCGTAATAGCCCACGGTGCTGCAACCGTTCAGCAGAAAGGCAGCCAGCAGGGGAACCAAACGCCTGAAAACGCAGTCGAGTGGCCCAGGGCCTGAGCGCTTGAAAAGAACAAAGAGATCCATCTGGGGCTATCCAACTCGCTCATGGCCAATGCGCTCCAAGACTATCTCGCCAAGGGGGAGTTTCGCCATGCGTGCACTGTTGGTCACCGGCTCACTGCTGCTGGTTTCTGCCTGTTCAACCCTGCCCGACCCGGACCCGAACCTGGCCTGGGTCGATCTCACACCCTACGACGAAGCTTCGCTGGACGCGAAGCAGGTGGATGAGCGCGACTGGGCCGACACGCGCTATTTCGAAGTCCCTCCTGGCAGCCACGAGCTGACCGTGCGCTATCAGTTCCCGGTCACGCCGAGCAATATCGGCCCGGTCGACGAGCCATTGTGGCGTGATTGCCAGGTCAAGCTGACCTTCAAGGACTTCAACGCCGGGCAGCGCTACCAGCTGCAGGCCGGCAGTATCGGCTTCCGCCCATGGATCAAGCTGTACGACCACCAGCAGAAACTGGTCGGGCAGGGCTTGCCAGCAGGTTGCCAACGCACCTGAACCGCACAAACGGCGCTATGCTTGTAACTTGTGTATCGCGAGTGGGAGTTTTGCCATGCGCCAGCCCATGATGCTGATCGCCCTCAGTGCACTGGGGGCTTGCGCCAGCCCCTTGCCGCCCGTCGACCCCGCCAAGGCCTGGGTCGACCTCTACACCGTTACCCCTGGCCGCCTGCTCATGGCCGACCGCCTCGACGGCCAGCGCCTGGAGGATGGCCGCTACTTCCAGCTGACCCCTGGCAAGCATGAACTGGTGGTCCGGTTCGATTATGAAATCTATGCCGGCGGCATGCTCACCAGCCCCAAGGATCGGACCTGCTACCTGACCGTGCGCTTCGACGACTTCAAGGCCGGCGAGCGCTATCGCCTGGAAGCGCGGGCACCGGTGATGGACCCGCAGGTGCTGCTGTACGACGCCAGCCGCAAGGTGCTGGTGAACGAGCCGAGCGACGTGTTCTGCATCCCGTGATGCATCGGGGCCGCAGTGCGGCCCCAATCGTTCAACGGTCGTTCTTCTGGTAAATGATCTTCTTCGTCCCGCCATCACAGGTGCCGACGATCATGTTCTGATCCTTGACCTCACTGTTGGGCACGATTTCCAGAGTGTAGGACGTCACACCCTGGGCCTGGATCTTGGCTTCGATCTCGGCCTTGAGTTCTTCGCACGGTTTCACCGCCGCCAATGCAGAAGTGGCCATAAGCGAAGCCAGCACGGCGATTGCTACGCGAATCATGGAACGGCTCCTGGCAAGGCAGCTACGCTGCCGACGCTGTTTAGACTACAGCAAACCGTCGCCGTTGCGCCGCCTAGCCCACCAAGGCAGCGTCCAGGCTGATCTTCGCGTTGAGCACCTTCGACACCGGGCAACCGGCCTTGGCCTTGTTGGCGATTTCGAGGAACTGCGCCTCGCTGGCCCCCGGCACCTTCGCCTTGAGGATCAGGTGCACGGCGGTGATGGCAAAGCCGTCGGGCTGTTTGTCCAGCGTGACTTCGGCAATGGTATCGATGCGGTCTGCGGTGAACCCTGCCTCACCGAGCATCATCGACAGCGCCATCGAGAAGCAGCCGGCATGGGCCGCGCCGATCAGCTCTTCCGGGTTGGTCCCGGGCGATCCCTCGAAACGAGTGTTGAAACCGTAGGGGTTCTGCTTGAGTGCGCCGCTTTCGGTGGAAAGCAGGCCTTTGCCATCCTTCAGGCCACCTTGCCAGATCGCCGATGCTGTCTTTTTCATGATGCCTCCTGGTCGTAGGTTACTTACCTGCACGTTCGAGGTCAGCGTCCTGCGGCAAGTTCAGAGCAATCGCACAGAGAGCATTGAATCCTTGGAATCTGCCCATACAGAGTTCACAAGGCCTCCGGGCCAACCACCCTTGCGGAGGCTCCAATGACGCAGCTGCGTGACCTGAAAATTTCCACCCTCGACCTGGTGCCGGTGCGCGCCGACAAAGGCCCGGCGCAATCGCTGCACAACTCGCTGGACCTGGCCCGCCATGTCGAGCGGTTTGGCTACAACCGCTTCTGGGTTGCCGAACACCACAATATGGACGGCATCGCCAGCTCGGCCACCTCGGTACTGATCGGCTACCTGGCCGGTGGTACGTCGACCATTCGCGTCGGCTCCGGCGGCATCATGCTGCCCAACCATGCGCCGCTGGTGATCGCCGAGCAGTTCGGCACATTGGCCAGCCTGTATCCGGGGCGTATCGACCTGGGTTTGGGCCGCGCGCCTGGCTCCGACCAGATGACCGCCTACGCCCTGCGCCGTGACCGCGCCGGCAGCGCCGATGACTTTCCGGATGATGTCGAGGAGCTGTCGCGCTACCTCGGCCCACGCACCGATGATCAAAAAGTGATCGCCGTACCCGGCCACGACACTGACGTGCCCCTGTGGCTGCTCGGTTCCAGCCTGTTCAGCGCCCAACTGGCCGGCATGCGCGGCATGCCGTACGCCTTTGCCTCGCACTTCGCCCCGCGCTACATGCATGAGGCGATCCGCATCTATCGCGACCATTTCAAGCCGTCCACCACGCTGGACAAGCCCTACGTGATGCTGGGAATTCCGATGGTGGTGGCGGAAACCGACGAAAAGGCCGAATACCTGGCGACCTCGGTGTACCAGCGCATTCTGGCGCTGATCCGTGGCCAGAGCCTGATGCAAAAGCCGCCTGTGCCGAGCATGGACGGGCTATGGCTGCCCCATGAGCGCGATGCCGTGGGGAGTTTCCTGGGCCTGGCGATGATAGGCAGCCCGCAGAAGGTACGAGCCAAGGTGGAAGTGCTGCTGGAGCAGACCGGAGCGGATGAGCTGATCTTTACCTGTGATCTGTATGAGCATGCGGACCGGATTCGGTCCTATGAGCTGATGGCGCAGGCCCTGAAGGCCGAGTGACCTTCTTCGCGGGCAAGCCCGCGAAGAGTCCAACGCATCAACCACGGCGGTAGACAATCTCCTTGCTACCGCCCTCACAGGTACCAATCACTTTGCCAGCCGGTTCGCCCTTGTTGACGATTTCCAGCTTGTAGCCCTTCACACCCTTGGCATCGAGCTTCGAGGCGATCTCGGCCTTAAGCTCCTCGCAGGGTTTGCCGGCAGCCATCGCCCCACCGGCCAGCACCATCAAACCCACCGCCAGCAACAGTTTCTTCATCGATCGCATTCCTTGTACAGATGAGAAAAGACCAGAAGGGCGCCGCCAAGGCGCCCTCCGGTGTTATAACGCCATCACGCCAGGCTATTCCAGCCCGGGAATGTTTCAGCTGTTGGCGATACGGAAGCCAACCTTCAGCGTGACCTGAAAGTGCGCCGCCTTGTTGTCGCGGATATGGCCACGGGTATCGACCACTTCGAACCACTCCAGGTGCTTGATGCTCTTGCCGGCTTCGGCCAGGGCATTGTTGATCGCTTCTTCGATGCTGGTGTGGGACGAACCCACCAGCTCGATCTTCTTGTACGTGTGATGATCGGTCATGAGCGCTCTCCTTGGGTGACAGTGAGATTGAGCCTAGCAGCGCAAGCTCGGTTTACCTGCGAGCCGTCACCCTTCGGTAAAGTTCGATCGCACTTTCCCGCAGCCTGGGGGTCGCAATCCTTACAGTCCATACTGCAAAAGGAGAGTCAACATGCACCGCAACTCGCTGCGTAAAACGTCCCTGGAAAGCATGGAAGCGGAGATCGAAAGCCTCCTGAAAAGCCTGGAGAACCTGAAGCACGATGCCTCCGAGGAAACCCAGAAGTCAGTGAAGGCGATGCGCAGCAACGCCGAAAGCGCGCTGCGCCATTCGCGCAGCCTGATCAGCGATGCCTATGAGGAAGTAAAAGAGCGCACCCGCCAGACCGGCATCGCCACCCGCGATTACGCCCAGGAGCACCCGTACACCACCGCAGGCGTTGCCATTGGCGCGCTGGGCCTGCTGGCGGCATACCTGCTGTGCAAGCGCAACTAAGCGCTCTGCCTGGCCAGCTCGGCGCGTAGCCACTGCGCCAGTTGCTCGGCGCGCCCGTCTGCGGCGCGTCGAGGCACCCACAACGCCAGTGCGGCAGGGGTCGGCGAAAAGCCCCACGGCGCACTCAGGCGCCCCGCTCGCAAGTCGTCGGCAACCAGGGGTTGTGGCGCGATCGCGACACCCAGGCCGGCAACTGCGGCCTCCAACAAGTAATACAGATGCTCGAACGCCTGGCCGTACTGCAATGAGCCTGCCTCCAACCCTTGTTCTGTCGCCCAGGTTGGCCAAGCCTGCGGGCGTGAGGTGGTGTGCAGCAGGGCTTCGTCCAGCAGGGCCTTGGCGGGGGCTGCCTGCAAGCGGTCGAAGCCGGCGAAGTGCGGGCTCAGCACCGGGCCGATACGCTCTTGCGCCAGCACGTGGACCTGCATGTCCGCAGGCCATGGCGGTTCGGCATACACCAGCAACGCATCCAGCCCGGGCCGGCGCGGGTCGAGGTCGCCTTCACCCGCTGACAGGTGCAGGCGCAGTTCGGGCAGGTCAGCCTTCAAGCGCCCCAACCGGGGGATGAACCAACGCGCCAGCAGGCTGCCGGAACACCCCAGCACGAACGGCGCCTCGCTCACATCCCGGCTCAACTCGGCGCACACACTGCGCAGGCGGTCGAACGCCTCGCCGCTGGCGTCACGCAGACGAGTGCCGGCATCTGTGAGTTTGATGCCGCGCCCGTCCTTGACGAACAGGGCCACGCCCAGGTGCTCTTCAAGCACCTTGATCTGCCGGCTGACCGCGCCATGGGTGACATGCAGCGCTTCGGCCGCCTGGCTGACGCTGTTGAGCCTGGCAGTGGCCTCGAAGGCCCGCAGGGCATTGAGGGGAGGGAGGTCGTGAGCCATTGTACCTGTGAGTTTTTCTGACAAGTTTGCGCAATCTTATCGGTTTTCAGCCGGCCTTGCCGTGGTTAGAGTAAAGCCCATCACTCATCCATTACGCCGTGGAGCGCCCCATGACCCAGTCCCAATACCGTCCCGGCCCCGACGCCAATGGCCTGTTCGGCTCGTTCGGCGGCCGCTACGTGGCCGAAACCCTGATGCCGCTGGTGCTGGACCTGGCCCGCGAATACGAAGCAGCCAAGGCCGACCCCAAGTTCCTCGAAGAACTGGCCTACTTCCAGCGCGACTACATCGGCCGCCCGAACCCGCTGTACTTCGCCGAGCGCCTGACCGAACACTGCGGCGGCGCGAAAATCTTCTTCAAGCGTGAAGAGCTCAACCACACCGGCGCGCACAAGGTGAACAACTGCATCGGCCAGGTGCTGCTGGCCAAGCGCATGGGCAAGAAGCGCCTGATCGCTGAAACCGGCGCCGGCATGCACGGCGTGGCCACCGCCACTGTCGCTGCGCGCTTCGGCCTGCCTTGCGTGATCTATATGGGCGCCACCGACATCGAACGCCAGCAGGCCAACGTGTTCCGCATGAAGCTGCTGGGCGCCGAGATCGTCCCGGTCACTGCCGGCACCGGCACCCTGAAAGACGCCATGAACGAAGCCCTGCGCGACTGGGTCACCAACGTCGACGACACCTTCTACCTGATCGGCACCGTGGCCGGCCCGCACCCGTACCCGGCGATGGTCCGCGACTTCCAGTCGATCATCGGCAAAGAAACCCGCGCCCAGTTGCAAGAAAAGGAAGGCCGCCTGCCAGACAGCCTTATCGCCTGCGTCGGCGGTGGCTCCAACGCCATGGGCCTGTTCCATGAGTTCCTCGAAGAACCGAGCGTGCAGATCATCGGCGTCGAAGCTGGCGGCCACGGCGTGCACACCGACAAGCACGCTGCCAGCCTGAACGGCGGCGTACCGGGCGTGCTGCACGGCAACCGCACCTACCTGCTGCAGGACGAAGACGGCCAGATCACCGACGCCCACTCGATTTCCGCCGGCCTCGACTACCCGGGCATTGGCCCCGAGCACGCCTACCTGCACGAAGTGAAGCGCGTCGAGTACGTCAGCATCACCGATGACGAAGCACTGGATGCGTTCCACGCCACCTGCCGCCTGGAAGGTATCATCCCGGCCCTGGAAAGCTCCCACGCCCTGGCCGAAGCGATCAAGCGCGCACCGAACCTGCCCAAGGACCACCTGATGGTGATCTGCCTGTCCGGCCGCGGCGACAAAGACATGCAAACCGTGATGAACCACATGGCAGCCCAGGAGAAACAGGCATGAGCCGTCTTGAACAACGCTTCGCCGAACTGAAGGCCGAAGGCCGCTCCGCGCTGGTCACCTTCGTCACCGCTGGCGACCCGGGCTATGACGCTTCGCTGCAGATCCTCAAGGGCCTGCCGGCAGCCGGCGCCGATGTGATCGAACTGGGCATGCCGTTCACCGACCCGATGGCCGATGGCGTGGCTATCCAGCTCGCCACCCTGCGCGCCCTGGAAGCCGGCCAGACCCTGGCCAAGACCCTGCAGATGGTTCGCGAATTCCGTGTGGATAACCACACCACGCCAATCGTGCTGATGGGTTACTACAACCCGATCCACCGCTTCGGTGTGGATAAGTTCGTTGCCGAAGCCAAGCAAGCAGGCGTCGATGGCTTGATCATCGTTGACCTGCCGCCAGAGCACGACGCCGAGCTGGCCACCCCGGCCCAGGCTGCAGGCATCGACTTCATCCGCCTGACCACCCCGACCACCGACGATGCGCGCCTGCCGCGCGTACTGGAGCGCAGCTCCGGATTCGTCTATTACGTGTCGGTGGCGGGCGTGACCGGTGCCGGTTCCGCAACTACCGAGCACGTGACCGAGGCAATTGCCCGCCTGCGTCGGCATACCGACCTGCCGATCAGCGTTGGTTTCGGTATTCGTACACCGGAACAGGCCGCCGCCATCGCCCGCTTGGCCGATGGTGTGGTGGTGGGTTCGGCGCTGGTCGACAAGATTGCCCAGGCCAAGGATGCCGGTCAGGCAGTGAGCGATGTATTGAGCCTGTGCTCGGCACTGGCTGAAGGCGTGCGCGGCGCCCGCCGCTAAACCGCGTCGCCTGCTTCGCGGGCACGCCCGCTCCCACAGGCACAGCGCCGTCCATGTGGGAGCGGGCGTGCCCGCGAAGAGGCCAGCACAGGCTATCGCGGTCTACCCTCCGAAGATCGACAGCTTCAAAGGCCGCACAGCCCCCATCCAGATTGCATGATCCCGGTGATCCGCCAGCTCATCCCCGGTCAGCGGATGTAGAAACACCACCAAGCCCTTCCGATACAGCGCCAACCAAGGCAACACCACCCCCACGAACTCCGGCTCGAAAGCCAGCTGACAGCTCCAGTCCGGGTGCGGTCCGACCGGTTTCTGGTGCATGCGCCCCATGGTCACGGGAAACAGCCGCGCCGCTTCCTCGCAAAGCTCACGGGCCTGCTCGATAGTGGATGCGTCGTAGTACACGTGGGCGTGGTAACCCTTGATCCTCTGCACGATAACTCCTGATTGCGGTCCAACGATCACCCCACCTGCAAAGGGAGTGATGCGGTGAAAAATGCCGAAACCCCAGTGTTCAAACTGGTGTTGTTCGGGGCTGAAAGCAGCCTGGGCAATGCCCTGATGAGCGAGCTGCTGGCGCGCCAGCACGAGGTCATTGCGGTGGTCGCCGACCTCAACCGCCATGCGCCACGCCCTGGCCTGCATTTCAAGATAGGCGGGCTGGACGATGCCGACCAGGCGGAGCAGGGTGCGGCAGGGGGCTCGGCGGTGATTTCCTTGCTGGCGCCGGGTGATCTGGCGGCGCAGGCGCGGGCGAGCGAAGCGCTGCTGGCCGGGCTGGCCCGCACGACTATACGCCGGCTGTTGCTGGTGGGCGATTTCGATGTGCTGAATGTGCCAGGGAAGTACAGCGAGGTAGAGCGGGAATGGGTTGATCAGGTGGTCGACGGGCTGCAGCGCAGTACATTGCGCTGGACGCTGATCAACATGCCGCCAGCGCTTGCCGAAGAGGGCTTGGCACGTGTAGCAGCGGGGATGGTGGATATGCTGGAACTGGACCTGCACCGGGGCGAGCATCTGAACTTCGTGGTCTAGATTGCCGGGGCTGCAAAGCGGCCCCAAAAATCTTACAGGCTGCGTTCTTGCTCCAGCCAATCCACAAACCGCTCGATCAACGCCCCACGCCGCTTGCGCGGCGGCAGCACCACGTAATAGCCCCGCGCCGAGCGCAAACTGCCCTCCAGCGGCCGGCACAGCAACCCCTGCTCAACCAGTCCATCCACCAGGTGCCCCCAGCCAATCGCCACCCCTTGCCCGGCAATCGCCGCCTGAATCAACAAGGTGTAGTTATCGAATCGCAGCTGCCCCGGCGGAGGTGGGCTGGCCACGCCAAACCCGCGAAAAACCCCCGCCCAGTCAAACCAGCGGCTAGCCTGCTCACCGCGCAAATGGAGCAACGGCAATCGTTGCAAAGCCACGGCTGACAACGGTTTGCCATGAATCAGCCGCGGGCTGCAAACCGGAAAAACCTCCTCGTCGAACAGCCACCGGCTCTCGCCCTGATGGAAGCGCCCATCCCCAAACAGCACCGCCACATCGATATCCGGGCGCAGCATCCCCTGGCTGCGCTCACCGGTCACCAGGCTCACGTCCACCTGTGGATAAGCCTCGTGGAAGCGCTGCAGCCGTGGCATCAGCCAGAACGCCGCGAAGGCAAAGTCGGTGGCCACCTGCAGCACTTCACGCTGGCCGCGACCACTGGCCTGGGCAATGCCGTCATCCATCGCCTGCAGACCTTGGTGCACCTGCTCGAACAGCAGCTGGCCCGCCTCGGTCAGCTCGATGCCACGGTAGATCCGGTCGAACAGGCGCGTGCCCAGCTGCGCCTCCAGGCGCTTCACCTGCTGGCTCACCGCAGGCTGAGTGGTACCCAGCTCCAATGCCGCTGCGGTAAAGCCACGCAAACGGGCCGCAGCCTCGAATACGCGCAACGCATCCAGCGACAACTCGGCAAGGTGATCAAACATAAGCTCAGCTAATCCCAGACATTGCCCGCCATGGGCTTTACCCATGTTATCCACAGTCGCATCTTGATAGGCAAGCGGTTCGCATAACCCTCAACGATGGAAGCCACCATGACGCGCCCGAATATCCTGTTCATCATGGCCGACCAGATGGCCGCGCCCTTGCTGCCAATCTATGGCCCTTCGCCGATCCAGATGCCCCACCTGAGCCGCCTCGCCGAGCAGTCAGTGGTGTTCGATTCGGCCTACTGCAACAGCCCACTGTGTGCCCCGTCACGCTTCACCCTGGTCAGCGGGCAACTGCCAAGCCGTATCGGCGCCTACGACAACGCAGCCGATTTCCCCGCCGACGTGCCGACTTATGCACACTACCTGCGCCGCCTTGGCTACCGCACCGCGCTGTCGGGCAAGATGCACTTCTGCGGGCCAGACCAGCTGCACGGCTACGAGGAGCGCCTGACCAGCGACATCTACCCCGCTGACTACGGTTGGGCGGTGAACTGGGATGAGCCGGACGTGCGCCCGAGCTGGTACCACAACATGTCCTCGGTGCTGCAGGCCGGGCCCTGCGTGCGCACCAACCAGCTGGACTTCGACGAGGAGGTCGTGTTCAAGGCGCGCCAGTACCTCTACGACCACGTGCGCGAAAACGATGGCCGGCCGTTCTGCCTGACCGTGTCCATGACGCACCCGCACGACCCGTACACCATCCCCAAACGCTACTGGGATCGCTATGAGGCTGTGGATATCCCCATGCCCCGCGCCGAATTCAGCCAGGCAGAACTCGACCCCCACTCGCAACGCCTGCTCAAGGTCTACGACCTGTGGAACAAGCCACTGCCTGTGGACAAGATCCGTGACGCCCGCCGCGCCTACTTCGGCGCCTGCAGCTACATCGATGACAACATCGGCCAACTGCTGCAGACCCTGGAGGAGTGCAACCTGACCGACAACACCCTGATCGTGTTCTCCGGCGACCATGGCGACATGCTGGGCGAGCGTGGGCTCTGGTACAAGATGCACTGGTTCGAGATGTCGGCACGCGTCCCGCTGCTGGTGCACGCGCCTAAACATTTCGCCGCAAGCAGAATCAGCGCCTCGGTATCTACCTGCGATTTGCTGCCGACCCTTGTCGAACTGGCCGGCGGCGCTGTGGATAACCATCTGCACCTGGACGGCCGCTCACTGCTTGGCCACCTGCAAGGGCAGGGCGGCCACGACGAGGTCATCGGCGAATACATGGCCGAAGGTACCGTCGGCCCGCTGATGATGATTCGCAGAGGGCCATACAAATTCGTGTACAGCGAAGACGACCCTTGCCTACTCTATGACCTGAGCCGCGACCCGCACGAGCGGGAGAATCTCACCGGCAGCCCGGATCACCAGGCGCTGCTGCAGGCATTTGTCGATGAAGCACAGCAGCGCTGGGATATTCCCGGCCTGCGCCAGCAAGTCCTCGCCAGCCAACGCCGCCGCCGCCTGGTGGCCGAGGCGCTGGCCATCGGCAAGCTGAAAAGCTGGGACCACCAACCGCTGGTGGACGCCAGCCAACAGTACATGCGCAACCATATCGATCTCGACGACCTCGAGCGCAAGGCACGTTATCCACAGCCCGCCCCCATGGATTGAGAAGAGAGGCCGCCATGCACAAGTTCTCCACCGTCGTATTCGCCCTGGCTCTTGCCACCACCACGGCCCACGCTGCCGACGGCGACGCACAATGCAGCACCGTGAAGATGGCCGACCCCGGCTGGAGCGACATCGCCTCGACCAACGCCGTCGCCCGGCTGCTGCTGGAAAGCCTGGGCTACCAGGTGAAGATCGACAGCCTGGCGGTACCAATCATCTACGGCGGCCTCAAGGACGGCCGGGTCGATGCCTTCCTCGGCAACTGGATGCCGGCGCAGCAAGGCTTCCATGACAAGTTCATCGCCAATGGCGATGTGCAGCAGCTGTCGCGCAACCTGGAAGGCACCGAATTCACCCTGGCGGTACCGGATTACGTATGGAATGCCGGGGTGAAGGATTTTGCCGACCTGCAGAAGCACGCTGAGCAGTTCGACAAGAAGCTTTACGGCATCGGCTCCGGTGCGCCAGCGAACCTGTCGCTGAAGGAAATCATCGACAAGAACGAGTTCAACCTGGGCCAGTGGAAGCTGGTGGAGTCCAGCGAGCAGGCGATGCTGGCGCAGGTGGATCGGGCGGTGAAGAAACAGCAGTTCATCACCTTCCTCGGCTGGACGCCGCACCCGATGAACGTGAAGCTGAAGATGCACTACCTGACGGGCGGGGAGAAGTGGTTCGGCAGCAAGGGCGAGGTGTACACACTTACCCGCAAGGGTTATCCACAAGCCTGCCCGAATGCAGCGAAGCTGCTGAGTAACCTGAGTTTCACCCTGGACATGGAAAACACCATCATGGCCGAGGTTGTGGACAAGAAGATCAGCTTCGATCAGGCAGCCAAAGCTTGGGTGAAGCAGCATCCCGAACTATTGGAAAGGTGGTTGGCGGGGGTGACCACCAAGGCCGGTGGCAATGCCTTTGAGGCTGTCAAAGCCAAGCTGTGATACACGCTCCGGCATAGATCCCTGTAGGAGCGGGCTTGTCCCGCGAAGAATGCAACGCGGTGCATGGCACCGGCTTCGCCGGTGTTCGCGGGGCAAGCCCGCTCCTACAGGTATTGTGTAATGCCAGAGGAAGTCAGCCGCGAGCGAGTTGCCGGCGGAGTTCAGCAAGAACCGGCGCCGTATCCGGCCGTACCCCACGCCAGATGAAGAAGGCCTCAGCTGCCTGCTCAGCCAGCATCCCCAGCCCATCCAGCACCTTGGCCGCCCCCAGCTTCTCGGCCCACTGGCAGAACGGCGTCGGCTCCTTGCCATACATCATGTCGTAGCACACCGTGCGCCCCGCCTCGACCAGGCTGTCGGCAATCGGCGGCAACTCACCGGCCAGGCTCGCCGAGGTGGCGTTGATGATCACGTCCACCGGCTCCTGCAACCAGGCAAACCCGCTGGCCACCACCGGCCCCAGTTCATCGAACTCCCGCGCCAGCTGCTCGGCCTTCTCGACGGTACGGTTGGCAATCACCAGCGACTGTGGCTGGTGCGCCAGGATCGGCTCCAGTACGCCGCGCACGGCGCCACCGGCCCCGAGGATGAGAATGCGCTTGCCGGCCAGTTCGACCCCGGAGTTCACCGTCAGGTCGCGCACCAGGCCAGCGCCGTCGGTGTTGTCGCCCTGCAGCGTGCCGTCGGCCAGCTTGCTCAGCGTGTTCACCGCACCCGCGCGCTGGGCACGCGGGGTGAGGCTATCGCACAAGCGGTAGGCCTCTTCCTTGAACGGCACGGTGACGTTGCCACCGTTGCCTTGCTTGAAGAAGCCGCGCGCGCAATCGCTGAACTCGTCCAGCGGCGCCAGCAAGGTGGCATATTCCAGGTCCTGGCCGGTCTGCTCGGCGAACAGGCGGTGGATCAGCGGCGACTTGCTGTGGCCGATGGGATTACCGAAAACAACGTACTGGTCCATGGCGATTCCTTGTTTATCCACAGGTTTACTGGCCGAGCCAGTCGCGGTCCTGCAAGAAGTATTCGGTCAGGCGCGCTTCCTCGCTGCCGGGCGCGGCCTTCCAGTCGTAGCCCCAACGCACTTGTGGCGGCAGCGACATGAGGATCGACTCGGTACGGCCACCGGACTGCAGGCCGAACAGGGTGCCACGGTCGTAGACCAGGTTGAACTCGACGTAGCGGCCGCGACGGTATTCCTGGAACTCGCGCTGCTGCGGGGTGAAGGGGGTGTTTTTGCGGCGCTGGACGATCGGCAGGTAGGCCTCGACGTAGGCATCGCCGATGGCACGCAGGAATGCGAAGCAGGTGTCGAAGTCCCACTCGTTCAGGTCATCGAAGAACAGCCCGCCAATGCCACGCGGCTCGCCGCGGTGTTTGATGTGGAAGTAGCGGTCGCACCAGGCCTTGTAGCGCGGGTACACATCAGCGCCGAACGGCGCGCAGGCCTGCTCGGCCACGCGGTGCCAATGGATGCAATCTTCTTCGTTGCCGTAATAGGGGGTCAGGTCGAAGCCACCGCCGAACCACCAGACTGCCTCTTCACCTTCCTTTTCGGCGATGAAGAAACGCACATTGGCGTGGGACGTCGGCACATGCGGGTTGTGCGGGTGGATCACCAGCGACACGCCCAGAGCCTCGAAGCCACGGCCCGCGAGTTCTGGGCGGTGGGCGCTGGCCGATGGCGGCAGGCCGGCGCCGAACACGTGGGAGAAGTTGACCCCGCCTTTCTCGATCAGCTTGCCATCCCCGATCACCCGCGTACGGCCCCCGCCACCGGCTTCGCGCACCCAGGCGTCCTCGACGAAGCGGGCGCCGCCGTCTTCGGCTTCGAGGGCAGAGCAGATGCGGTCTTGCAGGTTGAGCAGGTAGGCTTTCACGGCCTCGGTGCGGCTAGTCATCGGGTCACCAGGAACGGGCAGGGAAGAATTCGCCGCGTAGCATACCACCGCCGGTGCGCGCGCCGCAGTTGACGGCGATCAAGCAAAGGCGTCCGATAGAAGGCCTTTTCCCGATCCCGACAACAGGAGTGCGAGATGGCCAAGCGTATCCAGTTCAGCCAGCATGGCGGCCCGGAAGTGCTGCAGCTTGTGGAATTCGACCCCGCCCCACCCGGGCCGCAGCAGGTGCGTGTGCGTAACCATGCGATAGGCCTGAACTTCATCGACACGTACTTCCGCAGCGGGCTGTATGCGCCGCCATCCTTGCCCTCTGGCCTGGGTACCGAGGCGGCGGGCGTGGTCGAGGCAGTGGGCGAGGGCGTGACCCGGCTGAAGGTCGGCGACCGCGTGGCCCATGCCGGCGGCCCCCTGGGCGCCTACAGCGAGGTGCATACGCTGCCGGAGGCCAACCTGGTCAAGCTGCCCGACAACATCAGCTTCGAGCAGGCGGCAGCGGTGATGCTCAAGGGGCTGACCGTGCAGTACCTGCTAAAACAGACCTATGAAGTGAAAGCGGGCGACGTGATCCTATTCCACGCCGCAGCGGGTGGTGTCGGTTCGCTGGCCTGCCAGTGGGCCAAGGCCCTGGGCGCCAAGCTGATCGGCACCGTGAGCTCCGCCGAGAAGGCCGAGCGGGCCAAGGCGCTGGGGGCGTGGGCAACCATCGACTATAGCCGCGAAGACGTGGCCAAGCGGGTGCTGGAGCTGACCGATGGCAAGAAGTGCCCGGTGGTGTATGACGGCGTCGGTGCCGACACCTGGCTGACCTCGCTGGACTGCCTGCAGCCGCGCGGGTTGATGGTGAGCTTCGGTAATTCCTCGGGGGCGGTTAGCGGGGTGAACCTGGGGATTTTGTCGCAGAAGGGGTCGCTGTATGTGACCCGGCCGACCTTGGCGACCTATGCCAACAATGCCGAGAACACCCAGGCCATGGCGGATGACCTGTTTGCGATGATTGGTAGTGGGAAGCTGATTGTGGATATCCAGCAAAGGTATCCGCTGAGTGAGGCGGCGAAGGCGCAAGAAGAGTTGTCAGCGCGCAGGACGGTGGGGTCTACGGTTTTGTTGCCTTGATCCTGGCTGGAGATTACGACATGGCGAACAGGTGCATGCCATTAGGTTTGCAGCGCCTGTGAGATCGAGCGCCGCCCGCGCGGCGCATCGCGAGCTGTTGCTCGCTCCTACGTTTCTTTCGGGCCAAGCAATCCTGAGGCATTGGCGCGCGAATGCCGTGGCGCATGACTCGATATCGCGTCATACGTCATACAAACAAGGCGGTCGCGCGCGCCTGTCACAGGCGTTACTGGCCAAAAACAAACGTAGGAGCGAGCAACAGCTCGCGATGCGCCGCGCGGGCGGCGCTCGATTTCGAAGGCGCTGAAAATTCAAAGGCAGACACCTGTCAGCCCTTACACCTTCTTTTTTCAGGTGACAGAGCCGCTTAACGTCCAACCACCAGCGGATCAGCCCGGCCGCACGACCTCACCAGTAGCAAGGTTCCGAATCACACTCGGATTCTTCCGCCCCCCCAGCGCCCCACCGAGCACCAGGTCCAGCTGGCCATGGAAATACTGCTCCACCCGCAAGCGGGTCTTAGCCGCCGGGCGCCCGCCCGGGTTGCAGGAGGTGGAAATCAACGGCCCGACCAGCGCACAGAGCTCACGCACCACCGGATGATCACTGACCCGCAGCGCCACGGTGTCATGCTGCCCGGTCACCCACTCGGGCAACAGGTCCTGGTGCGGTACCAGCCAGGTGTTCGGCCCAGGCCAGGTGCTGCCCATGCGGTCGATCCAGTCTTCAGGGAAGTCCTCGAACAGGAAGTCGAACTGGCGGATGTTGTCGGCGATCAGGATCAGCCCTTTATCCACAGGCCGCGACTTCAGCGCCAGCAGGCGATACACAGCGTCCTCGTTCCATGGGTCGCAGCCCAGGCCCCAGACCGCTTCCGTCGGGTAGGCGATCACTGCGCCTGCCCGGATCTCACGTGCGGCTTGTTGCACACGAAAACTGCTCACCATTTGCGTCTCTCCGCCTTTTAACCTTGCTTGCGCGCAGTGTACTTAGCCGGCGCGGGCAAACCAACGCCCGGCGACATTGCTGACCCGCCCTTCAAGCTCCAGTTCTGTCAGCTGCGCCAGCACCTCGGCCAGCGGCCGGTCGCTGAAGTGGGCCAGGTTCTCGCTAGTCTGTGGTGCGGCATGCAACAGGGCAAGCAGCGGATGCGCCGGTTTATCCACCGCCGCTGGCGGCAAATTCTGCCAACCGCGCAGGCTTTCCAGAATCTGCTCCACGCTCTCCACCAGCAGGGCGCCATCGCGGATCAGCTGGTGGCAGCCCTTGGCCGCCGGGTGGTGGATCGACCCGGGAATCGCATACACCTCGCGGCCCTGCTCAGCCGCCAGGCGCGCGGTGATCAGCGAGCCGCTTGCAAGGCTGGCCTCGACCACCAGCACGCCGAGTGACAGGCCGCTGATGATGCGATTGCGCCGCGGGAAGTTGCCCGGCAACGGCCCGGCGTCGAGCGGATACTCCGACACCAGCGCACCGCCCATGTCGATCATCATCCGCGCAAGGTCGCGGTGGCGCTGTGGATAAAGTTTGTGCAAGCCTGTGCCGAGCACCCCAATCGTGCCCCCTGCGACCTCCAAAGCCGCCCGATGAGCGGCACCATCGATGCCCAGGGCCAGCCCGCTGGTGATGGTGAAACCGGCCTGCGCCAGGCAGCGGGAAAACGCCCTGGCCGTGTCGAGTGCCGGAGGTGTGGCACGCCTGCTGCCCACAATGGCCAGCTGAGGTCGGTCGAGCAGTACCGGATTGCCAGCCACGAAAAGCAGCGGTGGGGCATCGTCGATTTCCCCCAGCAATGCCGGGTAGCCAGGACCATCCCACATCAGTAAATGCTGGCCCTGGCGCTCTAGCCAGGCCATTGCAGCCAGTGCACCGTCACGTACTTCTGCACTGCGCCGGGCATCGATGGTGGCTTGTGGAATACCCAAAGCGCGCCACGCAGGGCCGGGTGCGCTGAGCGCAGAAGAAGCACTGCCAAAGGCCTCCAGCAAGGTGCGAAAACGTCGCAGGCCGGTCTCGGGCAGGCGATGCAGGCGTAGTCGGGCCTCCAGTTCGGCAGGTGGACAAGGCGACGAATGGTAATTCGGCATGGGGATCATCCTTGATCGAAACAGGGCCATCTACGTGGCACAACCTGTGGATAAGTTTGTGGGTAACACTTTGAAAAGCTGTCCATGATTTGGCGGCTATCAAGCCTATAGAGACCCTAGCCGAGCTTTCACAGGTGCTGAAATCGCCGTTTCCCTTTATTATGTGTGCTCAGTTTTCAACCGACCGCACAGTGACTGCCTGACCTTATGGCCATCTTGAACATTCTCGAATTCCCGGACCCGCGCCTGCGCACCATTGCCAAACCGGTAACGGTGTTCGACGACGCCTTGCGTCAGCTGATCGACGACATGTTTGAAACCATGTACGAAGCCCCCGGCATCGGCCTGGCCGCCACCCAGGTCAACGTGCACCAGCAGGTCGTGGTCATGGACCTCAGCGAAGACCGCAGCGAACCGCGCGTGTTCATCAACCCGACTGTCGAAGAGCTGACCCACGACATGGGCCAGTACCAAGAGGGCTGCCTGTCGGTACCGGGCTTCTACGAGAACGTCGACCGCCCGCTGCGTGTGCGGGTCAAGGCCCAGGACCGCGACGGCAAGCCATACGAGCTGGAATGCGAAGGCCTGCTGGCGGTGTGCGTGCAGCACGAGTTCGACCACCTCAACGGCAAGCTTTTCGTCGACTACCTGTCGCAGCTCAAGCGCGACCGGATCAAGAAGAAGCTGGAAAAGCAGCACCGCCAGCAAGCCTGATCCCCACCTCCCAGAAGGCTTGCTCCGGCAAGCCTTTTTCTTTTTGGAAGCGAGAACTCCATGCGCATCGTCTTTGCAGGCACTCCAGAGTTTGCCGCCGAACACCTCAAGGCCCTGCTCGACAGCCCGTACGAGATCGTGGCCGTCTACACCCAGCCAGACCGCCCTGCCGGCCGTGGCCAGAAGCTCATGCCGAGCCCGGTCAAGCAGTTGGCCGTGGCCCATGACATCCCTGTGTTCCAGCCGCCGACCCTGCGCAATGCCGAAGCACAGGAAGAACTGGCCGCGCTGAAGCCGGACCTGATGGTGGTGGTCGCCTACGGCCTGATCCTGCCGCAAGTGGTCCTCGACATCCCGCGCCTGGGTTGCATCAACAGCCACGCCTCCTTGCTGCCACGCTGGCGCGGTGCGGCGCCGATCCAGCGCGCCGTGGAAGCCGGCGATGCCGAAAGCGGCGTGACAGTGATGCGCATGGAAGCTGGCCTGGATACCGGGCCGATGCTGCTCAAGGTGGTCACCCCGATCAGCGCCGACGACACCGGCGGCAGCCTGCACGACCGCCTCGCCGAAATGGGCCCGCCAGCGGTAGTTCAGGCCATCGCCGGCCTGGCCGACGGCTCGCTGCACGGTGAAGTCCAGGACGATGCCCTGGCCACCTACGCTCACAAGCTGAACAAGGACGAAGCCCGCATCGACTGGAGCCGCCCGGCCGTCGAACTGGAACGCCTGATCCGCGCCTTCAACCCTTGGCCGGTGTGTCACAGCACGCTCGATGGCGAGAGCGTGAAGGTGCTGTCTGCCAACGTGTCCACAGGTAAAGGCGCCCCGGGCAAGATCCTTTCCTCCAGCAAGGACGGTCTCGTCGTCGCCTGCGGTGAGCAGGCCCTGAGCCTGACCCGTCTGCAGCTGCCTGGCGGCAAGGCGCTGAACTTCAGCGACCTGTTCAACAGCCGCCGTGAGAAGTTCGCCGCTGGCAAGGTGCTGGGCCAATGAACCCACGTCTCGCTGCCGCCCGTGCCCTTGCTGCTGTGCTCAGCGGCAAGGCCTCGCTGAACAGCTCGCTGCCCGCACAGCTGGACAAGGTCGAAGAACGCGATCGGGGCCTGACCCAGGACCTGGCGTTCGGGACAGCGCGCTGGCAGCCACGCCTGGATCTGCTTGCCGCGCAGCTGCTGCAGAAGCCGTTCAAGGCTGCCGATGCCGATGTGCAGGCACTGCTGCTGGTCGGCCTGTACCAGCTGTTCTACACCCGTATTCCGGCCCACGCTGCCATCGGCGAGACTGTCGGCTGCGCAGACAAGCTCAAGAAACCGTGGGCCAAGGGTCTGCTCAACGCCGTGCTGCGCCGCGCCCAGCGCGAGGGCGAGGAACTGCTCGCCGGCATGGAGCGCGACCCGGTGGTGCGCACCGCCCACCCGCGCTGGTTGCAGAAGTCGCTGAAAGCCTTCTGGCCGGAGCAGTGGGAAGCCATCTGCGCCGCCAACAACGCCCACCCGCCGATGATCTTGCGGGTCAACCGCCGCCACCATAGCCGCGACGCCTACCTGGCGCTGCTGGCCGAAGCTGGCGTCAGCGCCAGCGCCTGTCAGTACAGCCGTGACGGCATCGTGCTGGCTGAAGCCTGCGACGTGCGCGGCCTGCCAGGCTTCGCCGAAGGCTGGGTCAGCGTGCAGGACGAAGCCGCGCAGCTGTCGGCCGACCTACTCGAACTGGCTCCCGGTCAGCGCGTACTCGACGCCTGCTGCGCCCCCGGCGGCAAGACCTGCCACCTGCTCGAAGCCGAACCCGGCCTGGCCCACATGACGGCCATCGACCTCGAAGCCAAGCGCCTGACCCGGGTGCGCGAGAACCTCGACCGCCTGCAGCTGGATGCCGAGCTGATCGCCTGCGATGCCCGTGACACCGCCAGCTGGTGGGACGGCAAGCCGTTCCAGCGCATCCTGCTCGACGCGCCGTGCTCGGCCACGGGTGTGATCCGTCGCCACCCGGACATCAAGCTGACCCGCCAGGCCGAGGACATTCCGGCCCTGGCCGCGCTGCAAGGCGAGCTGCTCGATGCCCTGTGGCCGACTCTGGAAGTGGGCGGCATGCTGCTGTACGCCACCTGCTCCAGCCTGCCGACCGAGAACACCGAAGTGATCGATGCCTTCCTCGCCCGCACCCCGGGCGCCCGTGAGCTGGACCTGGCCACCGAAGCCGGCCTGCGCCAGCCCCACGGCCGCCAGCTGCTGGCCCAGGAGGGCGGCCACGACGGCTTCTACTATGCCAAGCTGATCAAGATCGCCGCCTCGCGCGGGTAAGCACAAAAGGGTAGGGAGTAGCGGATGAAGATCATCATCCTCGGCGCAGGGCAGGTAGGCGGTACGCTGGCAGAACACCTGGCCAGCGAAGCCAACGACATCACCGTGGTCGATACCGATGGCGAGCGCCTGCGCGACCTCGGCGACCGACTGGACATCCGCACCGTGCAGGGCCGCGGCTCGCTGCCGACGGTGCTGCGCCAGGCCGGTGCCGATGACGCCGACATGCTGGTGGCAGTGACCAACAGCGACGAGACCAACATGGTCGCCTGCCAGGTGGCCTATTCGTTGTTCCACACTCCGACAAAGATCGCCCGGGTGCGCGAGTCGGCCTACCTGACCCGCGAAGAGCTGTTCGACAACGACCATATCCCGGTCGATGTGCTGATCAGCCCCGAGCAGGTGGTGACCAACTACATCAAGCGCCTGATCGAACACCCAGGCTCGCTGCAGGTGATCGACTTCGCCGAGGGCAAGGCCCAGCTGGTGGCAGTGAAGGCCTATTACGGCGGCCCGCTGGTGGGCCAGCAACTGCGCCAGATCCGCGCGCACATGCCCAACGTCGATACCCGCGTGGCCGCCATCTTCCGCCGCGACCGGCCGATCACGCCGCGGGGCGACACGGTGATCGAAGCCGATGACGAAGTGTTCTTCATCGCCGCGAAGAAGGACATCCGCGCCGTGATGGGCGAGCTGCGCCGCATCGACGAGACCAACAAACGCATTGTCATCGCCGGCGGCGGGCAGATCGGCGAGCGCTTGGCCGAAGCCATCGAGAGCCGCTACCAGGTGAAGATCATCGAGATGAGTGCGGCACGCTGCCGGCACCTCTCCGATACCCTGGAAAGCACCGTGGTGCTGCAGGGCAGTGCCTCGGACAAGGACCTGATGCTCGAAGAGAACATCGCCGACGCCGACATCTTCCTGGCTCTGACCAACGACGACGAAGCCAACATCATGTCGTCGCTGCTGGCCAAGCGCCTTGGCGCGGGCAAGGTCATGACCATCATCAACAACCCGGCCTATGTCGACCTGGTGCAGGGCGGCGATATCGACATCGCCATCAGCCCGCAGCTGGCCACCATCGGCACCTTGCTTGCGCACGTACGCCGCGGCGATATCGTCAGCGTGCACTCGCTGCGCCGCGGTGCGGCCGAGGCCATCGAGGCGGTGGCGCACGGCGATTCGAAGTCGAGCAAGGTGGTCGGCAAGGCTGTGGAAAACATCGCCTTGCCACCGGGCACCACCATCGGCGCGATCATCCGCGACGAGGAAGTGCTGATCGCCCACGACGACACGGTGATCGAGTCGGGCGACCATGTGATTCTGTTCGTTGTGGATAAAAAGCACATTCGCGATGTGGAGAAGCTGTTCCACGTCGGCTTGAGTTTCTTCTAGGAGAAGACGGCATGCGTGAATCGCTGGAGAAAATGCTGGCCAAGGGTGTGGATAACCCACTGCTGAGGTTTGGCCTGGGCAAGGCCTGGCTGGACGAGGGCAATGGCGCGCAAGCGGCGGTGCACCTGGCGCGGTGTGTGGAGCAGGACCCGAAGTACTCGGCGGCCTGGAAGCTGCTGGGGAAGGCGTATCAGTTGGTCGGTGACCTGGCGGCGGCGCGCAAGGCGTGGGAAGACGGGATTATTGCGGCTCAAGCCCATGGGGATAAGCAGGCCGAAAAAGAGATGACCGTTTTTCTCAAGAAACTGAACAAGGTCTGAGATCGCCGGGGCTGCTTTGCAGCCCATTCGCGGGGCAAGCCCTCTCCTACAGGAGACCCGCGATTCCTTGTAGGAGCGGGCTTGTCCCGCGAATGGGGCGCGAAGCGCCCCCAACAATCTCAATACCAGCGCGGCTCGCCAGCCGGGCGCTTCTTGAAGCGCTTCATGCTCCACATGTACTGGCTCGGGTACTCGCGCACATAGCGCTCGACCACCTTGCTCATGGCCGCCGCCGACACGTTCACGTCGGTGCTGTACATCTCTTCCGGCGCCGCTTCCAGGAATACCTTGAAGCCCGACCCGTCCGGCAGCCGCAGCGCATGCAGGAACACCCCCACCGCCTTGCCACCGGCCAGCATGTTCGGCACGAACTTGCTGGTCAGCGCCTGCGTGCCCAGGAACGGCACGAACACCCCCGCCGATTCCGCCGGCTCCGGGTCGGCAGGAATACCCACCTGCCCACCGCGACGCACTTCCTTGATCACGCTGAGGATGCCTTCCTTGGTCGAAGGCGCCACGCGGTTGCCCATCTGCACCCGCTGCTCGCGCAGCAGGTCGTCCACTGCCTTGAGTTTCGGCGGGCGGTAGAAGATGATCGGTTTGCACTGGTTGCAGTAGAAGTGGTTGAGCACTTCCCAGTTGCCCAGGTGGCTGGTGATGCCAACCACACCCTTGCCCGAGGCCAGGGCCTGCTCCAGCACTTCAAGGCCGTGCACTTCCTTGACCAGCTCCAGCGAACGCTGCGGCGGCCAGATCCAGGCACAGGCACTTTCGACGAAGGACTTACCGATATCCTTCAGTGCACGGCCGACCAGCTGCTCGCGTTCGACCGGATCCATCTCCGGGAAGCACTTGGCCAGGTTGATGCGCACGACATTGCGCGAGCCGTTGGGGACTTTCCACATCAGCCAGCCGATACCGGCGCCGACGCGCTGCACAGCGCCCCAGGGCAGCTTGGCAAACAGACGCAGCACCCCGACCATCAGGGCGCCCTTGAACTTTTCCACAGGCAATTCCTTATTTCAGCAAGGCGCGCATTGTAACCCCT
Source organism: Pseudomonas putida (assembly GCF_009883635.2). NCBI lineage: Bacteria > Pseudomonadati > Pseudomonadota > Gammaproteobacteria > Pseudomonadales > Pseudomonadaceae > Pseudomonas > Pseudomonas putida. The sequence continues at coordinate 2,603,800 of NZ_CP026115.2, forward strand.
CAGCGCAACAAGGCGGCGTAGCGATCGCAATCGGTGGTGTGGTCCATGACCATGCCGGTGGCCTGCATGAAGGCGTAGCAGATGGTCGGGCCGACGAAGGTGAAGCCGGCTTTCTGCAGGGCCTTGCTCATGGCCTTGGCTTCGTCGGTGACCGCCGGCACGTCGCCACGGCCCTGGAAGTGGTTGATCTTCGGCTCGCCGCCCACGAACGACCAGAGCCACTCGGCTGGGTTATCCACAGCCAGCCAGGCCTGCGCGTTACGCCGGGCAGCCTTGAGCTTGAGGCGGTTGCGGATGATGCCGGCGTCGAGCATCAGCTCCTCGATTCGTTCGTCGCTCATGGCCGCCAGTTTGACGGGGTCGAAGCCATGCATCACCTCGCGATAACGCTCGCGTTTGCGCAAAACGGTGATCCACGACAACCCCGCCTGGAACCCTTCGAGCAAAAGCATCTCGAACAGCAACGCCGGGTCACGCTGTGGCGTTCCCCATTCCTGGTCGTGGTAGGCCTGGTACAACGGATCGTCGGTACACCAAAAGCAGCGTGGCATAAGGCTCCAATGAGTAGAGGGCGAGGCGAATCAGGTTATACTCCCGCTCTTTACATCCGCATCCCCAGATACAGGTGAATTTCGTGAGCCAGCCTACGCCAGCCGTGCGTACCTTCCAAGACCTGATCCTCGCCCTGCAAAACTACTGGGCAGCTCAAGGTTGTGTGGTGCTTCAGCCCTACGATATGGAAGTAGGCGCCGGCACTTTCCACACCGCTACATTCCTGCGCGCCGTGGGTCCAGAAACCTGGAACGCCGCCTATGTGCAGCCTAGCCGTCGCCCTGCCGACGGGCGGTATGGCGAAAACCCCAACCGCCTGCAGCACTACTACCAGTTCCAGGTGGTCCTGAAGCCGAACCCGGCCAACTTCCAGGAGCTGTACCTCGGCTCGCTGAAGGCCATCGGCATCGACCCGCTGGTCCACGACATCCGCTTCGTCGAAGACAACTGGGAGTCGCCGACCCTGGGCGCCTGGGGCCTTGGCTGGGAAATCTGGCTGAACGGCATGGAGGTCACCCAGTTCACCTACTTCCAGCAGGTCGGTGGTATCGAGTGCTACCCGGTCACCGGTGAAATCACCTACGGCCTCGAGCGCCTGGCCATGTACATCCAGGGCGTCGACTCGGTCTACGACCTGGTGTGGGCCGACGGCCCGTTCGGCAAGGTCACCTACGGCGACGTGTTCCACCAGAACGAGGTGGAACAGTCGACCTACAACTTCGAGCACGCCAACGTCGAGAAGCTGTTCGAACTGTTCGACTTCTATGAAAGCGAAGCCAACCGCCTGATCAAGCTGGAGCTGCCGCTGCCGACCTATGAAATGGTCCTGAAGGCCTCGCACACCTTCAACCTGCTGGACGCCCGCCGCGCCATCTCGGTAACCGAGCGCCAGCGTTACATCCTGCGCGTACGTACCCTGGCCCGGGACGTGGCGCAAAGCTATCTGCAAGCCCGCGCACGCCTGGGCTTCCCGATGGCCACCCCTGAACTGCGTGACGAAGTGTTGGCGAAGCTGGAGGCTGCACAATGAGTGCTCAAGATTTCCTGGTAGAACTGGGCACCGAAGAGCTGCCACCCAAAGCCCTGGCCAGCCTCGGCGACGCCTTCCTGGCCGGCATCGAGAAGGGCCTGCAGGCCGCTGGCCTGAATTACACCGGCAAGCAGGTTTACGCAGCGCCACGCCGCCTGGCCGTGCTGATCCGCCAGCTCGACGTGCAGCAGCCTGACCGCAGCATCAACATCGACGGCCCGCCCATACAGGCAGCCTTCAAAGACGGCGAGCCGACCCAGGCTGCCCTGGGCTTCGCCAAGAAGTGCGGCGTGGAGCTGTCGGAAATCGACCAGAGCGGCGCCAAGCTGCGCTTCTCCCAGCACATCCCGGGCAAGGCTACCGCCAGCCTGCTGCCGACCATCGTCGAAGATTCGCTCAACGACCTGCCGATCCCCAAGCGCATGCGCTGGGCCGCCAGCCGTGAAGAGTTCGTGCGCCCGACCCAGTGGCTGGTGATGCTGCTCGGCGACCAGGTGGTCGACTGCACCATCCTGTCGCAGAAGGCCGGCCGTGAATCCCGTGGCCACCGCTTCCACCACCCGGAGAACGTGGTCATCACCACCCCGGCCAACTATGTCGAAGACCTGCGCAAAGCCTACGTGCTGGCCGACTTCGACGAGCGTCGCGAGCTGATCAGCAAGCGTACCGCCGAGCTGGCCATGCAGCAGGAAGGCAGCGCCATCGTGCCACCGGCGCTGCTGGACGAAGTGACTGCCCTGGTCGAATGGCCAGTGCCGCTGGTGTGCTCGTTCGAGGAGCGTTTCCTCGAAGTGCCGCAGGAAGCCCTGATCACCACCATGCAGGACAACCAGAAGTACTTCTGCCTGCTGGACAGCGAAGGCAAGCTGCTGCCGCGCTTTATCACCGTGGCCAACGTCGAGAGCCGTGACCCCAAGCAGATCGTTCAGGGTAACGAGAAGGTCGTTCGCCCGCGCCTGACCGACGCCGAGTTCTTCTTCAAGCAGGACAAGAAGCAGCCGCTGGAAACCTTCAACGAGCGCCTGAAGAACGTGGTGTTCCAGGCCCAGCTCGGCACTGTCTACGATAAGGCCGAACGTGTTTCCAGGCTGGCTGCCTTCATTGCCCCGCTGATCGGCGGCGATGCCCAGCGCGCTGGCCGTGCCGGCCTGCTGTCGAAGTGCGACCTGGCTACCGAGATGGTCGGCGAGTTCCCTGAAATGCAGGGTGTTGCCGGCTACTACTACGCGCTCAACGACGGTGAGCCGGAAGACGTCGCCCTGGCCCTGAACGAGCAGTACATGCCGCGCGGTGCTGGCGCCGAGCTGCCGCAGACCCTCACCGGTGCTGCCGTGGCCATCGCCGACAAGCTCGACACCCTGGTCGGCATCTTCGGCATCGGCATGCTGCCCACCGGCAGCAAGGACCCTTATGCCCTGCGTCGTGCCGCCCTGGGCGTGCTGCGCATCCTGATCGAGAAGCAGCTGGACCTGGACCTGAGCGCTGCGGTCGAGTTCGCGGTCAAGCAGTTCGGTGCCAAGGTCAAGGCCGCAGGCCTGGCCGAGCAGGTGCTGGAGTTCATCTTCGACCGCCTGCGTGCACGTTACGAAGACGAAGGCATCGACGTTGCCACCTACCTGTCGGTACGTGCCCTGAAGCCGGCTTCTGCCCTGGACTTCGACCAGCGCGTGCAGGCCGTGCAGGCCTTCCGCAAGCTGCCGGAAGCCGAAGCCCTGGCCGCGGTGAACAAGCGCGTTTCGAACCTGCTGAGCAAGGCCGAAGGCGCCATCGCCGACCAGGTCGAGCCGAAGTACTTCGACAACGCGAACGAGTTCTCCCTGTACTCGGCCATCCAGCAGGCCGACCAGGCCGTGCAACCGATGGCAGCCGCTCGCCAGTACAGCGAATCGCTGGCCCGCCTGGCGGCTCTGCGTGACCCGGTCGACGCCTTCTTCGAGGCGGTGATGGTCAACGCCGAAGACGCCAAGGTACGTGCCAACCGTTATGCCCTGCTCAGCCGCCTGCGCGGGCTGTTCCTGGGCGTGGCCGACATTTCGCTGCTGGGGTAAACCTTGAAACTGCTGATTCTCGATCGTGACGGGGTGATCAACCAAGACTCCGACGCCTACATCAAGACGCTGGAAGAGTGGATCCCGATCCCTGGCTCGGTCGAAGCGATCGCGCAGTTGAGCAAGGCGGGCTGGACGGTGGCCGTGGCCACCAACCAGTCCGGCATCGCCCGTGGCTATTACTCGCTGGCAACCCTCGAGGCCATGCACGCGCGCCTGCGCGCGCTGGTGGCCGAGCAGGGCGGCGAGGTGGGGCACATCGTATATTGCCCGCACGGGCCGGACGAAGGCTGCGATTGCCGCAAACCCAAGCCTGGCATGCTGCGGGCGATCGCCGAGCATTACCAGGTAGGCCTTGAAGGCGTCTGGTTCGTTGGCGACAGCAAAGGTGACCTGGAGGCCGCCCTGGCCGTCGGTGCACAACCCGTGTTGGTGAAAACCGGCAAGGGTGAGCGGACCCTGGAAAAAGGCGTCCCGGAAACTACACTGATTTTCGACGATCTGGCAGCTATCGCCAGAGAAATTATTTAAACAACAATGCGCCCTCGGGCGCATTTTTCCCAGGCGGGCACGCCCCGCAACGGTACTTGCCACTATGTCGATCCTGCAGGCGATCAGAATCTTTCTTTTTTACCTGCTGCTGGGCACCAGTTCGCTGCTGTGGTGCTCGCTGAGCTTCTTCGTCGCGCCGTTCTTGTCGTTCCCCAAACGCTACAAGTTCATCAACGTGTACTGGTGCCGTTGCGCACTGTTCCTGGTGCGCACCATCCTCGGTATCAACTACAAGGTCACCGGTGCCGAGAACGTACCAGATGAACCCTGCGTGATCCTGTCCAACCACCAGAGCACCTGGGAAACCTTCTTCCTTTCCCAGTATTTCTCGCCGCTAAGCCAGGTGCTCAAGCGCGAGCTGCTTTATGTGCCGTTCTTTGGCTGGGCCATGGCCATGCTGAGGCCGATCGCGATCAACCGCGACAACCCCAAGGAAGCCCTGCGCCAGGTGGCCAGCAAGGGTGACGAGTTGCTCAAGCAGAAAACCTGGGTGCTGATCTTCCCGGAAGGTACCCGTGTGCCGTTCGGTACCGTGGGCAAATTCTCCCGGGGCGGTACCGCGCTGGCCGTGAATGCCGGGTTGCCAGTGCTGCCGATTGCCCACAACGCTGGCAAGTTCTGGCCCAAGACGGGCTGGGGCAAGCGCTCGGGCACCATCGAGGTAGTGATCGGCAAGCCGATGTACGCCGAAGGCAGCGGCCCTCGGGCCATTGCCGAGCTCAACGACCGTGCTGCGGCATGGAACGAAGCGACCCAGCGGGCCATGGGCTCGCTGCCGCCAGTGGATGAAAAACCGCAGGAGCAGATGGCCTGACCATCTGTGGATAACTTGTGAACAGTTTTTTCGAGAAGCGCCAAGATACGAAGCTAAGTGTATGAATTAGCTGTTTATTTCTCGGTGTGACATTTTTCTGAAAAACGTGCATAAGTTTTTTCGGGGCATAAGAAAACCGGCTTTTACAGCCGGTTTTTTTATGGCTTGGTGATGGCGTCAAACCTTGTCGATATCCACGTCCTTGGTTTCTTTCAGGCAGAAGATTCCCACCACCAGGCTGATGCCGGTCACCAGCACCGGGTACCACAGGCCGTAGAAGATATCCCCGGTATACACCACCAGCGCGAACGACACCGTTGGCAGGAAGCCGCCGAACCAGCCGTTGCCGATGTGATAGGGCAGCGACATCGAGGTGTAGCGGATGCGGGTCGGGAACAGCTCGACCATCACCGCCGCCAGCGGCCCGTAGGTCATGGTCGCGATCAGGATCATTGCCACGATCAGCACCACCACCATCACCTGGTTGACCTGTCCCGGGTCTGCCTTGGCCGGGTAACTCGCCTGATCGATCGCCGCGCGCATGGCCGCTTCATCGAAGCCGTTGATGGTCTTGTCGCCAATGTTCACCACCACATCACTACCAGCCACATTCACCGAGCTGTACGGCAGGCCCTGCTTGACCAGGAAGGTCTTGACCTTGTCGCACGGGCTGTCGAAACGCGCCTTGCCAACCGGGTCGAACTGGAAGGTACAGCCTTGCGGGTCTGCGGTGACCACGATCGGCGCCTGACGGCTGGCCGCGTCGATCTGCGGGTTGGCGTAATGGCTCAGGGCCTTGAACATCGGGAAATACAGCACAGTGGCCAGCAGCAGGCCGAGCATCAGGATCGGCTTGCGCCCAATGCGATCGGACAGCCACCCAAAGAACACAAAGAACGGCGCTCCGATGACCACACTGATGATCAGCAAGGTGTTGGCCTGGGCCGGGTCCATCTTGAGCATCTGGGTCATGAAGAACAGCACATAGAACTGCGCCGTGTAGAAGGTCACGGCTTGCCCGGCATTGATACTGAACAGCGCCGTGAGCACGACCTTCAGGTTGGGCCAGGAGGTGAACGACTCGCGGATCGGCGACTTGCTGACCTTGCCCTGGGCCTTCATTTTCACGAAGGCCGGCGACTCGTGCATGCTCATGCGGATCCAGGTGGAGATCGCCAACAGGAAGATCGACAGCAGGAACGGCAGGCGCCAGCCCCAGCTTTCGAACTGGTCACCACTGATGTAGCGGCTGCCCAGTACCACCAGCAATGACAGCAGCAGGCCCAGGGTCGCAGTGGACTGGATGAAACCGGTGTGGAAGCCACGCTTGCCGGGTGGCGCGTGCTCGGCCACGTAGGTCGCGGCGCCGCCGTATTCCCCGCCCAATGCCAGCCCCTGGAGCATGCGCAGGATCACCAGGATGATCGGTGCCGCGATGCCGATGCTGGCGTAGGTGGGTAGCAGGCCGACGGCGAAGGTCGACAGGCCCATCAGCACGATGGTCACCAGGAAGGTGTACTTGCGCCCTATCATGTCGCCCAGACGGCCAAACACCAGCGCACCGAACGGCCGCACCAGGAAGCCGGCGGCAAAGGCCATGAGGGCGAAGATGAAGGCGGTGGTGTCATTCACCCCGGCGAAGAACTGCTTGCTGATGACAGCTGCCAGCGCGCCATAGAGAAAAAAGTCATACCACTCGAACACTGTCCCGAGGGATGACGCGAAAATGATCTTGCGTTCTTCACGACGACTGGAGGTACTCGCCGTCGCACCCTGCTCTTGGATGTAATCCGACATCGTTGCTGTCCTCGGCCCGCAGGCCACAGTGATTATTCTTGTTGTTCCACTGTCGGCAGCTTGTGACCGCGAGCTGCCGGTATTGCACGCTCCCGGGTCAGGGGGTCGGTACTGCGTCTTCGTTCAGGTAGGTCTGGGTTGCGGCTCCTTTGAGGATCAGTTGCGCCGCCTTCTCGGCGATCATCAGGGTGGGGGAACAGGTATTACCGGAAGTGATCCGCGGCATGATCGAGGCATCGGCCACACGCAAGCCAGGGATGCCGTGCACACGCAGCTGGTTATCCACAACGTCCAGCTCGCCGCTGCCCATGCGGCAGGTGCCGACCGGGTGGAAGATGGTGGTGCCGATCTTGCCGGCCGCGTCGAACAGTTCTTCCTCGGTTTGCAGGGTCGGGCCTGGCAGATATTCCTGGGGATCGAAAGCGGCGAGGGCAGGGGCCTGGACGATGCGCCGGGTCAGGCGGATGGCATCGGCGGCAACGCGCAGGTCCTGGGGGTCGCTCAAGTAGTTGGGATCGATCAGCGGTGTGCTGTTCATGTTCGCACTGCGGATATCGATGCGCCCACGGCTGGCCGGGCGCAGGTTGCACACCGAGGCGGTGAAGGCCGGGAACGGATGCAACGGCTCGCCGAAGCGCTCCAGTGACAGCGGCTGCACGTGATACTGCAGGTTGGCTGTGGCCTGCTCCGGGCTCGAACGCACGAAGGCACCCAGCTGGCTCGGCGCCATGGCCAGCGGGCCACTGCGGTCGTAGAGATAGCGCAGGCCCATGCCCAGCTTGCCCCACAGGCTGTTGGCCATCTGGTTGAGGGTGCGGGTGTTGCGAATCTGATAGATCAGCCGCAGTTGCAGGTGATCCTGCAGGTTACCGCCGACGCCAGGCATGTCGTGGCGCACACCGATACCCAGGCTTTCGAGCAGCTTGCGCGGGCCGATGCCCGAGCGCTGGAGGATGCCGGGCGAGCCCACGGCGCCAGCACAGAGGATGATCTCGCGACGCGCAGCGAACTCATGCCAGGCACCTTGCCACTGGGCCTTGACCGCACGGGCACGGGTGTTGTTCAACAGCACCTGGTCAACCTCCACGCCGGTCAGCACAGTGAGGTTGGGACGGTCCTTGATTGGCCGGAGAAAAGCCTTGGAGGCGTTCCAGCGCACACCGCTGCGCTGATTGACCTGAAAGTATCCACAGCCCTGGTTGTCGCCGGTATTGAAGTCCTCGACTTTGCCAATGCCACTCTGTTCGGCGGCGTCACGGAAGGCATCAAGGATCGGCCAGCTGTAGCGCTGGCGCTCGACCCGCCATTCACCCTCACCGCCATGGTGCTCGCTGGCGCCGGCAAAGTGGTTCTCGCTGGCCTTGAACAACGGCAGCACATCCTTCCAGGCCCAGCCGTCGTTGCCTTGCTCGGCCCAATGGTCGTAATCGGCGGCCTGGCCACGCATGTAGATCATGCCGTTGATCGACGAACAACCACCGAGCACCTTGCCCCGTGGATATCCCAGGACCCGACCTAGCAGGCCGGGCTGTGCTTCGGTCTTGAAGCACCAGTCGGTGCGGGGGTTGCCGATGCAGTAGAGGTAACCGACGGGGATGTGAATCCAGGGATAGTTGTCGCGGCCGCCGGCTTCGAGCAGCAGGACGCGGCAGGAAGGGTCGGCGGACAAACGATTGGCCAGCAGGCAGCCGGCGGGGCCAGCGCCTACGACCACGTAGTCGAAGACAGAATCGGCTGATGGCATGTGCAACCTCGCGCCTGATTATTATTCTTGTCCCGATCCATCTTAGTGAGTAATTTCGCTAAGGAAACACGAGATTTCACGCAGCCGTTGTGCGTTTTAGCACAGCCCTAAGGATCAGCATGTTCGACTGGAACGATCTGCGGTTTTTCCTCGAGTTGCAGCGCAGTGGCCGCCTGCTCAGCGCGGCCAAGCGCCTCAATACCACCCACAGCACGGTCGCCCGGCATATCGAAAGCATCGAGAAGAGCCTGGGTACGCCACTGTTCGTGCAACACGCCCAGGGTTATGAACTGACCCCGTCGGGCCAGGCGCTGCTCAAGCACGCCGAAGCCATGGAGAACGTAGCCCTGCTGGCGCAGGAAGAAATCACCCAGGCCATCACCCCGCTGGGCAAGATTCGCCTGGGCGTCACCGAGGGCATCGGCATCATGTTCTTCACCCCGCGCATGAGCGAGCTGTTCGCCCGCTATCCTGGGCTGGAGGTGGAACTGGTGGCGGTACCGCGCTTCGTCAGTATCCTCAACCGCGAGGCAGAGATCAGCATTCATCTGGAGCGGCCCAACGCCGACCTGCTGATCACCCGCAAGCTCACCGACTACCGCCTGGCGCTGTATGCCAGCCAAGGCTACCTGGACCGGGCGCCCCCTCTGCGCAACCGCGAGGACCTGGCCCGGCACAGCTGGATCGGCTACGTCGATGACCTGCTGTTCAGCCAGGAACTGCTGTTTCTCAACAGCTTCTGCCGCGCGCCGAACGTGGCCTTCCGCAGCACCAGTGTGATCGCTCAGCAAACCGCCGCACGGGCAGGGCTGGGCATCGCCGTGCTACCCAACTACATGGCTCGCCATGACCCGACGCTAGTGCGCGTGCTGCCCAGCGAGACCATCCAGCGCAGCTACTGGATCTGTACCCGCCGCGAGTTGCACAAGTCGGTGCGCCTGCGGGTGGTGTGGGACTACCTGCTGGCGCTGTGCGCGGCGGAACAGGACGAGCTGCTAGCCGAATAGCGCCTTGCCGCCCAGCAGCACGGCCGCCAGCCAACCGGCGACAGCGAACATCTGCTGCAGGCGGGGCCCGGCGATTTTTGCCGCCAGTGGTCGGGCCAGCAACAGGCCGATCACCGCACCGATGGCAAAAGGTGCGCCGATCCGCCAGTGCATCACACCGGCGAGGCTGGCGCTCACCACGCTCCCCGTGGAAACCAGCGCGATGACAGCCAGGGAAGTCGAGACGATGCTCTTCATGCGCAGGTTGGTATAGCGGTTCAAGGCGGGGATGATCACAAAACCGCCGCCGACCCCCAGCAGGCCGGAGAGCAAGCCGGACATGGCCCCGGTAAACGCAAGGGCGCGTGCGCAGGGTAACGTCCAGCGCAAGCGCCCCTGCAATGGGTTCAACACGCAGGGCTCGATATAGCGATGAGCTTCGCTGCCTTCGCCGCGCAGGTCCTTGGCCGCCTTGCGCCAGATGCGCAGACAGGCATAGATCAGCACGGCAGCGAACACCAGCGCCAACGGTGTATTGGGCAAGCGGTGGGCCAGCATCAGGCCGAACGGTGCCGCCGCGATGCCGATCAAGGCGATGAAGAGGGCGGCGCGATAACGCACCAGCCCCTCGCGCAAGCCGAGTACCGCACCTACCGCTGCAGCAAGCCCCACGGCGAGCAGCCCGATGGGAGCAGCTTCGACCATCGACAGGCCCAGCCCGAACACCAGCAGCGGCACCGCCAGGATGCCACCGCCAGCGCCGGTCAACGCCAGCACTGCACCGATGATCGCGCCCAGGCCAGCGCCCAGCAGTTGATGTTCGATCACTGCGCGGCCTCGGCGTCCAGCGGTTGTGGGCGCGCCAGCCACTCACGGCCTTTGAGCATCCCCTGCCAGTACAACGGCGGCAGCACCCGTGCCTTGAGCAGCCAGGCCAGGCGGGTCGGCTGGCGCCCATCGAGCAGCCAGCGAGGAAAGCTCGGTGCGACCTTGCCGCCATAGGTGAACTCGGCCAGGACGATCTTGCCGCGCTCGACGGTCAGTGGGCAGGAGCCATAGCCGTCGTATTGGGCCAGGGTTGGGAGGCGGCCCAGCGCGACCAGCACATTATTGGCTACCACTGGCGCCTGCTTGCGCGCAGCCGCAGCAGTCTTGGCATTGCTGGTGTTGGCCACATCGCCCAGCGCGTGGACGTTGCCGAACTGCCGGTGGCGCAAGGTATGCGGATCGACGTCGACCCAGCCGGCGGCATCGGCCAAGGGGCTCTGGCGGATGAAGTCCGGAGCAACCTGCGGCGGCACCACGTGCAGAATGTCGAAGGCTTCAGTACGAGTTTCACTGCTGCCGTCGGGCAGCGTACGAACGAAGGTGGCACGCTGGTTGGGCCCATCCACGGCCACTAGGCGATGGCTGTAATTGAGGTTCACACCGTACTTGTCGATGTAGGCCATCAAGGCTGGCACATAGTCGGGAACGCCGAACAGCACGGCACCAGCATTGAAGAAACTGGCTTTTACGTCGCCCAGCCGACCACTGCGCAGCCAATGGTCACAGGACAGGTACAGTGCCTTTTGCGGCGCACCAGCGCACTTGATCGGCATCGGCGGCTGGGTGAACAGGGCACGCCCTTGCTTGAGCGATTGCACCAACTCCCAAGTGTAAGGTGCCAGGTCGTAGCGGTAGTTGGAGGTTACACCGTTGCGACCTAGGGTTTCGCTGAGCCCGTCGATTGCGTCCCAGTCGAGCTTGAGACCGGGGCAGACCACCAGCTGTTCATAACTGATGGCGCGGCCTCCCTCCAGGGTCACCAACTGGGCAGACGGGTCGAAGCCCTGGACGCGCGCCTTGATCCAGCGCACGCCGCGCGGGATGGCCGAGGCCATGGTGCGGGCGGTGCTCGGCGCACTGAAGACGCCGGCGCCGACCATGGTCCAGCCTGGCTGGTAGTAGTGCACGTCGGCAGGGTCGATCAGGGCGATGTCCAGTGACGGGTCACGGGCGATCAGGCTTGAGGCAGTGGCGATACCGGCGGCACCGGCACCGACGATGACCACCTTGTGGTGGTCGGCATTGGCAGGCATGGCAGTCAATCCTGGAATTTCTGGTAATGGGGCAGGGCAGTCAAAGCTTGTTCAGCGGGATCTTCAGGTAGCTCACGCCGTTTTCCTCAGGCTCCGGGAGCTGGCCGCTGCGCATGTTCACCTGCACCGATGGCAGGATCAGCACGGGCATGTCGAGGGTCTTGTCACGGGCTTCGCGCATGGTCACGAAGCTGTCCTCGTCGATACCCTGGTGGATGTGGATATTGCTGGCGCGCTGCTCGGCCACCGTGGTGACGTACTGCATCTCGCGCCCGCCTGGCAGGTAGTCGTGGCACATGAACAACTGGGTCTGGTCGGGGAATGCCAGCAACCGGCGGATCGAGCGGTACAGCGTCCGGGCATCGGCGCCAGGGAAGTCGCAGCGGGCGGTGCCGTAGTCAGGCATGAACAGGGTATCGCCGACGAACACCGCAGTTTCGCCAGCGTCCACGACCATGTAACTGATGCATGCCGGCGTGTGCCCAGGGGTATGCAGCGCACGGGCATACAGGTTGCCGATGCGGAAACCTTCTTCATCTTCGAACAGCACATCGAACTGGCTGCCATCGCGGGCGAAGCCAGGCTCCGCATTGAACAGCGTGCCGAAGACTTTCTGCACCTGAGTAATGTGCGCACCGATGGCGGTATGGCCGCCGAGCTTGCCCTTCAGATAAGCCGCCGCCGAGAGGTGGTCGGCGTGCACATGGGTTTCCAGAACCCACTGCACCTTGGCATTCAGTTCAGCCACGCGCTCGATCAGGCGATCCGCCGAAGCAGTGCAGGTGCGCCCGGACTTGGGGTCGTAGTCCAGCACGCTGTCGATCAGCGCGCACTGAAGGGTTTCACGATCCATCACCAGGTAGCTGATGGTCGAGGTCGCCTTGTCATAGAAGGCGTCCACGTGAAGGTTGTTGCCGATGATCATCACGTTCTCCAAATTATCTGCCTCGCCTTGTACAGGCGTAGGCAGTGGATGGAGATTTATCAAGATGCATGCCAGGCATTTTCAGACGCCATGACCAGTAAAACCGGCGCCCAATTTATGAAAATGCCGAAAGTGGCAGCGCTAATGGCAGTCGACTGTCAGCCAATGGCAGTGTTTGGCAGTCCTTGTTACCCTGCGCCAGGTTATCCAATCGGTGCCGTCATGCCTGAATCTCATCCACTCATCCTAGCTCTGGTTTCCTACCTGGAGCACGATGCCCTGCCTACCATCGTGCTGGACACCGACTACAACATCCTCGCGGCCAACGCGGCTTATCGGCGGCAGTTCGGTCGAGACAAGCAGGCTCCTCTGGGTGAGAAGTGCCATCGTGTATCACATCATTACGCCGTCCCCTGTGACCAGGCCGGCGAGCACTGCCCGATGCGCAAGGCGTGGGACAGCAAAGTGCCGGAGCGTGTGCTGCACATTCATCACACACCGCGAGGCCCTGAGCATGTGGATGTGGAGCTGCGGCCGATCCTCGATGAGCAGGGCAGGGTGGTGGCCTTCGTCGAGCGCCTTACCAGCATCACCCTGGCCTCTGCACAACCTCAGGAACAAGGGCTGGTCGGGCGAGCACCTGCCTTCAAGACTGCGTTGGCCAGCCTTCAACGTGCGGCACCCGCACAGATTCCTGTACTGCTCCAGGGCGAATCGGGTACGGGCAAGGAGCTTTTCGCCCGCGCTATTCACATCGGTAGCCCACGGGCCGATGGGCCACTTGTCGTCGTTGACTGCACCGGCCTGACCGAATCGCTGTTCGAGAGCGAACTGTTCGGCTACGAGAAAGGCGCTTTCACGGGCGCCCACCAACGCAAGATCGGCTTGGCTGAAGCTGCCCATGGCGGTACGTTGTTCCTTGACGAAATCGGCGAGGTGCCATTGGCGATGCAGGTCAAGCTGCTGCGCCTGATAGAGTGCGGGAGCTTCCGCCCGGTGGGCAGCCTGCGCACCGTGCATTCGGATTTCCGCCTGGTTTCGGCAACCCATAAACCATTGAAGAAGATGGTGGCAGAGGGTACCTTCCGTGAAGATCTGTATTACCGCATCAGTGGTTTCCCGATACGCCTGCCGGCTTTGCGCGAGCGTGTGGAAGATTTGCCATTGCTAGCCGAGAGCCTACTTCAGCGCATGGCAGGCAAGCCGACACCCAGTCTGACCGAGGAAGCGCTGAAGCAACTCACGCTGCATGCGTTCCCCGGGAACATTCGCGAGTTGCGCAACATCCTGGAAAGGGCTCGGCTGTTTGCCGATGACGGGCTGATCCGGCCTGAGCATCTGCCGGAAGAGCTTGGGCCACAACAGGCATTTGGCATGAGCAGAGGACGAAACGACTTGGGTGATCTCGCGCAAGCGCTGGAGCAGTTCCAAGGATCACGCAGCGAGCTGGCCCGTCACCTTGGCCTGAGTGAGCGAACCTTGTATCGCCGCTTGAAAGCGCTGGGTTTGTAGTCCGCCGACTTTACCTGACCTTTACCTCTGCCCTTACATTATGTGGAAAAGTTTGTGGTCTGATCAGTTAACCGCACCGGGCAGCCCGTATTACCTGCCGGGCGTTAACAGGCAGAGGATCCGCAAATGAAGAAAGCCATAACCGTACTCTGCGCCGCGCTTGTGCTCAGCGCACCCCTGGCCAGTTTTGCTCAACCGGGCCCGGATCACTATGACGGTGGTCCATCCCATCAGGGCAACCCGCCACATGGTCAACCCGAGCGCTATGACCGCCATGACAATGGTCGCTACCCGGCCTACCACAACCCAAACTTCCGTCCTGAAGCGGGCATGCCGATGCCTCATCAGCAGTGGCATCGAGGCTATGTCGTGGAACCGCGTTACCGCACCGACCGCTACTGGGTGACCGACTGGCGCGCGCGTCATCTGTACGCACCACCACGCGATCACCGCTGGTTGTACGTAAACGGTGACTACGTGCTGGTGGCGATTGCAACTGGCGTGGTCGTCAGCGTCCTCTCCGGTTATTGATTCCGACAGCCACAAAAAAGCCCGCGTCAGCGGGCTTTCTTGTTTCTGCCGAACTCAAAGCTCAGGGTTCTCAGAAAGGATGGGTTCCACGTGGAACATAGTGTGTTGCTGCCGAGGGCGATCAGAAGTCCAGGTTCGATACCGACAGCGCATTGCTTTCGATGAAGTCACGGCGTGGCTCCACCGCGTCGCCCATCAGGGTATTGAAGATCTGGTCGGCGGCAATCGCGTCTTCGATGGTGACCTTGAGCATGCGGCGGACGGTTGGGTCCATGGTGGTTTCCCACAGCTGCTCCGGGTTCATCTCACCCAGACCTTTGTATCGCTGGATGGTGTGGCGCTTGGTGCTTTCGTTCATCAGCCAGTCGAGGGCTTCCTTGAACTCAGTGATTGCCTTGCGACGTTCACCACGCTGCACGTAGGCACCTTCGCCGAGCAGGGTAGACAGCTTGGCACCCAGGGTGACCACCGAGCGGTAGTCGTTGCTGCCGAAGAAGTCGCGGTTGAAGGTGACGTAGCTGGCCAGACCGTGGGAGGTAACTTCCACTTCCGGCAGCCAGACATTGCGCTCCTTATCTTCGCGCAGGCTGGCCTGATAGACCAGGCCCGACTTCTGGCTGTTGCTCAGACGCTCCTGGAACTTCACCAGCCAGGCTTGCATCACGGCGTGGTCGCCCAGTTGCTCCAGAGTGACTTCCGGCAGGTAGATGAAGTGTTCGGTGAGGTCTTCCGGGTACAAGCGCGACAGACGCTTGAGGGTCTTCATCACCGCGCGGAATTCGTTCACCAGGGTTTCCAGCTGTACGCCGGAAACGGCTGGCGCCGATTCGTCCAGGTGCAGGCTGGCATCTTCCAGAGCCGATTGGGTCATGTATTCTTCCATGGCCTCGTCGTCCTTGATGTACTGCTCCTGCTTGCCTTTCTTGACCTTGTACAGCGGCGGCTGCGCGATGTAGATGTAGCCGCGCTCGACCAACTCCGGCAGCTGACGGAAGAAGAAGGTCAGCAGCAGGGTACGGATGTGCGAACCGTCGACGTCAGCATCGGTCATGATGATGATGTTGTGATAACGCAACTTGTCGATGTTGTACTCTTCGCGGCCGATACCGCAGCCCAGTGCAGTGATGAGCGTGCCCACTTCCTGGGACGAGATCATCTTGTCGAAGCGCGCTTTCTCGACGTTGAGGATCTTACCCTTCAGCGGCAGGATCGCCTGGGTGCGACGGTTACGGCCTTGCTTGGCTGAGCCACCTGCGGAGTCACCCTCCACCAGGTACAGTTCGGAAAGAGCAGGGTCCTTCTCCTGGCAGTCGGCCAGTTTGCCCGGCAGGCCGGCGATATCCAGCGCGCCTTTGCGGCGAGTCATTTCACGGGCTTTACGCGCCGCTTCACGGGCACGGGCAGCGTCGATCATCTTGCCGACCACGGCCTTGGCTTCGTTCGGGTTTTCCAGCAGGAAGTCGGCGAAGTACTTGTTCATCTCTTGTTCCACGGCGGTTTTCACCTCCGAGGAGACCAGCTTGTCCTTGGTCTGCGAGCTGAACTTCGGATCCGGCACCTTCACCGAAATGATCGCGGTGAGACCTTCACGGGCATCGTCACCGGTGGTGGCGACCTTGTTCTTCTTAGCCAGGCCTTCCTGCTCGATGTAGCTGTTCAGGCTACGGGTCAGCGAGGAGCGGAAACCGACCAGGTGAGTACCGCCGTCACGCTGCGGAATGTTGTTGGTGAAGCACAGCAAGTTTTCGTTGAAGCTGTCGTTCCACTGCAGGGCAATCTCGACACCCACACCGTCGTCACGCTGGATGTTGAAGTGGAAGACCTGCGAGTTGACCGGGGTCTTGTTGGTGTTGAGGTATTCAACGAATGCCTTCAAGCCACCTTCGTACTTGAAGAACTCTTCCTTGCCCGAACGCTCGTCCTTCAGCAGGATGCCGACACCCGAGTTGAGGAACGACAGCTCGCGGATCCGCTTGGCCAGGATGTCCCAGCTGAAGTGGATGTTCTTGAAGGTTTCAGCCGAAGGCTTGAAGTGGATGTGGGTACCGGTGGTTTCGCTGTCACCGACAACGGCCATCGGCGCCTGAGGAACACCATGAACGTAGGTCTGTTCCCAGATCTTGCCGCTGCGGCGAACGGTCAGCACCAGCTTCTCGGACAGGGCGTTCACTACCGAAACACCTACACCGTGGAGACCGCCGGATACCTTGTAGGAGTTGTCGTCGAATTTACCGCCGGCGTGCAGCACGGTCATGATGACCTCGGCTGCTGAAACGCCTTCTTCTTTATGCACGTCGACCGGAATGCCGCGACCGTTGTCGCGCACGCTGATGGATTCGTCCGTGTGGATGATGACGGTGATGTCATCGCAGTGACCGGCGAGGGCTTCGTCGATCGAGTTGTCGACCACCTCGAAGACCATGTGGTGCAGGCCGCTACCATCATCGGTGTCGCCAATGTACATGCCGGGACGCTTGCGTACGGCATCCAAACCTTTCAGCACCTTGATGCTGGAGGAGTCGTACGTTTGATTTTCGCTCATGCCTTCACTCCCGATGGTCGTGGGTCTGGGTGATACGGCCTTGTTCCACGTGGAACAAGGCAACTGGCGTTTCCGTCTGCCAGCCTTCCCTCAGTAATTCGTGATCTACACAGGTGATGAACACCTGGCAGCGTAATTCTTCTAGCAAGCGGCACAGCGCGCGGCGATGCTGGTCATCCAGCTCGGACGGCAGATCGTCAACGAGATAAATACAGTGGCCGCGGCGAGCCTGGCTGACGAGATGGCCCTGGGCAATGCGCAATGCGCACACCACCAGCTTTTGCTGACCACGCGACAAGATGTCGGCTGCGTTATTGGCAGCCAGACGAAGACGCAGATCAGCACGCTGCGGGCCGGCCTGGGTATGGCCCATCTGCTGATCGCGAAGGAGAGAGGAGGCGAGTACTTCTTGCAGTTCCCGGTCCTTGTCCCAGCCTCGGTAGTAGCTCAGGGTCAACCCGTCCAGCTCGACCAGCTCGCTCAGGGTTTGCTCGAAGACGGGCTTCAAGGCCTTGATGTAGTTGCGACGGTATTCATCTATTTCCGCGCTGGCCAGGCATAACTCCCGGTCCCAGGCGGCTTGCGAAGCTGGGTCAAGTGTACCATGCCGCAACCACGAGTTCCGCTGCCGCAGCGCCTTCTGCAGACGTTGCCAGGCCGGCAGGAACCGAGGTTCCACGTGAAACACTCCCCAATCGAGAAACTGCCGGCGGATTTTCGGTGCGCCTTCCAGCAACCTGAAACTGTCCGGGTTGATCAGCTGCAACGGCAGCAGTTCAGCCAATTGAGCGGCGCTCTTGGCATTCTGCCCGTCGATTCGGATAGTAAATTCGCCCGCCCGCTCCCTGGAGACGCCCAGGTTACTGCTACCACCTTCAGCCAACTGAACTTCGCCAAACACGGTGCAAGCAGGCTGCTCATACTGAATGACCGGGTTCAGCCGCGTGCTGCGGAATGACCGGGCGAGACCAAGCAGGTGCACTGCTTCGAGCACACTGGTCTTGCCGCTGCCGTTGGCGCCGTAGAGGATATTGATGCGGGGGGAAGGTGAGAGAGTCACCGGGTGCAGATTGCGCACCGCGGTGACCATGATACGTCGAAGGGACATTTCGCCTGCTACAGATTACAGGCGCATCGGCATGACAACGTAGGAAGAATCGTCATTGCCAGCCTCCTGCAGCAGGGCACTGCTATTGGAGTCAGACAAAATCAGACGAACTTGCTCGGTAGTCATAACGCCCAACACGTCCAGCAGGTAGCTGACGTTGAAGCCGATCTCCAGCGAGCTACCTTCGTAGTCCACGCTGATCTCTTCTTCTGCTTCTTCCTGCTCAGGGTTGTTGGCCTGGATTTTCAATTGGCCGGCGGCCAGCTGCAGGCGAATACCGCGGTATTTCTCGTTGGAAAGAATTGCGGTACGGCTGAACGCTTCACGCAGCGCCTGGCGATCACCGACTACCAGCTTGTCACCACCTTTTGGCAGTACGCGTTCGTAGTCCGGGAACTTGCCGTCGACCAGTTTCGAGGTGAAGGTGAATTCACCGGTGGTCGCTCGAATGTGGTGCTGACCGAGAACGATGCTGACCATGCCTTCCGGATCGGTGAGCAGGCGCGCCAGCTCAAGAATACCTTTACGTGGAACGATGACCTGATGGCGATCATCCTGCTCGATCGGTGCGCTCATCGAGCACAGCGCCAAGCGGTGACCATCGGTAGAAACCGCACGCAGGGTGTTGCGCGACACTTCCAGCAGCATACCGTTGAGGTAGTAACGCACGTCCTGCTGGGCCATGGCGAAGCTGGTGCGCTCGATCAGGCGGCGCAGTTTGCTCTGCTCCAGGTTGCAGGTCAGCGAACCCGGGCCTTCTTCAACCGTAGGGAAATCGTTGGCAGGCAGTGTCGACAAGGTGAAGCGACTACGGCCGGCTTTGACCAGGAGCTTCTGCTCATCGACCTTGATATCGATCAGAACGTCGTTTGGCAGGCTCTTGCAGATGTCCATCAGCTTGCGCGCCGGGACAGTGATCTCGCCTGGCTCGGCCGGCTCTTCCAGTTGCACGCGGCCAACCAGTTCGACTTCCAGGTCGGTACCGGTCAACGACAGCTGCTGGCCTTGCACGACCAGCAGGACGTTGGACAGCACCGGCAAGGTCTGGCGGCGCTCGACGACACCGGCGACCAGTTGCAGGGGTTTCAACAGGGCTTCGCGTTGAATGGTGAAATGCATGGTCTAGTCCCTTGCCTTCAAATAGCTGCGCTGGCGACCATCACGTCGTCAGCGTCCGCAGCAGGTTCTTGTAGTCCTCGCGGATGTCCGCGTCGGATTCCTTCAATTCGTTGATCTTGCGGCAGGCGTGCAGCACGGTGGTGTGGTCGCGGCCGCCAAACATGTCACCGATTTCCGGCAGACTGTGGTTGGTCAGTTCCTTCGACAGTGCCATGGCTACCTGACGCGGGCGCGCAACGGAGCGCGAACGGCGTTTGGACAACAGATCGGCGATCTTGATCTTGTAGTATTCAGCCACCGTGCGCTGGATGTTATCCACACTCACCAGCTTGTCCTGAAGCGCCAGCAGGTCCTTCAACGACTCGCGAATCAGCTCGATGGTTATGTCACGGCCCATGAAGTGCGAGTGAGCGATCACCCGCTTCAGGGCGCCTTCGAGTTCACGTACGTTGGAGCGAATACGCTGGGCGATGAAGAACGCAGCATCATGCGGCAGCTCGACCTTGGCCTGGTCGGCCTTCTTCATCAGGATCGCCACGCGGGTTTCCAGTTCCGGCGGCTCGACAGCCACCGTCAGGCCCCAGCCGAAGCGCGACTTCAGGCGCTCTTCCAGGCCTTCGATTTCCTTCGGATAGCGGTCACTGGTGAGAATCACCTGCTGGCCGCCCTCGAGCAAGGCGTTGAAGGTGTGGAAGAACTCTTCCTGGGAACGCTCTTTACGGGCAAAGAACTGGATGTCGTCGATCAGCAGCGCATCGACCGAGCGGTAGAAGCGCTTGAATTCGTTGATTGCGTTGAGCTGCAGCGCCTTGACCATGTCCGCGACGAAGCGCTCGGAATGCAGGTACACGACCTTGGCATTCGGATTCTTCTTCAGCAGGTGGTTACCTACAGCATGCATCAGGTGGGTCTTACCCAGGCCCACACCACCATAAAGGAACAGTGGGTTGTAACCATGCTTGGGGTTGTCGGCGACCTGCCAGGCCGCAGCGCGGGCCAGCTGGTTCGACTTACCTTCGACAAAGGTCTCGAAGGTAAAGGTGCGGTTCAGATAGCTGGTGTGCTTGAGCGCGCCTTCCACCTGAACCGTGCGCTGCTCGGTACGGCTGCCAGCAACAGGCGCCGAAGTGCTGTCGCC
The DNA here is from genome assembly GCF_009883635.2 of Pseudomonas putida. Lineage (NCBI taxonomy): Bacteria > Pseudomonadati > Pseudomonadota > Gammaproteobacteria > Pseudomonadales > Pseudomonadaceae > Pseudomonas > Pseudomonas putida. The sequence continues at coordinate 2,624,279 of NZ_CP026115.2, forward strand.
CATGCCATCGAAGCTGTCACGCGATGCCGACTCAGCGGCTTCATTCACCTGCACCGGTTCGGCAACTGGCGCTTGAACCGGCTCGGCAACGGCAGCGGCCGCAGGCGCGGCGGCCTGTTGGGTCTGGCTGTGCGCAAGCGAAGCCGCAACTGCAGCACTGACGGGGGCATTGGGTGCAGCACGTGGAGCAGAGCTGCGGCGGCTGCCTATTAACAAGGAAAGGGCTGGCGCCATGCCGCTGCCGTTTTCACCCAACAGTTCGAGCAGACGGCCAAGGTACTTTTCATTCACCCAATCGAGCACGAAACGGTTAGGCGCATAGACGCGCAACTCGTCGCCTTCGGCTTCGACCTGTAGCGGACGGATCCAGGTGTTGAATTGCTGGGCAGGCAGTTCATCGCGCAGAAGCTCCACGCACTGCTGCCAAAGTTCCACTGACACGGATATCCCCTGAGTTGAAAGCCGGATGAGGCAAAAACAAACCGCCATTGTACCGGTCGAGCGATCAGTTATCCACATGTGGAAACATTCAGAGCCATGACAAAACAGCCATTTAGCGGCAAAAACGTCTTCCAACCTCTGTGAATAAACCCTGTGGATAAGCGACCTTGAGGTCTATGCACAACCCCGGGGTTAGCCCTGTTGATAACTCGCCTGTGGATAACGACCCTTTCTATCCACAGCCTTTCCGCACGTCCAACACAAGCGCAGCACCTGTTACCGACAAGGTTTCAAATCTCTGTACATCGCGTAATGCATGGGCTGCATCATGTTATCCACAGAAGGTTATCCACTTAAGATTTATAAGTTCTTCAGAAAAGCTTTTTATATCTCTCTTCTTTTTTTTTCGTTTTGTCGTCCGTCTGCCTGGCTGATCAACCCTCCCTGGCATCCAGCAGTCAGGGCGCCTTCTATAAGGAAAGGCTGGTTGGAAATTGACCTATGGGCTTGCTTTCTCTAGAATCGCCGATCTCTTAAAAAGGGGGCCATTCCGGCCCGTAGTCGACAAACCAGGTAACAACGCCATGAAACGTACTTTCCAACCAAGCACCATCAAGCGCGCTCGCACCCACGGCTTCCGTGCCCGTATGGCTACCAAGAACGGCCGCGCTGTTCTGTCGCGTCGTCGTGCCAAAGGCCGTAAGCGTCTGGCCATTTGATTTTTCGGCACAGGTGGTGAGTCAGGACTTCAGTCGGGAAAAGCGACTGCTTACACCCCGGCACTTCAAAGCGGTCTTCGACTCCCCAACCGGCAAGGTTCCAGGGAAAAACCTGCTGATCCTTGCTCGCGAGAACGGCCTGGATCACCCGCGCCTCGGCCTGGTGATCGGCAAGAAGAGCGTCAAGCTCGCCGTTCAACGCAACCGCCTCAAGCGCTTGATGCGCGATTCCTTCCGGCTCAACCAGCAATTGCTGGGTGGCCTGGATATAGTGATCGTCGCGCGCAAGGGATTGGGTGAGATAGAAAACCCGGAATTGCACCAACATTTTGGCAAGCTCTGGAAACGCCTGGCGCGCAGCCGGCCAACTCCAGCGGCAAACGCCGATTCCGCAGGGGTAGACAGTCAAAATGCGTAAACTGGCCCTCGTTCCGATCCAGTTTTACCGTTACGCCATCAGTCCCCTGATGGCCAACCACTGTCGTTTCTACCCCAGTTGCTCCTGTTACGCTCTTGAAGCCATTGAGAACCATGGTCTCTTGCGTGGCGGGTGGCTAGCCGTTCGTCGCCTGGGGCGTTGTCATCCGTGGAACGACGGCGGTTTCGATCCCGTTCCCCCCGCTCCTTCCTCCCGAACTTCTTCGATAGCCGAGTAATCATGGATATTAAACGCACGATCCTGATCGTCGCCCTGGCAATCGTGTCCTACGTCATGGTCCTCAAGTGGAACGAGGACTACGGCCAGGCTGCCCTGCCGACTCAGAATACTGCTGCCAGCACTGTTGCCCCGGCCTTGCCGGATGGTGTGCCGGCCGGTACCGCCAGCGCCGATGTGCCGAGCGCCAATGCCGAATCCAGCCCTGCCGAACTGGCTCCGGCCGCGGTCAGCAAGGATCTGATCCGGATCAAGACCGATGTCCTGGAACTGGCTATCGATCCGGTCGGTGGTGACATCGTCCAGCTGAACCTGCCGAAGTACCCGCGCCGTCAGGACCATCCGGACATTCCGTTCCAGCTGTTCGACAATGGTGGCGAGCGCATCTACCTGGCACAGAGCGGCCTGACCGGCGCCAACGGTCCGGATGCCCGTTCGTCGGGTCGCCCGCTGTATGCTGCCGAGCAGAAGAGCTATCAGCTGGCTGATGGCCAGGACCAACTGGTCGTCGACCTCAAGTTCAGCGACAACGGCGTCAACTACATCAAGCGCTTCAGCTTCAAGCGCGGTGAGTACGACCTGACCGTCAGCTACCTGATCGACAACCAGAGCGGCCAGGCCTGGAACGGCAACATGTTTGCCCAGCTCAAGCGTGACGCCAGTTCCGATCCATCGTCGAGCACCGCCACCGGCACCGCGACCTACCTGGGCGCCGCCATGTGGACAGCTTCCGAGCCTTACAAAAAGGTCTCGATGAAGGACATCGACAAAGGTAGTTTGAAAGAAAATGTGTCGGGCGGCTGGGTTGCCTGGCTGCAGCACTACTTCGTGACCGCTTGGATTCCGGCCAAGTCGGATAACAATGTTGTCCAGACCCGCAAGGACAGCCAGGGTAACTACATCATCGGCTACACCGGCCCGGCCCTCAGCGTTCCGGCTGGCGGCAAGGTTGAAACCAGCGCCATGCTGTATGCCGGTCCAAAGATCCAGTCCAAGCTGAAAGAGTTGTCCCCAGGCCTGGAACTGACCGTCGACTACGGCTTCCTGTGGTTCATCGCCCAGCCGATCTTCTGGCTGCTGCAACATATCCACAGCCTGCTGGGCAACTGGGGCTGGTCGATCATCGTGCTGACCATGCTCATCAAGGGCCTGTTCTTCCCGCTGTCGGCTGCCAGCTACCGCTCGATGGCGCGCATGCGTGCCGTGGCGCCGAAGCTCGCCGCACTGAAGGAACGCTTCGGTGACGATCGCCAGAAGATGTCCCAGGCGATGATGGAGCTTTACAAGAAAGAGAAGATCAACCCGCTGGGCGGCTGCTTGCCGATCCTGGTGCAGATGCCGGTGTTCCTGTCCCTGTACTGGGTACTGCTGGAAAGCGTCGAAATGCGCCAGGCTCCGTGGATGCTGTGGATCACCGACCTGTCGATCAAGGATCCGTTCTTCATCCTGCCGATCATCATGGGCGCCACCATGTTCATCCAGCAGCGTCTGAACCCGACGCCTCCGGATCCGATGCAGGCCAAGGTGATGAAAATGATGCCGATCATCTTCACCTTCTTCTTCCTGTGGTTCCCGGCTGGTCTGGTGCTGTACTGGGTTGTGAACAACTGCCTGTCGATCACTCAGCAGTGGTACATCACCCGCCGTATCGAAGCAGCCACCAAAAAAGCTGCTGCTTGACGGGCTACTGCGCTAGCCTGTGAATAAAAACGCCCCCTCGGGGGCGTTTTTGCTATCTGTCGTTTTTGTCGTAGAGGCTTTCGAGCATGAACACTGTGCGTGAAACCATCGCCGCCATCGCCACTGCCCAGGGCCGCGGAGGCGTCGGCATCGTGAGGTTGTCCGGGCCATTGGCGAGCAAGGCGGGGCAGCTGATTACCGGCCGAACGCTGACGCCCCGCCATGCCCACTACGGGCCATTCCGCGACGAGGATGGCCTGGTGCTGGATGAAGGCATCGCGTTGTACTTCCCAGGTCCCAACTCGTTCACGGGTGAGGATGTACTCGAGCTGCAGGGGCATGGCGGCCCTGTGGTCCTGGATATGCTGCTGCAGCGGTGTGTACAAGTGGGCTGCCGCCTGGCGCGTCCGGGCGAGTTCAGCGAGCGTGCGTTCCTCAACGACAAGCTCGACCTGGCCCAGGCCGAAGCCATTGCTGACCTGATTGAAGCGAGCTCCAGCCAGGCTGCGCGCAATGCCTTGCGCTCGCTGCAGGGGGAGTTCTCCAAGCGTGTGCACGGCCTGACGGAGGCGTTGATTGCCCTGCGCATCTACGTCGAGGCCGCGATCGACTTTCCTGAAGAGGAAATCGACTTCCTTGCCGATGGCCATGTGTTGTCGATGCTCGATGCGGTGCGCAGCGAGTTATCCACCGTGCAGCGCGAGGCCGGGCAGGGCGCCTTGCTGCGTGACGGCATGACGGTGGTCATAGCCGGCCGGCCAAATGCAGGCAAATCGAGCCTGCTGAACCAGCTGGCGGGGCGTGAGGCGGCAATCGTTACCGACATCGCAGGCACCACCCGGGACATCCTGCGCGAACATATCCACATCGACGGCATGCCACTGCATGTGGTCGATACTGCCGGCCTGCGGGATACCGACGACCATGTGGAAAAGATCGGCGTGGAGCGCGCGCTGAAGGCCATTGGCGAGGCTGATCGAGTGCTGCTGGTGGTCGACTCCACCGCCCCCGAGGCTAGTGATCCGTTCGCCTTGTGGCCTGAGTTTCTCGACCAGCGGCCAGACCCGGGCAAGGTAACGCTGATTCGCAACAAAGCCGATCTCAGCGGTGAGCGGGTAGCCCTGGAACAATGCGACGATGGCCACGTGACCATCACCCTGAGCGCCAAAGGGGACGATCAGGGGCTACAACTGCTGCGCGATCACCTCAAGGCCTGCATGGGTTATGAACAGACCGCCGAGAGCGGTTTCAGCGCCCGCCGGCGCCACCTCGATGCCTTGCGCCAGGCCAGTTCTCACCTGGAACATGGTCGCGCACAGTTGACTCTGGCTGGAGCGGGTGAACTGCTGGCCGAGGACTTGCGTCAGGCGCAGCAGGCGCTCGGTGAGATCACCGGTGCGTTCAGTTCCGATGACCTGCTGGGGCGGATCTTCTCCAGTTTCTGCATCGGCAAGTAATCCACAGCTGGCTAAAACCAAGGCCGCTCCTCCGGGAGCGGCTTTTTTTGCCTGCAATTTATCCACTCGTCGGATCTTTCAAATACCACACCGAGCCCTGTAGGAGCGGCTTTAGCCGCTAAGAGGCCCGATCACGCATACGCAAATCCATCCACAGACCCAAAACCCTGTTCAGGAGACCTGTGGAAAACCCGCCTTCAGCTCCGTTGATAAGCAGGCTTTTTTTCTGAGGACAAATCCACCTGTGGGTAAACAGGCATTTAATCCACAGGCTAAATGGCGTTATCCATAACCCTCATGGTGGGTAAGCCACAGGGTTCAATTTCTCTGTACACCATGTAAATATTAGCCTACAGAACGTTATCCACAGAAAGGGCTGTGCATAAGAATAAAGATAAAAACAAAGCTTTTTTAAATTTCTTCTCTTTGATTTCTGTTGTCTGCCACTCATCCACAGACTGGTCAAAATTTGCTCAGACGGTTTCTTTAGAGGGGGTGAAGTCCCTATACTTGTCCGCTTACCTTCTCTATTCGCAAAAACAGGCACGAGGTGCGTGGTGGATTTCCCTTCCCGTTTTGAAGTGATCGTCATCGGCGGCGGCCATGCCGGTACCGAGGCTGCGCTTGCGTCAGCACGCATGGGTGTGAAAACCCTGCTGTTGACCCACAACGTGGAAACCCTCGGTCACATGAGTTGCAACCCCGCCATCGGCGGTATTGGTAAAAGCCATCTGGTCAAAGAGATCGATGCACTCGGCGGCGCCATGGCGCTGGCCACCGACAAGAGCGGCATCCAGTTCCGCATCCTGAACAACCGCAAGGGCCCGGCCGTACGCGCCACCCGTGCGCAAGCCGACCGCGCCATCTACAAGGCGGTGGTACGCGAGATCCTGGAAAACCAGCCGAACCTGTGGATATTCCAGCAGTCCTGTGACGACTTGATCGTCGAACAGGACCAGGTCAAAGGCGTGGTGACCCAGATGGGTCTGCGCTTCTTCGCCGAATCCGTGGTGCTGACCACCGGTACTTTCCTCGGTGGCCTTATCCACATCGGTCTGCAGAACCATTCCGGTGGTCGCGCCGGTGATCCGCCTTCGATCGCCCTGGCTCACCGCATGCGTGAACTGCCGCTTCGCGTCGGCCGCCTGAAAACCGGTACTCCTCCGCGTATCGATGGGCGTTCGGTCGACTTTTCGGTCATGACCGAGCAGCCAGGCGACACGCCGATCCCGGTGATGTCGTTCATGGGCAATGCCGAGATGCACCCGCGCCAGGTGAGCTGCTGGATTACTCACACCAACGCCCGGACCCACGAGATCATTGCCTCGAACCTTGACCGTTCGCCCATGTACTCGGGGGTGATCGAAGGTGTCGGCCCGCGCTATTGCCCGTCGATCGAAGACAAGATCCACCGCTTCGCCGACAAGGAAAGCCACCAGGTGTTCATCGAGCCGGAAGGCCTGACCACCCACGAGCTGTACCCCAACGGTATTTCCACTTCGCTGCCGTTCGATGTGCAGCTGGAGCTTGTGCGCTCGATCCGCGGTATGGAAAACGCCCATATCGTTCGCCCGGGCTACGCCATCGAGTACGACTACTTCGACCCGCGTGACCTGAAGTACAGCCTCGAGACCAAGGTCATCGGTGGGCTGTTCTTCGCCGGCCAGATCAACGGCACCACCGGCTACGAAGAAGCCGGCGCCCAGGGCCTGCTGGCCGGTACCAACGCCGCGCTGCGTGCGCAAGGCCGCGAAAGCTGGTGCCCGCGCCGCGACGAGGCGTACATCGGCGTACTGGTCGACGACCTGATTACTTTGGGTACCCAGGAGCCGTATCGCATGTTCACTTCGCGCGCCGAGTACCGGCTGATCCTGCGTGAAGACAACGCTGACCTGCGCCTGACCGAGAAAGGTCGCGAGCTCGGCCTGATCGACGATGATCGCTGGGCGGCGTTCTGTGCCAAGCGCGACGGCATCGAGCGGGAAGAGCAGCGCCTGAAGTCGACCTGGGTGCGCCCGAACACCGAGCAAGGCCACGCCATTGTGGATAAGTTCGGCACCCCGCTGGCCCACGAGTACAGCCTGCTCAACCTGCTGGCCCGTCCAGAGATCGACTATGCCGGGCTGATCGAAGCGACCGGCGGTGCAGAAATCGATCCACAGGTTGCCGAACAGGTCGAGATCAAGACCAAGTACGCCGGTTACATCGACCGCCAGCAGGACGAAATCGCCCGCCTGCGCGCCAGTGAAGACACCCGCCTGCCTGTGGATATCGACTACACCACGATTTCCGGGCTTTCGAAGGAAATCCAGGGCAAGCTCGGCCAGACCCGTCCAGAGACCCTGGGCCAGGCTTCGCGCATCCCCGGCGTTACCCCGGCGGCGATTTCCCTGTTGCTGATTCATCTGAAAAAACGCGGCGCTGGCCGCGAATTGGAGCAAAGCGCTTGAGTTCCCTGGTCACCCCGCAACACGCCGAAGAGTTGTCCACAGGTGCGCGCCAGCTTGGTGTCGAGCTGAGCGCCGAGCAGCACGAAAAGCTGCTGGGCTACCTGGCCCTGTTGATCAAATGGAACAAAGCCTACAACCTCACTGCCGTGCGCGACCCGGACGAGATGGTGTCCCGCCATCTGCTCGACAGCCTCAGCGTCATGTCGTTTATCCACAGCGAGCGTGACAACTGGCTGGATGTTGGCAGCGGCGGTGGCATGCCCGGCATTCCTTTGGCTATCCTGCATCCGCACAAGCAGGTGACGGTGCTGGACGCCAATGGCAAGAAGACGCGCTTCCTGACCCAGGTGAAGATGGAACTGAAACTGGACAACCTCACGGTTATCCACAGCCGGGTCGAAGCTTTCCAGCCGTCGCTACCGTTCAGCGGAATCATCTCCCGCGCCTTCAGCAGCATGGAGAACTTCACCAACTGGACCCGCCATCTGGGCGACACCGGGACGCAATGGCTTGCAATGAAGGGGCTGCATCCTGCCGATGAACTGGTAGCATTGCCCGCAGACTTCACAGTGGAAAGCGAGCAGGCCCTGACCGTTCCAGGTTGCCAGGGCCAGCGCCATCTGCTGATACTGCGCCGCAAGGCTTGATTGGGAACACACGCAACAATGGCTAAGGTATTCGCAATCGCGAACCAGAAAGGTGGTGTCGGCAAGACCACCACCTGTATCAACCTCGCAGCATCGCTGGCCGCGACCAAGCGTCGTGTGCTGCTGATCGACCTCGATCCGCAGGGCAACGCGACCATGGGCAGCGGTGTGGACAAACACGAACTCGAGCATTCGGTCTATGACCTGCTGATCGGGGAATGCGACCTTGCCCAGGCCATGCACTATTCCGAGCATGGCGCCTACCAGCTGCTGCCGGCCAACCGCGACCTGACCGCCGCGGAAGTGGTGCTGCTGGAAATGCAGGTCAAGGAGAGCCGCCTGCGCAACGCGCTGGCGCCGATTCGCGAAAACTACGATTTCATCCTCATCGACTGCCCGCCGTCGCTGTCCATGCTGACGCTCAACGCGCTGGTCGCCTCCGATGGCGTGATCATCCCGATGCAGTGCGAGTACTACGCACTGGAAGGTCTCAGCGACCTTGTGGATAACATCAAGCGCATCGCTGCCCGGTTGAACCCGCAGCTGAAAATCGAAGGCCTGCTGCGGACCATGTACGACCCGCGCCTGAGCCTGAACAACGATGTGTCGGCGCAGCTCAAGGAACACTTCGGCGAGCAACTATACGACACGGTCATTCCGCGCAACATCCGCCTGGCCGAGGCCCCGAGCTTCGGCATGCCGGCGCTGGCCTACGACAAGCAATCGCGTGGCGCGCTGGCCTATCTGGCTCTGGCCGGGGAACTGGTACGCCGTCAACGCCGTCAATCTCGCACTGCACAAACAACTTAAGGAATCCGCATGGCCGTTAAGAAACGGGGTCTCGGACGTGGGTTGGATGCACTGCTCAGTGGTCCTTCCGTCAGCGCGCTCGAAGAGCAGGCTGTGACGATCGACCAGAAAGAACTGCAACACCTGCCCGTCGAACTGATCCAGCGCGGCAAGTACCAGCCGCGCCGCGACATGGACCCCGAGGCACTGGAAGAACTCGCGCACTCGATTCGCAGCCACGGTGTGATGCAGCCGATCGTGGTGCGCCCGATCGACGGTAGCCGCTACGAGATCATTGCCGGTGAGCGTCGCTGGCGCGCCACCCAGCAAGCTGGTCTCGACACCATCCCGGCGATGGTGCGCGAAGTGCCGGACGAAGCTGCCATCGCCATGGCGCTGATCGAGAACATTCAGCGCGAGGACCTCAACCCGCTGGAAGAAGCCCTTGCCCTGCAGCGCCTGCAGCAGGAGTTCGAGCTGACCCAGCAACAGGTGGCCGATGCGGTGGGCAAGTCGCGGGTAACCGTGGCCAACCTGCTGCGCCTGATCTCGCTGCCTGAGGCGATCAAGACCATGCTCGCCCACGGCGATCTGGAAATGGGCCACGCCCGCGCCTTGCTCGGCCTCGAGGAAGATCGTCAGGAAGAGGGGGCGCGTCATGTTGTCGCACGTGGCCTCACCGTGCGCCAAACCGAGGCACTGGTCCGTCAGTGGCTTAATGGCAAGCCTGATCCGGTCGAACCGAGCAAACCTGATCCGGACATCGCGCGCCTTGAACAGCGGCTCGCAGAGCGCCTGGGCTCTGCCGTGCAGATACGCCACGGCAACAAGGGCAAAGGCCAATTGGTTATTCGCTACAACTCGCTTGACGAGTTGCAAGGCGTGCTTGCTCACATCCGCTGAAACAATTCCTGTTGTAGCGCGCAGTCGGAAATCACTACCGAAGAGTTGAATAGGGGTTAATCCACCCCTATACTCTGCGCGCATTTTGTCGGCACAAATTATGCCAAGTCATAGCTGACTTGTTGGTCGACTTCCGAGGAGCAGTTGTGATGGAAATCCGCACGCCAAACCGCCTGCCTTTCCATCGCTGGGCGGTTTTTCCGGTACTGCTGGCTCAATTCGTCGTACTACTGCTGGCAACTTTGGTGTTGTGGCAGTGGAAAGGGGCGGTCAGTGGATATTCAGGCCTTTGCGGAGGTTTGATTGCCTGGCTGCCCAATGTGTATTTCGCCTGGAAGGCTTTTCGCTTCAGCGGAGCTCGGGCGGCACAAGCTATCGTCAAGTCGTTTTACGCGGGCGAAGCAGGCAAGATGATTTTGACGGCAGTGCTTTTTGCACTGACCTTCGCAGGAGTGAAGCCACTGGCGCCGTTAGCAGTATTCGGCGTCTTCGTGTTGACCCTTTTGGTCAGCTGGTTCGCGCCCCTGCTGATGAATAAAAGACTTTCGAGACCTTAGGGCGTTTGAGGCAACCATGGCAGCAGAAACCGCTTCGGGCTATATCCAGCACCACTTGCAGAACCTGACCTACGGTCAACTACCAGACGGCAGCTGGGGCTTCGCCCATTCGGCTGCAGAAGCCAAGGCAATGGGCTTCTGGGCGTTCCACCTGGACACCCTGGGTTGGTCCGTCGCGCTGGGTCTGATCTTCCTGTTCATCTTCCGCATGGCGGCCAAGAAGGCGACTTCCGGCCAACCTGGCGGCCTGCAGAACTTCGTTGAAGTGATGGTGGACTTCGTCCACGGCAGCGTGAAGGACTCCTTCCACGGCCGTAGCCCGGTCATCGCTCCGCTGGCGCTGACCATCTTCGTCTGGGTGTTCCTGATGAACGCCATCGACCTGGTACCGGTCGACTGGATTCCTCAGCTGGCCATGCTGATCTCCGGTGATCCGCACATTCCGTTCCGCGCCGTGTCGACCACCGACCCGAACGCGACCCTGGCCATGGCCTTCAGCGTGTTCGCCCTGATCATCTTCTACAGCATCAAGGTCAAGGGCCTGGGCGGCTTCATCGGTGAGCTCACCCTGCACCCGTTCGGCAGCAAGAACATCTTCGTTCAGATCCTGCTGATCCCGGTGAACTTCCTGCTGGAATTCGTCACCCTGATCGCCAAGCCGATCTCGCTGGCACTGCGTCTTTTCGGCAACATGTACGCCGGCGAGCTGGTGTTCATCCTGATCGCCGTGATGTTCGGCGCCGGCATCCTCTGGCTGAGCGGCCTGGGTATCGTGCTGCAGTGGGCGTGGGCTGTGTTCCACATCCTGATCATCACCCTGCAAGCTTTCATCTTCATGATGCTGACCATCGTCTACCTGTCGATGGCTCATGAAGATAACCATTAAGACCGCCTGGCGTGTCTTGTAGCCTTCCCCGCTCGTTTGGGGGGAGGGCTTTAAAAGTCCGCAAGGGCAGCTGTACCAAACGATTTGTTTTACCGCTTCAACTTAAAAACCTAACCAATACGACGTAAAAGTCGGGAGGAAAGATGGAAACTGTAGTTGGTCTGACCGCTATCGCTGTTGCTCTGCTGATCGGCCTGGGTGCTCTGGGTACCGCCATTGGTTTCGGCCTGCTGGGCGGCAAATTCCTGGAAGGCGCTGCTCGTCAACCAGAAATGGTTCCGATGCTGCAGGTGAAAATGTTCATCGTTGCCGGTCTGCTCGACGCCGTAACCATGATCGGTGTTGGTATCGCTCTGTTCTTCACCTTCGCGAATCCGTTCGTTGGTCAGATCGCCGGCTAATCACTCGTAACCACGAGTTGATGGCTGTGATGAATTAAGACCGAGCGAGGTGTTGGCGTGAACATTAATGCAACCCTGATTGGCCAATCCGTTGCCTTCCTGATTTTTGTACTCTTCTGCATGAAGTACGTATGGCCTCCGGTCATCACTGCTCTGCAAGAGCGTCAAAAGAAGATTGCCGACGGCTTGGACGCTGCCAACCGCGCAGCTCGCGACCTGGAGCTGGCCCAAGAGAAAGTGGGTCAGCAACTGCGTGAAGCTAAAGCACAGGCAGCCGAAATCATTGAGCAAAGCAAGAAACGCGCTGCTCAGCTTGTCGAGGAAGCCCGTGACCAGGCCCGCGTCGAAGCTGACCGTGTGAAGGCTCAGGCTCTGGCCGAGATCGAACAGGAACTGAACAGCGCTAAAGACGCCCTGCGTGCCCAAGTGGGTGCCCTGGCTGTTGGCGGTGCTGAAAAGATCCTTGGCGCCACAATCGATCAAAACGCGCATGCGGAGCTGGTTAACAAACTGGCCGCTGAAATTTAAGCGAGGGCGATCATGGCAGAACTGACCACGTTGGCCCGACCTTACGCTAAGGCTGCCTTTGAGCATGCCCAGGCCCATCAGCAACTGGCCAATTGGTCAGCCATGCTCGGCCTGGCTGCTGCGGTGTCGCAAGACGACACCATGCAGCGCCTGCTCAAGGCCCCGCGACTGACGAGCGCAGAAAAGGCCGCCACGTTCATTGACGTGTGCGGTGACAAGTTCAATGCACAGGCACAGAATTTCATTCATGTTGCCGCGGAAAACGACCGTCTCCTGCTTCTGCCGGAGATTGCCGCCCTGTTCGACCTGTACAAGGCCGAGCAAGAGAAATCCGTGGACGTGGAAGTCACCAGTGCCTTCGCGTTGAACCAAGAACAGCAAGACAAACTCGCCAAGGTTCTCAGTGCACGGCTAGGCCAGGAAGTTCGCCTGCACGCGTCGGAGGATGCCAGCCTGATTGGCGGCGTCGTCATCCGCGCTGGTGACCTGGTAATCGATGGCTCTGTTCGCGGCAAGATCGCGAAACTGGCCGAAGCATTGAAATCTTGAGTTTGAAGGGGCAGCAGAGCAATGCAGCAACTCAATCCTTCCGAAATTAGTGAAATCATCAAGGGCCGCATCGACAACCTCGATGTGAGCTCCCAAGCCCGTAACGAAGGTACCGTTGTTTCGGTATCCGACGGTATCGTGCGGATCCACGGTCTGGCCGACGTCATGTACGGCGAAATGATCGAGTTCCCTGGCAGCGTATTCGGCATGGCCCTGAACCTGGAGCAAGACTCCGTAGGTGCAGTGATCCTGGGTGCCTATGACACCCTCGCCGAAGGCATGAGCGCCAAGTGCACCGGCCGCATCCTGGAAGTTCCGGTTGGTAAGGAACTGCTGGGTCGCGTCGTTGACGCACTGGGCAACCCGATCGACGGCAAAGGTCCTCTGGGCAACACCCAGACCGACGCGGTCGAGAAAGTAGCTCCAGGCGTGATCTGGCGTAAGTCGGTAGACCAGCCTGTACAGACTGGCTACAAGTCCGTCGACGCCATGATCCCTGTCGGCCGTGGCCAGCGCGAGCTGATCATCGGTGACCGTCAGATCGGCAAGACCGCCATGGCCATCGACGCCATCATCAACCAGAAAGACTCCGGTATTTTCTGCGTTTATGTTGCTGTCGGCCAGAAGCGTTCCACCGTTGCCAACATCGTTCGCAAGCTGGAAGAAGCCGGCGCCCTGGCCAACACCATCGTGGTCGTTGCCAGTGCTTCGGAATCCGCCGCACTGCAGTTCCTGGCACCATACGCCGGCTGCACCATGGGCGAGTTCTTCCGTGACCGCGGCGAAGACGCCCTGATCGTATACGATGACCTGTCCAAGCAGGCCGTTGCCTACCGTCAGATCTCCCTGCTGCTGCGCCGTCCACCAGGACGTGAAGCGTACCCAGGTGACGTGTTCTATCTCCACTCCCGTTTGCTGGAGCGTGCATCGCGCGTTTCGGAAGAGTACGTCGAGAAGTTCACCAACGGCGCAGTCACTGGCAAGACCGGTTCCCTGACCGCCCTGCCGATCATCGAAACCCAGGCTGGCGACGTTTCCGCGTTCGTTCCGACCAACGTGATTTCCATCACCGACGGTCAGATCTTCCTGGAATCGGCCATGTTCAACTCGGGCATCCGCCCTGCAGTGAACGCCGGTGTTTCGGTATCCCGCGTAGGTGGTGCCGCTCAGACCAAGATCATCAAGAAGCTGTCCGGTGGTATTCGTACCGCTCTGGCTCAGTACCGTGAACTGGCTGCATTCGCCCAGTTCGCTTCCGATCTGGACGAAGCGACCCGCAAGCAGCTGGAGCATGGTCAGCGCGTAACCGAGCTGATGAAGCAGAAGCAGTACGCGCCAATGTCCATCGCGGACATGGCCCTGTCGCTGTACGCCGCTGAGCGTGGTTTCCTGACTGACGTGGAAGTCTCCAAGATCGGCAGCTTCGAGCAAGCACTGATCGCCTTCTTCAACCGTGATCACGCCGAACTGATGGCGAAGATCAACGTGAAGGGTGACTTCAACGACGAAATCGACGCTGGCCTGAAAGCCGGTATCGAGAAGTTCAAGGCCACCCAGACCTGGTAAGCCGCAGCGGGGGCCCAGGCCCCCGCTTGCTAACCTGATAGGTGATACATGGCAGGCGCAAAAGAGATTCGCAGTAAGATTGCGAGCATCAAAAGCACGCAAAAAATTACCAGCGCCATGGAGAAAGTGGCGGTCAGCAAGATGCGCAAGGCACAAATGCGCATGGCTGCTAGCCGTCCTTACGCGGAGCGTATCCGCCAGGTGATCGGTCATCTGGCCAACGCCAACCCGGAGTACCGCCACCCGTTCATGATCGAGCGCCCTGTAAAGCGCGCCGGTTATATCGTGGTGAGCAGTGACCGTGGTCTGTGCGGTGGCTTGAACACCAACCTGTTCAAGGCCCTGGTCAAGGACATGAACGAAAACCGCGAACAGGGCGTTGAAATCGACCTGTGCGTGATCGGCAGCAAGGGTGCGACTTTCTTCCGCATCTTTGGCGGCAATGTCGTAGCCGCGATCAGCCACCTGGGCGAAGAGCCATCGATCAACGATCTGATCGGCTCCGTCAAAGTGATGCTGGACGCCTACCTGGACGGCCGTATCGATCGCCTCTCGGTGGTTTCGAACAAGTTCATCAACACCATGACCCAAAAACCGACGGTCGAGCAATTGGTACCGTTGGTGGCAACCCCGGATCAGGATCTCAAGCATCACTGGGATTACCTGTACGAACCCGACGCAAAAGAGCTGCTGGACGGCTTGATGGTGCGTTACGTGGAGTCGCAGGTATACCAGGCGGTGGTCGAGAACAACGCTGCTGAACAAGCGGCCCGGATGATCGCCATGAAGAACGCCACAGACAACGCCGGTGATTTGATCAAAGAGCTGCAGTTGATCTACAACAAGGCGCGTCAGGCTGCGATCACCCAGGAGATCTCGGAAATCGTCGGCGGCGCTGCCGCGGTTTAACGGTTCAAAAATTCAGAGGATCCAGCTATGAGTAGCGGACGTATCGTTCAAATCATCGGCGCCGTCATCGACGTGGAATTCCCACGTGACGTCGTACCGAGTGTTTACAACGCGCTGAAAGTACAAGGCGCGGAAACCACCCTCGAAGTTCAGCAGCAGCTGGGCGACGGCGTGGTTCGTACCATTGCGATGGGCTCGACCGAAGGCCTGAAGCGCGGTCTGGATGTCGTTGACACCGGTGCTGCCATTTCCGTTCCAGTTGGTAAGGCCACTCTGGGCCGTATCATGGACGTACTGGGCAACCCGATCGACGAAGCCGGCCCGATCGGCGAAGAAGAGCGTCGCGGTATCCACCAGCCAGCGCCTTCGTTCGCTGACCAGGCAGGCGGCAACGACCTGCTGGAAACCGGCATCAAGGTTATCGACCTGGTTTGCCCGTTCGCCAAGGGTGGTAAAGTTGGTCTGTTCGGTGGTGCCGGTGTCGGCAAGACCGTAAACATGATGGAACTGATCCGTAACATCGCCATGGAACACAGCGGTTACTCCGTGTTCGCTGGTGTGGGTGAGCGTACTCGTGAGGGTAACGACTTCTACCACGAGATGAAGGACTCCAACGTTCTCGACAAGGTAGCGCTGGTCTACGGTCAGATGAACGAGCCACCAGGAAACCGTCTGCGCGTAGCGCTGACCGGCCTGACCATGGCTGAGAAGTTCCGTGACGAAGGTAACGACGTTCTGCTGTTCGTCGACAACATCTATCGTTACACCCTGGCCGGTACCGAAGTATCCGCACTGCTGGGCCGTATGCCTTCGGCAGTAGGTTACCAGCCGACCCTGGCTGAAGAGATGGGCGTTCTGCAAGAGCGTATCACTTCGACCAAAGAAGGTTCGATCACCTCCGTTCAGGCCGTATACGTACCTGCGGACGACCTGACCGACCCGTCGCCAGCGACCACCTTCGCCCACCTGGACGCCACCGTCGTTCTGTCCCGTGACATCGCCTCCCTGGGTATCTACCCAGCGGTCGACCCACTGGACTCGACTTCGCGCCAGCTGGACCCGAACGTGATCGGCAACGAACACTACGACACCGCTCGTGGCGTTCAGTATGTTCTGCAGCGCTACAAAGAGCTGAAGGACATCATCGCGATCCTGGGTATGGACGAACTGTCCGAAAGCGACAAGCAACTGGTAGCCCGCGCTCGTAAGATCCAGCGCTTCCTGTCGCAGCCGTTCTTCGTGGCCGAAGTCTTCACCGGTTCGCCAGGCAAGTACGTTTCCCTGAAAGACACCATCGCTGGCTTCAGCGGCATCCTCAAAGGTGACTACGACCACCTGCCAGAACAAGCGTTCTACATGGTCGGCAGCATCGACGAAGCGATCGAGAAAGCCAAGAAACTGTAATCCCGGCGCCCCGCAAGGGGCGCTAATCAGGTTGAGGCAAGCAGATGGCTATGACAGTCCATTGCGATATCGTCAGCGCGGAAGGAGAAATCTTCTCCGGCCTGGTCGAGATGGTA
The DNA here is from genome assembly GCF_009883635.2 of Pseudomonas putida. Lineage (NCBI taxonomy): Bacteria > Pseudomonadati > Pseudomonadota > Gammaproteobacteria > Pseudomonadales > Pseudomonadaceae > Pseudomonas > Pseudomonas putida. Next base: position 2,640,936 of record NZ_CP026115.2, read on the forward strand.
GTAGCGCACGGCAACCTGGGCGATCTTGGTATCGCTCCAGGCCACGCCCCGCTGATCACCAATCTCAAGCCGGGTCCGATCACGCTGACCAAGCAAGGTGGCGATCGTGAGGTGTTCTACATCTCCGGTGGTTTCCTCGAAGTGCAGCCGAACATGGTCAAGGTTCTTGCCGACACCGTGCAGCGCGCTGCCGACCTGGACGAAGCTCAGGCTCAGGAAGCCCTCAAGGCTGCTGAGAACGCCCTGAATGCGAAAAGTGCGGACTTCGACTATGGTGCTGCTGCCGCACGCCTGGCCGAGGCTGCAGCTCAGCTGCGTACCGTCCAGCAAATGCGCAAGGGCAAGTAATCCGGTTCAGGCCGCATACTTCCGTTGCGATTGAGTTAAAGGGTAGCCTCGGCTACCCTTTTTCTTTTTCTGAATTCCCCTCTTCGGTCATCCCTGACCGCCCAGGATCGGTACCCAGCCAATGTCCCTCGATATCGTCATTCTCGCCGCAGGCCAAGGTACTCGCATGCGCTCGGCGCTGCCCAAGGTGCTGCACCCGGTAGCCGGCAATTCCATGCTCGGCCACGTTATCCACAGCGCTCGCCAGCTTCAGCCCCAAGGCATCCACGTGGTCATCGGCCACGGTGCGGAGCTGGTACGTGAGCGCCTGGCAGCCGACGACCTGAATTTCGTCATGCAGGACAAGCAGCTGGGTACCGGCCATGCCGTTGCGCAGGCATTGCCGGCGATCACCGCCGAGACGGTGCTGGTACTGTATGGCGATGTACCGTTGATCGAAGTGGAAACCCTGCAGCGCCTGCTGGCCAAGGTCAGCGACAAGCAGTTGGGCCTGCTCACCGTCAACCTGCAAGACCCGACCGGTTATGGCCGTATCGTGCGTGATGCCGAGGGGCAGGTGATCGCTATCGTCGAGCACAAGGACGCCAGCGAAGCACAGAAGGCGATCAAGGAAGGCAACACTGGCATCCTGGCCATGCCGGCCGCGCGCCTGGCTGACTGGATGGGTCGCCTGTCGAACAACAATGCCCAGGGCGAGTACTACCTCACTGACGTCATCGCCATGGCGGTGGCCGACGGGCTGGTGGTTGCCACTGAACAGCCGCACGACCCGATGGAAGTGCAGGGCGCCAATGACCGTCGCCAGTTGTCGGAACTCGAGCGCCATTACCAGCTGCGCGAAGGCCGCCGGCTGATGGCCCAGGGTGTCACCTTGCGCGACCCTGCACGCTTCGATGTACGTGGCGAAGTGACCGTTGGGCGCGACGTGCTGATCGACATCAACGTGATCCTCGAAGGCAAGGTGGTCATCGAGGACGACGTGCAGATCGGCCCGAACTGCGTGATCAAGGACAGCACACTGCGCAAGGGCGCGATCATCAAGGCCAACACTCACCTCGACGGTGCGGTGATGGGCGAGGGCAGCGATGCCGGCCCGTTCGCCCGCCTGCGCCCGGGCAGCGTGCTTGAAGCCAAGGCCCATGTGGGTAACTTCGTCGAACTGAAAAATGCCCACCTCGGTGAAGGCGCCAAGGCCGGTCACCTGACCTACCTGGGCGATGCCGAGATTGGTGCACGCACCAACATCGGTGCCGGTACCATCACCTGTAACTACGATGGCGCCAACAAATTCAAGACCGTGATGGGGGAGGATGTCTTCATCGGCTCCAACAACTCCCTGGTGGCGCCTGTGGAAATCAAGGCCGGTGCAACTACGGCAGCCGGTTCGACCATCACCCAGGCAGTCGAAGCCGGTGACCTTGCCGTGGCGCGTGCGCGCCAGCGCAACATCTCCGGCTGGAAGCGGCCAGAGAAGATCAAGAAAAGCTGAGTTATACACAGCCGTTTCTCTCGAAAGCCGACTTATGTGAATAAGTCGGCTTTTTTATTGGCCCAGGCGGCAGGTGGTCAGGAAAATTTATCCACACCTTGACGAACCGGCCATCTTAGGTTTTGATTGCAACCATTATCTTTCGAATCGAAACTTAGACGCCCATGTCGAAACGTAACACCCCCCAGCGGCGCCACAACATCCTGGCCCTGCTTAGCGAGCAAGGCGAAGTGAGCGTGGATGCCTTGGCCAAGCGTTTCGAAACGTCGGAAGTGACCATTCGCAAGGACCTTGCCGCGCTGGAGGCCAACGGCCTGCTGCTGCGCCGCTACGGCGGTGCGGTGCCAGTACCGCAGGAGATGCTCAGTGAACCTGCGCAACCGATCTCTGCCTACAAGAAGGCTATCGCTCGTGCAGCGGTTGGCCGTATCCGCGAGCATGCGCGGATCATCATCGACAGCGGCAGCACTACCGCCGCCATGATCCCGGAACTGGGCCGTCAGCCCGGTCTGGTGGTGATGACCAATTCGTTGAATGTGGCCCGCGCCATCAGCGAGGTCGAGCACGAACCGGTGCTGCTGATGACCGGCGGCACCTGGGACCCGCATTCGGAGTCGTTCCAGGGCCAGGTCGCCGAGCAGGTACTACGCTCTTACGATTTCGACCAGCTGTTCATCGGTGCCGACGGCATCGACCTGCAGCGCGGCACTACCACCTTCAATGAGCTGCTTGGCCTGAGCCGAGTGATGGCCGAGGTGGCCCGTGAAGTGATCGTCATGGTCGAGTCCGACAAGGTCGGGCGCAAGATCCCCAATCTCGAACTGCCCTGGGGCAGTGTGCACACCCTTATTACAGACGAACGCCTGCCCGCAGCGGCACGCGAACAGATTCAAGCCCGCGGCATCAACCTGATCTGCGCCGCGATCAGCCAGGAGCAATAACCATGTGTGGAATCGTTGGTGCCGTAGCCGAGCGCAACATCACTGCCATTCTCATCGAAGGCCTCAAGCGTCTTGAGTATCGCGGGTACGACAGTGCCGGCCTGGCGGTCTACACCCAGCAGGGCGAACTGCAACGCCGCCGCCGCATCGGCAAGGTCGCCGAGCTGGAGGCGGCTGTTGCTGCCGAGCCGCTGAACGGCCAGCTGGGCATCGCCCATACGCGTTGGGCCACTCACGGTGCACCGACCGAAGGCAATGCCCACCCGCATTTCTCCGGTAGCGAAGTAGCCGTTGTGCACAACGGCATCATCGAGAACCACGAAGAGCTGCGTGAAGAACTCAAAGTCTTGGGTTATGTCTTCACCTCGCAGACCGATACTGAAGTTATCGTGCATCTGATCCACCACACCCTGAAGACCATTCCAGACCTGGCCGATGCGCTGAAATCCGCCGTCAAGCGTCTGCACGGAGCCTATGGCCTGGCACTGATCAGCGTGAAACAGCCTGACCGCCTGGTCGCCGCGCGCAGCGGTAGCCCGCTGGTGATCGGCCTGGGCCATGGCGAGAACTTCCTGGCTTCCGACCAACTGGCTCTGCGCCAGGTGACCGACCGCTTCATGTACCTGGAGGAAGGCGATATCGCCGAGATCCGCCGCGACCAAGTGAAGATCTGGGACCAGGCTGGCAATCCGGTACAGCGTGAAACCGTGAGATACCACGAGGGGGCTGAAGCCGCCGACAAAGGTGCCTATCGCCACTTCATGCTCAAAGAGATCCACGAGCAGCCGACCGTGGTCCAACGCACCCTGGAAGGCCGCTTGGGCAAGGACCATGTGATGGTTCAGGCTTTCGGCCCGCAGGCTGCCGAGCTGTTCGCCAAAGTGCGCAACGTGCAGATCGTCGCCTGTGGTACCAGCTACCACGCCGGCATGGTCGCCCGTTACTGGCTGGAAAGCCTGGCTGGCATTCCTTGCCAGGTCGAAGTGGCCAGCGAGTTCCGTTATCGCAAGGTGGTGGTGCAGCCAGACACCCTGTTCGTCTCGATCTCCCAGTCCGGCGAAACCGCCGACACCCTGGCCGCCCTGCGCAATGCCAAGGAATTGGGCTTCCTCGGTAGCCTGGCCATCTGCAACGTCGGCATCAGCTCGCTGGTGCGTGAGTCCGACCTGACCCTGCTGACCCTGGCCGGCCCGGAAATCGGCGTGGCGTCGACCAAGGCCTTCACCACTCAGCTGGTTTCGCTGATGCTGCTGACCCTGGCCCTTGGCCAGGTGCGTGGCACCCTAGAAGCGGGCGTCGAAGCCGGGCTGGTGGAAGAGCTGCGTCGCCTGCCAGCGCGCCTGGGCGAGGCGCTGGCCATGGACAGCACCGTGGAGAAAACCGCCGAGCTGTTCGCCGACAAGCATCACACCCTGTTCCTCGGCCGTGGTGCTCAGTACCCGGTGGCCATGGAAGGTGCGCTGAAGCTCAAGGAAATCTCGTACATCCACGCCGAAGCCTACCCGGCCGGTGAGCTCAAGCACGGCCCGCTGGCGCTGGTGGATAACGACATGCCAGTGGTGACCGTGGCGCCGAACAACGAACTGCTGGAGAAGCTCAAGTCCAACCTGCAGGAAGTGCGCGCCCGTGGTGGAGAGCTGGTGGTGTTTGCCGACGAGAACGCCGGCATGAGCAACGGCGAAGGCACCCACGTGATCAAGGTGCCGCACATCGTCGACGAGCTGGCGCCGATCCTTTACACCATCCCACTGCAGCTGCTGTCGTACTACGTGGCAGTGCTCAAGGGTACTGACGTTGACCAGCCGCGTAACCTGGCTAAGTCGGTGACTGTGGAGTAAGCGTTTTCCATCCGGAAAACCAATAGATTTAGGGAATTAAACCTGTCGCAAGGGAAATAAAGCTGTCGCGGGTAACCCTGTTCGTGACCAATCCGGGTTGGCGGGGTGCAGTGATGCACGCCGTTGTCCCGACTTGGAATTACGCCTCAGAATCTAATTGACAGGTGTGTCACGCTGTATAGGCTTGTAGTCGAGGACTGCAACTGCGCATCCGTTGGGACTGGGTACCAGCAAGGCCCCCCCGCAATTTCGGCAGCAGAGAATGCTGGTTTCTCTGAAGTAGTGACGACGGGCATAGCCGGTCGGATTCTGAACCCAAGGTCGCAAGGCTGGGAGTTAAAGGATCGCTGCGACTACTCCTCGAACCTTCCGAAAAGGCACCTTTGGGTGCCTTTTTTACACCTTATTTCTGGCAATGTTTGCTCAACCGCAACCTTTGAACGATGACGCGGGATCAGTCGCTGAGGGGCCAACCCATCCATGCTGTTGCGTATCCAACCTGATGAATCTTTGCGCTCATATGTTGACCGCAATTTGCTCGTGAATTTTATGGACTGGAGGGTAGACAGGTTACGATGGCTTTCTGAAGGGGAGATTACTCACCAAGCAGTTAAGGTGATCGCCTCAACGATGGGTTGGCAAGGATGCTATGGCTTCAACCGCTTGCTGCACGAACACACTCAATTGCCCCTGCAGTTTGTTATCAGGGATACCCGAGATGCCAGTTATTCTCGAACGGCGTATCTCAAACCCCGAATGGCGATTACTAATTCCGACTTGCACGCCTACTGCCCGGAATGCGTCAGGCAGGACGTGCAGGATTTGGGCTTTTCCTACTGGCGACGAAATTTCCCTGATCATGTGAGCGTGTGTGCCACACACAATGTGGTGCTGCTGTCCACTTGCCCATATTGCGATCAACCTTTCTCATCAAAAGGCCACAATCTCGATGTGATGTGGAGAAAGTGTTCTGGGCGACACCTCGGTAACGCAGAGAGCGTAATGAACTTGGATGAAGATGCTCTCAAACATGCTCGCTTCGTAGAAGCGCTATGCGCTTATGAATTCTCCATTTCAATCCATTCTGCAGTGGCCATTCTCTCCGATAAGTTGCGCAGCCTCAAGAAACTGACGAAGCGGATGAAATCTGAGCGGACAGCCATGATTGAGTATCTCGATCGGATTTCAAATAATTTGGAAGAAAAAAGATTTGAGAGTCCTGTTGTAAAGACGGAATTTTTCCCCGAAGAAATTTTGAAAATCGTGGTTTATGCCTATGAGACTTTCGATGAATTTGTTGTTGATTTGTACGAGTATGATAAAGATTTGATTCCTATTGAGTCTCTATGGCGAAATTATGGTAATGGTAGGTATGCGACCACTTGTCGGGAATAGCTGACTGAGCGTTGCTGCACTTGCATGTTAAGTCTTGGTCGATTGGGTAACAATTTCTAGTAGGTTTCGTGCTTCTGGGTAGCGATTCCTTTTTTCTAGGCACCGATGCAGTGTGGGCACCAACGCGAAAATATGACTAGCTCGAACAGGGAAATTCGTGGCCGAGTATTTCAGTCTTTGAATGCTCAATTCAATTGATTCGCATAGTTGCCTGTCGCGAGCACTCCAATCGATTTTTTGATTGTTGCCTACGCGACCACTTGGCATCCGCTTAGTTTGAGCCATCAACCAGTCATTATCGTTCCGGTATAGCCATTGATAGACCTTGGGGAGCATTGATCTCAGGCTTTTCGGACTGGCGTCTGGATTCATGCCGATGGCGCTAACCCACTCCGCACGGTGATTGTGTAGCAGTAGCTCCCTGCGCTGAGTTGTCCAAGCAGCCATCAGTAGAGGATCAGCACTTAGGATCCTGTTTATTGTAGAAACCGAAACGTCATATCGTTCCGCTATGGAATGTTTCTCCACTCCTTTGCCCAAGCAACCCAAGATTTGTTCCCGAAGCTCGGGTTTCAGCTTTTTAGGCTTCAGTTTTTTGAAGACTCTATCCCTGATTTCCTGACCTTTAAATCGGTGTGCTGCTTTATCGCCTACTGCTCGTCTTCCGTGGTCTGGAGACTGTACTGGGGTTTCCTGATCCCCTGGAGACTGAAATCTTTTTAACGCACATAAAAACGGCGCAAACTCGCCGAATATACAGGTGATCAAAATCAGATGTTTGAGCGGATGGGAGTAAACGCGCGGTGTACGGGTCAGACTCTGTATAAAAGTTTCAGCTCTCTTTGGAGTGGTCGGAAGCGAGGCCAGTGGAAGATACGGTTGCAGTTGTGAAGCGAACGAAGCTAGGTCTGCTTGGGCATCAAAGCATGCTTCTGTATTGACTGAGAGGCGACGAATAGCTTCGTTATAAGCAGCCGTGACATTTTCTGGACGAAATTGCTCAGAAATGCCTAGCTTGGCTAACTCAATCACTGAGTGTCCTAAACGCTTGAGGGTTTGTACCACTGTCGGGCATACGGGCTGCTCTGCAACGCTCGCTATTAGGTGCTCGGCAGGTAATACCCAGTGCGCAGAGTCCGACCACTGCCGGTTGGCCGAGCAAATCCTGATGAGAGTTCCGTGCTTAGGGCATAACGTGACGCCTGGATACTGATGGGACAGGTGCCAGTAGGCGACCCCATGATTGATACGGTCTTCCCTTAAACATTCGAGGCATGCTTTCAATGGGTGCTCTGCGCCAAAGCGACCGGTCACCAGACCCAGGCGATATTTTAAGGTGCCCAAAGAATTGTTTGAAACTGTATGAAAGACGTCGTCAATTCTTTCCTTGGATTGAAAAGGAAAAAACAACGGCAATATCGTATGTTCTGTAATGATGTTGAATGGGCTTCCCCATACTTCTTTGGCTTTTTGGGGCAAAGAGTTTAGTCTGCTAGGAAAGTCATGCTGCACACTACTTGATCCCTCACCAAATAGCCATGCAGTGGTGCTAGCCTTAGTAACGTGGCACATAAAACGATGCTGACGACAACAAATACTGAAAAAGGTCTCATCCGGTAGCCATCGAACGACAGGGACAGATGCATTTGCAGAATCAGCCATTTCCCTCACCAAACGCTTGTCGTTTTCAACATTTTATTTGATTGGGGCTAAACCCTTAAATTATCAGTTGAGATAAGGGGGTGAAGATATATATCCGATGGGTGTGAGGCGCACGGTTGATCTAGATAATGACCCAAGCTGGACAATTTTGAATCCAGTCGCGACCCAGAGAGGGATGACTTTTCAGTTGTCACCCTGTTAACCACGGCGGTAACATACCCTGCTAAGCGAAGCGCTTTAAAATGTGCACACAGATACGTGTACACCCAGCGAATCCATTGCAGATAGCTGCTAACTATGTCCTAGATTCTTAACACGTATGAATAATAAGGAAGTATTGAATGAAATCTGACTAGTTAATTAGCGCTAGAATTCAGATAGACAAAGGCCCAAGTGCGACCTTGGGCCTCTGTGGATAAGTCAGAATTTAGCGACCTGACCTTTCCATTGTCTATTCCGAACATGCGGGACGTCAAGTCCTGCAGGGCTTCGTTCATCCACAAGAAGGTGAGCGTTATCCACAACCCGCACTCTTGGGTACGCCCGGGAGGCAAGGGCTATAGGGGCATCCAGCAAATTATCCCCAGGCTGGATGACGATCCTAGGTCCGTAGACATTGGACTGTATTGATGACTTTGCAGGAGAGATTTGCCCTCATCAGGAGCCGACAAGCTCACTTCGCGTGGGGCGATATCTACACGCCTTCGATTTTAGCGGTTCCACGAGAAGCCCCTAAGGGCTCTCGTATCAGCAGAATGAATAGCCGGAAGCTCGGCCGTGCGATTCACTCGCTGTCCACCCCAGAAGCGGTGTTCGCACAGCTCGCGCTCTTCCATCCTCAGCTGCTCGATATTCACGAGCAGAAGATGCTGTGGCCATATCACGCCCCGCATCCATTGCACGGGCATCCACTCACCAAAGGACATTTTTCTCATCCTGTCACTGGGACGATGGAAATTGCCAAGCAAATTGGCTTCAAGCATCACCAGGTGGTGATTACCACTAAAGCTGGTAGCCGACAGAGAATGCCCTTTCCCTATCAGGGGGACCTTTTACTGTATTTGATGGGTTCAGATGGGAAACCCTACGCGGTCAATTGGACGGTGAAGGATCAAGCTCATGCCTTCAGCGAGAGGCGCTACTCAGCAGCCAAGACCCCTAATCAGCAAAAAAAGGACCGTGATCATGCTGAGCTACGCACAGCCCTAGAGCAACTGCATTACGCAAGCGGCGGTATCAGGACCGTGCAAATGTCTTTGGATCGTCTGGACCCGATCGTCATGGGCAATCTCGATCTGCTATTTCCGATGCATGGCTTGCCGCTGACCCACGACCCCGAGCTGCTCAGGGAGTTTAGCGCTGAGATTGAGGGCGCTGTGCATGCTGGGGCCTTGATCCACCCCATCATTTACCGGTATGCAGCCCGATGGGGTAAGCGTGACCAGTTTATTGCGAAGGTCTACCAAGACATCTGGGACCGAAAGCTGCCAGTAAATTTCTTCAAGCCGATTCTGATCGACCATCCTCTCGATACCGACGGTGGTGATCTGCTGGCAGCCTACGGCAAATTTTTCTTGGAGATTGAGCCGTGATCACGGGCGCTAGGTTATTTGCGCCTGAAGGTTATCGGAGCCTTGTCAAAGGCCACTATTACCATTTCCTGAACAGTGATGCGGTCCACAACCGGGTGCGCTTGGTGGAGTTCAGTGATCTAGCGAAAGACGTGCGCACCACCTTGATCACCCTCACAAGGTTCGAGTTCGAAGAAGCGCTCGAAGCGGGTGCGCTGCTGGCGTCAGGGGAGACGGACAAATTTCCGCCATGGCTGGAACCGATTAAGGGGATCGCAATTTCAGATCGTGAAACGAAGCGGGTTTCTGCTAAGGAAACCTACGACCAAAAGGTCAACCGCCGTTTTCTGGCTATCTCAGGCCTGATGGTTCGTCTCCAGGAGGTTCTAGCCAGTGACGATCCGGACGCTGTAATTAACGCTCATGCCAAAAGCCAGTCGCCTCAGCAAAATGCAGCTCGCTTGAGGTTGTGGTTCTACACTTACATTACTTTTGGACAAAACAAGTGGGCTCTCATGCCTCCCCTGCACCGCATCGGGAGGTGGGACAGGGAGGGGCCGGGGAAATTACGCAGGCTGGGCCGGCCATCACCCAATGGCAAAGAGTGGGGTTACCGGGCCGATAGCGCCATGAGGGAAAGAATCCTTTCTGCGTATCTTAGGTTCCGTTCCGCTGACAAAACATATAGTCAAGTTTACCGAAAAATCCTTACAGAGGAATTTGGTTGCGTTTCCGTTGAACGAAATGGAGTAGCATTTTTCATCAATCGTAAAGGGCACCCATTTCCAACTATTGACCAAGTGCGTTACTGCATCGAACAACAAGTTAGCGCTAAAGAGAAATCTATTGGCGTAAGAGGTAAACAAAAGACCCGCGACCAGAGCGGCAGTTTGGGCAGTTTCTCAGAACGCTTGACGAATCTAAATCAGCAGGTCGAGTTTGATGGTTACTACATAGTTGAAAAACTTTCGGGCCTGACAGAGGGTAGCCCCGTTGACGGATTTTGCGTCGTTCGTGCCGTGTGTGGATTGTCCGGAATGGTGGTTGGCATTGGATTTGCCGAAGGTAAAGAAACCAAAGAAGCTTATCGGATGTGTCTGTTTTCCATGGCTGTCGACAAAGTATGGTTTTGTGGGCTTTTCGGAGTAACCATCAAACCGGACTGGTGGCCCTGCGAAGGCTTGGCAGGTGGGCTGGTGTTTGATCGAGGTCCTGCAGCAGCCCTGGACACGGAGCCTGAGATCCACTGGCTAGGCACACTTGAAAATACGCCAGTTTTTTCTGGCCAGTCTAAAGCTACGGTTGAGTCATCGCACCCGCGAGCAAAATCCGACCTCGATCAACCCACCTATGTTCATAGCACACTGAATTTTGTCCAAATGGCCCGCAGGGAGATTCACCAAGTCCTGAAAGACAACCGGTCGTCTGACGCAAGTGGCCGCATGGAAACCGAAATGTATTGGTGCGGAATAAAGCCCACCCCGCTGGGTATCTGGAATTACTGGGACAGCCGCTTCCGTAATTCTGCAATCGGGATGCAGCAAGAGGTTGCCATAAAGAGCTTCCTGTCTGTGCACCCGGCCGTTGTACGTCAAGACGCAGTCTATCTGTACGGGCGCAAGTATAGGTCTGTTGATTTGATCAATACCGGGATATTTGATCGAGTTGCTAGGAGCAGCGTTATTGAAGTTGATGTATATGTACTGACTATGTGCGTTCGGCATATATGGATTGAGGTAGGAGGCACACTGTTCGAACTGGACTTTGTAACGACGCAAAGGACCGTTGACGGTGATCGGGACATATCATTACGTGATCTTCAGTCACTAGATGCCTTAAGGCGAAAATCTCAAACCTTGCTTCGTAATGAGATGCCGGCAATTCATCAATTTCACGATGATAGATTCAAAGAAGATACCGGTGAAGAGTGTAAAGGTGGCGTGAGAAGAATTGGTCGACCACCTAAATCGGCATCTGCGCAGCGAGATACAGATGACTATGATCGATTCCGAGGTAAAGCCAAATGAATGAGGCCATTGCGAGTTGGTTCGACGGCTGCCAAACGGCTGATCAGGTCCGCCAGATCATCACGCGTCGACCTGAGCCATTGGAAAGTCTGTACGAAATTGAACCTCGGTTGGCGGCAGAGGTGCTGTCTCAAGCATTGCGTGAATCGTTCATTCCCAACGCATTTACGATTGAGTTCATCCAGGAGATGGTGGGGCGCGCAGCGCTGCATGCGCGAGCATTGTTCTCTTCTGAGCGCGAGTACGCCCGAGGGCTCTATGAAGCACCTGCAGTCGATGCTGTGCCGGTGTGTTTTACAGGGCTTGCAGGGGTTGGGAAGAGCCAGACCATTGCTGCGCTGCGCAAGGTTCTGCCTGGCCCCGTTGATCTGTCCTGCGATCACTTCCAGGGTGAGCTACCGTTGCGGTCGCATTGGTATGCAAGCGCCCGAGGTACCACCAATGCTAAGGCCCTTCTTCGAGAGTTCGTTGAGTTGCCTCTGTCGCGACTGACCGTTGCTGAGCTGCTGAGTGAATGCCGGCGTAGGGCGAATCGTGATGGGGTATCGTTAGTCATCCTGGATGAAATGCAGTACATCCAAAAGGGGCTTGGTGCAGCGAAGGTTACCGATATCCTCTTGAACATGGCTGGTATCGGTCCGCCAATGGTCTACGTGTGCAATTACAGCTTGGGTCACAAGTTGTTTGAGAGAAACAATGAGGATCAGCAGCGCTTGCTGACGGACCCAAGAATCATGCTTCCCGATGAGCCTGGCAGTTCCGACTGGAAAGCTTTCATTGATGAATGTGTTCGCGTGGGCAATGGCGCGATTCGCGGTAATCAGGGTGAATTGGCAAGGGAAATTTACCGTTGCACCTTCGGTATCAAGCGCCTGGCGGTGGAGTTGTTGAAGCAGGCGTACATTGAGTGCCGCAGTGCAGGCCGTCATGCGGCCTCCCTTCAAGACATCGGCCATGCTTACCGCTCAGCGGCTTACACGTCCAGTGCCAAACAGGTCGAACACCTTCAAAAATTGGCTCTGGGTGGTCGGGTGTCCAAACAGCATCCAGACCTGCGGTGTCCGTTTGACCTGCCAGCCGCGTTCACGTCCAACGTAGTGAAATTTGCGCGAGCTGAACGGCAGGACCGAGTCACCCAGAAGGTTTTCGACTCATCGCTCACTGCGTCGGAACGATCTGTAAAAAAGCAACTTGATGCCTCAGCGAATGCTCTGCAGAAGCCGACTGCGCGCCCGCGGCGGACTCCGGTTGAGGAGCTCTCCGAGGAAGAGCAGGCCAAAGCTTTCTTTGCCTTGATGGAGGACGACAAGGACCCCAAACCCAAGTGATGGTGTGGCGAAGAATTCCGTTCGCGGGCCCTATGATTGCTGGCGTGTAAACCTATTTTTTTCACTGTTAACCAGAGTGGTTTACAGTGAAAAAAACAGGTTTACACGCCTGAGTTAGCGAGGGGCAGGTACACCAGGATAGAGCACCTGAGCTCGGATGCATCTCCGACGCCGCTGAAATGTGCTATCACGTGCCAGTACAAGCATGTCCAGATTCGCGTCATGCATTGGCGTTAGACAGTTAACTCCAGGTACAAAGATCTTATGAGCACACCAATTACGCTGTCTGTGGGTAGCCTCGATCTCACATACAACACTGGCTATATGGGCATGGATCACGGGATGCTCTATCAAGAGTCCGACCGCCAGTACCGTCGGCACGAGGGCATCGACTACGACTACGCTCATAGCCCTGAAAGTCTGGAGCAAATGGAGCTGTGTTTTTGCCGGACACTTGGTTCGATGGTGTCACGGTTGGAGCTGCTCGGATACACATTGGCGGCGGTGAGGTCGGAATACGAAAATCAGGTCGTGCTCGACAGAGACCAGTTCGAGGAATACCTGCCAGGTGAGCGTCGATCCGACCGTTTGACTTTCGATCAATTTATCGACTTCATCAAAGCGTACGCATTGCGAGACCTAAAAAGCGACTATGTCGCCAGCTACGATTCCGATCATGCACAGGGCCGGGGCCGCTTTGCGGCTGATCCAGCGGCATCTCTACTCCCGACGGGAGTGTTTGATCGAGACATCGGAGGCTACTCCGAGCGCAGCCATTTCGGCTCAATGTTAGGATTTCTGAGCCCATATGCAACTCTGCGAATCCTTGCCGAAAACCCCGCTAATCTAGGTGAAGATGTCGTCTGGGATTACGGCAATTTTGTGGATGCAGGATGGGCTAAAAATGAGGATTTCATTGGGAACGCACGTCGGACCCAGACCTATTTGATAGCGACTGAAGGCACTTCTGATACCCACATTCTGAAGCGGGGTCTGGCGCTGCTCCGCCCGGACATCGAGGATTTTTTTCGATTCATTGACATCGAGGAGCGTCACCCATTTTCCGGTACAGGTAATCTGTCCAAGTTCGCCGAGGGACTGGTCAAAATTGATGTTCACAATCGCGTGGTCTTCCTGTTCGATAACGACGCCGAAGGAGTGGATACCTATAAAAATCTACTCAAACGCTTTCAATTCCCAGTGAACATGAAAGCTATGGTTCTTCCTGACTTGGACGAGCTGCGCGAGTTTCCGGCGAAAGGCCCGTGTGGTGTTGCCAACGCTGACATCAACGGCTGCGCGGCCGCTATCGAGTGCTATCTCGATCTCAATCTTAAGGGGCGACCCCCAGCGCAGGTGACCTGGACGAATTACAAGGAGTCGTTAGGTATTTATCAGGGCGCCCTCGATTTCAAAGATAGCTACGCAAAGGCGTTTTATGAAACCACTCAGGAGGATGTTGAATCAGGTGTGTATGACGCGAGTAAGCTCCGATCCGTGATAGCGGCGCTTCTTGAGGAATGCACTGGTTTGGCTGCTGCGATGCTCTATTCGAAGTCCTAAACCTCAATAGCCTCTCGGCGAAGGCGCTTCCACCTAACGCGGACCGAGATGATTTCTGGCCCCTACCATCCGCTCGTCGCTACCTCTTGGAGATGGCCATCCATCCAATGCCCATGGGGTACAGCATGGCTAGAATGGTATAGTCTCTCATTTATTTGCAGAACAGCCGCAGGAAGCCGCTGGGAGATTTCACATGGCGATCTACACCGCAGGCTATGAAGGGTTGTCTATCGACGCCTTCATCGCTCGTCTTAAGCAAGCTCAGATCGACAAGGTTCTGGACGTTCGCGAGTACCCTCTGTCCAGAAAGCCTGGTTTCTCCAAGAAGGCTTTCGCCCAGTGCTTGGCGGATGCAGGAATTGCCTACGAGCATTCCCCTCCCTTGGGTTGCCCAAAACCGATTCGAAACCGCTATAAGGTCGATGGCGATTGGGGGGTCTATGCGCGCGACTTCAGGGCTTACATCCGTACCCGGATGGACCTTCTGGAGAACCTGACAGCTGATGCCTCAAGCCAGCGCATTTGTATGGTTTGCTACGAAGCTGACGCGAATTTTTGTCACCGCAGCCTTATCGCCGAGGCTGCGAGTGAATTGGATTCATCCCTGGATACGCGGCATCTGCCTCTCAAAATAGAGAAATTTGCTGATTTGCTTCGGGCGGTTGCTTAGGTGGATAGATGAGACTGATGATAAGCCACTGTTGCGGAAATCGATGAATCGTTCCCATTAGAAGCATAAGATCTTTTCCTGGTAACTCGACCTCCAGCTTCTGTCGAAACGGCGCTTCCCAGCCGTTAGGCCCATGAGCTCGGCGCATGTTTCTGTACAGCTGGCTTGCCTCCCAGTCTACGATCTTGTGCTTATAAATCTTTACCTCACCATCAAGTACTGACTCATAGCTGTAGTAGAAATCGAAGGGCACCTTCTCTAGGCGCTTGATGCTGGCTTTGACATCGTCCTGATCGAATAAACCGGGCTGGCGCTGCAGTCTCTCCAGTTTTTCAAGCTCCTCATCAGTCCAGCTTTCTGACGCGGCTTTACGGATCTCTAATCCAATAATTCGCTCAGGCTTGATCAAGCCGAGCGTGACATTGGAATTCTGTCGAGCCTGCTCCAGAGCCTCAAAACTGTCGTAGATGGGCAGCTTGCTAAGCATTTCCCTCCTTCGAATCCACGCTTTCGAGGTTGGAATAATGTCTTGGGGCTGAATCGTATCCACGCCAATCTTATGGCTTTCAGGTCGGTGATCGTTGGAGCTTTTTTCGATGGAGGCTTCGATCCACTGCCACTTTGAAAATCGTTGATCATCAGTGACCAGGCGGAACGGTACAGGGTAAAGACGGATCAGATTGCCTGCCTCGTCCATCCCCGCAACGCACGAAGTCTCTGTATAGGCAGCGCTGGGTGACGGGTATGTTTTGCATAGGATTAGTATGCGAGCTTTCCTTCTCATACAGGCACGTCCTTATTGTACTGCTGATACTGTAGCGACCAGAGCGTAAACTGGCCATATGATATCGCCCTGTCCCGACAAACCTCATCCATGTGCGGCTGCCACTGAGCGTCATCACCAAGAGCGAGCAATTCAGGCATAGCTGCTGCTAGGGATTGCCTAACCGGGCTGCACCGCAGAAAGATTGAACGCAGCTTCGGCACGAACTTGCCGTCCGATTGAAGCGGACGAGCTACGCACCGTTTGGGGTTGCGGCCCCTTTCGATGTTCGTCGATGGGATCTAGCTCAGTCGCAAGGGGCTTCCGGCGTACTGAACACTCCAACAAAATGGCATTTGCAAAGCTGCTTGAGCAAATCACCGCTTGCATGGCTGCTGGAGTATGATGGGGACTGGTAGCTCTGGCAGGAGAGCCCAATGACTGAATCAGCGCGCACCACGGTAAAGTGCCTGGATCCCGGCGACGGCTCCGGCGATGTGATTGTGGAATTACCTGACGACATTCTGCGCGAGCTCGGGGTCACGACGGGCGACAGACTCTCCATAGAGCTCATCAACGGCGATATCGTACTCAAGCCAGTCCGCGAGCGCCGCGAATCTGATTAGCTACGCGTTGCAGGCCCTCTGTGTCGTCGTGTTGAGCTGATGAAGCTTTCTAGCGGGGATACATGGGACGGCAGTCAGCCTACTGCCGTCCTTCTGGTCGGTGCGTTATTTGGCTGGATAGTTGGCGACTACTAGGTCCGCGCCGCTTTTGGTTAACCCAATGACTTGGTAGGCATGGCTTACGCCATCAACCTCCATGCCTGGGGATCCAGCTGGCATTCCTGGCACGGCGATCCCGACCAGATCGTTCCGCTCCTTGAGTTCTCGAATCTGCTCAGCTGGCACGTGACCTTCAACAAACTTTCCATCAATCACGGCTGTGTGGCAGGACGCTAACCGTGGCGCTACGCCCAGCTTCTGTTTCACTGCGCTCATGTCCGTCTCAATATGGTCGGTCACTTTGAAACTATTGGCTTCCAAGTGCGCGATCCATTTCTTGCAGCAACCGCAGTTCGCGTCTCGGTGAACGTCGATGGACAAAGGCTCGGCAGCGTAGGCCGCTGAGGTCACCAGCAGCCCAGCGATAGCGGCTAGACGAACGAGTATCCGGTTAGTTGGCATGAGTGTGCTCCTTACCGTCTTTGTGAACATGCGTCTTTGTCGACGATTTCGGGTGGGCGTCCGAATGGGCTTCGGCCGCATTGTGGTCACCGTGATGATCTGCCGCTTGGGTGGCGCCTGCGGGTGGAGCTCCATGGTCGTGAGCTGCCTGGGCATGATCGTTGTCTGCCGCTTCGTCGTGATCGCCATGCTCGGCATGCCCGCTCCCGCCGTGCTGGCCCTCATGGTTATGCATATCGCTTTCGCCGCCGCCGTGCTGATGGCCACCGCTCGTGGCCACCAAAGCCTTGTACTGCTCGGGATTCATTTCGGGAAGTTGATCCAGGAACGCGACTATTCCCCAGATGTACTCATCACCCATGCTCTTGCCCCAAGCGGGCATGCCGGTGGCTTTGATGCCGTGCTTGATCGTCCAGAATGCGGCAGCCGGTTCGCCTCCGACACCCACCTTGGTGAGGTCAGGTGGCGACGGGTATAGCGCTTGGCTAAGTTCTGTCTTTCCAACGCCAGGGGCGAGGTGGCACCCAATGCACATGGCGTTGTAGTTGCCTGCGCCTGCCTTGATCAACGCAGCGTTCTTCAGGTCAGGCACTTCAATGTCTCGCGCTCGAACCTCAATCGACCGGTCGCGAGCCATGGCGAGAAACGAATGGACAGCCGGGAAGTGAGGATCATCGGCGCCGACATTCACCAAGCCGAAATACGCGGTGCCCAATACCGCAGCACTTCCGACAGCACCGGCCACAAGCAGCGTTGTAATTGTTCTTTTCATGTTGGAATTCTCAGAACCACATCCTGATACCGGCAACGAAGCGTGCCTCATCAACATCTCCACCCTCGTCTCGGATGAAGTCAGCGGTGTTGCCGTAGGAGCGGCTCCAGGTAACGCCTATGTACGGGGCAAACTGGCGGACGATTTCATACCGTAGACGCAGCCCGACTTCGGTATTGGCCAGACCCGATCCAACACCGCGCTCAGGATCGTTCTTGCCATAGAAGTTCGCCTCGGCCGTGGGCTGCAAAATCAAGCGATTGGTCAGCAGGATGTCGTATTCGCCTTCAAGACGCGCAGCAGTCTGGCCGTTCTCGCCGATGAACGCCGTAGCTTCGGCCTCGAAGTCATACAAGGCCATGCCCTGAATACCAAAGGCTGCCCAGGTCTGCGGTGATTCCGGTTTGAAATCCTGACGGACTCCGGCGACCACGTCCCACCAAGGACTGACCGAGCGCCCGTATAGCAGTTGCAGCTCAGCGTCTTCGGTTACCCCATTGGTGCGCTCGCCTTCCGAGCGAACCCAGAGTCGATTGATGTCGCCGCCTACCCAGCCTGATGCGTCCCAGGCCAGGGTGCTGCCCTCATCGGCGTCTTGGTATTCGAGCTGGTCCAACAGGAAGAAGCTGTTGATTCCGCTGTCGTGCACCTGGTGGCCACCCAAAGGCGGAAAGGCTGCCTCGCGGTCGGCATCAGTGAGCACTGGAATCGGCGTGCGACTCGTTGTGGTCGGAGAAATCGCTGAACCATGATTCATCTGGGAATGGTCCATGCCCTTCATCGAACCGTGATCCATGCCCTTCATGTTTCCATGGCCCATTTTGCTGTGGTCCATCTTGCTATGGTCCACCGGGCTGGATTTGCTCTGGCTTTGAGCATGCTCCATCTGGCTGTGATCAACAGGGGCAGGCTGTTTCTGCTGTTTGCTCACCCCCATCTTGCTGTGATCCATCGCCGGCATCGATTCGGACGGAACAGCATCCATTTGCATGGAACCGTGCCCCATTTTCGAATGATCCATGCCCGAGTGATCCATTTCTTCAGCGGCGAAGCTGGGCGTTACGCCCAGCATGCCGATTGAAACAGTCAGGGCCAGCAGCGAAGGCCGCCCAAGGCTATTGACCATCTTTCCCTGCCTTAGCTTTGTCGCTGCCATGCGATTCCATCATTTTGTCGTGGTCCATGCCTTCCATCGAGCCATGGTCCATCCCCTTCATCGAGCCGTGGTCCATACTTTCCATGGACCCATGGTCCATGCCTTCATGGTTCATCCCCTGACCCTGCTTGTCCTGCGAACCTTTGGCTTTACCGGCCTCGGTAGATTTCTGGGAATGCTGATCATGGTTGTCGCTGGACCACGACGACGGGGCATAAACAGCCAACATGCCGACCATCGCAGCAGAGAGGAAAAAGGCGCTTCGTTTCATTGGTTTGCTCATCTCAAATCTCCAGCTCATTCGTCCACACGGACTTCTCGGAACATGCCCATTTCCATGTGGAACAGTAGGTGACAGTGATAGGCCCAACGTCCCAAGGCATCTGCGGTGACGCGATAGCTTCGTTTTGAGCCAGGTGGCATGTCGATGGTGTGCTTGCGAACCATGAAGTTGCCGTTCTCGTCCTCCAGATCACTCCACATACCGTGGAGATGGATGGGGTGAGTCATCATGGTGTCGTTGACCAAGGTGATGCGAAGACGCTCGCCATATTTCAACCGCAGCGGTTCAGCATCAGAGAATTTGATACCGTCGAACGACCACGCGAACTTCTCCATGTGGCCGGTAAGGTGCAGTTCGATTGTGCGTCCAGGCTCTCGACCATCGGGATCGATGAAGGTGCTCCGCAAATCGGCGTAGGTCAGCACTCGGCGCCCGTTGTTGCGCAGGCCAATTCCCGGATCGTTCAGCTTCGGGGTCGGCGACATGGTCTGCATATCGACCAACGGGTTGTTTGTCTCGGAAGCCGGATGGCTCTGCATTGCACCGCTCATGCCGGCCATGCCCTCATGACTCATCCCAGCCATCGTGCTGTGATCCATGCCGGCCATGTTGCTATGGTCCATTCCAGCCATCTTGCTGTGGTCCATGCCGGCCATGCTGCTATGGTCCATTCCAGCCATCTTGCTGTGGTCCATGCCGGCCATGCTGCCATGGTCCATCCCAGCCATCTTGCTGTGATCCATCCCGGCCATGTTCCCCTGGTCCATGCCAGCCATGCCGCCGTGATCCATTCCGCCCATGCTGCCGTGGTCCATGCCCATATCGCTCATGGCGATGATCGGGCGTGGATCTACCTCCGGCACGGGCGCTTGCAAGCCTTCACGAACTGCCAGGGTGCCTCGGGAGTACCCGGTACGGTCCATGGATTGCGCGAAGATTGTATAGGCCTGCTCGTTTTCAGGTTCGACGATGACATCGTAGGTTTCGGCAACGGCGATCCGGAACTCATCGACCGATACGGGTTTGACGTACTGGCCGTCGGCAGCCACAACCGTCATCTTGAGCCCAGGAATCCGGACATCGAAATAGGTCATGGCCGAGCCGTTGATAAAGCGCAGGCGGATCTTCTCGCCGGGCTTGAAGATACCCGTCCAGTTGCCGTTCGGAGCCTGGCCGTTCATGAGGTAGGTGTAGGTATACCCGCTCACGTCAGCGAGGTCGGTGGGGCTCATCTTCATTTCAGCCCACATCTTCCGATCCGCTACAGCGGCCGACCAGCCTTTCTCGCTCACATCGTCAACGAAGTCGCTAACAGTGCGCTTGTGGAAGTTGTAGTAGTCAGATTGCTTCTTGAGTTTGGAGAGCACCCGCGCCGGGTCTTCATCCGTCCAATCGCTGAGCATGACGACGTAATCACGGTCGTACACAAACGGCTCCGGATCCTTGGCATCGATCACCAACGCCCCATAGACCCCGGACTGTTCCTGGAAGCCTGAGTGGCTGTGATACCAGTAGGTGCCGTTCTGGTGGACCTTGAACTTGTATTCGTACATGCCATCGGGAGCGATGCCGTGGAAGCTCAAGCCCGGCACACCGTCCATGTTGGCGGGCAGGATGATGCCGTGCCAGTGAATGGAGGTGTCTTGTTTCAGCCGGTTGCGTACGCGCAGTGTCACGGTGTCGCCTTCGCGCCATCGCAGGATCGGCCCTGGCACCGAACCGTTGATGGCCATGGCCGTGCGAGCTGCACCCGTGATATTGACGGGGAGTTCGCCGATATACAGATCGAAGTCCGTGCCGCTCAGCACGTTCGGTTGGCCAGGGCTGGTCACGGCCCAGACCGGCGCGCGCCACATGCCGAGCCCACCCAGAAGTCCGGTAGCGGCCAGGCCTTTGACGAAAGATCGTCTCGTGGTTTTGCTTTGCATGCCGTTGCGTCCAGTCAGGTAGATCGCTGATATCCAGGCTGCTCGATGGGGCAGCCCTTGGGTTCATTGGAGCTCTCACCAGTCTCGTAGACTTTCGTCACTGCGCGAGGCTGATGAGAGGCCGTAGTCTGAAACTGCCATAGTTCAGATTCCGGGGTGATTACATTTCTGTAAGCTGGGATCAGCAGCTTTCGTGGCCGGCATGCTTGCTGGACTGGGCGGCAACTGGCGCCTGCTCTTTCTTCTCCTGCGCAACTTGGAATGCCTGCATGGAGCTTTGGCGAGCCGCTTCCATCCGCGCAAAGGTCCGGTCCGCGCCGCCCTCTGCCAGGGCGATGCCTGCCATGCCGAAGGTAACGACCATCACAATTGCTTTGACCATGTTCATCTGGAGATCCTCAGTGGGTTCTGCGCCTCATGGCGTCAGGTACAGGGTCAAGTTAGCTTCGCGGTGCTGTCAGAAAACTGATCTCGACATTACTTTTCCGTCAGCTTCTGGTTGGGCGTCTTTTTTCCTGCAAACTGGAGATGCACCCCGCGTGGATGAGAGCAGATGAAATTACTCGTAGCCGAAGATGAGCCAAAAACCGGTGTCTACCTCCAGCAAGGTCTGACAGAAGCTGGCTTCACCGTTGACCGGGTGATGACAGGCACTGACGCCCTGCAACAGGCACAGAGCGAAGCGTATGACTTGCTGATACTCGACGTGATGATGCCGGGGCTCGATGGCTGGGATGTCCTGCGCAAGATCCGTGCGGCGGGTCAGGATGTGCCGGTTCTTTTCTTGACGGCCCGAGACGGCGTAGACGACCGCGTGAAAGGTTTGGAACTGGGCGCTGATGACTACCTGGTGAAGCCCTTTGCGTTCTCGGAGCTGCTGGCTCGGGTTCGCACGTTGTTGCGCAGAGGCAACGGTGGTGCTGCTCAAACCACCATGAAGATGGCAGACCTTGAGGTAGACCTGCTCAAGCGTCGAGCTACGCGAAACGGCAAGCGGATCGACCTTACCGCAAAGGAGTTTTCCCTGCTGGAGCTGCTCATGCGCCGACGCGGCGAGGTGCTCCCCAAGTCGCTGATCGCTTCTCAGGTCTGGGACATGAACTTCGACAGTGACACCAACGTGATTGAGGTAGCGATTCGCCGACTGCGGGCCAAAATAGATGACGACTTCGCGCCAAAGCTCATCCATACCGCCCGAGGCATGGGCTACATGATGGATGTGCCCGAGTGATGCGCCCGCAATCATCGCTCGTCAAGCGACTGACCCTGATGTTCATGTTCGCAGTGACTGCTGTCCTGGTGGTTGCCGGGGTGGCTTTCTACGGGCTCAGCCAGCACCATTTCCGGATGCTGGATGAGCAGGCGCTTTCCGAAAAGCTGGAGTCAACGCGTCATATCCTGTCCATCTCAGCAGCGCGAGGCGGGCTCCACGATCAGGAGCAGCAGCTGCGGGCATTGCTCGGCGCACATCAGGATTTGTCGGCGAAAATCACCAAGGCTGACGGTACGGTCCTGTTTTCAGACCCCAAAGCCTCCCAAATTCCCCAGCGGTTCGAGCAGGCGCACCGGGGTGCGGTCTGGGAATGGCAGGATGAATCGCAGAACTTTCGCGGCATTACCGCCCAGCTGACCATTGCAGGCGAGCCGGAACCGGTGACGGCCGTGCTGATGCTCGATGTCACCACTCACGCCCATTTCTTTGTCACCCTGCAATGGTGGTTCGGAATTGGCCTGGTGATCAGCGCGATTGTAAGCGCAGGCTTGGGTTGGGTCGTGGCCAAGAGTGGGCTTCGGCCTGTTGGGCAAATCACCAAAGTGGCCACCGGGATGTCGGCAAGATCGCTCCGCGAGCGCATTCCCCTGGAGCCCGTGCCGCTAGAGCTTCAGGAGCTCATCCTGTCTTTCAACGGGATGCTGGGACGGTTGGAGGATGCATTCGTTCGGTTGTCCAACTTCTCTGCCGATATCGCTCACGAGTTGAGAACGCCAGTCAGCAACCTTCTGACCCATACTGAAGTGGTGCTCACCAAGAAGCGTGACCTGGATGCCTATGAGGAGAACCTCTATTCGAACCTGGAAGACCTCAAGCGTATGTCGCGCATGATCGACGACATGCTGTTCCTCGCCAAGGCGGATAACGGTCTGATCGTCCCTGAGCAGATTGATGTGGAGCTCTCCGACCTCGTTTCCAAGCTGTTCGAGTACTACCAGTTCCTGGCTGAGGATCAAGGCATCCAGCTGACCCTACACGGGCAGGGTAAGGTTCGTGGCGATCGCCTGATGATTGACCGAGCGCTTTCCAACCTTCTATCCAACGCGTTGCGCTACACCCCGGAAGGTAACGAGATATCAGTGCGAATCGAGCAGACGCCTGAAAGCGTGACGCTTTCCGTGCGTAACAGCGGGGTAATCATCGATTCCCAGCACATTGGCAAGATCTTCGACCGATTCTATCGAGCCGATCCAGCCAGGCGCGAAGGCGGCCCAAGCAATGCAGGCCTGGGTCTGTCGATAACCCGCTCTATCATCGAGGCTCATAGCGGACGAATCTGGTGTACTTCAGCGGAGGGTGTCACAACCTTCTTCATCAGTCTCCCAGCCTCTAAGCGGTGGGTTAGTGCAGCCCCAACCCCTTAATGCTGAACTCATCCCGGTAATCTATACTCGCCCATCATGAATCGGTTCATTCGACTGCTCACCATCCTGATGCTTATCGTGGCGCTTCCGCTTAACGGGATGGCGGGCATCGATTCGGCGACTGAACCTTGCCCAATGCAGACCATGGGCATGGAAATGATGGCGGGTATGGATCATGACTGCTGCCAGGACCAAGACCTGGGCAAGGCCGGCGATCACGCCAAATCCTGCAAGGTCGGCCAGGAGTGCAGGACTGCTAGCACAGTGCAGCTCAGCTTCCTGACGCCTGGGCTGACCTTTGCCAAGCCACGACCTGCCGATACCTACGCGGTAGGCATAGCGACAGGCTCTCCCCCCGATCCATGGCGGCCTCCCCGCGTCTGATTCCCTCTTAATTTCACACCGTCGTTCCGCCTAGCAGCGGGGCGATGGCACGCGCCTGGGCGCTGATCTTTCGAGGAATCATTTTCATGACTCCCCAACGTTTTCAGGGACGGATAACCACGGCCGTCCTGTTCATACTGCTGCCGGCTGTCTCGGCACAGGCTGCAACGCTGTCGCTGGATGAGGCGCTGCAACTGGCTGAACGCAACGCTCCCTCTCTACAGGCCCGCCAGGAGCAGGCATCAGCTGCGCGCAGCGCAGTCATTCCAGCGGGCGAACTACCCGATCCGCGCCTGAATCTCGGGGTACAGAACCTGCCGATTGAAGGCACCGACCGCTGGAGCATGAACAGAGACTTCATGACCATGCAGGTGGTTGGCCTGTCCCAAGAAGTACCGAACCGGGACAAACGCAAAGCTCGCATAGAGACAGCGCAGGCCACGGTCGAGCGAGCCGATGCCGAGGCGCTGTTCGAACGGCTGAAAGTTCGGGCGGCAACCGCACAGGCTTGGGTGGCTGCATACACCGTGCAGCGAAAGCTTGAACAGTTCGACGCCTTCTACAAAGAAAACCAGCTGCTGGCTTCCACGGTGCGGGCCAGCCTGGCCGGAGGCGCAGGCTCAACGGCCGATACGTTGGCTCCCAAACAGGAATTGGCACAGTTGGACGAGCAGAAAGACGTTCTGTTGAGTCAGTCAGCTCAGGCGCGAGCCGCGCTGAAGCGCTGGATTGGGCAGGACGCCGAAGTGGGCGCGCCGACGTTCCCTGTCTGGCCTGTAGATGCAGCTGAATACTTGCACTCCGTCCATGCCCATCCGGAGCTCAATACCTACAACGCCATGACACGCGAGGCTCAAGCCCAGGTACACCAGGCTCAGGCGGAAAAGAAATCGGATTGGTCCTGGGGGGTGGATTATCAGCGCCGTGGTCCGGACTTCAGCAACATGGTCAGCCTGCAAGTCAGCTTCCAGTTGCCGTTGTTCACCAGCTCCCGGCAAGACCCAATGATTGCGGCACGACGCGCATAAGTTCGCCAATTGGAAAATGAGCAGGACGCTGCCCTGCGCGAGCATCAAGCTCAGCTTGAAACAGACCTTGCCGAGTACCAACGCTTGCAACGGGCTGTACGGCGCAGTCGCGAAACACTTTTGCCCCTGGCCGAGGACCGGGTACGCCTCGCTCTGGCGGACTACCGCGCCGGTAATTCGCCGTTGAGTGAAGTGCTGTCGGCACGCCGGCAGCGTGTGGAAGCGCTGCTACAGGATGTGGACCTGCAAGGACAGTTGGCGGCAACAGCAGCGCGTCTGCATTTCGTTTATGGAGAGGTGCGGGCATGAGGAATAGGTCGATTGGTTTGCTCGTGGCTGCTGCCCTTGCTATTGGGATAGGCGCGGGCTTCTGGCTAGGTGGAAGAGGTGCGTATTCCTCATCCCAGCCAGTAGGTGAGGAAAAAAAAGCGCTGTACTGGTATGACCCGATGTATCCCCAGCAGCACTTCCCGGCGCCCGGAAAATCGCCGTTCATGGACATGCCGCTCGTGCCCAAGTATTCGGATGACACGGCTGGCGAGGAGCAGCCTGCGGTTCAGGTCTCGGCTGGGCTCCAGCAAAACCTTGGGATTCGATTGGCGACGGTGACGGCTGGCCGGCTAGAACGGACCCTGAGTGTGAGCGGCGTTCTAACGTTCGACGAACGCGACTTCAGCGTATTGCAGGCCCGGACTGGCGGCTACGTCGAGCGCGTCTATGGTCGAGCGACGGGCGACATCGTTGCCAAAGGGGCTCCTCTAGCCGATGTGCTAACCCCGGAGTGGGCTGGTTTGCAGGAGGAATACCTGGCGCTGCGGCATTCCGGCGACACGCAGCTGACGGCGGCGGCACGACAGCGGCTTGTGCTCGCCGGCATGCCGGCCGACCTGATCAACCGGGTCGCGAGCACTGGGAAGGTGCAGCTCTCGGTCACACTCTCCGCACCCATGGCCGGAGTCATCCAGGTTCTCGATTTGCGACCCGGAATGACGTTGACGCCGGGGGCTACCTTGGCGAGGATCAATGGAGTGGCCAACGTCTGGCTGGAAGCGGCTGTGCCGGAAGCCCAGGCTCAAGGTCTTCGCGAAGGCCAGCCTGTGCGGGCGCAATTGCCAGCGTTCCCAGGCGATCCCATACCGGGCAAGTTGACCGCGTTGCTCGCCGATGCCGATTTGCAGAGCCGCACGTTGCGCCTGCGTATCGAGTTGCCCAACCCGGATGGACGGCTTCGTCCTGGGATGACCGCTCAAGTGGCTCTCCATCCCGGCGAGTCTTCCGAGCAAAGCCTCTTGGTGCCTGCCGAGGCGGTCATCCGCACCGGCAAGCGAGACCTGTTGATGCTGGCTGAAGACGGTGGTCGCTTCCGGCCGGTGGAAGTCGTGTTGGGCCAGGAGAGCAGAGGGAAAGTTGCGGTGTTGCAGGGCCTTCAGCCAGGACAGCGCATCGTCGCGTCCGGGCAATTCCTGTTGGACTCCGACGCTAATTTGAAAGGCATCGAGGCGGCGACGGCGCAGGATAGTCAGCCTAATGCGGGGCCAGCCCTGCATGAAGCGGATGGCCGTGTCGTGCAGATAGACGGCACCCAGCTCACCGTTGCCCACGGTCCTTTCATCACCCTGGGCATGCCAGGGATGACCATGACCTTTCCTGTGGTTGATCAGTCTCTCCTTGATGGCCTCAAGGTCGGTGCGCAGATTCGCTTTGGCATACGCGAACGCGACGAGGGCATGGTAGTTGAGCAGATCAACGTGGTGGAGGGCCAACCATGATTGCCAAACTGATCCGCTGGTCGGTAGGCAACCGTGTGCTGGTGCTCCTCGCCACGCTGTTTCTGGTGGCATGGGGCTTCGTCTCGGTGCGTAGCCTGCCAATCGACGCCTTGCCCGACCTGTCGGACGTGCAGGTGATCATCCGCACGTCCTACCCAGGCCAGGCTCCCCAAATCGTTGAGAATCAGGTGACCTATCCGCTGACCACAACCATGCTCTCGGTTCCGGGGGCCAAAACGGTACGCGGTTTCTCCGCCTTCGGTGACAGCTTCGTCTACGTGCTGTTCGAGGACGGCACCGATCTGTATTGGGCGCGCTCACGGGTGCTTGAGTACCTGAGCCAGGCGCAATCGCGATTACCTGAGGCAGCCAAGCCGGTACTGGGCCCGGATGCCACCGGAGTGGGCTGGATTTATCAGTATGCGTTGGTCGATCGCAACGGCGGCCATGACCTGTCGCAACTGCGCAGCCTGCAGGACTGGTTCCTGCGCTATGAGCTCAAGACCCTGCCGGATGTCGCTGAGGTAGCCACCATCGGCGGTATGGTCAAGCAGTACCAAGTCGTCCTCGATCCGCTGCGCATGGCCAGCCTCGGTATCACCCAGGCTGAGGTGGTTGAGGCTATAGGCAAGGCCAACCAGGAGACCGGTGGCGGTGTACTGGAGCAGGGCGAAGCGGAGTTCATGGTACGTGCGGCCGGCTACCTGCGATCGCTGGATGATTTCAGAGCGATACCGCTGCGACTGGCTACCAAGGGCGTGCCGGTGACATTAGGCGACGTCGCTACGGTGCAGATAGGTCCGGAAGCCCGCAGAGGCATAGGCGAACTGGACGGCCTCGGCGAAGCCGTAGGAGGGGTGGTGATCCTGCGCAGCGGGAAGAATGCTCGTGAGGCCATCGGGCACGTCAAGGCCAAGCTAGAAACCCTGAAGAAAGGCCTGCCAGCCGGGGTGGAGCTTGTCACCGTCTACGACCGCAGCCAGTTGATCGACCGTGCCGTGGAGAACCTCAGTCACAAGCTGATCGAGGAATTCGTAGTAGTGGCGTTGGTATGCGCAGCGTTTCTCTGGCACCTGCGCTCGTCGTTGGTGGCTATCGTGTCGCTTCCCGTGGGAATCTTGATTGCGCTGATTGTCATGCGTCATCAGGGTATCAATGCCAACATCATGTCCCTTGGCGGAATCGCTATTGCCATCGGTGCAATGGTGGACGCTGCCGTGGTCATGATCGAGAACGCCCACAAACGTGTTGAGGCTTGGCATGCCCGGCATCCTGGTCAACCCTTGCGAGGCGAAGCGCATTGGAGGGTAATGACAGAGGCGGCCGTCGAGGTAGGACCGGCACTATTCTTCAGCCTGATGATCATCACGCTATCGTTCATCCCGGTGTTCACGCTGCAAGCCCAGGAAGGGCGTCTCTTCGCACCCCTGGCCTTTACCAAGACCTACGCAATGGCAGCGGCGGCTGCGCTATCGGTGACCCTGATTCCGGTGCTGATGGGGTACTGGATCAGAGGGCCACTGCCTGCGGAACAGCGCAACCCGCTCAACCGGGGCCTCATCCGGCTGTACCGTCCGGCATTAGAGGTCGTCCTGCGCCGGCCTCTGGTTACCCTCGCTGGAGCATTGCTCATCCTGCTCAGCAGTCTGTGGCCCTTGAATCATCTTGGGGGCGAGTTCCTTCCTCCGCTCGATGAAGGTGATCTGCTTTACATGCCTTCAGCCTTGCCTGGACTCTCGGCGCAGAAAGCTTCAGAGCTGTTGCAGCGAACGGATCGTCTGATTCGAACTGTTCCCGAGGTGGCCAGTGTCTTTGGTAAAGCCGGCCGCGCCGAGTCCGCTACCGACCCGGCACCGCTGGAGATGTTCGAGACCATCGTTCGGCTCAAGCCCAAGAGTGAGTGGCGTCCAGGAATGACCACGGAGAAGCTCATCGAGGAGCTTGATCGCACTGTGCGTGTGCCTGGGCTGACCAACATCTGGATCCCGCCCATCCGCAACCGCATCGATATGCTGGCCACCGGTATCAAGAGCCCAATAGGCGTCAAGGTGGCCGGCAGCGACCTAGACCAGATAGACCGGGCTACCCTCGCTGTGGAGCGGGCAGCGAAAAAGGTTCCTGGAGTGACTTCGGCGCTGGCGGAGCGTTTGACTGGTGGCCGCTACATTGATCTGGATATCGATCGCCATGCCGCTGCCCGTTACGGTCTGAACATCACCGACGTACAGGCCCTCGTGGCTGGCGCCATTGGTGGCGAAACCATTGGAGAAACGGTTGAAGGCTTGGCCCGCTATCCCATCAGCGTGCGCTATCCACGCGAATGGCGTGATTCCGTGGAGGCGTTGCGTCAGCTGCCGATCTACACCTCGCAGGGCGGTCAGCTGACGCTCGGCAGCGTGGCCCGCATACGTATCGCTGATGGCCCGCCCATGCTTAAGAGCGAGAATGCTCGCCCCTCGGGTTGGGTGTACATCGATGTGCGCGGCCGGGATCTATCGTCTGTTGTGGCAGACCTTCGTCAGGCGATCAACAGCGAGGTGAAGCTCGATCCAGGCATGAGCTTGAGCTACTCCGGCCAGTTCGAATACCTGGAGCGGGCGAATGCCCGTCTGGCCTGGGTGGTGCCGGCGACGCTGGCCATCATCTTCGTGCTGCTCTACCTGACCTTTGGGCGCCTCGGTGAGGCGTTGCTCATCATGGGCACACTACCGTTCGCGCTGACCGGAGGCGTTTGGCTGCTGTACCTGCTGGGCTACAACCTGTCGGTGGCCACAGGCGTTGGTTTCATTGCCCTGGCCGGCGTAGCGGCGGAGTTCGGAGTGATCATGCTCATCTACCTGAATAACGCTTGGGCTGAGCGTCAAGCCAAAGGCGAAACCACACGAACAGCGCTGCTCGACGCGATCCGTGAGGGCGCGGTGCAACGCATCAGGCCCAAGGCAATGACTGTGGCGGTCATCGTTGCAGGCTTGCTGCCCATCCTCTGGAGCAGCGGTACCGGCAGCGAGGTCATGAGCCGCATCGCGGTTCCCATGGTGGGCGGCATGCTCACCGCCCCCTTGCTTTCCCTTTTTGTAATCCCTGCGGCGTACTGGCTGATCCGTCGCCGCGAACTTGCTGTAACTACCCCCAACCTCTCAGGAGAAATCCAATGAAAAAGCTAATTGTCATCGCAGGCCTGGTCACCGCTTTTGCCACCAGTGTGCATGCCCAGGACATGGATGGTATGGACATGAAGAAAATGCCAGCCTCCGCCGAGGGGGGCCAAGGGAGCCAGGCGGCTCCCACTGCGCATGCTGAGGGGACAATAAAGGCGCTGGATCTTCAAAGCGGGAAAATCACCTTAGCGCACGGCCCGGTAGCAGAGCTCAAATGGCCGGCGATGACCATGGGCTTCCAATCTGAGCCTGCACAGCTGAAGGGCTTGAACGTAGGCGACAAGGTGAAATTTGGGTTCCGCATGGAGGGAAGCTCCGCGAAAATCGTGAGCATCCAGAAGCAGTGATTGAAAAGCCTTGAATGATCGGGCACGCCTTCATACTGAGATGATTCGGACAAGCTTACAGAAATGTAATCAATCTTCAGGAACCCCTCAGGTCGAACGCTACATACCGTCATGAGACGGTGCACTGGCATCACATCGACCCGATACCGGAGATATGATCATGAACAGTAGCTTTGATGAATGCATCTCGGAATGCCTGCGCTGTGCGCTGGCCTGTGAAGGCTGCGCGTCAGCCTGCCTGCAAGAGCAGGACGTAAAAATGATGGCTGACTGCATCAAGTTGGACAGGGATTGCGCAGATATGTGCAGGCTGGCGGCTACCTTGATGGCACGAGAAAGCATGCTCGCCAAGGAATTTTGTGCGTTGTGCGCCAGGATTTGCCGCGCCTGCGGGGAGGAGTGCAGTAAGCACACGGCAGACCACTGTCAGCATTGCGCACAAGCCTGTTTGGCCTGCGCACAATCCTGCGAAGCAATGGCTGCCTAATTAATTTCGACCGACCGTCGTTCTTTTGCAAAGTACTTAGGGAAGACCTCGGTCGGTCGATCACAAGCCCCCTGGCGGCCGATCAGCTGGCGCTACTGGTGATCAGCTGACTTCAAGAATTAACCTGTGCTTCGGTCAGTTTTGACCCCTGCAGTTAATTCCGGCAGTGCGATATTCAAGGATTTTCAGCTCTCCTGTTGAGTCCTCGTAATTCATCTGTGCCGGCATCACGTCGCAGCTGCCGTTGGTCGAAGTCCTGCTGATGACTCTCGCCACGTCCAGCTTCATTCCATAGCGATAATGGATCACCTCAGGTGGCTTTTTTCCATTGGCCGCTGCGTATGCACGCATAGCCTGCTCATTCGCCTGAATCATTTTTCCGTGCAAACGATCAGAACCTCCTTCGGAAAAAGCGGATGAGGAGGCGATTAAGAGAAGTAGGCCGGCGATGCATTTGGCTTTGATCATTTCAATTACTCCATGAAAACATGACTGCAGCCTAAGGCCCGGTAGCTGTCATCCATGTGATCCAGGCATTACATCTTTGTAAGGCTGTGCTGGGTTGACAGCGCTATTCCCTCATAGACAGTTTGCGGGTGCCTAAGGTAAAGCCGACACGGGACAGAGCTTTTCAAACTCTGCGGAGTTGGAAATCACCCTAGGGGCTAGGGATCGCTCTCTGCGCTCATATCCCCGAGCCTCGAATAAATCGGGCGCAATTGTGGTCCGCAGAGGCTTTAAGCCCCGTCGGCTTCGGCTATGCGTTCAAGTGCTCTAAGCAGCAAGGTACCGACCCCGGATCCTCTTTCCCAGGATCCACAACCAGCGAACGAATTAGACGAGCCTGGCCATCCTTCGATGCCCCATATCCCAGTTCCGTTTCTCCACGGTGAAAGGAATAGAACATGCGGTCGTGCTGCAGAAGGTCCGGGGTAGGCAAGCCGGCTGCGGAAAGATACTCATCCAACCCCTGGATCTGATCGGCACCAAGCAATCGGAGAGACATCTCAGGGTGGTTCATCGTGGACTCGATGGGAAGGGAATCAATATCCGGATAAGGGCGCGAACCCTGGATTTTGCCTCCTACTGTGACTCGGTCATCTGGTCAGTGAATTAATATCTGCTTTACCGTATATCTGAATGGTCATATATTCGAGCCTCCAGATATGAGCCGCCCGTGCTGCGTTCCCCAGGAGGTCAAATGCGGGAAACCCTAACCCCCCCCATCGTTTTTAAATGTCTCGCTGACGAAACACGAGCCCGGATGACCTTGCTGATCGCCAGTGAAGGCGAGCTATGCGTATGTGAGTTGACCTGCGCACTCGACCTCAGCCAGCCGAAGATTTCTCGGCATCTTGCTCAATTGCGAGAAGCCGGAATCCTCATGGACCGGCGGCAGGGACAATGGGTGTATTACCGCCTCAATCCGTCCTTGCCAGAATGGGTGCAGATGATGCTCAAGAGTGTTGTCGATGCAAACGCCCAGTGGCTAAGCGCCGATGCTGTGCGCCTTGCTGAAATGGGCGAGCGTCCACAAAGCCCTGCTGCTTGTGCTTGATTTTCACTTCGCTGACTGAGTTGAGCCATGTTCATCGCATTTTTGATTTTTCTCGCAACGATCGTTCTGGTGATCTGGCAGCCAAAGGGTCTGGGGGTGGGCTGGAGCGCTGGTCTAGGGGCGGTCGTGGCGCTACTGGCGGGCGTAGTGAATCTGTCTGATATCCCAGTGGTGTGGCAGATAGTATGGAACGCCACCGCAACGTTTATCGCTGTCATCATCATCAGCCTTTTGCTGGATGAGGCGGGTTTCTTCGAATGGGCAGCGTTGCATGTGGCCCGCTGGGGCAACGGCAGTACCCGCAAGCTGTTCGCTTTCATCATTCTCCTGGGAGCAGCAGTGTCGGCGTTATTCGCCAATGATGGCGCAGCGCTGATCCTGACGCCGATCGTTATCGCCATGCTGCTTGCCCTGCGTTTTTCCCCGGCGGCGACGTTGGCATTTGTCATGGCAGCAGGTTTTATCGCCGATACCGCGAGCCTGCCGCTGGTGGTGTCCAACCTGGTGAACATCGTTTCCGCCGACTACTTTGGCATCGGTTTCAGCGAGTACGCCTCGATCATGGTGCCGGTGAACCTGGTCAGTATCGCCGCCACGCTGGGAATGCTGCTGTGGTTCTTCCGCAAGGACCTGCCGCGAACCTATGAACTCGACCAACTGAAGGCTCCCGAAGCCGCTATCCGCGACAAGGCGACGTTCGTTGCCGGCTGGTGGGTGCTTGCGCTGTTGCTGGTCGGCTTCTTCGCCATCGAGCCGCTGGGCGTTCCGATCAGCGCCATCGCTGCTGCCTGTGCGCTGATCCTCTACCTGATCGCTGCGCATGGGCACGTGATCTCAACCCGCAAGGTGCTCAAGGACGCGCCTTGGCAGGTCGTGGTGTTCTCGCTTGGCATGTACCTGGTGGTCTATGGCCTGCGTAATGCCGGCCTCACCGACTACCTGACGCAGATCCTCAATGTCTTCACCGGCTACGGGGTCTGGGGCGCATCCCTCGGGACGGGGCTGCTCGCCGCTGGCCTGTCGTCGGTCATGAACAACATGCCCACTGTACTGGTAGGAGCTTTGTCGATCCATTCCGCCGAGGCCACTGGCATCGTGCGTGAGGCCATGATCTACGCCAACGTCATCGGCTGTGACCTCGGTCCGAAAATCACCCCAATCGGCAGCCTGGCCACCTTGCTGTGGCTGCACGTGCTGGCCCGCAAAAACATCGTTATCACCTGGGGTTACTACTTCCGCACCGGTATCGTCCTGACGCTGCCGATCCTGCTTGCCACCTTGGCCGCATTGGCCATACGCCTGAGCTTTTGAACCGGAGATATCTGATGAAAGTCTTGTTCATGTGCACCCACAACAGCTGCCGCAGCATCCTGTCCGAGGCGCTGTTCAATCATCTGGCCCCCGAGGGTATGGAAGCTGTGAGCTCGGGTAGCTTCCCAAGCGGCAAGGTCAATGAGCGGGCGCTGAAGACCTTGGAAGCCGCCGGTATCCCCACCGCTGGTCTTTCAAGCAAGGCCTCGGATGTCTTCGAGAGCTCTCCTCCCGACATAGTCGTCACCGTGTGCGATCGAGCTGCCGGCGAAGCCTGCCCGATCTTCTTCGGT
Source organism: Pseudomonas putida (assembly GCF_009883635.2). Taxonomy (NCBI): domain Bacteria; kingdom Pseudomonadati; phylum Pseudomonadota; class Gammaproteobacteria; order Pseudomonadales; family Pseudomonadaceae; genus Pseudomonas; species Pseudomonas putida. Next base: position 2,674,829 of record NZ_CP026115.2, read on the forward strand.
CCATCGCTCAAAGCCCACTGGGGCCTGGCCGACCCTTCGGCGGTTACCGGCAGTGAGGCGGAAATCGAACAAGCCTTCCAGACCACACTTGCGAAGATCGATGAGCGCGTGCGCGCTTTCATTGCGCTGCCCTTCTCGCAACTGAGCCAGGACGAACTGAAAGCCGAACTTGCTCGCATCGGCGCGCTGTAGGCCCTGGATCAATGGAGACTGAAATGAACGACCACCTGCCAAATATCCAGCCAGAACTGATCGATCTGCCGTCGCTGGAGCGTCTGGAGCCGAAGGATCCCTCCACGCATAAACCACGCATCCTGCTGCTGTACGGATCGACCCGCGAACGCTCATTCAGCCGCTTGATGGTCCAGGAAGCTGCGCGCCTGCTGGAAGAGTTCGGCGCCGAAACCCGTATCTTCGACCCTTCCGGCCTGCCGCTCCCGGATGACGCTCCGGACTCCCACGAGAAGGTGCTGGAACTCCGCGAGCTGATGCAATGGTCCGAGGGCCAGGTGTGGTGCTCGCCCGAGCGTCACGGTTCTATGAGCGCAGTCTTTAAGGCGCAGATCGACTGGGTACCTTTGGCCATGGGCGCCGTACGTCCGACCCAGGGCAAGACATTAGCGGTGATGCAGGTTTGTGGTGGCTCGCAGTCGTTCAACGTGGTGAACCAATTGCGCGTGCTGGGCCGTTGGATGCGCATGTTCACTATCCCTAACCAGTCGTCGGTTCCAAAAGCCTTCCTGGAGTTCGATGATGCCGGGCGCATGAAACCTTCTTCCTTCTATGACCGGCTGGTTGATGTGATGGAAGAACTGACCAAGTTCACGCTGCTATTGCGCGACCGCCAGGATTACCTGGTGGATCGCTACTCCGAGCGCAAGGAGTCGGCGGAAGAGCTGTCCAAGCGAGTCAATCTGCGGTCCATTTGAGGTCATGAGCATGTCACATCCCTACTCGATGAAATCGCTGCCCCATGCCCCAGGAGCGCTAATTTTCACACCCTGCCCGGGCACCCAGGCCAGCGATCTTGCTGAAAGCCTGAAGACGCTGAAGCAGGCTGGCGCCGTGGCGCTGGTTACCCTGATGTCGGATACAGAGCTTCAGGAAAACGGCGTTGGTGAGCTTGGCGTCGCGGCCAGGCAGTATGGGTTGGAGTGGTACCAGTTGCCGATCGAGGATGATCAGGCTCCTGATCAAACCTTCGAGGCTCGGTTGGGGGAGATTCGCCACCAGTTAGACGATTTGCTCGCTTCCAACAAGGCCCTGGCCATCCACTGCAAGGGCGGCTCCGGTCGCACCGGGCTGTTCGCTGCCCGTCTGCTGATCGAATCCGGAATGCCGCGTCGCGAGGCGATCGCTTGGGTGCAGGAGCTTCGCCCACGGGCGATTCAGAAGCCTGCGCACATCAACTACATCAACCAATTCGGCGAAGACTGAGCGCTCCAGCCAGACAGGAGAGACCATGGCCACCGACGGCGAACTACTCGATGTCATCGTGATTGGCGGCGGGCAGTCCGCGCTTACGGTGGCCTATTTTCTCAAGCGGGCCAAGTTGTCGTTTCTGCTGCTCGACGCCGAAGAGGCTGCGGGCGGGGCGTGGCGCCATGGCTGGGACTCGCTGACGCTATTCTCACCCTCAGCATGGAGCTCGATCGCGGGCTGGCCGATGCCGCTAGTCACCGAAGGTAATCCCGATAGGGATCACGTGGTCAGCTATCTGGAGCAGTACGAGGCGCGCTACGGGTTTCCTATCGTTCGCCCCGTCAGCGTTACGGCGGTGGAGCGAACCGGGCGTGGCCTTCGTGTTCGCTCGAAGGACCGCGACTGGGAAGCCCGTGCCGTCATCAGCGCAACGGGGACTTGGAGCAAACCCTATGTTCCGGTTTATCCGGGGATAGAGCTGTACGGGGGGCAGCAAATTCACTCCGCCCATTATCAGTCACCAGAGGCTTTCCAAGGAAAGCGCGTGCTGGTCGTTGGTGGTGGCAACTCGGGGGCGCAAATCTATGCGGAGCTGTCCGAGGTCGCCGACGCAACGTGGGTAACCACGGAGGAGCCGGCGTTTCTGCCTGATGATGTCGATGGCCGGGTGCTGTTCGAGCGGGCTACCGAGCGCCTCAAGGCTCAACAGGAGGGCCGTGTTATCAACGTACCGGTCGGCGGGCTTGGCGATATAGTCATGGTGCCCCCGGTGGTCCGGGCCCGCGAGCGAGGAGCCCTACGGTCTGTAAGGCCTTTTGTCTCATTCACGCCTGACGGGGTCGTCTGGCCCAATGGTGAGAAAACCCAGGTCGATGCGGTGATCTGGTGTACCGGTTTCCGGCCGGCTCTGGATCACTTGCGGGACTTGGACGTGCTGGATGACAGCGGTAAGGTCGAGGTTGACGGGTCGCGCTCTATTCGCGAGCCGCGCCTCTGGCTGGTCGGATATGGCGACTGGACCGCCCTGGCCTCGGCGACGCTGATCGGCGTCACCCGTACCGCGCGCAGCACCGTAAACGAAGTAGTGGAATACCTGAACAGCTTGGAGCAGCCGGATGCATAGCGGAATCGAGATTCGTATTGCTGGTCCAGAAGACGCTGCAGCCATACAGGCTATCTACGCTCCGATTGTGCTCCACACTGCCATCTCGTTTGAAGAGGTAGCGCCGAGCGCGGAAGAAATGCGCCAGCGTATCGAGACGACGCTTCATACCTATCCATATTTTGTGGCTGTGCAGCAAGGTCGGGTGGTCGGTTATGCCTATGCTAGCCAGCATCGAGCGCGAGCGGCATATCGGTGGGCGGTAGATGTGACCGTCTACGTTGCAGAGGGGCAGCGTCGGAGTGGGATTGGCCGGCAGCTTTATGACGTTCTCCTGCCGGTTCTGAAGCAGCTAGGATATCGTTCTGCATACGCGGGTATTTCTTTACCGAACGAAGGAAGCGTGGGTCTCCATGAGCGACTCGGCTTTCAGCACATCGGTACGTTTTCGCAGGTCGGGTTCAAACTCGGTGCGTGGCATGACGTGGGATATTGGCGGTTTGATTTCGGTGGCGAGGGTTGTCGGCCTGAGGCTCCTACAAGCTTCTTATCCCAAATCCCGATGCCGCGTTAGAACATGAGGTCCATTTTGAAGGGTCCATTTGAGCGGCCGCTGAGCGTTTCGTCACCAGGGCTTGAATCTGAGCTAGCGTGTTGCGAAGACACGTCGGCGGCCTAGAAGACTCGATGGAACCATCAGAGATATGATCCTGCGATCACAACTCGAAGGTGGCCTCTATGCCATACCCCGTAAAGCCATGGGCAGAAATAGCTCAGCATTATCAGCGCGGTACCATCTTGTTGGGCAACGGCGCGAGTATCGCTGTGTCGCAGAGTTTTGCGTACCGCTCACTGCTAGAACATGTCAGGGAAAATGAGCTGCTCCAGAACGACGTGGCGCGTCTGTTCGAGTTTTTTGAGACAGAAGATTTTGAGCTAATTCTGCGGGTCGTCTGGCAAGCATCCAACGTCAACAAATCGTTGGAGATCCCAGATCAGCGTACCCACGAAGCCTACGTGCGCGTCCGGGATTGCCTGATCCAGGCAGTGCGGGATGTTCACCCTGAATATCACCAGATCACCGATCATCTGCCGAACATGTACCGGTATCTGAAGGAGTTCGACACGGTCTTGTCGCTAAACTATGACCTGCTGGTTTACTGGACGGTGGCCTATGGTCTCAACATCCCGGACGGCCATATGTTCAAAGACTGCTTCGTCGATGGCGGGGTATTCGATGACGACTGGCGTCGATTCCGGAAGCTGTACAAGGAGCGAGTGAATACGTTGGTGTTCTACCCCCATGGCAGCTTAGCTTTATGCCGCAACAACATAGAGGAAGAGTTCAAGATCCGCGCATTGGGCGGCGGCTTGCTGGAAGCCATTCTTCAGGAGTGGAAAAACGAGCGTGTGGTACCGCTGTTTGTCAGTGAAGGAACCATGCGTCAGAAGGTAGCTTCGATTCAAAATAGCTACTACCTGTCGACTGTCTATCGAGAGGTGCTTACGGCGCCCCGGAAGACACTGACACTGTTCGGTTGGGGCTTGGGGGAGCACGACAGGCATTTGCTCAAGCGAATGAAGGGGACGGGCATTGAGCGCGTAGCCGTCTCAGTCTTTCGGGGATATCAGCCTTATTGCAACATGGCTTACCAAATCATTCAGGATGACCTGGGGCCAGTTGACGTCGATTTCTTCGACAGTGAGAGCCCGGGCTGCTGGGTTCAACCCGAATAGCGGGCAGGACATCCACTCCTGAAATCTCAGAGGTGGCTGTAAGGCCCGTCATTACTGGGCTAGACAGTTTTTATTCTCTGGCGCATTTGTCCGAGTCAACGGTTTTGGGGGCTCGCGACAGTTTTGCGTTTACTCCGAATCGGGCTGAAGGCCACGGAAACTGGGCCTCTTTGCGACAGTTTTAATTCTCTAAATCCACCAAAGCCCCGGCTCGATGCCGGGGCTTTTTTCATTTGTGCAATCAGTCAGGTTCAAGCTGCTTTCAGTACAGTCTTCCCTGCCGCCCGCGCTTTGTTGTTGCCGATCAGCGCATCCACGCTCAATGCCCCCCCACCAAACGCTGCAATCTGCAGCAGGCCGCCTGCAATCGAGATGTTCTTGAAGAAGTTGATGAACTGCCCTTGGTCCGCCAGGTTGTTGTGGAAGGCGAAGGCGGCCATCACGGTGAACAGCGCCATGACCACCGCGACGATGCGGGTTTGAAACCCGATAATCAGCAATGCCGCGAGGCCGAGCTCAACACCCAGTGCGGCCAGGTAGCTCAGTACCGGGAAGGGCAGGCCGCTCGATTCAATGTAGGCGATGGTGCCCTCAGGCGAAGCCAGCTTGCTGAAGCCGCTGAGTAGGAAGAGCATGGCCAGCAAAACACGACCGACGACTGCAGTTGTACCTTTGAAAGTGTTCATTTTGTAGCTCCTGATCCTTGAGTTCGAATGGCTCACCGCGCTATGCCCGGTGGCGTTGTCTGCGGTATGGCGGCCATTCTGAAGCCCAATATCAGTCAAGACAATCAGGCTTTAAAGTGAATGATTGTTCCGAAAAACAGGACAATAATAAAAGCCATCAAAGCGTCGAACACTGCGCACTGTCCCCTCATCATCGGAAGCACGCGTCTTATTGATCGCATCCACGCATCAATTAATGAAAAATGAACGATTATCTCCAGCGCTGCTTTCGACGATCATCCCAGCAATAAGCACTTACAATTTTTAAGAAACGCTGGAGATCCACCATGAGTCTGCCGTCACGCTCGGTGCCCGAGGGCAAGTCAAAGGCCGGTATGGTCTTCCGGGTAACGTCCGGAAACTTCCTTGAACAGTTCGACTTCTTCCTGTTCGGCTTCTACGCCACACACATCGCGGCGGCCTTCTTCCCCGCGTCCAATGAATTCGCTTCGCTGATGATGACCTTCGCCGTGTTCGGCGCCGGCTTCCTCATGCGCCCGCTGGGTGCGGTAATCCTGGGTGCGTACATTGATGACGTCGGTCGACGCAAAGGGCTGATCGTCACCCTGGCGATCATGGCCAGCGGGACCTTGCTGATCGTGCTGGTGCCCGGCTACGCCAGCATCGGGCTACTGGCCCCGGCGCTGGTGCTGATCGGGCGCTTGTTGCAAGGGTTCTCGGCGGGCGCCGAGCTGGGCGGTGTGTCGGTGTACCTGGCCGAAATGGCCACGCCGGGGCACAAGGGTTTCTACGCCAGCTGGCAGTCCGCCAGCCAGCAGGTGGCGATCGTCGTCGCCGCCGCACTGGGCTTTGCCCTCAACGAATGGCTGTCTGCCGCCGAGATCGCCCAGTGGGGCTGGCGCGTGCCGTTTGCCGTGGGCTGCATGATCATCCCGATGATCTTCCTGCTGCGTCGCAACCTGCAGGAAACCGAAGAGTTTGCCGCCCGCAAGCATCGCCCTACCATGAAGCAGGTGCTGGCGACGCTGGCTGCCAACTCCGGCGTGGTACTGTTCGGCATGCTGATGGTGGCCATGACCACAACAGCCTTCTACATGATCACGGTGTACGCGCCAACCTTCGGCAAGACCGTGCTGCAGTTGAGTACCGGTGATGCACTGCTGGTGACCTTGCTGACGGCGGTGTCGAACTTCATCTGGTTGCCCATCGGCGGCACACTCAGCGACCGCCTTGGGCGCAAGCCGCTGCTGCTGGCCATGTCGCTGATGACCGTGATCACCGCCTACCCGGCGCTGACCTATCTGGCTCAGGCGCCGACCTTTGGTCACATGCTCGAAGTGCTGCTGTGGTTCTCGTTCCTGTACGGCATGTACAACGGTGCGATGATCCCGGCGCTGACCGAAATCATGCCAGTCGAAGTGCGGGTGGCAGGTTTCTCGCTGGCCTATAGCCTGGCGACTGCACTGTTCGGCGGTTTCACCCCGGCGATCTCGACCTGGATGATCCACGTCACCAACGACAAGGCAGCACCGGCCTACTGGATGATGTTCGCTGCACTCTGTGCATTCGTTGCTACCTGGATGCTCTACCGTCGCCTGGCCAACCGCGCAGTGGTGGCCGTATGAGAGCTGCGTTGAAAGCGTTGCTGGCCGCTACTTTGCTCGCTGGCGGCAGCATTGCCCAGGCTGCCGAACTGACTGTGATGACCTCGGGCGGCTTCACTGCCGCCTACAAGCAACTGGGGCCGCAGTATGCGGCGCAGAGCGGCGATACCTTGGTCACCGTGCTGGGGCCGTCCATGGGCAAGGCCCCCGAGGCGATCCCCAATCGCCTCGCTCGTGGCGAGCACGCGGATGTGGTGATCATGGTCGGCTATGCACTGGACGAGCTCATCCGTCAGGGCAAGGTCGACCCGGCATCGCGGGTGGAGCTGGCAGACTCGCGCATTGGCCTGGTAGTCCGGGAAGGGCAGGCCAAACCCGCGATCGGCACCGCTGACGAATTGAAGCGGACCTTGCTGGCGGCACAGTCAGTGGCCTACTCGGACAGCGCCAGCGGCGTGTACATCGAGAAGGAGCTGTACAAGAAGCTGGGTATCCAGGACCAACTGGTCGGCAAGAGCACCATGGTGGAGCGCATTCCGGTGGCCTCGCAGGTGGCAAAGGGCACCTATCAACTTGGCTTCCAGCAGGTTGCCGAGCTGTTGCCTGTGCCGGGTGTCACTTACGTTGGCAAGATCCCGGAAAGCCTGCAGTCGGTGACCCGCTTTGCCGCTGGCATCCCGAAAACCGCCGAGCACCCGGCAGAGGCGAAGCAGCTGCTGAACTACCTCGCTTCGCCCGACGTGCAGCCTGCCGTGCGCGCCACCGGGCTGGATTCAGTCGCCCGGTAATACGCCAGGCAGTTCGCCAATCAACCTGACCATCTCAAGTGCCGCAGGCGTCAGCGTGCGGCCGCGGCGCGTGAGCAGGCCCATCTTGCGGCTGACCTCCGGTTCGACCAGTGCAATGCTGGCGAGGATCGGATGCGGGGTCATCGGCAGTGCGATCGATGGCACCGCCGCGATGCCCAGGCCTGCTTCGATCAGGCCGAGCAGGGTGGTCACATGCCTGGCTTCGCAGACACTCTCTTTGCTGACCTGCATCCCGGCCAACGCCCTATCCAGTACCAGGCGGTTGCCTGACGATTTGCCCAGAGTGATGTAGTCATGCTCGTAGGCTTGTGCCCAGGTCACCTTGTCCAGCTTGGCAAGCGGGTGATCCTGGCGGCAGGCGATGACATAGCGCTCCTCGAGCAGGACGCTGAACTCGATCTCCGGGGCGAGGTTGCCAGTGAAGCTCAGGCCAAAGTCTGCTTCACCGGAAGCCACGGCGGCGCTGACTTCGTTGGCGGAGGCGTCGTACAGGTTGATCCGAACTTTCGGATACTGCGAATGGAAGGCGCGGATCGCGTGGGGCATGAAGTAGTAGGCCGCTGACGGCACACAGGCGATGGTCAGGGTGCCGGTGCGCAGCGTGCCACCATCACCGACGCTGAGCAGCGCCAAGTCCAGATCATCCAGCAGGCGTTCGACCTGGGGCAGGAAGGCGCGCCCGACATTGGTCAGCGACACCTTGCGCGTGGTCCGCTCGAGCAGCTTCACGCCCAGCGCCGACTCGAGTTTTTCGATACGCCGGCTCAACGCCGACTGGGTGATGCGAATGGTATCGGCGGCGCGGCGGAAGCTGCCTTGCTCGACCACGGCACGGAAGGCCTGCAGGTCATTCAGATCGAAGTTGATGCTCAACCGGTGGGCTCCGCTGGTTTGATCGAAAGCGTGCATCAATGGTATTTCGAAAAAACCGGCGGAGCCAGCTGGGTCAGATCTGCATGGCCATGCCGTGAACGTTCATGGCTGCCTGGCGCAGGGCTTCGGAGCGGGTCGGGTGCGGGTGGCAGATCAGCGCGATGTCTTCAGCCGAGGCGGCGAACTCCATGGCCACGCAGAACTCGCCAATCATCTCGCTGACGCTCGGGCCGACCAAATGCACGCCGAGCACCTCATCGGTGTTGGCATCGGCGATGACCTTGGCGAAGCCTTCGGTCTCGTGGTTGATCTTGGCGCGGCTGTTGGCGGTGAAGGGGAACTTGCCGACCTTGTAGGCGCGGCCTTCGGCCTTCAACTGCTCTTCGGTCTTGCCGACGGTAGCCAGTTCCGGACGGGTGTAGATCACGCCGGGGATCAGGTTGTAGTTCACTTCATGGGGCTTGCCGGCGATGCGCTCGATGCAGGCGACTGCTTCGTCCTCGGCCTTGTGCGCCAGCATCGGGCCGGAAGTGACGTCGCCGATCACCCACACACCGGGGACCGAGGTGCGGTGCTGCTCGTTGCTCAGCATGCCGCGCTTGTCGGTTTCCAGCCCTACGCTCTCAAGGTTCAGGCCCTTGGTATAAGGACGACGGCCGATCGCGACCAGCACGTAGTCGGCCTGCAGGGTTTCGGCGGCGCCACCAGCTGCCGGCTCCAGTGTCAGGCTGACACCATCGGCTTCAGTCTTGGCCTGTGTGACCTTGCTACCGAGCTTGAAGGCCATGCCTTGCTTGGCCAGGGCTTTCTGCAGGGTCTTGGCGGTTTCTTCATCGGTGCCCGGGCAGATGCGGTCGAGGTACTCGATGACGGTGACTTGGGCACCCAGGCGGCGCCATACCGAACCCAGTTCCAGGCCGATGACGCCAGCGCCGATCACCACCAGGTGCTTGGGTACCTGCGGCAGGGCCAAGGCGCCGGTGGAGTCGATGATGCGCTGGTTGTCGATGGTCACGCCGGGCAGGGGAGTGGGCTCGGAGCCCGTGGCGATGACGATGTCCTTGGCCTGCAGCGGGGTCTCGCTGCCATCTTCGGCCTTGACGATGACCTTGCCGACGCCATCCAGGCGGCCCCAGCCTTTGATCCATTCGACCTTGTTCTTGCGGAACAGGTACTCGATGCCCTTGGTCAGGCCAGTCACGCTCTCGTCCTTCTGTTTCATCATCTGGGCGAGGTTGAGCGTCGGCTTCACTTCGATGCCGAGGTGGGCGAACTCTTCGCCGCTGGCCGCTTCGTAAAGCTCGGAGGCGTGCAGCAACGCTTTGGACGGCATGCAACCGACGTTGAGGCAGGTGCCACCGAGGGTCGAACGGCCTTCCACGCAAGCGGCGCTCAGGCCCAGTTGGCCGGCGCGGATCGCTGCGTTGTAGCCGCCAGGGCCGCCGCCAATGATCACCACGTCATAGGATTTCATGGGTTTTTACTCCAGATGAGGAAGCGCGAGAGGGGCATAAGGTTAAGCTGAGAAGGGCGGATTGTATACAATCCGTTGTTTTGATCAGATCAGTTGGTTCTAGACCTTGGTCTCGTTTAGGCCTGCTTTGGAGGAAACCTCCCACGAATGAACTACTCTGTTCCGGCGACGTTCGAAATATCAGGCGTCGTGGCCTTATAGGGATAGGAGGAGTGTTCATGCTTGCTCAACTTCCACCGGCACTGCAAAGCCTGCATTTGCCACTGCGGTTTAAACTGTGGGACGGCAACCAGTTCGATCTGGGCCCAAGCCCGCAGGTCACCATCCTGGTCAAGGACCCACAGCTGATCGCTCAGTTGACGCATCCAAGCATGGACCAGCTGGGCACCGCGTTCGTGGAGGGCAAGCTGGAGCTGGAAGGCGACATCGGCGAAGCCATCCGCGTATGCGACGAACTCAGCGAAGCACTGCTGACCGACGAGGACGAAGCTCCGCCGCAGCGTCTGGCCCACGACAAGAGCACCGACGCCCAGTCCATTTCCTACCACTATGATGTGTCCAATGAGTTCTACCAGCTGTGGCTGGATCAGGACATGGCGTATTCCTGCGCCTACTTCCGCGAGCCGGACAATACCCTCGATCAGGCCCAGCAGGACAAGTTCGACCACTTGTGTCGCAAGCTCCGTCTGGAAGCCGGTGATTATCTGCTCGACGTGGGCTGTGGCTGGGGTGGGCTGTCACGTTTCGCCGCGCGTGAATACGGCGCCAACGTATTCGGGATCACCCTCAGCAAAGAGCAGCTCAAGCTTGGGCGCGCGCGGGTAAAGGCGGAGGGGTTGGCGGACAAGGTCGACCTGCAGATTCTCGACTACCGTGACCTGCCTCAGGATGGCCGCTTCGACAAGGTCGTCAGCGTTGGCATGTTCGAGCACGTCGGGCACGCCAACCTGGCGCTGTATTGCCAGAAGCTGTTCGGTGCGGTCAGGGAAGGTGGCGTGGTGATGAACCATGGCATCACTGCCAAGCACATCGATGGCCGACCGGTCGGACGAGGGGCTGGTGACTTCATCGACCGTTACGTATTCCCCAATGGTGAACTGCCGCACTTGTCGATGATCACTGCCAGCATCTGTGAAGCGGGGTTGGAAGTGGTGGACGTGGAGAGCCTGCGCCTGCACTACGCCAAGACGCTGCATCACTGGAGCGAGAACCTGGAGAACCAGCTGCACAAGGCAGCGGCGCTGGTGCCGGAAAAGACCCTGCGCATCTGGCGCTTGTACCTGGCCGGCTGCGCCTATGCGTTCCAGAAGGGCTGGATCAACCTGCATCAGATTCTGGCCGTGAAGCCGTATGCCGATGGGCACCATGATCTGCCGTGGACGCGGGAAGACGTTTATCGCTGATCATGCACCGGATGAAGAAAGGGCCGCATAAGCGGCCCTTTCTTCATTCAGAGGATGGGTGAAATCAGGCGCGCTATACGCATCCCCAGTTGCTGGACACGATGGGTATCGCGGCTGTCTTCGGCGGTGATCTCGCGGGCCTGTTCGAAGTCGTCCAGCAGCATCGCTTCCACCTGGTCGGCGAACGGGCGGTCCACCGTCAGCAAGGTGATCTCGAAATTGAGCCGGAACGAGCGGTTGTCCAGGTTGGCGCTGCCGATCGCGCTGACCTCGTCATCCACCAGCACCACCTTCTGGTGCAGGAAGCCAGGCTGATAACGGAACATCCTCACTCCTGCACGTACCGCTTCGAACGCGAACAGGCTGGAGGCCGCATAGACGATCCTGTGATCGGGCCGAGACGGAATCAGCACGCGCACATCCACCCCGCGCAGCACTGCCAGGCGCAAGGCGGCGAACACGGCTTCATCTGGAATGAAGTAAGGGCTGGTGATCCATACCCGCTTGCTTGCCGAGTGGATGGCCTCGATGAAGAACAGCGAACAGGTTTCCTGCGGGTCTGCCGGGCCACTGGCTAGGGCCTGGCACAGTACGCCGTTGTCGGGGTAGGTATCCGGCAGGATCAAAGGTGGCAGCTGGCGCGTGGCCCAGTACCAGTCTTCGGCAAACGACTCCTGCAGGCAGGCCAGCACCGGGCCGCTGATCTGCACATGGGTATCGCGCCAAGGTGACAGATGAGGGTTCTTGCCGAGGTACTCGTCCCCTACGTTATGCCCACCGATGAAGCCGAGCAGGCCATCGACCACGACGATCTTGCGGTGGTTGCGGAAGTTGACCTGGAAGCGGTTGAACCATCCGCGGCGGGTCGCGAAGGCATGGATCTGCACACCGCCATCGCGCAGTACCTGGCTGTAGCTTGCGGGTAGGGCATGGCTGCCGACACGGTCATACAGCACGAATACCTTCACCCCTTCGGCCGCCTTGCGCAGTAACAACTGCTGCAGATCTTTGCCAAGAGCGTCGTCGTGGATGATGAAAAACTGCACCAGTACCGCTTCGCGTGCCTGCTCGATGGCGGCGAAGATAGCGTCAAAAGTGGCTTTGCCATTGATCAGCAGCTTCACTTGGTTATTGGCCAGGCAAGGCATTCGCCCGAGTTTCGGCATGGCACGCAAGGCCGCGTAGCTTTCCGACTCTCTGGCGGTGAGGGCTTCCTCAACCCACGGCCGCCAGTTGAGGTTGGCCATCGCCACGTGCATTTCCTGGTTGGCCTGGCGCCGGGCCTGGATGTAGGCGTAGAAGGATCGCGCACCAAAGATCAGGTAGGGAACCAGCGTGAAGTAAGGTATGAAGAACAGCGACATGGCCCAGGCGATTGCGCCTTGGGCGGTACGCACGGTGAACACTGCATGCAACGCGGCGATCATGCCGAGCAAATGAATCAGGCCGAGCACGTAGCCGAAAAAGTAGGGGCTGTGGTAATCCATACGCATCCTGCTTGCCGAATACACAGCGGATAACAGAACACGTTCCACGTCCGGCTTGCAACCTGAAAGCGGATTTGGCGTCTAAGGCTGAGCCCGGCCCGTTGGCCGGTTTTCCGAGGAGCGTTCGTACATGAAGATTCGTCTGCCACTGTTGGCTTTGGCCCTGGGCCTGAGCAGCCCACTGGTGCATGCGCAGATGTTGCAGCCTGGTTTGTGGGAGCTGACTACCAGCAACATGCAGGTCGATGGCAAGCCGCTACCCGATATGCAGTTCATGCTCGGGCAGTTGAAGAACCTGCCACCGGAACAGCGGGCCATGATGGAAGGGGTACTGGCCAAGCAGGGCGTCACGATTGGTGGCAACGGGGTGCGTTCGTGTCTGACGCCTGAGCAGGTCCAGACCAACGATATTCCGTTGCAGGACCCGAAGTCGGGTTGTACCCAGAAAATTACCGACCGCACCGGCAATGTCTGGAAGTTCCAGTTCAGCTGCCCGAAAGCCCAAGGTACTGGCCAGGCGACGTTCCTCAGCGACAAGGAATTCACCACGCAGGTCAACGGCACCTTCAATGCCTCGGGCGTTCAGCAGCAGGGCAGTATGAACACCCGGGCCGTATGGCTCGGCAACGATTGTGGAACAGTCAAACCCCGGACCTGAGTTTCACCACCGCGATTGGCTGCTGGCTACCGCATCGTGGGCATGCAGGCTCTCTGCATGTTCCACGCGCAGCTTGAAGGCGGTAGCCCACTGCAACTGCCGCAGCGACTGATGCAGTCGCCGCGCGGCATCCTCACAGAACATCAGGTTCTGCCCATTGGCCAACGCGAACGCCTGTTCGTCTGCACGCTTTACGGCGGTCTGCACAGCCGTACCCAGGCTTGCCTCAATCTGGTCGATCAATTCGGTTATGGGTAGCGACACCAGATTGTCTCGCAGGCGCACGCTAATCAGCGCCTGGCTGCGCTGGCTATGCGGTGTTGCGACGATGCCCTGGCTGCTGCCCAACCACTCCAGTACCGCGCTGCGCTCCAGGTGCCGCCCAGAGAAATCAGCCTCGAACTGCTGTTGAATCAGTTGCCTTGCCAGCGCTGCAGAGCAGGGGCAGGTTGAGGAGTAAGGGACACAAACTGATAGTTCCACGTGGAACATTTCATTTTCTATCTTCGCTTCGAGGGTAATCGGATAGCTCTTCCAACCTGCGAGTGGGCTGACCAAGGCTGGCCGTTTCAGCATGTGCTCGAAAGCCAGGTTGAGATAAGCCGCGTTGGAAAGCCCTTCGTGGCTGGCAAGGAAGTCAGCCAGAAGATGGCGAATAGCCAAGGGCGTCAATGGTTGCTGTTCAAGCGATTCCAGTGCGAGGTAGAGGCGAGACATATGAATGCCCCGCGAAGTGCCATCCACCAAGCTGACACCTGCATTGGCCATGGCCGCCACCTGACGACCATCGAGCTGGATGGGTAAGGCGATGCCGCACATGCCGACCCAATCCAGTGGGACGGCATGCTCTTGGGTCTGTGCGGCAATGTCGGGTAGTGTCAGGCTAGTCATGGGGATACCGATACCAGGCAAAAGGGTCAGCGACATCCGCCGACCAGGCTGCAATGCAAGTTGAAACGTTGGCCGCTGGAGCTGGACACGCGATTGAACGTGGTCCAGCCAACACGGCGGCTGTAACCGAACCAGGCTTCACCATCGCTGGCCAAACCGGTGAAGAACGTCAGCGCGCCATAGCGGCTGTTGGTTTGCGACCAGAGCCGACGCGTCATCGTGTCGAAGCCGCGAAGGTAGAGATGGCTGCCTTCGGTGCGCACGCTGTAGTAACTACCTTTGCCGTCCTGGCAGGCGAGCAGCGTTGCGCTGCGGGTACACAGCGCCAGCGAACTGCCTTGCGCCACTGCCAGGGCTGGCAGAGGCGCGAGAAGCAGCAGCAACAGGGCAGCACGTGACAGGCTCATTTCCATCTCCGATGTACCCTTCCGACGAATACGGCTTGGCGAAATTGTATTGTTACTTTATAACATTATGCAATGCATCGTTTCGAGTGCGTCCGCCTGAAGAGGTTTCACCATGTCCAATCGCCTCCCCGTCACCGTGCTTTCCGGCTTCCTCGGCGCCGGCAAGAGCACCTTGCTCAATCATGTGCTGCGTAACCGCGACAACCTTCGGGTCGCGGTGATCGTCAACGACATGAGTGAAATCAACATCGACGCCAGCGAAGTGCAGCGCAATGTCAGTCTCAACCGTGCAGAAGAAAAACTGGTCGAGATGAGCAACGGCTGCATCTGCTGCACCCTGCGTGAAGACCTGCTGGAGGAAGTCGCGCGACTGGCCGAGGAAGGCCGCTTTGACTATTTGCTGATCGAGTCCACCGGTATCTCGGAGCCGCTGCCGGTCGCCGAGACATTCACCTTCCGCGATGAGCGAGGCCGCAGCTTGTCCGACATGGCGCGCCTGGACACCATGGTCACCGTGGTCGATGGCCTTAACTTCCTGCGCGATTATCAGCAAGCCGACAGCCTGGCCAGCCGTGGCGAGACGCTGGGTGAAGACGATGAGCGTTCAATCAGCGACCTGTTGATCGAACAGGTCGAGTTCGCCGATGTGCTGCTGCTCAGCAAGATCGACCTGATCAGCCAGCACGAGCGCGAAGAACTCACCGCCATTTTGCGCAGCCTCAATGCCCGCGCACAGATCGTACCGATGGTCATGGGCCAGATACCGCTGGCGCGGATTCTCGATACCGGGCTGTTCGACTTCGATCAGGCTGCGCAGGCGCCAGGTTGGCTGCAGGAATTACGCGGCGCGCACATACCGGAAACCGAGGAATACGGCATCGCGGCGACCACCTGGGAAGCCCGCCGGCCACTGCACCCGCAACGCTTCTTCGACTTTATCCACAACACCTGGAGCAACGGTCGGCTGCTTCGCTCCAAGGGCTTTTTCTGGCTGGCCAGCAAATTCCAGGAAGCCGGCAGCTGGTCGCAGGCCGGCGGCATGATGCGTCATGGCCTGGCCGGGCGTTGGTGGCGTTTTGTACCACGGGAACACTGGCCGCAGGATGAGCAGAGCACAGCAGACATTCTCAAGCACTGGCACGCCGAAACCGGTGACTGCCGTCAGGAGCTGGTGTTCATCGGGCAGAACATAGACTTCGTACAGTTATCCACAGAGCTGGATGCCTGCCTGCTTAGTGATGATGAAATGGCGCTTGGGCCGATGTCCTGGCTTCGCCTGCCTGATCCTTTCGGCCCCTGGCATGCCGAGGAAGCGGCATGAACCCGGCGTTGCGCCCTGTGGATATCCGCCAAGCCTTCGCAGAATCGCCAAAGGTGCTCACCGAAATCTTCCAGGATGGCGTGAACCTGGCTGTCTGGCAGCGCCGTTTGCCAGCACAGGTGGAAGACTTTGCTGCCTTGGTGGTGAGCCTCGGCCAGTCCCTGGCTGATCAGCGTGTACTCGATGTGAGCGAGCACGAACCGCCGCTATTGCCTGGCTTGCTGCAGGAGGCAGCCGACCTGCATGGTTACGAGGGCTTTGTCGCCGATGTGAAGTGGCTGGTATCAGCCTACACCTGCCTGCTCGGAGCACGGCGGGTGGGGCTGCGGCTGCGAGTGCTGCAAGGTGCCATGTGTCCGCGCTTCCATGTGGATAACGTGCCCTTGCGCTTACTGACCACTTACGTGGGGCCTGGCAGCGAATGGCTGGAAGAAGGCGCAGTAGCGCGGGTTGGCCTGCACCTGGCGCCGGCACCTGTGGATAACATTCGCACCTTGCAGGCGGGAGAGGTGGCCGTCCTCAAAGGGGAAAAATGGTTGGGC
The DNA here is from genome assembly GCF_009883635.2 of Pseudomonas putida. NCBI lineage: Bacteria > Pseudomonadati > Pseudomonadota > Gammaproteobacteria > Pseudomonadales > Pseudomonadaceae > Pseudomonas > Pseudomonas putida. Next base: position 2,691,245 of record NZ_CP026115.2, read on the forward strand.
AATGAAGGTGCGGGACTTATCCACCGCTCGCCAGCCAGCGACCAGCGGCGGCTGTTGCTCAGCCTTGACTGGTTGGCATGACGGGGCATAGTGGGATGAATTCCCCTATAGAAGCCCTGGCATGCTGCAGAACATCCCCACCCACGTCATCGCCGGCCCCTTGGGGGCCGGCAAGACCAGCCTGATCCGCCAGCTGATGGCGCAGCGCCCGGCAAACGAGCGCTGGGCCGTGCTGGTCAACGAGTTTGGCCAGGTCGGCCTCGATGCGGCCTTGCTCAGCCGTGACGAGGACGGTATTGCCATCGGCGAGGTGGCTGGCGGCTGCCTGTGCTGCGTGAACGGCACACCGTTCCAGGTCGGGCTCGGCCGCCTGCTGCGCAAGGCTCGGCCCGACCGGTTGTTCATCGAGCCTTCAGGGCTGGGTCATCCTGTGCAATTGCTGAACCAGCTGCAGCAGGCACCCTGGGTTGGGGTTCTGGCGGTGCAGCCTTTGGTGATGGTGCTGGATGCACAGGCACTGGCCCGAGGTGAGCCATTACCGGAGGCTCAGCAACAGGCCTTGCAAGCGGCAGCGCTGGTTCTGCTGAACAAGGCCGACGCTGTGGATGAAGATATTAAGCTGTTGATAAATAAAGACTTTTTAAATATCCACAAGGTTTGGACCCGGCAGGGGTTGGTCGAGCTCAGCATGCTACCTGTTTCATCCACAAGTCAGATTAGTGACAGTTCTGTGAATAGTTTGCCTAAAACAAGTCTATCCACAGCGTCTTCAGCCCTGTGGATAGATCCTTCTCTGCCGATTTGTTCGGCTCATGAAGGTGAGGGGGGTTGGAGCATCGGCTGGCGCTGGCACCCCAGTCAGCAATTCCAGCCACAGCGCTTGCAAGCGTTTCTCACAGCCTGGCCATGGCGACGCGCCAAGGGAGTTATCCACAGTGTCGATGGATGGCAGTCATTCAATGGGCTGGAAGGTGACTTGCCGCAGTGGCAGCCGAGCGACTGGCGCAAGGACTCGCGCATCGAGCTGATCTTCGAGCAGGCGCAGCCAGAGCCGCTGTTACAGACGGCTCTGGCGAAATGCCTGATCTGATTGTCAGTTGCGCCAGCGATTGTGCTCCTGGCGCCACTGCTGCATCTCGATCACATTGTCAGCCCGTGGCGGCGTCTTGATCTCGAACGGGTAGGGTGCCAGTTCGATCTGTGCGCTGTGGGCGCCGAACTGGGTCACGGTCCCAGGGTGGCGTTGTTCCCCGGTCACGGTGAACTCGAAGGCATAGACCCGGGCCAGACGCTTGCGGCCGTTGGCATCGCGGATGAACGCAATGCGCTTGAGCGCAACGGCGTCATCCAGCAGTTCCAGGTCGAGCTTTGCGCAGTGCTGTTTGACCCGCTCCAGGGCCTTCTCGCGTAGCCCATGGTTGTGCCATAACCAAGCGCCTGCCGTGGCCAACAACATCAGGACGAAGAGATTCTCCAGGGTCAACATTTACGTATGCTCCAAACAGGTCGAACCAGCTTAACTGCGTCCCTGGCCTGTCGTACAGGTGGCAATCGAGTCCATACTGCGCGCTGCACAATCCTTGAAACAGCTTTGGAACCCTCCCGCATGAAACGTACCCCGCATCTGCTCGCCATCCAGTCCCACGTGGTGTTCGGCCACGCCGGCAACAGCGCTGCGGTGTTCCCCATGCAGCGTATCGGGGTCAACGTCTGGCCCCTCAATACCGTACAGTTTTCCAATCACACTCAGTATGGCCAGTGGGCGGGTGAAGTGCTCGCTCCAGCGCAAATTCCTGCGTTGGTGGAAGGTATTTCCAACATTGGCGAACTGGGCCACTGCGACGCCGTGCTGTCTGGCTACCTTGGCAGCGCCGAGCAGGGCCGGGCGATTCTGGCTGGGTTCGAACGCATCAAGGCTGTTAACCCGAAGGCACTGTACCTGTGTGACCCGGTCATGGGCCATGCGGAAAAGGGCTGTATCGTTCCCCAGGAGGTCAGCGAGTTTCTGCTCGATGAAGCAGCTGCCAAGGCGGATATCCTTTGCCCCAATCAGCTGGAACTGGATAGCTTCTGCGGCCGCCGTGCGCAATCGCTCGAGGACTGCGTCAGCATGGCGCGCAGCCTGCTCGAGCGCGGCCCGCAAGTGGTGCTGGTCAAGCACCTGTCGTATCCGGGGCGTGCTGAAGATATGTTCGAGATGTTGCTGGTGACCCGCGAAGACAGCTGGCACCTGCGTCGCCCCCTGTTGGCCTTCCCGCGGCAGCCGGTTGGCGTGGGTGACCTGACTTCGGGCTTGTTCCTGGCCCGGGTGCTGCTGGGCGACGGCTGGCTACAGGCCTTTGAATTCACCGCGGCGGCCGTGCACGAGGTGCTACTGGAAACCCAGGCTTGCACCAGCTACGAACTGCAGCTGGTGCGGGCCCAGGATCGCATTGCCCACCCGCGCGTGCGCTTCGAGGCGCAGCGCCTGGCTTACTAAATCGCGTCGGTTTTAAGGTCCTGGTAGCGCTTTTCCAGCTCCTGACGGATCTGGCGGCGCTGCTGACCCTGCAGGAAGCGGCGCTTCTCTTCGCTGGAGTGCGGCTGGCGAGGCGGCACCGGCACCGGGCGGCGGTTGTCATCGACTGCGACCATGGTGAAGAAGCAGCTGTTGGAATGGCGTACCGAACGCTCGCGGATGTTCTCGGTGACCACCTTGATACCCACTTCCATCGAGGTGTTGCCGGTGTAGTTGACCGAGGCGAGGAAGGTCACCAGCTCGCCGACGTGAACCGGCTCGCGGAAGATCACCTGGTCGACCGACAGGGTCACCACATAGCTGCCGGCATAGCGGCTGGCACAGGCATAGGCCACTTCGTCTAGGTACTTGAGCAGGGTGCCGCCGTGTACGTTGCCAGAAAAGTTGGCCATGTCCGGTGTCATCAAGACGGTCATGCTCAGCTCGGCGTTTCCAGGTTCCATAGTGTGCTCACGGTGAGATTGCGCTGAATCGGGGCGGGTATCTGCTGACACTTCTGTTTCCCCTCTAGAAGGTTTGCCTTCCTGAATTACGGGACGTTGCCGGACGCTCCCTCGTCACGCCATTTACCTCATCAGAAGCGGCTGTTCGGCCGATCTGTTTCTACATATTGCACCGGCTTTTTGCGGCGGGGTGCGATGTTAACCTGAGTACGCCCATGCAACGTGGGCGTTTCTGCATTCAATACAGTATGTACTCGCTGCTCGCTCAGCTTTGCCTTGGCAGAGGAGCGGTCTGCCCGGGCATCCAGCAAAGTCGAAAAGGAGTATCGCGCCATGCATGCCATCAGCTTCATCCAGGATCTGGCAGTGATCATGCTGGTCGCCGGTGTGGTGACGATCCTCTTTCATCGCCTCAAGCAGCCCGTGGTACTGGGCTACATCGTCGCTGGCTTCATCATCGGCCCGCATACGCCGCCGTTCGGCCTCATCCACGATGAAGACACGATCAAGACCCTGGCCGAGCTGGGGGTCATTTTCCTGATGTTCTGCCTGGGCCTGGAGTTCAGCCTGCGCAAGCTGTTCAAGGTCGGTGCCACGGCATTCATTGCGGCATTCCTGGAAATCGTCCTGATGATCTGGATCGGTTTCGAGATCGGCCGCTGGTTCGGCTGGAACACCATGGACTCGCTGTTCCTTGGCGCGATCCTGGCGATTTCCTCGACCACCATCATCGTCAAGGCGCTGAACGACCTGAAGATGAAGAACGAGCGTTTCGCCCAGCTGATTTTCGGTGTGCTGATCGTCGAGGACATCCTAGGCATCGGCATCATCGCCTTGCTGTCGGGCATCGCCGTCAGTGGCTCGGTCAGCTCCGGTGAAGTGTTCTCCACAGTCGGCAAGCTGTCGCTGTTCATGATCGTCGCGCTGGTGATCGGCATCCTGCTGGTGCCGCGGCTTCTGGCCTACGTGGCGAAATTCGAAAGCAACGAGATGTTGCTGATCACCGTGCTGGGCCTGTGTTTCGGTTTCTGCCTGTTGGTGGTCAAGCTGGAATACAGCATGGTGCTGGGGGCCTTCCTGATCGGTGCGATCATGGCCGAGTCGCGCCAACTGCTGAAGATCGAACGCCTGATCGAGCCCGTGCGCGACCTGTTCAGCGCGATTTTCTTCGTCGCCATCGGCCTGATGATCGACCCGCAGGTGCTGGTCGACTACGCCTGGCCGATCGTGGTCATCACCCTGGCGGTAGTGCTGGGCAAGATGCTGTCGTGCGGCATGGGCGCTTTCATTGCCGGTAACGACGGGCGCACCTCGCTACGGGTGGGCATGGGCCTTTCGCAGATTGGCGAATTCTCCTTCATCATTGCGGCCCTGGGGATGACCCTGCAAGTTACCAGCGACTTCCTTTACCCGGTGGCGGTGGCGGTTTCGGCCATTACCACGCTGCTGACGCCTTACCTGATCCGCGCCGCCGACCCGCTGTCGTTGAAGCTCGGCAATGTCGTGCCACGGCGCCTGGCGCGGGTGCTGTCACTATATGGGGAATGGTTGCGTAACATTCAGCCGCAAGGTGAAAGCGCCATGCTGGCGGCGATGATCCGGCGCATCCTGCTGCAGGTGGGTGTAAACCTGGCATTGGTGATCGCGATCTTCTTCAGCGGCGGTTACTTCGCCGGGCGCATCGGCACTTGGCTCAATGAGTGGGTGACGGATATCAGCCAGCAGAAGGCGCTGATCTGGGGCGCGGCGCTACTGTTGTCGCTGCCGTTTTTGATTGCTGCCTATCGCAAGCTCAAGGCATTGTCGATGCTATTGGCAGAGATGGGGGTGAAGCCGGAAATTGCCGGGCGGCATACCCAGCGCGTGCGACGCGTGGTTGCCGAGGTGATCCCGCTGCTGTCGCTACTGGTGATCTTCCTGCTGCTGTCGGCATTGTCGGCGAGCATTCTGCCGACCAGCGAGCTGTTGCTGGTGATCGCAGTGGTAGCGGCGGTGGTGGTGGCGTTGCTGTGGCGCTGGTTCATCCGCGTACATTCGCGGATGCAGATCGCCTTGTTGGAGACGCTGGAGAACAACCGCGATCACTCGCACTGAAGGATACGCTCCCTGCGCAAGATTTCACCGTCGTCCGAGGGGATGGAGCGGTAGCGATGTCGCCAGGCGCAGAAAGCCTGGCGATTTTAACTGCATTAATGGCGCTAAGCCATTATTTCCCTGTGTGTCAGCTTTCCAGCCACACGTCCCGCGCCCAGTGCCACACCGATTCCCAATTGTCCTCGGCAGTAGCTTCATCTTCTGCAACCCACAGCACCACGGTGCCGTCTTCTTCGACGCAGTAGTAGTCGTCGCCGTCCTGACACAGTGGAATCAAGTCGCGTGGCACGCCGGCATCCCAGGCATTGGCCGCGACATCGGGCAGGTAGGTGTGCGATTGCGGATCAGTGACGGTTACAGGCTCGAGCGAACCGTACACGACATCGCTGACGGTCAGCAGAAACTCTTTGAACACGAACGGAATGTTGATGAACAGCTCTTCCTCGATCTCTACCAGCTGGTCTTCGTCGGGAAGCTCCAAGGGCACCGGCACGGGTTCATTGGCTTCACGGAGTTGTTCGATCACTTCTTCCACGGCTTACATCCTCTGACCTTGATGACAACGCTGCGCGTTATACCCTAGTAGCCTGCTCTGGCAAAAGCAAAAACCCCGGGACAGGCCCGGGGTTTTTTGTGCAACGTGCGTCGGTTAACCGTTTTGACGGATACCGGCAACCAGCCAAGGCTGGTTGTCGCCCTGGGCGCGAACCATGTGCCAGCTTTCGCTGAAGGCCTCACCCTGGTCGAAGCGCGAGGTCTTCGACACACCACGGAAGGTCAGGGTGGCGTCGGTGCGGTCGGCGCGATCGTCGACACCGTCCAGCTGCACATCGAGGTCATCGATGTAGGTGGACTGGAAGCCATCACCCAGGTCGGCACGCTCGCGCTTGAGGAACTCGAGCATCTGCGGGGTGACGAACTCGGCGATCTTGTCCATTTCGTTGGCATCCCAGTGCTGCTGCAGCGACTGGAAGTGGCTGCGGGCTGCGGCCAGGAAGCTCTGCTCGTTGAACCAGGCCGGTGCGTTGATCACCGGAGCGGCTGCGGCAGCAGGAGCGGCCGAACCACCGAAGATCGACGGCTGGGCATGCTGCTGGCCATGGGCTTCACGCTGGAACGGCGCGTGGCCCGGAGCGGCCATTTGCGGCTGCTGCTGGCGACGTCGCGCGGCAATGAAGCGGAACACCAGGAAGGCGATCAGCGCCACGATCAGGAAGTCCATGATCTGGAAGCCTTCGAATCCGTCGCCCATGAACATGGACGCCAGCAGGCCACCGGCGGCGAGGCCGGCCAGTGGGCCCAGCCAGCGCGAAGCACCGCTGGCGGCGGCCGGAGCGCGACCTGGAGCGGTCGGCGCGGCGGCAGGCGTGGTTGGCGTAGCCTGGCGGGTCTGGTGGATAGGCGCGGCGCCCGAGCTCTTGCCGCCGCCGAAACGCTTGGCGTTGGCGTCCAGGCTCAGCGTCAGGCCGACGCAGAGCGCCAGTGCGATGCTAAGAAAACGTTGCATAAGTGGGATTTCCCCTGTTGTGGATTGCACGCGCGTCATGGTGCACAGGTTCCTGTGCACATGGCCAGCGACAAGATGTTTCCAGCTTTTGCCTGAATGTTTCGAGGCTTTTAGATAGCCTCGAGCTTGGCGTACCCCAGCATGAGCCATTTGCTGCCTTCGGCGAAGTTTACTTGCACCCGCGCCTGGGCACCGGAGCCCTCGAAGTTGAGGATCACCCCTTCACCAAACACGGCGTGCTGCACGCGCTGGCCAAGGTTGAAGGCGGTCTGCGGAATATTGGCATTGGCGAACAGGTTGCTGCTCGTGCTCGTCGAACCGCCAAACGGTCGGCTGACACTGTTGGAAAGGCGTACCTCCTGAACCAGGCCGCTCGGAATCTCGCGTACGAATCGAGACACCTTGTTGTAGGTCTCGCTGCCATAGAGGCGGCGAGTCTCGGCGTAGGTCATGATCAGCTGGCGCATGGCACGGGTAATGCCCACGTAGGCCAGGCGGCGTTCCTCTTCCAGGCGGCCGGGTTCTTCCAGGCTCATCTTGTGCGGGAACAGGCCTTCTTCCATGCCGACCAGGAACACGTAGGGGAATTCCAGGCCCTTGGCACTGTGCAAGGTCATCAGCTGAATGCTGTCTTCGTGCTCCTCTGCCTGGGTATCGCCAGCCTCCAGCGAGGCATGGCCAAGGAAGGCCGACAGCGGCGACAGGTCGGCGTCGTCTTCGCTGGTTTCGAAGTTGCGCGCGGCGCTTACCAGTTCCTCAAGGTTTTCTACCCGTGCCTGGCCCTTTTCACCCTTCTCTTCCTGGTGATAGATGATCAGGCCGGACTGCTCGATGGCGGTCTGGGTCATGGTATGCAACGGCATGTCCGCGACCTTGCTGGCCAGGCCCTCGATCAACTCGATGAAGGCACCGAGGGCAGAGGCAGCGCGGCCTTTCAGCGCCTTGGCGGCCAACAGCTGGCACATGGCTTCCCACATCGACAGCTGGCTGTGGCGGGCATGTTCGCGAATGGCTTCGACGGTCTTCTCGCCGATTCCACGAGGTGGCACGTTGATCACCCGTTCCAGCGCCGCATCGTTGCCGCGGCCTTCGATCAGCCGCAGGTAGGCCATGGCATTCTTGATTTCGGCGCGTTCGAAGAAGCGCTGGCCACCGTAGATGCGATAGGGGATGCGTTCGCGCAGCAGGGCTTCTTCCAGCACCCGCGACTGGGCGTTGGAGCGATACAGGATGGCGATATCGCTGCGCGCGTTGCCTTGCTTGATCAAGCTTTCGATGGTCTCGACCACATAGCGCGCTTCATCGTGTTCGTTGTAGGCGGCGTACAGCGTCAGCGGCTCGCCTTCACCCATGTCAGTCCACAGTTCCTTGCCCAAGCGCCCGCTGTTGTTGGCGATCAGCGCGTTCGCGGCCTTGAGGATGCCGCCGGTGGAGCGGTAGTTCTGCTCCAGGCGGATCATCTCGGCGTCGGGGAAGTCGGCTGTGTACTGGTGAATGTTCTCGATCTTGGCGCCGCGCCAACCATAGATGGACTGGTCGTCGTCGCCCACCGCCATCAGGCTGCCACCGTTTTTGCCGGCCAGCAGGCGCAGCCAGGCGTATTGCACGGCGTTGGTATCCTGGAACTCGTCCACCAGAAGGTGGCGGAAGCGCCGCTGGTAGTGTTCCAGCAGGCCAGGGTGGTCGCGCCACAGGTCGAGGGCGCGCAGCAGCAATTCGGAGAAGTCGATGACCCCGGCGCGCTCGCAGGCCTGTTCGTAGGCACTGTAGACATCGCGCATGGTCTGCAGGAACAGGTCGCCGCTGGCCTGGATATGTTGCGGTCGCAGGCCCTCGTCCTTTTGCCCGTTGATGAACCACTGGGCCTGGCGCGCCGGCCATTTCTGCTCGTCCAGGCCGAGTTCGCGCATGACGCGCTTGATCAGCCGCTGCTGGTCATCGCTGTCGAGGATCTGGAAGTTCTGCACCAGGCGTGCTTCCTGCCAGTGCGCCCGCAACAGGCGGTGCGCCAGGCCGTGGAAGGTGCCTACCCACATGCCCGCCGGATTGATACCCAGCAGTTGCTCGATCCGCTGGCGCATCTCGGCGGCCGCCTTGTTGGTGAAGGTCACCGACAGGATCGAGTGCGGCGAGGCCTGCTCGACCTGGATCAGCCAGGCGATGCGGTGCACCAGCACGCGGGTTTTACCGGAACCGGCGCCAGCAAGCACCAGCTGACGCCCAAGCGTGGCCGCGACGGCCTGGCGTTGGGCATCGTTGAGGGAGTTCAGCAGGAGGGAAAGGTCATCTGTGCGCATTGAGCCATTCTATGGCGATGCGGGAAATGGGGCAAATATCTACTGTATGAATATTCACCCCATTGCTGCGATCTGCGTTGGCCGAGTGAACCAGATCGCCCGTCACGACGAGTGGTTCACGCCGGGGGGTTACTGATTAGTCTTGATGGTATCGATGTTCACAAGCTTGGTCTCGTTGGCGGAAACAATCCTCAAGGTTGGCCACTTGCAAGTCCCTTTTTGTTCGTAGACCACGGTCTTCTTCGTTTCAACTTGCAATGTGATTTCGCCAGTGTCACGAGTTTGCAGGTGAAGTTCTGCCCACCCTCCTTTATTGCGCACCACAGGCTCAACCAGCTCCAGCTCAATGGCTGGGCTACTGACAGTGACAGTGCATTCAACTCGGAACACTTCTTCAAGGTTGGTGATTTCGTTGACTGCAGAAACTTCTTCAATGGTTACGGTCATGGTTCTTTCCTTCAGTGAGTAGTTGCGCTGATGCGCATGGCTACTTTCTGTTCACGGATGAACCGCCGGAATCGGGTAGCTTTTCAGCTATGCCATTGCCTGCCGTGTCGCGCCAGCAGGCCCAGCGCCTGTTCCGGCCCATTGGTGCCTGCGGAGTAGGGGCGTGGAGCCTGGAAATGCTCTTCCCATCCTCCGATGATAGGGTCGATCCAGGCCCAGGCGGCCTCGACTTCGTCGCGGCGCATGAATAGCGTCGAATCGCCTTCCAGCACGTCCAGCAACAGGCGTTCGTAGGCCTCCCAGCGGCGGGTCTGGCCAAATACCTGGGCAAGGTTGAGGTCCAGGTCGACGGGCTCCAGGCGCATGCCCTTGCCGGGACTCTTGGTCATCATCCGCAGGCTGATGCGCTCTTCTGGCTGCAGTTGGATCAGCAGCTGGTTGACCTGGCCGCCGCTGAACAGCTCGTGGGGCACCGGTTTGAACTGGATGACGATTTGCGACGAGCGCCGGGCCATGCGCTTGCCGGTCCGCAGGTAGAAGGGCACGCCGGCCCAGCGCCAGTTGTCGATGTGAGCGTGCACAGCGACGAAGGTTTCAGTGTCGGTGTCGTTGTCGACGTCCTTCTCGAAGTAGTAGGCCGGCACTTCCTGGCCGCCGATGTGGCCGGCACCGTACTGGCCACGCACGGTCTTGTCCTGCACGTCCTGGCCGGTAATGGGCTTGAGGGCACGCAGGATCTTCACTTTCTCGTCGCGTACGGCTTCGGCCTCGAACTGCGCAGGCGGCTCCATGGCCACCAGGCACAGCAGCTGCAGCAGGTGATTCTGCAGCATGTCGCGGGTCGCCCCGGCGCGGTCGTAGTAACCGCCGCGGTTTTCCACGCCGAGGGTTTCGCAGACGCTGATCTGTACATGGTCGACCTGGCCGTTGCGCCACACGGGTTCCAGCAGGGCATTGGCGAAGCGCAGGGCCATCAGGTTCTGCACGGTTTCCTTGCCGAGGTAGTGGTCGATGCGAAACACCTGCGATTCGTCGAATACCGCGCCGATCGCTTCGTTGATGGCGGTGGCAGATGCCAGCGAGTGGCCGATCGGCTTCTCCAGCACGATGCGCGCTTCGCTGTCGGCAAGCCCGGCAATCCGCAAATGGTTGGCGATCGGGACGAAGAGGTTGGGCGCAGTGGCCAGGTAGTAGATGCGGGTCAGCCCTCCAGGCTCGCCGAGGTAGCGCGCCAGGCGGCCGAAATCGGCGCTTTGCGCGGCATCCATGGGGAAGTAGTCGAGGCGTGCGGAAAAGCGTTGCCACACATCTTCATCGAAATCGTGGCGGGCGATCTGCGCCCGGCAATGGCGTTCGGCGAGCTTGAGGTATTCGTCACGGCTTATGTGGCGGCGGGCGAGGGCAATGATGCGCACCGCGTTGTTCAGGCGTGCCTCGCGATACAGGTGATAGAGCGCCGGCAGCAGTTTGTGCAGGGCCAGGTCACCGGTGCCACCGAACACCAGAATGTCGCAAGGAATAGTCAAACCACCACTCTCCACGTTCGTTTAACTGGGCGGGTTGGCGTCCATGTAGTATAACTACAAGAAAGCTACATCCCGGCCAGCCGATCATAACCGAGTCCAGCCCGTGAATCTGTTGCAACATATCGCCCAATCGCGCCACCTGCTGCGCAAATCGGAACTCAAAGTGGCCGACCACGTGCTGCTCGACCCTGCTGCCGTGATGCACAGCTCCATGGCTGACCTGGCGCACAGCGTGGGTATCAGCGAGCCGACCATTGTGCGTTTCTGCCGGGCGATCGGTTGTTCGGGCTTCCAGGATCTCAAGCTCAAGCTGGCGCAGAGCCTGGCGGCCGGTGCCAGTTTCGGCCAGTTCGCGATTCATGAAGACGACTCGGTTGCCGACTACAGCCTGAAGATTTTCGACACTACCCTGCACACGCTGATGGAAGTGCGAGAGCACCTGGACCCGCAGGCCCTGCAACAGGCCGTGAGTGCCATGGCTCAGGCCCAGCGTGTGGAGTTCTATGGCTTTGGCGCATCCGGCGCGGTAGCGGCCGACGCCCAGCACAAGTTCTTCCGCCTGCTGCTCAGTGCCGCGGCCTACTCCGACCCACACATGCAGGCCATGTCGGCGGTGACGCTGAAGCCGGGTGACGTGGCGGTGTGCATTTCCCAGTCGGGGCGTTCCAAGGACCTGCTGATCACCGCCAACCTGGTGCGTGAAAGCGGCGCCAACCTGATCACTCTGTGCCCGAGCGCGACGCCGTTGGCGGAGCTTTCGACGGTCAACCTGGCGATCGACGTGCATGAAGACACCGAAATCTACACCCCGCTGACCTCGCGTATCGCTCACCTGGTGGTGATCGACGTACTGGCCATGGGCGTGGCAATGGCCCGTGGGCCGAGCCTGGTCAATCACCTCAAGAGCGTGAAGCGCAGCTTGCGCAGCCTGCGGTTGTCGCCCAAGTCGATCAAGGCTACCGACGACTGATTCTTTCTCCTTTTCAGACGCGTTCGCGGGACAGGAAAAGCAGATTTCACGGTTTTGTCACCATTCCACAGCCAAACCGTAACCCCTCAAGGCCAGTCTGAAACTCCCGCATCCTATCTGGGAGACAGGCAATGGCTCGTGACTTCGACGGTACGTACCAACCCAGCGCCAAGGCTCGCAAGCAACAGGAAAAGGATCAGCGCCGCATGGAGTACCGCCGCGCGATCGAGAGTTATTGCGACCAACGTCAACTGCTCCGCGATCTGGCCGATTACCCCGAACTGCAAGCGCTTACGGTGTGGCAGGCGGCGACGGCAACTTCCCCGAAAAACGCTCAACCAGCGCGCTGATCAACGCACGTTCGCTGCGGATGAACGCCAGAAAGGCCAAGGCCACCGGCGATTGTCGCTTGGCTTTGGCCTGCACCACGCACCAACTGCGGTACAGCGGCAACTCCTCCACCGGCAGCTCCCTGAGTACCCCCGTGGCCAGCTCCAGGTTCACGGCATGGCGGGTCAGCAGGGCAATACCCAGGCCGGCGATCACGCATTCGCGCTGGGCATCGGCCGAAGCAACCTCCAGCGTCTGGGTGAAGTGCACGCGTTTGTCCTTGAAGTACTCCTCGCAGGCCTTGCGCGTGCCCGAACCCTGCTCGCGGACCAGCAAGGTATGAGGCTCCAGGTCCTGCAGGCGCAGGTGTTCGAGCTTGCACAGCGGGTGTTCCGGCGGGGCCACGGCCACGATCGGGTTGTTCAGAAACGGCAGAAACTCCAGGCCCATGTCCTGGGGCACCATCGACATGATGATCAGGTCATCGCGATTGTCGGAGAGCCGGCGGATCGCCTGGGCACGGTTGACTACCGTGAGGGTGAGGTTGACCTCCGGGTGACGCTGCTTGAAGGCGGCGAACAGGTGTGGCACGAAGTACTTGGCACTGGACTCGATCGCCAGTTTCAGCTGCCCCTGCAGTGAGCCCTGCATATCCGACAGCTGCATGTCCAGGCTCTCCAGGCGCCCGAAGATGTCACGGCTGGCGCGCTGCAGCGCTTCGGCCGCTTCGGTCAGGTAGAGCTTCTTGCCGACGTACTCGAACAGCGGCTGGCCGATCAGCTCTTCGAGCTGACGGATCTGTAGACTAACGGCGGGTTGCGTCAGTGCCATCTCCTCCGCAGCCCGGCTGTACGAACGCAAATCGCACACCTCGTTGAAGATTTGCAATTGACGCAATGTCATACGCATCAAGGACTTACGCATTTTTATCGGCTCTTCGGCAATACCTTGTTACCGAACTATAAGCTTTTGCTAATACAGCCCCTAACAAATATTGATTTTTGTTTATCGACCTTCAGCGCTAGGGTGAATGTGCGACTGGCCAGCAACCTCTGGTCACGCGCCGACCGGTAGAACCGGATCGTCTGTTCCTACGGCTTTGGGAAGACTCCAGTGATAAAAAAAATCCTGATCGCCAACCGGGGTGAAATCGCAGTTCGGATCGTGCGTGCCTGCGCCGAGATGGGCATTCGCTCTGTCGCGATCTATTCCGACGCCGACCGTCACGCCTTGCACGTCAAGCGCGCCGACGAGGCCTACAGCATTGGTGCCGAGCCATTGGCCGGTTACCTGAACCCGCGCAAGCTGGTCAACCTTGCTGTGGAAACCGGCTGTGACGCCCTGCACCCAGGTTACGGTTTCCTGTCGGAAAACGCCGAGCTGGCAGAGATCTGCGCCGAGCGCGGGATCAAGTTCATCGGCCCAGCTGCCGAGGTCATCCGCCGCATGGGCGACAAGACCGAAGCGCGCCGCACCATGATCGCAGCCGGTGTGCCGGTAACCCCGGGCACCGAAGGCAACGTTGCCGACATTCACGAAGCCCTGAGCGAAGGCGAGCGTATCGGTTACCCGGTGATGCTCAAAGCGACTTCCGGTGGTGGCGGCCGTGGTATTCGCCGCTGCAACAGCCGTGAAGAGCTGGAACAGAACTTCCCGCGGGTGATTTCCGAAGCCACCAAGGCCTTCGGTTCGGCCGAAGTGTTCCTGGAAAAGTGCATCGTCAACCCCAAGCACATCGAGGCACAGATCCTCGGTGACAGCTTTGGCAACGTCGTGCACCTGTTCGAGCGAGACTGCTCGATCCAGCGCCGCAACCAGAAGCTCATCGAAATCGCCCCGAGCCCACAGCTCACCCCCGAGCAGCGCGCCTACATCGGCGACCTGGCGGTGCGTGCGGCCAAGGCGGTGGACTACGAGAACGCCGGTACCGTGGAGTTCCTGCTCGCCGATGGCGAGGTGTACTTCATGGAGATGAACACCCGGGTGCAGGTGGAACACACCATCACCGAAGAAATCACCGGTATCGACATCGTCCGCGAACAGATCCGTATCGCCTCGGGCCTGCCGTTGTCGGTGAAACAGGAAGACATCCAGCACCGTGGCTATGCGTTGCAGTTCCGTATCAACGCCGAAGACCCGAAGAACAACTTCCTGCCCAGCTTCGGCAAGATCACCCGTTACTATGCCCCCGGCGGCCCGGGCGTGCGCACCGACACGGCGATCTACACCGGCTACACCATTCCGCCGTTCTACGACTCCATGTGCCTGAAGCTGGTGGTCTGGGCGTTGACCTGGGAAGAAGCCATGGACCGTGGCCTGCGGGCCCTGGACGACATGCGCGTGCAAGGGGTGAAGACCACCGCCGCGTACTACCAGGAAATCCTGCGCAATCCGGAATTCCGTAGCGGCCAGTTCAATACCAGCTTCGTCGAAAGCCACCCGGAACTGACCAACTACTCGATCAAGCGCAAACCCGAAGAGCTGGCCCTGGCCATCGCCGCCGCCATCGCCGCCCACGCAGGCCTGTGAGGAACCCCATAATGTCCAAGAAAATTCACGTAACCGACACGATCCTGCGCGACGCCCACCAGTCCCTGCTGGCTACCCGCATGCGTACCGAAGACATGCTGCCGATCTGCGACAAGCTCGACAAGGTCGGCTACTGGTCGCTGGAAGTCTGGGGTGGCGCCACCTTCGACGCCTGCGTGCGCTTCCTCAAAGAAGACCCGTGGGAGCGCTTGCGCAAACTGCGTGCGGCCCTGCCGAACACCCGTCTGCAAATGCTGCTGCGCGGCCAGAACCTGCTGGGCTACCGCCACTACAGCGACGACGTGGTCAAGGCCTTCGTCGCCAAGGCCGCGGTCAACGGCATCGACGTGTTCCGCATCTTCGACGCCATGAACGACGTGCGTAACCTGCGTGTCGCCATCGAAGCGGTGAAGGCTGCCGGCAAACACGCCCAGGGCACCATCGCCTACACCGTCAGCCCCGTGCACACCATCGACGCCTTCGTCGCCCAGGCCAAGCAGATGGAAGCCATGGGTTGCGACTCGATTGCGATCAAGGACATGGCCGGCTTGCTGACGCCGTTCGCCACCGGAGAGCTGGTCAGGGCGCTGAAGGCCGAGCAGTCGCTGCCGGTGTTCATCCATTCCCACGACACCGCCGGCCTGGCCGCCATGTGCCAGCTCAAGGCCGTGGAAAACGGTGCCGACCACATCGACACCGCGATCTCCAGCTTCGCCTGGGGCACCAGCCACCCAGGTACCGAGTCGATGGTCGCCGCGCTCAAGGGCAGCGAGTTCGACACCGGCCTGGACCTGGAGCTGCTGCAGGAAATCGGCCTGTACTTCTACGCCGTGCGCAAGAAGTACCACCAGTTCGAGAGCGAGTTCACCGCCGTGGATACCCGCGTGCAGGTCAACCAGGTCCCGGGCGGGATGATTTCCAACCTGGCTAACCAGCTCAAGGAGCAGGGTGCGCTGAGCCGCATGAACGAAGTGCTGGCAGAAATCCCACGGGTGCGTGAAGACCTCGGCTTCCCGCCGCTGGTGACCCCGACCTCGCAGATCGTCGGTACCCAGGCGTTCTTCAACGTATTGGCCGGTGAGCGCTACAAGACCATCACCAACGAGGTGAAGCTGTACCTGCAAGGCGGTTACGGCAAGGCGCCGGGCGTGATCAACGAGCAGCTGCGCCGCCAGGCCATCGGTAACGAGGAAGTGATCGACGTACGCCCGGCCGACCTGCTCAAGCCAGAGATGACCAAGCTGCGTGGCGACATCGGTGCCCTGGCTCGTTGCGAAGAAGACGTGCTGACCTACGCCATGTTCCCGGACATTGGCCGCAAGTTCCTGGAAGAACGCGAAGCCGGCACCCTTACCCCGGAAGCGCTGCTGCCGATTCCCGAAGCCGGAGCAGTGGCGTCCCATGGCGGGGAAGGTGTACCGACCGAGTTCGTCATCGACGTGCACGGTGAAACCTACCGCGTTGACATCACCGGTGTGGGCGTCAAGGCCGAAGGCAAGCGTCACTTCTACCTGTCGATCGACGGCATGCCGGAAGAAGTGGTGTTCGAGCCGCTCAACGAATTCGTCGGCGGCGGTGGCAGCAAGCGCAAGCAGGCCAGTGCACCGGGCCATGTCAGCACCACCATGCCAGGCAACATCGTCGATGTGCTGGTCAAGGAAGGCGACGTGGTCAAGGCCGGCCAGGCCGTGCTGATCACCGAGGCGATGAAGATGGAGACCGAAGTGCAGGCGGCCATCGCCGGCAAGGTCGTGGCCATCCACGTGGCCAAGGGCGATCGCGTGACACCGGGCGAGATCCTGATCGAGATCGAAGGCTGAGATAAGCCTTCATCTACAAGCGGTTAACCTCTGGGGAGCGGATGCTCCCCTTTTTTGTGTCGGACTTGCCCCGCGAAGAGGCCAGTAAATCCAGCAAATCTTTCAGCCTTTGCGGCATGCCTCGAGCGTCTCCAACTGACCTTCCGGCTTTTGATTCGCCTCACTCAACCACCGTTCGAACCCCGCTGCCACCTGTGGCCACTCATCATCGGTAATCGAATACCACGCCGTATCGCGGTTGTGGTCCTTTACCACCAGGTGCTTGCGGAACACCCCCTCGAAGACGAAACCGAACCGCTCCGCTGCGCGCTTGGAGCGGGCGTTGGCGTTGTTGCACTTCCACTCCAGCCTCCTGTTGCCCAGCTCAAAGCCCAGCTTGCCCAACAGGTAAACGGCCTCGGTGCTCTTGGGCGTGCGCTGCATGGGGGCGCCGAAGGCGATGTGGCCGATCTCGATACGGCCGTGGTCGGGCACGATCGACATCAGGGTGAGCACGCCCTGGGCCTGGCCGTTGGTGCGGTCGATCACCGTGTAATACAGCGGGTCGTGGCCGGCGGCGTTGCTTTGCAGCCAGCGGTCGAAGGCAGCGCGCTCGGTGAACGGGCCGTAGGGCAGGTAGTCCCACAGCACCGGGTCGGAATCGGGACCTTGCAAGGCGGCCCAGAGGTCGTCGCCGTGGCGCGCCGGGTCGAGTTTCTCCAAGCGGATGAAGCGGCCGTCGATGGCTTCGGCCTTGGGCGATGCAGCAGGTTTCCAGTTCAGTGCGTCAGTCATGTGGCCTACAACCCTTTGCGGAATTGGATGAAGCCCGGGCGCTCGGCAACCTGCTCGTACAGGCTGATGGCGGTGGCGTTGGTTTCGTGGGTCAGCCAGTGCACCTTGATGCAGCCGGCGGCCTTGGCCGTGGCGTACACGTGTTCGATCAGCTGACGGCCGATGCCCAGGCCGCGCTGGCTGCTGTCGACGTAGAGGTCCTGCAGGTAGCAGGAATTCTCGATGCTCCAGTTGGAACGATGGTAGATGAAGTTGACCATGCCCACCGCCTTGCCATCGACCCAGGCCAGGGTCGAGTGGGTCGGTTCGTTGAGGTCGAGCAGGCGTTGCCAGGTGCTGAGGCTTACTTCCTCTGCCAGCTCGGTCTGGTAGAAGCGCAGGTAGGCTTGCCACAGGGCGAGCCAGGCAGCGTGGTCTTGGGCGCTGACAGGGCGCAGGGTAATGCTGGGCATAGACTCTTCCTTCAGAGTTGGCGCATGTGCGCCGCAAGTTGGTTGTCCAGGTAATCCGGGCTGGCGCCCAGGCCATCACGCACGCCGGCGATATCTTCGGCCGAGCGGTTCTGGCTGAGCTTGCGCGCACCTTGCAGACGGGCGATGGGCAGGCGGATGCCGACGATGGCGCGGAGCATGCCGTCGAGGTAGTCGGCGGGGGCGTCGGCGACTTTCCAGGGCGCACTGCGGCCCTGCTCGTGGCGGTCGGTCAGGCGGCTGACGATTTGCAGCAATGGCGCGGCGGCGTGGATCACTTCGGCCGTGCCGTAGGCGTGCACGGCAAGGTAGTTCCAGGTCGGCACCACCTTGGGGTTTACGGCCTTGCTCGGGTAGTAGCTGGGGCTGACGTAGGCGTCGGCACCCGGGAACACGAGCAGTGCTTCGGCGCCTTGTTCGAGGTCCTGCCATTGGCGGTTAGCCCGCGCCAGGTGGGCATAGACGGTGCCGAATTGGCCCTCTTGGGTGTCGAGCAAAACCGGCAGGTGCGTGGCCAGCAGGCCCTGTTCACCGTGGCTGACCAGCACGGCCAGACGGGTTTCGCGCATGTGCTGGTGCAAGCGCTCAAGGTCATGTTCCTGATGGGGTTTGCTGTTGTACATGCGCAGGATCCTTGTCGAATGGTTCCATCCTAGGCAGGCTATTGGTTCTGGGTAAGAGCCATTTATGACTGTTTTGATAGGTCCAATCTCATGAGCGAGCGCCCCCTCGTATTGCCTTTCGATCCTGCTGGTATCGTTCTCGATCGTCGTCGTGGGCTCAGCCAGCAGCTGTACCAGGCCCTGCGTGCGCGGGTGCTGGATGGCCGCTTGAGCAGCGGCACGCGGTTGCCGGCTACCCGTGACCTGGCAAACGTGCTGGCGCTGTCGCGCAACAGCGTGGTGCGTGCCTATGACCAGTTGTATGCGGAGGGCTACATCGAAAGCCGGGTGGGTGATGGCACTTATGTGAGCCGTCTACCAAAACTATCCACACAACTGTCCACAGGGTTATCCCGGGGTTTATCAACAGACTTATCCACATTTACTTCGGAAAGCACTGAGGATTTATCCAGCAACAAGCTTTCCAGCGAGCCGCTGGAGCGGTTGAAAAGTAACCATCTGCCACCGCCAAAAAGCGGCGCACCGAGGGCATTTCGAGTCGGAATTCCAGCGTTTGATCTGTTCCCCTTTGACGTCTGGGCCAAGCTGCAGGCGGCTTTCTGGCGCAATCCGTCGCCTGCGCAGCTGGGTTATGGCGACCCAGCGGGTGAGCCTGTACTACGCGAGCTGATAGCCGCCTACTTGCGCCGTTCGCGTGGTCTTTCCTGCACGGCTGAACAAATTGTGATCACCAGTGGTGCGCAACAGGCCATCAGCCTTTGTGCACAGTTGCTGTTGCAACCGGGCGACGGCGTGGCTGTGGAAAACCCGGGTTATCGGGCCGCCGGGCATACCTTCGCCGTGGCCGGTGGCAAAGTGACTGGCGTGCCGGTGGACGAGGAGGGCATGGATTGCCTGCATCTGGATCAGTTGACGGACTGCCGGCTGGTCTACGTCACCCCGGCGCACCAGTACCCGACCGGCGTGACCATGAGCCTGCCACGGCGCCTGGCCTTGCTGGCATGGGCCGAGCGCAGCGATGGCTGGATCATCGAGGATGACTACGACGGCGAGTACCGCTACAGCGGCGCGCCCTTGACCCCGCTGGCAGCGCTCGACCGCCACGGGCGGGTGTTGTACGTCGGGACCTTTGGCAAGATCGCCTTTCCGGCATTACGGCTGGGCTATCTGGTGCTGCCGCCACGGCTGGTCCAGGCGTTCAGCCAGGGACGGGCACTGGCGGTACGGCATTCGGAAGTGGGCACCCAGTGCGTGATGGCCGAATTCATGGCCCAAGGGCACTTCCAGCGGCACATCCGGCGCATGCGCAAGGCAGCGCTGAGCCGGCGCAATGTGCTCAAGGCTGGATGGCCTGTGGATGTTTCTGGGCTGGGTGCGATGCCTGAGGTGGCGGCGGGGCTGCATGTGAAGGTGGATGTGGATAACTTTGCGCGGGAGCAGGAGCTGGTGGCCAGGGCTGAAACGGTGGGGGTTGAGGTGAACCCGCTAAGCAGTTACTGGCTGGAGGATAGCGAGGCGCCTGTGGATAAGCGGGCAGGGCTGGTGCTGGGTTTTGCGGCGGTGCCTGAAGGGGAGATTGCCGAATCCTTGTTGAAATTGCGCAGGGCCTGGAAAGTGTGAATGGGGCCGCGTAGCGGCCCCGGCTCTAAATCAGGTTCCGGACTTGATCCTTGTCCAGGCCCTGGTCCGCGCCCGCTCAGCCTCACGCGTCAACGGCTTGAGCGTATAAAGCTTGGCCATCGCCTCCGCCGTCGGGTACAGGTTCGGGTTGTTGCGAATCGCCGGGCTGACCTTGTCGGTGGCATCCTTGTTCGGGTTCGGGTAGCCGACGAAATCGCTGATCGGCGCGATCACCTCAGGCCGCAGCAGGTAGTTGATGAATGCATGGGCGTCCTCCGGGTTCGCCGCGTTCTTCGGGATCGCCAACATGTCGAACCAGATCGGTGCACCTTCCTTGGGCAGGCGCATGTCCACCACCACGCCATTCTTCGCATCCTTTGCCCGGTTGGCGGCCTGCGAGAAGCTGCCGCTGTAGCCCACCGCCACGCAGATATCGCCATTGGCGATGTCGGCCATGTACTTCGAGGAATGGAAGTAGGTGATGTACGGGCGGATCTTCAGCAGCAGTGCTTCGGCCTTCTTGTAATCGTCCGGCTTGTCACTGTTGGGTGGCAAGCCCAGGTGCTGCAAGGCAAGCGGCAGGATCTCCGAAGGCGAGTCGAGCAGCGCGACGCCGCACTGCTTCAGCTTGGCGATGTTCTCTTCCTTGAAGATCAGGTCCCAGCTGTCGACCGGGGCCTTGTCGCCGAGCACGGCCTTGACCTTGTCCGGGTTGAAGCCAATCAGGATGGTGCCGTACATGTACGGCACGGCGAACTTGTTGCCTGGGTCGTTGGCCTCGATCAGCTTCATCAGCGCCGGGTCCAGGTGTTGCCAGTTCGGCAGCTTGCTGCGGTCCAGCGGCTGGAACACTCCGGCTTCGATCTGCTTGGCGAGGAACACGTTGGACGGCACAACCACGTCGTAGCCGGAGTTGCCGGTGAGCAGCTTGGCCTCGAGCGCTTCGTTGGTGTCGAAGATGTCGTAGATCAGCTTGACGCCACTGTCCTTCTGGAAGTCGCTCAAGGTCTGCGGGGTGATGTAATCGAACCAGTTATACACACGCAGGGTGCGCTGCTCCGCTTGAGCGTGCAGGGCACCGGTGAACAGGGTGGCAGCGATGAACGGGGCGAGCAGACGCTTGAGTCGGACCATGATCAGGCTCCTGGCTGGGCGCGCTGGAAGCCTTCCAGCACATTGACTGCGTTGATACCAATTTCTTCCACAGCGTAGCCACCCTCCATCACGAACAGGGTGGGTTTGCCGAGCTGGGCGATGCGCTTGCCCATCTCCAGGTAATCCGGGCTGTCCAGCTTGAACTGGGAGATCGGATCGTCCTTGAAGGTATCCACGCCGAGGGAGATCACCAGCACGTCGGCGTCATAGGCGGTAATGCGTTGGCAGGCGTCTTCCAGTGCCGCGCTCCAGGCTGCCCAGTCACTGCCGGCGGGCAGCGGGTAGTTGATGTTGCAGCCTTCGCCTGCGCCTTCTCCGGTTTCGTCGGCATAGCCGAGGAAGAACGGGAATTCATCCGTTGGATCGCCGTGGATCGAGGCGAAGTACACGTCGTTGCGCTGGTAGAAGATATCCTGGGTGCCGTTGCCGTGATGGTAGTCGACGTCGAGGATGGCCACCTTGGCACGGCCCTGGTCGAGGAAGGCCTGGGCAGCGATTGCGGCATTGTTCAGGTAGCAATAGCCACCCATGACTTCAGCGGCGGCGTGGTGCCCTGGTGGCCGGCACAGGGCGAAGGCCGAGTGAGCGCCTTGCTGGATGGCGGCCTGGGCGGTCAGGGCGACCTGGGCGGCGCTGTAGGCAGCCTGCCAGGTGCCAGCGGTGATCGGCGCGCCGGCGTCGAAGCTGTAGTAGCCCAGTTCGCCATGCAGGCCGGTTGGCTTGACCTGGCGCAGGGTGCGCGCCGGCCAGGTGAAGGGCAGCAGGTCGCCGTCGTGGCCGAGCGCGGCCCAGCGTGCCCAGGCGCCCTGAAAGAAGTCGAGGTAGTCGGCGCTGTGAATGCGCTGCAGCGGTGCGCGGCCGAAGTCGGTCGGGCCCTGGACGTCGCCGAGGTTGCGCTTTTTCACTTGTTCGAGGACATGGTCGGCGCGTGAGGGCATTTCGAAGCAAGGCATCAGCTTGCCGTCGATCAGCTCGCAGCGGCCATGATGCAGGCGGTGGTCATCGGAATAGATCGTCAGCATTTGTTGTTCTCCGGGGGTACTGGCGTGGGCCCATTTTCACGGGCGGCCAAGTGGCAGAGAACGACGCAAACGGCCAAAAGGGGATCGATGTGGCCAAGCTCGTTGGCCATTGCAGGTCAACCGCGGAAGTGGCTGGGGGCGACCCCGCTCCAACGCTGGAATGCATGGCGGAAACTCGCGGTCTCGCTGAACCCCAGGGTCTCGGCGATGCGGTATATCGGCATCTGCTCGTCGGCCAGCAATTGCTTGGCCCGATCGAAGCGCAGCTCATCGAGCAGTTGTTGATAGCTGCAGCCCAGCGCCTGCAGGTGCCGGCGCAAGGTCCGCGACGAACAGTTCATCTGCCGCGCCAGCCCCTCCAGGCCCGGCGCTGCGTCCAGCTGTTGCAGCAAGAGCTGGCGGATCCGCCCAAGCCAGGCCTGGCGCCCGGTGAACTCCAGGTTCAGACGCCGGCAGCGCTCACTCATGGCCTTGTGGGTAATCGGGTCGGCCAGCGGCAATGGCATGTCCAGCCAGCGCCGCTCGAAGGCAAAGGCGTTGTCCTCGGCGTCGAAGGCCATTGGGCACTGAAAGGCGCCGGTGTAGAGGCTGTGGTAGCCGGGGCGCGCGTGCTCGAAACGGGCGCCGAGCAGCGGTAGGGTGCGGCCTAGCAGGTCATCGCAGATCACTTTCAACGACACCAGGCAGAACTCGGCATTGAAGGCGGCGAGGGCTGGGCTGTCATGGTATTCGCTGGCGCTGAACCAGACGCGCTGGCCATCGTCGACCAGGCGCAGCTTGAAGACTGTTCCCAGCAGTGCCGGATAGTGCAGCGCCAGGCGCAGGGCGTCACCCAAAGTGGCACTGGAGAGCAGGGCGTAACCGAGCATCCCGTAGCACGACACATGCATGCGCCGGCCCAGTTCCAGGCCGATCTCTTCGCGTCGGGCCACGGCATTGGCGCACACCTGCAACTCTTGCTGGGTGGTGATGCGCGCGTCGCTATGGCCCAGGTCGGCCGGGCCTATGCCGCTGCCGGCGAGCAACGTCGTCGCCTCGCAGCCTTCTTCCCGGAACAGGTTGAGGATCAGCGAAACCGCGTTGAGGGTGGTCAGGTGGCTGTGCAGCATGCTCGGTCTTCCCGTGGGCCTGGGAGGCATTATGGAGCAAGTTGTGTGCCGATACCGGCACGGCATGGTTGGCGCGGTATTCATGAGGCGAAAAAAAAGGCCCGGAGCGTGCGCTCGGGCCTTTGAAAGGTTGAGAGGTGTCTAGTCCCTCGACCTGGTGAGACTGTTTGCAGCGGTCTGAGTTACCCCTTCAGCGGAACCAGACGTGGAGCGATCATGTTTTCCGGACGCAGGATGTCGTCGAGCATCGCGTCGTCCAGCAGCTTCTCTTCACGCACCAGCTCCAGTACGCCGCGGCCGGTTTCCAGGGCAACGCGAGCGATACGGGTGGCGTTTTCGTAGCCGATGTACGGGTTCAGGGCGGTGACCAGGCCGATCGAGTGCTCGACCAGTTCACGGCAGCGCTGTTCGTTGGCGGTGATGCCGACGATGCAGTGCTCGCGCAGCATGTCCATGGCGCGCTGGAGCAGGCGGATCGAGTCGAAGATCTTGTAGGCGATCAGCGGCTCCATCACGTTCAGCTGCAGCTGGCCACCTTCGGCGGCGACGGTCAGGGCCAGGTCGTTGCCCATGATGGCGAAGGCCACCTGGTTGACGGCTTCCGGGATAACCGGGTTGACCTTGCCTGGCATGATCGAGCTGCCTGGCTGACGCGCTGGCAGGTTGATTTCGTTGATGCCGGTGCGTGGGCCGCTGGACAGCAGACGCAGGTCGTTGCAGATCTTCGACAGCTTGACCGCAGTACGCTTGAGCATGCCGGAGAACAGCACGAAGGCGCCCATGTCGGAGGTGGCTTCGATCAGGTCGGCAGCCGGTACCAGCGGCTGGCCGCTGATGGTGGCCAGGCGCTGTACGGCCAGGGCCTGGTAGCCCGGGTCGGCGTTGATGCCGGTACCGATGGCAGTACCGCCCAGGTTGATTTCGGTCAGCAGTTCCGGAGCCAGCGAGCGCAGGCGCTGCAGGTCTTCGCTCATGGTGGTGGCGAAGGCACGGAATTCCTGGCCCAGGGTCATCGGCACGGCGTCCTGCAGCTGGGTACGGCCCATCTTCAGTACGTGGTCGAATTCCTTGCCTTTGGCAGCGAAGGCCTGGATCAGGCTGTCGAGGCTGGCCAGCAGGGCGTCGTGGCCCAGCAGCAGGCCCAGGCGGATAGCGGTCGGGTAGGCGTCGTTGGTCGACTGCGCCATGTTCACGTCGTTGTTCGGGTGCAGGTACTGGTACTCACCCTTCTGGTGGCCCATGGCCTCCAGCGCGACGTTGGCAATGACTTCGTTCGCGTTCATGTTGGTGGAAGTACCGGCACCACCCTGGATCATGTCCACCACGAACTGCTCGTGGTAATCGCCTTTGATCAGGCGGGCGCAGGCTGCACTGATGGCAGCGTGCTTGGCATCGCTCAGGTGACCCAGCTCACGGTTGGCGTCGGCAGCGGCCTGCTTGACCATGGCCAGGGCCACGACCAGCTTCGGGTAGTGCGACAGCGGAACACCGGAGAGATGGAAGTTGTTGGCAGCGCGCAGGGTCTGGATGCCGTAGTAGGCATCGGCAGGGACTTCAAGGGTACCAAGCAGATCTTTTTCGACGCGGAACGATGCAGCGGAGGACATGATGGATATCATCTCGATTTTGACCCGGCACATGCCGGAATGGCGCCAATCCTAGGCCTGAAGGAGATTTTGCGGCCAATGCTGTTGCACGCTAACCTATGCACAAACGGCATAGTGTTTCATGTGACGCCAATTGACATTCGAGCGTGTTCCATTTTGGTGCACGCCGGGAGATCTGCTTCATGAACCTTGAAAGCAAGTGGCTGGAGGACTTCAGTGCCCTGGCTTCCACCCGCAGTTTTTCTCAGGCGGCCGAGCGACGTTTCGTCACCCAACCCGCCTTCAGTCGGCGTATACGCAGCCTGGAAGCGGCGCTGGGACTGACTCTGGTGAATCGTTCCCGCACACCGATCGAGCTGACCGAGGCAGGGCAGCTGTTTCTCGTCACTGCACGTACCGTTGTCGACCAGTTGAGCGAAGTTCTTCGCCATTTGCATCACCTCGAAGGCGGCCAGGGTGAGGTGATCCAGGTGGCTGCCGCGCACTCCCTGGCATCGGGCTTTTTCCCACGCTGGGTAGCCCAGTTGCGCAATGATGGATTGAACATCGCCACACGCCTGGTTGCGACTAACGTCGGAGACGCGGTGCATGCATTAAGGGAAGGGGGCTGCGACCTGATGCTGGCGTTCTATGACCCTGACGCCGCCCTGCAGATGGATGCCGAGATCTTCCCGTCGTTGCACATGGGCACCACCGAAATGCTTCCGGTGTGCGCAGTGGATGCCAACGGCAAGCCGCTGTTCGACCTTGAAGCCGACAGCAGCGTGCCGTTGTTGGCCTATAGCGCTGGTGCCTTCCTGGGGCGTTCGGTGAACCTGCTGCTTCGTCAACGCAATCTGCGATACACCACCGTCTATGAGACTGCCATGGCTGACAGTCTCAAGAGCATGGCGCTGGAAGGTATGGGCGTCGCCTGGGTGCCTCGTCTTTCGATGCGTGGCGAGCTGGAGCGTGGGGAACTTGCGATCTGTGGCGGGAGCCAGTGGCACGTGCCATTGGAGATTCGCCTGTATCGCTGCGCACTGGTGCGTAAGGCCAACGTGCGTTTGTTGTGGCGCAAGCTGGAAAACACACCGACGTCGGAGTGAACCTTTCTTTTCAGCGACCGAGCGTTTCGTTCAAGTAACTGGAAATGCTTGCTCTGTTCTCGTCGCTGTAGCGGTAGCAATTGGACCGAAGCGAATTGCGGAGCGGGAACACATAAGTCTCGCAACGCCATGGGTTGTAGCGTAGTTCTGCCGCTTCGTGTGTTGCATTCATCATGTGACCCAGTTCGTGTCCCAAAGCTGTGTAGGTGGCAAGCGAAGCGATTCCGTAGGGGTAGCCTAATTCAGCCAAACCAACGGTATCAGTCCCTTCACGGTTAGGGCCGAAACTATCGCGCGCCAGCAAAACCGATTTCTGACCGCCGTACTGCGCTGGAGTGGCATTGCTGAAGGCTCGGTAAGTGTCTTCTGGTGACATCTCCCGGTACGGGATATCAGTGATGCCGGCGACATGACGTTTGAAGATTACCTCAATCGAATGGTTGCTGAATTCGCGCATTTCGCTCAGCCATGGCTGTACGAAATCCTGACGTATCTTGTTGTCACTGATGTCTCCCAGTTCATCATGGGGATAGAGGGTTACTATCAGGGATTTTGCCGCCCAGGCAGGGGCCGTCTGCAGTGCCATCATGATGTTGAAAGTCAGTGCAGCAAGGAATCGGTTGGTCATTTCAAGCTCCTGAAAAGTTGAACATTGAAGTCCTATCCTCTTGCAGCCGCCGATTCGTACAGCAGTGGGAAAAACTTGTCCCGCGAGACAGCTTGCCCTTTGATCCGACATGTGCTTACGGGGGTGGGCGGCCCGCCCAGAAATACGCTACAATCCCGCGCCTTCGGCCGACCCGGTCGATTCAGAATCCGTATGACAAGCCACGCCGGTCCACCTGCGTGGCTTGTTGCTTTTAGCGCGCCAGAAGGCGCTTGCAGGAGAGGCTCGACGATGAGTGCACTGGTTGGCGTGATCATGGGCTCCAAGTCCGATTGGTCCACCCTTAGCCACACCGCCGATATGCTGGAAAAACTCGGCATTCCCTATGAAGTGAAGGTGGTTTCCGCCCACCGCACCCCGGACTTGCTGTTCCAGTACGCCGAAGAGGCCGAAGGGCGTGGCATCGAGGTAATCATTGCGGGTGCCGGTGGCGCTGCCCACTTGCCAGGCATGTGTGCCGCCAAGACCCACCTGCCGGTGCTGGGCGTGCCCGTCCAGTCGTCGATGCTGTCGGGCGTCGATTCGCTGCTGTCGATCGTGCAGATGCCTGCCGGCGTGCCGGTTGCCACCCTGGCCATCGGCCGTGCTGGCGCCGTCAACGCCGCACTGCTGTCGGCGAGCATCCTCGGTGCCAAGTACCCGCAGTACCACGCGGCGCTCAAGCAGTTCCGCACCGAGCAGACCGACACCGTGCTGGACAATCCAGACCCGCGCCAGGCTTGAGGCTGAACCCATGAAGATCGGTGTAATCGGTGGCGGCCAGCTGGGCCGCATGCTGGCCTTGGCGGGCACCCCGCTGGGCATGAACTTCGCCTTCCTCGACCCGGCCCCGGACGCCTGTGCCGCCCCGCTGGGCGAGCACCTGCGTGCCGACTACGGCGACCAGGACCACCTGCGCCAGCTGGCCGACGAAGTCGACCTGGTGACCTTCGAATTCGAAAGCGTCCCGGCTGAGACCGTGGCTTTCCTGTCGCAGTTCGTCCCGGTCTACCCGAGTGCCGAAGCCCTGCGGATCGCCCGTGATCGCCTGTTCGAGAAGAGCATGTTCCGCGACCTGGGTATCCCGACCCCGGCCTTCGCCGACATCCTCTCGCAAGCAGACCTCGACGCGGCAGTCGCCAGCATCGGCCTGCCGGCTGTGCTGAAGACCCGCACCCTGGGCTACGACGGCAAGGGCCAGAAGGTGCTGCGCTCGCCTGAAGACGTGGTCGGCACCTTCGCCGAGCTGGGCAGCGTGCCTTGTCTGCTGGAAGGCTTCGTGCCGTTTACTGGCGAAGTATCGCTGGTGGCCGTGCGTGCCCGCGATGGCGAAACCCGCTTCTACCCGTTGGTGCACAACACCCACGAGAGCGGCATCCTGAAACTGTCGGTGGCCAGCCAGGCACACCCGCTGCAGGGGCTGGCCGAAGACTATGTCGGCCGTGTGCTCAAGCAACTGGACTATGTCGGCGTGATGGCCTTTGAGTTCTTCGAAGTCGACGGTGGCCTGAAGGCCAACGAAATCGCCCCGCGTGTGCACAACTCCGGGCACTGGACCATCGAAGGCGCCGAGTGCAGCCAGTTCGAGAACCACCTGCGCGCCGTGGCCGGCCTGCCGCTGGGCTCGACTGCCAAGGTCGGTGAAAGCGCCATGCTCAACTTTATCGGTGAAGTGCCGGCGGTTGAAAAGGTCGTGTCCATCGACGGCTGCCACCTGCACCACTATGGCAAGGCCTTCAAGATCGGGCGCAAGGTCGGCCACGCCACCCTGCGCTGCCAGGACATGGCCAGCTTGAAAGTCAAGATTGCCGAAGTAGAAGCGCTGATCAGCAACTGATCGAACTTCTGCTCGGGGTCTGCCCTCTGAAAATGGCAACAAGCCAAACCGCTGTCTAGGCTTTGGCTTGTTCCATATTCACTTCAGAGGGATTGCCATGGGCATCATTGGAACCATATTCATCGGCCTCATCGTCGGCCTGCTGGCTCGCTTCCTCAAGCCGGGCGACGACAGCATGGGCTGGATCATGACCATTCTGCTGGGTATCGCAGGCTCTCTGCTCGCCACTTATGGCGGCCAGGCACTGGGGATCTACCAGGCGGGCCAGGCTGCAGCATTCATCGGTGCGCTGGTCGGTGCCATCGTCCTTCTGGTGATCTACGGATTCATCAAGAAACGCTGAATACTGGTTAGAATGCCGGCAATTCTCTTGAGTTGCCGAGCATTTCCATGCGTGCCCTTTTCCTCATTCCGTTGCTTCTGGCCAGCACCCTGGCCCATGCCGAGTTGCCCGAAACCGACTGGCTGGAGCTGATGCCCAAGTCGGACCAGAAGGCCCTCGAAGAGATGCCCGAGATCGATCACAACTCGCCGGAAGCCAATGGCACCTTCACCGCCAAGGGCGGCCTCAAGCAGAGCAAGGGCCTGCCGGCGGTGATGTATTCGAGCAAGACCGTGGCTACCATGAACGGCAAGGACATCCGCCTGGGCGGCTACCCGGTGCCGCTGGAAAGCGATGCCAAGGGCAACAGCACCTTGTTCTTCCTTGTGCCTTACCCGGGCGCGTGCATCCACGTGCCGCCGCCGCCGCCCAACCAGCTGGTGCTGGTGCGGTATCCGAAGGGCCTGAAGATCGATGACATCTACACGCCGCTTTGGGTCAGCGGCAAGCTGAAAGTGGAGAAGGTCAGCAATGACCTGGCCGATGCGGCTTATGCGCTGGATGCGGGGAAGGTGAGGGTAGTGGAAGACGCTGACCTCTGATCGCCTGCCCCAGCCTCTTCGCGGGTTTACCCGCGAAGAGACCAGACCTGCCAACGCATGATCAGACTGTGATGCTGCCGATCCTGACCTGCAACGAACGGCTGGCCCCGGGCTTGAGCTCCACCACATCATCCCAGACATTCGCCGTCTCGATGCACAGCATCCGCTGCCAGCCGTCATCGGCCATGTCCGCCAGCTCCTTGGCCCGCTCGGTCCAGGGGTTCCAGATCACCGCCGAGCGCGAGCCGCTGCAGGTCAAGGTGATCCGCCGCTTCCAGTGCGGATCGACAATGCTCAGCTTCTGCGGCGTATCCAGGTAGATCCGGTCAGTTTCCCCGGCAAAGCCCAACGCACCCTGCTGCTGGCGCTGTTCCCAGTCGGCCAGGGTCTCGATGTATTGCAGCCCCTCGACCCCTTCAACGCGCGCCTGGCGCACGTCGCTGACGGCGAAGTAGCTGTGCAGGGCCTGGCTGATGGTCACGGGGCTGTTGCCCATGTTGCGGCTGTTCAGGGACACGCTGAGTTCTTCACCCATTACGATCTGCAGCTTAAGCTCGACATCATGCGGCCAGCCCGGCAGATCACCCTGGGCCTCTGGCAGCTCGAATTCGATGTGCAGGTCATCGCCTTTTTCTTCGACGCCCAGCAACTGCCAGTCACGCGTACGCGCCAAGCCATGGGCGGGGGCCTGCTCGCCACTGTACATGGCCTGCACTGATGCGGGATTGCGCTGTAAGTTACCAAACCATGGCCAGCACACCGGCACACCGGCTCGCACCGATTTGCCTTGGCGGAAGATGGCCTGGTCGCTCAGCCACAGCAGCGGTGGCTCGCCAACACGCTGGTAGCTGAGAATCTGCGCGCCCTGCTGGGCGACCAGTAGTTCGGCGCGGTCGCTGCTGATGCGCCAGCAGTTGAGTTCGCCGTGTTGCTCGGATTCGACCTTGAAGGTAGCCATTGCGCTCGTCTCATTGATTGCCTGTGGGCCCTTGGACCCGGTGACGTGCAATGAGTTTACCGCTCGCGCGGCTCAGCGACGAGACACCGAGCGGGTTCGGCCACTGCCATCGATGGCGACGAACACGAATGTCGCTTCGGTAACCTTGCGCCATTCGCTGGACAGCGGGTCGTCACTCCACACCTCGACCATCATGCGGATCGAGCTGCGGCCGATTTCCAGGGTCTGGGTATAGAACGACAGTTGTGCGCCCACGGCCACCGGCACCAGGAATGCCATGCGGTCGATGGATACCGTGGCCACCCGGCCGCCAGCGACGCGGCTGGCCATGGCGGTGCCGGCCAGGTCCATCTGCGCGACCAGCCAGCCGCCGAAGATGTCGCCGAAGCCATTGGTTTCGCGCGGCAGCGCGGTGATTTGCAAAGCCAGGTCGCCTTGCGGGATAGGATCTTCTTGTTCGAGCTCAATCATGCGATGGGGCCTCTGACCCGTGACGCTTTCGTTGGTGTGGCGCAAGGCCGGGAAAACGATTCAGCTGACAACATACTACGCCGATTCCGTTTTGCTGGGCGGCCAAAGGGAAACTCTGCGAAACCGTCTGACATCACGACCGGCGTTTTCGCACAACTTCCCACGGTTAAAGCAACCTTTTCCTACGAACGGCCAGTATATATAGCCAATCGCCCAGCGACGACCGCGTATTTATGAATATGTGTATGGATTTTGTATCGCTTTCAGCGCAGCTCGGCAATTTGCTATCTTCGCTCCTCGCCCCAATCCAGAAGCCGCGTGCCAAGCGGCCTGCATGACCTACAAGAGAACCAAGAGCGATGACCTCCGTGCCGAGCAGTATCGAGCAGCCCTCGCGGCCGCTGACCCGCAGTGACTACAAGACCCTCTCACTGTCCGCCCTGGGCGGAGCCCTGGAGTTCTACGACTTCATCATCTTCGTGTTCTTCGCCACAGTGGTCGGCAAGCTGTTCTTCCCCGCTGACATGCCTGAGTGGCTACGCCTGATGCAGACCTTCGGCATTTTCGCCGCCGGCTACCTGGCACGACCGCTGGGTGGCATCGTCATGGCCCACTTCGGCGACCTGCTCGGGCGCAAGAAAATGTTCACCCTGAGCATCTTCATGATGGCGTTGCCGACCCTGATCATGGGCCTGCTGCCGACGTATGCGCAGATCGGCCTGTGGGCGCCGATCCTGTTGCTGCTGATGCGGGTGATCCAGGGCGCGGCCATCGGTGGCGAGGTACCGGGCGCCTGGGTGTTCGTCTCCGAGCATGTGCCGGAGCGCAACACCGGCTACGCCTGCGGGACCCTGACCGCCGGCCTGACGGCGGGTATCCTGCTCGGTTCGTTGGTGGCGACCCTGATCAACACCCTCTATAGCGCCGAGGAAGTGGCTGACTACGCCTGGCGTATTCCGTTCCTGCTCGGCGGTGTGTTCGGCCTGTTCTCGGTGTACCTGCGCCGCTGGCTGCACGAGACGCCGGTGTTCGCCGAGATGCAGCAGCGCAAGGCCCTGGCCGAAGAGCTGCCGCTGCGCGCGGTGCTGCGTGACCACCGTGGTCCGATCATCCTGTCGATGCTGCTGACTTGGATGTTGTCGGCCGGCATCGTGGTGGTCATTCTGATGACCCCGGCACTGTTGCAGAGCTTCTACCACATCAGCCCGACCGACTCGCTAAAAGCCAACAGCCTGGCGATCGTGCTGCTCAGCTTCGGCTGCATCGGTGCTGGCAGCCTGGCCGACCGCTTCGGTGCGGGCCGGGTGTTCGTGATCGGCAGCCTGCTGCTGCTGGCCAGCTCCTGGACCTTCTACCACAGCCTGCCGACCCGTCCTGAACTGCTGTTCCCGCTGTATGCGGTGACCGGCTTGTGCGTGGGTGTGATTGGCGCGGTGCCCTATGTGATGGTCAAGGCATTCCCGCCGGTGGTGCGCTTCAGCGGGCTGTCGTTCTCCTACAACGTTGCCTACGCCATCTTTGGCGGCCTGACGCCGATGGTGGTAACGGCGCTGCTCAAGGTGAGCCCGATGGCGCCGGCCTACTATGTGGCTGGCTTGTGTGTTCTCGGCCTGCTCGTCGGCCTCTATTTGTTGGCGAAGAAACGTTGAGCTTCAGATCCGATACCATCCCTGAAGAAGGCCAGGTCGCAAACCTGTAGCTCGGCGTTGTATTGGAACATCACGAAAGTGGGGACGTTGTTTGTGTTTTCCCAGGCAAACACGTCCCAACCTCCGGTATCGCCCAAAGGTGAGGGCATCTACAAGGGAGGCTGTGACATGGGCGAAGGGCCGAACCGCTCGGTGACTTCTTTTCGGTTTGTAAGACCTTGTAATCGTTCAGGTAGCCTACCTTGAAAGGGTTGATCCTGTGGAATTGTTTTTGTCACGTTGACATGCACGCATTTTAAAATTAACGGTTCACTTGAGAACTCCAGTTCAAGGACGGGGAGAGGGGTGGCAGTTTCTGATTCTTGCCCCATGAATACCACCTCAAGAGGTGTATCTGGCAAATGGCCCAGTGTTACTAATGACGTGTGCGGGTTGCCAAGTCGCTTTATCCAGCAATCAGTTATTGATTCTTTCATTCTATCCACCCTCCTTTCTGATAACGACTAATGACCTCCAGCTTGGAGCGCTCGAGTTGTGAAGCTTTGTCCGGCCAAGCTATTTTTAAAGCGATGAAAAACAGGTCGACCTCAGCCAATATATCCACAAGTTGAGCATCGGAAGCGAGCCTCTTGTTCCTGACGAGATGAAATGCCAAATCGAATTTTGGCAATAGGGTTTCGGGCAAAACGATCGAGGGTGTTCTCAGTAATATTTCCTTGGTCTTGGTAAAGCTGAGTCTCGGGTGTCTCTTTATTAGCGTCTTGATGAGCGTTTCTGGCCAAATGCTTGGTAGGGTGAAGGTTCTCTCATGAACAGTTTTATCAGGCATGATTTTCGCTGCTAATAATTCAAATGTGAGTGGCAAATACTTCACTCATAGAATTGCATTCGACGGTCTTCTGTGTCAGCGCGGATTTGTTTCATTGTGTGCTGTTTTGTTTCGCTGTAGGAAGCATCGATATAACTAGTAGGAAATTTCTTTTTTGAGTCCGGGGATAAATAGAAGGGGCTGGACTTCGATAATAAGTTTATAAATATGTAACGCGGCGCCATACGGCTTTTTTACAAAGATCGGCCATACAGACAAGGAGACTCTGTATGGCTCAAGACACTTTTAACGACAATTCAACAGGTGACGTTGTCATCACCCCAGGCTCTTCTGGTTCAAGCGGCGGCGGGGGTGGATTCTTCAGCATTGGCGGCGGCGGTGGTTTCGGTGGTGGCTTTGGCGGCTCCAGCAGACGTCGCCGGAAAAAGCGGGCGAGAGCTCGCGCTGCTGCGCTGGCCAAGGCGCAGGCCGAACAGCAAGCACGCCAGGCTGCGGCTGCGGCTGCAAACGCCGAAGCGCAAGCGCTCGCTCATCGACAGCGAGTGGCTGCCTTCAGCCAGGCACGAGAAGGCCGGCGCGTGCAGCTTGACGCTCATTTCGCAGGGCAGGCTCAGGGTTTGTCCCAGGCGCTTCAAGGCGAAATCGATGCAGCACGCAAGCGCCCCGAATACGACGGCAGCGAACGCTGGCAGCTCTACCAGATCACCAAGGCACGGAACGAGACAGAAGGGCTCATTGCGGCAAAGCAAGGCGCGCTGGCCGAGTATCAGGCACGAGCGGCTGCTTTCGTTGGCCCGGGCGCAAGCGCGGACGCCTATGCAGCGCGGCTGTCAGGGCTGGCGACCGCAGAGCAGATGCAGCAACTGCATCGCGACTGGGAAGCGGGCTATCTGGCATTCCAGGAGGCTCGGCTGCTGGAAGAGGCCATCAGGCAGTTGTCGCAGCGTTCGGCTGCATTGCTGGCCGAGCATGCTACGCAGCGACAGCTATGGAGCGAGAGGGAGGCACGCTGGGAAGAGCAGCGTCAGTACGCTGAACAGCGCGAAGCACGGGTTCGTTACAAGCAACAGGCCGGTGAAGATCGACGACTGCAACGGCTGAAAGATGCCGCCACGCTGACGGCTCCGGTTGCCGCAGCCCAGGCCGGTGGTGTGTTGCTCACCCAGAGCGGCGCACAGGTTGCGTTGGAAGTGGCGACTGCCATCCAGCAGGCCATCGCCAATGCGGCGAAGGAAGTGTTGAGGGTTGCAGCGATCCGCGCCGGTCAGGCCATTAGCCTGTCGGTTACGGCTATGGTGCACTCCCCGGTGCTGGGCGATGGCGAGTTGACTTCCGACCAGCGTCGGCGACGACTCGAAGGGCTGGGGGTACGTGCTGAACTGCTGGGCGTTGAGGCTGGGCAGGACCTCCAGGCTATTGCCAATGCTGGTGGCTCGGCCCGCCTCTCGACTCGCATCAAGATCGAGCACCTGCCGGGAGGCAGTGGTATCGCGGTGGCGTCGACAGGCGCGGGGATCGCGTCCGAGGTACGGGTCAGAAATGCCGCTTTCGATCCGCTGACCGAAACCTATCGCCTCCAGGCCGAGACACCCACTGGCAAGACCATCGTCCTCGGTGATTCTGCCGTGCCAGCAGAAGGTCGGCCTGCAGGAAGGGTACTGGCCCTTGCGCCGGAGGCGGCCCCAATTGGCGCGGGTGTGGACCTGCGCTTCGACGACTGCATCGTCTGTGTCCCTGGTCAGCCCTCTCAGTATTTCTCTTTCGCGGTACCACCGGCGGGTACTGGAATCGTCAGTGGCAGAGGGCAAGTGGCGGGTGGCAGTTGGTGGGCCGCCCATGGTGCCGCCGCCGGTGTGGCCATGCCTGCACAGGTAGGCAGCCAGTTGCGCGGCCGCACGTTCGCGGGCATGCCGGCCTTCGAAAGTGCGGTATGGCGGGCTATTGCAGCAGATCAGGCGTTGCTGGGGCAATTCGATGAGCTGAACCAGCGCCGCATCCTCAGTGGTTTTCCTCCCATCGCACCCAAGGCGACCTGGAACGGGTCGCGGCAAGCGTTCGAATTACGGCATACGTCCGCTGCTGGGGTTGGCTCCGGGCTCTACGACCTCGACCAATTGAGCATTCACAGGCCCAGCGATTCCCAGGGCGTGTTGACGGTCGTCCAGCCGTTCCAGCCGTGGTTCGCTTCAAGTGTGGCGCTGGCTTTTGACCCGGCAATCGTAGAGGGCCAGCCACCACGCACCTGGACACCTGTTGTGGCGCCCGGTGCAGAACTGCTCGGCCCGACGCGTTTGCCGGAGGCGCCGCCGTTACCGGGCATCCTGCCGGGAGCGCCCACCGATCCGGTGGGGCCAAGTATTGAAATACTTCCGGGCGAGAATCCGGGTGAGACTGGGGCCATAATTCCTGGGTTTGGTGGCGATACAGACCTGCCGCAGCCAGGTTTGGTCAACTACGAACCAGCCAAACCTTTAGAAGTCGGTGAATACAGGGACCTACGACGCCGAAGTATTAACGATAGAATGGATGTAGACCATATCGTCTCCCGTAAAGCCTATCAGTATTTTTTGAGCATTAATTTTCCACATTTGCAGCCTAGTGACATCAAGGAGTTGTTGGAAGCGGCACCCAGTGTGGTGATCCCCGCAGAGGTGCACAGAAAATTTAGTCAGACTTATGGCGGAAGGAATAATCGGGCCAGGCAGATCAAAGATGCTTCTGATCTTCGGGCAGCAGTTGATAGCAACATGGATGCTTTAAAGCCAGGCCTCCTTGAATACGGCTTTACTGAGGATGAGATAGAGAGCGCTCGGCGCCAACTGCATGAGTTGCACCAACAAAAAGGATTGTATGAATGAACGCACAGCAATTGGAATCTTATCTTGATAATCTAGGTAGACCGCACGCAGAGCTAGTCGCCGAAGGTGTTGTTCCGGCTGTCGACTTTATAGAGGTCTATCCTGGGGCGTGGACCTTGTATTTGGAGCCAGTGCCGGGCTTATATTTGTGTTTTTGGGCGGAAAACAAACAGTTCGAATCAGTAATTGTGTCGCTTGCCGAGACAGCTACAGCGAAAACCGTATATAAGCATAAACTTCCAGACCCCTACGTGGAATGTGTAACCCGTGATGTGGCGTTGAATGTATTAGGCGAGCCATTTGAGTCGAAGGGTCCGTTTAAAATGCCGCTCCCCATGGGCGAGGTAGGGGGTTGGGATAAATTTCATCTACTCGACCAGAAGTACCCTGGGATAATCGCCCTCTTCAAATATGACGTGGCTATGAATGTCACCGGCGTAGCTTTTGCGTTGGAGCAAACTGGCTTCGACCGCATGCGTGATGAAGTTAAGCGGCAAGCTGGCGAATGAGGAATATTTAATGGAACTGAGACCCCAGTTGAATCAGTACGAAGAGCATTCCTTTCTTAGTCTGATCGAAGCTATTTGGCAGGCCGAGACCGACAAGGCCTCGCATGACGCATGGATTACCCACTTCAACCAGATCGTTGGCCATCCCGCCGGCAGCGACCTCCTGTTCTACTCAAACGCTGACGAAACCGGCAACATCAACTCGCCCACGTACATCATTCAAACGGTCAAGGAGTGGCACCGGCAAAACGGCCGTGCGGCCTTCCTGGGCCAGACCCTGCAGCCGCCCTCGCCCCGGCAGAACCTGTCCCGTGAGCAGCGCGCCAGTCAGTCGTCCAACCGGAACCTGGAGAAAGTGCGCAAATTGGTGGCTGAGGTTCATGCCGCTGAGCAGCAGGCAGTGCAGCACCTTGCCGTACTGGAGCAGCAACTGGCCACCGACCCTATTGCCGACACGCCAGAG
The DNA here is from genome assembly GCF_009883635.2 of Pseudomonas putida. NCBI lineage: Bacteria > Pseudomonadati > Pseudomonadota > Gammaproteobacteria > Pseudomonadales > Pseudomonadaceae > Pseudomonas > Pseudomonas putida. The sequence goes on from NZ_CP026115.2 coordinate 2,728,338, forward strand.
CAGCAACTGGCTGTCAGCCTGGCTACGTTGGGTGCACTGGAAACCACCCAGCACCAGGCCAAGCGCGCAGTAAGCCAGCTTGAGCGGTTGCAGATGTCGGTCAAGTTTGCACTCGATGGCGCCACGCGCGATGTTACCAGTCCATTCCTCAACGCGGCGATTCAGGCCGTGGTGCTGCAGGAGATCAGCGCCGGCAGCCAGCGGCATGCGGCAGCACTGGCGGCGGCACAGGCGCGCCATCCCGGCTTGTACGCCCGAGCGGTAACGCTGATCGAAACCCTCGAGGCGCGTATCGCACAACTGGCCAGAACCACGCTGACCGGGCCAGGCCATGGTCCGCTGACGTTGCAGGCGCATGCACCTGCAGCAGGCCTGCATCCAGCATTGCTGACCGCGCAGGGCCTGAGCCGCGAGGTGGCCCAACAGCAGCATCACCTGACCAAAAGTGTCCGCTCTGCAATAGCTGAGCTGGAGTGGCAATCGACCTCCGTGCAAGGCGAGCATCCTGGCATTTATGCGGATGTTGTCGAGTTCGTGCTGGGTACGCCAAGCGATGACCCGCGTTTTGCCATGACAGTGCCGTTGGATGAACTATTCACCGGCGAGGATCTGGACTGGGCAGCCCTGGCTGCAGAAAGAGCCGAGGTGGATTTGCCCGTACGCTTGTGCTCCACGGTTCGCGGCGTGGGCTCTTTCACCACCACGGGCGTCAAGCCATTCACTCGTTACTCTCATGTGGTCATGACGCCCACTCAGGGGGCGGTCGTCCCTACGAACGTACGCGTGCGGCCGGCTGCATGGGATGGTACGCGGCAGGTATTTGCCTTTACCAGCGAGGATCAGGCGCCGGTGACCGTGCTGTGGCACACGGAGCGTGCGCCCTATGCACTCAAGGATCAGGCACGGCCGTCGAGCATTGGTTTCCTGCATATGCCAAAGGTACCGCTGATCGAACACTACGCCGACTTGTCTCAGGTGCAATTCGATGACTACGTCGTGGTGTTTCCGCCCGACACCGGCTTGGCACCTTTATATATCGCATTCAGAGACCGTCGTGAGCTATAGCATCGGGCCGCATCCGCGAAGGCCATCCTCAAAATTCGAGTGATGGCCTTTCATCCATTTGTCACAATTGAGTCATATCGTATTCATGCGGCCTGCAGATACTTGGCCCCGTTCCATCCAACACCCCAAATATTCCTGCTAGGAGCAAGGCATGAAACTGAAGCGTTTGATGGCGGCCCTCACCTTTGTCGCCGCTGGCGTTGCGACCGCCAACGCGGTAGCCGCTGTCGACCCTGCAATCCCGACCTACACCAAGACCACCGGTGTATCGGGCAACCTCTCCAGCGTCGGTTCCGACACGCTCGCGAACCTGATGACTCTGTGGGCCGAGGCCTACAAGAAGGAATATCCGAACGTAAACATCCAGATTCAGGCTGCCGGTTCCTCGACCGCGCCACCCGCGCTGACCGAAGGCACCGCCAACCTCGGCCCGATGAGCCGCAAGATGAAGGACGTCGAGCTACAAGCTTTCGAGCAGAAGTACGGCTACAAGCCAACCGCGATCCCGGTTGCCGTCGACGCCCTGGCCGTGTTCGTGCACAAGGACAACCCGATCAAAGGCCTGACCATGGCTCAGGTTGATGCCATCTTCTCGTCCACCCGCCTGTGCGGCGCCAAAGCCGAAGTCAAGACCTGGGGTGACCTGGGCGTGACCGGCGACCTGGCCAACAAGCCGGTTCAGCTGTTCGGCCGCAACTCGGTATCGGGCACCTACGGCTACTTCAAGGAAGAAGCCCTGTGCAAAGGCGACTTCAAGCCTAGCGTCAACGAACAACCTGGCTCGGCTTCGGTCGTGCAGTCGATCAGCTCCTCGCTGAACGGCATTGGCTACTCGGGCATCGGTTACAAGACCGCCAGCGTCAAGACCGTAGCCCTGGCCAAGAAAGAAGGCGGCGAGTTCGTCGAAGACAACGAAGCCAACGCCCTGAACGGCTCGTACCCGCTGTCGCGCTTCCTGTACGTGTACGTCAACAAGGCGCCGAACAAGCCTCTGGCCCCGCTGGAAGCCGAGTTCGTCAAGCTGGTACTGTCGCAAGCTGGCCAGCAGGTCGTGGTGAAGGATGGCTACATCCCGCTGCCGGCCAAAGTGGTCGACAAGACCTTGGCTGACCTGGGCCTGTCCCACAGCGACAATGTTGCAAAGAAGTAAGTAACTGAGAAGAGGCCGGAACCCCAAGGCCGGCCTCTTCCACGCTTTTCCCAGTCCGAAGCCAGGGTTCCTGAGCGGCGGGCTTTGTCACGTCAACACATTGTCATGTTTTTGTCATACGGGACCGCTAGGGTGTGCGCATGAATGATCTGGCCAATTCCACAATGACCCCAAATTCCCCGCCCGTGCGGATTGACTTCAATACGCCCGAGTTGCAACGCAAGCGCCGGATGCGCGCCCTCAAGGATCGCCTGACCCGCTGGTATGTACTGGTGGGCGGGCTTGCCGTATTGGCAGCCATCACGCTGATCTTCTTCTACCTGGCTTATGTGGTGCTGCCACTGTTCCAGGGTGCCGAGCTGACCAGCAAGAAGGCCCTGGAGCCGACCTGGCTGCAGCAGGATGCCGGCAAGCCACTGATGATCGCCCTTGAAGAGCAGAACCTGGTTGGCATGCGCGTTTCGGACAAGGGTCAGGCCATTTTCTTCGACACCAAGGGCGGTAAAGAGCTCAAGCGTGTCGACCTGCCAGTGCCGGCAGGTACCCAGGTCACTTCGATCAGCGCCGACCAGCCGGGCAGCCCGCTGATCGTGCTCGGTCTGTCCAATGGTCAGGCACTGGTGTTCCACCACACCTACAAGATCACCTACCCGGACAACAAGAAGACCATCACCCCAGGCATCGACTATCCGTACGGCCAGGCGCCGTTCGTGCTCGACGAGCAGGGCCGTGCGCTGGAGCACGTGAGCGTCAACGTCAACGGCGAAACCCTGGTGCTGGCCGGTTCCACTGGTGCGCACCTGCAAGTGGTCGAGCTGTCGCAGACTGAGAACATGCTGACCGGTGAGACCAGCACCGAGCAGAACCGTATCGAATTGCCGCAGATGACCGAAGCGGTGAAGAACATCTTCATCGACCCGCGTCAGCAGTGGTTGTACGTGATCAACGGTCGCGCCACCGCCGATGTCTTCAGCCTGCGCGACAAGAGCCTCAATGGCCGCTACAAACTGGCTGAAAGCGCCGACACCGAAGTCACCGCCACCGCCCAGCTGGTTGGCGGCATTTCGCTGATCATCGGTGACTCCAAGGGTGGCCTGGCCCAGTGGTTCATGGCCCGTGACCCGGATGGTGAGCAGCGCTTCCAGCAGATACGCACCTTCCAGCTGGGCAAGGCACCGATCGCCCAGATCGACGCCGAAGAGCGCCGCAAGGGCTTCATCGCCCTGGACACCGACGGCAAGCTCGGCGTGTTCCACAGCACCGCGCACCGCACCCTGCTGGTCGAGCAGGCTGCCGAAGGCGCAGGCGTCCTGGCCCTGTCGCCGCGTGCCAACCGCATCATCATCGAAGAAGGCGGCAAGCTGCTGCCGCTGAGCCTGCGCAACCCGCACCCGGAAATTTCCTTCAGCGCGCTGTGGGGCAAGGTCTGGTACGAAAACTACGACGAGCCTAAATACGTCTGGCAGTCGACCGCCTCGAATACCGACTTCGAGCCCAAGCTGAGCCTGTCGCCGCTGACCTTCGGTACCCTCAAGGCCGCGTTCTACGCGATGATCCTGGCGGCCCCGCTGGCCATTGCCGCTGCTATCTACACCGCCTACTTCATGGCCCCAGGCATGCGCCGCAAGGTCAAGCCGGTGATCGAGCTGATGGAAGCGATGCCGACGGTGATCCTCGGCTTCTTCGCCGGGCTGTTCCTTGCTCCGTACCTGGAAGGCCACCTGCCCGGCGTGTTCAGCCTGTTCCTGATCATGCCCATCGGCATCCTGCTGGCAGGCTATGCCTGGAGCCGCCTGCCGGAGTCGATCCGCCTGCGCATCCCGGATGGCTGGGAAGCGGCAATCCTGATCCCGGTGATCCTGGCGATCGGCTGGATGGCGCTGGCTGTCAGCCCGTACCTGGAGAGCTGGTTCTTCGGTGGTGACATGCGTCTGTGGATCGAGCACACCCTCGGCCTGCGTTACGACCAGCGCAACGCCATGGTCGTGGGTATCGCCATGGGCTTCGCGGTCATCCCGAACATCTACTCGATCGCCGAAGACGCCGTGTTCAGCGTGCCGCGCAGCCTGACCCTGGGCTCCCTGGCCCTGGGTGCGACGCCGTGGCAGACCCTGACCCGCGTGGTCATCCTCACCGCCAGTCCGGGCATCTTCTCGGCGTTGATGATCGGCATGGGCCGTGCGGTGGGCGAGACCATGATCGTGCTGATGGCCACCGGCAACACACCGGTGATGGAGCTGAACCTGTTCGAAGGCATGCGCACCCTGGCCGCCAACGTGGCGGTGGAAATGCCTGAGTCGGAAGTCGGCGGCAGCCACTATCGTGTGCTGTTCCTCGCCGCCCTCGTGCTGCTGATGTTCACCTTCGTCATGAACACCTTGGCCGAGCTGATTCGCCAGCGTCTGCGCAAGAAATACTCGTCGCTTTGATAGAAAGGTAGCGATCCGTGAAAAAGGATTCCCTCAAAGGCTGGTTCAAGAGCGGCGCCCCAGGCGTCTGGATCAGCGGTGGCGCGGTGGCCATGGCGGTGATCATGACCGTTGGCCTGCTGGCGGTGATCGCCGTGCGCGGGCTTGGCCACTTCTGGCCGGCTGACCTGATCCAGGCCACCTACAAGGTGCCGGGCCAGGCCGACCACATCGTGATCGGCGAAGTGGTGCAGAAGGAAGAAGTACCGCGTGCCCGCCTCAAGGGCGCCGGCCTGCCGGTGCCGGACGACGGCCCGGAGTTCATGACCCGCGAACTGGTCAAGGTGGGCAACCGCGACCTCAACGGCAGCGACTTCACCTGGGTGGTCGGCGACTGGCTGGTCGACGAGCAGCGCCCGGCTGACCTGATCGCCCTGGAGCGCCGCGAGTGGGGCAACTTCTACGGTTACCTGGTCAGCGTCAAGGAAGAAGGCCGCGTGGTTGCCCAAGGCCCGGCGGCCTGGAACGAGCTGCAAGCCCGTCTCAAGCGCGCCAACCAGCTCAACAGCGAACTGCAAACCCTCGAGAAGAAAGACATCGGTGCCATCAACCATGGCCTCGAGCGCCTGCGCCTGCACGGTCGCAAGCTGGAGCTGGACGGCAAGCTGGACGCCGCCGCCCAGGCCGACATGGACGCCGAACGCGCCGAACTGAACAGCCGCTACAAGGCCATCGAGGACCGCTTGCTGGGCCTGCACCAGGCCTTCGCCCGCGACAGCCTGGTGGCCCGCGACGGCAACGGCCGTGAAGTGGAAATCAACCTGAGCAAGGTGGTGCACGCCATCCAGCCGAACGGCATGTCTGGCTTCAGCAAGATGGGCACCTACTTCGCCAAGGTCTGGGAATTCCTCAGCGACGACCCGCGTGAAGCCAACACCGAGGGTGGTATCTTCCCGGCCATCTTCGGCACCGTGATGATGACCCTGATCATGGCCGTGATCGTCACGCCGTTTGGCGTGCTGGCTGCGGTCTACCTGCGCGAATACGCCAGGCAAGGCCCGGTGACCCGCTTGATCCGCATCGCGGTGAACAACCTGGCCGGCGTACCGGCGATCGTCTACGGCGTGTTCGGCCTGGGCTTCTTCGTCTACGTGCTGGGCGGCTCGATCGACCGCCTGTTCTTCCCCGAAGCGCTGCCGGCGCCGACCCTGGGTACCCCAGGCTTGCTGTGGGCTTCGCTGACCCTGGCGCTGCTGGCCGTGCCGGTGGTGATCGTGGCCACCGAGGAAGGCCTGGCGCGGATCCCGCGGACTGTGCGTGAAGGCTCCCTGGCCCTGGGTGCGACCAAGGCCGAAACCCTGTGGAAGATCGTCCTGCCGATGGCCAGCCCGGCCATGATGACCGGCATGATCCTCGCCGTGGCCCGCGCCGCCGGTGAAGTGGCGCCGCTGATGCTGGTGGGTGTGGTGAAGCTGGCGCCATCGCTGCCGCTGGACGGCAACTACCCGTACCTGCACCTGGACCAGAAGATCATGCACCTGGGCTTCCACATCTACGACGTCGGCTTCCAGAGCCCGAACGTCGAAGCGGCGCGACCGCTGGTGTACGCCACCGCGCTGCTGCTGGTGCTGGTGATCGCCACCCTCAACCTGTCGGCGGTGTGGATCCGAAACCACCTGCGCGAGAAGTACAAGGCGCTCGACAGCTGAGCCTGAATTGCAAGCGTGCCGCCTGCCAGCCGGGCGGCCCTTTGAAACGAATTGAAAGCGTATGGAGTTGACCATGCAGAATGAATCCCACACCCACGGCATCGACATGTCCGCCCTGGGTCGCGACAAGCAGGGCCTGCGCCTGGCCGAGGAAACCGTGGCCATCGAAGTGCCAGGCCTGAGCCTGTTCTACGGCGACAAGCAAGCGCTGTTCGATGTGCAGATGAACATCCCCAAGCAGCGTGTGACCGCCTTCATCGGCCCGTCTGGCTGCGGCAAGTCGACCCTGCTGCGCACCTTCAACCGCATGAACGATCTGGTCGACGGCTGCCGCGTGGAAGGCGCCATCAACCTGTACGGCAACAACATCTACCGCAAGGGCGAAGACGTGGCCGAGCTGCGTCGCCGGGTGGGCATGGTGTTCCAGAAGCCCAACCCGTTCCCCAAGACCATTTACGAGAACGTGGTCTATGGCCTGCGTATCCAGGGCATCAACAAGAAGCGCGTGCTCGATGAAGCCGTGGAGTGGGCTTTGAAGGGCGCCGCCCTGTGGGATGAGGTCAAGGACCGCCTGCACGAGTCCGCCCTGGGCCTGTCCGGCGGCCAGCAGCAGCGTCTGGTGATCGCCCGTACCATCGCCGTCGAGCCGGAAGTACTGCTGCTCGACGAACCGTGCTCGGCGCTGGACCCGATCTCGACGCTGAAGGTCGAAGAGCTGATCTACGAACTGAAATCCAAGTACACCATCGTCATCGTGACCCACAACATGCAACAGGCAGCCCGTGTTTCGGACTACACCGCGTTCATGTACATGGGCAAACTGGTCGAATTCGGTGATACCGACACCCTGTTCACCAACCCGGCGAAGAAGCAGACCGAAGACTACATCACCGGTCGTTACGGCTAAGGCCGCTTTGCCCTGGGAACGATACGAACTACTTGAAGCTTGCAGCTGCTTCGCGGAGCGAACACATGATCAACAAAGAAAGCCTGACGCACCATATTTCCCAGCAGTTCAACGCCGAACTCGAAGAGGTGCGCAGCCACTTGCTGGCCATGGGTGGCCTGGTCGAGAAGCAAGTGAACGATGCCGTTACCGCGCTGATCGAGGCTGACTCGGGTCTGGCCCAGCAGGTGCGTGAAGTCGACGAGCAGATCAACCAGATGGAGCGCAACATCGACGAGGAGTGCCTGCGCATCCTCGCCCGCCGCCAACCGGCGGCCTCCGACCTGCGCCTGATCATCAGCATTTCCAAGTCGGTGATCGACCTTGAGCGTATCGGTGACGAATCGACCAAGATCGCCCGCCGCGCCATCCAGCTGTGCGAGGAAGGCGAGTCGCCGCGTGGCTACGTCGAGGTGCGCCACATCGGCGACCAGGTGCGCAACATGGTGCGCGACGCCCTCGATGCCTTCGCCCGCTTCGACGCCGACCTGGCGCTGGCGGTGGCCCAGTACGACAAGACCATCGACCGCGAATACAAGACCGCCCTGCGCGAACTGGTCACCTACATGATGGAAGACCCGCGTTCGATCTCGCGGGTGCTCAGCGTGATCTGGGTGCTGCGTTCGCTGGAGCGCATCGGCGACCACGCGCGCAACATCTCGGAGCTGGTGATCTACCTGGTGCGCGGCACCGACGTACGTCACATGGGCCTCAAGCGTATGAAGGCAGAAGTCGAAGGCACTGCGGGTGACGCCGAAATCGCTAATGTTCCGGGCAAACCTGACGATAAATAAGATTGCTCCCGAGCATCGACGCCCGGCCCGTGCCGGGCGTTTTCGTGTGTGGCAGAGCAATCAGCAGGCACCCGCGAACGATGCGAAGAAGTCCCGGCGTGACCCTAGAGTTGGCAAGTGGCCACCATTGCGCGGTAGGCTAGTCGGGTTCAAGAGGAGTATCGATGAGTAAAGTCAATGTGCTGGTCGTGGATGACGCGCCATTCATTCGTGACCTGGTGAGGAAGTGCCTGCGCAATGCCTTCCCGGGCATGGTCATCGAAGACGCGGTCAACGGTCGCAAGGCCATGGCCATGCTGGGCAAGGAACCGTTCGACCTGGTGCTGTGCGACTGGGAGATGCCGGAGATGTCTGGCCTGGAACTGCTGACCTGGTGCCGTCAGCAGCCCGAGATGAAGGACCTGCAGTTCATCATGGTGACCAGCCGTGGTGACAAGGAGAACGTGATCCAGGCCATTCAGGCCGGCGTCTCCGACTTCGTCGGCAAGCCGTTCACCAACGAACAGCTGTTGACCAAGGTGAAGAAAGCCCTGAGCAAGATCGGCAAGCTGGAGAGCCTGATTTCCGGTGCGCCTGCGCGAGTGAATTCGGCGTTCGCCAATGACTCCCTTACTGCACTGACCGGTGGTAAGCCTGAAGCGATCAAGGCGGCGACGCCTGCTGCCGCGCCGGCCAAGCCTTTGCTCAACGCGCCAAAGCCGCAGACAGCGGCGGCTGCGGCCCAGAGCGGGCGAGGGCAGGGCCAGTTGCGCCTGTCCAGCGGTACCCAGCCCTGCGTGATCAAGGCGCTGAGCCTCAAGGAAGCGCTGCTGGTGGTGCGTCGCAGTGCAGCGCTGCCACAGGTGCTGGAAGGCGCAGTGCTCGACCTGGAGCAGGGTGAGAACGCCGAAGTGGCGCGCTTGAACGGCTATCTGCACGCCATTGCCGCGCTGGAGCCCAAGCCTGAAAGTGACTGGCTGCAGCTGACCTTCAAGTTTGTCGACCAGGATGCGCAGAAGCTTGACTACCTGTCGCGCCTGATTGCCCGTGGTACCCAGCAGAAGCACTTCACTCCCGGCGCCTGATCAAGGCCATACACACAGGATTATCCCCTGCTTCCAGGCATGCGCTGTACTTGTGGGAGCCGCGCTTGCCGGCGATGGGCCGCGAAGCGGCCCCGGCAATTTATGCAACAACCTTGAAATCGTGGGGCCGCTTCGCGGCCCATCGCCGGCAAGCGCGGCTCCCACAGGTCCGCATCAACCTGCCGGGTTCTTCCGACCAGCTGCAATACCGCTCGCCAATCCCGCTGCTAGTCTTCGACAGACCATACCTGTCAAAAAGCCACCATCATGCCAGCCACCGCTCGCTTGCTGCTTTTCTGTGCCCTGCTTTCGGCCTCGGCGTCGAGCATGGGCATGACGATCTACAAGACCGTCGATAACTCCGGCGTGGTCTCGTACTCCGATCGCTACAGCCCGGGGGCGAAAACCTTCGAGCTCAGCGAGCCGATTCTCGATCACATCGATGGCAAGGTGCGCCTGCTGGCCGAAACCTTCCCGGGCGGCGTGCGCTTCATGGTGCGCAACGACTTGTATGTGCCGATGCAGGTCGAGTTGCGTATCGACAAGCTGACCAACGCCTTCGGTGGCAACCAGCCGCGCAACATACGCGCCGTGGTGGGGCCGCGTTCGAGCAAGGTGCTGAGTTCGGTGCTGGCCGCGCCCGGTGGCAAGTTGCAGTACGCCACAAGCTTCCAGTACGCCATGGGCGACCCTGGCCAGCGGTCTTTGGCTTATCGCTACCCGTTCCCCTGGAAGGGCGGGCCATTTCGCCTGACCCAGGGGCCCAACGGCCGTTTCAGCCACTTCGGCCCCAGGAGCCGCTATGCGATGGACATCGCCATGCCGGAGGGCACGCCGATCATCGCCGCCCGAGGCGGGATGGTGGTGAAGGTCGAGAATGGCCAAAGTGGACGGGGCACAAACCCAGGAGGCAATTTCGTGCGGATTCTGCACCCCGACGGAACCATGGGCGTGTACCTGCACCTGATGCGGGGTTCGGTGGTGGTGCGCGAAGGGCAGCAGGTAGTGGTGGGGCAGGCCGTGGCCAAGTCAGGCAATACCGGTAACAGCACTGGGCCCCACCTGCATTTCGTGGTGCAGCGCAATGTGGGGCTGGCGCTGGAATCGATACCCTTCCAGTTCGACCGGCCGCTTGGCGGGTTGCCGGACTTCACCGCCGGCAACCCCTAGGGTCAGTCGAGCTTTAGTACCTTGGCCAGGACGATCTTCGGCCCTTTCATCTTCTTGATGATGATGCGCAGGCCCTCGACCTCCAGCACTTCCTCTTCCTCGGGTACGCGCTTGAGGGTCTCGTAGACCAGGCCGGCGAGGGTTTCTGCCTCGATGTGGTCAAGGTCGACACCGAGCAGGCGCTCGACCTTGAACAGCGGCGTATCGCCCCGCACCAGCAGTTTGCCCGGCTGGTAGGCGAGGATGCCGCGTTCGGTCTTGCGGTGTTCGTCCTGGATGTCACCCACCAGCACTTCCAGCACGTCTTCCATGGTCAGGTAGCCGATCACCTTGCCGTCGGCTTCCTCCACCAGCACGAAGTGCGCGCCGCCCTTGCGGAACTGCTCCAGCAGCTGCGACAGCGGCATGTGCCGCGATACGCGCTCCAGCGGGCGGGCCAGGTCGTCCAGGTCGATGGTTTCGGGCAGGTGTTCGAGTTCGGCCAGCTCAAGCAACAAGTCCTTGATGTGCAGCAGGCCGGTGAACTCCTCGCGCTCGGCGTCGTACACCGGGTAGCGGCTGAATTTGTGCCGGCGGACCAGGGCGAGGATTTCCTTGAGCGGGGCATGGGCGTCGATGCTGACCATGTCCTCGCGCGAGTTGGCCCAGTCGACCACTTCCAACTCGCCCATTTCCACGGCCGAGGCGAGTACGCGCATGCCTTGGTCGCTCGGGTCCTGGCCACGGCTGGAGTGCAGGATCAGCTTGAGTTCCTCGCGGCTGTAGTGGTGCTCATGGTGCGGGCCGGGTTCACCCTGGCCGGCGATGCGCAGGATGGTGTTGGCGCTGGCGTTGAGCAGGTAGATGGCCGGGTACATCGCCCAGTAGAACAGGTACAGCGGCACGGCGGTCCACAGCGACAGCAGCTCGGGTTTGCGAATAGCCCACGACTTGGGCGCCAGTTCACCGACCACGATGTGCAGGTACGAGATGACAAAGAAGGCGACGAAGAACGACACCGCCTTTACCACTTCTGCACTGTCCACGCCCAAATAGGCCAGCAGCGGTTCGAGCAGGTGGGCGAAGGCCGGCTCACCGACCCAGCCCAGGCCCAGCGAGGCGAGGGTGATGCCCAGCTGGCAGGCCGACAGGTAGGCGTCGAGCTGGTTGTGTACCTTGCGCAGGATGGTGCCGCGCCAGCCATGCTGTTCGGCGATGGACTCGACGCGGGTGGCGCGCAGCTTGACCATGGCGAACTCGGCGGCAACGAAAAAGCCGTTGAGCAGCACCAGCAGGAAGGCGAAGATGATCATGCCGAAATCGGCGAATAACGAGGCGAGGCTGATACCAGGGGAAGGGTCCATGATGGAGTTTTTACGGGGTCCGTCTTTGAGATAGAGAGAAAAAAAGTGCCAGCTCTTGCTGGCACAGGGGATCCAATGTAGCGGCTGGGGCTGTAAAAGCAAAGGGCTGCAAAGCAGCCCCCGGTACCTCAGGCTTTGCCGTTGGCCAATTGTGCCGGTGCAAAGTGACAGGTGAAGGTACTGCCATGCCCCGGTACGCTGCTGATTTCCAGCTTGCCGCGGTGGCGCATCAGCACGTGCTTGACGATCGCCAGCCCAAGGCCGGTGCCACCGGTATTCGACGCACGGCTGGAGTCGACCCGGTAGAAGCGTTCGGTCAGCCGCGGCAGGTGCTTGGCGTCGATACCGACCCCGGAATCCTGCACCGACAGGTGCGCGCCGTGTTCGTCGCCCCACCAGCGGATGCGGATGTTGCCTTCATCCTGGGTGTACTTTACGGCATTGAACACCAGGTTGGAGAAGGCGCTGCGCAGTTCCGACTCGCTGCCCTTCAGGCGCAGGCCCGGCGCGGCTTCCAGGGTGATCTTCTGGTTACGCGGGCCAGACAGTGCCTGGGCATCCTGCTTGATTGCGGTGAGCAGTGCATCGACCGCCACTGGCTGGTTGTCCGACGGGTAGTCGGTGGCTTCCAGCTTGGCCAGCAGCAACAGGTCGTTGAGCAGAGTCTGCATGCGCGAGCCTTGCTGGGTCATCTGCTGCAGCGCCCGGGCCCAGCGCGGGTTCACGTCCTCGACGTTGTCCAGCAGGGTTTCCAGGTAGCCGGTGATCACGGTCAGCGGCGTGCGCAGCTCGTGGGAGACGTTGGCGACGAAGTCCTTGCGCATCTGCTCGAGCTGATGGATGCGGGTGACGTCGCGCACCAGCATCAGGTGCTCGTTGTTGCCGTAGCGGGTGATGTGCAGTTGCACGCGCAAGCGGTCGTTGATCGGGGAGGGGATTTCCAGCGGCTCGACGTAGTTTTCCGCCTCGAAGTATTCCTTGAAGCGCGGGTGGCGCACCAGGTTGGTCACCGGCTGGCCACCGTCCTGAGGGGTCTTGAAGCCCAGCAGCGTCTCTGCGGCGCGGTTCCACCACTCCAGGTTGCCGTCGCTGTCGAGCATGATCACCGCGTCGCGCAGCGCCGCAGTGGACTCCTGCACCCGGTCGATCACTGCCTGCAGGCGCCCGCGCACGCGCTGGTCGCGGCGCTGCAGGTGGTAGATGCTGTCGAACACCTCACCCCACAGGCCGTAGCCATCGGGCGGGGCTTCGTCGGGTTGGTGGTTGCGCAGCCAGTCGTGCAGGCGCAGCAGCTGCTTGAGGGTCCAGCCCAGGTACAGCGCCAGGCCGATGGCCAGGCTCCAGCCGTAATAGCCGCTGACCAGGCCGCCTATCAGGCAGACGGTGATCAGCAGCAACAGGTGGCGAATCAGGGTCGCGTGCCAGTTCTGGTTCAATTGACGGTCCTTGTACAACGGCTTGCAGCTTGGCGCTTGTAAGCTCGATCAGCTCTTGGTCGAGAAGCGGTAGCCAGTGCCCCGGACGGTTTGTACCAGATTTTCGTAGGCTTCACCCAGTGCCTTGCGCAGGCGACGGATGTGCACGTCGACGGTGCGCTCCTCGACATACACGTTGCCGCCCCACACTTGGTCGAGCAGTTGGCCCCGGGTGTAGGCGCGTTCCTGGTGAGTCATGAAGAACTGCAGCAGGCGGTACTCGGTCGGGCCCATCTCTGCTGGCTTGCCGTCGATGGTCACGCGGTGGCTGATCGGGTCGAGCAGCAGGCCGCCGACTTCGATTGGCGCTTCGCTGTCGCTCGGGCCGGTGCGACGCAGCACGGCCTTCAGGCGGGCTACCAGTTCGCGAGGCGAGAACGGCTTGGTGATGTAGTCGTCGGCGCCTACTTCCAGGCCCTGGATCTTGTTGTCTTCTTCGCCTTTGGCGGTGAGCATGATGATCGGGATGTCGCCGGTCAGCTCGTCACGCTTCAGGCGGCGTGCCAGCTCGATGCCGGAAGTGCCGGGCAGCATCCAGTCGAGCAGGATCAGGTCCGGTTTGCGGTCGACTATGATTGCGTGGGCCTGTTGCGAATTCTCCGCTTCCAGGCAGTCATAGCCGGCCATTTCCAATGCAACGGCGATCATCTCGCGAATAGGCGCTTCGTCGTCGACGATCAGAATGTTTCTGCCAACCATGCTCAAAACCTCTCCCAGTAATCGTGTCTTGGCCCGCATTAGATAACGGAATTATTGCAGCTGTGTGACAGGGTGTTGGCCGTTCTGGCGACATTCCATGACTGGGCTAGGCTTCACAGGGCCGCTGCGGCGGCAAACAGAATGCATTCCACCCCCGAATTCATGGTGATTCCAATGACACGACATACGCTGAGCTGGATGGCCCTTTTTGCTGCACTGGCGCTGCCGGGGGTGGCGTCCGCCCACCATGCCATGGAGAAGGACGGCATGTGGGTCGATCACAACGGCATGACGTTGTACACCTTCGACAAGGACTCCGGCGGCAAGTCGATGTGCAATGGAGACTGTGCGACCAACTGGCCGCCATTGATGGTGATGGGTGGCGAAAAGGCTGAAGGCAAGTGGACACAGATCAAGCGTGACGACGGCAAGATGCAGTGGGCTTATGACGGCAAGCCGCTGTACACCTTCGTCAAGGACAAGAAAGCCGGGGACATGACCGGTGACGGCATGAAGGACGTCTGGCACGTCGCCAAGCCTTGAAGGCCGCTTTCTGATCCTGTGGGCGCGGTAAACCCGCGCCCACAGGAATTAGCGCAATGCATAATCCAGCACCACCCCGATGAACACGAGCAACCCCGCCCAGTGATTGTGCAAAAACGCCTTGAAGCACGATTCGCGGTCCAGCTCGCGCGTCGACCAGTATTCCCAGACAAAGCACGCCGCGGCACCCAGCAACCCCAGGTGGAACCAGCCGCCCAGCTCGAAACGGCTGCCCGCCAGCAACAAGCAACCCAGCGACAGCAACTGCAAAGTCAGGATGATCGTCCGGTCTGCCTCGCCGAACAGGATCGCGGTCGATTTCACCCCGATCTTCAGGTCGTCATCACGGTCGACCATGGCGTAGTAGGTGTCGTAACCCACCGTCCACAGCAGGTTGGCGATGTACAGCAGCCAGGCACTGGCCGGCAGCTCGCCACCGGCCGCGGTAAAGGCCATGGGAATGCCCCAGGAATAGGCAGCACCCAGCACCACCTGCGGGTAATAGGTGTAGCGCTTCATGAACGGGTAGCAGGACGCCAGCGCCACCGCACCGAAAGACAACCACACGGTCCGGCTGTTGGTGCACAGCACCAACAGGAAGCTCACACCGACCAGAATGGCGAACAATGCCAGCGCCTCACGCGACTTGACCCGGCCACTGGCCAGCGGCCGGTCAGCGGTACGTTTGACGTGGCCATCGACCTTGCGGTCGGCAAAGTCGTTGATGCAGCAGCCGGCGGCGCGCATCAGCACCACGCCCAGGCCAAAGATCAGCACGTTGGCCAAGGTCGGCGAACCTTGCCCGGCGATCCATACCGCTGACAGGGTCGGCCAGAGCAGCAGATAAATGCCGATCGGCCGGTCCATGCGGCTGAGCTGGACGAAATCCCAGGCCCGTGGGTGCAGGCGGTTGAGCGACTTGAGCAGTTGCAGGTACATCAGCGGTTCTCCTCCTTGGCCGCTTGCCACAGTGCAGGCAGGAAAACCTCGGCCACCAGCAGGTCGAGGCCATCACGGGCGAAGCGCGAGCGGCGCCCCCACAGGGCGGCTTGCGCGGCATCGGCTGGCAACCAGCCTTGTGGATAACGGCACACCTCGATCGGGTGGCGGATGAACGCCTGGTCGCAGAACAGCAGTTCGCCCAGCGAACGGCTGCCCAAGGTTTCCAGGTCCAGGCCGCCCCGTTCCAGGGCGCTGCGGCTTGCCACGCTGCGGGCGAACACCCAAGGTTCGCCATGCCCGCGCAGGAACACCTCGCGCACCCAGCCTTCGGCGCCTGGGGCGATATTCAGGGCAAGGCACTCGTCGTCTCGCAGCAGTTGCCAGCCTTCGAACAGGGGGGTGACACTGAAGTGGTCCTGGGACAGCTGGGTGAGGCGGCGAGTCAGGGAGCCTTCGTCGAACAGCCAGGCCAGGGTTGGCTGGTCGATGTCAGTGGCCAGCTGTGAATACGGCAGCCACGCGACAGCGGCTGCTTGCGGGGATTCGTACGACACGTCGGTATGCTTGATTACAGCCAGAGAGGCGGCGAGCTTAGCATGATTGCCCTCACTGCTTGCATAATGCCGGGCTACAACAAAGCCTGAGCGACACCGAGGAAAATGACCTGATGAAAAAGTGGCAGTGTATTGTCTGTGGCCTGATCTATGACGAAGCCGAAGGTTGGCCGGATGACGGCATCCCGCCCGGTACTCGCTGGGAAGACGTACCGGCAGACTGGCTGTGCCCAGACTGCGGCGTGGGCAAGAGCGACTTCGAAATGATCTCCATCGGCTGATAGAGGAAAGCACGGCATGACGTCCCCCGTAGTCATCATTGGTACCGGCCTGGCCGGCTACAACCTGGCCCGTGAATTTCGCAAGCTCGATGGCGATACGCCGCTGCTGCTGATTACTGCCGACGACGGCCGTTCCTACTCCAAGCCCATGCTGTCCACCGGCTTTGCCAAGCACAAGGACGCCGATGGCCTGTGCATGGCCGAGCCTGGCGTGATGGCCGAGCAGCTCAAGGCCGAGATCCGCACCCATACCCGCATCAGCGGTATCGATCCGGGCCACAAGCGCCTGTGGGTCGGTGAAGAGGCGATCGAGTATCGCGACCTGGTACTGGCCTGGGGCGCGCAGACCGTGCAAGTGCCGATCGAAGGTGATGGTGCCGGGCGGGTATTCCCGATCAATGATCTTGAAGACTATGCGCGCTTCCGTGCCGCTGCTTTGGGCAAGCAGCGCGTGCTGATTCTCGGTGCCGGCCTGATTGGTTGCGAGTTTGCCAACGACATGCGCCTGGGCAGTTTCGAGGTCGACGTGGTGGCGCCATGCGAGCAGGTCATGCCGACCTTGTTGCACCCGGCGGCGGCCGCTGCCGTGCAAGGCGGCCTGGAAGGGCTGGGCGTACGCTTCCACCTCGGCCCAGTGCTGACGCGCTTGCAACAGGCGGGCGAAGGGCTTGAGGCGCACCTGTCAGATGGTCAAGTGATCGCCTGCGACCTGGTGGTCTCGGCCATTGGTCTGCGCCCGCGTATCGACCTCGCCGCTGCCGCCGGGTTGCAGACCAACCGTGGCGTGGTAGTGGACCGCCAGCTGCGCACTTCGCACAACAATATCTTCGCCCTTGGCGATTGCGCCGAAGTCGACGGCATCAACCTGCTCTATGTTATGCCATTGATGGCCTGCGCCCGTGCCCTGGCGCAGACCCTGGCCGGCAACCCGACCCCGGTCAGCTATGGGCCGATGCCGATCACCGTGAAGACCCCAGCGTGCCCGCTGGTGGTGTCGCCGCCGCCGGTAGGCCGTGAAGGCAACTGGCAGGTCGAGGGGCAGGGTGGCGACCTGAAAGTGCTCTGCCATGCCGCCGACGGCCAGTTGCTCGGCTACGCCCTTACTGGCAGCGCCGTGATGGAAAAACTCGCGCTCAATCGGCAGTTACCCGCCCTGATGGCATGAACAGCGGGTGTTCTGTCGGATTTATCCTGTTGTTGCCAGCACAATGGCCGCCCAGATACTGGCGCGGCCTCGGTGGGCGTGCCATTCTCAGTTCCGTCTGCCGCAGATTAGAGCCTGCGGTGCCTTGAACGCTGCTTCAATGGCAGCACGGCATAACAACAAGAAATCCCGTCAAAGAGGCTTCACTATGCGTAAACCAGAACTCGCCGCTGTCATCGCCGAAAAGGCTGACCTGACCAAGGAAAAAGCCAACCAGGTGCTGAACGCCATTCTCGACAGCATCACCGGTGCCCTGGACAAGGACACGGTCACCCTGGTCGGTTTCGGTACCTTCGAAAAACGTCATCGTGGTGCCCGCACTGGCAAGAACCCGCAAACCGGCGAGCCGGTGAAGATCAAGGCCAGCAACACCGTTGCCTTCAAGCCTGGCAAGAACCTGCGCGACAGCGTCAACGTACCCACCAAGCCAGCCAAGAAAAAGTGATCGACTGCTGACCTCAGTGTCATCCAAGCGGGCGCCCCAGGGCGCCCGTTATGCATTATGGCGGCTAAGTGTTGCGAAATTGCGTAATTAGTTCGGGAAAAGGATAAACTGCGCGCTTCAGTCATTTTTTATTCGAGGCGCGTTGATGAAGTTTCGCTTTCTTCTCTGGGCCATGGGGCTGCTGATGGCCAGGGCCAGCCGCAACAACCCGGCATTCCAGCAGCAACTCAAGGACAAGGACCTGGTGTTCCAGATGCAGACGCTGGACGGCAAGGTGGCACGGCACTTCATCGTCAGCGGCGAGCGGATCAGCAGTAAAGGCGGCAGCCATCCGCAGCCGGCCTTCGCCATCGCCTTCAAGGATGCCGCTTACGGCTTCGCGACGATGCAGGCGGGGAACAAGCAGCTGGCGTTCATGCAGGGCATTCAGGACAAGAACATCCAGATCAAGGGCAATCCGGCGCTGGTGATGTGGTTCCAGGGGCTGATGAAGTACCTGAAGCCCAAAAAGAAAGGCTGAAATCGCCGGGGCTGCAAAGCAGCCCCAATGGCCTCAATGTGGGGCGTTGAGCTGCGACGCCAGATCCCGCAACAAAGCCTCGGCCTCGAGCACCTTGTTCACCACATCCTCTGCCTTGTCCCGGGTGATCCCCAGACGCTCCAGCAGCTCATCGGGAATCTGCTCCTGTGGCCCCGAACCAATGCCCCGCGAACGCAGCAGGCGAGTTGCCAGGCACACCAGGTTGGGGTACGCCGAGTATTCGCCGTCATACGCCGGGTCATGCTGGAAGCGCAGCGCGGTCGACAACTCTTCGGGCATGTCCCACAGCTTCATCAGCCAGGCGCCGATCTGCTCGCGACTGATGCCCAGCAGGTGTTGTTCCACGTAGGTATGACACAGGTGCGGGTTGACCTCCAGATGGCGGCAGATCAACGAGAAGTGCGGTGGGAATACATGCGCCAGCAGCAGGTAGCCGAAGTTGTGCAGCAGCCCTGCCAGGTAGGTCAGGCCGGCTTCCGGGCGTTCGGCGCGCGGCATGGCGCGGGTCAGGCCTTCGATGATGGCTGCGGTGTAGATCGACTGCTGCCAGTACGGCGTGGCCTGCTGCGGGTGGTCCTTGGGCAGGCTCAAGGTCTTGCCCAGGGCCAGGCCGAGGGCCAGGTTGATCACCAGGTCGAAGCCCAGTACACGGACGATGGCGTCTTCCACCGAACGGATCTTGCCGGGTGAGGCGTAGTAGGGCGAAGCGGCCCAGCTGACCACCTGGGCGGCCAGGGCCGGGTCGGTTTCGACCACGCCGGTGATGTCGTCGATGCTGGCATTGGGGTCGACCCGCAGCTTGATGATCTTCTGCGCGGTGTCGGCCAGTGGCGGGATCTCGATGGTCTCTTCGAGGCGCTTCTGGATGCGCCGGGCAGTGAAGGCCTGGACTGCCTGGGTGATTTCCTTGGGGTCGTCATCCGGGCGGTCGAGGTTGGGGCGGATGTCGCGCACAGGCTGGCCGAAACTGCCGGCACTGGCCTTGGCGAGCATGCGCTTGAAATCTTCACGGCTTACTTTCAGCAGCAGGCCGGCTTCACCGGACTGGATGAACAGGTGTTCGGCCTCTAGCAGTTTGCCTTCGTACAGGCAGGGCGAGCTGGTCAGGGCCGGAATGGCCGGCAAGGCCTTGAGCTGGTGCTTGTCGAGCATCTGCTTGAGGCGTGGCAACGGCACGGCCTTGAGCTTGCGGCCGGTCAGCTCTTCGAGACGGTTGAGGTCCAGCAGCTTGCTCTGCGGGAACAGCACCAGCAGGGCGCCGATCTCGTCATCGAGCAGGATCGCCTGCACCCGGGACGCGACTGGCAGCTCCGGATGTTCCGCCACCTCTTCAAAGGCAACGTGCAGTTTTTCGAGCAACAGCCGGATGACAGACGGTGCGTGTGGGGTTGCGGTGTCCAGGGCAACTTCAGTCATGGTCTGTATCCACAAATTCTTTTAAACGCGAAGTATAACCAGCCTGGCGGCAAAGCTGGATCCATTCTGGGACAGGCGTCACACCTGGCCATATTGTTGACCGTGGCGCAGCCAGCGGTCGAGCAGCGGGCTGACGTGGTCGGGCCAGCGTGCCAGTAGCGCCTGGGCCGCATCACGCACGGCCGGCAGCAGGTCGGCGTCGCGCATCAGGTCGGCGACCTTGAACTGCAGCAGGCCGGTCTGGCGTGTGCCGAGCATTTCGCCGGGCCCGCGTAGCTCGAGGTCTTTCTCGGCGATGATGAAGCCATCGTTGGTTTCCCGCATGATCCCCAGGCGTTCGCGGCCGATCTGCGACAGCGGCGGGTGATACAGCAACACACAGTGGCTCACCGCGCTACCCCGGCCAACTCGGCCACGCAGCTGGTGCAGCTGGGCCAGGCCAAGGCGCTCGGGGTTCTCGATGATCATCAGGCTGGCGTTGGGTACGTCCACGCCAACCTCGATCACCGTGGTGGCGACCAGCAGTTGCAGGTTGCCTTGCTTGAACTCGGCCATGACTTCGGCCTTTTCTGCCGGCTTCATGCGGCCGTGGATCAGGCCCACGCGCAGTTCGCCGAGTGCGCTGCCAAGCTCTTCGTAGGTGCTCTCGGCCGCCTGGCAGGTCAGCTCTTCGGACTCTTCGATCAGCGTGCACACCCAGTAGGCCTGGCGCCCTTCGGCACAGGCGGCGCGAACCCGCTCGACCACTTCGAAGCGGCGGCTGTCGGCGACCAGCACGGTATTCACCGGCGTACGCCCTGGCGGCAGTTCGTCGAGCACCGAAGTGTCTAGGTCGGCATAGGCGCTCATGGCCAGGGTGCGCGGGATAGGCGTGGCGGTCATGATCAGCTGGTGCGGGCACAGCTCGCCGGCCACGCCTTTCTTGCGCAGGGCCAGGCGCTGCTGCACGCCGAAGCGGTGCTGTTCGTCGATGATCGCCAGGGCCAGGTGCTTGAAGCGAACTTCTTCCTGGAACAGCGCGTGGGTACCAACCACCATCGGCGCACCGCCGGCGATCTGCTCCAGCGCGCTGGCGCGGGCTTTGCCCTTGAGCTTGCCGGCCAGCCAGGCGACTTCGATGCCCAGCGGCTCCAACCAGCGCTTGAAGGTGATGTAGTGCTGTTCGGCGAGGATCTCGGTAGGCGCCATCAGCGCCACCTGGTAGCCGGCTTCCAGGGCCTGCAGTGCGGCGAGGGCGGCGACCACGGTCTTGCCGGCACCGACGTCGCCCTGCACCAGACGCATCATGGGTTCGTGCTGGCTGAGGTCATAGGCGATTTCGTTGGCCACCCGCTGCTGTGCCCCGGTCGGCTGGAAACCCAGGTTGGCCAGGTACTGCGCCTGCAGGCGCTTGGCCTTGGGCAGTACCGGCGCCCGCAAGCTGCGCAGGCTCTCGCGCAGGCGTTGCTGCGACAGCTGGTGGGTCAGCAGCTCTTCGAAGGCCAGGCGGTGCTGGGCCCAGTGCTGGCCTTCGGCTAGCTCGTCGAGGTCGGCATCGGCTGGCGGGTTGTGCAGGTAGCGGATAGCATCGTCCAAAGGCGCCAGGTGGTAGTCGCGGGCCAGTTCGTCGGGCAGCCAGTCGGGCAGGCTGCGCGGCCCGAGCATCCCCAGGCTCTGCTGGCAGAGCAGGCGCAGGCGCTGTTGGGTGAGGCCTTCGGTGGACGGGTAGATCGGCGTCAGGGTCTGCTCGACCGGTGGCGGCGGCTCGTCGCCATTCAGCGCGCGGTACTCCGGGTGGTAGATTTCCAGGCCCGAGGCGCCGGGGCGGGCTTCGCCGTAGCAGCGCAAGTGGGTGCCACGCTTGAGGCCTTCCTTCTGCGCATTGCTGAAATGGTAGAAGCGCAGGCTCAACACGCCTGTGCCGTCGCCCAGGCGTACCACCAGGCTACGGCGCTTGCCCATGGTCACGTCGGCACCGCTGACCACGCCCTCGATCACCGCGTCCTGGCCTGGGCGCAGCTGGCCGATCGGCACCACGCGGGTACGGTCCTGATAGCGCAGGGGCAGGTGGAACAACACGTCCTGCAGGTTCTCCAGGCCTACCTTGGCGAGCTTTTCCGCCATGGCATCGCCTACGCCCTTGAGCGCCGTGACCGAGACCTTCGACAGCTCAGTCATGGCTCAGGCCGGTTGTTCCACTGGCGGCTTGGCCACCGAGCAGAGGCGGATCGAGTCGGCAAGGATCTCGATCGCCTTCGGCCGCGGGAAGCTGGCGCGCCAGGCGATGGCCACGGTACGGAACGGTGCAGGCGGGGTAAGCGGACGCACTTCGATGACCCCAGGCGCATAGTGATGGCTGTGCACGGCCGACAGCGGCAGGATCGACACCCCCAGGCCGGACGCGACCATGTGGCGGATGGTTTCCAGCGAGCTGGACTCGACCGTGGTGTGCTTGGAGCCTTCGCCACCTTTGTTCAGCGTCGGGCAGGCTTCCAGCACCTGGTCGCGGAAGCAGTGGCCCTCGCCGAGCAGCAGCAGGCTCTTGTCGTTGAGCATGGCAGTGTCGATGGTCTTCTTCGCCGTCCACGGGTGGTCGGCTGGCATCAACGCACAGAAGGGCTCGTCGTACAGCGGCAGGGTCAGCACATCGGCTTCGTTGAACGGCAGGGCGATGATCACCGCATCCAGTTCGCCGTTGCGCAGCTTCTCGCGCAGCACGTGAGTGAAGTTTTCTTCGATGTACAGCGGCATCTGTGGCGCCACCCGATGCAGCTGCGGGATCAGGTGCGGGAACAGGTACGGGCCGACGGTATAGATGGCGCCGACCTTGAGCGGGGCGGTCAGCTGGTTCTTGCCGGCCTGGGCCAGCTCGCGAATGCCCTGGGCTTGCTCCAGTACCTTCTGCGCCTGGGCCACGATGCTTTCGCCGACCGGGGTCAGGCGCACCGCGCTCTTGCTGCGCTCGAAGATCAGCACGCCAAGCTCGTCCTCAAGCTTCTTCACGCCGACCGACAGGGTCGGCTGGCTGACGTGGCAGCGCTCGGCAGCATGGCCGAAGTGCTGCTCCTGGGCGAGCGTGACGATGTAGCGTAATTCTGTGAGGGTCATAACGTGCGTCCATGAAGTTGCGGGCCCAGCATAGCGGCTGCAATCGATAGACGCACGTTATCAGACTTGCCGATTTGTGACAGAAACAAAAGTATCAGCGACGGTCCAGCGAGTAGACGAACGGTGCCACCACTTCGATCGTGCCATTGGTCAGCAACTCCGCTGGCGGCTTGGGTACCGTGCCAGCGCGGCGGATCATTTCCATGGTCGCCCGGTCCAGGGCCGCGCTGCCGGAGCCGCCTGCCATGGAGTAGGACACCACTTTACCTTCGGCGTCGACCACGAAGCGCAGGCGGTTGATGCCTTGCAAGCCGCGACGGCGAGCGTCCTCCGGATAGCGCTTGTACTTCGCCAGGTGGCGCAGCAGGTCGCTCTGCCAGGTTGGCAGCGCCTGACTATTGGAAGCGATGCTTGGCGCCGGTGCCGCCGACTTCTGCGGTGGCGTGTTGCTTGGCGGCGTATCGGCTACCTGTTCCTTGGCCGGTGGCTCATCCTTCGGCGGCTCTGGCTTCTTCTCAGGCTTCGGTGGCTGAGGCTTGGGCTTCGGCTTGGGCGGCTTGGCGATGGCGATCTTCGGTTTCGGCGCCTCGACCAGCTTGGGCAGCGGCGGTTCTTCTACCGGTGCCGGTGGCTGTGGGGCGGCTTTCGGTGGTGGCGGCGGCGCGGGCTCGGGCAGCGGTGCCAGCTCGACCATCATGGCTGCCGGGGGCAGCTCGATGGCCTGGGGCACCGACCAGTTGAGCGTCAGCAGCACGGCGACCACGTGCACGCCCAGCACGATCGCCAGGCTGCCCCCGTAGCGCGCCACGTTTGAGCGCGGTTTCGTCATTTCTTGGCTGCCGTCTCGAGACCTACCAGACCGACCTTGAGGTAGCCGGCCGCGCGCATGTTGTTCATCACTTCCATCAGGTCACCGTAATCCACGCCCTTGTCGGCCTGGAAGAAGATGGTGGTTTCCTTGTCGCCCTTGGTCTTGGCGTCGAGCATCGGGCCAAGCTGTTCGGGGGCAGGTACCTGATCGTCGCCGACATACAGCTTCTGGTCGGCCTTGACGCTGACGAACACCGGTTTCTCGGGCCTCGGTGCCGGCTTGGCAGTCGAGGCCGGCAGGTCTACCTTGATGTCGACCGTTGCCAGTGGGGCTGCGACCATGAAGATGATCAGCAGCACCAGCATCACGTCGATGAACGGCGTAACGTTGATTTCGTGGTTTTCGGCGAGGTCGTCGCCACCTTCGTTGAGATGCAGGCCCATGGTTTACCCCACTTTCACCATGTGCGGGGCGGCGCGGTCGCCACCCTGGTGGTCCAGATCACGGCTGACCAGCAGCAGCACCTGGGCGGAGGCGTCGGACACCTGTGCCTTGTAGCCGGCGATGGAGCGGGCGAAGACGTTGTAGATGACCACGGCCGGGATCGCTGCGACCAGGCCCAGGGCGGTGGCCAGCAGGGCCTCGGCGATACCTGGGGCAACCACGGCCAGGTTGGTGGTCTGGGTCTTGGCGATGCCGATGAAGCTGTTCATGATGCCCCACACGGTACCGAACAGGCCGACGAACGGCGCGGTGGAACCGATGGTGGCGAGCACGCCGGTGCCGTTGCTCATGGCGCGACCGCTGGCGGCTACCAAGCGCTCCAGGCGGAAGCTGACGCGTTCCTTGATGCCTTCTTTCTCGCGGGCATTGGCCGACAGGCGCATCTCTTCGAGGGCATCATGGACCAGGGTGTGGGCCAGGGTTCCTTCTTTATTGGAGACGGTGCTGGCTTCTTTGAGGCTCACCGACTGCTTCAGCGCGGCGATTTCGCCACGCAGGCGGCGCTTGGCGCCCATCAGCTCGAAGCCCTTGGCGATCCAGATGGTCCAGGTGATGATCGAGGCGATAGCCAGGCCGATCATCACGATTTTGACGACGATGTCAGCGTTCTTGTACATGCCCCATGGGGACAGGTCGTGGGCCATGCCCAGCGAGGTGTCTTCAACCAGTTCCTGGACCGCCGGGTCGGCGGCGACAGGCGCTTCGACCGGCGTTGCGGCCTGGCCTTCGACAGCAGCCGGTGCCGGGGTGGCCGGAGCGGCAGCGGCAGCCGGGGTAGCGGCGTTGGCGGCAGGCTCATCGGCCATGGCCACCGGGGCCAGCACCAGGCTGAACATCAGCGCGGCGATGGCGCGCCAGGCGCGCGACGGGGTTGGCGAAGCGGAAGGTTGAGTACGTGTCATGCTGGCCGGACCTGATGAAGAAGAAAGTGTGCGTTCTCCAAGGCCTCGAGATCGGCCGAGAACAGATAGGGGTGCCATTATTGCAAGTAATTCTTGTTAACAAAAGTAATCTTGTTGCTTTTTTCACCTTTGGTCTAGCCGCTGATCGTGTAATCCCTATAGTGTGAGCCTTTAAGAAAAGGGCTACGTGAATGTCAGATCTTTCAGCGGTAATCGTGGGGTGTGGTGATGTAGGTAGCCGACTCGCCCTTCAGTTGCTGGCTATGGGTTGGCAAGTCAGTGGCTTGCGTCGCTCGGTCGAGCAGCTTCCAGAAGGTGTTCACCCGATCGCCGCCGACCTTTCCGAGCCCGGCATCCCCCAGGCCTGGCCACCACGCTCGCCGGACTACCTGGTGTATTGCGTAGCCGCCAGCCAGCACGATGAGGCGGGTTATCAGTCCGCCTACGTCGACGGTTTGCGCCATGTGCTGACGTGGCTGGCCGAGCGCGGTCAGCGCCCACGGCGCTTGCTGTTCGTCTCCAGCAGCAGCGTATTCGCGCAAAAGGAAGGCGAATGGATCGACGAAACCGCACCCACCGAACCTGAAGGTTATTCCGGGAAGGTGATGCTTGAGGCCGAAGGGTTGGCGCTGGCCAGTGGCATGCCTGCAAGCGTGATTCGCCTGACCGGCATCTACGGCCCGGGTCGCGAGTGGCTGCTGAGCCAGGTACGGCAAGGGTATCGGGTCGCCGAGGAGCCGCCGCTGTATGGCAACCGGATTCATGCCGAGGATGCCGCAAGCCTGATGGCGTTCCTGCTGCAGGCCGATGCCGATGGTGTGGCGCTGGAGGATTGCTACATCGGTGTCGACGACGACCCGGCGCCGCTGGCCGATGTGGTGGCTTGGCTGCGCGCGTACATGGGGGTTACCGAGTGGTCCGATGAGCAGCGGGTGCGCCGTACGGGCAGCAAGCGTTGCAGCAATGCCCGGGTGCGGGCGTTGGGCTGGGCGCCGGAGTATCCGAGCTACAAGGAAGGCTATGCGGCGATTCTGGCGGGCAAACGCTGAATTCGCCGCTTGGCTGGTTTTTTGTAGGAGCGGGCTTGCCCCGCGAACACCGGCAAAGCCGGTGCCAGGCTCCGCGGGGTCTTCTTCGCGGGACAAGCCCGCTCCTACAGGGGCAGCGTTCGGTTTGAGAGCGGTCTTCAGTCCCGCTCCAGCACCCACTGCTGTGTGCCGGCTGCAAGCTGCGGAATCTCGTCCGCATGGGCAGTGTTCACCGCCTGGAAGATCGCCAGCTTGTCGCCATCACGCTTGAAGATGAACGGCGCGCCACGCTGATTACGCTCCAGCCACAGGCTGTCGTTGTTGCCACCCATGCTGGCGCAGTCGCCGGCCAGGCACAGGGCGAAACGGTCAGGGCCTGGCAGGCCGGTGACGTTGCCGGTATCGCTGAAGTGTACGGTGGCGCCCTTGCCCTGACCTTCGATGATCTTCCAGTCGCCACCGAGGTAGGCCTGGTACAGCGCCTTCTCGAAGCTGCCACCCAGCGGCGTATTGCCAGGTTGCTTGGCGCGCACGAAGGTCTGCTTGGCGCCGCTCTGGTCGGTGGCTTCGAGCTCGTCGCCGTCGAGTGCCAGCAATTCGGTCTGGCCGCCTGGGAAGCTGGCCTGCCATTGCTTGTCGTTGGCGCTCAGCTGGCCGTCGGCCGCCTCGAAGCCATTGCTGTAGCTGGCTCGCTGGCTGCTCACATCGAGCTTCCACTCGAAGACCGGGCCGTGTTCGTTCAGGGCTTGGCGCAGGCTGTCGCCCTTGATGGCGGCCTTGATGGCGTCCTGGTTGATCCAGGTACCGTTGAAATCTTCGGGTTTGTGGCTGGCGCAGCCGCCCAGAAGCAGGGCTGCCAGCGCGAGGGGCAGTGCTTGACGCATGACGGGATAACCTTGCAGAGGAGGGTGACGGGCAGGGCGCCCGTCACCAGGGGCATCATTCGATGACCAGGATGGCGTCCATTTCGACCTGGGCGCCTTTCGGCAGTGCAGCAACGCCGATGGCGGCGCGGGCTGGGTAGGGCTGTTCGAAGTAGCGGCCCATCACCTCGTTGACCTTGGCGAAGTGGCTCAGGTCGGTGAGGAAGATGTTCAGCTTGACGATGTCCTTGAACGAACCGCCAGCTGCTTCAGCCACGGACTTGAGGTTCTCGAACACCTGCACGGTCTGGGCTTCGAAGCCTTCGACCAGTTCCATGGTCTTCGGGTCCAGCGGGATCTGGCCCGACATGTAGACGGTGTTGCCGGCCTTGATCGCCTGGGAGTAGGTGCCGATAGCGGCAGGGGCCTTGTCGCTGTTGATTACGGTCTTGCTCATGATGACTCCTTGCGGTTGGCGGACTACGTACGCATGCGGGTGATGCGGACCACGCCGGTCAAGGTACGCAGCTTCTTGATCACACGCGCCAGGTGCACACGGTCGTGCACGCTGACCACCAGTTGGACCACGCTGATACGGCCGTCGCGTTCGTCCATGCTGATCTTCTCGATGTTGCCGTCGGCAGCGTTGACGCTGCTGGCCAGCAGGGCGATCAGGCCGCGCTGGTGTTCAAGCTCGACACGCAGCTCGACATTGAATTCGCCAGCGATGTCCTTGGCCCAGGAGAGCTGCACGCACTTCTCTGGGTTATGGCGGATTTCGCTGATGTTGCGGCAATTTTCCAGGTGCACGACCATGCCCTTGCCTGCTGACAGGTGGCCGACGATCGGGTCGCCCGGGATCGGCGTGCAGCACTTGGCGTAGCTCAGCACCAAGCCTTCGGTCCCGCGGATCGCCAGCGGACCTTCCGGCGCCGGCAGCTGCTCGCCTTCGGCCGACAGCAGGCGGCGGGCGACCACGTAGGCCATGCGGTTGCCCAGGCCGATGTCTTCGAGCAGGTCTTCGATCAGCTCCAGGCGGTACTCGGCGAGAATCGCCTGGATACGCTCCTGGGGGATTTTCTCCAGGCTGCTGTCGAAACCGGTCAGCACCTTGTTCAGCAGGCGCTCGCCGAGGCTGATCGACTCGGAGCGGCGCTGCTGCTTGAGGGCATGGCGAATGTGCGTGCGCGCCTTGCCGGTGACCACGAAATTGAGCCAGGCCGGATTCGGCCGTGCGCCCGGGGCGCTGACGATTTCCACCGTCGAGCCGCTCTGCAGCGGCTCGGACAATGGTGCCAGGCGGCGGTTGATGCGGCAGGCGATGCAGCTGTTGCCAACGTCGGTGTGCACCGCGTAGGCGAAGTCGACGGCGGTAGAGCCTTTGGGCAGCTCCATGATCCGGCCTTTGGGCGTGAACACGTAGACCTCGTCCGGGAACAGGTCGATCTTCACGCTTTCGATGAATTCCAGCGAGTTGCCGGCACGTTGCTGCAGCTCGAGGATGCCCTTGACCCACTGACGCGCCCGGGCATGGCTGCCCTTGGGTTGCTCGTCATCGTTGGACTTGTACAGCCAGTGTGCGGCGATGCCGTTGTTGGCCATCTCTTCCATCTCGCGGGTGCGGATCTGGATTTCGATGGGCACGCCGTGCATGCCGAACAGCGTGGTGTGCAACGACTGGTAGCCGTTGGCCTTGGGGATCGCGATGTAATCCTTGAAGCGACCGGGCAGCGGCTTGTACAGGTTGTGCACGGCGCCGAGCACGCGGTAGCAGGTGTCGACCTTGTCGACGATGATGCGGAAGGCGTACACGTCCATGATCTCGTTGAAGGCGCGGCGCTTGCCACGCATCTTCTTGTAGATGCCATAGAGGTGTTTCTGCCGGCCGCTGACCTCGCCCTCGATACCGTCTGCGGCCAGGCAGTTGGCCAGCGAGTGCTCGATCTTGGCGACGATCTCTTTACGGTTGCCGCGTGCGCTCTTCACCGCCCGGTGGATCAGCGACGAACGCATCGGGTGCATGGCCTTGAAGCCGAGGTCCTCGAACTCCACGCGCACGGTGTGCATCCCCAGGCGGTTGGCGATGGGGGCGTAGATCTCAAGGGTTTCCTTGGCGATGCGCCGGCGTTTTTCGCCAGACAGCACTTCCAGGGTGCGCATGTTGTGCAGGCGATCGGCCAGCTTGACCAGGATCACGCGAATATCGCGGGCCATGGCCATGGCCATCTTCTGGAAGTTTTCGGCCTGCGCCTCGGCCTTGGTCTCGAAGTTCATCTGGGTCAGCTTGCTGACCCCATCGACCAGTTCGGCCACGGTCTCGCCAAATTGCTGGCAGAGGGCTTCCTTGGCGATGCCGGTGTCTTCGATCACGTCGTGCAGCATGGCTGCCATCAGGCTCTGATGGTCCATGTGCATGTCGGCGAGGATGCTGGCTACGGCCAGCGGATGGGTCACGTAGGGCTCGCCGCTGCGGCGGCGCTGCCCGTCGTGTGCCTGTTCGGCGTAGAAATAGGCGCGGCGAACCAGGTTGACCTGTTCGGGGCCCAGGTAGGTCGACAGCCGTTCGGCTAAGGCTTCTATGCCCGGCATGGTTTCACCTCTTGCCGAGGAAGAGGGCCTTGTGCCGCGCGACGTCGACAGGGCATCGATCAGACAGCCTCGTTGGACTCGTCCTCGAACGCGGCGAAGACCGGATCCTCGGTGACGATCTCTTCGGCGGCGATGAACTCAGGGGTAACGATACCTTCGGCGATTTCGCGCAGGGCGACCACGGTCGGCTTGTCGTTTTCCCACGCTACGCGTGGCTCTTTGCCGCCGGTAGCCAGCTGACGGGCGCGCTTGGTCGAGAGCATGACCAGCTCAAAACGGTTATCCACGTGTTCCAGGCAGTCTTCAACAGTTACGCGGGCCATGGTCTTCCTCAGTAGCAAATGCGGTAGGCGTGCAGCCCAATATGGGCAGGCGGACTCGATAGTTTAAAAAATCACCAGCCAATAGGGAAGCGCTGTTTTGTCGGCTACCTCGTCAGGCCTGCGTATCACCGTACCCTGTGGGAGCGGCTTCAGCTGCGAAAGGGCCGGAACAGACACCCTCGATGCATGCTTCTGACGATAACCTCAGAGCATCGCATCCCGCAACCGCGGCGTCAGTTCCTCGAACAGCGTCTGCACCGAGCGCAACGCCCGGCAATCCGGCCGCGTCAGCAGCCACAGCTGGGTATCGCAGCCTGGCAGCGGCCCGCTCAACGCGTCGACCCCCGGCAGCGCATGCACCATATAGTCGGGCAATGCCGCCACGCCCAGCCCGGTGCTCACCAGCTGGGCGATGGTCGACATGCCGCTGCACTGGTAGCGCGGGCTCAGCCCTGGGAATTGCTGGTTGCGCCAGACCACGGTGGGGTGGTCCTGCATGGAATCGTCCGGGGCGATCCACGGCACGCTGCTGGCCGACTCGTTCAGGCGCTCGCGCCACTGCGGCTGACCGCAGATCACATAAGATGTGGAACCCAGGCAACGACCCACCAGATGCTCCGGCGGCGTATTGGTCAGGCGCAGTGCGATGTCGGCATCGCGCCGGCTGAGGTTGGCGAAGGTATTGGAGGTGCCCATCTCCAGCGACAACGCCGGGTAGTTCGGCATGAACGCCGCCAGCGCCGGCAGCAGTAGGCTGTGCATCACTGCCTCTGTGCAGGTCAGGCGCACGGTGCCGCTGACCACCTGCTCGCCGCTGGTCATGGCGATGCGTGCGGCATCCAGCGCCTGTTCAGCGCGCTCGGCCTGCTCGGCCAGGGCCTGGGCCGTGTCCGTCGGCAGGTAGCCTTTGCGGCTTTTCACGAACAGCGCGGTGCCCAGCGCCGACTCCAGCCGGCGAATCGAGCGGAACACGGTCGAAACGTCGACCTTGAGCAGTTCGGCGGCCTTGGCCAGTGAGCGCCCGCGTTCCAGTGCCAGGACCAGGGAGAGGTCGGCGTGGGTAATCTGATATTGCATTGGTGCACGCTCTGCTTGCCGAATTGCCAATGTCTGTTGCGTGAGGGCCATTTTATAGTGAAACGGCCCCCGGGAATCAATGCGCCCGGTCGGGCAACCAATCCCCACGATGGGAAAGTGAAAAGAACAACAGCTGCAACCATCGTCGCCCGTGAGGCGCCAGCCGTATCCCCCACATCGCCGCAGCAAATCATAGGATGTAAGCCATGACGTCGGTCACCCCGTGCGCCAGTACTTCCAGCGAGATGAATGACTTCCTTCAGGCCCATCCGGATACGCAGTACGTCGATCTGCTGATTTCCGACATGAACGGCGTGGTACGCGGCAAGCGCATCGAGCGCGCCAGCCTGCACAAGGTGTACGAGAAAGGTATCAACCTGCCGGCCTCGTTGTTCGCCCTCGACATCAATGGCTCGACCGTGGAAAGCACCGGCCTGGGCCTGGACATCGGTGACGCCGACCGCATCTGCTACCCGATTGCCGGCACGCTGTCCGACGAGCCGTGGCAGAAGCGCCCGACCGCACAGCTGCTGATGACCATGCACGAACTCGACGGTGAGCCGTTCTTCGCCGACCCGCGCGAAGTGCTGCGCCAGGTGGTGAGCAAGTTCGACGCCATGGGCCTGGATATCTGCGCCGCGTTCGAGCTGGAGTTCTACCTGATCGACCAGGACAACCTCAACGGTCGCCCGCAACCGCCCCGCTCGCCAATCTCGGGCAAGCGCCCGCAGTCGACCCAGGTGTACCTGATCGACGACCTCGACGAATACGCCGACTGCCTGCAGGACATGCTCGAAGCGGCCAAGGAGCAAGGCCTGCCTGCCGATGCCATCGTCAAGGAAAGTGCCCCGGCGCAGTTCGAGGTCAACCTGCACCACGTCGCCGACCCGATGAAGGCCTGCGACTATGCGATCCTGCTCAAGCGCCTGATCAAGAACGTCGCCTACGACCATGAAATGGACACCACCTTCATGGCCAAGCCCTACCCGGGCCAGGCGGGCAACGGCCTGCACGTGCACATCTCGCTGCTGGACAAGAAAACAGGCAAGAACATCTTCGCCAATGAAGACCCGCTGCAAAGCGACGCCCTGCGCCACGCCATCGGCGGTGTACTCGAGACCATGCCGGCGTCGATGGCCTTCCTGTGCCCGAACATCAACTCCTACCGCCGCTTCGGTGCGCAGTTCTACGTACCGAACGCGCCGAGCTGGGGCCTGGACAACCGCACCGTGGCCGTGCGCGTACCGACCGACAGTAGCGACAACGTGCGCATCGAGCACCGCGTGGCCGGCGCCGATGCCAACCCGTACCTGATGCTGGCGGCCATCCTGGCCGGCATTCACCACGGCCTGACCAGCAAGATCGAGCCAAGTGCACCGATCGAAGGCAACTCCTACGAACAGCTGGAGCAGAGCCTGCCGAACAACCTGCGCGACGCCCTGCGTGCGCTGGATGACAGTGAAGTCCTCAACCAATACATCAGCCCGGACTACATCGATATCTTCGTGGCCTGCAAGGAAAGTGAGCTGGCCGAGTTCGAAGTTTCGATTTCCGACCTCGAGTACAACTGGTACCTGCACACGGTGTAAGCCCATGAGCGCAATTGCGGTCCCCTTGATCGGTATCAGCGCCTGCCGTCAGCAGGTGGGGAAGAACTCGTCGCACACGGTGGGCGACAAGTACGTGGAGGCCGCCGGCTTCGCCGGATTGCCGCTGATCCTGCCGGCCCGCGACGGCGGCAGTGATACTCAGGCGCTGCTGGCCCAGCTCGACGGTATTGTTTTTACCGGCTCGCCTTCAAATATCGAGCCGCATCATTACAATGGCGCCGCCAGCGCCGAAGGGACCCGGCACGACCTTGCCCGTGATCGGCTGACCCTACCGCTGCTGCAGGCGGCGATTGCCGCCGGCGTGCCGGTGTTCTGCATCTGCCGTGGCTTCCAGGAACTGAACGTGGCCTTGGGCGGCAGCTTGCACCAGCGTGTGCATGAGCTGCCCGGCTACATGGACCATCGTGAACCTGAGGATGCACCCCTGGAGGTGCAATACGGCCCTCGTCATCCCGTCAGCGTTGCGCCTGGCGGGTTGTTCGAGCGCCTGGGCCTGGCTGCGCAGTTCGAGGTCAACTCGCTGCACAGCCAGGGCATCGACCGCCTGGCCCCAGGCCTGCGGGTCGAGGCACGGGCCCCGGATGGCCTGATCGAAGCAGTGTCGATGCCTGACGCGCCGGGCTTTGTACTTGGCGTGCAGTGGCACCCTGAATGGCGTTTCGCCGACAACCCGGTCTCCCGGAGCCTTTTCCAGGCGTTCCGCGAGGCCTGTATTGCCCATGCTGCACGGGAGGTCTGACAGAAGTCAGCCAAAAGTCCGGGATGACTCACCCCCGGCAGCGCGCTTTCAATGAGTGGAAGCAGGCCTTGGGAACAGGGCCTGTGAAAACAATTCCAATAGTTACGGCAAAAACTCATGAGCAATTACACAGAAGCCGGCCGCCCACCCGATGTGGCCGACTCGGGCAGCACTCAGCGCAGCAAAGGCTTGGCCAAGGGCCGACTTGGCCTGCTGGCCAGCGTGGTGCTGGGCATTTCCACCATCGCCCCGGTCTACACCCTGACCGGCGCCCTTGGCCCGACCGTACGTGAGGTCGGTGCTCATCTTCCCGCCGTGTTCATTGTCGGCTTCCTGCCGATGCTGCTGGTTGCCCTGGGCTACCGCGAGCTGAATTCGGCCGAGCCGGACAGCGGCACTTCGTTTACCTGGTCGGCCCGCGCCTTTGGCCCGATGATCGGCTGGATCGGTGGCTGGGGGCTGGTCGTGGCCACCACCATCGTGCTGTCCAACCTGGCGGGTGTTGCCGTCGACTTCTTCTATCTGTTCCTCAGCCAGATCACCGGCCACCATGAGTTGGCGGCGCTGGCCGACAACCTGTTGATCAACATCACCACCTGCTGCGTGTTCATCGCCATGGCGGTGTGGATCTGCTGCCGCGGCATGGCCACCACCATGACCGTGCAATACGGGCTGGTGGCGCTGCAGCTGATGGTATTGCTCGGCTTTGCCTTCGCGGCCTTCGGCGGCACCACCGCGCCGCCACCGCTGGAGTTCGATTTCGCCTGGTTCAACCCGTTCGGTGTCGAGTCGTTCTCGGCCTTTGCCGCGGGGCTGTCGCTGTCGATCTTCATTTTCTGGGGCTGGGACGTGTGCCTGACCGTCAGCGAAGAGTCGGTTGGCAGTGACGAGGTGCCGGGCAAGGCGGCCACCTGGACGGTGCTGCTGATCCTTGGCCTGTACCTGGTTACCGCCATTGCCACCCTGCAGTTCGCCGGCATCAGCGAGCAAGGCCTGGGCCTGAACAACCCGCGCATCCAGGAAAACGTGTTCGCACACCTGGCGGGGCCGGTGATGGGGCCGTTGGCGATCCTGATGTCGATCGCGGTGCTGGCGAGTACCGCGGCGTCGCTGCAGTCGACCTTCGTGTCGCCGGCGCGCACGCTGCTGGCCATGGGTTACTACGGCGCGGTGCCGCAGAAATTCGCCAGCGTCTGCCCGCGTTCGCAAACGCCGCGTTACGCGACCATTTGCGCCGGTGTGGCGGCAGGCCTGTTCTACGTGACCATGCGTACCCTGAGCGAGAACGTGCTGGCAGACACCATCACGGCGCTGGGCATGATGATCTGCTTCTACTATTCGCTGACGGCGTTCGCCTGCGTCTGGTACTTCCGTGACAGCCTGTTCGGCAGCCTGCGCCACTTCTTCATGCGCGGCCTGTGCCCTTTGGTGGGAGGGGTGATCCTGTCGGTAATCTTCGTGCGCACGGCCATCGACAGCGCCTCGCCGGACTTTGGCAGCGGCTCGCATGTGGCCGGGCTGGGCTTGGTGTTCGTGATTGCGGCGATCATTTCGGCACTGGGGATCGTGCTGATGATGATCTCGCGGATGCGTGCGCCGGCTTACTTCCTCGGGGCTACCCTGCGTCAGCAGGCCACCCTGCCACTGCAGGACTAATGCAAAGGGGCCGCAAAGCGGCCCCTTTCGGTGTATCAGGCGAGCAGTTCTTTCAGCAGCCCGCTGTAACGTTGCTGTTGCTTGTTCAGCAGCAATCGGTTGGCCACGAATACCGCTTTCAACTCCTCAAGCGCCACGCCGAAGTCGTCGTTGATGATGACGTACTCATACTCGTCGTAGTGCACCATCTCGCTGACCGCTTCCTTCATGCGCCCGGCGATGATCTCTTCGCTGTCCTGGCCACGGCCATCCAGGCGCTCGCGCAGGGCCTGCTGGCTCGGCGGCAGGATGAACACCGAACGTGCCTCGGGCATCAACTTGCGCACCTGCTGGGCGCCTTGCCAGTCGATCTCCAGAATCAGGTCGTTGCCCCGGTCCAGCACCTCTTGCAGCGCACTGCGTGAAGTCCCGTAGAAATTGCCAAACACTTCGGCGTGCTCGAGGAAGTCACCCTTGGCGATCAGCCCCTTGAAATCGTCATGGCTGACGAAGTGGTAGTTCACGCCGTGTTCTTCGCCCGGGCGCATGGCGCGGGTGGTGTGCGAGACCGA
This sequence comes from Pseudomonas putida, assembly GCF_009883635.2. NCBI lineage: Bacteria > Pseudomonadati > Pseudomonadota > Gammaproteobacteria > Pseudomonadales > Pseudomonadaceae > Pseudomonas > Pseudomonas putida. The sequence continues at coordinate 2,763,827 of NZ_CP026115.2, forward strand.
GACGCTGACGCGCGGGTCGGCCTTGATCAGGGCGGTGACCAGGCTGGTCTTGCCGGCGCCGGACGGTGCCGAAACGATATATAGGGTGCCGCTGCTTTGATTCATGGTCGGGGTGGCCTTACTCGATGTTCTGTACTTGTTCACGCATCTGTTCGATCAACACCTTCAGGTTGACCGCCGCTTGCGTGCTGCGTGGGTCGAAGGCCTTGGAGCCCAGGGTGTTGGCTTCTCGGTTGAGTTCCTGCATCAGGAAATCCAGGCGCCGGCCGGCGGCACCGCCGGACTTGAGCACCCGGCGCACTTCGTTGACGTGAGTGCTGAGGCGGTCGAGTTCCTCGGCGACGTCGCTCTTCTGTGCCAGCAGCACCATTTCCTGCTCCAGGCGCTGCGGGTCGAGCTCGGCCTTGAGGTCGCCGAATCGGTCGATGATCTTCTGGCGCTGGGCGGCGAGCATCTGCGGCACCAGGGCGCGCAGGGTGGTGACCTCGGTGGTCATGTTGTCCAGGCGTTCGTTGATCAGCCGGGCCAGCTCCTGGCCTTCGCGCAGGCGCCCGGCCTTGAGCTCGGCCAGGGCCTCGTCGAACAGCGCCACGGCTTCGGCGTTCAGGGCCTGGGGGTCAGTGGCGTCGGCCACCAGCACGCCCGGCCAGGACAGCACTTCCAGCGGGTTGAGTGCAGCCGGCTGCTTGATCAGGCCGGCCACCTCCTCAGCGGCGGCGACCAGCTGCGCGGCGCGCTCGCGGTCGACCTTGAGCGGCTTGCCGTTGCTGTCTTCGTGCAGGCGCAGGGTGCATTCGACCTTGCCGCGCGACAGGCCCTGGCGCAGACCTTCACGTACCGCGCCTTCCAGGTCGCGCAGGGCGTCCGGCAGGCGCAGGTGAGGCTCAAGGTAACGGTGGTTGACCGAGCGCAGTTCCCAGACCAGGGTGCCTTGGCTGCCTGCGCGCTCGACACGAGCAAAAGCGGTCATGCTGTGCACCATGGGAAGTACCTCGCGTAAATGAATTGAAGGCGCGCGATTGTAGCGCAGTGCGCACGTGACGCCCAATCCGCCCATGTTACAGAGCACGTGCCAGTGAGTGGGAAAAGGCGACAGGCTGCCGGGGGCGCGACAATAGGCATGTCCTCTGGGGGCGACGGGCACTATAATGGCGGGCAGATTCAAAGTCCCAGTACAGGTATCCCAGATGAAACGTCCAAGTGGTCGCGCCGCCGATCAGCTCCGCTCGATCCGCATCACCCGCAACTACACCAAGCACGCCGAAGGGTCGGTACTGGTCGAGTTCGGTGACACCAAGGTCATCTGCACGGTCAGCGTCGAAAACGGCGTACCGCGCTTCCTCAAAGGCCAGGGCCAAGGTTGGCTGACCGCCGAGTATGGCATGCTGCCGCGTTCCACCGGCGAGCGTAACCAGCGCGAAGCCAGCCGTGGCAAGCAAGGTGGCCGCACCCTGGAAATCCAGCGCCTGATCGGCCGTTCGCTGCGCGCCGCCCTGGACATGAGCAAGCTCGGTGACATCACCCTGTACATCGACTGCGACGTGATCCAGGCCGATGGCGGCACCCGCACCGCTTCGATCACTGGCGCCATGGTCGCCCTGTGCGACGCCCTGGCCGTGATCAAGAAGCGCGGTGGCCTGAAGGCCGGCAACCCGCTCAAGCACATGATCGCTGCCGTATCGGTGGGCATGTACCAGGGCGAAGCGGTACTCGACCTGGACTACTTGGAAGATTCCGCTGCGGAAACCGACCTCAACGTGGTCATGACCAGCGCCGGTGGTTTCATCGAAGTACAGGGCACTGCCGAAGGTGCGCCGTTCCAGCCTGAAGACTTCAACGCCATGCTGGCGCTGGCGCAAAAGGGCATGAGCGAAATCTTCGAACTGCAGAACGCCGCATTGGCCGACTGACTGTTCCTACAGACACAAAAAAGCCGACATCACTGTCGGCTTTTTTGTGTCTGAGCAGGGCTCAGATGGTCAACGTCCAGTCGTAGTCGACAATCAGCGGCGCATGCTGGGAGAAGCGCGGCTGACGCGGCAGGCGGGCATTGCGCACGAAGCGGCGCAGGCCCGGGGTGAGGATCTGGTAGTCGAACCGGTAGCCCAGGTTGAGCATCTCGGCCTGTTCGTTGTCCGGCCACCAGCTGTACTGGTCGCCTTCACGGCTGACTTCGCGCAAGGCATCGACATAGCCCATGTCGCCGGTGATCGCATCCATCCACGCCCGTTCTGGCGGCAGGAAGCCCGGCGACTGCTGGCTGTCACGCCAGTTCTTGATGTCAAGCTTCTGCTGCGCCACGTAGAACGAGCCGCAATAGATGTATTCGCGACGCTTGCGACGCTGTTTGTCCAGGTACTTGGCGAAGTCGTCCATCAACTTGAATTTCTGGTTCAAGTCTTCGTCGCCGTTCATACCCGAAGGCAGCAGCAGGCTGGCAATACTGACTTTGTCGAAATCTGCTTGCAGATAACGCCCGTAGCGGTCGGCTGTCTCGAAACCCAGGCCGGTGATGACTGCCTTGGGCTGCATGCGCGAGTACAGTGCCACGCCACCTTGGGCGGGTACCTCCGCGTCGCAGGCATAAAGGAAATAGCCATCGAGCTGGAAAGCTGGGTCGTCGAGTTCAAAGGCCGAGGCGCGGGTATCCTGAAGGCAGATGACGTCGGCATTCTGGGCTTGCAGCCAGCTGAGCAATCCACGCTCGGCCGCAGCCTGAATGCCATTCACGTTCACACTGATGATCCGCATAAATGGCCCCAAAAATCTCGTGCGTGTATGATACCCGAGCTCAACCCATTTAGCTAAATCCGTGGTGTCCGGGACCTTACATGCAGCCGTATCAGCGCGACTTCATCCGTTTTGCCATCGATCGCGGCGTGCTGCGCTTCGGTGAGTTCACCCTGAAATCGGGCCGTACCAGCCCGTATTTCTTCAATGCCGGCCTGTTCAACACCGGTTCCGCCCTTGCGCAACTGGGCCGTTGCTACGCGGCAGCCATCGTCGACAGCAAGATCCCGTTCGACGTGTTGTTCGGCCCGGCCTACAAGGGTATTCCCCTGGCAGCAACCACTGCGGTGGCCCTGGCAGATCAGCATCAGCTCGACGTGCCGTGGTGCTTCAACCGCAAGGAAGCCAAGGATCACGGCGAAGGCGGCAGCCTGGTGGGCGCACCGCTGGCCGGTGACGTGCTGATCATCGACGACGTGATCACTGCCGGTACCGCGATTCGCGAAGTGATGCAGATCATCAACGCCCAGCAGGCCAAGGCCGCTGGCGTGCTGATCGCGCTGAACCGCGAAGAGCGCGGCAATGGCGAGCTGTCGGCGATCCAGGAAGTGGAGCGTGACTTCGGTATTCCTGTGGTCAGCATCGTTTCGTTGACCCAGGTACTGGAGTTCCTGGCGGACGACCCGCAGCTCAAGCAGCATCTGCCGGCTGTGGAAGCCTATCGGGCGCAGTACGGGATCTGATCCTGGCCCGTTAACGAAAAAAGGCGACCTTCGTGAGAGGGTCGCCTTTTTTGTTTCTGCCGGTGCCGGTTATGCGTGACGCTTGCGGTTGGTGATCAAAGTGCCGACGCCGCTGTCGGTGAAGATCTCCAGCAGCACCGCGTTCGGCACGCGGCCGTCGACGATGTGCGAGCTGTTGACGCCGCCCTGGACCGCTTCCAGTGCGCACTTGATCTTCGGCAGCATGCCGCCGTAGATGGTGCCGTCGGCGATCAGTTCATTGACCTGCTCGGTGGTCAGGCCGGTCAGGACCTGGCCCTGCTTGTCCATCAGGCCGGCGATGTTGGTCAGCAGCATCAGCTTTTCAGCCTTCAGTGCTTCGGCCACCTTGCCCGCCACCAGATCGGCGTTGATGTTGTACGACTCACCGTTGGCGCCCACGCCGATTGGCGCGATCACCGGGATGAAGTCGCCCTTCACCAGCATGTTCAGCAGGTCGGTGTTGACGCTGACCACTTCGCCGACGTGGCCGATGTCGATGATTTCCGGCTGGGTCATCTCCGGGGTCTGGCGGGTGACGGTGAGCTTCTTCGCACGAATCAGCTCGGCGTCCTTGCCGGTCAGGCCGATGGCGCTGCCGCCGTGGCGGTTGATCAGGTTGACGATGTCCTTGTTGACCTGGCCGCCGAGGACCATCTCCACCACGTCCATGGTCGCGGCGTCGGTGACGCGCATGCCATCGATGAAGTGGCTCTCGATCGACAGGCGCTTGAGCAGGTCACCGATCTGCGGGCCGCCACCGTGCACGACCACCGGGTTGATGCCCACGGCTTTCATCAGCACGATGTCCCGGGCAAAGCCGGTCTTGAGCTCCTCGCTCTCCATCGCGTTGCCGCCGTACTTGATCACCAGGGTCTTGCCGACAAAGCGGCGAATGTAAGGCAGTGCTTCGGACAAAACCTCGGCTACATGGGAAGCGGCATCGCGATCGAGGGTCATGCAGGGCTCCTGTAAGGAACAGATAGTCGGTCAGAACGGCAGTTGCAGCTCAGGGGCAACCCGCAGCAACTGGGCACGGAAAACATCCTTGATACGTTGCAACTCGGCGTCGCTTTCAGCCTCGAAACGCAGCACCAGCACCGGCGTGGTGTTGGAAGCGCGGACCAGGCCCCAGCCTTTCGGGTAGTCGACCCGCACACCGTCGATGGTGGTCAGGTTGGCATCGCCCCACTGGGCGTCGCGTTGCAGTGCATCAATGATGCTGAATTTACCCTCGTCGGTCACATCAATATTGATTTCCGGCGTGGAAATATCGTTCGGGAAGGCGGCGAACAGGTCTTCGGCGTTCTGCGAGGCCTTGCTGAGGATCTCCAGCAGGCGCGCGGCGCTGTAGATGCCGTCGTCGAAACCGTACCAGCGCTCCTTGATGAAGATGTGCCCGCTCATCTCGCCAGCCAGCAGCGAGCCGGTCTGTTTCATCTTCTTCTTGATCAGCGAGTGGCCGGTCTTCCACATCAGCGCGCGGCCACCATGCTGTTCGATCAGCGGGGTCAGGCGGCGGGTGCATTTGACGTCGAAGATGATCTCGGCGCCTGGGTTGCGCTCCAGCACGTCGAGGGCGAAGAGCATCAGCAGGCGGTCTGGGTAGACGATGCTGCCGGTGTTGGTCACCACGCCCACGCGGTCACCATCGCCGTCGAAGGCCAGGCCGATGTCGGCACCGGTTTCCTTGACCTTGGCGATCAGGTCTTCGAGGTTTTCCGGCTTGCCCGGGTCCGGGTGGTGGTTGGGGAAGTTGCCGTCCACCTCGCAGAACAGCGGGATGACATCGCAGCCCAGGGCTTCGATCAGCTGTGGCGCGATCACGCCAGCGGCACCGTTGCCGCAGTCGACCACGACCTTGAGCTTTTTCGCCAGCTTCACGTCGTCGACGATCTGCTGGTAGTAACGCTCGAGAATCTCGACCTTCTGCACGCTGCCTTTGCCGCGCGGCACGTCGTTGGTCTGCAGGCGGGTCAGCAGGGCTTGGATCTGCTCATTGGCCAGGGTATCGCCAGCGATGACGATCTTGAAGCCGTTGTAGTCCGACGGGTTGTGGCTGCCGGTGAGCATAACGCCCGACTTGCCGGCCAGCACGTTGGCGGCGAAGTACAGCGCCGGGGTCGGCACCAGGCCGACATCGCTGACCTGGCAACCGGCGTCGACCAGGCCCTTGATCAGCTGCTCGACCAGCATCGGGCCGGACAGGCGGCCATCGCGGCCTACGGAAATCTGCGGTTCGCCCTGGGAAATGGTCTGCGCGCCGATGGCGCGGCCGATCCAGTAGGCGGTTTCGCCGTGCAGGGTCTTGCCGACCACGCCGCGGATGTCATAGGCGCGGAAGATGCTTTCCGGCAGTGCCGGGACCAGGTGGGCCATGTCGTTCATCTCGGGAAGCTCCATTAATCAAAGGCTTGTCTGGGCAGGCGCAAACTGAACGCTTGGACGGTGGAATCGCCAGAGAGTTCGCCATCCTTGGCCTGAACGGTCGTCGGTCGGCTCAGTGGCTACCGGAATGGCCGAAGCCGCCCGTGCCACGCTGGCTCTCGTCGAAGCTCTCGACGATGTCGAAATGCGCTTGTACCACAGGAACGAGGACAAGCTGTGCGATGCGCTCGCCGACGGCGATGGTGAACGGCGTGTTGCCACGGTTCCAGCACGACACCATCAGTTCGCCCTGGTAGTCCGAGTCGATAAGGCCGACCAGGTTGCCGAGCACGATGCCGTGTTTGTGGCCCAGGCCCGAGCGCGGCAGGATCATGGCCGCAAGACCCGGGTCGCCAATGTAGATCGACAGGCCGGTCGGGATCAGCAGGGTTTGGCCCGGCTCGAGGACGGTGTCCTCTTTCAGCAAGGCGCGCAGGTCGAGGCCGGCGGAGCCTGGTGTGGCGTATTGCGGCAGCGGGAATTCGCTGCCCAGGCGTGGGTCGAGAATCTTGGCTTGAAGAGCGTGCATGTAACTTATTGAACCTGATTGAGCCGTTCGGCGATGAAGGCGACCAGTTGCCGGGCGATCTTGCCCTTGCTGGTCTGCGCGAAGAGGGTCTGGTGCTGCTGGCGGTCGATCACGGTCAGGGCATTTTCCTCGCTGTTGAAGCCGATGCTGGGGTTGGCCACATCATTGGCGACGATCAGATCGAGGTTCTTGTCCTTGAGCTTGCGCGTGGCGTAATCGAGCAAGTGTTCGGTTTCGGCGGCGAAGCCGACGCTGAACGGGCGGTCGGCACGGCCAGCGATGGTGGCAAGGATATCGGGATTGCGCACCATCTGCAGCAGCATGCCGTCGCCGGTCGTAGGATCCTTCTTGAGCTTTTGCGGGGCAACCACCTCTGGGCGGTAGTCCGCGACCGCTGCGGACGCGATGAACAGGTCGCACGGCATGGCGGCTTCACAGGCTGCGAGCATGTCCCGTGCGCTGACCACATCGATACGCTGCACGCGGTCGGGGGTCTGCAGGTGCACAGGGCCGGTGACGAGGGTCACCCGAGCACCGGCTTCGGCGGCCGCCTCGGCCAGGGCGAAGCCCATCTTCCCGGAGCTATGATTGGTGATGTAGCGCACCGGGTCGATGTTTTCCTGGGTCGGGCCGGCGGTGATCAGCACATGTTTGCCGGTCAGGGCCTGGCGCTTGAAGCTTTCTGCGGCGCACCAGGCCAGGTCGGTGGCTTCGAGCATGCGGCCCAGGCCCACGTCGCCACAGGCCTGGCTGCCCGAGGCCGGGCCGAACACCTGGATGCCACGGCGCTTGAGCAGTTCGAGATTGTCTTGCGTGGCCGGGTCGCGCCACATCGCCTGGTTCATCGCCGGGGCCACGGCCACGGTGGCGTCGGTGGCCAGCACCAGGGTGGTCAGCAGGTCGTCGGCCATGCCTTGGGCCAGGCGCGCCATGAGGTCGGCGGTGGCCGGGGCGATCAGTACCAGGTCGGCCCACTTGGCCAGTTCGATGTGGCCCATGGCCGCTTCTGCGGCAGGGTCGAGCAGATCCATGTGCACCGGGTGGCCGGACAGCGCCTGCAGGGTCAGCGGGGTGATGAATTCTGCACCACCGCGGGTCATGACGACGCGCACCTGCGCGCCGTGCTCCAGGAGTCGGCGAATCAGCTCGGCGCTTTTGTAGGCGGCAATGCCACCTCCGACGCCGAGAACGATGCGCTTGCGATACAGCCGCTGCATAGGCTTGCCTTTTTCCAGTGAGAGCGGGCGGCGACGTTTGAAAATGCCTGCGGCAGAACGTCGCATGTGCGAAGCGAAATAGATTAACACAGGGCCGAAACGGGCCGCAGCAAGGGCAGGGAGCAGGGATGAATATCAGGGAGTGGCCAGCTGAAGAGCGGCCGAGGGAGAAGTTGTTGCAGCGCGGGGCTGGCAGCCTGACCGATGCGGAGTTACTGGCCGTGTTTCTCGGCTCTGGCGTGCGTGGGCGCAATGTCGTGGAGCTGGCGCGAGGTCTGCTGGTGAAGTTCGGCGGCTTGCGTCAGTTGCTGGAAGCCGACCGTGAAGCCTTCGTCGGTGAGCTTGGGCTGGGCCCGGTGAGGTACAGCCAGTTGCAGGCATTGCTGGAGATCGGGCGCAGGCACCTGGCCACTTCTATCGAACGCGAGTCGGTCATGGACAGCCCGGCTGCGGTGCGACGCTATCTGAAGTCCATGCTGCGCCATGAAGTGAGCGAGGTGTTCGGCTGTCTGTTTCTGGATACCAAGCACCGGCCGCTGGCGTTCGAGATCCTGTTCAGGGGCACGATAGACCGTGCGAGTGTCTACCCGCGCGAAGTGGTGCGCCGGGCGCTGCAGCACAACGCGGCGGCTCTGATCCTGTGCCACAACCATCCTTCGGGCAACAGTGAGCCGAGCCAGGATGATGTGCACCTGACGCTGTCGCTGAAGCGGGGATTGGGGTTGATCGATGTACGGGTGCTGGATCACATCATCATCGGCGACGGCGAGCCGCTGTCGATGGTCGAACATGGGTGGATTGTGGCATAGGCCTTTGCGTTGCCTGTGCCGGCCTCTTCGCGGGCTCGCCCGCGAAAAGGCCGGAGCAGGGTTACTTGGTCGCCGAGACCTTGCTGAAGTCCAGCCGCCCGAACGGGCTCACCTGGTAGCCCTCGACCCCTTGGCGCAACAGCGTCGCCGCCGTCGGATGCGCCAGTGGCACCCACAGTGCCTGCTGCTGGATCAAGGTCTGCGCCTGCTGGTACAGCCGGCTTCGCACGCTCTGGTCGTTGGTGGTGCGCCCGGCACTGATCAGCTGGTCCAGGCGGTCATCGCAGAACCGTGCGAAGTTGGTCCCTGACTTTACCGCCGCGCAGGAAAACTGCGGGCTGAGGAAGTTGTCCGGGTCGCCGTTGTCGCCGGCCCAGCCCATGAACAGCAGGTCATGTTCGCCGGCTTTGGCCCGGCGGATCAGCTCGCCCCACTCGATCACACGGATCTCGGCCTTGATGCCGATCTTCGCCAGGTCGGCCTGGAGCATCTGCGCGCCCAGGCTCGGGTTGGGGTTGAGCAGGCTGCCCGACGGGCGGGTCCAGATGGTGGTGCTGAAACCATCAGCCAGGCCGGCCTTGGCCAGCATCGCCTTGGCCTTGACCAGGTCCAGCGGGTAGCCGGGCAGGTCCTTGGCGTAGCTCCAGGTGTTGGGCGGGTAGGGGCCGTTGGCAGCGGTGGCGGTGTCTTCGAACACGGCCTTGAGGTAGGCCTGTTTGTCGAAGGCCAGGTTGATCGCCTGGCGCACTTCAGGCTTGTCCAGCGGCGGATGTTCGCTGTTGATGGCGACGAAGGCAGTCATGAATGCCGGGGTAGTGGCGACCTTGAGGTTGCCGTCCTTGCCGGCTTCGGCGATGTCCACCGGCTTGGGCGACAGGGCCACCTGGCATTCGCCCCGCTTGAGCTTCTGCAGGCGCACGTTGGCGTCGGGGGTGATGGCGAAGATCAGCGGGTCGACTGCCGGCTTGCCGTCGAAGTAATCCGGGTTGGCGCGGTAGCGCACCACGGCATCCTTCTGGAAACGCTGGAACACGAACGGGCCGGTGCCGATCGGCTGGCTGTTGAGTTTTTCCGGGCTGCCTTCCTTGAGCAGCTTGTCGGCGTACTCGGCCGAGTAGATCGACGCGAAGCCCATGCTCAGGGTGGCCAGGAAGGTGGCGTCTGCGTGGGTCAAGCTGAAACGCACGGTGTTTGGCTCCGGGGCCTCGATCGCCTTGATCAGGCTGCCCAGTTGCAGCGACTGGGCGTGCGGGTAGCCACCCGGCGCGGTCTTGTGCCAGGCGTGAGCGGGGTAGAGCATGCGCTGGAAGCTGAACAGCACGTCGTCGGCGTTCAGTTCACGGGTGGGCTTGAAGTAGGGCGTGGTGTGGAACTTCACTCCGTCGCGCAGCTTGAAGTCGTAGGTCAGGCCATCGGCCGACACCGTCCAGCTCTGCGCCAGGCTCGGCACCACTTTGCCCTGGCCCGCGTCAAACTCGACCAAGCGGTTCATCAGGACGTCGGCCGAGGCGTTGGTAGTGGTCAGCGAGTTGTACTGGACCACGTCGAAGCCTTCGGGGCTGGCCTCGGTGCAGACACTCAACGGGGCGGCCTGGGCCACGCCTGCGGCAAACAAGGAGGTGAACAATAAGGAAAGGGCGGCAGCACGCATGGTGGCTCCTTGGCTGGTCAATGGCCCATCTGCCGGCGCAGTCTGGAAACGTCCTACCCTAGTGCGCGTTTTCGGAAATGACCACCTTCTTTTTCAGTTGCTTGGCGACGAGCGGTCGACAGCGCGGCGGGCGAGTCGCTATGCTGCTCGCGCGCTATTTGCAGCACACGAATGCTCATCTTCTGTTGTTGCGGCGTAGTCTTTCTGGTATAAAGCAGCGCTCTTTTCTAGGGGCTCGGCCTGTCGCATCAGCGGATCCGGTCGATAAGACCTCCAGAATCACGGCGCCTGGCGCCAAAGACTGAGAGATTAAGCGGCCAACCCATGCCGGGTTGGGCATGTGGTTTTAGAGGGCTGAGTCATGTCGAGAGTCTGTCAAGTTACTGGTAAGGGTCCAGTAACCGGGAACAACATTTCCCACGCAAACAACAAAACCCGTCGTCGTTTCCTGCCGAACCTGCAGCACCACCGTTTCTGGGTTGAATCCGAGAAGCGTTTCGTGCGTCTGCGCGTATCCGCCAAAGGCATGCGTATCATCGACAAGCGCGGCATCGACGCCGTTCTGGTTGATATCCGTAAAGCTGGCGCCAAGGTTTAAGGGAGAACATCATGCGTGAATTGATCCGTCTGGTTTCGAGTGCCGGTACCGGCCACTTCTACACCACTGACAAGAACAAGCGCACCACCCCGGACAAAATCGAGATCAAGAAATACGATCCGGTTGTTCGCAAGCACGTGGTGTACAAGGAAGCCAAGATCAAGTAATTGATCGGCGACCTAAAAAAACCCGCATCCGAAAGGGCGCGGGTTTTTTTATGCCTACAGCAAAGGCAAGGTCAGGCGAAGCTGAAGCCCTGGATGATTTGGTTGGCATCTGTGCGGATGTGAATCCGGTTGATGTCGAACTCCAAGGTTCTGATTTCGTTGGGCCCTACGACGCGAGCACGGCCAGTGATTTCGGTGATGATGCCTTTTACCGAGGGTTCGTAGGGAGTGCCGATCAGATAGGCGAGCGCTTGCAGCACTTCTTCATTGTCCATGGCGCATTACCTTTTTTGGTGAGAATGGCCCGATGTGGGCGGGAATCATCCTCACTTAGCCGGTGAAGGCGCCGGTGCTACATAGTTACTTCTGCTCGAACATCACATAGATCTTGCGGCATGGCTCCAGCACTTCCCAGGTGCCCTTGAAGCCTGCCGGGATGACAAACCGATCACCGGCACGCAGGGTCTTGGCCCCGCCATCCTGGTCGCGCAGCACAGAAACACCCTGGACGATCTCGCAATACTCATGCTCGGTGTAGCTCACCGTCCATTGCCCCACCTCACCTTCCCAGACGCCCGCGGCGAACTGCCCGCATGGGCTGGAATAGTGGTTGTAGACAGCCTGGTCCGGCTCGCCCTTGAGGATTTTTTCCGCCGCAGGGCGGTAGCGTTCGGCCTCGGTGAGAACCTGGGCGAAGTCGATGATGCTGTCGATGCTCATGGTGCGGCTCCTGTTGTTGTTTAATAAAATGCACATCAGTAGGCTTTTAGGCTGTTCGTGTCAAATATATTGATACTTTACCCCGCCTGGTTTAGGGTATCGCTTGCCCGTGTGCGCTCGTCGCCCGGCCAGCATTCTGACAACGCCAGTGAGTCCTCAGTGCGGCGTTGCACCTAAACAAGAGGAGGAGTTTCGTATGACCACCCTGACTCGTGCGGACTGGGAACAACGTGCCCAGCAACTGAAGATTGAAGGCCGCGCCTTCATCAACGGCGAATACACCGACGCCGCATCCGGTGAAACATTCGACTGCCTGAGCCCGGTCGACGGACGCTTCCTGGCCAAGGTTGCCAGCTGCGACCTGGCCGACGCCAACCGCGCCGTGGAAAACGCCCGCGCCACCTTCAATTCCGGCGTCTGGTCGCAACTGGCCCCGGCCAAGCGCAAGGCCAAGCTGATCCGCTTCGCCGACCTGCTGCGCAAGAATGTCGAAGAGCTGGCGCTGCTGGAAACCCTGGACATGGGCAAGCCTATCGGCGACTCCTCCAGCATCGACGTGCCGGGCGCAGCGCAAGCCATTCACTGGACCGCCGAAGCCATCGACAAAGTCTACGACGAAGTCGCCCCGACGCCACACGACCAGCTCGGCCTGGTGACCCGTGAGCCGGTGGGCGTGGTCGGTGCCATCGTGCCGTGGAACTTCCCGCTGCTGATGGCCTGCTGGAAAATCGCCCCGGCCCTGGCTACCGGCAACTCGCTGGTGCTCAAGCCGTCCGAAAAATCCCCGCTGACCGCCATCCGCATCGCCCAGCTGGCGATCGAAGCCGGCATCCCGGCCGGCGTGCTGAATGTGCTGCCAGGCTACGGCCACACCGTGGGCAAGGCCCTGGCCCTGCACATGGACGTCGACACCCTGGTGTTCACCGGTTCGACCAAGATCGCCAAGCAGCTGATGGTCTACGCCGGCGAGTCGAACATGAAGCGCATCTGGCTGGAAGCCGGCGGCAAGAGCCCGAACATCGTCTTCGCCGACGCCCCGGACCTGCAAGCCGCAGCTGAAGCTGCCGCCAGCGCCATCGCCTTCAACCAGGGCGAAGTCTGCACCGCCGGTTCTCGCCTGCTGGTCGAGCGTTCGATCAAGGACAAGTTCCTGCCAATGGTGGTCGAGGCCCTCAAAGGCTGGAAGCCTGGCAACCCGCTGGACCCACAGACCACCGTCGGTGCACTGGTCGACACCCAGCAGATGAATACCGTGCTGTCGTACATCGACGCCGGCCACAAGGACGGCGCCAAGCTGCTGGCCGGTGGCAAGCGCACCCTGGAAGAAACCGGTGGCACCTACGTCGAGCCGACCATCTTCGACGGCGTGACCAACGCCATGAAGATCGCCCAGGAAGAAATTTTCGGCCCAGTGCTGTCGGTAATCGCCTTCGACACCGCCGAGGAAGCCATCGCCATCGCCAACGATACCCCGTATGGCCTGGCCGCTGGCATCTGGACCTCGGACATCTCCAAGGCCCACAAGACTGCCCGTGCCGTGCGCGCTGGCAGTGTCTGGGTCAACCAGTACGACGGCGGCGACATGACCGCGCCGTTTGGTGGCTTCAAGCAGTCGGGCAACGGCCGTGACAAGTCGCTGCACGCGCTGGAGAAGTACACCGAGCTGAAGGCGACCTGGATCAAGCTGTAATTCCAGTGGGGGGCCGCTTTGCGGCCCAACAATAGCCGGGGCGGCTCATACCGCCCCGGCTTCGTCGTTTCTGCCATTCAAGAATTCTGCCTGGGAGGCTGCAATGCGTTGGGGAACCTACTTTGCCGTGCTGGCGTCGGTGCTCAGTGTCGGGCTCGCGCTGGGTGTGAGCATGCCGCTGGTGTCCCTGCGCCTTGAGGCCTGGGGCTACGGTGGGTTCGCCATCGGTGTGATGGCGGCAATGCCGGCGCTGGGCGTGCTGCTCGGTGCCAGCCTGGCCAGCCGCCTGGCAGGCTGGGTCGGCGTGCCCTCGGCGATGCGCCTGTGCCTGTGGGGTGGGGCGCTGTCCATTGGCCTGGTGGCGCTGCTGCCAAGCTACCCGCTGTGGCTTGCCTTGCGCCTGCTCATTGGCATGTCGTTGACCGTGGTGTTCATCCTCGGCGAGAGCTGGATCAATCAGCTGGTGGTCGAGCAATGGCGCGGTCGCCTGGTGGCGCTGTACGGCAGCAGCTACGCGCTGAGCCAGCTGGCCGGGCCGTTGGTGCTGGGCTTCCTCGGCTCCGATGATGACTTCGGCTTCTGGGCCGCCACCGGTCTGCTGCTGCTGGCACCCTTGCTGCTGCTCGGGCGTGGTGGCGCACCCAGCACCGAAGCCTGCAGCGTGACCTTCGGTGACCTGTTCGCCTTCTGCCGCCGCTTGCCGGTGATTGCCTGGGCTGTCGCCCTGTTTGCCGCCTTCGAGGCGATGATTCTTACCTTGTTGCCGGTGTATTGCCTGCAGCAGGGCTTCAGCACCGAGATCGCCCTGTTCATGGTCAGCACCGTGGTGGTGGGCGACGCGGTGCTGCAGCTGCCGATCGGCGCTTTGGCCGACCATATGTCGCGGCAGGCGCTGTTCACCGGCTGCGCGGTGACCTTGATGGTGTCCAGCCTGGCGATTCCATTGCTGCTGGACACGCCCGCGATCTGGCCCCTGTGGGTGTTGTTCGGTGCCAGTGCCGGTGGCTTGTTCACCTTGTCGCTGATATTGATCGGCGAGCGTTACCGCGATGACGCCCTGGTGCGGGCCAATGCTCATGTGGCGCAGCTCTGGGGTATCGGTTGCCTGCTCGGGCCGCTGCTGGCCGGCGCGGGTAGCCAATGGATCAGCGGGCATGCGCTGCTGTGGCTGATGGCGGCGGGGGCGGCCGGGCTGGTGGTGCTGACCCGCAGGCGCGGAGCATTCGAGCCTGCCTCGGCCTGAGCCTAGAGCATTTTCTCCAGGCCAACGGCCTTACTGATCCAGGCATTGAAGCGTCGCCAGAGGCCGCCTGGTTCTGATGTCAGCATGTGCCGTTGGCCATTGTCCTCAGTCGCCCAGACCAGCTTGTCACCCACCAGCTTGACCTGGTAACTCAACGCTGGCGCCATACCCTGCTGGGCCAGCTCGCGGGTGTATTCGGCCAGCTCCGGGCTGTCCACCAGTACGCCAACCTCGGTGTTCCACAGCACCGAGCGAGGGTCGAAGTTGAACGAGCCGACAAAGGTCTTGCGCCGGTCGAACACGATGGCCTTGGTATGCAGGCTCGAGTCGGAGCTGCCACGGAAACTCAGGTGCCCGGCACTGGGGTCACCCGGCTGGCGACGCAGTTCAAACAGCTGTACCCCATGCTCGAGCAGCGCGCGGCGATAAGGGGCATAGCCACCATGCACGGCTGGCACGTCAGTGGCTTCCAGCGAGTTGGTCAGCAGCTTGACCGAAGCCCCGGCGTCGGCCCGGCCGGTCAGGTACAGCAAGCCCGGCTCACCCGGCACGAAATAGGCCGACATCAGGATCAGCTCGCGCTGCACGTTGGCCAGGTCCGGTGCCAGTTGCTGGCTCATCAGCAGTTGCGGGTCCGGCTCATCCTCGGCCAGCACCTTGCTCGGCGCATCCCACAGTGCCTGGGCGTGGGCCCAGATCAGCTCGTTGCGCCACACATCCAGGCGCGGCTGCGACTGATAGGACATGAGCCGGTCATACAGAGCCTTGCGCTGTACCCGCGCCTGGGCCAGGGACACTTCCAGGCGCTGGCGGCTGGCGCGCAGGTCGTCGGCATCCGGGGCGTGCCAGAGGAAGTCGGTGATCGGCCGGCTCAGGGCGCTGTTCCAGTACTGGTCGAAGCTGTGCCCCAGTTGCTCGGCCACTGGGCCAACCCCGAGCAGGTCGATGTCGGTGAAGTTGAGGTTGGGTTCGGCATCGAAGTACTCGTCACCCAGGTTGCGCCCGCCGACGATGGCCATGCTGTTGTCCACCAGAAACAACTTGTTGTGCATGCGCCGGTGCTGGCGCGACAGGTTGAACAGGCGCCCGACTGCGCGCGTCACGCCTGTGCTGCGCCCCAGGTGCAACGGATTGAACACGCGGATCTCGATGTTCGGGTGGGCATCGAGGGTGCCCATGATCGTGTCCAGGCCATCGCTGGTGGTGTCGTCGAGCAGGATGCGCACACGTACGCCGCGGTCGGCTGCACGCAGCAGTTCGTGCACCAGGGCGCGGGTGCTCAAGCCATCGTGGACGATGTAGTACTGCAGGTCGATGCTCGCCTGGGCGTTGCGAATCAGCTCGGCGCGGGCACGGAAGGCCTCGTTGCTGTTGGGCAGCAAACGAAAGCCCGAACGCCCGTCATAGGGTGCGGCCTGGCGCAACACCGAGCGGCCGAAGGCCGACTCGTTGGCGGGCAGCGCTTGGCTGGTTTCGCGGGGCGTGCCGACGCTGGCACAGCCATCGAGGCCGAGTAGCAGCACCAGCAGCAGAGGCAAGGCTCGCTGGAGTCTCAAGGGTGAATCGTCCTGTACAGCACAGCGCTAAGGGTTGGACTACGAAAGGCGGCGCAAAGTTACGCCTGGGCGTTGTCTTCAGCCAGTAGACGAAGGGCGGTTTCACCAACCTTGCGCACGGCCGCTTCGATCTTCGGTGTCGGCCGCGCGGCGAAATTCATGCGAAGGCAATGACGGAACTTGCCCGAGGCCGAGAAGATGCTGCCCACGGCGATCTGCACACCCTGCTCCAGTAAAGCGCGGTTCAGGCGCAGCGTATCGAAATCTTCGGGCAACTCCACCCACAGCATGAAACCGCCTTGCGGCCGGCTGACTCGGCTACCGGGCGGGAAATAACGGGTTACCCAGTCGCTCATCAGGTCGCGGCCACGCTGGTACTGGCTGCGCATGCGTCGTACATGGGGCTGGTAGTGGCCAGCGGCGATGAAGTCGGCGATTGCCAGTTGCGGCTGGCTGGCAGTGCTGCCGGTGCTGATGTACTTCATGTGCAGCACCCGCTCCAGGTAGCGGCCGGGGGCGACCCAGCCGATGCGCAGGCCAGGTGCGAGGGTCTTGGAGAACGAACTGCACAGCAGCACGCGACCGTCGTCGTCGAACGACTTGAGGGTGCGCGGGCGAGGGTAGGTGTAAGCCAGGTCGCCATACACATCGTCTTCAAGAATGGCCACATCGTAGCGCTGGGCCAGGCTCAGCAGGGCTTTCTTGCGGGCTTCGGGCATGATGTAGCCGAGCGGGTTGTTGCAGCTCGGGGTGATCTGGATGAGCTTGATCGGCCATTGATCGAGCGCCAACTCCAGGGCTTCGAGGCTGATGCCGGTGACCGGGTCGGTAGGAATTTCCAGGGCCTTCATGCCCAGGCCCTTGAGGGTCTGCATGGCGCCGTGGAAGCTTGGCGAGTCGACCGCGACGATATCGCCCGGCTCGCACACTGCACGGATGCTGCACGACAGCGCCTCATGGCAGCCCGTGGTCACCACCAGGTCGGCCGGGCCCAGGCGGCAGCCGGAGTCGAGCATCAACCGGGCGATCTGCTCGCGCAGGGCCAGGTTGCCGTGGATGTTGTCGTAGTACAGCCCGGGCATGTCCTGGCGCCGGCTCAGTTGGGCGAGGCTGCGCAGCAGCGGCTTGAGGGTCGGGCTGTCGATGTCGGGCATGCCGCGGCCGAGCTGGATCACATCCTGACGCGGGGTACTGCGTACCAGTTCGAGCACCTGTTCCCATTGCGAGATATCCACCGGGCGTTGGGCCGGGCGGCTGACGGCGGGCAGGGCAGGGAGGTGGCGATGGTCGCTGACGAAATAGCCGGACTTGGGCCGTGGCGAGACCATGCCGCTGTCTTCGAGCATGCGGTAGGCCTGCTGCACGGTACTCAGGCTGACGCCGTGCTCCACGCTGAGGGCGCGCACCGAGGGCAGGCGTTGGCCGGGGCGGTAGAGGCCCTGTTCGATGCGCGCACCGAGCAGCTCGGCGAGGTTCAGGTAGAGGGTCACGGCATACTCCTACGCTTCTTGTAGGAAGCGACCAGTACAGTTGCGTTGAAAATACAGCATTCAGGCGTCAGACGACCAATTCTGTATGGGAATAATAAGCCTGTATTGGATCTGTATTGCCACACCTGTCGTCGCGCATGCTTTCTCCACGGTTACACACTGAATGGGAGAGAGCAGCGATGGGTGGCATGAGCGATGTGCGCTTGCAACTGTTGGCCAAGGAACTGGACGCCGGGCAGCAGACCAAGGTTTTCAACGCACCGGCAGGGCTCGGGCGTTGGGGGCTGATGCTGCACCGCTGGCACACCCGCCGGGCCCTGCTGCAACTGGATGATGACCAGTTGCGGGACATCGGCCTGAGTTGGGAGCAGGCACGTACCGAGGGTCGCAAACCCTTCTGGAAAGACTGACGCAGTAGGCCGCAGGCGCTAGATGAGCTCTTTCAGGCGATGCCAGAGCATCCCCAGGGCCAGTACTGGCGAGCGCAGGTGCTTGCCGCCGGGGAAGGTGACGTGCGGCACCTTGGCGAACAGGTCGAAGCGCCCGCTTTCCTGGCCGCTGATCGCTTCACCCAGCAGGCGCGCGGCCAGGTGGGTGGCGTTGAGGCCGTGGCCCGCGTAGGCCTGGGCGTAGTAGACGTTAGGCTGGCTGGCCAGGCGGCCGACCTGTGGCAGGCGGTTGGCGCCGATGCCGATCATGCCGCCCCACTGATAATCGATGCGCACATCCGCCAGTTGCGGGAACACCTGGAGCATCTTCGGCCGCATGTAGGCAGCGATGTCCTTCGGGTCGCGCCCGGAATAGTGGCAGGCACCGCCGAACAACAGGCGGCGGTCGGCCGACAGGCGATAGTAGTCCAGCGCCACGCGCTGGTCGCACACGGCCATGTTCTGCGGCAGCAACTGATGGGCGCGTTCTTCGTCAAGCGGCTCGGTGGCAATGATGTAGCTACCGGCGGGCAGCACCTTGCCGCCCAGCTCGCGGTTGAGGTCGTTGTGGTAGGCATTGCAGCACAGCACCAGGGTCTTGGCGCGCACCCGACCCTGGGCGGTGTGCACCTGGACTTCAGGGCCGTAGTCGATGCGCGTGACCTCTGACTGTTCGAACAGCTTCACCCCCAGGTGGCTGGCCACGGCCGCTTCACCCAGGGCCAGGTTGAGCGGGTGCAGGTGGCCCGAACCCATGTCGATCAGGCCGCCGACGTAGCGGTCGGAGCCCACCACGCTGTGCATGTCGTCCTTGCCCACCAAGCGCAGTTCGTGGCGGTAGCCCAGGCTGCGCAGTTCATCGGCATCCTCGGCAAAACCCTTCAGCTCGCCGGGTTTGTTGGCCAGGTCACAGTAGCCCCAGGTCAGGTCGCAGGCGATGGCGTGGCGCTCGACCCGTTCGCGAACGATCTCCACGGCTTCCAGGCCCATCAGCCTCAGGCTGCGTACGCCTTCCTCGCCGATCACCGGGAGAAACTGCTCCAGGCCGTGACCGACGCCGCGAATCAGCTGGCCGCCATTGCGTCCGCTGGCGCCCCAGCCGAGCTTGCGTGCTTCCAGGAGGATCACCGAGAAGCCGCGCTCGGCCAGTTCGATGGCGGTGTTCAAGCCCGAGTAGCCACCACCGACGATGCACACGTCGGCACTGTGTTCGCCTTGCAGGAAGGAATGGTCCGGGTGGGGCGCGCTGCTGGCGGCGTAGTAGGAGGCGGCGTGCTGCGCGCTGTGGATCATGAGCGAGGTCCTGTGGCGGTTTTGGTTGTAGGAGGATAAGCCGTGGCTAGGCAATTGGTCCTATAATTCAAGCCGGATTTCACTTTCAATCTTGTACCCAGCCATGTCCTGCAACCGCCACAAGATCCACTTCCTGCGCGAGCTCATTCCTTCATTCGAATGCGAGCCGGGCTGCCATGACTGCTGCGGCCCGGTGACCACCTCGTCTGAAGAGATGGCTCGCTTGCCGCGCAAGACCCAGGCCGAGCAGGATGCCGCGCTGGAGCACCTTAACTGCGTGCACCTGGGCCCCAACGGCTGCACCGTCTATGAAGAACGGCCGATGATCTGCCGCCTGTTCGGCACCACGCCGCGCATGGCCTGCCCGCGTGGCCGTGGCCCGGACCAGATGATCGAACCCGAAGCCGAACAGCTGGTCCACCAGTTCATTGCCAGCACGCGCCAGGTGCTGGTCTAGCCTCAGTCAGGGATCGGCAGGCAGAGGCTCTCTTTCACCTCTTCCATCACGATGTAGCTCTTCGACTCGCGCACGTGTGGAAGCTTCAGCAGAATGTCGCCGAGCAGCTTGCGGTACGAGGCCATTTCCGAAATGCGCGCTTTCACCAGATAGTCGAAGTCACCGGATACCAGGTGGCATTCCAGCACATGGGGCAGCTTGAGCACCGCACGGCGGAACTCCTCGAAGGTGTCGCCGGACTTGTAGTCCAGGCTGATTTCCACGAACACCAGCAGGCTGCCCTTGAGGTGCTGCGGATTCAAGCGGGCGTTGTAGCCCATGATGATGCCCTCGCGCTCCAGGCGGCGTACGCGCTCGGTGCAAGGGGTGGTGGAAAGCCCAACTTTCTCGCCCAGTTCGGTGAAGGAAATACGCCCGTCATTCTGCAGGATGCGCAGGATGTTACGGTCGATCTTGTCCAGTTCACGTTTGCTCTGGTGCTGGGTTCTCATAGGGGATGCCCCTCCGTGAAAGGCGATTTTGCCGAGAATTCTCGCCAATAATAGGCTTTTATATAGTGAATTGCACTGGGCTCAGATTCTTATACTGCGCGCATCCATGCCATATCAACAAAATAGCGGTGCGCCGCGTGCGAGGGATGAACGATGCGAGTATTGGTACTTGGTAGCGGGGTGATTGGTACCGCCAGTGCCTATTACCTGGCCCGGCAAGGCTTTGAGGTGACCGTGGTCGACCGCCAGCCGGCAGTGGCCCTGGAAACCAGCTTTGCCAACGCAGGCCAGATCTCGCCCGGCTATGCCTCGCCCTGGGCCGCCCCTGGCGTGCCGCTGAAAGCCATCAAGTGGCTGCTGGAGCGCCACGCGCCCCTGGCCATCAAGCTGACCGGTGATGTCGACCAGTACCTGTGGATGGCGCAAATGCTGCGCAACTGCACCGCCAGCCGCTACGCAGTGAACAAGGAGCGCATGGTGCGTCTGTCCGAGTACAGCCGTGACTGCCTCGACGAACTGCGCGCCGAAACCGGTATTGCCTACGAGAACCGTAGCCTGGGTACTACCCAGCTGTTCCGCACCCAGGCCCAGGTTGACGCTGCGGCCAAGGACATCGCCGTGCTCGAACAGTCCGGCGTGCCTTATGAGCTGCTCGACCGCGATGGCATCGCCCGTGTCGAGCCGGCCCTGGCCGGGGTGAAAGACATCCTCGCCGGCGCCCTGCGCCTGCCCAACGACCAGACCGGCGACTGCCAGCTGTTCACCACCAAGCTCGCCGAAATGGCGGTGAAGCTGGGGGTGGAGTTCCGCTTTGGCCAGGACATCCAGCGCCTGGACTTTGCCGGTGACCGCATCAACGGTGTGTGGATCGACGGCAAGCTGGAAACCGCCGACCGCTACGTGCTGGCCCTGGGCAGCTACTCGCCGCAGATGCTCAAGCCCCTGGGCATCAAGGCTCCGGTGTATCCGCTCAAGGGTTACTCGCTGACCGTGCCGATCACCAATGCTGATATGGCGCCGACCTCGACCATTCTCGACGAGACCTACAAGGTCGCGATCACCCGTTTCGACAACCGCATCCGCGTTGGCGGCATGGCTGAAATCGCCGGTTTTGACCTGTCGCTGAACCCGCGTCGACGCGAAACGCTGGAGATGATCGTCAACGACCTTTATCCTCGCGGCGGCGACCTGAGCGAGGCCAGCTTCTGGACCGGCCTGCGCCCGGCGACCCCGGACGGTACGCCGATCGTGGGTGCCACCGCGTTCCGCAACCTGTTCCTCAACACCGGCCACGGTACGCTGGGCTGGACCATGGCGTGCGGTTCTGGCCGCTTGCTGGCCGACCTGATTGCGCGCAAGAAGCCGCAGATCAGTGCCGAAGGCCTGGACATCTCCCGGTATGGCAACAGCCCGGAAGTCGCCAGGCACGGTCAGACTGCGCCGGCCCACCAGCAGTAAGGTTGCCTGTACCGGCCCCTTCGCGGGCAAGCCCGCTCCCACAGATTGCGCGATCTCTGTGGGAGCGGGCTTGACCCGCGAAGAATCCAACACTGATTTCAACCTGAACACCATAAGGCAGCCGCCATGCGTCCCGCCCGCGCCCTGATCGACCTGCAAGCCCTCCGCCACAACTACCGCCTGGCCCGTGAACTGTCCGGTGCCAAGGCCCTCGCCGTGGTCAAGGCCGATGCCTACGGCCACGGTGCCGTGCGTTGCGCCCTGGCCCTGGAGCCCGAAGCCGATGGCTTTGCCGTGGCCTGCATCGAAGAAGCGCTGGAGTTGCGCGCCGCCGGCATCAAGGGCCCGGTACTGCTGCTCGAAGGTTTCTTCGAAGCCAGCGAGCTGGCGCTGATCGCCGAGCACGACCTGTGGTGCGTGGTGCATTCGCTGTGGCAGCTCGAAGCCCTCGAGCAGACCCAGGTGCACAAGCCGTTGACTATCTGGCTCAAGCTCGACAGCGGCATGCACCGCGTCGGCCTGCACCCCAAGGACTACCACGACGCCTACCAGCGCTTGCTGGCCAGCGGCAAGGTTTCGCGCATCGTGCTGATGAGCCACTTTGCCCGCGCCGACGAGCCGGAGGCCGACGCCACCGAGCTGCAGATCGCCGTGTTCAACGCCGCCCGTGAAGGCCTGGCTGCCGAATGCAGCCTGCGCAATTCGCCCGGAGTATTGGCCTGGCCGCAGGCCCCGAGCGACTGGGTGCGCCCAGGCATCATGCTGTATGGCGCCAGCCCCTTCGAAGCCGACCAGCCCCAGGCAGCGCGCCTGCAGCCGGTGATGACCCTGCAGTCGCGGGTCATCAGCGTGCGCGAGCTGCCTACCGGTGAACCGGTGGGCTACGGCGCCAAGTTCGTCAGCCCGCGCCCGACCCGTGTCGGTGTGGTCGCCATGGGCTACGCCGACGGCTACCCACGCCATGCGCCCACCGGCACGCCGGTGATGGTTGCCGGCAAGCGCAGCCAGCTGATCGGCCGTGTGTCGATGGACATGCTCTGCATCGACCTCACCGATGTGCCCGAGGCCACCGTCGGCAGCCCGGTCGAGCTGTGGGGCAAGCAGGTGCTGGCCAGTGATGTGGCGATGCAGGCCGGGAGCATTCCCTACCAGATCTTCTGCAACCTGAAACGCGTGCCGCTGGACTATTACGGCGAATAAGGCGCCGAAGCGGACAGCTTGAGGGGCGGTGTGTTGTAAATACTGAACGGCATTGCCATGATATCGTTCACATTCACCCCGCCATCTCACCGTTTCAGGAGGCTCCAGCTTTGGACGTCGGCGAACGACTGCAAGCCATCCGCAAGCTCAAGGGCCTGTCCCAGCGGGAACTCGCCAAGCGAGCGGGGGTGACCAACAGCACCATCTCGATGATCGAGAAGAACAGCGTCAGCCCTTCGATCAGCTCGCTGCGCAAGGTCCTCAGCGGCATTCCCATGTCGATGGTCGAGTTCTTTTCGGTCGAGCTGGAGGCCGAAAGCCCCGCGCAGATTGTCTACAAGGCCCACGAGCTGATCGACATCTCCGACGGTGCGGTGACCATGAAGTTGGTGGGCAAGTCGCACCCCAACCGCGCCATCGCCTTCCTGACCGAGGTCTACCCGCCGGGTGCCGATACCGGTGCCGAGATGCTCACTCACGATGGTGAAGAAACCGGCATCCTGCTCGAAGGCAAGCTTGAGCTGGTGGTGGGCAACGAGATCTTCATCCTTGAGGCGGGCGACAGCTACTACTTTGAAAGCACCCGTCCGCACCGTTTCCGCAACCCGTTCGACGCGCCTGCGCGGCTGATCAGCGCGGCGACACCGTCGAACTTTTGATCCAGCGCAGTGCATTGCTTCGGCAATACCCCTTTCCTCAGTAGGGTCGTTTCACGCTTTCCGGGTTCCCGCTATACTTTTCAACGCTCGCGTTACCGTGGCCGCGGGCGTGATTAGCCACCATGAGGGTGTTCGCGTGAACCAAATCAAGAAGATGCTGGCCGTACCAGCAGCCGTATTCGCCCTTTGGGCAATGAGCGCAACCGCAGCGACCAACGACGAGCTCGCCAAACGCCTTGAGCCGGTGGGCCAGGTGTGTGTGCAGGGCCAGGAATGCAAGGGCATGGAAGTGGCTGCCGCAGCAGGGGGCGGCGGGGCCAAGACGCCGGATGATGTGATTGCCAAGCACTGCAACGCCTGCCACGGCACCGGCTTGCTGGGGGCGCCGAAGATTGGCGATACCGCTGCCTGGAAGAAACGCGCGGATGAACAAGGTGGCGTAGACGGGATTCTGGCCAAGGCGATTACCGGCGTGAATGCCATGCCGCCCAAGGGCACCTGCGCCGACTGCTCGGATGACGATCTGAAAGGGGCCATCAAGAAGATGTCCGGGCTCTGAGCCACAGATTAATTGCACAAGGCCCGCCTTCTTCGGCGGGCTTTGTATTTGTGTAGTCTGTGCCTGCCCTTTCGCGGGGCAAGCCCGCTCCTACAGGTACGTCGAAATCCTTGTAGGAGCGGGCTTGCCCCGCGAAAGGGCCGGCACAGGCAACCAACCCACTAGAGCCATGTCCAATCCCTGACCCATGGAAGATTCAGGAGGCCACGATGCACCTTTGCTCCATCGACCAGGCCGTCGAGCAGGTCCTCTCCCGCCTGCCAGCCCATATCCACATGGGCCTGCCGCTGGGCCTGGGCAAGCCCAACGCCTTCGTCAACGCGCTGTACGCCCGCGTGCGCGAATTACCGGAGCGGAGCCTGACAATCTACACGGCGTTATCCCTGGGGCGGCCACCCTTGGGCGACGGCCTGCAAAGGCGCTTCCTTGAGCCCTTCGTCGAACGCGTATTCGCCGATTACGAAGAACTCACTTACCTCGCCGACCTGCGCAACGACAACCTGCCACCGAACATCCGCGTCGAGCAGTTCTTCATGCAACCCGGCAGCCTGCTGCACAGCGAGACCGCCCAGCAGGACTACATCAGCAGCAACTACAGCCACGCCGCGCGCGACATCAACGCCAAGGGACTGAACCTGGTGGCCCAGCTGGTCGCTGCCACGCCGGAGAAGCCCGTCCACCTGAGCCTGGCCTGCAACCCCGACATCACCCTCGACCTGCAGCCGATGATCGCCAAGCGGCGTGCGGCAGGTGAAACCATCCTCATGCTCGGCCAGGTGCATACCGAATTGCCCTACATGCCGGGCGATGCCGAACTGCCAATCGACGCGTTCGACCTGTTGATCGACGAAGCGGAGCAGCGCCGGCTGTTCTCTACCCCGAACATGCCGGTTACCACCCAGGACCACTGCATTGGCTTGCACGCAAGTTCGCTGGTGCGCGACGGCGGCACCCTGCAAATTGGCATCGGCGCCATGGGGGATGCGCTGGCGGCCGCGTTGCTTGCCCGTCAAGGTGACAACGAAGGGTATCGCGCCTTGCTCGGCGAACTGGATGTCGGCCCGTGGCAAGCGCTGATCGAGCGGGAAGGGGGGGTGGATGCCTTCGCTCAGGGCCTGTACGGGTGCAGCGAAATGTTCGTCAACGGCCTGCTGGCGCTGGCCGAGGCCGGTGTGGTGCGGCGCCCGGCAGACGAGCAGGGCGTGCTGGCGCATGGTGGATTCTTCCTCGGCCCGCAGGCGTTCTACCAGCGTCTGCGCGAGATGCCGCTGGAGCAGCGCGCCCGGTTCGCCATGACCCGCATCAGCTTCATCAACGAACTGTACGGCCAGGAAGACCTCAAGCGCCGCCAGCGCCGCGATGCGCGCTTCGTCAACACGGTGTTCGGCATGACCCTGCTCGGCGCCGGGGTGGCCGACCAGCTGGAGGACGGGCGCGTACTCAGCGGGGTCGGCGGGCAATACAACTTCGTTGCCCAGGGCCATGCACTGGAAGGAGGGCGCTCGATCCTGCTGCTGCGCAGCTGGCGCGAGTCGGGCGGTGAGGTGACATCCAACCTGTTCTGGCAATACGGCCACTGCACCATTCCGCGGCACCTGCGCGATATCGTGGTGACCGAGTACGGCATTGCCGATTTGCGTGGGCAGACCGACAGCGAGGTGATTGCGCGGCTGCTGGCGGTGAGCGATTCGCGGTTCCAGGACGAGTTGATGGAGCAGGCCAAGCGTGCTGGCAAGCTGGCCAGGGACTTTCAGCTGGATGCGCGGTTTACTGACAATACGCCTGAGCGGCTGGAAGCGATCAAGGTGCGGCATGCGCGACTGTTCCCCGAGTATCCGCTAGGCACGGATTTCACGGCAGAAGAGCGGGACTTGTTGCGGGCGCTGAACTGGTTGAAGAGCAAGTTCAAGTTGAGCGAAGTGCTGGAGCTGGGCAAGGCGGCACTGGAGGCGCCGGGGCCGGAAGGGTATGAGGCGCACCTGGCGCGGATGCAGCTGGAGCGGCCGCAGGGGTTGAAGGAAGAACTGTATCAGCGGTTGTTGCTGGCGGGGTTGGCGGCGACTTGAAGATCGCCGGGGCTGCTTTGCAGCCCATCGCGACCTACGGTCGCTCCTACAGGGGATCGCGTTCCTTCGTAGGAGCGACCGCAGGTCGCGATGGGCCGCAAAGCGGCCCCAAGGGCCATCACTCGATGAAGCTGACCACACCACCTTCCAGCGACTTCACCCGGGCCAGCGATTCGACGCGGTAGCCCTGGCTGTCCAGCTCGGCACGGCCGCCCTGGAACGACTTCTCGATGACGATGCCCAGGCCGGCCACGGTGGCACCGGCCTGCTTGATGATCGAGATCAATGCCTGCGACGCCTTGCCATTGGCCAGGAAGTCGTCGATCACCAGCACGCGGTCGCTGCTGTTGAGGTGGCGCGGCGAAATGGCCACGGTGTTCTCGGTCTGCTTGGTGAAGGAGTACACCGAGGCGGTCAGCAGGTTCTCGGTCAGGGTCAGCGACTGGTGCTTGCGCGCGAAGATCACCGGTACGCCCAGCTTCAGGCCGGTCATCACCGCCGGGGCAATGCCCGAGGCTTCGATGGTGACGATCTTGGTCACGCCGGCATCGGCGAACAGGCGGGCGAACTCGTCACCGATCAGCTGCATCAGCGCCGGGTCGATCTGGTGGTTGAGAAACGCGTCGACTTTGAGAACCTGGTCGGAAAGCACGATGCCTTCTTCGCGAATCTTCTGATGCAGTGCTTCCACTATGTTTTCCTCGATGTAGGTAGTGGTCTGTATGGCCGATTTGTAAGCCCAACTTCGGCGCCAGACTTCGTCACGCTGCGTTGCCGCTCCTCGCCGTAGCTGGGCTACGACTCGTCGCGGCGCCTTGCGTGTCGAACTCTGGCACTCGAATTTGGCCTCACAAATCGGCCATACAAACCACCGTGGCCGCAAATAGCGGCAGAATTAAAGAATAAAGGTTGATCAGCGTTTGAGCATCGCCCGGATATCGGCCAGGGCGTTGTTGCCGCGAGCGGCCTTCACCTCGACCGGCGCGTCGTCCAGGCCTTCCCAGGCCAGGTCGTCCGGTGGCAATTCATCGAGGAACCGGCTCGGCGTGCAGTCGATGATCTCACCGTACTGCTTGCGCTTGGCGGCGAAGGTGAAGGCCAGGGTCTGGCGCGCGCGGGTGATGCCCACGTAGGCCAGGCGGCGTTCCTCTTCGATGGTGTCGGCTTCGATGCTGGAGCGGTGGGGGAGGATTTCCTCCTCCATGCCCATGATGAACACGTATGGGAATTCCAGGCCCTTGGAGGCGTGCAGGGTCATCATCTGCACACCTTCGGCGTTTTCTTCCTCTTCCTGCTGGCGCTCGAGCATGTCGCGCAACACCAGCTTGCCGATGGCGTCCTCGATGGTCATGTCACCCTCTTCGTCCTTTTCTAGGGTGTTCTTCAGCGCTTCGACCAGGAACCAGACGTTGCTGATGCGGAATTCCGCCGCCTTGTCGCTGGCGGTCTGCTGGCGGATCCAGTTCTCGTAGTCGATGTCGCGGATCATCTCGTGCAGCGCGGCAATCGGGTCTTCCAGGGCGACCTTGTGGCGCACGCCGTCGAGCCAATGCTTGAAGCGCTGCAGGCGCTCGGTGTAGCGGGCGTCCAGGTGCTCACCCAGGCCCAGCTCCTCGCTGGCGGCGTACATCGAGATGCCGCGTTCGGTGGAATAGTTGCCGAGCTTTTCCAGGGTGGTCGAGCCGATTTCCCGGCGTGGTACGTTGATCACCCGCAGGTAGGCGTTGTCGTCGTCCGGATTCACCAGCAGGCGCAGGTAGGCCATCAGGTCCTTGACCTCCTGGCGGCCGAAGAAGCTGTTGCCGCCCGACAGGCGATATGGCACCTGGTGGTGCTGAAGCTTCAGTTCGATCAGCTTGGCCTGGTAGTTGCCGCGGTAGAGGATGGCGAAGTCGCTGTACGGGCGGTTGGTGCGCAGGTGCAAGGTGAGGATCTCCATGGCCACGCGTTCGGCCTCGGCTTCCTCGTTCTTGCAGCGGATCACGCGGATCTCGTCGCCGACTCCCATCTCGCTCCACAGCTGCTTTTCGAAAGCATGCGGGTTGTTGGCGATCAGCACGTTGGCGCAGCGCAGGATGCGGCTGGTGGAGCGGTAGTTCTGTTCGAGCATGACGATCTTCAGGGAGGGGTAGTCCTCCTTGAGCAGCATCAGGTTCTCTGGGCGTGCGCCACGCCAGGCGTAGATCGACTGGTCGTCATCGCCCACCACGGTGAACTGGTTGCGCATGCCGATCAGCATCTTCACCAGCAGGTACTGGCTGGCGTTGGTGTCCTGGTATTCGTCCACCAGCAGGTAGCGCACGCGGTTCTGCCAGCGCTCGAGCACGTCGGGGTGCTCCTGGAACAGCTTGACCGGCAGCAGGATCAGGTCGTCGAAATCCACCGCGTTGAACGCCTTGAGCGTGCGCTGGTAGTGGGTGTAGACGATGGCGGCGGTCTGCTCGCGCGGGTTGCGCGCCTTTTCCAGGGCTTCGGCGGGCAGGATCAGGTCGTTTTTCCAGGCACCGATCATGTTCTTGATCTCGTCGATGCCGTCGTCGCCGGAGTATTCCTTCTGCATGATGTCCGACAGCAGCGCCTTGATGTCGGATTCATCGAAGATCGAGAAGCCCGGCTTGTAGCCCAGGCGCTCGTGTTCCTTGCGGATGATGTTCAGGCCCAGGTTGTGGAAGGTGCACACCGTCAGGCCCCGGCCTTCCCCTGGACGCAGCAGGGTGGCGACCCGCTCCTTCATCTCGCGGGCGGCCTTGTTGGTGAAGGTCATCGCCACGATGTACTGGGCACGGATGCCGCAGTTCTGGATGAGGTGGGCAATTTTGCGCGTGATCACGCTGGTCTTGCCCGAGCCAGCACCGGCGAGCACCAATAGAGGGCCGCCGACGTAGTCACGGGCTTCCTGTTGCCGGGGATTGAGTCGGGACATGCTAGAAACCGGGGGTCGCCAGAAAATAGCCGCGCATTCTAACAGGCATGGGCCACTTGTGGCGCGACCGTCTGACGTTTGAGTCAGACTTTTGTTCAGGGATAAGCATTAGTGAAACTAATGCTATTCACCGGAAAAATCGTAATTGCCGGTTTGACGACTTTCGCGCAGGATGCACGTCAAAATGCGACGGGAGGCACTGTAGGCAAAGGACATGTCTAAAAGTGAAAATCATTTTCATTTATGCAGTAGCATGTCCGATATCCAACGCTACACCTTTCGAGTCTTAAGGAGCCCGCTTGTCCACGCCTGTCGAACCTTTGCGTTTGCTGCTGTTGGCTGATGAGCCGGAATGGGCCGCCTTGTTACGCGAATGCCTGCTACCGCTGGAAGGTACCGCAGTATTGCTGACTGCGCCGAACTGGGCGGCAGTCGATACCCTTTTCAGCGCTGACCGCCAGGCGGTGGTGCTGGCCACGCCGGCGTTGCAGCCCGCACCGGGGCGCTGCGAGCTGCCGACCATCCTCTTGCTTGACCATGAACCAGACGCTGCCCCAACGGGCGTCAGTGACTGGCTGGTACGCGACCAGCTCAACGTCGATGCCCTGCGCCGCTCGTTGCGCCATGTGCGCGAGCGCGGTGTGCTGGTGGCCACCTTGCAGCGCCTGGCCGAGCAGGACCCACTGACCGGCATTGCCAACCGCCAGGGCTTCCAGGCCCTGCTGACCACGCGCCTGGCCGAGAACGAAGGCCGCGGCGTGGCCCTCGGCCACCTGGACCTGGACAACTTCCGTCATGTCAACGACGCCCTTGGCCATCAGTGCGGCGACCGCCTGATCCTGCAGGTGGTGGCGCGCCTCAAGCTGCAACTGGAGGCCGGTGACCAGCTTGCGCGCCTGGGCAGCGACGAATTCGCCTTGCTGATCGACACGCGCCGCGATGCCAACCGCGCCGAATGGATCGCCGAACGTATCGTCGAGGCGCTGGCCGAGCCTTACTGGATCGACGGCGAAAGCCTGCTGCTCGGCTGCAGCCTGGGCCTGGCCCACGCCCGCGCACAGGGCGGGCCCGACCCGCTGATGTGGCATGCGCACATCGCCATGCGTCAGGCCAAGGGCAGCCAAGGCTGCACCTTCCACGTGTTCAACGAACGCATCAACCGCAACGCGCGCAGCCTGGCCGACCTGGAAAGCGAACTGCGCCGAGCCTTGCGCCGCGACGAACTGGAGCTGCATTACCAGCCGCGGCTGAACCTTGCCGATGGGCGCATCGTCGGCCTCGAGGCCCTGGTGCGCTGGCGCCATGCCGAGCGCGGTTTGCTGCCGCCCAGCGAGTTCGTGCCGCTGGCCGAGCAGAGCGGGCTGATCGTACCGCTGGGCTACTGGGTTATTTCCCGTGCCCTGCGCGACATGCAGGCGCTGCGCGAGCGTGGGCTTGCGCCGCTGCACATGGCGGTGAACCTGAGCTTCCGCCAGTTCCAGGACAGCCAGTTGCTGGCCACCCTGAGCCGGTTGATCATCGAACACGGCGTTGATGCCCGTTGGCTGGAATTTGAACTGACCGAAACGGCAGTGATGCGCCGCAACGAGCTGGTGCGCCAGACCATGGACGCCCTCGGGCGGCTGGGAGTGCGCTTCTCGCTGGACGACTTCGGTACCGGCTTCTCGTCGTTCGTGCACCTGAACAGCCTGCCGATCACCTTGCTCAAGGTCGACCGCAGCTTCGTTGCCGAGATGGAGATGCGCGAAGAGAACCGCAAGCTGGTGCACGCCATGATCAACCTGGCGCACAACCTCAACCTGGAAGTGGTGGCCGAGGGTGTGGAAAGCCCAGAGCAAATGGCCTTGCTGCGCGGATTTGGCTGTGACCAGGTGCAAGGGTTCCTGGTTAGCAAGCCGCTGCCGGTGGACGAGCTGATGGAATATTTGCTACAGGCGTCCGAGCGACAGCTCGTAGCTGCCCTCTAGGGCCTCTTCGCGGGGCAAGCTCCTACAGGCCTGCGCGATCCTTGTAGGAGCGGGCTTGTCCCGCGAAGAGGCCCTCCCGTCAGGTCGATACAGCAGCCCCAACTCCGGCCTTGCGCAGCAACCGCTTCATTCGCCACTCGAACCCAAGAGTCAAAGCCACCGCCGCGCACGCCAGTCCCAACGCCAGCCCCCACCAGATCCCCACCGCGCCGCCACCGAGGTTGAAGGCGAACAACCAGGCACTCGGCGCCCCCACCAGCCAGTAGCAGCACAGCCCGATCAGGAACGTGGTCTTGGCGTCCTTCAGCCCACGGATCGAGCCCATGGCGATGGTCTGCATGCCATCGAACAGCTCGAACCACGCTGCCACCATCACCAGTTGCACGGCCAGCTGATAGATCGCTGCAAAGCCAGGGTCATTGCGGTCGATGAATGCCCCCACCAGCGCCTCCGGCAGCAGCAGGAACAACGCTGCAAAGGCAAACATGATCGTCGCCCCGAAGCCGATCCCCACCCGCCCGGCGCTGCGGGCGGCCAACAGGTTACCGGCGCCATAGTAGAGGCCAACGCGCATGGTCACCGCATACGACAGCCCGGTCGGCACCATGAACGCGGTGGAGACGATCTGCAGGGCAATCTGGTGCGCCGCCAGCTGCGTGCTGCCGAGCACGCCCATGCACAGCGCGGCGAAGGCGAACAGCCCGACTTCCACCATGTAGGTGCCGCCAATCGGCAGGCCCAGCCGCCACAGCTCACGCAGGGCAGGCAACGAGGGGCGCGACAGCCCTTTGCGCAGCGGGTAGTCGGCGTAAGCCGGATGCCAGCGGATGTACAAGGCCAGGGCGATGGCCATGCCCATCGACACCACTGCGGTGACCAGGCCGATACCCATCAGGCCCAGCTTCGGCAGGCCGAACATGCCTTCGATCAAGGCGACATTGAACAGGTAGTTGAGCACCGTGCCGACCAGGCTGATGACCATCACCGGGGTCGAACGCCCCAGCGCACTGGTGAAGCCGCGCAGGGCCATGAAGGTAAGGTAGCCGGGCAGGGCCAGTGGCAGCAGGGTGAGGAACTCGGCGGCCGAGTCAACGTTCTCCGGCTGTTGGCCGAACAGCAACAGCACCGGTTTCAGGTTCCACAGCACCAGTGCCGCCACCAGTGCCAGGCCCCATGCCAGCCACAGGCCGTTCTGCGCCAGGCGGGTGGCGCCCTCGATGTCGCTGGCGCCTTTGCGGATCGCCACCAGGGTGCCCACTGCGGCAATCACGCCCAGGCAGAAGATCGACACGAACGAATAGCTCGCCGCACCCAACCCGCCACCGGCCAGGGCCTGCGGGCTGATGCGGGCCATCATCAGGGTGTCGGTGAGCACCATCAGCATGTGCGCCAACTGCGAGGCGATCAGCGGCCCGGCCAGGCGCAGCAAAGCCTTGAGTTCTGTGGTGGGCGCGACATGCATGGGGGTGTCCTTCTTCCTGATCCTGTGAGCAAGGCGACGATTCTGAGGCTTCGGTCAACTTTGCACAAAAGGATAAATGCGATGGTTGGCATGAGTTGAACTCATGCATATATGATTCTGTGCATTCCATTCCCACCCCCGGATGACAGGTGCCCCATGTCCCGCCAGCTGCCTCCCCTGTATGCACTGCGCGCATTCGAAGCGGCTGCGCGGTTGAGCTCGTTCACCCGTGCCGGTGAAGAGCTGTCGATCACCCAGAGCGCGGTGAGCCGGCATATTCGCACCCTCGAAGAGCATTTCGCCTGTCGGCTCTTCGTGCGCAGTGGTCGCAGCCTGCAGCTGACCGAAGCGGCACGGGTGCTGCTGCCCGGCGTGCGCGAAGGCTTTGCGGCGCTGGAGCGGGCCTGCGATACCTTGCGCGGGGAGGATGACATCCTGCGCATGAAGGCGCCGTCCACGCTGACCATGCGCTGGCTACTGGCACGGCTGAGCCGCTTCAGGCACCTGCAGCCCGGCAACGAGGTGCAGCTGACCAGTGCCTGGATGGATGTCGACCATGTGGACTTCAACCAGGAACCGTTCGATTGCGCGGTGCTGCTCAGCGACGGGGTATTCCCGGCGGACTGGGAAGTGCGTCGGTTGTTTTCCGAGCTGTTGATCCCGGTAGGGGCGCCGGACCTGCTACAGGAAGGGCCGTGGGACGAGCGGCGGCTGGCCGGTATCGAGCTGCTGCACCCGACCCCCGACAAGCGTGACTGGCGCGAATGGCTGGAGCGCATGGGGCTCAGCGACAAGGTGTCGCTCAAGGGCGGGCAGGTGTTCGATACCCTGGAGCTGGGCATGATCGCGGCGGCGCGGGGTTACGGCATCTCGATGGGCGACTTGCTGATGGTTGCCGAGGATGTGGCTCAGGGGCGCTTGAGTTTGCCTTGGCCGACGGCGGTGCCTAGTGGCATGGATTATTACCTGGTGTGGCCGCGGACCCGGCCAGGCGGGGAGCGGTTGCGGCGGTTGAGCGTGTTTTTGCAGGAAGAGGCGGCGGCAGTTGACTTGCCTGCGGTGGAAATCCTGCCAGCCCTTTGACTGCCTGCACTGGCCTCTTCGCGGGGCAAGCCCGCTCCTACAGGGACGCGCGCTCGACTGTAGGAGCGGGCTTGCCCCGCGAAGAGGCCGGAACAGGCAAAAGGAAAACGTTTGCGAATACCCCGGTCCGACACTCAAGTATTCAGAAGCGTCGCCGATCTACTGGCACCAGCGTCCCGGAAGAGGGCGCGATTTCCTGTCTATAACAAGCGGGCGGTCAGCGTGATCAGGGACGATCCCGGCCTCTTGCCAGGAGCTTCTTCATGTCTCAACCGCGTGCCCGAATTGCCTCGCAACTCGGTGTCGCCCTCGCCGTCGTGCTGGCGCTGGTGATTACCGGCAGTACCCTGTTCGCCCTGCGTGCGCTGGACGACGCCAACCTCGCCACCCGCCAGGCCCACCTGGCCAGCGAAGCGCGACTGCTGGCCGATCAGCTCGATACCTTCCACGGTTCGCTCAAGGACAACACCCAGCGCCTGAGCGGCCTGTTCGAGCGCCGCTTCGCCTCGGGCCTGTCGCTGCACGCTGGCGAGACCGTGCAGGTCGCAGGCCTTGCCACGCCCGCCCTGTACCTGGGCGATCGGCTGCTGAACAACGATTTCCAGGTGGTCGACGAATTCCAGCAGATGACCGCCGGCATCGCGACCCTGTTCGTGCGCAGCGGCGAGGACTTCGTGCGCATCAGCACCAACCTGAAGAAACAGGACGGCACCCGCGCCATCGGTACCCAGCTCGACCGCCAGCACCCGGCCTATACCAAGCTGCTGGCCGGGCAGATGTACGTCGGCCGCGCCGTGCTGTTCGAGCGCAACTACATGACCCGCTACGTGCCGGTCAGCGACAGCAGCGGCCGGGTGATCGCGGTGCTGTTCGTCGGCTTCGACTACACCGACGCGCAGAACGCCCAGTTCGCCAACCTCAAGCGCTTCCGTATCGGTGAAACCGGCTCCCTGGCCATTCGCGATGAAAAAGACCAATGGCTGGTGCCGCCGGCCAATGCCGACCAGGACCTGTTCAGCGCCAGCGCGCCGTTCGCCGAGGGCCCCTGGACCGTGGTCGCCAGCATGCCGAAGGCGGAAATTCGCGAAGTGACCTGGAGCGTCGGCCTGCGCCTGGCCATCGGCAGCCTGCTGGCGATGCTGCTGGCCGTGGCCGCCACCCTGTGGCTGCTGCGCCGCAAGCTGCGGCCGCTGGATGACCTGGTGCGCCAGGCCGAGGCACTGGGTGCCGGCGACCTGAATGCGCGCCTGAGCGTGTCCAGCCATGACGAGATCGGCCAGCTGGCGCGCAGCTTCAACCAGATGGGTGAGGCGCTGGCGACCATGGTCGAGCACATTCGCAGTGCCTCCGAGCAGGTCAGCAGCCGTGCGCGTTCGCTGTCCGGGCTGTCTACCGGTGCCTGCGAGGGCATGGACCAGCAGTCCGGCGAGATCACCAGCATGGCCGGTGCGGTTGAGGAGTTCAGCGCGACCTCGATGAACATCGCCGACAACATGGCCGGTACCGAACGCATGGCCCGCGACAACGCCCAGCAGACCCGCATCGGCCGCAGTGCCATGGACGAAGCGTCGAGCTCGCTGCGGCAGATTGCCGAAGCGCTGGGCGGCACTGCCACGGTAATGGACAGCCTTGGCGCACGTTCACAGGAAATCGGCGGCATCATCAGCGTGATCACTGCGATTGCCGAGCAGACCAACCTGCTGGCGCTGAACGCCGCCATCGAGGCTGCCCGTGCCGGTGAGCAAGGCCGTGGCTTTGCCGTGGTCGCCGATGAGGTGCGCGGGCTGGCCGCGCGCACGCGCCAGGCGACCGATGAGATTTCCGGGATGATCACCAGCATCCAGCAACAGACCGGGCACGCCATCAATACCTTGGAGCAGGGCAATCAACTGATGCAGGAAGGGCTGGCGCGCAACGACAAGGTCGCCGAGGCGCTGGCGAGAATCGATGAGCAGAGCCGCACGGCGGGTGAGCAGTTTGCGGTGATCAGCACGGCAACCCAGGAGCAGAGCAGCACGGCGACGGTGCTCAGCCGCAACCTGCAGAGCATTGCCCAGGCCAACAGCGAGCAGCGCGATGTGGCCAATGAACTGGCCTTTACCGCGAAGGAGCTTGAAGGGTTGGCGGCGCAACTGCGCCAGGAAGTGGACCGCTTCCGCTGAGATTGCAGGGGGCCGCTTCGCAGCCCCTTCGCGGGACAAGCCCGCTCCTACAGGATTACCGCAGACCTTGGGCTTGCGCCGTACCTGTAGGAGCGGGCTTGTCCCGCGAATGGGGCGCAAAGCGCCCCCGGCAATCCTGAGCCTTACATCGAACCCAGGTTCAGCGCCTGGGCACAAGCCTGCAAAGACCTCCGCTCGCTCTGCGCATACAGCGCCAGCTCATCCTGCACCTGCAGCCCCAGCGCCGCCTCGAAAGCCTCACGGTTGGCATTGCTGCCATACTCGGCCTGGCCCTCATCCCCCAGGTTCGACTGGAAGATCCCCGCCGCACTCACCGGCAGGAAGTCCTCGTACACCAGTGCCTCGAAGTGCACATGGCCGGCCGCGATCAGGCCTTCCAGCGTGGTTGGGCGATCCTGCTGGTCGCGCTGCGCCATACCTTTCTCAGTGGCGAAATAGCGGAAGTACGCCAACCCCTGCTCCCGCATCTGCGCCAGGTCATCCGGGAATGCAGCGAAGCTTTCCTGCAGCAGCGCCCTGTAGCGCTCGGCATTGGCCTCGGCTGGCGCGCCACCCAAGGCGGCGCGGGTGGCGTCGAGCAGCTTGTCGTAGAGCTGGCGGCCTTTCGGCGTCAGCGCCGCGCCGCGCTGTTCGATCTCGCCGAAACGGGCAGTGTGGCTGCCCAGGTGATCGCTGAACGCAACCTTCTCCTGCAGCGCCTTGAAGCTGGTCTGGCGCAGCAGGATCGGGTGGCGGCGGGTTGGTGGGCCTTCGACCACGGCTTTCGGCGGGATGCCCTTGGCCGGCATGCCGACCTGGATCGCGTCGATATCCAGGGTGCGCGGGGTCAGGTGGTTGATGTGCGGGCCTTTGAAGGCCACCACGTCGGCGATCAGGCGGTGCTGGTCGTGCAGCTGCTGGTACTGCTCGGCAGTGACCGTGGCGTCCTGGTGCCAGCGGAAGGTGTGCAAGGCTTCGCGGACGAACTCGTCGGCATCACCGGCGTTCAGGCCGCCATCGTGCTCGGACTGGGCAATCAGTTCGAGTGCGCGAGCGGTGAAGATCTTGCGCTTGGCGAGGATGCCCTGGGCCAGCTCGCGCAGTGGCAGGTTGTCGATCAGCTCCAGGCGCAGCAGCGAGGTGAACACGCGGAACGGGCTGACGTGCAGCGACTGCTCGTGCACGGCGCGGAACGCGGTGGAATGCACCGGCACGCCAGCGGAGCTGAGGTCGTAATAGCCGACCGGCGCCATGCCCATCACCGCGAACAGGCGGGCGATGGTGGCCAGCTCTTCGGCCGTGCCGACGCGGATGGCGCCATGGCGCTCCTGGTCCAGGCGTTCGATCTCGCCGGTCCAGCGCAGGGCTTCGGCCACCTTGGGCTGCTCGGCCATGACCTGCTGGTTGATTTCGCTCACCAGCTCCAGCAGCGTGCCGTACAGCGGCACTTCCTGTTTGTACATGAGCGACATGGCGGCAGAGAACTGCGCGCGGATGCTGTCGGGGCTGACGAAATCGTGGGCGGGCATCGCTAGCTTCCTGGTTAGGTTCGGACACTTACATGAAAGCTGGGAATGCACTTGGCTCACAAGCGAAAAAAAGTGAGTCAGTCATTCCATTTATGATCGACCTCGCGGGTCCTTTCGCGGGGCAAGCCCTCAAGCCTGGAGCTGCTCGCGAATCCATTCCACCAATGCCCGCACCTTCGGCACTTCAGCTGCATGCTCGGCATAGGCCAGGTAATGCTTGCCGGCACTGCGCATCGCATGATTCCACGGAATGACCAGGCTCCCCCCTGACAGCTCCTTGGCAACCAGGTACCGCGGCACTAACGCCACCCCACACCCGGCCTGCGCCGCACTCAACGCCATGTAGAACGTATCGAAGCGCGGCCCATGGTAGGCGCTGACGCTGTGCAACCCCAGTTCCAGGAACCACTCATGCCAGGCTTCCGGCCGCGACGTGCTCTGCAGCAGCACCAGGTCCGCCAACTCACCCGCATCCGCCAGCTCACGCCCGGCCAGCAACTCCGGCGCACACACCGGCACCACCTCTTCGCCGAACAGCTCCACGCAGGTAGCCCCCGGCCAGGTGCCCTGGCCGTAGAAGAACACCACATCCGCCGAGCCCTGCAGCAGGGCAAACGGCTCCATCTCATTGCGGATGTCGAGGTGGATGTTCGCGTGCCGCTTGCCAAAGCCCTTGAGGTGCGGGATCAGCCAGCGCACGCCAAAACTCGGTTGAGTGGCTACTTTCAATATCTCGGTCTGCTCGCCGTAGGTGAGCACGTAGCGGCTCGACATGTCGACCTGGGTGAGGATCTTGTTGACCTCGGCCAGGTACAGGCTGCCAGCGGGCGTGAGTTGCAGGCGCCGGCGGATACGCAGGAACAGATGGTGGCGCAGCATCTCTTCAAGCTGCGCCACCTGCTTGCTGACTGCGCTCTGGGTCAGGTGCAGCTCTTCGGCGGCACGGGTAAAGCTCAGGTGACGGGCTGCAGCTTCGAAGCACTGCAGGGCGGTCATGGAGGGCACCAGGCGTTTGGACATAGCGGTCTCTGTGGCTCTAATCATTACCTGACGGAATGATATGCGGAATAAAGGTCGTTTGTTGCACCGGTGTGATCGGATTAATACTGATCCACATCATTTTTCCACCCCATCACCCGATGTAGGAGAAGCACAATGGTTGCTGGATTGCTCGAGCGCCTTGGCGTTGCCGCCGAGGCTTACACCCAGGGCGACTACCCTGTTCACACGCCGATCGACGGCAGCCAGATCGCCAAGGTGAAATTGCTCGGCAAGGCCGAGACCATCGCCCGCATCGATCAGGCCCAGAGCGCCTTCGAAGCCTGGCGCAGCGTGCCGGCCCCGCGCCGTGGCGAGCTGGTGCGCCTGTTCGGCGAAGTGCTGCGTGAGCACAAGGCCGATCTCGGCGAGCTGGTCTCGATCGAAGCCGGCAAGATCACCCAGGAAGGCCTGGGCGAAGTGCAGGAAATGATCGACATCTGCGACTTCGCCGTCGGCCTGTCGCGCCAGCTGTACGGCCTGACCATCGCCTCCGAGCGCCCAGGCCACCACATGCGTGAAACCTGGCACCCGCTGGGCGTGGTCGGCGTGATCAGCGCCTTCAACTTCCCGGTTGCGGTATGGGCCTGGAACACCGCGCTGGCCCTGGTGGCCGGTAACTCGGTGGTGTGGAAACCGTCCGAGAAGACCCCGCTGACCGCCCTGGCTTGCCAGGCGCTGTTCGAAAAAGCCCTGAAAGCCTTTGGTGATGCCCCGGCTGGCCTGGCACAACTGGTGATCGGCGGCCGTGAAGCTGGCGAAGCCATGGTCGACGACCCGCGCGTGCCGCTGGTCAGCGCCACCGGCAGCACCCGCATGGGCCGTGAAGTGGGCCCACGTGTTGCCGCCCGCTTCGGTCGCAGCATCCTCGAGCTGGGTGGCAACAACGCCATGATCCTGGCCCCGAGCGCCGACCTCGACCTGGCCGTGCGCGGCATTCTGTTCTCTGCTGTCGGTACCGCCGGCCAGCGCTGCACCACCCTGCGTCGCCTGATCGTGCACCGCTCGATCAAGGATGAAGTGGTTGCCCGCGTCAAAGCCGCCTACGGCAAAGTGCGGATCGGCGACCCACGCAAGGACAACCTGGTCGGCCCGCTGATCGACAAGCAGTCCTTCGACGCCATGCAGGGTGCGCTGGCCAAGGCCCGTGACGAGGGTGGTCAGGTGTTCGGCGGCGAGCGTCAGCTGGCCGATCAGTATCCGAACGCCTACTACGTGTCGCCTGCCATCGCTGAAATGCCGGCCCAGAGCGACGTGGTGCGCCACGAAACCTTCGCGCCGATCCTCTACGTGCTGGCCTACGACGACTTCGAAGAGGCCCTGCGCCTGAACAACGAAGTTCCACAAGGCCTGTCGTCGTGCATCTTCACCACCGACATTCGCGAAGCCGAGCGCTTCCAGAGTGCGTCGGGCAGCGACTGCGGCATCGCCAACGTCAACATCGGCACCAGCGGCGCCGAGATCGGCGGTGCGTTCGGTGGCGAGAAGGAGACTGGCGGTGGCCGTGAGTCGGGTTCCGATGCCTGGAAAGGCTACATGCGTCGCCAGACCAATACCGTGAACTACTCGCGCGAGCTGCCGCTGGCGCAGGGTATCGTGTTCGACTGATGGTTTGAGGCGGCGTTGCCGCCCATTCGCGGGACAAGCCCGCTCCTACAGGGATCTCTGGCGCCTGCGCGATCGCTGTAGGAGCGGGCTTGTCCCGCGAATGGGCGGCAACGCCGCCCCAACCGCAACAAGAACAATATCGCTGGAGCTGGGCCATGTCCGAACTGCGTCAACAATGCTTGTGGGAACACGTCAGCCAACCGAGCGTCGTCAGCCAGGCCCTGGCCGGGGAACACAAGGCCGATGTTTGCGTGATCGGCGGTGGCATCACCGGCCTGTCGGCGGCCATCCACCTGCTCGAACAGGGCAAGTCGGTGATCCTGCTGGAGGCCTGGAAGATCGGCCACGGCGGCTCCGGGCGCAACGTCGGCCTGGTCAACGCCGGCACCTGGATCCGCCCCGATGACGTCGAGGTAACCCTCGGCCAGAAGCAGGGCAGCCGCCTGAACAAGGTGCTGGGTGAAGCCCCGGCTGAAGTGTTTGCCATGATCGAGCGCCTCGGCATCGACTGCCAGGCCCAGCACAAAGGCACGCTGCACATGGCGCACAACGCCACCGGCATTGCCGACCTCGAGGCTCGCCACGAGCAGTGGCGCCGCCGCGGTGCCGACGTCGAGCTGCTGACCGGCGCCCAATGCCAGGAATACTGCGGTACCGACAAGATTTCCGCCGCGCTGCTCGACCGCCGCGCCGGCACCATCAACCCGATGGGCTACACCCAGGGCCTGGCTGCCGCCGTGGCGCGCCTGGGCGGCAAGCTGTTCCAGCAGTCGTCGGTCGAAGGCCTTGAGCGCGATGGCGATGCCTGGCGGGTGAAGACCGCGCGTGGTTCGGTACGCGCCGAGAAAGTGGTGATTTCCACTGGTGCCTACACCGAAGGCGACTGGAGCAACCTGCAGAAGCAGTTCTTCCGGGGCTACTACTACCAGGTGGCGTCCAAGCCGCTGCACGGCGCGGCAGCCGACAAGGTGCTGCCGCACGGCCAGGGTTCGTGGGACACCCGCACCGTGCTCAGCAGCATCCGCCGCGACGACCAGGGCCGTTTGCTGCTGGGCAGCCTTGGCCGGGTCGACAACAAGCCGGCCTGGTTCGTGCGCAGCTGGGCCGACCGGATCCAGAGCCATTACTACCCGGAGCTGGGCAAGGTCGAGTGGGAAATGCATTGGACCGGCTGTATCGACTTCACCCCGGATCACCTGATGCGGCTGTTCGAGCCGGCGCCGGGGCTGGTGGCAGTGACGGGCTATAACGGCCGTGGCAACACCACCGGGACCGTGATTGGCCGGGCGTTTGCCGAGTTCCTGTTGAAGGACGAGGCGGACAGCCTGCCGATTCCGTTCTCGCCGATGAGCGGGGTGAGTGCGCCGTCATTGCGGACCGCGTTCTATGAATCCGGGTTCTCGCTGTACCACGCGGGGCAATGCCTGAGAGTCGTGCTGTAACCACTGGCCTCTTCACGTCGAACTGCCGCGAAGAGGCCGGCACAGGCTTACTTGTGCAACCAGCTGAGAAAGCCGCCTTTCTTGATCGAAACCGGCTTCTGCAGCAACAGCGACTCCCGGCTCTGCCGCCGAAAGCGCTGCAACTTGGTCAGCGCCATCTGCACCTCTCCACG
The DNA here is from genome assembly GCF_009883635.2 of Pseudomonas putida. Lineage (NCBI taxonomy): Bacteria > Pseudomonadati > Pseudomonadota > Gammaproteobacteria > Pseudomonadales > Pseudomonadaceae > Pseudomonas > Pseudomonas putida. The sequence goes on from NZ_CP026115.2 coordinate 2,805,413, forward strand.
CTGCACCAGGCAGCTCTTCACCTGCGCCTTGTCGATGCGGTACAGCACGCAGCTGGTCAGGGTACGGAACTCGGCAAACGAGTTATCTTCATCGATGATCCCCTCGATCCCCAGTACCTCGCCCGGCCCCATGCGCCCGGCCTCCAGCAGCTTGTCGCCATCGCGCACCGAGGCCGACACCACGCCGCTGCCAATCACCAGCAAATGCTCGGATTGCTCACCCACCTCCAGGATCACCTGGTCGGCCAGGTACTCCACCGCCGTCATGCGCTGGCTCAAGGCATCCCGCTCTTCACCACTCAGCGAGCGGAACACCCGCACCTCGTCCAGCACTTCGCGCTGACGGCTGCGCGGTGGCATGGCCAGGTCGACGTTCCACATCACCCCGCTGGCTTCCAGATGGCGGTGCGCCAGGTCGAACAGCTGATTGCGGGCCTCGGTCTTGCCGCCCATGTCAGCGATAAAGCCACTGGCCTCGTACTCCACCGATTCCAGCGTCGAGGCTTTCACCGAGACCTTGGGCTTGGGTGAGGGGAGGATCGCGCTGGTGCCTTGCAGGGCTTTCTCCAGGGCATCGAAAACCCGCTTGGGGCGTACCTTGGCCGGCACCACCACGCTGATCGACACCCCGTTCACATCGGCCGGGCGGCTGTGGTTGAGCAGCCGCGCCTTGGCCGCCACCGAATTGGGGATTACCGCCAGGCTGCCACTGCCGGTGAGCAGGCGCGTGGCGCGCCAGTCGATGTCCAGCACCTTGCCCTCGGTGCCGTCGATGGAGATCGAATCGCCAATCTGATAGGGCCGCGTGGTGTTCAGCACGATGCCGCTGAACACGTCGGCCAAGGTGCTCTGCAGCGCCAGGCCGATGACGATGGCCATCACCCCGGAGGTGGCCAGCAGGCCCTTCACCGGCAGTTGCAGAACATAACCCGCCGCAGCGACCACGGCCACGAGGAAGATCAGCGCCCCCAGCACATCCTGCAGCAGGCGGCCACCGTGGCTGCCACGGGCCACCAGCAGCAGGCCGAACACTACCGTCACCGTGCGCGCGCCGAACAGCCACCAGCCGATGGCCAATACCGTGGCAATCAGGTTGCGCGCTACATCGTCGGGCCACGGCGGCGGTTGCAGCGGGCTCATTCCGGCGGCCACCAGCACCGCGCTGAACAGCAGGAAGATCGCCAGCCGCGTGCCGATGCGCCACGCCCGGCGCTGGATCGGGATCAACTGCCAGAGCACGAGGTCGAGCAGGATCAGGGCGGTACCGAGCAACAACGGGGACGACTGGATGAACGCCAGCATGGAGGTCTCGGGGGTGAGGGGAGGGCTGTGCGTAGTAATAGAGCAGCTTGGTCGGGCAAGCAATGAGGCCAGCAAAACAACTGCCAACAGATCGTTCCTAAAATGGAACGCTAAAGCCAAAAACCACTATCTACCGCTCCAAAGGTGTTGGTTTTAATCTTCTCCCATCAACGCGAAACACCCTACTTACTGAAAATCAAAACCCCTTAGGAGCTATTCAAATGACCAACTTCAAATACAACCGCCTGAACAAAGACGACGCCGCAGTTCTGCTGGTCGACCACCAGGCTGGCCTGCTGTCCCTGGTTCGCGACATCGAGCCGGACGCGTTCAAGAACAATGTTCTGGCGCTGGCCGACCTGGCCAAGTTCTTCAACCTGCCGACCATCCTCACCACCAGCTTCGAGCAAGGCCCCAACGGCCCGCTGATGCCAGAGTTGAAAGCGCTGTTCCCGGACGCCCCGTACATCGCCCGCCCAGGCCAGATCAACGCCTGGGACAACGAAGACTTCGTCAAGGCGGTGAAGGCCACCGGCAAGAAGCAGCTGATCATCGCCGGCGTGGTGACTGAAGTCTGCGTTGCCTTCCCGGCGCTGTCGGCCCTGGAAGAAGAGTTTGAAGTGTTCGTGGTAGCCGATGCCTCCGGTACCTTCAACGCCATGACCCGCGACGCCGCCCACGACCGCATGAGCCAGGCCGGCGCGCAAATGATGACCTGGTTCGGCGTGGCCTGTGAGCTGCACCGCGACTGGCGCAACGACATCGAAGGCCTGGCCGCGCTGTGCTCCAACCACATCCCGGACTACCGCAACCTGATGACCAGCTACAACGCCTTCAACGCCAGCAAGTAACACCGCGCCCCCGGGCACCGCCAGCCGGTGCCCGGCGAGGGCAGCACACCCATTCAATCCTCCGCCCGTCCGCCGTTGCACAGTGGATGCGGGCAAGCTCATCCCAAGGAACGCCGATGAACACCGCACTCCAAGACAACCGCGAAGTGGTCACCGTATGCCTGCAACACCAGGTCCTCGATAGCCCGGCGGGCACCACGGCAAAACAACCGCCACGCTGGAAGCAGGCACTGCTGACCTACCTGGTGATCTGCCCGATGACCATGGTCATCCCGCAGTTGCTGGCGCCGTTGTTCACGCGCTTCCCGCAGCTGGGCGGCCCGATCAGCGGAAACCTCATCGTCAACCTGTTCGTCATCCTGCCCGTGGTGTTCTACATCATGCCTTGGGTAACCCGCCGCTGCGCCAACTGGCTGCGCGGCTGAGCCACGCCTTCACCTTCAGACTTTCAAGGAGATACCGACATGACCACGCTTGTTACCCGCGACGGCACTTCGATCTATTACAAGGACTGGGGCAGCGGAAAACCGGTGCTGTTCAGCCACGGCTGGCCGCTGGACGCCGACATGTGGGACTCGCAGATGGAGTTCCTGGCCAGCCGCGGCTACCGCGCCATTGCCTTCGACCGTCGAGGCTTCGGCCGTTCGAGCCAGCCATGGACCGGCTACGACTACGACACCTTCGCCGACGACATCGCCCAGCTGATCGAACACCTCGACCTGCGTGACGTGACTTTGGTGGGTTTCTCGATGGGCGGCGGCGATGTCAGCCGCTACATCGCTCGCCACGGTAGCGAGCGGGTGGCCGGCTTGGTGCTGCTGGGTGCGGTGACACCGGTGTTCGGCAAGCGTGAAGACAACCCTGAAGGTGTCGACCTGTCGGTATTCGAAGGTATCTGCGCCGGCCTGCGTGCCGACCGGGCGCAGTTCATCGCTGATTTCGCCACACCGTTCTATGGCCTGAACCATGGGCAGCAGGTGTCTCAAGGCGTGCAGACCCAGACCCTGAACATTGCGCTGATGGCGTCGATCAAGGGCACCCTCGATTGCGTGACTGCGTTCTCGGAGACCGACTTCCGCCCGGACATGGCCAGGATCGATGTGCCGACCCTGGTGATCCATGGTGACGACGACCAGATCGTGCCGTTCGAAACCACCGGCAAGCAGGCGGCGGAGCTGATTCGCGGGGCGAAGCTGAAGGTGTATGCCGGCGCGCCGCACGGGTTTGCCGTGACTCATGCGCAGCAGCTCAATGAAGACTTGCTGGCGTTCCTCCAGCGGTAATCGAGGGAGGCATTCGCGGGTAAACCCGCTCCTGTAGGAGCGGGCTTGCCCCGCGAAGAGGCCTGCCCAGCCAGCACAAATCTTGAACAGGGCTAACCTTCTACGACCCACCGCACATCCGTGCAATCCCTGGCCTTGCACCCACCTGCATGCTCTGCAGTTGCGCCTGCCGCCGCCGCACCCAGATGGAGAAGCCCATGCCCCAGGACCGCAACGACAAGACCCGTCGCCAGTTCCTCGCCACCAGCACCGTGCTAGGTGCCGCCGGCGCCCTCTGGTCCGCACTGCCCTTCACCGGCCAAGCCGGTTCCGCCCACGCATCCACCCAAGGAGGCTCCATGACCGCCGACCTGATTCTGTTCAACGGCAAATTGCACACCGTTGACCGCGAAAAGCCCACCGCCACTGCCGTCGCCATCAAGGACGGCCGCTTCATCGCCGTGGGCAACGACGCCGAGGCCATGGCCCACAAGGGCACCACTACGCAGATCGTCGACCTCAAGCAGCGCACGGTGATCCCTGGCCTGAACGACTCGCACCTGCACCTGATCCGTGGTGGCCTGAACTACAACCTGGAACTTCGCTGGGAAGGCGTACCGTCGGTGGCCGATGCCCTGCGCATGCTCAAGGACCAGGCCGCACGCACGCCGACGCCACAGTGGGTGCGCGTGGTCGGTGGCTGGAACGAATTCCAGTTCGCTGAAAAACGCATGCCGACCCTGGAAGAAATCAACCAGGCCGCGCCGGACACCCCGGTGTTCCTGCTGCACCTGTACGACCGCGCACTGCTCAACCGCGCTGCGCTCAAGGCCGTCGGCTACGACAAGACCACCCCGAACCCGCCGGGTGGCGAGATCCAGCGCGACAAGTTCGGCAACCCGACCGGCATGCTGATCGCCCGCCCCAACGCGATGATCCTCTACGCCACCTTGGCCAAGGGGCCGAAGCTGCCACTGGAATATCAGGTCAACTCCACCCGCCAGTTCATGCGCGAGCTGAACCGCCTGGGCCTGACCAGTGCCATCGATGCCGGCGGCGGCTACCAGAACTTCCCCGATGACTACTCGGTGATCCAGGAGCTGGCCGACAACAACCAGCTGACCGTGCGCATTGCCTACAACCTGTTCACCCAGAAGCCGAAGGAAGAGCTGGACGACTTCCGCAAATGGACCTCCAGCGTCAAGTTGCACAGCGGCACCGACTTCCTGCGCCACAACGGTGCGGGCGAGATGCTGGTGTTCTCCGCCGCCGACTTCGAAGACTTCCTCGAGCCGCGCCCGGACCTGCCGCAGACCATGGAAGAAGAGCTGGAGCCCGTGGTGCGCCACCTGGTCGAGCAACGCTGGCCATTCCGCCTGCACGCCACCTACAACGAATCGATCACGCGCATGCTCGACGTGTTCGAGAAGGTCAACCGCGACATTCCGTTCAACGGCCTGCCGTGGTTCTTCGACCACGCCGAAACCATCACCCCGCAGAACATCGAGCGCGTGCGTGCCTTGGGCGGCGGCATCGCCATTCAGGACCGCATGGCCTTCCAGGGTGAATACTTCGTCGATCGTTACGGCGCCAAGGCTGCCGAGCAGACCCCGCCGATCAAGCGCATGCTCGAGATGGGCGTGCCGGTGGGTGCCGGTACCGATGCCACCCGCGTGTCCAGCTACAACCCGTGGACTTCGCTGTACTGGCTGGTCAGCGGCAAGACCGTTGGCGGCATGGAGCTGTACAAGGAAGGCCTGGACCGCGACACCGCACTGCAGCTGTTCACCCAGGGCAGCGCCTGGTTCTCCAGCGAGCAGGGCAAGAAGGGCCAGATCAAGGTAGGCCAGTTGGCAGACCTTGCGGCATTGTCGCTGGACTTCTTCAGCGTCGATGAAGAAGCGATCAAGGGCATCGAGTCGGTGCTGACCATTGTCGATGGCAAGGTCGTGTACGGTGCCGGCGAATTCGACAAGCTCGGCCCGCCGCAGGTGCCGGTGCTGCCGGAGTGGTCGCCGGTGGTCAAGGTGCCGGGGCATTGGCGCGTGGGCACGCCATCGCTGGCCGCAGCCGTGCACCAGTGCTCGGGGCCGTGCGGGGTGCATGCGCACAGCCATGACAAGGCGCGTCAATCGAGTGTGCCGGTCAACGATTTCCAGGGCTTTTGGGGGGCTTTGGGCTGCTCGTGCTTTGCTTTCTAAGCTGAGTTGATGTGAAAAGGGGGCCAGTTACTGGCCCCCTTTTTTGTTCCTTCAGTGCTGGCCTCTTCGCGGGACAAGCCCGCTCCTACAGGTACCTCGCAAACCTCAAGGTAGAGGTGACCCAGTAGGAGCGGGCTTGCCCCGCGAAGAGGTCGGAAAGGCCAGTATCAATGGTGAGCCTTGTGCTCCCCCCCGGCCAACAGATGCCGAATCTTCACCTCGACCCCATCGGTCTGCAGCATCCGCACCCGCGCCTCGATCTTCAACTCACCCCGGGTCACCCGATGGTGATGCCGCAAATGCTCCAGCCACGACTCCTCGAAGAAGAACTCAAGCCAAAGCGCAGGGTCTGCACTGTCCCGCATCAACCCCCACGACAACGCGCCATTGCGCTTGCGCATCGCCTCCAGCTCCCGCGCCGCCTGCTGGAACGCCTCGGCCTTGGTCGGCTCGATGTGGTACTCCACCGTCACCATGACCGGCCCGCTTTCCTTGTCCATGTCATCGCTCAGCAGCGGTACCGGCCAGTGCAGCGACGGCGTCAGCTCCTCGGCTTCGGTTTCCGGCAGGGTGACCTTGCAGGTCAGCAACGTACCCAGCGCCAGGCCGCCGGCTGCCAGCAACAGGCTCAGGGTGATCGACGCATGACTGGCCAGCGTACCCCACAGCAAGCCGCCGCTGGCCATGGCACCGAAGAACACCAGGATGTACACCGACAACGCCCGCGCCCGTACCCAGGCCGGGACCGAGGTTTGCGCCGCCACCTGCAGGTTGGACAGCACCGCGATCCACGCCGCACCGCTGAGCAGCATCGCCGGCAGCAATACGTAGAAGCTGCGTACCAGCGCCAGGGCCAGCAGGAACAGGGCATACAGCACGCTGGCAAACATCACCAGGCGGTCGCGGCTGATGCGCTCGCGCAGGCGGGGCAGCAAAGTGGCGCCGGCTACCGCACCGATGCCGATAGCCGCCAGCAGCAGGCCGAAGTCGGCCGCAGTGCCGTGCATCTCACCGCGCACGATCAACGGCAACAGCGAGGTCCCGGCGCTGGCGCAGAAAAAGAACGCTAACGCCCGCAACAGCACGGCCTGCAAGGGTTTGGCACTGCGCGCAAAGCGCAGGCCGGTGCGCATGGCGCCGACGAAGCGCTCGGCCGGCAACAACGGCTCCTTCACCTCGCGCTTCCATAGGAACAGCACCAGGATCACCCCGGCGAAGGACGCGGCATTCAAAGCGAACGTCAGCCAAGGGCCGACCATGCTCACCACTACGCCTGCCAGCGCGGGGCCGATTGCGCGTGACACGTTGATGCCGACGCTGGAAATGGCCACCGCGTTGGCCAGGTCCTCCTTGCCCACCAGCTCCGGCGTCAGTGCGCTCCAGGCCGGCATCATCAACGCGGTGCCGATGCCCAGGGCCAATGTCAGCACCAGCAGCAGGGGGACATTCATCAGCCCGAGCAGCGTCAGGGCCGCCAGCACCACGGCCACCGATGACATCCACAGCTGCACCAGCAGCAAGTAGCGGCGCTTGTCGACAATATCTGCCGCCGCGCCGGCCGGCAGGGCGAGGAAGAACATCGGCAGCGAACCGGCCACCTGGATCAGCGCCACGTGCAGTGGGTTGGTCGACAGCGTGGTCATCAGCCAGCCGGCGCCTACCTCATGCATCCAGGTGCCGATGTTGGAGGCGATGGTGGCAATCCACAGCATGCGGAAGGTGGTGTTGCGCAACGGGCTCCAGGCACCTGAAGGGGATGTACTCATGTCAGAAGCTGCCTTTGAGTGGGTATTCGATGATCAGGTAGATACGATCAATGTCATCGCCCGCCTGGGCCTGGTTGGCGCGGTGGCTGACGTGGGAGAACGACAGGCTCAGGTCTTTGGCGGCGCCCGACTGCACCACGTATTTCAGGTCGACATCGCGCTCCCAGTGCTTGCCGCCCTGGCCGTACTGGTTCACGTAGGCGCCGCCCGCAGGCGCATGACTGCCGTCGATGCCGCGGCCGCTGACGTAGCGGCCCATCAGGCTCAGGCCCGGGACGCCGAGGGTGGCGAAGTTAAGGTCGTAGCGCAGTTGCCACGAGCGTTCGCCGGGGCCGTTGAAGTCGGCGTACTTGATCGAGTTGGCCAGATAGATGGAGTCGCCACCGACGAAGTCGAATGGAGTGTCGCCCTCGACCTTCTGGTAAGCCAGGGTCAGGGCCTGAGCGCCGAAGCTGTACTTGGTCAGCAGACTGTAGGCGAGGGTGTCGATCGCTCCGGCGCTGGCGTTGCCGGTGTCGCGGGTCTTGTAGAGATTGCCGTCCAGGCGCCAGTTGCCCTCGGCCAGGTTCAGGTTGAGGTAGGCCTGGCGCCAGGTGTCCTCCAGCTCCCCGGTGTACAACGCAGCGCCGAACGGCCCGTGCGGCGCGAAGGTGGCACCGGCCAGGCTGATGGCGCGGTTGCGGGTGGTGGCGCCGTAGCCGCTGAAATCGTCGTGGGTGGAGCTGTTGTCCTGGTTGTTGAAGGCCGTGAAGCGTCCGGCCTGCAGTCGCCAGTCGGGCAAGTCGGTGTTATCCACGAACCAACCGGTGGCGTACTCCGGGTGCAGGCGCTTGTCGCCGGTATCGAACACCGGGGTTTCCACGGTCATTTCGCCATAGCGCAGCTGGGTGTTGCCCAGGCGCAGCTTGAGCGCGGCACCGGCGCTGGAGTAATCGGATTCGGCGCGGCCATCGCTGTCACGGGGCAGCAGGCCGGTGCCGGCATGGCCACGACCGCCGTCGAGCTTGAGACCGAGGAAACCGTGGGCGTCGAGGCCGACACCGACCGTGCCTTCGGTGAAGCCGGAGCGAACCTCGCCGATGAAACCCTGGGCCCATTCCTGGCGGTAGTTCTGGCCGCTGGCGGAGGGCGAGCGGAAGTCGCTGTGCAGGAAGTAGTTGCGGCTGAGCAGCGACCAGCCGGGTTCGTCGGCCTGGCTGAGTGCCGGGTACAGGGCGAAGATGGCGAGCAGGGCGCGGCCTGGTCCGTGAGTGGCGCGGATCATAGGGGCTCCGGGGGGCGATGATCCGGGACTGTGGAGGAAGGATAGGCCAGAGGTCTTGTAAGCGTGTGCTGGATGCTCGACCTGCTCGGGCAACCTAAGGCTTGAATGCCTGCGCAATCGCCTCGATCACCACGCGCACCCGGGCCGTATGCCGCACGTCCTCATGGGTCACCAGCCAGATGTCGTAAGGCTTGCCCTGCGCCCAGACCTGCTGCAGGCCATCCCGCTCCCCCAGCGGTACCGGCAGTTCACCCAGGCCGATGCCACTGGCCAGCGCCCGCCGCACCATCAACCCCGAGGTGCAGGTCATGGCAATCCGGCCTTGAGCAATCGGCTCGCCCGCCAGTGTCACCTCCTTGCCGCTGTCCAGATATGGCTGGTAGACCACCAGCTCGTGCCCGGCAAACGCGCTGCCTGGGGAGGGTTCGCCGCACCGCTGCAAATACTCGCACGACGCAAACAGCCCGCTGTGCCAGCGCGCCAGCCGCCGCACCACCAGCTCGGGGTTGTCTGGCTTGTGGGTACGCACCGCGATATCGGCCTCGCGCTGGCTCAGGTTGAGCATCTGCGTCGAGGCCTGCAGTTGTACTTCAATCCCCGGGTGATCGAGGCGCAGTCGGGCGACCGCCGGAATGATGAAATCGAGCGCAAAGGAGTCGGTGGTCGTGACCCGCACCACGCCGCTCAGGCGCTCATCCATGCCGAGGATCTGCCTCTGCAGACCGGCAGCGGCGGCTTCCATCTCGAGCGCCGCACGCATTGCCACCTCGCCTGCGCTGGTCAATGAATAGCCGCTGGACGTGCGCAGGAACAGGGTTGCGGCCAGCGCACTCTCCAGCGATGCGAGCCGACGGCCCACGGTCGCCTGATCCACACCCAGGCTGCGGGCTGCTGCTCGCAAGGTCTGCTCGCGGCACAGGGCAAGAAAGACACGAGTATCGTCCCAGTTCATCAAGGCTGGTCCTCGGTGATGCATGAATGCAGGGTAGTGATGAGAAATCGCTGCGTTTATTCAGCGTTCGACGACTTTATGCTTTTCCCATCGTCATCAACAAGCGCCGTATCCGGCGCAAGGGAAGATCATGAGTCACTCGACACCACGGGCGCCCTGGCTGCCGATCTGGGCCGGGCTGTGTGCCAGTCTGGTCGGTATTGGCCTGGCGCGGTTTGCCTATACACCGCTGGTTCCGGCGTTGATCGATGCGCATTGGTTCGCCAGTTCGGCGGTGGTCTATCTCGGCGCGGCCAACCTCGCGGGCTATCTGATCGGGGCCCTGGTCGGCAGGCCACTGGTGGCGTACTGGTCGAGTGCATCGGTACTGCGCGGCATGATGCTATTGGTCAGCCTGGCGTTCCTGGCGTGTGCCTGGCCGCTGTCGGTGAGCTGGTTCTTCGGCTGGCGTCTGCTCTCAGGGGTGGCTGGCGGGGTGATCATGGTGCTGGCGGCCAGCGCGATACTGCCCCATGTCGCGGCTTCGCGCCGTGGGCTGGCCAGTGGCGCGATCTTCCTCGGCATCGGCCTGGGTATCGCCGGTGCCGCCAGCCTGGTGCCTTGGCTGCTGGGCAAGGGGTTGCAGCAGACCTGGCTGGGGCTGGCCGCGCTGTCGCTGCTGCTGACGGCCAGTAGCTGGGCTGGCTGGCCGGGCGAGCAGGCGCATCCGCCGGTGGCCGAGGCGGCGCAGCAACCTGTCGCCTCGCCCGCGATCTTCGTACTGTTCGGCCAGTATGCGCTCATGGCCATGGCACTCGTGGCACCGATGATGTTCCTGGTGGACTACATCAGCCGTGGCTTGGGCGCAGGCACCCATGCCGGGGCAGTGATCTGGGGGCTGTATGGCCTGGGGGCAATTGCCGGGCCGGTGATTTACGGGCTGTTGGCCGACCACCTGGGGCCGCGTGCTGGCATTCGCCTGGTACTGCTGGCGCAACTGGCGGCCTTGGCGGTGTTGCTGGGCTGCCATGACCTGCGCCTGTTGGGTGCTGCCGCGCTGTTGATCGGTTCGTTCCCGCCGGGCATCGTGCCGCTGGCTCTGGCCAGGGTGCATCAGCTGGTCGACGGCCATGCCCGGCAGACCGCGACCTGGAGCAGGGCGACAGTATCGTTCGCCAGTTTCCAGGCGATTGCCGGTTACGCCTATTCGGCACTGTTCGCTTTCAGCGGTGGCCATTATGCGGTGCTGTTCGCCGTGGCGGCCGGAGCAGTGCTGCTGGCGCTGCTGGTCGACCTGTTGCTCAAAGAGCGTCAGGCCATGTCGCTGATTGCGAACTCTTCGGCCAGGTGATCGATCAGTGCCCGCACCGACGGCAGCAACCCACGCCGCGACGGGAATATCGCATGCACGATGCCGCACCGCGGGTGCCAGTCCGGTATCAGCTCCACCAAACGACCGGCCGCCAGGTCCTCACGCACCGCCACCCGTGGCAGGTGCGCAATACCCACTCCAGCTACCACGAAGTGACGCAGGGCGAACAGGTCGTCCGTCACCATGCGCGGCGTATGCGGGATGACGATGCTGCGGCTGCTGTCCTCGCCCTGGAACAGCTCCCATTGGTACTCGCGCTGAGCGCTGCCCCAATGCAGGCTTGGCAGCGTGCCGAGCAACTTTGGGTCGAAGCCTTTCGGCAGCTGTTCCAGGTATTGCGGCTGGCCGACCAGGCACTGGGTGCTGTTGCTCAGCACCTTCATCACCATGTCGGTGTTTTCCAACGGCGGAAAGCGCACACGCAGCGCAATGTCGAACCCTTCGTGCAGCAGGTCGACGCGGCGGTTGGTGCTTTCGATGAACAGCTCCACCTGTGGGTACTTGAGCATGTAGCGGGTGAGCATCGGCCCGACCCAGGAGTTGAGCAGGGTGGTCGGGCAACTGATGCGCACCAGGCCGCGTGGTTCGCTGCGGTTACGCTCAATGATCTCTGCTGCACCTTCGGCTTCCACGCGCATGGCCAGGCAGCGGTTGTAGTAGGCCTGGCCGATCTCGGTCAGCGAGCAGTGGCGGCTGGTGCGGTGCAGCAGCCGCACGCCCAGGCGGTCCTCAAGGTCGGCGATGCGCCGGCTGAGCTTTGACTTGGGCATGTCCAACGCCCGCCCGGCCGGGGCGAAGCCACCGTGCTCTACAACCTGGGTGAAGTAATAGAGGGAGTTGAGGTCTTCCAACGGTCGTTCTCCAGATGGAACGCTAAGGGCAATTTTCGCAGTCTACCGCCGTAAAGGTGATGATTTTAATCTGTGTCCATCAACGCGAAACACCCCGGATTGCTGAAAAATTCATAAACCTTAGGAGCACAGACCATGAGCAAATTCACCTACAACCGCCTGAACAAAGACGACGCCGCTGTCCTGCTGGTCGATCACCAGGCGGGCCTGCTGTCCCTGGTGCGCGACATCGAGCCGGACAAGTTCAAGAACAACGTGCTGGCCCTGGCGGACCTGGCCAAGTTCTTCAACCTGCCGACCATCCTTACCACCAGCTTTGAGCAAGGCCCCAACGGCCCGCTGGTGCCAGAGCTGAAGGAACTGTTCCCGGATGCGCCGTACATCGCCCGCCCAGGGCAGATCAATGCCTGGGACAACGAAGACTTCGTCAAGGCGGTGAAGGCTACTGGCAAGAAACAGCTGATCATTGCGGGTGTGGTTACCGAGGTCTGCGTGGCATTCCCGGCGCTGGCTGCCCTGGAAGAAGAGTTTGAAGTGTTCGTGGTGACCGATGCTTCCGGCACGTTCAACGAAATGACTCGTGATGCTGCCCATGACCGCATGAGCCGCGCCGGTGCCCAGCTGATGACCTGGTTCGGCGTGGCCTGTGAACTGCACCGCGACTGGCGCAACGACATTGAAGGGCTGGCGGCGCTGTGCTCCAACCATATTCCGGATTATCGGAACCTGATGACCAGCTATAACGCGTTGACTGCAGGTAAGTAATAGCAGCAGATTTCTGAATAAAAGAGGCCGACCCCGATTGCGGGGTCGGCCTTTTTCGTTTGGCTGTGTGATGGCAGCGATGTGTCCGCCTGGAGGCAGTGTCAGGGCTGACAGGTGTATGCCTTGATATTTATGGCGCCTATAAGATCGAGCGCCGCCCGCGCGGCGCATCGCGAGCTGTTGCTCGCTCCTACGTTTGTTTCGGGCCAGTAACGCCTGTGACTGGCGCGCGCGACCGCCTTGTTGGTACGACGCGATATCGAGACATGCACCAAGGCGGTCGCGCGCCAATGCCACAGAAATGATTGGCCCGAAACAGACGTAGGAGCGAGCGACAGCTCGCGATGCGCCGCGCGGGCGGCGCTCGATCTCACAGGCGAAGTAAATACCCCGATGAACACCTCTGCGCCCAGATCGCTATTAACTGACTGGCATTAGGCCTAAGCCCTCTTCTGGTTTCTGTGTTCTTGCCCTAATCAGCATCCGAATCAAACAACCGCGCCAACTCCACCCGCGCCTCCTTGGCCGTCTGCATCACCTTGGCCCGGTCATCGCGCACGAGCCCCTGAGCCTCCAGCACTTCCTCGTCGTGTTGGGCAAACCGCTCGATCCGGTCCGCCGCCTGCTCGTCGCTCAAGCCCAGCCCGACCAGCGCCCGGCGGGTCATCTCCAGGCTGGAGTAGAACGTCTCGCGAATCGGCTCGGCCCCGACATCCGCCAGCTTGTGCACATGCTGGCGGTTACGCGCCCGGGCCAGCACTTTCAGGTGCGGGTACTGGCGCTTTACCCGTTCAGCGGTATGGATGGCGGCTTCAGGGTCATCGATGGTGATGATGAAGTACTCCGCCTCACCGACCTTGGCCGCATGCAGCACCTCGGGGCGCAGAGGGTCGCCGTAGAACACCGGCACCTGCTCGAACATGCGCGTCATTTCGATGGTGTCCACCGAGGTTTCCAGGGCAATGAACGGGATCTTCTGTGCCCGCAGGATGCGCGCGACGATCTGGCCCATGCGGCCCATGCCGACGATCACCACCCGCGGCGTGCCGGCGTCGATGGTCTTGTACTGCTCGGGCACTTCACGCGCCGGTTGCGGGCGTTTCAGGGCGCGGGCGCAGCCGAGCATCAGCAGCGGGGTGATAGCCATCGACAACGTAATGGTCATCAGCAGCAGGTCGTAGGTCTGGGTGTCGAACAGGCCCTGGTCCTTGCCCAGCTTGAACACCACGAAGGCGAACTCGCCACCGGCCGCCAGCACCATGCCCAGGCGCAGCGCGCTGGCGCTGTTGAGGCCACCGGCCAAGCGGCCGACGCCGATCAGCAGGGCCAGCTTCACCGCCACCAGCAGCAGAGTCAGGCCCAGCAGCACCAGTGGCATTTCCAGCAGCAGGCTCAGGTTGGCGCCCATGCCGACGCTGATGAAGAACAGTCCCAGCAGCAGGCCCTTGAACGGTTCGATCTGTGATTCAAGCTCGTGACGGTACTCCGAGTCGGCCAGCAACAGGCCGGCGAGGAAGGCGCCCAGGGCCATGGAAATGCCGGCTTCTTCCATCAGCCAGGCGGTACCGATTACCACCAGCAGCGCGGTGGCGGTGGACACTTCCGGCAGGCCGGTGCGGGCCACGGTGCGGAACACCGGGCGCAGCAGGTAGCGGCCGCCGATGATGACCACGGCGATGCTGGCAAATACCTTCAGGCCGTGTTGCAGGCTGTCGCCGTGGCTGGTGTCGGGGCCGCTGGCGGCCAGCAACGGGACCAGGGCGATCAGCGGGATGGCGGCGATGTCCTGGAACAGCAGGATGGCGAACGCCAGGCGGCCATGGGGCGCGTTGAGCTGCTTGGTTTCGGCCAGGCTTTGCAGGCCGAGGGCAGTGGATGACAGCGCCAGGCCCAGGCCGAGCACGACTGCTGCGGGGAGCGACTGGCCGAAGCCGAACAGGGCGATGGCGCCGATCACCGCGCCGGTCAGCAGCACCTGGGCAGTACCGACGCCGAACACCGACTTGCGCATCAGCCACAGACGCTTGGGTGACAGCTCAAGGCCGATGATGAACAGCAACAGGACCACGCCCAGTTCGGAAATGTGCGCGACGCTCTCGGTATCGCGGATCAGGCCCAGGGCCTGGGGGCCGATGGCCACGCCGGCGAGCAGGTAACCGATCACGGCTCCCAATTGCAGGCGCTTGGCCAGTGGGACGGCGACGACCGCGGCGAGCAGGAAGATCACCGCGGTTTGCAGAAGGCTGCCTTCGTGTGGCATTGGCTCGTACTCCATGAGCTGCCGGGGCAGCGTTTGAACAGTTTGGCGGACAATTCTGGGGAATGTGCAGGAGTCAGACAATCTGCCCGGATGGAGAAACATTGTCCCGGGAAATGAGACAACCTGTGCTCATTTGACTCAAGCCTCGCCAAACTGCGCCCGATACTGCGCCGGTGTCATGCCGATCCGCTCGCAGAACACCTTTCTCATATGCCGGTCACTGCCAAACCCGCAGCGCGCCGCCACCACCTTCAATGGCAGCTCGCCGCATTCGAGCAGCTTGCGCGACTGGTCGATCCGCGCATTCTGCAGGTACTGCAGCGGCGTGATCCCGACCTCACGCTGAAAGGTCCGGGCAAAGTTGCGCCCGCTCATGGCCACCAGGTCGGCCATCTTCTGCACGGTGAACGCCTGGTCGATGTGGTCGACGATATAGGCCTGCACCCGGGCAATCGGCGAGTCATCCCGCGGTACGGCGGCCAGCAGCGGTCCGTAAGGCGTCTGCCCGCCCTGGCGATGACGGGCGACCAGCAGCACCTTGGCCACTTCCAGGGCCAGGGCCTTGCCGTGGTCCTCGGCCACCAGCGCCAGCGCCAGGTCGATGCCTGCGGTGATCCCTCCCGAGGTGATCAGGCACCGGTCGATCACGTAGATCTGCTCGGTCTCGACCTTGGCCTCGGGAAAGGCCTGGGCCAGGCGCTCCACGTAGTTCCAGTGGGTGGTGCAGCGATAGCCGCCGAGCAACCCGGCACGCCCGAGCAAGAACACCCCGGTGCAGATCGCGCCGAAGCGCCGGGCCTGTTGCACGGCCTGGGGCAGCCAGCGCTCGATCGCCGGCAGGGCGACGTGGTAGGCCCCCGGCCCCCCTGGTACCAGCAACAGGTCGACGCTGGCCGGCAATTGCTCCAGGCGCAGATCGGCCACGACCTTCAGGCCGCATGAGCCGCGAATGGTCCCTTGGCCTTCGGCCACGGTCACCAACCGATAATGTTTGTCTGCGGGCAAGAACCGATTGGCGATGGCAAAGGCATCCATCGGCCCGGTTACGTCCAGCAATAGCACGTCGTTGAACAGCACCATGGCCACGGTTCGATGAGCGCGATTTTCCTGCATACCCCATAGCCCTTCGTATCCTGAGCACTGCATCTTAGGGCAGCGCTGCACAATTAAGAACAATTCAGCTTTGGCTCAGGACTTTGTCACAGGCTGGCGGCGAGACTTTCTCCATTGAACAGGAGAGTCGCCATGCACCCTGGGACGCCCCAAGAGCCACTGCCAACCCCCGGCGCGCTGACGCCCGCGCGGTTGCGCCAAGCCAAGGAACTGATGCTGCGCAGCTCGCTGTCGATCATCGAGATCGCGGCTGTGTGCAACCTCACCCGCAGCCATTTCTCCCGTGCCTTCAAGGTCAACACCGGCCTGTCGCCCCAGGCCTGGCGCCTGCTGGCGCGCATGGAAAAGGCCAAGCGCCTGCTCGTCACCGAGGCACCGATCACCCACGTGAGCCTGGAGTGCGGCTTCTGCGACCAGGCCCATTTCACCCGGGCCTTCAGCCGCCTGGTCGGCCAGCCGCCCAAGGCTTGGCGCCAGGCGCAGGCATTTTCTTAAGCCGGATCTATCCGCTGGGATAAGCCTTTAGGTAAGTCCTGGCCCGTTTTCCCAACCCAAGGAGTCACCCCCATGAGCCAACCTGATTACAAGCGCCTGAACAAAGACGACGCCGTGGTGCTGCTGGTCGACCACCAGACTGGCCTGATCTCGCTGGTACAGGACTTCTCGCCCAACGAATTCAAGAATAACGTCCTGGCCCTGGGCGACCTGGCCAAGTTCTTCGGCCTGCCGACCATTCTCACCACCAGCTTCGAGCAAGGCCCCAACGGCCCGCTGGTGCCGGAGTTGAAAGAGATGTTCCCGGACGCGCCGTACATTGCTCGCCCAGGCCAGATCAATGCCTGGGACAACGAGGACTTCGTCAAGGCGATCAAGGCCACTGGCCGCAAGCAGCTGATCATTGCCGGTGTGGTGACCGATGTATGCGTGGCCTTCCCGACCCTGTCGGCATTGGCTGAGGGCTTTGAAGTGTTCGTGGTGACCGATGCCTCGGGCACCTTCAACGAGACCGTGCAGCAGGCGGCATGGGTGCGCATGACCCAGGCGGGTGCGCAGATGATGAACTGGTTCTCGGTGGCCTGTGAGCTGCACCGTGACTGGCGCAACGACATCGAAGGGCTAGGTAACCTGCTGTCGCAGCGGATCCCCAACTACCGCAACCTGATGAACAGCTATGCGGCGTTGAGCGCTCGCTGATGCAAACCTGTTCCGGCCCTTTCGCAGGCAAGCCCGCGAAAGGGCCGGAACAGGCTACGAACGATTCACAGGCAGCGTGAAGCGAATCCGGCAGCCGCCAAACGCCGACTCCAGCGCCTGCAACTGCCCACCATGGGCCTGCACCACCGAACTGCAGATCGCCAGCCCCATCCCCAACCCTTCGTCCTTGGTGGTATGAAACGCGTCAAACACATGCACCCGCTCATCCACCGAGATGCCGGGCCCGTTGTCGTCCACGCAGATTTCCACCACGTCTGCACCCACTGCAGATGAAATCCGCAACACGCCATCACTGCGATACCCGGCCAGGGCATCCAGCGCATTGGTGATCAGGTTGAATACCAGCTGCTGCAACTGCACCGGGTCGGCCATCACGCTCACTCCTGCCTGCAATCGGGTCTGTACCTCGACCAGATGCTTGGCGGCATCGGCCGAGGTCAGGCGCAGTACCTCGCGAATCAGCTCGTCGACCTTTACGGCCTTGAGCTGCATTGGCGACTGTTTGGCCAGCGAGCGCAGTGCGCGGACGATGTTGGCGGCGCGTTCGCTGTCATTGCGGATGTCTTCCAGGCCGGCAATCGCCTCTTCCAGGTTGGGCTCGGCGCGCTTGAGCCAACGCAGGCTGGCCGCAGCGTTGGAGGCAATGCCCAACAGCGGCTGGCTGATCTCGTGGGCAATGGACGCCGACAGCTCGTTCATCACCTGCAAGTGGGCACTGCGCGCAAGTTCGGCGCGTGATCGGCGCAGTTCTTCTTCCATTTGCGCCCGGGCCTGGTTGTCCTCGGCCAGGCGTGTATAGAACTTGGCCGTCTGCAGTGACACGGCCGCCTGCGAGGCGAGGATCTCCAGCATCGCCAGGCGCTGGCTGCCGAAAAGGTTCGGCACCAGGCGGTTTTCCAGGTACACCAGGCCGATCAGCACGCCCTGGATCACCAGCGGCAGGCACAGCACCGAACGGGCCTTGCGTGCGTGCAGCTCCTGGCGGAAGGCCTCGGGGCAATCGCTTTGGGCATCATTGAGCACCAGCGGCTTCTTGGTACGGAGGGTGGCGTTGATGATCGACAGCGGCGCCTGGGTCATGAACTTCTGGCAGTTGTCCATGCTCACGTGCAGCCCTGCATTGTCGATGAAGGCCAGGGCGGCCATCTGGAATTCGGCGCCGCTGACGATCAGCAGCGCACCGTGATCGGCGCCGGAGTGTTGGGTGAGGTGGCCCATCAGCGTTTCGATCAGGCCTTCGAGCAGCACTTCCTCGGACAACGCCCGCGCCGCCTCGATACCGGCCTCGAGGTCCAGCTTGGCCTGCTGGGTGGCGCGGTAGGTCTCCTGGACGGGTTGCGTGCGCAGGAACGGATGCAAGGCCTCCAGCTGCTGCACCTTGCCGGTCGCCCCCCAGATATGGAAGCAGTCGCGGGCAATACGCAGGTGCAGGTTGGCGCCGGAGATCAGCCCGCTGGGGATGCAGACCTCGGCCAGTTGCTCGTGGGCCAGGGCCTGTTCGTGGATGAAGCCGGCGGCGGTCGCGGCGATCTGCGCCTGGTCGAAGCAGCGAATGGCCGCCAGGCCGTCGCCTTCGAGCTTGGCAATTACCCCTTCGATCAACAGGAGCTTGCTGCGGAAGGTCACCGGATTGAAGCCGGCCCAGCGGCCGAAGCGCTCGTGCAGGGCCTGCAGCTCGGCCAGCTTGTCGGCAAGGCTGCCGTGGGCTTCCGGGCTGCCCAGGGCCAGGCCGCGGAACAGGTGGTAGTCAGCCAGGTTGATATGTGCCGGTGCTGCCCAGGCGTTATCGCCCGCAGCGTTCAGGCTGTGCATGGCTTGCGCGACATTGCCCAGGTAGAAGGCTGACATGCCGGTGAACAGCTGCTGGAAGAACAACGTGGTGGGTGAATTCACATGCGCGGGCTGGATCGTGCAGGGTGCTCCGCTCAGGCTGGCGACGAATGCCTGCTGGGCTTGCAGGATCTGCTCGATATCGCTGTAGCCGTAACCGCGCACGGTAGCCAGGCCCTGAGCCACTTCCTCGGCCACTTCCGGCAGATAGCGGCCCATGAACAGGGAGTCGGAAACCAGATGGTTGCAGGCATAGCAGGTCATGGCCACGTCACCGCTCACGCGTGTCGAGTCGAGTGCTTCCAGCGCCATGCGGCGGGCGAACTCCATGGGCGAAGTCCAGGCACTGACCTGGTCCAGGGCCAGCAGCGCGCTGGTGAGATCGGCCTCGAAGCCGTGTCGCTCGATCAGCTTGAGCGCGGCCAGGCAGCAGGCATGGCCGTCGTGGTAGCTGCCGAAGCGCTCGGCGATCATCACCCCGTACCAGGCCAGGCCGTAGGTGCTGCCTGGGGCGACACCGTGCAACAGCGATAGCTCCATGAGCTTGGCCAGGTGCAGGAAGCAGATATCGTCCTGTACAAAAAACGATGACGACAAGGTGGCCAGCAAGCCAATGGCAGCCGCTACCTCCTCCGAGTCGGTACGCGGCAGCGACGCCAGGCAATGGCGGCCTTGCTGTTCGATCAGGTCCAGGACATGCGCGTGGCTGGCTTCCACTTGCTGCGGGTCGACACCGCAAGTCAGGCTGATTCCCAGCAGCTCAAGGCCGTCGACGGCGGTGTTGATGGCGGCCTGGTAATCGCCGCGCACGGTGTGCAGGCATGCCTGCAGCCGGCATACCCGTACCCGCTCCAGCGTCGAGCGTGCGCGCTGGCGGCATACCATGATCCGCTCTTCGGCTGCAGCCATGCGCGACAGCTGCAGGTGGCATTCTGCAGCCATGCAGGCGATGGCAAAGGCATGGTTGGCGTGGCTCTGCGGTGTGGCACTCTGGTGCAGCAGCAGCTCGCATGTTTGCAGGTAGGCCGCAGATTGTTCGTAGGCGCCCGTGTCGCGCGAGCGCAGCGCCGCATCATGCAAAAGCTGCAGGAAAAGGTCGCAGTCATCCGCTGCAAACCCGCGTGGGCTGGCGCGTTGCAGCTGATTGGCGATCTCGAACTCAGCCTCCTGCAAGTCGTTGCGCCAGACCTGGAGCATGGCCAGGGCAATGCTTGCATGCAGCTGGCCGCGATCACGCGCAGGCGTGAGTTGGTAGGCGGCCTCCATCACGCGGCCATGGGCGAAGCTCAGACCCTTCTGGCCCGGTTGCAGGAAACCCGCGTCAACCAAGGCCTTCAGCGGTTTGCCCGGCAGCAGTGCAAGCAGCAGGCGTTCATCGCAGCGGCTGCCTGCCGCGCTGGCGATCCGCAGTACATCGCGTTGAGGGGTCGGCAGACGTGCCAGACGGTGGATCATCAGATCGGCGACGTTGTCGGAATAGCGTTGCCGGGCCACGGCTTGCAGGCACCACGACCAGCGCATGGCCTGGGTGTCGAAGGTGAACAGCCGGTCTTCGACCATGACCCTGAGGATCTGGTTGATGAAGAACGGGTTACCTGCGGTCTTGCCGTGAATCAGCTCGGCGACCTGCAACGCCTGGTCGGGGCTGACGTGGTAGCGCTCGCCGACCAGTTCGGTGACTGCACCGACGGTCAGTGGGCGCAGGTTCAGTGTGATGCTGTGCAGCGTTGCGGGCGTGGCAAGTGGCGTAACCGCGGTTTGCGCATCGTCGCGGCGGACGAAGATCAGCAGCAGGTTGTCGGGGGCCTGGGCGAGCAACTGTGCCAGCAGCTGTTGGGTGGCATCGTCGGCCCACTGCAGGTCATCGAAACACAGCGTCAGCGGGTGACCGGGGGAGCTGAACACCTGCAGGAATTCGACGATGGCCTGCTGCGCTTTCTGCAATGCCAGACGCGTGGGCTTTTCCGGCAGGTCGGGCAGGGGACCGAGTATCAGTTGCAGCTCTGGGGCCAGCTTGCCGAGCAACCGACCGTGATCCTTGATGCGATGCAGGATCTCGCGGCGCAGCGTGTCCAGATCCTGGCTGTTCTTGGCCAGCAGCTGGGTGGTCAGCGAACCGAGGATCTCGACCCAAGGCGCATAGGGCACAGCCTGTTCCGGGCTATTGCACTTGCCGATAGCCCAATAGCCTTCGGCATGGGCTTTGAGTGCGGCCTCGACCAGGCTGGACTTGCCCATGCCCGCCGCGCCATTGATGAGCAGCACCTGCGGCTTGCTGTCGCGACGCAGGGCATTGAGCATCAGGGCGATGAGCTTCTGTTCGGCATTGCGGCCGTACAGTCGCTCGCGACTGGGCGAAGCCGGGTCGGCGCAGCCGGGCTCGAACGGGGCGATAGACTTGCTGGCGGCCCATTGCCTTTGGCAGTGGGCCAGGTCCACAGTCAGGGCCCGGGCGCTCTGGTAGCGGGCGTCGGGTTCCTTTGCCAGGGCCTTGGCCAGGATCCGGCTCAGTGGCTGCGGTACCTGACTGTCGACCTCACAGGCCGTGCGTGGCTGAACGCCGGCATGCAACTGGCGCCAGTGCTGGGTATCGCGCCCGGCCAGCGGCAGCTCGCCCAACAGCAGCTGGTAGAGGATTGCGCCCAATGCATAGATGTCGCTGCGCCGGTCGCTGCTGCTGCCATGTGGGCAGATCTGCTCCGGTGCCAGGTAGGCCCAGTTGCCGAGCGCATTGCCCTGTTCGCTGATCAGTTCTGGTGTATCGGCACGAAAACAGCCAAGTCGCACCTGATGGTTGGGCCGCAGGCACACGTGTTCGGGCTGCAATGCACCGTGCAGTACGTTGTGCTCGTGTGCTTGGGTCAAGGCGTTGGCGGCGTTTACCGCGATTTCGAGAAAGGTCGCCAGGGCGAGCGGGCCCTGGCGGATCAGGTCGGCGATGGAGCGGCCGGCCGGGTACACCAGCAAAGGGCCTTCGGTGGAACGGACGAACGCTGAGGGGATTACCGCCCATTGCGGGTCCAGCTGCAGGCGGTAGTCACGCTCAAGGCGCTGGCAGGCCGCAGGGGCCTCGAGCGGGGCGCGCACGGCGATCCAGGCTTGGCGGGTCTCGGGGTCGCACAAGCGGAAATAGCTGAGCTCACCTTCTTGACCCAGTTGCGTGATATCGCAGCGATTCAGCCAGTCATCGTCGATCGATTGGTCGAAATCGATGGGCCTGTTTGCGAGGCGTTCATCGAGCATAAAGCACCCCCTGCTAGCGACATCCTGACGTGCGAGTATACGCAGCAGCCCCTTCAAGAACGCGGCCTGCAGCCGGCTTGGCTGAAACGGGCACGCTGTTGTCCGTTATCAATACCTGGCGGCTGTAGTGCGCTTGTATAGTGCTGAGGCCAACCTATCCCTCGGGATAATTGTCTGAATGCGGATGCTCACCTAGGCTGCCCGAGGCTGTGCAAACGCCCATGCCCGCGCGAGGAAACCATGATCCGAATCGGTAATGCCCAGGTGTCGCTGGAGCGGCGAGAAGCCTTTCTCGATGGCAAGCCGATCCCGTTGGGCGGGCGTGCATTCGAGGTGTTGGCCACGCTGATCAAGGCCAAGGGCCGGGTGGTCGGCAAGGATGAGCTGTTCAGTCAGGTGTGGGCCGGCACGGTGGTCGAGGACAACAACCTGCAGGTGCAGGTGTCGCTGCTGCGCAAGGCCTTCGGCGACCGCGGGCTGATCCAGACCGTGGCGCGCAGGGGGTATCGCCTGGCTGCGCAGGTCAGTTTCGACGTGCCTTGCCTGGCGCTGGGCCAGTCGCCATTTGGCACTATGGCCGATGCCAGCGAGCCGTTCGACGACGCTTTGAACGTCCCTGTGCTGGTGGTGGATGACGACCCTTCGGTGCGCACGGCACTGGGCCGCCTGCTGCGTTCGCAGGACATTCCGCACCGTTTGTTCGCCAGCGCCGAGGAGCTGTTCGACGCTCGCCTGGAAAGCCCTTGCGCCTGCCTGCTACTGGACATGCATCTGCCCGAAACCACCGGGCTTGAGGTTCAGGCTGCGCTGCGTCGGCTGGCGCTGCCCTGGCCAATCGTGTTCATGACCGGTTTCGGCACTATCCCCATGACGGTCCAGGCCATGCGCGCCGGGGCCGTGGAGTTTCTGACCAAGCCCTTCGACGAAGACCAACTGCTGGCGCTGCTTGAGTCGGTACGCGTGCGCGCGGTGACCGAGGGGCGCAAATGGCAGCACGGGCGGCAGGTCCAGGAAAAGTACCAGCACCTGACCCAGCGCGAGCGCCAGGTGTTTTCGCTGGTGGTTGGCGGCTTGTCGCACAAACAGATCGCCAAGGCGATCGGCACCAGTGAGGTAACCACCAAGGTGCACAAGAAGAACATCATGAACAAGATGCAATCCCGCTCGCTGCTGGAGCTGGTGGCCATGCACAACGTCATCGAGGCTAGGTCTGGCGCATGAGCAAAGCGGTGTGCATTGTCGATGACGATGCTTCGGTGCGCAAAAGCCTGGGCAACCTGCTGCGTTCAGCAGGTTTCGAGTGCTTGGCGTTCGCCACGGGGGATGTGTTTCTGGCCTCCGGCCAGGCACGTGAGGCTGGGTGCGTTCTGCTCGATCTGAAGATGCCGGGGATGAGCGGGCTGGAGGTGCAGCGTGAGCTGGCGCGGCGGGGTTGGCGCTTGCCGGTGATTGGCATGTCGGCGCATTGGGAAGATGGCGCGGTGCAGGCGGCGCTAGCCAATGGCGCGCAGGCTTGCCTGGGTAAGCCGTTTTCCGAAGAGGCACTGCTCAAGGTGGTCGAAGAGGCGTTGGCAGGTGAATGAGCACACCTGAACAATCAATCGCTGGGCCGTCGGCTGATGCTCGTTGGGTTGATTGAATTACGGGATCTTTGCCATGCCACACCTCAAGACCTTTCTCGCCCCGCAGTCGCCAACCCTTATCGCCATTGGCCTGCTGTTCATGCGGGTGATGGCTGCTGTGCTGCTGTTTTCCATCCACGGGTTGCCCAAGCTGCTGAACTGGAGCGGGGAGTTGCAGCGCATCGAAGATCCTTTTGGCCTGGGAGCGCCGCTGACCTTGGGCCTGGCGGTGTTTGCCGAAGTGGTCTGCCCGGTGTTGCTGGTGCTGGGCGTGGCAGCGCGGCTGGCCTGCCTGCCGGTGCTGGCGGTATTGCTCGTAGCGCTGGTGGTGGTGCATCCGGACTGGTCGCTGGAGCAGGGGCAGTTTGCCTGGTTGCTGGTGGCGCTTTATGGCGGGCTGGCGTTGACTGGGCCTGGGTTGTACTCGGTCTCCGGGCTGATCGGCCGAAGCAAGTTCCCTTGATGGATCTTGGGGCCGCGTTGCGGCCCCAGGCTCTAGCTGCTGCCCGGTCGGTACTGTAAAGCCTCGGCCAGATGCCCCCGGCTGATCGCCTGGCTACCTTCCAGATCTGCCAAGGTCCGCGCCACTTTCAACAACCGATGCGCCGCCCGCAATGAAAGCGTCAGCCGCTCGCAGGCACTTTCCAGCCAAGCCTGGTCCGCCGTTGCCAGCTGACAATGGCTGCGCAATCCCTCGAGGTTCAGAAACGCATTGGCACAGCCTTGCCGCCGCTGCTGCACCTCCCGAGCCTGCGCCACCTTCACAGCCACATCGGCGCTGGTCTCCCCACTGGGCTGGTTGTTGAGCGTGGTGGTCTCGCGGGCCACGGTCAGGTGCAGGTCGATGCGGTCCAGCAATGGGCCAGACAGCTTGTTGCGATACCGTGCTATCTGCTCGGTGCTGCAGCGGCAGCGGCCGGTGGGGTCGCCCAGGTAGCCGCAAGGGCAGGGGTTCATCGCCGCCACCAGCTGGAAGCGCGCCGGGAAACGCACCTTGTCGCGCGCCCGCGCAATCACGATCTCGCCCGACTCCAGCGGCTCGCGCAGCACTTCCAGCACGCGCCTTTCAAACTCTGGCAGCTCGTCGAGAAACAGCACACCATGGTGCGCCAGGGTGATCTCGCCTGGCTGCGGCCGGCTGCTGCCGCCTACCAGCGCCGGCCCCGAGGCCGAATGGTGCGGGTGGCGAAATGGGCGCTGCGGCCAGCTGCTCAGCGGCGTGTGGCCACTCACCGACTGGATCGCCGCCACTTCCAGCGCCTCTTGCTCATCCAGAGGTGGCAGCAGGCCGGGCAGGCGGCTGGCGAGTAGCGTCTTGCCCGTGCCGGGCGGCCCGGTGAACAGCAGGTTATGCGCTCCGGCAGCGGCCAACAGCAATGCCCGCTTGGCCGCGACCTGGCCTTGTACCTCGCTGAGGTCCGGATAAGGCTGTTGCTTCAGGACCAAGCCATTGGCAGCAAATGGTGGTAGCGGCACCTGCCCGTTGAGATGCGCCACCAACTCCAGCAGGTGCCCAGCTGCATACACCACCAGCCCGCCCGCCAGGCTGGCTTCTTCAGCATTCTCCCGCGGCACCACCAATGCCCGGCCGGCCTCGCGCGCCGCCAGCGCCGCCGGCAACACGCCCTGCACTGGGCGCAACTTGCCCGACAGGGCCAGCTCGCCCAGGCATTCCATTTCAGCCAGGGCTGGCAACGGTACCTGGCCATCGGCGGCGAGTATGCCCAAGGCGATGGCCAGGTCATAACGCCCGCCGTCCTTGGGCAGGTCGGCCGGCGCGAGGTTCTGGGTAATGCGCCGCTGCGGGTAATTCAGTCCGGAATTGACGATGGCGCTGCGCACACGGTCCTTGCTCTCCTTGACCGTGGTTTCCGGCAGGCCGACCAAGGTGAGATGAGGCAGGCCGTTGGCCAGGTGCGTTTCGACGCTGACCGCCGGGGCCTGCACGCCGACCTGGGCGCGGCTGTGAACGAGGGCGAGGGACATGGACGCTCCGATTGTTACACGATCCAGAGCCGCTTCCTGCGGCGAGTCGAAGCCTAGTGAGTTTCAGCGAGACAGGCGCAAGAAAAATGCGACTTTATTTTGCATGTCAGGGTTTTCCCCTGTCTTTTCACACCCTTTGACAAATACTGGATCCAATATCTTTGCGAAGCGCCCGGCTATGGCTTAGTGTTCAAGAGCGACTGTTGTTGCCATGGGATGGCAACGCGACCCTGAAATGGACTTAAGGTACTGCCCGTGCAAACGCTCATTCGCACCCGCCAGCAGATCCAAGAACGAGTGCAGGCCAATGAATACGCCGAACTCAACCGCCTCTTCGATGCGCTCCAGGCGCAGTGGCAACAAGCGCCCCCCGGTGAGTGCCCCGCTTACCTGGAGGCCCTGCAAGGCTACATGCTGGATTGGGACACCCAGGGCGGCAAAGCCCTGACGCACACCCTCACGGCCTGGATCGACGCCAGCCCCAAGGCTTATCACCCGCATGTGGTGATGGGATTTCACTGCTTCAGCCATGCCTGCCAGATCCGCGGCCAGGCCGGCTCCCATGATGTATCCGAAGAACGCTGGCTGGCTGCCGAGCAGGCTTGTGAAAAGGGCGCGGCGCATTTCCTGCGGGCCATGGAACATGGCGCACAGCCTGTTGCTGCAGTCATCGGCATGCTGCTGATCAGCTCGCAGTTGCTCGAGCCTGGCTGGTTGGTCGAACTGTTCGATGGCCAGGTGGCGCGCTATCGGCCCAGCGCGCATGCCGATGTAGAGGTGCAGGAGGCGGCTGCGCCACTGTTGGTCAAATTCGGCCTGACACCGTTGCTGGAGCTGCCGCAAACATTGCCCGCAAGGTTGAGCGCGCGCATGCATGAGCAGGGCGAGAGCGCGCGGGATTACTGGCTGCGCCATGCGTTGGCGTGGTTTCCCGGCTGCTTCGAGGCGATCGAGGCCTATGCCGCTTGCCTGACGCCACGCTGGGGCGGCAGCGATGAGGCTATCGAT
Source organism: Pseudomonas putida (assembly GCF_009883635.2). Lineage (NCBI taxonomy): Bacteria > Pseudomonadati > Pseudomonadota > Gammaproteobacteria > Pseudomonadales > Pseudomonadaceae > Pseudomonas > Pseudomonas putida. The sequence goes on from NZ_CP026115.2 coordinate 2,832,255, forward strand.
GCACTGGTCAGTAGCCCGCTGTGCCAGAGTTGGTCTGAAGCACAGCGCAATGCGATCCGCTGGCTGGCCCTGGAAGAGACCTTCTGGCTGCCGCATGCCAAGCAACTGCCACAGATCGCGACCTGGCAGAGAACCTTTGCCCAGTGGGCACAGCGTGAACTCAGGCCCAAGGAGCGCGCAACGCTGCTGGCCCGGCGTGGCGCTCTGCGGCGCTATTCGATGCGTGATTACGCCGGTGCGATGCGCGACTTTGCCGACAGCGTCGCGCTCTACCCAGACCACGGCTTTGTGACGGTCATTGGCGAGCCCTTCCATAGCCTTGTCTGCCTGGTGCTGTTCAGCGAGGCCGAGGACGATTTGCAGGTATTGCGCACCGCCACCGAGCGGCTATGCGACGACTATCGACAGGCGGCGGCCTGCGCTCTGCGAGCTGCGGGGCACCAGTTCGGCTTGTGGGGTTTCGGGCCATCTGCCGAGCAGGCACGCCTGTGGTTGCGCATGGCGGTCAAGCGCCAGTGCGGGCAAGAAGCGCAGGGCTTCGATGTGCTCGATGTGCCGCGCCTGCTCTGGGCTGCCAACCTGCATGAGGCCGCGCATTTCCTGTATGAAGCCTGTGCGGAGCTGAAACTGCCGGGTGCTGCCATTGCGCTATACGATCTTCACCGTGGCTGGCTGGACAACACTCCCGCGCACTACTTGAGCAGCAAGGCTGCCGAGCACTGGCTGTTGCGTGCGGCGGAGTCTGGTGACCCACTTGCCAAGTTCGACCTGGCCCGCCAACGCATGAGCGCGCCGCAAGGGATGGATGACCGCAAGGCAATGCTGGCGGTCAAGCGGCTGCTGCTCGACGCTCTGGGCGATCCGAAAATCCATGCCAAGGCGCAGTTGCAGCTAGGCATCCTTCTGCGCCAGTACGGTGATCCGCGGGAGCGTGTCGAGGCGGTCGACTATCTGCTGGGGCTGGCCGAGCACCCCGATGCCTGGACCGCCGCGCGTGCCTGTGCGGAACTCGGGCTGGCCTGGATGCAGGGCAGCGGCACGCGTAAACAGAGCCGCTTTGCAGCAATCGAGTGGGCCAATCGTGCCGTTGCGTTGCAGTCCAGCGATCCGCTAATCGAAGAAATACAGGCCGAGATCCGCAATTCGCACAGCCGGGTGAAGACGTTGTTCACGGTATGCGGAGCGGCATTGTTCCGTGGCGACCTGCATGCCAGCGAGCTACCGCCCAAGGCGACCGGCCAGCACAGGGCTTCGGCCTGAATAGAGTCGGGGCCGCGAAGGGCTGCAACGCAGCCCCAAAGCTTTTATGGCATGGCGCCAAGGATGATATGCGACGCCTTGATCAGTGCGGTGGCCTTCACACCGGGTCACTGCGCCGGGGTGCACGGCGCTGACGGTACCTTCAGACATTGAGGGCACTGACTTTCATGGTGACTCGTCCTTATCGATTGTTATTCCTGCGACGCTGGCGCCATCCGCGCTTCCAGCTCGGCGACCTGTTTCTCCAGGGCCTCGAGGCGGGCGCGGGTGCGCGCCAGCACGACCATCTGGCTGTCGAATTCTTCGCGGCTGACCAGGTCCAGCTTGCTGAAGGCGCCTTGCATCAGCACCTTGAACTGGCTTTCCAGTTCGGCGCGTGGCTGGGCGGTATCGCTGCTGAACAGGCGCGAGGCCTGGTCGCTCAGGGCGTCGAGAAGGGCTTTGGGCGCGAGCATGGGCGGCTGTCCACTGATACTGAGAAATGGCTCGCAGTGTAGCACGGGCCAAACCTGCACCATGGACTCCAGGCGGTTGCACGCTTTTTGAGCAACTCGCCGGGCTTGCCTGCACCGAAGTTGTGCATGTTTGTCATGCTGGCGACTGGCCAATCCCGACTGATTCACATAACTCGCTGTTTTCCGGTGGTTTAACGGAACTGGCAAGGTTTCTGCAAAGACCTGTACGAGCCATGCACTGATGCAGTTCCTTGTGACCAGGCAGTGCGCACGCGGAGCCGGATGCCGACGACGCGTTACAAAGCCAACCGCTGCGCTTAGACTTGAGACGGGTTTGTTTTCCTGGGGCAAGTCCACCAAATCGGGAGAGAGTTTCATGAAGCTAGTCACAGCCATCATCAAGCCGTTCAAGCTGGACGACGTGCGCGAGTCGCTGTCGGAAATCGGCGTGCAGGGCATTACCGTCACCGAAGTCAAGGGTTTCGGCCGGCAGAAGGGCCACACCGAGCTGTATCGCGGCGCGGAGTACGTGGTCGACTTCCTGCCAAAAGTGAAGATCGACGTCGCCATCGACGACAAGGACCTTGATCGAGTGATCGAAGCCATCACCAAGGCGGCCAACACCGGCAAGATCGGTGACGGCAAGATCTTCGTGGTGAATCTGGAGCAGGCGATCCGCATCCGTACCGGCGAAACCGATACCGACGCGATCTAAGCGCCGAAAAAAGCCTCACCAAACCCAACGCCCCAGGAGAAAACAACATGACTCTGCGTAAGATCGCAGGGCTAGGAGCCCTATTGTCCCTCGTAATGCCCGGGCTTGCCCTGGCAGAGGAAGCAGCTGCCCCAGCGCTGAACTCCGGCGATACCGCCTGGATGCTCACCTCGACAGCGCTGGTGCTGTTCATGACCATTCCGGGCCTGGCCCTGTTCTACGGCGGCATGGTGCGTTCCAAGAACGTGCTGTCGGTGATGATGCAGTGCTTCGCCATCACGGGCCTGATCAGCATTCTCTGGGTCATCTACGGCTACAGCATGGCCTTCGATACCACCGGTATGGAAAAGGGCGTGCTCAACTTCAATTCCTTCGTCGGCGGGTTCTCCAAGGCGTTCCTGAGCGGCGTCACCCCGGCCAACCTGACCTCGGCCACCGCGCTGTTCCCCGAGGCAGTGTTCGTCACCTTCCAGATGACCTTCGCCATCATCACCCCGGCGTTGATCGTCGGTGCCTTCGCCGAACGCATGAAGTTCTCGGCGATGCTGGTGTTCATGGGTATCTGGTTCACCCTGGTCTACGCACCGATCGCACACATGGTCTGGAGTGGTGACGGCGCGCTGATGTGGGACTGGGGCGTGCTCGACTTCGCGGGCGGCACCGTGGTGCACATCAACGCCGGTATCGCAGGCCTGGTCTGCTGCCTGGTGCTGGGCAAGCGCAAAGGCTACCCGACCACCCCGATGGCCCCGCACAACCTGGGCTACACCCTGATGGGCGCGGCCATGCTGTGGATCGGCTGGTTCGGCTTCAACGCCGGTTCCGCCGCCGCCGCCAACGGTACTGCGGGCATGGCCATGCTGGTGACCCAGATCGCCACCGCCGCCGCAGCAATGGGCTGGATGTTCGCCGAGTGGATCTTCCACGGCAAGCCAAGTGCCTTGGGCATCGCCTCGGGTGTGGTCGCTGGCCTGGTCGCCATCACGCCGGCTGCCGGTACCGTGGGCCCGATGGGCGCCCTGGTGATCGGCCTGGCCTCCGGCGTGATCTGCTACTTCTGCGCCACCACCCTCAAGCGCAAGCTGGGTTATGACGACTCCCTCGATGCCTTCGGCGTGCACGGCGTCGGTGGCATCATCGGTGCCATCCTCACCGGCGTGTTCGCGGCACCGGCCCTGGGCGGCTTCGGCGCGGTCACCGACATCGGGGCCCAGGTCTGGATCCAGGCCAAGGGCGTGATCTTCACCGTGGTCTACACCGCCATCGTCACCTACGTGATCCTCAAGGTGCTGGATGTGGTGATGGGCTTGCGGGTCAACGAAGAAGAAGAGTCGGTCGGCCTCGACCTGGCTCAGCACAACGAACGCGGCTACAACCTGTAACTGCGACGCTGGAAAAACTTGCCCGGTTCGCCGGGCATTTTTTTGCCTGTTTTTTGCCATTTCCCGCAGTGCAAACGGTTTATCACTCACGTTCGCGACGTAGGCCAAAAACTTACAAGTCTTAGGGCGTTTATGGTGCTTTGCTTTTTCCACGGGCGCGCTAGAATGCGCGCCAAAGGGTGTTGGACGAGTAGTCCGCACGCTTCACCAGCCTTTGCTAGGCTTGCCAATAGCGTGTGGCCAGCAGGGTTCAAGGATTTGTCAGGTCCTGCCAGGAGCAGGGCCTGCTGGGTGGCGCCTCCCATCAGGAGCGCCGACCCAAGGGCAGTGGCCTAACCCACGGCCAGTTGAATTTTCACTGGTGGCTGCCGGTCTACGGCTGCACTGGTCTATAACTAACCTGCTTTTCGCAAGTCATGAGGTAGAACATGAGCGACGACGATCTGGAAAATGATGACCTCGAAGTAGGCGACGAAGACGAGGCTGATGAAGGCCTTGAAGCGGCGGCTGACGATGGTGCGGAAGATGCTGGCGATGACGACAGCAGCCCGGCACCGACTGCCAAGGGCAAATCCAAGGCCGCTGTCTCGGTAGACGAGATGCCGAGCATGGAAGCCAAGCAGAAGGAGCGTGATGCCCTGGCCAAGGCGATGGAAGAATTCCTTTCGCGCGGTGGCAAGGTGCAGGAAGTCGAGGCCAACGTGGTCGCCGACCCGCCCAAGAAGCCGGACAACAAGTACGGCAGCCGCCCTATCTGAGTGGCTGAATTCAAAAGAGCCCGCCGTCGCTGCGGGCTTTTTTGTGCCTGTCTGTCAGCGCCAGCGCGCCAGGACGTCTGGCAACTGGGACAGCCGCTGAATCTCTGCATCCGGCGCCTGATCGCCAGCCCAGGCCTTGCCTAGCGGGTTGAACCACACCGCGCGCAATCCGGCGCGCTGGGCCCCGGCAATGTCGTCGCCCGGGTGATCGCCGATATGCACCGCTGCACTGGCTTCAGCTTCGCCACGCTTGAGCGCTTCCAGGAACGGCGCCGGGTCCGGCTTGCCGATACCCAAGTCCTCCGCGCACAGGGCAAAGCGGAAGTAATCTGCCAGCCCCAAGCGGCGTACATCGGCGTTGCCGTTGGTGACCACGCCCAAGGTGTAGTGATGGCGCAGGATCTCCAGCACCGGCTGCACTTCAGGGAACACTTCGACCTGGTGGCGGGCATGCAGGAACACTTCAAAACCCTCGTTGGCCAGCTCCTGCGCCTGCTTTTCGCTGTAGCCGACCTCCTCCAGAGCGTGGAACAGTACACGCCGGCGCAGGGCACTGATGCGGTGCTTGAGGCCTGGCTCAGCCTGCACCAGGCGCTCGCGAATGGCGAACAGGTGTTCCACCGGCACGCCGCCAAGGATCGGTGCGTTGGCTTCGAGCCAGTCGCGCAGTACGACTTCGGCGCTGGCAATCACAGGCGCGGTGTCCCACAGGGTGTCGTCGAGGTCGAAGGTGATCAGCTTGATGCTCATGAGTCTGTGCCTTTGCTGCGTTTGGCCCGAGGGTGGGCGCTGTCGTACACCGCGGCCAGGTGCTGGAAGTCCAGGTGGGTGTAGATCTGCGTGGTGCTGATGTCGGCATGGCCGAGCATTTCTTGCACCGCGCGCAGGTCCTGGGACGATTCCAGCACATGGCTGGCGAAGGAATGGCGAAGCATGTGCGGGTGCAGGTGCTGGCCCAGCTCGCGCTCGCCGGCGGCCTTGACCCGCAGCTGAATGGCCCGCGGGCTCATGCGATTGCCTTGCCGAGTGATGAACACCGCGCTGTCACGCGGGCCGCCGATGCCGCGCAGCTTGAACCAGGCCTGCAAGGCCTCACGGGCCTTGCGGCCAACCGGTAGCACGCGGGTCTTGCTGCCCTTGCCAAGCACCTGCACCAGGCCAGCGGCCAGGTCGAGCTGCTCGAGGTCGAGGTTGTTCAGCTCGGACAGGCGCAAGCCGGAGGAATAGAACAGTTCGAGGATGGCCTGGTCGCGGCGGGCGATGAAGTCATCGTCGACCCCGCCATCGAGCAGCTGCAGGGCGCGGTCGGTATCGAGCACCTTGGGCAGCCGGCGTTCGCCCTTGGGCGCGCTCAGGCCGGTGGCCGGGTCGTGCTGGCACAGGCCTTCGCGGTTGAGGTAGCGGTACAGGCCGCGCACCGCCGAAAGCAACCGCGCCAGGCTGCGCGAGGACTGCCCCTGGTGGTGCTGGCGGGCGACCAGCTGGCGCAGCTGCTGGATCTGCAGCGCGCCCCAGCCGGCGATGCCCTGGCTGTTGCAGTATTCGATGACCTTGTCGAGGTCGCGGCGGTAGGCCAGAAGGGTGTGTTCCGACACCTGGCGCTCGTTGCGCAGGTGTGCGCAATAAGCCTCCAGCTGGCGTTCCATCAGCGCACCGAACGCAGGGTCTGGGTCACGCGTGGCACCACGCGGCCGAGCACTTCGGCGATATAGCCGAGGAACAATGTGCCGACGCTGCTCTTGTAGTGCTGCGGGTCGCGACTGCCGATTGCCAGCACGCCATGCAGCCCCTGGTATTCGAGGGCGGCAACCGCACTGGAGCCGACTTCCTGCTGCTGCTCCTTGCCGAACAGGAAGGCCAGTTCGTGCTCGCGCAGGTTGCCGCTGACTGTCTTGCCGCCGCCGAGCAAGCCGCCGATGGCTTGCTGGGCTTCGGCATTGCTCACCCAGCGGCCGACGGGTGCCGCGTTGTCGCCGAACAGGATCAGGCTGACGAAAGGCACCTGGAATTCCTGGCGCAAGCTGTCTTCGACGGCCATCACCACTTCTTCCAGACTGCCGGCATCGAGCAGGTCGAGGATCAGCCGGCGGGTCTTGTCGAACAGCCGGTCGTTGTCACGGGCCACGTCCATCAGTTGCGACAGGCGATGGCGCATCTCGATGTTGCGGTCGCGCAGCAGCTTGAGCTGGCGTTCCACCAGCGACACGCTGTCGCCGCGCTGGTGGGGGATACGTTGCTCGATCAGCAACTCGTCGTGCTCGGCGAAGAAGGTGGGGTGGGCGCGCAGGTAGGCGACCACCGCTTCGGCATCGAGCTCATCGGGCTGCTGGGGTACTGGCTGATCGGTCATGGCGGTTACTCGCTTAGAGACGAACCTGTCCTTCGAAGACGCGTACGGCTGGGCCGGTCATCAACACGGGCTTGCCGGGGCCGGCCCATTCGATGTTCAGGCGACCACCCGGCAGGTCGAGTGTCACCGGGGAGTCCATCCAGCCCTGGCTGATGGCGGCCACGGCCGCAGCGCAGGCGCCGGTGCCACAGGCCTGGGTCTCGCCGGCGCCACGCTCCCACACCCGCAGGTTGGCGCGATGGCGGTCGATGACCTGGAGGAAACCGGCATTCACCCGCTGCGGGAAGCGCGGGTGGTTTTCGATTTTCGGGCCCAGTTCATGGACCGGTGCGGTGTGCACGTCATCGACGCGCAGCACCGCATGCGGGTTGCCCATGGACACGGCGGCAATCGAATGCACCTGGCCGTCAACCTCCAGCGGGTAGTTCAACGCCTGTTCGTCGGCAATGAACGGGATGTCTGCCGGGACGAAGCGCGGCGGGCCCATGTCGACACACACCTGGCCGTCGTTCTGCACGTCCAGCTCGATGATGCCGCCCTTGGTTTCCACGCGGATGCGCTTTTTCGCGGTCAGGCGCTTGTCCAGCACGAAGCGGGCGAAGCAGCGCGCGCCATTGCCGCACTGCTCGACCTCGGAACCGTCAGCGTTGAAGATCCGGTAGCGGAAGTCCACTTCCGGGTTGCTCGGCGCCTCGACGATCAGCAGCTGGTCGAAGCCGATACCGGTGTGGCGGTCGCCCCATTGCTTGGCGTGCTTGGGCTGGATGTGCGCGTGCTGGCTGACCAGGTCAAGGACCATGAAGTCGTTGCCCAGCCCATGCATTTTGGTAAAGCGCAGCAGCATGGGCTCACTCCGGCAGCAGGCTTTCGCCAGCGTACAGTTCGGCGATGGTCTCGCGGCGGCGGACTTCGAAAGCCTGGTCGCCGTCGACCAGGATTTCCGCGCAACGGCCACGGGTGTTGTAGTTCGAGCTCATGACGAAACCATAGGCGCCCGCCGACTGCACGGCCAGCAGGTCACCTTCGGCCAGGTTCAGCACGCGGTCCTTGGCGAGGAAGTCGCCGGTTTCGCAGATCGGGCCGACCAGGTCGTAGGCACGGCCTTCGCCGGCACGTGGCGTGACCGCGCTGACACCCATCCAGGCCTGGTACAGGGCCGGGCGGATCAGGTCGTTCATCGCCGCGTCGATGATGGCGAAGTCCTTGTGTTCGGTGTGCTTGAGATATTCCACGCGGGTCAGCAGGGCACCGGCGTTGGCCACGATGTAGCGGCCAGGCTCGAACACCAGGGCCAGGTCACGGGTGCCGACGCGCTCGCGGATGGCCTTGATGTAGTCGGCCACCAGTGGCGGCTCTTCGTCGCGATAGCGCACGCCAACGCCGCCGCCCAGGTCCAGGTGGCGCAGATGGATGCCGCACTCGGCCAGGCGATCGACCAGCGCCAGCAGGCGGTCGAGGGCATCGAGGAACGGGTCGACGGTGGTCAGCTGCGAACCGATGTGGCAGTCGACACCGACGACGTCCAGGTTCGGCAGCTGCGCGGCGCGCACGTAGATGGCTTCGGCGTCGGCGATGGCGATGCCGAACTTGTTCTCTTTGAGACCGGTGGAAATGTACGGGTGGGTGCCGGCATCGACGTCCGGGTTCACACGCAGCGAGATCGGCGCAACCTTGCCCATCTCGGCGGCCACCACTTGCAGGCGCTCGAGCTCATCGGTGGATTCGACGTTGAAGCAGTGCACGCCGACTTCCAGGGCGCGGCGCATGTCTTCACGGGTTTTGCCGACGCCGGAGAACACCACGCGATCGGCGCGGCCGCCAGCGGCCAGCACGCGTTCCAGCTCACCGCCGGAAACGATGTCGAAGCCTGCGCCCAGGCGCGCCAGGACGTTCAGCACGCCAAGGTTGGAGTTGGCCTTGACGGCGAAGCAGACCAGGTGCTCGGTGCCTTGCAGGGCATCGGTGTAGCTGCGGTACTGGGCTTCGATGTGAGCGCGCGAGTACACGTAGGTCGGGGTGCCGAAACGTTCGGCGATGGCCGACAGGGCCACGCCTTCCGCGAACAGTTCACCGTCGCGGTAGTTGAAAGCGTTCATCTGAATTCCTTACTGCTCTGGCGTCTGCTCGGGCTGGATTGGCTGCTCTTCCTGCGGCTGGACCGCTGGAGCGTGCTGGTGCTGGTGCGTCTTTTTCGGGCCTTTGCCGTCCTTGCCGTCTTCTGGCAGGTACAGGGGGCCTTTCTGACCGCAGGCCGAAACGAGGCAGGCAACCGCGACCAGCGCCGCGAGCGAGGAAATCAGGCGCTTCATGGGTGAAATCCTTTGAAATATGCAGTATTGCGCCCGAGTATACCGAGCGACCGGCGGATTGCCTATGCAAGAGCCGGTCCGTCGGGCGGGGCAGCTGAAGCGGCAAGTTTCAAGCTTCAAGCGGCAAGAAAAAGCTGTCGGGTGTACGCTGGGCTTTTACTTGCGGCTTGTAGCTGGCAGCTTGCAGCTGGCGCTTTGCGCCCGTATCTTGCCCGGCTTGCCCGTAAAGCAGCCAATTTCGAGGTTCCTGCAATGAGTTTGAGCGAAGCGCGTTTCCATGATCTGGTCGACGCGACCCAACAGGCACTGGAAGACCTGTTCGACGAGAGCGGCCTGGACCTGGACATGGAAAATTCCGGCGGCGTGCTGACCGTCAAGTTCGAAGGCGGCGCCCAGCTGATCTTCAGCCGCCAGGAGCCGCTGCGCCAGCTGTGGCTGGCCGACCGTTCCGGCGGCTTCCACTTCGACTACGACGAAGAGAACGGCAAGTGGGTGTGCGAGAAGAGCGAAGAGCTGCTGGGTGAGATGCTCGAGCGCATCGTCTGGGAGCGGGCCGGCGAGAAGCTGGACTTCGACGAGATCTGACATGACCAGCCAGCCGCGGCCACCCAAGCCGCTGTACAGCAATGTCAGCCCGGCGGTGCCTTCACCCTGCATCAGCGTTTGCCGGCTGGATGAGCAGCGGGTATGCACTGGCTGCCACCGGCATGTCGAGCATATCCGCGAATGGCGCTCGGCCGACGACGAACGGCGCCGGCAGATCTGCCGCGAAGCCGAGGCCCTGCGCGCACGGGCTTGAGTATTTGCCCGGCTGTGGTAGTGTCGGGTAGTGCGTCGATGACGCAAAAGCATTCACAAACCCCGCCCTTGGGCGGGGTTTTGCTTTATCTGCCTGCAGGAAACCGCCTGTTCAAAGGAGTCTGACTGGATCATGAGCACCAAGCCTTCCCTCATCCTCACCCGATTGGACGTACAGCGTCTCGAGCGCCTGATCGACAGCCTCGACGAAAGCACGCCGGGTGTGCTCGCCCTGCAGGAGGAGCTGGACCGTGCCGGTCAGGTGGTCGGCCATGATGAAGTGCCCGCCGGTGTGGTGACCATGAATTCGCGCGTGCATTGCCGTGAGGAAGCCAGTGGCAAGGACTACCACCTGACCCTGGTGTACCCGAAGGATGCGGGTGGCGAGGGCAAGGTGTCGATCCTCGCGCCGATCGGTTGTGCGCTGCTGGGCTTGTCGGTGGGTGAGCAGATCGACTGGCCGGCACCGGGGGGCAAGACCCTGAAGCTGAAGTTGCTGGAAGTCGAATACCAGCCAGAAGCGGCTGGCGATTTCGACCTCTGAGCCCTGTACGGTCTTTCAGGGTGTGTTCTGCGCCCTGAGCTGGCAGGCGTGAATACAGTTGTCGACGATGCGGCTGCGCAGCGACCAATCGGTATTGATGATGTGGAAGCCCTGGATATAGCTATCCAGGTCTTTCGAATCAAACCACTCATCAATCTTGTCGCTGAAATCATCAGGGGTGAACACCACCTTGTTGTATTTGGCGCACTGGATCGAACGTAGCGTGCCGTCTGGCTTGTACTGCTGCCCTCGCTTCTCGTCGATGAAGGCTTTCAGCTCCTCTGTGGAGGGTGTGTTCTCACCCATCCAGACCTGTTCCACACCATTCCAGTGGTTGCCTCCGGCCTGGTCGTTATAGGCAATGACCACGGTTCTGCCGGGGTGGTCATTCCACAGTTGATCCAAGGTCAGCATGTGCAAGTCATAAGGGATGATTCGCTGGCCCATGTGCTGGTCCAGCATCGCCAGCATCCACTCGTGCTCCTGGGCACTGAAGTGATCGAATTGATGGAAGTCGAGAATGATGATTTCCCGTTCGTTGGCGGGATCTTCGTAGAAGCGGTTCAGCTCCGCCACGACGTCGCCGAGCACAGTGCGCCCCGATGTGCTCAGGTGATAGAGCTTGTAGCGGTAGGGTGAGTCGGGTGTGTACTCGCGGTTGGCGCGTACACGAAGGTCCAGCACGCGAATGCCAGCGCGGATCTGCTCGATGCACGAAACGTCCTGGGTCACTTCCTGTGGAGGCACGATATTGTCGGCTTGTTTGTCCATGCCCGAATCATGGCTGCCGGGCAGGATAAGCTGGTCAATGCGCAGGCGGCCAAGCTCAGGCACGCTGGCCATCCAGTTCTGTTTGTTCATGACGCACTCCAATCGTTGGATGAGTGCGCAGCATGTCGGTAACCAGTTGTCCGGTGCAGAGGGAAACACCGGCTGGCTCAGGGGGTGAGCGCGGCCTGCAATTGCTCCAGCCCCTGATTCAATGCCTGCTCCAGTTGGCGCTTGTAGCGCAGGTACAGGCTGGTCGACCCCTGCTCATCCTCGAGCAGCTCGGACAGGTCCAGGTCGGTGATATAGCAGCGGTAGTGCCCGGCGCTGCGTCGCTGGCCAAGGATCTGCCGGGCGACCACTTCATACAGTTGGTCGCCATGGTCCAGCTCGGAAAACTCCTGCTGGTCGCAATACAGCGTCACATGCACCTCATCCCCCGTACCGGCCTGCAGAATGGCCTGAACCTCGTAAAAAGGTTGCTCGACGCCGGCGCTGGGTGCTGGGCGAGGCTCGATGCTGCGTGCCTTGCCTGGGCCGGAGGGCAGCAGCTGGGCATAGTGGATTGCCAGTGAAGCCTGCTGCAGATGGTCGAGCGGCAGGCGGGCATCATGGCGCACCACCACCGACCGCAAAAAACGCTGCAACGGCAGCAGTAGGTGACTTTCGTCAAATAGTGGGAGGCGCTGCTGCCAGAGGGCGTTGTACTCATCCAGTACGTACAGGTCGGCCCAGCCATCGAGCAGGCGGTAGAACACCTGGATGCAATTGCGCCGGCCGTGCTCCAGCAGCAGGGGCAGGTCGAAGTCCTGCAGGGCATTGCCATCCAGGTGCAACGGGCTGTACTCGCTGCGCTCTTCGCCCAGGTGATCGAGCACGGCGTCATGCTCGGCCATGGTGGCCAGGCTGACCTGGCCGGGCACGAGTTCAAGCACATGGGTGTACTGCGCCACCTGCAGCAGGTAGCGGTAATTCAGGCCTTGATCGAGCAGCAATTGCACCGTGTCGAAGATTTCCTCGACCCGCTGGCTGATGGCCTGGGCGCGGTTATGGCAGAAGCAGCGCACCCGAACCTGCGGGCGGTGGCTGCGCTGGCCGAGGCTGTTGAGGAAGTCACGCAGGCAGCGCAGCAGTGCGTGTTCGCCGTCGTAGCGTTGCACCAGGACTTCGTTCCAGCTGTTGCGGGTGATTTGGTCGAGGGTCAGCACCAGATTCTCGCGCACGCCGGCATAGCTCAATGAGTCGGTGCGCTCGGTGGTCATCAGGATGTTCAGGTCGCGGTGATGGCGCAGTGGGTCGACGCCGACATTGACCAGCAGCAGGATTTCGTCCGCCACGCTCGGCTGCAGCAGGCGCTCTTCGCTGACGCTGTCCAGCGGTAGCGGGATGCTTTGCTGCAGGCTGCCCAACAGGTTGAACAGCTCGAATTCGCTGAGGTCGCTATCGCCTGGGTGCAGGGCCAGGCGCGTAGTGCTGTCGATGACGCCATTGCGGTGGGCCCAGGTCAACAGCTCGAGCAATTCGCGGCAGCGCTTGATCGGGCTGAAATGCTCCCATTCGTGCACCCCCAGGTTGCCGTTGTACAGGCCCCAGTGATGGGTGCCAGGCTCCTTGCGGTTCGGCGACTGGACCAGCGTCAAGGTGTCTTCGGCGATGTCCGGGGCAATGCCCGGGTTGATCACTTCGATCTTGCCGGCGCGGCGTTCGAAGGCGGCGTACAGGCGCCGCCCCAGGACATTCAGGTCACGCTGGTCGGCGCGGCTGCTGGCACCCTGGCTTTGTGCAAACTGGCCGAGGAAGCGATAGCTATGGTTGAGCTCGGCCACCAGTTCACGGCGTTCGACGGCGACCTGGCGCACCTTCCATTGGCTGCGGCTGTCGAGCATGGCCAGCTGGCGTTCGTCCCATCCCCACTCATCGGCCAGGCGCTGCAACAGTTGGCGCTGCCAGCCGTTGCTGCGGGTGCGGTCCAGGCCGCTCAGTTTCTTGTTTACCTTCAGGTACAGGCTGCGCCGGACCAGTTCGAGCCGGGCGGTTTCGCCGCGTTGCTGCAGGTAGCGCTCGATGCGCCGGTACACCATCACATAGGGGTCGAGTTCGTCGAGGTCGAGATGGTTGGCGAACACCGCCTGCTTGTAGTCCAGGCTCAGGCAGCGCACGGTCGGATGCTCGCTGGCATAGACCTCGGTCAGCAGCAGCTTGAGCAGTGACTTGTAGGGCGAATCGATGCCCTTGAACAGTTGCCACAACCCGGCGCCGACATACTCGCCGGGTGGAATATGGGCAAGGTTGCCAAGGTCCAGGGCGTCCTGATTGCGGATGAACCGCTTGGACAGCAAGGTCTCGGTATAGGCCTGATAGTTGTGCTCTTCATAGACCGGCACCAGCCACCACAGCGGCGTGCGCCCGGCGAGCCAGATCGCCGTGCGGTAGAACTCGTCGAGAAGCAGGAAATGCTGGGTGGTGCCGCAGTCGTCGGAGCTGAGCTGGCTGTCGCGCTGGCCTTGGGCAAAACTTTGCGGGTCGATCAGGAAGAAATGCGCCTCGGCACCCTGGCTGGCCGCCCAGGCCTCCAGCAGCTGGCATTTGCGGCGCAGTTCCTCACGCTCGGTTTCGGCCAGGCCGGGTGCATGGCACACCCACAGGTCCATGTCGCTCTGTTCGGCCTGGGCCAGTGAGCCGAGGCTGCCCATCAGGAACAGGCCGTGGATCGGGCGTGGCGGGTTGCCATGGCGCGCCTTGTAGGCGAACGAGCGCGCCAGGCGCTGGGCATCGGCGACCTGATCGGCATCTGGCTCGAACCCCGCCACCCCGGCCGGTGTGGCGCCGGATACGTAACCGGGCAACAGCGGGTGGTTGACGTGGAACAGCAGCGGCAGCAGGGTCAGGACCAGCTGTTGGCGGCTCGACAGGCCCTCCATGGCGCGCTCTAGCCGGCATTGGTTGATGTGCATAAAGCGCGCACGCAATGTCGCCAGCACCTTGCGGTCGATGCCTTCGTCCAGGTCAGGGCGGATTTCGTGAGGGTAATTCATTGCGCACTCAGGGCGGGCCAGGAAAGCTGAGGCGAGTTTAGCCTGAGTGGGGTAGTCGGATAAGCGGAATATGGATTATTGGCGCCATTTTTCTATCGCCAGTGCCGACCCTTTCGCGGGGCAAGCCCGCGAAGAGGCCGGTACAGGGTTATGCGGGCTGTGTGGATTTGAGGATGCTAAGCAACAGTTGGACGCTTTCAGCCGCATCATTCCCGAGGCTGGTGAGGTAGCCACCATCGGGCTGGTCGGTGAGTTCTTTTTCATGAAGGCGCTTGGCCGCAGCGATCAGGGCGGGCGACGCGTTACTGCCAACTTTGATGCCTTCCTGGTGGTTGTCCAGGTTGAACAGGGCGAGCACTTCCAGTTCGGCGATCAGTTCGGGGGTAAAAGACATGGCGACTCCTGACTTCCAGACGAGGATGGCGGCACCGCCAGCGGTGCCTGATCCTGGAGTGTAGTCGGGTTATTCGTCGTCGCCTTGATCCATCTCAGGCGGCAGCTCGGGCAGGGCGCGCAGGGCGGTTTCGTACCACTCGCCGTTGAACGGGCGGTCTTCCTGGAGCATGTTGTCGATTTCGAAGGCCAGCACGTGGGCCATGAGGTTGAGGATGTCTTCGCGCTCGTAACCGACCAGGGTCAGTTTGTTGAAGGTGGCCTTGGCCGCTGGCGGCTCGCCGCTTTCGATCTGGTTTTCGATGGCTTCGGTCAGCGTCGCTTCGGCGAAGGCTTCGTCGTCATTGCCGATTTCGTCGTGTTCGCTCATGGCGCTACTCCTGTGGTGGGACGCACAGTTTGCCATGCCCGCGCCGGCAATGCCTGGTCATCGACCCGGTGCATGACGCTGGTCAGGCACTGGCGTACGGTCTATAACAGCCGAGCCATCCCCACACGGCCTGGAGGCTGTAACCTTATGCTCAAGCTTCACGGATTCTCGGTCAGCAACTACTACAACATGGTCAAGCTGGCATTGCTGGAAAAAGGCCTGCCTTTCGAGGAAGTCACCTTCTACGGCGGGCAGGCACCGCAGGCGCTGGAGGTCAGCCCAAGGGGCAAGGTGCCGGTGCTGGAAACCGAACACGGCTTCCTCAGCGAAACCAGCGTCATTCTCGACTATATCGAGCAGACCCAAAGTGGCAAGGCGTTGCTGCCGAGTGACCCGTTCGGCCAGGCCAAGGTGCGGGAACTGCTCAAGGAAATCGAACTGTATATCGAGCTGCCGGCGCGTACCTGTTACGGCGAGTCGTTCTTCGGCATGGCGGTGGAGCCGCTGATCAAGGAGCGTGCACGTGCCGACCTGCTGGCGGGGTTTGCCACGCTCAAGCGCAATGGCCGTTTCGCGCCTTATGTGGCGGGTGAGCAGATGACCCTGGCCGACCTGATGTTCTGCTTCTCGGTGGACCTGGCGTGCGCAGTAGGCAAAAAGGTGCTGGGCATCGACTTCCTGGCGGACTTCCCGCAGGCGAAGGCGTTGCTGCAACTGATGGGTGAGAACCCGCACATGGCGCGGATCGTGGCGGACAAGGAGGCCTCGATGCCGGCCTTCATGGAGATGATTCGCAGCGGCAAGCGCTGAAGGCTGGGGCTGCAGGGCAGCCCCAGACGCTACTTAACGCGAAGCCAGCAGGGCCTTGCCGCGAACGACAGCGGCGCGTACCTGCGCCGGCGCGGTGCCACCGATGTGGTTACGGGCATTCACCGAGCCTTCCAGGGTCAGCACGGCAAACACGTCCTGCTCGATCTGGTCGCTGAACTGGCGCAGCTCCTCCAGGCTCATTTCGGCCAGGTCCTTGCCGGTGTCGACGCCATACTTCACGGCGTGGCCGACGATCTCGTGGCAATCACGGAACGGCAGGCCGCGGCGGACCAGGTAGTCGGCAAGGTCAGTGGCGGTGGAGAAGCCGCGCAGAGCTGCTTCGCGCATGATGGCGTGCTTGGGCTTGATCGCTGGGATCATGTCGGCGAAGGCGCGCAGCGAGTCGCGCAGGGTGTCTGCGGCGTCGAACAGCGGCTCCTTGTCTTCCTGGTTGTCCTTGTTGTAGGCCAGCGGCTGGCCTTTCATCAAGGTCAGCAGGCCGGTCAGGGCGCCGAAGACACGGCCGCTCTTGCCACGCACCAGCTCCGGAACGTCCGGATTCTTCTTCTGCGGCATGATCGAGCTGCCGGTGCAGAAGCGATCAGGCAGGTCGATGAACTGGAACTGGGCGCTGGTCCACAGCACCAGCTCTTCGGAGAAGCGCGACAGGTGCATCATCGCCACGCTGGCGGCAGCGCAGAATTCGATGGCGAAGTCGCGGTCCGAAACACCGTCCAGCGAGTTACCGGCCACAGCTTCGAAGCCCAGCAGCTTGCAGGTCAGTTCACGGTCGATCGGGTAGGTGGTGCCGGCCAGCGCGGCGCTGCCCAGTGGCATGCGGTTGGCGCGCTTGCGGCAGTCGACCAGGCGCTCGTAGTCGCGGCTGAGCATTTCGAACCAGGCCAGCAGGTGGTGGCCGAAGGTGACCGGCTGGGCGGTCTGCAGGTGGGTGAAGCCAGGCATGATGGTTTCGGCTTCACGCTCGGCCTGTTCCAGCAGACCCTGTTGCAGGCGAGTGATCTCGGCCAGGATCAGGTCGATCTCGTCACGCAGCCACAGGCGGATGTCGGTGGCCACCTGGTCGTTGCGGCTGCGGCCGGTGTGCAGTTTCTTGCCGGTGATGCCGATGCGGTCGGTCAGGCGTGCTTCGATGTTCATGTGCACGTCTTCCAGGTCGACGCGCCAGTCGAAGCTGCCAGCCTCGATTTCGCCCTGGATGGTTTTCAGGCCATCGATGATGGTGTCGCGCTCGGCATCGCTGAGAACGCCGACTTGCGCCAGCATGGTGGCGTGGGCGATCGAACCCATGATGTCGTGGCGGTACAGGCGCTTGTCGAAGTCGACCGAGGCGGTGAAGCGGGCGACGAAGGCGTCGACGGGCTCACTGAAGCGGCCGCCCCAGGACTGATTGGTCTTGTCGGTGCTCATGGATTCACTCTATGCAGGCGTGAACGAAAAAGTGGCGCCGATAATAGCAGGGTTGGGCCGACTGCCGCAGGGCGTCGGTCGACAGAAACCGGGTGAAACATCCATAAAGGCAAGGCAGGACGATATTCAACGATTGAACGGCAGTGTTCCACGGACCGTCTACAGTTGGACAGAGGACTGGCAGCGATTCTGCCGGCTCAGTGAATCTTTGGCCTTCGTATCGGTCTAGAGCGTGACCGCAGTGTCGCTCGACCTGCTCTTGTCTACGCTATACCTGTGCGAGACTCACTCAGGAATCCAGAGCAATTATGAATGTCCTGATCGTTGATGACGAACCCCAAGCCCGTGAACGCCTCACACGGCTATTCGCTGAACTGGAGGGGTACTCTGTGCTGGAGCCCAGCGCCACCAACGGCGATGAGGCCCTGGCATTGATCGAAAGCCTCAAGCCCGATGTAGTCCTGCTGGACATCGGCATGCCAGGCCTGGATGGCCTGCAGGTCGCCGCTCGCCTGTGCGAGCGCGAGGCACCACCGTCGGTGGTGTTCTGTACCGGCGATGATGAATACGGTGCCGAGGCATTCAAGGAAAGCACCCTCAGCCACGTGACCAAGCCGATTCAGCCTCAAGCCCTGCGTGATGCCTTGCGCAAGGCCGAGAAGCCCAACCGCGCCCAGCTGGCGGCGTTGACCCGGCCTGGCAGTGAAGGCGGCGGCCCGCGCAGCCATATCAGTGCGCGCACGCGTAAAGGGATCGAACTCATTCCTTTGCCCCAGGTGATCTATTTCATAGCCGACCACAAGTACGTGACCTTGCGCCACGAAGCCGGGGAGGTGCTGCTCGACGAGCCGCTCAAGGCGCTGGAGGACGAGTTCGGCGAGCGCTTCGTACGCATCCACCGCAATGCGCTGGTTGCCCGCGAGCGCATCGAACGCTTGCAACGCACGCCGCTGGGGCATTTCCAGCTGTTCCTCAAGGGCCTGGACGGCGATGCCCTGACGGTCAGCCGCCGGCATGTGGCGGGCGTGCGCAAGATGATGCAGACGCTTTGACGCAGTACCGGCGTTTTCGCCGGTACAGGCCACAACTGGATCCTGACCCACATCTGCTAGCGATGCCGGTGATGCTGTTATCATCAGCGGCATTTCTCTGGATCGGGGCGTTCCATGTCCACTCGCGAAATCCGCATTGCCACCCGTAAAAGTGCCTTGGCCCTATGGCAGGCCGAATACGTCAAAGCCCGCCTCGAGCAGGCCCACCCCGGTCTGCTGGTGACCCTGGTACCCATGGTCAGCCGCGGCGACAAGCTGCTTGATGCACCGCTGGCGAAGATCGGCGGCAAGGGGCTGTTCGTCAAAGAATTGGAAACAGCGCTGCTGGACAACGAAGCCGACATCGCCGTGCATTCGATGAAGGACGTGCCCATGGACTTCCCCGAAGGCCTGGGCCTGTACTGCATCTGCGAGCGCGAAGACCCGCGCGATGCCTTCGTCTCCAATACCTTCGCCAGCCTCGACGCCCTACCGGCCGGCAGCATCGTCGGCACCTCCAGCCTGCGCCGCCAGGCTCAGCTGCTGGCACGCCGGCCGGACCTGAAAATCCACTTCCTGCGCGGCAACGTCAACACCCGCCTGGCCAAGCTCGATGCCGGCGAATACGACGCCATCATCCTCGCCGCTGCGGGCCTGATTCGCCTGGGCTTCGAGGACCGTATCACCGATACCATCAGCGTCGACGACAGCCTGCCAGCTGGTGGCCAAGGCGCGGTGGGCATCGAGTGCCGCAGCGCCGACAGCAAAATCCATGCGCTGCTGGCTCCGCTGCACCATGCAGATACTGCCGACCGCGTAGTCGCCGAGCGTGCCTTGAACAAGCGCCTCAATGGTGGCTGCCAGGTGCCGATCGCCTGCTATGCGGTGCTCGAAGGCAATCAGCTGTGGCTGCGCGGCCTGGTTGGCCAGCCAAGTGGCGGTACCCTGCTGGTGGCGGATGCGCGCGCACCACGTAAGGATGCCGAAGCCTTGGGCGTGCAGGTTGCCGAAGCCCTGCTGGGCCAGGGCGCCGAAGCCATTCTCAAGGAAGTCTACGGCGAGGCCGGGCATCCGTGAGCCCTTGGCGCCTGCTGCTGACCCGGCCTATCGATGACTGCGCGGCATTGGCGCAGAGCCTGGCCGCCGCCGGTGTGGCCAGCAGTTGCCTGCCGTTGTTGGCCATCGAGCCCGTCGCTGTGGCTGACGGGCAGCGTCAACAGCTGGCCGGGCTGGCGCAGTGCCAGGCGATCATCGTGGTCAGCAAGCCGGCGGCCCGACTGCTGCTTGAGCAGCTGCAGCGCGCTGGCCTGCAAGCACCGTCTGCAGGCTGGTTTACCGTGGGCGAGGCAACGGCGGCGGTGTTGCAGGGCGCGGGGCTTCAGGTGACATTTCCCGGGCTGGGTGACGACAGCGAGGCCTTGCTCGCACTCCCAGCCCTGCGCCAGGCTATTGCGGCGCCTGGAGCGCGCGTGCTGATCGTGCGTGGCGTCGGAGGTCGCGAACTGCTGGCCGAGCGTCTTGCAGAGCAAGGTGCTAGTGTCGAATATCTGGAACTGTATCGCCGCTGTCTGCCGGAGTACCCGGCGGGCACGCTGATGCGCCGCATAGAAGCGGAACGCCTCAATGGCCTGGTGGTCAGCAGTGGGCAGGGTCTTGAACATTTGCAGCAGATGGCCGCTGCCGACTGGCCGCGAGTGGCGAGCCTGCCTTTGTTCGTACCCAGTCCGCGGGTCGCGGAACAGGCCAGGGCCGCCGGGGCCCAACAGGTTGTGGATTGCCGTGGCGCGAGTGCCACGGCCTTGCTGGCAGCCGTGCAGCGCAGCGCTGCACCTGCCTCTCAAGGCGCTTCGCACTAGCGCGAGGCGCCCCCATGCAAAGGATGGATACGTGAGCGAAACTGTCTTGTCCAACAATGATCAGCCGTCGGCGCAAGCGCCGGCGCAACCCGTCACCGACAAGCCTGTAAAGCGCTCTGGCAGTGGTCTGGCCGTGCTGGCGCTGTTGCTGGGTGCGGCCGGGGTCGCAGTAGGGGGTTGGGGTGTCTGGCAGGTGCGGCAGCTGCAAGGCAGTGCAGTGAACCAGGGCCAGCACCTCGAAGCCCTCAACCAGCGCGCCTCTGCACTGCAGCAGCGTGAGCAGCAGATCAGTGCACAACTGGCCAGCCTGCCGGCAGCCAGCGAGCTGGAAGACCGCCGCCGCCTGGTGGCGCAGCTGCAAGGCGACCAGCAGCGTCTCAGCCAGCGTCTGGAAACCGCACTTGGCGAAAGCCGCAAGGAGTGGCGCCTGGCCGAGGCCGAACACCTGCTGCGCCTTGCTACCCTGCGCTTGTCGGCGCTGCAGGACATCACCAGCGCCAAGGCACTGGTCGAAGGGGCCGACGAAATCCTCCGCGAACAGAGCGACCCGGGCGCCTTTGCTGCCCGCGAGCAACTGGCGCGCAGCCTGGCCACGCTCAACAGCACCCAGCAGCCGGACCGCACTGGTCTGTTCCTCAAGCTCGCCGCCCAGCGTGAACTGGTTCAGGAACTCAGCGCCCAGTCGCCCGAGTTCGCCAGCAACGCCGATGCGCTCGGTGCACTGACTGCCGAGGGTGATGGGGCCAGTCGCCTGTCGCAGTGGTGGGCAGAAATCTCCAAGTACTTCCAGATCGACTTCAACGCTGACGACAACGTGCGGCCGTTGCTGGCCGGCCAACAGCTGAACCAGCTGCGCCTGGCCCTGAGCCTGACCATCGAACAGGCGCAGTGGGCTGCGCTCAATGGTGAGGCCAAGGTCTACAGCCAGGCCCTGGATGATGCCCGCAGCGTGCTGCTGGCCAACTTCAATGCCGACAACCCGCAAAGCAAGGCGATGCTCGACAGCCTCAACGCGCTGGCTGAACAGCCCGTCTCGGTAGTGACGCCGGACCTGAGCGAAAGCCTGGCGGCGGTGCAGGCGTACATCCAGCGTCGCCATCTGCCAGCCGAGGCAGAAGGGGGCAAGCCATGAAGCGTGTCTACCTGCTGGCCGTACTGGCGATCGTGATTGCTGCAGCCTTGGGCATCGCGGTAGCCAAGCACAGTGGTTACGTGCTGATCGCCTACGGCGGTTTCCGTTACCAGTCCGGATTGTGGGCGGCGCTCGGAGCGCTGGCTGCGGTGGTCGTTTTGCTGTTGCTGCTGCGTTACCTGGTTGGCCTGGTGCTGACCTCCAGTGGCGTGGTCAACCCATGGTCGCGGCGCAACCGCAGCCGACGCGTGCGGATCGCCATCGAGCAGGGCCAGCTGGACCTGGCCGAGGGCCGCTGGGCCAGTGCCCAGCGCCACTTGCATCGTGCCGCCGAGGCCGAGCGCCAGCCGCTGTTGTATTACCTCGGCGCTGCCCGAGCCGCCAATGAGCAGGGGCGTAAGGAAGACAGCGACAACCTGCTGGAGCGTGCCCTGGAGCGTCAGCCGCAGGCCGAGCTGGCCATTGCCCTGACCCATGCGCAATTGCAGATGGACCGTGGCGAGCGTGATGCCGCGCTGGAGACGCTGCTGGCCATGCAGGAGCGGCATCCCCATAACACCCAGGTCCTGCGCTTGTTGCAGCGTCTGCACCTGGAGCGCGGCGACTGGCCGGCGCTGATCCGCCTGATGCCAGACCTGCGCAAGGGCAAGGTGTTGCCGGCTGATGAGCTGGCGGCGTTGGAGAAGCGCGCTTGGGGCCAGAACCTTGGCCTGGCGACCACCCGTGGCGAGGATGTGCAAAGTGCCCGGCAGGCGCTGGAGCGCGCCTGGCAGCAGCTGACCGCAGCCCAGCGCCAGGAGCCGCAACTGGTGCTGGCCTATGCCGAACAGCTGCGCCAGGTGGGTGCCCAGGGCGAAGCCGAGCAGGTACTGCGCAGCGCGCTCAAGCGTGAGTACGAAAGCCACCTGGCTCGCCTGTACGGCCTCGTGCGCGGTGATGACCCGGCGCGTCAGCTGCAAACCGCCGAAGGTTGGCTGAAGGCCCACCCAGAAGACCCGAGCCTGTTGCTTACACTCGGTCGCCTTAGCCTGCAGAACCGTCTGTGGGGCAAGGCGCGCGACTATCTCGAAAGCAGTCTGCGCATGGAGCGTAATCCGGAAGCCTGCGCCGAACTCGCGCGCTTGCTGGCCAGCCTGGGCGAAACCGAACGCAGCAATCAGCTGTTCGAGGAAGGGCTGGGCCTGCTCGACGAGCGTCTTCTGGCACTGCCGCTGCCAGAGAGCGTACGCGCCTGAGCCTTCCATGAGCCCGCGTAGAGGCGCGGGCTCATGGGCTTGGTAACTAGTTCTGCGTTAAAAGTTTTATCTGCAGTCTCTTCTTCGGAAGTTTCCTACAGCTTGAATGGAGACTTTCCCTGCAATACAGCGACTTGTCACTCCCGTAGTGCCTTGAAACAAGCCCGGCCTTTCCTCTACCGTTCCAAGCCACTTCAACTTCCCGGGGCTGTTCTTCCCATGCCGATGGCCAGTCTGCGCACGCTTTTCATTCCGGCATGCCTTGCATCGCTGGCAGTGCTGGGCGCGTCCTTCTATCTCGAGAGTGCCGTTGGGCTTGTGCCTTGCCTGCTGTGTTTCAGCCAGCGGATACTGCTGGCCTTGTATGCACTTGTCTGCCTTAGTGCGGCGTTGCATTCGCCTGGTATTGCCGGGGTACGGCGTTATGCGCGAGCAGGGCTGCTGTGCGCGGCCAGTGGTGCCTTGCTGGCGGCACGGCATGTGTGGTTGCAGGGCGCGAGTGATGCAGGCCATCTGTGCCCTTTACCCATCGGGCACATGTTCGAACAGTCCTGGCGTGAAGCTGCGCGGCAACTATTGCTGGGCGGTCCCGATTGCAGCTCGCTGACCTGGAGCTTTCTCGACCTGACATTGCCGGAGTGGAGCCTGCTGGCGTTTCTGCTGTTGGCCGCGCTGCCCTTGAGCGGGCTGCTGGTGTGTCGTTTCCGCTCACTTCGCGCGACCAGTGGTGGTGCATCAGGGTATTAAACACTTGTATGAACTTTGTCCGCTGCGTACCTTGATGCTAAGCACGCGCGGGAATAATCTCCCAGCACGCATACTGAAAACACAACTGCTCGATGCCGTCCTGCTGATGTCACCTTTGTGCTGCACGGTCGTGGTGCGAGGTGCAGCGGCATCTACCCAGAAGGGAAGAGATCGCCATGCTCGATAGTTGTCAGAACGCCCAGGAACGCTGGGGTGGGGTTCACAAGCTGATCGACCGTTGGCTCGAGGAACGCGAGGAGCTGGTTCAGGCTTTCCGCACCTTGCGCGACGCCAAGCCGGCCTTTGCCGACAAGGACACGAACGGCGACTTTTGCACGCTACTTGTCGACTACGTTTCGGCGTGGCATTTCGAAGTCAGCGAGCAACTGGTCAGTGAAGCGAAAGCGTTCGGCGATACGCGAGGCCTGGAACTGGCCACGCAGATCAATCCGCGCATTGATGAAAGCACTCAGTTTGCTTTGGCCTTCAATGACCATTGCGACAAGGGCGAGTGCAAGGATCCTGCACGTTTCGCCGAAAAGCTCGGCAAGCTGGGCGGCCTGCTGCACGAACGCTTCGAGCTCGAAGACTGCCTGATCGAGGTGCTGCATAACGCGCACAAGGAAGAGGGCGCGGTCGAAGCCTGAAGGTCGGCGTCAGTCGCCGACCGCCAGTAACTCGATTTCGAACACCAGCGGCGTGTAGGGCGCGATCAGGTCACCTGCGCCCTCGGCACCGTAGGCCTGTGCCGAGGGGATCACCAGGCGCCAGGTCGAACCCGCCTTCATGTGTGGCAGCGCTACTTGCCAGCCCTCGATCACCGAGTCCAGGCTGAACCACTGTGGTTGTTGGTTCTGGTCGAACACCGAACCATCCGGCAGCTTGCCGACATAGCGCACCTGCACCTTGCCGCCGGCTTTGGGTTGCGCGCCATTACCCGCTTTCAGCTCACTGTACAGTATGCCTTCCGGCAACTCGTGCACCCCGGCACGGGCCCGCTCGTTGGCCATGAAGCGCGTTTCCACGGCCTGCAGCTTGGTCACTTCCGCTTGTTCGGCGGCGGCGCCGGCTTGCTCCTCGTGCTGCTGGAGAATGGCCTCCATTCGCGCCTTGTCGAGTTTCAATGGCTGGCCCTGATAGGACTGGCGCAGGCCTTCGACCAGCGCATCCAGTTGCAGGCCGGGCACTTCTTGACGAAGGCGCTCGCCCAGGCTGGCGCCGAGGCTGTAGGCCAGGTCTTGATCGTTGGCAGAGGCGGTATCGTTGGCGGCCAGGGCGAACGGCGCCATCAGGCACAGGCCGAAAGCAAGATAACGCGGCATGTCTAACTCCAGCTCGATAAGCTGGGAAGTATGCCAGCGTTGTTGCCCCGACATGTGTAAATATCAGCAACGTTTTGTTAAGCAACTACACTTGCACGGAGCTGCAAGATAACAACTTTGCCCAGGCATGCAACGCGGCGCCATCAATACTGTCAACATGCCCTAGCGGCGGTAGCAGCAGAAGCATAGTATGAGCCGCAATCTCGTCAGCCAGGAGGTAAACCATGTCGGCTAAAAAGAAGCCAGTAAATACGCCGTTACACCTGCTCCAGCAACTTTCGGGCAGCCTGCTCGAACACTTGGAAGAGGCCTGCTCGCAAGCGCTGGCTGATGCGGAGAAATTGCTGGCCAAGTTGGAAAAGCAGCGCGGCAAAGCCCAGGAAAAACTGCACAACGGTCGCCTGAAGTTGCAGGATTCGGCCAAGGCAGGCAAAGCCAAGGCGCAGAACAAGGCACAAAAGGTTATTGGTGAACTTGAAGCATTGCTCGACTCGCTCAAGGAGCGTCAGACCCAGACGCGTACCTATATTCAGCAACTCAAGCGCGATGCCCAAGAAAGCCTGAAACTGGCTCAAGGTGTCGGCAAGGTCCGTGAGGCCGCTGGCAAGGCACTCGATCAGCGTGCAGTGGCTGCCAAGACCGCGAAACCGGTTGCTGCCAAGGCACCGGCCCGCAGCGCCGCCAAGCCTGCCGCCAAGGCCCCGGCCAAGCCGGCTGCAACCAAGGCCCCAGCCCGCGCCGCCGCAGCCAAGCCTGCCGCCAAGCCATCCGCGAAAGCTGCTGCTGCCAAGCCTGCAGCCAGACCAGCGGCCGCCAAGCCTGCAGCAGCCAAAGCCCCGGCCAGAACTGCCGCCGCCAAGCCAGCCGCTAAACCTGCCGCTGCCAAGGCTCCTGCCAAGCCAGTGGCCGCCAAGCCTGCAGCAGCCAAGGCCCCGGCCAGAACCGCTGCCGCCAAGCCAGCTGGCAAACCTGCAGCCGCCAAGGCTCCAGCCAAGCCAGCAGTCAAACCTGCTGCTGCTGCCAAAGCTCCAGCCAAGCCAGCAACCAAACCTGCTGCTGCCAAAGCTCCGGCCAAACCTGCCGCCGCCAAGCCAGCAGCAAGACCTGCAGCCAAGGCCTCTGCGAAAGCCGTCGCTGCCAAACCTGCCGAAGCAAAACCGGCTACTCCAGCCGCCAGTGCGCCAGCAACCAACTCGGCAGCTCCAGCCGCTCCCTCGGCACCCGCCAGCACCCCAGCTCAGACGCCGTCTTCGGCCTCCTGAAGCGCTGCGGCCGCGACGCGCAAGCCAACCAGCGCGTCGTGGTCACGGGCTTGGTCCGGTGCCAGCTGGTCCAGCCAATCGCCCGTGGGCTCATGCGAGCCCGTGGGCCATTGTTGTGCACAGGCTTCCAGCCGTTGCAGCAACTGCTTCTCCGCCTGTAACTCCAGACCCTTCACTTGCTCACGCAATGCAGCCAGGTGTGGATCGTGCTGCGCGGGCGTGCGCCATTGCTGGCGCAGGCTGCGTAACGGCGCCACCACATCGTGTTGCCACGGCCCGGCAATCGCACGCAATGCCTGGGCGCGCTCTTCATTGAAGCTGACGGCACGCGCCTGCAGCCAGGTTGCGCACAGCAGCAGGCAGACGTCGCCCCCTATCGCCTGAACGTCCAGGCAAGCCGTTTCGACTCCCGGGCGGGCATACAGCGCCAGGGCGTGATTCCACAGGTCGGTGTACATGATTCCACTCACGCTGCGGGCCGAGGAAGCTGGTAGACTCCGCGACCACTATGATCAGACTATCCAACCTCACTTTACAGCGTGGTCCGCAGCGCTTGCTAGAAGGCGCCGAGATGACCCTGCACGCCGGTCACAAGGCCGGCCTGATCGGCGCCAACGGTGCCGGAAAATCCAGCCTGTTCGCCCTGCTGCGCGGCGAGCTGTCGCCCGATGCCGGCGATTGCCAGCTGCCCGGCGACTGGCGCATTGCCCACATGCGTCAGGAAGTCGATACCCTCGACCGCCTGGCCGTGGACTACGTGCTCGACGGTGACGCCCGCCTGCGCAAGGTCCAGGCCGAACTGGCCGTGGCCGAACAGGCCCATGACGGCACCGCCCTGGCGCGCCTGCACAGTGAGCTGGAAGTTGCCGACGGCTACACCGCCGATGCCCGCGCCCGTAAATTGCTGGCGGGCCTGGGCTTCACCAACGAGCAGATGGACCGCCGCGTCGGTGACTTCTCCGGTGGCTGGCGGATGCGCCTGAACCTGGCCCAGGCATTGATGTGCCCGTCCGACCTGCTGCTGCTCGACGAGCCGACCAACCACCTCGACCTCGATGCGATCCTGTGGCTGGAAGACTGGCTCAAGGGTTACCCGGGCACGCTGTTGCTGATCTCCCACGACCGCGATTTCCTCGATGCCGTGGTCGACCATGTGCTCCACGTCGAGCAGCGCAAGCTCAACCTGTACAAGGGTGGTTACACCGCCTTCGAGCGCACCCGTGCCGAACGCCTGGCGCAGCAGCAACAGGCCTACGAGAAGCAGCAGGCGCAGCGCGCGCACATGGAAAAGTACATCGCCCGCTTCAAGGCGCAGGCCACCAAGGCCCGCCAGGCGCAGAGCCGGATCAAGGCCCTGGAACGCATGGAAGAGCTGTCGGCGGCGCATGTGGATTCGCCGTTCGACTTCGTCTTCCGCGAATCGCAAAAAATCTCCAGCCCGCTGCTGAGCCTGTCCGAAGGCCGCCTGGGCTATGGCGACAAGGCGATCCTCGACAAGGTCAAGCTGCAGCTGGTCCCGGGTGCACGCATCGGCCTGCTCGGCCCCAACGGCGCCGGCAAGTCGACCCTGATCAAGAACCTCGCCGGTGAGCTCGAGCCGCTGTCGGGCCGCCTGGTGCGTGGTGAGAACCTGGCCGTCGGCTACTTCGCCCAGCACCAGCTCGACTCGCTGGACGACAAGGCCAGCCCGCTCTTGCACCTGCAACGTATCGCGCCGACCGAACGCGAGCAGACCCTGCGTGACTTCCTCGGCGGCTTCGACTTCCATGGCGACCGTGTCGACGAGCCGGTGGTGAACTTCTCCGGTGGCGAGAAGGCCCGCCTGGCCCTGGCGCTGATTGCCTGGGAGCGGCCGAACCTGCTGCTGCTCGACGAACCGACCAACCACCTCGACCTGGAAATGCGTCTGGCGCTGACCATGGCCCTGCAGGAGTTTGCCGGTGCCGTGGTGGTGGTTTCCCACGACCGTCACCTGCTCAAGAGCACCACTGACGACTTCCTGCTGGTGGCTGATGGCAAGGTCGAGACCTTCGATGGTGACCTCGACGACTACAGCCGCTGGCTGGTCGAGTACCGCCAGCGCAGTGCGCCGGCCAGCAACGCCCCGGCCAATCCGGACAAGACCGACAAAAAGGCCCAGCGTCAGGCGGCGGCGGCCTTGCGTCAGCAGTTGGCACCGCACAAGAAGGCGGCCGACAAGCTGGAGACCGAACTCAACCAAGTGCATGCGCAGCTGGCCGAGATCGAGACTGCGCTGGGTGACGGGGGGGTGTACGAGGCGGCGCGCAAGGATGAATTGCGCGATCTGCTGGCTCGGCAGACCAAGTTGAAGCAGCGTGAGGGTGAGTTGGAGGAGGCCTGGATGGAGGCTCTGGAAACCCTGGAGAGCATGCAGGCTGAGCTTGAGGCGTTGTCCTGATCCATTGTTGTTGTCAGTGCTGGCCTCTTCGCGGGACAAGCCCGCTCCTACAGGGGCCAGTACAGGCGATAGATGTCCGCAGAATTTGCTGGTTATTTTTTCGCCAACGCCTTAGCTTAATGTTTTGCAACAATTGTTGAGCGAGGTGTGTGATGTCGATGGAAGTGTGGTTGGGCTTCTTTGCCGCGTGCTGGGTAATCAGCCTGTCGCCGGGTGCCGGGGCGATTGCCTCGATGTCCAGCGGGCTACAGTACGGTTTCTGGCGTGGATACTGGAATGCCCTGGGCCTGCAATTGGGCCTGATCGTGCAGATCGCCATCATTGCCGCCGGCGTCGGCGCCATCCTTGCTGCTTCTGCCACTGCCTTCCAGATCATCAAGTGGTTCGGCGTTGGCTACCTGGTCTACCTGGCCTACAAGCAATGGCGTGCCCTGCCCATGGACATGACCGATGAATCGGGCGTGCGCCCGATCGGCAAGCCGTTGAGCCTGGTGTTCCGTGGCTTCCTGGTCAACGTCAGCAACCCCAAGGCGCTGGTGTTCATGCTGGCGGTACTGCCGCAGTTCATCAACCCGCACGCGCCGCTGCTGCCACAGTACATCGCGATCACCGTGACCATGATCTGCGTCGACATGCTGGTGATGGCGGGTTACACCGGCCTGGCTTCGCGGGTGTTGCGCCTGCTGCGCACGCCCAAGCAGCAAAAGCGCCTGAACCGCACCTTTGCCGGGTTGTTCATTGGCGCGGCGACCTTCCTCGCCACGCTGCGCCGGGCGCCGATCTGATCGAATATCGGGGCTGCGTTGCAGCCCCGGTCATTTCTGCTTGTCCACCAATCCCTTGAGCAAATCGACCGGCAGCGGAAATACAATGGTCGAGCTCTTGTCCCCGGCAATCGTCCCCAGTGTCTGCATGTAGCGCAGCTGCATCGCCCCAGGCTCCTTGCTGAGCATCTGCGCGGCCTGCATCAGCTTCTCCGACGCCTGCAGCTCGCCCTCGGCATGGATCACCTTGGCCCGCCGTTCCCGTTCGGCCTCCGCCTGACGGGCGATGGCGCGGACCATCGATTCGTTGAGGTCGACATGCTTGATCTCGACATTGGCGACCTTGATGCCCCAGGCATCGGTCTGTGCGTCCAGTACCTGGCGGATGTCCAGATTCAGCTGCTCGCGCTCGGCCAGCAGTTCGTCCAGCTCGTGCTTGCCCAGCACCGCACGCAAGGTGGTCTGCGCCAGCTGGCTGGTGGCGACGAGGAAGTCCTCGACCTGGATGATTGCCTTCTGCGGGTCGAGCACACGGAAATACAGCACCGCATTGACCTTCACCGACACGTTGTCGCGGGTGATTACATCCTGTGGCGGCACATCCAGCACCACGGTGCGCAGGTCGACCCGGACCATCTGCTGGATGACCGGAATCAGCAGGATCAGCCCCGGCCCCTTGACCTGCCAGAAGCGCCCCAACTGGAACACCACGCCACGCTCGTACTCGCGCAGGATGCGGAATGCCGACAGCAACAGCATGGCCAGCACGATCAGCACGGCACCGAAACCCACTTGCATGAACATCGTCAGTCTCCTTGCGCCGCGGGCGCGGCGGCGCTCACTTCCAGCATCACGCCATGGCGTGCCATGACCCGAACGTTCTGCCCGGTCTGCAGCGGCGTGTCGCACTGGACTTGCCATTGTTCGCCCTGGGCCTGGACCGAACCGCAGAACGGGTTGTCCGCGATCACCTGGGTGACCGTCACCAGGCTGCCGACCAGGCCGGCGTCACCGCTGACCAGCGCCCGTCGTCGCGCTTTGATGGCCATGCCCAGCACACCGCCGATCAGCAGCGCCGAGAGCACGGCGAGGGTGCCGATCAGCACCAGCGGGATGCCGAAACCCGGTGCGTCGGTGTCGATCAGGATTACGGCGCCGACCACAAAGGCGACGATGCCGCCAAAACCGACCACACCAAAACTGGGCAGGAATGCTTCGGCGATCATGAAGGCGATGCCGAGCAGGATCAGCGCGACACCGGCGAAGCTCACCGGTAGCAGCTGCAGGGCATACAGTGCCAGCAGCAGGCAGATGCCGCCGACCACGCCGCCCAGTGCCGAGCCGGGGTTCATGAACTCGAACAGCAGGCCGTAGACCCCGATCATGATCAGGATCAGCGCCACGCTGGGGTTGGTGATGACGGCCAGCAGGCGCGTACGCCAGTCCGGCAGATGCTCGATCAGTGCAGCATCCCGGGTTTGCAGGAGCTGCGGCTGGCCAGCGGCGACCAGCGTCTTGCCGTCGAGCTGGCGCATCAGGTCGGGCAGGTCGTTGGCCACCTGGTCGATCACCTTCAGGCGCAGCGCCTCGCTGGCTGACAGGCTGACCGACTCGCGCACCGCCTGTTCCGCCCAGTCGGCGTTGCGCCCGCGCAGCTGGGCCAGGCCGCGGATGTAGGCAGCGGCATCATTGACCTGCTTGCGGGCCAGGGTCTGTTCGTCGTCGCCGGGCTTGGCCTTGTCGTCCTTCGGCACCCCGGGTGAGCCACCGATCTGCACGGGCGTGGCGGCGCCGAGGTTGGTCCCTGGGGCCATGGCGGCGACATGGCTGGCATACAGGATGTAGGTGCCGGCGCTGGCAGCACGGGCGCCGCTGGGGGCAACGTAGCTGGCGACAGGCACCGGGCTTGCGAGAATCGCCTTGATCATCTGGCGCATGGCGCTGTCCAGCCCGCCGGGGGTGTCCAGGCGCAGCACCACCAACTGGGCACCCTGGGCCTTGGCCTGTTCGAGGTTGCGAATCAGGTAGTCGGCGCTGGCCGGGCCGATGGCGTCATCGATGCCCAGCACCCAGACACTGCCGGGCGCTGCCTGGCTGGCCGGAGCAAGGCCAAACAGCAGTAGCAACAGCAGCAAGCAGCGGCAACATCGAGTGAACACCTGTCGTCACCTCGTTGACCTCTCTGTTTGAAGTTTAGCCATGCCTGCCGGCCCAAGGCCTAAAATTGGAAGTTGGGGGGCGAAACCGGAGGTGCATCATGCGTATGGCCAAGACCCTGCAGCAGCGCCTGGACCAGGCCAACTGCGATTACGACATCATTCCCCACCCACACTCGGCCACCAGCCTGGAGTCGGCGCGCACGGCTGGCGTACCTGCCGAGCGGGTGGCCAAGTCGGTCATGCTCGACGACCGACATGGCAACTACATCATGGCCGTGCTACCGGCCAACCGGCACATGGACATGAGCAAGGTGCGCATGTCTGGCGCCTGGCAACTGACCCGCGAAAGCGCCTTGCCGATGCTGTTCGGCGATTGCGAAAGGGGTGCCATCCCGGCAATGGGTGACGCCTATCAGATAAAGATGCTGCTCGATTCGAGTCTTACCCGCCAGGGCGATGTCTACCTGGAGGCGGGTGACCACGATCACCTGATCCACATGAGCATGGAGCAGTACCTGAAACTTGTACCGCAAGCCGAAGTACGCGAGCTGTGCTGATGTTCTCAAGCCAATGCCGGGCCGGCGTCGTGGACGGCCAGCCCGGCACACAGGAGGAACCATGGACGCACCGACCCATCCATTCGCCGAGCTGTTCAAGCAACTGGGCCTGCCCGACGATGCGCAGAGCATTGACCAGTTCATCACCAGCCATTCACCGTTGAAGAACGAGACCAAACTGGTGGATGCACCGTTCTGGACCGACTCCCAGCGCACCTTCCTGAAGGAAAGCATCATTGAAGATGCCGATTGGGCGGTGCCTTTCGATCAACTCAACGAAGCGCTGCGGCGCCCCCGAAAATAAAGTGCCGAGCGGCACCTGACGAGTGATTGGCCGTTGCTATGCTCAGGGAAAACAAGAGGGGATAGCGTGATGAAAGATCCCTACGCATCAGGTTTCTGGTGCTCCGTGACGATCCTGGGCACCCTGACGGCCGGTTACTTCTACGGCATCCGCCACACCCAGCAGATGAACCAGGCGATACAGTTCCTCTACGCTGCCGCCGCCGTCACCGGCGCGGTCGTGCTGGTGGCGCTGACCTGGATTGCCTGGCAGCAGTTGCGCCTGAACAAGCGCGAAGTGATTCAGGGGCGAACCTTGCTGACCATCTGGAACACCAAGGTCGCGCTACGCCGCGTCGAAACGGTGTTCGATCGCTACTTCTGGGGCAGCTACTGGCATTCCGGGCGCACCTTCGAGGAGGTGATGGGCGAGCTCAAGGGCACCCCGCTGGAGCAGAGCCTGGATGCATTGAAACGCCAGTGCCGGGCGCTCGACCGGGAAATTCACGACCATCACCATCACTGGCTGGCCAACGCCCGCGACCTGTCCAGCGTGGCCACGGCCATGGCGCGCGAGCGTTATCAGCTGGACCTGTGCGAACCGTCGAGCAACGGCCATGGCAATACCGCCGTGCTCAATCGTGACCTGGAGGTACTGGTGTACACCTGGTCGGCGCGCCTGCGCAGTTTCGACCATCAGCTGGACGAACTGGAGCGCGCCTACCACTGAGGCGCCATTATTCGCCGCGGATGTACTGCTCCAGTTGCTTGATCAGGCTGGCCTGCTCGGCGATGGTTTCCTTCACCAGGTCACCAATCGACAGCAGCCCGAGCAGCTTGCCGTTTTCGACGACGGGCAGGTGACGCAGGTGGCGGTCGGTCATTTGCTGCATGCAGTAATCCAGGTTCTTCTTCGGCTCCACGGTGATCACTGGCGCGCTCATGATCTCGCGCACTGGCGTGGCGGCCGAGGAGCGGCCCTTGAGCACCAGCTTGCGCGCATAATCGCGTTCACTGACGATTCCCACCACCTGGTCGTTTTCGACGACCGGCAGGGCACCGACGTTTTTCTCCGCCAGCAGTTTCAGGGCGTCGAGCACCGAGTCATCCGGGCCGATGGTGTACACGGCCTGGTGCTGGGACTTGGTCTTGAGGATTTGTTCGACGGTCTTCATACGGGCCTCTGCGGGTGGAAAAGACGAGCGCTTTGAGTAAATAAAGCATCCGGCACGCCAGCCTGCACGGCAATGCAGGAAACGGCATGGAGTCGATTGAAAAACGTCATGCTCGTTTCCTGTCCCGGCCTCAAAGCTTCGGCATCTGCCCGATCCGCGCCACCATCTCGCTCACCACTTGCAGGTCTAGCATGAATTGCTCCACGGTTTTGAACTCGTTGTCGTTGTGCCCCGTGTACTTCACATCCGGCATGGCCAGGCCGAACTGCACGCCGTTGGGCAGGTCGTGCACCGAGGTGGCGCCGGCCGAGGTGCCGAACTCGTGCTTCATGCCCAGGTTTTCGCTGGCCACATCGAGCAGCGCCTTGACCCATTCGCCTTCAGGGTTGCGGAACATCGGCTCGTCGAGGCTGTAGTCGAAGGCCACCGAGGTGTGGCTCTGGCGGGTCCATTTGCCCAGCTTGTCGGCCAGTTGGTCCTTGAGCGTGGCCAGTGGCTTGCCTTTGGGGATGCGCAGGTTCACGGCCAGCTTCAGGCCCTTGGCATCCACGCCGACGAAGGTCAGCGAGGTGGTCAGTGGGCCCATGAACGTGTCTTCGAAGCCGATCTCCAGTTTCTTGCCCAGGTAGTCCAGGCCCCAGTTGTCGGCGGCGTAGCGGGCGGCATCGGTGAAGTGGTTGTGCTTGAGCGGCACTTGCTGCCCCAGGCCTTTGAGGAAGTCGAGCATGCGCGCCACCGGGTTTACGCCGGACTCTGGCTCCGAGGAGTGGGCGGAAACGCCGGTCACGGTGAGCAACACGTTGCTGCCGTTTACCTTGGCGTCGATGCTGAAATCGTTGCCATTGCGCTTCACGTAGTCGGCACCGGCCTTCTCCAGGCGCTTGGCCAGTTCCGCTGGGTTATCCGCCACCAGGGTCGCCACCGACGTGGTCGGAATCTGGTTGGTCGCCAAGCCGCCGGTCAGGTTGACGATTTCCGCGCCCTTGCCCGTGGCCGGGCGCTTGCTGAAGCTGGCCATGACCGTGCCGTAGCCTTTTTCGGCAATCACCACCGGGTAGCCGCCATCGAGTGCCAGGTTGTAGTCGGGCGTAGGGTTGCGCTCGAAGTAATAGGGGATGGCGTCGCCGCTGGTTTCTTCGGTGGTGTCGATCAGCAGCTTGAACTGCCGGGCCAGGGGCAGGTTTTCGTCCTTGGCCACTTTCAGCGCATACAGCGCGACGATGATGCCGTTCTTGTCATCCTCGGTGCCACGGCCGTACATGCGGTCGCCGACCAGGGTGACCTTGAACGGGTCGAGGCGGGTGCCGTCGGCCAGCTTCCAGTTGACCGGGTTGACCGGCACCACGTCAGCGTGGGCATGGATGCCGACCACTTCCTTGCCTTCGCCCAGCGTAATCTCGTAGACGCGGTTGTCGACGTTGCGGAAGGCCAGGCCGAAGCTCTCGGCCAGGGCCTTGATCTTGTCGGCGATCTTCAGGAATTCTGGGTTTTCGTGCTGCGGCACGCCGTCGACACTGAAGGTGGGAATGGCCACCAGTTCGCGCAGGTTTTCCGTGGCGGCCTTGGCGTACTTGATGCGGGTGTACAGGCCGAGCAGACGGTTGATTTCGTTCTGTTGTTCGTCTGCGAGCGGCTTGCCGGCCAGGTAGGCGTCGAGGGTGGCAGCAAGGTTGTCGGCCTTGGCCAGGTCGCTGCCTTTCAGTTTGCCGAGGAATTGCTTGAAGTCGGTCGGGTTGCTGCCGTCGAACGCTTTGACAATGGCCGCGGACTGTTGCTGGGAGAGGTTAGCTTGGGCCGGTTGCGTGAAAAGGCCGATGCTGGCCAGCAGCAGGGCGGTGGAGGTGAGCTTTTTCAGGTGCATGGGCACGCATTCCTTCGCGAATCATTGTTGTTGGGTACCCGTCTGGAACGGGAAGGGACCCACGCTAACACCAATGACCCATGGCACGGGAGTGCCAGAAATGCGACATGTCGCACAAATGAAAAAGCCCCGGGAGTGATCCCAGGGCTTTCAGAGATGGCGCACTCGGCGGGATTCGAACCCACGACCCCTGCCTTCGGAGGGCAGTACTCTATCCAGCTGAGCTACGAGTGCAACGCGCACGCATGATACCCATCTGATTCGGCGGCGTCCATCGCCTTGATCTATGGCTGTTTTTCCACTGTGGCCGGCTCAGGCCAGCGAAAATCCATCTATTCATATGCGATATCAGTATTTCACTGTTGGTTCTTATGCCCTCTATGCTCTGGTCACAACTTGTTATAACAAGTCATCGATCAGCGAAGAGACCCATGGCCGAACTGCTCCCCCTGTCCCCGGTACCGCTCTACACCCAGCTCAAGGAATTGCTGCGCGAGCGCATCCTCGACGGCACTTACCCACCGCACAGCCGCATGCCCTCGGAAAGCGAGCTGGGCAAGGTTTTCGATGTCAGCCGGATTACCGTGCGCCAAGCGCTGGGTGATCTGCAGAAAGAAGGGCTGATCTTCAAGATCCACGGCAAGGGCACCTTCGTCGCCAAACCCAAGGCGTTCCAGAACGTCAGCACCCTGCAGGGCCTGGGCGAGTCGATGACACAGATGGGCTACGAGGTGATCAACCGCCTTCGCAGCTTCCGCCACGTACCGGCCAACGCCCTGGTGGCGGCGCGGCTGCAGGTCGAGGAGGGCAGCCTGGTGACCGAGATCCGCCGGGTACGGCTGATCAACCGCGAGCCTGTGTCGTTGGAGCTTACCTGGTTGCCCAAGGCCGTTGGCGAAAAGCTGGAAAAGGCCGACCTGGTTACCCGCGACATCTTCCTGCTGCTGGAAAACGACTGCGGCATTGCCCTGGGGCATGCCGACCTGGCCATCGACGCGGTGCTGGCCGACAGCGACCTGACCCAGGCGCTGGAGGTGGAGGAGGGCGCACCGATCATGCGCATCGAGCGCCTGACCCACGCCGCCGACGGCACGCCGCTGGACTTCGAACACCTGTACTACCGCGGCGATGCCTTCCAGTACCGCCTGCGCATCGACCGCCAGAAGGGGAGCAAGGCATGAGCATCGAGACCCAGGACTACGACATCATCGTGATTGGCGGTGGCACCGCCGGGCCGATGGCGGCGATCAAAGCCAAAGAGCAGGCCAAGCACCTGCGTGTACTGTTGCTGGACAAGGCCAACGTCAAGCGCAGCGGTGCCATCAGCATGGGCATGGACGGCCTGAACAACGCCATCATCCCTGGCCATGCCACGCCCGAGCAGTACACCAAGGAAATCACCGTGGCCAACGACGGCATCGTCAACCAGGCCGCCGTCCATGCCTATGCCACCCATAGTTTCGAGACGATCGAACAGCTTGATCGGTGGGGGGTGAAGTTCGAAAAGGATGAAACCGGCGACTACGCGGTGAAGAAGGTCCACCACATGGGTGCATACGTGTTGCCCATGCCCGAAGGCCACGACATCAAGAAGGTGCTGTACCGCCAGCTCAAGCGCGCCCGGGTCGAGATCAGCAACCGCATGGTCTGCACCCGCGTGCTGCTCGATGCCGAAGGTGCCGCTGCCGGCGTACTGGGTTTCGATTGCCGTAGCGGCGAGTTCCGCGTGGTGCGGGCCAAGGCGGTGATCCTCGCCTGCGGCGCTGCCGGGCGCCTGGGCCTGCCCTCATCGGGTTACCTGATGGGCACCTACGAGAACCCGACCAATGCCGGCGACGGCTATGCCATGGCCTACCATGCTGGCGCCGAGCTGGCCAACCTCGAGTGCTTCCAGATCAACCCGCTGATCAAGGATTACAACGGCCCGGCTTGCGCCTACGTCACCGGCCCGCTGGGCGGCTACACCGCCAACAGCAAGGGTGAGCGCTTCATCGAGTGCGACTACTGGAGCGGGCAGATGATGTGGGAGTTCCATCAGGAACTTGAAGGCGGCAACGGCCCGGTGTTCCTAAAGCTCGACCACCTGGCCGAGGAGACCATCCAGAACATCGAAGAAATCCTGCACAGCAATGAGCGCCCCAGCCGTGGCCAGTTCCATGCCGGGCGTGGCACCGACTACCGCCAGCACATGGTCGAGATGCATATCTCCGAGATCGGCTTCTG
Source organism: Pseudomonas putida (assembly GCF_009883635.2). Classification (NCBI taxonomy): domain Bacteria; kingdom Pseudomonadati; phylum Pseudomonadota; class Gammaproteobacteria; order Pseudomonadales; family Pseudomonadaceae; genus Pseudomonas; species Pseudomonas putida. The sequence goes on from NZ_CP026115.2 coordinate 2,869,655, forward strand.
CTCGGGGCATTCAGCCTCGGGGGTGTGGGTGAACGAGAAGGCCGAGACCAGCGTCAAGGGCTTGTATGCCGCCGGTGACATGGCTGCGGTGCCGCACAACTACATGCTCGGCGCGTTCACCTACGGTTGGTTTGCCGGTGTGAACGCCGCGCAGTATGTGGCCGGGCGCGAATTTGCCGAGGTTGATGCCGAGCAGGTCGAACGCGAGCGCGCGCGGGTGTTCGCCCCGCTGCAACGTGAGCATGGCCTGCCGCCGACGCAGGTCGAATACAAGTTGCGACGCATGGTCAACGACTACCTGCAGCCGCCCAAGGTGACCAAGAAGATGGAAATCGGTCTGGCGCGCTTTGCCGAGATCGAACGCGATCTCGACCAGATGAAGGCCAGCAACCCCCACGAACTGATGCGTGCCATGGAAGTGTCGGTGATCCGCGACTGTGCCGAGATGGCGGCGCGCGCCTCTTTGTTCCGCGAGGAAAGCCGCTGGGGTCTTTATCACCACCGCGTGGACTTCCCCGAGCGCAACGATGGTGAGTGGTTCTGTCACTGCCATCTGAAGAAGAGCGAAAACGGTGAGATGACCAGCTTCAAGAAGGCGGTCGAGCCATACCTGATCGCTCTGGATGCCGAAGAGCAGACTGCCTATGACCGGCTGCGGGTGAAAGCTGACGCTGCCTGAGTAAAACAGAGGGCCGAAGGCCCCAAGGACCCCGTGAAATGGCCTACCAGCCCCAGGAAATCTTCTTTCGCAGCAGCGCCCCGGTAACCATCGACGAAGACAAGTGCATCGCCGAAAAAGGCTGCACCGTCTGCGTCGAGGTCTGTCCCATGGACCTGCTGGCGATCAACCCGGCGACGCAAAAGGCTTACATGGCCTTCGACGAGTGCTGGTATTGCATGCCCTGCGAGAAGGACTGCCCCACCGGCGCGGTCAAGGTCGACATTCCGTACCTGCTGCGCTGATTCATCCCCGTCATCCGCCGCTAAGGATCGCGTCATGACTGAACGAAGCACCGACAACCCAGAAATTCTCGAACTGCTGCCACGCCTCGAAGCCAACGACGCAGGCGTGCGGCGCATTGCCTTGATCGAGCTGGCCGACCTGGAAGACCCCGACGCCTTGCCGTGGCTGACCGATGCGCTGTTGGTCGATGGTGCCGACGAAGTGCGCGCTGAGGCCGCGCGCCTGCTGGAAGCCTGGGAGGATCCAGAAGTGGTACAGGCCCTGTGTGCCGCATTGGCCGATGGTGCCGAAGCAGTGCGCCTGGCTGCCGCGCAGAGCCTCACCGAGTTGAAGACCGCTGAAGCCGGCCAGCTGATCTTGCCATGGACGAGCCATGCCGATGCCTTCGTCCGTGCCAGTGCCTTGCGCGCCCTGCGCGAGCTGCGCCTGGAGGACGCTGCCACGCCTGCGCTGCAGGCGCTGGAGGACCAGGATGCGACGGTGCGGCGCGAAGCCGTGGGTATTCTGGGTTGGCTCAAGCACCAGCCCGCTTTGCCGGCCTTGGCGAAACTGGCCGAGCACGAGCCTGACACCGAGGTCCGTCGCGCCGCGCTGGGTGCCTTGGGGCTGGCACGTGACCTCGCCGTTTTGCCGGCGCTGGTTGGCGCCTTGCGCGACCCCGCCTGGCAGGTACGTGAAGAAGCCGCGACGACGCTGGGCAAGGTTGGCCATGCCCAGGCGGGGCCTGCACTAGTGGAGGCATTGGACGATGGCTTCTGGCAAGTGCGCTTGCGCGCAGCCCGTTCTCTGGGCCGCCTGCGTCATGCCGAGGCGCTGGATGCCTTGGCCGACTTGCTGGGCCATGACATCGCCAACCTGCGCAAGGAAGCTGCGCTGGCGCTGGGCGAACTGGGCCTGGCCCGCGCGTTGCCGGCGTTGCAGGTGGCTGAAGCGGACAGCGATCCGGAAGTGCGCAAGGCCGTGCGCATTGCCTTGGCGCAGCTGCGCGTAGCTGCTTGATCAGGAGTTTCTTGATGAGGAGTTGCTTGATGAACAGCCCGAGCGCAATACGCAATCAGCGCGAGGAAGGGCGATTGACCGTGCAATGGCAGGATGCCGAGCAGGTCATCAGCCACACTCGCCTGCGCGGTGCCTGCCCCTGCTCGCAATGCCGCGCTGCCCGCTTGCGCGGCGTGATCGGCGTGGTGCAGGACGATGTGCGAATAGTGCGCATCGAGCCGCAAGGTTACGGTGTGCAACTGCAGTTCAGTGATGGGCACCAGCGGGGCATCTACCCCTGGGAATACTTGCGCGGGTTGGGGGTGGCATAGCTGTACTCCCTGGCTCACCTCGGGTCGGAGCAGCTTCTGGGCTTTGCAACCGAGGAGCATGAGCATGACCGACCCCTACCAGCAGAGCCTCGATTGGCTCAAGGACGCCAAGGCCATCGTGAAAAAGGCCCGGCGTTTGCGCGAGGCATTTCCCGATCTGCATTCGCTGGCGCACGAGCAGGCAAGCGCTTACCTGTCTAGGCAAACCGGCACAACACTGGACCCCGACCGGGTGTGGTGGCACCACTTTCGTACCGGTGACAATCGCCGAGCCCAATGTTTCACGGGCTGGACTCACCACCATCCTCCGATCAGCTCACTGACCTTTACCGAGCTGTGGATCAGGCGGCTGGATGTCGAGTTGCAGGATGAGGATGCCGAAACGATCTTCCGCTTGAATGGCTTTTACCATGAAGGCCCGCAAGCTACGGCATACGGTGCGCATAATGAGGTGCAGCTTGACCCGGTGAAGGTCAGGAGCCATTTCTGGGAAATCGACTTTGCCGGCGTGGTGCGTGAGCGTACGGATAGATTCTGGCGCAATGAAGGCCGGGATCTGCCGATGCTGCTGAAGGTTCGCTTCATCGCCGCCATCGAGAGCAGCCTTGCCGATGGCCATATCACTTCCGACGATCGCCAGCGGTTATGGGGCTGGATGGGGCTGGAGGCTGGCAAGCGCCTGAGCCTGGCGAGCTTGACTGGCCCCGGCGGCAGTGGAGCTTACTCGCTTCGGTACTATTCGATGCACGGTGGTGGTCACCTGCTGACCTTCGCTATTCGCAGTGGCCGGTTCCTTTTGTACACCCCGACTGCGGACGTGCCACTGCGTGCATTCGATGACGTGGCAGCCCTGCGCGCCTGGGTAGCCAGGCGTTTGCACGGGGACGATGGCCAGAGGTGGTACGACTCCCTGCACAGGCCCTACGACCAGGTCGATGAGGCTGCGCGCAAGGCTGGGCTGGAGCGGCTGCGCGAGCGCAGCGGAACGGGGCCGGTGCCCCACTGGCCGTTCGGCCTGGGTGCCGAAGTCTCTCGGCCGCTATTCGAGCAGATGAGTGAATGGGTCAAGGATGACATCCAGGCCAGCCACCGCGTTCTGGTCTCCAACAGCGACCTGCACAAGCAGTTCTGGCGCCATGAACTGGGAGTAGCGATTGCCGTGCTGAGTGTATTCGCGCTCGCGTGGCAACCCTTTGGCATGGTGCTGTTCTTACTCGGCAGCGTTCGCCTGGGGCTGGATATCGATGCGCTGTTGCAGGCGCCTACCAAGGCTCAGCGCATTGAAGCGTTCACTTCAGCCCTGAGCGACCTCCTGGTGATGGCGTTTTCGGTATTCACGGTGTTGCCCAAGGGCGCTCCGGAACAGTGGGATACCTACATGGAAGTGGATGACACCTCCAGCGACCTGGTTTCGCGCTCCGTGCGCCAGCGTCACCGAGGCGTGCTGAACCAGGCCGACCTGCCCGAGTTCGAGGGGCATATGGCGCCGATGGACGAATTCGGTACGCCACATGTCGAGTGGCAGGGCAAGCGCTTCTACAATTTCAAGCACGAAGGCGAGGTGCACAACAACCTGATCGAGCAGTACAGCAACCACATGGCCAAGGTCAACGACGTGTTCAGTATCGGCAGGCAACGCCTGGCGGCGATACCCGAAGACGAGCTGCAGGCATACCTCGACAACCTGCTCGACTCGATGGAACAACTTCCAGCAAGCGGCGCCAAGGTGCTATGGCGCGGAGGCTGTGGCCCGCGTGTGACCATCGGGGCACGCTGGCGAGCCGGGGCAGTCCGTCAAGGTGATGTGCTGGTCAGCACCGACCTCACATCCTTCACCGAGAGCCCGTACATCCCGCGCCGGTTCATGCTGCCCAAGGAGGCGGTCGACCTGCCGCTGGAACAGGCCGCAGAGCACTTCGACGACAACACGGTGTTGTACGAACTGCTTGCCGATGGCCAGGCCAGCGGCGTGCCGGTGGCATCCCTGTCGTTGAACTGGCAGGAGGCTGAGGTGCTGTTCACGCCTGGGCGCTACTTCCGGATCGAATCCGCCAGCCAGATCAGCGGCACGCATTACCGCTTCCTGCGTATCCGCTTGAGGGAGGTCGCGAAGCCCATGGGCAAACCGGCCTACGCCATGCGCACCGGCTTGCCCTTCGACCGCCAGGCTTACCAGCAGCTGGTGCAGCATGATGCCGTGGTCGAGCGTTTCTTCCCGGCAGCGGATTGGACCTAGAGGGCGATCAGTTCAGGCCGCAACCCTTCCACCCGGCGCGCTGGCTGCGGCAGGTAGCCGCCGTCGCCAGTGATCTGGTGCAGGACCTTCTCGCGCAGTGCATGCAGGGCCACGCCGGTGCGCAGGCGCGGGTGGGGCAGGTCGATTTCCACCACCGACTTGATCCGCCCGGGGCGCGGCTCCAGCACCACCACCCGGTCGGCGAGGTAGGTGGCTTCCTCGGCATCGTGGGTCACCAGCAGGGTGGTGATGCCGGCGCGTTCGCGGATGGCCAGCAGTTCGTCCTGCAGCTGCTGGCGGGTCAGTGCATCGAGCGCGCCGAAGGGCTCGTCCAGCAACAGGATGCGCGGGCTGGCCACCAGGCCACGGGCGATTGCCACGCGCTGGGCCATGCCGCCGGAGAGCTGGTGCGGGTAGGCCGACTCGAAACCGACCAGGCCTACCAGTTGCACGAACTCATGCACACGCCGGGCGCGTTCACCTTGGGTCAGGTGTTCGTTGACCAGGCCCAGGGCGATGTTCTGCTCAACCGTCAGCCAGGGGAACAGGCGATGCTCCTGGAACACGATGCCGCGCTCGCCGCCGATACCGCTGACCGCCTGGCCATCGACGTGGATGCTGCCGCTGTAGTCGGTGTCCAGCCCGACCAGCAGGCGCAGCAGGGTCGATTTGCCGCAACCCGAGGCGCCAACGATGGCGATGAACTCGCCTTCGTTGATGGCCAGGTTGAAGTTGCGGATGGCCTCGAGGGGCTGGCCATCGACGCTGAAGACTTTGCCGACACCTTCGAAGCTGACCAGCGGCGGCGTGGTGTCGGCCTGATTGGCCGTGAGCAGGTGTGAAGCATTGAAAGCATTCATGCGGTTCTCCAGCGCGTAGCGCGTGATTCAAGGCGTTGGCCGAGGGTGCCCAGCAGGGCGCCGATCAGGCCGATCAGGACCATCGCGGCCATGACCTGGTCCATGCGGAACAGTTGCTGGGCGCCGATCATCAGGCTGGCGATGCCGCCGTCCGAGGGCATGAAGTACTCGGCACCGATGGTACCCAGCCAGGCGTAGATCAGTGACAGGCGCAGGCCGGCGAATATCGCCGGTGCGGCGCCGGGGAGCACCAGCAGGCGCAGGCGTTGCCACAGGTTCAAGCGCAGTGTGCGCGCGGCTTCGCCCAGTTGCGGTGAGAGGCTGGCGATGCCGCGCTGGGTGGCGATCAGCAACGGAAAGAACGCCGCCAGGCCGACGAACACGTTCTTGGCTCCTTCGCCGAGGCCGAACCAGGCCGTGAGCAAGGGTACCCAGGCAAACAGCGCCACTTGTCGCAGGGCCGAAAAACTTGGCCCGAAGAGGCGTTCGGCGTTGTGCGACAGCCCCAGCAGCAGCCCGCTCAGCAAGCCGCTGCCGCCGCCCAGAAGCAGGCCGGTCAGGGTACGCTGCAGGCTCAGCAGCATGGCTTCTGGCAGCGAGCCATCGGCCAGCCCACTGAACAGGGTGCGCAACACGTCCAGCGGGGAAGTGAGGATGTTCGGGTCGATCCAGCCGAAGCTGTTACTCGCCTGCCATAGTGCAAGCAACGCAATCGGTAGCAGCAGGCTCTGCCAGCCCCGTGGCACTGGCCCGCGCTGTTGTTCACCGGTGGCTGGTTGCGGCCAGTACAGCAGGCGTTTTTCCAGGGTCGAGAAGCCACGTTCCAGCAGTGCGCCAACCAGGCCAATCACCAGGATGCACAACAGCACCAGATCGAGCATGAACAGTTGCCTGCCCCAGACCATCAGGTAACCGATGCCTTCGCTGGAGGCCAGCAGCTCAACGGCGAGCAACGAGGTCCAGCCTGTCGCCAGGGCCAGGCGCACCCCAGTCAGGAAGGCGGGTAGCGCAGCTGGTAGCAGCAGGCGCCGGAACAATAGGTGGCGTGGCAGGCGCAGCGCGGCGGCGGCTTCGTGCAACTTGGGCTGGGCATCGCGCACGCCGACCAGGGTATGCAAGGTGACCGGTACCACCACGGCCTTCACCAGCACCACCAGCTTGAGCAGTTCGCCGATACCGAAGAACAGCATGAACAGCGGAATCCAGGCCAGGGTAGGGATTTGCGCCAAGGCCACGAAGGTCGGCAGCACCAAGGTCTGCGCATGGCGTGAGGTGCCCAGCCAAGTGCCGAGCAGCAAGCCACTGCCGACGCCCGCCAGCAGCCCCCAGAACAGCCGCTGCAGGCTTATCCACAAGTGCCCCCAAAGCTCACCGGAGCCAAACTCCAGCGCGCTTTGCCACACCAGCGAGGGTGCCGGCAGGATCTGTTCGCTCATCCAGTGCTGCCGGCTTGCCACGACCCACAGCAGCGCAATCAAGACTGGCAGTAACCAAGGTAGTACCCGCTCTGCAGAGAAGGCGCGGTCTCTGTAGGAGCGGCCTTGCGCCGCGAATGGGCCGCGTAGCGGCCCCCCCCGATTCCTGCTCAGAACTCCACTCATCGGCCATCTCTCGAAAGTGTTCCAATGTTATTCGCTTATGGAATTAAAAATTTACATAAGTGACTTTCAAGAGATAAGAGCATGCAGACCGTGCATGCGGAACCCTCTCGCCATTGCGTTTTCCTCATATTTTCGATGCGTTTCCCGCAAGCCGCCCTGCGTCCCCCATGAATCCTCATTTATGTCTTTCAGTTACTAAAAAATGAAGTTTTGATCTTTGTAGGTTCTAACCAGACCTGCCTAGCTTCTGGCCAAAGCGCCGGCCATCGCCGGTGGCAGCCTGCCAAGGAGCCTTGCCATGAAAACCCCTTTGCGCCACCTGATCACCGCCCTCGGTCTGGCCTTTACCCTGAACGCCCATGCAGCCGAGCCGGCCAAGCCGGAAAGCATCCGTATCGCCGTACCCGACCTGAGCGCCGGCAGCAAGCACAGTGCTGGTGGTGTGGTCGATGTACTGCGTGACCAGCAACTGCTGGAGAAGGAATTCGCCAAAGACGGCATCCGCATCGACTGGCATTTCTTCAAGGGCGCAGGGCCCGTGGTCAACGAAGCCTTGGCCAATGGCCAGGCCGACTTCGCCTACCTGGGCGACCTGGCGGCGATCGTCGGCAAGGCCAACGGCCTGGACACCCGCGTGCTGACGGCAGGGGTGCGTGGAGTGAAGAGCTATCTGGGGGTGGTGCCGGGCTCCGGCATCAAGACCCTGCACGACCTCAAGGGCAAGCGCGTGGCGGTGTTCCGCGGCACCGCCAACCAGCTGTCGTTCGCCAGTGCCCTGGCCAGCCAGGGGCTGTCCGAACGTGACCTGAAAGTGATCAACCTCGACTTCAATGCCGCCAACGCCGCGTTGGCCGCCAAGCAGATAGACGCTACCTGGGGTCTCTCCAGCCTGCTGTCGCTGCGTGAGCGCGGGCTGGTCGAGCTTCCTGTCAATTCCCGCGACCTGGCCGGCGCCGGCAGCACCCAGGCGGTTTTGCTCGGCACTGGCGATTTCATCCGCAAATACCCCGAGCTGGTGCAGCGCCTGGTCAATGCCCAGGAGCAGGCCGCCAGCTGGGTACGCGACGAGCATAACCGTGAGGCTTATGTCGACCTGGTGGCGAATAACGCCAACTGGCCGCGCAGCATCCTCAGCGATGACCTGGCCAAGGAAGACCTCGCCCATTACTTCGACCCACGGCTGGACGCCGATTTCGTTGCCCAGCTGCAGCAGGGCGTCGACCTGGCCGCCCGCGAGCGCCTGATTCGCCGTGGCTTCCAGGTTTCCGAGTGGATCGAACCCCGCTTCCTCGATGCCGCACTGCAACACCAACAGGCCGTGCAGGCCGCCCGCTGAACCCAAACCTGACCATGACCGCAAGGACCACGACCATGAGCAATGCCGCCCTGGCCTCCGCGCCACACGCCCTCGAACTCGACATCCACCCCGTTGCCGGCCGCATCGGCGCCGAAATCCGTGGGTTGAAGCTGTCCGCCGACCTCGATGCCGCCACCATCGACGCCATCCAGGCTGCCCTGGTGAAGCACAAGGTGATCTTCTTCCGTGGCCAGGCTCACCTGGACGACCTTACCCAGGAAGGCTTCGCCAAGCTGCTCGGCGAGCCGGTCGCCCACCCAACCGTTCCAGTGGTGGACGGCACCAGCTACTTGCTGCAACTGGACGGTGCCGAAGGCCAGCGGGCCAACTCCTGGCACACCGACGTAACCTTCGTCGATGCCTACCCCAAGGCCTCGATCCTGCGCAGCGTGGTGGCGCCGGCTTCAGGCGGCGATACCGTCTGGGCCAATACGGCGGCGGCCTACCAGGAACTGCCCGAGCCGTTGCGCGAGCTGGCCGACAAGTTGTGGGCGGTGCACAGCAATGAATATGACTACGCGAGCATCAAGCCCGATGTCGACCCGGCCAAGCTCGAGCGTTATCGCAAGGTGTTCACCTCCACCGTCTACGAGACCGAGCACCCGGTGGTGCGGGTGCACCCGATCAGTGGTGAACGTGCATTGCAGCTGGGGCACTTCGTGAAGCGCATCAAGGGCTATTCGCTGGCCGACTCGCAGCACCTGTTTGCGGTGCTGCAGGGGCATGTGACGCGGCTGGAAAACACCGTGCGCTGGCGCTGGGAGGCGGGTGATGTGGCGATCTGGGATAACCGCGCCACGCAGCATTATGCGGTGGATGACTACGGCTCCCAGCCGCGAATCGTTCGTCGAGTGACCCTGGCCGGGGAAGTGCCGGTTGGGGTTGATGGTCAGTTGAGCCGGACTACCCGCAAAGGCTAAGCCTTGAGGCGGGCCTTGTAGGAGCGGGCTTGCCCCGCGAACACCAGCGAAGCTGGTGCCAGACGCTGCAGAGCATGGCACCAGCTTCGCTGGTGTTCGCGGGGCAAGCCCGCTCCTACAGAGATCCCTTCGACTGCTTTATGTCTTTATGTATCGGTATCACAGGCTATCAATTGCCTGACCAACCCCTGCGCCAACGGCGACAAGCCATACCCAACCCGGCTCACCACCCCGTAGCGGGTATAGAACGCCTCTTCCTGCTCCGCTGCCAGGTCCACCAGTTTCAACGCCACCAGCCTCCGCTCCATCTGGTAAGGCCGCAAGTTGGCATTGCAGGCGATGCCAATGGTGTCCGAATGCATCACCACGTTCAGCAGCGCATACCCATGCTCGCACTCCACCGTCGGCAGAAAGTCCTGGCGGCCGCTGAGGTCACTGAGGATCTTGCGGATGTTCGGCGGGCGGAAAGTGGTTGCCAACGGGTAGTCGAACACATCCCGTGCGCGTACCTCGGCTTGCTCGGTCAGCGGGTGCCCTTCTCGGCAGCAGAAGTGCCAGCGCTGCGGTGCAAGCTTGTGTACGCGGTAATCCGGGTCGGACTCGAACTGCCGGGTATCGGCCACGAAGAACTCGATCTCTTCGGCGATCAGTTTGCGGTTCAGTGCCTGCCAGTTATCCACCTGGAAGCAGGTGCGCGCCGCTGGGTATTCGGCCACGAAGCGCGCTACCGCCCGTGGCACCAGGCCGCCAGCGGGTGCCGGGCCGGAGCCGAAGCGCACCACGCCAGTGGTGGCGCCATTGAACTGGTGGATCTCGTTGACCAGGTTATGCGCGCCATGCACCAGGCGCCGCGAGTGCTCCAGCACCAGCAGGCCCTGGCGGGTGGGTGCAAGTTCCTTGCTGGCGCGGTCGACCAGGCGGCAGCCGATGTTGTGCTCCAGGGTCTGGATGCTGCGGCTGAAGGCCGATTGCGACAGGTTCACCGCCGCGGCTGCGGCGACAAAACTGCGGTGCTCGACAAGGGCAATGTAGTGGCGCAGCTGACGCAGATCGATATGCATTTTCTACATTAAAACCTTCGGTCAAATGCAATTGCTGACAAGGGTGAGTCCCCTTATAAAGGGAGTTACTTATTCCACAAAATATGAATTAAAAATATTTATATCTCTTAAAAGAATATAAGCCCGACTGACCGCGATTCGGTTCCGCCAACGGAAATGCTCGCCCAGGGCCCATGCCTCAAGGAGCATTTGCATGTCCGGACTTTCCCGTTGGCCTGCGCGCGCGTCGCGTTTCACCTTGCAACCCTTGGCCGCCGGCGTGTTGCTGGCGGCATCCAACGCCAGCTTCGCCGAAGAACCTGTCAGCGTTACCCCGGCTGTAGAGCAGGAAGCCAAGCTCGGCACCGTCACGGTCAATGCCCGTCGCCGCGAAGAAACCGCGCAGAGCGTGCCCACACCCATCAGTGTGCTCAGCAGCGAAACCCTGGAAACCCAGCGCATCTACCGTGTGCAGGATCTGCAACAGCTGGTGCCCAGCACCAACGTCGCCTATGTGCATGCGCGGCAGTCGAGCATCTCGATTCGTGGCCTGGGCAACAACCCGGCCAGCGATGGCCTGGAAGGCAGCGTCGGTATCTACCTGGACAACGTCTACCTCGGCCGCCCGGGCATGGCGGTGTTCGACCTGCTCGATGTCGAGCAGCTGGAAGTGCTGCGTGGCCCGCAGGGCACGCTGTTCGGCAAGAACACCACGGCGGGGGTGCTGAACATCACCACGCGCAAGCCGACCTTTCACCCGGAAGGGAGCATCCAGCAGTCGATTGGCGAGGACGGTTACCTGCAGACCCAGGGCAGCTACTCCGGGCCGATCACCGAGACGCTGGCCGGGCGCATCAGCGCCTACCACACCGAAGACGATGGCTACGTGAAGAACATCCACAACGGCGATGAACTCAACGGTGGCAAACGCCAGGGCTTTCGTACCCAGTTGCTGTTCCAACCGAGCGAAACTTTCAACCTGCGCTGGATCGGCGAATACAACGAGGAAGACTCCAACAACGGCATCCTCAGCCTGTACAGCACCGGGCCGACCATCAACGGCGTCAACCGTTACGAGAGCCTGGCGGCCCAGGCTGGCGCGACGCTGGTGTCAGGCAAGGACCGCAAGGTCAACTTCGATGCCGACCAGCAGGTGACGGTGTTCCAGGGCGGTACCTCGGTCGAGGCCAACTGGACCCTACCCAACGACTTCACCCTGACCTCGATCAGCGCCTACCGCTGGTGGGACTTCACCCCGCGCAACGATGACGGCCTCAATGTGCCGGTGTTCTACAGCGCCGGGGTGTCGGTGCGCGACAAGCAGTATTCGCAGGAAATTCGCCTGGCGTCGCCTACCGGTGGCCTTTTCGACTATGTGCTGGGTGCGTACTACTTCAAGCAGGACCTGGACAATAAGTCGTTCACTTATTACGGGCCCCAGGCCGACATCTGGAACATCACCCCGGCTGGCGCCCTGGCCAACGTCAACACCATCGGCAACGGCCATATCGATACTGACAGCTACGCGCTGTTCGCCCAGGGCACCTGGCACATCACCGACCGCCTGGACTTCACTGCCGGCATCCGCGGTACCTACGAGGAAAAAAGCGCCTGGGTGACACGCGATGCGCCAACCGGCGGTGCTGCAGTCACCGGGGCTGCTGCCGCTGCACGCCAGGGCAGGGTAGGGGCGTACGATTCGGGCGACCTCAACCAATACAGCTTCAGCCCTTCCGGGTTGCTGAGCCTGAGCTACCGCTTCAACGACCAGTTGCTCGGTTACGCCACCCTGACCCACGGCGAGAAGTCTGGTGGCGTGAACCTCACCGTCGGCGCCGCGCCACGCCTGGGCACCGACTCACTGCTGGTAGGTACCGAGCGGGCCAACAACGCCGAGTTGGGCCTCAAGAGCACGCTGTTCGACAACCGCCTGCAACTCAACACCAACCTGTTCTGGACAGAGGTGCATGGCTACCAGGCCAACGTCTACGACCAGATCAACCGCGTGCAGTACCTGGCCAACGCCGGCAGCGTGCGCTCGCGCGGTCTGGAGTTCGAAGCCACGGCGCTGCCGATCAAAGGCCTGACGGTGAACTTCAACGGCTCGTGGAACGACGTCCGTTACCTGAAGTACGACGACGCACCGTGCCCGCCGGAGGTGAGCCTGGCCAATGCCTCCGCCACCTGTGACCTGTCCGGCCACCAGGTGGTCGGCGCCTCCAAGTACATCGCCAACCTCAACGGCGAATACAAGTGGCAGGCAAGCCAGCACGTCGAGCCCTACGTCACCGCCAGCTACGCGTTCCGCTCAAGGGCGGTGGGCACCATTGACGATTCCGACTTCGGCCAGATCCCCAGCTACGCGCTGGTCAACCTTTCCGCCGGTGTGCGCCTGGACCAGGGCGACGGCGTGGTCGACCTGTCGCTGTGGGTGAAGAACGCCGGCGACAAGACCTATTTCACCAGCCTGTGGAACTCCGCCAACGGTGGTTATGCCGGCGTGCTCGGTACCCCGCGCACCTTCGGCGCCACCGCCCGTTACGACTTCTGAGTAAAAAGGAGCTTTGCCATGAATGCCAAGACTGAAACCCCAGTACTGCCCGAAGGTGCCTGCCTCACGGCCAAGGTCCCCGAACGCACCGAGGCGCTGCTCGGCCACGTGGTGGTCAACCCTTACCGCCTGGCACCGCTGACCGCGATCATCCGCGACGGTGGGCGCAGCCTGAGCGCCGCCCATGTGCGGGTGCGCGGCAAGGGCGAGCGCGGCGTCGACATCGCCTACGAGGTGTCGGAGCGCTCGCTGTGGACTTACGGCGGCATCCCGGTATTTGGCCTGTACCCGGATCACGTCAACCAGGTGGAGGTGACCTACAAGCTCGACGGCGAGCGCATCCGCGAGCATTACCAGATCTACGCCCCGGCCGTGCGACTGCCGGTGGTGGCGAAACAGACCGCCGCGCTGCCGGAAGTGGAGCCGGTCAAGGTGGCGCCAGGCTTCGAGCAGCGCCTGTACCTGTTCAACCACCTGCAAGGGGACATCCCCGGTGGCCGCGCCTTCAAGTGGAACGGCCTGGGCGGCGCTGCCGAATGGGACCAGGTTGGCAACAACTGGATCGCTGACAGCAACGGCGACGTGCGTTGGTACCTGGACATCGAACAGATCCACGATTCCAACCGCCGCGACGGCCTGGGCGGGACGATGGGCTTCCAGCAGACCCGCGATGGCAAGCTGATCTGGGGGCAGGGCCAGACCTACTCCAAGTTCGACCTGCTCGGCCGGCGCATCTGGCAGCGCAACTTGCCGGACAAGTTCGCCGACTTCTCCCACGAGATCCGTGAAACCGCCAACGGCACCTACCTGCTGCGCGTCGGCACCAGCGATTACCGTCGCCCGGATGGCAAGCGGGTGCGCTCGATCCGTGACCACATCATCGAAGTCAACGAAGCAGGCGACGTGCTGGACTTCTGGGACCTGAACCAGATTCTCGATCCCTATCGTGGCGACTTGCTGGAAACCCTGGGCAAGGCGGCGATTCAGCTGCCCGAAGGCGTGCAGAAGCAAGACGAGAGGCTGGCCAACGAGCTGGCCGAAGGCGACCTGCCGTTCGGCGATACCCCTGGCGTGGGCACCGGGCGCAACTGGGCGCACGTCAATGCCATCGACTACGATGCCGATGATGACAGCATTATCGTTTCAGCTCGCCATCAGGGTGTGGTGAAGATCGGTCGGGACAAGCAGGTGAAGTGGATTCTGGCGTCACCGCAAGGCTGGCCGCAGCACCTGCGCGAGAAGGTACTGACACCAGTCGCAAGCGAAGGCTTCGACTGGTCCTGGACCCAGCACACCGCCTGGCTGACCGGCAAAGGCACACTGACGGTGTTCGACAACGGCTGGGGGCGCGACTTTGAACCGACCAAGCTCAGTGGCAACTACAGCCGGGCGGTGGAGTACAAGATCGACGAAGCCAAGGGCACGGTCGAGCAGGTGTGGGAGTACGGTAAGGAGCGTGGCGACGAATGGTACAGCCCGGTGACCTCGGTGGTGGCCTACCGGCCAGAGACCGATACCCAGTTCATCTATTCGGCTTCGGTCAACTTCCTCACGCCCGAGAAGCTGACCACCACGGTTCTCAATGAGGTACGTCGAGGGACCCAGGAGGTGTTAGTCGAACTCAAGGTGCACAGCCGCCAGCCGGGTTCCGTTGGCTACCGGGCCCTGGTGATCGACCTGGCCATGGCGTTCTGATTCACATTGTTTTCAGCTCGTTCGTCTAACCTGTACTGGCCTCTTCGCTGGCGTGCCCGCGAAGAGGCCAGTTGCCTTCATGCAAACTCATGAAATTTTGCCCGGGTGTTCAACCGTTCGTTCTTTTTTTCGAACAGGCTATTGTCCAACACCCCAGCAGCCGCTTAGCATTCGTTTGAGATTTCAAACGCTCGATGCCCTGCCTTGGGCGCTTTTCAAACAATCAACAATTCGGGAAGCCGACATGCAGCTCAAAGACGCTCAGTTGTTCCGCCAGCAAGCCTTCATCAACGGTGAGTGGCTGGATGCGGACAGCGGCCAGACCATCAAAGTGACCAACCCGGCCACTGGTGAAGTCATCGGTACCGTGCCGAAGATGGGCACTGCGGAAACCCGCCGCGCCATCGAAGCCGCCGACAAGGCCCTGCCGGCCTGGCGTGCACTGACCGCCAAGGAGCGTTCGGCCAAGCTGCGTCGCTGGTTCGAACTGATGATCGAGAACCAGGACGACCTGGCTCGCCTGATGACCATCGAGCAAGGCAAGCCACTGGCCGAAGCCAAGGGCGAAATCGCCTACGCCGCCTCGTTCATCGAGTGGTTCGCCGAAGAAGCCAAGCGCGTCTACGGCGACACCATCCCAGGCCACCAGCCAGACAAGCGCCTGATCGTCATCAAGCAGCCGATCGGCGTTACCGCGGCCATCACCCCGTGGAACTTCCCGGCCGCCATGATCACCCGTAAAGCCGGCCCGGCCCTGGCCGCTGGCTGCACCATGGTGCTCAAGCCTGCGTCGCAGACCCCGTACTCCGCCCTGGCCCTGGTCGAGCTGGCCAACCGTGCCGGCATCCCGGCTGGCGTGCTGAGCGTCGTCACCGGCAGCGCTGGTGAAGTCGGCGGCGAGCTGACCGGCAACTCCCTGGTACGCAAGCTGTCCTTCACCGGCTCGACCGAAATCGGTCGCCAGCTGATGCAAGAATGCGCCAAGGACATCAAGAAAGTTTCCCTGGAGCTGGGCGGTAACGCTCCGTTCATCGTGTTCGATGACGCCGACCTGGACAAGGCGGTCGAGGGCGCGATCATCTCCAAGTACCGCAACAACGGTCAGACCTGCGTCTGCGCCAACCGTATCTACGTGCAGGACGGCGTCTACGACGCGTTCGCCCAGAAGCTGGCCGCCGCTGTCGCCAAGCTGAAGATCGGTAACGGTCTGGAAGAAGGCACCACCACTGGCCCGCTGATCGACGGCAAGGCTGTCGCCAAGGTCCAGGAACACATCGAAGACGCCGTCGGCAAAGGCGCCAAGGTGCTGTCCGGTGGCAAGCTGATCGAAGGCAACTTCTTCGAGCCGACCATCCTGGTCGACGTGCCGAAAACCGCTGCCGTCGCCAAGGAAGAGACCTTCGGCCCACTGGCGCCGCTGTTCCGCTTCAAAGACGAAGCCGAAGTCATCGCCATGTCCAACGACACCGAGTTCGGCCTGGCCTCGTACTTCTACGCCCGTGACATGAGCCGTGTGTTCCGTGTCGCCGAGGCCCTGGAATACGGCATGGTGGGTATCAACACCGGCCTGATCTCCAACGAAGTCGCGCCATTCGGTGGCATCAAGGCTTCGGGCCTGGGCCGCGAAGGTTCCAAATACGGTATCGAGGACTACCTCGAAATCAAATACCTGTGCATCAGCGTCTGATCGCCGGGTAAAAGGTTTTACCTCTGCCAGCGGGGCGCGAGAGCGACGTCTCGCTGGCCTTTTTGACATCGCAGTACCTGGTGGCCAGGGCGTTCACGGCAGTCGATCAACGAATACTGTTCGCGAGCACTCCCAGCCACCCCCGAATAAAAGCGCCGCTGATCGGCGCAAATGAGGGCACTATGAGCAAGACCAACGAATCCTTGATGCAACGTCGTGTAGCCGCCGTCCCACGTGGCGTTGGCCAGATCCACCCGATCTTCGTCGAATCCGCGAAGAACTCGACCGTGATCGACGTTGAAGGCCGCGAACTGATCGACTTCGCCGGCGGCATCGCTGTACTGAACACTGGCCACCTGCACCCGAAAGTGGTTGCAGCTGTGCAAGAGCAGCTGACCAAGGTCAGCCACACCTGCTTCCAGGTGCTGGCCTACGAGCCTTACGTAGAGCTGTGTGAAAAGATCAACAAGCTGGTCCCAGGTGACTTCGACAAGAAGACCCTGCTGGTTTCTACTGGCTCCGAAGCCGTTGAAAACGCCGTCAAGATCGCCCGTGCCGCCACTGGCCGCGCTGGCGTGATCGCCTTCACCGGCGGTTACCACGGCCGTACCATGATGACCCTGGGCCTGACCGGCAAGGTCGTGCCGTACTCCGCTGGCATGGGCCTGATGCCAGGCGGCATCTTCCGTGCCCTGTTCCCGAGCGAACTGCACGGTGTCAGCGTTGACGACGCCATCGCTTCGGTCGAGCGCATCTTCAAGAACGACGCCGAGCCGCGCGACATCGCCGCCATCATCCTCGAGCCAGTACAAGGCGAAGGCGGCTTCCTGCCAGCACCGAAAGAGCTGATGAAGCGCCTGCGCGAGCTGTGCGACAAGCACGGCATCCTGCTGATCGCCGACGAAGTGCAGACCGGCGCTGGCCGTACTGGCACCTTCTTCGCCATGGAACAGATGGGCGTCGCGCCTGACCTGACCACCTTCGCCAAGTCCATCGCTGGCGGCTTCCCGCTGGCCGGTGTATGCGGCAAGGCCGAAATCATGGACGCCATCGCTCCAGGTGGCCTGGGCGGCACCTACGCCGGTTCGCCGATCGCCTGCGCCGCGGCCCTGGCCGTTATCCAGGTGTTCGAGGAAGAGAAGCTGCTGGACCGCAGCAAGGCTGTTGGTGAGCACCTGACCACTGGTCTGCGCAAGATCCAGGAAAAGCACCCGATCATCGGTGATGTCCGTGGTTTGGGCTCGATGATCGCTGTGGAAGTTTTCGAAAAAGGCACCCACACCCCGAACGCTGCTGCCGTTGCCCAGGTTGTGGCCAAGGCGCGCGACAAGGGTCTGATCCTGCTGTCCTGCGGCACCTACGGTAACGTCCTGCGTATCCTGGTTCCGCTGACCGCCGAAGACGCGCTGCTGGACAAAGGCCTCGCCATTATCGAAGAGTGCTTCGCTGAACTCGCCTGATGTGACGCGCTTCTAAAAAAAACCCGCCTCGGCGGGTTTTTTTGTGCCCAGAAAAGCCATGTGAGGCTATGGTGGTGAAAGGATTCGCCTTGGAAGCTGCGAAGGACTGTGTGTCAGGGATATTCAGGAGTTGGCCATGAGTGCTGCAGACCCCACCCCACCTTGCGTATTGATCGCCGAAGGCGACCCTTGGGTGCGCGAAATGCTGAGCGAAATGCTGCTCAGCGTGCGTTGCGACGCCCGCTTGCAAGTCTGCGCCGACGGCTCGCAAGCGCTCACGGCGCTGGCCAGCAAACCTGACCTGATCATCGCTGCTCGCGAACTGGCCGGGCTCGATGGCCTCGACCTGCTGCGCAAGGTGCGCGCCAAAGGCCCGGGGCTGCCGTTCATTCTCATGAGCGACCGCAGCGATAGTGCGAGCGTGCGCGAAGCAATACCGCTGCATCCCACGGCTTACCTGAGCAAACCGCTGAACCTGGACAAGCTACGCAAGAGCCTGGAAGAACTGCTACTCGCCGTGGGCGAGCAGATCGCCTGCCCGGTGCCGCCGTTGCAGCCTGGCGCCAACCTGCCGGCCTATCTCGAGCAACGGCGCGCTACCGCCGACGGCGGGCCGCTGTTCGCCGATGTGCAGGTGGCGATCAAGCGCGCGCTCAACCCGCAGGGCCTGAACCTCAAGGTGCTTGAAGAAGAGGTGCGTGATGATCCACAGATCACGGCAGTGCTCATCGCCGCTGCCAACAGTGCCAGCCTGCACCGTGACGCACCTGTGCAAACGCTGATGCAGGCACTGAACAAGCTCGGCAGCACCCAGAGCATGAACCTGATTCTCGGCCTCACCCTCAAGCGCAGTGCACGGCTGAGCGACCCGCTGCTGACGCAACATGCCACGCGCTACTGGAATCTTTCGCTGCACACGGCCGAATATGCCCGCACGCTGGCGCGCATGCTCGAACTGGATCAGGAGCGCTGCTATTGCGCTGGCCTGTTGCATTGCCTGGGTGACTTGGCGGTGCTGCGCTGCCTGCAAGAGTGGCGCCTGGCCGGTGGCGAGCTGGACGAGGACCGGGTGCAGCTGTCGCTCAATGAGTTCGGCGCAGCGTTCGGCTCGGCGCTGCGCACCCGCTGGCGTTTGCCGCTGAGCCTGCGCGAGCTGATTGCGGCGATCTACCAACTGGGTGGCGGGGTGTATTCGCGGGAGATCCTGGCCTTGAACCTGGCCGGGCAACTTGCGCGCCTGCCGGCGGATCAGGGGCTGGAGAAAATTGCCAACAGCAAGACCGCGCGCTTGCTGAAGGTTGGGTTGCCGGAGCTGAGCCGGTTGCGCAAGGTGGAGAATCCTGAAGTAAGAACGCAGGAGGCTCAGAAAATCGAGACGCCAGCGGATCTATCGATCACTGGGTCTGAGGGGTCGGTTGATGGGTCTGAGCCTGAAAACGCCGCACCCTGAAATGACAAAACCCAGCCTCGGCCGGGTTTTGCAAGTCCCTCAAGGGGAATAAAACGCTAAGTGCCTCTATGGGCTACGGAGTAACAGTAAGGAGGATGTACCATCCTGAGGCCTTGGATTCGGACTCATGATGTCACGCGACTTACGCCAAATGAGCGGATCGCAGCGATGCAATGTAAATCGAGACCATTCCTACATGGTGCTTCTGCAGATCTGCAGGATTTTTCTGATCTCGATCCCCCTACCCGCGGACTATCTGGTTCTTGCCCTGCCGCTTGGCCCGGTACATCGCCGCATCGGCACGGGCGAACAAGCTGTCCAGCGACTCGTCCTCATCCGTCAGTCCGGTCAGCCCCTGGCTCACCGTAACGCTGTACGCCTCATCGCCATGGCTGAAGCTCTGCCGCTGAATCTCCCGCTGTAACCGCTCGGCAATCTGCTCGGCCACCTGCGCGTTGCAACCTGGGAATACCGCCGCGAACTCCTCACCGCCGATACGCCCGAACAGATCGCCGCGGCGTAGCACGGCCTTGCCGCTATCGGCGATGCGCTGCAGCACCTGGTCGCCTTCCTGGTGCCCGTAGCTGTCGTTGATACGCTTGAAGTCGTCGATGTCCAGCAGCAGGAACGCCAGTGGCGTGCCGTCTTCACGGGCACTGTCGAAGGCCTGTTGGGCGCATTCGAAGAAGTGCCGGCGGTTGCTGCTCTGGGTCAGTACGTCGGTGGTGGCCAGGCGCTGCAATTCGCCTTCGAGCTGCTTCTTTTCGGTGATGTCTTCGGCGATGCCGACGATGATCACCCGGTCGCCGTCGTTCTGCTGGTTGATGTAGCACTTGTCGCTGAGCCAGCGCACTTGGCCGCTGGCATTGAGGATGCGGTACTCGCGGTCTTCCACTGCGCCCTTGAGCAGCACTTGGGCCAGGCTGCGTTCGGCGAATTCCAGGTCGTCGGGGTAGATGCTGTCGCGCCATTCGTTGTAGTCGGCCAGCACCAGGCTGGCAGGGCGACCGAAGATACGTTCGTAGGCGGGGCTGACGTAGAGCACCTGGCGGGTCTCCCAGTCGAAGGCCCACAGCACGGCGTTGACGCTGTCGAGCAACGAGCTGTAGAGCTGTTCGCGTTCACTCAGGCGGGCGACTTCGCCCTGGGCGTGGAGCAGGGCCAGCAAGGTTTGCGCAGCTTCGGGGGGCGGGGTACCTGACAAAGATGGAGGAAGGTTCTTGGCCATGAGCACGGAGCAGTTCTCATTGATGAGGCGCGCGGCCACGAACCGGCCCGCCACGCGGGCGATGTGCCGGGTTTGAGTGGATTTTCAGGGGGGAAGTTCCAGCGGGCACGCCCCGTTGCAGGGCGTGCCGATCAGCGGCTATCAGGCGGTGGGGCGCAGGGAGTAGGTTTTCAGCTGTGCTGCGAAGTCGTGCAGGGCATGGATGCCGCTGGCCTCGGCCTCGTGTACCCAGTCCTTCATGGCCGCCAGCATATCGTGGCCGTTGGCGCTGGTGCGGGCCCAGATCTGTTGCAGGGCCAGGCGCTTCTCGTAGATGGTCTTAAGTGCCTGGCTGTGGGCCAGCAGGCTCTCGATACGCACGTGGTGGCGGTCTTCCAGCAGGCTGGTTTCACGCGACAGCAGGCGCTTGGCACGGCGGAAGCGGTGGCGTACCGAAGCATCGACCTTGGCCAGCTCCTGCTTGACCAGCGGGCCAATCACCAGCTTGCGGTACTGGGCCATGATCTGGAAACGGTTGTTGAGGATGGCCATGGCCGTGTCCATGTCCAGGCTGGCCTTGCCCTCGACGCGGTGGGCGATGGGCGCCACACGCTGCACCTTGGCCAGGCGCAGCAGGCAGAACAGGCGGATCCACGCCCAGCCCATGTCGAACTCCCAGCGCTTGACCGACAGCTTGGCCGAATTGGGGTAGGTGTGGTGGTTGTTGTGCAGCTCTTCACCACCGATGACGATACCCCACGGCACCAGGTTGGTGGCGGCGTCGCGGCATTCGAAATTGCGGTAGCCGACCGCATGGCCAAGACCGTTGACCACGCCGGCGGCCCAGAATGGAATCCACATCATCTGCACTGCCCAGATGGTGATGCCGATGGTGCCGAACAGCAGCAGGTCGATGACCGCCATCAGCACGATGCCGCCGAGCTTGTAGCGTGAATAGAGGTTGCGCTCGATCCAGTCTTCCGGGCAGTTCTTGCCGTAGATGCGCAGGGTCTCGGGATTGCGTGCCTCTTCGCGGTAGAGCTCGGCGCCTTTGCGCAGCACCGTACCCAGGCCCTTGTACACCGGGCTGTGCGGGTCGTCCGGGGTTTCGCACTTGGCGTGGTGCTTGCGATGCACGGCCGTCCATTCGCGGGTGTTCTGTGCCGTGGTCAGCCACAGCCAGAAACGGAAGAAGTGCTTGAGCGCGCCATTGAGCTCCAGGGCGCGATGGGCGGAGTAGCGATGCAGGTAGATGGTGACGCTGACGATTGTCACGTGGGTCATCAGCAGGGTGACGCCAACCAGTTGCCAGGCCGACAAGTCGAGCAGACCGTTGTACCACATAAGTGTAGAAGCCCTCGGGAATGCAGGGAGGAAAGGGTGATTATCCCTTGGCGGGCAAATAAAACCAGTCACCCTTTCAGATAGGAAGTCACGGCATGTTTCAGCCTTTATAATGCCCCATCCTTTTTCATGGGCTTTCCCCCCCGACATGTCTGTTTCCGTTCGCGACGCCTTGCGCATGGCCGCGCTGTATGTGGTGCTCTCGTTCCTCTGGCTGGTGCTGGCCGAGGTGGTCCTGCGCAGTATGTCTGACGACCCCCTGGCGCTGACCGTGGGCCGGCAGATCAACGTGGTGGTGTGGGTACTGGTCAGTGCCTTGCTGATCTTCGTTTCCCGTGCCCGCCTGCTCAACTTCATCGGTATCGGCGCGCGCCTGCGCAGCGAGGACCGTGAGCGCCTGCGCATGGCCGCGGCGGTGTTCGACAGCACCCTGGAGGGGGTATTGGTCACAGACCGCCAAGGCCTGATCGTGCATGTCAATCGCGCCTTCATGCGCATCACCGGCTACCAGCAGGATGAGGTGCTGGGTCATCGCCCCAGCAAGTTCAAGTCTGGCCGCCACGGCGTGCCGTTCTACCAGCAGATCTTTGCGGCCCTGGCCGAAAAGGGTGAATGGAGCGGCGAGATCTGGAACCGCCGTAAAAGCGGTGAAATCTATCCGCAATGGCAGACGATCTGCGCCATCCTTGACGACAGCGGCGAGCTGAGCCATTACGTGGCGGTGTTCAGCGACATCAGTGCGATCAAGCATTCCGAGCAGGAACTCGCCTACCTGGCTCACCATGACCCGCTCACCGGCCTGCCCAACCGCCTGCTGTTCAACGATCGTGCCGAGCAGGCGCTGGCTTCGGCGCAGGCCAACAAGCGCGGCTGCGCCTTGCTGTTGCTCGACCTGGATCATTTTCAAAGCATCAACGACGGCCTTGGCCATACCATCGGCGACCAGTTGCTCAAGCTGGTTGGCGAACGCCTGCGTGAGACCGTGGGCAGCAACGTGACCCTGGCGCGCCTGGGCGGGGACGAGTTTGGCGTGCTGGCCGAGAACTGCCAGCAGGTTGGCCAGGCCGGCAAGCTGGCGCAGGCCATCATCGAGCGCATGCGTGAGCCCTTCGAGTTCGATGGCCACCGGCTGTTCGTCAGTGCCAGCGTGGGTATCAGCCTGTTCCCCAATGACGCCCTGAGCGCCGAGCAACTGTTGCGCAATGCCGATTCGGCGCTGTTCAAGGCCAAGGGCAATGGCCGTGCCTGTTATGCGCTGTACACCGAAGAGCTGACCGCCCACGCCCAGCACCGGGTGGAAACCGCGAGCGAGTTGCGCCGGGCCCTGGCCAAGGATGAGCTGAGGGTGTTCTTTCAACCAGTGCATGACCTGTCCACGGCGAAGATGGTCGGGGTCGAGGCACTGGTCCGCTGGCAGCACCCGCAGCGAGGGTTGGTGCCGCCGAGCGATTTCATCCCCATCGCCGAGCGCACCGGTCTGATTGCCGAGATCGATGCCTGGGTGTTGCGTGAAGCCTGCCGGCAGATGGTTCAGTGGCGAGAAGATGGGCGCATGCTGGCGTTCGTTGCCGTCAATATTTCCAGTCGCTTGTTCGGCCAGCGCGAGTTGTACCGGCAGGTGGCCGACGTGCTGCATCAGACAGGGTTGGAGCCGACGCTGCTGGAGCTGGAAGTGACCGAGAGTGCGGTCATGGAAGACCCGGAGGTGGCGCTGGAGCAGCTGCACCGCTTGCGCGAGCTGGGGCTGAACCTGGCCATCGATGACTTCGGCACCGGGTACTCGTCTTTGCTGCGGCTCAAGCGCTTGCCGGTGCAGAAACTGAAGATCGACCAGGGCTTCGTGGCCGGCTTGCCGCAGGATGATGATGACATCGCCATCGTCCGGGTGATCGTCGCGCTGGCGCGGAGTATGGGTATGCAGGTGCATGCCGAGGGGATCGAACAGGCGGAACAAGCGCGCTTTTTGCTGGAGCAGCAGTGCCAGCTGGGTCAGGGCTACTGGTTCGGGCGGCCGGTGCCGGCTGTGGACTTGCGCTGGGGCTGAGGGGTACGGCGGGAGATTTTTTGCGCCTGTGAAGCCGAGCGCCGCCCGCGCGGCGCATCGCGAGCTTTGCTCGCTCCTACGTTTGTTTTTGGCCAGTAACGCCTGTGGCAGGTGCGCGCGACCGCCTTGTTGGTACGACGCGATATCGCGTCATGCGCCAAGGCGTTCGCGCGCAAATCCCACTGGAGGCATTGGCCCGAAATAAACGTAGGAGCGAGCAAAGCTCGCGATGCGCCGCGCGGGCGGCGCTCGATCTCACAGGCGCCACAACCCTCATGTCAGGCACTTCAGCGTTTATTCAAGCCTTTCGCCAACCGGTCCCCACCGAGCTGGATCAGCGCCACCAAGGCCACCAGCATGGCAATCACGGTCAACATGATCTGGCTGTCGAAGCGCTGATACCCATACCGATAGGCAATATCCCCCAGCCCACCCGCACCAATCGCCCCGGCCATGGCTGACGAGTTGATCAGCGTCACCAGGGTAATGGTGAACCCGCCCACGATCCCCGGCAGTGCTTCTGGCAAGAGCACATGCCAGACGATGTGCCAACGTCGGCAGCCCATGGCTTGCGCCGCCTCCACCAGGCCATGGTCGACCTCGCGCAGGCTCACCTCGGCAATCCGTGCGAAGAACGGCGTTGCGGCGATGGTCAGTGGCACCACGGCGGCCCACACACCATAGGTGGTGCCCACCACCAGCCGGGTGAAGGGGATCAGCGCGACCATCAGGATCAGGAACGGGATCGAGCGGAACAGGTTGACGAAGGCGCCCAGCACCCGGTTCAGCAGCTGAGCCTCGAAGATGCCACCCTTGTCGCTGGTGACCAGCAGCACCGCCATCGGCACCCCCACCAGCAGCGCGACCAGCGAGGACACGCCCACCATCAGCAAGGTATCGAGCAGGCCTTCGAGCAAGCGATCAAACCACATGGCCCAGTACCTCCACGTCTTCGGCCCAGCGGCGGGCGCGTTCGAGCAATAGGTGCGTGTCGTGCGGTGAGCCTTGAATCGACAGGATCAACTGCCCGAGTGCATGCTCGCCGATGGTCTCCACGCCACCCTGAAGCAGCCGCACACGCCCGCCCAGTTCGGCGAACAGGTCGGACAGCGCTGGCTCGCCGAGCAGGGTGAGTTTGAGCACCAATGCGCTGTCTCGGCCCGCCGGGCTTGCGCGCAGGTTTGCCTGCAAAGCCGCGGGCAGCTTGGTCTGCAACGGCGCGAGCAGGGTGCGGGTGACCTCATGGCGTGGGCTGCCGAACACGCGCCAGACTTCGCCCTGCTCGACGATCGCGCCACGCTCCAGCACCACCACGCGGTGACAGATGTCGCGGATCACTGCCATCTCGTGGGTGATCAACACCACGGTCAGCCCCAGGCGCTGGTTGATGTCTCGCAGCAGTTCGAGGATTGACGCCGTGGTCTCGGGGTCCAGCGCCGAGGTGGCTTCGTCGCACAGCAGAATTTCCGGGTCGTGCACCAAGGCGCGGGCGATGCCGACCCGCTGCTTCTGCCCGCCGGACAGTTGCGCCGGATAGACGTGATGTTTCTCCTGCAAACCCACCAGCTCCAGCAGCTCGCGGACCTTGCGCTGGCGCTCGGCCTTGGCCACGCCGGCCACCTTCAGCGGCAGCTCGACGTTCTGCCACACCGTCTTGGCCGACATGAGGTTGAAGTGCTGGAAGATCATGCCGATGCGTCGGCGCAGGGCTACCAGGCGGTCCTCGTCGAAGGGCGCGATGTCCACCTGGTCGATCAGTACACGGCCCTGGCTCGGCTGCTCGAGGCGGTTGATGGTGCGCAGCAGCGACGACTTGCCCGCACCACTGCGGCCGATGATGCCGAAGATCTCGCCACGGCGGATATTCAGGTCGATGCCGTGCAGCGCGGGTTGCTGCTGGCCAGGGTAAGTCTTGCCGAGGCCGATGAAGCGCACGTGGGCTTCGTTTACCTCCGGGCGCAGGGCCTGCTCCCTGGCCGTAGACGGCGATGGTTGTGCGGTGGGCGCCCTGAGCGCGCTGGCCTGGCTCATGTCAGCCCTCCCAACCGGCCTGGTACAGGCTGCCATGGGCCTTGTTCAAGGCCGAACGCACGGCAGGCGAGTGTTGGTAGATGTCGACGAACCTGGCCAGGCGCGGGTCGTCCTTGCTCTGCGGGCGGATGACGAACTGGATCACGTACTCCTTGTTTTCCAGGCCATCGAACAGCAGCGCCGAAGTGGCATCGAAGCTGTTGGCCAGGCGGATGTAGGCCGGGTAGCCCTGGACCAGGTCGGCGTCGTCGTAGGCACGCACCAGTTGCACAGCTTCGACCTGAAGAATCTTCAGCTTCTTCGGGTTGGCGACGATGTCGTCTTCGGTGGCCTTGTAGCCTACCCCCGGCTTGAGGGTGATCAAGCCAGCCTTGGCCAGCAACTGCAGGCCGCGGCCGCTGTTGATCGGGTCATTGGCGATGGCCACGCTGGCGCCCTCGGGCAGTTCGGCGAAGCTCTTGTACTTTTTCGAGTACAGGCCGACGTTGTTGATGATGCCCGGGGCGTAGGGCACCAGGTTGAAACCGGCCGCAGCCTTGGCGTTCTCCAGGAAGGGAATGTGCTGGAAGTAGTTCACATCGATGTCGCCGCTGTTGAGGCTGACATTCGGCGCGATCCAGTCGCTGAACTCGATCAGCTTCACCTCCAGGCCTTGCTTGTGGGCTTCTTCCACCGCCGCCTCCAGAGGGATGGCGAAGGCTGCGGTGGTGCCGATCTTCAGTGGTTCGGCGGCGAAGGCGCTGGCGGACAGGCCGAGGGTGATGGCGATGGCCGCGACGGGCCGGAACAGTTTCTCAAGCATGGTGCAGGGCTCCAGTCGGGGCAGGGGTTGGGGTGTTGCGGTAAGTGGAACCTGGGTGGTCGGCAGGCAAGTGTGGGTGGTTGCTGGCAAACAGCTTCTCGCGCAGGGTGCCGTCGGCGTAGGCGGTCTTGTAGCGTCCGCGTTGCTGCAGTTGCGGGACCACCAGCTCGATGAAGTCCTCATAGTTTTCCGGGGTGACGGTGCGGGTCAGGTTGAAACCGTCCAGGCCGGTTTCATCGATCCAGGCGATCAGCTGTTCGGCAACCTGATCGGGCGCGCCGACCAGGGTTACATAGCGCCCACCGAGGGCGTGCTGCTCCAGCAGGCGGCGGCGGGTCCAGGCGTTCTCCTGCAGCTGACGGGTGGCCGACTGGATGGCGTTGCCCTTGCTGGCGCCGATCGGTTCGTCCAGCCCGTAGGCGGCGAAGTCGATGCCGGTAGAGGCGGCGAAGTGCGCCACGCCGGCTTCCGCGCTGGCATGTTGCAGGTACTCGGCGTGCTTGGCCTGGGCCTGCTGCTCGGTGGGGGCGACAATCACCGTGATGCCCATGAAAACCTTCACCGCCTGTGGATCACGGCCAGCAGCCTGGGCAGCCGCGCGGACCTTGTTGACCTGGGCGCGGGTGGCGGCCTTGTCCTGGCCGCTGATGAACACGCACTCGGCATGGCTGCCGGCGAAGGCCAGGCCGCGCGGCGAGCTGCCCGCCTGGAACAGTACCGGCGTGCGCTGTGGCGAGGGTTCGCACAGGTGGTAGCCCTCGACCTTGTAGAACTCGCCCTGGTGGCGGACCTTGCGCACCTTGTTCGGCTCGGCGTAGACCCGGCGTTGGCGGTCGTTGACCACGGCGTCATCGGCCCAGCTGCCTTCCAGCAGCTTGTACAGCACCTGCAGGTATTCGTCGGCCTGGTCGTAGCGGCGGTCGTGCTCGGGCTGTTGCTCCAGGCCCATGGCGCGGGCGGCGCTGTCGAGGTAACCGGTGACGATGTTCCAGCCGACCCGGCCATTGCTCAGGTGGTCGAGGGTGGAGAGGCGCCGGGCGAACAGGTAGGGCGCTTCGTAGGTGAGGTTGGCGGTGAGGCCGAAACCCAGGTGGCGGGTGACGGCGGCCATGGCCGAAACCAGCAGCAGCGGGTCGTTGACCGGCAACTGGATCGACTCCTTGAGGGTCACGTCTACGGAGTTGCCATAGATGTCATAGGTGCCGACGATGTCGGCGATGAACAGGCCGTCGAACAGCCCGCGCTCCAGCAGACGCGCCAGATCGGTCCAGTATTCCAGGGTCTTGTACCGGGTCGAGGTGTCCCGAGGGTGGGTCCACAAACCGTGGTTTATGTGCCCGATGCAGTTCATGTTGAAGGCATTGAGCAGGATCTGCCTGGCCATCAGATAGTCCCCCGGCGTGGTGGGTTTTCGTTGTTCAGGTAGTAGTTGCCGATGGCGTGATACTTCCAGCGCACCGGGTCGTGCAGGGTGTGCACGCGGGCGTTGCGCCAATGGCGGTCGAGGTTGTGCTCGGCCAGGGTGGCCTGGCTGCC
Organism: Pseudomonas putida; assembly: GCF_009883635.2. Taxonomy (NCBI): domain Bacteria; kingdom Pseudomonadati; phylum Pseudomonadota; class Gammaproteobacteria; order Pseudomonadales; family Pseudomonadaceae; genus Pseudomonas; species Pseudomonas putida. The sequence continues at coordinate 2,897,750 of NZ_CP026115.2, forward strand.
GGCCAGTTCGAACAGCGTGGTGCCGGCGGCGAGAGAGATTTCCGTGCTGATCGCCCGTGCTTCGGCAACGGCGATGGAGGCAGCGGCCACGGTTTCGGCATTGCTGTCGGCCTGGGCGCGGTCAAGGAGTTCGCCAGCGCGTTCGAGCAAGGCTTCAGCGGCATGCAGGCGGATCAACAGCTGGCCGAAGCTTTTCAGGGTCAGTGGGTCGTCGCTGGCTTTGTCCAGGCCGGAGTCGATCCACGGCCGGCTGCGCGTGCGCACGAAGTGCAGGGCATCATCCAGCGCGGCGCGGGCGATACCGGTGTCGATGGCTGCGTGGAGAATCTGCGCCAGCGGGCCGACCGGTGTCGGGCGTTCGAAGGCACTCTGGAACGGCACCACGTCGTCGGCATCGACCCAGACGTTGTCGAATGTCACCGAGCCGCTGCCGGTGGTGCGCTGGCCGAAACCGCTCCAGTCGTCGATCACCTGCAGGCCCTGGCTGTCGGCGGGGACGAAGGCCAACTGTTGGCGGCCCTGGTCGTCGATCACCGAGGTCGGGATACGTTGCGCGTAGAGCGCGCCGGTGGCGTAGAACTTGCGGCCGTTGATGCGGTAGCCGGCGCCGTCGCGGGTCAGGCGGGTGGTGCGGTCGTGGGCGGTTTTCGTGCCCAGTTCGGCCAGCGCGTTGCCGAACCGGCGGCCGGCCAGCACTTCGGCGTACAGGCGCCGCTGTTGCACGGGGTTGCCGTTCACTCGCAGCACTTCGAGGGCGTAGAAGTGGTTCTGCGGAATCTGGCCAAGGGAGGCGTCAGCCTGGGCGATGCGGGCGATGACCTGGGCCAGGGTGACGTTGGACACGCCGGCACCGCCAAAGGCTTTGGGGACGCTGATGGCCCACAGGCCAGAGCGGGTGAACAGCTCCAGTTCGGCGTGGGGCAGGCGGCGTTCGCGGTCTCGCAGAGCGCTGTCGCGTTTGAGTTGCTGGGCGACTTGTTCAGCGACGGTCAGGGCTTGGCTGTCGTTGGTGATAACGGATGTTGTCATGCTGGCCTCAAATCAAATCCATGAATGCCGGGCGGGCAGGGTGCCGTTGAGGTGGTAAGCGCCAACCGCGTGGTACTTCCAGCGCACCGGGTCGTGCAGGGTGTGCACCCGGGCATTGCGCCAGTGCCGGTCGAGGTTGAACTCGGCCAGGCTTGCGCGGCTGCCAGCCAGCTCGAACAGCTTCTCGCTGGCCTGCAGCGAGATCTCGGTGGTCAGCACCTTGGCCTCGGCCACGGCAATTGACGCCCGTGCTGCAGCGGTGGCATCGATCGCCCCGGCATTGACCTCGTCGAGCACGCGCGCGGCCTTGCGCAGCAGTGCCTCGGCGGCATGCAACTCAAGCTTCAGACGGCCGATGTCGGCAATCACGTAAGGGTCATCGCTGGCGCGCTCGACCTTGGCTTCGATCCATGGGCGGGATTTTTCGCGGACGAAGGTGATGGCGTCGTCGATAGCTGCCTCGGCGATGCCGGCATCGATGGCCGCCTGAATCAACTGCGAGGCCGCGCCCTGGATATTGGGGATATCGCGCTGACGCCAGTTGTCGATGACCAGCTCCGCATCGACTGGTACCTGGTCGAGCAGCACGGTACCGCTGGCGGTGGTGCGCTGGCCGAAGCCGGACCAGTCGTCGACGATGCGCAGCCCCGGGCTGCCACGGCGGACGAAGGCCAGGCGCTGGCGGCCTTCGTCGTCCAGTGCCTTGACCGCCACCCAGTGAGCGAACAACGCGCCGGTGGAATAGAACTTTTCACCGCTGATGCGATAGCCGTCACCGCTGCGGGTGATCCTGGCCTTGAGCGTCAGGGTGTCCTTGGTGCCGCGCTCGGGGCCGGCATTGCCGATGCGCCAGCCGTCCAGCACGTTGCGGAAGATCAGCGCCTGCTGGGCCTCGGTAGCGGTCAGGCGCAGCAGTTGCAGCATGCCGAACTGGTTTTGCGGGATCTGCCCCAGGGCCGGGTCGGCGGCGCTGATCAGGCGGAACACCTCGGCGACGGTTTCGAACGAGACGTCCGGGCCGCCATGAGCCTTGGGCACGCTGATGCTGCCCAGGCCGCTGCGGGTGAACTGTTCGATTTCTGCCCAGGGCAGCTTGCGTTGCTGGTCACGGCGGGCGGCCTGCTCACGGGCGCTCTCGGCCAGTTCGCGGGCAGCTTGCAGGGCTTCGGCGTCGTTGCGCAGGACCTTGGCCGGCAGCAGCAGGGGCGAGCTGTCGAGGTCGCTGTGGAATTGGGTATTTGGCTGGGTGGTCATCAGAACCGAACCTCACAAAGTGGATGCGTCGCTTCAGCTGATGGCGACAGACATTTGCTGGTCCGGTGGTCCGGTTCATATACCCTAATGGCTTATCAAATGTTTATGAACTAACTCTTTGGAATATATATAGAAGAGGGATTTGCATTTGATGTGCCGGCCTGTTCGCGGGCACGCCCGCTCCCACACCGATCAATGTGGGAGCGGGCGTGCCCGCGAAGAATCCAGCCGAGATTTTCAGTCTTGCGCAGCGGTGGTACCGAGGAACTTGCGCAGGAACTGCCGGGTACGCTCTTCCTTCGGATTGGCAAACAGCGCCCTGGCCTCACCCTGTTCCACGATCACGCCCTTGTCGAAGAAGATCACCCGGTTGGCTACATCCCGGGCAAAACTCATCTCGTGGGTAACGATGATCATGGTGCGCTTCTCCTCGGCCAGCCCGCGGATGGTCGCCAGCACCTCGCCGACCAGCTCCGGGTCGAGGGCCGAGGTGGGTTCGTCGAACAGGATCACTTCAGGTTCCATGGCCAGCGCACGGGCAATCGCCACGCGCTGCTGCTGGCCGCCGGAAAGGCGCCGCGGGTAGGCGTCTTCCTTGCCCGCCAGGCCGACCTTGGCCAGCAGCCGCCGACCCAGGTCGACGGCCTGCTCGCGAGGCGTCTTCTTGACGATCAGCGGGCCTTCGATGACGTTTTCCAGCGCGGTGCGGTGGGGGAACAGGTTGAAGTTCTGGAACACGAAGCCAGCTTGCTGGCGCAGGCGGCGGATCGCACTTTGCTGGCCGCCGAGCGGGCGGTTGGCATCGATGCTGATATCACCGATCTGGATCTGCCCGGCATCCGGGGTTTCCAGCAGGTTGAGGCAACGCAGGAAGGTGGTCTTGCCCGAGCCGCTGGGGCCGATGATGGCCACCACTTCACCGGGTTGCACGGTCAGGTCGATACCGTTGAGCACGGTCTGGCCCTTGAACTGCTTGGTCAGGCCTTTGGCGACGATCATCTCATTGCTCCTGGTCGTGCTGGTTGACCCGCGCTTCCATGCGGTTCTGGAAGTGCGCGAGGATGCTGCAGAGGACCCAGTAGATCACGGCAACGGCCAGGTACATGGTGAATACTTCGAAGGTACGCGCGGTAATCAGCTGCGCTTGGCGGAACAGCTCGGGCACCTGGATGGTCGCCGCCAGGGCGGTGTCCTTGACCAGCGAGATGAAGCTGTTGCCCAGCGGTGGCAGCGCAGTGCGCAGTGCCTGGGGCAGGATCGCCCGGCGCATGGCCTGGGTACGGGTCATGCCGATGCTGGCTGCAGCTTCCCATTGGCCGCGGTCGATCGAAGAGATCGCTGCACGCAGGATTTCGCAGATGTAGGCCGCCATGTTCAGTGACAGGCCGATCAGCGAGGCCGGAATCGGGTCGAGCTCGATACCGATCTGCGGCATGCCGAAGTAGATCACGAACAGCTGCACCAGCAGCGGCGTGCCACGGAAGAACGACACATAGACCCGGGCCAGCCAGTTCAGCGGCAGGATCTTCGACAGCCGCATCAGTGCCAGGGCAAAGCCCAGCACCAGGCCGAAGAACATGCCGCCAACACTGAGCAGCACCGTATAACCCGCGCCCTTCAGCAGGAAGGGCGTGGAGTCGGCAACGAGTTGCAGGCTTTCAGCGATCATTTGGTGACATCGGCACCGAAGTATTTCTCCGACAGCTTGGCCAGCGTGCCGTCGGCCTTGAGCTTGTCGATGGCCTTGTTGATCGCGGCCAGCAGCTCAGGCTCACCCTTGCGCAGGGCCACGCCGCTTTCCAGGCGCGAGAAGGCGTCGCCAGCCAGCTCGGTGTCCTTGGCCTTCTGGGCGTATTCCAACGCAGCCAGGCGGTCGATCAGGATGGCATCGATGCGGCCGTTGCGCAGGTCGGCGAACTTGCTCGGGTCGTCTTCATAGGTGCGCACGTCAGCCTTCGGCACGTCCTGCTTCACCCATTGCTCGTAGTTGGTGCCAAGGCCGACACCGACTTTCTTGCCGGCCAGGTCTTGCGCACTCTTGATGTTCAGCTGCTCGGCCTTTTTCTTCAGGACCAGCGCCTGGATGCCGGAGATGGTGTAGGGCTCGGAGAAGTCGTACTTCTTCTTGCGCTCCTCGGAGATGGTCACCTGGTTGACCACCACGTCCAGGCGCTTGGATTCCAGCGCGGCGAGGATGCCGTCCCATTTGGTTGGCTGGATCTTGGCCTTGACCCCCAGCTCCTTGGCCAGCAGTTCGGACAGCTCGACCTCGAAGCCGGTCAGCTTGCCGTTTTCATCCTGGAAGCTGAACGGCGGGTAGGTGCCTTCGAGGCCGACGTTGATCACGCCTTTTTCCTGGATGGTCTTCAGTTGCTCGCCGGCGAATGCCTGGCCGAGCAGGCCGGCACCCAGCAGGATTGCCAGGCTGGCGTTGAGAAGCGGTTTGGCGAATTTCGACATGTCAGACCCCGCGCTTGTTGTGGAAGTAGTGGGTGGCGACTATAGAGTTGGCTTGATAGGCCAGGAAATAATAAAAACTTATTTTGTTATTCCCGTTTTGATCTATGCCAGGTTCTGGCTGTTTTGAGGTTAGGCCAGGATAGTGCCGCCGTCATCGCGGCTTATGCCCGACTTAGCGCAGGATGGAATAAAGCGTTGTTTTTTCCAAGGGACGGATTTGCCGTAGAGTGGATCGCATAACGACAGATTGGCCACCTTCGGCAGGAGAACACCGTGAGCGAACAAACTTCATCTGGGCATTGGCAACTGCACAGCATCGTCAGTGGCCTGCGCGGTGCCCGCGAGCAATGGCGCAGCCGCAATGGCCGCAGCAGTGGCGAGCAGGGCGGGCGCGAGCTGCCTTCGCGCGAGGCCATGCGGCAGATTCTCGAGCAGCTGTGCGGGGCGCTGTTCCCGATGCGCCTGGGCCCGGTAGACCTGCGTGAAGAGAGCGAGGACTTCTACGTTGGCCATACTCTCGACGCGGCGCTGACGGCCTTGCTGGCGCAGGCGCGGCTGGAACTGCGCTACGCCGCCCGCCAGAGCAAGACGGAGCTGCAGGGCATCGATGCCCAGGCCCTGTGCCTGATCCAGGACTTCGCGGCGGCCTTGCCGGGCCTGCGCGTGCTGCTCGATACCGATGTGCTCGCGGCCTATCACGGCGACCCTGCGGCGCGCAGCGTAGACGAGGTACTGCTGTGCTATCCGGGGATCCTGGCGATCATCCACCACCGTCTGGCTCACCACCTTTATAGCGCGGGCCTGCCGCTGCTGGCACGGATCAGCTCGGAGCTGGCGCATTCGGCCACCGGTATCGACATTCACCCAGGCGCGCAGATCGGCCAGAGCTTCTTCATCGACCACGGTACTGGCGTGGTGATTGGAGAGACCGCGATCATCGGCGAGCGGGTGCGTATCTATCAGGCAGTTACTCTGGGCGCCAAGCGCTTCCCCAGCGATGAGTCAGGGACGCTGCACAAGGGGCTGCCACGCCACCCGATCGTCGAGGACGATGTGGTTATCTATGCCGGGGCGACGATCCTGGGGCGCATTACCATCGGCAAGGGCTCGACCATTGGCGGTAATGTCTGGCTGACCCGCAGTGTGCCGGCCGAAAGCAACATTACCCAGGCCAACCTGCAGCTGGATTGCCAGGACAAGAACTGATTTACAAGGGGCGCCAATCGGCGCCCCGGTTCGCTTTGAAAGCCAATCCATGTTTAACTTGAACGCTTGTTCAATGAAAAACGCTGGTCCGCTGCCGGTGTTCAACAGGAGGATTCCTTTGCTGAACCCGTTCATTCCGAACCTCACGTCGATCGACGAGGTGCCTGTTTCATGAGTGCACCGTCCCCATCCCTTGCCACTGGCAAGATCCGCATGAACCCGCCGGTGTTCTACTTCGCGGCTAGTTTCATTCTTCTCTTCGGCCTGGTGGTCATCGCCTTCCCGCAGGCTGCCGGCGAGTGGTTGCTGGCGGCGCAGAACTGGGCGGCCAACACGGTCGGCTGGTACTACATGCTGGCCATGACCCTGTACCTGGTGTTCGTGGTGGTCACCGCCTTGTCCGGCTACGGCAAGATCAAGCTCGGTGCCGACCACGACGAGCCCGAGTTCAGCTATTTGTCCTGGGCCGGCATGTTGTTCGCCGCCGGTATCAGCATCACGCTGTTCTTCTTCTGCGTGTCCGAGCCGCTGACCCACATGCTCACCCCGCCCCAGGGTGAAGGGGGCACGGCCGAGGCCGGGCGCCAGGCGATGGAGATCCTGTTCCTGCACTGGGGCCTGCATGGCTGGGGCGTGTTCGCCTTCGTCGGTATGGCGCTGGCCTACTTCGCCTACCGGCACAACCTGCCGCTGGCCTTGCGTTCGGCGCTGTATCCGCTGATCGGCAAGCGTATCAATGGCCCTATCGGCTATGCCGTGGATGGCTTCGGCATCATCGCCACGGTGTTCGGCCTGGGCGCCGACATGGGCTTTGGCGTGCTGCACCTGAACGCCGGCCTCGACTACCTGTTCGGCATCAGCCACAGCCAGTGGGTGCAGGTGATCCTCGTCGCGCTGATGATGGGCGCAGCGGTGGCGGTAGCCGTGGCGGGAGTGGAAAAGGGCGTGCGGGTGATGAGCGACATCAACCTGTTCCTGGCCTGCGCTTTGCTGCTGTTCGTGCTGTTTGCCGGGCCCACCCAGCACCTGTTCAATACCCTGATTCAGAACCTCGGCGATTACCTCGGTGCCTTGCCGCGCAAGAGCTTCGACGTGTACGCCTATGGCGAGCAACGTGACTGGCTGGGTGGCTGGACGGTGTTCTACTGGGCCTGGTGGATTGCCTGGGCGCCGTTCGTGGGCTTGTTCATCGCGCGCATCTCGCGTGGCCGTACCATCCGTGAATTCGTCTTCGGCGTGCTGCTGATCCCGCTGGGCTTCACCCTGGCGTGGATGTCGATCTTCGGCAACAGCGCGCTGGACCAGGTGATCAACCACGGCATGACCGCGCTCGGCCAGTCGGCGTTGGACAACCCGTCGATGAGCCTGTACCTGCTGCTGGAAACCTACCCGTGGAGCAAGGTGGTGATCGCCGTGACGGTGTTCATCAGCTTCGTGTTCTTCGTCACCTCGGCCGACTCCGGCACCGTGGTGCTGTCGACCCTGTCCGCCAAGGGCGGCGGTGCTGATGAAGACGGGCCGAACTGGTTGCGCATCTTCTGGGGCGCGATGACTGCGCTGATCACCAGCGGCCTGTTGTTCGCGGGCAGCATCGATTCGCTGAAGTCGGCGGTGGTGCTGACCTCGCTGCCGTTCTCGCTGATCCTGCTGTGCATGATGTGGGGGCTGCACAAGGCCTTCTACCTGGAGAGCCAGCGGCAGATCGCGCAGATGCACTCGCTGGCACCGTTCGCCCAGTCACGCCGTGGCCGTGGTGGCTGGCGTCAACGCCTGAGCCAGGCAGTGCACTTCCCGTCGCGGGACGAGGTGTACCGCTTCATGGACGACGTGGTACGCCCGGCGATTGCCGAAGTGCGTGAGGTGTTCGAGCAGAAGGGCCTGGTGCTGGTGACCCAGGACGACCCGAGCCATGACAACGTCAGCCTGAAGGTTGGCCATGGCGAGGAACAGCCGTTCATCTACCAGGTGCAGATGCGTGGCTACTTCACGCCGTCGTTCGCGCTGGGTGGGCTGGGCACGCAGGAGTTGAAGAACCGCCGGTACTACCGGGCCGAGGTGCATCTGAGCGAAGGCAGCCAGAACTATGACCTGGTGGGCTACAGCAAGGAGCAGATCATCAACGACATCCTCGACCAGTACGAGCGGCACATGCAGTTCCTGCATCTGGTTCGCTAATACCTGTACCGGTCTCTTCGCGGGACAAGCCCGCTCCTACAAGGGCAATGCGATTCCTGTAGGAGCGGGCTTGTCCCGCGAAGAGGCCGGAGCAGGAAATCTCAGAACGGTGCATCCCCCAGGATGGTAGCCCGGTGCATCACCCGCCGATTTGGCCGGTAATCATCCACCGCAAAATGCTGGGTCACGCGGTTGTCCCAGAACGCCACGTCATTCTCCTGCCAACGCCAGCGAATGCTGAACTCCGGCCGCGTCGCATGGGCGAACAGCAGCTTCAGCAGTGCCTCGCTTTCCAGCTCGCTCAACTCATTGATACGCGTGGTGAACCCTTCATTGACGAACAACGCCTTGCGCCCGCTTACTGGATGCGTGCGCACCACCGGGTGCGACAACGGCGGGTTGCTGCGCCGGGTCGCTTCCCAGCGCGCGAGGTCCTCGGCCGTGGTGCCAAAGCGCTCCAGCGGGAACGACTTGGTGAAGTCGTGGGTGGCGGTCAGGCCATCAAGCAACTCGCGCAGCGGTGCCGACAAGGCTTCGAACGCTGCGATACCGCTGGCCCACAAGGTGTCGCCGCCATAGGCCGGCAGTTGCTTGGCGCTGAGCACCGCGCCCAGCGCCGGGGTAGGCAGGAAGGTCACGTCGGTGTGCCACACGGCGTTGTCGCGCACGTCGGTGACTGCCGTGTCGAGGATCAGCACCTGCGGCGTCTCTGGCACGTTGGGGTAGATCGGGTGGATGTGCAGGTCGCCGAAACGGGCGGCGAAGCGCGCCTGTTGCTCCGGGTTGATCGGCTGGTCGCGGAAGAACAGCACCTGGTGCTGGAGCAGCGCCTGCTCGATGGCATCGCGCTGCTCGGCGGTGATGTCGCGGCTGATGTCCACGCCGCTGATCTGTGCGCCGAGCGCCGGGCTGAGGGGAGTGATGGTCAGGCTCATGTCGGTCTCTTCAATCAGGCGCCAGGCTGCTGGCGTGGTCAACAGGAATTCAGTGGCTCTGCCCGTGCCAGGGCACCAGCTTGCGTTGCAGGGCGCGCAGGCCCATTTCCAGGGCGAAGGCGATCAGGGCGATCAGCAGGATGCCCAGCACCACAACGTCGGTTACCAAAAACTGCGCCGCTGACTGCACCATGAAGCCCAGGCCGCTGGTGGCGGCGATCAGCTCGGCGGCGACCAGGGTCGACCAGCCGACCCCCAGGCCGATGCGGATGCCGGTCAGGATGTCGGGCAGGGCGCTGGGCAGGATCACGTGGCGGATCAACTGCACCTTGGTTGCGCCCAGCGACTGCGCGGCACGCAGCTTGGCCGGGTCGACGGTGCGCACGCCGGTGGCGGTGGCGATGGCAATCGGGGCGAAGATCGCCAGGTAGATCAGCAGCACCTTGGACAGCTCGCCGATCCCGCACCAGATGACGATCAACGGCAGATAGGCCAGTGGCGGGATCGGCCGGTAGAACTCGATCAGCGGGTCGAGGATGCCACGTGCCACTCGGTTGTAGCCGATAGCGATGCCGACCGGGATGGCGGTCAGGGTCGCGGCGACCAGGGCCAGGCCGATGCGCCCCAGGCTGGCGCCCAGGTGCTGCCACAGGCTGGCGTCCATATAGCCCTGGGTGAGCAGGGTGCAGGCCTTGGCCAGGATGTCGCCGGGCGAGGGCAGGAACAGCGGTTCGATCCAGCCGGCGGCCGTCACCAGCCACCAGAAGAGCAGCAGGCTGGCCAGGGTCAGGGTGCTGATCCAGCGGGTAGACAATGGGCGGCGGGCGTGGGGGACGGGCCGGGTTTGATTGTCGCGTTTGCCGGCGACCGGCAGATCCAGGCTGCTCATGCGCGCTCCTGCAGGTTTTGGCGTTGGGAGAACACGCGGGCCAGTACATGCTCGCGGGTTTCGATGAAACGTGGATCAGACTTGATCGCCCGGGCCGACTCGCCAGCGGCGTAGCGCTGGCCGAAGTCCAGCTGCAGGCGCTCGACGACGCGGCCGGGGTTGGGCGCCAGCAGCACCAATTCGCTGGCGAGGAATACCGCTTCCTCGATGTCGTGGGTGATCAGGAACACCGGTTTGGCGGTGCGTTGCCAGACCTGCAGCAGCAGCTCCTGCATCTGCTCGCGGGTGAAAGCGTCGAGGGCGCCGAACGGTTCGTCCATCAGCAGCACCCGCGGGTCGGCAGCCAGCGCCCGGGCCAGGCCGACGCGCTGCTTCTGGCCACCGGACAGTTGCCAGATGCGCCGCTCGCCGAAGCCGTCGAGGTCGACCAGGGCCAGCATCTCGCGGGCCTTGGCCTCACGCTGTTCGCGTGGCACACCGGCCAGCTCCAGGCCGAAAGCGACGTTGCCCAGCACGTTCTGCCAAGGCAGCAGGGCATCATCCTGGAACACCACGCCACGCTCGGCCCCCGGACCCTGTACCGGCACACCGTCGAGGGTGATGCGCCCGCTGCTCGGGGCGACGAAGCCGGCGATCAGATTCAGCAGCGAGGTCTTGCCACTGCCGGATGGCCCCAGGGCCACCAGCAGTTGGCGCGGCCCCAGGCTCAGGTTGATGTCGGCCAGCACCGGGGCGGTAGCGCCGGGGTACTGTGCGCTGATGCGCTCCAGTTCGAGCAAGGCCATGGCAGGCTCCGTGCGGTTGCAGTCTTAGTTGGGGATGTACTGGGCGCTGACGTACGGCGAGTAGTCCGGCAGTACCGCGTCGACCTTGCCTTGCTGCTTGAGGAAGGTGGCCGTGTCGGTCAGCGCCTGGGTGGTGGGCGCGCCCAGTTCCTTGGCCTGGTCGGCGGCCAGCGGGTAGACGTTGCCCTGCAACAGCACCGGGATATCTGCCGGCTTGGCTCCGGACAGCTTGGCCAGCTTGGCGACGTTGTCCGGGTTGGCCAGCCAGGCTTGAGGGTCCTTGCGGTAGTCGGCGTAGGCGTCGAGGGTGACTTTGGCGAAGGCCTTGACCACCTCTGGGTGTTTGGCGGCGAAGTCCTTGCGCACGATCCAGGCATCGAAGGTTGGTGCGCCTTTTTCGGCCAGTTCGCCCGAGGTGATCAGCACCTTGCCGTTTTCCTTGGCCACGCCCAGGGCCGGGTCCCAAACGTAGGTGGCGTCGATGTCGCCACGCTTCCAGGCGGCGATGATCGCCGGTGGTGCGAGGTTGAGGATCTGCACCTTGGACGGGTCGATGTTCCAGCTTTTCAGCGCGGCCAGCAGGCTGTAGTGGCCAGTGGAAACGAACGGCACGGCGACTTTCTTGCCGATCAGGTCCTGCGGAGTCTTGACGCTGTCACGGGCGACCAGGGCCTCGCCGGCACCGATCTGGGTGGCGATGAGGAAGGTCTCGACCGGCAGCTTGCGGGTTGCTGCGGCAGCCAGCGGGCTGGAGCCGAGGTAGCCGATCTGCACGTCGCCGCTGGCCACGGCGGTGATCACGTCCGCGCCGTTATCGAATTTTCGCCAGTCGATGCTGGCCTTGCTGGCTTTTTCGTAGCTGCCATCGACCTGGGCCACCTTGGCCGGGTCGACGGTGGTTTGATAGGCAACGGTGAGGTCGGCAGCCTGGGCCAACCAGCTGGTGCTGGCGAGGGTCAGGGCGGCGAACAGGCGCAGCGGAGCGTGCGGGATCATGGTGAACCTCTCGTCAGGCAATGGATGTATTGGATGGCGAGAAGACTAGATGATCTAAGAAATCGAAAATAAATAACTTTTTAGAATTAGCTTAGGAGCCAAACGCTTTAACGCTAGCCAGAGCCGGAAAAGGCGGCTAGCGCAACGGCGATCCACTGCTAATCTTTTTCCCCTTCGTAAGGGTGGGTGATCGGTTGCTGGTCGGCAAACGTTTGCAAATAACCTAAAGGTATGATTGACGAGGTCGATACAACTTTTCGCAGTAAAGGTTCCTACGATATTCCTTAATAATCTTACAAATTCATAAAACGGTCATTTTGGATTTATAGGATTGTCATTATCCTGTAGCGCAGGGGGCGTCTTAGACCAAAGTCGAGAAACGTTTAGAAACGATTGACTTAATGGTCACGCTTTGGGGCTAATCGCCCATCCACGGTTGAGCGGGGCAACAGATCCTGCCGCCAGAGATACACAAGAATTAGAACGTAGAGGAGCAAAACATGTACAAGTCCAGCCTGGCCGTGGCCGTGGCACTGGGGGTTTTCGCCCAAACAGCAGGCGCTGCCGGTTTCGTTGAAGACAGCAAACTGGCGCTGAGCTCGCGCACCATGTACTTCAACAACGACAACCGTGAAGCGCACGCTACTGGCACTGCAGAGCGCCCGGATCAGCGTGAGTCGGGTCAGGGCTTCAAGCTCGACTATATTTCGGGCTTCACTCCAGGCACCGTAGGCTTTGGTGTTGACGCGCAGGCGCTGTGGGGTATCCACCTGGATGGTGGTGAGGGTTACCACAAATCCGGTTTCTTCCCGGATGACGGCAAGGGCGCAGCTGCCCAGTGGGCTCGCTTCGGCGCCAATGCCAAGGCTCGCTTCTCCAAGACCGAAGTACACTTCGGTAGCGCCCTGGCGCCGAACCTGCCAATCCTGGTTTCCAACGACGGCCGTCTGCTGCCACAAACCTTTGAAGGCGGCACCATCCAGTCGAAGGAAATCGACAACCTGACCATCAACGCCGGTCAGCTGACTCACGCCATGGGTCGTGCTTCGAGTAACCGCACTGGTCTGTCCGTTGCTGGTGCCACCGCAGAAAGCAACAAGTTCCGCTTCGGCGGCCTGGACTACAAGCTCACTCCAGACCTGACCCTGCAGTACTACTACTCGAACCTGGAAGACTTCTACAAGCAGCACTTCCTGGGCGCGACCCACGTCTTCAAGATCGCTGACGATCAGTCGTTCAAGACCGACCTGCGCTATTTCGATAGCAGCGCCGACGGCAAGAACAAGAAAGGTGGCCCAGGCGAGTACAACTTCAACAACAACGGCGGTTACGAGAAGACCGACGGCAAAATTGACAACAAGACCTGGTCCGCCATGTTCACCTATACCCTGGGTGGTCACGCGTTCATGGTCGGTCGCCAGCAGGTTGGCGATGACGGCGGCTTTGTCTGGTTGAATCAGGGCAACCTGGTGAACGACAGTGGCACCTCGGAAGGCGCCGGTGGCTCCAGCTTCTACCTGTTCACCGACAGCATGATCAACCAGTTCGCCCGCGCTGGTGAAAACACCAACTTCGGTCAGTACTCCTATGACTTCGCGTCCCTGGGTGTACCAGGCCTGAAGGCATCGGTTGCCTACCTGCGTGGTGATGACATCCGTAACAAGTCGGGCCACGGCACCTACAACGAATGGGAACGTGACGCACGCGTCGACTACACCATTCAGGAAGGCACACTCAAAGGCCTGGGCTTCAGCCTGCGTCAGGGCGTCTACCGTGGTTCGGGTGAAAGCAGCGCCGACCAGGACCAGGCTCGCTTCATCGTGAACTACACTTACAGCTTCCTGTAAGTCGTAGCCACACCAAAAGCCTCGCCTAGTGCGAGGCTTTTTTGTGGCCGCGATTTCGTATGCGTAAAAGTTATAAATAAATCATTATTTATTCTTTTTGTTTCTCATCGAATGCAGGCACATTGAACCCACACGACAGAACACAGCACAGGAGCCGCACCCCATGAGCCTCAAACTCGGCGACATCGCCCCGGACTTCGAGCAGGAATCCAGTGAAGGCAAGATCCGATTCCACGAATGGCTGGGCAGCAGCTGGGGTGTGTTGTTCTCCCATCCGGCGGACTTCACCCCGGTGTGCACCACCGAACTGGGCCTGACCGCCAAGCTCAAGGAAGACTTCGCCAAGCGCGGCGTGAAGGCCATCGCCCTGTCGGTCGACCCGGTCGACTCGCACCACAAGTGGATCGAGGATATCAACGAGACCCAGAACACCGTGGTCAACTTCCCGATCATCGCCGACGCCGACCGCAAGGTGTCCGACCTGTACGACCTGATCCACCCAAACGCCAGCGACACCCTCACCGTGCGTTCGCTGTTCGTCATCGACCCGAACAAGAAGGTGCGCCTGACCATCACCTATCCGGCCAGTACCGGGCGCAACTTCAACGAGATCCTGCGGGTGATCGACTCGCTGCAGCTCACCGACAACCACAAGGTCGCCACGCCAGGTAACTGGCAGGACGGCGACGAGGTGGTGATCGTGCCTTCGCTGAAGGACGAAGACGAGATCAAGCAGCGCTTCCCGAAAGGTTATCGGGCGGTGAAGCCCTATCTGCGGCTGACCCCGCAGCCTAACCGCTGATGAATTCCTCGTTGCATTGCTCTTAGCCATAGCAGGGATTTTCGGGCCGTTTCGACGGCCTTTTTTTTTGCCTGCGAAAACCTGAATGGCATAAGTAGAAATGGAATAAACAAATGAAAAAATATGATTTCTAGATATATGAACAGGCTGGTAATGTCACTCCAACAGAACATCAGGCACCGCCGAAACCACTGACCGGCCGAGCCATTGCTTCATCACCTTACTCGCCCGCCAACGAGGCAAGCAGGTGCAACCCGAACCTCAATCGCACAGGAGAGCGCCATGCGCACAGTCTTCTTGCGTCGTGGTCTGGTCGCCCTGTTTGCGGCGGCTGTGTCCTTCGGCGCCATCACCCAAGCCCAGGCTGAAAGCCTGCGTATCGGTTATCAGAAATACGGCACCCTGGTGCTGCTCAAGGCCAAGGGCACGCTGGAGAAGCGCCTGGCCGAGCAGGGCGTTCAGGTGCAGTGGACCGAGTTCCCTGGCGGCCCGCAGCTGCTCGAAGGGCTGAACGTCGGCTCGATCGACTTCGGTGTCACCGGCGAGACACCGCCCGTGTTCGCCCAGGCCGCTGGCGCCGACCTGCTCTATGTGGCCTACGAGCCGCCAGCGCCGCACAGCGAAGCCATCCTCGTGCCGAAAGGTTCGCCGATCCAGTCGGTGAAAGAACTCAAAGGCAAGAAAGTCGCCTTCAACAAAGGCTCAAACGTTCACTACCTGCTGGTCCGCGCCCTGGAAGATGCCGGCCTCAAGTACAGCGACATCCAGCCCGTCTACCTGCCACCTGCCGATGCCCGCGCCGCCTTCGAGCGTGGCAGCGTCGATGCCTGGGTTATCTGGGACCCTTACCAGGCCGCCGCCGAGCAACAGCTGCAGGCCCGTACCCTGCGTGACGGCAAGGGCCTGGTCGACAACCACCAGTTCTACCTGGCTACCCGCAACTACGCCACCCAGCACCCGGCGGTGATCAGCACCCTGATCGACGAAGTGCGTGCCGTGGGCCAGTGGTCCCAGGCCAACCCGCAGGAAGTCACCGACCAGGTCGCGCCACTGCTCGGCCTGCCTGCCGACATCACCCTGACCTCGGTCAAGCGCCAAGGCTATGGTGCCCAGCCGCTCACCCCGCAAGTGGTGGCCGCCCAACAGAAGATCGCCGACACCTTCCAGGCGCTCAAGCTGATTCCCAAGCCGCTGAGCATCAAGGACGTGATCTGGACACCCCCGGCCAAGGTCGCCACTGCGCCTTGATTGATTTGCCTGCGCCGGGGCGCCGCCCTGGCCCTCGCCACCCTTGAGGAGACAACTCCAATGAGCCTTAACATTTTCTGGTTCCTCCCTACCCACGGTGACGGCAAGTACCTGGGCACTTCCGACGGCGCCCGCGCGGTCGATCACGGTTACCTGCAGCAAATCGCCCAGGCCGCCGACCGCCTGGGTTTCGGAGGGGTGCTGATCCCTACCGGGCGTTCCTGCGAAGACTCCTGGCTGGTGGCAGCGTCGCTGATTCCGGTGACCCAGCGCCTGAAGTTCCTGGTAGCCCTGCGCCCAGGCATCATTTCGCCGACCGTGGCCGCACGCCAGGCCGCGACCCTCGATCGGCTGTCCAACGGCCGTGCGCTGTTCAACCTGGTGACCGGGGGCGACCCTGATGAACTGGCCGGTGACGGCCTGCACCTGAACCACCAGGAGCGTTACGAAGCCTCGGTCGAGTTCACCCGCATCTGGCGCAAGGTGCTGGAAGGCGAAACCGTCGACTACGACGGCAAGCACATCCAGGTGAAGGGCGCCAAGCTCCTTTATCCACCGATCCAGCAACCGCGCCCGCCGCTGTACTTTGGTGGCTCGTCGGACGCGGCCCAGGACCTTGCGGCCGAGCAGGTCGAGCTGTACCTGACCTGGGGCGAACCGCCGAGCGCCGTTGCCGAGAAGATCGCCCAGGTACGTGAGAAAGCTGCCGCCCAGGGCCGCGAAGTACGCTTCGGCATCCGCCTGCACGTGATCGTGCGGGAGACCAACGAAGAAGCCTGGGCTGCCGCGGACAAGCTGATCTCGCACCTGGACGACGACACCATCGCCCGTGCCCAGGCCTCGCTGGCCCGTTTCGACTCGGTCGGCCAGCAACGCATGGCGGCCCTGCACAAGGGCAACCGCGACAACCTGGAAGTCAGCCCTAACCTCTGGGCCGGTGTCGGCCTGGTGCGTGGCGGTGCCGGCACCGCGCTGGTCGGCGATGGCGCGACCGTGGCGGCACGGGTCAAGGAATACGCCGAACTGGGTATCGATACCTTCATCTTCTCCGGTTATCCACACCTGGAAGAGTCGTATCGGGTGGCCGAACTGCTGTTCCCGCACCTCGATGTGCAGCGCCCGGAGCAGGCCAAGACTGGTGGCTACGTGAGCCCGTTCGGCGAGATGGTCGCCAACGACATCCTGCCCAAGTCCGTCGCGCAGAGCTGAGGGCCGGGCCATGAGTCGAGCAACCTCCACCACCCTGAGCCAGCGTCTGGCGCCATGGGCGCTGCCAGTGCTGCTGCTGGCGGCCTGGCAACTGGCGGTCAGCGCCGGCTGGCTGTCGACCCGCATCCTGCCTGCGCCGAGCGCGGTGGTCAGTGCTGGCGTCGAGCTGGTGCGCAGCGGTGAAATCTGGACCCACCTGGCCATCAGTGGCTGGCGGGCCGGGCTAGGCTTCGTGATCGGCGGCAGCATCGGCCTCGTGCTGGGGTTCATCACCGGCCTGTCGAACTGGGGCGAACGCCTGCTCGACAGCTCGGTGCAGATGATCCGCAACGTGCCACATCTGGCGCTGATCCCGCTGGTGATCCTGTGGTTCGGTATCGACGAGTCGGCAAAGATCTTCCTGGTCGCGCTGGGCACGCTGTTCCCGATCTACCTGAACACCTACCACGGCATCCGCAATGTCGACCCGGCACTGGTGGAGATGGCCCGCAGTTATGGCCTGTCCGGCTTCGGCCTGTTCCGTCAGGTGATCCTGCCCGGTGCGCTGCCTTCGATCCTGGTCGGGGTGCGCTTCGCCCTGGGCTTCATGTGGCTGACGTTGATCGTTGCCGAGACCATTTCGGCCAATGCCGGCATCGGTTACCTGGCCATGAATGCGCGTGAATTCCTGCAAACCGACGTAGTGGTGCTGGCCATCGTCCTGTACGCCGTGCTCGGCAAGCTCGCCGACCTCGCCGCCCGCGGCCTGGAACGGGTGTGGCTGCGCTGGCACCCGGCCTACCAGGTGGCGAAGAAGGAGGGCGCATGACCGTGCTCAAGGAACAGCCGCCACGCCTGCTGCGTGGCATCCCGCTGGCCGCCAACGGCCTGCGCAAGGCCTTCGGTCAGCGTGACGTGTTGAAGGGTATCGACCTGCATATCCCGGCCGGTCAGTTCGTCGCCATCGTCGGTCGCAGTGGTTGCGGCAAGAGCACCTTGCTGCGCCTGCTGGCCGGGCTCGACCAGCCGAGCGCCGGTGAGTTGCTGGCCGGTGCCGCACCGCTGAGCGAGGCCCGCGAGGAAACCCGCCTGATGTTCCAGGACGCGCGCCTGCTGCCCTGGAAGAAGGTGATCGACAACGTCGGCCTGGGCCTGCGCGGTGATTGGCGCCAGCGTGCGCTGGATGCCCTGGAGGCAGTTGGCCTGGCTGATCGCGCCAACGAGTGGCCGGCGGCGTTGTCCGGTGGCCAGAAGCAGCGCGTGGCCCTGGCCCGCGCCTTGATCCACCAACCGCGCCTGCTGTTGCTGGATGAGCCGCTGGGCGCGCTGGATGCGCTGACCCGCATCGAGATGCAGCAACTGATCGAACGCCTGTGGCGTCAGCACGGCTTCACCGTCCTGCTGGTGACCCACGACGTCAACGAGGCGGTGGCCGTCGCAGATCGGGTGATCCTGATCGAGGACGGCGAAGTCGGCCTGGACCTCAACGTCGAACTGGCTCGGCCCAGGGCGCGTGGTTCGCACCGCTTGGCCGCGCTGGAAAGCGAAGTTCTCAACCGTGTTCTGTCGGCCCCGGGCACTGCGCCCGAGCCGGACCCTGTAGCCCCTTTGCCTACGCAACTGCGTTGGGCGCACTGAAGCCAAAGAGAAGGAATCAAGCCATGACCATCAAAGCCATCAACGTCCGCAACCAGTTCAAAGGCACTGTGAAAGAAATCCTCGAAGGCCCGGTATTGTCGGAAATCGACGTGCAGACGGCCTCGGGTATCGTCACTTCGGTGATTACTACCCGCTCTGTGAAAGAGCTGGAACTGCAGGTGGGCAGTGAAGTGATCGCCTTTGTGAAATCGACCGAAGTATCCATCGCCAAGCTGTGATTGTGACTGCCTTGGGACCGCTGGGCGGTCCTTCGCGGGCTTGTCCCGCGAAGGGCTCAAGCTGAACGTTTGGCCAGGAAAGGCGGCAGATAAAGCCCCAGATACGCCTCGAACACCCGCTTGCCTTCCTCGGCCATTCGTGGGGTGATCGCCTCATGCAGCTGCACCGACCGCGCATACACCCGGTCGCTCAGCTCCATAGCCAGGGCAAACACGTCCACATCGGCCGGCATCGCCGGTAGGTGAAAGTGCTGATCGAACAACTTCTGCATCAAGTCGCCCAGCTCCATGTCGTGTTGGCGATCGGCCTGCACCACTTCACTGAGCCCATGCTGGGCCAGGATCAACTGCCGCGCTGCCGCATCCTCGTTGTAGATGTCGAGCATGCGCTGCTCGATCAACCGCGACAGCTCATGCCAGCTGGCAAACGCGCTGCTGTCGATGGGCGCACTCAAGGCCTCGCGAAATGCCCGGTGCACATCAGCGGTCAGCGCTTCCAGCAAGGCCGGGACGCTGGCAAAGAAGTGGTAGACCGACGAAGGCGGAATCTGTGCCCGCTCGGCCACGCTGTAGATCGACAGGGCCGCCACCCCTTGTTCAGCCAGCAGCTCGCGCGCGGCCGCCAGGATCGCTTCGATCCTGGCCTGGCTGCTGGCGCGGGGCTTGCGTGGGGTGGCGGTGCGGTTCATCAGTTGCTGATCGCCAGGATGCTGGCCTGGTAGGCACCGACGAACAGGTCGAAGTCACCGACTTCCTCCTGTTCCAGCTCGGACTGCTTGGCGAGCGACTCGCGGGCCAAGGTCTCGAAGGCCTGTTGCTCCGCGACCGACAGCGGTTGCTCGCGGAAGGTCTCGGCATGCAGGCGGCTCTGGCGCAGGGAGAACTGGACGAAGGTTTCGTCGTGCTCGGTCATGCGCGCCAGCACCTGGGCCGACGGGGTCAGCGAGGCGTCATCGACCTTGGCCTGCTGGGTGGCCAGGGCCTTGGCGTGTTCGTCACCACCCTGAGCGCTGTCGAGCAAGGTCGCCAGCTGGCCGATGCGGCTGATCAGCTCGGTGGCCCATTCGCGCAGGGCAACAGGCTGGCCGTTGCGCTGCAGTTCCAGGCCCGGGCGACGGCCTTCCTTGACCACGGTAAGGAAGTTGCTGGTGCACTGGCCGCACTCGCCGTTGTCCAGCTGCGGGCTCTCTTCAAGGGCGCAGAACAGCAGGAAGGCGTCGAGGAAGCGCGCTTCGGTCAGGTCGATACCGACCGGCAGGAACGGGTTGATGTCCAGGCAGCGCACTTCGACGTACTGCACGCCGCGCGAGGTCAGCGCCTGGATCGGCCGCTCGCCGGTGTAGGTGACGCGTTTCGGGCGGATGTTCGAGTAGTACTCGTTCTCGATCTGCAGGATGTTGGTGTTCAACTGCACCCATTCGCCATCCACATGCGTACCGACCTCGACGTAAGGCGGGTAGGGCGTGCCCACGGCCTTGCGCAGGCTGTCGGTGTAGCTGGCGAGGTTGTTGTAGCAGGGCGTGAGGCCGGCCTGGGCGTTGCTTTGGTAGCCCAGGTCGCTCATGCGCAGGCTGGTGGCGTAGGGTAGGTACAGGGTTTCGGCGTCCAGCTCTTCGAGCTGGTGCGGGCGGCCACGCAGGAAGCCCTTGTCCAGTGCCGGCGAGGCGCCGAACAGGTACATCAGCAGCCAGCTGTAGCGGCGGAAGTTGCGGATCAGCGCGATGTATGCCGAGGACTGGTAGTCGCGGTCGCTTTCCTCGCCACCTTCGGCATCGCGCAACAGTGGCCACAGCGCTTCAGGCAGCGAGAAGTTGTAATGGATACCGGCGATGCACTGCATGGTGCGGCCGTAACGCAGGGCCAGGCCCTTGCGGTAGACGTGCTTGAGCTTGCCGATGTTCGAAGTGCCGTACTCGGCGATCGGGATGTCTTCCTCGGCCGGCAGCGTGCAGGGCATCGACGGGCTCCACAGGAATTCGTCGCCGAGCTTGCTGTAGACGAAGCGGTGGGTCTGTTCGAGGCTTTCGAGCACCTTGGCCGGGTCAGGCAGGGCCGGGGTGATGAACTCCAGCAGCGATTCGGAGTAGTCGGTGGTGATCTGCTCGTTGGTCAGCGCCGATCCCAGTGCTTCCGGGTGCGGGGTCTGGGCCAGGCGACCTTCGTCGGTAACGCGCAGGCATTCGCGCTCAATACCGTGCAGGCACTGCTTGAGCAGGGGAAGATTGGCGCCGAGCAAGCTCAGGCGGCGGTTGAGGAGGTCGCTCAAGATGTATTCCTTCACGCGTCAGTCGCCCCAATATGGGGGTAGAGATGACGGTCTACAAGGGTAGGAAAAAAGGAACTGGCGTTGTCGCCTGGTTTACGCGGTTCCGGCAGTGCCAGCGCACTGCCGAAAAATACCGCAGATACCCCTTGGTGAGCTAGAGAACCGCGAAGGTTCCTTGCGCTTTTGCCACCAGTTTGTCGCCTTGAACTACGTCGGCGTCGACCACCAGGGTACGGCGCCCGGCGTGCAGCACTCGGGCGGTGCACAGCACTTCACCGTCGCTGACGGCGCGCATGTAGTTGATCTTGCATTCGATGGTCACGCTCTGCTGGTCGAAACCGTGGCTGGCCGAGCAAGCCAGGCCCATGGTGATGTCCACAAGGCTGAAGATTGCCCCGCCGTGCAGCTTCTGGCCGCGGTTGCGCAGGTGCGGCTCGAGCGCCAAGGCCACCTCGGCAACGCCTGTATCCAGGCGTTGCACGCGGCAGCCAAGGAGCTGGCTGTAGGCGCTCTGGACCAGTTCCTTGGCGATGTCCATTACTTCTTCTTCAGCTGCTTGGCGTTGGCGAACAGGGCGGCCATGGCGTTGTTGGCCGGAGCTGCAGTGGCGGTTTCACGCTGGCGCGGCGCCTGCTGCTGGCGGTTGCCGCCATTGCCACGGTTGCCGCCACGGTTGCCTTCAACTTTCTCGCCCGGGGTGTCGCTCATGCGCATGGACAGGCCGACCCGCTTGCGCGGGATGTCCACTTCCATGACCTTGACCTTGACCACGTCGCCGGCCTTGACCGCTTCACGCGGGTCCTTGACGAACTTCTCCGACAGCGCCGAGATGTGCACCAGGCCGTCCTGGTGCACGCCGATGTCGACGAAGGCACCAAAGTTGGTGACGTTGGTCACCACGCCTTCGAGGATCATGCCCGGCTCCAGGTCCTTGAGGTCCTCGACGCCGTCCTGGAAGGTGGCGGTCTTGAACTCGGGGCGTGGGTCACGGCCGGGTTTGTCCAGTTCCTGGAGGATGTCGGTGACGGTCGGCAGGCCGAAGGTCTCGTCGGTGAATTTTTTCGGGTCCAGGCGCTTGAGGAAACCGCTGTCGCCGATCAGCGAGCGGATGTCGCGGTCGGTGCCGGCGGCGATGCGCTGCACCAGCGGGTAGGCCTCGGGGTGCACGGCGGAGGCGTCGAGCGGGTTGTCGCCGTTCATCACGCGCAGGAAGCCAGCAGCCTGTTCGAAGGTCTTCTCGCCCAGGCGGCTGACCTTTTTCAGCGCCGCACGGGTAGCGAATGGGCCGTTGGCGTCGCGGTGGGCGACGATGTTCTGCGCCAGGGTCGCGTTCAGGCCCGAAATACGGGTCAGTAGCGCCACCGAAGCGGTGTTCACGTCGACGCCTACGGCGTTCACGCAGTCCTCGACCACGGCGTCCAGGCCACGGGCCAGCTTGATTTGCGAAACGTCGTGCTGATACTGGCCGACCCCGATGGATTTCGGGTCGATCTTCACCAGTTCGGCCAGCGGGTCCTGCAGGCGGCGGGCAATCGAAACGGCACCACGGATCGATACGTCCAGGTCCGGGAATTCGCGAGCGGCCAGTTCAGATGCCGAGTACACCGAAGCACCTGCCTCGGAGACCATGATCTTGGTGATCTTCAGTGCCGGGTATTTCTTGACCAGCTCGGCCACCAGCTTGTCGCTCTCGCGGCTGGCGGTGCCGTTGCCGATGGCGATCAGCTCCACCGAGTGCTTGGCGCACAGGGCGGCCATGATGGAAATGGTGCGGTCCCAGTCATTCTTCGGCGCGTGCGGGTAGACCGTGGTGTAATCAAGCAGCTTGCCGGTGGCATCGACCACGGCGATCTTGCAGCCGGTGCGCAGGCCCGGGTCGAATCCCAGGGTGGCGCGCGGGCCGGCCGGGGCGGCCAGCAACAGGTCGTGCAGGTTGTGGGCGAAGACGTTGATCGCCTCGCCTTCGGCATTGTCGCGCAGCTCGCCGAACAGGTCGGTTTCCAGGTGGGTGTAGAGCTTGACCTTCCAGGTCCAGCGCACCACCTCGCCCAACCATTTGTCGGCTGGGCGGCTGCGGTTTTCGATGCCGACGTGGTTGCCGATCATCAGTTCGCACGGGTGCAGGGTGCCCGGCAGCTCTTCGCCGACCTTGAGCGAGGCGCTCAGCACGCCTTCGTTGCGCCCGCGGAAGATCGCCAGGGCACGGTGCGACGGGGCGGTGCGCAGCAGTTCGTCATGGGCGAAGTAGTCGCGGAACTTGGCGCCTTCTTCTTCCTTGCCGGCCACCACGCGGGCGCTTAGCACCGCTTCCTGCTTGAGGAAGTTGCGCAGCTTGTCGAGCAGGGCGGCGTCCTCGGCGAAGCGCTCCATGAGGATGTACTTGGCGCCTTCCAGCGCGGCCTTGACGTCGGCCACGCCTTTTTCCGCGTCGACGAAGCGCGCGGCTTCGCTTTCCGGGGCCAGGTTCGGGTCGTTGAACAGGCCGTCGGCCAGCTCGCCGAGGCCGGCTTCCAGGGCGATCTGGCCCTTGGTGCGGCGCTTCTGCTTGTACGGCAGGTAGAGGTCTTCGAGGCGGGTCTTGGTGTCGGCCAGCTTGATCTCGCGGGCCAGCTCCGGAGTCAGCTTGCCCTGTTCCTCGATGCTGGACAGGATGCTGGCGCGGCGCTCGTCGAGTTCGCGCAGGTAGCGCAGGCGCTCTTCCAGGTGGCGCAGCTGGGTGTCGTCGAGGCTACCGGTCACTTCCTTGCGGTAACGGGCGATGAAAGGCACGGTCGAGCCTTCGTCCAACAGGCCCACGGCCGCCTCGACCTGCTGGGGGCGTACGCCCAGTTCCTCGGCGATACGGCTGTTGATGCTGTCCATGTAAACCACCTGACATTTGAGAATACGGGGGTCGCCGGTGGGCCTTCGGCCCGGTGGCGCTGGATGAAAGCCGCGCATTATACCCATCGCAAACGGCTTGCGGTGATGGCGCCCGGCCAGCCGGAACTGGCGCCCGGGGAAAAATCTGCTAACAATGCTCACGCAACGTGCAGCAATGGCTACGCCATAATGCGCGGCGATATCAGAGGAGTTATTCATGACCGGCACCGCAAACACCGCTGAAGGTGACAAGATTCTCATCGTCGACGACGATCCGGGGCTCAGCAGCCTGCTGGAACGTTTCTTCACCAGCAAGGGCTACCGCGCCCGCGCGGTGCCCAACACCGAACAGATGGACCGCCTGCTGGCGCGCGAAGTGTTCAACCTGGTGGTGCTCGACCTGATGCTGCCAGGCGAAGACGGCCTGTCCGCCTGCAAGCGCTTGCGCCAGTCGAACAACCAGATCCCGATCATCATGCTCACCGCCAAGGGTGACGAGCTTAGCCGCATCAAGGGCCTGGAACTGGGCGCTGACGACTACCTGGGCAAGCCGTTCAACCCGGACGAGCTGATGGCACGGGTCAAGGCCGTGCTGCGCCGCCAGGCACCGAGCGTGCCGGGCGCCCCGGGCAGCGAGGATGAGTCGGTCACGTTCGGCGACTACGAGCTGTCGCTGGCCACCCGTGAACTCAAGCGTGGCGAAGAAGTGCACATGCTCACCACCGGTGAGTTTGCCGTGCTCAAGGCGCTGGTGATGCACGCCCGCGAGCCGCTGACCCGCGACAAGCTGATGAACCTGGCCCGTGGCCGCGAGTGGGACGCCCTGGAGCGCTCCATCGACGTGCAGATCTCGCGCCTGCGCCGCATGATCGAACCGGACCCGTCCAAGCCACGCTACATCCAGACGGTCTGGGGCGTAGGCTACGTGTTCGTACCAGACGGAAACGCTGGCAAATGATGCTTCGCCGTCGATGAAAACGCCGCTCTGGTTCCCGCAAAGCTTCTTTGCCCGCACCCTGTGGCTGGTGCTGATCGTTGTCCTGTTCTCCAAGGCATTGACGCTGGTCTACCTGCTGATGAACGAGGACGTGCTGGTCGATCGGCAGTACAGCCACGGTGTGGCACTGACCCTGCGCGCCTATTGGGCGGCGGATGAAGAAAACCGTGACAAGATCGCCGAAGCCGCCGGGCTGATCCGGGTCACCGGTTCCGGCGTGCCGGAGGGTGAGCAGCACTGGCCTTACAGCGAGATCTACCAGCGGCAGATGCAGGCCGAGCTGGGTGAAGACACTGAGGTGCGCCTGCGCATCCATGCGCCACCAGCGCTGTGGGTGAACGCACCGAGCCTGGGCCCGGGCTGGCTCAAGGTGCCGCTATACCCGCACCCGCTGCGTGGGCAGAAGATCTGGAACGTGCTGGGCTGGTTCCTGGCCATCGGCCTGTTGTCCACCGCCTCGGCGTGGATCTTCGTGCGCCAGCTCAACCAGCCGTTGAAGCGCTTGGTATTCGCTGCCCGTCAGGTAGGCCAGGGGCGCAGCGTGCGCTTGCCGATCAGCGACACGCCTAGCGAAATGACCGAGGTTTACCGGGCCTTCAACCAGATGGCTGAAGATGTCGAGCAGGCCGGTCGTGAACGGGAGTTGATGCTGGCGGGGGTTTCCCATGACCTGCGTACGCCGCTTACGCGGCTGCGGCTGTCGCTGTCGCTGCTGAACAGCGACAACGAGCTGAGTGATGACATGGTCCGCGACATCGAGGACATGGACGCGATTCTAGACCAGTTCCTCGCGTTCATCCGCGATGGGCGGGACGAGCCGGTCGAGGAGGTCGACCTGGCCGACCTGGTGCGTGAAGTGGTGGCACCCTATAACCAACCGAAAGAACGCGTGCGTCTTTGCCTGGAGCCGATTCCGCCGTTCCCGCTGCGCAGGGTTTCGCTCAAGCGCATGCTTGGCAACCTGATCGGCAATGCCCTGCATCATGCTGGCAAGGGCGTCGAGGTGGCGGCCTATGTGTCTGGAGACGAGAGCGCGCCGTATGTGGTGCTCAGCGTGTTGGACCGGGGTACCGGGATCGACGAATCGGAGCTGGAAACCATCTTCAACCCGTTCATTCGCGGGGACCGCGCCCGTGGGGGCAAGGGAACCGGGTTGGGCTTGGCGATCGTCAAGCGGATTGCGGCGCAACATGGTGGGAATGTCGAGTTGCGCAACCGCTCCGGTGGCGGTATCGAGGCGCGAGTGCGCTTGCCGTTGGGATTGCTGCTGCCGCGTAATGCGGTATGAGTTTCACTGGCCCCTTCGCGGCTAAAGCCGCGAAGGGGCCGTTGCAGGCTTGAGTCACCCTTTGCCTTTGGTGCGGGTCTGATTCGGCCCGCCATTCTTTTCCAGGTGCTCGATGATCATCGCGGCCACGTTCTTGCCGGTGGTCGTTTCGATCCCTTCCAGCCCAGGCGACGAGTTCACTTCCATCACCAACGGCCCATGGTTGGAGCGCAGGATATCCACCCCCGCCACGCTCAGCCCCATCACCTTGGCGGCACGAATGGCCGTCATGCGCTCTTCGGGGGTGATCTTGATCAGGCTGGCCACTCCGCCGCGGTGCAGGTTGGAGCGGAACTCCCCTGGTTTGGCCTGGCGTTTCATAGAGGCGATGACCTTGTCGCCTACCACGAAGCAGCGGATATCCGCACCACCGGCCTCCTTGATGTATTCCTGGACCATGATGTTCTGCTTCAGCCCCATGAATGCCTCGATCACCGACTCGGCGGCCTTGGTGGTTTCGCACAGCACCACACCGATGCCTTGGGTGCCTTCCAGCACCTTGATCACCAGTGGCGCGCCATTGACCATCTGGATCAGGTCGGGGATGTCATCCGGCGAGTGGGCGAAACCGGTAATAGGCAGGCCAATGCCACGACGCGACAGCAATTGCAGCGAGCGCAGCTTGTCACGCGAACGGGCGATGGCCACTGATTCGTTCAGCGGGTACACGCCCATCATTTCGAACTGGCGCAGCACCGCGCAGCCGTAGAAGGTCACTGAAGCGCCGATACGCGGGATCACCGCATCGAAGCCCTCCAGCGGCTTGCCGCGGTAGTGGATCTGCGGCTTGTGGCTGGCGATGTTCATGTAGGCCCGCAGGGTGTCGATCACCACCATTTCATGGCCCCGCTGGGTACCGGCTTCGACCAGACGGCGGGTGGAATACAGACGCGGATTGCGCGACAGCACAGCGATCTTCATGCAGCACCTGTGACAGGGGAGAGGGTGGCCGGATAGGCCGGTTTGTCTTGTACGTATTTCAGGCCGGGGTTGACCACCAGTTGGCCGTGTATGAGCGCCTTCGAACCCAGCAGCAGGCGATAGCGCATGTTCTTGCGGCAGGCCAGGGTAAACTCGACTTCCCAGACCGCATCGCCCAGGGCCAGTGTGGTGCGGATCACGTACCGGGTCTGCGCCTGGCCGTTGGAGCTCTTGATGGTCTTCATGGTCACCAGCGGCGCTTCACAGCGGCGGTGGCGCAGTTGCACGACCGAGCCGAGGTGGGCGGTGAAGCGCACCCAAGGTTGGCCGTTACGCTCGAACGGCTCGACCTCGGTGGCATGCAGGCTTGAGGTGCTGGCACCGGTGTCGATCTTGGCGCGCAGGCCCGCCACGCCGAGGTCGGGCAGGGCCACCCACTCGCGCAGGCCGATCACTGTCAGATGGTCAAATTTCTTCACAAAGCACACCCTGCGGATAAGGTGGTGAACTGTAAGCACGGCGGGGACTTTTTGCATCCGTCAGTTACGGTAGTACAGTTCGATGAAAGACAGAATTCGAGGTAACGAGATGGCACAAAAAGCCGAGGAAGACGACAAGGTCCGCCTGGACAAATGGCTGTGGGCGGCGCGCTTCTACAAGACCCGTGCGCTGGCCAAGGCTGCCATCGAGAGCGGCAAGGTGCATTGCCGGGGCGAGCGCTGCAAGCCGGGCAAGGAACCTCGGGTAGGTGATGAATTCGTGCTTCGCACCGGGTTCGACGAACGCACAGTCGTGGTCAAGGCGCTTTCGGTGGTGCGGCGTGGAGCGCCGGAGGCGCAGACGCTGTATGAAGAGACTGAGGACAGTGTGCGCCGGCGCGAGCAGGCGGCCGAGATGCGCAAGGCCGGGGCGATGGGGGTTACCACCGATGGCCGGCCGAACAAGAAGCAGCGGCGGCAGATTCACCAGCTGCATGGCAGCTTTGAATAGCTGGGGCCGCTGCGATGGGCTGCAAAGCAGCCCCTGGGATCTAGCGCATCACCGCCAGTCGCCCGACCAACGGTAGCTTGGCCGCGATGGTGAACAGAGGTGCCGTCCAGCGCAGCAGCAAGGCACTGCCCTTGGCCGCCAACGGCGTATGGCAACTCCAGCCCAACGCCAGTACCGCCATCAGCAGGCCGCCGATGTAATCGTCCTGCCCCCAGTGCGCTCCGGCCACCAGCCGCGGCATCATGAACAGGAACGCCAGGCCCCAGACCACCAGGTGCTGCACCAGGCGGCGGCTGAACAGGCTCATGAACAAGGCCCAGATCAGTAGCACCGAGGCGTGATCGCCCGGGAAACTGTTGCTGGAACGGTCCTTCAGCTCCCAGGCTTTTTCCAGGTTCGGGTAGTAGCTGCTGAGATGCACCACGTTGTCGAACACCATCGATGGGCTGTCATGTTGCCAACCCATTGCATCCACCCACTTGGAAAACAGCGCGCGAATCACCACTAATAGGAGCAGCGTGACCAGAAAGCCAAAGAAGGCTTCGCGAACCTGGCTGGCCTTGAACACCCAATTGCCACGGATCAGCAAGGCCAGAAGGGTCAGGCCGACGACGATGTCGAAGGGGCGCAGGCTGCCGACGGTCCAGATGTAGCGCCAGGTCGTATTGTCGGCCAGTGGCGTGTTGAGGCTATGGAATAGCCACTCGTCGAAAGTCAGGCACAGGATCTGGCCAATAGGCCATAACCAGAAACACAGTAGAGCGATGGGAAGCAGCGTACAGGCTGCCAATGGCCCCAAGGACCACCTTGCTTGGAACAGTGGTCGATTGTCCATAAAATACCTCTATTGCCAACAGGAAATCGGAGCGCTTTTTGAGCGCTCTGCCACGAGATTTCGGCGTTTTCGACATCTCGTGTAACCATTTTGTCATCATTTTCAGATAGCCAAAACCTATGAGCGATTTGCCTGATACCGATTTCACCCAACGTTTCATCTTCGACGAGCGCGATGTGCGCGGCGAGTGGGTGTCTCTCGATGACAGCTACGCCGCGGTGCTGGCGCGTCATGAGTACCCGCAGCCGGTGCAGGCATTGCTTGGCGAACTGATGGCCGCAACCGCCTTGCTGGTGGGCGCGCTGAAGTTCGACGGCCTGCTGATCCTGCAGGCGCGCTCCGAAGGGCCGATCCCGCTGTTGATGGTCGAATGCTCGGGCGAGCGCGACATCCGCGGCATGGCCCGCTATGAAGCGGAGCAGATCCCGGCCGATGCCACCCTGGAGCAGTTGATGCCCGGCGGCCACCTGACCTTGACCATCGATCCGGTGAAGGGCCAGCGCTACCAGGGCACCGTCGACCTGGACGGCGCCAACCTGTCGGAGTGCTTCACCAACTACTTCGTTCAGTCGCAGCAGCTCAATACCCGCTTCTGGCTCAACGCCGAAGGTGGCAAGGCCCGTGGCCTGCTGCTGCAGCAGCTGCCGCGTGATCGCCAGCCGGACGATGAAGAACGCGAAGACAGCTGGCAGCACGTGATTGCCCTGGCCAAGACGCTCAAGCCCGAAGAGTGGTCGGAAGACAACGAAACCCTGCTGCACCGCCTGTACCACGAAGACGCGGTACGCCTGTTCGACATCCAGCCACTGCGCTTCAAATGCAGCTGCTCGCGCGAACGTTCCGGCAATGCGCTGGTCAGTTTGGGCGAGCACGATGCCAAGGCGCTGGTCGAGGAGTGCGGTGGCACGGTGGAGATCGATTGCCAGTTCTGTAACCAGCGCTATTTCTTCGATGCCAGCGATGTTGCGCAACTGTTTGCCGGTGGCGGCACGGAAGCGGCGTCAGAAACTCGCCACTGAAACGTTTAATTACAGGGGAATCTCCTGTCGAATTGCGCAAAAGCGCAGTTCTGACAGGAGGGGCCTACTTTTTTTGGGCGTTTCTGGCATAATCCGGCCACTTTTTTCGCTGTAGTAGTTTTTTCGAGACAACTACAAAACGTTTGGAGCACTCGGCCTCGGGCCGGATGGGGTATCTCATGACGCAAGCCAACAACACCGTGTACACCGACCTGAGCGTCGATGAGCTGGTTAAAGAAGCGCTGTCCCGCGGTGAAGGCGTGCTGGCCGATACTGGCGCACTGGTAGTCGAAACTGGCCACCGTACTGGCCGCTCGCCGGCTGATCGTTTCATCGTCGAAGAACCTTCCACCCAGGACCAGATTGGCTGGGGCCCGATCAACCGCAAGTTCCCGGCCGACAAGTTCGATGCCCTGTGGGACCGCGTCGAGGCGTTCAACAACGCTCAGGATCACTTCGTTTCCTACGTTCACGTAGGCTCCGCTGCCGAGCACTACCTGCCGGTGAAGATGACCACCCAGACTGCCTGGCAGAACCTGTTCGGCCGTTGCCTGTTCATCAACCCGGAGCAGTACAACCCAGCTGGCCGCGACGAGTGGCAAGTTCTGAACGTCGCCAACTTCGAGTGCGTGCCAGAGCGTGACGGCACCAACTCCGATGGTTGCGTCATCATCAACTTCGCCCAGAAGAAGGTGTTGATCGCTGGCATGCGTTACGCTGGCGAAATGAAGAAAGCCATGTTCTCGGTGCAGAACTTCCTGCTGCCGGCTGCCGACGTACTGCCGATGCACTGCGCCGCCAACATCGGTGAAGCTGGCGACGTAACCCTGTTCTTCGGGCTGTCCGGCACTGGCAAGACCACCCTGTCGGCTGATGAAAGCCGTTACCTGATTGGTGACGACGAGCACGGTTGGGGTGAAGGCGTTGTCTTCAACATCGAAGGCGGCTGCTATGCCAAGTGCATCGACCTGTCCGAGAAGAACGAGCCGGTCATCTGGAAAGCCATCAAACATGGTGCAGTGCTGGAAAACGTCGTCATCAACGATGCCAAGCACGCTGACTACACCGATGTCAGCCTGACCCAGAACAGCCGTGCCGCCTACCCGCTGGAGCACGTCGCGAAGGTCTCCGAGAAGAACCTGGGCGGTGAGCCGAACGCGGTCATCTTCCTGACCTGCGACCTGACTGGCGTTCTGCCGCCGGTGTCGATCCTGAACAACGAGCAGGCTGCCTACCACTTCCTGTCCGGCTACACCGCGCTGGTTGGTTCCACCGAGATGGGTTCGGGCGGCGGCATCAAGTCGACCTTCTCCACCTGCTTCGGCGCACCGTTCTTCCCGCGCCCGGCTGGCGTCTACGCCGAGCTGCTGATCAAGCGCATCAAGGCCTTCGGTTCCAAGGTTTACCTGGTCAACACCGGCTGGACCGGCGGCGGCTACGGCGTTGGCAAGCGCTTCAGCATTCCGACCACCCGTGGCGTGATCGCTGCCATCCAGAGCGGTGCTCTGGTCGGCGCCGAAACCGAGCACCTGGACATCATCAACCTGGACGTGCCGAAGGCCGTTCCGGGCGTTGACACCGAGCTGCTCAACCCACGCGCCACCTGGGCTGACAAGGCTGCCTACGACGAGGCCGCCCAAGGCCTGGCCAAGCTGTTCATCGAAAACTTCAAGAAGTTCGAAGTTTCCGACGCCATCAAGGCAGCTGGCCCACAGCTGTAAGCTGACGCCAGCCGTAACGCCAAAGCCGCCCCTTGGGGCGGCTTTTTGTTTTCTGAAAACTGACACGGTCATTGTGGAAGGCAGTCAAAAACTGGAATTTCTGTTTCACTGTATGCATCCACTGCCAAGACACAGGCCTGACAGATGACCGAATCTCCCAACCGCACGGCCTTCTCCCACTTCCACCCAATCCTCACTCGCCCCCAGGACAACGATGTCAACGGCCACATCGCCGGCGCCACCGTGCATGGCTTCTTCGAAACCGCCATCCAGGCCTTCCTCGTGGAACAGGCCGACCTGGACCTGCGCGATGGAGAGCTGGCAGCGTTCGTGGTGAGTTCGGCGGCAGACTTCTTCACCTTGCCGGGCTTCCCGGATGTACTGGAGGTGGGGCTGGGGGTGGCGCGGTTGGCGGGCAGCACGGTGGAGTACCGCCTGGCGCTTTACCGCCCGGGAGAGACCGATGCGTGCGCGGCAGGGACGGTGGTGCAGGTGTTCATCGAGCGCGCCAGCGCCAGGCCGGTGCCGCTGCCCGAGACGCTGCAGATGATCCTGGCCGGCCTGCAACTCGACTCGCAGGCATGAAAAAGCCCTGCCGGTGAGGGCAGGGCTCTTTTTACCCGCAGGCTGAGCCTCAGGTATCAGTGGCGCCAGTGACGGTGCTTGCGGTGGCCGTAGTGGCGGCCACGGTCGTAATGGCGACGGTCGTCGTAGTCACGACGGTAGCGACGGTCGTCATGGCGCTCGTCTTCATCGGCCTTGTTGCCCATGTAGTTACCCAACGCACCACCGGCACCACCGCCTGCGGCTGCACCGATGTAGCTACCGGTGGTGCCGCCCATCGAGCGACCGACCACGTTACCGCCTGCAGCGCCCAGGGCGCCACCGATGGCGGCCTCGCCACGCTGGCGCTTGTCGGCACCCAGGGCACCGCCGGCCGCACCGCCCAGACCAGCGCCAATGGCACCGCCAGTGCTACCACCGATGGAGTTGCCCACTACGGAGCCGAGTACCCCACCCAATGCGCCGCCAATGCCAGCCTCGGTATTGCCGCCTGCCATGGCAACGCCGCTGAGCAAGCTGAAAGACAACAACAGAATCGAGGAGTACTTCTTCATCAAGAGAGCCTCATAGGGATGACGTGGGCGAATTTGAGGCTACGGAGGGCGGCTGGCAACGAAAATCCGACGAGTAACACGAGTTGTACACAATTCTCTAAGTTGCTGTATTTGCTGTGAAACTTTATCGTTTTTCGCGTGTCTGAGCTATTTATGACAAAGCCCTGAACCTCGCGGAACAGGGCTTTTTTCATTTTTGCCGGGGCGTTTCCGCTTACAGGATTCGACCGTCGTCCCGGGCGCGTTCCAGCTTGATGGCAACGAACTTGGACGTCGGCGTATGGCTGCCGTCGCCGATGCTTTCCAGCGGGATCAGCGGGTTCACTTCCGGATAATACGCCGCCGCCTGCCCGGCAGGGATGTCGAAGGCCAGCAATGTGAAGCCATGCACACGGCGCACATGCTCATCACCCCACAACGAGACGATGTCGACCTTCTGCCCAGGCTGGAAGCCCAGGCGGATGATGTCGGCCTCGTTGGCGAACAGCACCTCGCGCTGGCCGCGCACACCTCGGTAACGGTCGTCCAGGCCGTAGATGGTGGTGTTGTACTGATCATGGGAGCGCATCGACTGCATGATCAGGTCAGGCAATTGGCCGCTGGCGCGGACGCGCTCGTCGATCAGGGTATCGGGCAGCAGGTTGGCCTTGAAGTTGGCGCGGCCCGTGGTGGTCTTCCACTGGCGGCTGGCGGCGCTGTTGCCCAGGTAGAAGCCGCCCGGGTGGGCCAGGCGCTGGTTGAAGTCGGCAAAGCCGGCAATGGTGTCGCCGATCAGGTCGCGGATGCGCGCGTAGTCGGCCACCAGCCAGTGCCAGTCCACTGGGTGCTTGCCCAGGGTGGCGGCCGCGATACCGGCGACCACGGCAGGCTCCGAGCGCATCTGGGGCGAAAGCGGCTTGAGCTGGCCATTGGAGGCGTGGACCATGCTGAACGAGTCTTCCACGGTGACCGCCTGCGGCCCATCGGCCTGCAGGTCGATGTCGGTGCGGCCCAGGCACGGCAGGATCAGTGCCTGCTTGCCGTGGATCAGATGGCTGCGGTTGAGCTTGGTGCTGATGTGTACGGTGAGTTCGCAGTTGCGCAGGGCTTGCGCGGTCCGTTCGGTGTCCGGGGTGGCCTGGGCGAAGTTGCCGCCAAGGCCGATGAACACTTTCGAGCGGCCATCGAGCATGGCGTGGATCGCCTCGACGGTGTTGTGACCGTTGTGCCGTGGCACCCGGAAGTTGAAGCGATTTTCGATGGCATCGAGCAGTGCCACCGGTGGGCGCTCGTTGATGCCCATGGTGCGGTCGCCCTGCACGTTGCTGTGGCCACGTACCGGGCACAGGCCGGCGCCCGGCACGCCAAGGTTGCCGCGCAACATCTGCAGGTTGACGATTTCCTGGATGGTCGGCACCGAATGGCGGTGCTGGGTGATGCCCATCGCCCAGCACATGATTACCCGCTTGCCACGGCAATACATGCGTGCAGCCAGTTCGATGTCGGCCAGGGTCAGGCCGGATTGCGCCTGTATGTGCTCCCATGAGGTGGCGTCCACCGCTGCCAGGTACTCTTGCACGCCATGGCCGTGCTCGGCGATGAACACATGGTCGAAGACTGCCGGTTCGCCGTTGGCCTGGGCTTCGCGCTCCCATTGCACGACGAACTTGGCCATGCCGCGCAGCAAGGCCATGTCACCGCCCAGAGCCGGGCGGAAGAACGCGGTGTTGGTCGGGCGGTCGCTGTTGGTCAGCATCTCCAGCGGGTTCTGCGGGTGCTGGAAGCGCTCCAGGCCACGCTCTTTGAGCGGGTTGACGCAGACCACCTGGGCACCACGTTTCACCGCGTCGCGCAGGGGGTCGAGCATGCGTGGGTGGTTGGTGCCCGGGTTCTGGCCCCAGACGAAGATCGCATCGGCATGCTCGAAGTCGTCATAGGTGACCGTGCCCTTGCCGACCCCGACGCTCTGGCCCAGGGCCACACCACTGGCTTCGTGGCACATGTTCGAGCAGTCAGGGAAGTTGTTGGTGCCGTAGGCGCGCACGAACAGCTGATACAGGTAGGCCGCTTCGTTGCTGGCGCGACCGGAGGTGTAGAACTCGGCCTGGTCGGGGGTGGCCAGTTTGTTCAGTTCACGGGCGATCAGGGCGTAGGCGGCATCCCAGGCGATCGGTTGGTAGCGATCGCTCTGTGGGTCGTAGACCATCGGTTCAGTCAGGCGGCCCTGGTACTCAAGCCAGTAGTCGCTCTGCTGCAGCAGCGCGCTGACGCTGTAGCGCGCGAAGAACGCCGCATCGACGCGGCGTTTGGTGGCCTCCCAGTTGACCGCCTTGGCACCGTTCTCGCAAAACTTGACCATGCCGCTCTCGGGCGAATCGCCCCAGGCGCAGCCGGGGCAGTCGAAGCCGCCGTTCTGGTTGGTCTTGAGCAGGGCGCGGATGTTCTTCAGCGCGTTGTCGCTGCCGACCCAGGCCTTGGCCACGCTGCGCAGCGCGCCCCAACCACCGGCGGGGCCGTGGTAGGGCTGGTAGCGAGGGGTGGAGGCTGGGGCGTTGTCCGGGAGTTGCTGGTACGAGGTCACGACTGTTACGACTCCGCCGCTGGGCTGTAGACCCGCGGTGCACTGTGTTTGGGCAGATGAATGAGGTTGAGGTTGTGCTTGCGCGCCCATTGCAGGGCCAGGCCAGTAGGCGCCGAGAGGCTGACCAGGGTCTGGATGCCGGCGCGCAGCACCTTCTGGATCAGCTCCAGGCTGCAGCGGCTGGTGACGATGGCCAGGCCGCCCTCGGTGCCGATGCCTTGGCGCAGCAGCGCGCCGATCAGCTTGTCGAGGGCGTTGTGCCGGCCGATGTCTTCGCGGCCCATCAGCAATTCGCCCTGGGCGTTCATGAACAGCGCAGCGTGCACGGCACCGCAGTGCTGGCCCAGCGGGGTGAACGCATCGATGCGCTCGCGCAGGCCCGCCAGCCATTGCGTTGGCGGCAACGGTGCGCCAGGCAGTGCGGTCAGTTCCGGCAGCGCCTGCTCCAGGGCTTCCACCCCGCACAGGCCACAGCCACTGGTGCCGGCCAGCTGGCGACGCTGGTTCTTCAGGTTCCAGAAGGCACGGCTGGAAATCTCCAGGTCGGCATACATCGCCGAACCGCTGCCCGAGAGTTTCAGGTCATAGATTTCCGAAGTGCCTTCGACGATGCCGCTGCCAACGCTGAAACCGACCGCGAAGTCTTCCAGGTCGGTGGGGCTGACCAGCATGACAGCCTGGTTCAGGCCGTTGTAGGCAATGGCCAGCGCGACTTCTTCGGCCAGCGGCGTGCAGGCGCGTTCGCCGTCGCTGAGCTGGACGTAGTCATAGGTGTTGCTGGCGGCAGGCAGGGCCAGAGGCATGGAGGCCGCGCAGACCGGAGGTTTGCTTTGCATCGAGCGAGATAACCGGCGGCTATTTGATAGCACCAGCCTAGGCCGCCGGGCCGGGCGCGTCTAATCGCTAGGATCTATGCCTTGATAGACCGCGTCGATTGGTCGCAGAGGGGCGGGCAGGGCAATCCTGGCCTAGACTCCTGGCTCCGAGGTTTACGTCAACAAGGAGCGCGTCATGAGCCTGTTCAGTTTCGTGAAGGAAGCCGGCGAGAAGTTGATCGACCTGCTGACTCCCGGCAATGCCAATGCCGAAGAGCAGCTGAAGAAACACGTGGAAAGTGTCGGCCTGGGCAACCCGAACATCTCGGCCACTGTAGAGGGTGACAAGGTCATTCTCAAGGGCGAGGTGGCCAGCCAGGAGGAGAAAGAGAAGATCATTCTCGCCGCCGGCAACATCGAGGGGGTAGCCAGCGTCGATGACCAGATTACCGTGACCGGGCCGGTCGTGGCGGCGGCAAGGTTCGTCACGGTGAAAAAGGGCGACACGCTGTCAGCGATCTCTGTGGTCGTGTATGGCAATGCCGGCCAGTACAACAAGATTTTCGAGGCCAACAAGCCGATGCTCAAGCACCCGGACAAGATCTATCCGGGGCAGGTGCTGCGTATTCCTGACTGATCTCTACCGCCAGGTCCGGCCCATTCGCGGGGCAAGCCCGCTCCTACAGAGGTGCGCGATCTCTTGTGGGAGCGGGCTTGCCCCGCGAAGAGGCCCTCACAGGCCTACCAGCAACTCCCGGTAGTCCTCGACCGCCGCAAACTCCTCGGTATCGCGCGGCTGCGCCCTGCTGTCCGGTTGGCGCACCGCCAGCAGGTGCCCCACACCAAAGCGTCGTGCACTGCGCAGGATGGCCAGGGTGTCATCGATGAACAGGCTGCGCTGCGGATCAAAGCCGATATCCGCCTTCAAGGCGTCCCAGAACTGCGCGTTTTCCTTCGGGTAACCGTAATCGTGCGAACTGATCAGCCGTTCGAAATACGGCGCCAGTTCCACCCGCTCCAGCTTCAGTGACAGGGAATCGCGGTGGGCATTGGTGATCATCACCACGCGCTTGCCCGCCTTGCGGATGGCCGCGAGAAAGGTATCGGCATCGGGCCGCAGGGCGATCAGGTCGGCGATTTCGCGCTTGAGCTCGCGAATCGGCAATTTCAGCTCGCGGCTCCAGAAATCCAGGCAGTACCAGTTGAGGGTGCCGGCATTGCGCTCGAACAGCGGCTGCAGCTCCATTTCTGCCATGGCCCGGCTGACCCCATGCAGCTCGGCGTAGCGCTGGGGCAGGTGGTCGAGCCAGAAGCGGTTGTCGTAGTGCAGGTCGAGCAGGGTGCCGTCCATGTCCAGCAGGACGGTGTCGATGGCGGACCAGGGAAGAACAGGCATGGGAAACTCTCGATCAGTCGGCTAGCCACGGTATAGTAACCCGTTCACGCCAAGGAGCCGCCCCATGCGCCAGAAACCCACCGTCCTCAGTCGCGAGATCGTCGCCAGCAGCCGCCTGTTCCGGGTCGAGGCCGTGCAGCTGCGCTTCAGCAATGGCAACGAGCGCACCTATGAGCGCCTGGTCGGCCGTGGCAACGGCTACGGCGCGGTGATGATCGTGGCCATGCTCGATGCCGAGCACGCGGTGCTGGTGGAGGAATACTGCGGCGGCACCGACGAATACGAGCTGTCGTTGCCCAAAGGCCTGATCGAGCCGGGCGAGGACGTGCTGGCCGCCGCCGACCGCGAGCTCAAGGAAGAAGCTGGCTTCGGCGCTCGCCAGCTGGAGCACCTGACCGAACTGTCGCTTTCGCCTGGCTACATGAGCCAGAAGATCCAGGTGGTGCTGGCCAGCGACCTCTACGAGGAGCGCCTGGAGGGCGACGAGCCGGAGCCGATGCGGGTCGACAAGGTCAACCTGCGCGAGCTTTCGGCCCTGGCCATGCACCCGCAGTTCACCGAGGGACGAGCATTGGCGGCGCTGTATCTGGCCCGTGACCTGTTGATCCAGCGGGGGCTGCTCGAAGCATGAACGACCTGCAACTGATGCACGAAGTGGTCAAGCTCGCCCAGCTGGCCGGCGAGGCCATTCTGCCGTTTTGGCGCGCCGACGTGGCGGTGACCAACAAAGCCGACGATTCGCCGGTGACGGCCGCGGACCTGGCTGCGCATCGGGTCATTGCCGATGGCTTGCTGGCGCTGGCGCCGAAAATTCCGGTGCTCTCCGAAGAGGACTGCAATATCCCACTGGCCGAGCGCCGGGGCTGGAGCCGCTGGTGGCTGGTTGACCCGCTCGACGGCACCAAGGAGTTCATTGCCGGCAGTGAGGAATACACCGTCAACATCGCGCTGATCGAGAACGGCGAGGTGGTGTTTGGCGTGGTGTCGATGCCGACCAACGGACGCTGCTATTTCGGTGGCCGCAGCTTCGGCGCCTGGCGCTCTGAAAGGGCTGCCGAGGCGCTGCCTGTTCAAGTGCGCAATGCGCCGCCCGTCGATGGCCGTTTCACCGTGGTGGCAAGCCGTCGTCATTCCAGCCCGCAGCAGGAAGCGCTGCTGGCTGGCCTGGGCGCTGCCGTGGGTGAACTGGAGCTGGCCAATATCGGCAGCTCGCTGAAATTCTGCCTGTTGGCCGAAGGCAGCGCCGACTGCTACCCGCGCTTGGCGCCGACCTCGCAATGGGACACGGCTGCGGCGCAGGGCGTGCTGGAAGGTGCTGGGGGCGAAGTGATTGGCCTGGATGGCCAGCCATTCCGCTACCCTGCCCGCGAGTCGCTGCTCAATCCGTTCTTCCTGGCTCTGCCCGCCGCCGCCAGCTGGCGCCAGGCGCTGATCCAGCTCGCTTCAGCGATGTAAAACGTACTGCCCGCTGAAAGTGACGGCGGGCTCATCGCTGCCAGCGTTGCAGACAGTGGTCGCTAATGTCAGCCGTGCCCGTCCGCGGCGCTGGTACATGGTCAGGAACCGTTCCCAGGTCTTTTCGTCCGGCGCCGTGCAACGCGCCACCGCCGCGCCGGTCACCGGCAGCGGGTAGTTGATCTGGCCTTCCTGGATGACGATATGCCCATCATCGATGCCCAGTTCGCGCAGGCGCAGGTGCAGCCAGCCCCATCCCACCAACACCGCAGCACAGTACAGGCTGCCGCCGAACATGGTGCTCTTGTGGTTGACGTTGGCGGCCAGCGGCAGTTGCAGGCGCAGGGTCTGGGCTTGCCAATCGATGACTTCAAGGCCCATTTCACGGGTTAGCGGAATGTCGCCGTGCAGCACGGACTGCAGGTATTGGCTATCGGAACTCATGGGCGGTTTTCCTCGTGGTCGTCGCTGCCGCTGCTACCGCCTTCGAAATGCAGGCCGTGCTTGCGCAGCTTGTCGTGCAGGGTCTTGCGCGGGATGCCGAGGGCTTCGGCGAGGCTGCGCATGGAGCCATGGGGCTGGGCCAGTTCGGCGGCGATCAGCGAGCGCTCGAACTGCTCGACCTGCTCGCTGAGGTTGCCCAACAATATCGGCGCTGCGCTGGGGGCAGCCGCCGGTGCCTGGCCATCGAGGGCCAGCTCCAGGCCCAGGGCAAAGCGTTCGGCAGCGTTCTGCAGTTCGCGCACGTTGCCCGGCCAGTCATGGCGCAACAGCATGGCCCGCTGGGCCGGTTGCAGGCTGTGAGGTGGCAGGCCATGGCGCTGGCTGGCGGCATCGGCGAAGTGCTGGAACAGCACGAGGATGTCGTCACCGCGTTCGCGCAATGGGGGGATGCGCAGCGGCGCCACGTTCAGGCGGTAGTAGAGGTCGGCGCGGAAGCGGCCCTGGTCGGCAGAGGTGCGCAGGTCTTCCTTGGTGGCCGCGATGATGCGGATATCCAGCGGGATGAGCTGGTTGCCACCGAGGCGTTCGACCACCCGCTCCTGCAACAGGCGCAGCAGCTTTACCTGCACGTCCAGGCTCATGCTCTCGATCTCGTCGAGGAACAGCGTGCCGCCGTTGGCGAACTCGAACTTGCCGATGCGGCGCTTCTGCGCACCGGTGAAAGCGCCCGGCTCGTGGCCGAACAGCTCGCTTTCGACCACCGACTCGGCCAGCGCACCGGCGTTGATGGCCACGAACGGACCCTCGCGGCGGCTGGACAGGTCGTGCAGGGCGCGGGCGACCACCTCTTTGCCAGCACCGGTCTCACCGAGGATCAGGACATCGGCACGGGTGCCTGCCAGGGCGCCGATCTGTTCACGCAGGCGCTGCATTGACGGTGAGTGACCGACCAGCCGGGTGGCCAGCTGCTGACGGTCGCTCAGGGCCAGGCGCAGGCTGCGGTTGTCCAGCACCAGGCGGCGCAGGGCCAGGGCGCGACGCACGCTGTCGAGCAGGGCATCGCTGGCGAAGGGCTTTTCCAGGAAGTCGTAGGCGCCCGCGCGCATGGCCTGCACCGCCAGCGGCACATCGCCGTGGCCGGTAATCAGCAGCACCGGCAGTTCGCTGTCGCGACCGTGCAACTGTTCCAGCAGTTGCAGGCCGTCGATGCCAGGCATGCGGATATCGCTGACCACCACGCCCGGCCAGTCAGGCTCGATGCGCTCGGCCAGGCCTTGGGCGTCAGCCAGTGCGACCACCTTGAGCCCGGCCAGGTCGAGGGTCTGGCTCAGGGCCTGGCGCAAGTGTGGGTCGTCGTCGACCAGGATCACCTGGGCCTGGCTGTCGATGTAAGGCTCGGTCGTCATGCCGAGGGGTCCTCCGAAGTGGGCAAGGTAGCGCCGGGTGCGGCCACGCGCAGTTGCAGGGTGAGCAGGGCGCCACCTTCAGGGTGGTTGGCCAGCAGCAGTTCACCGCCCAGCGTGCGCATCAGGCTTTCGCAGATGGCCAGACCCAGGCCCAGGCCCTGGGTGCGGGTCTTGGTGGTGAAGAACGGCTCCTTGGCGTGCTCCAAAGCCTGGCGGCTGAACCCCGGGCCATTGTCGCGAATGTACAGGTAGACGTATTCATCGTGCTTTTCGGCACTCAGCCACAGGCGCCGCGGGTTGGCCTTTTCCGTCAGGGCGTCGAGAGCGTTGGCCAGCAGGTTGCCGAGCACCTGGCGCAGTCGGGTTTCGCCGGCCTGCACCCACAGGGTGGCCTCGGGCAGGTCGCGGATCAGCTCCACGGCCATCGCCCGACGGCGCTTGGCCAGCAAGGCCAGGGCATCATCCAGTGCCGGTTGCAGGGCCACGCTTTCCGGGGCGTGGCGGTCGCGACGGGCAAAGGCGCGCAGGTGGGCGATGATCGACGCCATGCGCCCGGTCAGTTCGCCAATCAGCTTGAGGTTTCCGCGGGCGTCCTCGGTGCGCTGGTGGTCGAGCAGGATTTCGGCGTTCTCGGCGTAGCTGCGGATCGCCGCCAGGGGTTGGTTGAGCTCGTGGCTGATGCTCGCCGACATGGTGCCCAGCACCGACAGCTTGCCAGCCTGGACCAGTTCGTCCTGGGCGCGCACCAGCTCCTGCTGGGCGTTCTCGCGTTCCAGCACGGCGCTTTTCAGCCGGGTGTTGAGGCCTTCGAGGGCGGCGGTACGCTCGGCCACGCGGGTTTCCAGCTCTTGGCGACCACGGGCCTCGAAGTCGATGCGGTCGATGTAGTGGCGGCGCCGCTGCATCACCAGGCCGGCGAACAACATCAGCACCAGCAGCGCGCCGGCGCCGATGGCCATTACCGTCTGCACCGAGCGATCGACCAACAGGCGCGGGGCGAGGATGCTGACCTGCCAGCCGGTTTCCTTGATGTCGCGGGTCTGGGTGAGCCAGGCGTCCTGGTTGAGCACCAGCGGTTGCGGGGCCTGGGTCGGGTAGGGCTGGATGGCGACGATCGCCTGGCGCTCGGCGTCGGTCAGCTCGCGGGTGGCGCGAAAGCGCCAGTCGGGGCGCGAGGTGAGAATCACCACGCCATTGTGGTCGGTCAGCAGCAGTTGCTCGGGGGTCCGGCCCCAGAGGGTTTCGGTATGGTCCAGGTCGACCTTGACCACCAGCACGCCGACGATCCGCTCGCGGTCGCGCACGGCGGCAGCGAAGAAGTAGCCGCGTTTGGCCGAGGTGGTGCCCTGGCCGAAGAAACGACCCAGGCGGCCGGCCATGGCTTCGATGAAGTACGGGCGGAACGAGAAGTTGCGGCCGACGAAGCTGTCCTGCTTGTCCCAGTTGGAGGCGGCCAGGGTGTTGCCGCTGACGTCCATCAGGTACATCACCTCGGCGCCGGTCTGCTGGACGATGTCCTTGAGCAGGCGGTTGGCGTTGGTGACCGCCTCGAGGCGGAACGGGTCGGCCAGCACGCCGCGCAGTGCCGGCAGGTCGCCGAGGATCTGCGGCAGGGTTTCGTAGCGGTGCAGGGTGCCGAGCAGGTTGGCGACGTACAGGTCGAGGGTCTGGCGGTTCTGCGAGGCCAGTTCGTCCTGGTAGTAGCGCTCGGCCAGATGGTGCAGCGGCCACAGCAGTGGCGCCAGACACAGGGCCAGCAGGGCCAGGCTGCGCCAGCGGGGACGGCGAGGGGACGTGGGTTTTGCAATCATCGCGTAAGTGCGCCAGATGGGTCTGGCGCAATTATGCGCTACTTGAGGCAGTCGATCAGCGCTTGCTGCCAGTGCGGTAAGTGTACGTCCCACTCTCGGGCCAGGCGCGAGCAGTCCAGGCGTGAGTTGGCCGGGCGACGCGCCGGGGTCGGATACTCGCTGGAAGGGATCGGCAGCAGCTCGGCGCAAGGCAGGCCGCGCGCCTTGAGTTGTTCGCCAATCGCCTGGGCGAAGCCAAACCAGGAGGTTTCGCCTTGGGCGGCCAGGTGATAGGTGCCCCAGGCGCCGCGCTGGCCGGCTTGCCAGCGCTCGATGAGTTCCCGGGTGGCGACGGCGATGGTCGTGGCCCAGGTGGGGGCGCCGATCTGGTCGTTGACCACACGCAGCTGCGGTTTTTCCTGCAGCAGGCGTTGCATGGTCAGCAGGAAATTGCGCCCGTACAGCGAGTACACCCAACTGGTGCGCAGGATCAGGTGCTCACCATCCACTGCGGCGATGGCTTGTTCCCCGGCCAGTTTGCTGCGGCCGTAGACACCCAGCGGGTTGGGGCGGTCGGCTTCGGTATAGGGCAGGGCCTTTTCGCCATCGAAGACATAGTCGGTGGAGTAGTGGATCAGCAGCGCACCCAGGCGCACCGCCTCTTCGGCCAGAACCCGCGGGCCTTCAGCGTTGATCGCGAAGGCCAGGTCCGGTTCGGTTTCGGCCTGGTCCACCGCGGTATGGGCGGCGGCGTTGATGATCAGCTGCGGTGCCAGGCGTCGCAAAGGCTCGCGTAGCGCCTCGGGGCAGGCCATGTTCAGTTGGTTTCGGCCAAGCAGATGTAATTCGCCGAGACCGTTCAACTGCGCCTGCAGTGCCTGAGCGACCTGGCCATGGTGGCCACAGACGAGAATCTTCATGGGAACAGGTCCGCGTCTTTCAACCACACGGCCGCCTGGTCCTTGGCCGACAGGGCCGGGGTCTCCACGCCCCAGTCGATGGCCAGATCAGGGTCGTCCCAGCGGATCGAGCGCTCCGCTGCGGGGTTGTAGTAGTCGGTGGTCTTGTACAGGAAGTCGGCCGTCTCGCTCAGCACCAGGAAACCGTGGGCGAACCCCGGCGGGATCCAGAACTGCAGGTGGTCGGTGGCGGTAAGGTGCCGGGCCACCCAGCGGCCGAAATATGGCGAGCTGCGGCGGATGTCCACGGCCACGTCCAGCACTTCGCCCTGCACCACACGCACCAGTTTGCCCTGAGGGTTGTCGATCTGGTAATGCAGACCGCGCAGCACGCCGCGCTGGGAGCGCGAATGGTTGTCCTGGACAAAGTGACCGTCGAACCCGGTCTGTTTCTTGAATTCACGGGCATTGAAGCTTTCGAAGAAGAAGCCACGGCTGTCGCCGAA
Organism: Pseudomonas putida; assembly: GCF_009883635.2. Classification (NCBI taxonomy): domain Bacteria; kingdom Pseudomonadati; phylum Pseudomonadota; class Gammaproteobacteria; order Pseudomonadales; family Pseudomonadaceae; genus Pseudomonas; species Pseudomonas putida. Next base: position 2,941,768 of record NZ_CP026115.2, read on the forward strand.
GACCTTAGGTTCGATGATGACTACGTCGGGTATCTCGGTCGCTATGATGTTCATGGAAGTTCTTCGGTCAGTGTGCTGAAGGTCCGACCTTGAAAGGTCCGCTCTAAGTCCGCCGCCTTGGCAAACTGAGCCTAGATCGGCTGGCGGTGAGCCAGCACGCGCCCACCTGTCGATTTCATCTTCGCACCGGGTTATCGGCCACAAGCCCGGCTTCCTCAGTAGAAAGATGAAACAGGTTTCATCTTGAGGCTTTTTGGCATGCGGGTGCAGCCTACGCCAAGAGATTATATCCAAGGTCGAGTGCAGAGAGACCTTGGCAGGGCATTTGTCGATCTATATCGGTAATAATGGGAATTCTTTTAAGATTAACGCAGCAATAAGGCTTTTAAAGTCGATATGTATCGGTTATAAATTAACCAGTTGCGGCGGGGATCACGCACCGTCGGAAATGTCACATTCACTTGCTATCCATCGACCATCGGCCCAGTGCCTTTGCAGAGGTTACCCATGAAAACCCTCAACTCCACCCCCCGCGCCGACGGTTTCCACATGCCCGCCGAATGGGCGCCGCAAAGCCAGGTCTGGATGGTCTGGCCAGAGCGCTCGGACAACTGGCGCCTGGGCGGCAAGCCTGCACAGGCTGCGCATGTCACCCTGGCCAAGGCAATCGCCCGCTTCGAGCCGGTGACGGTGGCTGTTTCTGCCGGTCAGTACGAAAACGCCCGTCGTCAGCTCGACCTGCCGAACATTCGTGTGGTGGAAATCAGCAACGATGACGCCTGGGTGCGCGACACCGGCCCGACCTTCGTGATCAACGACCACGGTGAAGTGCGCGGCGTGGACTGGGGCTTCAATGCCTGGGGCGGCTTCGACGGTGGCCTGTATGCGCCATGGAACCGTGACGAGGAACTGGCGGCCAAGGTGCTGGAAATGGAGCGCTGCCAGCGCTACCACACCGAAGGCTTCGTGCTTGAAGGCGGTTCGATTCATGTCGATGGTGAAGGCACCCTGATCACCACCGAAGAATGCCTGCTGAACCGCAACCGCAACCCGCACCTGAACCGTGAGCAGATCGAAGAGATCCTGCGCGAGCAGCTGGCGGTGGAAACCATCGTCTGGTTGCCCGATGGCCTGTACAACGACGAAACCGACGGCCACGTCGACAACTTCTGCTGTTACGTCAGCCCAGGTGAAGTGTTACTGGCCTGGACCGATGATTCCAACGACCCCAACTACGCCCGTTGCCACGCCGCCTACGAGGTGCTGAAAAACACCCGTGATGCCAAAGGCCGCGAGTTCGTGGTGCACAAGATGCCGATCCCCGGCCCACTGTTCGCCACTGAAGAAGAGTGCGCGGGCGTCGATCAGGTGGCCGGTAGCCAGGAGCGCGACCCGTCGGTGCGCCTGGCCGGTTCGTACGTGAACTTCCTGATCGTCAACGGCGGCATCATTGCACCGAGCTTCAATGACCCGGCAGATGCCCAGGCCAGAGCGATTCTGGCGAAGGTCTTCCCAGACCACGAAGTGGTGATGATACCGGGCCGTGAGCTGCTGCTCGGCGGTGGCAACATCCACTGCCTGACCCAGCAGCAGCCGGCACCGGTCAAGCGCTGATACAGGCCGCACGAAGAAGCCCGTCGGATGACGGGCTTTTTTTTGCCTGAACGATACTCGGAAGGCTGGATGGCATACGTTTTGTATTGTTTTTCAGAGAGTTACCAGTCAGGCCGGGCACACGGTTCTGTAACAATCACGACGTAAATTAGCCGCTCACGGGCCCAGGGAGTACGTGTGGACATGAACGCAGCAAGTGAGACGGCTTTGCGCCCATCGGCAGTCAATCACCAATCGCTCAGCGTTGTGGCGCAGTGGTTGAAACACCATGGAGGCAAAAGGGTCAGGACGACCGACCCACGACGTCTGCTTGACGGCCGCTATCCTCAAGGGCTGATCAGCGATGCTGAGCTGGATGCGCTGCTGGGGGTCTGGCGCTGACCAGGGCTGGAGCCCGCCCCATGAAAAACGCCACCGCAATTGCGGTGGCGTTTTCGTTTGTACAAGGCGCAGACGGCTGATCAGAAACTGTAGGTACCGGACACCACCAGGCTGCGCGGGTCGCCGACCTGGATCTGCGCGGCACTGGTAGCCGAGCTGTAGTAGGTCTTGTCGGTGATGTTGCTCAGCGCTGCCCGCACATCCCAGTCATGGGTACGGAACCCTGCCAGTGCATCCCAACGGCCGTAGCCTGGCAATACCGTGGTGTTCTGGTTGTCGGCGTAGCGTTCGCCGACCAGTGTCAGCCCGGTCTCGGCATACCAGCCCAGTTCGGGTTTCCAGGTCACGAACAGGCTGCCGTTGCGTTTGGCCACATCGTTGATGCGATTGCCCTCCAGGCCATTGTTGTCCTTGACGATGGTTGCATCCTGCAGGCCAATGCCGCCGCGTACATACCAGTTGCCGACGATATTGCCGGTGGCGGTCAGTTCGATGCCGCGCGAGCGCTGGAGGCCGCTGAGCAAGGTGATCTCCGGGTTGTTCGGGTCGCGGGTGCGGCGGTTGTAGAGTTCCAGTTCATATATGGCGAGGGTGGTGCTCAGGCGCTCGTCCAGCCAGTCGCTTTTCACCCCGATCTCTTTCTGCCGGGTCAGCTCCGGGCTGGTGTCGTTGGTGTTGCCCGGCGCGCCTGGGGTGATGCCGATCAAACCGCCGCCCACGGGCGAGAAAGTCTTGCTCCACGACGCATAGAAGGAGTGGTCGCGCCAAGGTGTGTAGACCACGCCCAGGCGCGGGCTGGTGGTATTGCTGTCCTGTTTCTCGGACACATTGCGGACCTTGTTGGTGGTCTCTACCTCGAACTGGTCGAAACGCACCCCGGCCAGCAATTGCCATTGGTCATTCAGGCGGATCTGGTCCTGCAGGTAGAGCCCGCGGCTGTCGACCACGGTGTGGTTGTCGCTCGACACCACCATGCGGCCATTGTGCTGCAGGCTGCGGTCGGGGTTGTAGACATTCAAAGGGGGGACCGGGCTGCCCCCGGCCGAGACCGGCGCGGCGGTGTACAGCGTCGGGTCGCGGCGCTGATTGCCGAACTCCAGCCCGATCAACAGCTTGTGCTCAAGGCCGAGGGTGGCGAAATCACCTTCGGCTTCCAGGTTGTTGAACAGATTGCGGGTGGTCAGGTCCTGTTGCCAGCGCTGGCGGGTGACCGTCTGGTTGCTGGCGTTGTAGCCGGTCAGGTAGGTGTTGTCGAAGTCGCTGTCGAGCTTGAACAGGCCAAGGGTGTGGCGCAATTGCCAGGTTTCATTGAGCTGATAGTTCAGGCGAGAGCGCAACGATTGCGCGCGGTCATCGATGTAGTCGCGCTGGGTGTCGCCGTAGGTGGTACTGCGGCCGACATCCGCTGGGCGCCCGTCGACACCGGGAATGCCACGGTCAGGCGTGCGGTTGTAGCGGCTGTATTCGTACTGCACCAGCCAGTTGAGGTCGGGGGAAAGCTGCCAGCTCATCGACGGCGCAAACAGTTGCCGGCTACCGTCGATGCCATCGCGGAAACTGTTGTTGTCCTGGTTGCCCATGTTCAGGCGCAGGCTGATGGAGTCGCTGGGGTCGGCACTGAGGTCGGCATACAGGCTGCGCAGGTCTTCACTGCCACCCTGGGCTTCGATTGACGAACGCCGTCCCTGCTCGGGCGTCTTGCTCACCCGATTGACGATGCCGCCCTGGCTGCCACGGCCATAAAGCACGGCTGCGGGCCCTTTGAGGACTTCGACCCGTTCGATGTTATGCAGGTCGCGAATGTACTGGCTGTCGTCGCGAATGCCGTCCAGATAGAAGTCGTTGCTGGCCTCGAAGCCACGAATACGGATGCTGTCGAAGCGCGTATCGGCACCGCTGCTGACGTTGGGAATGCCCTCCAGCGCCTTGCCCAGCGTGTTGCTGCCGTAGTCCATGACGTTGGAGGTTTTCACCGTGTCGATGGCTTGCGGCACATAGCGCACCGGCGTCGACGTTCGGGTTGCGGTGCTGACCTCCTTGACCTGTGGGTTGTCTTTTTCGCGTTCGCTCTCGGCAGTCACCGAGAGTTCGGGAAGTGTGGTGCTGGTGGCGCTGGCCAGGCTGGGGCTGATCAACAGTGACAGGCCAAGGCCAAGGAACGGCAGGCGATTGGGGACGGGCATCGGAACATCCGGGCAGGGGTAAATGAAAAACAGGCGCGAATGGTAATGCTTGCTATTTACTACTGCTCGGGTATTTGTAAAGCCTTGTCTTTACATATGTATCAGTTTGTAAATATCGCTTTTCCACGGTTTGATGCCGAAAAATCCCACGGAAGTCAAAATGACTGCCGATTGCCTCAAGTGGCATGAAAATGCACCAGTCACGGCAGTGAAATTGGTTATATCAACCTGCAATTCACGAGTTTTTGACATTTGTAATCGCAGGCAGATAGGATTCGGCCAACGCTTGCTGGCCACGACTGGCCATGCTGCTGCTCAAAGCCCGCCACACCACAGTCGGCGGGCTTTTCAGTTCGGATCCGCACAGCGTCGAACCTACGAAGGGGCGTTGGTTCCTGGCGTAATGGTGCAAAGCGTTTTTGATTTAGAAATAAGGAAAACAACATGTTGAAAACCAGGATCAGCCTGGTCGCTCTGGCGATGATCGCCGCGACCCAGGCCCAGGCCAACGATCAGGCCGACAGCAAGGGCTTCCTCGAGGACAGCCACGCCAACGTTCTGCTGCGCAACGCGTTCATCAACCGTGACAAGAAGCACGGCAAGAACGACCAGAGCGAATGGGGCCAGGCGTTCATCGGCAAATTCTCCTCCGGTTTCACCCAGGGCACCGTCGGCGTGGGCGTTGACGCCTTTGGCCTGTATGCAATGCGCCTGGATGGCGGCAAAGGCCGCAACGGCGCTGCCGGCATCGACTTCTTCAAGGCCAGCGACACCGACCCGAAGAACTCGCCGCACAACCTGGCTCGCGGTGGCGCTGCCATCAAGTTCCGCGTCTCCAACACCGTGCTCAAGTACGGTGACATGATGCCTGAGCTGCCGGTGCTGCAGTACGACGACAGCCGCCTGCTGCCCGAGAGCTACACCGGTACCTTCATCACCTCCAAGGAGATCGAAGGCCTGGAGCTGAATGCCGGTCACTTCACCGAGGAAGCGCGCAAGAGCGCCGAAGGTCGCGACAGCGGCCACCTGAAGTCGATCGATGTATTCGGTGGCAGCTACAAGTTCACCGATAACTTCACCGCTTCCGCCTACACGTCGAACATCGAAGACGTGATGAAGAAGCACTACCTGGGCATGAACTACGTCTTCCCGATCGCGGCAGACCAGTCCCTGACCCTGGACTTCAACGGCTACAAGTCGGACATCAACAGCAAGTACGTCCAGAAAGCCGAGCTGACCGGTGACGAAAACACCATCTGGAGCCTGGCGGCCACCTACGCCTTCGGCCCGCACTCGGTGACCCTGGCGCACCAGCGCAGCACCGGCAGCACCGGCTACAACTACGGCTGGTACCAGGACCGCGGTGGCGTGGGTGACGGTGGTTCGACCATCTACCTGGCCAACTCCTACTGGTCCGACTTCAACGCCGAAGACGAGCGCTCCTGGCAGCTCGCCTACGGCCTGGACTTCGGCGCCTTCGGCATGCCGGGCCTGACCTACAAGATCGCCTACGTGGCGGGTGACAACATCAACACCCACGGCTTCGGCGAAGGTAAAGAGCGCGAAATCTTCAACCAGCTGCGCTACGTCGTTCAGGACGGCCCGGCCAAGGACCTGTCGGTCAAGCTGCGTGGTTCCTGGCTGCGTACCAACAACGCGGTACAGCAGAACGGCTACAACGACGACGGCAACGAAGTCCGCGTATTCGTCGAGTACCCGATCAGCATCTTCTGATCCTGATCGAGCGTCTCAAGCAGCCCCGGCCTATGCCGGGGCTGCTTCTTTGCGGCGCGCACTGGCCGCTGCCGGCGCGACCGCAACATCCCCCGTCTCCGGCGCAAAGCTGTCACTGCGCGCCATCCGCCACATCCGTGCATAGAACTCACTTTCAATCGAGCCGCTGAGCAATTCGCCTGGCTTGAGGAATTGGTGCAGGTCGGAAAACAGGCTGATCTCGCTGTTGCTGATGCGCCGCGCCAGGTGCTTGGGCTTGAGCTCCGAAGGGTGCTCCAGGCCTGCGGCCGCGAGCATTTCGGCCAGGGCATGCAGCGTGTTGCGATGGAAACTGGCCACCCGCTCGGCCTTGTCGGGCACCACCAGCGCACGCTGGCGCAGTGAGTCCTGGGTGGCGACACCGGTCGGGCACTTGTTGGTGTGGCAGCTCTGCGACTGGATGCAGCCGATGGCGAACATGAAGCCGCGAGCGGAGTTGACCCAGTCGGCACCGATGGCCAGCACGCTGGCAATATCGAAGGCGCTGACGATCTTGCCCGCAGCGCCGATGCGAATGCTCGAGCGCAGGTTCAGGCCGACCAGGGTGTTGTGCACGAACATCAGGCCTTCGCGCATCGGCACGCCCATGTTGTCGCTGAACTCCCGAGGTGCCGCGCCGGTACCGCCTTCCTTGCCGTCGACAACGATGAAGTCCGGGGTGATGCCGGTGACCAGCATGGCCTTGGCGATGCCCATGAACTCCCACGGGTGGCCCAGGCAGAACTTGAAGCCCACCGGTTTGCCGCCCGACAGCTCGCGCAGACTGGCGACGAAGTGCAGCAACTCCACCGGGGTTCGGAATGCGCTGTGCGCGGCGGGGGAGATACAGTCTTCGCCCACGCGCACGCCCCGGGTAGCGGCGATTTCCGGGCTGACCTTGTGGGCCGGCAGAATTCCGCCGTGGCCGGGCTTGGCGCCCTGGCTGAGCTTGATTTCGATCATCTTCACCTGCGGGCTGCGCGCCTGCTCGGCGAAGCGTTGCGCGTCGAAACGGCCGTCTTCGGTGCGGCAACCGAAGTAGCCGCTGCCGATTTCCCAAATCAGGTCGCCGCCATGCTCGCGGTGGTAAGGGCTGATGCTGCCTTCGCCAGTGTCATGGGCAAAGCGGCCAAGGCGTGCGCCCTGGTTGAGCGCGGCAATTGCATTGGCGCTGAGCGCGCCGAAGCTCATGGCCGAGATGTTGAAGATCGAGGCGGAGTAGGGCAGGCGACATTGCGGCCCGCCAATGGCAATGCGGAACGACGCCGGGTCGGGTGTGGCGACCGGAAGCATCGAGTGGCTGATGAATTCGAAGCCGGGCTTGTAGGCATCGTTGAGCGTGCCGAAGGCTTTCTCGGCGCTCTCGTTCTTGGCCCGGGCATACACCAGCGAGCGCTGCGAACGGGAGAACGGCAGCTTGTCGTCGTCACCTTCGATCAGGTACTGGCGGATCTCGGGGCGGATGGTCTCGATCAGGTAGCGGATGTTGCCCAGGATCGGGTAGTTGCGCCGCACAGCGTGGTGGCTCTGGCGCAGGTCGTTGAGGCCGACCAGGCTGAGCAGGGTGGTGACCACCGTCAGCGGCCAGAGCCAACTGTGCTGGGCAAGGAACGCAATGCTGGCGAAGGTGAACAGCAGGCACAGGGCCAGGCAGGCATAACGGCTGGGGAGCGAATCTTTCATGGGTCCATCGCAGGCTGGATGACGCGGCCTAGGATAGGCAAACCCCAGGTCGGGAAAACCTGGGGTTTTGGTAAAAGACTATTACCTGAACGTGATGGGCAGGATCACCGGGGCAGCAATACACTGACGCGCAAACCGCCGCCCTCGCGATTGCGCAGCAGCAATTCGCCGCCATGGCTGCTGGCGATGCGCTGGGCGATGCTCAGCCCAAGGCCATAGCCCCCGGACGCCTGATTACGTGACCCTTCGCCACGCACGAACGGATCGGTGATGGTGGCCAGCAGGCCTGGCGCAATGCCGGGGCCGCGGTCGTCGATGTGGATGTACACGCCAGTGATGGCGGTTTCCAGCGTGACCGAAACCTGCCTGGCATAACGCAGGGCATTGACCACCAGGTTCTGCAGGCAGCGTTGCAGCAACAGGGCATCAACCTGCAGGCTGCCGCCCTTGCCATGGACAGGCAATGGCTCGGCGCTGCTGGCCAGGTCCGAACACAGCCGCGCCACCAGGCGGTCGAGGTCGACGTGCTGGAGGTTCTGCTGCTCGCCGGCACGCAGGTAGTCGAGCACCTGGCCGATCATGTTGTCCATCTGGGTGATGTTCTGCCGCAGGCGTTCGCGCTGCTCGTCATCCGCCAGCCGCTCCAGGCGCAGGCGCATGCGGGTCAACGGGGTGCGCAGGTCGTGGGACACGGCGGCCAGAAAGTAGGCCTTGTCGTTGACCATGGTGATCAGGCGCTGCTGCATGGCGTTGAACGCCAACGCGGCCTGGCGTACTTCCTCGGGGCCGTCCAGGGCCAGCGGAGGCTGTTCGAGGTTGCTGCCTAGCCCACGCGCCGCATCGGCCAGGCGCCGCAACGGGCGCAGGCACAGGCGCACCGCGATCAGGCAGACCAGCAGCACGGCGACGATCCGCAGCGCATAGACCCTCAGCAGGTAGTCGCTGATCAGCACCCACGCCGACTCGCCGCTCCAGCCCTGTAGCTCCTGGCCGTCGATGCTCAACCAATGGCCATCGGGCAACGGCACGGCGAACTGGATATGCGCCTGGGCGGTGCGCAGGCCGAACAGGCTGCGCCAGACGATCGGCTGGCCCAGTTCATCGGTCAGTTGCACCTTCAGCAGGCGCACTTCCTGGGCATGGCCCAGTTCGTACTTGAGCGCCTGTTGCAGCAACAGTTCGATGCGCCGGCGCCCGCGCCGCTGATCCTCCTGCTGCACAGGTTCGTTCTCGGCGCAACGCAACTGGTAGTGCGCGGGGACCTGCAGGTCTGACGTGTGGCAATTGGCCTGGGCAATCAGTGGAGCACTGCGTGCGGCCATGAGCCGGATCGGTGCCTCGAGCACCTGGGCGAAACGCACATCGAACCAGATGCTGCTCGACATCAACTGGATCACCAGCGTGCCGCTGACCATGATCAGCAGCAGCTGGCCAAACAGCGTGCGTGGCCACAGGCGACGGAGCCAACGCATGTCAGCTGTCGGCCTCGGGACGGGCGATGCTCAGCAGATAGCCTTCGTTGCGGATGGTCAGGATCTGGATATCGCTGGCCGGTGCACGGCGCAGTTGCTGGCGCAGGCGGCTGATGCACATGTCCACCGAGCGATCGTCGGGGTGGTGATCGCGGCCAAATGCACTGCGTGTCAGCTGATCCCGGGAGACCACGCGGTTGTTGGCCTCCAGCAGTTCACGCAGCACCCGGTAATCGGAGCGGGGCAGGGTGAGGCTCGTGCCGTCCGGGCGGGTCAGCAGGCGCTTGACGTGGTCGAGGCTGAAGCCTGCGAAACGCTGGGCTTCGGCCGCTGGCTCTTCGGCTGGAGTATCCAGGCGTTGCGGGCGGCGCAGCACCGCCTTGATGCGGGCGATCAGCTCGCGCGGTTCGAATGGCTTGGCCAGGTAGTCGTCGGCACCCACCTCCAGGCCGATGATGCGGTCCAGGGTGCTGCCCTTGGCCGACAGCATGATCACCGCCAGGCCCGGCGTCGCCTGCAACTGGCGGCACAGGCTCAAGCCGTCCTCGCCTGGCAGCATCAGGTCGAGCACCACCAGGTCGACCTTGCTCGCGGCCAGTTGCTCGCGCATGCCTTCACCGTCGGCGGCCGCCAGAACGGTATAGCCGGCATCGGCAAGGTAATCGCAAAGAAGTTCGCGGATCTCGTCGTCATCGTCGACAACCAGCAAGGTTGTGCTCATCGGGAAAAACACCTGTTCGGGGAGGGCCGGCAGCGCTCGTTACGTTCAATTACATGCCCGTACAAGCCGGGTATGGAGCCCAAAGGGCGGATCCCTAGAATCGTAACAAAAAATCATCTGCGAATACGAAGCCTTCCCAAATGAATCACAAGAGCGCCATGAACGACTTCACTCCAGCTGTCCAGGGCGGTAGCCGCCTGCACCCGCTTGCCTTCTTCGTTGCCGTCGCCATCAGTGGCAGCACACTGGCTGCCGAAAGCCAGCCCCTGGTGCTGGATGCCACACAGATCGAGGACAGTGCACTTGTTTCCGCAGATGAAACTGGCCAGCTGGGCTACACGGTGGAAAGTACCCGCAGTTCCACCGGCCTCAAGCTGACCCCACGGCAAACGCCGCAGTCGGTCACCACCATCACCCGCCAGCAGATGGACGACCGCGATGTGCATTCCATCGAGCAGGCGCTGGACACCACGCCAGGCGTAAGCGCCACCAAGTCCGAAGTGGGCGGGCGCACCGACTTCCGCGCCCGTGGCTACTCGATCAGCAACTGGAAGGTCGACGGCCTGCAGTTCCAGGGCGGTTCCGACTTCAGCGGTGGCGGCAATGCGCTGAACATGGACCTGTACGAGCGTATCGATATCGTCCGCGGCGCCAACGGCCTGCTCGGAGGCACCGGCGACCCGTCGGCCACGGTCAACCTGATCCGCAAGGCACCGACCAAGAACTTTGGCGGCAGCGCCTACGCCACCTATGGCAGCTGGGACAAACGCCGCCTGGGCGCCGACCTCAACCTGCCGCTGTCAGAAGACGGCCGCCTGCGTTCGCGCTTCGTGATGACCCAGGGCGACGCCAACTCGTTTCGCGACAACCAGTCCGAACGCTCGCGTGCGGCACTGGCCAATTTCGAATTCGACCTCGACGACGCCACCACGATTGGCGCTGGCTACCAGTACGAATACAACAAGGTGGTCGGTGGCGGCTGGGGTGCCAACATCCCGATCTGGTACAAGGACGGCAGCAAGACCGACTTGCCGCGCAGCACCAACGTGGTGCCGAGCTGGAGCTTCGGCGAGTACACCACCCGCACCACCTTCGGCTCTTTGGAGCACCGCTTCGACAATGACTGGACCCTGGACCTGAAGGCCGCCCAGAGTACTGCCGAAGTCCTCAACCACCGTGGCCTGGCCAAGGTCAACTCGGCTGGCCGTGGCAGCTACGGCGGCTACTGGGACCAGGATGGCAGCGGCGCGGTGCTCAACGGCCTGCACAGCTCCAGCGATACCACCCAGCAGTCCGCGCAGATCGACCTGTCTGGCCCGTTCCAGCTGTTCGGTCGCACCCACCAGGCAATGGTCGGCTACAACGACAGCCGTACCGTGGCCTGGTCGCCGGAATACAGCTGCACCATGGTCAGCGATGACCGCGTCAGCGCACCCTCGGTGGGCTGCCAGTTCCGCGCCAACAACGGCTTCCCGCTCACCGACTGGCACAATGGCGTGGACAGCGACTACGACATGATCGCCTCGCGCACCGGCCGCCACAGCAAGACCACCACCCGCTTGCAGGGCATGTACGCCGCCACTCGGCTGAGCATCACCGACCCGTTGTCGGTGATCGTTGGCGTGCGCACCACCGATTACTCGGCAACCACCAACAGTGTCGCCGGCGTGCGCAGCAACCAGCAGAACAACGGCATCGTCACTCCCTACCTGGGCGCGGTGTACGACCTCAACGACAACTATTCGCTGTACGCCAGCTACACCGACATCTTCAACCCGCAGACGGCCGAGACCGAAAGCGGTACCAAGGTCGAGCCGATTCGCGGCCAGAGCTACGAGACCGGCATCAAGGGCGAGTGGCTGGATGGGCGCCTGAACGCCTCGGCGGCGTACTTCCGCACCAAGCAACAGAACAAGGCGGTACTCGACGACGGCTTGACCACGCCGACCGGCGGTGATGCCTACAAGGCCGGCACTGGCCAGGAAACTGACGGTATCGACCTGGAAATTGCCGGTGCGCTGACGCCGAACTGGAACATGTATGCCGGTTATACCTACCTGCACTTCCGCCGCGTCGACAGCGACGGGCGCAGCGACCCGTCGCACCTGTTCAAGGCTTCGACCACCTATCGCCTGTCCGGCCCGCTGGACCGCCTGACCCTGGGCGCGGGAGTGAAGGCGCAGACCAACATCCGCGCCATTTCCAGCCCGGCAGGGCAGCCGGTGAACGGCGTGAGTGCCGGGGCGACCGACGTGAACTGGTCTGGTTATGCGATCTGGAATGCCATGGCCAAGTACCAACTGACCGACGACACCTCGGTGAGCCTCAATGTCGACAACCTGTTCGACAAGCACTACTACACCCAGTACGGGTTCTATGCCGGGGCGATCTACGGTGACCCGCGCAACATGTCGCTGACGGTCAGCACCGCGTTCTGATCAATTGGGGCCGCTTTGCGGCCCCACCTTGTGGGGGCGGGCGGCGGTGCAGCTTATTCGTCGTCTGGCATTTCATCGGTGACCATGACGCGCACATGCGAGCCGCACGGGTCTTCCATGTGCAAACCAAAATAGCGGGAGTCGTTTGCATCCCAGAATGCCTCGACCTGCGCCATGGAGGCATTGGCAAGTAGCACTTCAGCGTTGTGCTCCAGGATGATCGAGTAACGGATTTCGGCATTCATTGCAGAGGGGCTCACAACGGCGGATTGGATTAATTGCTGGCGATGCCATTATGCCAACCTGCTGATTTTCAATCTTCGCCACTCGTCGCGCGGTGCCGCCCATCGTCGGCAAGCCCCAGTGTTCTGTCGAAGCTGTCCCAATCCTCGCCAAACAGCTCCGCAGGATGCATCGTCCGCTCCGCTCCATTGCCGCAAGCCAGGGCCTTGGCCGGGCAATACAGGTCACACCCCCAGCAGATTCGCTCGGGGTGGCTTGGGTTCTGTGGAAATTTCTTGGCCATGGCACGCCTCCAGCGCTAGCCGTTCGACCCCAGCCTATGCCCGCCAACCCCTCCCGGCTTGATCGAGATCAACCTTTGCTGCATCTACCCCCAGGGATACCTCCTTAGGGGAATGTGCCAGTGCCCCTGCTGGGGCGCAGGCTGCGCGCTGTCATCCAGAGGAGGGTGCCAGCATGGCTCACCTTGCACTGAGCGAATTCCAGGCACTGCGCATCGCGGTGCTGACCATCAGCGATACCCGTACCCTGGCCACCGATGGCTCGGGTCAGACCCTGGTCGATGGCCTGCAGGAAGCAGGGCACATCCTCCATGACAGGGCGCTGGTGCCCGACGACATCTGGCAGATCCGTGCGCGGTTATGCGCCTGGATCGCCGACCCGCAGGTGCAGGCGGTCTTACTGACCGGCGGCACCGGCTTCACCGGCCGTGACAACACGCCCCAGGCAGTCGGGCCGCTGCTCGAAAAGCACGTCGATGGGTTCGGCGAGCTGTTCCGGCAGATCTCGCTTGAGCAGATTGGTACCTCCACCATTCAGTCCCGCGCCTTGGCGGGGCTGAGCAACGGCACGCTGGTGTGCTGCCTGCCAGGCTCCCCGGGCGCCTGTCGCACCGGTTGGGAGGGCATCCTGCGCAAACAGCTGGACTGTCGCACCACGCCGTGCAACTTCGTCCCACACCTCAAGCTGTCGCCCGAGCAGGCCGTGGCGGCTTGCGGGAGGCGGGCATGAATGCCTGTGGCTGTGGCCTGGACAATCTGCGCCCGGTCGACCTGGCGATCGCCGAGCTGCTGGACCAGGCGCCGCGCCCGCCCGCGACGCAGCGGGTGCCACTGGACATGGCCTTGGGCATGATCCTCGCCGCCGACGTGATGGCGCCGCGCCCAGGCCCTGCCTGGGACAACAGCGCCATGGACGGCTATGCCCTGCGCGCCAGCGACCTGCCTGCCGAGGGTGGCTACCTGCCGTTGGCCGGGCGAATCGCGGCGGGGGATGCAGCGCTGGATGAGTTGCCTGCCGGGCATGCAGTGCGCATCTTCACCGGTGCGCCATTGCCTGCCGGCGCCGACAGCGTGGTTCCGCAGGAGCAGGCCAAGGCCGGCGAGGGCGGCGTCTGGTTGCCGGCCTGCTGGCCGGGCGACCATGTGCGCCGTTGCGGGGAGGAGTTTCGCCAGGGCGCAAGGTTGCTAGAGGCTGGGCAGCGCTTGCGGGCCGCCGAACTGGGTTTGCTTGCCAGCCAGGGAATTGCCTCGGTAGCGGTCTACCGGCCGCTGCGGGTCGGCTTGCTGAGCACGGGGGATGAGTTGTGCGCACCTGGCGACGTGCTCAAGCGTGGGCAGATCTACGACGCCAATACCTACAGCCTCGCCGCCATGCTGCGAGGCTGGCAGCTGGAAGTGGGCGAGCTGGGCCGCTTGCCGGACGACCCGCAGGCTTGCCGCGCGACGCTGGGCAAGGCCGCCACCGAGTGGGATGTGCTCATCACCTCGGGGGGCGTGTCGGTGGGCGAGGAAGACCACCTCAAGGCCTCCGTCGAGGCACTGGGTGAACTGCGCCTGTGGCGCCTGGCAATCCAGCCGGGCAAGCCGTTCGCCTTCGGCCGTGTCGGCAATACGCCATGGCTTGGCCTGCCCGGCAACCCGGTTGCCGCGCTGTTGTGCCTGCAGGTGGTGGCCAGGCCGTTCCTGCTGCGTGCTCAAGGCCGCCTCGAGGTGCTGCCGCGGGCGATGCCGGTGATGGCCGGCTTCGACTGGCCACGGGCCAATCTGCGCCGCCAATACCTGCGCGCCTGGCTCACCTCGACACCTGCCGGCATCCGCGTGATACCCCATGCCTGGCAGGGCTCGGCCATGCTCAGCGGCATGTGCGGCGCCGAAGGCCTGGCGGTGATCGAAGCCCACCGCACTTTGCGCATCGGCGAGCAGGTTGACTTCATCAGCTTCGACACACTGGCAGCTTGAGCTGCCCTCCAACAAGAGGTTGCACCATGCACCTGGTTTGTCCGGCGGGTAGCCTGCCCGCCCTCAAGGCTGCGTTGCAGCAAGGCGCGGACGCCATCTATGTAGGCTTTCGCGATGACACCAATGCGCGCCATTTCAGCGGGCTCAACCTCGATGAGCGGCAGCTGGAAATCGGCCTGGCGCTGATTCGCGAGCAGCGCCGGCAGCTTTATGTGGCGGTCAACACCTATGGCCAGCCCCATGGGTGGTCACGTTGGCAGCGCGCCGTGGACCAGGCCGCCGATCTCGGCGTGGACGCCTTGATTGCAGCCGACGCCGGTGTATTGGCCTATGCCAGTCGTCGCCATCCGGGTTTGAACCTGCACCTTTCGGTGCAGGGCTCTGCTACCAACCCGGCGGCCCTGGCGTTCTACCACCAGCGTTACGGCATCCGCCGCGCCGTGCTGCCTCGGGTGCTGTCCCTGGCCCAGGTGCGCCAGGTGGCCGAGCGCAGCGAGGTACCCCTGGAGGTCTTCGCCTTCGGTAGTTTGTGCATCATGGCCGAGGGGCGTTGCCACCTGTCGTCTTACGTTACCGGCGAATCGCCCAACCTCTACGGCGTTTGCTCGCCGGCCAAGGCGGTGCGCTGGAGCGAGGGCGCCGATGGCCTGAGCGCGCGCCTGGGCGGTGTGCTCATCGACCGTTATGCAGCCGATGAGCCGGCGGGGTATCCCACCCTGTGCAAGGGTCGTTTCCTGGTGGGCGACCAGCGTTTCCATGCGCTGGAGGAACCCACCAGCCTCAATACCCTCGAGCTGATTCCGCAGCTCGTCGAACTGGGCATTACGGCGGTGAAGATAGAAGGTCGGCAGCGTAGCCCGGCTTATGTGGAACAGGTCACCCGGGTCTGGCGCGAGGCACTGGACGTGCACGCCCGGGACGGTGCCGGGTTCGTCATCCAGTCTCGCTGGCGCCAGGTGCTGGCGGGCCTTTCCGAAGGCAGCCAGACCACGCTGGGTGCCTACCATCGAGCCTGGCAGTGAGGTGCCTATGAAACTGAGCCTTGGACCTGTTCTGTTCTACTGGAGCCGAACGAAGCTGCTGGCCTTCTATGAATCCATGGCCGGCCAACCGCTCGACGTGATTTACCTGGGGGAAACCGTCTGCTCCAAACGACGGGCGCTTTCACCGGGCGACTGGCTGGCGCTGGCTCGCGAGCTGCGCTCGGCCACCGGCGCTGAACTGGTGCTTTCGGGGCTGGCGTTGGTCGAGGCCGCTTCGGAACTGTCGAGTCTCAAGCGCTTGTGCGAAAACGGCGAGCTGCTGGTCGAAGCCAACGACATGGGCGCCGTGCAGATGCTGGCCGAACGCCGGCTGCCCTTTGTCGCTGGCCCGGCGCTGAACCTGTATAACGCCCATGCGCTGCAAGAGCTGATGAATTGCGGCTTGCAGCGCTGGGTGCCGCCCGTGGAATGCTCGGGGAAGCTGGTGGGTGACTGCCTGCGCCAACTCGACGCGCTGGGTGCCAGCCGCCCTGAAGTCGAGCTGTTCGCCTACGGCCACCTGCCGCTGGCTTATTCAGCGCGCTGCTTTACCGCCCGCGCTGAAAACCGGCCCAAGGACGATTGCCAGTTCTGCTGCCAGAAGCACGTAGAGGGGCTGCCAATGCTTAGTCAGGAAGGGCAGCCACTGTTCGTGCTCAACGGCATCCAGACGATGTCGGGCGAAGCCAGCAACCTGCTCAGCGACTATGCCGGTATGGTCGAGACGGGTGTGGACATCCTGCGCCTGAGCCCGCGCGGTGAGGGCATGCAGGCGGTGATAGCCGCCTTTGATGCGGTGCGCGACGGCGCAACACCGCCGATCGCCACTGCAGGCTGCAATGGTTACTGGCATGGCCAGCCGGGTATGTTGCGGGTCGGTGAGGTGCTGCCATGAAGCGCTTGCTCACCTATGGCGAGCCGTTGCTCAAGTTCGGCCGGCATGTACCCTTCGCCTACCAGAAACTGCTGATCGAGCAACTGGCGGCACGGCTGTTCGCCGAACCCTTGAAAGAAGGAGCGTTCGAGTTGCTGCGCGGCCATTGGCTGCGCCTGCAGGTCAGTGACCTGGGGTTGGCGTGGTGTGTGACGTGCGATGGCCGGCGGCTGAAGTTGCTGGCGCGGGAGCAGGCTGACGTGACCATTCGCGGCAACTGGCGGGAGTTTCTGCTGCTGGCGAGCCGGCAGGAGGACCCGGACACACTGTTCTTCCGCCGACGGTTGGTCATCGAAGGGGATACCGAGCTGGGGTTGGCGGTGAAGAACCTGCTCGATGCGCTGGACCCGCAGCAGATGCCACCCGCGCTGTGGCGGGTGATTCGAGAGATGGGCCAGGCCGCGAGGGCCTAGCGCAGGTGCTCCAGCGCCCACACGGCCGCTTCGACGCGCGAGCGCAGCCCCAGCTTGTGCAGCAAGTTCTTCACATGCACCTTCACCGTGCCTTCAGTGATTCCCAGCTTGTTGCCGATCATCTTGTTGCTCAAGCCCCCGGCAATCATCTTCAATACCTGGCGCTCGCGTTCTGTCAGGTCCAGCGAGCTGGCCCCGTGCGAGGTGCGCAGCGCCTGGGCCAGCACGGTGGTCAGCGACGGGCTCACCACCAGGCTGCCGGCCAACACCTCGCGCAGGCGGTCGATCAGCAGCTCTGGCTCCATGTCCTTGAGCAGATAGCCGTTGGCGCCGAAGCGCATGGCATCGCGCACGTCCTGCTCGGCATCCGACACCGTGAACAACAGGATTCGCCCGGCATAGCCCTGCTCGCGCAAGCGCTTGAGCGCCTCCACGCCATTGAGCTCGGGCATGTTGTTGTCGAGTATCACCAGGTCAGGCTGCAACCGCTGCACCAGGGTGCAGGCCTCCAAGCCATTGTTGGCCTCGCCGACCACCACCAGGTCGCTCTCCAGTTCGATCAGCTGGCGCAGAGCACGGCGCATCATCGGATGGTCGTCGGCCAGTAACAAGGTGTAAGGGGCAGCAACGGTCATGTGATGGTCTCGCTATCGGGTTGGCGCAGGAAACCGGGTGCAAAGCGCAATCGCACCCGGGTGCCATGGGGTTGGTGGCATTCCAGGCTGAGTTGGCCACCCAGGCTGCGAGCACGTTCCTGCATGATGTTCAGGCCGTGGTGCAGGCGGTCGTCGTAATCGGCGCGCAGGCCCACGCCATCATCCTCGATCAGCAGTTCGATCATTTCGCCTTCCTGGCGCAGGTGCACCCAGGCTTCGCTGGCCTGGGCATGGCGTGCGCAGTTCGACAGCGCCTCTCGGGCGATCTGCAGGACGTGGATCTGTTCATTGGCACCCAGGTTGAAAGCCAGTGGCTGCTGCTGCAGGCGAACGCGCAGGTTGCCGCGCTCGGCGAACTCGCGGGCCGTGTCTTCCAGTGCCTGCTCCAGGCCGCCGTCCTGGATCTGCAGGCGGAAGGTGGTCAGCAGCTCGCGCAACTGGCGGTAGCCATTATTCAGCCCGTCGCGCAGTTCGTCGCTGACCACCAGTAAGGTTTCAGACTTTTCGCCACGCTTGATCAGGGTTTGCAGACGGCTCACCTGCAGTTTCATGTACGACAGCGCCTGGGCCAGTGAGTCGTGCAGTTCGCGGGCGATGGTGGTGCGTTCGTCGAGCAGCAGCAGGCGGTTGTCGCGCTGGCGCTGGCGCTCCAGTGACAGGCTGGTGCCGATCAGGTCCGCCAGGGCCTGGATCAGCTCGCGCTCCCAGGGGTGCGCGGCATGCCCGTCGACAAAGTGTGCGCGCAAGTCGCCCAGCACCGTACCCAGGGAGCGCACCGGCAGGCTGAAGCGGTTGGCCAGCTGCTGGCGCTGGCAGCCAGCGCAATCGTCAGGGGCACAGATTTCGCGGCTGTTGTCGTCGCCATGCAGGGCGATCAGGCGCACCTGGCCGGCCTCGGTCTGCTGGCCCAGGCACAGTGAAAGACGCAGGCCGGGCAAGCGAAGCTGGAAGCTGGAGATCAGTTCGTCCAGATGTTCTGCACTGGTTGGCTGGGTGGCGATGCTGCGGCTGGCGTGGCACAGCAGGTCGAGCGCAGCGTTGCTCTGCTCCAGCTCAAGGGTTTTCTCTGCCACCCGCGTGGCCAGGGTCTGGTGCGATTGCTCGATGGCGTCGGCCATGGCGTTGAAGCTATCGGCCATCTGCCCCAGTTCGTCGCGAGAGCGATAGCGGATGCGTGCGTCGAGCTTGCCGGCGCGAAAGCGCTCGGTCGTACGAACCAACTCCTGAAGAGGTGCGATGACGCCGCTGTTCAATTCGAATAGGCCGATCAGCAGGATGACCACGGTCACCAGCAGCGCCCCGCCTTGGATGTTCTGCTGCCAGCCCTGGCGCCTTTCGCTCTGCTTCTGCAGTTGCAGAACGAAGGTTTCAAGGTGGTCGACGAATACTTCGGATTCACGCTGGAACAGCGCCTTGTCGTTGGCTTGGAGGGCGGGTAGCAGCTGGTGTTGCCACTGCGCGAGCACTTGCGCGAAGGCCTTGCCGACCGGGCTTTGTTCCCCGTCGTCGAGCATGTGCGCGAGCATCGGGCTGTGCAGCCGCTGTTGCAGGTCTTCGCGCAACTGGTCGAGGGTCGCCGCTGAAGCGTTGGCCTCCAGCTGCCAGTCGAGGCGGTAGGTGGCCATGCGCAGCGAGCCGGCGGTGTTCATGGCCGCCGCGTCGTTTTCGGCGATGCGGGCGATCATCACTGCGCTGAACGTGCTGGCTAGGCTGAGGGTCGCCAGCAGCACCACGGCCAAGCCGGCACGGGCCGGCAGCGAGCTTTTCAGCCAGTCGAACATGGCGCTACCTCCAAAGAGTCCCTGGGTGTTTATTCGTCACCACGGGCTCCACGCTAAACAATGTAACTATCTGATTAACAAGGTTTATTTCTTGTTTATCGGGCCTACCACTTTGGTGGTAGCTGCGTTCATGGTAGGCCAGCCGGCGCCCCCCGCACCTTGACGCAGGTCAATCGCCGCCGGGCGGCATGCTCCTAGCCTGCGCGTGTAATGTCGCCCTGGAGAGCGTTCATCATGCAACGCAACGTACAACAGGGGCTGGTGCTCGGGATGAGCACCACTGCATTCACCATCTGCTTCATGGTGTGGATGATGTTCGCGGTGCTTGGGGTGCCTATCAAGGATCTGCTCGACCTCAACGAAACTCAGTTCGGTCTGCTGGCCGCCACTCCGGTGCTCAGCGGTTCGCTGGTGCGCCTTCCACTGGGCATGCTTGGCGACCGCTTCGGCGGGCGCATCGTGTTCTTCGTGCTGATGCTGGTGTGCGTGTTGCCGATCTACCTGATCGGCGATGCCACCGAGTATTGGCAGTTTCTGCTGCTGGGGCTGTTCGTCGGCCTGGCCGGAGGCTCGTTTTCGGTGGGCATCGCCTATGTCGCCAAGTGGTTCGACAAGGCCAACCAGGGCCTGGCGATGGGCATCTTTGGCGCGGGTAATGCGGGTTCGGCGCTGACCAAGTTCCTGGCCCCGGCGATCATCGCCGCCGCCAGCTGGCAGATGGTGCCCAAGGTGTTCTCGGCGATCCTGTTCGTCACTGCGGTGATGTTCTGGTTCTTCACCTATGACGACAAATCGCACCGGGTCGCTTCCAGCGTGTCGCTGCGCGAACAGCTGGCCACCTTGAAAGACCCGCGGGTATGGCGTTACTGCCAGTACTACTCGATCGTCTTCGGCGGCTATGTCGCCCTGGCGCTGTGGATGACTCAGTACTACGTCGGCGAATACGGCTTCAGCCTGCAGACCGCCGCCTTGCTCGCCGCCTGCTTCTCGCTCCCCGGGGGTGTGCTGCGCGCTGTCGGCGGCTGGATGTCCGATCGTTGGGGGGCGCACAGCGTGACCTGGTGGGTGATGTGGGTGAGCTGGGTGTGCCTGTTCCTGCTTTCGTACCCCCAGACCGACATCACCCTGCACACCGTCGATGGCCCACGCAGCTTTCACCTTGGCCTCAATGTCTGGGTGTTCACCGCGCTGATGTTCATCGTCGGGGTGGCCTGGGCATTCGGCAAGGCCTCGGTGTTCAAGTACATCGCCGACGAGTTCCCAGACCGCATGGGCGCAGTGTCGGGCATCGTCGGCCTGGCCGGGGGCCTGGGTGGCTTCGTGCTGCCGATCCTGTTCGGCGTGCTGGTCGACCTGATTGGCGTGCGCAGCTCCAACTTCATGCTCCTGTACGGCGTCGTCTGGGTCTCGCTGATCTGGATGTACTTCAGCGAGGTGCGCAAGGCACCGCTGCTGGGCACCACGCAATCCGATTCCTGAAACCTCAAGGAGACTGACCATGTCGGCATCCAACAACTCCGCCGTGGGCGGCCAGGCCCGGCCTGGCCCGGTGATCGAAGACTGGCGCCCGGAAAACCCGCAGTTCTGGAGCGCGACGGGCAAGGCCATCGCCAACCGCAACCTGTGGATATCCATCGCCGCGCTGTTCCTGGCCTTTGCCCTGTGGATGATCTGGAGCACCGTGATCGTGCGCATGAGCGCTGCGGGCTTTAGTTTCAGCACCGACCAGCTGTTCTGGCTGGCGGCGCTGCCAGGCCTGTCTGGCGCCACCTTGCGGGTGTTCTATTCGTTCATCGTGCCTGTGTTCGGCGGCCGGCGCTGGACCGCGCTGAGTACCGCCTCGCTGCTGATCCCGGCACTGTGGATGGGCATGGCGCTGCAGGACACCAGCACGCCTTACAGCGTGTTCGTGATCATCGCCCTGCTGTGCGGGTTTGGCGGCGGCAACTTCGCCTCGTCGATGTCCAACATCAGCTTCTTCTTCCCCAAGGCCCAGCAAGGTACTGCCCTGGGGCTCAATGCCGGCCTCGGTAACCTGGGGGTATCGGGCATGCAGTTCCTGGTGCCGATGGTGATTGGCGTCGGCCTGTTCGGCGCCGCCGGTGGCGAGCCGAGCGAGCTGGCCGACGGCAGCGCCATGTGGCTGCAGAACGCGGGCCTTGTATGGGTGCCGCTGATTACCCTGGTGACCCTGGCCGCCTGGTTCGGCATGAATGACCTGAAGTGCGCCAGTGCCTCGTTCAGTGAGCAGGCGGTGATCTTCAAGCGCAAGCACAACTGGCTGATGTGCTGGCTGTACCTGGCCACCTTTGGCTCGTTCATCGGCTTTGCCGCTGCCTTCCCGTTGCTGATCAAGACCTCGTTCCCCGAGGTAAATGCCCTGCAGTTCGCCTTCCTCGGCCCGCTGGTCGGGGCCCTGGCGCGCCCGCTGGGTGGCTGGGTGTCGGACAAGCTCGGCGGCGCGCGAGTGACCCTGTGGAATTTCGTGCTGATGATCGCCGCGGTGTTCGGCGTGGTGGCCTTCCTGCCGCAGGCTGGCGAAGGCGGGCACTTCTTCGGCTTCCTCAGCATGTTCATGGTGCTGTTCATCACCACCGGCATCGGCAACGGCTCCACCTTCCGCATGATCCCGGTGATCTTCCGCACCCTGCATGAGCGCGCCGCCGGCAAAGGCAAGCGCGAGCAGGCGTTGCGCCAGGCAGGCAAGGAGTCGGCCGCCGTGCTGGGCTTCAGCTCGGCCGTGGGCGCCTTCGGCGGTTTCTTCATCCCCAAGAGTTTCGGCAGCTCCATCGCCCTGACCGGTGGCCCGGAAGCGGCCCTCTACGCGTTCATCGCCTATTACCTCAGCTGCATCCTGGTGACCTGGTGGTGGTACGCGCGCAAAGGCGCCCAGACGCCCTGCTGACCGACCCGAATACCTGATTACGGGCGCGGGCAGCCGCGTCCAGCCTGAGAGGATCTGAACATGAGCCACCTACTCGACCAGATGCGCTTCTTCAAGCGCAAGCAGGGTGAGTTTGCCAACGGCCACGGCGAAACCCGCAAGGAATCCCGCGACTGGGAAAACGTCTACCGTTCGCGCTGGCAGTACGACAAGATCGTGCGTTCCACCCACGGGGTGAACTGCACCGGGTCGTGCTCCTGGAAGATTTACGTGAAAAACGGCCTGATCACTTGGGAAACCCAGCAGACCGACTACCCACGCACCCGCAACGACCTGCCCAACCACGAACCCCGTGGTTGCCCGCGCGGCGCCAGTTACAGCTGGTACATCTACAGTGCCAACCGCCTGAAATACCCCAAGGTACGCAAGCCGCTGCTCAAGCTGTGGCGCGAGGCGCGTCGCACGCTGGCACCGGTCGAAGCCTGGGCCAGCATCGTCAGCGACCCGGCCAAGGCCGAGTCGTACAAGAGCCAGCGCGGCATGGGCGGCTTCGTGCGTTCCAGCTGGGAGGAAGTCAACGAGATCATCGCCGCTGCCAACGTGCACACCGTCAAGGCGCATGGCCCGGACCGGGTGGTGGGCTTCTCGCCGATCCCGGCGATGTCGATGGTCAGCTATGCCGCCGGTGCCCGCTACCTGTCGTTGATCGGTGGCGTGTGCCTGTCGTTCTACGACTGGTACTGCGACCTGCCGCCAGCCTCGCCGCAAGTGTGGGGTGAGCAGACCGACGTGCCGGAGTCGGCCGACTGGTACAACTCCAACTACATCATCGCCTGGGGTTCCAACGTTCCGCAGACCCGCACCCCGGATGCGCACTTCTTCACCGAGGTGCGCTACAAGGGCACCAAGACCGTGGCCATCACCCCGGACTACGCCGAAGTGGCCAAGCTCACCGACCTTTGGCTCAACCCCAAGCAAGGCACCGATGCCGCGCTGGCCCAGGCTTTCGCGCATGTCATCTTCAAGGAATTCCACCTCGATACGCCGAGCGACTACTTCCGCGACTATGCCAGGCGCTACACCGACCTGCCGATGCTGGTGCTGCTCGAAGAGCGGGGCGAAGGCTACAGCGCCGACCGCTTCCTGCGCGCATCGGACCTTGCCGACAACCTTGGCCAGGCCAACAACCCCGAGTGGAAGACCATTGCCGTCGATGACATCAGCGCCGGCCTGGTGTCGCCACAGGGTGCCATCGGCTACCGCTGGGGCGAGAAGGGCAAGTGGAACATCGAAGCCCGGGAAGGCGGTGGAGGCCGCGACACCATTCTGCGCCTGAGCCTGCTCGGCGACGGTGAAGCGGCGCAGGTGGCGTTCCCGTATTTCGGCGGCCAGTACCACGAGCACTTCGCCGCTGCCCCCGGTGACGAGATCCAATTGCGCCGGGTACCGGTGCGCAGCCTGACCCTGGCCGACGGCCGCCAGGCCAAGGTGGCCACGGTGTTCGACCTGATGGCCGCCAACCTCGGCATCGACCGTGGCCTGGGCGGTGGCAACGTCGCCAGCAGCTACGATGATGCCAGCGTGCCGGGCACGCCGGCCTGGCAGGAGCAGATCACCGGTGTGTCGCGGGAAAAGGCGATCCAGGTGGCCCGCGAATTTGCCGAGAACGCCGACAAGACCCATGGCCGCAGCATGATCATCGTCGGTGCGGCGATGAACCACTGGTACCACATGGACATGAATTACCGCGGGCTGATCAACATGCTCATGCTCTGCGGTTGCGTTGGCCAGACCGGCGGCGGCTGGGCCCACTACGTCGGCCAGGAAAAACTGCGCCCGCAATGCGGCTGGCTGCCACTGGCCTTCGGCCTGGACTGGAGCCGCCCGCCACGGCAAATGAATGGCACCAGTTTCTTCTATAACCACAGCTCGCAGTGGCGCCACGAGAAAATGAGCATCCACGAGGTGCTTTCGCCGCTGGCCGACAAGTCGCAGTTCCCCGAGCACATGCTCGACTACAACATCCGCGCCGAGCGCGCCGGCTGGTTGCCCAGTGCACCGCAGCTCAACCGCAACCCGCTGCAGGTCACCCGTGATGCCGCCGCTGCCGGCATGCCGGCCAAGGACTATGTACTCAAGTCGTTGCAGGATGGCTCGCTGCGCTTCGCCTGCGAGCAGCCGGACAACCCGGCCAACTTCCCGCGCAACATGTTCATCTGGCGCTCCAACCTGCTGGGCAGCTCGGGCAAGGGCCACGAGTACATGCTCAAGTACCTGCTCGGTACCCGTAATGGCGTGATGAACGAAGACCTCGGCAAGCGTGGCGGCTTCAAGCCCAACGAGGCCGAATGGGTGGAAGAGGGGGCCATCGGTAAGCTCGACCTGGTCACCACCCTGGACTTCCGCATGTCGTCGACCTGCATGTATTCCGACATCGTCCTGCCGA
This sequence comes from Pseudomonas putida, assembly GCF_009883635.2. NCBI lineage: Bacteria > Pseudomonadati > Pseudomonadota > Gammaproteobacteria > Pseudomonadales > Pseudomonadaceae > Pseudomonas > Pseudomonas putida. Next base: position 2,966,631 of record NZ_CP026115.2, read on the forward strand.
CCGCGACCTGGTACGAGAAGGACGACATGAACACCTCGGACATGCACCCGTTCATCCACCCGCTGTCGGCGGCCATCGACCCAGCCTGGGAAGCACGTTCGGACTGGGAGATCTACAAAGGCATCGCCAAGGCCTTCTCGGCCATGAGCGAAGGCCAGCTTGGCGTCGAGCAGGACCTGGTCACCGTGCCGCTGCTGCATGACAGCCCCGGCGAGCTGGCCCAGCCGTTTGGTGGCAGCGACTGGAAGACCGAGGGCGTGGCCCCGGTGCCTGGCCTGAATTGCCCGAACATGACCGTGGTCGAGCGCGACTACCCGGCCACCTACAAGAAGTTCACCTCCCTTGGCCCGCTGCTCGACAAGCTCGGCAACGGTGGCAAGGGCATCAACTGGAACACCGAGCACGAGGTGGAACACCTCGGTGAGCTCAACCACACCGTGCGCGACGAAGGCGTCAGTCAGGGTCGGCCGCAGATCGAATCGGCCATCGATGCCGCCGAGGTGATCCTCAGCCTGGCACCGGAAACCAACGGCCATGTGGCGGTCAAGGCCTGGGCCGCGCTGTCGGAGTTCACCGGCCGCGACCACAGCCACCTGGCGCTGCCCAAGGAGCACGAGGCGATCCGCTTCCGTGATATCCAGGCACAGCCGCGCAAGATCATTTCCAGCCCGACCTGGTCGGGCCTGGAAGACGAGCACGTGAGCTACAACGCCGGCTACACCAACGTCCACGAGCTGATCCCGTGGCGCACCATCACCGGCCGCCAGCAGTTCTACCAGGACCACCCATGGATGCAGGCCTTCGGTGAGCAGCTGCAAAGCTATCGACCGCCGATCAACACCCGCACGGTGGACTACGTCAAAGGCAAGAAGCCCAACGGCAATCCGGAGATCGCCCTGAACTGGATTACCCCGCACCAGAAGTGGGGTATCCACAGCACCTACAGCGACAACCTGATCATGCTCACCCTGAGCCGTGGCGGGCCGATCGTGTGGATGTCCGAGATCGACGCGAAAAAGGTCGGCATCGAGGACAACGACTGGATCGAGTGCTTCAACGCCAACGGCGCGCTCACTGCCCGTGCGGTGGTCAGCCAGCGGGTGAAGGAGGGCATGGTGATGATGTACCACGCCCAGGAACGCATCGTGAACGTGCCGGGTGCCGAAAGCACCAAGACCCGTGGCGGCCACCACAACTCGGTGACCCGCGTGGTGCTCAAGCCTACCCACATGATCGGCGGCTACGCCCAGCAGGCGTACGGCTTCAACTACTACGGCACGGTCGGCTGCAACCGCGACGAATTCGTGGTGGTGCGCAAGATGAGCAAGGTCGACTGGCTCGACGGCACCGACGTCGGCGGCCTGGGCGGCGACGCCCTGCCACAGCCACTGCCCAAGGACATTTGAGGAGATAGCCATGAAGATTCGTTCGCAAGTCGGCATGGTCCTGAACCTGGACAAGTGCATCGGCTGCCACACCTGCTCGATCACCTGCAAGAACGTCTGGACCAGCCGCGAAGGTATGGAATACGCCTGGTTCAACAACGTCGAGAGCAAACCCGGCATCGGCTACCCGAAGGAATGGGAAAACCAGGACAAATGGAAAGGCGGCTGGGTGCGTAACCGCGACGGTTCGATCAACCCGCGCATCGGCGGCAAGTTCCGGGTGCTGGCGAATATCTTCGCCAACCCCGACCTGCCCGCCATCGACGACTATTACGAGCCGTTCGACTTCGATTACCAGCACCTGCACACCGCGCCCCAGGCCAAGCACCAGCCGGTGGCGCGGCCACGTTCGCTGATCTCCGGCCAGCGCATGGAGAAGATCGAGTGGGGCCCGAACTGGGAAGAGATCCTCGGCACCGAATTCGCCAAGCGGCGCAAGGACAAGAACTTCGACCAGGTGCAGGCAGACATCTACGGTGAGTACGAAAACACCTTCATGATGTACCTGCCGCGCCTGTGCGAGCACTGCCTGAACCCGGCCTGCGCGGCCTCGTGCCCCAGCGGCGCGATCTACAAGCGCGAGGAGGACGGCATCGTCCTCATCGACCAGGAAAAGTGCCGCGGCTGGCGCATGTGCATCAGCGGCTGCCCGTACAAGAAGATCTACTTCAACTGGAAGAGCGGCAAGTCCGAGAAGTGCATCTTCTGCTACCCGCGCATCGAGGCCGGCATGCCGACCGTATGCTCGGAAACCTGTGTCGGGCGCATCCGCTACCTGGGAGTGCTGCTGTATGACGCCGACCGTATCTTTGAGGTGGCCAGCACCGCAGGCGAACAGGACCTGTACCGCAAGCAGCTGGAAATTTTCCTCGACCCCAACGACCCCAAGGTCATCGAACAGGCCTTGAAGGACGGCGTGCCGCGCTCGGTCATCGAGGCCGCGCAGCAATCGCCGGTCTACAAGATGGCCGTGGACTGGCAGCTGGCGCTGCCACTGCACCCTGAATACCGCACCTTGCCGATGGTCTGGTACGTGCCGCCGCTGTCGCCGATCCAGAACGCCGCTGCGGCCGGCAGCGTGAGCATGGATGGTGTGCTGCCCGACGTCGACAGCCTGCGCATTCCGGTGCGCTACCTGGCCAACATGCTGACGGCGGGTGATGAAGAGCCGGTACGCCTGGCCCTCAAGCGCCTGTTGGCAATGCGCGCCTACAAGCGCGCTGAACAGGTGGACGGCATCCGCGACCTGCAGGTGCTGGAGTCGGTCGGCCTGACCCAGGCCCAGTGCGAGGACATGTACCGCTACCTTGCCATCGCCAACTACGAAGACCGCTACGTGGTGCCGTCGGCGCACCGCGAAGAGGCCATGAGCGACGCCTTCGCCGAACGTTCCGGTTGTGGCTTCAGCTTTGGCAGCGGCTGCGGCGGCAGCTCCGACACCAACATGTTCGGGGCGAAAAAGGCCAACCGTCGCGACGTACTCAAGACCGTCCAGCTGTGGGAGAAATGAACATGCGCATTCTCAAGGTGATTGCCCTGTTGCTCGACTACCCCGATGAGGCGTTGGTCCAGGGCTACGAAGAACTGGCGGTTGCGATCGACACCGCCCGCGAGATCAGCCCGGCGCAGCGTGCGGCCCTGCGGTGCCTGCTCGACGAACTGGCCGGCGACGACACCATGGAGGTGCAGGCCCGTTACGACGGCCTGTTCGAGCGTGGCCGCGCTGTGTCGCTGTTGCTGTTCGAGCATGTGCACGGTGAGTCTCGCGATCGTGGCCAGGCCATGGTCGACCTGATGGCCCAGTACGAGGAAGCGGGTTTTGCCATCGGCGTGCGTGAGCTGCCCGACTACATCCCGCTGTACCTGGAGTACCTGTCCACCCGCGACGACCTGACCGCCCGCGAAGGGCTGGCCGACGTGGCACACCTGCTGGCGCTGCTGGCTGCACGCCTGGAAGAGCGCGACAGCCGCTATGCCGCGTGCCTGCGCGCCTTGTTGCAGATTGCCGGGGTCAACCCACAAACGGTAATGGAGGCAGCCCGCGAGCGTGTGGTGGAAGAGCTACGCGACGATTCGCTGGAGGCCATGGACAAGGTTTGGGAGGAGGAGGCCGTGGACTTCCTCAAGGCTGAGCAGCAGGAGCGTTGCCCGAGCCAGCCACGGGCGCCGGGCAAGGCGCGTGAAGAGGTGCCGGTGCCGTTGCACTGGGTCGATTTCAAGCAAGGCGGGCCGGATACCCCGGCCTGGGAGGTGCACAATGTCTAACGTCAACCTGCTGGTGTTCGGGGTCTACCCGTACATTGCCCTGGCTGTTTGCCTGATCGGCAGCTGGGCACGCTTCGACCTGTCGCAGTACAGCTGGAAGGCCGGCTCCAGCCAGATCTTCAGCCAGACCCCGGCGGACCAGCGCTACATGCGCGTGGCCAGCAACCTGTTCCACGTCGGCGTGCTGTTCATCCTGGCCGGCCACTTCGTCGGCCTGCTGACCCCTGAGGCGGTTTACCACCGCTTCATCGGCACCGCCGAGAAGCAGCTGCTGGCGATGGTTTCGGGTGGTTTCTTCGGCGTGCTGTGCTTCTTCGGCCTGATCATGCTGCTGTACCGCCGGGTGTTCAACCCACGGGTTCGGGCCAGTTCGAGTTTCTCCGACATCATGATCCTGGTGGTGCTGCTGGTGCAGCTGTCGCTTGGCCTGATGACCATCGTTGCCTCCACCCAGCACCTGGATGGCTCGGTGATGGTGATGCTGGCCGACTGGGCGCAATACACCGTGACCCTGCAGCCGCAGCTGGCCGCACAGGCCATCGCCCCGGTAGGCCTGGTGTACAAGCTGCACGTGGCGTTGGGCCTGACCCTGTTCGTGCTGTTCCCGTTTACCCGCCTGGTGCACTTCGTCAGCGCCCCGGTGTGGTACCTGGGCCGGCGCTACCAGATCGTGCGGCAAAAAGGCTGAACAGGAGAAACCACCATGCAAGCGTCTGCATTGATTGCCACCAGCGAGCAGCAGTGGCCGCGGATTACCGTCAACGGCGTGGCCATCGCGGGCGACGCCATTGCCCGGGAGCTGCAGTATCACCCGGCGGATGATCGCGATGAGGCGGTCTTCCTCGCCAGCCAGGCGCTGGTAGTTCGCGAGCTGCTGCAGCAGCGTATTGCCGAACTGGGCCTACAGGCCGAATGCACCGACGGTGAGAGCGAGGAAGAGGCATTGACCCGCCTGCTGATCGAACAGGAGCTGGCGCTGCCGGGTGCCGATGAGGAGATTTGTCGGCATTACTTCGACAGCAACCGCGAACGCTATGCGACCGCGCCGTTGCTGGCCGTGCGCCATATCCTGCTGGCCTGTGCGCCGGACGATGCCGAGGGCCGCAGCCAGGCCCGGGAGCAGGCTACCGTGCTGATCACCCGCCTGACCGAAGACGGTTCGCGCTTTGCCGAATTGGCCCTGGCCCATTCGGCCTGCCCATCGAAAGCGCAGGGTGGGGCGCTGGGGCAGATCAGCCAAGGGCAGACCGTTCCAGAGTTTGAGCGGCAGTTGCTGCGCTTGCCGTTGGGGCTGGCACTGCAGCCGCTGGAGAGCCGATATGGCGTGCATCTGGTGTGGGTTGATCAGCGCATCGAAGGGCGGGCGTTGCCGTTCGAGGTGGTGCATGAGGCGATTCGCGCCGAGCTGGATCAGCGGGTGTGGCAGGTGGCGGTGGGGCAGTATCTCGGCAACCTGATAGGCCAGGCCGACATCCGCGGGATCCTGCTCGATGGCAGCTCAGGCCCGTTGGTTCAGTAACAACCTCAATGGCCTCTTCGCGGCGGTTCGGCGTCCCGACATGCCCGCGAATGCGGCCTAAAGGATGACTTCCATGACCACCCAACTGCTCGACGGCTGCGGCCGCAAGATCGACTACCTGCGCATTTCGGTCACCGACCGCTGCGATTTGCGCTGCATCTACTGCATGGCCGAAACCATGCAGTTCCTCCCCCGTCAGCAAGTGCTGACCCTGGAAGAAATCGAGCGTACAGCCCACCTGTTCGTAAGCCAGGGCGTGCGCAAGATCCGCCTCACGGGTGGCGAGCCGCTGGTACGCCCCGGCATCGTCGGCCTGTGCGAGCGCATCGCCGCCATGCCCGGGTTGCACGAGCTGGTGATGACCAGCAACGGCTCGCAATTGCTCAAGCTCGCCCAACCCCTGGCTGATGCCGGGGTCAAACGCCTCAACATCAGCCTGGATACCCTCGACCCGGAACGCTTTCGCAGCATCACCCGTACCGGAGAGCTGGGCCGCGTGCTGCGTGGAATCGACGCCGCCCGCAAGGCTGGCTTCAGCGCCATCAAGCTCAACATCGTGGCCCTGCATGGGCGCAATTCCGATGAAGTCCCGGCGTTGGTCGACTTCGCCATCGCCAACGGCCTGGACATCAGTTTCATCGAAGAGATGCCGCTGGGCGATGTCGGTCGCTCACGGGACGAAACTCACTGCTCCAGCGCCTGGGTGCGCGAGCGCATTGCCGAGCGCTACAGCCTGATCGACAGCGCCGAGCAGAGTGGCGGCCCGGCCCGCTACGTGCGCGTCATCGGTCACCCGGAAACACGGATCGGCTTCATCTCACCGATCAGCCAGCACTTCTGCGACACCTGCAACCGCGTGCGCATGACCGCCGAGGGGCGGTTGCTGCTGTGCCTTGGTCACGAGCACTCGCTGGACATGCGCGGGCTGCTGCGACGTTATCCAGGGGAAGATGGCCCGGTGCTCGATGCAATCCACCAGGCCCTGTTGCACAAGCCTGCGCAGCACGTCTTCGGCAGCGACGATGTGCAAGTGTTGCGCTTCATGAATGCCAGCGGTGGTTGAAACACTGATATAGGTCATTTGCTTGATCTATGCACAACATATAGTGGTCTAACGATTTATGACTACTAGATGATGTGTTCTGGAGGCCAGATGTACAGGGAGCAAGAGGTGCCGCGCGGGAGGCGGTCGATCGAGGTTGCGCAGGCCATGAACGAGTACCTGTCACGCCAGGACTGGCGCGTGCAGGCCAACGCCAACCAGGGCTATTCGCTGGGTGGCCTGGTGCTCAATGTGTCGGGCAAGGTCACTGCCAATTACTGGCTCGATGAGATCTACCGCGCCGAAATCGGTGACGCGCACCGCGAGGGCGACCTCCACCTGCACGACCTCGACATGCTGGCCGGCTACTGCGCCGGCTGGTCACTGCGCAGCCTGCTGCACGAAGGCTTCAACGGCGTACCCGGGCGGGTCGAAGCTGGGCCACCCAGGCACCTGACCAGCGCCCTCGGGCAGATGGTCAACTTCCTCGGCACCTTGCAGAACGAATGGGCTGGCGCCCAGGCATTCAGCTCGTTCGACACCTACCTCGCGCCCTTCGTACGTAACGACCGGCTGGAATATCCACAGGTGCGCCAGGCCCTGCAGGAGTTCATCTACAACCTCAACGTGCCTTCACGCTGGGGCAGCCAGACCCCGTTCACCAACCTCACCTTCGACTGGGTCTGCCCCGAAGACCTGCGTGAGCAGGTGCCGCTCATCGCGGGTGAAGAAATGCCTTTCGCCTACGGCGAACTGCAGGCTGAAATGGACCTGCTCAACCGTGCCTACATCGAAGTGATGATGGCCGGCGACGCCAAAGGCCGGGTGTTCACCTTTCCGATCCCGACCTACAACATCACCCACGACTTCCCCTGGGACAGCGACAACGCCGGGCGCCTGTTCGAAATGACCGCCCGCTACGGCTTGCCGTACTTCCAGAACTTTCTCAATTCCGATATGCAGCCCAACCAGGTGCGCTCGATGTGCTGCCGCCTGCAACTGGACGTGCGTGAACTGCTCAAGCGCGGCAATGGCCTGTTCGGCTCGGCCGAGCAGACCGGCTCACTGGGTGTGGTAACGCTCAACTGCGCTCGCTTGGGGTACCTGTACCCCGGCGATTCGACCGGTTTGTACGCACGCCTCGACGCCCTGCTGGAGCTGGCCTTCGAAAGCCTTGAGCGCAAGCGCGAAGTGATCCAGCGCTACATGGACAACGGCCTGTTCCCCTATACCCGGCGCTACCTCGGCACACTGCGCAACCACTTCTCCACCATCGGCGTGAATGGCCTGCACGAGATGCTGCGCAACTACACCGGTGACCGCGACGCCCTGCATACCGAGGCCGGCCGCGCCTTCGCCCTGGCGCTGCTCGACCACGTGCGCAAGCGCCTGGTGGCCTTTCAGGAGCGTAGCGGCCACCTCTACAACCTTGAAGCCACACCCGCCGAAGGCACCACCTACCGCTTTGCGCGCGAGGACCGCAAACGCTTCCCGGGCATTCTCCAGGCCGGCACGCCCGAGGCCCCGTACTACACCAATTCTTCGCAACTGCCGGTGGGTCTCACCGACGACCCGTTCGAAGCGCTGGAGCTGCAGGATGCGTTGCAGTGCAAGTACACCGGCGGGACAGTGCTGCACCTGTACATGGCCGAGCGCATCAGCTCGAGCCAGGCCTGCAAGCAGTTGGTGCGCACTGCGCTAAGCCGCTTCCGGCTGCCTTACCTGACCGTGACACCGACCTTTTCGATCTGCCCGGTGCACGGTTACCTGGCGGGGGAGCACGAGTTCTGCCCCCGTTGTGATGAAGCGTTGATAAAGGAGCACGAGCATGAATGCACAGCAGCCACTGCCTGAAGAGAAACGCCAGCGTTGCGAGGTGTGGACCCGGGTAATGGGTTACCATCGGCCCGTGGCCGCCTTCAACCCCGGTAAACAGTCCGAACACCAGGAACGCCAGCACTTCCGCGAGCGGCGCTGACATTCCAGACCTGACGCAGATCTTGTAGGAGCGGCCAACAGGAGCGCCCATGCCGACTTCCAACCCCAATTGCCAAGCCAGCGCCCTGCGCATCGGCGGCCTGCAACCCCTGACCACCCTCGACTACCCCGACCACCTCACCTGCGTGGTCTTCTGCCAAGGCTGCGCCTGGCGCTGCCGCTACTGCCACAACCCTGAACTGATCCCGCGCAACCCCGAGCCCGGCGTTCCCTGGAACGACGTGCTCGAACTCCTCGACCGCCGCCAGGGCCTGCTCCAGGCCGTGGTCTTCAGCGGCGGTGAAGCCACCCTGCAACCGGCCCTGCCCGCCGCCATGCGTACCGTGCGCGAGCGCGGGTTCAAGGTTGGGTTGCACACCGCCGGCATTCGCCCTGGTGCATTAAGCCGGGTGCTGCCGTATTGCGACTGGGTAGGGATGGACGTCAAGGCGCTGGAGGAAGACTGCCAGCTGATCACTGGCGTGCGCGGCAGCGGGCGGGCGAACTGGGCCAGCCTGGAGATGTTGCTGCGCAGCGGCGTTGAGTATGAGTGCCGGACTACGGTGCATTGGGGGTTATTCGATGGGCAGCGGGTGCGGAGGCTGGGAGAGCGGCTGGCAGGGGCGGGGGTGAAGCGGTTTGTGGTGCAGCTGGCGCGGGTGGGGCGGGTGTTGGATCAGGCGTTGGGGGAGGTGCCTAGGCCTGATGGCGTTGAACGTGTTTGGGGTATTTGGGGCAATTGTTTGAATACTTTGAGGTGAAGGAGGTGTGAAATATTGAGAACAGGGGTATTAAGCCGCTGGATGGACAACCAGCTAGTCAGTGTGATGTGAAATTCTGAGCACTCGAGGCCATGGATTCGCTTCTTGTCGTATCGCCAATTTGGCGATACGATCAAGGCATGTCGACCAAATACCGATTTCGCGAAAAGTACCGTATCGAGCTAAGGGAAAGGGATCACCTACCGCCTCACGTGCATCTCACGGGTGGAGGGGTAGACGTGGTGATCAGTCTGGAATCTGTGACTGTTACCCAAGGCAGAGCACCAGCCAAAGTGATGCAAGAGGCCTTAGCGTGGGTCGCGGCCAATCAGGCCGATCTGTTGAAGGAGTGGATGAAATGGCATCGATGAAACGTCCCCGCTTGCGAGCGGTTGAGCCTCGATCAGGCTCCCGTCTAGAGCTTACCTTTACCAATGGTCAACACTTCATCCTGGATATGAGCGAGGCGCTCAAGGCGTATCCGGGGCTGGCGCCACTGGCCAAGCGAAAAGCGTTCGATGGGGTGGTTTTGGGTGACGGTGGATGGTCAGTGGAGTGGCCGGAGCTGGATATTCAGATCGGTGCCGACACCCTCTTGCTGGATGCGCTCGCGCAAACTGCTCCTGATGAGAACACCCGGGTATTCATTCGCTGGCGCCTACGGCATCGGATGACGCTCGACCAGGCTGCCGAAGCGCTGGGCGTGAGTGCACGTAGCATCAGCCGCTACAGTAGTGGTCGGGAAGCGGTGCCACGTACTTTGGCGCTCGCTTGTTTGGGTTGGGAAATGTTGGAACAGCGAGCGGCCTGATTGGGTGTGCTGGGTCAGTTCAAGGTGTAGGCTTTAGTCAAGATTGCCGGGGCCGCGTTGCGGCCCTTCGCGATACAAGGCCGCTCACAGGGACTGCACGGACTCACGTGGGACAGTTGAAATAGAAAAGCCGCCCATTGAGGCGGCTTTTCTCGGCCGGTTGATTATCCAAGTGCACGCCACCACCACCGCTGAAATCTTCCTGGGTCAGCGTAAATCCTTCCCCCAGCTACGCGCACGTAGCAGCCGCCTCGGCCGCGGGCCTTCTGCTCATATGCGAGCCTGATTGTCATGTCCAGATCAAGCTGAAGAACCAGCTCAGATCGTGCATCGACGCGCTTCGGCATTTCTTCATTCAATCCCAGATCCTCAGCCCACCTGGTAAGGCTGCCATCCGCTTCAACCAGGCCCACGGCAGTGATCTCAATTGCATGTGGACTCAAGTTGCTGATCACCACTGTGCTGTCCCGAGGGTCATTTCCCAGCCGCACCTTCACGACTGTCCGGCCCCTCCATAGCGCCCAGACTGACAGCAAAAGCCCGGCATACGCCGGAATTCGGGCACCCCAGTCAGCGCCCTCGAACAGCTTCGTCAGCCACTCCATTCATTCTCTCCTGAATACTGGCCGCCTCTTCCGGGGTGATCAGATTGCCTATCGTTCCCTAAGTGCCGACGCTGTGCCGGGGCCTTTGGCCTTCAAAATAGCCCCGATTCTGCTGCTGATGTAGCGATCGCAAATTGGCTGTCAGGCCTGCGTTGATTTCCACCAGCTTCTCAATGTTGCGCTTTGCCTTCATCAGGTCCTGGCGCAACTCATCATTCTCGTTGCAGAGCATGTTGCACTGATGTTCGAGCAGTTCCAGGTGCGAAGGCATGCCCAGCTCAAAGCCACTGTCATCGATGTCCATAGGACCAACCTCAATACTGGTTATCGATACAGTATCAGTCTTCATGGAGCCGAGCGAGGACACCCGACGACATGGCTGACCAACTCAGCCTGGACCCCGGCGCGCGCCCTCGTCCCCCCGCCACGCCTGCGGGCTAAACGTGTCGGGATTTCTGCACTTCTGCAAAGCGCTCCAGCAAGCTGCCCATAAGCCTGCGCCGGCTACGAACCTCTTGAAGGAACCCTGCGAATCCCTGCGCGACGGGGGCATATCGGGCCAGGGCCACGGGGTTGCAAAACGCTCGACAAAAGGTATGGCACAATGATGGTGCTCACCCAGAGTGGGCGCCCCATTTGGCCACAGAGAGAGACGCCTATTTGAGAAAATTTGCTTTTGTAAGTGCTGCAGCTGAGCGTGAGTACAAGGATCTGCCCGAGGACGTCCAAGACGAATTCGGCAAGGATCTCCGGCGCATTCAGTATGGACAAGATCCCGAGCTGGATATCAAACCGTTGACGACGGTAGGAGCGGGAGCAATCGAACTCATCATCAACGGCAGCCCGGCGTTCCGGTGCGTTTACGTAGCGAAATACGCTGACATGGTCGTTGTGCTGCATTCGTTCGTGAAAACCACGAACGGAACCGATCGCCACGCGATGCAGGTCGCTGACGATCGGATGAAGGAGTTCAAGCAAGAACTCAGGAGCATGGGCTACAAGGTTTAGCAGCTCTGCGCTTGAGAGATGACGATTTGAGGTGGTGACCCAGCATCGTTTGTGGGGAGCGTGAGGCAGGTTCGGAATCCGAGCTTATCGAGCATGTCCATCATGGCGTCCAGCGTGAATTTCTCGATCTTGCCATTAGCGAGTTCGGATACGCGGGACTGGGTCACATTCAACCTAGCAGCGGCCTCATTCTGTTTGAGGCCCATTTTTTTGATGCAGTCGGTGATGAAGATGGAGAGGTCCATCTTTAAAGCCATTTTGCTGGCCGTTTCCTCGTCATGTGTAACGTGGAATGGGCTGTCGTGGAATTGAAGCGCCATTGAATGGCCTCCTCAAAGAAATATCTAAAATTTACGATAAAATCGTAATCCACAAGCAACCACAAGTCAAAAGGTTTCGGCTCAGCGCCTACACAACCTCCCTCGCAGCTACCCCATTCCCTCAAACCTCCTTCGTGCATCAGCACACCACCGCCGGCAATCCTCCCCCTATTTCAGAAGGTCACCTCGGAAAAAGGTAAGTTTTTTCCTTGGGGTGTCTTCGCGCCCCCGAAGCCCCGTCGTTCCTGGGTTTCGTAGCTAACTTTGGATGGTTAGGAATGGTTAGGATTGAGGTTAGGAATTCTCAAGTGCCTGATTATAAAGGGATTTTGTTTTGAGAAACTGACTATAGATAAAGGTAAGGAAATTACTATTACTTAACCAAAATCTAACTTTTAGAGGTCTTCTGGAGGCCAGAAACGGAGAGGGATACAGCCTGTTCGCATGAAACCTAACCGACCTAACCTTTTTCCGATGGGTCAACATCAAACGGCGGTCGCCCCTAGGGGGAGGCTGGTCGAGGGTGATACGCAGATCTGCGCTTGTGCACGCCTCTTGTTACGTCGGTTGTTACGCGCACTGCCGAAACGACATGAAGAAACGCACGTAACACCTTGATAAATATGGTGCCGGCACCAGGAATCGAACCCGGGACCTACTGATTACAAGTCAGTTGCTCTACCATCTGAGCTATACCGGCAATGGGGCGTCATTATAACGATCGGTTGGCGCCTGTAAACCACTTCCTTGCGAAAGCGTGAAAATAGCCTAAGTCACCGGCCTAAAAGGATATTTTCTTACCAGCCGCGGTGGATGGTGTTGACGCTCGGCTCGCTCTTGCCGGGGTTGAAAAACAGCTTGTCGTTGTCGCAGCCACGCTTGCGGCACGGGCTTTCCACGCGCAGGGGCAGGCCGTTGTCGCCGCCCAGTTGCATGCCGGGGGTGTTCCAGTCCAGGTTGCTGGCGGGGTGCGGGGCAGGGCTGTTGCTGCAGGCGCCCACGGTCAGGGTGAAGGCCAGCAGGGCAAGGGATTTGGCTTGGGTCACGATGGTGTAGTCCGTTAGTCCATTGTCGGTTCTGGCGCAACGCCAGACGGTCGCAGGGCTGGCGGGCAGCGTGCGACGTGACTTTTTAATGTTTTGGGGGGCGGATGATACACCGTCGGGCCTCTTCGCGGGTGAACCCGCTTCCACAGGGATCGTGGTGATTTTGTGAGGGAATTCTGAACTTGAGACTAAATGCTTCAAGGTTGAGGTATTTGGGAATTATCCTACGCGCGCTCCTGAACTATCGCTGTTGGCGGACAAGTGCCTTGGGGATAACGTTTCCCGGTCGTTTCGGCGACCGGGTGTGAGAACCCGAGGCGAATAAGCGGTAGCCCTTCATGGCGGCCGTACGTGGGCAGACTTCGGTCTGGCCGAGCTTCCTTATTCCCTCGGTTTCTCACCCCCCGTACGGCTGCCACCCTAATCCGTGAGAAAGATTCGGATGGCGCCTCCCTTCTATGGAATAAGGAGTTTTGCCATGAAAAAGATCGTCCCTGATCCGCCCCATCTGTTAATCCAAACCCCATACTTCTCCGTCCACAGTGACATCTCCCCCGAAGACGCCGTCACCCATGGCGCCGAGCTCATCCGCGGCGTCGCCGAAACCATCGATGAACACTGCCGCCATCACGCTGGCGAACCTGGCTTGAACACGCTGACCAACGCCGCCTTTGCGGCCGAATCGGCATTGATCCTGTTCCACCATGCGGTGGCGAGCATGCGCGATGAAGAGGGGCAGACGCATGAGTGATACCGCAAATACACTCGTCACGGCGGGTGTAGAGACCTTCCTGGAAGCAGGAAACCCGACAGTGGATCTGCTACGGGTGCAGCCGGGTATCCCGATCGACCACGCCTACGAGCATGTGTCGGTGTTGCTCGGCTATATCAAACACCTAGTGCGCGAGGGGGATATGGAGGATGACCATAAGCTTTTGGGCGCTGCGGATTATCTGCTGGCCCTGGCCAAAGCGTTGATGAACGATATCGAGATTGCCAAGAACAAGGTGCATTGATTCGAGGGCCCTTCCTCGGTCGCGCCCGCTTCCACAGGGGGCCCATTGCCTAATCGAATTTTTGTTTATGCACAAGAGGCATTGCCGCCTTGCGCGAAAGGCATGCCGCTTCTGCGTACCGCCGGTCTTTGCGCAAACGCCTGTTTTTACTGGGCTTGACGCCCATGCTGGAATAAGCCAACCGCTTGAAATAGCGCTTGGCTCCATCCAGTCATCAAAAGCTTGTTCACAGACTTATCCACAGGTTGTGCTGGGGCTAACGGTCACGTTCGGCGAGTAGCAAGAGGTTGCGTGGGGTGAGCGGATAGTCGCAGAAAGTGCCCAGGCGAACGTTGTAGCCCTGTTCTTCGAGGAACAGGGCGCGATCGAGCACCAGCCACAGCTCCAACGGGCGGCGGAACAGGTTGCGCAGGCGCTCGAGGTTGCGTACCTCGGCCAGGCGCTGCCAGCCAGCGGCCTCCAGCGCGGCCCAGTCCGGGTTGCCACTCAGCTCGACCTGGCGCAGGTGGGCCAGCTCACGGCAGTACTGCTCGAAAGACTTGTCCAGCCAGGCGATCGGCAGGGAAGGGGTGGACAGGTATTCATCGCACTGGCGCTGTTCGCGCTGCAGCAGGTCGAAGCCCAGACGGCGGGCCATGGAGCAGTCGCGTTGATGCCGCACGCGGGCGCTGGCGGTGACCGCTTCGTTCAGAGGCAGGCCGAGGTCGATCATGTTCAGCCGCAGCGGGGAGTGCTGTGCGACTGTGGATAACGCCTGATAGTGCTCGCCGGGGATGCGGTTGTAGCAGCAAGGGGCCACGGCCAGGTGGCGGCAGCCTTGCTGGCTGGCCTGGCGCAGCAGGTGCACGTGCAGTTCGCCGCAGGCGTGCAGGGCGACCACGCTTTTCTCGTGGTTCAGGTGCTGGGTGCTGCCGGCAGCCATCACATCCTGGTGGACGTGGGTTGCGGGCAGGTGATGGTGATCGCTCAGAGCCTGACCGGCGGCGACCAGCTCAGGGTTGTACTCCAGGCAGGTCAGCTGCTGGCCGGGTTGCAGCAGGCGCCGGCCGAGGTGGCCTTTGCCGGAGCACCAGTCAAGCCAGTGGCGGGTGTGTTCGCGAAAGCCCAGTCGGCGGCTGAAGGCTTCGATCTGCTGCCATTTGCGGCCGGGAACGGCGACGTCGAGGCGGTGGCCGGCGGTGGGCAGGCCGGTGTCGGGGAGCTCACCGAGGGCTGACAGTTGCTGGGCTTGCGCCGCCAGTTGCGGGAACGGGGCGGGCAGGCCTTTGGGGTCGATATCGGCTTCGGCATCGGCCAGGGTGCACTGGCGCAGGTGGGCGGCGAGTTCGGGGTATTCGGTTTCCCAGTCCAGGCGCAGGGCGGTGAAAGGCCGGGGTTTCCACAGCGGTTGGTGCTTGGTCAGGAACTGGTCGAGGGCCTGGAAGCGGTCACTGAGTTGGTGGCTGTGGAGGAAAGAAGCCATGGCTGGTTCTGCAATGTGGGATATCTTTGAGGGCCCTTTCGCGGGACAAGCCCGCTCCTACAGGTGCCGCGCAGGCCTTGTAGGAGCGGGTTTACCCGCGAACACGGCAGTGGGGGTTAGCGGCCCTGGCAAGCGTCCACGCGCAACCAGCGCTCCAGCAGCTTGAAGCCTTGCACCAGCACGAACGAGATCACCAGGTAGAACACCCCGGCGGCGAAGAATATCTCCACCGGCAGGTAGGTCCGGGCAATGATGGTACGGGCCATGCCGGTCAGCTCCAGCAGGGTCACGGTACTGGCCAGGGCACTGGCCTTGAGCATCAGGATCACTTCGTTGCTGTAGGCCGGCAGGCCGATGCGCGCGGCACGTGGCAGCATGATGTAGAACAGCGTCTTGCCCCGCGACATGCCCAGCGCCCGCGCCGCCTCGATCTCGCCCTTGGGGATCGACTGCAGCGCACCGCGCAGGATCTCGGCGATGTAGGCGGCAGTGTGCAGGGTCATGGTCAGCACCGTGCACCAGAACGGATCGCGAAGGTACGGCCACAGCGAGCTGGAACGTACCGCATCGAACTGCGCCAGGCCGTAATACACCAGGAACAGCTGCACCAGCAGTGGCGTGCCACGGAAGAAGAAGATGTAGCTGAACGGCACGGCGCGCACGTACCAGTGGCGCGAGGAGCGGGCGATACCCAGCGGGATGGCCAGGATCAACCCGGCAACCACGGCGATGGCCACCAGCTCCAGGGTCAGGGTCGCACCCTGGGCAAGGCGTGGCAGCCACTTGAAGATGACTTCCCAATTCATTTTATTCGGCCCTCGCAAAGCCGCGAGCGGCGCGTTTTTCCATGAAGTGCATGCCGGTCATGGCGATGATGGTCAGGCTCAGGTAGATGCAGGCAGCGACCATGTAGAAGGTGAACGGCTCCTTGGTCACGGTCACGCCGATCTGCGCATGGCGCATGATTTCTTCCAGGCCGATCACCGACACCAGCGCGGTGTCCTTCATCAGGATCATGAACAGGTTGCCCAGGCCCGGCAGGGCGATGCGCCACATCTGCGGCAGGATGATCCGCGACAGGATGCGGCCCTGGGACAGGCCCAGTGCCAGGCCGGCTTCGCGGTGGCCCTTGGGGATCGCCAGGATCGCACCACGGAACACTTCCGTGGCGTAGGCGCCGAAGCACAGGCCCAGGGCGATGACACCCGCGGCGAAGGCGCTCAGCTCAAGGCCAGGCATGTTCAGGGCTTCGCCGAGGCTGTTCATCAGCCCGACGGTGCCGAAGTAGATAAGCAGGACCCAAAGCAGCTCGGGCACGCCGCGCACCAGGGTCGAGTAGAAGCCGCCAAGCCATTGCAGCGGCTTGATCGTGGAAGTCTTGGCCAGGGCGCCGAGCAGGCCCAGGACCAGCCCCAGCAGCAGGGCGCAGAGCGCCAGTTTTACGGTCATCAGGGTGCCGGCCATCATGGCCGGACCGAATCCGTGCAGGTCGATATTCATGGGCAGGTCATTCTAGGGACTTGCGCGCCGCAGGGGCGCGCAGGTCAGGGCGGATCATTCGATGCTGAATGGGAAGTACTTGTCGTTGATCTTCTTGTACGTACCGTCAGCCTTGATTTCTGCCAGGGCTTTGTTCAGATCGTCGCGCAGCTTGGTATCACCCTTGCGCACGGCAATGCCGATCTTGTCGCTGTCCATCACCGGCTCACCCTTGAACTCGTAGTTCATGCCGTCCTTGCTTTTCAGCCACTCGTACTGCACGTACTTGTCGGCAAGGATGCCATCGATACGACCGGAAACCAGGTCGAGGTAGGCGTTTTCCTGCGTGTCATAGAGCTTGACGTTGACATCCGGGAAGTTGTCTTCAAGGTAAGTGCCTGCCAGCGTGGCGCGCTGGGTGCCGATGGTCTTGCCCTTGAGCGAAGCCTTGTCGGTCTTGAAGTCGACATTCTTCGGCGCGATGAACTGCAGCTTGTTGGAGTAGTAGGGGTCGGTGAAGTCGACGGCCTGCTTGCGCTCGTCGGTGATCGACAGCGACGACACCAGGAAGTCGAACTTCTTGGCGTTCAGGGCCGGGATGATACCGTCCCAGTCGGAGGTGACCACCGAGCACTCGACTTTCATCTTGGCGCACAGGGCGTCGCCGATGTCCTTGTCGAAGCCGACGACGTTACCGCTGGCATCCTTGTTGTTGAATGGTGGGTAGGCGGCTTCGATACCCATGCGCAGTTTTTCCGCGGCCATGGCGTTTGCCGACATCACCAGGGTGGCAGCGGCTGCCAGGAGGAACTTCTTGTAAGTGTGCATGTATTGCTCCGTTAGCGGTGGCTGGACATGAATTGCTTGCAACGCGCCGAGGTCGGGTTCTCGAAGACCTGCTGCGGCGATCCTTGCTCTTCAACCAGGCCCTGGTGCAGGAAAACCACTTCACTGGACACCTGGCGGGCAAAGTTCATCTCGTGCGTCACCAGCAGCATGGTACGGCCTTCTTCGGCCAGTGCGCGGATAACGTTAAGCACTTCCTGGACCATTTCCGGATCGAGCGCCGAGGTCGGCTCGTCGAACAGGATGACCTTGGGCTTCATGGCCAGGGTGCGGGCGATGGCAGCACGCTGTTGCTGGCCACCGGAAAGCTGGGCGGGGTAGCTGTGGCGCTTGTCGTAGATGCCGACCTTGTTCAGCAGCGCTTCGGCGGCTTGGATGGCCTCGGCCTTGCTTTGGCCAAGCACGCGGCGTGGCGCCTCGATGATGTTGTCGAGGATCGACATGTGCGGCCACAGGTTGAAGTTCTGGAAGACGAAGCCGATCTCGCTGCGCAGGCGGTTGATCTGGCGGTTGTCGGCGGCGATCAGGTCGCCGTTTTTGGCGGCCTTGAGCTTGAGGCTTTCGCCAGCAACGAGGATTTCGCCCTGGTGGGGGTTTTCCAGCAGGTTGATGCAGCGCAGCAGAGTGGACTTGCCGGAGCCGGACGACCCCAGGATGGAGATCACGTCACCGTCGCGCGCGGTCAGCGAAATGCCCTTGAGAATTTCCTGCTCGCCGTAGCGTTTGTGCAGATTGCGGATTTCCAGCGCGGGCGTGGCCTGGGCCATGTGCGGTCCTCATGTGATCGGGTGCGTTCCCAGCTGTTGGCGGCCTTCCTGGCGAGCGCCACGCTAGCATAGCGGCAATATGACGGCCAACAGGGTCGCAGGGGGCTCAAGGCGTTGCCGGGGCAGTTTGTCGCATCGTTGCAGTGCAACGTCGCGCAGATGTCCGCAAAGGGTCTCGCCCAGCTCCATAGCCTTGATGAAAAAAGGCGCGATGGTGCCAGTTTTGACCGGCACTGGGAAGCTGTTTTAGACCATTCGCGGGCCATTTGCTGATCTGTGCCGCTACTGTGGGTGCGACTACGACCTGTTGATTCGAGGGCTGAAGGTTGTACCTGAGGGTTGCGCTTTTATGCCTTGCGCCGGTGCAAAGGTGTTACCGAGGAGCACCTTTGGTGCGTTTGTAAGTGAGTATTTCCGTAATCCGGACCTGGCATGTGGATTTGGCGACCTTTCGGTCAAAGGTTGGCCGAATGCCCTGCAACCCGCGCCATTAAACGGTCGCGGTATCCATCTGACGAATGCATTTAGCACATGGCTCGCTTATTGCCAGTAGGAAACCGCCGACTGCAGCGACGCCTAGGCCAACCCTAGGTGCGCTCTGTTCCCGCAGTCGGAGTGGTCCACTCCTTACAAAGGTAGTTTTAATGAGCGGTAACAATTCCAATGACCTCGCTCAGGGGCTCAAACAACGGCATGTCACCATGCTGTCCATTGCTGGCGTTATCGGCGCCGGTCTGTTCGTGGGTTCCGGCCACGCTATCGCAGCGGCCGGCCCGGCCGTGCTGCTGGCCTATGCCGCCGCAGGTACCTTGGTCGTACTAGTAATGCGCATGCTCGGCGAAATGGCGATCGCCTCGCCGGATACCGGTTCGTTCTCTACCTACGCCGACCGCGCCATTGGCCGCTGGGCTGGCTTCACCATTGGCTGGTTGTATTGGTGGTTCTGGGTACTGGTCATCCCGCTTGAGGCCAATGCCGCTGCAGCCATTCTCCACGCCTGGTTCCCGTCCGTGGACCTGTGGGCCTTCTCTCTTCTTATTACCCTGGCGCTGACCCTGACCAACCTGTGCAGCGTCAAGAACTACGGTGAGTTCGAGTTCTGGTTCGCCTTGCTCAAGGTGCTGGCGATCATCGGCTTCATCGTCGTCGGCTGCATCGCCATGTTCGGCTTCGTGCCAAGCAGCCAGGTGAGCGGCGCATCACACCTGTTCGATACCCAAGGCTTCATGCCTAACGGCCTGGGCGCAGTGCTGGCGGCCATGCTGACCACCATGTTCTCGTTCATGGGGACCGAAATCGTCACCATCGCGGCTGCCGAATCGAAAGACCCAGGCAAGCAGATCAGCCGTGCCACCAACTCGGTGATCTGGCGTATCTGCCTGTTCTACCTGGTGTCGATCTTCCTGGTCGTGGCCCTGGTGCCGTGGAACGACCCGGCGCTGGCCGAAGTCGGTTCCTACCAGACCGTGCTGAGCCGCATCGGTGTGCCGAACGCCAAGCTGATCGTCGACATCGTCGTACTGGTCGCCGTGACCAGCTGCCTGAACTCGGCGCTGTACACTTCGTCGCGCATGCTGTTCTCGCTGAGCAAGCGTGGCGACGCCCCGGCAATCGCCCAGCGCACCACCAAGGCGGCTACCCCGCATGTGGCCGTACTGCTGTCGACCGCTGCCGCGTTCCTCTGCGTGTTCGCCAACTACGTGGCCCCGGCCCAGGTGTTCGAGTTCCTGCTGGCCAGCTCCGGCGCCATCGCGTTGCTGGTGTACCTGGTGATTGCCGTGTCGCAGCTGCGCATGCGCAGCCAGCGTGAGGCACGTGGCGAGAAGATCGCCTTCAAGATGTGGCTGTTCCCGGGCCTGACCTGGGCGACAATCGCCTTCATCGTTGCCGTGCTGGCGGTTATGGCGCTGCGTGAGGATCACCGTGCCGAGATCATCGCGACTGCGCTGCTGAGCATTGGCCTGGTGGCGGCTGGCTTGCTGGTGCATCGCAAGCGTGAAGCTGCCGGGCGGGTGGCGCTGGATAACTGATCCGCGCTTTCTGAAATGAAGAAAGGCCGCATCCTCAGCAGGGTGCGGCCTTTTTTGTTGCCTGTTCCGGCCCATTCGCGGGGCAAGCCCGCTCCTACAGGTACAGCGCATGCCCCAGGCTTGAGGTGATCCTGTAGGAGCGGGCTTGCCCCGCGAATGGGCCGGAACAGGTTACCAAGCCCGATCAGCCAAACTGCTTCTGCTGTTGCTGCTGCTTGGCCACCAGCTCGGAAGCGGCGATATAGGCTTCCTGGAACTCATCGCTCTCCAGCCAGGCCATGGTGGTGTCTTCGTCAGCGCCGTCGAGCCAGGTGCGGTAGGCGTTGAATACCAGCACGATGTAGTCGGTGGCGTGCTCTTCCTTGTGGCCCTTGAGTACCAAGGCCAGCAGTGGGTCGACCAGGAACACCGAGATCATCGCCACCAGGCTGGTTTCCTGGGCGGCCTTCATCTTGTCGAACAGCTCTTTGTAGCTGTCGGTCTCCATGGCCTTGTTGAACACCTGCTCGATGCTCGCGCTGTCACCGGCGCTGGCCTTGACCGCCTGGCCGCTGCGCACCATGCGGTTCTGCTTGGCTTTGCTGGCGGCGCGCTTGGCGCGTTTCTGTTGCTTGGTAGGGGTGGCCATGGGGTGAATCCTTGGGGTGTTCGGAAATTGCGCGTATTGAAGCGCAGCGGCCCGGGCGATTCAACTGGCGGGCGCTGTCGGCTCGTCCTCCTCGAACCCGCGCGATGCCCGGCCGACCAGCAGCTCATCCGGCGCATGCGCCACCCGGTGGTCCTTGCCCGGGTAGTCCAGCGAATGCAGGAAGTGCCGGATGCAGTTGATCCGCGCACGCTTCTTGTCGTCCGACTTGATCACCGTCCATGGCGCATCGGCGGTATCGGTATGGAAGAACATGGCTTCCTTGGCTGCGGTGTAGTCCTCCCACTTGTCCAGCGACTTGATGTCGATGGGCGACAGCTTCCAGTGCTTGAGCGGGTCGTCCCGGCGCGAGATGAAGCGGCGCAGTTGTTCTTCGCGGTTTACCGAGAACCAGTACTTGAACAGCAGGATGCCGCTGTTGCATAGCATCCGCTCCAGGTCCGGCGTCTGGCGCATGAACTCCAGATACTGCAGCGGCGAGCAGAACTCCATCACCTTCTCGACACCGGCGCGGTTGTACCAGGAGCGGTCGAAGAAGACCATTTCCCCCGCCGTGGGCAGGTGCTGGGTGTAGCGCTGGAAATACCACTGCCCCAACTCCTGCTCGGAAGGCTTCTCCAGTGCGACAATGCGTGCGCCCCGCGGGTTGAGGTGCTCCATGAAGCGCTTGATCGTGCCACCCTTGCCCGCCGCGTCACGCCCCTCGAACAGGATCACCACACGCTGGCCGGTTTCCTTGACCCAGCTTTGTACCTTCAGCAGTTCGATCTGCAGTGCGTGCTTGGCCTTTTCGTAATCCTGGCGGCGCAGGCGGGTGCGGTACGGGTAGCTGGCCGGCAGGCGCGCCGAGGTGCTGTCCTCGTTGCTGCCCTTCGGTGCGCTGGCCACTTCCAGTGCGGCCGGGGCTTGGCTGACCTGGGTGATGGTGGGCTCGGGTTTGCGCTGGCGAGGGCGGCGCGTGCGTGGAGTGGCCGGGGCGCGAGTAGAGGATTCGTCGGGGGCGGGGAGCAGGAGGGTGGCTTCTTCGCTCATGGAGGTCCTTGCGAGGTGGGGTCGAATGTCCAATTCTGATTGTGAGTTTGGGTATGGGAGAAGTTGTTGATGCTGATCAATGCCGGTGGGCGGAGGATGTGGCGCTGCGCATTCAAATAGTTTGAAACACGTCCAGATTGATGTAGTGTGAACCACGGTTTACATTTTTCCCATGCGCACACTATTACAAACCGACAGCTATAGAAGGTGGTTCGCCGCGTTGCGGGATGCTCGTGCACAGGCTCGTATCAATGTGCGCTTGCGGCGGGTCGAGCTTGGAGTGACTGGGGACTGTAGGCCGGTAGGTGAAGGAGTGTCCGAGCTGCGGATCGATTACGGTCCGGGCTATCGGGTGTATTTCGTTCAGCGAGGCTACGAGGTGATCATCCTTCTGGCGGGTGGCGACAAGTCCACTCAGGCCAGGGATATCAGATCAGCCCTCAAGCTGGCACGCGAGCTATAGGAGGCCGCCATGACTGATACCAAACTGACCAAGTGGGATGCCGCAGATCACCTCAAGACAGAGGAAGACATGGCTCTGTACCTTGAGGCCTGCCTTGAAGAAAACGATCCGGTGCTGCTTGCTGCTGCCTTGGGCGATATTGCGCGTGCTCGTGGCATGGCGCAACTGGCGCGTGATACGGGCCTGACTCGCGAAGGGCTATACAAAGCCTTGTCGGCGGAGGGTAACCCTAGCCTGGCGACCATCATGAAAGTGATGGCGGCACTCGGCCTGAGGCTACATGCCGAGGTGGTATCTCCGCGAACTGCGGGGTAGGGCTTGGTATGGGGTGGCAGCTGCAGATGCTGAGCAGCCCGAGATGCAAAAATTCAAGGCAACAAAAAACCCGCACTAGGCGGGTTTCTTGTTGTCGCTTCGGGTAACTTTGCAACCACCAGAAGCTTGAAGGTGGTGCCCAGAGACGGAGTCGAACCGCCGACACGAGGATTTTCAATCCTCTGCTCTACCGACTGAGCTATCTGGGCGACGAGGTGAATTAAATAGATTTTCTGACGGCCCGTCAACGACTTTTTGAAAAAATTTTAAATTAATTCCGTCGCTTACGTTTCATGGGGTCATTCGGAGGGTGGAACGTAGCCTTCCGCCTGGGCGTATTCCTCGCCGGCGAAGAACTTGTCCATCTCGCCCTGGAGGAACTTGCGGTCCTCGCCGTTCATCATGTTCAGGCGCTTTTCGTTGATCAGCATGGTCTGGTGTTTCTTCCAGTCTTCCCAGGCTTTCTCCGAGATGTGTTCGAAGATGTCCTGGCCCTTGGCGCCGGGGTAGGGTGGGCGGTCCAGGCCTGGGAGTTCTTCTTTGTACTTGCGGCACATCACGGTGCGGGTCATTGGGCTTCTCCTGCAATGAGTTCGTCGGCCGCGCGTTTGAGCAGCTTCTTGACCGGGGCGGCGAGGCCCAGGCGCGGCGGGGTGGCGAGGTTATACCAGAGCCAGTCGGCCTCGGCCACGTGCTGGCCGACCGGGTCGACGCGTACCAGCCAGGGCTCGATCGCCAGCTGGAAGTGGCTGAAGGTGTGGGTCAGGCCGTCCAGTGCGCGGCTCTCGGTCAGGCGCAGGCCGTGCTGGTAGGCGAGGTCGTCGAGCTGGGCGATGTCGTCGAGCTCCGGCAGGCTCCACAGGCCACCCCAAAGGCCGCTGGATGGCCGGCGGTAAAGCAGGATGGCGCCTTCGTGGTTGGCCAGCAGCGGCATCAGCGTGCGCCGTTGTGGCAGCGCCTTGCGTGGCTTGGGCTCGGGGTAGCGGGTTTCTTCGCCGTGCAGGTGCGCCTCGCAGCCGCGCTGCAGCGGGCAGATCAGGCAGCTGGGCTTGCTGCGCGTGCACAGCGTCGCGCCCATGTCCATCATCGCCTGGGTGTAGTGGTTGGCGCGCTGCTGCGGGGTGAAGCGCTCGGCCGTGGCCCACAGCTGGTTGGCCACCTTGGGCTCGCCGGGGTAGCCGGCCTGGGCGGTGTAGCGGGCCAGCACGCGCTTGACGTTGCCATCGAGAATCGGCGCGCGGATGCCCATGCTGATGCTGGCGATGGCGCCTGCGGTCGAGCGGCCGATGCCGGGCAGTTCGGTGAGCTGCTCGACGCTGCGTGGGAATTCGCCGCCATGCTGTTCGACGACGATCTTCGCCGCCTTCTGCAGGTTGCGGGCGCGGGTGTAGTAGCCAAGGCCGGTCCACAGGTGCAGCACTTCGTCCTCCGGCGCTGCAGCCAGGGCCTGCACGGTCGGCAGGGCCTGCATGAAGCGGTCGAAGTAGTTCAGCACGGTGCTGACCTGGGTCTGCTGCAGCATGATTTCCGACACCCATACCCGGTATGGGTTGATGCCCTGTTGCCAGGGCAGGTCGTGGCGACCGTGCTGGTCGTACCAATCTAGCACGGCGCTGGAGAACTGCGTGGGGGTCATCGCTTGAACAGCCCCTTGAGCGCGTCTTTCAGTTCTGGGCTCACTTTGTCTCCGAGTTTTTCATCGATCTTGTCTTTCAGGCGGTTGCCGGCCAGCTTGGCCGCGACCTTGCCCAGGCCGTCCTGGTCCAGGCGGCAGGCCTTGGCACCGAGTTCCAGCGGGCCACGGCAGCGCAGCGGCACTTCCACGCCCACGAAGCGTTCGTTGACCTGGCAGGCCGGGTCGGGCATAGCGCGCTGGTCACCTTCGACGATCACGCCGATGTTGTAGTCCATGCCCAGCACGCGCAGGTCGAGGTCGCCATGGCCATTGACGGTCAGGCCCGGGATACGTGCCTTGAGGTCCGGGTTGCTGGCCACGCCATTGCGAATCACCAGGCTGCCGCGCAGTTCTTCGAACGGGGTGTCCTTGCCGCGCGGCTCACCGCTCAGGGTCTTGCGGTTGAGGGTGGCGATGGCCTGGCAGAGTTGCTGTTCAAGGTTGGCGTTGACCAGCACGCCGTCATTGATGGCGAAGTTTGCGCTGCCATTGAGGGTATCGACCAGTGCCTTCTGGCTGTTACCGGTGGCGGTCAGATCACTGGTCAGGGTCAGCAGGCCTTTGACCGGTGGCGTCTGCTCCTTGCCTTCGACCTTGATGAAGTGCTCGACCGGTACCCGGTTGATCTTGGTGTTGATACCGAGCTGCGGCACGGCAGGGCGTACGTCGAGGTTGCCCTTGGCTTCGAAAGTGCCGTTGTAGAGGCCGCCACGCAGGGCCTGCAAGGTCAGGAGGCCGCCTTGGCCGGTGGCCTGCAGCTGGGCGTCGCTGATCGGCAGCTTGTCCAGGGTAAGCGAGCCGAAGGCCAGGTCGGCCTGCAGGTCGAGTGCGCGCAGGCGGTCGACCGGCAGCAGCTTGTCATCACTCCAGGCCACCTGGGTCGGGGCGTTGGGCAATGGCGAGCTACCAGCAGCGGCCACGGCGGTGGACTCCTGTTGCTGGACCTCGGCCTGGCGTGCGGCAGTGGCACCCTTGGCCTCTTCGCTCTTGGCCGGCATGTAGCGATCGGCGTCGAACTTGTCGCCTTTGAGCTGCAGGCGCAGGGCCTGCTTGGCGAAGTCCTCAATGGCCACACGGCCGGTGAAGGTGCTGTCGTCCAGTTTCACGGCCAGGTCGGCCAAGGTCAGGCTGGTTGGCGTGCCTTGCAGGCGGGTCACCAGCTCCAGCTTGCCGAATGCGGCGGGGTCTGTGGTGACCGGCAGCGGGTGGCCGATGCCGTCGAGGAAGGTGCGCAGGTTGAACTGGGCGATGGACAGGCCGCCACTCAGTTGCGGGGTCTTATCCAGTTCACGCACGTTCAGCTCGCCGAGGGCACGCAGCTGGTTGGCCGAGACCTTCAGGCTGTTCCACGAGGCCACGTTGGCACCCATGTCGACCAGCAACTGGCCCTGGGCGCCAAAGGTGACGGTCTTGCCGCCGGTAGGTTCGCCCGAGGTTTCGCCGGTCAGGCGCAGGTCTTCGAAGTTGTAGCGCTTGAGCTTGCGGTCGAAGCGCAGTTCGCCAGCCAGCTCGGTGCGGGCCTTGATGGCCGGCTGGCTGGCGCTGAGGAAGGCACTGGCCTTGAGGGCGATGTTGGTGCCTTCGTGGACCGGGCCGGTGCTCAGCTGGATGCTTTCGGCGCTGTAGCTCTGGCCGCTCTTGGCATCGGTGTAGTAGACCCGGGCGTTGTTCACGGTGAGGCTGTCGATGTCGAGCTTCACCGCACGTTCGTTGCTGCTTTCGACAGGTTTGGCGGGCTGCTCGGCAGGCGCCTGGGCGGGGGCATTGGCAGTGCCATCGGTTGCAGCCGGCAGCGGTTTGCCGATGTCTTCCCAGTTGCCGTGGCCGTTTTCGTCACGCGCCAGGGTCAGGTTGAGGCCTTCGACGCGAACATCGCTCATCTGCACTTCGCGGCGCAGCAATGGCAGCACGCGCACGGAGAGACCGAGCATCTGCAGGTCGGCGAACGGCTCCTTGGGTTTGGTCAGGGTGGCGATGCTGGCTTCGTGCAGCTCCAGGCCCAGCCAGGGGAACAGGCTCCAGCCGATGTCGCCGTTGAGGGTCAGCTCGACGTGGGCCTTGTCGCGCGCCAACTGGCGGATCTCGTCTTTGTAGTCGTTGGGATCGAAGAGGTGGGTCAGGGCGAAGCCCAGCGCCACGATGATCAGCAGCAACCCGAGAAGCCCAAGTCCCAGGATTTTGCCGAACGCTTTCATGGGCGAGTCCTTGTAGTCCGTAGAGTGAATTCCGAACGGCTGAGTATAGCGCCGCAGGGGTGGGCCCTGCGTATTCGACTAGCGATGCAGGACATTTCCGATGTTTGCGGGATTCGACAGTTGTGGTCTAGGCAGTTCCTTCGACGCTGGATTTAGCAGAAATACCGATTCAGCCAGGCGAAAAATAACGATATCAGATTGCTTTCATGTCATCTGCGAACTGGTACCCTTGTGCCGCTTTGCGGAGCGGCCGCGACCCATTGTCGCGGAGCGTTACCCAGGGAAAAGGCCAGTTCGCCCTGCGTGCGAGTACAAGAGCCCGGGATGCAATCCGCCAGCACTGTCTACCTACAAAAGGATCGAATCCATGAGCAGTACCATCACGGCAGGGGGGCTGGCCAGCGCGCCAAGCTTCCTGTCGAAGGAGCGCATCATCGCCCGCCCGGGCTTCAACCGCTGGCTGGTCCCGCCAGCCGCCCTGGCCATCCACCTGTGCATCGGCATGGCCTATGGCTTCTCGGTGTTCTGGTTGCCACTGTCGCAAGCCATCGGCATCACCGCGCCGGTTGCCTGTTCGGCCGACATGGGCTTCATCGCCCGTATGTTCAGCGCCGAATGCGACTGGCCGATCTCGATGCTGAGCTGGATCTACACCCTGTTCTTCGTCTTCCTTGGCTGCTCGGCCGCAGTACTTGGCGGCTGGCTGGAACACGCCGGCCCGCGCAAGGCGGGCCTGGTTTCGGCGCTGTGCTGGTGTGGCGGCATGCTGATCTCGGCGATCGGCGTGAAGACCCACCAGCTGTGGCTGATGTGGCTGGGTTCCGGTGTGATTGGCGGTATCGGCCTGGGCCTGGGCTATATTTCGCCGGTCTCTACCCTGATCAAGTGGTTCCCGGACAAGCGCGGCATGGCCACCGGCATGGCGATCATGGGCTTCGGTGGTGGCGCCATGGTTGGCGCACCGCTGGCTACGGCGCTGATGGGCCACTTCGGTAACGAGCATGAGGTGGGTGTGTGGCAGAGCTTCGTCGCCATGGCCGCGATCTACTTCGTGTTCATGACCGCCGGCGCCCTGGCTTACCGCGTACCGCCGACCGGCTGGAAACCTGAAGGCTGGACTGCCCCGGTGAAAAATGCCGGCAATGGCATGGTCACCGACCGTCACGTGCACGTCAGCGTCGCCTGGAAAACCCCGCAGTTCGCCTTGGTATGGCTGGTGCTGTGCCTGAACGTCTCGGCCGGTATCGGCATCCTCGGCATGGCGTCGCCGCTGCTGCAGGAAGTGTTCGCTGGCAAGCTGCTGGGTAACGAGCTGACTTTCAGTGAGCTGAATGCCGCACAATTGGCGCAGATCGCCGCCATTGCTGCCGGCTTCACCGGCCTGCTGAGCCTGTTCAACATCGGTGGACGCTTCTTCTGGGCGTCGTTCTCCGACTACATCGGCCGCAAGAACACCTACTTCGCCTTCTTCGCCCTGGGCGTCGGCCTCTACAGCCTGGTGCCGAACATGGGCCACCTGGGCAACGTGGCGCTGTTCGTGGCGGCGTTCTGCATCATCCTGTCGATGTACGGCGGTGGCTTCTCCACCGTGCCGGCCTACCTGGCCGACCTGTTCGGCACGCAGATGGTCGGTGCCATCCACGGTCGCCTGCTGACCGCCTGGGCCGCAGCCGGCGTACTGGGCCCGGTGCTGATCACCTACCTGCGCGAGTACCAGCTGGCGTCGGGCGTGGAGCGTGCGGCAGCGTACGACATGACCCTGTACATCCTCGCCGGCCTGCTGGTGCTGGGCTTTATCTGCAACCTGCTGATCCGCCCGGTCGCCGACAAGTACTTCATGACCGATGCCGAGCTGGCTGCCGAGCGTGCGCTGAGCCACGACAAAGGTGCTGACGGTGCGCGTTCGCTGGAGTGGCACGCCGCGCCGGGTAGCCTGCCGCTGGTGCTGCTGGCTTGGGCTGTGGTGGTGATTCCGCTGGCCTGGGGTGTGTGGATTACCCTGCAGAAGACCGCTGTACTGTTCCATTGATGTAGCCGTCTGGGGGTTGCCTTGCAGCCCCCATGACCTGCTTGTATAGACCTGTAGGGCCGTCCGGCCCCGCAAATCCTTGCCATGCCATATGTCATCCGCGTTTCAAGCGGGCGCGTTCTGGGCCTATAATGGAGCCCTTTTCGCCCAATGATTTTGCGGAGCTGGTGATGGTCGAACGTAAGGCTTCCGTCGAGCGCAATACCCTGGAAACCCAGGTCAAGTGCTCGATCAACCTCGATGGCAGTGGCAAGGCCCGATTCGATATCGGTGTGCCTTTCCTTGAACACATGCTGGACCAGATCGCCCGTCATGGGCTGATCGATCTGGATATCGAGTGCAAGGGTGACCTGCATATCGACGATCACCATACCGTCGAAGACGTCGGTATCACCCTGGGCATGGCATTCGCCCAGGCCATCGGCGACAAGAAAGGCATCTTCCGCTACGGCCACGCCTATGTGCCGCTGGACGAAGCCCTGTCGCGCGTGGTCATCGACTTCTCCGGCCGCCCAGGCCTGCAGATGCATGTGCCCTACACCCGCGCCAGCGTTGGCGGCTTCGATGTCGACCTGTTCCAGGAATTCTTCCAGGGCTTCGTCAACCACGCCCTGGTGACCCTGCACATCGACAACCTGCGTGGCCACAACACCCACCACCAGATCGAAACCGTGTTCAAGGCTTTCGGCCGCGCCCTGCGCATGGCCGTGACCCTCGACGAGCGCATGGCCGGGCAGATGCCGTCGACCAAAGGGTGCCTGTAAATGCAGACGGTAGCCGTAATCGACTATGGCATGGGCAACCTGCACTCGGTGGCCAAGGCGCTCGAGCACGTCGGCGCCGGCAAGGTGCTGGTCACCAGCGACGCCGCAGTGATCCGCGAGGCTGACCGCGTGGTGTTCCCGGGTGTGGGCGCGATTCGCGACTGCATGGCCGAAATCCGCCGCCTGGGCTTCGACAGCCTGGTCCGCGAAGTGAGCCAGGACCGCCCGTTCCTCGGCATCTGCGTCGGCATGCAAGCGCTGCTGGACCATAGCGAGGAGAACGACGGTGTCGACTGCATCGGCCTGTTCCCTGGCCAGGTGCGCTTCTTTGGCAAAGACCTGAAAGAAGACGGCGAGCACCTGAAGGTGCCGCACATGGGCTGGAACGAAGTCAGCCAGACCATCGACCACCCGCTATGGCACGACATTTCCGACCGTGCGCGCTTCTATTTCGTGCACAGCTACTACATCAATGCCGGCAAACCGGGCCAGGTAGTCGGCCGTGGCCACTATGGCGTCGACTTCGCTGCCGCGCTGGCCGATGGCTCGCGCTTTGCCGTGCAGTTCCACCCGGAGAAGAGCCATACCCATGGCCTGCAGCTGTTGCAGAACTTCGTCGCCTGGGACGGGCGCTGGTAAATGAGCCGTTCGAAGACCAAGGCCCCGGTCATCACCCTGGCCCCCGAAGAGGAACGCGAGGCGCTCGACACGCTCAAGCGCTTCCTGGAAGACCGCTTCGAGCTGCAGCTCGGGTCGTTCGAGGTGGCCGAGGTCCTCGAGCTGTTCAGCAAAGAAATTGCACCCCATTACTACAACAGGGCGATTGCCGATGTTCAGCTGCACCTCAAGGAGCGGTTCGAGAGCATCGAAAGCGATCTGTGGGCACTCGAAAAGCCCTGAACCCCCAAGAACAGACAGGTTCCCAAGATGCTGATTATCCCCGCTATCGATCTGAAGGACGGTGCCTGCGTGCGCCTGCGCCAGGGCCGCATGGAAGACTCCACGGTATTCTCCGACGACCCGGTGAGCATGGCCGCCAAGTGGGTCGAGGGTGGCTGCCGCCGCCTGCACCTGGTCGACCTCAACGGCGCCTTCGAAGGCCAGCCGGTCAACGGTGAAGTGGTCACCGCCATCGCCAAGCGCTACCCGAACCTGCCGATCCAGATCGGCGGCGGCATCCGCTCGCTGGAAACCATCGAGCACTACGTCAAGGCTGGCGTCAGCTACGTGATCATCGGCACCAAGGCGGTCAAGCAGCCTGAGTTCGTAGCCGAAGCGTGCAAGGCGTTTCCGGGCAAGGTCATTGTTGGCCTGGATGCCAAAGACGGCTTCGTCGCCACCGACGGCTGGGCGGAAGTGAGCTCGGTGCAGGTCATCGACCTGGCCAAGCGTTTCGAGGCCGATGGCGTTTCGGCGATCGTCTACACCGACATCGCCAAGGACGGCATGATGCAGGGCTGCAACGTGCCCTTCACCAAAGCCCTGGCTGAAGCCACGCGCATCCCGGTAATCGCCTCGGGCGGCATCCACAACCTGGGCGACATCAAGGCCCTGCTGGACGCCAAGGCCCCGGGCATCATCGGCGCCATCACCGGCCGTGCCATCTACGAAGGCACCCTCGATGTCGCCGAGGCCCAGGCCTTCTGCGACAACTACCAAGGCTGAGGACTGAACCATGGCACTGGCCAAGCGCATCATCCCTTGCCTGGACGTGGACAACGGCCGGGTGGTCAAGGGCGTCAAGTTCGAGAACATCCGTGATGCCGGCGACCCGGTGGAAATCGCCCGTCGCTACAACGAGCAGGGTGCCGATGAAATCACTTTCCTCGACATCACGGCCAGCGTCGATGGCCGCGACACCACGCTGCATACCGTCGAGCGCATGGCCAGCCAGGTGTTCATCCCGCTGACCGTGGGCGGTGGCGTGCGCACCGTGCAGGACATCCGCAACCTGCTCAACGCCGGTGCCGACAAGGTTTCGATCAACACTGCCGCGGTGTTCAACCCGGAGTTCGTCGGCGAGGCGGCGGACCGTTTCGGTTCGCAGTGCATCGTCGTCGCCATCGACGCCAAGAAGGTGTCCGGGCCGGGCGAAGAACCGCGCTGGGAGATCTTCACCCACGGCGGGCGCAAGCCGACCGGGCTGGATGCCGTCGAATGGGCGAAGAAGATGGAAGGCCTGGGTGCCGGCGAGATCCTGCTGACCAGCATGGACCAGGACGGCATGAAGAACGGCTTCGACCTGGGTGTGACCCGCGCCATCAGCGATGCGCTGGGGATTCCGGTGATCGCTTCGGGTGGTGTGGGTAACCTGCAGCACCTGGCCGACGGGATTCTGGAAGGGCATGCCAGCGCGGTGCTGGCGGCCAGCATCTTCCACTTTGGCGAGTACACGGTGCCTGAGGCCAAGGCCTACATGGCTTCGCGCGGCATCGTAGTTCGCTGAGACATTGATTGGGGCTGCTGTGCAGCCCATTCGCGGGACAAGCCCGCTCCCACAAGGTCAACCGATAACCCTGTGGGAGCGGGCTTGTCCCGCGAATGGGCCGCACCGCGGCCCCAATTGCATCACCCGTGATTCTTGCCGAGCAAGGCGTGGTAAAGCTCGGTATCCCCAAGAATCCCCACCACCTTGTCATTCTCCTGCAGCACCAGCTTGTTCCCGGTCTGGTAGCGAATCTGCAGCGCCTCACGCATGCCAATGTCAGCATGCACCAGCGTCGGCTTGCGCCCCAGCCCTTCCACGGCCTGCCCCGGCACCCAGTTCTGCATGTCCAGCCCGTTCTGCCCCTGGCGTGCACGCTTGATCGAATTCCCTTCACCCAGGTCCAGCCACGAATCGCCACCCGGGTCCAGGCACACCGAGCCGTTGACCCGTTTGCAGTTGTCCAGGCTGCGCATCAGGCTGCGGCCGCACAGCACGTTCAGCGGGTTGGTGTGGGCGACGAAGGTACGCACGTACTCGTCGGCCGGGTTCAGCACGATCTCTTCCGGCTTGCTGTACTGGATGATCCGCCCGTCCTTCATGATGGCGATGCGGCTGCCCAGCTTCAGGGCCTCGTCGAGGTCGTGGCTGACAAACACGATGGTCTTGCTCAGCTTGGCCTGCAGCCCCAGCAACTCGTCTTGCAGGCCTTGGCGGATCAGCGGGTCGAGGGCCGAGAACGGTTCGTCCATCAGCAAGATGTCGGCATCCATCGCCAGCGCCCGGGCCAGGCCCACCCGCTGCTGCATGCCGCCGGAGAGTTCGTCCGGCTTCTTGTTGCGCCACTGGGTCAGGCCAACCAGTTCGAGCTTCTCGTCGACCAGCTTGCGCCGTTCCTTTTCCGGGCGGCCCTGCATCTCAAGGCCGAAGCTGATGTTCTCGCGCACCGTCAGCCATGGCATCAGGGCGAACTTCTGGAACACCATGGCGATGCGCTTGGTGCGCATCATCTTCAGTTCTGCCGGGGTGCAGTGGGCAATGTCGATGTGCTTGCCTTCATGCTCGACGAACAGCTTGCCGCGGCTCACGGTGTTGAGTCCGTTGATGCAGCGCAGCAGGCTCGACTTGCCCGAGCCGGACAGGCCCATCAGCACGCAGATCTCGCCTTTGTTGATATCCAGGTTGGCCTTTTCCACACCGACCACCAGGCCGGTCTGCTTGAGGATCTGTTCGCGGGTCTGGCCCTTGTCCAGCAGCGCCAGTGCTTCGCGCGGCTTGTTGGAGAAGATGACGTCGACGTCTTCGAATCGAATGATGCTCATGCCTCACCCCTTACCGGCAGTTCCGGTTGCTTGCAGATACGGTCGAGCATGATCGCCAGCAGCACGATCGCCAGGCCTGCTTCGAAGCCCAGGGAGATATCAGCGGTGTTCAGTGCGTTGACCACGGGTTTACCCAGGCCATCGGCGCCCACCAGGGCGGCAATCACCACCATCGACAGCGACAGCATGATGCACTGGGTGACGCCGGCGGCGATGCTCGGCATCGCGTGCGGCAGTTCGATGCGGGTGAGCAGCTGGCGGCGCGAGCAGCCAAACGCCTTGCCGGCGTCCATCAGCTCTTGCGGCACGTCGCAGATACCCAGGTAGGTCAGGCGGATTGGCGCGGCGATGGCGAACACCACCGTCGAAATCAGCCCCGGCACCACGCCCAGGCCGAACAGGGTCAGGGTCGGGATCAGGTAGACGAAGGTCGGCACGGTCTGCATCAGGTCGAGCACCGGGCGCATGGCGGTATAGAACATCGGCTTGTGCGCGGCGACGATGCCCAGCGGCACGCCGATGGCCACGCAGACCACGGTGGCGAAGGTCACCTGGGCCAAGGTCTCCATGGTTTCCTGCCAGTACCCCAGGTTGAGGATCAGCAGGAAGGAGAGGGCGACGAATGCGGTAAGCGCCCACTTGCGCTGGATGAAGTGCGCCAGGGCGGCGAACAGGGCGATGAGCACGAACGGGTTGAAGAAGGTCAGGGTACTGGTGACGCCATGGATCATGAACTCCAGGCCACGGGCAATGGCGTCGAAGTAGTTCGCGCCATTCTGGGTCAGCCATTCGACGAACGACGCGATGTACTGACCCAAGGGTATTTTCTGATCGATAAGCATGATAGCGAGCTTCCACCTGCAAAGATTGAAATCAGTCCGGGGCGGGCACGGTCCCGCCCCGAGGTAGCGCTACGACGTATTGCGTTATTGAGCGAGCTTGGCCTTGGCCGCCTCAAGGCCGGGTTTGCCATCCACGGTGGTGACGCCCGCCAGCCAGGTATCCAGCTTGCCGGGGTTGTCCTTGAGCCACTTCTTGGCGGCCGCCTCGGGCTTCATCTTGTCGTCCAGGACATAGCCCATCATGGTGCTTTCATCCTTGAGCTCGAACGACAGGTTCTTCAGGAGCTGGCCGACGTTGCTGCATTCCTGCACATAGTCCTTGCGGGTGTTGGTCAGCACGGTGGCCTTGCCGAAATCGGGGCCGAAGAATTCATCCCCACCGGTAAGGTACTGCATCTTGAAGCGGGTGTTCATCGGGTGCGGTTCCCAGCCCAGGAACACCACCGCCTCGTCACGCTTCTGCGCACGATCGACCTGCGACAGCATGCCGGCCTCGCTCGACTGCACGATCTTGAAACCGGCGTCCTTCAGGCCGAAGGCGTTCTTGTCGATCATGCTCTGGATGGTGCGGTTGCCATCGTTACCAGGCTCGATGCCGTAGATCTTGCCGTCCAGTTCCTTCTTGAACTTGGGAATGTCGCTGAAATCCTTGAGCCCCTTGTCATACAGCGCCTGGGGGACGGCAAGGGTGTATTTGGCGTTTTCCAGATTGGCGCGCACGGTATCCACAGTGCCGGCGTCGCGGTACTGCTTGATGTCGTTCTCCATGGTCGGCATCCAGTTGCCGAGAAACACGTCCAGGTCCTTGCCGGTGGCCAGCGACTTGTAGGTCACCGGTACCGAGATCATGGTGGTGTGGGTCTTGTAACCCAGTGCTTCGAGCACAACGCTGGTGGTTGCCGTGGTCACGGTGATATCGGTCCAGCCGACATCGGAGAAGCGTACCGTCTGGCACTGCTCGGGCTCGGCGGCCTGGGCCAGCAGAGGCGCGGACAGCATCGCAACCAGCAACAGCGAGGGTGAACCTTTCATGGATGGACTCCTGTGATTTTGTCTTCGGGTTCGCATGGGTCGCCGGGCTTTCTCAGGGTCCGGTCGACCAGGCCTGCAGAGGGCAGGTTGCGTGGCCGTGCTTTACGAGTCGCTTTCGATAATCCTCCAGCGCCGGGCAATCGCCTACTGGTGGGGTCGTAACCAGTACGGAACGGGTCGCATCCAGTACGGGCGATGTCGTTTATGAGTTTTTCCACCCCTGCAGCCGCATTTTTGCGTCACCAGGCCGCTCGAAAGCGGCGCACAGGTGGCCGAAAAGGCTGCGGCGCTGCTGGACAAAAGTACGTCGGTTGCAGACGGCGAGGGGGTAGGCAAAAGCCCGATGATGCTGGCATTCGTGGCGGCTCGCAGCTTCAGCCTAGCAGTTGCCCCGCCCTGCGCATGGCGCGCAGAGACAAGCCCAGCAAGAGGTGAAGCGACAATGGCCATCAGCGTGTTCGACCTGTTCAAGATCGGTGTCGGGCCCTCCAGCTCCCACACCGTCGGCCCCATGCGTGCTGGCGCCTTGTTCGTCCAGGGCCTGCGTGAGCGCGGCGAGCTGGAACAGGTGCAAAGGATCGAAGTGCGGCTGTACGGTTCGCTGTCGGCCACCGGCATCGGCCACGGCACCGACAACGCCACCATCATGGGCCTGATGGGCGAATGGCCGGACGCCATCGACCCGACCCAGATCGTCCCGCGCATCGCCGACCTGCGCGAAACCAACACCTTGAAGCTGGATAACCGCCTGCCCATCGAGTTCGTCTGGGCCCGCGACATGCTGCTGCTGGACGAGAACCTGCCGTACCATCCCAACGCCATGACCTTGATCGCCGAAGGCGCCCAGGGCGAGCTGCACCGCGACACCTACTACTCGGTCGGTGGCGGCTTCGTGGTCGACGCCGCCCAGGCCGCCAGTGGCGTGCTGGATGCCGACCAGACGGTGCTGCCGTACGATTTCAACAGCGCCGCCGAGCTGCTGCGCCTGTGCAAGCAAAACGACCTCAGCGTGTCGCAATTGATGATGGCCAACGAGAAGGTCTGGCGCAGCGAGGAAGAGATCCGCGCCGGCCTGCACAAGCTCTGGGAAGCCATGCAGGAATGCGTCAACAACGGCCTGAAATACGAAGGTACATTGCCCGGCGGGCTCAACGTGCGCCGTCGCGCCGCCAAGCTGCACCGCAGCCTGCAGGAGATCGGCAAACCCAACGTGATCGGCTCGACCATGAGCGCCATGGAATGGGTCAACCTGTTCGCCCTGGCGGTCAACGAAGAAAACGCCGCTGGCGGGCGCATGGTTACCGCGCCCACCAACGGCGCGGCCGGCATCATCCCAGCGGTGCTGCACTACTACATGCGCTTCAGCGATGCCGTGAATGAGTCCAGCGTGGTCGACTACTTCCTCGCCGCCGCCGCCGTGGGCATCCTGTGCAAGAAGAACGCGTCGATTTCCGGTGCCGAAGTCGGTTGCCAGGGTGAGGTCGGCTCGGCCTGCGCCATGGCCGCTGCAGGCCTTGCCGAAGTCCTCGGGGCGACCCCGCCTCAGGTGGAGAACGCCGCCGAGATCGCCTTGGAACACAACCTCGGCCTGACCTGCGACCCGGTCGGCGGCCTGGTACAGGTGCCGTGCATCGAGCGCAACGCGATTGCTGCGGTGAAGGCGATCAATGCCGTGCAGATGTCCCTGCGCGGCGATGGCGAGCACTTCATCTCCCTCGACCAGGTGATCCGCACCATGCGCGACACCGGGGCCGACATGCATGACAAATATAAAGAGACCTCGCGCGGTGGCCTGGCGGTCAGCGCCATTGAATGCTGATGCGCCGATAACGCGCTGGCCCGCCTACAACGCCCCGTTTCGGGGCGTTTGTGTTTATACCGATCGTCGGATGTCGCTATCAGTGCGGGCATTGTCGGTGACACTCAAGAGTGTCGTTTCTGGGCAACTTACACTGCACGTGTCACCAAATTGCTCAGCCGTTACACGCAAGGCGCTAGCACGGCGGTTTGCGAAGAGCCAGCCAACTCGACCGAAGTTCCTGATTTGCCGAACGAAGGCGTCGTTTTCAGGATTTTTTGGATGGCCGTTCAATTTCAGGCACGGCCTTTGCGTTGAGATTGGCAACAAGCCCCTGCACACGAATCCGGGGCCATAACAAGAAATCAGTGCCCGCCTGAGGCACACCCTGCATTTGTGTGAGGAGAAATCGCGATGACGTCGTACACCTCCGGGAACCCAACCCAGAACCGCACAGCACCCCAGTCCATCGGGTTTCTTCTTTTGGACAATTTCACCCTGATTTCCCTGGCGTCGGCCGTCGAGCCGCTGCGCATGGCCAACCAGCTATCCGGCCGCGAGCTGTACCGCTGGCACACGCTGACCGTCGATGGTGGCCAGGTATGGGCCAGCGACGGCCTGCAGATCACCCCCGATGCCGCCATGCACAACGCACCGCAGATCGACACCGTGATCGTCTGCGGCGGTGTCGGCATCCAGCGCACTGTTACCCGTGAGCATGTCACTTGGCTGCAGGCCCAGGCGCGCCAGTCGCGCCGCCTCGGTGCAGTGTGCACCGGCAGCTGGGCTCTGGCCTGTGCCGGTCTGCTCGATGGTTTCGATTGCAGCGTGCACTGGGAATGCCTGGCAGCCATGCAGGAGGCCTTCCCGCGGGTCAACATGAGCACCCGCCTGTTCACCCTCGACCGCAACCGCTTCACCAGCTCCGGCGGCACCGCGCCGCTGGACATGATGCTGCACCTGATCAGCCGCGATCATGGCCGCGAGCTGTCGGCGGCGATTTCCGAGATGTTCGTCTACGAGCGCATCCGCAACGAACAGGATCACCAGCGTGTGCCGCTCAAGCACATGCTCGGCACCAACCAGCCGAAGCTGCAGGAAATCGTCGCGCTGATGGAGGCCAACCTCGAAGAGCCGATCGATCTCGACGAACTGGCCGTGTACGTGTCGGTGTCGCGCCGGCAGCTCGAACGGCTGTTCCAGAAGTACCTGCATTGCTCGCCGTCGCGCTACTACCTGAAGCTACGCCTGATCCGCGCACGGCAGCTGCTCAAGCAGACGCCGATGTCGATCATCGAAGTGGCCTCGGTGTGCGGCTTCGTCTCCACGCCGCACTTCTCCAAGTGCTACCGCGAGTACTTCGGCATTCCGCCGCGTGACGAGCGCGTCGGCTCCAATACTGCGCAGCAGGTGGCGATGATGCCGATCCCACAGGCCATGACCCTGTCGCCGCACAGCGGGCCGATGGCGGCCCTGAGCCAGGCGCGCAACGAGTCGACGTTTGCCAGCGTAAGGCTCTGACTCGGCGTCGCTTGCTTCGCGGGGCAAGCCCGCTCCCACACGATCCCTGTGGGAGCGGGCTTGTCCCGCGAATAGGCCAGCACAGGCAACACAAACCCAACTGTTGATAATGATTCTCGACTACAGGTAACATCGCCGCCCCCGAAACACTCTGGCATACCACCCCGTGGCGGACGACAAACTCCAGCTCTACCTGGCCCATCGGGCGGCATTGCTCGACTATGCCGCGCCGATCGTCGGCTGCCGCGCGCGTGCCGAGGATGTGGTGCAGGAAGCCTGGCTGCGTTTCAGCCGCCAGCAGGACGATGCCGACATCCGCCACCCCGCCAGCTACCTGTATCGCATCGTGCGCAACCTGGCCCTCGACCAGACCCGCCGCAGTGCCACCGAAAAGGCCCAGCCTGGCGGCGACGAGATCCTCGCCGAGTTGCCGTCCAGCAGTGCTTCGCCCGAACAGGCGGTCACCCAGCAAAACGAACTCAGCGCCATCAGCCGCGCGCTCGAGGAACTGCCCCTGCGCACCCGTGTGGCCTTCGAGATGCACCGCCTGGGCGGGCATACCCTGCAAGAAGTGGCCAGCCATTTGAACGTTTCGGTCAGCCTGGTACACCAGTTGGTGCGCGACGCCCTCAGCCACTGCATGGCGCGGCTGGAGGATGACTTGTGAAAAAACACCAGGCTGCCGCGTCTTTTGCTGAACGGGGCGACTCTGTGCGACCCTTCGCGGCCTTCGCACCTTCGAGCCCCCAGGAGCCTTGCCCGACATGACGTCAGCAGACCTCATCACCCGTCGCCGCGAGCAGGCCCTGGACTGGCTGCTGCGCTTGCAGCAAACACCGCACGACGCACAGCTGCGCGGTGAGTTCGAGCAGTGGTGCGCGAGCGACGCGGCCAACACCGAGGCCTATCGCAAGGCCGAGCGGGTCTGGCAGCTCACTGGGCAGCTGGCGCCGACCACTACCGAGCAATGGCCCAAGGCGCCGGTGGTGCAACTACCGGCGCGGCGGCGTCGCTGGTGGCTGGGCGCTGCTGTTGCTGCCTGCCTGCTGATCGCCGTCGCACCCTCCTTGAGCCTGCGTCTGCAGGCCGACTACCGCACCGCCCAGGGCGAAACTCGCGATATCACCCTGGCCGACGGCAGCGTGGTGCAGATGGACAGCGACACAGCCATCGCCGTTGACTATTCCGGCGATCATCGCGACGTGAAACTGCTCACGGGCCAAGCGTTCTTCGAGGTCAAGCCCGACAAGGCCAAGCCGTTCCATGTGCGGGCCGATGCGATCAAGGTGGCGGTGACCGGCACCGCCTTCAACGTCGCGCTGCGGCCGGGCAGGGCGGGGGTAGATGTGCAGCATGGCTCGGTGCGGGTAGAGGATGTTGTTGATGGGCATGTGCTCTCGGATGCCCTCACGACTGGTGAGCGCTTGCTTTATGTCGAGGGCATCGTACAGGTGAAAACCTTCGTGCCTTCGCAGGCAGCGGCTTGGCGTCAGGGGCAGTTGATTGCCGATGACCAGCGGGTTGCCGAACTTGTGCAGGAGCTGGCGCAATACCTGCCGGGCCAGGTGGTGCTGCGCGATGAGGCGCTGGGCAACAAGCGCGTCACCGGGGTTTATGACCTGCGCAAGCCTGAGGCAGCCTTGCGCGCGGTGATCCGGCCGCATGGTGGAGAAGTGCGCAGTTATGGGCCTTGGCTGCTTGTGCTGAGCAAGCCTTGAGATCAGCGGGGGCCCGTGTGTTCGCCGTGAGATTTTAGCGCCTGTGAGATCGAGCGCCGCCCGCGCGGCGCATCGCGAGCTGGCGCTCGCTTCTACGTTTATTTACGGCCAGTAACACCTGTGACAGGCGCGCGCGACCGCTTTGTTTGCTCGACGCGATATCGAGAAATGCATCAAGGCGTTCGCGCGCAAATCCCCCAGGAATAATTGGCCCGAAACAACGTAGGAGCGAGCGCCAGCTCGCGATGCGCCGCGCGGGCGGCGCTCGATCTCCCAAGCGCCAGAGCACTCATGACGGGCACCTCTAAAACCCAACACGATCCCCCAAAAAAATAATTTCACAATTTCCTGAAAATTCCTCGCACTGCCCCGTCTTCTCCCCCGCGCGCAACAACTGATATCGATTCGTATTCAATTTTGCTGCCCGGCGACTGTCCGGGGCGGGGATGTGGGATGACTCAAACAACAAGCCGGAAGCCGCGCAGTGCGCGGGGTTGGTCGTTGCGCCTGAAATCTGTGGCGGGGGCCGGGGTGCTCGGCATGTGCAGTGTGCTGGCGATGCTGCCTGCGTCTGCCGAAGAAGCGACCCAGCCAGGTTCGGAGCTGGCCCAGGTCCACGCGTTCGACATTCCGGCACAGAAACTGGCCATCGCCCTGATCACCTTCGGCCAGCAAAGCGGCCTGCAGGTGTCGGTCGACCCGGACCTGCTCGAAGGCCAGCAGTCCACCGTCGTCAGCGGCCATCTGAGCAGCGAGGCTGCGCTGGCTCAGCTGTTGCTGGGCACCGGCATCACCTGGGACTACGAATACGGCACCCTGATGTTTCGCCTGCTGCAGGCCGACAACGGTGCCATCGAACTGCACAACACGGTGATCCTCGGCGACACCGAAGAGAACAGCTACATGGGCGCCAAGGTCATTGACCGCAAGGCGATCCAGGCCTTCCCCGGTGCCAACGGCGATATCACCACCCTGCTGCAGATGCACCCCAGCGTGCAGTTCAGCACCGAGCAGAAAAGCTCCAACACACCAGGCGAAATCGACCCTGCCGACATCAGCATCAACGGCGCCAAGTTCTACCAGAACAACTTCATGATCGATGGCATCTCGATCAACAACGACCTCGACCCCGGCGCCCATGGCTACAACGAAACCCGCCAGTTCGACTCGGCGCCCAGCCGTTCGCACGGTATCGCCCTGGACGCCGACCTGCTCGAGGAGATCAAGGTCTACGATAGCAACGTGCCGGTCGAGTACGGTGGCTTCAATGGCGGTGTGGTCGATGCCATCACCCGTCGCCCCAGCCACGACCTGCATGGCAAGCTGTCCTACGCCATGACCCGCTCGGAATGGACGAGCTACCACATCACCCGCGAAAACAAGGAAACCTTCGACACTTCGTCGAACGAGAAGAACCAGCCCGAGTTCACCAAGACCACCTTGCGCGGCACCCTCGAAGGGCACTTCACCGACGATTTCGGCGCCTTGTTCAACTTCTCGCAGAAGCGCTCGTACCTGCCGCTGCGCACCTATGCGAATGGCTACAACAGCCCTGACAACGACAACGAACAGGAGCAGACCCGAGCACTGGACAACTTCCTGCTCAAGACCTACTGGAACGTCAACGATCGCCTGACCCTGGACACTTCGATCGTCTACGCCCCGCAAGAAAACACCTACTACCGCGAGGACTACCGCGACTCCGGCTACACCAACATCAACGGTGGCTGGCAGGGCTCGTTCAAGGCCATCTACGAGGGCGACAACGCACGCTGGACGCAGCAACTGGCGGTGGGCAACCTGTATGCCTCGCGCGACTCCGACCGCAACCAGGAGATCAAGTGGTACTGGTCCGACAGCAAGGACTGGGGCAACCCTGACGACAGCAACGCGCGCAGTGCCGAAGGCGGGTTCGGCAGCCTGTACCAGACCCAGCGCAGCATCGACTACAAGCTCAAGGCCGACTGGCAGACCTTCAGCGTCGGCGCGGCTGCCCACAGCCTGACCACCGGCCTGGAGCTGGGTTATCAGCGGGCAAGCTGGGAACGTGAGGATGACGCCCTGTCGATCACCACCTTGAAGCGTGACAACGGCGTGTGCAGCGGCAGCGACCCCTGGTGCTCGAACGGCCTGTTGCTCAACGGCAATAACCGCCAGTGGGGCTCGGCGATGATGGTCTACGGGGCTGGCAAGATCGACATGACGCAGAAGAAGTACGCGCTGTTCGTCCAGGACGAAATCGGCTACGGCAACCTCACACTGCGCCCCGGCTTGCGATTCGAGGGCGACGACTACATGGAGAAGAAAAGCCTGGCGCCACGCTTTGCCGGCGATTACGACTTCTTTGGCGACCGCAGCACGGTACTGGTGTTCGGTGCCAACCGCTATTACGGCCGCAACCTGTTCAAGTATCGCCTGGCCGACGGCCGCCAGCAGTTCACCTCGCGCTATACCCGCGCCACGCAGACCAGCGATTGGGTCCTGTCCAGCCAGAACAAGAACATGAGCAAGTTCTCCAGCATGGACATCCCCTATGACGATGAATTGATGCTGGGGCTCAACCAGCGCTGGTTCGACACCGAGTTCCAGCTCAAGTACGTCAACCGTAAGGGCCATGACCAGATCTACCGTACCCGGCCTTACTACAACCTGGATGCCAAGGATATTCCCGAAGGCTACAGCAAGGACTACTACGCCTACCTCAACGCCGGCACCAGCGAGACCGAAAATATCAGCCTGACCGTCACGCCGATGCAGCCCCTGCGCTTCAGGGGTACCAGTACCAGCGTGCAGCTGGCCCTGGACTGGTCGCGGACCAAAAGTGGCTACGGCGCGACCTACGAGGCCGGCCTGGATGGCGACGAGCTGGCCGGCAACGATGTGGTGCTCGACGGCAAGCGCATTCCCTACAACGAACTGCCGGGCAGTGATTACAACCGGCCATGGACCGCGCGGCTGACCACCATCACCGACATCCCCCAGTGGAACCTGTCGATCAGCAACTTCCTTCGCTACCGCGGTGCGTACGACCAGGTCGTCAACCTGGATGAGGACATCGAGGTCGACGGCGAGGTGCTCAGCCGCTACGAAACCGTGGCCACGCCGGCGGCCCCGACCTGGGACATGAAGCTGGCCTGGGACATCCCCACCGGCAAGGACCAGGCGTTCTTCGTCAACGTCGATATCACCAACGTTACCGACAAGGTCAACAAGATCACCAGCCGCGAGTCGGTGAGCCTGGTGAGCTACGAAGTCGGCCGCCAGTACTGGCTGGAAGTCGGCTACCGCTTCTGACCCCATAACAAAACCGTGGATAACCTGATGAACAAGCTCATCGCGGGCCTGCTCGGCCCGATGCTGCTCGGCGCTTGCGCCACAGTGACCGAACCCGACGCGCCACTGCCCTGGGATGCCCAGGTGGTGCATGGCCAATTGGCCAATGGCCTGGCCTATCGCCTGGTACGGGAAACCTCGCAACCCGGTCGCCTGGACCTGCGCCTGACGGTCAAGGCCGGTTCTGTGGACGAGGCCGACGACCAGGTCGGCGTGGCCCACCTGGTAGAACACCTGGCCTTCCATGGCCGCGCTGGCGGCGAACAGAACGTGCGCCAGCGCATGACTGACCTGGGCTGGGTCCAGGGCCGCCACTTCAACGCGGTGACCAACTACGAGCGCACCCAGTACCTGATCGGCCCGCCCGCTGGCGTGCGCCAGGCCCCGCAGGCATTGCAGGCGCTGGCCGATCTGGCTTTCGCTCGCGACTACAACGCCCAGGACCTGGAGCGTGAGCGGCCGATCGTGATCGAGGAATGGCGCGGCGGGCTGGGTGTGGCGCAGCGCATGAACGAGCAGCGCACGGCGTCGCAAAGGGTCGGCTCGCGGTACCCTGAGCACCGCACCATCGGCAACGAAGGCGCCATTCGTGCGGCCACCCTGCAAAACCTGCAGGCCTTCCAGAACCGCTGGTACCTGCCCAACAACATGGTGCTGTCGGCAGTCGGCGACTTTGATCCCCAAGTCCTGCTGGTGCAGATCGAGCAGGCGTTCGGCGCGGCCAGGCCCGGAAGCGTTCCGAGCCGCGAGCAGCGCGAACTGCCACTGGACAAAAAGCTGAAGGTGTTTCGCCTGCAGGACTCGCAGTCAGGCAGCAACCAGGTGGCGATGCTGTTTCGTTCCCATGAGCCGGACAGCCGCGGCACTACCCGCGCTGCACTGCGCGAGCGGCTGATCGACCGCATGACGCTCGCCGCGATGCTCGACAGCCTGCGCCGCCAACCGCTGCAAGCGGGGGTGCGCAGCCTGATCGTGCAGAAGACCCTGATCGGTGCACACTCCACCGTGCTCGGCATCGCCGCAGGTGTCGAGGGCCAGGCCCACGACCAGGCCTTGGAGCAATTGCTGACCGAGGTCGAGCGCCTGCGCCAGCACGGTTTCAGCGGAACGGACCTGCAACATGAGCGCGAACATATTCGTGCACTGGGCGACAAGACCTTGGCCAATCAGGCGTCGCGAACGTTCGAGCAATGGGTGGAGCAACTCAACAATGCCGCCGTGCAGGGGAATGCCGTCACCGAGCGGCATGCTACCGCTGCACGCTATCTGGATGTG
This sequence comes from Pseudomonas putida, assembly GCF_009883635.2. NCBI lineage: Bacteria > Pseudomonadati > Pseudomonadota > Gammaproteobacteria > Pseudomonadales > Pseudomonadaceae > Pseudomonas > Pseudomonas putida. The sequence continues at coordinate 3,011,415 of NZ_CP026115.2, forward strand.
CTGGGCAGCATTACACGCGATGACCTCAACGACCGCCTGCGACGTTGGCTCGCCAGCCCAGACCGGGTATTGCAACTGAGTGCGGCGGGCAGCGCCACGGTTGCCCTGCCGAGCGTTGCCCAGGTCGAGGCACATCAGGCGAAGCTGGCGGCAACTGCACTGCCGGCGCCGGTGCAGGTGGCAGCCGCAACCCCATCGGCACCGCGCCTGGAAATGCCGGCCGCGCCACCTGCGGCAGCTATCGTCGAGCGCAAAGCCTTCCCTGAGCAACACGTGGAACACTGGCACCTTGGCAACGGTGATCGCCTGGTCTGGCTCAAGCGTAATGGCCCGGAAGGCAAGTGGCTGCTGCAGGCCGAATCGTCCGCTGGCTACCACCTTGCCGGCACCCCGGCCTGGCGTCTGCAGATGGCCGCGCAACTGGCCATGCACAGCGGCCTGCCCGGGATGGATCAGCAGGCCCTGGCAACCTGGCGCCAGGAGCAGCGCGCCACGCTCGGCTTCGACCAGCAGCCCCAGCGCCTGCAACTCAACCTTGGCGCAGCACCGGAGCAACTGCCGGCGTTGATGCAGAGCTATCGGGTAAGCCAATTGGCCAGCATCGACCCGGAAGTGTTCAGCACCACGCGCGATGTCTTGCTGCAACGCCTGCGCAGCCGTCCGGATGACGTACGCGGGCTGCAGGACAGCCGTCAGCGTGTGCTCAAGTACGGCGTAGACCACTGGCGGTCACCGGATATCGACGCGCTCGAACAATTGACCGCCGAACAGCTGAGTGCCGACTGGAAGCGCTTGGCTGGTGCGCCAGTGACCTATTACCTGATGGCGGAGGCGACGCCGGAATCGCTGGAGAAATTGGTCGGTGAACTGCTCGCGACCATCCCGCGCACAGCGCCGTTGGCCAGCCAACAGGCTTTACAACTGCCCGGCCGGCGTCGTGATGACCTGGCGATCGCGCTGGAACCGCGTGCCGTCCTGCAAGCCAGCAGCTATCAGCCCCAGGCCTGGAGCCCGGAAGCGGCGGCACGGGTAGCGGTGCTGCGCGATCTGGCCAACCAGCGGCTGAAAGCCCAGCTGCGCGGCGAGGCTGCCGGCGTGTATCGCTTGCGGTTCGAAAGCGAACTGAATGCCGACACCCAGCGCATTGAGAGCAGCTTGAGTTTCACCTGTGACCCGGCGCGGGTCGACGAACTGTGGGCCCTGGCCCAGCAGACGTTGGCCGAGCTTCATCCGGATGCCCAATGGCTGCGTAATGAGCGCGCCGAGTTCCAGCGCCAGGAGAGCAAACGCCGCGAAGACCCGCAAACCCAGTTCAAGCGCCTGATCCTGAGTGACCGCCGCTGGCACGACCCGCGCTACTTGCAGACTCAGGCGCAACTGCCTGAAGCCTTGAACCTGCCAGCGCTACAACAGCAAGCGAAACAGCTGTTCCCTCGTGCTAACCAGGTGCAACTGCGCGTGCTGCCGTCGCCAGCGGCGCTGGAGCAGGCGCTGTGAAAACCCTGCGAACGTTCTATCGCCTGAGCCGCCCGTTCTGGACCAGCCGCCAGCAATGGCCAGCCTGGCTGATGCTGGCAGCGGTGATCGGCCTGGGGCTGCTGGTGGTGCAGATCAATGTGCTGATCAACAGCTGGAGCAAGACCTTCTACGACACCCTGGCCGCGTTCGATACGGCGGGGCTGTACGGTTTGGTCGGCGAGTACGCGTTGTACCTGGGCAGCTATGTGCTGATCATCGTGGCCATGGACTACATCCGCAAAGGCCTGGAGCTGCGCTGGCGCCAGGCGATGACCGGGCGCCTGACCGATGCCTGGCTGGCGGACCAGGCCTTCTACCGTCTGGGGCTGGCCGGTGAGCCGGACAACCCCGACCAGCGCATCGCCCAGGACATCGACCTGATGGTCGGCCTGAGCATCGAGCTGGTGGCCTCCCTGGTGATCAACCTGGCGCAGGTTGGCGCGTTCATGCTGATCCTGTGGAATCTGTCGGGTGTGCAGACCTTCAGCCTGTTCGACGAGACCTTCACGGTGCATGGTTACCTGGTGTGGATCGTGCTCGCCTACACCCTGGCCGGCAGCCTGCTGACACACCTGATCGGCAAGCCGCTGCATGCGCTGAACTACGAGCGTGAGCATCGCGAGGCCGATTTTCGCGCGAGCCTGCTGCGCAAGCGCGACCATGCCGAGCAGATCGCGCTGTACCGGGGCGAGGCCGTCGAGCGTGAGCATCTGGCCACGCGCTTTCGCGCCATCGCCGACAACTGGCGGCAACTGATGGGGCGCGAGCGCAACCTCAGCCTGTTCACCGTCTCCTACGAACGGTTGAGCCTGATCATCCCGGTGTTCGCCGCCTTGCCAGCGTTCATGGCCAAGACCATCACCCTGGGTGGGCTGATGCAGATCCGCAGTGCCTTCAACGCCGTGCACGGCTCGCTCAGCTGGTTCATCAAGCTCTATCACAAGCTGGTGCGCTGGAGTGCGGCATTGCAGCGGCTGGAGCAGTTTGAGCAGGCGATTGCCGAGAGCCGTCAGCAGGTGCTTGCGGCGCCACAGGGGCAATGCTTGTGCACTCAAGGGCTGACGCTGTGCAAGCCCGATGGTGGTGTGCTGCTGGAAACACTCGACCTGCGCGTCGGCCAGGGCGAATGGGTGCGCCTTGGCGGACGCAGCGGGCTGGGCAAGTCGACCTTGCTGCGGACCTTGCAGGGGCTGTGGCCTTATTGCCTGGGCGAGTGGCAGTTGCCGCCGGGGCGCAGTTTGCTGTTGCCGCAGAAGCCTTACCTGCCGCGCATGAGTTTGCGTGGGTTGTTGGCTTATCCACAGGTTGAGGTTGTGGATGATCGGCTGTTGCTGGAAGCATTGTCCCAAGTCGGGCTCAGTGGCCGGCTGGATGATGAGCAGGAATGGGAACGGGTGTTTTCAGGTGGCGAACAGCAGCGGCTGAGCCTTGCGCGGGCACTGGTGTATCGGCCGGATACCTTGTATCTGGATGAGGCTACCAGTCAGCTCGATATGGAGAGTGCGCGAGCGTTGCTTGAGATGCTCAGGCGGGAATTGCCGGGGTGTACGGTGGTGGGGGTGACTCATCAGGAGGGGTTGGCAGGGTTGTTTGACCGGACCTTTGAGCTGGAGAAATTGGCCGAGCCGGCGTAGGTCAGTGCCGGCCTCTTCGCGGGGCAAGCCCGCTCCCACAGGGAAATCACCAGCTCTGAGTGATGAGTAACTTGTGGGAGCGGGCTTGCCCCGCGAAAGGGCCGGAACAGGCGAAATCAGGCGCGGCGGCTGAACTGGGCCAGCGCCGGCAACAGCTGCTTGTCGATGGCCTGGCGCACCGCTGGCAAGATGGTCGCACTACCGGTGTACATCTGTTCGACCATGCCCTTGAGCGCCCGTGCATTGGGCTCGGTCAGCCCGCGCACCACCGCCTCGCAGGCCTGCTCGGCACTGGCCCCTGCAGGAATGTCGAACCCGCGTGCGCGCAGGTGGCCTGCCAGGTCGTCCTGGTCTATCAAATCCGCATGCATCATGGCTGTTGTCCCTTTTATCGCGAAGAGAGTGCTGCTGTGATTTACGACCGATTCTGTGTCTGCAGCGACACGCCCGCAAGGGCAGAATGTCGCAATGGCTGGTTTGGCTAAGAACAGGTCGCTCCCGGCTAATTGCAGGTGCCGGGAAGCCAGCAGACTGCACCCATTCACGGTCCTCGAGGGTTTGGTCACCCTCACACATGCACAGTGGATGTTGCTCGCTCTTGGCCCCGGATGCTCACGGCTTTCCGGGGTTATTTTTTGTCTGGTAACTGGTATTTCTGTCAGTTGTGAAGGTCTTTTGCGTCGCTGCTTAATGGGATGAACTTTCCATTGGAGCAGGATCATGCAGAATTTAGTGAGATTTCTGGTACTTTCGAGCTTGGGGCTATTGACGGCTTGCAACTCTACTGTAGTTTCTAACGCCCCCCCCTCGAACCAGGCCGTGAAGCTATTCGAGGTACTTGATAGCAAAAAACTTTCGGCACTAAAGGTAAATCCGGAAGTGGCACCCTATCTGAACACGCTGATCAACGACCGGGCTAACGTAGAGGTCCTTCCGATCCTTATCACCACTTCGCTGGTGTCGCCAGACACCCAAGCAATGACCATACCGTTGAGCGAAAAAGAAACCGTTACGTTCCAGTTGCGAGGGGCCGAGCCGCCGGCACCGGATATGGTGGGGTGGGTGGGCGATGTGGCACCGGATCGAAGACAGCGCTTCACGTTGCGTTCGGAAATGGATTTCGACCCCTTGAAATGGATCTCCCTTGTTCGTGAAGGCGAAAAAGTGGTGGGCAACATACATGTTGATGGCCGGTTGTATCGCTTGGACTACGTGGGTGATGGAAAGCACGTTCTGATAAAAGTTGATGAGTCTAAGTTGCCACCGGAGGCTGAACCGTTACTCGGGCCCGACTCAGGCAGAAAAGACCCCGCCGTTGGCAAGCAGCCGCAGTCGGCACATAGCACCATCCGTGTATTGCTCGTGTCCACCCTGCAGTCCAGAGCAGCGAATCCTAACTATCGGATGCCCTTTGCCCAAGCGCTGCAAGATGCCAATCTCTACATGAAGAACAGTAATGTGGCGATCACTTATGAGCTTGCAGGCTTTTACGATGCTGATTATGACGAAACAGGAAGGGCTTACTTCGATCAACTTAATGATATGCGCTTGGCGAAACCGTTTGGGCCTGACCTTCTCAGGGTGCGGGATGCCTTGCGTGCGGATCTGGTTTCAATGTATTCAACGGCCAGAGAATACTGTGGCCAGGCATGGTTAAATGCATCCAAGGCTCAAGGGCATTCAGTGGTTTCATGTTTTGGAAGTTTGGCTCACGAGCTGGGACATAATATTGGGGCGGATCATAACTGGCATGAGGGCGACCCGGTTCGCAATCCGCCTTATATGTACGGCTATCGCTATCAAGCAGGGACTCCACGCTTTAGCACGCAGATGTCCTATGCATGTAACCCGGCATGTCCACGGATACCCTATCATTCCAACCCTGATGTGACTTATGAGGGTATTCCTGTTGGAACGCGAGAGCATCATGATGTCGCGCGACGGTTCAACGATCGCAGGGAAGTAGTTGCGAATTTCTACCCCAATTCTCTAAGCGTGGCGCTCAGTAACTCAATGAGGACATGTGAGTTTGAACATGATGTTGGCGGGAGTAGTGCTGTTGCAGATAAGTGTGATTTCTTTGCGGATAAGCAAATTGGTATTGTTACGGTCGTGGATGTTCCGGAAGGTGTAAGTTTTGCAATAAGTGAGGGTGGCAAAAAATGGCGGAGTTATCGGGCAAAGACATTCTTGCCTTCACTGCTGGTAACACCCTTAAAAGCTGATCCTGCGCACTATCCTAACGTAGAGATAATAGAAGGTGGTGAGGCCATGACCGGCCATGTCACTACTGTCTCTAGTTCTTTTGGTGAATGAAACTTGGTCTTTTCTGTTAAGACAAGCTAACTGCGGGCCAAGAATGGCCCGCACTTACTACTTCTTGATGGTCAAGCCAATCACGCGCTGGACATAGACTGGAGCCCTTAAGTCGTGCTGGCTATGCGTTAACTGCTGCAGTCGTTCGGTATGCGAGTCTGTAAACGGGGCAGCTTTTGGCCCAATTAAGTCTACGTGTAGCAGCAATTGTTCGCTTGCCGCCAGCACTTCATCGAACCCGGCCCGGTGCAGGCTGTGATAGACGTGCAGGCGTTTGCGATCGAAGCCGATGATCTGCGTCTGCACCCACACCTCAGTACCCAGCTTCACCTCGTGCAGGTAGTTGATGTGCGCTTCCAGGGTGAACAGCGAGTTGCCGCTCTGCCCTCGGTTGTCGGCATCCAGTCCGATGCGCTCCATCAGCGCATCGGTGGCGTAGCTGAAGATCAGCAGGTAATAGGCATCGCGCAGATGCCCGTTGTAGTCGACCCAGTCCTCCTGGACTGGGGTGCGGTAAGTGATCAGTGCGGGCATCGTCTGCTCCTCAGTCGCTAAAGGCCATGCCGTGGCTCGCCTTGCTGGTCTTCACCGCTTCCAGCACGGCCAGCAGCGTGTCATCGCGATAGCGCTCCAGCGCGGCGATACTGTGGTCACCCAGTTGTTCCGACGTGCCTTCGACCACATCGTCGATCAGCTTGTCGGTCAGCTCCGGTGCCGGCAGGTAGGTCCAGGGCAGCTTCAGCGCCGGGCCGAACTGGGCCATGAAATGGCGCATGCCGGCATCACCACCGGCCAGGGTGTAGGTGAGGAAGGTGCCCATGAACGACCAGCGCAGGCCGGCGCCGAAACGGATCGCGTCGTCGATCTCACCGGTGCTGGCCACGCCATCGTTGACCAGGTGCAGGGCCTCGCGCCACAGCGCTTCGAGCAGGCGGTCGGCGATGAAGCCGGGCACTTCCTTGCGAACATGCAGCGGGCGCATGCCGAGGGCGGTATAGATGGTCTTGGCGGCTTCGATGGCCTCTGGGGCCGTGCGATTACCGCCGACGATCTCCACCAGTGGCAGCAGGTACACCGGGTTGAACGGGTGGCCGACCACGCAGCGCTCGGGGTGGGTGGCCGACTCGTAGAACTCGCTGGGCAGCAGGCCCGAGGTGCTGGAACCGATGATTGCGTCGGGCTTGGCGGCGGCGCTGATCTTCGCGTGCAGGTCGAGTTTGAGGTCCAGGCGCTCGGGTGCGCTTTCCTGGATGAAGTCGGCGTCGCGCACGCATTCCTCGATGGTCGCCACGAAGCGCAGGCGGTCTTGCGCGGCACCTGGCGCCAGGCCTTGCTTCTCCAGGGCCGGCCAGGCATTGGCGATACGCTTGCGCAGGGCCTGCTCGGCACCGGGCGCCGGGTCCCAGGCGACCACGTCCAGGCCATGGGCCAGGGCGCGCGCGACCCAGCCACTGCCGATCACGCCGCTACCCAGGGCGGCGAAGGTCTTGATCTCGGTGATGAAGGGCATATCGGTCTCCTGAGGGGGATCAGCGGCGCTTGAGGTTCATTTTTTCCCGGCCTTCTGCCGGGCTGAGCACGCGGCCACCCATGCGGGTGATGATTTCGGCGGCGCGTTCCACCAGCTGGCCATTGCTGGCCAGCACGCCACGGTCCAGGTACAGGTTGTCTTCCAGGCCCACTCGCACGTTGCCGCCAAGCAGCACGGCCTGCGCGGCCATTGGCATCTGCATGCGGCCGATGCCGAAGCCGGCCCAGGTGACGTTGGCCGGCAGGTTGTCGACCATGGCCTTCATGGTGGTGGTATCAGCCGGCGCACCCCACGGGATGCCCAGGCACAGCTGGAACAGCGGGTCTTCGAGCAGACCTTCTTTCATCATCTGCTTGGCGAACCACAGGTGGCCGGTGTCGAAAATCTCCAGCTCGGCTTTCACGCCCAGCTCGGTGATGCGCTTGGCGCCGGCGCGCAGTTGCGCCGGCGTGGAAACATAGATGGCGTTGCCGTCACCGAAGTTGAGGGTGCCGCAGTCGAGGGTGCAGATTTCCGGCAGCAGGGCTTCGACGTGGGCCAGGCGCTCCAGCGGGCCGATCAGGTCGGTGCCGGGGCCGAATTCCATCGGCGATTCACCCGGGCCGATTTCCAGGTCGCCGCCCATGCCGGCGGTGAGGTTGACGATGACGTCGACGTCAGCCTCGCGGATGCGCTCCATGACTTCGCGGTACAGCGCCACGTCGCGGCTGAAACGGCCGGTCTGTGGGTCGCGGACGTGGCAGTGGACCACGGTGGCGCCGGCCTTGGCGGCTTCCACGGCGGATTCGGCGATCTGTTTCGGGGTGACCGGGACCAGGTGGCTCTTGGCGACCGTGTCGCCAGCGCCAGTGAGGGCGCAGGTGATGATAACGTCGTGGTTCATGGCTTTGTTCCTTGTGTTGTCTGTGCTGGCCCTTTCGCGGGGCAAGCCCGCTCCTACAGGGGACCGTGGAGGCCCTGGCATGCGTGTAACCTGTAGGAGCGGGCTTGTCCCGCGAAGAGGCCGGATCAGTTGGCAGTGAGCTTGAGGTTGCCCGCCGCAGGCTTGCCATCGAAGGTGGTCACACCCTCAAGCCAGCGGGCTTTGTCGTCGGGGTGGTCCTTGAGCCACTGGCGGGCCGATTCCAGCGCGTCCTTATGGTCGAGCAGCGGCTGCATCATGCGGCTCTCGTCCTCGGCGCTGAAGTTCAGGTTGGCCAGCAGGCGGTGGGCGTTGGGGCAGCGTTCGGCGTAGTCCGGTGCGGTCACCGTCCACACCGTGGCACGGCCTTCGTCCGGGCCCAGGGCGTCCTGGCTGTCGCCCAGGTAGGCCATGTCGATGTTCACGTTCATCGGGTGCGGCGCCCAGCCGAAGAACACTACGGCTTCCTTGCGCCGTACGGCGCGGTCGACAGCGGCGAGCATGCCGGCCTCGCTGGACTCGACCAGCTGGAACTTGCCCAGGTCGAACTGGTTCTTGGTGATCATCGCCTTGATCTGGGTGTTGGCGCCGGAGCCGGGCTCGATGCCGTAGATCTTGCCGCCCAGTTCCTTCTCGAACTTGTGGATGTCGGCGAAGGTCTTCAGGCCCTTGTCATACAGGTACTTCGGCACGGCAAGGGTGGCGCGGGCGTCTTCCAGGCTGGGTTTTTCGAGAACCTTGACCTGGTTGGCGTCGACGAACGGGGTGATGGTCTGGGTCATGATCGGGTTCCAGTAACCCAGGAACATGTCCAGGCGCTTGTCGCGGATACCGGCGAAGATGATCTGCTGCGAGGCGCTGGTCTGCTTGGTCTGGTAACCCAGGCCGTCGAGCAGCACCTGGGCCATGGCGCTGGTGGCGATGACGTCGGTCCAGTTGACCACGCCCAGGCGCACGTTCTTGCAAACTGCCGGCTCGGCGGCGAAAAGCGGGGTGGAAGCGATGCTGCTCAGGGCAAGGGTCAACAGGCTGCGGCGGATCAAGCTGTGCATGGTGGCTCTCCATCGGCAGTGCATATTGTTATTGAGGGCGGCCTCTGCGGGCCGTGTGGATAAGCTACGCTGGCGGCAGGGTGGGAAATCGCACCCTGGCGACCAAGATTTGCACGGAGGCGACCACCTGTTGTCGTGGAGCATGCAATGCCGCAACTGATTCATTTCCTGTTGTTGCCGGGGTTCTCGGCAATGGGCTTTATCAGCGCACTGGAGCCACTGCGCGTGGCTAACCGTTTCAAGGGGCCGTCGTATCGCTGGCGCGTGCTCAGCCTGGATGGCGGGGCGGTGCAAGCGAGCAATGGCATGTCGGTGAATGCCGATGGCGCCTTAGGGGAGGGCGAGCCGGGAGGTGTGTTGCTGATCGTCGCCGGCTTCGAGCCGCTGGCCTGTTATGGGCCGAAGTTGCAACAGGCGCTGCGCCGGCTCGACCATGATGGGGTAATCCTTGGCGGTATCGACACTGGCCCGGTGGTGCTGGCTGAAGCCGGCTTGCTCGACGGTTACCGCGCCACCTTGCACTGGGAAGCGTTGGACGCGTTCAAGGAGCGCTATCCACGCCTGCAGGTGACCCAGGAGCTGTTCGAGATCGACCGCCGGCGCATCACCTGTGCCGGTGGCACTGCATCGATCGACCTGATGCTCGACCTGATCGGACAGGCCCATGGCAGCGAGCTGGCGGTGCAGGTGTCAGAACAGTTCGTGCTCGGCCGCATCCGGCCCCGCCAGGACCACCAGCGGATGCAAATTGCCTCACGCTATGGCATCAGCAACCGAAAGCTGGTGCAGGTGATCGGTGAAATGGAAAAACATATCGAGCCGCCGCTGAGCACATTGGAGCTGGCTGCCAGAGCCATGATCACCAGACGTCAACTGGAGCGTCTGTTTCGCTTGTACCTGAATGACACACCAAGTGGCTTTTATCTCGGCCTGCGCTTGGACAAGGCACGTCAGTTGCTATGCCAAACGCAGATGAGCATCACGCAGGTCAGCGTGGCGTGCGGTTTCGAGCTGCCGTCGTATTTCACTCGCCGATACAAACTGCGCTTTGGCCGCTGCCCGCGCGAAGAACGTCAGGCACTCAAGCCACAGGCGCCAGATCAGAACTGATCAAGGTTGGAAAACGCCTGCAGTCGGCTTTCGAGCTGTGCACGCCGTGCCTCGAATGCCTGGGTATCGAGTTTCACGCCCAGGTGATTCAGTTGCAGGGCCAGGCGCGTGCGAGGGGCATCCGGGTCGGTCGCAGACCACAGGTGCAACACAATTGCCACGGGCTCGCCGTCGTCATCCACATCGAACGCGATGCTCATATGTGAGCTGGCCGATGTGCTGCGCAGTAGGGCGAGGTCTGGCTGTTTCAAGCCATGGAGTATGTCGCTGGCAACCCGTTTGAACCTGAGGTTTGGCTGCTGAGGTGGCGCAATCCAGCCAGAGAAGACGTCTTCAAACACAGCGTCCGTAGGCGTGCAGGTGATGTTTTTTGTTGTCCGTTCAAACAGCCTGGCGCCGTAATCTTCCAGGGTGAGCAGAAAGCGACTGAACCAGCGCTGGCCATCTTGCTGGCGGTCATGAGCCCCGTTGGCCTCCAATTGCGCCAGGCGCAAGCAGGCATGCAGGTCTTCGTAACGCTGGGCGGCAGGTTTCGCGGGCATATTGCGGGCCCTCGGCTTATGCGCAAGAACGGAACCTGGCGCTGTACGACAGCGCCAGACCCAGGTCAGATGTCGAGTGCCAGGATGTCGAAGGCTTGACTGGCCAGCTTCAACCTGACGGCTTCACGCATGGCTTCGAAGTGGCGAACACTGAAGGAGCCTTGTTGCGAGGCGCGATAGACGCGAGTGTTCGACTTGTCGATGATGCGGCCAGCGGAACCTGCTGCCTTTTCCGCTTTGTCGTAGCTCAGCTGAACGCTGGTCATGTGCATGATCGGCAGCCCTTGCGGCGACATCTCGCAGGCGGAAATCTGCACAGTGCTGGATTTGCCCGAAACGCTCACGCTGCTTTCTTCAAGCAGTTGCTGAGCCTTTGGCGTTTTCACGATCACTTCGAAAGAGCGTTTCACACAGCGGCTCAAGCGATGGCTGCGGCCGATCTGGACGGTAACGATCTCAGGCGCCAGGGTTGCCAGTGTGTGGGTGTCCTTGTCGAGGGCTTCCTCAACATGGGCGGCGCCGGTCAGTGTCCAGCCGAACTTGCCCAGGCCGTCGTTGTAGTAGTTGTACCACTCGCGCTGCTGGGTTTCCTTGTCGAACTTCTTGTTGGACGACAGGTTCATCAGGCGCATGCCATCGAGCACGTCTTCCGCAACGCTGGCTGGTACATCCGGGGCGAAGATGCAGACGGTGTTGGCGACCATGACGGCGCGCTCTTCGCCTTCTTTCTTCAGGGCAGCGATCGCGCTGTCCATGTCGGTTTTGCTGATGTTGGAGGTCATATCTTGGATTCCGATTCAGTACATTCCAGCGCCTCGGCGAGGCGCCTGGGATGCACTGTGGTTCGGATAATCCACGGAGATAAGCTGAAAGCTCTTCCCGCTCAGCGGATACTTCTACTGCTGGCCAATGGACTGCAAATACTCCGAGCGGTCATCACTGCGCTGTGCCACGCAGGTATCCCAAGCCGCCTGGAATGCCTTGCTGCCAGGTTTCTCGGCATAGGTCTCGACCTTGCAATCGGCATCACGCAGCTGCGTCCACAACTTCTCGGCAGCCTCCATGCGCCCGACCAGGGCAGTGGCCTTGTCGCCCTCATCGGCATACTGGTCGCGAATGCGCTGAATCAGGTCGTCATACGCCGATTTCAGCTCGCGCTCGGCGGTCTGCTTGTTGAATGCCGCGCAAGCGAAGGTCTGCTGGTCGCTCTCGACGTTGTCGCACGGGGTGCTTTCTTCCTCGCCGGCGTGGGCGCCCGAAACGACAGCCAGCAGTACCAGCCATGCCATTGATTTCATCCGTTTTCTCCTCAACAAGGCTGACGAATCGGCTGGATTCTCGCTCAGCTGCAGAGAAGACGATAGCTCTCTGACGAAATGTTCATAAAACGCTCGGAAATGTCGTTATCGAGACTGTCTCTCATCCCCAAGCGGCGTGCCAGAGGCCGCGGTGTCGTGCATTGACGCTTTCGGCAAACCCCCTGTCGTTTTTGCATCGGGGCGCCTTTGGGCACAGGCATATGCTGGCCCCAAAGCGCCGGCAGAAGATTCGGCGCGGCCCAAATCAACAAAGGGGACAGCCTGATGAGCCCAGCCGAACTTCACGCCGACAGCATCGTCATCGACGGCCTGATCATTGCCAAATGGAACCGCGAGCTGTTCGAGGACATGCGCAAAGGCGGGCTGACTGCGGCCAACTGCACGGTGTCGGTCTGGGAAGGCTTCAAGGCGACCGTCGATCAGATCGCCGCCAGCCAGAAGCTCATCCGCGACAACAGCGACCTGGTGATGCCGGTGCGCACTACCGCTGACATCCGCAAGGCCAAGGAACTGGGCAAGACCGGCATCCTCTTCGGCTTTCAGAACGCCCACGCGTTCGAAGACCAGATCGCCTACGTCGACGTGTTCAAGCAGCTGGGCGTGGGCATCGTGCAGATGTGCTACAACACTCAGAACCTGGTCGGCACCGGTTGCTACGAGCGTGACGGCGGCCTGTCGGGCTTCGGCCGCGAGATCGTCGCCGAGATGAACCGCGTCGGCATCATGTGCGACCTGTCCCACGTCGGCTCCAAGACCTCCGAGGAAGTCATCCTCGAATCGAAGAAGCCGGTCTGCTACTCCCACTGCCTGCCTTCGGGCCTGAAGGAACACCCGCGCAACAAGTCGGACGCGGAGCTCAAGTTCATCGCCGACCACGGCGGCTTCGTCGGCGTGACCATGTTCGCGCCGTTCCTGGCCAAGGGCATCGACTCGACCATCGACGACTACGCCGAAGCCATCGAGTACACCATGAACATCGTCGGTGAAGACGCTATCGGTATCGGTACCGACTTCACCCAGGGCCACGGCCAGGACTTCTTCGAGTACCTGACCCACGACAAGGGCTACGCCCGTCGCCTGACCAACTTCGGCAAGATCATCAACCCACTGGGCATTCGCACTGTCGGCGAATTCCCCAACCTCACCGAGACCCTGCTCAAGCGCGGCCATTCCGAGCGTGTGGTGCGCAAGATCATGGGCGAGAACTGGGTCAACGTCCTCAAGGACGTCTGGGGCGAGTAAGCCGCTCTCCAAGCCTGATAGCCCCTGCCAGCAACGCCGGGGCACCCACATAAAAATTTTATGGAGTTGAGTTTCCATGGCCAAGATCGCCCCGCAATTGCCAATCGAAGTCGACAGCGAGACCGGTGTCTGGACCAGCGACGCCCTGCCGATGCTGTATGTGCCGCGCCATTTCTTCGTCAACAACCACATTGGCATCGAGGAAGTGCTGGGCGCCGACGCCTATGCCGAGATCCTCTACAAGGCCGGCTACAAGTCCGCGTGGCACTGGTGCGAGAAGGAAGCCGAATGCCATGGCCTGGAGGGCGTGGCGGTGTTCGAGCACTACATGAAGCGCCTGAGCCAGCGTGGCTGGGGCCTGTTCGAGATCCAGGACATCGACCTGGATAAAGGCACCTGCAGCGTCAAGCTCAAACACTCCGCGTTCGTGTACGTCTATGGCAAGTGCGGGCGCAAGGTCGACTACATGTTCACCGGCTGGTTCGCCGGCGCCATGGACCAGATTCTCGCTGCCCGCGGCAGCAAGATCCGCACCGTGGCCGAACAGGTCTACGGCGGGTCGGAAGAAGGCCACGAAGATGGCCTGTTCGTTACAAAGCCGTTGTAAGCCGGAGATAGCGTCATGGCATTCGAAGCAATGTTCCAGCCGATCCAGATCGGCAAACTGACCATCCGCAACCGTGTACTCAGCACCGCGCACGCCGAGGTCTACGCCACTGACGGCGGCATGACCACCGAGCGCTACGTGAAGTACTACGAAGAGAAGGCCAAGGGCGGTATCGGCCTGGCGATCTGCGGCGGCTCGTCTGTCGTGGCTATCGACAGCCCGCAGGAGTGGTGGGCCTCGGTCAACCTGTCGACCGACCGCATCATCCCGCACTTCCAGAACCTCGCTGACGCCATGCACAAGCATGGCGCCAAGATCATGATCCAGATTACCCACATGGGCCGTCGCTCGCGTTGGGACGGCTTCAACTGGCCGACCCTGATGTCGCCGTCGGGCATCCGTGAACCGGTGCACCGCGCCACCTGCAAGACCATCGAGGTGGAAGAGATCTGGCGCGTGATCGGCAACTACGCGCAGGCTGCGCGGCGTGCCAAGGAGGGCGGCCTGGACGGCGTCGAGCTGTCGGCCGTGCACCAGCACATGATCGACCAGTTCTGGAGCCCTCGGGTCAACAAGCGCACCGATGAATGGGGCGGCACCTTCGAAGGCCGCATGAAGTTCGGCATGGAAGTGCTCAAGGCCGTGCGCGCCGAAGTCGGCGACGATTTCTGCGTCGGCATGCGCATCTGCGGTGACGAGTTCCACCCCGATGGCCTCAGCCACGAGGACATGAAGCAGATTGCCGCGTACTACGACGCCACCGGCATGCTCGACTTCATCGGTGTGGTCGGCTCGGGCTGCGACACCCACAACACCCTGGCCAACGTCATTCCCAACATGAGCTACCCGCCGGAGCCGTTCCTGCACCTGGCGGCGGGCATCAAGGAAGTGGTCAAGGTCCCGGTGCTGCACGCGCAGAACATCAAGGACCCGAACCAGGCCACGCGTATTCTGGAAGGCGGCTACGTGGACATGGTCGGCATGACCCGTGCGCACATGGCCGACCCGCACCTGATCGCCAAGATCAAGATGGGCCAGATCGACCAGATCAAGCAGTGTGTCGGTGCCAACTACTGCATCGACCGCCAGTACCAGGGCCTGGATGTGCTGTGCATCCAGAACGCCGCGACCTCCCGTGAATACATGGGCGTGCCGCATATCATCGAGAAGACCACCGGCGTCAAGCGCAAGGTGGTGGTGGTCGGCGCAGGCCCGGCCGGCATGGAAGCGGCCCGCGTGGCGGCCGAGCGCGGCCACGACGTGACCCTGTTCGAGAAGAAGGACCAGATCGGCGGGCAGATCACCATCGCCGCCAAGGCACCTCAGCGTGACCAGATTGCCGGTATCACCCGTTGGTACCAACTGGAGCTGGCGCGCCTGAAGGTCGACCTGCGCCTGGGCACTGCGGCCGATGTGGCCACCATCCAGGACCTGCGCCCGGACGTCATCGTGCTGGCGGTGGGTGGCCATTCGTTCCTTGAGCAGAACGAGCACTGGGGCGCCGCCGAAGGGCTGGTGGTCAGCAGCTGGGACGTGCTCGACGGCAAGGTCGCGCCGGGCAAGAACGTGCTGGTGTACGACACCATCTGCGAGTTCACCGGCATGTCGGTGGCTGACTTCATCGCCGACAAGGGCAGCCAGGTCGAGATCGTCACCGACGACATCAAGCCAGGCGTGGCCATGGGCGGTACCACCTTCCCGACCTACTACCGCAGCATGTACCCCAAAGAAGTGATCATGACCGGCGACATGATGCTGGAAAAGGTCTACCGCGAAGGCGACAAGCTGGTGGCGGTGCTGGAGAACGAATACACCGGCGCCAAGGAAGAACGCGTGGTCGACCAAGTGGTGGTGGAAAACGGTGTGCGTCCGGACGAGCAGCTGTATTACGCGCTGAAGGAAGGTTCGCGCAACAAGGGCCAGATCGATGTGGAGGCGCTGTTCGCCATCAAGCCACAGCCGATCCTCAGCCAGCCGGGCGAAGGTTACCTGCTGTACCGCATCGGCGACTGCGTGGCCCAGCGCAACGTGCATGCGGCGATCTACGACGCCTTGCGCCTGTGCAAGGACTTCTGATCGCACCGCCTCTCTAGAGGCGGGACTGGCCCCCCTGTAGGAGCGAGCGTAGCTCGCGATGGCGTCAGCCTTGGCACCCGGGTTGTCTGATCGGGCGCTATCGCGAGCTTCGCTCGCTCCTACAGGGGTCCGCGCCGCACTTGAGAGTGGCGCAAGAATCCAGCTGTTGTGGGAGCCTCCCATGTTGAACACCCTTCTACCCATCCTGCTGTTCGCTGCCCTTGGCCTGGCAGTGCTCGGCGCCCTGCGCCGGGTGCGCATGTGGCGGCGTGGCCGGCCGTCCAAGGTTGACCTGATCGGCGGCCTGCTGGCCATGCCGAGGCGCTACCTGGTCGACCTGCACCACGTGGTCGAGCGCGACAAATACATGTCCAAGACCCACGTAGCCACTGCGGGCGGCTTCGTGCTGTCGGCCGCGCTGGCTATCCTGGTGCACGGCTTTGGCCTGCAGAGCAAGATCCTCGGCTACGCGCTGCTGGTGGCTACGGTAATCATGTTCACCGGCGCCATCTTCGTCTTCAAGCGCCGCCTGAACCCGCCCTCGCGCCTGTCCAAGGGCCCGTGGATGCGCCTGCCGAAAAGCCTTCTGGTGTTCGCTGCCAGCTTCTTCATCGCCACCTTGCCAGTCGCTGGCATCCTGCCGGCCAACACTGGAGGTTGGGTCATGGTCGGCATTCTCGGCCTGGGTGTGCTGTGGGGCGTGTCGGAGCTGTTCTTCGGCATGACCTGGGGCGGCCCGATGAAACATGCCTTCGCCGGTGCCCTGCACCTGGCCTGGCACCGCCGCGCCGAGCGCTTCGGCGGCGGCCGCTCCACTGGCCTCAAGCCGCTGGACCTGGAGGACCGGAGCGCGCCGCTGGGCGTGGAAAAGCCAGTGGACTTCACCTGGAACCAGCTGCTCGGCTTCGACGCCTGCGTGCAGTGCGGCAAGTGTGAAGCCATGTGCCCGGCATTCGCCGCCGGCCAGCCACTGAACCCGAAAAAACTCATCCAGGACATGGTCATCGGCCTGGCCGGTGGCAGCGATGCCAACTTTGCCGGTAGCCCGTACCCAGGCAAGCCGATCGGCGAGCACAGCGGCAACCCGCACCAGCCGATCGTCAACGGCCTGGTCGATGCCGAGACGCTGTGGTCGTGCACCACCTGCCGAGCCTGCGTCGAGGAATGCCCGATGATGATCGAGCACGTCGATGCCATCGTCGACATGCGCCGCCACCTCACCCTGGAAAAGGGCGCGACCCCGAACAAGGGCGCCGAGGTGCTGGAAAACCTGATCGCCACCGACAACCCTGGCGGCTTCGCCCCAGGCGGGCGGATGAACTGGGCAGCCGACCTCAACCTGCAACTGCTCTCGGAGGTGAAAGCCACCGAGGTGCTGTTCTGGGTAGGTGACGGTGCCTTCGACATGCGCAACCAGCGCACCCTGCGTTCGTTCGTCAAGGTGCTCAAGGCGTCGGGCGTGGACTTTGCCGTGCTCGGCCTGGAAGAGCGCGACAGCGGTGACGTGGCGCGCCGCCTGGGCGATGAAGCGACCTTCCAGCAACTGGCCAAACGCAACATCCAGACCCTGGCCAAGTACAAGTTCCAGCGCATCGTCACCTGCGACCCGCACAGCTTCCATGTGTTGAAGAACGAATACGGCGCGCTGGGCGGCGACTACCAGGTGCAGCACCACAGCACGTATATCGCCGAACTGATCGCGGCCAAGAAGTTGAACCTCGGCCAGCACAAGGGCGGCAGCGTCACCTACCACGACCCGTGCTACCTGGGCCGCTACAACGGTGAGTACGAAGCCCCGCGTGAAGTGCTCAAGGCGCTGGGTATCGAAGTGCGCGAAATGGAGCGCTCGGGCTTCCGTTCCCGTTGCTGCGGCGGTGGCGGTGGTGCGCCGATCACCGACATCCCTGGCAAGCAGCGGATCCCGGACATGCGCATGGACGACATCCGCGAGACCAAGGCCGAGCTGGTGGCCGTGGGTTGCCCGCAGTGCACCGCAATGCTCGAGGGTGTGGTCGAACCGCGCCCACAGATCAAGGACCTCGCCGAGCTGGTGGCCGATGTGCTGATCGAAGAGGAAACGCCTGCGGCCCCAAAGTCGCCAACGGTTAAACGCGAAACTGCGGAGGTGCATTGATGAGCGACATCATCCGCCGCGATCCACGCGCCGAGTGGATCGCCCGTAACCGTCTGCATCCGCTGCATGCGGCGATGCAGACGCAACAGACCCGCTGGATGGGGCCTAACGGCCTGATCCGCAAGAACCCCCATGCCATCGCCGCAGGTTTCATCGGCCCGGCAGGCCTCAAGCGCATCGACCGCAGCGGTGCCCAGCAGGGCACCGGTGTCGGCGGGCGGCGTACGGCGGCAGCCGAAGTGCAGCTGCCGCTGCATCAGGTACCGGCGCCGGCGTTCTACATTGCCGTGGTGCCGGACATGGTGGGCGGCCGCCTGAGCAGCCACGACCGCGACCTGCTGGGCCTGGCCCACAGCCTGGCTGGCAGCGACGGCGCAGTGCTGGCGGTGGTGTTCGGTGAACACAAGGAAAGCAACTTTTCCACAGCCGGTGTCGACCGCCTGCTGGTGCTTGAAGGTGAGGAATTCGAAGGTTATGCACCGGAGCAACTGGTCCAGGGCCTGCGCGCTGTGGATAACCAGTTCGCCCCGCGCCACTGGCTGCTGCCCGACAGCCGTACCGGCGGCGGCGAGCTGGGGCGGCGCCTTGGCGCATCGCTTGGCGAGCGCCCGGCGACGCGAGTCTGGCAGATCAAGGACGGCCAGTGCATCGGCCGTGCCGGTGCTGGCCAGCAAGACCTGCAGCGCGCCGTACCACGTCTGATCCTGGGCGCGGCGGAGTGTGCCGAGCCGGTCAGCGAAACCCGACACGAAGCGCTGCCAGTGGAGTTGTCCACAAGCGTGGTGCGCAGCCTGTCGCGCATCGAGGACCTGGGCTCGGTGGCCGTCGACCCGGCGACCATCGCGATGGCCGAGGCCGAATTCATCGTCTCCGGCGGCAACGGCGTCAAGGACTGGGACCTGTACCACAAGGCCACTGCTGCCCTCGGCGCCACTGAAGGCGCGTCGCGGGTGGCGGTGGACGATGGCTTCATGCCGCGCAACCGCCAGGTGGGTGCTACCGGTACCTGGGTTACCGCACGGGTCTACGTGGCTGTGGGTATCTCGGGCGCGATCCAGCACCTGCAGGGCATTGGCGCCTGCGACAAGGTGGTGGCGATCAACATGGACCCGGGCTGCGACATGATCAAACGGGCTGACCTGTCGGTGATTGGCGACAGTTCGGCGATTCTTCAGGCACTGATCGAGGCTGTGGACAACTTCCGCAGCGGCGGCCAGCGCGACGCGGCATAAGGGCACGAGCATGAGTACGAAAGTGATCAGCCTGGTTTCCATCGGTGCCCACCCCAGCTCCGGCCGCGCCCGCCGCGCCGAGCAAGATGCCCGCGCCGTGGAACTGGGTTTGCAGCTGGCGGGGGATAACTTGCAAGTGGTGCATGCCGGCGACCCACGTGAAGAAGCGCTGCGCGCTTACCTGGGCATGGGCCTGGACCATCTGGACGTCTTGGAGCAGCCGGTCGGCGCCGATGTGCTGGGTGTGCTGGGTGAGTACCTGCGTGATGCCGACGCCCAGCTGGTGCTGACCGGCAGCCAGGCTGAAACCGGTGAGGGGTCGGGCATGCTGCCGTTCCTGCTGGCCGAGAAGCTCGGCTGGCCGTTGGTGGTGGGGCTCGCTGAAGTAGAGTCGATCGAGAACGGTACTGCCCAAGTGTTGCAAGCGCTGCCACGCGGCCAGCGGCGCCGTCTGAAAGTGCGCTTGCCGTTGTTGGCAACTGTGGACAACGCTGCACCCAAGCCGCGGCAGAGCGCGTTCGGCCCGGCACGCCGGGGTGTGCTGGCGGCGCGCAATGTGGTGATCGTCGAGGATGAACTGCTGGTCGAAGCCGAGTTGCAGCCAGCACGGCCACGGCCCAAGCGGCTCAAGGTCATCAAGGCCAAGAGTGGCGCGGACCGGATGAAGGCAGCTACCGCCAAGGCCAGTGGTGGTGGCGGCAAGGTGCTGAAGGATGTTTCTCCACAGGAGGGCGCCGAGGCGATCCTCAAGCTGCTGATAGAGGAGGGTGTCCTGCGCTGAGCCTGGCTGCGCTGTTTTGTAGGAGTCCACCCGCCGCTAGGCGCCGCGCTGTCGCGCAGCAAACTGGTATGCGCATGGCCTGCATTGAGCGCTGAGGCATGAAATGGACAAAGCAAAAGGCGGCTGCCCGTAGGGCAGCCGCCTTTTGCTTTGTTAGGATCTAAGGGCGCGGGACAGAGGCCGTAACCCGCATTGGTGTCATCAGCACCCGCGTAGGAGAGTGGCCCGCACGGCATCGGCGTGGAGTCCATGTAGGCACCACCGTCAGGTGATGACCACGTATGAGAGAGTGAACCTTTCGCCGCCGTGTGCCCCGCGCGCCCATTATCCTGCGAGGAATACTCATGGCGCGCAAGCAGGCCAAGCAACGTTTTCAACTTGTTCATCCACATTGTGCTGGCATTGACATCGGTAGCCGCGAGCATTGGGTTGCAGCCAGTAAGGATCATGAGCCCATCGTGCGCAGCTTCGCCACGTTCACGCACGACCTCAACCAGTTGGCCGACTGGCTTTCTGAAATGGGAGTCGAGGTCGTTGCTATGGAGGCAACCGGGGTCTACTGGATTCCCTTGTTTGAACTCCTTGATGCCCGCGGCTTCAATGTTTACCTGGTTAACTCGCGGTCCACCCGGCAGATTTCCGGGCGCAAATCGGATGTGCTCGACTGTCAGTGGATTTGGCAGTTGATGAGCCATGGATTGCTCCGAGGAGCATTCCGCCCATCTGAATCGATTTGCACCTTGCGTGCGCTGGTTCGCCAACGGGCCAATAAAGTCCGCGATCAGGCGCAAGCATTGAATCGTATTCAGAAAGCGCTCACTCAGATGAACATCCAACTTGCCAATGTCATCAGTGACATCTCTGGGGTCACGGGAATGAGGATTCTGCGAGCGATCATTGACGGCGAACGCGATCCACAGATACTGGCAGGGATGATTGATCGTCGCATCAAGGCAACTCCAGAAACTGTTGCTCGCAGTCTGCACGGCAACTGGCGCTTGGAACATCTCCATGCACTAGCGCAGGAGGTGGAGGCTTACGACTTTCTGGAACAGCAAATCGCTGATAACGATGAGGCGATTAGCGGTGTTCTAGCACTACTGCCTGTGCGACAAGAGAAGCCACAGCCATCGCGCAAAGTGCTGCGCAGCCCACACCGATCTGCTGCTGCTCAGACCGCATTGCATCAAGCCGTCTGGAAAGTGATGGGCGTTGATTTAACCGCCATTCCCACGATCGGCGTGGATACCGCGTTGGTCATTGCGAGTGAGATCGGCCCAGATCTCAGCCGCTTTCCTAGTTCACAGCACTTCTGTTCCTGGCTGGGTTTGGCACCGCCCACTCGCATCTCCGGCGGCCGACAGCTATCGGGATCAGGCCCTAAAGTAATCAATCGTGCTGCGCAGGCACTGAAGCAGGCCGCGTCCAACGCCAGAAACGACAAGAGTTTTATCGGTACCAGTCATCGCGCCCGTCTTTCGCGAATGGACACGAGCTGTGCGATCAAGGCCACAGCGCATCAGGTTGCACGGTTGATATATGCGATGGTGACCAGAGGCCAAGCCTACGCAGAGAAAGGCATTGAAGAATTTGAAGAGCGAAGCAAGGGCAGGCAGCTCCGGGCCTTGCTGCGCAAGGCCCGGAAACTGGGTCTGGAACTGGTAGAGGCCGCTTGATTTTAATGCTTATAAAACAATGAGTTATTTTATGTTTGATGAGAGCGGCCTTGTGTCGCGAAAGGGCTGCGAAGCAGCCCCAGGATATCAGCGCAGTTGCACATATTGCCGGGGCTGCTTCGCAGCCCTTTCGCGACACAAGGCCGCTCCTACAAAAGCGGTTACTGCCGAACCACGTTGAACGCCCAGCTCGCCAGCGCTTCGGTTACCGGCTCGAATGACACCCGCTCCCCCGCCGAAAGTCCCCCATCCCCTGCCGCACAGCGCAACACCAGGTAATCCCAATCTTGCCCCTCGGCGCTGATTACCCCCATGCCATGGCCGTCATCGAACCATTTCACAGTCCCAGCCAGGCGCCTGTGCATAAGTTGCTCCTGAGTAATGCCAAAGTAGTGGCCAATACTGAAGCACAGGTGGCATTTGGGTGAAACTGGTAAAAATGTCAGTTGCGTCGCCGTTTTGCCCACGGAATCTGTTCGCCACTATGTGGATAAAGTGTTTGCGCTTCGCTGGGGCCCTTGCCTGGCAATGGCTGCGCGGGAGCGGTCAAAATATGATCAGTGGCACAGATGTTGAAAACAGGCAGCTGCAGAACTGGGGAGGCCAAGTTTCCCACAATCACTGTTGGCGGGTTTGTGGATAATCTGTTTGGCAACAGCTGAAGGCCGCGAATTCTGGGTGCTCTAGCGTGGTGTTCAATAAATGATCAAAAGGCTGCAGTTTCGCGCAGAGCCAGCAATTTCAGGAACTTGTGCTGCTTACCCACAGAGTTTCAGAGATCAAAATGCAACTGCGCACAAAAACTGTTGGCGCTTCTGTGGACAAGATGTTCGGTATGGGCTGTAAGCCTTTAAATCAGAGGGTTACAGTGTTTTGATCAAATAATGATCGATTGTAGCTTGAGGGTATTGCTGGAGTGCTTGCACTGCTGCCCGCAAAGGCTGTAGCTAAATCTGTGGGTAACGTGTGAGGAAGCTCTGGATTGTCATGTAAAACGCCACGGCGGTTAACCCGGCCGTGGCGTTGTCAGTCCAGCTGCACCGTTACTGCGCTTGCACTTCCTTCAGGTAGGGCGCTGGCTCCGCGCCCAGGTTGTTCAGCACCCGCTGGCTGTACCAATCAATGAAGTTGACCA
Source organism: Pseudomonas putida (assembly GCF_009883635.2). Lineage (NCBI taxonomy): Bacteria > Pseudomonadati > Pseudomonadota > Gammaproteobacteria > Pseudomonadales > Pseudomonadaceae > Pseudomonas > Pseudomonas putida. The sequence continues at coordinate 3,034,221 of NZ_CP026115.2, forward strand.
CGCCAAACTCGTAAGTCTTCGAGTAAGGCCCAGGCTGGTACGCCGTGGAGTTGATCCCACGCTGGTTCTCTTCGGCCAGGCGACGGTCCTGGTCGTTGGTGGCATCCCACACCTTGCGCATGCGCTCTGGGTCGTAATCCACACCCTCGACGGCATCCTTGTGCACCAGCCACTTGGTGGTGACCATGGTCTCCTGTGCGCTGATCGGCCATACGGTGAAGACGATGATGTGGTCGCCCATGCAGTGGTTCCACGAGTGTGGCAGGTGCAGGATGCGCATCGAGCCCAGGTCTGGGTTCTTGATGCGGCCCATCAGCTTCTGGCAGGCCTGCTTGCCGTCCATGGTCATCGACACGGTGCCCTTGAGCAGCGGCATGCGCACGATACGGTTACGCAACCCATGGCTCTTGTGCAGGTACGGGATCTTCTCGGCTTCCCAGGCGGCGGCGGACGCGGCCACGTGGTCCTTGAAGGCCTGGTCGGCGCGCGGGTCGTTGGTGTCGTCCCACTCCAGCAAGGTCTGCAGGAGTTCCGGGTGCGAGCCGGAGCAGTGGTAGCACTCGCGGTTGTTTTCCAGCACCAGCTTCCAGTTAGCCTTTTCCATCAAGGTGGTCTGCACCGCCACCTTGGTGTTCTCCATGTCGTACGGTTCCATGTAATGGTCCAAGGTGGCCAGGAACTCGTCGATGGCAGGCGGGTTTTCCGCCAGGCTGATGAAGATGTAGCCGCCGGAAACCTTCACGTGCACAGGCTTCAGGCCATATTCCTTCATGTCGAAGTCGGCGCCCATTTCGGTGCCCGCGAACAGCAGGCGGCCGTCCAGTTCGTAGGTCCACTGGTGGTAGTGGCAGACCAGCTTGGCCACCTTGCCCTTGTCGCTCACGCACAGGCGCGAGCCGCGGTGGCGGCAGACGTTATGGAAGGCATGCACCTTACCTTCAGCACCACGCACCACCAGGATCGGGTTCTTGCCGATCTGCAGGGTGATGTAGTTGCCCTTGGCCGGGATCTCGCAGGTCATGCCGGCGATCAGCCACTCCTTCTGGAAGATCTCCTGCATGTCGATCTGGAACAGACGCTCGTCGGTGTAGAACGGCTGGGGCAGCGAGTAGGTGCGCTCGCGGGTCTGCAGCATCTCGGCGGTGGCCTTGCGTGCAGGTTCCAGTGGATCGCCCAGGCTCAGGGTTGCGGTGACGTCCATCGTGTATTCCTCGGGGCCGTGCGCGGCCGGAAAAAGGTGGCTAATCGTTGTTGTGGTGCCGCAAGGTCACTGTCTGAAAAACAGCTGTTTGTTTTGCCGTGGAGTGTGCGTCCGAAGGCGCCGTGAACCGTATCCATGGGCGACATGGCCGATTTGAATTACGACGCGCCAGCCCTTGTAGCGCGGGGCTGGTCGCGATAAGCACGCCGATGTCGCTGGCAGGAATGTACGCAGCCTTCAGCTTGCGCATTATCCAAGCCATAAAAAGGGCCATAGTCGGCCGCTGGAGATGAACATGTCCGATACCTTCCTCAATCCGGTCACCACCCAGACCTGGGCCAACGGCCGCCACATCGTGCGCTGCGTCAAGGTCATCCAGGAGACCTGGGACGTGCGCACCTTCTGCTTCATGGCCGACCAGCCGATCATGTTTTTCTTCAAGCCCGGGCAGTTCGTCACCCTGGAGCTGGAGATCGAAGGCAAGCCGGTGATGCGCTCGTACACCATCTCCAGCTCGCCGTCGGTGCCCTACAGCTTCTCGATCACCGTCAAGCGCGTGCCGGGCGGCTTGGTGTCCAACTTCCTCCACGACACCATGCACGAAGGCGCCGAGCTGCCGGTGCACGGGCCGGTGGGGCTGTTCAACGCCATCGACTTCCCGGCGGGCAAGGTGCTGTACCTGTCCGGTGGCGTGGGTATTACCCCGGTGATGTCGATGGCGCGCTGGTTCTACGACACCAACGCCAACGTCGACATGGTGTTCGTGCACAGCGCGCGCTCGCCGAAGGACATCATCTACCACCGCGAGCTGGAACAGATGGCTTCGCGCATTCCCAACTTCAGCCTGCACATCATCTGCGAGAAGCATGGGCTAGGTGAGCCGTGGGCAGGTTATCGTGGCTACCTGAACCAGCGCCTGATGGAACTGATTGCGCCGGACTACATGGAGCGCACGGTGTTCTGCTGCGGCCCGACGCCGTACATGAGCGCGGTCAAGCGCATGCTCGAAGCGGTCGGCTTCGACATGAAGAACTACCACGAGGAATCGTTCGGCGCGACGCCACCGGAAGCCAAGGCCGATGCGGTGGAGCATGCCGAGCAAGCCGCCGATGCGCCGGAACTGGATGTTTCCGACCTCAACCTGGTGGAGTTCATCGGCAGCGAGAAGAGCATCCGCGTCGCCCCGGGCGAGACCGTGCATGCGGCGGCGGCGAAGGTTGGCCTGATGATCCCGAAAGCCTGCGGCATGGGTATCTGCGGCACCTGCAAGGTGCTCAAGCTGGGCGGCGAAGTGGAGATGGAGCACAACGGCGGGATTACCGAGGAAGACGAAGCCGAGGGCTACATCCTGTCGTGCTGCAGTGTGCCGAAAGGGGATGTGCGGATCGATTACTGATCCGAGATTGCCGGGGCCGCAAAGCGGCCCCGGCTTTCTGAAGTCAGGTACGGAAGCGGGCCACCAAACCGTTCAGGTCCACCGCCAGGCGCGACAGCTCGGCGCTTGCCGCACTGGTCTGATGCGCCCCGGTAGCACTCTGCACCGACAGGTCGTTGATGTTCACCAGGTTGCGGTCCACCTCCCGCGCCACCTGGGCCTGCTCCTCTGCCGCACTGGCGATCACCAGGTTACGCTCGTTGATCTGCGCCACAGCCCCGGCAATGGTATCCAGCGCCATGCCCGCACCCTTGGCGATACTCAACGTCGACTCGGCGCGCTCGGTGCTGGTGCGCATCGACTCCACCGCCTGCTCGGTGCCGCCCTGGATGCTGCCGATCATGCGCTCGATCTCGCTGGTCGACTGCTGGGTACGATGGGCCAGTGCCCGCACTTCATCCGCCACCACGGCAAAGCCACGACCGGCCTCACCGGCACGTGCCGCTTCGATCGCGGCGTTCAGCGCCAGCAGGTTGGTCTGGTCGGCCAGGCCGCGGATTACGTCGAGCACCTTGCCGATGTCGCGCGACTGCTCGGCCAGGTGAGTGATCAGCTGGGCGGTGGCCTGCACATCACCGCTCATGCGCTCGATGGCACCCACGGTTTCCATGACCAGGTCACGACCATCGCCGGCCGAGCGGCTGGCTTCGCTTGAAGCCTCCGAGGTGCTGACCGCATTGCGCGCCACTTCTTCCACGGCGCTGGTCATCTCGGTGACGGCGGTGGCGGCCTGTTCGATTTCGTTGTTCTGCTGCTGCAGGCCGCGGGCGCTTTCGTCGGTGACGCAGTTCAGCTCTTCGGCCGCCGAGGCCAGCTGGGTGGCGGAACCGGCGATCAGTTGCAGGGTGTCGCGCAGTTTGTCCTGCATACGGGCCATGGCGCGCTGCAGGCGTGCCGCTTCGTCGGTACCTTCGGCGCGGATGACCTTGGTCAGGTCGCCGTCGGCCACCTGCTCGGCCGCCTGCAGCGCCTCTTCGATCGGCTTGACGATGCTGCGGGTCAGCAGGAAGGCGCAGAGGAAGGTCAGTACGGTAGCGGCGATCAACAGGCCGATCACCAGGGCGAAGGCGGCGGAGTACTGGCTGGCGGCGGTTTCATTGGTGGCGCGGGTCTGGTCGGTGTTGATCTGCACCAAGGTGTCCATGACCTTGTTGATCTGCTCGGAGTTGGCCAGCAGATCGCGGTTGAGCAGGTCGCGCAGTTCGTCCAGGCGGTTGGCCTGGCTCAGGCTGCGCATGCGTGATTCCAGTTGGCGGTACTGGCTGAGCAGCTGGGTGTACTGGTCGAAGGCGGCCCGCTCGTCGGCAGCGCCGATCATCGGCAGGTAGGCCTGGTGGGCGCGGTCGATCTGGGCGTTGCGCTGGTCCAGCAGGTTGAGGGTATCGCGCTGGGTTTCCGGCTCGCGGTTGAGCAGCAGGCGATAAGACAGGGTGCGCATGCGCAGGTTGAGTGCGGTCAGCTCGTCCAGGGTCTTGATGCTGGGCACACTGACATTTTCGATGTCCACGCCGGCCTGGCGGATGTTGCCCATTTGCATGAGCGAGAAAATACCAAGGCCGAGCATGAGCACGCCGATCAGGGCGAACCCGAGCAACGCGCGCGGGGCGATGTTCATGTTGCGAAGAGACATGGGGAAGAGTCCAGGCAAGGAATATGGAGGCGCGGTCCATGCGACGAAATATGACCTGCCTGTCTATCGGTCGTGACTGGCCAGTCTTGAGGCTGACTGACGGAAAATGTGAGCCAGCTAACTATTTACCTGACCGGCGGTTGATCCATGTCGGAACAAGGGGCCCGATACCCTGTCAATCTGCGGGGCAGAAACCTTAAGAATCCGATATTTAATGGCGGGGGCTCACACTTTTCTTTATCGTGTGCGCCCTTTGCAACAACCCGAGATAGACCCATGCTGGAAGCCTCCCTGAATCAAATCGAGCAACTGGTCAGCGACCTGATGCAGAAAAACGCTCAACTCACCGAGCAGAACACCGTCCTCGGCCAGGAACTGGCCCAGGCCAAGGAAGAAAACGAGACCCTGCAACTGTCTCTGATGGAGCAGGAAGAGAAAAACGGCAGCACCGCCGCACGTCTGCAGGCTTTGCTTGACCGCGCCAGCGCAGGCGTCGTCGGCGCATGAGACTGCAAGCGCAGCCGATCAATGTCGTGTCGATCCTCGGCAGCGACTATTCGATCAAGGCGCCCGAAGGCCAGGAAGAGACCTTGGCCCAGGCAGTGCGGATGCTCAACACCGCGCTGAACGAAACCAAGCGCCAGTACCCGACCCTGATCGGTGACAAGTTGCTGGTGCTGGCCGCGCTGAATCTGTGTTCCAAGCAGGTTGAACTGCAAAAGGAACACCAGCAGACCCTCGAGCGTACCCAGGCGCAGATCGACGCCACGGTGGACGCCATCGTCAAGACCATTGCTGAGTCCTGACACCTCTTCGGGGTCGCGATGCGGCCCCATTGTTCCAGATCACTGGATTAACTGAATACGCAAGTGTATACACTTCTCGCAAAACAATAATTAGCGGGGAGCGGGGCATGCGTATCTGGCGTAAGAGCATCCAGTGGCAATTGATTGCGAGCATGGGCGCAGCCCTGCTGGCGAGCATCCTGGTGGTAGTGATCATCTTCACGGTGGCGCTCAACCGCCTGACCGAGCGTTACCTGCTCGAAACGGCCTTGCCGGCCGGCATCGAAGCCATCCGCAACGACATCGAGCGCATGCTTGGCCAGCCGTTAGTGGCTGCGGCCGACATTGCCGGTAATACGCTGCTGCGCGATTGGCTCGCGGCTGGCGAAGATCCCGCTCAGACCCCCCAATTCCTGGAATACCTGCAAGCCGCCAAGCAGCGCAACCATGCGTTCACCGCGCTGTTCGCCTCGACCGAAACCGGCAACTACTACAACGAGAATGGCCTGGACCGCGTTCTCAGTCGCGGCAACCTCAATGACAAGTGGTTCTACGGTTACATCGACAGCGGCGCCGAACGCCTGGTAAATATCGACATCGACCATGCCACGGGCGAACTGGCGCTGTTCATCGATTACCGGGTGGAAAAGGCCGGCAAGCTGGTCGGCGTCGCCGGCATGGGCCTGCGCATGACCGAACTGTCGAAACTGATCCATGACTTCAGCTTCGGCGAGCATGGCAAGGTTTTCCTCGTGCGCAACGATGGCCTGATCCAGGTGCATCCAGACGCGGCATTCAGCGGCAAGCGCCAGCTCGCCGAGCAAATGGGCGAGGACACAGCCAGGGCTGTATTGGCCAAGGGGGGCCAACTGCTCAGCGGCCAGTTCAGCCGAGACGGCGAAGAGTATCTGGCACTGGGGTTGCCCCTGCGCGACTTGAACTGGACCTTGGTAGCCGAAGTGCCGAAGGCGGAAATCTACGCCCAGATGCGCCAGGCGGTGTGGTTGACCAGCCTGGTCGGCGGCGCGGTTGCATTGATTTCGCTGCTGCTGGTGGTACTGCTGGCGCGAGGCCTGGTGCGGCCGATTCGCCGCGTCACCGCCGCGCTGGTGGAGATCGGCGGTGGGAGCGGGGACCTCAGCCATCGCCTGGACGATGCCCGCCAGGATGAACTGGGCGACCTGGCCCGTGGTTTCAACCGCTTCCTTGACAGCCAGCGCGGCCTGATCGGTGAGGTGTTGCGCACCAGCCAGCGGCTGCACCTGGCTGTGGAGCAGGTCACCCAGGTGGTGGACAACACGGCCGAACGCTCCGGCCGCCAGCAGGAAATGACCGAAATGGTCGCCACCGCCGTGCACGAGATGGGCCTGACCGTGCAGGACATCGCCCGCAATGCCGGTGATGCGGCCCAGGCATCGCAATCGGCACGGGAGGAGGCGTTGCAGGCACGCGAAGTGGTGCAGCGTTCGATCCGCGGTATCGAGGGCATGTCGGGCGATATCGGCAAGGCGGCCGATGCCGTCAGCCAGTTGGCGGATGAAGTTGCTTCGATCGATGAAGTCTTAGCGGTGATCCGTAGCATTTCTGAACAGACCAACTTGCTTGCACTGAACGCAGCCATCGAGGCCGCGCGGGCTGGAGAGATGGGCCGCGGGTTTGCCGTGGTGGCCGATGAGGTGCGTACCTTGGCCCGGCGTACGCAACTATCGACCGATGAAGTGCAGCAGATGATCCAGCGCCTGAAGCAGGGGGCAGGTTCGGCGGTCAGTTCGATGCAGGCGGGGCAACAGGCGACGGGTAGCGGGGTTGAATCGAGCCTGCGCACGGGCACATCGCTGGGCGCGATTACCGATCAGGTGGAGCACATCAGTGACATGAACCACCAAGTGGCTACGGCAACCGAGGAGCAGTCGGCGGTGACCGAGGAGATCAACCGGACGGTGCAGGGCATTTCCGACCTGGCGCGGGAGACGGCGGCCGAGGTGCAGGGGTGTCGCGAGGAATGCCAAGCGTTGCGTGGGCTGGCTGATGACCTGGCGCGGCAGATGGGTGGGTTCAAACTCTAGATTGCCGGGGCCGCTTCGCGGCCCATCGCCGGCAAGCGCGGCTTCCACCCCGACCGCCTAGGATTCAAGCCATGCGCCGTACCTGTGGGAGCCGCGCTTGCCGGCGATGGGCTGCGCAGCAGCCCCAGCAATCCCTCAGCCAACAATGATCGTGCGGATATCCGCCGCCAGTTCACGCACACGCTCTTCCTCGGTATCCCACGAACACATGAACCGCGCGCCACCGCTACCAATAAAGGTATAGAACCGCCAGCCCCTGCCACGCAGCGCTTCAATGGCATGCTCCGGCATCTGCAGGAACACCCCATTGGCCTCCACCGGGAACATCAGTTCCACCCCCGGCAAATCACCCACCAGCGACGCCAGCAACTGCGCACAATGGTTGGCGTGATTGCCATGGCGCAACCAGGCGCCATCTTCCAGCAACCCCACCCACGGCGCCGACAGGAAGCGCATCTTCGACGCCAGTTGCCCGGCTTGCTTGCAGCGGTAGTCGAAGTCCTCGGCCAGTTGGCGGTTGAAGAACAGGATCGCCTCACCCACCGCCATACCATTCTTGGTGCCGCCAAAGCACAGCACATCCACGCCGGCCTTCCAGGTCAGTTCGGCCGGGCTGCAGCCGAGGAACGCGCAGGCGTTGGTGAAGCGCGCGCCGTCCATGTGTAGGTTCAGGCCCAGCTCCTTGCAGGTGGCGCTGATCGCCCTGAGCTCGTCGGGTCGATAGACAGTACCGACCTCGGTGGCCTGGGTGATGGTGACAACCCGCGGCTTGGGGTAGTGGATGTCCTGGCGCTTGAGCGCCACTTCGCGGATCGATTCAGGCGTGAGCTTGCCGTTGACGCTGGGTGCGGTGAGCAGCTTGGAGCCGTTGGAGAAGAACTCCGGCGCGCCGCACTCGTCGGTTTCGACGTGGGCGGTCTCGGAGCAGATCACGCTGTGGTAGCTCTGGCACAGCGAGGCCAGGGCCAGGGAGTTGGCGGCGGTGCCGTTGAAGGCGAAGAACACCTCGCAGTCGGTTTCGAACAGGTTGCGGAAGTATTCCGACGCACGCTCGGTCCATTGGTCGTCGCCGTAGGCGCGGTCGTGGCCCTGGTTGGCTTTTTCCATCGCGGCCCAGGCTTCGGGGCAGATGCCGGAATAGTTGTCGCTGGCGAATTGTTGGCTCTTGTCTGTCATGGCACTGTCCTTTGAACGACGCAGAACAGCACTCTAAACCATCGATTCAGCGGTTGCCTATACAACCCCACCATAAGCTGAAATCAGGGTTGGTCATTCCGGCCCTTTCGCGGGGCAAGCCCGCTCCCACAATGGCCCTGTGCACATCGAACATTGTGGGAGCGGGCTTGCCCCGCGAAAGGGCCGGCATGGTCAACACAAAAGCCAATGTCGTAAACGCGCCATTGCAAGGCGTGCGCAGGCATCTGACCCGCCCCGGCCAGTCATAACATCGCCACAAAGGGCCACAGTGCCCCACGACAAAAAACGATCGCTGCCGGGAGATACACGATGTTCAGCAAGCAAGACCAGATCCAGGGTTACGACGATGCACTGCTGGCGGCGATGAATGCCGAAGAACAGCGTCAGGAAGATCACATCGAGCTGATCGCTTCGGAAAACTACACCAGCAAGCGCGTGATGCAGGCCCAGGGCAGCGGCCTGACCAACAAGTACGCCGAAGGCTACCCAGGCAAGCGCTACTACGGTGGCTGCGAGCACGTCGACAAAGTCGAGGCGCTGGCCATCGAGCGCGCCAAGCAACTGTTCGGCGCCGACTACGCCAACGTCCAGCCACACTCCGGCTCGTCGGCCAACGGCGCGGTCTACCTGGCCCTGCTGCAGGCCGGTGACACCATCCTCGGCATGAGCCTGGCCCACGGCGGCCACCTGACCCACGGCGCCAAGGTGTCGTCCTCGGGCAAGCTGTACAACGCCGTTCAATATGGCATCAATACCGACACCGGCCTGATCGACTACGACGAAGTCGAGCGCCTGGCCGTCGAGCACAAGCCGAAGATGATCGTTGCCGGTTTCTCGGCCTACTCCAAGACCCTCGATTTCCCACGCTTCCGCGCCATCGCCGACAAAGTCGGTGCGCTGCTGTTCGTCGACATGGCCCACGTTGCCGGCCTGGTTGCCGCTGGCCTGTACCCGAACCCGATCCCGTTCGCCGACGTGGTCACCACCACCACCCACAAGACCCTGCGCGGTCCACGTGGCGGCCTGATCCTTGCCAAGTCCAACGAAGAGATCGAGAAGAAGCTCAACGCCGCGGTATTCCCGGGCGCCCAGGGCGGCCCGCTGATGCACGTGATCGCTGCCAAGGCCGTGTGCTTCAAGGAAGCGCTGGAGCCTGAGTTCAAGAGCTACCAGAAGCAAGTGATCGAAAACGCCCAGGCCATGGCCCAGGTGTTCATCGACCGCGGCTACGACGTGGTTTCCGGCGGTACCGACAACCACCTGTTCCTGGTCAGCCTGATCCGCCAGGGCCTCACCGGTAAAGATGCCGACGCCGCCCTGGGCCGCGCGCACATCACCGTCAACAAGAACGCCGTACCGAACGACCCACAGTCGCCGTTCGTCACCTCGGGCCTGCGCATCGGCACCCCGGCCGTCACCACCCGCGGCTTCAAGGTCGCTCAGTGCGTGGCCCTGGCCGGCTGGATCTGCGACATCCTCGACAACCTCGGTGACGCTGACGTCGAAGCCGATGTGGCGAAGAACGTCGCGGCCCTGTGCGCTGACTTCCCTGTTTACCGCTGAGTGGAGTAAACGACCATGCAACGCTACTCGGGCTTCGGCCTTTTCAAGCACTCCCTCAGCCACCACGAGAACTGGCAGCGCATGTGGCGCACGCCGACCCCTAAAAAGGTCTACGACGTGGTCATCGTCGGCGGTGGCGGCCATGGTCTGGCCACGGCCTACTACCTGGCCAAGGAACACGGCATCACCAACGTCGCGGTGATCGAGAAGGGTTACCTGGGCGGCGGCAACACCGCCCGTAATACCACCATCGTGCGTTCCAACTACCTGTGGGACGAGTCGGCGCACCTGTACGAGCACGCCATGAAGCTGTGGGAGGGCCTGTCCCAGGACCTCAACTACAACGTGATGTTCTCCCAGCGCGGCGTCTACAACCTGTGCCACACCCTGCAGGACATGCGTGACTCCGAGCGTCGTGTCTCCGCCAACCGCCTCAACGGCGTCGATGGCGAGCTGCTCAACACCGCTCAGGTCGCGGCCGAAATCCCGTACCTGGACTGCTCCAAGAACACCCGCTACCCGATCCTCGGCGCCACCGTTCAGCGCCGTGGCGGCGTAGCCCGTCACGACGCCGTGGCCTGGGGCTTCGCCCGTGCCGCCGACGCCCTGGGCGTGGACCTGATCCAGCAGACCGAAGTAATCGGCTTCCGCAAGGAAAACGGCGCGGTCATCGGTGTGGAAACCAACAAAGGCTTCATCGGCGCCAAGCGCGTCGGCGTGGTCACCGCCGGTAACTCCGGGCACATGGCCAAGCTGGCCGGCTTCCGCCTGCCGCTGGAATCGCACCCGCTGCAAGCACTGGTCTCCGAGCCGATCAAGCCGATCATCGACAGCGTGATCATGTCCAACGCCGTACACGGCTACATCAGCCAGTCCGACAAGGGCGACCTGGTGATCGGTGCCGGTATCGACGGCTGGGTCGGCTACGGCCAGCGCGGTTCGTACCCGGTGATCGAGCACACCCTGCAGGCCATCGTCGAGATGTTCCCCAACCTCTCGCGCGTGCGCATGAACCGCCAGTGGGGCGGCATCGTCGACACCTCGCCGGACGCGTGCCCGATCATCACCAAGACCCCGGTCAAGAACATGTTCTTCAACTGCGGTTGGGGTACTGGCGGCTTCAAGGCGACCCCGGGTTCGGGCAACGTCTTCGCCGCAAGCCTGGCCAAGGGCGAAATGCACCCACTGGCCGCGCCGTTCTCCATGGACCGCTTCTACAACGGCGCACTGATCGACGAACACGGCGCTGCCGCCGTCGCCCACTAACCGGAGCCACCGTCATGTTGCATATTTTCTGTCCCCATTGTGGCGAGCTGCGCTCCGAAGAAGAGTTCCACGCCTCTGGCCAGGCGCACATCGCCCGCCCGCTGGACCCCAACGCCTGCTCCGACGAGGAGTGGGGCACCTACATGTTCTACCGTGACAACCCACGCGGTATTCACCACGAACTGTGGGACCACGTTGCCGGCTGCCGCCAGTACTTCAACGTCACCCGTAACACCGTGACTTACGAAATTCTGGAAACCTACAAGATTGGCGAGAAGCCGCAAGTGACCGACGCCGGCAAGCCAAGCAGCGCACCGTCGACCGTCAAAGGCCAAGGGGAAAAAGTATGAGCCAGACCTATCGCCTCGCCAGCGGCGGCCGTATCGACCGCAGCAAGGTCCTGAACTTCACCTTCAACGGCAAGACCTACCAGGGTTATGCCGGTGACAGCCTGGCCGCCGCGTTGCTGGCCAACGGCGTCGACATCGTTGGCCGCAGCTTCAAGTACTCGCGCCCACGCGGCATCATCGCCGCCGGTACCGAAGAGCCGAACGCCATCCTGCAGATCGGCTCCAGCGAAGCCACCCAGATCCCTAACGTGCGTGCCACCCAGCAGGCGCTGTACGCAGGCCTGGTCGCCACCAGCACCAACGGCTGGCCGAACGTCAACAACGACGTCATGGGCATCCTCGGCAAGGTGGGCGGCAGCATGATGCCGCCGGGCTTCTACTACAAAACTTTCATGTACCCGAAATCGTTCTGGATGACGTACGAGAAGTACATTCGCAAGGCAGCCGGCCTGGGCCGTGCGCCGCTGCAGAACGATCCGGACAGCTACGACTACATGAACCAGCACTGCGACGTGCTGATCGTCGGTGCCGGCCCTGCTGGCCTGGCCGCCGCGCTGGCCGCTGCCCGCAGCGGTGCCCGCGTGATCCTGGCTGACGAGCAGGAAGAGTTCGGCGGCAGCCTGCTCGACACCCGCGAAACCCTCGACGGCAAGCCTGCCGCCGACTGGGTCAACGCCGTGGTCAAAGAGCTGGAAAGCCTGCCGGAAGTGACCCTGCTGCCACGCGCCACGGTCAACGGCTACCACGACCATAACTTCCTGACCATTCACGAGCGCCTCACCGACCACCTCGGCGACCGCGCCCCGATCGGCCAGGTTCGCCACCGCGTGCACCGTGTTCGCGCCAAGCGCGTGGTGCTGGCTGCCGGCGCCCACGAGCGCCCGCTGGTGTACGGCAACAACGACCTGCCGGGCAACATGCTGGCCGGTGCCGTGTCCACCTACGTTCGCCGTTACGGCGTGGCCCCGGGCCGCAAGCTGGTGCTGTCGACCAACAACGACCATGCCTACCGCGCCGCGCTGGACTGGCACGACGCTGGCCTGCAGGTGGTCGCCATTGCCGATGCCCGCCACAACCCACGCGGTTCGCTGGTTGAAGAAGCACGCGCCAAGGGCATCCGCATCCTCACTTCCAGTGCCGTGATCGAGGCCAAGGGCACCAAGCACGTCAGCGGCGCCCGCGTGGCCGCCATCGATGTGCAGGCGCACAAGGTCACCAGCCCTGGTGAAACCCTCGAATGCGACCTGATCGCCACCTCCGGCGGCTACAGCCCGATCGTGCACCTGGCGTCGCACCTGGGCGGTCGCCCGGTCTGGCGTGAAGACATCCTCGGCTTCGTGCCGGGCGATGCCCCACAGAAACGCGAATGCGTGGGTGGCATCAACGGCGTCTACACCTTGGGCGATGTGATTGCCGATGGCTTCGAGGGCGGCGCCCGCGCAGCCACTGAAGCCGGCTTCAAGGCCACCGTTGGCAGCCTGCCGAAAACCGTGGCGCGCAAGGAAGAGGCCACCGTGGCGCTGTTCCAGGTGCCGCACGACAAGGGCACTGCCCGCGCACCCAAGCAGTTCGTCGACCAGCAGAACGACGTCACCGCCGCAGCCATTGAACTGGCCACCCGCGAAGGCTTCGAGTCGGTCGAGCACGTCAAGCGCTACACTGCACTGGGCTTCGGTACCGACCAGGGCAAGCTGGGCAACATCAACGGCCTGGCCATCGCCGCCCGTTCGATCGGCATCACCATCCCGGAAATGGGCACCACCATGTTCCGCCCGAACTACACGCCGGTAACCTTCGGTGCAGTAGCCGGTCGTCACTGTGGCCACCTGTTCGAGCCAGTGCGCTTCACTGCCCTGCATGCCTGGCACGTGAAGAACGGCGCCGAGTTCGAAGACGTCGGCCAGTGGAAGCGCCCTTGGTACTTCCCGAAAGCCGGTGAAGACATCCATGCCGCCGTGGCCCGTGAATGCAAGGCCGTGCGTGACAGCGTGGGCCTGCTGGACGCCTCGACCCTGGGCAAGATCGACATCCAGGGCCCGGACGCGCGCGAGTTCCTCAACCGCATCTACACCAACGCCTGGACCAAGCTCGACGTGGGCAAGGCCCGCTACGGCCTGATGTGCAAGGAAGACGGCATGGTCTTCGACGACGGTGTGACCGCCTGCGTCGGCGACAACCACTTCATCATGACCACCACCACCGGCGGCGCCGCCCGCGTGCTGCAGTGGATGGAGCTGTACCACCAGACCGAATGGCCAGAGCTGAAGGTGTACTTCACCTCGGTCACCGACCACTGGGCCACCATGACCCTGTCCGGCCCGAACAGCCGCAAGCTGCTCAGCGAGCTGACCGACATCGACATGGACAAGGAAGCCTTCCCGTTCATGACCTGGAAGGAAGGCAACGTTGGCGGCGTACCGGCCCGCGTGTTCCGTATCTCGTTCACCGGTGAGCTGTCGTACGAAGTCAACGTGCAGGCCAACTACGCCATGGGCGTGCTGGAACAGATCATCGAGGCGGGCAAGAAGTACAACCTGACCCCGTACGGCACCGAGACCATGCACGTACTGCGTGCCGAGAAGGGCTTCATCATCGTCGGCCAGGATACCGATGGCTCGATGAACCCGGACGACCTCAACATGAGCTGGTGCGTGGGCCGCAACAAGCCGTTCTCGTGGATCGGCCTGCGTGGCATGAACCGCGAAGACTGCCTGCGCGACAACCGCAAGCAGCTGGTAGGCCTGAAGCCGATCGACCCGACCAAGTGGCTGCCCGAAGGCGCCCAGCTGGTGTTCGATCCGAAGCAGCCGATCCCGATGGACATGGTTGGCCACGTGACCTCCAGCTACGCCTCCAACTCCCTGGGCTATTCGTTCGCCATGGGTGTGGTCAAGGGCGGCCTCAAGCGCATGGGCGAGCGTGTGTACTCGCCGCAGGCCGATGGCAGCGTGATCGAGGCGGAGATCGTGTCTTCGGTGTTCTTCGATCCGAAGGGTGAGCGGCAGAACGTCTAAGGCCCCGGATGGCCGCGCAGCCTGCTTGCAGCGCTGCGCAGCCCTGACGAACAAGAATTCAAGGCAGGTAAGAAATGAGCGCTATCAACGTCTTCCAGCAAAACCCCGGCGCCGAGGCCAAGGCCCAGTCGCCACTGCACCACGCCGACCTGGCCAGCCTGGTTGGCAAAGGCCGCAAGAACGCAGGCGTGACCCTGCGTGAGAAGAAATTCCTCGGTCACCTGACCATTCGTGGCGATGGTCACAATCCGGAATTCGCCGCTGGCGTGCACAAGGCCCTGGGCCTGGAGCTGCCGGTTGCCCTGACCGTCGTGGCCAATGCTGACAGCTCCCTGCAATGGGTCGGCCCCGACGAGTGGCTGCTGATCGTTCCGGGCGGCCAGGAACTGGCGGTTGAACAGAAGCTGCGTGCGGCCCTCGAAGGCCAGCACATCCAGGTGGTGAATGTCAGCGGCGGGCAGAGCCTGCTGGAACTGCGCGGCCCCAACGTGCGCGAAGTGCTGATGAAATCCACCAGCTATGATGTTCACCCGAACAACTTCCCGGTCGGCAAGGCCGTCGGCACCGTGTTCGCCAAGTCGCAGCTGGTGATCCGCCGCACTGCCGAAGACACCTGGGAACTGGTGATCCGCCGCAGCTTCTCCGACTACTGGTGGTTGTGGCTGCAGGACGCTTCGGCCGAGTACGGCCTGAGCATCGAGGCGTAAGGAGAGCAGAACATGAGTCGGGCACCGGATACCTGGATTCTCACCGCCGATTGCCCGAGCATGCTCGGCACCGTCGACGTAGTGACGCGTTACCTCTACGAGCAGCACTGCTACGTCACGGAGCACCACTCCTTCGATGACCGGCTGTCGGGGCGTTTCTTCATTCGCGTGGAGTTCCGCCAGCCGGACGATTTCGACGAGGCGGGTTTCCGCGCCGGCCTCGCCGAGCGCAGCGATGCGTTCGGCATGGCCTTCGAGCTGACCGCACCCAATCACCGCCCCAAGGTGGTGATCATGGTGTCCAAGGCCGACCATTGCCTGAACGACCTGCTGTATCGCCAGCGCATCGGCCAGCTGGCCATGGACGTGGTCGCGGTGGTGTCCAACCACCCGGACCTCGAACCCCTGGCGCACTGGCACAAGATTCCCTACTACCACTTCGCCCTCGACCCGAAGGACAAGCCTGCGCAGGAGCGCAAGGTGATCCAGGTGATTGAAGAAACCGGCGCGGAGCTGGTGGTGCTTGCCCGCTACATGCAGGTGCTGTCGCCGGAGCTGTGCCGGCGTCTTGATGGTTGGGCGATCAACATTCACCACTCGTTGCTGCCCGGGTTCAAGGGCGCCAAGCCTTATCACCAGGCCTACAACAAGGGCGTGAAGATGGTCGGCGCCACGGCGCACTACATCAACAACGACCTCGACGAAGGGCCGATCATTGCCCAGGGTGTCGAGGTGGTGGACCACAGCCATTACCCGGAAGACCTGATCGCCAAGGGGCGTGACATCGAGTGCCTGACATTGGCGAGGGCGGTGGGGTATCACATCGAGCGGCGGGTGTTCCTCAACGCCAACCGGACAGTCGTTCTCTGACATCCTGCACCGGCCCCTTCGCGGGACAAGCCCGCTCCCACAGGTATCGCGTTGCTCCAGGCCTACGCAATACCTGTGGGAGCGGGCTTGTCCCGCGAAGGGGCCGACATTTCTACCTGCCGTTAAAAGGCATCTCCCTGTCGTTTCCAGTCAGTGCAATCCGCCGTATCAGGCCCACAATTCCCTGCATTCCAGTAACACAAGCCGCCCATGGATGGCGGCGCGTTCACCACCGCTGCATACATAAAAATCAAGCGAGGTAAGAGCATGTCTGGCAATCGTGGAGTGGTGTATCTCGGCGCGGGCAAGGTCGAGGTGCAGAAGATCGACTACCCGAAAATGCAAGACCCACGCGGCAAGAAAATCGAGCACGGCGTGATCCTCAAGGTGGTTTCCACCAACATCTGCGGCTCCGACCAGCACATGGTCCGCGGCCGCACCACTGCCCAGGTCGGCCTGGTCCTGGGCCACGAAATCACCGGTGAAATCGTCGAGATGGGGCGTGATGTAGAGCGCCTGAAGATCGGCGACCTGGTGTCGGTACCGTTCAACGTCGCCTGCGGCCGTTGCCGCTCGTGCAAAGAGATGCACACCGGTGTCTGCCTCACCGTCAACCCGGCCCGCGCTGGCGGTGCCTACGGCTACGTCGACATGGGCGACTGGACCGGTGGGCAGGCCGAATACGTGCTGGTGCCGTACGCCGACTTCAACCTGCTGAAACTGCCGGACCGCGACAAGGCCATGGAGAAGATCCGTGACCTGACCTGCCTGTCCGACATCCTGCCAACTGGCTACCACGGCGCCGTTACTGCCGGCGTTGGCCCAGGCAGCACCGTCTACGTCGCCGGTGCCGGCCCGGTCGGCCTGGCCGCCGCTGCCTCGGCGCGCCTGCTGGGCGCCGCCTGCGTCATCGTGGGTGACCTCAACCCGGCGCGCCTGGCCCACGCCAAGTCCCAGGGCTTCGAAGTGGTCGACCTGTCCAAGGACACCCCGCTGCACGAGCAGATCGTCGACATCCTCGGCGAACCGGAAGTGGACTGTGCCGTTGACGCCGTCGGCTTCGAGGCCCGTGGTCATGGTCATGAGGGCGCCAAGCACGAGGCCCCGGCCACCGTGCTCAACTCGCTGATGCAAGTGACCCGCGTAGCCGGCAACATCGGTATCCCGGGCCTGTACGTGACCGAAGACCCAGGCGCGGTGGATGCCGCTGCCAAGATCGGTGCGCTGAGCATCCGCTTCGGCCTGGGCTGGGCCAAGTCGCACAGCTTCCACACCGGCCAGACCCCGACCATGAAGTACAACCGCCAGCTGATGCAGGCGATCATGTGGGACCGCATCAACATTGCCGAAGTGGTGGGCGTGCAGGTGATCAACCTGGATCAGGCGCCGGAAGGCTATGGCGAGTTCGATGCAGGCGTGCCGAAGAAGTTCGTGATCGACCCGCACAAGATGTGGGGCGCGGCTTGATCGCGTGATGTAACAAAGAGCCCCTCATCTTGAGGGGCTTTTTTATGGCTGCTCGTCTGAGCCTTGTACGACAAGCACCGAGCCCATCTGGTCGATCGCCAGAAGGCCACCGGCTTGAGTGTTGTCTGTACTCAACTCTGCCAATGGTTGTTCCGCATTGCGGAAAATGGCGCGATGCTGGTCGCCTTCTTTCACGGTAATGAGCTTGTCGCCCTGGTAGAAGAAAAGTGAACGGTTCGATGCTTTGTTCATGATTCAAGTCCCTGCCGTGCTGGATGAATGGCGGTTGCTTGAGGCCCATTCTGAACAGCTGCAGGGATTTTACTACTGGCAGAAATACTAGTTTTATAGTCTGACACGAGTCTCTGTGGGAGCGGGCTCGCCCGCGAAGAGGCCAGCCCTGCCAACCCATCACTCAGCGCATCATCCCCAATTCAGCATCATCCATCAGCGCCTTGGCCATCGCACTCAGATAATGTGAAGCCCAAAGCAATTGCGGCTTGTTGTCCATCAGGCCATCAATGGTCAAATCCCGCACATAGCCCATCAGTTCCGAAGCCTGTTCCCGTGCACTCTGGCAGGGAATGCCCGGGGCAATGCAGAACAGCGGGTGGGTCTGGCCTTCGCCCTGGTAGAAAAAGGTCGTGCCTACGGTGGTCTTGATGCCGTCGCTGGTCATCGTTCTATCTCCCTGAAGTTTCTCGACAGCCAGGCCCGGCCCTATCGCGGCTAAAGCCGCTTCTACAGGCCGTGCGCCAAGCCTGAGGCCAGCATTGAACCTGTAGGAGCGGGCTTGTCCCGCGAAGAGGCCAGGCCAGGCCAGGCAACGCAAGGCTTGGAGCCCTTAATGCAAAGTCCGCGGCTCAGCAGGCAACTGCACCTGAATTAAGGCCGTCTCAAGCAGCACCCGCAACGTTTCGAGCTCATGCATCGTGGCCATGATCAGAATCGAGGCCGGCGACTTGGGCTGCAGCAGAATCGCCTGATGCGCGACGGTTTGGGCACATAGCGCATAGTCCGTGGCCTGGATGAGGGTGTCTTCGAGGGAATGGGAGGTGTGGGGTGGATTGCTGCTGTACATGGGTTGACAGACCGGTAGGTCAAACAAAACCCGGCGCACGTGAAGTGCCCCATGCACAGCTGCCATATAGGCAAAGCCATGTGTTTGACTAGGACGGCCTGTCAAAGCCGGTCGCTGATTTCGCAGCGACCGCCCGAGACTAGAGCCCGGCCCAGATCATCGCAATGGCTTAAGCGACTTGGGACAGTAATTCAGGAACGTCCTACAAGTAAGCGTAAAAATCTGAAAGTCTTGGCGAGTTTGGCACGCTGAGCGGTCTAAAGGGGGCCAGCAGCAACAAACGCTACAATAGTTGGGACCTTTGCCAAGCCTCGCGAGTCGATTTTCTAATCTTTGATGTGTCGTCTTGTACGGCGTTTCCTACCCTGCCTACACCCTTTCCTTTTTTAGCAAGGTTATTTAGAACAACGGAAACAACTATGGCTAAGATGATTACTGCAACTATTATCCCTACGACCACTTGGAAGAAGAAGTGGCCTGTAGGATCTTTACGGTTAATCGGATCTCCTGCGCAATAGGCATAGGCATTCAATCCACCCTTTCCAAACGGGCTCATGGAGTCCGGCGAAAAGAATCGCATGAGTGTGGGGCTATAGGAACGATAGCCATTGCCAAGTGCGTAGAGCCCCAGAGCGTTGCGGTGTTCGCCGTTGAAGCCCAGCGATGACGATGTCCCTATCTGGTAGGGAGTGTGCCCGTATGGCGTGTAAGAAAATGAGTTTGGCAGAGATGCCTTAAGGCTCTTCAATACTGATCGACTCATGTCGCTACCGAACAAATTTGCCGGACTTGCCCCGCGCCGTTCCGCCAAAGGTATGTCCTGATGATGGAACAATGAAATAGCTTGGTCTTTCGACTTTATGGTGTGCAGATGCGGGCCTTTATAGAAGTGCTGCTGAGTATTCACTCGCCTACCCTCGTTGATAGTTTTGCCTGCCATCCGACAGGCAGGAGTTGAGCTCAGCGTCGTTCGCTTCCGAACAATGCCACAACTGGCAAAAATGCTAGGCAGCGATAGCATTGCGGCGCTCATACTTGCCGGGGAGGATAGGCGGGCCCAAGCGGCCCGAAGCATGTCTCGGAACAAATCTTCGAACATTCAGTCTAATGGCTCGTTTCCCAGGCCATCCCGGCCAACGAGGTCTCTCCCGATGAAAGCATTCACCCTGGCAACTCTGCTGACCCTGGCCGCAAGTCCGGTGTTCGCCTTCAACCTCAGCGACGCCGCCAACGCCGTCTCTTCCATGCAGAACCAGAAGCAACAAGGCCAGGTACAGGCACCCGAAGGGCAGGCCAATCTGCTCAACACCCTGGGCAGCCAGCTGAACATCACCCCCGAACAGGCCGTGGGCGGGGCAGGGGCCATGTTGGGGCTGGCGCGCAACAACCTGAGCAGCGACGACTATGGCCAGCTGACCAAGGCCGTGCCGGGCCTGGACCTGCTGTCGGGCGCCAATGCCCTGGGCGGGTTGAGTGGGTTGGGTGATTTGCTGGGCAGCGACAAGGGCAACCAGTCGGCCCTGGACAAGGCGCTGGGCAACGATGTGCAGAACCGTGGCGACCTGGACAGTGCGTTCAAGGCGCTGGGGATGGATACCGGGATGATCGGGCAGTTTGCGCCGTTGATTCTGCAGTACCTGGGGCAGCAGGGGATTGCCGGGTCGTTGTTGCAGAATCTGGGGAGTTTGTGGACTACTCCTGCGCCATTGGCCCAGCCTTCGGTCTAAAGCCCGGTCGCCAACCAACGTTTTTGAGCACTGTCATGTCCAGCCCGATCTCAAGCCATGCCCGAGGGGGCGCGCGCCTCTGGTGCAGGCGTAACTGGCCCGAAACAGACGTAGGAGCGAGCGCAGCTCGCGATGCGCCGCGCGGGCGGCGCTCGATGTCACAGGCGCCACACCCCTCAAGGCATGCGCATGGCGGCCCTGACCGGGTCGCCTGCCAATCTCCTGGCTTGGCCACACCGGCCTTTCAGGTATGACGCCTGGGGTGTAACCGGAAGATGTTGTAGAGGCAAGCAGGTGCTCGGCATCACACCTTCAGCGCCTATCAGATCGAGCGCCGCCCGCGCGGCGCATCGCGAGCTGTCGCTCGCTCCTACGTCTGTTTCGGACCAGTCAAGCCTGTGAGATCAGTGCGCAAGCGCATTGTTTGATCGGCGCGGGATCGGGTTGGCTATGCAGCTTCTGTGAAGTCCACCAGGCGTACCGGGCGGCGGAAGCCGGCGGTCAATACCGCCAGGTAGGCCAGGCCCAGGGCAAACCAGCACAGGCCAATCACCAGAGTCAGTGCCGACAGGCTGGTCCACAGCCACAGAGTCAGCGCCAACCCCACCAGCGGCACCAGGCCATAGCACAGCAGCCCCTTGAGGTTACGCTGGGCGCCATCGTCCATCAGGTGGGTCTTCACCACCGCCAGGTTCACCGCCGAGAACGCCACAAGCGCACCGAAGCTGATCAGCGAGGCAAGGGTGGCCAGGTCGATCACAAGTGCCAGCAGCGAAAACGCCGACACCAGCGCAATGGCGAACACCGGCGTGCCAAAGCGTGGCGACAGATAACCGAAGCTGCGTCGTGGCAGCACGTTGTCCCGCCCCATGGTGAACAGAATGCGCGATACCGCCGCCTGGGAGGCCAGCGCCGAACCCAGGCTGCCGGCCACGTACGCGGCGGTGAAGAAGTTGGCCAGGAACTGACCGCCCGCCTTGAACATCACCTCGTTGGCCGCTGCATCAGCATTGGCGAAGGTGCTTCCCGGCAAGACCAGCTGGCTGACGTAGGCCAACACGGTGAACAGCACACCAGCAAACAGGGTGGTGAGGATGATAGCCCGTGGCACGTCGCGGCGGGCATCGCGGCACTCTTCTGCCAGAGTCGAGACAGCGTCGAAGCCGAGGAACGACAGGCACAGCACCGCCGCACCGGCCATGATCGCGCCAAAGCCGGGCTTGGAACCATCACCCATCAGCGGCGACAGCAGGTCCAGCGGCTGGCCGGCCAGCGACTGGCACGACAGAGCGACGAACACCACGATGAACACGATCTGCGCGCCGACGATCAGGTTGCTGGTCTTGGCCACCGAGTGGATGCCGACCACGTTCAACACCGTTACCAGCACGATCGAGGCCAGGGCGATGGACCACGCCGGGATGGCCGGGAAGGCGATGTTGAGGAACAGGCCGATCAGCAGGTAGTTGATCATCGGCAGGAACAGGTAATCCAGCAGCAGCGACCAGCCCGCGAGGAAGCCGACGTTGGGGCCGAAGGCCATGTTGGTGTAGGAGTACGCCGAGCCTGCGACCGGGAAGCGCTTGACCATGAAGCTGTAGGACGCTGCGGTGAACAGCATGGCCACCAGGGTGACCATGTAGGCGCTGGCGGTGCGGCCGCCAGTGAGTTCGGTGACGATGCCGTAGGTGGTGAAGATAGTCAGCGGGACCATGTACACCAGGCCGAAGAACACCAGGGCGGGGAGGCCGAGGACACGGCGCAGTTGGGCGGAGTTGGAGCTGGGTGGGTTGGCCATCGATCGATCCAGGCATTTTTGTAGTTGTGCTTTGGTCGATTTTTATCCACTTAGGTGGGTGATGACAAAAAAGTATTACTTATTCTGATTATTAGCCTGGGTTTTAATCGGGGTTGTGTGCACTCCTGTGCCGGCCTCTTCGCGGGACAAGCCCGCTCCTACAGGAATACCGCCGACCTGTAGGAGCGGGCTTGTCCCGCGAAAGGGCCGGCACAGGCGAAGCGGGTTCAGCCTATTTCTGCCCGCAGCTGCGCGATCCGCTGGTCCTTGTCCAACCACAGCTGATTCACCCAGGCCTGCACGGTCTGGCGGAAGGCCGGGTCATTTTCATAATCTCCTTCCCACAATGCCGGGTCCAGCTCACGCACCTGAATGTCGATAATCACCCGGCTGATGCTGCCATTGAGCAAGTCCCAGAACCCGGGCGCCTGGTTGCCGGGATAGACGATGGTCACGTCCAGCAGCGCATCCAGCTGCTCGCCCAGCGCCGCCAGCACGAACGCCACGCCGCCGGCCTTGGGCTTGAGCAGATATCGGTAGGGCGACTGCTGTTCGCGGTGCTTGGCCTCGGTGAAGCGGGTGCCTTCGAGGTAGTTGACCACGGTCACCGGCTGGCGCTTGAACAGCTCGCAGGCGGCCTTGGTGATCTCCAGGTCCTTGCCCTTGAGCTCCGGGTGCTTTTCCAGGAACGCTTTGCTGTAGCGCTTCATGAACGGGTAGTCGAGGCCCCACCAGGCCAGGCCCAGCAGCGGTACCCAGATCAGCTCTTTCTTGAGGAAGAACTTGAAGAACGGCGTGCGGCGGTTGAGGCTTTCGATCAGCGCCGGGATGTCGACCCAGGTCTGGTGGTTGCTGACGGCCAGGTAGGACGTGTCCTTGCGCAGGTTCTCGACGCCACGGATGTCCCATCTGGTGGGGATGCACAGGGCGAAGATGGCCTTGTCGACCTCTGACCAGGCTTCAGCGACCCACATCACGGCAGCGGAGGCGTAGTCGCGCCAGCGCCCCTGCAACACCAGCTTGAGCAGGGCGAAGACCATCAGCGGGCAGATCATCACCACGGTGTTGAGTAGCAGCAGGGTGGTTGTGAGAATGCCGGTAAACAGGCGACGCATAAGGAAACTCTTGTTGTGGGAAGTTGGCAGGGCGCAATGATAAGCAGCGCTGGGGTCTACGCCAAATGTCCAATGCCCGACGGCGGGGACAAATGTTTCACAACATGTTGGTTAGGCTTGTGACAGCGAACCTATCCTGCCAGTGCAGTCTAAGCACTGACCCTTTTCAAGGAAGCCTGCCTGTGAAATCTCTGCTTGCCCTGTTATCGCTGCTGGCGTTGCCGGTCATGGCCGCCGAACCCACGCTGTATGGCCGTTACGAGAACATCAAGTTGCCCGAGCTTGGCCAGACCCTGAAGGCCAAGATGGACACCGGTGCCTGGACGGCCTCCCTGTCGGCCAAGGACATCGAGCTGTTCACCCGCGATGGCGAGGAGTGGGTACGTTTCCGCCTGGCAACCAAGGACTCCGACGGCAAGGTCTATGAGCACCAGGTCTCGCGCATCAGCAAGATCAAGGGCCGTGCCGATGAAGAGGATGAGGGTGATGGACCGGACATCTCCAAGCGGCCGGTGGTTGACCTTGAGATGTGCCTGGGTGGCGTGAAGCGCACCATGGAGGTCAACCTGGTGGACCGCAGCCACTTCAACTACCCGTTGCTGATAGGTTCCAAGGCGCTGCGCCAGTTCAAGGCGGCAGTGAACCCGGCCAAGAAGTTTACTGCGGGCAATCCTGATTGCTGAATATGATGTCGGTCTTGCCGGCCCTTTCGCGGGGCAAGCCCGCTCCTACAGGCATTGCGTGAACTTGTAGGAGCGGGCTTGTCCCGCGAATAGGCCCTTCAGGCCACCGGAGCCGTGGCAACCATCGACGGCCGTTTGGCCACGTCGGCATACCATGCCGCCAAGCCAGGCTGGCGCTCACGCCAACCGAATTCAGGCTGACGCAGGTCCAGATACCCTAGCGCACACGCCACGCCAATCGCCGCGAGATCGAAACCGCTAGCCAATTCAGCCAGGTGCTCCTGCTCCAGGTTCGCCAGGCTGCGACGCATTTTCTCGCCCTGCGCTTCGAGCCAGCCCTCCCAGCGCTTCTCTTCAGGCCGCAGGAAGCTCTCGTAGCGGCTCGACACCGCCGCATCCATGATCGCGTCCGCCTGCGAAGCCAAGGTCATGCGCCGCCAGCGCGCCGAGCCCTCGCGCGGCAGCAGTGGCATGCCGACATGCTGCAGGTCGAGGTACTCGCAGATCACCCGGCTGTCCTGCAGCACGGTGCCGTCTTCCAGGCGCAGGGCCGGGATCTTGCCGATCGGGTTGTCTTGGTTGAGCTGCTCGTCGCCGCTCACCGGGCTGATGTTCACCGGCTGCAGGCTGACGCGCTGCAGCTGGCCGGTTTCGTGCAGCACCACCATGACCTTGCGTACGAACGGCGACAGCGGCGAGTGGAACAGGGTCATCGTGCTCATGGTTCAGTTGCCCTGCAGGCTCGGTGGCAGGCACACGCCAGTGCCGCCTATGCCGCAGTAGCCGTCCGGGTTCTTGGCCAGGTACTGCTGGTGGTAGGCCTCGGCGAAGTACACGGTCGGCGCCTGGTCGATCTCGGTGGTGATCTCGCCGAAGCCGGCCTTGCTCAGTTCGGCCTGGAAGGCGTCGCGGCTGGCCTTGGCCTGCTCCAGCTGCTCAGGGCTGGTGCAGTAGATGGCCGAACGGTACTGGGTGCCGACGTCGTTGCCCTGGCGCATGCCCTGGGTCGGGTTGTGCAGTTCCCAGAACATCGCCAGCAGTTCGCGGTAGCTGACCTTGTCCTTGTCGAACACCACCAGCACTACTTCGGTGTGGCCGGTCAGGCCCGAGCAGACTTCTTCGTAGGTCGGGTTCGGGGTGAAGCCACCGGCGTAGCCGACAACGGTGCTCACCACGCCTTCACGCTGCCAGAAGCGGCGCTCGGCGCCCCAGAAACAGCCCAGGCCGAAGATGGCGAAGTCGATGGCGCCTTCGAAGAACGGGCCAAGCAGTGGCGTGCCTTCGAACACGTAGTGGAATTCGGGCAGGGACATTGGCGCTTCGCGGCCAGGCAGGGCCTGCTCCGCAGTAGGCATGACGTTTTTGTTCACCAGGATTTCCGAACGCAGGACCATGGCCGTTCCTCTGTGTTAATTCAGTTGGATAGGTGTTGGGGCCATTCGCGGGACAAGCCCGCTCCTACAGGGATCGTGTAGGAGCGGGCTTGTCCCGCGAAAGGGCCCGAATGGGTTCTAGTGTGCCCGAGCTTGAGGCAGCTGTCAGGCCATTGGACCGCGCGGATAGCGCTTGAGTTTTTCTGCAAGCTCGCGGCCTGGGATCGGCCTGTCGAACAGGTAGCCCTGACCGACGTCGCAGCGGTGCCTACGCAGAAACGCCAGTTGTTCTGGTGTCTCGATGCCCTCGGCCACTACCTTGAGCTTGAGGTTGTGGGCCATGGCCACCACCGCCGAGGTGATTTCCATGTCGTCCTGGTTGTCGGGGATCTCGTTGATGAAGCTGCGGTCGATCTTGATGATGTCGATCGGAAACTTCTTCAGGTAGCTCAACGACGAATAACCGGTGCCGAAGTCATCCATGGCCAGGGTCAGGCCCAGGGCCTTGAGCTCGTCGAGCTGGCGATGGGTGTCTTCCGAGGCTTCCAGCAGCAGGCCTTCGGTCAGCTCCAGCTCGAGCAAGTGCGCTGGCAGGCCTTCTTCCTTGAGGATGGAGGCGATCGAGGCCACCAGGTCGGGGTCGGAGAACTGCTTGGGCGACAGGTTGATGGCCACGTGCAGGCAGCCCATGCCGGCTTCCTGCAGCTGCTGGCTCATGCGGCACGACTGGCGCACCACCCATTTGCCGATGGGGATAATCAGGCCGGTTTCCTCGGCCACGCTGATGAACTGGTCCGGGCGGATCATGCCGCGCTCGGGGTGGTTCCAGCGCAGCAAGGCCTCAAGGCCCAGCAGGCGGCCGCTGCGCAGGCACAGCTTGGGCTGGTAGAACACCTCCAGCTCGTTCTGGGTCAGGGCGCGGCGCAGGTTGTTCTCGACGAACAGCTTGTAGCTCGCTTCGGCGTTGAGCACTTCGGTGAACACCTGCACCTGGTGCTTGCCGTTGGCCTTGGCCTTGTGCAGGGCGAGGCCGGCGTTCTTCATCAGGGTGGTCGGGTCGCTGCCGTGCAGCGGCGCGCAGGCCAGGCCTACCGAGGCGGTGACGTTGATCAGCTGGTTGTCGACGAACATCGGCTTGTCGAGGGTGCGAAGCAACTGCAGGGCGACACCTTGGCCGTCCTCCAGGCTGGTGTCGTCGAGCAGCACGGCGAACTCGTTGCTGGCGAAACGGGCGAGCACGCCGTTGGCGCTCAGGCTGTTGCGCAGGCGCCGGGCCAGGCTGATCAGCAGCTTGTCGCCGGTCTGGTGGCCGAGGCTGTCGTTGATCCGCTTGAAGTTGTCGATGTCCACCAGCAGCAGGCAGATCGGGTTCTCGCTGTCGCGGGCGAAGCGCTCGTCGAGCTTGCGGATGAACGCCGGGCGATTGCCGAGGTTGGTCAGGTTGTCGGTGTAGGCCAGGCGCTCGATGCGCTGCTGGGCCAGCTTGGTCTGGGTGACGTCTTCGTAGATGCCGATGTAGTGGGTCAGCTCACGGTTGTCGCCGTACACCTTGGAGATCGACAGCTGGCCCCAGTAGGGTTCGAGGTTTTTGCGTCGGCTCTTGAATTCACCCTGCCAGCTGTTGCCCATGGCCAGGCTCGACGGCGAGTCGAACAGCAGCTCGCTGAGGTTCTCCAGGGCTGGCAGCTCGGCCAGGTGGTGGCCCTGGACCTCCTCGGTGCTGTACTGGGTGATCGCCGTGAAGCTTGGGTTGACGTACTCCACCACGCCATCGCGGTTGACCAGCAGGAAGGCACTGGCACTCTGTTCCACGGCCCGCTGGAACAGGTGCAGGGCGCTGGCGGCGGTGCGCCGGTTGTGGTTGGTGATGACCTGGGCGAACTGGTCGGCCAGCTCACCGGCAAAAGCGATTTCATCGGACTGCCAGGCCCGCGGCTGGCCGGTCTGCTCCAGGCACAACACGCCGACCACCTGGCCATCGACGCGAATGCTGGCGTCGAGCATGGCGTTGTTGTCGGCATACAGGCTCTGGGCCAACTCACGGGTCCGAGGGTCGTGGTTGGCGTTGTGGGCGTCGATGGCGCGGCTGGCGTGCAGGGCTTCCAGGTAGTCGGGGAAGCGGCTGGCATCGATCGGCTCGGGCAGGCGGTGCACTTGCTCGTTGCGCAGCCAGGCACTGATCGGCTCCAGGCGCTGGTCGTCCAGGTGCCAGATGCTGGCGCTGTCGACCTTGTAGATTTCGCAGGCGCTGCGGGTGATCAGCTGGGCGGCCTCGAGCAGTGAATTTTCGGCGCTGTAACGCTGGCGGGCAAGGCGCAGGATGAGGTCTTGCTGGGCGCGCACGCGCTCCAGGTGCTCAAGTTGCTCCTGCTGGGCACGCTGGTTGATCTGCAGGGCCAGTTGCAGGCGGTTGTTGCGCGATTCCAGGTCGTTGGTGTCGAGGTCGCTGTCGTCTTCGTCATCGAGCACCGTCAGGAAGCCGCGCAGCAGCTGGCGGTTGTGCTGCTTGAACGCTTCGCCGGCTTCCAGCAGGCGCAGCGCACGGGCCTGGGTATGCAGGGTATAGCGCACGCGGTAGTAGCCACGGTTGCTCAGTTGCAGCTGGATCTCATCGTGCAGCCGATAGCGTGCTTCGGGTTCCATCAGGCTGGCGTAGGGCGAATCGATGAGTGCGCACAGCTCGGAGGCGGGCAGGCCGAACTGGCGGTCGCAGGCCGGGTCCAGGTAGAGCATCGCCCAGTTGGCTTCGTTCAGCCTTTCGAAACGCAGCATGCCGAGCCGCGAGGGCACGGGGAGCTGCGTGACGACCTCGGCCGCCACACGGCTGGCGGCATCGGGTTGGCTTTTCATCGAAGACTCGCTTGAAGGGGGACGCGGCCTGGGCGGCGGCGCATCTGGCAAGGTTGCATCATGTCCCTGAGGCTGGCAAGCGGCCATGAGGGCTGTCATGTATATGTTTTCGGCCGGCGGGCTGAAATCCTTAGTTTGGCTTGAGGATTTGGGGGCTGGCAGGCAAAAAAAAGCCCCGCCATCTGGCGGGGTTGAGGTACGAGCGTGGCAGCTCGAAAAGGGTACCTGCCTCCCCGAGGAGAGGCAGGCGGGCTGCGTGTTACAGCAGCATGGTGCGGATATCGCCCAGCACGTCGCCCAGGCGCTTGGTGAAGCGCGCGGCGGCAGCGCCGTTGATCACACGGTGATCGTAGGACAGCGACAGCGGCAGCATCAGCTTCGGCTGGAAGGCCTTGCCATCCCAGACTGGCTGCATGGTCGCCTTGGAGACGCCCAGGATCGCCACTTCCGGCGCGTTGACGATCGGCGTGAAGCCGGTGCCGCCAATGTGGCCGAGGCTGGAGATGGTGAAGCAGGCACCTTGCATGTCGTCAGCCGACAGCTTTTTGGTGCGCGCCTTCTCGGCCAGTGCAGCGGCTTCGGCAGCCAGTTGCAGCAGGCTCTTCTGGTCGACGTTCTTGATCACAGGGACCAACAGGCCGTCCGGGGTGTCCACGGCGAAGCCGATGTGCACGTACTTCTTGCGGATGATGGCCTTGCCGCTTGGCGCCAGCGAGCTGTTGAAGTCCGGCAGTTCCTTGAGCAGGAAGGCGCAGGCCTTGAGCAGCAGTGGCAGCACGGTCAGCTTGACGCCAGCCTTCTCGGCCACGGCCTTCTGCGCAACGCGGAAGGCTTCCAGCTCGGTGATGTCGGCGGAGTCGAACTGGGTCACGTGCGGCACGTTCAGCCAGCTGCGATGCAGGTTGGTGGCACCGACCTGCATCAGGCGGGTCAGGGCGACTTCTTCTACTTCACCGAACTTGCTGAAGTCCACGGCCGGGATCGGCGGGATGCCAGCGCCACCGGTTGCGCCAGCGGCGGCTGGAGCTTCCTTGGCCTTCTGCATCATCGCCTTGACGTAGACCTGCACGTCTTCTTTCAGAATGCGACCGTGCGGACCGGTGGCGGCAACTGCGCCCAGGTCGACACCGAATTCACGGGCCAGCTGGCGAACTGCGGGGCCTGCGTGAACCTTGGCGTTGCTGCCGGCAGCCGGTGCGGTAGCGACCGGCGCTGGAGCTACGGCCGGAGCAGCTGCTGGAGCGGCAGCGGCAGGCGCGGCAGCCGGGGCAGGTGCAGCAGCGGCTGGAGCCGGGGCAGCAGCTGGCCCTGCGCCAGCAACCTTGAGCTTGAAGATCAGGTCGCCAGTGCCGACTTCGTCTTCCAGCTTGCACAGGACTTCTTCGACCACGCCGGCAGCCGGCGACGGGATTTCCATGGAGGCCTTGTCGGACTCCAGGGTAATCAGCGACTGGTCGGCTTCGACGGTGTCGCCGACCTTGACCAGGACTTCGATGATCTTGGCCTTGCCCGACGAACCGATGTCCGGCACGTGGATGTCCTGCACGCTGGCGGCAGCCGGGGCTGAGGCCGGAGCAGGGGCGGCTTCGGCGGCTGGAGCCGGCGCAGCTGCCTGGGCTGGAGCAGCTGCGGCAGCCGGAGCCTCAGGGGCCGCAGCAGCGGCGCCCTCGGCTTCCAGGACCAGCAGCTCGTCGCCTTCTTTCAGGCGGTCGCCCAGCTTGACCTTCAGTTCCTTGATCACACCGGCCTTTGGCGCCGGGATTTCCATGGAGGCCTTGTCGGACTCCAGGGTCAGCAGGCTCTGGTCAGCCTCGATACGATCACCGACCTTGACGAACAGCTCGATGATTTCACCTTCACCGCTGCCGATGTCAGGTACGCGAATGAGTTCGCTCACTTAAAAATACTCCTCAGCAGTCCAGTGGGTTGCGCTTGTCCGGGTCGATGCCGAACTTGACGATGGCGTCAGCCACAACCTTGGGTTCGATCTCGCCGCGGTCAGCCAAGGCTTCCAGGGCAGCCAGCACCACGAAGTGGCGGTCGACTTCGAAGAAGTGACGCAGCTTCTTGCGGCTGTCGCTGCGACCGTAACCGTCGGTACCCAGGACCTTGAACTCTTTGCTCGGCACCCACTGGCGAATCTGCTCGGCGAACAGTTTCATGTAGTCGGTGGAAGCGATGACCGGACCTTTGCGACCGTTCAGGCACTGCTCGACGTAGGTCTGCTGTGGCTTCTGGCCAGGCTTCAGGCGGTTGGCGCGTTCCACGGCCAGGCCGTCGCGACGCAGTTCGTTGAAGCTGGTGACGCTCCACACGTCGGCGCCGACGTTGAACTCTTCACGCAGGATCTTCGCCGCTTCGCGGACTTCGCGCAGGATGGTGCCGGAGCCCATCAGCTGTACGTGGTGCGCGGCTTCGCGGGTATCTTCTTCCAGCAGGTACATGCCCTTGATGATGCCTTCCTCGACACCGGCCGGCATGGCTGGCTGCTGGTAGGATTCGTTCATCACGGTGATGTAGTAGAAGATGTCCTGTTGCTCTTCGGTCATCTTCTTCATGCCGTCCTGGATGATCACCGCCAGCTCGTAGCCGTAGGTCGGATCATAGGTGCGGCAGTTCGGGATGGTGCCCGCCATCATGTGGCTGTGACCGTCTTCGTGCTGCAGGCCTTCACCGTTGAGGGTGGTACGGCCGGCGGTACCGCCGATCAGGAAGCCACGGGTGCGGCTGTCGCCGGCAGCCCAGGCCAGGTCGCCAATGCGCTGGAAGCCGAACATCGAGTAGAAGATGTAGAACGGCAGCATCGGCTGGTTGTGGCAGCTGTACGAGGTACCGGCAGCGATGAACGACGACATGGCGCCGGCTTCGTTGATGCCTTCCTCGAGGATCTGGCCCTTCTTGTCTTCGCGGTAGAACATCACCTGGTCTTTATCGACTGGCTCGTAGAGCTGGCCGACCGACGAGTAGATGCCCAGCTGGCGGAACATGCCTTCCATACCGAAGGTACGGGCTTCGTCCGGGATGATCGGGACGATGCGCTGGCCGATGTCCTTGTCCTTGACCAGCTGCGCCAGGATGCGCACGAAGGCCATGGTGGTGGAAATTTCGCGGTCGCCCGAGCCGTCCAGGATCGCTTTCAGCGTTTCCAGTGGCGGGGTCGGCACGCTGAAGCTCTTGGCGCGGCGCTGAGGCACGAAGCCACCCAGGGCATTGCGACGCTCGGCCAGGTACTTGGCTTCGGCAGAACCTTCTTCCGGCTTGAAGAACGGCAGGTTCTCAAGGTCGGCATCCTTGACCGGGATGTCGAAGCGGTCGCGGAAGTGACGCAGGCTGTCGACGTCGACCTTCTTGGTGTTGTGCGCGGTGTTCTTGGCTTCGCCGGCACCGGTACCGTAACCCTTGATGGTCTTGGCCAGGATGACGGTCGGCTGGTCCTTGTGGTTCACAGCCTGGTGGTAAGCCGCGTAGACCTTGTACGGGTCGTGGCCGCCACGGTTGAGCTTCCAGATCTCGTCGTCGGACAGGTCTTCGACCATGGCCTTGAGCTCTGGGGTGTTGAAGAAGTTCTCACGAACGTACGCGCCGTCTTTGGCTTTGTAGTTCTGGTACTCGCCGTCGATGACTTCGTCCATGCGGCGCTGCAGGGCACCGTTGGTGTCCTTGGCGAACAGTGGGTCCCAGAAGCGGCCCCAGACCACCTTGTTGACGTTCCAGCCACCGCCACGGAACACGCCTTCGAGTTCCTGGATGATCTTGCCGTTGCCGCGAACCGGGCCGTCGAGGCGCTGCAGGTTGCAGTTGATGACGAAGATCAGGTTGTCCAGCTTCTCGCGGCCGGCCAGGGCGATTGCGCCCAGGGATTCCGGCTCGTCGCACTCGCCGTCGCCCATGAAGCACCAGACCTTCTGCTTGCCGGCCGGGATGAAGCCACGGGCTTCCAGGTATTTCATGAAGCGTGCCTGGTAGATAGCCTGGATCGGGCCCAGACCCATCGAAACGGTCGGGAACTGCCAGAAGTCAGGCATCAGCCATGGGTGCGGGTACGAAGACAGGCCATTGCCGTCCACTTCCTGACGGAAGTTGTTCATCTGGTCTTCGTTGATGCGGCCTTCCATGAAGGCACGGGCGTAGACGCCTGGCGATGCGTGGCCCTGGAAGAAGATCAGGTCGCCGCCATGTTCTTCGGTCGGCGCCTGGAAGAAGTAGTTGAAGCCGATGTCGTACAGGGTGGCACTGGAAGCGAAGCTGGAGATGTGGCCGCCCAGGTCCGAGTCCTTCAGGTTGGTGCGCATCACCATGGCCAGCGCGTTCCAACGCACCATCGAGCGAATGCGGCGTTCCATGAACAGGTCGCCAGGCATGCGTGCTTCGTGGGTGACAGGGATGGTGTTGCGGTATGGCGTGGTGATTGCGTACGGCAGCTGGGAGCCACTGCGGGTGGCCAGCTCGCCCATGCGGGTCATCAGGTAATGAGCGCGGTCTTCGCCTTCTTTGTCGAGGACCGACTCCAGGGCATCCAGCCATTCCTGGGTTTCGATTGGATCGAGGTCTTGCATGGCTTGCTCCAGGGCGGAAAGGCCACCAGAATCGGGGGCCTGAGTTTGCGACTGGCCTTATGGGCAGACGTCGTGAATTCTTGGATTACCGGGGTGTCTCCCGGCGCCGTGTAGTTTTACTACATTTGCTTCGGCATTTCATGCTTTTGCACGCCATGGGTAGTAGTAAAACTACACAAATGCGACGTTTGGTCGCACCTCGGCTTGTGAGGAAAAACGTTCATGTTGGTTGGCGGTGTGTCGCGAGCAGGTGAATCTTGATGTTTCTTGCCAATGATTCGTTTTTTTCAGCTATTTCCAACTTTTGTATGACAGTCCAACCGAGGTCCGGCTTCCTCTTGGCCGCTTTTTCCCCTTCATTTCACGCCGATCAAGGATAGACCATGCGCCTACCTTTGCCGCTCGAACTGCCTGCTTCGCTGCAACCGCTGGTCGTCCGCAACCAGCAGTTTCTGAGCGATGCCGTGGCAGGCCACGCTGACCTCGACCTGCACACCTGGACCCCATTGCACCGGCAACAGTTCGATCAGGTTGCCGCTGCCAGCGACTTCGTCCTTGGCGTGGCCCAGCGCGAGCCGGCCATGTTGTTCGCCCTGATCGCCAGCGGTGAGCTGGACCGCCGCTACGCCCCGGGCGAGCTGCGCGGGCAAATCGCCGCTGCGGCCCAGGCCGCGCAGAGCGAGGACGAACTGGCGCGCAACCTGCGCCGCGAGCGCAACCGCCAGCAGCTGCGGATCATCTGGCGCGACATTACCCGCCAGGCCGAGCTGGGCGAGACCTGCCGCGACCTGTCAGACCTCGCCGATGCGGCTATCGACGAAGCCTACCAGTGGTTGTACCCGCGCCATTGCCAGCAGTTCGGCACGCCGATCGGCAACCGCAGCGGCCAGCCGCAGCACATGGTGGTGCTGGGCATGGGCAAGCTGGGCGCAGTGGAGCTGAACCTGTCGTCGGATATCGACCTGATCTTCGCCTTCCCCGAAGGTGGCGAAACAGAAGGCGTCAAACGCTCGCTGGAAAACCAGGAATTCTTCACCCGCCTGGGCCAGCGCCTGATCAAGGCGCTCGACCCGGTGACCGTCGACGGTTTCGTGTTCCGCGTCGACATGCGCCTGCGCCCCTATGGCTCGGCCGGCGCGTTGGTGCTCAGCTTCAATGCGCTGGAGCAGTACTACCAGGACCAGGGCCGCGACTGGGAACGATACGCGATGATCAAGGCGCGGGTGGTGGCTGGTGACCAGGCCGCCGGCGCGCAGCTGCAGGACATGCTGCGGCCATTCGTGTATCGGCGTTACCTGGACTTCTCGGCGATCGAAGCGCTGCGCACCATGAAGCAGCTGATCCAGCAGGAAGTACGGCGCAAAGGCATGGCCGACAATATCAAGCTTGGTGCTGGCGGCATCCGCGAGGTCGAGTTCATCGCCCAGGCCTTCCAGCTGATTCACGGCGGGCGTGACCTGAGCCTGCAGCAGCGGCCGCTGCTCAAGGTGCTGGCGACCCTGGAAGGCCAGGGTTACCTGCCGCCAGCTGTGGTGGCGGAGCTGCGCGAAGGTTATGAATTCCTGCGATATACCGAGCACGCCATCCAGGCCATCGCCGACCGCCAGACGCAGATGCTGCCGGACAGCGAGCTGGATCGTGAGCGGGTCGCCTATATCCTTGGCTTTGCCGACTGGCAAAGCTTCCACGATCAGTTGATGTACTGGCGGGGTCGGGTCGACTGGCACTTCCGCCAGGTCATCGCCGACCCGGATGAAGACGAAGGCGAAGGTGAGCTGGTGGTGGGCGGCGAGTGGTCGCCACTGTGGGAACAGGCACAAGATGAAGAGGCTGCCGGCCGCCAGCTGGAGGAGGCGGGCTTCGAGCAGCCGGCCGAAGCGCTGCGCCGCCTGGCCGCACTGCGCGCCAGCCCGCAGCTGCGCTCGATGCAGCGCATCGGCCGCGAGCGCCTGGATGCTTTCATCCCACGTTTGCTGGCCCAGGCCGTGGAGCATGACAACCCGGACCTGGTGCTGGAGCGCGTGCTGCCGCTGGTCGAAGCCGTGGCGCGGCGTTCGGCCTATCTGGTGTTGCTCACCGAAAACCCGGGTGCGCTGCGGCGCTTGCTGACCCTGTGTGCTGCCAGCCCGTGGATTGCCGAGCAGATCGCTCGGTACCCGTTGCTGCTCGATGAGCTGCTCAACGAAGGCCGCCTGTTCAGCCCGCCACTGGCGCCGGAGCTGGCCGCCGAGCTGCGCGAGCGCTTGACGCGCATCCCCGAGGACGACCTGGAACAGCAGATGGAGGCGTTGCGCCACTTCAAGCTGGCCCACAGCCTGCGCGTGGCCGCGTCGGAAATCAGCGGCAACCTGCCGTTGATGAAAGTCAGCGACTACCTGACCTGGCTGGCCGAAGCCATTCTCGACCAGGTGCTGGCCCTGGCCTGGCGCCAGACCGTGGCCCGCCATGGCCAGCCCAAGCGCAGTGACGGCAGCCTGTGCGACCCAGGGTTCATCATCATCGGCTATGGCAAGGTCGGCGGCCTGGAGCTGGGCCATGGTTCGGACCTCGACCTGGTGTTCATTCACGACGGCGACCCGCAAGCGGAAACCGACGGCGCCAAACCGATCGACAGCGCGCAGTTCTTCACCCGCCTGGGCCAGCGCATCATCCACCTGCTGACCACCCAGACCAACTCCGGCCAGCTGTACGACGTCGACATGCGCCTGCGCCCGTCCGGCGCGGCGGGGCTGCTGGTCAGCTCACTGGGGGCGTTCGAACGTTACCAGCAGAGCGAGGCCTGGACCTGGGAGCATCAGGCCCTGGTGCGCGCCCGTGTGCTGGTGGGCTGCAAGCAGGTGGCGACGGCGTTCGAGGGCGTACGCGCCAAGGTCCTGGGCCAGGCCCGCGACCTGGGCAAGTTGCGCAGCGAAGTGAGCGAGATGCGCGCCAAGATGCGCGACAACCTCGGCACCAAGGCCACGCTTGCCGGTACCGCGGCCAATGCCTTCGATGCCGGTGTGGCGTTCGATATCAAGCAGGATGCAGGCGGTATCGTCGATATCGAATTTATGGTGCAATACGCCGCTTTGGCCTGGTCTCACGAGCACCCGGCCATACTCCGATGGACCGATAACATCCGCATTCTGGAAGAGCTGGAGCAGGCAGGTTTGATGCCGGCCAGTGACGCGGTGCTGTTGCGTGAGGTGTACAAGGCGTTCCGCTCGGCGTCGCACCGCCAGGCCCTGCAGAAGCAGGCCGGGGTGATCGATGCGGCGCAGTTTGCCGATGAGCGCCGCGAAGTGCGGCGGATCTGGGGTGAGCTGGGGCTGACCTGAAGGCCCTGAAAGGGTCTGAGTGGTACACTGTCCGCCACATAGCCTGAATATAAAGAGGGGAGGCCAGGCTGTATGCAGCCTGTAGCCTCCCCGAGCGTTTCTGGACTAAGCATGAGAATACTGATCATTGGCCCCAGCTGGGTCGGCGACATGGTGATGGCGCAGACCCTGTTCCAGTGCCTGAAACAGCAGCACCCCGACTGCGTGATCGACGTGCTGGCGCCCGAGTGGAGCCGGCCGATCCTCGAACGCATGCCCGAAGTGCGCCAGGCCTTGAGCTTTCCGCTCGGCCACGGCGCGCTGGAGCTGGCCACGCGTCGGCGCATCGGCAAGTCCCTGGCCGGCCAGTACGACCAGGCCATCCTGCTGCCCAACTCGCTGAAGTCAGCGCTGGTGCCGTTCTTTGCCGGCATCCCCAAGCGCACCGGCTGGCGTGGCGAAATGCGTTTCGGTCTGCTCAACGACGTGCGCAAGCTGGACAAGGCCCGCTACCCACTGATGATCGAGCGTTTCATGGCCCTGGCCTACGCGCCCGGCGCCGAGCTGCCGCAGCCGTATCCGCGGCCGAACCTGCAGATCGAAGCGCAGAGCCGTGAAGCCGCCATGGCCAAGTTTGGCCTGGCGCTGGACCGCCCGGTGCTGGCGCTGTGCCCTGGGGCCGAGTTTGGCGAGGCCAAGCGCTGGCCGGCCGAGCACTACGCCCAAGTCGCTGACGCGATGATCCGCCAGGGCTGGCAGGTGTGGTTGTTTGGCTCGAAGAACGATCACCCGGTCGGCGAGCAGATTCGCGACCGCCTGATTCCGGGCTTCCGTGAAGAGTCGTACAACCTGGCCGGCGAGACCTCGCTGGCCGAGGCGATCGACCTGATGTCCTGCGCCGATGCCGTGGTGTCCAACGACTCCGGCCTGATGCACGTGGCCGCCGCGCTGAATCGCCCGCTGGTCGCGGTGTACGGTTCCACTTCGCCAGGCTTCACGCCGCCGCTGGCCGAACAGGTGGAAGTGGTGCGCACCGGCATCGAGTGCAGCCCGTGCTTCGACCGCACCTGCCGCTTCGGCCACTACAACTGCCTGCGCCTGCTGGAGCCTGGCAAAGTCATCGCTGCCCTGCACAGCCTGGGCGGTCCGAACCTGATCGATACCGTGGCCGAGGTCGACTAAGTGCGGGTACTGATCATCAAGACCTCGTCGCTGGGTGATGTGATCCACACCCTGCCGGCGCTGACTGACGCCGCCCATGCCATCCCGGGCATCCGTTTCGACTGGGTGGTGGAAGAAGGCTTCGCCGAAAT
Source organism: Pseudomonas putida (assembly GCF_009883635.2). Taxonomy (NCBI): domain Bacteria; kingdom Pseudomonadati; phylum Pseudomonadota; class Gammaproteobacteria; order Pseudomonadales; family Pseudomonadaceae; genus Pseudomonas; species Pseudomonas putida. The sequence goes on from NZ_CP026115.2 coordinate 3,071,564, forward strand.
TCCCAGCTGGCACCCGGCGGTCGACCAGGTCATACCGGTGGCGATCCGCCGCTGGCGCAAGAACATCTGGCAGACGATCAAGAGCGGCGAGTGGAAGGCGTTCAAGCAGCGCGTTCGCGAGCGCAAGTATGACCTGGTGATCGATGCCCAGGGCCTGGTCAAGTCGGCCTGGCTGACCCGCTACGTCAAGGCCCCGGTCGCCGGCCTGGACCGCTTCTCGGCCCGTGAAGGCTGGGCCAGCCGCTTCTACGACCGGCCGCTGTCGGTTGCCGTCGGCCAGCATGCCGTGGAGCGTGTGCGCCAGCTGTTCGCCATGGCCCTGGCCTATGACCTGCCGGAAGGCATCGGCCACTACGGCCTCGACCTTGACCGCCTGCAACTGCCGCCGGCTGCGCCCTACGTAGTGTTTCTGCACGGCACGACCTGGGCGACCAAGCACTGGCCCGAAGCCTACTGGCGTGAACTGGCCGAGCGCCTGGGCCGGCGCAAGCTGCAAGTGCGCCTGCCGTGGGGCAACCCAGCCGAGAAGGCCCGCGCCGAGCGTATCGCCCAAGGCTTGAACAACTGCCAGGTGCTCCCCAAATTGAACCTTGCCGGCGTCGCCCGCGTGCTCGCGGCGGCCAAGGCCTGTGTGGCGGTGGATACCGGCCTCGGTCACCTGGCCGCAGCGCTGGACGTGCCGACCATTTCGCTGTTCGGCCCGACCAACCCGGGCCTGACCGGCGCCTACGGGCGCGTGCAGGTTCACCAGGCCAGCGATTTCCCATGCGCACCGTGCCTGCAGAAGAAGTGCACCTACAAACCGAGCGCAGACGACCTGCGCCGGTTCGATCTGAAACGCGAGTGGCCGCTGTGCTTCACTCGCCTGAATCCCGAGCATGTAGCGAGCCGCCTGAGCGCGCTGCTGCTGGCTGAGGATGTTCGTTGATGCAACTGGCTTTCGTGCTTTACAAATATTTCCCCTTCGGCGGGCTGCAGCGCGATTTCATGCGCATTGCCCTGGAATGCCAGAAGCGGGGCCACCAGATCCGCGTGTACACGCTGATCTGGGAGGGTGACATTCCGCCGGGCTTCGAGGTGCTGGTGGCGCCGGTCAAGGCGATCTTCAACCACCGCCGCAACGAGAAGCTCAGCGCCTGGATGGAAGCGGACCTGGCCAAGCGTCCGGTCGACCGCCTGATCGGCTTCAACAAGATGCCGGGGCTGGACGTCTACTACGCCGCCGACGGCTGCTTCGAGGACAAGGCGCAGACCCTGCGCGGTGGCCTGTACCGCCGCTGGGGCCGCTACCGGCACTTCGCCGAGTACGAGCGTGCGGTGTTCGCCAAGGACGCCCGTACCGAAGTGCTGATGATTTCCGAAGTGCAGCAGCCGCTGTTCATCAAGCACTACGGCACCCCCGTGGAGCGCTTCCACCTGCTGCCACCGGGTATTTCCCAGGACCGCCGCGCGCCGGCCAATGCCGCCGAGATCCGCGCCGAGTTCCGCAAGGAATTCAACCTGGGCGATGATGACCTGCTGCTGGTGCAGATCGGGTCGGGCTTCAAGACCAAGGGCGTCGACCGCAGCCTCAAGGCCTTGGCCGCGCTGCCATCGGCGCTGCGCAAGCGCACCAAACTGATGGTCATCGGCCAGGACGACCCCAAGGTGTTTCAGCTGCAGAGCGCGACCCTGGGCCTGGGCGAACAGGTGCAGTTCCTCAAGGGCCGCAGCGACATCCCGCGCTTCCTGCTTGGCGCCGACCTGCTGATCCACCCGGCGTACAACGAGAACACCGGCACGGTGCTGCTTGAGGCCCTGGTGGCCGGCCTGCCGGTGCTGGTGTCCAAGGTCTGCGGCTACGCCCACTACATCGACGAGGCCGACAGTGGCCTGGTGCTGGACGAGCCGTTCGAACAGGAGCAGCTCAATGCATACCTGCAGCGCATGCTGGAAGACGGGCAGGCCCGCGCCGACTGGTCGCGCAATGGCCTGGCCTTCGCCGACAGCGCCGACCTGTACAGCATGCCGCAGCATGCTGCCGATGTGATCCTGGGGCAGGAGAACGCATGAAGCTGATAGTGGCCGAACCCTTCAAGCGCCTGTGGGCCGGGCGTGATGCCTTCGATGCCGTGGAAGCGCTGCAAGGCGAGGTCTATCGCGAGCTGGAAGGCCGCCGCACGTTGCGTACCGAAGTCGAGGGCGAAGGCTTCTTCGTAAAGATCCACCGTGGCATCGGCTGGGGCGAGATCTTCAAGAACCTGCTCACCGCCAAGCTGCCTGTGCTGGGTGCCGGCCAGGAATGGCAGGCCATCCAGCGCCTGCATGAAGTGGGCGTGCCGACCATGACCGCTGTGGCCTATGGCGAGCGCGGCAGCAACCCGGCAAGGCAGCATTCGTTCATTGTCACCGAAGAGCTGGCACCGACCATCAGCCTGGAAGACTTCAGCATCGACTGGGTGAAGAACCCACCAGAGCCGCGTCTGAAGCGCGCGCTGATCGCTGAAGTGGCGAAGATGACCGGCGGCATGCACCGCGCCGGGGTCAACCACCGCGACTGTTACATCTGCCACTTCCTGCTGCACACAGACCGCCCGGTGACGCCGGAAGACTTCAAACTGTCGGTCATCGACCTGCACCGCGCCCAGACCCGGGCGAAAATCAGCCGCCGCTGGCGTGACAAGGACCTGGCCGCGCTGTATTTCTCGGCGCTGGACATCGGCTTGACCCGGCGCGACAAGCTGCGCTTCCTGCGCGGTTATTTCCAGCAACCGTTGCGGCAGATTCTGGCCGAGGAAGCGGCGCTGCTCGCCTGGCTCGAACGCAAGGCGCAGAAGCTCTACGATCGCAAGCAACGCTATGGGGATGCACTCTGATGGCGGGTTGGACACTGGCGCCAGGCTACGAACATCTGGCGTCGGACTTCGGCAGCCTCGATGCGGTCTTTGCCCTCAAGGGCGAACACCTCACGCGTGACCCGCTCAGCGAGGTCATCCGCGTCGAGCGTGACGGGGTCAACTACTACGTCAAGCGCTATACCGGCGCTGGCAAGCACATGCGTCGCTATCTGGGCCGGCCACGCATCAAGGCCGAATGGCAGAACCTCAAGCAGTTCGCCAAGTGGGAGATTCCCACGGCCGAAGTGGTGGCCTGGGGCCTGGAACGCAAAGGCCTGGCCTTTGGCCGTGGCGCGATGATCACCCGTGAACTGCCGCACACCGAAGACCTCTCGGCCTTGGCCGAGCGCAACGACCCGCGCCTGGCCGACCGGGTCTGGGTCGACAAGCTGAGCCGTCAGCTGGCGCGCCACACCCGGGTGATGCATGAGCACCGTTTCGCCCACAACGACCTGAAATGGCGCAACCTGCTGGTCGACGACCTGGGCACGCTGTTCTTCATCGACTGCCCGACCGGCGACTTCTGGCGCGGCTTCATGTGGCGCCACCGCATGATCAAAGACCTGGCATGCCTGGACAAGGTGGCCAAATATCACCTGACGGCGACCCAGCGCCTGCGCTTCTACCTGCAGTACCGTGGGCGTCAGCGCCTGAATGCACGCGACAAGCGGCGTATTCGTCAGGTGCTGAGCTTCTTCGAGGGAAGGGAATGACCGATTACCTGGCCAGCGCGGACCTCGCGCTGCTCAAACGCCATGGCTTGAACGACTTCGAAGCGCTGTGGGCGCTGCAGCTCGATGCCGTGGACGAACCCAACACCGGCCGTGGCGGCTGGAGCAGCGTCTACCGCCTGGAGCTTGAAGGCAAAGGCTATTACCTCAAGCGCCAGAGCGACTACCTGACCCGCACCTTGCACCGGCCGTTTGGCGAACCGACTTTCGCCCGCGAATTCCGCAATATCAGCCGCTACCAGAAACTGCGCATCCCGGCCTTGCAGGCCGTGTTCTACGGCGAGCGCAAGCAGAACGGCCAGCACCGGGCGATCCTGATGACCCGTGCTCTGGACGAATGGAGCGACCTGGAGGGCCTGCTGGCGCAGTGGCCGCAGCTTGCCGATGACGCCCGGGTGGGCATCCTCAAGGCCTGCGGCCAGCTGGCGCGTACGCTGCACGGTGCCGGCCAGGTACACGGCTGCTTCTATCCCAAGCACATCTTCTTGCGCCAGCGCCGCGAAGGCTGGGAAGCGCAGCTGATCGACCTGGAAAAGACCCGGCCGCTGCTGTTCGGCATGCGCGACCGCTTGCGCGATCTGGAGCCGCTGCTGCGCCGTGCCGGTGCCTGGAGCGAGGCGGACGTGCGCCAGTTGCTGGCCGCCTACCTGCAGCAGCCTGCCGACAGCGCCCTGGTCGGCACCTGGCTGCAACGCCTGACGCAACGCCGTCGTGAAAAAGAGGCCCGCTGATGCGTTTGTCCGAACTCAAAGACGCCGGGCGCAGCCCGACGCTGCCCTTGAGCATCACCCTGGCCGATGCTGCTGGCACGGCTGACCTGCAACTGCTCAGCCTGCTGCGGGTGTTGCCTGGCCAGCGCTATGTCGGCGCCGGCATCTGGCGCGGCACCCCGGTGCTGGCCAAGCTGCTGGTCGGCAGCAATGCCGCACGGCATTTCCAGCGCGAACTGGATGGCGTGAAGCTGTTGGCCAAAGAAGGCCTGACCACACCGCAACTGCTCGCCGACGGCCTCAAGGAAGGCGAGGGCGGCTGGTTGCTGTTCGAGTTCCTCGAGGGTGCTGAAAGCCTGGCCGATGCCTGGGCTGCGGTGGAAAACCTGCCGGTACTGGCCGACGAGCAGCACCTGGTCCTGGGCGAAGCCCTCACGGTCGTGGCACAGATGCATGCCCAAGGCCTGTGGCAGGAAGACTTGCACCTGGACAACCTGCTGCGCCACGGCGGCAAGCTGTACCTGATCGACGGCGCCGGCATCAAGGCCGAGACGCCCGGGCAACAGCTGTCGCGCCCACGTGTGCTGGAAAACCTCGGGGTGTTCTTTGCCCAGTTGCCCAAGCGCCTGGAACCGTTCATCGAAGAGTTGCTGGTGCACTACCTGCTGGCCAACGCCGAGCATGCGCTGCCGATGGAAGCGCTGCAGAAGCAGGTGGACAAGGTGCGCAGCTGGCGGCAGAAGGATTACCTGGAAAAGGCCGGTCGCGAGTGCAGCCTGTTCAGCGTCGAGCGCAGCCTTTCGGGCTTGCGCGCGATTCGCCGCAGCGAAGTGGACGCCATGCTGCCGGTGCTGGAACAAGCCGACGCGCTAATCGACAAGGGCCACCTGTACAAGACCGGTGGTGCGGCCAGCGTGGCGCGCATCGAAGTGAACGGTCGCAAGCTGGTGCTCAAGCGTTACAACATCAAGAACACCGCGCATTGGTTCAAGCGTTTCTGGCGCCCGAGCCGCGCCTGGCATTCGTGGATAGAAGGGCACCGCCTGGAGTTCCTCGGCATCGGCACGCCCCGCCCGCTGGCGGTGCTGGAGCAACGGGTGATGGGCCTGCGCAGCCGCGCCTACCTGGTCACCGAATATGTCGATGGGCCGGACCTGGCTGCGTGTTTCGCGCCCTACGTGGACAACGGCGATGCGCCGGAAGAACAGGTCGATGCCCTGGTGCACGTCATGCAGCAGCTGATTCGCGAGCGCATCAGCCACGGTGACTTCAAGGGCCACAACCTGTTTTGGGATAACGACCAGTGGTCGCTGATCGACCTGGACGCCATGCAGCAGCACGCCACCCAGCTCAGCTTCGCCCCGGCCTACGCCCGAGACCGGGCGCGGCTGCTGCGCAACTGGCCGAGCGGCAGCGCCTTGCGTCAGCGGCTGGACAGGTTGCTGCCCAGGCTGGCCGAGTAGTCCGCCGGCAGTGCCAGCCAGTCGCTGCTGCGCCCTGGCTGGCGTACGCGGATGCGCCATTGCTGATCGGTGCGTCTGAGCACCGCCCACGCATGAACAGCCCCCAGTGCTGACGCGGGTACTTGCAGATGGTAATGGTCGGTCAGTAGATGACGACGCACGGGTAATTGATGGCCCTGCAGTTGCAAGTACAACTGGCCATCGGCTTCGAAAAGGCCTGGCTCCAGAGCTAGCTCTGACCCCTCGCGTTGCGGTGCCAGCCGGCAGCTCTCGAGCAGGGCCTGCAAGTCAGGCAAACCGTCATGCCACAGGACTGGGGAATCGACGACCCAGTTGCCGTTCAGCAGGCGTTTGAGTGGCAGTTTGATAAAGGCGTCCGGCTGGCGCGGGTCCGTCGCCCGCCAGCGGTGGCCGTCGAAGTTGACATGGTACACACGGCCCTGCTGGTCTTTTATGTAGTACTGACTGAGCCCGGGATTGCTGCCGGTCTTTTCATAGATACCTTCTTTGTAGATGCCATCGATCAGGTAGCGCAGCTTACTGACCTCCTGCGCCACTGCCTGAGTTGCAGGAAGCGGCAAGGGCCTTGGCGCAGGCATGCCTCGCAGCACCCGGCGCAGCAAGGGTGCGCCACTGAATCCCTTGAGCCCAGCGGGTGTGGGTTCAAGCCCTTCCAAGCTGCCGTGGAAGCCGTCCAGCAGGTGGCTGAATGTGGCGAAGGCATGGTGCAGGGCGCCATACCGGTCACCTTCCTCAAGTGCTTCGAAACCCTCCCAGATCGATATTGCGGCTCTGCCAAACGCCAGGGCAATGGACGCGGGGAACGGCAGGACCAGGCTGACCAGGTCAAGCAGCAGGCGAAGGGCATTGACTGAGAACCTGCCCAGTAACTCTGCATTGCTGCGGGTGCTGGCATCCACCTGAGCCATCAGGGCGCGAACTTCGGCTTTGTATTGGGCTTCGAACAGGTTCTCGTCGACTACCAGCCGCTGGAGATGCGGTGCAAGTTTGCCGCTGAGCAGCAGTTTTTCGACTTTTCCGGGTTTCGACAGCGGCAAGCGGTCCCGGACGTACTCGCGTATTTGCACATTGCCGCGCAGTTCGCGCAACAGTTCCCGGGCATTGCGGTATTCGCGCCAGGGTCGCCGGTCTGGAGCGTCCGGTGCATACACCACTATCGTGGTCACAGCCTTTACCTCTGCGTTGAGCAGCAGCACGCCCTGCAAGGTTTCGCCTTTGATCAAAAGCTGGCGCACGCTGATGCGGTGCTCATCGACAGTGGCGCGCCAGTTGCTGTTGGGGTAACGGATGATCGTGCGCGCCCAGCGGTAACCCCATTCTCTCGAATCGGCGAGAAAATGCCCTGCGTGACGCGCCTTCACCGCCTCAGCCATCATGCGTGCTCGGTTGATGCGCCCATGCGCTTCCATGCGCCAGTTTGCCGTGGGAGAGTGAAGCAGGTGCTTTTTCAGAAAACGCTGATAGCTGGTGCCGGCATCCAGGTCACGCACCATCTGCTTGAGCTTTTCGGGCGTCAGCCCTTCGAGGTGCAGGGTCTCATCCCCGTGGACCCTGGCAGTCAACCAGTAGTTGATATCGAACCACTCGATATTGAGCAGCGCCAACTCGTCCAGCCGGTAGGTGATCGTTACCAGCTCGACGGTATCGCCCACCTGTGGACGGCTGGCCACTGGAATATAGCTTGAAGGGTGAAGTGGATTGACCAGTGCCCCCTTGCGGCGCGCCAGTGTGACGCTGACTTGGATGGCATGCGCAGGGGTGGTAATGCCGAAGCCATTGCGCAGCTTTTCGCTCAGCCGTTCCCGCACCCACTCGATCAGGTTGTGCCGCTGTGTGAAGGCTTCGAATGAGAGTATCCCCGGCCCGCTTGCCAAGGCGATGGCGCCGGCGAGGTCTTGCATGGTTTGCATGATGTGCGCCAAGCCCTGGGCTGAAGTTTTGCGCAACCACGGCGGCAGGTGCTTTTCCAGCAGCAGGGCATAGCGGGTGCTCAGCGGCTGTTCACTGCCGATCAGGGGCGTGAGGTCCATCGCTCGGTCCAGATGGGCGTGCAATTGTCCCGTTGCGTACTTGCCCTGCGAGCGCCACACCTCGGTCAGGCGCAGCCGCTGCAGGTCGATCAGGCACTGGGCCTGATAGGCGAATGGGTCGTCGGCATACCATTCATAGCGCAGCCGGTCGGCCTGCTGAACGAGCAAGCGCTCTTCGGGGTGCGCCAGCAGTGCCAGCAAGGGCTGCGATTGCAGGGGGTCGTCCAGACGCTCGCACAGCTCGATGTGCAGCTGGTTCAGGTCGGCAAACGCCTCGATGCCATGTGAAAAGGTGCAAAGCAGGGCGTTGCCGGTACTGTCGCCGGGGGCCACCGCTTGCCCTGGCGTCGCTGTCACGATGACCAGCGCACCAGGCAAATGGCAGCGGCGGCTGGGCGACAGTGTGCTGAACACTGGGCGCAAGACCTGGGCCAGGGGCGGGTTTTGCCGTTGCCAGGCAAGAGGGAGCGACAGGCAGGTGCGCAAGAGCGCGGCGGCGTCGGCGTCGAGCGTGTGGTCGGCCAGGCGCAGTTCCAGTTCGGCCAGCAGCTGCGCGCGTCGCAGTTGGCCGAGCTGCTCCAGGCGGCTCTCCCCGGCCTCTACGGGGGCGCTCCAGAAGTCGGCGAGTTGAGCAAAAAAGTCCTGGCGCTGGCGATCAGGAGCGATCGATTCTTGCAGTTGCGGTTGGCCTTGCTGCAATTCAGCGATACGTGCATCAAGGGCTTCGAGGTTTTGCAATGGGCTCATGGGTAGGCTCCGCAGGGGGGAGCCCACCGTGGCAATGCCATGAGGATGGCAGGTGCTAGCCCGTTATCGCCGCGTTCGTGGCCAGAAGCCGGACAGGCTCACTGCGGCGCTGAAGCCCAGGCTGAGCCAGCTCAGGCTGTCCCAGACACCGTCGCCCAGCAAGGCGGCGAACAAGCCGCTGATAGTGAGTAGCGCTATCAGCGTGGGCCAGATGATGACCCGCCAGGTAGGTTGCGAGTGGTGGCTCATGAGGTTGTTGCCTTCGATCTGCGCTGTTTGCCCCACCACAGGTACAGGCCGCTGCCGAGCACGATGAGGGTCAGCACATCGAGCAGCGCCCAGAGGATCTGCATCGGCCGCCCGCCGTAGTCACCGAAGTGCAGCGGTTGCGACAGGCCCATGGCGTCCATGTACCAGGGGCGCTCGCCGACGGCGGTCACTTTCAGGGTGCGGGCATCGATCAGCACCGGTGTGAACAGGTGTGAGCTCAAGTGTGTGGCGCCGTTCATGAATACGGCGTAGTGGTGCTCGCTGGAGAATCGCGTGCCGGGGAAGGCGATGAAGTCTGGACGCATCCCAGGGGCGGCTTGCTCGGCAATCTCCAGCAAGCGTGTGGCTGGCGCTTGCTTGGTGAGTGGCGGGGCGTCACGGTAGGGGGCGACCATGGTGGCCAGGCTGTCGTTGCGCCAGGCAGCGATGACCAGGTCGGAGAGCGCGCTGATCACCCCGGTAACGCCGACAGTGAGCGCCCAGGCCAGGGTGACTATGCCAATCAAGTTGTGCAGGTCGAGCCAGCGCAGGCGGCGCGATTTGTCATGGCGGACCCTGGCGAAGTCGAGGCGGCGCATGAAGGGCGCATACAGCACCGTGCCGGAGACGATGGCGACGATGAACAGCACGCCCATGAAGGCCAGCAGCAGCTTGCCGGGCAGGCCGGCGAACATGTCTACGTGCAGGCGCAACATGAGCATCATGAAGCCGCCATTGGCGGCCGGCATGGCCACGGCTTCGCCGGTGCGGGCGTCGAGCATGAAGGTATGGGACGAATTGGGTTCGGTGCCGGCTGTGGCAGCGGTGATCGCGAGTACGCCGTTGGGCTCGTCCTTGTCGAAGCCGAAGTACTGCACAACCTCACCGGGGCGGTGCTGCTCAGCTTTCAGTACCAGCTGTTGCAGGTCCAGGTGCGGGGTGCCGGCTGGCATCTCGCGCAGTTCTGCGGCATCGCCGAGCAGGTGTTCGAGTTCGTGGTGGAAGATCAGCGGCAGGCCGGTGAGTGCCAGCAACAGCAGGAACAGGGTGCAGACCAGGCTGCTCCAGGTGTGGATCACCGACCAGCGGCGGATGGTTGGGCTTTTCATTGCATTATGTTTCTCGATGTCCAGAAAGACCAAAGCCGCCCCCAGGGGGACGGCTTGGTCGACATGCTCAGCCAGTCAGGTCATCACCACTTGTAGGAAGCACTGGCCACGACGCTACGTTCGTCGCCGTAGTAGCAGTAGTAGCTATCGCAGGTGGAGAGGTAGTCCTTGTTGAACAGGTTGGTGGCATTGACCGCCACCGACGCGCCTTTGAGACTGTTGCTCAGGCGCCCCAGGTCGTAGTGCACGGTGGCGTCGAACACGGTGTAGGCGTTGGCCTTGCCCAGGTAGGTGTTGGCCTGGTCGCCGTAGGTGTTGCCGGTATAGCGCGCGCCGCCGCCGATGCCGAAGCCGTCGAGCACGCCGCTGTGCCAGGTGTAGTCGGCCCACAGCGAGGCTTGCTGGTTGGGCATCAGCTGCAGGCGGTTACCCTTGTAAAGGCCATCCTGCACTTCCGACTTGGCCAGGGTGTAGGCGGCGGTCAGCTTGAGGTTTTCGGTGACGTCGGAAACCGCTTCCAGCTCCAGGCCATGGACTTTCACTTCGCCGGTCTGGCTGGTAAAGGTCACGCCGCCTTCGTTGTTGGTGACCGAGACGTTTTTCTGCGTCAGGTCATACACGGCTGCCGAGAGCAGGGTGTTGGAACCCGGTGGCTGGTACTTGATACCCAGCTCCCACTGCTTGCCTTCGGTCGGCTTGAACGATTCGGTGGCGGACGCGGACGCATTGGCGGCCGGCTGGAACGACTCGGCATAGGACAGGTAAGGCACGAAACCCGAATCGAACACGTAGCTGATGGCGGCGTTGCCGCTGAACTGCTTGTCCCGCTGGGTATTGGTGGCATCACCCTGGTTGAAGTACTTGGTGCTGGTGTGCACCCAGTCTTCACGACCGCCCAGGGTCAGGCGCCAGTTACCGAGGGCCATCTGGTCCTGAACATACACGCCGGTCTGACGGGTTTTCTGGTCATAGTCGTAGAACGCCGTGGAGCGGTCCGGACGGGTGATCGGCACCCCGTAGACCGGGTTGATCACGTTGCTGTCCGGCACGTTGAAGCCGAAGATCGACAAGTAGTTGGTGTTCACGCGCTGGTGGTCCAGCCCCAGCAGCAGGGTGTGGGTCACGTCGCCGGTGGCGAAGTCGGCCTGGAAGTTGTTGTCCACCGCGAACTGGCTGATGTCTTCATCAGTGTTGGTGGACATGCGGCTGACGGTGCCATCGTCCTTCACCGGGCCACCTGGCTGGTAATAGCTGCCAGGGGTGATGGTCTGGAATGCCAGGTCCGTCTTGGTGTAGCGCAGGTTCTGCCGGAACTGCCAGACATCGTTGATGCGGTGTTCGAAGGCGTAGCCCAGCGCGTAGTAGGTGCGGTCGTAGAACTCGTAGTCCGGGTCACCCAGGTTCTTGTGGTGAGAGATCTTGCCGAACGGCATGTCGATCTTAGTGCCCTGGATCGGCCGGAACTGGCTGGTGGCACCGGTATCGTCGCGGGTGAACTGGGTCAGCAGGGTCAGCGAGGTATCGTCGTCGATGTTCCAGGTCAGACTCGGGGCGATGTTGTAGCGCTTGTCATCAATATGGTCGATCTGCGTCCCCCCATCGCGAATCACACCACTGACGCCGTAAAGAAAGCGACCTTCGTCATCAATCTTGCCGGTGCTGGCGAAGTTGATCTGGCGGTGGTTGTCACTGCCGTACTGCAGTTCGATCTCGTGGGCGCTTTCAGGCTGCGGGCGGCGGCTGACCATGTCCAGCAGGCCGCCGGGCGGGGTCTGGCCATACAGCGACGAGGCTGGGCCACGCAGCAGGGCCAGGCGGTCGAGGTTCCAGGTTTCGGCCTTCGGGTTGGCATATACGCCCCGTGGCAGCGGCAGGCCGTCGAGGAACTGGGTTGGTTCGAAACCACGCACGCGCATCCAGTCGTAGCGGGTGTCGCTGCCGAAGCTGGCGGAGACGATACCCGGCATGTATTTCACCGCGTCGTCCAGGCTGTGCACGCCGCGGTCGCTCATCTGCTGACGGGTCGCCACGGAGATCGAACGCGGGACTTCGACCAGCGCGGTATCGGTCTTGGTGCCGGCGGCGGTGCGCTTGGCCAGGTAGCCATCGACCGGGCCCCAGGCACTCTCGGAAGCGCTGGCGGCATTCACGGTGGTTTCCGGCAGGGCCAAGGCACCATCGGGTACGGCGACCAGGCTGTAGCTGCCGACGCTGCTCTGCTGCAGTTGAAGTCCAGTGCCCTGCAGGGCGGCTTGCAGGGCGCCAAGGCCATTGTACTGGCCATTGACCGGGGCCGAGGTACGGCCGCTGACCAGCGCCGGGTCGATGGCCAGGGCGATGCCCGACTGGCTGGCGATCTGGTTCAGGGTGCTGGCCAGCGGTGCGGCGGGCAGGTTGTAGACGCGCGGCGCGGACTGCTCGGCGGCGAACAGGGCGGTGCTGGACAATGGCGTGGCCACGGCGATGGCCAGGGCCATCAGGCTAGGACGCAGGATACGATCAACGGCACGGGACATGCAGCGGCTCCTCGACGGATAAGTGCTAACTGCTTCCTTGCCGAGCGAGATTCCAGAAGTGACAGGGGGAATCGGAAAAAAAGTGAGAATTATTTGAATCTGGCTTTTGCCTGCACCGGCCCCTTCGCGGGGCAAGCCCGCTCCTACAAGGACCATGCAGGTTTCAGAAACGCTGTAGGAGCGGGCTTGTCGGGGCGCCGAACCGCCGCGAAGAGGCCGGTACAGATTTACTTGGGTACTACGGTCACCCACCACGGCGTATGCCGCTCGATCTTCACTGGCAGCGCCGGCACCAGCGAAGCCAGGGCCAGGTCGGTGTCGGTCAGCGGGAAGCTGCCGGTCACGCGCAGGTCGGCCACTTCATCGGCCACGCCCAGGTGACCGCTGCGGTAGTGGCCCAGCTGTTTCAGCAGGTCGGCCAGGCGCACGTTGTCGACCACCAGCATGCCGCGGGTCCAGGCATCGGCCCCGGCCTGCACCGGGCCTATCCGGCCCAGGCCGTTGCTGTTCATCAGCACTTGCTGGCCTTCGTGCAGGACCTGTTCGTCTCCGCTGTTGTGCGGCATGGCGGCTACTGACGACTGCAGGACTTCCAGGCGCGTGCCACTGTCTTCGCGGCGCACCAGGAAACGCGTACCCAGCGGCCGCAGGCGGCCATCGTCGGTACGCACCAGCAACGGGCGTGGGTCGTCGTGGCCGGTTTCCACCGATATTTCGCCTTGATGCAGCACCAGCACCCGCTGGTCGCCGGCGTAGTCGATGTCCACGGCGGTGTGGGTATTGAGGCTCAGCAGCGTGCCGTCGGCCAGGCGCAATGTCCGCAGTTCACCGGTGGCGGTGCGTTGATCCGCCAGCCAGTAACTGGGCGCCAACGACGGTGTGCCGACCCCGGCCAGCACAGCGCCGAGCAGGAACAGGCCGGCAAGCCCGCTGCCGGCCTTGCCGATCCGGCGTCGCAGGCTGACGCGCGATTGCAGCAGGGCCTGGCGAGCCGGGCCGGCAGCGACGCTGACGCGGTGGTCGAGGGCGCCGAGCTGGCGCCAGGCACGGGCATGTTCCTCGCTGGCGGCATGCCAGCGGATGAATTCGTTGCGCTCGTCAGGTGTGCCGCTGCCATCGTCCAGGCTCATTTTCCAGGCAATGGCGGCTTCTAGTACCCGCGACGAAACCGGTGTGTTGTTCACGTCGGTTCCCCGTACAGGGCCACATAGCACTGGCGCATGCCCTGGGCGATGTACTGGCGCACGCGTGACACCGAAACGCCCAGGCGTTCGGCAATTTCGGCGTGGCCCATGCCGTCCAGGCGGTTGTGCAGGAAGGCTGCGCGGGCCTTGCTCGACAGCTTGCCGAGCAGGCGGTCGATGGCTTTGAGGTCTTCGAGGATCAGGTGCTGGGTTTCCGGGGACGGGTGTTCGGCTTCGGGGATCAGCGCCAGCTCGGCCAGGTAGGCTTGTTCCAGCGCCGCGCGGCGGAAGTGGTCGAACATCAGGCCCTTTGCCACGGCCGCGAGGAAGGCACGCGGTTCGCGCGGGGTGTCGAGTTGCTCGCGCCCGAGCAGGCGCACGAAGGTGTCCTGGCTCAGGTCTTCGGCACGCTGGCGGCAGGCCATGCTGCGCTGCAGCCAGGCGAGCAGCCAGCTGCGGTGGTCGCGGTACAGCGAGCCAACCAGTTCGGCGTGTGGGCTGTGGACAGAAGACACGCAGCGTCCCCCTGGAACGAATGCATTAACTAACGATAATTATTCGCGATTGTTACAGAGGCAGGGGGTAGGGTGCAATGTACGCTTATCGGATTGCCATCATGGAAAAGGCTGATGGCCTCTTCGCGGGACAAGCCTATTCAAAGGCCGTGGTTATGCACTGCGCGCCTGCGCCAACCCCGCAGCCGCTGCTCCAGCTGCAATGGGCTGTCGAGCTGCTGGCGGCGGGCCTGGCTGAACAGGATCAGCGCCAGCTCCGCCGTGACCTGCGCATCGGCGCTGGCATGGTGACGTTCATCCACTTGCAGGCCGAAGCGTGCCACCCAGTCATCCAGCCCAGCCTCGCGCAACACGGTGTCGGGGTTGAGCATCGGCGCCAGTTCTGCCACGTCGAGGAAGGGCAACTGCAGCCGATGGCCCAGGCTATCCTTCAGGGCCCGGGCAAGCATGCGCTGGTCGAAAGGTGCATGGAACGCCAGCACCGGGCTGTCGCCGATGAATTCGAGCAGGTCGAGCAAGGCTTCGGCCGGGTCACAGCCAGCGGCCAGGGCACTTGGCCCAAGGCCATGGATCAGCACGCTGGCGTTGGTTTTCTGTTCAGGGCGGTGCAGGGTGCGTTCGAACTGCTGGGCGAAATCAATGGCGCCATCCTCGATGGCCACCGCGCCGATCGACAGCACCTGGTCGCGGTTCGGGTTCAGGCCACTGGTCTCCAGGTCGAGCACCACCCAGCGCTGCTCGCGCAACGGGCACACCCCCAGTGGCCTGGCCTTGGGCAGCCGTGCCAGGCGCTGGCGCAAGGCATCGTCCAGCAGCGGGGCAGCGGGGCGCAGCCAGGCGAACAGGCTCATAACTGATACCGCAGGGCCAGGCTGCTTTGCAGGCGCTGGGCCTGACGCAGGGATTCGCGCAGGATGCGCCGGTCCAGATGGTTGAGGCTGTCTGGGTCGAGGCGGTTGGAGTACGGCAGGTTGTCGCGGGTCTGGCGCTGGTGCTGCTGCATGCGGGTTTGCTGGATGAAGTGGTAGGCCTCTTCGTAAGCGGCGCCGTCGAGCGCTTCGATGACCCCTTTGTCGACCAGCTGGCGCAGGCGCTCCAAGGTGTTGCAGGCACCTATGCCGTTGGCCAGGGCCAGCAGGCGGGCGCCATCGACGAAAGGTGTCAGGCCCTGGACCTTGAGGTCGAGGGTGGCGGCCTTGTCGTTGCCCTGGCGGGTCAGCACGAACTCGCGCAGGCGGCCCACCGGAGGGCGCTGGCGCAGGGCGTTGTCGGCCAGCATGCGCTGGAAGATGCGGTTGTCTGCCACCTGCTCCAGCAGCTGCCGGCGCAGTTGTTCACAACCCTGCTCATCGCCCCAGACCACACGCAGGTCGAAGTAGATGCTCGAGCCCAGC
The DNA here is from genome assembly GCF_009883635.2 of Pseudomonas putida. NCBI lineage: Bacteria > Pseudomonadati > Pseudomonadota > Gammaproteobacteria > Pseudomonadales > Pseudomonadaceae > Pseudomonas > Pseudomonas putida. The sequence continues at coordinate 3,087,109 of NZ_CP026115.2, forward strand.
AGGTTCTCCGGGCTGGCCTCGCGCACGAAGCTGGCAAAGCGCCGTGCCCACTGCGCGCGTGACAGGCACAGCTCGGGGTTGCCGGCCATGACATTGCCCTTGCACAGGGTAAAACCGCACTGGGCCAGGCACTGGTTGATGTACTGCGCCAAGGGCAGCAGGCGTGCGCGAATGGCCTCGGCTTCGGCGTCGTCGGTGGCTTCGAAAAGAATGCCGTTGTCCTGGTCTGTGTGCAGGGTCTGCTCGCGGCGCCCTTCGCTGCCGAAGCACAGCCAGCTGAACGGCACACCGGGGTCGCCACGTTCGGCAATGGCCAGCTCGATCACCCGGCATACCGTGTGGTCGTTGAGCAGGGTGATGATCTGGGTGATCTGCGTCGAGGAGGCACCGTGGGCGAGCATGCGCTCGACCAACTGGCCGATCTCGCCGCGCAACTGCACCAGCGAATCGAGGCGTGGCGCATGGCGGATGGTACGCGCCAGGTGCACCAAGTCGACCCGCTGCAGGGAAAACAGGTCACGTTCGGACACCACGCCACACAGGCGCTGGTTGTCCACCAGGCAGACATGGGCGATATGCCGCTCGGTCATCGCCATGGCCGCATCGAAGGCGCTGGCCTTGGGGCTGAGGTAAAACGGCCTGGCGGTCATGTGCTGCTCGATTGGCGCGCCGAGGTCGGCATCGGCGGCGGCCACCACCTGGCGCAAGTCACGCAGGGTGAAGATGCCCAGCGGGCAGCGTTGCGGGTCGACCACGACGATGCTGCCGACCTGCTGTTCATGCATCAGGCGCACCGCCTCGCGCAGCGTTGTATCCGGCGCGCAGACCACTGGGTGACGCATGGCCAGTTCGCCCAGCGGGGTATTCAGCGAGTACTGGGTGCCGAGGGTTTCCACCGCGCGCTGGCGGACCTGCTGGTTGACCTGGTCGAGCAGGCTACTGACGCCACGCAGCGCAAAATCTCGAAACACTTCCGACATCGAGAACACGCGGATGAACGCGGCCTTGTTCAGCTGCAGGCAGAAAGTGTCTTCGCCGGCCAAATGTTCGGTGCGCGTCGCCCGCTCGCCGAGCAGCGCTGCCAGCGGGAAGCATTCGCCGCCGGTGATCTCGAAGGTGGTTTCCACCCCAGGCTTGACCATGTGCTGGCGCTCGCCGACGACCCGGCCCTGCTTGACGATGTAGAAGTGCTCGACGGGCCCGTCCGTGGGTTTGATGATGCTTTCGCCGCTGGCATAGAAGCGCAGCTGGCATTGTTCCACCAGGAAGGCCAGGTGGCTCTGCTCCATCTGGTTGAACGGCGGGAAACGCTGCAGAAACTGCAAAGTGCCCTGGATGTTCTGCAGTACTGCCGTTCTTCCCGCCTGACTGTAGGCGTCCTTTTTGCTCATGACACTGACCGTATAGCTACGCCGAACTATATATATCTATATATAGGAGCGGCCTTGTTGTTCTCGGTCCCCATGGTCGGCTGGCAGCGGGGTGGTGCCCATTGGACGTAAGTCTAGTGAGCCGCTGCTGTCAAAGACCCGACGAAAGGCGAGCCGGGTTACAGGGCTTTTGCGGTCCTAACCACTGAGCGGGATTTTTTTGACGAGATGACCATGGCTGAGCATGACGACATCCTGAGTGACGCCGAACGCGAAGCATTGGCCGTGGTGAGTGCGCCCCTTGCGCCCAGTCCGGTAGTGTTGATTGTCGATGACAATCCGGTGAACAGCGAGGCGCTGAAGTGGTACCTGAAGAGCAGGGGCATCGAGTGCATGACTGCTGATGGGGCCCAGGAGGCGATATTCAAGCTGCATTATGAACCGCGCATTGCGCTGATGATTACCGACCTGCGCATGCAGCCCAGCGATGGCCTGGAGTTGATCAGGCAGATTCGCGAATCGGAGCGGGCAGCGTTGTCGATCATCGTGGTGTCGGGCGACACCGATGTGAAGGAGGCGGTGGACGTGATGCACCTGGGGGTGGTGGATTTTCTGCTGAAGCCGGTGGACCTGGGGAAACTGCTGGGGTTGGTGAAGAAGGAGCTGAAGATTGAGTGACACAGGATCGGGGCCGCAAAGCGGCCCTTTCACTGATATTGCTTACAGCCCGTTACGCGCCTTGAACTCGCGACGGCGGCGGTGCAGTACTGGCTCGGTGTAGCCGTTCGGCTGCTTGGCACCTTCGACCACCAGCTCGATCGCCGCCTGGAACGCGACGTTGTCGTCGAAGTTCGGCGCCATCGGGCGGTACTGGGCGTCACCGGCGTTCTGCTTGTCGACCACTGCAGCCATGCGCTTGAGGCTTTCCAGCACCTGCTCCTGGCTGACCACGCCATGGCGCAGCCAGTTGGCCAGCAGCTGGGCCGAGATGCGCAGGGTGGCGCGGTCTTCCATCAGGCCGACATCGTTGATGTCCGGTACCTTCGAGCAACCCACACCCTGGTCGATCCAGCGCACCACATAGCCGAGGATGCCCTGGGCGTTGTTGTCCAGCTCGTTGCGGATCTCTTCGGCCGACCAGTTGGTGTCGGCCGCCAGCGGGATGGTCAGGATGTCATCGACCGAAGCCGGGGTGCGCGACGCCAGCTCGCGCTGACGCGCCTGCACGTCGACCTTGTGGTAGTGCAGGGCGTGCAGGGTGGCGGCGGTCGGCGACGGTACCCAGGCGGTGTTGGCGCCGGCCAGTGGGTGAGCGATCTTCTGCTCGAGCATGGCGGCCATCAGGTCAGGCATGGCCCACATGCCCTTGCCGATCTGCGCACGGCCTTGCAGGCCGGTGGCAAGGCCCACGTCGACGTTGTTGTTCTCGTAGGCGCCGATCCACTTCTCGTTCTTCATGGCGCCCTTGCGCACCACGGCGCCAGCTTCCATCGAGGTGTGGATTTCGTCACCGGTGCGGTCGAGGAAGCCGGTGTTGATGAACACCACGCGCTCGGCGGCCGCCTTGATGCAGGACTTCAGGTTGACCGTGGTACGGCGCTCCTCGTCCATGATGCCGACCTTGACGGTGTTGCGCTTCATGCCCAGCAGGTCTTCGACACGGCTGAAGATCTCGGCGGCGAAGGCGACTTCTTCCGGGCCGTGCATCTTCGGCTTGACGATGTACACGCTGCCGCTGCGGGTGTTCTTGCGGCTGGTGTTGCCGTTGAGGTTGTGCAGGGCGATCAGGTTGGTGAACAGGCCGTCCTGGATGCCTTCGGGGATTTCGTTGCCCTGGGCATCGAGAATCGCCGGGTTGGTCATCAGGTGGCCCACGTTGCGCACGAACAGCAGCGAACGGCCGTGCAGGGTTACGCTGCCGCCATTGGGCGCGGCGTATTCGCGGTCCGGGTTCATGGTGCGGGTGAAGGTCTTGCCACCCTTGCTCACGCTTTCGGCCAGGTCGCCTTTCATCAGGCCCAGCCAGTTGCGGTAGACGATGACCTTGTCATCGGCATCGACGGCGGCGACCGAGTCTTCGCAGTCCATGATGGTGGTCAGCGCCGACTCCATCAGGATGTCTTTGACGCCGGCGGCATCGGTGCTGCCGACTGGGGTGCTGGCGTCGACCTGAATCTCGAAGTGCAGGCCGTTGTGCTTGAGCAGCACGGCGGTCGGCGCCTTGGCGTCGCCATGGAAGCCGATCAGCTGGGCGTCATCACGCAGGCCGCTGTTGCTGCCGCCTTTCAGGGCGACGACCAGCTTGCCACCTTCGATGCGATAGCTGGTGGAGTCGACGTGCGAGCCGGCCGCCAGTGGTGCGGCTTCGTCGAGGAAGGCGCGGGCGAAGGCAATCACCTTGTTGCCGCGCAGCTTGTTGTAACCCTGGCCTTTCTCGGCGCCGCCTTCATCGCTGATGGCGTCGGTGCCGTACAGGGCGTCGTACAGCGAACCCCAACGGGCGTTGGCGGCGTTCAGGGCGAAACGGGCGTTCATCACCGGGACGACCAGCTGTGGGCCGGCCATGTGGGCGATTTCTTCGTCCACGTTCTGGGTGGTGGCCTGGAAATCCTCGGCTTGTGGCAGCAGGTAGCCGATTTCCTGGAGGAATGCCTTGTAGGCTACGGCGTCGTGTGCCTGGCCTTTGCGTGCCTGGTGCCAGGCGTCGATCTTGGCTTGCAGCTCGTCACGCTTGGCGAGCAGGGCTTTGTTCTTTGGAGCGAGGTCTTTAATGATCTCTGCCGCCCCTGCCCAGAACTTCTCGGCTTCGATGCCGGTTCCAGGAATCGCTTCGTTGTTGACGAAGTCGTACAGGGCCTTGGCGACCTGAAGGCCACCGACTTGAACGTATCCAGTCATTGCTTGCCTCACCTCTGCTCAGCTATTTCGCTCTTCTGTATTAAGCCTGTAGCGCTTCTCTAAACACGTACCAGTGCTTGCCATCGAACTAGACCCGAAGGCGGCTGGGTGCAGCCGGCCAGACAGGCTGGCAGGCAGTGTGCGTATTTTCACAGGCGCCTTGGCAGACATCCAAACGACGTTTTGTAGTCCGCGCCACGGGATACTACATGAAGCAGTAGGCGAGGCAAAATCAGACTAAAAGCGCCGTTATGCGACCGGTTGGTCGCGTATGGTCACGCTGGGAGAACGTATGTTCGCAAAAAATGGGTGGATTGTTCCAGATAAATCTTGAAACAGTACACGATTGCTTGTGCGGATTGCCCTGCGGCAGGTTGCCGCGCCTTGCCTATACTGAGTCGATCCCCCGTATTTTCGCCGCCTAGGGCGGCCCGACGCAGAGGAAGGGCCTGTGGATCATCTTGTACTGACCGTGATTGCCCCGGACAAGGCCGGCCAGGTCGAGCGCATTGCCCAGTGCATCGCCGATCATAACGGCAACTGGCTGGAGAGCCGCATGTCGCGGATGGCCGGGCAGTTTGCCGGGATCCTGCGGGTGGCGGTGCCGGCGGAAAACTACGACGAGCTGGTGAAGTCGCTGCAGGCGCTGGGGCAATACGATATTCGCGTGCTCATCGCCGAGAGTGGCATCGAGCCGTCATGTACCTGGAAGCCCATTGCCATGGAACTGGTGGGCAACGACCGCCCTGGCATCGTGCGCGATATCACCCGCCTGCTGGCGGACCAGGGGGTGAACCTGGAGCGCTTCACCACCGAAGTGCGGCCGGCGCCGATGAGCAGTGAGCCGCTGTTCCATGCCGATGCGCTGCTGGCGCTGCCGTTGACCTTGTCGCTGGATGACCTGCAGCAGAAGCTGGAGAGCCTGGCGGACGACTTGATGGTGGAGTTGAAGTTGCGGCCGGAGGACTGATTCGAGATTGCCTGGGCCGCTTCGAGGCCCCCTACGGTTATCCCGATTTCACGGGGAAGGCCCTGTGGATAACCTGGGGGCGCACCTCGCTAGCCCAGGAACGGCAAGCCTTCCCGAGGTTTGAGCAAAAAACGTACAAAAATCAGTCGTTTGTGCACAAAGCACGGGGACGAGGGTGTGGATAACCTTTGGAGAGGTTGCTGCAGGCCACGAACGACGTGGCCTGTGCAGTTTTGATCGTTTTTTGATCAGGCGCGTTTGCGCAGGTTCAACCAGGCATCGACGCTGTAGAGCGCCAGGCCCGCCCAGATACAGATGAAGGCCACCAGGCTGCTCGAAGACAAATGCTCATCGAAAAGCAGCACTGCCTGCAGCAGCACCAGTGTCGGCGCCAGGTATTGCAGGAAGCCCAGGGTGGTATAAGGCAAATGTCGGGCGGCGGCGTTGAAGCAGACCAACGGCACCAGTGTCACCGGCCCTGCTGCCATTAGCCACAGTGCTTCGTTGCTGGTATAGAACGCACCCTGGGCACTGACCGCAGTAGGGTTCAGCAGCAACCAGCCTAGCGCCAGTGGCACCAGCATCCAGGTTTCCACCACCAGCCCCGGGAGCGCTGCCACAGGGGCCTTTTTGCGGATCAACCCATAGAAGCCGAAGGTCAATGCCAGCATCAGCGACACCCACGGCAGGCTACCCACCTGCCACACTTGTTGTGCCACGCCCACTGCAGCCATGCCCACGGCCAGCCATTGCAGGCGGCGCAGGCGTTCTCCGAGCAGGAGCATGCCCAGCAGCACATTGACCAGGGGGTTGATGTAGTAGCCCAGGCTGGCTTCGAGCATGCGACCGCTGTTCACCGACCACACGTAGGTCAGCCAGTTGGCAGCGATCAGCGTCCCGCTCAGGGCCAGAATCGCCAGGCGGCGGGGGTTGTCGCGCAGCTCGCGCCACCAGCCTGGGTGTTTCCACACCAACAGCAGCAGGGAGCCGAACAACGCGGACCAAAGCACCCGGTGGACGATGATCTCCACCGCCGGGACGCTCTGGATGGCTTTGAAGTACAGGGGGAACAAACCCCAGATAATATAGGCCGACAGGCCAAGTATGTACCCGCGACGCGGGTTTGCGGCGTGCATGCAGAATCCTTGCTTAGGTAGCTAAATACAGCGACGCCTATTGTAGACAGACCCTCTCGGCTATCTAGAACAATTTCAATGGTTGTTCGTCCAGCGCCGCCGTCTGCTCACGCAGCGCGAGGATTTGGTCACCCCAGTAACGCGGTTGGCCAAACCAGGGGAAGCTACGCGGGAATGCCGGATCATCCCAGCGCCGCGCCAGCCAGGCGCAGTGGTGCAGCTGGCGCAGGGCGCGCAAGGGCTCGATCAGTGGCAGTTCGCGTGGGTCGAAGTCGTGGAACTCGTTGTAGCCGTCGATCAGCTCGGCCAATTGGCCAAGGCGCTCTTCGCGGCTGCCAGCCAGCATCATCCATAGGTCCTGCACGGCCGGGCCCATACGGCAGTCGTCCAGGTCGACGACGTGATAGACGTCGTCGCGATGCATCAGGTTGCCAGGGTGCAGGTCGCCGTGCAGGCGCATCACCTGATGCGGGGTACGTGCGTAGATATCCTCGACCCGTTTGAGCAGTTCGCGGGCTACGGACTCGAACGCAGGCAGCAACTCACGCGGGACGAAATCGCCCTCCAGCAGTGTTTGCAGTGAAGCGTGGCCGAAGTTGTCCACAGCCAATGTTTCGCGATGTTCGAACGGGCGGGTTGCGGCAACCGCGTGCAGACGGCCGAGCAACTGGCCGAGGCGGTAGAGCTGGTCGAGGTTGCCGGGCTCCGGCGCGTGGCCACCTCGGCGCGGGAACAGGGTGAAGCGAAAGCCCTTGTGCTCGAACAGGGTCTGGCCGCCGTGTTGCAGCGGCGCGACCACGGGCACTTCGCAGTCTGCGAGTTCGGCGGTGAACTGGTGCTCTTCGAGAATCGCCGCATCGCTCCAGCGGCCCGGGCGGTAGAACTTGGCAATCAACGGTTGTGAATCTTCGATGCCCACCTGATAGACGCGGTTCTCGTAGCTGTTCAGCGCCAGGACCCGGGCATCGCTGAGAAAGCCCAGGCTTTCCACTGCGTCCAGGACCAGGTCGGGGGTGAGGGTATCGAAGGGGTGAGACATGGGAGCTCCGGGGTGGGCGGCGTGCGGGTATGGTATCGCATTCCAGTGCGAACCCTTATTACGCCCTGCTCGCGTTTCGTGTGGGAGCGGGCTTGTCCCGCGAAGGGGCCGGTGCGGTTTAAACCGGTACCCCGAGCAACACATAGGACGGTTGAAACTGCACCCGTACCTTGCTCCCTTCGCCCACTGACTGCCCGGCCAGCCAACCCGCCTCGGCAAACGCACACAACGTCTGCCCATTGCCCAGCGCCAAGCGTACCTCGCTGTCGCCCTGTGCATCCGCCAGGACTTCTTCGACGGTAGCGTTCAGCAAGTTGCTGCCGGCCTCGGCTTCATCCTCCGCTCCCAGCAACTGCACCCACCCGGCCTTGAGCAGGGCCATCACTGTGGCCCCCAGTGTCAGCTCCAGCCGCGCCGTGCTGTCATGGGTAATCAATGCGTCGATTTCCAGCCCGCCGCCCAGCGCCAGGCTGACCCGGTCATGCCGGCCCTCCCTGCGCAGCCCGCTGACCTGCCCCTGCAGCTGATTGCGCGCGCTGGTACGCAGCATCAGGCGGCCAAGCAGGTCAAGGTCGCTGGACTCTTCCGCCGCTTCGAGAATCTCTGCCTGCAGTGCCTGCACTTTCTGGTACAGGCGCAGCACCCGCTCACCTTCTACCGAGAGCCTTGCGCCACCCCCGCCACGTCCGCCCGTGCTGCGCTCAACCAAGGGCTGGCTGGCCAGGTTGTTGAGTTCATCGATGGCATCCCAGGCAGCCTTGTAGCTGATGCCGGCAGCCTTGGCCGCACGGGTGATCGAGCCTTGTTCGGCGATGTGCTGGAGCAGGGCGATGCGCTGCGGGCGGCGGGCGATATGCTGGGTGAGGAGTGCGGGGAGGGACATGGTGGCGCCTATCTGGAACTGACCCGTCAAGCTTGCCCCGGTTTTGCCGTGCGTGCCAGGCAATACACATCGACCCTGCGTACGCCGGCCTCACGCAGCAGTTGCGCGATAGCCTGCGCGGTGGCCCCGGTGGTCAGCACATCATCGACCACGGCAACGTGGCTGCCCTTGAGCGATGCCGCGCTGGCCAGCGCGAAAGCCCGGCGCAGGTTGCCTCGGCGTGCCCGGGCATCCAGGTTCTGTTGTGCCGGTGTTTCACGTGTGCGCAGCAACAACCGCTCATCACATTCGATGGCCAGGGCCTTCGACAGCCACCGCCCGAGCATGCCGGCCTGGTTGAAACCTCGCCCGCGTAGCCGACGCCGGGCCAGCGGAACAGGCAACAGCAGGTCTGGCCTGGCCAGGCCATCCTGGTAGCGATGGTGCAAATTGAGGCCGAGCATTTCAGCCATCAATCGGCCCAGCGGCCATTGGCCGTTGTGCTTGAAACGGCTGATCAGTGTGTCCAGCGGGAACCCATAGTGCCAAGGCGCTATGACCTGATCGAAAGCCGGCGGGCGGCGGCTGCACTGGGCGCAGGTCAGGCCGGCCATCGGCAAGGGCAGGGCGCAACGCAGGCAATGTTCATCGAGCCACGGTAGTTCCTGCTCGCAGGCGACACACAGCGGGTAGCGCTGTTCGGCGAGCTCACCGCACAGTAAGCAGCTATGATCAATATTTATACACTTGTAAACCAGTAATTTTAACCAAGGTTGACAGTTCATAGGCCTTCCATGACTATGCGAGCTAACCGTGATGCGCTGGCGGGCACTTGTGCCTCGGCGCCAGCTACAGCCTAAACAAGGAAACGCCGATGAGCGCCAGCACAACTGCAACAACACGTCACGACTGGTCCCTGCCTGAGGTCAAGGCGCTGTTCCAGCAGCCATTCAATGACCTGCTGTTCCACGCGCAGACCGTGCACCGCGCGCATTTCGACCCAAACCGCGTACAGGTTTCGACGCTGCTGTCGATCAAGACCGGTGCCTGCCCGGAAGATTGCAAATATTGTCCGCAGTCCGGCCACTACAACACCGGGCTGGAAAAACAGAAGTTGATGGAAGTGCAAAAGGTGCTCGAGGAAGCCGCCCGCGCCAAAGCCATCGGTTCCACCCGCTTCTGCATGGGTGCGGCCTGGAAGCACCCGTCGGCCAAGGACATGCCCTACGTGCTGGAGATGGTCAAAGGCGTGAAGGCCATGGGCCTGGAAACCTGCATGACCCTCGGCAAGCTCGACCAGGAGCAGACCGCGGCCCTGGCTCAGGCCGGCCTGGACTACTACAACCACAACCTCGACACCTCGCCTGAGTTCTACGGCAGCATCATCACCACCCGTACCTACAGCGAACGCCTGCAGACCCTGGCCTACGTGCGCGATGCCGGGATGAAGATCTGCTCCGGCGGCATTCTGGGCATGGGCGAGTCGCTGGACGACCGTGCCGGCCTGCTGATCCAGCTGGCCAACCTGCCCGAGCACCCGGAATCGGTGCCGATCAACATGCTGGTCAAGGTCGCGGGCACCCCGCTGGCCGAGGAGGAGGACGTCGACCCGTTCGACTTCATCCGCATGCTGGCAGTTGCCCGTATTCTCATGCCCAAGTCGCACGTGCGCCTGTCCGCCGGCCGCGAGCAAATGAACGAGCAGATGCAGGCCCTCGCCTTCATGGCTGGCGCCAACTCGATCTTCTACGGCGAGAAACTGCTGACCACCGCCAACCCGCAGGCTGACAAGGACATGCAGCTGTTCGCCCGCCTGGGCATCAAGCCTGAAGCGCGCGAAGAGCATGCCGACGAAGTGCACCAGGCGGCCATCGAGCAGGCCCTGGTCGAGCAACGCAGCAGCGAGCTGTTCTATAACGCCGCGTCGGCCTGAGATGGCCTTTGACCTGGCGGCGCGCCTGGCCGAACGGCGCGCCGCAGACCTGTATCGGCAGCGGCCATTGCTGGAAAGCCCGCAGGCGCCTGAGGTAGTGGTCGATGGCCAGCGCTTGCTGGCCTTCTGCAGCAATGACTACCTGGGGCTGGCCAACCACCCTGAAGTGATCGCTGCCTGGCAGGCTGGCGCCGAGCGCTGGGGTGTCGGCGGTGGAGCCTCGCACCTGGTGATTGGCCACAGCGCGCCGCATCATGCTGTCGAAGAGGCGCTGGCCGAACTGACCGGCCGCCCACGCGCGCTGCTGTTTTCCACAGGCTACATGGCCAACCTTGGCGCCATCACCGCACTGGTGGGGCAGGGCGACACCGTGCTGCAGGACCGCCTGAACCACGCGTCGCTGCTAGATGGCGGGCTGCTCAGTGGTGCCCGTTTCAGCCGCTACCTGCACAACGACGCTATCAGCCTGGCCAGCCGCCTGGGCAAGGCAACTGGCAACACCCTGGTGGTCACCGACGGCGTGTTCAGCATGGACGGTGACCTTGCCGACCTGCCGGCGTTGGCCGCCGTGGCCCGCGCCCGCGGGGCCTGGCTGATGGTCGACGACGCCCATGGCCTGGGGACCTTGGGGGCTCAGGGGGGCGGCATCGTCGAGCACTTCGGCCTGGGCATCGACGACGTGCCGGTGCTGATCGGCACCCTGGGCAAGGCCTGTGGCACCGCCGGCGCTTTCGTCGCCGGCAGCGAAGAGCTGATCGAAGCACTGGTGCAGTTCGCCCGGCCCTATATCTACACCACCAGCCAGCCGCCAGCGCTGGCCTGCGCCACGCTCAAGAGCCTGGAGCTGCTGCGCCGCGAAGCCTGGCGCCGCGAGCACCTGGCTGCGCTGATCCGCCAGTTCCGTCAGGGCGCCTCGCAAATCGGCCTGCAGTTGATGGACAGCCCTACACCGATCCAGCCGATCCTGATCGGCGACAGTGCCCAGGCCCTCAAGCTGTCGCGCATGCTGCGTGACCGCGGCCTGTTGGTAACCGCGATCCGCCCGCCAACTGTGCCTGCTGGCAGCGCCCGCTTGCGGGTCACCCTGAGTGCCGCACACAGCGAGGCGCAGGTACAGCTATTGTTGAATGCATTGGCCGAGTGTTATCCACAGCTGGAGGCCGCCGATGCGTAACCGTTTGATCCTTCTTCCCGGCTGGGGGCTGGGCACCGCCGCCCTTGAGCCGCTCGCCGCCAGCCTGCGGGCCCAGGACGCACGTCTGCAGGTCGAACTGATGCCCCTGCCGGAACTGGCCGATGCCGATGTGCAAGCCTGGGTGGACTACCTTGACCGCAAATTGCCCAGCGATACCTGGCTGGGTGGCTGGTCGCTCGGCGGCATGCTCGCCAGCGAACTGGCGCGCAAGCGTGGCGATCACTGCTGCGGCCTGCTGACGTTGGGCAGCAACCCCAGTTTCGTGGTCCGCGCCGATTGGCCACATGGCATGGCCGAGGACACGTTCGGCACGTTTCTCGATGGTTGCCGCAGCCACACCTCGGTGACCCTCAAGCGCTTCCGCACCCTGTGCAGCGATGGTGCCCTGCAGCCTCGCACACTCCTGCGTCAACTGGGTGTCGGCGTGCCGGACACCGACCCGCTGTACCTGGCCACCGGCCTGGAAGTGCTGGCCAGGCTCGATACCCGTGAGGCGCTGCAGGCCTATGGCGGCCCGCAGTTGCACCTGTTCGCCGGCAGCGATGCGCTGGTGCCGGCCGAGGCGGCCAAAGCGCTGAGCGAGCTGCTGCCCGACGTGGAAGTCGGCCTGGTCGAAGACAGTTCCCACGCCTTCCTGCTGGAATATCCACAGGAGTTGGCGGCGGGCATCAAGAGTTTCCTGCATGAGAGTGGCGATGACTGACCTTTCCCGTCCAACCCTGCCCGGCGCGCTACCGGACAAGCGCCAGGTGGCCGCATCGTTCTCCCGTGCGGCCGCCAGCTACGACAGCGTTGCGGCCCTGCAGCGTGCGGTAGGCGTGAGCCTGCTGGACCAGTTGCCGGACGACATGGCACCGACGCGCTGGCTGGACCTTGGCAGTGGCACGGGGCATTTCAGCCGGGTGCTGGGCGAACGTTTTACCCAGGCAGCCGGTGTTGCCGTGGATATCGCCGAAGGCATGCTGTGCCACGCACGTGGTGAACCGGCTGGGGCGCGGTATTACGTGGCCGGCGATGCCGAGCGCCTGCCGCTGCGTGATGCCTGTGTCGACCTGGTGTTCACCAGCCTTGCGGTGCAGTGGTGCGGTAAGTTCGCCAGTGTGCTGGACGAAGCCCGACGCGTATTGCGTCCGGGTGGAGTCCTGGCCTTCAGCAGCCTGTGCGTCGGCACCCTCGATGAGTTGCGTGCCAGCTGGCAGGCGGTGGATGGCATGGTGCATGTCAACCGTTTCCGCAGGTTTGAAGACTATCAGCGCCTTTGTGCAGCCAGTGGCCTCGTCCAGGTCAGCCTGCAGCGTCAGGCCCATGTGCTGCACTACCCCGATGTGCGCAGCCTGACTCACGAACTCAAGGCGCTCGGCGCTCACAATCTCAACCCTGGGCGGCCTTCTGGCCTGACCGGTCGTGCGCGCATGCAAGGCCTGTTGCAGGCCTATGAAGCGTTTCGCCAGCCCCAGGGGCTGCCGGCCACCTATCAGGTGGTCTATGGTGTGATGCGCAAGCCACAGGCATGAGAGGAGCGACATGAGCCAGGCCTATTTCATAGCCGGGACCGACACCGATGTCGGCAAGACCACCATCGCGGCGGGGCTGCTGCATGCGGCACGGTTGCAGGGGCTGAGTACCTTGGGCGCGAAGCCGGTGGCTTCAGGTTGCACGATGACGCCTAAGGGCCTGCGCAATAGTGATGCCCAGGCGCTGATCGACGAAAGCTCGGTCAAGCTCGCCTACGAAGAGGTCAACCCGTATGCCTTCGAGCCGGCCATTGCACCGCACGTGGCGGCCCGGGAGGCGGGTGTTGCGCTGGAAGTCGCCGTGTTGTCCAGGGCCATGCGCCATGTGCTGGACCAGGGGGCAGACTTCACCCTGGTCGAAGGTGCGGGCGGTTGGCGGGTACCATTGTCCAACCACGCCAACCTGTCGGACCTGGCAATTGCCCTCAAGCTGCCGGTGATTCTGGTGGTCGGGGTGCGCCTGGGCTGCATCAACCACGCGCTGCTCAGTGCTGAAGCCATTGCTCGGGACGGGCTGCAGCTGGCGGGCTGGGTGGCGAACATCATCGAACCGCGGACTTCGCGGCTGGAGGAAAACCTCGCCAGCCTGGCGGAGCGTTTGCCTGCGCCGTGCCTGGGGCGGGTGCCGAAGCTCAAGCAGGCTACGGCGGATGCCGTGGCGGAGCACCTGCAACTCGACTTGCTGGATTGAGAGCTGGCAGGTATGCCCAGGGCCTATCAAGTAGCACTGGGCCATTAGGGATTTAAACGGGCCTTTTCGCGCCTGGCCTGCTTTAATTAGCCCTGTTCATATCCAGCGTCATTGGAGTTCTGACATGGAAATCACCGGCAGCACCGCGTACTACGCCGGCCTCAACGCCATCTACAACGGCCAGAACCGCGTCGATCAGGCCGCCGGCCAGATCGCCAATGCCTCGGTCGAGCGCGCCGCCACCAGCCAGTCCAGCGACTTCCAGGCCGAGCGCCTGCGCGGGGTCGACCGCAGCCAGCAGATGGACCTGGCAACCAGCACCGTGCAATTGAACCTGGGCAAGACCGAGGTCGAACTCGGTGCAAAGGTGGCCAAGGCTTCCGACGAAATGCTTGGGCGGTTCATCGATACCTACGCCTGATTCCGACAGACCGACAGCTACCTCTGTGGGAGCGGGCTTGCCCCGCGAATGCGGCAGAACAGACAACCTATCCTGTCTGGGCTGGCGCTTTCGCGGGTCAAGCCCGCTCCCACAGTCGTTTCTGAGGGCATTTTTGCACAATGGCATAAACGCCATCTTTCGCGGCGTAAATGGCACTATAGTCCCTCCTTGACATCGGGCGGTCCTAAACGTAAGTTTCAAACAACTGTTTGACCGAAAGCCGACAAGAGCTGGTCGGTATCAGCGGTCCCCTACCGAACTCATCACAGAGGTTCATCGCAATGCCTGATTACAAAGCCCCCTTGCGTGATATTCGTTTCGTTCGCGACGAGCTGCTCGGCTACGAGGCGCACTATCAGAGCCTGCCGGGTTGCCAGGACGCCACACCGGACATGGTCGACGCGATCCTGGAAGAAGGCGCGAAGTTCTGTGAGCAGGTGCTGTCGCCGCTGAACCGTGTCGGTGACCAGGAAGGCTGCACCTGGAGCGAGTCGGGCGTGAAGACCCCGACCGGTTTCAAGGCTGCCTACGAGCAGTTCGTGGAAGGTGGCTGGCCGAGCCTGGCGCATGACGTCGAGCACGGCGGCCAGGGCCTGCCAGAGTCGCTGGGCCTGGCCCTGAGCGAAATGGTCGGCGGTTCCAACTGGTCGTGGGGCATGTACCCAGGCCTGTCCCACGGCGCGATGAACACCATCTCCGCGCACGGCACCGCCGAGCAACAGCACACCTACCTGACCAAACTGGTGTCCGGCGAGTGGACCGGCACCATGTGCCTGACCGAGCCACACTGCGGTACCGACCTGGGCATGCTGCGCACCAAGGCCGAGCCACAGGCCGACGGCAGCTACAAAGTCTCCGGCACCAAGATCTTCATTTCGGCCGGCGAACACGACATGGCCGACAACATCGTCCACATCGTGCTGGCGCGTCTGCCGGATGCTCCGGCTGGCACCAAAGGTATCTCGCTGTTCATCGTGCCGAAGTTCCTGCCCAACGCCGAAGGCGGCGTGGGTGAGCGCAACGGCGTGAGCTGTGGCTCGATCGAGCACAAGATGGGCATCCACGGCAACGCCACCTGCGTGATGAACTTCGACGCTGCCACCGGCTACCTGATCGGCCCGGCCAACAAAGGCCTGAACTGCATGTTCACCTTCATGAACACCGCACGCCTGGGTACTGCGCTGCAGGGCCTGGCCCACGCCGAAGTGGCCTTCCAGGGTGGCCTGAAATATGCCCGTGAACGCCTGCAGATGCGTTCTCTGACCGGCCCGAAAGCACCGGACAAAGCCGCTGACCCGATCATCGTCCACCCGGACGTGCGTCGCATGCTGCTGACTATGAAGGCCTTCGCTGAAGGCAACCGCGCGATGGTGTACTTCACCGCCAAGCAGGTGGACATCGTCAAGTACAGCCAGGACGAGGAAGAGCGCAAGAAGGCCGACGCCCTGCTGGCGTTCCTGACCCCGATCGCCAAGGCATTCATGACCGAGGTCGGCTTCGAGGCTGCCAACCACGGTGTGCAGATCTACGGTGGCCACGGCTTCATCGCCGAGTGGGGCATGGAGCAGAACGTGCGCGACAGCCGCATCTCCATGCTGTACGAAGGCACCACCGGCATCCAGGCCCTCGACCTGCTGGGCCGCAAGGTGCTGATGACCCAGGGCGAAGCGCTCAAGGGCTTCACCAAGATCGTGCACAAGTTCTGCCAGGCGCAGGAAGGCAATGACGCGGTCAAGGAGTTCGTCGAGCCATTGGCTGCGCTGAACAAGGAGTGGGGCGAGCTGACCATGAAAGTGGGCATGGCCGCGATGAAGGACCGCGAGGAAGTCGGTGCTGCATCGGTGGATTACCTGATGTATTCCGGTTACGCGTGCCTGGCCTACTTCTGGGCTGACATCGCCCGCCTGGCGGCTGAAAAACTGGCAGCCGGCACCAGCGAAGAAGGCTTCTACACCGCCAAGCTGCAGACCGCGCGCTTCTACTTCCAGCGCATCCTGCCGCGCACCCGTGCTCACGTGGCCACCATGCTGTCGGGTGCCAACAACCTGATGGACATGAAAGAAGAAGACTTCTCGCTGGGTTACTAAGCCCGGGTGAGGTACTGAAAAAAACGCCGCTCCTAGTGATCGGCGTTTTTTTTTGGCTTTAAATTTTAATTAGACCTAATCGGGCCTGTCTGCATTGTTTCAATACGTTTAAATAAGCATAGCTGGCGCAGCGCAACTTTCGTGCGCGTGCTGCTTTCGTTCTTCTTCACGTATTAGCTTGGTTTTATTCCACACTTCTCCAACTATTGGTCAGCCGTTCTGTATGAGATAGCAAATACGTTGCCAGGTTTTACCTAAGCGCAGGATGCCTGCGAGCTGGGAATTCTGGCGTCTGTGAACGCTTCGTGAACGCAACATGGGGAATGCCACCCACTAGTGGGGGCGAATTTGCACCGGAACTGAGTAAGTTGGGTGATCAGTATTTATTGGTATGAACACGTAAATAAACCGATATAAAAAATCACTGAATGTTTCGCACCGAAATACTTTGTTACAGCTATGGTGGCATTAAGCGCACTTAGTTGCGTGAACGATCAGCCTGAAAAACCTGAGCCGTCGGGAAGTCCATCATGGTCGACTATCTGAGTAACTTGCGAATCCCTCGTCTGGCCTGTGCGATAGCGATGACACTCGCCGCCGGCCTTCCTTTGACCTGCGCTCGGGCCGCGGACCCGGCCGAGACCGAGCCGGTGACGCCGGAAGTGCCTACCCTGCAGTCACTGCGTGGCATGACGCCGCCGGACCCCTCGGGTACCGAAGGTGGCCGCAAGGTCGACCTGATGTCCGATTATGTGATCAATCGCGGGGCGGTGGTGCTGTTGGGCAAGGCCCTGTTCTGGGACATGGCGATCGGCAGTGACGGGGCCACCGCCTGCGCTTCCTGCCACTACCACGCGGGTGTCGATCACCGGGTCACCAACCAGATCAACCCCGGCCAAGCCAATACCAATGCCAACGTCGCGTCGATCTTCAACAAGCCGTTCACGGCCGCTGATATTCCCGGCGACGTGCCGAGCTACGCCATGCGTTCCGGTGGCAAGGGCGGCCCGAACTACACGTTGAAAAAGGGCGACTTCCCCACCCACGTGCTGGCCAACCCCCTGGATCGCAACTCGGCGATCGTCTATTCGAGTGATGACGTCATCGGCTCGCAAGGTGTGTTCGATGCCAACTTCGTCAAACCCCGTCAATCGCGCTACGACAAATGCACCCAGCAACCGGACGGCATCTTCCAGGTGGGTGGCATCAACGTGCGCCGGAGCACCGGTCGCAATGCGCCGTCGGTGATCAATGCAGCCTTCAACGTACGCAACTTCTGGGATGGGCGGGCCAACAACGTGTTCAACGGCTTCTCGCCGTTCGGTAATCGCGACCCTGACGCGGGGATCTTCGTGACCAAGGATGGCAGTGGCGTGGCGGCCAAGGTGCGGCTGGCCCTCAAGGATGCCTCGGCCGCCTCGCAAGCCGTCGGGCCTCCCGGCAGTGCGGTGGAAATGTCCTGTGGCGGGCGCACCTTCGCCGACATTGGCCGGCGCATGCTAGACACCATGATGCTCAAGGGGCAGAAGATCTCGCCGACCGATTCGGTACTCGGGCCTGTCTCCAGTGCCCGTCGGCCGACCTATCGCGAGCTGATCAAGAACGCCTTCCAGCCCCGCCTGTGGAATGCCACGCAGCAGGTTCTGCTGGGCAGTGAGCCCTACTCCCAGATGGAAGCGAACTTCCCGCTGTTCTTCGGGCTGGCGATCCAGATGTACGAGGCCACGCTGATCTCCGACCAGGCGCCACTCGATGCCTATTTGCAGGGCGACCACACCGCCATGAATGCCCAGCAGGTGCAGGGCATGGAGCTGTTCCTGGGCAAGGGCAAGTGTGTCGCCTGCCATGGGGGCGCCGAGTTGACCAACGCGGGAAGCCGGCTGTTGTTCCAGCCTCATGAGCGCATCGAGCGCATGGTCATGGCCGACGGCCTGACCACGCTCTACGACAACGGGTTCTACAACACCGGTGTGCGCCCGACCTCCGAGGACCTGGCGCTGGGTGGCTCGGACGCCTGGGGCAATCCTCTGTCCTTCACCCGCGAGTACAACACCCAGCTGCAAGGTGGGAATATTCCTGACCCACTGGAAGTCGATGTGTGCACCTTCGAGGCGCCGCTGAGCGCAGCGGTTCCCTGCGACCCGACCCTCAAGCCCAGTGTCGGTTTCCGCGACTCGGTCGATGGCGCCTTCAAGACCCCGACCCTGCGTAACATTGCCTTGACCGGGCCGTACTTCCACAACGGCAGCCGGGCAACGCTGCAGCAGGTGATGGAGTTCTACAACCGCGGCGGTGACCGGCGTGGCGAGGACGCCAGCAACACCAGCGGCTTCGAGCACCCGGCAGTCAATCAGCACAACGGCTCCAACCTTGATCCGGACATGACCGCGCTGAACTTGACCCCGGATGAAGTGGATGCACTGGTCAAGTTCATGGAAGTCGGCTTGACCGACCCGCGCGTCGCCTGGGAGCGGGCACCGTTCGATCACCCGTCACTGATACTGCCGCAGGGTGAGAAGGGCGATGAGAACGCGGTTACGCAAAAGCCGGGCAGTACCTCACGGCAAGCGTTGGACGCCGATTTCCAGCTCAATGCCGTGGGTGCCTCAGGGCGCTCCACTGCGCAGGGGGCACTGCTGCCGTTCAACAACGACCTGTAACGCTACCCCCTGTGGGAGCGGCCTTGTGTCGCGAAAGGGCCGCACAGCGGCCCCGAGGTTTCAGAGTGCATGCATAGATCGCTGGGGCTGCTACGCAGCCCTTTCGCGACGCAAGGCCGCTCCTACACAACGATCGCGGTGGCTTTCAGTTACAAGAAAAGCTCAAGCCTTCGACCCCCGCTGCCGTTAACCCCACCGGTGTACTCATCTATTCACGTGTGCTGCCGATGAAGTGAAGGCACAATGCTATTATTGATCTGCCGGGTCGGAGATTGCCCTTGTTTCGTCTAAACGCTGTTCGCGCGAGCCATTTCCTGCCTTCGCTGTTTTTGCTGTTGGCTGGGCTTGCGGCGGCCTATGTGAGAGACCTCAGCGTCTTCTTCACATCACTGTTCAACGTCCTCCCCACCCTGGTCCTGCTGCTGGGCGGTGCCTACTGCGCCGTGTATCGCCGCCAGCGTGAGCTGTTCCTCATGGTCACGGTGTACATCGCCTATTTCCTGCTCGATACCCAGACCGACTTCTATCGTGACAACGGCCGCGTGCGCGAGGATGCGGCCGTGATCTTCCACCTGGTGTGTCTGTTGTTACCTGCCTTATACGGGCTGTTCGGCGCCTGGCAGGAACGTACCCATCTGGCCCAGGACCTGCTGGCCCGCTTCGCCGTGCTGTTTGCCGTCGGCAGCGTGGCCGTGGCCCTGGAACAAAGCTTCCCGCAAGCGCTGCTGGCCTGGTTGGCGGAAATCCGCTGGCCGTCGCTGCATGGCCAGTGGATGAGCCTGATCCAGATGGTCTACCCGGTGTTCTTCGTGGTGTTTGTCTTGCTGGTCGTGCAATACCTGCGCGAGCCCCGGCCCTTGCATGCGGCGCAGCTGATCGGCCTGGTCGGTATCTTCTGGATGCTGCCCAAGACCTTCATCCTGCCCTTTACCCTGAACATCATGTGCAGCCAGGTGATGCTGATGATTGCCGCCGCGGTCTCGCACGAGGCCTATCAGATGGCCTTCCGTGACGAACTGACCGGTTTGCCTGGGCGCCGTGCGTTGAACGAGCGCATGCAACGCCTGGGTCGCAATTACGTGATCGCGATGACCGACGTCGACCACTTCAAGAAATTCAACGACACCCACGGCCATGATGTCGGTGACCAGGTGCTGCGGCTGGTCGCCAGCCGGTTGTCCAAGGTCACCGGCGGTGGCCGCGCCTATCGTTACGGTGGCGAAGAATTCGCCCTGGTGTTTGCCGGCAAGACTGCCGAAGAGTGCGTACCGCACGTGGAAGCGGTACGCGAGCTGATCGCCAACTACACCATGCACCTGCGTGACCAGAACAGCCGCCCGCAGGACGATTCCGCCGGGCGTCAGCGCCGTAGCGGCAGCGCCGGTGGTACGGTCTCGGTAACCATCAGCATCGGCGTCGCCGAGCGGCTGGTCGATCATCGCAACCCGGAGGAAGTGCTCAAGTCCGCCGATCAGGCGCTTTACAGCGCCAAGGGTGCAGGGCGCAACTGTGTCATGGTTTATGGTCAACAATCTCAGCGCGGGGCAGTGCGGATGGCGTGACTGGAACAGACTACATGGTCGCGTGATGACCCTATGTCTCGCAAAAGTTGTTCGGTTACACTGGATTCAACCCCGGGTTGCTTTTTCACGAGCCGCCCCGACCCGACCAGCGAGAGGTTGTCATGGCTGACTATAAAGCGCCCCTGCGCGACATGCGCTTCGTATTGAATGAAGTCTTCAACGTGGCCGAGCTGTGGGCGCAGTTGCCCGAACTGGCCGAGGCAGTCGATGCGGATACCGCCATGGCTGTGCTGGAGGAAGCCGGCAAGGTCACCAGCAAGACCATTGCCCCCCTCAGCCGCGCCGCCGACGAAGAAGGCTGCCACTGGGACAATGGTGCCGTGCGTACGCCAGCCGGCTTCATCGAGGCCTACAACACCTACGCCGAAGGCGGTTGGGTGGGCGTGGGCGGTGACCCGCAATTCGGTGGCATGGGCATGCCCAAGGCAATCTCGGCCCAGGTCGAGGAAATGGTCAACGCCTCGAGCCTGGCGTTCGGCCTGTACCCGATGCTGACCGCCGGTGCCTGCCTGTCGATCAACGCCCACGCCAGTGAAGCGCTGAAGGAACAGTACCTGCCGAACATGTACGCCGGCGTCTGGGCCGGCTCCATGTGCCTGACCGAACCGCATGCCGGTACCGACCTGGGCATCATCCGCACCAAGGCCGAGCCCCAGGCCGATGGCAGCTATAAGGTCAGCGGCACCAAGATCTTCATTACCGGCGGTGAGCATGATCTGACCGAGAACATCGTCCACCTGGTGCTGGCCAAGCTGCCGGAAGCACCGGCGGGGCCCAAAGGCATCTCGCTGTTCCTGGTGCCGAAGTTCCTGGTCAACCAAGATGGCAGCCTCGGCGCACGCAACCCGGCCACCTGTGGCTCGATCGAGCACAAGATGGGCATCCAGGCTTCGGCGACCTGCGTGATGAACTTCGACGAGGCCGTCGGCTACATCGTCGGCGAGCCGAACAAGGGCCTGGCGGCCATGTTCACCATGATGAACTACGAACGCCTGGGCGTAGGTATCCAGGGCCTGGCGTCGGCCGAGCGTTCCTACCAGAACGCTGTGGAATATGCCCGTGATCGCCTGCAGAGCCGCGCCCCGACCGGGCCGCAAGCCAAGGACAAGGCCGCCGACCCGATCATCGTCCACCCTGATGTGCGGCGCATGCTGCTGACCATGAAGGCGCTGATCGAGGGCGGTCGTGCCTTCTCTACTTATGTGGCGATGCAGCTCGACAGCGCCAAGTACAGCGAAGACCCGGTCACGCGCAAACGCAGCGAAGAGCTGGTGGCACTGCTGACTCCGGTGGCCAAGGCCTTCCTCACCGACCTTGGCCTTGAGTGCACGGTGCACGGGCAGCAGGTATTCGGTGGCCACGGCTACATTCGCGAGTGGGGCCAGGAGCAACTGGTGCGCGATGTGCGTATCACCCAGATCTACGAAGGCACCAACGGTATCCAGGCGCTGGACCTCATGGGGCGCAAGGTGGTGGCCAGCGGTGGTGCGTACTACAAGCTCTTCTCTGACGAGATTCGCCAGTTCATTGCCAGTGCTGATGGCCAGCTGGGCGAATTTACCAAGCCGCTGGGCGCCTACCTGGATCAGCTCGACGGGTTGACCGAGTGGGTGCTGGCGCAGGCCAAGGGTAATCCGAATGAGATCGGTGCCGCTTCGGTCGAGTACCTGCAGGCCTTTGGCTATGTGGCCTATGCCTACATGTGGGCACTGATGGCGCGGGCGGCCAAGGCCGGTGAGGGCGACGAGGCCTTCTATGCAGCCAAGCTGGGCACGGCGCGGTTCTACTTCGCGCGCTTGCTGCCACGGGTGAATTCGTTGGTGGCCTCGGTGAAGGCGGGCAGTGAGTCGCTGTACCTGCTGGATGCCGAACAGTTTTGAAGTGTTTGCGAGATATTACTTCTTGTAAGCCTTTTCCTACATGACGTGGTGACTTTTCGCCACTGGCGTCAGATTGGATCCACAGTTAATCTTTCTACATGGACGTTGCGCAGGAAGCGCAAAGGACAGAACAGGGACAACGAAGGATTTCCTGCCAGGATGGCGGGGCGATAGGGATGTCACAGGGAAACAGTCTAGAGAACCCCGCTTCGGCGGGGTTTTCTTCGTCTGCGTGTTTTTCAGCCAAGCACATCCAGCGGCGTGGCACCCAATTGCCGGGCGTCAGCCTCTTCCTCCAGCAACGTGCGCAGCAGTTCCACCGACGCCTGTTGGCGCTGGGCATCACGGAACACCAGGCCGACCTTGAGCGGCACGCGCGGCTCACTCAAGGGTTTCCACAGCAAACCCTGGTCATCCTCGGCAGCATCCTTGGCCCGCCCAGGCAGGATGGTCGCCAGCGCGGTGTGCGCCAGGCTGTCGAGAATCCCCGCCATGTTGTTCATCTCGGCTTGCACCTGCGGCCTGCGGCCCTGTGCGGCCAGCTGCTCCTTCCAGATTTGGCGGATCTGGAATTCCTCGCCGAGCATCAGCATGGGCAATTCGGCAGCCTGCTTAATGGAGACTTTCTTGAAGTCCTTCAGAGGGTGGGTATCCGGGATGACAACCTGCAATTCGTCTTCGTACAGAAGCGAGCCGTGCAGCCCTGGCTGGCGCGGTGGCAGGTAGCTGATGCCGATGTCCAGATTGCCATTGAGCAGCCGCCGTTCGATTTCCAGCCCCGACAGTTCGTAGATCTGCACCACGAGATGCGGCTGGGCCTTGCGCACACGCTCCAGCAGCTGTGGCACCAGGCTTGGCCGCACGGTCTGCAGCACCCCGATGGCCAAGGTGCGCAGTGACTGGCCCTTGAAGTTGCGCATGGCCTCATGGGCACGTTGCAGGCCATCCAGCAGCGGCAAGGCATGGTTGTACAGGGTGTGTGCCGCCAGGGTCGGCAGCAGGCGCTTGTTGCTGCGTTCGAACAGGCTGAGGTCGAGGCTGTGCTCAAGCTGGCGAATCTGTTGTGACAGAGCCGGTTGCGACAGCGACAGGCGTTCGGCGGCGCGGCCAACGTGGCCTTCTTCATACACCGCGACGAAATAACGCAGTTGGCGAAAATCCATAAGTAACACTTATCGAAAAAGCTGGGAAAACGAAATGGCCGCGAACGCCGCCGAGGCCTAGTCTATCGCCGTATTCCAACGGGTTACAGCGATCAATCAGCTCATTGTTACCGCGTTTGAAAAACACTTTTGATAGGCAAGGCAAAATTATCCAGCGCCGGCAGCAAGACCGGACCCCTGGCCGCCCTTTACCGTGATTGGTTGGAGCCCCGATGAACCTGTTCAACCTGCGCCGTTCGGCCCCTGCCGCGGTTGCCGAGCCCAAGCGTGCGCCGGTGATCGTGGCGGATGCGCCGCAGTTGTCGCGCGAGCGCCTGATGCCGAGCACCGAACGTGCGGAGCAAGTGTTCGTGCGTGGCCAGGGCTCCTGGTTGTGGGATAACGAAGGGCATGCCTATCTGGACTTCACCCAGGGCGGCGCGGTCAACAGCCTCGGGCACAGCCCGACGGCGCTGGTCAAGGCGCTGGGCAACCAGGCCCAGGCGCTGATCAACCCGGGTGCGGGCTACCACAGCCGTGGCCTGCTGGCGTTGGTCAACCGCCTGTGCCAGAGCACGGGTAGCGACCAGGCTTACTTGCTCAACAGCGGTGCCGAGGCCTGCGAAGGGGCGATCAAGCTGGCGCGCAAGTGGGGCCAGCTGCACCGCAACGGCGCCTACCACATCATTACTGCCAGTCAGGCCTGCCATGGCCGCAGCCTGGGCGCTCTGTCGGCCTCCGACCCGCTACCGTGCAACCGCTGCGAGCCGGGCCTGCCGGGGTTCAGCAAAGTGCCGTTCAACGACCTGGCGGCGCTGCATGCCGAGGTCGATTCGCGCACCGTGGCGATCATGCTCGAGCCGATCCAGGGCGAGGCGGGGGTGATCCCGGCGACACGTGAGTACCTGCAGGGTGTGGAAAAGCTCTGCCGGGAACTGGGCATCCTGCTGATTCTCGACGAAGTGCAGACGGGTATTGGCCGTTGTGGGGCATTGCTGGCGGAAGAGACCTACGGTGTACGTGCCGACATCATCACGCTGGGCAAGGGCCTGGGTGGCGGTGTGCCCCTGGCGGCTCTGCTCGCCCGCGGGACAGCCTGCTGCGCCGAAACGGGCGAGCTGGAGGGCAGCCATCACGGCAATGCACTGATGAGCGCTGCGGGTCTGGCCGTACTGGAAACCGTGCTGGAACCGGGCTTCTTCGGGCAGGTGCAGGACAGTGGTCGTCATCTGCGTGATGGCCTGAGCCGCTTGGCCGGCCGCTATGGCCAGGGCGAAGTGCGCGGCCAGGGGCTTCTGTGGGCGTTGCAGTTGCAGGAAAACCTGGCCAAGGAACTGGTCGAGGCTGCCTTGAATGAAGGTTTGCTGCTGAACGCGCCGCAGGCCGATGTCGTGCGCTTCTCGCCGGCGCTGACCGTGAGCAAGGGCAATATCGACGAAATGCTCCTGCGCCTGACCCGGGCCTTTGCCCGCTTGCATGCGCAACAACAGGCCCACCGCGAAATGCCGGCCTGATCAAGAATTCTACGAACCGTCTGGCGTTTCTGCGCATCGCCCCGTGCCTGTTTCATTTGGCCCGGGGCGTTTTTTTTTGCCTGTGGAACCTCCAGCAAGCGCAACGGGTCTTCCTTGTAACCCCTTCAGGAGAGACCCGCATGGACTTCATTCGCATCATCATCGCCATCATCCTGCCGCCGCTGGGTGTATTTCTGCAGGTGGGGTTTGGCGGGGCGTTCTGGCTGAACATACTGCTGACCCTGTTGGGCTACATCCCGGGGATCGTGCATGCGGTGTATATCATCGCCAAGCGCTGAGGATGCCTGGGGCCGCACGGCGGCCCCAGGCTGTCAGTTCTCCAACACACGGCAATAGAATTTCCACTCTTCCTCCAGCGCATGCGCCAGATTCTCGGCCTTGCGGAATCCGTGCCGTTCCCCTGCATAGAAATGCCCTTCAGCCTCAATGCCATTGGCTTGCAACGCGGCCAGCATCGAGCGCGTCTGCTCCGGCACCACCACTGCATCCAGGTCGCCCTGGAAGAAGATAACTGGCACCTTGATCTGCGTGGCATGCAGCAGCGGCGTGCGCTGGCGATAACGTTCGGCATCCTGCTGCGGGTCACCGATCAGCCAGTCCAGGTAATCACTTTCGAACTTGTGCGTGGCCTGGCCCAGGGCAATCGGATCACTGACCCCGTAAAGGCTGGCACCCGCGCGGAACACTTCGTGGAAAGCCAGGGCGCACAGCGTGGTGTAGCCACCGGCACTGCCGCCGCGAATGAAGGCCTTGCCAGGGTCGATCAGGCCTTGCCCGGCCAGATACTCGACGGCGGCACAGGCATCCTGCACATCGCTTTCGCCCCAACGCAGGTGCAGCGCCTGGCGGTATGCCCGGCCATAACCGGTGCTGCCCCGATAGTTCAGGTCGGCCACGGCGAAACCGCGATGGGTCCAGTACTGGATGCGCGGGTCGAGCACCGGGTAGCAGGCCGAGGTCGGGCCGCCGTGGATGAACACCAGCAAAGGCGCAGGGCCTTTGGTGCTGCTTGCTGGATAGAAGAAGCCATGGGCAAACGCGTCGCCGCTCTCGTAACGAATCGATTGCGGCAGGCTGATGTGCGCCGCAGGAAGCACTTCTGCGCCACCGGCCAGCACGATGACCTCATGGTTTGCCCGGGCAATGGCAATCACTGCTGGTGGGCTGATCGGCGAGGCCGCGACGGCATACAGGTATTCGGTATCCATGGCCAGACTGCGGAAGCGGGTATAGGCGCTGGCGAATCGCTCCACCCGTCCATCGTCCGAGCGCAGGCCCAATTGCCCGAAGCCACCTTCGAACCAGCTGGCCAGGTAGCTCTGCGGCCCCATGGGCAGCCAAGTGCTGGTGCCCAGTTGCCAGGGCGCGGCGGCGTGGTCCGCAGGCTCTGCTGGCAGGGCTTGCCAGCGGCCGTCGATTTCGCCCCACGGTTGCCAGAAGCCATTGCGGTCGGACAGGCAATACAACCGGTCTTGAGCATCGAAGCGGGGCTGTTGCAGTGATTCGTCATCGGCCGCCATGCAGCGTACCGTTCCCCAGTTGCCGCTGGGGCAGCGTTCTCGGCACATCAGCCGGGTGATGGTCCAGGGCTGTGCCGGGCGGTCCCATTCGACCCAGGCCAGGCGTTGTCCATCCGCGCTGATCGTAGGTGAAGCATAGAAGTCGGCGCCTTCGGCGAGCACCTCGCGGGTGGTACCGTCCAGTGCCACCAGGCGATGTTCGACGCTTTCGCCATGACGTTCTTCGACTGCCAGCACCTTGCCGTCGTGCCACTGCACATCGCCATAGCGGCAATCGGCCTGGTCGGTCAGGGCGCGTGGTGCGTCACCTTCGAGGCGCTGGGTATAGACCTGCTGATCCTTTTCGTTGACGAACAGCAGCCCATCGCCACCCAGGCAGAAACTGCCACCACCGTACTCGTAAACCCGGCTACGCACGCTGAAACCATCGGGCGTGAGGCAGCGCGCCTGCTGGTCACGCCACTGCCAGATGCGGCAGGCACCATCGGCCGGGCGGAATTCGTTCCAGAACAACCCCTCGGCACTGACTTTGAGTTCGGCAAAGTCTGTGCCGGCGGCAACGGCCTGGGCAGCGCTGAAGTCAGCCGCGGACGATGACACGAGAGTTGCGCTCATTGCGGAAGGTCATCTCTTCGATGGCGAGTTGGGCGGTCTCCGCCTCTTCGCGGGCCTTGAGGATGATGCCGTGGTCGGCCGACTTGGCGCACACCGGGTCGGCCTTGCTGGCATCGCCGGTCAGCATGAAGGCCTGGCAACGGCAGCCGCCGAAGTCCTTTTCCTTTTCGTCGCACGAACGGCACGGCTCGGGCATCCAGTCGTAACCGCGGAAGCGGTTGAAGCCGAACGAGTCGTACCAGATGTGGTGCAGGTCATGGTCGCGCACGTTGGGGAACTGCACCGGCAATTGCCGGGCGCCGTGGCAGGGCAGGGCTGTGCCGTCCGGTGTGATGGTCAGGAACAGGCTGCCCCAGCCGTTCATGCAGGCCTTGGGGCGTTCCTCGTAATAGTCCGGGGTGACGAAAATCAGCTTGCACGGGCTGCCCGCGGCCTTGAGCTTTGCCCGGTACTCGTTGGTGATGCGTTCGGCACGTTCGAGCTGCGCGCGGGTCGGTAGCAGGCCCAGGCGGTTGAGGTGCGCCCAGCCGTAGAACTGGCAAGTGGCAAGCTCGACAAAATCCGCCTCGAGAGCAATGCACAACTCGATGATGCGGTCGATCTTGTCGATGTTGTGCCGGTGGGTGACGAAGTTGAGCACCATCGGATAACCGTGGGCCTTCACCGCACGGGCCATCTCCAGCTTCTGCGCAAAGGCCTTCTTCGAGCCGGCCAGCAGGTTGTTGACCTGCTCGTCACTGGCCTGGAAGCTGATCTGGATATGGTCCAGCCCGGCCTCCTTGAAGGCGGCGATGCGCGCTTCGGTCAGGCCGATGCCGGAGGTGATCAGGTTGGTGTAGTAGCCCAGCCGGCGAGCCTCGCCAATCAGTTCGGCGAGGTCCTGGCGCACCAGCGGTTCGCCACCGGAGAAGCCGATCTGCGCAGCGCCCATCTCGCGGGCCTCGGCCATTACCTTGAACCACTGCTCGGTGCTCAGCTCCTGGCCCTGGGCGGCGAAATCCAGTGGGTTGGAGCAGTACGGGCACTGCAGCGGGCAGCGGTAGGTCAGCTCGGCCAGCAGCCACAGCGGCAGGCCGACCGGCACCTCAGGCGAGGGTGATCCAGTGTTCGGCACGGGCCACCTCCATGAATTGCTCGATGTCGTCGGCGACTTCGGGCACACCAGGGAATTGTTGTTCGAGGTCGGCAATGATCGCCGCCACGTCACGCTTGCCGTCGATCAACCCGCCGATCAGGCCGGCGCTGTCGTTGAGCTTGATCATGCCCTCGGGGTACAGCAGCACATGGCCTTTCTGTGCCGGTTCGTACTGGAAGCGGTAGCCGGGGCGCCAGTTCGGCACTTGCTTGCGGTCGAAACTCATAGGGCAATCCCCTTGTGCCAGACCCGTTGCTGGGTGACGGTGTGATAGGGCGGGCGATTCAGCTCGTAGGCCATGCTCATGGCGTCGAGCATGCTCCAGAGGATATCCAGCTTGAACTGCAGGATTTCCAGCATACGCTCCTGGCCCGCGCGGGTGGTGTAGTGCTGCAAAGTGATCGCCAGACCGTGTTCCACGTCGCGCCGAGCCTGGCCCAGGCGGGTGCGGAAATACTCGTAGCCGGCGGGGTCGATCCACGGGTAGTGCTGCGGCCAGCTGTCCAGGCGCGACTGGTGGATCTGCGGGGCGAACAGCTCGGTCAGCGAGCTGCTGGCCGCCTCCTGCCAGCTGGCACGGCGGGCGAAGTTGACGTAGGCATCGACGGCGAAGCGCACGCCTGGCAGCACCAGTTCCTGGGAGCGCAACTGGTCGGGGTCGAGGCCGACCGCCTGACCCAGGCGCAGCCAGGCTTCGATACCGCCGTCCTCGCCGGGCGCGCCGTCATGGTCGAGCAGGCGCTGGATCCACTCGCGGCGGATTTCGCGGTCCGGGCAGTTGGCCAGGATCGCGGCATCCTTCATTGGGATGTTGACCTGGTAATAGAAGCGGTTGGCCACCCAGCCCTGAATCTGCTCGCGGGTGGCGCG
The DNA here is from genome assembly GCF_009883635.2 of Pseudomonas putida. Taxonomy (NCBI): domain Bacteria; kingdom Pseudomonadati; phylum Pseudomonadota; class Gammaproteobacteria; order Pseudomonadales; family Pseudomonadaceae; genus Pseudomonas; species Pseudomonas putida. The sequence continues at coordinate 3,116,186 of NZ_CP026115.2, forward strand.
GCCCTCGTACATCGCCACATGGTACGGGTGGTGGATGTGGTAGTAGGCGCCCTTGGCGCGCAGGGCCTGCTCGAATTCGGCAGGTGACATTGGCAGTGCGTCGCTCACGGGGCCTCCTTACAGCTCGATGCTCATGCCATCGAAGGCGACTTCGACGCCGCGGCGCTGCACTTCGGCGCGCTCGGGGGAATCTTCGTCGAGGATCGGGTTGGTGTTGTTGATGTGGATGAGCACCTTGCGTTGGCGCGGGAAGCCGTCGAGCACCTCGAGCATGCCACCCGGGCCGTTCTGCGCCAGGTGGCCCATCTCGCGGCCGGTGCGGGTGCCGACACCGCGGCGCTGCATTTCATCATCCTCCCACAGTGTGCCGTCGACCAGCAGGCAGTCAGCGCCGTGCATCATCTGCAGCAGCTGGTCATCGACCTGGCCGAGGCCAGGGGCGTAGAACAGCTTGCCGCCGGTGCGCGTGTCCTCGACCAGCAGACCGAGGTTGTCACCCGGGTGCGGGTCGAAGCGGTGCGGCGAGTAGGGCGGCGCGGCGCTACGCAGGGGGAAGGGGGTGAACGTGAGGTTGGGGCAAGCGTCGATGACGAAACTGCCTTCAAGCTCGATGCGGTTCCACTGCAGGCCACCGTTCCAGTGGCTGAGCATGTTGAACAACGGGAAGCCGGTGGTCAGGTCCTGGTGGACCATGTCGGTGCACCAGACCTGGTGTGGGCAGCCTTCGCGCAGGCTGAGCAGGCCGGTGGTGTGGTCGATCTGGCTGTCGAGCAGGACGATGGCGTTGATGCCGGTGTCGCGCAGGGCACGCGCCGGCTGCATCGGCGCGAAGGCCTGGAGCTGGGCGCGGATGTCGGGCGAGGCATTGCACAGGATCCAGTGCTCACCGTCGTCGGACAGGGCGATGGACGACTGGGTGCGCGCCGTGGCACGCAGGCTGCCGTCGCGATAGCCCTTGCAGTTGACGCAGTTGCAGTTCCACTGCGGGAAACCACCGCCGGCGGCGGAACCGAGAATCTGGATGTACATGGCCACTCCTTCTGCGAAAAGCCGTATCGGAAAAACGACGACGCCCCGGCGGGCCGAGGCGTCGAACCGCAAAGCAGGGCTTAGCGGTTGGCGAAGTACATGGTCACTTCGAAGCCGATACGCAGGTCAGTGTATGCAGGTTTGGTCCACATGGGCGTTCTCCTTCCGGATGGGGTTGGGGTGCTTCAGCTACTCATTGGGTGCCACCTGGAGCTGGAGGTTCCATTGGCTGAGATAGCGTTATCTTACAAGAAATTTTTGTACTGAAAGGTTAATTCTTTGATAAGCGCCCTTGCAGTAAACGTAACAATCCCCGCGAGATCAGTGCCAGGACGCATCCGGCGCGGCGCTGTTGGCCAGGCAAAGCCAGGCGCAATCGTAGCCGAGCAGGCCGCTTAGCAGGTCGTCCAGATCCGCTTGTTGCGTCATCAGAATAGCCCGCTGCAGCGCAAGTAGATCGCCGGGTTGTGTGGCCAGGTGTGTCTGCCATGCCCATTCGGCGACCTCGGCGTTGGCCATGGCAGGCTCGTCGAACTGCTCGGCCAGTGCCTGGCGAGCATGGCTATCGAGTGTGACACCCTGGCCCAGAAGCTCGCGCAGGTGATCGAGGATTTCGCCCTGGCTGGCATGTGGCGACTGCACACCGAACAGCAGGCCACCGATGCCTTCGATCTGACGGAAGGTACTGAAAACGGCATAGCCAAGTTGCAGCTCGACTCGCAGTCGTTGATACACCGGGCCTTGCAGCAGCTGGGCCAGGAGTCGACCAATGGCTTGCTGCCCGGCGGGTAGTGGGCAGAACAGCAGCAGGGCATGTTCACTGCCCGGCACCTTGGCATGGTGCCAGCGATGGCCGGTCCAGAGGGCGGCAGGCGTGGGCACCGCGCCTTGTCCTGGGCAGCCTTGCAGCACTGCGCCCAGCGCCTGCGCGGCGCTGGTGTCGAAGCCTACAGCCAGGCCCTGCCAGTGGCTGTGCTGCCAGGCGTCGTCGAGCAGCGCCTGATCGAGTGTGCAGAGCGGCGTTTCGGCGGGGAGAGTGCCGAACACGGCGTCAGATAGCTGATTGATCAATGCCCTGATCGGTATCAGGGCGGGCGCCTCGGGTGGCGATGGCTGCCAGTTGGAGGGCGCCTGCATGAGCGCCAGCGCCTGGCCTGTGGCGCGTACCACGGCTGCCGGGTGGCCAGCGCAACGTAGCTGCCAGTATTCGCCAGAAGCGTTGAACTGCAGTTGCACGCAGGCCTGTTCGCAACGTGCCTGCAGGGGATGCAAGGCGCGTTCAAGTACACTCTGCAGGCGCTGGCGCAATGCCGATGGCACGTGCCAGCGCAGATAAAGTGCTGCGTATTGCCTGGCGGGTGGAAGCAGGTCGCTCATGGCCAGCGCAGGTGGCAGCTCCGCAGTAAGATCGGTGGGTAGTTCATCGAACAACAACGGCTCGGTCGCAGGCAGTTGCCATTGCCCGTATGCCTGACGTGGCAGCTGTTCAAGCAACGCTTCGAGCGCGCCCAGAGCTTGTTTATCAAGTGCTGCAAACAGCTGCCCGGCGCTGTCGCGGCGGGCCAGCTCCAGTGCACTGGCGCTGCGTTCGCGACGTCGTTGCAGGCGGCCAAACGCGCTGTTGAGTAGGGCGGAGTCTGACTGGCGGATGAAGTCGAACCAGCCATGCAGCAGCTTCAGCGCTTCACCGGTGTCGGCATCCGCGGCGAGTTTCAGGTCGATGTGCCAGAGCAGTTGCCCGGCGAAGGCATACAACTTCTCGACCTGGCACGCTTTGAGCCAGCCGCGCTGTTCGAGAGCATTCAGCCAAGTGCCGGGGCGGTTGTCGCCGAGGTTGGTTAGCAGCAGTTCCAGCGCCTGCTCTGCACCTGCGGGCAGGCCCTCGTGGGCGAACAATAGCGGCTTGTTGGCGGCCAAGGCGGGTGGCAAGGCTTGTGGCACAAGGCCGCCCGTTTCGAAGACCCCGGCGTATTGCTTGCCGAGTTGTTCAAGTTCATCCAGTGGCTGCGGGCCACAGAGACTCAGGGTGATCTGGCCGCCCTGGTAGAAGCGCTGGTGAAAGCCCGTGAGCGCTTGCTGGAAGGCAATATTGTGCAAAACGAGGGAATAGCGGTTGCCTGCATGGAAGCCGACCAGCGGATGATCGCCAGCCACCGATTGCAGCAAGGCAAACTGCTGCTGCGCCTGCGGGTTGCGTGACCAGGCGATGAATTCGGCGTGGATGACTTCCCGCTCGCGGCTTTGCCGTTCGATGCTCAGGTCCGGTTCGGCAAGCATCTGGCACAGGCGCTCCAGGCCACCGGCCAGTGCGGCGGGCGGCAGTTCAAAGAAGAAGTCGGTGGTGCGCTCGCGGGTGCTGGCATTGACCTGGCCGCCAAGGGCCTGGACGTAGCGCATCAGGCCGTCTTCAAGAGGGAAGCGTGCGGTGCCGAGGAAGAACAGGTGTTCCAGGAAGTGGGCCAGCCCAGGCCATGCGGTTGGGGCATCATGGCTTCCCGCATGCACCCTCAAGGCGGCCGCCGAGCGCTTCAGGCGCGGGGCGTGGCGCAGGGTCAGCTGCAAGCCGTTGGCGAGGGTGAGGTGGCGGGTGGTGTCAGGCATGGGAACTCCGGGGCAGGTGTTCATGCTAACCCATTTGCAAGGCAGGCCCGGCCCATTCGCGGGGCAAGCCTAGGCATATGCGATTCCTGTAGGAGCGGGCTTGTCCCGCGAATGGGCCGCAAAGCGGCCCCTGTCAGCCCTGGCGCAGATGCAACTCTTGACGCAGATCGGTCAGGTAAGGAAACGCCTCACGCCCCCGCACCACCCGCTCATGCTCCAGCTCAGCCAGCAACTGGCACTCATCGCGCCCGGCCATGGCCAGCAGGCTGCCATCGGGCCCGATGATGCTGCTCTGCCCGCAGTAGAGGATCTCGTCCTCGGCCCCGCAGTAGTTGGCATACACCAGGTAGCACTGGTTCTCCTGCGCCCGCGAGCGCACGGTCACCTGGCAGACGAAGTCGTACGGCGTCATGTTCGCCGTCGGCACCAGGATCAGCTCGGCTCCTGCCAACGCCAGGCGCCGGGCGTTCTCCGGGAACTCGATGTCGTAGCAGATCAGCATGCCCACCTTCCAGCCCTCCAGCTCGACCACCGGGAAATGATCGGCGCCAGGGCTGAACATCGCCCGGTCCAGCTCGCCGAACAGGTGGGTCTTGCGGTAATTGCACAGGCTGCGGCCATGGGCATCGATCAACTGCACGCTGTTGTAGATCGCCCCGTCATCGGCGCGCTCCGGGTAGCCGTAGACGATAGCGATACGGTGCGCCTGGGCGATCTCCACCACTTCCATGGCCGAGGGACCATCGTCGGTTTCAGCCAGCCGTTCGACCTGCGCCAGGCCGATGTTGTAGCCGCTCAGGAACATCTCCGGGCACACCAGCAATTGCGCGCCACGCTCGGCCGCCAGCTGCGCCTGGTGGCGCAGCCGTTGCAGGTTGCCGGGCACGTCCAGCGGGTTGGGTGCGCCCTGGAACAGAGCGATGCGCATGCTGCCTCCTTGGTTTCAGTCAGCCAGGGCGATGGGCCCGATCTCGTCGAACACATCACCCGGGCCTGGGTTGTCCGGGTGGGTGTGACCACCGAAGTGGTTCATGATACCCCACACCGCATTCAGCGACGTCTGCACCGCACCTTCGACCCAGGCCGGGGTCCACGACACATCGTCACCGGCAATGAACATGCCGCGCTGTTCGGCGGGCATGTCCTGCTGCATGAAGTGCGCGTACATGCGCTGGTTGTAGCGGTAGTGGCCCGGCAGCGCGCCCTTGAAGGCGCCGAGGAAGTGCGGGTCGGCCTCCCAGGAAATGGTGATCGGGTCGCCGATGATATGCCCGGCGATATCGGTCTTGGGGTAGATCTTCTTCAGTGCATCCAGGGCCAGCTGCACGCGCTTTTCCACGGGATGCGGCAGCATCTTCAGAGCGTCGCTCATCCAGGCGTAGGACAGGCAGATCACCCCCGGTTTGTCGTCACCGTTGTCGAACAGGTAGGTCCCGCGGGTGAGGCGATCAGTGAGGGTCATGCTCATCAGGTCGCGGCCGGTCTGAGGGTCCTTGTCCTTCCAGAACGGCCGGTCGACCATGACGAAGGTTTTCGAAGACTGCATGTAGCGGGTGCGGTCCAGAGCCATCCACATCTTCTGCGAGAACAGCGACTCTTCGCAGTCGATCTGGGTGGTCAGCAGCCAGCTCTGGCAGGTGGCGAGTACTGCACCATAGTGGCGGGTATCGCCCCAGTTGTCGGTGACCGCCAGGCGCCCGTCGGTCGCGCGGGCGATGCGCCTGACCCCGGTGCGCGGTGCGCCGCCATGCAGCGAGCTGAGACTGGTGCCTTCCGGCCAATGGGCGCAACGCTCCGGCACATGGCGCCAGATACCCTGTGGCACCTGTTCCACGCCACCGACGATCAGGTGCTGGTGATCGTCGCAGTTGGTCATCACCACGCGGAAGATTTCCAGCATCGAGTTGGGGAAGTCCGAGTCCCAGCCGCCAGTGCCGAAACCGACCTGGCCGAACACTTCGCGGTGCTGGAAGCTCAGCTGGGCGAACGAGCGCGAGGTAGCGACAAAGTCGTAGAAGGTGCGGTCGTCCCACAGCGGTACCAGTTTGTTCCACAACTCTTTCAGCCGAGGTACGTCACGGTCACGGATCGCCTGCTGGATGTCGGCGAACCTGGCGCCGCTCTCCAGCGCATCCGCCCAGGCGTCTGCCACTTCATGGAACAGTTTCGGCAGGTCACTGGCCTTTTCGGCGTAGTAGGTCTGGCCTTCGAGGTCGATCACCGTGCTGCCCGATGCGGACGTCAGCGGGTTGGGGAAGGGCCTGGTTTCCAGGCCCAGCTTGTCGACGTAGTGGTAGAAGGCGGTGGAGGACACCGGAAAGCGCATGCCGCCGAGCTCGGCGATGACGCCGTCGGTGCCGTTGAAGGCCTGCGATCGCAGCCGCCCGCCGAGCTTCGAGGCCTCGTACACCACGGGCTTGAGGCCCAGCTTCATCAATTCGTAGGCCGCGACCAGGCCGGCGATACCGGCGCCGACGATGGCGACTTCCTCACCATGGCGCTCAGCCGGAATGCTGCCCAGGCCGGCCGGGTGCTCCAGCCAGTCGTCGAAGGCGAAAGGGAAGTCCGGGCCGAAGATGGTGATGGGCTGTTTGCCGTCGGCGGGGTGGCGGTTTTTCTTGTTCATGAAGTGACCTTGCCAGAGCGGCTGCGCGAGGGGCGGAGCCTGAGTATAGGAGATGGCTGGTGGTCATTTTATGAAGCGGGGTGTTCGTAATTAAGATGCAGAATGATGGCGGAATGTAGTTTTTATCGTCGCTATGACCAGAATTACATTAGTTTTAACGATCAGCTGATTGCTGCAAGGTGCTCCACCGTTTCGGGGAACTTTTGTACCAGGCGGATCAAGGCGATGGCTTGCGCATTCGGCTTGGAGCGACCTTGCTCCCAGTTCTCCAGCGTTCGGGCATTGGTCCGCAGATAGTTCGCGAAGACTGCTCTGGACATGTTCAGTTGCTGGCGCAGTTCAAGCAACTCGTTGGGAGCCAGTGGCGCGAGTTCCTGGTAATTCACCTTGTGCGAGCGCAGGGTCATTTTTCCTGCACGCTCCTCGGCCAGGGCGTCGAAGCCTTCGCTGAGTTCAGTGAAGAGGTTGCGGTGCATGGTATGTCCTCATCAGGTATTCGCGTTCGAGCATCGTTTTCAGCGTTTTTCGCTGTTGATCTGTCAGGTCATCCTGCATGTCTTTCCCGTAAAGGGTGAACAACCAGAACTGCATGCCCGATAGCCAGTAGTAGTAAATGACACGGATGCCGCCCCGTTTGCCCTTGTGCCTGAGGGGATCAGAAAACCGGATTTTTCTAAGCCCTCCGGTTCCTCTGATGACATCGCCTGCATCTGGGCAGCTCGGATCAGACAGGCTGTCCGCGATCGACCTTGCTGCTGAGGATGATCGACGTGGTGGTCTTCTCCACTCCCTCGACACTGCCAATCTGGTCCAGCAACTGGTCGAGTTGCTCCGGTGAATCGCTGCGCAGCCAGGCCACGTAATCGAACTCGCCACTCACCGCGCACAGCTGCTGTACCTGCCCCATGGCACTCAGGCGACGCACCACTTCCTTGCCGGAGCGTGGCTGCACCTTGATCCCGACATAGGCCTGCAGCCCACCGCCCATCAGGCGCTGGCCAAGGCGCACGCCATAGCCGGTGATGACCTTGTTCTTTTCCAGCCGTTCCAGGCGCGAGTTGACCGTGGTGCGGGCGATGCCGAGCTGGCGGGCGAGGGTGGCGACGCTTTCGCGAGCGTTGATCTGCAGCAGGGCGATCAGCTGCCGGTCGATTTCGTCGAGGGTGATGGGGCGGGAGTCCGACATGGTGAGTCTCTGCAGTGGGCTCGCTAGCCTACATGGCGTTCCCTGCGCTCAGCCAGTGTTTGCCTGATCATGTCGCTTCCAGCCCACGGTCATGGTCAGTTGCCTATCGATGCCGAGGATAAAGCCCAATGGGAGTGTCGAGCTTGGCGCTGGCATGCGCACACCAGGTGCGCAGGGCCGCATCCACCGAAGCGCTGTCCGCCAGTTGAGCCAGGGGAATGGCGTTGGCATAGCAGCGATAGCCTGGCATGTCGGTTGAGTTGACTTCGCCATGCTCGGGGTAGCCGATATTGGTCCAGTACTCGTTGTACCAATTTCCCTCTTTTGGTTCGTCACAGATCACTACCGAAAGCACCAGCTCGCTGCGACTGGATTCGGCGGGCTCGCCAGAATAGTTGCCGGTGTGTTTGTCGAAGCCAGTATCACTGCGGATCCAGGCCCCGAACATCAGGTCGCCTGGGCGTTGGTTGTCCCAGTGGGCCTCGTGAGCCTGTGGAAACCTGAGCCAGATTGCTGCCAGATCGTGGAACGGCAGGAAGCGCAGGCCGCTGTCTTCACGCTTGTCCAGGCCGGCCAGGCTGCGTGGACAGGGTAGCGGCCGATTGATATCGTGCGGCTCGCCGCCGACTTTGGCGCTTTCTCTGCCGGTAAACCTGAAAGTTGCCGTGTCGAAAATGCGCATCTGATCTGCTAGGCATGATCGCTCGCAAACGAAAAAGCCGCGCAGATGCGCGGCTTTTTCATGTCTGGTGGGCCCACACGGACTCGAACCGTGGACCAAAGGATTATGAGTCCTCTGCTCTAACCAACTGAGCTATAGGCCCTCAGTAAGTGCCCGGGATTATAACGAGGGTTTTGAAAGCGTGCCATCCGAAAGATCAGACAGTGCTATACGAAGAAACGCCGCTGCGAACTCATCCGGCGGCAATGGCAGGCTGACAATGTAGCCCTGGATCTGCTCGCAGCCCTCGGCGGCAAGGAAGCGTTGCTGCGCCTGATTCTCCACGCCCTCGGCAATGATCGTCAATTGCATGCTGCGCCCCAGTGCAATGATGGCGCGGGCGATGGCGGCATCGTGCGGGTCATCCGGCAGGCCGCGGATGAACGATTTGTCGATCTTGAGGATGTCCAGCGGCAGGCGCTTGAGGTAGCTCAGCGACGAGTAGCCGGTGCCGAAGTCGTCGATCGCCAGCTGCACGCCCAGCTTCTTGAGCTGGTGCAATACGGCCAATGCCTCTTCGGCCTGGCTCATGATGAAGTTTTCGGTGATTTCCAGCTGCAGGTCACCCGCTTTCAGCTGGTAGACCTTCAACAGATGCTCGATGCGCTTGGCGAGGTTGGGGTGGCGCAGCTGCGCGCCCGCCAGGTTGATCGACAGTGGCCCAAAGGCCTGGTAAGCCTTCTTCCAGCGGTGCATCTGCTGGCAAGCCTGTTCCAGCACCCAGTCGCCCAGCTGGAGAATGGTGCCGTTCTCTTCGGCCAGGTGAATGAAATGCTCGGGCGGTACCTCGCCGAATGTCGGGTGGCTCCAGCGAATCAGCGCTTCGGCCCCGACCAGGGTCTGGGTCTTGAGGCTCAGCTTGGGCTGGAAGCTCAGGCTCATCTCGTTACGCTCGATGGCGCGGCGCAACTCGTGTTCCATGGCGATGCGTTCACTGGCCTGCACGGTCAGGTCACGGGTGTAGGCTTCCACGCGGTTGCGGCCTTTGGCCTTGGAGCGGTACATGGCGGCGTCGGCGTTGCGGATCAGCGTGGCGACGTCGGTGCCATCCTGCGGGTAGAGGCTGATGCCGATGCTGGCGCTGGTGAAGAACTCGTGCTCGCCGGCCTGGAACGGGGCGACGAAGCAGGCCAACAGCTTGTTGGCGATGGCATGGGCATCGCTGGGCTTGTGCAGGCCGGGCAGCAGGATGATGAACTCGTCGCCACCCAGACGGGCCACGGTGTCGACGTCGCGCACTTGCTCCTTGAGGCGTTGGGCGATGCCTTTGAGCAGCAGGTCGCCGACGGGGTGACCGAGGCTGTCGTTGATGTGTTTGAAACGGTCCAGGTCGAGGAACAGCACCGCGCCCTGGCGGTTGGAGACCTGCGAGCAGGTCAGCACGGCCTGCAGCCGGTTTTCGAAGAGGGCGCGGTTGGGCAGGCCGGTCAGTGGGTCGTGGTGGGCCTGGTAATCGAGTTTGGCCTGGGCATGCTTGAGGCTGGAAATGTCGGCGAACACGGCGACGAAGTGGGTGACGTCGCGCTCGCTGTTGCGTACGGCGCTGATGGTCAGCCAGCCGGGATACATCTCGCCATTCTTGCGCTTGTTGTAGATTTCGCCCTGCCAGTGACCTTCAGCCGTGAGCTGGTGCCACATGGCAGCGTAGAAAGCGCTGTCATGCTGACCAGAGGCGAGCAGGCGCGGGGTCTGGCCGAGTGCTTCGATCTCGCTGTAGCCGGTGATCTCGCTGAAGGCACGGTTGACTGCGCTGATGCGTTGGTCGGTGTCGGTAATCAGAACGCCTTCAGCAGTATTCTCGAACACGGTGGCAGCCAGTTGCAGTTTTTCCTGCATCAGGTGGCGTTCGGTGATGTCGCGGGCGATGGTCAGCATGCAGTCGACGCCACCGATGGGCAGTGGTCGAGCCGACAGTTCGCAGAGGCGAATTTGCCCATCGCTGCGGCGCAGGTGGCAACTGAAGTCTCGCACGAAGCCATCGCGGCCAAGCTGGTCGATCAGGCGCTTGCGTTCGTTGAGATCGACCCAGATCCCCAGGTCGAACGAGGTCTGGTCGATAGGCGGGTTGAATTCGTAACCGGTCAGGCGGCAGAAGCCCTCGTTGACCTCCAGCAGCAGGCCATCGCTCTGGCGCGACAGCAGCAGGCCGTCTGGGGAGGCGTGGAAGGCCTTGGCGAACTTTTCCTCGGAAGTCTGCAACTGTTGCTGGGTTTCCTTGAGCTGGTTGATGTCGCGAACGGCCACGACCAGCGCCAGGGTGCCGTCAAGCTCGAAGGTTTCGGCTGAGGTCAGGCCGGTGAACAACTGGCCGTTGCTGCGGCGGAAGGTCATTTCGATATTGCGGATGCCGCCTTGGTGCAGGCGTTCGAGCAGCCTCGGGCCCATGCCTTCGATGCCCCACAAGTTGAGCTCGGTGGCGGTACGGCCGATTACTTCGCCCGGTGTCAGGCCAATCTGCTCTTCGAAGGCTTCATTGACCTCGAGCAGCACGCCATCGCTGTGCCGTGCGATCAGCAGAATGTCCGGGCACTGCTCGAACACCGAGGCGAACTTCTGTTCTGACAGGCGCAGGGCGTCTTCGGTGCGTTTGGTCTCGCTGATGTCGATCATCAGGCCGCGCATCACGGGCCGGTGGCCGTGTTCGATCATGCTGACGATGTTGCGTACCCAAAGCGCTTGGCCGTCGGCGCGCATCACGCGGTAATCGAGGCTGTGATCACGCCCGGCAGCGGTTTCACTCTCGCAGAAGGCCTGGGCCCAGAGTGCGTCGTCGGGGTGCAGGATGCTGCGCCAGAAACCGGGCTTGAGCCAGTCGTGCAGGGGGTAGCCCAGCAGGTCTTCGGCATGGGGCGAGACGTAGCTGTAGGTGAAGTCGTTGGCGTCGGCTTCCCAGGCGATTGCCGACAGGCTTTCGATCAGGCCGCGGTAGTGGTATTCGCTGCTGCGCAGCTCCTGCTCCAGGGCGATGCGCCGGGAAATTTCCGAACTGAGCCGGCGATTGATACGGATGACCACGGCGAGAATGGCGATCAGCAGCAGGACGGCGGGCAGGCCATAGAGCAGCGTGTCGCGCCAGAAGCTGCGCTGGTCGACCACGTTGCCAACCCAGCGCTGCTGGATGTGGCTGACTTCATCGCTGGACATGTCGGCCATCACCTTGTCGAGAATGCCGATAAGTACCTGCTGGTCACGGGGCGCGGCCATTGCCAGTTGATAGCGGTAGGGCGTTTCGCCGCTCACGTACAGCCCTTCGAGCTTGAGCTGGCGCAAGCTCCAGATGCTCGAGGCGAGGTCGCCGACCACGGCGTCCACCGCGTCGGTGGCCAGTGCCTGCAGGGTCGAGCTGACATTGGCCATCGCCACCAGGTTGAGGTCTGGGTGGTGGGTACGGAGCAGTTCATGGGGCGCGTAGTTTTCCACCACGGCCACCTTGAGCCCATACAAGTCCTTGAGCGTGCGCGGTTGCGGGCCGCCTTCATGGGCCAGGATGACGATGGGGAAATCAAGGTAGGGTCGGGTGAATGCCAGGTAGCCCTGACGTTCCGGCGTCGACATGACGCCGGGCAGTAGGTCGATACGCCCTTCGCGCGCCTGCTGCAGTACCTCGGTCCAGCTGCTGGGCTCGACCGGTTTCAGTGATACTCCCAGGCGATCCTGGAGCAAGGCGATGTAATCGGCGGCCAATCCCTGGTACCGGCCCTCCTGGTCACGAAATTCGAATGGTGGCCAGGAGGCGTCGACGCCCAGTCTCAACTGCGGGTGGGCAGCGAGCCAGGTTTTTTCCTCGTCTGTCAGGGTCAGGGCGCCGGCCGTTGTGTTCCACAGCATCAGGAGCAACAACAGAATGGCCGGCATCGGCAGCATAGCGGCCTCGCATTCAGTTAGTCTGAAGTCGAGTGTAGACGGGCATTCAGCCAGCCGAGCGGCCGATCACAACTATTTGTCGGATAAGAAAAACCCCGGCCTGGGCCGGGGTTTGTCATCACTCGTCGAGGAAGGAGCGCAGGTGCTCGCTGCGAGTCGGGTGGCGCAATTTGCGCAACGCCTTCGCTTCGATCTGACGGATCCGCTCACGGGTCACGTCGAACTGCTTGCCCACCTCTTCGAGGGTGTGGTCGGTGTTCATGTCGATACCGAAGCGCATGCGCAGCACCTTGGCTTCGCGTGCGGTCAGGCCCGAGAGCACGTCACGGGTCGCTTCCTTGAGGCTTTCGACCGTGGCCACGTCGATCGGGGACTGCATGGTCGAGTCCTCGATGAAGTCGCCCAGGTGCGAATCTTCGTCGTCACCGATCGGGGTTTCCATGGAGATCGGCTCTTTGGCGATCTTCAATACCTTGCGGATCTTGTCCTCAGGCATTTCCATGCGCTCACCGAGCTCTTCCGGGGTCGGTTCACGACCCATTTCCTGCAGCATCTGGCGGGAAATCCGGTTGAGCTTGTTGATCGTCTCGATCATGTGCACCGGAATACGGATGGTGCGCGCCTGGTCGGCGATCGAGCGGGTGATCGCCTGGCGGATCCACCAGGTAGCGTACGTCGAGAATTTGTAGCCGCGACGGTATTCGAACTTGTCCACCGCTTTCATCAAGCCGATGTTGCCTTCCTGGATCAGGTCGAGGAACTGCAGGCCACGGTTGGTGTACTTCTTGGCGATGGAGATCACCAGACGCAGGTTCGCCTCGACCATTTCTTTCTTGGCGCGGCGGGCTTTCGCCTCACCGATGGACATGCGACGGTTGATTTCCTTGATCTCGGCGACGGTCAGGCCGGTCTCGGTCTCAAGGTCGATCAGCTTCTGCTGGCAAGCGACGATGGCGGCGTCCTTTTCACCCAGGGCGGCAGCCCACTTGGTGTTGCGCTTGGCCAGGTCGCCGGACCAGGTCTGGTCGGTTTCGTTGCTCGGGAACAGGCGCAGGAAGTCGGCACGCGGCATGCGGGCGTCACGCACGCACAGCTGCATGATTGCACGCTCTTGCTGACGCAGGCGGTTCAGGGCATCGCGCACGCGCTCGACCAGAACGTCGAACTGCTTCGGCACCAGCTTGATCGGCATGAACAGATCAGCCAGGGCCTGCAGGGCCTCGATGCTTTCCTTGACGTTGCGGCCGCCCTTCTTCAGGACCTTGTTAGTGGCCTGAAGCTGATCGGCAACGGCGCCGAAGCGCTGGGCTGCGACGACCGGATCAGGACCGCTTTCGGCCTCTTCCTCGTCGTCACTGCCTTCACTTTCTTCCTCTTCGTCGTCCGACTCTTCCTTGGCCGCAGGGGCCTTGGCGCCAGGTACTGGCACTTCGTCGGTCGGCGCGGCAATGTTGTCGTCAGGGTCGATGTAACCGCTGAGAACGTCGGACAGGCGGCCGCCTTCGGCGGTTACGCGGTCGTATTCGCCAAGGATGTAGTCGACAGTACCCGGGAAGTGAGCGATGGCGCCCATGACTTCACGGATGCCTTCCTCGATCCGCTTGGCGATTTCGATCTCGCCTTCGCGGGTCAGCAGCTCAACGGTACCCATTTCGCGCATGTACATGCGCACCGGGTCGGTCGTGCGGCCGATATCGGTTTCAACTGCCGCCAACGCAGCAGCGGCTTCTTCGGCCGCGGCTTCGTCGGTGTCGGCTTCCGCCAACAGAAGGGCATCCGCATCCGGAGCACTCTCGAATACGTTGATCCCCATGTCGTTGATCATGCGGATGATGTCTTCCACCTGTTCCGGATCTGAAATATCCTCAGGCAGGTGGTCGTTGACCTCCGCGTAAGTCAGGTAGCCCTGCTCACGACCGCGGGTGATCAACTCTTTGATACGAGACTGCTGTTGCGCTTTTCCGGACATAACACCCTATCCACTGAAGGTCTTGGCGGGCAAAAAACAAGCCGAGGATTATACCCGAGCATGGGCCTCACGCGCCAGATGAGGTCGGCGTTTGTGCGGGAACATTCCGGCTCAGCAGGGCGAGGAGCTGTGATTTTTCCTCGCTGGTCAATTCGCTTTGACGTGATTTCCTGAGCAGTTGTTCCAGGCTGCGCTCGCGTTGGCGGGCGGACAAGCTAGTTATAGTGTCGAAAAACTGTTGTTCAAGGTTGTCAGCCACGATCAACCATTCCTTTTCGGCCAGGGCCCGCAGCAGGCGGCCTTGTTCAGTGCCGTGCCAACGTGCGATCAGCTGCATTGAGCTTAGCCCAGGATTCTTCTGCGCAGCTTCGATCAGGGCCACCAGCAGCTGGCTGTACAGGTGTTCTTCGTCGGCGAAGTGGCTGGCATCCTCGACCTTGCCGGCCAGCAGCGGGTGGTGCAGCAAGGTGCGCAGGGCAGCCAGGGTCGGTGGTTCGACCGGTGCCGGCACCCGCGGCGGCGCTTCGTCGCGCTGCTGCCATGGCTTACCGCCCTTGCGGTTCTTGTCCCATGGCTTGTCGCTCCATGGTTTCTTGCCCCCGCCTTTGTTCGGCTTCCACTCCGGTTCCTGATGAACGGGAGCGTAGTCGTGCTGTGGCATGTCGCCGTAGTCGGGGGTGAAGCTGGCCATGGCATCGTAGTCATAGCCAGGGTCGTAGTCCGGCACACTGCTGGGCGCCGGAGCCTGTTGCGACAGTTGCTCGACCTGCTGTGGGTCCAGGCCGGTGATTTCCTTCAGGCGGTTGCGCATCAGCTGACGCAGGTTGGCGCCGGGGATCTTTTCGATCAACGGTGCTGCCAAGGTCGCCATGTGTGCCTTGCCTTCCAGCGAGCGCGGGTCGGCTTCGTTGCTCAGTTGCTCGAAGAAATAATCGGCCAGTGGCTGCGCGTGCTGGTTGATCCGCGCCTTGAAGGCATCGGTGCCTTCGGCGCGTACCAGGCTGTCCGGGTCTTCGCCTTCGGGCAGGAACAGGAAGCGCGCACGGCGGCCATCCTGCAATGCCGAGAGAGTTGATTCCAGTGCGCGCCAGGCGGCCTTGCGCCCGGCCTGGTCGCCATCGAAGCAGAACAGCACGCTGGGCACCACGCGGAACAGGCGCTTGAGGTGCTCTTCGCTGGTCGCGGTGCCGAGGGTGGCCACGGCATTGCGCAGGCCCTGCTGGGCCAGGGCGATCACGTCCATGTAGCCCTCGACGACGATGATCTCGTCGAGGTTGCGGTTGTGCTTGCGTGCCTCGTACAGCCCGTAGAGTTCCTGGCCCTTGTGGAACACCGGGGTTTCCGGGGAGTTGAGGTACTTGGGCTTGTCGTCGCCCAGTACCCGGCCGCCAAAGGCGATGATGCGCCCGCGGCTGTCGCGGATCGGGAACATCACCCGGTCGCGGAAGCGGTCATAGCGCTTGCCGCTTTCGGCGTTCTCGATCAGCAGGCCGGCGTCGATCATCACCTTTTGTTGCAGGGTGTCTGCGCCCAGGTGCTTGAGCAGGTTGTCCCAGCCCGGCGGCGCGAAGCCCAGGCCGAAGTCGCGGGCAATTTCGCCCGACAGGCCGCGGCCCTTGAGGTAGTCCACCGCCGCCTTGCGGGTCGGATGGCTGCGCAGGGCCTGGCGGTAGAACTCCGAGGCGGCATCCAGTAACGGGTACAACGGCGAGTCGGTCGGCTGGCGCGGCTTGTTGTCGCGACGGCCTTGTTCCCTGGGCACTTCCATGCCGGCCGCGCGGGCCAGCTCCTCGACGGCCTGGGGGAAGTCCAGGTTGTCGTGGTCCATGACGAAGCCGAGGGCGTTGCCGCCGGCGCCGCAGCCGAAGCAGTAGTAGAACTGCTTGTCGGGGCTGACCGTGAAGGAAGGGGTCTTTTCCTTGTGGAACGGGCAGCAGGCGGAGTAGTTCTTGCCGGTTTTTTTCAGCTGAACGCGCGAACTCACCACGTCGACAATGTCGAGGCGGTTGATCAGGTCGTCGATGAAGCTTTGGGGAATCAGCCCGGCCATGGCAGTCTCGTCATCTGGCAACTGGCAAGTCTAATCGCTAACGCGCCGCAGAGGGGCGAATGCTGAGTAGGGGAAGTGCGAGGGAATGTGTGCTCGTCGGTAGCCGCAAGGGCCCGTCAGTCAGGACGTGCACGCCTGGCCGAAGCCAGATCTGACGCTTTGATGCATTTGCCCACTGCAGGTTGCGACGGGCGCCTTGGGCTAGCTGCTCAAGGTTTGAAACAAGCCGCTGCCATCGGCCCGGCGGTGAGCCGGGCAGGGCAAAAGCTCTAGCGTAGAACGTCTGTAATTAGTACAGACGAACGGCGCGGCGCTGTTCGCGCTGAACTTTCTTGGCGTGACGCTTAACAGCAGCAGCTGCTTTGCGCTTACGCTCGGCGGTCGGCTTCTCGTAAAACTCGCGGCTACGAACTTCAGCCAGTACACCGGCTTTTTCGCAGGAGCGCTTGAAACGACGCAGAGCTACGTCGAAGGGTTCGTTCTCTTTAACTTTGACGGCTGGCATCCAGGGCTACCTTAATTCATTACCGGGGTAGACGTGCTCCTGGCAAAACAAAAGGTGTGCTGGAGAACGTCGGTTTTCAAGGGTTGCGGATGTTAACCCTTAGTACGCCGGAATGCAAAGCCTCTGATCGAAAACCGCTGGTCGGCACCCGGCACGGGGACTATCATGCGCGGCTTCGAATTCAGCCCCCACAAGGGACGAGCCCATGCTAGTACTGGGATTGGAAACATCCTGCGACGAAACCGGCGTCGCATTATACGACAGCGAGCGCGGTTTGTTAGCCGACGCGCTGTTCAGTCAAATCGACCTGCACCGCGTGTTCGGTGGCGTGGTACCCGAGCTCGCCTCGCGTGACCACGTCAAGCGCATGCTGCCGCTCATCCGCCAGGTGCTGGAGGAGGCCGGCTGCGTTGCTACCGAGATCGACGCCATCGCCTACACCGCTGGTCCTGGCCTGGTCGGCGCGCTGCTGGTCGGCGCCTCGTGCGCCCAAGCCCTGGCCTTCGCCTGGGATATCCCGGCGATCGGCGTGCACCATATGGAAGGCCACCTGCTGGCTCCGATGCTGGAGGAAAACCCGCCCGAGTTTCCGTTCGTCGCTTTGTTGGTTTCCGGCGGCCATACCCAGCTGGTGCGGGTGGATGGCATCGGTCACTACGAGCTGCTGGGCGAGAGCCTCGACGATGCGGCTGGTGAAGCGTTCGACAAGACCGCCAAGCTGATCGGCCTCAACTACCCAGGTGGCCCGGAAATCGCGCGTCTGGCCGAACAGGGTGTACCTGGGCGCTTCGTGTTCCCGCGGCCGATGACCGATCGCCCGGGCCTTGAATTCAGCTTCAGCGGCCTCAAGACGTTTGCCCTGAACACATGGCAGCAATGCAAGAATGCTGGCGACGACAACGAGCAAACCCGTTGCGACGTGTCCCTGGCGTTCCAGCAGGCGGTGGTGGAGACTCTGACCATCAAGTGCAAGCGCGCCCTCAAGCAGACCGGTCTCAAACGCTTGGTCATCGCTGGTGGCGTGAGTGCCAACAAGGCGTTGCGCGCCTCGCTGGAAGACATGCTGGCCGGTCTCAAGGGCAACGTGTACTACGCGCGTCCGCAGTTCTGCACCGACAACGGCGCGATGATCGCCTATGCCGGTTGCCAGCGCCTGTTGGCCGGGCAGCAGCAGGACCTGGCGATCAGCGTGCAGGCGCGCTGGCCGATGGAGCAGTTGCCGCCGGTGTGAAGGCATGCGGGCGTGTCAGAAATGCCTTTCGCGCCCGGCAAACAAATCGCGCAGATTGTTGCGGTGGCGCCAGACGATCATCACCGTCAGCACGGCGATCGGCAGCAGCGCCTCCGGCTCGCGCCAGGCCAGCAGTGGCAAGGTCAGCGGGGTCGCGACAAGCGCTGCCAGCGAACTGGTGCGCGTAAGGTAGAAGGTCAGCAGCCAGGCGCCGATGGCCAACAGTGCGGCCGGGAAATACAGGCCCATGAGCATGCCGGCGGCGGTGGCGACGCCTTTGCCGCCGCGAAAACGGAAGTACAGCGGGAACAGGTGGCCGAGCACTGCGCAGACACCGACCCAGGCCTGCTCCTGCAGGCCAAGGCCGGCAGCGCGGGCGAGCAAAACCGGCAGCAGGCCCTTGCACAGGTCGCCAAGCAGGGTCAGGATCGCCAGTTTACGGCCCGCCAGGCGTAGCATGTTGGTGGCGCCGGCATTGCCCGAACCGCTGGAACGCGGGTCCGGGCTGCCCGAAAGGCGGCTGAGGACGATGGCGAAGGACAGCGAGCCGAGCAGGTAGGCGAGCAGCGCCAATAACCAAAACATGCTAACTATTCCGGGCGAGGACGCCCTGATTCTAACGGCGCCAGTCGCCCTTGTCGTGCTGTGGAGAGAAGTGCTTGGACAGAGTGTTCATCGAAGGCCTGGAAGTCGATACCGTCATCGGTGCCTATGACTGGGAACGGGATATTCGCCAGTGCCTGCGCCTGGACCTGAGTTTTGCCTGGGACAACCGCCCGGCAGCGGCCGGTGATGATCTGAACCTGGCGCTCGATTACGCCAGTGTTTCGGCACGCGTCCAGGCATTTGCCGAGCAGGCGCGCTTCGAACTGGTGGAAACCTTTGCCGAGCGCCTGGTGGCGACGCTGATGGAAGAATTCCACATTCCCTGGGTTCGGTTGAAACTGACCAAGCCGGGCGCCGTTCCCGCCGCCCGTGGCGGTGTTGGTGTGGAGATCGAGCGCGGATGTCTCTGAGCACGGTTTATCTTGGCCTTGGCAGCAACATCGATCGCCACCAGCACCTGTGTGCAGGGCTCGAGGCGTTGGCGGCCATTCTCAGCGAAATGCAATGTTCCCCGGCGTTCGAGAGCCAGGCGGTGGGGATCAAGAGCGGGCCGTTCATCAACTTCGTGGTCACCGGCAAGACCGATCTGCCACTCATGGAACTGGATCGCCGGCTCAAGTTCATCGAGGCGGACAACGGTCGCTATGCGCCGGACCGCAAGGGCCTGCCGCTGGATATCGACGTGCTCATGTATGACGACCTGCATGGCACGTTCGATGGGCTGGTGCTGCCTCGGGCAGAGATCCTGAAGAATGCTTTCGTGCTGTGGCCGTTGTCGCTGCTGGCGCCGGAGCTGGTGCATCCTGGGGCCGGGAAAAGCATGGCGCAGTTGTGGCAGGAGGCGCGGATTGACCAGGTGTTGGCGCCTGTTGCTTTCGAATGGCGGGGGTTGCAGCTGACTCAGGCGTGAGCCTGTGCCGGCCACTTCGCGGGGCAAGCCCGCTCCTACAGGCGATCGCACACTCTTGTAGGAGCGGGCTTGCCCCGCGAAGAGGCCGGTGTGGTCAGCCTGGCTTATAAGCCTCAAGCGCTTTCAGCCGCTCACCTTTGAGGGCCTCGCCCAGGCCTTGGCCGGTCAGCCCGGCTTCCACCAGCGGCTTCACGTCCACTGCCCGGGCCGCAGCTGCTGCTCCGCGCAGATAATCGGCCTGTGGATAGCCTCCAGATGTGGCCATCTCGCACGCGGCAATGAAGTCATCGAAACGCTGCGGCCGTCGATACACATCGAACTTCTGTAGCATTTCCAGCAAGTTTGCAGGCGCTAGCTGCAAAGCGTCGTCGGCCTTCCCGGCAAACTCACCCACCAGCACGGCCAGTTCCTGGCATTCCCGCGGCGCCTTGAAACGCTGGTTGAGCGCCTTGATCGCGGCTGGCTCCAGCCCTCGCAGCAAGCACGCCCAGCGCACAGCCAGCGGCTGTTGATGGTCTGCCGCCCGATGCAGTGCTGCGAGCGTATCCGCGCTGTGTTCCAGTTCCGGCATCAATTCCTTCAGGGCGCCACAGGCGCGCAGCACCTTGATGAAAACCTGCGGCTCGCTTTCCATCAGCGCCCGCTCGATCTCCTTCCAGCTGCGTTCAGCCGTCAGTGCCTGCAACTCGCCCGATTCGGCGATCTGCTTCATCAGCGCCAGGGTTTCCTCGGCGACGCGGAAACCCAGTGACGCGTAGCGCGCGGCAAAGCGGGCAACACGCAGTACACGCAAGGGATCTTCGGCGAACGCGGGGGAAACATGGCGAAGGATGCGATGTTCAAGGTCGTCCTGGCCGTGGTAGGGGTCGTAGACTGCGCCCTGTTCATCTTCGGCCATCGCATTGATGGTCAGATCTCGACGGATAAGGTCCTCTTCCAGCGTCACGTCGGGGCTAGCGTGAAAAGTGAACCCGCCATAACCGCGCCCGCTCTTGCGCTCGGTGCGCGCCAGGGCATATTCCTCGCCCGTCTTCGGATGCAGGAAAACCGGGAAATCAGCGCCGACCGGGCGAAAACCCTGGGCGTGCATTTCCTCGACCGTGGCGCCGACCACCAGCCAGTCGATATCGCTGACCGGGCGCCCGAGCAGGCGGTCGCGTACTGCGCCGCCGACTTTGTAGATGTGCATGTGCAGCCTCCATTACTGCCCACAGGATACCCTGTCGGCAGCAACGGCGGTGCATCAGAGGTGGTGGATGACGGCGAGGTCCATGCGCCCGTAGTCGCCGCTCTCGGCATGCTCCCCACGCGGCGGCATGTGATGGGTCTTGACCAGCTGGTCGCCCTGTACGGTCTCCAGGTGGATATCGAAGCCCCACAGGCGGTGCAGATGCTTGAGCACTTCCTCGGTGGAGTCGCCCAACGGTTTGCGGTTGTGCTGCTGGTGGCGCAAGGTCAGCGAGCGATCGCCACGGCGGTCGATGCTCCAGATCTGCACATTGGGCTCGCGGTTGCCGAGGTTGTACTGGGCTGCCAGTTGCTCGCGAATGATCCGGTAGCCAGCTTCGTCATGGATGGCCGGTACCAGCAGGTCATCGCGCTGGTCGTCATCGAGGATGCTGAACAGCTTCAGGTCACGCATCACCTTGGGTGAAAGGTACTGCAGGATGAAGCTCTCGTCCTTGAAGCTGCTCATGGCGAACTTGATGGTAGAAAGCCAGT
Source organism: Pseudomonas putida (assembly GCF_009883635.2). Lineage (NCBI taxonomy): Bacteria > Pseudomonadati > Pseudomonadota > Gammaproteobacteria > Pseudomonadales > Pseudomonadaceae > Pseudomonas > Pseudomonas putida. The sequence goes on from NZ_CP026115.2 coordinate 3,137,206, forward strand.
CGCTGCCGGCAATGTCGGGGAACCAGTGGCGATCTTCCTCGGTTGGGTTCTCGCACATGCGGCGGATGTCGGTGTACATGGCAAAGCCCAGCGCGTAGGGGTTTATGCCGCTGTAATACGGGCTGTCGAAACCGGGCTGGAACACCACGCTGGTGTGCGACTGCAGAAACTCCATCATGAAGCCTTCAGTGATCAGGCCTTCGTCGTACAGGTCGTTCATCAGGGTGTAGTGCCAGAAGGTCGCCCAACCTTCGTTCATCACCTGGGTCTGGCGCTGTGGGTAGAAGTATTGGGCGATCTTGCGCACGATGCGCACCACTTCGCGCTGCCAGGGTTCCAGCAGCGGGGCGTTCTTCTCGATGAAATAGAGGATGTTTTCCTGCGGTTCAGAAGGGAATCGCGCATCGTCGCGCTCGCCGCCTTTTTCGGCGCCCTTTGGAATGGTGCGCCACAGGTCGTTGATCTGCCGCTGCAGGTGCTCTTCACGGTCTTTCTGGCGCCGACGTTCTTCTTCGGCGGAGATCGGATAGGGGCGCTTGTAGCGATCCACGCCGTAGTTCATCAGCGCGTGGCAGGAGTCGATCAGGTCTTCCACGGCATCGATGCCATGACGTTCCTCGCACTGGGCGATGTACTGCTTGGCGAACACCAGGTAATCGATGATCGACGTGGCGTCGGTCCAGGTGCGGAACAGGTAGTTGCCCTTGAAGAAACTGTTGTGGCCATAGCAGGCGTGAGCAATCACCAGTGCCTGCATGCACATGGTGTTTTCTTCCATCAGGTAGGCGATGCAAGGATCGGAGTTGATCACGATCTCGTAGGCCAGGCCCATCTGGCCCCGGCTGTAGGACTTCTCGGTACTGAGGAACTGCTTGCCGTAAGACCAGTGGTGATAACCCAGCGGCATGCCGACGGAGGCGTAGGCATCCATCATCTGCTCGGCGGTGATCACCTCGATCTGGTTGGGGTAGGTATCCAGGGCGTAACGCTCGGCCAGCCGGCTGATTTCTCGGTCGTAGGTCTGGATCAGCTCGAACGTCCACTCGGACCCGGTGGAAATGGGTTGGCGTCTCTGTGCTCTGGCGGTCATGTGGCTAACCTGCGCTGGAAGAGTTCACGGAAGACCGGGTAGATATCGCCGGCCGATACCAACTGCTGCTGGGCGAATGTGTCGGGGAAAGCCTCGCCGATTCGCTCGTACTCGTACCACAACGCCTGGTGCTCACGCGGGGTGATCTCAACGTAAGTGTAGTACTGCACATGCGGCATTATCTGCTTGGACAGGATCTCGCGGCAGATCGGCGAGTCGTCGTTCCAGTTGTCACCATCGGAGGCCTGGGCGGCATAGATGTTCCAGTCGGCGGCCGGGTAACGTTCGGCCATGATCTCCTGCATCATCTTCAACGCACTGGAAACGATGGTGCCGCCGGTTTCTCGGGAGTAGAAGAATTCTTCCTCGTCGACTTCGCGGGCGCTGGTGTGGTGGCGGATGAAGACCACCTCGATACGGTCGTAGTTACGCTTGAGGAACAGGTACAGCAGGATGAAGAAGCGTTTGGCGATGTCCTTGGTGGCCTGGGTCATCGAGCCGGACACGTCCATCAGGCAGAACATCACCGCCTTGGAACTGGGGTTGGGCTGCTTGACCAGCAGGTTGTACTTGAGGTCGAAGGTGTCAAGGAAGGGCAGGCGGTTGATGCGTGCCTTGAGCCGTTCGATTTCCTGTTCGACTTCCTGGATGTCGGTGAAATTGTCGGGTTCCTCGACTTTCAGCCGGTCCAGTTCCTTCTGTGCTTCGCGCAGCAGCGCACGGCTGCTGCCGGTCAGGGCGATGCGCCGGGCGTGGGCCGAGCGCAGGGTGCGGACAATGTTGATGCGTGACGGGTTGCCTTCGTTGGCGATACCGGCTCGTACGGTCTTGAAGGTGTCGGCGCCGGTCAGGTGGCGTTTGACCAGATTGGGCAGTTCGAGGTCTTCGAACATGAATTCGAGGAACTCTTCCTGGGTGATCTGGAAGACGAAATCGTCCATGCCCTCGCCGGAATTGCCGGCCTTGCCGCGACCACTGCCACCTCCGCCGCCTTGCGGCCGAGGGATGTGCTCGCCTGCAGTGAACTCCTTGTTGCCTGGGTGCACGATGGTCTGCTTGCCGCCACGACCATGGTGCAGTACCGGTTCATCGATGTCCCGTCCCGGAATGCTGATCTGTTCACCGTGTTCCATATCCATGATGGAACGCCGGCTCACGGCCTCTTCGACGGCCTTCTTGATGTGTTCACGGTAACGCCGCAGAAAGCGCTGGCGGTTGACCGTGCTCTTGTTCTTGCCGTTCAGGCGTCGGTCGATAACGTAGCTCATGGTCCCTCCGGTAGCTGGGAGCAGCTGCAAGCCACAAGCTTCAGGCTGCAGGAAAGAGCAGCCGCCGCTGCTGCAAGCTACGGCGCCGGGCTTGCGCCCGGCGCTGGGCAGCTTGAAGCGTGCGGCTTGTAGCTTGCCGCTTTATTGCGATTTCCTGACCCGCAGGTACCATTCCGACAGCAGGCGCACCTGTTTGTCGGTGTAGCCACGCTCCACCATCCGCGTGACGAAGTCGTTGTGCTTCTGTTGGTCCTCCTTGCTGGCCTTGGCGTTGAAGCTGATGACCGGCAGCAGGTCCTCGGTGTTGGAGAACATTTTCTTCTCGATCACCACCCGCAGCTTCTCGTAGCTGAGCCAGCTCGGGTTCTTGCCATTGTTGTTGGCACGGGCACGCAGCACGAAGTTGACGATTTCGTTGCGGAAGTCCTTCGGATTGCTGATGCCTGCCGGTTTCTCGATCTTTTCCAGCTCTTCGTTGAGGGCGATGCGGTTGAGGATCTCGCCGGTCTCCGGGTCGCGGTACTCCTGGTCCTGGATCCAGAAGTCGGCGTACAGCACATAGCGGTCGAAGATGTTCTGGCCGTATTCGCTGTAGGACTCGAGGTAGGCGGTCTGGATTTCCTTGCCGATGAACTCGATGTAGCGCGGTGCCAGGTACTCCTTCAGGTAGCGCAGGTAGCGCTCGCGGACTTCGGCCGGGAACTGTTCCTGCTCGATCTGCTGTTCCAGCACATACAGCAGGTGCACCGGGTTGGCTGCCACTTCATGCGGGTCGAAGTTGAACACCTTGGAGAGGATCTTGAAGGCGAAGCGGGTCGACAGGCCGTTCATGCCTTCGTCCACGCCCGCCGCATCGCGGTACTCCTGGATCGACTTGGCTTTCGGGTCGGTGTCCTTGAGGTTTTCGCCGTCGTAGACGCGCATCTTCGAGTAGATGTTGGAGTTTTCCGGCTCCTTGAGGCGCGAGAGCACGGTGAACTGGGCAAGCATCTTCAGCGTGTCTGGCGCGCAATGGGCCTTGGCCAGCGAGCTGTTGACCAGCAACTTGTCGTAGATCTTGATCTCATCGCTGACGCGCAGGCAGTACGGCACCTTGACGATGTAGATCCGGTCGATGAACGCCTCGTTGTTCTTGTTGTTGCGGAAGGTGTGCCACTCCGATTCGTTGGAGTGGGCCAGCAGGATACCGGTATAGGGAATGGCCCCAAGGCCCTCGGTACTGTTGTAGTTGCCTTCCTGGGTGGCGGTGAGCAAGGGGTGCAGGACCTTGATCGGCGCCTTGAACATCTCGACGAACTCCATCAGGCCTTGGTTGGCCCGGCACAGTGCGCCCGAGTAGCTGTAGGCATCGGCGTCGTTCTGCGGGAATTCTTCGAGTTTGCGGATATCCACTTTACCGACCAGGGCGGAGATGTCCTGGTTGTTCTCGTCACCCGGCTCGGTCTTGGCGATGGCGATCTGGTTGAGGATCGAGGGGTAAAGCTTCACCACCTTGAACTTGCTGATATCACCGCCGAATTCCTGCAGGCGCTTGGTGGCCCAAGGCGACATGATGGTGTTCAGGTAGCGCCGCGAGATGCCGTACTCTTCCTCGAGAATGGCCCCGTCTTCGGTGGCATTGAACAAGCCCAGGGGGGACTCGAACACCGGTGAGCCCTTGATGGCGTAGAAGGGCACCTTTTCCATCAGCTGCTTGAGTTTCTCGGCCAGCGACGATTTACCGCCGCCTACCGGGCCCAGCAGATAGAGGATCTGTTTCTTCTCTTCCAGGCCTTGGGCGGCATGGCGGAAGTACGAAACGATCTGGTCGATGCACTCTTCCATGCCATGGAAGTCGGCAAAGGCCGGATACCGGCGAATGACCTTGTTGGAGAAGATTCGCGACAGCCTGGAGTTGGTAGAGGTGTCGATCAGTTCTGGCTCACCGATGGCCAGCAACAGCCGTTCAGCCGCCGATGCGTAGGCACTGCGATCCTCTTTGCACAGCTCGAGGTACTCCTGCAGCGAGAGTTCTTCCTGGCGCGTAGACTCGAAGCGTTGTTGGAAGTGGCTAAAAATACTCATGACGTCACCTCGCTCGATACGTGGAGACGACGCCGGATCAGTCAGCTGATGCTGGCATGCAATCGGGTTGGCCGATTGCTGTATACCCCCCAGAACACCCTGTAACGCTACCGATGACCCGCACGCCGGTGTACCGGCTCTCCCCTTTTTCTGGATGGCCTGCGCTTAAGAATAGTTGGTTATCCGCAAGATCAAGGGCGGGCGGCGGAGAAGTTGCGAACGACCGTTCGTCAGGTTGGCTGCGAGCCCGCGTGGGACGCGGGCTGCAGTAAAAATGAAAAAAATTTATTCGGCAGCGCTCTGGGCGGTCTCGGCCGGGTAGGTGCTACGCCACAGTTCGAAGCCGCCATCGACGCTGTACACGTCGGAGAAGCCCTGGCCGACCAGGTAGGCGGCTGCGCTCTGGCTGGAGTTGCCGTGGTAGCAGACCACCAGAGTCGGGGCATCCAGGTCGGCATTGCGGATGAACTCGGCGACCGAGTGGTTATCCAGATGCTTGGCGCCGGTGATGTGGCCGGCGGCAAAGGCTTGCGAGTCGCGAATGTCGACGACTACCGCACCTTGCGCGCGCAAGGCGAGGGCCTGCTCGGGAGGGATGCGCTTGAATTCGCTCATGGGTACGGTTCTCTTCAGGGTTGATCGTTCAGTGTAGTGGCTTGTGGCGGCGGGCGGACATGGCCGTCGTCCGTGCAGTCGCAGCGGTGGTATTCGCCGCTGTCGACGTTGTACAGAGTCATGGCGCCGCCCCACACGCAGCCGGTGTCGAGGGCGATGATGTCGGGTTCGTTGACCTGGCCTTGGAGTGCAGCCCAGTGGCCGAAGATGATCTTCACGTGGCGCGAGCGGCGGTCCTTGTGCGCGTACCAGGGCTTGAAGCCCTTGGGCGCGGTGTCGAGGCCTTCCTTGCTCTTGAGGTCGAGCTTGCCTGCCGCGGTGCAGAAGCGCATCCGCGTGAGGTAGTTGGTGATCACCCGCAGGCGCTCGATACCGGTCAGGCTCTTGCTCCACTTGTTCGGCTCGTTGCCGTACATGCCGTCGAGGTAGAGTCGCAGGCGGTTGTCGTCGCGCAGTACTTGCTCGACCTCTTGGGCCAGTTGCAGCGCCTGGCCGAGGGTCCATTGCGGCGGGATACCGGCATGGACCAGGGCGATGCCGCGGGGTTCGTCGTAATGCAGAAGTTTCTGTTGACGCAGCCAGTCGAACAATTGGTCGGCGTCCGGCGCTTCGATGATCTCGCGCAGGGTGTCGCTTTTCTTCAGGCGCTCGACGTTGTGCCAGGCGGCCAGCAGGTGCAGGTCGTGGTTGCCCAGCACGCACACCAGCGATTGGCGGATCGAATAGAGGTAACGCAGGGTTTCCAGCGACTCGGGGCCGCGGTTCACCAGGTCGCCAACCAGCCACAGGCGGTCGACCGCCGGGTTGAAGTTGACCCGTTCGAGCAGGCACTTGAGCGGCCCCAGGCAGCCTTGCAGGTCTCCGACGGCATAGGTGGCCATCAGTGCAGGGCCCCAGGCACCGCGAGGCGGAAGGGTGCGATCTCGGCTTCGAAGCGCTTGCCGTCTTCGGCGAACATTTCGTAGCTGCCCTGCATGGTGCCGACGCGTGTGCTGATCACCGCGCCACTGCTGTAGGTATGGCTCTGGCCGGGCTCGATGGTCGGCTGCTGGCCGACTACGCCGGCACCGCGCACCTCCTCGACTTCGCCATCACCGTTGGTGATCAGCCAGTGACGCGACAACAGCTTGGCTTTGACCGAGCCGTTGTTTTGCACGGTGATGGTGTAGGCGAAGGCGAAGCGACTGCTTTCGGGGTCGGATTGGTCTTTGAGGTAACGGGTCACGACGCTGACGTCGATCTGATAGCGAGGGTCGGACATGCAAGGGCCTTGGGCGAACTGACGCAATAATGCAGTCTAGGCCATTGGCGGGGGGGAGGGCCAGCGGTGTAGGGATTGGGGATTTGAGTTGTCTGTACGGGCCTCTTCGCGGGACAAGCCCGCTCCTACAGGGGAACGCGATCAACTGTAGGAGCGGGCTTGTCCCGCGAAAGGGCCGGTGCAGGCTGAATCAGGCTTGCTGGATGGCCAGCTGATCGGCCAGGCGCACAAAGGCCGCCAGGTCGAGCTGTTCAGGGCGCAGGCTGCCATCCACGCCAGCGGCCTCGATGGCGGCGCTGTCGAGCAGTCCCTTCATAGTGTTGCGCAGGGTCTTGCGACGCTGGTTGAACGCTTCACGCACCACTTGCTCCAGCAAGCGTGCATCCTTGGCAGGGTGGGGCAGCACTTCGTGCGGCACCAGGCGCACGATCGCCGAGTCGACCTTCGGCGGCGGGTTGAACGCGCCTGGGCCCACGTTGAACAGGTGTTCCACGCGGCAATGGTACTGCACCATGATCGACAGGCGACCCCAGTCACCACCGCCAGGGCCGGCCGCCATGCGCTCGACCACTTCCTTCTGCAGCATGAAGTGCATGTCACGGATCAGCCCGGCGTGGCTGAGCAGGTGGAAGATCAGCGGGGTGGAGATGTTGTAGGGCAGGTTGCCGACCACTTTGAGGCTGCGTGGCGGCACGCCGAGCTGGTTGAAGTCGAACTTCAGGGCGTCGCCCTGGTGCAGGCGGAAATTGCCGCGGCCGGCAAACTTGTGTTGCAGGATCGGCACCAGGTCCTTGTCCAGTTCCACCACGTCCAGCTGGGCGCCACTGCCCAGCAGGCCTTCAGTCAGGGCGCCTTGGCCCGGGCCGATTTCCAGCAGGTGTTCGCCAGCTTTGGCGTTGATGGCGCGCAGGATGCGGTCGATGATGCCCGCATCGTGCAGGAAGTTCTGACCGAAGCGCTTGCGCGCCCGGTGTTGGTATTGCTCGTTCATGGTCGGTTCTCGGCCATCTGGTAGGCGGTTTCCAGGGCGACGCGCAGGCTGCCTGTGTCGACCTTGCCGCTGCCGGCCAGGTCCAGGGCGGTGCCGTGGTCGACCGATGTGCGGATGATCGGCAGGCCCAGTGTCACGTTGACGGCAGCGCCAAAGCCTTTGTACTTGAGTACGGGCAGGCCCTGGTCGTGGTACATCGCCAGCACCGCGTCGCAGTGCTCCAGATATTTGGGGGTAAACAGGGTATCGGCCGGCAGCGGGCCGCGCAGGTCCATGCCTTCGGTACGCAGGCGGGCCAGCGTTGGCTCGATGATGTCGATTTCTTCGCGGCCAAGATGGCCGCCTTCCCCGGCATGCGGGTTGAGGCCGCAGACCAGGATGCGCGGGTTGGCAATGCCGAACTTGTCGCGCATGTCGGCGTGCAGGATGCGGGTGACCCGGTCCACGCGCTCGGCAGTGATGGCGTCGGCAATGTCCCGCAGCGGCAGGTGCGTCGTCACCAGGGCGACACGCAAGCCACGGGTGGCCAGCATCATTACCACTTGGGCGGTGCTGGTCAGGTCGGCAAGGAATTCGGTATGGCCGGAGAAGGCGATACCGCTTTCGTTGATCACGCCCTTGTGCACCGGCGCGGTGATCATCCCGGCGAATTGCCCGTCAAGGCAGCCTTGGCCGGCACGGGTCAGCGTTTCCAGCACGAACGCCGCGTTGGCCTTGTCCAGCTGGCCTGGCACCACTGGCGCGGCCAAGGGGGTATCCCACACATACAGGCTGCCGGCAGGCGCAGGCTGGTCGGGCCATTGGCCTGGCATTACCGGCAGCAGGCTGACAGCCAGCCCCAGCTGCGCGGCCCGCTCGGCGAGCAGGTCACGGCTGGTGATGGCAATCAGGGGATGGGGTTGGGCGTCGGCGGCGAGCAGCAGGCACAGGTCGGGGCCTATGCCGGCTGGTTCGCCGGGGGTGACGGCGAAGCGCAGGGGCTTCACTGTGCGGCCTGGTCAGCGCCAGGCAGCTTGATTTCAACGTAGGCTTCGTCGCGGATCTGGCGCAGCCAGGTCTGCAGCTCTTCGTCGTACTTGCGGTTGCGCAGCACGTTCATGGCCTGTTGCTCACGAGCCTGCTCGGTGCTGTCGGTGGCACGGCGGCCCAGCACTTCAAGGACGTGCCAGCCGTACTGGGTCTTGAACGGTTTGGTCACCACGCCTTGCTGGGCGTTGGCCATCTGCTCGCGGAACTCAGGTACCAGGCTGTTTGGGTCGACCCAGTTGAGGTCGCCGCCATTGAGCGCGGAGCCTGGGTCTTCCGAGAAGCTCTTAGCCAGCGTGGCAAAGTCTTCGCCGTTATTGATCCGCTCGTAGAGCTTCTCGGCCAATTGTTCGGTGGCAGCTTCGCTGCGCACTTCGCTTGGTTTGATCAGGATATGGCGGACATGCACTTCGTCACGCAGCACGTTCTCGCTGCCGCCGCGCTTCTCCTCAAGCTTGATGATGATGAAACCGCTCGGAATGCGCAGTGGCTGGGTGATATCGCCAACGCTCATGCTGCCGAGCAGTTTGGCGAATTCCGGTGGCAGCTGAGCCGCTTTGCGCCAGCCCATCTCGCCGCCTTCCAGGGCGTTTTCACTCTTGGAGTTGGCAATTGCCATCTGGCCGAAGTCAGCGCCTTTGCGAAGCTGGTCGTAGACATCACCGACCTTGCGCGCAGCCGCCCGGATGTCGTCGGAGTTGGCGGCTTCCGGTGTCGGGATGAGGATGTTGGCCAGTCGATACTCTTCCGACATCTGCATCTTGCCCATGTCCGAGGCGAGGAAGTTCTTCACTTCCTGCTCGGAAACCTGAATGCGCTCGGCAACGCGGCGCTGACGCACGCGGCTGATGATCATCTCGCGCTTGACCTGCTCGCGGGCGTCGTCGAACGACAGGCCGTCATGGGCGAGGGCGGCGCGGAACTGCTCCAGGGACATGCCATTGCGCTGGGCAATGGTGCCGATGGCCTGGTTCAGCTCTTCGTCGGTGATGCGGATGCCCGAACGTTCGCCGATCTGCAGCTGCAGGTTCTCGACGATCAGGCGTTCCAGTACCTGCTGCTCCAGTGCGCCGGTCGGCGGCACGCCGCCGCCGCGCTTGGCGATGGTCTGCTGCACCTCGTGGACACGCTGGTCCAGTTGGCTCTGCATGACCACGTCGTTGTCGACGATGGCCACCACGCGGTCGATGGGTTGTACCGCGGCATGCACCGCGCCACTCAGCAATGCAGCGCCCAGCAAAACCGGGCGCAGTCGATCAATAAGCTTGGTCTTCACGTGTACGGTAACCTTGAATGCCTTGGTCGAGGAACGATTCCACCTTGTTGCCCACTACGCCGCCGAGGCCTTTCAGGACGATTTGCAGGAAGATGCCGTGGTCGCCTTTTTCGTTTGCAGGAGTAGCCTGGCTGAAGTCGTCGTAGTCGACCCAGTAACGGTTGATCAGGCGCAGCTTCCAGCAGCAGTTGTCATACTCGAAACCACCCATGGCTTCCAGGGTACGGTTACGGTTGTAGTCATGCTGCCAGCGGGCGATCACGTTCCATTGCGGTACGACTGGCCAGATGACCGAGAAGTCGTGCTGCTGGATCTTGTAGTAATCCTTGATGTAGTTCGGATCGCCCGGCGTGCCATAGTCGCCGCCGCCCACTTTCCAGGTACCGGTAGTGGAGTCGTAGGCGATGGTGTCGTTGCGGTAGCGATAGCCGACGTTGACGATCTTGTTCGGGTTGTCTTCAGGCTGGTAGTGGAACATCGCGCTGCCCGAACGGGTGCTGCGGCTGTCCGGGTCCCAGTTGAAGTCCGAATTGAAGCGCCAGTCGCGGTTGAAGTAGTAGTTGTACACCAACGCGTACGGCGATACATCCGACTGCGAGTCCTTGCGGGTACGGTAGTCAATGCCTGGCAGCTGGACCTTGCGGTCCTTGAAGTAGTAAGCCTGGCCAATGCTGAAGTTCTGACGCTCGAAGCCGTTTTCCTCGATCCAGCGGGTGGTCACGCCCAGCGACAGCTTGTTCTCGTCGCCGATGCGGTCGGTGCCGGCGAAGCGATTGTCGCGGAACAGGGAATCGTAACTGAACAGGTTTTCGCTCGAGTCGAACAGCGGGATGTCCGTCTGGTCCTTGTACGGGACGTAGAGGTAGAACAGGCGCGGTTCGAGGGTCTGGCGGTAATTGGTGCCGAACAGCGAAGTGTTGCGGTCGAAGTAAAGGCCGCTGTCAACGCTGAAGATCGGAACATCGCGATCTTGAGTGCTGTTGAAGTCGCCTTCTAGCGGAATTCGACCTGGCTGAGTAATTAGGTCGTTCTTACCTTTTCCGTCCAGGTCTAGGTCATAGTGTGTGTACATGTACTTCAGCTTCGGCGTGATGTAGCCGTAGCTAGCTGTCATCGGCAGGCTGATAGCTGGCGCAACGTTGAGGCGAGTACCGTTAGCACGCGCAAGACCGAAGATGTTTTCATCCAGACGTTGGCCAGGAACGCCAGCGGTGTCATCCGGTAGCCCATCTTTGTTGGTCACGAAATCGTTCTTCAGGTCGCGATCGAAGCGCACGGCTTCAGTCTCGTAGCTGAGGTCGAACCCGCTTGGATGGTAAGGCAGCATGCCATTGAGAGTGATCTGCGGCAGCTTGTCGTACGGCGTGATCTGCGACAGGGTCGCCATCTCGTACGCTTGTGCATTCAGGCGGGCGGTGTAAGTGTCGCCACGCCAGGTCAGGGCACCTTGCTGATTGACCACGTCCCGGCTCTTGACGCCGATCTGGTCGGTTTCAAGGTCCTGGAAGTAGAACGGATCGCTGATGTCGGTGTAGTCAACTTCAGTCATCAGGCGCTCGTCCAAGCCACCTTTGTGCTGCCAGTTGATCATCCAGCGTTCTTTCTTGTAGTCCGTCTGCAGCTTGCGGTCGTCGTCCTCGTCGTTGAGGTAGCCGCCGCCGAACTGGCCTTCGCTGGACTTGGTCAGGTAGCGGAACTCGCCTTCCATCAGCAGGCCGCGCTTGGTCATGTAGCGCGGGTACAACGTGGCGTCATAGTTGGGCGCCAGGTTGAAGTAGTAAGGCGTGACCAGCATGAAGCCGGTGTCGCTGGTGCTGCTGAACGACGGCGGCAGGAAGCCGGACTGGCGACGGTCGTCGATCGGGAAGTAGATGTACGGTGTGTAGAGCACCGGGAAATCTTTGACCCGCAGGGTGACGTTGGTCGCGGTACCGAAACCGGTCGCCGGGTTCAGGGTGATGTTGTTGCCCTTCAGCTGCCAGGCGTTGCTGCCCGGTTCGCACGTGGTGTACGTACCGTCCTTGAGACGGATGATGGCGTTTTCGCCACGCTTGGCGTACAGGGCATTGCCGCGAATGTGCGACTTGTGCATCACGTATTCGGCGTTGTCGACCTGGGCTTCGCCAGTATCGAGCTGAATCTGCGCCTGGTCACCGACGACCAGCGAGCCATTGTCGCGGATCTTGACGTTGCCCTTGAGCTCGCCACGGTTCTCGGCCTGGTACAGGTTGGCCTCGTCGGCTTCGGCCTGCATGCTGCCCTGGCGCATGACCACGTCACCAGCGAGGGTAGCGATCTGCTGCTCCTGCTGGTACTTGGAGACCTTGGCGTTGATGTAGGTCGGCGACTCGTCCTTCGGCGTGGAGTCGGCCATGCCGGGGCGAGTGGGCTCGATGTACGCGCCACCGCAGTACGGGCCGGTTTCGGCCAGTTGGGCTGCAGTGAGCTTCTCGCGTGGAACCCAGTCGAGGTGGCTGTAGTCTTCGCTGCGCGACTTCAGGCCACGGCCCTTGGCCTCGGTGACCAGCATCGGCTTGTCAGCGGACTCGGCCGGCTCGGCTTCGGTGCCCGACGTGAGCGCGGCCCCTTCATGCACCGGGCGCGGAGGCAGGTTGTTGGCTGGGGTCTTGGGCTTGCAGTCCCAACCACCGGAGGCGGACACTTGGCAGTCGAACTGCTCGGCAGCCACCACATAGGGGGTGGCCAAAGGTTGCATGGCCAGCAGACCGCCGGTCACCAGCAACGGAAACTTTCTACGAAACGCGGGGGATTTCAATGCCATCTTATTAGTCCGGGCTTCCTGCGTGCCATCTGCCCGCGTGTGGGGCCGCACGCCTCTCGATGGTCTGAAAAAGATGCTGGATAATAAAGCATGACCCGCTTGACGGCTAGGGCCGTCGGAGACCCTTGTAATGCCTGAACACGATGTACGCCTGCAACAACTGACTGTCTGGCTCGATGAGCAGCTCAATCAGCTTTTCCGCGACAACGCCTGGGGCGAGGTGCCCGAGGGCAGCCTGACCGCCGCCAGCAGCGATGCCAGCTTCCGCCGCTACTTCCGCTGGCAGGGCGCAGGCCACAGCTTCGTGATCATGGACGCGCCACCGCCACAGGAAAACTGCCGACCATTCGTCGACATCGACCATCTGCTGGCCAGCGCAGGCGTGCATGTGCCGCAGATTCATGCACAGGACGTGGAACGTGGTTTCCTGTTGCTGGGTGATCTGGGCCACCAGACATACCTGGACATCATTCAGGCTGACAACGCCGATGCACTGTTCGCGGATGCCATCGAGGCCCTGCTGGCCTTCCAGTGCCTGCCGATGGACGCGCCGCTGCCCAGCTACGACGACGCCTTGCTACGCCGTGAAGTCGAACTGTTCCCTGAGTGGTACGTTGGCCGTGAGCTCGGCCTGGCCTTCACTGAAGCGCAGAAAGCCAGCTGGCAGCGTATCAGCCAGCTGCTGATCGACAGCGCCCTGGCCCAGCCCAAGGTGCTGGTGCACCGTGACTACATGCCGCGCAACCTGATGCAGAGCACCCCGAACCCAGGCGTACTGGACTTCCAGGATGCGGTTTATGGCCCGGTCACCTACGACATCACCTGCCTGTTCAAGGATGCTTTCCTCAGCTGGCCGCAGGCGCGGGTCGAAGGCTGGCTGCGCAGCTACTGGGAGCAGGCGCAAGCCGCCGGTATTCCAGTGCAGCCGGTGTTCGACGATTTCCACCGCGCCAGCGACCTGATGGGCGTGCAGCGCCACCTCAAGGTGATCGGTATCTTCGCGCGAATCTGCCATCGTGACGGAAAACCGCGTTATTTGGCCGACGTCCCGCGATTCTTCGCCTATATAGATGAAGTGGTCAGCCGTCGCCCGGAGCTTGCTGAACTGGGCCAGCTGATCGCCGAGTTGCAAGCCGGAGCGCGTGCATGAAGGCGATGATTCTTGCAGCAGGCAAAGGCGAGCGCATGCGCCCGCTGACCCTGCATACCCCCAAACCGCTGGTGCCAGTCGCGGGTCAGCCACTGATCGAGTATCACCTGCGCGCGCTGGCGGCGGCCGGGTTTACCGAGGTGGTGATCAACCACGCCTGGCTTGGCCAGCAGATCGAAGACTATCTGGGCGATGGCAGCCGGTTCGGCCTGCACATCAGCTACTCGGCCGAAGGTGAGCCGCTGGAAACCGGCGGCGGCATCTTCAAGGCCCTGCCATTGCTGGGGAATGAGCCGTTCGCCCTGATCAACGGCGATATCTGGACCGACTATGACCTCGGCCTCCTGCGCGCGCCGCTGCGCGGGCTGGCGCATCTGGTGCTGGTCGACAACCCCGGCCATCACGGGCGTGGCGACTTCCGTCTGAGCGAGGGTCGGGTGGTCGATGGTGACGACGCCCCCGGCACGCTGACCTTCAGCGGCCTCTCTGTGCTGCACCCGGCCTTGTTCGAAGGCTGCCAGGCGGGCGCGTTCAAGCTGGCGCCGTTGCTGCGCCAGGCGATGGCCTCAGGCCAGGTGAGCGGTGAGCACTTCCGTGGCCACTGGGTGGATGTCGGCACCCTCGAGCGCCTGGCCGAGGCCGAGCGCTTGATCGGCGAGCGCGCCTGACATGTGGTGGCCAGGCACGGTAATCGGGTTGGGCGCAGGCTTTGCGGTCGCCAGTATCCCCGGTGCGTTGCTCGGTGCCTTGCTGGGCCAGGCGATGGACCGACGCATTCGCCTGCAGGGCTGGGACGACATGTGCGAGCGCCTGGGCGGTCGCCCGGTCCTGCAAGACGATGAATTGCTGTTCGTCTTGCTCGGGCGGCTGGCCAAGAGCGACGGCCGTGTGGCCGAGCAGCACATCCAGCAGGCGCGGCAGGAAATGGTCCGCCTGGACATGGCCGAAGCTGCGCGTTTGCGGGCGATAGCCGCCTTCAACCGTGGCAAGACTGGCAAAGACCGGTTGTCTGGCCACCTGCGACGCATCCGCCTGCAGCCGCATGCCGCCGAGGGTACCTTGCGTGCCTGCTGGCGCATGGCCTGGGCCGACGGCAAGGCTGGGCGGCGCGAGCGTGAACTGCTGCTGGAGTGGGGGCACAAGCTGGGCCTGAGCCGGCGTCAGGTGCAGGCGCTGTCACTGGAGTACGAGCCGCGCAAGGCACCGGTGTCAGCGGGTGTGATGAACTTCGCGGCAGCGCTGCGCTTGCTGGGCGTCGAGGCCGACACCGAGGGGGATCAGGTAAAGCAGGCTTACCGGCGCCTGGTCAGCAAGCATCATCCGGACAAACTGGCGGGCAGCGGGGCAAGCGAGGCGCAAGTGCGCGAAGCAACCGAGCGGACCCGCGAACTGCACCAGGCCTATGCGATCGTTCGCAAGCGGGGCGGGTTCTAGAAGGGGCGCACAGCGCCCCTGGCAACCTCAAATTACTGTTGCGGGCTCATCCAGCCCCGAACCCTGCGGAACAATTGCTCTTGTTCGCCGTCCTTGTTGGCCGGCATGGCAATCAATGACAGCTGCTTGTATTGGCTGTCCTTCTGCCGCTTGCTGGCCTGCAAGCGCTGCGCCGCCGCATTGCGGTCCCCGGTACGGGTGGCGTAGTAGAGGTCAGCCGTAGGCACCTTGAGGGTGGGCGTCAGGCTTTCCAGGTCGTGCTCGACCCGTGCCGGCGTCTGTGCGGCAACCATCACCAGCTTCTGCACCTGGGGCGGTTGCTTTTCGCTCAGGTAGCGTGCTGCCCAATAGGCGCCGCTGCCGTGGCCGATCAGCACGATGCTGCGCGAGTTGTGCTGTTGGGCATAGGCCACGGCAGCATCCAGGCGAGCGAAGATGCGTTCGGCGTCGGCCTCGTCGTTCTGTTCGCTGGCTTGCTCGGCGTCGGTGCTTTCCGCGGTATCGGTGTCGGCGGCGGTGGCCTGGGCGATGTTGGCGTTGGCGTCGGCAGGGGTGTCCTTGGCCGGTGCGCTTTCGCCTGCTTCTTTCTCAGGCGCTGGCGCCGGCTTGTCCTCTACCCGTGCTTGCGGGGCGTCGGCGAGCAGGTCGGGCAGGCTCACGCTCAGGCTGTGCCAGCCGATATCCGGGAACTTGCGCCGTAACGGGCCGACTGTGTTGGGCCAGTCGGCATTTTCGCCAGCGCCCGGGACGATAATCACGGCACCCTGCGGATCACTGTCGTTGGCCGGTTTCCACAGGGCCAGGAAGCTGTCCGCGCCGGCCTGCAGGGTCTGTTGTTCGGCTTTTGGCACCAGGCGCTCCAGGGCTTGCGCGTCTTCCTGGCTACGCTCCAGCAGGGGCGGGCGTGGCGCCGGGGCGGCGGGCGCCTCGGCTGCTGCCTCCGGCTTGGCGGCGTCAGCGGCCAGGGCGCCGAGTGGTAGGAGCGAGGCCAGGCAGCACATTGCCAGCGTCGTGCGATAAAGTGTGGACATGAATCAACCCAAGGCCAGAATGATACCGGCAGCCTAATAGTATTTGCCCGCGGCGGCCATGCTGCATGGCCGCCCTTGCCAAGACGAGCGTGTAGATGAAGCGATTGCGTCGCCTGTTGGTTATCGGCTGGTTGTGCCTGCCCTTGATCGCCTTGGCACGGTCGGAAGTGCCACCAATGGTGACGCTGGAGCCTGCCCAGCAGCAATGGCTCGAGAGCCATCGCAGCCTGCGTGTCGGCCTGGTGCTGCAGGCACCCTACGCACAGTTCGATCGCCGCCTGCAGCAGCTCTACGGCGCCAACGTCGAGCTGGTGAACTGGCTGGGGCAAGCGCTGGGCCTGGACCTGACCTGGCGCAACTTCACCGACCAGGCCAGCCTTGAGCATGCCTTGCAAGCGGGGGAGATCGATTTCGCCCCGGGACTGACGCAAACACCGGCCAGCCTGCGCCTGTGGCTGTTCAGCGACCCTTACATGCGAGTACCGCAGCTGGTGGTGGGGCCGCGTACCGGGGCGATCGCCGTGGAACTGGAAAAGCTCGATGCTGAAACCCGCGTCGCAGTGCGCATGCCCAGTGTCCTTGCCGACTATCTGCGTGGCAATTACAGCGGCCTCAATCTGCAGGGCGTGCCCAGCGAGCGCGAGGCCTTGCAACTGCTGGTCGGTGGCCAGGCCAGTTACGCGGTGCTCGATGAGGCACAGCTGAGTCGGCTATCACGGGAAAGTGAGTTCGCCGAGCTGGTGGTGGTGGGTGATATCGGCTTGCCGCAGTTGCTGCGAGTGGGTTCGCGACGCGACTGGCCGGTGCTTGCCGATGTCCTCGAGCGCGGGCTGCAGGCCATGCCGGCCAAGGAGCTGGAGCAACTTCACCAGCGTTGGTTGCAGCCCAAATACCCGCGCTTGAGCGAGTCGCCCGGCTTCTGGCAGAACCTGGCCTTGCTGTTCGGCATGTTGTTGCTGTGTGCCCTGGCCACGTTGGTGTGGCAGCGTCGGCAGCAACGCCAGCTGGAACGCAGCCTGCTGGCCACGCGGGAAAGCCTGACCGAGCGGCAGGGGCGCGAAGAGGCGCTGCGCCTGAGCCAGTTCGCCATCGATCAGAGCACGGTGGGCATTCTCTGGGTCAACTGGGACAGCCATGTACGCTACGCCAACCATGCGGTGGAGCACATGCTTGGCTATGCCGAGGCCGAGCTGCTGGAGCGCCCGCTGATCGACTTCGAGCCGAACCTGACCATGGACCGCTGGCTTGAACTGTGGAAGGGGGCCCGTGCCGGCGATGGCGGTGCCCGGCAATTCGAAACCCAGTGCCGGCGCGCCGATGGCAGCTTGCTCCCGGTGGAACTGTCGCTCAGCTTCCTGCGTTTTCGCGATGCCGAATACCTGGTGGTGTACCTCGCCGATGTCACCGAACGCCATCGCGCCCTGGCGGCCCTGCGCGAAAGCGAGGCGCGGCTCAAGGGCATTGCCGGTAACGTGCCGGGCCTGGTGTTCCGCCTTGAGCCAGCACCTGCCGAAGGTGAGCCGGAATTTCCGTACATCAGCGAGGGCAGCGAGGCGCTGGTCGGCTACACGCCCGCGCAGATCCAGCACCCACTGATGGGGTTACGCAATCTCGTACACCCAGACGATCGGGCCGACTATCACCAGGTGCAGGATCTGGCGATTGCCAGTGATCAGGACTGGTCGTGGCAGGGGCGTATCCTCACCCGTCAGGGCGAGCAGCGCTGGGCCGACATCAAGGCCAGTGCCCGGCGTTTGCCCAATGGCCGGGTGGCCTGGGACGGTATCGTCTGGGACATCACCCAAGGCAAGCGCGCCGAGCTGGCGCTGGCTCAGTCGCAGGAGCAGCTGCGCGAGCTCTCGGCGCACCTGGAGAGCGTGCGCGAAGAAGAAAAGGCCCGCATCGCCCGTGAAGTGCACGATGAGCTGGGGCAGATGCTGACCGTGCTCAAGCTGGAAGTGTCGATGTGCGAGCTGGCCTTTGCCGAACTGGATCCTGGCCTGCACGAGCGCCTGGGCAGCATGAAGCGCCTGATCGCCCAGTTGTTCCAACTGGTACGCGACGTCGCCACCGCGTTGCGTCCACCGATCCTCGACGCGGGTATCGCCTCGGCCATCGAATGGCAGGCGCGGCGTTTCGAAGCGCGCACGCAGATACCGTGTCTGGTACAGGTACCGGATAATCTGCCAGCATTGAGCGATGCCAAGGCCACCGGCCTGTTCCGCATCCTGCAGGAGGCGTTGACCAACGTGATGCGCCATGCGCAGGCACACAGCGTGGAAATCGAACTGGTGCGTGAAGACGGGCAACTGCGCATGACCGTCAGTGACGATGGCACTGGCTTCTGCCGGGATCAGCCCAGGCCCACCTCGTTCGGCCTGGTCGGCGTGCGTGAGCGGGTGCTGATGCTCGGTGGCAGCATGGCGCTGGACAGTGAACCAGGCGAGGGCACCAGCCTGAGCGTGGCCATTCCCTTGGAGTAGGAGAGCGAGCGTGATTCGAGTGCTGGTGGCCGAAGACCACACCATTGTCCGTGAAGGCATCAAGCAGTTGATCGGCCTGGCCAAGGACATGCAGGTGGCGGGGGAGGCCGGGAATGGCGAGCAATTGCTCGAGACCCTGCGCCACACGCCTTGCGAGGTGGTATTGCTGGATATCTCCATGCCGGGGGTAAATGGCCTGGAGGCGATTCCGCGCATCCGCGCGCTGAACGACGCCCCGGCGATCCTGATGCTGTCGATGCACGACGAGGCGCAGATGGCGGCCCGTGCCCTGAAAGCGGGTGCTGCGGGCTATGCGACCAAGGACAGCGACCCGGCCCTGTTGCTCACGGCGATTCGCCGAGTGGCAGGAGGCGGGCGCTACATCGACCCGGCACTGGCCGACCGCATGGTCTTCGAGGTAGGCCTGACCGAGACCCGGCCACTGCACACGCTGTTGTCGGAACGCGAGTTCTCGGTGTTCGAGCGCCTGGCCCAGGGCGCCAACGTCAACGACATCGCTCAGCAGCTGGCACTTTCGAGCAAGACCATCAGCACCCACAAGGCCAGGCTGATGCAGAAGCTCAAGGTCAATTCGCTGGCGGAACTGGTGAAGTACGCCATGGAGCACAAGCTGGTCTGATTGCGACATCCTTGTAGGGATCGCCCTACAGCAAATCTTCCATCGGGATGATGGCATTCTCTCAGTACCGCCGATTTTCGGGCGCTTGCGGCTCTTCTACTCTTTTGCCTACGCAGTCATTCCAACAAGAAGGTGCAGGCATGAGCGAGGCGAATTCGAACGCTGCCACCGGCGAGACGCTGGTCAGCTTCCGTGGTGTGCAGAAGAGCTACGACGGCGAATCGCTGATCGTCAAAGACCTCAACCTGGACATTCGCAAGGGTGAATTCCTCACCCTGCTCGGCCCCTCCGGCTCGGGCAAGACCACCAGCCTGATGATGCTGGCCGGTTTCGAAACTCCCACTGCCGGTGAGATCCAGCTGGCCGGGCGTTCGATCAACAACGTGCCACCACACAAGCGCGACATCGGCATGGTGTTCCAGAACTACGCACTGTTCCCGCACATGACCGTGGCCGAGAACCTGGCCTTCCCGCTGACCGTACGCGGCCTGAGCAAGACCGACATCAGCGAGCGGGTCAAGCGGGTGCTGAACATGGTCCAGCTCGATGCCTTCGCCAAGCGCTACCCCGGCCAGCTTTCCGGTGGTCAGCAGCAGCGTGTGGCGCTGGCCCGGGCGCTGGTGTTCGAACCTCAGCTGGTGCTGATGGACGAGCCACTGGGCGCCCTCGACAAGCAGCTGCGTGAACACATGCAGATGGAGATCAAGCACATTCACCAGCGCCTGGGCGTGACCGTGGTCTACGTGACCCACGACCAGGGCGAGGCGCTGACCATGTCCGACCGCGTGGCGGTGTTCCACCAGGGCGAGATCCAGCAGATCGCCGACCCGCGCACCCTCTATGAAGAACCTTGCAACACCTTCGTCGCCAACTTCATCGGCGAGAACAACCGCATCAACGGCACCCTGCTGGCCAGCGATGGCAAGCGTTGCCAGGTGCAGCTGGCCCGCGGCGAGCGGGTCGAGGCGCTGGCGGTGAACGTCGGCCAGGCTGGCGAGCCGGTGACCCTGTCGGTGCGCCCCGAGCGCGTGCGCCTTAACGGCCACAGCGAAAGCTGCGTCAATCGCTTCTCCGGCCGCGTGGCCGAGTTCATCTACCTGGGCGACCACGTACGGGTGCGCCTGGAAGTCTGCGGCAAGGCCGACTTCTTCGTGAAGCAGCCGATCGCCGAGCTCGACCCGGCGCTGGCCGTGGGCGATGTGGTACCGCTGGGCTGGGAGGTGGAGCACGCCCGCGCGCTCGATCCGATTGCCGAAGCCCACTGATGGATTGCTTCACCAACCCTGTACTGTGGAGAGAATAATAATGCGCAAGCAGTTGAAACTGACCGCCCTGGCCCTCGGCCTGTGCGCCGCCGGCCAGAGCATGGCGGCGGACCTGACCGTGGTCTCCTTCGGCGGCGCCAACAAGGCGGCCCAGGTCAAGGCTTTCTACGAGCCATGGGAGAAAGCTGGCAAGGGCAAGATCGTCGCGGGCGAGTACAACGGTGAAATGGCCAAGGTCAAAGCCATGGTCGACACCAACAGCGTGTCGTGGAACCTGGTGGAGGTGGAGTCGCCAGAGCTGGCTCGTGGTTGCGACGAAGGCATGTTCGAAGAGCTCGACCCGGCGTTGTTCGGCAATGAATCCGATTATGTGAAGGGTGCCATCCAGCCTTGCGGCGTGGGTTTCTTCGTCTGGTCCACGGTGCTGGCCTATAACGCCGACAAGCTGAAGACCGCTCCCACCAGTTGGGCCGATTTCTGGGACACCAAGAAATTCCCGGGCAAGCGTGGCCTGCGCAAGGGCGCCAAGTACACCCTCGAGTTCGCCCTGATGGCCGACGGCGTTGCGCCGAAGGATGTGTATCAGGTGCTGGGCACCAAGGAGGGCGTGGACCGCGCCTTCAAGAAGCTCGACGAGCTCAAGCCGAGCATCCAGTGGTGGGAAGCCGGTGCCCAGCCGCCACAGTACCTGGCCTCGGGTGACGTGGTCATGAGCTCGGCCTATAACGGTCGCATCGCTGCCGTGCAGAAAGAGAGCAACCTCAAGGTGGTGTGGAACGGCGGCATCTATGACTTCGACGCCTGGGCGATCCCGAAAGGCGCCAAGGATGTGGAAGAGGCGAAGAAGTTCATCGCCTACACCGTGCAGCCAGAGCAGCAGAAAACCTACTCCGAGAACATCGCCTACGGCCCGGCCAACTCCAAGGCTGTACCGCTGCTGGCCGATGCGGTGAAGAAAGACATGCCGACCACGCCTGAGAACATCGCCAACCAGGTGCAGATCGACGTGGCCTTCTGGGCCGACAACAGCGAGCAGCTGGAGCAACGCTTCAACGCCTGGGCGGCGAAGAAGTAACAACCCAGAAAGCGGGGCCGCATAGCGGCCCCAATTTCAGCCTGTATCGCGGAGTTCGCCATGGCCATTGCAGTGCCCCTCAACGAAGGCGCAGGTCCAAGTCTCAAGCAGCGCCTCAAGCATGCCGAGCGGGTCAACCGCTGGAAGGCGCAGGCGTTGATCGCGCCGCTGGCGCTGTTTCTCCTGCTGGTGTTCCTGGTGCCGATCGCGGCGCTGCTGTACAAGAGCGTCGGCAACCCGGAAGTGGTCGGCGGCCTGCCGCGCACGGTCGAGGTGATCAGCCATTGGGACGGCAAGAGCCTGCCCGGTGAAGACGTCTACAAGGCGTTGAGCCAGGACCTGGCCGAATCGCGCAAGAACCAGACCCTGGGCGATCTCTCCAAGCGCCTGAACATGGAGCTGGCCGGCTACCGCAGCCTGCTGGCCAAGACTGCACGGGCATTGCCGTTCAAGGCCGAGCCTACCTCTTATAAAGATGCCTTGCAGGCACTCGACGAGCGTTGGGGCGACCCGGCCTACTGGCAGGCGATCCGCCGCAATACCAGTTCGGTGACCTCGTTCTACCTGCTGGCTTCGCTTGACCACCGTATCGATGACCTCGGCGAGCTGGCCAAGGCCACCCCCGACCAGGCCATCTACCTGGATATCTTTGCCCGCACCCTGTGGATGGGTGTGGTGATCACCGCCATCTGCCTGGTACTGGCCTATCCGCTGGCCTACCTGCTGGCCAACCTGCCGACCCGGCAGAGCAACCTGCTGATGATCCTGGTGCTGCTGCCGTTCTGGACCTCGATCCTGGTGCGGGTGGCCGCGTGGATCGTGCTGCTGCAGTCCGGCGGCTTGATCAACAGCGCGCTGATGGCGATGGGCATCATCGACCAGCCGCTGGAACTGGTGTTCAACCGCACCGGCGTGTACATCTCGATGGTGCACATTCTGCTGCCGTTCATGATCCTGCCGCTGTACAGCGTGATGAAAGGCATTTCGCCGAGCTACATGCGTGCGGCGATTTCGCTGGGCTGCCACCCGTTCGCCAGCTTCTGGCGGGTGTACTTCCCGCAGACCTACGCCGGCGTGGGTGCCGGTTGCCTGCTGGTGTTCATCCTGGCCATCGGCTACTACATCACCCCGGCGCTGCTCGGCAGCCCGAACGATCAGATGGTCAGCTACTTCGTCGCCTTCTACACCAACACCAGCATCAACTGGGGCATGGCCACCGCGCTGGGCGGGCTGTTGCTGCTGGCGACCGTGCTGCTGTACCTGATCTATAGCTGGCTGGTCGGCGCCAGCCGCCTGCGCCTGAGCTGAGGAGCCTTGAGATGCTGAGCCCCTACATGTCGCCCGTCGAGCGGGTGTGGTTCTACACCCTGCGCATCCTTTGCGGCCTGATCCTGTTGTTCCTGGTGCTGCCGGTGCTGGTGATCGTGCCCCTGTCGTTCAACAGCGGCAGCTTCCTGGTGTACCCGCTGCAGGGCTTTTCGCTGCAGTGGTACCACGACTTCTTCGCCTCGGCCGAGTGGATGCGGGCGTTGAAGAACAGCATCATCGTCGCGCCAGCGGCCACGGTGCTGGCCATGGTATTTGGCACGCTGGCGTCGATCGGCCTGACCCGTGGTGATTTCCCAGGCAAGTCGCTGGTGATGGCGCTGGTGATTTCGCCGATGGTGGTGCCGGTGGTGATCATCGGTGTGGCCAGCTACCTGTTCTTCGCCCCGCTGGGCCTGGGCAACAGCTTCATCTCGCTGATCCTGGTGCACGCGGTGCTGGGTGTGCCGTTCGTCATCATCACCGTGTCGGCGACCTTGCAGGGCTTCAACTACAACCTGGTACGTGCGGCGGCCAGCCTCGGTGCTTCGCCGTTGCTGACCTTCCGTCGGGTGACCTTGCCGCTGATCGCCCCCGGGGTGATCTCGGGGGCGCTGTTCGCCTTTGCCACGTCGTTCGACGAAGTGGTGGTGACGCTGTTCCTCGCCGGGCCTGAGCAGGCAACCCTGCCGCGGCAGATGTTCAGCGGCATTCGCGAGAACCTCAGCCCGACCATTGCGGCGGCGGCAACCCTGCTGATTGCCTTCTCGGTAGTGTTGTTGCTGACCCTGGAATGGCTGCGCGGGCGTAGCGAGAAACTGCGCACCCAACAACCTGCCTGAAGCAAGGGTGCGGACGGGGTTGATACCAATCAGCCCCGATCCGCTTCCCTGAGTTACAATGCGCGCCACCGTGATTCTGCCAACAGGTGCGCCATGCAGCCCTACGCTATTGCCCCCTCCATTCTCTCTGCCGATTTCGCCCGCCTGGGCGAGGACGTCGACAAGGTTCTGGCCGCGGGTGCCGACATCGTCCACTTCGATGTCATGGACAACCACTACGTACCCAACCTGACCATCGGCCCGATGGTTTGCAGCGCACTGCGCAAGTACGGCGTGACCGCGCCGATCGACGTGCACCTGATGGTCAGCCCGGTCGACCGCATCATCGGCGATTTCATCGAAGCCGGCGCCACCTACATCACCTTCCACCCGGAAGCCTCGCAGCACATCGACCGATCGCTGCAACTGATCAAGGACGGCGGCTGCAAGGCCGGCCTGGTGTTCAACCCGGCCACCAGCCTGGACGCCCTGAAGTACGTGATGGACAAGGTCGACATGGTCCTGCTGATGAGCGTCAACCCAGGCTTCGGCGGGCAGAAGTTCATCCCCGGCACCCTCGATAAGCTGCGTGAAGCCCGCGCGCTGATCGACGCCAGCGGCCGCGATATCCGCCTGGAGATCGATGGTGGCGTCAACGTCAACAACATCCGCGAAATCGCCGCTGCTGGCGCTGACACCTTCGTGGCCGGTTCAGCGATCTTCAACGCCCCGGACTACCAGGAAGTCATCGCCAAGATGCGCGCCGAACTGGCCCAGGCCCGCCCATGAGTGGCTTCGAGCAGCTGTTCCCGGGGACGCTGCCCAGGCTGGTGATGTTCGATCTGGACGGTACCCTGATCGACTCGGTACCCGACCTGGCTGCCGCCGTGGACCGCATGCTGCTCGAACTGGGGCGCCCGCCCGCCGGCCTTGAGGCCGTGCGCCACTGGGTTGGCAACGGCGCCCAGGTGCTGGTGCGCCGCGCCCTGGCCGGTGGCATCGAGCATGATGCCGTGGACGATGCGCTGGCCGAAAAAGGTCTGGCGCTGTTCATGGACGCCTATGCCGAAAGCCACGCGCTCACCGTGCTCTATCCCGGTGTGAAGGACACCCTGCGCTGGCTACAGAAGCAGGGCGTGGAAATGGCGCTCATCACCAACAAGCCGGAGCGCTTCGTTGCGCCGTTGCTGGACCAGATGAAGATCGGCCGCTATTTCCGCTGGATCATCGGCGGCGATACTCTGCCGCAGAAAAAGCCTGACCCGGCAGCGCTGCTGTTCGTCATGCAGATGGCCGGTGTCAGCCCGCAACAGTCGCTGTTCGTCGGCGATTCGCGCAGCGATGTGCTGGCGGCCAAGGCGGCCTGCGTGCAATGCGTGGGCCTCACCTATGGCTATAACCATGGCCGGCCGATTACCGAGGAATCCCCCAGCCTGGTGGTCGACGACCTGCGCGCACTGCTGCCCGGTTGCGCAGACCCGGCCACTGGGATAACGTTGGCGGACCTTCAAGCCTCCCAAGACAGAGAGTCCACCGTGGCGGTCACTGGCAAATTCTGGATGAAAGTCATCAAGGCCTTGGCCCGTTGGCGCTGGCGCGCCTGACTTATGCCCGCCGGCGCCTGCCGGCCCGTCCGCTTGCCCGACCCCATTGCTGCTTGCCACGAGGCTACCCATGACCCGCGAAGAATTCCTGCGCCTGGCCGCTACCGGCTACAACCGCATCCCTTTGGCCTGTGAAACCCTGGCCGACTTCGACACGCCGCTGTCGATCTACCTGAAGCTGGCCGACCAAGCCAACTCCTACTTGCTCGAGTCCGTGCAGGGCGGCGAGAAGTGGGGCCGTTACTCGATGATCGGCCTGCCGTCGCGCACCGTGATGCGCGTGCATGGCTACCATGTGAGCATCCTGCAGGATGGAGTGGAAGTGGAAAGCCACGACGTCGAAGACCCGCTGGCCTTCGTCGAAAGCTTCAAGGACCGCTACAAGGTCGCCGACATCTCTGGCCTGCCACGTTTCAACGGTGGCCTGGTCGGCTACTTCGGCTATGACTGCGTGCGGTATGTGGAGAAGCGCCTGGGTGCCAGCCCGAACCCTGACCCGCTGGGCGTACCGGACATCCTGCTGATGGTTTCCGATGCGGTGGTGGTGTTCGACAACCTGGCGGGCAAGATGCACGCCATCGTGCTGGTCGACCCGGCTGAAGAGCAGGCCTTCGAGCAAGGCCAGGCACGCCTCCAAGGCTTGCTGGAGAAACTGCGCCAGCCCATCACCCCTCGCCGTGGCCTGGACCTGAGCGGGCCGATGGCTGCCGAGCCGGAATTCCGATCCAGCTACACCCGTGACGACTACGAGAACGCGGTCGGCCGTATCAAGGAATACATCCTGGCCGGCGACTGCATGCAGGTCGTGCCGTCGCAGCGCATGTCGATCGACTTCAAGGCTGCCCCCATCGACCTGTACCGCGCGCTGCGCTGCTTCAACCCGACGCCGTACATGTACTTCTTCAACTTCGGTGACTTCCATGTGGTCGGCAGCTCGCCGGAAGTACTGGTGCGGGTAGAAGACAACCTGGTCACCGTGCGCCCGATTGCTGGTACCCGCCCGCGTGGGGCTACCGAGGAGGCCGACCGTGCGCTGGAAGATGACCTGCTGTCGGACGACAAAGAGATCGCCGAGCACCTGATGCTGATCGACCTTGGCCGCAACGACGTGGGCCGGGTGTCCTCGACCGGTAGCGTGCGCCTGACCGAGAAGATGGTGATCGAGCGCTACTCGAACGTGATGCACATTGTGTCCAACGTGACTGGCCAACTGCGTGAAGGCCTGACCGCGATGGATGCGCTGCGGGCAATCCTGCCGGCGGGCACCTTGTCGGGTGCGCCGAAGATTCGCGCGATGGAGATCATCGACGAACTCGAGCCGGTCAAGCGTGGCGTTTACGGTGGTGCGGTCGGTTACTTCGCCTGGAACGGCAACATGGATACCGCGATTGCCATCCGTACTGCGGTGATCAAGGACGGCGAACTGCACGTGCAGGCCGGTGGCGGCATCGTTGCCGACTCGGTGCCGGCGCTGGAGTGGGAAGAGACCATCAACAAGCGCCGGGCAATGTTCCGTGCCGTGGCGCTGGCTGAGCAGACTACCGCCAAGTAAATCGATTGGGGCTGCCTTGCAGCCCATTCGCGGCTAAAGCCGCTCCTACAGGTATTGCACAGGTTTCAATGCCCATGCGGTTGCTGTAGGAGCGGCTTTAGCCGCGAATGGGCCGCATAGCGGCCCCAAAGATTTAGAAGTCGACACTAACGCCCAGACTCACACCTTGCTGAGTCAATTCATCACTCTTGCGCCAGTTATAGTTCCCGCGCAGATGAACCCCCGCCACCAGCTCATGAGTCACCCCCAGACTCGCCCGGGTCAAATCACTGTGCGGCGTATAACCGGTCAACGTGAAGTCATTCGCCGGCAACGTCGTCAGGTGCATCGTCACATCCTGCTGGTCATCCTCGAATTCATGCTCCTGCGCCACCTCGGCGAACAGCCGGGTGCTCGGCAGTACCTGAACGCTGCCTAGCAGCCCAACGCCCAGGCGCCGTGAAGTCCGCTCCTGGTCATCGAAGCCCAGCGCTGTCGAGCGCCCGCTTTTCTCGTCATAGCCATCGACCTTCACCCGCGCATAATCGGCACTGATAAACGGTGCCAGTTGCCAGCGGCTGCTGTCGGCCGCCAGGTTGTAGCCCAGCCGGGCCGTTACGGCCCAGGCCTCGCCATCGGTGTCGCCCTTCTCGCTGCGGTCGTTGACGCCAAGCGCAAAGGTGCGCTTGAGGTCGTGGTAATCCAGATGGCCGGCGCTCAGTGCGGCGTCGGCCCACCAGCGGTCCTGACGGAACTGGGCGAAGGCGCTGGCCAAGTAGCTGTCGAGCTTGTAGTCCGAGTCCTGTTCACCGGCCTCCAGCTTCTGCCGGTACACGCCACCGGCAAGGCCCAGGCGCCAGGCATCATTGAGCCGGTAACTGCCGCCCAGGGTCAGGTTGTAGCCGTGCCCGTCAGCGCTGGCAGCACTATGCTGGTCATCGAAGTCCAGGTCCTGGGCGCCGGTGCTGACGAAGGCCTGCCATTGGCCGACTGCCTGCCAGGGTGTCTGCCACTGGTTGCGCAGTTCGTCCTGATGCGCGCGCAGGCTGGCGTGGGCCATTTCCGGCAGCAAGGTCAACTCCCAAGGGGCGGAAATGATCGAGTAGGCGTAATCCGCGATCAGTTGCTGCCCGGCGATGGTCGGGTGCACCGAGTCGTTGAACAGCAGTTTGGTCGGGTCTGGCGTTATGCCGTTGATGCCATATATCGGGTTTTCCACGCATCCTTCGCCGCTGTAGCAGGTGCCAACCAGGTTCTGGCCGGTGGCCAGACCGAACTGGCTGGGGCTGGCCAAAGCCTCGCTCAGCAGTACGGGAATGTTCAGGGGGATGATTTCGGCATCGACCTGCCTCAGTTGGCTGAGCAGCGACTGATTGAACGCGCTGGACAGCTGCGACAGCGGGTTCTGCTGTGGCGTACCGCTGAAGTTGGGTGTCTGCCCCAGGTCGGGAAGCAGCCAGACCACGATGTAACGGGCGCCGCCTTGCTGCAGGGCCTGGGCGCTAGCGGCCAGGCGGCCTCCGGCGGCCACGGCGTCGGCAGGGCTGTTTATCTGGCCCTGAAGAAAATCATTGCCGCCACCGGTCAGGTAGTAAAGGGCATTGGGGTCGGCGCGCAGGCCGTTGGCCAGATAGCCTGGCTTTTCTCGCAGTACCTGCCCGGCGCCGGGGCGCCCTGGCGGGATGATCGTCTCGGACGTGGTGGTGATCGAATCCAGGATCTGCTGGGTGGTGTAGCCGCCGACCGCCCAGTTGTTGCCATCGGCAAGCCCCAGTGCCTGGTTGACGGGGGAGGTGGAAGGGCCCAGCTCTGTCGGGTTCACACCCAGCCGCCCACCCAGGATCATCGGTGACACCGGGGCATAGTTGCCATTGGCATCGCGGTTGGTGAAGCGCGCGCCACCAAACTGCCCTGCATCACTGAGGCTGTCGCCAAACACGATCAGGCTGGAGTAGGGCGAGGGGGCGGCCAAAGCCTGGCTGCAGGCCAAGGCCAATGAAGCAAAGGTAAAGCGCAACAATGGTGTTTTTCGCATCAGAGAACATCCTTTTCTTTGTTTTTATCAGGACAACCCGATCGACCTTAGCAAATTGCCGCGCATCCCTCCCAAGTCCATTCGTTTCCCCGTGTTTACGGGCATATTGCGCCCGCCGCCCCGGTAGGCTACTGTGCGTGCAAGTATGAGCGAGACCTATCCTGTGTTGATCGTCAGCAAACTCTTGATGCGCGTTATCAAGGCCCACGCCCGTTGGCGTTGGCGCGCCTGACTTTATCTCCTGCCGGCCTGTCCGGCCCGTCCCCGTTTGCCTTCCTGTCCGTTTAGCGACCGCCCTTCGTGGCAAAGCCGTGCCCATGGTTGGTGTAGGAAGGTTCGTTTTTTGAAGTCAGTAGATTCAAGAGGTTTAGCCCGATGTTACTGATGATCGACAATTACGACTCATTTACTTACAACGTCGTTCAGTACCTTGGCGAGCTGGGTGCCGAGGTCAAGGTCATTCGCAATGATGAAATGACCATCGCCGAAATCGAAGCCCTCAACCCTGAGCGCATCGTCGTCTCCCCTGGCCCGTGCACCCCGAGCGAAGCAGGCGTGTCCATCGAAGCCATCCTGCATTTTGCCGGCAAGCTGCCGATCCTCGGCGTATGCCTGGGTCATCAGTCCATCGGCCAGGCCTTTGGCGGTGATGTGGTGCGTGCCCGTCAGGTCATGCACGGCAAGACCAGCCCGGTGCACCACCGCGACCTCGGGGTGTTCGCCGAACTCAACAACCCGCTCACGGTGACCCGCTACCACTCCCTGGTGGTAAAGCGCGAAACCCTGCCGGACTGCCTGGAAGTCACCGCCTGGACTGCCCATGAAGACGGTTCGGTCGACGAGATCATGGGCCTGCGCCACAAGACCTTGAACATCGAAGGGGTACAGTTCCACCCCGAGTCCATCCTCACCGAGCAGGGCCACGAGCTGTTCGCCAACTTCCTCAAGCAGACCGGCGGCCGCCGCTAAGGATCGATCATGGATATCAAGAGTGCATTGAGCCGCATTGTCGGCCACCTGGACCTCAGCACCGATGAAATGCGTGATGTCATGCGCCAGATCATGACCGGCCAGTGCAGTGAAGCGCAGATCGGCGCCTTCCTGATGGGCATGCGTATGAAGAGCGAGAGCATCGACGAGATCGTCGGTGCGGTCTCGGTGATGCGCGAGCTGGCCGACAAGGTCGAACTGAAAAACCTTGATGGCGTGGTCGACATCGTCGGTACGGGGGGAGATGGCGCCAACATCTTCAACGTTTCCACCGCGTCGTCGTTCGTCCTCGCTGCCGCTGGCTGCACCGTGGCCAAGCATGGCAATCGCGCGGTATCGGGCAAGAGCGGCAGCGCCGACCTGCTGGAGGCCGCTGGCATCTACCTGAACCTGACCCCGACCCAGGTCGCCCGCTGCATCGACAGCCTGGGGATTGGCTTCATGTTCGCCCAGAGCCATCACAGCGCCATGAAATATGCCGCTGGCCCGCGTCGTGATCTGGGGCTGCGTACCCTGTTCAACATGCTCGGCCCGCTTACGAATCCGGCCGGTGTGAAGCACCAGGTAGTCGGCGTGTTCACCCAGGCGCTGTGCCGTCCACTGGCCGAGGTGCTGCAGCGCCTGGGCAGCAAGCATGTGCTGGTGGTGCATTCGAAGGACGGCCTGGATGAGTTCAGCCTGGCGGCGCCAACCTTTGTTGCCGAGCTGAAGAACGACGAGATCACAGAGTATTGGGTCGAACCCGAAGACCTTGGCATGAAGAGTCAGAGCCTGCATGGCCTGGCCGTCGAAAACCCACAGGCGTCGCTGGAGCTGATCCGCGATGCCCTGGGCCGGCGCAAGACCGAAAACGGCCAGAAGGCTGCCGAAATGATCGTGCTCAATGCCGGCGCGGCGCTGTATGCCGCTGACCATGCCATGAGCCTGAAGGCTGGTGTGGAACTGGCCCACGACGTCCTGCACACCGGGCTGGCCTGGGAAAAACTGCAGGAACTGGGCGCCTTTACTGCAGTATTCAAGGTGGAGAACGAAGCATGAGTGTGCCGACGGTGCTGGAAAGGATCATCGCCCGCAAGTTCCAGGAAGTGGCCGAGCGCAGCGCGCGCGTCAGCCTTGCCGAACTGGAGCGCCTGGCCAAGGCAGCCGACGCCCCGCGTGGCTTTGCCAATGCGTTGATCGAGCAGGCCAAGCGCAAGCAGCCGGCGGTAATCGCCGAAATCAAGAAGGCTTCGCCAAGCAAAGGCGTGATCCGCGAGAACTTCGTGCCGGCGGACATCGCCGTCAGCTACGAGAAAGGTGGGGCGACTTGCCTGTCGGTGCTGACCGATGTGGATTACTTCCAGGGCGCAGACGAGTATCTGCAGCAGGCTCGCGCTGCCGTTTCGCTGCCGGTGATCCGCAAGGACTTCATGGTCGACCCGTACCAGATCGTCGAGGCCCGTGCCCTGGGTGCCGACTGCGTGCTGTTGATCGTGTCGGCGCTGGATGATGTGAAGATGGCGGAGCTGGCTTCGGTGGCCAAGGATGTCGGCCTTGATGTGCTGGTCGAAGTGCATGACGGCGATGAGCTGGAGCGTGCGCTGAAGACCCTCGATACGCCGCTGGTGGGAGTGAACAACCGTAACCTGCACACCTTCGAAGTCAGCCTGGAAACCACCCTCGACTTGCTGCCACGCATTCCGCGTGAGCGCCTGGCGATAACCGAGAGCGGTATTCTCAACCGCGCCGACGTCGAGCTCATGGAGATCAACGAGGTCTACTCGTTCCTGGTCGGCGAGGCGTTCATGCGCGCCCCGCAGCCGGGGCTGGAACTGCAGCGGTTGTTCTTCCCGGATCAGGTAAAGAAGACTGTTCAGACTTTGGACTGATCGAAACGAAGCCGGCTTGATGCCGGCTTTTTCATGCCCGCAAAAACAATAGGAAAGGTGGATCAATGACCGATCAGCCCTTGGCCCTCACTGTCGAACAGGGCCTGCACGCCGAGCAGGAGCTGCTGGCTGCCGTTTGCCGCGGCGAGCGCGATAGTGGCGTGCTGTTCTGGCGCCCCACCGATCACGCCCTTGTCATGCCGCGTCGCATGAGCCGCCTGGACAACTTCGAAGCCGCCTGTTCGGAGCTGGCGATTGCTGGCTGGCCGGTCCTGCTGCGTGAAACCGGTGGTGAGCCGGTGCCGCAGTCGCACGCGACGGTGAACGTTGCGCTGGTTTACGTGGCCCCGCGCAGCGAAGGCGATCATGGTCGTATCGAAAGCGCCTACGAGCGCCTGTGTCTGCCATTGTGCGATGTATTGCGCGAGTGGGGTGGCGTCGCTTCGGTGGGTGAAATCGACGGTGCCTTCTGCGATGGCCGTTACAACGTCAACCTCAACGGCCGCAAACTGGTCGGCACGGCCCAGCGCTGGCGCCAGGGCCTGGGTGGCAAACGGCCGGTGGTGCTGGTGCATGGCGCGCTGCTGCTGGACAACGAGCGCGAATCGATGGTCGCGGCGGTCAACCGATTCAATGAATGCTGTGACCTTGAGCAGCGCTGTCGCGCCGACAGCCATATCGCCCTGCACGAAGTGGCGCCCGAGGCGCCCTGGTTCGAGCGCCTGTCCCTGGCCTACCGCGACGTGCTGGCGGCGCTGCCCAAGGATTAACGGGTGCCGTAGACCACCATGGTCTTGCCCTTGACCTGTACCAGGCTGCGCTCCTCGAGGTCCTTGAGGACGCGGCCGACCATTTCCCGTGAGCAACCGACGATTCTGCCGATTTCCTGACGGGTGATCTTGATCTGCATGCCGTCCGGGTGGGTCATGGCATCCGGTTGCTTGCACAGGTCGAGCAGGCAACGGGCCACGCGGCCGGTAACGTCGAAGAAGGCCAGGTCGCCGACCTTGCGCGTGGTGTTGCGCAAGCGTTGGGCCATCTGGCTGCCCAGGGCGTAGAGAATCTCCGGGTCCTGGCGGGCCAGTTCGCGGAACTTGTCGTAGCTGATCTCTGCTACTTCGCACTCGGTCTTGGCGCGTACCCAGGCGCTGCGCTGCTGCTCGCCGCCTGCCGGTTCGAACAGGCCCAGCTCGCCGAAGAAGTCGCCATTGTTGAGGTAGGCGATGATCATCTCGTGACCTTCGTCGTCTTCGATCAGGATGGTGACCGAGCCCTTGATGATGAACGACAGCGTTTCGGCACGGTCACCGGCGCAGATGATGTTGCTTTTGGCGGTGTAGCGGCGGCGCTGGCAGTGAACCAGCAGCTTGTCGATGTTCTTGATCTTGGCGGGTAGGGCTGAGGCAACCATCACGAAATCCTGTTCGATGCGAGGCATAGGCTCTTGTTAGACCTTGTCTGGCGCGACGCGCCAGTCAATTGGCGCCAGCTTATCAGACAGCGCCAGAAGTTTTGACACTAAAGCGACTCGCATTGAGCTTTTCCGACAGGCATACAAGGCTTAAGCTGACACCCTTTTGCGAAATGCAGGAGTACGGACAGATGAAGGCACGCATCCAGTGGGCCGGTGAAGCGATGTTCCTCGGTGAATCGGGGAGCGGCCACGTGGTGGTGATGGACGGCCCGCCCGAAGCCGGTGGCCGCAACCTGGGCGTGCGCCCGATGGAAATGCTCCTGCTCGGCCTCGGTGGCTGCAGCAGCTTCGACGTGGTGAGCATCCTGAAGAAGTCGCGCCAGGCGGTGGAAAGCTGCGAAGCGTTCCTGGAAGCCGAGCGTGCCAGTGAAGACCCGAAGGTGTTCACCAAGATCCACATGAATTTCGTGGTCAAAGGGCGTGGGCTGAAAGAGGCTCAGGTCAAGCGTGCGGTGGAGCTGTCCGCAGAGAAGTACTGCTCGGCGTCGATCATGCTCGAGCGTGCCGGTGTTGAAATCACCCATGGTTACGAAATCGTAGAGCTGGGCTGACTTCGAGTTTTTTGGGGCTGCACAGCAGCCCCGGCGATCTCCAGTCAGTCGCGCAGGGCCGGAAGGGCGGTCAACAACCATTCCGGCAAACTGCTTCTGACCGCCTGGCTCAACTGCTCCCGCCGCTTCTGGTATCCCAACCCCAAGCCGATCACCCCCAGCCCGATCAAGGTCAGTACCACCGGGAACAGCAGCGATTCGGCAAATACCTCGTAAGACAGATACCCCAGATACGCCGCCACCCCCAGCGCTCCGAAGACCATGAACACCGGCCGGCGCAACAGCACCGCCATGCCCATCAGCCCCAGGTTGATCAGGCAATACAGCGCTTTGCCCAGTTCGCTGTCGCTGTCCATCATCGTCAGCCCACCCCAGAATGCCGCCAGGCCGGCCAGGTAGCCCCAATGGGCATAGTCCTCGCGAGTACGACCGTCGATAACCAGGAACACCAGCAGCAAACCGAGCCCGAACCACAGCGACACCGTGCGCTGCTGTTCCCAGGAGAAGGGCGAGCCAAACACCCATTCGCTCAGATCCATGGACATGAACCACAGGGCTATGGCAATTGGCATCACCACGAAGGGGTAGGGGATCAGGCGCAGCATCAGCAGCCCGGCAACCACTGTGACGGCCTCCATCAGCAGCCAACCGCCCTGCACGTAGGTGTAGTACTGGTGATAGTCCGCTTGTGCATCATCCAGTGGCCACCAGCCCGTCAGGCGTTCGATGGCGAACACGACCAACGGTACGATGCTGACTGCGACGGCAGCCAGTACCCCGGCGGCAACCGGTTGCTTGCGCCCTTGCAGGTTGAGGGCGAACAATGTGAGGAGAACGATGTAAAGCGTGGCGACTGCCAGCAAGGCCCCATCGCCAATACTCATCCAGGCTTCGGTGAGCAGCCAGCCCATCGCCCCCATGATCAGCAGTGCGCCGAAGTAGAAGGCGACATGGGCAAGCTGGAAACTGCCCCGGGCTGCAGGTTGCTGGCGCAGGAAGACCAGCAAGGCCTGATCCTGGCCTGGCTGGAGAATGCCGGCTTGCACGGCGCGCGCCAGGTCCTTGGCGTCGATACGGTCCGTCATGTGTGCGCCCTTGTCAGATGCGGTAGGTACTCTTGGTCATGACCTTGGCCAGCAGGCTCATGCCGAAACGCACCGGCATCGGGAAGCGATAGCCGCCAGCTTCGAGTGCGGACTCGGCGTGCTGCTCTTCATCCACGCGCATCTGTTCGAGGATGGCGCGGGACTTCTCGTCTTCCTGCGGCAGCTGTTCCAGGTGTTCGTCCAGGTGCTTGCAAACCTGATGCTCGGTGGCGGCGACGAAACCAAGGCTGACTTTGTCGCTGACCAGGCCGGCAAGGGCGCCGATGCCGAACGACATGCCGTAGAACAGTGGGTTGAGCACGCTTGGGTGGCTGCCCAGTTGGCGGATGCGCTGTTCACACCAGGCCAGGTGGTCGACTTCTTCTTCGGCAGCATGCTCCATGGCCTTGCGCACTTGCGGCAGCTTGGCGGTCAGGGCCTGGCCCTGATACAGCGCCTGGGCGCAGACTTCGCCGGTGTGGTTGATACGCATGAGCCCGGCAATGTGGCGGGTCTGGTCGTCATCCAGTTCCGCATCCGGTTGGATGATCGCCGGCGATGGGCGGGATGGTTGGCCGCTGAAGGGCAGCAAGGTGCGCATGGCGGTATCGGCCTGCAGCAACAAGCGGTCTAGCGGCGAGTAGTGACGTTCGGTGGCCATCGGGCACCTCCGCTGAAGTGATGCCCGACAGTTTACCTCAATCGCCTGGGAGGAGCTTGCCTTGGGTCAGCCCGGTGGCCATTGCATCTGGCGCTGGCCAAGTACGTGCATGTGGATGTGGTAGACGGTCTGGCCGCCTTTCGGATTGCAGTTCATGACCACGCGGAAGCCTTCTTCGCAGCCTTGCTCGACCGCCAGGCGTTGTGCGGTGAACAGGATATGGCCGGCCAGGGCCTTGTCCTCTTCGGTCAGGTCGTTGAGGGTGCGGATGTGTTTCTTCGGGATGACCAGAAAATGTACCGGCGCCGCTGGGGCGATGTCCTTGAAGGCCAGGATCTGGTCATCTTCATAGATGATATCCGCCGGGATTTCCCGGTTGATGATTTTGAGGAATAGATCGTCCACAGCACGTGCTCCATGGTGAGTGTCGGCCGAGTGTACTCAGCCGGGCGCCACTCGCCCAGAGGCTATTCCATGCCGACCGGGCAGTAACGGCGGTGGATGAAGCCGGCCAGCTTGCGCGTCAGCCAGCGCGGCAGCAGGCGCGGCGCGAAGGCCAGCCAGCGATTACGGCGTACCGGCATGATCACTGCCCGGTTCTTGGCCAATGCGCGCACTGTGTACAACGCCACTTCTTCAGGGCTCAGGCAACAGCTGTTGCCTTCAAGCCTGGGAATGCGCCGGCGCGACGAGCGCACCGGGCCGGGGCAAAGTACCGAGACCTTGATGCCTGCGGGCTTGAGCTCTTCGCGCAGCGCTTCGCTGAAGTTCATGACATAGGCCTTACTGGCGGCATAGGTGGCCATGCCCGGGCCCGGTGCGACGGCAGCCAGGCCGGCGACGTTGAGGATCTGCCCACCACCTTGCACCGCCATCAGGTTGCCAATGGCGTGGCAAAGGCGGCTCAGGGCAAGGATATTGACCTCCAGCAGGTCCTGCTCGTCGGCCCATTCGTGGGCCAGGAACGGGCCATAGGTGCGCTGGCCGGCACAGTTGACCAGCAGGTCGATGCGTCGCTCGCCCTCTTCGAGTTCCAGCACGAACCCGGACAACCGCAGGGGCTGGCTGAGGTCGCAGGCGCGCAGCAGCACTTCGACGCCGAAGCGTTGGGCCAGTTCGAGCGCTACCGGCTCAAGCGTTTCTCGATGGCGTGCCACCAGGATCAGGTTGCGCCCGCGCCGTGCCAGGGCTTCCGCCAGGGCCAGGCCCAGGCCGCTGGAAGCTCCGGTAATCATGGCGTAACGGGTCATGCAAGGCTCCTGGGGGCGGAAGAGGGCGCCTAGTGTACAGCCTGGCCGGGTGAGTTGTTGCCTTTTGCTACCAGGCCTTGACGCGCAAAGCCTGGGTACGCTCCAGAGCGGTGCGGTACTCGCCGTGCAAGCGCTCGATCAGTGTGGCGGCAGTGGGCAGGTCATGGATGTCGCCGACACCCTGGCCGGCGGACCAGACGGTCTTCCAGGCCTTGGCTTCATCGTCGATCGGCTTGAGCTTGCCTTGCTCGTGCCCGGATTTCAGTGCGGCCATGTCATAGCCGGCCTGTTCCAGGCTGGGGCGCAGGAAGCTGGCCGGGATGCCGGACACCGCTGGGGTGTGGATGATGTCTGCGGCTTGAGCTTCGAGCAACATCTGCTTGTAGGCCGCTTGGGCATGGCTTTCGCGGGTGGCAATGAAACGTGTGCCCATGTAGGCCAGGTCGGCGCCGAGCAGCTGAGCGGCGAGAATCTCATTGCCGTGGTTGATGCAACCGGCCAGCAGCAGGGTCTTGTCGAAGAACTGACGGATTTCGGCCGCCAGAGCAAACGGGCTCCAGGTCCCAGCATGGCCACCGGCGCCCGCTGCCACGGCGATCAACCCATCGACGCCGGCTTCGGCGGCTTTCTCCGCGTGGCGCCGTGTGGTGACATCATGAAACACCAGGCCGCCGTAGCCATGTACCGCATCCACCACTTCCTTCACGGCGCCGAGGCTGGTGATGACAATCGGTACGCGGTGCTCGGCGCACAGTGCGAGATCGGCCTGTAATCGCGGATTGGTCGGGTGGACGATCAGGTTCACCGCATAGGGCGCCGGCGCCTGCAACTGTGCCAAGCCTGCCTCGATTTCTTCCAGCCAGGCCTTGAAGCCGGCGCTGTCACGTTGATTCAGTGCCGGGAAGCTGCCGACCACGCCGCTGCCACAGCAGGCCAGCACCAGCTGGGGATTGGAAATCAGGAACATCGGCGCCGCCACCACAGGCAAGCGCAGGCGTTGTTCGAGCGAAGCGGGCAGGGACATGGGTGAGGCTCCATCGAGTTATGTCAGAACGGTTTGACCACCACGAGAATCACAATGCCCAGCAGGAACAGCACGGGCACCTCGTTGAACCAGCGGTAGTAGACGTGACTGCGGGTATTGCTGCCCGCGGCGAAGCGTTTGCGCTGGGCGCCACAGATGTGATGGTAGCCGGTCAGCAGGATCACCAGGGTGAGCTTGGCATGCAACCAGCCTTGGCTCAGCCAGCCTGGGGTGAGGTAGAGCATCCAGGCGCCGAACACGTAGGTGGCGATCATTGCCGGGTTCATGATGCCGCGGTACAGCTTGCGCTCCATGGTGACGAAGCGTTCCTGACTGATGCTGTCCTGGCTCTGGGCGTGGTAGACGAACAGCCTGGGCAGGTAGAACAGGCCGGCGAACCAGCAGACCACGCTGACGATATGCAGCGCTTTTATCCATAGGTAAAGCATGGAGGGAGTTCCTTCAGGTAATCACGGTCGTCAGATAGTAGAGCCCAAGCGCCAGGAGGGGCACCCCAAGAGTTGTTACAGACGCTTTGCACCCCTATTATCGTGCGCTTTCCAGACGGCTCGTTGATAAGGGGCAAGCGTTATGATCAAGGTCGGTATCGTCGGCGGCACGGGTTACACCGGGGTCGAACTGTTGCGTCTGCTGGCGCAGCATCCACAGGCCGAAGTGGCGGTCATCACTTCGCGGTCCGAAGCGGGCGTGGCGGTTGCCGACATGTATCCGAACCTGCGCGGTCACTATGACGGCCTGGCTTTCAGCGTGCCGGACAGCAAGACCCTGGCCGCCTGCGACGTGGTGTTCTTCGCTACCCCGCACGGTGTCGCCCATGCCTTGGCTGGTGAACTGCTGGCTGCCGGGACCAAGGTCATCGACCTGTCTGCAGACTTCCGTCTGCAGGACGCGACCGAATGGGGCAAATGGTATGGCCAGCCCCATGGCGCTCCAGAGCTGCTCAAGGACGCCGTCTACGGCCTGCCTGAAGTCAACCGTGAAAAGATCCGCCAGGCGCGCCTGATTGCGGTACCGGGTTGCTACCCAACCGCCACCCAGCTGGGCTTCCTGCCGCTGCTGGAAGCTGGCCTGGCCGACCCGTCGCGCCTGATCGCCGACTGCAAGTCGGGCGTCAGCGGCGCTGGCCGTGGTGCAGCGGTTGGCTCGCTGTTCTGTGAGGCTGGCGAAAGCATGAAGGCCTACGCGGTCAAGGGGCACCGTCACCTGCCCGAGATCAGCCAGGGCCTGCGCCTGGCCGCTGGCAAGGACATCGGCCTGACCTTCGTGCCGCACCTGACCCCGATGATCCGTGGTATCCACGCCACCTTGTACGCGACCGTTGCCGACAAGTCGGTAGACCTGCAGGCGCTGTTCGAGAAACGCTATGCCGATGAGCCGTTCGTCGACGTGATGCCGGCCGGCAGCCACCCGGAAACCCGCAGCGTTCGCGGTGCCAACGTCTGCCGCATCGCCGTGCATCGCCCGCAAGGTGGTGACCTGGTGGTGGTGCTGTCGGTGATCGACAACCTGGTCAAGGGCGCGTCGGGCCAGGCAGTGCAGAACCTCAACATCCTGTTCGGCCTGGACGAGCGTATGGGCCTGTCCCATGCCGGCCTGCTGCCGTAAGCGCTTGTTGATCGAAAAGGCCCGCAGTGTGCGGGCCTTTTTGTTTGTCGCGACTAAAGCCGCACAATTCTTGACCGATTTTCTCGGAGAAGCGGATAATGCGCGTCATCGAGTTTTATGGCGGCTACTGCGCCGGGAGAATCAACATGAGCGTCGAAACCTTCACCCCTACGGCTTTGGAATTCACCCACGGCGCCGCGCAAAAGGTGAAGAACCTGGTTTCCGAGGAAGGCAATGACCGCCTGAAGCTGCGCGTGTTCGTCACCGGTGGCGGCTGCTCGGGCTTCCAGTACGGTTTCACCTTCGATGAAGACGTGGCCGAAGATGACACCATTGTCGAGCGTGAAGGTGTTTCGCTGGTGGTCGACCCGATGAGCTACCAGTATCTGGCCGGTGCCGAAGTGGACTACCAGGAAGGCTTGGAAGGTTCGCGTTTCGTGATCAAGAACCCGAATGCCGCGACCACCTGC
This sequence comes from Pseudomonas putida, assembly GCF_009883635.2. Taxonomy (NCBI): domain Bacteria; kingdom Pseudomonadati; phylum Pseudomonadota; class Gammaproteobacteria; order Pseudomonadales; family Pseudomonadaceae; genus Pseudomonas; species Pseudomonas putida. The sequence continues at coordinate 3,176,952 of NZ_CP026115.2, forward strand.
GGTTGTGGCTCCTCGTTCTCGATCTGAGGCCAGGCTGTACGAAAACGCCGCGCAATTGCGCGGCGTTTTGCATTCTGGCTTGGGATCAGGCTGGGTAGATTGCGCCGAGTACGCGTAACCCCTTGGCCGCCGTCACGCTTGGACGATTGGCGGCTATGCCTTCAAGGCAGCAGTGGGCGAGCCAGGCAAAGGCCATGGCCTCTACCCAGTCCGGATCCACACCATGGGCCCCGGTGCTGGTGACACTGGCCTTTGGCAGCAGTTCGGCAAGCCGAGCCATCAGGGCACCATTGCGAGCACCGCCGCCGCAGACCAGCAGCGCCTCGGTACCTTGCTGGGCGTTTTGCAGCGATTCGATGATGCTGCGCGCAGTCAGCTCCAGCAGGGTGGCCTGGACGTCTTCGTCACGGAAGGCAGGCAGGCCAGTCAGGTGGCCATCCAGCCAGGGCAGGTTGAACACCTCGCGGCCAGTGCTTTTCGGGCCGCTGCCGGCGAAGAACGGGTCACTCAGCAGGCTGCTGAGCAAATCGCCTTGCACCTTGCCACTGGCAGCCCAGGCGCCATCGGCATCATAGGCCTGGCCACGCTTTCGCTCGATCCAGGCGTCCAGCAATACGTTGCCTGGCCCGCAGTCGAAGCCATGCACGGGCTTGTCGCGTTCGATCAGGCTCAGGTTGCTGAAACCTCCCACATTGAGCACCGCCAAGTGTTGGCCGAGGTGGCTGAACAGGGTTTGATGGAATGCCGGCACCAGGGGGGCACCCTGGCCGCCTGCCGCTACATCGCGACGGCGGAAGTCGGCGACCACGCTGATGCCGGTAAGCTCGGCGAGCAGCGCGGGGTTGCCGATCTGCACAGTGAAGCCGCGAGCCGGCTCATGGCGGATGGTCTGGCCATGGCTGCCGATGGCGCGGATGGCTTCGGCCTGCAGCCCTTGCTTGGCCAGCAATTGCCGCACACCGTCACCTGCCAGGCTGGCCCAGCGGTTTTCTGCCAGGGCGGCGCGGGCAATCTCGTCAGGGCCGCTGCTGCAGAGGCTGAGCAGTTGCTGGCGCAGCTCGGCCGGCATGGGGAGGTAGTGAGTGGCGAGCAGTTGAAGCTGCTCGCCTTGATCGATCAAGGCGATGTCCAGGCCATCGAGGCTGGTGCCGGACATCACCCCCAGATAAAGCGCCATGGATCAGCGCTTGTTCGCCGCGAGCATGGTGGCCTTTTCCTGGTCCATGCGGGCGATCAGTGGTTGGCTCTGCTGCAGGAAGCGCTGACGTTCGTTCTTGGCGATCGGGTCAGCCATCGGCACCTTCTGGCTCAGCGGGTCGACGTGCACGCCGTTGACCTGGAACTCGTAGTGCAGGTGCGGGCCGGTCGACAGGCCAGTAGTACCGATGTAACCGATGATCTGGCCCTGCTTCACGTTGCTGCCGGTCTTGATGCCCTTGGCAAAGCCCTGCATGTGACCGTAAAGGGTCTTGTAGCTGTTGCCGTGGGCGATGATCACGGTGTTGCCGTAACCACCGCGGCGGCCAGCCAGTTCAATGCGACCATCACCGGCTGCCTTGATCGGCGTACCACGCGGTGCGGCGTAGTCCACGCCCTTGTGCGCGCGGATCTTGTTCAGGATGGGGTGCTTGCGGCCGGCGGAGAAGCGCGAGCTGATGCGGGCGAAGTCGACCGGGGTACGGATGAACGCCTTGCGCAGGCTGTTGCCGTCGGCGGTGTAGTAGCTGGTGTTGCCCTGCTTGTTGGTGTAGCGCACGGCGGTGTAGGTCTTGCCGCGGTTGGTGAAGCGTGCGGACAGGATGTTGCCGGTGCCGACCACCTTGCCGTCCATCACCTTCTGCTCGTAGACCACGTCAAACTCGTCGCCCGGGCGGATATCCTGGGCGAAATCGATGTCGTAGCCCAGGACCTTGGCCATGTCCATGGTCATGCTGTGGGACAGGCCGGCGCGCTGGGCCGAGGCCGACAACGAACTCTTGATCACGCCATGGGCGTAAGCGGTGCGGACCACGGGCTTGCTGATCTCACGATCGAAGGTGTAGCCCTTGGCGGTCTTGGTCAGGCGGATGGTTTCGAGGTTGCTGACTTTGCTGTGCAGGCTGGCCAGCTGGCCATCCTTGTCGAGTTCGAACTGCAGGACCTGGCCATGCTTCAGTTGGCTGAATTGCTTGGCTTGCTTGTTGCTGGCCAGCAGGTCGTGCACCGCATTGGCCGGCAAGCCGACCTTGGCGAACAGGGTAGACAGCGTGTCGCCACGGGAAACGGTGACTTCGCGATGGCCGGGTTCCTTGACTTCAGGCTTTTTCTCGCTGGCAGGCGCTTCTTGTGCCGCCTGTTCGGTATTGGTTTCGGCGCCGTCGATCTGGGCGAAGGGAGAACCCTGATCGCCTTGTGTCTGTACCAGCGGGGCGGCGTTGGACTCATCCTTCAGCTGCTCGGCCGGGCTTTCCAGCTCCAGGCTGAGGGTGGTCTTCTTGGCTTCTACTTCGCTGGAGGGAAATACCAGCAGTGCCAGGCTGAGCAGAGCGGCGATGCCGCTGGCGGCCAACAGATGGCTTTTCGGATAAAGCGGGGGCGCTTTAGGCGTTTCGTTGGTCATAGGTAAGGTGACTTTGAAGAAAAATGAATATGGAAAAGATGAGTGACATGATGAAGATGAAATAACTGTATAAAATATAACCAAATCTACTTTCGCGCAAGGGCGCGTAGACGCCGTGACGCGTCGGTCGGGTCACATTTCATTTCGAAACTTGTAATTGATGGCCGATCTTGTATGGTTGGCTCCCTTTGAATCTGAGCCTTGCGGGTCTGTCTATGAAGTCGGTTGAAGAGCAGCTGGCGCTTATCAAGCGCGGTGCGGAAGAGGTATTGGTCGAGTCGGAACTGGTAGAGAAGCTCAAGCGCGGCCAGCCTCTGCGTATCAAGGCAGGCTTCGACCCGACTGCGCCTGACCTGCACCTGGGGCACACGGTGCTGATCAACAAGCTGCGCCAGTTCCAGGAGCTGGGGCACCAGGTCATCTTCCTGATCGGTGACTTCACCGGCATGATCGGTGACCCGAGCGGCAAGAGCGCCACGCGCCCGCCGCTGACCCGCGAGCAGGTGCTGGACAACGCCGAGACCTATAAGCAGCAAGTGTTCAAGATTCTCGATCCGGCCAAGACCGAGGTTGCGTTCAACTCCACCTGGATGGACAAGCTGACGCCGGCCGACTTCATTCGCCTGGCATCGCAGTACACCGTTGCGCGCATGCTCGAGCGTGACGACTTCGACAAGCGTTACACCACCAATCAGCCGATTGCGATCCACGAGTTCCTCTACCCGTTGGTGCAGGGCTACGATTCCGTGGCGCTGAAGGCTGATGTGGAGCTGGGTGGTACCGACCAGAAGTTCAACCTGCTGATGGGGCGCGAGTTGCAGCGTTCCTATGGGCAGGAAGCACAGAACATCGTGACCATGCCATTGCTCGAAGGGCTTGATGGCGTGAAGAAGATGTCCAAGTCGCTGGGTAACTATGTTGGCATCCAGGAAGCGCCGGGTGTGATGTACAGCAAGCTGGTGTCGATCCCGGACACCCTGATGTGGCGTTACTTCGAGCTGCTGAGCTTCCGTTCGATGGAAGAGATCGATCAGTTCCGCGCCGACGTTGCCAGCGGTGCGAATCCGCGTGATATCAAGATCAAGCTGGCCGAAGAGATCGTTGCGCGCTTCCATGGTGAAGAGGCTGCGGCCAATGCTCACCGTGCGGCGGGTAACCGCATGAAGGAAGGCGAGCTGCCGGAGGATCTGCCAGAAGTTGAAGTGGCTGCAGCTGAAGACTTGCCAATCGCTGCCGTGCTGAATCGTGCGGGCCTGGTGAAGAACTCGGCGCAGGCGCGTGACCTGCTCAGTGGTGGAGCGGTGAAGGTCGATGGCGCGGTGGTCGACAAGGACTTCATGTTTGCCCTCGGTGCGACCCATGTGTGCCAGGCGGGCAAGAAGTCGTTCGGCCGGGTTACCCTCAAGGCTGAGTGACCGCCTGGTGGTGTAGCTATATAGAAGCGGGGAGGCCGACAGGCCTCCCCGCTTTGTTTTCAGCGATATTAAAGTTTCTTGAAATAAAAGGTTGACGCGCTTTCGAATCCCCTTATAATGCGCCCCACTTCCAGCGACATCGGAACGACAAGCTCCTTGAAATTCAATGAGTTAGGTGGTTAAGGTGAGGTTGAAGGCGCTTCGGTCGAAAGATCGATAGCGGTTGAGATGAAGGTTGACAGCGGTTTTAAACGCTGTATTATTCGCCTCCCGCTAGCGAGTGATCGCAGCGAGTCAAGTGTTTGAAGCTAAACGAGTTTCTCGCAAAAAACTTCAAAATAAACGCTTGACACGAAATGAGGAAAGCGTAGAATGCGCGCCTCGGTTGAGACGAAAAGCTCTTAACCAAACGCTCTTTAACAAATCGAATCAAGCAATTCGTGTGGGTGCTTGTGAGTATGGACTGATAGTCAAAAAGATTATCAGCATCACAAGTGGCCATGCGAGAAATCACATAGTCATTTGAGATTGCTGAGCCAAGTTTAGGGTTTCTTAAAAACCCAAGCAGTATTGAACTGAAGAGTTTGATCATGGCTCAGATTGAACGCTGGCGGCAGGCCTAACACATGCAAGTCGAGCGGATGACGGGAGCTTGCTCCTTGATTCAGCGGCGGACGGGTGAGTAATGCCTAGGAATCTGCCTGGTAGTGGGGGACAACGTTTCGAAAGGAACGCTAATACCGCATACGTCCTACGGGAGAAAGCAGGGGACCTTCGGGCCTTGCGCTATCAGATGAGCCTAGGTCGGATTAGCTAGTTGGTGGGGTAATGGCTCACCAAGGCGACGATCCGTAACTGGTCTGAGAGGATGATCAGTCACACTGGAACTGAGACACGGTCCAGACTCCTACGGGAGGCAGCAGTGGGGAATATTGGACAATGGGCGAAAGCCTGATCCAGCCATGCCGCGTGTGTGAAGAAGGTCTTCGGATTGTAAAGCACTTTAAGTTGGGAGGAAGGGCAGTAAGCTAATACCTTGCTGTTTTGACGTTACCGACAGAATAAGCACCGGCTAACTCTGTGCCAGCAGCCGCGGTAATACAGAGGGTGCAAGCGTTAATCGGAATTACTGGGCGTAAAGCGCGCGTAGGTGGTTTGTTAAGTTGGATGTGAAAGCCCCGGGCTCAACCTGGGAACTGCATCCAAAACTGGCAAGCTAGAGTACGGTAGAGGGTGGTGGAATTTCCTGTGTAGCGGTGAAATGCGTAGATATAGGAAGGAACACCAGTGGCGAAGGCGACCACCTGGACTGATACTGACACTGAGGTGCGAAAGCGTGGGGAGCAAACAGGATTAGATACCCTGGTAGTCCACGCCGTAAACGATGTCAACTAGCCGTTGGAATCCTTGAGATTTTAGTGGCGCAGCTAACGCATTAAGTTGACCGCCTGGGGAGTACGGCCGCAAGGTTAAAACTCAAATGAATTGACGGGGGCCCGCACAAGCGGTGGAGCATGTGGTTTAATTCGAAGCAACGCGAAGAACCTTACCAGGCCTTGACATGCAGAGAACTTTCCAGAGATGGATTGGTGCCTTCGGGAACTCTGACACAGGTGCTGCATGGCTGTCGTCAGCTCGTGTCGTGAGATGTTGGGTTAAGTCCCGTAACGAGCGCAACCCTTGTCCTTAGTTACCAGCACGTAATGGTGGGCACTCTAAGGAGACTGCCGGTGACAAACCGGAGGAAGGTGGGGATGACGTCAAGTCATCATGGCCCTTACGGCCTGGGCTACACACGTGCTACAATGGTCGGTACAGAGGGTTGCCAAGCCGCGAGGTGGAGCTAATCTCACAAAACCGATCGTAGTCCGGATCGCAGTCTGCAACTCGACTGCGTGAAGTCGGAATCGCTAGTAATCGCGAATCAGAATGTCGCGGTGAATACGTTCCCGGGCCTTGTACACACCGCCCGTCACACCATGGGAGTGGGTTGCACCAGAAGTAGCTAGTCTAACCTTCGGGAGGACGGTTACCACGGTGTGATTCATGACTGGGGTGAAGTCGTAACAAGGTAGCCGTAGGGGAACCTGCGGCTGGATCACCTCCTTAATCGACGACATCAGCCTGCTGATGAGCTCCCACACGAATTGCTTGATTCATTTGCTGATCAGAACTCAGTAATGAGCATTCCCTGTGAATGTTGATTTCTGACTTTTGTCAGATCGTTCTTTAAAAATTCGGATATGTGATAGATATAGACTGAACACCAGTTTCACTGCTGGTGGATCAGGCTAAGGTAAAATTTGTGAGTTCTGCTCTTAATTGAGCGAAATGCGAATTTTCGGCGAATGTCGTCTTCACAGTATAACCAGATTGCTTGGGGTTATATGGTCAAGTGAAGAAGCGCATACGGTGGATGCCTTGGCAGTCAGAGGCGATGAAAGACGTGGTAGCCTGCGATAAGCTTTGGGGAGTCGGCAAACAGACTGTGATCCAGAGATCTCTGAATGGGGGAACCCACTCAGCATAAGCTGAGTATCTTGTACTGAATACATAGGTGCAAGAGGCGAACCAGGGGAACTGAAACATCTAAGTACCCTGAGGAAAAGAAATCAACCGAGATTCCCTTAGTAGTGGCGAGCGAACGGGGACCAGCCCTTAAGTTGGTTTGAGATTAGTGGAACGCTCTGGAAAGTGCGGCCATAGTGGGTGATAGCCCCGTACACGAAAATCTCTTGTCAATGAAATCGAGTAGGACGGAGCACGAGAAACTTTGTCTGAACATGGGGGGACCATCCTCCAAGGCTAAATACTACTGACTGACCGATAGTGAACCAGTACCGTGAGGGAAAGGCGAAAAGAACCCCGGAGAGGGGAGTGAAATAGAACCTGAAACCGTATGCGTACAAGCAGTGGGAGCCTACTTTGTTAGGTGACTGCGTACCTTTTGTATAATGGGTCAGCGACTTATATTCAGTGGCGAGCTTAACCGAATAGGGGAGGCGTAGCGAAAGCGAGTCTTAATAGGGCGTTTAGTCGCTGGGTATAGACCCGAAACCGGGCGATCTATCCATGGGCAGGTTGAAGGTTAGGTAACACTGACTGGAGGACCGAACCGACTACCGTTGAAAAGTTAGCGGATGACCTGTGGATCGGAGTGAAAGGCTAATCAAGCTCGGAGATAGCTGGTTCTCCTCGAAAGCTATTTAGGTAGCGCCTCATGTATCACTGTAGGGGGTAGAGCACTGTTTCGGCTAGGGGGTCATCCCGACTTACCAAACCGATGCAAACTCCGAATACCTACAAGTGCCGAGCATGGGAGACACACGGCGGGTGCTAACGTCCGTCGTGAAAAGGGAAACAACCCAGACCGTCAGCTAAGGTCCCAAAGTCATGGTTAAGTGGGAAACGATGTGGGAAGGCTTAGACAGCTAGGAGGTTGGCTTAGAAGCAGCCATCCTTTAAAGAAAGCGTAATAGCTCACTAGTCGAGTCGGCCTGCGCGGAAGATGTAACGGGGCTCAAACCATGCACCGAAGCTACGGGTGTCATCTTTGATGACGCGGTAGAGGAGCGTTCTGTAAGCCTGTGAAGGTGAGTTGAGAAGCTTGCTGGAGGTATCAGAAGTGCGAATGCTGACATGAGTAACGACAATGCGAGTGAAAAACTCGCACGCCGAAAGACCAAGGTTTCCTGCGCAACGTTAATCGACGCAGGGTTAGTCGGTCCCTAAGGCGAGGCTGAAAAGCGTAGTCGATGGAAAACAGGTTAATATTCCTGTACTTCCAGTTATTGCGATGGAGGGACGGAGAAGGCTAGGCCAGCTTGGCGTTGGTTGTCCAAGTTTAAGGTGGTAGGCTGAAATCTTAGGCAAATCCGGGATTTCAAGGCCGAGAGCTGATGACGAGTTGCCATTAGGCGACGAAGTGGTTGATGCCATGCTTCCAAGAAAAGCTCCTAAGCTTCAGATAACTGGGAACCGTACCCCAAACCGACACAGGTGGTTAGGTAGAGAATACCAAGGCGCTTGAGAGAACTCGGGTGAAGGAACTAGGCAAAATGGCACCGTAACTTCGGGAGAAGGTGCGCCGGCGAGGGTGAAGGACTTGCTCCGTAAGCCCATGCCGGTCGAAGATACCAGGCCGCTGCGACTGTTTATTAAAAACACAGCACTCTGCAAACACGAAAGTGGACGTATAGGGTGTGACGCCTGCCCGGTGCCGGAAGGTTAATTGATGGGGTTAGCGCAAGCGAAGCTCTTGATCGAAGCCCCGGTAAACGGCGGCCGTAACTATAACGGTCCTAAGGTAGCGAAATTCCTTGTCGGGTAAGTTCCGACCTGCACGAATGGCGTAACGATGGCGGCGCTGTCTCCACCCGAGACTCAGTGAAATTGAAATCGCTGTGAAGATGCAGTGTATCCGCGGCTAGACGGAAAGACCCCGTGAACCTTTACTATAGCTTTGCACTGGACTTTGAATTTGCTTGTGTAGGATAGGTGGGAGGCTTTGAAGTGGGGACGCCAGTTCTCATGGAGCCATCCTTGAAATACCACCCTGGCAACTTTGAGGTTCTAACTCAGGTCCGTTATCCGGATCGAGGACAGTGTATGGTGGGTAGTTTGACTGGGGCGGTCTCCTCCCAAAGAGTAACGGAGGAGTACGAAGGTGCGCTCAGACCGGTCGGAAATCGGTCGTAGAGTATAAAGGCAAAAGCGCGCTTGACTGCGAGACAAACACGTCGAGCAGGTACGAAAGTAGGTCTTAGTGATCCGGTGGTTCTGTATGGAAGGGCCATCGCTCAACGGATAAAAGGTACTCCGGGGATAACAGGCTGATACCGCCCAAGAGTTCATATCGACGGCGGTGTTTGGCACCTCGATGTCGGCTCATCACATCCTGGGGCTGAAGCCGGTCCCAAGGGTATGGCTGTTCGCCATTTAAAGTGGTACGCGAGCTGGGTTTAGAACGTCGTGAGACAGTTCGGTCCCTATCTGCCGTGGACGTTTGAGATTTGAGAGGGGCTGCTCCTAGTACGAGAGGACCGGAGTGGACGAACCTCTGGTGTTCCGGTTGTCACGCCAGTGGCATTGCCGGGTAGCTATGTTCGGAAGAGATAACCGCTGAAAGCATCTAAGCGGGAAACTTGCCTCAAGATGAGATCTCACTGGGATCTTGAATCCCCTAAAGGGCCGTCGAAGACTACGACGTTGATAGGTTGGGTGTGTAAGCGCTGTGAGGCGTTGAGCTAACCAATACTAATTGCCCGTGAGGCTTGACCATATAACACCCAAGCAATTTGCTAGCGCAGATTGCGGTGGTGAAGACGAAAGAACCGAAGATTCGCTTTTCACAAGAGCAGCACAAATTCACATATCCGAATTCGCTGGGCTGTCCATCTGGACATTCTGGCTACAGAATTTCTTGACGACCATAGAGCATTGGAACCACCTGATCCCATCCCGAACTCAGTAGTGAAACGATGCATCGCCGATGGTAGTGTGGGGTTTCCCCATGTGAGAGTAGGTCATCGTCAAGATTCATTTCGCAAAACCCCTATCTGCGCATGCAGGTAGGGGTTTTGTCTTTTCTGACCGAAATACTCGGTACTTGTGGCGGTTGCCCGCAGCCCTTTTCCTATGCAAGCCAACGACCCCTAGCTATCATGCCAGCCTTATTCCAAGTCGAGACTGGCATGCTGAAGTTGTTGAATCTCCTCAAGGATGGCCGGTTCCATTCCGGAGAAGCCTTGGGGGCAGCCCTCGGGGTAAGTCGCAGCGCCGTTTGGAAGCAGCTGCAACACCTGGAAAGTGAGCTGAACCTCACCATTTATAAAGTTCGTGGGCGTGGCTACCAGTTGGCCGCGCCGCTGAGCTTGCTCGATACGCAAGCGATCGCAGAGCTCACCGAAGGTGAGCGCTGGCCCGTTTTCATCCATGAAACCATTGATTCGACCAATGCCGAAGGCTTGCGCCTGGTTGGCGAGGGGAAATCAGCACCATTCCTGGTCCTGGCCGAGCGCCAGAGTGCTGGCCGTGGTCGACGTGGCCGCATGTGGATAAGTCCATTTGCAGAAAACCTCTACTACAGCCTGGTTCTGCGCGTTGATGGCGGCATGCGTCAGCTAGAGGGTCTCAGCCTGGTGGTCGGGTTGGCCGTGATGCGCACGCTGCAGGCATTTGGCGTAAAGGACGTGGGGTTGAAATGGCCCAACGATGTCCTGGTTCGTGGGCAGAAGATCACCGGTATTCTCCTGGAACTTGTGGGCGACCCTGCAGACGTCTGTCATGTCGTGCTCGGCATTGGCATCAATGTGAACATGCAGGCCAATGAGCAGGTCGATCAGCAGTGGACCTCGATGCGGCGTGAAGTCGGTGTGACAATCGATCGCAACCGGCTGGTGGCCAAGCTCAGTCAGCAGTTGCAACATGAATTGGCCCGTCATCGGCGCTACGGTTTTGCTGCGTTCCAGGAAGAGTGGGAGCAGGCGCATCTGTGGCAGGGGCGTAATGTCTCTCTCATCGCAGGTACCACGCGTATCGATGGTATCGTGCTGGGCGTGGACGGGCAGGGCGGATTGCGCCTTGAGGTCGACGGTGTGGAAAAGAGCTTCAGTGGTGGTGAGCTCAGTTTGAGGTTGCGTGATGATTCTTGAGCTCGATTGCGGTAACAGCTTCATCAAGTGGCGTGTCATTCACTCTGCCGACGCCACCATTGTAGGGGGTGGTATTGTCGATTCGGATCAGGCACTGGTAGGCGAGGTCGCGGCGCTCCCGTCATTGCGCCTGACAGGCTGTCGAATTGTCAGTGTGCGCAGCGAGGATGAAACCGCTGCCCTCTGTGCGTTGATCGCCAAGGCTTTTGCTGTCGTTGCCCGTGTTGCCGAGCCCGCACAAGAAATGGCAGGTGTGCGCAACGGTTATGTCGACTACCAGCGCCTCGGCATGGATCGCTGGCTGGCGGCATTGGGTGCGTTCCATCTCGCCAAGGGCGCATGCCTGGTCATTGACCTGGGCACCGCGGCCAAGGCGGATTTTGTCTCGGCCGAGGGTGAGCACCTGGGTGGCTATATCTGCCCAGGCATGCCGCTGATGCGTAGCCAGCTGCGCACGCATACCCGCCGTATTCGCTATGACGACGCTTCGGCTGAGCGCGCCTTGAGCAGCCTAGCGCCAGGGCGCTCCACTGTAGAAGCGGTAGAGCGCGGTTGTGTATTGATGCTGCAGGGTTTTGCCCGCACTCAGCTCGAGCAGGCTCAGGCCTTGTGGGGCGAGGACTTCACGGTGTTCCTGACGGGAGGGGATGCGCCGCTGGTGCGCGAGGCGGTGCCACAGGCCAGGGTTGTCCCTGACCTGGTATTTGTCGGCCTGGCCATGGCCTGTCCACTGGACTGAGGTGCTTATGCGTTGGTTGTTTCTGCTGTTGCTGGTGCTCAACGTCTTCTATTACGTCTGGCACCAACAGGAAGCCCCGCTGAAGGCGAAGGACGTCGCGCCGTTGTCGTTATACAAAGGTAATCAGCAAGAGATTCGCCTACTCAAGGAGACCGGGGCGTCTGCACCGCCCCGACGCCGAGATGAATGCCTGGTAGTAGGAGGCCTGGTTGCTCGCGATCAGCTCGATGCGCTGCGACAACGCCTGCTGAGCCTGGATATCAATGCTGCGCCGGTGTCTGGGCAGCTGCCTGGAGCCGAAGGTTTCTGGCTCAAGATTTCCCCGGAAAGCGAGCGTTTGTTGGATCAAACCGTCCTCGAGACTCTTTCCAACGATTTCAAAGACTTAAAACGTAAAATTATTTTCTGCCAGGGTATTGCAACTGGCGAATAGCTTGATAGAATGGCGCCCGCTTCACAGGGAACACCACTTAGGTGGCAGAACTGGAAGCGAGTGTCAAAACAGCTAAGCTTCAGATTTGATTGAAAAAATTTGAAAAAAAGCTTGACACTAGGACGGCAGACACATAGAATGCCGGCCACATCTGGAGGGATTCCCGAGCGGTCAAAGGGGACGGACTGTAAATCCGTTGCGAGAGCTTCGAAGGTTCGAATCCTTCTCCCTCCACCAGTTTTAGCGAGAGCCGCAAGCTCCGCGGGTATAGTTTAGTGGTAGAACCTCAGCCTTCCAAGCTGATGATGCGGGTTCGATTCCCGCTACCCGCTCCAAGTTTGCTGGATTTTGCGCAAAGTGTTTCGCTCTTGTAGCTCAGTTGGTAGAGCACACCCTTGGTAAGGGTGAGGTCAGCGGTTCAAATCCGCTCAAGAGCTCCATATAAACAAGGCAGATATGAAAATATCTGCCTTTGTTTTATCAGCGTAAGACTATTTTCTTCTGCGGAGGATTGTATCGATGGCTAAGGAAAAGTTTGATCGTTCCCTTCCCCACGTTAACGTCGGCACTATCGGCCACGTTGACCACGGTAAGACCACTCTGACCGCAGCTCTGACTCGCGTCTGCTCCGAAGTTTTCGGTTCGGCCGTCGTTGAGTTCGACAAAATCGACTCGGCTCCAGAAGAAAAAGCGCGCGGTATCACCATCAACACCGCTCACGTCGAGTACAACTCGAACATTCGTCACTACGCTCACGTTGACTGCCCAGGTCACGCTGACTACGTGAAGAACATGATCACCGGTGCTGCCCAGATGGACGGCGCGATCCTGGTTTGCTCGGCCGCCGATGGTCCGATGCCACAAACCCGTGAGCACATCCTGCTGTCCCGTCAGGTTGGCGTTCCGTACATCGTGGTCTTCCTGAACAAGGCTGACCTGGTAGACGACGCTGAGCTGCTGGAACTGGTCGAGATGGAAGTTCGCGACCTGCTGTCCACCTACGACTTCCCAGGCGACGACACCCCGATCATCATCGGTTCGGCTCGTATGGCGCTGGAAGGCAAAGACGACAACGAAATGGGTACTACCGCTGTCAAGAAGCTGGTAGAAACTCTGGATGCCTACATCCCTGAGCCAGTTCGTGCCATCGACCAGCCATTCCTGATGCCGATCGAAGACGTATTCTCGATCTCGGGTCGTGGTACCGTTGTTACCGGCCGTATCGAGCGTGGTATCGTCCGCGTTCAGGATCCGCTGGAAATCGTTGGTCTGCGTGACACCACCACCACCACCTGCACCGGTGTTGAGATGTTCCGCAAGCTGCTGGACGAAGGTCGTGCTGGCGAGAACTGCGGCGTTCTGCTGCGTGGTACCAAGCGTGACGACGTTGAGCGTGGCCAGGTTCTGGTCAAGCCAGGTTCGGTCAAGCCGCACACCAAGTTCACCGCAGAAGTCTACGTTCTGTCGAAGGAAGAAGGCGGTCGTCACACTCCGTTCTTCAAAGGCTACCGTCCTCAGTTCTACTTCCGTACCACTGACGTGACCGGTAACTGCGAACTGCCGGAAGGCGTTGAAATGGTAATGCCAGGTGACAACATTCAGATGACTGTTACCCTGATCAAGACCATCGCAATGGAAGACGGTCTGCGCTTCGCTATCCGTGAAGGCGGTCGTACCGTCGGCGCCGGCGTCGTAGCAAAAATTATTGAATAAGTAGTTGATTTTCCTAATCAGGCCGGTATAATGGCCGGCCTGATACAGCGTTACAGGTCAGTAGCTCAATTGGCAGAGCGACGGTCTCCAAAACCGTAGGTTGGGGGTTCGATTCCCTCCTGACCTGCCATTTCACCTCGGTGTGATGGCTTTCTTCTTACAGGATCCTCCTCGATGACCCCCAAAACTGAAGCCCAAGAATCGCGTTTTGATCTGTTCAAGTGGCTGGCTGTAGTGGCTTTGGTGGTTGTTGGTGTTGTGGGTAATCAATATTACTCCGCGTCTCCGATCCTGTACCGCGTTCTTGCACTTCTCGCCCTGGCTGCTGTCGCAGGCTTTGTAGCTCTGCAGACTGCGAAGGGTAAGTCGTTCTTTACGCTGGCGAAGGAAGCTCGTACCGAGATCCGTAAAGTCGTGTGGCCGACCCGCCAGGAAACCACCCAGACCACGCTGATTGTCGTGGCTGTCGTGCTGGTTATGGCACTGCTGCTGTGGGGTCTTGATTCCCTGCTCGGCTGGGCGGTCTCCCTGATCGTTGGCTAAAGGTGTCCCGTGGCTAAGCGTTGGTATGTTGTGCATGCTTACTCGGGTTACGAGAAGCATGTAATGCGCTCCCTGATCGAGCGCGTGAAGCTGGCTGGCATGGAAGACGGCTTCGGCGAGATCCTGGTCCCGACCGAAGAAGTCGTTGAAATGCGCAACGGCCAGAAGCGCAAGAGTGAGCGCAAATTCTTCCCTGGCTATGTACTGGTCCAGATGGAGATGAACGAAGGGACTTGGCACTTGGTCAAGGACACCCCTCGTGTGATGGGCTTTATCGGTGGTACTGCAGACAAGCCTGCGCCGATTACCGATAAAGAAGCTGAGGCTATCCTGCGTCGCGTTGCCGACGGTAGTGACAAGCCGAAGCCGAAGACACTGTTCGAGCCAGGTGAAGTGGTTCGTGTCATTGATGGTCCGTTCGCTGACTTCAATGGTAGTGTCGAAGAGGTTAACTACGAGAAGAGCCGCCTGCAGGTTGCAGTGCTCATTTTCGGTCGCTCTACTCCGGTGGAGCTCGAGTTCAGCCAGGTCGAAAAGGTCTAGGCGGACGAAGCATCCCATACCCCGCAGCCCTGTGTGCTGCGGGGTTTTGTCGTCACTGGGATAAAACGCAAGTCATCCGGGGAGCCAATAGGCGTTCGTACCCGATTTTGGAGTAGCTCATGGCTAAGAAGATTCAGGCTTACATCAAGCTGCAAGTTAAGGCCGGCCAGGCCAACCCAAGCCCACCCGTCGGTCCAGCTCTGGGCCAACACGGTGTGAACATCATGGAGTTCTGCAAGGCCTTCAACGCCCGTACTCAGGGTCAAGAAGCCGGCCTGCCGACTCCAGTGATCATCACTGTCTACAGCGACCGTAGCTTCACCTTCGAGACCAAGAGCACCCCTGCCTCGGTTCTGCTGAAGAAAGCTGCTGGCCTGTCCAGTGGTTCGGCTCGCCCGAACACCGTTAAAGTCGGTACCGTTACCCGTGCTCAGCTGGAAGATATCGCCAAGGCTAAACAGGCTGATCTGACCGCCGCTGACCTGGACGCAGCTGTACGCACCATCGCTGGCTCTGCCCGCAGCATGGGCCTGAACGTGGAGGGTGTGTAATGGCTAAGCTGACCAAGCGCCAAAAGGCAATCGCCGAGAAAATCGAAGCAGGCAAGGCCTACAACTTCGAAGAAGCTGCAACCCTGCTCGCTTCGCTGCCGGCTGCCAAATTCGTAGAATCCTACGACATCGCCGTTAACCTCGGTGTTGACCCGCGTAAATCCGACCAGGTCGTTCGTAGCGCTACCGTGCTGCCACACGGCACTGGCAAGACCGTACGCGTTGCTGTCTTCACCCAGGGTCCAGCTGCTGAAGCCGCTCTGGCTGCCGGCGCTGACCGTGTAGGTATGGACGATCTGGCTGCCGAAATGAAAGGCGGCGACCTGAACTATGACGTCGTCATCGCATCGCCTGATGCCATGCGCGTTGTAGGTCAGCTGGGTCAGGTTCTGGGTCCTCGCGGCCTGATGCCTAACCCGAAAGTTGGTACCGTGACTCCAGACGTAGCCGGCGCAGTCAAAAACGCCAAGGCTGGTCAGGTTCGCTACCGTACCGACAAAAACGGTATCATCCACACCTCCGTTGGCAAAATCGGCTTCGAAGCTGACAAGCTGAAGGAAAACGTTGAAGCCCTGATCGCTGACCTGAAGCGTATCAAGCCGGCCTCTTCGAAAGGTATCTACGTCAAGCGCGTTACCCTGAGCACCACCATGGGCCCAGGTCTGATCATCGATCAAAGCTCGCTGAACGTGTAAGAACTTGGTGGCGCGACGTGTCGCGCCACCTGCAAAAATTGGGGTCCCTGCCTGGCGGGGGCTATCCAAGACCGTAGGCGGCGCAAGCCTTAAAACACCAGCCCACGCAGATGGTGCTCCCGATTCGTTTACCGAATCAGACACCAAAACGACATCCGGCTTCGGCCAGATGAAACGGTAAAAACCAGGAGTAAACCCGTGGCAATTAAACTCGAAGACAAGAAGGCCATCGTCGCTGAAGTCAACGAGGCTGCCAAAGTCGCTCTGTCCGCTGTCGTGGCCGATGCCCGTGGTGTGACTGTAAGCGCAATGACCGGACTCCGTAAAGAGGCCCGCGAAGCTGGCGTATACGTACGTGTCGTACGTAACACCCTGCTCAAGCGCGCTGTTGAAGGCACCGAATTCTCGATCCTCAACGACGCGTTCAAAGGCCCGACCCTGATTGCCTTCTCCAACGAACACCCGGGCGCTGCTGCTCGTCTGTTCAAAGAGTTCGCCAAGGGTCAGGACAAGTTCGAGATCAAGGCAGCCGCATTTGACGGCAATCTGATTGCAGCGAACCAGATCGACGTGTTGGCTTCCCTGCCGACCCGCGACGAAGCTATTGCACGACTGATGAGCGTTATTCAAGGCGCCACCAGCAAGCTGGCTCGTACTCTGGCAGCCATTCGCGACCAGAAAGAAGCTACCGCTGCCTAAGGCACGCGAATTCTTTCAAAATCATACGTTTAATTTGATGGCTGCGTAGGCTGTCACCCCAATACAGGATTTAAGTCATGTCTCTGACTAACGAACAAATCATCGAAGCAATCGGCCAGAAAACCGTTCTGGAAGTTGTTGAGCTGATCAAAGCAATGGAAGAAACCTTCGGCGTTACCGCTGCTGTTGCCGCTGCTGGCCCAGCTGCTGCTGCTGCCGTTGTTGAAGAGCAGACCGAGTTCAACGTTGTTCTGGTTGAAGCCGGCGACAAGAAAGTGAACGTGATCAAAGCCGTTCGCGAACTGACCGGTCTGGGCCTGAAAGAAGCCAAAGAGAAAGTCGACGGCGCTCCTCAGGTTGTAGCTGAAGGCGTTTCGAAAGAAGCCGCTGAAGACGCTAAGAAGAAGCTGGAAGAAGCAGGCGCTAAAGTCGAGCTGAAGTAATTTCGACTTTGCGATGCCAGCCTGAGCGTTGAGCGAAGGGCTGATGGCTGGTGGCTTATGCCACCGGCCTTTTTCCGTTATTGGTGGTCGGTCATGCCGGCCCCGATAACACGCTGCAAGACACCCATGTGGGTGCGCAAACCAAGGGGTTTGCACGATTTTCTGGCTGCTCCCGCCGGGAGAAGCCAAACAAGCAGGTGACCAAGCTGGGGAACGCTGATGGCTTACTCATACACTGAGAAAAAACGTATCCGCAAGGACTTTAGCAAGTTGCCGGACGTCATGGATGTGCCATATCTTCTGGCCATCCAGCTGGATTCGTATCGCGAATTCCTGCAAGCGGGAGCATCCAAGGATCAGTTCCGTGACGTCGGCCTGCACGCGGCCTTCAAGTCGGTATTCCCGATCATCAGCTACTCCGGCAATGCTGCCCTGGAGTACGTAGGCTACCGCCTGGGCGATCCCGCCTTCGATGTGAAGGAATGTGTCCTGCGTGGCGTGACCTTCGCGGTCCCACTGCGGGTCAAGGTGCGCCTGATCATCTTCGACAAGGAATCGTCGAACAAAGCGATCAAGGACATCAAAGAGCAAGAAGTCTACATGGGTGAAATCCCCCTGATGACTGAGAACGGTACCTTCGTTATCAACGGTACCGAACGAGTAATCGTTTCCCAGCTGCACCGTTCGCCTGGTGTGTTCTTCGACCACGACCGTGGCAAGACGCACAGCTCCGGCAAGCTGCTGTACTCCGCTCGCATCATCCCTTACCGCGGTTCGTGGCTGGACTTCGAGTTCGATCCGAAAGACTGCGTGTTCGTGCGTATCGACCGTCGCCGCAAACTGCCGGCTTCGGTACTGCTGCGCGCGCTGGGTTACAGCACGGAAGAAGTACTCAACACCTTCTACACCACCAACGTATTCCACATTTCCGGCGAAAAACTCAGCCTGGAACTGGTACCTCAGCGTCTGCGTGGTGAAGTCGCGGTCATGGACATCCATGACGACAGCGGCAAGGTCATTGTCGAGCAGGGCCGCCGTATTACCGCGCGCCACGTCAATCAGCTCGAGAAGGCCGGTGTCAACCAGCTGGACGTGCCGATGGAATACGTCCTGGGTCGCACCACCGCCAAAGCCATCGTTCACCCGGCCACCGGCGAGATCCTGGCTGAGTGCAACACCGAGCTGACCACCGAGCTGCTGATCAAGATCGCCAAGGCTCAGGTTGTCCGCATCGAGACCCTGTACACCAACGACATCGACTGCGGTCCGTTCATCTCGGATACCCTCAAGATCGACACCACCAGCAACCAGCTGGAAGCTCTGGTCGAGATCTACCGCATGATGCGTCCAGGCGAGCCGCCGACCAAGGATGCTGCCGAGACCCTGTTCAACAACCTGTTCTTCAGCGCCGAGCGTTACGACCTGTCCGCCGTTGGCCGTATGAAGTTCAACCGTCGTATCGGTCGTACCGAGATCGAAGGTTCGGGCGTGCTGAGCAAGGAAGATATCGTCGAGGTTCTGAAGACCCTGGTCGACATCCGTAACGGTAAAGGCATCGTCGACGACATCGACCACCTGGGTAACCGTCGCGTTCGTTGCGTCGGCGAGATGGCCGAGAACCAGTTCCGCGTTGGCCTGGTACGTGTTGAGCGTGCGGTCAAGGAACGTCTGTCGATGGCCGAAAGCGAAGGCCTGATGCCGCAAGACCTGATCAACGCCAAGCCGGTAGCGGCGGCGGTGAAGGAGTTCTTCGGTTCCAGCCAGCTCTCGCAGTTCATGGACCAGAACAACCCGCTCTCCGAGATCACCCACAAGCGCCGTGTTTCCGCACTCGGCCCTGGCGGTCTGACCCGTGAGCGTGCTGGCTTCGAAGTCCGTGACGTACACCCGACCCACTACGGCCGCGTGTGCCCGATCGAGACCCCTGAAGGTCCGAACATCGGTCTGATCAACTCCCTGGCAGCCTATGCCCGCACCAACCAGTACGGCTTCCTGGAAAGCCCGTACCGCGTGGTGAAGGAAGGCGTTGTCAGCGACGACATCGTGTTCCTGTCCGCGATCGAAGAAGCCGATCACGTCATCGCCCAGGCTTCGGCCGCGATGAACGAGAAAAAGCAGCTGATCGATGAGCTGGTAGCGGTTCGTCACCTGAACGAATTCACCGTCAAGGCGCCGGAAGACGTCACCCTGATGGACGTTTCGCCGAAGCAGGTTGTTTCCGTTGCTGCGTCGCTGATTCCGTTCCTCGAGCACGACGACGCCAACCGTGCGTTGATGGGTTCGAACATGCAGCGTCAGGCTGTACCAACCCTGCGTGCCGACAAGCCGCTGGTAGGTACCGGCATGGAGCGCAACGTTGCCCGTGACTCCGGTGTCTGCGTGGTAGCACGCCGCGGTGGTGTGATCGACTCGGTCGACGCCAGCCGTATCGTCGTTCGCGTCAATGACGACGAAGTCGAGACCGGCGAAGCAGGTGTAGATATCTACAACCTGACCAAGTACACCCGTTCGAACCAGAACACCTGCATCAACCAGCGTCCGCTGGTGAGCAAAGGTGACAAGGTTCAGCGCAGCGACATCATGGCTGACGGCCCGTCCACCGACATGGGTGAACTGGCACTGGGTCAGAACATGCGCATCGCGTTCATGGCGTGGAACGGCTTCAACTTCGAAGACTCCATCTGCCTGTCCGAGCGTGTGGTTCAGGAAGACCGCTTCACCACCATCCACATTCAGGAACTGACCTGTGTGGCGCGTGACACCAAGCTTGGCCCAGAGGAAATCACTGCAGACATCCCGAACGTGGGTGAAGCTGCTCTGAACAAGCTGGACGAAGCCGGTATCGTCTACGTAGGTGCTGAAGTCGGCGCTGGCGACATCCTGGTCGGCAAGGTCACGCCAAAAGGCGAAACCCAGCTGACTCCGGAAGAAAAACTGCTGCGTGCGATCTTCGGTGAGAAGGCTAGCGACGTTAAAGACACCTCCCTGCGCGTGCCGACTGGCACCAAGGGTACCGTCATCGACGTACAGGTCTTCACCCGTGATGGCGTTGAGCGCGACAGCCGCGCCCTGTCCATCGAGAAGATGCAGCTGGACGAGATCCGCAAGGACCTCAACGAAGAGTTCCGCATCGTCGAAGGTGCAACCTTCGAGCGTCTGCGTGCTGCCCTGAACGGCCAGGTGGTCGACGGTGGCGCGGGCCTGAAGAAAGGCACCGTGATCACTGACGAAGTGCTGGACGGTCTGGAGCACGGCCAGTGGTTCAAACTGCGCATGGCCGAAGATGCACTGAACGAGCAGCTGGAAAAGGCTCAGCAGTACATCGTCGATCGTCGCCGTCTGCTGGACGACAAGTTCGAAGACAAGAAGCGCAAGCTGCAGCAGGGCGATGACCTGGCTCCAGGCGTACTGAAGATCGTCAAGGTCTACCTGGCAATCCGCCGTCGCATCCAGCCGGGTGACAAGATGGCCGGTCGTCACGGTAACAAGGGTGTCGTCTCGGTGATCATGCCGGTAGAAGACATGCCGCATGACGCCAACGGTACTCCGGTCGACGTCGTACTGAACCCGCTGGGCGTACCTTCGCGTATGAACGTCGGTCAGATCCTTGAAACCCACCTGGGCCTCGCGGCCAAAGGTCTGGGCGAGAAGATCGACCGCATGATCGAAGAGCAGCGTAAAGCCGCTGAACTGCGCACCTTCCTCACCGAGATCTACAACGAGATCGGTGGTCGTCAGGAGAACCTTGAAGAGTTCACCGACGAAGAGATCATCGCCCTGGCGAACAACCTGAAGAAAGGCGTGCCTATGGCCACCCCAGTCTTCGACGGTGCCAAGGAGCGTGAGATCAAGGCCATGCTGAAACTGGCAGACCTGCCAGAAAGTGGCCAGATGGTGCTGTTCGACGGCCGTACCGGCAACAAGTTCGAGCGTCCTGTGACCGTTGGTTACATGTACATGCTCAAGCTGAACCACTTGGTGGACGACAAGATGCACGCGCGTTCCACTGGTTCCTACAGCCTGGTTACCCAGCAGCCGCTGGGTGGTAAGGCGCAGTTCGGTGGTCAGCGTTTCGGGGAGATGGAAGTGTGGGCGCTGGAAGCATACGGCGCGGCATACACCCTGCAAGAAATGCTCACAGTGAAGTCGGACGACGTGAACGGCCGTACCAAGATGTACAAGAACATCGTGGATGGCGATCACCGTATGGAGCCGGGCATGCCCGAGTCCTTCAACGTGTTGATCAAAGAGATCCGTTCGCTCGGTATCGATATCGATCTGGAAACCGAATAACACGTGACGCGAAGGGGAGTGGGGCAGGTAATGCCCGCTCCCTGCTCCGCCAGGAGGAAAGGCCTTGAAAGACCTACTGAATTTGCTGAAAAACCAGGGTCAAGTCGAAGAGTTCGACGCCATCCGCATCGGTCTGGCGTCGCCTGAAATGATCCGTTCGTGGTCGTTCGGTGAAGTTAAGAAGCCGGAAACCATCAACTACCGTACGTTCAAGCCTGAGCGTGACGGCCTGTTCTGCGCCAAGATCTTTGGCCCAGTCAAGGACTACGAGTGCCTGTGCGGCAAGTACAAGCGCCTCAAGCACCGCGGCGTGATCTGCGAGAAGTGCGGCGTTGAAGTTGCCCTGGCCAAGGTTCGTCGTGAGCGCATGGCGCACATCGAACTGGCCTCGCCGGTTGCCCACATCTGGTTCCTGAAGTCGCTGCCGTCCCGTATCGGCCTGCTGATGGACATGACCCTGCGTGACATCGAGCGCGTGCTCTACTTCGAGAGCTACGTCGTGATCGATCCGGGCATGACCACCCTCGAGAAGGGTCAGCTGCTGAACGACGAGCAGTACTTCGAAGCGCTGGAAGAGTTCGGTGACGACTTCGACGCCCGCATGGGTGCCGAGGCTGTCCGCGAGCTGCTGCACGCGATCGACCTGGAGCACGAGATTGGCCGCCTGCGCGAAGAGATTCCGCAGACCAACTCGGAAACCAAGATCAAGAAGCTGTCCAAGCGCCTGAAGCTGATGGAAGCTTTCCAGGGCTCGGGCAACCTGCCTGAGTGGATGGTCCTGACCGTCCTGCCAGTGCTGCCGCCGGACCTGCGTCCGCTTGTGCCGCTGGATGGCGGCCGCTTCGCGACCTCCGACCTGAACGACCTGTATCGTCGGGTGATCAACCGTAACAACCGTCTGAAGCGCCTGCTCGATCTGTCGGCGCCGGACATCATCGTGCGCAACGAAAAGCGCATGCTGCAGGAAGCGGTCGACGCCCTGCTGGACAACGGCCGTCGCGGTCGCGCCATCACTGGCTCGAACAAGCGTCCGCTGAAGTCCCTGGCCGACATGATCAAAGGTAAGCAAGGTCGCTTCCGTCAGAACTTGCTCGGTAAGCGCGTGGACTACTCCGGCCGTTCGGTAATTACCGTAGGCCCGACCCTGCGTCTGCACCAGTGCGGTCTGCCTAAGAAGATGGCCCTCGAGCTGTTCAAGCCGTTCATTTTCGGCAAGCTGGAAATGCGTGGTCTGGCGACCACCATCAAGGCTGCCAAGAAGATGGTCGAGCGCGAGCTGCCAGAGGTGTGGGACGTGCTCGCCGAGGTGATCCGCGAACACCCCGTGCTGCTTAACCGTGCACCGACCCTGCACCGTCTGGGTATCCAGGCATTTGAGCCGGTTCTGATCGAAGGTAAGGCTATCCAGCTGCACCCGCTGGTCTGTGCCGCGTACAACGCCGACTTCGACGGTGACCAGATGGCCGTTCACGTGCCGCTGACGCTGGAAGCCCAGCTCGAAGCGCGCGCGCTGATGATGTCGACCAACAACATCCTGTCGCCAGCCAACGGTGAGCCAATCATCGTTCCGTCGCAGGACGTTGTACTGGGTCTGTACTACATGACCCGTGAAGCCATCAACGCCAAGGGTGAAGGTCGCGTATTCGCCGACCTGCAGGAAGTCGACCGCGTGTTCCGCGCCGGCGAAGCTGCCCTGCACGCGAAAATCAAGGTTCGTATCAACGAAACCGTGAAAGACCGCGATGGCAGCATCACCAAGAACACCCGCATCGTCGACACCACCGTCGGCCGTGCGCTGCTGTTCCAGGTTGTTCCGGCAGGCCTGCCGTACGACGTGGTCAACCAGCCGATGAAGAAGAAGGCGATCTCCAAGCTGATCAACCAGTGCTACCGCGTGGTTGGTTTGAAAGAGACCGTTATCTTCGCTGACCAGCTGATGTACACCGGTTTCGCTTACTCGACCATTTCCGGCGTTTCCATCGGTGTTAACGACTTCGTTATCCCGGACGAGAAGGCCCGCATCATCGGTAACGCTACCGACGAAGTGAAGGAAATCGAGAGCCAGTACGCCTCCGGCCTGGTAACCCAGGGCGAGAAGTACAACAAGGTCATCGACTTGTGGTCGAAGGCGAACGACGAAGTGTCCAAGGCGATGATGGCCAACCTCTCGAAAGAGAAGGTCATCGACCGCGAAGGTAACGAAGTCGACCAAGAGTCCTTCAACTCGATGTACATGATGGCTGACTCGGGTGCGCGGGGTTCCGCAGCCCAGATCCGTCAGCTGGCCGGTATGCGTGGCCTGATGGCCAAGCCGGATGGCTCGATCATCGAGACGCCGATCACCGCGAACTTCCGTGAAGGTCTGAGCGTACTCCAGTACTTCATCTCGACCCACGGTGCTCGTAAGGGTCTGGCGGATACCGCACTGAAGACTGCGAACTCCGGTTACCTGACTCGTCGTCTGGTAGACGTTGCACAAGACTTGGTCGTGACCGAGATCGACTGCGGCACCGACCAGGGCCTGCTGATGACCCCGCACATCGAAGGCGGCGACGTTGTAGAGCCGCTGGGTGAGCGTGTACTGGGTCGTGTCATCGCCCGTGACGTGTTCAAGCCAGGCACCGAGGACGTCATCGTTCCGGCCGGTACCCTGGTCGACGAACAGTGGGTCGAGTTCATCGAGCTGAACAGCATCGACGAAGTGATCGTGCGTTCGCCGATCAACTGCGAAACCCGCTTCGGTATCTGCGCCAAGTGCTACGGTCGTGACCTGGCTCGTGGTCACCAGGTGAACATTGGTGAAGCTGTCGGCGTTATCGCTGCACAGTCGATCGGTGAGCCGGGTACCCAGCTGACCATGCGTACGTTCCACATCGGTGGTGCTGCAAGCCGTACCTCGGCTGCCGACAGCGTCCAGGTGAAGAACGGCGGTATGGTTCGCCTGCACAACCTGAAACAGGTTGAGCGTGCCGACGGTAACCTGGTTGCCGTATCGCGTTCCGGCGAGCTGGCCATTGCCGACGAATTCGGTCGCGAGCGTGAGCGCTACAAGCTGCCTTACGGTGCGGTGATTTCGGTCAAGGAAGGTGACAAGGTCGAAGCTGGCGCAATCGTCGCCAAGTGGGACCCGCACACCCACCCGATCGTTACCGAACTGAAAGGTACCGTGACCTTCGTGGGCATGGAAGAAAACATCACCATCAAGCGTCAGACCGATGAACTGACCGGCTTGACCAACATTGAAGTACTGGACGTCAAGGATCGCCCTGCCGCAGGCAAGGAAATCCGTCCGGCAATCAAGATGGTCGACGCCGCTGGCAAGGACCTGTACCTGCCAGGTACCGACGTACCTGCCCAGTACTTCCTGCCAGCTAACGCCTTGGTAGGTGTAGCTGACGGTGCCCAGATCGGTGTTGGTGACGTTATCGCGCGTATCCCGCAAGAAACGTCGAAGACCCGTGACATCACCGGTGGTCTGCCACGCGTTGCCGACCTGTTCGAAGCGCGCCGTCCGAAAGAAGCCTCGATTCTGGCTGAAGTCAGCGGCACCATCGCGTTCGGTAAAGAGACCAAGGGCAAGCGTCGTCTGGTCATTACTCCGACCGACGGCAGCGATCCGTACGAAGAGCTGATTCCGAAGTGGCGCCACCTGAACGTCTTCGAAGGCGAACAGGTAAACCGCGGCGAAGTTATCTCCGACGGCCCGAGCGATCCGCACGACATCCTGCGTCTGCTGGGTGTGAGCGCGCTGGCGAAGTACATCGTCAACGAGATCCAGGACGTTTACCGTCTGCAAGGCGTTAAGATCAACGACAAGCACATCGAGACCATCCTGCGTCAGATGCTGCGCAAGGTCGAGATCGCCGAGTCGGGTGACTCCAGCTTCATCAAGGGCGACCAGATGGAGCTGACCCAGGTGCTGATGGAAAACGAGCGCCTGGCAGGGGAAGACAAGTTCATCTCCAAGTTCACCCGCGTGCTGCTGGGTATCACCAAGGCGTCGCTGTCGACCGAGTCGTTCATCTCCGCGGCTTCCTTCCAGGAAACCACCCGCGTACTGACCGAAGCGGCGGTAACCGGCAAGCGCGACTACCTGCGCGGCCTGAAAGAGAACGTGGTCGTGGGTCGTCTGATCCCGGCCGGTACTGGTCTGGCCTACCACAGCGAGCGCAAGCGTCGCCGTGATGCCGACAAACCGCTGCGTGTGAGCGCCAGTGAGGTGGAAGCCGCACTGACCGAAGCGCTGAACTCCAGCGGCAACTAAGTACAGGGCAGGGCCCCGGCAACCCTCGAACGGTCATCGGTGACA
This sequence comes from Pseudomonas putida, assembly GCF_009883635.2. Taxonomy (NCBI): domain Bacteria; kingdom Pseudomonadati; phylum Pseudomonadota; class Gammaproteobacteria; order Pseudomonadales; family Pseudomonadaceae; genus Pseudomonas; species Pseudomonas putida. The sequence goes on from NZ_CP026115.2 coordinate 3,202,580, forward strand.
TGAAATGTTGCCGATGATCGGGCGAGGAGGGCCGGGGCCTCGTCTTGACTGGGTGCAAGATCCTCCGTAGACTTTTGTACCCTTAAATTTGGTGAGGCTCCGTCTCGCCAATTTTTGGCTTTCTTGCAAGACAATAGAGTCGCAAGACAATCAGTGGAGCTAGTAGATGGCAACTATCAACCAGCTGGTACGTCAGCCGCGCAAGCGTTCGGTCGAGAAGTCCGACGTTCCTGCGCTGCAGAACTGCCCGCAGCGTCGTGGCGTGTGCACCCGCGTGTACACCACCACGCCGAAAAAACCTAACTCGGCACTGCGTAAAGTATGCCGTGTGCGTCTGACCAACGGTTTCGAGGTTTCCTCGTACATCGGCGGTGAAGGCCACAACCTGCAAGAGCACAGCGTCGTCCTGATCCGTGGCGGCCGTGTAAAAGACTTGCCAGGTGTTCGTTACCACACCGTTCGCGGCTCTCTGGATACTTCGGGCGTTAAAGGCCGTAACCAGGGTCGTTCGAAGTACGGTACCAAGCGTCCGAAGTAATCGGCCGTTTGCAGACTTCCATTTTTTTGAGTCGATAAGAGTAAGGTCGGGCAGGGGTCGAAGACCCACGTCCCGGGCTAACCTGAAGACCGTTTGAGGGCTTATCATGCCAAGACGTCGTGTAGCAGCAAAACGTGAGATCCTTGACGATCCGAAGTACGGATCCCAGATCCTCGCCAAGTTCATGAACCACGTGATGGAAAGCGGCAAGAAGGCCGTAGCCGAGCGCATCGTTTACGGTGCCCTGGATACCGTCAAAGCACGCAAGAACAGCGACCCCCTGGAAATCTTCGAGAAAGCTCTCGACGCCATCGCTCCGCTGGTCGAAGTTAAGTCCCGCCGTGTAGGCGGTGCCACTTACCAGGTTCCGGTTGAAGTTCGTCCATCCCGTCGTAACGCTCTGGCAATGCGCTGGCTCGTAGACTACGCCCGCAAGCGCGGCGAGAAGTCGATGGCTCTGCGCCTGGCCGGCGAACTGCTGGATGCTGCCGAAGGCAAAGGTGCTGCAGTCAAGAAGCGTGAAGACGTGCACCGTATGGCTGAAGCCAACAAAGCGTTCTCGCACTACCGCTTCTAATTCAAGCATCAATCATTTTGCGAGGGCTTTATGGCTCGTACTACAGCAATTAACCGCTACCGTAACATCGGTATCTGTGCCCACGTTGACGCGGGCAAGACCACCACTACCGAGCGGATCCTGTTCTACACAGGTCTGAGCCACAAGATGGGCGAGGTGCATGACGGCGCCGCGACCACCGACTGGATGGTGCAGGAGCAGGAGCGCGGTATCACCATTACCTCCGCTGCCGTTACCACCTTCTGGAAAGGTTCCCGTGGTCAGTACGACAACTACCGCGTAAACGTCATCGATACCCCCGGCCACGTTGACTTCACCATTGAAGTAGAGCGTTCGCTGCGTGTACTCGACGGCGCGGTCGTTGTGTTCTGCGGTACTTCCGGCGTTGAGCCACAGTCCGAAACCGTATGGCGTCAGGCCAACAAGTACGGCGTTCCACGTGTTGTCTACGTGAACAAGATGGACCGTGCTGGTGCCAACTTCCTGCGCGTTATCGGTCAGATCAAGAACCGTCTGGGTCACACCCCGGTTCCGGTCCAGCTGGCTATCGGTGCGGAAGACGACTTCCAGGGTCAGGTTGACCTGATCAAGATGAAAGCCATCTACTGGAACGACGACGACAAAGGTACTACCTACCGCGAGGAAGAGATTCCTGCTGAGCTGGTGGACCTGGCCAACGAATGGCGCAGCAACATGGTCGAGGCTGCTGCCGAGGCCAACGAAGAGCTGATGAACAAGTACCTTGAAGAAGGTGACCTGTCCGTCGAAGACATCAAGGCTGGTCTGCGCGCCCGTACCCTGGCGAGCGAGATCGTTCCTGCTGTCTGCGGTTCTTCGTTCAAGAACAAGGGCGTTCCCCTGGTTCTCGACGCCGTTATTGATTTCCTGCCTGCGCCAACCGAGATCCCTGCGATCAAGGGTATCCACCCTGATCTGATCGACGTGCCGAAGGATGAAGTCACTGCAGAGCAGTACGACGAGCGTCCTGCTGACGACAACGAGCCGTTCTCGGCCCTGGCGTTCAAGATTGCCACCGACCCGTTCGTGGGTACTCTGACCTTCGTTCGCGTCTACTCGGGCTTCCTGACCTCCGGTGACTCCGTCATCAACTCGGTCAAGGGCAAGAAAGAGCGCGTTGGTCGTATGGTGCAGATGCACGCCAACCAGCGTGAAGAGATCAAGGAAGTACGTGCAGGCGACATCGCTGCTCTGATCGGCATGAAGGACGTCACCACCGGTGACACCCTGTGCAACGCCGACAAGCCGATCATCCTTGAGCGTATGGACTTCCCTGAGCCGGTGATTTCGCTCTCCGTAGAGCCGAAGACCAAGGCTGACCAGGAGAAGATGGGTATCGCACTGGGCAAGCTGGCCCAGGAAGACCCGTCGTTCCGCGTCAAGACCGACGAAGAAACCGGCCAGACCATCATCTCCGGTATGGGTGAGCTGCACCTGGACATCCTCGTTGACCGCATGAAGCGCGAGTTCAACGTCGAGTGCAACGTCGGCAAGCCGCAGGTTTCGTACCGCGAGAAGATCACCAAGTCCAACGTCGAAATCGAAGGTAAGTTCGTTCGTCAGTCGGGTGGTCGTGGTCAGTTCGGTCACTGCTGGATCCGTTTCTCGGAGCCAGACGTCGACGAGAAGGGCAACATCACCGAAGGTCTGGTGTTCACCAACGAAGTCGTTGGTGGTGTGATTCCTAAGGAATTCATCGCCCCGATCCAGAAGGGTATCGAAGAGCAGATGAAGAACGGCGTTGTTGCCGGCTATCCGCTGCTCGGCCTGAAGGCTACGGTATTCGACGGTTCGTACCACGACGTCGACTCCAACGAAATGGCGTTCAAGATCGCTGCTTCGATGGCGACCAAGCAACTGGCCCAGAAGGGCGGTGGCGTGGTGCTTGAGCCGATCATGAAGGTCGAAGTTGTAACCCCGGAAGATTACCTGGGTGACGTGATGGGTGACCTGAGCCGTCGTCGTGGGATGATCCAGGGTAACGAAGACTCGGTGTCCGGCAAGGTAATCACTGCTGAGGTACCGCTGGGAGAGATGTTCGGTTACGCAACCGACGTTCGTTCCATGTCTCAGGGTCGCGCAAGCTACTCCATGGAATTCTCGAAATACGCTGAAGCTCCGTCGAACATCGTCGAAGCTCTCATTAAAAAACAAGGCTGATTCAGCCCCTTTAGGCTAGGAGTTCACTGTCGTGGCTAAAGAAAAATTTGATCGTTCCCTTCCCCACGTTAACGTCGGCACTATCGGCCACGTTGACCACGGTAAGACCACTCTGACCGCAGCTCTGACTCGCGTCTGCTCCGAAGTTTTCGGTTCGGCCGTCGTTGAGTTCGACAAGATCGACTCGGCTCCAGAAGAAAAAGCGCGCGGTATCACCATCAACACCGCTCACGTCGAGTACAACTCGAACATTCGTCACTACGCTCACGTTGACTGCCCAGGTCACGCTGACTACGTGAAGAACATGATCACCGGTGCTGCCCAGATGGACGGCGCGATCCTGGTTTGCTCGGCCGCCGATGGTCCGATGCCACAAACCCGTGAGCACATCCTGCTGTCCCGTCAGGTTGGCGTTCCGTACATCGTGGTCTTCCTGAACAAGGCTGACCTGGTAGACGACGCTGAGCTGCTGGAACTGGTCGAGATGGAAGTTCGCGACCTGCTGTCCACCTACGACTTCCCAGGCGACGACACCCCGATCATCATCGGTTCGGCTCGTATGGCGCTGGAAGGCAAAGACGACAACGAAATGGGTACTACCGCTGTCAAGAAGCTGGTAGAAACTCTGGATGCCTACATCCCTGAGCCAGTTCGTGCCATCGACCAGCCATTCCTGATGCCGATCGAAGACGTATTCTCGATCTCGGGTCGTGGTACCGTTGTTACCGGCCGTATCGAGCGTGGTATCGTCCGCGTTCAGGATCCGCTGGAAATCGTTGGTCTGCGTGACACCACCACCACCACCTGCACCGGTGTTGAGATGTTCCGCAAGCTGCTGGACGAAGGTCGTGCTGGCGAGAACTGCGGCGTTCTGCTGCGTGGTACCAAGCGTGACGACGTTGAGCGTGGCCAGGTTCTGGTCAAGCCAGGTTCGGTCAAGCCGCACACCAAGTTCACCGCAGAAGTCTACGTTCTGTCGAAGGAAGAAGGCGGCCGTCACACTCCGTTCTTCAAAGGCTACCGTCCTCAGTTCTACTTCCGTACCACTGACGTGACCGGTAACTGCGAACTGCCGGAAGGCGTTGAAATGGTAATGCCAGGTGACAACATTCAGATGACTGTTACCCTGATCAAGACCATCGCAATGGAAGACGGTCTGCGCTTCGCTATCCGTGAAGGCGGTCGTACCGTCGGCGCCGGCGTCGTAGCCAAAATCATCGAGTAATCACTCGACCGATTGAAAAAACCCCCGCTCAGCGGGGGTTTTTTTTATTGGGTTGACACTAAATTGGGGCGTCTATAGAATCACGCCTCCTTTTAGCGGGCGTAGTGCGTCCGTTGGGAACAGCCTGGAGTCTGAAATCCAATGCAAAATCAGCAAATCCGTATCAGGTTGAAGGCTTTCGACCATCGCCTGATCGACCAATCCACCCAGGAAATCGTGGAAACCGCGAAACGTACTGGTGCACAAGTGCGTGGTCCAATTCCACTGCCTACCCGCAAAGAGCGTTTCACCGTTCTGGTCTCCCCGCACGTCAACAAAGACGCGCGTGACCAGTACGAGATTCGCACTCATAAGCGTGTTCTGGACATCGTCCAGCCAACGGATAAAACCGTTGACGCGCTGATGAAGCTTGATCTGGCGGCAGGTGTGGAAGTACAGATCAGCCTCGGCTAAGACTTCGGTCTAGTCGTGTAACGCTCTGAAATGGGCGGCCATAGCGGGTGAAAGCCCCGTACACTCATGAGGTTTACAACATGACTATTGGTGTAATCGGTCGCAAGTGCGGTATGACCCGCATTTTCACCGAAGAAGGTGTCTCCATTCCGGTCACGGTCATTGAGATCGAGCCGAATCGTGTCACCCAGTTCAAAACTGAAGAAACCGATGGCTACCGTGCAGTGCAAGTCACTGTCGGCGAGCGTCGTGCTTCGCGTGTGACTGCCGCTCAGGCAGGTCACTTCGCCAAGGCCAACGTTGCCGCTGGTCGCGGTGTCTGGGAGTTCCGTCTTGAAGAAGGCGAGTTCCAGGCTGGCGACTCGATCAAAGCTGAACTCTTCACTGCAGGCCAGCTGGTTGACGTTACTGGTCAGTCCAAAGGTAAAGGCTTCGCCGGTACCATCAAGCGCTGGAACTTCCGTGGCCAGGACAACACCCACGGTAACTCCGTGTCGCACCGTGTCCCAGGTTCCATCGGCCAGTGCCAGACTCCTGGTCGTGTGTTCAAGGGCAAGAAAATGTCCGGTCACATGGGCGCCGAGCGCGTGACTGTTCAGTCCCTGGAAGTAGTTCGCGTAGACGCTGAGCGCAACCTGCTGCTCGTCAAGGGTGCCGTTCCTGGCGCTACTGGCGGCGACGTGGTTGTACGTCCAGCTGTCAAGGCTCGCGGTTAAGGGGATACTGACATGCAACTTAATGTAAATGACGCTCAGGCGATCGAAGTTTCCGAACTGGCTTTCGGTGGCGAATTCAACGAGACGCTGGTACACCAAGCAGTCGTGGCCTACATGGCCGGCGGCCGTCAGGGCACCAAGCAGCAGAAGACCCGTTCCGACGTGGCTGGTGGCGGTAAGCGCCCATGGCGTCAGAAGGGTACTGGCCGTGCTCGTGCTGGTACCACCCGTGGTCCGATCTGGCGTGGCGGTGGTGTAACCTTCGCAGCTCGTCCTCAAGATCACTCGCAGAAGCTCAACAAGAAGATGTATCGCGCAGCCCTGCGCTCCATCCTCGCTGAGCTGGTGCGTAGCGACCGTCTGGTCGTGGTTCAGGACTTCGCTGTTGAAGCGCCGAAAACCAAAGATCTGCTGAACAAGCTGAACGGCATGGGTCTGAACGACGTACTGATCGTTTCCGACGCTGTTGATCAGAACCTGTACCTGGCTGCTCGCAACCTGCCGCACGTCGACGTACGTGACGTTCAAGGTTCCGACCCGGTCAGTCTGATCGCATACGAGAAGGTGTTGATCACCGTCTCGGCCGTGAAGAAATTCGAGGAGCTGCTGGGATGAACCAGGAACGCGTATTTAAAGTCCTCCTTGGCCCGCACGTTTCCGAGAAGGCTACCGTTCTGGCTGAGAAAAAAGGCCAGTTCGTATTCAAGGTTGCTACCGATGCAACCAAGCTGGAAATCAAGAAAGCTGTCGAAGGCCTGTTCAACGTAAAAGTTGAAAACGTGTCGACTGTTAACGTTCTGGGTAAAACCAAGCGTACCGCACGTGGTCTGGGCAAGCGTAATGACTGGAAGAAGGCGATCGTCTCCCTTCAGCCAGGCCAAGATCTCGATTTCAGCAGCAGTGCTGAGTAAGGAAGGGGTGCATCATGGCAATCGTTAAATGCAAACCGACTTCCCCTGGCCGCCGTTTCGTGGTCAAGGTGGTCAACAAGGAGCTGCACAAAGGCGCTCCTCACGCACCGCTGATCGAGAAAAAATCGAAGTCTGGTGGTCGTAACAACAATGGCCGCATTACCACTCGTCACGTTGGTGGTGGTCATAAGCAGCATTACCGTCTGGTCGACTTCCGTCGCAACGACAAAGATGGCATCCCAGCCACTGTCGAGCGTATCGAATACGATCCAAACCGTACTGCTCACATCGCCCTGCTGTGCTACGCAGACGGTGAGCGTCGCTACATCATCGCCCCTAAAGGCGTGAGCGCTGGCGACCAGCTGATCGCAGGTGCCCTGGCCCCAATCAAGGCCGGTAACTCCCTGCAGCTGCGCAACATCCCAGTAGGTAGCACCATTCACGGCATCGAACTGAAGCCGGGTAAAGGTGCTCAGATCGCACGTTCCGCTGGTGCTTCGGCTCAGCTGATCGCCCGCGAAGGTGTCTACGTGACCCTGCGTCTGCGCTCTGGTGAAATGCGTAAAGTCCTGGCTGAGTGCCGTGCGACCCTGGGCGAAGTCTCGAACTCCGAGCACAGCCTGCGTTCGCTGGGTAAAGCTGGTGCCAAACGCTGGCGCGGCGTTCGCCCAACCGTTCGTGGTGTTGCCATGAACCCGGTTGACCACCCACATGGTGGTGGTGAAGGTCGTACCTCCGGTGGTCGTCATCCGGTATCGCCATGGGGCTTCCCAACCAAGGGTGCGAAGACCCGCGGTAATAAGCGTACCGACAACATGATCGTCCGTCGTCGCAAGTAACTAGAGGGATACGACAGTGCCACGTTCTCTGAAAAAAGGTCCTTTTATCGATCTTCACCTGTTGAAGAAGGTCGAAGTGGCGGTGGAGAAGAACGATCGCAAGCCAGTTAAAACCTGGTCGCGTCGCTCGATGATCCTGCCACAAATGGTCGGTCTGACCATCGCGGTTCACAACGGTCGCCAGCATGTCCCAGTTCTCGTGAACGAAGACATGGTCGGCCACAAACTGGGCGAGTTCGCCGGTACCCGCACCTATCGCGGGCACGTGGCTGACAAGAAAGCCAAGCGTTAAGGGGTAAGGAAATGGAAGTAGCCGCTAAGTTGTCGGGCGCTCGCATCTCCGCCCAGAAAGCCCGCTTGGTCGCCGACCAGATCCGCGGGAAGAAGGTGGGCGAAGCGCTCAACCTGTTGGCCTTCAGCAGCAAAAAAGCCGCTGAAATCATGAAGAAAGTCCTCGAGTCGGCCGTAGCCAACGCCGAACACAACGAAGGCGCAGACGTTGATGACCTGAAGGTCTCCACCGTCTTCGTCAACGAAGGGCGTTCGCTGAAGCGCATCATGCCACGTGCCAAAGGCCGTGCTGATCGCATCGTCAAGCGGTCTTGCCATATCACTGTCAAGGTTGCGGACAAGTAACGGAGTCGATCAGATGGGTCAGAAAGTACATCCCACTGGCATTCGCCTGGGAATCGTCAAGGAGCACACCTCCGTCTGGTACGCAGACGGTGCTACTTACGCAGATTACCTGTTGAAGGATCTGAAAACGCGTGAGTACCTCCAAGACAAACTAAAAAGCGCGTCCGTAAGCCGTATCGATATTCATCGTCCGGCTCAAACTGCACGCATCACCATCCACACCGCTCGTCCAGGTATCGTTATCGGGAAGAAAGGTGAAGATGTCGAGAAGCTGCGTCAGGACCTGACCAAGCAGATGGGTGTGCCTGTGCACATCAACATCGAAGAGATCCGCAAGCCGGAACTCGACGCTATGCTGGTTGCGCAGAGCGTAGCTCAGCAGCTGGAACGCCGCGTAATGTTCCGTCGCGCCATGAAGCGCGCCGTACAGAACGCCATGCGTATTGGTGCCAAGGGCATCAAGATCCAGGTGAGCGGTCGTCTCGGCGGTGCTGAGATTGCTCGTACCGAGTGGTATCGCGAAGGTCGTGTGCCTCTGCACACCCTGCGTGCCGATATCGACTACAACACCTACGAAGCTCACACCACTTACGGTGTGATCGGTGTGAAGGTTTGGATCTTCAAAGGCGAAGTTATTGGTGGTCGCCAAGAAGAACTGAAACCACAAGCACCAGCGCCTCGTAAAAAAGCTGCTAAGTAAGGGGTACGCCAAATGTTGCAACCAAAGCGTACAAAATTCCGCAAGCAGATGACTGGCCACAACCGTGGTCTGGCACTGCGCGGTAGCAAAGTCAGCTTCGGCGAATTCGCCCTGAAAGCTGTTGCTCGCGGTCGCCTCACCGCTCGCCAGATCGAGTCCGCACGTCGTGCGCTGACCCGTCACGTTAAGCGTGGCGGTAAGATCTGGATCCGTGTGTTCCCGGACAAGCCGATCTCCAAGAAGCCTCTCGAGGTTCGTATGGGTAAAGGTAAGGGCTCCGTGGAATACTGGGTTGCCCAGATCCAGCCAGGCAAAGTCCTGTACGAGATCGAGGGTGTTTCTGAAGAGCTGGCGCGCGAAGCTTTCGCCCTGGCTGCTGCAAAGCTGCCTCTCGCCACCTCCTTTGTTAAGCGGACGGTGATGTGATGAAAGCGAATGAACTTCGTGAAAAATCTGCACAGCAACTGAATGAGCAACTGCTCGGCTTGCTGCGCGACCAGTTCAATCTGCGTATGCAGAAAGCAACTGGCCAGTTGGGGCAGTCGCACCTGCTCTCGCAAGTTAAGCGTGACATCGCTCGCGTGAAAACTGTGCTTAACCAGCAGGCAGGTAAGTGATCATGGCTGAAGCTGAAAAAACCGTCCGTACGCTGACTGGCCGTGTCGTCAGCGACAAAATGGACAAGACCATCACCGTTCTGATCGAGCGTCGCGTAAAGCACCCGATCTACGGTAAATACGTTAAGCGTTCGACTAAGCTGCACGCGCACGACGAATCCAACCAGTGCAAAATCGGCGACAAGGTTTCCATCCGTGAAACCCGTCCGCTGGCCAAGACCAAGTCCTGGGCACTGGTTGAAGTCCTCGAACGCGCTGTTGAAGTCTAAGGGCTAGGGGTCGGAGAAATTTTATGATTCAGACTCAATCCATGCTCGATGTGGCCGATAACAGCGGCGCTCGTCGCGTCATGTGCATCAAGGTGCTCGGCGGCTCGCACCGCCGTTACGCCGGCATCGGTGACATCATCAAAGTAACCGTCAAGGAAGCAATTCCGCGCGGTAAGGTCAAAAAAGGCCAGGTGATGACTGCTGTTGTCGTCCGTACCCGTCACGGTGTACGTCGCGCTGACGGTTCCATCATTCGTTTCGACGGCAACGCTGCTGTTCTGCTGAACACCAAGCAAGAGCCGATCGGCACTCGCATCTTCGGGCCAGTGACCCGTGAACTTCGTACTGAGAAGTTCATGAAGATCGTCTCGCTCGCCCCTGAAGTGCTGTAAGGAGATCCGACATGCAAAAGATTCGTCGTGACGACGAGATCATCGTGATCGCCGGCAAAGACAAAGGTAAGCGCGGTAAGGTGCTGAAGGTTCTGGCTGATGACCGTCTGGTCATCGGTGGCGTGAACCTGGTTAAGCGTCATACCAAGCCTAACCCGATGGCGGGCGTTCAGGGCGGTATCGTCGAAAAAGAAGCGCCTCTGCACGCTTCCAACGTTGCCATCTTCAATGGCGAAACCAACAAGGCTGACCGCGTTGGTTTCAAAGTAGAAGACGGTAAGAAAATTCGTGTCTTCAAGTCGACCCAAAAAGCGGTTGATGCTTGAACACTGCTAGGTAGAAGACCATGGCACGACTGAAAGAGATTTACCGGAACGAAATCGCTCCTAAGCTTAAGGAAGAACTTAAGCTGTCGAACGTGATGGAAGTTCCGCGCGTTACCAAGATCACCCTGAACATGGGTCTGGGCGAAGCGATCGGCGACAAGAAAGTCATCGAGCACGCTGTAGCCGACCTGGAAAAGATCACCGGTCAAAAGCCGGTCGTGACTTTCGCTCGTAAATCCATCGCGGGCTTCAAAGTCCGTGAGGGATGGCCGATCGGCGTCAAGGTGACCCTGCGTAGCGACAAGATGTACGAATTCCTGGACCGCCTGCTGGCGATCTCCCTGCCACGGGTTCGCGACTTCCGCGGCCTGAATGCCAAGTCCTTCGATGGCCGTGGCAACTACAGCATGGGCGTGAAAGAGCAGATCATCTTCCCGGAAATCGATTACGACAAGATCGATGCTCTGCGCGGTTTGGACATCACCCTGACCACCACTGCTCGTTCGGATGACGAAGGCCGCGCTCTGCTGCGTGCATTCAAATTCCCGTTCCGCAACTGATTGGAGTAGGAAAATGGCCAAGAAGAGCATGAAAAACCGCGAGCTGAAGCGTCAGCTCACGGTAGCCAAGTTCGCCAAAAAGCGTGCTGAACTGAAAGCGACCATCGTCAACATGAACGCCTCTCCAGAAGAGCGTTTCGCTGCCGTTGTCGCTCTGCAGAAGCAGCCACGTGATGCCAGCGCTGCGCGTCTGCGCAACCGTTGCCGCCTGACCGGTCGTCCTCACGGTGTATACCGTAAGTTCGGCCTGGGCCGTAACATGCTGCGTCAAGCTGCAATGCGCGGCGACGTACCAGGCCTGGTCAAAGCCTCCTGGTAATCGCTGCAGGTGTGATCCCGGTGGAAGGGGAGCGATCTTCCGACCGCCGGTGACCTCGCCAACAAACAAGCCCCCTCGTGGGGCTTGTTTCGTTTCCGCCTTGTGTCTAGAATGACCGGCTCACCCGAGCCTGGGTTTTTTACCCTGCCCGTTTGGGTGGTTTTTATAGCCGCAAGGCTAATTATTCTTGTATCAGGAGCATCTAGCCCATGAGTATGCAGGACCCGTTAGCGGACATGCTAACTCGCATCCGTAATGCCCAGATGGCTGAAAAGTCCGTCGTAAGCATGCCTTCCTCTACGCTGAAGGTCGCGGTTGCCAAAGTTCTGAAGGACGAAGGTTACATCGCTGGCTACCAGGTAACTGGTGAAGCCAAACCTTCTCTGTCGATCGAACTGAAGTACTTCGAAGGCCGTCCGGTCATCGAGGAACTGAAGCGTTCCAGCCGTCCTGGCCTGCGCCAGTACAAGGCCGTCACCGACCTGCCGAAAGTTCGTGGCGGTCTGGGCGTGTCTATTGTCTCCACCAACAAAGGTGTGATGACTGACCGCGCTGCGCGCGCTGCCGGTGTCGGCGGCGAAGTTCTGTGCACAGTGTTCTAAGGGGAGATAGGCATGTCTCGCGTCGCTAAGAACCCCGTTAAGCTGCCATCTGGCGTCGAAGTCAAATTCGCCGGCCAGCAGCTTTCGGTGAAGGGTGCCAAAGGCACTCTCGAACTGAACGTTCACTCGTCTGTTGAAGTTACCGAAGAGTCTGGTGAGCTGCGTTTCGTCGCTCGCAACGGTGACCAGCAAGCTCGCGCCATGGCCGGTACCACCCGCGCTCTGGTGAACAACATGGTCCAAGGCGTAAGCCAAGGCTTCGAGCGCAAGCTCCAGCTGGTCGGTGTTGGTTACAAGGCGCAGGCCAAAGGCGAAATCCTGAACCTGGCCCTGGGCTTCTCTCACCCAGTGGACTACGAACTGCCAGCCGGCATCACCGCTGAAACTCCTAGCCAGACCGACATCCTGATCAAGGGTATCGACAAGCAGCTGGTAGGTCAGGTGGCCGCTGAAATCCGCGGGTTCCGTCCGCCAGAGCCTTACAAAGGCAAGGGTGTGCGTTACGCGGACGAAGCAGTCCGTCGTAAAGAAGCCAAGAAGAAGTAGGGCCTAGCAAATGACCGACAAAAAAGTTATTCGACTGCGTCGCGCTCGCAAAGCACGCCTCAAGATGCACGAACTCGAAGTCGTGCGCCTGTGCGTGTTCCGCTCCTCGCAGCACATCTACGCCCAGGTCATTTCGGCCGACGGCAGCAAGGTTCTGGCAAGCGCCTCGACCTTGGACAAAGACCTGCGTGATGGCGCCACTGGCAACATCGACGCGGCCACTAAGGTTGGCAAGCTGGTAGCTGAGCGTGCGAAAGCCGCCGGTGTATCTCAAGTTGCCTTTGACCGTTCCGGCTTCAAGTACCACGGCCGCGTCAAAGCGCTGGCTGATGCTGCTCGTGAAGGCGGGCTGGAGTTCTAAGTTATGGCAAATAACGATCAAAAGCGCGACGAAGGCTACATCGAGAAGCTGGTTCAAGTTAACCGCGTAGCTAAAACCGTTAAAGGCGGCCGTATCTTCACCTTCACCGCGCTGACCGTGGTTGGTGATGGCAAGGGTCGCGTTGGTTTCGGCCGTGGCAAGTCGCGCGAAGTACCTGCTGCGATCCAGAAAGCCATGGAAGCTGCTCGTCGCAACATGATCCAGGTTGACCTGAAGGGCACCACCCTGCAGTACGCCACCAAGGCTGCCCACGGCGCCTCGAAGGTTTACATGCAGCCTGCCTCGGAAGGTACCGGTATCATCGCCGGCGGCGCCATGCGTGCCGTCCTGGAAGTTGCTGGTGTTCAGAACGTCCTGGCCAAGTGCTACGGTTCGACCAACCCAGTGAACGTGGTTTACGCCACCTTCAAGGGTCTGAAAGCCATGCAATCTCCTGAGTCCATTGCTGCCAAGCGCGGCAAGAGCGTTGAGGAGATCTTCTAATCATGGCAACCGTAAAAGTAACGCTGATCAAGAGCGTCTCGGGCCGCCTGCCTAACCACAAACTGTGCGTTAAAGGTCTGGGTCTGCGTCGCATCGGTCACACTGTAGAAGTCCAGGATACTCCCGAGAACCGCGGGATGATCAACAAGGCTTACTACATGTTGAAGGTCGAGGGTTAATCGATGAAACTCAATGATCTGAGTCCAGCGCCGGGTTCCCGTCGCGAGAAGCATCGTCCAGGTCGTGGTATCGGTAGCGGTCTGGGTAAGACCGGCGGCCGTGGCCACAAAGGTCAGACCTCCCGTTCCGGTGGTTCGATCGCTCCTGGCTTCGAAGGCGGTCAACAGCCGCTGCACCGTCGTCTGCCGAAGTTCGGCTTCGTTTCCCTGAAAGCCATGGATCGCGCTGAAGTGCGTCTGTCCGAGCTGGCTAAAGTGGAAGGCGACGTGGTTTCCGTACAGTCCCTGAAGGACGCCAACGTGATTGGCCAGAACGTACAGCGTGTGAAAATCATGCTGTCTGGCGAAGTCACTCGCGCAGTCACCATCAAGGGCATCGCAGCCACCAAGGGTGCGCGTGCGGCTATCGAAGCAGCTGGCGGCAAGTTCGAGGAATAAATGGCTAAGCAAGGTGCTCTCTCTTCGCTCGGTAAGGGCGGGATGTCGGAACTCTGGGCTCGTCTGCGCTTTCTGTTCATGGCGATCATCGTCTATCGGATAGGTGCGCATATCCCGGTTCCTGGCATCAATCCAGACCGTCTGGCGGATCTGTTTCGGCAGAATGAGGGGACCATTCTTAGCTTGTTCAACATGTTTTCCGGTGGCGCGCTTGAGCGCATGAGCATCTTTGCACTGGGGATCATGCCGTACATCTCGGCATCGATCATCATGCAGCTGATGACGGCGGTCAGCCCGCAACTGGAACAGTTGAAGAAGGAAGGTGAAGCTGGCCGTCGCAAGATCAGCCAGTACACCCGCTACGGCACCGTTATCCTGGCACTGGTTCAAGCCATTGGCATGTCCATTGGCCTGGCCAACCAGGGCGTGGCGTTTTCTGTAGGTCTCGGCTTCTATGTCGTTGCTGTCTCCACCTTCGTGGCAGGCGCGATGTTCATGATGTGGCTGGGCGAGCAGATCACCGAGCGCGGTGTGGGCAACGGTATCTCGATGTTGATCTTCGCAGGTATCGTTGCCGGTCTTCCGAGAGCAATCGGGCAGTCTTTCGAGTCTGCACGCACAGGCGATATCAACATTTTCGCCCTGGTCGCAATCGGTTTGCTTGCAGTAGCGATCATCGGTTTCGTGGTGTTCATTGAGCGTGGTCAGCGTCGTATCGCCGTTCACTACGCCAAGCGTCAGCAGGGCCGCAAGGTCTTCGCTGCGCAGACCAGCCACTTGCCGCTGAAGGTGAACATGGCGGGGGTAATCCCGGCCATTTTCGCGAGCAGCATTTTGCTGTTCCCGGCTTCGCTGGGTGCCTGGTTCGGTCAGTCCGAAGGTATGGGCTGGCTGCAGGACATCTCGCAGTCGATCGCTCCTGGTCAGCCGTTGAACATTCTGCTGTTTAGTGCAGGGATCATTTTCTTCTGCTTCTTCTACACAGCGTTGATGTTCAACCCGAAAGACGTAGCGGAAAACCTGAAGAAGTCCGGTGCCTTTATTCCGGGTATCCGTCCTGGTGAGCAGTCCGCACGCTACATTGATGGCGTTCTGACTCGTCTGACCATGTTCGGTGCTCTTTACATGATGGCCGTCTGCCTTCTGCCCCAGTTCCTGGTGGTGGCAGCAAATGTGCCGTTCTACCTTGGCGGGACCTCGTTGCTGATTGTGGTAGTGGTTGTGATGGACTTCATGTCCCAAGTACAATCGCACCTCGTTTCGCACCAGTACGAATCCCTGATGAAGAAAGCCAACCTGAAAGGCTACGGCGGCAGCGGTCTGCTGCGCTGATACGCCCCTAAGGTTCGAGGAGTCGGTAATGAAAGTTCGTGCATCGGTGAAAAAGCTGTGCCGTAACTGCAAGATCATCCGTCGCGAAGGCGTCGTACGAGTGATCTGCAGCGCGGAACCGCGTCACAAACAGCGCCAAGGCTGAGTGTGATCTGCGCTTCAAACCCAGCAGCTAGTGTGCTGCTGGGTTGATTATTCGTTTCTACAGCGATATTATCTCGCGCCCTATTTCTTGGCTTCCGGGGCGTAGGTAGCTGTCAATTGGAGTCCCACTGAATGGCCCGTATTGCAGGCGTCAACATTCCAGATAACAAGCATACTGTTATCTCGCTGACCTACATCTATGGTGTCGGTCGCACAACTGCACAGAAGATCTGTGCAGACGCTGGTGTCAACCCAGCCGCAAAGATCAAGGATCTGAGCGACGAGCAAATCGAAACCCTGCGTGGCGAAGTCGCGAAGTTCACCACCGAAGGTGACCTGCGTCGTGACATCAACATGAAGATCAAACGCTTGATGGACCTGGGTTGCTACCGCGGCCTGCGTCATCGTAAAGGTCTGCCGGTTCGCGGTCAGCGCACCAAGACCAACGCACGCACCCGTAAGGGCCCGCGTAAGCCGATCCGCAAGTAATCGCCCAGGAATATAGACATGGCAAAACCTGCTGCTCGTCCTCGTAAGAAAGTCAAAAAGACAGTGGTTGATGGCATCGCCCACATCCACGCTTCTTTCAACAACACCATCGTGACCATCACCGACCGTCAGGGCAACGCACTGTCCTGGGCTACTTCCGGTGGTTCGGGTTTCCGTGGTTCGCGCAAATCCACCCCGTTCGCAGCCCAGATTGCTGCTGAGCGTGCTGGTCAAGCTGCGCTGGAATATGGTCTGAAGAACCTCGACGTCAACGTCAAGGGTCCAGGTCCAGGTCGTGAATCCGCCGTTCGTGCACTGAACAGCTGCGGCTACAAGATCGCCAGCATCACCGACGTGACGCCAATCCCGCACAACGGGTGCCGTCCGCCGAAGAAGCGTCGCGTGTAATCAGGAGACAGAAGAATGGCACGTTACATTGGTCCAAAATGCAAACTGTCTCGTCGTGAAGGCACCGACCTGTTCCTGAAGAGCGGCGTTCGCGCTCTGGAATCGAAGTGCAACATCGAAGCAGCCCCAGGTATCCACGGCCAGCGCCGTGGCCGTCAGTCCGACTACGGTACCCAGCTGCGCGAGAAACAAAAAGTCCGTCGTATCTACGGTGTTCTGGAGCGTCAGTTCCGCGGTTACTACCAAGCTGCTGCCTCGAAAAAAGGCGCAACTGGTGAAAACCTGCTGCAACTGCTCGAGTGCCGTCTGGATAACGTCGTTTACCGTATGGGCTTCGGTTCGACTCGTTCCGAATCCCGTCAGCTGGTTTCGCACAAAGCGATCAGCGTCAACGGTAAGACTGTAAACATTCCATCCTACCAAGTTCGTCCGGGTGACGTGGTCGCGGTTCGCGAGAAGTCGCTGAACCAGCTGCGCATTGTTCAAGCCCTTGAACTGTGCGCCCAGCGTGGCCGCGTTGAGTGGGTAGACGTAGATTCCGCTAAGAAGTCGGGCGTTTTCAAGAACGTTCCTGCTCGTGGCGATCTGTCTGCCGACATCAACGAAAACCTGATTGTCGAGCTCTACTCCAAGTAAGGGCTAGAAAATAGGTGCATCCATGCAGATTTCGGTAAATGAGTTCCTGACTCCCCGCCATATTGATGTGCAGGTAGTCAGTCCGACCCGCGCCAAGATTACGCTCGAGCCTCTCGAGCGTGGTTTCGGCCATACCCTGGGCAACGCGCTGCGCCGCATCCTGTTGTCCTCCATGCCTGGCTGTGCAGTAGTCGAGGCCGAGATCGATGGCGTACTCCATGAGTACTCCGCGATCGAAGGTGTTCAGGAAGACGTAATTGAAATCCTGTTGAACCTGAAAGGCCTGGCTATCAAACTGCACGGTCGTGACGAAGTTACGCTGACCTTGTCGAAAAAGGGTTCGGGGGTGGTTACCGCTGCCGATATTCAGCTGGATCACGATGTCGAGATCGTCAACCCCGATCACGTAATCGCGAACCTGGCGTCCAACGGCGCCCTGAACATGAAGCTCACCGTAGCTCGTGGTCGTGGTTACGAGCCGGCTGACTCCCGTCAAACCGACGAAGACGAAAGCCGTAGCATTGGCCGTCTGCAGCTGGACGCTTCGTTCAGCCCGGTGCGTCGTATCGCCTATGTGGTCGAGAACGCCCGTGTTGAACAGCGTACCAACCTGGACAAGCTGGTCATTGATCTGGAAACCAACGGCACCCTGGATCCTGAAGAGGCTATCCGCCGCGCTGCGACCATCCTGCAACAGCAGCTGGCCGCGTTCGTCGACCTCAAAGGTGACAGTGAGCCTGTCGTAGTCGAGCAGGAAGACGAGATCGATCCGATCCTGCTGCGCCCGGTTGACGACCTGGAACTGACTGTACGTTCGGCCAACTGCCTCAAGGCGGAGAACATCTACTACATCGGCGACCTGATTCAGCGTACCGAAGTAGAGCTGTTGAAGACTCCTAACCTTGGCAAGAAGTCCCTGACTGAAATCAAGGACGTTCTGGCCTCTCGTGGTCTGTCTCTCGGCATGCGCCTCGACAACTGGCCGCCTGCAAGTCTTAAGAAAGACGACAAGGCGACCGCCTGATCGTCGTAATCACCGAACGTAGTGTTTGGTAAGGAATGAATCATGCGTCATCGTAAAAGTGGACGTCACCTGAGCCGTACCAGCTCTCACCGCAAGGCTATGTTCCAGAACATGGCAGTGTCGTTGATCGAGCACGAGCTGATCAAAACCACCCTGCCGAAAGCCAAGGAACTGCGCCGCGTTGCCGAGCCGCTGATCACCCTGGCCAAGGAAGACAGCGTTGCTAACCGTCGTCTGGCCTTCGACCGTACCCGTTCGAAGTCCGCTGTTGGCAAACTGTTCAACGACCTGGGCAAGCGTTACGCCACCCGTCAGGGCGGCTACCTGCGCATCCTGAAGTGCGGTTTCCGCGCTGGCGACAACGCGCCTATGGCGTACGTCGAGCTGGTTGATCGTCCGGTCGGCGGTGCTGTAGAAGCTGCTGAGTAAGACGTTCTGTCTGCTACAAAGAACCGGGCCTAGTGCCCGGTTTTTTGTGTCTGCAGGTATTGTTTATTTCTATTGATACAAGTCATGTAATGAATTTGTTCTGAAGCAATCGCTCGTCGATACTCCTTCTCAAGCCGTTTAGCCGGCGCCTGAAGACCGATAAGGAGAGCCCATGAGCAAGATTCTTACCACCGCCAGCGGTGCACCTGTAGCTGACAACCAGAATTCCCGCTCCGCCGGCCCACGCGGCCCGCTGCTGCTCGACGACTTCCACCTGATCGAGAAGCTCGCCCACTTCAACCGTGAGAACATCCCTGAGCGCCGTGTGCATGCCAAAGGCTCGGGTGCCTACGGTACCTTCACCGTCACCCGCGATATCACTTCGTACACCAGCGCCAAGCTGTTCGAGCAGATCGGCAAGCAGACCGAGACCTTCCTGCGATTCTCTACGGTTGGCGGCGAGCGCGGCTCGGCGGATACCGAGCGTGACCCACGCGGCTTTGCGGTGAAGTTCTACACCGAGGAAGGCAACTGGGACATCGTTGGCAACAATACCCCGGTGTTCTTCATCCGCGACCCGCTCAAGTTCCCGGATTTTATCCACACCCAGAAGCGCCACCCGCAAACCAACCTGAAGAACGCCCAGATGATGTGGGACTTCTGGTCGCACTCGCCCGAAGCACTGCACCAGGTCACCATCCTGTTCTCTGACCGCGGTATCCCGGACGGGTACCGGCACATGCACGGCTTCGGTAGCCACACCTACAGCCTGATCAATGCCCAAGGCGAGCGCACCTGGGTCAAATGGCACTTCAAGACCCAGCAAGGCATCAAGAACCTGGCCCCGGCCGATGCAGCACGCTTGGCCGGTACCGACCCGGACTACGCCCAGCGTGACCTGTTCGAGGCCATCGAGCGTGGCGACTTCCCGCGCTGGACCGTGTGCATCCAGGTGATGAGCGAGGCCGAGGCAGCCGCTCGCGACGAGAACCCGTTCGACGTGACCAAGACCTGGTCGCAGAAGGACTACCCATTGATAGAAGTCGGTGTGCTGGAGCTCAACCGCAATCCGCTGAACTACTTCGCCGAAGTGGAACAGGCGGCGTTCGGCCCGAGCAACATGGTCCCGGGGGTCGGCCTGTCGCCTGACCGCATGCTGCAAGGCCGCGTGTTCGCTTACG
Source organism: Pseudomonas putida (assembly GCF_009883635.2). Lineage (NCBI taxonomy): Bacteria > Pseudomonadati > Pseudomonadota > Gammaproteobacteria > Pseudomonadales > Pseudomonadaceae > Pseudomonas > Pseudomonas putida. The sequence goes on from NZ_CP026115.2 coordinate 3,222,109, forward strand.
CTGACGCACATCGCTACCGTGTGGGTACCAACCACCAGCAGCTGCCGGTGAACGCGCCACGCAGCCCGGTGAACAGCTACCAGCGCGATGGTTCGATGGCCATGGGCAGCTACGGCGGTGCGCCGAACTACGAGCCCAACAGCTACGCTGATGCGCCGAAGCAATCGCCACGCCACGCCGAACCCGCACTGGCCCTTAGCGGCGCAGCGGATCGCCACGACCATCGTGAGGACAACGACTACTACAGCCACGCCGGTGCACTGTTCCGCCTGATGAGCGAAGAGCAGAAGACGCTGCTGATCAACAACATCGCCGGCACCATGGCGGGCGTCAGCGAAGAGGTGATTCAGCGCCAGTTGCAGTACTTCTTCAAGGCCGACCCGGCCTACGGCGAAGGCATCGCCAAGGCATTGGGTGTGAATCTCGCCTAAGTCGAAGTGATAAGAAGAACCGCCCTCATTTGGGCGGTTTTTCAATGAAAATCACTACTGTTTAGCCGATTTTTTGCATCTAATTGCGCGTTTTTCAGTGACCGCGCGCAAAAGCTGGTTCACACTATGTGCATCAAGCCGTTTTCACAGGGAGAATCAGGGCGATGCAAGGTCACCCGGACGTTATCAACTACCTCGTCACGTTGCTGAAGGGCGAACTGGCGGCTCGCGACCAGTACTTCATCCACTCGCGCATGTACGAAGACTGGGGCCTGTCCAAGCTCTACGAGCGTATCAACCACGAGATGGAAGAAGAGACGCAGCACGCTGATGCCCTGATGCGTCGTATCCTCATGCTCGAAGGCACTCCCGACATGCGCGCGGACGACCTCGAAGTGGGCAGCACCGTGCCGGAAATGATCGAGGCCGACCTCAAGCTCGAGTACAAGGTGCGTGGTGCGCTGTGCAAAGGCATCGAGCTGTGCGAATTGCACAAGGACTACATCAGCCGCGATATCCTGCGCGCGCAGCTGGCTGACACCGAAGAAGATCACACCTACTGGCTGGAGAAGCAGCAGGGCCTGATCAAGGCCATCGGCCTGGAGAACTACCTGCAGTCGCAGATGTAAGTTATCCACAGCTTCACGAAAAAGCCCCTGGCACCAACGGTACCAGGGGCTTTTTAATGTCACCGGCAACCGTCAGGCCCGGTCACGTTCCAGCAGCGGCTTGAGGTAATGCCCGGTGTAGGACTGCTTCATCTTGGTCAGCTCTTCCGGGGTGCCGCAGGCAATGATCTGACCACCCTTGGAACCGCCTTCCGGCCCCAGGTCCACCAGCCAGTCGGCGGTCTTGATCACATCCAGGTTATGCTCGATCACCACCACGGTGTTGCCGTGGTCACGCAGGCGATGCAGAACGTCCAGCAGCTGCTGGATGTCGGCGAAGTGCAGGCCGGTGGTCGGTTCGTCGAGGATGTACAGGGTCTTGCCAGTGTCGCGCTTGGACAGCTCACGGGACAGCTTCACCCGTTGCGCCTCGCCACCGGACAAGGTGGTCGCCGATTGCCCCAGCTTGATGTACGAAAGCCCCACGTCCATCAGCGTCTGCAGCTTGCGCGCCAGCGCCGGTACCGCATCGAAGAACTCGCGGGCATCCTCGATGGTCATTTCCAGCACCTCGTGGATGTTCTTGCCTTTGTACTTGATCTCCAGGGTTTCGCGGTTGTAGCGCTTGCTCTTGCACACGTCGCACGGCACGTAGATGTCCGGCAGGAAGTGCATTTCGACCTTGATCAGGCCATCGCCCTGGCAGGCTTCGCAACGGCCGCCCTTGACGTTGAACGAGAAGCGCCCCGGGCCGTAGCCGCGCGAGCGCGATTCCGGCACGCCGGAGAACAGCTCGCGAATCGGCGTGAAGATGCCGGTGTAGGTCGCCGGGTTCGAGCGCGGGGTGCGGCCGATCGGGCTCTGGTCGATGTCCACCACCTTGTCCAGGTGCTGCAGGCCGTCCATGCTGCTGTGCGGTGCGGCTTCCAGGCTGCTCGCGCCGTTGAGGGCGGTGGCGGCGAGGGGGAACAGGGTGTTGTTGATCAGCGTCGACTTGCCCGAGCCGGACACTCCGGTCACGCAGGTCAGCAGGCCGATCGGGATCTCCAGGTCTACGTTCTGCAGGTTGTTGCCACGTGCGCCCTTGAGCTTGAGCTGCAGCTTTTTGTTGCGCGGGGTGCGCTGTGCCGGCACGACAATTTTCTTGCGCCCTGACAGGTACTTGCCCGTCAGCGAGTCAGGGTGGTCCATCACCTCCTGCGGCGAGCCCTCGGCGACGATCTGGCCACCGTGCACGCCAGCCCCCGGGCCGATGTCCACCACGTAGTCGGCCAGGCGGATAGCGTCTTCGTCGTGCTCAACCACGATCACCGTGTTGCCAAGGTCGCGCAGGTGGTTGAGGGTGGCCAGGAGGCGGTCGTTGTCCCGTTGATGAAGGCCGATGGACGGTTCATCGAGGATGTACATCACCCCGACCAGGCCGGCACCGATCTGGCTGGCCAGGCGGATGCGCTGGGCTTCACCGCCAGACAGCGTGTCGGCACTGCGGTCGAGAGTCAGGTAGTCGAGGCCGACGTTGACCAGGAACTGCAGGCGCTCGCAGATCTCCTTGAGGATCTTCGCCGCGATCTCGCCACGGCGGCCGGTCAGGGTCAGGTCACCGAAGTAGCTGCTGGCTTCACCGATCGGCAGGTTGGTCACCGCCGGCAGGGTCTTCTCGCCAACCCACACGTGGCGGGCTTCGCGGCGCAGGCGGGTGCCGCGGCAATCCGGGCAGGGCTGGGTGCCGAGGAACTTGGCCAGCTCTTCACGCACGGTGGCCGACTCGGTTTCGCGGTAGCGGCGTTCGAGGTTTGGCACGATGCCTTCGAACGGGTGCGAGCGCTTGACGATATCGCCGCGGTCGTTGAGGTACTTGAAGTCGACGCTCTGCTTGCCGCTGCCCTGCAGGATCACCTTCTGGTGCTCGGCCGAGAGTTCGCCGAATGGCTCCTCCAGGCTGAAGCCGTAATGCGCGGCCAGCGAGCCGAGCATCTGGAAGTAGTAGACGTTGCGCCGGTCCCAGCCGCGGATCGCGCCTTCGGCCAAGGTCAGCTCACTGTTGACCAGGCGTTTGGTATCGAAGAACTGTTTCACGCCCAGGCCGTCGCAGGTCGGGCAGGCACCGGCCGGGTTGTTGAAGGAGAACAGCTTCGGCTCCAGCTCGCTGATCGCGTGGCCGCACACCGGGCAGGCGAAGCGTGCGGAGAAGATCATCTCTTCGCCTGGCTCGTCGTCCATTGGCGCCACCAGGGCGATGCCGTCGGCCAGCTTCAGAGCGGTCTCGAACGACTCGGCCAGGCGCTGCTGCAGGTCGGTGCGGACCTTGAAACGGTCCACCACCACGTCGATGCTGTGCTTCTTCTGCTTGTCCAGCTTGGGCAGTTCGTCCAGCTCATAGAGCTTGCCGTTGACCCGTGCACGGACGAAGCCTTGGGCGCGCAGCTCATCGAACACCGCCAGGTGCTCACCCTTGCGCTCGCGCACGACCGGCGCCAGCAGCATCAGCTTGCTGCCTTCCGGGCGCTCCAGTACCAGGTCGACCATCTGGCTGATCGTTTGCGCTTCCAGCGGGATGTCGTGGTCCGGGCAGCGTGGCGTACCGACGCGGGCATAAAGCAGGCGCAAGTAGTCGTAGATTTCGGTGATGGTGCCGACCGTGGAGCGGGGGTTGTGCGAGGTCGACTTCTGCTCGATGGAAATGGCCGGCGACAGGCCTTCGATGGTGTCGACGTCGGGCTTTTCCATCATCGACAGGAATTGCCGGGCATAGGCCGACAGCGATTCCACGTAGCGGCGCTGGCCTTCGGCGTAAAGGGTGTCGAACGCCAGGGACGACTTGCCGGATCCGGACAGGCCGGTGATCACGATCAGCTTGTCCCGCGGCAGGGTCAGGTCGATGTTCTTCAGGTTGTGGGTACGCGCCCCACGAATCAGGATCTTGTCCACTGCGGCCTCGCTCGGCGGGCATAAACAAGGAAGTATACGGCGCGCTGCCAGTACGCGGCAAAGCGTCGCGTAGATGCCCTCAGGCTGTCGGACTGATAGAATCGCCGCCGGTTCACACGAGGTTTATCCATGCACGACACCCACAACGAGCGCATGAGCAGCGGCGAAACCCGCGCTGCTAGCGGCCTGGCCCTGGTCTTTGCCTTTCGTATGCTGGGCATGTTCATGGTCTTGCCGGTGCTGGCCACCTACGGTATGGACCTGGCCGGCGCCACGCCCGCGCTGATCGGCCTGGCCATTGGCGCCTACGGCCTGACCCAGGCAGTATTGCAGATCCCGTTCGGGATGATTTCCGACCGCATCGGCCGCCGGCCGGTGATTTACCTGGGGCTGGTGGTCTTTGCCCTGGGCAGCCTGTTGGCGGCCCAGGCCGATTCCATCTGGGGCGTGATCGCCGGGCGAATCCTGCAGGGCGCCGGGGCAATTTCCGCTGCGGTCATGGCCTTGCTCTCGGACCTGACCCGCGAGCAGCACCGGACCAAGGCGATGGCGATGATCGGCATGAGCATCGGCCTGTCGTTCGCCGTGGCCATGGTCATTGGCCCATTGCTCACAAGCCACTTCGGCTTGTCAGGATTGTTCCTTGCCACTGCAGGACTTGCCCTGGTCGGCATCCTGTTGATCGCCTTCGTCGTACCCAATACCCATAGCACCTTGCAGCATCGCGAGTCGGGTGTGGCGCGCCAGGCCCTCGGCCCGACCCTGCGTCACCCGGACCTTCTGCGCCTGGATGTGGGCATTTTCATCCTCCACGCTATCCTCATGGCCAGCTTCGTCGCGCTGCCCCTGGCGTTCGTCGAGCGCGGCGGCCTGCCCAAGGAACAGCACTGGTGGGTGTACCTGACCGCGCTGTTGATCTCATTTTTTGCAATGATCCCGTTCATCATCTACGGCGAAAAAAAGCGCAAGATGAAACGTGTGTTGGCCGGTGCGGTCAGTGTCCTGCTGCTGACGGAAGTGTTCTTCTGGCAGTGGGCTGACGGTTTGCGCGGACTGGTGATTGGCACCGTGGTATTCTTTACCGCATTCAACCTGTTGGAGGCTTCGTTGCCTTCGCTGGTGAGCAAGGTGTCGCCTGCTGGTGGCAAGGGGACGGCGATGGGGGTGTATTCCACCAGCCAGTTCCTCGGCGCCGCCCTGGGAGGAATCCTCGGTGGCTGGCTGTTCCAGCACGGCGGGCTGAACATGGTGTTCCTTGGTTGCGCAATCCTGTGTGCCATCTGGTTGGTCGTCGCCTTGCGCATGAACGAGCCGCCCTATGTAACCAGCCTGCGCATGCCGCTGACGCCAGAGGCAGTTCGGGAAGCCGGCTTGACCGAGCGCCTGATGGCCGTGCCGGGTGTGACCGACGCCGTGGTGGTGGCAGATGAAGCCGCCATCTATATCAAACTGGATACGAAAATTTTGGACCGTGCGACCCTCGAGCGACTGGTGAATCCAGCCTCTTCGGCGTGCGAAGCCTAGGAGAACGTTATGGCCCGTGGGGTTAACAAAGTCATTCTGGTCGGCACCTGTGGCCAGGATCCCGAAGTCCGCTACCTACCCAACGGTAACGCCGTGACCAACCTGAGCCTGGCCACCAGCGAGCAGTGGACCGACAAGCAGTCGGGCCAGAAGGTCGAGCGTACCGAGTGGCACCGTGTGTCGCTGTTCGGCAAGGTTGCCGAAATCGCCGGCGAGTACCTGCGCAAAGGTTCGCAGTGCTACATCGAAGGCAAGCTGCAGACCCGCGAGTGGGAAAAAGACGGCATCAAGCGCTACACCACCGAGATCATCGTCGACATCAACGGCACCATGCAGCTGCTCGGCGGTCGTCCGCAGGGCCAGCAGCAGGGCGGTGACCCATACAACCAGGGTGGCGGCAACTACGGTGGCGGCCAGCAGCAACAGTACAACCAGGCTCCGCCACGCCAGCAGGCTCAGCGCCCGCAGCAGCAACAGCGTCCGGCGCCACAGCAGCCTGCGCCGCAGCCGGCGGCTGACTTCGACAGCTTCGATGACGATATTCCGTTCTGATCGAACGGCAAGGCGTCTAGCTGAAACAGAAACCCAGGGCAGTTGCCCTGGGTTTTTTTATGCCCTTCCTACAACCCTGCTCAATAAAACAACCGCGGTTCCGGCGAATCCAGCAGGCTCGCCAGTTTGGTCAGGGCAAAGCCCAGTTCCTGGCGGCTGGGAGACATCAAGGCAATCCGTACGCCACAGGTGGCATGGCTGCGCTCGGGCAGGAACTGGCTGCCGCTGACCACCGTGACGCCATTGTTGCGTGCCAGGTTGGCAAATTCGTCACTGGTCCAGGGCTCGGGCAATTCCAGCCAGATATGGAAGCTGTTGGGCTGGCTGCGGATCCTGTACTTACCCAGAATCTCTCGCGCCATGTGCTGACGCGCAGCCGCTTCCTCCTGCTGCACCTGCACCAACTGATCGGCCATGCCGCTGTTGATCAGGTTGCTGGCCAGTTGCGCCATCAGTGGTGATGGCATCCAGACGCTGCTGCGTACCATCGATGATAGCCGCGAGAGGGTTTGCGGCGGGGCATACAGGTAGCCGATACGCAGTGCCGGCAGCACGCTCTTGGACAGGCTGGTGAGGTACACCGAGCGTTCAGGGGCATACGCGGCAAGCGGCTTGTAGTCCGGGGTGGGTTCGAGAAAGCCATAGATGTCGTCATCGACGATGAACAGGTCGAACTCGCGAGCGATTTCGGCGATGGCCTCGCGCCGCGCATGGGGCATGATCGAGTTGGTCGGGTTCTGGTGCGTGGTGACGCACACCAGCAGCGAAGGGCGATGTTCCAGGCATGCCGCACGCAGCGCCTCGGGAATCAGCCCGAATTCGTCCATGGCTACGCCACGCAGGCGACGTCCCATGCTGTGGGCCAGGGAGATGATGCCTGGGTAGCAGAACGATTCGCACAGCACCACGTCGTCGCTCTTCGAAAGGCTGCTGATGGCCACCAGCAAGCCATGCTGAGCGCCGGACGTCAGTACCACCTGTTGCCAGCGTGCATCGGGCAGCCAGCGCTGGATCCAGGCCGCGCCAGCCTGCTTGTGGGTCGCATGGCCGCCCTCGGTGACATAGTCCAGCACGTGGGCAAGGTCGGGCGACTGGGCCAGTTCGTTGATGGCGCCGCGCAGCCAATCGGTCATGTGGGCGTCATTGGGCTTGATGATCGACAGGTCGATCTGCCCGCTCTCGCGCTCGGCGCTGCTGGGGCGGGGCCGTGCAGGCGCAAGCGGGGCAGGGGGCTGCGGCTGGCGTTGCGGCAGCACGAAAGTCCCGCGCCCGACCTCACCCACCACCAGGCCACGCTTGGCGGCTTCGTCATAGGCACGGCCAATGGTGCCGGGTGTCACGTCCAGTGACTCGGCCAGGTCCTTGAGGGTTGGCAAGCGTTCGCCAGCCACCAGCCGGCCGCTGCCGATGTCCTGCTCCAGGGCGTCGGCGATCATCAGGTAGACCGGCTGCGCCAGGTCGCTGTAGTGAGGAACCCACATAGAAATGGCACCAGAATCTGCGAGAACGCGGAAGCCTAGCACGAAAGGTCTGATGGAAGTAATTGTGTTTTCCTACGTGTAAATTACCTTGATTGAATCGTATCGATCAGTCAATCACGGACCTTCAAGCGTGGCCTTGATTGAGATAAATCGGGTCTGAATCCTGCGCCGTTTCGCTACATTTTCCAGAAACCTTTTGAAATCAATAAGTTGATTGAATCGACTCAATCGTCTGTCTTCGCCTTTTGGAAAATGGATTGAATCGAAGTTATTTTTATAATTACAATTATTGCGTCGATGCAATTCGCTGTGCTCTCGCTGGCTTCAGCGGCTGGCATCGTCCCGCTGTGACCGGCTTCAAAAACATAAACATCTGCCGCCGACACCGACTGGCCTCAAGCCAGCAACATGGAATATCACTGCAAATGGAAAGTGCACACCTGCATCAAGGCGCCGAGCTTCAAGCCTCACTGGAGATCCGTCTGCCCTGGGTCATCTCCAGCGCCTGGCAAACCTTGCTGAACAACACACCGCTCGACTTCGAGACGAGCAAGGAGCTTTATCCACAGCTCAAGGACCAGGCCCAGGACGTGCTGGGCAAGGCGCTGTGCCAACAGATCCGTGGCTTTGTCACGGACCCGTACCTGACCAGCATGATCGTGCGCAATTGCCCGCGTGACCGTGACATCCCACCCACGCCTTATTCGGGCGTACTCAGCCCGCGCAGCACGCCGGTTGCCTGCCTGGTCAGCCTGACCATGCAGAGCCTGATGGGGATCAACCCGGTGGTCTACGAGGGTGAGAACGATGGCCGGCTGTTCCGCCATGTCATTCCTTCGCGCCATTCCTCCAGCCACAAGAGCTCCCATGGCTCGAAGCTGCGCTTCTCCTATCACGTGGACAACCCGGACCTGCCGCTGTCATCCGAGCCGCTCGGCGACACGTCCTGCTGCCCGGAATACCTGTCGTTCTTCGGCATGCGCTGCGACCCGCGCATCAGTACCACACTGGTCAGCCTCGATGCCGTGGTGGCGGCACTGCCCGCTGCCACCGTGCGCGAACTGTGCCTGCCACAGTTCGAGATCCGCCGCCCGGACTCCTTTAGCGGCAACCGCCGTTGCACGGCCGAACTCCCGGTGCTGGTGCGCGGCCAGGCCGGTGAATGGTTGTGCCGTTTCGACAGCGAGAACACCCACGGCCTCAACCTGCGGGCCGAGCAGGCACTGGCCAGCCTGCGCAGCGTGTTGGAAACCCGCCGCTTCGACGAACCCCACCTGCTGCTGCCGGGCGACTTCATGGTCTTCAAGAACCAGCGTGTGCTGCATGCCCGCGATGGCTTCGAGCCACAGAACGATGGTGCCGACCGCTGGCTGCTGCGCCTGTTCGCGGTCAACGACCTGAACCGCGTGCATTTCGCCCGGGCCGATCACCTTTACGAAGTGCTCTCCTGATTCTCTTTTACTGACTCGACGGACGTACCGATATGGAACTGTTAGGCGCCTTCTGGGCGGAACACTGGTTGTTGGCGATCCTGATGCTGGGCGCTATCGCATTCGTTGCAGGCTTTGTCGACAGCATCGCCGGGGGTGGCGGGCTGTTTCTGGTACCCGGTTTTCTGCTGGTGGGCATGCCACCGCAGGTTGCCCTGGGGCAGGAGAAACTGGTCAGCACCCTTGGCACGCTCGCGGCCATCCGCAACTTCCTGGCCAACAGCAAGATGGTCTGGCAGGTGGCGCTGGTCGGGGTGCCGTTCTCATTGCTCGGAGCTTATCTGGGCGCGCACCTGATCGTGTCGATTCCCCAGGAAACCGTGGGCAAGATCATCCTGGCGCTGATCCCGTTCGGCATCCTTATCTTCCTCACTCCCAAGGACCGCCCGGTGGAAGAGCGCGAACTGTCGCCGCGCATGCTGTTCACTGTGGTGCCGTTGACCTGCCTGGCCATCGGCTTCTACGACGGCTTTTTCGGCCCCGGCACCGGCAGCATGTTCATCATCGCGTTCCACTACCTGCTGCGCATGGACCTGGTCTCCAGTTCCGCCAACTCCAAGACCTTCAACTTCGCCTCCAACATCGGCGCCCTGGTGGCGTTCGTCATGGCGGGCAAGGTCGTTTACCTGCTGGCGCTACCGCTGGTGGCCTGCAACATCCTCGGCAACCACCTGGGCAGCGCCCTGGCCCTGCGCAAAGGCAATGAAGTGGTGCGCAAGGCGTTGGTGTTCTCGATGCTCTGCCTGTTTACCAGCCTGGGTGTGAAGTACCTGGCCTGACCCCCTTCAAAGGAGATAACTGATGAAAACTGCATTCGTGACCGGCGCTTCTTCGGGCTTTGGCCGGGCCATCTGCCGCACCCTGATCGGCAAGGGCTACCGTGTGATCGGCGCCGCCCGGCGCATGGACAAGCTGCAAGTGCTGGAGACCGAGCTGGGCGACAATTTCATTGCGCTGGCGCTGGACGTCACCGATCCGTTGTCGATCGAGTCGGCGTTCGAACAAGTCCGCGACGCCTCGCTGCAAATTGACCTGCTGGTGAACAATGCCGGGCTGGCGCTGGGTGTCGACCGCGCCCAGGCCAGCAGTAGCGAGAACTGGCAGCAGATGATCGACACCAACGTCACCGGCCTGGCGATGGTGACCCACAAGGTCCTGCCGCAGATGGTGGAGGCCGACAGCGGGATGATCATCAACATGGGGTCCATCGCCGGCACCTATCCGTACCCGGGCGGCAATGTGTATGGCGCCAGCAAGGCGTTTGTACGCCAGTTCAGCCTGAACCTGCGCGCCGACCTGGCAGGCACCCGCGTGCGGGTGAGCAATATCGAGCCGGGTTTGTGCTCGGGCACCGACTTTTCGGTGGTGCGCCTGAACGGCGACCTGGATGCCGTGCAAGCCCTCTACCGCGACGTGGAGGCCATCCTGCCGGAGGACATCGCCGCCACGGTGGCGTGGATTGCCGAGCAGCCGGGGCATGTGAACATCAATACCGTCGAGATCATGCCGGTGGCCCAGAGCAGCGCGGCGCTCAATGTGGCGCGTAACCTGCCGCAGTGTTGAATGGGTTATGCAATGACCCGACTGGGTCTATCCAACTTTGTCCTCAGCCCCAGCCGCCTCAAACATCCCGGAGTGCACTTGCAGCGCCTATGAGATCGAGCGCCGCCCGCGCGGCGCATCGCGAGCTGCGCTCGCTCCTACGTTTGTTTCGGGCCATTTTTTCCTGGGGAATTTGCGCGCGAGCGCCTTGGCGCATGGCGTTACATCGCGTCGTACGAACAAGGCGGTCGCGCGCGTCTGCCACAGGCGTTACTGGCCAGAAACAGACGTAGGAGCGAGCGCAGCTCGCGATGCGCCGCGCGGGCGGCGCTCGATCCCACAGGCGCTATAGAGCTCAAGGCATGCACCCGGCAGCCCCAACGCAGCCCCCAGACACAGTCAATCCCCACACCCCTGACCCATGTCATCGCACCTTCTCGTTTCTTGACTAGTCTTATCTATTGGCGGCCATCAATTAGCCGCCACCGTGACTACCAAGAGGCGCCGGCCATGTTCCGTGCGTCCAAACCTGATCAGGAGTGCACGATGGATCTCAACCGTCGGCAGTTCTTCAAGGTCGCCGCAGTGGGCCTTGGAGGCTCGAGCCTGGCGGCGTTGGGCATGGCCCCGACGCCGGCCTTCGCCGAGCAGGTGCGTCACTTCAAGCTGGCGCACACCAAAGAGACCCGCAACACCTGCCCCTACTGCTCGGTCGGCTGCGGCCTGATCCTGTACAGCCAGGGTGATGCGGGCAAGAACGTCAAACAGAGCATCATCCACATCGAAGGCGACGCCGATCACCCGGTCAACCGCGGCACCCTGTGCCCGAAAGGCGCCGGGCTGCTCGATTTCATCCACAGCCCGAGCCGCCTCAAGTACCCCGAGATGCGCAAGCCGGGCAGCAACGAGTGGGTGCGGGTCAGCTGGGACGAGGCGCTCGACCGTGTCGCCGACCTGATGAAGCAGGACCGCGACGCCAACTTCATCGAGAAGAACGCCCAGGGGCAAACGGTAAACCGCTGGCTCACCACCGGTTTCCTCGCTGCCTCCGCCGCCTCCAGCGAGGCGGGCTACCTGACCCACAAGGTCGTCCGCGCAACCGGCATGCTGGGGTTCGATAACCAGGCACGTGTCTGACATGGCCCGACGGTGGCAAGTCTTGCCCCGACGTACGGCCGTGGCGCCATGACCAACCACTGGTCCGATATCGCCAACGCGAATCTGGTCCTGGTGATGGGTGGCAACGCAGCAGAAGCGCATCCGTGCGGCTTCAAATGGGTGACCGAAGCCAAGGCGCACAACCAGGCGCGGCTGATCGTGGTCGACCCGCGGTTTACCCGTACCGCTTCGGTGGCGGACTACTATGCGCCGATCCGTACCGGGACCGACATCGCCTTCATGGGCGGGTTAATCAATTACCTGCTGAGCAACGACAAGATCCAGCACGAGTACGTGCGCAACTACACCGACGTGTCGTTCATCGTCAAAGAGAACTATGGCTTCGAGGACGGGCTGTTCAGCGGCTACGACGAGGCCAAGCGCGTGTATGCGGATAAATCCGGCTGGGGCTATGAGCTGGGCGAGGACGGCTTCGCCAAGGTGGACCCGACTCTGCAGCACCCGCGCTGCGTGTACCAGCTGATGAAGCAGCACTACAGCCGCTACACCCCGGAACTGGCCAGCATGACCTGCGGCATGCCGCAGGACGCCATGATGAAGGTCTGGGAAGAGATCGCCACCTGCTCGGTACCGGGCAAGACCATGACGATCCTCTACGCACTCGGCTGGACGCAGCATTCCATCGGCGCGCAGATCATCCGCAGTGCGGCCATGGTCCAGCTGTTGCTGGGCAACGTCGGCATGCCGGGTGGCGGGGTCAACGCCCTGCGCGGGCACTCCAACATCCAGGGCCTGACCGACCTCGGCCTGCTGTCCAACTCGTTGCCGGGTTACCTGACCCTGGCCGGTGACGCCGAGCAGGACTACGCCACCTACATCGACAAGCGTGCGTCGAAGCCGCTGCGCCCAGGGCAGCTGTCGTACTGGCAGAACTATGGCAAGTTCCACGTCAGCCTGATGAAGGCCTGGTACGGCGCCAACGCCACCGCAGAAAACAACTGGGGCTATGACTGGCTGCCCAAACTCGACGTACCGGCCTACGACGTGCTGCGCATGTTCGAGATGATGGGCCAGGGCAAGGTCAACGGCTATATGTGCCAGGGCTTCAACCCGATCGCCGCGCTGCCGGACAAAAACCGCGTCACGGCGGCCCTCGGCAAGCTCAAGTGGCTGGTGATCATGGACCCGCTGGCCACCGAAACCTCGGAATTCTGGCGCAACGCCGGGCCGTTCAACGATGTCGACACGGCCAATATCCAGACCGAGGTGATCCGCCTGCCCACCACCTGCTTCGCTGAGGAGGATGGCTCGCTGGTCAACAGCAGTCGCTGGCTGCAATGGCACTGGAAGGGCGCCGATGGCCCGGGCGAGACCCGCACCGACGTGCGGATCATGAGCGAGCTGTTCCTGCGCTTGCGTCATCGCTACCAGACCGAGGGCGGTGCCTACCCGGATGCGATGATGAACATCCACTGGCCGTACAAGATCCCTGAAGAGCCATCGCCCGAGGAGCTGGCCAAGGAGATGAACGGCTGGGCGGTCACCGACCTCGCCGACGCCACCGGTGCCACGCTCAAGGCCGGCCAGCAGCTGGCAGGCTTCGGCCAGATGAAGGACGACGGCAGCACCGCGTCTGGCTGCTGGATCTTCGCCGGTTGCTGGACCGAACAGGGCAACCAGATGGCCCGCCGCGACAACAGCGACCCGTACGGCATGCACCAGGTGCAGAACTGGGCCTGGGCCTGGCCGGCCAACCGCCGCATCCTCTACAACCGCGCCTCCAGCGACCCGCAAGGCAAACCGTGGGACCCGGAGAAGAAGCGCCTGGTGTGGTGGAACGGCAAGGCCTGGACCGGCACCGACGTGCCCGACTTCAAGGTCGACTCGCCGCCAGAGGCCGGGATGAACCCGTTCATCATGAACCCCGAAGGCGTGGCGCGTTTCTTCGCCATCGACAAGATGGCCGAAGGCCCATTCCCCGAGCACTACGAGCCGTTCGAGACGCCGATTGGCATCAACCCTCTGCATCCGCAGAACAAGAAGGCCACCAGCAACCCGGCCGGGCGGATCTTCGATTCGGTGTGGGACACCCTCGGCAAGCACGACGAGTTCCCCTACGCGGCGACCACCTACCGGCTGACCGAGCACTTCCACTTCTGGAGCAAGCATTGCCGCCTCAATGCCATCGCCCAGCCCGAGCAATTCGTCGAGATCGGCGAGGTGCTGGCCAACGAGAAAGGCATCAAGGCCGGTGACCGGGTGCGGGTGTCGAGCAAGCGGGGGCACATCGATGCGGTGGCGGTGGTGACCAAGCGGATTCGCCCGCTGCAGGTCAACAACCAGACCGTTCACCAGATCGGCATCCCGCTGCACTGGGGTTTCACCGGGACCACGCGGCATGGCTACCTGACCAACACCCTGGTGCCATTCCTCGGTGACGGCAACACCCAGACGCCGGAGTCCAAGTCGTTCCTCGTCAAAGTGGAGAAACTCTGATGGCCAGCCAAGACATCATCGCCCGCTCGGCCACCACCACCGTTCCGCCTTCGGTACGCCAGCTGGACGAGGTCGCCAAGCTGATCGACACCACCAAGTGCATCGGCTGCAAGGCCTGCCAGGTGGCGTGCTCGGAGTGGAACGAACTGCGTGACGAGGTCGGCCACAACCACGGCACCTACGACAACCCTCAGGACCTCACTGCCGAGACCTGGACCCTGATGCGCTTCACCGAGCACGAGCGCGACGACGGCAACCTGGAGTGGCTGATCCGCAAGGACGGCTGCATGCACTGCGCCGACCCAGGCTGCCTGAAGGCCTGCCCGAGCCCAGGGGCGATCATCAAGCACGCCAACGGCATCGTCGACTTCAACCAGGACCACTGCATCGGCTGTGGCTACTGCATCACCGGCTGCCCGTTCAACATCCCGCGCATCTCGCAGAAGGACCACAAGGCGTACAAGTGTACCCTGTGTTCCGACCGCGTGAGCGTGGGCCTGGAGCCGGCCTGCGTGAAGACCTGCCCGACCGGGGCGATCGTGTTCGGCACCAAGGAAGAAATGAAGGTGCATGCCGCCGAGCGCATCGTCGACCTCAAGTCGCGCGGCTTCGACCAGGCCGGGCTATACGACCCGGACGGCGTTGGCGGCACCCACGTTATGTATGTGCTGCACCATGCCGACACGCCAAAGCTGTATGCCGGCCTGCCGGACCAGCCGGTGATCAGCCCGCTGGTGGGCTTGTGGAAGGGCTTCACCAAGCCGCTGGCGCTGCTGGCCATGGGCGCGGCGGTGCTGGCAGGGTTCTTCCACTACGTCCGGGTTGGCCCACAGCGGGTGGAAGAAGATGAGCACCCCACACCGCCGGACCACAGCGCGCATCAGGTGGACCCGTCGGTGCATGTCTATGATCCGACCAGGCCCGGTGGGCAAGGGGAGCGGCGGCCATGAACGACAACAAACCCATCCTGCGCTACAACGCCAACGAGCGGACCAACCACTGGATCGTCGCGATCCTGTTCATGACGGCGGGGCTCTCGGGGCTTGCGCTGTTCCACCCGGCACTGTTCTGGCTCAGCCATCTGTTCGGCGGCGGGCCATGGACGCGCATCCTGCATCCGTTCCTGGGCGTGGCGATGTTCGTGTTCTTCCTCGGCTTGGTGTTCCGCTTCTGGCGTGCCAACTTCATCACCGCCAACGACCGCCTGTGGCTGCGCCGCGTGGACCGGGTGATGCTGAACAAGGAGGAGGGCGTGCCGCCGATCGGCAAGTACAACGCCGGTCAGAAGCTGCTGTTCTGGACCCTGCTGGCGTGCATGCTGGTGCTGCTGCTCAGTGGCGTGGTGATCTGGCGCGCGTATTTCAGCCACCTGTTCGGTATCGAGGTCATCCGCCTGTCGGCGCTGGCCCATGCCCTGGCGGCGTTCGTGCTGATCCTCAGCATCATCGTGCACATCTACGCCGGTATCTGGATCAAGGGCTCGATCGGCGCCATGCTGCATGGCTGGGTCAGCCGCGCCTGGGCACGCAAGCACCATGAGTTGTGGTACCGCGAAGTGACCGGCGACAAGACGCCGAGCAATCACGGACGAAAAGAAGGATGAGCGCTTGAGCACGATACTCGAACCCGGGCAGATCGAAGCGTCGGCAGTGATGCCGCCGTTTCTGCATCTGCCGCCTGCCAATCTGTTTGCGCTGCGCGCAGCACGCCTGGAACACCTGGCCGAGGGCAACGCCCTGGGTGATTACCTGCGGCTGATTGCCCAGCTGTGCCGCGTCCAGCAGCAGCTTGTGGATAACCCTCCCGGCGGGTTGCCGGTGGCCGAGGAGCGTCAGCGCCTGTGCATAAGTCATGGTCTGCCTCCGTTGGCAGCCGACAGCCTGGTGCGTGAAGGGCCGTGGCTGGTCTGGTTGCGGGCCTTCCTCACGCACTTCGATAGCGAGGCGAGTGGTGCGCTGGGTGAGGCGCTGCAAACCCTGCGTGACAGTGACGACAACCAGCGCAAGGGCTGGGGTATCGCCTTGCTCGCCGGGCAATACGATGCGGTGCCGGCGGCGCTGGTACCGTTCATTGGAGGCGCCTTGCAGGCCGCCTGGTCGAGCTGGTTGCTGGCGCTGCCTGCCCCTGAACTGAAGCCCGCGGGTAGCCTGGCGCAGTGTCCGGCCTGTGGTTCGCCGGCGATGGCCGGGGTGGTGCGCAACCGAGGCAAGCACAACGGCCTGCGTTACCTGGCCTGTTCGCTGTGTGCCTGTGAGTGGCATGTGGTGCGGGTCAAGTGCGTGTATTGCGAGTCGAGCAAGGATTTGCGCTACACCAGCCTTGAAGACGACCGCCATGCGCCGGGCAAGGCGCCGCTGCGGGCCGAATGCTGTCCAGCATGTGAGAGCTACCTGAAGCAGAACTATCTGGAGAACGATGCGGCGGCAGAGCCACTGGCCGACGACCTCGCCAGCCTGGCGCTGGATATCCGCCTGGACGATGAGGGCTTCCATCGCCTGGCACCCAACCTGATGCTCGCGCCAGGGTAGTGGGTGAGTGTCTACACTGTAATACCGAGTCGCCTGCTTCGCGGGACAAGCCCGCGCCTACAGGGTACATGGTGCCTGTAGGCGCGGGCTTGTCCCGCGAAAGGGCAATCAAAGACAACGGATCAGTCCAAGGTAGTACCGCATGTCCTCCAGCCTAGCCAGCGACACCCCACGCCTGCCCTCCATCGACACCCTCCTGCGCCACCCGGCCTGCCTTCCGCTGATCGACCGCCACGGCCGCGACGCCGTGCTGGCCACCCTGCGCCAGCTGCTCGACGACCTGCGCGACCCCGCCCGCAACGGTGAGCTCAGCAGTGCCGAACTGGCCCCTGAAATCCTCCTTGGCCGTACCGGCGAACGCCTGTCGATCCAGCAGCGCAGCCAGGTACGACGCGTGTTCAACCTCACCGGCACCGTGCTGCACACCAACCTCGGCCGCGCACTGTTGCCCGAGGAAGCGGTCGAGGCCATGCAGACTGCCGCCCGCTACCCGCTCAACCTGGAATTCGACCTGGCCACCGGCAAGCGCGGCGACCGTGATGACCTTATCGAAGGCCTGATCCGCGAGCTGACCGGCGCCGAGGCCGTCACCGTGGTCAACAATAATGCCGCCGCCGTGCTGCTGGCGCTCAACAGCCTGGGCGCGCGCAAGGAGGGCATCATCAGCCGTGGCGAACTGATCGAGATCGGCGGTGCCTTCCGCATCCCCGACATCATGGCCAGGGCCGGGGTGAAGCTGCACGAGGTCGGCACCACCAACCGCACCCACGCCCGCGACTATGAAGCTGCCATCGGCCCGCGCAGCGGCCTGCTGATGCGCGTGCACTGCAGCAACTACAGTATCCAGGGCTTTACCCATCAGGTGCCGACTGCCGAGCTGGCGCGTATCGCCCACGAGCATGAACTGCCACTGCTTGAAGACCTCGGCAGCGGCAGCCTGCTCGACCTCACGCGCTGGGGGCTGCCCGC
Organism: Pseudomonas putida; assembly: GCF_009883635.2. NCBI lineage: Bacteria > Pseudomonadati > Pseudomonadota > Gammaproteobacteria > Pseudomonadales > Pseudomonadaceae > Pseudomonas > Pseudomonas putida. The sequence continues at coordinate 3,239,777 of NZ_CP026115.2, forward strand.
CGAACCAACGGTGCGCCAGGCCCTGGCCGATGGGGCCGACATTGTCACTTTCAGCGGCGACAAGTTGCTGGGCGGCCCCCAGGCCGGGATCATTGTCGGTCGCAAAGCGCTGATCGCCAGGATCAAGAAAAACCCGCTCAAGCGTGCACTGCGCGTCGACAAGATCACCCTTGCCGCGCTCGAGGCAGTGCTGGCGCTGTACCGCAACCCCGACCGCCTGGCCGAGCGCCTGCCGAGCCTGCGCCTGTTGACCCGCAGCCAGGCTGAGATCCAGGCCCAGGCCGAACGTCTGGCTCCCGAGCTCAAGTCACACCTGGGTGAACAATGGCAGGTCAGCGTAGAGCCCGCGCTGGGCATGATCGGCAGTGGCAGCCAGCCGGTGGCGCGCCTGCCCAGTGCGGCGTTGTGCCTGCGCCCGCACGTGTCGAAGAAGCTGCGCGGGCGCAGCCTGCATGTACTGGAGCGGGCCCTGCGCGACCTGCCGGTGCCGGTACTCGGGCGTATCGATGACGACGCCTTGTGGCTCGACCTGCGCCAGCTCGACGATGAGGCCCAGTGGCTGGCGCAACTGCCGGCCTTGCAGTTGGGGCCAGTGCAATGATCGTCGGCACCGCCGGCCACATCGACCACGGCAAGACCGCGCTGCTTCAGGCCCTCACCGGCCAGGCCGGTGACCAGCGCCAGGAAGAGCGTGCCCGTGGCATGACCATCGACCTCGGCTACCGCTACGCGGCGCTGGCCGAAGGGGTGGGGTTGACCGGCTTCATCGATGTGCCGGGGCATGAGCGGTTTATCCATAACATGCTGGCCGGCGCCCATGGCATCGACCTGGTGCTGCTGGTGGTGGCTGCCGACGACGGGGTGATGCCACAGACCCGCGAGCACCTGGCGATCATCGAGTTGCTGGGTATACCCCAGGCGCTGGTGGTGATCAGCAAATGCGACCGGGTCGAGCCCCCACGCCTGGCCGAGGTGCAGGCGCAAGTCAGGGAGTTGCTGGCAGAGGGGCCTTATGCCAAGGCCCGGCAATTCCCCGTGTCGAGCATCACCGGGCAGGGTATCGAGGTATTGCGCCGGGCCTTGCTGGAGGCCGAAGTACGGGTGCGCCAGCGCAGCGTGCGCGGCGGTTTTCGCCTGGCGGTCGATCGCGCCTTCGCCGTGACCGGCGCCGGGGTAGTCGTGACCGGCACGGCGCTGGCAGGGCGCGTCAGTACTGGCGACACCTTGCTGCTGGGTAAAGCCGGCAAGCCGGTGCGGGTGCGGGGCCTGCACGCGCAGAACCAAGTGGCATTGGTGGCCGAGGCCGGCCAGCGGGTGGCGTTGAACATCACCGCCGAACGCCTGGCGCTGGAGCAGGTGCACCGAGGTGACTGGCTGGTGCCCGAATGGCTGCATGCACCCAGCGTGCGGGTGGATATCGAACTGTGCCTACTACCCGGTGAAACCCGCATCTTCGAGCATTTCAGTGCCGTTCATGTACACCTCGGCACCCAGGATGTGACGGCCCGGGTGGCCTTGCTCGAAGGCGAAACCCTGGCCGCTGGCCAACGCATGTTTGCCCAGTTGCTGCTCAACGCGCCGTTGCAGGCGGTACACGGTGACCGCCTGGTGCTACGGGACCAGCGTGCCCAGCGCACCCTCGGCGGCGGCAAGGTGCTCGACCCGTTCGCGCCTAGTCGGCAGCGCCGCAGTGAAGAACGCCTGCGCCAGCTGCAGGTGCTGCGTGATGCCGAAGGCCTGGAGGAGGCACTGCCGGCCTTGCTCGACAGTGCGCTCGGTGGCCTCGACCCGCAGCGCCTGGAGCGCCAGTTCAATCGCCAGCGCGATACCTGGTTGTTGCCCAATGATGTGCTGGTGGTAGCCACGCGCCAGGGCCCGCTGCTGTTTGCCAAAGGTCAATGGCATGCACTGAGGCATCAGGTGCTGGAGCAGCTGGTGCGTTTTCACGAACAGGAGCCCGACCAGCTCGGCCCGGACCGTGACCGCCTGCGGCGCTTCGCCGCCTTGCCGCTGGAGCGCCCGGCGTTTGTCAGCCTGATCGATGAGCTGCTTAATGAGCAGGTGATAGCCAGCAGCGGGCCATGGCTGCATTTGCCTGATCACAAAGTGCAGTTGAGCGCCGCCGACAGTGCGTTGTGGGAACGACTGCAGCCGAAATTGCTGGCAGGGCAATATGACCCGCCCTGGGTCCGGACGTTGGCTGCTGAAGAAAACAGCACAGAGGCGGATGTGCGCCTGCTGCTGCGCAAGCTGGCCCGGCTGGGCCTGGTGCATCAGGTGGTGCGCGACCTGTTCTACCCTGAGGTGACGCTAGGGCGCATGGCAGAGCTGCTGCTGGGGCAGGCCAATGAGACGCCGATAGTGCAGGTTGCTGCGTTTCGCGATATGTTGGGCATCGGTCGCAAGCGCAGTGTGCAGATTCTCGAGTACTTCGACCGCATCGGCCTGACCCGGCGGGTGGCCGACCAGCGCTACATCCGCGCCGACAGCGCCCTGGCCCAACAGCAGGCCAGGCACTGAGTTCAAGGAAGGCAATCGCGCCCGGTGGCGCGGCCGGGCTTCAAACCCGGTTGGGGACGGCAGCCGTTCCCGGGCAGGTTCGACTCCCGCTGCCTTCCGCCATTCTTACTGCCAGTCAGGGCCTTTGTGGGAGCGGGCTTGCCCCGCGAAGAGGCCCTGGCAGGCGATAATCAGGCGCGCTCCCCGCACAGATCCAGCGCGAACCATTGCTCCGCCGCATCCACGTCCAGCCCTGCACCCAGCAGCGCAAACATCTTGCCCAGCGCTGCCTCACGGGTCATGCCACCACCACTGACCAGTCCGGCGCCACGCAAGCGGTTACCCGCGGCATAGGTATCGAACACCACCGACCCTTCCGGACACTGGCTGATGGCAGCCAGCAGCACACCACGCTGGCGCGCTTCACGCAGCACGTCGAGCAGCGCCTGGTCATCCGACGGCCCGGTACCGCTGCCATAGCATTCCAGCAGCAACCCGTGCACGCCGCTGTCGAGCAGTGCCTTCAGGTGCCCGGCCTGCAGCCCCGGGAACACCGGCATCACCGCCAGGTTGACCGGCTGGCGCTGCTCGCGATAACCCAGGGCAGCAGGCAGCTCGGCGGCACGCTCACCGTCACGATGGCGCGGCAGCGCGGCAAAGGCATCGAAAGCCTCGCTGCGCAGCTTCGAAGCCCGGCAGCCATGCAGCAACTGGCCGTGGAAGTACAACTGCACGCCATCTTCCAGGCCCTGTTCGACCAGGCGCAGGGCCCCGCACAGGTTGTCCCAGGCATCGCTGCCCGGCGCGCCGGCCGGCAGCATCGAGCCGGTCAGCAGCACCGGCGCCGGCAGCCCCAGCAGCAGGAACGACAGCGCTGCGGCGCTGTAGGCCAGGCTGTCGGTGCCATGCAGCACCAGCACGCCGTCATGGCCGGCGTCCACCGCCGCGACGATGGCGTCGCGCATCGCCAGCCAGTTGTGCTGCTGCATGTTGGCGCTATCAAGCAGCGGGTTCATTTCCTGCAGCGTCCATTGCACCTGGGGTGCGTCGGTCAGCTGCGCGAGGTGTTCGCGCATCCGTGCGTCGAAACCACCGGCCGGCGCCAGGCCTTCGGCGGTTTCGAGCATGCCGATGGTGCCACCGGTGTAGAGGACGAGGAGATTCTTGACTGCACGCATGGAAAGCATCCGTAGCGGTGAGCGGAGGTAGAACAGCCGCCCACGGACGGGGCGGCTGGGCAGGGCAGGATATCAGCGCTGCGGCTGAGCTTGGCCGACTGCTTTGTCAGTGGCTGTTTCCGCCTGCGGATTGGCAGGCCAGGCGTTGCGGTCCAGGTCCAGGTCGGCGAACTTCGACGAGTCGAACACCGGCTGCTTGATGCCGGCCTTGCGCTGGTCATCGTAGTCGCGCATCACCCGCAGGCCGACCTTGAACAGCAGGGCCAGGGCCACCAGGTTGACGAACGCCAGGCAGGTCATGGTGATGTCGGCGAAGGCGAACACGGTCGACAGGTCCTGCATCGAACCCCACACCACCAGCGCCAGTACCAGGGCGCGGAACGCCAGCAGCACCACGCGGTTGCGGCTGAGGAACTGCAGGCTGTTCTCGCCCAAGTAGTAGTTGTAGAGGATGCAGGTGAACACGAACAGCGACAGTGCCACGCTGACGAACAGGCGGCCCCAGTCACCGACCACGGCGGCCAGCGAGTTCTGGGTCAGGACGATGCCGTCACCTTCGAAGCCCGGGGTGTAGAAGCCCGACAGCAGGATCAGCAGCGCGGTGCAGGTGCAGATCACGAAGGTGTCGAGGAACACGCTGAACGCCTGGACCACGCCTTGGGCGCCCGGGTGCTTTACCGCAGCCACGGCAGCCACGTTCGGCGCACTGCCCAGGCCGGCTTCGTTGGCGAACACGCCACGCTTCACGCCCATGACGATGGCACTGCCGAGCAGGCCACCGAACGCCGGGTCGAGGCCAAAAGCGCTCTTGAAGATGGTTTCCAGCATGGCCGGCACGTGCTCGATCTGGGTGCCGATCACATACAGGGTCACGCCGATGTAGGCCAGGGTCTTGATCGGTACCAGCAGGTCCGACACCGCCGCGATGCGCTTGATGCCACCGAGGAAGGTGATGGCCAGCAGTACGGCCAGGACGATGCCGGTGTGGCGCGGGTCGAAGGCGAAGGCGTTCTGCAGCGAGTGGGTCACGGTGTACGACTGCAGGCCGATGAAGGCGAAGCCGTAGGTGACCAGCAGCAGGATCGAGAACACGATGGCCATGCTTTTGCGCTTCAGGCCGTGCTGGATGTAGTAGGCCGGGCCGCCACGGTACAGGCCGTCGCCATCGGCGCGCTTGTAGACCTGGGCCAGGGTGCATTCGAAGAAGCTGCTGGCCATGCCGACCAGGGCAGTGACCCACATCCAGAACACCGCGCCTGGGCCACCCAGGGTCACGGCAATACCAACACCGGCGATGTTACCGGCACCCACGCGGCCGGCGAGGCTCAGCATCAGGGCCTGGAAGGAGCTCAGCTGGCCTGCCTGGCCACGCAGCGACTCTTTGAATACGGCGAACATGTGGCCGAAGTGGCGGAACTGGACGAACCGCGAACGGATGGTGAAGTAACCGCCGAGACCGACGATCAGCACGATGAGGAGTTTCCCCGAAAGGAAATCGTTGAGTGCTTCGAGCATTGGAAAATGACCTCGATTCTTATTCTTCGTGTGAAAAGACAGCGGACGGCAGGCGCACCGCTAGGCGTTGGGGCGCATGGTTGGCCATGACAAGAGTGGTTACAATTTCGCTGCTTGCTCCGATTTGGTGCGACTTGATGCTACACTGGCATCATTCGCGTCACCTGAGCCTCCTGTCATGAGCGATCATTTCGCTACCAACCTCAAACTGGCCTGCAGCCACTACCGCTCTATCTCGGAAGTTTGCCGCCAGCTGTCGATCAACCGCGCGCAGTTCAACAAGTACCTGAGCGGCCAGAGCCGCCCGACACCTTTCAACCTCAAGCGCATCGGTGATTTTTTCGGTGTAGAGGATTACGAGCTGAATCTGCCGGCCGAACAGTTCGCCCGCCTGATTGGCGCGCGCGTGTCGGCCGTCGCCGACCAGCCCGGCGACCCGATCAGCGAACTGTTCCGCCCGCTGCACGAGCACTCCGGCAACCTGTCGCGCTATTGCGGCTATTACTTCGAGTATTCCAACTGCATGTCGGTACCCGGCACCATCCTGGTGTCGCTGGTGCACCTGTGGGAAGAACGCGGCCGTTTCCTGTTCGAGCGCCAGGAACGCCAGGAGCGCTCCAGCGCCACCGACCAGCATGCCGAGGTGCGCTGCCGCTACCTGGGCGCGGCATTCCAGCTGCAGGACCGAGTGTTCCTCATCGACTACGAGTCGCTGACCTTCAACGAGATGAGCCAGACCATCCTCATCCCCAGCTTCAAGAGCCGCATCACCCGCCTCAACGGCCTGAAGTCCGGGGTGTCCAGCGGCGACCGGCGCAACCCGGCCTGCACCCGGGTGGTGTGGGAATACCTGGGGGAGGAGATCAATCGCATTAATGCCTATCGGCAGGTGAGGCTGTACCGGCCGGATGATCCACGGATCGATGACGATGTACGTGAGCGGTTGAGCGTGGGGCCGTTGCGTAACAGCCTGTTCGAGATTGAATGATGGCGCCCTCAGAGCGTCAGTCGATGTAGCCACTCGCCGATCGGGTTGCCTGAGTCGAGCAACAACTTGGTTGCCATGATGCAGCAAACGCAGACCAACAATGGTTTGATCAGCCGGGGGCCGAAGTACACGGCGCAGCGAGCGCCCAGTTGAGCACCGACAAACGCCGCGCTTGCCATGGCCAGCGCCAGAGGCCAGATGATCGCTCCGCTCAGTGCGAACACTGACAGTGCGCCCAGGTTGCACGCGGCGTTCAGCAGTTTGCTGTTGCAAACGGCCTGAAGCAGATGCTGGCCCAACAGGATGACGCAAGCGAGCATGAAGAACGAGCCGACGCCTGGGCCGAAGATCCCGTCATAGAAGCCGATGACTGGCGCCACGGCAATGCAGAATACGCTGGTTGAAAGCTTCGCCTTGCGCGACTGCTCATTGGGTTTCGGGCTGAACGCGAAATACGCGGCTACCAGAATCAGCAGTATGGGAACGCATGTCTGTAGTAGCGTCTTGGGTATCAGGCTGACTGACAAGGCGCCGAGCGCGCCGCCGATGAAAGACATCACTGCCATTGGGCTGCCACGTTTCCAGTCGATCATGCCTTTACGGGCAAAGGCGCATGTAGCCGAAACCGTAGCCGAAGCGGCCTGAAACTTGTTCGTGGCAATCGCCGCCAGAGGTTCGATACCAGCGATGAACAATACGGGCAGTGTAATCAGGCCGCCGCCGCCGGCAATTGCATCGAAGAAGCCGGCGGTGAACGCGACTAGGGCGAGTATGAGAATGAGTGAAAAATCGAGTTCGATCATCGGGTAATTTCCTGTCCTCAGCCACGAACCAGTAGCGGGTCTTCAGCGATCACAATGGGATCTGCGAAACGGGAGTATCCGAACTGGCGCACCAGTAAGCGTCGGTTGTCCTGAATGATGTTGCGGCCATGCAAGGCGCGTCCGTTGTTGATCAACAGCGCGGAGTCAGCCTGCTGGTCGAACATCTCGGGTTGCGCGCTGTGCACGGCTTTCTGAAAGGCATCAAAAGCACGAGCAACTGCGCTGTCAGCATTGTCATTGAGTGAAAAGCGGTAGCTGTTGTACCGAAGCGAGAAGCCGCCATTGGCGTTGTACTGCAGTATCGACACGGCTTTGCCTGCATTGCCTTGCCCGCGAGCGAAGCAGTCACTGCGGGTGAAGTCGAAAGAGGGCGAAGTGAGGGCAAGTACATCAAGGCTGGCCATGCGTTCGATGATGCCGCGAAGTGGAATTACATGCGTCGGTTCATGTGCAGGGTTCCAGCGTGCGGTGAGAATCAGTGCACAAGGCGCGGGTGAGTGGCCATCACTGGCGATTGTTGAACAGTTGTAGGGCGCTTCGGTGTGCGGTCCCAGCTGTAATCCCGCATGTGAGCTGATTTCGACTTCAGCATCGGGCCTCTCGTCGGGCCTGGGTGTGCATCCGCCCCCTTTGAAGTTGCCGACCAGGCGCACTTGTTTGCCTTCATTGTCGATGTCGAATGCGAAATTTCGGTATTGCGCCAGCGCCAACAGCACTTGATTGCGTGAAGCCAGGTATTGGCAGCGTTTGCTGCGCGCCATTACTGAAATGTCCGGCAACTGCTCTGGGGCCGAATCGGTGGGGCAAGGCATTTCCCTGAACATCAATGCGGATAGCAAGCCGTCGCTAAAACGCTGCAGTGTCGATTTTTGATCAGTACTCAGTGTTGATTTGAACTGCTTCGCGAACAAGCTTGCCTGATCTGCCACTTTTCCAGCCTGAGGTCCCCCTAAGCCAGTAAGAAAATCGCTTGCAAGGTCTATGGCGTGTGCTTGCTCCCGGTTGAAGTCCAGATACGCGACTTCTGAATGCGGCATGGAACGTTCCTTGTAGAAAAGGGTGAAGTACCCCTGCCGCCGCTCGGAAAATGCTTCGGCAACCGGCAAGTAGACAGGTCAACAATTCAATGCCGTTATGTTGTCGAACTAAAGTCAGCTCGCTCGTTGATAGCTGTAGGAGAATTCATCATGTAATCGTGTTGATCGATGAAGAGCCTGGTCGTTGGTGCCATCCAGACCCCGTGTTGGACTTCCCCGCCCGGAAACCGCAAAATGGCTCCTTTCCTTCTATCAACCTGTTCGGATCTGCTGACTCTATGCGTATGCGCCTGATGCTGTTGGGTGGTGGCAATGCCCTCGGGCAAGCGCTGATTCGTCTCGGGGCCGAGGAGGACATCGCATTCCTGGCACCGCGCCCGCCGGAGAACGGCTGGGCCCCGGCCAGCCTCACTCAGCTGCTTGACGATCATCGCCCCGATGCCGTGGTCAACCTGGCCTACTACTTCGACTGGTTCCAGGCCGAGTCGGTCAGCGACCAGCGCCTGGCCCTGCAGGAGCGGGCAGTGGAGCGGCTGGCGGAGTTGTGCCAGCACCACCAGATCACCCTGGTGCAACCTTCCAGCTACCGGGTGTTCGACGGTTCGCGGGCCACGGCCTACAGCGAGAAGGACGAGCCGGTACCGCTGGGCCAGCGTGGCCAGGCCCTTTGGCGTATCGAGCAGAGCGTGCGCGCGGCGTGCCCGCAGCATGTGCTGCTGCGCTTCGGCTGGTTGCTGGACGAAAGCATCGACGGTGCCCTGGGCCGCTTCCTGACCCGTGCCGAGCAACCGCAGGAGCTGCTGCTGGCCGATGACCGCCGCGGCAACCCGACGCCGGTCGACGACGCCGCGCGGGTGATCCTCTCGGTGCTCAAGCAGCTCGATTGCAGTGCGCCGCTTTGGGGCACCTACCATTACGCCGGCAACGAGGCGACCACGCCGCTGGCGCTGGGCCAGGCAATTCTCAGTGAGGCTGGGCAGTACCGTCAGCTGGCCGTACAGGCGCCGACCGCGCAGGCCCATGCCGCACGGCCGGATGCCAGCGAAGAGCCGCAGCACGCGGTGTTGGCCTGCAAGAAAATACTTCACACTTTCGGCATCAAGCCGCGTGCCTGGCGCGCTGGCTTGCCGCCACTACTGGATCGATTCTACCGCCATGGCTGATGCCCCCATCCTGATCACCGGCGGCGCCGGCTTCATTGGCTCCCACCTGTGCGATGCGTTGCTGGCCAAGGGCTATGCCGTACGTATTCTCGACGACCTTTCCACCGGCAAGCGCGACAACCTGCAGCTGGGCAACCCGCGCCTTGAACTGATCGAAGGCGATGTGGCCGACGCCAAGCTGGTTCAGCGTGCCGTCGCCGGTTGCCGTGCCGTGGTCCATCTGGCTGCGGTGGCGTCGGTGCAGGCGTCGGTCGAAGACCCGGTAAAGACCCACCAGAGCAACTTCATCGGCACCCTCAACGTGGCCGAGGCCATGCGCGTGCATGGCGTGCGCCGCGTGCTCTTTGCATCGAGCGCGGCGGTGTATGGCAACAATGGCGAAGGCGAGTCGATTGCCGAGGACACGCCGAAAGCGCCGCTGACGCCCTATGCGGTGGACAAGCTGGCCAGCGAGCAATATCTGGATTTCTATCGTCGCCAGCATGGCCTGGAGCCGGTGTTGTTCCGCTTCTTCAACATCTTCGGCCCGCGCCAGGACCCATCCTCGCCGTACTCCGGCGTGATCAGTATCTTCAGCGAGCGCGCGGCTCAAGGGTTGCCGATCACCGTGTTCGGTGATGGCGAGCAGACCCGTGACTTCCTCTACGTCGGCGACCTGGTGCAGGTGATGGTGCAGGCGCTGGAGCTGTCGCAGGTGGAAGAGGGCGCGGTGAACGTCGGCCTGAACCAGGCGACTTCGCTGAACCAGATGCTCAAGGCCCTGGAGCAGGTGGTGGGCAGCTTGCCGGCGATCAGCTATGGCCAGGCGCGCTCGGGTGATATTCGCCATTCGCGGGCAGACAACCAGCGCTTGCTGGCGCGTTTCGATTTCCCGCAGGCGACCCCGATGGTCGAGGGCTTGGCCAAGCTGCTCGGCAAGGCTTGAATTAGCCGGGGCGTGCGCTGTACTTGTGGGAGCCGCGCTTGCCGGCGATGGGCCGCGAAGCGGCCCCACGATTTCAAGGTTGTTGCATAAATTGCCGGGGCCGCTTCGCGGCCCATCGCCGGCAAGCGCGGCTCCCACGGGATTCACGTATGCCGTACAACCTTGCGTAGGCAATCCTCCGCCGCGAGCAGTCTGCCATCTTCGGCCCGTACCTGCAGAGTCCCGACCGGCCGCCCTTTGGCATTGTCCACCAGCTCCGACCGCGTTTCCCCCGCCTCGAACAGAAACCGCTCTCCCCACTGGCGCAACCCCACCACGATCGGAAACACCGAGCGCCCTTTCTCGGTCAGCACATATTCCTTGTAGGCGCTGCCATCGGACGCCGGCTGCAACGCCAGCAACCCAGTATCCACCAGCAGCTTCAGCCGTGTGGCCAGGATGTTCTTCGCCAGCCCCAGGTTCTTCTGGAATTCGCTGAAACGGCGCAGGCCATCGAAGGCATCGCGCAGGATCATCAGCGCCCAACGGTCACCCAGCACTTCCAGCGCCCGGGCCACAGGGCATTGAGCGTTCACTTCATCGAGCATGGTGGCACCTGCGTTGATCATCTGGTTGCAGATTAAAACCACATTTGCTAAATATCCATCATGTGGTTTCAATTTGAAACCAGGTGCGAAGGAGTCAGCCCGATGAATCGCTGGATAACCCTGTTGCTTGCCGCCACCTGCGCCATGGCAGTGGCCACGGTCTATTTCGCCCAGCCTCTGCTCGAGTCGATCGCCAGCGACCTGGGGGTGGCGCAGCAGCAGATTGGTTGGGTGGTCGGCGCGACCCAAGTGGGTTACGCCGTTGGGCTGATCCTGATCGTACCCCTGGGCGATCTGCTCGAGCGCAAGCGCCTGCTGCTGGTGCAGCTGCTGGTTGCCGCTTTGGCCCTGATCGGTGTAGGCCTGGCACATGACTGGCTGATTCTGCTGGCAGCCCTGGCCCTGGTCGGGCTGATGGCGGTCATGGTGCAGGTGATGGTCGCCCATGCCGCCACTCTCGCCACCCCAGCCAGCCAGGGTCAGGCGGTGGGTACGGTCACCAGCGGGGTCGTGCTGGGCATCTTGCTGGCGCGCCTGGTCTCGGGGGTGCTGGCCGACCTGGCCGGATGGCGCAGTGTGTACTTCGTGGCGTCGGCACTGCTCGTGCTGATGGCTGTGCTGCTCTGGCGCTGGCTGCCAGCGAGCCGGTTACCCGCGCAACGGCCTGGCTACCTGCAACTGATCGGCTCTTTGTACGCCTTGTATCGCCACGACAGCCTGCTGCGCCGGCGTGGGTTGCTCGGCCTGCTGATCTTCGCTGCGTTCAGCGTGCTGTGGAGTGCCATGGTGCTACCCCTGAGTGCCTCTGCGCTTGCGCTCAGCCATACCGAGATCGGCCTGTTCGGTCTGGCGGGTATCGCTGGCACCCTCGCGGCGTCGCGGGCCGGGCGTCTGGCAGATCGAGGGCTGGGCGAGCGCACCACCGGGCTGGCGCTGGCCTTGTTGACGCTGTCATGGCTGCCGACAGCCTTCGTTGGGCAATCGCTGACGGTGTTCGTGCTGGGTGTGCTGATGCTGGATTTCGCCGTGCAGGCGGTGCATGTCACCAACCAGAGCCTGCTGCTGGCCGGGCGTGGAGCGATGGCCAGCCGGTTGATCGGCGCCTACATGTGTTGTTACTCGATCGGTAGTGGCTTGGGCGCAGTGCTGGCGAGCTGGGTGTATGCGCGCTGGGGCTGGACTGCGGTATGCGGCCTGGGGATGGTGATCAGTGGGCTGGCACTGGGGGGCTGGTCTTGGGGCCAACGAGAAAGGGCGGCCGAAGCCGCCCTGCCGTGTTCAGGTCAGAACTTGTAGCCAAGGCCGACCATGTACACCCAAGGGTCGACATCGACGTCAACCTTGGTCTTGCTGTAGCCCAGTGCGGTCGGGCCATTGACGCTGGCCTTGGTGTCGATGTCGACGTACCAGACCGAGGCGTTGACCAGCAGGTTGTCGGTGATCATGTAGTCCATGCCCAACTGGCCGGCGATACCCACCGAATCCTGCAGTTTGAGGTTGCTGAAGCCCTGTTGCTTGCGCTCGCTGGTCAGGTCTTCGTCGAAGAACAGGGTGTAGTTGATGCCGACGCCGGCATAGGGCTGGAACTTGGAGTTAGGCTCCATCGGGTAGTACTGCACGGACAGGGTCGGTGGCAGCTGTTTGATGTCGGCCAGTTTGCCGTCCAGCCCGCCGCCCAGGCCTTTGACGCCTACGCTGTGTTTGAACGGGGTTGCGGCCAGCAGCTCCAGGCCGATGTGATCGGTGAGCATGTAGGCGAAGGTCAGGCCCAGCTGGGTGTCGCTGTCCAGGGTCGCCTTGGTGCCCGACACCTTGTTGCCGTCGAATTTGAGATCGCCGCTGTTTTCATTCGGTGCAGTGGTGATGGCACCGGCGCGGACGATGACATCACCCGCCTTGTGGGCGTGGGCAACAGGGGCAGCGAGCGCAAGGGCCACAAGCGAGGCGCCGAGCAAGGACTTGTTCATGGAAGCTCCCAAAGGACGTGAGTAATCGAGTAGTCCAATGGTACGGAGCTGTCTAAACGGAATGTTTGACCCAGCTCAAAGAAGCGTCGTCACGAATTCGAAACAGTTCTCACTTGAGCACATAAGCGTAGATTTTCTCCGCTTCCATCTGGTATCCGGCATCGGCCAATTCGCTGCTGGAGGCTCTAACCTGCATCTTTCCCTCGATCCAGTAGGGCTGGTAGAGGTCCTCCACACGCACACCCATTTCGCTGAAAATGTGCACGATCTGGTTCGACGGTGGGGGCGGCACATGGATGCAGGCGCCGTAGTAAGGCACCAGCAGGAACTCCGTGGTGCGGCCTTCTTCGCTCACCTCCAGCGGCACGATGTAGCCCGGGATCTTGACCTGTTGGCCATCGAGGCTTTTCACCACCGGGGCGTCGGGCGCCTGCTGGCGTGCCGGCGGGGCCGACTCGGCTGACAGTGCACTGCTCAGCTGCGACATGTCGTGCAGCGGCATCAGTTGTGGCGGGATGACCGGCGCGCCTTCAGGGATCAATGCGGGCCAGTCCAGTTCGCGCACCTCGCCCGCCCACACAGGGGCGGCGAGGAACAGGATCGATAGCAGTAGTACGTGGAGCATGGTGCCTCTCAGAGGTGAATGGACAGGCCATCGGCCAGCGACTGCCGATAGGCGCGCCAGGCCGGTACGCTGCCCATCAGCAGCGCTGCGCCAAGGATGATAGCCAGTAGCGTCCATTCATGTGCAGTGGGCAAGGCCAAGGGCAGGTACAGGCCGTAGTTGGCCTGCACGTAGCCTTGAGCCAGGGCGATGCCCGCGTAGAGCAAGCCAAGCCCCGCCGCGATGCCCGTCACTGCCAGCGCCAGAGCTTCGAGCACCAGCAGCCCGGCGATATGCCACGGGCGTGCACCTACCGAGCGCAGGATCGCCATCTCCCGGCGGCGTTCGTTGAGGCTGGTGAGAATGGCCGTGAGCATGCCGATCAAACCGGTCAGCACCACGAACAGCGACACCACGAACAACGCCTGCTCGGCGGTGCCCATCAGGCTCCACAATTCCTGCAAGGCAACCCCAGGCAGGATCGCCAGCAACGGTTCGTTGCGGTATTCGTTGATCTCGCGCTGCAGGCTGAAGGTGGCGATCTTGCTGTTCAGGCCAAGCATGAACGCCGTGATGGCCGTCGGCTGCAGGTCCATGGTCCGCGCCTGTTCGGCACTGATGCGCCCGGCACCACGGGCCGGCACGCCGTTTTGCCAGTCGATGTGGATGGCCTCCATGCCGCCGAGGCTGATGTGCAGGGTGCGGTCGACCGGCGTGCCGGTGCGCTTGAGCACGCCGACCACGGTGAACGGCTTGTCGTCGTGCTTGACCAGGCTGATCGCGGCGACACCGTGTGCCAGTACCAGCTTGTCGCCCAGCTTGTAGTGCAGCGCGTCGGCCACTTCGGCGCCGAGCACAACTTCGAACGGGTCGCTGGCGAATTCACGGCCCTGGCTCAGTTCCAGGTGCTGCTTGCGCCCGTACTGGTAATGACTGAAGTAATCGGTGGTGGTCCCCATCACCCGGTAGCCACGGTGCGAGTCACCCAGCGAGATCGGGATCGCCCACTTCACCCGTGGGTCCTGGGCATAGTGCTGGTAACTGTCCCAGCGGATGTTGTTGGTGGCGTTGCCGATGCGGAACACCGAATACAGCAGCAGGTTCACCGAACCCGAGCGGGCGCCGACGATCAGGTCGGTGCCGCTGATGGTGCTGGCAAAGCTGGCGCGCGCTTCGGTGCGCACGCGTTCGACGGCCAGCAGCAGGCACACCGACAGGGCAATTGCGAAGGCAGTGAGGAATGCGGTGAAACGGCGGTTGGCCAGGCTGGCCAGGGCAAGGCGGAGCAGGTACATCAGGCCTCCCGGGGCTTGGCGGCGCGGTTGAGTTCGGCCAGGGAAAGGTGACGGTCGAACAGCGGTGCCAGGCTCTGGTCATGGCTGACGAACAACAGGCTGGAGCCGGCTGCGCGACATTCGTCGAACAGCAGGCGGATGAACGCTTCGCGGGTGTCGGCGTCCAGCGCCGAGGTAGGTTCATCGGCAATCACCAGTTCGGGCTGGCCGATCAGCGCGCGTGCAGCAGCAACGCGCTGCTGCTGGCCGATCGACAGGCTGTCGGCGCGCCGTGCGAGCAACGCCGGGTCGCCCAGGCCCAGGTGCGCCAGCAGCTCACTGGCGGCCTGGTCGACACTGCCGTGGCGCTGGCTGGCACGCTCGGCGCGGCTGCGCGAAAAACGGCACGGCAGCTCGACGTTCTCGCGCACCGAGAGGAACGGCAGCAGGTTGAACTGCTGGAAGATATAGCCGGTGTGGTCGACCCGGAAGCGGTCACGCGCACCTTGGCCGAGCACGGCGAGGTCCTGCCCGAGCAGCTGGATACGCCCCTGACCCGGCCGGTTGACCCCGCCGAGCAGGCCCAGCAGGGTGGTCTTGCCACTGCCGCTGGGGCCCTTGAGGAACAGGGCTTCACCGGCTTCCAGGCGGAACGCCGGGATATCCAGCAGCGGCGCCTGGCCGGGCCAGGCGAACACCAGGTCCTGCAGTTCAATCAACGCCTGGCTCATTTCAGAACGCGACCACGGCCTTGGCAGGCGAGGTCTCTACGCCTTTCTGGCCATTCGGGCCGATCAGTTGCACGTTGATCTTCTGGGTGGCCGGGAAGGCCTTGTACAGCGGGGTGAGGTCGATCTGGGCGAGTTTTTCCGGAGTGGCGCAGGTCAGCTGGTAGTGGGCATTGATGTCGCTGTGCACGTGGCCTTGCTCGTGCTCGTCACCGTCGTCGTCAGCCTTGGCTGCGTCGCCGAACAGCGGGCTTTCCAGCTCCTGCTGGTCTTCCTTGCAGCCAGCGGCCGAGGCCAGGGCGAACAGCTTCAGCGGTTGTTCAAGTTGCTGGCGCACAGCGGCGACCTTGGCCTTGTCGGCATCGCTGCTGGCCATGTGCTCGAAGCCGACCAGGTTCATCGCCGGGCTGTCCAGCTCCAGCTCCAGGGTGTTGCCATCGAGCACTGCATTGAGCTTGGCCACGCCATGCTCGTGGGCGCCGAGGGTGCCGTGGGCGTGATCATGGTCATGGTCGTCGTGGGCATGGGCCACGGCCAGGGGCAGCAGGGCGAAGGGCAGGGCGAGCAGCAGACGACGCATTGACGACTCCGGGAGCGGGAGGGAAGATTCGGTTATGTTATAACAACTTCTCTTCGCGCCGCCAGCCTGTGTGGCGCAGGTTTCATGTTGCGGTAGCATGGCTGCACAGACCTGAGCTCAAGGAACGCATCGTGAGAATTCGTGGACAGATTGGTGACTGGCCGGTGGACCTGACCATCGAGCTGGAGCCGCAGGAGTGGGCGCAGTTGGGGCGGCAGATCGAGGTGCCCGTTGCTGAGACGCTCGCCGTGGCAGCAGCGCCGCGCCAGGACGATGGACATTGGCACGCGGCGCGTGAGGTGCTGCGCCTGGCCGGGCAAATGAGCGGGCCGGAGTTGCTCGACCGGCTGGAAGGGCTGGCCGGGAGTACGGCGGCGGGCAAGCGGCTGCTGGTGCGCTTGCGGCACAGCAGTGAGGTGAAGGTAGAGAGTGGCGTGGATGCGCCGGTGTATCACTGGGTGGGGTGAGATTGCCTGAGTCGGCCTCTCGCGGGTAAAGCCACTCCCACAGGCATCGTGCAGCATTTTTGATCGACGCCGCACCTGTGGGAGTGTGTTTCAGGTCAGTGCATGGCCGAAGACATGCGGTGGCGCTATACATCCACCTGATAAAAATGCCAGTTGCGAAATCGCATGTCTCGCCGTTTCATATTAATGAGTCGACATTAAAGCTACGGCGCGGAAGCAGTGATGAGTTATTCGTTATATGAATGGCGTGCCCACCTGGTTTTTGAAACGTCACTTTTAAATAAATTGATCGTCCTGTCCGCTCCATATCGTGCGATGAATTGCATCTTGTGCCAGGAGCCCCCTCGACGTACCGTCAAGCGAGTTACAGAACCAGTGGCAGGCTGAGCGAGTCAAGTGACGCGGCCCAGACTCATATGGCTTTTCATGTCGAGCCGCTGGTGAGGATAGTGAATGCCGATCCGGCAATTCAACACGAGGTCGTGCTGAAACCAGAAATTCCGAATGCGCCTATTTGGAAATTCGAGGTCAGCGGTAAAGGAAGCCTGAAACTCGAAGGCCACCGTGGCATTTATACATCGCCTTCCAATGCTGGCGTTGTCTACGACGAGATGGGCAAGACACTGCAAGCCCCAGCGCTGCGCACTAGTCTGGAGAGCCCGTTCTGGATAGACGCCATTGCCACCGGATATCTGCTCTATCCGCTGGTATCTACTTTTATTGTCCTCAATTCAACGCCTACACATTACTTCAATAAGAAAAATGTCGGTGGCAAGCTGAAGCTCGATTTTTGCTACAGGTCCAACACAGGAGAGGAGCTCGCCGTGGAGCCTGACTTGACGACGTGGAAGGTGTTGGCGGGCGACGGTCGCATCAGTCTGGATGGAGTATTCACCCCGGGGGGCATCAGTCGCTTTTCGGTCATATCGGCCATTGAGCAAGACCCTAAACGCTGGTATTACGCAGTGATTATCGTGCCGATTCCCATGATGACGGTCGATGAGTTGGTCGCACTCTGACGTGGCCATACTCGCCAGGAGCGGTGTCGTATCCGCCCCTGGCACGCGGCCTGTCAGAACATGGCTGAAGACAGGCGACGACGGTAAACACTCACTAGCGGATGATCACTGCCCAGCAGCTCAAACACCTGCAGCATCGCCTTCTGCGGCAAACCGTTCTCATAACCACGATTACGCTGGAACAGCTTCAGCAGCCCTTCCAGTGCCGCTTCATACTGCTGACGCGCCAACTGCTGGATGCTCAGCTGGTAAGCCGCCTCATCATCCTGCGGATTCTGCGCCAGGCGGCTCTTCAGGTCGGCGACTTCCGGCAGGCTGGCAGCCTGGCGCAGGAAGGTCAGCTGCGCCTTGGCTCCGGCCAGTGCAGCTTTGTGCTCGTCGGTCTTGACCGCGTCCAGCACCACCTGGGCTTCACCCAGCTCGCCACGTTCGGCCAGGCAACGGGCATAGTAGATCAGCGCTTCGGCATTGCTGTTGTCTTCACCCAGCAGCGCCTGCAGCAGGGCTTCGGCCTCGGCGAACCGGCTTTCGGCGAACAGCGCCTTGGCCTGCTCCAGCGGCGAAGCGGCTGGCGCGGCGGGCATCTGCACATGCGGCTCGAGCATGGCGCGGATCGCCGACTCCGGCTGCGCACCGGCAAAGCCGTCAACCGGCTGGCCATCCTTGAACAGCACCACGGTCGGCAGGCTGCGAATGCCGAACTGGGCCACCACCTGCTGCTCGACGTCGCAGTTGATCTTGGCCAGCAGCAGCTCGCCCTGATAGCCCTCGGCGATCTTCGCCAGCAGCGGCATCAGCGCCTTGCACGGCGCGCACCACTCGGCCCAGAAGTCCACCAGCACCGGCTTGTGGAAGGAGTTCTCGATCACCAGTTGCTGGAAGGTGGCATCGGTGGCATCGAAGATGTATGGGGTGTCCTGGCTCATCGCGACTCTCGGTAATCCGTGAATGGCACCACTATAAGGGCTCGCGGCTAGCGTGGTACAGGCTGACCCGGCGGAATTCGTGTGGTTCGGCCAGGTCCGGCAGGGTCAAGGCTTCGAGCACGCCAAGCTGCCGGTACAGCGGGTGGCTGAAATCGCGGACACGCGAGTCGGCCACCAGTGCCTGGCGCCCGCGGCCCAGGAAGGCATCGAGCAGCGGCAGGTTGGCGCGGTCATAGAGCACGTCGGCGACCAGGATCAGGTCGAAGCGGTCGGTTTCGGCGAAGAAGTCGCTGCTGTATCCCAGTTCGACATCGTTGAGTACGGCATTGGCACGGCAGGCTTCCAGAGCCAGCGGGTCGAGGTCACAGGCGACCACTTCCAGCGCCCCGGCACGGGCCGCCGCGATTCCGGCGATGCCGGAGCCGGCGCCAAAGTCCAGCACGCGCTTGCCGGCGACCCACTCGGGGTGCGCTGCCAGGTAGCGGGCCATGGCCAGGCCGCTTGCCCAGCAGAAGCTCCAGTACGGCGGCTCTTCGAGGATGCGCCGGGTTTCCTCACTGCTGAAGGCGCGGTCCATGTTCTGATCATCGATCAGCCACAGCTTCAGCTCGCACTCGGGCAATTCGCTGACTACCAGGCGCGCTTCGCCGATCAGGCCGCTGAGGGCCTGTTGCAGGGCTAGCGGGGCCACTTACGGCGCCTTCTCGAAGCGCAGCGGGCCGGTGGCCTGGGTCTGGGCCTGGATGATGCGTACGGGGGGCAGGTGCATGATCAGCTGGCCGGAACTGCTGGCGCGCCCGCGTAGCTCCACGCGGGCCCCGACGGGGAAGGCTTCGGGGTTGAAACGCAGGTGATAAGGCAGGGCCTGGCCGGTGCCGGTCAGTGTGCTGCTGGCCAGCAGCTGTTGCGGGCGGTCGCGGTCGTCGATGACCAGCAGTGCCAACTCCACGTCGGCGCCGGCGGGGATTTCCAGCAAGGTGCCGCTCAATTCACGCTGATAGGCCGGTAGCGGGCCAAGCGGTTCGGCGTTTTTCGCCACCTTGGCCGCTGCTGGTGCGGGGACTGCTTCGGTCTTGGGGCGGTCACTGCCGCAGGCGGCGAGCAGGGAAGCGCAGCACAGCACGACGAGCGCACGAAGATGCATGGGTGGGTCCTTCACGGGCAGAATTGTATGGATGTTAACCCCTTTGGCTTGTCTTGCCAGTGCAATGCGCTACCATGGCCCTCCCTTTTTTTGTTGCCTGCCACCATGCACTGTCCCTTTTGCGGTGCCAACGACACCAAGGTCATCGACTCGCGTCTGGTCGCCGAGGGCGAACAGGTGCGCCGCCGCCGTGAATGCGTTGCCTGCGGCGAGCGCTTCACCACCTTCGAAACCGCCGAGCTGGTGCTGCCCCGGCTGATCAAGCAGGACGGCACGCGCCAGCCCTTCGATGAAGAGAAGCTGCGCGCCGGCATGCAGCGTGCGCTGGAGAAGCGCCCGGTCAGCGTCGAGCGCCTGGAAGCGGCGCTGGCGCATATAAAGAGCCGCCTGCGCGCCACTGGCGAGCGTGAGGTCAAGTCACTGGTGGTGGGTGAAATGGTCATGGCCGAGCTGCGCAAGCTCGATGAAGTGGCCTACATCCGCTTCGCCTCGGTGTACCGGCGCTTCCAGGACCTCGACGAATTCCGCGAAGAAATCGACCGCCTGGCCCGCGAGCCGGCCAAAGAGTGAGCATGCCCAGCCAGACCGCGATTCTCGACGCCCATTACATGGCCCGCGCGCTGGAGCTGGCGCGCAAGGGCGTGTACACCACCCACCCCAACCCGCGTGTGGGTTGCGTGATCGTCCGCGATGGCGAGGTGGTCGGTGAAGGCTGGCACGTGCGTGCTGGCGAGCCGCATGCCGAAGTGCATGCCCTGCGTCAGGCCGGCGAACTGGCCCGCGGCGCCTGCGCCTACGTGACCCTGGAGCCGTGCAGCCACCATGGCCGTACGCCGCCGTGCGCCGAGGCGTTGGTCAAGGCTGGGGTCGCCCGTGTGGTCGCCGCCATGCAGGACCCCAATCCGCAAGTCGCAGGCCAAGGCCTGCGGCGCCTGGCCGATGCCGGCATCATCGTGGCCAGCGGCGTGCTTGAAGCCGAGGCCCGCGCCCTCAACCCTGGCTTCCTCAAGCGCATGGAGCACGGCCTGCCGTTCGTTCGCGCCAAGCTGGCCATGAGCCTGGACGGCCGCACCGCCATGGCCAGTGGCGAAAGCCAGTGGATCACCGGGCCCGCAGCCCGTTCGGCAGTGCAGCGCCTGCGCGCCCGCTCCAGCGTGGTGCTGACCAGTGCGGCCAGCGTGCTGGCCGACAACGCGCGGATGACCGTGCGTGGCGCCGAGCTGGGCCTGGATGCCGAAACCACCGCCCTGGCGCTGAGCCGCACGCCGTTGCGCGTGCTGGTCGACGGCCGCCTGCGTTTGCCGCTGGACGCGCCGTTCTTCCAGGCCGGCCCGGCACTGGTGGTCACCGCCGTCGCAGATGACCCGCGCTATGCCGCTGCCGGCCATGAACTGCTCAGCCTCCCGGGCGACAATGGCCAGGTCGACCTGCCAACACTGTTGCAGGCACTGGCCGCGCGCGGCGTCAACGAAGTCCTGCTGGAGGCCGGTGCCGGCCTGGTCGGCGCCTTTGCCCAGCGGGGCCTGATCGACGAGTACCAGCTGTTCGTCGCCGGCACCTTCCTCGGCTCCCAGGCCCGGCCGTTGCTGGACTGGCCGCTGGACAAGATGAGCCAGGCACCGCGGCTGAAAATCACCGAAATGCGCGCAGTGGGCGATGACTGGCGGGTCACGGCCATCCCTCTGCCGGCGCCCGGCGTATAATGCCGGGCTTGCCACGCGCAACCCGTTTTTGAGGAAGTCCCCATGTTCACCGGCATCATCGAATCCATCGGCATCATCCGCAGCCTGACCCCCAAGGGCGGTGACGTGCGCGTCTACGTCGAAACCGGCAAGCTCGACCTGGCTGACGTCAAGCTCGGCGACAGCATCGCCGTCAACGGCGTGTGCCTGACCGCCGTCGAGCTGCCGGGCAACGGGTTCTGGGCCGACGTCAGCGTCGAGACCCTCAAGCGCACCGCGTTCATCGACCTCAAGAGCGGCAGCAAGGTCAACCTGGAAAAAGCCCTGACCCCGACCACTCGCCTGGGCGGCCACCTGGTCAGCGGCCACGTCGACGGCGTCGGCGAAATCATCTCGCGCAGCGATAACGCCCGCGCCATCCAGTTCCGCGTGCGTGCGCCCAAGGAGCTGGCCAAGTACATCGCCCACAAGGGTTCGATCACCGTCGACGGCACCAGCCTGACGGTCAACGAGGTCAATGGCGCCGAATTCGAGCTGACCATTGTCCCGCACACCCTGTCCGAAACCATCATGGCCGACTACCGCGCAGGGCGTCGGGTCAACCTTGAGGTCGACTTGCTGGCCCGTTACCTGGAGCGTCTGCTGCTGGGCGACAAGGCTGCCGAACCGAGCAAGGGCAGTGGCATCACCGAAAGCTTCCTGGCCGCCAACGGCTTCTTGAAATCCTGATTGAGAAGGGGGTGCCGAGTGGCGCTCAACAGCATCGAAGAACTGGTCGAAGACATCCGCCAGGGCAAAATGGTCATCCTCATGGATGACGAAGACCGCGAGAACGAAGGCGACATCATCATGGCGGCCGAGTGCTGCCTGCCTGAGCACATCAACTTCATGGCCAAGCACGCCCGCGGCCTGATCTGCATGCCGATGACCCGCGAGCGCTGCGAAACCCTGAAGCTGCCGCTGATGGCGCCGCGCAACGGTTCGGGCTTCGGCACCAAGTTCACCGTGTCGATCGAAGCCGCCGAGGGCGTCACCACCGGCATCTCCGCCGCTGACCGTGCGCGCACCGTGCAGGCTGCCGCTGCCAAGGACGCCAAGGCCGAAGACATCGTCAGCCCAGGCCACATCTTCCCGCTGATGGCCCAGCCGGGCGGCACCCTGGCCCGCGCCGGCCACACCGAAGCGGCCTGCGACCTGGCGCGCATGGCGGGTTTTGAGCCGAGCGGCGTGATCTGTGAAGTGATGAACGACGACGGCACCATGTCGCGCCGCGCCGAACTGGAAGTGTTCGCCGCCGAGCACGGCCTGAAGATCGGCACCATCGCCGACCTGATCCACTACCGCATGATCCACGAGCGCACCGTGCAGCGTGTTTCCGAGCAGCCGATCGAGAGCGAGCTGGGCGAGTTCAACCTGGTTACCTACCGTGATGCGGTGGAAGGCGACGTGCACATGGCCCTGACCCTGGGCAACATCTGCGCCGAAGAGCCGACCCTGGTGCGCGTGCACAACATGGACCCGCTGCGCGACCTGCTGCTGGTCAAGCAGCCGGGCCGCTGGAGCCTGCGCGCGGCCATGGCCGCCGTGGCCGAGGCTGGAAGCGGCGTGGTACTGCTGCTGGGCCACCCGCTGGACGGCGACGTACTGCTGGCGCACATCCGCGAAAGCGCGGGCGATGCACCGACCAAGGCGCCGACCACCTACAGCACCGTCGGTGCCGGTTCGCAGATCCTGCGTGACCTCGGCGTACGCAAGATGCGCCTGATGAGTTCGCCGATGAAGTTCAATGCGATATCCGGATTCGATCTGGAAGTTGTAGAATACGTGCCCTCCGAGTGACTTGAGGCGGCATTGACGCCCTGAGCTCGAGTCCAGACCCCTGTCGAGGCCGCTTGTATGCGGCCTCGCTCTTGAAGATGAGAATATCGGAATGACCCTGAAGACCATCGAAGGTACCTTCATCGCCCCCAAAGGTCGCTATGCTTTGGTGGTTGGCCGCTTCAACAGCTTCGTCGTCGAAAGCCTGGTAAGCGGCGCCGTTGATACCCTGGTACGCCACGGTGTCAGCGAAAGCGACATCACCATCATCCGTGCCCCGGGCGCGTTCGAAATCCCGCTGGTGGCACAGAAAGTCGCCCAGCAAGGCGTCTACGACGCGATCATCGCCCTGGGCGCAGTGATCCGTGGCGGTACCCCGCACTTCGAATACGTGGCGGGCGAATGCACCAAGGGCCTGGCCCAGGTGTCCATGGAGTTCGGCGTACCGGTGGCCTTCGGCGTTCTGACCGTCGACTCCATCGAGCAAGCCATCGAGCGCTCCGGCACCAAGGCTGGCAACAAAGGCGGTGAAGCTGCCCTGTCCGCTCTGGAAATGGTCAGCCTGCTGGCGCAGTTGGAGGCCAAGTGATTAGCGACGAAAGCGATCGTTTCAACCCGCGCGATCCAAAACCTGCGGATGCCGGCAAGCCATCGAAGAGCGCCAAGCGCCGCGAAGCCCGCAAGCTCGCGACCCAGGCCCTGTACCAGTGGCACATGGCCCAGCATTCGCTGAACGAGATCGAAGCGCAGTTCCGGGTCGATAACGATTTCACCGATGTCGACGGTGCCTATTTCCGCGAGATCCTCCACGGGGTCCCGGCGATCAAGGGCGAAATCGACAAGGCGCTGGTGCCTTGCATGACCATCGCCCTGGAAGAGCTCGATCCGGTCGAGCTGGCCGTACTGCGCCTGTCCACCTGGGAACTGATCAAACGCGTCGACGTACCGTACCGCGTGGTGATCAACGAAGGCGTGGAACTGGCCAAGGTCTTCGGTGCCACCGACGGCCACAAGTTCGTCAACGGTGTGCTGGACAAGCTTGCCCCGGCCCTGCGTGAAGCAGAAGTCAAGGCGAACAAGCGCTGATCCTGGCGCTGCCTGCCCATGGGTGAGTTCGAGCTGATCAACCATTACTTCGCCGCCGCGCCTTGTGCGCAGGGTGGCGAGGGCGTGGCCCTGGGTATCGGCGACGACTGTGCCCTGCTGGACCTTCCACCCGGTGAACAACTGGCGGTGTCGACCGACACCCTGGTCGCCGGGGTGCATTTCCCCGCTGTCTGCGATCCGCTGCTGCTTGGCCAGCGCTCGTTGGCCGTGGCGGCCAGTGACCTGGCGGCCATGGGCGCAACGGCGATCGGCTTCACCCTTGCCCTGACCCTGCCTGATGTCGGCCCCGACTGGCTGGCGGCCTATGCCGACGGCCTCAGCCGAATGGCCCACCGCTGCCGCATGAGCCTGATCGGTGGGGATACCACCCGTGGCCCGCTGAGCATCACCGTTACCGTGTTCGGCCGTGTGCCGGCCGGCCAGGCGTTGCGCCGCAGCGGTGCACGGCCGGGCGACCTGCTGTGCGTTGGCGGTTCGCTGGGCAAGGCGGCAGGGGCGTTGCCACTGGTGCTGGGGGAGCGCGAGGCGCCGGCGGAACTCGCCGAACCGCTGCTCAACCACTACTGGTCGCCGATGCCTCAGCTCAACCTGGGCCAGCTGCTGCGCGGCCGGGCCACGGCGGCGTTGGACATTTCCGATGGCCTGCTCGCCGACTGTGGGCATATTGCCAAGGCGTCCGGGGTTGCACTCGAGGTGAACCTGGCGCAGGTGCCAGTGTCTCCTGCATTGGAAGCCTTCCTTGGCCATGATGAGGCACGGCTGGCAGCGCTGACCGGTGGCGACGACTACGTACTGGCCTTCACCCTGCCGCCTGCAGCGCTCGCCGCGCTGACCGACCTCGGTTTTGCCGAGGTGCACGTTATCGGCCGGGTGCTCGAAGGCCAGGGCGTGACCCTTCGCGATTCGCAGGGCCAGGACATCACCCCGGTTCAACGGGGCTATCAACACTTTAGGGAGACACCGTGACCGACCACCCCAACCAGGTGCCTGCGGAGTTCGTTCCGCCATCGGTCTGGCGCAACCCGTGGCACTTCATCGCCTTTGGCTTCGGCTCCGGCACCCTGCCCAAGGCCCCTGGCACCTGGGGGTCGATGGTAGCGATCCCGTTCATCCCGCTGTGGCAGATGCTGCCCGACTGGGGCTACTGGCTGCTGCTGGGCGTGATGATGCTGTTCGGCTTCTGGCTGTGCGGCAAAGTTGCGAATGACTTGCGTGTGCACGACCATGAAGGCATTGTCTGGGACGAGATGGTCGGCATGTGGATCACCCTCTGGCTGGTGCCGGAAGGGTGGCAGTGGATCCTCGCCGGGTTCCTGATGTTCCGCTTCTTCGACATTCTCAAGCCATGGCCGATCCGCTGGATCGACCGCCATGTGCACGGGGGTGTCGGCATCATGCTCGACGATATCCTGGCCGGTGTTTTCGCCTGGCTGGGCATGCAGATACTGGTGTGGGCGGTAGGCTGAAGAGCGGGGAGCGTTTCGATGGCCATAAGGACTGTGCTGCTGGCAATGATGCTGAGCCTTGCCCCTTGGGCGATGGCGGCCGATGCGCTACCAAAGCAGATTCACTTGGTCAGCGAAGAGTGGATCGACTACACCAATGCCGATGGCAGCGGCGTGGCCTGGGATGTACTGCGCAAAGTGTTCGAGCCTGCCGGTGTCAAGGTTGTGACCCAGAGTGCGCCTTACAGCCGCGCGGTTGGCCTGGTCAAGCGTGGCGAGGCCGATGCCTGGGTCGGGTCGTACAAGGAAGAAAACGACGACAACCTGTATCCGCGCTGGCATTTCGACATGGACCACATCTATGCCCTGGGCCTGGCCAGCAAGCCGGTGCCGACCTTGGCCACCGTCGGCCAGTACCGCCTGGCCTGGGTGCGCGGCTATGACTACGGCAGTTACCTGCCCAACGTGCACAACTTCCGGGAAATCCAGCGTCGTGAAGGCATCCTGCCGATGCTCGAGCATGAGCGGGTGGATTTCTACATCGATGCGCAGACCGAAGTCGACTATGTGCTCGGGCAGGCTTCGCAGCCGGAGCGTTTTCGCAGTAGCCATGTGGCCGAGCTGCCGCTGTACCTGGCGTTCTCCAGGAACGAGCACGCCAAAGCCCTGTGCGACCTGTTCGACAAACGCATGGCCGAGCTGGTGCACAACGGCGAGCTGAAGCCGATCTTCGAGCACTGGAAGCAGCCCTATCCCTTCACCCCGGACAGCAAACCGCAGTAGGGCCGTATGACTAAGCATCGAACTTTTCGATCTTAAGCCACGGTATTCAACGAGCGCACACGCGGCGACCTGCTGATACAATCGGCTCACGAGAAATTTCCTACTTTATCCAGGAGCACAACGTGCCCGTCGTCTTTGTTGCCGCCTCGAAACTCCCGACTCCCTTTGCGATCTTCACCATGCATGGCTTCCTCGACGAAGCCACTGGCCGTGAGCACGTGGTGCTCAGCCTGGGTGATATCGCCGACGGCGAGCCGGTGCTGGGGCGTCTGCACTCCGAGTGCCTGACCGGCGATGCCCTGTTCAGCCAGCGCTGCGACTGTGGTTCGCAGCTGGAAGCCGCGCTCCAGGCCATCGCTCGCGAAGGCCGTGGCGTGTTGCTGTACCTGCGTCAGGAAGGCCGCGGCATCGGCCTTTTGAACAAGATCCGCGCCTATGAGCTGCAGGATGGTGGTGCCGACACTGTCGAGGCCAACGAGCGCCTGGGCTTTGCCGCCGACCAGCGCGACTACGCCATGTGCCTGCCGATGCTTGAGCACCTGGGTGTGAAAGCGCTGCGCCTGATGACCAACAACCCGCGCAAGGTCAAGGCGCTGACCGACATGAACATCAAGGTCGCCGAGCGCGTGCCGCTGCACACCGGGCACAACCCGCACAACCGTTACTACTTGGCGACCAAGGCCGGCAAGCTCGGTCACATGCTGGGTAACGAACACCAGGGCGAGGTGCCCCAGGCGTGACCCGCGGTGAGGTCAAGCGGCGCCTGGCGCTGGCCTGGTGGCAGTACCTGGCGGTCGGCCTGGTGCCGCTGCCGGTCATGGCCTGGGCCTTTGGCGGTGGCGATGCGCTGATCCCGGTGCTGGCGATGCCACTGTTCATCGCCGGTGCCGCGACCATGTTCCTCAGCCTGCCGCGCTTCGGCGCCTACAAGCGGGCACTGATCGCCACCTCTAAGGTGCTGGGCACGGCTGAAGAGCCCGCCGCCTGGATCACCTTGGCGCGGGTGCGGCGCATGGCCATGCTGTTCGCCTGCTTCCCGGCCTGGGTCGCCGCGCTGTCGGTGCTGCTCGGGCTGGAGGCGGTGCCGCAGTTCCTCCTCGCACTGTCCACCGTGGTGCTGCTTTACCTCTACCACATTCCGCGTCAGCTGGGCTGATGCGCGTCCTGCTTTGCCTGCTGGCATTGCTGGCCCTTGGCGCAAGGGCCGGCGAGCCTCTGCGCGTGGTCAGCCTCGCGCCGTCGATGAGCGAAATCATGCTCGAACTGCACGCCGATGACCTGCTGGTGGGCGTGCTCGACGGCGGCGAGCGACCGCGGGCGCTGCAACGGCTGCCTTCGGTGGGGCGCCAGGGCCAGCTGGACATGGAAACCCTGCTCAGCCTAAAGCCCGACCTGCTGCTGCTCTGGCCCGGCAGCGTGGCGCCGGCCCAGCGCGACCAGCTCAAGCGCCTGGGCATTGCCACCTACAGCGCCGAACCCCACGACCTGAATCAGCTGCTCGAGCAGATCGAGGCCATTGCCGTGCGCGTCGGGCGGGGCGAACAAGGCAGGCCCTACGTGCAGGCGTTGCGCGAGCGCCTGCAGCAGCTGCGCCAGCAGTACCGGCGCGAGCAGCCGCTGCGGGTGTTCTACCAGGTGTGGGACCGGCCGCTGTACACCCTGGGCGGGCGGCAGGTGGTCAGCGATGCCCTGGCGGTGTGCGGGGCGCGTAATGTCTTTGCCGAGTTGAGTCAGCCGGCACCGCAGGTAAATGTCGAGTCGGTGCTGATGCGTGACCCACAGGTGATCCTGGCGGGTGATGAGGCGCAGCTGGCGAGCTGGAAGGCTTGGCCACGGTTGAGCGCGGTGGCCGGCGAGGGCTTGCTGGTAGTGCCGGACAAGGGCCTGGAGCGGCCCAGCGGGCAGATGATCGAAGCCACCGCCCGCTTGTGCGCGCTGCTGGCGGCTAGAGTGCCGGCGTCCAGGTGACGCTGAACAGCGCAGTGCGGCCTTCTTCGCGGTAGCCGTAGCTGGCCCCGTCAAAGCTGTACAGCGCCCGGCTGTAGTCCTTGTCCAGCAGGTTATCCAGCTTCACTTCCAGTTTCAGTTCCTCGGTTGCCAGCCAGCCTGCGCGCAGGCCCAGCAAGCCATAGCCGCCGAGTCGATTGCGGTTGGCTTCGTCATCGTAGCTGGCGCTCACGGCCTGCCAGCTGGCGCCCACATTGAAACGTTCGAATTGGCGATCCAAGTCCAGGCTCAGGGTGCGGCGGGCACGGCGGGCGAGGGTATGGCCACTGTCGCGGTCGCGTGGGTCGATCAGCGCCAGGCCAAGCTGGCTGCGCCATTCGCCCCATTGCTGGACCAGTGCCATTTCCAGGCCGTTGATACGCGCCGAAGCGACGTTTTGCGGAATCGAGTCCTGGCCGAAGATGATCGCATCGCGCAGGTCGGTGCGGTACAGCGAGGTCTCCAGGCGGCTGTCGTGGGTCAGCTGGCTGCGCCACTGCACTTCATAGCTCTTCGAACGCTCGGGCTTGAGGTCCGGGTTGCTGAACTGCGGGTAGTACAGGTCGTTGAACGTTGGGGCGCGGAAGCCTTCGCTGTAGGACAGCAGCAGGTCATTGCGGGCATTCAGCGGCACGGTGAGGCTGCCGCTCCAGGTGGTCTGGCCGCCGAACTGCTGGTTCTCGTCGTGCCGTACACCCAGCTCGGTGGAGAAGTTTTCACCGCTGTAGCGGTGCTGGATGAAGGCCGCACGGTTCCAGCGGCTGTCTTCGGTAAAGTCGGTGCTGCCGTGCACGCGGTCTTCGTACCAGTCACCGCCCAGCAGCAGATTGTGCCGCTCGGCCAGCTTCAGGTCGTTCTGCCAGGTGACCTGGTCGCGGTAGGTGTTGAACACGAAACGCTCGTCGCTGAGCTTGTCACGCTTGTCGTCACGGTTTTCGCTGTGGGCAAGCTCCAGGCGCGAATGCCAGACATCGTTGAGCTGAGCGTCAAGATAGCTGCCCAGGCTGCTGACGCTGAAATCGGTGTAGGGCTTTTGCCCGAAACTCTGGAAGGTGACCGGGTCGAAGCGGCCGAACGGGTTGTCGTATTCGCTGCGGCCACGGCTGTCGAGCAGGTTCAGGCCAGCTTCGAAGCGCTCGTCGAAGGTATGGCTCAGGCTCAGGTTGAGCGACTGGTTGCGGTAGGCGTCGTGGTCGCCGTCGCTGGCAAATGATGGGCCGGTCGAGTCGATGCCAGCGGTTTCATCGAGGCTGGCGCCAAGGTTGAAACGGGTGGCATCGTCACCGCCGGCCAGCCCCAGGCTGCGCTGGAACGTCTGGTTGCTGCCCGCTGCCAGGCGCAGGCGTGGTTGCAGGCCGGGGCCGCTGCTGCGGCGGGTGAAGATCTGGATTACCCCGCCAATGGCATCGCTGCCATACACCGCCGAGCGCGAGCCGCGCAGCACTTCGACGCGTTCGATCTGGTCGACATCGAGAAACTGCAAGCCACTGTCGCCGGAGGTGGCATTGGCGATGCGCACGCCATCGACCAGCACCAGGCTCTGGGCGGCCTTGGTGCCACGGATGAAGATGCCCGGCAGGCTGCCACGGCCTCCGGTAGGCGCGACCTGCACGCCGGGCACGCGGGTGAGCAGGTCGGTGACGCTGCTGGGTTGCAGGCGGTCGATGTCGGCGCGGGTGAAGACGGTGTTGGCGGCGCTGGTGGCGGTACGCGATTCGACCTGGCGGTTGGCGCTGATAAGCATGTCGGGGAGCTTGAGGGCGTCGTCGCGCTCGGCGGCCAGCAGGAAGGTGGGGGCGCAGAGTAGCGCGGCACAGGCAGACTTTTTCATGGGCAGTTCCATAGCATTCGCGGGGCAAGCCCGCTCCCACAGCGATTGCACAGTGTTCAATAACTGTGGAGATCCTTGTGGGAGCGGGCTTGTCCCGCGAAAGGGTCTTACAGGCCGAGCTTGGCCATACGAGCTTTGACGGAAGCCTCGATGCCAGCGGCATCCAGCCCGCACTCGGCCAGCATCTGCGCAGGCTTGGCATGCTCGACATAGATGTCCGGCAGCCCCAGGTGCAGCAGCGGCTTGACCACGCCCTCATGGGCCAGGAACTCGCCCACGGCCGCGCCGGCGCCACCCATGATGCTGTTCTCTTCGATGGTCACCAGCAGCTTGTGACTGGCAGCCAGTTCCAGTACCAGGGCCCCGTCCAGCGGTTTGACGAACCGCATGTCGACCACGGTGGCGTTGATCTGTTCGGCAACCTGCAGGGCCTCGGCCAACTGCACACCGAACACCAGCAGGGCAACGTTCTCACCCTGGCGGCGCACCACGCCCTTGCCGATCTCCAGCGGCTCGAGGTCGCCACTGATCGGTGCGTTCGGGCCGGTACCACGCGGGTAGCGCACAGCTGCCGGGCCGTTGTACAGGTGGCCGGTGCTGAGCATCTTGCGCAGTTCGTTCTCGTCGCTCGGGGTCATCACCAGCATGCCGGGGATGCAGCGCAGGTACGACAGGTCATAGGCGCCGGCGTGGGTCGGGCCGTCTTCACCGACCAGGCCGGCGCGGTCGATGGCGAACAGCACATCGAGGTTCTGTACCGCCACGTCGTGGATCAGCTGGTCGTAGCCGCGCTGCAGGAAGGTGGAGTAGATCGCCACCACCGGCTTGCTGCCTTCGCAGGCCATGCCTGCGGCCAGGGTCACCGCGTGCTGCTCGGCGATTGCGACGTCGAAGTAGCGCTCGGGGTAGCGCTCGCTGAAATCGACCAGGTCGGAGCCTTCCTTCATCGCCGGGGTGATGCCCACCAGGCGGTTGTCGGCGGCGGCCATGTCGCACAGCCACTGGCCGAACACCGCAGAGTACTTCGGCCCGCTGACCTTCTTCGGCGCAGCTGGCTTGTCGGCGGGTTCGAGCTTGGTGATGGCGTGGTAGCCGATCGGATCGACCTCGGCCGGGGCGAAGCCCTTGCCCTTCTTGGTCACCACGTGCAGGAACTGCGGGCCCTTCAGATCACGCATGTTGCGCAGGGTGGCGATCATGGTCGGCAGGTCGTGGCCGTCGATGGGGCCGATGTAGTTCCAGCCCAGCTCTTCGAACAACGTGCCCGGCACCAGCATGCCCTTGGCGTATTCCTCGGTGCGACGGGCGATTTCCCAGGCACCGGGCAGTCGCGACAGCACCTTCTTGCTGCCCTCGCGCATGCTCGCGTAGGTGCGGCTGGAGAGGATCTTGGCCAGGTAGTTGGACAAACCGCCGACATTGCGCGAAATCGACATGTCGTTGTCGTTGAGGATCACCAGCATGTCGGCGTTGACTTCCTGGGCGTGGTTCAACGCTTCGAAGGCCATGCCGGCAGTGAGGGCGCCGTCGCCGATCACGGCGATCGACTTGCGTGCGCTGTTCTGCAGGCGGGCGGCGATGGCCATGCCCAGCGCGGCGCTGATCGAGGTGCTGGAGTGGCCGACGCCGAAGGTGTCGTACTCGCTCTCGCTGCGGCGCGGGAAGGCGGCGATGCCGTCCTTCTGGCGCAGGCTGAGCATGCGCTTGCGGCGCCCGGTGAGGATCTTGTGCGGGTAGGCCTGGTGGCCGACGTCCCACACCAGCCGGTCATCCGGGGTGTCGAAGACGTAGTGCAGGGCGATCGTCAGCTCGATGACGCCCAGGCCGGCGCCGAAATGCCCACCGGTCTGACCAACGGTGTAGAGCAACTCCTGGCGCAATTCGTCGGCCAGGGTCTCCAGGTCGGCTTCGGCCAGCCGGCGCAGGCCGGCAGGCGTGTCAGCGCGGTCGAGCAACGGCGTGACCGGGCGTTCGCGGGGGATCTCTTGAAACGTCGTGGGCATCAGGCGAGTCGTTATAGGTGTGTGAAGACGCGGCAGTTTACCCCATTGTGGGAAATACTGCCCATTCAGACGGGTATCGCAAAGGGCCGCAAAACGGCCCCCATTCATCAATGGCGGCGTTCGACGATATAGCGCGCCAACGCCCGCAGCGGCTCGGCGTTCTCACCAAAGCCTTGCAGGGCGAACAGCGCCTGGTCGCGCAGTTCGATGGCATAGGCCTTGGCGGCTTCCAGCCCCAGCAAGGCCGGGTAGGTCGGTTTGTCACGGGCGATGTCGGCACCCTGGCGCTTGCCCAGGGTGGCAGTGTCGCTTTCCACGTCGAGGATATCGTCCTGCACCTGGAAGGCCAGGCCGATGGCTTGTGCATAAGTCTGCAAGGCGTCCAGCTGCGCCTGCTCGGCGCGGGCGCTGGCCAAGGCGCCCAGGCGCACACTGGCTTCGATCAGGGCGCCGGTCTTGTGCCGGTGCATGAATTCCAGGGCCTGCTGGTCCAGCTTCAGGCCGACCGAGCCGAGGTCGATGGCCTGGCCACCGACCATGCCTGCAGGGCCTGCCGCCTTGGCCAGGGCCTGGACCATGGCCAAGCGGATGCTGTCGGCCTGCGGGCTCAGGCGTGGGTCGAGCAGGGCGCTGAACGCCAGGCTCTGCAAGCCGTCACCGGCGAGAATCGCGCAGGCTTCGTCGAAGGCCTTGTGGGTAGTTGGCTGGCCACGGCGCAGATCGTCGTCGTCCATGGCCGGCAGGTCGTCATGGACCAGCGAATATGCGTGGATGAGCTCCACTGCACAGGCGGCACCGTTGGCTTGCTCGGCCGGCGCGCCAAGGGCTTCGCAGGCAGCGTAGGCGAGTAGCGGGCGCACGCGCTTGCCGCCGTTCATCACGCTGTAGCGCATGGCGGCATACAGGCGTTCCAGCTCTTTGGTCGGGGCGATGAACAGGGGCTCGAGGGCAGCGTCGACACGGGCCTGGCAGCTGGCCTGGTAAGCGGTGATCATGCTTCTGGCTCCGCATCGAACGGCTGTGCGGCGAGTTCGCCGTCACGTTCCAGCAGGATCTGTACTTTCTGTTCGGCCTGGGCCAGGGCACCTTGGCAATCACGGGTCAGGGCGATGCCTTGCTCGAAGGCGGCCAGCGAGTCTTCCAGCGACAGTTCGCCGTTCTCCAGGCGCTCGACCAGGGCTTGCAGGTCGGCGAGGGATTGTTCGAAATCGATGGAGGCTTTTTTGCGGGCCATGGCGACAGTCTCGTTGGCGGGTCAGAACCGCGCGACGTTAGCAGAGCGGGGCTAGGGGAGCAAACTTCCGCTGGCTTTACCGGCCTCTTCGCGGGACAAGCCCGCTCCTACAGGTATGGTGTAGGAGCGGGCTTGCCCCGCGAATGGGCCGCGAAGCGGCCCCGTACGGTCTATCAGGCAGGCTCGGCTTCCAGTTCCACCATGGCCTCACGGCACCGCGCCAGCTCTTCGATGGTCAGCACCGGCAGGTTGTACTGCCGTGCATACACCGCCACCTGTTCGCCCCGTGCCATGCTGCCATCGGGGTTCATCAGCTCGCACAGCACCGCCGCCGGGCGCAGACCGGCCAGGCGTGCCAGGTCCACCGAGCCTTCGGTGTGACCGCGACGGGTCAGCACACCCCCATCACGTGCACGCAGCGGGAATACATGGCCCGGGCTGACGATATGACGTTGCTCGGCGGTCGAACGCAGCGCCGCTTCGATGGTGGTGATGCGGTCCTGTGCGGAAACGCCAGTGCTCACGCCCTCAGCCGCTTCGATGGTGACGGTGAAGCCGGTGCCGTGGCGGGCCTGGTTGTTCGGCACCATCGGCGCCAGTTGCAGGGCATCGACCGTGGCTTCGTCCAGGCACAGGCAGACGATACCGCTGCAGTCGCGGATCATCATGGCCATGGTCTGCAGCGACAGGTTCTCGGCGGCGGCGACGATGTCGGCTTCGTCCTCGCGGTCGTCATCGTCGAGCAGCAGCACGGGGCGCCCGGCCTGGAAGGCGGCGATGGCGGCGGACACATTGGGAAATTGTTTTTGCAGCAAAGGGGACATGAAACGCTCCTCGTGATTGATCGATGAACGTCTCGGGGCGAACAAAATGCGCGCGCAGGGGCGCCCGAATGGCCCCTGCCTGACGCCTTCTTTCATCCGGACTATGACCGTCGGCTCTGGAGTCGCACCAGATCTGCTGACCCCCGGCATGGCCGGGGCGCTCGCGGGCTCATCTTTCGATTTACCGCCGGTGGGGACTTTCACCCCGCCCTGAAGACCGGCCAAGCATACAGCACTGTGCCACCTTGCTGGCAAGCCGCTGTTCTACGACCTTCGGCGGTATCATGCAGGCATGGCTCAACAGGAACAGCCCCATGGACATTCTCCAGGTCGCCGGCGGCAAGCCGGTCAAACTGTGGACCGACGGCGTGCCGGTCGAAGACGACGCCCGCCGGCAACTGCTCAACACGGCGAAGATGCCGTTCATCTTCAAGCACCTGGCGGTGATGCCGGATGTGCACCTGGGCAAGGGTTCGACCATTGGCAGCGTGATCCCCACGGTCGGCGCGATCATCCCCGCCGCAGTGGGCGTCGACATCGGCTGCGGCATGATCGCCGCGCGTACTTCGCTGCGGGCGCGGGACCTGCCGGACAACCTGCACGGCCTGCGCAGCGCCATCGAGCAGGCGGTGCCCCACGGCAAGACCTTCGGCAAACGCGACCAGGGTGCCTGGGACAAGGTGCCGGGCACCGCAGACAAAGCCTGGGGCCAGCTCGCCGGGCGTTTCAAGGCCATCACCGACAAGTACCCGCGCCTGGAAAAGACCAACAACCGCCACCACCTGGGCACCCTGGGCGGCGGCAACCACTTCATCGAGGTGTGCCTGGACGAGGCCGACCGGGTCTGGTTCATGCTGCACAGCGGCTCGCGCGGTGTCGGCAATGCCATCGGCAACCTGTTCATCGAACTGGCCCAGGCCGATATGCGCCAGCACCTGGCCAACCTGCCGGACAAGGACCTGGCCTACTTCGAGGAGGGCAGCCGTCATTTTGCCGACTATGTCGAGGCGGTGGAGTGGGCGCAGGATTTTGCCCGGCGCAACCGTGAATTGATGATGCAGGCGGTGGTCGCGGCCACCCGCAAGGCCCTGGGCAAACCTTTCGAGGCAAGCCTGGAGGCGGTCAACTGCCACCACAACTACGTGCAGCGTGAGCAGCATTTCGGCCGCGAGGTGCTGGTGACGCGCAAGGGCGCGGTGTCGGCGCAGAAGGGGCAGCTGGGCATCATCCCTGGCTCCATGGGCGCCAGGAGCTTCATCGTGCGGGGGTTGGGCAACGAGGAGTCGTTCTGCTCCTGCAGCCATGGGGCGGGCAGGGTGATGAGCCGGACCAAGGCCAAGAGCCGATTCACCGTGGAGGACCAGCGGCGGGCGACGGCGCATGTGGAGTGCCGCAAGGACAAGGACGTGATCGACGAGATTCCGATGGCGTACAAGGATATCGATGCGGTGATGCGGGCGCAGAGCGAGCTGGTGGAGGTGGTGCACACGCTGCGGCAAGTGGTCTGCGTGAAAGGTTGACCTTTACTGGCCTAGGCAGTTTTATGCGTTGTGGGCTTCAGGACTATGCGTCACGGCGACGAGATGGACTGCAGGAAATCGGCAATCCGCCGGCCATAGCGGTACATCAGGTACAGGGTGATGATGATCGATGCAGGTAAGACTCCATAACCAACCAGTGGATTTACCAGGCTATCGTCTCCTCCAAGCATCGTCAGGATGAACAGGCTGACTAACACCAACGGAGTAAACGTTACAGTCAGTACCATGGCTATCGTGGCGGCCCAAAGTATCAAACCCATAATCATCCTGATCACACTGCCACTCTCTTATGTACAGTTATCGGAGCGCCGAACCGCCGCGAAGGGGTAGGAACAGGGTTACTGTGACATATCCCCAATCACCTTACCCAGCGAAGCGGGCAGCATAGGTCCATGGCCCAATCCCTCAAAGCGTTCGAAGCGTACCTGCAGCCCCTGCACTCTGGCTAGATCCGCCGTCAGTTCCCGCGCCGGCCGCTCCACGTCACCTTTACTGGCCCGCGCGGATCTTACAGACCTGCACGTAGCCGCCACCCATCAAATGCAAGTGATGACGTGGTGGTCTCTTCGGATACAGACGAGGTTACACCATGCTTAAAATAGTCCCCGATCCACCCCACGATATTCATTCCCTCGAAGACACCCTGATCCAGGCCACTGACTACGCGCTCTGCGCGACGACGGTGGTGCATCAGGCGTTGCTGCTGCAACCCAAGTCACCGGCGTCGATCTTGATGATGGCCTCGATGCACGAGCTGGAGGCGCTGCGGGCTTTGCTCGAATCGGCGTTGATCCAGGTGCAGATCCCTCTGGGCCTCGGACCTTGCACTAAGGCTCAGGTGATGTGATGGCTGGTCTGGCCCTTTCGCGGAACAAGCCCGCTCCTACAGGTAATCGCGAACCCTTGTAGCAGCGGGCTTGTCCCGCGAAGAGGCCAGCCAGGCAAAGCAAGTTTTCAGGGAGATTGACCAATGACGACAGACGACACTCAATGCACCGTCGGCAAGACCACCTTCTTCCAAGGTGAAAACCAGACCCACCCATTTTTCCGCATCGAACCCGGCATTCCTTGCCAGGATGCCCGCGAACAAGCCTCGGAACTCGTGGGCTATGTGCGCGAGTTGACCATCCTCGGCCTGATGGAAGAGAAACCGATGATGATCTGGGCTTCTCATTACCTCAACGCGATGGCCAAGGCGCTCCTGGATGATGCCGAACTGGGCACGACACATTGAGGCTGCGCTGTAGGTTGAAATGAGGGTTTGATTAATTGGTCTAAACTTACCAGTCACTCTCATCCTATTTGGTTAATAGCCTTATGCCAGCCTCTCTGCATCGGCATACCCCTGTGCTGAACGTGACTGATTCTCGTGGCTTAGTTGTTCGCAACATTGCCTGTCATCGTGGCGGCTCTGGAAACAGCGCCGATCTCGACATACGCATTAACCAGCAACTATTCGACGCCCGTGGGCATCTGAGTCAGCAGTGCGATCCTCGTTTTTTCGAGGGTCGAAAGAACGATCCACAACAGGCACCGAATCAAGTCATACATCACGGGCTGTCGGGGCGGGTGCTGAAGAGCGAAAGTATCGACGCTGGCGTTCGTATTGTTTTCAGTAACATGGGCGGTCAAGTACTTGATCACTGGGATGGTCGCGGTACTCATCAACAGATTGAGTACGACCAGTCTAAGCGTCTGCTGGCGCAGTTTGAGCAAGTGGCTGGCGAGATGGATCGGCGCTGCACTGATCGCTTCACTTATGCAGGCGGCGATGCCGAGGAGGCCAAGCGTAACCGTTGTGGTCAGATGATTCGCCATGATGACCCCGCCGGGAGTCAGTGGCATGAGCGGTTCAACCTGCAGGGTCAGCCAAGTCAAGAGACACGTCAGTTTCTGCAGGCACTGGTGCCACCCGACTGGCCTGAGTCGGTGGATGCTCG
The DNA here is from genome assembly GCF_009883635.2 of Pseudomonas putida. NCBI lineage: Bacteria > Pseudomonadati > Pseudomonadota > Gammaproteobacteria > Pseudomonadales > Pseudomonadaceae > Pseudomonas > Pseudomonas putida. The sequence continues at coordinate 3,277,396 of NZ_CP026115.2, forward strand.
CGATGAACTACTGGAAAAAAAGAAAGATCAGAATACCCAGAATATTGATGTGCTTTACAACAGCGGTTGGAAGCACGATGCCTTGGGCGCAATGATCGAAACCCTGGATGCTATGGGTAACGTGCAGCGTTTCGAGATGGACATTGCAGGTCGCTCCAGTAAATCGCTCCTGAATGATCAGGGGCTACTCGAAGCAGTCGAGTACAACGCTTTGGGGCAGGTGACGATGGAGTTGGCGGGCAACAAGGTCACCACCACGACCCGCTTTTCAGCAGTGAATGGCCGGCTTGTCAGCTTCCAGGCCAGCAACGCCGATGGCAAGCGGTTGTTGCACTTGCAGTACACGTACGACCCCGTGGGCAATATCGATTGCGTCGAAGACTTGGCTCAGCCAATAAAGTGGGGGGCGGGACGGGTGGCGGCTGTCAGCAGCTATACCTACGACACTCTTTATCAACTGACCAGTGCCAGCGGGCGCGAAAACGCAAGCCAGACCATCGGCCCTGCACTGCCTGGGGTCGAGATTTTCGGCAAGCTGGATGACAGCCGTTGGCGCAACTACACCCAGGACTTCAGCTATGACCGAGGCGGCAATCTGACCGATCTGATGCATAAGGTGAATGGCGCTGTGGTGAGCCACCGCGTCATGGCTGTAGACCCCAGGAGCAACCGCAGTTTATTCAAGGAGAGCGAGGGTTCACCGATCGATTTTGGCAAAGGTTTTGATGCCAATGGCAACCAGCAGACCCTGGCGCCTGGGCAGGCCATGCAATGGGATGCGCGAAATCAACTGAGCCTGGTGACCCAAGTCGTTCGTGAAGCGCCTGATGGTCGGGACGACGATGTGGAAGCCTATGTGTACGACGGCGGTGGCCAGCGTGTGCGCAAGGTCCGTCGAACGAAGACCATGAGGGGAGCGCAAGTAAGTGAAGTACGCTATTTGCCGGGACTGGAGATCCGCACGCTGGCGTCAGGTGAGCAGTTGCAGGTAGTCACCACTCAAGCCGGGCGCAGTGGTGTGCGGCTACTGCATTGGGAGGCCGGCAAGCCAGGTGGGGTCGACAACGACCAACTGCGTTACAGCGTAAGCGATCATTTGGGCAGCAGCATGCTGGAACTGGCCCAAAACGCCGAGCTGATCAGCCAGGAGAGTTTCTACGCCTACGGAGGTACAGCCTGGTGGGCAGCGCGCAGTGCTGTCGAAGCGAAGTACAAGACTGTGCGGTATTCAGGTAAGGAGCGCGATGCAACAGGATTGTATTACTACGGTTTTAGATATTACGCACCGTGGTTGCAGCGCTGGATCAATCCGGACCCGGCGGGGGACGTGGATGGATTGAATTTGTATCGGATGACGCGGAACAATCCAATCGTGTTTCGCGACCCGGATGGTAGGATGTCGATCGAAGAAGAACTTGGTTTATATATTGGTGCAGCCGTATTGGTGATCAGTGCAATTGCGCTTGTTCCCCTGCTTCATCGACGTATTTTGGCTATAATGGCGAGTGAGGGAAGAGCAGCTCTCGAAGCGGATGAACGCGCAACTCTTCAGAAATTGGAAGAAACAGCTAATACCTTCGCTCGTGAAGAAAGGCTCCCGCAAGAAGTGGCTGAAAAGTATTTTGCCTTTATGAGGGCCGAGTATTTAGGGAGGGTGAGGGGTAGAAGGATTGCTTTTGGTGTTGCTAATATTGATGGAACGCTGCATGCTTATTCTTATATCCCCAGTGAAGTTGAAAAAGTTAAAACGGTCATTGGAGAAGGCCTCGAGGTGAGTCGACGTTTGCGGGCTATGGGTGCCGGTCATAAGGTGCTCATGAGGTTGGGTTCGCACACTGAACAGGTTGAGAGGCCACAGGTGTCGGAGACTATTTTTGAGCAAGGGTCAAACGTGACCACTCAGAGAAAAAAAGCAGGAAAGATGGCTGCTGCATTGCCTGGTAATCAAGTTCTTGATAAAGCGGGTAGCGCTGAAGCGGAATTGATATTTACCGTGGAAAATCCTCAGCACTTTGCCAGGCAAAGCATGTCGAGCCGGGATTCGAAAATACTGGATCGAACCATAGCAAGTCTGCGAAATCGGAAGATCGGTTATAAGTTGAGTGGAACCAATGAGTACGTGGTAGACCTTGCCGGGTTTGGAGGGCAGAAAGGCAGGGGCGCCTTTCGGCTGGCTCTTACGCAAGAAGGTACAAAAAGATATTTGACCCGGATACTAAATCCGCACACTTGAGAACCTCTGACGAGATGAGATCTCCGGCAAGCTACCTGAATGAGGCAGGATTATCTTGAGGCATTAAAAAGCCGGCTTGTGGCCGGCTTCTCGGGGACGGTTCCGACTAATTTATGGTAAGTCGCAACCGCCTTAACTGTATGGCCAGCAAGGGCCTGAAAGAGATGGCAAACGGTCGTGTGGAGCGTCGCCGAGCCCTCTGGAACGCGGCTTGCACCGGCCGGGGCTGAATGTGCCGCGTAGCATACAAGGGCTGGCGCGGTATGCCCAGCAAAAAATGGCACAGCGTGTGTCAGCCGGGGCGTCGCTGGCGGTAATGCGACCAATGGAACACCCAGCCCAGTACCTCCAGCTTCTGCGCCTTGCGCTGTAACGGTGTGTAGCGCTCCACCACCTCACGCCGGTTGTGGCTGTGCAGGCACAGGGTGCCTTGGTGGCCGAGGCTCAGGCTGTTCACCCTGAGCCTGCCGTTGTGCAGCAGGGCATAGATCTCGCCATCAACTACCCGGGTGTAGCTGAGGTCGATCGCCAGAATGGCATCGCGTGGAATCCACGGCGCCATGTTGGCGGCCGGCATGGTCATGCAGATGGCTTGCTCCACGGGCACGGCCAAAGCCTCCAGCGCAGGTGCCGGCATTGCCAGGTGATGACCGTCGAGCGCGATGAGCTGGCCATTGCGCAGCTCGTGGAAGGGCACTTGAACCAGCGGGACAGGCTGGTCCGATGACGCACCGAATGCGTCTATCGGCATTGCCTGTGGCGCGTACATGCGCAGAAGCGAATGCGGGTGCTTGGGGCCTTCGCCCGTTTGCAACCAGCGACGTTGCACACAGAACAACTCGGCCATTTCATCGAGGCGGGCAATCGGGATGCCGCGGGTGAACCAGTTGTTGATGTGCTGCGACGTGACGCGGCGCTGGGCAGCGAAGTCTGCGGGGGTCAGGCCACATTCCCGGAGGAGTGCCTTGAGTCGGTCACCGGATCTGTTCATGACGCCGAGTGTAGCGGCCGGTTGCCAGTAGCGAAATGAACGTGATGTTGATGTGAACGGTGCGAAAAAGCCCCGGATGTAGGGCCAATGTGTAGGACTGCGTAGGATTTTTTACTTACCTTTGGCGTCACCCATAAAAAAACCCGCCGAGGCGGGTTTTTTTCATGCAAAGCGGTATCAGCCCTTGTAGGCAGCGACCGATTTGGTGATCGCGGCACGGGCGGCGTCGGCGCCTTCCCAGCCTTCGATCTTGACCCACTTGCCCTTCTCGAGATCCTTGTAGTTCGCGAAGAAGTGCTCGATCTGCTGGATCAGCAGGGCTGGCAGGTCGGTGTATTCCTTCACGTCGACGTACAGCTGGCTCAGCTTGTCGTGAGGAACGGCGATGACCTTGGCGTCGCCGCCGCCGTCGTCGGTCATGTTCAGCACGCCGACCGGACGGGCACGGATGACCGAGCCTGGAGCAACTGGGTATGGGGTCACGACCAGCACGTCCAGCGGATCACCGTCGTCTGCCAGGGTGTTCGGGATGAAGCCGTAGTTGGCCGGGTAGAACATCGGGGTGGCCATGAAGCGGTCAACGAACAGGGTGTCGCTGTCCTTGTCGATTTCGTACTTGATCGGCGCGTGGTTGGCCGGGATCTCGATGGCGACGTAGATGTCGTTCGGCAGGTCTTTGCCAGCCGGAATCTTGCTGTAGCTCATTGGGCAGTGCCCCCGTGTTTGATCAAAAAAGTGGCGGCGATTATAGGCATATTCCGCCAGGCCATGCCACGTGTGGACGGATGTGCGGCCGCATCAGGCGTGGCTTTCGCGGTAATCCGGGTGCCCGGCCTGCAGCTTGAGCAGGCGTTCGAGAGGGTTCTGCCGGTAGAACAGCGACAGCTGCTGGTACACCTGTGGATAAGCCTGCTGCAGCAAGTCGGGAGCGCTGAAGAAGTACTCACTGGTGACGGCGAAGAATTCCGCTGGGTTTTCCGCGGCGTAAGGGTCGATGGAGGTTTCGGCGTCGGGGTTGGCGTCGAGCTGGCGATTGAGGTCGTCATAGGCTTGCTGCATGGCTGCGGCCCAGTCTTCCACGCGCATGCCCGGGTGCAGTGGCGGCAGGCCGTTGGCATCGCCATTGAGCATGTCGAGCTTGTGCGCCAGTTCGTGGATCACCAGGTTGTAGGCCTCCCAGCCACCACTGGCCAGCACCCCGGCCCAGGCCAGGATGATCGGCCCCTGTTGCCAGGCTTCGCCGCTGTGCTCGGCATCCCAAACGTGCTCCACGCCGCTGGCATCGCGGTGGCGCTGCGGGCTCTTGAAGTCGTCGGGGTAGAGGATGATTTCGTGGAAGCCCTGGTACCAGTTCAATTCGCCCAGGTGCAGCAGTGGCAGCTGCGCCTGGGCGGCAAGAAACAGGCGCTGCTCGTCGTCCAGTTCGACCCCGGGGAGGGTGGTCAGGTGCTTGTCGAGCAGGAACAGGATGCAGGCTTCGCGCAGCCATTGGTCTTCCGCATCGCTGATGCCATCGAGCATCGGCAGGCGATCACGGATCACCTGCCATTGCCGTGCGTCGATGGGGTAGCGCGCAAGGGTGCGCTTGCGCCGCCAGGCGCTGAAGGACCACATGTCGGTTGTCAGTGGGCCTTGGCGGTGCGGCCCAGGCGGCTGCGCAGCAGGCCGAGGATCATCGGTACCAGCGACAGCACGATGATGCCGACCACCATCAGCGACAGGTGCTGCTTGATGAACGGCACGTTGCCGAAGAAGTAGCCCAGGGTCACCAGGCCGCCGACCCAAAGCAGCGAACCTGCCACGCTGAAACCGAGGAAGCGCGGGTAGTGCATGTGGGCAATACCGGCCACGAAGGGGGCGAAGGTGCGCAGGATCGGCAGGAAGCGCGCCATGGTCACGGTCTTGCCGCCATGGCGTTCATAGAACTCGTGGGTGCGCTGCAGGTAGTCGCGGCGGAAGATCTTCGAGTTGGGATTGCTGAACAGTTTTTCGCCCGTGGTGCGGCCGATGATGTAGTTGGTGCTGTCGCCGAGGATGGCGGCGGCCATCAGCAGGCCTGCCAACAGGACCGGGTCCATGCCGCCACCGGCGGCCACTGCGCCGGCGATGAACAGCAGTGAGTCGCCCGGCAGGAATGGCATCACCACCAAGCCGGTTTCGCAGAAGATGACTGCAAACAGGATCGCGTAGATCCACGGACCGTAGTTGGTGACCAGCAGATCGAGGTAAGCATCGAGATGCAGGATTAAGTCCAGCGGGTTGAATTCCATGTACAGCACCTGTGTTCTTGACCCGCTACTACGGGCACGCGATGACGGGCAATGCCCTGGGCGTCGGCATGACTACCTGTGGGTGGGTAAATTTTCACACATGACAGGAGGAAGCATTATACGGCGAAGTCAGAAACCTGCCCGGGGAGTTTGTAGCGAGGGGTTACTGCGTCAAGCTGTTCCGGCCCTTTCGCGGGGCAAGCCCGATCCTACAAGACCACCTCAGCCGGTAGGAGCGGACTTGCCCCGCGAAAGGGCCGGTACAGGTCAATCCTGGCTGATCGGCAGAATGTAGTTCTCGAACTCGGTGTCCTTGCGAAAGCCCATCGACTCATAGGTCTTGCGCGCCACCTCGTTGTTGGCGCTGGTCGATACCCGCATGCGCACCGCATTGGTTTCCTTGGCCATCTTCTTGGCCTCGCGCATCAGGTGGTCAGCTACCAGCATGCGCCGTGAGTCTTCGGCCACGAAGATGTCATTGAGAATCCACACCCGCTTCAGCGACAGCGACGAATAGCTCGGATAAAGCTGACAGAAACCAAGCAATTTGCTGTCATCGTCAACCGGTAAAGCCAGGTAGATGATCGATTCACCGCGCATAAGGCGCTTTTGCAGAAACTTGCGCGAACTGTCCGGATAAGGGAGCTGCCCATAGAACTCGCGGTATCTGACAAACAGCGGGGTGAGCAGGTCGAGGTGTTCCAGGGTTGCCTTGATGATGCGCATGTGCGGCCCTCAGAGTCCATTTGGGGAAACAGCGGAATGCCTGCAGCTTTCATGGGCATGCTGCCCCAATGCTGGCCATCAGCGCAATCCGCCTTCCGTGACATGTTCTTTAACGTTCACCGAGCAGGAAATTGCCTCGCTGGGCGGGGGCATTTTCACTGTCGATGCTATGGACCTCGGCTTCGTCCTTCAGATTCACACCGGAAAGCTGTCGCCTGCAGGCTTCGCGCATCAGGTATAGCAGGCGATGGGCCGCCATGCCGTAACTCAGGCCTTCCAGGCGGATGTTTGAGATGCAGTTGCGGTAGGCATCGGTCAGGCCGACCTTGGGCGCGTAGGTGAAATACAGGCCCAGGCTGTCTGGCGAGCTTAGCCCCGGGCGTTCGCCGATCAGCATCACGGTCATGCGCGCACCGAGCAGTTGGCCGACCTCATCCGCCACCGCCACTCGGCCTTGCTCCACCAGCACCACCGGGGCGCTGGTCCAGCCATCGGTTGCGGCCTGCTCCTCGAAGCGGGCCAGAAACGGCAAGGTATGGCGGTGCACGGCCAGGGCCGAGAGGCCGTCAGCGACCACGATGGCCAGGTCGACGCCATCGGGGTTGGCTTGGGCATGCTGGCGCAAGCGTTCGGCCGAGTCTTCGTTCAGCCGCCGGCCCAGGTCGGGGCGTTGCAGGTACTGGTGGCGGTCGCTGGCGGCACTGTGCAGCACCAGGCTGTCGCGGCCTCGGTCCTTGAGCTGTTCGCTGAGGGCGGCGTGGTCGAACGCCAGGTGCACGGCGTCGCGGGCCTGGGCGTGGGCGAACTGGAAGTCCAGTTGCGCGCCGGTGGGCAGGCTGGTGCCGCAGCGGCCCAGGGCGATACGCGCCGGGGTCAGGTTGCGCAGGGCCAGCCAGGGGCTTTCCTGGGTAGAGAGCGGGGGTGGGGATCGGTCTGCCATGGTCACCTCTAAGCCAGTTGCGCCAAGGCCTGGCGGAATGCCGGCGGCAGGTTGTCGCCGAAACGCACGCGGCCATCGGCCTGGGTGAAGATGCCGGTGCGTTGCAGCCAGGCTTCGAATTCCGGCCCAGGCTTGAGGCCAAGGGTCTGGCGCGCATACAGCGCGTCGTGGAATGACGTGGTCTGGTAGTTGAGCATGATGTCGTCGGAGCCGGGGATGCCCATGATGAAGTTGATCCCGGCCACGCCCAGCAGGGTCAGCAGGGTGTCCATGTCGTCCTGGTCGGCTTCGGCGTGGTTGGTGTAGCAGATGTCGCAGCCCATCGGCACGCCCAGCAGCTTGCCGCAGAAGTGGTCTTCGAGGCCGGCGCGGATGATCTGCTTGCCGTTGTACAGGTACTCGGGGCCGATGAAGCCGACCACGGTGTTGACCAGGAACGGCTTGAAGTGGCGGGCCACGGCGTAGGCGCGGGTCTCGCAGGTCTGCTGGTCGATGCCGTGGTGGGCATTGGCCGACAGCGCGCTGCCCTGGCCGGTCTCGAAGTACATCAGGTTCTGCCCAAGGGGGCCGCGCTTGAGCGACAGGCCGGCCTCATAACCTTCCTGCAACACATTGAGGTTGATGCCAAAGCCAGCGTTGGCCGCCTCGGTGCCGGCGATCGACTGGAACACCAGGTCCAGCGGCACGCCGCGGTTGATCGCTTCGATCGAGGTGGTGACGTGGGTCAGCACGCAAGCCTGGGTGGGGATGTCGTAGCGCTGGATGATGGCGTCGAGCATTTCCAGCAGGGCACAGATCGAGGCGATGCTGTCGGTGGCCGGGTTGATGCCGATCATGGCGTCACCGTTGCCGTAGAGCAGGCCGTCGAGGATGCTGGCGGCGATGCCGGCCGGCTCATCCGTCGGATGGTTGGGCTGCAGGCGGGTCGACAGGCGCCCGCGCAGGCCCATGGTGCCGCGGAACCGGGTGACCACGCGGATCTTCTGCGCCACCAGCACCAGGTCCTGCACGCGCATGATCTTTGACACAGCGGCGGCCATTTCCGGGGTCAGCCCGGGGGCGAGGGCGCGCAGGCTCTGTTCGTTGGCCTCGTCGCCGAGCAGCCAGTCGCGCAGGCCGCCAACGGTCAGGTGGCTGACCGGGGCAAAGGCCTGGGCATCGTGGGTGTCGACGATCAGCCGGGTGATTTCATCCTGTTCGTAGGGGATGAGTGCTTCATTCAGGAAATGCGTCAGCGGGATGTTGGCCAGGGCCATCTGCGCGGCCACCCGTTCGCCGTCGTTGCTGGCGGCGACGCCGGCCAGGAAGTCCCCGGAACGGGCCGGGCTGGCCTTGGCCATCACTTCCTTGAGGCTGTCGAAGCGGTAGACCAGGTGGCCCACCGTGTGTACGAAACTTGCCATACAGAATCTCCAGAGCCGCGGGCTGGCCCGCGGCAGGTGGCTTTGATCAGTGCAGAGCCTCTTCGGCCTTCTGGATCGCGGCGAATTCCTCTTCCGGTGTGCCGGCAACCAGGTGGTGACGGCTGTAGAACGCGAAGTAGGCAATCAATACCGCATAGATCACCGCTGCGCCAATCACCACCCGTGGATCGACCAGGAAGCCCGCGACCACGGCGATGCAGGCCAGCACCAGGGCCAGGCCCGAGGTGAAGATGCCGCCCGGAGTGCGGTAAGGGCGTTCCATTTTCGGCCGACGGATGCGCAGGGTGATGTGCGCAGCCATCATCAGCACATACGACAGTGTGGCACCGAATACCGCCACCAGGATCAGCAGGTCGCCCTGGCCGGTCAGCGACAGGGCGAAACCGATGATGCCGGGGATCACCAGCGCCATGACCGGGGCCTTGCTCTTGTTGGTTTCCGACAGCTTGCGCGGCAAGTAACCGGCGCGGGAAAGGGCGAAGATCTGCCGCGAATAGGCATAGATGATCGAGAAGAAGCTGGCGATCAGGCCGGCCAGGCCTACCAGGTTGACGAAGCTGCCCATCCAGGTGGAGCCGCCATAGGCCTTGGCCAGTGCCTCGACCAGCGGGTTGCCTGACGCCTTCAGCACTTCGGAGCCTGCACCGCCAGGGCCGACCACCAGGATCAGCAGGGCGAAGGCCAGCAGCACCAGCATTGCGCCAATCAGGCCGCGGGGCAGGTCACGTTTGGGGTTCTTGGTTTCTTCGGCGGCCAGCGGCACGCCTTCAACGGCGAGGAAGAACCAGATGGCATAGGGGATCGCCGCCCACACGCCGACGTAGCCGAACGGCAGGAAGCTGCTGGCGCCGGCGGCGTCCGTTTTGGCGATGTCGAACAGGTTGGCTGCATCAAAATGGGGCACCATGGCCACCAGGAACACGGCCAGGGCGATGGCTGCGATGGCGGTGATGATGAACATCAGCTTCAGCGCTTCACCCACGCCGAAGATGTGGATGCCGATGAAGACCACGTAGAACGCCAGGTAGATCATCCAGCCGCCGATGCCGAACAGTGACTGGCAGTAGGCGCCGATGAACGTGGCGATGGCGGCGGGGGCGATGGCGTACTCGATGAGGATCGCCGTGCCGGTCAGAAAGCCGCCCCACGGGCCGAAGGCACTGCGGGCAAAGCCGTAGCCGCCGCCAGCGGTAGGGATCATCGAGGAAAGCTCGGCCAACGAGAAACACATGCACAGGTACATGGTGGCCATCAGCAGGGTAGCGAGGAACATGCCGCCCCAGCCACCTTGGGCCAGGCCGAAGTTCCAGCCGGCATAGTCGCCGGAAATCACATAGGCAACGCCCAGGCCCACCAGCAGTACCCAGCCGGCGGCGCCTTTTTTCAGTTCACGTTGCTGGAAATAATCCGACCCGACTTTTTCGAAGTCGACGGAAGACCCTGCCGGCGCACCGGCGGAATGATCGCTTGGCATAGTTCACCTGTTCTTTTTCTTGGTGGCCGGAGGGTTTCCGGGCCGATGGTGATGGGGACTGCAGGAAGCGAGCCAGAGCGGTTGGGGCTCTGCGTCTTGTGTTTGCAGGTCTGGCCTCTTCGCGGGACAAGCCCGCTCCTACAGGGGGATGCGATCTTCTGTAGGAGCGGGCTTGACCCGCGAAGAAGGCGACGCGGTTTAGAAGAAGCCCAACGGGTTGATGTCGTAGCTCACCAGCAGGTTCTTGGTCTGCTGGTAGTGGTCGAGCATCATCTTGTGGGTTTCACGGCCGACACCGGACTTCTTGTAGCCGCCGAACGCGGCATGTGCCGGGTACAGGTGGTAGCAGTTGGTCCACACGCGGCCCGCCTTGATGCCGCGGCCCATGCGGTAGGCGCGGTTGATGTCGCGGGTCCACACGCCAGCACCGAGGCCAAACTCGGTGTCGTTGGCAATCGCCAGGGCTTCGGCTTCGTCCTTGAAGGTGGTGACGCTGACCACCGGACCGAAGATTTCTTCCTGGAACACGCGCATGCGGTTGTTGCCCTTGAGCAGGGTCGGCTGGATGTAGTAACCGGTGGCCAGCGCGCCTTCGAGTTTTTCCACCTTGCCGCCGGTCAGCAGCTCGGCGCCTTCCTTCTGGGCGATCTCGAGGTATGAGAGGATCTTCTCGAACTGCTGCTGCGAGGCCTGGGCGCCGACCATGGTGTCGGTGTCGAGCGGGTCGCCGCGCTTGATCTGCAGCACCTTCTTCATCACCACTTCCATGAACTGCGGGTAGATCGACTCCTGCACCAGGGCGCGCGATGGGCAGGTGCACACCTCGCCCTGGTTGAAGAACGCCAGCACCATGCCTTCGGCGGCCTTGTCGATAAAGCTCGGCTCGGCCTGCATGATGTCTTCGAAGTACACGTTCGGCGACTTGCCGCCCAGCTCGACGGTGGACGGGATGATGTTCTCGGCCGCGCATTTCATGATGTGCGAGCCGACCGGGGTGGAGCCGGTGAAGGCGATTTTGGCGATGCGCTTGCTGGTGGCCAGCGCTTCACCGGCCTCGCGGCCATAGCCTTGCACCACGTTGAGCACGCCTTTGGGCAGCAGGTCGCCAATCAGCTCGACCAGCACGGTGATGCCCAGCGGTGTCTGCTCGGCCGGCTTGAGCACCACGCAGTTGCCGGCGGCCAGGGCCGGGGCGAGCTTCCAGGCGGCCATCAGGATCGGGAAGTTCCAAGGGATGATCTGCCCGACCACGCCCAGCGGCTCATGGATGTGGTAGGCCACGGTGTTTTCGTTGATTTCGGCGGCGCCGCCTTCCTGGGCGCGGATGCAGCCGGCGAAGTAGCGGAAGTGGTCGACGGCCAGGGGGATGTCGGCGTTGAGGGTTTCGCGGATCGGCTTGCCGTTGTCCCAGGTTTCGGTGATGGCCAGGACTTCCAGGTTCTGTTCGATACGGTCGGCGATCTTCAGCAGGACGTTGGAGCGATCCTGGACCGAAGTGCGGCCCCAGGCGTCGGCGGCAGCGTGGGCGGCATCCAGGGCTTTATCGATGTCTTCGGCAGTGGAGCGAGGGAATTCGGCGATCAGCTGGCCGTTCACCGGCGAGGTGTTCTCGAAGTACTGGCCTTTGACCGGGGCCACGAACTCACCGCCGATGAAGTTGCCGTAGCGGCTCTTGAAGGAAACCTTCGCGCCCTCGGTACCGGGATGTGCGTAACGCATGGTGTGTCTCCTGGCTGTTATGTTTGTTGAGGAGTTGAAAAGCGTAGAGCAAAGGTTGGGCCAGCGTGGTGCGCCCTTGTGGAATCAATGACTTGGGTCATGCTTCTGCGCTGCGCGAAGGCGCGTTGTGCCAGGCCTGGCACGTCCGGGGTGACACTTTGTACCGTTTGCGACACGTTGCCGGCGGGCACGTTGCAAAGCCTGCGTGGGTGGAGGATGCTGGCGTGAATCTCTATCTGCGGAGAACAACAACAAATGCAGAACAACTCATTCAGCCGCCATGCCCAGCAGGTGCATACCGTTGCCCGTGGCGAAGCGGGCAGCGATCCTTCCATTGCCCGCTCATGGCTACGCTGCCTGGACGACTATCACCTCGACCCGTCAGTGATCGAGGCGCCGGTGGTGCTTGAACACGGCCGCCTGCTGGAGAGCCGCGAACGCCTGCGCCAGGTGCTGAAGATCGCCGACAACGAAATGAACAGCCTGCACCAGCAGCTATCCGGCGCCGGCCATGCGGTGCTGCTGACCGATGCCCGTGGGGTGATCCTCAACTGCGTCACCGCGCCCAGCGAGCGGCGCAACTTCGAGCGTGCCGGGCTGTGGCTGGGGGCGGACTGGAGTGAGGCCCGCGAGGGCACCAACGGCATCGGCACCTGCCTGGTCGAACGCCAGGCCCTGACCATTCACCAGAATGAGCACTTTCGCGGCCGCCATACCGGGCTGACCTGCTCGGCGAGCCCGGTGTTCGACCCGCACGGTGAACTGTTGGCGGTGCTCGATGTGTCCTCGGCGCGGCCGGACGTGTCGCGCCAGAGCCAGTTCCACACCATGGCGTTGGTCAATCTCTCGGCGAAGATGATCGAGAGCTGTTATTTCCTGCGTCATTTCGAGCAGCAATGGTTGCTGCGCATTCACGTGCAGGCCGAGTCGGTCGGCCAGTTCAGCGAAGGGCTGCTGGCGTTCGACGGCGATGGCCGCATCTGTGCCGCCAACCAGAGTGCCCTGAACCTGTTGGGCACCATTCGCGGCGGCGTGCTGGGCAAGCCGCTGGAAATGTTCTTCGCCTGCAGCCATGACGAACTGTTCAGCCGTGCCACGCCAGGTGGTAGTACGGTCTGGCCGTTGCGCACCCGTGATGGCCGCCAGGTGTTCGCCAGCCTGCGCGGGCAGGCGAGGGCGCCGCTGTGGACGGTGCCGGCCAGCCTGCCCCAGGCCAGGCCCGCCACGGAACCGGGCATCTGCCTGCTCGACCCGGCCTTGCAACACGACTTCTACCGTGCCGTGCGCGTGTTCGAGCGCGATGTGCCGCTGCTGCTGCGCGGTGAGACTGGTTGCGGTAAAGAGGCCTTTGCCCAGGCCGTGCACCAGGCCAGTCAACGCCATGGCAAGCCTTTCGTGGCGGTGAACTGCGCCTCGATTCCCGAGAGCCTGATCGAGAGCGAGCTGTTCGGCTATCGCGGCGGCAGTTTTACCGGCGCGCGCAAGGAGGGCATGCGCGGCAAGCTGCTGCAGGCTGACGGCGGTACCTTGTTGCTGGATGAAATCGGCGACATGCCGCTGGCGTTGCAGACCCGCCTGTTGCGGGTGCTGGAAGAGCGCCAGGTGGTGCCGATAGGCGGTGAGCCGCAGGCCGTGGATGTACGCATCGTCAGTGCCACTCACCGGGACCTGCTGGAGCGGGTGGAGCAGGGCAGTTTCCGTGAGGACCTGTACTACCGATTAAATGGCTTGGAAGTGGCGCTGCCAGCGGTGCGCGAGCGTAGTGACAAGGAGGCGTTGCTGGACTTTCTGTTACGCCAGGAGGCCCAGGGGCAGGTTGTGCAACTGTCGCCAGAAGCGCGGCAGGCGCTGCTTAGCTTTGCATGGCCGGGGAACGTGCGGCAGATGCGCAATGTGTTGCGGACACTGGTCGCTCTGTGTGAGGGCTCACACATTGAGCTTTCGGATCTCCCCGCAGTGGTTCGCAAGCCAGGCGAGGGCTTCGCCCTCGATCGCCGGCAAGCCAGCTCCCACAGTGATAGCGCTAGGTCCAAGAGCGACACCGAATCTGCGGGAGCCGGCTTGCCGGCTATGACGCCACCACTGGAGAGCGCCGAGCGTCAGGCGCTGATGGATATCCTGGAGGCAAAACACTGGCACTTGACCCGGGTCGCCGAGCATCTGGGCATCAGCCGCAATACCTTGTATCGAAAACTGCGCAAACACGGCATCGCCAGGGGCGTCTGAGCAAAACACCGGGTGCGATTTCCCGCGCCCTGGGCTACCCTGCCTCGAAGTTTTGCGAGGTCGACCATGCACATTCATATTCTCGGTATTTGCGGCACTTTCATGGGTTCGCTGGCCGTGCTGGCCAAAGAGCTCGGCCACCGCGTCACCGGCTCCGACGCCAACGTCTATCCGCCAATGAGCACCCAGCTCGAAGCCCAGGGCATCGAGCTGACCCAGGGCTACGACCCGGCTCAGCTGGACCCAGCACCTGATCTGGTGGTGATCGGCAATGCCATGTCGCGGGGCAACCTGGCGGTGGAGTATGTGCTGAACAAGGGGCTGCCCTATGTGTCCGGCCCGCAGTGGCTGGCCGACCATGTGCTGCAGGGGCGCTGGGTCCTGGCCGTGGCGGGCACCCACGGCAAGACCACCACCAGCAGCATGCTGGCCTGGGTGCTGGAGCATGCCGGCATGAGCCCGGGCTTCCTGATTGGCGGCGTGCCGCAGAACTTCTCGGTGTCGGCGCGCCTGGGCGGCACGCCGTTCTTCGTGGTCGAGGCTGACGAATACGACAGCGCCTTCTTCGACAAGCGTTCGAAGTTTGTGCATTACCACCCACGCACCGCGATCCTCAATAACCTTGAGTTCGATCACGCAGACATCTTCCCTGATCTGGCGTCCATCGAGCGACAGTTCCACCACCTGGTACGGACCATCCCGAGCGAAGGCCTGGTCATTCACCCGACCACCGAGCAGGCGTTGGAGCGTGTGATCGGCATGGGTTGCTGGACCCCAGTGCAGACCACCGGTGAAGGTGGCCAGTGGCAGGCGCGTCTGCTCAGCGCCGATGGCTCGCGTTTCGAGGTGTTGTTCGAAGGTGAAGTGCAGGGCGTGGTGGACTGGGCCCTGACCGGCCAGCACAACGTCGCCAACGCCCTCGCCACGCTGGCCGCTGCCCGTCATGTGGGCGTGGTGCCGGCCATGGGCATCGACGGCCTGAGCGCGTTCAAGAGCGTCAAGCGGCGCATGGAGAAGGTCGCTGAAGTCCAGGGTGTGACCATCTACGACGATTTCGCCCACCACCCGACCGCCATCGCAACCACTCTCGACGGCCTGCGCAAGCGAGTGGGCGAAGCACCGGTCATCGCCATCATCGAGCCGCGCTCCA
Organism: Pseudomonas putida; assembly: GCF_009883635.2. Classification (NCBI taxonomy): domain Bacteria; kingdom Pseudomonadati; phylum Pseudomonadota; class Gammaproteobacteria; order Pseudomonadales; family Pseudomonadaceae; genus Pseudomonas; species Pseudomonas putida. The sequence continues at coordinate 3,292,549 of NZ_CP026115.2, forward strand.
ACTCCATGAAGCTGGGCGCCCATCGTGACGGGCTGCCGGAAAGCGTCAACGACGCCGACCAGGTGATCTGGTACGCACCCGCCAACCTGGGTTGGGACCTGGCAGCCACGGCGGCGCAATGCAAGGTGCCAAGCGTGGTCGCCGACAGCCTCGAGGCGATCATCGAACGGGTCAAGGGCCAGGCCCGCCCGGGTACCCATGTGGTGATCATGAGCAATGGCGGCTTTGGCGGCCTGCACGGCAAGCTGGCCGAGGCCTTGAAGTGAGCGGACCGGAACGTATCACCCTGGCCATGACCGGCGCCTCCGGGGCGCAGTATGGCCTGCGTTTGCTCGATTGCCTGGTGCGTGAGGATCGTGAGGTGCATTTCCTCATCTCCAAGGCCGCGCAACTGGTGATGGCCACCGAGACCGATGTGGTCCTGCCGGCCAAGCCGCAGGCCATGCAGGCGTTCCTCACCGAATACACCGGCGCTGCCGATGGGCAGATCCGCGTATACGGCAAGGAAGACTGGATGTCACCGGTAGCCTCGGGCTCCGGTGCGCCAGCGGCGATGGTGGTGGTGCCGTGTTCTACCGGTACCTTGTCGGCAATCGCCACCGGCGCCTGTAACAACCTGATCGAGCGGGCCGCCGACGTCACCCTCAAGGAGCGTCGGCAGTTGATACTGGTGCCGCGCGAGGCGCCGTTCTCGACCATTCACCTGGAGAACATGCTCAAGCTGTCGCAGATGGGCGCAGTGATCCTGCCTGCGGCGCCGGGGTTCTATCACCAGCCGCAGACCATCGATGACCTGGTCGACTTCGTCGTGGCGCGCATCCTCAACCTGCTGAACATTCCGCAGGACATGCTGCCGCGCTGGGGCGAACATCATTTCGGGGCGGATGATTGAGGCGTTTCATGGCCGGCTTGCTGGCGGCAAGCCTGCTCGGCGGCTGCGCCACGGTGCGCACGCTGGATGCCAACAAACCAGGGGCACCGGTGGTATACGCCGGGACCCGGCTGGACATGTATGTGATCAATGGCGGCTGTTGCCCCAAGGATCGCTTCGGGGCTGAGGCGCCAGCGTATCCGCACCTGGACCTGCCTGGCAGCATGCTGCTGGATACCCTGTTCCTGCCGTTGTCATTGCTGACGGCGGCAGGCATAGGGTTTCAGGCTACGGGCGGCCTGTAGGGGCTATTTCTTGCCGAGTTTGCGCAACTCGTCGGACTCGATGACCCGAATGCCGTCCTCTTCCTCCAGCGCCAGGCGCCACAGCGCCCGGGCCAGGGTACAGGCCTCGATTCCCCGGTATTTGCCCGGTATCAACTTCGCAAACAGTGACGCAAATTTCTCGCCCAACCGTGGTTGTATCCGTTCTCCGAGCAACAGCGACGGGCGCACGATGGTCAGTTGCGGCCAGTCCTGAGCTTTGAGCGCTTCTTCCATTTCGCCCTTGACCCGGTTGTAGAAGATCGACGACTTAGGGTCGGCACCAAGGGCGCTGACCACCAGCAGGTGGCGCGCACCCATTTCCCGTGCGCGCTTACTGAAGGCGACGACCATGTCCAGATCGACGGCGCGAAACGCCTGCTCGGAGCCCGCCTGCTTGAGAGTGGTCCCCAGGCAGCAGTAGGCAATATCGACCCGACCGGCCAGTTGCGGGAGAAACACTGCCGGGTCGCCCACCGGGTTTTCCAGGTGAGGGTGTTCGGCCAGTGGCCGACGGGTCGGCGCCAGCACACGACTGATGGTGGGTTCGTTTAACAGGCGGTCGAGCAGGTGCTCACCGGTTAGGCCGGTAGCTCCGGCAAGCAGGACATGCTGAGGCGTCAAATACATGATGTCTCTCCCTTGTTACACACAAGCTTAGCGGCTGGCAGGCGTTTTTTCCTGTTGCTCGGCCTTGGCCTGTGCCGCATTACGCAAGGCTTCTTCAGCCTGTTGCTTACGCAGTTGCTGCCAGTGTGCCAGTACTGCGGGCGGAGCCCAGAATTGTGGCTCGGAGGCTTCGAAACCTTCCCTTCGTTCTCTTTCGGCAACGCTGGTGCGCGCCAGTTCAAACGCTTGTTTCAGGTCGTCGGTCTGGTTCAGCGCCTCGGCGAACAGAGCATCGCCAAAGTAGGTGAAGTCGGCTTCTTCTGAACAACCGAACGATACCCGGTCGGCACGTGCCGCAGTCATGATCACCGTGCGATCGTCCTTGAGCGGGGCGATGTAGCCCCCTGAATAGCAGGCGGAGATGACAATGATCTTGTCGCGGTCCTTGAGCGGTGCCAGGGCGCTGGCCAGTTCGTCGGCGGACAGGTCGGCCAGTTGCAGGCGTGGCTGGTCGAGCACCAGTTGGTGGTCCTGGCTGCCGTGGCTGGTCAGGTAGATGAAGATCAGGTCTTCCGGGCCGCTGCGCTCGGCCAGGGTGCGGGCGGCGCGTGTGAGGTTCTCGCGGGTGGCCATGGGGCGGGTGGCCATCTGGTCGCGGTGGTTGACCAGGGTGACCTGGCCGCGGGCACCGAAACGCACTTTGAGCATGTTGCTGACATAGTCCGCTTCGCGCAGGAACACGCTCTGCTGGCCATCGCCGGCCAGTACCAGGCTGTACAGCTGGATGGGGGGGGCCGAGCGCGGTACCCGGGCCAGGGCTTCTTCGAGCAGGCGGCCCTGGTTGAGCAGGGCCAGGTCCAGCGGGTCAGGCAGCAGTTTGCCTTTCTGGTCGCGAACGCGCACGCCATTGGCCCAGGTGCCGCTTTCGACCTTGCCGCTGGCCAGGGTCAGCTTGCCGTGACCTTGGTAGGCATCGCTGTCGAAACCGCCGACGTACTTGCTGCCATCCGGCAGTTGCAGGCTGCCTTGGCCAGACAGGCGCCAATCGACGAACGTGCCTTTGTAGTGGCTGCCGTCGCTGCCGAGCAATTCGCCTTCGCCGATCAGTGAGCCGTCCTTGAAATCGCCGATCCATACGTCGCCGTCGGCATTCTCGTAGCGGCCGCGGCCCTCCAGGCGGTTGTCCTTGAATTCACCGATGTACTGCTCGCCATCGACGCTGTCGTAGGTGCCGCTGCCTTGCAGCTGGCCATCGACGAAGCGGCCGCTGAACTGGTTGCCACTGGCATCGCTGCGCACGCCTGCGCCATTGGGTTTGCCTTTGGCGAACAAGCCTTGATAACGGCTGCCGTCGGCCATTTCCAATTCGCCTGCACCTTCGTACTGGTCGTCCTTGAACTGGCCGCGGTAGGTCTGGTCGGCCTGCTTGAGGCTACCTTCGCCGTCGCGTCGGCCGTGGCTGAACGTGCCGGCATAGTGGCTGCCTGGGGTGGTCAGGTCGCCCAGGCCGTGAAACAGCCCTTTGTCGAACTGGCCACGGTAGATCTCGCCATTGCTGCCGTGCCACTCGCCCTGGCCATGCCATTGGCCGTCCTTGAAGCTGCCGGCGTACCAGCTGCCGTTGGGGTAGTCGATGCGCCCCTCGCCCTGCAGCAACCCATCGACCACCTGGCCCCGGTAGCGGCCACCATCGGGCAGGCGCGCGTCGGGCGGGGACAACGATTCACCATCGCCACAGGCAGCGAGCATCAGGAACAGTGCGAAGGGGAGCAGTGGACGCATGGCGGAATCCGGGCAAAAGGTCTGCCGAGTATGCCGCAGAATTTGGGGCGCAGGTATCTATGATCTGGCTGAAATCGGTGTCGGATTCTTCGCGGTTAAACCCGCTCCCACAGTGCCGTGTGCGGGAGCGGGCTTGCCCCGCGAAGAGGCTCGGTCAGATGAAGCAGAGCGAAAGCGGTTCTGCGATATAGGCCGGCTTCTCTTCGCCTTCGATCTCCAGGGTAACGGTAGCCTTGAGCAGCCATTGCCCCGGCTTCTTCTCGGTCACCTCGCCCAAGTCCACCTTCAGCCGTACGTTGCTGTCGACCTTCACTGGCTGAATGAAACGCACGCTGTCGAGGCCGTAATTGACCACCATCTTCAGCCCTTCAGGCAGCACCAGGATGTCTTCCATCAGCTTGGGGATCAGCGACAAGGTGAGGAAGCCGTGGGCGATGGTGGTGCCGAAAGGGGTTTTCGCCGCCTTTTCCGGGTCGACATGGATGAATTGAAAATCGCCGGTGGCCTCGGCGAACAGGTTGATGCGCTGCTGGTCGATCTTCAGCCAGTCGGAACGTCCCAGCTCCTTTCCAACGTACTGCGATAGCTCGTTTACCGGTACATAAGGCATCGCGACTCTCCAGGTTGTCATTTGGTACGGGAGTGCAAGATCAGCACGGCGAACCGTTTCAGTCAAGATGCCCGCTTTTCGGCGAATATCGGCTTACAGGCAGCGCGTGCTTATAATGGCCGGCATGCCTGAAGGAGATCCTTATGCTGTTGCGTGGTTTGACCTGGCTTGTGCTGTTTCAACTGCTGGGTACGGCGCTCAATCATTTGTGCGTGCCAATTCTGCCGGGGCCGATCATCGGCCTGTTGCTGTTGCTGTTCTTCCTCATGGCCCGTGGCGAAGTGGGCAAGCCGCTGAGCGAGGCCGCCGGTAGCCTGCTGCGCTACCTCCCACTGCTGCTGGTGCCACCGGCGGTGGGGGTGATGGTCTATGCCAAGGACATTGCCGCAGACTTCTGGGCGATTGCCGGCGCCTTGCTGATTTCTTGCCTGGTGACCCTGGTGTTCGTCGGCCTGTTGATGCAGAAACTCATCGATCGCCAGCACGGCAAGTGTGAGGAGCAGCCATGATCCTTGACTGGCAAGGCGCGCTCGACGCAGTCATCCACCATCCCTTGTTCGGCATCGGCATCACCCTCGGTGCCTATCAGATCGTGCTGGCAGCCTATGAAAAGACCCGTTGGATCTTCCTTCAACCGGTGCTGGTTTCGATGCTGCTGGTGATCGGCGTGCTGCTGACCTGCGGCATCAGTTACGCCGAATACCGCAAGAGCACCGAAATCATGAACATCCTCCTGGGCCCCGCTACCGTGGCCCTGGCGGTGCCGCTCTATCTCAACCTGCGACGTATCCGGCAGCTGTTCTGGCCGACTTTTACTACGCTGGTAATCGGAGGCCTGTTCGCCACGGTCTGCTGCCTGCTGCTGGGTTGGTGGTTCGGTGCCGAGCACATGATTCTGATGACCATGGCGCCGAAGTCGGTCACTTCACCGATCGCCATGCTGGTGGCCGAACAGATTGGTGGGGTGGCGGCGTTGGCGGCCGTGTTCGTATTGATCACTGGCGTGATCGGGGCGATCTTCGGCCCTGCGCTGCTGACCCGCCTGGGTGTGCACAGCCCGGAGGCGCGTGGTATGTCGCTGGGTGTGACGGCACATGCCGTGGGCACTTCGGTGGCCTTGCAGGAAAGTGACGAGTGCGGCGCTTTTGCCGCGCTGGCGATGAGCCTGATGGGGGTGGCCACGGCGGTATTCCTGCCGTTGGCGGTCAGCCTGGTGGCTTGAGGAGTTGTGATGACGCTACCGCTGTTTCCCCTCAATACCGTGTTGTTTCCCGGTTGCCTGCTGGATCTGCAGATCTTCGAGGCGCGCTACCTGGACATGATTGGCCGCTGCATGAAGCAGGGCACCGGCTTTGGCGTGGTGTGCATCGTCGAAGGCGAACAGGTCGGCAAGGCGCCACCGGTGGTGGCGTCGATCGGTTGCGAGGCCGTGATCCGCGACTTCGTCCAGCAGGACAACGGCTTGCTGGGTATTCGGGTGGAGGGTGTACGGCGCTTCGAGCTGAGCCAGACCGAAGTGCAGAAGGACCAGTTGCTGGTGGGTGAAGTGCATTGGCTGGCGGAGCAACCGGACAGCCCGCTCACCGAGCACGACGATGACCTGCTGGCGCTGCTGGTGGCCTTGGGCGAGCACCCTATGGTCGAGGCGTTGGACATGCCGCGGGATGTCGACGGGCGCCAGGCCCTGGCCAACCAGCTGGCCTACTTGCTGCCGTTCATGGAAGAGGACAAGCTGGACTTGCTGGCGATCGACTCGCCGGCGCAGCGACTGGAAGAGATCCAGAAGCTGCTGGAGCGGATTCAGGGAGAGTTGTTCGCCTGATTGAACTCAGTGCAGGCTATCTCAATACTGGTAACGCAGCAGGGCGTGGGGCAACGCATGCATGGCAAAGAACGCCAGCAACGCGACACACGCCGGCAATACCAGCCACCACACCTTCTGCGGTAGCGCCGTCAGTGGCTGTCGATACTGCACCAGCGTCAGGCTCAGCGCACACACGCAACAGGCCAGCAAGGCCCCGGCCATGATGTCGGTCGGCCAATGCGCGCCCAGGTACACCCGCGACAAGGCAATCGCCAGCGCCGGAATGCAGCCCAGCATCACCCAGGTCAGGCGCATGCGCGGCGGCATGCCGCGCCCGGCGAGTACCGCCAGGGTCAGGAAGAACGCGAACGAAGCCGAACTGTGCCCGCTGGGCATGCTGTAGCTGGTCAGCGGGTCGCTCAGTACTTCCGGGCGGGCGCGGGCGAACAGCCATTTCAGCGTGCCATTGGCCAGTGCCGTGCCAATCAGCGTGCCGCCCGCAAACAGGGCGTGGCGCCACTGCCGCGCGAGTAGCAGCAGGCCGGTGAGCAAGCCACCTAGGAAGAACTGAGTCTTGAAGTCGCCGAGCCGGGTCACGACCACCACGGTGCTATCGATTGCCTGGCTGCGGTGCTCCTGTACCAGCGTCATCACTCCTTGATCGAATTCGTGCAGGTGGGGCCAGCCGAGAAACAGGCCTGTCAGGGCGATGAAACTCAGGCCGGTGATCAGCCGCGTGCCGTGACGCTGGTCACGGATACTGCTGTTCAGGCTCAGGCCAATCAGCACCGCCAGGGTGCCGGCAATGATCCCGGCATCCAGCCAGAAGCCTTCCGGCAAAGGCAGGCGCATGGCTGCACCGGTCGCCCAGCCTGGCAGCAGATAGGCGACCGACCAGCCCGCACCCGCCACCAGGCTGACGGCGATGAAGCGTGGCAGCGGCATGTCGAACATCCCGGCGACCATCGGCAGCATCGGTCGCAACGGGCCGATGAAGCGGCCGACCAGCAGGCTGGCAATGCCGTAGCGCTGGAAGTAGGCCTCGGCGCTGCCGATCCATTCCGGGTGGTGGCGCAGCAGCGGCAGGCGGCGGATGTTCTGGTGGAAGTACTTGCCGATGGTGTACGACAGCGCGTCACCGAGCAGGCCGCCGAGGAACCCCAGCATCAGGGTTTCACCCAGGCTGAAGGCACCGCTGCCAGCCAGTACGGCGACGGCGAACAGCAGTACCGTGCCTGGTACGATGATGCCGGCAATGGCCAGGCATTCCACGCAAGCCACCAAAAAAATCGCCAGGCCAAGCCACTGGGGGTGAGCACTGAGCCAGCCGGTCAGGCTGTCGAGCCATTGACCCATGTTTCAGCTTCCTTGTTTGAGGATGAAAAAGTCTTGCCCTTCGACTTGGCCCCGTCGCAGCGGGTTCCGGGTGCAGAAGCGGGCGAATTCGGCATCGACGAAGCGGTACGGCAGGTGCTCGTCGCGCCCATGGGGGATGCCCAGGCGCGCAGCCTGGATCACCCGCGGCACCGCGATGTCGCAGTCTTCGACGTACAGGCGCTCAGGATCGAAGCGCTGCGCGTCCCAGTGCGGCACTTTCAGCCCCATGGCCTTGCACAGCAGGGTCTGCCCGGCACACAGGCGCTCGGGTGGGCGCAGGTTGCCGCTGGCATCGGGGTTGTTCAGCTGCATTTGCGCCAGGCTGTTGGCATCGGAGATGGCATCGACCCAAGGGTAGGCGGACTTGATCAGCACCGCGTTGCCCGGGCCCTGGGCGCTGAAGTTGAGCGAGTCGCCACCGCGGGCGTAATACATGTAGATGTGCCCGCCGCCCTGGAACAGCGCCTTGCGCTTTTCGGTATAGCCGAGCGAGGCATGGCTGCCTTTGTCGGTCAGGTAGTAGGCCTCGGTCTCGATGATCCGTGCGGCCAGCCACAGGTTACCTTGTCGATGACGGATGACTTTGCCCAGCAACGCCTTGGCCAAGGTCTGGGCGTCGCGGTCGAAGAAGCTGTCAGGCAGTGCGCGGGCAGGGCAGGGGGCTGAGGCTGGCATGCTGGCGGTTCGTGGCATCAAAGGCGGGGATGATAGCAATGAATGGCTTAATCAAGGCTTAACCGAGACAGTTCGATAAGCGCAGTTACATCTTTCTTATGGATTCTTGCGAGCCATTTTCTACCATCCGCCACCCGCCGCTGGGCGTATACCTGCGCGACAGTTATAATCAGCCGATTTCCCCTTCGCCAAGACACCGAACCCATGACTGAGTCCGTTCTTGACTACATGACCCGCCTGGGTCGCGCCGCACGCCAGGCTTCCCGCGTCATTGCCCGTGCCAGCACCGCGCAGAAGAACCGCGCCCTGCAGGCTGCGGCCGATGCGCTGGATGCTGCGCGCGCCGAGCTTGCCGCAGCCAACGAACTGGACTTGGCCGCTGGCCGTGCCAACGGCCTGGAGCCAGCGCTGCTTGACCGCCTGGCGCTGACCCCGGCGCGCATCGACGGCATGATCACAGGCCTGCGCCAGGTGGCCAGCCTGCCAGACCCGGTCGGCGCCATCCGCGATATGAGCTACCGCCCGTCGGGCATTCAGGTCGGCAAGATGCGCGTGCCACTGGGCGTGATCGGGATCATCTACGAGTCGCGCCCGAACGTGACCATCGATGCCGCCAGCCTGTGCCTGAAATCGGGGAATGCCACCATCTTGCGTGGCGGCTCCGAGGCCATTCATTCCAACCGGGCCATTGCCATCTGCATCCAGCGTGGCCTGGCGGCGGCGGGCCTGCCGGCTGCCGTGGTGCAGGTGGTCGAGACCACTGATCGTGAAGCCGTTGGCGCGCTGATCAGCATGCCCGAGTTCGTCGATGTCATCGTGCCGCGCGGCGGCCGTGGCCTGATCGAGCGCATCAGTCGCGATGCCCGTGTGCCGGTCATCAAGCACCTGGACGGCATCTGCCATGTCTACGTGGCCGAGCACGCCGACCTGGACAAGGCCTGGCGCGTGGCATTCAACGCCAAGACCTACCGCTACGGCATCTGCGGCGCGATGGAGACCCTGCTTGTAGACCAGCGCGTGGCTGAAGGCTTCCTGCCGGAAATGGCCCGCCGCTTCCAGGAGAAAAGCGTCGAACTGCGTGGTTGCGAGCGTACCCGCGAGCTGATCGACGCCAAACCGGCCACTGAAGACGACTGGCACACCGAGTACCTCGACGCGATCCTGTCGATCCGCGTCGTCGACGGCCTGGACCAGGCCATCGAGCACATCAACCAGTACGGCTCGCACCACACCGACTCGATCATCACCGAACATCAGGGCCAGGCCCGCCAGTTCATGGCCGAGGTCGATTCGGCATCGGTGATGCTCAACACCCCGACCTGCTTCGCCGATGGCTTCGAGTATGGCCTGGGCGCGGAAATCGGCATTTCCACCGACAAGCTGCACGCCCGCGGCCCGGTAGGCCTGGAAGGCTTGACCTGCGAGAAGTACGTGGTGATCGGTGACGGCCAGCTGCGTGGCCAGGAGTCCTGCTGAGTTGAGCAAGGCCCAGGCAGTCCGGCGCATCGGCATTCTTGGCGGTACCTTCGACCCCGTGCACATCGGCCACCTGCGCAGCGCGCTGGAAGTGGCCGAGTTCATGGCGCTCGATGAGCTGCGCCTGCTGCCCAACGCCCGCCCGCCGCACCGCGATACCCCGCAGGTGGCGGCGCAGGATCGCCTGGCCATGGTCCGTGAAGCGGTGCAGGGCGTCGATTGCCTCAGCGTCGATGCCCGCGAGCTGGAGCGCGACAAACCGTCGTACACCATCGACACGCTGGAGTCGATCCGCGCCGAGCTCGGCGTCGACGACCAGCTGTTCCTGGTGCTCGGCTGGGATGCCTTCTGTGGCCTGCCCACCTGGCACCGCTGGGAAGAACTGCTGCAACACTGTCACATCCTGGTGCTGCAACGCCCGGATGCCGACGTTGAACCCCCTGACGAGTTGCGCAACCTGCTGGCTGCGCGCTCGGAGAGCGATCCCACCGCCATGTCCGGCCCGGCGGGGAATATTTCGTTCGTCTGGCAGACGCCGCTCGCGGTGTCGGCTACACAGATCCGACAGCTGCTGGCCAGCGGCAAATCGGTGAGGTTCCTGGTGCCGGACGCCGTACTGGCCTACATCGAGGCGCGCGAGCTGTATCGTGCCCCTAACTGACGGTGCCCCAGGGCGCCTCATCCAAACGAGTTGAAGAGTTTTTTATGAGCAAGCAGAAAATCAATGGCGAAGCACTGGTCAAACTGACCGTCAGCGCCCTGGAAGACGTCAAGGCCCAGGACATCCAGGTCATCGACGTGCGCGACAAGCACAGCCTGACCGACTACATGATCATTGCCACCGGTACCTCCAACCGCCAGATCAACGCGATGCTGGAAAAGGTCCGTGAAGCGGTCAAGAAAGAAGGCGCACAGCCACTGGGCGAAGAAGGCAAGGGCGACAGCGACTGGGTACTGCTGGACCTGAACGACGTCATCGTGCACATGATGACCGCCGCTGCCCGTCAGTTCTACGACCTGGAGCGCCTGTGGCTGGGTGCCGAGCAGAGCCGTGCCGCTGATGCCAAGCACCACAGCCCGGAAAACGCCAGCGACTACTTCACCGAAAAGCTCAAAGACCGGGAATAAGGAAGCGTCGTGCGTCTGCGTCTGATCGCGGTCGGCTCGCGCATGCCCAAGTGGGTCGAGGAAGGCTGGCATGAATATGCCAAGCGCCTGCCCCAGGAGCTGTCGCTCGAGCTGGTGGAAATCCCGCTGAACACCCGTGGCAAGAATGCCGACGTCGCCCGCCTGATCCGTCAGGAGGGCGAAGCCATGCTGAGCAAGGTTCAGCCTGGGGAACGGATCGTCACCCTCGAGGTCCATGGCAAGCCCTGGAGTACCGAGCAGCTGGCAACCGAGCTGGACCGCTGGCGCCTGGATTCGCGCACGGTGAATTTGATGGTGGGCGGCCCGGAAGGGCTGGCGCCTGAGGTCTGTGCGCGCGCCGAGCAACGCTGGTCGCTGTCGCCGCTGACCTTGCCGCACCCGTTGGTAAGGATACTCATCGGCGAGCAGATCTACCGCGCCTGGACCGTGTTGTCTGGGCACCCTTACCACAAATGAGCCTGTAAGCAGTCCGATGTCGCAGCCGATCCGTCTCAAGGACCACGAGAAAGACGCCCGCCTGGTGCGTAACCGCGTCGTGGTCGGCGCGGTGGCGGTCATCCTGCTCATCTGCGTGCTGGTCGCGCGGCTGTACTACCTGCAGATCATCCAGTACGACTATCACTCGACGCTGTCGGAGAACAACCGGGTGCATGTGCAGCCGATTCCGCCTACACGTGGCCTGATTTTCGACCGCAACGGGGTGATCATCGCCGACAACCGGCCTAGCTTCAGCCTGTCGATGACCCGCGAACGCGCAGGTAACTGGCAGGAAGTGCTGGATAACATCGTCGAAGTGCTGGACCTGACAGCGGATGACCGGGCGCTGTTCGAGAAGCGCATGAAGCAGGGGCGTCGGCCGTTCGAGCCGGTGCCGATCCTGTTCGAGCTGAATGAAGAGCAGATCGCCCGTGTGGCGGTCAACCAGTTCCGCCTGCCTGGCGTGGAAGTCGTCGCCCAGCTGGTGCGCCACTACCCACAGGGCGCGCACTTCGCTCATTCGGTCGGTTATGTCGGCCGGATCAACGAAAAAGAACTGAAAACCCTCGATCCGGTCAATTACAGCGGCACCCACCATATCGGCAAGACCGGCATCGAGCGCTTCTACGAGCCCGAGCTGCACGGCCAGGTCGGTTACGAGGAAGTCGAGACCAACGCTCGCGGTCGGGTGCTGCGGGTGCTCAAGCGCACCGACCCGAAGCCGGGCAAGGACATCGTGCTGAGCCTCGACATCAAGCTGCAGGAAGCCGCCGAGGCCGCTCTGGGTGGCCGGCGCGGCGCAGTGGTGGCGCTCGACCCGCGTACCGGTGAGGTGCTGGCGATGGTCAGCCAGCCGAGCTTCGACCCTAACCTGTTCGTCACCGGCATCAGCTTCAAGGCCTATGCCGAGCTGCGCGACTCGATCGACCGGCCACTGTTCAACCGCGTGCTCCGCGGCCTGTACCCGCCGGGTTCGACCATCAAGCCGGCAGTGGCCATCGCCGGCCTCGACAGCGGGGTGGTCAACGCCAGCAGCCGGGTATTCGACCCGGGCTACTACCAGTTGCCCAACTACGATCACAAATACCGTAACTGGAACCGTACCGGTGACGGTTGGGTGGACCTGGACACCGCGATCATGCGCTCCAACGACACCTACTTCTACGATCTTGCCCACAAGATGGGTATCGATCGGCTGTCCAGCTACATGAACAAGTTCGGCATCGGCCAGAAGGTTGCCCTCGACATGTTCGAGGAGTCGCCCGGGCTGATGCCGTCGCGCGAGTGGAAGCGCGCCACCCGCCGTCAGGCCTGGTTCCCGGGTGAAACGCTGATTCTCGGCATCGGCCAGGGCTACATGCAGGCCACGCCGCTGCAGCTGGCCCAGGCCACTGCACTGATCGCCAACAAGGGTGTGTGGAACCGCCCGCACCTGGCCAAGACCATCGAAGGCCTACCGCCGGTGGACCCCAACCCGATGGAAGACATCGTCCTGCGCGACAAGTCCGACTGGGCCAAGGTCACCCACGGCATGGAGCAGGTGATGCACAACGCCCGCGGTACCGCGCGCAAGGCGGCAGCAGGTGCCCAGTACCGCATCGCCGGCAAGAGTGGTACCGCTCAGGTGGTGGCGATCAAGCAGGGCGAGAAGTACGACCGTAACAAACTCCAGGAGCGCCACCGCGACCACGCGCTGTTCGTGGCCTTCGCCCCGGCCGACGATCCGAAGATCGTGGTTTCGGTGATGGTCGAGAACGGTGAGTCCGGCTCCGGCGTTGCCGCGCCAGTGGTGCGGCAGATCATGGACGCCTGGCTGCTCGACGAGAGCGGCCGGCTGAAAAGCGAATTCGCGCCTGCCACCGTCGCCCAGGAAATGGCCCAGTGAAGAACAATTTCGATCGCATGCTCTCCAGCGAGGACGTGATGCGTCGACGCGCCAGCTTCCTGCAGCGCATCCACATCGACGGCCCCTTGCTGATCATCCTGCTGACCCTCGCGGCCGGCAGCCTGTTCGTCCTCTATTCGGCCAGTGGCAAGAACTGGGACCTGCTGCTCAAGCAGGCCACCTCGTTCGGCATCGGCCTGGTCTCGATGTTCGTCATCGCCCAGCTGGAGCCACGCTTCATGGCGCGCTGGGTGCCGCTGGCGTATCTGGTCGGGGTGTTCCTGCTGGTGGTGGTGGACGTCATGGGCCACAACGCCATGGGCGCCACGCGCTGGATCAACATCCCCGGGGTGATCCGCTTCCAGCCCTCGGAATTCCTCAAGATCATCATGCCGGCGACCATTGCCTGGTACCTCTCCAAGCGTACCTTGCCGCCGCACCTGAAACACGTGGCAATAAGCCTGGTGTTGATCGGCGTGCCGTTCATTCTTATCGTCCGTCAGCCCGACCTGGGCACGGCGCTGCTGATTCTCGCCTCCGGTGCATTCGTGCTGTTCATGGGTGGCCTGCGCTGGCGCTGGATCCTCAGTGTGCTCGCGGCGACGGTGCCGGTGGCGGTGGCGATGTGGTTCTTCGTGATGCATGACTACCAGAAGCAGCGCGTACTGACCTTCCTCGACCCGGAGAGCGACCCGCTGGGTACCGGCTGGAACATCATCCAGTCGAAGGCGGCGATCGGCTCCGGTGGCGTGTTTGGCAAGGGCTGGCTGCTGGGTACCCAGTCGCACCTGGACTTCCTGCCGGAAAGCCACACCGACTTCATCATCGCGGTGCTTGGCGAGGAGTTCGGCCTGGTCGGTATCTGCCTGCTGCTGATCGTCTACCTGCTGCTGATCGGCCGCGGGCTGATGATCACCGCACAGGCGCAGACCCTGTTTGGCAAGCTGCTCGCGGGCAGCCTGACCATGACCTTCTTTGTGTATGTGTTCGTCAATATCGGTATGGTCAGCGGCCTCTTGCCCGTGGTGGGCGTGCCGCTGCCCTTCATTAGCTATGGCGGAACTTCGTTGGTGACGCTGCTGTCAGCGTTTGGCGTTCTGATGTCGATCCACACGCACCGCAAATGGATCGCGCAGGTTTGAATAAGGTGAAGAATTTCATGCAAGCAGTGCGTAACTGGGCTGCCCGTTGTGCGCCGTGGATCGGCGCGGTGGGCCTGTTCGGCGCTGTACAGCTGGCCCATGCCGGCGATTACGACGGCTCGCCGCAAGTGACCGAGTTCGTGCTCCAGATGAGCCGCGACAATGGGTTTGCCCCCGAGCAATTGAACGGTGTGTTTCGCGAGGTGCAGCGCAAGCAGTCGATCCTCGACGCCATCTCGCGCCCGGCCGAGCGGGTCAAGCCGTGGAAGGAATACCGGCCGATGTTCATCACTGACGCGCGCATCGCCCGTGGTGTGGACTTCTGGCGCCAGCACGAGGCGGTACTGGCCCGTGCTGAGCAGGAATATGGCGTGCCGGCGCAGTACATCGTCGCGATCATCGGCGTGGAAACCTTCTTCGGCCGCAACACCGGCAACTACCGGGTGATCGATGCCTTGTCGACCCTGGCCTTCGACTACCCGCCGCGTGCGGAATTCTTCCGCAAGGAACTGCGTGAGTTCCTGCTGCTGGCCCGTGACGAGCAGATCGATCCGCTTACCCTCAAGGGTTCTTATGCCGGTGCCATGGGCCTGCCGCAGTTCATGCCGAGCAGCTTCCGCAACTACGCGGTGGACTTCGACGGCGACGGCCACATCAATATCTGGAACAACCCCGACGATGCCATCGGCAGCGTAGCCAGCTACTTCAAGCGCCATGGCTGGGTAGCCGGCGAGCGCGTGGTCAGCCGCGCCCAGGTCAGTGGCGCGCAGGCGGATCTTGGCCTGACCACCGGTATCGAGCCGGCGAAAACCTTCGGGGAGTTGCGGGCGCTGGGCTGGTCGAGCCATGATGCGTTGCGCGATGATCTGCCGGTCACGGCCTTCCGCCTGGAGGGCGACAACGGCCCCGAGTACTGGATGGGCCTGAAGAACTTCTACGCGATCACTCGCTACAACCGCAGCGTGATGTATGCCATGGCGGTGCATCAGCTTGCGGAACAGCTGGTCCAAGTACGGGGCGTCAAGTAATGCGCGCAATCCTCTCTGCCAACACCTTCAAACTGCTGACCTGCATGACTGTCGGCATGCTGCTGGTCAGCTGTTCCTCAAGCCGCCCGACCCCTCAGGGCGGTGGCAACGTCGTCCGCTCCCAGCCTGGCCTGGACATCAACCGTGCCCACAAGGACGGTGCACCGTGGTGGGATGTGGACGTCAACAAGATCCCCGATGCCACCCCGACCGTGCATAGCGGTGCCTACAAGGCCAACCCGTACACCGTGCTGGGCAAGACCTACTACCCGATGCAGGACTCGCGCAACTACCGCGCCGAGGGCACGGCGTCGTGGTACGGCACCAAGTTCCACGGCCAGAACACCGCCAACGGTGAACTGTACGACCTGTACGGCATGAGTGCGGCGCACAAGACCCTGCCACTGCCGGCCTATGTAAGAGTGACCAACCTGGCCAACGGCCGCAGTGTGATCCTGCGGGTCAACGACCGTGGCCCGTTCTATTCCGACCGCATCATCGACCTGTCCTATGCGGCGGCGAAAAAGCTCGGCTACGCCGAGATCGGCACCGCGCACGTGCGGGTCGAGGGCATCGACCCGCAGCAATGGTGGGCGCAGAAGGGCCAGCAGCCGCCGCTGATGCTGAAAGAGCCGCAGGTCGCCCAGACCCAGGCGATTCCGGCCAGCACCGGGCGGGTCGAGCAGTGGACCCCGCCGCCGCAGCAGCACGCGGCGCCAGTGCTGCCGGTGCAGGTGGGCGGCGGCAACGTGCCAGCCGGCGCTGCTGGCAACGTCCTTCAGGTGGGCGCCTTCGCCAACCCGGACGCTGCCGAACTGCTGCGTTCCAAGCTCAGCACCATGGTCAGCGCACCGGTGTTCATCAGCTCCATCGTACGTAACCAGCAAACCCTGCACCGCGTGCGCCTGGGGCCGTTCAGCAGCCAGGGCGAGATCCAGCAGGCACAAGACAGCATTCGCCTGGCGAACCTTGGCCAGGCCAAGCTGGTCACAGCTGACTGACAGTTTTTTGTGGGGGCCCAGGCCCCCACAAACTGTCGGTTTTGTCATGAACTGCCGGCCCCGGCCATGTACAATGTCGGCTTTTGCCCGCAGCGACATAAGGCCGCACCCTGATTCAGCCGTTCAGGGGTGGGCCGGCCATGGCCATCAAAACTAGACTGACTGGCGCTGGGCACACGATGTGGCCCAGGGAACATCAGACCATTAGCGATTTTCGAGAGACGGATGAACATCACCAACCTTGCCAAACGACTTTGCCTGCCCGTACTGCTGATGCTCACGCCTGCTGCCTTCGCAGCAGAGCAGATGATGCCGGCGCCACCGCAACTGGCAGCCAAGTCTTACGTACTCATGGACGCGTCCAGCGGCAACGTGCTGGTCGAGAACAACGGTGACGAGCGCCTGCCGCCAGCCAGCCTGACCAAGCTGATGACCGCCTACATCGCCACCGTCGACATCCGTCGTGGCCAGATCGGCGAGAACGACCCGGTCACCGTCAGCGAAAACGCCTGGCGTACCGGCGGTTCGCGCATGTTCATCAAGGTCGGCAGCCAGGTCACCGTCAGCGACCTGCTGCACGGCATCATCATCCAGTCGGGCAACGATGCCTCGGTCGCCCTGTCCGAGCACATCGCCGGCAGCGAAGACGCCTTCGCCGACATGATGAACAAGACGGCATCTGAACTGGGCATGTCCAACAGCCACTTCATGAACCCGACCGGCCTGCCGAACCCGGAGCACTACTCCTCGGCTCACGACATGGCCCTGCTGGCCCGCGCGATCATCAACATCGACCCGGCCCACTACGCCATCTACTCGCAGAAAGAGTTCTTCTGGAACAACATCAAGCAGCCGAACCGCAACCTGCTGCTGTGGCGTGACAAGACCGTCGACGGTCTGAAAACCGGCCACACCGAAGAAGCCGGCTACTGCATGGTGGCTTCGGCCGTACGTGACGGCCAGCGCCTGATCGCCGTGGTGTTCGGTACCAACAGTGAACAGGCCCGTGCCGCCGAGACCCAGAAGCTGCTGACCTACGGTTTCCGCTTCTTCGAAACCCAGACCTTCTACCAGAAGGGTACCGAGCTGGCCCAGGCTCCGGTCTGGAAGGGCGCTACCGGCCAAGTCAAAGCAGGCCTGGCCGACGACCTGACCATGACTATGCCTAAAGGCCAATTGAAGCGCCTGCAGGCTTCGATGACCATGAACCCGCAGCTCACCGCACCGATCGCCAAAGGTGACGTGATCGGCAAAGTGGAAGTCAAACTGGACGAGAACGTGGTTCACAGCGCCGACCTGATCGCCCTCGATGGCGTCGAGGAAGGTGGTTTCTTCCGCCGTATGTGGGATAGCATCCGTCTATTCTTCTACGGGTTGTTCAACTGATACGTGACCTGCAAGCCCCCGCGCATCCTGCGGGGGCGTTGTTGTTGCCACGGCTTACGAGGCCGTTTCCGCCATGAGCGAACCTGACGTCAAGTCGCACAAGATCGAATTCCCCTGCGCCGATTACCCCATCAAGGTAATCGGCGACACCGTTGTCGGCTTCAAGGACACGGTGATCGAGATCCTTAGCAAGCACGCCAAGGTCGACCTTTCCACCCTGGCCGAGCGCCAGAGCAAGGAAGGCAAGTACACTACCGTGCAACTGCACATCGTCGCCGAAAGCGAGAACCAGCTGCACGACATCAACAGTGCCCTGCGTGCCACCGGCATCGTGAAAATGGTGCTCTGATGTCGCTTTGCCTCGGTATTCGCGAGCTTGGCCTGCAGCCCTATGAACCGGTGCTGGAGGCCATGCGTCGCTTCACCGAGCAGCGTAGCCCGGACAGCCAGGACGAAATCTGGCTGGTCGAGCACCCCGCGGTCTTCACCCAGGGCCAGGCCGGCAAGGCCGAGCACCTGCTGGTACCGGGCGACATCCCGGTGGTGCAGACCGATCGCGGCGGCCAGGTGACCTACCATGGCCCCGGGCAGCTGGTGGCCTACCTGCTGCTGGACGTGCGCCGTCTGGGCTTTGGCGTGCGCGAGCTGGTCAGTCGCATCGAGCAGACCCTGATCGACCTGCTTGCCAGCTATGGCGTCAACGCCGTAGCCAAGCCCGATGCGCCGGGTGTCTATGTCGACGGAGCGAAAATCGCCTCCCTCGGCCTGCGAATCCGCAACGGCCGTTCCTTCCACGGCCTTGCTCTGAACGTGGACATGGACCTTGCGCCATTCCGCCGAATCAACCCCTGCGGGTATGCGGGGCTGGCCATGACCCAGCTGCGCGACCTGGCAGGCCCGATCGAACTCGACGAGGTCAGGACAAGGCTGCGCGGACAGCTGGTCAGGCACCTCGACTATGCTGAGCAGACGACCCTCACGGGCGGAATCGACTGAATATGACAACTGTGCAAGAAGCCGTGCCGAACCTGATCCCTACCCAGGATGCCACCGCGCGCCCAGCGCCGAAGAAAGTGGAAGCCGGGGTAAAACTGCGTGGCGCCGAAAAGGTCGCGCGTATCCCGGTGAAGATCATCCCCACCGACGAACTGCCGAAAAAGCCTGACTGGATCCGCGTGCGCATCCCGGTATCCCCGGAAGTCGACCGCATCAAGCAGCTGCTGCGCAAGCACAAGCTGCACAGCGTGTGCGAAGAGGCGTCCTGCCCGAACCTGGGCGAGTGCTTCTCCGGTGGCACTGCGACCTTCATGATCATGGGCGACATCTGCACCCGTCGTTGCCCGTTCTGCGACGTCGGCCACGGCCGGCCGAAGCCGCTGGACCTGGACGAGCCAAAGAACCTGGCCGTTGCCATCGCCGACCTGCGCCTGAAGTACGTGGTGATCACCTCGGTGGACCGTGACGACCTGCGTGACGGTGGTGCCCAGCACTTCGCCGACTGCATTCGCGAAATCCGTGCCTTGTCGCCGGGCGTGCAGCTGGAAACCCTGGTGCCGGACTACCGTGGCCGCATGGACGTCGCCCTGGAAATCACCGCACAAACGCCGCCAGACGTGTTCAACCACAACCTCGAGACCGTACCGCGTCTGTACAAGGCCGCGCGACCGGGTTCGGACTACGACTGGTCGCTGGACCTGCTGCAGAAATTCAAGCAGATGGTTCCGCACGTGCCGACCAAGTCGGGCCTGATGCTTGGCCTGGGCGAAACCGACGAGGAAGTGATCGAAGTGATGCACCGCATGCGCGAGCATGACATCGACATGCTGACCCTCGGCCAGTACCTGCAGCCGTCTCGCAGCCACCTGCCGGTGCAGCGCTTCGTCCACCCGGACACCTTCGCCTGGTTCGCCGAGGAAGGCTACAAGATGGGCTTCAAGAACGTTGCTTCCGGTCCGTTGGTACGTTCGTCGTACCACGCCGACCAGCAAGCTCACGAAGCCAAGATCAAGCTCTGATCCGGGCTTGAGCTGATCATGCCGATGCACGCTGAAAGGCGGCATCGGCATTTTTGTTTTTGCTGTCCAGTAAGGAGCTGCGATGAATTGCGCTGAAACCACGAAGTCCCGTTTGCCCACGGTGCTGGCGGATAACGCTTGCTTTGCCATCGTTGCACCGGCCGGGCCGGCTCGTCTGGATGCGCAGAAGGCTGGCCAGTGGTTCAGCGAGCGTGGCTACCGCTGCCGTATCTACCCGGGCGTTCACGAGGCCGAGGGTTACCTGGCCGGCAGCGACGAGCAGCGCCTGCAAGACCTGCACGCGGCTTTTACCGACCCGGAAATCGACGCGATTCTGTGCATGCGCGGTGGTTATGGCAGCATGCGCCTGCTCGATCGGCTCGATTTCGAGCTGATTCGCCGCAACCCCAAGCCGCTGGTTGGCTACAGCGATATCACAGCGCTGCACACGGCGATCTATCAGCGTACCGGGCTGATCACTTTCCACGGCGCGATGCTCAATGCCGACCTGTTGGGCGCCAAGCTGCAGCCGACCGAGTCGTCGCTGCTGGCGCTATTGGGCGGGCATTTGGGGGAGGGAGATGAAATTGTCCATCCGACCGATTTCGCCTTGAACTGCGTGGTGCCCGGCGTTGCCAGTGGCCGCCTGCTCGGTGGCAACCTGTCGATGCTGAGCGCGACCCTCGGGACGGTAGCGGAGATTGATACCCGTGACTGCATCCTGTTCATCGAAGACGTCAACGAGCCGCTGTATCGGGTGGACCGGTTGCTGACCCACTTGCGCCTGGCTGGCAAGCTACAGGGCATCAAGGGCGTGCTGGTGGGGGATTTTGCCGGTATTACCGTCGCGGCGTTGGCGCCGCTGCTGGAGGAGACTTTCGGGCCGCTGGGCGTGCCGGTGCTGGCCGGGTGGCGCAGTGGGCATTGTGATCCGAATGTGTGCTTGCCGCTGGGGGCCTTGGTGAGGCTGGACAGTGAGAAGCAGACACTGGTGCTGGGGCAGGACCTGTTCAAGTCTTGAAATAGCCGGGGCCGCAAAGCGGCCCCAGGTGCATCAGCGCTGACGCAGGCTATCGAGCAGCTTGTGGGTCGGGTAGCCATCCGCCGGCCACCCCAGCTGCTGCTGGGCATTACGAATCGCCTTGCGGGTATTGGCCCCGATGATGCCATCCGGGTTCCCCGCCTCATGCCCGCTGGCATTCAACAGATTCTGCAACTCCATCCGCTCGCTGCGGCTCAATGGCAGGTCTTCTTTCGGCCAACTGCCGCTGATGAAGCCCCAGCCCGAGAAGCGATCACCCAGCAGGCTCACCGCCAGGGCATAGGACGACGAGTTGTTGTACTTGAGGATCGCGCGGAAGTTGTCCAGCACCAGGAACGCAGGCCCACGGGCACCAGCCGGTAACAGCAGGGCCGCCGACAGCTGGTTGCTGCCAGCTGGCAGCTGGGTACCCGCCGGTAGCTTTACGCCCATCTGCAGCCATTCATAGACTGGCTTGCGCAGCGCGCCGTCGGCCTGCCAGAAGTCGAAGCCTGCCGGTACCTGCACTTCGAAGCCCCAAGGCTGGCCATGTTTCCAGCCAGAGCTCTGCAGGTAGTGCGCAGTCGATGCCAGGGCATCGGGCGTGCTGTTCCAGATATCCCTGCGGCCATCACCGTCGAAATCAACCGCATGGGTGTTGTAGGTGGTCGGGATGAACTGGGTCTGGCCCATGGCACCGGCCCACGAACCACGCATGGCCTCGGGCTGGATATCGCCATGCTGGATGATCTGCAGGGCGGCGATCAGTTGGTCTTGGGCGAACTGCGGGCGGCGGCCTTCATAGGCCAGGGTGGCCAGCGAGCGGATCACTGACTTGTTGCCCTGGAACTGACCGAAGTTGCTTTCCATGCCCCATACCGCAACCAGCACCTGACGATCGACGCCATAGCGTTGCTCGATACGGGTCAGCAGCTCGGCGTTCTGTTCCAGCAGTTTCTTGCCGTTGCGCACGCGCAGGGGCGACAGAGCGCCTTCGAGGTACTCCCACACCGGGCGAGTGAATTCGGGCTGGCTGCGGTCGGCCTTGATCACGTCCATGTCTGGTGTAACGCCGAGGAACGCTCGGTCGAATGTGCTCGGTGCGATGCCGGCCTGAAGTGCCTGCTGACGGAAGTTCGCCTGCCATTCGGCGAAGGTCTGCAGGGGCTGGATTTCAGTGCTGACGTCAGGTGTGGCGTTGGGCAGGGTCACTACCGGCGCAGGCTGGGCAGGGGCCAGCGGCAGGGCGTCGGCGGCGGTGGGTTTTTCCGCGCAGGCGACGAGCAGGATGAAGCTGGAGGCCGCGAGCAACTGGCGGGAATTCCAACGGGGGAGAAGACTCAAGAGCATGCACAGATCCAGAATTGCAGGTCAGGTGCCGACCATACCATGCCTGCGCTTGTGATGCTTTCATGCGGCCAAAAAGTAAGAAGCCTCCCAATCTCTCGATTGGAAGGCTTCGCGGCGGTAGCTGCCTTTGCCCTTTTCCGGTCGTTCCTGGCGGCAGCGGAACAGCGGTTGGGCGATGATCGACTTGGCCTTGTTGGGGCCGTGCTTTTTCGGCTTCTTGCTCATGGCGGGGTTCCCGGCTTGGTGGGTTTCGGGGCGCACTGTAGGCCTGAGAGGGTGGCGGGGCCAATTGATTGTGTTTATGGTTGAGGCCTTGGGGGCGCTGTGCACCTATTCCGAAGGAAGCACCAATCGCTGCCCGGCCATCAACAGCGCCAACCGCGACAACCCGGTCCAAGGCGAGCCCTCGGCCTGCCCCTTGATCTGCGCATCGATACGCTGGGCATCCTGCAGCAACTGCGCCCAACGCTGAGCCGAGAGACGCTGCAGGGCCTTGCTGACCAGTGGCCGGCGTTTGTCCCACACGGGTGGGCGTGCCTGGCTGAAAGCCTTGTCCAGCGGCACACCTTGGCTGAACTGTTGCGCGAGCCCGGCCAGCAAGCGCAATTCACGGGCCAGTGCCCAGAGAATCACCGGAGGTTCCACGCCTTCTCCGCGTAGGCCCTCGAGCATGCGCAGAGCATGCGCAGCTTCGCCATTGAGAATGGCGTCCACCAGCCCGAAGACATCGAAGCGTGCACTGTCGGCAACCGCCGCCTGCACGGTTTCGACGGTGATCTGGTTGCCATCTGCCAGCAGCTTGAGCTTTTCGATTTCCTGGGCGGCGGCCAGCAAGTTGCCTTCGACCCGCGCGGCGATCAGGTCGACGGCATCGCGCTGGGCCGACAGCCCGGCCTGGGACAGGCGCTGGTTGATCCACTGAGGTAATTGCTGGGCATCCACCGGCCAGATCTGGATGAACTGGCAGTGGGCACCTTCGATCAGTGCCTTGCCCCACTTGGTCTTCTGCGCGCTGCCATCGAGCTTGGGCAGGCTGATCAGCAGCAGGGTGTCTTCGGCGGGCCTGGCGCAATACTCCATGAGCGCCGCAGCGCCCTTGTCACCGGGCTTGCCCGAAGGCAGGCGCAGTTCCAGCAGGCGCCGTTGGGCGAACAGCGACAGGCTGGCACCCGCTTGCAGCAGGGTGCCCCAGTCGAAGTTGGCGTCGGCGCTGAACACCTGGCGCTCGTCAAAACCTTGCTGGCGTGCCGCATTGCGGATGGCGTCGGCAGCTTCCTGGCACAGCAGCGGGTCGTCGCCGCTGACCACGTAGACCGGGGCCAGGCTGCCTTGCAGGTGCTTGTTGAGTTGGGCGGGGGCGAGCTTCATGGGAGCAGGCGGGGCACCGGAGTGCCCCGCGCGGGCTTAGTTGCCCGGGATTTCCAGAGGCGACTGCTGCGGCGTTTCCGCCTGCTGGCGGCGCGCGGCCTCCAGTGCGTCAGCTTCGGCCTTGGCGCGTGCGTCGGCCTTGCGTTGCAGCTCATCGAGCTGCGAAGGGCTCAGCAGTTGCAGGCGCGCAACCATCGACTGCACCAGGTCGCGGCGCATTTCTTCGCGCGCCCGCTGGGCTTCCTGATCGGAGCCGGTGATATTGCCGCCGTCACGCACATACACCTTGCGTACGTCGACCTTGTCGCTCAGCAGCTCGAGGTTGTTCAGGCCCACGATGCTGTAGTTGAGCGTGGTGGTGAGCTCGTATTCGGCTGTGCTGTTGCCGCCCGCGTAGCTCGCCGAGCGCGAGTTTTCCTGCTCGTTGGTCAGTACCAGGCGATAAGGTGCGCCGGTGTGCACATTGACGCCGCTGCGCTCAAGTGCCTGGCGCAATTGCACCACGGTCTGGCCGTAGGCGTTGCGCGCACTGACGTCCATCTCTTTGACGCTCAGGGCGTTGGTGCCGGTGCCGCGCAGCTGGAAACCGCAGGCACTGAGCAGGACAGCCAGGCCCATTACCAGCAGATTGCGTTTGATCATGTTGTTGCTCCCTTGTGGGCCGATACCGCCCACCCGCACTGGGTGCAGGTGGGCGTTGCCATCAGTTGGCGACGATGTTGACCAGTTTGCCCGGTACCACGATGACCTTGCGGATGGTCAGGCCATCGATGAAGCGCAGGACGTTTTCGTTGCTGCGGGCAGCGGCTTCGACTTCTTCGCGGCTGGCGGCGGCGGGCATTTCTACCTGACCGCGCAGCTTGCCGTTGACCTGCACCACCAGGGTGATGCTGTCCTGTACCAGGGCGCTCTCGTCGACTGCCGGCCAGCCAGCGTCGATGACAGCCTGATCGTGGCCCAGCTGCTTCCACAGCTCGTGGGAGATGTGCGGGGTGATCGGTGCCAGCAGCAGGGTCACGGCCTCCAGGCCTTCCTGCAGCAGTGCACGGTCCTGTTCGGTAGCCTGTGGGGCCTTTTCCAGCACGTTCATCACGGTCATCACCTGGGCGATGGCGGTGTTGAACTTGTGGAACTGACCCACGTCGGTGCTGGCCTGCTTGATCGCGGCGTGGATGGCGCGGCGGATGACCTTCTGTGCGTCGTCCAGTGCGGCGACATCCAGCTTGCCCGGCAGGCCCTGGGCGACATGAGCCTGGGCCAGGCGCCAGACGCGACGCAGGAAGCGGCTTGCACCTTCGACGCCAGAGTCGGACCACTCCAGGCTCGCATCAGGCGGCGAGGCGAACATCATGAACAGGCGGCAGGTATCGGCGCCGTACTGGTCGATCATCGATTGCGGGTCGACGCCGTTGTTCTTCGACTTCGACATCTTCTCGGTGCCGCCGATTTCCACTGGCAAGCCGTCGGTCTTCAGGCGGGCGCCGATGATCTTGGCCTTGGCATCGCGCTCGATTTCGACGTCGGCCGGGTTGAACCAGTCCTTGCCGCCGTTGCTGGCCACGCGGTAGTAGGTCTCGGCGACCACCATGCCCTGGGTCAGCAGATTCTTGAACGGCTCGTTGGAGGTGACCAGGCCTTCGTCGCGCATCAGCTTGTGGAAGAAGCGAGCGTACAGCAGGTGCAGGATCGCGTGTTCGATACCACCGATGTACTGGTCGACTGGCAGCCAGTGGTTGGCCGCTTTCGGGTCGACCATGCCACCCTCGTAGTTCGGCGAAGCGTAGCGGGCGAAGTACCAGGACGATTCCACGAAGGTGTCCATGGTGTCGGTTTCGCGCTTGGCCGCGGTGCCGCATTTCGGGCAGCTGCATTCGTAGAATTCGGGCATGCGCGCCAGCGGCGAACCGGCGCCGTCCGGAACCACGTTTTCCGGCAGGGTGACTGGCAGCTGGTCTTCCGGCACTGGCACGTCACCGCACGATGGGCAGTGGATGATCGGGATCGGGCAGCCCCAGTAGCGCTGGCGGCTGATGCCCCAGTCGCGCAGGCGGAACTGGGTGCGCGATTTGCCCAGGTCCTTGCGGATCAGGGCCGCTTCGATGGCGTCGAAGGCACCGGCGAAGTCCAGGCCGTCGAACTCGGCGGAGTTGATCAGCTGGCCATGCTCGCCATAGGCGGCCAGCCACTCGCTGCCGACGTCATCGCCGGCGCTGGTGCGCACCACGGCCTTGACCGGCAGGTTGTACTTGTGGGCGAACTCGAAGTCGCGCTCGTCGTGGGCCGGTACCGCCATCACGGCGCCGTCGCCGTAGTGCATCAGCACGTAGTTGGCGACCCACACCGGCAGCTTCTCGCCGGTCAGCGGGTGCTCGACGAACAGGGAAGTGGGCATGCCCTTCTTCTCCTGGGTGGCCATGTCGGCCTCGGCGACGCTGCCGCTCTTGCATTCGTCGATGAACGCCTGCAGCGCCGGGTTGCCCTGGGCGGCCTGGGTGGCCAGCGGGTGCTCGGCGGCAACGGCGACGTAGGTGGCGCCCATCAGGGTGTCCGGACGGGTGGTGAAGACTTTCAGGGTGCCTTCGTGGCCAATGCTGGCCTGGTCGAACGGGAACTGCACTTCCATGCCGCGCGATTTGCCGATCCAGTTGCGCTGCATGGTCTTGACCTGTTCAGGCCAGCCCGGCAGCTCGTCGAGGCTTTCCAGCAGCTCGTCGGCGTAGTCGGTGATGCGGAAGTAGTACATCGGGATTTCGCGCTTCTCGATCAGCGCGCCCGAACGCCAGCCGCGGCCGTCGATGACCTGCTCGTTGGCCAGTACGGTCTGGTCGGCCGGGTCCCAGTTCACGGTCCCGTTCTTGCGGTAGATGATGCCTTTCTCGAACAGGCGGGTGAACAGCCACTGTTCCCAGCGGTAGTAGTCCGGCTTGCAGGTGGTGACTTCACGTGCCCAGTCGATGGCCAGGCCCAGGCTCTTGAGCTGGGTCTTCATGTAGTCGATGTTTTCGTACGTCCACTTGGCCGGGGCGACGTTGTTCTTCATCGCCGCGTTTTCCGCAGGCATGCCGAAGGCGTCCCAGCCCATCGGTTGCAGGACGTTCTTGCCCAGCATGCGCTGGTAGCGGGCAATCACGTCACCGATGGTGTAGTTGCGCACGTGGCCCATGTGTAGCTTGCCGCTCGGGTACGGGAACATCGACAGGCAGTAGTACGTGTCCTTGCCTGGCTGTTCGGTAACAGCGAACGATTGTTGCTCGTCCCAGAAGTTCTGGGCGGCGGCTTCGATATCACGGGGCGTGTATTGTTCGTGCATGGCTACTTTTTGCTGAGAGAGAAGAGACCTTGTTCCAGGCAGCGGAACCTCGCTGCGTCCGGCACTCTGGTGTCGTTTTAGAGTGAACGCCGTAGCATACAGCAGCGCCGCGCATCGTGGGAAACCTTGATTGCGAATGCCCGCTGGTCGCGGCATCCGGCTGCTTTTTGCAGCGACGCTAAGCTCAGGTGTGGGGGGAGATAATCTTTATCTTCAATGAGGTGAACGGATGGGAGAGACGCAGCTACCCGCAAGCAAACCGGAGCTTTACGAACGCCTGATCGACCGTCTTGGCCTGGCACTGGAAGTCGCCAGGACCTCGGTAAGATTACGCGACGAGATGCCAGCCGAGCTGGAGTTGCGTGGCTTGAGCCATGCAGAGTTCGAAGTGATCAAGGCTTACCTGGATTCCCTCCCGGAACGCCGTAATGCCAGCGCCGGTACATTCCCGCAAGCGGAACCGGCAACGGCCAAGATTATCTGGCTCAAGGACAAGAAACGCCCCGCCAATCCGGCGAGATCCAGGACGCTGCCACATCGCTAGCCGTTCAGGACGCCAGGCGCAGGGTAACGCGCGCCGGTTCTACAAAACACTTCCTATGATCGACGCCGGCCCAGACTTGTTGACCGGCGTCGATCCTCTATAGGCTGCACACCTTCCATGGAGGTGTGTCGATGCCGATCCGGTTTTTCATCAAGCAATGGCTGATGCCGCCTGGCGTCCTGTTTCTGCTGCTGCTCGCGGCCTGGTGGTTGCGCAGGCGGCGGCCGCGGCTGGCGGCGCTGTGTTTTGCCGTGGGGCTGGGAGGCCTGTGGCTGATGAGCTTGCCGCTGGTGGTGCAGGAGTCCGCGCGCCTGCTGGAGACCGAGCCGCCTCTGTCGACGGGTGATTGGGCCGGCCTGGCGAGCAGGGCGGACGCCATCGTGGTGCTTGGCGCAGGGCGCGAACGTGGTGACCCGGCCTGGGGGGGTGATGACCAGCCTGCGGCAACGGCCCTTGAGCGCATGCGTTTTGCTGCTCGGCTGGCGAAAGCCTCGGGACTACCGGTGCTGACCAGCGGTGGCTTGCATTACGGAACGCCGCCTAGCGAGGCACAGTTGATGGCGGATCGCCTGCGCGAAGATTTCGCCGTCGAGGTGAAATGGAAGGAAGTGGCCAGTCGCACCACCTGGGAGAATGCCCAGCTGAGCGCCAAGGTGTTGCAGCCGTTGGGTATACGCCGCGTGGTGGTGGTGACCCAGGCGTGGCACATGCAGCGCTCACGCTGGAGTTTCGAGCGGGCCGGGTTCGAGGTGGTGCCGGCGCCGGTGGGGTTCCTGGGGCGCGATCATGCACGGCCGTTCGGTGGCTTGCTGCCCGAGAGCCGGGCCATGTGGCAGAGCGGGCAGTTGCTCAATGAAGCGGCGGGGTTGGTGGGGTATCGGTTGTTCTACTGAGCCTTGTTGCACCTGCACTGGCCTCTTCGCGGGGCAAGCCCGCTCCTACAACAGAATGCGTTCCCGTGTAGGAGCGGGCTTGTCCCGCGAAGAGGCCGGTGCAGGAAGACTTAAACAGTCTTGGCAATACGCCCGGCCAGCAACGCCCAACCCAGCAACAGCACGCAAAGAATCGCCAGCGGCCACGACCGCCACTGCAGGTAAGGCGTCAGCTGCTGCATCGGCACCACTTCGCCATACAGCACCGCCCGCTGGAATTGCGGTACTTCTGCGGTGATCCTGCCGAACGGGTCGATCAGTGCGGTCACGCCATTGTTGGTGGCGCGGATCATCCAGCGGCCGGCCTCCAGCGCACGCATCTGTGCCATCTGCAGGTGCTGCAGCGGGCCGATCGAGGTGCCGAACCAGGTGTCGTTGCTGATGGTCAGCAGCAGGTCGCTGCGTGCTGCCAGGCCTGCAGCGAACTCGGGGTAGACCACCTCATAGCAGATGAACGGCGCAATCTGGTAGCCCTTGGCCTGCAGCAGTGTCTGGTCCGCAGGGCCGCGGGCAAAGTCCGACATCGGCAGGTTGAAGAACTCGATCGCGCCGCGAAGCAGGTCCTGCAAGGGCACATATTCGCCAAACGGCACCAGTTTCTGCTTGAGGTAGGTACCGTCGCCTTCGCCGGTAACCGTTACGCCGTTGTAGAAGCGGCGCTGGTGATGCACCACTTCACGCACCGGCACGCCGGTGATCAGCGCCGAATGCCGGTCGGCGGCAAAGCGGCCCATCACATCGATATAGCCTTGAGCCTGGTCCTTGAGCACCGGCACGGCGGTTTCCGGCCAGACCAGGAGGTCAACCGGCTTGGAGCTGAAGCTCATGTCGCGGTAAAGCGCCAGCTGCGCGTCGATGTGCGCCGGGTCCCATTTCAGGTCTTGCTCGACGTTGCCCTGCAGGGCTGCAACCTTGAGTGGGTCACCGGCTGGCTTGGTCCAGGCGTGGTCCTTGAGGGCCATGCCGATCACCCACGGCGCCAGCAGCAGTACTGCACCGATTGCCAGGAACGACGGGCGTTCGCGCAAGCGGTGCAGGTTGCACAGCAATGCAGCGCTCAGCGCCAGGACGAAGGAAATCAGCCACACGCCACCCAGCGGCGCAAGGCCCGCCAGCGGGCCATCGAGCTGGCTGTAACCGGCATACAGCCAAGGGAAGCCGGTAAGGAACCAGCCTCGGAAGGCCTCCTGCAGCAGCCACAGGGCGGCGAAGCACAGGGCGTCGGCCAGGGGCGCCTCATTACGCCTGAACCAGCGCGCCCACAGCCAGGTGGGGAGGGCGAAGAACCAGGCGAGGGCGGCGAAGAACGCCAGCAGCAACACGATCGCCAGCAGCGGCGAGGCGCCGCCGTAGGTGTTCATGCTGACGTAGATCCACCAGGTGCCAGCGCCGTAGAGGCCAAAGCCGAACCACCAGCCGCGCCACATGGCCTGGCGCGGGCTGAGCTCGCGCAGGCCAAGGTAGAGCAGGGCGATGGACAGCAGGGCCAGCGGCCAGATATCGAACGGCGCCAGGGCCAGGAGGGTCGATGCGCCGGCCGCCAGGGCCAGCAGGTTACCGGGCCAGCCGGGGCGGGTGATCCAACGCATGTTTGTCCTTAGCGGGTGATCGGGGTCAGGCGCAGCAAGTGTATCCGCCGGCTGTCGGCATTGAGAATACGGAACTTGTAGGCGCCGATCTCGGTGGTCTCGTTGCGCTTGGGCAGGTGACCGAAGGCGCTCATCACCAGGCCGCCGACGGTGTCGAACTCGTCATCCGAGAACTCGCTGTCGAAAAACTCGTTGAAGTTGTCGATCGGGGTCAGCGCCTTGACCAGGAAGTCGCCACTGGGCAGCGGCTTGATGTAGCTGTCTTCCTCGACGTCGTGCTCGTCCTCGATGTCACCGACGATCTGCTCCAGCACGTCCTCGATGGTCACCAGGCCTGCCACGCCGCCGTATTCGTCGATGACGATGGCCATGTGGTTGTGGTTGGCGCGGAACTCGCGCAGCAGCACGTTCAGGCGCTTGGACTCCGGCACGAAGGTAGCCGGGCGCAGCAGGTCCTTGATGTTGAAGCTGTCGCCGTTCTCCTTGAGGATCAGCGGCAGCAGGTCCTTGGCCAGCAGGATCCCGAGCACATCGTCATGGCTTTCGCCGATCACCGGGTAGCGCGAGTGGGCGGCGTCGATGACGGCCGGGAGGAACTCGCGGGGCGATTGGGTCGCCTTGATGCTGATCATCTGCGAACGCGGAACCATGATGTCGCGAACCTGCAGGTCGGCGACCTGGATGGCTCCTTCGACGATGGTCAGCGCTTCGCTGTCGAGCAGCTTGTTCTGATGGGCTTCGCGCAGCAGCTCGAGTAGCTCCTGGCGGTTTTTCGGCTCATGGGCAAAAGCCTGGGTCAGTTTACCCAGCCAGGACTTTTGCCCGTTGCTCGATCGATCTTCGCTCATGGCGGTTCTCGTGATCCTTGGTGTATCAGTGTGTGAGAAGTTCGTTTTCATCGTCGGCGTACGGGTCGGGGTGACCCAGTTCTGCCAGCAATTCCCGTTCCAGCGCTTCCATTTCCTCGGCCTCATCGTCTTCGATGTGATCGTAGCCGAGCAAGTGCAGGCAACCGTGGATGACCAGGTGGGCCCAGTGCGCTTCCAGTGACTTGCCCTGTTCAGCCGCCTCGCGCTCGACCACCGGCACGCAGATCACCAGGTCGCCCAGCAGCGGGATATCGAGCAGGTCATCGGGCACGTCGGCCGGGAAGGACAGCACATTGGTCGCGTAGTCCTTGTGCCGGTAGGTGTGGTTGAGTTCGCGGCCCTCGGCTTCGTCGACCAGACGAATGGTCATTTCCGAGTCAGCGCTACGCTGGCGCAGGGCCAGTTCGCACCAACGGCGGAAAGCGGCGTCATCCGGGGCGGCAGCATCCGTGGCCCGTTGCAGGTCAAGTTCAAGCATCTTTGCCGGGTGCCTCGGGCTTGGCCTGGCGGGCATCGAAGCGGTCATAAGCCTCGACGATACGCTGCACCAGTGGGTGACGAACCACATCTTTGGGTTGGAAATGGGTGAAGCTGATCCCCGGTACGTCCCTGAGTACCTCGATGACATGGGCCAGGCCCGACTTGGTGCCACGGGGCAGGTCGACCTGGGTGATGTCACCGGTGATCACCGCGGTCGAGCCGAAGCCGATACGGGTGAGGAACATCTTCATCTGCTCGAGCGTGGTGTTCTGGCTCTCGTCGAGGATGATGAAACTGTTGTTCAGGGTGCGTCCGCGCATGTAGGCCAGCGGGGCGATCTCGATCACCTGGCGCTCGATCAGCTTGGCCACGTGCTCGAAGCCGAGCATTTCGTACAGCGCGTCGTACAGCGGGCGCAGGTACGGGTCGATCTTCTGGGCCAGGTCGCCAGGCAGGAAGCCGAGCTTTTCGCCCGCCTCGACCGCCGGGCGCACCAGCAGGATGCGGCGCACCTGCTCGCGCTCCAGGGCGTCAACGGCGCAGGCCACGGCAAGGTAGGTCTTGCCGGTACCGGCCGG
This sequence comes from Pseudomonas putida, assembly GCF_009883635.2. Lineage (NCBI taxonomy): Bacteria > Pseudomonadati > Pseudomonadota > Gammaproteobacteria > Pseudomonadales > Pseudomonadaceae > Pseudomonas > Pseudomonas putida. Next base: position 3,324,200 of record NZ_CP026115.2, read on the forward strand.
GCCGATGCCGAAGTTGATGTCGTTGCCGAGGATTTCCTTTACGTAGCGCTGCTGGTTGACGCCGCGCGGGCGGATATTGCCCTTGCGTGTGCGCAGCGAGACGCTGACCTCGTTGACCGCCGGGTTGTCGATGTTCTCCACCGTCGACTCCTGCAGGTACAGGTGCACGGTTTCTGGCGACAGGTCTGTGGCCTTGGCCTCGCGGTAGAGGCGGCGCAGCAGTTGCTCGGCAGCGGAAGTGGTCTTGGGTTCGCCGATCAGCTCGAATTGATTGCCGCGGTTGCGGATCTCAATGGCCAGGCGTTGTTCGATCAGGCGCAGGTGCTCGTCGAACTGGCCGCACAAGTTGGCGAAACGGTGGGCCTCGAAAGGTTCGAGGATGAAGCGATGGGGTTGTATGGGTGCGTTCAAGGTCGTTTTTAGCCGCTCGACGGCAATGAATGTGAACTCAAGAATAACCCTTGAAGGGCAGTGGCGAAAGCACTGAAACGATCAAGGGTGGGTACAGGCCTTGTGCCTGCGCGGGCCAGAGCCTGCTCTGCTATGATGCGCGCCTTTTCTTACGCATGTGTTATCCCGCCGAACATGAGCAAACGCGAACCCGCCATCTATAAAGTGATCTTCCTCAACCAGGGGCAGGTCTTCGAGATGTATGCCAAGCAGATCTACCAGAGCGACCTGTGGGGTTTTCTGGAAATCGAAGAGTTCGTTTTTGGCGAGCGCACCCAGGTGGTGGTCGACCCGAGCGAAGAGAAGCTGAAGAATCAGTTCGAAGGGGTGATCCGCAGTTTCGTGCCGATGCACTCGATCGTGCGCATCGATGAGGTGGAGCGCCTGGGCACGGCCAAGATCAGCGAGGCCAGGGCCAGCGGCAACGTGATGCCATTCCCCATGCCGATGCCGGAGAAGTAAGGGTCAGGGGAGTGGCGAGAACGGCGTGCGCCCTTCGGCGTTCTGCAGTTCCAGCAGGTATTTGCGGAAGATCTGGCCGAGCACCTGGGTGGCGTGCTCCAGTTCGTCGCGCGGCATTTGCTCGGTCACTTCGTCGGCCATGTCCAGCGCATCTTCGGCGCCGTTTACCGCGGCCATCTTCAGCAGGATATAGGCCTGCACGTTGTTGGCTTTGACCCCTTCGCCATGGAAGAACATGGCACCAAGGCGGTATTGGGCTTCGGCGTGGCCTTGCAGCGAGGCCTTTTCGAACCAGTCCAGGGCCTTTTTCAGGTTTTTCGGCGTTAGCGTGTAGTAGTACTCGCCCAGCTCGAACTGTGCCTGTGCGTCCCCGGTCACGGCTGTTTCCTCGCAGGCTTTCAGCGCGTTCTGCAGGTCTTCTGGCTGAACATTGAGCGTGCAGCGCCCCGTTGCCGGAATCAGCAACGAGTTACCGCCCTCCGCCATAGCCAGCAGGGGCTGAAGAAGCAACAGGCAGCCCAAGGTCAGGGCGCGGCCGGTGCGGTTCATGGGGATCGACTTACCTCTGCAAAGCTGCGGCCAATGTCTCTGGTGGCACATTATGGGATAAGCAGCGCCAACCTTACAAAGTTTTACGCGAATTTCTGTCCGGGCGGGGAAGATAACTGATTGTGCAGAAGGATTTATTGCCTGTACCGGCCTCTTCGCGGGCAAGCCCGCTCCCACAGAGGCCGGTGCAGGCGACCAATCACTTCAGCGCGGCAAAGGCTTTTTCAGCCGCATCCAGGGTGATCTGCAGTTCTTTTTCACCGTGCGCGATCGACGTGAAGCCCGCCTCGAATGCACTTGGCGCCAGGTACACGCCGCCGTCGAGCATCAGGTGGAAGAACCGCTTGAAGCGTTCGGCATCGCTGGCCATCACGTCGTCGAAGGTGACGATGTCGTCGGCACCACTGAAATACAGGCCGAACATGGCGCCCGCCTGGGTGGTGACGAACGGTACGCCTGCGGCATCGGCACGCTGTTGCAGGCCATCGAGCATACGGCTGGTGAAGTCGGTCAGCTCATCATGGAAGCCGGGGCGGCTGATCAGCTTCAGGGTGGTCAGGCCGGCGGCCATGGCCAGCGGGTTGCCCGACAGGGTGCCGGCCTGGTAGACCGGGCCCAGCGGGGCGATGCAGCCCATGATTTCGCGTTTGCCACCGAAGCAACCGACCGGCATGCCACCGCCAACGATCTTGCCGAAGGTCGACAGGTCTGGCTTGATCCCGTAGTAACCCTGGGCGCCGCCGAGCGAGACGCGGAAACCGGTCATCACTTCGTCGAAGATCAATACCACACCGTGCTTGTCGCACTGCTCGCGCAGGCCTTCGAGGAAGCCTGGCGCCGGCGGTACGCAGTTCATGTTGCCGGCCACCGGTTCGACGATGATGCAGGCCACGGTCTGGCCGACTTCGGCGAGGGTCTTCTCGACTGCAGCGATGTCGTTGAACGGCAGGGTCAGGGTGTGCTTGGCGAAGTCCGCCGGTACACCTGCCGAACTCGGCACGCCTTGGGTCAGCAGGCCGGAACCGGCCTTGACCAGCAGGCTGTCGGAGTGGCCGTGGTAGCAGCCTTCGAACTTGATGATGGCGTCACGGCCGGTGTAGCCGCGGGCCAGGCGGATGGCGCTCATGGTCGCTTCGGTGCCGGAGCTGACCATGCGCACCATTTCCATCGACGGCACCAGAGAGCAGACCAGGTCGGCCATCTCGGTTTCCATCGCAGTCGGTGCGCCGTAGGACAGGCCGTGTTCCAGCTGGCGGCGGACCGCATCGAGCACGTCCGGGTGGCCGTGGCCGAGGATCATCGGGCCCCACGAGCCTACGTAGTCGACGTAGCGCTTGTCATCTTCGTCGACGACGTAGGCGCCTTCGGCATGCTTGAAGAACAGTGGGGTGCCGCCGACGCTCTTGAAGGCGCGGACTGGCGAGTTGACGCCGCCAGGGATGTGCTTCTGGGCTTGGGCGAACAGGGCTTCGGAACGGGACATGGGATCTTCTCTCGAAATCAGGAAGCGAACAGGGCGTTGAAGGCGCGGGCGCGGCGGGTGACTTCTTGCGCGCTGTCGGCACCGAACAGGCCGTGGATCACCGCCAGCAGGTCGGCGCCATGGGCGATCAGCGGGGCGGCGTTGTCGAGGGTGATGCCACCGATCACGGCGATCGGCAGTTTCACCTGGGCGCGGGCCTGTTCCAGCAGATCGACGTTGGCAGCCGGCGCACCGGGCTTGGTGACGGAATTGAAAAAGCGGCCGAAGGCCACGTAGCTGGCGCCTTCGCTGGCAGCCTGGGCGGCCAGCTCGAGGCTGGCGTGGCAGGTGGAGCCGATGATCGCCTGGCGGCCGAGCAACGCGCGAGCGGGTGTCAGCGGGCCGTCGGTCTGGCCCAGATGCACACCGACGCCCAAGCGCGCGGCCAGTTCGGCGTCGTCGTTGATGATCAGCTGGGTGCCATAGCGCTCGCAAAGCTTCATCAGCGCTTCGGCCTCGCGCAGGCGGCGGGCGGCATCGTCGCTCTTGTCGCGGTACTGCAGCAGGCACACACCGCCTTCCAGCGCGGCTTCGACGTGGGAAAGGAAACGGCCGGCGAGCAGCTGGCTGTCGGTGATTGCGTACAGACCGCGTAGCTTCATTGAAAGCCTCTTGTCAGGAGCAGAAATCCAGGGGCAGGCGGCGTGGGACGAACTGGCCCTTGCCCAGCTGTTCGGCATCGCGCAGGGTGCGCCAGGTGTAGTCCAGGGCGCTTTTCACCGCGCTTTGCAGTTGCTCGCCAAGGGCCAGGCGACCGGCCAGGGCGCTGGCCAGGGTGCAGCCCGAACCGTGGTAGCTGCCCGGCAGACGCTGGCAGGTCCAGGTGTGGCTCTGGCCGTCGCGGCTGTACAGGCGATTGTGGATTTCGTCCTCGTCGCCGTGACCACCGGTAATCAACAGGTGTTTACAGTACGGCAACAGTTTTTCGGCACACTCGTCGGCAGTGCCTTCAGGCAGTTCGGCCAGAATGCGCGCCTCTGGCAGGTTCGGTGTGGCAATGGTCGCCAGTGGCAGCAAGTGTTCGCGCAATGCATAGCCGACTTCGTCCTTGCCCAGGCGGCCACCGCCGCCGGCACGGAGTACAGGGTCGCAGACCAGCGGCAGGTGCGGGTGGGCACTGAGCAGTTCGGCGACGGTGTCGACCATGTCGATCGAGCCGAGCATGCCCAGCTTGACCGCTGCGACCGTGGAGTCGGTCAGTACGGCATTGGCCTGGGCCAGGACCCACTCGCGGTCGAGCACGCGGAAGTCGGAAACGTTGACGGTATCCTGCACGGTCAGGGCGGTCACGGTAGGTGCGGCGTGACAGCCTTGGGCGATCAGGGCTTCGATATCTGCCTGCAAGCCGGCGCCGCCACTTGGGTCGTGGCCGGAGAGACAGAGGACAACTGGGCGGGAGCTGTAGGTATTCATGGTCGGCGAGCTTACCACCAAACCCATTTGTGCGGATCGTCCTACAAACGAGATTTGTTGATCGAATGGTCAAATTTTTCTGTCACCTGTCTCTGAAAGTGCCGTTCTAGAGCCTTTTCTTTGAAAATTTGAGTGGCCCGTCGCCAGCGTTGAAAGCTATGCTAGAGTGCTCGGATAACTCGACAAACGGGCTCTGCCGGATTTCGTCGTCTCATAAGGATCGGAGGCCATCGCGACGCGACCGGACAGGCCATGCTGGGGCTGTATGCGCTATTTGCTGATTGTGCTTCTGGGCTTGCTGCCCGTGCTGGCCGGAGCCGTCGAATTCGACGAGGCGACCCGGCACCTTCCATTGGGCAAGATCATGCAGGTCTACGAGGACCGTGATGGCAGCGCGAGCATTGCCCAGGTTAGCGCACCGATCTTTGCCAGCCGTTTCCGCACGCATCACCAGGACGTGCTGAACGCCGGTTACTCGACTTCGGTGTTCTGGCTCAAGGTCGACCTGCACTATGTGGCCTCTGCCGATGCGCAGCCGCGCCAGTGGTTGCTGGAGCTGGCCTACCCTCCCATGGACCATATCGAGCTGTACCTGCCGGGCAGCGATGGCGCGTTCCGCCTGGCCCAGCGTACCGGCGACGCTTTGCCCTACGACAGCCGGCAGATACGCCAGAACAATTACCTGTTCGAGCTACCGCTGCAGCCCGGGCAGTCGACCACCGCTTACCTGCGCCTGCACAGTCAGGGTTCGGTGCAGGCACCGCTGGCGTTGTGGTCAGCCGAAGCCTACATGGAAGACCAGCCGACCCGCCTCTATGTGCTGGGCATGATCTACGGCGTGCTGCTGGTGATGGCGGTGTACAACCTGTTCATCTACCTCAGCGTGCGAGACGTCAGCTACCTCTACTACATCCTCTACATTGCGTCGTTCGGCTTGTATCAGGTGTCGGTGAACGGCGCAGGGGTTGCCTACCTCTGGCCGGAAAGCCCGTGGTGGGCCAACGCCGCGACGCCGCTGTTCATCGGCGCTGCGGGCCTGTTCGGTTGCCAGTTCGCGCGTCACTTTCTGCAGTTGGGCAAAATCAGCCGTAGCTTCGACCGGCTGCTGCAGCTGTTGATGCTCGGTGGTGTGCTGGTGATGGTGCTCTCGGTGAGTATGCGCTACGGCATCGCCTTGCGCATGGCCACGGTGCTTGCCCTGCTATTTACCGTGAGTATCTTTGCCGCCGGCTTGTATGCCTGGGTGCGCGGCCTGCGCGTGGCGCGCTGGTTCATCATTGCCTGGACGGCGTTCCTGCTTGGCGGGCTGGTCAATACCCTGATGGTGCTGGGTTACCTGCCCAACCTGTTCATCACCATGTATTCCAGCCAGCTGGGGTCGGCGCTGGAAGTGGCGTTGCTGTCGCTGGCGTTGGCCGACCGCATCAACAGCATGCGCGAACAGCAGGCGCAGACCCTGCGTGATACCGGCGAGGCGTTGGAGCAGATGAACCAGCAACTGGCCAGAAGCAATCACCTGAAGGACGAGTTCCTCGCCACTGTTACCCACGAGCTGCGCACACCGATGAATGGCGTGATCGGCTCGCTGGAATTGATGCACACACTGCCCATGACTGCCGAGATGGCCCAATACCACCGCACGGCGGTCGGCTCGGCCCAGGACATGATGAGCATGGTTGACGACATTCTCACGTTGACCGAGCTGCAGGCTGGCCGCATGCGCCCGCAGGCGCTGCCGTTCAGCCTGCGGCGCACGCTGCAGGACCTGCGTGCCGGTTATGCCGGAACAGCCCTGGGCAAGGGCTTGTACCTGAGCCTGGATATCCCCGCCGAGCTGCCCGACGAGTTGCTGGGCGATGCGCAGAAAGTCGCCCGCTGCCTGGGTTGCCTGGTGGACAACGGCCTGAAGTTCACGCATCACGGTGGGGTGATGGTGCAGGTCCGCGGTCGCCGCCTTGGCCCGGACAGCCTGGCGTTGACCTTCACCATCAGCGACAGCGGCATCGGGTTCGATGACCTGGACCAGGCGATTCTCTATCAGCGGTTCTTCCAGGTCGATGGTTCGATGACCCGGCGCTATGGCGGGCTCGGGATTGGCTTGTCGATCTGCCGGCAGTTGGCCGAACTGCTCGATGCCAAGTTGTCTCATGAATCGACGCGTGGGTTGGGGAGCCGCTTTGAGCTGACCTTGAATGTGGCGGTTGCCCAGGTGCAGATGCCGCCGGGGAGGGCGGTTTCTGGCGCGACGCGATTCTGATTTGCACTCACCTGCTGACAAGTTAGTGGGCCGCCTGAAGGATGATTAGAGCAGTCCTTTGAGGAGCTGAACTGCAATTTCTGTGTGTTCCTCAAAACGCTAGTGCACCTATTATCAACCAGGCGAAGGATATCCAGCCCAACCATGCAGATAAGACCATAATTTGTCTAATGTTTTTCGGGAATTCGGCCACGTCTTTCTCGTTGAGTAATCCTCTCCTTATAGAACTCTTTGAGATCGCCATGGCCCCGCTTAGCTGAAAGATAATTAATAGCTTGGTTGTTCTGCTGTGCTCACCCCATGTTTTTCTGACGGTGTCAAGGCACTGGCTTCTTTGTAGTGATGATGTTATTTCGCGAAAATAACGCGATTTCGTTAGGCAAAGGTCTAATGCAAGCCCAGTTGCAATTAAAATTATGGGTGGGGTCAGCAGGGCCAGTGTTACGATTGGCTCTAGTTTTTCATTCATTGTCGAATACCTCGTAAACCGCTTCCCCTATTATCTCCCCGAGCTTCATTCCCCCAACGCTGCCAGCCAGCGCACCAATACCTGTTACAACCAATGAACATACAGGGGTACCTGGTCCGGTTACCCAGCAGGCTGTAACAGCGATTGCGCCACCCGCTTTCGCTCCAGCTATCCCCCCGGCGAGTCCGACCGAAAAATTTCCTATTTCAGTAAACTGTGTTTTTCTGCAAGTGCCGCTGCTGCCCGCTTGACAGGCTTCGTAGATTTTAAGCGCTGAACCAGCGCCACCAATGGCAATTCCGACATTGCCGCCAGCCTTAAGAAATTTGGAGAGTCGTGCAAGCTTATTCAAGTGTGTCGAGTAACCGGGTATATGACCTGGCGCTCCAGCTTTACTCCAGTGATGTACCAGGCTTTTCGAGGAAATCCCCAAGTCACGGCGTAGCTTTTCGTAGTTGCCCAAATTCATGCGCTTGTTAAGAAAGGTTGCTTTCAAATTTGCATCCAGTTGCTTGAACAGTTTTTTGCGTTCAGCAAAGAACGCCGGGCTGCGCAGATGCCCGTGCTTGGCGAATTGCTGTTGATGCAATTCTTCGATCGTTCGCAAGATGTTGCTCAACTCATCCAGCGACCTGGCCATCATCGCCTGGCTTACGCCCATCGTCAGGCTCACATCACTGAGCAACCCGGCGATCTCAGCTTGATGGCGCATCATGAAGTCGGCTTCTTCGTCCGTCAGATCTGCCAATGCTTCCCGAGCCTGTTGCGCCGCGCTCATTGCGATCAGCTCTTCACGGGTGCAGGCAGGGCGGCTGAGACCGTCGCTGATGACGAAGATCTCGCCTGCCTTGAACCCTTGCTGAAAGGTCGGGTTCAGGCGCTCCAGGATAGAACTGGGCAGGTTGGCTTGCGGTGCGCCGAGTTCAATCAGGATTTCTTGGTACGTCATGCACCGCGGCACGATGTAGAAGCCAGGCTCCTGGCTTTGCGTCATTGTCGGTGGCTGAACTGTTGTAGCGTGGTAGCTAGTCCTTTCCAGAGTGCTTGCGTAAGCCTGTGCTGGCGCAACTGCAACAACCGTTGGAGGAGGTGCGCGGCGCGGCGCAGGGCCTTGATGCAGCGGCGCAACCAGGCGATTGTCGCCCAAGGGGCAGCCACATTTGACCAACGCGCCGTCAACCGCAGTGGGTATGCCGTTCTGCGTCCAGCATGGCTCTCCTTCGATGATGGTCCCGGCCTCACCACAGCGCGGGCAGTCAGTGGTCTTGTCCCCTTCAAACAGCCAGGCAATGCCGCTCGAAAAGCCGATGGACTGGTTGGCGATGCAAATGGCACCTGTGCTGGTTTCGTCTCCGTCCAGGCCCTGACCTCGGCCTAGGATATTGATGCGTAAGCTCATGGCTCACCTCAAGTTGAAGATGGAAGCCTGGAACCTAGCAGCCTGGAGACCTGAATTTTCGGGGGGAGGGAGGCTTGGGAAATGTCCTACGTATAATAGAGATATGGATGTCATTGCCTGCGAAGTGCCGCGCGGGCGGCGCCCGATTTAAGAGGCGCTGAAGTACTTGCGGCAAGACCCCGTTGGCCCTGATTCAATCTCTAATAAGAATTCCCCCGCCACATGTTTAGTCATTAATGCCACTTTGACTACCCCGCAGGGAGTGCTTCACTGGGCCTTTCAGGCATGCCCGGATCCAGGAGCTCCCGATGAACCTGCACCAGTACGCTGAAACCCACGAAGTCACCAATCAACCGCCGTCACTCGACGGTGCCAACCTGTACCGCCTCGACCTGCCGCTGCAGGAGTGGTCGCGGCGTTTCGGGGCCGGTTGGGCCGAAGCGCGGATCGATGCCTATGGTGCCCTGGCCGGCGGTCCGCTGATGGCTGCAGGCTTTCTGGCCAATGCGCACAAGCCGGAATTCAGTAGCCATGACCGCTACGGCCATCGCATTGACCTGGTCGAGTTCCACCCCGCCTACCACGAGCTGATGCGCACCGCCGTCGAACACGGCCTGCCCTCGTTGCCCTGGGCCGAACCTCGCCCCGGCGCCCATGTGGCGCGGGCGTCGATGACCTACCTGCACAGCCAGGCCGAGGCCGGTACCGGCTGCCCGCTCACCATGACCTTCGCCGCCGTGCCGGCATTGCGGTTGCAGCCCGAGCTGGCCGAATACTGGCTACCGAAGATCCTCGCCCGCGAATACGACCCGCGTAATGTCGGTGACCGCCACAAGGCCGGTGTGACCCTTGGCATGGCCATGACCGAGAAACAGGGCGGCACCGACGTGCGCGCCAATACCACCCGCGCTTACCCGGTCGGCAGCCCCGGCCCGGGGCAGGCCTACGAACTGGTCGGGCACAAGTGGTTCTGCTCGGCACCGATGTGCGACGCCTTCCTGACCCTGGCGCAGACCGACAAGGGCCTGAGCTGTTTCCTGCTGCCGCGCCATCGGCCTGATGACAGCCGCAACCAGTTCTACATCCAGCGCCTGAAGAACAAACTGGGCAACAGCTCCAACGCCTCCAGCGAAGTCGAGTTTCGCGGTGCCTTGGCGTGGATGGTGGGCGAGGAGGGGCGTGGCGTGCCGACCATCATCGAGATGGTCGCCATGACCCGTTTCGACTGCATGGTCGGCTCCAGTGCATTGATGCGCCAGGCGCTGACCCAGGCGGCACACCATTGCGCCCATCGCAAGGTCGGCGGCCGGGTGTTGAGCGAACAACCCCTGATGCAGAACGTGCTGGCCGACCTGGCCCTGGAAAGCGAAGCCGCGCTGGCCCTGAGCCTGCGCATGGGGCAGGCCCTGGAGCAGCTCGACGACCCGCAGCAGGCGCACTTCGCGCGGCTGGTCACGGCGGTGGGCAAGTACTGGATCTGCAAGCGGGCACCGGCCATGATCAACGAGGCCGCCGAGTGCCTGGGCGGTGCCGGTTATGTCGAAGACAGCATCCTGCCGCGGTTGTATCGCGAAGCGCCGGTCAACTCGACGTGGGAAGGTTCCGGCAACGTGCAGTGCCTGGACGTGTTGCGGGCGTTGTCCAAGGAGCCCGGGGTGCTCGATGCGCTGTTCGCCGAACTGGGCGATGGGCATGGCGACCCGCGTCTGGCTGCGCATATTGGCAACCTCAAGGGAGCCTTCGCCGATACCAGCGATATCCAGTACCGGGCACGGCAGTTGACCGAGGACATTGCCTTGGCTCTGCAGGCCAAGCTGTTGCTGGAAGCGGGCAATGCCATGGTCAGCGATGCCTTTATCGGTAGTCGGCTGACCGGTGGCGGGCGGGTGTATGGCGCCTTGCCGCGTGGCATCGATGTCGGGGCACTGGTGGCGCGGGCTACACCGTCCTGGCCAAGTTGACTATGACGGCTGACCACCGGGGATGTATTTAGCAACAAAGGCAGGCAAGATGGCTGACATGCATGTCCAGACAGGAAGCCCAGTGTGAGCCAAGCTTTTGTAGTCGTTGATACCCCCGAACAGGCCGTCGACCGTCTGGCGGCCTTGCATGAACAGGCCACCGGGGCCCTGAGCCAGGCCCTCAAGCGTTACCTGAAGGACCGTACCGAGCCGGGTGCCGATGAGCGCGCCTTGTACCGCTACCCGGCACTGCGCCTGACCTACTACAGCCATGGCGAAGTGGCCGCCACCACGCGTGCCTATGCCAAGGTCCAGGTGGCGGGCACCTACAGCGTCACCGTTACCCAGCCTGCGGCATTTCGGGGTTACCTGCTTGAGCAGCTGCGCCCGCTGATGCATGACTACACGGTGACCGTGGAAGTCGGCGTCAGCGAGCAGAACATCCCGTACCCCTATGTGGTCGACCAGGGCGATGAGCTGGCCGGCAGCGGCATCACCGCCGCCGAACTGGCGCGGGTGTTCCCCAGCACCGACCTGTCGGCAGCCACCGACAACATCGCCGATGGCCTGTGCGACTGGGGCAATGCCGAAACCCTGCCGCTGGCGCTGTTCGATGCCGCCCGCGTGGATTTCTCGCTGCGCCGCCTGGTGCACTACACCGGCAGTGACTGGCGCCACGTTCAGCCGTGGATCCTGCTGACCAACTACCACCGTTATGTCGACCAGTTCATCAGCCACGGCCTCGAGCAGCTACGCGAAGACCCGCGCTTCGTGCGCATGGTGCTGCCGGGTAACGTGGTGATCGAAAAGGGCATGGACCACGGCGAAACCCAGGCCCTGGTGGCCAGCGTGGTCTGGCACCGCTATCAGATGCCGGCCTACCACCTGATCGCTGGCGACGGTGATGGCGTGACCCTGGTCAATATCGGTGTCGGCCCGTCCAACGCCAAGAACATCACCGACCACCTGGCGGTGCTGCGCCCGCACTGCTGGCTGATGATCGGTCACTGCGGTGGCCTGCGTCAGTCGCAGACCATCGGCGATTATGTCTTGGCCCACGCCTACATGCGCCGTGATGGCATTCTCGACCGTGTGGTGCCGCCGAACATTCCGATTCCGGCCCTGGCCGAAGTGCAACTGGCGCTGCAGGAGGCTGCGGCACAGGTTACCGGCGAGCGTGGCGAAGAACTGAAGAAGCGCCTGCGCACCGGCACCGTGCTGACCTACGACGACCGTAACTGGGAGCTGCGCTGGGCCCAGGAGCGACCGCTGATCAACCTGTCGCGTGCCGTGGCGGTGGACATGGAAAGCGGCACCATCGCTGCCCAGGGCTATCGCCTGCGGGTGCCATACGGCACCTTGCTGTGCGTTTCCGACAAGCCGCTGCACAGCGAAATCAAGCTGCCGGGTTCGGCCAACGCCTTCTACAACCGTGCGGTCAGCCAGCACCTGAAGATCGGCATTGCTGCCCTCGACCTGCTGCGCACCGAGCTCAATTCGTTGCACTCGCGTAAACTGCGCAGCTTCGATGAGCCGCCGTTCCGCTGAGGATCCATGCCACTGCCACCCCGTTCCAAGCCGCGCCGCCCCCAGGCGCGGCCTGCCGGCCCCCGTCGTCAGGCCAAGGCGCCACCGGCCGAGCCACGCCTGATCCTGTTCAACAAGCCATTCGACGTGCTGACCCAGTTCAGCGACGGAGAAGGGCGCGCGACCCTCAAGGATTTCATCGACATCCCTGGCATATACCCGGCCGGGCGGCTCGACCGTGACAGTGAAGGCTTGTTGCTGCTGACCAACGATGGCGGGCTGCAGGCGCGCATTGCCGATCCGAAGCACAAATTGCCCAAGACCTACTGGGTGCAAGTGGAAGGCGAACCGAGCGACGAACAGATCCAGCGTTTGCGCGATGGCGTGGAGCTCAATGACGGGCCGACCTTGCCCGCTGAAGCCCGACGCCTCGACGAGCCCGAGCTATGGCCGCGCAATCCGCCGGTACGTTTTCGCAAGAGCGTGCCGACCAGTTGGCTGGAGCTGGTGATTCGCGAGGGGCGTAATCGCCAGGTGCGGAGGATGACTGCTGCAGTGGGCTTGCCAACCTTGCGCCTGGTGCGGGTGCGGATCGGCGATTGGGCGCTGGATGGGCTGGAGCAGGGGTGCTGGCGTGAAGTAGCGCCCAAGCTTTAGGCCGATTCGCGGAACAAGCCCTACACACCTTCCAGGAATGCCACCACCACGCTCTTGATGATGAAGGCCAGCACTCCCAGGCCGAGCACGAAGAACAGGATCATCGTGCCAAAGCGCCCGGCCTTGGACTTTTTCGCCAGGTCCCAGACGATGAAGCCCATGAAACCGATCAGTACGGTGACCAGCACGATCATCATCCACTCTTCGAATACGGCGGGATCCATCTGTGTTCTCCAGGCAGGCTGAGCTTGCGATTATACGCGGGCGAGCGGGCGTTTAGCGCAGGTGGGTCAATGGCAGCTCGGTGCTTGCCAGTACCTGATTGAGCACGAAGCTCGAACGCACGCTGGTCACGCCTTCGATACGGGTCAGGCTGCCCAGCAGCAGTTTCTGATAGTGATCCATGTCCGGCACCACCACCTTGAGCTGGTAGTCGGCGTCCATGCCGGTGACCAGGCTACATTCGAGCACCTGCGGCAGGTTGCGGATGGCGGCTTCGAACGTTTCGAAGCGCTCCGGCGTGTGCCGGTCCATGCCGATCAGCACGTAGGCGGTCAGGCTCAGGCCGAGCTTCTTGCGGTCGAGCAGGGCGACCTGGCGCGAGATATAGCCGTCGTCTTCCAGTTGCTTGACCCGACGCGAGCATGGCGAAGGCGACAGGCCGATGCGTTCGGCCAGCTCCTGGTTGGAGATGCGCGCGTCGCGCTGCAATTCGGCGAGGATGCTCAGGTCGTAGCGGTCAAGTTTGCTCATGGAAAAGGCCTTTTCTGTTCAGATTGCGGTGAATTATCGATCCAGGGTTAAAAATTGCGCAAGTGCTATTTATCTGAGCAATCTTAGCAATCCTCTGCTGCAGCCTCTCCCGTATCTTTACCTACAGAATCACTGCCCGGACATCAGTCCACGGCGACGCGCCCTAGGCGGGCGGTCGCGGCCAGCCATCCAACAGGATCTGCAGGCCCCCGGGCTACACAGCTTCCAGAAGACGCTGTGAGGTGAGCCGGCGCCACAAGTGCCGAGCACGGACGACAATTCTCAAAGGGAGGCCACTGGCCTCCCTTTTTTCATGGCCGCGATTTCATCTGCCCGTGGTACCAGCGCGGTAGACTGGCAGCATGCCGTTTTCTTTACCGTGAGGAACAACATGAAGTCGCGCATCTGGCAGTTGGCAGGTGTAGGTTTGCTGGGTTTGAGCATCAGCTTCGGGGCCATGGCCGAAGGGCCGGATGAGGGGCATGGCGAAGGGCATGGCAACGAGGGTGGCTCTGGTCGCCCGCTCAATTCGCGTGGCGAAGTGCAGCAGACCCAGCCCGCGCGGCAGGGCTATTACCAGGATATCCCCCGGCATAACGGCGACAACCGCCACTGGCAAGCCGGCGGCCCAGGGCAACGGCCCGGCGGCGACTGGCAGGGGCGCCCGGATGGCCACGGCAATGGCTGGGGCCCTGGGCCTCAGTATCGCCCGGGGCACACCATCGATCACTTCCCGGACCGCTACTGGAAGGTGCCGTACCGCGGCAATGACTACTTCTACTCCGGTGGCTACTGGTACCGCCCGCAGGGTGGCAGCTACGTGGTGGTGACCCCGCCCTACGGCGTGCGGGTCAACTACCTGCCTTCCTATGCGCGGGAAGTCTGGCTGGGCGGCGCACTGTTTTTCCTGGTGGCCGACACCTACTACCAGTACCTGGCCGACAGCCAGGAGTATGTCGTGGTCAATCCGCCCGCCATGGCTCCGGCACCGTTGCCGGCGGCAGCCCCGGCCAGCAACAGCTACGACGTGATTGCCTACCCGATGTATGGCCAAGGGCAGGAGCAGCAGGACCAGGACCGCTACCAATGCCACCGCTGGGCAGTGAGCCAGTCAGGCTTTGACCCGGCAACGGCACCCTATGCGCCACCTGTCGAAGTGGCGAGCAACTACCGCCGTGCGCTGAGTGCCTGTTTCAGTGGCCGAGGTTATAGCGTCAACTGATTCACACCGGGTCGGCATGCACCATCACATCCGCCCGTGGATAACGCTGGCGGATGACTGCCGAAGCCTGCACGCACAGGTCGTGTGCCTCGATCAGGGGCAGTTGCCCCGGCAGTTCCAGGTGCAGTTGCACGAACCACTGGTTGCCCGACACCCGCGTACGCAGGTCATGCACGCCTTGCACGCCGGGAATGCCCAGGACCAGCTCGACCATCCCTTCGCCAATGTCGCCGGGCAATTCCTTGTCCATCAGGATCGCCGTGCTTTCGCGGGCAATCTGCAGCGCACTCCAGAGGATGTAGAACGCGATGCCGAGACCGAACAGCGCATCCAGCTGCGGCCAGCCGAAGCGCGCCAGCAGCAGGGCGAGCAGGATGCTGCCGTTGAGCAACAGGTCGGAGCGGTAATGCAGTGAGTCGGCGCGCACCGCAGTGGAACCGGTCAGGCGGATGACCTTGCGCTGCAAGGCCAGCAAGGCCACGGTCAGCGCCAGCGACAGCAGCATCACGGCGATGCCGATCGCCGTGTCACCCAGCGGCTCGGGTGCTTGCAGGCGCTCGACAGCCTGCACCCCGATCAACACCGCGCTGACCCCGATGAACAGAGCCTGGGCCATGCCCGCCAGGGCCTCGGCCTTGCCGTGGCCGAAACGGTGGTCGTCATCGGCCGGGCGCAGGGCGTAATGCACGGCGAGCAGGTTGAGGAACGACGCCACCGCGTCCAGTGCCGAGTCGGTCAGCCCGGCCAGCAGGCTGACCGAGCCGCTCAGCCACCAGGCCACGGCCTTGCTTGCGACCAGAATGCTGGCCACCGCCAGTGAAGCGCGGGTGGCCAGACGCAGCAGGCGCTGGTGTTCGGCCGGGGTAATCATGCCCAGGATGATGTCCTTGTGAAAATCAGGCCGCAGGTACCAGGCCCAAGGCCGCCAGCTGCTCGACGCTGCCGCGGTGCTGGATTAGCCGTGGGTCATCCAGCGGCAGGCGCTGGCCCAGTTCGCTTTCGAGAATGGCTTGCAGCTTGAGGTTGTCGACCTTGCCATCGGGGCTTACGGCATCACGCAGTTTTACCGGGTCGACTTGGGCCGTGTGCCCGCCCTTGTAGTAGATGGCGCCCGTGGCGAAGTCGATGCCAAAGGCGATCAGGCCCGGGATCACGTAGAACAGGATACCGATGGCGTCCATTGCGGCAACCACGGGGTCGATCTTGCCGCCGATCTGCCCACGGCGGTCTGGATAGAAGATGGTGCCGCAGGCCGTCAGCTGGGTCAGCAGGGTGACGATCAGGGCGCCACCAATGACGCGGGAGGGGATGCGCATGTAAATCTCCGAAAAGTATTCAGCAGGGCAAGCGAAGCGCCAGCACCTGAAGCTAAGACCATGATAGAGCAGGCTGGGTTCGCCGTTATACTCGCCAGACTGTTCGAGGACCACCATGATTTCTTTACCGATCGATGCTGTCTTGCCCGCCTTGCGCGAAGCCTTGGAAAACCGCGACGAGGCCGTGCTCGAAGCGCCCCCCGGTGCGGGCAAGACCACCCGCGTGCCGCTGGCGCTGCTAAACGAGCCGTGGCTGGCCGGGCAGACCATCCTCATGCTCGAACCGCGCCGCCTGGCGGCGCGGGCGGCGGCCGAGCGCCTGGCCAGCGAGCTGGGGGAAAAGGTCGGCGAAACCGTGGGCTACCGCATTCGCCTGGACAGCAAGGTCGGGCCGAACACGCGCATCGAGGTGGTCACCGAAGGCATCCTCACCCGCCGTTTGCAGGCCGACCCGGCACTCGACGGCGTAGGGCTGCTGATCTTCGATGAATTTCACGAACGCAGCCTGGATGCCGACCTGGCCCTGGCTTTGAGCCTCAATGGCCGCGAACTGCTGCGTGACGACCCTGCGCTGAAAATCCTGCTGATGTCGGCGACCCTGGAAGGCGAGCGCCTGTCGCGGTTGCTGGGCGATGCGCCGGTGGTGAGCAGCGAAGGCCGCATGCACCCGGTGGATATCCGCTGGGGTCGGCCGTTCCAGCCGGGCGAGTTCATCGAGCCGCGGGTTGTGGACAACGTGCTGCTGGCATTGGCCGAACAACCCGGCAGTGTGCTGGTGTTCCTGCCCGGCCAGGCCGAGATCCGCCGTGTGCATCAAAGCCTGCAGGATGCACTGGGTGAGCGGCCGGATGTGCTGCTATGCCCGCTGCACGGCGAACTGGACCTCAATGCCCAACGCGCTGCCATCGACCCGCCGGCCAAGGGCCTGCGCAAGGTGGTGCTGGCCACCAATATCGCCGAAACCAGCCTGACCATCGACGGCGTGCGCGTGGTCATCGATGCCGGCCTGGCCCGCGTGCCGCGTTTCGATCCAGGTAGCGGCATGACCCGCCTGGACAGCCAGCGTATCTCCCGCGCCAGCGCCACCCAGCGCGCCGGCCGAGCTGGGCGCCTGGAGCCAGGGGTGTGCTACCGCCTGTGGTCCGAAGCCCAGCATGACCAGTTGGCCGCCCATGGCAGCGCCGAGATCCTCCAGGCCGACCTCGCTGGCCTGGCCCTGCAGCTTGCTCGCTGGGGTGTCACGCCAGAGCAGCTGCGCTGGCTCGACCAGCCGCCGGCAGCCGCCTTCTCCCAGGCCCAGGACCTGCTGGCGCGGCTGGGTGCGTTCAAGCCGGGCAGCCGTGACAGCCTCAGCGACCACGGCCAGGCCATGGCCGAGCTGCCGGCTCACCCACGCATCGCTCACCTGCTGTTGCGTGGCCAGGACCTAGGCCTGGCAACGATGGCCTGCGATGTCGCCGCCTTGCTGGGCGAGCGCGATATCCAGCGCGGTGGCGGTGCCGACCTGCACAGCCGACTGACGCTGGTCAGCGGCGAAAGCAAGGCCAACCGGGGTGGCCAGGGTGGCGTGCAGCGTGCACGGCAACTCGCCCGGCAATACCGTGGCCTGTTGCGCGGCAAGGCCGCTGCGGCGGTTGCCGACCCCGACCATCCGCGCTGGCTTGGGGCCTTGCTGGCGCTGGCCTATCCCGACCGTGTTGCCCAGCAGCGTCGCGAAGGTGGCGCCGAGTATCGTCTGGCCAATGGCCGTGCCGCCTTGTTCGCCGAGGTCGACGCGTTGATGAAATGCCCGTGGCTGGTGATCGCCGACCTCGGTAGCCGCCAGGGCCAGCGGGAAGAGCGTATCTACCTGGCGGCCGAGTTCGACCCGGCGCTGCTCGATGATGTGCTGGCCGAGCAGGTCGAGCGCGTCGATATCCTCGACTGGGACGAGCGCGAACAGGTGCTGCGTGCCGAACGCCAGACCAAGGTCGGCGAGCTGGTACTGGGCCGCGAACCGTTACCCAAGCTGGATGATGAAGCCCGGGCCAAGGCGCTGCTTGGCCTGGTGCGGCGCAAGGGCCTGAACCTGTTGACCTGGACCCCGGAGCTGCGCCAATGGCAGGCGCGGGTGGCGCTATTGCGCCAGCTGGATCTGGGCAAGGAGGGGCAAAGCGAATGGCCCGATCTGGGTGACGAGGCACTGCTTGCGACGCTGGAAGACTGGCTGCAGCCCTACCTGGGCAAGGTTTCGCGCCTGAGCCATTTCGCCGCCCTGGACTTGCCATCGATACTGCGCAACCTGCTGCCCTGGCCGTTGCCACAGCGCCTGGACGAATGGGCACCGGCGCATCTGACGGTGCCGTCCGGCTCGAACATCCGCCTGGACTACAGCGAAAATCCGCCGATCCTCGCCGTGCGCCTGCAGGAGCTGTTCGGCCTGGCCGACACCCCGCGTATTGCCCAGGGTCGCCAGCAGGTGAAGCTGCACCTGTTGTCACCGGCGCGACGACCAGTGCAAGTGACACAGGACCTCGCCAACTTCTGGCGCACGACCTATGCCGAAGTGAAGAAAGACTTAAAGGGCCGCTACCCCAAGCACTACTGGCCGGATGACCCCCTGGTGGCCGAGGCTACCGCGCGGGCCAAGCCACGGGGTACTTGAGGGGCGGGAAGATGTTGTTCAGCTTTCTGCTTCCAGCAGCATGAACAGGCGATACAGCACCACGGTGCTGAACAGCTGCAGGAAGCCGCTCAAGCTGTCCATGGTCAGTTCGGCTGCTGGCGAGGGCTCGGGGATGGCCATCAGCAGCAGCCCGTCGATCAGCCAGATCGGCGCCAGCACGCCCACCACGCAAATCATGATGCGCATGAAGTGCCCGGTGGTCATGCGCGCGCTCTCGCGCATCGACTGCACCACTGGCAGGCCACGCAGTACCAGCAGGTATTCGGCGAACACCAGGTTGATCATGATCCACACGCCCGGGAAGATGAACAGCGCCAACCCGGCCATGATCAGCAGCGAGCTGATCAGGATCAGCAGGGCCAGTTGCGGCCACAGCTGCAGGGCGCGGGCAAACAGGTCGCGTTTGGCAATCTCCTGGCCGTTGCTGCGGGTATCCAGGTAGAGGATCAGCGCTGCGCTATACAGCGGGTAGAACAACAGACTGATCAGCATGCCGTAGGCCGGCGAGGCCTGGTCGCCCAACTGTCGATACAGCAGTTGGGTAATGAGGGCTTCGAGCACCACCAGCGGCAGGCACAGCGGGATGATGCTGGCCAGGTGGCGGCGGAAGAAGTACAGGGAGTCGCGCAGAACGCTCAGCGGATTCATCAGTCAACATCGCAAGGCAGTAAAAGCAGGGGCCTAACTTTAGCCCAGAGCTGTCACTTGCTGAAAAAAGTTTCACCCGTGCAGTGATTGAATCCATAGCCCTTGCGCCCCATCTTTGCCATGTCCGATGTCCTGCTAGCCCATGAGGTAGCCCAATGAACACTGATGAACAAACCCTGATCGACGGCCTGTTTGGCCGCATCAAACAAGCCGAAGACCCGAGCCAGCCGCGTGATGCGCAGGCGCAGGCACGGATCGAGGAGCATGTGCGCCAGCAGCCGGCAGCGCCTTACTACATGGCCCAGGCGATCCTGGTTCAGGAAGCCGCGATCAAGCGCCTGGACGAGCAGAACAAGCAGCTGGAGGCCGAGCTGAAGCAAGCCCGCGCCCAGCTCGACGCGACCCGTGCCAGTAGTGGCAATGGCGGGGGTGGGTTCCTGTCGAGCATCTTCGGTGCCGGTGCGCGTAATCCCGAGCCGGCTCAACCGCAGCGCCCAAGTGCGCCGGTAGCATCGGGTGGCGGCTGGCGCGAGCCGAGTGCGCCGGGCTTCTCCCAGTCGCAGCCACAAATGCAAGCACAACCGCAACAGGCCGGTTTTGGCGCCGCGCCGGCGCGCAGCGGAGCCAGCAGCTTCCTCGGCGGCGCGATGCAGACCGCTGCGGGGGTTGCCGGTGGCGTGTTGCTGGCGCAAGGCATCAGCAGCCTGTTCAACCACCACTCGCAGCCTGAAGAGGTGGTCGAGGTGATCAAGGAAGAGCCGGCACCGGCCAGTGACAACGGCGGCTGGAATGACCAGGGCGGGCAGCAGCAAGTGGCTGACAATGGCGGCTGGGGCAATGAGCAGGGTGGTTTTGCCGACACCGACTATGGCAGCGATGACGGTGGCTTCTTCTCGGATGACGATACGTTCGTCTGACCGGTCTGGCATACTGCTGGCATTTCCGAAGGGGCGCTTTGCGCCCCTTTTCATGTCGAGGGTATGTGGTGAAAAAGATCGCGCTGTTCGCCGATGTGCAGAACCTCTACTACACCGTGCGCCAGGCCCACGGCTGCCATTTCAACTACACCGCACTGTGGAAGGACGTCAGCCGCGAAGGCGAGATCGTCGAGGCCGTGGCCTATGCCATCGATCGCGGCGACAGCAAGCAGCAGCAGTTTCAGCAGATCCTGCGCAACCTGGGTTTTGATGTGCGCTTGAAACCGTTCATCCAGCGCAGCGACGGTTCGGCCAAGGGCGACTGGGACGTGGGCATTACCCTCGATGTGATCGATGCGGCCAGCCGGGTCGACCAAGTGGTGCTGGCCTCCGGTGATGGTGACTTCGACCTGCTGCTGGAACGGGTCATCCAGCGCCACGGCGCCGAGGCGGTGGTCTATGGCGTCCCCGGCCTGACAGCGTTGTCGCTGATTCGTGCCGCCACCCGTTATGTGCCCATCGAGGGGCGTTTGTTGTTGAAGCATTGAGGTGGGGCGGTGCTTGCCTCTGCATTTTGGGCGCCTGTGAAATCGAGCGCCGCCCGCGCGGCGCATCGCGAGCTGCGCTCGCTCCTACGTCTGTTTTTGGCCAGTAACACCTGTGACAGACGCGCGCGACCGCCGTGTTCGTTCGACGCGATAAAACGCCATGCGCCAAGGCGTTCGCGCGCAAATCCCCCAGGAATAATTGGCCCGAAACAAACGTAGGAGCGAGCGCAGCTCGCGATGCGCCGCGCGGGCGGCGCTCGATCTTGAATACACAACCGGCCTCAAGGCGAGCGCACCGAAAGTGTGCCGCTCATTTCGCGCTGTTTTGTAACTTATCTTTACTTCCACGCGGCCCTAAACTCGGTCACCCGAAAACGGATTTCTGAGTTGTCTGCCATGCCTGCCTCCCGTCGCTTTCCGCTGCTGCTTGTCGGTGCCTTCCTGGCCTTGTACCTGGTCTGGGGTTCCACTTACCTGTTCATCCGCATTGGCGTCGAGTCATGGCCGCCGATGCTGATGGCGGGGGTGCGCTTCCTGATCGCGGGCGGTTTGCTGTACGGCTTCCTGCGCTGGCGCGGGGTGCCGGCACCGACCTGGCCACAATGGCGTGCTGCAGGTGCCATCGGCTTTCTGCTGCTCAGCTGCGGCAACGGTGGTGTGACCGTGGCCGAGCATGCTGGCGTGGCATCGGGCGTGGCGGCGTTGGCAGTGGCCACGGTGCCGCTGTTCACCCTGGTCTTTGGCTTGCTGTTCGGCCACCGCAACTCGCGCCTGGAATGGGCCGGGATCTTCCTTGGCCTGCTCGGCATCGCTTTGCTCAACCTCGGCTCGAACCTGCAGGCCAGCCCCATCGGCGCGGCGCTGATCCTGTTCGCTGCGGCTTCGTGGGCATTCGGTTCGGTGTGGAGCAAAAGCCTGCCGCTGCCCCAGGGGCCGATGGCCAGTGCTGCCGAGATGCTGGTCGGCGGTGCGGTATTGCTGCTGGGCAGCGTGCTGTCCGGTGAGCGCATGACGCAGATGCCGACTGCTGCTGGCTGGGGCGCGCTGGCCTATCTGGTGCTGTTCGGCTCGATCCTCGCCTTCAGTGCCTACATGTACCTGCTCAAGAACGTGCGCCCGGCCGCAGCCACCAGTTATGCCTACGTCAACCCGGCGGTGGCGGTGCTGCTGGGCATCCTCTTCGCCGGCGAAGAGATCGGCGCGGAAGAATGCCTGGCCATGGCGGTGATCATCGGCGCCGTGGTACTGATCGGCCTGCCGCAGTGGCGTAAGGCGCCCGAGCAACCGTTGAAGGGCGAAATCTGCAAGTAGCCAGGGGCGATGCGGTAAACTTGCCGCCTTCGCTGAACCCCCTGACGGTATTGCCATGAATTTCGCCCAACTCGGCCTGATCGAACCGCTGCTGCGCACCTTGCAGCAGCTGGACTACACCACCCCAACCCCGGTCCAGGCCAAGGCCATCCCTGCCGTGCTGGCCGGCCGCGACCTGATGGCCGCAGCCCAGACCGGCACCGGCAAGACCGCCGGTTTCGCCTTGCCAGTGCTGCAACGCCTGGCGTTGGAAGGTGAGAAGGTTGCCAGCAACTCGATCCGTGCGCTGGTGCTGGTGCCGACCCGCGAGCTGGCCGAGCAGGTGCACAACAACGTGCGCGAGTATGCCGAGAACCTGCCGCTGAGCACCTACGCGGTGTACGGCGGGGTCAGCATCAACCCGCAGATGATGCGCCTGCGCCGTGGCGTCGACCTGCTGGTGGCAACGCCCGGTCGTCTGCTCGACCTGTTCCGTCAGAACGCAGTGAAGTTCAACCAGGTGCAGACCCTGGTGCTCGACGAAGCCGACCGCATGCTCGACCTGGGTTTTGCCGAGGAGCTGCAGTCGGTGTACGCCGCCTTGCCGCGCAAGCGCCAGACGCTGCTGTTCTCCGCCACCTTCTCCGAGCAGATCCGCATGCTTGCAGGCCTGGCCCTGAACGACCCGCTGAGCATTGAAGTCAGCCCGCGCAACGCTGCGGCGACCACCGTCAAGCAGTGGCTGGTGCCTGTGGACAAGAAGCGCAAGACCGACTTGTTCATGCACCTGCTGCGCAAGCAGCGCTGGAAGCAGGTGCTGGTATTCGCCAAGACCCGCAATGGCGTCGATCAGCTGGTCGAGCGCTTGCTGGCTGAAGGTGTCAATGCCGACGGCATCCACGGCGACCGCCCGCAGGCCACCCGCCAGCGCGCGCTGGACAGTTTCAAGGCGCGGGAAATCCAGGTGCTGGTAGCGACCGATGTCGCGGCCCGTGGCCTGGATATCGACGACCTGCCGCTGGTGGTCAACCTCGACCTGCCGATCGTGGCCGAGGATTACGTCCACCGCATTGGCCGTACCGGCCGGGCCGGCAACAAGGGCGAGGCGATCTCGCTGGTGTGTGCCGATGAAGTGCAGATGCTGTCGGCGATTGAAGTACTGACCCGGCAGACCTTGCCGCGTCATGAAGAGCCGGACTTCATCCCCGAGCACCGGGTACCGATGACCGATGCCAGTGGCCAGGTGATCAAGAAGCCGAAGAAGCCCAAGAAACCGAAAGAGAACAGCGCCAAGCGTGGGCTGGGGCGTTGGATGGACAGTGCCGAGGCAGGAGCTGCCGAGCCATCGGTGAAGGCTGTGCGCAAGGTGCCAAGCTTCAACGGCGGGCCGCGCAAGCGCAAACCGTAGTTTTGGGAATTCTTAAAGCTGGCGCGATCCCCTGTGGGAGCCGCGCTTGCCGGCGATGGGCCGCGAAGCGGCCCCTCAATTTATGCAACAACCTTGAAATCGTGGGGCCGCTTCGCGGCCCATCGCCGGCAAGCGCGGCTCCCACAAGTTGTCAGGAACTGAGCCAGTCTGCTGCAGCACGCCCCGCTCGCAATCCACTGGCAAAGCACGCCGTCAGCAGATACCCCCCAGTCGGCGCCTCCCAGTCGAGCATCTCGCCCGCACAGAACACTCCCGGCATCCGGCGAACCATCAACCCTTCATCCAGCCCTTCGAAACGCACGCCACCGGCACTGCTGATCGCTTCATCCAGCGGACGCGTGCGTACCAGCGTGATCGGCAAGGCCTTGATCGCCCGCGCCAATGCCTGAGGATCGGCAAACGTCGCCTGATCCGTCAGCTCCCGCAGCAACCCCGCCTTGACCCCGTCGATCCCCAACTGGCTGTGCAGATGCTTGGCCATCGACCGCGACCCGCGTGGTTTTGCCAGCGCCTGGGCGATCTTGTCCACAGGCTTGTCCGGCAACAGGTCGAGCAACAGCCTGGCTTGCCCCTCATGTTCGATGGCCTGGCGCAATTGCCCCGACCACGCATACACCAGGCTACCCTCGACGCCCTGTGCGGTGAGGATGAACTCGCCTTTGCGCGGCGCCATGCCCGGCACGCTCAGGGCAATGTTCTTCAGCGGTGCCCCTGCGAACTTGTCCACAAGCACTGGACTCCAGCCTTCGACCTCGAAACCGCAATTGCTCGGCCGCAGCGGCGAGATATCCACAGTGCGTTCGGCCAGCAGCGGTTGCCAGGCACCATCGGAGCCCAGCCTTGCCCAGCTGGCGCCACCGAGGGCCAGCACCACGGCGTCGGCCTTGACCTGCCGTTCACCCTGTGGATAAGCGATACGCAAGCTACCGTCGGCATTCCAGCCCAGCCAGCGATGGCGGGTGTGGATAACTACACCGTTGTCACGCAGGCGCTTCAGCCAGGCGCGCAGCAGCGGGGCAGCTTTCATGTCGGTCGGAAAAACCCGGCCCGACGTACCGACAAAGGTTTCGATACCCAGCCCGTGAATCCACTGGCGCAGCGCATCGGCATCGAAGTCGCGCAACAACCCGTCGATCTCGCTCTGCCGCTCGGCATAGCGCGAAACGAACTGTGGATAAACTTCCGAATGGGTGATGTTCATGCCGCCGACGCCGGCCAGCAGGAACTTGCGGCCCACCGATGGCATGGCGTCGAACACTTCCACCGCCAGGCCCGCCTGGGCCATGGCTTCTGCAGCCATCAAGCCGGCAGGGCCGCCGCCAATAACGACGGCCAGGGGAGGGGAAATGGGGGATTTTTCAGACATGGTAGGCAAAAGGCTGTGGAAAAGACGCTCATTCTAGCGCAGCCGGGCCAACCTAAGTACTGAACAAAAAATGATCAATGCTCTACAGGCCAAGCCCGTAAAGGGCTGCAGCGCCTTTCCCGCAGGTTATCCACAAGCGGTTCCACAGTCATTGTGAACAACCGATGACTCGCGCCGCACTGTGGTGAAGAATGCCGTGGCGCCTGGCCAGGGCTTCACGGTCCTTGCTGTAGCCCCCACCGATCACTCCGACCACCGGGATATCGCGGCCCAGGCAGTGGCGCATCACCCGCTCGTCACGCGCCGCCAGGCCCTGGTCGGTGAGTTGCAGGTAGCCCAGCGCATCGTCCTTGTGCACATCGACGCCGGCGTCGTACAGCACCAGGTCGGGTTGATACAGCGGCAGCAGGTAGTTCAGCGCGTCCTCCACCACCTTCAGGTAAGCCGTGTCGCCCATGCCGCGTGGCAGGGGAATGTCCCAGTCACTGTGGGCCTTGCGCGCCGGGAAGTTCTGCTCGCAGTGCAGGGACACGGTGATGGCGTCCGGGGTGTCGTGGAGGATGCGTGCCGTGCCGTCGCCCTGGTGCACATCGCAGTCGAAGATCAGCACCCGGTGCACGCGGCCGGCTTCGAGCAGGTAGCGGCTGATCACTGCCAGGTCATTGAAGATGCAAAAGCCGGCCGGGTGGTCGTAGTGGGCGTGGTGGGTGCCGCCGGCCAGGTGGCAGGCGATGCCGTGCTGCAGCGCCATCTCGGCGGTCAACAGCGAGCCGCCCACCGCGCGCACGGTACGCCGGGCCAGGGCTTCGCTCCAGGGCAGGCCGAGGCGGCGCTGGTCCTCGCGGGACAGCTCGCCATTCATGTAGCGCTCTATGTAGCTGCGATCATGGGCCAGGGCGAGGATATCGTTGGGGCAGATGTCAGGGCGCAGCAGGGCCTGGTCGGTGGTCAGCCCGCTGTCGACCAGGTGGTCGCGCAGCAGGCGGAACTTGTCCATGGGAAAGCGGTGCTCGGCGGGGAATTCCGGGCTGTAGTCTTCGTGGTAGATCAGCGGCAACGGCATGGGGACTTCGCAATCAGGGCCAGCGCTGATCTTGCCAGTTATTTCCCTGCGCTGGCCAATACCCGTTGCCAGTCCGGCTCGTTCAAGCGTCCAAGGATTCGCGCCTTGCCATTGGCGTCCACCGAGACGAACAGCGCGCTGGTGTAGTTGCTCTCGCGTTCACCACCGGCCACCCGTTGCTGGCGGGCGAAATGGTCGATGCAGCCATTGTGGGTCACCAGCACCAGGTTGTGCCCTGCACGCTTGCGTTCCAGCGCTTCACTGGCGAACTGGTTGTCGCAGCTTTCCAGCCAGGCTTCGCTCGGTACGGCCTGGCCAAGGATGAAGTGCGCGGTTTGCAGGGTGCGCACTTTGGGGCTGGCGAGCACATCGGCATTGCTCAGGCCCAGTTGCTTAAAGCCTTGGCCGACCCGCGTGGCGGCCTCGCTGCCGGCCACGGTGATGCCGGTGGGGTCGTTCAGGCACGGGCCGGGTGCGCTGTCACAACGCTCGGCATGGCGGATCATCACGATCACCGCGCCTTCGGCCCAGTCTTGCAGGAGGCCGCTTTCACTCAACTGTTGCTCGTTGCCAAGGTCCACGATATGGGTCCTCGTCGCCAGCCAGGTGGTCACTGCCGCGATCACCATGCACAGGCCGAGAGCGGCACCAAGGGCTTTGCGTGACATGCGTCGCTTGCGGCGGGCGTGGATGGCGGGATGGCCCAAGATGTTGCTCGGCTGCATGCGTCACTCCAATGGCGCGGCGGTGGTGTGGCGGTATTGTGCTCAGCCGTCTGTCGGGGGCGGGTGAAGGGGTTGTGAAAATTGCATTCCGGGCGCCGCCGGTTGCGTGAAAAACCTGGCCGCGCCTACGCTGTTAAATGCCACAGCGCAAAACCGGAGCTCGTCCCATGACCCCCATCCTCCACCTGGAAAGCGCACGCCTGGTGCTGCGCCAATGGCACGATGACGACCTGCGCGAGTTCGCCGCGCTATGCGCCGACCCGCAGGTGATGCGTTATTTCCCGGCGCCGATGACGCGGCTTGAGGCTGCGGCGCTGATCGGCAGGATTCGTGGCCACTTCAACGAATATGGCTTCGGCCTGTGGGCCTTGGAGCGAAAGGACAGCGGGGCTTTCATCGGCATGACGGGCTTGCTCAATGTCAATTTCGACGCGCCGTTCGTCCCGGCGGTGGAGATTGGCTGGCGCCTGGCCCGACGCCACTGGGGCCTGGGTTTTGCCAGCGAGGCGGCGTGGACTTGCCTGCGTTGTGCTTTCGCCCAATTGCGTGTGGAGGAGGTGGTGTCGTTCACTAGCGAGAGCAACTTGCCGTCGCAGAAAGTCATGCAGGCCATCGGCATGGTCCAGGACGCCAATGGCAGCTTCGACCACCCCCGCCTGCCCATCGGCCACCCGCTGCGCCCTCATGTGCTGTACCGCATTGACCGCGCGCATTGGGAGCAAACCCTGCGCACTGAATGAGCCGCCATGCACGGCGTTGATGACAAACCCTGTATCATTTCTCTATCTACAAGATCTGCAAGGTGCTCGCCGAAAAATGTTCAGCGCCTGTGAAACCGAGCGCCGCTCATGCGGCGCATCGCGAGCACGCTCGCTCCTACAAGGAGAACCCCCGATGAGTCATGTGTTGGACGACCTGGTCGACCTGTTGAGCCTCGAGTCGATCGAGGAGAACCTGTTCCGTGGCCGCAGCCAGGACCTGGGCTTCCGCCAGCTGTACGGTGGCCAGGTGTTGGGCCAGTCGCTGTCGGCCGCCAGCCAGACGGTCGAGGATGCGCGCCATGTGCATTCGTTGCACGGTTACTTCCTTCGCCCGGGCGATGCCAGCCTGCCGGTGGTCTATTCGGTGGACCGCGTGCGTGACGGCGGCAGCTTCAGCACCCGGCGGGTGACGGCGATCCAGAAGGGCCAGCCGATCTTCACCTGCAGCGCGTCGTTCCAGTACGACGAGGAAGGCTTCGAGCACCAGGTGCAGATGCCCGATGTGGTCGGCCCGGAAAACCTGCCGACCGAAGTCGAACTGGCCAGCGCCCATGCCGACAAGCTGCCCGAGCGCATCCGCGACAAGGTGCTGTGCGCCAAGCCGATCGAGATCCGCCCGGTGACCGAGCGCGACCCGTTCAATCCCCAGCCCGGCGACCCGGTGAAGTACGCCTGGTTCCGCGCCGACGGCACACTCCCGGACGTACCTGCACTGCACAAGTACCTGCTGGCCTACGCCTCCGATTTCGGCCTGTTGACCACCTCGCTGCTGCCCCATGGCAAGTCGGTGTGGCAGCGCGACATGCAGATCGCCAGCCTCGATCATTCGCTGTGGTTCCACCACAACCTGCGCGCCGATGAGTGGCTGCTGTACGCCACCGACAGCCCGTGGGCAGGCAATGCCCGTGGCTTCTGCCGCGGCAGCATCTTCAACCGCGCCGGCCAGCTGGTGGCGTCGTCGACCCAGGAAGGCCTGATTCGTCACCGCAAGGATTGGGCATGAGCCTGGGCGAAATCCACAACTGGGTGTTCGACATGGATGGCACCCTGACCGTGGCGGTGCACGATTTCGCCGCCATCCGCGTGGCCCTGGATATCCCGGCCGAGCACGACATTCTCACCCACCTGGCGGCGCTGCCGGCGGCGGAAGCGGCGGCCAAGCATGCCTGGCTGCTGGAACATGAACGCGACCTGGCGATTGCCTCGACAGCGGCCACCGGGGCGGTGGAGCTGGTGCGTGAACTGGCCGAGCGTGGTTGCCGCCTGGGCATCCTGACCCGCAATGCGCGGGAGCTGGCGCATGTGACGCTTGAGGCAATCGGCCTGGCGGACTGCTTTGCGGTCGAGCACATTCTCGGGCGCGATGAGGCAGAGCCCAAGCCGAGCCCGGATGGGCTGTTGAAGATTGCCCGCGCCTGGGGTGTGGCGCCCGGCGAGTTGGTGATGGTTGGGGATTACCGCTTTGACCTGGATTGTGGGCGGGCGGCAGGGGCGCGCACGGTGTTGGTGAATCTGCCGGATAATCCATGGCCGGAGCTGGTGGATTGGCATGCGGCAGATTGCCGGGCATTACGGGTGATGCTGGGCTGAGTTTTCTGTTACCTGTGCAGGCCTCTTCGCTTGTCCCGCGAAAGGGCCGCTACTGGCTATGCTGAACCCCAGTCTTTCCTCTGAATGGAGCCTCACTCATGACCAGCAAGGCCATCTATGTGCAACCCGGCGGCGGCTACGACAAGGTCGAAGTCGGCATCTGCGAGGCCCCAGCGCCCAAGGCCGGCGAGATCACCGTGCAGCTGCATGCCAGCTCCCTCAACTATCACGACTTCGCCGTGGTCAGCGGCATGTGGGGCCCGAGCGAGCGGCGCATTCCTATGGCCGACGGTGCCGGCGAAGTGATCGCGGTCGGTGCGGGTGTGAGCGAGTTCAAGGTCGGCGATAACGTCGTCAGCACCTTCTTCCCCGACTGGCTCGACGGCCAGGCCAATGTCGAAGGCTTTGGCCGGGTGCCTGGTGACGGCATCGATGGTTATGCCCGCGAACAGGTCACGGCTGCGGCCACCTCGTTCACCCTGGCACCCAAGGGCTTCAGCCATGCCGAGGCTGCGACCCTGACCACGGCCGGCCTTACCGCCTGGCGCACCTTGATGAGCGATGACCACCTCAAGCCGGGTGACACGGTGCTGGTGCAGGGCACCGGTGGTGTGTCGATCTTCGCCCTGCAGTTCGCCAAGCTGGCAGGTGCCACGGTCATCGCCACGTCGTCCAGCGACGCCAAGCTCGAACGCCTGAAAGCCCTCGGCGCCGACCACCTGATCAACTACAAGAGCACCCCGGCCTGGGGTGAGAAGGCGCGTGAGCTCACGGGCAATCGCGGCGTCGATCATGTGATCGAAGTGGGCGGGCCGGCGACCCTGGAGCAGTCGATGATCGCCGCGCGCATCGGTGGGCACGTGTCGCTGATCGGCATTCTTACCGGCGTGGCCGGGCAGCTGCCGCTGGTGCAGGCACTGGTGCGGCAGATCCGCCTGCAAGGTGTGCTGGTGGGCAGCCGTGCGCAGCAGCAGGCGATGGTGCGGGCGATCGATGCCAACGGCTTGCGGCCAGTGGTGGACAAGCATTTCGAGCTGGAGCAGATCGTCGAGGCGTTCCGCTATCAGGAGAGCAACCGGCATTTCGGCAAGATCTGCCTGACCTGGTGAAACTGTAACGAGCGCCCGACAAGCCAATACATTTGCGCACATCGGCAGGGGAAGGCGGCTGGCTAGAATGCCCCGCTTCAGATGCGACTGATTCTCTTCAAGAGGATTCCCCGATGTGCTTTCTTCGTTGTATTCGGCAGCGCCTGCTGCTTGCCCTCGTGGTGCTGGCGACCACTGCCGGCTTTGCGCAAACCGCCAGT
Organism: Pseudomonas putida; assembly: GCF_009883635.2. Classification (NCBI taxonomy): domain Bacteria; kingdom Pseudomonadati; phylum Pseudomonadota; class Gammaproteobacteria; order Pseudomonadales; family Pseudomonadaceae; genus Pseudomonas; species Pseudomonas putida. The sequence continues at coordinate 3,354,468 of NZ_CP026115.2, forward strand.
GCCGTGGAAGTGACCGACGTGCTCGGGCGCAAGGTCGACGTCGATCATGCGCCGCAGCGCATCGTGCTCGGCGAAGGGCGGTTGTTCTTCGCCTTGGCCTTGCTCGACCGCGACGACCCGTTCCAGCGCGTGGTCGGCTGGCAGAACGACATGCGCCTGCTCGATCCGCACACCTACGATGTCTACGCCAAGCTGTACCCGCAGGTCGCCAGGCTGCCATTGATCGGCCAGGCCTCTGAGCAGAGCGTCAGTGCCGAGCAGATCCTCGCGCTCAAGCCGGACCTGGCGATCTTCAGCATCGCCGGCGAAGGCCCGACCCAGCACAGCCCGGTGGCCGACCTGCTGGAAAAGGCCGGGGTGCCGGTGCTGTTCGTCGACTTCCGCGTGCACCCGATCAGCAATACTCATGTCAGCATGCAGGCGCTGGGCGTCTTGCTCGGGCGTGAACAGCAGGCGCAGGAATACCTGAGCCTGTACGACCGCCACCTCAAGCACATCACCGACAGCGTGGCCTCGCTAAAGCCCAGTGAGCGGCCGAAAGTGTTTCTCGAACTGCTGGCGGGCGTGTGGCAGGCACCGGGGCATACCACCGGCAAGAGCGGGCTGGGCAGCGTGGTCGAGGCAGTCGGCGGGCACAATATCGGCGCCGACGTGGTGCCGGGCGCGCTGGGCGACGTCAGTGTCGAATACGTGCTGCAAGCCGACCCGGACGTGTACATCGCCACCGGCAACCGTGCGCCGGGCGTGCTGCTGGGCGCGGGTGTATCCACCGAGACTGCCCGCCAGAGCCTGGCGAAGATCACTGCACGCCCTGAGTTCGCGCCGCTGCGGCCGATCCAGGCTGGGCAGGCCCACGGCCTGTGGCATGACTTCTACAACTCGCCGTTCAACATCCTCGCGATCGAGGCCATGGCGCGTTGGGTGCATCCCGAGCGCTTCGAGGATGTCGACCCACAGGCCACCCTGGGTGAAATCAACCGCATGCTGAAGGTAGGCCTGGACGGCCAGTACTGGGTCGACGCCAAGTGACCGCGCTGGCGCAGGAGGGTGCGGCACTCGCCGCCTGGCATTACCGCCGCCTGCTCTGGCGGCGGGCCTTGCTGGTATTCGCGCTGGCGCTGATGCTGCTGCTGTCGGTGCTCGGAGACCTGGCCAGTGGTGCCTCGGGTATGAGCCTCGGGCAGCTGCTGCAGGGCATCTTCGACCCGGCGACGCTGAGCGCCACCGAGCGGGTGATCATCTGGAACGTGCGCCTGCCGTACTCGCTGATGGCGGTACAGGTGGGCTCGGCATTGGCGCTCGCTGGCGCCGAGATGCAGGCGATCCTCGACAACCCGCTGGCCAGCCCCTTCACCCTCGGCGTGTCGTCATCGGCGGCGCTCGGTGCATCGCTGGCGATCGCCTATCCACTGGGTATCGCGTGGCTGGCGCCAAGCGCGCAGGTGACGGTGATGGCCTTCGTCTTCGCCTGCCTGTCGGTGGTGTTGCTGCAGGCCATGTCGCGCTTGCGAGGTGCAGGGGTGGAGAGCCTAGTGCTGTTCGGCATTGCCTTGGTGTTCAGCTGCAATGCGCTGGTTTCGCTGCTGCAGTTGCTGGCCACCGAAGACGTGCTGCAGCAACTGGTGTTCTGGACCTTGGGCAGCCTGGCCCGGGCCGACTGGCAGAAGCTCGGCATCCTCGCCCTGGTGCTGGCGCTGCTGTTGCCGTTCTCGCTGCGCGCCGCGCCGGCCATGACCCTGTTGCGCATGGGCGAGGACCGCGCGCGCAGTTTTGGCGTGGACACCCGGCGCCTGCGCTTTGCCTCGCTGCTGCGCATCAGCCTGCTGTCGGCCACGGCCGTGGCATTCGTCGGCACCATCGGCTTCGTCGGCCTGGTCGGGCCGCATATCGCCCGCTTGCTGGTCGGTGAGGACCAACGCTTTCTGCTGCCGGCCAGCGCGCTGGTGGGGGCGTTGATGTTGTCGATGTCGTCGCTTGCCAGCAAGCTGATCCTGCCCGGGGTGATCGTGCCGGTGGGCATTGTCACGGCGTTGGTCGGGGTGCCGGTGTTCGTGCTGCTGGTATTCCGCCGGGGGAGAAGACTGTGAGCCTGTTGATCGATGAGGTGGCGGTCGCCTATGGTGCGCGGCAGATCCTGCACGGGGTGAGCTTGCCGGAGCTGCCGGCCGGTAGCCTGGTGGCGCTGGTCGGTCCCAATGGTGCGGGCAAGTCGACCTTGCTGCGGGCGCTGGCGGGGCTGGAGCGGATGAAGGGCGGCTTGAGCCTGGATGGCCAGGACGTGACCCGACTGAGCTTTGCCGAGCGCTCACGACGGCTGGCCTACATGCCCCAGCAACTGCCACCGGGGATAGCCCTTGGGGTGCTGGAAAGCATTGTCGCGGCGTTGCGCGTGAGTGGTACGGATGACCTGCTTGGCAACGCCTACGAGGCATTGCGTCAGCTCGGTATCGAGGCGCTGGCCGAGCGCTCGCTCGACAGCCTGTCCGGTGGCCAGCGGCAACTGGTGGCGCTGGCGCAGTTGATGGCGCGCAATCCGCAGGTGCTGTTGCTCGATGAGCCGACCAGTGCGCTGGACCTGCATTACCAGTTGCGGGTGATGGGCGCGGTGCGCGAGCGGGTGGTGGCGCATCGGTTGCTGGCAGTGGCGGTGTTGCATGATATCAACCTGGCCGCGAGCCATGCCGACTGGCTGGTGGTGTTGCGCGGGGGCAGGGTCGTGGCGTGCGGAGCGCCGGAGGAGGTGCTGCAGCCTGAACTGCTGGCTGAGGTGTATGGCGTCGAGGCGCGGGTTGAGCGGTGTTCGCAAGGGCGCTTGCAGGTGCTGGTGGATTGGGCGTTGGCCTGATTTATAAGGTTGACGCAGCTCCCACAGGAATAGCGCAATTTCAGTCCGGCAGGAGGCGATCGCGGCTGTTGGACAGGTGCAGGCAGATCGCCGCTCGCGCCGCATCCGGGTCCTGCCGGCGGATGGCATTGAGGATCGCCTCGTGCTCGAGGTTGGCCAGGTACGCGTGCCGCGCCAGCTTGGCCCCGGCGCGTTCGGCCAGGGCCATGCGGTTACGCGGGATCAGGCCGTTGCCCAGCTGCGCCATCATCTCGCTGAAATACAGGTTGCCGGTGGCCTCGGCGATCAACAGGTGAAAACGCCGGTCCGCCTCGATGCAGCTGTCACCGGCAGCCGCCAGGTCCTGATAATCATCCAGCGCCTGGCGCATGCGTGCCAGGTGCTCGTCACTGCGGCGCACGGCCGCCAGGGCCGCCGCCTGGCCCTCCAGGCCGATGCGCAGCTCCAGCAGGTCGCGCACGCTCGCGGCATTCTCCGCCCCCACGCGCAAACCCGCCTGGCCCTGGCGCTCCATCACGAAGGTGCCGATGCCGTGGCGCGGTTCTACCAGGCCTGAGGCCTGCAGCTTCGACAACGCTTCGCGGACCACGGTGCGGCTGACCCCATGCTCGCGCACCAGGGTGTTCTCCGACGGCAGTTTGTCTCCCGGCTTGAAGGTGCCCAGCAGGATCTGCTGGGTCAGGCTCGACACCAGGTCATGGGCGCGGCTGTGGCTGCGTTTGGCGGGGGAAGTATCCATGGGGAGTTCCAGGGCAAGGTGCTTGTACGACAAGTTAACCGATAAAAATATTTTTTGCCTGGTTTTTCCCTGCGCGGTAGAGGGCTGTTAATTGATTTGTCGTCATGTTCGACGCAATATTGCTAGTTATACGCTTGTATTTTGCTCTTTAGGCGACATTCGGCATCTTGTCGTACAACCTGGCTGCGCATATGCTCCGTTCCACTGTCATGTCAGAAAACTTCGACCCGCACAAAAACAATTAGTGGGAGATCCACAAGTGAACGACACCCTCGCTCCGTCTGCCCGGAATGAAGGCGACGCTTTGGCCAGTGCCGTGGCCAAGGTCAAGCGCCACGTCTTGCCGCTGTTCGTCATCATGTTCATCGTCAACTACCTCGACCGCGTCAACATCGGCTTCGTCCGCCCGCACCTGGAAAGCGACCTGGGCATCAGTGCTGCCGCCTTTGGTTTCGGCGCCGGGCTGTTCTTCATCGGCTACGCGCTGTTCGAGGTGCCCTCGAACATGCTGCTGCAAAAGGTCGGTGCGCGGCTGTGGCTGACCCGCATCATGTTCACCTGGGGCCTGGTGGCCACCGCCATGGCTTTCGTCCAGAACGAAACCCAGTTCTACGTGCTGCGCTTCCTGCTGGGCGTGGCCGAGGCGGGCTTCTTCCCCGGTGTTATCTACTACTTCACCCGCTGGCTGCCGGCTGCCGAGCGCGGCAAGGCGATCGCGATCTTCCTCAGCGGCTCTGCCTTGGCGTCGCTGATTTCCGGGCCGCTGGCCGGTGCGCTGATGCAGATCCAGGGCCTGGGCCTGCACGGCTGGCAGTGGATGCTGTTCATCGAAGGCATGGCCTCGGTGACCCTGTGCTTCTTCGTGTTCTTCTGGCTCGACTCCAAGCCGCAGGATGCCAAGTGGTTGAGCCAGGCCGAACAGGAGGCGCTGGTAGCGACCATCGACCGTGAGCAGCAAGAGCGTGAAGCGGTCGGTGCGGTGAAGCCATCGGCCTGGAGCCTGCTCAAGGACCGCCAGATCGTGCTGTTCTGCCTGATCTACTTCTGCATCCAGCTGACCATCTACGCTGCCACCTTCTGGCTGCCAAGCATCATCAAGCGCATGGGCGACCTTAGCGATCTGCAGGTCGGCTTCTTCAACTCGATCCCCTGGCTGATCTCGATCATCGCCATGTACGCCTTCGCCGCCGGCTCCACGCGCTGGAAGTTCCAGCAGGCCTGGGTGGCGGGTGCCTTGATAGTCGCCGCCATCGGCATGTTCATGTCTACCACCGGCGGCCCGGTGTTCGCCTTTGTCGCGGTGTGTTTCGCCGCCATCGGCTTCAAGTCGGCCTCATCGCTGTTCTGGCCGATCCCGCAAGGCTACCTGGACGCCCGCATCGCTGCGGCGGTGATCGCCCTGATCAACTCGGTCGGCAACCTCGGCGGCTTCGTCGCCCCTACCACCTTCGGCCTGCTCGAACAGCAGACCGGGTCGATCCAGGGCGGGCTGTATGGCCTGGCCGTGACCTCGGTGCTGGCGGCCATCGCCATCTTCTTCGTACGCATTCGCCCAAAGGGCGCTCCCTCTGAAGACCACAAGGCGCCTTCGGCCTTGGGCCAGACCCACTGATGACTGCGAGACAACAACCATGAATATGCAGACCAATCCCGCCGTTCACACAAGTACCCCGGTCGTCACCGACCTGCGCGTTATCCCCGTGGCTGGCCACGACAGCATGCTGCTCAACCTCAGTGGCGCCCACGGCCCGTACTTCACCCGCAACGTCGTGGTGCTGCGCGACAGTGCCGGCAACACCGGCCTGGGCGAAGTGCCCGGTGGCGAGAAGATCCGCCAGACCCTGGAGGACGCCCGCAGCCTGGTGGTCGGCCAGCCGATCGGCCACTACCAGCGCGTGCTCAACGCCATGCGCCAGACCTTTGCCAACCGCGATTCCGCCGGCCGAGGCCTGCAGACCTTCGACCTGCGCATCACCGTGCACGCGGTGACCGCCATCGAGTCGGCGCTGCTCGACCTGCTCGGCCAGCACCTCAACGTGCCGATGGCGGCGCTGCTGGGTGAGGGCCAGCAGCGCGAGGCGGTGAAGATGCTCGGCTACCTGTTCTACATCGGCGACCGCCAGCAGACCGACCTGGCCTACCGCAACGAAGCCGATGCCGACGACGACTGGTTCCGCCTGCGCCACGAAAAGGCCCTGACCCCGGAAGCGGTGGTGCGCCTGGCCGAAGCCGCCAAACAGCGCTATGGCTTCAGCGACTTCAAGCTCAAGGGCGGTGTGTTGCGTGGCGAGGAGGAAATGGAAGCGGTAACAGCCTTGGCCGAACGCTTCCCCGAAGCGCGTATCACCCTCGACCCGAACGGCGCTTGGTCGCTGAAAGAGGCCATCGCCTTGTGCCGCGACAAGCACGATGTGCTGGCCTATGCCGAAGACCCTTGCGGTGCCGAGAACGGCTATTCGGGCCGTGAGGTGATGGCCGAGTTCCGCCGTGCCACCGGCCTGCCGACGGCCACCAACATGATCGCCACCGACTGGCGGCAGATGGGCCATGCGATCCAGCTGCAGTCGGTGGACATCCCCTTGGCCGACCCGCACTTCTGGACCTTGCAAGGTTCGGTGCGGGTGGCGCAGATGTGCAACGACTGGGGCCTGACCTGGGGCTCGCACTCGAACAACCACTTCGACATTTCGTTGGCGATGTTCACCCAGGTGGCAGCGGCGGCGCCGGGTGAGATCACCGCCATCGATACCCACTGGATCTGGCAGGACGGTCAGCGCCTGACCCGTGAGCCGCTGCGGATCGTCGATGGCCATGTGCGGGTGCCGGCGCGGCCGGGGCTGGGGGTGGAGCTGGATGAAGACCAGCTGGCGAAGGCCCATGAGTGCTACCGCAATATGGGGTTGGGGGCGCGGGATGACAGCGTAGCGATGCAGTTCCTGATTCCGGGTTGGAGCTTCGACAACAAGCGGCCTTGCCTGGTGCGTTAAGGCATCCGGCCTCTTCGCGGGACAAGCCCGCGAAGAGGCCAGAACAGGCTATCCCTTCTCGAAAAAGGCCCGCGCCATCGCCACAAAGCTCCCCAGCACCGGGTTCGGGTTATCCCGGCAAAACGCCAGAAAGATCTCCGCCTGCTGCTCCATCCCCACCAACGGCTTGAACACCACCTGCTCCAGGCGCAATGCCTGCGCCGAAGCTGGCACCACCGCACAGCCCAGCCCGACATTGACCAAGCCCAGGATCGAATGCGTTTGCCCCAGCTGATGCAGGTACTGCGGCTGCACCTCATGCCGGGCAAACAGGTTGGCGATGCGGTCATGGAAATAGCGCCCTTCGTTGGCGCTGTACATCACGAACGGCTGCTCATCGAAATCGCTTGGCTTGAGCCGCTCGCGTGCCGCCAGCGCATGCCCGGCGGGGAGGGCGGCGACGAAGGGTTCGCGATGGATCGGCAAGTATTCCACACGGGCACTGGGCATCACCTGGCGCACCAGGCCGACATCGATCAAGCCCGCTTCCAGGTCATGCACCTGGGTGGACGAGACGCGCTCGCTGAGCACCAGCTCGATGTCCGGCAAGGTCTGCCCGGCGTGCACCAGCAAGCGCGGGATCATGCTGTAGGCGCCGACGGCAGTGAAGCCCAGGGTCAGGCGGCCGGCTTCGCCATGGGCGATACGCCGCGCCGACTGGCTGGCCGATTCGGCGATTTGCAGGATGCGCCGGGCATCTTCGAGAAAGCTTTGCCCGGCCAAGGTCAGGCGCGCCTGGCGGTTGTTGCGCTCCAGCAACAGCACCCCGAGGGCGTGTTCCAGCAGCTGGATCTGCCGGCTCAGCGGCGGCTGTGTCATGTGCAGGCGGGTGGCGGCGCGGCCGAAATGCAGCTCTTCGGCGACGGCGACGAAGCAGCGCAACTGGTGCAGCTCCATGATTCAATTCCTGAATTATTCGATCCAGCATCTATATTAGACCTGTATCAAATGCGGGCCTAGCATCGAGTCATGTCTTCGAACTGCCGGATGCCCACGATGAACAACAAACCCATCGACGTGTTGCTGACCCAGCCCGTACCCGAGGCCATCGATGCCCAGCTGGTCAGCGCCTATCAAGTGCATCGCCTGTATCAGCACGACCACCCGCAACAGCTGCTCGCCGAAGTTGGCCCGCGCATTCGCGCGGTGGTCACCGGTGGCGCCAAGGGCCTGTCGAACGCGCTGATGGACCAGTTGCCCGCCCTCGAGATCATCGCCATCAGCGGTATCGGCACCGACGCCGTGGACCTGCGCCACGCAGCCAGCCGCGGCATCCATGTCACCACCACACCGGGCGTGCTCACCGCCGATGTGGCCGACTTGGCCATGGGCCTGATCATCAGCACCCTGCGCCGCCTGGGCGAGGGTGAGCGGTTGGTGCGCGACGGATTGTGGAGCACGGTCAACCTGCCATTGGCGCGCAAGGTCAGCGGCATCGATCTGGGCATCGTCGGGCTGGGCGAGGTGGGCAAGGCTATCGCTCGGCGCGCCACTGCATTCGACATGCGCATTGCCTACAACGGGCGACGCGAGCAGCCAGCAACCGGTTACCGCTACGAGGCCGATCTGGTCGAGCTGGCGCGTTCGGTGGATGTGCTGGTGGTGGCGGCTTCCGCCGATGGCGGCCAGGTGCTGGTGACGGCCGAGGTGCTCGATGCACTGGGGCCGGAGGGGTACCTGGTGAATGTGGCGCGCGGCAAGTTGGTCGATGAGGACGCGCTGGTCGAGGCGTTGCGTGAGCAGCGCATTGCCGGGGCCGGGCTGGATGTGTTCGTCGATGAGCCGTATGTACCGCCAGCGTTGCGTGACCTGAATCAGGTCAGCCTGCAGCCCCATCGTGGTAGCGCCACGCTGCAGACCCGGTTGGAGATGGGGCGCATGGTGCTGAACAACCTTGCAGCCTGTTTTCGAGGTGAGGTGCCGCCGAATCGGGTGATCGACCTTTAGGGCCTCTTCGCGGGACAAGCCCGCTCCTACAAAGACAGGTGAAATCCTGTAGGAGCGGGCTTGCCCCGCGAAGAGGCCGGCACAGGCAACACAAGGCCCAAGGGCCACACCTTCTCCGTACAAGAACAATCGCTTCCACCGAGAGGCAAGAGGGTCCACATGAACAGCAAATCCGCCGTCGCCGCACCGCAGGCCGTGGCCGGGATCGGTCGCCATCGCTTCCTGGTCCTGGCGCTGATCTTCGTCATCACCGTCATCAACTACGCCGACCGCGCCACCTTGTCGATCACCGGCACCGAAGTACTGAAAGACCTGGGTCTGGACCCGGTGATGCTGGGCATGATCTTCTCGGCGTTCGCCTGGGCCTACGCCCTGGGCCAGGTGCCCGGCGGCTGGCTGCTCGACCGCTTCGGCGCGCGCCGGGTGTACGGCGTCAGCCTGATTCTCTGGTCACTGTTCACCCTGCTGCAAGGCACCGTCGGCTGGCTGGGCCTGGCCGGGGTGTCGGCGGCGGTGGCGCTGTTCTCCCTGCGCTTCATGCTCGGCCTGGTGGAGTCACCGGCGTTCCCGGCCAACTCGCGCATCGTCAGCTGCTGGTTCCCGACCCGTGAACGCGGCACGGCCTCTGCCTTGTTCAACTCGGCGCAGTACATGGCCGTGGTGGTGTTCGCCCCGCTGATGGCGTGGATGACCCACAGCCTGAGCTGGGAGCAGGTATTTATCTGGATGGGCGTGCTGGGGCTGGTGCTGAGCGTGGTGTGGTTCCGTCTTTATCACGAACCGCACAGCGCACCAGGGCTGAGCCGCGAAGAGCTGGACTACATGCGTGAAGGCGGCGCCCTGGTCGACCTGGAAAGGGAGCGCAAGACGGCCAAGAGCAAACCGACCCGTGCCGAGATCGCGCAGTTGTTCACCAGCCGTAACCTGTGGGCAGTGTACCTGGGCCAGTACTGCATCACCGCGCTTACCTACTTCTTCATCACCTGGTTCCCGATCTATCTGATCAAGGGCCGTGGCATGACCATCATGGAAGCCGGCTGGGTCGCTGCGCTGCCAGCCATCTGCGGCTTCACCGGCGGCATTCTCGGCGGCTTCGTTTCGGACTGGCTGATCCGCCGCGGCGTGCACCCGTCGAAGGCACGCAAGACCCCGTTCGTGATCGGCATGGCGCTGTCTACCAGCCTGGTGCTGGCCAACTATGTGGACGGCAACGCGGCGGTAATCGCCCTGATGACCCTGGCCTTCTTCGGCAAGGGCCTGGCGGCGGTGGGCTGGGCGGTGCTGTCGGACGTGGCGCCGAAGAAGATGGTCGGCCTGTGCGGTGGCGTGTTCAACGGCATCGGCAACATCGCCGGCATCGTCACCCCGCTGGTGATTGGTTACGTGGTCGCCAGCACCGGCTCGTTCCACAACGCACTCTGGTTCGTGGCCGCCCATGGCGTGCTGGGGATCTTCGCTTACCTGTTGCTGGCCAGGCGCTTCGAGCGTACCGGGCAGGCGTAGGCAGACGCCTGAGCAACAGAGGCCCCGGGAGACCGGGGCTTTTTTGTGCCCGGCAGAAACACATCCAGATGAAAAACTAAAGCGTCAGATGGACCCCTGACGTGATCGAATATGCCATTCGCGACATCTGGCGTTTATGGAAATGCGCTGTCGTGATCGAACAGTTCCGAGGCGTTCTCGTGTAATTTCCCGCAGCCTTGCAAGGCTTAAATGAAGCCCGAACCGCACTGACACGTTGCTCTGTGATGCGTGCCAAAGATCAACAACAGAGCGCTAGCAACGTGTCGACTTATTGATTTGAAAGGAGATATTTTCGCCTACGCCTGCCCGTCCATCCTTGTGTCAGCAAAAAGAGAACAACATCAATGAACACCGTGGGATCTGATGGCAACCTTGCACAAGGTTTCAAGCCACGTCATGTAACGATGCTGTCCATCGCCGGCATCATCGGCGCAGGACTTTTCGTAGGTTCCGGGCACGCCATTGCGGCGGCCGGGCCAGCCACCATTCTTTCATACTTCGTGGCCGGGACCCTGGTGGTACTGGTCATGCGCATGCTCGGCGAAATGGCCGTGGCACACCCGGACACTGGATCGTTCTCCACCTACGCTGACCAGGCCATCGGCCGCTGGGCCGGCTATACCATCGGCTGGTTGTACTGGTGGTTCTGGGTGCTGGTGATCCCGATCGAGGCATTGGCAGCAGGGCATGTGCTCAACGCCTGGTTCCCTGATATCCCCAGCTGGATCTTCGCCCTCGCTTCGGTGCTGTTGCTGGCGGGCACCAACCTGTTCAGCGTGGCCAAGTACGGCGAATTCGAGTTCTGGTTCGCCATCCTCAAGGTCACGGCGATTCTCGGCTTCATCGGCTTGGGCTTTGCCGCGCTGATGGGCTGGCTGCCCAACCGTGAAGTCAGTGGCCTGAGCGGGCTGATCGCCGAACACGGCGGCTTTGCGCCGAAAGGCTGGTCAGCGGTGATCGGTGCGTTCATCACCGTGATGTTCAGCTTTATCGGCACCGAGGCCGTGACTATCGCCGCGTCCGAGTCCAGCGACCCGTCGCGCAATATCGCCAAGGCCACCCGCTCGGTGATCTGGCGCATCAGCACCTTCTACATCCTGTCGATCTTCGTGATCATCTCGGTAGTGCCATGGAACGATCCGCAGCTGGCGGTGGTGGGTTCGTACCAGCGCGCGCTGGAAATCATGAACATTCCCAACGCTGCCTTCATGGTCGACCTGGTAGTGCTGGTGGCCGTGACCAGCTGCATGAACTCGTCGATCTACATCGCCTCGCGGATGATGTACTCGCTGGCCAAGCGCGGCGACGCCCCGGCGTTCCTCAACAAGACCTCCAAGGTCGGTGTGCCACGTTCCGCAGTGTTCGGCAGCACCCTGATCGGCGCCGGCATTGCCGTGCTGAACTACTTCGCGCCCAAGGGTGTGTTCGAGTTTCTGCTGGCCAGCTCCGGCGCCATCGCACTGCTGGTGTACATGGTCATCGCCATCTCCCAGCTGCGCATGCGCCGCCGCCTGGAGCGCGAGAACACGGAACTCAAGTTCCGCATGTGGCTGTTCCCGTACCTGACCTGGGCGGTGATCATCTTCATCGCCGGTGCTCTGGCCGTAATGATGTACACGCCAGAGCATCGGGCGGAAGTGAGTTCGACCTTGGGCCTGGCGATCGTGATTTCCTTCCTGGGGATCGTGACCTCGCGGGGCCATGCGCAAACGGTGGGGGCGCGGTCGATGGGGTGATTGAGTTCACCTTGCAAGAAGGGCGAGGGCACCAGTGGATGGGTGCCCTTGTTTTTTTTGTGTTCGGCGATATTGATTCAGCGCCTATGAGATCGAGCGCCGCCCGCGCGGCGCATCGCGAGCTAGCGCTCGCTCCTACGTTTGTTTCTGGCCAGTAACGCCTGTGCCAGGCGCGCGCGACCGCCTTGTTTGTACGACGCGATATCGCGCCATGCACCAAGGCGTTCGCGCGCAAAATCCACAGGAATAATTGGCCCGAAACAAACGTAGGAGCGAGCGTTAGCTCGCGATGCGCCGCGCGGGCGGCGCTCGATCTGTTAGGCGCTGAAAATGTTGTGGTGAACACCTGGCGGAGATAAAAGCCTCATCAGCGCTGAGACGAATTGCTCGGGCTCTAATCGCCCACCATCTCGATGTACCTGCTCACCGCTGGCGCTTTCTCGAACCGCCTGTGGACCAGGCTCAACCAAGAGCTGGCCTGGCAATCGGCAATCCGCCGGTAGTTCACCTGCGGCAGGCTGATGCGCTGCACCACCGACTCCGGCACCACGGCGATCCCTTGCCCCAGCGACACCAAGGTAATCACTGCCACCAGGCTGCCCGGTTGCGGCCCCAGCCGTGGGACGAAGCTACCCTGTGCCGCCACCTCCAGCGTGCCGGAAATCTGTTCCGGCAGGATGAAGGTCTCATTGGCCAGGCGCGCTGCAGGAATCTGCGACAGTTCGTTGATCCGCGAGCTGGCGGGCAGGGCGAGCACGAAGCCTTCCTGATGCAGGGCGATGGCTTCGAGTTCTTCCGGCAACTCCATCGGCGAGCGCACATAAGCCAGATCAAGCAGACCATCACGCACCATGCCCGGCAGCTCGGCCATGGGCAGTTCACGGATGTTCAAACGCACGCCGGGGTGTGCATCGCTGAAGCTGATCACCTGCCGCTGCAGCATGCCTGAATACGCCGCCGACGCCACATAACCCAGCTCGATACGCCCGCTTTCGCCACGGCCGGCACGTTGGGCGCCCAGCTGCGCGGCATCGAACTGGCGCACCGCCTGCTCGGCCTCGATCAGCAGCGCCTGGCCGGCGGCGGTGAGGTTCACTTCGCGCTGATTGCGCTCGAACAGCCGCACGCCCAGCTCGCGCTCCATGTCCTGGATCTGCCGGCTAAGGGTGGGCGGCGCGATGCCTAGCTGCTCGGCAGCACGGGTGAAGTGGCCGTGGCGAGCGACGCAGAGGAAGTAGCGGAAGTGGCGAATCTCCATGCGGTGTTACCTGCAGGCTAATGATGCGGTTCCTTGAGGCTAACAAGCTTCGGGGCCGAAGGCATTAAGGTGAATCCACTGCACTGTACCTGTGGGAGCCGCGCTTGCCGGCGATGGGCTGCAAAGCAGCCCCGGCGATCTCACTGGCCAGCCAACCCCGGAGCCTATCCATGCCCTCAGCACGCTTTACCCTGCTCACCGCCTCCCTGGTCTGCGCCCTGATCATCCTCGACACCAACATCGTCGCCGTCAGCCTACCGAGCATCGCCCGCGACCTGTCTGGCTCGTTCGCCGATATCGAATGGGTAGTCAGCGCCTACCTCCTGGCTTTCGCCGCCTGCCTGCTGCCCGCCGGCAGCCTGGCCGACCGCTTCGGTCGCCAGCGCATGCTGCTGATCGGCTTGGCCGTGTTCGCCATCGCCTCGCTGGCCTGTGGCGCGGCGCCCAGCCTGCTGTTCCTCGACCTTGCCCGGGCAGCCAAAGGTATAGGCGCGGCCATGCTGCTGACCTCGGCCTTGGCGGCCATCGGCCACCGCTTCCACGAACCGCAGGAGCGCATGCGCGCCTGGGCGTTCTGGGGCGCCTGCATGGGTGCGACCATCACCTTCGCGCCATTGCTCGGCGGCGTGATCGCCAGCACTCTTGGCTGGCGCTGGATCTTCTACATCAACCTGCCATTGGTCGCGGTGCTGGCGCTGATGGTGTTGCGCAGTATCGAAGAGTCTCGCGACAGTGACGCTGCACGGCTCGACCCGATGGGCAGCCTGACCTTCGCCGGCAGCCTGGGTTGCCTGATCTGGGCGATGATCGAGGCCAACCAGGTGGGCTGGACCAGTGTCGATACGCTCGGGCGGCTGCTGATCAGTGCGTTCCTGTTTGGGCTGTTCATCATGGTTGAGCGGAGCCAGGAGCGACCGATGATCGACCTGCAACTAATGCGCAGCGGTCGCTTCATTGGAGCATTACTGGGGATGTTCGCTTACGCCGCTTGTGCGCAGGTGATGATGACGTTGTTGCCGTTGTACCTGCAGAACGGTCTGCAGTTGTCGGCGCTGGCGGCGGGGGCGGGGATGTTGCCGTTTGCGGTGGCGATGTTGCTGACGCCGCGGTGGGGGATGCGATTGGCTGTGCGGTTGAGCCCGGCGCAGGTGTTTGCATTGGGGCTGGTGTTGGTGGGGGTGGGGAATCTGCTATGTGCCTGGGCTGTGGGGGTTGGGGGGTATGGGGCGTTTGCCTTGGCCAGTCTGGTGCTGGGGGCGGGGGCTGGGCTGCTTAATGGGGATACGCAGAAGAACATCATGGCGTGTGTGCCGCGGGAACGGACGGGGATGGCTTCGGGGTTGAGTACGACTACGCGGTTTGGGGCGATTGTGCTTGCTATCGGTATCTTCGGCGGGGTGTTGGCCGCACGCAGTGAACAGTTACTGCGCCAGGCGATACAGCAGGTGGCGCCTGAGCAATTGGGCAATGTTGGCGCCATGGCGGCTCGCGTAGCAGCGGGTGACGTGCCGGCGGCGCTGGCGATAGCCGAACCGAACTTGCGCGAAACTGTGGCACCCTTGGCGTTGCAAGCGTTCTTCGGTGGTTTCCAGACGATGTTGCTATGTGCCGGCGGTGCGGCATTGGTGTTCTCTGTGCTGGTTGGATTGCTGCTCAGCCGTCCGCTGCCGGCATTGGTGCTGCAATCTGCGCGCTAGGTCCAGGCACAAAAAAAGACGCCCCAGGGCGTCTTCTTTCTTGGATTTGGTGGAGCCGGGGGGATTTGAACCCCCGTCCGCCAGTACTCCGCTGTCGGTACTACATGCTTAGCCGTGTCTACTGATTTAATCCGCAGCCGCCCGACGGGCAGGGTGCTTTGGATGAGTTGGGTAAGTTTTAGTCGCTTTGCCCCCAACGTGCTACACGACGATCCTGTTCTGTATGACAATCATTTCGGGTTTACAGGCATCCCCTGATGATTGCTGGAGCCGAAGCTACCAGGAGAGCGGGCTCAGCTGCTTACGCAGCGAGAGCGTAGCCCTCGTAGTTTTCGTCATTGGCAACTATAGAAAGTTGCAACAGTGGATTTACGAGTTCTGTTACCAACTCGGCATGCACCTAGAGTTTCGCTACCGGCGTCGAATCCTGATCGGCCCCACACTAGCTCTTGGCTAACGCACCTTACGGTACGTGAGGCGGAGTATACGCCATTGTGCGGGCGACGTCGACAGCCGGTCCTGTCGCCCACGCTGGAGGGCTCAAGCACCGCCGCTACCACCGGACGTGCCGCTGCCTTTCTCGGTTTTTTCCAGACGCTCAAGCACTTTGCTGGTGATGGCGATGCAGCCTTTGGTGTCACCTGAAGCCTGGGCGGCCTTGGCTTTGTCGACCTGCTCGGTCACGGCTTTGTCCAAGCCATCTGAGGTAGCACCGGCGGTGGCCATGCTGTCGTCGATCTTCTGCAGGTTGGCGGTGCACAGGTCTTCGGCGGCGAATACCGGCGAAGCCAAGAGGGTTGCGGCCGCGAAGAGGGCCGAGAGCGCGGTACCTTTCATGGGTGTCTCCTTTTATGGCCGCTTGGAAGTGGGCCTATAAAGGTGGACTGCTGTGATTTGGCGGCGGTTCAATCGGGGTGTTGGCTTGACGACATGCTGGTGTGTGGCCAGATGTTGCGGGCGAGGGCTTTGCCCTCGATTCGCGGGGCAAGCCCGCGAATGGGTCGTGAAGCTTCTTGTAAGGTCAGATACTGCGTGGGCGGGTGACGCGGTCTACCAGGTAGACCAGGCCGTGATAGTCGATGCCGCTATGGCTGGACAGGCCGATTTCACAGGTGCGGCTGGTGGAGATGCCTTCGCTGCAATACTGCACCGCATCTTTCAGGCTGCGCAGCGAGTGGGCGTTGAGCTCGGGGGTGGTGAAGCCCTTGTCGCCAGCGAAGCCGCAGCAGTGGATACCTTCCGGAATCACCACCTGCTTGCTGCAACGGCGTGCCAGGTCGATCAGTGCCTGGCTTTCGCCCAGGTGCTGGGTGCTGCAGGTCACGTGCACGGCCACCGGCTCGTCCTGGGGAGTGAACTCAAGCTTATCGAGCAGGTGGGTGCGGATGAAGCGCACCGGGTCGTACAGGTCCAGCCGGGTTTCGCGCAGGTCTTGCACCATGCGCAGGGTGCAGGGGCTGGTGTCGCAGTAGATCGGGTCGAGGCCGCCGCGGCTGGCGTGGAGCAGGGCGTTGATCAGCTCCTGGCGCTTGTGTTCGGCCTGCTCGGGGTAGCCCTTGGAGGCGAACGGCTGACCGCAGCAGAGGCTGTCGGCGTTGTCCGGGAACACCACCTGGTAGCCGGCTTTTTCCAATAGGGCGCGGGTCTTGTCGAGCAGCGAGCTTTGCTCGCGGTCGGCGAAGGCCGGGCCCATCACGCGCGATACGCAGGCGGCGAGGTAGACGACGCGGGGGCGGGCGTCGTTGCTTGCCGGGCCGAAGTGCATCGTGCGCAGCGGCTGTGGCATGGTCGGGGTCCACTGTGGCAGGTGGCCTTTGCTGACTTTGCTCAGTGCTGTGCTGAGGCGCCCCAGGCGTGGGGCGCCGAGCAGCTTGCGGGCGGTGTTGGCGGCGGTCAGGGTGAAGCGGGCGCCGCCCAAGGCGGTGTGGAAGTGCTCGGCCAACCAGTCGGCGGCCTTGGCGTGGTTGGCAGCCTGGCTGCGCAGCTTCTTTACCAGTTCGCCGGTATTGATCCCGACCGGGCAGCGCTGGGCGCACAGGCCGGTAGCGGCGCAGGTGTCGATGCCTTGGTACTGGTAGGTCTGCAGCAGCTCACGGGTGTCGATGCCGGCGCGTTGCTTCGCCTGGATGTCGCGCCACATGACGATGCGCTGGCGTGGGCTGAGAGTCAGGCCCTTGGAGGGGCAGACCGGTTCGCAGAAGCCGCACTCGATGCACTTGTCGACGATCTCGTCGGCGGCGGGCAGCGGCTTGAGGTTCTTAAGGTGGATATCCGGGTCTTCGCTCAGCACCACGTCGGGGTTGAGGATGCCGTTGGGGTCGAGCAGGCGCTTGAGCTTCCACATCAGCTGGTAGGCGTCATGGCCCCATTCCAGCTCCACGAACGGCGCCATGTTGCGCCCGGTGCCGTGTTCGGCCTTGAGCGAGCCGCCGAACTCGACGGCCACCAGTTGCGCCACGTCGTCCATGAAGGCCTGGTAGCGCGCGACTTCCTCGGCGCTGTTGAAGCCCTGGGTGAAGACGAAGTGCAGGTTACCTTCCAGCGCGTGGCCGAAGATGATCGCCTCGTCGTAATGGTGCTTGTCGAACAGCTGGATCAGGCGGTTGACGCCTTCGGCCAGTTGCTCGATGGGGAAGGTGACGTCTTCGATGATCACCGTGGTGCCGGTCTGGCGCACGGCGCCGACGGCGGGGAAGGTGTCCTTGCGGATCTTCCACAGCTGGTTGTACACGGCCGGGTCTTCGCTGAAGTCGACCTTCTGCTCCAGCGGGTAGTCGGCGATCGAGGCCATCACTAGCTGCAGTTGTTCGTGCAGCAGGCTCTGGCTGGCTGCGCGGGACTCGATCAGCAGCGCGCAGGCGTTGTCCGACAGGCCTTTGACCCACAGCGGCATGCCCGGCATGTTCTGCACCGAACGCAGGCTGCGGCGGTCGAGCAGTTCGACGGCGGAAACCGGCTGGCGCTTGAGCACGGTGACGGCGCGGCAGCAGCTTTCCACGCTGGGGAATACCAGCAAGGCGCTGGCCTTGTGCGGGTGATCCGGCACGGTGTCGTAGGTGACGGCGCTGATGAAGCCCAGGGTGCCTTCGGAACCGACCAGCAAGTGCTGCAGGATATCCAGCGGTTGGTCGTAGTCCACCAGTGCGTTGAGTGACAAGCCGGTGGTGTTCTTCAGCCGGTATTTGTGCCGGATGCGGTCGGCCAGTTCAGTGTTGGCGCGGGTTTCGCGGCCCAGCCGGGCCAGCGCTTCGAGCAGGTCGGCGTGGCTGTTTTCAAAGGCCGCGACACTGGCCGGGTCTTCGCTGTCCAGGCGGGTGCCGTCGGCCAGCACCAGGCGCAGGCCGGCGAGGGTGTGGTAGGTGTTCTGCGCGGTGCCGCAGCACATTCCACTGGCGTTGTTGGCGACGATACCGCCGATCTTGCAGGCGTTGATCGAGGCCGGGTCGGGGCCGATCTTGCGCCCGTACGGGGCCAGCCAGGCGTTGGCCTGGGCGCCGATGACGCCGGGCTGCAGGCGGATCTGTTCGCCTTGGCCGCGGATTTCTTTACCCCCCCAGCTATCGCCGAGCACGATCAGCACCGAATCGCTGATGGCCTGGCCGGACAGGCTGGTGCCGGCGGCGCGGAAGGTCACCGGTACGCGATCGCGCTGGGCCAGTTGAATCAGCCCGACCACTTCGTCCTCGGACTCGACGCGCACCACCAGCTTGGGGATCAGCCGGTAGAAGCTGGCGTCGGTGCCGAAGGCCAGGGTGGAGGTCGGGTCGTCGAAACGGCGTTCGGCGGGGATCAGGCGCTCGGCATCACGCAGGAACGCAGCGGGCAGGCTCATGCAATCTCCTCGCGGGGCCGCAGCGTCTGGCGCGCAGCGTGCCCCGGTCATTCAGGCGGTACAGTAGAGGGGCGCTCAGGCGCCCAGTTCGCGGACCAGCGAGTCGCGGGTGATCTCGCTGATCGACTTGGCGCCAGTCAGCACCATGGCCACGCGCATTTCCTTCTCGAACAGTTCGAGCAGGTTCTTCACCCCGGCCTGGCCGTGCACGGCCAGGGCCCAGAGGAATGCGCGGCCGATCAGCACGGTGTCGGCACCGAGGGCGATCATGCGCACCACGTCGAGGCCGCTGCGGATGCCCGAGTCGGCAAGAATCTTCAGGTCGCCTTTGACCGCGTCGGCAATCGCCGGCAGGGCGCGGGCGCTAGACAGCACGCCGTCGAGCTGGCGGCCGCCGTGGTTGGACACGACGATGCCGTCGGCGCCGAACTTGACCGCGTCACGGGCATCATCGGCGTCGAGGATGCCCTTGATGATCATCGGGCCTTCCCAGAATTCACGAATCCACTCCAGGTCCTTCCACGAGATCGACGGGTCGAAGTTGTTGCCCAGCCAGCCGATGTAGTCGGCAAGGCCCGTGGGGTTGCCGCGGTACTTGGAGATGTTGCCCAAGTCGTGCGGGCGGCCCATCACGCCGACGTCCCACGCCCACTCGGGGTGAGTCATGGCCTGCAACACGCGGCGGATCGGGCCGTTCGCGCCGCTCATGCCGGAGTGGGCGTCGCGGTAGCGGGCGCCAGGCACCGGCATGTCGACGGTGAACACCAGGGTTTTAACACCGGCGGCCTTGGCCCGCTCCAGGGCGTTGCGCATGAAGCCGCGGTCCTTGAGCACGTACAGCTGGAACCACATCGGCCGGTCGATGGCGGGCGCCACTTCTTCGATCGGGCACACCGACACCGTCGACATGGTGAACGGAATGCCATGGGCCGCCGCCGCACGCGCCGCCTGCACTTCGCCACGGCGGGCGTACATGCCGGTAAGGCCCACCGGGGCCAGGGCCACGGGCATGCTCAGGGTCTCGTCGAACAGCTTGGTTTCGAGGCTGAGCTCGGACATGTTCTTCAGTACGCGCTGGCGCAGGGCAATGCTGGCCAGGTCCGAGACGTTGTGGCGCAGGGTGTGCTCGGCGTAGGCGCCGCCGTCGGCGTAGTGGAAGAGGAAGGGGGGCAGCTTGCGTTGGGCCGCGGCGCGATAGTCGGTGGAGGCGGAAATGATCATGGATTCTCGCAGCGTGGGTTGAAGGAGATGCCGGGCGCGTGATGGCGCCCGGCCCCTTTCACTTTAGTGATGAACCAGCATGCCGGTCAGCCAATAGGCCTGGATCAAGGTGATCAGGCCGACGATGGTGGCGAAGAACAGGCTGTGCTTGACGGTGAAGCGGAACAGGTCGGATTCCTTGCCGACCAGGCCGGTGGCGGCGCAGGCCACGGCGATCGACTGTGGCGAGATCATCTTGCCGGTCACGCCGCCGCTGGTGTTGGCCGCGACCAGCAGGGTGTCGTTGACCCCGATCTGGTGCGCGGTGGTGGCCTGCAGCGAGCTGAACAGGGCGTTGGACGAGGTGTCGGAGCCGGTCAGGAACACGCCCAACCAGCCGAGGAACGGCGAGAAGAACGGGAACGCGGCGCCCGTACCGGCCAGCACCAGGGCCATGGTCGAGGACATGCCCGAGTAGTTGGTGACGAAGGCGAAGGCCAGCACCATGCCGATCGACAGGATTGGCCAGCGCAGTTCCCAGAAGGTCTCCTTGAAAGTGGTCAGACCAGTTTTTAAGTTGATCTTCAGCACAGCCATGGAGATTAGTGCCGAGAGGAAGATTGCGGTGCCGGTGGCGGAGATCGGGTCGAGCTTGAACACCGCTGGCATGGCCGTCGGTGCGGTGACGATCGGCGCGGTCTTGATCACCAGTTGGTCGAGGTGTGGGATGGCGAAGTTGAACACGAAGTTGTACATCGCGCCGCCCGGGGCGAAGGCCGCCTTGAACGGCTTCAGGGTCCAGATGGTGACCAGCACGGTGAGGATCAGGAACGGCGACCAGGCCTTGAAGATCTCGCCGAAACTGTAAGGGGTCGGCTGGCTGCCGCTCGGCTGCACCACGGCGGCGCCGACGCTGCCCTTGGCTTCGGAGAACGAGCGCTTGGGTTGCCAGACTTTCAGGAACAGCGTCAGGCAGATCAGGCTGGCCAGGGCTGAGGTAATGTCCGGCAGCTCAGGGCCGATGAAGTTCGAGGTGAAGTACTGGGTCACGGCGAAGCTCAGGCCGGCAACCAGGGCGGCAGGCCAGGTTTCTTTCACGCCGCGCAGGCCGTCCATCATGAACACCAGCCAGAACGGCACGAACAGCGACAGCAATGGCAGCTGGCGGCCAGTCATGGCGCCGATGTGGAAGGCGTCGATGCCGGTGACCTGGCCGGCCACGATGATCGGGATGCCCAAGGCGCCGAAGGCCACTGGTGCGGTGTTGGCGATCAGGCACAGGCCGGCGGCGTACAGCGGGTTGAAGCCCAGGCCCACCAGCAGCGCGGCAGTGATGGCCACCGGTGCGCCGAAGCCGGCGGCGCCTTCGAGGAAGGCGCCGAAGCAGAAGCCGATCAGCAGTACCTGCAGGCGCTGGTCGTCGGTGATCGACAGCACCGAGCTGCGGATCACTTCGAACTGGCCGCTCTTGACCGTGAGTTTGTACAGGAACACCGCGGCAACGATGATCCAGGCAATCGGCCAGAGGCCATAGAGGAAGCCATAACCTGCGGCAGCCAGGGCCATGTCGACAGGCATCTGGAAGGCAAAGATCGCCACCAGGATCGACAGGGCAAGGGTAATGCTGCCAGCTACGTGCCCTTTGAGGCGGAACACGGCCAGGGCCAGGAAGAAGAACACGATAGGAATGACCGCCGCCAGTGCGGACAGGCCGAGACTACCAAGCGGGGTATAGAGTTGTTGCCAGGTTTGCATATGGGGTGGCCCCTAATTGTTGTTGGTCAGGCACTGGCATTGGATAATTGGTAAGACCAATTTACAATGGCTGGTCGCTAGGTTAAAAGCGCTGTCGTGGGTGTGTCAATTTGTCCTGTGCAAAACTTTGGTCGCGGGTCGATGAACGGACAGCTGCTTCCTTGCGAAAACCGTCGGCTGATGCGTGCTGGCGCGGCGCGGATCGGCGAGAATAGGCGCCCCCTGAAATTGGCCGGGGATTTGTGGAGAGCATGTGATGGTTTTTGATCAGGTCCGCCAACGGCGCCTGTCCGACGACATCGTCGATCGGTTGGAAGGGATGATTCTGGAAGGCACGCTGACCTCTGGGCAGCGGCTGCCGGCCGAGCGCGTCCTGGCCGAGCAATTCGGTGTGTCGCGCCCGTCACTGCGTGAGGCGATCCAGAAGCTGGTGGCCAAGGGGCTGCTGGTGAGCCGCCAGGGTGGCGGCAATTACGTGGCCGAATCGCTCGGCTCGACCTTCAGCGACCCATTGCTGCAACTGCTTGAACACAGTGCCGAAGCGCAGCGCGACCTGCTCGAGTTTCGCCATACCCTGGAGGCGTCATGCGCCTATTACGCGGCCCAGCGCGCCACCGAGCCTGATCGTACGCGGCTGAAGGCGGCGTTCGATACCTTGCAGGATTGCTATGCGCGGGCCGACGAGGTGACGCGGGCGGAGGAGGGCGCGGCCGATGCACGTTTCCACCTGGCGATTGCCGAGGCCAGCCATAACGCGGTGTTGCTGCATACGATTCGTGGCTTGTTCGACCTGCTCAAGCGCAATGTGGTGACCAACATTGGCGGCATGTACCAGCAGCGTACGGAAACACGCGACATGCTGATCAGTCAGCATCGTGAGTTGTACCTGGCGATTGTCGAGGGCCGGGCGGAGGATGCGCGAGAGGTATCCAGCCGGCACATTCTGTATGTGCAGGAAGTGCTGGAAGAGGCGCAGGATGAGGCCCAAAGGGTGGCGCGGGCAGAGCGGCGCAGCGGGCGCTGAGCATCGTATCGCGGTTCATGTGGGAGCGGCCTCGTGTCGCGAAAGGGCTGCGAAGCGGCCCTAAGGTCTCAGCTTCGCAGCTTGATCTGCCGGGGCCGCTTCGCGGCCCTTTCGCGACACAAGGCCGCTCCCACAGAGGCCGGGCAGGGCAGGGATTACTCTTCCTTGCCCTTGTTCCGCACCGCACGCTGCAGCTCGCGGTTGGAGTCGCGTTCGCGCATGGTGTCGCGCTTGTCGAACTCCTTCTTGCCCTTGCCAAGCGCGATCTCGCACTTGATCAGGTGCTTGCTCCAGTACAGCGCCAAGGCCACGCAGGTGTAGCCCTTCTGCGCCACGGCGGCTTCCACGCGCTCGAGCTCGCGCTTGTTCAGCAGCAGCTTGCGGGTGCGCATGGGGTCGGCGATGACGTGGGTGCTGGCGGCGGTCAGCGGGGTGATGTGGCTGCCGAACAGCCAGGCTTCGCCATCCTTGAGCAGCACGTAGCTGTCGGTCAGGTGCGCTTTGCCGGCCCGCAGGCTCTTTACTTCCCAACCGGACAGGACCAGCCCGGCCTCGAACTTGTGTTCGATGAAGTAATCGTGTCGCGCTTTTTTGTTTTGCGCGATGGTCCCGGTCGGATGTTTCTTTTGTTTAGCCATAGGGGCGGCATTATAGGCAAGTCATCGCGCGGTCGGCTACGGGATTTCGGTGTGCTTGAGCGACTGCAATGAATACCGGACAATACAGGGCCTGTTCTATGCACAGAACCTGTTTTCGGCACGCTGCGAAGCGCCGCCACCCAGCCTTGGAAGTGACGCCTGGATGACTACCCATATTCAACGTTCCGCCCTGCTGCCGTACCCTGCCCAGGCGCTCTACGAACTGGTCAATGATGTGGCCAGCTACCCTGAATTTCTGCCCTGGTGCTCGGCGTCGACGGTGATCGAGGCCAGCGACACTCACATGCGGGCGAAGCTGGAAGTGGCCAAGGGCGGCATGAGCCAGCAGTTCGTCACCCGCAATGTGCTGGTGCCGGGGCAGTCCATCGAGATGAACCTGGAAGAGGGGCCGTTCACTCAGCTGCATGGCCTGTGGGTGTTCAAGCCGCTCGGTGAAAAGGCCTGCAAGATCAGCTTGGACCTGACCTTCGACTACGCCGGAGCAATCGTGCGTGCCACGCTTGGGCCGCTGTTCAACCAGGCGGCCAATACCTTGGTGGACGCGTTCTGCCAGCGTGCCAAGCAGCTCAATGGTCAAGGTTGAAGTGGCCTACGCCACGGCCGAGCGCCAGTGGCTGTTGGTTTGTGACGTGCCGGATGGGACCACTGTGCGTGAAGCGTTGCGCCTGTCCGGGATTGCCGCGCAGGTCGGCGGGCTGAATGTCGAGGAATGCCCGGTGGGCATTTTCGGCAAGGTGGTCGCGGATGCGCACGAGCGTGTGGTCGAGGAGGGGGAGCGCCTGGAGATCTACCGGCCTCTGCTGATCGACCCGATCGAGGCGCGCAGGCAGCGTGCTGCGCAGGCCAAGGCCAAGCGCTAGCTGCTCTGGCAGGCAACAAAAAGCCCGGACCATGGTCCGGGCTTTTTCGTCTGGCCGGCAATTACTGCGGCGAGGTTTCCAGCGGTGCCGGCGTCGGCACTGGGGTGGTCTCGATGGTATCGATCTCGCGCTGGATGGATTCTTCCGTCGAGCCTGGCTTGGCTGGCTTCTCTTCCGGTTGCGGCTTGGCTTGCTCTGGCTGGGTGGCCGGGCTGACCGTGGTGTTGCTGCTGCCACCGAGGATTTCCTGGTCGCGGCTTACACCTGGCATGAAGTCGCCGGACAGGCTGACCAACTGGTCGCTGTCGTTGAAGAAGATACTCATGCGTTCCTGCTGGCGTTTGCCGCCACCAGGTTGCAGGCTGTACAGGTAGTCCCAACGGTTGGTGTTGAAAGTGTCCTGCAGCAACGGGTTGCCCATGATAAACCTTACTTGCCGGCGGGTCATTCCGGGGCGTAATTGGTCTATCATGTCTTGCGTGACGACATTGCCCTGCTGGATGTCGATTTTGTAAACCCCGGGAAACGAGCAACCGGCGAGTGCGAGCAGTCCCGCGAGGGCGAGGCTGTTTAGCAAGAGCTTGGTGTTTTGCATCGGTGGGCGACTTCCACTATCTTGGCTGGACAACGTAAACCCCGATCATACCCGTATTAAGAGAAGCTGCGAAGCAGCATCGGCGAGAAAGCTGACCATGGTTGAAAATAGCGAATTGCGCAAAGCCGGTCTCAAGGTGACCCTGCCTCGAGTCAAGATCCTTCAGATGCTCGACTCCACCGAGCAACGTCACATGAGCGCCGAGGATGTTTACAAGGCGCTGATGGAGGCTGGCGAGGACGTCGGTCTGGCAACCGTCTATCGCGTACTGACCCAGTTCGAAGCAGCTGGCTTGGTGGTGCGCCATAACTTCGACGGTGGCCACGCGGTGTTCGAGCTGGCTGACGGCGGTCACCACGACCATATGGTCAACGTGGAGACCAGTGAAGTCATCGAGTTCATGGACGCTGAAATCGAGCGCCGCCAGAAAGAGATCGTGGCCGAGCATGGCTACGAGCTCGTGGACCACAATCTGGTTCTTTATGTGCGTAAGAAAAAGTAACGATTTAGCTCGTTATGAATAACAAAGGCGACCTTCGGGTCGCCTTTGTGCTTTCTGGAATAGTGCAACAGGTAGCAGTGCGTGCGTCAGGGTCAGGCCTTGCCGGAAACCACCATCTTGCGCGCATGTGCCAGGGATTCCTTGGTCAGGTCGATGCCGCCCAGCATGCGCGCCACTTCCTCGACCCGTTCGCGCTTGCCCAGGCTGGCTACTGCGGTGTGGGTGGTATCGCTGTTGCGCACCTTGTGCACGAACAGGTGATGGTGCCCTTGCGCAGCCACCTGGGGCAGGTGCGTCACGGTCAGGACCTGGCCGCGCTCGCCCAGGCGACGCAGCAACTGGCCGACGATTTCGGCCGTTGGACCGCCGATGCCGACGTCCACTTCGTCGAACACCAGGGTGGGAATGCGCGAGGTCTGCGCGGTGATTACCTGGATCGCCAGGCTGATGCGTGACAGCTCGCCCCCGGACGCCACCTTGGCCAGGCCCTTGAGTGGCTGCCCAGGGTTGGCGCTGACCAGCAGTTCGATCTGCTCCAGGCCGTGCGGTGACAGGTCGTTGCCTTCGTTGGGGGTGAGTTCGATGCAGAACCGACCGCCCGGCATGCCCAGGCGCTGAATCTCCTGCTCCACGGCGACGGCCAGCTGTTTGGCGGCCTGCTGACGCAGGGCGCTCAGTTCCAGCGCCTTCTCTTTATAGTGCTGGGCAAAGGCGCCAAGCTCCTCGCCCAGGCGTTCGATCGACTCGTCACTGGCGTTCAGGCCTTCGAGTTCGTCCATCAGCTGCTGCTGCAGGTGCGGCAGCTCGGTGGGATGCACGCGGTGCTTGCGCGCCAGGGTGTAGATCGTGTCGAGGCGCTCTTCCAGGGCTTGCAGGCGCATGGGGTCGGCATCGAAGTTGTCGAGGAAGCGGTTGAGCTCGCCCATCGCTTCTTCAACCTGGATTTGTGCGCTGGCAATCATGTTCGCGGCCTCGCCCAGCGCGCGCGGGGCGTTTGCTGCGGCGCCAAGGCGGTTGAGGCTGGAGGTGAGTGCGCTGAGCACGTTGCCCGAATCACTCTCGCTGCACTGGTCGATGACTTGCCGGCAGATGCCGAACAGGGCTTCGGCGTTGGTCAGGTTCTTGTGTTCCTGTTCCAGTTGCTCCAGTTCGTTTTCGCCCAGGCCGAGGTTGTCGAGTTCTTCAAGCTGGTAGCTCAGCAGCTGATGGCGGGCGCGTTGCTCGTCGCCGGAATTGCTCAGCCGCTCGAGCTCCAGGCGGGTCTGGTTCCAGCGCTTGGCGGCAAGCTGCACCTGGCGGGCCAGGTCGATGGCGCCGGCGTATTCGTCCACCAGGCGGCGGTGGGTGTCGGTCTTCAGCAGCGACTGGTGTTCATGCTGGCTGTGGATGTCGATCAGCAGCTCACCGAGCGCCTTGAGGTCGCCGAGCGGGCAGGGTGTGCCGTTGATGTAGCCACGGCTGCGGCCTTCGGCGGTGATGACCCGGCGCAGGATGCACAGCCCGTCGTTGTCCAGGTCACGCTCGGCCAGCCAGGCATGGGCTTCGGGGATGTCCACCAGGTCGAACGTGGCCAGAATGTCCGCCTTGTCGGTGCCGGGGCGCACCACGCCGCTGTCGGCACGGTCGCCCAGGGCCAGGCCGAGGGCATCGAGCATGATCGATTTGCCCGCGCCGGTCTCGCCGGTGATGACCGACATGCCGCGGGCGATTTCGAGGTCGAGGTGTTCGACGATGGCGTAGTTGTGGATGGACAGGTGCACCAGCATGGGGGCGGCTCCCGAAGTTCAGGTCTGGTTATTTATACAGTACTTTTTTCAGCCCTGCCAATGCCCTCTGGCGGATTCTGTTGCGGCCTGCAAAACCCACTTGCCCCTTGAAGCTGGTTTTTCCGGCCCCATATAGCCGGCAGACACGGCGAGCTTTGCTCGTACAACAGAAATTGCGGAGGAGAGAACCCATGGCTGACGAACAGCTGAATGAAAAAGACCTTAACGCCGAAGAGGCTGGTGCAGTGGATAACGGCGCCCGCGTTCAGGAGCTCGAGGAGCAGCTGGCCGCCGCCAAGGATCAGTCCCTGCGTGTTGCTGCCGAAGCGCAGAACAGCATTCGCCGCGCCGAGCAGGAAGTCGACAAGGCCCGCAAGTTCGCCCTCGAGAAGTTCGCTGGCGACCTGCTGCCGGTGATCGACAGCCTGGAGCTGGCCCTGGCGCACTCCAGTGCCGAAGACGAACAGGTCAAGACCATCCGTGACGGCGTCGAGCTGACCCTGAAAATGTTCCAGGACACCCTCAAGCGCTACAACCTAGAAGCCATCGAGCCGCACGGCCAGCCATTCAACCCTGAGCACCACCAGGCCATGGCCATGCAGGAAAACGCTGACGTCGAGCCGAACAGCGTGCTGAACGTGTTCCAGAAGGGCTACCTGCTTAACGGTCGCCTGCTGCGCCCCGCCATGGTGGTGGTGAGCAAGGCTCCGGCTGCCCCGCAACCTTCTATCGATGAGAAGGCTTGAAATCTGTCGGGTCATCCCCATCTAGGTGTCAAGCGTTCAAGTATTACCGCAGTTGGCCATAAGTAGCCGCTGCCACCAAATTCAAGTTTCGGGAGAGTAAACATGGGCAAAATCATCGGTATCGACCTGGGGACCACCAACTCGTGCGTCTCCATTCTGGAAAACGGTAACGTCAAGGTCATCGAAAACGCCGAAGGCGCGCGTACTACCCCTTCGATCGTGGCCTACGCCAACGACGGCGAAATCCTGGTTGGCCAGTCGGCCAAGCGCCAGGCCGTCACCAACCCGCACAACACCCTGTTCGCCGTTAAGCGCCTGATCGGTCGTCGCTTCGATGAAGAGGTCGTGCAAAAAGACATCAAGCTGGTGCCGTACAAGATCGTCAAGGGCGGCAACGGTGACGCCTGGGTACAGGCCAGCGGCAAGGACATGGCGCCACCACAGATCAGCGCCGAAGTTCTGAAAAAGATGAAGAAGACCGCCGAAGACTACCTCGGCGAAGCTGTGACCGAGGCGGTCATTACCGTTCCGGCCTACTTCAACGACAGCCAGCGCCAGGCCACCAAGGATGCCGGTCGCATTGCCGGTCTGGACGTAAAACGCATCATCAACGAGCCAACCGCTGCTGCACTGGCGTATGGCATGGACAAGGCCAAGGGCGACCACACCGTCATCGTTTATGACCTGGGTGGTGGTACCTTCGACGTTTCGGTCATCGAAATCGCCGAAGTCGACGGTGAGCACCAGTTCGAAGTACTGGCCACCAACGGCGACACCTTCCTGGGTGGCGAAGACTTCGACATGCGCCTGATCGACTACCTCGTCGACGAGTTCAAGAAAGAGTCCGGCATGGACCTGAAGAACGATCCACTGGCCCTGCAGCGTCTGAAAGAAGCTGCCGAAAAGGCCAAGATCGAGCTGTCCTCCGCTCAGTCGACCGACGTCAACCTGCCGTACATTACTGCAGACGCTACCGGTCCTAAGCACCTGAACGTGAAGATCTCCCGCGCCAAGCTGGAGTCGCTGGTCGAAGACCTGGTCAACCGTACCATCGAGCCTTGCCGCATCGCCCTGAAAGACGCCGGCATCGACGTCAGCAAGATCGACGACGTGATCCTGGTCGGTGGCCAGACCCGTATGCCGATGGTGCAGAAGGCCGTTGCCGACTTCTTCGGTAAAGAAGCGCGCAAGGACGTCAACCCGGACGAAGCCGTGGCCATGGGTGCTGCCATCCAGGGCGCCGTACTGGCCGGTGACGTGAAAGACGTACTGCTGCTGGACGTCAGCCCGCTGACCCTGGGTATCGAAACCATGGGTGGCGTGATGACCGCGCTGATCGAGAAGAACACCACCATCCCGACCAAGAAGTCGCAGGTGTTCTCGACTGCCGACGACAACCAGGGCGCCGTGACCATTCACGTGCTGCAGGGCGAGCGTAAGCAGGCTGCGCAGAACAAGTCGCTGGGCAAGTTCGACCTGGCTGACATTCCGCCAGCGCCACGTGGCGTGCCGCAAATTGAAGTGACCTTCGACATCGACGCCAACGGCATCCTGCATGTCGGCGCCAAAGACAAGGCCACCGGCAAGGCTCAGTCGATCGTGATCAAGGCCAACTCCGGCCTGTCCGACGAAGAAATCGAACGCATGGTGCGTGATGCCGAGGCCAACGCCGAGGAAGACCGCAAGTTCGAAGAGCTGGCCGCTGCCCGTAACCAAGGTGACGCGCTGGTGCACTCGACTCGCAAGATGGTCGTTGACGCCGGTGACAAGGTTACTGCTGAAGAGAAGACCGCGATTGAAGCTGCCGTGGTTGCCCTGGAAGCCGCTGTCAAAGGCGACGACAAGGCTGCCATCGACGCCAAGGTCGAAGAGCTGTCCAAGGTTTCCGCTCCAGTTGCTCAGAAGATGTACGCCGAGCAGCAAGCAGAACAGCCTCAGGGCGGTGCTCAGCAAGCCGAGCCGGAAGCCAAGCACGATGACGTGGTTGACGCCGAGTTCGAAGAAGTGAAAGGCGACGACAAGAAGTAATCGTTGCATGCTGTCTGCCCGTTCACCGGCTTGTGCCGGTGAACTGGTAGGATGTCGCCGCGCGGGGGCTTGCTCCCGCGTTGGCGTATCTGGAATTCGAGATTCTTTACAGCATTTGTCTGGGCCATTCGTGGTGTGCAGGCAGGTGCTGATGGCGCGGCGCAGATGCCGGACGCCCCACAAGGTGCAAATGACCTATGTCCAAGCGTGATTATTATGAGGTCCTGGGTGTCGAGCGCGGCGCCACTGAAGCTGACCTCAAGAAGGCCTACCGCCGCCTGGCGATGAAGTACCACCCGGACCGCAACCCGGGCGATAAAGAGTCGGAAGACAAGTTCAAGGAAGCCAACGAGGCCTACGAAGTACTGTCCGATGCGAGCAAGCGCGCGGCGTTCGACCAGTACGGCCATGCCGGCGTCGACCCGAGCATGGGTGGCGGCGGTGCTGGCTTCGGCGGCGCCAACTTCTCCGACATCTTCGGCGATGTTTTCAGCGACTTCTTCGGTGGCAGTCGCGGAGGCGGACGTGGCGGTGCCCAGCGTGGCAGCGACCTGCGCTACACCCTGGAGCTGAACCTGGAAGAAGCGGTGCGTGGCACCACGGTCAGCATCCGCGTGCCAACGCTGGTCAACTGCAAGCCATGTGACGGCTCCGGCGCCAAGAAGGGTTCGACCCCGTCGACCTGCCCGACCTGCGGCGGCATCGGCCAGGTGCGCATGCAGCAGGGCTTCTTCTCGGTGCAGCAGACCTGCCCACGTTGCCACGGTCAGGGCAAGATCATCACCGACCCGTGCACCTCGTGCCATGGCGAAGGCCGCGTCGAAGAATACAAGACCTTGTCGGTCAAGGTGCCGGCGGGCGTCGATACCGGCGACCGCATCCGCCTGTCTGGCGAGGGCGAGGCGGGCACCCATGGTGGCCCGACTGGTGATCTGTACGTTGTGATCAACGTGCGCGAGCACGAGATCTTCCAGCGTGATGGCAAGCACCTGTATTGCGAAGTGCCGATCAGCTACACCGATGCCGCCCTGGGTGGCGAGCTGGAAGTGCCGACCCTCGATGGTCGTGTGAAGCTGAAGATTCCGGAGGGTACCCAGACCGGCAAGCAGTTCCGCTTGCGTGGTAAGGGCGTTGCGCCGGTGCGCGGTGGTGGTGCCGGTGACCTGCTGTGCCGCGTGGCGGTCGAGACCCCGGTCAACCTGACCCGTCGCCAGCGCGAACTGCTCGAAGAGCTGCGTAGCTCGCTGGAAGGCGACAACTCGCCCAAGGCCAGTGGCTGGTTCGATGGCGTGAAGCGCTTCTTCGGCGATCTCTGACAAGGAAAATGGCTATGCGACGTATTGCAGTGATGGGTGCGGCGGGGCGGATGGGCAAGACCCTCATCGAAGCCGTTCAGCAAACCCTGGGTGCAGGGCTGACAGCGGCGATCGATCGTCCGGACAGCTCGCTGGTCGGGGCAGATGCCGGTGAGCTGGCAGCGCTGGGTCGGATCGGCGTACTGCTGTCCGATGATCTGGCCAAGGTTGCCGACGAATTCGACGTGCTGATCGATTTCACTCACCCTTCGGTGACGCTGAAGAACCTCGCGTTCTGCCGCAAGCATGCCAAGGCGATGATCATCGGTACCACCGGTTTCACCGCCGAGGAGAAGCAATTGCTCGCCGAGGCGGGCAAGGACATCCCGATCGTGTTCGCCGCCAACTTCAGCGTTGGTGTCAATCTCAGCCTCAAACTGCTGGATATGGCGGCGCGGGTATTGGGTGATGATGTCGATATCGAGATCATCGAGGCGCACCACCGTCACAAGGTTGATGCACCGTCCGGTACCGCACTGCGCATGGGTGAAGTGGTTGCCAATGCGCTGGGGCGCGATCTGCAGGAAGTGGCGGTGTATGGCCGTGAAGGCCAGACCGGCGCGCGTGATCGCAAGACCATCGGCTTTGCCACCGTGCGTGCCGGCGATGTGGTCGGTGACCACACCGTGCTGTTCGCCGCTGAAGGCGAGCGCCTGGAAATCACCCACAAGGCTTCCAGCCGCATGACCTTCGCCAAGGGCGCGGTGCGTGCGGCGCTGTGGCTGGACGGGCGCGAGCCAGGCCTGTACGACATGCAGGACGTGCTCGAGCTGCGCTGATCAGTTCGGGTCGCTGCGCCCTCTGTCGCAATCATGTGTTTTAGAGACACATATGCGGTAGACCGAAAACGCACTTTTCTGTAAGCTACAGCTTTAGTGTGTCCACTAAAAGCGCGCAGCGAATTGAATTCAGCACATAAAAGCGGGGTGACGTGTCCATACGTCACTCCGCTTTTTTGCAACCTGCGATCGCCCTTTCATGCTTGATTTACGGGAGGTCTTCTTGACAAAGCCAGCCATACTCGCCCTTGCCGACGGCAGTATTTTTCGCGGTGAAGCCATTGGTGCCG
This sequence comes from Pseudomonas putida, assembly GCF_009883635.2. NCBI lineage: Bacteria > Pseudomonadati > Pseudomonadota > Gammaproteobacteria > Pseudomonadales > Pseudomonadaceae > Pseudomonas > Pseudomonas putida. Next base: position 3,386,631 of record NZ_CP026115.2, read on the forward strand.
ACGGTCAGACCGTTGGTGAGGTGGTATTCAACACCGCTATGACCGGCTACCAGGAAATCCTTACAGACCCTTCCTACGCGCAGCAAATCGTTACCCTGACCTACCCGCACATCGGCAATACCGGCACCACGCCGGAAGACGCCGAGTCGAACCGTGTCTGGTCCGCTGGCCTGGTCATCCGTGACCTGCCGCTGCTGGCCAGCAACTGGCGTAACACCCAGTCGCTGCCTGAGTACCTCAAGGCCAACAACGTCGTCGCCATCGCCGGCATCGACACCCGTCGCCTGACCCGTATCCTGCGCGAAAAAGGCGCTCAGAACGGCTGCATCCTGGCTGGTGACAACATCAGCGAAGAAGCCGCCATCGCTGCTGCCCGCGGCTTCCCAGGCCTGAAGGGCATGGACCTGGCCAAGGTCGTTTCGACCAAGGAACGCTACGAGTGGCGCTCCAGCGTGTGGGAACTGAAAACCGACAGCCACCCGACCATCGACGCTGCCGACCTCCCGTACCACGTTGTCGCCTTCGACTACGGCGTCAAGCTGAACATCCTGCGCATGCTGGTTGCCCGCGGCTGCCGCGTGACCGTGGTGCCTGCCCAGACCCCGGCCAGCGAAGTGCTGGCACTGAATCCGGACGGCGTGTTCCTGTCCAACGGCCCTGGTGATCCGGAGCCATGCGACTACGCGATCCAGGCGATCAAGGAAATCCTCGAAACCGAGATTCCGGTATTCGGCATCTGCCTCGGCCACCAGCTGCTGGCCCTGGCCTCCGGCGCCAAGACCGTGAAGATGGGCCACGGTCACCACGGTGCCAACCACCCGGTCCAGGACCTGGACACCGGCGTGGTCATGATCACCAGCCAGAACCACGGTTTCGCCGTTGACGAAGCCACCCTGCCGGGCAACGTCCGCGCCATCCACAAGTCGCTGTTCGACGGCACCCTGCAGGGTATCGAGCGCACCGACAAGAGCGCGTTCAGCTTCCAGGGCCACCCTGAAGCGAGCCCTGGCCCGACGGATGTCGCGCCACTGTTCGATCGTTTCACCGATGCCATGGCCAAGCGCCGCTGAGCATCCTGCATCAAGGCCCCGGGCCGGCTCGCGCCGCGCCCGGAAGCGCCTGACCCAGATTGTTCAAGACGGCTTGCCGACTGACCCGCGGATTTGAGTGACAACCATGCCAAAACGTACAGACATCAAAAGCATCCTGATTCTCGGCGCTGGCCCGATCGTGATCGGCCAGGCCTGCGAATTCGACTATTCCGGCGCCCAGGCCTGTAAAGCCCTGCGCGAGGAAGGTTTCCGCGTCATCCTGGTGAACTCCAACCCGGCCACCATCATGACCGACCCGGCCATGGCCGATGCCACCTACATCGAGCCGATCAAGTGGCAGTCGGTGGCCAAGATCATCGAAAAAGAGCGCCCGGACGCCGTGCTGCCGACCATGGGTGGCCAGACTGCACTGAACTGCGCCCTGGACCTGGAGCGCCACGGCGTTCTGGAAAAGTTCGGCGTAGAGATGATCGGTGCCAACGCCGACACCATCGACAAGGCCGAGGACCGTTCGCGCTTCGACAAGGCCATGAAGGACATCGGCCTGGAGTGCCCGCGCTCCGGTATCGCCCACAGCATGGAAGAGGCCAATGCGGTCCTCGAGAAGCTTGGCTTCCCGTGCATCATCCGCCCGTCGTTCACCATGGGCGGCACTGGCGGCGGTATCGCCTACAACCGTGAAGAATTCGAAGAAATCTGCACCCGTGGCCTGGACCTGTCGCCGACCAAGGAACTGCTGATCGACGAATCGCTGATCGGCTGGAAGGAATACGAGATGGAGGTGGTCCGTGACAAGAAGGACAACTGCATCATCGTCTGCTCCATCGAGAACTTCGACCCGATGGGCGTGCACACCGGTGACTCGATCACCGTGGCTCCGGCACAGACCCTGACCGACAAGGAATACCAGATCATGCGCAACGCCTCGCTGGCGGTGCTGCGTGAAATCGGTGTCGAAACCGGCGGTTCCAACGTGCAGTTCGGTATCTGCCCGAACACTGGCCGCATGGTCGTGATCGAGATGAACCCGCGTGTTTCGCGTTCGTCTGCCCTGGCTTCCAAGGCCACCGGCTTCCCGATCGCCAAGATTGCCGCCAAGCTGGCCATCGGTTACACCCTCGACGAGCTGCAGAACGACATCACCGGTGGTCGCACCCCGGCGTCGTTCGAACCGTCGATCGACTACGTCGTGACCAAGCTGCCACGCTTCGCCTTCGAAAAATTCCCGAAAGCCGACGCCCGCCTGACCACCCAGATGAAATCCGTGGGTGAAGTCATGGCCATCGGCCGTACGTTCCAGGAATCCCTGCAGAAAGCCCTGCGCGGCCTGGAAGTCGGTGCATGCGGCCTCGACCCGAAAGTCGACCTGGCCAGCCCAGAAGCTGCCAGCATCCTCAAGCGCGAACTGACCGTGCCGGGTGCCGAGCGTATCTGGTACGTTGCCGACGCCATGCGTTCGGGCATGACCTGTGAAGAAATCTTCGCGCTGACTGGCATCGACATGTGGTTCCTGGTGCAGATGGAAGATCTGATCAAGGAAGAAGAGAAGGTCAAGACCCTGGCCCTGTCGTCGATCGACAAGGACTACATGCTGCGCCTCAAGCGCAAGGGCTTCTCGGACCAGCGCCTGGCCAAGCTGCTCGGCATCACCGACAAGAACCTGCGCCGTCACCGCCACAAGCTGGAAGTGTTCCCGGTTTACAAGCGCGTCGACACCTGCGCCGCCGAGTTCGCCACCGACACCGCCTACCTGTACTCGACCTATGAGGAAGAGTGCGAGGCCAATCCGTCGACTCGCGACAAGATCATGATCCTGGGTGGCGGCCCGAACCGTATCGGTCAAGGTATCGAGTTCGACTACTGCTGCGTACACGCCGCACTGGCGCTGCGTGAAGACGGTTACGAGACCATCATGGTCAACTGCAACCCGGAAACCGTCTCCACCGACTACGACACCTCCGACCGCCTGTACTTCGAGCCGCTGACCCTGGAAGACGTGCTGGAAGTCTGCCGCGTCGAGAAGCCAAAGGGCGTCATCGTTCACTACGGCGGCCAGACCCCGCTGAAACTGGCCCGCGCCCTGGAAGAGGCCGGCGTTCCGATCATCGGTACCAGCCCGGACGCCATTGACCGTGCCGAAGACCGTGAGCGCTTCCAGCAGATGGTTCAGCGTCTGAACCTGCTGCAGCCGCCAAACGCCACCGTGCGCAGCGAAGAAGAAGCCATCCGCGCTGCTGGCGGCATCGGTTACCCGCTGGTCGTGCGCCCATCCTACGTACTGGGTGGCCGCGCCATGGAGATCGTTTACGAGCTGGACGAGCTCAAGCGCTATCTGCGTGAAGCCGTACAGGTTTCCAACGACAGCCCGGTACTGCTCGACCACTTCCTCAACTGCGCCATCGAGATGGACGTGGATGCGGTTTGCGACGGCACCGACGTGGTGATCGGCGCGATCATGCAGCACATCGAGCAGGCCGGCGTTCACTCCGGTGACTCGGCGTGCTCGCTGCCACCGTACTCGCTGAGCAAGGAAGTGCAGGACGAAGTCCGCGTACAGGTCAAGAAAATGGCCCTGGAGCTGGGCGTTGTCGGCCTGATGAACGTACAGCTGGCCCTGCAGGGCGACAAGATCTACGTGATCGAAGTCAACCCGCGTGCTTCGCGTACCGTACCGTTCGTGTCCAAGTGCATCGGCACCTCCCTGGCCATGATCGCTGCCCGCGTCATGGCCGGCAAAACCCTGAAAGAGCTGGGCTTCACCCAGGAAATCATCCCGAACTTCTACAGCGTCAAGGAAGCCGTCTTCCCGTTCGCCAAGTTCCCAGGGGTTGACCCGATCCTCGGCCCTGAGATGAAATCGACCGGTGAAGTCATGGGTGTCGGTGACAGCTTCGGCGAAGCCTTTGCCAAGGCCCAGATGGGTGCCAGCGAAGTGCTGCCGACCGGCGGTACCGCGTTCATCAGCGTGCGTGACGACGACAAGCCGCAAGTGGCTGGCGTTGCCCGCGACCTGATCGCCCTGGGCTTCGAAGTGGTTGCAACGGCAGGTACTGCCAAGGTCATCGAAGCGGCTGGCCTGAAAGTGCGCCGTGTGAACAAGGTGACCGAAGGTCGTCCGCACGTGGTCGACATGATCAAGAACGACGAAGTGTCGCTGATCATCAACACCACCGAAGGCCGCCAGTCGATCGCCGATTCCTACTCGATTCGTCGCAATGCGCTGCAGCACAAGATCTACTGCACCACTACCATTGCGGCTGGTGAAGCCATCTGCGAGGCGCTGAAATTCGGTCCCGAGAAGACTGTTCGTCGCCTGCAGGATCTGCATGCAGGACTCAAAGCATGAGCATGACCAAGTACCCGATGACCGTCCAGGGCGCTCGCGCCCTGGAAGAGGAACTGACCTTCCTGAGCAAGACCGAGCGCCCGCGTCTGAGCCAAGCCATTGGCGAAGCGCGTGAGCTGGGCGACCTCAAGGAAAACGCCGAATACCATGCCGCCCGTGAGGAGCAGGGCATGGTCGAAGCGCGCATCCGCGATATCGAAGGCCGTCTGCAGAACTCGGTGGTGATCGACGTCACCACCATCGCCCATACTGGCAAGGTGATTTTTGGCACCACCGTGGTGCTGGCGAACACCGAGACCGATGACGAGGTGACCTACCAGATCGTCGGTGAAGATGAAGCCGACGTGAAACAAGGCAAGCTTTCGAGCAGCGCACCGATCGCCCGTGCCATCATTGGCAAGGAAGAAGGTGACACCGTGGTGGTCAAGACGCCAAGCGGTACGGTCGAGTACGAGATTGTCGAAGTCAAACACATCTGACCGGCGCCTGCGGGCGCCATCCCTCGAGGGGATCCTCTGGCAGCTGGCTCAGGTTTTCTGGGTCGGTGGCCTGTGGGTGTTCCATGTGGGGCTGGTGCCGGCGCTGAAAGTCAGTGGCCTGGCACCCTTGCTGGTGCAGGACGTCGCCGGGCAGATCGACCGCTGGTTGATCGGCGTGGCGTTGCTTGGCTTGTTGACCCAGTTGGCGGTGCTGGCGAGGGTAGACGGCCTGGCGGCCTGGTGGCGGCAGTTTCGCGGCCAGATGCTGTTGTTGGGCTTTGCGGCCTGCGTGGGGTATTACACCTTGCGCTACGGCATCTCGGTCGGCGAGCGCTGGCAGATGTTCTGTTTCCTGGTGCTGGGCTTCTCCGGCATCGTGCTGGTGGCCCAACCGGTCCCGGTCAGGGCGCGCCAGGCGCGCCACTGAGCGGAGCCACCGTCACTTGTAACGGTGGATGTTGGACAGCTGCTTGTTCGGCTGCGGATTCTTGCGATAGATCAGTGCCTTCTTGCCGATGGTCTGTACCAGCTCGGCACGGCCGACCTTGCACAGTTCGGCGATGGCGGCGGCGCGTTCTTCGCGATCTTCCGAGCGAATTTCGACCTTGATCAGTTCGTGATCGGCCAGCGCACGCTCCAGTTCGGCGATCACGCCTTCGTTCAAACCGTTGCCAGCAACGATCAGGACCGGCTTCAGGTCATGACCAATGGACTTGTATTGCTTCTTCTGCTCGTTATTGAGCGGCATAATCTGACCCTTTCCGTCTGATTCTGTAAAATTGACCGGCATTTTACCCGAGGGCCACCGGCTCCGCCCAGTCAATCACGACGCATATCATCGAGGTGCCCCGTGGTACAACGTTCCAAAAGCAGCGCAAACTGGCTGCGAGAGCATTTCAACGATCCTTTTGTGAAACAGGCACAGAAGGATGGCTACCGCTCACGTGCGAGCTACAAACTGCTGGAGATCCAGGAAAAAGACCGCCTGATCCGCCCCGGCATGAGCGTGATCGACCTCGGCGCCGCCCCCGGAGGCTGGTCGCAGGTGACCAGTCGTCTGATTGGTGGGCAGGGTCGCCTGATCGCTTCCGATATCCTGGAAATGGACTCGATCCCTGACGTGACCTTCATTCAGGGCGACTTCACCCAGGATGAAGTGCTGCAGCAGATTCTTCAGGCGGTCGGTGATTCGCACGTAGACCTTGTGATTTCCGACATGGCCCCCAATATGAGTGGTACGCCTGCGGTGGATATGCCGCGAGCCATGTTCCTCTGCGAGCTGGCCCTGGATCTGGCGACCCGCGTGCTCAAGCCTGGCGGGGACTTCCTGATCAAGATTTTCCAGGGCGAAGGTTTCGACATGTACCTCAAGGACGTGCGCAGCAAGTTCGACAAGGTGCAGATGCGCAAGCCGTCGTCTTCGCGGGACCGTTCCCGTGAGCAGTATCTGCTGGGCAGGGGTTTCAAAGGGGCATGAGGCGTGTTGCGGGGTCGCTGATAGTTATTTCCAATCGGCTGCCCCGTCTGGATCGTCCGAACTTCGTGTAGTCTAAGTTTCACAAAGGGTTACAGACGGTGCCTGCGGATGCGTAGGTAATGTAGTAAGTTAGGGCGATGAATATCATGCGAGGCACGGCTGCGTCGTGCGCCGGCCTCAGAGGGTAGCGAATTGAACGACATGGCAAAGAATCTGATCCTGTGGTTGATCATCGCAGCTGTCCTGGTGACAGTGATGAACAACTTCTCCAGCCCTAACGAGCCGCAGACCCTCAACTATTCCGACTTCATCCAGCAGGTCAAGGATGGCAAGGTCGAGCGTGTGACTGTCGACGGCTACATCATTACCGGCAAGCGCGCCGACGGTGACAACTTCAAGACCGTGCGCCCGGCCATCACCGACAATGGCCTGATCGGCGACCTGGTCGACAACCACGTGGTCGTCGAAGGCAAGCAGCCTGAGCAGCAGAGCATCTGGACTCAGCTGCTGGTGGCGAGCTTCCCGATCCTGGTGATCATCGCCGTGTTCATGTTCTTCATGCGCCAGATGCAAGGTGGCGCGGGTGGCAAGGGCGGGCCGATGAGCTTCGGCAAGAGCAAGGCGCGCCTGCTGTCCGAAGACCAGGTCAAGACCACCCTGGCTGACGTCGCCGGTTGCGACGAGGCCAAGGAAGAGGTTGGCGAGCTGGTCGAGTTCCTGCGCGATCCGGGCAAGTTCCAACGCCTGGGCGGCCGCATCCCGCGCGGTGTGCTGATGGTCGGCCCACCCGGTACCGGTAAGACCTTGCTGGCCAAGGCCATTGCCGGTGAAGCCAAAGTGCCGTTCTTCACCATTTCCGGTTCCGACTTTGTCGAGATGTTTGTCGGTGTTGGCGCCAGCCGTGTTCGTGACATGTTCGAACAGGCCAAAAAACACGCACCGTGCATCATCTTCATCGACGAGATCGACGCCGTTGGTCGCCACCGTGGCGCCGGCATGGGCGGTGGTCACGACGAGCGCGAGCAGACTCTCAACCAGTTGCTGGTGGAAATGGACGGCTTCGAAATGAACGATGGCATCATCGTCATTGCCGCCACCAACCGTCCGGACGTGCTCGACCCTGCGCTGTTGCGCCCAGGTCGTTTCGACCGTCAGGTCGTGGTCGGCCTGCCGGATATCCGTGGCCGTGAGCAGATCCTCAAGGTGCACATGCGCAAGGTGCCGGTCGGCGAAAACGTCAACCCGGCGGTCATTGCCCGTGGTACCCCAGGCTTCTCCGGTGCCGACCTGGCCAACCTGGTCAACGAGGCTTCGCTGTTCGCCGCCCGCTCCAACAAGCGCCTGGTCGAAATGAAAGAGTTCGAACTGGCCAAGGACAAGATCATGATGGGCGCCGAGCGCAAGACCATGGTCATGTCCGAGAAGGAAAAGAAGAACACCGCCTATCACGAGGCTGGTCACGCTATTGTCGGTCGTCTGGTGCCAGAGCACGATCCGGTCTACAAGGTTTCGATCATTCCGCGTGGTCGCGCCTTGGGTGTCACCATGTTCCTGCCGGAAGAAGACCGCTACAGCCTGTCCAAGCGTGCGCTGATCAGCCAGATCTGTTCGCTCTATGGCGGCCGTATCGCCGAGGAAATGACCTTGGGTTTCGATGGCGTCACCACCGGTGCTTCCAACGACATCATGCGTGCCAGCCAGATCGCTCGCAACATGGTGACCAAGTGGGGCCTGTCGGAGAAGCTCGGTCCACTGATGTATGCCGAAGAGGAGGGCGAGGTGTTCCTCGGCCGTAGCGCTGGCAGCCAGCACGCCAGTGTTTCCGGCGAGACAGCCAAGCTGATCGACTCGGAAGTGCGCAGCATCATCGACCAGTGCTATGCCACTGCCAAGCAGCTGCTGATCGACAACCGCGACAAGCTCGAGGCAATGACCGAAGCCCTGATGAAGTACGAGACCATCGATGCCGATCAGATTGACGACATCATGGCTGGCCGTACTCCGCGTGAGCCCCGTGATTGGGATGACGACAAGGATTCGGGCACTCCGGCTGCCCAGAATGATCGCCCGGAATCGCCGATTGGCGGCCCGGCAGCTCAACACTAAGGGCATCTATGAGCTCAGTGCAGTACCCGACCCGGTTGCCTTGCGGCAGCCGGGTTCTTGATCTTTCCCGTACCCATGTCATGGGTATTCTCAATATCACTCCCGACTCCTTCTCCGATGGTGGGCGCTTCAGTCAGCGCGACGAGGCGCTGCGCCATGCTGAGGCAATGATCGCGGCAGGCGCCACGCTGATTGACATCGGTGGCGAGTCGACCCGCCCCGGCGCGCGTGCGGTTCCGGTCACCGAAGAGATCGAGCGCGTGGCGCCGATGGTCGAGGCCATCAACAGTCGCTTCGACGTGGTCATTTCGGTCGATACCTCAACGCCTGCGGTCATTCGCGAGTCGGCCCGGCTGGGCGCCGGCCTGATCAACGACGTGCGTGCCCTGGAGCGCGATGGCGCAGTGGATGCGGCGGCGGACACCGGCTTGCCGGTCTGCCTGATGCATATGCGCGGCGAGCCCGAGAACATGCAGGACGATCCGCATTACGAAGATGTGACCGCTGACGTAACGCGCTATCTTGAAAAGCGGATGGCCGCCTGCGCAGCGGCAGGCATCCCCGCCGAACGAATCATTCTTGATCCGGGCTTCGGCTTCGCCAAGACACTGGCGCACAACCTCAGCCTGTTCAAGCATATGGAAGCGCTCTATCGCCTTGGGCGCCCGCTGCTGGTGGGCGTTTCGCGCAAGAGCATGATCGGCCTGACGCTGGATCGGCCGGTCGGTGAGCGACTGTACGGCAGCCTCGCGCTGGCGGCTCTGGCCATGACCAAAGGGGCCAGCATCCTGCGCGTCCATGATGTGGCCGAGACGGTCGATGTGGTGCGCATGATTGCCGCGGTGCAGAGCGCCGAATAAGAACATTGGAGTCTCTATGAGCAGAAAATACTTTGGTACCGACGGCATCCGTGGCCGCGTCGGCGAATACCCGATCACGCCGGACTTCATGCTGAAGCTGGGCTGGGCTGCAGGCATGGCCTTCCGCAAGCAAGGCAATTGCCGTGTGCTGGTAGGCAAGGACACGCGTATTTCCGGTTACATGTTCGAGTCCGCGCTCGAAGCCGGTTTGTCTGCAGCGGGTGCTGACGTGATGCTGCTCGGGCCGATGCCGACACCGGCCATCGCCTACCTGACCCGGACATTCCATGCTGAAGCGGGCATCGTCATCAGTGCCTCGCACAACCCGCATGACGACAACGGCATCAAGTTCTTCTCCGGCCAGGGCACCAAGCTGCCTGATGAAGTCGAGCTGATGATCGAAGAGTTGCTCGATCAGCCGATGACCGTGGTCGAGTCGAGCAAGCTGGGCAAGGTTTCCCGGATCAACGACGCAGCCGGCCGCTATATCGAGTTCTGCAAGAGTAGCGTGCCGACCAGTACCAGCTTCGAAGGCCTCAAGCTGGTGATCGATTGCGCCCACGGTGCCACCTACAAGGTCGCCCCGAGCGTGTTCCGTGAGCTGGGTGCCGATGTCACCGTGCTGCATGCACAGCCTGATGGCCTGAACATCAACGAAGGGTGCGGCTCCACTCACATCGAGTCGCTGCAGGCCGCTGTACTGGTGGGGCATGCCGACCTGGGCATCGCCTTCGACGGTGATGGTGACCGGGTATTGATGGTCGACCACACCGGGGCAATCGTCGATGGCGATGAGCTGCTGTTCATCATCGCGCGCGACCTTCAGGAGCGTGGCAAGCTGCAAGGTGGCGTGGTCGGCACGCTGATGAGCAACCTGGGTCTGGAGCTTGCACTCAAGGAGCTGGATATTCCGTTCGTGCGGGCCAAGGTCGGCGATCGCTACGTGATGGCGGAACTGCTTGAGCGCGATTGGCTGCTCGGGGGCGAGAATTCCGGGCACGTGGTGTGCTGTAACCACACAACTACCGGTGATGCGATCATCGCTGCCCTGCAGGTGCTGATGGCGCTCAAGCGCCGTGACGAAACCCTGGCGCATGCGCGTCAGGCCCTGCGCAAATGCCCGCAGGTCCTGATCAACGTGCGTTTTGGTGCGAGCAAGGTCGATCCGCTGGAACATCCTGCCGTCAAGGAAGCCAGTGCCAAGGCCACCGAGGCCATGGCCGGGCGTGGGCGTGTGCTGCTGCGCAAGTCTGGAACCGAGCCTTTGGTGCGGGTGATGGTCGAAGGCGACGACGAAAACCAGGTGCGTGGCCATGCCGAAGCCCTGGCCAAGCTGGTCGCAGAAGTTTGTGCCTGAAAGAGGCTTGCCAGCGCAGATCGGGTTGGGTAAGATCTGCGCCCACTTTGACCGACGAGGTAAAGCATGCGTCGCCCTATGGTAGCTGGTAACTGGAAGATGCACGGTACCCGCGCCAGCGTCGCTGAGCTGATCCTGGGCCTGGGCAATATGCCGGTGCCAAATGGTGTTGAAGTCGCGGTGTTCCCGCCGGTGCTGTTCATCAATCAAGTGGTTGATGGGCTGCAGGGCAAGGGAATCACTGTCGGAGCACAGAATTCTGCGGTAAAGCCCGATCAGGGCGCGCTGACCGGTGAAGTTGCACCGAGTCAGTTGGTTGAAGCAGGTTGCAAGTTGGTCTTGATTGGCCACTCCGAGCGTCGCCAGATTATCGGCGAAAGTGAAGAAGTGCTGAAAGAGAAGTTTGCAGCCGCTCAACTTAGTGGTTTAATGCCGGTGCTCTGCGTAGGGGAAACTCTTGAAGAGCGTGAGGCAGGCAAGACCCTTGAAGTTGTCGGGGGTCAACTAAGCAGTATCATCGACGCGTTCGGTGTTAAGGCTTTCGCCAATGCAGTAATCGCCTATGAGCCGGTTTGGGCCATTGGCACAGGTTTGACGGCTTCGCCTCAGCAAGCTCAGGATGTGCATGCAGCCATCCGTGCCCAGTTGGCGGCCGAAGACGCCGAAGTTGCCGCAAACGTGCAGCTTCTCTACGGCGGCAGCGTGAAGGCGGCCAATGCGGCCGAACTGTTCGGCATGCCGGATATCGATGGGGGGCTCATTGGTGGAGCGTCCCTGAACGCAGACGAATTCGGTGCAATTTGTCGCGCCGCAGGAAACTGAACAAATGCTGGAAACAGTTATCGTTGTTTTTCATCTGTTGGCAGCGCTGTCGCTTGTAGTGCTGGTTCTGTTGCAACAGGGTAAAGGTGCGGAAGCAGGTGCATCTTTCGGCGCAGGTGCCTCAAACACTGTGTTCGGAAGCCAAGGTTCTGCTACCTTCCTGAGTAAATTGACTGCTATACTCGCTGCCACTTTCTTTTTGACAGCACTTGGGTTAGGATACTTCGCGAAGCAACAAGCTCACCAGCTTAGCCAAGCAGGTCTTCCAGATCCAGCGGTGCTAGAAGTGAAAGAGCCGCAGAAACCGGCAGTTAATGATGATGTACCGGTGCTCCAGGAGCAGAAGAGCGACACCGCCCCTAAAGGTGATGTTCCTCCTCCAGCTGAAGAGCAGAAGTAACGGGTTTCAAATGTAGTATTGCCGAGGTGGTGGAATTGGTAGACACGCAACCTTGAGGTGGTTGTGCCCATAGGGTGTAGGGGTTCGAGTCCCCTTCTCGGTACCAATTGAAGCTTGAGAGCCCGCTTTAGCGGGCTTTCTTGCAGGTGAAGGTTTGGATTTGACCCATAAGCAGGTTAAGTCTTATACTTTCGCCCCAGCTTTGTCGCGGGGTGGAGCAGCTTGGTAGCTCGTCGGGCTCATAACCCGAAGGTCGTTGGTTCAAATCCAGCCCCCGCAACCAGCTTCAGCGGAGCCCCTTTTCAGGGGCTTTTTGCTAGCCGAACAAAATTTACGGCGTCGTTGTCCTACGGCGCTTTCAGGGATGGGCGCTTCGCCCATTTTTTATTTGCACAGCATGCACGAGGGGGTTCAGGTGTCGAGCAAGCTAGAACAGTTGCAGGCCTTGTTGGCCCCGGTGGTCGAGGGTCTGGGCTATCAGTGCTGGGGGATCGAATTCGTATCCCAGGGTAAGCATTCGGTACTGCGCATCTATATCGACAAGGAAGACGGCATCCTGGTGGACGACTGCGAAGCGGTCAGCCGTCAGGCCAGCGCGATCCTCGATGTGGAAGATCCGATCAGCAGCGAATATACCCTTGAGGTCTCCTCTCCAGGCATGGATCGCCCACTGTTCACTCTGGAACAGTTTGCCTCGCATGCCGGCGAACAAGTGAAGATCAAGCTGCGTTCACCCTTCGAGGGTCGTCGTAACTTCCAGGGCCTTCTCCGCGGTGTGGAGGATCAGGACGTGGTGGTCCAGGTGGACAACCAAGAGTTCCTGCTGCCGATCGACTCGATCGACAAGGCCAATATTATTCCCAGTTTTGACTGAGACGTGCCGGGCCCGGCGGACTATCCGGGCCCAATGGCTTGCGCAAGGCGAGGCGTACGATGAGCAAAGAAGTACTGCTGGTTGTTGAATCGGTATCCAACGAAAAAGGTGTACCGCCCGGCGTCATTTTCGAAGCGCTGGAAGTGGCCCTGGCTACTGCAACCAAAAAACGTTTTGAGGACGAAGTCGACCTGCGTGTGGAAATCAACCGCCACACCGGTAGCTACGAGACTTTCCGTCGCTGGACCGTGGTCGACGAGAACGACCTGGACGACCCGGCGATCGAAACTTGGCTGGACAAGATCAAGGACACTCACCCGGAAGCAAAAGTCGGTGACGTGATCGAAGAAAAGATCGAGTCCATCGAATTCGGCCGTATCGCCGCGCAGACCGCCAAGCAGGTCATCGTGCAGAAGGTCCGTGAAGCCGAGCGCGCCCAGGTGGTCGACGCCTACCGCGAGCGAGTCAACGAGATCATCTCCGGCACCGTCAAGAAGGTCACCCGCGACAACGTCATCGTTGACCTGGGTAACAACGCCGAGGCCCTGCTGGCCCGCGAAGACATCATTCCACGTGAGACTTTCCGTGTTGGCGTGCGCCTGCGTGCGCTGCTCAAGGAAATCCGCACCGAGAACCGCGGTCCTCAGCTGATCCTGTCGCGCACCGCGCCGCAGATGCTGATCGAACTGTTCCGCATCGAAGTGCCGGAAATCGCCGAAGGCCTCATCGAAGTCATGGCTGCTTCCCGTGATCCGGGATCGCGTGCCAAGATCGCCGTCCGCTCCAAGGACAAGCGCATCGACCCGCAAGGTGCCTGCATCGGCATGCGCGGTTCGCGCGTCCAGGCCGTATCCGGCGAGCTGGGTGGTGAGCGTGTGGATATCGTCCTGTGGGACGAGAACCCGGCGCAATTCGTCATCAACGCCATGTCGCCGGCTGAAGTCGCGGCGATCATCGTTGATGAAGATGCCCATGCAATGGACATTGCCGTTGCCGAAGACAACCTGGCGCAAGCCATTGGCCGTGGTGGTCAGAACGTTCGCCTGGCCAGTCAGCTGACCGGCTGGACCCTGAACGTGATGACCGAGAAGGACATCCAGGCCAAGCAACAGGCTGAAACCGGCGACATCCTGCGCAATTTCATCGAAGAGCTGGAAGTCGACGAGGAGCTGGCCCAAGTGCTGGTCGACGAAGGCTTCACCAGCCTCGAAGAGATTGCCTACGTACCGTTGGAAGAAATGCTCAACATCGATGGCTTTGACGAAGATATCGTCAATGAGCTGCGCGCTCGTGCCAAGGACCGTTTGTTGACCAAGGCCATCGCTACCGAAGAAAAACTGGCAGACGCCCATCCGTCCGACGACCTGCTCTCCCTTGAGGGCATGGACAAGGACCTGGCAGCGGAACTGGCGGTGCGCGGCGTGGTTAACCGCGAAGACCTGGCCGAGCAGTCGATTGACGACCTGCTCGACATCGACGGCATCGACGAAGAGCGTGCCGGCAAGTTGATCATGGCCGCCCGAGCCCACTGGTTCGAGTAATTAGGCGCGGCCTGAGGAGAGAAGTGCATGACGCAAGTCACGGTGAAAGAACTGGCCCAAGAGGTCGAGGCACCGGTAGAGCGCCTGCTGCAGCAGATGCGTGAGGCAGGTCTGCCGCACACCGACGCCGGTCAGGTAGTGACCGACAATGAGAAGCAGACTCTGCTGACCCATTTGAAGAGCAGCCACAAGAGCAAGGCGGAAGAGCCGCGCAAGATTACCTTGCAGCGCAAGACCACCAGCACCCTGCGTGTCGCCGGTAGCAAGAGCATCAGCGTAGAAGTACGCAAGAAGAAAGTTTTCGTTCAGCGCAGCCCGGAAGAAGTCCAGGCCGAGCAGAAGCGTGAGCTGGATGAGCGCCGCGCGGCCGAAAATGCCGCTCGCGACAAGGTCGAGGCCGAAGTTCGCCAGCGCAACGAAGAGCAGGCTCGCCGTCAGGCGGCCGACGCCGTTGCAGCATCGCCAGCCCCGGCGCCAGCTGCCAAGGCCGAGCCGGCGCCTGCCGCCGCCCCGGCCCCGGTAGTCGCCGACGTGCCTGCATCCGAAGACGCCGCAGCCCGTGCTGCCGAGCGCAAGAAGGACGAAGCCCGTCGCAACGAAGGCCGCACCCGTGACGAAGACCGTCGTGGTGGCGAGCGTCGTGGCGAAGCGCCGCGCGTGTCGATCAAGGTCAAGGTCAAGGAGAAGGAAAAGGCTCCGACGCCTCGTGCCGCACCGCGTACCACCGACGAAGAGAGCGATGGCGCTCGTCGTGGCCGTGGTGGCAAGAGCAAGCTGAAGAAGCGTAACCAGCACGGCTTCCAGAACCCGACCGGCCCCGTCATTCGTGACGTGACCATCGGCGAGACCATCACCGTCTCCGAGCTGGCCAACCAGATGTCCGTCAAGGGCGCCGAAGTGGTCAAGTTCATGTTCAAGATGGGCACCCCGGTGACCATCAACCAGGTGCTCGACCAGGAAACCGCTCAGCTGATCGCCGAAGAGCTGGGCCACAAGGTCACCCTGGTCAGCGATACCGCCCTGGAAGATTCCCTGGCCGAATCGCTGAAGTTCGAAGGTCAGACCGAGTCCCGTGCGCCGGTGGTTACCGTCATGGGTCACGTTGACCACGGTAAGACCTCGCTGCTCGACTACATCCGTCGTGCCAAGGTTGCTGCTGGCGAAGCCGGTGGTATTACCCAGCACATCGGTGCCTACCACGTGGAAACCGACCGCGGTATGGTCACCTTCCTCGATACCCCGGGCCACGCTGCGTTCACTCAGATGCGTGCTCGTGGTGCCAAGGCGACCGACATCGTCATCCTCGTGGTGGCGGCGGACGACGGCGTGATGCCGCAGACCCGCGAAGCCGTTCAGCATGCCAAGGCAGCTGGCGTTCCGCTGGTGGTTGCAGTGAACAAGATCGACAAGCCGGGTGCCGACCTCGATCGCATCCGCAACGAACTGGCCGTCGAAGGCGTGACCTCCGAGGACTGGGGTGGTGACACTCCGTTCGTCAAGGTTTCGGCGAAGATGGGTACCGGTGTCGACGAACTGCTCGAAGCCGTCCTGCTGCAGGCCGAGATCCTCGAGCTGACCGCCACCCCGACCGCTCCAGGTCGTGGCGTCGTGGTCGAGTCGCGCCTGGACAAGGGCCGCGGCCCAGTGGCGACCATCCTGGTTCAGGACGGTACCCTGCGTCAGGGCGACATGGTCCTGTGCGGTTCCAACTATGGCCGCGTGCGTGCCATGCTCGACGAGAACGGCAAGCCTGTGAAGGAAGCCGGCCCGTCGATCCCGGTCGAGATCCTTGGCCTGGACGGTACCCCGGAAGCCGGTGACGAGCTGTCCGTGGTTGCCGATGAGAAGAAGGCCCGCGAAGTTGCCCTGTTCCGTCAAGGCAAGTACCGCGAGGTCAAGCTGGCCCGTGCTCACGCTGGCAAGCTGGAAAACATCTTCGAGACCATGGGTCAGGAAGAGAAGAAGACCCTCAACATCGTCCTCAAGACCGACGTGCGTGGTTCCCTGGAAGCACTGCAGGGCTCGCTGGGCGGTCTGGGCAACGACGAAGTTCAGGTGCGCGTGATCGGTGGCGGCGTTGGTGGTATCACCGAAAGCGACGCCAACCTGGCGCTGGCTTCGAATGCAGTACTGTTCGGCTTCAACGTGCGTGCCGATGCCGGCGCGCGCAAGATCGTCGAGCAGGAAGGTCTGGATATGCGTTACTACAACGTGATCTACGACATCATCGAAGACGTCAAGAAGGCCCTGACCGGCATGCTCGGCAGCGATGTTCGCGAGAACATCCTGGGTGTCGCCGAAGTGCGTGACGTGTTCCGTTCGCCGAAGTTCGGCGCCATCGCTGGCTGTATGGTCATCGAGGGTACCGTGTACCGCAACCGTCCGATCCGCGTACTGCGCGACGACGTTGTGATCTTCGAAGGCGAGCTGGAATCGCTGCGTCGCTTCAAGGACGACGCTTCCGAAGTGCGTTCGGGCATGGAGTGCGGTATTGGCGTCAAGAGCTACAACGACGTCAAGGTCGGCGACAAGATCGAAGTCTTCGAGAAAGTCCAGGTTGCTCGTACCCTTTAAGGGTGAGCAGGGCGCCAGCCCCCGCCGCAGGGCGGTGGGCAGCGCCTCAGTAGGTAGCGCCCGGTCAGGCTTCAGCCTCACCGGGCGTTTGCCGCTTTAAGTTACAGGTAGCAAGAATGGCCAAAGAATACAGCCGTACCCAACGTATCGGTGATCAGATGCAGCGCGAGCTGGCCGAGCTGATCCGCCGTGAAGTCAAGGACCCACGCGTCGGTCTGGTGACCATCACCGCCGTGGATGTCAGCCGCGACCTGGGCCACGCCAAGGTCTTCATCACCGTCATGGGCGAAGAAACGCCAGACGCCGTGCAGCAGTCGCTCAAGGCCCTGAACAGCGCCGCAAGCTTCCTGCGCCTGCATCTGGGCCGCTCGATGCAGCTGCGCAGCGTGCCGCAGTTGCACTTCCACTTTGATGAAAGTGTCAGCCGCGGTGTCCACCTGTCGGCGCTGATCGAACGTGCAGTGGCCGAAGACCGCCTGCACAAGGATGCCGACGAGCCGGACGCCAAGGAGTAAGCGGTGGCCCAGGTCAAACGTATCCGCCGCAATGTCAGCGGCATCATCCTGCTCGACAAGCCGCTGGGCTTCACCTCCAACGCTGCGCTGCAGAAGGTGCGCTGGCTGCTCAATGCCGAGAAGGCCGGCCACACCGGCAGCCTCGACCCGCTGGCCACCGGCGTGCTGCCGCTGTGTTTCGGTGAGGCGACCAAGTTTTCGCAGTACCTGCTCGATTCCGACAAGGGCTACGAAACGGTCATGCAGATGGGGCAGACTACCAGCACCGCGGACGCTGAAGGCGAAGTCCTGCAGACCCGCGAGGTAACCGTTGGTCGCGCCGATATCGAAGCTGTGATTCCGCGTTTTCGCGGTGAAATCCTTCAAGTACCGCCGATGTACTCGGCGCTCAAGCGCGACGGTCAGCCGCTTTACAAACTGGCGCGTGCAGGAGAGGTAGTGGAGCGCGATGCGCGTTCTGTTACTATTGGCCGCTTGGAGTTGCTCGAGTGCGAAGGCACCCGTGCGCGGTTGTCGGTTGGCTGCAGCAAAGGCACCTATATCCGTACCCTGGTGGAGGATATCGGCGAGGCCCTGGGCTGTGGCGCCTATGTCGCCGAGTTGCGCCGGACCCAGGCCGGGCCTTTCGCCCTGGCCCAGACGGTAACCCTCGAAGAACTCGAGCAGGCCCATGCCGAAGGTGGCAACGAAGCGCTCGATCGCTTCCTGATGCCGTCCGACAGCGGGCTGCAGGACTGGCCACTGGTGTGCCTGTCCGAGCACAGCGCTTTCTACTGGCTGCATGGCCAGGCAGTGCGTGCACCGGATGCACCGCAGTTCGGCATGGTCCGCGTACAGGATCACAATGGCCGCTTCATCGGTATCGGTGAAGTGAGCGAAGACGGGCGCATTGCGCCGCGTCGACTGATTCGGTCGGAATGACCGAAACCACCGGCCGAGGCTTTGGCTGAAACCGTTGGACCGAGGGTGGCTGTCAGTAGGCACGGTCACAGCTCATTTTATTAATACAGGGTTTTGTCCCTGGCCTATTGGACCCCGTTTGCGGGATCCGTTTAATTTGGAGAAGCCTCATGGCCCTCAGCGTTGAAGAAAAAGCTCAAATCGTTACCGACTTCCAGCAAGCAGCTGGTGACACTGGTAGCCCGGAAGTTCAGGTTGCTCTGCTGACCGCGAACATCAACAAGCTGCAAGGCCACTTCAAGGCCAACGGTAAAGACCACCACTCCCGTCGTGGCCTGATCCGTATGGTTAACCAGCGTCGTAAGCTGCTGGACTACCTGAAGGGCAAAGACACCACTCGTTACAGCGCCCTGATCGGTCGCCTGGGCCTGCGTCGCTAATAGCGGCCTGGTCAGTGGTGTGCATGGCGTGTCGCAGGCTTCGGCTATGCTGCTTTGCAGCATCGCCGTCGGACACGCCACGCGTATCTCCGAGGTTGGCAGCCTGGTTTTGCTGAGCGGTTTACCGCGCAGCAACCAGGCTCCCAACCTCGTGTTGTATCTGGACGGTCAATGGGGCCGATTCCCCGTTCTGCCCAAGAATTCGCAAGAAACCAGTTCCCCCAGAGCCACTGAAAAAGGTAGGAAACCGTGAACCCGGTAATCAAGAAATTCCAGTTCGGTCAATCGACCGTTACTCTCGAAACGGGCCGTATCGCCCGTCAGGCAACCGGCGCCGTGCTGGTGACCGTCGACAACGACGTCACCGTGCTGGTAACCGTGGTCGGTGCCAAGCAGGCCGATCCAGGCAAGGGTTTCTTCCCGCTGTCGGTCCACTACCAGGAAAAGACCTACGCCGCCGGCAAGATCCCGGGTGGCTTCTTCAAGCGTGAAGGCCGTCCTTCCGAGAAAGAGACGCTGACCTCGCGCCTGATCGACCGTCCGATCCGCCCGCTGTTCCCAGAAGGTTTCATGAACGAAGTGCAGGTTGTCTGCACCGTGGTTTCCACCAGCAAGAAGACCGACCCGGACATCGCTGCGATGATCGGTACCTCGGCTGCCCTGGCGATCTCCGGCATTCCATTCGAAGGCCCGATCGGCGCTGCCCGCGTTGCCTTCCACGAAAGCACCGGCTACCTGCTGAACCCGACCTACGAGCAACTGGCTGCCTCGAGCCTGGACATGGTCGTTGCCGGTACCTCCGATGCCGTGCTGATGGTTGAATCGGAAGCTCAAGAGCTGACCGAAGACCAGATGCTGGGCGCCGTACTGTTCGCCCATGACGAGTTCCAGGCTGTTATCCAGGCTGTCAAAGAGCTGGCTGCAGAAGCTGCCAAGCCGACCTGGGACTGGAAACCGGCCGTTGCCAACACCGAACTGTTCAACGCCATCCGTGCTGAATTCGGCGAAGCTGTTTCCCAGGGCTACACCATCACCGTCAAGGCCGACCGTTACGCGCGCCTGGGCGAGCTGCGCGACCAGGCCGTTGCCAAGTTCTCCGGTGAAGAAGGCCAACCTTCGGCTGGCGAAGTCAAAGACATCTTCGGCGAAATCGAATACCGCACCGTTCGCGAAAACATCGTCAACGGCAAGCCACGTATCGACGGCCGTGACACCAAGACCGTGCGTCCGCTGAACATCGAAGTCGGTGTGCTGCCGAAGACCCACGGCTCGGCGCTGTTCACCCGTGGCGAAACCCAGGCCCTGGTCGTTGCGACCCTGGGTACTGCGCGCGACGCCCAGCTGCTGGACACCCTCGAAGGCGAGAAGAAAGACCCGTTCATGCTGCACTACAACTTCCCGCCGTTCTCGGTGGGCGAATGTGGTCGCATGGGTGGTGCCGGCCGCCGCGAAATCGGCCACGGCCGTCTGGCCCGTCGTTCGGTCCAGGCCATGCTGCCAGCCGCTGACGTGTTCCCGTACACCATCCGCGTGGTTTCGGAAATCACCGAATCCAACGGTTCCAGCTCCATGGCTTCGGTCTGTGGTGCTTCCCTGGCACTGATGGACGCTGGTGTACCGATGAAGGCGCCAGTTGCCGGTATCGCCATGGGCCTGGTCAAGGAAGGCGAGAAGTTCGCAGTCCTGACCGACATCCTCGGTGACGAAGACCACCTCGGCGACATGGACTTCAAGGTTGCGGGTACCGCCAAAGGCGTTACCGCACTGCAGATGGACATCAAGATCAACGGCATCACCGAAGAGATCATGGAAATCGCCCTGGGCCAAGCCCTGGAAGCGCGCCTGAACATCCTCGGCCAGATGAACCAGATCATTGGCGAGTCGCGTACCGAACTGTCGGCCAACGCCCCGACCATGATCGCGATGAAGATCGACACCGACAAGATCCGTGACGTCATCGGCAAAGGCGGCGCTACCATTCGCGCCATCTGCGAAGAGACCAAAGCGTCGATCGACATCGAAGACGACGGCTCGATCAAGATCTTCGGCGAGACCAAGGAAGCTGCAGATGCTGCCAAGCAGCGCATTCTGGGCATCACCGCCGAAGCCGAGATCGGCAAGATCTACGTCGGCAAGGTCGAGCGCATCGTCGACTTCGGCGCCTTCGTCAACATCCTGCCTGGCAAGGACGGCCTGGTGCACATCTCGATGCTGAGCGATGCTCGCGTAGAGAAAGTGACCGACGTGCTGAAAGAAGGTCAGGAAGTCGAAGTGCTGGTACTGGACGTGGACAACCGCGGCCGTATCAAGTTGTCGATCAAGGACGTTGCTGCTGCAAAGGCTTCGGGCGTCTAAGCGACCGTCACGCTGCAGAAAAAGGGTCCTTCGGGGCCCTTTTTTTATGCGCGCCGGGAACCTTTTGCGGACTTGCATCTTGCATGCAGGTTTTCCCGGCTGATTGCAAAATGCACGACGGCCATTTGCCTATTAAATTAATAAGCCATTGATTTATAAAGAAAAACTTTCAGATTAAAAGCTGGCACAGCACCTGCATCTACATTCCTACCTGCCGCCAGGACTAACGGCGCAGACCTTTCGACAAACAGGAGTGACCCAAATGAAGAAGTTCGCCATTGCTGCCGCTACTGCTACTGCTCTGACGCTGACCATGGCCAACGGAGCCTTTGCCGCCGAGCCAACTCAGGCTCCGGTCATGCTGGCTGCCAATACCGTGGACAACGCCAAACAGGAAGGTTCTGACACCTGGATCACCACCAAGGTCAAGGCTGACCTGATGACCGAGAAAGGCGTACCGGGTAGCGACATCAAAGTCGAAACCAGCCAGGGTGTTGTTTCCCTGTCTTCGGACGTGAAGGTGACCGAATCGCAAAAGGCTGAAGCCGTTCGCATCACCAAGAATATCAAAGGCGTCAAAAGCGTGATGTCTGATGGCTTGAAAGCCGAATAAGGAATGTCCCGTCGGCCAAATGGATTTGGCCACCCCTATCAAAGCCCCGGCAATTGCCAGGGCTTTTTTTATCTCAGTACACCGGGTTACGGGCGATCACATCGCTCTCGAAGCATTCCTGCTCGACAATCAGCGGCTCGACCAGCGGGCGGCTGTCGCGAAAATGGGCGGTCTGGGTGTGTGCTTCGTACGCATCATCGTCACGATAGATCTCGTACAGGTAGATCACGTCTGGGTCGACCCTGTCCTGGGAGACGTCGAACACCAGGCAGCCGGGCTCGGTAGCAACAGAAGCAGCGGCATTGACCTTGATGGCGGTGAGAAAGTCCTCGGCGCAGCCGGGTTTTAGGCGGGTCTTGATGAACAGACTATACACAGGGCGGTCCTTTTGTTTTAAATTCCATTCTTAATTGTATACAAAAATGGAGTCGCGCCAATGTCCGAATTACCTGTTCGCCCCGGTCGCCTCAATGGTCTGCGCCACATCGCCCTGCTGGTGCCCAACCTGGAGGAGTGCGAGCGTTTCTATGTCGATGTCTTGGGCATGGAGGTACTGAACCGGGCCAACGAAGACCTGGTTTACCTGACCTGCGGTAACGACAATCTGTCGCTGGGGCGTGGGGCAGGGGCGGCCAATGGGCTGCAGACCCTGGACCATTATGGGTTCATCGTGGACAGCGTCGAGGAGCTGGAGGCCTGGTACCAGTACTTCAAGGCACGTGGGGTGACGTTGCTCGACCGGCCGTTCAACCATGGCGATGGTGCGCGCAGCTTCCACCTGCTGGACCCGGCGGGGAACAAGGTGCAGCCGCTGTATCACCCGTCGGTGTCAGGGCAGCGGCTGGTGTAGGAGCGCGTTCGGGCTTTCTGACTATTCGGCATCCAGATGCATCGGCGTAATCACTCGCCCATCACTCTCGGCCTGCCCCAGGTTGGTATCGATGAAGTACACCCGGTCATCCTCGAGCTTGCCCTTGTCGACCAGGTAGTCCTTGATGCTGCTGGCCCGCTCCTGGCCAAGGGTACGCAGCAATGCAGTGCTTTCAGCCCAGGACTTGATCACCGCTTCGCGCAACTTGGCGGTGCGCTCGTCACGGCTCAACTGCTCCCATTCGGCCGGCGGTTGCTGCTTCAGGCGGGTACGGTAGATACCTTCGAGCATCGCCGGTTTGTCGCTGTCATCGACCAGCAGCATCGAGGCATTGGCCGGTACCTTGTCGCCACGACGTTGCAGGATCTTGTACCAGGTCGCCTGGTACTCGCGCTCCAGGCGCTGCTGGGCGATCAATGGGCCGTCGCTGCTCTGGGCGCTGGTGCCTTCGATTTCCAGGCGCAGCGCCGGGCGTTCCTTGAGGGCGGACGCGAGCTTCTCCAGTGTCGACTGCGCATCGCCACTGAGTTCACTGGAGCCTGGGGCAAACGCCACCGTACCGAGGTCTTCCGAGCCACCACCGGAAATCAGCCCACCGATGAACTTGAACGGTGCCTGGGCCGCGCGCAGCACCAGATTGCGCAGGGTCTGCCAGACGATTGGCATGACGCTGAATTGCGGGTTGTTAAGGTCGCCTGAAACCGGTAGTTCGATGGAGATCCGCCCTTCAGTGTCCTTGAGCAGGGCAATCGCCAGGCGGATCGGCAGGTCCACCGCATCCGGGCTGTCGACTTTTTCACCCAGCTGCAGCTGCTCGACCACCACCTTGTTTTCGGCCTTGAGCTGGCCGTTGGTGATCAGGTAATGCAGGTCGAGGTTCAACCGTCCCTTGCGGATGCGGAAGCCGGCGAACTTGCCGGAGTAGGGCGTCAGGGTGGTCAGTTCGACGCGCTTGAAGCTGGTGGCGATATCCAGGCTGGCCAGCGGGTTGAACGGGTTGAGTGCGCCCTTGATGGTGACCGGGGCATAACGATCGACCTTGCCTTTGACGTCGACCTTGGCCGGTGCCGGCTTGCGGTTGTCGATGGTGCCGATCTGGCCATTGAGCTGCTGGATGGCAGTGGCGAAGTTCGGTGTCAGGGTCAGGTCGGCGAAGTTGGCCGAGCCATCGTTGATGTCGATCTGGCCGATGTGGATGCCCAGGGGTTTGCTGGCTGCAGCGCTGGCAGGCTTGGCCGGGCTGCGGGCCGGCGCGCCGGCCGGTTGTGGGATGAGCAGGTCGTCGACGCTGGTGGTGCGGTCTTCGTTGATGATGAAGCGCGCGTAGGGCTGCAGCAGGGTCACCTTGTCGATCGACAGAGCATCACCGTGCACATACGACAGGCCATCGACGTTGACTTGCTGCCATTTGACGAAGTCTCGGCCCTTGATGGTGTCCAGGGTGTGCAGCTGGTTGACCTGTGCCTTGCCGGCGACGCTGAAGGCCAGTGGCTCGGTGCTCTTGAGATCGACCTTGAGGTCGCTGGCGAGCATGCCACTGCGCAGTTCGAGGCGAATGAAAGGGCTGATGTAGGCCTGGGCGACTCGCAGGTCGATGTCACGGGTGCTGACATCGAGCTTGGCCGTGACCGGCGCCAGGTTCACTTCACCGGCCGCCTGCAGCTTGCCTTGCTTGCCAATGCCAGTGTCGAGCTTGAGCGTGAAAGGCGACTGGTTGAGGCTGTCGAAACCCTGCATGTCAAGGTTCAACGGGCCTACATCCAGTGCCACCGGCTCCTTCTGGCTGCGGTCGGCAAGGTGGACCTGATAGTTGCGCAGTTGCACGTCCTTGAGCAGTACCTGCCAGGGCTTGTTCGGCGCTTTCGCGGCTTTTTCTTCTGCGCTCGGTTCGGCAGCAGCCGGTTCGGCCTGTTCCTTCGGCGTGGCCTTGGCCGGCTGGCTGGCGAACAGCTTCTGCCAGTCGAGTTGGCCGTCCTTTTCCAGGGCTGCCCAGGTTTCCAGTTTTTCGCTGCGCACCTTGCCGACGGTGACCAGCTGCTTGGCCAGGTCGATGGATGTCTCGCTCACTTCCAGGCTGGCCAGGCGTGCCAACGGCCGGTCATCCGGAGCCTTGATGGCGAACGGCGCGATCTTGAGCGCGGTGTTGTCCAGCAACAGCTCGGTTTCCTTGGACAGGTTGAGCTTGTAGTGGGTGTCCAGGCTGAATACGCCGTCCTCGAGCACAAGGGGCACGGCATCACGCACATAGGGCCAGAACAGCTTCATCTTGCCGTCGGTGACCTTAAGCGTGCCTTCCGAGGCAATCGGCGCCAGGCTGAGGGTGCCGTTCCAGTCGACCCGCCCACCGTTGGGGCCAAGCGCCACCAGGGTCATGTCGGCGTTGTCGTCCGGCAGGGTGCTGAGGTTCTTCAGCTCCAGGTTCATGTCATCGTAGACGAACTCGATCGGCTCGCTTGGGCGCTGATCCTGAAAATGCAGGTAGCCGCCGCTGAGCTTGATGCTGTCGATACGCATTGGGAACGGGTCGCTGGGCGGCTCGTCCGGCTTGGGTTTGCTGGCAGGCAGCTTTAACAGTTGGGTCAGGTTGAGCGTGCCGTCCTTGGCGAACAGCACTTCGTTGCGTGGCTTGTCGAGCTCGATCGCCTGCAAGTGCAGGGCACGTTTCCACAGGCTGTCGAGCGCCAGATTGGCGTACAGCCGTTCGAAGCCGACCTGCTCCTTGCCGGGCTCGCCCAGCTGCAGGCCCCACACTGTCAGCTCGAGGCTGAAGGGATTGAGTTCGATGCGTTGCAGGTGCGCCGGCACGGTGGCGTATTGCGCCAGCTGCTGGTTGGCGATACGCAAGGCGACACCAGGGAGAATGAGGAAGCCGAGCAGGCTGTAGAGGGCCACGAGAGCCAACAGGGCGCCGAGGGCGCGAGTCAATCCTTTGTACATGTGTCGCTTCGTCTGTCTAAGCAGGAGTGCTTGGAGTATGGCACGTTAAATCGGTTCCGCTGAGGCGACCATTCCCGTCACTCGATGCCCATGCGTCGCCTGGCCCGGTGCGCCGAACCGTCACGCATGGCCCAGCGCAGAATCGGTGCTGTGCGGCGCAGGCCAAGGCGGATCATGCGCTGTTGCAGCGGCCCTTGCTGCAGGCCGAGCATGGCCTGGGCCCACTCTGGCAGCAGGTCGATGCCTGCATGCAGCATCAGCTTGCCGACCGGCTCGGCAAGGCGGCTCGGGGCAGGGGCTTCGAGCAGAATCCTGACCACTTCCAGGCTCTGCGCGCTGCATTGCAGTTGTGGGCGCATCTTTTGCAGATAATCCTCTACCTGCTGGCAGGAGCGTGGCACTCCACGGGCACCGAGGCGTTCGGCGATCAGGGCGATCTCGGCGTAGTAGGCGTCCTGATCCGCACGTGACAGGTGGGGGTCGCGGTAGCGCAAATGGGCAGCGAGAAAACTGCTGACTTCGGCCACATGCACCCAGGTCAGCAAGTCCGGGTCGCTGGCGGCATAGGGGCGGCCGTCCGGTGCTGTACCGGTTACCTGCAGATGGATGGTTCGCACCTTGTCGATCAACCATTCGGCGTCACGGGTGGAACCGAATGTGGTACCGGAGATGAACTGGCTGGTGCGACGCAGGCGACCGAGCAGGTCTTCGCGGAAATTGGAGTGGTCCCATACCCCGGCCAGGGCCAGCGGATGCAGCAGCTGCAGCATCAGGGCGCTGATGCCGCCGACCAACATGCTCGGGAAGTCGCCATGTACGCGCCAGCTGATGCTGTGCGGGCCAAACAGGCCGGGGTCGCCCTTGGGGGATTCGAGGTCGAGCTGGCCGAGGGCCAGCCCGGTGAGGCTCATGACCTGGGTTTCGATGCGTCGGCGTAGGGCTTCCATGGCGTCCTGTGCTTCAGGGCGGCCATGGAACGAGGCCACCCACTATTGATTGAGGCGTTTGTCGATCAGGCCCTGAACCACGCTCGGGTCGGCCAGGGTCGAGGTGTCGCCGAGGTTGTCCAGCTCGTTGCAGGCGATCTTGCGCAGTATACGCCGCATGATCTTGCCCGAGCGGGTCTTGGGCAAGGCCGGTGCCCACTGAATCAACTCTGGCTTGGCGAAGCTGCCGATCTCTTTGCTGACCAGTGCCAGCAACTCGGCCTTGAGTGTGTCGTCCGGGGCGATGCCATTCATGGGGGTAACGAAGGCGTACACGCCCTGGCCCTTGAGGTCGTGGGGGTAGCCGACCACGGCCGCCTCGGCGACGCTGTCGTGCAGCACCAGCGCGCTTTCCACCTCGGCGGTGCCGATACGGTGGCCGGAGACGTTGATCACATCGTCGATGCGCCCGGTGATCCAGTAGTCGCCGTCGGCATCGCGGCGGGCGCCGTCACCAGTGAAGTAGTAGCCAGGCATGGGTTTGAAGTAGGTGTCGACCATGCGCTGGTGGTCGCCGTAGACGCTACGGATCTGCCCGGGCCAGCTGGCCTTGATCACCAGCAGACCAACCCCGGGGCCTTCGATCAACTGGCCCTTTTCGTCCAGTAGCGCTGGTTGCACGCCGAACATCGGCTGGGTGGCGCAGCCGGGCTTGAGCTTTTGGGCTCCTGGCAGTGGCGTGAGCATGATGCCGCCGGTCTCCGTCTGCCACCAGGTGTCGACGATGGGGCAACGCTTCTGCCCGACGGCTTCGAAGTACCATTCCCAGGCTTCCGGGTTGATCGGCTCGCCCACGCTGCCGAGCAGACGCAGGCTTTTGCGCGAGGTGCTCTGCAGCGGTGCCGAGCCTTCGCGCATCAACGCACGCAGCGCAGTGGGCGCGGTGTAGAAGATGTTCACCTGGTGTTTATCCACGACCTGCCAGAAGCGCGAGGTGTCCGGGTAATTGGGTACGCCTTCGAACATCAGTGAAATCGCGCCGTTGGCCAGTGGCCCGTAGACGATGTAACTGTGGCCGGTGACCCAGCCGACATCGGCCGTACACCAGAACACCTCGCCGTCGCGGTAGTCGAACACCAGCTTGAAGGTCATCGTCGCCTGCAGCAGATAGCCTGCGGTGGTGTGCAGCACACCCTTGGGCTTGCCGGTACTGCCGGAGGTATACAGGATGAACAGTGGGGCTTCGGCGTCCATCGGTTCGGGCGGGCAGTCATCGCCGGCCTTTTCGGTCACTTCGTGATACCACAGGTCGCGGCCCTCGTTCCACGCGACATCGCCGCCCGTTCGGCGCACCACGAACACACTGCTGACCGCCGGGCAGCTGCTCAGGGCCTTGTCGACGTTCTGCTTGAGCGGGATGCGCTTGCCGCCGCGCACGCCTTCATCGGCGGTGATAACGGTGCGGCAGTCGGCATCGAGAATGCGGTCGCGCAGGGAATCCGGGGAGAAACCGCCGAACACCACCGAGTGGATGGCACCGATGCGCGTGCAGGCGAGCATGGCATAGGCGGCTTCGGGAATCATCGGCATGTAGATGCACACCCGGTCGCCTTTGTGCACTCCGCGTGCCTTCAGGGCATTGGCCAGCCGACAGACCTGGCGGTGCAGCTCGCGGTAGCTGATGGCCTTTGAATCCTTGGGGTCGTCGCCTTCCCACAGCAGGGCGGTCTGCTCGCCGCGCTGGGCCAGGTGACGATCGATGCAGTTGTAGCTGACGTTCAGCTGCGCGCCGTCGAACCAGCGGGCCTCGCCGGAGTTCAGGTCGCATTGCTGCACGCTCGACCAAGGTTTGATCCAGTCCAGGCGTTTGGCCTGTTCGGCCCAGAAGGTGTCAGGGTCATCGACCGACTGACGGTAGAGGCGCTGGTAGTCGTCGGGGGAGAGGCTGGCGGACTGGCTGACGGCCAGGGCCTGGGGATACTGCTTGATATCGAACATGGCGGGTGGTCCTGCTCTTGTCGGAGGGACGGCAACGGCTATTCGATGGACAGTGTAGCTTGAGGGAGCGTTCACCCTGTGCCGACCGCGAGGCCGGCACAGGTTGACGGTCAACCGCGGTGACGGCCGCGGAAGTAGTTGATCAGGCCCTGGGTGGAGCCATCTTCGGCGCTGTCTTCCAGGCTGCCGACAAGACGCTGGTACACGCCCTTGCCCAGCTCCTTGCCCAGCTCCACGCCCCACTGGTCGAAGGCGTTGATGCCCCAGATCACGCTTTGCACGAACACCTTGTGTTCGTACATCGCCACCAGAGCGCCCAGGCGGCGCGGGCTGATGCGCTCGACCACCAGGGTGTTGCTCGGGCGGTTGCCCGGGATCACCTTGTGCGGCGCGAGCTTCTCGATGTCCGCTTCGTTCAGGCCCTTCTGGCGCAGTTCGGCCTCGGCTTCTTCGCGGGTCTTGCCGAGCATCAGCGCCTGGCTCTGCGACAGGCAGTTGGCGTACAGCCACTGATGGTGGTCGGCCACCGGGTTGAAGCTGACCACTGGCACGATGAAGTCGGCCGGGATCAGCTGGGTGCCCTGGTGCAGCAACTGGTGGTAGGCATGTTGGCCGTTGCAGCCGACGCCGCCCCAGATCACCGGGCCGGTCTCGGTTTTCACCGGGGTACCATCCTGCAGCACGCTCTTGCCGTTGGACTCCATGTCCAGCTGTTGCAGGTGCTTGGTGATGTTGCGCAGGTAATGGTCGTACGGCAGGATCGCGTGGCTGCTGGCGCCCCAGAAGTTGCCATACCAGACGCCCAGCAGGGCTAGCAGTACTGGCATGTTCTTGTCGAACGGCGCGGTCTGGAAGTGCTGGTCCATGGTGTAGGCACCCGACAGCAGCTCCTTGAAGTTGGCGGTACCGATGGCAAGGGCGATCGGCAGGCCGATGGCCGACCACAGCGAGTAGCGCCCGCCTACCCAGTCCCACATCGGGAAGATGTTCTCTTCGCGAATACCGAAGGCCACGGCGGCGGCCTTGTTGCTGGAAACCGCGATGAAGTGGCGGTACAGCTCGGCTTCCGAGCCGCCCTGGGCCAGGTACCAGGTGCGCGCGGCCATGGCGTTCTTCAGGGTCTCGAGGGTGTTGAACGACTTCGATGAGACGATGAACAACGTGGTTTCGGCGCGCAGGTTCGCCGACAGTTCATGGAACTCGCTGCCGTCGATATTGGCCAGGTAGTGGCAACGCACGCCGCGCTGGGCATAAGGCAGCAGGGCTTCGGAGACCAGCTCGGGGCCGAGGAACGAGCCACCGATGCCGATGTTGACCACATCGGTGATCGGTTTTTCGCTGTAGCCACGCCACAGGCCGTCATGAATACGGCCGACCAGCTCGGTGATCTGGTTGAGTACCTTGTGTACTTCCGGCATCACGTTGACGCCGTTGACGCTGAGCTTGTCGCCTACCGGGCGGCGCAGCGCGGTGTGCAGCACCGGGCGACCTTCCGAGGCGTTGATGATCTCGCCGCTGAACATCGACTTGATCGCATCCTGCAGGCCGACTTGTTCGGCCAGGTTCACCAGAAGATCGCGGGTTTCATCGGTGATCAGGTTTTTCGAATAGTCGAGGAACAGCCCGCAGCTGCTCAGGGAGAACTGGTCGAAGCGATTGGCGTCGGCGGCAAAGGCTTCGCGCATGCTGAAGCCTTGCATGGCGTCGCGGTGTTGTTGCAGGGCCTGCCAGG
The DNA here is from genome assembly GCF_009883635.2 of Pseudomonas putida. Lineage (NCBI taxonomy): Bacteria > Pseudomonadati > Pseudomonadota > Gammaproteobacteria > Pseudomonadales > Pseudomonadaceae > Pseudomonas > Pseudomonas putida. The sequence goes on from NZ_CP026115.2 coordinate 3,416,806, forward strand.
CGGGCAGGGCCGTAACATCGTGGGGGGTGCGGTAATACGCCATTGCGCGGAATTCCTTGATGCGAGGTGTGCCTTGGACAGGGCAGTCATTGCCGGGTTCAGGCTGGCCATCATTATAGGCAAAGGCCGCGCGCAGGGAATGGGTATGAAGGGAGGATTTTGGGGCCGCAAAGCGGCCCCAGGAGGGTTATGCGGTCTTTTCGTCCAGGTGCAGATACAGGTTGTCGATCAACCGGGTGTTACCCAGATACGCCGCAACCAGGATCACCAGGTCCCGGTCGCCAAAGGTCGCCGGGCGCAGATTCAGCGCATGGCGAACTTCCAGATAATCCGGACGCAGGCCGGCTGCGCTCAGCTGCGCCTTGCCTTGCTCGATCAGTGCCGCGAAATCCACCTGGCCGCGACCCAGCGCCTCGCCGATCTGCTGCAAGGTGCGATACACCACTGGCGCCGTGGTCCGCTGCTCAGTTGTCAGGTAACCATTGCGCGACGACAGCGCCAGGCCATCTTCGGCCCGCACGGTCGGCTCGCCGATGATCTGGATCGGCATGTTCAGGTCGCGCACCATGGCGCGGATCACCGCCAGCTGCTGGTAATCCTTTTCGCCAAACACGGCCAGATCCGGCTGGACCATGTTGAATAGCTTGCTGACCACGGTCGCCACGCCTTCGAAATGCCCGGGGCGGCTGGCACCGCACAGGCCTTCGGACAGGTTGGGCACGCTGACGCGGGTTTGTACGCTCATGCCGTCGGGGTACATCTCTTCCACGGTGGGCGCGAACAGCAGGTTGCAACCGGCTTGCAGCAGGCGCTCCTGGTCGGCGGCAAGGGTACGCGGGTATTTGTCGAGGTCTTCGTTGGCACCGAACTGCAGTGGGTTGACGAAGATGCTGGCGACCACGAAATCGGCACGTTGGGCGGCCTTGGTCACCAGTGCGGCGTGGCCGCTGTGCAGGTTGCCCATGGTCGGCACGAAGCCGATGCGCTTGCCTTCGCCGCGTGCACGGGCGACGGCGGCACGCAGTTCGCGGACGGTCTTGACTGTGTTCATGCGCTGAATCCGTGTTCGGCAGCGGGGAAGGTAACGTCCTTGACGGCCTTGACGTAGGCGGTGAGGGCGCTCTGGATGTCGGGTTGGCCTGCCATGAAGTTTTTCACGAACTTCGGTACCCGGCCGCTCAATGACAGCCCCAGCATGTCATGCAGTACCAGCACTTGGCCGTCGGTCGCACTTCCCGCACCGATGCCAATGACCGGGATGCTCACCGCCTGGGTGATTTCCGCAGCCAGTTCGCTTGGTACGCATTCGAGCAGCAGCATCGCCGCGCCGGCTTGTTCCAGGGCAATGGCGTCGGCGCGCATTTGCCGCGCTTGCGCTTCCTGGCGGCCCTGGACCTTGTAGCCGCCCAGCACGTTGACGGTCTGCGGGGTCAGGCCCATGTGCGCACACACCGGCACACCGCGTTCGGCCAGCAGGCGGATGGTTTCGGCCAGCCAGGCGGCGCCTTCGAGCTTGATCATGTGGGCGCCGGCCTGCATCAGCGTGGCGCAGTTGGCGAAGGCCTGCTCGGGTGTGGCGTGGGCCATGAACGGCAGGTCGGCGAGGATCAGCGCACCGTCGTTGCCGCGTTTGACGCAGGCCGTGTGGTAGGCCATCTCGGCAGTGGTGACGGGCAGCGTGCTGTCATGGCCCTGCAGGACCATGCCCAGGGAGTCGCCCACCAGCAACACGTCGACGCCGGCCTGGCTGCAGGCCTTGGCAAAGGTCGCATCGTAGCAGGTCAGCATGGTGATCTTTTCACCCTTGGCCTTGAGGCCATGCAGGGTGGTCAGGGTTACTTCAGGCATGTAGGAAAATCCTCGTTCAGGCGCTGTGAAAAACGACTGCATACAACGCGTGTAGTCATCTTCCGGAGCGGCACATCATCGCGCGTGATGTTCGGGCACAGGTCCGTCCGGGCCTAAATACGGGTGTGCGGCACTTTGGTGCCACACGGGACGCCTATAGTCGTGAGCGAGGTAGGGGAAGTCAATCACCCTGTTACCGCAATGTTACTAACAGGGTGTTACTGGCGTTACCGTGTTCTGAATAATGTCTCAAACGCCCGGTTTACAGGCGTTCCAGACCGACGAACGGGCACGCTTCGAGCAACTGGGTGAGGGCGCGGCCATCGGCCAGGCAGAAGTCATCCGCCACCAGTTCGGCCAAGGGGTAGAGCACGAAGGGGCGCGCATGCATATGGTAGTGCGGCACCTGCAGGCGTGGCACGTCGATCACCTGGTCACCGAACAGCAGGATATCCAGGTCGAGGGTGCGCGGGCCCCAGCGCTCCTGGCGCACGCGGCCCTGGTCGTTCTCGATGGCCTGCAGCGCGTCGAGCAGGTCCAGCGGTGCCAGAGTGGTGTCGAGGGCTGCTACCGCGTTGGTGTAACGCGGTTGGCCTGGCAGCAGCGAGTCGCTGGTGTACAGCGCCGATGCGCCCGCCAGGCGGCTGTCGGCAATCTGGTCGAGCGCTTGCAAGGCGCTGCGCAGCTGTTCTGCGGGCGCGTCCAGATTGCTACCGAGGCCGATGAAGGCGCGCGTGGTCACTCGAACGCCTCATCGCCGCCGCTGCGCTTGCGCTTGCTGCCACTGCGCTTGCGTTTGCGTGGGCCGGCACCGGTGCCTTCGTCACGGCTGCCAAGCTCGCGGATCATCTCGCGGCGCTCGCTGTCGTTGGCATCCTGGTAATCGGTCCACCACTGGCCGAGGTCGTCGGTTTCCTCGCCGGCGCTTTCGCGCAGCAGCAGGAAGTCGTAACCGGCACGGAAGCGTGGGTTGTCGAGCAGCAGGTCGGCACGTTTGCCACTGCGGCGCGGCAGACGTTCCTGCATGTCCCAGATCTCGCGGATCGGCAGGGTGAAGCGCTTCGGAATTGCGATGCGCGCGCACTGTTCGGCAATCAGGTCGTGGGCCGCACCGTTCATGGCCGGAATCGGCGGCACGCCTTGGCTCTGCAGGTGCAGCACGCGGCCTGGCAGGGCTGGCCAGAGCAGGGCGGCGAACAGGAAGGCCGGGGTGACCGGCTTGCCTTGCTTGACGCGCAGGTCGGTGTTGTTCAGCGCCTGGCTGATCAGGGTATGGGTGTAGGTCGGGCGCTCGTCCAGGGCATGGGCACTGGCCGGGAACAGCGGCTCGAACAGCTCCAGGTCGACCAGCATTTCGAAGGCGATGGCGCCCTGGCCAGAGAGGAACAGCTTGAGGCATTCCTCGAACAGGCGTGCTGGCGGGATCTCGCGCAGCAGCGGGGCCAGTTTGCGGATCGGCTGGAAGGTGTGCTTCTCGATGCCGAAGTCGAGCTTGGCCGCAAAGCGCACCGCGCGCAGCATGCGCACCGGGTCTTCCTGGTAGCGATGGGTCGGATCGCCGATCAGGCGCAACAGACGGTTGCGGATGTCGTGCACGCCGTTGGCGTAGTCGAGGATGCGCTCGCTGACCGGATCGTAGTACAGGGCGTTGATGGTGAAGTCGCGGCGCTGCGCGTCTTCTTCCAAGGTGCCGTACACGTTGTCACGCAGAATACGACCACTGGCATTGTGCGACGAACGGTGGCTGTCGCCCTGGTCGTCTTCCGAGTGGGGCGCGCGGAAAGTGGCGACTTCGATGATCTCACGGCCGAAATGCACGTGGACCAACTTGAAGCGCCGACCAATGATGCGCGCGTTGCGGAATTCGGCACGGACCTGCTCGGGCGTGGCGCTGGTGGCGACGTCGAAGTCCTTGGGCGTGATGCCCAGCATCAGGTCGCGGACGCAGCCACCGACCAGGTATGCCTGGTAGCCCGCACTCTGCAGGCGCTCGACGATGTTCACCGCGTGGCGGCTGAACTGGTGGCGCTGCAGCGAGTGTTGGCTCTTGTTGATCACCTCAGGCGTGGTGCGCCTGTGGTGCTGGCCCGGTACGGGAGGGCGGAACGACTGGAACAGCTTCTTCAGCATGGGATGCACTGTTTGAAGGAATGTTCGGCCAAGAATAGGAGAATGGCCGCATGATGGGCGGGGATTCTAGCATTTACTCGGGGAATGGTGTAGGCGGTAGCAGGAGAGCCTGCCGAAGGGGAGAAACGACAAGGGGAGCCTAAGCTCCCCAAGAAGTCGTTGCGTGCTCTTATTGTTTTTTTACTGGGCTTCTTGTTTTTGTTGAGTGCCCTGTCCACAAATCTCGAAGCTTGTGGACGACCCCCAATCCAGGGGTAAAGAGCAAACGGATTGCTTTGGCCGCTGATGTCACGTTGATCCTTCGATCCAACCAGTTCAGGCGCTGCTTTTAAGTGCAGTTTTTGTTGTTCTCTGCCTGGTCGTGGGGCAAGCCCCAAACACGCATCCTCTCCAAAAGAATCAGTTAGCTGCGCCTCCGCCGTCTTGTTTTTATTGTGCGTGAGCCGTTTCGTCTTGTTCTTATTCTGAGTTGCTGTGCTTGTTATTGTTCTTGTACCAGACATATAGCAGGTGCCGTGCCAACTTTTCGAAACCCAGTAAAATCAAGGGGTTGAGGCGATTTGGCAGATTTCGGCAGGTCGAAAATGTAGATTTTTCGTTACCGTACGCCTCGGGAACTGTTACGTCGGAAAGGTTGGGTAACAGATTTGTGCGGGAACTGAGGTGTTACCGGGTGTTTGCCTTGAGGCGTTCAGCGCCTGTGAGATCGAGCGCCGCCCGCGCGGCGCATCGCGAGCTGCGCTCGCTCCTACGTCTGTTTCGGGCCAATCATTTCTGGGGGATTTGCGTGCGGACGCGTGGGCGCATGGCGCGATATGGCGTCGTCCCAAGAAGGCGGCCGCGCGGGCCTGGCACAGGCGTTATTGGCCAGAAACAAACGTAGGAGCGAGCGCAGCTCGCGATGCGCCGCGCGGGCGGCGCTCGGTCTCACGGGCGACAAATATGCCGCGCCGTACTCAATTGTCGCTGGTCGCGTTGCTCTTGCGCCGCGGGATGCCCAGGCGCTGGCGCCGCTCCCACAGGCACTTGCGGCTGACACCGAGCTTGCGTGCGAGCTCGGTCTCGGTCATGTGGTCCTGGTGCTCGAGCACGAAGTGCTGGAAGTAGTCCTCCAGCGACAGGTCCTCGGTCGGCTCATGGCTGGCACTGCTGGCGCTGGCCGCGACCAGGGCATTGTCGAGGATGTCATCCTCTTCAAGGTCGCTCAGCTCGATGTCGATGCCCAGCATGTCGGCGGAAATTTCCGCGCTCTCGCTGAGGATCACTGCGCGCTCCACGGCGTTTTCCAACTCGCGTACGTTACCCGGCCAGCTGTAATGACGAATGGCTTGCTCGGCCTCGGCCGAGAAGTGCAGGTCGTCACGGCCGATGCGCGCGCTCTGGCGGGCGAGGAAGGCATTGGCGATCTCGTTGACGTCACTGCCGCGCTCGCGCAGGGCCGGCAACTTCAGGGCGATCACGTGCAGGCGGTAATAAAGGTCTTCGCGGAACTGCCCGGCCTTGGCCAGGTTCTTCAGGTCGCGGTGGGTCGCGGCGATCAGGCGCACGTCGACTTTCTGCGACTGTACCGAACCGACCCGGCGAATTTCGCCTTCCTGCAGCACGCGCAGCAGGCGCGCCTGGGCTTCGAGCGGCAGTTCACCGATTTCGTCGAGGAACAGGGTGCCACCGTCGGCGGCTTCAACCAGGCCGGCACGGCCGGCACTGGCGCCGGTGAATGCGCCTTTTTCGTGGCCGAACAGCTCCGATTCGATCAGGGTTTCCGGAATCGCCGCGCAGTTCACCGAAATCATCGGCGCCTTGGCACGCCGCGACAGGTTGTGCAGCGCGCGGGCAACCAGCTCTTTACCAGTGCCCGACTCACCCTGGATCAGCACGTTGGAGTCGGTGGGCGCAACCTTGCGGATCTTGCTGTACATGTCCTGCATCGGCGGGCACGAACCGATGATGCCGATCTCGCCATTGGCGGTACTGGCAGCCTTGTCGGCTGGCGCTGCCTTGCCGTTGGCCCGCGGCTCGGCGGCCGCGGCTGGCGCGGCAGCAGGGGCATTCTGGCGGTCGCGCAGGATGCGCGCCACGGCCTGGAGCATTTCATCGTGGTCGAAGGGCTTGGCGATGTAGTCCACCGCGCCCATCTTCATCGAGTCCACCGCCGAGCGCAGGCTGGCGTAGCTGGTCATGATCAGCACGGGTGTGCCCTGGCCAAGCTTGATCAGCTCGGTACCCGGGGCGCCCGGCAGGCGCAGGTCGCTGACGATCAGGTCGAAGGTGGCAATGCTGAAGCGTTCCTGGGCTTCCTGCACCGAGCCGGCTTCGCTGACCTGGTACTGGTTCCGTTCGAGCAGCCGACGCAGGGCCGAGCGGATGATGGTTTCGTCTTCGACGATCAGAATGTGCGGCATTGATTCAATTCTCTCGACGGTCTCGAATTTCAGGGGACGTCGCTACGACATGCCGGGGCAGGGTCACGCGGATCCGGGTGCCACGTTGCCGTTCGATGTCGGCCGGGCTGTCGATGGTGATTTGCCCATAATGCTCTTCCACGATGGAATAGACCAGAGCGAGCCCCAGTCCGGTTCCTTCGCCCGGGTCCTTGGTGGTGAAGAATGGCTCGAACAGGCGGTCCATGATGTTCTTCGGGATCCCGCTGCCTTCGTCCTCGACGATGAGGTCGACGGTGTGCTCGCTGACTTCACTGCGCACACGCACGGCACTGCCGGGCGGCGAGGCATCGCGGGCGTTGGAGAGCAGGTTGATCAGCACCTGGGCGAGGCGCTGCGGATCCCCCTCGGCCCAATGGTCCGGGTCGCAGAGGTTGAAGAACTGTACTTCGAAATTGCGCCGGTTCAATGCCAGCAGACCGATGGCGTCTTGCGCCACCTCGGCCAGGCACACCGGTTCTTCGCTGTTCTGATGGCTGCCGCCGGCGTGGGCGAAGCTCATCAGCGACTGGACGATGCGCGACACGCGCTTGGTCTGTTCGAGGATCTGGCTGGACAGCTCGATGATTTCACCATCGCCTTCGCGCTCCTCGCGCAGGTTCTGCGCCAGGCAGGCGATGCCGGTGATCGGGTTGCCGATTTCGTGGGCCACGCCGGCAGCCAGGCGGCCGATGCTGGCCAGGCGTTCGGAATGCACCAGCTTGTCTTCCAGGGCCTGGGTTTCGGTGAGGTCTTCGACCAGCAGCACCAGGCCGCTGTTGCCGGGCGCCAGGGGCTCGTCGATAGCCGCCTTGTGCAGGTTAAGCCAGCGCGGCTGGCCGTCCAGCGCCAGGCGCTGCTTGTGCAGGTGTTCGTCGGGCACGTTGATGAAGCCCTGCAGCAGGCCGCGCCAGGGTTCGCTGATGGTCACCAGGCGTGAGCCGACCACGTGCTTGGCGGCGATGCCGGTCAGCTCTTCCATGGCCTTGTTCCACATCAGGATTTCCTGGTCCTTGGCCAGCGAGCAGACGCCCATGGGCAGCTCCTGCAGGGTCTGGCGGTGGTAGCGGCGCAGGGCGTCGAGCTCGGCAGCCAGGCCGGTGAGGCGCGAGTGGTAGTCTTCCAGGCGGCTTTCGATGAAGTGGATGTCCTCGGTGACGTAGTTTTCGTTACCGGACTTGTACGGCAGGAAGGTCTCGACCATGTCCTGGGCCACGCTTGGCCCCATCAGGCCGGAGAGGTTGGCCTCGATACGGTCACGCAGGCGGCGCAAGGCATAGGGGCGGCGCTCGTCGAACGGCAGGTAGAGGTCGCGCAGGGCCTGCTCGACCTCCTTCTGCGCCGCCTTGGCGCCCAGTGGTTTGGCCAGCTGGGTGGCGAACTCCTGCGGCGAGGCGGCATGCAGCTCGCGGCGCTGCGGCCGGCGTACGTTGTCCACCGCGCAGGCTTCGGCGGCGCTGACTTCTTCGCTGCTGGCATTGGTGAACAGCGAAATCAGCGTGAACAGCAGGACGTTGGCCGCCAGCGAGGCAATGGCCGCCATGTGCCAGCTGGTGTCGTCGAGCACATAGATCATGTCCAGCAACGGGATATAGAAGCCCTGCAGGTTGCCCAGCAGCGGCAGCAGCATGGTCACCATCCACACCAGGGTCCCGGCCAGCAAGCCGGCGATGAAACCGCGGCGGTTGGCGGTCGGCCAGTACAGCACCGACAGCACACCAGGCAAGAACTGCAGAGTGGCGACGAAGGCGACGATACCCAGGTTGGCCAGGCTCTGGTGGTTGTTCTGGGTCAGGTAGAAGACGAACCCGGCAGTGATGATGGCGACGATCAGTGCGCGGCGCGTCCATTTCAGCCAGCGGTAGATATTGCCCTCGGCCGGTGGCTGGTACAGCGGCAGCACCAGGTGGTTGAGGGCCATGCCAGACAGGGCAAGCGTGGTGACGATGATCAGCCCGCTGGCGGACGCAAGACCGCCGACGTAGGCGAGCAGTGTCAGTGCCTGGTTGTTGGCGGCGATCCCCAGGCCCAGGGTGAAGTACTCGGGGTTGGTGCTGGCGCCCAGGCGCAGGCCGGCCCATAGCACCAGTGGCACGGCCAGGCTCATCAGCAGCAGGAACAGCGGCAGGCCCCAGCTGGCGCTGACCAGCGCGCGCGGGTTGAGGTTCTCGGTGAAGGCCATGTGGTACATGTGCGGCATGACGATGGCCGAGGCGAAGAACACCAGCAACAGGGTGCGCCAAGGGCCTTCCTGCAGCGGCGTATGCAGCGCCGCCAGGGCGGTCTGGTTCTGCAGCAGCCAGACTTCCAGTTCATGTGGGCCACCGAACACGCCGTACAGCGCATATAGGCCAATACCGCCCAGGGCCAGCAGCTTGATCACCGATTCGAAGGCGATGGCGAACACCAGGCCTTCGTGCTTCTCACGCGTGGCGATGTGGCGCGAGCCGAAGAAGATGGTGAACAGGATGATCAGCGTACAGAAGGCAAAGGCCACCCGGGCCTTGACCGGCTCGCCGGTGAGAATGCTGATCGAGTCGGCCACCGCCTGGATCTGCAGTGCCAGCAAGGGCAGCACGCCGATCAGCATGATGATCGTGGTCAGCGCGCCAGCCCAGGTGCTGCGAAAGCGAAACGCCAGCAGGTCGGCCAGCGACGACAACTGGTAGGTGCGCGTGATTTTGAGGATCGGATACAGCAGCACCGGTGCCAGCAGGAATGCACCGGACACCCCCAGGTAACAGGCGAGGAAACCGTAGCCGTACTGGTAGGCCAGGCCCACCGAGCCATAGAAGGCCCAGGCGCTGGCGTAGACGCCCAGCGACAGGGTGTAGGTCAGCGGGTGGCGAATGATGGAGCGTGGGATCAGCCCACGTTCGCTGATCCAGGCCACGCCGAACAGCACCATGAGGTACGCGGCGCTGATCAGGATCATCTGGGTCAGGCTAAAGCTCATCGGCATCTCGTTGGCTCTGCAGGATGAAGGTGACGACGATCAGGATCAGCCAGAGCAGGTAGGGGCGGTACCAGGCACCGGTAGGTTCGATCCACCAGTCCATGATGGCCGGGGAGAACAGGTAGATCCCCACGACCAGAAGCAGGACCAAACGATAGATGTACATGCTGGCCTCGATGGTTGGGCGCTGCGGGCTTGGACTTATTATTGGCGCAAATGGCTGTGGGGATGCTAGCGGGAATCCATAGGGTTCGCCAAGGGTTTGAATTTACTGGGCTTTTGATTTCGAGAGGTATTTCGCCTGTACTGGCCCCTTCGCGGGTCAAGCCCGCTCCTACAGGAGACCGCGTAAGCCAGCGCGAATACGATCCTGTAGGAGCGGGCTTGACCCGCGAAGAGGCCAGGCCTGGTTTAGTGCAAATCAGCCTCTGGCATCGTTGCCTGCCGGACAATGCCCTCTGGCCGCCACTGCTGGCGAGCGATATCGAGCACTTCGGCTGGCGTTGCCAGCAGCAGTTGCGGGTCGGTCTCCTGCCCCAATGCCCGCAACGCCCGCAACAACAGCGGCGTCGCATGCTCCGCCTGCAACGGCGGCGAACGGTACGACTTGCCCAGCTTGTGCCCGTCCGGCTGCACGATCAGTGGAATATGCAGGTAACGCGGCTGCGAAAAGCCCAGCAACTCTTGTAGGTAGAGCTGGCGCGGGGTGTTGTCGAGCAGGTCTGCGCCACGCACGATGTCGGTGACGCCCTGCGAGGCATCGTCCAGCACCACCGCCAGTTGATAGGCATACAGCCCATCACGCCGTTGAATGACGAAGTCGCCCACCTCACGGCCCAGGTGCTGCTGGAACTCGCCCTGCACCCGGTCGGTAAAGCGGTAGATCAGTTCTGGCACCCGCAACCGGATCGCCGCGCCCTCACGGGCATGACCGGCATTACGGCAAAAACCTGGGTAGATGCCGTTGTGCCCTTCCAGCTGCTTGCGCGAGCAAGTACAGGCATAGGCCAGGCCCATGCTGAACAGGCGATCGACCACGGCGGCATAGGCTTCGTGGCGCTGGCTCTGATATACCACCTCGCCATCCCATTCCAGGCCGTAGCGTTCGAGGGTCTGCAGGATCGCGTCGCGGGCGCCGGGCATTTCCCGCGGCGGATCGGTGTCTTCCATGCGCAGCAGCCAGCGGCCGTCTACGGCGCGGGCGTCGAGCCAGGAGGCGAGGGCGGCGACCAGCGAGCCGAAGTGCAGGAAACCGCTCGGGGTGGGGGCGAAGCGTCCGATGTAGCGGGAGTCTTTCATGGCATTGCCGGGCATATAAATGAAACGGGGCGCATGATGCGCCCCGTTCGGATGGAAGAAGTGTCAGCCTTTGCCGACGGTCTTTTCCTTTTTCTCCGAGATTTCCTTGCAGTCGAAGCACAGGTCGGCGGTCGGGCGGGCTTCCAGACGGCGCAGACCGATCTCGATACCGCAGGAATCGCACCAGCCGTAATCCTGGTCCTGGATCTTCTGCAGAGTCTTGTCGATCTTCTTGATCAGCTTGCGCTCGCGGTCGCGGTTGCGCAGCTCCAGTGCAAATTCTTCTTCCTGGCTGGCACGGTCGGCCGGGTCGGGGAAGTTGGCTGCTTCGTCCTTCATGTGGTCCACGGTACGGTCCACACTGACCATCAGCTCGCCTTTCCAGGCATTGAGGAGTTTGGTGAAGTGCTTGCGCATGGGCTCGCCCATGTACTCCTCGCCCTTGGTCTCTTTATAGGGCTCGACACCGTACATGGTCTGACCGGTTTTTTGCTTTTCTACGGTGGACATGAATAGACCGCCTCTCACTCATCTGATCCAATGCGCAGGATGCTCCATCTCCGGCACCCGCCGGCCCTGCGACTGCGAGCCGCCGAACTTACCAGATAGATCGGGGGTGCGCTACCCCGCCCGATCCTAGGTGTTGACCGCAGCGCGCGGCGCACGTTCGGTGCCGTGCAAAGGTAGAATCAACAGTTTAGACCCAATTGAGAGAAGGTCATGGCCCACCCCTACAGTGCGCGCAGCCGCGCCATCGAACCCTTCCACGTCATGGCGTTGCTGGCGCGGGCCAACGAGCTGCAAGCGGCCGGCCATGATGTGATCCACCTGGAAATCGGCGAGCCGGACTTCACCACCGCCGCACCGATCGTCGCTGCCGGCCAGGCCGCCTTGGCCGCCGGCCACACCCGTTATACCGCCGCCCGCGGGCTGCCAGCGCTGCGCGAGGCCATCGCCGGGTTCTATGGCCAGCGTTACGGTCTGCAGATCGACCCTGAGCGGATTCTCGTCACCCCGGGCGGCTCCGGGGCGCTGCTGTTGGCCAGCAGCCTGTTGGTCGACCCTGGCAAGCACTGGCTGCTGGCCGACCCGGGTTACCCGTGCAACCGCCACTTCCTGCGTCTGGTCGAGGGCGGCGCGCAGCTGGTGCCGGTGGGGCCGGAGGTCAACTACCAGCTGACCGCCGACCTGCTCGAACGTTACTGGGACAAGGACAGCGTCGGCGCCCTGGTCGCCTCGCCGGCCAACCCGACGGGCACCGTGCTGGGTCGCGACGAGCTGGCCAGCCTGTCCAAGGCCACCCGTGAGCACCATGGCCACCTGGTGGTGGACGAGATCTACCACGGCCTGACCTACGGCATGGACGCACCGAGTGTGCTGGAAGTCGACGACTCCGCGTTCGTCCTCAATAGCTTTTCCAAGTATTTCGGCATGACCGGCTGGCGGCTCGGCTGGCTGGTGGCGCCACCCAATGCCGTGGCCGACCTGGAAAAGCTGGCGCAGAATCTCTACATCAGTGCGCCGAGCATGGCCCAGCATGCGGCGCTGGCCTGTTTCCAGCCGGAAACGCTGGCGATTTTCGAAGAACGCCGTGCCGAATTCGCCCGTCGCCGCGACTACCTGCTGCCAGCCCTGCGTGAACTGGGCTTCCGCATCGCCGTCGAGCCGCAGGGGGCGTTCTACCTGTATGCCGACATCAGTGCGTTCGGTGGTGATGCCTTTGCCTTCTGCCAGCATTTCCTCGAAACCGAGCACCTGGCCTTCACCCCCGGCCTGGACTTCGGTCGCCATCTGGCTGGCCACCATGTGCGGTTTGCCTATACCCAGAGCCTGCCGCGCCTGGAACAGGCGGTCGAGCGCATTGCCCGTGGCCTGAAAAGCTGGCAGGGGTAAAGGGTGTTTTTTCCTCAACTTGAACAAGGGCGCCTGCTGCGCCGCTACAAGCGCTTTCTGGCCGACATCGAACTGGCCAATGGCGAGCAACTGACCATCCACTGCCCGAATACCGGCTCCATGCTCAATTGCATGCGCGAGGGTGGGCAGGTGTGGTTCAGCCGCTCCAACGACCCCAAGCGCAAGCTGCCAGGTACCTGGGAAATCAGCGAAACGCCCCAGGGCCGCCTGGCCTGCATCAATACCGGGCGCGCCAATGCACTGGTTGAAGAGGCACTGCGCAGCGGGGTGATCCACGAACTGGCCGGGTTTACCGCGCTGAAGCGAGAAGTGGCTTACGGCGAAGAGCGCAGCCGAGTGGATTTTCGCCTGGAGTTCGCTGACGGGCCGGCTTATGTCGAGGTCAAGAGCGTGACCCTGGGTTATCCGGAGACTGCCGTGGCGGCGTTCCCGGATGCAGTGACCCAGCGTGGCGCCAAGCACCTGCGCGAGTTGGCGGCCTTGGCCCGCCAGGGCATTCGTGCGGTGCAGCTGTATTGCGTGAACCTCACCGGCATCGAGGCGGTGCGCCCTGCCGAGGAGATCGACTTCGCCTATGCCAACGCCCTGCGCGCAGCGGTGGCGGACGGGGTCGAGGTGCTGGCCTACGGCGTGCGCCTGGATGACCAGCAGATCGTCATTGATCGCCCGCTGCCGGTTTTGCTCACCCCTTGAACCAGATGCCCTGGCTGTCCTCATGGCAGTCCAGGGCCTGCAGTATCTCGCCTTCGCAGGGGCCGGCCACGCATTCACCACTGTCTATGAGAAAAAGCGCACCGTGATGGGCGCAGTGGATCAGGCTGGCGCTGTCGTCGAGAAAGGCGTCTTGCGCCCAGTTCAGCGGGATGCCGCGGTGAGGGCAGCGGTTACGGTACAGGTACACTTGGCCGTGTCGGCGCACACCGAACAGATCGATGCCGTCTACGCTGAAGGCGCGGCTGTGGCCCTCGGTCAAGGCTGCGGAAGGACAGAGAAAATGCATTGCAGGGAAGGCTCGTGAAACAAAGTGATGGCTTGACGCTTCAGTGCGAATAATTATCAAATCGGCCGCATTTGCTGCGCCGGCTGCCTATGGTGCGCAGTTCCGCCGCTCGCCACAAGGCGTGCGGCCCGCCTTCAGAAGGAATCCGATGATGCGCCGTCCCGCTGCCTTGCTCGCCCTGTGCGCTGCATTCGTTGCTTCCACCCAGGCCCTGGCCGCCGAATTGCCGCAGCGCTGGGTCAGCGCTGGCGGGGCGTTGAGCGAGTGGATCACTGAGCTGGGCGGCGAGCCACGCCTGGTGGGCGTCGATACCACCAGCCAGCACCCTGACTCGCTGAAGGCCTTGCCGAGTATCGGTTATCAGCGGCAGTTGTCGGCCGAGGGCATTCTCAGCCTGCGCCCGGATGTGCTGGTGGGCACCGAAGAGATGGGGCCGCCGCCCGTGCTGGCGCAGGTGCGCAAGGCGGGTGTGCGGGTCGAGTTGTTCTCCAGCCAGGCCGAGGTGGCTGCCGTGGACGAGAACCTCAAGCACCTGGGTACCTTGCTGGGGGCCGAGGAGAAAGCTGCACAGTTGGCGGCGGGCTATCACCAGCAACTCGAAGCGCTGCAGTTGAAGGTCAAGCAGGCTCAGCAGAACCACAAGGCACCGGGCGTGTTGCTGCTGGTCGGGCATGCCGGCGCCAAGCCGCTGATTGCCGGACAGGGCACCGCCGGTGACTGGGTGTTGCGCCAGGCGGGGGCACACAATCTGGCCGAGCACCAAGGCTACAAGAACTTCTCCAATGAGGCGCTGGCGGCGCTCGACCCGGATGTCGTGGTGTTCTCTGATCGTGCGCTGAGCGGCGAGCAAGCCTTGCAGGCGTTGCTGAAGGAAAACCCGGCGCTGGCCGCTTCCCGTGCCGTGCGCGACAAGCGCCTGGTGTCGCTCGACCCGACATTGCTGGTGGGTGGCCTTGGCCCGCGCCTGCCAACCGCCTTGCAGGCACTGGCGACTGCGTTCTACCCGGCCAGCGCCACTAAATGAAACAGCGGATCCAGCCGCGAACACTGTTTGTTTGCCTGACATTGATGTGCCTGCTGGCGATGTGGCTGTCGCTGGCCCTTGGGCCGGTCAGCCTGCCGCTGTGGGATACCTTGCGCGTCGGCCTGCGTTTGCTCGGGCTGCCGATTGCCCCTGATGGCCTGGAGCAGGCTGAAATGATCCTTGGCCAGATCCGCCTGCCACGTACGTTGTTGGGGTTGGCCGTGGGGGCTGTGCTGGCGCTGTCTGGCGTGGCGATGCAGGGTCTGTTCCGCAATCCACTGGCCGATCCAGGCCTGGTCGGCGTCGCCAGCGGCGCGGCGCTGGGGGCGGCGGTGGCGATTGTCGGTGGCAGCTGGGTTGGCGGCATTGCGCAATGGTTTGGCCCGTACCTGCTGTCGGCCTGTGCGTTCATCGGCGGGTTGGGGGTGACGGCACTGGTCTACCGTCTGGGACGGCGCGATGGCCAGACCAACGTCGCCACCATGCTGCTGGCGGGTATCGCACTGACGGCACTGGGCGGCTCGGCGGTGGGGCTGTTCACCTACCTGGCCGATGACGCCACGCTGCGTACGCTGACGTTCTGGAACCTGGGCAGCCTCAATGGCGCCAGTTACGAGCGGCTCTGGCCATTGCTGCTGGTGGCTGCAGGCGTTGCGCTGTGGCTGCCGCGTCGGGCCCAGGCGCTGAATGCCTTGCTGCTCGGCGAGTCGGAGGCGCGGCACCTGGGCATCGAGGTGGAACGTCTCAAGCGCGAACTGGTGTTCTGTACGGCCTTGGGTGTTGGCGCTGCGGTGGCCGCAGCGGGGTTGATCGGCTTCGTTGGCCTGGTGGTGCCGCATCTGGTGCGGTTGCTGGCCGGGCCCGACCACAGGATGTTGCTGCCGGCCTCGTTGTTGGCGGGTGGGACCTTGCTGTTGTTCGCCGATCTGGTGGCACGTCTGGCGCTGGCGCCGGCAGAGTTGCCCATCGGCATCGTGACTGCATTCATCGGCGCGCCGTTCTTTCTGTTTCTGCTGATCAGGGGGCGCACCTGATGCTTGAAGTCAAAGGTCTGCACTTGCGCCGTGGCAGCAGCGAAGTGTTGCATGACATCAATCTGCAGTTGCTGCCCGGCCAGGTGCTTGGCGTGCTCGGGCCCAATGGCGCGGGCAAAAGCAGCCTGCTGGGCGCATTGGGCGGCGAGCTTGCACCAAGCCACGGGCACGTGAGCTTGCAGGGCAAGGCCTTGGCCGCTTGGCCGGGGCAGGCGCGGGCACAGCGCCTGGCAGTGCTGCCCCAGGTATCCAGCCTGGGCTTCGCCTTTCGCGTCGAGGAAGTGGTCGGCATGGGGCGATTACCCCACGACAGTGGCCAGCAGCGTGACCGGGATATCGTCGAGGCAGCGTTGCGTGCGGCGGATGCCTGGCATCTGCTGGAGCGCAGCTATCTGGCCCTGTCAGGCGGCGAGCGCCAGCGTGTGCATCTGGCCCGTGTGCTGGCCCAGTTGTGGCCGGGTGAGCAGGGCGCCACGCTGTTGCTTGACGAGCCGACCTCGATGCTCGACCCGTTGCACCAGCACACCACGCTGGAGGCTGTGCGCAGCTTCGCCGACCGCGGTGCCGCGGTGCTGGTGATCCTGCATGACCTCAACCTTGCGGCGCGCTACTGCGATCGTATCCTGTTGCTTCAGGGCGGGCGCTGCCATGCCCTGGCCACGCCGGCGGAGGTATTGACGCCAGCGTCACTCAAGGCCGTGTTCGGTATCGAAGTGCTGGTGCAGGCGCACCCGGAACGGGGGCACCCGCTGATCATTACCCGCTAGGAGGCACTGCCCATGGTTCATCCTTTGCTTTGCGGTTCGTTGCTGTGCCTGGCGCCGGCGCTGGGTGGCTGCCAGGCCAGCCTGCCGCCGTTGCCTGCCTGGCAGAGCAGCGAAGGGCGGGACAACGTCGAACTGGGGCAGATCCACGATCTGGCCAGCGGGCGGGTGATCAGCCCCGAGCAGCTGATCGATGGCCTGGCTGATGCGCCGCGGGTGTTGGTCGGTGAGAAACATGACAACCCGGATCATCACGCCTTGCAGCTGTGGTTGATGCGTGCGCTGCAGCAACGCCGGCAGCAGGGCAGCCTGCTGCTGGAAATGTTGCAACCCGAGCAGCAGGCCCGCGTCGATGCGCTCGCGGGGCGGGCGCAGTTGCCGCAGGACCTGCCCAAGGCCCTGGCCTGGGAAGACGGCTGGGACTGGCAGCTTTACGGCCCCATCGTGCGAGAGGCCTTGCAACAGCATGTGCCGCTGCTGTCGGCCAACCTGTCACCCAGTGAAATACGCCAGGCCTATCGGCACCCGGCGGTGCTTTCGGGAGCCCTGTCGAATGCGCCAGCGGTGAGGGCAGCACTGCTCGAACAGGTGAAGCAGGGGCATTGTGGTCTGCTGCCGGAAAGCCAGCTGCCAGCGATGCTGGCCGTGCAACAGCAACGGGATCGGCGTATTGCCGAACGGCTGCTGGCGGCGCCGCAGCCCGCATTGCTGTTGGCAGGTGCGTACCATGCGCGCAAGGATCTGGGGGTGCCTTTGCACCTTGCCGATCTGGGCGCGACAGGCGAGAGCAAAGTTGTGCTGCTGGCCGAGGTGGGCGAGCAGGTCGAGCGTGGGATGGCCGACTATGTCTGGTACACGGCGGCGGTGCCCGATCAGGACTACTGCGCCCAATTGCGCCAATAACGGTTACACGTCCGGGTAGGGTAAAACGGCGGGCAAAAAAAGACCCGGCAAAATGCCGGGTCAATAACCGTGATTAGCCTGATGAGGAGATAATCTGAGAGTCCGAACCAGGGGCTCTTAGCTTATCCAACCAGTCTCGCGACCAGTTGTGATAATCATAACGATTCTCATTTCAGCGTCAATCCCTTTCGTGTGTTTATTTCAGATTTTTTTTGGGGTTGGGCATTTCGCATCAAGTTGTTGATTGAGCGCTTCCTTGCGTTCGGCTGGCAAATCGTTCCAGTGCATGTCCAGCAATGCACCTTCAATGGCGTACAACAGCACCTTCGACGCCCGGAATCCTCGGGTCTTCACAGCCTGGTAGGCACCCACCGCGCCCAAGCGGCGCAAGTCCGATGCACTGTGGATACCGGCCGCATGCAGCCACTGCGCAGAGGTCTTGCCTAGATTCTTCAGGTGCTGCAATTCATCGTTCATCGAGCCTCCTTGCGATGGCTGAACGGGTCTAGGGAATAAATCGCGAGCAGGTCTGAGAGGAGTGTAGCGGGGGTTGGGAAATGCGCGGCCTTTTGCCATCGGGGACGACGAGCTGTCCTGGCCGGGGCGGAACCTGTTCCGGCAACAGGCCGGAACAGGTGTAATACGACCTTACAGGCCTGGCAGACGCTGGCGAATCTGGTCGATCACCTGGTCCATGCCGCTGGCTTCCTGGGTATCGATGCGGGAGCTGAGTGCCAGCTCCTGCGCATCCAGTGGCTCACGGCTGGCCTGCTGGGCCTTGACCACCTCCAGCGTGGCATCCGACGGGTCGCTGTTCTCGGCCTGGCGCTGCTCCAGCCAGCTGGCGATCACTGCTTCCGGGGCATGGCAGTCGAGGATCAGGAACGGTACGCCAGTGTCATTGGCCACGGCTGCGGCGGCCTGGCGCTGTTCACCCTTGAGGTAAGTGGCATCGAGCACCACCGGAAAACCGGCACGCAAGATCGTCGCCGCCAGCTCATGCAGGCGCTGGTAGGTTGCCACGCTGGCGTCCTGGTCATAGATGCCGGCAGCCAGTTGACCGGCGTTTGGCGCCTGCTGTTCACCGAACAGGCGCTTGCGCTCCACATCCGAACGTACCCGAACCGCACCGAGCGCTTCGACCAGGCGCATGGCCACGTGGCTCTTGCCTACTGCGGAGACGCCATGGGTGATCGCCAGCAGGCGGGAAGGGATGGCGCTGTAGCTTTCCGCCAGGTTGGCGTAGTTGCGGTAGGTGCGCAGGGTGGTGGCGCGCTGCACCGCGTCGGCATCGGCCGACAGGCTGAACAGGGCGACCTTGGCCCGTACCAGTGCGCGGTAGGCCTTGTAGAAGTTCAGCAGTTCCAGGCCGGCGTAGTCGCCGGTCAGCTCCAGGTACTGGCTGATGAAGCGGCGGGCCAGGCACTTGAGGCCACGGTCTTCCAGATCCATGGCCAGGAAGCCGACGTCGGCATAGACGTCGGTCAGGCGGAACGGCTCGTTGAACTCGATGCAGTCGAAGATCACCACCTTATCGTCGATCAGGGTGGCGTTGCCCAGGTGAATGTCACCGTGGCATTCACGAATGAAGCCATTGGCCTTGCGCGCCTGCAGCAGGCCATGCAGGCGCTCGAAGCTGCTGCGCGCCCAGGCCTGGAGATTGTCCAGTTGTTGCAGGTCGGCTTTTTCGCTGAGGAACGGGCGAATCTGCTCGAAGTTCTGCTCGACCGGTGCCATCACGCTTTCCGGGGTACCCAGCGGATGCTCCGGCGACACTTTCGGTGCCTGCAGGTGGAATTCGGCAATCTGTCGGGCCATCTGGTCGATGTGGCCGGTATTCAGCTCGCCATTGGCCTGCAGGGTGCTGAGCATCTGGCCCTGGGGGAACTGGCGCATCTTCAGTGCATATTCGATCGCTTCGCCTTCACCACCGATCTGTGGTGCTTCGGCACTGCCGGTGATAGGCAGGACTTCAAGGTACAGGCCTTCGGTCAGGCGTTGGTTCAGGCGCAACTCTTCATTACAGAAATGCTGGCGCTGGTCCAGGCTGGTGAAGTCGAGGAAGCCAAAGTTCATCGGCTTCTTGATCTTGTAGGCGTACTCGCCGGTGAGCAGCACCCAGGAGATGTGCGTCTCGATGAGTTGGAACCCGTCCACAGGGTGAGGGTACAGGGCAGGGTTCTGCAACGCGTTGATCAAGGCTTGGCTCACTAGAAATCCTTCCGGGGCAGGGAATTCGAAAGCGCCATTATGGTCAATGGTGCCGTCCCTGCCTACCGCCAGAGGGCGCCTGCCTACCCTTTATAAAGTGCGTATAATCCGCCGCCATGACTCGAACCCGAAATCCTCGTACCCCTCAGAAACGCCCGACCGGCCGCTCGCGCGCCTGGCTGGGCTGGGCCTTGAAGCTCAGCCTGGTCGGCCTGGTGATCATCGCTGGCTTCGCGGTTTACCTCGATGCTGTCGTTCAGGAGAAGTTCTCCGGCAAACGCTGGACCATCCCGGCCAAGGTGTATGCCCGGCCGCTGGAGCTGTTCAGTGGCCAGAAACTGAGCAAGAGCGACTTCCTCACCGAACTCGATGCCCTGGGTTACCGGCGCGAGAGCGCTGCCAACGGCCCGGGTGCGGCGGCGGTCAACGGCAATACCGTCGACCTCAACACCCGTGGCTTCCAGTTCTACGAGGGCATGGAGCCTGCGCAGTTCGTGCGTGTGCGCTTCTCTGGCGATTACGTGGCAGACCTTGCCGGTGCCAATGGCAAGAAGCTCGACGTGGTACGCCTCGAACCGCTGATGATCGGCGGTATCTACCCGAAGAACCTCGAAGACCGCATCCTGATCAAGATCGACCAAGTGCCGCCGTACCTGCTCGAGACCCTGGTCGCCACCGAGGACCGGGACTTCTACAGCCACTTCGGCGTGTCACCAAAATCCATCGCTCGGGCCGTGTGGGTCAACACCTCGGCGGGTTCCATGCGCCAGGGCGGCAGTACCCTGACCCAGCAGTTGGTGAAGAACTTCTACCTCACCAGCGAGCGTAGCCTCAGCCGCAAGCTGACCGAAGCGATGATGGCCGTGCTCCTGGAGATGCACTACGACAAGCGCGAAATCCTCGAGGCCTACCTGAACGAAGTGTTCGTCGGCCAGGATGGTCAACGCGCAGTGCATGGCTTCGGCCTGGCCAGCCAGTTCTTCTTCAGCCAGCCGCTGTCGGAACTGAAACTGCACCAGATCGCCTTGCTGGTAGGCATGGTCAAAGGGCCGTCCTATTACAACCCGCGGCGCTACCCTGACCGCGCGCTGGCGCGGCGCAACCTGGTGCTCGACCTGGTGGCCGAGCAGGGCGTGGCCAGCCAGGCGGAAGTCGATGCGGCGAAGAAGATGCCGCTGGGCGTGACCAAGCGCGGCAGCCTCGCCGACAGCTCGTTCCCGGCCTTCCTTGACCTGGTCAAGCGTCAGCTGCGCCAGGACTACCGCGACGAAGACTTGACCGAAGAAGGCCTGCGCATCTTCACCAGCTTCGACCCGATCCTGCAGATGAAGGCCGAAACCTCCATGGCCGAAACCTTCAAGCGCCTGTCCGGGCGCAAAGGTGCCGACGAGGTGGAGTCGGCGATGGTCGTGACCAACCCGGAAACCGGCGAAGTACAGGCACTGATCGGCAGTCGCCAGTCCGGCTTTGCCGGTTTCAACCGTGCCATCGACGCGGTGCGGCCGATCGGCTCGCTGGTCAAGCCGGCGGTCTACCTAACCGCGCTGGAACAGCCCAGCAAGTACACCCTGACCACCTGGGTGCAGGACGAGCCGTTTTCGGTCAAGGGCGCCGATGGCCAAGTGTGGCGCCCGCAAAACTACGATCGCCGCTCGCACGGTACGATCTACCTGTACCAGGGCCTGGCCAACTCGCTGAACCTCTCGACCGCGAAACTCGGCCTGGAAGTGGGTGTGCCGAACGTAATCAAGACCATCGGCCGCCTCGGCGTCAACGTCGACTGGCCGGCCTTCCCGGCGATGCTGCTGGGCGCTGGCGGCATGTCGCCGATGCAGGTCGCGACCATGTACCAGACCATTGCCAACGGTGGCTTCAACACGCCGATGCGTGGCATTCGCAGCGTGCTCACCGCCGAAGGCGAGCCGCTCAAGCGCTACCCGTTCCAGATCCAGCAGACCTTCGACCCAGGTTCCATTTACCTGGTGCAGAACGCCATGCAGCGGGTGATGCGTGAGGGTACCGGCCGCTCGGTCTACAACGTGCTGCCAAGCTCGCTGACCCTGGCGGGCAAGACCGGCACCAGTAACGACTCCCGCGACAGCTGGTTCTCCGGCTTCAGCCAGGACCTGCTGGCCGTGGTGTGGATGGGCCGTGACGATAACGGCAAGACGCCATTTACCGGTGCCACTGGCGCCTTGCAGGTCTGGACCAGCTTCATGAAGAAGGCCGACCCGCTGCCGTTGGACATGCCGCAGCCTGACAACGTGGTACAGGCGTGGATCGATCCGTACAGCGGCCATGGCTCCGACAGAAGCTGTCCGGGAGCTGTGCAGATGCCGTATATTCGCGGCAGTGAACCGTCTGCCGGTGCAACCTGCGGCGGCGAGCAGAATCCGGCAGAATCGGTCATGGACTGGGTCAAGGGCTGGATGAACTAAGCCCTGAGCAGTATTGATGAGGTGTGAATTGAATAAGTGGCTGTTTCCTGCCGTGACGGCGCTGGTAGTGCTCCAGGGGTGCTCCAGCGTGCAGCGTGGCAACATTCCGGTGGTGGACTCGAGCACCCGGGTGTCCAATAGTGAGCGTGTCCAGGCCAATCGTTCGGCAGCGGGCATGAGCAACGGCACCGCGCAGGCACAGTCGCTGCCTGAAGACTCGGGCGTGACCGTGATGATTCCGCAAGGCGCCGGTGCTGCTGGCATCCAGACCTTCCCGGCAGGCAACGGCGCGGCGCCGATCAGCACCGGCCCGATTACGCCGGGCCCTGTTACTTCGGGCCCGGTCAGTTCGGCACCGATGACCACCAACCCCAACCCGATCGCTGACGAACCGTTCGATATCGCTTCGATGAGCAGCGCTCCAGCGGCTTCCAGTGCACCAACCGGCATCCCGCGCAGCAACCCGGCTTCCGGTGGCCTCTCGGCCGATGAACAGCTCGACGGCCCGGTGCTGGCGTTGCTGACCACCGCCCAGTCGCAGCAGGGCAGCGGCGACTACAATGGTGCCGCCTCGAGCCTGGAGCGCGCCCAGCGCATCGCCCCGCGCGAGCCGCAGGTACTGTTCCGCCTGGCCCAGGTGCGCTTGTCGCAAGGCGACGCGCCGCAGGCCGAGCAACTGGCCCGCCGCGCGCTGACTTACGCCAATGGTCGCCCGGACCTGCAGTCCGAACTGTGGAACACCATCGCCCAGGCCCGCGAGAAGCAGGGTGACAGCGCCGGTGCCGCACTGGCGCGGCAGAAAGCGCGGGTCAACTCGTGATGGTCGAACAACGCATTCTCGATATCGCCGACCACCTGCTGCTCATCGAGCGTGAGCTGCAGGTGCAGGGCTGGTGGGATAGCGAGCCGCCCAGCGACGAAGCGCTGGCCAGTACCGTGCCGTTCGCGGTCGACACGCTCAGCTTCGAGCAGTGGCTACAGTGGATCTTCCTGCCGCGCATGAAGATCATCATCGAGCTCGGCCACCCGCTGCCCAATGCCTCGAGCATCCTGGTGATGGCAGAAACCGTGTTCACCAATCGTCCGGAAGAAAGTCGCGAGCTGCGCCGGCTGTTGGCAGCATTCGATCAATTGATTGCTCCTTCCGCCTGATTTCTTCAGTTTTTCCTTCAAGGGCCGCAGATTGTGGCCCTTTTTTATGGAAATCTTATTTTTTCTGCTGCTGACTTGGTTTTTAGTGGTGGCAGGAATTCATCTTGGGGAAAAATTGGCAATAATTTTTCTTGACTTGTAGGCGCCAAATCACAAGAATCCAGATTCCGCTGTAGAGGGACTGCCAGAAGCAGACCCGCTAAGCAGATCATGAGGCGCATACCCGCGCCGCCTGTTACACCCCGCAACGCGTTACCTCGCGCTGGGTGGGAACCCCCCGCAACACTCTGGGGAGCTCCCAATACTTGCTCAGTCAGTGCTGACGTTCGCTCATGCTCTGCTTGGCAGTAAACCTATTAAGACCCGTCCACTAGGGACGGTATTCTGGCGTTTTAGAGGTGAACAACGTGGAGCTTTTATCTGGCGCTGAAATGGTCGTCCGCTTCTTGCGTGACGAGGGCGTTAAGCACATCTACGGGTACCCTGGTGGTGCTCTCCTTCATGTTTACGACGCGCTGTTCAAAGAGCCGGAAGTGGAACACATCCTGGTTCGTCACGAACAAGCGGCAACCCATATGGCGGACGGCTACGCCCGCGCCACCGGCAAGGCCGGTGTGGTGCTGGTAACCTCCGGCCCGGGCGCGACCAATGCCATTACCGGCATTGCCACCGCCTACATGGATTCGATTCCGATGGTCATCCTGTCCGGCCAGGTGCCTAGCACCATGGTAGGTACCGATGCGTTCCAGGAAACCGACATGATCGGCATCTCGCGGCCTATCGTGAAGCACAGCTTCATGATCAAGAACCCGACCGAGATCCCTGAAGTACTCAAGAAAGCCTTCTACCTGGCGCAATCCGGTCGCCCAGGCCCGGTCGTGGTCGACATTCCAAAAGATATGACCAATCCGGCCGAGAAGTTCGAGTACGTCTATCCGAAAAAGGTCAAGTTGCGCTCGTACAGCCCGGCTGTACGTGGTCACTCCGGCCAGATTCGCAAGGCTGCCGAGATGCTCCTGGCTGCCAAGCGCCCGATCGTCTACGCCGGTGGCGGTGTTATTCTCGGCGGTGGCTCCGAAGCGCTGACCGAAATCGCCAAATCCCTGAACCTGCCGGTCACCAACACCTTGATGGGTCTGGGTGGCTTCCCGGGTACCGACCGTCAGTTCCTCGGCATGCTCGGCATGCACGGCAGCTTCACCGCCAACATGGCCATGCACAATGCCGACGTGATCTTCGCGGTCGGTGCGCGTTTCGATGACCGTGTGGTCAACGGCCCGGCCAAGTTCTGCCCGAACGCCAAGATCATCCATGTCGACATCGACCCTGCGTCGATCTCCAAGATGATCAAGGCCGACGTGCCGATCGTCGGCCCGGTCGACAGCGTGCTCAGCGAAATGCTCGGCATCCTCAAGGAAATCGGCGAGCAGCCTGACAAGGCCGCGCTGGATGCCTGGTGGAAGCAGATCGACGAGTGGCGTGGCGACGGTGAACTGTTCCCTTATGACAAGGGCGACGGCAACGTCATCAAGCCGCAGAAAGTCATCGAGACGCTGTGCGAAGTGACCCATGGCGATGCCTTCGTCACCTCCGACGTTGGCCAGCACCAGATGTTTGCGGCGCAGTACTACCGTTTCAACAAGCCGAACCGCTGGATCAACTCCGGTGGCCTGGGCACCATGGGCTTCGGCTTCCCGGCGGCAATGGGCGTCAAGCTCAACTTCCCGGACCAGGACGTGGCCTGCGTGACTGGCGAAGGCAGCATCCAGATGAACATCCAGGAGCTGTCGACCTGCATGCAGTACGGCCTGCCGGTGAAGATCGTCAACCTGAACAACGGTGTGCTGGGCATGGTCCGCCAATGGCAGGACATGGCCTACAACGGTCGTCACTCGCACTCGTACGTCGAGTCGCTGCCTGACTTCATCAAGCTGGCCGAGGCCTATGGCCATGTGGGTATCCGCATCACCAGCCTGAAGGACCTCAAGCCGAAGCTGGAAGAAGCGTTTGCGATGAAGGACCGTCTGGTGTTCATCGACATCGCGGTTGATCGCAGCGAGCACGTCTATCCGATGCAGATCAAGGATGGCTCGATGCGTGACATGTGGCTGAGCAAGACGGAGCGTACCTGATATGCGGCACATCATTTCCCTGCTGCTGGAAAACGAACCTGGTGCTCTGTCCCGTGTGGTCGGCCTGTTCTCCCAGCGCAACTACAACATTGAAAGCCTGACCGTGGCGCCGACCGAAGACCCGACCCTGTCGCGTCTGACGCTGACCACCGTTGGCCATGACGAAGTGATCGAACAGATCACCAAGAACCTGAACAAGCTGGTCGAAGTGGTGAAACTCGTCGACCTGTCGGAAAGCGCTCACATCGAGCGTGAACTGATGTTGGTCAAGGTCAAGGCCACCGGTGCCCAGCGCGCCGAGATCAAGCGCACCACGGATATCTTCCGTGGCCAGATCGTCGATGTGACCGCCAGCGTGTACACCGTGCAGCTGAGCGGCACCAGCGACAAACTGGACAGCTTCATCCAGGCGATCGGCACCGCATCGATTCTCGAAACCGTGCGCAGCGGCGTTACCGGCATTGCCCGTGGCGACAAAGTGCTCAGCATCTAAATTCAAAAATTAGCGATGGCTCCGCAGGGGCCGAGATATAACCAGGGGTATTTTCATGAAAGTTTTCTACGATAAAGACTGCGACCTTTCCATCATCCAGGGTAAGAAAGTCGCCATCATCGGTTACGGTTCCCAGGGCCACGCTCAGGCGTGCAACCTGAAGGACTCCGGTGTAGACGTTACCGTCGGTCTGCGTAAAGGTTCGGCTACCGTTGCCAAGGCCGAAGCCCACGGCCTGAAAGTTGCCGACGTGGCTACCGCCGTCGCTGCTGCCGACCTGGTGATGATCCTGACCCCGGACGAGTTCCAGGGCGCTCTGTACAAGAACGAGATCGAGCCGAACATCAAGAAGGGCGCTACCCTGGCCTTCTCCCACGGCTTCTCGATTCACTACAACCAGGTTGTTCCGCGTGCCGACCTCGACGTGATCATGATCGCGCCGAAAGCCCCGGGTCACACTGTTCGCTCCGAGTTCGTCAAAGGCGGCGGCATCCCTGACCTGATCGCTATCTACCAGGACGCTTCGGGCAATGCCAAGAACGTCGCCCTGTCCTACGCCGCTGGCGTCGGTGGCGGCCGTACCGGCATCATCGAAACCACCTTCAAGGACGAGACCGAAACCGACCTGTTCGGTGAGCAGGCTGTTCTGTGCGGCGGTACCGTCGAGCTGGTCAAAGCCGGTTTCGAAACCCTGGTCGAAGCTGGCTACGCGCCAGAAATGGCCTACTTCGAGTGCCTGCACGAGCTGAAGCTGATCGTTGACCTCATGTACGAGGGCGGCATCGCCAACATGAACTACTCGATCTCCAACAACGCCGAGTACGGTGAGTACGTTACCGGTCCGGAAGTCATCAACGAAGAATCCCGCAAGGCTATGCGCAATGCTCTGAAGCGCATCCAGGACGGCGAGTACGCGAAGATGTTCATCTCCGAAGGTGCTACCAACTACCCATCGATGACCGCCAAGCGCCGTAACAACGCTTCGCACGGCATCGAGATCATCGGCGAGCAACTGCGCTCGATGATGCCTTGGATCTCGGCGAACAAGATCGTCGACAAAGCCAAGAACTAAGTAACATCGCAACATGAAAAACGCGGCTTCGGCCGCGTTTTTTCGTTCTGGCAGTCAGCTTCTGGTATAAAGCAGACCAGTGGCTCGCCGTCAGAACCTGTTTCGCGGGCCCGTGTCGAACATTTTCCATCCTGTTGCAAGGTACCCTCCATGAGCGAACGTCCCGAAGAGCCGAACAAGCCCTCCGACGCCGAAAGCCTGCTACCTGTCGATGAGCACGTTGAAGAAGGGCATGACGCCGAAGGGCGCAAAGTGCGCCATCGCGGCATCTATCTGCTGCCCAACCTGTTCACTACCGCCAACCTGTTTGCCGGCTTCTATTCCATCATCAGCTCGATGAGTGCGCAGAGCGCTGGCGACCCACGCGAGGCGAGCAAGTATTTCGCCTTCGCTGCCATTGCGATCTTCGTGGCCATGGTGCTCGACGGCCTCGATGGCCGTGTGGCGCGCATGACCAATACCCAGAGCGCCTTCGGTGCCGAGTACGACTCGCTGTCGGACATGGTCGCCTTCGGCGTGGCCCCGGCCTTGCTGGCCTTTGGCTGGGCGCTGGGTGACATGGGCAAGGTCGGCTGGATGGTCGCCTTCATCTATGTTGCCGGTGCTGCGTTGCGTCTGGCGCGGTTCAATACCCAGGTTGGCACTGCTGACAAACGCTACTTCATCGGCCTGGCCAGTCCGGCCGCCGCAGGTGTGGTCGCCGGTACCGTCTGGGCCTTCAGCGACTACGGCATCCAGGGCTCCAAGCTGTCGTTCCTGGTGGCGCTGCTGGTTGCCGCTGCCGGCATGCTGATGGTCAGCAACATCAAGTACAACAGCTTCAAGGAGCTGGACCTCAAGGGGCGCGTGCCGTTCGTGGCAATCCTCGCGGTGGTGCTGGTGTTTGCCGTGGTGTTCAGCGACCCGCCGCGCATCCTGCTGTTGATCTTCCTCGCCTATGCGGCTTCGGGGCCGATCCAGTTCCTGCTGCGCGGGCGCCGGCGCAAGGCGTGATAATTATTTAATGCTGGAATAACCCTCCGGCTCCATAGTCTTACTGGTACATCCGTTATCCAGTGCTGTGGAGCCGACCATGCTCATCAAGCTTCCCAGGTCTTCCGACTGCAAGGCAGCGGAGATCACCCCCGAAGGCATCTACCTTTCCCGTCGTACTCTACTCGGTGGCTCACTGGCCGGTCTGGCCCTGGGCGCGCTGCCGGGTGGGGCGAGTGCGGCTGATGTGTCGCGCTATGCCGATGTGGCGCCCGGCGCCGCGCCAGGCTGGTTCACCGACAAACTCGCTGCCGCACGCTGGCAGGCGGTGACGGTCAAGGATGAGGCGATCACGCCGTTCAAGGATGCCACTCACTACAACAACTTCTATGAGTTCGGTCCCGACAAGGGCGACCCGGCCGCCAATGGCGATAGCCTGAAGACCGTGCCCTGGTCGGTGGTGGTGGACGGCGAGGTGGGCAAGCCGGGACGCTATGCGCTGGAAGACTTCGTCAAACCTTATCAGCTTGAAGAGCGCATCTACCGGCTGCGTTGTGTCGAGGCGTGGTCGATGGTCATTCCCTGGCTGGGTTTTCCCTTGGCGCAGGTGCTCAAGCAGGTCGAGCCGACTTCGAAAGCGCGTTACGTACGCTTCGAGACGCTGGAGGATCCGCAGCATATGCCCGGGCAGCGCTCGGGCTTTGCCCTGATCGACTGGCCATATAGAGAAGGCTTGCGCCTGGATGAGGCGATGCATCCGCTGGCGATTCTGGCCGTAGGGATGTATGGCCGGGAGCTGCCTAACCAGAATGGTGCACCGTTACGTCTGGTGGTGCCCTGGAAGTACGGCTTCAAAAGCATCAAGTCGATCGTGCGAATCAGCTTGGTGGCTGAGCAGCCGGGGACTACCTGGCAGGGGCTGGCACCGGATGAGTATGGCTTCTATGCCAATGTGAATCCGACCGTTGACCATCCGCGCTGGACTCAGGCACGCGAGCGGCGTTTGCCCAGTGGGCTGTTCAGCCCCAATGTGCGACAAACACAGATGTTCAATGGCTACGCTGATGAAGTGGCGTCGCTGTATACCGGGCTCGATCTGCGGAAGAACTATTGATGCGCTATCCCTGGTTTCGGCTTGCCATCTTTATAGTAGGGAGTTTGTTCCCTGCTTGGTGGTTGTATGAGGCTGCGATGAATCTGCTGGGGCCGGATCCTGGGAAGATCATCATGGATCGGCTGGGGCTCGGGGCGTTGACCTTTCTACTTGTCACCCTGGGCATGACCCCGCTGCAGAAGCTGACGGGGTGGTCTGGCTGGATCGTGGTGCGGCGGCAGCTGGGGCTATGGGTGTTTGCTTACATCGTGCTGCACATCCTGGCCTATCTGTTCTTTATCCTTGGGTTGGATTGGGGGCAATTGGCGGTCGAGCTGCGCAAGCGGCCTTACATTATTGTCGGTGCGCTCGGCTTTCTCGGCCTGCTGGTACTGGCGGTTACCTCGAATCGATATAGCCAGCGGCGACTGGGCGCGCGGTGGAAAAAGCTGCACAAGCTGGTATATGGGGTGCTTGGCCTGGGGTTGCTGCACTTCCTGTGGATCGTTCGCTCGGATCTGAAGGAGTGGGCTATTTATGCATGCATTGGTGCTGTGCTCATGTTGATGCGGGTTCCTTTGGTTTCGCGGGTGCTTCCCAGGATTGCGCGGCGGCAGGGGAGGGCGGTTTGAAATGTTTTTCAAAGAAAGGGTTGACGCGCTTTCGAATCCCCTTATAATGCGCCCCACTTCCAGCGACATCGGAACGACAAACTCTTTGAGATTCAATGAGTTAGGTAGTTAAGGTGAGGTTGGAGGCGCTTCGATCGAAAGATCGATGGCGGTTGAGATGAAGGTTGACAGCGGTTTTAAACGCTGTATTATTCGCCTCCCGCTAGCGAGTGATCGCAGCGAGTCAAGTGTTTGAAGCTAAACGAGTTTCTCGCAAAAAACTTCAAAATAAACGCTTGACACGAAAGGAGGAAAGCGTAGAATGCGCGCCTCGGTTGAGACGAAAAGCTCTTAACCAAACGCTCTTTAACAAATCGAATCAAGCAATTCGTGTGGGTGCTTGTGAGTATGGACTGATAGTCAAAAAGATTATCAGCATCACAAGTGGCCATGCGAGAAATCACATAGTCATTTGAGATTGCTGAGCCAGGTTTAGGGTTTCTTAAAAACCCAAGCAGTATTGAACTGAAGAGTTTGATCATGGCTCAGATTGAACGCTGGCGGCAGGCCTAACACATGCAAGTCGAGCGGATGACGGGAGCTTGCTCCTTGATTCAGCGGCGGACGGGTGAGTAATGCCTAGGAATCTGCCTGGTAGTGGGGGACAACGTTTCGAAAGGAACGCTAATACCGCATACGTCCTACGGGAGAAAGCAGGGGACCTTCGGGCCTTGCGCTATCAGATGAGCCTAGGTCGGATTAGCTAGTTGGTGGGGTAATGGCTCACCAAGGCGACGATCCGTAACTGGTCTGAGAGGATGATCAGTCACACTGGAACTGAGACACGGTCCAGACTCCTACGGGAGGCAGCAGTGGGGAATATTGGACAATGGGCGAAAGCCTGATCCAGCCATGCCGCGTGTGTGAAGAAGGTCTTCGGATTGTAAAGCACTTTAAGTTGGGAGGAAGGGCAGTAAGCTAATACCTTGCTGTTTTGACGTTACCGACAGAATAAGCACCGGCTAACTCTGTGCCAGCAGCCGCGGTAATACAGAGGGTGCAAGCGTTAATCGGAATTACTGGGCGTAAAGCGCGCGTAGGTGGTTTGTTAAGTTGGATGTGAAAGCCCCGGGCTCAACCTGGGAACTGCATCCAAAACTGGCAAGCTAGAGTACGGTAGAGGGTGGTGGAATTTCCTGTGTAGCGGTGAAATGCGTAGATATAGGAAGGAACACCAGTGGCGAAGGCGACCACCTGGACTGATACTGACACTGAGGTGCGAAAGCGTGGGGAGCAAACAGGATTAGATACCCTGGTAGTCCACGCCGTAAACGATGTCAACTAGCCGTTGGAATCCTTGAGATTTTAGTGGCGCAGCTAACGCATTAAGTTGACCGCCTGGGGAGTACGGCCGCAAGGTTAAAACTCAAATGAATTGACGGGGGCCCGCACAAGCGGTGGAGCATGTGGTTTAATTCGAAGCAACGCGAAGAACCTTACCAGGCCTTGACATGCAGAGAACTTTCCAGAGATGGATTGGTGCCTTCGGGAACTCTGACACAGGTGCTGCATGGCTGTCGTCAGCTCGTGTCGTGAGATGTTGGGTTAAGTCCCGTAACGAGCGCAACCCTTGTCCTTAGTTACCAGCACGTAATGGTGGGCACTCTAAGGAGACTGCCGGTGACAAACCGGAGGAAGGTGGGGATGACGTCAAGTCATCATGGCCCTTACGGCCTGGGCTACACACGTGCTACAATGGTCGGTACAGAGGGTTGCCAAGCCGCGAGGTGGAGCTAATCTCACAAAACCGATCGTAGTCCGGATCGCAGTCTGCAACTCGACTGCGTGAAGTCGGAATCGCTAGTAATCGCGAATCAGAATGTCGCGGTGAATACGTTCCCGGGCCTTGTACACACCGCCCGTCACACCATGGGAGTGGGTTGCACCAGAAGTAGCTAGTCTAACCTTCGGGAGGACGGTTACCACGGTGTGATTCATGACTGGGGTGAAGTCGTAACAAGGTAGCCGTAGGGGAACCTGCGGCTGGATCACCTCCTTAATCGACGACATCAGCCTGCTGATGAGCTCCCACACGAATTGCTTGATTCATTGTCGAAGACGATCAAGACCCTATATAGGTCTGTAGCTCAGTTGGTTAGAGCGCACCCCTGATAAGGGTGAGGTCGGCAGTTCAAATCTGCCCAGACCTACCAATATGCGGGGCCATAGCTCAGCTGGGAGAGCGCCTGCCTTGCACGCAGGAGGTCAGCGGTTCGATCCCGCTTGGCTCCACCACTTTCTGCGGTAGATGTTGTAGTTGATCAGAAATTAGAAATGAGCATTCAGTTTGAATGTTGATTTCTGACTTTTGTCAGATCGTTCTTTAAAAATTCGGATATGTGATAGATATAGACTGAACACCAGTTTCACTGCTGGTGGATCAGGCTAAGGTAAAATTTGTGAGTTCTGCTCTTAATTGAGCGAAATGCGAATTTTCGGCGAATGTCGTCTTCACAGTATAACCAGATTGCTTGGGGTTATATGGTCAAGTGAAGAAGCGCATACGGTGGATGCCTTGGCAGTCAGAGGCGATGAAAGACGTGGTAGCCTGCGATAAGCTTTGGGGAGTCGGCAAACAGACTGTGATCCAGAGATCTCTGAATGGGGGAACCCACTCAGCATAAGCTGAGTATCTTGTACTGAATACATAGGTGCAAGAGGCGAACCAGGGGAACTGAAACATCTAAGTACCCTGAGGAAAAGAAATCAACCGAGATTCCCTTAGTAGTGGCGAGCGAACGGGGACCAGCCCTTAAGTTGATTTGAGATTAGTGGAACGCTCTGGAAAGTGCGGCCATAGTGGGTGATAGCCCCGTACACGAAAATCTCTTGTCAATGAAATCGAGTAGGACGGAGCACGAGAAACTTTGTCTGAACATGGGGGGACCATCCTCCAAGGCTAAATACTACTGACTGACCGATAGTGAACCAGTACCGTGAGGGAAAGGCGAAAAGAACCCCGGAGAGGGGAGTGAAATAGAACCTGAAACCGTATGCGTACAAGCAGTGGGAGCCTACTTTGTTAGGTGACTGCGTACCTTTTGTATAATGGGTCAGCGACTTATATTCAGTGGCGAGCTTAACCGAATAGGGGAGGCGTAGCGAAAGCGAGTCTTAATAGGGCGTTTAGTCGCTGGGTATAGACCCGAAACCGGGCGATCTATCCATGGGCAGGTTGAAGGTTAGGTAACACTGACTGGAGGACCGAACCGACTACCGTTGAAAAGTTAGCGGATGACCTGTGGATCGGAGTGAAAGGCTAATCAAGCTCGGAGATAGCTGGTTCTCCTCGAAAGCTATTTAGGTAGCGCCTCATGTATCACTGTAGGGGGTAGAGCACTGTTTCGGCTAGGGGGTCATCCCGACTTACCAAACCGATGCAAACTCCGAATACCTACAAGTGCCGAGCATGGGAGACACACGGCGGGTGCTAACGTCCGTCGTGAAAAGGGAAACAACCCAGACCGTCAGCTAAGGTCCCAAAGTCATGGTTAAGTGGGAAACGATGTGGGAAGGCTTAGACAGCTAGGAGGTTGGCTTAGAAGCAGCCATCCTTTAAAGAAAGCGTAATAGCTCACTAGTCGAGTCGGCCTGCGCGGAAGATGTAACGGGGCTCAAACCATGCACCGAAGCTACGGGTGTCATCTTTGATGACGCGGTAGAGGAGCGTTCTGTAAGCCTGTGAAGGTGAGTTGAGAAGCTTGCTGGAGGTATCAGAAGTGCGAATGCTGACATGAGTAACGACAATGCGAGTGAAAAACTCGCACGCCGAAAGACCAAGGTTTCCTGCGCAACGTT
The DNA here is from genome assembly GCF_009883635.2 of Pseudomonas putida. NCBI lineage: Bacteria > Pseudomonadati > Pseudomonadota > Gammaproteobacteria > Pseudomonadales > Pseudomonadaceae > Pseudomonas > Pseudomonas putida. The sequence goes on from NZ_CP026115.2 coordinate 3,450,130, forward strand.
AATCGACGCAGGGTTAGTCGGTCCCTAAGGCGAGGCTGAAAAGCGTAGTCGATGGAAAACAGGTTAATATTCCTGTACTTCCAGTTATTGCGATGGAGGGACGGAGAAGGCTAGGCCAGCTTGGCGTTGGTTGTCCAAGTTTAAGGTGGTAGGCTGAAATCTTAGGCAAATCCGGGATTTCAAGGCCGAGAGCTGATGACGAGTTGCCATTAGGCGACGAAGTGGTTGATGCCATGCTTCCAAGAAAAGCTCCTAAGCTTCAGATAACTGGGAACCGTACCCCAAACCGACACAGGTGGTTAGGTAGAGAATACCAAGGCGCTTGAGAGAACTCGGGTGAAGGAACTAGGCAAAATGGCACCGTAACTTCGGGAGAAGGTGCGCCGGCGAGGGTGAAGGACTTGCTCCGTAAGCCCATGCCGGTCGAAGATACCAGGCCGCTGCGACTGTTTATTAAAAACACAGCACTCTGCAAACACGAAAGTGGACGTATAGGGTGTGACGCCTGCCCGGTGCCGGAAGGTTAATTGATGGGGTTAGCGCAAGCGAAGCTCTTGATCGAAGCCCCGGTAAACGGCGGCCGTAACTATAACGGTCCTAAGGTAGCGAAATTCCTTGTCGGGTAAGTTCCGACCTGCACGAATGGCGTAACGATGGCGGCGCTGTCTCCACCCGAGACTCAGTGAAATTGAAATCGCTGTGAAGATGCAGTGTATCCGCGGCTAGACGGAAAGACCCCGTGAACCTTTACTATAGCTTTGCACTGGACTTTGAATTTGCTTGTGTAGGATAGGTGGGAGGCTTTGAAGTGGGGACGCCAGTTCTCATGGAGCCATCCTTGAAATACCACCCTGGCAACTTTGAGGTTCTAACTCAGGTCCGTTATCCGGATCGAGGACAGTGTATGGTGGGTAGTTTGACTGGGGCGGTCTCCTCCCAAAGAGTAACGGAGGAGTACGAAGGTGCGCTCAGACCGGTCGGAAATCGGTCGTAGAGTATAAAGGCAAAAGCGCGCTTGACTGCGAGACAAACACGTCGAGCAGGTACGAAAGTAGGTCTTAGTGATCCGGTGGTTCTGTATGGAAGGGCCATCGCTCAACGGATAAAAGGTACTCCGGGGATAACAGGCTGATACCGCCCAAGAGTTCATATCGACGGCGGTGTTTGGCACCTCGATGTCGGCTCATCACATCCTGGGGCTGAAGCCGGTCCCAAGGGTATGGCTGTTCGCCATTTAAAGTGGTACGCGAGCTGGGTTTAGAACGTCGTGAGACAGTTCGGTCCCTATCTGCCGTGGACGTTTGAGATTTGAGAGGGGCTGCTCCTAGTACGAGAGGACCGGAGTGGACGAACCTCTGGTGTTCCGGTTGTCACGCCAGTGGCATTGCCGGGTAGCTATGTTCGGAAGAGATAACCGCTGAAAGCATCTAAGCGGGAAACTTGCCTCAAGATGAGATCTCACTGGGATCTTGAATCCCCTAAAGGGCCGTCGAAGACTACGACGTTGATAGGTTGGGTGTGTAAGCGCTGTGAGGCGTTGAGCTAACCAATACTAATTGCCCGTGAGGCTTGACCATATAACACCCAAGCAATTTGCTAGCGCAGATTGCGGTGGTGAAGACGAAAGAACCGAAGATTCGCTTTTCACAAGAGCAGCACAAATTCACATATCCGAATTCGCTGGGCTGTCCATCTGGACATTCTGGCTACAGAATTTCTTGACGACCATAGAGCATTGGAACCACCTGATCCCATCCCGAACTCAGTAGTGAAACGATGCATCGCCGATGGTAGTGTGGGGTTTCCCCATGTGAGAGTAGGTCATCGTCAAGATTCATTTCGCAAAACCCCTATCTGCGCATGCAGGTAGGGGTTTTGTCTTTTCTGGCTTTTACTCGGGGCAGTATCGGCAGCCAGCCGTGATATCGTTCCCCATTCTCTTCCCAGGGATTTCTCCATGCCCAACACCACCTCGCTGCAGCCCGGTTTCATGATCGTCCACGGCAACCGCCTGGACGACCTGCGCAGCCTGGTAGTGAGTTGGATGCGCCGCTATCCGCTGGCACCGCTTGAAAACGAAATTGCCCTGGTACAGAGCAATGGCATTGCCCAATGGCTCAAGCTGGCCCTTGCCGAAGACCCACAGGACGATGACATGGGTGGTTGCGGTATTGCTGCTGCCATCGATGTGCAACTGCCCGGTAGCTTCATGTGGCAGTTGTATCGCAAGGTGCTCGGGCGCGACGAGATCCCCGAAGTGTCGCTGCTCGACAAGGCGCCACTGACCTGGCGCCTGATGCGCCTGTTGCCTGCACTGATCGAGCGCCCACATTTCGAGCCGCTGCGCCGCTTCCTCACCGATGACAGTGACCTGCGCAAGCGCTATCAGCTGGCCGAGCGCCTGGCCGACCTGTTCGACCAGTACCAGGTCTACCGCGCCGACTGGCTCAAGGATTGGGCAGCCGGCGAGCACATCCTCAATACCGCTCGTGGTGAGCGCAAGCCGCTCGCTCCAGGTAACCGCTGGCAGGCCGAACTGTGGCGCGCATTGCTCGAGGATGTCGGTGAACAGGGCATGGCGCAGAGCCGGGCAGGGGTACACCAGCGCTTCATCGAACGCATCAACAGCCTGGAAACCGCACCCCTCGGGCTCCCTTCGCGGGTCATCGTGTTCGGTATTTCTTCGTTGCCTGCCCAGGCATTGGAGGCGCTTGCCGGCCTGGCCCGTTTCAGCCAGGTGTTGCTCTGCGTTCACAACCCTTGCCGTCACCATTGGGCCGACATCGTTGCCGACAAGGACCTGCTACGCCACCAGTACAAGCGCCAGCAGCGCAAGCAAGGCATGCCCCTGCAGTTGGACGACGAGTCGCTGCATCAACACGCCCACCCACTGCTGGCTGCCTGGGGCAAGCAAGGCCGCGATTACATCAACCTGCTGGACAGCTACGACGACCCCGGTAGCTATCAAGGCGTGTTCAGCGACGGGCGCATCGATCTGTTCAGTGAAGGCCAGCCCACCACGCTGCTGAATCAGCTGCAGGACGATATCCTCGAATTGCGCCCGCTCGCAGAAACCCGAGAGCGTTGGCCTGAGGTCGACGTGACCAAGGACCGTTCCGTGCGCTTTCACGTGGCACATAGCCCGCAGCGCGAAGTGGAAATCCTGCACGACCAGTTACTGGCCCGCTTCAGTGCCGACCCCACGTTGCGCCCGCGTGACGTCATCGTCATGCTCCCGGCAATCGACACCTACGCGCCGCATATCCGTGCGGTGTTCGGCCAACTGCTGCGCAACGACCCGCGTTACATTCCGTTCACCCTGACCGATCAAGGCCAGCGTGGGCGCGACCCCCTGCTGATTGCCCTGGAACACCTGCTCAAGCTCCCGGACAGCCGCTTCGCCGTCAGCGAAGTGCTCGACCTGCTCGACGTCCCGGCGGTCCGGGCGCGTTTTGGCATCCGCGAAAGCGACCTGCCTACCCTGCACCGGTGGATCGAAGGCGCGGGCATTCGCTGGGGGTTGAACGCCGACCAGCGTGCCACCCTCGGGTTGCCCCAGGGCCTGGAGCAGAACAGTTGGCGCTTCGGTCTGCGGCGCATGCTGCTGGGTTACGCCGTGGGCGTGGGAGAGGGCTGCGACGGCATCGAACCCTACGATGAAATCGGCGGCCTGGACGCCGCCTTGATCGGCCCCTTGGTCGCGCTGCTCGATGCCCTGGAAGTGGCCAACCAGGCCTTGTCCCAGCCCGCCACGGCCAGCGAGTGGGGCGAACGCCTCAATGCTCTGTTACAGGTGTTCTTCCTCGCCGAGGAGGAGCACGACGAATACCTTTTGATGCAACTGCAGGAATTGCGCGATAGCTGGCTTGAAGTCTGTGAAACCGTAGGCCTGCAAGACCAACTGCCACTCACGGTGATCCGTGAGGCCTGGCTGTCGGGCCTCGACGAAGGCAAGCTGTCCCAGCGTTTTCTCGCCGGTTCGGTGAATTTCTGCACCTTGATGCCGATGCGGGCGATTCCTTTCCGCGTCGTCTGCCTGCTGGGCATGAACGATGGCGATTACCCGCGTGCCCAGCCGCCGCTGGACTTCGACCTGATGGCCAGCGACTACCGCCCCGGTGATCGTTCGCGCCGCGAGGACGACCGTTACCTGCTGCTCGAAGCGCTGCTGTCTGCACGTGACCAGCTCTACATCAGCTGGGTGGGCCGCAGCATTCGCGATAACAGTGAGCGACCAGCCTCGGTACTCATCGGCCAGCTCCGCGATCACCTGGCTGCCGGTTGGCGCCTCAAGGGCGATGCTGACGGCGAGCAACTGCTGCACGCATTGACCCAGGAGCACCCGCTACAGCCTTTCAGCGCGCGCTATTTCCAGAAGGGCAGTGCGCTGTTCAGCTATGCCCATGAGTGGCAATTGCTGCACCAGCAAAACACCGACGACGAGCAGCCCGATCTCGGCCTGCCACCTTACGTCAGCGATGAAGCGCTGACGCTGACCCAGTTGCAGGACTTTTTGCGTCACCCCGTCCGGCATTTCTTCAGCCAGCGCCTGAAAGTGTTCTTCGAAGCCCTGGAAGCGCCCACGCCAGACGAAGAGCCATTCGTCCTCGATGCCTTGCAGCGCTACAGCGCCAGCGAAAGCCTGCTGGGCGCCGCCCTGAGCGACCCAGACAACGCCGAACGCGCGCTGCAGGCCCAGGCCCGCCGCCTGCAAGCCTGCGGCATGCTACCCCTGGCAGGTTTCGGCGAACTGCTGCAAGCCGAACTGATCCAGCCACTGCCCGATCTGCTGCAACGTCATCGCCAACTGTTGCAGCGCTGGCCAACAGTGGTCGACGGCGCGCTGCCGATACACTTCGAGCATGCAAAGCACCGTCTTGAAGGCTGGCTGGGCCGGGTCTACCAGGCCGACGATCAAAGCCTGTTGAGCATCACCACGGTGCCCAACACCATCAGCGCCGGGCGCAACAACCTCAAGTGGCACCGCCTGATTGCCAGCTGGGTGATGCACCTGGCCGCCTGCGCCGCCGGTTATCCCCTGCACAGTGCATTGCTGGCCAGTGATATCACCTTGCTGCTCGGCCCTTTGCCACAGGCTCAGGCTGCCGAACAACTGGGTCACCTGCTGGTAGCGCGCCAGGCCGCAATGAATGCCCCCCTGCCTGTCGCTGCCAAGACCGCCTTCGCCTGGCTGGCTCAGGAGGATCCGGACAAGGCCCTGGCAGCCGCCACCCGTGCCTATGAGGGAGATGGCCGTACCAGTTTCGGTGAGCGCAGCGAAAGTGTTGCCCTGGCCCGGCAGTTCCGCGATTTCGCCGCGCTCAGCGCCGACGAAACCTTCGAAGGCTGGTGTGAAACCTTGTACCGCCCCCTGTTCAGCGCCGCCTGGCAGGCCCAGGGCAATCCGGAGAGTGAAGCATGACCCAGGCCCGCCCCCTGGCACTGAGTTTTCCCCTGCATGGCAGTCAGTTGATCGAAGCCAGTGCCGGCACGGGCAAGACGTTCACCATTTCCGCGCTGTACCTGCGCCTGATCCTCGGCCACGGCGGTGAGCAAGGCTTTGGCCGCGAACTGCTGCCGCCACAGATTCTGGTGGTGACCTTCACCGATGCTGCCACCAAGGAGCTGCGCGAGCGTATCCGCGCCCGCCTTGCCGAGGCAGCGCGCTTCTTCCGCGGCGAGCTGGAGGGTGGCGACCCGCTGCTGCATCAGCTGCGTGACGACTATGCCGAAGAGCACTGGCCACGTTGCGCCAATCGCCTGGAAGTCGCTGTGCAGTGGATGGATGAAGCGGCGGTGTCGACCATCCATGGCTGGTGTCAACGCATGCTCCGTGAGCATGCCTTCGACAGTGGCAGCCTGTTTACCCAAAGCCTGGAAACCGACCACAGCGACCTGCTCGGCCAGGTCATGCGCGATTACTGGCGGCGCTTCTGCTATGGCATGCATGGCGAAGCGCTGAACTGGGTGCGCAGCCATTGGGTCAGCCCCGATGCCCTGCTGCCGCGCATCCGCCCGCTGTTCGGTCGTGTGCGTGCACAGCAGGACGAAGCGGAGCCGCAAGCGTTGATCGATACTGCGCTGCAACAGCGGGTCGAGCAGTTGTGCCAACTCAAGGCGCCTTGGGCGCAATGGGCGGACGAACTGCAGCAGATCTGCCGCGACGCCGTGGCCGCGAAACAGGCCGATGGCCGCAAACTGCAGGCGCGCTACTTCGAGCCCTGGTTCGAGAAACTGCGTACCTGGGCCAGTGATGAACAAGAGGTGGAGCTCGACCTGGGCACCGGTTTTAACCGGCTGACCCCGGGCGGGATGGCCGAAGCCTGGAAAGCGGGTGATCCGCCCGACCACCCGGCCTTTCATGCCATGCAGAACCTGCAGCAACAGCTGCAGGCCCTGGTCAGCCCGGAAGCGCGTTTGCTCGAACACGCAGCGGCCTGGGTTGCGGCGCGCTTCGAATTGGAAAAACGCCGGCGTGCCGAAATGGGCTTCGACGATATGCTGCTGCGTCTGCAGCATGCCTTGGGCACGGAATCGGGTGAGCGCCTGGCGGCGCTGATCCGTGAGCAGTTCCCGGTGGCGTTGATCGACGAGTTCCAGGACACCGACCCGGTCCAGTACGGCATCTTCGAAAGCATCTATCGCATCAGCGAGAACCACCCGGAAACCGGCCTGTTCATGATCGGCGACCCCAAGCAGGCGATCTACGCCTTCCGTGGCGCCGATATCTATACCTACCTGTCGGCCCGGCGTGCCACTGCTGGCCGCCTGCACAGCCTGGACACCAACTACCGCTCCAGCCAGGCAATGGTCGCGGCGGTCAACCAGGTGTTCCTGCAGGCTGAAGCCCGCGCGCAGGGCAAGGGTGCCTTCCTGTTCCGCGAAGCCGACGACAACCCGTTGCCGTTCGTCGAGGTCCGCGCCAAGGGCCGCAGCGAGCGCCTGCTGATCGAAGGCGAGGCGTGTGCAGCGTTGCAATGCTGGCAGCTGGAAAGCGAAGAGCCGGTATCCAGCACGATTTACCGGCAGCAGCTGGCCGCCAGTTGCGCGAGCCATATCGTTGCCGTGTTGAATGGTGGCCAACGTGGGGTGACCGGCTTCAGCGATGACCGGGGCGAACTGCGCCCGTGCCAGCCTTCGGACATCGCCATTCTGGTGCGTGATGGCCATGAAGCGCAGCTGGTGCGGAGTGAGCTAGCCGCCCGCGATGTGCGCAGTGTGTACCTTTCCGACAAGGACTCGGTATTTGCCGCTCAGGAGGCCCATGACTTGCTGGCCTGGCTCAAGGCCTGCGCCGAGCCGGATTCCGAGCGCCTGCTCAAGGCCGCACTGGCCAGCCTGACTCTGGAGCTGTCGCTGGCCGAACTGGATCAGCTGAACCAGGACGAGCGGGTGTGGGAGGGCTGGGTCATGCGCTTCCGTCGCTATCGCGAAATCTGGCAGCGCCAGGGTGTGCTGCCCATGCTGCGGCATTTGCTGCACGACTTCGAGCTGCCGCGCATGCTGATCGGTCGTACGGATGGCGAACGCGTGCTGACCAACCTGCTGCACCTGGCCGAATTGCTGCAGCAGGCGGCCGGCGAGCTGGACGGTGAACAGGCGTTGATCCGTCACTTGGCCGAGCACCTGGCCTACGCCGGCCAAGCGGGCGAAGAGCAGATCCTGCGCCTGGAAAGCGACGAACAGCTGGTCAAGGTGGTGACTATTCACAAGTCCAAGGGCCTGGAATACCCCTTGGTCTACCTGCCATTCATCTGCACCAGCAAGCCGGTGGACGGCAGCCGCCTGCCACTGACCTGGCACGATAGCCAAGGCAATGCACAACTGACGCTGAGCCCCGATGCCGCGCAGATCGCCCTGGCCGACGAGGAGCGCCTGGCCGAAGACCTGCGCCTGCTCTATGTGGCCCTGACGCGTGCCCAGTACGCCTGCTGGCTGGGTGTCGCCGACCTCAAACGCGGCAACCAGAAGAGCACACAGCTGCACCGCTCGGCGCTTGGCTACCTGCTCGGTGGCGGCCTGGCGCTGGCTGGCTCGGAGCACCTCAAGGCGTGGTTGCAGAGCTTGCGGGCAGGCTGCGCGGATATTGCCTGCCCGGCCCTGCCGGAAGCCGGCGATGAGCACTACCGTGCGTCCCAGGCCGAGCATGAGCTGTTGCCCGCCCGCAAGCCACGCCGGGCTGCCGCCGAGCATTGGTGGATCGCGTCCTACAGTGCCTTGCGCGTTGGCGAACTGACCCTCGGCGCCGACAGCTCTCAGGCCCAGCAACTGCTCGATGACGAAGTGGCCGATACCCAGCTGATTCGCGAAGTGCCTGCCGATGGTGGTGACATCCATCGCTTCCCCCGCGGACCCAACCCGGGCACCTTCCTCCACGGGCTGCTGGAGTGGGCCGGCCGTGAAGGCTTTGCCGAAGTCGCCGGCAATCCCAAGCTCATCGAGCGTACCGTTGGCCAGCGTTGCAACCGCCGCGACTGGGCCGGCTGGATCCCGACGCTCAGCCAATGGCTGCAGCGCTTGCTCAACGAGCCTATGCCGGCCGGCGCTTCGCTGACGCTCGGGCAATTGCAGCATTACCAGATCGAGATGGAGTTCTGGTTCGCCAGCCACAACGTCGACGCCGAGCAGCTCGACCGCCTGGTGGCCCGGCATACCCACCCCGGTGCAGCACGCCCGGCTGCGCAGCCGACCGTGCTCAACGGCATGTTCAAAGGTTTCATCGACCTGGCCTACGAGCTCGACGGGCGCTACTACGTGGCGGACTACAAGTCCAACTGGCTCGGCCCGGACATCCAGGCCTACGACACCCAGGCCATGGAAAAAGCCATCCTCGAACACCGCTACGACTTGCAATACGTGCTCTACCTGCTGGCCCTACATCGCCAGTTGCGCGCACGGCTGCCTGATTATGATTACGACCACCATGTCGGCGGTGCCCTGTTCATCTTCCTGCGCGGCGCCAGCAGCAGTGGCCACGGTGTGTACTTTGCCAAGCCGCCACGCGCGCTGATCGAGGCCCTCGACGCGCTGTTCCGTGGCGCGAACGCGCCCGAACAGCAGGACCTGTTTGCCGGAGCCGTGACATGAGCCGAACCCTTGACGATCTCTTGCCTACGCCACTGCATGCTGGGCACCTGCTGGCCCTGGCCCCCCAGCACAACAGTGCGGACCTCGTGCAGTTGCTCGATCGCTGGGTCGAGCGGGGCTGGCTGCGTGCGCTCGACCGGGCGTTCGTCAGTTTTCTTGAAGAGCGAGCCCCTGGCAGTGACCCGTTGCTCTTGCTGGCGGCAGCCCTGGCCAGCCACCAGCTGGGCCACGGGCATGTCTGCCTCGACCTGCAACAGACCCTTGCCGAGCCCGATTTCGCGCTGTCGCTGCCGCCGGAAGGCGATGCTCTGACCGGCCCGCTGTTGTTGCCCTCGCAGTTGCTGGCCAACCTCGGCTTGCCCACCTGGCTGCAACGCATTGCCGCCAGCCCGCTGGTGGCTGCCGGCGACACGCCAGGCCAGCACGCGCGCCCGCTGGTGCTCAGCGGCCAGCGCCTGTACTTGCGTCGCTACTGGAGCTACGAGCGGCAGATCGACCAGATCCTGCGCCAACGCCTGATCCAGGACGAAGCGGCCCCGGCCGACCTGCCCGCGCGCCTGGCGCAGCTGTTCGACGAAGGTGCCCTGGCAGGCCAGGTGGACTGGCAGAAACTCGCCTGCGCCTTGGCCACCCGCGCAGGCTTCAGCATCATCACTGGCGGCCCGGGTACCGGCAAGACCACCACGGTGGTGCGCTTGCTGGCGCTGCTGCAGGCGCCTGCGGTGGAGCAGGGCAGGCCGCTGCGCATTCGCCTGGCCGCGCCGACCGGCAAGGCCGCCGCACGCCTGACAGAATCCATCGGCCAGCAGGTCGAGCGGTTGCAGGTGAGCGCCGAGGTGCGCGGGCAGATACCCACCGACGTCAGCACCGTGCACCGCCTGCTCGGCAGCCGCCCCGGCTCCAGGCACTTCCGTCACCACGCCGGCAACCCGCTGCCGCTGGATGTGCTGGTGGTCGACGAGGCGTCGATGATCGACCTGGAGATGATGGCCAACCTGCTGCAGGCTATGCCGCCCAAGGCACGGCTGATTCTGCTGGGGGACAAGGACCAGCTGGCCTCGGTCGAGGCTGGCGCTGTGCTCGGTGACCTGTGCCGGGATGCCGAAGACGGCTGCTATTCGCCCGCGACCCAGGCCTGGCTGGAACAGATCGGTGGCCAATCGCTGGCCGCCAGTGGCCTGAAAGCCGGCGATGCACAACGCAGCCCGTTGGCCCAGCAGGTGGTGATGCTGCGCTTCTCGAGGCGTTTTGGTGAAGGCAGTGGCATCGGCCAGCTGGCGCGCCTGGTCAATCGCCAGGAGGCCCACGCGGCACGGGATCTGCTGAGCCTGCCGCCAGCAGACGTGTTTGGCCTGGCGCTGCGCGGCGAGCAGGATCGGGCCTTCGACCGCCTGATTCTCGACGGCCTCAACCGCGGTAATGAAGGGCCTCAGGGCTATCGCAGCTACTTGCGTGCGATTGGCCGCTATCGCCCGGCACCGGGTACCGTATTCGACGATCCGCGCTGGGAGCAGTGGGCTGCCAGAGTGCTGCACAGTTTCGAAGACTTCCAGTTGCTGTGCGCCGTGCGCAAGGGTGCCTGGGGGGTCGAAGGCCTCAACGTGCGGGTGGCGCGGGTGTTGCACAATGCCGGGCTAATCGACAGCCAGCTGCCGTGGTATGAAGGCCGCCCGGTGCTGGTCACGCGCAACGACTATGGCTTGGGCTTGATGAACGGTGACATCGGCATCGCCCTGCGCCTGCCGGACGAGCACGGTGAAGCGCTGCTGCGTGTAGCCTTCCCGCGCAACGACGGCAGTGGAGGGGTGCGTTTCGTCCTGCCCAGCCGCCTAAACGAGGTGGAAACCGTTTACGCCATGACCGTGCACAAGTCCCAGGGCTCCGAGTTCAGCCACACCGCGCTGGTGCTGCCGGATGCACTCAACCCGGTGCTGACCAAGGAACTGGTGTACACCGGCATCACCCGGGCCAAGCATTGTTTCAGTCTGATCGAGCCGCGCCAGGGCATTTTCGAGGAAGCGGTGCTGCGCAAGGTACGGCGTATTTCCGGCCTGATGCTCGAGCAGGTTTGACGCTCCTACAGAGAGCCAGCGTTGTGCTATCGTTGCGCCGACTTCAGACAGGATTTTGAGAGAATTCTCACATGACAGGCGCCAGGGAGCGGTTGACAGGCTGTGCGCTTTCGGTACTGCTAGTTGCCCTGTCGCTATTGCCCGGCCCTGTCCAGGCGGACGGTTCGGCAACCTCCGCACAGGCCCAACAGCGTGCCAGGGCGGTGACTCAGGTAGTCCTTGGTATCCTCAGCTATGCGCGCTGGCCGACCGAGCCAGTGCCCTTGCGCATGTGCCTGGTGGGCCCCACCGAATACGCCGACGATCTGATCAAGGGCAGTGTGCAGAACTCCGGCCAACCCTTGCAGGTACGGCGCCTGCTGGCCGACGACCGGCAGGTCGCACAGGCCTGTGATGCCGTGTACATCGGCAAGCTCGACGATGCCCAGCGTGATCGTCTGTTCCAGGCCATCACTGGCCACCCGGTACTGAGCATCAGCGAAGCCGACGATCCGTGCACGGTCGGTAGCCTGTTCTGCCTGCGCGTCGGTGATCAGCAGGTGGCTTTCGAGGTCAACCTCGACTCCGTGGCGCGTTCCGGCGTGCGTATCCACCCAAGCGTGTTGCAGCTGTCACGGCGCCGCGGAGCGCTGCCATGAAGCGCTCGGCAACGAAGGCCCGAGTGCGCCCGACCTTGCGCTCGGTGCTCGGCCGTGGCCACCTCAGCGTGGCCCTGATGGCGGTGGGCCTGGCCGGTATTTCGCTGACCCTGCTCGGCGTGCTGGCCCTGCGTGTCTATGCCAACCACAACTTGCACCTGATCGCCCGTTCGATCAATTACACCGTCGAAGCTGCCGTGGTGTTCGACGACAGCGTTGCGGCCAATGAGGCGCTGGAGCTGATCGCCAAGACCGAAGAAGTGGCCGACGCCAAGGTCTTCAACAACGACGGTGAGCAACTGGCGCATTGGCAGCGCACCGATGAGGGCGTGCTTGGGCACCTGGAGGCCCAAGTGGCGACGGCATTGCTGGATGAGCCGATCAACCTGCCAATCATGCACCAGCAGCAGAAGGTCGGGCATATCGAACTGATCGGGCAAGGCCGCAGCCTGCTGCTGTTCTTGCTCAGCGGCCTTGGCGGCATCCTGTTCTGCACGGTCCTCAGTGCCTTTGTTGCCTTGTATCTGTCGCAGCGCATGCTCGGCGACATCGTCCGCCCCCTGCGCGCCCTGGCCAGCGTCGCCCACGCCGCACGTCGCGAACGCAGTTTCGACCGCCGGGTGCCGGAAGCGCCCATTGCCGAGCTCAACGAGTTGGGCAACGACTTCAATGCCCTGCTCGATGAACTGGAGGTCTGGCACGGCCACCTGCAGAACGAGAACGCGACCCTGGCCCACCAGGCCAGCCACGACAGCCTCACCGGCCTGCCCAACCGTGCGTTCTTCGAAGGCCGCCTCAGCCGCAGCCTGCGCAACGCCGCGCGGCAGCAGGACCATCTCGCGTTGCTGTTCCTCGACAGTGACCACTTCAAGCAGATCAACGACAGCCTCGGCCATGCCGTGGGCGACGAAGTGCTGATCAACGTGGCTGACCGCGTGCGTGCGCAACTGCGCGAGCACGACCTGGTGGCCCGCCTGGGCGGTGACGAGTTTGCCGTGCTGCTGACCCCGCTGCACTCGCGCGAGGATGCCGAGCGCATCGCCGAGAAAATCATCGCCAGCATGCAACTGCCAATGCTGCTCGATGGCGGCGAGAGCCTCATCACCTCGCTGAGCGTCGGTATCGCCTATTACCCGGATGATGGCAGTGACCCTGCCAGCCTCCTCAATGCCGCAGATGCGGCGATGTACCAGGCCAAGCGCAAGCGCCGTGGCCAGTGGCAAGCGGCGCAGACGGAACGGTCCGCCGCCGATTTCAGGAACAGGAGTTGAACCGTGATACAGCGTTTGCGTTTTTCGTTTGTCGTGATGTTGCTGGCTATGCTGGCGTTGACAGGGTGCCAGAGCACGCCCCCCAAAGGGCTGACCGCCGAGCAGATTGCCGTGCTCAAGCGCGAAGGCTTTGCCCCCACCGACGAGGGCTGGGCGTTCGACCTGTCGGGCAAGGTGTTGTTCGGCAGCGACCTGGACAGCCTCAATGGCCCGAGCCAGGCGATTGTCGAGCGGATCGGCAAGGCCTTGCTGGGCGTGGGCATTCAGGGTGTGCGGGTCGACGGCCACGCCGATGCTTCGGGCAAGGCGGCGTACAACCAGCAGTTGTCCGAGCGGCGTGCGCAGAGTGTGGCCAAGGTGTTGATCGATGTTGGCATGCTGGCGCAGAACATTCGTACCCGTGGGCTGGGCAGCACACAGCCGGTGGCGGACAACCGCACCAGCGCCGGGCGGACCGAGAACCGCCGGGTGTCGATCGTGGTCGCGTCTTATTGACATATACCGAGCGCCGCCCGCGTGGCGCTCGATCTGATAGGCGCTGCACATCTGTCGGCGAACAACTGGTGGCCGTGATGCGCTATCAGGCTTGGCCCATCAATGCCTCATGCCCATCTCGGCGTCGTCCATCAGCGCCTTGGCCATTGCGCTCAGATAATGAGAAGCCCAGATCATCATCGGTTTCTCGTCCATCAGGCCGAGGATGGTCAGCTCGCGCACATAGCCCATCAGTTCCGAGGCCTGTTCACGGGCATCCTGGCAAGGAATGCCGGGTTCGATGCGGAACAGCGGGTGGGTCTGGTTTTCACCTTGGAAGAAGGTGGTCTTGCCGACGGTGCATTGGGTGTTGTCTGTGGTCATTGTTCAATCTCCCTGAAATTTCCATTGCCTGGCCGGGCCTCTTCGCGGGACAAGCTTGTCCCGCGAAGAGGCCGGTCCAGGCAGTACATCACCTGAGCCTCAGTGCAAAGTCCGAGGCCCAGTGGGCATCTGCACCTGGATCAACGCCGATTCGAGCAAGGCTCGCAGCGCCTCCATCTCATGCATCGAGGTCATCATCAGGATCGACGCCGGTGACTTGGGCTGCAGCAGCAACGCCTGATGCACCACTGTCGCCGCACACAGCGCATAGTCGGTGGCCTGGATCAGCGTGTCTTCAAGGGAATGAATATCGTGGGGTGGATCGGGAACGATCTTTAGCATGGTGGCACTCTCTATGGGTTAGCTAGAGCCGCCACTCATGACTTGCAGTGTGATGGGTGGCGGCCACGTACGGGTCTGCAAGACCGGCAGAGAGCAAAAATCCGGCAGGTTCGAAAACCTCCCGTACGCAGCCACCATCAAGCGCGCGCAATGGCATGCCATTGGCTATCGGTGATCGACATTTTTGCTCTGGACGGGCTTGCAGGCCCGGTCGCTGTTTTGGCAACGACAGGGCCACACTATTCCGCCGAGAACACCACCGCAATGGCCCAAGGGCGGTAGGAAGCTAATTCAGAAATGGACTACAAACAACGGGAAAAATCTGAAGTTTTGGATCAGAGGGGATCGTCTTTAGATTTTCAGCGTTCATGCAAAGCGCATCTCGCGCGTCTCGCCCATCAACAACGGCGCATTCGCCTCGGTCACCCCACGGATGTAATCCCACAACAGGGTAATCCGCTTCAACTTGCGCAAGTCCTCCCGGCAATACATCCAGAACTGCCGCGTCACCTCGATCTCTTCCGGCAACACCGTCACCAGCCGCGAGTCCTGCGCTGCCAGGAAGCACGGCAAGATCGCCAACCCGCGCCCCTGCAGCGCTGCCGTGTACTGGGCAATGACGCTGGTGCTGCGTAAATGCGCATTGGCATTGGGAATCAGGTTGGCCAGGTACAGCAGCTCCGAGCTGAACGCCAGGTCGTCCACATAACTGATGAACGGGTGGCTCGCCACGTCGCTGACCTGGCGGATCGGTGCATGGCTGTCGAGGTAGTCCTGGGTCGCATACAGACGTAACCGGTAGTCACACAGCTTGCAGCACACATAAGGCCCATGCTCCGGCCGTTCCAGGGCGATGACGATGTCTGCCTCGCGTTTGGACAGGCTGATGAAGTGCGGCAGCGGCAGGATATCCACCGAGATCGCCGGGTAGGCATCGACGAAGTGGCTCAATTGCGGGGTGACGAAGAAGCTGCCGAAGCCCTCGGTGCAGCCCATACGCACATGCCCCGACAGCGCCACGCCGGAGCCGGAGACCTGCTCGCAGGCCATGTGCAAGGTGCTCTCGATCGACTCCGCGTAGCCCAGCAGGCGTTGTCCCTCGGCGGTCAGGACGAAGCCGTTGGTGCGTGACTTTTCGAACAGCAGTGTGCCCAACGCCCCCTCCAGCGAGCTGATGCGCCGCGACACCGTGGTGTAGTCGACGGCCAGGCGTTTGGCCGCGCTGCTGGCCTTGCGCGTGCGCGCCACTTCGAGGAAGAACTTCAGGTCGTCCCAGTTCAGCGCACTGAGGGAGGTCAGGTCTTTTTGCATGTTGATCCGGTTTTTTTGTGCGTTCTTGTTGGATGTTTGCACATCTATACTCGAAAAAAGCCCCAAGGCGCCACCTCGTATTTGCCCGGCGCTGGCGATCTCGTCCTGACAATAATTCCAAGGAGAACGCAGATGAACGCACCACAATCCCCTGACAAGACCAAGGTCGAGCAGGTCAAGCTGCTGATCGACGGCCAGTGGGTCGAGTCGAAAACCAGCGAATGGCGCGATATCGTCAACCCGGCCACCCAAGAGGTGCTGGCGCGGGTACCGTTCGCCACCGTCGAAGAAGTGGATGCCGCCGTGGCCGCTGGCCAGCGCGCCTTCAAGACTTGGCGTGACACCCCGATCGGGGCACGCATGCGCATCATGCTCAAGCTGCAGGCGCTGATCCGCGAACACACCAAGCGCATCGCCCAGGTCCTCAGCGCCGAGCAGGGCAAGACCCTCGCCGACGCCGAAGGCGACATCTTCCGCGGCCTGGAAGTGGTCGAGCATGCGGCCTCCATCGGCACCCTGCAGATGGGCGAGTTCGCCGAGAACGTTGCCGGTGGCGTGGACACCTACACCCTGCGCCAGCCGATCGGTGTGTGCGCTGGCATCACCCCGTTCAACTTCCCGGCGATGATCCCGCTGTGGATGTTCCCGATGGCCATCGTCTGCGGCAACACCTTCGTTCTCAAACCCTCCGAGCAGGACCCGCTGTCGACCATGCTGCTGGTCGAGCTGGCGCTGGAAGCCGGAGTGCCTGCCGGTGTGCTGAACGTTGTGCATGGCGGCAAGCAGGTGGTGGATGCGATCTGCACCCACCAGGACATCAAGGCGATTTCCTTCGTTGGCTCCACCGAAGTCGGCACCCACGTGTATAACTTGGCCAGCCAGCACGGCAAGCGCGTGCAGTCGATGATGGGCGCGAAGAACCACGCCGTGGTGCTGCCCGACGCCAACCGCACGCAAACCGTCAACGCCCTAGTCGGTGCCGCCTTCGGCGCAGCAGGCCAGCGCTGCATGGCTACCTCGGTGGCGGTGCTGGTGGGCAAGGCGCGTGACTGGCTGCCGGACATCAAGGACGCGGCGAGCAAGCTCAAGGTCAATGCCGGTTGCGAGCCGGGCACCGATGTTGGCCCTGTGGTTTCCAAGCGCGCCAAGGAGCGGGTGCTGGGCCTGATCGAAAGCGGCATCCAGGAAGGCGCCAAGCTCGAACTCGATGGCCGTGGCGTGAAGGTGCCGGGCTACGAGCAAGGCAACTTCGTCGGCCCGACCCTGTTTTCCGGGGTGAAGACCGACATGCAGGTATACACCCAGGAAATCTTCGGCCCGGTGCTGGTGACCCTGGAAGTGGACACCCTCGACGAAGCCATCGCCCTGGTCAACGCCAACCCGTTCGGCAACGGCACTGGCCTGTTCACCCAGAGCGGCGCGGCGGCGCGCAAGTTCCAGAGCGAGATCGACATCGGCCAGGTCGGTATCAACATCCCGATCCCGGTACCGGTACCGTTCTTCAGCTTCACCGGCTCGCGCGGTTCCAAGCTCGGCGACCTCGGCCCGTACGGCAAGCAGGTGGTGCAGTTCTACACTCAGACCAAGACCGTCACCGCCCGCTGGTTCGATGACGACAGCGTCAACGACGGTGTGAACACCACCATCAGCCTGCGCTAAGGAGCTCGTCATGCGTATCGCATTCATCGGCCTGGGCAACATGGGCGCACCCATGGCCCGCAACCTGATCAAGGCCGGGCACCAGCTGAACCTGTTCGATCTGAACAAGACCGTGCTGGCCGAGCTCGCCGAACTGGGCGGGCAGGTCAGCGCTTCGCCCCGGGACGCGGCGGCCAGCAGCGAGCTGGTGATCACCATGCTGCCGGCGGCGGCCCATGTGCGCGCCGTGTACCTCAACGAAGACGACGGTGTGCTGGCGGGCATTCGCCCAGGCACGCCGACTTTGGATTGCAGCACCATCGACCCGCAGACCGCGCGTGATGTGTCCAAGGCCGCTGCGGCCAAGGGTGTGGACATGGGCGATGCGCCGGTGTCCGGGGGTACCGGCGGCGCCGCAGCTGGCACCCTGACTTTCATGGTCGGCGCCAGCGCCGAGCTGTTCGCCACGCTCAAGCCGGTGCTGGAGCAGATGGGCCGCAACATCGTGCACTGCGGTGAGGTGGGTACCGGGCAGATCGCCAAGATCTGCAACAACCTGCTGCTGGGCATCTCGATGATCGGCGTCTCCGAGGCCATGGCCCTGGGCAATGCACTGGGTATCGACACCAAGGTACTGGCGGGGATCATCAACAGCTCGACCGGGCGTTGCTGGAGCTCCGATACCTACAACCCGTGGCCGGGCATCATCGAGACCGCACCCGCCTCGCGTGGGTATACCGGTGGGTTTGGCGCCGAACTGATGCTCAAGGACCTGGGGCTGGCTACCGAGGCTGCGCGTCAGGCGCACCAGCCTGTGATCCTTGGCGCCGTGGCCCAGCAGTTGTATCAGGCCATGAGCCTGCGCGGTGACGGCGGCAAGGACTTTTCGGCGATCGTCGAGGGTTACCGCAAGAAGGATTGACGAGCGAGGACTTCATCGCGGGCCGGGCGGCCTTCCCTCTGTAACTGCGCACCAGAGGGGAGGGTGCCCGTACTGCGATGTTTTAAGCATTATTTAGCCAAGGGTGGCAAGTAATGCATAAAAACGCCTAACCCTACCAGTGCAATAAATGATACCGTATTAGCAATACCTATGCCGATGAGAGGAAACTTGATTTTTGAAGGTAGCTTATTGATTTCTTCGATATTGATAAGTTTTCTGTAAGTGTAAATTTTGGGGCAAAGAAGAATGAATGAAATATTGTTCAGTCGTATGACTTTCCCCATCAGACCGGCATGTAGCCATAATTTTCTCTCGCCGATTACTGCATCGCAATTCAATAAAAATCCCTCAATGTAATCGATTTTACGATGGGCTATGAATATTGTTATTGCAAGGTTCAAGAAAGTTAAGGTGGCGAATGCCAGGGAGTACACTAGAAAAGTTAAGTGCACGATTGTCATTTCGTGATTACCTCATATAGAAGTTCCCCCGCTTTGGCTCCTGCTTTGCTCCCAAGCTTGCCGCCTGCCACCCCCCCTATTGTACCGCCGAATATCCCGCAAGCGAGTGCTCCGGTTCCACCTGTAGCCACGCCAAAAACCACGCTGCAAGCACCGCCAAGAAGAAGTTTGCCACCGTATGCCCCAGCAGTCGTAGTCCCTAAACCCAGCACCAATGAGCTAATCTCGACATAATGCGCCTTTAAGCATTCCTCCTCGCGTCCGAGCGTACAGGCTTTATGTATCTCCAGACCCGTAGCAGCGACGTCTAACGCAATCCCAACATACGTTCCTTTCTTTATCAAATTAGCAGCTGTCGCCACGCCTGAGACTTTGTTGGCATACCCTGCAATCTCACCAGTATGCATGTAGCTCTTGGTCGATATCCCCAATGTCCGTTTGATCGAACCTTGGTTTCTTAGGCCGGAACCATAAGCGCCCAGCTTTCCTAATTGTTCATCCAGTCTCCTAAATAAGGCGGAACGCTTTGCATAGAACTGATCACGAGCCGCCATGTTCCCTGACCCGAGGTGCTGTTGATGTAGCTTCTCGATATCCATCAAGGTGGCCTCGATAGCTTTCAGGTGCTTGCTCCACCCTTCACTAACCACTCCAGCACCCATGGATGCATGCGCGATAAGGCTTTTCAAGGTTTCGAAATTGTCCAGGAAAAAGTTATCCACACCTTGGCCGTTGCGCATCAGCCCTAGGTGCGCAATTGTCGCCTGCCTCATCATCCAGGCTTCCTGGCTGGTGCAGGAAGCCGTAGTGGGATCGCCGATGATGATAAGTTCACCGCTACGGACCACCGTATTGGCAATGTGTGAATTCAGTACATCAAACTTCTCCAAGGCATGACCGCTCAGCGCCAGGTCAGATTTCAGCCTGTGATAGTTTTGCAACTTGAGATTGAGGTACGCGCGGGCTTCAGACATGGCAGCACCCTCACGCGTATTTTCTATTGCCGATACGGTCCCAGCCCCCGGCGATATTACCGCCGCCACTGCCATCGTGGCGGCGCTGCTGGGTGTAAGTGGTCTTGATCCGCCCGTAATTGAGTTGCACCACTTCTAGTGGCACTCCTGTGTCCACGGCCTGCGAATACTCGGCGATGATCACTTCTTCAAGGATGATTTCGAAGTACCTTAGTTTGTCGCCACCAGCACGGCAGAGGGCGAGCTTCACTTCTTTCAGATGCTGGCCTGTGCAACTGGCTTCCATCAGTTTGCAACTGGCACTGTCGAGGTACTTGGTGAAAGTGAAGTTGGTGACGGAGGTCCTGCCCGATGTTGCGCCACCTGCGGAACTGGCAGTGGCAGATGTACTTTGGCTGACGCCAAAGTCATAGCCCAGCACTTCAATCCATTTACTGTATTTTTCGTCCAGTGCTTCGCCTGGAATACTGTCGATCTGAATGTAGGCGTCGAAAGCCATGCTTATCTCTCCTTGACATTGTTTTGGATGGGCAATGCTGCCCGGCGATTCGGGCGATCAGCGCAGGCTAGGTCTGGGAGAGTGCGAGGGCAATACCATATGGGGTGGTGTGGCGCAATTCAGAAAAGGACTACAAATAGCGGGGTCAAACTGAGGGTAAATGTCAGAAGATGTTGCTGAGGTTCAATGGGTTTATGGCTGTTTTGCTATTTTTGCTACCGGTGTTCAACATAGTGATGGCCCTGTAAGAAGTTTCACGTTTTCCACAGGGCCTGCATCGCTCTGGCAAAAAATCAGGCGAAGACGAAATACTTGCGCACGGTCTCGACCACTTCCCAGGTACCTTTCATCCCCGGTTCGATCACGAACACGTCACCCGCTTTCAGGTGCTTCGGCTCTTCGCCTTCCGGGGTGATGATGCAGTAGCCATCGAGGAAGTGGCAGAACTCCCACTTCTCGTAGTTGACCTCGAACTTGCCCGGGGTGCAGATCCAGGTGCCCATGATCTTGCTGCCGTCGGCCGACAGGTAGGCGTTGAGGTTGACGGTGTGCGGATCGCCGCCGATGCGCTTCCACTTGGTGGCGTCCACGACCGGCGTCGGGCAGGTTTCGCGCAGGACGGTGATGAAATCGGACATGGCACAACTCCTGGTGACTGGCTGAATGACTCGTCACCATAGGGCCATCCGCCAAGCAGCAGTTGCCTGGGCTCGACGTCCAGCTGCCTCCCCGCGCTATGCCAGGGCGTTGACCTCCAGGGTGATGTCGCCGATCTCGGGGGTGTAAGATTAAAATTACATTTCCTACGAGGCGGTCAGTTAAGGCCTACGAAGCACGTTTAACCATCTGCTAGCCAAACGATTGTGGGGTATGTGTACTACGTTGCAATTCAAACATCGACTGAGGCACGCAGTGAAAATCCCCGTCGTACTGCACAAAGATGTCCATTCGGATTACGAAGTAACCGTGCCTGATGTACCTGGCTGTTTTTCTGCCGGGCCAACTATCGTGCAGGCTCTGGAGAATGTTCTGGAGGCCTTTGCGCTGCATTTTGAAGGGTTGGTTGCTGACGATGAGATGCTCCTGCAAGTGCGAGGAATCGAAGGCCATATTACAAATCCTGATTATGCAGGCGGGCTATGGACGGTTGTGAATTGCACGAGCTTTACCCGCGTATGGGGCAGTTCAGGTGGCGATGAACGTTCAGGTCGGGATCAATCGCTCAACCAACCCCGCCGCATAGCCCGGTAACCCGGCAAAATCCCGGGCACATAACAGTAACCGCCGGTTGGCCCAGCCCTCTCGCAATGCCACCCAATGCATCGGCAACACGCCCTTCCAGCGCTGCACCGATGCCAGCGGCACCACGCCGATACCGGCACCACTAGCAACCATGCGTATCACCCCGTCAAACCCTTCGGCCCGCACCCGTACCTGCATGCGGTGGCCTTCGCGCAGGGCCTGTTCCTCCAGGTATAACGCCAGGGCACTGTTCACCCCCAGCCCGACATGGCCATGGGCAAGGCAGTCGACAAAGCTCGGGGCGGGCTCTGCGGCGAGGGGATGACCCAGAGGTGTTACCAGCACCAGCGGATCATCGCGAAACGGCAAGGTCTGCAGATGTGCGCTGGGCGCGGCGGTGGAAATGATGCCCAGGTCAGCCATGCCCTGGGTGATCGATTGCACGATGCGCAGGCTCGGCAGCTCCTGCACGTCGATGCTGATCCCAGGGTTGTCGGCAAGGTAACTGGCCAGCAGCTCCGGCAGGTACTCGGTCAGCGCCGCCGTGTTGCACACTAGCCGCACCTGGCCTTGCTGGCCACGCGCGTACTGGGCCAGGTCAAACTGCAGGCGCTCGACTTGCTGGCCGATCAGCCGTGCATGTTGCAACAGCGCCTGCCCGGCCGGTGTTGGCTGCACGCCACGGCGGTTGCGCCCAAGCAACGGCGTACCAAGCGACGCTTCCATCGCGCGGATGCGCGCACTGGCCGCTGGCAGCGAAAGATGGCTGCGGCGGGCGCCGGCGGTGATGTTGCCGCATTCGGCGATGTGCTGGAAAAGCCGGAGGTCGATCAGGTCGAAATGCATCTGCCTCTGTCCTGACAAGAGTCTGGCTGAGTATATGGCAGATTTTCAGTCCAGCCGCCGAGCGCCATCATGGTGGCCATGAATACTTTGATCGCTTTTTACCAGAACATCGGCCCGGCACTGACGCTGTTGGTGGTCATCACCTTCCTGATCGCCGGTGCGGTCAAAGGGGTGATCGGCCTGGGCCTGCCTACCATCGCCATGGGCCTGCTGGGGCTGGCTATGCCACCGGCGCAGGCTGCGGCGCTATTGATCGTGCCTTCGACGCTCACCAACCTCTGGCAACTCGCGGCCGGTGGGCATCTGCCGGCACTGCTGCGCAGGCTTGGGCCGATGCTGGCGATGATCTTTGTCGGGACGTTGCTTGGCAGTGTCTGGCTGGGTATCGACAGCGGGCCGTGGGCGGTGCATGCATTGGGGGCGGCGCTGGTGATCTATGCGCTCTATGGGCTGGCAGGCCCCGCCCTGCGACTGGCGCCCGAGCGGGAAGGGTGGCTGGGGCCGGTCTGCGGGCTGGTGACGGGTGTGGTCACTGCGGCCACGGGTGTCTTCGTGATGCCAGCGGTGCCTTACCTGCAGAGCCTGGGCCTGAGCCGCGACGAGATGATTCAGGCACTGGGCCTTTCGTTCACCGTTTCGACCTTGGCGCTGGCCGGTGGCCTGGCTGGCCAGGATGCCTTGGGTGGGCAAGCATTGGGCGCATCACTGGTGATGCTGGCGCCGGCCTTGGTGGGCATGCTTGCTGGCCAGTGGCTGCGCCAGCGCATCAGTGCAGCGCTGTTCAAGCGCTGCTTCTTCATTGGCCTGGCCGCGCTGGGCGGCCATCTGCTGATCAACGGTTAGCGGAAGAGGCGCTGAGCATCACGATCGGCTGGATGTCGAAATCGCGCTCCAGGTAGTCCATGCGCTTTTCGAAGAACGCGACCATGTGCGGCAGTGCCGAGTGCACATCCAGCGCAGCCTTGTCGGCCCACACCTCATAGAACACGAACAGGCTCGGGTCCTGCTGGTCGCGCAGCATGTGGTATTCGATGCAGCCGGGTTCCTGGCGGCTGGGTTCGACGTAGGCGCGGAACAGGGTTTCGAACGCTTCGGCCATTTCCGGGCGGGTCTTGGCCTTGAGGATGAATGCGTGCTGCTCGCTCATGGATCGATTCTCACGAAAGTAGGGAGGTGAAACGATTCTACGGCAATAATGCGCTGCGTATTTTTGACTTCAGGTCAATTGTATTTTGCCCCGCGCCTGCTGTATCACGCGCTTGCGAGCCTCTAACCTGCGGCCCTGAATTATTCACTCGGCCCAGGAGGCCCAGCATGAAAAAGATCCTTCTGCTCAACGGTGGCAAACAGTTCGCCCATTCCGACGGCCGCCTCAACCAGACCCTGCACGACGCTGCGCTGGCCCATCTCGACCGCGCCGGCTACGACGTGCAGCAGACCTTCATCGACGGTGGCTACGACGCCCAGGCCGAAGTGGAGAAATTCCTCTGGGCTGACGTGATCATCTACCAGATGCCGGGCTGGTGGATGGGCGCACCGTGGACCGTGAAGAAATACATCGACGACGTGTTCACCGCCGGCCACGGCAGCCTCTACGCCAACGACGGCCGCACCCGCTCCGACCATTCGCAGAAGTACGGCAGCGGTGGCCTGGTGCACGGCAAGCAGTACATGCTGTCGCTGACCTGGAATGCCCCCCAGCAGGCGTTCGATGACCCGACCGACTTCTTCGAAGGCAAGGGTGTGGATGCGGTGTACTTCCCGTTCCACAAGGCCAACCAGTTCCTCGGCATGAGCGGCCTGCCAACCTTCCTGGCGGTGGATGTGATGAAGCGCCCGGACGTGCCGGCGGCGCTGGCGGCGTATGCCGCGCATCTGGACAAGGTATTTGGCAAGGCGATCTAATCCCTGCAAGCAGCCGCCACGGACCCAGACGTGAAAACTCGATCCGAAGAACTCCAGGTATTCGTCGCCGTCATCGACTGCGGCTCGATCTCCGCCGCCGCCGAGCAGATGGGCCAGACCCCGTCGGCTGTCAGCCGCACGCTGTCACGCCTGGAGGCCAAGCTCGGCACCACCCTGGTCAACCGCACCACCCGGCGCATGGACCTGACCGAAGAAGGCCGTTTCTTCCTCGAACGCGCGCGCCGGGTGCTGGAGCAGATGGACGAGATGGAGGAGCATCTGTCGATGAACCGCCAGACGCCCTCGGGGCGCCTGCGCATCAATGCCGCTGCACCGTTCATGCTGCATGCCATCCTGCCGTGGATCGGCGAATTCCGTCGCCAGTACCCGGCCATCGAGCTGGAACTGAACACTGACGACCTGATCATCGACCTGCTGGAGCAGAGCACCGATGTGGCCATCCGCATCGGTGACCTCGCCGACTCCAGCCTGCATGCCCGTTCGCTCGGCTGCAGCCCGGTTCAGGTGCTGGCGAGCCCGGCGTACCTGGAACAACACGGCACACCTGAAAAAGTCGAAGACCTGAACGGCCACGCTCTGCTCGGCTTCAGCCAGCCCGAGTCGCTGAACCAATGGCCGTTACGCCACGCCCAGGGTGACCGCTGGAGCATTCGCCCGGCGCTGATCGCCTCCAGCGGCGAGACCCTGCGCCAGCTGGCGCTGGCCGGGGAGGGCATCGTCGCCCTGTCGCACTTCATGACCCACGAAGACATCCGCGTCGGTCGCCTCAAGGTGCTGCTGAGCGACGCCAACAACGGCTACCGCCAGCCGATCCACGCGGTGTACTACCGCAACACGCAGCTGGCCCTGCGTATCCAGTGCTTCCTCGATTTCATCCAGCGCAAACTGGCGATGTACGCCTGCTGAGTTGCCTGAACGCGACAGATCCTGTCCACAGGCGGCGAAACTTCCTGCGTTTGATTGCACAGTCGCAGCGCTTCGGCCTTACTGACTGCTCAACAAAAACAACACCAAGGAAGTGTCATGCGTATCGTCCCGTTCCAGTACCTGGCTCTGGCAGCCGCGATCCTGAGCTGTTCCTCGACTTACGCCGCCACGTTGGAAGGCGGCGCTGTCGCCGCGCCCGATCAATATGGTGCACAGGTAGCCGCCGATATTCTCAAGAAGGGCGGCAACGCGGTGGATGCGGCGGTGGCCACTGCATTCACCCTGGCGGTGACCTACCCCGAGGCGGGCAACATCGGCGGCGGTGGCTTCATGACCCTCTTCGTCGACGGCAAGCCGTACTTCCTCGACTACCGCGAAGTGGCGCCCAAGGCCGCCACGCGCAACATGTACCTGGATGACAAGGGCGAGGTGATCGAGAACCTGAGCCTGGTCGGCGTGCGCGCCGCAGGCGTGCCTGGCACGGTGATGGGCCTGTGGGAAGCCCACCAGAAGTTCGGCAAGCTGCCCTGGAGCGAGTTGCTGACCCCGGCCATCGGTTATGCGAAAAACGGTTTCAAGGTCGCCGAGAAGCAGTACCAGTACCGCAACGATGCCCAGGGCATGTTCAAGACCGCGACCAACTTCAACGATTACTTCGGCAACATGAAGGTCGGTGAGCTGTTCAAACAGCCGGAAATGGCCCAGACCCTCGAACGCATCGCCGACAAGGGCGTGAGTGAGTTCTACCAAGGCAAGACTGCCGACCTGCTGGTGGCGCAGATGCAGGCCGACAAGGGCTTGATCACCAAGGAAGACCTGAAGGACTACAAGGCCGTGTGGCGCGAACCGATCGCCATCAGCTGGCGCGGCAATGTGGTCTACACCGCGCCACCGCCAAGCTCCGGCGGCGTGGCCCTGGCCCAGCTGCTAGGCATCAAGGAAGACCGCGCGTCGGACTTCAAGGGCGTGGCGCACAACTCGGCGCAGTACATCCACCTGCTTTCGGAAATTGAAAAGCGCGTGTTCGCCGACCGTGCCGACTACCTTGGCGACCCGGCGTTCACCAAGGTCCCGGTCGACCAGCTGGTGGCCAAGGACTACCTGGCCAAGCGTGCCGCCCAGGTCAACCCGAAAGCCATCTCCGAGACCGACAAGGTCAAGCCGGGCCTGGAACCGCATCAGACCACACACTTCTCGATCGTCGACAAGCAGGGTAACGCCGTCAGCAACACCTACACCCTCAACCTCGATTACGGCAGCGGCGTGGTGGTCAAGGGCGCGGGCTTCCTGCTCAACGACGAGATGGACGACTTCAGCGCCAAGCCTGGCGCAGCGAATGCCTTTGGCGTGGTCGGAGGTGACGCCAACGCCATCGAGCCGGGCAAGCGCATGCTGTCGTCGATGAGCCCGAGCCTGATGACCCGCGACGGCAAGGTCGAACTGGTGATCGGTACCCCGGGTGGTTCGCGGATCTTTACCTCGATCTTCCAGGTGATGAACAACCTGTACGACTACGGCATGCCGCTTGAGAAGGCCGTGGCGGCGCAGCGGGTGCACCATCAGTTGCTGCCCAAGGACACCATCTACTTCGACAGCTACGCGCCGCTGACCGGGCCTGTGGCTGATGAGCTGAAGAAGATGGGTTATGTGCTGGAGGATCAGGGCTGGGAGATGGGCGATATCCAGGCGATCCGGGTGAACGGCGCGCAGCTTGAGACCGCTTCGGATCCGCGTGGGCGCGGGGTGGGGATGATCGTCAAGTAAGTTTGTACAGGCAATGATGGCTTCTTCGCGAGGCAAGCCCGCTCCCACAGGTTCTTCGCTCTCCTGAAGGCAGCGGTAATCCTGTGGGAGCGGGCTTGCCCCGCGAAAGCGGTCTTGAGGTCAGACGCGGAACTGGCTGACCAGCATCTGCAGGTGACCACCCAGACGCGCCAGCTCGACGCTGGACGCTGCCGTTTCATCACTGGCCGCTGCAGTCTGTTCGGACACATCCCGCACATTCAGGATGCTGCGGCTGATCTCTTCAGCCACCGCGCTCTGCTGCTCGGCCGCCGCCGCGATCTGTTGGTTCATCGACTGGATGCTCGACACCGTGCCAGTGATGTTCTCCAGCGAGGCACCGGCCTTGCGTGCCAGCTCGACACTGCTGTCGGTCAGCGTGCGGCTGCCCTGCATGGCGTTGGCCACCTGCTGGGTGCCGTGTTGCAGGCTGGCCACCAGCTCTTCGATCTCTTCGGTGGACTTCTGCGTGCGCTGGGCCAGGCCGCGCACTTCGTCGGCGACCACGGCGAAACCACGGCCGGCTTCACCGGCACGGGCCGCTTCGATCGCGGCGTTGAGCGCCAGCAGGTTGGTCTGCTCGGCCACCGACTTGATCACGTCCATTACGCTGCCGATCTTCTGGCTTTCCTGTTGCAGCAGGTTCATGGCTTCGGTGGAGCGGTGTACTTCTTCGGCCAGGCGTTCGATCTGGCTGATCGCCTCGCCCACCACACGGTCACCGGCACGGGCCTCGTCGTCGGCACCGGTGGCCGCGTGTGAAGCCTGTTCGGCGTTGCGCGCCACTTCCTGAACGGTAGCGGCCATTTCGTGCATGGCGGTGGCCACCTGGTCGGTCTCGACCTTCTGGCTGTTGGCACCGGCGCTGGTCTGCTCGGTCACCGCCGACAGCTCTTCGGCGGCGCTGGCGATCTGGGTCACGCCGTCACGGATGCCGCTGATCAGCTCGCGCAGGGTGGTGCCCATGCGCGCGATGCCTTGTTGCAACACGCCGATTTCGTCGCGGCGGGTGACGCGCAGGTCGTGGGTCAGGTCGCCACCGGCGATGCGTTCCACGGCTTGCAGGGTATCGCGCAGCGGGCGAGTGATCTGGCGGGTGATGACCACGGCCGCAATCACGCCAGCCAGCAGTGCCAGCAGCGTGGCGATGGTCTGCAGGCTACGGGCCTGAGCGCTTTCGGCGTCGCGGCGTTCCAGCTGGATCTTGTACAGCGCGTCGCTGCGCTTGACGATGTCGGCACCCTGCACGGTCATTTCCGCACGGGCAACGGTGATCTCTGCGACCGCATCGCGGAACTGGCGCACGGCATCTCGATAGGCCTGCACCGATTGCTCGAACTGCTGCACGCGGGTGGCTTCCGCGGGCAGCTGGCGCTTGAGGTTGTCGATGTCGGCCAACGCACCGTCCAGCTGACGCAGGGCGGCCTGCTCGTTGGCGGCGGTGTTGTCGGCGATGTAGCCGCGCACATCGATGCGCACCTGCAGCAGCTGCTGGCGCGCCTTGCTGATCAGCTGGTACTGGGCCAGGCGAACGCTGTCGGCCTCGGGGCGGGACATGACGTCCTGGCTCAGCAGCTCCATGGCCTCATCAGCCTTGGCCGCCGATACGTTCATCGCATCACGGGCGGCCAGCGAGCTCTTGTAGCCGGCGCGCATCTTGTTCAACGACACCTTGTACTCGCTGATGGTCTGCCCCAGCTCCTTGAGCAGCGCGACGTTGGCCGGGCTGGTGAAGGTGGTGACCAGGTACTGCTGCTGTTTGCTGAAAGCATCGAGCTTGGCCTGGGTGTTGGCTGCGGCGGTGTCATCGCCGTTGGCGATCATGTACTGCAGGCGCGAGATGCGCAGGTCGGTCAGGTCCTTGTTGAGCTGGCCGATGTCGCCCATCCAGTTGCTGCGGTCGATCAGGCTGCCCAGGCTGGTCCAGCCAGTCAGGGCAAGCAGGCCGGTTAGAAACAGCACCAGGCCGAAGCCCAGGCCGAGTTTGAGGTTGACGCTGATATTTGCGAACCAGCTGTTCATGCACGCTCTCCAGAAAATTCATTCGCTCACTTGATCATCGATCGCAGGGCGTTGTTGTTCTGGGAGGCCCGCTGATTCGTGCAGGTGTTATCGGCACGAGGAACGGAAAGCTGAATCGCTTTTTCAGCTGATTTGTAACTATGTGAAAACGTTTGCTTTTTGGAGATGGCAGGGGGCTGCTTTGCAGCCCATTCGCGGGACAAGCCCGCTCTTACAGGGGTATCACATAGACCAGGCTTGCGCTGCACCTGTAGGAGCGGGCTTGCCCCGCGAATGGGCCGCAAAGCGGCCCCGTGCAATTTCAGAGGCTACGCGCGCTGAAGGTGTCGCAACTGTTCACATCCCCTTGGGCAAACCCAGCCTTGAACCAGCGCACCCGCTGCGCCGAGGTGCCATGGGTGAAGGAGTCGGGCACCACGCGCCCCTGGCCCTGCTGCTGCAGCCGGTCGTCACCAATGGCATTGGCCGCGTTCAGTGCCTCCTCGACATCGCCGGGCTCCAGCCAGTTCAACCGCTTCTGTGCCTGATACGCCCATACCCCGGCCAGGCAGTCAGCCTGCAGTTCCTGGCGCACCAGCAGCCCATTGTCGCCTTCCATGCGTTGGCCACCGCGCCGCGCGGTATCGACCTTGGCCGATACCCCCAGCAAGGTCTGCACGTGGTGGCCGATCTCGTGGGCGATCACGTAGGCCTGGGCGAAGTCACCAGCCGCGGCGAAACGGGTTTCCATCTCGCGGAAGAACGACATGTCCAGGTAAACCCGCTGATCCGCCGGGCAGTAGAACGGCCCGACTGCCGCGGAAGCGAAGCCGCAGGCCGAATTCACCTGGCCGCTGAACAGCACCAGCTTGGGATCGCGGTATTGCTTGCCAGCCTGAGCGAACAAGGCCTTCCAAGTGTCTTCGGTGTCGCCCAGGATCGAGGCGACGAACTGCGCCTGTTCGTCATTGGCCGGCGGTGCCTTGCCGCCGGCACCATTTGGCGCTGCCTGCTGTTGCTGTTGATCCATCTGCCCGGCGAGCTGGCCGAGGATCTGCAACGGGTCCTGGCCGGTCAGCCAGCCGATGCCGACAATCAGCAGTATCGCGCCAAGCCCCAGCCCCTTGCCGCCGCCAAAGCGCATGCCGCCACCGCCACCACCTTCGCCGCGGGCATCGACCACGTTGTCGCTGCGCCGGCCTTTTCGCCATTCCATGAAGTGCTCTCCAGAGCGTGAAACATGGGGATAAAGATTAGATCACCCCAGCCAAAGCCACTAATACATAACCTTTTGGTTATGTATTGGGCAGCTGATTTCAATATTCATCCCGCGCGACCTATCTGAAACTGCAAGTCCGCCTGCCGTGTACAGGCGTTTTCATAATTCCAAGAGAGGAATCCGGCATGCCCGCCCAGGACAACAGCCGCTTCGTGATCCGTGATCGCAACTGGCACCCCAAGGCCCTGACGCCCGACTACAAGACGTCCATTGCCCGCTCGCCGCGCCAGGCACTGGTCAGCATCCCACAGTCGATCAGCGAAACCACTGGCCCGGACTTTTCCCACCTGGGCTTCGGTGCCCACGACCACGACCTGCTGCTGAACTTCAACAACGGAGGCCTGCCGATCGGCGAGCGCATCATCGTTGCCGGGCGCATCGTCGACCAGTACGGCAAGCCTGTGCCGAACACCCTGGTGGAGATGTGGCAAGCCAACGCTGGCGGCCGCTACCGCCACAAGAACGACCGCTACCTGGCGCCGCTGGACCCGAACTTTGGTGGCGTCGGCCGTTGCCTGACCGACCGCGACGGGTACTACAGCTTCCGCACCATCAAGCCGGGCCCGTACCCATGGCGCAACGGCCCGAACGACTGGCGCCCGGCGCACATCCACTTCGGCATCAGCGGCCCGTCGATCGCCACCAAGCTGATCACCCAACTGTATTTCGAAGGTGACCCGCTGATCCCGATGTGCCCGATCGTCAAGTCGATCGCCAACCCCGAAGCCGTACAGCAGTTGATCGCCAAGCTCGACATGAGCAACGCCAACCCGATGGACTGCCTGGCGTACCGCTTCGACATCGTGCTGCGCGGCCAGCGCAAGACCCACTTCGAAAACTGCTGAGGACCCCGCCATGCCAATCGAACTGCTGCCGGAAACCCCCTCGCAGACCGCCGGCCCCTACGTACACATCGGCTTGGCCCTGGAAGCGGCCGGCAACCCGACCCGCGACCAGGAAATCTGGAACCGCCTGGCCAAGCCAGACGCTGCGGGCGAGCACATCCTGCTGATCGGCCAGGTGTATGACGGCAACGGCCACCTCGTGCGTGATTCGTTCCTGGAACTGTGGCAGGCCGATGCCAATGGCCAGTACCAGGATGCCTACAACCTGGAAAACGCCTTCAACAGCTTCGGCCGCACCGCCACCACCTTCGATGCCGGCGAGTGGACCGTGCACACGGTCAAGCCTGGAGTGGTGAACAATGCTGCGGGTGTGCCAATGGCGCCGCATATCAACATCAGCCTGTTTGCCCGGGGGATCAACATCCACCTGCATACGCGCCTGTATTTCGATGATGAGGCGGACGCCAATGCCAAGTGCCCGGTGCTCAACCTGATCGAGCAGCCGCAGCGTCGCGAGACATTGATTGCCAAGCGTTGCGAGGTAGATGGGAAAACGGCATATCGCTTCGATATCCGTATTCAGGGGGAAGGGGAGACGGTCTTCTTCGACTTCTGAGTGAAGCCTGGGGCTGCAGAGCAGCCCCGGCGATCTGAAAGTCAGCGCCGAACCAGCAGGACGCCACTTTCCATGTGGTGGGTATAGGGGAACTGGTCGAACAACGCACAACGCTCGATGCGGTGCGTGTCCTGCAACTGGGCAATGTTCGCCGCCAGCGTCTCTGGATTGCACGAGATGTACAGAATCCGCTCGAAACGCCGAGTCAGCTCGCAGGTATCCGGGTCCATGCCGGCCCGTGGCGGGTCGACGAACACGGTGCCGAACTCATAACTCTTCAGATCGATACCTTCCAGACGACGGAATGGCCGCACTTCATTCAGTGCCTGGGTCAATTCCTCTGCCGACAAACGTACCAATCGCACGTTATCCACAGCGTTCTCGTCGAGGTTGCTCAGCGCGGCATTGACCGAGGTCTTGCTGATCTCGGTGGCCAGCACCTGGCGCACGCGGGTGGCCAGCGGCAGGGTGAAGTTGCCATTGCCGCAATACAGCTCCAGCAAGTCGTCCTCACGCTCGCCGATGGCCTCGAACGCCCAGCTCAGCATCTTCTGGTTCACCGCGCCGTTGGGCTGGGTGAACGCGCCCTCCGGCTGGCGGTAGCTGAATACCCGGCCGGCCACATCGAGTTTTTCCACCGCGTAGTCGCGGCCGATCACCAGGCGCTTGCCCTTCGAACGGCCGATCAGGCTCACGCCGAGGTCTTCGGCCAACTGCCGGGCAGCCACTTCCCAGGCTTCATCCAGCGGGCGGTGGTAGCACAGGGTGACCATGGCATCGCCGGCGAGGGTGGTAAGGAACTCCACCTGGAACAGACGATTGCCCAGTTCCTCGCTGGCCTGCCAGGCGGCCTTCAGGAGCGGCATCAGCTCATTGATGCGCTGACTGGCGATGGGGAAATCGTCGATCAGGATCGCCTTGTGCTTGTCGCCCGGGGCGAACATCGCGTAGTGGCGCTGGCCATCTTCGCGCCACAGGCGGAACTCGGCGCGCAGGCGGTAGTGCTCGCGCGGCGAGTCGAAAACGGCCGGCTCCGGCGCGCCGAAGGGCGCCAGCAGCTCGCGCAGGCGGGCGACTTTGCCCTCGAGCTGGGTGTCGTAGGCGGAGGGATCGAAGACAGCACTCATGCGTTGAACCAGCCCAGCTTGATGACGAACAGGATGGAAAGGATCACCAGGGCCGGGTTCAGGTCGCGGTGGCGGCCAGAGATCAGCTTGACGGCGGTCCAGGAGATGAAGCCGAAGGCGATGCCGTTGGCGATCGAGTAAGTCAGCGGCATCGCCAGGGCGGTCACCACCACCGGTGCGGCTTCGGTGACGTCGTCCCAGTTGATTTCCGCCAGGCCCGAGGCCATCAGCACGGCGACGAACAGCAGTGCCGGGGCGGTGGCAAAGGCCGGCACGCTACCGGCCAGCGGGGCGAAGAACAGCGCCAGCAGGAACAGGATGGCGACCACGATGGCGGTCAGGCCGGTACGGCCCCCGGCGCTCACGCCAGCAGCGGATTCGATGTAGCTGGTGGTGGTCGAGGTGCCCAGCAGGGAGCCGGCCATGGCCGCGGTGCTGTCGGCGATCAGGGCACGGCCCATTTTCGGCATGTGGCCGTCCTTGCCCATCAGGCCGGCGCGCTTGGCCACGCCGATCAGGGTGCCGGAGTTGTCGAACAGGTCGACGAACAGGAAGGCGAAGATCACGCTGACCAGGCCCACGTCGAGGGCGCCCTTGATGTCCAGCTGGAGGAAGGTCGGCGCCAGCGATGGGGGCATCGACACGACGCCGCCGAATGGCGTCACACCCATCAGGATCGAGGCGATGGTAACGGCCAGGATGCCGATCAGCACCGCGCCACGAACCTTCAGCGACTCGAGGCCGACGATCAGGAAGAAGCCCAGGGTGGCGAGGATCGGCGCTGGCTGCTTGAGGTCGCCCAGGCCCACCAGGGTCGCCGGGTTATCGACGACGATGCCGGCATTATGCAGGGCGATGAGCGCCAGGAACAGGCCGATACCTGCAGCAATCGCCGAACGCAACGGCAGCGGGATGCTGTTCACGATCCATTCGCGGATGCGGAAGATCGACAGCAGGAAGAACATCACCGCCGAGAGGAACACCGCTCCCAGGGCCACCTGCCAGGTGTGGCCCATGTGCAGGACCACCGTGTAGGTGAAGAACGCGTTCAGGCCCATGCCCGGCGCCAGGGCGATCGGGTAGTTGGCGATCAGGCCCATGGTGGTCGAGCCGATGGCGGCGGCCAGGCAGGTGGCGACGAAGATCGCGCCTTTGTCCATGCCGGTCTCGCCGAGGATGCTCGGGTTGACGAACAGGATGTAGGCCATGGCCAGGAAGGTGGTGACGCCCGCAAGAATCTCGGTGCGCACGTTGGTGTTGTGTGCTTTTAGTTGAAACAGCCTGTCCAGCATGCCCGCTCCCCAGGGCGCCCTCGCGCCGTGATTGTATCGACCCCATCAGCAAAGCACAGACCGTAGCGGATGCCGTGTTTTGTATGGGGCGGAAAAAAGCCGCGCATCATACCAGCATGCTCGGCGGGGGCCTATCGCCGTTGGGGAATGGGTTTCTTTGTCACCTGTGCCGGCCTCTTCGCGGGGCAAGCCCGCTCCACATCTTGAAACCTGTGCGATCTGTGTGGGAGCGGGCTTGCCCCGCGAAGAGGCCGGCACAAGCGAACGATCAACCGTTGTGCAAACGGTCCCGCTTGGCCAGGGTGGGGAACAGTCTTATCCACAGCCCCGTCACCACCAGTGTACCGACCCCTCCCAGCACCACCGCCGGCACCGTGCCAAACCAGTGCGCCGTCACCCCGGACTCGAATTCACCCAACTGGTTCGAAGCACCGATGAACAACCCGTTCACCGCGCTCACCCGCCCGCGCATCTCGTCCGGCGTCTCCAGCTGCACGAAGGCACCGCGGATCACCATGCTGATCATGTCCGCCGCGCCCAGCACCACCAGCACCGCCAGCGAAAACCAGAACGAGGTCGACAGGCCGAAGGCGATGGTTGCCACGCCAAACAGGCCGACGGCGGTGAACATGGTGCGGCCGACCTTGCGCTCGACCGGGAAGCGCGCCAGCCACAGCGACATCAGCAGTGCCCCGACCGCCGGCGCTGAGCGCAGCAGGCCCAGGCCCCACGGGCCGGTGAGCAGGATGTCCTTGGCAAACACCGGCAGCAGGGCGGTGGCGCCACCGAGCAACACGGCGAACAGGTCCAGCGAGATGGCCCCGAGGATGTCGGGCCGGCTGCGGATGAAGCGGATCCCGGCCATCAGCGACTCGATACTGGCGCGGCCGCGTTGAGGCACCTGCTGGCGCGAGTCGAGGCTGAGCATCAACAGGCAAGCGATGGCGTACAAGGCGACGGTCGGGCCGTACACCCAGATGCTGCCGAAGGCGTACAGGAAGCCACCCACGGCCGGGGCGACGATGGTGGCCGCCTGGGTCGCCGAGGCCGAGGCCGCCACCGCCCGCGGGAACAGCCCCTGCGGCACCACGTTGGGCAGCAGCGCCTGAGTCGCCGGCATCTCGAACGAGCGGGTGGCACCGAGCAGGAAGGCCAGGACGAAGATCAGCTCGCGGCTGACGTTGTCGGTGGCGCTGCCCACGGCCAGCGCCAGGGCGATCAGCCCCTGCAGGCTCTGGCACAGCGCCGCGACCTTGCGCCGGTCATAGCGGTCGGCGACGTGCCCGGTGTGCAGCATGAACAGCACCCGCGGGGCGAATTCGACCAGGCCGACCAAGCCCAGGTCGAGCACATTGCCGGTCAGCTGGTAGAGGTGCCAGCCAATGGCCACGGTGAGCATCTGGAAGCCGCTGGCGGTGAACACCCGGGCCAGCCAGAAGGCGACGAAAGGGCGGTGATGACGCAACAGCTGCGGTGCGGAATCGGACATCGGAAACCTGTTGGCCTCGGCGCAGTAGAGGGGCCCGCAGCGTATCATCTGTTTGTAACAAACGGTTACTGTTTGCCGTGGTCGGCACTTTTTCACCTGCCGCGAAAGAGGGTGGGGCAACGGGTCACGCGGCAATCAACCACACGGCCCAGCAGGCTATTCGGGACTATGCTTCCTAGCAATCGTTGATCTGGATCAATCGTTCCAGATCTAACGAATTGGCCCTCGGGCCGGAATCCCTGCGATCGAACAGAACAATTCCAGCGTGCCGCACTCGACTACCGTGGGGGCAGTGGGCGACGGGGCCACAAGCCCGGACGCCGGATTATCTGAAGAGGAAGCACCATGTTCGGAATAGAGGCCTTAGAG
Source organism: Pseudomonas putida (assembly GCF_009883635.2). Taxonomy (NCBI): domain Bacteria; kingdom Pseudomonadati; phylum Pseudomonadota; class Gammaproteobacteria; order Pseudomonadales; family Pseudomonadaceae; genus Pseudomonas; species Pseudomonas putida. The sequence goes on from NZ_CP026115.2 coordinate 3,485,965, forward strand.
CTCGCCCGAATGCAGTTTGCCTTTACCGTGTCGTTCCACATCCTGTTCCCGGCCATCACCATTGGCCTGGCGAGCTACCTGGCAGTCCTCGAAGGCCTCTGGCTGCGGACCCACGAGCAGGTCTACCGTGACCTCTACCACTTCTGGTCGAAGATCTTCGCCGTCAACTTCGGCATGGGCGTGGTCTCCGGCCTGGTCATGGCCTACCAGTTCGGCACCAACTGGAGCCGCTTCTCCGACTTTGCCGGCTCCATCACCGGCCCTTTGCTCACCTATGAAGTGCTCACCGCCTTCTTCCTCGAGGCAGGTTTCCTGGGCGTCATGCTGTTTGGCTGGAACCGCGTTGGCCGTGGCCTGCACTTCTTTTCCACGGTAATGGTCGCGCTCGGCACCCTGGTCTCGACCTTCTGGATTCTCGCCTCCAACAGCTGGATGCAGACCCCTCAGGGCCACGAGATCATCGATGGCCGGGTGGTGCCGGTGGACTGGTTTGCGGTGGTATTCAACCCGTCGTTCCCCTATCGCCTGATGCACATGGCCACTGCTGCCTTTGTGTCCACGGCCTTCTTCGTCGGCGCTTCGGCGGCCTGGCACCTGCTGCGCGGGCGTGACAACCCGGCGGTGCGCAAGATGCTGTCGATGGCCATGTGGATGGCCCTGGTCGTCGCCCCGATCCAGGCGGTGATCGGTGACTTCCACGGCCTCAACACGCTCAAGCACCAGCCTGTGAAGATCGCCGCGATCGAAGGCCACTGGGAGAACGTGCCCGGTGAGCCGACCCCGTTGATCCTGTTCGGCATCCCCGACATGAAGGCCGAAACCACCCGTTTCAAGGTCGAGATCCCGGCGCTCGGCAGCCTGATCCTGACCCACAGCCTGGACAAGCAGGTGCCGGCGATGAAGGAGTTCCCGCCTGAGGACCGGCCCAACTCGACCATCGTGTTCTGGTCGTTCCGGATCATGGTCGGGCTCGGCTTCCTGATGATCTTCGTCGGCCTGTGGAGCCTGTGGCTGCGCAAGCGCGGCACCCTCTACACCTCGCGGCCGTTCCTGCATCTTGCGCTGTGGATGGGGCCTTCCGGGCTGATCGCGCTGCTCGCTGGGTGGTTCACCACCGAGATCGGCCGCCAGCCGTGGGTGGTGTATGGCCTGATGCGCACCGCCGATGGTGTGTCCAACCACAGTTATGCACAGCTCGGCTTCACCCTGGTGGCGTTCGTGGTGGTGTACTTCGCCCTGTTCGGCACCGGCCTTGGCTACATGATGCGCCTGGTGCGCAAAGGCCCGCAGACTGGCGAAGGTGACGAAGCCAACCCCGGTGGCCCTGGCACCAAGCGCACGCCGGCACGGCCGTTGTCTGCCGCCGATGACAGTGCTGATGCCAATTCCACCAGCCTGAGCAAGGGGAACTGAGCCATGGGTATCGACCTTCCGCTGATCTGGGCCGTGATCATCATCTTCGGCGTCATGATGTACGTAGTGATGGATGGTTTCGACCTGGGCATCGGCATGCTCTTCCCCTTCGTCAAGGGCGAGCGTGACCGCGATGTGATGATGAATACCGTCGCGCCCGTCTGGGACGGCAACGAAACCTGGCTGGTGCTGGGCGGCGCCGGGTTGTTCGGCGCGTTCCCGATGGCCTATGCCGTGGTGCTCGAAGCGCTGTACCTGCCGTTGATCCTCATGCTGATCGGCCTGATCTTCCGCGGCGTGGCGTTCGAGTTCCGCTTCAAGGCCACCGCCGAGAAGCGCCACATCTGGGACAAGGCCTTCATCTGGGGCTCGCTGATCGCTACGTTCTTCCAGGGCGTGGCGCTGGGCGCCTTCCTCGAAGGCTTCAAGGTGGTCGACCGGCACTTCGCCGGTGGCACCCTCGACTGGCTGACGCCATTCAGCCTGTTCTGCGGCCTTGGGCTGATCGTCGCCTACACCCTGCTGGGCTGTACCTGGCTGATCATGAAGACCGAAGGCGACCTGCAGTTGAGGATGCACGACCTCGCCCGGCCGCTGGCGCTGGTGCTGCTGGCTGTGATCGGTATCGTCAGCCTGTGGACCCCGATCGCTTATCCACAGATTGCCGACCGCTGGTTCAGCATGCCCAACCTGTTCTGGTTCATGCCGGTGCCGCTGCTGGTGCTGGTGACCTTCTACGGCTTGCTCAAGGCAGTGGCGCGCAATGCGCACTACACGCCGTTCCTGCTCACCCTGGTGTTGATATTCCTGGGCTACAGCGGGCTGGGCATCAGCCTTTGGCCGAACATCATCCCGCCGACGATCTCGATCTGGGATGCAGCAGCGCCGCCACAGAGCCAGGGCTTCATGCTGGTGGGCACGTTGTTCATCCTGCCGTTCATCCTCATGTACACCTTCTGGAGCTACTACGTGTTCCGCGGCAAGGTGACCCATGAAGACGGCTATCACTAGGAGGGCCGCATGATGACCGGTAAACATGGCCTGGAAGAGAAGAAACCGCTGTGGCAGCGGCTGGGTTGGCTGGTGCTGATCTGGGCGATGAGCGTGGCGGCCCTGGGCGTGGCGGCCTGGGTGATGCGCCTGTTCATGGGGGCCGCTGGCCTGACCACCCATTGACTGAAAGGGGGCGCCTGGCGCCCCCTGCCTTTATTTACGCGCCTTGAGGATCACGAATTTCGGGGTTGCAGCTACCTGCTCCACGCCACGGAACAACCGCGCCAGCTTGCTGTGGTAGCCCAAGTGGCGGTTGCCGACGATGTACAGCGCACCGCCCACCACCAGTGCCTCGCGCGCCTGCTGGAACATGCGCCAGGCGAGGAAGTCACCCACCACCTGCTGCTGGTGGAACGGTGGATTGCACAGCACTACTTCCAGCGACTGTTTTTCCACCCCGGCCAGGCCATCTCCCGGCAAGACCGTTACCAGCCGCTCACCCAGAGCCGCTTGCCAGTTCTCCTGCGCCGACTGCACCGCCATGTACGATTCATCGACCAGAGTGAAATGCGCGTCCGGGTTGGCCAGTGCGCTGGCAATGGCCAGCACGCCGTTGCCGCAGCCCAGGTCGGCTACCCGGGCATTGCCCAGGTTGCGCGGCAAGTGGGGCAGGAAGGCACGGGTGCCGATATCCAGGCCCTCGCGGCAGAACACATTGGCATGGTTGACCAGCTCCAGTGCCGGCGTGTCGAGTTGGTAGCGGGTCGGGTAGGGCGACCTTGCGGCAGGGCGGTCGGCAACTGTGGCTGTCAGCAAGCGGGCCTTTTTCTGTGCCAGCGAAGCCTGTACCGGGCCGATGTACTTTTCCATCAGGTCACCGGCCGCGCGCGGCAGGTGCTTGATCATGGCACCGGCAATCACCTGGGCGCCGGGTGCCAGGTGACCTTGCAGGCGGATCAGCTGTTCTTCAAGTAGCGCGAGGGTCTTCGGCACGCGCACCAGCACGCGGTCGAACGGGCCCTGCCAGTGCTCGCTGGCCGGCACGAAGGGCACGCTGTCGAACGCCTTGCCATTACGCGTCAGGTTTTTCTCCAGCGCCATGTGCGCCAGGTGCGAGTCGCCGCTGCTGACTACCTGCAGATGATCGGCCAGGCTGGCCGCCAGGGCGCCGAAGCTGTCGTTGAGCACCAGCACCCGGCTGCCGGCGTCCAGGCCCTGCCCATGCAGCTGTTCGAGCAGGTATTCATCGGCGGCATCGAAGGCTTGCAGCGGGTCGTTGGCCTGGTCCGGCTGGCGGATCAGGTCGAGTTCGGCGTAGGGAGTGGTCAACAGGGGCATGGCGTCTGGCTCGGGTACGGATCTGCCCATGGCAGTTCGCCACGAGCTTTGGTACGCGATTCTACAGGGCTTTGCCCGAGGCCGCAGGCCTGGCTACTGTTCGATCAGGCCGCGCATCATGGCGATGGCGATGGCACCGGCCTTGTTGGCGGCGTTGGTCTTGGTGATCACACTGCGAATGTGGAAGTTCACCGTGCTTTGCGACAGCATCAGGATGCAGGCAACGTCGGCGGCGGTCTTGCCGGCAGCCGACCACTTCAGCACTTCGATTTCGCGCTCGCTCATTTTCAACGGTGTGCTGAGTTTGTCCAGGTGATATTCGCTGATGATCGCGTGCAGGCTGTGGCACAGCCATTGCACCTTGCAGGATTTGTCGTACAGCTCGGCGATGCTCACCTCTTTGCTGGGCCTGCAAATGCTGACTTGGCTCTCATTATGCTGAAGGTCATGCAAGGACTGCGTCCAGCCATGGCGCAGCCCGTGTGCGCAAGCCTGCTCGCGGAAGTCGGGTACTTCGTGGTACAGGTCGTCGGTCCACAATACCGGCAAGGTCGAGCTATGGCTTCGGGTCGCCGCTGCGTCCCGCTTGTAGAAATCGTCGCGCTGGTAGCGCTCGATCCACGCGACTGGATAGTTGCTGTAGAGGAACTGCCGTGGCGATTGGGCTGCCAGTTGAATGCGCACTTTCAGCCCCAGGAACTTCATGTCGAGGTCTTGCGCCAGGTGCACAGCGAGATCAAAAACCTTTTGCGGTGTGCTTTCGCTTATCAGCTGATGGAGATGCTCATGATTCCACTGAAGCATCAGTCACACTCCCTGAGATGTGGTGAATCCGATCCGTTTGCATACCGGGATGATTGTAGGAAAAGACCGACTGTCATGTTGGGATTTTTTGTTATAGAGGCCGCTTTTTTCATGTGTCCCGGCACCGCCGCCGGGCTGTGCCCCTACTTTCCGGCGGTTTTTATCCACGCCGCTTTGCGCGACACTGGGCGCACGCCATATACGGAGCCCGTCATGACCCCCAGTGCCGACAAGTTTACCCGCCAGACCTTGCTCGACGTCCAGCCGCTGACGCCAAACCTGTTCAGCCTGCGGGTTACGCGTGATCCAGGGTTTCGCTTCCGGGCCGGCCAGTTTGCCCGGCTGGGCGTGACCAAGGCCGATGGCAGCGCGGTCTGGCGTGCCTATTCGATGGTCAGCGCCCCCCATGACGAATACCTCGACTTCTTTTCAATCGTGGTTCCGGGTGGCGAATTCACCAGTGAGCTGAGCCGCTTGGGCGAGGGCGATAACCTGTTGATCGACCGTCAGGCGTTCGGCTATCTGACCCTCGACCGCTTCGTCGGCGGTCGCGACCTGTGGCTGCTGGCGACCGGTACTGGCATTGCGCCCTTCATGTCGATCCTGCAGGACTTCGAGGCCTGGGAGCGCTTCGACAACATCAAGCTGGTGTACTCGGTTCGCGAGGCGAAAGAGCTGGCGTATGTAGATGACATCGCCGCGCTGGAGCAGCGGGAATACCTGGCCGAGTTCGCTGGCAAGCTGCAGTTCATTCCGGTGGTTACCCGTGAGCAGCACCCGGGGGCATTGAATGCGCGTATCACCACGCTGATCGAGAATGGCGAGCTGGAAAAGGCGGCGGGCCTGGAGCTGTCGCCTGAGCATTCGCGGATCATGCTCTGCGGCAACCCTGAGATGATCGACGAGACACGCAAGGTGCTCAAGGCGCGTGACCTGCAACTGAGCCTGAGCAAGCGGCCGGGGCAGGTGGCAGTGGAAAACTACTGGTAATGCAAAGGGGCCGCGATGCGGCCCCAGCCATTTCAGGGCAACCGATTCTGGTTCTGCGCCTTGAGCAGGTCGCGGATCTCGGTCAGCAGGGTTTCCTGCGGGGTGGGGACTGGCGGCGTGGTCGGTGCCACGGCTTCTTCGCGCTTGAGGCGGTTGATTGCCTTCACGCCCATGAAGATGGCGAACGCGACGATGAGGAAGTCGATCACGGTCTGGATGAACTTGCCGTAGGCCAGTACCACTGCGGGCACATCACCTTCGGCAGCCTTCAGGGTGATTGCCAGGTCACTGAAGTCGACGCCGCCGATCAGCAGGCCCAGTGGTGGCATGACCACGTCACCGACGAAGGACGAGACGATCTTGCCGAAGGCCGCGCCGATGATGATACCGACCGCCATGTCGACGACATTGCCTTTGACCGCGAAGGCCTTGAACTCACTGATCATGCCCATGTTTGGTTCCTTGTAACAAATGGTGAGGTTAACGCAGTGTAAGCCACTAAAATGCTTCATGCGTTGGCTTCAGGGGTAGTGACTGCGGTTAGAACGAATAGTTTTGTCGCATCCCGACGCGTTCGAGACACGTCGGCCTCGGCTATCATGGCGGTTTTTTCCAGGAGACCCTGCCCATGGCCAAGGCCAAGCGTTTGTATGGCTGCACCGAGTGCGGCGCGACCTTCCCCAAGTGGGCTGGCCAATGTGCCGACTGCGGGGCCTGGAACACCTTGGTCGAAACCATGATCGAAAGCGGCGGTGCGGCTGCCCCCAGCGGCCGCGCCGGCTGGACCGGGCAGCAGGCGCAGATCAAGACCCTGGCTGAAGTCAGCGTCGAAGAAATCCCGCGCTTCACCACCAGCAGCACCGAACTCGACCGCGTGCTCGGCGGTGGCCTGGTCGATGGCTCGGTGGTACTGATAGGTGGTGACCCGGGGATCGGCAAGTCGACCATCCTGCTGCAGACGTTGTGCAACATCGCCGTGGGCCTGCCCGCGCTGTATGTCACCGGTGAAGAGTCGCAGCAGCAGGTGGCCATGCGCTCGCGGCGCCTGGGCCTGCCCCAGGACCAGCTCAAGGTGATGACCGAGACCTGCATCGAAACCATCATTGCCACCGCACGGGTGGAAAAACCCCGGGTCATGGTGATCGACTCGATCCAGACCATCTTCACCGAGCAGTTGCAGTCCGCCCCTGGCGGCGTGGCCCAGGTGCGCGAGAGCACAGCGCTGCTGGTGCGTTATGCCAAGCAGAGTGGTACGGCGATCTTCCTGGTCGGCCACGTCACCAAGGAAGGCTCGCTGGCCGGGCCGCGGGTACTGGAGCACATGGTCGACACCGTGCTGTACTTCGAGGGCGAGTCCGACGGCCGCCTGCGTCTGCTGCGGGCGGTGAAGAACCGCTTCGGCGCGGTCAACGAACTGGGCGTGTTCGGCATGACCGACCGTGGCCTTAAAGAGGTGTCCAACCCCTCGGCGATCTTCCTCAACCGCACTCAGGAAGAAGTGCCCGGCAGTGTGGTCATGGCCACCTGGGAAGGTACCCGGCCTATGCTGGTCGAGGTACAGGCGCTGGTCGATGACAGCCACCTGGCCAACCCGCGGCGGGTCACTCTGGGCCTGGACCAGAACCGCCTGGCCATGTTGCTGGCGGTACTGCACCGTCACGGTGGCATTCCCACCCACGACCAGGATGTCTTTCTAAACGTGGTCGGTGGTGTGAAGGTCCTGGAGACGGCCTCGGACCTGGCGTTGCTGGCAGCGGTGATGTCCAGCCTGCGCAACCGGCCGTTGGCCCATGGGCTGCTAGTGTTTGGCGAAATTGGTCTGTCGGGCGAAGTGCGGCCTGTGCCCAGTGGCCAGGAGCGCCTGAAAGAAGCGGCCAAGCATGGCTTCAAGCGCGCGATCGTGCCCAAGGGCAATGCGCCGAAGGAGCCGCCAGCAGGGCTGCAGGTGATTGCCGTGACCCGCCTGGAGCAGGCGCTGGATGCATTGTTCGAATAAACAAAAAGGGGGAGCCGATGATGCGCATCGGCTCCCCCCACGTCACCACTCAGTCAGCGGTCAATGTTCGGCAACCGCACTGCGCCTGGGCGCCTGGTTGCCGTGCTCGTCCAGTTCCATCACTGGCACTTCCTTGTCATCGGCATCGAACAGCTTGCCATCCTTGAAGTAGTCACCATCACGCAGGCACGAGATGTCCGAGTATTGGATGGTACGTTCGTACGCCGCGGCGAATACCGACTGGTTCTCCGAGTTGCCCGTCTTGAAGTGGTTGAACAGCAGGTTCAGCAGGATGGCCATGATTGCCGCCGAGCTGATCCCCGAGTGGAAGATGGTCTCGAACCAGTTCGGGAAGTTGTGGTAGAAGGTCGGCGCGGCGATCGGGATCATGCCGAAGCCCAGCGAGGCAGCGACGATGATCAGGTTGACGTTGTTCTTGTAGTTGACCTTCGACAGGGTGCGAATACCGCTGGCGGCCACGGTGCCGAACAGCACGATGCCCGCGCCACCCAGCACTGGGGTCGGCACGGCGGCAATCACCCGGCCCATCACCGGCAGCAGGCCGAGCACCACCAGGATCACACCGCCGGTGGCCACCACATAACGGCTCTTGACCCCGGTCACGGCCACCAGTCCGACGTTCTGGGCGAAAGCGCTCTGGGTGAAGGAGCCGAAGATCGGCGCCAGGATGCTCGATGCCATGTCGGCGCGCAGGCCGTTGCCCAGGCGCTTGGAGTCTACCTTGGTGTCGATGATCTCACCCACGGCGAGGATGTCGGCCGAGGTTTCCACCAGGGTCACCATGATCACGATGCACATCGACAGGATCGCGGCGATGTGGAATTCCGGCATGCCGAAGTGGAACGGGGTGGGGAGGGCAAACATCGGGCCTTGGCTGACTTTGCTGAAGTCGGTCATGCCCAGTGCCCAGGCGATCAGCGTGCCGACCACCATGGCCAGCAGGATCGACAACCGCGAAATGGTTGCGCTACCGAGTTTACTCAGCACCAGGACGATGGCGAAGGTCAGTGCAGCCAGGCCGATGTTGGCCACGCTGCCGAACTCCGGCGAAGCGCTGTTGCCGCCCATCACCCAGCGCGCGGCGACAGGCATCAGGGTCAGGCCGATGGTGGTGATGACGATGCCGGTCACCAGCGGCGGGAAGAACTTGGTGATCCGCGAGAACACCGGGGTGATCAGGAAACCGATCACCGACGCTGCCATAACCGCGCCGAGCACGCCCGGCAGGCCGCCACCGCCCTCGCTGCTGAGGATGGCGCCCATGGTCGCCACGCCGGCGAACGATACGCCCTGCACCAGCGGCAACTGGCAACCGAAGAACGGGATGCCCAGCGTCTGCAGCAAGGTTGCCAGGCCACCGGCAAACAGCGAAGCGGCAATCAACATGCCGATCTCGGCACCGTTGAGGCCGGCTGCCTGACCCAGGATCAGGGGTACCGCGACGATCCCGCCATACATGGTCAGCACATGCTGCAGACCATAGGCCAGGTTGGCACCCATCCCGAGGTTTTCGTCCTCGGGGCGCTGGGCGGGAGACGTGCTAGGGGACGTAGTCATGGAGCAGGCTCTCTGTTTATTGTTGTGGCACTACTGTAGACATTTCCTACAAATGATTGCCACATAAATTGTATACAAGTTTTTGATCGGAGCGCGTACAGCTAGCCTTGCAATGTGTGCAAGGCTTCAATGCAGGACGCGTACCAAGTGATTGAATGCGGTGTTAGAGGGGTGTGTACAAAGCACTGCTACCCAGGCAGAAAGCTGTCTGGGTAGACAAGAAACAAAAGGTGGGAAGGCCGATAGCCAGCTAACAGATTCTATTCTTCGATGAGTTCGCGCAGCTCGCGCATCATTTCGGTGCTATCTGCCAGGTTCAATTCCACAAGACGGTGCAAATGGCTCATTGAGACGACGTCGATGTATAGGCAGATGAAGCCTAGGCGGGTGGGTTCCTCATGGCGCAGTTCCACCTGCATTTGCACCCGCACCTCAGGGTTCAGGTGGATGACTGCATCGAAGTCCTGGGTCAGGTCGGCGTCCCAGGGTTCGGGGCACTTGACCAGCATGCCCTTGAGCGACACATCCAACAGTTTTACCGGCCAGCGGCGGTCGCCCTGGCGCAGCTCGGTAGGGGCATCGAAATCGATGCGCTGGAAGCGGCGGCGTTCGTCGTGATCGCTCATGGGTAGGTCCTCGGGTGACATCCTGACTATAGTTAACTGGATATGTGCATCAGGTACCGCAATCTGGCCGCAGAGGCTCTAGACCAAAGCAAGTGTGGCAATGCGCGATGACACGCCCTAGACTCGATGGGCGGTCTTTTCCAATCCACCAGCTGGAAGCAAACCATGAACAACAATAATAGCCTGCTACGCCACATTCCGTGGCTGGCGCTGGCAGTCATAGGGGCCTGCGCGCTGGGTGTGGTTGCCCTGCGTCGCGGCGAGGCGATCAATGCCTTGTGGATCGTGGTCGCTGCGGTGGCCATCTACCTGGTCGCCTACCGTTACTACAGCCTGTTCATCGCCACCAAGGTGATGCAACTCGACCCTCGCCGAGCCACCCCTGCGGTGCTCAACAACGACGGTCTGGACTACGTTCCGACCAACAAACACATCCTCTTCGGTCACCACTTCGCCGCCATCGCTGGCGCCGGCCCCCTGGTCGGCCCGGTACTCGCCGCGCAAATGGGCTACCTGCCCGGCACGCTGTGGCTGATTGCCGGCGTGGTGCTGGCCGGTGCGGTGCAGGACTTCATGGTCCTGTTCCTCTCCACCCGCCGCAACGGCCGCTCGCTGGGCGACATGGTGCGCGAGGAGATGGGCCGCATCCCGGGGACCATCGCCCTGTTCGGCTGCTTCCTGATCATGATCATCATCCTCGCGGTGCTGGCACTGATCGTGGTCAAGGCCCTGGCGGAGAGCCCATGGGGCATGTTCACGGTGATGGCGACCATCCCGATCGCGATGTTCATGGGCGTGTACATGCGCTACATCCGCCCGGGCCGCATCGGCGAGATCTCGGTGGTCGGCGTGGTACTGCTGCTGGCGTCGATCTGGCTGGGGGGCCAGATTGCAGCCGATCCGGTCTGGGGCCCGGCGTTCACCTTCACGGGCGTACAGATCACCTGGATGCTGGTCGGCTACGGCTTCGTCGCTGCCGTGTTGCCGGTCTGGCTGGTACTGGCGCCGCGTGACTACCTGTCGACCTTCCTCAAGATCGGGACCATCATCGCCCTGGCCATCGGCATCCTGGTGACCATGCCCGAGCTGAAAATGCCGGCGCTGACCCAGTTCACCGACGGCACCGGCCCGGTGTGGAAGGGCACCCTGTTCCCGTTCCTGTTCATCACCATCGCCTGCGGCGCGGTGTCCGGCTTCCATGCACTGATCTCTTCGGGGACCACGCCGAAGCTGCTGGACAACGAAGCCAACGCCCGTTACATCGGCTACGGCGGCATGCTGATGGAGTCGTTCGTCGCCATCATGGCCATGGTTGCCGCCTCGGTGATCGAACCGGGCGTGTACTTCGCCATGAACAGCCCGGCCGCCGTGGTTGGCGCCGACGTGGCTTCGGTGGCGCAAACGGTCAGCAGCTGGGGCTTCATGATCACCCCTGAGCAGCTCGAAGCGGTGGCCCGCGACATCGGCGAACACACCGTACTCGCTCGTGCCGGTGGTGCACCGACCCTGGCCGTGGGTATCGCGCAGATCCTGCACCAGGTGCTGCCGGGTGAAAACACCATGGCCTTCTGGTACCACTTCGCGATCCTGTTCGAAGCACTGTTCATCCTCACCGCAGTGGACGCCGGTACCCGTGCCGGTCGCTTCATGCTGCAAGACCTGCTGGGCAGCTTCGTGCCAGCCCTCAAGCGCACCGAGTCGTGGACCGCCAACCTGATCGGCACCGCTGGTTGCGTGGCGCTGTGGGGCTACCTGCTGTACCAGGGCGTGATCGACCCACTGGGCGGTATCAACACCCTGTGGCCGCTGTTCGGTATCTCCAACCAGATGCTGGCCGGTATCGCCTTGATGCTCGGCACCGTGGTGTTGATCAAGATGAAGCGCGAGCGCTACATATGGGTCACCCTGCTGCCGGCTGCCTGGCTGCTGATCTGCACCACTGCGGCGGGCCTGATCAAGCTGTTCGACCCGAACCCGGCCGTCGGCTTCCTGGCCCTGGCCAAGAAGTACAGCACCGCGCTGGATGCCGGTCAGGTCCTGGCCCCGGCCAAGGATATCAACCAGATGCAGCACGTGATCTTCAACGCTTACACCAACGCCGGCCTGACCATTCTGTTCCTGCTGGTGGTGTTCAGTGTGCTGTTCTTCGCCCTCAAGGTCGGCTACGCCGCCCTTGGCCGCAAAGAACGCACCGACAAGGAAACCCCGTTCCAGGCCCTGCCTGACGCTTGAGAGGACTGCAGTGATGTTCAACGACCTGGGTCGACTGGGTAAGTACCTGGGGCAGGCAGCCCGCCTGATGGTCGGCATGCCCGACTACGACAACTACGTCGAGCACATGCGCAACAAGCACCCGGACCAGCCGGTGATGACGTACGAGGCGTTCTTCCGCGAACGTCAGGAAGCACGTTATGGTGGCAAGTCCGGGCCCAAGTGCTGTTGAACCTGCAACGTGCGTGAACCTGTGGGAGGCCGGGCAACCGGCCTCCCACAATCATTTTCAGCTTCAGGAGATTTTTGCGTGCAGACGCCCATTCCCGTAACGGTCCTCACCGGTTTTCTCGGTGCCGGCAAGACCACGTTGCTCAAGCACATGCTCAAGGCCGAACACGGCCTGAAGATCGCCGTGATCGAGAATGAGTTCAGCGAGGCCGGCATCGACAGCCAGCTGCTCGGCGACGAGCCGGTTCAGGTCATGACCCTGGCCAACGGCTGCGTGTGCTGCAGCATCCATGGCGACCTGACCCGCGCCCTGTACCTGTTGCTCGAGCGCCTGGACGCTGGCGAGATCGCCTTCGACCGCCTGGTGATCGAATGCACCGGCCTGGCCGACCCGGCACCCGTGGCGCAGACCTTTTTCATTGATGAAGAACTGCGCGATCGCTACATCCTCGACGGCATCATCACCCTGGTCGATGCTGCCCACGCCGAGGTGCACCTGACCCAGACCATCGCCCAGGCCCAGGTCGGTTTTGCCGATCGCCTGCTGCTGAGCAAGACCGACCTGGTCGAACCGGCTGCGGTGGAGGCCCTGCGCGAGCGCCTGGCGCGGATCAATGGCCGCGCAGCCATCCGTGTGGTCGAACATGGCCGCATCGACCTCGCCGAGCTGCTCGATGTGCGCGGCTTCAACCTGAACCCGGACCTGGGCGCCAACCTCAAGCCAAGCCTGCGCCCGGTGCTCAAGCCGGCAACGCCGGACCGGATTTCCACCTTGGTGCTGCGCACCGATACCGCTTTGGACATCGACCGCCTCAGTGACTTCATGAACGAATTGCTGGAAGAGCACGGCAAGCAGTTGCTGCGCTACAAAGGCGTGCTGAACATTGCTGGCGAGGAGCGTCGCCTGGTGTTCCAGGGCGTGCTCAAACTCTACGGCTTCGACTGGGACGCCGAATGGGCGGCAGGCGAGCAGCGCGAAAGCGTGATGGTGTTCATCGCCGATGAACTGCCCGAAGCTAAGATTCGGGCTGGGTTCGAGGCGCTGGCTGCGGGCTGAGCTGGCGCGGCGGCTGAGCCTCGAACCACTGCGGCCAGGAGCTGCGGTGGCGTGTCTCGACCTCGATGCACGGGATCAGTCGCTCAGTGAGCACGGCGGTTTGCCGCACGGCCTTGGCGGTGCGGTACTTGACGCTGTGGATGCACTCACGGTCGCCAAACTCGCAGCGGTTCAGCGCCGTGCCACCGCAAGGGCCGTTGGCCAAGCCTTTGGGGCAAGTTTCCGGGCAGGTGTAGAGGGTGTCTTCCAGGCGGCAGCGGCCGCAGGTGTCGCAGCCAATCAACGGGCGTTTGACCGCCCGTTCCAGCCCGTGCAACACCCGCGCCCCACGCTTGGTTGCCCACAGTGGCTGGCGCACGGTCCAGCCGAACGCCTTGCTGAGCCAGTTGGTGCGGCTGAACAGCAGAGAATGGGCGCCGTGCAGCAGGTGATAACGGAGTTTCTCCTTGCCTGAGGCGCTGACGGTCGATTCACCCTGGTGCCAGTTGCCCTGTGGCGGATGGAACGCGACGATGGGCAGGCCTGGCATCTGCCAGCTGTCGGCCCAGGCGGGCGCCCAGTGCTCCAATGAGTGGATCTGCGCCTGCCAGTGTTCCAGGCGCGCTTCCAGTGCCAGCAGCTGTTTGAGTTCGTGAATCCCCGACAGGTGCACGCCTGCATATCCCATCAGCTTCACACCGATGATCTGCAAGGCCAGGCGGTCGACGCTGCGCGCCTGGGCGAAAGCCTTGGACACCTTGCTCTCGGCTTCAAGCAGGTCGCGCATCGAAGGCGAGACGGTTACCCCCGCCACATGCTCGAGCATCGTCGCGCGGCCGTGGGTCAGGCTCATCAGGCAGGCCAGCATCGGTTTGGGCGAGGCCTGGCGCTGCATCCAGTGGATGGCTTCCTGGTGCTTGCTGGCATCGAAGCCCAGTTGCAGGGTAAGGAAGTCGGCGCCGGCGGCGAGTTTCTTCTCGGCCTTGAAGTACTGTGCGCCGCCTTCTTCCTCGTGGTACTTGAACGGGTTCAGTGCCGCGCCGAGCAACCAGTGCGGGCAGGCCTGGCGCGCAATCAGCAAGGCCGCGACCGACTCCAGGTAGCGCACCGGGCGTTCGCCGGGCTGGTGGCCGGGCAGGCGATCGCCGGTGAGCAGCAGCAACTGATCGAGGCCGGCGGCGTCCATGCGCTGCAGCTGAGCCAAGAGATGATGGCGCTCGCGGTCCTTGCCGGAGAAGTGCGGCAAGGCGGGGAGTGGGGTGCTGAAAGAGCCGAGGGCGTCCAGTGGCGACATGTCCAACGGGCTGCCCACGCGGTCGCCGATGGCGACGGTCATGGGCCAGCCGCACAACTGCCCGCGGGCCATGATCGCCTCCATCGCGGCGAAGCGTTCCGCCGAGGGTTTGGGGACGAATTCCATGACGCAGACGAAGTGTTTTTCGCGCAGCGCGGCTTTCAGCAGGCTCATGGCTCGAGGGCACCTGGCGTATTCAGGTTGGCATTGTGCGGCAGGTTATCGGTCGGGCTCATGTCTGATCACGTAGGGCGCTGCTCTGAACAAGACATTCAGGTTCGACGGCATCATGAGCATTTCTTGATTTCATCTCAAATTTAATGAGTTTGTCTCAGGGGCTCGCTGGCCGGAAAATCCCCTCAATCATTTCGGTACTCTTTTTCGGTACTCGTTTTCAGAACTCTGAGGGACAAGACATGGCACTGGCACACAACCTGGGCTTTCCACGCTTTGGCAGTGATCGCGAGCTGCGTGCCCGCCATTGGCAAGTGCAGAAAGACGCCGGCATCGAGCTGCTGCCAGTTGGCGATTTTGCCTGGTGCGACCAGCCGTTTGCCCAATGCTGGGAGCAACTGTTCGACGAAGTGACCGAAGCCAAGGCGTTGGGCCATGTGGCCAAACCGGTGGTGCTCGGCCCTTTGACCTACCTGTGGCAGGCCAGCAAAGGCAACGCCGACCTCGACGAGCTGGAACACCTGCTGCCGCTGTATGACCTGGGCCTGAACCGCCTGGCTGCCCTGGGGGCCGAATGGGTGCAGATCGATGAGCCGATCCTGGCCCAGGAGCTGCCGCAGGATTGGAAAAACGCTTTCGAACGTGTCTACAACATCCTTCAGCGTGCACCGCTGAAGAAGCTGATCGCCACCTACCTCGGTGGCCTGGATGGCAACCTCGGCCTGGCCGTCAGCCTGCCGGTCGATGGCTTGCACGTCGACTTGGTGCAGGCACCCGAGCAGTACCAGACCATCCTCGACCGGCTACCCGCCTACAAGGTGTTGTCGCTCGGCCTGGTCGACGGCCGCGACGCCTCGCCATGCGACCTGGAAAATACCCTGAACCTGCTGCGCGATGCCCACGACCGACTGGGCGATCGGCTGTGGGTGGCCACAGCCTGCCCGTTACTGCACAGCCCGGTGGAGCAGGCGGTGCACAAGTGCCAGGAAGCCGCGCTGCTGGCCAGGGCCATCAACGAAGCGGCTGCCCGCGAGTTGCGCGCTACGGCCTGATCAACGCTCGATGGCCAGCGCGACACCTTGGCCACCACCAATGCACAAGGTGGCCAGCCCCTTCTTGGCATCACGCTTGATCATTTCGTGCAGCAAGGTCACCAGCACGCGGCACCCGGAAGCACCGATCGGATGCCCCAGGGCAATCGCGCCGCCATTGACGTTGACCTTGCTGGCATCCCACTCCAGCGCCTTGCCCACCGCCAGTGCCTGCGCGGCAAAGGCCTCGTTGGCTTCGATCAGGTCAAGGTCAGCCAGCTGCCAGCCCGCCTTGTCCAGGCAACGCTGGGTC
The DNA here is from genome assembly GCF_009883635.2 of Pseudomonas putida. Taxonomy (NCBI): domain Bacteria; kingdom Pseudomonadati; phylum Pseudomonadota; class Gammaproteobacteria; order Pseudomonadales; family Pseudomonadaceae; genus Pseudomonas; species Pseudomonas putida. The sequence goes on from NZ_CP026115.2 coordinate 3,501,993, forward strand.
GCCGACACCGGGCCGATGCCCATGATCGCCGGGTCCACGCCGGCACTGGCATAACCGGCAATCTTCGCCAGCACCGGCAACCCCAGGGCCTGGGCCTTACTGGCACTCATCAGCAGCACCGCAGCGGCGCCGTCGTTGAGGCTGGAGGCATTGCCAGCGGTGACGCTGCCGTCCTTCTTGAAGGCCGGGCGCAGCTTGGCCAGCGACTCGGCGGTGGTGTCCGGGCGGGGTTGTTCATCACGGTCGAAGACTTTCGGTTCGCCTTTTTTCTGCGGCATCACGATCGGGGTGATCTCGTCCTTGAAGCGGCCCGCTTCGATCGCCGCCACGGCCTTGCGCTGCGACTCGGCGGCAAAGGCGTCCTGCTGTTCACGGCTGAAGCCGTATTTGTCCACCAGGTTCTCGGCGGTGATGCCCATGTGGTAGTCGTTGAAGGCATCCCACAGGCCGTCAGTGATCATGCTGTCGATCAGCTGGCCATGGCCCATGCGCTGGCCGGTGCGTGCCGATGGCATCACGTATGGGGCCAGGCTCATGTTCTCCTGACCACCGGCGATCACTACCTCGGCGTCACCGCAACGGATCGCCTGCGCTGCCAGGTGCAGGGCCTTCAGGCCCGAACCGCAGACCTTGTTCAGGGTCAGTGCCGGCACGCTGTAGGGCAGGCCGGCCTTGATCGCGGCCTGGCGCGCCGGGTTCTGCCCGGCACCGGCGGTGAGCACCTGGCCGAGGATCACTTCATCGACCTGGGCCGGGTCCAGGCGGGTCTGCTCCAGCAGCTGCTTGATGACCGCTGCACCGAGGTCGACGGCCGGCACATTGGCCAGGGCACCCTGGAAGCTGCCGATGGCGGTACGGGTTGCGGCGACGATGACCACGTCGTTCATGTTGTTGTTCTCCGGGCAATGGGCGTAGTGCTGCCAGCATCGGCGGGTTTGGTTGATTTGTTAAGTTTGTTTTTCTTTGTGATTGATGTGAAAAGCCAATCAATGGGGCCGCTGCCGGGTGTGAGCTAAGCTGAATCAGGTTCGCTTCTCACCCGAATGGAGACTCTCGCCATGCGTATTGTTTTCACTCTCGCTCTGTTGCTTGCCAGTGGCTCCACGTTCGCCGCCACCCAATGCACCACGGCCGACAAGAGCACCTGGCAAGACCCGGAAAAGTTCCAGGCCCAGCTCAAGGAGCAGGGTTACAAGATCAGCAAGTTCAAGGTCACCAAAGGCAACTGCTACGAGATCTACGGCTTCAACAAGGACGGCAAGAAAGTCGAGATCTACCATGACCCGGTCACTGGCAAGGCGGTCAAGAGCGAAGTCGAGGGCTACTGATGCCCGCCGCCACGTTGCGGCTCTGGGACCCTCTGCTACGGCTGTGCCACCTGTCGTTCGCCACGGTGTTCTTCGCCAACTACTTCTTCAACGAAGAGGGTGATGGCTGGCACCGCTGGCTGGGTTACTACGCCGTTGGCTGCGTATTGCTGCGCCTGGTGTGGGGCTTCGTCGGGCCGCAGAGTGCGCGCTGGGCCGACTGCTGGCCGACCCGGGCGCGGCTGGTTGCCCACGCGCGCGCCTTGTTGCAAGGCAAGCCATTCCATCGCCTTGGCCATTCACCGATTGGCGCACTGGTGATGGTGCTGATGCTGACCTGCCTCGCGGCCTTGGGCCTGACCGGCTTCCTGATGGAGGAGGTCGATGCGCTTTGGGGCGCGGACTGGCCGTTGGATATCCACAGCTTCATCGCCGATGCCCTGCTGGCGCTGGTCTGCGTGCACCTGTTGGCAGCGGTGGTCGAGAGCGTACGCCTGCGGGAGAACCTGCCGCTGTCGATGCTCACCGGGCGCCGTCGGCGCCCATGAGCAGTGCGCTGCTAGACAGCCGGGCACTGGTGGGTGACGCAATGAATCCCCCCGCCACCGGCCGCAATCGCATCGATATCCAGCTGCACGATATCCCGCCCTGGGTACAACACGGCCAGTAGCGCCCGGGCTTTTTCATCGGCCTGCGCGTCACCGAACTGCGGTGCGATGATCGCGCCGTTGATCACGAAGTAGTTGATGTACCCCGCCGCAAAGTCGTCATTGCCTTGGCTGAACCTGTTACGCCGCCCACGCATGGGCGGCGACACCACATGCACCTGCAAACGCCTGCCCTCGGCATCAGTGGCCTTCTTGAGTATCTCCAGGTGCTTGCGGGTCACCGCGTGATCATAGGAGTCCGGGTCGTTGTCCAGGTTGGCGATCACCACCCCCGGGCGGACGAAGCGGGCATAGAAGTCCACGTGCCCGTCGGTGATGTCTTCGCCGGCGATGCCCGGCAGCCAGATGACCTTGCTCAAACCCAGGCGTGCCTTTAGCTCGGCCTCGACGTCGGCCTTGCTCCAGTCCGGGTTGCGGTTGGCATTGATCCAGCTGCTCTCGGTCATGATGCCGGTGCCGTGGCCGTCCACTTCGATGGCGCCGCCTTCGCCCACCAGTTCGCTGCGCTGGTAACGGGCGCCGGCCAGGGTGGCCACACGCTTGGCCAGCTGCGCGTCGTTCTGGTGGCGTTGCTTGTTGCCCCAGCCGTTGAAGTTGAAATCCACCGCAGCGAGGGCGCCATCATCGTCGACGACGAAGTTGGCGCCGATGTCGCGCATCCAGATGTCGTCCAGGTTGCATTCGACAAAGCGGGTGTTGTGGCTGGCGCAGTGCCGCTCGGCCAGTTCGCGTTCGCCGGGGCGACAGAACACGGTCAAAGGCTGGTAGCGGGCGATGGCCTGGGCGATGCGGCCCAAGGCGGCTTGCACGTCAGCGGTGAAGTCTTCCCAGATGGCCTTCTGGGCACCGAAGGCGATGAACGCGCGCTGTTGCGGCTCGCCCTCGTCGGGCATGAACCAGCGCCCGGGCTCCTCGGCGCGGGCCAGGCCCAGCGGCAGGCCGAGGCCGGCACCGAGGCCTGCGGCCAGTGACAGTTGCAGGAAGGTTCTACGGCTGGGCATGGGTCAGTCCTGTGCAGTCTTGAAGCGGGTCCACACGCGCATGCGTGCTCGCATGTCGGCCTGTGGAATATCCCGGCCTGGGATCAGCCGGGCGTAGGTGGCTTCGTCGAGGTAGATGTCGGGGTTGTCGCGCATGCGCGGGTCCACTGCCTGGCGTGCCTTGGCGCTGGCCGTGGGGTAGCCGGTGAAGTTGCTGATGGCAGCCATGTTCGCCGGGCGCATGACGAAGTTGATGAAACGATAGGCGTATTCCGGGTGCTGGGCATCGGCCGGGATGGCCATGGTGTCCATCCACACCGTGGTGCCTTGGCGCGGTACGCGGTACTGGAAATCGAGGTGCTTGCCGGCACCGTCGGCGGCGCGCTGGGCCTGGATCACGTCGCCGCTGTAGCCCAGCGACAGGCACAGGTTCTCGTTGACCAGCTCGGTCACCGGTTGCGACTGGAACTTGCGGATGTACGGGCGCACCGCCTTGAGCAGCTCGCTGGCGGCCGCCAGGTCTTCACGCTTGGCGCTGCGCGGTTCGCGGCCCAGATAATGGAGCACCACGGCCAGCACTTCGTCAGGCGAGTCGATGATCGAGATACCGCAATCGGCGAACTTGGCCGCCAGCTCCGGTTTGAACAGCAGGTCGAGGTTGTCCAACGGCGCATCGGGCATGCGCTGGCGGACTTTCTCGGCATTCGCGGTCAGGCCGATGGTGCCCCAGGTGTAGGGCACGGTCGCCTGGCTTGCCTTGGGGTATTGCGCATGCAGCTTGCGCAGGCCGGGCTCGATGTCGTCGAGGGCTTCCAGGCGGCTGTGGTCGAGCGGCTGCAGGCTGCCGGCACGCATCAGGCGCTCCGCCACGGTATCGCCGGGGAACACCAGGTCGTAGCCACTGCGCCCGGACATCAATTTGGCTTCGAGTACCTCGCTGCCGTCCATCACGTCGTAGATCACCTGGATACCGGTTTCGGCGGTGAATTGCCTGAGGGTGTCTTCGGCGAAGTAATCGGCCCAGTTGTACAGGCGCAGGGTGGGCTGGTCGGCCTGGGCCTGGAAGGCGCAGAGGGCCAGGGCCAGTGCGGCGATAGTGTGGCGTTTCATGCTCAGGCCCTCAGGTTGTGTGGGTGCTTGCCGTCCAGGGTCAGCAGCGGCGCGTACATTTCCGGGCGGCGGTCGCGGTAGATGCCCCAACTCAGGCGGTCTTCGCGCATGCGTACCAGGTCCAGGTCGTGCAGCCAGATGCCGCTGCTGTCGCGGTCGGCTTCAGCGAGCATCGCGCCCTTGTGGTCGCAGATGAACGACGAGCCGTAGAAGCGCATGCTCAGTGATTCATCGCTATCGGCCACTTCCACACCGACGCGGTTGGCGGCCACCACGGGCACCAGGTTGGCGGCGGCATGACCGCGCATGGCGACCTGCCAATGGTCGCGCGAGTCCAGCTCGGCGCAGCCGGGCTCGGAGCCGATGGCGGTGGGGAACAGCAGCACTTCGGCGCCCATCAGTGCCAGGCAGCGGGCCGTTTCCGGGAACCACTGGTCCCAGCAGATGCCGATGCCGAGGCGGCCAAAGGCGGTGTCCCAGACCTTGAAACCAGTGTCTCCGGGGCTGAAGTACTCCTTCTCCTGGTAGCCGATGGCGTTGGGGATGTGGGTCTTGCGGTACACACCCAGCAGCTGGCCGTCGGCATCGGCCACGGTGAGCGAATTGAAGAAGGCATTGCCGGCGCGCTCGTACCAGCTCAACGGCAGCACCACGCCCAACTCGCCGGCCAGGGCTGCGAAGCGTTGCAGGATCGGGCTGCTCGGGTAGGGCTCGGCCAGCGCCTGGTGCTTGTGGTCCTGCTCGATGCAGAAGTAGGGCGTGGCGAACAGCTCTTGCAGCAAGATCACCTGCGCGCCATCGGCGGCGGCCTGGCGTACCAGTTGCTCGGCGCGGTTCAGGTTGTCGGGCAGGTTCCAGCTGCAAGGCATCTGGGTGGTGGCGATGCGCAGCAGGCTCATGGCTGCACCTCCGGCTGCTGCTGGGTGATGCAATGGATGCCGCCGCCGCCGTGGGCGATGGCATCGATACGCACCGGCACGATTTCGCGGCCCGGGAAGGCGTGGGCGAGTTGCTCGGCGGCGTCCTGGTCGGCAGCGATGCCATAGGCCGGCATGATGATCGCGCCGTTGGCGATGTAGAAGTTGGTGTAGGACGCACAGAACACTTCGGCGTCCTGGTCGACTGCGGCGCTGGCTTCATAGAGGTCGAGCAGTTCGAAATGGCGGCCCTGAGCATCGGTGGCGAGTTCCAGGGCGCGACGGTTTTCGCGGACCACTTCGGCGTAGACCGAGCCGTGATCGTGGGTGGCATCGACCAGCAGCACGCCTGGGCGGGCGAAGGCACACACGCCATCGACGTGGCCGTCGGTCATGTCGCCGGTGACGTACTGCGGGTCGCCGGGCAGCCAGATGGTCTTGCTGATGCCCAGGTAGCGGGCGAAGCAGGTTTCGAACTCAGCCTTGCCGATACCGGGGTTGCGGTTGGGGTTGAGCAGCACCGATTCGGTGGTGATCAGCGTACCTTCACCGTCGACATGAATCGCGCCGCCTTCGTTGCACAGGAAGGTGCTGAAACCGTCCAGGCCCAGCTGGTCGAGGATACGACGGCCGAGGCTGCGGTCCTGGCTGTGTTGCGATTTACCGCCCCAGGCATTGAAGCGCCAGCTCAGCCCGGCCAGGCCATGCTGCGGGTGGCAGACGAAGCTCGGGCCGCTGTCACGGCACCAGCTGTCGTCCACGGCCAGTTCGATCAGTTCGATGTTGGCGCCGCACAGGGCACGGGCGCTTTGCAGGGCGGAAGGGTCGACGACCATCTTCACCGGCTCGAAGCGGGCAATGGCTGCCGCTACACGGGCATAGTCGCGCTGCACATCGGCCAGACTGACGCGCCAACCGCTTTCCCACAGCGCCTGATTGTGTGGCCAGACCATCCAGGTCGCCGCGTGGCGGGCCCATTCGGCAGGCATACGCCAGCCGCTGTCGAGGGACAGGTGCATAGTGAACTCCGATCTATTAAGGATTTTTATCAACGAAGCCCGCCGTCGCGGGTGTTGATGTCCATGCTATGGCTATGAAGAGGTGGCGACAAACGATAGATTTAGCCGATATCTGATTAGCAGGGCTTATCGATCATGCTCAAACACTGGCCACCGCTCAATGCCCTCAGAGGCTTCGAAGCCGCCGCACGGCTTGGCAGCTTCCACAAGGCCGCCGAAGCCCTGAACCTCACCCAGTCGGCAATCAGTCAGCAGATCCGCAGCCTGGAAACCTACTTGGAGCAGCCACTGTTCTACCGCAGCGGTCGCAGTGTCAGCCTGACCGATGCCGGGCATGACCTGCTCAGCACCACCCAGTCCATGCTGCAGCACCTGGCCGTGGGCATCCGCCGCCTGGACCAGTACCGCAAGCCGAATCAACTGGTGGTCAATACCAGCCCGGCCTTCGCCCGGCACTGGTTGCTACCGCGCCTGGCCGATTTCCATCAGCGCTGCCCGCAGGTCGACTTGTGGTTGTTCACCAGCTTCGAGGTGCCGGACATGGCCAGCGAAACCATCGACCTGGCCATTCGCGACGATCTCAGTGCCCAGGCTGAGTGCAGCTTTACCGTGCTGCACCACGACCAGCTGTATCCCGCCTGCCACCCCTCGTTGCTGCAAACGCCTGCGCAGCAGCGCACCACCCTGCATGGCGAGCGCGAAATGGACTGGAGCCATTGGCAACTGGAAGGTGGCGAGGACGTGGGGCAGCAGGGCAAGGGGCTGAACTTCTCCGACCCCGGGCTGCTGCTGGATGCCGCGAGCGAAGGGCTGGGCGTTGCCCTGGTCAGCCAGTTGCTGGCGCAGCGGGCGGTGGGCGAGGGGTACCTGCAGGCGCTTTCTGCGCAGCGGGTGCGCGGGCCGGCCTGGGCCTGCCTGGTGCACCGGGATAGCCAGGATGATCCGCTGGCCCGGCAGTTTCTGGGTTGGCTGCGCGGTGAGTTGCAGGTATGACCGGCGTTTGAATCGCTTCAAACACCCCGTAATATGTGTCGGATAACCTGCGGGGGTAGTCTCACCCTCTGATCAATCGGAATCGCCCATGCGGCGGTTCCCCCGGCATAAACCTGACGAGGTACAGACATTGGCCATCATTCATCCTAAGGTTCGCGGTTTCATCTGCACCACGACTCACCCGAAGGGCTGCGAGCTCAACGTCCGTGACCAGATCGAAGCCACCCGCAAGCTGGGCGTGCGCGAGGATGGCCCGAAGAAGGTCCTGGTCATCGGTGCTTCCAGCGGCTACGGCCTGGCAGCCCGCATCACTGCGGCCTTCGGCTTCAAGGCCGACACCCTGGGCGTGTTCTTCGAAAAGCCAGGTACCGAGACCAAGGCCGGTACCGCCGGCTGGTACAACGCTGCCGCTTTCGACAAGTTCGCCAAGGCCGAGGGCCTGTACAGCAAGTCGATCAATGGTGACGCTTTCTCCGACGAAGCCCGTGCCAAGGTCATCGAGCTGATCAAGAACGAAATGGGTGGCCAGGTCGACCTGGTCATCTACTCGCTGGCGTCCCCTGTGCGCAAGCTGCCACAGACCGGTGAAGTGATCCGTTCCGCGCTGAAGCCGATCGGCCAGCCGTACAAGTCGACCGCCATCGACACCAATAAGGACACCATCATCGAGGCCAGCATCGAGCCGGCCACCGAGCAGGAAATCGCCGACACCGTCACCGTCATGGGCGGCCAGGACTGGGAACTGTGGATTGATGCCCTGAACGCCGCTGGCGTGCTCGCCCCACAGGCCCGCACTGTAGCGTTCAGCTATATCGGCACCGAAATCACCTGGCCGATCTACTGGCACGGCGCCCTGGGCAAGGCCAAGCAGGACCTCGACGACACCGCAGAGCGCCTCGGCAGTAAGGTCGGTGGCGGCGCCAACGTGGCCGTGCTCAAGTCGGTAGTCACTCAGGCCAGCTCTGCTATTCCGGTAATGCCGCTGTACCTGTCGATGGTCTTCAAGATCATGCAGGAGAAGGGTGTTCACGAAGGCACCCAGGACCAGCTGGACCGCATGTTCCGTGACCGCATGTACCGTGCCGACGGTGCCCCGGCAGCGTTGGACGAGAAAGGCCGCCTGCGCCTGGACGACTGGGAGCTGCGCGACGACGTACAGGACGCGTGCAAGGCCATGTGGCCACAAGTGACCACCGAGAACCTGTTCGAGCTGACCGACTACGCCGGTTACAAGAAACAGTTCCTCAACCTGTTCGGCTTCGAGCGCGCTGACGTCAACTACGACGAAGACGTAGCGACCGATGTGAAATTCGACTGCATCGAGCTGTAAGTCGATGTAAAAGGTGGGGGCCGATACAGGCCCCCATTTTTTTTGCTAGTTTTGGCGCACAGCAACAGGAAGTGCGCCATGAGCAGCCTCACCCAACCCGCCACCGCCTTTCGCCAGGCCACGGTCGACGGCTATAGCCTCGGCGGCTTCTGCTGGCGTCACGCCCACCCCGACACCACGCGCCCGCTGGTGATCATCAACGCGGCCACTTCGGTACGCTGCGGCTACTACTCGCGTTTTGCCGACTACCTGTTCGCCCAAGGCTGCGATGTACTGACCTACGACTATCGCGGGATCGGCGAATCACGTCCGCACACGCTGCGTGGCTTTCAGGCATCGTGGAGCGATTGGGGCAGGCTGGATTTCGAAGCCATGCTGGCGCACGCCGCCACGCATTTTCCAGGTCAGCCGGTGGACGTGGTGGGCCACAGTTTCGGGGGATGCGCCGTGGGCCTGGCGCCGTCAGCCGGGCGGGTACGGCGGGTGGTGATGGTCGGTGCGCAGTTCGCCTACTGGCGCGACTATGCCGCCGACCAGCGCTGGCGGCTGTTCGGCAAGTGGCATGTGGTGATGCCGTTGCTGACCCGTGCCTTTGGCTACTTCCCCGGCAAGCGCTTGGGTTGGCTGGAAGATACCCCGGCCGGGGTCGTACATGACTGGACCACGCGCACGCCACGCTATGAACAGCGCCCGAGTGGACGCGGCCTGGCGACACTGCCTTTCTCTCAGGTGCAGGCCGCGACCTTGGCCATCAGCCTGACCGACGATCCGTTTGGCACGGTGGCGGCGACCGAGCGTTTACTGGGGTATCTGCCTGCGGCGCAGCGGCGGCATTTGCGGATTGCGCCTGTGGATATCTCGGTCGATGAGATTGGCCATTTCGCGTTCTTCCATGATCGTTTTCACGAAAGCCTGTGGCCGATTGCGTTGCAGTGGTTGCAGCAGGGCGGGCTGGCAGATCGTGTGCCGGGGACGACGATCAGTTGAAATTCCGGAGCCGCAAAGCGGCCCCGGCAATCTCAAGCCTTGCGCGAAAGCGGCAGCTCGGCGAACTTCACGCCAGCCAGCCCGTGCTTGATCAGCGCACGGATATTGCCATGGTCACTGCCCTCTGGCGTGGCCAGCACGTCACGGTAGTGCTCGCCGAAGGCCAACAGCGCTTCCTGGTCGCTCAGGCCTTCCAGCAGGGCCAGGCCGAGGGTCTTGCACGAGCCTTCGTTCTGCCCGGCGGCATTTTCCACGCCACCGTTGTTGAAGGCCTGAGGCTGGTAGCTGTAGTTGCCGGCGATGAAGGCCAGGGTGTCGGCAAAGGCGTGTTGGCCGCTGGCCAGGCTGGTGCGCAGGGTGTTCAGATCAGTCACGAGGTTTTCCTTGTTCAAACGCCGCTTGCTGCTCGGCGCTGGCTTCTTTCTGGTATTGGGCTTTCCACTCGGCGTAGGGCATGCCGTACACCGCTTCGCGGGCGTCATCCAGGCTGATGTCGACCTGACGCTCGTCGGCGGCGGCCTTGTACCACTTGGACAGGCAGTTGCGGCAGAAGCCGGAGAGGTTCATCAGGTCGATGTTCTGCACGTCGGTGCGTTTCTGCAGGTGTTCGACCAGGCGCCGGAACGCGGCGGCTTCGAGTTCAAGCTGTTGTTGATCAGTCATGGCTGTCTCTCAGATCATGCGGTTCTTCAGGTGGCGGCCACCGTTGATGACCACCTGGCTGCCGGTGCTGTACTGGCTGGCGAGCAGGTATTTCACCGTCTCGATCAGTGGCCCGGCGCCGGGTTCGAATTCCAGCAGGGCCTTTTTCAGGGTCTGCTGGCGGTAGGCCTCGTCACCGCCTTCCTTGAGGATCAGCAGGCCCGGCAGGATACCGTTGACGTGTACATTGGGCGCGTATTTTTCGGCGAACGACAGCACCATGTTCTGCAGCGCGGCCTTGGTCGCGGCGTAGCCGATGTGGCCTTTGCTGCCACGCGAGGAAGTTTCGTCGCAGATGTGGATGATGTCGGCCTTGTCGACTTTGTTCAGCAGCTCGCCGAGGGCCAGGTTGAGGTGGTACGGCGCTTCGACGTGCAGGCGGAACATGGTTTCGAGGTTGTCGAGGTCGTCGTCGAGCCACAGCGAGGCGTTGTGGACGATCGCGCGCAGGCCGTCGTAGTTGCGCTGCAGGTGGTCGATCAACGCTTCACGGTCGGCTTTGACGCAGAGGTCGGCCTGGAACTGCACGATGTTCGGGTGCGCGGACTGCGGTTGCAGGCTGCGGCTGGCACTGACCACCGTATGGCCGGCCTGAGCCAGATCGAGGGCCAGGGCCAGCCCGACGCGCTGGCTGGCGCCGGTGACGAGAATAGGGCTGTTCATGTGCGGGCGGTCAACTTGTCTGTCCTGTCGTTGCCGCCCAGCATACCCGAACTGTTCCCTCTTGTATGACCCCGCCTCAGCGGCTGCGCAGCGCCGCGCTGGCGGCTGGCGCGGCATGCAGCCAGTTGGCAAGCAGGCGGGTGGACAGGGGGATGAAGAGGTAGACCATGAGCGGCGTCAGGGCCAGCGTGCTGAGCAAGACCCGGGGTATCAGCTCGAGCGTCGCGAGCCAATGCCCCAACAGGACGTTGAACAGCAGCGAGACCGGGAAGAAGGCCAGCCAGATGGCCACGGCCTGCTTCCAGCGCGGCGGCTTTTGCACCATGTTGGTGCCAAACCAGTCGTCAATGCCGCTGACGCGCCTCTCTTTGGGGCGTTCGAACAGGCCGTTGCCGCGAGCGAGCCAGGCCCGGCGCGAGGCGGAATGCTCCCAGGCGTGCAGGGTGGGTTCGTCGCTGAAGCGGAAAATGATCTGGAACTCGTCGTTGTCGCGGGGCGGCGCGAGGATGCCCGAGCCGAGGTAACCGGGGAAGTCGGTGGCCAGCTGCTCGCCTTCGTGCAGCCAGGCCAGCAGGTCCTGGTAGCGGCCATGGGCGGCGCGGCGCGATACCATCAAGGTGACGGGTGGGGTAGACATCGTGTATCTCCTGACGACGGGGCTGGCGGGTAGCCGGCCCCTTGGCTGCGTGACCCGGGGTGGTGGGCAACGGCAACAGGCATGCAAGAATCGGGCGCGACGCATAATGCCTGGTGGCATGATGAGTTAACAATTGTTCGCAAACGGTTGCTGGCTTGCGGCCTAAGCTGTCGTAGTAGAATGCCGGTTCAAACTCCGCACACAGGTTACTCAGTGCAGATGAACAAACAGGGACGTAATTCGGATTTTGAGGCAGGCCTGCAACACCAGGACCTGTTCCCGATCCGTGAAGTTTCGCGCCTGACCGGCGTCAACGCCGTGACCCTGCGTGCATGGGAGCGCCGCTACGGGCTGATCCAGCCGACACGCACCGACAGCGGCCACCGGCTGTATTCCCAGGCGGATATCGAACAGGTCCGGAGCATTCTGGGGTGGCTTGAACGAGGCGTTGCGGTCAGCAAGGTCGGGGGTATTCTTGCCCGCGGCCAGGCAGTTGCCCAGGGCGTGATTTCGGCTGATAACAGAACCCACTGGCAGGCCCAGGTGCGCAAGGCTGTTAATCGCTTCGACGCGCCGAGCCTGGACCGGCTGTTCGACCAAGTGTTCGCGGCAATCGCCCTGGACCAGGTGTTCGGCGAAGTGTTCTTGCCCGTCTGGCATGATCTGGCGGCGGGGCATGGGGCATTTGGCCAAGCCAGCGAGTGGTTGTTCCTCGACCAGTTCTTGCGTGGCCGGGTGTTCTCCCGGTTGCAGCTTTCTCGTCAGCCGCACGCCCGTCATGTGCTGCTGGCTCCCCTTCCAGGGCTGTGCCACGAGCTGGAACTGCTCGTGACCGGCTTGCTTCTGGGCGGTGATGACATTGGCGTGAGTCTGCTCATGCCCGGCCAGTCTTTGGAAGAATTGCCGCTGGTGTGTGAGCGCCTGCGGCCGGATGCGCTGGTGCTGTTTGCCAACCATTCGCCGACAGTCGAGTTGAGCAAGCGCCTGAGGCGCCTTGGCGCAGCCCTGGAATGCCCATTGCTATTGGCTGGCGAGGCGGCCGAAAACGCCCAGGACAGCTTTGCGGGTAGCCCGGTTGCGTGCCTGGGTGCGGACGGTGAGGTGATGCGGCGGCGCTTGCGACAGTATCTGGCCGGTCAACTCGATACCTGATCGTGCAGTTCTGGATGGGCCTGGCGATGGGCCTGCAGGATGTACTCACGCAGCCGGTCGATTTCTTCAGCGGGGCTGCGGCTGAGATCGTAGGCGGCCAGGTCCGGGCCGATGCGCCGACGCAGCCTGCCGTGCAGGCCGATCGGGCTGATGCCGTCGGGGGCGAAAAACAGGTCGAAACGTGATGGGGCCTTCGCCTGGTCACGCACCTCGAGCAGCGCACCCTTGAACGAAATGTCCCGGACCAGCAGGCCGCTGGCCTTGCCCTTGGCATCCCGCAGTGCACTAGGCTGCTCCAACGACAGGCGCCAGGGACGCAGCATGGGGCCGTCGTCTTCGTAGATTTCGGGTGAGCCGATCTGCAGGTGCACGGCATGGAACTCGTCTTCCACCAATTGCAGTGGGAAGCTGATCTGCTGGTTGTTGAACTGCGCCTGCAGGGTCACCTGTTCGTTGGCCACCAGGCGGGCGAGCAGGGACTGGATACGGCGGTCGCCATTGACTAGCAGGCTCGACATGGGGTCGGCCAGGTTCAATTGCGGGGAATGCTGCATGTCCTGGATGAAATCCAGTTCGTCCTGAGTCAGGAGCGCGTCTGCTTGCATGATCGAACTCGGTGATGACGATTTCTTCAACGGGAATTGACCGTGCTCAGGGCGCTTGGTTCAGCCGCGTTCGTCGGAATTCCGACGAGCGTGCATTTCGGCCAGTTCGCGCTCAAGTTCGACCTGGCGGCTGACGTTTTTCTGGATACCGATGAAATAAGTGCGTTGATCGGCATCGTGCCTCACCGGGGTGATCGACAATTCGTTCCAGAACGCGCTGCCATCCTTGCGGTAATTACGCAGGATTTCACGGCAGGGGCGGCCTTCGGCCAAGGCTTTGCGAATGCGTGCCCGACCCAGCTGATCGCGATCATCGGCCTGCAGGAAACGGCAATCCTGATAGAGGATTTCGTCTCGACTATAGCCGGTCAGGCGTTCGAAGGCCGCATTCACGTAGATCAGGATGGTGTCGTCGCCTTCCTGTTCGGCGACCACGATCCCGTCGTTGGAGGCGTCGACCATCGATTGCAGCAGCTGCGCGTTGATCATGTCTGGACCATTGGACAATGAAGGGGACTTTGGTAGAGGCGGCGGTAGAAGCGGCGGTAGAGGCGGCCTTTTGCCAGCGCCGAATGCTAGTATCCTACGTTTTCACTCAGTTTCGGAATCCTCTTCCTGATGAAAGTTGCCATTATTTCCGGCTCGGTGTACGGCACCGCCGAAGAAGTCGCCCGCCATGCGGAGTCGTTGCTCAAGGCTGCAGGCTTTGAAGCCTGGCACGCTGCCCGTGCTAGCCAGCAGGATCTCGAGGGTTTTGCCCCTGAAGCGTTGCTCGCGGTGACTTCGACCACCGGTATGGGAGAGTTGCCGGATAACCTGATGCCGCTGTTCAGCAGCATTCGCGATACCCTGCCAGCGGCCTGGCGTGGGCTGCCTGGCGCGGTGATTGCCCTGGGTGACTCCAGCTATGGCGATACCTATTGCGGCGGCGGTGAGCAGATGCGCGAACTGTTTGCCGAGCTGGGGGTGCGCGAAGTGCTGCCGATGCTGAAGCTCGATGCCAGTGAGACCGTGACGCCAGAGGCTGATGCCGAGCCTTGGCTGGCAGAGCTTGCTCAAGCACTGAAAGCCTGAGGCGTTTCCTCCCGCAGTAACTCCAGCCAGGCCTGCGCGGCGCGCGACAGGTAAGCTCCACGCCGCCAGATGAAGGCGATATCCCAGCGTAGATCCGTCGGCGCCTTCAGCGGCAAGCGCACCACCCCGGGGCGCTCCAGCGCTTTTGCCACCACACGGGGCAGCAGCACCACGCCCTGGCCGGCCGCGACCAGCGCCACCAGGAAGTCCGCCTGGCCGCTGCGGCCACCTTCCTTCGGGGTGAAACCTTGCTGCTGGCAAGCCTTGAGCAAGCGGTCGTTGAGCACGAAGCTGCGCTGGTATAGCAGGAACGGTGTATCCGCCAGCTGCTTCAGACTTACTTGGTCCAGCGCGGCCAGCGCATGCCCGGCCGGCAGCAGGGCATCCAGCGGTTCATTGCAGAACGGCTGGTACTCGAACGCCGGGTCGCTCGGGGTGAGGCTTCCGCCCAGCTCCAGCTCGCCATTCCTCACCGCTTGTTCGACGCTACGGCTGCCGCCTTCAAGCAGCTGAATGGCGATGTTCGGATGACGCCTGCGGTATTCGGCGAACAGCCAGGCGAACAAGGTATCGCTGCCCAGCATCGGCAAACCCAGGCGCAACTCGCCGCGCGCCATCTGGCTAAGGTCGTCGAGCTCGCTGAGCAGTGCCTGACGCTCGCGCAGCAGGGCTTCGCCGCGCGCCAGCACGATGCGCCCGGCCGCCGTCAGATGCAGCTGTGAGGCCTGACGCTCGAGTAGTGGCTGGCCCACATCTTGCTCCAGCTGGGCGACCTGCTTGCTCACGGCGGACTGGCTGATATGCAGGGTCTGGGCGGCTTGGGTAAAGCCGCCGCGATGGACCACTTCGATGAAGCTGCGCAGCTGTTTGAATTCCATGGTCAAGATTCCATTGTGGAATGGCTGCAAGTCTAACAATTCGCTTTTGGCCTAGGCAGCCGAATCTTAAAATGAGGGCCTGTCGAGGAACTCCCACCCATGAAACCTGCACTACTGAAAAAGCCCCTGCGCCTGCTCGCCGAGCTGGCGGTCCTGCTTGCCTTGTTCCTGGTCGGTGGCCAACTGGCCGCATGGCTAGGCTGGCCGATCCCCGGTGGGGTGATGGGCCTGGGCCTGCTGTTGCTACTGTTCGCCTGTGGTGCAATCAAGCCGGCCACCTTGCAACTGGGCGCCGGCTGGCTGATGGCGGAAATGCTGTTGTTCTTCATCCCGGCGCTGATGAGCCTGCTCGATTACGGCAGCCTGGTGCGCAGCGAAGGTTGGCGCATCCTACTGGTCATCGCCGTGAGTACCCTGATGGTCATGGTGGTTACTGCCGTGACCGTGGAACTGGCCTGCCGCTGGAGGCTGCGCCATGAGCCTTGAACCCATGCCACTGTTCTGGTTGGCACTGACCTTGGCAGCCTACCTGGCCAGTCGCTGGCTGTATCGGCGCACCGGGCGTTACCTGATGTCACCGCTGATTCTGGTCCCGGCATTGCTGCTGGCGGTGGCCGTGCCGCTGCACACGGCCTACGCCGAATATTCGCGCAACACCCATTGGCTGATGAGCGTCCTGGGCCCGGTGACCGTGGCCTTTGCCGTGCCGATCTGGCAACAGCGGGCGATGCTGGCGCGGCATTGGCCGGCGCTACTGGTGGGCATGGTGGCGGGCAGCGCGGCGTCGATCGCCAGTTCCTGGAGCCTGGCGCACCTGCTGGCGCTGGATGATGCGATCAGCCTGTCGCTGGTGCCGCGTTCGATCACCACGCCATTCGCCATGCCGCTGGCCCATGACCTGGGTGGCGTACCGGAGCTGACAGCGGTGTTCGTGATGTTCACCGGGGTGCTGGGGGCCATGTTCGGCGGCGTGCTGCTGCGCTGGCTGCCATTGCGTACCCCACTGGCGCGGGGCGCGCTGTTCGGTGTGGGCGCGCATGGTGCCGGGGTCAGCCGCGCCCAGGAAGTGGGCCGCGAAGAGGGTTCGGTGGCCGGCCTGGTCATGGTCCTCACCGGCCTGCTCAACCTGTTCGCCGCGCCGTTGCTGGCGATGTTGCTGTGACCGTACGTGCCACTGACTCGCTCGGTCATCAAGCTGGCTGGTAACGCAATTTTCACATTACGGGCCGCTGATTAGACTCAACCTCGACATAGAGAGCACATGAAAGTGCCGAGGTGACATGCAATGACCGCAGCCTTGCCCTATTCCGTCAACACCACTCTACCGGGACAACCCTGATGCCTATCGCCGAGATTCCATTGCGCGTCTGGCGTACCCGGGGACAGAGTTTTTCATTCCGGGGCCAGAGCATCCGCTACTGGACCGCAGGGCAAGGAGAGCCCCTGTTACTGTTGCATGGATTTCCCACCGCAAGCTGGGACTGGCATTACCTGTGGGCGCCGCTGACCCAACGCTTCCGGGTGATTGCCTGCGACATGCTCGGCTTCGGCGATTCCGCCAAGCCGCTCAACCACCGCTACAGCCTGATGGAGCAGGCGGACCTGCAACAGGCGCTACTGGCGCATCTGGAGGTTGACCAGCCGGTGCATCTGCTGGCGCACGACTACGGTGGCAGCGTGGCTCAGGAACTGCTGTCGCGGCACCACGAACAGCGTGTCGACATCGCCAGCTGCGTGTTCCTTAACAGTGGGCTGTTCCCGGAAAGCTGTCAGATCCCCCTGGTCCAGAAGCTGCTGCTCAGCCGCCTGGGCTGGCTGGTGGGTCGTTCATTTGGGCGCGACGATCTGGTGCGCAACGTGACCCGGATCTACGGCCCGTGCACCCATCCCAGTGAAAGCGCGCTGGACGATTGCTGGAGCCTTATCGCCACCAACTACGGTACGCGCGTCCTCCACAAGCTGGTGGGTTACCAGCCTGAGCGCAGGCAGCATCGTGAGCGCTGGGTTGGGGCATTGCAGCGCGATGGCATACCGCTGCGGTTCATAAATGGCATCGCCGACCCGATGTCCGGCGCGGATATGGTCGAGCGCTATCGGCAGCTGGTGCCTAACCCCGACATCGTGCAGCTGCAAGGCATTGGCCATTACCCACACACCGAAGCGCCTGTGCAGGTACTGCGCCATTACCTGGCCTTTCGCGAACAGCTGCTGAGTTTTCTGCCGCAGAAAGTCGCCTGGTCCTGAACCCGCGATCATCGCCCGCCGTTATCGCCTGGCATTAGCCTGGGTGAGCTTGATTGTCCGCCTGCACGGGCTGGCGGACACTCGATGCTTTCAACCTGATCTGGAGCCGCGCCCGTGAGCGAGCCGATAAACCTGCAGGACCGTGTTGTGATCGTGACCGGAGCCGGTGGCGGCCTGGGCCGTGCCCATGCCTTGCTGTTCGCCGCACGCGGTGCCAGGGTCGTGGTCAACGACCTGGGCGGCTCGGCCCAGGGTGAGGGGGCCAATGCGTCGGCTGCCGACAAGGTCGTGGCCGAAATCCGCGCTGCCGGGGGCACGGCGGTGGCCAACCATGATTCGGTGGGCGACGGTGCGCGCATCGTCGAACAGGCACTGGACAGTTTCGGCAGGGTCGATGTGCTGGTGAACAACGCCGGCATCCTGCGCGACAAAGCCTTCCACAAGATGGACGACAGCGATTGGGAGCTGGTCTACAAAGTCCACGTCGAAGGTGCCTACAAGGTTACCCGGGCGGCCTGGCCACACTTGCGCCAGCAGAACTGGGGGCGGGTGATCTTCACGGCGTCGACCTCGGGTATCTATGGCAACTTCGGCCAGGCCAACTACGGCATGGCCAAGCTGGGGCTGTATGGCCTGACCCGGACCCTGGCCATCGAAGGGCGCAAGCATGGCGTGCTGGTCAATGCCATCGCCCCGACCGGTGGCACGCGCATGACCGAAGGGCTGATACCCCCGCACCTGTTCGAGCGGCTCAGGCCCGAGTTGATCAGCCCGTTGGTGGTGTACCTGGGCAGCGAACAGTGCGAGGACAGTGGTGAGTTGTACGAGGTGGGCGGTGGCTGGGTGGGCAAGGTGCGCTGGGAGCGTAGCCTCGGTGTCGGTTTCGATCCTGAGCAAGGATTTACCCCAGAGCAGGTCGCGGATCACTGGGCGCAGATTGGTGATTTTGCAGGGGCGGTGCACCCGCACGACAACCTGCAGGCGTTGCAGCAGATGATGGCAAACCTGCAGAAATAAAAAAGGCCGCTGCAAAACGCAGCGGCCAATCGAGACGTTAGATCAAGGAGCTTCAAAATCAACGTCGGTGAACCTCGCGGGCCTGAAAGGCGGGGGGTAGAGCCCTTCATGCCGGCCAGTGAGGTAAGAATAAGCGCTTGATCCTGTGGGAAAAATAGCTACTTGTGACATTCACCTTTACGTTTCGGGCAACAGTGCCAGGCACATGTTTCAGGCCGCTGGCGAGTAGCCCATGCGCCAGCTGGTGTCTCGCGCTGCAGCCAGCAGACGTTGTGCTGCCGGGCCGTGTTCATCGGCATGGAAGATCGAAGTCGGGCCGACCACGGTCATCACTGCCGCGATCTGCCCCATGGCGTTGAACACCGGTGCAGACAGCGCATCCACGCCCGGCATCAACAGGCCGTGCACATGGTGCAAGCCCTGTTCGCGGATCCCTGCCAGCAAGCCTTCGTAGTCGCTGGCGTTCTGCTGCAGCGCGGCCAGCTCGCGGTCACGCAATTCCACGGTCTCACGCTCGGGAAGATGGGCGGCAAATACCAGGCCGGTGGAGGAGCTGAGCAGCGGCAGCACCGAGCCGATCTGGGTTACCACCGTGACCGCCCGCACTGCGGGCTCGATGCTCACGACCGTGGCGCCCTGGTTGCCCCACACCGCCAAGAAGCAACTCTCGTTCAGCTCATCGCGCAATTGCGACAGGGGCAGTGCCGCCACTTTCAGCACATCGATGCTGCCCAGCGCCGCCAGCCCCACACGCAATGCCTCACGTCCCAGGCCATAGTGGTTGGTGGCGGCATCCTGCTCGGCGAAACCACTGGCGATCAGCGCCTGCAGGTAGCGGTGCACCTTGCTCGCCGGCATCTGCACATGCTCGGCCAGGCGCGACAGCGAGGTGGAGGGGGAAAGTTCGGCGAGGGCCTTGAGGATGTCGGTGCCGACTTCCGCCGAGCGGACTTTCTGCTTGCCGTTGTCGGCGGGGGAGCTGGCTTTGGCCATGTATAGGTAGCTTCCGGATTTTTCGCGTCGCGCCTTTATAGCTTGACGCCTGGCGGGGAGCAAATTACGTTATTCGTAATCAGATTACGATAAAAACAAAATCCGGAGGCTTCGATGAACCACGACACGTCCCCCGACCTTCATTACCTGAGCGGTTTTGGCAATGAGTTCGCCAGCGAAGCATTGCCCGGCGCACTGCCGGTCGGGCAGAACTCGCCCCAGAAAGCCCCCTATGGCCTGTATGCCGAGCTGCTGTCGGGCACGGCGTTCACCATGGCCCGCAGCGAACTGCGCCGCACCTGGCTGTATCGCATCCGCCCCTCGGCCTTGCACCCGCGCTTCGAGCGCCTGCATCGCCAGCCATTGAGCGGCCCGCTGGGTGCGGTCACGCCCAACCGCCTGCGCTGGAACCCACAGCCCATGCCCAGCGAGCCGACCGATTTCATCGAAGGCTGGGTGCCGATGGTGGCCAACTCGGCGGCCGAAAAGCCGGCCGGGGTCAGCATCTACATCTACCGCGCCAACCACTCCATGGAGCGGGTGTTCTTCAATGCTGACGGCGAGTTGCTGTTGGTACCGGAACAGGGCCGCCTGCGCATCGCCAGCGAACTGGGCGTGATGGACGTCGAGCCACAGGAAATCGCCGTGATTCCGCGGGGCATGAAGTTCCGCGTCGAGCTGCCCGATGGCCAGGCTCGCGGCTACATCGCCGAAAACCACGGCGCGCCGCTGCGCCTGCCTGACCTGGGGCCGATCGGCAGCAATGGCCTGGCCAACCCGCGTGATTTCCTCACCCCGGTGGCGCACTACGAAGAAGTTGATGGCCCGGTGCAGCTCGTACAGAAGTTCCTCGGCGAGCATTGGGCCTGCGAGCTGCAGCACTCGCCGCTGGACGTGGTCGCCTGGCACGGCAGCAACGTGCCCTACAAGTATGACCTGCGCCGTTTCAACACCATCGGCACGGTCAGCTTCGATCATCCGGACCCATCGATCTTCACCGTGCTGACTTCGCCGACCAGCGTGCACGGCATGGCCAACATGGACTTCGTGATCTTCCCGCCGCGCTGGATGGTGGCCGAGAACACCTTCCGTCCACCATGGTTCCACCGCAACCTGATGAACGAATTCATGGGCCTGATCAACGGTGCCTACGACGCCAAGGCCGAAGGCTTCCTGCCGGGTGGTGCCTCGTTGCACGGGGTGATGAGTGCCCACGGGCCCGACGCCGAAACCTGCGAGAAGGCCATCGCCGCCGAGCTGGCGCCGCACAAGATCGACAACACCATGGCTTTCATGTTCGAGACCAGCCAGGTGCTGCGCCCGAGCCTGCAGGCACTCGACAGCCCGCAATTGCAGGCCGACTACGATAGTTGCTGGGCCACCTTGCCGAGCACCTTCAACCCGAACCGGAGATAACCATGAACCAGACCGCCATTGCCCGTAGCTGGGTCGAGCACGCCAACGGGCACAGCGACTTCCCGCTGCAGAATCTGCCGCTGGGCATCTTCAGCCGCCCGGGTGAAGCACTGCGCTGTGGCGTCGCCATTGGCGATGCCATCCTTGACCTTGAAGCCGCACTGGCCGCGGGCCTGTTCGATGGTCAGGCCAAGACAGCGGTGGAAGCCACCCGCGGCGGTGCGCTGAACGGCTTCTTCGCGCTGGGGCGCGATGCCCGGGTGGCGCTGCGTGAGCGTCTGCTGGTGCTGTTGGGCGAACACAGCGAACATCAGGCTGTGCTCAAGGCTGCGCTGTATCCAGCCAGTGAGTGTCAGCTGCACCTGCCGGCCAAAATCGGCGACTACACCGACTTCTACGTCGGCATCCAGCACGCCACCAACGTCGGCAAGCTGTTCCGCCCCGACAACCCTCTGCTGCCCAACTACAAATACGTACCGATCGGCTACCACGGCCGCGCTTCGACCTTGTGCCCATCGGGTACCGAGGTCCGTCGCCCGAAAGGCCAGACCCTGCCGGCCGGCCACACCGAGCCGAGCTTCGGCCCCTGCGCGCGGCTGGACTACGAACTGGAGCTGGGCATCTGGATCGGCCAGGGCAACGACATGGGCCAGGCCATCCCGATTGCCGAGGCTGACCAGCACCTTGCCGGTCTGTGCCTGCTCAACGACTGGTCGGCGCGGGACATCCAGGCCTGGGAATACCAGCCACTGGGCCCGTTCCTGTCGAAGAGTTTCATCACCAGCATTTCGCCGTGGGTCGTCACCGCCGAAGCCCTGGAGCCCTTCCGCTGTGCCCAGCCGGCCCGCCCGGAAGGTGACCCACAGCCGCTGCCTTACCTGCTCGATCAGCGTGACCAGGCCAATGGTGCCTTCGATATCGAACTGGAAGTGCTGCTGCTTACCGAGCGCATGCGCGAGCAAGGCATGCCGGCTCACCGCCTGGCCTTGAGCAACACCTTGAACATGTACTGGACCGTGGCCCAGCTGATCGCCCACCACAGCGTCAACGGCTGCCAGCTGCAGCCTGGCGACCTGTTCGGTTCCGGCACCCTGTCCGGTGCCACGCCAGATGCCTACGGCAGCCTGCTGGAAACCACCGTGGGCGGCAAGCAGCCGGTGGAGCTGGCCAGCGGCGAAATCCGCAAGTTCCTCGAAGACGGTGACGAGATCATCCTGCGCGCCCGCTGCAAGCGTGATGGCGTGGCCAGCATCGGCTTCGGCGAATGCCGCGGCAAGATCATCGCAGCCAACTGAGGGAGCAAGCCATGGAGCTGTATACCTATTACCGTTCCACCTCTTCCTATCGGGTGCGCATTGCCCTGGCGCTGAAGGGCCTGGAGTACCAGGCCCTGCCGGTCAACCTGCTCAAGGGCGACCAGCGCGGTGATGCCTACGTCGCGGTCAACCCGCAAGGCCGGGTGCCGGCCTTGCGCACCGACGACGGTGAATTGCTGGTGCAGTCGCCAGCGATCATCGAGTACCTGGAGGAGGTTCATCCACAGCCTGCGCTGCTGCCGGCTGGCGCTGCACTGCGTGCCAAGGTGCGTGGCGTGGCGGCGATCATCGGTTGCGATGTGCACCCGCTGCACAATGTCAGTGTGCTCAACCAGTTGCGCCAGCTGGGCCATGACGAGGCGCAGGTCAATCAGTGGATCGCCCACTGGATTGGTCAGGGGCTGGCCGCCGTGGAGCAGTTGATTGGCGATCACGGTTATTGCTTTGGCGATGAGCCGGGGCTGGCGGATGTCTACCTGATTCCGCAGTTGTATGCGGCCGAGCGCTTCAATATCGACCTCAGCGGCTACCCACGCATCGCCCGGGTCGCCGCACTGGCCAAGGGGCATCCGGCGTTCGCCAAGGCGCATCCGTCCTCCCAGGCGGACACACCGGCTCAGTGAATCGAACGGTTCACCGTCGGTAGGTTGCCGATACGTTCGGATAGCTTCAGGCGCTGGACCGGGTCGTCGGTCAGCAGCAGGGCATGCTCCAGGTCGAAGCGTTCGGCCTGGGGGCAGTCCAGGTGTTGATACAGTGTTGCGCGGGTCATGTAGTCACTGGCCTGCGCCGGGCCCAGTTGCATGA
Source organism: Pseudomonas putida (assembly GCF_009883635.2). NCBI lineage: Bacteria > Pseudomonadati > Pseudomonadota > Gammaproteobacteria > Pseudomonadales > Pseudomonadaceae > Pseudomonas > Pseudomonas putida. The sequence goes on from NZ_CP026115.2 coordinate 3,524,808, forward strand.
CCCGTTCGGCATCGATCAGCGCGGCCAGGTGATTGTCGTTGCTGATATGCAATTGGCGCAGGTTGCGCGAAAGGCGCTGCAGCATCTGCGTGGCGCTGGCACCTTGCAAGTGTTCGGCGGTCAGCGGCACATGCGGGCCGAACTGGCGCGCCAGCAGCTCGCGGCAATCATTGGGGTACAGGCGGCGGCCCCCGCAAGGGTCGAGCAGGTGATCGGCACCGGGCACGCGCAGCAGGAAGTGTCCAGGGAATGCCACGCCCTCCAGGGGTATGGACAGGCGCCGGGCCAGTTCCAGGGTGATGATGGCCAGTGCCAGGGGTTGGCCGCGTCGGCGCAGCAGTACCTTGTCCAGCAGCGCCGCTTGCGGGCGCAGTGGGTGGTATTCGTCTTGCTGGAAACCCAGTGCGTTGAGCTGGCGCAGCAGCGGCTGGGCCAGTTCGGATAACGGCAGCATGGGCAGGCAGGCACTGATCTGCCCTTGCAGGTTTTGCAATGTGGCAAGGCTGGCCGCAGGCTCGACCTTTCGATCATGCTCGACGGCGATCCACAACGCAGCTTCCAGCAGGGCGACCGGCTCGCGCTCCAGGCAGGCCAGGCAGGCTTGACGTGGCTTCATGGGGGCTCTCCACACACGCTTGAGTATTAGCTGGGGGGCGTGGATTCGTCCAGTGGTCCGCCCGCAGCGCCTGCATCTGGCGCGTGCCTATACTGGTAGGAGCACCTCGTTGGGGAGCCCGTCGATGTTCGCGCTGATGCAAAGCACCCGTACCCAGTCGCTGCACCTGTTCATTGACCCACCCACCGGCCTCAAAGCCGTCGTGGCGATTCACAGCGAGAAGTTGGGCCCGGCGGTAGGCGGTTGTCGCTACCTGCCCTATGCCGATGACGAGAGCGCCATGACCGACGCCATTCGCCTGGCCCAGGGCATGAGCTACAAGGCGGCGCTGGCGGGGTTGTCTTTGGGGGGCGGCAAGGCGGTGATCATGCGTAACCCGCATGTGGAAAACCGCGCGGCACTGTTCGAGGCATTCGGCCGCTTCATCGATACCCTGCAAGGGCGTTTCATCATTGCCGTGGACAGCGGTACCTCGACCCTGGACATGGACTGCATTGCCCAGAGCACACCGCATGTCACCAGCACCACGGCCTCCGGTGACCCGTCACCGCATGCCGCCATGGGCGTGTTCGCCGGCATCCGCGCCACCTCGCAGGCACGCCTGGGCAGCAGCAACCTCGAAGGCCTGCGCGTGGCCGTGCAGGGGTTGGGCAATGTTGGTTATGCCCTGGCCGAGCAGCTGCACGCGGCGGGCGCAGAGTTGCTGGTCAGCGACCTTGACCCAGGTCGGGTACGCCTGGCGGTGGAGCAGTTCAATGCTCACCCGGTGACCAATGACGCCTTGATCAGCACCCCCTGCGATATTTTCGCGCCTTGTGGCGTAGGGCCGGTGCTCAATGGCCAGACGGTGATGCAGTTGCGTTGCGCGGCGGTGGCGGGGGCGGCGAACAATCAGCTGACTACGCTGCAGGTGGCTGACCAGTTGGAGTCACGCGGCATCCTGTATGCCCCCGACTATGTGATCAATGCCGGTGGCCTGATCTACGTGGCGCTGAAGCATCGGGGTGGCGACCTGAGTACCATCACCGCGCACCTGGCGCGGATACCAACGCGGCTGACTGAGGTGTTCGGCCATGCCCAAGCGGAAAAGCGCTCACCGGCCCGGGTGGCGCAGATGCTGGCCGAGCGTTTGCTTTATGGTTGAAGCCGGGCGCCGCAGCGCCTTCAAGCCGCTTACTCGCTGCCTTTTTCCGCTGCATCCAGATCAGCCAAAGCCGCCGCATTGTTCTTGAACGCCGCTGCAAACACCGTTCTGTTCTTGGCCATGAAGATGCTTGCCTCTTCGGCAAGGTTTTCATCCAGCCCCGGTACATGCTTCACCAGAACCTGGGTAAGCACCTCGGCCAGTTCCAGCATCTGGTCGTGGGCGTCTGCGAGTTTGCGGTCCAAGAACGTGGTCTCCAAATCGCGCGTGCTGCGGTAAAGAATCTCAACAGCCATACGAGGCCTCTCGGTCAGTGGTAGCAGGGGGCGGTCGTGCGCCTGCTGCTTTGCGGTTCAGTTGCTATCCAGGCATTCGGGCAGATTGCCGTTACCGAATACTGTATCGATGTACAGTAATGGCAATGCGGTCGTTTCGCAACCAGAAATTGTAGCTGTGCTGAATTCGCACGCCGCCCGTGCCTTGCGGCAATCGGTCGCCTTCCAAGGCAGGGGCCTGGCCCTTTAACTGCATGGCACAAGCGTCACAGGCGTGACGCATCATCCTTCATGTCGTATCGGGGAATCGCACATCGTGGATATCAAATGGGCTGAAAAACTGCGCAAGGGCCTGCACGGCTCGGCCGACGCGCTGGGTAACCTGTGTGTGGAAGCGTTCCACTACCTGGCGCTGTTCGGCATCGGCGCGATTACCGCCTACGCGGCGGTGGTGACCTTCCTGGACATGCTCGGCAAGGGTGGGATCAGCGTCGATGACATCCTGTTGCTGTTCATCTACCTGGAGCTCGGGGCGATGGTCGGCATCTATTTCAAGACCAACCACATGCCGATCCGATTCCTGCTGTATGTGGCGATCACTGCGCTGACGCGCCTGCTGATTGGCGATGTGTCGCACCACAAGGCGCCGGACGAAGGGCTGCTGTACGTATGTGGCGGCATCCTGCTGCTGGCGTTCTCGATCCTGGTGGTGCGTTACGCCTCGTACCGCTACCCCTCGACCAAGGTGCTGGACGCCAGCGGCAAGGAAGTGGAGGAGGGCAAGTAGCCCTCAGTTGGCCACGCCGACGGCTGCGAGGTGACGTGGCGCGTGGCGGCTGTCGCGGGTCAGGGCGGCGAGGACCTGCAACGGGTTCTGCCCCAGTTCGATGGCCAGGCCCAGGCGGATGCTGTCGATGATTCGCTGCAGGCGCACCGGGTCATTGCGCTGGGCCTGGCTGATCAGGCGCTTGGCGACCACACCGGCGTCGTCGGAAAGGGTCAGCATGATGCTGCCGTCCAGCCGTTCGATACTCAGGTTGACCCGGTACTCGGGGGCGAAGGCGGTGCTGATCTGTTCAAAGGGATTGTTCATGGTCGGGGTCTGCAATGAATGACTGCAGAAGTTGACCGGGTAAACCGCAGGTTGGTTCAGCCCCATCGATCGGGGCACGAAAACGCCCGGCACAGGCCGGGCGTTGTTGTTCTTGCAGATGATCAGGCCTCTGGGTCACTCAGTTCCAGTGCACCGCGCTTGCTGCGCAGCTTGCCGTAGAAGTGCTCCAGCGCATTGTTCAGCTTGCTGGCGGCACCGTCGACCGCCTGGTCCAGTGAAGCGGCGGTGTGGGTCACGGAAATCGGCTGATGGCCTTTCGGGCGAGCCTCCAACTGGCAGCGTTTGTCATGCGGGCCGGGCTTGGCGCCGTTCTCGTCACGCAGATGCACCTCGATGCGGGTGAGGTCGTCGTCATAGCGTTCGAGGGTGGCTTCCAGCGTGCTGCGGACCCACTCGTTGAGACGGATGTTGCCTTCGATATGGTTGCTGCTGTTGACCTGGATTTGCATGATTCCAATCCTTATTCAGCTTGCTCGCATGGAGGCGTGCCTAGGCCATTGAGGGCCTTGGAAATTCTGCGCCTCTTGACTCTAAGGTCAGGCAACGGCGGAGCGAATTCAACCCCTTTTTGAAAATAAATTTTCTGTTGCAAATTCGCCAGAGGGGGCCGCAAAGCGGCCCCGGTTTCTGAAAACTTCAGCGCCGGCGCTATCTCAGAATTCCACCGACGTCTGCACATACAAGGTCCGCGGCTCACCCACGTATTTGCCCTTGTTGTTGTCATCGAACGACCGCGTGTAGTACTCGCGGTTGAACAGGTTCTTCACCCCCACCGCCACCTTCAGGTTCGACAGCTGCGGCCCGAAGTCATAGCCAGCACGGGTGCTGACCAGCATGTAGCCAGGGATGCGCCCGGTGCTGCCATCGGCGCTCTCGGCACTGGTATTGGCGTTGTCGGCATACTGGCTGCTCTGGAAGCTGCCATCCAGGTTCAGCTGCCAGGGCCCTTCGGTGTAACCCACGCCCAGGTTGCCTTTGTGTCGCGACGAGAACGGCACCTGATTGCCCTTGTTCGGCCCATCTTCACGGATGGTCGCGTCAACGAAGGCATAACTGGCGTGCACGTCGAAACCGGCCAGTGCCGGGCTCAGGCCATCCAGCGCATAGCGCACGCTGGTCTCGATGCCCTGATGACGGGTCTCGCCACGGGCGATCACCGAGTCATTGGTCTGATTGCTTTCGTACTGGTTGTCGAAGTTGATCAGGAACACACCGAATTCGGCCTGCAGGTCGCCGTTGTCGTAGCGGGTACCGACCTCCCAGGTACGTGCCTTCTCCGGTTTCACTTCGCCGCTGCTGACGCGGTTGGGCATCTGGCTGTATTGCACGCTGCCGAATGAACCTTCGGTGTTGGCGTACAGGTTCCATTGGTCGGTCAGGTGATACATCACGTTCAGTGCTGGCAGCGCGGTGTTGTAGCTGCCCTGGTAGCGTTGACCGTTGATCTTGTTGCTCTGTTCGGAATCGATCATCTCGTAGCGGATGCCCGGTGTGATGGTCCAGCGGCCGATGTCGATGCGGTCGTCCAGGTAGATGGCATGGGCCTCGGTGCTGCCACGGGTATCGCGGTCGTTGCGGCTGGCGGTTGTTGGCAGGCGGTCGGCGCTGGTCGGTTCGCGATAGCGCAACTCGTGGCCGGCCTCGTTGACATAGCGGTAGCCGATGCCCAGTTCGTGCCAGCTGTCACCCAGGGCGACACCTTGCGAGAAACGGGTCTCGATACCCCGTACCCAGTATTCACGTGGCGACAACGAAACGAAGCTGCCCTGGTCCAGGTAGCCGCTGCGCAGGGTCTTGGTGAAGAAACTGTTGACGCTGAACTGCCGGTCGTCCTGCTTGTAGTCGTAGCCAAAGTTGAACAGCGTGCGACGTCCCCAGAACTTGTCCTTCAGGCGTGTCGACTGATACGGGTCGTCGTCGAAATCGGCCGTGCTCAGGCCGCCAGGCATCTGCGCTTCGCCCTCGTAGTACTGAGCCATGGCATGCAAGCTGTTGGCGTCGTCCAGTTGCAGCTTGCCCTTGAGGATCAAGTCGTCGATTTGTGTGTCGCTATGCTCACGCCAGTCGCTACCGCGCACACCGGAATACAGCAGGGCTCCGCCCAGGCCGTTTTCATTGGTGCTGCCGACCAGCAGATTGGCGCTGTTCTTCAAACCATCCTGGCTCGAAGAAGGGCTGATCTGGTTTTGCATGGCGGCCTTGAAGGTCGCCTCTTCGGGGATGGCGCGGGTGACGAAATTGACGATGCCGCCGACGTTCTGCGGGCCATAGCGTACGGCACCGCCGCCGCGCACCACGTCCACCGCATCCATGTTGCCCATGCTGATCGGTGCCAGCGAAAGCTGGGGCTGGCCATAGGGCGCGAACGGTACCGGAATACCGTCCATCAGCACGGTAGAACGCGAAGCCAGGCGCGGGTTGAGGCCGCGGATACCGAAGTTCAGTGCCAGGTCATGGCTGCCGGTACCGTTGTTGTCCGGGGCGTTCACGCCGGGGATGCGGTTGAGCACTTCACGCGCAGTGCTGGCGCCGCTGCGTTCGAATTCCTCGCGGCGCACCACGTCTCGCGCACCGGGGTGCTCGAAGACGTTATCTTGCTGCGCTTCACCCAGCCAGTCGCCCACCACGGTCGAGGTGCCGAGCTCCACCGCAGCACCTGGGGCCGATGTGGCAACCGGTTGCAGGCTGAAAGCGTTGTCAGACTCCTGGCGAGCCTGCAGGCCACTGCCACGCAACAGCGCATCGAGACCTTTGGCGACCTCGTACTGGCCATCCAGCCCTTGGCTGGCAAGGCCCTGGGTCAGTTGCGAGCCGAACGAGATCAACGCGCCGCTCTCGCGGCCGAACTGATTCAAGGCCTCTTCCAGCGAGCCGGCGGAGATGTGGTAGGTGCGTGCTTCGGCAGCCTGCAGCGCTGGGCTGGCGAGTCCGAGGCTGGTGACAAGCAGCAGGGCGTGGGCGAGCGGGTGAGGGCGCAAGGGCATCGTCATGAGTCCTGTGAGAAGGGGTTCTGCCTTCTCTGTCACGCGAGGGTGTGGAATCGGCTCAGGTAATCGAACATTTTTTCACCCGAGCCGAGGCTCGACCGTTACCCAGTAACGGGTGAAGCGTCGCACCCGCACCGGCAGCGCCACTTCCAGCATGTGCAGGATCTGCTCGCTGTCATCCAGCGGATACGAGCCAGAAACCCGCAGGTTGGCTACCGTCTCGCTGCAGCCCAGCTGCCCTTGGCGATAGCGGCCAAGTTCGGCGAGGAAGTCCACCAGGCGCATCTGCGAGGCCACCAGCATGCCGTCGACCCAGGCGCTGCTGTTGCGATCCACGGGGGCGATGGCCTGCCAGCCGTGCGCGGTGAAGCGGGCGCGCTGCCCGGCGAGCAGCGCGTGGCCGGCAAAGCTGGCCTTGCCGCAGAGCACCGAGACCAGGCTGAAGCCGTCGAACTCACGCACGTTGAAGCGCCCGCTGTCCAGGCGCATGGCGCCCTGATCGGTACGCAGCAGCAAGGGGCGTGTATCACTGGCCACGTCCAGCGCCAGTTCGCCCTCGAGCAGCCGCACCAGGCGCTGTTGGCTGTCGAAGTGCACATCAGCGGCGCTGCGGGTATTGAGTTGCAGCAGGCTGCCATCGTCCAGCTGCATCCGCCGCCGTTGCCCGAGCGGGCTGCGGTAATCGGCCATCAGGCCAGGTAGCGGATTGTGCGAATGCAGGCCCAGGCCGGTAGCACTGGCCACGCCGAACAGCAACAGTGCCTTGAGCGCACGGCGGCGGGCAGGGGAGTGCGGAGCCTGCAGGGTGGCATGCACCACGGGCGAGGCGACCCCGCGCAGGCGCTGGTTGACCTGCTGGATATGGGCCCAGGCGCGCTGATGTTCGTCATTGGACAGCAGCCAACGCTGCAGGGCCTGTTGCTGACTGTGGTCGAAGTCGTCGCCCTGGGACTCGATCAACCAGTGCACGGCCTGTTCGGCCACCTGCGCAGAAAAAGAGCTGTTCACAGGGCGAAGTAGCAGCGCAGGGCTGCTTTGTTCAGGTAGCGCTTGACCGTAGCCAGTGAAATGCCCAGCTCGCGGGCGATTTCGGTCTGGCCCAGGCCGTCGACCTGGGCCAGCAGGAACACGCGCTTGACCAGCGGCGGCAGGCCATCGAGCAAGCGGTCGAGCTCCAGCAGGGTCTCGAAGATGATCGCTTTCTGCTCTTCACTCGGGGCGACGCTTTCCGGGACCTGGGCCAGCGCTTCGAGGTAGGCACGCTCGAGCTCCTGGCGGCGGAAGTGGTTGCACAGCACGCGCTTGGCCACGGTGACGAGAAACGCCCTTGGCTCGACCAGTTGCGGGGCTTCGCGCGCCTGCAGCAGGCGCACGTAGGTGTCCTGAGCCAGGTCGGCGGCGCTTTGCGGGCAGCCCAGGCGCCGGCGCAGCCAGCCGGTCAGCCAGTTGTGATGGGCGTGGTAGAGGCCTTCGACCGTGGATGAGAGGGCGCTGGACACCGAGGATACTCCGGCGCCAACTAGCGCAACTGGTAGTAAGAATTGTTCGCATTATAGGGAGGTGTGCCGACTCCGGCAATCCTCATGCCTACCGTCTCTCAGACTTTGCTTATGAGAATTGAAATCATTACTATTGCACCCCCATTCCCCCGGACTCACGCCATGAAGCGCTCCGCCGCCGGACTTCCTCTCAGCTATCGCCTGGCCGTGTTTTCACGCAGCCTGGCGGCGTTGCTGGGCGGCTATCTGCTGGCGTCGCTGGCCAGTGTCTGTCTGGCCCTGTTGCTGCCATTGCCCCAGGTCGACGCCACGCTCACTGGCCTGATGCTCTCGTTCGTGTTCTACCTGCTGGCCTTCATCTGGTGCTTCGCCTGTCGCAGCGCCTGGCGTGCCTGGCTCGGCGTACTGCTGCCGAGCCTGGTACTGGGGCTGCTCGGCGGGTTCGCCTACTGGATGAAAAACCCATGAAGGAAGGCTTCCGCCAGGCGATGGCCTGGCTGCATACCTGGACCGGCCTGATCTTTGGCTGGCTGCTGTTCGCCATCTTCCTTACTGGCACCCTGTCGTACTTCAAGGATGAAGTCAGCCACTGGGCGCAGCCGGAAGTGCGCCGCCATGCACTCGACCCGGTAGCCAGCCTGGGGCTGGCCCAGCGCTATCTGGAGAGCAACGCCGCGCATTCGGGCAGCTGGATGATCCGCCTGCCCAGCGAGCGCGAGGCTGCCTTGAACGTCGGCTGGCGCGACCCCGAGGGCGGGCGTCGAGGCTTTGTCAGGAAGGATCTGGACGCGCAGAGCGGGCAGCCGGTCGAGGCGCGTGACAGCCGTGGCGGCGATTTCTTCTATCGGTTCCATTTCGAACTGCAGATGCCGTATCCGTGGGGCCGCTGGCTGTCGACGCTGTGCGCCTTCATCATGCTGCTGGGGCTGGTCACCGGGATCATCACCCACAAGAAGATCTTCAAGGAGTTCTTCACCTTCCGCCCCGGCAAGGGCCAGCGCTCATGGCTGGATGGCCACAACGCCATCGGCGTGCTGGTGTTGCCGTTCCACCTGATGATCAGCTACAGCAGCCTGGTGCTGTTCATGTACATGGTCATGCCGGCCAGCATCATGGCCAGCTATGGTAATACCGGCGATTACTTCAATGACCTGTTCGGCCGCGACGAGGCCCCCAGGGTGGCCAATGTCGCTGCACCCCTGGTGCCGCTGGCGAGCCTCTATGCCAAGGTTCAGGCGCAGGTGCCAGGCGCGCGCATGGGCTTCATCCAGGTGCAGAACGCCGGTGATCGCAATGCCCGTGTCACCTTCACCCAGTCATCGGCGGACAACGTCCCCTACAAGCGCAGTGCCAGCTGGACCTTCGATGGTGCCACCGGTGAACTGCTGAAACAGGGCGCCCCGGAAAGCGCAACGATGATGACCTCCTTCAGTTTCGCCGGCCTGCACATGGGCAACTACGCCGGGCCTTGGCTGCGTTGGTTGTACTTTGCCTTCGGGCTTGCCGGTACAGCGGTGATCGGCACTGGCCTGGTCATGTGGCTGGGCAAGCGTCAGCTCAAGCATGCCAAGAGCGAACGCCTGCCGGGCGAACTGCGCCTGGTCGAAGTGCTCAACATCGCCAGCATGAGCGGCCTGATCCTGGCTGTGGCCGGCTTCTTCTGGGCCAACCGGCTGCTGACCGTGTCACTGCAAGGGCGCGCCGACTGGGAGGTGAACACGTTCTTCCTGGTCTGGCTGGTGTCGCTGCTGCATGCCGTGCTGCGCCCGGGGCGCAAGGCCTGGGGCGAGCAGCTGGCACTGGGCGCACTGGCCTTTGCCCTGCTGCCATTGCTCAATGCCCTGAGCACGGGCCAAGGGTTGAACGCCTCTATGCCTGCGGGTGACTGGGCCATGGCCGGGTTCGACCTTACCGCCCTGGCGTGCGGGCTGTTCCTGGCCTGGGCCGCAAGCAAGATGCTGCGCGCCCCGAAGCCTGTCGCCAAGCGTGCGCCACGGGCGACCAAGGCAGCGACCAAAAGGGTCGAGGTGCTGTGATGCTGAGTATTGCCCTGATCGAATACGCCGGCTTCGCCGCATTGTGCCTGGCGATGGACAAACACTTCAGCGAGCTGCTCAAGCGCAAGCCCGGCCCCGGTCAGTTGCGTGTATTGCGCGTTGCGGGCTGGCTGTTGCTGACTTTGTCGCTGTTCCTCTGCGTTCACTGGCGTGGCTGGGCTCACGGTCTGGTGGAGTGGGTCGCGCTGTTGATGGCTGGTGCCACCTTGTGGGTGTTCTGCTTGCCCTATCTGCCACGTGTGCTGTTAGGCCTGGCTGCTGTCAGCTTGGTACTGGGCCCGCTGTTGGCCGTGTTTGCCGGGTGATGCCTTGAGCGAAACCGAGAGCGACGGCACCCGCGCGCGCTTCGTCGAGGTATTCCTGGCCCAGCGTGCGCGCATGGAGGCGCTGGTCAGTCGCCGGGTGGGCTGCCGTGCCACCGCGTCCGACCTGGTACAGGAGTTGTTCCTGCGCTTCTGGCGCCGCCCCGAGGTAAAGGTCGAAGCGCTCGACACCTACCTCTTGCGCTGCGCCGGCAACCTGGCCATTGATCACCTGCGCAGTGAGGGCAGCCGCGAACGCGTCGCCGAAGCATCGCTGCCGCTGGATGAAGCCGGCCTGGCCCAGGCGCCGGAGCAGGCTGTCGAGGTCGATCATGACCTGCAGCGCGTGGAAGCCGCCTTGCGAGCACTGCCCGAGCGTACCCGGCAGATCTTTCTGCTCAATCGCGTTCACGGCTGCACATACGGCGAAATCGCCAAGGCCATGGAGCTTTCCCAGAGCAGTGTGGAAAAGCATATGATGCGCGCCCTCGAAGCGTGCAAGGCCAGTGTTGCCGAGCCCGCGACCTTCACTCGCAGGCCTGGGAGCGCCCGCCGATGAGCCATCCAGACCTGATCACCGCAGCCCAGTCCGAGGCTGCCTTGCAGTGGCTGATCCGCATCAACGAACAGCCGGCAGCGGCCAGCAGCGCGGCGTTCAAGCGTTGGTTGCTGGAAGACCCGCAGCATCGCGAAGCCTACGCCGAGGCCCAGTTGCTGTGGCAGCTCAGCGAAGCGCCGGCAGCGCGTCTGGCCGAGGAAGAACAGGCAGATTTGCAGCGCTACTTGCTGGCCATGGCCAAGCCGCCTGCGAAAGGGCATTGGCGGCGCGCCGGCATGGCATTGGCCGCGGCGTGCCTGGTGCTGGCCGTCAGCATGGCGGGCGGCTGGCGGCCCAGTGACTGGTTGTTGAACCTGCAGGCCGATTTCAGCAGCAGTGATGCGATTCGCCTGGTGACCCTGGCGGACCAGTCACAGGTGACCCTGGATGCGGGCAGTGCCATCACCGTCGACTTCGAGCAAGGCGAACGCCGTGTGCGCGTGTTGCATGGCGCAGCGTTCTTCCAGGTTACCCACACGGGGCAACCATTCGTGGTGGAAGCCGCTGGCGGCGAAGTAAGGGTGCTGGGCACGCAGTTCGAAGTACGCGACCAGGGGCAGGGCGCCCAGGTCACCGTGCGCAGCGGGCGCGTGGCGGTTATCCCGGCAGCGGGGCAGGTCGGCCAGGTACTGACGGCCAATCAGCAGCTGGTCTATGCCGACGGGCAAGCAGGTGAGCTGGCGAGCGTGGACAGCGACAGCCGCCTGGCCTGGCGCCAAGGATGGCTGAATTATTACCAGGTACCGCTGGCGCAGGTGGTGGCAGACCTGGGCCGCTACTACCCCGGGCGCATCGTGTTGCTCGACGGCGAGTTGGGGCGGCGCAAGGTCAGCGGCAGCTTCCCGGTGGATGAGCCTTTGGCAGCTCTGGACTCGCTGGGCAAGGTGCTGGGCTTCTCGCGGCAAACCTTGTTGGGGCGGCTGACCGTAATTCGCTGACAAAAAATTTCAAAAACGGATGAGGTAACAGCAGTTGGCATCCGTGTAATGAGTGGAAGTGCGATTCATTCGCAGTAATAACCCTCTCACAGGTCAGCGTCCATGAAGTTCTCCCCGCGTTGCGTTCCCCTCTGGCTCGGCCTTGCAGCGTGCTCGGCCATCACCGCTGCCCCTGGCCTAATGGCCGCCGAGCAACGCCAACTGCACACTTTCGCCCAGGCCAGCCAGCCGCTGGCTCAAGCCCTCAACGCGTTCAGCCGTGCCACTGGCCAGAGTGTGGTCTACACCCTCGAGCTGCCCAGCGTGCAGGCCCCGGCCGTCAACGGCTCGTTCAGTGCCGAAGAGGCCCTGCGACAGTTGCTGGGCAACAGCGGCCTGACCTGGCGCCGCCTCGACGCACGCACCCTGACGCTCGAACCTGTGGATACCTCGGGCGCCCTCAACCTGCAGGCCACTACAGTGACCTCGCAAATGGACAGCTACAGCTATCAGCCACCCGCCAATGCGTCGATCATGCGCGGCCAGGGCCCATCCCAGGACATCCCCCAAGCGATCAACGTGGTGCCAGCCCAGGTCATCCGCGACCAGGCCCCGCGCAACCTCGATGACGCCCTGGCCAACGTCAGCGGCATCACCCAGGGCAACAACTTCGGTGGCACTTCCGACACGGTGATGAAACGTGGCTTCGGTGACAACCGCGACGGCTCGATCATGCGTGACGGCATGCCGCTGGTGCAGGGCCGCAGCCTCAACGCCAGCACCGAGCGGGTCGAAGTACTCAAGGGTCCGGCCTCGCTGCTGTACGGCATCCAGGACCCGGGCGGGGTGATCAACGTGGTCAGCAAGCGCCCGCAACTGCAGCAGTACAACGCCCTGACAGTGCGCGGTTCCACCTATGGCAGCGGCAAGAACGGCAGCGGCGGTGGTTTTGACAGCACCGGCGCGCTGGGTGACAGCAACTTCGCCTATCGCCTGATCGTCGACCACGAGGACGAAGACTACTGGCGCAACTTCGGCGTGCACCGCGAGTCGCTGGTGGCGCCGTCGCTGGCCTGGCTCGGCGAAGACACCCAGGTGGTGCTGGCCTACGAGCACCGCGAGTTTCTCTACCCGTTCGACCGCGGCACGGCCTTCGGCAGCAACGGCCACCCGCTGGACATTCCGGCCACCCGCCGCCTGGACGAGCCGTTCAATGACATGGAAGGGCGCTCCGACCTCTACCGCCTGGAAGTCGACCATCAGTTGGCCGACGACTGGAAGCTGCACTTCGGCTACAGCTTCAATCGCGAGACCTACGATGCCAGCCAGGTTCGCGTGACCGGCGTGAACGAGGCCAAGGGCACGCTGACGCGCAGCATCGATGGCACCCACAACGCCATGAGCCGCGACCAGTTCGCCACCTTGAGCCTCAATGGCAATGTCGAAGTGGCGGGCATGCAGAACGACCTGCTGTTCGGCATCGACCACGAAGACCGCAAGATCTTTCGTGGCGATCTGATCCGTCAGACCTCTCGATCCACCTTCAGCTACCTGAACCCGGTCTACGGCCAGGAAGTGGAGGGCACCACGGTGCGCGCCAGCGACAGCGACCAGACCGACAAGCTGCGCACCGACGCCTTGTTCGTGCAGGACGCGCTGCACCTGGATGAGCACTGGATCCTGGTCGCTGGCGCGCGTTATCAGCAATATGACCAGTACGCCGGCCGCGGTCGTCCGTTCAAGGCCAATACCGACAGCAACGGCCAAGCCTGGGTGCCGCATGCGGGCATCGTCTACAAGGTCGATGACCAGCTGTCGTTCTACGGTAGCTACAGCGAGTCCTTCAAGCCCAACTCCAGCATCGCCCCGCTGACCGGTGGCGTGGTGCTGGACTCGTCGGTGGCACCGGAGGAGGGCAAGTCCTGGGAGCTGGGGGCCAAGCTCGACATGCCGGGTAGCCTCACCGGTACCCTGGCGCTGTTCGACATCACCAAGCGCAACGTGCTGGTCGCCAACTTCGACAGTGGCACCGGCGAGACGGTGTACAGCAACGCAGGGGAAGTCAGCTCACGGGGTGTCGAACTCGACTTGACCGGGCAACTCAGCGAGCGCTGGAGCCTGATCGGCAGTTACGCGTATACCGATGCCAAGGTGACCAAGGATCCCGACCTTGAGGGCAACCGGCTGCAGAACGTGGCCCGGCACACCGGTTCGCTGTCGGCGGTGTATGACTTCGGCAGCCTGTTCGGCGGCGATCGCCTGCGTTTCGGTGCCGGGGCGCGCTATGTAGGCGAGCGGCCGGGGAACTCGACCAATACCTTCGACCTGCCGAGCTACACCGTGGCCGATGCGTTCGCCACCTACGAGACCAAGCTCGACGAGCACAATGTGCGCTTGCAGCTGAACGTGAAGAACCTGTTCGACAAGGTCTACTACAGCTCGGCGGTGAACCAGTATTTCGTTGCCATTGGCGATGCGCGGCAGGTGAGCCTGTCCAGCACCCTCGAGTTCTAGGTAGTTGGGGCTGCTTTGCAGCCCATCGCGGGACAAGCCCGCTCCTACAGGGGACCGCGATCTCCTGTAGGAGCGGGCTTGTCCCGCGATGGGCCGCACAGCGGCCCCAGTTTCACGAGCTCACGGCCGAGCGATACTCGCCAGGGGTTGCACCGAATGCCTGGCGGAAGCGGTTGCTGAAATGGCTGGCGCTGGCGAAGCCGCACAGCAGCGCCACCTGGCCCAAGGGCAGCTCGCCCAGGCGCAGCAGCTGGCAAGCGCGATGCAGGCGCCGCGCCAGCAGGTACTGATGCGGCGGCAGGCCAAAACTGCTGCGGAACATCCGCGCAAAATGGTATTCGGACAGGTTGCTGCGCAGTGCCAGTTCACCCAGGGTAATCGGCTGGTCGAGGTGCGCCTCGATGTATTCCACCAGTTGCCGGCGCAAGCTTGGCGCCAACCCGCCTTTCAGGCGCAACCCCTGGCGCAGGCCAACCTGGCTCAGCACGGCATGGTCGACGATCTCGTGGGCCAGGCTGCTGGCCAGCAACCGTTCAGCGGGCTCATCCCAGGCCAGGCTGATCAGCTGGCGAAAGCGCACGGATTGCTGCGGGTCATCGAGGAAGGTCGCCTCCTGCAGCTGCAGTTCGCGTGGCTCGCGGTCGAGCAAGCGCACGCAACCCAGGGCGAACTGCGCTTCGCTGATGTACAGGTGGGCCAGGCGAATCGCACCGTTCACCACCCAGTTCGACTCATGCCCCGCCGGCATGATGCACAGCTTGTCAGGCGCACCCTTGTCGGTCGGGCGCTGGCGACGGAAGGTACCGGTGCCATCGGCGATGTAGCACGACAGCGTGTGATGGCTCGGCGCCTGATAGTCGCGAGCGTCGTCGCGGTTGCTCCACAACGCTGCAGCCAGCCCATCGCCCAGGTGCGCGCTCAGCTCCAGCCGGGCGTTGGGCGAGGCGTGCATGGCGTTGAACACTTGCAGTTGGGTGAGTGGCGTCATGGGCGGGTCCTCTGGCGCTCATCGTACTGCGCCAGCGTTTCGCTGACAGCCACCAGTGGGCAAAAAGCGCAAGTTTGTGCAAGCGCGTGGTGGTGGGCAGGGGGAACACTGAAGGCGTTGAATTTGAAAGGCCCAAGGAACCGACGCCATGAACCTCTCTTTGTACCTGCTCACCGTCCTGATCTGGGGCACCACCTGGATCGCCCTGAAACTGCAACTGGGCGTAGTCGCCATTCCGGTGTCGATCGTCTACCGCTTCGCCCTGGCCGGCCTGATCCTGTTCGCCATTCTCCTGCTCACCCGCCGCCTGCAGCCGATGAACCGGCGTGGCCACCTGATCTGTCTGGCGCAGGGGTTCTGCCTGTTCTGCGTCAACTTCATGTGCTTCCTCACGGCCAGCCAGTGGATTGCCAGCGGCCTGATCGCCGTGGTGTTCTCCACTGCCACCTTGTGGAATGCCCTCAACGCCCGGATCTTCTTCGGCCAGAAGATCGCCAGCAATGTCCTCGGTGGTGGTGCACTGGGTTTGCTCGGCCTCGGCCTGCTGTTCTGGCCCGAGCTTTCGCACCACACGGCCAGCCGCGAAACGCTGTACGGCCTGGGCCTGGCACTGCTCGGCACGCTGTGTTTCTCGGCCGGCAACATGCTCTCCAGCATGCAGCAGAAGGCCGGGCTCAAGCCGATGACCACCAATGCCTGGGGCATGGTCTATGGCGCGTCGATGCTGGCCGTGTATTGCTTGGTCAGCGGCATCCCCTTCGCCATGGAATGGAACACCCGCTACATTGGCTCGCTGCTGTACCTGGTCATCCCTGGCTCGGTGATCGGCTTCACCGCCTACCTGACCCTGGTCGGGCGCATGGGGCCGGAGCGGGCTGCCTACTGCACGGTGCTGTTCCCGCTGGTGGCGCTGAACGTGTCGGCGTTTGCCGAAGGTTACCAATGGACGACACCGGCGCTGCTGGGCCTGGTGGCGGTGATGGCGGGTAATGTGCTGGTGTTCCGCAAGCCTCGGCCCAAGCCGGCTGCCGCCCTGGCATGAGGCTGCCAAAAAATGCCGGATAGGGCGTTGGCGGCTGGCTAGACTTCTGCGGGAGTCTTTATCCGGGGAAAGGGGATGCCGCCACCGCCGCCATGGGACAAGCCACTTACGCCTGTGCAACTGTGGCTGCTCTGCTGCGCGGCGTTGCTGCTGCATGTCCTGCCATTGCTGATGGCCGACATGCCGTTTCTCGACGACTACGCCCGTGAGCATCTGGCGCGCAACGACTGGATGGACGTAGGGCGGCCGTTGATGGTCGCCTTGTACGCCGCACTCAGTTACGCCCCCGCTGCCGTGAACCTCTATCCGTTGCCGCTGCTGCTGGCGGTGCTGGTAACCGGGTACGCGCTGGTGCGTTTGCTGCGCTATTGGTTCGAGACACCGAGCCTGAGCTGCGTGCTGTTGGTGTTGCCCTTGTGGTTCCAACCGTATTTCCTGCAGAACCTTTCCTACCAGTACGACGGCGCCAGCATGGCGTTGTCCATGGCAGCGGCAGTCTGGGCGATCACGCTGGGTACACAGCGCTGGCGTGGCGGGATGTACGGGACTTTGTTGGTAGCTGCCGGCGCTGCGCTCTATCAGCCCAGCGTCAACGTGTTTGCCGGGCTCTGTGCGCTGGAAGTGATGCGTCGAGTGATCGAGGGTGACCGGGGTGCTGTGGTCTGTCGCCTGGCTGCGGCACGTGCGGGGCAGCTTCTGCTCGGGATTTTGCTGTATTACGCCAGCAGCGCCTGGAGCGTGGCCTCGACGCGCGGCGGCTTGTTGCCGCTGGATGGGCGATGGCTGGCTGAGGTGCTGGCACGCCTGAGAACCACGGCCGAGGTCGTCAGCTTGCTGATCACCCCCGGTAATGCCTGGCTGTTCGCACTCCTGCTGCTCTGCGCCGCGTTGGCGTTGCTGCGTGAGTTGCAGCGCGTATGGCAACGCCCGGCTACTGCGGGCGAGCGGCTGGGCTTGATGGCGGCCTTGCTGATGCCGGTTGCGCTGGTTCTGCTATGTGTGCCTGGCTTTATCTTGATGCTGGCGGAGTTCGAGCGGACGGTCCGCGTGCTGATGGGGCTGGGTGTCCTGCTGATGCTGTTGTATGTCCTGGTTCACCGGGCACTGGCCAGTTGGCCACGCTTGCGTTTGCTGGCGCTGGTCACGCCCTTGCTGTTCATGCTGTCGTTCTCGTTCGCCTATGGTCGGGTGCTGGTCTTGCAGAAAGCGTTGCATCAGTCCATCGCGCAGATGCTGGCCCATGATCTCTTGTCGCTTGGCAAGGCAGAGCATTACTACGTACTCGGCTACTGGTTGAAGCGGCCATGGATTCCAGCGGCGGCGGGCACCTTGCAGGCCATGCCGGCCATGGCGAAGATCCACGCCTACAACTACCTGGTGCTACCCGAGATGTTGCCCCGCGTAGGCATCGACGAACTGCACACGTTCTACCAGCCACCACCGCTGGACCGGCAACAGGTGCTGGCAGCCAGCCCGACGCCGCAGGTGTCGAACCGCTTCTATGACATCCACCGGGTCGGCGACGACGCCTACGTGCTGGTCAAGCCGCCAGAAGGATATGGCCAGTGACCTGGCACCATTTTGCCCGCTACGGCCTGGTCGGCATCGGCAACACGCTGGTGCACTGGCTGGTGTTCTTCGGCCTGCACCTGGCGTTGGGCCTGAAGCAGGCACCGAGCAACCTGCTGGCCTTTGTAGTGGCCGCCACGGCGTCCTACCAGTTCAACGCCCGCTACACCTTCGCGGTCAGGCCGACCGGCAAGCGTTACCTGCTGTTCCTGTTGGGCATGGGCTGCCTCAGCCTGGCATTGGGAGCGCTTTCCGACCTCGCGGGCCTGTCGCCCTGGCTGACCTTGCTGACCTTCTCGGCAACCAGCCTGGTTGCTGGCTACTGCTTTTCGCACACCGTGGTGTTCAAACGGAGGGGCTCATGAACATCACCCTGATCGTGCCGGTATTCAACGAGCAGGACACCCTGGAGCGCTTCTATGACGCGGTGCGCAGCGAACCGACGTTACGGGACGTGACGGTGGAAATCCTGTTCGTCAACGACGGCAGCAGCGATGCCAGCGAAGACATCTGCGCCGAGTTGGCAGCGCGGGACGAGTGGGTCACGGTGGTCAACTTTTCGCGCAATTTCGGCAAGGAGTCGGCGCTGTTCGCCGGCCTCGAATATGCCGAAGGCGATGCCGTGGTGCCGATCGATGTCGACATGCAAGACCCGGTCGACGTCATCGCGCAGATGATCGCGCTGTGGCGGGATGGCGCCGACGTGGTACTGGCCAAGCGTCGTAGCCGAGCCGCCGATACGCCCCTCAAGCGCTGGAGTGCGCGCTTCTACTACCGCCTGCACAATCGCATCGCCTCGACCCATATCGAAGAGAACGTCGGCGATTTCCGCCTGCTCGACCGCAAGGTGGTGGCTGCGATCCGCCAGTTGCCCGAGCAGCAGCTGTTCATGAAGGGCGTGCTGTCGTGGGTGGGTTTTCGCACCGCGATCGTCGAATACGACCGGCCGGAGCGAGCGGCGGGCAACAGCAAGTTCAGCTTCTGGCGGTTGTGGAACCTGGCACTGGACGGCATCACCTCGTTCAGCACCGTGCCGCTGCGGCTGTGGAGCTACGTGGGCGCAGGGGTGTCGTTGTTCGCCTTTGCCTTTGCGGTGTACATGCTGGTCGACAAGATGCTGCATGGCAATGATGTGCCGGGGTATCCCTCGATGATGACGGCGATCCTGTTCCTGGGTGGGGTGCAGTTGATCGGCATCGGGATATTGGGGGAGTACGTCGGGCGGATTTACCAGGAGACCAAGCATCGGCCGCGGTATGTGGTGCGCAAGGTGCTGGGCAGGCGGCGGCAGCCTAGATGAAATGAATTGCTTGTACCGGCCTCTTCGCGGCTGAAGCCGCTCCTACAGGTATTGCGCGGTCCTTGTAGGAGCGGCTTCAGCCGCGAAGAGGCCGGTACAGGCGCTAGAGAACTTTCAACCTTTCCAAACCTGTGGATTCACCAGATCCCGCGGCCGTTCACCCAGCAACGCCGCCCGCAGGTTCTCCATCGCCCGGTTGGCCATCGCCTCACGGGTTTCGGCAGTCGCCGAACCAATGTGCGGCAAGGTCAGCGCATTGGGCAACTGGAACAGCGGCGACTCGCTCAGCGGCTCCTTCTCATACACATCCAGGCCGGCGCCGCGAATAGTGCCGTTCTGCAGCGCCTCGATCAGCGCCGCCTCGTCGACCACCGGGCCACGGGCGATGTTGATCAGGAACGCGCTCGGTTTCATCAGCTTCAGTTCACGGGCGCCGATCAGCTTGCGCGTGGCGTCGGACAGCGGCACCACCAGGCAGACGAAGTCGGCCTCGGCCAGCAGCTGCTCGAGGCTGCGATACTGGGCGCCCAGTTCCTGTTCCAGCGCAGCCTTGCGGCTGTTGCCGGCATACAGGATCGACATGTTGAAGCCGAAGCGGCCACGGCGGGCGATGGCGGCGCCGATATTGCCCAGGCCGACGATGCCCAGCGTCTTGCCATGCACATCGCTACCGAAGTGCGACGGGGCGACCGTGGCCTGCCAGTTGCCGGCCTTGGTCCAGGCGTCGAGCTCGGCGGTACGGCGGGCACAGCCCATGATCAGCGAGAAGCCCAGGTCGGCGGTGCTTTCGGTGAGCACGTCAGGGGTGTTGGTCAGGGCGATGCCGCGCTCGTTGAAATAGTCGACGTCGTAGTTGTCGAAGCCTACCGAGACGCTGGAAACCACTTCGAGCTTGCCCGCGCCTTCCAGCTGCGCGCGGCCGAGCTTGCGGCCGGCGCCGATCAGCCCGTGGGCCTCGGGCAGGGCTTCATTGAACTGGGCACTGATATCGCCGAGCTTGGGGTTCGGCACGATCACGTTGAAGTCTTGCTGCAGGCGCTCGGCCATGGCCGGGGTGATGCGGCTGAAGGCCAGGACGGTCTTTTTCATCGGGCAACTTCTCAGGGCGGTGGCTGGGGTTGATTGGTTAGCAACCTACCATTGTCCACCGCCGCCGTGCAGCAGCTTTTTCAGTTGGCGATCAGCAATTCATGGGTTTTCAGGTCGGCTTCATGGGCCGCCAGAATTTCCGGCAGCGAGTTGCGCAGGTACTCGACCCAGGTCTTGATCTTGGCATCCAGGTACTGGCGCGAAGGGTAGATGGCATACAGGTTCAGCTCCTGCAACCGGTACTCCGGCATCACCCGGACCAGGCTGCCGTCACGCAAGCCATCGATGACCGAGTAGATCGGCAGCACACCCATACCCATGCCGCTGCGGATCGCGGTTTTCATCGCATCCGCCGAGTTGACCTGGAACGGCGAGCTGGTGATGTTCACCAGTTCCTGGCCTTCCGGGCCATCGAACAGCCATTTTTCCAGCGGGATCACCGGGCTGACCATGCGCAGGCAGGAATGCTGGAGCAGGTCGACCGGCTTGTGTGCAAAACCGTGCTTGGCCACGTACTCGGGCGAGGCGCAGACAATGCTGTAGGTGATGCCCAGGCGCTGCGAGACGAAGCCGGAGTCCGGCAGTTCGGTGGCCAGCACGATGGACACGTCATAGCCCTCATCGAGCAGGTCGGGCACGCGGTTGGCCATGGTCAGGTCGAAGGTCACGTCCGGGTGCGACTCGCGGTAACGGGCGATGGCATCGACCACGAAGTGCTGACCGACCCCGGTCATCGAATGCACCTTCAGTTGGCCGGCAGGCCGGGCATGGGCATCGCTGGCTTCGGCTTCGGCTTCTTCGACGTAGGTGAGGATCTGTTCACAGCGCATCAGGTAACGCTTGCCCGCTTCGGTCAGGGCTATGCGCCGGGTGGTGCGGTTGAGCAGCCGGGTTTGCAGATGGGCTTCCAGGTTGGAGACCGCCCGCGACACGTTCGCGGTGGTCGTATCCAGTTGCGCCGCGGCAGCGGTAAAACTGCCTAGCTGGGCTACGCAACTGAAAGCACGCATGTTTTGCAGGGTGTCCATGGGTCACTCTCAAGGTAGAGGACAAAATTGTGTCACGAAGTAACGCGAATGTGCGTTCGACCAAAGCCGGATTATCGCTGTTTCGGTAACAAAGATTCGCAGGAATATGCGCTTATCGCCAGTGCGGCGGCCCCCTAGAATTGCCCGGCCCCTCCACCTCTTCCTCGGGAAATCGCAGCTGTGCCGCGTCGCATCATCAGAGCGCTTCAAGTGTTCAGTGCCTGTGCCCTTAGTCTCACCTTGAGCGGCTGTATCGGAACCTGGGGTATCGCCCCGCAAAGCAAGACCCTGCAAGCCAATACCTTGACCACCGACGCGGCCATTCGCGAAGCGGCCAGCGACGCGCACTGGCCTGACCAGCGCTGGTGGCAGGCCTATGGCGACCCACAACTCGACCGCTGGATCGACCTTGCCGTGGCCGGTAGCCCGAGCCTGGCCATGGCGGCGGCGCGCGTGCGTGAAGCCAAGGCCATGGCCGGTGTGGTCGAGTCGGCGGAAAAGCTCCAGGTCAATGGTGACGCCACGCTCAAGCGGCACAACTGGCCCGAGGATCAGTTCTACGGCCCCGGCGCGCTGTCGGGCGCCAACACCTGGGACAATAACGCCGCCTTCGGCTTCAGCTACGCGCTGGACCTGTGGGGCCGCGAACGCAACGCCAGCGAGCAGGCGGTGGACCAGGCGCACATGAGCGTGGCCGAGGCCCGCCAGGCACAGCTGGAACTGCAGAACAACGTGGTGCGTGCCTACATTCAGCTGAGCCTGCATTTCGCTCAGCGCGACATCGTCAAGGCCGAGCTCGAACAGCAGGAGCAGATCCTGGCCCTGGCCAAGCGCCGCCTGGACGGCGGCATCGGCACCCACTTCGAAGTCAGCCAGGCCGAGGCACCGCTGCCGGAAACCCATCGCCAGCTCGACAGCCTCGATGAGGAAATCGCCCTGACCCGCAACCAGCTGGCGGCGCTGGCCGGTAAAGGCCCAGGGGAGGGCGCGCAGTTGCAACGGCCGACCCTGGCCCTCGCGGCCCCTCTGAAACTACCTTCGAACCTGCCGGCCGAACTGGTCGGCCAGCGCCCGGACGTGGTCGCCAGCCGCTGGCAGGTCGCCGCCCAGGCCCGTGGCATCGATGTCGCCCATGCCGGTTTCTTCCCCAACGTAGACCTGGTCGGCAGCCTCGGCTTCATGGCCACTGGCGGCGGCCCACTGGAGTTCCTGACCGGGCGCAAGTTCAACTACAACGTCGGCCCGGCGATCAGCCTGCCGATCTTCGACGGCGGCCGCCTGCGCTCGCAACTGGGCGTTGCCTCGGCGGGTTATGACGTGGCCGTGGCGCGCTACAACCAGACCGTGGTCGGTGCGCTGAAGAACATTTCCGACCAGCTGATCCGCCGTGAATCGATGAAGGAACAGTCGCACTTCGCCGCCGAGTCGGTGGCCGCTGCGCAGAAGACTTACGACATTGCCACGGTGGCCTTCCAGCGCGGCCTGACCGACTACCTCAACGTGCTCAATGCGCAGACCCTGCTGTTCCGCCAACAACAGGTGCAGCAGCAGGTGCAGGCTGCACGCCTGATCGCCCATGCCGAGCTGGTCACCGCCCTGGGCGGCGGCCTGCAGGCTGGCCAGGACGTGCCGAAGGAAGAACGCCAGGCCGCGCCGAAAACCCCGGCCACTCTGGCCATTTTCGACAAGAAGCCGGATAACGCCGAATGAGCACTTCCAGTTTGCCCGTGCGCTGGCTGCAGAGCCTCGAATGGCGCCGGGGCTTCTTCGCCTGGGCGCGCACCGACGGGGTGACCTGGGTGTACATCTTCAAGGTGCTGGCGGCCGCGTTCATCACCCTGTGGCTGGCCATGCGCCTGGAGCTGCCGCAACCGCGCACGGCGATGATCACCGTGTTCATCGTCATGCAGCCGCAGAGCGGCCATGTGTTCGCCAAGAGTTTCTACCGGGTGCTCGGCACGCTGGCCGGCTCGGCGATGATGGTCGCGCTGATTGCCATCTTCCCGCAGAACACCGAACTGTTCCTGCCCAGCCTGGCGGTGTGGGTTGGCCTGTGCTCGGCCGGCGCCATGCGCTACCGCACCTTCCGCGCCTATGGCTTCGTGCTCGCTGGCTACACCGCGGCGATGATCGGCCTGCCCGTGCTGCAGCACCCGGACCAGGCGTTCATGGCGGCCGTGTGGCGGGTGCTGGAAATCGCCCTGGGCATCCTGGTGTCGACCTTCGTCAGCGCCGCGATCCTGCCGCAGTCGGCCAGTGCCGCCATGCGCAACGCCCTGTACCAGCGCTTCGGCGTATTTGCCGGGGTGGTGGTGGAAGCCTTGCGCGGCGATAGCCAGCGCGACCGCTTCGAGACCAGCAACGTGCGCTTCGTCGCCGAGGCGGTGGGGTTGGAAAGCCTGCGTAACGTCACCGCCTTCGAGGACCCGCACATGCGCCGCCGCTCTGGCCGCCTGGTGCGCATGAACAGCGAGTTCATGGCCATCACCACGCGCTTCAACGCCCTGCACCGCCTGCTGGAGCGCCTGCGCGCCCGCGGCCCGCTGCAGATCGTCGGCGCCATCGAACCGGGCCTGAACACCTTGGTGGAGCTGCTGCAGCCCTATGTCGGCCGGGCCCTGACCGATGCCGATGCGCTGCGCCTGACCTTGGAACTGGCGGCCTACAAGGAAGGCCTGCAGGCGCAGGTACGTGGCCTGCGCGCCGAGTATGTGGCAACCCAGCCCAGCGAATCCGACCTGCTCGACTTCCACACCGCGTTCGAGCTGCTCTACCGCTTCGTTGACGAGATGTACAGTTACGCCGAAACCCACGCCTCGCTGGCCGCGCACAAGCACGAGCGCGAGCAGTGGGACGAACCCTACGTGGCGCAGACCAGCTGGCTGGTTTCGCTGGCCGCCGGTGTGCGCGCTTCGGCGGTGCTGTTGCTGCTGGGCAGCTACTGGTTGATGAGCGACTGGCCCAGCGGCGCCATGATGACCCTCATCGCCACTGTCACCGTTGGCCTCTCGGCCGCTTCGCCGAACCCCAAGCGCATGTCGTTCCAGATGGCCTGTGGCACGGCGATCGGGGCTTTCATCGGCTTCTTCGAAACCTTTTTCGTATTCCCCTGGATCGACGGCTTCCCGCTGCTGTGCATGGTCCTGGCGCCGGTGTTCGTGCTCGGTGCGTTCCTCTCGTCTCGGCCCGCGTACGCCGGTTACGGTATCGGCCTGCTGGTATTCTTCGCCATCGGCTCGGTGCCGAACAACCTGACCGTCTACGACCCGTACAGCTTCATCAACGACTACATCGGCATGGTCATCGGCATGTTCGTCTGCGCTGCGGCGGGGGCGATCATCCTGCCGCCGAACAGCCGCTGGCTGTGGAGCCGCCTGGAGCAGGAGCTGCGCGGGCAGGTGCTGTTTGCCATCAGCGGGCGCCTGCGTGGCCTCGGCTCGGCCTTCGAAAGCCGCACCCGCGACCTGTTGCACCAGGCCTATGGCCTGGCTGCCGGCAAGCCGCAGGTACAAAGCCAATTGATGGGCTGGATGTTCACCGTGCTGGAAATCGGCCACGCGATCATCGAACTGCGCAAGGAGCAGGCGCGCGCGCCGATCCACCCGGCCTACGCCGAGTCGCAGCCGTGGCGCCAGGCCATTCGTGTCATGGGCCGCGCTTTGGCCCGCCTGTTCCTGCAGCCCAGCGCCAGTAACCACGAACGTGCCCTGATCGCGGTGGACCACGCCATCGCTCGCGTGCAGGCCACCGACGAACCCTTCGCCCGGCACTTCGACACCTCGGTGCTGCGCCGGGCGCAAAGCTACCTGCACTTCATCCGATCTTCACTGCTGGACCCACAGTCGCCCCTGGCCCCGGCGAAAGGACTGAATCATGCCCCGTGAAATCGCCTTCCATGGCGTGTACATGCCCACCATGACCCTGATGTTCCTGTTCGCCCTGGGCCTGGCCTGGGGCCTGGACCGGTTCATCGCCAGCCATGATGGCTACCGCTTCTTCTGGCACCCGGCGCTGCTGCGCCTGAGCCTGTTCGTCTGCCTGTTCGGCGCCTTGGCGCTGTCGCTCTACTGGTGAGAATCCTTCGATGAAAAAGTTCTTCAGCCTGATCGCCACCCTGCTGGTGCTGACCGCTGCCGTGGTGATCGGTCGCCAGTTGTGGTTGCACTACATGACCACGCCGTGGACCCGCGACGGCCGCGTGCGCGCCGACATCATCAACGTCGCCGCCGATGTGCCCGGCTATGTGGTGGACGTGCCGGTCAAGGACAACCAGCGAGTGAAGAAGGGCGACCTGCTGATCCAGATCGACCCTGAGCACTACCAGCTGGCGGTCGACCAGGCCAAGGCTCTGGTCGCCTCGCGCAAGGCCACCTGGGAAATGCGCAAGGTCAACGCCAAGCGCCGTGCCGACATGGACAACCTGGTGATCTCCAAGGAAAACCGCGACGACGCCAGCAACATCGCCAGCTCCGCCCTGGCCGACTACCAGCAGGCCCAGGCTGAACTGGCGTCGGCCGAGCTGAACCTCAAGCGCACCCATATCGTCGCTACGGTGGACGGTTACGTGACCAACCTGAACATCCACAAGGGCGACTATGCGCGTACCGGCGAAGCGGTGATGGCAGTGGTCGACGAGAACTCGTTCTGGGTGTACGGCTTCTTCGAAGAGACCAAGTTGCCGCATGTGAAGGTCGGCGACCAGGCCGAGCTGCAGATGATGAGCGGCGAGCGTATCAAGGGGCATGTGGAGAGCATCGCCCGCGGCATCTACGACCGCGACAACCCACAAAGCCGCGAGCTGATCGCCGATGTGAACCCGACCTTCAACTGGGTGCGCCTGGCGCAGCGGGTGCCGGTGCGGATTCACATCGATGAAGTGCCGGACGGGTTCCTGCTGGCGGCGGGGACGACCTGTACGGTGGTGGTGAAGCCGAGCAAGGAATGAATGCTGCTATTCGGGCCTGAAATCCGCAGGTCCGGATTCCCGCAGCAATTGATCCCAATCGTCCGGAGGGTGGCCGGTTAGCAGCATCTTTTGAAAGACCTTGTAAGCGTTGTCGCTGCTGTCGTAGGCCCGCTTACAAGATTCGTCATTGACCCATGCCAGCACGATGATCCGGCTGGCAGCGTGGTAGCGAAAGAACAATCGGTATTGCTGGAAGAACTTCGCTCTGAACCAGTGCTTGTGATCACTACCCAGCGTTGCGCCCTGCCGGTACTCCGCCTTGGTTGGGTCTTGGGGGATCACATCAAATGCCAAGCGTCTGATGGCCGCCAGCCGCTTGAAAGCATTCTTCTTCGTGTAACCCGCCGGGTCTTTCTGCATCTGAGCCTGAACTTGTGCGCTCAGCGCTTCCAGTCTGGCCAGGAACAGCGGGTGGGCAAAGACAGTCCATCCATGAATTACAAGCGGCTTCCTGTTCGCATCATTCATTCATCTTCCGCCGACAGAGGTTGATCCAGGTCAATGCAATCGCATTACCTGACTGATCAGCGGTTCAAGCGGCCCCCACCAACACCGGCACCTCAACTCGGTCAATCACCTTCGCGCTGATCGACGGGTCCAGCAATCGCCCCAACCGCGACAGGTGGCGGTGGCCCATGATGATCAGCTCGCAATTAAGGTCTTGTGCCTTGGTGACAATCGCCTCGACCGGCTGCCCGGCGACCATGCAGCCCTGGCTGCTGAAGCCGGCCTGTTGCAGTAACTGAACGGCTTCACCCACGGCGCGATCACCCAGGCGTTGCTCCTCGCAGGCGGCGGGGTATTCCTCCAGTTCCTCGGCGGTGTAGGGCGCAGGCTTGTCGTGCACGGCGAAGGTCGAGTCGATGGCAAGAAGCACGTGCAGTTCGTGTTCGCCGGGGCGGCAGTAGCGGCGGGCGAGGGTGAGCAGGGCCGTGGAGGCGGGTGAAGCATCGATGGCGATCAGGACGGGGCTGGGCATGCGGAATCCTAAGTTGAGGCTGGCTGATGTGCTTGCAGGCTCGGCCCTTTCGCGGGGCAAGCCCGCTCCTACAGGTACTGCACATCACTTGAGCATTGTGGGATTCCTGTAGGAGCGGGCTTGCCCGCGAAAGGGCCGGGCCTGCCAATGCCTCATTTATGGCCGAACACGGCCAGCGAATAAATGCCTGACGACGCACGAGCGCATTGCGTCTGGTGCAATCCGCCAACCTGCTACCATCGCCTTTCCCCACAGCTGTCACGGAAAACGGCCATGCAACTCCCGGACATGAACCTGCTCGTCGCCCTCGATGCCCTGCTCGATGAAGGCAGCGTGGTCGGCGCCGCGCAGCGCATGAACCTGAGCCCGGCGGCGATGAGCCGCACGCTGGGGCGTATCCGCGATGCCCTGGGCGATCCGATCCTGGTGCGCGCCGGCCGTGGCCTGGTGCCGACCCCGCGGGCGCTGGCCCTGCGCGAGCAGGTGGCGGCGCTGGTGGAGCAAGCCGGCGAGGTGTTCCGCAGCGCCGATGAAGTCGACCTGCCCAGGCTCGATCGCGCCTTCAACATTCGCACCAATGACCTGTTCATCGCGTTGTATGGCGCCCAGCTGCTGCGGCGCATGCATGAGCAGGCTCCACGCACGGTGCTGCGTTTCGTGCCGGAAAGCCCCGGTGGCGATGATGACAGTGTGCTGCGCGATGGGCGCACCGACCTGATCATCAGCTCCACCGTCGACCTGGGCCCGGAAATCAAAGTGCAGAGCCTGTTCCAGACTTACTATGTAGGCCTGGCCCGACGCGACCATCCGATCTTCGACCAACCGATCACGCCGACCAGCTTCGCCAGCTATCCACAGATCAGCGTGTCCCGCCGTGGCCGGGCCAACGGGCCGATCGATGTCGAACTGGCCAACTTCAAGGTGCAGCGGCGGGTGGCGCTGATTACCCCGAGTTTCCATTCGGCATTGTTCTCGCTACCGGATTCGGACCTGATCCTGCCCATGCCGGCCAATATCCTCAACAGCGTGCACAAGCTCGGGCTACCGTTGCGTTCGTTCGAAATCCCGGTGCCGTTGGAGCGGGTGACGGTGCTGCAGGCGTGGCACCCGCGGTTTCACAACGACCCGGCGCATCGCTGGCTGCGGCAGACCTTGAAGGCCTGCTGCAGCGTCGACCCTTGAGCCGGATTGCGCCTGGCGCAACTTAAACCTGCCGAGAAGTCAGTTTTCGTCAGCATTCGACCTTCTTAGACTGGCTCCAGTCGCAAATTTGTTGCTGGAGATGTCTGTCCATGAGTTCCCTGTCCGCCCCTTCTGCCGCGATTGCCGCCGCCCCCGCGCCGGCCGCGCCTGCGCAGACGGCGTTCGGCCTGCGGGTGGTGGTGGGGCTGTTCGGTGTATTGCTGGCCGTGCTGTGTGCCGGCCTCAACGAGTCGGTCACCAAGATTTCCCTTGCCGACATCCGTGGCGCCATGGGCATTGGCGCCGACGAAGGGGCGTGGCTGCTGGCGGTGTATAGCGCCGCCTCGGTGTCGGCGATGGCCTTCGCCCCGTGGCTGGCCACCACCTTTTCCCTGCGCCGCTTCACCATGAGTGCGGTCGGCCTGTTTGCCGTGCTCGGGCTGCTGCAACCGTTCGCCCCCAACCTGCACAGCCTGATGCTGCTGCGCGTACTTCAGGGCTTCGCCTCGGGGGCCTTGCCGCCGATGCTGATGAGCGTGGCGCTGCGTTTTTTGCCACCTGGCATCAAGGTCTATGGCCTTGCCTGCTACGCCCTGACCGCCACCTTCGGGCCCAACCTCGGCACGCCGCTGGCAGGCCTATGGACCGAGTACGTCGGCTGGCAGTGGGCGTTCTGGCAGATCATCCTGCCCTCGGCACTGGCCATGTTCTGCGTCGGCTGGGGCCTGCCGCAGGACCCGCTGCGCCTGGAGCGTTTCAAGCAGTTCGACTGGCGCGGCGTGTTGCTCGGCCTGCCGGCCATCAGTTGCATCGTCCTCGGCCTGTCGCTGGGTGACCGCTGGGGCTGGTTCGATTCGCCACTGATCTGCTGGTTGCTCGGTGGTGGCGTGCTGCTGCTGGTGCTGTTCATGTACAACGAATGGTCCGAGCCGCTGCCGTTCTTCCAGCTGCGCATGCTGCAGCGGCGTAACCTCAGCTTTGCCCTGGTGACCCTGGCCGGCGTGCTGATCGTGTTGTCCGGCGTAGGCAGCATTCCATCGGCGTACCTGGCGCAGATCCAGGGCTACCGCCCGGCGCAGACCAGCCCGCTGATGATGCTGGTGGCCATGCCGCAGCTGATCGCGCTGCCGCTGACTGCGGCGCTGTGCAACATCCGTGCGGTGGACTGCCGCTGGGTGCTGGCCATCGGTCTGGCCATGCTGGCGGTGTCGTGCGTGGGTAGCAGCTTGCTCACCAGCGAGTGGATCCGTGGCGATTTCTACCCGTTCTACCTGCTGCAGGTCTTTGGCCAGCCAATGGCCGTGCTGCCACTGCTGATGCTGTCCACCAACGGCATGACCCCGCAGGAAGGGCCGTTCGCCTCCAGCTGGTTCAACACCGTCAAAGGCCTGGCCGCCGTGATTGCCGGTGGCTTGCTGGATGCCTTGGGCACCCTGCGCCGGCACTTTCATTCCAACCACCTGGTGGACAGCCTGGGCAATGCCCCGCTGATCGACGACAACGCCGCGGGCCTTGCCAAGCGTCTCCATGACCAGGCGCTGGTGCTGACTTCGGCCGACCTGTACCTGGTCATGGCCTGCATCGCCGTGGCGTTGATCTGCCTGATTCCTTTCGTGCCTACCCGGGTCTATCCGCCGCGCGCGGTGGCCTGAACCCTGGATGAATTCGAGACACTGAACATGACCAACCACCGCAAGACCCTACTCATCGGCTCGGTGCTCGCCGTGGCCGTGCTGGCCGGCATCGTCGGCCCATGGCTGTTCGGCAGCGACCACCGGCAGCGTACCAACGATGCCTACGTGATCGCCGATTACACCGTGGTCGCCCCCAAGGTCGCTGGCTTCATCAAGGAAGTGCTGGTCGAAGACAACCAGCAGGTGCAGGCCGGCCAGTTGCTGGCGACCATCGATGCCCGCGATTACCAGGCTGCGCTGGATGCTGCCCAGGCACAACTGCTGGTGGCCAAGGCGCAGAGCGCCGATGCGCGCGCCACCCTGGAGCGCCAGGCTGCACTGATTGCCCAGGCCCAGGCGGCAGTGACGGCGGCCCAGGCTGAAGCTGCGTTTGCCGACCATGAGGTCAACCGCTACAGCCGCCTGGCCGAGCAGGGCGCCGGTACCGTGCAGAACGCCCAGCAAGCGCGCAGCCGGGTCGACCAGGCCCGCGCACGGCTGGCCAACGCCCAGGCGGCGCTGGTGGCGACACGCAAGCAGGTGGACATCCTCACGGCCCAGGTGGCCAGTGCCGATGGCCAGTTGAAGCGTGCCGAAGCCGGCCTGGAAAAGGCCCAGCTGGACCTGTCCTACACCCGCATCACCGCACCGGTAGACGGCATGGTCGGTGAGCGGGCGCTGCGCGTCGGCGCCTTCGTCAACCCGGGCGCACGCCTGTTGTCGGTGGTGCCGCTGCAGCATGCCTACGTGGTCGGCAACTTCCAGGAAACCCAGCTGACCCATGTGCAGCCAGGCCAGCCGGTCAGCATCAGCGTCGACACCTTCTCTGGTGAAACCCTCAAGGGCCATGTCGAGAGCATCGCCCCGGCCACCGGGGTGACCTTCGCTGCGGTGAAGCCGGACAACGCCACCGGCAACTTCACCAAGGTGGTGCAACGCATTCCGGTGAAGATCGTCTTCGATGACGGCCAGCCGCTGCTCGAACGCCTGCGTGTGGGCATGTCGGTGGAAGCAACCATCGACACCCACGGCGACCAGCTCGCCGGCAAAGAGGTAAGCGTCCGATGAAACCTGCCGTACGCTTGAGCCCGCTGTTGCTGGCCGTGCTGATGGCTGGCTGCACGCTCGGGCCGGACTTCCAGCGCCCGGACAGCCAGGCGCCACAGCAATGGGCGGCGCTGCAAGGCAAGGCGGCTGCCAGCCAGCCACAATCCGAACCGCTGGAGCTGCGCTGGTGGGAAACCTTTCATGATGCCCGCCTGAGTGCACTGATCCAGCGCGTGGCCGACAACAACCTTGACCTGCAGATGGCCAGTGCCCGCCTGCTGCAAAGCCGCGCCCTGCGCAGCACGGTGGCGGCCGATGAATCACCGTCGGTGGACGTCAACGCTGGCTACAGCCGCGCTCGCAACAGTGCCGTAGGCCTGAGCGACCCGTCCGGCAAGGCGGGCAAAGAGGCCTTCAACCTTTGGCAGGGCGATTTGGTGGCGGGTTGGGAGCTGGATTTGTGGGGCCGCGTGCGGCGCCAGGTGGAGGCTGCCGATGCTACGGTCGAAGTGGCCGAGAATGATCGCCGCGGCGTGCTGCTGGCGCTGCTCTCGGAAACCGCCGGCAACTACATCCAGCTGCGTGCTGTGCAGCACACCCTGGACGTGACCCGCGACAACCTCAAGGTCGCCGAGCACAGCCTGAAGCTTTCCCAGGATCGCCAGGCCGAAGGGGTCGCCACCCGTCTCGACGTGGCCCAGGCCAGCGCCCAGGTGGCGTCCATCGAGGCCCGTTTGCCAAGCCTTGAAGCCCGGCGTGACGATCTGATCAACGCCCTCAGCCTGCTTGCCGCCGAACCGCCGCGCAGCCTGCAGGACGAGTTGCTGCCAGGCGGTGAGCTACCGGCTCCACAGCAGACGTTCGCCATCGGCCTGCCGTCCGAGCTGGCCGAGCGGCGCCCGGACATTCGCCAGGCCGAAGCGCGCCTGCATGCTGCCACTGCGAGCATTGGGGTGGCCAAGGCCGACTTCTATCCAAGCATCCGTCTGTCTGGCAACGTCGGCTTCCAGGCCATGCAACTGGCCGATTTCGGCGGCTGGGATTCGCGCCGCTTTGCCTTCGGCCCGCAGCTGTCACTGCCGATCTTCGAGGGTGGCCGGCTCAAGGGCACCCTGCAACTGCGCGAGGCGCAGCAGCAGGAGGCCGCGCTGAACTATCGCAAGGTGGTGCTCGGCGCCTGGCACGAAATCGACGATGTGCTACGCCTTTACAACGCCAGCCAGTTGCGTCGCGACCACCTGGCCGAAGCGGTGCGACAGAACCGCATCGCCCTGGAAACCGCCCAGCGCCAGTATGTGGAAGGGGCGGTGGACTTTCTCAACGTGCTGACCGTGCAGGGGGCCTTGCTGGCCAGCGAAGAGCAGTGGATCGACAGTTCTGCCGCCGTGTCGCAGGCGCTGGTGGGGCTGTACAAAGCCTTGGGCGGTGGCTGGCAGGCATTCGATGAGCAGCCGCAGCATTCTCACAGCTAGAGAGGGAGCACAGATGCAAATTTCCTTGAACGGCAAGCGCGCCATCGTCAGCGGTTCTACTGCAGGCATCGGTCTGGCAATCGCCATCGGCCTGGCCGAGGCGGGCGCAGAAGTGGTACTCAACGGCCGCACCCAGGCCCGTGTCGACGAAGCCCTCAAGGCCGTGCGCGAGCGTCTGCCGCAAGCGCGCATCATCGGCATCGCCGCCGACCTGGCCACGACAGAGGGCGCGCAGCAACTGTTCGATCAGGTGCCGCACACCGACATCCTGGTCAACAACCTCGGTATCTTCGAGCCCAAGCCGTTCTTCGAGATCGACGATGCCGACTGGCAGCGCTTCTTCGACGTCAACGTGCTCAGCGCCGTGCGCCTGTCGCGCCATTACGCCCAGGGCATGGCCGAGCGCAAATGGGGGCGGGTGGTCTTCCTGTCCAGCGAGTCGGCATTGCAGATCCCGACCGAGATGATTCATTACGGCATGACCAAGACAGCGCTGCTGGCGGTGTCTCGTGGCCTGGCCGAGACATTGGCCGGTACCGGGGTGACCGTGAACTCGGTGCTGCCGGGGCCGACCCGCTCCGAAGGGGTGGGCGACTTCTTTGCCAAGCTGGCTCAGGAGCAGGGGGTTTCCACCGATGAGCTGGAAGCCAATTTCCTCGCCGAGCACCGTCCGACTTCGCTGATCAAGCGGCTGGCGACAGTCGAGGAGGTGGCGAACATGGTGGTGTACCTGGCGTCGATGCAGGCCAGCGCCACCACCGGGGCTGCCTTGCGGGTGGATGGCGGGGTGCTTCGCTCCATCGCCTGATCCTCTGCTGCCTGTACCGGCCCTTCGCGGCTAAAGCCGCTCCTACAGGGATAGCACCGAGCCCGAGGGCGGCGCCGTCTCTGTAGGAGCGGCGTTAGCCGCGAAGGGCCAGTATAGGCAATGGGATGTTCAGAGTGGACGCAGGAGCCCGAAGCGCTTGCGCAGCGCCCAGTCCAGCAACCGCGTAGGCAGCAACCGGGCCATCAATGGCAACGCCGTGCTGCCATTACCCAACCGCACCACCGCTGGCACCGGCGACTTGCCCACTGCGGCCAACACCCCTCGGGCAAACACCGCCGCCGACGTCGGCTTGTCCTGCGACGCCCTAGCCCGCGCCTGCACATGCTCGCGCAGCGGCCACCACGCCGAATCCGCCGCCAACACCTGATCGGCCTGGCGCTGGGCATTGCTGGCGAACTGCGAGGCGATCGCCCCCGGCTGCACTTCCATCACCTGCACACCGAACGGCGCCAGCTCCAGGCGCAGTGCATCGCTCAGTGCATGCACCGCGGCTTTGGAGGCGCAGTAGGCGCCGGCGAACGGGGTGACCAGCACGCCTGAGACGCTGCCGATGTTCACCACCAGGCCACGCGAGCGGCGCAGCAACGGGAACAGGGCGCGGGTCACGCCGACCACGGCGAACACGTTGGTCTCGAACTGCTGACGCAGGGCATCGACGCCGCCATCGAGCAGCGGGCCCATGGCGCCGTAGCCGGCGTTGTTGATCAGGATGTCGAGGGTTTGCAGTTCCTCGCCCAGGCGCGCCAGGGCTTCGCTGTCGTTTACATCCAGTTGCCGGGCGTTGAAGCCGGCGGCGTTCAGGCGTTCGACGTCCTCGGCTTTGCGGGCGGTGGCCCAGACGTGGTGGCCGGCATCGCGGAAGGCGTCGGCCAGGGCGCGGCCGATGCCGCTGGAACAACCGGTGATCAGGACGGTGGGCATGGTTGGGGGCCTGGTGTCTAGTGAGAGTTGTATAACCTGTGCCGGCCCTTTCGCGGGGCAAGCCCGCTCCTACAAGGAAGCGCGATCCTCTGTAGGAGCGGGCTTGCCCCGCGAAGGGGCCGGCACAGGCAATCAATCAATTGGCAAATGTACCTTGCAAGTGCTCAGCACGGAACTCCAGCGTCTGCGGCCGATAACCCGAACGCAACGGCGGCAACGGCAGGCAGTCTTTCCATTCGACTCCAGGCTGCAATTCACCCGGCCCGCGATAACGCGGCGCGTTGTAGGTGTTCTCCGCCAGGTTCACGGTATCGCCCGGCGCATACGCCGCCACCCGCCAGCGCAGTTCGGTCAGCGGCGCCTTGTTGCCATTCTTCATGCGCACCTGCAGGGCGCGGTCGGCGGGGCATTGGTCGGGCGCGTAGCTCAGGCGCAGGTCAAGGCGTGCCAGTTGCGAGGCTTCGCGGCTGTCCTGCCAGAACACCATCAGGGCTACCAGGCCCAGGCCGCAGAAGGCAGCCATGGAAATCGGCAATGCCTTGGCCGGGTAGCGCAATAGCAGCACCAGCCAGGTGAGGATGAGGAAGGCACCGATGATCATGGGCGGATAGGCCTTGGTTGCGTGTGGAACCACCATCGTATCCTGAAATGCCCAGCATTTTTTATCCAGTTCGGATTAGCGTCATGAGCGGGGGCAGTCAATGTTGGGACGGCACGTAATATAAGCGGCACGCTGAGTCCAACCTATCAGGTCTACCAGTTCTCTTAGTGCCAACCCAATTTTATGCTGATGCCTTGTTAAACGGATATAGGCATTGTTGATATGAACTTCGAAAGTACAATCGCATCGGTGAAGTCTAACGCTGAAGGACGCATGGTGGTTTCGATCGCCGCGGTGGATGTCGGCCCGATCCACCAAGGCTATAGCTACCAAGCCGACATTGAAGGTGGTTTTACGCTGACAACCGAGTTTGATGACTACGCACTATCCATGCAATTTGAAATGCAACGTGTTTCTGCGGATGGGAAAAACTATCACATCAGCGAATGCCGGCTCGAGGGCAATGGAATTAATGCGCGGGGCACGGGCTCGGCCGAGGTATTAGATTACGGCTTCAATATCAAGGCTGTTGGTTACCAAGTGACTCTTGAAGATATCAGTGGCAGAAAAGTGATGCTGGCGGGTGATTTTGGCGTGCGAATGGCAGAGGCTCCAGAGGGTGCGCCAGATGACAGGATGCTCATTGTTATCACAGCTGAAGGCGCAGAGCCGGTTAGCAAAAATGCAGACAAGATCGCCATCCAGGGCGAGTTCACGCTGCGTTCGGAAAGTGAAGGTTATGCGTTCTTTCTTCGCTTCACCAGGAAGGCAGCGGGTTACAATTCTGCGCAAGGTGATTTCGATATCACTGAATGCCAGTTGGAGGGTAACGGGATCGTTGCACAAGGTAATAGCGGCTGGAGCACTTTCCAGGATCGCGATTCAATGATTAGAGCGGTCGCTTATGAAGCCAAATTTACTGACGCCATTGGGCGTGAACTGAGTCAAGCTGGCGGTTTCAATTTCAGATTATAACAGCGTGTTTCGTCGCTCCTCCACCCTCCACCAGTGTAGACGTGCGCCCACACACTACCTCGAAGAGTCCCCGCCCAGGTAGCTGCCGGATAGCTATCGCCATGCGTGCTGACCTAGTAAAAATGCTAGTTGTTTAATGATTAGCCTGCACTGATACTTGGGTACTTATGAACACAATTTTAGAGAGGCCGTGCATGGAAAGCAATAAAACACTTTTGCAGCTTAATGCTGAGTTTAACGCTGAGTTTAATGCTAAGTTTAATGCTGGCGGTTTCAATTCTGATGACTTCAACTCTGACGGTAGGGTGAGCGTTGGCATAGGTAAAGAAAAATTTGGCGATATATATGACGGTGCGGCCAGCCAAGCTAAGATCGAAAGTTATTTCACGCTGGCCGCCAGAGTCGATAAGTATAATTTGTTTATTCGCTTTGAAATGCAGAAGGAGGCTGAGGGGGCGAAAAATTATACTATCAGTGAATGCCGACTGGAAAGTGCTGATGGCATTGAGCAATGCACGGGGACGGCGGAAATCGAAGATCAAGGCCACTGGATTACCGGCCATGCTTTTCAGGCAAAACTGACTGACGGCGACGCAACAAAACTGACGCTATCTGGTAAATTCTATAAATATCTGAATACGCCGAAACCAGGTGATCTGCCAGATAGGCTGACCCTTGTGATCGCTAGAGAAAGCGAGGATCCGATTACCTATGATGTCGGGGAAATGGACATTCAGGGCGGATTCAAGCTAAGCACACAGGCCGATGATTATAAGTTCTATATGAGGGGCGTCCGGTATAAGGCCGGCGATGGTGCAGGGGGTAATTATAGAATTGCTGAGTTCTGGTCGAAGGGGAAAGATATCGAAGCTGTGGGTGAAACAGGGTTCACGAATATTTTCTCTTACGTTAAGTCAAGGGCTCTCTGTGTATCCATAGAGGCGGTTCCCATTAATGGCGTCGGCGGGCCTTTCATGTTTAACGGATCTTTTGATCTTACTCGTAACCGTTGAAGACTAAAAATTTGTTAGCTGATTCGTCCAAGGGTGAAGGCTGTGACAAACGCGCTGCAGTAAAAACTGCAGCGCGTTTGTCCATTCATCAAACCGCGCTTTACTGCGCGATGGTCTTCACCGACACACCCCGATCGAGCGGCGTGGACGTGCGCCCATACACATCCTCGAAGCGCTCGATATCATCCTCCCCCAGGTAGCTGCCAGATTGCACTTCAATGATCTCCAGCGGGATCTTTCCCGGGTTGCGCAGGCGGTGCACCGAGGCGATCGGGATGTAAGTCGACTGGTTTTCGGTGAGCAGGAACACGTTCTCGTCACAGGTCACCTCGGCGGTGCCGGACACCACGATCCAGTGCTCGGCACGGTGGTGGTGCATCTGCAGCGACAGGCTGGCGCCCGGCTTGACGGTAATGTGCTTGACCTGGAAGCGGCCGCCCATGTCCACCGAGTCGTACGAGCCCCACGGGCGATACACTTCCAGGTGGTTCTGGGTTTCGCTGCGGCCCTGCTCGTCGAGGGTCTTGACCATCTGCTTGACGCCCTGGACCTTGTCCTTGTGGGCAATCATCATCGCGTCCTTGGTCTCGACCACGACGATGTTCTCCAGGCCGATCACCGACACCAGCTTGCCGTTGCCGTGGATCATGCAGTTGCGGCTGTCCTGCACCACCACGTCGCCCTTGGTGACGTTGCCGTCGGCGTCCTTGTCGTGCACTTCCCAGAGCGACGACCAGCAGCCCACATCGCTCCAGCCGGCCGACATCGGCACCACACAGGCGCGCTGGGTCTTCTCCATCACCGCGTAGTCGATGGAGTTGTCCGGGCAGCAGGCAAAGGTGGCTTCGTCGATGCTCAATGCATCGCCATCTTCCTGGCTGCGCTCCAGGGCCAGCAGGCAGGTATCGTAGATGTCCGAGTCGTGCTTTTTCAGTTCTTCGAGGAAGCGGCTGGCGCGGAACAGGAACATGCCGCTGTTCCAGAAGTAACCACCGGCGGCGACGAACTCGGCGGCGCGTTTTTCGTCGGGCTTCTCGACGAACTGGGCGACCCGGGCCACGCCCTCGGGCAGCAGTGAGTCCTGGCTGGAACGGATGTAGCCGTAGCCGGTTTCCGGTTTGGTCGCTGGCACGCCGAACAACACCATCTCGCCACGCTCGGCGACCACGGTGGCCAGGGCCAGGGCACGTTGCAGGGCCTTCTGGTCGTCGATCACGTGGTCGGCGGGCAGCACCAGCATCAAGTCGTCACGGCCTTCGTTGACCAGTTTCATGGCCGTCATCGCCACGGCCGGCGCGGTGTTGCGGCCGAACGGCTCCATCAGGATGCCCTGGGTTTCCAGTTTCAGGGCCGCGAGCTGCTCCTGGACGATGAACTTGTGGTCCTTGTTGCAGACCACGATCGGGCTGTCCATGCCCTCGAAGCGCAAGCGCTCGATAGTCTGCTGGAACAGGGTGTGTTCACCGGTCAGCGCCAGGAACTGCTTGGGGAACTGCTTGCGCGACAGAGGCCACAGACGGGAACCGCTACCACCAGAAAGAATTACCGGGATCATCATGTTTCTCCAATAGTCGTTATGAGGCAGGGGGATCAGTTGCTAGCCACGGGGCGAGTTACCCACACCGGCGACAAGTTGCTGCCGGAACCCGTTACGTACAGCACGGCCGCTTCGCCACGCTCCAGGGCGACCGGTTTCAGGTCGCTGACTTTCTTGTTGCCTTCGAACAGGGCCAGGTTGACCTTGACCGGATTGATTTCGCGTTCGCCACGGCCCTTGGTGGCCACCGATGGCACCACTTCGGTCTTGCCGTCGGCGGTCTTCAGGGTCACTGCCTGGTCGCTGAGGTTCTGCACGCGCACCAGGGCTTTCTGCTTGTTCTTGAACGGTGGTTCTTCGATCAGCTGCGGGCTGCCGCTGGTGCTGTTGACCAGGGTGTAGTACTTGTCCGCGGCCAGCTTCACCGGGACGCTCTTGCCGCCGACCTGGGCGGTGTAGTCACCGCCCGGCAGGAAGCTGAAGTCGCTGCTGGCCTGGGCGCCAACCTGCTTGATCTGGGTGTTGCCGACGCTGGCCGCAGCCGGGGCACTGGCGGCGTTGTACAGGCGCACGAAGGTCGAGCCTTTCGGTGCGCTCGGGCCGTACAGCGCGGCGTCGGCACCGGCAAAGGCCTGCATGGAAGCAAGGGAAAGGCCGGCCGCGAGGGTGAGGGCTTTGGCAATGGAAGTCTTGGTAGTCATGTGCATTTCCTCTCTATCGATCAGTGATTCGTCCGGGTGGACGACAAGGCCAGGTTTTCTTCGGATTTACGGGAGTTCTTCAGTTGCGCGATCCACTGCGGGTCGAAGCTGCTGAGGTCGTTGGTCATGGGCAGATAACGTTCGGGGAATTCCCACACCACAACTTGTGGCGCGGCGTTCTTGAAGGCATCGCTTTGCAGGAACTTGAGCATCGGCAGCAGCGGGCCGTGGCCGTCTTCGGCGTAGTTGGCGACGTCGCTGTGCAGCGCCTGTTGCAGCGCGCCGAGGAAGTTCCAGTGCGGGTTGGCGCTATAGCTGGTGCCCACCAGGGCGACCGGGATCTGGGCGTCGGCGAACAGGGCGTCGCCGCCTTCTCCTTCGGGCGTTACAGGGCGAGTGCTGCGCTGTTGCAGGTTGTCCGGGGTCGGCAGCAGGTTGCTGAACAGCGGGTCCAGGGGCAGGAAGTTGGTCAGGTCACCCTTGTACGGGGCGGTGTTGCCGGCTTCGGTGATGAAGGTCTGCGGGTCGCCGTTGAGCAGGCTCTGGCGGCTGACCGCTTCGGCCAGCGCCTGTGCCGCCACTTCGGCGCCCATCGGCGTCCAGTGGGTGTCAGTGCGCAGGAATACCTGGCCACGGGCCTTGGCCTGTTCCAGTGCTGCCATCAGGTCGGGGGCGAACACGTTGGCCTGGCGCGCCTGGGCATGGAATTGGTTGTACAGGTCGTCATGCAGGCTGGCCGGTTGCTCCTTGCCGATGTACTCGGAGTACACCCGCGCCTTGGCCGGGATGATCGCCAGCACCAACTGGCTGCCGTGCTTCTGCAAGGTGTCGCGCACGCCACGGATCAGTGCCAGGTTGTCCTGCATCAGCTGTTCGGCGCCAGCGGTGGGCTTGAACTCTTCGTCGCTGAACAGCCATTGGTCGCGGCCCAGCACCACGCCCGGGCGGCCTTCGTTGAACAGCTTGAAGTCCAGTGCGGCCCA
Source organism: Pseudomonas putida (assembly GCF_009883635.2). Lineage (NCBI taxonomy): Bacteria > Pseudomonadati > Pseudomonadota > Gammaproteobacteria > Pseudomonadales > Pseudomonadaceae > Pseudomonas > Pseudomonas putida. The sequence goes on from NZ_CP026115.2 coordinate 3,564,726, forward strand.
GAGGTTGGTGCCCAGGCGCTTGATCGGGAACTGGTCGTCGTAGTGGGTCTCGGCGGCCTTGGCCAGCTTGCCGTTGAGCAGGGTCATCTGCTCGGTACGGTGGAAGCTCTCGAAGCCACCGGTGGACCAGGCGCCCATGCCCACCAGCAGGCCGAGGAACGACAGGGAATAGGTGACGCGTAATGTCCGGGTCATGTCATCCACCTCAGAACTGGAAGTACAGGAACGGCGAGTAGCTCTGCGCCGAAAGCTTGAGAATCGAGGCCACGAACAGCAGCAGGATCAGGGCGCGGGTCATCAGCCGCGTCCAGTCCAGGCCGATCGAGCCGTCGGCGTTGACTTGCACTGGGGTGGCCTTGGGCGTCGGCTTGGCATTGCGGAAGAAATCGCGAAGGCCGAAGAACGCCAGGGTGAGGTAGGCGATCACCAGGGTCGCCACCTGCAGGCCGGTGAGCTGGGCGCGGTTGAGTTCCGACAGCTGCCACTCGCCGAAGCTGAACATGGCGCCGTACATGCGGGCGGCGACGTGCAGGTTTTCGGCTCGGAAGATCACCCAGCCGACCACTACCAGCAGGAAGGTGAAGGCCCACTTGACCGGGTTGAAGCGCTGCGGGTTGGTGTCGATGCCCAGCGCCCGCTCGATCGCCAGCCACATGCCGTGCCAGGCGCCCCAGATGATGTAGGTGAAGTTGGCACCGTGCCACAGGCCGCCCAGCAGCATGGTCAGGAACAGGTTGCGGTAGGTGTTGAAGGTGCCTTTGCGGTTGCCGCCCAGGGTGATGTACAGGTAGTCACGCAGCCAGGTCGACAGGCTGATGTGCCAGCGCCGCCAGAACTCGGTGATCGACTGGCTGATGTACGGCTGCTTGAAGTTCTCCATGAAGCGGAAGCCCATCATCAAGCCCAGGCCGATGGCCATGTCGCTGTAGCCGCTGAAGTCGAAGTACAGCTGCGCGGTGTAGGCCAGGGCACCGAGCCAGGCGTCGCCGGTGGTCGGGTTCTGCAGGGCGAAGCAATGGTCGGCGACCACCGCCAGGGTGTCGGCGATGAACACTTTCTTGATGAAGCCCTGCATGAAGCGGGTGCAGCCTTCGGAGAACTTGTCCAGGGTGTGGGTGCGGTTGTTGAACTGGTCGACCAGGTCCTTGAAGCGCAGCACGGGGCCGGCGATCAGGTGCGGGAAGATCGCCACGAACGCCGCGAAGTCGATGAGGTTGCGGGTGGCCGGGGTGTCGCCGCGGTACACGTCGATGATGTAGCTGATCGACTCGAAGATGTAGAACGAGATACCGATCGGCAGCAGTACGTGAGTGAGGATGAACGGCTCCAGGCCGAACGAGGTGATGATCGCGTTGAGGCTGTCGACGCCGAAGTTGGCGTACTTGAAGTAGCCGAGGATCGCCAGGTCCACGCCCACGCCGAGCAGCAGCCAGCGCTGGGCCGGTTTGGTGCGCACGCCGGCGGCGCCGACTTTCAGGCCGATCCAGTAGTTCCACAGGGTCACGCCAGCGAACAGGGCGAGGAAGTCGACCCGCCACCAGGCGTAGAAGATGTAGCTGGCGACCAGCAGCAGCAGGTTGCGATAGCGTTGCCCGCTCAAGTAGTACAGGCCGAGGAAGACCGGCAAGAACAGGAACAGGAACACGTTGGACGAGAAGACCATCCCGGTTCTCCTAATTGTTCACAGCATCCGGGGCAAAGCGCCCCCCAAACCCCCCACGCAAAAGGTGGGGGGACCTAGCCCCCGTCGGGGCGCGTTATTTCTTCGATTCCGCGCTCGGGTCGTAGACCCGGGTCATGTCGCCGCCGAGCCTGAAACTGTTGAACGGCTGCATGTGCTGCTTGCGCTGCAGGGTGTCGCCAACGCAGTGATAGAGCGCACACCAGGGTTCGAGCCAGGAGTACTTGCTGTCGACCTTGAGGTCGGTCAGGTCCTGCTTCTCACCCGCGCGCTCCTTGAAGTGGCTTGGGTCGCGGGCACCGGCCAGCACGCCTTCGCCCAGACGTTGCAGAGCGAAGTTGTTCTCGGCGCGCAGGTCCACGCCATTGACCTGGGCGAAGCTGGCGATCATCGCCAGCGGCGGCAAGGCGTAGTTGTGATAAGCCAGGGCGCGCTGCTTGCGCTTGATCTCGTTGGGCAAAAAGCCCTGATCGTCCACCTGGTTGGCGCCGATCTTGTATTCCTTCACGGCCCAGTCGAACAAGTCGCGGCGGTCGGTGGCCACGGCGGTGGCCATCACCGACCAGGCCGCCCAGTAGCTGTGGTTGTTGATCTTCGCCAGCGGCAGGTCGCTCCAGTCGCGCACGGTCTGCTCGGCGAGGCGGGCGAACCACTTCTCGATCAGCTCTGCCTCGGCCTGGTGCGCAGCCAGCGGTTGCGAGTTGGAGAACTTCAGGCGCAGCCACGAGCCGCTCATGCTGCCCAGCGCCCATTTGCGCATGGACTTGCCGGTGTGGTTGTAGTCGGTGGACAGCAGCGCACCCGCACGTGCCCAGCTACCGAGCCAGGCCAGGGTGCAGTCGAGCTGCGCCGGGCGGCCGTCACGCATGTACTGGCCGACCATCTTGCTCACGCCCTTCTCGAGGGTGGTGATGTCTTCGGTGGACTTGCGGAAGGCTTTTTCCGAGGCGACGTTGAGCGTCGCCCGGGCCTTGTCCGAGCCTTCATACTTGCTGCGGAACTGCAACGCCCCGGTGTACGGCTTGGGTGCCGGCTCGCAGCGGAAGTTGCCGTCGCTGGTCTTGAGTTTCTCGATGCCCTCGTAGTAACCCTGCGGGGGCACCAGCGCGGCATGCGCGGCGCCGCCGAACATGGCGAGGGTGAGCAGGGCGGGGCTGAAGATTCGCTTGAGCATGGTCATGATCGCCTCACTGGCCGGCCTGCGCGGTCTGCGCGGGCACGGCGAAGTTGTTGCGTTTGCAGAGCTTGGCTTCGACTTTCTGAGTGCCTTTTTCCGGGCCCTGGATTTCAAAAGCCAGCAGGCTCTGGCTGGCCCAGTCCTCGTCTTCACGCATCTGGAAGACGAAGCGGCCGTCGGTGTCGGAGGTTTCCGGTTTTTCCAGCTTGATGTCTTCGTGGCGGCCATTGAGGTACCACAGGGTTGCCTGCAGAACCTTGACTGACGGGTCCTCGAACTTGACGTCCATCTGCATGTTGCGGTTGATCAGGTCCTTGATCACACCGCCCTTGCCATTGACCATCAGCTCGTTCTTGCCGGGTTTGAGCGTGGTGCTGGCGCTCATCAGCGCCGGGCGATCGTCGCAGCCGTCGTCGAGCAGGCCGAGGATCTGCCGCCAGATGGTTTCCTGGTCCAGGCGGTACAGCGGCGAGAATTCCCAGATGAGGATTTTCGGTGGGTTCTTCTGGAATTCCTCGCTGCCCAGGTACTGGATCATCGAGCCTTCCAGGCCGCCACCGGGGAAGGCAACGTTGAGCACATCGGCGCCGATGTACTGCTCGAGGAAGCCGCTGAAGTTGTAGTTCTTGCCACTGTGGCTGGTGCCGACCAGGGTGATCTGGGCGTTGCCGCCGTCACCGAACAGGTCGTCGCCGCCACCGGTCGAGCCTTTTGGCTCGGTGGCGAACTGGTCCATGTACTGCACCGCGTAGCTGGTGCCGCAGAGCTGGCCGGCGACGTTGTGCAGGGTGCCGGTCTTGCCCATGCGCCCGGACTTGTGGGTTTCGAATTCCTTGCGCGGGATGCCTTCGAAGGCCGGCATCTTGTGCACGGTGTCGGCCACGATTTTCGCTGCTCGCTCGGCGCCGTACGGCGTCCAGTGCTGGTCACCGCGGAAGTAGAAATCCTTGCCCTGGTCGGCGGCGGCCAGCTGCTCGTTGGTCAGCGGCGACAGGTCCGGCACGTTGTAGCCCATGCTGGCGAAGCGCTTGAGCATGGCCTGGTAGTTGCCCAGCGCCTTCTGGTAGTCGAAGGCGGCTTTCTCTTCGGGCTTGAGCATGTTGCGGTTCACCAGGCCACGGGTCGGCTGGTAGACCACGACCAGTTCCACACCGCGCTTCTTGAACGCGTCGTGCACCTGCTGCAGGCGCTTGTAGCCGGCTGGGGTAGTGTTGAACTCGGTGCGCAGGTCTTCGCGGGTGCGGAACAGCCAATCGCCCTGGGCCTGCACCAGCGTGGTGAAGTTCTGCTGGTAGCGGGTGGTGTAACGGCTGGCGTCGTGCGCCTCGGGGCACAGCTGGCAGCAAGGCTCGGCGGTGAAGGTCGGGGCCTTCACCTCATCGGCGCGCACGCCCTGGCTGATGGCCAGGAGGGCGGCGGACAGGCCCAGCAGTTTCATCAGGTGTGGAGTCATGGTCTGGGCTTCCTTAATCGATCATTTCGGTCTGGCGTTCGACCGGGTCGATCAGCACGGCCTTCTGCTGGCGCACCAGCAGGTCGAGAATTTCGTCCTGGCGCTCGCCGAGGATGCCGTTGAGGCTGATGCCGCTGGCTTTGCGCGGGGCGAGCATGGACACCTTGTACAGCTCGACCGACAGCGGCGAGTCGATCGACAGCGGGCCGGAACCGTTGGCTGCCAGCTCGCCGCCGACCACGATCAGCGACACCTTGGTATCGAACGGGTCGAGGGCGATATCGCGGTCGGTGTCGGACAGGTCCTTGATGTGCCCGTACACACCGACCAGGCCGTTGGCCATGGCGATGTTCTCGTACAGGCGGATGTTCACGCTGTTGCGCACGCGGATGCCGTGGCGACGGTTGTTGATCAGCTTGTTGCCCCAGATCAGGTTGTCGCCGCTCTCGTACAGGGTGATGCCGTCGGTGTGGTTGCGGTAGATCTCGTTGTAGGCCACCAGGTTGTTGACGCTGTTACGGTCGATCACCACGCCCGAGAGCTTGTTGTCGTAGCTCTTGTTGTTGATGATCCAGCTGTCGTTGACCTCACGCGACACGATGATGCCGTGCTTCTTCTTGGTCCCGTACACGGTGTTGCCGGCGATGATCAGGCGGTGCGAACGGTCGTGCGGGTCGATTCCGTAGACGATGTTGTCGTGGTAGGTGTTGTCCTTGACCACGAAGTCGGAGGTCTCGTAGCAGTAGAAGCCGTACCACATGTCGCTGAAGGTCGAGCCGATGATCCAGCCGGTCGGTTCCGGGCGGCCCATGCGCTGGGACATGTTCGGTGTGTACTGCGAAATGCTCACGCCGTACGACTTGGACTTGGCATAGCCGAAGCTGGCCATCTTCGTGTTGACGATGTAGGTCTCGGTACCGCCCCACGACAGCAGGAACGGGCGGAATTCCTTGGGCGAGCGGAAGGTCGCCGGGCCGTTGTCCTTCTCGCGCCAGCCGGTCACCTGAGTGTCGGTGACGAACAGCTTGCCGTCGTTGACCAGGAACGCGCCGCCTTCCTGGGACAGGCGCAGCTGCTTGACCTTGCCATCGATCTCGAGAATGCCCTTCTGCCCGACCACGATCGGCAGGCGCGCCAGATACACGCCCGGCTCGACTTCGCTGAGGTACTGCTTGGGCACCTTCTTGCTCAGCTCGACCAGGTCGACATGGCCGTCGTCGATGAAGATCGCCTGGGGAATGCCATGCTGGCGCTGCACCCACTCGGCGGCCTTGTTGTCGCCGCCGACGAACTCCTTGAGGGTGTCCTCCTGGAACATGCGGCGCACGCTGACCCTGCCCTTGTGGCGGCGGTCGATCTTCTTCTGCACCGCTGCGGCGGTGTAGCCGGTCAGGTCGGGCAGCTTCGGCGGGTCCATCTGCAGCGGCTCGATCGGTGCGCTGGCCACGGTGTAGGTCTTGGCCTGCTGCAGCTCTTTGGCGATCACCTGGGGTTCTGCGGCGGTGGCCAAGCCGCTGGCCAGCAGCAAAGCGCTGGCCAGGAGGCTGTGACGGATGTGCGGGTGAAGGTTCATCAGGGGTCTCCCGGCCTCAGAAGCGCCAGATCACGTCGACGAAGGCGCGGTGCATGTACGAGTCCGCTTCCTTGCCGTAGGCATCGCCCGGCTTGAACACACCGGCGCGCAGGCGCACCAGGGCGGAAGGCTCGTCGATCGCCTGGCTCATCGAGGCCGGCAGCAGGCCTTGCTTGAAGTACTTGGTGACGACCACGTCCATTTCCTGGCCGAGGTCTTTTTCGCCGTCGACCAGCTGGCGGTTCACGCCGTTGTCATCGACCACCGCATTGATGCCGCTGGAACCGATATTCTGGTTGCCGTCGACACGCCAGAACTTGTGGTAGATGAGGCTGGCGTCATAGTCGTCGCGCAGTTGCCAGGAGGCGAACAGGGTGGCCGCCTGCAGGTTGCCCAGCTCGCCGCGGAAGGCTTCGCCGAAGCGGTGTACGCGCGATCGGGTGCCGGTGAAGTTGGAGCGGTTGCTCTCAAGGCCGGTCTGCTCGAAGTTGTTCGAACCGTCGTCGCCACCGCCGCCGCTGCCGCGGGCATAGGCCGCACCGACCTGCCATTGCGGGTCCAGGCGCAGGCGGATGCCGAGGTCAGTGGCCCAGGCATTGACGTCGCCGCTCTGCTTGCCGGTGGCGACCTGATCGTCACCGACCAGCTGGGTGCTGAGCTTGTCGCGGTCACCGGTCAGCCAGGTGACGCTGCCCCAGTAGTTGACGGTGTGGTCGTTGCGCCAGTTGTAGGCGTCGCTGTTGGCTTCCAGGCCCAGCCAGGTGAGGTCGCCGGTGCGGGTCTTGTCCAGCGCATCGACGGTCTCGCCCGGGTTCTTCAGGCTACCGCTGTCATGGGTGTGATGGGCGCGTACACCCACCCAGTGGCCAGGGGTCCACTGCGTGGCCACGTTGCCGTAGATGTGGGTGCGGTCCTTGTCTTCAGGGGCCAGCTCGGTGAGGTCGGTGCGGTACTCGCTGAAGCGCTGGGCCACGCCCAGGTCGGCCTTGAGCAGGGTGGTGTCGAAGGTCCAGTTCAGCGCTTCGATGTTGGTGTCGCGCCACATGCCGTCGTCGCTGCGCAGGCGCTGGCGGCCGAGGCGCAGTTGCTCGCCCGGGTAGGCGGTGAGGCCGCTGTAGCCAACCCAGAACTCGCGCATGGCCAGGTAGCTCTTGTCCGGCTTGCGGCTGTCGTCGCCAGTGTCGGTGGTGGTGCCGTCGTCGTTCTGGCGCAGGGTATCGGTTTCGATGGTGTCGGTGGCCGCAACCGCCTGGCCCATGGCGTAGGCGCTCCAGTTGCCGCGTTCGCCGTAGACCCACGGGCGCAGGTCGAGGCCCAGGCCGTTGACGTCGCCGCCGGAGCGGGTGCCGAGGTCACGGTCGTCTTCCGATTGGCCGGTAATCTTCACATCCAGGCCGAAGTTCTTCTGGGCGGTCATGTCCGCCAGGGTCGGGCAGGACCACAGCAGTGCGAAGCTCAGGCCGATACCGGCTTTCACGAAGGGATTGAGCGTCATAGCGAGTCCTCACCGTCTACTTCTTTTTCATCGTCTTGCAGGGCTTCCAGGGCCAGGGTGCTGTTGGCGCCCTGAACCATGCTGCCGCGGGCCTGCTTTTCCTGCGCCAGCAGGCTCTGCGCCTGGCTGCGTTGGTCAGGCGTAAGTTGCTGGTCGAGCTGTTGCAGCATTTCGCTGGACTGTGGCGTCGGGTTGGCCTGGGACAGTTGGGCGAACACCCAGGCGTTGCCCGGTTGCGGTCGAATGCCATGGCCTTCGCTGAACAGCTGGGCGAGGGCGTAGTCGGCGCTGTTCTGGCCACCACGGGCCGCAGCGAGCAGGTGGTCGACGGCTTTTTGCGGCTCGACCTTGCCCAGGTAGCCGCGGCGGTACAGCTGGCCGAGGTAGTAATGGGCGCTGATTTCGCCGGCATCGGCGGCGGCCTGCAGGTGTTGCTCGGCCTTGACCGCATCGGCGGGCAAGGTCTTGCCTTCGTAGTACAGGCGGCCCAGCAGTAGCTCGGCGCGTGGCTGTTCGGCTTCGCGGCCCTTGTCGATGTAGGCCATCAACTGGTCGGTGTCGCCCAGCTCGGGGAAGTCGTACAGCAGCTGCGCCAGGCTGACCCAGGACGCCGGGTTGGCCGGGGCGACCTGCTCGAGCAGGTCTTTGGCGGTTTTCTCGTCGGTCTGGCCGAGGCTGCGGTCAGCCAGTACGCGGGCGACGCTGTCGACCCGGGTTGCAGGCACCGCGCCACGGGCATAGGCGGATTTCAGCTGGCCGAGCAGGGCGGCCTGTTGATCGGCCTGGCCGCGCTTCTGGTACACGGTGGCCAGCTCGACGTAGCAGATGTCGGTGGAGTTAAGGGCGGCCTTGCAGATTTTCTCGACGTCACCCAGGTGCTGGTCGTAGGTGCCCTGGGTGCGGTACAGCAGCACCTGGGCCAGGCCCGCTTCCGGGTTGCCGGCGGCGCGCCACTGGTCGATCTGCTGCTGGGCGTTGACCTTGGGGAAGCTTTGCGGGTATGTCAGGTAGAGCATCGCCAGCGGGATCAGGGTATTGCCTTCACCTTGCTGGGCGGCGAGCTTGAGCAGGGTTTCGGCTTCTTCACGCTCGGCCTGAGTGCTGTCGGGCTTGGCCACCAGCAAGCGGCCGAGGCGTGCCTGGGCACGGGGCGAGGTGGCGGCGGCAGCGCGGTAGGTGGCTTCGGCTTCGCGGATTTTCGCCGGGTCACGGGTGGACACCTTGATGTCGGCCAGGCCCACTTGCGCGTCGCTGTAACCCAGATCGGCCAGGGCCTTGTAGTTGCGCTCGGCCAGCGCGGTGTCGCCGCGCTTGAGGGCTTCGTTGGCCAGGCGCTGGTCGGGCAGGCCCGCACAGCCGGCCAGGGCGACCGCCGCAGCCAGGGCACAGAGGCCCAGGCTTGCGCTTTTCTTATGGGTAATCATCACGGGATCCTCTTACAGACCACGGGCCACGGCTTTGTCGATCAGCCAGTTCAGCGAAGGGCCACGGTCGCTGTTGACCGCGGCCGGGCGGCCGGCGAGTTCGGCCGGCATGGCGCTGTCGGGCTTGATCTGCACGCGGATGTCGGAGGCCAGGTCCTCGCTGTTGAGGCTGGCGCTGCTGACGATCTGGCCGGTGCGCACGTCGTCTTCGCCGGCCACCTGGAAGTTGACCCGGGTGCCTGGCTTGACCTCGTCGAACTGGCGGTAGCTGAAGCGTGCCTCGACCATCGGGGTGGTGGTGCGCGGCACCAGCTGGAAGATCGGCTGGCCCTTGGCGGCGTACTGGCCGTCGTCCACCAGCTGGCGGGCGACCACGCAATCGCAAGGGCTGGTGAGGGTGCCGGAGAGCTGCTTGCCGAACAGCTCCTCGATCTTCGCCGGTTCCAGCTGCGAGTCGTCCAGGTTGCCCTTGAGCATGTCCAGCATGCTGGTGGTGAAGCTGGCCAGCGGCGCGCCTTTGACGATCTGCCCACCGGTTTCGGCCAGGCTGTTGACGGTACCGTCGCGCGGCATGGTGACGGTGGTGGTCGGCACGGCAACCACGCCGGCTTCGGCATGGCTGACGAAGTACATGCCGTACAGCGACTTGGCGACGAAGCCGAACGCGGCCACGCCGACCACGAACACGCCAAGGGTCACGGTCACCGCCTTGAGGCGGCCGAAGGCGGACAGGCCGGAACCGCCGTCCTTCTGTTTGCGGGCCTTGGTGAAGTTGTCCCGTTGCAGGGTGCTGAGCACGTCGCCGACGGTGATCAGCTCACCCGACAGGTGGGTGGTGATGATGTGGCGCAGGGTGGCGATGTCGCGCGGTTCGAGGTTCTGGAACTGCGCACCGGTACGGCCGCTGCCGCTGTTGTAGCCGCGCACCTGGAACTCGATGTCCATCGACAGGCCGAGGTTGTCGACCGTGAACTGCAGGCGACCGCGCAGCACTTCACCGACCGACAGTGGCTGTTTGGTGTGGAAGCTCAGGCCACCGGCGGAGAGGTCGTCGACCTTCACATCGTGGGCCTGGCGCTCTTTGTCGAGGAAGCGCAGCTTGGCTGGGATGCGCACCCGTGCGTGTTGGCGCTGGGCTTCGGACTCATGCACGACGTTGACGTTCACGGCGGTATTCATCTGGGTTTGTTCCTGTTAGTTCCGATCCGGGTTGGGCTCACACGACCATGAACAGCACAGCGACGAAGATGCTGGCAGCCGAGAAGGTCATGGTCCGCGAGGACCAGGTGTTGAACCATTGTTGAAAACTGGCGAGGTCACGCTTGAGGGCAGTCGGTTGGCGGGTCCAGGACTGCTTGTCGAGGCGGAAGAACACGTAGATCTTCATCAGCGCGCCGACGATCTGGTTGTAATAGAGAATCAGCGGGTAGGCCGGGCCTACGTTGTGGCCGGAGCACAGCAGCATGATGGTGAGGATCAGGCGGGTGATGCCGATCCACAGCAGGTACACCAGCAGGAACGCCATGCCGAACTTGAGGCTGGCGATCACCGCCACGGTCAGGCCGAGCAGGCTGGTCCACATCGACACGCGCTGGTCGAACAGCACGATGCTGGTGAACAGGCCCAGGCGGCGCAGGCCAAGGCCCAGGGCACGGGAGTTCTGCCGCAGGTTGTTGCCGTACCAGCGGTACATCAGCTTGCGGCTGGCCTTGAGGAAGCTCTTCTCTGGCGGGTGCTCGACCGTGTTGATCGCGGCATCCGGCACGTAGAAGGTGTCGTACCCCAGGCGCATCAGGCTGAACCAGCTGGACTTGTCGTCACCGGTGAGGAACTTGAAGCGGCCCAGGCGCCAGTGCATCAGTGAGTCGCTTTCGACGTCGGCGATGAACTCGGGGTTGGTCACCACGCTGGCGCGGAACATCGACATGCGCCCGGTCATGGTCAGCACGCGCTTGGACAGGGCCATGGAGCACATGTTGATGTGGCGCTGGGCGAAGCGCAGCTTGTGCCACTCGCTCATGATGTAGCCGCCGCGCACTTCGCAGAATTCGTTGGTGGTCAGGCCGCCGACATTGGGGAACAGCTTGAACCACGGCACGGTCTTGCGCACCACGCCTTCGCCGAGCACGGTGTCACCGTCGATTACCGCGACCACGGCGTTCTCGTCCGGCAGCATCCGCGAGATGGCGCGGAAGCCATAGGCAAGGCCGTCGCGCTTGCCGGTACCGGCGATGCGCACGATGTCCAGTGTGACGTGGGCGGGCGGGTTGTAGCGGGCCCACAGGCTCTTCACCAGCAGTTCATCGGACATTTCCACCAGCGAGCAGACCACGGTGGTGGGGTAGCCGCATTCGATCGCCTCGCGGATTACCGAGCTGTACACCTGGGCGGTGGTCAGCGCTTCGATGCGGAAGCTGGTGACCATCAGGTACACGTGCGACGGCGCGGCGGCATCGCCCATCTTCTGAACTTTGCGGCGCAGGTACGGGTAGACGCCGTAGAGGAAGATCATGCCGCGGATGAAATGGGTGGCGCCCATGGAGTAGCGCCAGATGCCGACTGCGCCGACCAGGAAGATGAAGTGCTTCGACTGCGAGTCGAAGATATCGGCTGGCAGGGCCAGGGCGATCAACATGAGCAGGCTCATGTAGAGCAGCCACCCGGCGCACTGCAACAGCACAGTCTGGAGCCTTTGCATGTTCAGCATCCGTCGAGAATTCGGGAAAGGGTGGGCAGCGCAGGTGCCGCTCTTGCAAGAGCACCCCGCTGCCCGGCCGAGCACTTACCAGCAGATGCCTTCGGTACGGCTGGTGGTGCAGGTCGGCTTGCCCATGAAGCCGACCAGGTCGATCACCTGCTTGCCGGCCGGCGCTTGCTCGGCAAGGGCGCGGAACTGCTCGTCACGGTTGCCCAGGACGATGATGTCGGCGTTGGCGATGACCTTCTCGAAGTCGGCGTTGAGCAGCGACGAGACGTGCGGGATCTTCGACTCGATGTATTCCTTGTTCGCCCCATGGACGCGGGCGTACTCGACGTTCTCGTCGTAGATATCCAGCTGGTAGCCCTTGCCGATCAGGCGCTCGGCCAGTTCCACCAGTGGGCTCTCACGCAGGTCATCGGTGCCGGCCTTGAAGCTCAGGCCGAGCAGGGCGATCCTGCGCTTGTCGTGGGCTTCGATCAGTTCGAAAGCGTTCTGCACCTGGGATTCGTTGCTGCGCATCAGCGAGTCGAGCAGCGGTGCACGCACATCCAGGGAGGCGGCGCGGTAGGTGAGGGCGCGTACGTCCTTGGGCAGGCACGAGCCGCCGAAGGCGAAGCCAGGGCGCATGTAGTACTGCGACAGGTTCAGCACCTTGTCCTGGCAGACCACGTCCATCACGTCACGGCCATCGACGCCCACGGCTTTGGCGATGTTGCCGATTTCGTTGGCGAAGGTGACCTTGGTGGCATGCCACACGTTGCAGGTGTACTTGATCATCTCGGCCACTTCGATCGGCTTGCGGATGACCGGTGCGTCGAGTTCTTCGTACAGGGCTTGCAGCACGTCGCCGCTGGCGCTGTCCAGTTCACCGATGACGGTCATCGGTGGGTGGTCGTAGTCTTTGATCGCGGTACTTTCACGCAGGAATTCCGGGTTGACGGCAACGCCGAAGTCGACGCCGGCCTTCTTGCCCGAACAATCCTCGAGAATCGGGATCACCACGTTCTTCACGGTGCCCGGCAGCACGGTGCTGCGCACCACGATGGTGTGGCGGCGCTCGGTGTCACGCAGGACGTAGCCGATTTCGCGGCACACCGACTCGATGTATTCCAGGCCCAGGTCGCCGTTCTTCTTGCTTGGGGTACCGACGCAGATCATCGACACGTCGCTGGCGCGGATGGCCTCGGCGAAGTCGGTGGTGCCACGCAGGCGGCCGTTGGCGATGCCTTGTTGCAGCAGTTCTTCCAGGCCAGGCTCGACGATGGGCGACTTGCCCTGATTGATCAGGTCGATCTTGGTCTTGGACACGTCCACACCAATCACGTCATGGCCTCGTGCCGTCAGGCAGCCTGCACAGACCGCACCCACATAACCCAAACCAAAGATGCTGATACGCATCGCTATCACCTCATGTGTTTATCACGCCAGCTCTTCCGGGAAGAGCCGGACTGGGTTGATTAACAACAGTTTTCGGGCGCACGGATCCATGGCGAAAGCTCACTTCGCCGAGCGCAGGCATGAATAAATCCGTCGCGCACAAAGTTGTGCACTAAAAGTTGGCAGTCATAAAGCCAGTATTTAAAAGGCGTGCCCTGTAATGCAGCCGTCTTTATTGCAAAGCGCTACTGAGTGCTTTGCTGTGCTTGTTCTTTCAAGTGGAAAAATCCTTTGAAATCAACCACTAGGACGAGTTTAAAAGGGCGCGTTACTCCTCGGTGGGCAGTGCCTTCGGGGTTTCCCGTTGCACTTGCCAGATTATCGAAGCGGGTAGTGATACCTGCCGGTTGTCATCTGTAAGTCATCTCTCACAGCCCAGGGGCAGGAAATTCGTTACGGCACTATGAGCGATAGGTCGCAGGAGAAGTTCCTGAGCGGGTTCCGCTTCGATGAAAGATTTCTAAATAATTTTTCAGTGGCAAATACTTTCAATTTGATAGCACGTCACAGTTTCACCCCCGGTTATAAAGGACCAGACTGAAGCGCGGTGTTGTTATGCCACCATGCAAAAATATTTTTCAAAATTCGTCAAAAAAGCACGAACGGTCTTATGACGTTTGGCGATAGAAGGGTGATCGTCGATGTTTTGGCGCCTGAATATTGACTTGAAGGCTTTTTGCAATCGCTCTCCGTTGGGGCCCTAGCTGGCACATATCCGGTAACACACAATGGCCTCACGAAAGCTAAGGCTTTGCCGGCGACTGCCGTTACCCCCTTTGGACGCTCTGTGGAGCTGTTCATGTACGAAGGAGCGTCTTGGGCAACCTCGGGCCACTGGCCACCGCGGGCGTCTCATCCATCAATCACATGGAAGAGGCGAGAGAAAGCTTATGAAGAAGACAACACAGGTTCTGATCGGCGGGGTATCGCTGCTGCTTGCTGGCATGGTGCAGGCTGGGCCGAACGTCAATGTGACGTTCAAGAATCTCGGCGGGCAGGACGCCGTACTGAAAATGGTGACCTCCAACGAAAGCAGCACGTACCAGATAGCAACTCCGAAGCCGTCCAATAAAGTAGCGACGAAGATGCAGACCACGTTTGATGTACAGCGTGTTGTAAGCCCTGACGTCAATGCAGCAATGGTACGTTATACGCTAGGTGGTAAGACTTGTGCGTTTGGGACGACCTTCCAGATGAAAGTTTTACCAGGAGGAATCAAACAACCGCAGTGGACTAAGACTGCGACACCGAGTGGAGGTGCTACTTGCACCGCGAACATTACGCGTACCAATGCCGACTACTCATGGTCAGTTGAATTCACCATGAAGTAATTTTGCTGAATTGGATTGGGCGGTAGCACGCGTCTGAATGGACTGCGTGTTGCTGCTGGGCGGCGGTTATTTTCGGGTGAGGTGGTATATGCAACTTCCACAAAATACGGTTCTCGCAAAAGCACAAGCAACTGAGACTCTGCCGGTCAGGCGAGCCCCGAGCGTTGACAAAGCGCCACAGGTCGAAGTGCTTGAAAGTGACCGCATGCCAGAGAATTCGGAGCTTTCGAGCCTTTCTCGGCAGCTCAGTGCTGCAGCGCAACGCGCGGCAATTAGAGACAGTCAGCTTTCTCGTAGCGAACTGTCGGCATTGGCTGCACGCTTGCTGGAAAAGCTGACGGGAGCCAGCTACTCATTTAACAAGTTATCTTACGATAACTTTTTGCCCGACACCGATGATAGGGAATTGTTGGCGCGGGCTCAGCAAGCCACCGACTTCGCGAATGGCCGAGGTCCCAATCCATTTACGGGTTTGTCCTCAGAACAACTAAGTTTGATTACATATGATGAGGGCGGTGACTTTACTGTAAATGAACGACGAGCTGCGCGATTGGAATTGGCAGGTCGACGATCGGAGTGGTCAGTTTACATAACCCGGAAAATGGAAGGTGAACGCCAGCGAACAGGAGGAATAGAACAAGGCATACGCGAGATTATCGAATATTACAGAGCGCTTCCGGCGATGGAAGAGGCGCAGATTTTGGGTAATTGGGAGATGGATTACAGAATGATGCTCTCTCGCTACCGTGAAGAGGGCGAAGCATTCGATATGTCATTGATCGACCTGATTGCCAAACAATGGAAAACGGAAGAAACCTCGTCCTCAATGCCGTTTGATCCCACCTCTGATGCCACTGGTAAGGGGGGCAACAAGGGATGAGCTCGATCATTTCCCTGCACGGTGTCACACGTTGGCTGGGAGGTGAAGCCGTGCTCCAGGACGTATCGTTTTCCCTCCCCACAGGCCAATCCTGCGCCATCGTCGGTGCATCCGGCTCTGGCAAAAGCACGCTGCTCAATCTGATCGGTCTCCTTGACCAGCCGTGTCACGGGAGCCTGGTACTGGATGGGAGTGAGGTGGCCCAAGCCGATGCCGATCAGCGTGCTGTTACCCGTAATCGCCTGCTTGGTTTCGTGTTCCAGAGCTTCAACCTGCTGCCCCGGCTGTCCGTGCTGGACAATGTTGCGCTGCCGTTGAGCTACCGCGGCATCCGCCTGGCTTCGGCTCGGCAGATCGCCAAGGTCCAGTTGGAGAAAGTCGGCCTGGAGCCTCGTGCGAAGTATCGCCCGGCCGACCTCTCCGGCGGCCAGCGGCAGCGAGTGGCAATTGCCAGGGCTCTGGTTACGGAACCACGGATTCTGCTGGCCGATGAGCCCACAGGCAACCTGGATGGTGACACGGCGCAGGACATCATCGAGCTGCTCACGACGTTGAACCGTGAGCAGTTCATGACGCTGCTGATGGTGACGCACGACCCGGCCATGGCGCAGTGCATGGACCGGTGCCTGCTGGTTCGCAACGGTGGCGTATTCGATGCCTGAAGCCGCCTACGGCCCAAGCTGGCCGCAACGCTTCAGTGAGGCCCTGTTCAGCGTTCGGCAGCTGGGCGCCCGGGCCTGGCTTGCGCTGTTTGGCATCGCAGTCGGCTGTGCCGCACTGGTGGCCCTCATGAATATCGGCCACAGCGCAGCACAATATGCCCGGCAATTGTTCCAGGGGCTGGGTAGCGAGTTGCTGGTCGTCAACCTGAAAGCCACGGTCGAAGGCGGCGTGCCCGTGCGTCTGCAACCTTTCGAGTTGCCGCCGGGCATCCGAGCTGTGGCCCCCTTGGCAGCTGGGGTGTTCGCCGTGCAGTTCAACGGGGGAAGCATCGAGACGATGGTGGCAGGCAGCACTGCACAGCTGTTCGAGGTCATCGACCTTCCGGTGGCCCGGGGCCGCTCGCTGTCTGCTTACGATGACCAGGCCGCGCATGTGCTGCTGGGGGCTTCGCTGGCGGCGCGGTTGCAGGTGAGGCCGGGTGACCGCGTGCAATTGGGTAGCTATCTGTTCGATGTGGTCGGTGTGCTCGCGCCACGTGGCTACAACCCGATGTTGCCGGTCAATTTCGACGATAGCGTTCTGATGCCTTTGCCAGGCATGCGCCGCTTGAGCCCGGTACCCGAGGTTGCAACGCTGATCGCGAAAGGGGTCGATGCTTCAACCCTCACCCAGGCTGCACGTTCATTTGAACGCCATCTGCGCGCCAGGCTCACGCAGCATGACGTGGATGTCCAGTTACCCAGGCAGATGCTCGAAGGCATGGCCGGCCAGTCACGGGTAATGACCGGGCTGCTGGCCGGCACCGCCGCCGTTGCCCTGCTACTGGGGGGTGTCGGGGTGATGAATGTGATGGTGATGAACGTGACCCAGCGCCGACGCGAAATCGGGGTGCGCATGGCCTTGGGCGCGCGCGGTCGCGATATCGCCTGGCAGTTCCTGCTTGAGGCGCTGCTGTTGTCGGTGGCCGGAGCGCTGCTGGGCGCAGTGCTTGGCCTGGCGGCCGCGTGGTTGTTCGCCCGGGTTTCAGGGTGGGATCTTGCGCTCGATGCAAGGTCGCTTCCGGCGAGCATGGGCGTATCACTGACCCTGGGGTTGTTCTTCGGTTTGCAGCCCGCCCTGTCTGCGGCGCGGCTTCAGCCTGTCGTCGCCTTGCGTGATGAGTAAGTGGCTGGCGATGACCTGCGCCTGGTCACTGCCCCTGTTCGGCCTGGCCGACAGCGCTTTGCAGCCCTCGCGGCCGACCTCGCAGCAGGGTGGCTCGGTGAGTGCCTTGTCGGCGTTGAACGGTGAACCTGTGGATATCGACCTGGCCGATGCCGTTGCCCTGGCCCTGCGCGAAAACCGGGCGATCCGCAGTGCCTACCTTGAGCGTGTCGCGCAAAAGTTCGACCTGCGCGTGGCCCATGACCGGTTCGCCCCGCAGCTGTCGCTCAAGGCCCGCTACCTGGGCAATCGTAATCATGCCGATCGCTACCGGGAGGCGCAGCTGGCCCCGAGCGCCAGCCTGCTGACCCAGTACGGTACGCGCCTCAACCTGGAGTGGGATTATGGGCATACACAAGGCGATGCGGCGGGGCGCCGGTATCGGGATGGCGCCAGCCTGATGATCGTCCAGCCATTGCTGCGCGGCGCCGGGAGGGACATCGCCAGCGCGCCGCTGCGCCAGGCTTACCTGGCGGAACAGTCGAACCGCCTGACGCTCGCCGACAACGTGGCCCAGGTCATTACCCGGACCCTGCTGTCGTACCGCGACCTGCTACGTGCGCAGGAACAACTGCATATTGCCGAAGATGGCCTGTCGCGTTCCCGTCAGCTGGTGGAGGTGAACCGCGCGTTGATCGCTGCCGGGCGCATGGCAGCCTTCGAAGTCGTGCAGGCAGAAGCCGAGGTCGCCAGCCAGGAGCTGGCCCTCGAAGGCAGCCGCAACCAGCTGCAGCATAGCCGCGTGGCCCTGGCGCAATTGCTGGCCTTGGATCTTTCGACACCGCTACGGGCCGCAGAAAGGCTGCTGGCCGAGCATCAGCAGGTGAGCACCGAGCAGGCCCAGGCCAAGGCAGAAGCGCTGCAGCCAGCGTTTCTGATGCAGCGGCTGGCGGCCGAACAGGCGGCCATCGAGTTGCAGGTCGCAAGCAACGCGCAATGGTGGGATCTGTCATTGATCGGCGGGGCCAGCCAGACCCGGGAGCGCCCCGGCAGTGAGGCGACGTGGGAGCACTACCTGGGGCTGGAGCTGGAGATACCGATCGGTGACCTGAGCCGCCGCCAGGCGCAGGTGCGGGCCAAGGTCGAGGTGGAGAACCAGCGCTTGCGCCTGGCCGAATCCCGTCAGCAGCTTCAGCGCGAGGTGAGTACGGCAATACGCGACCTCCAGGTCCGCTGGCGGCAACTGGAGATCGCCGGGCGTGCGCTGGCCCTGACCCGGCGCAAGCTGGAAATCGAACAGCAAAAGCTCGCGGCAGGGCGCTCGAGCAATTTTCAGGTGCTCAGTTTCGAGAATGATCTGCGTCAGACGCAAAGCACGCAGCTTGAAGCGACGATCGCGTACCTGGATGCGCAAGTCATCCTCGATCAGGTCGTGGGGACCACCTTGGCCAACTGGGAGGTGGCCCTCAATGATTAAGCGGGGCTGTTGGCTGGCCGTCGCGGTGATGTGTGGCGCATTGGCGATGATGATCTGGCCCAGCGCAGTTCAGCCCCCCGAGCAGACGTGGTTGCGTGTCGAACCGCATTTGCTGGAAAGCCGTCTGGGGTTGGTGGGCAGGCTTCAGGCGGCCCGCCAGGTGACATTGAGCGCACCGTTCGATGGTGTGGTGGCTGCAATACCCGCCCAGGATGGACAGCGCGTTGAAGCGGGCCAGCCCTTGATCAGCCTCGAGACTGCTCAGCTTGACATCCAGCTACGCCAGGCCCGAACCGAGCGCCTCAAGGCGCAGGAGCAGCTTCTGCAGTTGCGTACCTGGGAAAGCGGCCCGCAGGTGGCGCGAGGCTTGCGCGCTGTAAGAGCGGCCCGCGCCGCGGTGGCAGCCACCCAGGCGAGCCTGCAGGACACGCGGCGTCTGTTCGAGCGTGGCATCGTCGCCCGTATGGAAGTCGCCAGCCTCGAACAACTGCGCCAGACGCAGCGTCAGGCATTGCTGGATGCTGAACAGGAGTTGCTGTTGACGCGTGCGCGGGGGCAGGGCGATGCGTTGCTGATTGCGGAAATGGAGCTGGCCAATGCGCAAGCGCGCTGGCAGGTCTTGACCAGAATGCGTGAGCAGCAGGTGATCGAGGCGCCTTTCACCGGCGTGCTCTTGCCCGTGAGTACGGATGCCGGCCCCGCTGGCCGGCAGGTGCATGTCGGGCAAGCAGTGAGCCAGGGCATGCCGTTGTTGACCCTGGTCGATCTGGAGCGCTTGCAGGTGGTGGCCAGGCTGGAGGAGCACGATCTGGCCAAGGTGCGTGAAGGCATGCAGGTCGAGGCCGTCATCGCGGGGCGGCAGTTTGCAGGCCGCATCGACCGGATTGCCATGCAAGCAAGAGACGACACGGGGCAGGAGGCCTGGTACGACCTGAGAGTCAGTGTGGATTTGCCGGCTACGGCCCTGCAACTGGGCTTGCGCCTGGGCATGAGCGCGCAGTTGGCGCTGTTGCTTCAGCGCCAGGAGCAGGCGATGGTGGTGCCTGCTCAGGCGTTGCAGGTGGACGAGGCCGGGCGCACCTATGTGCTGTTTCGGGCCGACGAAGGCCAGGCACCGCATAAAGTGCCTGTCACGCCAGGTTCGACCGGGGTGCAGGGTGTCGAAGTTCAGGGGCTGGAGAGTGGTTACGTGCTGATACCGCCGGAGCCGCCAGGCGGCTCCGGCATCGATCAGTCGGCTGGATGATCGCGCAGAAATACCAGATGATCGGCCTTCGACTGCTCGGCACTGTAGTAGTAGCCCTGCACGTCGAAGCGCTTGAGCTGCTCCGGGTCGTTGACCCGCTCCTGAATCACGAAGCGGCTCATCATGCCGCGAGCCTTCTTGGCGTAGAAGCTGATGATCTTGTACTGGCCGTTCTTCAGGTCCTTGAAGTCGACGTTGATCACCCGGCCCTTGAGCGCGCTGCGTTTCACCGCGCTGAAGTATTCGTTGCTGGCCAGGTTCAGCAGCAGGTCGTCGCCCTGGTCTGCCAGCGCCTGGTTCAGCCATTCACTGATACGCGTGCCCCAGAAGGCATACAGGTCCTTGCCGCGGGCGTTGGCCAGCTTGGTGCCCATTTCCAGGCGGTAGGGCTGCATCAGGTCGAGCGGGCGCAGCAGGCCGTACAGGCCGGAGAGCATGCGCAGGTGATCCTGGGCATAGCTGAAATCGTCCTCGCCGAGGGTTTCGGCATCCAGGCCGGTGTACACATCACCTTTGAACGCCAGCAGCGCCTGCTTGGCGTTGGCCGGGGTGAAGTCCGGGGTCCAACTGCCGAAGCGCGCGGCATTGAGGCCGGCGAGCTTGTCGGACAGGTGCATCAGCTCGCTGATCTGCGCCGGCGACAGGTCGCGCAGCTGCCGGATCAGTTCCTGGGAATCGTCCAGGTATTGCGGCAGGGTGAAGCGCTCGGTCACCGGCGCGGTGTCGTAGTCGAGGGTCTTGGCGGGGGAAATCACCGTCAGCATCGGGTCGGCTCCTGGAATCGTTGCGGTGAATTCTACGGATCGCGGCGGGTAACGCCAAACTATGGCGACAATAGTCACAGACCATCTCCAAAGCAGGCGCTATAGTGCGCGTTTTGGCTGTCACGGAGAGACCGATCGTGCGCATTGCCGGGGCCTTGCTGGCCACCTTGTTGAGCCTGGCCGCCCAGGCCGCCCCCATGCCCTCGGCCAGCCTGGACCGCAGCCAGTGGCCCGAGCAGCTGGACAGCCCGGTGCTGTTCGACGTCGCCTCGCGGGCCGAGATCCTGTCTTTCGCCCAGGTGCTGCATGAAAGCGAGCTGCTCGACGATGGCGCCTTGGCTGCGCGCTTGGGGCTGCGGCAGATCAACCTGCAGAAGGTTCGCGCCGTGCGCGCGCAGATGTGGCAGCGGTTGTGGCAGGGCTACCAGCAGGCCCAGCGCAGTTGCGAGCAGGACGCCTCGTTCTGCTATTTGCTCGATTCCATGGCTGACTTGCGCACCAGGGCAGCGACATTCGCTACCGATGTCGGCACGTTCTACACCGGTTGGGTCGAGCCCAGCCATCAGTTTCATGTGCGTTATCTGGATGAGCAACTGCGCAAGGCCGCGTTGCTGCCACAGACCAGCAGCGAGGTCGAGCGCCTCTCCAGCCGCGAGCGCAATGGCGATGAACTGAACGACCGCATGTTCCTGTTGACCTTCGTCGGTGGCCCGGGGCCCGATGGCGGTAGCACCGATGCGCTCACCGAATACCTGCGCAAGCAGAAGCTGCAGGGCACCTTCTTTGTCTTGGGCAATCGCCTGCAGCAGCGGCGCGATACCGGCGCGGCCAATGCGCTGGCCCAACTCTACGCCGGCCAATGCGTGGGCATCCAGGGGTGGGAATATCGCTCCCACGCCCAGTGGCAGGGCTGGCAGGACTCGATCAAGCGCGCCCAGGCGCGGGTCCAGGCCGACCTGCCAGCGCAATACGTGCCGCTGTTCCGCCCGCCCTACGGCCAGCGCCGGGCCGACGGCGAAGCGTTCATGGCCAGCCAGCAGCTACGGGTTTCGCTATGGGATATCGACGCTCAGGATGATGGCCCGCTGACTGCCGACGCTTCGGCCCAGCGGGTGCTGACCTTGATGCTGCTATGGCGCAAGGGGGTGATCCAGTTCCATGACAGCCTGCCCAAGGCGCAGCCGGCGGTCGAGTGGTTGCTGCACAACACGGCGCAGAGCGGCATCGGCTGGGAAGGCTGCCGTGATTACGCGTATCGCGAATAGAGGGTATGACTTTTGACTGTAGTCCCGTCTGGGGTTGCCGCCAAGCGCTCTTCGTCAATCGGAAAAATAAACTTCAAAATCTCGTAAAAATGCTTTTTTCGGTCATGGTTTTTGCGGTATGAAGAAACCAGACAGCCGATTCCTGCAGCACAGGTGGCGTCATCCACCCCACCTTGCCAGGTACGCTTCCCGCCCGTAGCAACGCGGATACGGGGAGAACGGCGGTCACTCTGCGGCGCACTACAGAGCGTGCCGTGTGGCTTCGACATAAGGTGACCGAGTATGGATGACCAAGGACGCAACCCTTCCTCCAGCAAGCCAATCCTCTATGTGCTCGATACCAACGTCCTGATTCACGACCCCAACGCATTACTCAACTTCGAGGAGCATCACGTCGCCATTCCGATGACGGTGCTGGAGGAACTCGACAAGCTCAAGACCGGTAAACAGACCATCGCCGCCGAATGTCGCCAGGCCATCCGCCTGATCGACCAGACCCTCGGTGACGCTTCGCCCAGCGATGTCGAGCAGGGCGTGCCGATCCAGCGCGGCAAGAGTGGGCCCAAGGGGTTCCTGTCGATCCTGATGAGCCCGCGCAACGAGCCCAGCAAGTTGCTGCCGGAAAACCTCAACGACAACATCATCATCAACACCCTGCTCGACGTACGCAGCCGGCGCACCGACCTGGACGTGGTGCTGGTCACCAAAGACATCAACATGCGCCTGAAAGCGCGCGCCTGTGGAATCGCGGCCGAGGACTACAGCACCGACCAACTGGTCGACGACGTGTCCTTGCTGTCCAAGGGCTATCACTCGGTCACTGGCTCGTTCTGGGACCGGGTCAGCAAGGTCGATACCCGTCAGGAGCGTGGCCGCACCTGGCATCGGGTGCAAATGATCGACAACCTGCCCGCCGTGCACATCAACGAGTTCATCATCGACGAGCAAGGTTTTGTCGGCTGGGTAAAAGGCATCCGTAACGATGAACTGCTGTTGCTCGACCTGCACCAGGAGCCATTGCTGCATCAGGAGGCCTGGGGGCTGAAACCTCGGGACATTCATCAGAGCCTGGCGCTGTTCGCCTTGCTAGACCCGGATATCCACCTGGTCAACCTGACCGGCGCTGCCGGCTCCGGCAAGACCATCCTGGCCTTGGCCGCAGCCATCGAACAGACCATGGTCAGCAAGCGCTACCGGCGCATCATCGCCACCCGCAGCGTGCAGGGGCTGGACCAGGAGATCGGCTTCCTGCCGGGCACCGAGGCGGAGAAAATGGAGCCTTGGCTGGGCGCCATCACCGACAACCTCGAAGCCTTGCACATGGACGACGAAAGCACCCATGGCAGCGTCGAATACATCCTCGAGCGCGTGCCGCTGCAGTTCAAGTCGCTCAACTACATCCGCGGGCGCAGCTTCCAGCAGAGCCTGATACTGATCGATGAATGCCAGAACCTCACGCCGCACCAGATGAAGACCATCATCACCCGGGCCGGCTCTGGTTCCAAGGTGGTGTGCCTGGGCAACCTGGCACAGATCGACACGCCTTACCTGTCCGCGACCAGCTCGGGCCTGACCTACCTGACCGAGCGCTTCAAGGACTTCCCCCATGGCGTGCACATCACCCTGCAGGGTGTGCCACGTTCGGTGCTGGCCGAGTACGCCGAGTCTCACCTGTAACCCTCCCAGCCGGGTGGCTCGCCGCCCGGCTTTTTTCCGCTGCGCAATCCTGACCCACGGGTTTACACTCTCTGTTCCCTTCACAGGAGCAGAGCAGTGCTGACTCATCTTGATTCCCAGGGGCGCGCCAATATGGTCGACGTCACTGAAAAGGCCGTGACCGAGCGCGAGGCGGTGGCCGAGGCGCGGGTGCGCATGTTGCCGCAGACCTTGCAGATGATCGTCGACGGCGAGCATCCCAAGGGCGATGTGTTCGCCGTGGCGCGTATTGCCGGTATCCAGGCAGCAAAGAAGACCAGTGACCTGATCCCGCTGTGCCACCCGCTGATGCTGACCAGCGTCAAGGTCGAACTGAGCGCCGACGGCGCAGATGCGGTGCATATCGTCGCCCGCTGCAAGCTGGCCGGCCAGACCGGCGTCGAGATGGAAGCGCTGACCGCCGCCAGCGTCGCTGCGCTGACGATCTACGACATGTGCAAGGCGGTGGACAAGGGCATGGTCATCGAGCAGGTGCGCCTGCTGGAAAAAGTCGGCGGCAAGAGCGGGCACTACAAGGTGGAGGCGTGATGAAGGTCAAGGTGATGTACTTCGCCCGTTACCGCGAGCTGCTGGGCGTTGATGCCGAGCGCCTGGAAGGCGAGTTCAAGGTGGTCGACGATGTGCGCCAGGCGCTGGTGGCAAAGGGCGGGCAGTACGCGGTGCTGGCCGAACAGAACTTGATGAGTGCGCGCAATGAAGAGCTGTGCAAGCTCGACGAGCCGCTGGAAGAGGGCGATGAAGTGGCATTCTTCCCGCCAGTGACCGGAGGCTGAACATGGCAGTGCGAGTGCAACACGGGGCATTCGACCCGGGGGCCGAGGTCAATGCCATGCATGCAGCCAACGTCGGCGTTGGCGCCGTGGTCGGTTTCGTTGGCTATGTGCGCGATTTCAACGATGGTCGGGACGTGGCGGGGATGTTCCTCGAGCATTACCCGGGCATGACCGAGAAGGCCCTGGCCAAGATCGTGGTCGAGGCCGAGCAACGCTGGCCGTTGCTCAAGGTCGAGGTGCTGCACCGCATCGGCGCACTGGAGCCGGGCGAGCCGATCGTCTTTGTCGGTGTGGCCAGTGCCCATCGGCAGGCGGCGTTCGATGCCTGCAACTTCATCATGGACTACCTGAAGACCCGGGCGCCGTTCTGGAAGAAGGAAAATACCCAGGATGGGCCGCGCTGGGTGGAAGGGAAGCAGAGCGACCAGGATGCGGCTGGGCGCTGGTAGATCTTCTGTTTGATGGCCGGGGCTTCGCCCCGGCTCGCGGGACACAGGTCAGTGATGCTTGCGCGGTACCGGCTTCAAAAGCTCATCCGGTGGCATCTCGCACTTGATCTTGCGCCCCAGCAGCTCTTCGATCGCCGGTAGCTGATAGGAGTCATCCTCACCGGCAAAGCTGATCGATACGCCTTCAGCGCCCGCACGCCCGGTGCGGCCGATGCGGTGCACGTAATCGTCCGGGTCTTCCGGCAGGGTGAAGTTGATCACATGGCTGATGCCATCGATGTGAATCCCGCGCCCGGCAACGTCGGTGGCCACCAGCACGGTGATGCGCCCTTCACGGAAGTTCTCCAGGGTGCGAATACGCTTGTGCTGCGGTACGTCACCGGACAACTGCGCGGCATTGATACCGTCGCGCACGAGTTTTTCCTCGATGCGCCGTACCTCGTCCTTGCGGTTGGCGAACACCATCACCCGTTCCCACTTGTTCTGGGTCACCAGGTTGTACAGCAGCTTGTACTTGTCGCTGCCGGCCACCGCATACACGTGTTGCTCGACCGTCTCGCTGGCGACGTTCTCCGGCTCGATCTCGACGATCGCCGGGTTGGTGGTCCACTGCTTGGCCAGGTTCATCACGTCGTCGGTGAAGGTGGCGGAGAACAGCAGGGTCTGGCGTTCGCTCTTCGGCGGGGTCTGGCGGATGATCTGCCGAACCTGGGGGATGAAGCCCATGTCGAGCATGCGGTCGGCTTCGTCCAGCACCATCACCTCGACCATGTCCAGGTGCACTTCGCCGCGCTGGTTGAAGTCCAGCAGGCGGCCGGGGGTGGCCACCAGGATGTCGCAATGGCGGGCTTCCAGGGCCTTGAGCTGCTTGTCGAAGTCCATGCCACCGACGAAGCTCATCACGTTCAGGCCGGTGTACTTGGTCAGGGCGACGGCGTCCTTGGCGATCTGCACCACCAGCTCGCGGGTTGGCGCGATGATCAACGCGCGCGGCTCACCCATGTAGCGCTCTTTCGGCGGCGGCGTCTGCTGCAGCTGGGAAATGATCGAAATCAGGAACGCCGCCGTCTTGCCAGTACCGGTCTGGGCGCGACCGATGGCGTCCTGGCCAGCCAGGGTGTAACCCAGCACCTGCGCCTGGATTGGGGTGCAGTAAGGGAAACCGAGGTCGTGGATGGCGTGCATCAGCTCGTTGGAGAGCTTGAAGTCGTGGAAACGGGTCTTGCCTTCTTGCGGCTCGACCACGAAGTCTTCCGGCTTCCACAGGCTCGCCTGGGGCTTGGGCTTGCGTTCGCGACGTGGTTTGTCTTTGGCCGGCTTGTCGGCAGGCGCTGGGGCGTCGGCGGCTGCTTCTACCTTGGCGGCGGGCTTGGCGCGGGGCGCGGCCGGTTTCGGCTCGGGCCGGGCCTCTGCGGTGGGGGCGGGCGCCGTTGGCGTCACGCTGGCAGCAGGAGCGGCGGCCTGTGGCGCGGCGTCTCCTTTGCCGAATATTTTCTTGAGTGCCTTGAGCACGATCGTCTCATCAACTGGTTAAGGAATGTACGCCGGGCAGTGTAATGCAAGAACTGGGCGCGGCGTAGCGGAAAACTCCCACAACTACAGGTGGTGTTGGCTTATTGCAATTGCTTGCTCAACCAGTCGTGGATATCGCTCAGCTCCTCGACCACCACCTCGTGCTCCATCGGGTATTCGTGCCAGCGTGCGGCGACACCCCAGGTGTTGAGGTATTCGAACGCGGTACGGCCCATGGACGGAATCACCACCGGGTCGTGCACGCCGTGCAGGCACAGGGCCGGGGTGCGTTGCTGGCAGGCGCTCAGCTGGTGGCTGTCAGTGAAGGTCGGGGCGTAGGTGGACAGGGCGATCACGCCGCCCAGTGCTTCCTGCCACTTTATATAGGCAGTGTGCAGCACCACCGCACCGCCCTGGGAGAAACCGGCGAGGAAGATCCGCGACAGGTTGATGCCTTTGGCCTGCTCGGCCTTGATCAGGCCGATGATCTGCTCGGCGGACTCTTCAAGCTGCGCTTCGTCGATGGCGCGGGCCGGGGTCATGGCCTTGATGTCGTACCAGCTGGGCATGGCGTAGCCGCCATTGATGGTTACCGGGCGGGTCGGCGCCTGGGGCATTACGAAGCGGGTGCTGGGCAGGCGTTCCTGCATGAATTCGGCCACAGGTAGGAAGTCGTAACGGTCGGCACCCAAACCGTGCAACCAGATCACACAGGCGTCAGCGGTTTTCTGGGGTTCGAGAATCAGCGGGTTGGTCATGACTGCTCCGAAAGAGTGCGGGTCTTGTTATGGCGTGCGTGAAAAGAAGGCGCTGAAAATGATTGTCAGTAAAAGAATGTCGCAACGATACAACTTTCCCTACTTGACGAGCGCTTAAACGCTACAGCCGGTAATTCTGGTACGCGCTTTGCAATTCTTCATCCGATGCAAAGGGCAGGCCGTGACGGTAACACCCTTTGTACGCGAAGGCTGTCATAGAACAGCCCATTGCGCCAATTGACCCAATAACAAGCCAACAAGGGTCGGATGCGCCTCAAAAGGGTGCGGTGCAATTCCGGCTCGTACAACAAGAGCGATTTGGAGGTTGTGAATGAAGATGTTGAAAACCACCCTGGCAGTCCTGACCGCTGCCGCCGCACTGGGCGCCGTGAGCACCGCCCAGGCCGGCGCCACTCTCGATGCGGTAAAGAAGAAGGGCTTCGTCCAGTGTGGCGTGAGCGACGGTCTTCCAGGCTTCTCGGTCCCAGATGCGCAGGGCAAGATCGTCGGTATCGATGCCGACGTCTGCCGCGCCGTGGCCGCCGCCGTGTTCGGTGACGCGACCAAGGTCAAGTTCAGTCAGCTCAACGCCAAGGAACGCTTCACCGCACTGCAGTCGGGCGAAGTCGACGTGCTGTCGCGCAACACCACCTGGACCAGCTCGCGCGATGCCGGCATGGGCCTGGTGTTCGCCGGTGTTACCTACTACGACGGCGTTGGCTTCCTGGTCAACAAGAAGCTCGGCGTTTCCAGCGCCAAGGAACTCGACGGCGCGACCATCTGCATCCAGGCCGGTACCACCACCGAACTGAACGTGTCGGACTTCTTCCGTGCCAATGGCCTGAAGTACACCCCGATCACCTTCGACACCTCCGACGAAAGCGCCAAGTCGCTTGAGTCCGGCCGTTGCGACGTGCTGACCTCGGACAAGTCGCAGCTGTTCGCCCAGCGCTCCAAGCTGGCCGCGCCGACCGACTACGTGGTACTGCCGGAAACCATCTCCAAGGAACCCCTGGGCCCGGTGGTGCGTAAAGGCGACGAAGACTGGTTCAGCATCGTCAAGTGGACCCTGTTCGCCATGCTCAATGCCGAAGAGGCCGGCATCACCTCGAAGAACGTCGAGGCCGAGGCCAAGTCCACCAAGAACCCGGACGTCGCCCGCCTGCTGGGCGCGGACGGTGAATATGGCAAGGACCTCAAGCTGCCCAAAGACTGGGTAGTGCAGATCGTCAAGCAAGTCGGCAACTACGGCGAAGTGTTCGAGAAGAACCTGGGCCAGAGCACCGACCTGAAGATCGACCGTGGCATGAACGCCCTGTGGAACAACGGCGGCATCCAGTACGCGCCACCTGTGCGCTGATGGCTGCACCCTGCGGCGGCATCCCGCCGCCGCAGGTTGTTCGAATCCCTATTTTTCGGGGCACTTCATGCAAAATCAAATTGGCGCACCCAAGGGGCTGTCCCTGAACGACCCGCGTGTGCGCGCCTGGCTGTTCCAGATTCTCACGATCGTCTTCGTGGTGGGCCTGGGCTGGTACCTGTTCCACAACACCCAGACCAACCTGCAACACCGGGGTATCACCTCGGGTTTCGACTTCCTCGAGCGTAGCGCTGGCTTCGGCATCGCCCAGCACCTGATTCCCTACGTGGAGTCCGACAGCTACGCGCGGGTGTTCGTCATCGGCCTGCTTAATACCTTGCTGGTGACGTTCATTGGCGTGATCCTGGCGACCGTCCTCGGCTTCATCATCGGCGTAGCGCGGCTGTCGCCCAATTGGATGATCAGCAAGCTGGCGACCGTGTATGTGGAAACCTTCCGCAACATCCCGCCACTGCTGCAGATCCTGTTCTGGTACTTCGCGGTGTTCCTGACCCTGCCGGGGCCAAGGGGCAGCATCAACATCGACGACACCTTCTTCATCAGCAACCGTGGCCTGAACATGCCCGGTGCGTCGATGGCGGAGGGCTTCTGGCCGTTCGTCGTCGCTCTGGTGTTGGCGCTGGTGGCGATCGTGGCGATGGTGCGTTACGCCAACAAGCGTTTCGACGAAACCGGCGAGCCGTTCCACAAGTTCTGGGTGGGGCTGGCGCTGCTCATCGCCATTCCAGGCACCTGCGCACTGCTGTTCGGCAGCCCGGTGCACTGGGAGGTGCCGCAGCTCAAGGGCTTCAACTTCGTCGGCGGCTGGGTGTTGATCCCTGAGTTGCTGGCGCTGACCCTGGCCTTGACCATCTACACGGCGGCCTTCATTGCCGAGATCGTGCGTTCGGGCATTCGTTCGGTGAGCCACGGCCAGACCGAAGCGGCCCACTCGCTCGGCCTGCGCGACGGCCCGACGCTGCGCAAGGTGATCATCCCCCAGGCACTGCGGGTGATCATTCCGCCGCTGACCAGCCAATACCTGAACCTGGCGAAGAACTCGTCGCTGGCGGCCGGTATCGGCTACCCGGAGATGGTCTCGCTGTTCGCCGGTACCGTGCTCAACCAGACCGGCCAGGCCATCGAGGTGATCGCCATCACCATGAGTGTCTATCTCGCCATCAGCATCAGCATTTCGCTGCTGATGAACTGGTACAACAAGCGCATCGCGCTGATCGAGCGGTGAGGATACGCCCGTGAATGCCCATGTTTTCAAACCTGACATGCCGCCACCGGTGAAAACCGTCGGCGTGCTCGCATGGATGCGTGCAAACCTGTTCTCCAGCTGGCTCAACACCCTGCTGACCCTGTTCGCCGTGTACCTGGTGTGGCTGATCGTGCCGCCGCTGGTGCAGTGGGCGTTCATCGACGCCAACTGGGTCGGCACCACCCGCGCCGACTGCACCAAGGAGGGCGCCTGCTGGGTGTTCGTGCAGCAGCGCTTTGGCCAGTTCATGTACGGCTACTACCCGGTCGAGCTGCGCTGGCGCGTGGACCTCACCGTGTGGCTGGCCGTGCTCGGCGCGGCGCCGCTGTTCATCAGGCGCTTCCCGCGCAAGGCCATCTACGGCCTGGGCTTCCTGGTGCTGTACCCGGTCATCGCCTACACCTTGCTGCACGGCGGCGTACTGGGCCTGAGCAACGTCGCCACCAGCCAGTGGGGCGGCCTGATGCTGACCCTGGTGATTGCCACCGTGGGGATCGTCGGCGCCTTGCCGCTGGGCATCTTGTTGGCCCTCGGGCGGCGCTCGCGGATGCCGGCGGTGAAGGTGGTCTGCGTGACCTTCATCGAGTTCTGGCGCGGCGTGCCACTGATCACCGTGCTGTTCATGTCGTCGGTGATGTTGCCGTTGTTCCTGCCTGAAGGCATGAGCTTCGACAAGCTGCTGCGGGCGATGATCGGGGTGATCCTGTTCCAGTCGGCGTATGTCGCCGAGGTGGTCCGCGGCGGTCTGCAGGCCATCCCCAAGGGCCAGTACGAAGCCGCCGCAGCCATGGGCCTGGGCTACTGGCGCTCGATGGGCCTGGTGATTCTGCCGCAGGCGCTCAAGCTGGTGATCCCCGGCATCGTCAACACCTTCATCGCCCTGTTCAAGGACACCAGCCTGGTGATCATCATCGGCCTGTTCGACCTGCTCAACAGCGTCAAGCAAGCCGCTGCCGACCCGGCCTGGCTGGGCATGGCCACCGAGGGTTATGTGTTCGCCGCCCTGGTGTTCTGGATTTTCTGTTTCGGTATGTCCCGCTACTCCATGCACCTGGAGCGCAAGCTGGACACTGGCCACAAGCGTTAGGAGTTTCGAAATGAGTGAAGCGATCAAGCAGCCTGCCGGCCCCGAAGGCATCATCCAGATGCAGGGCGTGAACAAGTGGTACGGCCAGTTCCATGTGCTCAAGGACATCAACCTGAATGTGCGCCAGGGCGAGCGCATCGTCCTGTGTGGCCCGTCAGGCTCCGGCAAGTCGACCACCATCCGCTGCCTCAACCGCCTGGAAGAGCACCAGCAGGGCCGCATCGTGGTCGATGGCGTGGAACTGACCAACGACCTCAAGCAGATCGAGGCGATCCGCCGCGAGGTGGGCATGGTGTTCCAGCACTTCAACCTGTTCCCGCACCTGAGCATTCTGGAAAACTGCACCCTGGCGCCAATGTGGGTGCGCAAGATGCCCCGGCGCAAGGCCGAGGAAATCGCCATGCACTACCTGGAGCGGGTGCGTATTCCGGAGCAGGCCCACAAGTTCCCGGGGCAGCTGTCGGGTGGCCAGCAGCAGCGCGTGGCGATTGCCCGGGCGCTGTGCATGAAACCGAAGATCATGCTGTTTGACGAACCGACCTCGGCACTGGACCCGGAAATGGTCAAGGAAGTGCTCGACACCATGGTCGGTCTGGCCGAAGACGGCATGACCATGCTCTGCGTGACCCACGAAATGGGCTTTGCCCGCACCGTGGCGAACCGGGTGATCTTCATGGACAAGGGGGAGATCGTCGAGCAAGCCGCGCCGGATGACTTCTTCGACCGACCGCGCAGTGACCGGACCAAGCTGTTCCTTAGCCAGATCCTGCACTGATGCAAAGAAAAGGGGCTGCTTTGCAGCCCATCGTCGGCAAGCGCCGCTCCCACAGGTACTGCAAAGGGCTCAAGGCTGGTGCTATACCTGTGGGAGCCGCGCTTGCCGGCGATGGGCCGCAAAGCGGCCCCCGCTTGAGGCCTTAATTATCTTCCGGGTTGGCAGCCGGCGCCGGTGGCGGGCGCAGCCCCACCTCGGCAATCAGCTTCAGCTGCTGACCATTGCGCATCACCTCGATGGTGATCTTGTCGGTCGGCTTGATTCGCGCAACCTGGTTCATCGACTTGCGCCCGTCACCCGCCGGTTCGCCGTTAATGCTCAGGATCACGTCACCCAACTGCAACCCGGCCTTCTGCGCCGGGCCGTCGCGGAAGATACCCGCCACCACGATGCCTGGGCGGCCCTGCATGCCGAACGACTCGGCCAGTTCCTGGCTCAATGGCTGCACCTCGATGCCCAGCCAGCCACGGATCACCTGACCGTGTTCGACGATCGATTTCATCACTTCCAGCGCCAGCTTGACCGGTATGGCGAAGCCGATGCCCTGGGAGCCGCCGGACTTGGAGAAGATCGCCGTGTTGATACCGACCAGGTTGCCGTTGGCATCCACCAGCGCGCCGCCGGAGTTGCCCGGGTTGATCGCTGCGTCGGTCTGGATGAAGTCTTCATAGTTGTTCAGGCCCAGCTGGTTGCGGCCGGTGGCGCTGATGATGCCCATGGTCACAGTCTGGCCAACGCCGAACGGGTTGCCGATGGCCAGGGTGACGTCGCCGATATGAATGTTGTCGGAACGGCCGATGGTGATGGCCGGGAGGTTCTTCAGGTCGATCTTCAGCACCGCCAGGTCGGTTTCCGGGTCGCTGCCGATCACCCTTGCCAGGGTTTCGCGGCCGTCTTTCAGGGCCACGACGATCTGATCGGCGCCGCTGGTAACGTGGTTGTTGGTCAGCAGGTAGCCTTCGGGGCTCATGATCACCGCAGAGCCCAGGCTCGACTCCCAACGACGCTGCTTGGGCAGGTTGTCACCGAAGAAGCGGCGGAACTGTGGGTCTTCGAACAACGGATGGGCGCTTTTGTTCACCACCTTGGTGGTGTACAGGTTGACCACGGCCGGGGCGGCGAGGGTCACGGCGTCGGCGTAGGACACCGGGCCCTGCATGATCCGCGTGGTTTGCGGGGCTTGCTGCAGGTTGACGTCCTGGCTGGGCAGACCGACCCACTCCGGGTAGCGCTGGATGATCAGTACGGCGATCAGAATACCGGTGAGCAGGGGCCAGCCGAAGTAACGCAAAGCCTTGAACATGAACGAGTCCTGGAAAGAGCGGGGGCCGGAGGCCGCGCAGTGGGGCATGAGCGCGCGCGATCATACACCGGTTCCCCCGATGCCGGCGACGGCCCATAATGGCCGGCATTATACGGGCGTTCTGCGGGCGTTGCGCCCGTGAAAAGCGCAGATTTCGAGGAGATTTTCATGGCCGTCGCACTCAACACCCTGGTCGAGGAAGCCGAGCGCTACCTGGGCAGCGCGAAGATCCAGGATTATTGCCCCAATGGCCTGCAGGTCGAGGGCCGGCCGCAGGTCAGCCGCATCGTCAGCGGCGTCACCGCCAGCCAGGCCTTGCTGGATGCCGCAGTCGAGGCCGAGGCCGACCTGATCCTGGTGCACCATGGTTACTTCTGGAAGGGCGAGAACCCGTGCGTTACCGGGATCCGTCAGCGCCGCCTGAAGACCTTGCTCAAGCACGACATCAGCCTGCTGGCGTTTCATCTGCCACTGGATGTGCACCCTGAGGTCGGCAACAACGTGCAGCTGGCGCGGCAGCTGGATATCACCGTCGAAGGGCCGCTGGATCCGGAAAACCCCAAGGTGGTCGGGCTGGTTGGCTCGTTGGCGGAGCCGGTGACTGCACGTGACTTCGCCCGGCGGGTGCAGGAAGTGCTCGGACGTGAGCCGTTGCTGGTAGAGGGCGACCAGATGATCCGCCGAGTCGGCTGGTGCACCGGGGGCGGGCAGGGCTACATCGATACGGCGATTGCGGCGGGGGTGGACCTGTACCTTACTGGCGAGGCGTCCGAGCAGACCTATCACAGTGCCCGGGAGAACGGGGTCAGCTTCGTTGCCGCGGGGCACCATGCCACCGAGCGGTATGGGGTGCAGGCGCTGGGTGATTACCTGGCGCGGCGCTTCGCCCTGGAGCACCTGTTCATCGATTGCCCGAATCCCATCTGACCTCCGTGGGAGCGGGCGAGCCCGCTCCCACGGAGGCCCCGCAGCAGCCAAACCCCCAGTCATATCGTTAGACTTTTTCGATCTAGCCCGCCTCCTAAATAGAAGCAGCCGCTGTGATAAAGTGGCTCGCTCGAACACGGCCCGCAGGCCGTCCATAAGATCGTTTTTCGTGTTTTTTCGTGAGTAGCCATGGTCGACAAACTGACGCACTTGAAACAGCTGGAGGCGGAGAGCATCCACATCATCCGCGAGGTGGCCGCCGAGTTCGATAACCCGGTGATGCTGTACTCGATCGGCAAGGATTCCGCCGTGATGCTGCACCTGGCGCGCAAGGCCTTCTTCCCGGGCAAGCTGCCGTTCCCGGTGATGCACGTCGACACCCAGTGGAAATTCCAGGAGATGTACAGCTTCCGCGACAAGATGGTCGAGGAAATGGGCCTGGAGCTGATCACCCACGTCAACCCCGAGGGTGTTGCGCAGGGCATCAACCCGTTCACCCATGGCAGCTCCAAGCACACCGACATCATGAAGACCCAAGGCCTCAAGCAGGCGCTGGACAAGCATGGTTTCGACGCCGCCTTCGGTGGCGCACGCCGCGACGAAGAGAAGTCGCGGGCCAAGGAGCGCGTGTACTCGTTCCGTGACAGCAAGCACCGCTGGGACCCGAAGAACCAGCGCCCGGAGCTGTGGAACGTCTACAACGGCAAGGTCAACAAGGGCGAGTCGATCCGCGTCTTCCCGCTGTCGAACTGGACCGAGCTGGACATCTGGCAGTACATCTACCTCGAAGGCATCCCGATCGTGCCGCTGTACTTCGCCGCCGAGCGTGAAGTGATCGAGAAGAACGGCACCCTGATCATGATCGACGACGAGCGCATCCTCGAGCACCTCTCCGAGGAAGAGAAGGCGCGCATCGTCAAGAAGAAGGTGCGTTTCCGTACCCTCGGCTGCTACCCGCTGACGGGCGCTGTCGAGTCGGAAGCCGAGACCCTGACGGACATCATTCAGGAAATGCTCCTGACCCGTACGTCCGAACGCCAGGGCCGCGTCATCGACCACGATGGCGCCGGTTCCATGGAAGACAAGAAACGCCAAGGCTACTTCTAATTTCAGGGTTACTCCATGTCGCACCAATCTGATCTGATCAGCGAGGACATCCTCGCCTACCTGGCCCAGC
The DNA here is from genome assembly GCF_009883635.2 of Pseudomonas putida. Lineage (NCBI taxonomy): Bacteria > Pseudomonadati > Pseudomonadota > Gammaproteobacteria > Pseudomonadales > Pseudomonadaceae > Pseudomonas > Pseudomonas putida. Next base: position 3,599,540 of record NZ_CP026115.2, read on the forward strand.
ACGAGCGCAAGGAACTGCTGCGCTTCCTGACCTGCGGCAACGTCGACGATGGCAAGAGCACCCTGATCGGGCGCCTGCTGCACGACTCGAAGATGATCTACGAGGACCACCTCGAGGCCATCACCCGTGATTCGAAGAAAGTCGGCACCACCGGTGAAGAAGTCGACCTGGCGCTGCTGGTCGACGGCCTGCAGGCCGAGCGCGAGCAGGGCATCACCATCGATGTCGCCTACCGCTACTTCTCCACCGCCAAGCGCAAGTTCATCATCGCCGACACCCCGGGCCACGAGCAGTACACCCGCAACATGGCCACCGGCGCGTCCACCTGCGACCTGGCGATCATCCTGGTCGATGCCCGCTACGGCGTGCAGACCCAGACCCGCCGCCACAGCTACATCGCCTCGCTGTTGGGCATCAAGCACATCGTGGTCGCGGTCAACAAGATGGACCTCAAGGGCTTCGATGAAGGTGTGTTCGAGTCTATCAAGGCCGACTACCTGAAGTTCGCCGACGCCATCAACCTGAAGCCGAGCAGCCTGCACTTCGTGCCGATGTCGGCGCTCAAGGGCGACAACGTGGTAAATCACAGCGAGCAGTCGCCGTGGTACGCCGGCCCGACGCTGATGGAAATCCTTGAAACCGTCGAGGTTGCGGCTGACCGCAACTTCACCGACCTGCGCTTCCCGGTGCAGTACGTCAACCGTCCGAACCTGAACTTCCGCGGCTTCGCCGGCACCATCGCCAGCGGCGTGGTGCACAAGGGTGACGAAGTGGTGGTGCTGCCGTCGGGCAAGAGCAGCCGGGTCAAGTCCATCGTCACCTACGAAGGTGAACTGGAAAACGCCGGCCCAGGCCAGGCCGTGACCCTGACCATGGAAGACGAGATCGACATCTCCCGTGGCGACCTGCTGGTGCACGCCGATAACGTGCCGCCAGTCACCGACCAGTTCGACGCCATGCTGGTGTGGATGGCCGAGGAGCCGATGCTCCCAGGCAAGAAATACGATATCAAGCGCGCCACCAGCTACGTGCCGGGCTCGATTGCCAGCATCACCCACAAGGTCGACGTGAACACCCTGGAGCAGGGCGCTGCCAGCGCGCTGCAACTGAACGAGATCGGCCGTGTCAAGGTCGCCCTGGACGCCTCGATCGCCCTGGACGGTTACGACAGCAACCGCACCACCGGTGCGTTCATCGTCATCGACCGCCTGACCAACGGCACCGTCGGTGCCGGCATGATCATCGCCCCGCCAGTCCTGCCGCACGGCGGTACCGGCCAGCATGGCAAGCTCGCTCACGTGGCCACCGAAGAGCGCGCCCTGCGCTTCGGCCAGCAGCCGGCCACCGTGCTGTTCAGCGGCCTGTCCGGCGCTGGCAAGAGCACCCTGGCCTACGCTGTCGAGCGCAAGCTGTTCGACATGGGCCGTGCGGTGTACGTGCTCGATGGCCAGAACCTGCGCCACGACCTGAACAAGGGCCTGCCACAGGACCGCGCCGGCCGCACCGAGAACTGGCGTCGCGCCGCCCACGTGGCGCGCCAGTTCAACGAAGCTGGCCTGCTGACCCTGGCTGCGTTCGTCGCCCCGGATGCCGAAGGCCGCGAGCAGGCCAAGGCGCTGATCGGCAAGGAGCGCCTGGTGACCGTTTACGTTCAGGCCTCGCCGCTGGCGTGCCGCGAGCGTGACCCACAGGGCCTGTATGCGGCCGGTGGCGACAACATCCCGGGCGAAAGCTTCCCGTTCGATGTGCCGCTGGATGCTGACCTGGTGATCGATACCCAGAACACCAGTGTTGAAGAAGGCGTGAAGCAGGTGCTGGACGTGCTGCGTCAGCGTGGTGCGATCTAAGTATTGCAGATGTAAAAAAACCCGCTTCGGCGGGTTTTTTTTTGGATTTAATTGGCAGTGAGAGTGGGGTTCGAGGTTTTCGCCGCAGTATTTTCAGCGCCTATGAGATCGAGCGTAGCCCGCGCGGCGCTCGATTTGCGCGCCAGCTCAGAAACCAAGTCATGTACCTATTAGTGATGGCCGTGTTTACAAATAGACGCATTGAAAAATTGACTCATGAAACTGGACAGCCATAGCCTCAGATCTTACGGAATATCGAATTGCCGAGGAGGACTGATGGCTTCGGTTGCAACGCGTAGTCAGGAAGCAATAACCAGAATGAAAGCGCGCGCGTTCGAGCGTATCGACAGTCGCTGTCAGCTGTTGGATGTACAGGCAGCTTGCGGGTTATTGGGCATTACAGAGCAAGTGTTGATTCAGGAGGCGAGCGAAGGGAAGCTTCTCGCATACACTCACGCCGACAGTTGTAGAACGTTCTACCCTTCGTTTCAGTTTGCCGAAAACAAGCCAAGGTTGATTGTTGAATCATTGATCAGATCGCTTGATGTCGACCCCGCTGACACCGAAGCCATGAACACGCTTGTTCAGCATCTGGTCGGCAGGATGGATTATTCCGACCCAGGCGAACCTGGCAGCGTATTGCTCCGATTCGAAGTGCTGGATGATCCTGCAGCTCTGGACATCATCAAGCGTGATTACCGAAATGCGCTGATGGCAGGGCAGTGAGAACGGACCTCATGAGAGGTCCGCTTTTGTGCCTGTTCCAGGACTACATCCAGGCTCTCGAGGAACAATACTGCTGTCTCGCCATTCGATAGCAGGGTTTCCATTACAAGCTGGTGGCTTACCGCATCGACTTGGCACTCATGGCCTTCGAGATAATAGCCCCGATCTGTCTGGCGGGATCGGCATAGCGTGTGTCGGAGTCAGCGCGATAGTGGAAGGGATCGGCATCGTAACGGGAGGCTAGCCCTTTTTGTCCTCGAGCGATTTGTAGTGCCGGTCATAGTCACTATGGCGTTCGCAACCTTGCTTGTAAGGATCCATGTCGCAGGCGAACTTCTGGTCCTGCAGATTAGGCAGGATGAGGATCCTGCCGTCGGCGCATCCGGATAGAAGCAGCATCAATATCCATACAGACTTGTTCATTGCACGTCCTTGAACAGGGGAAGTCCCTTTGATTTTCGCCAAGCGATGATACGTGCAATCACGCCCACGGCGCAGCCCTCCAGCTCGTTTGCCGGGTAGTAGAGGAGGTCGGAGCCATCTGGGTGTTCGGCCATGTCGATAAAGTGCTCCAATAATTGATCCTGCCAGGCTGAAGTTCCGGTTGCCTGGAGCAGTTCCTCGACCACGCTGCGGAATTCTGTGCAGGTGTAGTCGGCGAGGCTGTGCTTCTGACTGATCACCACTCCACCTCCGAAGACAGCGCGTACTGCAGGGCACTCATGATCCGCAGGTTCTCGGCTTCGTACATTGCACCGCCCATGGTGGGCGGGTCGAGGTGGCAGATCTGATAGTTGCGCACGCCTTTGGCGGTTTCGCCGAAGGGTGCGCGGGGTGGCCAGCCTTGCTTGATGCGGTTGAGCTGGGAGGTTACGAATTGTTGGGAGTAAATCGGGTCTTCGGCGATTGCCAACCAGAAGACTTGGGAGAAATCGTCGAAGTCTTCGAAGGCTTGTTTAGAGAGCTTGTTTGCGATGTGCTCGGGGAGGTGGAGTGCCATGCAGAGTTTCTCTCTAAAAGTGATGTTTAGATCATGGCTGTACTTGTTTGGGATGGAAATATTCACCGTGCCACATAGGGCGTAGGCTATTTTTTAAGGATCTGTAGGAATGTTCTTACTCCAGCAGGAGGCGCCCCGCGAAAGCGGGGCTTAGGGCTCAAAGGGCTTTCAATCCGGGCTTTTGGTTAGAGGCGCGCCACTCTTTCACAATTCGTAAAATTTCTTCGGGGGTGTCCAAGCCATCGGCTTCTGGCCAGTAAATAAGGTCGGATCCGCTGGGGTGTTCGGAAATTTCCTTGAACTTTAATATGCGCAAGTCCAGTTCTTTTTCACTTACATCATCCGCCGGATCTGTAATGGAGATAATGAGGTCGAGGAATTCAGCCTCGGTGAAGTCGGAAAATTTCTTGTTGTCTTTCATTGCGATACCCCGTAATGGATTCGATTGTGAGCCTCTGGCGTCACCACTTTTATATTGTCAATATCGTATACGGCTCCACCTTCCGAAATTGGAATGACATGATGAAGTATAAAGGTAGCGTTGCCTTTGTAATGGTCGGTGTCGCGTGCCTTAGGAGCATAGCCTTTACTCATGAGCTTATTGTTTGTGGTGTTAAATTGCTTTGAGAGCTCTGGTGTACTGGCGACGATCTTCCAAAATTCACTTCTGAATGCATCAAAATCTCGAAACTCTCTGCCTCTCAGCATATCTGCAATTACAGCAGGTATTGCGGCGCCGGCTTTCCGGGTCTCCTCTGAGAGCCAGATACCTTCGACAATTGATCCTTGGCCTGTGACAGTTCCCGGCTCATATCGTGGACTCTTGAAAACCACCAGGATAGGCGGCAATCCCGAGTCGATTGGAAATGTGATGATAAGCCGTTCCTGATCCAGCAGGTCCAGCGCGGGGTAACTTTCCGTTTCGGTGGTGATCGGGTTCAGGCTGCTACCCGCGTACACTACCGTGCCTGGTAGAAGCGACGGCAGGCTTGTAGAGCTATTTTCGTCACCTCCAGGCGCGCTTGCCGGTGTCCACGTCAGGATGCGCTGAGGGTTATCGAGCGCAAGGCTGTAAACCTGACGTTCTGCGTCAAAGGCCGCCGCCCTTACGGCGACCGGTTTCCCGCCAGGCACCACGTATAAGCCGATGTCGTTTTCTTCTTCACTACCCGCCAGTAAATAAGGCACGTCTACGCTGGCTGATGAAAGGGCGAGGGCGGCTAGGTCAGGTCCGTCTGGTGGAGAAAGGCTGGAAAGAGGAGTGCTGATCAGGTACCGCCTTTCTGAATTACCCAGCGTTGCAGGCCAGGCTGCCGAAAGTATGGCTACAGCCAAGGGGGCCGTTGTGGTAGCCAATCGACCTACTGCTGCGATGATCGCTACGCGAACAGCAACCGACGCGACATCCGCAGCAAAGGTCGCCAGCCCGATCGGAATGACGGTCGTCGCAGAGGCAGCAGAGTGGGTGTCGTTGATGTAACTGATGCGTTGGCGTGCTGCCTCGGCTTGGCGCCGGGCCGATTCTTCGGCCGCTATCCGTTCAGCTTCTGCTTGCTGACGTGCAGCTTCTTCGGCAGCTATCCGTTCGGCTTCTGCTTGCTGGCGTGCGGCCTCTTCGGCAGCTATCCGCGCTGCTTCTGCTTGCTGACGTGCAGCCTCCTCGGCTGCTGCACGTTCGGCTGCAAGCCTTGCCTGCAGTTGTTCCATTTCCAGCGCTCGCTGGGTGAGGTTCGCCATGGACGCGCTGAACTGCTGCAAATAGCGAATGGACTCTGTGAGCGCCAGTGCCCGGTGGTAATCCGCCCAAAGCACGCCGGCTCGGCGGGTGGCCTGTTCATCGACGAGGTCTTGCAATGCCTCGGTTTGAGGCTTGGAAAGTGGGCCGACGATGTTCGGGTTGGAGTCGCTGGCAGCGGGTACCTCGGCTTGCTTCGCTGCGATCAGCGCATTGGCGGCGTTTACATAGGCCGAAAATCGCTGGATGAGGGTATCGGTTTCCTGAGTTGGGGTGGATTGAGCCACTTGGTACTGCAGGAAGTTGGGCAGGCAGTCGAAGCAGATCTGCTGTTCATGAAGAATTTGGCCATACCGCCGCTCGATTGCTTCGGAGAGGTCGACAGCGGGTTGGGCAAGTTCTGCCTCGTCGACCTGGCGAGCCATTTCCGGCAGGTCCGCCGCCAACGCCTGAAACTTCTGCGCTGCGATGTGCAAGCGATAGGCGGCATCGACCGAGGCGTTGAAGGTTTCCCAGACCTGTCGGCCCCATGCCTCGCCAGAGGCGCCGATCGGGAATGCGCCATCGTCGTTCAGCCGGGTGGCGAAGGAGTCGTAGCGCTTATAAAAAGGTATGGCGCCGTAGAAGCTGGTTGCCACGGGGGCAATTTGAAGATATTCGGCGCGCCTTTGTTGCAAGCTCGTCGTGGCCAGCTGTTGGCGTAACCCCAGATGCTGGACAGGCTGACCCGCAGCTCCCGCGATTGCCTGTTGTTCGATGGTCGCGCGCTCAGCGCTGATTTGCGCGGGAAGTTGCTCAAGAGCGGGTGCATATTGTTCGGCGTGGATATTGTTGACGGCAGTAAATTCCTCGCCGAAAACCGTTCGCCAGCCTTTTTCCTGGGCGAAAGGGCTAGGCCCTCCAGTACCTCGAGGACGCCCTGCATCCAGCCCCCAGCCGCCATAGCCGGTCCCAGACAACGGGGGCAAAGGACTGAGAGGCACTCGATCTGGGGCTTGCGCGCGCGTCAAGACTCCCTCATTCAGATTCAGCGCACCGCGGGAATCACGGAAGGGTTCACCAAATTTGACGGTTTCATTTTGAGCCATGTAGTCATCCTCCTGGTCGCTACATGGCAAAGCGTGCTCCAGGCAGTTTTTCCTGTATGTCAGGCGCTGCTCGTCAATCAGTAGGAGTATTCCTGCTGACTGGAAAGATCTGGGTTAAATGTGCTTTTCGGAAACAGGAATAACGCGCTTTTCCTTAACAGCCTTGTAGGAAAAACTCGAATAAATCTCCTTCACCCCCGGCAACCGCTGCAGCACTTCCCGGGTGAATTCCCCGAACGATTCCAGATCCCTCGCCAGGATCTCCAGCAGAAAGTCATAACGTCCGGATATGTTGTGGCAAGACACAATCTCGGGAATCTCCATCAGCCTTCGCTCGAACGCCAAAGCCATGTCCTTGGTATGCGAGTCCATCATGATGCTGACAAACGCCGTCACCCCAAACCCCAGCGACTTGGGTGACAAGATGGCCTGGTAACCGGTGATATAACCGTTGTCCTCCAGCAGCTTGACCCGTCGCCAGCAAGGCGAGGTGGTCAGCGCAACCTGGTCGGCGAGTTCGGAGATGGTAAGGCGGGCGTTGTCCTGCAAGGCCGCGAGCAGGGCGCGGTCGGTACGGTCGAGGCTTGAAGGCATGATTTGCCCTCCTGGTGTTGTATTTGTTGTTTTCTTTCCAAAACAGGCGCGAATGCGTGGGCTATTTTGGAAAAATTCAGGCAGCTCGGTGGCATAAGCTTATAACAAACCACCAGAGGCTGTTGCCATGCGCGACTCCCATAACAACACCGGTTTTTCCACTCGCGCCATCCATCATGGCTACGACCCGCTTTCCCACGGCGGCGCCCTGGTGCCACCGGTTTACCAGACCGCAACCTATGCCTTCCCCAGCGTTGAATACGGCGCAGCGTGCTTTGCCGGGGAGGAGGGCGGGCACTTCTACAGCCGTATCTCCAATCCGACTTTGGCGTTGCTTGAGCAGCGCATGGCCTCCCTGGAAGGAGGTGAGGCAGGCCTGGCGCTGGCGTCGGGCATGGGGGCCATCACCTCGACGCTATGGACCCTGCTGCGCCCCGGCGACGAGCTGATTGTCGGGCGCACGGTGTATGGCTGCACCTTCGCCTACATGCACCATGGCATCGGTGAGTTCGGGGTGAAGGTGCGGCATGTCGACCTCAATGACACCCAGGCGCTAAAGGCAGCGATCACCCACAAGACCCGGATGATCTACTTCGAAACCCCGGCCAACCCGAACATGCAACTGGTCGATATCGCGGCGGTGGCCGAAGCGGCGCGGGGGCATGACTTGCATATCGTGGTCGACAACACCTATTGCACGCCCTACCTGCAACGGCCACTGGAGCAGGGGGCTGACCTGGTGGTGCATTCGGCGACCAAGTACCTCAGCGGCCACGGCGATATCACTGCAGGCCTGGTGATCGGGCGCAAGGCGCTGGTGGACCGAATTCGCCTGGAAGGCCTCAAGGACATGACTGGCGCGGTGCTGTCACCGCACGATGCCTCGCTGTTGATGCGTGGCATCAAGACACTCGCGTTGCGCATGGACCGTCACTGTGCGAATGCCCAGCAGGTCGCCGAGTTCCTCGCGCGCCAGCCGCAGGTGGAGCTGATTCAATATCCTGGGCTGCCATCGTTTGCCCAATACGAACTGGCGCAGCGGCAGATGCGCTTGCCGGGTGGGATGATTGCTTTCGAGCTCAAGGGCGGGATCGAAGCCGGGCGGCGTTTCATGAACGCCCTGCAACTGTTTGCCCGGGCGGTGAGCCTGGGCGACGCTGAGTCGCTGGCGCAGCATCCGGCGAGCATGACCCATTCCAGCTATACGCCCGAAGAGCGAGAGCATCACGGCATTTCCGAGGGGTTGGTGCGGTTGTCGGTGGGGCTGGAGGATGTGGAAGATTTGCTGGCGGATGTCGAGCAGGCGCTCAAGGCTTGCAGCTAGGTTGCCTGGCTCTGTGGGCGCGGGCTTGTCCCGCGAACACCGGCGAAGCCGGTGCCAGCCACCGAGTCGCCTGCTTCGCGGGTCAAGCCCGCTCCCACAGATGCCGTGACCCGGCGCATAAAAAAGGCCTCTTGCGAGGCCTTGTTTATTTCAGCGGTTCAGCGCTTGAGCCCGTAGCTCTCGTCGAGCATGCCCGGCGAGTTCGGCGACTTCGGTGCATAGTCGCGTGGCACTTCAGCGGTGTCCTTCGGCGGGGTCAGGCGGTCACGCGGACCCTGGGTGCTCTCGGAGTGCAGTGCGGCAAGCAGACGCTGGCGGGTGACATCGTCAAGGGCCAGGCTGTTGGCGCCTTCGGCCAGGTGATCTTGTACGTCCTGGTAGCTCTGGGTCAGTTTCTTGACCAGCATGGCGGTGCTGTTGAAGTGGGTGACCACTTCGTTCTGATAACTGTCGAAACGCTTCTGGATGTCATCCAGTTGGCGCTGGGTATTGCTGGGCGCCGCGTTGGGCAGCAGGCGGGCCACGATGAAACCGACCGCCACACCGATGACCAGGGCCAGGGTTGGCAACAACCAAACAAGGAGCGAGAGTTCCACGAGTCCTTCCTCTATAAACGGCTTTGCTTTACGTTAACGGCTCAGACCTGCGCTGTATACCGCGAGCAATCGCAAATCAGAACAGAATTCCTCACCTAGACGAAACGACCCCCTTCGAGGTCACGGAGTAGTGCCTTGCTTGTCCGCGAAACCCCCTTGTTCATCGACGGCCCGATCGGCCAGCTGGAAGCCTTGTACCTGGACGTGGCCGATGCCCGCGGTGCGGTGCTGATCTGCCACCCCAACCCGGTCCAGGGCGGCACCATGCTCAACAAGGTGGTCTCGACCCTGCAGCGCACCGCCCGTGACGCCGGCTACGTGACCCTGCGCTTCAACTACCGCGGTGTCGGCCAGAGCGCCGGCAGCCATGACATGGGCGCTGGCGAAGTGGCCGATGCCGAGGCGGCGGCGGCGTGGCTGCGTGCCAGGCACCCCGAGCTGCCGTTGGTACTTATGGGCTTCTCGTTCGGTGGCTTCGTCGCCACCAGCCTGGCCGGGCGCCTGGAAGCGCAAGGTGTGGAGTTGCAGCAGTTGTTCATGATCGCCCCGGCGGTGATGCGCCTGACCGCTGACTTCCCGCTGCCGCAGCGCTGCCCGATCGCTGTGGTGCAGCCTGACGCCGACGAAGTCGTCGATCCGCAGCTGGTTTACGAATGGTCCGACGCACTGGGGCGCCCCCATGAGCTGCTGAAAGTGGCAGAATGCGGACACTTCTTCCATGGCAAGCTGACCGATCTGAAGGATCTGCTGCTGCCGCGCCTTTCGAACTGAGCCAAGCCTGAATAAGCGAACACCCATGACCACGCGTATCCTCACCGGTATCACCACCACCGGCACCCCGCACCTGGGCAACTACGCCGGCGCCATCCGCCCGGCGATCCTCGCCAGCCAGCAGCCGGGTGTCGACTCGTTCTACTTCCTGGCCGACTATCACGCCCTGATCAAGTGCGACGACCCGCTGCGCATCCAGCGCTCGCGCCTGGAAATCGCCGCCACCTGGCTGGCCGGTGGCCTGGACCCGGCCAAGGTGACCTTCTACCGTCAGTCCGATATCCCCGAGATCCCCGAGCTGACCTGGCTGCTGACCTGCGTCGCCGCCAAGGGCCTGCTCAACCGCGCCCACGCCTACAAGGCCTCGGTGGACAAGAACCTGGAAACCGGCGAAGACCCGGATGCTGGCGTGACCATGGGCCTGTACAGCTACCCGGTGCTGATGGCCGCAGACATCCTGATGTTCAACGCCAACAAGGTGCCGGTCGGCCGCGACCAGATCCAGCACGTGGAAATGGCCCGCGACATCGGCCAGCGCTTCAACCACCTGTTTGGCCAGGGCAACGACTTCTTCGCCCTGCCGGAAGCGGTGATCGAAGAGAGCGTGGCGACCCTGCCGGGCCTGGACGGTCGCAAGATGTCCAAGAGCTACGACAACACCATCCCGCTGTTCACCAGCGCCAAGGACATGAAAGACGCCATCTCGCGCATCGTCACTGACTCGCGTGCACCTGGCGAAGCCAAGGATCCGGACAATTCGCACCTGTTCACCCTGTTCCAGGCCTTCTCGACGCCTTCGCAGTGCGCCGAGTTCCGCGAAGAGCTGCTGCAGGGCCTGGGCTGGGGCGAAGCGAAGCAGCGTCTGTTCCAGCTGCTCGACGGCCAGCTGGCCGAGAAGCGCGAGCACTACCACCAGCTGATCTCGCGCCCGGCAGACCTGGAGGACATCCTCCTCGCCGGCGCCGCCAAGGCCCGCAAGATCGCCACCCCGTTCCTCGAGCAGCTGCGTGAGGCCGTTGGCCTGCGCTCGTTCCGCAGCAGCGTGCAGGCCAGCACCGAAGTGAAGAAGAAAGCCGCCAAGAGTGCGCGCTTTGTCAGCTTCCGTGACGAAGACGGCAGCTTCCGCTTCCGCCTGCTGGCCGCCGATGGCGAGCAATTGCTGCTGTCGCGCAGCTTCGCCGACGGCAAGAGTGCCGGTGCCGTGAGCAAACAGCTGCAGCAAGGTGGTGACGCTGACGTGCGCGTTGACGGCCTGGGCTTCAGCCTGTGGCTGAACGACGAGCAGGTTGCCGACGGGCCGCAGTTCGACAGCGCCGAAGCCCGTGATTCGGCCATCGAAAGCCTGCGTGTAGCGCTTCAGCCGCAACAAGACTGAGGCATATTGACGCAAGTCTGATTGCCATTAAGCGGGCCTGTCGCTACAGTGACGGCCCGTTTTTTGTTGCCTCGCTAACGAAATCATGACGCCCCTAGAACGATATCAAGCAGATCTGAAACGTCCCGACTTCTTCCATGACGCGGCGCAGGAAACTGCGGTACGTCACCTGCAGCGTCTGTACGACGACCTGGTGCACGCGCAGAACAACAAGCCGGGCGTGTTCGGCAAGCTGTTCGGCAAGAAGGAGCAGACGCCAGTCAAAGGCCTGTACTTCTGGGGCGGAGTAGGGCGTGGCAAGACCTATCTGGTCGACACATTCTATGAAGCGCTGCCGTTCAAGCAGAAGATGCGCACGCACTTCCACCGCTTCATGAAGCGTGTCCACGAGGAAATGAAAACCCTCAAGGGCGAGAAGAACCCGCTGACCCTCATTGCCAAGCGCTTCAGCGAAGAAGCCAAGGTGATCTGCTTCGACGAATTCTTCGTTTCCGATATTACCGATGCCATGATCCTCGGCACCTTGATGGAAGAGCTGTTCAAGAACGGCGTCTCGCTGGTGGCGACCTCCAACATCGTCCCTGACGGCTTGTACAAGGACGGCCTGCAGCGCGCGCGCTTCCTGCCGGCCATCGCCATGATCAAGCAGTACACCGACGTGGTGAACGTCGACAGTGGCGTCGACTACCGCCTGCGTCACCTGGAGCAGGCCGAACTGTTCCACTTCCCGCTCAACGACGCGGCGCACCAGAGCATGCGCGCCAGCTTCAAGGCGCTGACGCCCGAGTGCACCCAGGCCGTCGAGAACGACGTGCTGATGATCGAAAACCGCCCGATCAATGCCCTGCGCACCTGCGACGACGTCGCCTGGTTCGACTTCCGCGCCCTGTGCGACGGGCCGCGCAGCCAGAACGACTACATCGAGCTGGGTAAGATCTTCCACGCCGTGTTGCTGAGCAACGTGGAGCAGATGGGCGTCACCACCGACGACATCGCCCGCCGCTTCATCAACATGGTGGACGAGTTCTACGACCGCAACGTCAAGCTGATCATCTCGGCCGAGGTGGAGCTGAAGGACCTGTACACTGGCGGGCGCCTGAGCTTCGAATTCCAGCGGACCCTGAGCCGGTTGCTGGAAATGCAGTCGCACGAATTCCTGTCGCGCGCGCACAAGCCGTAACAAAGCTGGGGCCGCAGAGCGGCCCCATAGGCCTCAAGCCTCTTGCATGAACTGCTGCCGATACTGATTCGGCGACAACTCCGTATGCTGGCGGAACAACCTCGCAAAGAAGCTCGCATCGTCATAGCCGACCTCATAACTAATGGTCTTGATGCTCTTGCGCGTGCTCGACAGCAGCCCTTTTGCTGTCTCGATGCGTAACCGCTGCAAGTAATGCAGCGGCTTGTCCCCAGTCGCCCCCTGGAAACGGCGCATGAAGTTGCGAATGCTCATGCCATGGTTGCGGGCCACGTCCTCGAAGCGGAACTTGTCGGCGAAGTGTTCCTCCAGCCAATGCTGGATCTGCAGGATGATCAGGTCCTGGTGCAGCTTCTGCCCGCCAAAGCCCATACGCCCTGGGGTATAGTTGCGCTGCACCTCGTAGAGGATGTCGCGGGCCACGGCTCGCGCCACATTGGCGCCACAGAAGCGCTCGATCAGGTAGATGTACAGATCACAAGCTGAGGTGGTGCCGCCGGCGCAGTACAGGTTGTCAGCGTCGGTCAGGTGCTTGTCCTGATTCAGGCGGATCTTCGGGTAGCGCTCGGCAAAGCTGTTGAAGAAGCGCCAGTAGGTGGTCGCCTCCTTGCCGTCGAGCAGGCCGGACTCGGCCAGCCAGAACACGCCGCTGGCTTCGGCGCACAGCACCGCCCCACGGGCGTGCTGTTCGCGCAGCCACGGCAGCACCTGTGGATAACGTTGCTGGAGGTTGTCGAAATCTTCCCAGAAGGCCGGGAGGATGATCACATCGGCATCGTCAAGGCCGCCATCGACCGGCAGTTGCACATTGCTGAAACTGTCCACCGGCTGGCCATCGGGGCTCACCAGGCGAATCTCGAACATGGGCTGCAAGCCCAGGCCCAGCTGCTTGCTGTAGCGCAAGCTGGCGAGGTGGAAGAAATCCTTGGCCTGCATCAGGGTCGAAGCGAACACCTTGTCAATGGCCAGGATGCTGACGCGCCGCAACGACGCGGAGGGTTGGGTAAACATCATTGTCATTGTTCTTATAGGGTAGAGTGGTCAATCACCGGCTGGATCGTCTTATTTTTTGGCGATTGTGTCTACCCCAGGTCGCAGAGGGGCCGCAAAGCGGCCCGTGCTGTTCAAGGTGCCGGGTTCGGCTGCTCCTGATGGATCGCTTCGATCGCTGCCAGCAGCTCGTCACTGAGCTCCAGCTGGAGGCTGTCGAGGTTGCTCTGCAGTTGCACCCGGTCGGTCGCGCCGATGATATTGCTGGTCACGAACGGCTGTCGGGTCACGAACGCCAGGGCCATCTGGGCCGGGTCCAGGCCATGGGCCTTGGCCAGCTGCACATAACGGCTGCAGGCCGCCACGGTTTGCGGGTTGGAATAGCGGGCGAAGCGGCTGAACAGGGTCAGGCGGCCTTTTTCTGGTCGGGCACCATTCTCGTACTTGCCCGAGAGCATGCCGAACGCCAGTGGCGAATAGGCCAGCAGGCCGCATTGCTCGCGGATCGCAACCTCCGCCAGGCCCACTTCGAAGCTGCGATTGAGCAGGTTGTAGGGGTTCTGGATCGACACCGCCCGCGGCCAGCCACGGCTGTCGGCCAGTTGCAGGAACTTCATGGTGCCCCATGGGGTTTCGTTGGACAGGCCGATGTGGCGGATCTTGCCGGCACGTACCTGCTCGTCGAGCACTTCGAGGGTTTCTTCCAGCGGGGTGAACAGGTCGTTGGCCAAATGCTGGTAACCCAGCTTGCCGAAGAAGTTGGTGCTGCGCTCCGGCCAGTGCAGTTGGTAGAGGTCGATGCGGTCGGTCTGCAGGCGCTTGAGGCTCTCGTCCAGTGCGGCGACGATGTGCTGGCGGTTGTGCTTGAGCTGGCCGTCGCGGATGTGGCTGATGCCGTTGCCGGGGCCGGCGACCTTGCTGGCCAGGACCCAGTCGTCACGATCACCGTTGGCGCGGAACCAGTTGCCGATGATGCGCTCGGTGGCGGCATAGGTTTCCGGGCGTGGCGGCACCGGGTACATCTCGGCGGTGTCGATGAAGTTGATGCCGCTGGCCTTGGCCAGGGCAATCTGCTCGAAGGCCTCGTCCTGGGTGTTCTGCTCGCCCCAGGTCATGGTGCCCAGGCACAGGGCGCTGACGTCGAGGTCGGTACGGCCGAGCTTGCGGTATTCCATCGGGAAAACACTCCTTGGCAAAAGAACCCCATCAAAGCAGGTTGAAATTTTTCGCGCAATCTGGATAATTCTGCCCCTCTCCGTGTGGCGGAAGTGATGCACCACCACGCAGGAAGAACCCCGTCGAACATTGGCGTGCCCGACCCGAGCCCCCAAAAGCGTCAGCGTTCGGCTGCGCGCTTGCCCTTGGCAAGCTGTGCACTATCCAGTAAGATTCGCCGTCTATTTTTCGCTGGGCGGCCTCTGAGGCTTTAGAGAATGAAAACTTTTACTGCTAAACCGGAAACAGTAAAGCGCGAGTGGTTCGTAGTTGACGCCGCTGGCCAGACCCTGGGTCGTCTGGCTACCGAAATCGCTACCCGTCTGCGTGGCAAACACAAACCAGAATACACCCCTCACGTTGACACCGGCGACTACATCGTCGTCATCAACGCTGAACAGGTTCGTGTGACTGGTGCCAAGTCTTCCGACAAAATGTACTACTCCCACTCCGGTTTCCCAGGCGGCATCAAGGAAATCAACTTCGAGAAGTTGATCGCCAAGGCCCCTGAGCGTGTTATCGAAACCGCGGTCAAGGGCATGCTGCCTAAGAACCCGCTGGGTCGCGACATGTACCGTAAGCTGAAAGTGTACGCGGGTGCTGCTCACCCACACACTGCTCAGCAGCCTCAAGAACTGAAGATCTAACGGGAAAGTTCATTATGTCGGCGACTCAAAATTACGGCACTGGCCGTCGCAAGACCGCAACCGCTCGCGTTTTCCTGCGTCCGGGTACTGGTAACATTTCCATCAACAACCGTTCTCTGGACGTGTTCTTCGGTCGCGAAACCGCTCGCATGGTTGTTCGTCAGCCGCTCGAGCTGACCGAGTCCACTGAGAAGTTCGACATCTACGTCACCGTTTCCGGTGGTGGTGTCAGCGGTCAGGCCGGTGCGATCCGTCACGGTATCACCCGCGCTCTGATGGAATACGACGAAACCCTGCGTGGCGCTCTGCGTCGTGCTGGCTACGTCACCCGCGACGCTCGTGAAGTCGAGCGTAAGAAAGTGGGTCTGCGTAAAGCGCGTAAGCGTCCTCAGTACTCCAAGCGTTAATACCGCTTCGGCAGTCGAAAAAAGCCCGGTTCCTTGGAACCGGGCTTTTTTTTGTGCTTGAACTAACCTGTCAGCATGTCGGTGACCACTTGTCGCATAGACGCAGATCAAGCAAAGCGCGGGTTATAGCTCCTTGTGGGGGTAATCACCTTGTCATTGTGTGGATTTGTTTCTTACCATGGCGGCCAAATTTTAGTGCCACAGACACAACCTAAGTACAGGCCAGGTCCAACTGGCCAAGCAAAGCTGATGGGAGAGGACTGAATGAGCAATGACGGCGTCAACGCAGGCCGGCGCCGCTTCCTCGTAGCCGCGACATCCGTGGTCGGGGCAGCGGGGGCAGTGGGGGCTGCGGTACCGTTCGTGGGGTCATGGTTTCCCAGTGCCAAGGCGAAGGCGGCCGGCGCACCGGTGAAGGTCAATATTGCCAAGGTCGAGCCGGGGCAGCAGATGGTTGCCGAGTGGCGTGGCCAGCCGGTGTTCATCGTCCGGCGAACGCAGGAGATCCTTGGCAACCTGAAGAAGATCGAGGGTGATCTCTCCGACCCTCAATCGAAGAGCTCGGTGCAGCCGACCTATGTCGACCCCGAGGTTCGCTCGATCAAGCCGGAAATCCTCATTCTCGTCGGCCTCTGCACGCACCTGGGCTGCTCGCCGACCTTCCGCCCGGAAGTCGCGCCCGCAGACCTCGGGCCGAAGTGGGTCGGTGGTTATTTCTGCCCTTGCCACGGCTCCCACTACGACCTGGCCGGTCGTGTCTACAAGTCGCAGCCGGCGCCTCTCAACCTGCCAGTGCCGCCGCATTCTTATGAGTCGGACGACATCGTCGTCATCGGCGTCGACCAGGAGAAAGCATGATGAGCAAGTTCATGGACTGGATTGACGCTCGCTTCCCCGCCACCAAGATGTGGGAAGACCACCTGAGCAAGTATTACGCGCCCAAGAACTTCAACTTCCTGTATTTCTTCGGCTCGCTGGCGCTGCTGGTGCTGGTCAACCAGATCGTCACTGGCGTGTGGCTGACCATGAGTTTCACGCCCTCGGCGGAAGAGGCCTTCGCCTCGGTCGAGTACATCATGCGTGACGTCGAATACGGCTGGATCCTGCGCTACCTGCACTCCACCGGCGCTTCGGCATTCTTCATCGTGGTCTACCTGCACATGTTCCGCGGCCTGCTCTACGGCTCCTACCAGAAGCCTCGTGAGCTGGTTTGGCTGTTCGGCATGCTGATCTACCTGGCGCTGATGGCTGAAGCCTTCATGGGCTATCTGCTGCCCTGGGGGCAGATGTCGTACTGGGGTGCCCAGGTGATCATCTCGCTGTTCGGCGCCATACCGGTGATCGGTGGCGACCTGACCCAGTGGATTCGTGGTGACTACCTGATCTCGGGCATCACCCTGAACCGCTTCTTCGCCCTGCACGTGGTGGCCCTGCCGATCGTGATTCTCGGCCTGGTGGTGCTGCACATCCTGGCCCTGCACGAAGTGGGTTCGAACAACCCTGATGGTGTGGACATCAAGAAGAAAAAGGACGAAAACGGCATTCCGCTCGACGGCATTCCGTTCCACCCGTACTACACCGTCAAGGACATCGTCGGTGTGGTGGTGTTCCTCTTCGTATTCTGCGCCGTGGTGTTCTTCTTCCCGGAAATGGGCGGTTACTTCCTGGAAAAACCCAACTTCGAGCAGGCGAACGCGTTCAAGACGCCCGAGCATATCGCCCCTGTGTGGTACTTCACGCCGTTCTACGCGATCCTGCGAGCGGTGCCCGACAAGCTCATGGGCGTAATCGCCATGGGTGCCGCTATCGCCGTGCTGTTCGTGCTGCCCTGGCTCGACCGCAGCCCGGTGCGTTCCATGCGCTACAAGGGCAGGATCAGCAAGGTCTTCCTGCTGGTGTTCTGCATTGCCTTCGTCATCCTCGGCATCCTCGGCGTACTGGCGCCTACGCCTGGGCGTACCTTGCTGTCGCAGGTGTGCACGGTGCTGTACTTCGCCTACTTCCTGCTGATGCCGTTCTACACAAGGCTCGAGAAGACCAAACCGGTTCCGGAAAGGGTGACTGGCTGATGAAAAAGTTGATTGCAGTATTTTTGCTGGCAGTGATGCCTGCCTTTTCCTTCGCTGCCGAACACGGCCTGGAGCTGGACAAGGTCGATATCGACCTGACCGACAAGGCGGCCATGCAGGACGGTGCGCGCACCTTCGCCAACTATTGCATGGGTTGCCATAGCGCCAAGTTCCAGCGTTACGAGCGGGTTGCCGATGACCTTGGCATCCCCCATGAGTTGATGCTCGAGAAGCTGGTGTTCACCGGCGCCAAGATCGGCGACCACATGCAGATCGGCATGCAGCCCAGCGACGCCAAGACCTGGTTCGGCGCAGCGCCGCCCGACCTGACCTTGGTCGCCCGGGTGCGGGGCACCGACTGGCTGTACACCTACCTGCGCAGCTTCTATGAAGACAAGTCGCGCCCGTACGGGGTCAACAACAAGGTGTTCCCGAACGTCGGCATGCCCAACGTGCTGGTCGGCCTGCAGGGCAACCAGGTGGTTGGCTGCAAGCAGGTACAGATGGTGGTCGATGGCAAGAAGCAATTCGACCCTTTGACGGGTAGCCCGCTGACCCATGAAGCCTGTGACCAGCTGACCATTACGCCGAATTCCGGTACCCTGAGCACCGAGCAGTTCGACGAGAAGGTCAAGAACCTGGTGACCTTCCTGGCCTATTCGGCCAACCCGGTCAAACTGGAAAGCCAGCGCATCGGTACCTATGTGTTGCTGTACCTGGCTTTCTTCTTCGTATTTGCCTACTTGCTCAAGCGCGAATACTGGAAGGACGTGCACTGATCACGCAGTAATTTCTGGTAGTTGAACGCGCCCGCAGGGCCCCGGCACATGTGCCAGGGCCCTGCGGGCGCGTTTTCATTTAGAGTTTTACAAGCATCCCCTGCGAGGAGGCGCTACATGGGCGCAACCAACCGGTTAGCCTGTTATTCCGACCCTGCTGACCATTATTCTCATCGGGTACGCCTCGTGCTCGCCGAGAAGGGTGTCAGCGTGCAGGTCATCGACGTCGACCCTGCACGGCTGCCAGCCAAGCTGGCAGAGGTGAACCCTTACGGCAGCGTGCCGACCCTGGTCGATCGTGACCTGGCGTTGTATGAGTCGACCGTGGTGATGGAATACCTCGAGGAGCGTTATCCGCATCCGCCGCTGATGCCGGTGTACCCGGTCGCGCGTGGCAACAGTCGTCTGCTGATGCACCGCATCCAGCGTGACTGGTGTGTCCTGGCGGATACCATTCTCGACCCGCGCAGCGCTGAGGCCGCCCGTGCCGAGGCGCGCAAGGCGCTGCGCGAAAGCCTTACCGGCGTTTCGCCGCTGTTCGGCGAGTTTGCTTGCTTCATGAGTGAGGAGCAAAGTCTGGTCGACTGTTGTCTATTGCCCATATTATGGCGTTTGCCGGTAATGGGTATCGAATTGCCGCGGCAGGCCAAGCCGCTGCTGGAATACATGGAGCGACAGTTCGCCCGCGAGCCCTTCCAGGCGAGCCTGTCCTCTGTTGAACGTGAAATGCGCAAGCTTTAAGGAGCCGTTGATGAACTCCAGTCGCCCCTACCTGGTTCGAGCACTGTACGAGTGGATCGTCGACAACGATTGCACCCCCCATATGCTGGTCAATGCCGAATTCCCGGCGGTCCAGGTGCCCCAAGGTTTTGCCAGTGATGGCCAGATCGTCCTGAACATTTCGCCGAGTGCCGTGCGCAACCTGCACATGGACAACGACGCAGTGAGTTTCGAGGGGCGCTTCAGTGGCGTTGCCCATTCGTTGTTCGTGCCAGCGGGCGCCATCCTGGGTATCTATGCCAGGGAGAATGGCCAGGGCATGGTCTTCGAGCTCGAGCCGCCGCTGATGGAGGATGATGAGCTGGAAGACGAAGGTGTCGAGCCGGATGACGATGGCCCGCCGGAAGGGGGTGGCCAGCCGCCACGCCCAAGTGGGCGCCCCAGCCTGAAGGTGGTCAAGTAACAAAAAAAGGCGATCCATATGGATCGCCTTTTTCTTTGCCGCGACGCGGTGCTTACAGGTCGCTGATGGTGCGGACCTGGTCCCGGTTGATACGGGTGCGCTTGCCGTCGAGCTGTTGGAACTCGTAGAAGCCCGAGTCCTTGTCGAAATGCGGGGCGTCGACGGCCTGGATTTCGCGGCCGTCGTTGAGGGTGATCAGGCTTGGGGTGGAGCAGCCGGCCAGAGTGGCGAAGGTGCCGAACAGCAGGGCGGGCAGCAGAAGCTTTTTCATGCGGTACTTCCTGGAAATTGAACGGGTGGGGCAAGCTGCCGCCGATGCCGGCCAGTGGCTGGTAACGGCGGCAACTGAATCAGTCGATGTATTCGAACAACTTGACGATTTTCTGCACGCCAGACACACCCTGAACCACGGCCGTGGCAGAGTTGGCCTCCTGCTGAGTCACCAGGCCCAGCAGATAGACGATGCCGTTCTCGGTGATCACTTTGATGCGCGAGCTGGGCACGGCATTGTCGGTGAGCATCTGAGTCTTGATCTTGGTGGTCAGCCAGGCATCGTTGTTGCGCGCCAGGATGGAGGAGGGCTGCATCACCTGCAGCTCGTTGTGCACCTTCTTCACCCGCTGGACCTGGCTGGCAGTCTGTTCGGCCAGGCTCTTGAGGTCGGCGCGCGGGGTTTGCCCGGCGAGCAGGACGATGCCGTTGTAGCTGCTGACGACGATGTGCGAGCTCTTGTCCAGGTCAGGGCTGGCCTTGGCGATGTTGACCGAAGCCTTGGTTTCGATCAGTGAGTCGTCGATCTTGCTGCCGATGGTGCGGGTGCCACGATCATCCTCGATCGGCGAGTTGCGGGTCGAGGTCAGTACCGAGCTGCAGCCGGTGACGCTCAGGCACAGGGTCAGGGCCATCAGGCCGAGGCGTATGGGGGTCATTCTTCACTCCCGAACAGTTGGCTGTCGATCAGATCGCACAGGCAGTGGATCGCCAGCAGGTGGACTTCCTGGATACGTGCGGTGACCGTCGACGGTACGCGGATTTCCACGTCTTCCGGCAGCAGCAGCGAAGCCATGCCGCCGCCGTCACGTCCGGTCAATGCTACGACAATCATTTCGCGATCATGTGCGGCCTGGATCGCTTGAATCACGTTGGCAGAGTTGCCGCTGGTCGAAATCGCCAGCAGCACGTCGCCGGGCTGGCCCAGGGCGCGGATCTGCTTGGAGAAGATTTCGTTGTAGCTGTAATCGTTGGCGATCGAGGTCAGTGTCGAGCTGTCGGTGGTCAAGGCGATGGCCGGCAGGCTCGGGCGCTCACGCTCGAAGCGGTTGAGCAACTCCGAAGAGAAGTGCTGGGCATCGCCGGCCGAGCCGCCATTGCCGCAGGCGAGCATCTTGCCCTCGTTGAGCAGCGCATTGACCATGACCAGGCTAGCCTGCTCGATGTGCGGTGCCAGGATGTCCATTGCCTGTTGCTTGGTGTCGATGCTGGCCTGGAACAGCCGGCGAATTCGGGATTGCATGTCCATCTGGTGACCTTAAGTGGGGCGGTGGCCTTTGCTACGCGCAACAAGGACCAGCCCGCGAAACATAGAGCAAAAAATCGGAGTGGGTTCAGCATTCGAAGGCGTTTTTCAGCCATTGAAGCGGCTGGCCTGCATGGCGACTGCCCTGCAGGGCGACAACGTCGAAGCGGCAGGGGTGATTGGCCCAGCGGGACTCCTTCTGCAGGAACAGGGTGGCGGCAAGCACCAGCCGTTTCTGCTTGCGCCCGTCAATGCTGCCGAGGGCGCCACCGAAGTCCGCGTGCAACCGGTAGCGGACTTCGACGAATACTACTGTATCGGCGTCGAGCATGACCAGATCAAGCTCGCCGCCTTTGCATCGCCAATTGCGTGTCAGCAGTTGCAGGCCTTGCCCTTGAAGGTACTCAAGGGCTTGGGTTTCTGCCGCCTGGCCGGCGCTGCTCGGCGATGCTTCGGGCATCAGCGCGAGGTGTCTGGCAGGCGCTTGACTTGGCCGCCGGAGAACTCGGCCCATGGCAGCTGGCGCTCGACGCGTTGGCTGGCGTTGATGCTCAGGCTGCCGGACAGGCCTTGCACGCGGTTGTCTGGCAGTGCCTTCAGTTGGCCCAGGCGCGGTGCCAGGCTGTAGGCGTCGACGCCCATGGCATACAGGCGGCCGAGGCTGCCTGCGGCTTGCGGCCACTGCTGCACGACCTGCTGGCGCAGGCTGTTGCTGGTGTCGAGCAGCCACGGGGTTTCGCAGAAGCGAATGCCGTTCATGTCGTTGTACTGGTTGACGTCACCGCTGGCGCTGTACAGGTTCGAAGTGGCGTAGACCGGTACGTCACCGGCGTACTGGAAGTTCAGGGTCGGCTTGATCTGTTGCGCCTGTTGTGGGGTCGAGGCGAGGAAGATGAAATCAATGTCCTGGCGACGCGACGGTTGGGCCGCGATGTTGCCGCCCACGGTGCTCTGCAGGCTCTGGGCGCGGCCTTCGCTCTGGCGCAGCTGGAACAGGCTGGCGATCTGCTGAGCCAATGCAACTGGCTGGGCGATGCGCTCGGCGGCGATGATGGTGCCGCCATTGCCTTCCCAGTCCTGACGGAAGGCGGCCAGCACGCGGTCACCCCACTCACCGCTCGGTACCAGGGCCACGGCGCGGACCATGCCGTCAGCGCGGGCGCGGCGTGCCACTTCGCGGGCTTCGTCCTCGGCGGCGAGGCCGAACTGGAACAGCTGGGGTGGTGCTTTCTGGCCGGCGTCGGCGTAGTTCAGGGCGAGGGTGGTGATGGGCAGCTGGGTGTTGCCAGCAAGCTGCTTGACCAGCGGTTTTTCAAGCGGGCCGACCACCAGTTGTACGCCATCGGCCTGGGCCTGGCGATAGAAGGCGTCGAGCGAGCCGATGCGCGAACTGTCGTAGACCTGCACGGCAGGCGCTTGCCCGCCTGCCTGCTGGGCCTGGAAGTGGGCGGCCATGAAACCGTCGCGCAGGGCGCGAGCAACGCCGGCCAGCGGGCCTTCCTGAGGCAGCAGCAGGGCGATCTTGGTCAGCGGCTGGCTGGCCAGTTCCTTGAGCTTGGTCAGGGCCGTTGGCAGCTGCTTGGCGGCTGGGTGATCAGGGTGCTGTTTGCGCCAGGCTTCGATGGCAGCCTGCTGCTGCTCCAGGGTGCCAGCGCTTTTCACCGCCAGCGCCAGGCTGGTCCAGCCGGCCAGGGTTTCGTTGTTGGCAGGCTGTTGCAGCTGCTCGGCTGGCAGCGAAGCGACCAGGGCCCAGATCGCGTCATTGTTGGCGCTGGCAGCCTGACCGCTGAGCAGCGGGCTCAGCAGCACGCGTTGCTGGGCGGCGGCCATGGCCTGGCCGTCGGCCTCGAGGGCAGCGGCGTGGACGCTGTAGGTGCGCACCTGCTGTTGCTCGGGCAGCTCTGCGATGTGTTGCAGGCTCGGGTGGGACAGCGCGGTCAGCGCGGCCTTGGGCTGGTTGCGGCTCATGGCCAGTTCGGCACCGAGGGTGGCGGCGAAAATCTGCTGGGCCGGCTTGAGTGTGTCGATCGGCACCTGCTCGAGGATGCGTGCGGCGCGTGGGAAGTCCTTCTGCTTGTAAGCCAGGTCGGCTGCGCTCAGGCGCAGCAGGGCAGCGTCTTCGGCGGACTTGCTGGTGGCGGCCTTCTCGAGCAGTTGCTCGATGCTGGCATCCGGGGTGCGTGGCAGTTCGCCCAGGCTGGATGAGGGCGAGCTGGCGCAGGCTGCCAGCAGGGCAGCGAGGCAGAGGGCTGTGAGCAGCCGCAGGCAAGCGATCATGTAAAGGTCCTGTTACTCGATCAAGTTGGCCGGCAATTGTACCCAAGCGGCGGCCGGGGCGCGATCTGCCGTTAGCAGAACCTTCACTATAGGCGGCTCGCCGATGGCCGCCGATGAAGTTCTTTGCGCCCTGTTACCGGCGCTCGGGCTACAATAGCGCCTTTGATCCGAAAGGCAGGATGTGTGCAGTGACTGATGTGGCCGGGGCTTCGAAATCCACCATGGGGACGCTTTATGTGGTCGCGACCCCCATCGGCAACCTTGATGACATGAGCGCCAGGGCGCTCAAGGTGCTGGCCGATGTCGCCCTGATCGCCGCCGAGGATACCCGGCATTCGATCCGCCTGCTGCAGCATTTCGGCATCGATACGCCGCTGGCGGCCTGTCATGAGCACAACGAGCGTGATGAGGGCGGGCGCTTCATCACCAAATTGCTGGCTGGTGAAGATGTGGCGCTGGTATCCGATGCCGGTACACCGCTGATTTCCGACCCGGGCTACCACCTGGTGCGCCAGGCGCGGGCCGCTGGGGTCAACGTGGTGCCAGTGCCAGGCGCCTGCGCCTTGATTGCCGCGCTTTCGGCGGCCGGCCTGCCTTCCGACCGCTTCATCTTCGAGGGCTTCCTGCCGGCCAAGGCCGCAGGGCGTCGGGCGCGTCTGGAGCAGGTCAAGGAAGAGCCTCGCACGTTGATCTTCTACGAGGCTCCGCACCGCATCCTGGAGTGCCTCGAAGACATGGAGCTGGTGTTCGGCGGCGAGCGTCCGGCGCTGCTGGCGCGCGAGCTGACCAAGACCTTCGAGACCCTCAAAGGTCTGCCGTTGGCTGAACTGCGTGCGTTCGTCGCTGGCGACAGCAACCAGCAGCGCGGCGAGTGCGTGGTGCTGGTCGGTGGCTGGAGTGCACCTGAAGGCGAAGAGGCGATCAGCACCGAGGCACAGCGTGTGCTGGACCTGTTGCTGGCAGAGATGCCACTGAAAAGAGCGGCGGCATTGGCGGCGGAAATCACCGGCGTGCGCAAGAACCTGTTGTATCAAGTGGCACTGGAAAAGCAGAAAGCGCTGTAGTGGCAATTAGACATAGTTGACGGTATCGCTTGTTCTTGCGCGCGCGTGCCGTTAACCTTGTCGGCGGAGAGTCGATCGGACAGTCGCTGCCGTCTTTTGTTCCGCAAAAGATGGGGGAGGAAAGTCCGGGCTCCATAGGGCAGAGTGCCAGGTAACGCCTGGGAGGCGCGAGCCTACGGAAAGTGCCACAGAAAATAACCGCCTAAGCACTTCGGTGCCGGTAAGGGTGAAAAGGTGCGGTAAGAGCGCACCGCGCGGCTGGCAACAGTTCGTGGCTAGGTAAACCCCACTCGGAGCAAGACCAAATAGGGTTCCATCAGGCGTGGCCCGCGTCGGAACCGGGTAGGTTGCTAGAGGCGTCCAGTGATGGCCGTCGTAGAGGAATGACTGTCCTCGACAAAACCCGGCTTACAGATCGACTCTCCACTTTTTCCCTTCCTGCTTGATTCGATAGCAGATCCCTCTTGGTAATACCAAAAAGATCTTACTCTTAATAATTCACTTTAACTTCGAACGGCATACGTTTGAGTCGGTTTGATTTTTATCGTGTTTTTCCCCACCTGGCGGTCCTTCCGCATTCCTTTGTTGCGCTAAATCTCGGTCCTGTAAGGGTTTTCCTTATGAACGTGCCTTGACGCTACAGCGGGCGGATTCCTATAGTGTGCGCAAGTGGCAGAAAGTGGGATGAAGTGGGTTTTCTGGCACAAAAAAGCTAACATTGTGGGGAATCGCAGCCGTGTTCCGCGGAGCCAACGCCGTCAGCCTCGATGCAAAGGGCCGTCTCGCCATGCCGAGCCGGTACCGTGACGAGCTCGATTCGCGTTGCAATGGTCAGCTGATCGTGACCATCGACGCCGTTGACCCCTGCTTGTGTGTTTATCCCCTCGACGAGTGGGAACAGATTGAAGCCAAGTTGCGTGCCTTGCCGTCGTTGCGTGAGGAAAACCGCCGCCTGCAGCGCTTGCTGATCGGTAATGCGGTTGACCTGGAGCTCGATGGCAGTGGGCGTTTCCTGGTACCGCCCCGCCTGCGTGAGTACGCCAAGCTGGACAAGAAGGCGATGCTGGTGGGGCAGCTGAACAAATTCCAGCTGTGGGATGAGGATGCCTGGAACGCGGTTTCGGCAGCCGACCTTGCAGCTATCCAACAACCGGGCGCCATGCCCGACGATTTGCGTGACCTGATCCTGTGACCATAGATAGCGGCTTCAACCACATCACCGTCCTCCTCGACGAAGCTGTCGAGGCATTGGCTCTGCGCGCCGACGGTTGCTATCTGGACGGCACCTTCGGTCGTGGCGGCCATAGCCGCCTGATCCTCAGCAAGCTCGGGCCGCAAGGTCGGCTGCTGGGCTTCGACAAAGATCCTCAAGCGATTGCCACCGGGCAAGCGCTGGCGGCCGAAGACGGCCGCTTTGTCATTGTGCAGCGCAGCTTTGCCGAGCTCGGCTCGGAAGTCGCCGAGCGCGGTCTGGCCGGCAAGGTCAGCGGTATCCTGCTTGACCTGGGCGTGTCCTCGCCGCAGCTGGATGACCCTGAGCGTGGTTTCAGCTTCCTCAACGATGGCCCGCTGGACATGCGCATGAACCCGGACCAGGGCATCAGTGCTGCCGAGTTCATCGCCACCGCCCCCGTCGAAGAAATTGCCCGTGTCTTCAAGGAGTACGGCGAAGAGCGCTTTGCCGGGCGCATGGCCCGTGCCGTGGTCGAGCGCCGCGAGAAGCAGCCGTTCACCCGCACCGCCGATCTGGCTGAAGTGCTCAAGGTTGCAAACCCGGCCTGGGAAAAGGGCAAGAACCCGGCGACCCGTGCCTTCCAGGGCCTGCGTATCCATGTCAACAACGAGCTGGGTGACCTCGAAGCGGGCCTTGAAGCTGCGCTCGACGCCCTGGAAGTAGGCGGTCGTCTGGCGGTCATCAGCTTCCACTCGCTGGAAGACCGCATCGTCAAGCTGTTCATGCGCAAACTGGTAAAGGGCGAGGCCGACAACCTGCCACGCAACCTGCCGGTACAGCACAAGGTCTTCGAGCCGAAGATCAAGCTGATCGGCAAGGCCCAGTTTGCCTCCGAAGCCGAACTCAAGGCCAACCCGCGGTCGCGCAGCGCCGTGATGCGGGTGGCGGAGAAGCTTCGGTGAGCCGGCTATTCGCCAAACCTCTGCCAGGCGGAAGCTTCCTGATGCTTCTGCTGTTTGTTGGTGTGCTCATTTCGGCCATTGCCGTGTCTTACAGCGCCCACTGGAATCGTCAGTTGCTCAACACCTTGTATGGCGAGCTGAACGAGCGTGACAAGGCCCAGGCCGAGTGGGGTCGGCTGATTCTCGAGCAAAGCACCTGGACTGCCTCCAGCCGTATCGAGAGCCTGGCCTCCGAGCAGCTGAAGATGCGCGTGCCTGCGGCTGACGAAGTGCGGATGGTGGCGCCATGATGAAGCTCGAAGGTGCACTCTACCCCTGGCGCTTCCGGGTAGTGATCGGTTTGCTGGCCCTGATGGTCGGTGCCATCTGCTGGCGCATCATCGACCTGCAGGTGGTCGACCGTGACTTCCTCAAGGGCCAGGGCGATGCCCGAAGCCTGCGTCACATTCCCATTCCTGCGCACCGTGGCCTGATCACCGACCGCAACGGCGAGCCGCTGGCGGTCAGCACGCCGGTCACCACCCTGTGGGCCAACCCCAAGGAAATGCAGGCCGCCAAGGATCGCTGGCCGCAGCTGGCCGCTGCCCTTGGGCAGAACGCACAGCAACTGACCGAGCGCCTGACCCAGCAGGCCAACAAAGAGTTCATCTACCTGGTCCGCGGCCTGACTCCGGAGCAGGGCCAGCACGTGCTCGACCTGAAAGTTCCGGGCGTGTATGGCCTGGAAGAATTCCGCCGCTTCTATCCGGCCGGCGACGTGACCGCGCACATGGTCGGCTTCACCGACCTCGACGACCATGGCCGCGAAGGCGTGGAGCTGGCCTACGATGAATGGCTGGCCGGCGTGCCCGGCAAGCGGCAAGTGATCAAGGACCGGCGCGGCCGGCTGATCAAGGACATCCAGGTCACCAAGAACGCCAAGGCCGGCAAGACCTTGGCGTTGTCGATCGACCTGCGCCTGCAATACCTGGCCACCCGCGAACTGCGCAATGCCATTGCCGAACAGGACGCCAAGGCCGGCAGCCTGGTGATCATGGACGTCAAGACCGGTGAGGTCCTGGCGATGGTCAACCAGCCAACCTACAACCCCAACAACCGTCGCAGCATGTTCCCGGCCGCCATGCGTAACCGGGCGATCATCGACGTGTTCGAGCCGGGCTCGACGGTCAAGCCGATTTCGATGAGTGCGGCGCTGCAGAGTGGCCGCTGGAAGCCGAGCGACAAGGTCGAGGTGTATCCGGGTAGCCTGCAGATTGGTCGCTACACCATCAAGGACGTGTCCAAGAGCGAGGGCCCGATCCTCGACCTGACCGGCATCCTGATCAACTCCTCCAACGTCGGCATGAGCAAGATCGCCTTCGACATCGGCGGCGAGGCCATCTACCGGGTCATGTCCCAGGTCGGCCTGGGCCAGTACACCGGCCTCGGTTTCCCGGGCGAGCGCGTCGGCAACCTGCCCAACCACCGTGAGTGGCGCAAGGCTGAAACCGCGACCCTGTCCTACGGCTACGGTGTGTCGGTCACCGCCCTGCAGCTGGTGCACGCCTACGCGGCGCTGGCCAACGACGGCAAGATGGTGCCGCTGTCGATCCTCAAGGTCGACAAGGCGCCGGAAGCGGTGCAGGCCATTCCGAAGGAAACCGCAGAAACCGTCCAGGGCATGCTGCAGCAGGTGATCGAAGCGCCGCGCGGTGTGTTCCGTGCCCAGGTGCCGTTCTATCACGTGGCCGGCAAGTCCGGTACCGCTCGTAAGGCCACCGTTGGCTCCAAGGGTTACACCGAAAACGCCTACCGCTCGCTTTTCGCCGGCTTCGGCCCGATGAGCGACCCGCGCTACGCCATCGTCGTGGTCATCGACGAACCGGGCAAAGGTGGCTACTTCGGCGGCCTGGTGTCGGCCCCCGTATTCAGCAAGGTCATGTCGGGCACTCTGCGCCTGATGAACGTGCCGCCAGACAACCTGCCGCCGCCGAGTGATCCGCAGCAGGCCAGTGCAGTACCCGCCAAGGGAGGGCGTGGATGATGACGATGCCATTGAGCAAGCTTTTCGCCCACGCCAGCCGTGACCCGCTGATCCGTGAACTGACCCTGGACAGCCGTCAGGTGCGTCAGGGCGACCTGTTCCTGGCCGTGCCAGGTGCCAAGGTTGACGGCCGTGAGCACATTGCCGATGCACTGTCGCGTGGCGCTGCGGCCGTGGCTTACGAAGAGCAGGGCGTCAATGTGCTGCCGCTCACCGACGTACCGCTGATTCCTGTGAAGGGTCTGATCGGCCAGCTGTCGCAGATTGCCGGACGCTTCTATGGCGAGCCGAGCCGCCAGCTCAACCTGGTGGGCGTCACCGGCACCAATGGCAAGACCAGCGTCACGCAGCTGGTGGCTCAGGCGCTCGATGCGCTAGGCCAGCGCTGCGGCCTGATCGGCACTTTGGGCACCGGCTTCTATGGCGAGCTGCAGAGCGGCCGCCTGACCACGCCAGATCCGATCGCTGTGCAGTCGACCTTGAACGACCTCAAGAAGGGCGGCGCCAAGGCCGTGGCCATGGAGGTTTCCTCCCACGCCCTGGAGCAGGGCCGGGTCGCTGCATTGGAATTCGACATCGCGGTCATGACCAACCTGTCCCGCGACCATCTGGACTACCACGGCAGCATGGAGGCCTACGAGGCCGCCAAGGCCAAGCTGTTCGCCTGGCCGAGCCTGCGTTGCCAGGTGGTCAACCTGGATGATGAGTTCGGTCGCCGCCTGGCCGACGATTTTGCGCGCCGCCCGAGTGTCGATCATATCGAGACCCGACTAATCAGCTACAGCCTGGAAAACCCGGACGCTTCGCTGTTCTGCCGTGAAGCGCATTTCGATGACGATGGCGTGCGCGCCATTCTTGTCACCGCCCAAGGGGAGCGCACCCTGCGCAGCCAGCTGCTGGGCCGCTTCAACCTGAGCAACATGCTCGCGGCGGTGGCCACGCTGCTGGCGCTGGACTACTCGTTGGAGGAGATCCTCAAGGTCGTCCCCGACCTGCAGGGCCCGGTTGGCCGCATGCAGCGCCTGGGTGGCGGTGACAAGCCGCTGGTAGTGGTCGATTACGCCCACACCCCCGACGCCCTGGAAAAAGTCCTCGAAGCCCTGCGCCCGCATGCTCACGGCAAGCTGCTGTGCCTGTTCGGCTGCGGTGGCGACCGTGATCGCGGCAAGCGCCCGCTGATGGCCGAAGTGGCCGAGCGCCTGGCCGACCGCGTGCTGGTCACCGACGACAACCCGCGGACCGAGGACCCGCTGCGCATCTTCGACGATATTCGCCCTGGTTTCGCCAGGCCCTCCGACGTCGAGTTCGTCGCTGGCCGCGGCGAGGCCATCGCGCACCTGATCGCCACCGCTGCCGCCAATGACGTGATCGTCCTGGCCGGCAAGGGGCACGAGGATTACCAGGAGATCAATGGCGAACGCCATGCCTTCTCCGACCTGATCGAAGCCGACAAGGCACTTGCAGCCTGGGAGGCTCCACATGCTTAAGCCCATGACCCTCAGCCAGCTGAGCGGCGCCTTGAATGCGCGCCTGGTCAATGCCGACGCCAGCTTCACCGGTGTCAGCATCGACAGCCGCAGCGTCGCTGCCGGCCAGCTGTTCGTTGCCCTGGCCGGGCCGCGCTTCGATGGTCACGACTACCTCGCCGACGTGAAGGCCAAAGGCGCCGTTGCTGCGCTGGTCGAGCGCGAGATCGCCGATGTCGACTTGCCGCAGCTGCTGGTCGCCGACTGCCGTGTCGCACTTGGCCAGCTCGGTGCGCTGAACCGCGCTGGCTTCGACAAGCCGGTCGTCGCCATTACCGGTTCCAGCGGCAAGACCACGGTCAAGGAAATGCTCGCCAGCATCCTGCGCACCCGTGGCCTGGTACACGCCACACGCGGCAACCTGAACAACGACCTCGGCGCCCCGCTGACCCTGCTGGAGATCGCTCCGGAGCACAGCGCTGCGGTGATCGAACTGGGCGCTTCGCGCATCGGCGAGATCCGCTACACCGTCGGCCTGACCCAGCCGCAGGTGGTGATCATCAACAACGCAGGCACCGCCCACGTTGGCGAGTTCGGTGGCCCCGAGAAGATTGTCGAAGCCAAGGGCGAGATCCTCGAAGGGCTGGGCGAGGGCGGTATCGCCATTCTCAACCTGGCCGACAAGGCGTTCGACATCTGGCGCAAGCGCGCTGGCAACCATCGTATCTTCAGCTTTGCCCTGGACAACCCGCAGGCCGACTTCCATGCCAGCGACATTGGCCGTGATGCCCGTGGCTGCCCATCGTTCACCCTGCACGGCCCTGATGGCGGTGTGCCGGTGCAACTGAACCTGCTCGGCACGCACAACGTCAGCAACGCTTTGGCCGCCGCCGCCGCTGCCCATGCCGTTGGTCTGAGCCTGAGTGGCATCGCCGCCGGCCTCAACGCTGTGCAACCGGTCAAGGGCCGCACCGTGGCGCAAATCGCACCGAGCGGTGTGCGGGTAATCGACGATACCTACAACGCAAATCCCACCTCGATGTGCGCGGCCATTGATATACTCCGCGCCTTTTCCGGGCGCACCGTTCTGGTGCTGGGGGATATCGGCGAGCTGGGCCAGTGGGCGGAAGAAGGTCACCGTCAGGTGGGCGAATACGCGCATGGCAAGGTCGATGCCCTCTATGCAGTGGGCGCCAACATGATTCATGCGGTCAAGGCGTTCGGCGCCGATGGCCGTCATTTCGTAACGCAAGCTGAGCTGATCGACGCTGTTCGAGCCGAGACTGCCAGCGAAACCACTATCTTGATCAAGGGCTCGCGCAGCGCTGCGATGGAAAACGTCGTGGCGGCATTGTGCGGTGCCAGCGGGGAGAAACATTAATGCTGCTGCTGTTGGCCGAGTATCTGCAACAGTTCCACAAGGGCTTCGCGGTCTTCCAGTACCTGTCCCTGCGCGGGATTCTGGGTGTACTGACCGCGTTGTCACTGGCGCTGTGGCTGGGGCCTTGGATGATCCGTACCCTGCAGATTCGCCAGATTGGCCAGGCCGTTCGTAACGACGGCCCGCAATCGCACCTGTCCAAGTCCGGCACCCCGACCATGGGTGGCGCACTGATCCTGTCTGCCATCGGCGTCAGTACCCTGCTGTGGGCCGACCTGTCCAACCGCTACGTCTGGACCGTGCTGATCGTCACCCTGCTGTTCGGTGCCATCGGCTGGGTCGACGACTACCGCAAGGTGATCGAAAAGAACTCGCGTGGCCTGCCGAGCCGCTGGAAGTACTTCTGGCAGTCGGTGTTCGGCCTGGGTGCGGCGGTGTTCCTGTACATGACCGCACCGACCTCTGTCGAAACCACCCTGATCGTGCCGTTCCTCAAGGACGTCACCATCCCGCTGGGTATCGGCTTCGTCGTACTGACTTATTTCGTCATCGTCGGCTCGAGCAACGCGGTCAACCTGACCGATGGCCTCGACGGCCTGGCGATCATGCCAACCGTGATGGTCGGCGGCGCCCTGGGGATCTTCTGCTACCTGTCGGGTAACGTGAAGTTCGCCGAATACCTGCTGATCCCTTACGTACCGGGCTCGGGCGAGCTGATCGTGTTCTGCGGCGCGCTGATCGGTGCCGGCCTGGGCTTCCTGTGGTTCAACACCTATCCGGCCCAGGTGTTCATGGGCGACGTCGGCGCACTGGCGCTGGGCGCTGCATTGGGCACCATCGCCGTGATCGTGCGCCAGGAAATCGTGCTGTTCATCATGGGCGGCATCTTCGTGATGGAAACCCTGTCGGTGGTGATCCAGGTCGCCTCGTTCAAGCTAACCGGCAAGCGCGTGTTCCGCATGGCGCCGATTCACCACCACTTTGAACTCAAGGGCTGGCCTGAGCCACGCGTGATCGTCCGTTTCTGGATCATCACCGTGATTCTGGTGCTGATCGGCCTGGCAACCCTGAAACTGAGGTAGAAAAGCGTGTCATTGATCGCTTCCGACCAATTCCGCATCGTTGTCGGCCTCGGCAAGAGCGGCATGTCCCTGGTTCGCTTCCTGGCGAACCGGGGCATTGCCTTTGCGGTCGCCGACACCCGTGAGCAACCGCCGGAACTGGAAACCCTGCGCCGTGATTACCCGCAGGTGGAAGTGCGCTGTGGTGAACTGGACGTGGACTTCCTGTGCCGCGCCAACGAGCTGTACGTGAGCCCGGGCCTGGCGCTGGCCACCCCGGCCCTGCAGCAGGCTGCGGCACGTGGCGTGCAGCTGTCCGGTGACATCGAACTGTTCGCCCGCCATGCCAAGGCGCCGATCGTGGCAATCAGTGGCTCCAACGCGAAAAGCACTGTTACCACTCTGGTCGGCGAGATGGCCGCCAAGGCTGGCAAGCGCGTGGCCGTGGGTGGCAACCTGGGCACCCCGGCGCTGGACCTGCTGAGCGACGATGTCGAGCTGTACGTGCTGGAGCTTTCGAGCTTCCAGCTGGAAACCACCGACCAGCTCAATGCCGAAGTGGCCACCGTGCTGAACATCAGCGAAGACCACATGGACCGCTACAGCGGCCTGCCGGCCTACCACCTGGCCAAGCACCGGATCTTCCGGGGTGCCCGTCAGGTCGTGGTCAACCGTCAGGATGCCCTGAGTCGGCCGCTGCCGGTGGAAGGCCGCCCATGCTTCACCTTCGGCCTCAACCAGCCGGACTTCAAGGCCTTCGGCCTGCGTGAAGTCGATGGCGAGAAATACCTGGCATACGAATTCCAGACGCTGATGCCGGTGCGTGAGCTGAAGATTCGCGGTGCCCACAACCAGAGCAACGCCCTGGCGGCCCTGGCCCTCGGTCACGCTGCCGGCCTGCCGTTCGCGCCAATGCTCGAAGCACTGCGCGAGTTCAAGGGCCTGGCTCACCGTTGCCAGTGGATCCGTGAGCGCAACGCCGTCAACTGGTACGACGATTCCAAGGCCACCAACGTCGGTGCTGCTCTGGCAGCGATCGAAGGCCTGGGTGCAGACATAGACGGCAAACTGGTGCTGATTGCTGGTGGCGACGGCAAGGGTGCCGACTTTGCTGCCCTGCGCGAGCCAGTCAAGCGCTTCTGCCGCGCTGTGGTGCTGCTTGGCCGTGATGCCGAGCGCCTGGCCGATGCCCTGGGTGATGCCGCGCCGCTGGTGCGGGTCAAGAGCCTGGAAGAGGCCGTGCAGCAGTGTGCCGAGCTGGCCCAGCCAGGCGACGCTGTGCTGCTGTCGCCGGCCTGCGCCAGTCTCGACATGTTCAAGAACTTCGAAGAACGCGGGCGCCTGTTCGCCCAGGCGGCGGGAGGGCTGGCATGATCTTCGGCATCCTCAAGCCCTATCCGTCGCCGCTGATCAGCGGCCGTGGCGTCGACCTCGACTTCGCCATGCTGGCCGGCTGCCTGGCGCTGCTGGGCCTGGGCCTGGTGATGATCACTTCGGCGTCGTCGGAAGTTGCCGCCGTGCAGTCCGGCAACCCGCTGTACCACATGTACCGCCACCTGGTGTACGTGTTCCTCGGCCTGGTTGCCTGTGGCGCGACCATGATGGTGCCAATCGCCACCTGGCAGCGCATGGGTTTCATGATGCTGATCGGTGCCTTCGGCCTGCTGGTGCTGGTGCTGGTGCCGGGGATCGGCCGTGAAGTGAACGGATCGATGCGCTGGATCGGCTTCAGCTTCTTCAACGTGCAGCCCTCGGAGATCGCCAAGGTCTTCGTCGTCATCTACCTGGCTGGCTACCTGGTGCGCCGGCAGACCGAGGTGCGCGAGACCTGGATGGGCTTCTTCAAGCCGTTCATCGTGCTGCTGCCAATGGCGGCGCTGCTGCTGATGGAGCCGGACTTCGGCGCCACCGTGGTGATGATGGGGGCCGCCGCCGCTATGCTGTTCCTCGGCGGGGTGGGGCTGTTCCGCTTCAGCCTGATGGTGGTGCTGGCGGTGGCTGCGGTGTTCATCCTGGTCCAGGCGCAGCCGTACCGGATGGCGCGTCTGATCACCTTCACCGACCCCTGGTCCGACCAGTTCGGCTCCGGCTACCAGCTGACCCAGGCGCTGATCGCCTTCGGTCGCGGCGAGTGGCTGGGCGTGGGCCTGGGCAACAGCGTGCAGAAGCAGTTCTACCTGCCTGAAGCGCACACCGACTTCGTCTTCTCGGTACTGGCCGAAGAGCTTGGCGTGGTCGGCTCGCTGGTGACCATCGCGCTGTTCGTCTTCGTCACCATTCGCGCGCTGTACATCGGCCTGTGGGCAGAGAAGGCCAAGCAGTTCT
This sequence comes from Pseudomonas putida, assembly GCF_009883635.2. Taxonomy (NCBI): domain Bacteria; kingdom Pseudomonadati; phylum Pseudomonadota; class Gammaproteobacteria; order Pseudomonadales; family Pseudomonadaceae; genus Pseudomonas; species Pseudomonas putida. The sequence continues at coordinate 3,634,333 of NZ_CP026115.2, forward strand.
TCGCCGCCTACATGGCGTTCGGCCTGGCGTTCCTGTGGATCGGCCAGTTCCTGATCAATATCGGCGTGAACGTCGGCCTGCTGCCGACCAAGGGCCTGACCTTGCCGTTCCTCAGTTACGGCGGCTCATCGCTGGTGATCTGCTGTGCCTGCGTGGGTTTGCTGTTGCGCATCGAGTGGGAGAGTCGCACGCACCTGGGCAGCGAGGAGCACGAATTCAAAGAGAGCGATTTTGCCGAGGAGACCAGTCATGGCCGCTGACGGCAAGAACGTACTGATCATGGCCGGCGGCACAGGGGGTCACGTGTTCCCGGCCCTGGCCTGCGCCCGTGAATTCCAGGCCCGCGGCTATACCGTGCATTGGCTGGGCACCCCGCGTGGCATCGAGAACGAACTGGTGCCGCAAGCCGGCCTGCCTCTGCACCTGATCCAGGTCAGCGGCCTGCGTGGCAAGGGCAAGCTTTCGCTGCTCAAGGCGCCGTTCACCCTGATCAAGGCGGTACTCCAGGCACGTCGTATCGTGCGCGAGCTCAAGCCAGTGTGCGTAGTCGGCTTTGGCGGCTATGTGACTGGCCCGGGCGGCGTTGCTGCACGGTTGTGCGGTGTACCGCTGGTGATCCACGAGCAGAACGCCCGTGCCGGCACCACCAACCGCCTGCTGCTGCCGCTGGCTGCGCGTGTGTGCGAAGCCTTCCCGGCGACCTTCGACGCCAGCGACAAACTGCGTACCACCGGCAACCCGGTGCGTCCGGAGCTGTTCATGGATGCCCGGCGAGCGCCCCTGGCCGAGCGCCGCGCGCGCCTGTTGGTAATGGGCGGAAGCCTGGGTGCGGAACCATTGAACAAATTGTTGCCTAAGGCCCTGTCCGAAGTGCCGGCGAACCTGCGCCCAGAGGTGTTCCACCAGGCCGGCAAGCACCATGCGCCAGCCACTGCCGAGCGTTACCGCGAGGCGGGTGTCGAGGCCCAGGTCGAGCCGTTCATCAAGGACATGGCCCACGCCTATGGCTGGGCCGATATCGTGGTGTGCCGGGCCGGCGCCCTGACCGTCAGCGAACTCGCGGCGGCGGGCCTGCCTTCGATGCTGGTGCCCTTGCCCCACGCGATCGACGATCACCAGACCTACAACGCCCAATATCTGGCCCAGGAAGGCGCTGCCTTCCTCATGCCACAAGCGACAACTGGCGCAGCGCAACTTGCTGAACGCCTGAACGAGGTGCTGATGCAACCCGAGAAACTCAACACCATGGCTGGCACCGCACGGCGCCTGGCCAAACCTGCTGCAACCAGCACCGTGGTCGATATCTGCCTGGAGGTGGCCCATGGTTGAAAGCCAGAAAGCCATGCCCCATCCGAAGATGGGCCGCATCAACCGCATCCACTTCGTCGGTATCGGCGGCGTGGGCATGTGCGGTATCGCTGAAGTGCTGCTGAACCTGGGTTACCAGGTATCCGGTTCCGACCTCAAGGCGTCGCCGGTTACCGAACGCCTGAAGTCGTTCGGCGCCGAGATCTTCGTCGGCCACCGCGCCGAGAACGCCGCCAATGCCGATGTGCTGGTGGTATCCAGCGCCATCAACCCGGCCAACCCGGAAGTCGCCACCGCCCTGGAACGTCGTATTCCGGTGGTGCCGCGTGCCGAAATGCTCGCCGAGCTGATGCGCTATCGCCATGGCGTGGCGGTTGCCGGTACCCACGGCAAGACCACCACCACCAGCCTGCTGGCTTCGGTATTCGCCGCCGGCGGCCTGGACCCGACCTTCGTCATCGGTGGTCGCCTGACCGCTGCCGGTACCAACGCGCAGCTGGGCACCAGCCGCTACCTGATTGCCGAAGCCGACGAAAGCGATGCCAGCTTCCTGCACCTGCAGCCGATGGTTGCCGTGGTCACCAACATCGACGCCGACCACATGGCAACCTACGAAGGTGACTTCAACAAGCTGAAGAAGACCTTCGTCGAGTTCCTGCACAACCTGCCGTTCTATGGCCTGGCCGTGATGTGCCTGGACGACCCGGTTGTGCGCGAGATCCTGCCGCAGGTCAAGCGCCCGACCGTCACCTACGGTTTCAGCGAAGAGGCCGACATCCGCGCCATCAACGTGCGCCAGCAGGGCATGCAGACCCACTTCACCGTGTTGCGCCGCGACTGCGAGCCGCTCGAGGTGTCGGTGAACATGCCTGGCAATCACAACGTGCTCAACGCCTTGGCCACCATCGCCATCGCCACCGACGAAGGCATCAGCGATGAAGCCATCGTCCAGGGCCTGTCCGGCTTCCAGGGTGTTGGCCGACGCTTCCAGGTCTACGGCGAACTGCCGGTCGACGGCGGCAGCGTGATGCTGGTCGATGACTATGGTCACCACCCGACCGAGGTGGCTGCAGTGATCAAGGCCGTGCGCGGTGGCTGGCCAAGCCGCCGCCTGGTGATCGTCTACCAGCCGCACCGCTACAGCCGTACCCGCGACCTGTACGACGATTTTGTCCAGGTGCTGGGCGATGCCAACGTGCTGCTGTTGATGGAGGTCTACCCGGCCGGCGAAGAGCCGATCCCCGGTGCAGACAGCCGCCAGCTGTGCCACAGCATCCGCCAGCGCGGCAAGCTGGACCCGATCTACATCGAACGTGGCGCCGAGCTGGCGCCGCTGGTCAAGCCGTTGCTGCGCGCTGGCGACATCCTGATCTGCCAGGGTGCCGGTGACGTCGGCGGCCTGGCCCCGCAACTGATGAAAAGCCCGCTGTTCGCTGGCGCCAAGCAGGAGAAGTCGAAATGACCAGCGCCTACGAACAACTGCACTCGACCCTGGACGTGAAAGACTTCGGCCGCGTGGCCGTGCTGTACGGCGGCAAGAGCGCCGAGCGTGAAGTGTCGCTGAAGTCCGGCGCTGCGGTGATCGACGCGCTGACCAGCGCCGGTGTCGACGTGGTCGCCATCGATGTCGGTGACGACCTGCTGGCGCGCCTGCAGAACGAGAAGATCGACCGCGCCTTCATCATCCTCCACGGCCGTGGCGGTGAAGACGGCAGCATGCAAGGCCTGCTCGAGTGCCTGGGCATCCCTTACACCGGCAGCGGTATCCTCGCCTCGGCGCTGGCGATGGACAAACTGCGCACCAAGCAGGTGTGGCAGAGCCTGGGCATTCCGACCCCGCGCCACGCGGTGCTGGCAAGCGAGCAAGATTGTGTTGCAGCCAGTACGGAACTGGGCTTCCCGCTTATCGTCAAACCTGCCCATGAAGGCTCTAGCATCGGCATGGCCAAGGTGAACAGCGAGCAGGAACTGATCGCTGCCTGGCAAGACGCCGCCCACTACGATTCGCAAGTCCTGGTCGAGCAATGGATTCACGGCCCGGAGTTCACCATCGCCGTTCTGCGTGGCCAGGTGCTGCCGCCGATCGCCCTGGGCACTCCGCACGTGTTCTACGACTACGACGCCAAATACATCGCCAATGACACCCAGTACCGCATCCCGTGCGGCCTGGACAGTGCCAAGGAGCAGGAACTGATCGACCTGACCGCGCGCGCCTGCGATGCCATCGGCATCGAAGGCTGGGGCCGGCTGGACGTGATGCAGGACGAGCAGGGCCGGTTCTGGCTGCTCGAAGTCAACACCGCACCCGGCATGACCGACCATAGCCTGGTGCCCATGGCGGCCCGCGCGGCCGGCCTGGACTTCCAGCAACTGGTGCTGGCGATCCTGGCTGAAAGCGTGGCGACGCGAGGTTAACCATCATGCAAGGCGCAATGATACGTCAGCAGCAACCCGTTACCGGCCGCAGCAAGCCGGTGCCGCGCGGTGCCAGCCGACTGGTGGCCGACGAGCCCGTATCGGCGCGCCTGCCGCGGCCCAGCCTGGGCGGCCTCAAGCGCCTGCTGTGGCCGATCGTGCTGGTGGCTGCAGGCTTCGGCGCCTATGAGGGCGCCATCCGCCTGATGCCGTATGCCGACCGGCCGATCACCAAGATCGACGTGCAGGGCGACCTCAGCTACATCAGCCAGCAGTCGGTGCAGCAGCGCATTGCGCCATATGTGGCGGCGAGCTTCTTCAGCGTCGACCTCACCGCGATGCGCGCCGAGCTCGAGCAGATGCCGTGGATCGCCCACGCCGAAGTACGCCGGGTGTGGCCGGACGAAGTGGTGATTCGCCTGGAAGAACAGCTGCCGGTGGCGCGCTGGGGTGACGAGGCCCTGCTCAACAACCAGGGCCAGGCCTTCACCCCGCGCGAACTGGCCAACTATGAGCACCTGCCGCAGCTGGCCGGGCCGCAGCGCGCTCAGCAACAAGTCATGCAGCAATATCAGGTATTGAGCCAGATGCTGCGCCCCCTGGGCTTTTCCATCGCTCGCCTGGAGCTGCGCGAGCGGGGCAGCTGGTTCCTGACCACCGGTGCGAGCAGTGCCGGGCCGGGCATCGAGCTGCTGTTGGGGCGCGACCACCTGGTGGAGAAGATGCGCCGTTTCATTGCCATTTACGACAAGACACTCAAAGAGCAGATCACCACTATCGCCCGCATTGATCTGCGTTATTCCAACGGACTTGCCGTTGGTTGGCGGGAACCGAACGCACCGACGACGGCCCAACCCGCCGTTGCGAAGAATTAGAGAGAGGCAGGACCATGGCAAACGCGCATAGCGGCAAAATGATCGTCGGGCTGGACATCGGCACCTCCAAGGTGGTGGCGCTGGTGGGTGAAGTGGGCGAAGACGGCACCCTCGAGATCGTGGGTATCGGCACCCATCCATCCCGCGGCCTGAAGAAAGGCGTGGTGGTGAACATCGAATCGACCGTGCAGTCGATCCAGCGTGCAGTGGAAGAAGCCCAGCTGATGGCCGGCTGCCGTATCCACTCGGCGTTCGTCGGCGTGGCCGGCAACCACATCCGCAGCCTGAACTCCCACGGCATCGTCGCCATCCGCGACCGCGAGGTCAGTGTTGCCGACCTCGAGCGCGTGCTCGACGCCGCCCAGGCTGTGGCCATCCCGGCTGACCAGCGCGTGCTGCACACCCTGCCGCAGGACTACGTGATCGACAACCAGGAAGGCGTGCGCGAGCCGCTGGGCATGTCCGGCGTGCGGCTGGAAGCCAAGGTTCACGTGGTCACCTGCGCGGTCAACGCAGCGCAGAACATCGAGAAGTGCGTGCGCCGCTGCGGCCTGGAAATCGACGACATCATCCTCGAGCAGCTGGCCTCGGCCTACTCGGTGCTGACCGATGACGAGAAAGAGCTGGGCGTGTGCCTGGTGGACATCGGTGGTGGTACCACCGACATCGCCATCTTCACCGAGGGCGCGATCCGTCACACCGCGGTCATCCCGATTGCCGGCGACCAGGTGACCAACGACATCGCCATGGCCCTGCGTACACCGACCCAGTACGCCGAAGAAATCAAGATCCGCTACGCCTGCGCCCTGGCCAAGCTGGCCGGCGCCGGCGAGACCATCAAGGTGCCGAGCGTGGGCGACCGCCCACCGCGCGAACTGTCGCGCCAGGCCCTGGCCGAGGTGGTGGAGCCACGTTACGACGAGCTCTTCACCCTGATCCAGGCCGAGCTGCGCCGCAGCGGCTACGAGGACCTGGTGCCAGCCGGCATCGTCCTCACCGGCGGTACCGCGAAGATGGAAGGTGCCGTGGAACTGGCCGAGGAAATCTTCCACATGCCGGTACGCCTGGGCGTACCGCACAGCGTTCGGGGGCTGAGCGACGTGGTGCGCAACCCGATCTATTCCACCGGTGTGGGCTTGCTCACCTATGGCCTGCTCAAGCAGTCCGAGGACCTGGTCCTGACCGGTAACACCAACAGCAGCAACAACAGCTATGGCGATGAACCGAAGGCCCCAGTGCTTGAGCGCTTCAAGAAGTGGGTCCAGGGCAACTTCTAAGTTTCAAAGCAGTAGTGGTAGGCGCAACAACTAGAGAACTGTAAGGAGAGGGAAAATGTTCGAGCTCGTAGACAACGTCCCGCAAAGTCCGGTCATCAAAGTGATCGGTGTTGGCGGTGGCGGCGGCAACGCCGTCAACCACATGGTGAAGAGCAGCATCGAAGGCGTCGAGTTCATCTGCGCCAACACCGATGCCCAGGCGCTGAAAAACATCGGCGCACGCACCATCCTGCAACTGGGTACCGGCGTGACCAAGGGTCTGGGTGCCGGTGCCAATCCGGAAGTCGGCCGTCAGGCCGCGCTGGAAGACCGTGAGCGCATCGCCGAGGTGCTGCAGGGCACCAACATGGTGTTCATCACCACCGGCATGGGTGGCGGTACCGGTACCGGCGCGGCGCCGATCATCGCCGAAGTGGCCAAGGAAATGGGCATTCTCACCGTTGCAGTGGTGACCCGTCCGTTCCCGTTCGAAGGCCGCAAGCGCATGCAGATCGCCGACGAAGGCATCCGCATGCTGGCTGAGAGCGTCGACTCGCTCATCACCATCCCCAACGAGAAGCTGCTGACCATCCTGGGCAAGGATGCCAGCCTGCTGTCCGCCTTTGCCAAGGCCGACGATGTACTGGCCGGTGCCGTTCGCGGTATCTCCGACATCATCAAGCGCCCGGGCATGATCAACGTCGACTTTGCCGACGTGCGCACCGTCATGGGCGAAATGGGCATGGCGATGATGGGTACCGGCTGCGCCAGCGGTCCGAACCGTGCTCGCGAAGCCACCGAAGCGGCCATCCGCAACCCGCTGCTCGAAGACGTCAACCTGCAGGGCGCCCGCGGCATCCTGGTGAACATCACCGCAGGTCCTGACCTGTCGCTGGGTGAGTACTCCGACGTGGGCAGCATCATCGAAGCCTTCGCCTCCGACCACGCCATGGTCAAGGTCGGCACCGTGATCGACCCTGACATGCGCGACGAACTGCACGTGACCGTGGTTGCCACGGGTCTGGGCGCGCGCATCGAAAAACCGGTCAAGGTGGTCGACAACACCCTGCAGACCGCTCAGCAGGTGTACGAGGCTTCCAATCCGGCGCCGGTGCGTCAGGAGCAGCCAGCCGTCAACTACCGTGACCTGGAGCGCCCGACCGTGATGCGCAATCAGGCCCACGCAGGTGCCGCTGCGGCAGCTAAACTCAACCCTCAGGATGACCTGGACTACCTCGATATCCCAGCCTTCCTGCGTCGTCAGGCCGATTGATGGAATTTATCAGGGGTATAAGGGTGATTGGTGTTCAGCAAAGGCCGGGTCTGTTATCATCCCCAGCCTTTGTTGATACCTGTTCGCATTATTTGCGCTGAAGCGGCCAATGCCATGATTAGACAACGCACCCTGAAGAATACCATCCGTGCCACGGGCGTCGGCCTGCACTCCGGGGAGAAGGTCTACCTGACCCTCAAGCCTGCGCCTGTCGACACCGGCATCGTCTTCCGTCGCGCCGACCTTGACCCTGTGGTCGAGATCCCGGCGCGTGCGGCCAATGTCGGTGAGACCACCATGTCCACCACGCTGGTCAACGGTGACGTCAAGGTCGATACGGTCGAGCACCTGCTCTCCGCCATGGCGGGCCTGGGCATCGATAACGCCTACGTCGAGCTCTCCGCCTCGGAAGTGCCGATCATGGATGGCAGCGCCGGTCCCTTCGTATTCCTGATTCAGTCTGCCGGCCTGGAAGAGCAGGACGCAGCCAAGAAGTTCATCCGCATCCTGCGCGAAGTGACAGTGACGGAGGGCGACAAGAGCGCCACCTTCCTGCCATTCGACGGGTTCAAGGTGAGCTTCGAGATCGACTTCGATCACCCGGTCCTCAAGGGCCAGACCCAGAGTGCGGTCGTCGACTTCTCCAGCACCTCGTTCGTGAAGGAAGTCAGCCGCGCCCGTACTTTCGGCTTCATGCGTGACATCGAGTACCTGCGCAAGCACAACCTTGCGTTGGGCGGCAGTGTCGAGAACGCCATCGTGGTTGATGAGACCGGTGTGCTCAACGAAGACGGCCTTCGTTCCGATGACGAATTCGTCAAGCACAAGATCCTCGACGCCATTGGCGACCTTTACCTGCTGGGCAACAGCCTGATCGGCGAGTTCAAGGGCTACAAGTCCGGCCACGCGCTGAACAACCAGCTGCTGCGCAAGCTCATCGCTGAAACCGATGCCTGGGAAGTGGTCACTTTCGAAGATGCCAGCACGGCACCGATCTCGTACATGCGCCCTGTTGCGGCTGTGTAAGTTCGAACACTCTCTAGTTTATTAAGGCCACCTTCGGGTGGCCTTTTTTATTATCGCTATGGTTCAACGGTGCTTGCGTCTGTCAGCTGTACAGGCGTATCGATTTTTTTCGGTATTAGGGGGGAGCTTTTGTCGTGGCTGGTTAAGACTGATGCTGACTTCATTGTCATAAAGTCAATGTAACTATGGTCTTGTGTGGAGAGTACAATGTATTTGATCAGCTCCCCTTCATTGCTCCGATACTTGATCCAATAGTTCAAGGAGCTAGTGGGTTCGAGATTTTCTGTACTGATGGTGCACAGAGCTGCGGCCTCGAGTTTATTATGGAAGCTGGCGGTGCTGTTATGGTGGATTTGGGTCCATGCGAATTCTATGTAACTGTATTCTCCATTGAGCTCAAACACGGCACGCTGTTTGTCAGTGCTTTGGCTTTTCGCCAGCAAGATCGCCTGCTTATCAGACATTCCATCTACTGGTCTGTCGGTGTTTGCCACTCTAATTTCTGAGCCTTTTTCTCCGCCCTGATTGTGTACGGTGAAATGCCGCAGCTTAGCGCTACGGCCTGACTCAATGATCTGGCTCTGTTCAATTTCAAAGTCAATTTCAGCTTTACAAGGATAGAAGCGGATCTCATCAAAATCGATCTGTGCTTTTCCCTTTTCAGGCTCGACGCTGCCTAGGGTCAAGGTGTGCTCAGAAGCGGTAGCCCGAAAGTCGACGATGAAACGCTCCCATTCATCTGTTTTTTTCAGGTCGGAACGATGGTAAAAAACATCATCGATACTCCAGGATAACTGCGTTGCAATGCCGTTGGTTTGGGGGCGTTTCGCGAGCAGGCTGATTGCGTAAATATTGCCTGGAACAAGGTTTGTGATGGTTTTTCGAATCAGGGGTGTGGCTTGGCAACTACTGTGTGATGGCAGATCATTGGGGGCGCTGTAAAGGGAGGCGTAAGTATTTAGATTTTCTTCTTTGAGCGATAAGCAGCGCTTTTGTTCGCTGAGCTTCCAATCGTTCCACTGGTTGTCGGAAAATTTAGTACATTCACTGTAGTCGGCATGCTTGGTGGTCATTTTGCAATCCTCGGTTAGAAGTGCTCAATTGACCATTCTCATACGACGCTGACTACTGGCAAAAATATCAGTTTATCCCTTCTGCACGGTGAGATATTTTACTTTGTAGTGCTGCTGTCAATGCGCGCATGGCCAGCCAGCCGTTCAAGCGCTGCGCGGAGTTTAGGGTCACTGATGCCTTCTGCGGTATCACGAAGGCTTTCAGCCGCATTATTGGAGAGCACAGCAGCATGTCCAGCGCGTTTGGCGGGCACTAGCGGCGGCTGCACCTTGTATAGGATGCGCCTGAGGTTGCCGAAGGCTTCCATGGCCTGTAACGCCGCCAGCAGACGCTTCTGCTGGTAGCGCAGGCGTGTGGCCCAATGGCCGTCGGTGACCACCAGCAGCAATGTACCGTCCCGCCACGAGGCCACATGGCAATGCTCGCGCGCGGCTGGTTGCAGCTGGCTTTCCAGCAGGCGCTGCAGGTGCTCCAGGCGCTCAGCCTGGTTCAGCAACAGGCGCAGCGGGCGGTTCTGGCGCAGCAGGGTAGCGGGCGGCTGGGCGGGGGAGGGTTTGGAGGCCATGGCGGTATGCATCAAGTAACAATGTAGCCAGTCTAACATCCCCGTTGCCTGGGCTGGCCACTTCGCGGGATAGGAGTCATTCTCGCTATTGTTTCATCAACCCGCGGGTTGAACTCAGGGAAAATGCCCCTATCTTAGAAAAGCCCCCGCCTAAGCGCTGTGCCAGCATCGTGGCAATCGACCACTTTCCTCACCATCGTTTCCGGGTAGAATGCTCGTTCGCATGCGGCCTCAGGGCTGCACGGGCGACTCATGGGGCCGCCCTCCATCCCTACGTGTGGAAGATCCTGCCGATATGTTTGCGCCTTTGTTAAAAAAACTTTTTGGAAGCAAGAACGAGCGTGAAGTCAAACGCATGCTCAAGACGGTAGCTATCGTCAATGCCTTCGAAGAGAAGATGGTGGCCCTCTCCGATGAGCAACTGCGGGGCAAGACCGCAGAGTTCAAGGAGCGCCTGGCCAAAGGCGAGACGTTGGACCAGCTGTTGCCCGAAGCCTTTGCCGTGGCCCGTGAGGCCGGCAAGCGCGTGATGGGCATGCGCCACTTCGACGTGCAGCTGATCGGCGGCATGACCCTGCACGAGGGCATGATCGCAGAAATGCGTACCGGTGAAGGCAAGACCTTGGTCGGTACCCTGGCCGTTTACCTCAATGCACTGTCCGGCAAAGGCGTGCATGTGGTCACGGTGAACGACTACCTGGCCCGCCGTGACGCCAACTGGATGCGCCCGCTGTACGAATTCCTCGGCCTGTCCGTAGGCATCGTCTCGGCTTTCCAGCCGCCTGAAGAAAAGCGTGCCGCCTACGCCGCCGACATCACCTACGGCACCAACAACGAATTCGGCTTCGACTACCTGCGCGACAACATGGCATTCAGCCAGGAAGAGAAGTTCCAGCGTGAACTGAACTTCGCCGTGATCGACGAAGTCGACTCGATCCTCATCGACGAAGCGCGCACTCCGCTGATCATTTCCGGCCAGGCCGAAGACAGCTCCAAGCTGTACATCGAGATCAACCGCCTGATCCCGCGCCTCACCCAGCACATCGAAGAAGTCGAAGGCCAGGTCACCCAGGAAGGCCACTACACCATCGACGAGAAGAGCCGCCAGGTCGAACTCAACGAAGCGGGTCACCAGTTCATCGAGGAGATGCTGACCCAGGCTGGCCTGCTGGCCGAAGGCGAGAGCCTGTACTCGGCGCATAACCTGGGCCTGCTGACCCACGTCTACGCCGGCCTGCGTGCGCACAAGCTGTTCCACCGCAACATCGAGTACATCGTCCAGGACGGCCAGGTCCTGCTGATCGACGAGCACACCGGCCGTACCATGCCCGGCCGTCGCCTGTCCGAAGGCCTGCACCAGGCCATCGAGGCAAAAGAAAACCTGAACATCCAGGCCGAAAGCCAGACCCTGGCGTCGACCACCTTCCAGAACTACTTCCGTCTCTACACCAAGCTGTCCGGCATGACCGGTACCGCCGACACCGAAGCGTTCGAGTTCCAGTCGATCTACGCCCTCAACGTGATGGTCATTCCGCCGAACAAGCCGCTGGCGCGTAAAGACTTCAACGACCTGGTGTACCTGACCGCCGACGAGAAATACGCCGCGATCATCGCCGACATCAAAGAGAGCATGACCCAGGGCCGCCCGATCCTGGTGGGTACCGCCACCATCGAAACTTCGGAGCACATGTCGAACCTGCTGAAGAAGGAAGGTATCGACCACAAGGTACTGAACGCCAAGTACCACGAGAAGGAAGCCGAAATCATCGCGCAAGCCGGTGCTCCGGGTGCGCTGACCATCGCCACCAACATGGCTGGCCGTGGTACCGATATCCTGCTGGGCGGTAACTGGGAAGCCGAAGTGGCTGCCCTGGAAAACCCGACCCCCGAGCAGATCGCCCAGATCAAGGCCGACTGGCAGAAGCGTCACCAGCAGGTGATTCAAGCCGGTGGCCTGCACGTGATCGCCTCCGAGCGCCACGAATCGCGCCGTATCGACAACCAGCTGCGTGGCCGTTCCGGCCGTCAGGGTGACCCGGGTTCGAGCCGCTTCTACCTGTCGCTGGAAGACAGCCTGATGCGCATCTTCGCCTCTGACCGGGTGAAGAACTTCATGAAGGCACTTGGCATGCAGTCTGGCGAAGCCATCGAGCATCGCATGGTCACCAACGCCATCGAAAAAGCCCAGCGCAAGGTCGAAGGCCGCAACTTCGACATCCGTAAGCAGCTGCTTGAATACGATGACGTGGCCAACGAACAGCGCAAGGTGATCTACCACATGCGCAACAGCCTGCTGGCGGCCGATAACATTGGCGACACCATCGTCGAGTTCCGCCAGGAAGTGCTGGACGCCACCATCAGCCAGCACATCCCGCCGCAGTCGCTGCCGGAGCAGTGGGACGTGGCCGGCCTCGAAGCTTCGCTGGCCAGCGACTTCGCCATGAAGCTGCCGATCCAGCAGTGGCTGGACGAGGACGATCACCTCTACGAGGAGACCCTGCGCGAGAAGCTGCTGAACGAGATCACCACCGCCTACACCGAGAAGGAAGATCAGGCCGGTATCGAGGCCCTGCGTACCTTCGAGAAGCAGATTCTGCTGCGCGTGCTGGACGACCTGTGGAAAGACCACCTGTCGACCATGGACCACCTGCGTCACGGTATCCACCTGCGTGGTTACGCACAGAAGAACCCGAAGCAGGAGTACAAGCGCGAGTCGTTCTCGCTGTTCCAGGAACTGCTCGAGTCGATCAAGCGCGACACTATCCGCGTGCTGTCGCACGTTCAGGTGCGCCGCGAAGACCCGGCCGAAGAAGAAGCCCGTCTGCGCCGCGAAGCCGAGGAGCTGGCCAGCCGTATGCAGTTCCAGCATGCCGCCGCGCCGGGCCTTGAAAGCGAGCAGCTGAGCGAGGAGGGCGCCGAAGTGGCCGTCGCCGCTGCCCCGGTGCGCAACGACCTGAAGCTGGGCCGCAACGAGCCGTGCTGGTGTGGTTCGGGCAAGAAATTCAAGCATTGCCATGGTCAGATCGAGTGACCTGACCTGATTGTTGTATCGTGACATCCCTGGGGGCCGCATTGCGGCCCCCTTTTTCCATATTCACCGTATTTCTAGGAGCGCTCTAATGGCTGTTGGTCTTGGTCCTTTGCCCACCCTGCACCCGGTTCCGGGTTTTGAACTCGGCATCGCTTCTGCCGGCATCAAGCGCCCCGGGCGCAAGGATGTGGTGGTCATGCGCTGCGCCGAAGGCTCCAGCGTGGCTGGCGTGTTCACCCTCAACGCTTTCTGTGCCGCTCCAGTGATCCTGTCCAAGCAGCGCGTGCAGGGCACCGTGCGCTACCTGCTGACCAACACCGGCAATGCCAACGCCGGTACCGGCGCGCCAGGCCTGGCCGCTGCCGAGCGGACCTGCGCCAAGCTGGCCGAACTGACCGGCGTGCCGGCCGAGTCGGTGCTGCCGTTTTCCACCGGTGTGATCGGTGAACCACTGCCGGTCGAGAAGATCGAAGGCGCGCTGCAGGCCGCCCTGGACAACCTGTCGGAAAACCACTGGGCTGAAGCCGCTACCGGCATCATGACCACCGACACCCTGCCAAAAGGTGCCAGCCGCCAGTTCCAGCACGAGGGTGTGACCGTCACCGTGACCGGTATCAGCAAAGGTGCGGGCATGATCCGCCCGAACATGGCCACCATGCTCGGCTACATCGCCACCGACGCCAAGGTTGCCCCGGCAGTGCTCAAGGACCTGATGCTCGACGGCGCCAACAAGTCGTTCAACCGCATCACCATCGACGGCGACACCTCGACCAACGACTGCTGCATGCTGATCGCCACCGGCAAGGCCAACCTGCCGGAAGTCACCGAAGCCAGCGGCGCGCTGTTCGAAGCGCTGAAGAAGGCCGTATTCGAAGTGTGCATGGAAGTGGCCCAGGCCATCGTCCGTGACGGCGAAGGCGCCACCAAGTTCGTCACCGTGCAGGTCAACGGCGGTGGCAACCACCAGGAGTGCCTGGATGTCGGTTACGCCGTGGCCCACTCGCCGCTGATCAAGACCGCGCTGTTCGCCTCCGACCCGAACTGGGGCCGTATCCTGGCTGCCGTGGGCCGTGCCGGCGTGCCGGAGCTGGATGTCAGCCTGATCGACGTGTACCTGGACAGCGTGTGCATCGCCAGCAAAGGCGGCCGCAGCCCGAGCTACACCGAAGCGCAGGGTTCGGCCGTGATGGCCCAGGAAGAGATCACCATCCGTATCGAGCTGGGCCGTGGCCAGTGCAGCGAAACCATCTGGACCACCGACCTGTCCCACGAATACGTGAAGATCAACGCCGAATACCGTACCTGATGTAATGCTGGGGCCGCTTTGCGGCCCTTTCGCGACACAAGGCCGCTCCCACAATGGCCTGCGTACACCGCACCTTGTGGGAGCGGCCTTGCGTCGCGATGGGCTGCGCAGCAGCCCCAAAATCCCAAACCGATGGAGCCGAACCATGAGCTATCACCTGATCATCGGCGACAAGCTGTATTCCTCCTGGTCGCTGCGTGGCGCCCTGGCCCTAGAGTTGGCTGGCGTTCCATACGAAGAGACGCTGATCAAACTGAACCAGCCCGACACCCGCAAGCGCATCCTCGAATTCTCCTCCTCCGGCAAGGTGCCGCTGCTCAAGACCGAGCACGGTGTGATCGCCGACTCCCTGGCCATTGCCGAGTACCTCAACGAGCGCCACCCCGAGGCCCAGCTGTGGCCGGCCGATGTGGCTGCCCGTGCCCAGGCCCGTTCGGCCTGCGCGCAGATGCACAGCGGTTTCTTCGCCTTGCGTAGTGCCATGCCGTTCGACCTGTCCCGTGACCAGGCGCTGGATGGCATGCCGCTGGACGTGCAAGTGGACATCGACCGCATTGTCGCGCTGTGGTCCGAGTGCCGCCTGGTGGCCAAGGACAGCGGCCCGTTCCTGTTCGGCAAGCCGACCCTGGCCGATGCCTTTTTTGCCCCGGTGGCGGTGCGCCTGCGTTCCTATCGCGTGGAAGTGCCCGCCGAGGCAGCCACCTATATCGAGACCATTTACCAGTGGCCGGCCTTCCAGGCCTGGCAGCAAGCTGGCCTGGCGGAGCGTGAAGGTTGAAACGGATTCATGTTGTAGCCGCGGTGATCCGCGCTAGTGACGGGCGCATTCTGATTGCCCGGCGCGCCGATACTCAGCACCAAGGCGGCCTGTGGGAATTCCCGGGCGGCAAGGTGGAGGAGGGCGAAGGCGTCGAAGCGGCCCTGGCCCGTGAGTTGCGTGAAGAGTTGGGCATCGAAGTGACCCGTTCGCGGGCGCTGATCAAGGTCAGCCACGACTACCCGGACAAGCAAGTGCTGCTGGATGTGCGTGAGGTCGATGCGTTCACTGGTGAGCCCCACGGCGCCGAAGGCCAGCCACTGGCCTGGGTCGCGCCGCGGGACCTGGGGCAATACGAGTTCCCTGAGGCCAACAAGCCGATCGTCGCTGCTGCGCGCTTGCCGGACCAGTACCTGATCACCCCGGATGGCCTGGAAGTGCCGCAGATGCTCAAAGGTATCCAGAAGGCCGTGGCCAATGGTATCCGCTTGATCCAGCTGCGCGCCCCGGACATGTACGACCCCAAGTACCGCGATGTGGCGGTGGATGCGGTCGGGCTGTGCGCTGGCAAGGCGCAGCTGATGCTCAAGGGGCCGCTGGAGTGGCTGGGTGACTTCCCGTCCGCCGGTTGGCACCTGACCGCCGCGCAGCTGCGCAAGTATGCCGCCAAAGGCCGCCCTTTCCCCAAGGAACGCTGGCTGGCGGCGTCGTGCCACAGTGCTGAAGAGCTGGCGCTGGCCGAGCAGATGGGCGTGGACTTCGTTACCCTGTCGCCGGTGCAGGCGACCCAGACCCACCCCGAGGCGGTGCCCTTGGGTTGGGATGAGGCGCAGCGGCTTATTGCCGGGTTCACCCACCCGGTTTACCTGCTGGGTGGGGTTGGGCCGGGTGAGCGGGAGAAGGCCTGGGAAGCCGGGGCCCAAGGTGTTGCCGGGATCCGCGCATTCTGGCCTGAGGCCTGAGTATCCGGGGCCGCTTTGCGGCCCATTCGCGGGTAAACCCGCGAATGGGCTGCAAAGCAGCCCCTGGTGACATCAGGCCTGAGGCTTCTCTGCGGGTTGCCACAACACTTCAGCTACTCCCTGCCGCCGCCCAATGATCCGCGCCGCCACGAACAGCAGATCCGAAAGCCGGTTGATGTAAGCCAACCCAAACCCCTCCAACGGCTCCAGCGCATTCAACTGCTGACACCGCCGCTCCGCACTGCGCGCCAGGCTACGGCACACATGGGACTGCGCCACCAGCGCCGAACCACTGGGCAGAATGAAGTTCTTCAGCGGCCCCAGCTCCTCGTTCCACACGTCGATCGCCGCCTCCAGCCGCTCCACCTCGGCCTGGTTCAAGGCCTGGTAGCTGGGCATCGCCAACTCACCGCCAAGGTCGAACAAACGGTGCTGGCATGGCGCCAGAACGTTGCTCACCTCATCCAGCTTGTGCTCATCCAGGCCGGCCAGCAGCAGCCCGAGCTGGCTGTTGAGGCTGTCCACCTCGCCGATCGCTTCGACCCGCGGGTGGTCCTTGGGCACCCGCCGCCCGTCGCCGAGGCCGGTTTCGCCCTTGTCGCCAGTGCGGGTGTAGATTTTCGACAGGCGATAGCCCATGTCATGCCTCCGTATGGGTCGGCGCAGCCGCTGGCGGCTGGCCGAGGGGCAGGCGCAGGGTGAAGCAGGTGCCCTGGCCGGGCGTGGACTGCACTTCCATCTGCCCCTTGTGGTTGTTGGTGATGATGAAGTACGAAACCGATAGCCCGAGCCCAGTGCCCTGGCCGATTTCCTTGGTGGTGAAGAACGGCTCGAAGGTGCGTTTGCGCACGGTTTCGGGCATGCCCACGCCGTTGTCCTCGACCTGGATCTCGGCCCAGGGGGGATTGAGCTTTGTGCGCAGGGTGATGCGCCCCGGCTCGCTGGGCTGCGGCCGCTGGTGGATGGCCTGGGCGGCGTTCTTCAGCAGGTTCAGCAGCACCTGCTCCAGTTCGTTGGCGGTGCAGGGCACCGGGCCCAGGTTGGGGTCGAACTGGCGGACGATGGCCTGGCCCTTGAAGTCGAAGCCGATGGTCAGGTCGAAGTCGTTGCTGGCGATCTCCACGGCCTGGTCGATCAGTGCCGGTAGCTCGCAAGGCGCCAGTTGGCGGTTGCTGCGGCGGCTGAAACTGAGCATGTGGGTGACGATCTTGGCTGCGCGGGCGCCGGCCTGTTGGATGCCGTCGAGCAGTTGCGGCACTTCGCGGTTCTCCAGGTAGCGGTTGACGTTGGCCAGGTCGATGCCCAGTTCGCTCGCCTGCTCCTGGTTGCGTGGCAGCTCCGCCGACAGGCGCCGGCGGATGTTCTGCACGTTGTGCAGGATCGCGCCCAGCGGGTTGTTGATTTCGTGGGCCATGCCGGCTGCGAGGCCACCGACCGAAAGCATCTTCTCCGACTGCACCATCATCTCTTCCAGCGACAGGCGCTGGGTGATGTCGTCGATACGGATGACCACGCCGCGGCCACCGCCGCCCATCAGCGGGTAAAAGGTCAGGGCGTAATGGCGCAGGTCGTCGCCCTTGGGCCAGGTGACCCGCTCGATCTTCGCCACCCGGTGCTTTTCCACGCTTTCCTTGAGCTGCGGCAGGAACGGCTTGAGCGGCTCGAAGGCGATGAAGATCGGCTGGTTCAACGCTTCGTCCAGCGGCGTGCCAGAGAGCACCGTGGCCTCGTGGTTCCATTGGGTGACGTAGAGCTGCTCATCGAGGGCGATCAGCGCGGACGGCATGGAGTCGATGATGCTGTTGAGGTAGTTCTGGAAGCCGGTGAGCTTCTTCTCGATCTTGCTGCGTACCTGGACTTCCAGCTCCAGCTTGCGGTTGGTGTGGCGGGTTTCCTCGGCCAGGCCTTGGGCCTGGTCGTAGGCCGTCTGGAATTCGTCGCGGGTGCGCTTGAGCTGATGCTCGCGGGCCTCGATGCGCGAGAGCATGGTGTTGAAGGCTTCGGCCAGGCTACCGATCTCGTCGTCGTTGCCGCGGGTGGCGCGCAAGGCGTAGCTTTCTTCGCGAGTGACCTGGCGGCTGAGTTCTTCGAGCTGATTGATCGGCTGGGTGATCAGGCGCTTGATCTGCCGGGCGATGACCATCCACAGCAGGATGCTGAACACCAGGATCGCCAGGCTGGCGCTGAGCGTGCCGGTGTAGAACGCCGTCGGTAGTTCGCTGCTGGCCACCAGCAGCAGGTGCGCCGGTGGGCTGGCGTCGCGGGGGATGCGGATCAGCTGGGTGCTGCGAAACTCCATCAGGCGCCAGCCGTCGATGTTGCGGTAGCGCTTGGGCAGCGCCAGGTGATCGCCGTGTTGCAGCTGGGCCAGCATGCTGCCGTCGCCGCCATAGATGGCAGCGGCGCGCAGCGGGGTGTAGCTGTCCAGCTCCTTGAGCAGGGCCGTGGCTGTCTCGGTCGAGTCGCCGGCACGGGCCGACAGTTGTGGGTTGGCCACCAGCTTGCCGATGGTCTGCAATGCCTGCGGCGCCATGCTCTCCTGGGTGATCCAGTAGGCGGCGCTGATGAAGGTCAGGTTGGCGACCAGCAGAATGGTTACCAGCAGTACCAGCAGGGCTGCCAGCAGTTTCTGCCCGACCGGGAGGTTTTCCAGGCGTTGGCGCAGGCTCATGGGCAAGGCAATGTCCGTATTGGGTTGACGTCAGGCGCTGGGCAAACCACGCGCTCGCAGGTTATCGACCAGGCGCTGGTGCAGGTGTTCCAGCCGTGGCAGCACCAGGCCGTGGCGCTCGGCTGCCCGGCAGGCATGGCCCAGCAGGTAATGCACCTCGGTACGCCGGCCAGCGCGCACGTCCTGGTACATGGAAGAGTAGTTGGCTGCGGTGGCCAGGATCACCCGTTGCACTTCTTCATCCAGATCGGTCGCCGCTTCGGGCTGGCCGCAACGGCGTAGCAGTTCAGCCAGTTCAGTGCTCAGTGCCTCGACTTCGCCGAGATGCCCGAGCAAACCGCCGTTCTGGCAATCGTGCAGCACGGTCAGCGGGTTGATGGCGCAATTGAGCGCCAGCTTGCGCCACAGGCGGGTAAGGATGTCGACCGTCCATTCGCCCGGGATGCCGGCGTCGCTCAGGTCATCGAACCATTCTGGGGTGGCGGGGTTGGCCGGGTCACCCAGCCAGTTGAAACCATGGCCGGCGAAGCGCACCTGCCAGTCGTCCTCACGGAATGCGCCTTCGGTGCTGGAGGCGAAGATGCAGCGGGCGAGGGGAGCCTGGTCGGCGACTTCGTCCTGGCTGCCCAGGCCATTCTGCAACAGCACGATTTCCGCGCCTTCAGCCAGGCGTGGCGCCAGGTGGGCGATGGCGGGGGCGGCATCGTAGGCCTTGCAGGCCACCAGCAGGCGATGGATGGGCCCGCCGGACTCGGCCGTTTCTGCCGGGATGGCGTAGAGGCGGGTTTGATCCTGCTCGACCAGGGTCAGGCCACCGGCCCGCTGGTAGGCCTGCAGGCGCTGCGCATCACGCAGGATCAGGCGTACCGCCTTGCCGGCGCGTGCCAGGCGGCAGGCCCAGAGGCTACCGAGGCTACCGGCGCCGAGAATATGCCAGGTGCTGCTCATCTGCGTTTCGCAACCCGTTATAATGAGCCCGCATTTTAACCCGCTAACACCGACGCGCTCCATGTTCAGACTGAGCGCGCGTTTATTTTATGGAGATTACCCATGCCTTCGTTCGACGTGGTATCGGAACTGGACAAGCACGAAGTGCAGAACGCGGTCGACAACGCCGTCAAGGACCTCGAGCGCCGCTATGACCTCAAGGGCAAGGGCAGCTTCGAGTTCAAGGACAAGGAGCAGACCGTCATGCTGACCGCCGAGGAAGAGTTCCAGCTCGAAGCCATGCTGGAGATCCTGCGCCTGGCGCTGGTCAAGCGCAAGATCGACGTGAAGTGCCTGGAAACCAAGGACCCGTACGCCTCGGGCAAGGAAAAGAAACAGGAAGCCAAGTTCCGCGAAGGCATCGACAAGGACCTGGCGAAGAAGATCGTCGCCACCATCAAGGACGGCAAGCTCAAGGTCCAGGCCGCCATCCAGGGCGAGCAGGTGCGCGTCACCGGCAAGAAGCGTGACGACCTGCAGGAAGCCATCGCCCTGCTGCGCACCAAAGAGTTCGACATGCCGATCCAGTTCAACAACTTCCGCGACTGATCGCAGGGCTGTCTGGAACCCCGATGGCGCAATGATGTCCATGGGGTCCTTGGCCGCTGAAATGCCGGCGGCCTGCTTTACTGTGCACGTGCCGTCAGGCATCAGGAGATAACTATGGATTTGAACGCTGAAGTCGATCAGCTGGTCCGCCAATCGCAGACCTGGATCCCCTTGATCATGGAATACGGCAGCCGCCTGCTGCTGGCACTGCTGACCCTCGCGGTCGGCTGGTGGATCGTCAACAAGGTCAGCAACCGCCTGGGCAAACTGGTTGGCCTGCGTAATGCCGACCTGGCACTGCAAGGTTTCATCAGCACCTTGTCGAACATCGTGTTGAAGGTGCTGCTGTTCGTCAGTGTGGCGTCGATGATCGGTATCGAGACCACCTCGTTCGTCGCCGCCATCGGTGCCGCCGGCCTGGCAATCGGCCTGGCCTTGCAGGGCAGCCTGGCGAACTTCGCCGGGGGTGTGCTGATCCTGATGTTCCGCCCGTTCCGCATCGGCGACTGGATCGAAGCGCAGGGTGTGGCGGGTACCGTCGACAGCATCCAGATTTTCCACACCGTGCTGCGTACCGGTGACAACAAGACGGTGATCATGCCCAACGGTGCGCTGTCCAACGGCATCATCACCAACACCAACCGCCAGCCTACGCGCAAGGTGGTGTTCGATGTGGGTGTGGACTACGAGGCCGACCTGCAGACGGCGCGCAACGTGCTGCTGGAGCTGGCGCAGGATCCGCGCGTGCTGCCGGACCCTGCTCCACAAGCGGTAGTGGCGACCCTGGGCGACAGCTCGATCACCGTGTCGCTGCGCCTGTGGACCAAGACCTCCGACTACTGGGACGTGATGTTCATGCTCAACGAGCATGCCCGTGACCGGTTGAAGGCCGAAGGGATCGACATTCCGTTCCCGCAGCGGGTGATTCGCGTGGTGCAGGAGACTGCAGCGCAGTAATGCCAGAGCGGGGCCGCGAAAGCGGCCCCAGCCTTTTGCCGCCTCCCTTACACTTGTTCACAGCAATTCCCCGCCATTTCTGGCATATAGCCTGTCCCTCCTGCTTGCACCTGATACGCCATCATGAAACCACTGCTCTACATCACCCCTCTTCGGGCCCTCTTGTTCGGCCTGACCCTGGCCCTGTTCGAGCTGCTCACCTACCTGGCCAGCGACGCCGTGATGCCGGCCATGCCGGTGGTGGTCGAGCACCTGAACGCCAGCCCCGAATACATTCCCCATGCACTCAACCTGTACCTGCTCGGTGGCGTGGTGCTGCAATGGCTGATCGGCCCGCTGGCCGACCGCTATGGGCGTCGCCCGCTGCTGCTGGCCGGCTGTGCCTTCTTTGGCGTCGCCTGCCTGGCCACCTATTGGGTGCAGGACATCGGTCTGTTCAACCTGCTGCGCCTGCTGCAGGGCATCGGCCTGGGCTTCGTGGTGACGGTCAGCTATCCGGCATTGAATGAATCGTTCAGCGAAGCGGACGCGGTGCGCATGATGGCGTTGCTCGCCAACATCGCCTTGCTGTCGCCGCTGCTCGGCCCGCTGGTCGGTACCCTCATGCTGCAGTGGCTGGACTGGCGCTGGCTGTTCGTGGCCTTCGCCATCGGTGCGGTGCTGTGCTGGCTGCTGTTGCATCGCCTGATGCCGGAAACCCTCGGCGTGGAGCGTCGTGATGGCTCACGCCTGCCGTTCACCCCGATCCACCTGCTGCCGCTGCTCGCCGGTTACGGCCAGCTGCTGGCCAACCGCAAGTTCGTCGCTGGCAGTGCCGCGCTGGGCCTGGTAGGCCTGCCGCTGATTGGCTGGATCGGTCTTTCGCCGGTGCTGCTGATTCACGACGAGGGGCTGAGCACGATGGAATATGCGCTGTGGCAGTTGCCGGTGTTCGGTGGGCTGATCCTGGGCAACCTGATCATCAACCGTATCGCCGACCGTTACCCGCTGCCGGCACTGGTGCGCGGCGCGCTGGGGCCGTACCTGGCCGGGCTGTGCCTGATGGTGCTGGCGACCTGGGTGTGGCCGACGGTGACCAGCGTGGTCGCTGGCATGTCGCTGTATGCATTGGGGCTGGGCGTGGCCAATGCGGTGCTGTACCGCATGACACTGTTTGCCAGCGAGCAGAGCAAGGGGTTGGTGTCGGCGATGCTGGGGATGATCACCATTGCCTTGCTGGGGCTGGGTGGCGCGGTACTTGCGATGATCGGGGCGGGGGAGAGCCTGTTGCACTTTGCCCTTGCGGCTGGCGTGGCAGGTGCCCTGGCGCTGTGGCCGCTCTGGTTCGTGGTAGGCGGGCGGCCAGGGGAAGGCGCTGTCGCTCAATGACCATTTGCCTGCACTGGCCTCTTCGCGGGACAAGCCCGCTCCTACAGTAACCGCGTTTTCCTGTAGGTGCGGGCTTGTCCCGCGAAGAGGCCAGTGCAGGCAGTAGACGTCTATCAGGGCCGCTCGGCCGCCGGGTTATCCACCGGTACCTGCTTTCCCCGGCTCACTTCCTGGCGCCAGTGCAGCGCAATCAGGATCAAGGTCGGAACGCCCAACAGCGCAGTGATCAGGAAGAAGTCGTGATACCCGTACTTTTCCACCATTACCCCTGAATACCCGCCGATCAGGCGCGGCAGCAACAGCATGATCGAGCTGAGCAGCGCATATTGCGTGGCCGAGAACTTCAGGTTGGTCAGGCTCGACAGGTAGGCGACGAACGCCGAGGTGGCCAGGCCCGAGCTGAAGTTGTCCAGCGAGATGGTCACCACCAGCATTTCCAGGTTCGGCCCCATGTCGGCCAGCATCAGGAACAGGATATTGGTCGCTGCTGAAGCCGCGCCGCCGATGAACAGGATCGGCAGGATGCCGAAACGCACGATCAGCAAGCCGCCGACGCCAGCACCGACCAGGGTCATGATCAGGCCGAAGACCTTGCTGACGCTGGCGATCTGGTCCTTGGTGAAACCCATGTCGATGTAGAACACGTTGGCCATCACGCCCATCACCGTGTCCGACATGCGATAGGTGGCAATCAGGCCGAGCAGCAACAGCGCTTGCCAGCGGTAGCGAGCGATGAAGTCGTGCACCGGTGTCAGCACCGGGGCCAGGCCACGACGGCCCAGGCTGGAAAGGCAGGCCCAAGTCAGCAACACGTAGAGGATCAGGCGCAGGAAGGCGCGGTCTTCGAGCAGCAGGTCGAGTGGCGTCGCATCGCCGGAAATGACGCTTGACCAACCGGTGTTGAACATCTGGGTGAAGCTGGCCGGTACCGACACCAGCAGGATGATCAGCACGAACACCGAGGCCATCTGATGCATCAGGCCATAGCGCGCGGCCGACAGCTGGGTGCGCATCGGTACCGGTGGCTCACGCATCACCAGGGTGGTGAACAGCGCCGGCAGCATCATCACGCCGAACAGCACGTAAGTGCCAGCCCAGGCCTTGTGCAGGTAGCTGAAGCCGGTGGAACCGAACCATTCGGCGAAGAACAGTGCGCCCGCGGTCGCCAGCAGGGCGGCGACCCGGTAACCGGCCATGTAGCTGGCGGCGAGGGCCGCCTGGCGCTGGTCGTCGGCAATTTCGAGGCGATAGGCATCGACGGCGATGTCCTGGGTGGCCGAGGCAAAGGCCACCAGCACCGCCAGGGCGATCAGCCAGGACAGGTGCTGTTGCGGGTCGCACAAGCTCATGCCGACCAGGCCGATTACCACCAGCGCTTGCGACAGCAACAGCCACGAACGGCGTCGCCCCAGGCCGCCAAGCAGCGGCAGGCGCCACTGGTCGAGCAGGGGTGACCAGACCCATTTGAAGGCATAGGCCAGGCCTATCAGGCTGGCGTAGCCAATGGTTTCACGGGCCACGCCCGCTTCGCGCAGCCACACCGACAGGGTCGAGAACACCAGCATGTAGGGCAGGCCGGCGGCGAAGCCCAGCAGCAAAAGTACCAAGGTTGACGGGCTGGCATAGGCAGCAAGCGCAGCGCGCCAGGTTTTACGGGGCATGGGCCAACATCTGCCTCAAATTTGCGAAAACAAAGCGCGCACTCTAACCGCTGTGCTCCATCGGGCGCCAGCCATGGCGCGTCATATCCACACGATTATTGGTCACATTCACACCCTCTGCGCGCAGTCTGGCCCGCTGTTCATCGCCCGAAGGGGTGCCCAGCGCCAGGCTCAGGCGCCCGCCTGCGCCGAGTACCCGGTGCCAGGGCAGGCGTGTATCGGCCGGTAACTGCCCAAGGGTGCGCCCGACCCAACGGGCCGCCCGGCCCAGTCCCGCCAGCTCGGCGAGCTCGCCATAGCTGACCACCTTGCCCTCGGGTACTTGGCCAAGCACCGAATACAGCGCCGTTCGTCGGGCTTCAGGCGACGCCAGCGCGTGCTCATATCCCTCAGACATCAGGGCAGCCCTGGCCTGGCATGAAACCGGACGAATGGTTGCGGCAAATGAGAGTTGAACTCAACGGCATGCTCCTGGGTCTGTGCTTGCTCTGGTCGTCGGTATCTGGATAATGCCCGGCTTTTTTCGTCAAATCGAACCTGTAGCGCGCTTATGTATTCTAGATCCTTGCTTTGCCTATTGACCGCTTCGCTGTGTGCCGCCCCGGCGTTCGCCGACACCGTGTGGATGAAGAACGGTGACCGGCTCAGCGGCAAGATTCGTGTTTTCGATGGTGGCAAGCTGCTGCTGGAAACACCGTATGGCGGCTCTATCTCGCTGGACTGGAAACAGGTCCAGACCCTCGAGAGCGATCAGAAATTGCTGGTCAAGCAGGACGCCTACACCGGCGAGGTGGCCAAGTCGCTCAAGGCCGCCGAGCCCGGCAAGGTGACGCTGGCCAACGGTGATGCGCCAAAAACTGTCGACCTGGCCAGCGTCCAGCAGATCATGAAGCCCAAGCCAGTGGTGGAAGATTTTGTCTGGAAAGGCAACGTCGACGTGGCCCTTGACTACAAGCGCGCCGAAAACGATACCGATGATTACGATGTCGGTTTCAAGACCACCGCTCGCCATGGCCGCTGGCGGCACAATGCCGAAGGCGAGTACAACCGCGAAACCAAGGACGATGTCACCACCACCGACAACTGGAGCGCGGAATACGCGCTCGACCGCTTCATCACCGAGAAGTGGTTCTGGCAAGGGCGCATGGAGTACAAGCGCGACCGCATCGAGGACCTGGCCCGCCAGCGCACCGTCGGTACCGGCCCTGGCTACCAGTTCTGGGACGACGAACTGGGCGCGTTCTCGCTGGGTTCGCTGATCAACCGTACCGATTTCGAGTATCAGGACGGTGCCAAGGACAACTTCTACTCCGCGGCGGTGAAATGGGACTATACCCGCTACCTGATCGGCAAGAACGTCCAGCTGTTCACCAATGGCGAGTTCGCCAAGCCGCTGGGTGGCGTGGCCGACTACTCGCTGGATGCCGAAGTGGGGCTGCGCTACAAGGTCACCGAGTGGGCTTCGCTCAACCTCAAGGCGGAGAAGGACATCATCACCGGGACGCGGGACAGTGACCTGGACAAGACTCGTTACACTGCCGGCTTCGGTGTGACCTGGTAGATCGCCGGGGGGAAATTGCGTTCCCCGGTGGGAGCCGCGCTTACCGGCGATGGGCTGCAAAGCAGCCCCATTGGCACTGGATGTGATAATGCTTATCTTGTCACCTAACCAGTCCGCCTCCAGGAGCCGCCCCCAAGTGAGTACCAACGCCATCCGCCCCGCCCGGGAACTGCTGCTCAAGGAATACCGCGGCGTCCTTTCGACCCATTCCAAGTCCATGCCGGGCTTCCCGTTCGGTTCGGTGGTGCCTTACTGCCTGGATGCCGAGGGTAACCCGCTGATCCTGATCAGCCGCATCGCCCAGCACACCCACAACCTGCAGAAGGACCCCAAGTGCTCGCTGCTGGTGGGTGAGCGTGAGGCCGAGGACGTGCAGGCTGTGGGCCGCCTGACGGTGATGGCCGAAGCGCACAAGCTGGTCGATGAGGCCGCCATCGAGGCGGCGGCCGAGCGCTACTACCGCTATTTCCCCGATGCGGCCAACTACCACAAGGCCCATGACTTCGACTTCTGGGTCCTGCAGCCGGTGCGCCATCGCTACATCGGTGGCTTCGGCGCGATCCACTGGCTCGACCAGGTGACCCTGGCCAATCCGTTCGCGGGCCAAAGCGAGGCGAGCATGATCGAGCACATGAACAGCGACCATGCCAATGCCATTGCCCATTACGTCGAGCTGAGCGACCTGCCGCGCAGCGTACCGGCGCAGATGGTCGGCATCGACAGCGAAGGCATGCACCTGCGTATTGGCCAGGGTATCTACTGGTTAGCGTTCCCCGCGCCTTGCAACACGCCGACACAAGTCCGCGAAGCCCTGGTTTTGCTGGCGCGCGCCGAACAATGGCCGGCTGCGACTGAAGTCGAGGCTTGAAATCCCGAGTGCACGCATCCATCTGTAGGTCTTACAGGAAGGGTCTCTTCCGACGAGGAATGCTTTGATGCGTGCTTTTCTATTGCTGTTTCTGTTGTTCCCGGTGCTGGAGCTGTTCGTCTTCGTCAAGGTCGCCGGGGCCATCGGTTTCTTTCCGGCGCTGCTGCTGATCATCGCCGGCTCCGCTCTGGGTGTGCTGGTGGTGCGTGTGGCCGGCCTTGCCACCGCCCTGCGTGCCCGTGAAAGCCTGCAGCGTGGCGAACTGCCCGCCGAGGACATGTTCCAGGGCCTGATGCTGGCCGTGGGCGGTGGCTTGCTGTTGCTGCCGGGCTTCATCAGCGACGTGCTGGGCCTGCTGTGCCTGCTGCCGTTCACCCGCCACCTGGCGGCCCGCAAGATGCGCGAGCGCGCCGAAGCCCAGGCCATGCGCCAGCGCGCGTTCCAGGACGACCCGTTCCAGGCGCCGCCTCGCGATGGCGGCCATCGCCCGAACGTGATCGAAGGCGAGTACGAGCGCCGCGACAAATAATCAGACCTGCAACCCCCGGGGCCGCACAAGCGGCCCCGGGCTTTTTCAACTGGCTGAAAAATTTTGCATATCAAACCTTGTAATTGAATATGGCGGCCTCATGTATGTGGTCACCGCAAGGTTTCTGGTGGCAACACCAGTCATGACACAGGTGGTCCGCCCTTTGCGGGCCACCCCCGGCAATGCCGGACCGCATCAACCCGCCGGTGTCGATACCGGCCGATGAAAACCACAATTTGGGAGAGATCGACAATGAAGCTTCGTCCTCTGCATGACCGCGTAGTCATCCGTCGCAGCGAAGAAGAATCGAAAACCGCTGGCGGTATCGTCCTGCCGGGTTCGGCCGCTGAAAAACCAAACCGCGGCGAAGTCGTTGCTGTTGGCACCGGTCGCGTCCTGGAAAACGGCGAAGTACGTGCGCTGGCCGTTAAAGTCGGTGACAAAGTGGTTTTCGGCCCTTACTCGGGCAGCAACACCGTGAAAGTCGATGGCGAAGACCTGCTGGTCATGGCCGAGAACGAAATCCTCGCCGTTATCGAAGGCTGATTTCACCCCCGACTTCCCGTTACTCCAAAGATTTCCAAGGATTAAACGATCATGGCTGCTAAAGACGTAAAATTCGGCGATTCCGCTCGTAAGAAAATGCTGGTTGGTGTCAACGTTCTGGCTGACGCGGTAAAAGCGACCCTCGGCCCGAAAGGCCGTAACGTAGTGCTGGCCAAGAGCTTCGGCGCTCCGACCATCACCAAGGACGGCGTTTCCGTCGCCAAAGAAATCGAGCTGAAAGACGCCTTCGAAAACATGGGCGCCCAGCTGGTCAAGGAAGTCGCTTCCAAGGCCAACGACGCTGCCGGTGACGGCACCACCACCGCTACCGTTCTGGCTCAGGCCATCGTCAACGAAGGCCTGAAAGCCGTCGCTGCCGGCATGAACCCGATGGACCTCAAGCGCGGCATCGACAAGGCCACCGCCGCCGTTGTCGCCGAGCTGAAGAACCTGTCCAAGCCATGCGCCGACTCCAAGGCCATCGCCCAGGTAGGCACCATCTCCGCCAACTCCGACAACTCCATCGGTGAAATCATCGCCGAAGCCATGGAAAAAGTCGGTAAAGAAGGCGTGATCACCGTTGAAGAAGGCTCGGGCCTGGAAAACGAACTGTCCGTCGTAGAAGGCATGCAGTTCGACCGTGGCTACCTGTCGCCATACTTCGTCAACAAGCCGGACACCATGGTTGCCGAGCTGGAAAGCCCGCTGCTGCTGCTGGTCGACAAGAAGATCTCCAACATCCGTGAGCTGCTGCCAGTTCTGGAAGCCGTTGCCAAGGCCGGCCGTCCGCTGCTGATCGTTGCCGAAGACGTCGAAGGCGAAGCCCTGGCTACCCTGGTGGTCAACAACATGCGCGGCATCGTCAAGGTTGCTGCAGTCAAGGCACCGGGCTTCGGCGACCGCCGCAAGGCCATGCTGCAGGACATCGCTGTCCTGACCGGCGGCCAGGTCATCTCCGAAGAAATCGGCCTGACCCTGGAAACCACCACCCTGGAGCACCTGGGTAACGCCAAGCGCGTCATCCTGTCCAAGGAAAACACCACCATCATCGACGGTGCTGGCGTTGACGCCGACATCGAAGCACGCGTCAAGCAGATCCGTGCCCAGATCGAGGAAACCTCTTCGGACTACGACCGTGAGAAGCTGCAAGAGCGTCTGGCCAAGCTGGCTGGCGGTGTTGCCGTGATCAAGGTCGGTGCTGGCACCGAAGTTGAAATGAAAGAGAAGAAAGCCCGCGTTGAAGACGCCCTGCACGCTACCCGTGCTGCCGTCGAAGAAGGCGTGGTGCCTGGCGGTGGTGTTGCCCTGGTTCGTGCCCTGGCTGCCATCGTTGACCTCAAAGGCGACAACGAAGACCAGAACGTCGGTATCGCCCTGCTGCGTCGCGCTGTAGAAGCGCCGCTGCGCCAGATCACTGCCAACGCCGGCGACGAGCCAAGCGTTGTCGCTGACAAGGTCAAGCAAGGTTCGGGCAACTACGGCTACAACGCTGCTACCGGCGAATACGGCGACATGATCGAGATGGGTATCCTCGACCCAGCCAAGGTCACTCGTTCGGCTCTGCAAGCCGCAGCTTCGATCGGCGGTCTGATGATCACCACCGAAGCCATGGTTGCCGACCTGCCGGAAGACAAGCCAGCTGCTGGCATGCCTGACATGGGCGGCATGGGTGGCATGGGCGGCATGATGTAAGCCGGCCTTACCCCCTGCAGCAAGAAAAAGCCCCGGTTCGTGAGAACCGGGGCTTTTTCGTTCTTCTGTGCCGGCCCTCTAGCAGGCAGTACGATGCTCGCCGGCTGCCGCCTCGGCCATGCCCTGGCGATACAGCACCAGGTAATACGAGCCCAAGCCGATCAACCAGCAGAACACGGCGGTCCACACGTTATGCGACAGGAAGTGCGCCCCCTGCAGCATCCGCCCCAACCCCAGCGTCGAGCCAGCCACCAGGGCCACCCCAAACGCCACCCGCGCCAGTTTCGGCCGGCGGTCACGCAACATGAAGAACAGGCCGAACAGGCAGAAACCGGTGGCTGCATGCCCACCCGGCCAGCACAGGCCAGGCTTGTCGGTCGCCGGACGGTGTTCCAGCAGCTTGCTGTAAGTTTCCTTGCCGCCGAACTGGGTCAGGCTCCACGGGCATTGCACCTGGGTCACCTTCTTCAGCGGCGTGACGAAGGCCGTCGACAGCCCCAGCGCCAGGACCAGGCAACCCAGCTCGCGGCGCCAGCTGAACAGACGTTTCCAGAAGAAGCTCGAGGCGAACGCGCCCAGCGAAATCAGCCCAAGCAGGATCACGCCTTGCTTGACCCGGTCATGCATGACGGTTTCCAGCAGATAACTGTGACGGCCGATGAACTGCCCGGCGGCGGGGTCGAAGAACAGGTTGGCGACGTCCATGTCAAGCGAGGTCAGTTCCAGCAGGAGCAGGGCCGCGGCAACCGCCAAGGGTATGCCCAGGTATAGCCAGAGATTGATCGGACGCGGACGAGTGCGTTGTTGCATGACGACTCCAGGGGGTAAAAAGACCGGGCATTGTCATGCGCCCGCTATCCTCTGTCCGTGAAGGATCAGTGAAAAAACTGTCAATTTCGCTGAATTTGCCCTGGGGCTGGCACAGTACCGGCGATGGCCTTAAGCTGCGCCTGCCGCGCACCCTAGCGAAGCGCCGCACAGGAGAACCCGATGCGTATTCTTTTGGTTGAAGACAACCGCGATATTCTTGCCAACCTTGCCGATTACCTGGGCATGAAAGGCTACACCGTCGACTGCGCCCAGGACGGCCTCTCAGGCCTGCATCTGGCCGCCACCGAGCACTACGACCTGATCGTGCTCGACATCATGCTGCCCGGTATCGATGGCTATACCCTGTGCAAGCGCCTGCGCGAGGATGCCCGCCGTGATACCCCGGTGATCATGCTCACGGCCCGCGACCAACTGGACGATCGCCTGCAGGGCTTCCGCTCCGGTGCCGATGATTACCTGCTCAAACCCTTTGCCCTGTCCGAGCTGGCCGCGCGCATCGAAGCGGTGCTGCGCCGGGCCCAGGGTGGCGGGCGCCGTACCCTGCAGGTCGCAGACTTGAGCTACGACCTCGATACCCTCGAAGTGACCCGTCAGGGCCGCCTGCTCAAGCTCAACCCAGTCGGCCTCAAACTGCTCGCGGTATTGATGCAGAAGAGCCCGCACGTGCTGCGCCGCGAGGTGCTGGAAGAAGCCCTGTGGGGCGATGACTGCCCGGACAGCGACAGCCTGCGCAGCCACGTGCACCAGTTGCGCCAGGTGATCGACAAACCGTTCGAAAAACCGCTGCTGCATACCGTCCATGGCGTCGGCTATCGCCTCGCCGAGGGCCGCGATGGAGTTTAAGCAAAGCCTTGCCCAGCGCATCATCATCGCCTTTGCGTTGATGAGCGCACTGGTGGCCGGCGCCTTCGCCTTCGGTATCGTCGCCACGGTGCATCTGGTCGAAGAACGCCTGATCTCATCGGTGCTCGGCGGCGACCTGCAGCGCTTGCTGCGCATGGACAGCGTCAGTGACTGGAGCCACCGGCCGCGGCCTGACCAGCTGTTCTACTTCAGTGGCGGGCGCGATGACTTCGAGCTGCCCAAGGACCTGCGCCACCTCGATGTCGGCTTCCATGAGGTGTTTCGCGATCAGCTGTCCTACCACGCGATGGTCGAGATCGTCGATGGTCGCCGCTATGTGCTGCTGCAGGACCAGAGCGATTTCGAAGAGCGCGAGCGCGTGCTGTTCGCCGTCGTGGTGGTGGGCTTCGTGCTCAGCCTGGTACTGGCGGTGGTGCTCGGCTGGCTATTGGCGCGCAGGGTGATGGCACCGGTCATCCGCCTGGCACGACAGGTTCGCCATCGTGATCAGTTGCTTGGCCTGGCGCCGCCGTTGGCACCGGACTACGCGGCCGACGAAGTCGGCCAGCTGGCGGTGGCCTTCGACGATACCCTGGGCCGGCTGCGCAATGCACTGAACCGCGAGCGCTTGTTCACCAGCGATGTCAGCCATGAGTTGCGCACACCGCTGATGGTGCTGGCCACCTCGTGCGAACTGCTGATGGAAAACCCCAATCTGGATACCCGCGCGCGCAGCCAGGTGGAGCGTATCGCCCGTGCCACGGAAGAGATGCGCGAGCTGGTCAAGACCTTCCTGATGCTGGCGCGTGCCCAGCGTGACCAGGGCGCCGTGGCATCCCAGGCAACCCTGCGCGAAGTCGCCGACGACCTGGTCGGGGTGTGGCGCGATACCATCGAACAGAAGGGCCTGGCGCTCTACTACGATGGCCGGGTCAGTGCAGGCCCATTGTTGTACAACGCCACCTTCCTGCAATCCGTGATGGGCAACCTGCTGCGCAATGCCGCCCATTACACCGATAGCGGTTATATCCGCCTCAGCCTGGAGCTCAACGGCTTCAGTGTCGAGGACAGTGGCGTAGGTATCCCGGAGGAGCAGCGCGAGGCCATGTTCCAGCCTTTCGTGCGCGGCGAGGAGCGGCGTGGCGAAGGCCTTGGGCTGGGCCTGTCGCTGGTGCAGCGGATCTGCGATGACCAGGGCTGGCGGGTGACCCTGACCTCGACGGCACCGCATGGCTGCCGTTTTCAGGTGGATCTGAGCCAGAGCGCGGAAAAGACCGATCCCACTCGGTAACAGGATGAAACATTCCTGCGGTTTGATGACACTTTTTTCACATTGGCATGACCTGTTCCCTACGATTCGTTACCTAAGGTATGCGCATTGGATACAGGAGCCACTCGATGCGCAGCCCGATCAAACTCGAATTTTCCGAGAAGTACGACCAGCAACACGCCCAGGACTACTTCCTCAAACACCAGGATGGACTGGCTCGACGCCTGTCCCACAAGCGTGACGAGCAGCTGGCCCGACGCGCCCTGGCGCTGGCGGGAGAACCAGGCTTGGTCCTCGACTTGCCTTGCGGTGCGGGCCGTTTCTGGCCGCTGCTGGCGGAAAAGCCGAACCGGGTGATCATCGGCGCCGACAACTCCGAGGCGATGATCCAGACGGCCTGTGCCGCACAACCGCCAGAGGTGGTAGCTCGGGTACGCCCTTTGCAGACTTCGGCATTCGCGATCGACTTGCCGGATAATTCGGTCGACAGCATCTTCTGCATGCGGCTGTTCCACCACATTGGCGAAGCGGCTCACCGCAAGACCATTCTTGACGAGTTTCAAAGGGTTAGCCGTGACAGCGTAATCCTGTCATTGTGGGTGGACGGTAACTTCAAGGCCTGGCGCCGCCAGAAGCTCGAGAAAAAGCGTAGTGCCAAGGCCGAACAGAGCAGCTATCAGAACCGCTTCGTGTTACCGGCAGAAACGGTTGAAGCAGAATTCAAGTCCGCCGGCTTCAGAATCCAGGAACACCTCGACTTCCTGCCGTTCTATGCCATGTGGCGGGTGTATGTATTGCGTAAGGGGTAGTGTTTGATGGCTGTAGCCCAAAATGGGGAGTCTCGGTTCGATTATTACTGGCGCCAGCAGGGCGAATGGGTCGAGGAACCCAACCAGCGGCGCGGTGGTGAAAGTGGCGTACAACGGCTGAACGATGGCAACGGCAAGGTGCTGTATGCCAAGCGTCAGGTCGGCCATATCTATCGCAGCCTGTTGCACCCATTCGGCAGGCCGACCGTATTGCGCGAGCTCGATGCACTGAACAGCTTCGAGCAACTGGGTGTGCGCGTGCCGCGCATCGTGTTTTGTGGTGCCGAGCGTGACCCCGAGCACCAATGGCGCGCGCTGTTGGTCAGTGAGGCGCTGGATGGCTTTGTCGAACTCGATACGTGGCACGCCGAAGGTGCGCGCGAGCGCTATCCTCAAGTTGTTCATGAACGCATGCTCAAGGACCTGGCCGACAACCTGGCGCGCATGCACCTGGGCCATTGGCAGCATGGCTGCCTGTACGGCAAGCACGTCTTCATCAAGGTCATCGGCGAGGGTGAGCAGGCCCGCGTCGAAGTGGCCCTTCTGGACCTGGAAAAGTGCCGACGACGCATCAGCTGTCAGCGGGCTGCGGGTAACGACCTGCGTCAGCTGCGCCGCCACTCGTCGCTGAATGACACGGAATGGCAAACGCTGCTCTATTTTTACCAGATGGCGTTTGGCAGCGCTGTCAAAGGGTTAGGGTAATGAAACTAGAAATAGCTCGAGCTTTATTCCTGGTGGCTGGGTTGGCTGTGACCACGGCGGCGGTAGCTGCCTGGGAAGAGCCACGGCCTGTGGTGTTCAGCAAGGCAGACCAGTGCGCGGTGCCGCATGAGGTCAAGGCACAGCAGAACAAGGCCGAACCGGACCAGGACCTGCTGTTGTTCCTCTTCGGCATGCGCCAGGGGCTTCGGCCGTTTGGCTGATACAGCTCGAGCAAGATGAAGGCCTCGCAATCGCGAGGCCTTTGTTTTTTGTAGGAGCGGTCATGCGGTAATTGGCTGCTTGGCCTCAGACTTGTGGGCCAGCAAGGTGTAGATACACGGCAGCACAAACAGGGTGAACAAGGTCCCGATCGACATCCCGGTGGCAATCACCGTGCCGATATCGAACCGGCTCACCGCGCCGGCCCCGGTGGCCAGGATCAGCGGCACCATGCCGAACACCATCGCAGCCGTGGTCATCAGCACCGGCCGCAGGCGAATGGCGGCCGCTTCCTCGATGGCCTGGCGAACGCTCAAGCCCTTTTCCTCACGCAACTGGTTGGCGAACTCGACGATCAGGATGCCGTGTTTGCTGATCAGCCCGATCAGCGTCACCAGCCCCACCTGGGTGTAGATGTTCATGCTGGATATGCCCAGGAACAGCGGTAGCAGCGCGCCACAGATCGACAATGGCACGGTCACCAGGATCACCAACGGGTCGCGGAAGCTCTCGAACTGCGCGGCCAGCACCAGGAAGATGATCGCCAGCGCCAGGCCGAAGGTCACCCACAGGGCGCTGCCTTCCTGCACGTACTGCCTGGCCGTCCCGGCATAGTCGAAGGCAAAGCCCTCCGGTGCTTCTTCCCGGGCGATGTCGCGCACCGTCTGCAGCGCCTCGCCGATGCTGACCATCGGCACCCCCTGGATGATCGCCGAGTTCAGCTGCTGGAACTGGTTGAGCTGGCGGGGGCGGGCTCGGTCACTGAGGGTGATCAGTGTCGACAAGGGCAGCAGCTGCCCTTGCTCGTTCTTCACGTAGTAGTTGTTCAACCAGCCGGCGTTGTCTCGATAGGGCCGCTCGACCTGGGCAATCACCTTGTAGCTGCGGCCTTCGAGGGTGAAACGGTTGATTTCCGCCTCGCCCAGCAGGGTGGCCAGGGTGCCGCCCAGGGTATCCATGGAAACGCCCATCTGCGCCGCCTTGGCCCGGTCGATGTCGACCACCACTTCAGGCTTGTCGAAGGCCAGGTCGATGTCGAGGAAGGCGAACTTGCCCGATTCCTGCGCCCGTTGCTTGACCCGCTGGGCGACCTCCAGCAGGGCAGGGTAGTCACCGGCGGTATTGATCACGAACTGGAACGGCAGGCCCTCACCTGTGCCCGGCAGCGATGGCAGGTTGAAACCGAAGATCTGCAGCCCGCCAATCTGCTCGAGCTTGGCCTGCACCAGCGGCAGCAGCTCCATCTGCGTGCGCTGGCGTTCGTTCCAGGGCTTGAGCAGGAAGCCACCGATGCCGCTCTGTACGCCGTTGAAACCGTTGATCTGGAACGATGAGTAGTATTCGGGGAAGCTCTTGAACAGGGGCGTGAACTGGTCGGTGTAGGCGTTCAGGTAGTCGAGGTTGGCCGGCTGCGGCGAGCTGCTCATCATGAAGATGACGCCCTGGTCCTCGTTGGGCGCGAGCTCGTTCTGGGTGAACTTGAGCAGCACCGGGACCAGGCACAGGATGATCACGGCGAACACCAGCACCACCGGGCGGCTGTCGAGGGTGGCGTGCAGCAGGCGCTGGTAACGCACCTTGAGGCCTTCGAACAGCACGTCGAGCCGATGGGCCAGGCCACTGGGGTTCTGCTCCTGGCGCAGCAGCAGGGCGCACATCATCGGTGACAGAGTCAGGGCGACGATGCCGGAGATCACCACCGCGCCAGCCAGGGTGAGGGCGAATTCCTTGAACAGCGCGCCGGTGAGCCCGGTAAGGAAACCGATGGGCGCGTACACCGCCGCCAGGGTAATGGTCATCGACACCACTGGCATGGCGATTTCCCGCGCGCCTTCCAGGGCGGCATCGAAGGGTGACTTGCCTTCCTCCATGTGCCGGTGGATGTTCTCCACCACCACGATGGCATCGTCCACCACCAGGCCGATGGCCAGCACCATCGCCAGCAGTGTCAGCAGGTTCAGCGAGTAGCCCATCATCTGCATGAAGAACAGCACACCGATCATCGACAGCGGGATGGTCACCACCGGGATCAGCACCGAGCGCAGGGCGCCGAGGAACAGGAACACCACCACGATGACGATCAGCACCGCTTCGCCCAGGGTCTTGATCACTTCGTCGATGGACGCCTGGATGAACAGCGTGGCGTCGTAGGCGATCGATACCTTCAGCGCCGACGGCAGCTGGCTTTCCAGCTCCGGCATGATGCGCCGCACTTCCTTGATCACGTCCAGTGGGTTGGCCGCCGGGGTGGCTTTGATGCCGATGTAGACCGACGGCGTGCCATCGAACGAACTGACCGTGTCGTAGTTTTCCGCGCCCATTTCCACGCGCGCCACGTCACCCAGAAGCACCCTGCTGTCACCGGACACCTTGAGCGGCAGCGCGGCGAAGGCTTCGGCCGATTTCAGCTCGGTGCTGGCGTTGATGCTGGTGACCACGTACTCGCCCTTTACTTCGCCGGCGGCGGAGAGGAAGTTGTAGCGGCGTACGGCATTGGTCACGTCGGTGGCGGCAAGGCCGAAGCCGGCCAGCTTCACCGGGTCGATCCAGATGCGCATGGCGAACACCTGGTTGCCGAGGATTTCCGCTTCGGCCATGCCCGGCAGGGTGGCCAGCTTGGGTTGGATCACCCGTGACAGGTAGTCGGTGATCTGCGGGTTGCTCATCTCCTTGCTGTAGAAGCTGATGTACATCAGCGCCGAGGCGTCGGCGGCTTCCTTGCTCAGGACCGGGTCTTCAGAATCCTGCGGCAGCTGGTTACGCACCTCGTTGGCCTTGGCCAGCAGTTCGGTGAACAGGCGGTCGCTGTCGGCGCCGATGCGCGCGTAGATGGAGATCACCGAGAAGTTCTGGCGGCTGACCGAGGTCATGTAGTCGATGCCTTCGGCGCTGGCCAGGCTCTGTTGCAGCGGCTGGGTGATGTAGCCCTGAATGGTTTCGGCGTTGGCCCCGGGGTAGGCGGTGGTCACCGTGATCAGGGCGTTTTCCATTTTCGGGTATTGGCGGATCTGCAGCTTGTTCCAGGCCTGGAAGCCGAGCAGCAGGATCAGCAGGCTGACCACGCTGGCCAGCACCGGGCGGCGGATGAACGGGTCGGTGAACGCCATGCCTGCCTCCTGCTCAGTCGGTGCGCGGGGCGCCCTGTTCGGGCTTGAGCGCGCTGTCCTGGCCGATGCGGATGGTCGCGCCCGGGGTCAGCTTGAGCTGCCCGGCGGTGACCACCTGTTCACCGGCCTTGAGGCCCTTGCTGACCACCACCACGCCATCGCGGCGTTCGCCGGTCTGTACCGTGCGTTGCTCGGCGGTAAGTTGCGGCTGGCCCTTGTCGTCGTTTTCCGGGTTGCCGTCCTTGTCCTTCTTCGGCGTGGCGACGTACACCGAGTTACCGTACAGGGTGTAGGTGATGGCGCTTTCCGGCACCACCACCTGGGGCTGCGGGTCGGGCAGCAGGATCAGCAGGTTGGCGAACATGCCGGGCAACAGCTTGTCGTCCGGATTGGCCAATGTCGCGCGTACCAGCAGGTTGCGTGTGTTCTCATCGACCTTGGGGTTGATCGCGCTGAGGCTGGCCGGGAAGGTCTGGCCGGGGTAGGCGGCCACCTGCACGAGCACCTGCTGGCCGAGGCTCAGGTGCGGCAAGGCCTGTTCCGGCACGTTGAAGTCGACATACAGGCTGGAGAGGTCCTGCAGGGTGGCGATCACCGTGCCGGCGGCCAGGTACTGGCCAATGTCCACCTGGCGGATGCCGATGGTGCCATTGAACGGCGCGTTGATGCTTTTCTTGATCTTCTGCGCCTTGAGCTGTTCGACCACAGCCTGATTGCGCCGGTACTGGGAGGTCAGGCGATCGAACTCGCCGCGGGAGATGGCGGCATCGCCGACCAGCTGGCTGCCGCGGCCGAAGTCGACCTTGGCCAGCCCCAGGTCGGCCTGGGCGGTGCCGAGCAGGGCGGTTTCCTGGTCGTCGTTGAGCTTGAGCAGCGGTTGCCCGGCTTTGACCTTCTGCCCGGAGTCGAAGTACAAGGCCTTGACGATGCCTTCCACTTCCAGGCTCAGCTCGACGCCTTGCAGGGCCTTGAGGCTGCCTACGGCAGGCAGGCGCTCCTGCCACTGGCGCTGTTCGGCCGGGGCGGCGGCAACGGTGATGGGCGGCCGTGGGGCGGAGAACACCTGGATCTGTTTGTAGATCGAGAAGCCCTTGTAGCCCCCCAGGGCCAGCACGATCAGCAGAACGACGGCCAACATGATGAGCATGCGGCGGCGTAGCATAGGTCCGGTTCCTTGGATGCGTGGTTGTTATTCGTTTTGACACGACAACGGGCGATCCTGCCCACGTGCGGATGGGGGAAGTATTGCAGAAGGAGAGGAGATTGCCTGTGCCGGCCTCTTCGCGGGGCAAGCCCGCTCCTACAGGTACAGCGCGAACCCAAGCATCATGGGTCTCTTGTAGGAGCGGGCTTGTCCCGCGAAAGGGCCGTCAAGCCAGGTGCAGGTGGTTATCCCAGAACCCGGACGGCAGGTCCAGCGGTTGCCCGATCAGTTCGGCCTTGCGGCAGTTGTAGAAGCGGCAACGGCCCTGCCCGGAGGTAACGACGAAACCATCCTTGACCGCCCCGACCCCGGCGCAGTCGGGCATCGGCGCATCGAGCTTCACCGCACCGCTGTCCAGGTCCCAGACGAACAGGCGGTTGGCCCGCGGCGCGGTCAGGGCCACCAGGCGCAGGTCGCTGTGGATGGCGACACTGGCGGTGTACTGGGCCATCGATTGCAGCTGGCGCTCCGGTACCGGGAAGGCCTTGAACGGCTCGCCCGGGCGCTTGATCGCCAGCAGCTCGGCGGTCTCGTCGGCAGCGCCCATGAACTGCTGGCAGGCGGCGATGGTGCCATCGTCGCCCACCGCCAGGTGGCGCACGCTGTTCATCTGCTGGGCCAGGGTTTCCTTGCTCAGCAGGGTGCCGTCGCGCTGCATCAGCACCAGGCTGGGCTCCATGGCATTGAGGTTCATCTCGACCCGGCTCTCGGCCTCGGTGCGGATACCGCCGTTGGCCACGATCAGGGTTTCGCCATCCGGCAGCCAGGCCACTTCATGGGGGCCGATGCCGTGGGTCGGGATCTCGCCGGTGTGCACCAGGCGTTCACCCTCGAAGCGGTACACGCCGAGCACGCCACGGCCTGGGTCGGTGGTGTCGTTCTCGGTGGCATACAGCCATTCGCCA
Organism: Pseudomonas putida; assembly: GCF_009883635.2. Classification (NCBI taxonomy): domain Bacteria; kingdom Pseudomonadati; phylum Pseudomonadota; class Gammaproteobacteria; order Pseudomonadales; family Pseudomonadaceae; genus Pseudomonas; species Pseudomonas putida. The sequence continues at coordinate 3,673,463 of NZ_CP026115.2, forward strand.
GCCTTGTGGATCACCGCATGGCCATAGAAGTGCCGGTTCGGTTGCGAGGTGACGGTCTGCAGCAGGCGCCCGTCGCGCAGGTCGACCAGGTAGCTTTCGGTACCGGGTCGGCGGGCGACGAACAGGGCGATCGGCAGCTCTGGGTGGTTGATGATGGCATGGCAACGCTGGGCAACCTGGGTGCTGAACACCTGGGTGCCGTCCAGGCGGAACCCGACCGCATAGTGCTTGCCGTCGCCATCGTCCCGCGCCGACAGCAGCAAGGGTTCGCTGCCTTTGTTGCGGAACAGGCTCCAACCGCCCAGGGTCAGGGCGCTGAGCAATACGCTACCGAGTTTGAGGGCCTGGCGTCGCAGCATGATCAGTCACCGTCGTTGGCATTGAAGCCCAGCTGGATGTTCAGCGCCTTGGCCAGGTCGCCTTCGTGCAGGCGGTGGACGACGTTGAGGGCATCGTAAATCTGGTTGAGGGTCTGCTGCCCGGCGTCGTCGGCCAGCAGCTCGCCGAGGGTCTTCTGGTTGTGGGCCAGCAGTTTGAGCGCCGTAGCGTAGGCGTCGTCGATCTTCTGCGCCAGGGCTTTCTGATCGCTGGGCAGCAGGCCGCGCAGGCCCTGGTTGTCGACCCCGACCCACACCGCCTGGGCGGCCTTGAGGGTGGCTTCCAGGCTCTTCATCGAGGAATGGCTGCGCCAGGCTTCGGCCTGCAGCGGCTGCGGGATGCCCTTGCTCTGGCGACCCATCGGTGCACCCAGCTTCTTCTTCAGGGTGTCCAGGGCGGTGACCTGGGAGCGCAGCAGGTCGGCGATCGCCTCGTGGGAGTCGGCGTAGCGCTGGTTGGGGAACTTGGTCATCTGCGACAGCATGCCGTCGGTGCTGTTCCAGCCCTTGAGAATCTCCTCGGCCAGGACCTTCTGGTGTTCGCCGATGGCGACCAGCAGCGGGCAGTAGCGGGCTTTCTGCTCGGCCGTGGCGATGTCCGGCTTGCTGTCGAAGAGGATGTACTCGTAAGCCGACAGGCCGCGTACCACGACGCTGGCCTTGCCCAGGGCGGCGGCATCGACCGGCTTGTCGCCGTTGACCAGCTGCTCGACCTGGCGGCCGACCAGGTTCTTCTTGTCAGGCCAGAACTGTACCTGCCAGGCGCGGTTGCCTTCGGCCAGCGGGCCGACCAGCAGCGGTTGCAGTTCGGCCCAGGCTTTCTGCGCATTGAGGAAGTCGGCGCGTGCGGTGTCCAGGCTTTCCTTGCCTTCACAGTAGGCCAGGGCGCTGGCGGCCAGCTGGCGGTCGGCTTCGACCCAGCGGCTGTAGGTCGGCAGGATCACCTGCTTGGCGATGGCTGCGGAAGTCACCGCCTGCGGGTCCTGCGGCGAGCAGGCACCCAGGGCGAGTGCGGCGAGGCTGGTGAACAACAGTTTGGGTCGGAACATGCCCGGCTCCTTGCGCGTTTTAAAGTGAGTTCAGGAAAGCCAGCAACGCGGCGCGCTGCTCGGCATTGAAGGTCAAGACATGGTCGCGCGCCGACTGGGCTTCGCCGCCGTGCCAGAGCACGGCTTCGAGCAGGTTGCGGGCGCGGCCGTCGTGCAGGTACTGGGTGTGGCCACTGACGGTTTCGGTCAGGCCGATGCCCCACAGCGGCGGGGTACGCCAGTCCTGGCCGTTGGCGGCGAATTCGGTGCGCTCGTCGGCCAGGCCTGGGCCCATGTCGTGCAGCAGCAGGTCGCTGTAGGGGCGGATCACCTGGTTGGCCAGCTCCGCTTCGGCGGTGTTGGCAGCGGTGGTGAACTGCGGGATATGGCAGGCCTGGCAACCGGCCTGGAAGAACAGGTTCTTGCCGGCCAGCACTTGCGGCGCGCCAACGTCACGACGGGCAGGCACGCCAAGGTTGCGGGTGTAGAAGGTGACCAGGCGCAGGATGTTATCGCTGACTTCCTTCTCGTCGCCTGCGCCGTCGCCATTGGGCGCGGCCAGGCAGTCGACCTGGGCCGGGGTGCAGTCGTCCTTCGGCTGCAAGGTGCTGGTCAGGCCCATGTCACCGTTGAAGGCATGCACGTTCTGCTGGTTGACGTTGGGCTGCCCGGCCTTCCAGCCGAAGCGGCCGATCACGGTCTTGCCCAGGGCGTCGTCCCAGACCCTGTTGGCGCGGCCGCGGATACCGTCATGGTTGCGGTCGTCCGGGTCTTCGTTGGCCAGGATGTCGGCCTCGGGGATGGCTTCGAGCAGGCCCAGGCCGATCATCGGCGGGGCGATGCGGGCCGAGAAGCGCGTGTCGGGGTGCATGGGGCCGTAGCCGAGCTGGGTGATCTGCAGGGTCGGGCGGCGCAGCTCGACCGGGTGGCCGTCCTTGAAAGTGACGGTCTGGGTGGTGTAGTTCACCCGCACTTTGCCCTCTGGCACCACGCCAGGGATGGCCATGTCCTGCAGCTGGGTGCCGTAGGCGGGTTCGGGGACCACGCCCAGGCGCTCGATCTCCTTGGCCAGGTAAGGCTGATCGGGGATCGACAGGCGCACCAGCATGCCCACGGCATTGCTGTCGCCCGGCTCCGGCGGGTGCCCGCGGCCGTCGCGCACGTGGCAGTTCTGGCAGGCCGTGGTGTTGAACAACGGGCCCAGGCCGTCACGCGCGGTAGTGGTGGACGGGGCGATCACCCAAGGGCTGCGGAAGAAGCTGTTGCCCACGGCGAAGTCCAGGCGCCGCTCGGCCGAGAGGTTGGCCGATGGCAGGGAGAATGCCTTGCGGTCATCGCGCTGGACCGTTGCCTGGCCGCCAGACAGCGCTTCACCGGGCTCGGCCTGGGTGAAACGCGGGGCGTCGTCACAGGCGGCAAGGGCGAGGGCCAGCAGCAGAGGGGAGAGTCGGGACAGCGACGAGGACATGCAAAATCCTGGGCGTGGACGAAAAATCGGCGTGCAAGCTTAGCAGGACGGCGTTATTTGAATAAGAGCAATTTGCAATTACCCGGGTGAAAAGGATGTGAATTGCCAGCATTTTCATGTGCTGCACCGGCCCTTTCGCGGGCAAGCCCGCTCCCACAGGATCGCGTAAAGGCCGGGATAGAAAAAAGGCGACCCGAAGGCCGCCTCTTTGTGAACCGAAACTGTCGATCAGAATTCGTGATCGGCGGTGTCCGGGTTCAGGTTGGCAATACCCAGCTTGCCAGCAGCCTGCTCGATCGAGCCGGTCTGCTTGACCAGCGAGGCGATGGCATCACGCACGATCTGGTTGCCGGCAGCGTTGTCGGCGGCGATCAGCTGGTCGTAGTGCTCGCCCTTGAGCGCGTGGTCGACCATGACCTGGATCTTCGCCTGGGTGGCGTCGAGGTCGGCCTTGAGGGTGGTGTCGGCAGCCGGGTCGGCCTTGGCCACCAGCGACGACAGGCTCGGGCCGGTCAGCTTGGTGCCGTCGACACGGGTGTACTCACCCAGGTAGACGTTACGGATGCCCAGGGCGTCGTAGAAGTGCGAGTAGTGGGTGTTGTCGCTGAAGCAGTCCTGCTCGTCTTCCGGCGAGTTGGCTTCCAGCGAGACCTTCATGCGCTCGCCGGCCAGTTCGCCCAGCGACAGGCTACCCATGCCGAACAGCATCTTGCGCAGGCCATCGGCAGCAGGTTCCGCTTCCAGCGTGGCGCGGTAGTTGTCGGCGACGTTCGGTGCCCAGTTGCCGACCATCACTTCGAGGTCCTTGACCAGCAGCTCGGTGACCGCTTTCAGGTAGGCACGACGACGGTCGTTGTGGCCGCCGGTGGCGCCTTTGCCTTCCAGGTAGTCGGACGCCGGGCGGTTGCCTGCGCCTGGGCCGGTGCCGTTGAGGTCCTGGCCCCAGAGCAGGAATTCGATGGCATGGTAGCCGGTGGCGACGTTGGCTTCGGAACCTGCCAGTTCGTTCAGGCCGGCCAGCTTCTCAGGGGTGATGTCCTTGACGTCGACCTTCTCTTCGCCGACCTGGATCTCGGTGTTGGCGATGATATTGGCGCTGGCCGCCGGGTTGCCCAGGGCGTGCTCGTAGCTCTTGTCGACGTAGTCGATCAGGCCTTCGTCCAGCGGCCAGGAGTTCACTTGGCCTTCCCAGTCGTCGATGATGGTGTTGCCGAAGCGGAACGCCTCGCTCTGCAGGTACGGAACGCGCGCGGCGGCCCAGGCCTCTTTGGCGGCCTTCAGGGTTTCGTCGTTGGGCTTGGCGAGGAACGCGTCGACGGCGGTCTGCAGGGTCTTGGCGGTGCTCAGCGAATCGCTGTACACGGCGTAGACCATTTCGGCGTAATGCTTGACCACGGCTTTGCCGGCCGCTTCGTCGACAGCCCCGGGCGCCGCAGCGGTAGTGCTGGCAGCAGCAGGTGCCTGAGCTTGCGGAGCGGCGGCCTTGTCATCCTTGCCTTCGCCGCAACCGGCGAGAGCGATGGCGATGGCCAGCAGACTGGCGGAGGCCAGAGGCATACGAATCATTATTGGTTTTCCTGCGTCGTGTGGTTGGACCAAGGGGTTAGGCCGTGCGCCGTGGCACGCGAAACGGCAACATCATGCGAAAGATTTGCATTTGCTGTAAAGGGGGCGGGCGCGCAATTCATGTAAATGCGCGTCACGGCCTGTAATGCCAGCGGCAAGTGTTACAGCGCGGAGACTTGATTGCGCTGGGCTTGCTTGAGGAAATTGGTCAGCTCGCGGGCCGACAACGGCTTGCTGTAGTGGTAACCCTGCCCCTCATGGCAACCCTGGGCGATGATGTAGGTTTCCTGCTCGGCGGTTTCCACGCCTTCGGCGATCACCTGCATCCCCAGGCTCTTGCCCAGCTGGATGATGGCGCGAACGATGGTGGCGTCGTCATCGTCGTCGAGCAAGTCCTGGACGAAGCTCTTGTCGATCTTGATCTTGTCCAGCGGCAGCGACTTCAGGTAGCTGAGCGACGAGTAGCCGGTGCCGAAGTCGTCGATGGCGATCATCGCCCCGGAGCGGCGCAGGCTCAGCAGGTGCTGGGCGGCGGTGCTGATGTCTTCCATCAGGCCGGTCTCGGTCACCTCCAGCTCCAGGCTGCGCGGAGGCAGGCGGTAGGCCTGCAGCAGGTTGTTGACCACCCGTGGCAGCTCGTTGTGGTGCAGTTGCACGGTGGACAGGTTGACCGCCATGCGCAATTCGCTGAAGCCCAGGTCGTGCCATTCGCGCAACTGCCGGCAGGCCTGGTCGAGTACCCACTCGCCGATGCTGATGATGCTGCCATTCTGCTCGGCCAGCGGGATGAACTGGTCGGGCGGGACCATGCCCAGCTCCGGGTGCTGCCAGCGCAGCAAGGCCTCGACGCCGACCACGCGGTGGTCGCGGTAGCTGATTTGCGGTTGGTAGACCAGGTACAGCTGGTTGCGTGGCAGGGCTTCGCGCAGGTCCTTTTCCAGCTCGCGGCGGCGGCGCATTTCGCTATCGACGCTGGCGATGTAGAACTGGTAGCGGTTGCGCGAGCGGGCCTTGGCCAGGGTCATGGTCTGTTCGGCCTTCTGCAACAGCTTCTCGGTGCTGTCGCCGTCTTCGGGGAACAGGGTGATGCCGATGGTGGCGCGCAGGCGGATCTGCTGGTGGTCGAGGCCGAATGGCAGTTCCAGGTCGTCGAGGATGCTCTGGGCCAGCTCCGCCGCCTCGTAAGGCTGCTCGATATTGGCCTGGACCAGGGCGAACTGGTCGCCGCCCAGCCGCGCCAGGGCACCCAGGCGCCCGCTATGGGCGCGCAGGCGGTCGGCCAGGGCCAGCAGCAGCTGGTCGCCGGTCTGGTAGCTGAACTGCTCGTTGATGCCCTTGAAGTCGTCCAGGCCTACGCACAATACGGCCACGCGATGCTGCAGGCGGCCGGCGTCGGCGAGGATCTTGTCGAGCTGCTCCTGCAATTGCTGGCGGTTGGGCAGGCCGGTGAGGAAATCGTACTGGGCCATGCGTTGCAGGCTGTTCTCGGCTTCGTGGCGAAGGTGGGTGTTGCGCTCGATCGAGGCCAGCAGCTGGTTGGCGGTGTTGACCCAGATGCCCAGTTCGTTCTTCTCGTGGCCCTTGAGCAGCGGGATCTGGTGCTGGCTGGGGCGGTCGGGGTTGATCTGGGTAAGGTGCTCGATGATCTTCGACAGCGGCTTGGTCAGCAGCCAGTGATAGACCAGGTACAGCACCAGGCCCATGGCCAGGGCGCGCAGCACACCGGAAATGAAGATGATCACCGCGTTGACCAGGAAGTCTTCGCCATAGGACGAAGTATCGAGTGTGATGCTCAGGTCGCCGTAGTACTCGCTGTAAGGGCCACGGCCGACCAGCTGGGTGGTGTAGGTGCGTTCCTGGCCGAGGATCAGGTCGGTCAGCCAGCGCATCGACATGTCCTGCAGCGGGCGGGACTTTTCCGCCAGCATGGTTTCATTGGGGTGGCCGATCGAGGCCATGCGCACCGACTCGTCCTGGAACAGGCCTTCCATTACCTGCATGCCCATTTCCCGGTCGAGGCTGTACACCGCCTGGGTAGAGGGGTCGCGGAACATGTCGAGAATGCGTTGGGCGTCGTTGTTGACGGCCTGGCGGGTCTTGTAGGTGTCGTAGACGATCTGCGCGCAACTCAGGACAACGCCGACCGCCAGCGCCGAAAGGAGCACGACCCTGAGCAACTTGACCGATAAGCTGTTCCGCAATTCCAGCTTCAATGGGGTTTCCTTAATCCATGCGCATGGCATCATTTTGCCATTAACGTTGGCAATACACTATCGGCCGACCTTGGGTAGTGTATCGGTTGCCCGACCCTGCAACTTGAGTGCGCGGTATCAAACTTCCAGACGGTTGATGTTAGCGTGCTATACGCGCTGAGCAAGACCCTGCGGGAAAACTGTCAGGCATAAAAAAACCCGGCGCTGGGCCGGGTTTTTCGTTCAGGGCTGAATGAATCAGGCCTTGAAGGTCTTGCCTTCGAACTGCTCGGCAACGAATTTCCAGTTGACCAGGTTCCAGAACGCCTCGACGTACTTCGGACGCAGGTTGCGGTAGTCGATGTAGTAGGCGTGTTCCCAGACGTCGCAGGTCAGCAGCGGGGTGTCGCCGCTGGTCAGCGGGCAGCCGGCGCCGATGGTGCTGGCCAGGGCCAGGGAGCCGTCAGCTTTCTTCACCAGCCAGCCCCAGCCGGAACCGAAGGTGCCGATCGAGGTCTTGGAGAACTCTTCCTTGAACTTGTCGAAGGAACCGAAAGCGGCGTTGATGGCTTCAGCCAGGGCGCCGGTCGGCTGGCCACCGGCGTTAGGTGCCAGGCAGTTCCAGTAGAAGGTGTGGTTCCAGACTTGAGCGGCGTTGTTGAAGATGCCGCCCGAAGAGCTCTTGACGATCTCTTCCAGGGTCTTGCCTTCGAATTCGGTGCCTGGGACCAGGTTGTTCAGGTTCACGACATAGGTGTTGTGGTGCTTGTCGTGGTGATACTCCAGGGTTTCCTTGGAGATGTGCGGCTGCAGGGCATCGTGGGCGTACGGCAGCGGCGGCAATTCAAAAGCCATGGTGGATCTCCTGATTCAGGTCTGTTTGCGGTTTGCGCAAGGCCGATCACGGGCGGCCCGATGTACGTCGGCGAGTTTGTACTCTTTGCGACGCAAGGGCTGGATCATAGCACCGGGCCCGGCGCATAACCACGCAACAAAGATAGGGAATAGAGGTTCCAGAGCGGTTGACGGCCGCCGACCGGCGGCCTTCAATTGAAGATCAGCTGCGCGGCCACGGCGAACATCATCACCGCCACCATCAGGTCGAGCATCCGCCAGGTGGCCGGGCGAGCCAGCCACGGTGCCAGCCACGCGGCGCCGATCGCCAGGGTGGAGAACCACACCAACGAGGCACTTGCGGCGCCCGCCACATACGCGCCAGGCACGGTCTGCTGGGCCCCCAGCGAACCGATCAGCAGCACGGTGTCGAGGTACACGTGCGGGTTGAGCAGGGTAACCGCCAATGCGCTCAGCAGCACCGCCCGGCGCGAACGCATGCCCTGGCCTTCCTGATGCTGCAGGCTCTGTTTGGAAAAGGCACTGCGCAGGGCCTTGGCGCCGTACCAGATGAGGAACACCGCGCCGCCCCAGCGGGCGATGGCGAGCAGCGTCGGGTTATGCGCCAGCACCGTGGCCAGGCCGAACACGCCGGCTGCCACGAGGATCGCGTCACAGACGATACACAGCGCGGCTACTGGTAAGTGGTGCTCGCGGCGCAGGCTCTGGGCGAGGACGAAGGCGTTTTGTGCGCCGATGGCCATGATCAGGCCGAAGGCCACCAGCATGCCGTTGAGATAGCTTTGCCACATGGCGAATACTCCAAACAAGATGCTGGATATTGTGGCGAGTGTCGCTGTATAAGAAAAACAAATAGCGCTGATCAGTCATTAGGAAAATCGATGTTCGACTACAAGCTGCTGGCTGCCCTCGCGGCGGTGATCGAGCAAGGTGGTTTCGAACGTGCCGCACAGGTGCTGGGGCTGTCACAGTCGGCCATTTCGCAGCGCATCAAGCTGCTCGAAGCGCGAGTCGGCCAGCCGGTGCTGGTGCGTGCCACGCCGCCGAGCCCGACTGAGGTCGGCCGCCAGTTGCTCAACCATGTGCAGCAGGTGCGCCTGCTCGAGCGCGACCTGCAGCGTCAGGTGCCGGCACTGGACGAGGAGGGCATGCCCGAGCGCTTGCGTATCGCCCTCAATGCCGACAGCCTGGCGACCTGGTGGGCCGGCGCGGTGGGGGCATTCTGCGCCGAGCATCAGCTGCTCACCGACCTGGTGGTGGAAGACCAGGAGGTCGGCCTCAAGCGCATGCGTGCCGGTGAAGTGGCAGCCTGCCTGTGTGGCAGCGAGCGGCCGGTGGCTGGCGCACGCAGCCTGGCGCTGGGTGCAATGCGCTATCGGGCGCTGGCCAGCCCGGGGTTCATGGCACGCTATTTCCCGCAGGGTTTCGCAGCGCAACGGCTGGCCCGCACGCCGGCCATCGTCTACGGGCCGGACGATTTCCTGCAGCACCGTTACCTGGCTTCGCTGGGGATTCAGGATGGTTTCCTGCACCACCTGTGCCCGTCGTCCGAAGGCTTTCTGCGGATGACCGAGGCAGGCCTGGGTTGGGGCCTGGTGCCCGAGTTGCAGGCCCGTGAGCAGTTGGCGAACGGCCAGTTGGTAGAAATCTGCAGCGATACCCCCATCGATGTGCCGTTGTACTGGCATCATTGGCGCAACGGCGGGCACCTGCTCGCGCAACTGACCGAACACCTGCGGCATACGGCACAGCACTGGCTGGTGCCCTTGTAGCGGCGGCTGGCGTCTGTTGCATCTGAAATCAAGGCGGAGTCATACATGCAAATTCTGGTCACCGGCGCGAGCGGCTTCATTGGCGGGCGCTTTGCGCGCTTTGCCCTGGAGCAGGGCCTGGCTGTGCGGGTCAGCGGCCGGCGTGCCGAAGGCGTGGAGCACCTGGTCAAGCGAGGCGCGCAGTTCATCCCTGGCGACCTGGGTGACCCTGAACTGGCCCGTCGCCTGTGCCAGGGGGTCGAGGCCGTGGTGCATTGCGCGGGTGCCGTGGGCAACTGGGGGCGCTACCAGGACTTCCACCAGGGCAACGTGGTGGTCACGGAAAACGTCGTCGAAGGCTGCCTCAAGGAGCATGTACGGCGCCTGGTGCACCTGTCGTCGCCGTCGATCTACTTCAACGGTCGCTCGCGCTTGGGGATCCGTGAAGACCAGGTGCCGCGCCGCTTTCATGATCACTATGCGCAAACCAAACATATCGCTGAACAGAAAGTGTTCGGCGCCCAGGAGTTCGGCCTGGAAGTGCTGGCGCTGCGCCCACGCTTCGTCACCGGGGCCGGTGATGCGAGCATCTTCCCGCGCTTGATGCAGATGCAGCGCAAGGGCCGTGTGGCGATTATCGGCAACGGCCTGAACAAGGTCGACTTCACCAGTGTGCACAACCTCAACGATGCACTGCTCAGCGCCTTGTTCGCCGAGGACCGCGCCCTGGGCCAGGCCTACAACATCAGCAACGGCCAGCCACTGCCGCTGTGGGACGTGGTCAACTACGTGATGCGCCAGATGCAGCTGCCGCAGGTAACCCGCTATCGCTCCTATGGCCTGGCATACAGCATCGCGGCGCTGAACGAAGCCGCCTGCATGCTCTGGCCCGGGCGCCCGCAGCCGACCTTGTCGCGCTTGGGCATGCAGGTGATGAGCCGTGATTTCACCCTGGATATCAGCCGCGCCCGCCAATACCTGGATTACCAGCCCAAGGTCAGCCTGTGGACCGCGCTGGATGAATTCTGCGCCTGGTGGAAGCATCAACCGCTGGGGCAGTGAACCAGATCCGCAGATGATGGTCATCAGTGCGCCGCGCCAGCGGTTTATACTCATGTCTCTTTGCTACCACTGCGGTTGAAGCCACCTATGCGTAACGATGCCAACGACGATTTCGATGATGTGCCCACCTTGCGGGCGGGTACCCCCGATGACGACGAGCTGTTGCCCGCACACGTCTCGCGCAGCCGTCAGAAGGCCGCCAAGCCGGCCAGTACCGGGCCACTGTGGGCATTGCTCGGGGCGTCATTCATTGCCTTGGCGGGGCTGGGCTGGTGGAGCTTCCAGCAGATCTCGCTGATGGAGCAGCAGCTTGTGGCCACCCAGGAAAGCTTTGCGCGGATCAGCGAAGAAGCTGCCGGGCGTTTGCAGGCGATCAGCGGCAAGGTCGATCTCAGTGAGTCAACGAGCACCACCGGCAGCGAAGCACTGAAGCTGCAGATCCGTCAGTTGCAGGCCAGCCTGGCCGAGCAGGGTAAGCAGCAGCAAGGTGTGGCGGGGCAGGCGGGTGACCTGGGCAAGCGCCTGGAGCAGGTACTGGCCGATACCCGTGAGCAGCAGAAGGCGGTTACCGAGCTGCAGACCCAGCTGCAGGCACAGTTGAAGGCGGTGAACGGCGAGCTGGCGGCACTGAAGTCGGGGCAGGTGGACGGCGGCAAGCTCGATGGCCAGTTAAAGAACCTCAACGATGAGGTGGCTGCACTGAAGAAGCAGGGCAATCAGAAAGCCGCGATCGACAGCCTGGAGCAGGATGTGCTGGTGCTCAAGACCCAGATGGAAAACCGGTCAGCCTCGTCGAGCGGGGCGACGGTGCAGGAGTTCGATGCGTTCCGTGGGCAGACCACGCGTAACCTCAATACCCTGCAGAGCCAGATTCAGAACCTGCAGCAGCAGATCAATTCCCGACCTTGAGAAAGGGCCGCAGAGCGGCCCCGGCGATCTCGATTACAGGCGCGGATAGTCGATGTACCCGACCGGCCCCTTGGCATAGAAGGTCTCCGGATGCGCCTCGTTCAACGGGGCATCCGCCGCCAGCCGCGCCGGCAGGTCCGGGTTGGCGATAAACGGCACACCAAATGCCACTGCATCGGCCTTGCCCGCCGCCAAAGCAGCATTGGCGCTGGCCTTGTCGAAGCGTTCGTTGACGATGTAAGGGCCACCGAAGGCTTCCTTGATCAGCGGGCCGATGCTGTCGTCGGCTTCTTTCTCCCGCGAGCAGATAAAGGCAATGCCGCGTTTACCCAGCTCGCGCGCCACGTAGGTGAAGGTCTCGGCGCGGTCGGCATCGCCCATGTCGTGGGCATCGGCGCGTGGCGCCAGGTGCACGCCGACGCGGCCGGCTCCCCACACTTCGATGGCCGCATCGGTCACTTCCAGCAGCAGCCGTGCGCGGTTTTCCAGCGAGCCGCCGTAGCGGTCGGTACGCTGGTTGGTGCTGCTCTGCAGGAACTGGTCGAGCAGGTAGCCGTTGGCGCCGTGAATCTCCACGCCATCGAAGCCGGCGGCCTTGGCGTTCTCGGCACCACTGCGGTAGGCCTCGACGATGTCGGCGATCTCTTCGGTTTCCAGTGCACGTGGGGTCGGGTAGTCGCTCAGCGGGCGCACCAGGCTGACGTGGCCCTTGGCCTGGATCGCGCTGGGTGCCACCGGCAGTTCACCATTGAGGTAGCTGGGGTGGGAGATACGGCCAACGTGCCACAGCTGCAGGAAAATGCGCCCGCCAGCGCCGTGCACGGCTTGGGTGACGTTGTGCCAGCCACGCACCTGCTGGTCGTTCCAGATGCCGGGGGTGTCGGGGTAGCCGACGCCCATCGCGCTGACCGATGTCGCCTCGCTGAGAATCAGGCCGGCACTGGCGCGCTGCACGTAGTATTCGGCCATCAGCGCATTGGGCACGCGGCCTTCGTCGGCGCGGCAGCGAGTCAGCGGCGCCATGATGATGCGGTTGGGCAGTTGTACCTCGCCCAGTTGGATCGGATCGAAAAGCGTGGTCATAACGGTTACCTGCCTTGTCAAAGCGCTTGGCGCAGTTGTTCGAGGAACGCCTCGATGGCGGCTTCGTTGCGTTTGAAGAAGTGCCACTGGCCGACCTTCTGGCTGCTGATCAAGCCGGCCCGCTGCAAAGTGGCCAGGTGGGCAGAGACGGTCGACTGAGACAGCCCGCAGCGCTGGTCGATCTGCCCGGCACAGACACCGTTCTCGGTGCTGTGGTACTGGTCAGGGAACTGCGTTGCAGGGTCTTTCAGCCAGCTGAGGATTTCTCGCCTGACCGGGTGGGCCAGTGCTTTTATGATTTCGTCGAGATCGAGTGGCATGGGTTAAGGCTCGTGCTGTAGCGGTATATCGCGATAGGACGAAACGTACATCGGTATTTCGCGATATACAAATATGAAGAGGTTCTGAGCTGAGCACGAATCGCTATATCGCGTTATAACGATATACGCGACGGGGGTGCTAGACTGCGTCCATGAACTACCTCGCACACCTGCACCTGGGCGGCCCGGCGCCGCAACAACTGCTCGGTAGCCTGTATGGCGACTTCGTCAAAGGCTCGCTGGAGGGGCGCTTCCCGCCTGCGCTGGAGGCGGCGATCCGGCTGCATCGGCATATCGACAGCTACACCGACCAGCATCCCTTGGTGCTGGCGGCGCTGGCGCGTTTTCCGCGGGAGCGGCGGCGTTTTGCCGGGATCGTCCTGGACGTGTTTTTCGACCATTGCCTGGCGCGGCACTGGGGGGATTATGCCGAGCAGCCGCTGGCGCAGTTCACCGGGGATTTTTACCGGGTGCTGCTGGCCGAGCCCGAGCTACCGGGGCGCCTGGCGCGGATTGCGCCGTTCATGGCGGCGGATGACTGGTTGGGGGCGTATGGCGATTTCGCCACGCTGGAGCAGGTGTTCAACGGCATTGCCCGGCGCTTGTCGCGGCCGGAGGGGATGGCTGGGGTAATGAATGAGCTAGAGCGGTTGTATGAGCCGTTGCTGGCGGATTTTCGCGAGTTCTATCCACAGCTGCAGGCGTTCGCGGCGGCCGGAAGGTTGTCTGACAGTTGAGTGTTGTGCTGCCTGTGCTGGCCTCTTCGCGGGCAAGCACAGGCACTGTATGGTCAGGCAGCGCGTGCCTGACGGCGAGGCGCCGCTACTACTTCCTCGACGCCGAACAACGCCAGGTGAATCGCCTGTTGCGCCTGGAACGCCAGCGCCGCACGTTCCTTCTCGACGCTGCCAATCGGCTTCAACAGGTGAATGCACACCTCACCCCGTGGCTCGGCAAACAAGCGCATCAGGTGCGAAACCAGGTCATCGTCGCCAATGAACGGCGCAATCGGGTCCGCCTCGCCGTTGCGCAGGTACTGAATGGCCACCGGCTGCACTGCCACGCCTTGGTCGATGGCGCCGGCCAGCAGGCGACCGTGGAAGGTGCGCAGCTGGCGACCGTCGGTGGTGGTGCCTTCGGGGAAGATCAGCAGCGGCCTGGCCTGCCCCAGTTGGTCGCTGATCTGTTCGCGCAGGCGCTGGCCGTCACCCCCACCGCGGCGAATGAACAGCGTGCCGGCCTTCTCTGCCAGCCAGCCGGCCACCGGCCAGTGGCGGACTTCGGCCTTGGACAGGAACGACAACGGCAGCAGCATGCCGAGCAGGGGAATGTCGGTCCAGGACACGTGGTTGCTGACCCACAGCATCGGCCGTTGTGGCAGTTCACCGATCACCCGCACCTCGAAGGGCAGGGCGCCGACCAGTCGCTTCATGAACCAGCACGACCAGCGCTGGCGAAGTTCGATGGAGGCCTGGATGCCCAGGCGTTCGCCCACGGCGATGACGGCGGCCATGAGCATGCCGAGCGACAGCACCAGCAGCAGCCGAGCGAGGCGGGCGAGCACCCGCAGGCCAGGCATCAGACCGCTGCCTTGAAGTGGCGGGCATAGCGCGGGCAAAGGTCGTCACGCTTGAGCAGGATGAACACATCGGCCACCTGGAAATCCTCGTCCCAGCATGGCTCGCCGCAGATCTTCGCACCCAGGCGCATGTAGGCCTTGAGCAGCGGTGGCATTTCGGCGATGACGTTGTTCGGCAGGGCCAGGCTGGGCAACGGGTTCTTCGGTTCGGCACGCAGGTGCTCGGTGCACAGGTAGCGCTCGCGCAGGCGTTGCATGACGGCGTGGGCCTGCACGCCGCCGTCCTGCATGGGGATGCTGGCGCAGCCCATCAGGTAGCTGTAGCGGCCCTCGTTGAGCACTTCGGCCAGTTCGCCCCAGAGCACGGCGATGGTGCCGCCGTTGCGGTAGTCGGCGGCGACGCAGGTACGGCCCAGTTCGAGGATCGGGCCCTGCAGTTGCAGCAGGCCGTGCAGGCTGAATTCTTCTTCGCTGTAGAAGCGCCCCAGGCTGCTGGCGGCCTGGTGGTCGAGCAGGCGGGTGGTGGCTACCAGCTCGCCGGTGCTCAGGTCGCGCACGCCGATGTGGCGGCAATGTACGTCGTAGTCATCCATGTCCAGGCCCAGTTCGGCGCCTTTGAGCTTGGCCTTGAATTCCGCGCTGAACACCTTGTAGCGCAGGGCCTGGGCTTCCTGCAGGGCCGCGGCGCCGACCAGGCGTTCGGCTTGCAGACGGCGTTCAGTGCTGTTGTCGCCAGAGTGAGCGATCCGAGTCATTACGAGTCTCCATAAGCCAGCCATGAAGGGTTGCGGCCGGTCGGCTTTGTTGTGCAAAGTCAGCCTAGGTAGGCGCGGTGTCACCCCTGTGACTCTTTGGTGATGCTTGCATGACACCCCAGAACAGCCCCCTTGAAGGAGCGTCCGATGGCCTGGTTGCAACGACTCAACGACCCTCTCCGCCAGCCCCTGGCCGGCACCTTGGGCGAGACCTATGCCGCGCAGCTCGAGCGCCTTGGCGCGGTTGCCCCGTTCGAACTGGCGGTACTGGGCGGGCGCGCCATGGCCACGCCGGGCCTGGCCTTTCTCATCGGTTACCAGGCCGCCTTGCGCGTGCTCTGGCCCAGTGCACCCGCCAGCCTTGGGGCGCTGTGCGCCACCGAGCGGCGCAGCGTGCGTCCGGCGGACATGCATACCCGGCTGGTCGGTTTGCGCCTGAACGGCAACAAGGATTTCGTCACCGCCGGCCTGGATGCCGAGTGGCTGCTGGTGGCCGCCCGCAGCGAAGCGCTGGGTGAAGCGCCACGGCTGAGCCTGGCGGTGGTTTACCCGGGGGAGGCCGGGGTGACGCTGGAGGCTCTGCCGACCCTGCCGCTGATGCCCGAGGTAGGGCACGGTCGATTGCATCTGCAGGATGCGGCCTGTGAGCTGCTGGCTGGCGATGGTTGGGATGCTTACGTCAAACCGTTCCGCTCGCTGGAGGACTTGTACGTGCTCACGGCACTGACGGCCTGGCTGTATGGGGTGGGGCAGGAGTGCGACTGGCCGCAGGAGCTGCGCTTGCGCTTGCTGGGATTGCTGGCGGGATGTGCCGAGGGTAGTCGGCAATGCGCTGACAGCGTTGGCTGCCATCTGTTGCTGGGGGGATTGTTCTCGCAGTTTCAGGAGCTGCGCGGGGCGATCGACAAGGCGCTGCTGGCGGGGCCGGAGCAATGGGCGCAACTGTGGCAGCGGGATCAGGGCGTACTGGCATTGGCCACTGCGGCGCGGGAAAAGCGCCTGGCCAAGGCCTGGTTGGCAGCAGGGTTGTCATGAAGGCCTGCAAGACTGCGTGATCTTTTAGATCCCGGGGCTGCAAAGCAGCCCCCAGCAGGCGATGAAGATGAAAGCACTGGTTCTGCTCCTTGCTTTGGCCATGAATCCTGCCTGGGCCGAAGTCTGGCCCGAACCGGACTGGCCAATCGACAACACCGCCCTCGACTGGCAGGCTGTTGACGCCTATGCCTTTCCGGAGTGCAACACCAGCGAACGCAGTGGCATCCGCACCGACGCTCTGTTGATCATCCGTGACGGCCGCATCCTCCACGAACGTTACAGTGCCCCCACCACCGCCAATACCGCCCACCTGACCTGGTCGGTCAGCAAGAGCGTGCTGGCCACCGTGCTAGGTGTCGCCCAGGGTGAGAGCCGTTTCCAGCTGAAGGACCCAGCCGCACGCTTCTACCCGCCGATGAAGGCCCATCCTGACGTGCGCCTGGCCGACCTGCTGCACTGGGCCAGCGGCCTGGACTGGCAGGAAGACTACGAGTACGCACCGTTGAAGTCCTCCGTCGTGGCCATGCTCTATACCCGTGGACGCGACGACATGGCGGCCTATACCGCCGCCCGTGCCGGCGCCGATAAGCCCGGCCAGCGCTTTCTCTACTCCAGCGGCGACAGCAACGTGCTGGCAGCCGCCTTGCGCGGCATGCTCGATGCCGGCACCTATGCCGACTACCCCTGGCAGGCATTGTTCACCCCGCTGGGCATCGACAGCGCGGTCTGGGAGCGTGACGGCGCAGGTACGTTCGTTGGCTCTTCATACCTTTACCTCAGTGCCCGCGACCTGGCGCGCATCGGCTTGCTGATGCAGCGCGATGGCCGTTGGCAAGGGCACCAGTTGTTGCCGGCAAGCTGGGTTGCATTCAACCGCACCCCCTTTACCCAGGCAACCGCGATGCCCGGCGAAGCCAACCCGGGCGGCCACTGGTGGCTCAACCTGCCATTGCCGGGCAGCCCGACACCGTGGCCCGACGCCCCGAACGATACCTACGCCGCGCTTGGTCACTGGGGCCAGGCGCTGTACATCGTGCCTTCGCAGAAACTGCTGATCGTGCGCTATGCCGATGACCGCGATGGCAGCTACCGCCACAACGAACTGCTCAAGCGGGTGCTGGCGGCGCTGGCCAAGGAGGGCGCATGAAGCGCGTGCTGTTGCTGGTGATCGTCGCCTTGCTCGGCTGGGCCTGGCTGGAGCGCCAGGCGCTGGCCGACTTCCCGGGCATCCTGTCGGCATACTCGGCCAAGGAGTACTGCTCGTGTCGCTTCGTCATGGGCTTCGACGAGGCCTATTGCCGGGGCTACGTGAAGCAATGGTTGCCCCTGGGCCGGCTGGAGGAAGACGGCCCGCAACGGCAGGTCACTGCCGAAGGCCTCGGCCAGCGCAACCAGGCGGCCTGGCAGGGTGCGCAGGCCGGCTGCCGCTTGCTGCCATGAGGGCGGGCGGGTAAGGTTGGCGGTCAAGTTTCACGAGACCTGCCATGTTCAAGCTGCCCCGTTTTCTACCTGCCCTGCTGCTGGCTTTGTGCCTGCCCGCCCACGCCAACTGGCACCTCGATGGCGAGTCTTCACGCCTGTCATTCGTAACCGGCAAGAACGGTGATACCGCCGAGGTGCATCGCTTTCTGGTGTTGCACGGCAGCGTCGATCGCAAAGGCGCTGCGGCGCTAAGCATCGAGATGGACTCGGTGAGTAGCGGCATCCCGCTGCGTGACGAACAGATGCGCGACAACCTGTTCGAGGTCGAGCGCTTCGCCGAGGCAAGCGTCAAGGCGCAGATCGACCTGCGGCCGATCAACGACCTGGCTGATGGTGCGCAGATCGAATTGCGCTTGCCACTGACCGTCACCCTGCACGGTCAGTCGCACAGCTACAACGCCTTGTTGCTGGCGACCCGCCTGGACGCCCGACGCTTCCAGGTGGTGACCCTCGAACCCCTGATTCTGCGGGCGCAGGACTTCGGCCTGCTGCCTGGCCTGGAGACCCTGCGCAAGTTCGCCAAGCTCAAGTCCATCAACCCGACAGTACCGGTCAACGCGGTGCTGATTTTCAACGCGCGCTGACATGCCAGGGCCGGTCTTCCCTTGGCGGGATGGCAATGAGTTCGAACTGCTGATCGACGGCCCCGAGTTCTTTCCGCGCATGCTCCAGGCGATCGTCCGCGCCGAGTTCCAGGTCGACCTCGAACTCTACCTGGTCGAGGCCGGTGCCTGTGCCGAGGCGGTGGTTGAAGCGCTGGAGCAGGTGGCACGCCGCGGCGTGCGGGTGCGTTGCCTGTTCGATGACTATGGTTCGCTGGCCTTTACGGCGGCGTTGCGCCAGCGCCTGCTGGAGGCCGGGGTGTATTTGCGCTGGTACAACCGCCTGCGCTGGAAGCGGGGTTTTCGCAACCTGTACCGCGACCATCGCAAGCTGTTGCTGGTGGACGAACGCTGGGCGGTGGTGGGTGGCACCGGCGTCACCGACGAGTTCTGGACGCCCGGTGAGGCGACCAGCGCCTGGCACGAGGTGATGGTGCAGATGCAAGGGCCGGTGGTGAGCGACTGGCAGTTGCTGTTCGACCGCCAATGGCAAGCCAACAACCGCCGCACCGCCTGGCGCCCGGCCGAGGGCTTTGGCCTGCCGCGCTTGCCCAAGGTGCCGGTGCAAGGCCAGGGCATGGGCCGGGTGGCCTATGCCGACGCCCGCCAGCACCAGGACATCCTGCATTCGCTGGTCCGGGCGATCAACAGTGGCAAACAGCGGGTGTGGCTGGCCACGCCGTACTTCCTGCCGACCTGGAGCGTGCGCCGGTCGTTGCGTCGCGCCGCCGGCAAAGGCGTCGACGTGCGCTTGCTGCTGACCGGGCCACGTACCGACCACCCTTCGGTGCGCTATGCCGGGCACCGCTATTACCCCCGATTGCTTCGTGCCGGAGTGCGCATCTACGAGTACCAGCCGTGCTTCCTGCACTTGAAGATGGTGCTGATCGACGACTGGGTCAGCGTCGGTTCGTGCAACTTCGATCACTGGAACCTGCGCTTCAACCTGGAGGCCAACATCGAGGCCCTCGACCCGCCGTTGACAGCTGCCGTGCAGGCTAGCTTCGAGCGTGACTTTGTCTTGAGCGAAGTGGTCGATCTCGACCATTGGCATGCCCGGCCGCTGTGGCGTCGGGTGAAGCAACGCGTGTGGGGATGGCTGGACCGGCTGGTGGTCAACCTGCTCGACCGACGCGACTGAGAACGGCTATCGTGCAGTGACTGTCCCTTGGCAATCGAAGGAGTGGGTGCGATGACGGCGAAGAAGATTCTCATGCTGGTTGGCGACTATGTCGAAGACTACGAGGCCATGGTGCCGTTCCAGGCGCTGAGCATGGTCGGGCACACGGTGCATGCGGTATGCCCGGAGAAGGTCGCGGGGCAGACCGTGCGCACGGCGATTCATGATTTCGAGGGCGAGCAGACTTACAGCGAAAAGCCAGGGCACAATTTCGCCCTGAACTACGATTTCGTGCGGGTGCGGGCCGAGGGGTACGATGCGTTGCTGATCCCCGGTGGCCGTGCGCCGGAGTACCTGCGCCTGGATGAGAAGGTGCTGGAACTGGTGCGGGCGTTCGACCAGGCTGGCAAGCCGATTGCGGCGGTGTGCCATGGCGCGCAGTTGCTGGCGGCAGCGGGTGTGCTGGAAGGGCGCGAGTGCAGTGCTTATCCGGCGTGTGCGCCGGAAGTTCGCCTGGCGGGTGGCACGTTCATCGATATCGCGGTGGACCAGGCGCATGTCGATGGCAACCTGGTGACCGCACCCGCGTGGCCGGCGCACCCGGCGTGGCTGGCGGCCTTCCTCAAGGTGCTTGGCACCCGTATCGCCTGACAGGGCCCTTTCGCGGGTGCAGGTTCACCCCACCTGCTCGACCCAGTCGTTGAGGTTGTAGTAATTGGTCACCCGGGCAATCTTGCCGCAGTGAATGTAGAAGAATGCCCCCGCCGGCAGCACATAGGTCTGCCCATTGGCTGCCGGCAAGCCTTCGTCGTCGGCCAGGTATTCGCCGTGCACGGTGAACTCCGCCGCCGCCCGGCTGCCGTCGGCGTTCTGCATCACCACAATGTCGGCCAGGCGCTCGCGGTAGCATCGGTTCATCTTGTCCATGAACGCAGCGAACTTCGCTTTGCCCATGTGCCGCTCGCCCTGGTTGATGTCGTGGATCACGTCTTCGCTGAGCAATGCCAGAAAGGCGGGCATGTCGCCAGCATTGAAGGCGGCGTAGTAAGCATTTACCAGTTCGGTAGCGGTCATGGAACAATACCTGTCGTGTAGGGAAAAGGCGATGTGCTGGCTCGGATGATAGGGTTTCCCCTCAAGCCCGGCTTAGCCGAGCGCGTCATCCACATCGACAAAACGACCGCCAAGCATGGAAATACGCCTGTTGCACGGCGCCGCTATCGCGCCTTACATCGATGACCTCGCTCGCCTGCGCCTGACCGTGTTCCGCGAGTTCCCCTACCTCTACGACGGCACCCCGGAGTACGAGGCCGACTACCTGGCCAGCTACACCCGTTCCGGGCGCAGCCTGGTGGTGCTGGCCCTGGACGACGGCCAGGTGGTGGGGGCCTCCACCGGCCTGCCGTTGGTGGATGTGGCCCCGCAGTTCCAGCAGCCATTCCTGGCCCTGGGGCGCGACCCGGCCAGCGTCTACTACTTCGGTGAGTCGCTGGTACTGCCGGAGTACCGTGGCCGGGGCCTGGGCGTGCGCTTCTTCATCGAGCGCGAGTCCTATGCCCACAAACTGGCCGAATTCGACTTCTGCGCGTTCTGTGCCGTGGAGCGCCCAGGTGTGCATCCGCGCCGGCCTGCGGACTACAAGCCGCTGCACGGGTTCTGGCGCAATCGCGGCTTCCTGCATGACCCGGCCCTGCGCACCAGCTACGCCTGGCGTGATTTGGACGAGTCGGAAAGCTCGGAAAAGATCATGTCGTTCTGGACCAAGGAACTGCCCGTTTGATCCGCCTCGCGGCTTGCCAGTACGCCATCGAGTTGCATGAAACCTGGGACGCGTATGTCGAGCATCTGCAGGCGTTGTGTGCCGAGGCCGTGGCAGAAGACGCCCAGCTGCTGTTGCTGCCGGAATACGCTGGGCTGGTGCTCAGCGGCCAGTTGCCGGCCGAACAGCGTGGTGACCTCAAGGGCTCGATCACCGGCATCCAGCCGCTGATCGAGCCCTGGTTGGCATTGTGTGATGGGATTGCCCGGCGCTGGGGCATCTACCTGCAGCCGGGCAGCCTGCCGGTGCTCGACCTCGATGGGCAATACCGCAACCGTGCCTGGTTGTTTGGCCCCGAGGGGGTGCTCGGTTATCAGGACAAATTGATGATGACCCGCTTCGAGCGGGAGCAGTGGGGCATTGCCGCAGGTAATGGCCTGCAGGTGTTTGATACTGATCTCGGGCGCCTGGGCATCCTGATCTGCTATGACAACGAGTTCCCGATGCTGGCGCGGCGCCTGGCCGAGGGTGGTGCCGACCTGATCCTGGCGCCGAGCTGCACCGACACCGAGGCGGGCTACCACCGGGTGCGCATTGGCGCGCAGGCACGGGCACTGGAAAACCAGATCGCCGTGTTGCAGAGCCCGACGGTGGGAATGGCGCCCTGGTCGCCGGCACTGGATGAGAACATCGGCCGGGCTGGGCTGTTCGTTCCGCCGGATCACGGGATGCCGGGGGACGGGGTGGTCGCGTTGAGTGGAGCGATGAGCGCGGTGAGCAGCCAGTGGCTGGTGTGCGAGGTGGATCTTGATGAAGTGAGGCGGGTGAGGCAGGAGGGGCAGGTGTTTACCCGCAGGGACTGGCCGGAGCAGTTCGAGAGAATCCTGTGAAAACAGCGGTGGCCCCATGCCGGGACCACCGCCGTTACCGCAGGTTTACTTCACTTCGACTGCCAGGCTTTCGGCAATCTTGCTCTGCCACAGGGCAGGGCCAGTGATGTGCACCGACTCACCATTGCTGTCGACAGCGACGGTCACCGGCATGTCCTTGACCTCGAACTCGTAGATCGCTTCCATGCCCAGCTCGGCGAAGGCCAGGACCTTCGACTTGCGGATGGCCTGGGCCACCAGGTAGGCAGCGCCGCCCACGGCCATCAGGTACACGGCCTTGTTGTCCTTGATCGCTTCGATCGCGGTCGGGCCACGCTCGGACTTGCCGATCATGCCCAGCAGGCCGGTCTGCTCGAGGATCTGGCGGGTGAACTTGTCCATGCGGGTGGCAGTGGTCGGGCCGGCTGGGCCTACCACTTCGTCACCGACCGGGTCGACCGGGCCGACGTAGTAGATGAAGCGACCTTTCAGGTCTACCGGCAGTTCTTCACCGCGGTTGAGCATCTCGACCATGCGCTTGTGCGCGGCGTCGCGGCCGGTGAGCATCTTGCCGTTGAGCAGGATGGTCTCGCCCGGCTTCCAGCTGGCGACTTCCTCGGGGGTGATGTCGTCGAGGTTGACGCGGCGGGCACTCGGGCCGGCTTCCCAGACGATTTCCGGGTAGGCGTCCAGCGACGGCGCTTCCAGTTCGGCCGGGCCGGAGCCGTCGAGCACGAAGTGGGCGTGACGGGTGGCGGCGCAGTTGGGGATCATGCAGACCGGCAGCGAAGCCGCGTGGGTCGGGTAGTCCATGATCTTGACGTCGAGCACGGTGGTCAGGCCGCCCAGGCCCTGGGCGCCGATGCCCAGCTGGTTGACCTTCTCGAACAGCTCCAGGCGGATTTCTTCGAGGCGGTTCTGCGGGCCACGGGCTTTCAGTTCGTGGATGTCGATGGACTCCATCAACACTTCCTTGGCCATCACCGCGGCCTTCTCGGCGGTACCGCCGATGCCGATGCCGAGCATGCCAGGCGGGCACCAGCCAGCGCCCATGGTCGGGACGGTCTTCAGCACCCAGTCGACGATCGAGTCGGACGGGTTGAGCATGGCCATCTTCGACTTGTTCTCCGAGCCGCCGCCTTTGGCTGCGACGTCGACCTCGACCTTGTCGCCAGGGACGATGGAGTAGTGGATGACGGCCGGGGTGTTGTCCTTGGTGTTCTTGCGGGCACCGGCCGGGTCGGCCAGGATCGAGGCGCGCAGGACGTTTTCAGGCAGGTTGTAGGCGCGACGCACACCTTCGTTGATCATGTCGTCGACGCTCAGGGTGGCGCCGTCCCAGCGCACGTCCATGCCCACGCGCACGAACACGGTGACGATACCGGTGTCCTGGCAGATCGGGCGGTGGCCGGTGGCGCACATGCGCGAGTTGATCAGGATCTGGGCGATGGAGTCGCGTGCCGCAGGCGACTCTTCGCGCAGGTAGGCCTCGTGCATCGCCTGGATGAAATCGACGGGGTGGTAGTACGAGATGAATTGCAGGGCGTCGGCGACGCTCTGAATCAGGTCGTCTTGCTTGATCACGGTCATGCAGCGCGCTCCTCTTAAAGACGGGAACATTCAAAAAGACGCTCGACGGTGCCGACCAGCGTGTCGAAGCGCCTTGCAAGGCGCGCCGGCAGGCTGGCCGACGCAAAAGGGCGCGGCAGTATAGCGCGCCTCACCGCGCGAAACACCTGCGCGTGGTCTGGACCATGGTCGGCAGGTGCCAGGCATCCTTTTTGCTGCCAATGCGCGCTTGGCATACAGTGACCCGGTGATCGATGGAGACAGACTTACCATGCCCGAACTTTGCGTGGGCGCGCGCCGTTGGACGGTGCCGACCGGCAGCAACCTGCTCGATGCCTTGAACGAGGCCGGGCTCAACGTGCCCTACAGCTGCCGTGCTGGCAGTTGCCACGCCTGCCTGGTGCATTGCCTGCAAGGGCAGCCGGTGGACGCCTTGCCCGAGGCCCTGGCGCTGGACAAGCATGCCTTGGGCTGGCGCCTGGCTTGCCAGTGCCGGGTGGTCGAGGACCTGCGCGTGGCGGTGTTCGACCCGCAGCAGGATGGCGTGCCAGCGCGGGTCTGCGCGGTGGACTGGTATGGCGATGTGCTGCGCTTGCGGCTGCGGCCGGAACGGGCGCTGCGTTATCGGGCGGGGCAGCATGTGGTGCTGTGGATGGGGGCGGTGGCCCGGCCTTATTCCCTGGCCAGCCTGCCGGGGGAAGATGATTTCCTCGAATTTCATATCGATTGCCAACGAGCAGGTGCCTTTTGCGACAAGGCCCGTGTGCTGAAGGTGGGCGATGAGTTGCGCCTGGGTGAGTTCAGGGGCGGGGCGTTGCACTACGACCCGGACTGGCAGGCGCGGCCGCTCTGGCTGCTGGCTGCGGGCACCGGCCTGGCGCCGTTGTGGGGCATCTTGCGCGAGGCAATGCGCCAAGGGCATCAAGGGGAGATTCGGGTGGTGCATGTGGCGCGGGACCGCGCTGGACACTATCTGGCTGAGCCGCTGATGCAACTGCAGGGTGTGAAGGTCGAGCTGGTGCTGGCGGAGCAGATGGAGGAGGCGCTGGCGGGGTTGCGGCCGTCATCGCGGCAGACAGTGGCGCTGGTGTGCGGGGCGCCGGGGAGTGTCGAGCGGGTTTCCCGGCGGCTTTTTATTGCCGGGGTGCCGCGGGGGCAGGTGTTTGCTGATGTGTTTGTCGAGCATGCTTGAGGTGTTTGTTTTGCCTGTGCGGGCCTTATCGCGACCTGCGGTCGCTCCTACGGGGAATTGCGATTTCCTGTAGGAGCGACCGCAGGTCGCGATGAGGCCTCAAAGGCTATCAGCCGACCAGCGGATCACCGACGTGCAGGATCTTCATGCCGTTGGTGCCACCGATGGTGTGGTAGCTGTCACCCTTGGTCAGGATCACCCAGTCACCTTGCTCCACCAGGCCGCGCTTGAGCAGCTCGTCGACGGCGGCCTGGCTGACCTTGTCGGCCGGCAGCGAGGCCGGGTCGAAGGCGATCGGGTAGACGCCGCGGAACATGTTGGCGCGGGCCTGGGTGGCGCGGTGCGGCGACAGCGCGAAGATCGGCACGTGCGAACGCAGGCGCGACATGATCAGCGGGGTGTAGCCACTTTCGGTCAGGGCGATGATCGCCTTCACGCCCGGGAAGTGGTTGGCGGTGTACATGGCCGCCAGGGCGATGCTTTCGTCGCAACGCTCGAAGGTGGTGTGCAGGCGGTGGCTGGACTTCTGGCTGGTCGGGTGCTTTTCAGCGCCGGAGCAGATACGGGCCATGGCCTGTACGGCTTCGATCGGGTACGAACCGGCGGCGCTCTCGGCCGACAGCATCACTGCGTCGGTGTTGTCCAGCACGGCGTTGGCCACGTCGGACACTTCGGCACGGGTCGGCATCGGGTTCTGGATCATCGACTCCATCATCTGGGTCGCGACGATCACCGCCTTGTTGTTGCGGCGGGCGTGCTGGATGATCTTCTTCTGGATGGCGATCAGTTCGGCGTCGCCGATTTCCACGCCCAGGTCGCCACGGGCAACCATCACGGCGTCGGAAGCGAGGATCAGCTTGTCGAGGGTTTCGTCGTCGGCCACCGCTTCGGCGCGTTCGATCTTGGCGACCAGCCAGGCACTGCCGCCGGCTTCGTCACGCAGCTTGCGCGCGTATTCCATGTCGCTGGCGTCACGCGGGAAGGAGACGGCCAGGTAGTCCAGGTCCATTTCCGCAGCGAGCTTGATGTCGGCCTTGTCTTTTTCGGTCAGGGCCGGCGCGGTCAGGCCGCCACCTTTGCGGTTGATGCCTTTGTGGTCCGACAGCGGGCCACCGATGATCACCACGCAGTGCAGGGCGTCTGCGGTGGCGGTCTCGACGCGCATGACCACGCGGCCGTCGTCGAGCAGCAGTTCGTCGCCAACGCCGCAGTCCTTGACCAGGTCGGGATAGTCGATGCCGACGATGTCCTGGTTGCCTTCGGTCAGCGGGTGGGCGGTGGAGAAGGTGAACTTGTCACCGATCTTCAATTCGATGCGCTTGTTGGCGAACTTGGCGATGCGGATCTTCGGACCCTGCAGGTCACCCAGCAGTGCGACATGGCGGCCGTTCTTGGCGGCGATCTCACGGATCAGGCGGGCGCGCGCCTTGTGCTCGTCCGGAGTGCCGTGGGAGAAGTTCAGGCGTGCCACGTCCAGGCCGGCGAGGATCAGCTGTTCGATCACTTCCGGCGAGTTGCTGGCGGGGCCAAGGGTGGCGACGATTTTGGTACGGCGGATGCTCATGCACAGACTCCTATAGTGAAGCGCAGCGAAAGGCTACTCCTCAATTGCGCTGTAGTCATTGTTCCGTTGCACTACCTGCGACCAATGCAGGGTGGCATTTGAACGGGCGGGAGTATCCTTGCAAATGGCTGTGAAGATTTGCCGGCAATGGCCGATAAACAGGCATCAAAGGAGATACCCCATGCGCGCCCTGATCGTAATCACCCTGGCGGCCAGCACCGTCGGCTGCACCCGCTGGTCCATGGACCACCACCTGAACAACGCCTACCGCGCCTATGACCGGGGCGATTGCTCGAAGGTCATGCTGGAGTTGTCGCAGGTCGACCGCACAAGCCGTGCGCGGCCGTTCATCCACCCGGAAGTGTCGCTGCTGCGTGGCCAGTGCCTGGAGCGTGACATGCTTTATGTGGATGCGGCGCAGACCTACGAGTACCTGATTCAGCAGTATCCGGGCAATGAATACGCCTACCGGGCCAAGGCACGCCTGGAGACCCTGCAGAAGCTCGGGCACTACCGTGGTGCAGAGGCGGCGGTGGCCAATCCGGTGAATACCCCTACTTGGCGTTAACACCAAGGTGTCATTAATTTCACGGGATTTGCCCGGCGTGCTGCGCTAATCTGTAACTCAGCTGTTACAACAACCGCCAGTACCTTGCATTCCTGGCATCAGGTACGGGACTGCACTCGCGATCATGTTCATCAAGCGCCATATCGAACGCCATCAGTTGCCTTGTGTGCTGAAGGTCTACAACCGCTTTACCGATCAGCCGATCGGTCAGCTGGGCAATGCCTCCGAAGACGGGATCATGCTGATCAGCTCGCTGCCTGTGCTGGTCGGCCCGGACTTCGAGCTGCAACTGCGCATCCCGCTGGCCGGTGGCGGGTTTCAGTTCATCAACCTGACCGCCAGTTGCCTGTGGTGCCGCGAAGACCAGACCCCAGGCCACTACGATTCCGGTTTCATGCTGCTGCAGGCCCCGCGCGAATACGATGAATTCGTCCGCTCGCTGCGCGACTATTTCAGTTTCCGCCCCGCCAACGCTTCCGCCTGAGCCTGTCTCCGCTAAAATCGGGTCGACCTCGAAACAGGACGACCCCGTGACTTCCAGCATCTTCTGGCACGACTACGAAACCACTGGCATCAACCCGCGCTGCGACCGGCCGTTACAGGTCGCTGGCGTGCGCACCGATTTCGAACTCAACGAGATCGAAGAGCCGATCA
Organism: Pseudomonas putida; assembly: GCF_009883635.2. Taxonomy (NCBI): domain Bacteria; kingdom Pseudomonadati; phylum Pseudomonadota; class Gammaproteobacteria; order Pseudomonadales; family Pseudomonadaceae; genus Pseudomonas; species Pseudomonas putida. The sequence continues at coordinate 3,700,822 of NZ_CP026115.2, forward strand.
ACCTCTATTGCCGCCCTTCGGACGATATTCTGCCGCACCCGGCCGCCTGCCTGGTCACTGGCATCACCCCCGAGCAACTCGCCAACCAGGGCCTGTGCGAAGCCGAGTTCATGACCCGGGTCCACGCGCAGTTGGCACGCCCTGGCACATGTGCTGCCGGTTACAACACCCTGCGCTTCGACGATGAAGTGACCCGCTACAGTCTGTACCGCAACTTCTTCGACCCTTATGCCCGCGAGTGGCAGGGCGGCAACAGCCGCTGGGACCTGATCGACGTGGTGCGCACTGCCTATGCCCTGCGTCCGGAGGGCATCGTCTGGCCGCAACAGGACGGGCGCACCAGCCTGCGTCTGGAATTGCTCAGCCAGGCCAACGGCATCGACCACGGGCATGCCCATGAAGCGCTTTCCGACGTACGGGCCACGATTGCCCTGGCACGCCTGATCAGGCAGCAACAACCCAAGTTGTACGAGTGGCTGTTCCAGTTACGCAGCAAGCACAAAGTGATGGAGCAGATCCGTCTATTGCAGCCGCTGGTGCATATATCCGGACGCTTTTCCGCAGCGCGTAATTATCTGGGGGTGGTCCTGCCATTGGCCTGGCACCCACGTAATCGCAATGCTCTGATTGTGTGCGACCTGCATCAGGAAACCCTACCGTTAATAAGGGAACGTGCCGAGGTACTGCGCGAGCGTTTGTACACGCGGCATGAGGAATTAACTGAAGGACAATTACCGGTTCCGCTCAAGTTGGTGCAGATCAATCGCTGCCCGGTAGTCGCTCCGATTTCGGTATTGCGCCCCGCCGATCAGCAGCGACTGGGCATCGATCTGGCACTGATGCAATCACGCGCTGAACAGTTGGCTAATCAACAGGCTGAATGGCAAGACAAGCTTGAGCATATCTACGGCAAGGAGGACTTTGCTGCGGTTGAAGACCCGGAACAGCAGTTGTATGACGGATTTATCGGTGATCGTGACCGCCGCCTGTGCGAGCAAGTTCGCACGCTGGACCCTGCACAGTTAGGCCATGGTCACTGGATGTTCGATGATCCGCGCCTGCCGGAGTTGTTGTTCCGCTACCGCGCGCGAAACTTTCCCGAGACGTTGAACAGCGAAGAGCGCCAGCGCTGGTACAGCTTCTGCCAGCAGCGCCTGAGTGACCCGCAGTGGGGCGCACCGAACACGCTGGGTGATTTCGAGCAGGCCAGGCTGAGCGCCTGGGCCAACGCCGACGAGGCCGGGCGGCGGGTGTTGGACGCTTGGCAGGTGCATGCCCGCAACTTGAGTGAGCAGTTTGCTATCAGCTCTTGAGTGAGCAAACAAAAACGCCGGCATCATGCCGGCGTTCTTGTTTGTATATGCAGCGTGCTGATGTGGACAATCAGTCCAGCAGAGTCGCCCAGCTTTCAACCACGTCACCACCCCATTTGGCTTTCCATTCTTTAAGGGTCTTGTGGTTGCCGCCTTTGGTTTCGATCACTTCACCGTTGTGCGGGTTCTTGTATTGCTTGACCTTGCGCGCACGCTTGGTAGCGACTGGTTTCGCTGCACCGCGTGGGGCTTTGCTCAGTTTCGACTCTGGGTCGAGCAGGGCGATGACGTCGCGCAGCGACTTGGAGTATTCGCCCATCAGGGTGCGCAGTTTGCCTTCGAACTCCAGTTCTTTCTTCAGCTTGTCATCCTGCGACAGGTTGGCCAGGCGGGCCTGAAGTTCCTTGATGGCTTCTTCGGTAGCGCGGTATTCGTTGATCAGGGACATGGAGTGTTCCTTTAATGCGTGTTCAGAAATGAGTGAGGCAATAATAGACAGGCGATACTCTCAAGTAAACATATTATTCGGCACTTAACTGTTAGAAGCCCTGTGACAAAATATCTCAAGATTAAGAAAAATTTACATATGGCCCTGCAGTTCGTCCTGATCGTCATCAGGCTGTAGTAGCGCGCTTTTCGCCCTGCCTTGCTGGGCTTGGCGCTGCCGGCGGGCGCAATGATTACTGCGTTTTTTTGGTCGGGCCGCTAGAATGAGCGCCTTTGCGAAGTTCTGGAGTCTTAATTCATGCGCACCTATCGTCTGGTGATCGCCTGCCCCGACCGTGTTGGCATCGTGGCGAAAGTCAGTAATTTCCTGGCCTTGTACAATGGCTGGATCAACGAAGCCAGCCACCACTCCGATGAGCAGAGCGGCTGGTTCTTCATGCGCCATGAAATCCGCGCCGAATCGCTGCCATTCGGTATCGAGGCGTTCCGCGAAGCCTTCGCGCCGATCGCCGAAGAGTTCTCCATGACCTGGCGTGTCACCGACTCGGCACAAAAGAAGCGCGTGGTGCTGATGGCCAGCCGCGAATCGCACTGCCTGGCCGACCTGCTGCACCGCTGGCACACCGATGAACTGGATTGCGAGATCCCGTGTGTGATTTCCAACCACAACGACCTGCGCAGCATGGTCGAGTGGCACGGCATTCCGTTCTTCCACGTGCCGGTCGACCCCAAGGACAAGGCCCCGGCCTTTGCCGAAGTGTCGCGCCTGGTCCAGGAGCATGCGGCTGACGTGGTGGTGCTGGCGCGTTACATGCAGATCCTGCCGCCGCAACTGTGCCAGGACTATGCCGAAAAGGTCATCAACATCCACCACAGCTTCCTGCCGTCGTTCGTTGGCGCCAAGCCGTATCACCAGGCAGCCCTGCGTGGCGTGAAGTTGATCGGTGCGACCTGCCACTACGTGACCGAAGAGCTGGATGCCGGCCCGATCATCGAGCAGGACGTGGTGCGTGTGAGCCACGCCGACAGCATCGAAGACATGGTCCGCTTCGGCCGTGACGTCGAGAAGATGGTGTTGGCCCGCGGCCTGCGCTATCACCTGGAAGACCGCGTGCTGGTGCACGGCAACAAGACCGTGGTTTTTGACTGATACCACTGCGGGGGCTGCATCGCGGCCCCCGATGCTTTGCGGAGAACATGATGGCAATCTCGCGCAACAAACCTACTGCCTCAACTCCCCCCACCCTCGGCGAAGGCTGCCTGGCCCGCTACGACCCAGAAGCCCTGAGTGACGACGACGGCACCGACTTCCCCGATGCCGCCGAATTGTGGCGCCAGCTCAACTCGCCTGACCCCGCCAGCGCTCCAGCAACGGACGCGCCAGCAGGCAGACAAACACCGGCCCGCCCGCCAGCAGATAAAAGTAGTAAGTGACCGCCCGCCAGATCACGATCGCCGCTGCGGCTGTCGAACTGCCCACCAGAGGCGTCAGCAGGCTGGCCGAAGTCAGCTCGGCGGCACCGGCGCCACCTGGCATTAGGCTGAATTGCCCGGCGCTGAGTGACAGCATCTGCACCAGGAAGCTCGGAATCCACGACAGCTCCACTCCCAGGCCCTGCAGCACCAGGTACAGCACGCTGTAGCGCAGGCTCCAGTGCAGGCAGGTGAGGGTGAACACCAGCGCCAGGGAGCGTTTGGGCAGCTGCCAGGTCTGTGCCAGGGCGTCGATGAAATGCAGCACCTTGCGGGCCCAGCGGCGCCTGCGCTTGCCGGGCATGCCCAGGCGTTGCAGCAGGCGCCCGTTGAAGCGCATCACAGCCCGGCGATAACGCAGCAGTACCACGATCATGGCCAGGGCTGCACACAGCAGCAAGGCGCTGCCCAACAACATGCTTTGTTGGCTGCGCCCCAGGCTGTGGAACAGGGCATAACCGGCAATCGCCAGCATCGCGCAGAAAAAGAACAGCAGGTCGTTCAACTGATCCATGGCAAATACCGCACCACTGCGGGCCGGCCCGATGCGGTCACGGGCGAGCAGGGCCATGAGGGTGATCGGGCCACCGCTGCCGCCAGGCGTGGTACAGATCGCGAACTCGGTGGCCATCACCACGCCGAGGCTGCGCACACGGCCAAGCTGTGTCGCTTGCTCGCCGAGCAGCAGGCGCAGGCGCATGGCATTGATCACCCAGCACAGCAGGATCATGCCGAGTAGGGTCAGCAACAGCCCGGTATCGAAGGTCGCCAGCCTGGGCAGCAGTTCGTTGCCGCCGAGCAACGCCGGTACCAGCAAGGCGCCGGCCAGTGCCAGGGCCAGCCAGCCGAAGCGGTTCATGCGATCACCTGGCGCTCCAGCCAGGCCGACTTGGTCAGCGGCTCGCGGCCTTGCAGCAGCAGGTTATCGAGGGTGCGCAGCCAGTAGCTTCGCGCTGAGCGGTGGCGCATGTCCACCGGGTGCAAGCCAAGACGCAGGGTTTGAGCTGTGCGCCAGTGCCGGCACTGCCAGTCACAGACCACCCTCGACAGCCCTCGGCGCCAGGCGCTGCGTGCGCTCCATACCAGCCCCGGCGCCTCGAATGCGGTGAAGTCCGGCAAGCGATACAGGTGCTGGGGCGTGCTGGTGTAGCGCAGCGGCAGTTGGCTCAGGGCTTGCCGGGTGCCTTGGCTCATCAGCCAGCCTGGAGCGACGAAACCGGCCACCGGCCAGCCCTGCCCGGCGAACAGGGCCAGGCCCTGCTCCAGGCGCTGCAGGGCTTGCGCCTGGTCAAGGGCATAGAACTCGCCTTCGTGGGTGTAGATACGGCGCATGAAGTATTCGCCGAAGCTGCGCGGCGTTGGCCCGTCGTCGGCGTGGTAGAAGCCATGCAACGCCAGTTCGTCACCCCGGGCCAGGCGCCGTTCGAGCAGGCGGCAGAAGGTTGGTGAGCGGGTCAGCGGGTTGCGGTGATGGAAGTCTGGCACCACCAGCCAGGTCATTGGCACATTGCCCATTTCGTCCACGGCCTGCACGAACGGCTGGTAGTCCGGCCAGGTTTCGGGCGCGATATCGTGCAGCACCAGCATCAGGCTGCCCGATGCCCCTGCGGGCTCAGCCATGGGCGCGTACCTGGGGTTGGTGGCCGAGCACGGCCTGGTAGTGTTGCAGCAGGCCAGCCACCACGTTGTCCCACGAATAGTGCTGCTCCACATGCAGGCGGGCCTGGGCGCCGAGCTTGCGCACACCTGTTTCGAACGCTTCGCGTACGGCCAGGGCCATGGCCTGGCCATCGTTGGCCCGGCACAAGCGCCCGCAGTGTTCGTTGACGATCTCGCCGAAGGCCCCAGCGCGTACGGCGACCACTGGGGTGGCGCTGGCCATGGCTTCGAGGATGACCAGGCCGAAGGTTTCCTGGTCGCCGGCGTGTACCAGCAGGTCGGCGCTGGCCATCAGGCGGGCGACTTCCTGTGGCGGGCGGAACTGGTCGATGACGCTGACGTTGTCGGGCACGCTGGCCGGCATGTTCGAGCCGACCAGCAGCAGGTGATAGGGGCGCCCCAGGTGTTGCATGCATTCGAGCAGCACCGGCAGGTTCTTCTCCCGTGAACCGCGCCCGGCATAGATGAGCAGGCGGCTGGTATCGGCAATGCCCAGCTGGGCCCGCAGTTGCGGGTCGCGATGGTCGGGATGGAAGGTCTGCAGGTCGACACCCAGGCGCTGCACATGCACGTCACGTACACCCAGGCGGCGCAGCTTGTCGGCCATCACCAGGCTGGGCGCCAATACCCGGTCGAAATTGCCATACAACTTGCTGACATAGGCCTCGACATTGGGCGTGAACCAGTTGCCCATGCGGTTGCTCACCAGCAGCGGCAGGTCGGAGTGGTAGAAGCCGATCACCGGTACGTCGAGCTTGCGCCGGGCTTCCAGTGCCGCCCAGGCGGTGAGATAGGGGTCGCCGACTTCGATCAGGTCGGGCTTGAGGCGGCGCAGCACGTTGCACCACGGCGCCAGGCGCACCGGGAAACGGTAGCCTTTGCCGAACGGCAGGGGCGGTGCGGGCACCTGGTAGATGCCATCGGCATGGCTGGCGCTGGGGCCGGGGATCAGGAGGCTGTGGCGTACGCCCGAAAGCGCGTCGAGGCGATGGTGTTTGGCATCGAGGTAAGTCCGCACGCCGCCGCTGGCCGGCGCGTAGAACATGGTGATGTCGGCTATGTGCACGATCAGCATCCCTCCAGGATCGTCTTCGGGTGTGTCATCTGGCGATGACGCGCCTAAAGGTTGACCTTTCTGAAGGATAGTTTGTTCGATCGGGTTAAGCGGGAAGGCAGTGCTGGATTCTTCGCTGCTGAAGCCGCTCGCACAGGAATTTCCACAATCCTGTAGGAGCGGCTTCAGCCGCGAAGCAGGCGACGCGGTCTGACGTTCAGATGCGGAAGCTGCCGACCAGGTGCTTCAAGCGGGTGGCCTGCTGCTCCAGATCCGAGCAGGCGCGCAAGGTGGCCTGCAGGTTCTCGACACCTTCCTGGTTGAGCATGTTGATCTCGTTGATGTCCATGTTGATCGAGTCGACCACGGCGGTCTGCTCTTCGGTGGCCGTCGCCACCGACTGGTTCATGCCGTCGATCTCGCCGATGCGCACGGTCACGCTGTCCAGGCGCTCGCCGGCCTGGTTGGCGATCTGCATGCTGTCCTGGCTGTGGCGCTGGCTCTGGCCCATGGTGTCGACCGACTCGCGGGCACCGACCTGCAGCTCTTCGATCATGGTCTGCACCTGCTGTGCCGACTCCTGGGTGCGATGCGCCAGGTTGCGGACTTCGTCGGCGACCACGGCAAAACCACGCCCGGCCTCACCGGCGCGGGCCGCTTCGATCGCGGCATTGAGCGCCAGCAGGTTGGTCTGCTGGGAAATGCTGGTGATCACTTCGAGGATCTGGCCGATGTTCACGGTCTTGCTGTTGAGCGTCTCGATGTGCGCGCTCGAGGTGACAATCAGGTCGGACAGGCGGTTCATCGCGGCGATGTTGCGCTCCACCACCTGTTGGCCTTCCTCGGCCAGCAGGCGCGCGGAGCTGGCGTGCTGCGAGGCCTGGGCGGCATTGCCGGCGATTTCCTGGGCGGCGGCGCCGAGTTCGTTGATGGCCGCAGCCACACTGTTGGTGCGGTTGGATTGCTCGTCGGAATTAGCCATCGACGAGTTCGAGGCGCTGATGACGCGCAGGGCCACTTCGTTGACCTGCTCGGTCGCCGACGACACTTCGCGGATCGAGCCATGGATACGTTCGACGAAGCGGTTGAAGGCTTTGCCGAGAATGCCGAACTCGTCGTGGTTGTGGATGCTCAGGCGCTTGGTCAGGTCGCCTTCACCTTCGGCGATGTCTTCCATGGCGCGGGTCATGGTGTGCAGCGGCTGCATCAGCACGCGGATCAGCAGGCCGAGCAGGCCGATGATGATCACCACCGCCACCAGGGTGGCGATCACCGCCGAGGTGCGGAAGGTGCTGAGCATGGCAAAGGCCTTGTCCTTGTCCACCGACAGGCCGATGTACCAGTTGGCCGAAGGCAGGCCCTTGATCGGGGTGAAGGTCAGCAGGCGAGCCTGGCCGTTGGCATCGACTTCGGTCAGCTCGCCGGACAGTTTCGGCGTTTGCTGCGGGAACAGGTCCGACAGCGACTTCATGACCAGTTCCTTGTCCGGATGGACCAGGATCTTGCCCTGGTCGTTGACCAGGAAGGCATAACCCATGCCGCCAAAGTTCAGCGAGTTGATGATCTGCACCAGGCCATCGAGGGCCAGGTCGCCACCGACCACGCCAACGCTGGCGGAAACCTTGCTGAGGATGCCGATGACCATCTTGTTGGTGGTCAGGTCGATGTAGGGCTCGGTGAGAATCGCACCCTGGGCGTTCATGCCGTCCTTGTACCAAGGGCGGGTGCGCGGGTCGTAGCCATCCGGCATCTTGGAGTCCGGGCGCACGCTGAAGCCACCATCGACCTTGCCCAGATAGACCGTGAGGAAGCTCGAGATCAGGGCATTCTGGCCCATCAGTGTTTCGGCGTTGGCCGGTTGCTGGGCAATGTTCTGCGCCAGGTTTTCCACCAGCTTGATACGGCCATCGAACAGGTTGCGGATGTTGGTCGAAGTGGATTCGCCCATTTCAGCCAGATAATTCTCCAGATTCTCGCGGATCGCATTACGCTGGAGGTAATCGTTGTAAAGGGTGAACAGGCTGAAGGCGAGTATCACGATCAATGACGCAGCCAGAAGGATCTTGTGGCTGAAACGCAGGTTTTTGTTCATGGCGTAATCGGTTCCGCTAAGGTTTTTATCGGGCGTTCGCACGGTGTCGCTGCAAACAGTGCAACATCCCGAAAAGTCCTTTTTCGGTTGCTCCTGTCTATTAAGGCGAATATCACCCAAAGGTATCGGCCGAATTAAGCTAAAGCTTGAGCGGGGGATTAAAGAGATGTCAGAAACATCGACCATAGTTGTAGGCGCAGACCCGGGCGGGCAACCCGTTCAGCAAGCCATGCGCCTTGCCAATCGCCACGGCCTGGTCGCCGGGGCTACCGGCACTGGCAAGACCGTGACCCTGCAGCACCTGGCGGAGGTGTTCAGCGATGCTGGGGTGGCGGTATTTGCGGCAGACGTCAAAGGCGACCTGTGCGGCCTGGGTGCGGCAGGTGCGCCGCAGGGCAAGGTGGCCGAGCGGATCGCTGGCATGCCTTGGCTGGGGCACACGCCAAAAGCCTATCCGGTAACGCTTTGGGATGTCGCGGGGCAGTCAGGCCACCCGTTGCGTACCACGCTCAGCGAAATGGGCCCGTTGCTGCTTGGCAACCTGCTGGAGTTGACCGACAGCCAGCAAGCCGCGTTGTATGCGGCGTACAAGGTGGCGGATCGCGATGGCTTGCTGCTGCTTGACCTGAAAGACCTCAAGGCCTTGTTGGCCCACCTGAAGGACAACCCGCAACTGCTCGGCGAAGACAGCGCGTTGATGACCACTGGCTCGACCCAGGCCTTGCTGCGCCGGCTGGCAACCCTGGAGCAGCAGGGCGCCGAGGCGCTGTTTGGCGAACCGGCGCTGCAACTGGAGGACCTGTTGCGGCCGGATGCCGATGGCCGCGGGCGTATCCACCTGCTTGATGCCAGCCGACTGGTGCATGAGGCACCGAAGGTGTACGCAACATTCCTGCTGTGGTTGCTGGCTGAGCTGTTCGAGCAGCTGCCGGAGCGCGGTGATGCCGACAAACCGGTACTGGCGCTGTTCTTCGATGAGGCGCATCTGTTGTTCAACGGCACGCCGAAAGCACTGCAGGACCGCCTGGAGCAGGTGGTGCGGCTGATCCGTTCCAAGGGGGTTGGCGTGTATTTCGTCACCCAGTCGCCGGGCGATCTGCCCGATAGCGTATTGGCCCAGCTGGGCTTGCGTATCCAGCACGGCCTGCGCGCCTTTACCGCCAAAGAGCAGAAGTCGCTGAGGGCCGTGGCGGATGGCTTCCGCCCGAACCCGGCGTTTGACAGCCTGGCGGTGCTGAGCGAACTGGGGATTGGTGAGGCATTGGTCGGCACCCTGGAAGACAAGGGCACGCCGGCGATGGTCCAGCGGGTGCTGATTGCACCACCGCAATCGCGGATCGGGCCGTTGAGTGCGGCCGAACGGAGTGCGTTGATTGCGGCTTCGCCTTTGCTGGGGCGTTATGACAAGGCGATTGACCGGGAGTCGGCGTATGAAATGCTGACCCAGCGTAAAGGAGAGCCAGTGGAGCCGGCGCCAGTGCCAAAGGCGGACGAAGAGAGTTTCACTGACAAGGCAGGCGAGTTTCTGCAGAGTGCAGCGGGGCAGGCAATCAAGTCGGCGGTGCGCCAGGCGGCGAATCAGTTGGGGCGGCAGCTGGTGCGAGGGTTGATGGGGTCGTTGTTGGGTGGCAAGAAAAGGTAATTGTGATGGTCTGTGTTGGCGATACCCATGAAAAAGGCGCCCTGGGGCGCCTTCTTCAGTACAGCGGTATCGCTCAGGCCAGTGCCTTGGACGCCAGCCAGAACAGGCCGGCCGCCAGGCCCATCGAGGCCGGCAGGGTCAGTACCCAGGCCAGCAGGATGGTCTTGACGGTGCCGCCTTGCAGGCCGCTCTTGTTGGCGACCATGGTGCCGGCAACGCCGGACGACAGCACATGGGTGGTCGAGACCGGCAGGGCGAACACGTTGGCCATGCCGATGGCGCAGGCTGCGGTGATCTGGGCCGACATGCCCTGGGCATAGGTCATGCCCTGCTTGCCGATCTTCTCGCCGACGGTCAGCACCACACGCTTCCAGCCAACCATGGTGCCCAGGCCCAGGGCCAGGGCGACGGCCACGATCACCCAGAACGGGGCGTATTCGGTGGTCGCGGTCAGGTCCTTGCGCAGCTTCTCGAGGTCGGCCTTTTCACGGGCGTCCAGGCCAGGCAGCTTGCCGACCTTCTTCGCGGTGTCGTCCAGGCACAGCAGGTAGCGGCGCACTTCGACGCGTTTCTCGGCTTCCAGGGCGCGATAGTCGGTCACACCTTGCAACGAGCTTTGCAGCGCGGCGATGGTTGGCTCCGTCTGCTGCGGGTTGCAGCTGAACTGCTCCGGCAGGTCGCTGGCCTGTGCCTTGCCCAGGGCCAGGAATTCGCCCAGGGTAGCGGCGTTGCGCTGGTAGAACTGGCTCAGGTGCGTGGTCGCGTCGCGGGTGCGCTCGATCTGGTAGGTGGTGCTGTTCAGGTCGAGAACGAACTTGGCCGGGACGATACCGATCAGCACCAGCATGATCAGGCCGATACCTTTCTGGCCATCGTTGGAACCGTGCACGAAGCTCACGCCCATGGCCGAAATCACCAGCACCAGGCGGTTCCAGAACGGTGGGTGCTTCTTGTCGTCGAGCTTGCGACGCTGCTCTGGCGTCTTGTGCATCTTCGACAGCGGGCGCCACCATTTCAGGCCAATCAGCACCAGTGCAGCGACAGCGAAACCGGCCATTGGCGAGACCACCAGCGACATGGCGATGTCGATCGCCTTCTGCCAGTTGACGCCATCGCCCAGCGGAATGTCGTTGATCAGCGCGTTGGCCAGGCCCACGCCGAGGATCGAACCAATCAGGGTGTGCGAGCTGGAGGCGGGGATGCCGAAGTACCAGGTGCCGAGGTTCCAGGTAATGGCAGCGGCCAGCAACGAGAAGACCATGGCCAGGCCATGCCCGGTATTCACATTGATCAGCAGTTCGACCGGCAGCAGGTGCACGATGGCATAAGCCACCCCGACGCCGCCGAGCAGAACGCCGAGGAAGTTGAACACCCCGGAGAAGAACACGGCCAGGTGTGGTGGCATGGCTTTGGTATAGATGACGGTGGCTACCGCGTTTGCGGTGTCATGAAAGCCATTGATGAACTCGAATGCGAGCACGAAGGTCAGGGCGAGCAGCAGGCTCACCAGTACCCAGGCATCCAGTCCGCTGAATAAATCGATCATGAAGGTTGTCTGGCGGTCATAGGGGGGCGGGATTATGCCAGAAAACCTTGGCAATCGATGCACCCACTGCTGACCGATGGCAGCTTTGTGAGCGCCCTCTCAGCCCAGCAGGTGACGTGATCTGGCAGAAAAAGTTCCGTTAAAAATCAAGAAATTGCCAAAAATTCGTTAAATTTCTGGAAAAATCTTGGCGCGGAAGCGCTTCAAACGGTTGTATGAAATTTGTGTAATTCCATTTCATCCTCGGCCTTTCGGTAAAGATCGGCCGCGTCGAGGGCGCCTGGCCCGCGACGTGATGGCAGTGCAGCAGGCAGCTCAGGGCTGCTCGCTGCGCAGTTCCTTTTCCATTTTTTCCAGTTCCTGGTTGAACGCCTGGTCCTGAACGGTGGCGCGTTTGCGCCAGGGCTTGCGTTCCGGTTCCGGTTGCGCGGCATAGGTGGTGACTTCACCACCGTATACTTCCTTGTAACGTTCTGCCTGGCGCTCGAGTTCCGCGCGCAGTTCATCTTTCGTCACAGTAATACCTGAATGAGTAGAAGTGGCTGATGTTGCGTGCAGGTACAAGTTGCCCATGCACGACGTGCTGGTTGGCGGATGAAAGCCGGGCCAGTATTCCATTGCCGGAGTGTTTATCCAGGCCAGCGGAATCGATTATAGCAATCGGTAAATCGCCAAACAGGGATATTTATGTAATAGCGTGCAAAGTTTCAAGGTCTCAGGCGGCCTGTACAAACTTTGAGCAAACAGCTTCGGGAAGAGTTCACTGTCTTTTGACCGCAGGGCGGAAATAAAACGGCCCCGCACGAGGCGAGGCCGTTGCCTGGGGACTTCTACGGTGGGTACCTGACCAGTCTCTCCAAAGAAGCCACATGTGGCAGGAGAAAGGTATAAGTAAATTTGTCGGCGGTCAATTGCGATTATCGGCCGTTCGTTCGATAATCGCACGAGCCAGCGATTTTTTTGAGGTGAGCGATGAACGACGAAACCACGGCCAACGAATCTGCCAACCCAGAGGCGATACGCCCGAGCGCACCCGCACTGGCACCGCCGATCGTGGCCTCGCCGGCCAAGCGCATTCAGGCGTTTACCGGTGACCCTGACTTCATGACCTCCCTGGCGCGTGGCCTGGCGGTGATCCAGGCCTTTCAGGAGCGCAAGCGCCACCTGACCATTGCCCAGATCAGCCATCGCACCGAAATCCCCAGGGCCGCCGTGCGCCGCTGCCTGCACACGCTGATCAAGCTGGGTTACGCCACCACCGACGGGCGCACCTATTCGCTGTTGCCGAAAGTGCTGACCCTGGGCCATGCCTACCTGTCGTCGACGCCGCTGGCGGTATCGGCCCAGCCCTATCTGGACCGCATCAGCGACCAGTTGCACGAGGCTGCCAACATGGCCACCCTCGAAGGCGACGACATTCTTTATATAGCTCGTTCGGCCACTGTGGAGCGGCTGATATCGGTCGATCTTTCGGTTGGCGGGCGGTTGCCGGCCTATTGCACGTCCATGGGCCGCATCCTGCTGGCGGCGATGGACGACACCAGCCTGCGCGAGTACCTCGACCGCGCCGACCTCAAGGCGCGCACCAGCCGTACCCTGAATGACCCCGAGTCGCTTTTCGCCTGCATCCAGCAGGTGCGGGAGCAGGGCTGGTGTGTGGTCGATCAGGAACTGGAGCAGGGGCTGCGCTCGATCGCCGTGCCTATCTATGATGCGTCCGGGCAGGTGCTGGCGGCACTGAACGTGAGCACCCATGTCGGGCGGGTCACACGCAGCGAGCTTGAGCAGCGCTTCCTGCCGATTCTGCTGGCGGCCAGCCGCGACCTTTGTCACCAGTTGTTCGGTTGACGGTGTTGGCGACACTGTTTCCTGTTCGATAAACGCACAGTGTCGCTCCGGGTGAATTGCGCCACCCGCCATCGCTGATTAATGTCTCTCGCAACGGTCGGCTCTGCCGACCGATACAAGAAAAACATAAGAGGCGCATCCCATGACCACTGTCACTCGACTGCCGCGGCCGCACCCGTTCGCAGTATCGTTGTATCCAGGCTGATTCAGGCCGCACTTATTCGATATTCAAGCCCTGTGCTCTTGACCCAAGTGCAGTGGCCCGACCGTGCCCCCTTTCTGGATAACAACAATGAACCAACCTCACGCTGTCGGGAATAATCTCGACGTCCAGTCGTTCATCAATGAACAACCGCTGTCGCGCTATCAGTGGCGGGTGGTGATCCTCTGCTTCCTGATCGTTTTCCTCGATGGCCTCGATACTGCGGCCATGGGCTTTATCGCGCCTGCCTTGTCGCAGGAGTGGGGCATCGACCGTGCCAGCCTCGGCCCGGTGATGAGTGCCGCGTTGATCGGCATGGTGTTCGGTGCCTTGGGCTCCGGGCCGCTGGCCGATCGTTTCGGGCGCAAGGGCGTGCTGGTCGGTGCGGTGCTGGTGTTCGGTGGTTTCAGCCTGGCTTCGGCCTATGCCGGCAACGTCGACCAACTGCTGGTGCTGCGTTTCCTGACGGGCCTGGGGCTGGGGGCGGGGATGCCCAATGCCACCACGCTGCTGTCCGAATACACCCCGGAGCGCCTCAAGTCGCTGCTGGTGACCAGCATGTTCTGCGGCTTCAACCTGGGCATGGCCGGTGGTGGTTTCATCTCCGCGAAGATGATCCCGGCCTACGGCTGGCACAGCCTGCTGGTGATCGGTGGCGTGCTGCCGTTGCTGCTGGCCGTGGTGCTGATGGTCTGGCTGCCGGAATCGGCGCGCTTCCTGGTGGTGCGCAACCGCGGTAACGACAAGGTGCGCAAGACCTTGGCACCGATCGCGCCGGCGGTGGTGGCGCAGGCGGCCAGCTTCAGCGTACCGGAGCAGAAGGCCGTGGCTGCGCGCAACGTGTTTGCGGTGATCTTCTCCGGGACTTACGGCCTGGGCACGGTGCTGCTGTGGCTGACCTACTTCATGGGCCTGGTGATCGTCTACCTGCTGACCAGCTGGCTACCGACACTGATGCGTGACAGCGGCGCCAGCATGGAACAGGCCGCGTTCATCGGTGCGTTGTTCCAGTTCGGCGGCGTACTCAGCGCCGTAGGGGTAGGCTGGGCCATGGACCGCTTCAACCCGCACAAGGTCATTGGCATCTTCTACCTGCTGGCCGGGGTGTTCGCCTACGCCGTGGGCCAGAGCCTGGGCAACATCACCGTGCTCGCTACCCTGGTGCTTGTGGCTGGCATGTGCGTCAACGGCGCGCAGTCGGCCATGCCATCGCTGGCCGCACGCTTCTACCCGACCCAAGGCCGCGCCACAGGCGTATCGTGGATGCTGGGCATCGGCCGCTTCGGCGCGATCCTCGGGGCCTGGAGCGGTGCAACGTTGCTGGGCCTGGGCTGGAACTTCGAGCAGGTGCTGACTGCATTGCTGGTGCCGGCGGCGCTGGCAACGGTAGGCGTGATCGTCAAAGGGTTGGTGAGCCACGCCGACGCGACCTGATCAGGCGGGGGCCGCCTGGCGGCCCCGTCATCGGAGATGGATAGCAGGGCAACATTTTGTTCGATAACCGCACGTTTAGTCGATTATCGAATTGTAAGCGAACCCTCAGTCTCCTTAATCTGGGCTCAACGTAGCACCCCTGGCAGGAGAAGCCTGATGCGTGAAGTATTTATCTGTGACGCCATCCGCACCCCGATCGGCCGCTTCGGCGGCGCCCTGGCCGGCGTGCGTGCCGACGACCTGGCAGCCGTTCCGCTGAAGGCGTTGATCGAACGCAACCCGTCGGTACAGTGGGATCAGCTCGACGAAGTGTTCTTCGGCTGCGCCAACCAGGCCGGTGAAGACAACCGCAACGTCGCGCGCATGGCCCTGCTGTTGGCTGGCCTGCCAGAGAGCGTCCCCGGTGTGACCCTGAACCGCCTGTGCGCCTCGGGCATGGACGCCATCGGCACGGCCTTCCGCGCCATTGCCAGCGGTGAAATGGAGTTTGTGATTGCCGGCGGCGTCGAGTCGATGTCGCGTGCGCCGTTCGTCATGGGCAAGGCCGAAAGCGGCTACTCGCGCAACATGAAGCTGGAAGACACCACCATCGGCTGGCGTTTCATCAACCCATTGATGAAGAGCCAGTACGGCGTTGACGCGATGCCGGAAACCGCCGACAACGTGGCCGACGACTACCAGGTATCCCGCGCTGACCAGGACGCCTTTGCCCTGCGCAGCCAGCAGAAGGCTGCTGCGGCCCAGGCCGCCGGGTTCTTTGCCGAAGAGATCGTGCCGGTGCGTATCGCCCACAAGAAGGGTGAAACCATCGTCGAGCGTGACGAACACCTGCGCCCTGAAACCACCCTCGAAGCGCTGACCAAGCTCAAGCCGGTCAACGGCCCGGACAAGACCGTCACCGCAGGCAACGCCTCGGGCGTCAACGATGGCGCTGCGGCACTGATCCTCGCCTCGGCCGAGGCGGTGAAGAAACACGGCCTGACCCCACGTGCCCGCGTACTGGGCATGGCCAGCGCCGGTGTTGCCCCGCGTGTCATGGGTATCGGCCCGGTGCCGGCGGTACGCAAGCTGACCGAGCGCCTGGGTGTGGCGGTGAATGATTTCGATGTGATCGAGCTCAACGAAGCCTTTGCCAGCCAAGGCCTGGCGGTGCTGCGTGAGCTGGGTGTGGCCGACGATGCGCCGCAGGTGAACCCCAACGGCGGGGCGATCGCCCTGGGCCACCCGCTGGGCATGAGCGGTGCCCGCCTGGTGCTGACTGCGCTTCACCAGCTGGAGAAGAGCGGCGGGCGCAAGGGCCTGGCGACCATGTGTGTGGGCGTCGGCCAAGGGCTGGCTTTGGCTATCGAGCGGGTTTGACCTGTACCGGCCTCTTCGCGGGACAAGCCCACTCCTACAAGGGAACCACGCTGCCCCTGTAGGAGCGGGCTTGTCCCGCGAAGAGGCCGGCACTTACGACACAAGGCCAATTGCCAGCCCGCAAGCGGAACGAGTGTGTTACTAGGTATGTCTAGACTTACCTAGGACCCCTCCAGGAGTAAAACCGTCATGACCTCAACCTATTACACCGGTGAAGAGCGCAGCAAGCGCATCTTCGCCATCGTCGGTGCCTCTTCGGGCAACCTGGTGGAATGGTTCGACTTCTACGTCTATGCCTTCAGCGCGATCTACTTCGCCGCGTCCTTCTTCCCCTCCGACGATCCCACCGTGCAGCTGCTCAACACGGCCGGCGTATTTGCTGCGGGCTTTCTGATGCGCCCGATCGGTGGCTGGATCTTCGGCCGCCTGGCCGACCGCCATGGCCGCAAGAACTCCCTGATGATCTCGGTGCTGATGATGTGCTTCGGCTCGCTGATGATCGCCTGCCTGCCGACCTATTCGAGCATCGGTGCCTGGGCACCCGCGCTGCTGTTGCTCGCGCGGCTGATCCAGGGCCTGTCGGTGGGTGGCGAGTATGGCACCACGGCGACCTACATGAGTGAAGTGGCCCTGCGCGGTCAGCGCGGCTTCTTCGCGTCGTTCCAGTACGTGACCCTGATCGGCGGCCAGTTGCTGGCGGTGCTGGTGGTGGTGATCATGCAACAACTGCTGACCGAGGAAGAGCTGCGTGCCTGGGGCTGGCGCATTCCGTTCGTGGTCGGTGCCATCGCCGCGCTGATCTCGCTGATGCTGCGCCGCTCGCTGCACGAGACCAGCAGCGCCGAAACCCGCAAGGACAAGGACGCCGGCACCATCAAGGGGCTGTTCCGCAACCACACCGCAGCGTTCATTACCGTGCTGGGCTACACCGCCGGTGGCTCGCTGATCTTCTACACCTTCACCACTTACATGCAGAAGTACCTGGTCAATACGGCAGGCATGCCTGCGAAGACCGCCAGTTTCGTGATGACCGGCGCGCTGTTCCTGTACATGGTGATGCAGCCATTCTTCGGCATGCTCTCCGACCGGATCGGTCGGCGTAACTCGATGCTGCTGTTTGGCGCGTTGGGCACGATCTTCACCGTACCGCTGCTGATGGCGCTGAAGACCGTGAGCAGCCCGTTCATGGCCTTCGTGCTGATCACCCTGGCCCTGTGTATCGTCAGTTTCTACACCTCGATCAGTGGCCTGGTGAAAGCCGAGATGTTCCCGCCGCAGGTCCGTGCGCTGGGCGTGGGCCTGGCTTACGCAGTGGCCAACGCAGCGTTTGGTGGTTCGGCCGAGTATGTGGCCCTGGGGCTGAAGACCATGGGTATGGAAAACACCTTCTACTGGTACGTGACGGCCATGATGGCGATTGCCTTCCTGTTCAGCCTGCGTCTGCCGAAGCAGGCGGAATACCTGCACCACGATGATTAAGGACGTTGCATGAGCAACCAATTGTTCGACGCCTACTTCACTGCGCCGGCCATGCGCGACGTGTTCTCCGACCGTGGCCGTCTGCAGGGCATGCTCGACTTCGAGGCCGCGCTGGCCCGTGCCGAGGCTGCTGCCGGCCTGGTGCCGCACAGTGCCGTGGCGGCCATCGAGGCGGCCTGCCAGGCCGAGCGCTATGACGTGCGGGCGCTGGCCGATGCCATCGCCACCGCCGGCAACTCGGCGATCCCGCTGGTCAAGGCGCTGGGCAAGGTGATCGCCAGTGGTGTGCCCGAAGCCGAGCGCTACGTGCACCTGGGCGCCACCAGCCAGGATGCGATGGATACCGGGCTGGTGTTGCAGTTGCGCGATGCACTGGCGCTGATCGAAGCGGACCTCGGCAAGCTGGCCGAGACCCTGGCGCGCCAGGCCTTGCAGCATGCCGACACGCCACTGGTTGGCCGCACCTGGCTGCAACATGCCACGCCAGTGACTTTGGGCATGAAGCTGGCGGGTGTACTCGGTGCCTTGACCCGCCATCGTCAGCGCCTGCAGGAACTGCGCCCGCGTCTGCTGGTGCTGCAGTTCGGCGGTGCCTCCGGAAGCCTGGCGGCCCTGGGCAGCAAAGCCATGCCGGTGGCTGAAGCGCTGGCCGAGCAGCTCAAGTTGACCTTGCCCGAGCAGCCTTGGCACACCCAGCGTGATCGCCTGGTGGAGTTCGCCTCGGTGCTGGGCCTGGTTGCCGGCAGCCTGGGCAAGTTCGGCCGTGATGTCAGCCTGCTGATGCAGACCGAAGCCGGCGAGGTGTTCGAGCCTTCCGCGCCGGGCAAGGGCGGTTCCTCGACCATGCCGCACAAGCGCAATCCGGTAGGTGCTGCAGTGCTGATCGGTGCCGCTACCCGCGTGCCGGGCCTGCTTTCGACGCTGTTCGCTGCCATGCCCCAGGAGCATGAGCGCAGCCTCGGCCTGTGGCATGCCGAATGGGAAACCTTGCCGGACATCTGCTGCCTGGTCTCTGGCGCCCTGCGCCAGGCCCAGGTGATCGCCGAAGGCATGGAAGTGGATGCCGAGCGCATGCGCCGCAACCTTGACCTGACCCAAGGCCTGGTGCTGGCCGAAGCGGTGAGCATCGTGCTCGCCCAGCGCTTGGGCCGTGACCGTGCCCATCACTTGCTGGAGCAGTGCTGCCAGCGGGCTGTGGCCGAACAGCGCCATCTGCGCGCCGTACTGGGGGACGAGCCGCAGGTCAGTGCCGAGCTGAGCGCGGAAGAACTCGACCGTCTGCTCGACCCTGCTCATTACCTCGGCCAGGCCCGCGTCTGGGTGGCGCGCGCCGTGGCTGAACATCAACGTTTGACTGCCTGAAGGAGACCGCTGTGGCGCACTTGCAACTGGCCGATGGCGTACTGAACTACCAACTCGATGGCCCGGCTGATGCTCCAGTGCTGGTCTTGTCCAACTCGCTGGGTACCGACCTGGGCATGTGGGACAGCCAGATTCCGCTGTGGAGCGAACACTTGCGCGTGTTGCGCTACGACACCCGTGGCCATGGCGCTTCGCAGGTCACTGAAGGCCCTTACAGCATCGAGCAACTGGGCCAGGATGTACTGGCGCTGCTCGACGCGCTGGACATCCAGCACGCGCACTTCGTCGGCCTGTCGATGGGCGGCCTGATCGGCCAGTGGCTGGGTATTCATGCCGGCGCACGCCTGCACAGCCTGACCCTGTGCAACACCGCAGCCAAGATCGCCAACGACGAGGTGTGGAACACCCGAATCGACACCGTGCTCAAGGGCGGCCAGCAAGCCATGGTCGACCTGCGCGATGCCTCCATCGCCCGCTGGTTCACCCCGGCGTTTGCCCAGCAGCAGCCGCAAGAGGCCCAGCGCATCTGCCAGATGCTGGCGCAAACCAGCCCGCAAGGGTATGCCGCCAACTGTGCGGCCGTGCGTGACGCCGATTTCCGTGAGCAACTGGGCCGTATCCAGGTGGCGACGCTGATCGTTGCGGGCTCTGAAGACGTGGTCACCACGCCGGAGCATGGCCGCTTCATGCAGGCCGGTATCATCGGTGCCACCTACGCCGAGTTCCCGGCGGCGCACCTGTCCAACGTCGAGATTGGCGAGGCATTCAGCCGCCGCGTGCTCGACTTCCTGCTGGCTCGCTGAGGAATTGGCCATGGACGAGAAACAACGTTACGACGCTGGCATGCAGGTTCGCCGCGCAGTGCTGGGTGATGCCCACGTGGACCGCAGCCTGGAGAAGCTCAACGACTTCAACGGCGAGTTCCAGGAAATGATCACCCGCCATGCCTGGGGCGACATCTGGACCCGCCCAGGCCTGCCGCGCCACACCCGCAGCCTGATCACCATCGCCATGCTGATCGGCATGAACCGCAACGACGAGCTCAAGCTGCACCTGCGCGCGGCGGCCAACAACGGCGTGACCCGCGACGAGATCAAGGAAGTGCTGATGCAGAGCGCGATCTACTGCGGCATCCCGGCAGCCAATGCTACCTTCCACATGGCCGAGTCGGTGTGGGATGAGCTGGGCGTAGAGTCGCGGGGTTAAACCCCGCGCACGGCCACCGGCCCGGCATTGGCTTCCACGGCCTGTTTCAGTGCCGGGCACAGGCCCAACATGAATGCCGCTTCAGCCACCACGAACAGCGGGCCGATGATCAGCCCGCTGATGTCGTCGACGAACGCCGGCTTGCGGCCTTCGTAATGATGCCCGATGAACTGGATGATCCAGCCCACCACGAACGCACCCAGGCCGGCGCTGAGCCACAGGCCGGTGGATTGCGTGGCCAGTGCCTGGCCGATCCACAGGCACAGGCCCAGCAGCAGGCCCATGACCAGACCGAAACGCAGGTCCAGGCGCAGGTAGAAGCGCACGGCAGCGGCTGCGGCGAGCAGGGCGGGGGATAACCAGATGCCGGCCAGGTCCCAGCCGGGACGCGACAGCAGCACCGTGACGGCGACGACGATCAGCGGAATGCCGACGAAGTGGGTGGCGATGTTGCGTGGGTCGCGGTGGTAGTTGGCGTATTGGCTCAGGTGCTCGACGAGGTTTTTCATTGTTGTTCCTCCCTGGGTGGCCGATGTCTCGATATAGCTGAGAATAGCCTGCGGTCACCACCATCATCAGTTCAGCGAATGGCAGCAGCGCGCGTTGGTGCATCCAGCCCCACCAAGGTCTCGATCATCGCCCGTGCTGCCGGTGACAAGCGGTAGCCGCTGCGGCTGACCACCCCACACCTTATGCTCAGCACTTCCAGTGCCGGTGGCAGGTTGCGCCAGTGCAGGCGCACCAGGCGCCCGCTGGCAAGGTCTTCGGCCACGGCTTCTTCGCTGGCCGTGCCCACGGCATCGCTGGCCAGCACCACGCTGCGCAATACCGCCAGGTGCTCGGTCTGCAGGTGCGGGATAAAATCGCTGCGCCCGCTCAGGTTGGCCAGGCGCTTGCGCACGCCGGGGGCGAGCAGGGCACTGGCCAAGGGGTAGGCGAACAGGTCGTTGGTCGACAGGCTGTCCTTGGCCAGCAGCGGGTGTCCGGGGCGGCAGAAGAACAGCCCGGGGCGCGGCGTGAGCGGTTCGGTGTGGAAATTGGGGTCGGCTTCGAAGGGGCGGATGTCATCGACGAAGAACTCGATCTGCTCGCGGCGCAGGGCCTGACCCAGGCGCTCGGCATTGTCCACCACCAGCGCAGTGCGGATGCCGGGGTGGCTGGCGAGGAAATGTTGCAGCGCTTGCGGGACCAGGCGCACGGCCAGGGCTGGGCCGCTGCCGAAATGCAGCTCGCCAGCGTCGAGCTTGGTCATCTGCAGCACTTCGTTGCTTAGCTGAGTGGCACCTTGCACCAGGCGGCGGGCGTGCTGCAGCACCACCAGGCCCTCGGGGGTAGGGGGCAGGGCCTTGCTGGCGCGGTCGACCAAGGGGCAACCGAAGGTGTGTTCGAGACCCTGGATGGCCCGGCTGAAGGCGGGTTGGGTGATGCCCATGGCTTCGGCGGCACGGACGAAACTGCGGTATTCGGTGAGGGCGATGAAGTAGCGCAGTTGGCGAAGGTCCATGTCGAGGCTCTGCGGCGGGGAACAGGGCTCGATTTAAGCGGTTACTTCATATGTCGTCAAAGAAGGTTTATGGATTTGTATATTTCTTTTGGTTATTTATTCAAACATCTGGCCTCTTCGCGGGACAAGCCCGCTCCTACAGGTTGCGTGGATACCTGTAAGAGTGGGTTTGTCCCGCGAAGAGGCCAGTGAACTCAGAGCAGATTCAACGGATAGCTCACGATCAACCGGTTCTCGTCGAACGAGTTGGTGCTGAAATCCCGGCGCATGGTGGAGTTGCGCCACTTCACCGACAAGTCCTTGAAGGTGCCGGACTGGATCACATAGGCCAGCTCGCTCTCCCGCGCCCATTCCTTGCCGTCGGTCACGCCACCGGCGGTGACATTGTCGCCCTTGATGTAGCGGTTCATCAGGGTCAGGCCGGGGATGCCGACGCTGACGAAGTTGAAGTCGTGGCGTACCTGCCAGGAGCGTTCCTTGGCATTGTCGAAGCTCGAGTTGTAGCTGTCGTTGGCCAGGGTGCCGCCACTGGTGCCGTTGACCCGCAGCCAGGCATTGTCACCGCTGACCTTCTGCAGGCCGAGGTAGAAGGTGTTGCCCTTGTAGCGCGCCGACAGCATCGCCGAGGCGGTCTTGTTGTCCAGCTGACCTGCGCGTTCGGCACCATCTTCCTTGCCCCAGAAGTAGCCCAGGTTGGCGCCCAGGGTCCATTCGCCCAACGGCTGGCTGTGCACCAGGTTGAGGTACTGCTGGCGGTAGATATCCTTGAGCTGGGCGTCCCATAGGCCGATCATGGTGCGCTTGTCGTTGAAGGTGTACTCACCGCCGCCGAAGTTGAAGCGGTCGGAAGTGAAGGCCGCGCGGCCGTTGAGCGACATGTCTTCCATGCTGGCATCGTTGCGCGGGCTGTTGCCGCGGAACTGGCCGGCATACAGGGTCAGGCCTTCGATCTCTTTCGAGGTGAGCTGGCCACCGCGGAAAGTCTGCGGCAGCGAACGGCCGTCATCCGAGCGCAGGATCGGCAGTACCGGCATCCATTCACCGACTTTCAGTTCGGTCTCGGACAGCTTGGCTTTCAATGCCACGCCCAGGCGGCCGAAGTCGTCGGCGGGGCGGCCGTCGTCATGCACCGGCAGCAGCTGGGTGTTGGCGGTGCCTTTGCCGCCATCGAGCTTGATCGAATACAGGCCTAATACGTCCACGCCGAAGCCGACAGTGCCTTGGGTGAAACCGGAGCGGGCATCGAGGATGAAGCTCTGGGTCCATTCTTCGCCCTTGCCCTGCGGGTAGGCGGGGTCGACGAAGTTGCGGTTGATGTAGAAGTTGCGCAGGTTGAGGCTGGCCTTGGCGTCCTCCATGAACCCGCCGCTGTCGGCGGCGTATGCAGGCAGGGCGCAGGAAATGGCCAACAGGCCGGGCAGCAGCTGGCGTGCGGGTTGCGAAGTGCTCATCTGTCGTAAATCTCTTGTTTTTATGGGCGAACCGCTGCGCTGCAGGATGCGGCCTGCAGGCGCGGGTCTTTTGATGAACTTGCGAAGCGTTGCGTAGGGAATGGTGCTGGGCAGGGCGGGGGTGAGGCAATTCGCCGCAAACGGTATTGGGCGATAATCGAACGCTATGTTCCGTCTGGTTAATTTTGCTCAACAAAAAGCCCAGCGCGAGGCTGGGCTTGAGGGCTGTTGCCGGTCTATCAGCTCTTAGGTGTGTCCACCGAAGCCTGCTGGTTGGCCTGGCCAGACTGCTCGTACCAGCCACCGCCGAGCGCCTTGTACAGGTTGACCTCGCTGGTCAGCTGCGAGAGGCGGTCGGTGATCAGCGATTGCTGGGCGCTGAACAGGTTGCGCTGGGCATCGAGGAAGGTCAGGTTGCTGTCGATACCGATGCGGTAGCGGCGTTCGGCCAGGCGGTAGTAGTCCTGGTTCGCCTGAACCAGGTCGCGTTGCGCCTGCAGCTGCTCTTCAAAGGTCTTGCGCGCCGCCAGGCCATCGGAGACTTCCTGGAAGGCGGTCTGGATGGTCTTTTCGTACTTGGCGACGTTGATGTCCTTCTGGATCTTCGAGTAGTCCAGGCTGGCCTTCAGGCTGCCGGCGTTGAAGATCGGCAGGTTGATCTGCGGCTGGAACAGCCAGGTGCCCTGGCCGCCCGCGAACAGGTGGCCCATGTCGGGGCTCAGGCTGCCGGCATTGGCGGTCAGGCTGATGCTCGGGAAGAACGCTGCGCGGGCTGCACCGATGTTGGCATTGGCGGCCTTGAGCAGGTGTTCGGCTTCCTGGATGTCCGGGCGACGCTGGAGGATGTCGGACGGCAGGCCGGCCGGTACGTCGGCCAGCTGGTCAGCATTGAGCTCCAGCGGCTTGGCCAGGTCGGCCGGAATGCCGGTACCCAGCAGCACGGTCAGGCTGTTGACGTCCTGGGCGACCAGGCGCTGGTACTGCGAGTACTTGACCCGAGCGCCTTCCACGGCAGTGC
Organism: Pseudomonas putida; assembly: GCF_009883635.2. Taxonomy (NCBI): domain Bacteria; kingdom Pseudomonadati; phylum Pseudomonadota; class Gammaproteobacteria; order Pseudomonadales; family Pseudomonadaceae; genus Pseudomonas; species Pseudomonas putida. The sequence goes on from NZ_CP026115.2 coordinate 3,724,911, forward strand.
GCGACTGGCTGACGTCGAGCGCCGAAGCCACACCGACTTCGTTACTGCGACGGGTCAGGTTGTAGCTTTCCTCGTAGGTCTTGAGCGTCTCTTCGGTCAGCTTGAACAGCGCCTGGTCGGCCTGCCAGGTGTAGTAGGCGTTGGCCACGCTGGCCACCAGGGCGATCTGCGTGGAACGGCGCGCCTGTTCACTGGACAGGTAGGTTTCCAGGGCCTGCTCGGTCAGGCTGCGGACGCGGCCGAACAGGTCCAGCTCATAGGCGCTGACGCCCAGGGTGGCCGAGTACTGGCTGGTGATGCTGGACTCACCGGTGGTCGACATGTTCGCCGGCACGCGCTGGCGGCTGCCGCTGCCAGTGGCCGAAACTGCCGGGAACAGGTCGGCACGCTGGATGCGGTACTGGGCACGGTAGGCGTCGAGGTTCAACGCCGCCACACGCAGGTCACGGTTGTTCACCAGCGAGGTCTGGATCAGCTGCTGCAGTGCCGGGTCATGGAAGAACTGGCGCCAGCCCTGTTCGGCGGCGGCCACGTCGGCCGACTGGGTCGGCGAGTACGCAGGGCCTTGCGGCCACTGCGCAGCCACCGGCGATTCCGGGGTCTGGTAATCAGGGATCAGCGAGCAGCCGCCGAGAATGAAAGCGGTTACCGCCAGGGACAACAAAGACTTGGTCATTGCCCAGCCTCATAACGTGGAGTTTCAGGGGTGACGTCCTTTTCCGGCTCTTTGCTGCCGAACAGCGACGACACTGCGACGAAGAATAGCGGTACCCAGAAGATTGCCAGCACGGTCGCACTGATCATGCCGCCGATCACGCCGGTGCCGATGGCATGCTGGCTGCCGGCGCCAGCGCCGCTGGCGATGGTCAACGGTACCACGCCGAGGATGAACGCCAGCGAGGTCATGATGATCGGGCGCAGACGCATGCGGCACGCCTCGATGGCCGAGTCGTACAGGCTGCGGCCCTGCTCATGCAGTTCCTTGGCGAATTCGACGATCAGGATCGCGTTCTTCGCCGCCAGGCCGATGGTGGTCAACAGGCCGACCAGGAAGTACACGTCGTTGGACAACCCGCGCAGGCTGGTGGCGATCAGTGCACCGATGATACCCAGCGGTACTACCAGTACCACGGCGATCGGGATCGACCAGCTTTCGTACAGCGCTGCCAGGCAGAGGAACACGAACAGTACCGAGAGGGCGAACAGCGCCGGCATCTGCGAACCGGAGAGTTTTTCCTCGTAGGACATGCCGGTCCAGGAGAAGCCGACACCGGCTGGCAGTTCGCCAGCAATGCGCTCGACTTCGGCCATGGCCTCACCGGTACTGTAGCCCGGCGCCGGGGCACCGAGGATTTCCATCGCTTCGACGCCGTTGTAACGCGACAGCTTCGGCGAACCGTAGGTCCATTCGCCCTTGGCGAAGGAGGAGAACGGCACCATCTCGCCGGCGCCGTTGCGCACGTACCACTTCTGCAGGTCTTCCGGGCTCATCCGCGAGTTGGGTTCACCCTGGATGTACACCTTCTTGACCCGGCCACGGTCGATGAAGTCGTTGACGTAGCTGGCACCCAGGGCAATCGACAGGGTGTTGTTGATGTCGGCGATGGTCACGCCCAGGGCGCTGGCACGTTCGTCATCGATGGTCAGCTGGTACTGCGGTTCATCGTTCAGGCCGTTCGGGCGCACGGCGCTGAGGATCTTGCTTTGCGCGGCCTTGGCCAGGAACTGGTTGCGCGCTTCCATCAGCTTGGCATGGCCGACACCGCCGCGGTCCTGCAGGAACACGTCGAAACCGGTGGCGTTACCCAGTTCCAGTACCGCAGGCGGGGCGAAGGCGAACACCATCGCATCGCGGAAGGTGAAGAAGTGTTGCTGGGCGCGCTGGGCAAGGTTGAACACGCTGTTCTCGGCCGAACGCTCGCCCCACGGTTTGAGCATGATGAACGCCATACCGGAGCTCTGGCCACGGCCGGCGAAGTTGAAGCCGTTGACGGTAAATACCGACGCTACGGTGTCGGACTCTTCCTTGAGCAGGTACTCACGCATCTGGTCGACCACCACCTGGGTGCGCTCGGCACTGGAGCCGGCCGGCGTCTGCACCTGGGCGAACAGTACACCCTGGTCTTCTTCAGGCAGGAACGCGGTAGGGATGCGGGCGAACAGCCAGATCATGCCGACCACGATCAGCGCATAGGCCAGCAGGAACGGCACCTTGTTGCGCAGGATCGCACCAACGCTACGCTCGTAACTGTTTACGCTGCGGTCGAAGTTGCGGTTGAACCAGCCGAAGAAACCACCTTTGGCGGTGTGGTGCTCGCCTTTCTTCAGCGGCTTGAGCATGGTTGCGCACAATGCCGGGGTGAAGATCAGCGCCACCAGCACCGACAGGCCCATGGCCGAGACGATGGTGATGGAGAACTGCCGGTAGATCACACCGGTAGAGCCGCCGAAGAACGCCATGGGCAGCAGTACCGCCGACAGCACCAGGGCGATACCCACCAGGGCGCCCTGGATCTGCTCCATGGAGCGCTTGGTCGCCTCCTTGGGCGGCAGGCCTTCCTCGGACATTACCCGCTCGACGTTCTCCACCACGACGATGGCGTCGTCCACCAGCAAGCCGATGGCCAGGACCATGGCGAACATGGTCAGGGTGTTGATGCTGAAGCCTGCGGCGGCAAGGATGCCGAAGGTACCCAGCAACACCACCGGGACAGTCATGGTGGTGATGATGGTGGCGCGGAAGTTCTGCAGGAACAGGTACATCACCAGGAACACCAGGACCACGGCTTCGATCAGGGTGTGGATCACGCCGCTGATCGATTCGGTGACCACCGGAGTGGTGTCATACGGGAATACCGCTTTCACCCCAGGCGGGAAGAACGGTTCCAGGTCGGAAATGGTCTTGCGCAGGGCCTTGGCGGTGTCCAAAGCGTTGGCGCCGGTGGCCAGTTTTACCGCAAGGCCGGAAGCCGGCTTGCCGTTGAACTGTGCGCTGACCGCGTAGTTTTCGCCGCCCAGGCCGACCTGGGCAACATCGCCCAGCCGCACTTGCGAGCCGTCGTTGTTGACCTTGAGCAGGATCTTCTCGAACTGCTCGGCGGTTTGCAGGCGGGTCTTGCCGATGATGGTGGCGTTCAGCTGGGTACCCGGCATGGCCGGCAGGCCGCCGAGCTGGCCGGAGGACACCTGCACGTTCTGCGCGGCAACCGCGGTCTTGACGTCGACCGGGGTCAGCTGGAACTTGTTCAGCTTGGCCGGATCGAGCCAGATACGCATGGCGTACTGCGCACCGAACACCTGGAAGTCACCGACACCGGCAGTCCGCGAAATCGGGTCCTGCATGTTGGAGACGATATAGTTGGCCAGGTCGTCCTTGGTCATGCTGCCGTCTTCGGACACCAGGCCGATCACCAGCAGGAAGTTCTTCACTGCCTTGGTAACACGGATACCTTGCTGCTGCACTTCCTGTGGCAGCAATGGGGTGGCCAGGTTCAGCTTGTTCTGCACCTGGACCTGGGCGGTGTCAGGGTTGGTACCCTGCTCGAAGGTGGCGGTAATGGTCATGCTGCCGTCGGAGTTACTTTCCGACGACACATAACGCAGGTTGTCGATACCGTTGAGCTGCTGCTCGATGACCTGCACCACGGTGTCCTGCACGGTCTGCGCCGAGGCGCCCGGGTAGGTCACGGCGATGGCGATGGCCGGCGGCGCGATGCTCGGGTACTGGTTGATCGGCAGCTTCAGGATCGACAAGGCGCCGACCAGCATGATCACCAAGGCGATCACCCAGGCGAAGATCGGGCGATCGATAAAGAACTTCGACATGGTTTACTCCGCTTTGGCGTCTGCTTTGGCCGCGTTGGCCTGATCAGGGCTGCCTGGCTTCTTGACGTTGGTGGCGTCGCTGACCTTGACCTCGACGCCAGGGCGTACGTACTGCAGGCCTTCGGTGATCAGGCGGTCGCCCGGGTTCAAGCCGTCCTCGATCAGCCAGTCGCTGCCCAGGGTACGGCTGGCCTTGAGCTGGCGCAGTTCGACCTTGTTCTCCTGGTTGACCACCAGTGCGGTCGGCGCGCCCTTGAGGTCGCGGGTCACGCCCTGCTGCGGGGCCAGGATGGCGTTGGCGTTGACCCCGGCCTTGAGCCGTGCATGCACGAACATGCCAGGCAGCAGGGTGTGATCAGGATTGGGGAAGAGCGCACGCAGGGTCACCGAACCTGTGGTCTCGTCAACCGAGACTTCAGAAAACTCCAGGCGACCGTCCTGCTTGAACAGGCTGCCATCTTCAAGCACAAGCTGCACCGAGGCGGCGTTGGCGCCGGCCTTCTGCAGTTGGCCGCTTTCCAGGTCACGGCGCAGCTTGAGCAGCTCGGCAGTGGACTGGGTGACGTCGACGTAGATCGGGTCGAGTTGCTGGATGGTGGCCATGGCGTTGGTCTGGCCATTGCTCACCAGGGCGCCTTCGGTGAACGAGGAGCGGCCAATGCGGCCGCTGATCGGGGCGAGGACCTTGGTGTAGCGCAGGTCGATCTGCGCGCTTTTCAGCGAAGCTTCAGCCTGCAATCGTTTGGCACTGGCATCGTCGTATTCCTGCTTCGATACCGCCTGTTCGTTGACCAGCTGCTTGTAGCGCTCGGCCAGCGACTTGGTCGACTGCAGGTTGGCCTGGGCATTGGCCAGGGTAGCCTCGTACACGGCAGGGTCGATCTGGTACAGCTGCTGGCCTTCCTTGACCTCGCTGCCTTCCTTGAACAGGCGCTTGAGGATGATGCCATTGACCTGCGGGCGCACTTCGGCGACGCGGTAGGCAGTGGTACGCCCTGGCAGTTCCGAGGTCAGGGTGAAGGACTGTGGCTGGATGGTCACGACGCCGACCTGAGGAGCCTGCGCTGCGGGCGCGGCTTCTTCTTTCTTACAGCCACTTAGCAGGGTTGCCAGGGCGACGGCGGAAACCAGAGCGGTAACGGCTGGCTTGAGTTGCATGAGGATCCTCGGGTCGCAAGAGCAGTGAGACGCTCAAGAGTAATGGAAGAGTCTTGTCAGAAAAAAACTATCCGGTGGATAAATAGCTTGCTAAGGAATATACTTACATTCATGGTTGTTTGTAAATACCGCTGGGTAGTACTTGGCTACTGCCACAGCCCTTGATTAGCCCATCCGGGAGGCACCCTGCAGAGGTGACCCCGGCGGATGTCCCGCGAGCGAAGCGCAGCGGGCCCAGATGAGGTTGTACTGCCATGGTCCGTCGAACCAAAGAAGAAGCCCAGGAGACCCGCGCCCAGATCATCGAGGCAGCGGAAAAGGCCTTCTACAAGCGCGGGGTTGCGCGAACCACACTGGCCGACATCGCCGAGCTGGCGGGCGTGACCCGGGGTGCGATCTACTGGCACTTCAACAACAAGGCGGAGCTGGTGCAGGCATTGCTCGACAGCCTGCATGAAACCCATGACCACCTGGCGCGGGCCAGTGAAAGCGAAGACGAGCTGGACCCGCTCGGCTGCATGCGCAAGCTGTTGCTGCAGGTGCTCAACGAGCTGGTGCTGGACGCCCGTACCCGGCGTATCAATGAAATCCTGCATCACAAGTGCGAGTTCACCGATGACATGTGTGAAATTCGCCAGCAGCGCCAAGGCGCGGTGCTGGACTGCCATGTGGGCATCGACCTGGCGCTGGCCAATGCCGTTCGCCGTGGTCAGTTGCCGGCGGAGCTGGATGTCGGGCGCGCTTCTGTCGCCTTGTTCGCCTATGTCGATGGCCTGATCGGGCGCTGGTTGCTGCTACCGGACAGCTTCGATCTGCTGCGCGACGCGGAAAAATGGGTCGACACAGGGCTGGATATGCTGCGCTTGAGCCCCGCGCTACGCAAATGACACTTTGTTAAGGATTGTGAGGGAGTGTTTCCCTTGTTTATTAACGGAGTATTAATGCCTTGGGCTGACACCTTGTGGAAGCGGGCTTAACGGCCGCGCAATTGCCGGTCCGGCAGCGCCAGGGCCGCCAGCAGCCCCAGCAAGGCAATTCCAGCACTGCCCAGCAACAACTGACGGAACGTCTCCAGCAGTTTCATCTGCGTGTGTGGGTCCGCCTCACCTGCCTTCAGGCTCCCCAGCAGCGGGTTGCCCAGCAATTCGAAACCACCTTGTTGCAGCAGCGCCAGCAGCAGGCTGGACATGCATGCCACGCCCATGGCCCCGCCGAGTGAGCGGAACAGGTTGGTAGTACTGGTGGCCACGCCTATATCCTTGCTTTCCACCGCGCTTTGCGTGCCCACCAGCGAGGTCGGGAACTGCAGGCCACAGGCGATGCCGGTCAGCAGCATGAACACGGCACTGAGCAAGCCAGACTGCGGTGGGGTGATGGCCATGGCGAAGATTGCCACGGGCATCAGCACGGCACCCGTTAGAATCTGTGGTTTGAAGCGCCCGGTGCGGCTGGTCATGCGGCCACCGGTGTAGGCGCCCAAGGGCAGGCCCATGACCAGCGGCAGCAGGTGTAGCGCGGCGCTGTCGGCACCGGCACCAGTGATGCCTTGGTAGCGCAGCGGTATCAGCATGGTCAGCGAAATCGACTGGAAGCTGGCGAAGAAGATCACCCCCCAGCACAGCACGGCCACCCGGTTGCCGAACAGGCCCATGGGCAGCAGCGGTTCCTGGCAGCGCCGCTCATGGCCAATGAACAGGCTCAGGCCAAGCAAGGCGCAAGCGAACAGGGTCAGCACCGCGGGTGCGCTCCACGCCTGGCCTTGGCCGACCAGCGTGATGCCCAGCAGCAGACTGCCAAGGCCGAGGATCATCAGCGCGGCGCCAAGGTAGTCGACCTGGGCCTGACGGTGCTGCACCGGCATACCGGCCAGGGCGCGACGGATCGCCCACAGTGCGACCAAGCCCAGCGGCAGGTTGATCCAGAACACCCAGCGCCAGGACAGGTACTCGGTCAGCCAGCCGCCGAGCACAGGCCCGGCCACGCTCGCCACGGCGTACATGCTGCTGAAGTAGCCCTGGTAACGGCCGCGTTCACGCGGTGGCACGAAATCGCCGATGATCGCCTGGCTCACCGACACCATGCCGCCGGCACCAATGCCTTGCAGCACGCGCGCCATGACCAGTTGCTGCATGTCCTGGGCCAGGGCGCAGGCGATCGAGGCCAGGGTGAACAGGCTGATACCGGTGAGAATCATGCGTCGCCGGCCATACAGGTCGCCGAGCTTGCCGTAGATCGGCACGGCCACGGTCATCGCCACCATGTAGCCGGAAATCACCCAGGCCAGCAGGCCGACATCGTTGAACTGCGCCGAGATGGCCGGCAGTGAGACGGCGACGATGGTCTGGTCGAGGGCGCCGAGGAAGATGGCCAGCATCAGGGCGGTCAACACGTTGCGCAGGACAGTCGGGGGCAGGGCGGCAGTCACGGGGGTACCTTGTCAGGAAGGGCGACGCGAATAGCGGGATTGTAACCCGAGTTAGGTAGCTTCCTATGTACTATCTGCATCCCCTATGCAAGATCGGCATTGGCGCATTCATTCAGCGCTGCATGGCCGCGTGATATCGTTGGTATGCCACAGGGGTTGTAAGTCGCGGCTTGCACCAGCTTGGTGCAGCTTATTGCCGCAGGGTTTACACGCCGCTGTCTCCCACACCTTTTATTCCTCTGCCTGCATGTCGAGCATGACCGCCCAGATGGCGACGGTTGGAACAGGTCAGGTAGACCCGATTCAGGGGTCGGTAGCAACCGTTCAATTTCTACATATATAAGCGGAGTGATCATGCCCAAGGCTTCCCATCAAGATCTGCGTTTTGCCTTCCGCGAGCTGCTCGCTTCAGGTTCCTGCTATCACACCGCATCCGTGTTCGATCCGATGTCGGCACGCATCGCTGCCGACCTGGGCTTTGAAGTCGGCATCCTAGGCGGTTCGGTGGCCTCGTTGCAGGTGCTGGCCGCACCGGACTTCGCCCTGATCACCTTGAGCGAGTTCGTCGAGCAGGCCACCCGCATTGGCCGCGTGGCGCAACTACCGGTGCTCGCCGATGCCGACCACGGCTATGGCAATGCGCTCAACGTCATGCGCACGGTCATCGAGTTGGAGCGCGCTGGCGTCGCTGCGCTGACCATCGAAGACACCCTGTTGCCTGCCCAGTTCGGGCGCAAATCCACCGACCTGATCTCGGTCGAAGAGGGCGTTGGCAAGATTCGTGCGGCACTGGAAGCGCGCGTCGACTCGTCGCTGTCCATCATCGCCCGGACCAACGCCGGCGTGCTCACCACCGAGGAAATCATCGTCCGCACCCAGAGCTACCAGAAGGCCGGTGCCGACGGTATCTGCATGGTCGGGGTGAAGGATTTCGAGCAGCTGGAACAGATTGCCGAGCACCTGACCGTGCCGTTGATGCTGGTGACCTACGCCAACCCCAACCTGCGCGACGACGAGCGCCTCGCTCGCCTTGGCGTGCGTATCGTGGTCGATGGCCATGCCGCCTACTTCGCCGCGATCAAGGCCACCTACGACTGCCTGCGCCTGCAGCGCGGCCGGCAGAACAAGTCCGAGAACCTCAGCGCCACCGAGCTCTCGCACACCTACACCCAGCCTGAGGACTACATCCGCTGGGCCAAGGAGTACATGAGCGTCGAGGAGTGATTGGCGTGGCGCCAATCAACTAACGAACGGCACTCAAGGTCGCGGTATGGGGCACGCAGTGTTCGTGCAGGCAACTGTTGGCCGCATTGGGCTGGCTGCGTAGCAGCTCGGCGCGCCAGCAGGCCGAGCCATACAGCGCCGCGACCGCGGTCAGGGCCATGACCAAGGCGACTCTTCTGGACTTGATGCCCATGGTACTCACCTCCTGTTACTGCGACAGGTGATACCTCAAGCATAGTCAATACAGGTCCCGGTCCCACTCCGGTTCGTCTTTGAACCGTTGCACGAGAAAATCCAGCATGCTGCGCAAGGTCGCCGGCATATGCTTGCGCGAGGTGTAGACCGCGTTCAGGTTCAGTTCCCGTGGCCGCGCGTCGGGCAGCAGCCGCACCAGGGCTCCGCTGCGCAAGGCAGTGGCCGCCTGGTAGGTTGGCAGCATGGCGATGCCGGCACCTGCCAATGTCGCGGTCTGCAGTGTCATGACCTCGTTGGCGCTGATGTTGCCTTGCACCGGCACGGCGATCTCTTGGCCGTCCACCTCGAAATGCCACAGGCTGTGGCCGAAATAGGCATGGGTCAGGCAGTTGTGCTGGCTCAGTTCCTCGACTCGCTGCGGTGTGCCGTGCTCGCGCAGGTAGGCGGGCGTTGCACAGATCACCGAGCGGCACACGGTCAGGCGCCTGGCAATCAGGTTCGGGTCCAGATCGTTGCTGGTGCGGATTGCCAGGTCTATACGTTCGTCCACCAGGTTGACCGTGCGATCGAGCATCTGCAGTTCAACCTTCACCCCTGGGTAGCGCCGCACATACTCGGCGACCGCATCGGCCAGCTGCGCCTGGCCAAACGACGTGCTGACGCTGATACGCAGGGCACCTTTCGGCGCATCTAGCGGTTGTTGCACGGCGGCCTGCAGGTCGCCGGCCAAATCCAGCAACTGCCGGCAGCGGGGCAGCGTTTCCTGGCCGGCGGCAGTCAGGCTGAGCTTGCGCGTGGTGCGCTGCATCAGCCGTGCGCCGACCCACTCCTCGAGCTCGGCCAGGTAGCGCGACACCACAGGCCGCGACAGCTGCAGGTGGTCTGCGGCTGCCGACTGGCTGCCCAGGTCGACGACGGTGACGAAAACGCGCATGGCGTTGAGACGGTCCATGATTTGCCCGATTTTAGAAACAAACTATGTCTGAGCATCGCATTTTTTGTCACGGATCGGGCAACTAAGCTGTTGCCCATCGTTCATCCGCCAGGAATCACCATGTCGCTCTTCACTCCCTTGCGTGGCCTGCTGCTGGCCTGCTTCACCCTGGCCGGCCCGGCACTGGCCGCCGAGCCGTTGCAGCTCGAGGTATACAACCCAGGGCATCAGGCCATTTTCCCGGTCAGCTCGGTGATCGTCAGCGGCGAGAAAGAGGCCATCCTGGTCGATGCCCAGTTCGGCAGGGCCCAGGCCGAGCAACTGGTACAGCGCCTGCAGGCCAGCGGCAAACGCCTGACTACCATCTACATCAGCCACGGCGACCCGGATTACTACTTCGGCCTCGACACCGTGACCCGGGCCTTCCCTGACGCCAAGGTGTTCGCCTCGGCAGCCACGCTGACCCATATCCGCCAGACCATGGACGCCAAGCTGGCGCACTGGGGGCCGCAGATGGGCGCGGACAAGCCGGCACGGCTGGTGCTGCCGCAAGTGCTTCACGGCCACAGCCTGATCCTGGAAGGGCAGTCGCTGGAGGTCGTCGGCCTGGATGGCCCACAACCAGATCGCAGTTTCGTCTGGATTCCGTCGATCAGGGCAGTGGTCGGAGGTGTCGTGGTTTCGCAGAATATCCACGTGTGGATGGCCGACACCCAGACGGCCAAGTCCCACGCCGACTGGCTTGCCACCCTGGCGAAGATCGAGACCATGGCGCCGCGCACGGTGGTGCCTGGCCATTACCAGGGCCAGAGCAGCAACTCACTCGACGCCGTGCGCTTCACGGCCGGCTACATTCGCGCGTTCGATGCCGAAGCGGCCAGGGCGAAGGATAGTGGCGCGTTGATTGAGGCGATGAAACAGCGCTACCCCGCGCTTGCCGATGAGAGTTCGCTGGAGCTCGGCGCGAAGGTCGCCAAGGGCGAAATGAAGTGGTAATTCCGTTCAACTGACAGGAGCATTTTCGATGAGCAAGATCGCAATCATTGGCGCCACCGGCCGTGCCGGCAGCCAGTTGCTGGAAGAAGCCCTGCGTCGCGGCCACAGTGTGGTGGCCATTGCCCGTGATCCATTAAAGCTACAGGGGCGTGAAGGTGTAACCACCCAGGCATTGGATGCCAAGGACAGTGCAGCCCTGCAGCAGGCGGTCGCAGGTGTCGACGCGGTGATCAGTGCAGCGCATTTCTCGACCCTCGAGCCCCACGCCATCATCGAGCCGGTCAAGCGCGCCGGGGTCAAGCGTCTGCTAGTGGTGGGCGGTGCGGGCAGCCTGCTGTTGCCTTCCGGGCACCGCGTGATCGACAGCCCGGACTTCCCGGAGGCCTACAAGGCTGAGGCAAGTGCCGGGGTGCGTTTTCTCGATGTGCTGCGCCAGGAGCCGACGCTGGACTGGACCTTCCTGTCGCCATCGGCTGAGTTCGTCGAAGGCGAGCGCAGCGGGCGCTACAAGCTGGGCAAGGACCATCTGCTGATCGGTGCGGATGGCAAAAGCACGATCACCTTTGCCGACTTTGCCATTGCCATGCTCGATGAACTGGAGAAACCGGCGCACTCGCGCCAGCGCTTCACCGTCGGTTACTGAGGCACTTTTAGCTCATGGACTGGCCTGGCTTTCCAGCCAGTCCATGAGCTCGCCCAGCCCTGGCGGAAGGCTCTTCGCCTGGCTCACCAGGTAATACCCTTTACCGGTCTGTACCTTCAGCGCAAATGGCATGCACAGCCGCCCCCCGCGCAAGTCATCACCGATCAGCGCCCAGTCACCAATCGCCACCCCGGTTCCCTGTGATGCCATGGCCATTGCCATGTCCAGCGTTTCGAAATGCTGCTTCGGCCCCTGTGCTTCCAGCACCACGCCTGCTGCCTGCAGCCACAGCCGCCAGTCATGTTCATCCCGTGATGGATGCAGCAGCATGTGCCGGGCCAGATCCTGGATCTGCTGCAGGGGTACCGCCCCTTTCAACAGCGAAGGCGCGCAGACCGGTGTCAGTTGCTCGTCGAACAGCTTGCGCACCCGCAGCCCATGGTTCGGCGCAGCGCCATAGACCACGGCGGCATCGAACCCCTCACGGCGAAAGTCGACCCCGTGTTGCACCGTGGTGGTCAACTCGACCGGCACGTCGGGTCGCAGCGCCTGCCACTCCATCAGCCGCGGCAGCAGCCAGCGCATCACGCAAGTCGGTGCCTTGAGCTGCAAGGTGGCGCTGCGCCCGCCCACTTCGCGCACGCCTTGTTCGATAAGGCCGAAGATCTGTTGTACCCGAGGCAGCCAGTCCTGGCCCTCGCGGGTCAGGCTCAGGCCGCGAGCCTGGCGCTGGAACAAGGCGTAGCCCAGGTGCTCTTCGAGACCGGCAATCTGCCGGCTGACGGCGCCTTGGGTGATGTGCAGCTGCTGTGCGGCACGGGTGAAATTGCAGTGCTGCGCGGTGACCAGAAAAGTGTGCAAGGCGGGCAGGGGTGGTAGCCGTTTCATTGCGCTGAGCCATGATTACAGGACATGGCTAGTATGTGTTTTTTTGCATTGTGGCGGTAGCGGTGCCTTGGGTCCAATGGGCGCAGATTGCAACAAGATTCTCCCCAACAAGATCTTAGGTGAAACCCCATGGCAACCTGCGGCGAAGTATTGGTCAAACTCCTTGAAGGCTATGGCGTGGACCATGTCTTCGGCATTCCCGGCGTACATACCGTGGAGCTCTACCGTGGCCTGGCGGGCTCGTCGATCCGCCACATCACCCCGCGCCACGAGCAGGGCGCCGGGTTCATGGCCGACGGCTACGCGCGCACCCGCGGCAAGCCTGGCGTGTGCTTCATCATTACCGGCCCCGGGATGACCAACATCACCACCGCCATGGGCCAGGCCTATGCCGATTCGATCCCGATGCTGGTGATCTCCAGCGTGCAGTCGCGCGATCAGTTGGGCGGCGGCCGCGGCAAGCTGCACGAGCTGCCCAACCAGGCAGCGCTGGTGTCGGGCGTGGCGGCGTTCTCGCAGACGTTGATGAGCGCCGATGACCTGCCGCAGGTGCTGGCTCGCGCCTTTGCCGTGTTCGATGGTGCCCGCCCGCGCCCGGTGCATATCGAAATTCCGCTGGACGTGCTGGTCGAGCCCGCCGACCACCTGCTGCCCGGCCGCCCTGTGCGCAGTGCCCGCGCAGGTGCCGCACCCCAGGCCGTAGCCGCCATGGCCGAGCGCCTGGCCAATGCCCGCCGGCCGCTGATCCTGGCCGGTGGCGGTGCACTGGCTGCAGGTGCGCCGCTGGCGCTGCTGGCTGAGCACTTGCAAGCGCCGGTGGCACTGACCATCAATGCAAAAGGCCTGCTGCCAGCCAGCCACCCGCTGCAGATCGGTTCCACCCAATCGCTGGTCGCCACCCGTGAGCTGGTGGAAGAGGCCGATGTGGTGCTGGCGATCGGCACCGAACTGGCCGAGACTGACTATGACGTGACCTTCAAGGGCGGTTTCAAGATTCCCGGCAGCCTGCTGCGCATCGACATCGACCCGGACCAGACCGTGCGCAACTACCTGCCGGAGCTGGCGCTGGTGGCGGATGCCGAGCTGGCCGCGCAATCCCTGCTTGAGGCTTTGCGTCAGCTACCCGCACCGGTGTGTGCCGAGGGCTGGGGCGTTGCCCGCGCGCAGCGCCTGCGCGAAACGTTGGCAACGGGCTGGGACCAGCCGACGCTGAGCCAGACACGCCTGCTGAGCAGCATTCTGCAAAGCCTGCCCAACGCGATTCTGGTCGGTGACTCGACCCAGCCGGTGTACACCGGCAACCTGACCCTGGACATGGATCAGCCGCGCCGCTGGTTCAATGCTTCGACCGGCTACGGCACTTTGGGCTATGCATTGCCAGCGGCGATGGGCGCCTGGTTGGGCAGCGCCGAGCAAACGGCCGAGCGTGCGCCAGCGGTCTGCCTGATTGGCGATGGCGGCATGCAATTCACCCTGCCGGAACTGGCCAGCGCGGTAGAGGCGCAGGTGCCGATGATCGTGTTGCTGTGGAATAACCAGGGTTATGAGGAGATCAAGAAGTACATGGTCAACCGGGCGATCGAGCCGGTCGGCGTGGACATTCATACCCCGGACTTCATCGGCGTGGCGCGGGCGTTGGGCGCCGATGCCGAGCATGTGGCCGATGTCGAGCAATTGCAGGCTGCGCTGGGACGGGCGGTGGAGCGCAAGGGGCCGACCTTGATCCAGGTCGACCAGAACCAGTGGCAGGCGGCAGTAGCGGGCTAGTTCAGCCCGCACTGGCCCGCAACCGCGCCACATCTCGGATCGGCGGTGCACCATACAGCCGGCTGTACTCGCGGCTGAACTGCGACGGGCTTTCGTACCCCACCCGATAGCCTGCCACCGCCGCCTCCAGGCCGTCGTTGAGCATCAGCCGCCGCGCCTCCTGCAGGCGCAGCTGCTTCTGATACTGCAGCGGGCTCATGGAGGTCACGGCCTTGAAGCGGTGATGCAGGGTCGAGGTGCTGAGGTTGACCTCACGGGCCAGGTCCTCGATGCGTAGCGGCTGTTGATAGTTCTGGTTGAGCCAGGTAATGGCCTGGCACACCCGGTGGGTCTGACTGTTGGCCAAGGCGATTTCGTACAGTCGATAGCCCTGCGGCCCACGCAGCAGGCGGTAGAGAATCTCGCGACGAATCAGCGGTGCCAGCATGCCGATGTCGCGCGGTGTGTCCAGCAAGCGGACCAGCCGCAGCAACGCGTCGAGCAGTTGCGGGTCGGTGCGTTCCACGTACAGGCCACGGCCGGAGGGCAGGTTGGGCACCAGCATCGGCCCGCTTTCTGCGATCAGCTGGCTGATTTCGGCCGGGTCGAGGTCCATGCGGATACCCAGGCTCGGGTTCTCCGGGCTGGCGTCCAGCTTGACGCCGCTCAGCGGCAAAGTCACCGATACCACCATGTAATGCAACGGGTCGTAGGCGTATTGTTCGTCGCCGAGGAACAGGCTTTTGCTGCCCTGCGCCAGGATGCACAGCGCCGGTTGAGCCAAGGTCGGTACCGAGCGGACGTTTTCGGTGTAGCGCACCAGATACAGGTCGTCGATGGCCGAGGCGGGACCATGGGGCTCGCCGGCGTGCTTGCGGATCAACGCGGCCAGTTCCTGGCGTTGCACTTCCAGGGTCGGGTCGATGGACGGGGCGGTGGTCATGATGGCTTTCCTCTGCTGACCGACGCAGCATAGGTTTGGGCAATGGCAGGCGCTAGTCGAAAGCTGCACGTCGATTGCCTGATCCTGCCGCAGTGCAGGATCAGGCAATCGGTGAGCAGTAATGGCCTAACGCGTCGCGCGCGCCAGCCCCTAACCTTGGCAGCCTGGTTTTTCCGCCCGCCTGCTTCAAGGAGATCGTGCATGACCCTACGACAACCGGTCACCCATCTGGCTTTCATCCGTGCCAGCAGCGGTCGCTCCGCAGAACTCGGCGCCCGCCTGCGCGACCTGCTGGAGCCATCCTTGCGCACCCCGGGCTGCCTGAGCTTCACCGTGCAGCGCTCCCAGGCCGATGCCGACCTGTGGCTGCTCAGCGGCAGTTGGCAGGATCAACAGGCGATGAGCGGTTACTTCGCCTCGCCCACCCTCAATGTATTCGGCGAGCTGGTTCAGGCGCAGGTCGTCAGCAGCCTCGACCTGCATACCTTCGATTGAAACACGGTTAGAATGCCGCCCTTCGATCAACAGGCGGATGGCAACATGGCACGTAGGGAATTCCCGCATTTCGAAGCGGTTTCGGCGATGGTCCCGGTGGAAGGCGGTGGCTATAACGCCGCCATCGCGGTCAAGGCTCTGGGCATGGGCGGCGCGCCGCGTTTCCACAAGGTACTCGACGAGCAAGTGTTCAAAAGCGCCGTGGCGGCAGACGAAGCCGCCTGCGCCGAGCTTGCACGCCTGCAGGGCGTAGGCGAGGAAGGCGAACTGATCTGGTGATCAGGCCTGTGGGCGAGCCATCTTGAACAGGTTGCCCAACTCGAAGTAATCCGCCGGGCCACCACCACGCAGGATCGGCTCGGCGGCAGCGGTATCGTAGATGCCGTTCTTCAGCAGGTGCTCGGCAATGTGCACCGCCACCACTTCACCCAGAATCAGCCAACTGGGCACCAGTGCCTGATCGGCGCGCTTGAGCTGGACGATCTGGCTCACCTTGCATTCGAAGGCCACCGGCGTTTCGCCCACGCGTGGCACCTTGACGATGTTCGATGGCACCGCAGTCAGGCTGCTCAGTTTGAACTCGTTGACATCGGCGGCGACGGCCGCGCAACTCTGGTTCATCTGCTCGGCCAGCGGCCGGGTCGCCAGGTTCCAGACGAACTCGCCGGTCTGCTCGATGTTGTTCAGGCTGTCTTTGCGCCCGACGCTGCAGAAACCGATGATCGGTGGAATGTAGTTGAAGGCGTTGAAGAAGCTGTACGGCGCGAGGTTCAACTGGCCGTCTCGGCTCTGCGAGGAGATCCAGCCGATCGGGCGCGGGCCGACGATGGCGTTGAACGGGTCGTGGGGCAGGCCGTGGCCTTTGGCGGGTTCGTAGTAGTACATCTGCCAGCATCCTGGGAACGAGGTGCCTAGTGTGCCAAGCCTTTGTCCGCCTGAAAATGATCAAGCCCGGCGCGAGGCCGGGCTGGTAGCGCGCAACAGGGATCAGCTGAGGCGGTGGGCGTTGGTGCGGTCGAAGCCGTCTTCGGCGAAGCGCTGGCCGCCAGTGCGGTCGAAGCCGTCTTCGGCGAAGCGTTGAGCGCCGGTGTGATCGAAGCCGTCTTCGGCGAAGCGTTGAGCGCCAGTGTGATCGAAACCGTCTTCAGCGTAGCTGGCCGATTGGGTCTGGGCGGCGGCGAAGGTGTGGGCGTTGGTGCGGTCGAAACCATCTTCGGCGAATGCGCCAGCAGCGAATACCGAGAGGGCCAGGGTGAGGATCAGTTTGCTTTTCATGGTCGTTGCTCCGTCGGGTGCGAGAGGTTGTTTGTTTCTATGGGTTTAATGCTACGCCGATTAATTTGATTAAAAAGCGCAAAAATTAGCGTCCAAAAATCGAATTAATAGATGTATATGGTCGAGCGCTGTGTCTTTCAGCGGTGCCGATACCTCTGCGTGAGGTGCTTCAAACCCAGGCGAGCGCAATGCTTCGCCAGCCATTGCAGATTGAGGGGGCGGTATTAATCGAGGGTTAAGAACGAAAAATCTTAATTTGTAACAGCGTATGACGCTTTTTTCATATATCGCCAACCGATTTTTCAGGCTCTGCTCAGCACCATCGCCGCACCTCATTCCGGAGCGATGAATAATGAACAAACTTCCGCAAATCACCTTGGCCTTCTGGGTCATGAAGATCTGCGCCACCACCCTTGGCGAAACGGCCGGTGATCTGCTGTCGATGACCCTCAACGTTGGCTATGCCGTCAGCTCGATGGTGTTGATCAGCGTGTTCCTGGTGACCTTGCTTGGTCAGCTGTTTTCGCGCCGCTATCACCCGATGCTGTATTGGCTGGTGATCCTTTCCACCAGCACCGCCGGCACCACTATGTCCGACTTCATGGACCGCACCCTGGGTCTGGGCTATGCCGCAGGTTCGGCAATCCTGATCGGCATCCTGCTGCTGACGTTCCTGGTCTGGCGCCTGAGCGGCAACCCGCTCGACGTCACCCGCATCAAGAACCGCACCGGTGAAATCTATTACTGGATCGCCATCCTGTTCTCCAACACCTTGGGTACCGCGTTGGGTGACTACCTGGCGGACGATTCGGGGCTGGGCTTTGCCGGTGGCGCACTGCTGGTCGGCAGCGCCATCGCCCTGGTGGTGCTGGCCCGCTACTGGACGCGCATCCCGGGCGTGGTGCTGTTCTGGGTGGCCTTCGTGCTGACCCGTCCGTTCGGAGCGACTCTTGGCGACGTCCTGACCAAGCCGCATGAGAAGGGCGGGCTGGACTTCGGCACTATCGGTTCTTCCGCTGTGCTGGGGGGCGTGCTGCTGGTGCTGGTGCTGTTGGCGAGTTGGTACCAGAAACGTGAGCCGCGTCAGGTGTTGGAGATGTCCTGAAGCAAAAAGGGCGCCCTTGATAGGGCGCCCTTTTTCCATGCGGTATCACAATCAGTCAGTAGTAATCCGCGAATGCTGCTTGGTGTCCTTCATGGTCGCATACACCAGCAGCGAGCAGGCGATGCACGCCGTGACGTACCAGTAGAAGCCGCTTTCCATGCCGGCGCTCTTGAACCACAGGGCCACGTACTCGGCCGTGCCGCCGAAGATCGATACGGTCAACGCGTACGGCAGGCCAACGCCCAGGGCGCGGATTTCGGTAGGGAACAGCTCGGCCTTCACCACTGCGTTGATCGAGGTGTAGCCGCTGACGATGATCAGCGCCGCCATGATCAGGAAGAACGCGCCCCACCAGGTCTGGATGGTGTGCAGGGTGCTGAGGATCGGTACGGTGAACAGGGTGCCGAGCACGCCGAAGGCGATCAGGATCGGGCGACGGCCGATCTTGTCGGACAGGCCACCGATCACCGGCTGCAGGCACATGAACAGGAACAGCGTGGCCGCCGAGATGGTGGTCGAATCGCTGATGCTCATGCCCACGGTGTTGACCAGGTACTTCTGCATGTAGGTGGTGTAGGTGTAGAAGGCCAGGGTGCCGCCCATGGTCAGGCCGACCACGGTCATCAGCTCCTTGGGGTGGCGCATGAGGGTGCGCATCAGGCTTTCCTTGGCCTTTTCCTTCTTGGTGAAAGAAGCGGTTTCTTCCATGCCGCGGCGCAGGTACAGGGCAACCACTGCGCACAGCGCACCGATCACGAAGGGCACACGCCAGCCCCAGGCATACAGCTGCTCGGTGGTCAGGGTCTGCTGCAGGATGATCAGTACTGCCAGGGCGATGAGCTGGCCGGAAATCAGCGTCACGTACTGGAAGCTGGAGAAGAAGCCACGGCGGTCCTTGCTGGCCATTTCGCTGAGGTAGGTGGCCGAGGTGCCGTATTCGCCGCCCACCGACAGGCCCTGCATCAGCCGTGCGATGACCAGCAGGACCGGCGCCGCGACACCGATGGTTTCATAGCCTGGGGTCAGGGCGATCACCAGGGAGCCGGCGCACATCAGCAGCACCGAGGCCATCAGCGCGGCCTTGCGGCCCTTGCGGTCGGCGTACAGGCCCATCAGCCAGCCGCCGATCGGGCGCATCAGGAAGCCAACGGCGAAGATCGCAGCGGTGTTGAGCAGTTGTGCGGTGGAGTCGCCGGCAGGGAAGAAGGCCTTGGCGAAGTACAGCGAGAATGCGGCGTAGACGTACCAGTCGTACCATTCGACCATGTTGCCGATGGAACCACTGAAGATCGACTTGAGGCGGCTGGCGGTGGTTTTTTCAGCGGCGGGCGTGACGGCCGCCCCGGCTGGCAGGGAGGTGGCGTTATCCATCAGGGATACCTTCTCGTTGTTTTTGTGGAGCGCGCCGAAGCGCAGCTTGCCAGGGCAATTGCAGAAGGTGTGCCAAATGGGTGCGTAGCGATCCAAATGGGGGCGTTGCAGCGTCGCGGGAACCGCGTGCTACCTGGCGCGGCGCAGTTCTCTGTGGGAGCGGGCCTGCCCGCGAAGGGCTGCAGAGCAGCCCCGAAATCTCGCAGGGGTAAGCGGATTTTCGCCTATCAAGATCCGTCGATAAGCGGATTTCCGCCTATTCTCGCTCGACGAATGCCTCACGGACCAAACCATGGCGCTGCATCTTTTCGTTCAGCGTACGCCGAGGCAGCTGCAAGGCTTCCATCACCGCTTTGATCTCCCCCGCATGCTGGCGCAAGGCCGCGCGCAGGCACTGGGCCTCGAATGCTTCCATCTGCTCACCCAACGACTGCCCGGCAGGCGCTACCTCGATGTTCGGCGAATCCAACCCCAGGGCATGCCGCTCCGCCGCATTGGCGAGTTCACGCACATTGCCCGGCCAGTCATGGGACAGCAGCTGCGCCAGTTGCACGCCGCTCAGTGCTGGCGCCGTGCGCCCCAGCTTGGTCGCGGCCGCACGGGCGAAATGCTCGAACAGCAGCGGGATATCCTCACGCCGTTCACGCAGCGGCGCCAGGCGCAGTTCCGCCACGTTCAGGCGATAGGCCAAATCCTCGCGAAAACGCCCGGCGCGAGCCTCTTCGAGCAAGTCGGGCTTGGTGGCGGCAATGATGCGCAGGTCGACGCTGATGCTCTGGTTGGCCCCCAGTCGCTCCAGCTTCTGCTCCTGGATCACCCGCAACAACTTGGCCTGCTGGGCCAGCGGCATGCTCTCGATCTCGTCGAGGAACACCGTACCGCCGTTGGCGTATTCCAACTTGCCGATGCGTTTGCCCTGGGCGCCAGTGAAGGCACCGCTTTCGTGGCCGAACAGTTCGGCTTCGAACAGGGCTTCGGGGATGGCCGCACAGTTGAGCGCGACGAACGGCTTGTCGGCACGCGGGCCAAAGTCGTGCAGGCAGCGCGCCACGCGCTCCTTGCCGCTGCCGGTTTCGCCGCGGATCAGCACGTTCACTGGCAGGCTGGCCAGGTCCAGTACTTGCCTGCGTAGCTGCTGCAAACCTTGCGACATGCCGAGCAGGGTCGTTTCCAGGCGCGACTTGAGGTCCGCCTGTTCATGCAGGCGGCGGTTCTCCAGGACCAGCTGGCGTTTCTCCAGGGCGCGGCGCAGGCTGCCCAGCAAGTGCTGCGGGGTGAAGGGCTTTTCGAGGAGGTCGTAGGCGCCGTTGCGCATGGCCTCGACCGCCATCGGCACATCGCCATGGCCGGTCAGCAGGATCACCGGCAGGTCAGGGTCATCCGCCTGCAGGCGTTCGAGCAGTTGCAGGCCACCCATGCCCGGCATGCGTACGTCGCTGATGATCACCCCGGCAAAGTGCGCGGGCAGCTGGGCCAGGCAGTCTTCGGCGCGCGCGAACAGTTGCACGCTGAAGCCCGACAGGCTCAGCCACTGCTCGACCGCCGTGCGGATGCTGGCTTCATCATCGACGACGATCACCGAATTCAACATACAGGCTCCAGGTCACGGGGCAGAGTCAGGCTCAAGCGGGCGCCGCCCGGCAGGTTCTCGGCATGCAGTTGGCCGCCGGCTTCGACAATGATGCCATAGGAAATCGCCAGGCCCAGGCCCAGGCCTTCGCCCACCGGCTTGGTGGTGAAGAAGGGGTCGAAGACCTTGGCCAGGTCCGCTTCGGCAATGCCGCCGCCGGAATCCAGCACGCTCAGGCGCCACTGCGCGTGGTCCGGTTCGATGCGTACCTCCAGACGCTTGTAACGTTTGTCGGCCATGGCGTCGAGGGCGTTGCGCAGCAGGTTGATCAATACCTGCTCGAGGCGGATCGCGTCGCCCCGGACCCAGGCCGGGCGGGCCAGGTATAGCGCCACTTCGACTTCCTCGCTGCGAATGCGGGTGTCCAGCAGGTGCAGGGCCTGGTCGACCACGGTGGCCAGGTCGAGGCGTTCGCGCAGGCCGACCGGGCTGTTGCGGGCGAAGGTCTTCAGGTGGCTGGTCAGCGCGGCCATGCGCGTGAGCATCTGCTCCAGCGGCTCGAGGGCCTTGCGCGCATCGTCGTAACGGCCGTGGTCGAGCAGCAGGCGCAAGGTCTCCAGTTGCATGCGCTGGGTGGTCAGCGGCTGGTTGATCTCGTGGGCCATGGCCGCCGACATCTGCCCCAGTGCCGCCAGCTTGGCCGACTGCACCAGGCCTTCCTGGGCAGTGCGCAGCTCGCGGGTGCGTTCCTCGACCTGGCGCTTGAGCTCTTCGCGGCTGCGCTGGCGCAGGCGGGCCAGGCGCAGGCGCTGGCTGACGAACAGTGCGGCGAACACCAGGCTCAGCCACACGGCGGCGGCGCCCAGTGCAGCGTTGCGGCCGGCGGCTTCGACCTGGGGTTTGCGCAGCAGGTGCAAGGTCCAGTCCTCGCCCTCCAGCGGCAGGCTTTCCCAGAGGTATTCGACGGCGCCATCGGGGCCCTGTACGCGGCTCAGGTGACTGTTGCTGGCGAAGCGGGTCAATATCTGATGCTGGAGCGGCACCAGCGGCTGTTTGTCGTACTGGCGGGTTTCGCCAAGCTCGGTGCGATCGGCGCCGCTGAGCGGTTTGAGCTCGCGGTAGCGCCAGCCGTCCTGGTTGGCGATGAAGGTAATTCCACGGGCATCACTGACCAGCAGGATGTCGCTGCCCTGGCGCCACTCGCGTTCAAGCTCGGGGAACTCCAGCTTGACCACCATGGCGCCGAGGAAGCGCCCGTGCTCGTCGCTGACCGCACTGGACAGGAAATAGCCCGGCACGCCACTGGTTACGCCCACCGCGTAGAAGCGGCCGCTGCCCAGGTTGAGGGTCTGTTTGAAGTAGGGGCGAAAGCCGTAGTTGGAGCCCACGTAGGTGGTCGGCAGGCGCCAGTTGCTGGCGGCCACGGCCAGCCCGGTGCGGTCGAGCAGCTCCAGGGTCGAGGAGTTGGCGGCGCCGTTGATGCGCTCGAGTTTGAGGTTGAGCGCATGCTGCACCTGTTCGCTGACCGGGCCGCGCAGGGCATCGACCAGTTCCGGGTCCAGGGCCAGCACAGCGGGCAGGGCACGGTAGCGATCGATCAGGGTGTGCAGGGCGTTGGCGTACAGCACGAGTTGCTGGCTGGCGCGGCGGGCGTCGTCTTCCATGGCCTGGCGTTTGGCCTGGTGCATGGCCCAGCCGGCGCTGAGGGCGGTGCCAAGTACGATCAGCAGGGTGATCAGCCCCAGACGCAGGGCGCGAAAGGAAAAGGGCATGGGGCGGATCCGGATTCAGGGATATCAGGTACGGCCCTTTCGCGGGGCAAGCCCGCTCCTACAGAGGGTGTGTAGGAGCGGGCTTGCCCCGCGAAGGGGCCGGTACAGGCAACCTTTCAGTTACAGCAGTTCGAAACTCTTTTGTTGCACCGCCTCGGAGTCCAGCCCGACCTGGACACTGAACTCGCCAGGCTCGGCCACCCGCTGCAGCTGGCCATTGTAGAACTTCAGATCATCCTCGCTGATGCGGAAGGTCAAGGTCCGTGACTCACCGGCCTTGAGCATCAGTTTCTGGAAGTTCTTCAGTTCCTTGACCGGGCGGCTCATCGACGCCGAAACATCCTGCAGGTACAACTGCACCACCGTCTCGCCGTCAAGCTTGCCGGTGTTCTTCACCGTCACCTTGGCCTCCAGGGTGTCGCCGCGCTTGAGGTCCTTGTTCGACAGGGTCAGGCCCGACAGCTCGAAGCTGCTGTAGCTCAGGCCATAGCCGAACGGGTACAGCGGGCCGTTGGGCTCTTCGAAGTACTGCGAGGTGTAGTTGCCCGGCTTGCCTGGGGTGAACGGCCGGCCGATGCGGGTGTGGTTGTAATACATCGGGATCTGCCCGACCGAACGCGGGAAGGTGATGGCCAGCTTGCCCGACGGGTTGTAGTCGCCGAACAGCACATCGGCGATGGCGTTGCCGCCTTCGGTACCGGAGAACCAGGTTTCGAGCATGGCATCGGCCTGCTCACGCTCCCAGCTGATCGACAGCGGGCGGCCGTTCATCAGTACCAGGACCAACGGTTTGCCGGTGGCCTTCAGGGCCTTGATCAGCTCGCGCTGGCTGGCCGGGATTTCCAGGGTGGTGCGGCTCGACGACTCGTGGGACATGCCACGGGACTCACCGACCACGGCCACCACCACATCGGACTGTTTGGCGGCTTTGACCGCTTCATCGATCAACACGGCCGCAGGGCGCGGGTCATCGACGATTTCCGGGGCATCGAAGTTGAGGAAGTTCAGGTAGTCGAGGATCGCCTTGTCGCCAGTGACGTTGGAGCCCTTGGCGTACACCAGCTTGGCCTTGCCCTCGACCGCACGGCGCAGGCCTTCGCGCACCGTGACCGAGTGCATCGGCTTACCGTCGGCGGCCCAGCTGCCCATCATGTCGATCGGGGCATCGGCGAGCGGGCCGACCAGGGCGATGGTGCCGGACTTTTTCAGTGGCAGGGTCTGGTTGCGGTTTTCCAGCAGCACCAGGCTGCGGCGCGCCACGTCACGGGCGGCATCGCGGTGCAGGCGGTCTTCGGCGTAGTAGTCTTTCAGGTCGGTTTCGGCCTTGCCGATGCGCACGTACGGGTCCTTGAACAGGCCCATGTCGTACTTGGCACCGAGCACCTCGCGCACGGCCTGGTTCAGTTCGTGCTGGGTCACTTCGCCGGACTTCAGCAGCCCTGGCAGCTCTTCGCCGTACAGGGTGTCGTTCATGCTCATGTCGATGCCGGCCTTGATCGCCAGCTTGGCGGCTTCGCGGCCATCGCGGGCGACACCGTGGCGGATCAGCTCCTGGATGGCGCCATGGTCGCTGATGGTCACGCCCTTGAAGCCCCACTCTTTGCGCAACAGGTCGTTCATCAGCCAGGTGTTGGAGGTGGCCGGCACGCCGTTGATCGAGTTGAGCGCCACCATCACCCCGCCGGCACCGGCGTCGAGCGCGGCGCGGTAGGGCGGCAGGTAGTCGTTGTACATCTTCGGCAGGCTCATATCGACCGTGTTGTAGTCGCGCCCGCCTTCCACCGCGCCATACAGGGCGAAGTGCTTGACGATGGCCATGATGCTGTCGGGGTTGGCCGGGCTGCTGCCCTGGAACGAGCGGACCATCACCTGGCCGATCTTCGAGGTCAGGTAGGTGTCTTCGCCGAAGCCTTCACTGGTGCGGCCCCAACGTGGGTCGCGGGCGATGTCGACCATGGGCGCGAAGGTCATGTCCAGGGCGTCGGCCGACGCTTCGATGGCCGAGGTGCGGCCGACCTTGGCGATGGCGTCCATGTCCCAGCTGGCGGCCAGGCCCAGGCCGATCGGGAAGATGGTGCGCTCGCCGTGGATGGTGTCGTAGGCGAAGAACATCGGGATCTTCAGGCGGCTGCGCATGGCGGCGTCCTGCATCGGCCGGTTCTCGGGGGCAGTGCGCGAGTTGAACGTGCCGCCAATGCGACCGGCGGCGATTTCTTCGCGGATCTTGTCACGGGGCATTTCCGGGCCGATGCTGATCAGGCGCAGCTGGCCGATCTTCTCGGCCTCGGTCATCTGGCTGATCAGATGGTCGATGAACGCCTGCTTGTCCTGCAGGGGCGGGGCGGTAGGGGCGGCAAGGGCCGCCTGGCTGGCAAGGCCCATGGCCAGGCCCAGCAAAGACAGTTTCATCATCAATTCCATTGTCGAGGCCTTTGCCGTATCCACGGTGATACGCGCGCGGCCGAAGTTTTCAGGCGGCTGTTGTTGTACGATTCGCGGGTAATGCTTCCAGCGGCGGATTATGCCTGAATATGTCGGCCGCGGACGAAGCCCCGAATGCCGGGACAACAACTATAAGAACGCTGAAGAGAGCGAAGGCATGGCCCCCCTCAACGAATACGAACGCCGCCAGGTGGCCGAGGCCATCGCCCGGGTGGAGCGGCGCACCGATGCGCAACTGGTGACCGTGCTGGCTCGCCGCGCCGATGACTATGCCTACCTGCCGCTGTTCTGGGCCGCCTTGCTGGCGCTGGCCGTGCCTGGCCTGCTGCAGTGGTTGCTGGGCTGGCCCGGCCTACGCGGGCTGCTGGTCGCCAACGTACTGCTGTTCATCGGCCTGTGCCTGCTGCTGCGCAGCCCGCGCCTGGCGGCCATGCTGATCCCCGCTGCCCTGCGCCGCTGGCGTGCTTCGAGCCTGGCGCGCCAGCAATTTCGCGAACAGAACCTGCAGGGCACGGAAGGCGCTACGGGGGTGCTGATCTTTGTCGCCGAGGCCGAGCGGCATGTGGAAATTCTTGTCGACCAGGGCATCGATCAGCATCTCGATGCCCAGGCCCGCGCCGTGCTGGTAGCGCGTTTCGCCGAACAGGTTCGCCAGGGGCGGACCTTGCAGGGCTTTGTCGAGTGCATCGAGGCGTGCGGCGAGTTGCTGTGCGAACACGTGCCACGCACCCATGCGCGCAACGAACTGCCCAACCGTCTGGTGATTCTCGACTGAACTGGCTGGTGCAGGGTGTAGAATGCGCGGCATTGCGCAATGCGCCCCCTGTCATCCGAGGCACCCGCTTTCCATGTCCGCCAGTACTTCCGCTTCTTCCGCGCCGGATGCGCGCGCCCAGTTCCTCGACCTGCTGAGTGCCGCCCTGCACGGCAACACCCTGGTCAAACTGGTGCTGGCGCGCCATGTCGGTGCCGACCAGACTCTGCAGCGCATCATCGCCAAGCCGCTGCTGGTGAAGGGGCAGGCCCAGCTGTCGCTGGTCTACCGCCACCAGACCCGCGACATCACCCGCAACCTGCCGCTGGACCAGGCCCAGGCGCTGGTCGCCGAGCTGCTGCCGGAGAGCTTCCGCAATGCCCACCTGTTCGATGCCGACGGCGAAGTGCAGCTGACCTTCAGCAAGAAGGGCAAGCCGATGCTCCAGCGCCACGGTGCGCAGGCGCCACGCGAGGCGGTTGCCAACACCGGTCATGACCGTGAGAAGAAGCGCTACCTTGAGCTGTCACGGCCATTCCTGCGTGACCTGGGCGTGACTGATGCCCAAGGCGCGCTGATCCCTTCGATGTCCCGCAAGTGGAAGCAGATCAACAAGTTCATCGAAGTCTTCGACCACGCCCTGGCCAATGCCCCGGTGCCGGCCGAGCAGGCCCTTCGGGTGGCCGACTTCGGCTCGGGCAAGGGTTACCTGACCTTCGCCATGCATGATTACCTGCGCAACACCCTGGCTCGCGAAGCACAGGTGACCGGCGTGGAGCTACGCCAGGACATGGTCGACCTGTGCAATGCCGCCGCGCAGCGCCTGGAACACCCTGGCCTGGAGTTCCAGTGTGGCGACGTGCGCAGCGTGGTGCCCGAGGCCATCGAGGTGATGATTGCCCTGCACGCCTGCGACATCGCCACCGACTACGCCATCCATACCGGCATCCGCTGCAATGCGGCGATCATCATGTGCTCGCCGTGCTGCCACAAACAGATCCGCCCGCAACTGCACAGCCCGGGGCTGCTGCAGCCGATGCTGCAGTACGGGCTGCACCTGGGACAGCAGGCCGAAATGCTTACCGACAGCCTGCGGGCGCTGTATCTGGAAGCTTGCGGTTACGAAACCAAGGTGTTCGAGTTCATCTCCCTGGAGCACACCAACAAGAACAAGATGATTCTTGCGGTGAAGCGCCGGCAGACTACGGATAACGCGGCATTGCTGGAGAAGATCGAGCATCTCAAGGCGTTTTATGGGGTGCAGGAGCATTGCCTGGAGACATTGTTGCGGGCGGATAAGCTGATCTGATTACAGCAACATGAAGAGCACTGGAGCACTGCTCCTGCTTTCATGTAGGAGAATTCCCAAGAGCACTTAACGGCCGTTTTGATCCTCAAGAGTTCTGTAGTGTGGCGTGATTGTTCGTCAATCTCGGTGGTTGTCATTTGACAACCTGCTAATCACAAGCCCACACTGGAGGAAGCTGATGTCACGCCCCAGTCATGCCAGGAAAGAGGTCGAGCAGGCCTTGAGGCACGCTGAGTCACAGGGATGGCGGGTGGTGGTAGGAGGTGGCCATTGTTGGGGAAAGCTGTACTGCCCTCTGAATGATGCCGATTGCCGTTGCGGGGAGTTTTGCATTACCAGCGTATGGAGCACCCCGAAAAACCCTGGCAATTTCGCCCGTCAGCTAAGGCGCGTCGTGGACAACTGCACCAGCAGCATGGCCAAAGCTGGTGAGGAGAGGTAGCAGTGGAATACGAGTTCACCCTGAAGTATCAACTGATCGAAGATGAAAACGTCGATGCGATGCTGGAGCGTTTGGCCGAGGCAGGCTGTGATGATGCAATGGTTGGAGTTGGGCAGCCAGGGCGCTTGGCATTGGCTTTTGTGCGCGAGGCGCCCTCTGCCATGGAAGCCATTGAAAGTGCGCTGAGTGATGTACGTAAAGCAGTGCCCGGTGCCCGCCTGATCGAAGCGACACCCGACTTGGTAGGGCTCACCGACGTAGCGGAAATTATCGGTGTGTCACGGCAAAACATGCGCAAGTTGATGCATTCGCATATGTACAGTTTCCCGACACCTGTTCATGAAGGAAGTACATCGCTGTGGCATCTTGCGGATGTACTGATCTGGTTGCAGGCGCGGGGAAGTTACGCGATCGGTCAGGACATTGTGGATCTGGCTCGGGTAGCCATGTCTGTCAATGTATCCCGTGCACATGAGCGCGTTTTCGGTTGAGTGCGAAACCCAGCCTTTGCAAGCGAATTGAGCGCGGCAATCAGTGACGCGCTGACGGCACCTCGATCGCCAACCCCTCCACCCCCAATGGATGCGTACTGGCGTCGAAGTAGTGCAGCGCCGTCCCGGTCATATCCCCGAACCGCTCGACAAAATGCTGCTTCTGGTTGATCACCGAAGCCTCGCTCAACGGCCGGATGGCAATCGACAGATGCGCCGGCCGCGCCTGGCGAATGGCGTCGACCAGGTGCTGGTCAGTGCTGTCCAGATGCTGCCCGAACAGGCACACGCCCTGGCTTTCCTGAGCCAGTTGCCCCAAACCCCAGGCGAGGTAGTCCGAGTTGCGGATGGCGCGCATTTTCTCGTCGCTGCGTTCTTCGTTGACGAACAACGGCACTTCACCTGGAATGTTCACGGCAAAGCCGTCCAGCAATTCGGCGCTGTCGGCGCTGCGCTGGCGGGTGCTGCCGTCGGGCAGCTTGAGCAGGTGCAGGCCGCCATGCAGGTGCAGCACTCGGGTGCCTTCGCTGCGGGTGCGACGTACGTCGAAGAACCCTTGATCGTCGAACAGCTCGGCGAAACCCTGCGGATTGTGATGCACGGCCCAGGGCAGGATGAGGTCGTAGTTGCTGGTATAGACGCTGCGGTATTCGCGCAAGGCCTGGTTGATCGACGTCAAGGTTGCGGCTGGCACCAGCGGCCAGGGCAGGTGGAGGGTGCGGATGGCGTGGATCAGGCCTTCCTTGATCGAGTAGTAGCGGTTCAGCGGCGCGGTGGAGTTGATGGCCAGGGCGGCGTTGGCGCGCACGGTGTGGTTGAGGGTGCTCAGTACTGGCTCGAACAGCTCGGTGCCCAGCGACTTGAACAGGGCCTGGTCGCTGATTGCCAGGCCCTTCTTGCGCCCGGCGCGCTGGGCTTCCTCGTACAGCGAGAAGTAGCCGAATGGTTTCCACAGCGCGCGACTGGCGCCGTTGCCTAGCAGCAGGGCAGTGCACGGGTGGCGCTGGTTGAGGTCTGGCCAAGAGGCGAGGCGGGCGTCGAGAGCTGGCATGTGCGGTCCGTTCGGTGGTGCGGGAAACGGCGGGGACTTTAGCATGTCATGCAAGGTGTGCGAGGGTTGGAGCTTACATTGCAGCCTTGTGCTGCCTGCAAGGCAGGACGAAAGAGGACTTCTCCATGCGCAACCCGCTGCTCCGCACCCTGGCCCTGAGCACGCTGTTCTCGGCTGCCCTGGCCTCAGCCACTGATGGCAAGACCTTGGCCGCTGCCCAAGGTATTCCTAACCCGGCCGTGATCGCCCATCGCGGCGCTTCCCACGATGCCCCCGAATCCACCAGGCCTGCCTACCTGCTGGCCCGCGAGCTGGGCGCCGATTACCTGGAACTCGACCTGCAACGCACCCGCGATGGCGTACTGGTGGTGGTCCACGATGATGAGCTGTCGCGCACCAGCAACGTCGCCGAGCGATATCCCGAGCGCGCGAAAAGCCCGGTCAGTGCCTTCACCCTGGCTGAGCTGAAGTCGCTGGATGCCGGCAGCTGGTTCAACCAGGCCTACCCGAAGCGTGCCCGTCCGTCGTTCGAAAAGTTGCCGATCCTGACCCTGGAAGAAGTCATCGACATTGCCGAAGGCAACCCCGACCGCCACCCCGGGCTGTATATCGAGACCAAGGTGCCCAACCAGTTCCCCGGGATCGAAAAGGAACTGAAAGCTCGCCTCGAAGCCCGTGGCTGGCTTGATCGGCCGGGGCGGGTAGTGTTGCAGACCTTCGACCGCAACAGCCTCAAGCTGCTGCACGAGGCTATGCCGCAGGTGCCGAAGATCCTCTTGCTGTGGGTGGGCAACAATGGCATCGCATCAGCGTCCGGGCAGGATTTCGCCCAGTCAGGCGAGCAGGACAAGGCCGCCTTCTATGCGCGCCAACAGCCCAAGGACAAGGCGGAGTTCTTACGCTGGCTCGACCATGCAAGGCAGGAGGGTGCAATCGGTACCGGCCCGTCAGCCACGCGCACTCATCTGGGCGAGCAGAGCTACAGCGACCTGATTCAGCCGTGGATGAACCAGGCCAATCACGAGCGCGGGCTGTTGGTTCACGTCTACACACTCGATGATCGGGTCGATTTCGACAAGGCCATGAAGGCTGGTGTCGACGGAATCTTCACCAATCGGGCGGGGGAGCTTTTGCGCGCTTATCAGCGCCCGGTAGAAAGCGAGGCGGTTCTGTTGAAGCGTTTGGGATACTGAATCAATGGGCAAGTGCCCTGAGGACATGGTCAGGGTCGTTGCGTATGGCACGTAGCAAAGCCTTGGCCGGCCCGGTAGGTTCCCTGCGCCCTTGCTCCCAGTTCCTTAGTGTGGCGACCTGAACATCGATCATCTCGGCGAAACGCACTTGGGACAAACCCGTGGATTTACGGATGCTTCTGACCTGCACTGCATCTATCTCGATGACTCGCGAGGGCAAACGCTTACCTTGAACGATTTCATCCATCTGCTGAACGCTTTCCATCAACTCTTCAAAAAACTTGCTCATGTACGCCTCCAGTATTCGATGATGTGCTTTAGCGCTTGTTCTGCGTGGGGTGACGAAGCTAGCGGATGATGCATTGGCTAGCAGGTCGTCCTCTTCCGACTCCGGTGTAGTCCGATTCTCTATTTAATCACTGGCGCCTGGCGACTCCTGTTCCGCCAAACCCGATAAGCCCGAATTCCCGCCCGTACCGAGCCAAACAGCAACTTTTCTTCCATCTCCCGCGCCATCCCCGAGCGCACCAGCATGCGCAGGAAGGTACCGCGGGCACGGGCGATGGCGAAGTGGATGCCTTGCGCTGTCAGGGTGTCGCGCACCTCGCGCAGGGCGGCGATGCCGCTGACGTCAATGCTGCTCACCGCTTCCGCATCGAACAGCACCGCCTGGGGCTGGGCCTGACTCTGCACCGCTTCGAGCAGGCGCATCTTGAAGTAGTCGGCGTTGAAGAACAGGATCGCGTCGTCGAAGCGGTACACCACCAGGCCCGGCACGGTGCGGGCGTCTTTGTTCTTGCGGATGTCGACCTGGCCTTCGGTGCCTGGCAGCCAGCCAAGCACGGCGTCGGTGGGCTGGTAGATGGTGTAGAGCAGGCGCAGGATCGCCAGGGTCACTGCAAACACGATGCCCGGCAATACGCCCAGGCCGAGCACGCCGACCGTGGTCAGCAGGCACAGCCAGAACTCGAAGCGGCTCAGGCGTCTGATCTTGCCCAGCGACTTGATGTCGATCAGGCCCCAGCCTGCCATCAGCAGCACCGCACCCAGCACCGCCTGCGGGATCCACGCCATCGGTGCGGTGAAGAACAGCAGGATCAGGGCGATGACCAGTGCCGCAATAATGCCGACCAGCTGGCTCTTGCCACCGACCATGTCATTGACCGCCGTGCGCGAGTCGGCGCCGCTGATGGCAAAGCCCTGGGAAATGCCGGCGGCCAGGTTGCTTACGCCAAGGGCGACGAATTCATGGTTGGCGTTGATCGCATAGCCGTGCCGTGCGGCGAAGCTGCGCGCGGTGAGCATGGCGCTGCAGAAGCTCACGGTGGCGATACCCAGGGCATCGCGCAGCAAGCTCTTGGTTTCGTCCAGGTTGCTGTGGGGCCAGGCGAGCTTGGGGATGCCGGACGGCACCGGCCCGAGGATGGCGACGCCAAAGCGGTCCAGACCGAGCAGGCCGACCAGCAGGGTGAAGACTGCCACGGTCACCAGGGCCGCCGGCAGGCGAGGGTAGCGGCGCGGCAGCAAGATCAGCAGTGCCAGCCCGGCCAGGCCGATAGCCAGGGTCATCCAGTGGATCTCGTTCAGGCGCTGGAAGAAATTCACCACGCTGAGAATGAAGCCGTCCCCCTCGATCTTGAACCCCACGACCTTGGACAATTGCCCGGCAATCAGGCTTAGGCCGATACCGTTGAGGTAACCGATCAGGATCGGGCGCGAGAAGAAGCTGGCGATGAACCCGGCGCGCGCCACACCGGCGACGATCAGCATTACCCCGACCAGCACGGTGACGATCACCGAGAGTTCGGCGATGCGCTGCGGATCGCCCATGGCCAGTGGCGCCACGGCGCCAGCGATCATGGCGCAGGTGGCGGCGTCGGGGCCAACCATCAATTGCCGTGAGCTGCCGATCAGGGCATAGACCATCATTGGCAGCACGCAGGCGTACAGGCCGTACTGCGGCGGCAGGCCGACGATCTGGGCGTAGGCGATGGCGATGGGTATCTGGATCGCCGCCACCGACAGCCCGGCCTGCAGGTCGGCATGGAACCATTCACGGCGGTAATGCAACAGGTTGGAAAGGCCGGGGAGCCAGCGGGAGAGAAACATCGCGTCGTCCTTTCAAAATGTTTCACGAATCCATGAAGCATATGCGCCACAAGCCGTTTCGCTTGCAAGCGAATTGAAGACGAAGGCGTCGAACGCGGCCATGGGCCATATCAATGAAAGGGCAGAAACGAAAAAAGGAGCCGTGGGCTCCTTTTGACAGCGATGACGTTGCTGAAACGCCATGCGGGGAATGCAATGTGTGGAGCGGGTAGAGGGAATCGAACCCTCAACTAAAGCTTGGGAAGCTTTCGTTTTGCCACTAAACTATACCCGCGTCTGCGTTGGACTTTTTACCAGAACCCTCCCTGAATTAGAAGCCCAAGTTATAAAAAAGCTTGTCGGCGCCCCATGACCAGCGGGTGTCGGGTACGGGACGCCGATGCGCTCAGATGGCCAATGCATGCTGCCCCTGGATGTATGGGTTGCCGCGTTGACGGGACTCGCGCACGGTTGGCTTGAGGAAACCGAGCATGACGTTGCGGGTGTCTTCACAGGCTGCCTTGTTTTCCATGTCGAGGAAGTGGCCCGCGTCGCGGATCACGCTGAACTGGCTGTTGCCTACATGCTTGCCGAACTCGCGTGCATCTTCGACGGTGGTGTACTCGTCGCGGTCGCCGTTGATGAACAGCACCGGGATGTCGATGTTGCGCGCGCCGTTCAGTGCCCGCTGCAGGTCACGCTGCAGCACTTCATTGATGTGGAAGTGCATCTGCGCATATTCGTGGCTGTCCAGACCGCTGACATGCCGGTAGTTGAAGCGCTTGAACAGTGATGGCAGGTACTTGCCGATGGTGTCGTTGACCAGGTTGCCGACCTGGTAGCGATCGCAGGCAGCCAGGTACCGGCAGCCACGCTCCAGGTAGTCGCGCATCGGCTCGTTGATGATCGGCGAGAACGAGCTGACCACCGCCTTCTTCACCAACCGCGGCTGGTGCGCCAGCGCCAGCAAGGTGCAGGCACCGCCCCAGGAGAAGGACATGACGTGGTCGCACTGGAAGCGCTCGATCAGTTCGAGAAGGATCTGCGACTCGTCTTCCTTGCTGATCAGCCGTTCCTGGCGGTTGTGCGGCTTGGACTTGCCGGCATACGGCTGGTCGTACAGCACAACGTTGAATTGCGGGTGCAGGTTACGCACCGTCTGGGCGAACGAGGCCGTGGTGGCCAGCGACCCATTGATCAGTATGATCGTCTTCTCGGCCGCATCCGCGCGATAGAACTCCGTGTAAACCCGATACTGACCTTGGATATCAAGTACAGCGATTTCTGGCCTCATGTCATCGACTCCTGGCGCAAAAAGGGTAATCGCGTCACCTAGGGTGCACGTTCTTTATGACAGGTAGGCATTCGCCTGAATAAAACGGGGGGCCCTGTGTCGATCCTTGGCACACGTGTCGACGATATTGTTGTGGCGGGCAATCTGCCGTGCCCCAAGGCATCTGGGCTTTGGGTGGCCAGCAAAAGGTGTCTGAACTGCAGGCGTGACCGACTGGTCACTCGCGGACTGACGAGTTAGGAGTCAAGCAGTGGGTCGGGGATCCCGCAAGTGCCGTTTGCGCAAATTTGTGACTCGGGCTGCTCAGCGGTCGTATGCCTGTATTACGGCATTCAGACCGAGGCGATC
This sequence comes from Pseudomonas putida, assembly GCF_009883635.2. Taxonomy (NCBI): domain Bacteria; kingdom Pseudomonadati; phylum Pseudomonadota; class Gammaproteobacteria; order Pseudomonadales; family Pseudomonadaceae; genus Pseudomonas; species Pseudomonas putida. The sequence goes on from NZ_CP026115.2 coordinate 3,758,888, forward strand.
TCTTCCGCCGTCAAGGCCCTGAATTCGCCAGGTTGCAGGCCCGGATCAAGGCGGATCGTACCCATGCTTTCGCGATGCAGGCCGACCACCTTGTTGTCGAAGTGGCCGAACATGCGCTTGACCTGGTGGTAGCGCCCTTCGACGATTGCCAGCCGTGCCAGGCGTGGGCCGAGGATGTCGAGTCGGGCGGGCAGGGTGGTCAGGTCTTCGAAGGCGAAATAGAACCCTTCGCTGAACTTGGCGACATAATGCGCGCCGATCTCGTCTTCGGTTTCCACCAGGTAATGCTTGGGCAGCTTGGTGGCTGGCTGGGTCAGGCGCCGCGACCACTGGCCATCGTTGGTCAGGATCATCAGGCCAGTGGTGTTGAAGTCCAGGCGCCCGGCAATGTGCAGGTCGTCGCGCAATTCGCTGGGTAGCAGGTCGAGCACGGTGCGGTGCTGCGGGTCTTGTGTGGCGCTGACGCAGCCAGTGGGCTTGTGCAGCATCAGGTAGCGCGCGGGGCGGCCGGCCTGCAGCAGTTGATCGTCCACTTCCACGCGGCTGAATTCCCGCACGTCCGCCTTTGGGTCGGTGACCACATTGTGGTCCAGGCGCACACGGCCCTGCACCAGCAGCAGGCGCACTTGCTGGCGATTGTAGCAGGGCAGGTTGGCGAGGAAACGGTCGAGGCGCATGGCAGTATCTGATTTATGGTGGACTCTGTGGGAGCGGCTTTAGCCGCGAACACCGGCAAAGCCGGTGCCAGCCACCGCGTCGCCTGCTTCGCGGCTAAAGCCGCTCCCACAGGATTCGCGGCAACTTTCAACAGCTTTTAGCTGGTCTTCCACGGCGGCACAGCGCGGGCACAGGCAGGCTTTGTCGCGCAGTTCGGCAGGCAAAGCCTGGAGCACGGCGGGGTCGATGGTCACGCCATAGCACCAGCAGGCCTGGGTGGCACTGCGCGGGTCGGCGAGGCTGCACTGGTTGAGGGCGCCACAGGCGGGGCAGTGCTGGCTGTCATTCATGTTCGGTTCCGGGTGTTTCACTGCAGACGCGGTTTCGACCGGCCTGCTTGGCACGATAAAGCGCACGGTCGGCGCGAGTCAGCAGGGCGTGCAGGCTGTCACCCGGCTGCAAGGCGCTGAGGCCGATACTGGTGGTCAGGCGCAACGGTTGGTCTTCGTAGCTGAAGGTCAGTTGCTCGGTACGACCGCGAATTTTCTCCGCCACGTCGATCGCCTGCCGGCCCTCGGCTTCGCGTAACAGGACGATGAATTCCTCACCCCCCCAGCGGCAGAGTATATCCGACTGACGCAGGCTGCCCTGCAGCACGTTGGCGAACTGGCGCAGCACTTCGTCGCCTGCCAGGTGGCCATGGGTATCGTTGAGCACCTTGAAGTGATCGAGGTCGATCAGCAAGGCGACCAGCGGCGCGCAATCGCGCTGGGCCTCCTGCAGGGCCTGGGCGGCCAGCAGGTCGAAGCTGCGCCGGTTGGGCAGGCCGGTCAGGCTGTCGAGGGTCGCCAGCGCCTCGGTGCTGGCCTGGTGGCGCCTGAGCATGCCATTGAGCAGCGACAGCACCACCAGGGTGATCATCGCGCAGATCACCAGGTTCAGGTACAGCGAGTGGCGAATCGGGTCCAGGGCGCCGGTCTCGCGTTTGTCAACCAGCAGGTACCAGCCCAGTTCGGGCAGTTGCCGCACATTGAGGAAGTGGCTGTGACCTTTGCTGTCCTTGTACTCGTGGCTGCCCTCGGTGGGTGTTGGGCGCTGCGCCAGCAACTCGCTCAGATCGGTATTGTCGGTCAAGGGTTGCCCGACCTTGAGGCCATGCGGGCCACCCTCCGAGCCGGTCAGAATGACCTTGCCCTTGGCGTCGGTGAAGAACACCGAACGCTGGTAGCGGCGCTGATACTTGTCGATCAGCTTGATCACCGCGTCCACGCTCAGGCCCACGCCGGTGGCGCCGATGAAGCGTTGCTTGTAGTCCAGCACCGGGTAGTTGATGAACACCGTCAGGTTGTCCTGGTTGGCCATGTCCAGGTCGACGTTGATCTCATACGGCGCTTTCATTTCGCGCAGGCGGAAGTACCAGGCGTCGCGCCAGGTGTTCGGTACCACGTGTTTGAGCACGCCCTTGGCCTGGTAGTAGGTGAGGGTGCGGTCGGAGACGAAGAACGAGGTGAAGGTGTCCTGCTTGCCCATGACCTCGCCCAGAAAGCGGGTGATGCGCTGGGTGTCCTGTTCACCCGCCAGCACCCAGTCGCGCAGGAAGGTGTCCTGGGCCATCATCGAAGCGATCAGCACCGGGCGGATCAGGTCTTTCTGGATTTCCGAATAGACGGTATCGGAGGTCAGCGGCAGCTCGGTATTGACGATGCCGTCGCGGATCGCGCTGCGCGAGGCGAAATAGCTGATCAGCGATGTAGCGAGGAAGCCGCAGGTCAGCAACAGCAGCAGGGCAAGGATCAGCGAGCGCTGTGAGAACAGGGCGGAGCGTGATGGCATGATCTTCCCGTGATGTGTGCCGAGGCGCTCATTCTAGTGAGATGACAGGCAAATGACTGCATGTTTTTAAAGGTTATTTCGACCTGTATCAATTTGTTGCTGAAATGGCACTGCACCTTGGAGCCGCTGTCTGATTCATTGTCGATGAACGCATTTGCGTCGACGCTCGCCAGCGCCGCTGTTCGAGCACCTCTGCGGTCCAGGAGGCCGCCATGTCCTATCGAATTCTGTTGATCGCCCTGCTGGGTTTGATGACTTCTGCCTGTGCGCCCTACTACGAGAGTGGCGGCTATTCACGCACTGAATATTATTCGACCGATCGCTACGTGACGCCTGGGTATTACCGATATGACCGCTACTATGTGACACCGCCGCCGCGCTACTACTACCAGCCGGCACCCCGCTATTACCAGCCGGCGCCGCGCTACTACCGGCCGGCACCTGCCCCCTACTACCGGCCGGGCCCACAGCCGGGGATGAACCAGTGGCACGGCAACCCGCGATACGACTATGGCAATCGCCAGCGCAATGACTATGGCCGCGATCGCGACCGTAATGACTATCGTGATGGCAGTCAGCGTTACCAGCATGATCGCTGGCATTCCAATAACCGCGGGGGCAACGACGGCCAGTCGGATCGTGGGCGTGGAGGCGACCACAACTGGCAGCACTGACGCTGTCATGCCCCCAGGTCGGCCAACGGGTGCCGCCCTTCCCACACCTTGGCAAAGTGCGCCTCGACCACCGCCGCTGGCACCTGTGCCACATCCGGCCAGTGCCAAAGCGGTTGGTTGTCCTTGTCCAGCAGGCGCGCTCGCACGCCTTCACTGAATTCCGGGTGCCGGCAGCAATTGAGGCTCATGCTGTATTCCATCTGGAACACCTGGGCCAGTGACAGGTGCCGGGCACGCTGGATCTGCTCCCAGACCAGGTGTGCCGTCAGCGGGCAGCCTTCATGCAGGCGTTGACCGGCTTCGGCCAGCAGCGGATCAGTGTGATGTTTGACACCTTCCAGCGCTCGCCAGGCCGCAGCCGGGTCGGCCACATCCAGCAGTTCGTCGATCACCTGGCGCCGCGGCAGCCACTGCGCCGCAGGCAGCTCGGCCCAGGCGCGATGCTGTTCGGCCTTGAGCAAGCTGTTCAGTTGCAGGTCGGTCTGCTCCTGCCAGTTCAGTTGCAGCAGCTCTTCGACCAATGCCTCTTGCTGTTCTTCCCCAAAGAAACGATCCGCCAGGTCCAGGTCAAGGGCATCACGGGCATTGATCGGTGCCCCGGTCAGCCCGAGGAACAAGCCAAGCTTGCCGGGCAGGCGGGCGAGAAACCAGCTGGCACCTACGTCCGGGTACAGGCCAATGCTGATTTCCGGCATGGCCAGCCGGCTGCTTGGGGTAACGATGCGTACACCGGCGCCCTGCAGCAGCCCCATGCCGCCACCCAGCACATGCCCGTGGCCCCAGCACAGCAAGGGCTTCGGGTAGGTATGCAAGAGGTAGTCGAGGCGGTATTCGGCGGCAAAGAAGGTGGCGGCCAGCGGCGGTATGCTGCCGGGGTGAGCAAGGCAGGCCTGGGCCAGCGCCCGTACATCGCCGCCGGCGCAAAAGGCCTTGGCACCGTTACCGCGCAACAGCACGCAGACGACGCCAGGGTCGCTGGCCCAGCTGTGCAGCTGTTCACCCAGCACTTCGATCATCGGCAGGTTGAGGGCATTGAGCGCCTTGGGGGCATCGAGCGTGGCGATGCCGATTCGGGCGCCATCGGCGCCGGTGAGTACCTCGCAATGAATGGCCATGGACTACCTCGCGCAAGTCATCCACCAAGTATGGCCCGCATCGCCGATCATGCCGGTCGTCGGTCGGATCGATTGACAAGGGCAAGTGGCTTACCTAGTGTCGCGCCATTGTTTACGGATGGCCCCATGACTGAAGACGATCGCATCAAACTCGAACCCAGCTGGAAGGCTGCACTGCGCGCCGAGTTCGACCAACCCTACATGCACCAGCTGCGTGAGTTCCTGCGCCAGGAGCACGCGGCCGGCAAGGAGATCTACCCGCCGGGGCCGCTGATCTTCAATGCGCTCAATTCCACGCCGCTGGATCAGGTCAAGGTGGTGATCCTTGGCCAGGACCCCTATCACGGCCCGGGTCAGGCCCATGGCCTGTGCTTCTCGGTGCAGCCGGGCGTGCCGGCGCCACCGTCGCTGGTCAACATCTATAAAGAGCTGCAGCGCGACCTCAACATCCCGATCGCCAGCCACGGTTACCTGCAGAGCTGGGCCGAGCAGGGCGTGCTGCTGCTCAACACGACCATGACCGTCGAGCGCGCCAATGCCGCCTCGCATGCGAAGAAGGGCTGGGAGTTCTTTACCGACCGGATCATCCAGGTAGTCAGCGAGCAGTGTCCGAACGTGGTGTTCCTGCTGTGGGGCGCGCATGCCCAGAGCAAGCAGAAGCTGATCGATGGCACCAAGCACCTGGTGCTCAAGTCGGTGCACCCGTCGCCGCTGTCGGCGTATCGCGGGTTCCTCGGCTGCGGGCACTTCAGCCGCACCAACAGCTTCCTCGAACAGCGTGGCATGGCGCCCATCAACTGGGCATTGCCGCCACTCTGAAGGCGGGCAGGGGCTGCAGGGCAGCCCCTAGTCCTGAGCCTTGACCCAATACCTGAACAACGGCTCCGCCAGAAACAGCACCAGAATCAACCGCACCACCTGCAGCGCCGTCACCAGCGGCACCGACAACTACAGGGTTTCGGCCGTCAGGCTCATCTCGGCGATCCCGCCCGGCATCATCCCCAGGGTCAGCGAACGCAGGTCCAGCGCGGTCATCACGCTCAACCCCCACGCCGCGCTGCCGGCAATCGCCATGCACAGCGCCGTGGCCAACAGCGTGCGCCCGAGGAAGGACGGCGCGCGGCGGAAGAACGCGCGGTTGAAGTGGCAGGCCAAGCCGCTGCCGATCAGCCACTGGCCGATCTGGCTGGCACCATTGGGCAAGGCGATCTGCAGGTTGCCCGCCAGGCTTACCGACGCGGCGACCAGTAACGGCCCGAACAGCCACGGGTTGGGTTGGCGCAGGCGCTGCCAGGCAAATCCCACCGCTACGCCCAGCGGCACGATCAGTGTCAGCCAGCCCCAACTGACACTGCCGGCGTGATTCAGCGGCACGCCGTCACCGAGCAGGAACTTGAACAGTGCCGGCACGCACAGCACCACGGCCAGCACGCGCAGGCTCTGCGCTGCCGCCACCTGGCTGAGTACCGCGCCATTGCGTGCGCCAAGGTTGACCATTTCCCCCGAGCCACCGGGCATGCTGGCGAAGAACGCCGTCGCGCGGTCTTCACCAGTGCGCCGCAGCAGCCACACGCTGATCACGCTGGAAAGCGTGGTGAACAGTGCGCCGAAGCAAATCAGCGCGAAATGGCTGGCGACCTGCTCGATCACCGCGGGGGTGAAGTGCAGGCCGATACCGATGCCGATGATGCATTGCCCGCACTTGCGGCCATTGGGGATTTCCGACAGCTGCCAGGGCGTCAGGCAGCGAACCAGGATGATCGCCAGCAAAGAGCCGATCATCCATGGCAAAGGCCAGCCGACCTTGCTGGCGGCAAAACCGCCAGCAAGGCCGACCAGCCCGGTTGCGACAAACAGCGGCAGCGACCGATCAGGCATCAGCCATGGCCCGGCGCTGCAGGCTGCGCTTGCGCCAGATGCGCAGCAGCGGCAGGGTCAGCATGCAGATGGTCAACACCCACACCGACATGCTGATCGGGCTCGACCAGAGGATGCCCAGTTCACCGTTGGAAATCGACAGCGCCCGGCGCAGGTTCTGCTCCATCAGGCCGCCGAGGATGAAGCCGAGCAGGATCGGCGACAGCGGGAAGTCCAGCTTGCGCAGGATGTAGCCCATGATGCCGATGCCGACCATCAGGAACAGGTCGAAGGTAGTGGCATGCACGGCATATACGCCGATCCCGGTGATGATTGCGATCACCGGCACCAGCGCCCAGTTCGGCACGGCGAGGATGCGGGTGAAGATGCGGATCATCGGGATGTTCAGGATCACCAGCATGATGTTGGCGATGAACAGCGAGGCGATCAGGCCCCAGACGATGTCCGGCTGCTGTTCGAACAGCAGTGGGCCTGGGGTGATGTTGTACAGGGTCAGCGCGCCGATCATTACCGCCGTGGTGCCCGAACCCGGTACGCCGAGGGTCAGCATCGGCACCAGGGCGCCGCAGCAGGAGGCACCGATGGCGGTTTCCGGGGCCGCCAGGCCACGGGCATCACCTTTGCCGAACTTGCCCTTTTCACCGGCGATACGTTTTTCGGTCATGTAGGCCACGGCGCTGGCCAGGGTTGCGCCGGCACCCGGCAGTACGCCCATGATGAAGCCCAGCAGGCCGCAGCGGATATTGACCACGAACACCGAGGCCGCTTCCTTGACGTTGAAGAGCATCCGCCCGGTGGCCTTGATCGCTTCGTGGCCATGGTGGGTCTTCTCCAGCAACAGCAGGATTTCGCTGACGGAGAACAGGCCCAGCACCAGCACCACGAACTGGATACCGTCGGCCAGGTGCACACTGTCGCCAGTGAAGCGGTACACGCCGCTGTTGGCATCGATACCGACTGCCGAGAGGAACAGGCCGATCAGTGCGGCAATGAATGTCTTCAGTGGCTTGTCACCGGCCATGCCGCCGAGGGCGACGATGGCAAACACCATCAGCACGAAGTATTCCGCCGGGCCGAAGGCAATCGCCCATTTCGCCAGTAGCGGGGCGAACAGCACCATGCCGCAGGTGGCGATGAACGCGCCGATGAACGAACTCCAGGCCGACAGCGACAGGGCCACGCCGGCCAGGCCCTGGCGTGCCATCGGGTAGCCGTCGAGGGTGGTCATCACGGTCGAGGCTTCGCCCGGGATGTTCAGCAGGATCGAGCTGATCCGGCCGCCGTATTCGCAGCCCAGGTAGACCGCAGCCAGCAGGATCAGCGCCGACTCCGGTGGCAGGCCAAGGGCGAAGGCGATCGGGATCAGCAGGGCCACGCCGTTGATCGGGCCCAGGCCCGGCAGCAGGCCGACCACGGTGCCGATCAGTGTGCCCGACAGGGCGGTGACCAGGTTGTAAGGGGACAGGGCGACGCCGAAGCCCTGGCCCAGGTAGCTCAAGGTATCCATGTGTCAGTTCTCCAGTACGCTCAGCAGGCCGAGGGGCAGGGGCACGTCCATGACGCGGTCGAACAGCCAGTAGAGGAACACGCTCATGCCCACCACTACGAGGGTGCTGTGCAACCAGCGGCCGCCGTACAGGCGGGCCATGGGGATGCCGACCAGGATGGCGCTGAGGATGAAGCCCAGGGTTTCGAAGGTGGCGGCGAAGAGAATCAGCAGGCCGACGCAGGCGGTGATCTTGATCAGGGTTTCGCGGTCCAGTTCAGGCTCGTCGTCCTTGCGCACGATGGGCGTGGGGCGGATCGCCAGGTACAGCAGGCCAAGGCTCATCAGCCCGAGCATCAGCAGCGGGTAGGCACGCGGGCCGACCGGTTCGTAGGAAAATGCGGCCTGATAGGGCCAGGCCATCACGGCCAAGGCGGCGCATACCGCCAGCAGGACCAGGGCGAAGATACGTTGCAGGATCATCAGAGAGTCCTCGTTTGTGGGAGCGGGCGTGCCCGCTCCCACAGGGTTCGGTGAAAGACCGGGGCTTACTGAATCAGGCCGAATTCCTTGGCCAGTGCCTTGTACTCAGTCACCTGCTTCTTCACATAGCCGTCCAGCTCCGCGCCGGTCATGGCGAACGGGAACAGCTCGCGCTGGTCACGCAACTTGGCGAAGTCTTCAGAGGCCAGCATCTTGTCGAACGATTCTTTCCACCAGGCGTAGTCTTCGTCGCTTACCTTCGGGCCGAGGTAGAAGCCGCGTACCACTGGCCAGACAATGTCGTAGCCCTGTTCCTTGGCGGTGGGGATGTCCTTCATCTCCGGCTCGTCCAGGCGGTTTTCCGAGAACACCGCGAGGATGCGCATGTTGCCGCTCTGGATATGCGGCATGGAGTCGGAAATGTCGGTGGAACCGACCTGGATGTGCCCGCCCAGCAGCGCGGTGGCAATCTCGCCACCGCCTTCCAGGGCCACGTAGCGCAGGTCGCGCGGGTTGATGCCAGCCGCCTTGGCGATCAGCGCGGTCTGCATCCAGTCCTGGCTGCCGACAGTGCCGCCGGAGCCGATCACCACCTTGCTCGGGTCCTTCTTCAGTGCCGCGACCAGGTCGTCGAGGGTCTTGTAGGGCGAGTCACTCTTCACCGCGATGGCACCGTAGCTGGTGCCGACCGCAGCCAGCCACTTCACCGCGTTCTCGTCGAAGCGGCCGAACTTGCCCTGGGCCAGGTTCAGCAGCGAGCCACTGGACCAGGCCACCAGAGTGCCGGCGTCGGCAGGGCGCTGGGCGACCACGGCGTTGTACGCCACTGCGCCGACACCGCCGGGCATGTAGGTCACGCGCATCGGCTTGCTGAGGATCTTCTCCTGCACCAGGGCGCTCTGCACCAATTTGCAGGTCAGGTCGAAACCACCGCCGGGCGAGGCCGGGGCGATGCATTCAGGGCGTTTCGGTTCGGCGGCGAGGGCGTTGCCGGCCAGCAGCAGGCAACCGGTGGCGAGGACGAGGCGGCGCAGTGAAAAGGTCATCGAATGTCTCCGTGAGCGTTTTTGTTATGGGTTACCGCATGGGTTACCAGAGCGCGACGCTGTAGCTCACCAGCAACCGCACTTCGTCGGCATCGCGAGCGAAGTTGGAGCGGAAGGTGGCGTTGCGCAGGCGCACGGCGACGTTCTTCAACGGGCCGCTTTGTACCACGTACTTCAGTTCGGTGTTGCGTTCCCACTCCTTGCCCTCGCCACCGGCAGCGCGGCTGACGTTGTCGCCGTTGATGTAGCGGGTCATGAAGGTCAGGCCGGGGACGCCGAGGGCGGCGAAGTTGTAGTCGTAGCGCGCTTGCCACGAGCGCTCGTCGGCGCCGGCGAAGTCGTTGATCTGGACGAAGTTGACCAGGTACGGGTCGGCACCATCGATGTAGGGGAAGGCGCTGTCGCCGGAAAGCTGCTGCCAGGCGGCGCTGACCTTGTGCCCGCCCAGGCTGTAGCTGAGCATCGTGTTGAAGGTGGTGTTGTCGATGCGCCCGGCCTTGGCCGCGCCGGCATCGTCGCTGATCGCCAGGCGCACGTCGGCGCCGAAGGTGCCCGGGCCCCACGGCTGGGTGGCGAGCATGCCGATGAAGTGCTGGCGGTAGATGTCGTCGAGCTGGGCGAAGTGATAGCTGCCGGTGATGCGATCGGTGAACTTGTAGTCCAGGCCGGCCAGGTCGAGGTTGTCGGCGCTGAAGGTGCCACCGAAGCGGCCGTTCTTGTTGTTTAGGGCCAAGTCTTCCCAGTTGGTGTCGTTGCGGTCCTTGGCCTTGTCCAGGCGCCCGCCGGTGAAGCTCAGGCCCTTGATCTCCTGCGAGGTCAGCAGGCCGCCCTCGAAGGTCTGCGGCAGGATGCGGCCGTCGTTGGGCTGCAGGGTCGGCAGTTCCGGGATCAGGGTGCCGATCTTCAGTTCGGTCTTCGACACTTTGACCTTGCCGGTCAGGCCGAGCTTGGAATACTCGTCGGCAGCCTTGCCGTCATCGTGGGTCGGCAGCAGGCCTGTGTCGGTGCGGTCGGGGCTGGAGTCGAGCTTGATGCCCATCATGCCCAGCGCATCCAGGCCGAAGCCGACGGTGCCATCGGTATAGCCGGACTCGAAGTTGAGCATGAAGCCCTGGGCCCACTCGTCGCGCTTGGATTGCTGCGCGCTGGTGCCGTCGCGGAAGTCGCGGTTGAAGTACATGTTGCGGGTTTCGAAGGTTGCCGTGCTGTCTTCGAAGAAGGCGGCCTGGCTCAGCGGGGCGACACCGGCAAGTGCAAGGGCACTGGCGATGGCGGAAGGGCGTGCGGACAGGGAACGGCTAGGCGCGAACGCCTCAGGCTGCGATGACAGCATCGGGATGACTCCGTTTTTTTATTCTTGTTCGTTGCACCTTGCTGGTGCTTTTTTCGGCGCGTGGAGCGACCGTGGTGCGATGCTAGGCAATGAACCTTTCGCTAACCTTTCAGTGTGAAAGGTTTGCCACAAGGGGCTTCACAGGCTTGGCGACGGCGGTACACTCCGCGCCACCGCCCCACCCGAGCAGGGAGAATCCGATGCGTGTGCTGCTGGTCGAAGACCATCTGCAACTGGCCGAAAGCGTGGCCCAGGCCCTGAAAAGCCAAGGCCTGACCGTGGATGTATTGCATGATGGCGTGGCTGCCGACCTGGCCCTGGCCAGCGAGGAGTACGCCGTTGCCGTGCTCGACGTGGGGCTGCCGCGGATGGACGGCTTCGAGGTGCTGGCGCGCCTGCGCGGTCGCGGCAAGACCCTGCCGGTGCTCATGCTCACCGCACGCAGCGATGTGAAGGATCGCGTGCACGGCCTGAACCTCGGTGCTGACGATTACCTGGCCAAACCCTTCGAGCTGACCGAGCTGGAAGCGCGGGTAAAGGCCTTGCTCAGGCGCAGCGTGCTCGGTGGTGAGCGCCAGCAGCGCTGCGGGCCACTGGTCTACGACCTGGACACCCGGCGTTTCAGCCTGGACGAGGAAAACCTGACCCTGACCTCGCGTGAACAAAGCGTGCTTGAAGCATTGATCGCCCGCCCGGGGCGCGTGATGAGCAAGGAGCAGCTGGCCGCTCAGGTATTTGGCCTGGACGAAGAGGCCAGCCCCGACGCCATCGAAATCTACATCCACCGCCTGCGCAAGAAGCTCGATGGCCACTCGGTCGCCATTGTCACCTTCCGCGGCCTGGGTTACCTGCTCGAGCACCGCGATGCGTGACAATGGCAGCTTGCGCGGGCGGCTGCTGGGCAACCTGGCACTGCTGCTGGTGGTGCTGATGCTCGCCAGCGGCCTGAGCGCCTATTGGAACGGTCGCGAAGCGGCCGATACTGCCTACGACCGCACCTTGCTGGCTTCGGCGCGGACCATCGCCGCCGGGCTCTCCCAGCGTGATGGCAGCCTCAGCGCCGATGTGCCCTATGTGGCGCTGGACACCTTCGCCTACGACAGCGCCGGGCGCATCTACTATCAGGTTCTGGACATCAACCAGCAGCTGATTTCCGGTTACGAGCACCTGCCACCACCGCCGCCCGGCACCCCGCGTACCGACGACTATCCGGCACTGGCGCGCTTCTACGATGCCACCTATCTCGGCCAGGACGTGCGTGTGGTCAGCCTGCTGAAGGCGGTGAGCGAGCCGAACATGAACGGCATGGCGGAAATTCGCGTGGCCGAAACCGAAGAGGCGCGGGTGAGCATGGCCCGTGGGTTGATGGCCGACACCCTGCTGCGCCTGGGCATGCTGGCGCTGGCTGCGCTGGTCATGGTGTGGTTCGCGGTCAGCGCGGCGTTACGCCCCCTGGAGCGCCTGCGCACGGCGGTGGAAGAGCGGCAGCCGGATGACCTGCGGGCGCTTCCGGTGGTGCAGGTGCAGCGTGAACTGGGCCCTCTGGTGCGTGCCTTGAACCACTTCACCGAGCGTTTGCGCGGGCAGTTCGAACGCCAGGCGCAGTTCATTGCGGAGGCGGCCCACGAACTGCGCACGCCACTGGCGGCGCTCAAGGCCCGGGTCGAGCTGGGGTTGCGTTCGCAGCAGCCCGAAGAATGGCGGCAGACCCTGGAGTCGGCAGCGCAGGGGACTGATCGCCTGACCCATCTGGCCAATCAGTTGTTATCGCTGGCCAGGGTCGAGAACGGTGCCCGGGCGATTGCCGAAGGCGGTGCCCAGCGCCTGGACCTGAGCCAGCTTGCCCGTGAACTGGGCATGGCCATGGCGCCACTGGCGTACAACCGAGGCGTGGCCTTGGCGCTGGAGGCCGAGGCGCCAGTGTGGTTGAAGGGTGAACCGACATTGCTCAACGAACTGCTCAGCAACCTGGTGGACAATGCGCTGGCGCATACTCCGGCGGGCGGCAATGTGATCTTGCGGGTGCTGGCGCCGGCGGTGCTGGAGGTCGAGGATGATGGGCCGGGGATTCCCGAAGAGGAGCGCGAGCGGGTATTCGAGCGCTTCTATCGACGGGGCGTGCAGGGCAGTGGGCTGGGGTTGGCCATCGTGGGTGAGATCTGCAGGGCGCACCTGGCGCAGATCAGCCTGCATGATGGCGAGAAAGGCGGGTTGAAAGTGCGGGTGAGTTTCATCGCCGACTGATCTTCTGCCTGTACCGGCCCCTTAGCGGTGCAAGTGCAGGCAGCCCCTATCAGCGCAACATGCTCCGCGCTTCCAGCAACTCGGCAATCTCCAGCTCGGTGCCAAAGGGCAATCCAAGGTGCCGATAAGCCGGCAACGCCGCCAACGGCCGGCTGCGCGCGCGCTGGCTCAGGCACTTGGCGATCTGCACCACGTCGATGTAATCAACCTTGTCGGTGTGCCGGTCCAGGTCTTGTACCTGGCTCGGCAGGTTGACCAATTGCTCGGGGAACTCCCACGAAGAGAGAATCTTGTCCCCCAGCACCGGCTGGATCTGCTCAATCACGTAGTGCAGGCAGACCGGGTCGGAAAGCAGCTCGTTGTGTTCTTCGGCGTAGATCAGCACCGGCAGCGCGCCGATCTGGTTGACCAGCCCGCCGAGGGTTGCCTGGTCGGGTTTCAGTTGTGTAAAGCGACGGCAGATCTCATAGCTGATGCCCGCAACTTCCAGGCTGTTCGACCAGATATCCCGCAATTTTTGTTCAACTGCCGACGAGCGGGCATGGAAGATCTGTTCGATCACCAGGCCGATCGCCAGGTTGCAGCTGTAGTTGATGCCCAATCGTGTGATGGCCGTGTGCAGGTCGGTGACTTCGACCGCTGCGCGCAGTAGCGGGCTATTGACCACCTTGATCAGGCGCGCCGACAGGGCGGCGTCACGGCCGATCACCTTGCTCAGGGCGGCAACGCTGATCTCGCTGTCTTCGGCGGCCTCGCGAATGCTCAGGGCTACCTCGGGCAAGGTTGGCAGGACCAGGTCATCGTTGTCGATGGCAGCGAGCAACTGCGCTTGAACCATCTCGGCCAGCTTGTTCATTAACGTCTCAACGGCAAGGGTGGTGCACTGTTCAGCGCTGGATTTCCTGGTCGCGGTCCAGCTCGTAGGGCAGGCTCAGCACCTGCAGACGAGGGCCTTCGAGGCTGCCCAGGTGCAGGTTGTCGTCCTCCACCGATTCGGCGCTGAGCACTGCAAGCAGCTCGCAGCCTTTGCCGGTGCTGGCTGCCAACACCACTTCGCCAACTGACGAACCATGGGTCGGTGAGAATATTTCGCTACCGGGGGCCGGAACATCCTGCTGCTCGAGTGCCAGCCGGTACTGGCGGCGCTTGAGCTTGCCCAGATACTGCATGCGCGCGACGATTTCCTGGCCGGTGTAGCAGCCTTTCTTGAAGCTCACGCCATCGACGGCCTGCAGGTTGATCATCTGCGGGATGAACAGCTCGCGGGTGGGGCCCGTAACCTGGCCGATGCCGGCGCGCACTTGCCCCAGCAGCCAGTCATTGAGGCTGCCTTCCGGCAAAGCGGCTGCCAGCTGTTGGCGAACGCTGTCGGCTTGCTCTGCAGGCACCCAGAGTTCGGCGCGGTCGGTGGAGACGGCAATGGCGATCAGGCCATCACGGCGAACGGTACTACCCGCCGCAGCCGGAAGGTCCAGCCCCAGCGCCTGCAGCGCGGTGCCGCCACCTTGCAGGCCGAAGCGCGCCCAGGCTGCGCTCTCGTCAGTGAGCGTGGCCTTGGAAAACACGGCGTACTTCTTCAGGTCGGCCAGTTGCAGCTCCAGCAGCTCGCTAGCCATGGCCAGCAGGTAGCCATTACCCTCGGGCAAGATGCGGAAGCTCGACTGCATGCGCCCCTTGACCATGCAGCGGGCGCCGAGGCTGGCATGCTCGAGGCTGAGGTAGTTGATGTTGCAGGTCAGCTGGCCCTGCAGGAACTTGCCGGCGTCGGAGCCGCGGACGGCGAGGATGCCCTCGTGGGACAGGGGGCTGAAGAAAGCGGAATCGGCCATGGGTCATCGCGGTGGCTAAAGACTGGCGGCCATCATAGAACGCCAGTAACAAAATAGGTAGGTGACTAGACCAACGCCCTGTGTCGCTTCGTTCACTGCGCGGTATACTGCGCGACCATTCGAGGAGGGCCCCATGGTCGAACAAACTGAACTCAACCGGCTTTTCTGGCACAGCCGCCGCGGCATGCTGGAACTGGACGTACTGCTGGTGCCATTCACCCAGGAGGTCTATCCGACCCTGAGCGAAGCCGACCGCGAACTTTATGTCCGCCTGTTGAGCTGTGAAGATCAGGACATGTTCGGCTGGTTCATGGAGCGTACCGAGTCGGAAGACCCGGAGCTGCAGCGCATGGTCCGCATCATCCTGGATCGTGTCCAGCCCAAGTGAGTGTTTCGAGTGCCGCTGGCAGGGTTCGCGCCTGTTGCTGGCGGCCTACCTGGGTTGCCAGGTGCTGGCGCTAGCAGTCTTGTGGCTGGGCGCGCTGCCCTGGTGGCTTGGTCTTTGTGTTCTTGCCGCTTGTATTGCCCACGCGTGCTGGGCGATTCCCCGTCGTATCCTGCTGACTGATCCCCGTGCTGTTACTGGCCTGCGCCGAGATGCGCTGGGCTGGCGTGTGTTCAGCCGGGCGCTGGGCTGGCAGCCGGTGCGCTTGTGTCGGGACAGCGTGGCGCTGCCGGGCTTGGTGGTGTTGCGCTTCGTCAGGGCAGGGCACTGGCTCGGCGAGAGCCAGTGCGTGCCTCGAGATGCCGTGGGGCCTGACCAGCACCGGCGTTTGCGGGTGAGGCTGAAGTTCAGCCGTCGAAGGTTCGACAGCTGTTTCAGATAGGGCTGAGGATGGTGTCCTTGGCCTCTGGCAGCATTCCCGGGTAATCCAGGGTGTAGTGCAGCCCGCGGCTTTCCTTGCGCTGCATCGCCGAGCGAATCATCAGTTCCGCCACCTGGGCGAGGTTGCGCAGTTCGATCAGGTCGCGGCTGACCTTGTAGTTGCTGTAGAACTCGTCGATCTCGTCGAGCAGCAGGCGCACGCGATGCTCCGCGCGCTGCAAGCGCTTGCTGGTGCGCACGATGCCCACATAGTCCCACATGAAGCGGCGCAACTCGTCCCAGTTGTGCGCGATGATCACGTCTTCGTCCGAATCGGTGACCTGGCTGGCGTCCCAGCAGGGCAGGGACCTGGGCATGGCGATCTGGTCCAGATGCGCCTCGATGTCCGCCGCTGCGGCACGGCCATAGACGAAGCATTCCAACAGCGAGTTGCTGGCCATGCGGTTGGCGCCGTGCAGGCCGGTGAAGCTGGTTTCGCCGATGGCGTACAGGCCGGGCACATCGGTGTGGCCGCGATCGTCGACCATGACCCCGCCACAGGTGTAGTGGGCGGCCGGAACCACCGGAATCGGCTGGCGGGTGATGTCGATGCCGAAGGCCAGGCAGCGTTCATAGACAGTCGGGAAGTGGCTCTTGATGAAGTCGGCCGGCTTGTGGGTGATGTCCAGGTAGACGCAGTCGACCCCCAGTCGCTTCATCTCGTGGTCGATGGCGCGGGCGACGATATCGCGCGGGGCCAGTTCTTCACGCGGGTCGAAGCGCGGCATGAACCGCTCACCGTTAGGCAGCCGCAACAGCGCGCCTTCGCCACGCAAGGCCTCGGTGACCAGGAAACTCTTGGCCTGAGGGTGATACAGGCAGGTCGGGTGGAACTGGTTGAATTCCAGGTTCGCTACCCGGCAGCCGGCGCGCCAGGCCATGGCGATGCCATCGCCGCAGGCACCGTCGGGGTTGCTGGTATAGAGGTAGACCTTGGCTGCGCCCCCCGTGGCCAGCACGGTGAAGCGCGCGCCGAAGGTGTCGACTTCACCGCTGTTGCGGTTCAGCACGTAGGCACCCAGGCAGCGATCACCCGCCAGGCCCAGGCGGCGTTCGGTGATCAGGTCGACCGCCACGCGCTGCTCCAGCAACTCGATGTTCGGGCGTTTGCGCGCCTGTTCGAGCAGTGTGGTGAAAATCGCCGCGCCGGTGGCGTCTGCGGCATGGATAATGCGTCGGTGGCTGTGGCCGCCTTCGCGGGTCAAATGGAACTCGAAACCGCCATCATCGACGCTGTAGTGCTCATCGCGGGTGAAAGGTACACCTTGCTCGATCAGCCATTCGATGGCTTCGCGGCTGTGCTCGACAGTAAAGCGCACGGCCTCTTCGTCGCACAGGCCACCGCCGGCATTGAGGGTGTCCTCGACATGCGACTGCACGGTGTCGGTGTCGTCGAGTACGGCGGCGACACCGCCTTGGGCCCAGAAGGTCGAGCCGTTGGCCAGGTCGCCCTTGCTCAGCACGGCAATGCGCAAATGGCCGGGAAGGTTCAGTGCCAGGCTGAGACCGGCTGCGCCGCTGCCGATCACCAGGACATCATGTTGGAATTGTTGGCTCATGTCGGGACACTAGTAATCTTTGGAAAGGGCGCGGCACAATAGTCACGTGCAGATGGCAATGTGAAACTATCGTGAATGCTGGCCGGGCTGCCTTTATAGCAGCCTGCGGCAGCCAATTTCCATGCCAGTTAGGACGTTGCGTCAATCTTTGCGGGAACTTTCCGACACGGCCGGAAATCCTATGAAGGCTGTCCGCACGCCACAATTTGCCGCGGCGACGCGGGGCGGCAGCTCTATTCGGGCTGACACCTGCGTATTCGAAACCTGATTATCGACGCAGCGGGCCGTGACCGCGCCGCGTCTTCCGTGCGAGCCGACCAAGGGCCGCAGGAAACTTGCTTGGAGGGGAGAACTTTTGCGCAAAGCCCGAGTCTATGGTTGCAAGCCTGAACAAAGGCTGTGGCAACGCTCCTTCGAGTTCACTGAGGAGTGTTCATGCTAACCCAGGAAGAGGATCAGCAGCTTGTCGAGCGCGTGCAGCGCGGAGACAGGCGAGCGTTCGATCTGTTGGTGCTGAAGTATCAGCACAAGATTCTAGGGTTGATCGTGCGGTTCGTTCACGACACCCACGAGGCCCAGGATGTGGCGCAGGAAGCCTTTATCAAGGCCTACCGTGCGCTTGGCAATTTCCGCGGTGACAGTGCGTTTTATACCTGGCTGTACCGCATCGCCATCAACACGGCGAAGAACTACCTGGTGTCCCGTGGAAGACGGCCGCCAGACAGCGATGTGAGCTCCGAGGATGCGGAGTTTTACGACGGCGATCATGGTCTCAAGGATCTCGAGTCCCCAGAGCGCTCGTTGTTGCGGGATGAAATCGAAGGCACTGTCCATCGCACCATCCAGCAACTGCCCGAAGATCTGCGCACGGCACTGACCCTGCGTGAGTTCGATGGGTTGAGTTACGAAGACATTGCCAGCGTAATGCAATGTCCGGTGGGTACCGTGCGCTCTCGAATCTTCCGCGCTCGGGAGGCCATAGATAAAGCCCTGCAGCCGTTGTTGCAGGAAACCTGAGACAGCGGCGACAGCCAAGAGAGGAACCGCCATGAGTCGTGAAGCTTTGCAGGAATCGCTGTCCGCGGTGATGGATAACGAAGCGGACGAACTGGAATTACGTCGGGTGTTGAACGCCGTCGACGATGCCGAAACCCGTGCCACCTGGTCGCGTTACCAGGTAGCCCGCGCAGCCATGCACAAGGAACTGCTGCTGCCCAAGCTGGATATCGCCTCGGCGGTCTCCGCCGCGCTGGCCGATGAAGCCGTGCCGGCCAAGGTCAAACAGGGCCCGTGGCGCAGCATTGGCCGGCTGGCCGTGGCTGCCTCGGTCACCGTAGCGGTGCTGGCCGGTGTACGCATGTACAACCAGGACGATATCACCGGTGCCGAGCTGGCTGCCCAGCAGCCTGCACAGCAAGGCCTGACCATGCCACAAAGTCAGGGCCCGGCAGTTTTGGCAGGCTATAGTGAAAGCAGTGAGCAACCGACCGGGCCAATGGCCAACGGCGTGCTGCAGAACCAGGCCGGCTGGGATCAGCGTCTGCCAGGCTATCTGCGCCAGCATGCGCAGGAATCCGCGCTCAAGGGCACTGAAACCGCCCTGCCGTATGCCCGCGCCGCCAGCCTGGAAAACCGCTAAGTAAGGAGGATCATGCGCGCGCTACCTCTCCTGTCGCTGCTGATAGGCAGCTGCATGACGGTGCCAGCGTTGGCAGCCAACTCATCGCCCGAGGCGAGTGAATGGTTGAACAAGCTGGCACAGGCCGAGCAGAAGCAGAGTTACCAGGGCTCCTTCGTCTACGAACGTAACGGCAGCTTTTCTTCCCACGATATCTGGCATCGCGTTCAGGACGGCAAGGTCAGCGAGAGGCTTCTGCAGCTCGATGGCACCGTTCAGGAAATCGTGCGCGTGGATGGCAAGGTGCAGTGCGTCAGTGGTGCCTTGGCGAGCGGGGTAGGTACCCCTCCCGATTCTGCACAGCGTTCGCTCGATCCCCTCAAGCTGATGAGCTGGTATGACCTGAGCGTGGCAGGCAAGTCACGGGTCGCTGAACGCGATGCCGTGATTGTCACGCTGACACCTCGCGATCAGCACCGCTACGCATTCGAGCTCCACCTGGACCGCCGTACCGGCCTGCCGCTGCGCTCATTGATGCTCAATGACAAGGGGCAGTTGCTCGAACGCTTCCAGATGACCCGCCTGGACACCGACGACCTGCCTACCGACCAGGACCTGCAAGCCAGTGCTGCATGCAAGCCAGTGGAGCGGGTGGCCAGTACCACCAGCGAAGCGGTTGCCGGTTGGCGTTCGGACTGGCTGCCGCCGGGGTTCGAGTTGATCAACAGTACGGTGCGCCGCGATCCTGAGCGCAACAGCTCGATCAGCAGCCTGATGTATGACGATGGACTGGCCCGATTCTCGGTGTTCCTCGAGCCCGTGAAGGACGATGCCGGTGCCGATGTGCGCACCCAGCTTGGCCCGACCTCGGCCGTTTCGCGCCGGCTGAATACACCCAAGGGCAAGGTGCAGGTCACCGTGGTCGGCGAAATTCCGCTGGGTACGGCAGAACGTATCGCGCTGTCGATGCGCCCTCAGGATGCTCAGGCGCGCCAGTGACGGCGCGCGTTTGCGGGCCGGGTCAAGGGCAATGCACAGGCGAACGGACACGCGGCTGAAATGAAATTAAAGCATTGTCATTTGCAATCCTTCGGCAAATTTTCTATAGGTCAGGCTTCTAGGAGTCTGGCCTTTCCTGCTTTGTGCAGGGCAATTTCCAACTACCGCTCGTTGTGACGGGAGCCGTATGTCAATACCACGCTTGAAATCCTACCTAACGATGTTCGCCGCCGTGCTGATGCTCGGTCAGGTGCTCAGCGCCCAGGCCGATGAAGCCCTGCCGGACTTCACCACCCTGGTCGAGCAAGCCTCGCCGGCTGTAGTCAACATCAGTACCAAGCAGAAGCTGCCGAACCGCGTCGCCTCCGGGCAGATGCCGGACCTCGAAGGCCTGCCGCCGATGTTCCGCGAGTTCTTCGAGCGCAACATGCCGCAGCAGCCGCGTTCGCCGCGCGGTGACCGTCAGCGCGAGGCCATGTCGCTGGGTTCGGGCTTCATCATTTCCAGCGATGGCTATGTACTGACCAACAATCACGTGGTTGCCGATGCTGACGAGATCATCGTCCGCCTGTCGGACCGCAGCGAGCTGCAGGCCAAACTGATCGGCACCGACCCACGCACCGATGTGGCCCTGCTCAAGGTCGAGGGCAAGAACCTGCCGACCGTCAAGCTGGGTGACTCCGAGAAGCTCAAGGTCGGTGAGTGGGTGCTTGCCATCGGTTCGCCGTTCGGCTTCGACCACTCGGTGACCAAAGGTATCGTCAGCGCCAAGGGCCGGACGCTGCCCAACGACACCTATGTGCCGTTCATCCAGACCGACGTGGCCATCAACCCAGGCAACTCCGGTGGCCCGCTGTTCAACATGAAGGGCGAAGTGGTGGGTATCAACTCGCAGATCTTCACTCGTTCCGGTGGTTTCATGGGTTTGTCCTTCGCCATCCCGATCGACGTGGCCATCGATGTATCCAACCAGCTGAAGAAAGATGGCAAGGTCAGCCGCGGCTGGCTGGGCGTGGTGATCCAGGAGGTCAACAAGGACCTGGCTGAATCGTTCGGCCTCGACAAGCCTGCCGGCGCTCTGGTAGCGCAGGTGCTGGAGAACGGCCCGGCAGCCAAGGGCGGCCTGCAGGTGGGTGACGTGATCCTGAGCATGAACGGCCAGCCGATCGTCATGTCGGCCGACCTGCCGCACCTGGTCGGCAGCCTGAAGGACGGCGAGAAAGCCAAGCTCGAAATCATCCGCAACGGCAAGCGCCAGACCCTGGACGTCGCCGTAGGCCCAATGCCGGATGACGATGCTGACATCGGTGCCGGCACTGGCGCCGACGGCAGCGCCGAGCGCAGCAGCAACCGCCTGGGCGTGTCCGTGTCGGATCTTACCGCTGAGCAGAAGAAAACCCTGGAGCTCAAGGGCGGCGTGGTGATCAAGGAGGTTCAGGACGGCCCTGCCGCGATGATCGGCCTGCGCCCGGGTGACGTGATCAGCCATCTGAACAACCAGGCCATCGCTTCGGCCAAGCAGTTCACTGAAATCGCCAAGGACCTGCCGAAGAACCGCTCGGTGTCGATGCGCGTACTGCGCCAGGGACGTGCCAGCTTCATCACCTTCAAACTCGCCGAATAAGCGGGCTCAGGTGTAGGAAAGGGCAGCTTCGGCTGCCCTTTTTCATGAAAGTTCACAATTGCGGGGGCGAATGCTGTGTACAGTCCGATAGAGGAATCTCCCATATCCCAGCAGCTTAAGGTACAATTCCCGGCTATTTTTCGGCGGGCGTCCGGCTCGCAGCCTTTTCCGAGTGTTGACCCGTGAGTGATTTGAGTCATATCCGCAATTTCTCCATCATCGCCCACATCGACCATGGCAAGTCGACGCTGGCCGACCGTTTCATTCAAATGTGCGGTGGCCTGTCGGCGCGCGAAATGGAAGCCCAGGTACTGGACTCCATGGACCTGGAGCGCGAACGCGGTATCACCATCAAGGCCCACAGCGTCACGCTCAACTACAAGGCGCAAGACGGCAAGGTCTACCAGCTGAACTTCATCGACACCCCCGGCCACGTCGACTTCACCTACGAAGTCTCGCGTTCTCTGGCGGCCTGTGAGGGTGCGCTGCTGGTGGTGGACGCCGGCCAGGGCGTCGAAGCCCAGTCAGTGGCCAACTGCTACACCGCCATCGAGCAGGGCCTGGAAGTCATGCCGGTCCTGAACAAGATGGACCTGCCCCAGGCCGATCCGGACCGCGTGAAGGACGAGATCGAGAAGATCATCGGCATCGACGCCACCGACGCCGTGGCCTGCAGCGCCAAGAGCGGCATGGGCGTGGATGAGGTGCTCGAACGTCTGGTGCAGACCATCCCCGCGCCGGAAGGCGATATCGAGGCGCCACTGCAGGCGCTGATCATCGACTCCTGGTTCGACAACTACCTGGGCGTGGTCTCGCTGGTGCGTGTGCGCCACGGCCGCGTCAAGAAAGGCGACAAGATCCTGGTCAAGTCCACCGGCAAGGTGCACCTGGTCGACAGCGTCGGTGTGTTCACGCCGAAGCACACCCAGACTGCCGACCTGAAGGCCGGTGAAGTAGGCTTCATCATTGCCAGCATCAAGGACATTCACGGTGCCCCGGTCGGTGACACCCTGACCTTGTCCTCGACCCCAGAGGTCGAGGTGCTGGCTGGTTTCAAGAAGATTCAGCCGCAGGTATACGCCGGCCTGTTCCCGGTCAGCTCCGACGATTTCGAGGACTTCCGCGATGCCCTGCAGAAGCTGACGCTTAACGATTCGTCGCTGCAGTACATGCCGGAAAGCTCCGACGCCCTGGGCTTCGGCTTCCGTTGCGGCTTCCTCGGCATGCTGCACATGGAGATCATCCAGGAGCGCCTGGAGCGCGAATACGACCTGGACCTGATCACCACTGCGCCAAGCGTGATCTACGAGCTGGAACTGAAAACCGGCGAAACCATCATCGTCGACAACCCGTCGAAGCTGCCGGACGTCTCGTCGGTGGCCGATTTCCGCGAGCCGATCGTCACCGCGACCATCCTGGTGCCGCAGGAGCACCTGGGCAACGTCATCACCCTGTGCATCGAGAAGCGTGGCGTGCAGCGCGACATGCAGTTCCTCGGCAGCCAGGTGCAGGTGCGCTATGACATGCCGATGAACGAAGTGGTACTGGACTTCTTCGACCGCCTGAAGTCGACCAGCCGCGGCTATGCTTCGCTGGACTATCATTTCGATCGCTACCAGTCGGCCAACCTGGTCAAGCTGGACGTACTGATCAACGGCGACAAGGTCGATGCCCTGGCATTGATCGTGCACCGCGACAACGCGGCCTACAAAGGCCGTGCGTTGACCGAGAAGATGAAGGAGCTGATCCCTCGGCAGATGTTCGACGTGGCGATCCAGGCTGCCATTGGTGGCCAGATCATCGCGCGGACGACCGTCAAGGCGCTCAGAAAGAACGTACTGGCCAAGTGCTACGGTGGTGACGTCAGCCGTAAGAAGAAACTGCTGGAGAAGCAGAAGGCCGGTAAGAAACGCATGAAACAGGTGGGTAACGTGGAGATTCCACAGGAAGCCTTCCTCGCCGTGCTCAGGTTGGATAGCTAGGTCCTATGTCGCTAAATTTCCCGCTGTTGCTAGTCATCGCCGTCTTCGTCTGCGGTCTGCTGGGCTTGATCGATCTGCTGTTCCTGGCTCCGCGCCGGCGGGCAGCGATCGCCAACTACCAGGGCAGCGTCACCCAGCCAGAAATGGCGGTGGTCGAGCGCCTGAGCAAAGAGCCGCTGCTGGTGGAGTACGGCAAGTCGTTCTTCCCGGTGCTGTTCATCGTGCTGGTGCTGCGCTCGTTCCTGGTCGAGCCGTTCCAGATCCCTTCGGGGTCGATGAAACCGACCCTGGAAGTGGGCGATTTCATCCTGGTGAACAAGTTCTCCTACGGCATCCGCCTGCCGGTGATCGACAAGAAGGTCATCGAGGTCGGTGACCCGCAACGCGGCGATGTGATGGTGTTCCGCTACCCGAGCGACCCGAATGTCAACTACATCAAGCGTGTGGTCGGCCTGCCGGGCGACAAGATCAGCTATACCAGCGACAAGCGGCTGTTCGTCAACGGCCAGCCCATCGCCGAGCAGCTGGTCGGCGCCGAGCCAGGTACCCTGGGCAGCGCCGAGCTGTACAAGGAAAAACTCGGCGAAGCCGAGCACCTGATCCGTAAGGAGATGACCCGTTATCGCATGCCACCGGACCAGCAATGGACCGTGCCGGCCGGCCATTACTTCATGATGGGTGACAACCGCGACAACTCCAACGACAGCCGCTACTGGGATGACCCGAAAATCCCTAAAGAGCTGCACGGCATGGTTCCGGACCGGAACATCGTCGGCAAGGCTTTCGCGGTGTGGATGAGCTGGCCAGAGCCCAAGCTCAGCCACTTGCCCAACCTTTCGCGGGTCGGCCTGATCCATTGATACCCTTCGGCGCTGTCCTGCAGACAGCGCCGAATGCATTTCTGACATAGGCTGTGTTCTCAAGGAGCGAGAGATTCGCCGCTCACCGCGACGGACCACAGCCAAACAGTCTTTCAGGATGTTGATTTGAACAACGCGTTGAACAACCAACGGGTGGCTGCATGACTGCTTCCCTTGCCCGTCTCGAGCGCAAGCTCGGCTACACCTTCAAGGATCAGGAGCAGATGCTGCTGGCCTTGACCCACCGCAGCTATGCCGGGCGCAACAACGAGCGCCTGGAGTTCCTCGGTGACGCCATTCTCAACTTCGTCGCCGGCGAGGCGCTGTTCGAGCGCTTCCCGCAGGCTCGCGAAGGCCAGCTGTCGCGTCTGCGCGCCCGCCTGGTCAAGGGCGAGACCCTGGCGCGCCTGGCCCGTGGTTTCGACCTGGGCGATTACCTGCGCCTGGGCTCGGGTGAACTCAAGAGCGGGGGCTTCCGCCGTGAGTCGATCCTGGCAGACGCCCTCGAGGCGCTGATCGGCGCCATCTACCTGGACGCGGACATGCAGACCGCGCGCGAGCGTGTCCTCGCCTGGCTGACCGACGAGTTCGAAGGCCTGACCCTGGTCGACACCAACAAGGACCCGAAAACCCGCCTGCAGGAGTTCCTGCAATCGCGCAGCTGTGAGCTGCCGCGTTACGAAGTGGTCGACATCCAGGGCGAACCGCACTGCCGTACCTTCTTCGTCGAATGCGAAGTGGTGCTGCTGAACAACAAGAGCCGTGGCCAAGGCGTCAGCCGGCGTATCGCCGAGCAGGTCGCCGCTGCTGCTGCATTGATCGCCCTGGGCGTGGAGAATGGTAATGACTGATAACAATCCGACCCGCTGCGGTTACGTGGCCATCGTCGGCCGCCCGAACGTGGGCAAGTCGACCTTGCTCAACCACATCCTCGGCCAGAAGCTGGCGATCACCTCGCGCAAGCCGCAGACCACTCGCCACAACATGCTCGGCATCAAGACCGAGGGTGACGTGCAGGCGATCTACGTCGACACCCCGGGCATGCACAAGGCCAACGACAAGGCCTTGAACCGCTACATGAACCGCAACGCCTCGGCGGCCCTGAAGGACGTCGACGTGGTGATCTTCGTGGTCGACCGCACCAAGTGGACCGACGAGGACCAGCTGGTGCTGGAGCGCGTGCAGTACGTGACCGGCCCACTGATCATTGCGGTCAACAAGACCGACCGCATGGAAGAGAAGGCCGAGCTGATCCCGCACCTGCAATGGCTGCAGGAACAACTGCCGAACGCTGAGGTGATGCCGATTTCCGCGCAGCAGGGCCACAACCTGGAAGCGCTGGAAGCCCAGATCGCCAAGCACCTGCCGGAAAACGAGCACTTCTTCCCGGAAGACCAGATCACCGACCGCAGCAGCCGTTTCCTCGCCGCCGAACTGGTGCGCGAGAAGATCATGCGCCAGCTGGGCGCCGAGCTGCCGTACCAGATCACCGTGGAAATCGAAGAATTCAAGCAGCAGGGCCACGTGCTGCACATCCATGCATTGATCCTGGTCGAGCGTGATGGCCAGAAGAAGATCATCATCGGTGACAAGGGCGAGCGCATCAAACGCATTGGCTCTGAAGCGCGCAAGGACATGGAAGTGCTGTTCGACTCCAAGGTCATGCTCAACCTCTGGGTCAAGGTCAAGGGCGGCTGGTCCGACGACGAACGCGCCCTGCGTTCCCTGGGCTACGGCGACCTGTAAGCCTTGTCGGGTTCTCTTGTAGGAGCGGGCTTGCCCCGCGAACACGGGCGAAGCCCGTGCCATGCACTCACGGTGCCTGGGCTGGCCTCTTCGCGGGGCAAGCCCGCTCCTACAGGTGTGCGCCCTGCCTGTGACTGAGTGATCGTACATGGATCAACCTGTCGGCCAGCCGGCCTACGTCCTGCACAGCCGCGCCTACAAGGAAACCAGTGCTCTGGTGGACTTCTTCACCCCGCAGGGCCG
This sequence comes from Pseudomonas putida, assembly GCF_009883635.2. Taxonomy (NCBI): domain Bacteria; kingdom Pseudomonadati; phylum Pseudomonadota; class Gammaproteobacteria; order Pseudomonadales; family Pseudomonadaceae; genus Pseudomonas; species Pseudomonas putida. The sequence goes on from NZ_CP026115.2 coordinate 3,784,962, forward strand.
CCTGCGTGCGGTGCTGCGGCGTGCGCGCGGCAAGGGTGGCAGCCTGGTGCGGCCGTTCGTTCCGCTGGAAGTGGAGCTGTTCGGTAAAGGTGAGCTGAAGAACGTCAGGCGCCTGGACACTGTCGGTATTGCGGCGTGGCTGCATGGCGACGCCCTGTTCAGTGGCCTCTACCTTAATGAACTGCTTATGCGCCTGCTGCCCGCTGAGGCTCCGCAGCCTGAGTTGTTCGAGCATTACGCCCTGACCCTGCAGGCCTTGGCCGCGGGAAGGCCGCTGGAACCCTTACTGCGCTCCTTCGAGTGGCGGCTGCTGGAGGACCTGGGCTATACCTTTTCCCTCAGCCACGACGTCAACGACGACCCTATCGAAAGTGAAGGCCTGTACCGCCTGCGGGTCGATGCCGGCCTTGAACGTGTGCACCTGGCCCAACCTGGTCTGTTCAACGGCACCGAGCTGCTGGCCCTGGCCCAGGCCGACTGGGATGCCCCCGGCGCCTTGCTGGCGGCCAAGCGCCTGATGCGCCAGGCACTGGCGGTTCACCTGGGGGCAAAACCGCTGGTCAGCCGGGAACTGTTTCGCAAGCGCTGAGCACGTCGTATGCTGTGTGGCTCAAACTTCAGGAGAGCCTTTCGTGACTCACAGCAACCGCATGCTTCTTGGCGTCAACATCGACCACGTGGCGACCCTGCGCCAGGCCCGCGGCACCCGCTACCCGGACCCGGTCAAGGCTGCGCTGGATGCCGAGGAAGCGGGCGCCGACGGTATTACCGTGCACCTGCGTGAAGACCGCCGGCATATCCAGGAGCGCGACGTGCTGGTGCTCAAGGACGTGCTGCAGACGCGCATGAACTTCGAAATGGGCATTACCGAAGAGATGATGGCGTTTGCCGAAAAGATCCGCCCGGCGCATATCTGCCTGGTTCCCGAAACTCGCCAGGAGCTGACTACCGAAGGCGGACTGGACGTGGCCGGCCAGGAGGCACGGATCAAGGCAGCGGTCGAGCGCCTGTCGCGTACTGGTGCTGAAGTGTCGCTGTTCATCGATCCTGACGAGCGGCAGATCGAGGCTTCGCGCCGTGTCGGCGCGCCAGCCGTCGAGCTGCATACCGGGCGTTATGCCGATGCCGAAACTCCGACCGAAGTGGCCGAGGAACTGCAGCGCATTGTCGATGGCGTGGCGTTTGGCGTGGGCCAGGGGCTGATCGTCAATGCCGGGCATGGCCTGCATTACCACAACGTCCAGGCGGTTGCGGCGATCAAGGGCATCAATGAGCTGAACATTGGCCACGCCTTGGTTGCGCATGCGCTGTTCGTCGGCTTCAAGGCCGCTGTGGCCGAGATGAAGGCGCTGATCGTCGCGGCTTCGCGCTGATCAGTCGTCAGTGCCGGCCCGGAACACCAAGGTGAACCGGGTTGGCCCTGTAGCTTCGCTTTGAACTACGATCCGCCCACCATGCAATTGCATGATCGACTTCACGATCGCCAGTCCCAATCCCGTCCCACCCTCCAGCCGCGAACGCCCTGAACCTACTCGATAAAAGCGCTCGAACAGTTGAGGTAAGTGTTCATCGGCTATGCCTGGCCCTTGGTTTTCCACCCAGATCAACACATCGTTGCCCTTACGCTCGATCCCCAGCTTTACTGCCTGCCCTTGTGATCCATGCCGTATGGCATTGCTCAACAGGTTCGACAGCGCCCGCTGGAACATCAAGCGGTCCGCCAGTGCCGTCCCCCAGCCCTGCAAGCGCAGCTCGATATCCTTGAGCTCGGCACTGAAGGCAAACAGTTCGGTTACCTGCGCCGCTTCCTCCGCCAACGCCAGTGGCTTGAGCGCCACCTGCGCCTGGGGCTGGCTGACTTGGGCGAGGAACAGCATGTCGTTGATGATGCGGTTGAGTCGGGTCAGCTCCTCGACGCTGTCTTCCAGCACTTCCCGATAGTTCGCGCTGTCACGCTCGCGGGCCAGGGTGACCTGGGCTTTGCCCATCAGGTTGCCCAGCGGGGTACGCAGTTCGTGGGCCAAGTCGTCGGAGAACTGTGACAGCTGGCGTACACCCTGATCCAGGCGGTCGAGCATCACATTGATACTGCGCGCCAGTTCTGCCAGCTCCAGCGGTAACCCGGTGACGGGCAGGCGGTGTTGCAGGTCCTGGGTGGAAACCTGCCCAGCGATGCGGCGGAAGTGGCGCAGTGGCTTCAGGCCTCGTTGCATCAGCCACCAGGCGCCCGCGCCGATCAGCAGCAACAGCACGGGCAGGGCCAGCAGGGTCGAATGCAGATAGGCCTGGAGCAGGGCATGGTCGTCGGCGCGGTTGAGCGACATCATCACCCGCACCGGGGTGTCGTCACGCAGGCGCATCTGCCGGGTCACGGTGAGGATCTGGTTACCGCTGCTGTCGCGCCATTCGTGGTAGTTCAGCCGTGAATCGGTATGCAATTCGCCAACCCGGGACTCCAGCGCAGGGCCGAGGCTGAGCAGGTGCGGATGGCGGCCCTCAAGGGCCAGGACGCTCAGGCTGAGGTTGTCGTGGCCCATCACCAGGTCGAGCAACGGATGGGCGCGGTTGCCAAGGTCCTCACTGCGCAGGTCGACCCGCAAGTTGTGCTCCACCTGCAACATCTTGCGCGCCAGGTCCTTGCGGGCGCGGCTGTCCAGTTCGTGGTCGAGGGCGAACACTGCCAGGCAGGCGAGCAGCAAGACCAGGGCGGCGCCCATCAGAGTCATGCTCAGGCCCAGGCGCAGCGACAGGCTGGCGTGCTTCACACGCGGGCCTCGAGGACATAACCGACGCCGCGCAGGGTATGGATCAGCTTGTCGTCAAACGGGTCGTCGATCTTCGCCCGCAGGCGGCGGATCGAGACTTCGACCACATTGGTGTCGCAGTCGAAATTCATGTCCCACACCAGCGAGATGATCTGGGTACGCGACAGCACCTCGCCGCTCTGGCGCATCAGCAGGTGGAGCAGGGCGAACTCCTTGGCAGTCAGGTCGATGCGCTTGCCAGCACGGTAAGCGCGATGGCGGCCGGGGTCCAGCTCCAGGTCGGCGACGCGCAGGGTGCTCGGTTGCAGTTGCTGGTCGTTACGGCGCAGCAGGCTGCGAATACGGGCCAGCAACTCGGGGAACTCGAAAGGTTTGAGCAGGTAGTCGTCAGCGCCCAGGTCCAGGCCTTTGACCCGGTCTGACAGGCGACCATGTGCGGTCAGCATCATGATTCGCGTGGCCGACTCGGCGCGCAGGCGCTGCAGCACCGTCCAGCCGTCCAGTTCGGGCAGGTTGACGTCGAGGATGATCAGGTCGTAGGGCTGCTGGCGCGCCAGGTGCAAGCCATCGATGCCGGTGTGGGCGCAGTCGACCACGTAGCCGTTTTCGCGCAGGCCTTGTTGCAGGTAGTCGGCGGTACGCAGTTCGTCCTCGATGATCAGTAGGCGCATGGGCGGGCTCGGTAGGCGGGAAAGGGCAGGATTCTCAAGCCTGTAGGGGCTTCAGGGTCAAGCAGCAGGATGTTACGGCATGCGAATGCCCCGTCGGCGTAGATAACGGATTTGTAATCCTGGTGTTATCTGGCTGTCTGCCAGGGCCACATTGCAAGACTGTAATGCCCGCCTCACCTTGGCGTTAGCTGCCCGTGGATACGATTGCCCTGTCTGATCGGTTATCAACGAGGCAAGCATCATGAACCTGAGCAAATACCTGCTGCTGGCGACCCTCGCCCTGGGCAGCGCCAGTGTCTACGCCGAAGGCGGCGCCGAACGTTCCCAGCAGTTCTGGCAAGCATTCCGCCAGGATCAGGAGCGCCTGCACGGCGACAAGCAACAGGCGGTCGCCGAGCGCGAGCGCAAGGCGCAGGAGAAGGCCCGCGAGGTGGCCAAGGACTGAGGCAACAGCAGCTGTGCCGGCACTGCTCCCCGGCACAGGTGTGATTCGGGCGTCCACATGGACGCCTTTTTTACTTGCGCGCCAGCAGGGTGGCGCGGCGCGGGGCGGGCAGGCCTTCGATGGTCTTGCTGTGGTCGTTCGGGTCGAGGAAATCGCCCAGCGACTGGTAGCGCATCCATTCGGTACTGCGCTGCTCCTCGACGCTGGTGACGCTCACGTCGACGCAGCGCACATCGGTGAATCCGGCGCGGCGCAACCAGCGTTCCAGGGCGGGTACCGACGGCAGGTACCAGACGTTGCGCATCTGCGCGTAACGGTCTTCGGGCACCAGTACCTGGTTTTCGTCGCCCTCGATCACCAGGGTTTCCAGCACCAGTTCGCCGCCTTTGACCAGGCAGTCCTTGAGCGCCAGCAGGTGCTCGATGGGCGAGCGGCGGTGGTAGAACACGCCCATCGAGAACACCGTGTCGAAGCCTTCGAGGTTGGCCGGCAACTCTTCCAGCGCGAACGGCAGGTGCCAGGCTGGCAGTTCGGGCAGGTACTGCTGCACGGCCTGGAACTGGCAGAAGAACAGCCAGTTGGGGTCGACTCCGATGACCATGTCGGCGCCGGCACCAAGCATGCGCCACTGGTAGTAACCATTGCCGCAGCCGACATCGAGCACGCGCTTGCCCTTGAGGTTCAGGTGCGGGCCAACCCGAGACCACTTCCAGTCCGAGCGCCATTCGGTGTCGACATGCACGCCGAACAGGTCGAACGGCCCCTTGCGCCAAGGCGACAGGCCCATCAGCGCCTGGCGCATCTGCGCACGGGTGGCGTCATCGCACGCACAATCCAGGCGCAGGCCGTCGACCAGGTCGATTTCGCTGGGCTGCAGGGCTGGCAGTGCGTCGAGCGCGCCGCGCCAGCGGTCGAGGTCGCCGTGGCCTTTTTCCAGTTTGGCTTCCAGTTGTACTTGCAGGCCCTGGGACCAGGACGCCAGGGGCGTGCCCGCCAGGCGGCGGACGAGGGGGGACAGATCGATCATGGCAGGGCTATCAGCGAGGCAAAGTTGAGGCATTGGAACCACGGCACCACCTTGGTGAAACCGGCCGCGTGCAGACGTTCCTTGTGGGCTTGCAGGGTGTCGGGCTTCATCACGTTCTCGATGGCACTGCGCTTCTGGGCGATTTCCAGTTCGCTGTAGCCATTGGCCCGCTTGAAGTCCAGGTGCAGTTCGTTGAGCAGAGACTGTTCTTCGTCATCGGCGAAACGCAGTTTCTCCGAGAGGATCAGCGCGCCGCCGGGCAGCAGTGCCTGGCGGATCTTGCCCAGCAGCGCCAGGCGTTGTTCAGGGGCGATGAACTGCAGGGTAAAGTTCATCGCCACCACCGAGGCCGGTTCGAAGGGCAGGGTGAGGATGTCGGCTTCCAGCACTTCGACCGGCAGCAGTTCCTGGAACATTGAGTCCTGGGCGGTGAGGTACTGGCGGCAACGCTCGACCATGGCGGCGGAATTGTCCACCGCGATCACCCGGCAGCCGTCGCTGCGAACATGGCGGCGCAGCGACTGGGTGACGGCACCCAGAGAGGCGCCCAGGTCGTACAGCGCGGTGTTCGGCTGGGCGAAGCGGGCGGCCAGTACGCCGAGGTTTTCGACGATGGTCGGGTAACCGGGCACCGAGCGCTTGATCATGTCCGGGAACACGCGCACCACGTCTTCGTTGAACACGAAGTCGGGGACTTGCTCCAGAGGTCGGGCGAAAAGGCGGTCGGGTTGTTTGCTCACGGTGAATCCAGGCGGCTGACGATAGGCAGGGCCGGCATTCTAGCCAAACCGCGGCCAGGATGCATGGTTGGCTGACCAGCGCTGTGCGTTCAGTCGACCCGAATGGCGCAATCGAAGGTTTGTACCGGGCGCACTTCCGGAGCCCAAGGCTGCTGGTAGACCAGCACCAGGTGGCCTTCACCGGCGGTGCGGGCCTGGTAGCGCCAGGTCGAAATGCCCGAGCTGCCGACGATACCGGCGTCCTCGGGGGCACTGTAGACCTCAGGGCCCAGGCTTTGCAGCACGTTGGATGCCGGGTTCTGCACCAGCCAGCGGTAGCCGGTGGTGGGGTTGCTGGGCAGGGTCAGGGTGAGGCTCTGGCCGACATGCAGGCGCTTGGGGCATTCGCTTTCGGCGTCCAGTTCGACGGTTTGTTTCGGCTGCTGGGCGCAGGCGGCGAGCAGGGCGAGGCTCAGGGGAACGAGCAGACGAGGGGCGGTCATGGTGGCTCCGAAGACTGGCGATGGTCTGAGGATACCCGATGATCGAAGGATTTTGTGTTGCCAGTGCCGGCCTCTTCGCGGCTAAAGCCGCGAAAAGGCCGGTGCAGGTCAGAACAGGACTTTGGCCACGTCGGCGAAGCGCTTGGCGAAATGCACGGTCAGGCCTTCACGCAGGTAGTCCGGTAGCTCTTCGTAGTCTCCGCGATTGGGCTCGGGCAGGATCAGCTCGAAGATCTTCTGCCGCCGCGCCGCGATGACTTTCTCGCGCACACCACCGATTGGCAACACTTGGCCGGTCAGGGTCAGTTCGCCGGTCATGGCAACCCCCTTTTTCGGCGCCTGGTCACGAGCCAGGGACAGCAGGGCGCTGGCCATGGTCACCCCGGCACTGGGGCCATCCTTGGGCGTGGCGCCCTCGGGCACGTGCAAGTGGATGAAGGCTTCGTTGAAATAGCCAGGCGTGCCACCGAACTGCTTCAGGTTCGAGCTGATGTAGCTGTAGGCGATCTCCGCCGACTCCTTCATCACGTCACCCAACTGCCCGGTAAGCTTCAGCCCGCGGTTGAGGCTGTGGATGTGGGTGGCCTCGATCGGCAGGGTCGCACCGCCCATGCTGGTCCAGGCAAGGCCGGTAATCACGCCTTTGCCTGCCAGCACCTGCTCGCTGCGGAACACCGGCATGCCCAAGGCGGGCTCCAGGTCCTTGTTGCCGATCTTGAGCTTGGCGTCCGGGTCTTCCAGCAGCTTGACCACCGCCTTGCGCACCAGCTTGCCCAGCTGTTTCTCCAATTGGCGTACCCCGGCTTCTCGGGCATAGCCCTCGATCACCGTGCGCAGGGCGCTGTCGCTGATGCTCAGGCTGGTCTTGGCCACGCCGGCCTTGTTCAGCTGTTTTGGCCACAGGTGGCGCTTGGCGATAGCCAGCTTCTCTTCGGTGATGTAGCCGGACAGGCGGATCACCTCCATGCGGTCGAGCAGCGGCCCGGGGATCGAGTCGAGGGTGTTGGCGGTGCACACGAACAGCACCTTTGACAGGTCCAGGCGCAGGTCCAGGTAGTGGTCGAGGAAGTCGACGTTCTGCTCCGGGTCGAGGGTTTCCAGCAGCGCCGAGGCCGGGTCGCCCTGGTAGCTCTGGCCCATCTTGTCGATCTCGTCGAGCATGATCACCGGGTTCATCACTTCGACTTCCTTCAGCGCCTGCACCAGCTTGCCCGGCTGGGCGCCGATGTAGGTGCGGCGGTGGCCCTTGATCTCGGCCTCGTCGCGCATGCCGCCGACGCTGAAGCGGTAGAACGGCCGGCCGAGGGATTCGGCGATGGACTTGCCGATGCTGGTCTTGCCCACCCCGGGCGGGCCCACCAGCAGCACGATCGAGCCGCTGATCTCGCCCTTCCAGGCGCCGACGGCGAGGAATTCGAGGATGCGCTCCTTGATGTCATCCAGGCCGGCGTGGTGCTGGTCGAGCACCTTGCGCGCATGCTTGAGGTCGAGTTTGTCCTTGCCGTACACGCCCCAGGGCAGGGCGGTGGCCCATTCCAGGTAATTGCGGGTGACGGCGTACTCGGGCGAACCGGTCTCGAGGATGGCCAGCTTGCCCATTTCTTCGTCGATGCGCTTTCTCGCCTGCTCGGGCAAGGTCTTGCCGGCAAGGCGCTGCTCGAACTGTTCGAGGTCGGCGCTGCGGTCATCCTTGGTCAGGCCCAGCTCCTGCTGGATGACCTTGAGCTGCTCCTTGAGGAAGAATTCGCGCTGGTGTTCGCCGATCTGCCGGTTGACCTCGGCGGAAATCTCGTTCTGCAGGCGCGCGACCTCGACCTCCTTGCGCAGCATCGGCAGGACTTTCTCCATGCGCTTGAGCATGGGCACGCAGTCGAGCACTTCCTGCAGCTGGTTGCCGGTGGCGGAGGTGAGCGCGGCGGCGAAGTCGGTGAGTGGCGACGGGTCATTGGGGCTGAAGCGGTTGAGGTAGTTCTTCAGTTCTTCGCTGTACAGCGGGTTGAGCGGCAGCAGCTCCTTGATCGCATTGATCAGTGCCATGCCGTAGGCCTTGACCTCGTCGGTCGGCTCGGCCGGCTGGCGCGGATACTCGACCTCGACCAGGTACGGTGGGCGATGGTGCTTGAGCCAGGTGCGGATGCGTACCCGGGTCAGGCCCTGGGCGACGAACTGCAATTTGCCGTTCTCGCGGCTGGCGTGGTGCACCTTGACCAGGGTGCCGTACTCAGGCAGCGCCGAGGTGTCGAAGTGACGGTGGTCTTCCGGCGGGGTGTCCATGAAGAACAGTGCCAGCGAGTGGTGTTCGGTCTTCGCTACCAGGTCGAGGGTTTCGGCCCAGGGCTCTTCGTTGACGATCACCGGCAGCACTTGCGCGGGGAAGAACGGGCGGTTGTGGATCGGGATCACGTAGACCTTGTCCGGCAGTTGCTGGCCGGGCAGGGCGAGGGCGTGGCCGGTATTGGCCTTGGTGTCGGGGTGTTCGACTGCGCTGTGTTCGTCGGGTTGTTCCGGGAAATCCTGCTGGTCGCTCATGGGGCACCTGCGTGAATGACTATGGTGCTTAGATGGGGCAGGGGGGGACGGGTTTCAATGGTAGATGAAAGGAGGCGGGGCAGGGTTTCATCTTTGCCGGCCTGTGCCGGCCCTTTCGCGGGGCAAGCCCGCTCCTACAGGGGATCGCGAGATTCGGTAGGAGCGGGCTTGCCCCGCGAAAGCGGTGGTAAAGGTTACTCAGCCAATTTGTAAGCGATGATGTAATCGCCCATCTTCGTGCCCAGCGAACCATGGCCGCCAGCAACGATCAGCACGTACTGCTTGCCGTCCTTGCCGGTGTAGGTCATCGGCGTGGCCTGGCCACCCGCTGGCAGGCGGGCTTTCCACAGTTCCTTGCCGTTGTTCACGTCATAGGCGCGCAGGTACTGGTCGAGGGTACCGCTGAGGAAGCCGACGCCACCGGCAGTGACGATCGATCCGCCCATGCTCGGTACGCCCACCGGCATGCCGATCGGCACCGGGGTGCTGTCACGGGTAGTGCCGTTCTTGCGCTTCCACACCACCTTGTTGGTGAACAGGTCGATGGCCGCCACATAACCCCAGGCGGGTGCCTGGCAGGGGATGCCGATCGGCGACATGAATGGGTGCATGGTCACTGCATAAGGCGCGCCAGTGTTCGGCTGCACACCGCTGGTCTCGCTTTCGCGCTTGCTGCCGGCGGCCACCTGCTCGCGCGGCACCATCTTCGACACGAAGGCCATGTAGTTTGGCGAGGTGAACAGCAGTTGGCGCACCGGGTCGACCGACACGCCGCCCCAGTTGAACACGCCGACGTTGCCCGGGTAGATCAGGCTGCCCTGTTCGGACGGCGGGGTGTACTGGCCTTCGTAACGCAGCTCGCGGAACTGGATGCGGCACAGCATCTGGTCGAAAGGCGTGGCGCCCCACATGGCCTGTTCGGTCAGCTCAGGGCCAAGCAGGTTGAGGTCGGAGCGGGCCTGAGTCGGTGCGGTGTGGTCACCCTTGACCGCGCCCTGGGGGACCGGGATTTCGCGAATCGGCACGATCGGCGTGCCGTCGCGGCGGTCGAGCACGTACAGGCTGCCCTGCTTGGTCGGCACGATGATCGCCGGCTTCACGTCGTCCTTGGTCTTCAGGTGCACCAGGGTTGGCTGGCTGCCAACGTCCATGTCCCACAGGTCGTGGTGGGTGAACTGGTAGTTCCAGCGGGCCTTGCCTGTGGCCAGGTCCAGGGCGACCACGCCGGCGCTGTACTTCTCGGCGCCCGGGGTGCGGTCGGCGCCCCACTGGTCAGGGGTCTGGTTGCCCAGCGGCAGGTAGACCATCCCCAGGTCTTCGTCGACGCTGGCCAGCGACCACATGTTGGCCGAGTTGCGGCTGTACATCTTGCCCGGGGCCAGCGGCTTGGTGTCGTCCGGGTTGTTGCTGTCCCAGTTCCACACCAAGTGGCCGTCGTGCACGTCGTAGGCACGGATCACGCCGGACGGTTCGTTGGTCGACTCGTTGTCGGTCACATGGCCGCCGATGATCACCAGGCTGCGGGTGATCGCCACCGGCGAGGTGGAGTAGTAGCCACCGGCAGTGAACGGGCCGATGCCGGTGGTCAGGTCGATCGCACCCTGGTTGGCGAAGCCTTCGCAGACCTTGCCGTTGTCGGCGTTGATGGCGATCAGTCGGGCGTCGGCGGTCGGCAGGTAAAGGCGGCGTGGGCAGGCCTGGGCCACGGCCTGGCCGGCGTCGGACACCTTCGGAGCCGGGCTGCCGTCGCGGCTGACGTAGCTGTTCTCGTCATAGTACGAGACGCCGCGGCAGGTCATGTGGGCGAAGCCCTTGAAGGTGCCTACCGGGGTCTTGATCTGTGGGTCGTAGCGCCAGATCTCGGCACCGGTGTCCGGGTCCAGGGCCAGCACCTTGCTGTGGGCGGTGCAAGCATAGAGCATGCCGTTGGCCTTCAGCGGGGTGTTTTCGTTGGTCAGCTCGACCGGGTCGTTGTCGGTCGGCAGGTCGCCGGTGCGGATGCGCCAGGCTTCTTCCAGGCGGTAGGCGTTCTGCGGGGTGATCTGGCGCAGCGGCGAATAGCGGTCGCCGTGCTCGGTGCGGCCATAGGCCTGCCAGTCGCCATCCGGCATGGCCGGTGCGGCGCTGCCCATTTCGCTGTTGTCGCGGCCCAGTTCGCCAAACACTTCACCTGGGTGGGTGAACTGGCTGCCCAGGGCGCAGGCCCCAGAAGCCAGCACGGCAACGCTCAGCAGCGCGGTGTTGGCCTTGGCGGCAGGGCCGGTCAGCGGGCGACGGGCCCACGGCAGCAGCAGCACCACGCCGATGGCGAACCAGATGGCCAGGCGCGGCACCAGTTGCCACCAGTCCAGGCCCACTTCGAGCATGGCCCATACCGTGCTGCCCAGTAGCACCAGGCCATACAGGCCCAGGGCGAGGCGCCTCTTGGCCAGCAGCAGAGCGCCCGACAGGGCAAAGCCGATACCGGCAATCAGGTAGTACAGCGATCCGCCCAGCTGGCTCAGCTTGATGCCGCCGGCCAGCAGGGCCAGGCCCATCAGCAACAGCAGCACGCCCATCAGGCGTGGCAGCCAGCGGGTTCCTTGGTTGGCACCGTCAGTGCTCATCGTAGGTTCTCCCTTTAGTGAAGGTGGTCAGTGTGAAAGTGGTCAGAACGTGCTTTGAATCTTCAGGCCGCCGATCAGTGCGCTGTCGACCTGCGACACCCCGCCCGGATGGCGGATGTACTGCAGGTTCGGGCGCACCGTGAGCCAGTCGGCCAGGTGAATGCCGTAATAGAGTTCGGCGCTGTACTCGGTGTCTTGCACCGGCAGGTAGCCCGGGTTGTCGTAGTCGTCGAGGCCGGCCACCTGATTGGCCAGGCGGGCGTTCTTGCGGTAGGCCGGGTTGGCGTGCACGCGGGCGACGGCGAAGCCGATATCGTCCTTGGCGCGGGCGTCGAAGGGGCCTTTGTATACCAGTCCAGCTTGAACATAGTTGTCGATGACATTGGTCTTCTTGTCGTGCACCGTGGCGTTGGCGAACAGGCTCAGGCCGCGCGACTGGTCGGACGCCAGCGAGGTGACCTGCTGCTGGGCCCCGAGCCACATGCCGTGCTTGCTCGAACTGCTGCGGTAGGCGGCGCCACTGAGGGCGGCCGGCTGGCCGTTGCTGTCCTTGAGAACATCCTGTGCCTTGGCATTACTGTAGTAGTAGCCGGCGCGATATTCCCCTTTCAGGCCATTCACTCGTGGGCTCCATACCAGTTCGACCGGCATGACCGCGCCCTGGGTACCGCTGCCGCTGAGCTTGAAGCCGTTGCCCGATTCGAGGTTGGACGGGTTTTGCTCATACACGCCAACCTGGGCGTACAGCTCAGGGTTGAGGTTGTAGCGAACGCGCATGGCCCACTGGCTGACCGGCCAGTTGTACCAGATGCCGCCGACCCAGTTGCCCACCTGCGAGCCGCAGAAGGCCAGGTTCTGGAAGTCGCAGGGGAAGCTGTTGAAATCCTCGCCTTCGCCGAAACGGCCGACTTTCACGTCCAGAGCGCCGTCGTAGTACTTCTGCTTGATCCACATCTGCGTCAGCCGCCAGGTTTCGCCACGGCCCCAGACTTCCTGGGCCGAAGTAAAGCCGCCGACCCGCGGGTCGTTGATGCGGTCGTTGCTGATGTTGTCGCCGTGGCGCTCGGTGACGGTCAGCTGGAACTCGGTGTCGTTCCAGCCGAGGATCTTCTCCAGGTCCAGGTGGCTGCCGAAGGTGAACTGGTCGCTGTAGCGTGCCGTGCGGTCGTGGTCATAGCCGCCGTGCAGGTTGCTGCCCATCTCACCGGTATAGCCGAGGGTGAAGTCGTAGCCTTTCTCCAGCAGCTCGGTACGGGTGCCACCCCAGTCGCCGAACATCCATGGGGAGTCCTTGGCAAAGGGCTCGCTGGCGCTGGCCGTGTTCGGCAGGCTGGCGGTGAGGGCAATGAGGGCAAAGCCGGTGTAGCGGGTTTTGGGCAGTTGGACCATGAGATAGCGCTATCTTTTGATTATTGAGCAAACGGCAAGCGCACCGATGAGCGGGCTCTTCGATGGAAGTGGTAATCGGGAATGCTGGGTGAAGCGATTCAGCTTGCGGCGGGGAGGATATAGCGGAAGTTGTAAGAAAAAAAGACAAAATGTCGCAGTTGATTGTTGCTGATCCAGTAACAGTCGGTTGGGCAAGGGGGCTGCAGTGCAGCCCCAAATCGCTTAGAAGGTGGTCCGCAGCCCAACTTCTACGCTGCGCCCCGGCGCTGGTGCGATATCCCGCAGGATCGAACTGGCGTAGCGCACGGTCTGATCGGTCAGGTTCTCGCCGCGCACGAAGGCCAGCCACTGGCTCTGGCCGATGTCGAAGCGGTAGCCGACGCTGGCCCCGAGCGTGGTATAGCCGTCGGTGCTGGTCTCGTTCTCAGGCTTGCGATGCTGCGATGCGGCATGTTGCACATCGACCCGTGCCTGCCAGCGGTCCAGTTCCCACACCAGGCCGCTGTTCAGCCGCAGCGGGGCAATGCGCGGCAAGGGCTCGCCGCTGTCCAGGTTCTTGGCCCGGGTGTAGTCGCCGGACAGCTCCAGGGCGAAGCTGCCATAGCGGTTCTCGAGCAGCTTCCAGCGGTCTTGTGCCTCGATGCCGTAGAAGCGCGCTCGCACGCCCTGGTACTGGTACTCGGGGAAGCCGCCATCGTCATGATCGTGGTCGTGATCATCCTCGTGATGGTCGTGATCATGGCCTTCACGCAGGTTACCCGTGCCGATCAGGCCGATATAGTTGCGGAAGTGGCTGTAGAACACCCCGACGCTGCCCTTGTGGGTGCCATTGTCGAAGCGCAGGGCCAGGTCGGCGGAAATGGCCTTTTCCTTGTTCAGGCTGGCATCACCGACTTCATACGCGCCGGTGGCCACGTGGGCACCATTGGCATAGAGCTCGTAGAACGTCGGGGCGCGTTCGGTGTAGCCGAGGTTGGCCGCCAGCGACCAGATCGGGTCGAGCTGGTACACAGCGCCCGAAGACAGGCTGAAGGCGTTGAAGCTGCTGGCGCTGTCGGCGTCGACGAAGTTCTCGTTGCCCTTGGCGTCGGGGTCGACGCGGGTGTGTTCCAGGCGTGCGCCCAGGCTCAGGTTCAGGCGCTCGGTGGCCTGCCACTGCTCGAGCATGAACAGCGCCAGGCTGTCGGTGTCGGTTTGCGGGACGAAGGCTTCCTCGCCCAGCGCCGAGAACTCGTTGCGGCTGAGCTGTGCGCCAATCACGCCTTCGAGCGGGCCGAGCGGTTGATGGCGGGCTTCGATGCGCGCCTCATAGCCTTTGTTCTTGAAGGTGGTGTGTACCTCGCCTTCTTCGATCTCGCTGTGCTCGTAGTCGGTGTAGCCGGCATCGACCTTCACCGAGCTGAACGGGCCGTCGAGGTCGCGCAGTTCGGAGGCGAACGCGTAGTGATCTTGTTTCATGTCCAGGCGCACGCCGGACTCGGCCACCGAGCCGTAGTTGCTGTCGTAGCGGCTGTAGGACAGGCCCGCATAGCCATGATCCCAGTTGTAGGAGCCGCCAATCGCGCCACCGTCCTGGCGGCCGTCGCTGTTCTCCAGGCGATGGCGACTGCCAGGTGCATCGGCGTCACGCACTTTGGCGCTTTGCGCGTAGCCGGGAATGCGCAGGTCGTTGAACTGGCGGCTGTTGGCGTCCAGGTGCAAGGCGAATGTGCCGTCACCGGCTTCCAGCTTGCCAGCGCTGCTGCGGGTGGTGTCGGCGCCGCCGTAGCGCAGCTCGCCAGCACCGTGGATGCCCTCGATCGGCGAGTCTGGAATGCGGTTGTCGAAGGTATTGATCACCCCACCGATGGCATTGCCGCCGTACAGCAGGGCGGCCGGGCCGCGGACGATTTCCACGCGCTCGACCGTGACCGGGTCCAGCGGCACTGCGTGGTCATAGGACAGCGACGAAGCATCCAGGGCACCCACGCCATTGCGCAGGATGCGAATGCGGTCGCCATCCAGGCCGCGAATCACCGGGCGGCTGGCGCCAGGGCCGAACCAGGTGGAAGCCACACCGGGTTGCTTGTTCAGGGTTTCACCGAGGCTGCCGTGCTGCTGTTGCAGCAGGTCGTCACCTTCGAGCACGGTGCTGGGTGCAGCCAGTTGACGGTTGCCCAGCGGATTGGCGGTGATGACCTGGGGTTCCAGTTCAACGGCTTGGCTGGGTGATGAGGCGAGCCACAGGGCGACAGCGAGGGGGGAGAGACGGAGCGGGATGTGCAGCATGGGGATGAGGCGTTCCTTGGCAGATACTTTTGTGTTGTTACAATATAACATCACTATTTCAGCACAGAGGTTTTGCCCCTGGCCAGTGGTTTTTCCGCAGACAACACGGATCCCACCCGCCACTACACTCGTGTAAGGTGCGCATCTTTCCTACGGAGCACTGGCATGAGCACGGCCCAACACAACGCGCTGCACGGCAAGACCCTCGAACAGATCCTCACCGAACTGGTGGCGCACTACCAATGGCAGGGGCTGGCCGAACGCGTTGATGTACGCTGCTTCAAGAGCAACCCGAGCATCAAGTCGAGCCTGACCTTCCTGCGCAAGACGCCTTGGGCGCGGGAGAAGGTCGAGCAGTTGTACGTGAAGCTGCAGCGCCAGGCCTGACATGCCACGGCGCCCCTGGCTGACGTCGATGGCGTTGCTTGGCTGGTTCGGCCTCACGGTGCAGGTTTACCTGGTGCTGCTGGCGCGCTGGCAGGAGCAAGCCAGCTTGATTGGCGGGCTGATCAATGTGTTCGGTTACTTCACGGTGCTGACCAATACCCTGGTGGCGACGGTGCTCAGCTACGCGGCCTTTGGCCGGGTGTCGGCGGCCAGGCGCTGGTTTCTGTCACCTTCGGTGAGTTCTGCGGTGGCGGCCAGCATCGTGCTGGTGGCGTTGGCTTACAGCGTGCTGCTGCGGCACCTGTGGCAGCCCGAAGGCTGGCAGTGGCTGGCGGATGAACTGCTGCACGATGTGATGCCGCTGCTGTTCGCCTTGTACTGGTGGTTCGAGGTGCCCAAGGGCAGCCTGCGGCTCTGGCACCTGATGGTGTGGGCGCTGTACCCGGCGGTGTATTTCGCCTATGCGCTGTGGCGGGGGAGTGAGATCGGGGCGTATGCCTACCCGTTCATCGATGTGGCGAGCCTGGGGTATGGGCAGGTGATGCTCAATGCCCTGGGCGTGTTGGCGGGGTTCTGGGGGATAGGGTTGGTGCTACTGGGGCTGGATCGGTGGCGGGGAAAGCATGGCATTGATTAGCCTGTACCGGCCCTTTCGCGGGACAAGCCCGCTCCTACAGGTGATCGCGTAACGCTGTAGGAGCGGGCTTGTCCCGCGAAAGGGCCGGTGCAGGAGAGAGCAAATCAGTCGTCGTCTGCGGTCCCGTCGGCACGCCAGTAAGCGGCGGCCTTCAAAGCATCTTCTGCCACGCCTTTCTCCAGCAACAATGCCTTGGCCAGCCGAGTCAGTGACTTCTCCAGCGCCACCCAGCTGTACAGCTTGCCTTCCGGCAACGTCAGATCCTTGAGCAACGCCAGCAGGTCCTCATCCCGCTTGACCCAGATGACTTCGACCTGCGCTGCGCTCGGCAACGGCTGGCGCTCCTGCTCATCCTCGATCTGGATCACCGCCAGCACTCGACGCCCCGCCGGCAGTTCTTCCAGGCGCCGGCCAATCGCCGGGATCGCCGTCTCGTCACCCACCAGCAGGTAGCTGTCGAAAATATCCGGCACCACCATCGAAGCCCGTGGCCCGGCGATGTTCAGCGTCTGCCCAGGTTTCGCCTGGGCCGCCCAGGTCGAAGCCGGGCCGTCGCCGTGCAGCACGAAGTCGATGTCCAGCTCGTTGGCCACCAGGTCGATACGCCGTGGTGTGTACTCGCGCATGGTCGGCCGGGCGCCGCCGTCACGACCCAGGTTGCGGGCGTCGATGGCCTGCTGCTGCTCGGCTGTTTCAGCGAACAGCAACTTGATGTGGTCGTCACTGCCCAGGCTGGTGAAGCCCTGCAGCTCGGTGCCACCGAGGGTGATGCGGCGCATGCGCGGGGTGAGGTCGGTGACCCGCAGCACCTGCAGGCTACGTTGGCGGATTTCGTGGTTGACGCGGTGAATGGTGTCACTCATGGGGATTCTCCCTGACAGGATCGGCCGGCCCGGAGGCAATGGCCTTGGCGGCGTCGTTGAGCAGGTTGCGCACCCGTTCGATTTCTTCCGGCGTCCAGCGGCCACTGTGCATGTGCAGGGCATGGCGCAGGTTGCCGACCGCCTCGTGAATCTCTGGCGGGCGGTCGTGGCCACGCAGGGCGCGCTTGCTGACTTCGATGCGCATGCGCACGCCATCCAGGGCGACGGCCTGATCGGCCAGCGCGTTTCGGCCGGCAGCAGTGATGGCGTACAGGCGTTTGCTGCCGTGCACCTGGCCGCTGATCAGTTCGGCTTCTTCGAGGAAATTGAGGGTGGGGTAGATCACGCCGGGGCTCGGCGTGTAGCTGCCGTCGAACAGGTTCTCGATCTGACGGATCAGGTCATAGCCGTGGCCCGGTTGCTCGGCCAGCATCGACAGCATCAGCAGCTTGAGGTCACCCGGGGCGAAAACTCGCGGGCCACGCTCGCCGCGGGCGGGGCGGCGTTCAAAAGGGTCATGTGCGGAATGGTCACGCATTTAGAGGCTCCCTGTGTTTCGATATATCGCAAGATATTACTCAAGATATATCTAAACACAAGCCTCTAAATGCCGATGATTATCATCTACGTTTTAGATGAGTCGTTGCCATGCATGGCAATCTGGGGCGGTTTGCACTCGTTCGGGTTGCCTGGCTGCAAGTACGGCATCAGGATCGGCGCCATGCCCTTGAGCACCTGCACCGGCAGCGCCGAGGTGAACTTGAAGGCTTCCGCCGAGCGCCCTGGGACGAAGGCGGTCAGGGTGCCGAAGTGGTTTTCACCGAGGAAGAACACGAAGGTGGCGGTACGGTTAAGCGAGCGTGACCCGATCAGCCGGCCGCCAGCGCCGAAGCTTTCGATACGGTTGTCGCCGGTACCAGTCTTGCCACCCATCACCAGCGGGGTGCCATCGTTGAGCTTGAAGCTGCCGGAGATGCGCCGCGCGGTACCGGCATCGACCACCTGCGACATGGCCCCTTTCAGCGCCCGCGCCACTTCCACCGGCAGAATCCGCACACCCCGGTCCGGGTCGCTGACCAGCTTGGTCTCGTAGGGCGTATTGGCGGCAAAATGCAGGGTGTCGATGCGTAGCGTCGGCAGGCGCACGCCGTCGTTCTGGATGATGCCGACCAGTTCCGACAGCGCGGCCGGGCGGTCGCCGGAACTGCCGATGGCGGTGGCCAGCGACGGCACCAGATGGTCGAACGGGTAGCCCACGCGTTTCCAGCGCTGATGGATATCGAGGAACGCTTCGATCTCGACCATGGTACGGATGCGGCTGTCACGCGCACCCTGGTGGCGGCTCTTGAACAGCCAGCTGTAGACTTCCTGGCGCTCGAAATGGCTGGCGTTGACCATTTCGGTGAGCGTGGAACTCGGGTGCTTCAACAGGTAGCCCAGCAGCCACAGGTCCAGCGGGTGGACCTTGGCGATGTAGCCCTGGTCGGGGAGGTCGTACTTGCCGGGGCCGTAGGCTTCGTACATCTCCGCCAGCTTACCGTCGGTGAGTTTGCCCAGGGCGACCTTGTCATCCTTGCTGTGGGCACGGACGAAGGCATTGAAGGTTTCCTGGCCGGCTTCGGGGAACAGGTAGCGGTGCACCGCCGCCAGGCGCTGCGGGGTGGCGCGCATGCTGTCGAGGAAGGTGTCCAGGCGCTGCTGCGAGGTCTTGCGCTGGTACTTCTTCCAGAAGCGCATCAGGTAGCTGGTGCCTTCCTTGTCGGCGAAGCGGGCCAGGTATTCCTGGCGGCGCGGGTCGGAGTCGTCCTTGAGCAGCGGCACGCGGTTGAACGGCTGCTGGTAGGTGACGTAACGCACCAGATCACGCATCAAGCGGATGAACGGCAGGTTGATCGATTCGCGCAGGGCATCCTTGAGGGTCGGGTTGCGGTTGTTGTCTTCCTTGCGGAAGTTGTTGAACACGTGCATGCCGCCGCCGGTGAAGAAGGCTTCACCGGTGTTGGCCGAGTACTTGCGCTCCAGCGCCGCATCGAGCATGGCGTCCAGGCTTTGGTTCTTGCTGTTCTGTGCCAGCCATTCCAGCGACCATTGGGTGATGCGGTCGAGCTCGGCGACTTCGACTTTCTTCAACTCGGCTGCAGGTTTGCCGGCGTACTTGTCGTGCAGCTCGGCAATGATCTCCAGGTAAGTCGTGAGCACTCGCAGTTTGGCTGTCGAGCCCAGTTCCAGCTTGCTGCCTTCGTTGATATCGAAAGGCTGGTTGGTGCTGTCGGTCTGCACACGGACCCGCGAACCATCGGCGGTGCGCTCGAACAAGGTGAAGCTGTAGCTCACCTGGTCGGTGGTCTTGGAGGTGAGCAGGCGTTCGCCGATCAGGCCGATCTGCGCCGCGAATTCGGGGTCGGCAAGGTTTTTCAGGTACTGGCTGACCTGCAGCTGCAGGTCAGCTTGCAGGGTGCTGGTGGCTGACACATCGAGGCGGTCGAGGTCATACAGCGGGCGGTTGAGCATGGCCGCCAGGCGGTTGCGGGCCAGGCTGATGCCTTTGTTGGTGATGATCGGCACGATGGTCGGCTGGGCGACCCAGTCGCGGTACACCGCCTTGCTGGCCAGTGCCGCATCGGCCAGCGGTTGCTCGATGATCTTGGCGGCCGCCAGCACGCGGATGTGCGAGTCGGTGAGCTCGGCCAGTTCGACGCGGCCCTTGGACAGGTAATGCGAAGGGCGGCGCTGGGCGATCATTAGCGACAGCACCTGGCGCAGGGCCAAGCCGCGCGCGGCCATGCTGTCCGGGTCGGTGGCGGTGGAGGTCAGCGCCTGGTTGACCTGATCGAAATCGGCGCCGTACCACACCCGCAGGCCCTCGGCCATGCCATGCACCTCGCCATGCCCGGGCACTGCCGACAGCGGCACGCTGTTGAGGTAGTCACGCACGATCCGGTGGCGCGCTTCGCTGGTGTCGGGGCCACCCTGGTAGGCGCGCACGCTGGCCGAGATCATCTGGCGGATCTTCTCGGCACCACTGACGGTGAGGCCATCCGGCGAATGGCGGTACTTCTCCAGCTGGGTGGCGAGGGTACTGCCACCCGCCGACTGGCCGGGCAGGGCCAGGTACTTGGCCACCTGGCTGTAGGCAGCCTTGGCAAAGCGTGGCCAGTCCACGGCCGGGTTGTTCTTTACGTCCGTGGTATCGAGCAGGTCGCGGTTTTCGATGAACAGCAGGCTGTTGACCATCACCGGTGGGATGGAGGCGAAATCCGGGTACAGGTGCTGTGGGTAGTTGTACTGGTACAGCGTTTCGCCGCGGCAGTCGGTGATCGACAGGCCGGCCTGAATCTTTTCGATGTAAGGGGCGAACAGGCCGTGATCGACATAGCGCATCAGGGCTGGGGAGAACTGCACTTGTTCGCTGATCAGGTAATCGCGTTTCAGCAGGCGAGGCAGGAATTCGCCCAGCCCGCTGTAGCCCAGGCGCTTGTCGAACGGGCCGTCGCCCGGGTAGACGATCGCATCGCTCGGCCCTGGCTGCAGCGAATAGGTGAGGGTGGTGGCAAGCTTGCTGAATTCGCGCGATTGCAGGTTGGAGGTGCGGAACTCGTCGTAGGCGGCGAAACCGATGGCCACCAGTGCCACCAGCAGGATCAGGAAAATCAGCCGCCACCAGAGCCTGCGCTGACGTGGGGACTGCAGTTGTGGCGTCTTGGCCGGAGGTGCTTCAGATGCTTCCGTTCTAGTTGGTTCCGATTGCCACAGTGCGCCCATAGTCTTCTATCCGGCCAGGTATTTTCGTCTTGCTTGTCTGAAGCTTAGACGTTGGCAGGAACAGGTGAAAAATTTGTAGGAAGTCGAGAAAAGTGGCGTAGGGCTATGCGGCTTTGGTGTGGGTTTATTCCCGCAGCGTTGTTGTTAGGGTGGCAGTGGAACCGGGGCCGGTGCAGCAGCCCCCGAAAAACTCGCTGAATTTCCCTGTTTTTACAGCGAAAACCCCTATAACGGACTTCCTATACTGCTCGGCCCCTTCGCCCTGCCGGCCGCTCTAGCCCGGCACACGGGCCGGCCCACAAGGCCAGCCTGGCAAGCCAACGCCACGCCTATCGGCATGGCCGGTGCTGCACGAAGGTCAAATCCAATAACAAAATGAGGTTGTATTGCTATGCCAGTCGGCAACCATCCTGCCCCTGCCGAGCCCACTGAGGGCGGCCCGCTCAAGCGTGAGCTGGGCGAACGGCACATTCGTCTGATGGCGCTGGGCGCCTGTATCGGCGTCGGTCTTTTCCTCGGTTCGGCCAAAGCCATCGAAATGGCCGGCCCCGCGATCATGCTTTCCTACATCATTGGTGGCCTGGCGATCCTGGTGATCATGCGTGCCCTCGGCGAGATGGCCGTGCACAACCCGGTCGCCGGCTCGTTCAGCCGCTACGCCCAGGACTACCTTGGCCCGCTGGCGGGCTTTCTTACCGGCTGGAACTACTGGTTCCTGTGGCTGGTGACCTGCGTGGCGGAAATCACCGCAGTGGCCATCTATATGGGCATCTGGTTCCCTGACGTGCCGCGCTGGATCTGGGCCTTGATGGCGCTCGGCAGCATGGGCGCAGTCAACCTGATTGCGGTCAAGGCGTTCGGCGAGTTCGAGTTCTGGTTCGCCCTGATCAAGATCGTCACCATCATTGCCATGGTCCTCGGTGGCATTGGCGTGATCGCGTTTGGCTTCGGCAATGATGGCGTCGCCGTGGGCATATCCAACCTGTGGAGCAACGGCGGCTTCATGCCCAACGGCGTGACGGGCGTGCTGATGTCGCTGCAGATGGTGATGTTCGCCTACCTGGGCGTGGAAATGATCGGCCTCACTGCCGGCGAAGCACGCAACCCGCAGAAAACCATCCCCCAAGCGATCGGCTCGGTGTTCTGGCGCATCCTGCTGTTCTACGTCGGCGCCCTGTTCGTGATCCTGTCGATCTACCCGTGGGACGGTATCGGCAGCCAGGGCAGCCCGTTCGTCATGACCTTCGAGCGCTTAGGGATCAAGACCGCGGCCGGGATCATCAACTTCGTGGTGATTACCGCTGCGCTGTCGTCGTGCAACGGCGGCATCTTCAGCACCGGGCGCATGCTCTACAGCCTGGCGCAGAACGGCCAGGCCCCGGCCGTCTTTGCTCGCACCTCGAAAAGCGGCGTGCCGCGCAATGCGCTGCTGCTGTCGATTGGTGCGCTGCTGCTGGGTGTGCTGGCCAACTACCTGGTACCAGAAAAGGTGTTCGTCTGGGTAACCTCGATCGCCACTTTCGGTGCGATCTGGACCTGGGTGATGATTCTGCTGGCGCAGATCAAGTTCCGCGCCGGCCTCTCGACCGCCGAGCAGAAAGCGCTGAAGTACCGCATGTGGCTGTGGCCGCTGAGCTCCTACCTGGCCCTGGCCTTCCTGGTGCTGGTGGTGGGCCTGATGGCGTACTTCGAGGATACCCGCGTGGCGCTGTACATCGGCCCGGCGTTCCTGGTGCTGCTGACGGTGCTGTATTACACGCTCCGCCTGGCACCGCGCCATGAGCAAGCGCCAGCAAGCTCAGTCGCTTGACCAGACAAAGCCCCGGCGCGAAGCCGGGGCTTTGCTTTCAGCGCCTGGTGTGGCTGTTACTTACCGATGTCAGTTGGGTGAGGCCTTTGCCCAGAATGGTCAGACTGATGCCCAGTAATGCCAGGTCCTTGATCAGGAAGCTGCCGTTGTGGTTCAGCCATGGAAAGCCGCCGGACTCTGCTTCCCAGATCGGCACGGTTAACAGGATCGACAGTGTTATCGTGAATGTCAGCGTGCACAACATCCCCCCTGCTATCGCCGCCAGGGTGGACCACCTGGAGCCGAGTATGAGGATTGCACTCAGTATTTCGACCACGCCCAGAAAGTAGGAGGCTCCCGCCTCACCGAACAGGACGTAGAGCCAGGCCAGCCAAGGCGTATTGCTAATCAGGGGCACCAGCGCCTCAACTTCCAGCGAGGTGAACTTGAGCAGGCCGATCATGAACATCGGCAGGGCGACGCCGAGCATGGCGATGAGGCTACCGGTTGCCTGTAACTGACGAGGCGTGGGCAGATAAGGATGATTGGCGAGTCGTCGCATTATAGTCATGGTGCAGGCTCCTGAAGATCGTGCACCAGTATTGGCAAGCCGGTCTCGCCTCGCTATGGGACGCTGCCAATCAGCACCGTGGGAATGGGCTGCATGCGTTGCATGAACCACGAATACCTGGTCATGGTTCGATCAGGCACAGGCTGCCCCAACTGCTTGTTCCATTCCAACCAGCCCAGGCAGAATATTTCCAGCGAATAGCGCCCCTTCCGGCAGCGCCAGCAGGAAGGTATGCGCCACGTACAACACCCAGACCTGGCGCAGGATGCGCTCAGGCCGCCATCGGCTCGAAGCTGTCGGCCCGGGCCATTTGCCACATACGCGAATAGAACTGCCCATTGACCTCACCGGTGAGCAACTCGCCCGGCTTGAGGAACACATGCATCTGCGAGAACAGCTTGATCTCGGTGGCCGACACGCGCCGCACCAGGTGCTTGGCCTCCAGCTGCGCCGGGTGCTCAAGGCCCGCAGCAGCCAGCATCTCGGCCAGCGCACGCAGGGTGTTGTGATGGAAGTTCAGCACCCGCTGGGCCTTGTCCGGCACCACCAGGGCGCGCTGGCGCAGCGGGTCTTGCGTGGCTACGCCGGTCGGGCATTTGTTGGTGTGGCAACTCTGCGACTGGATGCAGCCAATGGCGAACATGAACCCGCGTGCCGAGTTGGCCCAGTCGGCGCCAATGGCCAGCACGCTGGCGATGTCGAAGGCGCTGACGATCTTGCCACTGGCGCCAAGCTTGATCTTGTCGCGCAGGTTAAGCCCAACCAAGGTGTTATGCACGAACAGCAGGCCTTCACGCAGCGGCACGCCGATGTGGTCGGTGAACTCCACCGGCGCGGCGCCGGTGCCGCCTTCCTTGCCATCGACCACGATGAAGTCGGGCAGGATGCCGGTTTCCAGCATGGCCTTGGCGATGCCCATGAATTCCCAAGGGTGGCCCAGGCAGAACTTGAAGCCCACCGGTTTACCGCCAGACAACTCACGCAGCTGGGCGATGAAGTGCATCATCTCGATCGGGGTGGAGAAGGCGCTGTGGCGCGATGGCGAGATGCAGTCCTCGCCCATCAGCACGCCACGGGTTTCGGCAATTTCCTGGGTCACCTTGTGTTTGGGCAGGATGCCGCCGTGGCCGGGCTTGGCGCCCTGGCTCATCTTGATCTCGATCATCCTCACCTGTGGGGTGCGGGCCTGGGCGGCGAAGCGTTCGGGGTCGAAGCGGCCGTCGGCGGTGCGGCAGCCGAAGTAGCCGCTGCCCAGCTCCCAGACCAGGTCGCCGCCATTTTCGCGGTGATAGGGGCTGATGCTGCCTTCACCGGTGTCATGGTGGAAGTTGCCCAGTTTGGCGCCCTTGTTCAGGGCGCGGATGGCGTTGGCGCTGAGTGAACCGAAGCTCATGGCCGAGATGTTGAAGATCGACGCCGAATACGGCTGGCTGCACTGCGGCCCGCCGACGATGACCCGGAAGCTTGCCGGGTCGGTCAGTGGTGCCGGGCGCATTGAGTGGCCGATGAACTCGAAGCCTGATTCGTAGACGTCGATCAGGGTGCCGAAGGGTTTGTCCGAGGCTTCGTTCTTGGCTCGGGCATACACCAGCGAGCGCTGGGCGCGGGAAAAGGGCAGGGCGTCGCTGTCGGCCTCCAGCAGGTATTGGCGGATTTCCGGGCGGATGCCCTCGACCAGGTAGCGGATGTTGCCAAGGATCGGGTAGTTGCGGCGCACCGCGTGGCGTTGCTGCAGCAGGTCGAACACCCCGATCAGGCTGAGCACC
This sequence comes from Pseudomonas putida, assembly GCF_009883635.2. Classification (NCBI taxonomy): domain Bacteria; kingdom Pseudomonadati; phylum Pseudomonadota; class Gammaproteobacteria; order Pseudomonadales; family Pseudomonadaceae; genus Pseudomonas; species Pseudomonas putida. Next base: position 3,809,659 of record NZ_CP026115.2, read on the forward strand.
CCGGTGACCAGGGTGAACGGCCACAACCATTCGTGGTGGAGGAATGGCAGGCTCGCCAGGGTGAACAATACGCAGGCGGTGAAGAAGGCATAGCGGCTGAGAAGTGACAGGCTCATACGGGATCCTTGCGATGGCGCGGTCAGGCTCAGGGCCTGGGGCAAACCCCGACCATAGCCAACTTGTGTGGCAGTGCAAATCAAAATCGGGGTAGCGAAAATCATTCTCGCCCAAGGGTGTTCGACGATAAGGCTCCAGTGCCTGTGAAATCGAGCGCCGCCCGCGCGGCGCTCGATCTCACAGGCGCTAAAACCGCGCCGGCGTATGCATCAATTTCTCCTTCCAGCTCGCTTGCTCCTGCGCCGACCCCTCCACCAGATAGCTGTACCTCCCAGCCACCCGCACAGCCACCGGCACGCCATCGCGATACAGCACCCGGTTGCCACCAACCGCAGGCACTTTCGCCCCAGGCAGCAGCGACCCGATCAGGTTCAGCGGGTCGCTCGCACTCACCACCACCAACCCTGCATCCAAGGCGCGTCGGCGTACTTGCCTCAACAACCCGACCGCCTCCGGCAAGGCGAACTGCTCACCGGCCAGCCCGGCAATGAAACGCCCGCCACGAATCTCGCCACGCGCTTCCAGCCGGTGATAGCAACGCAGCAGCTCGCGCCAGGACGGCAGCACATCGCTTTCCCGCTCCAGCAGCCGCCAGCAGATCACCCCATAGCGTCGCAGCAGGGCGCGGGCGATGTGTTCCACGCGCTGGCTCTCGTCAACAGCGCCATTGCCCCTGCGCAGCAACGCCCAGCGTCCGGCATGGGCCATGCTGCTCGACAGCGGCGGGTGGCCGCGCCGGCTGTTGCGGGAGCTGCGCTTGGCGGCAGGGGTAATCAGGCTGCGCAGGCCGGTGAAACTGTCGGCGCCCACCAGGCCGGCCCCCACCAGTTCCTGCAACGCCGCTTCCAGCTCGCTGGGCAGCAGGTGGGCATCGCTGGTCAGTTCGTCGAAGAACAACGCCCCGTGGGCCTGCAGCGCTTCAAGCACCCGTTGTGCCCGCCCGCCAAGTGCCTCCCGGGCAGGCTCGGGGGCGAGGCTACGCCACAGGCCCATGTGCTCGCGTGGCAACAGCACCAGCGGCGTGCTCGACAGGGTATTGCTCGCCACGGTCGCGGCCAGCCGGCTCCAGGCAAACTGCCCGCTGCGGCAGGCATCGTCCAGCCAGTGCGGGCTGTAGTCCTTGATCCGCGCGGGCAGCAGTTCCGCTTCCCAGGCGCCAGCGGCACTGGGAAACCCCTGTAACTGCCCCAGCACTTCGGCCACCGCCTGAGGCCCACGCAGGCGCTCATCAGGGGCCAGGTGCTGCCAGTCGAACAGAAAACGCATGAAGTCCTGCAGGCTGACCGGCTCGATCTCCCGGCGCAGGCGTTTCACCGTGTAGCGATGGATGCGTGCCAGCAGGTGGCGCTCACACCATTGCAGGTCCAGTGCCCCTGGGCTGAAGTGGCCACGCAACACGTAGCCTTCTGCTTCCAGATGGGCCAGCGCCTGCTCGACCTGCACGGCAGGTTTACTCAGCGGCGCCGCAATTTGTGCCACGCTCAGCGGGCCGTAGCCGCTCAGGCGGGCGCGTAGCAGCTCGCTCAGAGCGCTGTCCGGGTCGATGGCCTGGTCGAAGCCGGGCAGTATGTCCAGCGCAGCCTCCAGGCGCGATGCCGGATACAGCGTCTGCAGCAGGTTCAGGCGTTCGCGTGCCAGCCAAAGTCTTTCATCGATCAGGCGCATGGCCCGACCGGCCTTGGCCAGCTGGCGCAGCAGCAGGTCCCAGCTGGGGTTGGCCTGGACTTCGTCATGGCTGATGGCGCCCAGGGTCATCAGCGCCTCATGCATCTCGTCGGCATTGCCCGGCTGCGGCCAGGCCTCGGCCTGCACGGCGGTGATCGCATCGGCGTCCAGTGCACCGAGGTCATCGCCGTCATGCACTTCATTCCAGCGCCGGTTGAGCACCGCCTGGGTGCGTCGCTCCTCCAGCGGGGCGTCATCAAGGAAGGCATAGGGCCGTGCGTTGAGAATGGCCGAGGCCAGCGGCGAAGGCGCGGGCAGGTCGAGGCACAGCAGGCGCACCTGGCCGCTTTCCATGCGCCGCAGCAGGGCCAGCCAGCCTTCGCTGTCCATGGCCTCGTGCAGGCAGTCGTCGAGGGTCTGTTCGACCAGCGGGTGATCGGGGATCTGCCGTTCGCCGACGATGTTCTCCAGGCAGGCGATCTGGTCGGGGAACACCGCGGCAATCAGGTCCTCACTCTTCATGCGCTGGATTTGCGGCGCTACCTTGCGGCCGCCGACGAAGCGCGGCAGGGCCATGGCCACGCCAGCGTTCCAGCGCCAGCGCACGCCGAACAGCGGCGCGTCGAGCAGGGCCTGGATGAGGATCTGCTCGGCGTTGCGGCTGTTGAGGTAGCGCCATACTTCATCCAGCTCGAAGCTGTGGCTGGTGGACAGCGACAGCACGATGGCGTCTTCGCTGGCCGCAGCCTGCAACTCGAAATTGAATGTGCGGCAGAAGCGTTTGCGCAGGGCCAGCCCCCACGCACGGTTGATACGGCTGCCGTAGGGCGAATGGATGATCAGCTGGGTAGCGCCGGATTCATCGAAGAAGCGCTCCATCACCAGAGTTTGTTGCGAGGGCAGGGCACCGAGCACCTCGCGGGTGCGGCCCAGGTAATCGAGCAACTGGCTGGCGCTGGCTTCGTCCAGTTCGAAGGTATCCTGCAGCCACTGCAGCCCCTCTTCGTTCTGCGCCAAACGCTCATCCAGGCGGGCCTGCAGGCGGGCGACGGCGGCGGACAGTTCATCGCTGCGTCCCGGCGCTTCGCCGAGCCAGAACGGAATGGTCGGTGGCAGGCCCTGGGCATCTTCGACGCGCACTCGACCGGGTTCGACCCGCAGGATGCGATAGGACGCATTGCCCAGCTGAAAGATGTCCCCGGCGATGCTCTCCACCGCAAAGTCTTCATTGACGCTGCCGATGTTCAGCGCCTGTGGCTCGAGTAGCACGGCATAGTCGGCATTGTCGGGAATGGTGCCGCCGCTGGTCAGCGCCGTCAGCTGGCTACCCCGGCGCCCGCGCAAGGTGCCGCTTACCGCATCACGGTGCAGATAGGCGCTGCGGATGCCCAGGCGGCCATTGTAGCCTTCGGCGAGCATGCGCAGCAGGGCCTGGTAATGGGCGGGATCGAGGGCGGTATAAGGCGCGGCTTGGCGCAGGCAGTCGAACAGCGCCTGTTCCTGCCAGGGCTGGTTGCTGGCCTCGGCGACGATCTGCTGGGCCAGCACGTCCAGCGGTGCCTTGGGGACATGCAATTCATCGAGTTCGCCATGGCGCACGCAGTCGAGCAGAGCCACGCATTCGATCAGGTCATCGCGGGAAGTCGGAAACAGGCGGCCCTTGGGTATGCCCTCGACCTGGTGCCCGGAGCGACCGACGCGCTGCAGGAATGCCGCAATCGAGCCCGGTGATTCGATCTGGCAGACCAGGTCGACATCGCCGATGTCGATACCCAGCTCAAGCGAGGCAGTGGCCACCAGCACCGTCAGCTGCCCGTTCTTCAGGCGCTGTTCGGCGTCCAGGCGCAGCTCCTTGGCCAGGCTGCCATGGTGCGCGGCCACCGCGTCCTTGCCCAGGCGGTCGCTGAGGTGGCGAGTGATGCGTTCAGCCAGGCGCCGGGTATTGACGAACACCAGCGTGGTGCGGTGTTCGCGGGCGAGGGCAGCCAAGCGGTCATGGACCAGGCCCCAGACGTCGGTGGCCATGACGGCGCCGAGCGGCACCGGCGGCACTTCGATGGCGAGGTCGCGCTGGCGTGCATGGCCGACATCGACGATCGCGCAAGGGCGTTGGTCGCCGACCAGGAACTGCGCCACGCGCTCCACCGGCCGCTGAGTGGCAGACAGGCCGATGCGCCGTAGTGGGCGCCCAGACAAAGCCTGCAAACGCTCCAACGTCAGCGCCAGGTGGGCACCGCGCTTGTTGCCGGCCAGGGCGTGGATTTCATCGACGATCACCGTGTGCACGTTGGCCAGGCCTTCGCGGCCGGAGGCCGAGCCCATCAGCACGTACAGCGACTCCGGTGTGGTCACCAGGATGTGCGGTGCCAGCTTGCGCATGGCCACTCGCTCTTTTTGCGGGGTATCGCCGGTGCGCACGGCGGCGGTGATGCGTGGTGCTTTCAAGCCTTGTTGTTCAAGGGCCTGGCTGATGCCTTCGAGCGGGGCCTGCAGGTTCAGGCGGATGTCATTGGACAGCGCCTTGAGCGGCGACACGTAGACGACCTGGGTGTGCGGCGGCAACTCGCCGTCATGCTCCAGGCCTTCGCGGAACAGTTCATCGAGCACGGCCAGGAAGGCGCTCAAGGTCTTGCCCGAGCCGGTCGGCGCGGCGAGCAGCATCGACTGGCCGGCATGGATCAGGGGCCAGGCACGGGCCTGGGCATCGGTGACCGTGGCGAAGTGGCGGCGGAACCAGGTGCCGACGGCCGGGTGGAACAGCTCGAGCACCGGGTGCTGGTGGGCTGGCAGGTTCATCTGTTGGTTATGGCGGGTGAACGGCGGCTTGGCAAGGGGCCGTTCGTCGTGGATCTTCTGTAGACTGTCGCCTTTTCAGCGAGCCCACCCATGCCCAACATCATCCGCATCGCCGCCGCCCTGTTGATCGACCCGCAAGGCCGTACCCTGCTGGTGCGCAAGCGTGGCACTCAGGCGTTCATGCAACCGGGTGGCAAGATCGATGCGGGTGAGTCACCCGTTCAGGCGTTGGTGCGCGAACTGCAAGAAGAGTTGGGGCTGCACATTGACCCGGACCAGGCCGTGCATCTGGGCCAGTTCAGCGCACCGGCCGCCAACGAACCGGGCTTCGAGGTGCAGGCTGAACTGTTCCGCGTCGACAGTGCCGAGGTGGTAGCCCCGGCGGCGGAAATCGAAGAAGTGCTGTGGCTGGCCGCCGATCAGGCAGCAACGCCTGAATTGGCGCCGCTGACCCGCGACCTGATCCTGCCGCTGTATCGCCAGGCCGTCAGCGTACCGCGCTGACCCCGTCGAGGGTGGCGAACGAGGTGTCCTTGGCGGTCAGCAGGAAGTCGCGCATGTAAGGCGCATCGAGCATGTCGGTGCGCACGGCCGCATATAGCGTGGCGAACAGGCCTTTCTCGCCCAGGCGCTTGCCCTTCACATAGCCCCGCGAGCTGTATTCGTGCAGCGCCCAGTGCGGCATGCCGCACACGCCACGGCCGCTGGCCACCAGTTGCATCATCATCACCGTCAGCTCGGACGTGCGCACGGCAGCCGGCTCGATATCGGCGGGCTCCAGGAAGCGGGTGAAGATGTCCAGGCGGTCGCGCTCCACCGGGTAGATGATCAGGGTCTGGTCGAGCAGGTCCTGGGGCACGATGTACGGTTTGCTGGCCAGCGGGTGCTGGTTGGCCACGGCGAGCATGGCTTCGTAGGTAAACAGCGGCACGTAGGTGATGCCCGCGAGGTCCAGCGGGTCGGAGGTCACCACCAGGTCGAGGTCGCCCCGGGCCAGTGCTGGCAGTGGGGCGAAGGCAAAGCCCGAGGCCAGGTCCAGCTCCACTTCCGGCCAGGCATCGCGGAACTGGTCGATGGTTGGCATCAGCCACTGGAAGCAGCTGTGGCATTCGATGGCCATGTGCAGGCGCCCGGCAGTGCCGCCGGCCAGCCGGGCGATGTCGCGTTCGGCGCCGCGCAGCAGCGGCAGGGTGGCATCGGCCAGTTGCAGCAGGCGCAGGCCGGCGCTGGTGAAGCGGATCGGCTTGGTCTTGCGCACGAACAGCGGCAGGCCCAGGCGCTCTTCAAGCTCCTTGAACTGGTGTGACAGTGCCGACTGGGTCAGGTGCAGGCGTTCGGCGGCCTCCACCAGGCTGTCGGCCTCGCGCAGGGCATGAAGGGTTTTCAGGTGGCGGATCTCCAGCACGGCTGACTCCGAGAAAAATATTTAAGGAAACGGCGAATGAGTTGAGTTTCGCTCATGTTCGCCCGCGCTGTCGATTGGACCATGCGCCGCACCGCTCGGCAGGGTTCATCAAACTGTCACTGAACTGTGGCAGCGCGCCCGAATTAAATTCATCAGACTCGCGCTCTACTGGGGATCTGCATTCTGGTGTTTCTTTCATGCGGGCTTTTCTGCTTTTTTTCTTTCTGGTGTTCAACGCTTCGGCCAGCTTCGCCGACACGCGCTGCGACGCCCATGTGCCGGTACAACGTGCCGAAATCGGTGAGCTGAGCCTGGTCTATCAGAGCGTCGGCGCGCCTCGCGATCCGGCCTTGCTGCTGGTCATGGGCCTGGGCGGGCAACTCATCCATTGGCCGGACGACGTGGTTGAAGCATTGTGCCGTCAGGGCTTCCGGGTCATTCGCTATGACAATCGCGATGTCGGCCTGTCGCGCTGGAACCAGCTGCCACCTTCGGCCAATCTCACGGTCGAGCTGTTGCGCTACAAGCTGGGCCTGCCGGTTTCCGCGCCTTATACCCTGACCGACATGGCCAACGATGGCCTGCAGCTGATGGATGGACTGGGCATTCGCCAGTTCCATGTGCTGGGTGTGAGCATGGGCGGGATGATCGCCCAGCACCTGGCCGCCATGGCGCCCGAACGGGTGCGTAGCCTGACCCTGGTGATGTCCAGTTCGGGGGCGGCAGGGCTGCCGGCACCGGATCCGGCCCTGGTGCAGTTGCTGGCGCGGCGCAGTGCGCCGAGTCGTGAGGTGGCCATCGAGCAGCAGGCTGACTTGCTGGCTGCGTTGGGCAGCCCGCAGGTGCATGACGATCGGGCGGTGCTGCTGCAGCAGGCGGCGGTGGCGTACGACCGGGCATACAATCCGGAGGGTGCGAAGCGCCAGATCATGGCGATTCTGGCCGAGCCGAGCCGCGTGCAATTGCTGAATGAGTTGCGGGTGCCGACGCTGGTGGTGCATGGCACCGCCGATCCGTTATTGCCGGTGATGCACGGCGTGCACCTGGCAGCGCATATCCAGGGGAGTCAGCTTCGGTTGATTCCGGGACTGGCGCACCGCTTCCAGGAGCGGTTCAAGGCCCCCCTGCTGGCGGCGGTGCTGCCTTACCTGCAGTCGCACCGGCAGGATGTCACCCATATCGCCGGCCTCTGAATCGGGGTCTCCTGTCAGCCGAGCCCGTACTTCTTGACCTTGTCGAACAGGGTGGTCTTGGCCATGCCCAGTTCCTGGCTGGCCTGGCTGAGGTTGCCGCCGGTGCGCTGCAAGGCATCGCTGAGCAAGTTGCGCTCAAAGGCCTCCACCGCCTCGGCAAACCCCAGCCCCTGGCTGGCACCACCGCTCGGGCCCTTCTTGAACGCCGGCAGCCCAAGGGCATAACGCTCGGCCACGTTACGCAACTCGCGCACGTTACCCGGCCAGTCATGGGCCATAAGCCGTGACAGGGTCTGGCTGTCCAGCGTCGGCGCCTCGCGGTCGAAGCGCAGCGCCGATTGCTGCAGGAAGTGTTCGAACAGTTGCAGGATGTCCTCGCGGCGCTCACGCAGCGGCGGCAACTCAAGGGTCACCACGTTCAGGCGGTAATACAGGTCGCTGCGGAACTGCCCGGCCTGGCCCAGCGCGGCGAGGTCGGACTTGGTGGCGGCGATCACCCGGCAATCCACCGCAATGCTCTGGTTCGAACCCAGGCGCTCCAGGGTGCGCTCCTGCAGTACGCGCAGCAGCTTGATCTGCAGGTTGATTGGCATGCTCTCGACCTCGTCGAGGAACAGCGTGCCGCCATTGGCGTGTTCGATCTTGCCGATGCGGCGCTTGCCAGCACCGGTGAAGGCGTTGGCTTCGTGGCCAAATATCTCGCTCTCGAACAGGTTTTCCGGCAGGCCACCACAGTTCAGCGCCACGAACGGCTGGCCCTGGCGCCGGCTGAAATCGTGCAGGCAGCGGGCGACCAGCTCCTTGCCGGTGCCGGTTTCACCTTCGATCAGCACGTTGGCCGAGGTATCGGCGACGTTGGCGATCAGCTCGCGCAGATGCTCCATGGCCGGCGAGCGGCCGATGATACGCCCCTCCAGGCTGCTCTGTTCGGCCAGCTGCCGGCGCAGGGCCATCACCTCGCGGGACAACCCGCGTTGCTCCAGCGCACGGCGCACCACATCGACCAGGCGTTCGGGCGAGAACGGTTTCTCCATGAAATCGTAGGCACCATTGCGCATGGCGCCGACCGCCATGTCGATATCGCCGTGGCCGGTGATCAGCACCACCGGCAGGCTGCGGTCGCGGGCCTTGAGGCGGTTGAGCAGCTCCAGGCCATCTATGCCAGGCAGGCGGATATCGCTGACGACGATGCCGGCAAAATCATCGCCGATGCGCTCCAGGGCCTGTTCGGCACTGCCGACGCCCTCGCAGGCGATGTCTTCCAGGGCCAGCGCCTGCTGGCAGCCGAGCAGCACATGCGGGTCGTCTTCGACAATCAGGACGGTAAGTGGCGCTTGGTTCATGGTTGCTCTGCCGATTCGCTGGGGGGCGTGACCAGGGGCAGGGCGAGGACGAAGGCGGTGCCGCCACTGGCGGGGTGCTCGACGTTCAGGCTGCCCTTGGCGGCGGCGGCAAGGCTCGCCGACAGGGTCAGCCCCAGGCCCAGGCCATGTTCGCCCGGTTTGGTGGTGAAGAAAGGTTCAAACAGGTGTTTGCGGGTTTCGGCATCGATGCCGTGGCCGTTGTCGCGCACCCGCAAGCGGTACTTGTCGCCCTGCAGCTCGCCTTCGAGCCAGAGCTCGGGCAGTGGCTGGGTGGCCATGGCATCCAGGGCGTTACCGATCAGGTTGACCAGGATCTGCTCCAGACGGGTCTGGTCGATGGCCAGCTGCTGGTCGTCGAACTGGTTGTGCAACTGCAGGTCACAGCCCGTGATGCGGTTGCTCAGCACCTGCAAGGATGCGTCCACGGCCTTGGCCAGCGACGCCTGGCCGCTGTCGTCGCCACGCCGGGCGAATGAGCGCAGGCTGGCAGTGATGCGGCCCATGCGGTCGATCAGGTCGTTCATGGTGCGCAGGTTGGTGCTGGCGGTTTCCAGTGCACCCCGTTCGAGGAAGCGCACGGTGTTGCCGGACAGGGTCCGCAGCGCCGCCAGCGGCTGGTTGAGCTCGTGGGCGATGCTGGTGGACATCTGCCCGATCGCCGCCAGCTTGCCGGCCTGGACCAGTTCGTCCTGGGCATGGCGCAGGGTCTGTTCGGCATGCCGACGTTCACGGATCTGGCCCTTGAGCCGTTCGTTGCTGGCACGCAGGTCGGCGGTGCGGTCGGCAATGCGCCGCTCCAGCTGACTGTTGGCTTCTTCCAGGGCCTCGCGGGCGGCCAGGCGCGTGGCAACGACCTTGCGTCGCTCGTTCCAGGCGATACCGAGGATGGTCAGCAGGGCGAAGGCCACGCCGACCAGGATGCCCTGCACCATGGATTCGCGGCGCAGGTCCTGCAGCGGGGTGAGCAGGGTGAAGTGCCAGGGCGTGTCGGCCAGGCGTCGGGTTTGCGCCAGGTAGCTCACTTCGTGGGGCTTGCCCTGGGCGGTTTCGGCGTTGGCCGGGAAGGTCAGTTTTTCTACGCCATCGGCCAGGGTTTCGCGGGCCAGCGGTTGCAGCTCGTTCAGCGGCCACCAGTAATACTGCAGGCTGCGCGCCAGGCGCTCCTTGATCTGCGGGGTCAGCGGGCGCACCGATTTCAGGCGCCGGGCCGGGTCGCTGGAGAGAATGATGATGCCGTTCTCGTCGCTGACGAAGGCTTCCAGGCGGGCGCGCTGCCAGCGCTCCTCGAGGGTATCCAGGCGCACCTTGATCACTGCCACGCCGATGATCTTGCCGTGCTCTTCCAGGCCATGGGCGAGGTAGTAGCCAGCCTCGCCCGTGGTGCTGCCGATCCCGTAGAAACGGCCCGGTTCGCCGCGCACGGCGCTCTGGAAATAGGCCCGGAACGACAGGTCTTCACCCAGGAACGAGTCGGCATCGCGCCAGTTGCTGCTGGCCTGCACCCGGCCGTTGGTGTCGAGGACGAAGATCGCCCGGCTGCGGCTACGGCGGTTCAGGCCTTCGAGGTATTCGTTGACGGCCTGCCGGTTGGCGCCATCAGGGTCGGTGAGCAGCTGCGAGACGCTGTCTTCCAGCTCCAGCAGGCTCGGCAGGTAGGTGTACTTGCTGATTTCGCTCTCGACCGTGCGCGCATGCAGCTCCAGCGCGCGCTCGCCGCTTTCGCTCAAGGTGCGGATGCCGTTGCTCTCGCTGATCAGGAAGCCGGCCATGCCCAGCCCGACCATCAGCAGGATGATCAGGGGCGGCAGCAGCAATTGGCGAATCAGGCGGGATTTCACGGCGGGCTTGGCAGGGAGAAGAAGCGAAGGGTCGCATTTCATCACAGTGGCCTTGTCACGGCCAGCATCCGCTGCCGGGCGAACCCGGGCAGCGGTGCCGTTGTTGCCGAATCAGTGTTGCAGGATCTTGCTGAGGAAGTGCTGGGTGCGTTCGTGGCGGGCGCTCGGGTCACCGAAGAAGGCTTCCTTCTGGCAGTCCTCGATGATGTTGCCCTTGTCCATGAAGATCACCCGGTTGGCCACTTTGCGGGCGAAGCCCATTTCGTGGGTCACGCACATCATGGTCATGCCTTCGTGGGCCAGCTCGACCATCACGTCCAGTACTTCGTTGACCATCTCCGGGTCCAGCGCCGAGGTCGGTTCGTCGAACAGCATGACGATCGGGTCCATCGACAGCGCGCGGGCAATGGCAACGCGCTGCTGCTGGCCGCCCGAAAGCTGGCCGGGGTGCTTCTTGGCATGGGCACTAAGGCCGACGCGGTCGAGCAGGGCCAGGCCCTTCTTGGTCGCTTCCGCTTCGCTGCGGCCGAGCACCTTGCGCTGGGCGATGGTCAGGTTCTCGGTGATGCTCAGGTGCGGGAACAGCTCGAAGTGCTGGAACACCATGCCCACCCGCGAACGCAGCTTGGGCAGGTTGGTCTTGGGGTCGGCAATCGAGGTGCCGTCGACCACGATGTCACCCTTCTGGAACGGCTCCAGCGCGTTGACGCACTTGATCAATGTGGATTTGCCCGAGCCTGACGGGCCGCAGACCACCACCACTTCACCCTTCTTCACTTCGGTGGTGCAGTCGGTCAGCACCTGGAAGTCGCCGTACCACTTGTTGACGTTCTTGATGGAAATCATACGGTGATCCTTTTTTGCAGGCGCTTGACCAGCCACGAAGCGGAGAAGCTGATGACGAAGTACACGACCCCGGCGAAGATCAGGAACTCATGGGAGCGCCCGATGATGTCGCCGTTGGAACGTGCCGAGTTGAGGAAGTCCACCAGGCCCACGGTGTACACCAGCGAGGTGTCCTGGAACAGGATGATGCTCTGCTGCAGCAGCAGCGGGGTCATCTTGCGGAAGGCCTGGGGCAGGATGATCAGGCGCATGGTCTGGCCGTATGTCATGCCCAGGGCCTGGGCGGCGCCCATCTGGCCCTTGGAGATCGACTGCACACCGGCGCGGACGATTTCGCAGAAGTAGGCGGCCTCGAACATCATGAACGCCACCACGCACGAGGTGAAGGCACCCACCGGGGTGTCCTCGCCGGTGATCCAGCGCAGCACGAACGGCACCGCCAGGTAGAACCAGGTGATTACCAGCAGCAGCGGGATCGAGCGGAAGTAGTTGACGTAGGCACCGGCCACGCGCGACAGCAGCTTGCTCGACGACAGGCGCATCAGCGCCAGGATGGTGCCCAGCACGATACCGCCGACCACGCCCATGACCATCAGTTGCAGGGTCATGACCATGCCTTCCCACAGGGCAGGCAGGGCGGGGATGATTTCGCTGAAATCCATGTCCATTTACTTGCCCCCCACGGAGATCAGTCCAGGCACGGCGACTTTCTTCTCGACCATGCGCATCAGCAGCATCAGGCCCATGTTCAGGGTGAAGTAGATCAGCGTGGCCAGAGTGAAGGCCTCGAACAGGTTGGCCGAGAACTCGGCGGTCTGTTTGGTCTGCGCCAGCAGTTCCATCAGGCCGATCAGCGAGGCCACCGAGGAGTTCTTGAACACGTTCAGGAATTCCGAGGTGAGCGGCGGAATGATGATCCGGTAGGCCTGCGGCAGCAGCACGTTGTTGTAGATCTGCGGCAGGCTGAAGCCCATGGCGCGGGCAGCGGCTTCCTGGCCACGAGGCAGCGCCTGGATGCCGGTGCGCACTTGTTCGCAGACGCGGGCGGCGGTGAACAGGCCCAGGCAGATCACCACGCTGATCAGTGCCGAGGTGGTCGGGTTGAGGTCTTGCTTGAACCATTCCTGCAGGCCTTCGGGCAGCAGGTCCGGCACCAGGAAGTACCAGATGAACAGCTGCACCAGCAGCGGCACGTTGCGGAACAGCTCCACGTAGGCGGTGGCGATGCCCGATACCAGACGGTTCGGCACGGTACGCATGACGCCGAGGACCGACCCCAGCAGCAATGCGATGATCCAGGCGGTGATGGCGATGGCGATGGTCCAGCCCAGGCCGGTGATGTACCAGTCCAGATAGGTTTCGCTGCCCACGCCGGTGGACTTGAAGAACACGCCCCAGTCCCAGTTGTAATTCATCGGGATTTCCCCTCAGACGGTTGTTTCACGGGCACCTTCGAGCATCCAAGGGCGATGAACGCCCTCGGATGAAAGGGTAGACACTAAAGTGTGGCCTGTGGGTTCAATCGTGCGCGGATGCGCACTAGGCCACTATTGGCTGAGGATCAGGACTTCTTCTCGTCCGCGGCCTTGTCGGTCGGCTCGGCGATCAGTTTCTTCAGCTCGTCGCTCATCTGGAAGTTCAGGTTGAGGCCCTTTGGCGGGATCGGCTGGGTGAACCACTTGTCGTAGCTCTTGTTGACTTCGCCCGACTTGAAGTAGGCAACGATGGCGTCATCGACTGCTTTCTTGAAGGCCGGGTCATCCTTGCGCACCATGCAGCCGTAGATTTCGTACGACTGTGGGGTACCGGTGATGACCCAGTCAGCCGGCTTGCGCGCCTTGGCCATTTCACCGGCGAGCAGGGCGTCGTCCATCATGAAGGCCACGGCGCGGCCGCTTTCGAGCATGTTGAAGGCTTCACCGTGGTCCTTGGCGGAAATCACGTTCATCTTCATCTGCTTGTCGGCGTTCATCGCCTTGAGGATGCGCTCGGAGGTGGTACCGGCGGTGGTCACCACGTTCTTGCCGGCCAGGTCCGGGAAGTCCTTGTAGGAAGGCTGACCGTCCTTGACCTTGGTCAGCAGGCGGGTACCGACTTCGAAGATACCGACCGAGAAGCCGACTTGCTGCTGGCGCTCGACGTTGTTGGTGGTGGAGCCGCACTCAAGGTCCACGGTGCCGTTCTGCACCAGCGGGATGCGGGTCTGGGAGGTGACCAGGTTGTACTTGACCTTGATGTCGGTACCCAGTTGCTTCTTCAGGGCATCGACCACGGCCAGCTGGATGTCGTGGGAGTAGCCCACGGGCGTTTGACCGCCAGCCAGGTAGGAAAACGGAATGGAAGAGTCGCGGTGGCCCAGGGTGATGGTGCCCGAGTCCTTGATCTTCTTCAGGGTGCCGGTCAGTTCTTCGGCCATGGCTGGCGAAGCGATGATCGCGGCGGCGATGGTGGCGCCCAACAGATGACGAACGATACGCATCAAATTTTCCTCGACGTGTTTGTTTTTTTTATGGAGCCGTTGGCGGACTCTTTCGTTCAACGAATACAACAAGAAGCGAGTGCATTCGGCTACCAAGTGTAGAGCATGAGTCGTGCCAAGCTCTGTCTTCGATGATAACGTCCCGAAAATACGAAGGATTAATCTTTTCTGAGCAATTTATTACATTGCAGGTTAGTCGGAATCCCGAACGGATGAATCTTTTGTGTTCGCCAATCCGAATGGGTGGGTTGTTCGCGCCGACGGTGGCTATATGTACCGCCAATGTACGTCAGGCAGGTGATGAGCTAAGTGCTTTCAGACTTGGAAATCATCGCATGACATTCGCCGAAATCTTTCCCACGAACTCTGTGGACCATCTTATCGCAAGGCAACTCCCCTCCTGGTTGACCGATGCGCAGTCGGACCTCCTCACGGTGTATCACCGGGCGTTGCGTGAGCAGCAACAGGCCACGGATCGACTGAGCCACTTGCTTGGGCGCCTCCCCGACATCGAAGCGTTCGCTGTTCCGCTCCTGGAGCATGCCTTGAGCACTGCTGGGTTCGGTCATATCGACGCCCGGCGCTCACATGTTGTCGTCAGTGAGCAGTTCAAACTCCCCTCAGCGGCACAAAAGTTTTATCAGCCTACTGTCACTCATACTGCCAGGCAGACGCTTTTATCGGCCGCGCTGCACAACTTCGAAGCGCATGAAGCCGAGCCTTGGCATTTGCGTCAAGCGCATCTGACCGGCCAGCACGGCGCTCGATTGTCGATGACGTTCGAACGTTTTGTCAGGTTGTGTCGCGAGCTGGATATTGGCGGCAAGTATCAGGCGCTGCTCAGAGGGGTGCTTCAACCCAGGTCGGGTCGTGGCCAGCCTGAACAGCACGCGCGTGCGCTCGTCGCGCAGATGTTCGAGGAGAGTGTGCGTACGCGCATGCAGGCATCGTTGTACGAAGCCAGGCTGAAGAAGCAGTTGGATGGGCGCGATCTGCAGCGGTTGCGAACATTGTTCGAGGATATCCCTATGCTGGCTGCGGGAGCCGGTACTCTGACCCCTCGTCAGCTTTACCTGCTAGGCAAATGCGTCGTAGGGGTGATCGCATTGGAATGGCGGACTGCAGGCCATGACGACATCGATGAAATCATTTTCTGGATTCCTGGCGATCCAGAAAAAGAACTGCGCTACTACGATTCGTGGGCCGAACTCTACGGTAACCTGGCTCAACGCTTGAAAACGCCGCTGTTCCGCACTTTTTTCCAGCGCTTCATCAAGGCTCGGGACAGGGCTCCATTCGATCAAGCGCTTTCCTCTGCGCTTGACGCCTGCGCGCAGGGTGGGCCGCTTGAGCTCGATGGGCGCAACCTGGCGCAGGAAGGCACGGTGTTTGCCCATATGGGAAGCCTGCTGCTTGCCAAAACGTTCGACGATGCCGCTTACCTCGCCGTCCCGACCGATGTCGAGGACCGACAGAGCAGGCACGAGCGGCTGCAGGCAATGCTGGCGGCCGGCCTGGACCTGTTGGGGTTGGCGGGGTTCGTCGTGCCTGTGTTGGGTGAGTTGATGCTGGTTGTCAGCGCGGCGCAATTGCTCGATGACGTCTATGAGGGATACAAGGACTGGCAACTGGGCGATCGTCAGGGAGCGCTGGATCACCTTTTTTCCGTCGCCCAGAGCCTGGTGCTGGCCGGTGCGACGGCGGGCGCGCTGCACGGGCTGAAACGCGCTTCCTTCGTCGATGGCCTGGCGCCGAAGGTGTTTGGCAACGAAGGTTTGAGGCTGGTTCGCAATCCGCATTACATTCCCGCCGAGGAGAGTGCCCTGGTATTGCTGGAGAGCCTGCCAGGCAAGCATTTCGCCGGCCTGTTGTCGACCGATGCCAGCCTGCTGCTTGACGTCAGCGGATTCGATTTGGCGCAATTGCGGCGCCTGCATCTGGAGCGCGCGGCGCCGCCCGCGCGATTGCTCGATCTTCATGATCGCATGCAACTGCACAGGGCTTCTGCGACGTTACGGGGAGCGGCGTTCGAACAGGCACTGCAAGACCTGTATCCACCGGTTTCCGCTGATCAGATGAAACTCATGCAGGCTTTCAGGGGGCTGAGCGTTCGTGGCGCGCAGGAAATCATCGAGCAGAGCAGCACCTCCTTGCTGGAGCAGTTGCACACCTCGGATCGCATACCTTTGGCAATGGCGGAGCGGGCTCGCTGGTATGTACGCGACAGCCGCGTCGACCGCGCTTACCTTGGCATCCGCTTGCCAACGATTGCCAGCGAGGATAGCGAAAGGTTGACACTGGGGTTGATCGAAAGGGATGCGCCTTGGCCAGCGTCGACGCGTGTCGAGTTACGCATTGGCAATCGCGAAGGTCGATTGCTGCATGCAACCCAGGGCGAGGCGGCAAGCCAGGTGCATGTCATTGTCAGGCAGGAGCAGGGGTACAGGCTGGCGGGCGACGAAATCGAGGCCTCGGCGAGTACCGGTGATTCGTTGCTGCAAGCCGTATTGAAATGCCTTGATGACGATCAGTTGAAGAAATTGGGAAGCACTCGACTGCAGGCCAGCCAGCTGCGTGACCGCTTGGTTCGAGGGGGCGGGCAGGGCCGTGAGCACGCTGCACGGCTGATCGGCCTGCCTCCTGTCAGAGTCAACGTTCGACCACTCAGGCGTTTCGCCGATGGTCGTCTGGCTTACCCGATGAGTGGTGGTGGTGAAAGCAGTCGTCAGGCCATCAGGCAGGGCATCCATCAAATCTTCCCGACGCTCAGCGAATTGCAACTGGATGCCTACCTGGAGGCGGTGCGCCAGCGTGGTGAGAACCAGTGGAACCACTACCTCATGTTGCAGCGTCAGTTGACCGAATTGCGTGAGACCTTGCGCCATTGGCAGGCTGACTGGCAGACGCCGATCGACGCCATCCGCCGCCGTCGAGTCGCTGACATGCTGCGACGCAGCTGGCGGCGCAAGCTGGTGGATGGTAACGATCAGTACGAACTGACCATCGACGGTGAAGCCGTCGGCCAGTTGCCCTGCTTACCCGCAGGCATCGACTACTCGCATGTGCGTCGGCTGACCCTGCGCAACATGCAGTTGCAAAGCCTTGATGCCCAGTTTCTCCGGCTGTTCCCTAACATCGTCGAACTGGACCTCAGTGGTAACCGCCTCGCCAGCGTACCCGAAGGCATTGAAGGCCTGACACAGTTGCGTCGGGTGAATCTGGGCAACAATCAGATCGTGTTGAACAATGCAGGCAGTCGCCGTCTGGCAGCGCTTACCCGCCTCGATACGCTGATATTGAGCTATAACCCGCTCAATGGCATGCCAGACCTTTCCGTCTTGCCGCACGTACGTGACATCCGCCTGAGATCAACGGGGCAGCTGGACATCGGCCAGGTCCACCAGAACGTGACATTGCGTGCCCACATTGACCTGCGTGACAACAGGATAAGCGAGCTGCGCCGCGAGGTGCGCGGGCTGCGCCTGCGGCTTCAGCGGCTGAGCCTGCACGAAAACCCCTTGAGCGAAAGCAGCGCCCAGTATCTCGACGAGGCGCGTGGCATTTCACAGGCGGGGGCGAGGGGCAGCGCGACCCATGTGCACAGTACCGTCGATGACGGCATCCGCGATGCCTGGATAGATACCAGTGACGGGCCGCGGCGTGCCGAGCGTGAGGCGACTTGGCAGCGCCTGGTCGAGGAGCCTGGTTCTGGCGGGTTGTTCAGCTTCCTTGCCGATTTTGTCGGTACCGAGGAATTTGCCACTCACCCGTCTTATTTCAGGCAGCGTGTCTGGCGCATTCTCGACGCGTGCGAGCACAACGAGGCACTGCGTGAGCAACTGTTCGGTGTGGCCGGAGGGCCGAGTACTTGTGATGATCGCTTGCTGATGATCCTCAATCAGATGGAGGTGGGCATTCTGGTGTTCGAGGGAATTGAAGGCATACCCGTGACGATGCGGGAAAACCGTTTGCTGCGCCTCGGGCGTCAGTTGCATCGCCTGGATCTGCTGGATGATATCGCCAACGCGCATGTGCAACGCATGCGCAACCAGGGCCGGCGAAGGGTCGATGAAATCGAGGTACGGCTCTACTACCGATCTCGGCTGGCAGGTGCGCTCGATCTGCCGGTGGTGCCTGATGCGATGCATTACCCCACCTTCGCCCATGTATCCATGGTCGACCTTAGCCATGCGGAGCTTGCGGTGCTGCGCGCCAGCACGCCCGTCGCGATGCTGGACGCACTGGTGGAGCGCCCGTATTGGCAACGTTATTTGCGTGAAACCTACCCGGAACGTTTCGAGACAATGTCCGCAAGCTTTCACGAACGCCTGGAGGCTCTGGAGGAGCAGTCCAGAATCGGTCAGGAGCGTGATTACGACGCGCGTGCGAGGTCATTGATGGCCCAGCACGCTGCCGAAGAAGCGGCATTGATACGCAACCTGACTACCGAAGCCTGGGCGCGATCGCGTTATGCCTCCCAGGAGCGCTTGATGCCCGCCTGAGTCAGGCTGCCTGGATGCCTGCCTGGTGCTGCTCGCGCTGTTGCAGATAATCCCTCAGCACCTGCTGTTCGGCTGCGCTGGTGAACAATCCCAGCTTGGTGCGGCGCCACAGGATATCGTCGGCGTCGCATGCCCATTCTTCGTTGCACAGGTAATCCACTTCGCGGCTGAACAAACCAGCGCCGATCGATTGGCCCAGGTCTTCGGGGCCGTGCACGCCATCAAGCAGTTGCCACACGCGGCTACCGTAAGTGGTTGCCCAACGTTTGGCGATATCGACCGGCAACCAGCCACAGCGCGCCAGGATGGCGTCGCTCAAGGCCTGGGCGGTAGTCATATTTTCGCCGCCCGGCAGCGGCGCGGCGGCGGTCCAGCTGCCGCGCATCTGGGGGAAGAACGGCTTGATTTCAGCCATGGCCGATTCGGCCAGCTTGCGGTAGGTGGTCAACTTGCCGCCGAACACCGACAGCAATGGCGCCTGGTTTTCGCCAGCCGACAACGCCAGGGTGTAGTCGCGGGTTACCGCCGAAGGGTTGTCCGACTCGTCGTTGCACAGCGGGCGCACACCAGAGTATGTATGCAGTATGTCGCTGCGGCTGAGCTGGTGGTTGAAGTGCCCGTTGACCACATTCAGCAGGTAGTCGGTTTCCTGTTCGGTGATTGCCACCTTGGCTGGGTCGCCGCTGTATTCACGGTCGGTGGTGCCGATCAGGGTGAAGCGATCCAGGTACGGAATGCAGAAGACGATGCGCTGGTCTTCGTTCTGCAGGATGTACGCGTGTTCGCCTTCGTACAGGCGCGGCACAATGATGTGGCTGCCCTGGATCAGGCGGATGCCGTAGGGCGCATCGAGCTTGAGGTCATCCTTGATGAAGCTGGCGACCCATGGGCCGGCAGCGTTGACCAGCGCGCGGGCGTGAATTGTCTGCAGCGTGCCGTCGGCATGCTGCAACTCGACCTGCCACACGTCATCGACGCGCTCGGCACGCAGGCAGCGGGTGTGAGTATGGATGTGCGCGCCGTGTTCTCGGGCGGCCATGGCGTTGAGCACCACCAGACGCGCATCGTCGACGGCGCAGTCAGCGTATTCGAAGCCGCGGGTAATTGCTGGCTTGAGCGGGTAGCCCTGGCCGAAGCGCAGGCTGCGCGAGGCGCCTAGGCGCTTGCGCTTACCCAGGTGGTCGTAGAGGAACAGGCCGGCGCGAATCATCCAGGCTGGGCGCAGGTGCGGGCGGTGCGGCAGCACGAAGCGCATTGGTTTGACGATGTGCGGCGCCTTTGCCAGCAGCACTTCGCGTTCTGCCAGCGCTTCGCGAACCAGGCGGAATTCGTAGTGCTCCAGGTAGCGCAGGCCACCGTGGATCAGCTTGCTGCTGGCCGACGAGGTGTGCTGGGCCAGGTCGTCCTTTTCGCAGAGGAATACCTTGAGGCCGCGCCCGGCGGCGTCTGCAGCGATGCCCACGCCATTGATGCCACCGCCGATCACGGCGAGGTCGTAGCAGTCGGCGACTGGGGGCTGGGACGAAACGGGCTGGGACACGGGCAAGGCCTCCTGAGGCTGTTCACATCGAATATGAACATTTATGTTCGTTTCCGAAAATACTAGCGCAACAGAAAGCCGGTCGCCAGTCAGTCTTTATAGAAAAAACTGATCAGATGACAATAAAGTGAACATTTACGAAAATGACGGGCCTGTTGAAGGCCCGTCGCGGGGTCAGACCACCTCGAGGCGGATCTTGTACTGGTTCAGCAGTTGGGTGAGGGCAGGGGTAGGTGCCTGGTCGGTCACCAGGCAGTCGACCAGGCTGATCGAGCCGAGGCGTACCATGGCGTTGCGCCCGAACTTGCTGGAATCGGCGGCAAGCACCACCTGGCGGGCGTTGGCAATGATCGCCTGGGAAACCCGCACCTCCTGATAATCGAAATCGAGCAGGCTGCCGTCTTCATCGATGCCGCTGATGCCGACCAGGGCGAAATCAACCTTGAACTGGTTGATGAAGTCGACGCTGGCCTGGCCGACCACACCGCCATCGCGGCGTACCGTGCCGCCGGCTACCAGGACCTCGAAGTCATCCTTGGCGGCCAGAATCGCAGCCACGTGAAGGTTGTTGGTGATGACTTTCAGGTGGTTATGGTTGAGCAAGGCCCGGGCAATCGATTCGGTGGTGGTGCCGATGTTGATGAACAACGAGGCATGGTCGGGGATTTGCCGCGCCACGGCTTCGGCAATGCGCTGCTTTTCGTCGCGCATCTGATCGGCGCGCATGGCATAGGCGGTGTTCTCGATGCTCGAATCATAGGCAGCACCGCCGTGGTAGCGGCGTAGCAGGTTGAGCTCGGCCAGCTGGTTGATGTCGCGGCGGATGGTTTGCGGTGTGACGACGAACAGCTGCGCCATTTCTTCGATACTGACGTAGCCGCGGTCGCGCACCAGTTCGAGGATTTGTTGTTGGCGTGGGGGCAGATTCATGGGCGGTCCTTTGGGGCTGCCGGACAAATTCTGCAATGATGCCGTAGGAAGGGGGCTACGGCCAGTAGACGATGGGGCCGCATCGCGGCCCCTTGTGTGTTACGCCTCGTGATCTTCCCAGTCACGGGTGCGATCGACGGCCTTCTTCCAGCCGGCATACAGTTTCTCTTTCTGCGCCTCATCCAGCTGTGGGCTGAACTCGCGCTCGATGATCGCCTTGTCGCGCAGCTCTTCGAGGCCACTCCAGAAGCCACAGGCCAGGCCTGCCAGGTAGGCGGCGCCGAGGGCGGTGGTCTCGCGCATTTTCGGGCGCTCAACGCAGGTGCCGAGGATGTCGGCCTGGAACTGCATGAGGAAGTTGTTGGCCACTGCACCGCCGTCAACGCGCAGCTCCGACAGACGTTCGCCGCAGTCCTGTTGCATGGCGTCGAGGACGTCGCGGGTCTGGTAGGCGATCGATTCCAGCGCGGCGCGAATGATGTGATCGACCTTCACGCCACGGGTCAGGCCGAACAGCGCGCCACGGGCATACGGGTCCCAGTACGGCGCCCCCAGGCCGGTGAAGGCGGGCACCAGATACACCCCGTTGCTGTCCTTGACCTTGCTGGCGAAGTACTCCGTATCCAGCGCATCGTTGACGATTTTCAGCTCGTCACGCAGCCACTGTACGGTGGAGCCACCGTTGAAGACCGCGCCTTCCAGGGCATAGGCCACCTCGCCGCGCGGGCCGCAGGCGATGGTGGTGAGCAGGCCGTGGGAGGACTTCACCGCCTTGTCGCCGGTGTTCATCAGCAGGAAGCAGCCGGTGCCGTAGGTGTTCTTGGCCTGGCCCGGTTCCACGCACATCTGGCCGAACAGCGCCGATTGCTGGTCGCCGGCGATGCCGGCGATGGCGATACCGCTCTTGGTATGGCCGTACACTTCCGACGACGAGCGCACTTCGGGCAGCATCTGCCGCGGGATGCCGAGGATTTCCAGCAGCTTGTCATCCCACTGCAGGCTGTGGATGTTGAACATCAGCGTGCGCGAGGCGTTGGTGTAGTCGGTGACATGCACCTTGCCGCCGGAGAACTTCCAGATCAGCCAGGTATCGATGGTGCCGAACAGCAGTTCGCCGCGCTCGGCGCGTTCACGGGCACCTTCGACATTGTCGAGGATCCACTTCAGCTTGGTGCCGGAGAAGTACGGGTCGGTTACCAGGCCTGTGGCTTCGCGGATGTAGTCTTCATGGCCATCACGCTTGAGCTGGGCGCAGATCTCGGTGCTGCGGCGGCACTGCCAGACGATGGCGTTGTACACCGGGCGGCCGGTTTCCTTGTCCCATACCACAGTGGTTTCACGCTGGTTGGTGATCCCCAGCGCGGCAACCTGCGCGTGGCTGATACCGGCCTGGGCCAGGGCCTCGACCATGGTCGCGCTCTGGGTGGCGAAGATCTCCATCGGGTCGTGCTCGACCCAGCCAGCTTGCGGGTAATGCTGGGCGAACTCGCGCTGTGAAGTGCCGACCACATTGGCATCGCGGTCGAAGATGATCGCCCGCGAGCTGGTGGTGCCCTGGTCCAGGGCGATGATGTAGTTCTTATCCTGGGTGTCTGTCATGGTCGTAGGCCTTGCATAAATAGGAATTCAGGGCGTCAGCATCAGTTTGCTTGAGTATCGCCCTGGCGATTGTCGGTTGTCTCGGCGCTTGCGCTGTGCGCCGTCGGCAGGTTGCGGGCGATCAGGCCGCGATAGGTCGCAGCCCCCAGGCAAGCGCCGAGGATCGGTGCGAACACCGGAACCAGGAAATACGGAACGTCCCGACCGCCAGTGAAGGCGATTTCGCCCCAGCCAGCCAGGAAGGTCATCAATTTGGGGCCGAAATCGCGGGCCGGGTTCATCGCAAAACCGGTCAGCGGGCCCATGGCACTGCCAATCACGGCGATCAGCAGGCCAATCAGCAGCGGGGCCATGGCGCCGCGCGGCAGGCCGTTGTTGTCATCGGTCAGGGCCATGATCACGGCCATCAGGATCGCGGTGATCACCACTTCAACCAGGAACGCCTGGCCAGTGGACAGTGACGGGTGCGGATACGTCGAGAATACCGAGGCCAGTTCCAGGCTTTCGGTGCTGCCACGCAGCATGGCATGCACCTGTTCGAAATCGAAGAACAGGTTGCTGTAGAGCGTGTAAACGAGTGCGGCGCCGCAGAATGCACCGCAGACCTGGGCGAGTGCATAGAACGGCAGCTTGCGCTTGTCGAAGCCGGCGAACAGGGTGAGCGCGATACTCACGGCCGGGTTCAGATGCGCGCCGGAAATGCCGGCAGTGAGGTAGATCGCCATGCTGACGCCGACACCCCAGATGATGCTGATTTCCCATAGGCCGAAGCTTGCGCCAGCGACCTTGAGCGCGGCGACGCAGCCGGTACCGAAGAAGATCAGCAAGGCGGTGCCGAGGAACTCGGCCAGGCATTGGCTGGAAAGTGTGGGTTCGCGTAGAGCAGTCGTCATGTATGACCTCGTTGTTTTTGTTGTGAGGCGCGAAGCGCTCGACAGCAAAGCCTGGTGTCTATCCCCATTGACCCCAGGCGGGTGTTAAGAAGTGCACCTTAAAAGGGCACCATTTATTCAGAAACGAAAAAATATAGACAAGAAACGCTGATGTCAAAGGTCGAAAGTGAACGGGTAGTCACGTTTTGGCCGCCTGTTTCAAAGGCTGATGCCCGTAGTAGAGGGCTGCGTCAGCCATTGGCTGGCTGGGATGTAGGATTTGCCCTAAAGTAGCCGCGACCTGTCCCAGACCGGAGCACTGCATGACCCCCGCACTCGACCTGTTGAAAAAAGCCCGCGCCGAACACCGCGTGCACAGCTATGAACATGACCCCAAGTCGGCGTCATATGGGCTGGAGGCGGCGGAAAAGCTCGGGCTCGAACCGCAGCAGGTGTTCAAGACCTTGCTGGCGAGCAGCGAGAAGGGCGAGTTGCTGGTGGCGGTGGTGCCAGTGGTAGGGACGCTGGACCTCAAGGCACTGGCCCATGCGGCTGGCGTGAAGAAGTGCGAAATGGCCGACCCGGCGGCGGCTCAGCGGGCGACGGGTTATCTGGTGGGCGGGATCAGCCCCTTGGGGCAGAAGAAGCGCCTGCGCACCTTCATCGATGACTCGGCGCAGAATTTTGCAACCATCCATGTCAGCGCCGGACGGCGGGGGCTGGAGGTCGAGTTGGCGGCGGCGGTACTGGCCGAGCATACCCAGGGCAAATTTGCCGGGATTGGTAGAGGCTGAGATTGCCGGGGCTGCTAAGCAGCCCCAAAATCTTGAATCAGGTCGCCGAGCTGTAGCGGCGAACCCCGTTCTCCTGGCGCGCCGACTGCGTCGCGACACTGCCCGGCACCGGGAACAGCACCAGATGGTCGGCCTTCACCGCAATCCCCACATCCTCACCCAGCTGGTGATCGATATGGCTCGGGAAGATCGCTTCGAGCTGGCTGCCAGTGGGCAACTGCAAACGGTACAGCGTCGATGCACCGAGGAAGCTCTTGCCGACGATGTTCGCCTGCAGCGCGCTGCCCTGCGCCGGCACGATGTCATCAGGGCGCAACAGCACATCTACCGAGCTGCCTGGCGCCATGGTGTAGGCACGGTTGCCACGCAGCTCGCCCAACTCGGTGTTGACCGCCTCATGGCTACTCATCTGGCCGCGGATGAAGTAACCCTGGCCGACGAAACTGGCTACGAACGGCGTCTGCGGTTCGTGGTACAGGTTGTAGGGCGTATCCCACTGCTCCAGCCGGCCCTCCTTGAACACACCCACATGGTCGCTGACGGCAAACGCCTCTTCCTGGTCATGGGTCACCAGGATCGCACTGGTGCCACGGCTCTTGAGAATGTCGCGCACTTCATGGCTAAGGCGCCGACGCAGTTCCACGTCGAGGTTGGAGAACGGCTCGTCGAGCAGCAGCAGTTGTGGTTCAGGTGCCAGCGCGCGCGCCAGGGCGACACGCTGTTGCTGGCCACCCGACAGCTCGTGCGGGTAGCGCCCGCCGAGGCCGCCAAGCTTGACCAGTTCGAGCATCTCCTCGATCACCTGGGCCTGGTTCGGGTGCTTGGCAATGCCGAAGGCGATGTTCTGCGCAACGGTCAGGTGCGGGAATAGGGCGTAGTCCTGGAACACCATGCCGATCCGGCGTTTCTCCGGGGCCAAGGTGAAGCCTGCGCGGGAGATGACCTCGCCGGCCAGCTGGATTTCACCTTCGTGCACCGGCTCGAAGCCGGCGATGGCGCGCAGGGTGGTGGTCTTGCCGCAACCCGACGAGCCCAGCAGGCAACCGATGTCGCCTGCGTTCAGGTGCAGGTTGAGGTTCTGGACGATGCGCTGATCGCCGTAGCCGCAGGCGAGGTTGCGCAGGTTGAGCAGTAAGGGTTGACTCATGCGTGGTGGTAAGCCGGTTCGACAAGGAATTCGAGAAGGGCCTTCTGTGCATGCAAGCGGTTTTCAGCCTGGTCCCAGGCGACCGAACGAGGGTCGTCGAGCAGGTCATGGCTGATTTCCTCGCCCCGGTGGGCGGGCAGGCAGTGCATGAACAGGGCGTCGGGTGCCGCCAGGTCGAGCAGTGCGCGGGTGACCTGGTAAGGCGCGAAATGCGCCAGGCGCCGTGCAGTTTCCTCTTCCTGACCCATGGAAGTCCAGACATCCGTGGTCACCAGGTGCGCACCGCGCACGGCTTCCTGCGGATCGCGGATGATCTGCACGTGGTCGCCGCCCAGGGCCATGAAGCGTGGATCGGGCTCATAGCCCTCAGGGCAGGCGATGCGCAGCTGGAAGTCGAACTGCTTGGCTGCTTCGATATACGAGTTGCACATGTTGAAGCCGTCGCCGATCCAGGCCACGGTCTTGCCCTGGATCGAGCCGCGGTGCTCGAGGAAGGTCTGCATGTCGGCCAGCAGCTGACATGGGTGCGATTCGTCGGACAGGGCGTTGATCACCGGCACGCGGGATTTGGCGGCAAATTCGGTCAGGGTGCTGTGGGCGTGGGTACGGATCATCACCACGTCGAGCATGCTCGACAGCACGATGGCGCTGTCACCGATCGGCTCGCCACGGCCCAGCTGGGTGTCCCGTGGCGAAAGGAAGATCGCCTGGCCACCGAGCTGGATCATGCCGGCTTCGAACGACACGCGGGTACGGGTCGAGGATTTCTCGAAGATCATGCCCAGCACGCGGTTCTTCAGGGGCTCGAACAGCACGCCTCGCTTGCGCAGGTCCTTCAGCTCGATGCCTCGGCGGATCACACCGAGCAATTCGTCGGTGGTGAAATCCAGCAGGGAGAGAAAGTGCCTAGCGCTCATGATTGACTACCTTATCTGCAACGGTATGCAGGTCGACCGTATGGTTTTTTTTGACAACGGGAGTGACCTGCGGCGTAAGCCGCACGGGGCGGACGAAATGGGGAAAGGCGCAATACTATAATTAAATGTCGCCTGAAACCAAGAGGGGAAACAGCAGCTCGTTCTTAAGATGTTGCAAAGGGTGTCGTATCCCTTGCGCCCGTGCTGTTTTTTATTTGCTACAGAAGGTTGTACACGGCTTGCTGCCAATTTGGCAAATGGCTGTCGCGAATCGTGCGCCTGATGTCGCGGGATTCACGCCGCGAAGCGCGCTGGCCGCGGCAAGTGCTGTGGCGCATAGTCATTGCGCGACGACTCCTTACGACAACAAGGCAGAGGCGGCCATGACCAAGACCCTGCATCACCGTGCCTGTCACCTGTGCGAAGCGATCTGCGGCCTGAACATAGAAGTCAACCACGAAGACGACGGGCGGGTGCTGATCAGCTCGATCAAGGGCGACCCTGATGACCCTTTCAGTCGGGGTCATATCTGCCCCAAGGCGGTGGCCCTGCAGGACATCCAGAACGACCCGGACCGCCTGCGCCAGCCCCACCGTCGGGTAGGGCGCGAGTGGCAACCGATCGGCTGGGACGAGGCTTTTGCCTTGGCTGCCGAAAAGCTGTGGGCGATTCAGCAGGCCTACGGGCGCAATGCCGTGGCGGTCTATCAAGGCAACCCCAGCGTGCACAACTATGGGTTGATGACCCACAGCAATTATTTCCTCGGCCTGCTCAAGACCCGAAACCGCTTCTCCGCCACCTCGGTCGACCAGTTGCCGCAGCACCTGACCAGCCACTTGATGTACGGCCACGGCCTGCTGTTGCCGATTCCGGATATCGACCACACCGACTTCATGTTGATCCTCGGCGGCAATCCGCTGGCCTCCAATGGCAGCATCATGACCGTACCCGACGTGGAAAAGCGCCTGAAAGCCCTGCGCGGGCGAGGGGGGCGCCTGGTGGTGGTCGACCCTCGCCGCAGTGAAACCGCCGCCATCGCCGACCAGCATCTGTTCATCCGGCCCGGTGGCGATGCAGCCTTGCTCTGTGGCCTGCTCAACACGCTGTTCGATGAAGATCTCGCGCGAGGTTCGCATTTGCCGGTCAGCGGCCTGCAGCAGGTGCGCGAAGCGATCTTGCCGTTCAGCGCAGAGGCGATGAGTGCACACTGCGGGATTGCCGCCACCCAGATACGCCAACTGGCGCGGGACTTTGCTGCTGCAGACAAGGCAGTCTGCTATGGGCGCATGGGGGTTTCGACCCAGACGTTCGGCACGCTGTGTCACTGGCTGGTGCAACTGATCAACCTGGTGACCGGCAACCTCGATCGAGAGGGTGGGGTGCTGTGTACCGAGCCTGCGGTCGATCTGGTGGCGACCACGTCAGGTGGCCATTTCAATGCCTGGCAGAGCCGGGTTTCGGGCTTGCCGGAGTACGCTGGCGAGCTGCCGGTGGCGGCCCTGGCCGAGGAGATGCTGACCCCGGGGGAGGGCCAGGTGCGCGCCCTGGTGACGGTTGCCGGCAACCCGGTGCTGTCCACGCCCAACGGCCGACAGCTGGATACGGCGCTGGATGGGCTGGAGTTCATGCTCAGTATCGACCTCTATATCAATGAAACCACCCGCCACGCCGACCTGATCCTGCCGTCGACCTCGGCGCTGGAGAACGACCATTACGACAGCACCTTCAACCTGTTGGCCGTGCGCAATGTGACCCGTTTCAATCACGCTATCCTGGCCAAGCCCGAAGGTGCATTGCATGATTGGGAGATCTTCGTCGGCCTGGCGCAGGCGTTCGCCAAGCGTGCCGAACTTGAGCTGAAACCGACCTGGTCGCCAGCGCAGATGATCGACTTGGCCCTGCGCAAAGGGCGTTACGGTGAAGCCAGTCCCTGGAAGCTCTCGCTGCAGGCGCTGGACGAGCACCCCCACGGGCTCGACCTGGGGCCGCTGCGCGCCAACCTGGCGACGCGCCTGGCAACCGCCAGCAAAACAGTCGAGACGGCGCCGCAGGTGTTGCTGGATGACCTGAAGCGGTTGGCCTTGCAGGCACCTCCTGCGCCGGGCGAGTTGCTGCTAGTCGGACGCCGTCACGTGCGCAGCAACAATTCGTGGATGCACAACTTCCATCGCCTGGTCAAAGGCAAGCCGCGCCACCAACTGCTGATGCACCCGCAGGACATGCACAACCGGCAATTACAGGATGGCCAGCAAGTGCGTATCCGTTCGCGTACCGGCACGCTGGAGGTCGAGGTGCAGGCCTGTGAAGACATGATGCCCGGGGTGGTCAGCCTGCCCCATGGCTTCGGCCATGGTCGCCAGGGTGTGCAACTGCAGGTTGCACAGGCACAGGCGGGTGTGAGCGCCAATGACCTCACGGATGAACGCCTGCGAGACGCTGTTTCGGGTAATGCTGCGCTCAATGGCGTGCCTGTGCAGGTCGAGGCCGCATGAGCAATGGTAAGGCCGAGCACGCTGCTCGGCTTTCCGATACAATGCGTCACCGTGCCGACAATCGCGTCGGAAAGTTCAGCTGAGGTGCTAGATGGATATCATCGATACGATCAAAGAGCAGATTGCCAACAACACCATTCTGCTTTACATGAAAGGCTCGCCGAATGCCCCACAGTGTGGGTTCTCGGCCAAGGCATCGCAGGCTGTGATGGGTTGCGGCGAGAAGTTCGCCTACGTCGACATCCTGCAGAACCCGGAAATCCGCGCCAACCTGCCAAAATACGCCAACTGGCCGACCTTCCCGCAACTGTGGGTAGCCGGCGAGCTGGTTGGCGGTAGCGACATCATGCTGGAAATGTTCGAGAAGGGTGAGCTGCAGACCCTGATCAAGGACGCCGCCGCCAAGGCCAAGGCTTCCGAAGCCTGATCATCAGGCAGCCATAAAAAAACCCGCTCAAGGCGGGTTTTTTTATGGGGCGAGAATCTTATTCTTCGCCCATCTGCGATTGCAGGTAGTTCTCGATGCCGATCTTGTCGATCAGGCCCAGTTGGGTTTCCAGCCAGTCGATGTGCTCTTCCTCGGACTCGAGGATGTCTTCGAGCATGTCACGCGAGCCGAAGTCGCCAGCAGTTTCGCAATGAGCGATGGCGGCTTTCAGGTCGACCAGGCCTTTCTGTTCGATCTTCAGGTCGCACTCGAGCATCTCTTTGGTGTGCTCACCAATCAGCAGCTTGCCCAGGTCCTGAACGTTGGGAATGCCTTCGAGGAAGAGAATACGCTTGATCAGCTTGTCAGCGTGCTTCATCTCGTCGATGGATTCTTTGTACTCGTGCTTGCCAAGCTTGTTCAGGCCCCAATCTTCGTACATGCGTGCGTGCAGGAAGTACTGGTTGATCGCGACCAGCTCGTTTCCGAGGATCTTGTTGAGATGCTGGATGACGCTTACGTCGCCTTTCATGACGGGTTCCTGCCCTGTAGAAGTGTGCCAATACAGGGAAGTTTGAGCCTGTAACTGTGGGCTGTCAAACCTAAGTGTTTGAATAATAAGTGAAAATTAATAGGAATAAGAATGTTTGTGAACCGCGTTGGAACGCTAACTTATTGATATTCAGGCATAAAAAAACCGGACACGAGGTCCGGTTCTTCGAATTCTGTAATATCAGGCAGCAGTAAATTCCACCGGATAGGGCAGGGCGGCGTGCTGGCTCACCTGCAATTCGGTGAGGGTCTCGCGGACCACCTGCTTGGCCAGGCAGGCACATTTGCCGCACTGGCTGGCGACGTTGGTCGCCGCTCGGACTTCCTTGTAACTGCAGCATCCTTCATAGATCGCATCGCGGATCTGTCCGTCGGTGACGCCGACACAAAGACACACATACATAAGGGCTGACCATCGCGGGTTGAGTCGATGGGTTGGAGCTTAATGTTAATGAGAATGCTTGTCAAAGGACTTTCTGGAAGGGCCGTACTTGAGCGACCGACGGTTGCATTCGGCCTGTCACCTCAAGCCGTGTATGATGGTCGGCCTTTGTTGGATGTCGGGCAAGCCCGCCTTGGCCCGGCAAACGGTTCTTCACCCTCATCAGGAGATTACAATGAGCGTACTCGTTGGCAAACAAGCCCCCGACTTCACCGTCCCAGCCGTCCTGGGCAATGGCGAAATCGTCGACAGCTTCAACCTGGCCTCGGCCATCAAGGGCAAGTACGGCCTGGTGTTCTTCTACCCACTGGACTTCACCTTCGTCTGCCCGTCCGAGCTGATTGCCCTGGACAACCGCATCCCTGACTTCCAGGCGCGCAACGTTGAAGTGATCGGCGTTTCGATCGACTCGCACTTCACCCACAACGCATGGCGTAACACTCCGGTCAACGCCGGCGGTATCGGCCAGGTCAAGTACACCCTGGCGGCCGACATCACCCACGAAATCTGCAAGGCCTACGACGTCGAGTCCGAAGGCGGCGTAGCCTTCCGTGGCGCCTTCCTGATCGACACCAACGGTGTTGTTCGTTCGCAGATCGTCAACGACCTGCCACTGGGCCGTAACATGGACGAGCTGCTGCGTCTGGTCGACGCCCTGCAATTCCACGAAGAGCACGGTGAAGTCTGCCCTGCCAACTGGAAGAAAGGCGATCAGGGCATGACCGCTTCGCCAGAAGGCGTTGCTGCTTACCTGAGCGAGAACGCTGGCAAGCTGTAATTGCCACGCGCATGAAAAAACCGGCCCATGTGGCCGGTTTTTTTGTGCCTGGATTCCGGGAGCGGATGACGCTCCCGGAATTTCGACTCAATCGTTGAAGTCGCGCCAGCCGCCCATTTCCTTCCAGCGGTTGACAATGCCGCAGAACAGCTCGGCCGTCTTCTCGGTGTCGTAACGCGCCGAGTGCGCCTCACGGCCGTCGAAGTCGATGTCGGCGCTCTGGCAGGCCCGCGCCAGCACGGTCTGGCCGTAGGCCAGGCCAGCCAGGGTCGCGGTGTCGAAGCTGGAGAACGGGTGGAACGGGTTTCGCTTGATGTCGTTACGCGCTACCGCCGCATTGAGGAAGCCCAAGTCGAAGCTGCTGTTGTGGCCGACCAGGATCGCCCGTTTGCAGCCGTTGGCCTTCAGCGCCTTGCGCACGCCGCGGAAGATGTCGGTGAGCGCGCTTTCCTCGCTCACCGCCATGCGCAGCGGGTGGTCCAGCTTGATGCCGGTGAACTCCAGCGCGGCCTGCTCGATGTTGGCCCCTTCGAACGGTTCTACCCGGAAGAAGTAGGTGTGCTCGGGGAACAGGAAGCCTTTCTCGTCCATGCCGATGGTCACTGCGGCAATTTCCAGCAGGGCATCGGTGGCGCTGTTGAAGCCGCCGGTCTCGACATCCACCACGACTGGCAGATAGCCACGGAAGCGCTCGGCCATCGGGTGGCGCGAACCGCTGCTACCCTGACCGTCCTGGTCGTCTTCGTAGAGGTCTTCGCTCACGCGTTGTCCTCCAGCAGGCGCCAGCGCAGTTTCTCACCGGCACGCAGCGGGATCACGGTCTGCTCGCCAAACGGCAGGCTGTCCGGGGCGGTCCACTCATCGCGGACCAGGGTGATGGTGTCGGTGTTCGCCGGCAGGCCATAGAAGGCCGGGCCGTGCAGGCTGGCGAAGCCTTCCAGTTTGTCCAGTGCATTGCGCTGTTCGAACGCCTCGGCGTACATCTCGATCGCCGCATAGGCGGTATAGCAGCCGGCGCAACCGCAGGCGGCTTCCTTTGCGTGACGGGCGTGCGGTGCCGAGTCGGTGCCGAGGAAGAACTTCGGGTTGCCGCTGGTGGCCGCGTCCAGCAGCGCCACCTGGTGGGTGTTGCGCTTGAGGATCGGCAGGCAATAGAAGTGCGGGCGGATACCGCCGACCAGCATGTGGTTGCGGTTGTACAGCAGGTGCTGGGCAGTGATGGTCGCACCGACGTTGGCCGGGGCTTCGGTGACGAACTGCGCGGCGTCGCCCGTGGTGATGTGCTCGAACACCACTTTCAGGGTCGGGAAGCGTTCGACCAGGCGACGCATGTGCTCGTCGATGAAACGCTTCTCGCGGTCGAACACGTCGATCTCGCTGCGAGTCACTTCACCGTGCACCAGCAATGGCATGCCCACTTCCGCCAGCGCCTCGATGGCCGGGAAGATGTTGTCGATGCTGGTCACGCCCGAATCGGAGTTGGTCGTCGCGCCAGCCGGGTAAAGTTTCGCGGCGTAGACGATACCGCTGGCCTTGGCCGCGCGGATGTCCTCGGGGCTGGTGCGGTCGGTGAGGTACAGCACCATCAGCGGTTCAAAGCGGCTGCCAGCCGGGCGGGCGGCAAGGATGCGCTCGCGGTAGGCGCCAGCTTCGACGGCATTGCGCACCGGCGGAACCAGGTTAGGCATGATGATGGCACGGGCGAAAGTACGCGCCACATCGCCAACGGTATGGGGCAGGACGGCACCATCGCGCAGATGGATGTGCCAGTCGTCGGGACGCAGGAGGGTCAGGCGATCGGACATTGGGGATTCCAGGCGGGTCGAACTCAGGCCCCAATGCTACCGGAAAACCCCGTTCCGAGCACGGCTATCAAGTTTTCCGGCAAGCGTCCGATAGCCTGCCTGTAAGCCGTCAGAATTTGTGGAGCCGCCCGTGCGCCAGCGTTATCTAGCCCTGTTGACCCTTGTCGCCAGCCTGCCGGCCGGCGCACTGACCTTCCAGACCCGCATGGAGAATGTCGCCTGGAAAGTCGAGGGTGACCAGTTCGAATGCCGCCTGATCCAGCCGATCGACGGTTTCGGCAGTGGCGAGTTCGTGCGCAAGGCCGGTGAGCAGCCGGTGTTCCAGCTGCGTTCGCACAGCAATGTGCTGGGCGCAGGTTCCGCGACCTTGCTGGCAGCCGCTGCCCCTTGGCAGCCAGGCCGTGGTGACGTGAATCTCGGCGCCGTGCGCATGGCCCGTAGCGGCGTATTGTTCAGCTCGTCGCAGAGCCAGG
Source organism: Pseudomonas putida (assembly GCF_009883635.2). Classification (NCBI taxonomy): domain Bacteria; kingdom Pseudomonadati; phylum Pseudomonadota; class Gammaproteobacteria; order Pseudomonadales; family Pseudomonadaceae; genus Pseudomonas; species Pseudomonas putida. The sequence goes on from NZ_CP026115.2 coordinate 3,842,632, forward strand.
CCAGTCGCCTGATCAACGGCCTGCTCGATGGCCGCAGCACGGTGGTGCGCAGCTATACCGGCGAAGGCGGGCGGGTGATGGAGGTACGCGTGTTGCCGGTCAGCTTCGCCAAGGCGTATGGCGACTATCAGGCCTGTGCCAGCAAGATGCTGCCGATGAACTATGACCAGGTGCGCCAGACCCAGGTTGGCTTCCCAGGTGGTGGCTTCGATCTCGATGCCGACGCCCGTGCGCGGCTGGATGTGATCCTCGATTACCTCAAGGCCGACCCGACGGTGAACCACATCGAACTCAATGGCCATTCCGATAACAGTGGTAACCGCCTGACCAATCGCGACACTTCGCGGCGTCGGGCCTTGGCCGTTGCCGACTACTTCAAGGCCCATGGTGTGCCGGAAGAGCAAATCGTCGTGCGCTTCCATGGTGAGCGCTATCCGTTGGTGAAGAACAACAGCCCGGCCAATCGGGCGCGCAACCGCCGGGTAAACATCGAACTGGATCGGGTGGCCCAGGTGGAGAAGCCGGCGGTACAGCCGGTTCAGCAACCGGCAGCGGTAGCGCCTGCTCCGGTTGCACCGGGAACGAAGGCACCTTGACCGTATTTCCTTGCCACCCCGCGTCGCGCCGCTGACAGTTCCTGTCGCTTTGTCGTCAGAAGCTGTCGCCCCACTGTAAATTTATCCGCAACGCCGGTAGAATCGATCCCTTTCCGTACAACCCCGTGGAGTGATGGCATGGCGGACGTAAAAAAGGTCGTACTGGCGTATTCCGGCGGCCTTGATACTTCGGTGATTCTCAAGTGGCTGCAGGATACCTACAACTGCGAAGTGGTGACTTTCACCGCTGACCTGGGTCAGGGCGAAGAAGTCGAGCCGGCTCGCGCCAAAGCTCAGGCGATGGGCGTAAAAGAGATCTACATCGACGACCTGCGCGAAGAGTTCGTGCGTGATTTCGTCTTCCCGATGTTCCGCGCCAACACCGTCTACGAAGGCGAGTACCTGCTAGGTACCTCCATCGCCCGCCCGCTGATTGCCAAGCGCCTGATCGAAATCGCCAACGAAACCGGCGCCGACGCCATTTCCCACGGTGCTACCGGCAAGGGTAACGACCAGGTTCGTTTCGAGCTGGGTGCCTACGCCCTCAAGCCAGGCGTCAAGGTCATCGCCCCATGGCGCGAGTGGGACCTGCTGTCCCGCGAGAAGCTGATGGACTACGCCGAGAAGCACGGTATCCCGATCGAGCGCCACGGCAAGAAGAAGTCGCCGTACTCGATGGACGCTAACCTGTTGCACATCTCCTACGAAGGCGGTGTCCTGGAAGATACCTGGACCGAGCACGAAGAAGACATGTGGCGCTGGAGCGTCTCGCCAGAAAACGCCCCGGACCAGGCTACCTACATCGAGCTGACCTACCGCAATGGTGACATCGTCGCCATCGACGGCGTCGACATGACCCCGGCCACCGTGCTTGCCGAGCTGAACCGCATCGGCGGCGCCAACGGTATCGGCCGTCTGGACATCGTCGAGAACCGTTACGTGGGCATGAAGTCCCGCGGCTGCTACGAAACCCCTGGCGGCACCATCATGCTCAAGGCCCACCGTGCCATCGAGTCGATCACCCTGGACCGCGAAGTCGCTCACCTGAAAGACGAGCTGATGCCGAAGTACGCCAGCCTGATCTACACCGGCTACTGGTGGAGCCCGGAGCGTCTGATGCTGCAGAAGATGATCGACGCTTCGCAGGTCAACGTTAACGGCGTTGTGCGACTGAAGCTGTACAAGGGCAACGTCATCGTGGTTGGCCGCAAGTCGGACGACTCGCTGTTCGATGCCAACATCGCGACCTTCGAAGAAGACGGCGGCGCCTACAACCAGGCCGATGCTGCTGGCTTCATCAAGCTCAACGCGCTGCGCATGCGTATCGCTGCCAACAAAGGCCGCGGGATGCTCTGAGCATCTGGCTGAAGTGGCATAAATAAACCCGGCTCTGGCCGGGTTTTTTTTGCCTGCTGGACGGTGGTCTGATCAATGTCCATGGGCTAAATCCTCGGGCAAGCGGGTGGTCGAAAGAACAACGCACTGATGGAGTTCGATATTGCACATTCGCCACTGCCTGTTTTCGACATGGGGTTGGCTAATGGCTTGCACGATTTGTTGTTGTATCAGTTTCTGCGCGTCAGGGCCGGAAAACATCATGGTTATAGTTTCTTGCGTGTCGGGAGGCGTCGCTTGCTCAGGGATGCTCTTCTGCTCGGCAGGGTCAGGTTTGTAAAAGGATTTGTAGTTGAAATTCAGGGTGAGAAAGAACAGGGCTGTGAGGAAGAATGGAAACCCTACAAGGAACCAAGTGTAGTACGTCTGACTTTTTTCGCTGAGGAAAGGCAAGGTTGCCAAGGCAGAAGCTTCGATGATGCCAGCGAAGATGGCGATTATGGTCAGTGGAGCCACAGGTTGGTTACCGTTCATGATTATTGCCTCCGGCATGTTTTTCATATCAATAACCTACTGACTGTCTCAACTAAATTGTGGACTTTTTCCGGGGTAGGGGAATTCTCAGCGGGGTGAGTGAATTGATCACGGTTTGACTTGCGTGTTCGTGAGCACATTCTTGAGAAAACGATAAATTTTTCTTGTAGGAAAATTCCCAAACAGACGTAAGGTTCATCTATTCGGCTATTTGTACGGGGAGTTGACGCGCCATTGAGCGTTCTGCTCGGTTATGGTGAGGCAGTCGTCAAAGCAAAATAACGAATGATGGATATCGCATGAATAAAGTCCTTATCGTGGATGATCATCCGGTCATACGCTTGGCAGTGCGCATGCTGATGGAACGGCATGGGTACGATGTTGTTGCAGAAGCCGATAACGGCATAGCGGCCTTGCAGCTCACTCGCGAACACCTTCCCGATATTGTCGTACTCGATATCGGCATCCCCAAGCTCGACGGGTTGGAGGTCATCGCCCGAATGGCCGCAGCCAGCCCTGGCAGCCGTGTCCTGGTGCTGACTTCCCAGTCGCCCGGGCATTTTTCCATGCGCTGCATGCAGGCGGGGGCTTCTGGCTATGTGTGCAAGCAGCAGGAACTCACCGAACTGCTCAGTGCCATCAAGGCTGTGCTCTCTGGCTACAGTTACTTCCCGAATCAGGCCTTGCACAAGTCCCATGGCCGGGTGGGAGGCGCCAGCGAGGCTGAAATGGTGGATCGCCTGTCGGCAAGGGAGATGATGGTGCTGCAGCAGCTTGCACGCGGGCGTTCCAACAAGGAGATTGCCGACAGCATGTTCCTCAGCAACAAGACGGTCAGCACATACAAGACCCGCCTGTTGCTGAAACTGAATGCCCACTCACTGGTGGACCTGATCGAGTTGGCCCGGCGTCATGGTCTGAACTGAGCCCAGCACGCACAAAGCCTCCGTGAAGGAGGCTTTGTGCCAGGCTACAGGTCGTAGTCGAAATCAGCGAGTTGCCGTTGCAGGCGTCGTTCTTCGAGGAGGTTGTCAATGGTACGACGCTTGCTCAGGTTGGTCTTCGCGGTTTCTACCTGAGGCTCCGCTTCGTCGTCAGCGGTGGCAAAGTCATCTTCGATCGACAGGTCGTCTTTATCGGTACTCATGAGTCGCTCCAAGCCAAAGGGCCATTGGCCGTCCTTATAGCGAGAAAGCGAAGTCCGGTAAAAAAGATTTTTTCAATCACGATGCAGCTGTTTTTGCTATTGGCTCAATCGTCGGAGGTCTTGTGCTTGTATTCGCACAGATCTTCAATGCGGCAGCTACCGCAACGGGGCTTGCGTGCCTGGCATACGTAGCGGCCATGAAGGATGAGCCAATGGTGAGCGTCGAGCAAGTAATCCTTGGGGACGAACTTGACCAGTTTCTTCTCGACTTCGAGCACGGTCTTGCCAGGCGCGATGCCGGTGCGGTTGCTGACCCGGAAGATGTGCGTGTCCACGGCCATGGTCGGTTGGCGGAAGGCAGTGTTGAGCACCACGTTGGCCGTCTTGCGGCCAACGCCCGGCAGCGCTTCCAGTGCTTCTCGGGTCTGCGGCACTTCGCCGTCATGGCGCTCGATCAACAGACGGCACGCCTCGATGACGTTCTTGGCCTTGCTGTTGTAGAGGCCGATGGTCTTGATGTATTCGCTCAGGCCCTCGACACCGAGAGCATAGATGGCCTGCGGTGTATTGGCGACCGGGAACAGGCGCGCCGTGGCCTTGTTGACGCCGACATCGGTGGATTGCGCGGAAAGCGTCACGGCAACCAGGAGCTCGAATGGGGTGGTGTAAGCCAGTTCCGTTTTCGGGTCGGGATTGTCTTCGTGCAGCCTGCGAAAGATCTCCAGGCGTTTGGCGGCATTCATGGGTTCAACGCTTTCCTTGACGACGTGTGAGGGTGGGGCGCAGCCAATTGTACAAGGCCAGTAGCGCGCCGAGCAGTAGCAGCCCACCGGACGGCAGGTGGGCCAGGTGCATGCCGGCGACATTGTCCAGCCACTGGCGGCCGGCGCCGAGCAGCAGGCAGGCCAGCAGCAGACTACTCAAATGCAGCAACAGTTGCCGCCAGCGCCCTTCGGTTGGCAGCAAGGTGTCGATGGCGAGGCATTGCACGCAGATCAGTGCAGGAAAAAAACCAAGCGTCAGTGCCAATGGCAAGGCCCAGGCTCGCAGAGCCAGTTGCAGGCAACTGGCAAGCGCAGCAAGCAGCAGCAGGCTTGCCAGCCAGTACTTCGCGCCGCTGAGAGTTGCCCGCAGCAGGCTTAGCAAGGTTTGGTGAAGAAGGGGCAGCACGAGCATGCAGGCGCCGATGGCCACTGCCTGCGGGAAGGTGCGCGTTGCCCCCAGCAGCGGAGCCAGACCGGTCACCAGCAGGCAGTATTTATTCATAGCCTGGGGCTCCGAGCAGTTCGTTGCGATGCAGGTCAAAAAACCGCAAGGCCTCCTGCTGGGCATCGATCACGGCCCGGGAAGTGACGGTCGCCCCGGCGAGTTGGTCGAAGTCGCCCTGGTCGCGCCTGAGCGCCCAGCGATCACGAAGGTCGTGATTGGCAAATTGTGACAGCCAGCCAGACTGTGGGTCGGCAATCTGGCCGCCCAGCCCAGGGCTTTCCTGCTGCTCGACCACCCGGGTGCCAATCAGGCGGCCGTCGGCGTCGATGGCAATGGTCAGCTTGATGGGGCCGGCATAGCCCTGGACCTGGCTCACCAGCACGATGGCTGTTGGCGTAGTGCCGTGTGTCGCGCGGTAGGCCGCGAGTATCTTGCTATGCAATGGCTGATCGGCTGGTAGCGGTAAGGCGTTGTCCAGGGGGCGATTGTCGTAACTTCGCGCGGGCAGCACCGCCAGGAATTGGCCTGCCTGCAGTTGGCGCTGGGCATCGACGATGGCTGGGCGCGTCCAGTGTTGCCAGGCCAGCGTTAACGCCAGCGCCGAACCACCGACAGCAAGTACCACCAAGCTGCTGCGAACAGGTGCGGTCATGGCGAGACCTGCTGGCGCCGCAAGGCAAGCCGATCCAGGGCGGGTGCCGCCAGGTTCATCAGCAGGATGGCGAATGCCGTGCCATCCGGGTAACTGCCCCAGGTGCGAATCAGGTAGATCAGCGCGCCTGCGCCAAAGCCAAACAACAGCCTGGCCAGGTTGGCCTTGGGGCCAGACACCGGCTCTGTGGCGATAAAAAACGCCGCCAGCATGGTTGACCCGCTGAACAAGTGCAGCAGTGGCGAGCCGTTCGAATCCGAACCGGAGCCATTCCAGGCCAGTAGGCTGAACAAGAACAGGCCGGCCAGCAGGCCTGCCGGGGCATGCCAGGTGATGACCTTGCGCTGCAAGAGAAACAGCCCGCCTGACAGCAGTGCCAGGTTGACCCACTCGCTGTTGCGGCCGCCAAAATTGCCAAAACCGGAGTGCCTGGCGAAGAGTTCGTCGATGGTCAGGCTGCGGTTGTGGCGCAGGCCATCGAGAATGGTCGGCCCCGCCCAGGCATCGATCTGGTTGCCACTGCCAGACACCAGCTGCAGGCTATCGATAAAGCCAACGGCGTGGCTGGGCCAGTGGGTCATTTGCAGCGGAAAGTTCAGCAGGACAAAGGCGTAACCGACCATTGCCGGGTTGAACAGGTTGCGGCCCACGCCGCCAAATGCCTGCTTGCCGACGCCGATGGCAATGCCTGCTGCTGTCACTGGCAACCACCAGGGTGCTTGCACAGGCAGGGCGATAGCCAACAGCACGGCAGTCACCAGGGCACTGCCATCGTTCAATGCCGGTAGAACCGGTTGTCGACGCAAAGCCAGCAGTGCTGCTTCGCAACTCAATGCACTGCTGGTGCACAGCAACAAGCTGAACAACACGCCCCAGCCCTCTGTCCAGAATGCCGCGAGCAAGCCAGGTACGCAGGCCAGCAGCACCAGGCCCATGGCCTTGCGTAGCCGTGGATCAGGGTTTGCCATGTTCGTGCCCGGCCGCTGTAGGCGCAGCATCGACAGCGGCGGCTTGTTGCGCCTTGATCCGCTCGAGGGCGGCCTTGATCGCGTCTGGCGCGCCTTGTGTGGCCCCGGCCGCACGTGCCAGGCGTTGTGCCTCCCGGCGCGCGATATCGCGTTGCAGGCGGGCGTTACGTTGTTCGTGGCGCTGGCGCGCATGATCGCGGCGCTGGCGGCGGGCCTGCATTTGTTCGGGGGTATGGGCCAGGCCGCTGACAATTGGCACCACTGTAGCTGGTAGTGGGTGCATGTCGATGCAATCGACCGGGCAGGGCGCCAGGCACAAGTCACAGCCGGTGCATTCGCTGGCGATGACCGTGTGCATCAGCTTGGCGGCGCCAACGATGGCATCGACCGGGCAGGCCTGGATGCATTTGGTGCAACCGATGCATTCGGCTTCGCGAATGTAGGCGACCTGGGGCGGTGCGCTTCCTCGTTGCGGGTCTGGCGCCAGCAGTGGCACCTCCAGCAGCGCAGCCAGCGCGGCGATGGTTTCGCTACCGCCTGGCGGGCACTTGTTGATGGCCTCGCCCGCAGCCAGGCCTTCGGCGTAGGGCCGACAGCCATTGTGGCCGCATTTGCCGCACTGGGTCTGCGGTAACAAGGCGTCAATGCGTTGAATCAAGTTCATTGAGTGAAAAGTCCGTTGAATCCCGAGAACGCCAGGGCCATGACCCCTGTACCGATCAATGTAATGGGCAAGCCGCGTAGCGCGGCCGGTACGTCAGGGTGCTGGCTGCGCTGGTGCAGGTCGTCGAACAGCACCAACGCAAGCCAGAAGCCCAGGCCGGCCACTATCCCCCAACACAACGTTGCCCGCACTGAGGTGCCATCCCCCGTCACCTGCAGCAGCAGGCCCAGCAGCAAGGCATTGCCCAGCAAGGGCAGCTCAAGGTCCCCGGTGGGCCACTGCGGGCGTAGCCTGGCCAACACCTGTGGCACGCCCCATGCCAGCAACGCCAGCCAGGGCAGCAGCAGGAACAGGCGCAAGTCCTGCAAATGCCAGGGCGCGATGATCAAGCGGTCGAGCGCTTGCCCGCCGCTTGCCCCGAGCGCTATCGAAAGGGCGCCTGCCAGGCCGCAGACCTGCAGGCGCAGCCGGCTCAACGGCCGTTGTTGCAGGAGCAGGTGGCTGAACAGCGCAGCGCTGGCGAGGATCAGCATGTAGTCGTTCATGTGAATGACGATAGCCGTGAATCGCCTGGAGCGTCCGGCATTGGCGCTGCAGATGGAACTGCCCCGGCGGTGAGGCCGGGGCAGGAGGCTTACTTGATGCGCTGACCTGGCTTGGCGCCGCTGTCAGGGCTGAGCAGGTAGATCTCTTCGCCGCCAGGGCCGGCCGCCATGACCATGCCCTCGGACACGCCAAAGCGCATTTTCCGGGGCTTGAGGTTGGCCACCATCATGGTCAGGCGGCCTTCCAGCTGGGAGGGGTCCGGATAGGCCGACTTGATGCCGGAGAACACGTTGCGGCGCTCGTCGCCGATGTCCAGGGTCAGCTGCAGCAGCTTGTCGGCGCCAGGCACGGCTTCAGCCTTGACGATCAGCGCGACGCGCAGGTCAACCGCGGCAAAGGTGTCGAACTCGATTTCGGCAGACAGCGGGTCCTTGGTCAGCTCGCCGTTGCCGGCCGGAGCCTGGGCCTCGGCGGCCAGCAGGTCTTCCTTGCTGGCGGCGACCATGGCTTCGACCTTGGCCGGTTCGATACGGCTCATCAGCGCCTTGAACGGGTTCAGCTGGTGGTTTTCCAGGCGCGACTGATGGTCGTTCCATGTCAGCGGCGCGACGTTGAGGAATGCCTCGGCATCGGCGGCGAGCAGCGGCAGCACCGGTTTGAGGAAGATCACCAGCTGGCGGAACAGGTTGATGCCCTGGGCGCAGATGGCCTGGACTTCGTCCTGCTTGCCTTCCTGCTTGGCCAGCGACCAAGGAGCCTTGTCGGCGATCCAGGCGTTGGCACGGTCGGCCAAGGCCATGATTTCGCGCATGGCGCGGCCGAAGTCGCGGCCTTCATAGGCTTCGGCGATCGACGGGGCGGCCGCGAGGAAGGCCTCGGTCAGCTCCGGCGCAGCATCGCCCGCGACCATCACACCAGCATTGCCCTTGTGGATGAAGCCGGCGCAACGGCTGGCGATGTTGACCACCTTGCCGACCAGGTCGGAGTTGACCTTCTGCACGAAGTCCTCGAGGTTCAGGTCGAGGTCATCGACGCCGCGGCCAAGCTTGGCTGCGTAGTAGTAGCGCAGGTATTCCGGCTGCAGGTGATCCAGGTAGGTGCGGGCCTTGATGAAGGTGCCGCGCGACTTGGACATCTTGGCGCCGTTGACGGTCAGGTAGCCGTGCACGTTGACTGCGGTCGGCTTGCGGAAGCCGGCGCCTTCGAGCATGGCTGGCCAGAACAGGGCGTGGAAGTTGACGATGTCCTTGCCGATGAAGTGGTACAGCTCGGCCTTGGAGCCTTCGTTCCAGAACGCGTCGAAGTCCAGCTCCGGGCGGCGCGCACAGAGGTTCTTGAAGCTGGCCATGTAGCCGATCGGCGCGTCCAGCCAAACGTAGAAGTACTTGCCTGGTTCGCCTGGGATCTCGAAGCCGAAGTACGGCGCATCACGCGAGATGTCCCACTCCTGCAGGCCGGAATCCAGCCATTCGGCGAGCTTGTTGGCGACGGCGTCCTGCAGGGTACCGCTGCGGGTCCACTGCTGCAGCATGGCCTGGAAGTCCGGCAGCTTGAAGAAGAAGTGCTGGGAATCGCGCAGTACCGGGGTGGCACCGGAGATCGCCGACTTGGGGTTCTTCAGCTCGGTCGGGGCATAAGTGGCGCCGCATTTTTCGCAGTTGTCGCCGTACTGGTCTTCAGCCGCGCATTTCGGGCAGGTGCCCTTGATGAAACGGTCGGCGAGGAACATGCCCTTTTCAGGGTCGAAGTACTGGGTCACAGAACGGGTGGCGATGTGCCCGGCGTCGCGCAGGCGGCCGTAGATCAGGCTCGACAGCTCGCGGTTTTCGTCGCTGTGGGTGGAGTGGAAGTTGTCGAAGTCCACCAGGAAGTCGGCGAAGTCACCGCTGTGCTCGGCCTGGACATTGGCGATCAGCTGCTCCGGGGTGATGCCTTCCTTCTCGGCACGCAACATGATGGCCGAACCGTGGGCATCGTCGGCGCAGACGTAGATGCACTGGTTGCCGCGCAGCTTCTGGAAGCGCACCCACATGTCCGTCTGGATGTACTCCAGCATATGGCCAAGGTGGATGGATCCATTGGCGTAGGGCAGGGCGCTGGTAACGAGAATCTGACGTGGCTCGGACATGGTGGCTCGGCTACTTATCTGGCTCGGGTAAAAATGAGGGTGATCGGCCACTATAAAGGGCCGGCGAAGATATTTCACCCCAAGCACGCATCTGCTGACGATTGACGGGTTAGGATAGGCGTCTGTTTCGTACTCAGTTTGCCAATGGGAGTGTCCATGAGTGCCGTCACCCGTGCCGCCGTCGAAGGCGTGCTTCGCCAGTACACCGACCCCTACCTGAACCAGGACCCGGTCAGCGCCGGTTGCGTGCGCGCCATCGACATCCAGGGCGGGCAGGTCGCTGTGCAGTTGCAGCTGGGTTATGCCGCCGGCCTGTTCAAGAACGGCTGGGCCCAGGTGCTGCAGACCGCGATCGAGAACCTCGACGGTGTCAGTTCGGCCCAGGTGTCGATCGACTGCGTGGTCGCCGCGCACAAGGCCCAGGCCCAGGTGCCAGCCATGGCCAACGTCAAGAACATCATTGCCGTGGCCTCGGGCAAGGGCGGGGTCGGCAAGTCGACCACCGCCGCCAACCTGGCCTTGGCCCTGGCCCGTGAAGGCGCCCGCGTGGGCATTCTAGATGCCGACATCTATGGCCCCAGCCAGGGCGTGATGTTCGGTATCGCCGAGGGTACCCGCCCACAGATCCGTGAGCAGAAGTGGTTCGTGCCGATCAAGGCTCATGGTGTGGAAGTCATGTCCATGGCGTTCCTCACCGATGACAACACACCGATGGTCTGGCGTGGGCCGATGGTGTCCGGTGCGTTGCTGCAGTTGGTGACCCAGACTGCCTGGGACGACCTGGATTATCTGGTCATCGACATGCCACCGGGGACCGGCGATATCCAGCTGACCCTGGCGCAGAAGGTGCCGGTGGCCGGATCGGTGATCGTCACCACGCCACAGGACCTGGCCCTGCTGGATGCCAAGAAGGGCGTGGAGATGTTCCGCAAGGTCAACATCCCGGTGCTGGGCGTAGTGGAAAACATGGCCGTGCACATCTGCTCGAACTGCGGCCATGCCGAGCACCTGTTCGGTGAAGGCGGTGGCGAGAAGCTGGCAGCGCAATACGGCGTCGAACTGCTGGCCTCGCTGCCGCTGTCGATGCTGATCCGCGAGCAAGCCGACAGCGGCAAGCCGACGGCGATCGCCGAGCCGGAAAGTCAGATTGCCATGGTCTACCAGGAGCTGGCCCGTCAGGTGGGCGCACGGATCGTGCTGCAAGAAGCGGCGGCGCCGGCGATGCCGAGCATCACCATCAGCGAAGATTGACGCGGTATCTGTGGGAGTGGCCTTGCTTCGCGACCCTTTCGCGACGCAAGGCCGCTCCCACAGGACCTCGCATGTGTTTCTGACAGGCATAAAAAAACCCGCCAGAAGGCGGGTTTTTTTGAAAGCTAGGAAGCTCAATCGACTTAGGCGATTTGAACTTCTTCAGCCTGCATGCCTTTCTGGCCGCGGGTAGCGACGAAAGTAACAGCCTGGCCTTCTTTCAGGGTTTTGAAGCCGTCAGCTTGGATGGCTTTGAAGTGCACGAACAGGTCGTCGCCCGACTGAGGGGTGATGAAGCCGTAGCCTTTCTCATCGTTGAACCACTTAACAACACCGGATTGACGGTTGGACATTTTTCTGTCTCCTTGGACAATTTGATAACGGTCAGGAAAAACCCTGGCCGGGACTGAGCGCAAAGAGAGCAGAAAATTCAGCGATGGGCCGATCAGGATCGTGCATCAAACTAGAGATTCTCGGTGTCACGTGCAGCACAGTGGCGCCACCTTACCCCACTTTCCACGAGCTGCCAATGGTCTGTGAACGCTTTACGCAAATTCGGATCGACGGCGGCTGCAGCCCCCGTCTGGCGTGGGATGAGGCACTGGAACTTTAACCCGGGCGCCGGGACCGGTAAGATGCGCGTCTGGATTTTCCCCTCGCAACTCTTCAGGACACCCCGCCATGAGCATCAAATCGGACAAGTGGATTCGCCGCATGGCGCAGGAACACGGCATGATCGAACCGTTCGTCGAGCGCCAGGTGCGCGGCGAGCAGGACAGCCGGGTCATCTCCTTCGGCGTCTCCAGCTACGGTTACGACGTGCGCTGCGCCGACGAATTCAAGGTGTTCACCAACATCAACTCGGCCACCGTCGACCCGAAGAACTTCGACGCCGGCAGCTTCGTCGACATCAAGAGCGACGTCTGCATCATCCCGCCGAACTCCTTTGCCCTGGCCCGTACCGTCGAGTACTTCCGCATCCCGCGTGACGTGCTGACCATCTGCCTGGGCAAGAGCACTTACGCCCGCTGCGGCATCATCGTCAACGTCACCCCGCTCGAGCCGGAGTGGGAAGGCCACGTGACCCTGGAGTTCTCCAACACCACCACGCTGCCGGCGAAGATCTACGCCAACGAAGGCGTGGCGCAGATGCTGTTCCTGCAGTCCGACGAAGAATGCGAAGTGTCGTACAAGGACCGTGGCGGCAAGTACCAGGGGCAGCGCGGCGTCACCCTGCCTCGCACCTGATCCGACGAGCGCGGGGAATTAGTTTCCCTGATGGCACTCCAAGAGTTTGAACAGCGCCGATACGTATGCAGCGTGTCGGCCCTCGTCCAGGAGCTGCCTATGAAACTCAACCCCACAATCAGTGCCAAGCTGGCCGTACTGCAGCCCAACCAGATCGGGTTGCTGGCGTGGTCACTGCTGGCGCATCCCTTGCCACTGCAGGCCGGTGGCGTTCCGCACCAGCCTGACCCCGATACGCCGCAACCGCCAGAGCCAGGCGAACATCCGCCCATGGAACCGGGTGAGCCGACCCTGCCGGACGAGCCACCACCGTCTCCCGTAGCCTGACTAGTAGGCGAGTGCCCACACCCGATCGCCCCCAGCGACGAATGCGCGCGCGCCCGAGCCAGGCTCGATCGTCCATCCCCCGGTAAATTCGCCGAACGCCGGTAACAGGCTGACTTGAGCGTCGATCAGAAAGCAAGGCAGCCTGAGCCGTTGCCGTGCCCGCCCTCGCAGCACATAGACCGGATGGACATGGCCGGCCAGCACCGGGTGGGTGGGGTGAGGCAGGGGGTCGTGCCGCAGGGCAAAGGGTTCCAGCAACAAAGGCTCATCCCTTACCTCGATTCCAAGTTCCTCAGGCGGGTCGCCGGCATGGCGATCATGGTTGCCACGTACCAGCACCACCTTCACCGCGCCATGGCTTTTTTTCCACCTGTGCAGGCTGGCCAGCGTGCCGGGCGAATGTGCAGCGCGCGCATGAAGGAAGTCACCGAGGATGACCAACTGCTCGCAGTCATAGGTGTTCAGCAACGCATCCAGGCGTGCCAGGGTGGCGGTTGTGGTGCCTCGCGGAACGGGTTGATGCAGGGCTCGGTAGCTTGCCGCCTTGCCGATATGGACGTCAGCCACCAGCAAGGTGCGGCGGGCCGGCCAGTAGATGGCCTTGTCCGGCAACAGCCAGAGCGTTTCGCCGCAGTGCTCGATCGACAAGTAACTGTTCATGGCCGGTTTGCCGCTTTTTCCAGGTCGGCGACCATTCGTGCAATGCGGTCTGCCAACTTTTCCGTGCTCAGGGTCTCGCGCATGCCTTCGACCAGCAGGGCAAACGCCAGGGGCCCGGGCCGCTGCAGCGTGCGCAGGTCCAGTTGCAGGCTGTGCATCTTGAGCAACTGGCGGTGCAGGCGCTCGATCTCCAGTTCTTCGCTCAGTACTTCATCGCGTGCCTGGCCGAGCAGCAAGTTGTCGGCGTCATGTTTGCGGAATACTTCATAGAACAACCCGCTGGAGGCCTGAATCTGTCGCGTGCTCTTCTGCGCGGCCGGATAACCGCCGAATACCAACCCGGCGATCTGGGCGATTTCACGAAACCGCCGCAACGCCATCTCGCCGGCATTCAGGCTAGCCAGCACATCCTCCAGCAGGTTGTCGCCAGACAGCGCCTCAGGCAGGCAGCTGGCCCAATCCACGGTACTGGGGCTGAGCAGCTCGAAACCATAGTCGTTCACGGCGATGGAGACCGACAGCGGCTGCACCCGGCTCACCCGCCAGGCGATCAGGTTGGCCAGGCCCAGGTTGGCCATGCGCCCGGCGAAGGGGTAGAGGAACAGGTGCGAGCCCTGGCGCGATGCCAGCGTTTCGGCCAGCAGCGTGCTGCAGCTGGGCAAGGCCGACCACTGCGCCTGCAAGGCCAGCAACGGCCGTACGGCCTGCATCTCCGGGCCGAGGTAGCGCCCATGGGCGGCAGCATCGAGCTGCTCGACCAGTGCATCGGCCAGTTCGTTGGACAGCGGCATGCGCCCGCCATTCCAGCGCGCCACGGCGGCCTTGCGCGCGGTGCTGCGGCGCACGTAGGCGGTCATGCCTTCCACCCGAACCAACTCCAGGACCCGGCCGGCAAATACCAGCGTGTCGCCAGGGCGCAGGCGGGCAATGAAGGCTTCCTCGACACTGCCCAGGTGCTTGCCGCCGCCACCCTTGCTCCAATACTTGAGCTGCAGGCTGGCTTCGCTGACGATGGTGCCGATGCCCATGCGGTGACGCCTCGCCAGACGCTCGCTGGCCACCCGCCAGACCCCGTCGGGGTGTGCTTCGACACGCTGATAGTCGGGGTAGGCAGTCAGTGCGTGGCCACCGTGATTGACAAAATCCAGTGCCCATTGCCACTGGCTGTCGCGCAAGTCACGGAAAGCCCAGGTGCTGCGCACTTCCTCGAGCAGTTCGCCGGGGCGAAAGCCACTGCCCAGGGCCATGCTGACCAGATGCTGAACCAGCACGTCCAGGCACAGGCGCGGCGAGCGGCGCGCTTCGATGTGGCCGGCAGCCAGTGCGGCGCGGGCTGCGGCAGCTTCCACCAACTCCAGGCTATGGGTCGGCACCAGGGTGATGCGTGAGCGGCGCCCTGGCGCGTGGCCAGAGCGCCCGGCGCGCTGCATGAGGCGGGCAATGCCTTTGGCCGAGCCGATCTGCAGCACCCGTTCGACTGGCAGGAAGTCCACCCCGAGGTCCAGGCTGGAGGTACAGATCACCGCCTTGAGCGTGCCCTGCTTGAGGCTGAGTTCTACCCAGTCGCGTGTGGCCCGAGCCAGCGAGGCATGGTGCAGGGCGATCTGCCCTGCCCAGTCGGGGCGGGCATCCAGCAGGGCCTGGTACCAGAGCTCGGCCTGGGCGCGGGTGTTGGTGAACACCAGGCTGCTGGCGCTGTCGTCGAGTTGCTGGGCAACCTGGTCGAGCATCTTCAGGCCCATGTGCCCTGCCCAGGGGAAGCGCTCGATGGCATCGGGCAGCAAGGTGTCGACGACCAGCTGCTTGTCCTGGCGGCCTTTCACCAGCAGGCCTCCTCCCGGCAACAGCACCTCAAGGGCGTGCGGCAGATTGCCGAGCGTGGCCGACAAGCCCCAGGTGATCAGGCCTGGTTGCCAGCGACGCAACCGGGCCAAGGCCAGTTGCAGCTGTACGCCGCGCTTGTTGCCAAGCAGTTCGTGCCATTCATCCACCACCACCAGGCGCAGGCTGGCGAAGTCTTCGGCGGCTTGCGCCCGGGTCAGCAGCAGGGTCAGGCTTTCCGGCGTGGTGATCAGGGCGCTTGGCAGGCGCCGGGCCTGGCGAGCGCGCTCGGCGCTGCCGGTATCGCCGCTGCGCACGCCGACCGTCCAGTTCAGGCCAAGCTCATCCAGCGGCGTGTGCAGGGCGCGCGCAGTATCAGCGGCCAGTGCGCGCATGGGCGTGATCCAGAGCACTTGCAGCGCCGCAGGCTGGCGCCCGGCGGCTGGCTTGGCGAAGGCACGCAATGCCGCCAGCCAGACCGCGTAAGTCTTGCCCGCTCCGGTGCTGGCATGCAGCAGCCCGGAGTCTCCACGGCCAACCGCAGCCCATACCTGGCGCTGGAAGGCGAAGGGCTTCCAGCCACGGGCAGTGAACCAAGCATTGGCAAGGTCGGAAGAGGCGGGCATGCGTGCAAGCAGTCCTGAGAAGGCTGTGTTTCTACAGACCACTCGCCGCATGCATTGGTTTTACCCGATCAGTTGGCCAGCAGGTAGCCGCTGCGCAACACCTGCTCACCGGCGACATGGGCGATGACCATGCCGGCCGTGGCCATGCGCCGCACGCTGCGGGCATAGAGCAGGCCGGGCTGGCTGTTGCGCACGGCAGTCACCCGGTCGTTGAGCGGGTCGATGACTTCGGCGATCAACTGCCCGGCCTCCAGGTGCTCGCCTGGGCGGGCGTGGTACACCAGCAGGCCGCCCAGGGGCGCGGCCACGGGTTCGACGGCGGCCAGTGGCGTGGCCGGGCGTGGTAGCTCCGGCAGTGGTGCGGTAGTGCCTTCGATGACACTGGCGTGGGTCAGGTAGTCGAGAATCGCCTGGCAGTCCTGGTTGGCCAGGTCATGGCTGACGTCGGCCTGGCCACGCAGTTCGACGGTGACCGAAACGCTGCCCAGCGGGATCGGGAAGTGCTTGCCAAAGCGTTGCTGTAGTTGCCACCAGACCAGACTGAAGCATTCGTCAAACGACTGCCCGCCGGAATCAGTGGCCAGCAGGCTGGCCTGGGCGCCCAGGTAGCGCGCCAGGGGCTCGACCTGCGGCCAGGCTTCCGGCGTGGTGTAGAGGTGTTCGACCGCTTCGAAGTCGCAGTGCAGGTCCAGTACCAGATCGGCATCGCAGGCCAGTCGTTGCAGGGTCAGGCGCTGGGACTGCAAGGGCGTGCGCGCCGGGTGGGCGTCCAGGCCACGCCGCAGGTATTCGCGGATGAGCGCCAGGTTGTGGGCTGGGTCCTGGGTCAGGTGGCCTTCGATCTGGTCGCCGATGCTGTCGGACAGGTCGACGAAATTGCGGTTGAAATTCTCGCCGCTCTGCAGCTCGAAACGGCCAAGGGGGGCGTCCAGCATCACCTGCTCCAGGCCGACCGGGTTGGCCACCGGTACCAGGATGATCTCGCGCAGCAGGCGACCCTGCTGTTCCAGCTCGGCCAGGCGGCGCTTGAGATGCCAGGCCACCAGCATGCCGGGCAGTTCATCGGCATGCAGCGAGGCCTGGATATACACCTTGGCGCCACCGCGTGGGCCGAAGTGGAAGCTGTGCAATTGGCGGGTAATGCCCGGTACGGGCGAAAGCAGGTCGTGGGTCGAATGGTGCATGGTGGTCCTGGCTGCGTGGCGAAAACGGTCTGCGACACGGGTCGGCTCAAAGATAGAAGCATAATTTGCGATATCGCGCCTCACCGCGTTGCCTTCTTTCAGACCAGCAATGCCTG
Source organism: Pseudomonas putida (assembly GCF_009883635.2). NCBI lineage: Bacteria > Pseudomonadati > Pseudomonadota > Gammaproteobacteria > Pseudomonadales > Pseudomonadaceae > Pseudomonas > Pseudomonas putida. The sequence continues at coordinate 3,859,644 of NZ_CP026115.2, forward strand.
CAGGCTGGCCAGGTCATCGGCTTCCTCGACCGGCTTGTCCAGGCGCCAGCGCAACATCCGCGGAAACCTGACGGCAATGCCGCTCTTGTGGCGTTTGGACAGCGCAATGCCCTCGAAGCCCAATTCGAACACCAGCGTCGGGGTGACGCTACGCACCGGCCCGAAGGTTTCCACCGTGGTCTTGCGAATGATCGCATCTACCTTGCGCATCTCTTCGTCGCTGAGCCCGGAATAAGCCTTGGCGAAGGGCACCAGCGCGCGGTCGGGCGTGCCCGCTGGCCCATTCCACACAGCGAAGGTGTAGTCGCTGTAAAGGCTGGCGCGGCGGCCATGGCCGCGTTGGGCATAGATCAGCACCGCATCGACGCTGAACGGGTCGATCTTCCATTTCCACCACAGGCCCATGTCCTTGGTCCGGCCTACACCGTACAGGGCATCACGCTGCTTGAGCATCAGCCCCTCCACCCCCAGGTTGCGCGACTGCTCGCGTTGCCGGGCCAGGTCGCTCCAGTCGTTGCCATCGAGCAGCGGTGAAAGCAGCAGTGGGGCCAACGGGCACTCTGCCACCAGACGCTGCAACTGCTGGCGCCGTTCATGTTGCGGGCGGCTGCGCCAGTCCTCGCCTTGCCATTCCAGCAAGTCATAGGCTTGCAGTACGACCGGGGCGTCAGCCAGCAGCTTCTTGCCCAGAGTCTTGCGGCCAAGGCGCTGCTGCAGCACGGCGAACGGTTGCACAGCCGGTGCATCGGCGCTGACGCCCGGCTTCCAGACCAGAATCTCGCCGTCGAGCACCGTGCCGTCCGGCAAGCTTTCGGCCAGGCCGTGCAGCTCGGGAAAGCGCTCGGTGACCAGTTCTTCGCCCCGTGACCAGACCCACAGCTGACCCTCGCGCTTTACCACCTGGGCGCGAATGCCATCCCATTTCCATTCGATTTGCCACGCAGCTGGCGGACCGAGCAGGGCTTCGAATTGTTCTAGTGGGGCCTGCAGGGCGTGAGCCAGGAAGAATGGGTACGGTTGGCCGCCGCGCTGGCTATGTTCATCAGCGGATTCTTCGGCGATCAGCTTGTGATAACTGGCGGCTGTCGGGCGATGGCCGATATCGGTATAGCCGACCAGTCGCTGGGCCACGCGCTTGGCATCCAGCCCGGCCAGTTGTGCCAGGGCGCGGGTGACCAGCAGCTTGGACACCCCGACACGAAAGCTGCCGGTGATCAGTTTCAGGCAAAGCATCAGGCTGGGACGGTCCAGTTGTGCCCACAAGGGGAGCAGGCGTTGCTGTAGTTCTTCGGCAGGCAGGCCACGCAAGGGCAGCAGTTGGGCTTCGACCCAGTATGCCAGGCCGTCGTCGCTGGCATGGGCGGCTTCGGGCAACAGCAGCGAGATGGTTTCGGCCAGGTCGCCCACCGCCTGATAGCTCTCTTCGAACAACCATTCGGGCAACCCCGCCAACGCCGTGGCCAGCTCACGCAGCACACGGGTCGGCACCAGCTGGCGGGGACGCCCGCCAGCGAGGAAATAGACAGCCCAGGCGGCATCTGCGGCGGGCGCTGCCGCAAAGTAGTCACGCAGAGCTTCGAGCTTGGCATTGCTGGAGGTGGTGGCATCCAGGCGCAGGTACAGTTCGGCGAAGGTTTTCATGCCTCTGGCTCCTTGGCAATAGTGTCATCCTCTTCGCCGTACTCGGTGATGAACGCACGGGCATCCAGCCCTTGTTCGCTGAGGTAGCGCACCAACACGTTTACCGAGCCGTGGGTAACCATGACCCGTTCGGCTCCGGTCTGGCCGATGGCCCACAGCAGCCCCGGCCAGTCGGCGTGGTCGGACAGTACGAAGCCGCGGTCCACCCCGCGCCGTCGCCGGGTACCGCGCAACAGCATCCAGCCACTGGCAAAGGCATCGCTGTATTCGCCGAAACGGCGCATCCAGCTGCTGCCTGCGGCAGAGGGTGGCGCCAGGATCAATGCCTGGCGCAGCAGCGGGTCATTGCGCGGGACATCACCGGCATAGCGGGTGCTCGGCAGATGTACACCGGCTTCGCGGTAGACCCGGTTCAGCGGCTCGACAGCGCCATGCACGAGGATCGGCCCGATGTCCGGGTCCAGGCCGTGGAGAATTCGCTGAGCCTTGCCGAAGGCGTAGCAGAACAGCACGCTGGCCTTGCCCTGCTCGCAATTGCTCCGCCACCAGGCATTGATCCCGGCAAAGATGTGCGCCTGGCTCGGCCAGCGGTAGATGGGCAGGCCGAAAGTGGACTCGGTGATGAAGGTATGGCAGCGCACCGGCTCGAAGGCTGCGCAGGTGCCATCCGGCTCGACCTTGTAATCACCCGAAGCGACCCAGACTTCGCCCTGATACTCAAGTCGCACCTGCGCCGAACCCAGCACATGGCCGGCCGGGTGCAGGCTTAAGGTGACGCCGTGATGTTGGATGCGTTCACCGTACGGCAGGGTCTGCAGGTCGATGTCCTGGCCCAGTCGGCTACGCAGGATGCCAGCGCCGGGGGCTGCGGTCAGGTAGTGGCTGTTGCCGGTGCGGGCATGGTCGCCATGGCCATGGGTGATCACGGCACGTTCGACCGGGCGCCAGGGGTCTATGTAGAAGTCGCCGGGCGGGCAGTACAGGCCTTCGGGGCGGGCGATGACGAGGTCCATGGCTTGGGTGCGCTGGTTGCAGGGAGTAATTGTTAGGAGTGACGCGGGGTGAAGGAAGTTCGAGCGGTTTGATTGAAGGAAATGGACTACACGGCATACAGGAACGCAGAAGCGGCATTCGCGGTTAACTATGGGCTCCATTGATTTTGCGCAACAAAAATGTTGCGTTCTGGGTGCGTCCACCGCACAGTAGATGATCCAAGGCCCATATGAAATACAGTGAATTTCGCCGATGGCTTCGTGCCCGAGGTGCTACGTTCGTTCCGGCCAAAGGCAGCCATTTCAAGGTTTACCTCGGTAATCGCCAGACAATTTTCCCGGACCATGGTGCCAAAGAAATTAGCGAAGGGCTCAGAAGAAAGATTCTTAGCGACCTGGGCCTGAGCGAAAGTTGAAATTAGGGGAGAGCACAATGATCTTCGACTATCCAGTAATCATTCATCGGGAGGCGGGCAGTGTCTGGATCAGTTGCCCGGATGTGCCTGAGATGTCCAGTGCAGGCGATACCGAGGAAGAAGCCCTGTTCGATGCTGTGGACGCCATGGAGTCCGCGCTTTCGTTCTATGTTGACCAGAAGATTGCGATACCGCTGCCTGCAATGAGATCGGCTGATCAGCCTGTCGTACGTTTGCCGGCTCTGACGGCGGCGAAGGCAGCTCTCTGGAACACCATGATTGAACAGAAAGTGAGCAAAACAGAGATGGCACGGCGGCTGGGCGTCAATCGTCCTCAGGTCGATCGCCTGGTGGATCTGTTGCATCGTTCCAAGATTGAGCAGGTCGAGCATGCATTGCATGTGCTCGGTCAGCGAATCGAACTCGCTGTCGTCACTGCTTGACGCCACCACGAAACAAAAAGCCGCCAGTCCAGGCGGCTTTTTTTCACTAGCGGCCCGGCACCAGCGTCAACCGCTGGCTGCCATAGGCCCGCCCAAAGTTCTGCGGCTGCAGCGGCAAGCTCATGAACCGCCCCTTGAACCAGGCGTCCAGCCCGTCGCCGTAGTGCGAGCTGGCCGGGTTGCCCGACTGGCCGTTGCTGGTCAGAACCTGCAGCGGCTCGGTCTGGCCGAAGTCGACGATCATTCGCGCCGAGGCCGGCAGGCGGGTGTCGAAATCGCTGCCCCAGGCGTAAGGGGTCAAGGCTGGGGTGCTGAAGTCGCCACCGGCGGCCATCGGCGAGCGGCTCAGTGCATCACCCAGGCCGTGGTAGGCAGGGGCCGGCCAGCGGTATTGGTGCAGCTTGCCCCACTGCCAGGCACGGCGGTCGCTGCCCAGTTGCGCGGTGCCGGCATCCACGGCAGCGGCCAGGCTGCGGGCGAGGATGGTCGGTTTGTCTTCTTTCTGCGGCGTGCTGCGATCGTCCCAGAACGGGCTGTCGTCACGGCCCAGCAGGTGGTCGGCCTGTGCCGAGTACGACAGGCGGGCATTGCTGACGAATGCTTGCCAGGCGGGGCTCGATTCCGGGCCGAGGTCGTCGAGGAAGGTCTGCCGGGTCACTTCCTGGAGGAACAGCTCGTACAGCGCCGCATCCGCCGACACCGGGCTCAGGCGGCCATCGAAGGCCTTCAGCCGGGCCAGGGCGTCGCGTGCCTTGTCACGTTGGGCCGCAGGCAGCGCGTCGATTGCCTGCTTGAGTGGCTGGGCCATGCCGGGGGCGTCGAACATCTGCTTGAGCTTGTCGGCCAGCAGCGTCACCTGGTCGTTCTGCAGGGCCATCAGGCTGCGGCTGTCGTGACGGCCGTTGCCGGCCAGCTGGCCCAGGCGCTCGGCGCGCTCGGGGTAGTACCAGGTGCTGGACAGCTGCATGCCGTAGCCACGCGGCAGGCTGCTCTGGTTGGCGTGGGCGACCCAGCCGGCCGGCGGGTCCTGGTCATAGGGGTGCAGCATCGGGTCGGCATAGCCATCCCAGTCGTAGCGCCCGTCCCAGCCCGGTGACGGCAGCAGGCCCTGGCCTTCACGGCGGTTCGGATAGCGGCCGCTGACTTGCCAGCCGATGTGTTCGGGCTCGGCGAAGACGAAGTTGAGCGCGGCAGTTGCGACTTCACGGGTGCTGTCGAAGGCGCGCTCTATGTTTTGTGCGCGGGTCAGGTCGAACAGCGCATCGAGGCTACGGTCGCCCTTGAGCTGCGGCAGGCTCAACGCCAGGCCCAGGCTGGCGTTCCCCGCCTGGGGCAGCAGGGTGCCGTGGCGGGTGTCGTACATCACCTCGCGCACTGGGCGTTGGCCGCGGACGAAGAAGGTTTCGCTGCGGGCGCGGGCCGGCAGCCACTTGCCGTCGGCCAGGTAGGTCACCTGGCTGCCGGCATGACGCAGCTGTTCCAGGTACAGGTCCTGGTTGTCGGCCATCACCGCGCTGCTGCTCCAGGCCAGCTTGCCGTTGTAGCCGGCCAGCACGATGGGCAGGCCCGGCAGTGACAGGCCGGCGACCTGGTACTTGCCGGTGTGGATCTGCACCGGGCTCAAAGCCCAGGTTGCGCGGCTGTCACTGGCCAGCAGGCTCTTGCCGCTGCGGCTGCGTTGCGGGCCCAGCGCCAGGTTGGCTGAACCGGGGCTGCCGAGCAGATCGAGGTCGGCCAGTTTCTGGCTGGCCGCCGCCAGTGCCGGCAGGCCTGGCAACTGGCTGCTCAGGTTCAGGCCCTTGAGTTTTTCCACCTCGGCCTCAGCCAGGGGCTCGTCCGGCGCGCCGGGCAGCAACCAGGGCAGCTTGTCGTCGCCGACTTTCTGCGCCAGGGTCAGTGCGCTGAGTTCTTCCTGCAGGTTTACCGACTGGCTGAAGGCATACAGGCTGAAAATCAGTGCCGAGTCTTCAGGCTTCCAGTACTCCGGGCGATAGCCACTGCTGGCCAGGTTGGCCGGCAGCTTGTCGCGGTAGCGGAACAGGTAGGCGTTGACCCCACGGGCATACACCTCGAAGAAGCGCTTCAGGCGTGGCGAGGCATCGGCGTACTGCTGGGCGGCGCTCTGCTTGAGGTTGGCGGCGCGCATCAGCCGATCGATATCCAGCGCTTCGCTGCCGGCCAACTCTGCCAGGCGGCCCTGGGCGAGCAGGCGCATGGCGAGCATCTGTTCGATGCGATCGCTGGCATGCACGTAGCCGAGGGTGAACAGGGCGTCATGGAAGCTGCTGCTTTCGATCAGCGGGGTGCCCATGGCATTGCGCCGGACCGAGACGTTCTGCGCCAGGCCCTTGAGCGGCTGCATGCCGGTGGTCGGTGGCACGCTGTCCTGATAGCCACCCATCTGGCAGCCGGCGAGCCCGAGCATGCCGAGCAGCGTTGCGGCGGTGGTGAACCGCGGGCGGAAGGGAGGAAGGACGGGGGCGGCCATGACAAGGGCTCCTGCGAGGCGTAGCGGGGTTCGAAAGGCGCTAAGGTAGTGAGCGCGCAGGCGCCGTGCAAGGTGCGGTGGAGGTTTATTTACCAGCGGTACCTGCACCGCCGAGATCGCCGCTGCAGGTACCCGTGTTCAATGGATCAAGCGCCGTGGCACTTCTTGAACTTTTTCTGGCTGCCGCACGGGCACGGGTCGTTGCGGCCAACGTCCTTCAGGGCGTTGCGCACCGGCTCCTGGTGGCCGTGATTGCAGTGCGGGCCGTGTACATGGCCGTGGTCGTGATCATGATGATCGTGACCGTGGTTGCAGTCCGGGCCATGAACATGGGGTTGCTGGGTCATTGCAGGGTTACTCCGGTATGAGATCGCCGGGGATTATCTCACCACTGCGCGACAAGTGCAGGTCCTGATGGAAGATCAGCCCGGTCTCCAGCTCGCCTTGCAGGCGGTAATGCAGCGGCTGCCCGTTCTTGAGCAGCTTGGCCAATGGCTTGAGGTGTTGCCACAGGTTGGTTCGCGCCGTGATCTTGAAGGTGCGCCGGGCATGCCCGCCGACACTGCGCCAGAGGCTGACGTCATCCTGCGCCAGCAGCAGGTCGTCGAGCCACACCGAATAGCTCAGGTTGCGAATGAACAGGCGGCTGTCGTTGGGGTTGTCGACGCGCAGGTGCAGGACGAATTCCTGTTGCAGCAGCCGCGCCTTCACCGTTTCCACCTTGTCCAGGTGCAGCTCCGGCTCGCGCGAGTCGTCGTCGCCCCAGCTCGCACAGCCCGCCAGCAGCGCCAGCAGGACGCTGAGCAAGAGCAGGCGGGTGGCGGCGATCATGCTCAGTTACCGACGTAGCTGGCGCAGCATTTCTTGAATTTCTGCCCGCTGGCGCAGGGGCAGGGGTCGTTGCGGCCGGCCTTGAGCGCGACGGTGGGGTCGATGAAGTACCAGCGTCGCTCGTGCTGCACGAAAGCAGACCGCTCGCGGTGCTGGTGGTCGCCCTCCTGGTTATGCCAGCGGGCCGTGAAGGTCACGAAGGCGTGTTCAGGCTGGCCGCCGAGCACTTCGGCGCTTACCACCTCCAGCCCCAGCCAGGTGCTCTGGGCGCTCCAGGCCGCCATGGCGGCGCGGTCCAGCTCCGCCTGCTGGGCCGGCAGGGTGGTGGCGACCAGGTAGTCGACCAGCCCCAGCACATAGGCGCTGTAGCGCGAACGCATCAGCGTCTGGGCGTCGGGGGCCGGGGTGCCGGCATGGTAGTGCCCGCAGCAGGCGTCGAGCAGGTTGCCGCTGCCACAAGGGCAAACCGAGACACTCATCATCACCACCAATACTTGCCGAAGTTTTCGGGGTTGGCCCAGAACTTGGCGTTGAGCCAGTCCGGGACCTGCTTGTAGTCATGTAGATCATAGGTGAACAAGCTCAACACCTGCTCATCACGGCGGAATTTCTCGCTGGCCGACAATGCCAGGGAGAAGAAATCGGTGTCTTGCCAGCCACAGGCGGGCAGGTCGGCCAGCACTGCAACCCGGCTTGCGTTGAGGTTGCGGATGCCGCCCAGCAGTTGCTGGCCGGTGCGTTTGGGCAAGTGCTCCAGGCAGTCCACCAGCACTGCCAGGTCAAAACGCTGGGCCGCCAGCGCTGCCGGCAATGGCCCCGGCGCACAGGTTTCGATGGTCACCTGGGGGTGAGCCTGGGCGAAGGCATCCAGGGCCGGGAAGCGGGTACCCACCAGCAGCAGGCGTTGCGGGGTGAAGCGCTCTAGCAGGGCGGCCAGGGCTTGTTGCGGGGTGCGCTGGGAAAAACCGTCGGTCATTGCCAATCCTCGTTCAAGTCATCCAAGACTAGCGGGCTGCCGTCCGCCGGCATAGAGGCAAGCGGCCGCGTCGTGGCTTATTGCTGGCAGGGATCAATTGCGCGGTCTTTACTCCCAGAGATCGGTCTTGTGCCGATTCCCCTAGGAGAAGCTACGAAAATGAGCATAGTACGCACAGCGTTACCCCTGGTCCTGCTTACCAGTGTGTTGACTGGTTGTGCAGGTTTGCAAAAAACCGACTGGCCGAAATGTGCTGCCGTCGGGGGTATCACCGGTGCCGGCCTGGGCGCCATCGAGAGCTCCAGCTGGGCTGGCTGGGGTGCGTTGCTCGGTGGTGGGCTGGCGGCGGGCTACTGCTGGGCTCACGGCGATGGCGACGAGGACGGTGATGGCGTGCCGGACAGCCGTGACAAGTGCCCGGGCACGCCGCGCGGTGTGAAGGTCGATGCCGATGGCTGCCCGCCTGCGCCGCCTCCTGTGGTCGAAGAAGTGGTAGTGCAGAAGGAAGAAGTGATCGTCATTCGTGACGTGCATTTCGAGTTCAACTCTTCGCGCCTCACTGCGGCGGACAAAGAGCGCCTGAACACGATTGCCACTCGCCTGAAGCAGGAAGCGCCGAGCGCTCGTCTGTCCGTGACCGGCCACACCGACAGCGTCGGCTCCGACAAGTACAACCAGAAGTTGTCCGAGCATCGTGCCCACGCGGTAACCGACTACCTGATCGAAAGCGGTGTGCCTCGCGCGAGCTTCGTGTCGGTGGCAGGTGCTGGCGAAACCCAGCCAGTGGCGGACAATGCCACGGCCGAGGGGCGTGCCATGAACCGTCGCACCGAGATCAAGATCCAGCGTTGACGTCCCGGCGCCCGCGCCTTGAGAAGTGGCGCGGGCGCGTCTTTAATCCTGCTAGCCGGTTGCGGCCGATGACACAGGAGCATTCATCATGAGTGTAATGTCGAAGGCGGCGATGCCGTTGCTGTTGGTTACCGGCCTGCTTGCAGGCTGCGCCACCCACAGTGATGGCAGTGCGCCGCTCAATCAAAGGACTTGGCCCATCTGCAGCCTGCTCGGTGGTGCGGTGGGTGGTGGCCTTGGCGCCATCGAAAACTCGAGCTGGGCGGCAGGCCTCGGTGCCCTTGGCGCGATCACCGGCGGGCTGATCTGTTATGCCCAGGACGGCGACGAAGATGGCGACGGCGTGTTCGACCGTCGTGACTATTGCCCCGACACCCCCGCCAACACCCCGGTCGACAACATGGGTTGCCCGCTGCCGCAGTACCCACCGTCCCAGCCCGCACCGGAGCCCAAGCCTGAGGTGATCACTCTCGACGACCAGGGCCAGGTGATGTTCGCCTTCAACTCCGCCGACCTCACCCCAGGTAGCGAGGAGCGCCTGAAAAGCCTGCTGCCGCGCCTCAACGAGCTGGGGGTCACGCGCATCAAGGTGGTCGGGCATACCGACAACGTGGGTTCCGACAGCTACAACCAGGCGCTTTCCGAACGCCGCGCCGCCAGTGTCGCCGAGTACCTGATCAGTCAGGGCCTGGCACCGCAGAAGGTGACCAGCGAAGGCCGTGGCGCCCATGAACCCATCGCCGACAACGCCACTGATGAAGGGCGTGCGCACAACCGACGGGTGGACTTGCACCTCAACTGACTGCGCTGGCGTGTGCTTGGGCATACAGGTAGTGTTGGCTGCGCGGCACGCTTGCTCGGGCCGCGCAGCCATAACAATAAATAGACACGTAGGGGCGGGATATGAAGTTCATCCTGGGTCTGGGCAAGTTCCTGACCGTGGCGTTCTGGGGCGTGGTGCTGTTCAACCTGATGATGCCGCAACCGTTGCCGTTGAATCTGTTGATCAATGCCTTGGGCATTTTTGTGCTGAGCCTGCATTTTCTTGAAATGCTGTTTTTCAATGGCAGCCTGCGAGGCCGCAGCCATCGCTGGTTCGACCGGCTGCAGATCCTGCTGACCGGTATCTTTCATGTCATGTCCATTCCCCGTCCGCAGGAGGCACCTCGCCATGCGTAATTTGATGTTGCTGGCGATGCTGGCCGCCCCCATGGCCCAGGCACAGAGCCTGGAAGTTGCCCCCCATTCCATGCTGCGCCTGCCGAATAAATCGGCCAGCGTGCACCTGGAGCAATTGCGAGTGGCGGACTCGGCGACCTTGCTGTTGCCGGCCACATTGACCGATCTGAAGGTCGATCATCTGCAACTGGGCCGCGATGCGCGCATTGCCATCGCGCCCGCCGAAGCACCGCTGCTCATCGATGTTCGCAGAGCGGTGTTGGGCGAAGGCAGCGAGATCAGCGCGCCAGGAGCGCCCGGCACCTATGAACGTGCTGCCCGCTCTGGGCGCAGTCTGGAGTTGAAGCTTGCCGAGGTCGATGCCGAGCGCCTGGCCATCGATGCCCGGGGTGGCGCCGGAGCGCCAGGCTACGTGGGCCTTGATGGCGCCAATGGCCAGGCGGGAGGCTGTACCTGGGGCCAGGCGAGCAAAGGGGCGAATGGCGATGATGGTGGCAACGGGCATGACGGTGCGCCTGGCGGGCGGATTCGCCTGAGCCTGCCGCAGGGCTTCCCGCAGGAGCGCGTCATGGTCCGCCTGGAAGGCGGTGCGCCGGGCAAGGCCGGGGCTGCCGGCAAGGCCGGTAAAGGCGGGGCGAGCAAGGGCTGCCTGGTGTATCGCACCGATGCCGGGGCCAATGGCCGGCCGGGGCAGGAGGGGCAGCCTGGGTTGGCTGGCGCCGAGGGTGAACTGATCCTGCAGCGCCTCTGAGTTTGAACATCTGTCTTTAGAGATGTAGCGCCTGTGAGATCGAGCGCCGCCCGCGCGGCGCATCGCGAGCTGCGCTCGCTCCTACGTTTGTTTCGGGCCAGTAACGTCTGGGACAGACGTGCGCGAACACTTTGTTGGTACGACGCGATCTCGTGCCATGCGCCAAGGCGTACGCGCGCAAATCTCCCTGGACGAATTGGCCCGAAACAAACGTAGGAGCGAGCGCAGCTCGCGATGCGCCGCGCGGGCGGCGCTCGGTCTCAAAAACGCTGATAATCCAAAGCCGGACCTCTCAGACCAATAACCGTGAACTGGCCACTGCGACGACCGCCAGGCCAAGCAGCAGGTTGATCCCTACCATCCGCCGAATGCGCCCCAGCACGGCGGCGCCTGCCGGCCAGTCCTCGGCCAACACCGCCGCCTTCAGCTCCGGCAGCAGCAGTGCCTGGATGCGCATGAACAGCGCAAACATGGCAATCCCGCCGCCAATCATCACTTGCACATATTTGGGCGCTGTCTCGAAGCCGGTGAAACGCACGTGCAACATGCCGATACCACTTATCGCCAGAATCGCCACGGCCAGCCAGACCCAGACGAAGAAACGTCGGAAAACTTCCACCCACAACCGCAGCCGGGCAGGCCCTTCAAGGGCTGCAACCGTTGCCGGGCGCAGCACCAGCCAGGCGAAGAACATGCCGCCGATCCATACCACGGCGGCGAGGACATGCAATGTGTAGGGCAGGGCAAAGGCTAGCATCCGGATCTCCATGCGGCACAAAGGGCAATAGCGGGGTATGATAGCCGCCCCATGCGAAACACTGAAAATATATCCAGCCCTCCGGGCGCCTGCAGACCATGATCAGCAACGAACTCAAAGCCACCATCCAGGGCGCCTACACGCGTTTTCTCGAAGCCAAGAGCCTCAAGCCGCGGTATGGCCAGCGCCTGATGATCGCCGAAGTGGCCAAGGTGCTCGGCGACATCGCCTGTGACGACGACGGCCGCCGTGCCGGCGAGCCCGCCGTGGTTGCGGTGGAGGCGGGCACCGGTACCGGCAAGACGGTCGCCTACGCGCTGGCCGCGATCCCGGCCGCCAAGGCCGCTGGCAAGCGCCTGGTGATTGCCACCGCCACCGTGGCCTTGCAGGAACAGATCGTCATCAAGGACCTGCCGGACCTGATGCGTAACAGCGGCCTGAACTTCAGCTTCGCCCTGGCCAAGGGCCGCGGTCGCTACCTGTGCCTGTCCAAGCTCGACATCCTGCTGCAGGAAGGCCACGCGCAGTCGGCCACTGCCCAACTGTTCGAAGAAGAAGGCTTCCACATCGAGGTCGACGAACGCAGCCAGAAGCTGTTCAACAGCATGATCGAAAAGCTCGCCGGCAACCGTTGGGACGGCGACCGCGACAGCTGGTCGGAGGCCATCGAGGACCAGGACTGGGCGCGCCTGACCACTGACCACAGCCAATGCACCGGCCGCCACTGCCCGAATTTCCAGCAGTGCGTGTTCTACAAGGCCCGCGAAGGCATGGGCAAGGTCGATGTGATCGTCACCAACCACGACATGGTCCTGGCCGACCTGGCCCTGGGCGGTGGTGCGGTGCTACCCGACCCGCGCGACACAATGTATGTGTTCGACGAAGGCCACCACCTGCCAGACAAGGCCATCGGCCACTTCGCCCATTATTCGCGCCTGCGCTCCACTGCCGACTGGCTGGAGCAAACGGCCAAGAACCTGACCAAGCTGCTGGCCCAGCACCCGTTGCCGGGCGACCTGGGCAAGTACATCGAACAGGTGCCGGAGCTGGCGCGGGAAGTGCGCACCCAGCAGCAGTTCATGTTCACCCTGTGCGAGCAGGTCGCCGACTTCCGCCCGAGCGAGGACACCGAAGGCCGAGAGCGCCCGCGTTACCGCTTCGAGGGCGGCGTGGTGCCGGAGCAGATTCGCGAAGTCGGCATCGAGCTGAAAAAGGGCTTCGCTCGCCTCAATGACCTGTTCACCCGCCTGGCCGACCTGCTCAAGGAAGGCATGGACGGTGAGGTCAACATCGGCATCGCCAGCCACCAGGCCGAGGAGTGGTACCCGCTGTTCGGCAGCCTGGTCACCCGCGCCCAGGGCAACTGGGAGCTGTGGACCGCGTTCACCGCCGAAGACCCGGAAGACAGCCCGCCCATGGCGCGTTGGCTGACCTTGGCCGAAAGCGGCGCGCTGTTCGACATAGAGGTCAATGCGAGCCCGATTCTCGCCGCCGAAATGCTACGGCGCAGCCTCTGGAGTGTCGCCCACGGCGCCCTGGTGACCTCGGCCACGCTGACCGCGCTGGGCAAGTTCGACCGTTTTCGCATGCGCTCGGGGTTGCCCCGCGATGCCGTCACCTGTGTGGTCCCAAGCCCGTTCGTGCATGGCGATGCCGGCCTGTTGCGGGTCCCCGACCTCAAGGCCGACCCACGCGACGCAGCGGCACACACCGCGGCGATCATCCGCGAGCTGCCGAGCATCGTCGAAGATGCCCGTGGCGCACTGGTGCTGTTCTCTTCGCGCAAACAGATGCAGGAAGTGTTCGACGGCCTGGACCGTGACTGGCGCAAGCTGGTGCTGATCCAGGGCAACCTGTCCAAGCAGGAAACCTTGAACAAGCACAAGGCGCGGGTCGACGACGGCCAGCACAGTGTGCTGTTCGGCCTGGCCAGCTTCGCCGAGGGTGTCGACCTGCCAGGCGCCTATTGTGAGCATGTGGTCATCGCCAAGATCCCCTTCGCCGTCCCCGACGACCCGGTCGAAGCTGCCCTGGCCGAATGGATCGAAGCCCGCGGTGGTAACCCGTTCATGGAGATTGCCGTCCCCGACGCCTCGCTGCGCCTGATCCAGGCCTGCGGTCGCCTGCTGCGTACCGAGCAGGATCGCGGCGTCATCACCTTGCTGGATCGGCGCCTGGTCACGCAGCGCTACGGCAAGGCTATTCTCAATGCGCTGCCGCCATTCCGGCGGGAGATTTCCTGACGGCCGGAGCACGATGCGCCGGCCCGTTGTCCATTACTCAGTCGCGGGCCCATGAGGGCCTGGAAGGAGAGCCCCAGCCCTATGATCCGCCGTACCTTGCCCATGGTATTCACGCTGTTGTTCAGCACGCCCTTGCTGGCTGGCCAACAGACGCTGTTCAGCTTCGTCCGCCCGGCCTCGGTGGTCAATGTGGCGACCGAGGGTACCGGCATGCCGCAATACAATGCGGAGCAGACGGCCGAAGGCGAGGTGCTCAGGCGGGTGGTGTTCAACCCGGTCGAACGGCCGACCCTGCGCCTTAGCCCGCAGAGTGGCGTGTGGGACTGGTCGGCTGGGCAGTTCCTCACCTTGCGCATGCAAAGCGCCCAGGACTGGGCCTTGACCGTCGACGTCACGGTGCTCGGCAGCGATGGACGCACGCTGACCAGCCGTATCGATCTGCCTGCAGGGCCTGCGCAAACCGTCATGGTGCCGCTCAAGGCCAGTTCGCCGCTGAGCCAGGGCATGCGTGCCGGCCCGCCCATGCCATGGGCCTATGAAGGGCAGCGGTTGCTGTTGACCAGCAGTGCCGGTGAGGTAGACCTCAAGCAGGTGGTGTCGGTCAGCTTGACCATACCCAACCCGAAGGTGGCGCAGAACCTGCTGATCGAGAAGGTTGGCATCCAGGACGACGACCAGGCCTACCAGGCGGCCTACCACGAGTTGATCGATACCTACGGCCAGTCGACCCGGGGGCATTGGCCCGAGAAGATTGTCACAGACGATCAGCTCAAGGCTGCTGACACTCGCGAACAGCAGCAGCTCAAGAGCTGGCTGGCCGATCGTCAGAAGCAGCAACTGGACAGCTACGGGGGCTTGCAGGCCGGGCCGACTTTCGCCGCCAAGGGCTTCTTCCGCACGGAGAAGCGCGATGGCCGCTGGTACCTGGTCACGCCGGAAGGCCATCCGTTCTACTCGCTGGGCGTCAATGCCGTGGCCGCCGATGGCGGGCGCACCTATGTCGCCGGCCGCGAGGGGATGTTCAAGGCCTTGCCAGGTGAAGGTGACGCGCTGACGGCCTTTTATGGCGACGGCAACAACGACGATGGCAACGCCTCGTCGCAAGGGCGCAGCTTCAAGCAGGGGCGCTGGTTCGACTTCTACGCCGCGAACATCCAGCGCACCTATGGCAAGCCTTGCCTGCCAGCCGTCGAGGGGCAAGCGCCTCCCGTATGCCCACCGCTGGTACTGGACGCCGAGCGTTGGCAGGCTCATACGCTGGACAGGCTGCAGGCCTGGGGCTTCAACACCCTGGGCAACTGGAGTGACCCGGCCATCGGCCAGGCCAAACGCATGCCCTATACCTTGCCGCTGTCGATCGTCGGTGACTATGCCAGCATCAGCACCGGCATGGACTGGTGGGGCCGCATGCCTGACCCGTTCGACCCACGGTTTGCAATGGCCACGGAGCGCGCCGTGGCCATTGCCGCGCGGGATCACCGTGACGACCCCTGGCTAATCGGCTATTTCGCCGACAATGAACTGGCCTGGGCCGCGCCCGGGAGTGACCCCAAGGCGCGCTATGGCCTGGCCTATGGCACCCTGCGCCTGACCACCGACGTGCCGGCCAAGCGCGCGTTCCTGAAGCAATTGCGCGACAAGTATCGCAACCAGGAGGGGCTGTCCAAGGCCTGGGGCATCGACCTGCAGGCCTGGGAGCTGATGGAAGACCCAGGCTTCGAGGCGCCGCTGCCCAACCCCGAGCACCCGGAAATCGAGCGTGATTACCAGTATTTCCAGCAGGTATTCGCCGAAACCTACTTCAAGACTATTTCCGATGCACTGAAGTGGCATGCACCCAATCACCTGCTGCTGGGCGGTCGCTACGCCGTGAGCACACCGGAAGCGGTCAAGGCCTGCGCCGAGTTCTGCGATGTCTTGAGTTTCAACTTCTATACCCTCAAGCCCGAGGATGGCTATGACTTTGCCCGTCTGGCCGAACTCGACAAGCCGGTGCTGGTGTCCGAGTTCCAGTTCGGTTCCCGCGACCGTGGGCCGTTCTGGCCAGGGCCGGTGGAAGTGGCCAGGGAAGAGGACCGTGGGCCTGCCTACGGCAATTTCCTCAAGGCTGCCCTGGCACAGCCGATGATCGTCGGCGTGCATTGGTTCCAGTATCTCGACCAACCCGCCAGTGGTCGTCTGCTGGATGGCGAGAACGGCCACCTGGGCCTGGTGGCGATCACCGATGTGCCGTACCCGGGGTTCGTCGACGCGGTGCGCAAGAGCAATCTGCAGGCCGTTGGTCAGTTGCGCGGGGAGCTGGAGAAAAACGCTCCGTGAAGGTCTACCGGGGGCGCTCAGCGCCCCGGGCACAGATGACACCGCTGGTTCGGCACGGACCATCCGGCCTTGCCCAGTAGGCAAAAGCGCCAACTACTGAAACAATGCACGCCTTTGTCAGCAAGGTCGTACGGAGAACAGCGGGTGCAGATCCAGGGTCACTATGAGCTGAAGTTCGAAGCGGTGCGCGAAGCGTTTGCGGCATTGTTCGAGGATCCCCAGGAGCGTGGCGCGGCGCTGTGCATCCAGGTCGGTGGCGAGACCGTGGTCGACCTGTGGGCGGGCAGTGCCGACAAGGACGGCCAGCAGGCCTGGCACAGCGATACCATCGCCAATCTGTTTTCCTGCACCAAGACTTTCACCGCCGTGACGGCGCTGCAGCTGGTGGGTGAGGGCAAGCTTGCCCTGGATGCCCCGGTGGCGCGCTACTGGCCGGAGTTCGCCCAGGCCGGCAAGCAGAACATCACCCTGCGCCAGTTGCTGAGCCACCGAGCGGGCCTGCCGGCCATCCGCGAGCTGCTGCCGGCTGAAGCCCTGTATGACTGGCAGACCATGGTCGATGCCTTGGCTGCGGAAACGCCGTGGTGGACGCCCGGCACCGAGCATGGCTATGCCGCCATCACCTACGGCTGGCTGATCGGCGAACTGATCCGCCGCGTCGATGGCCGTGGCCCGGGTGAGTCGATCGTCGCCCGTACCGCCCGGCCGCTGGGTCTGGACTTCCATGTCGGCCTGGCCGACGAAGAGTTCCACCGTGTGGCACATATTGCCCGTGGCAAGGGCAACGCGGGTGATGCCGCAGCCCAACGCCTGCTGCAGGTGACCATGCGTGAACCCGAGGCACTGTCGACTCGCGCCTTCACCAACCCGCCAGCAATCCTGACCAGCACCAACAAGCCCGAATGGCGGCGCATGCAGCAGCCGGCGGCCAATGGCCACGGCAATGCACGCAGCCTGGCCGGCTTCTATGCGGGCCTGCTGGACGGCAGCCTGCTCGAATCCGAACTGCTCGACGAACTGACCCGCGAACACAGCCTCGGCCAGGATCGTACCCTGTTGACCCAGACCCGCTTCGGCCTGGGTTGCATGCTCGACCAGCCCGATGTGGCCAACGCCACCTTCGGCCTCGGCGCCCGTGCCTTCGGCCATCCAGGCGCTGGCGGCTCGGTCGGTTTCGCCGACCCGGAGCACGATGTGGCCTTCGGGTTCGTGGTCAATACCCTCGGCCCCTACGTGCTCATGGATCCAAGAGCCCAGCAGCTGGTACGCGTGCTTGGCACTTGCCTTTGATCGGGTAAAGCGGGTATTACGCAACCCCTTTGACTATCCTCAATGCCAACGCCTGAAGTGCGTTGGCAAAATATCTTTCAATTTCATGGTGTATCGCTGATGTCTTCACATAAAACCTTAGCTCTCGCCCTGTGCCTGGCCGCCATGACCGGTTGCGCCAGCCATTCCCAGGACGCCTCCAAGGACGGCGGCAGCAGCTGGTGGCCGTTCGGTTCGGACAAGGTTGCCGACAAGGAAGTGAAAGCGGCGGTTACTGAGAAAGTCGCCAAGGCCGACGCCAAGTCCGAGAGCGCCAGCCACTGGTGGTGGCCGTTTGGCGGTGACGACAAGCAGGCCAAAGGGCCGGTGGTGCCGAAGATTGATGAAAAGGCCACGCAGGCCTGGCTTGACCAGTACGAGCCGAAGCTGCGTGAAGCCGTCAAGGACAGCAAGCTGGAGCTGGAGCGCCGCGACAATGTGCTGGTGGTGACTATTCCGGTCGACAGCTCGTACAACCCGGATCGCCCGAACATGCTGTTGCCGATGACCTTGGGCCCGATCACCCGCGTGGCCAAGGCCGTCGAAGGTGACTCGAAAACTGCGGTGCTGGTACTGGGCCATGCCGACACCAGCGGTGTAGCAGCCGCCAACCAGAAGCTGAGCCTGGAGCGTGCCGCCTCGGTATCGGCCATCTTCCGCCTGAGTGGCCTGCAGCGGGACCGCCTGTCGCTCAAGGGCATGGGCTCGGAAATGCCACGTGCCGCCAACGACAGCGCTGAAGGCCGTGCTCTGAACCGCCGTGTCGAAATGTTGCTGACGCCGCAGAACACCATGGTTGCCCTGCTGGCCAAGTATCAGCAGGCAGCTCCGGTGGCAACCCCGGCTTCGATGGTTGCCGTGCAGGATGCCAAGGCGCCAGCCGCCAAGCCTGTCGAGACCAAGAAACCAGCCGCCAAGCCAGCTGCGAAGAAAGCCGCTGCCAAGCCTGCGGCGAAGGCCACCGCCAAGAAGAAAGCTGCGCCAGCCAAGCCAGCCGCCAAGAAAACCGCTACCGCTGACAAGAAAGTAGCCGCCAACAGCCCTGCGAAGACC
Organism: Pseudomonas putida; assembly: GCF_009883635.2. Lineage (NCBI taxonomy): Bacteria > Pseudomonadati > Pseudomonadota > Gammaproteobacteria > Pseudomonadales > Pseudomonadaceae > Pseudomonas > Pseudomonas putida. Next base: position 3,877,893 of record NZ_CP026115.2, read on the forward strand.
AACTGATCGTCAAGGAAACGCAGCCATGACCCAATCCCTGGCCGATATGCGCCGCGACTACACCCGTGATGGCCTGGCCGAAGCCCAGGCCCCGGGTGAGCCGTTCGCCCTGTTCCACCAGTGGTTTGCCGATGCCGTGAAAACCGAGCAGCCACCGGTGGAGGCCAACACCCTGACCCTCGCCACGGTCGATGGCGAGGGCCGCCCGCACTGTCGTGTGTTGCTGCTCAAGGGCCTCGATGACCGTGGTTTCACTTTCTTCACCAACTATGACAGCGCCAAGGGCCAGCAGCTGCTGGCTAACCCGTTCGCTGCCATGACCTTCTTCTGGCCGGCGCTGGAGCGACAGGTGCGGATCGAAGGGCAGGTGGAAAAGGTCACGGCCAAGGAATCGGATGACTACTACCAGGTGCGCCCGTTGGGCAGCCGCCTGGGGGCCTGGGCTTCGCCGCAGAGCCGTGTCATTGCCAATCGTGAGGAACTCGAAGGCCTGGTCAAGGCCACCGAAGCGCGCTTCTCCGATACCCAGCCGCATTGCCCGGAACATTGGGGTGGCTACCGCTTGCTGCCTGAGCGGATCGAGTTCTGGCAAGGGCGGGCCAGCCGGCTGCATGACCGCCTGAACTACCGCCTGGTCGACGGCCAGTGGGCGCGCGAGCGCCTGGCGCCCTGAGATCCCGGGGCTGCCTGGCAGCCCCAGTCCCTCCTCTAGCCAGCACTTCTCACAGACGATGAAGTAATCCGTGGCTATTCTTGGTCTGAGCTGTAACGCCCGCATTACTGTCGGTACAAGGCTGTACAGGGGCTGAATGGAAATAATTTTTTTGTGCTGGCGCCGTGACAGCCGTCAACGCGCAGCGTCTAATGGACACCTGTTTTCTGGAGATTGTACCCATGCGTAAATCCGCTTTGCTGGTGGCGACTTTCACCACCATGTCGCTGCTGCTCGGTGGCTGTGCCTCGAGCCTGACCGGCGACAGCTACTCCCGTGATGAGGCCCGTCGCGTGCAGACTGTGCGCATGGGTACCATCGAATCCTTGCGCCCGGTCAAGATCGAAGGTACCAAGACCCCGATCGGTGGTGGTGCTGGTGCCATCGTGGGTGGCGTGGCCGGCAGCGCCGTTGGCGGCGGCCGTGGCAGCATCGTTGCAGCCGTGATCGGTGCCGTGGCCGGTGGCCTGGCGGGCTCTGCTGCCGAGGAAGGCCTGACCCGTACCCAGGGTGTGGAAATCACCGTGCGTGAGGACGATGGCAGCATGCGCGCTTATGTGCAGGCCGTGCAGGAGAATGAAATCTTCCGCGTTGGCGACCGCGTGCGCATCATGACCGTTGACGGTACCAGCCGCGTTTCGCACTGATCGTCGTGGCAATAAAAAACCCGAACGGGCCAGGCCTGTTCGGGTTTTTTTGTTGTCCTGCGCCGGCCTCTTCGCGGGCACGCGGCCTTGCCCCGCGAAGAGGCCGGTAGCTTTAGAGGCCGAGGATGTCGCGAGCCACGGCCTCGGCAATGCGGATACCATCCACACCCGCCGACAGAATCCCACCGGCATACCCCGCACCTTCACCTGCCGGGAACAGCCCCTTCATGTTCAGGCTCTGGAAGTCCGCGCCACGGGTAATGCGCAGTGGCGACGAGGTGCGCGTCTCGATACCGGTCAGCACCGCATCATGCAGGTTGTAGCCTTTGATCTGGCGGTCGAACGCTGGCAGCGCTTCGCGGATTGCCTCGATGGCAAAGTCCGGCAGGCTCGGCGCCAGGTCACCCAGAGTCACCCCTGGCTTGTACGACGGCTCGACGCTGCCCAGCGCGGTGGACGGCTTGCCAGCGACGAAGTCGCCCACCAGCTGCGCCGGTGCCTGGTAGTTGCTGCCACCCATGACGTAGGCGTGTGCTTCCAGTCGCTCCTGCAGCTCGATGCCGGCCAGCGGGCCGCCCGGGTAGTCGCGCTCGGGGTCGATGCCGACGACGATGCCGGAGTTGGCGTTGCGCTCGTTACGCGAGTACTGGCTCATGCCGTTGGTGACCACGCGGCCCGGTTCACTGGTGGCGGCGACCACGGTGCCGCCTGGGCACATGCAGAAGCTGTACACTGAACGGCCGTTCTTGGCGTGGTACACCAGCTTGTAATCGGCGGCGCCGAGTTTCGGGTGGCCGGCGTATTTACCCAGGCGCGCCTTGTCGATCAGGGTTTGTGGGTGTTCGATACGGAAACCCACCGAGAACGGCTTGGCTTCCATGTACACGCCCTTGGCGTGCAGCATGCGGAAGGTGTCGCGGGCGCTGTGGCCCAGGGCCAGGACCACATGGCGCGAGTGCAGCTGCTCGCCGCTTTCCAGCACCACGCCGGTCAGTTGGCCGTCTTCGATCAGCAGGTCGGTGACCTTTTCCTGGAAGCGCACTTCGGCGCCGAGGGCGATCATGTCCTGGCGCATCTGCTCGACCATGCCGGTCAGGCGGAAGGTACCAATGTGCGGTTTGTTGATGTAGAGGATCTCGTCCGGCGCGCCGGCCTTGACGAACTCTTCCAGGACCTTGCGACCGTGGTGGTTCGGGTCCTTGATCTGGCTGTAGAGCTTGCCGTCGGAGAAGGTCCCGGCGCCGCCTTCGCCGAACTGCACGTTGGACTCGGGGTTGAGCACGCTTTTACGCCACAGGCCCCAGGTGTCCTTGGTGCGCTGGCGCACTTCCTTGCCGCGTTCGAGGATGATCGGCTTGAAGCCCATCTGTGCCAGCAGCAGGCCGGCGAAGATGCCGCACGGGCCGAAACCGACCACGATCGGGCGTTGCTGCAGGTCGGTCGGGGCCTGGCCGACGAACTTGTAGGTGACGTCGGGTGCCACGCCGATGTTGTGATCGTCGGCGAACTTGCTGAGCAGCTCGGCTTCGTTGCTGGCTTCCAGGTCGATGGTGTAGATGAACAGCAGCTCACTGTTCTTCTTGCGCGCATCGTAGCTGCGCTTGAACAGGTTGAAGCTGAGCAGTTGCTCGTCGCGGATGCCCAGGCGCTGGACGATGGCTTCACGCAGGGCTTCGTCGGGATGGTCCAGGGGCAGCTTCAGTTCGGTGATTCGTAGCATGGCAGGGTCCAGTATCCCGGCCATGGGCGGCCGGCGGCTTTACACAAACCGCCAAGTATAAGCTTTTAGCCGCCCCGACTGGCAGGATAAAAGCGCCCGGCGATCAGTTGTCGCGCGCACCACCGTAGTAACCGCAGCCGCGCAGGGTCTGGCCGTCGATGCGCAGCTCGGCACGCAGGTGACGCACGGCGCCGGTGGCGCCATCGACGCAGCGTTGCGGGGCGACCCACAGTTCCACGTGCTGGCCGTTGGCTTCGCTGGTCAGGGTCAGGCCGCCGCCGGGCACTTCTTCTTCGAGGAACGGCAGGGGCAGCGGCTCCTTGCCGACGCGGTTGAGCACCATGCCCTTGCCGCTGGCCTTGATGTCCCAGTCCGGTTCGTGGCCATTGGCGCGCAGGGTCAGCTGCTTGAAGTTGGGGTCGTCGCAGGCGCGGGTGGAGGGCTCCAGGCGGTACAGGCGGCTGACTTCCAGCTGACCGTCGTTGTCGGCCTGTTTGGCGCCGGTGAGGCGGCCACGGACGTCGGCGAACAATTTGGCGTTGGCGTCCTTGGCCAGGCTGACGGACTCCTGGAGGATGCCGGTGCCGGCGACGTCATTGATCACGAAGTGGCGGCTTTCACCGCAGGGCTTGAACAACAGCCGGCCGCCGCCTGCGCTCAGTTCGCCCTGCATGCGCGTGGTACCGATGTTCGGGTCGCGGGGCTGCTCGGCCAGCAACTGGCAGCCGGCGAACAGGGGCAGCAGGGCAGTGAGCAGCAGGGTAGGGGTGAGGCGCATGGGGCGGGCTCCGGGGAATCTTTGCCAAATAGCTGGCCACGATACACGTCCTGCGGGCAGAAAAAAGGGCCCGAAGGCCCTTTTTCATTCAACCACCCAAGTAGGCGTCGCGCACCTTCGGGTCGGTCAGCAATGCCTCACCGGTGCCTTGCATCACCACCCGGCCGTTCTCCAGCACATACGCCCGGTCGGCGATCTTCAGCGCCTGGTTGGCGTTCTGCTCCACCAGGAACACCGTCACGCCATCGCGGCGCAGCTGTTCGATGATGTCGAAGATCTGCTGGATGATGATCGGTGCCAGGCCCAGCGAAGGTTCGTCGAGCAGCAACAGCTTGGGCTTGCTCATCAGCGCCCGGCCGATGGCCAGCATCTGCTGCTCGCCACCGGACATGGTGCCGCCACGCTGGATGTAACGCTCCTTGAGCCGTGGGAACAGCTGCAGGACCTTGTCCAGTTGCTCCTGGTAGTCGCCCTTGTCGGTGAAGAAACCGCCCATGGCCAGGTTTTCCTCGACGGTCAGGCGGGCGAACACGCGGCGGCCTTCCGGCACCACCGCGATGCTCTTGCGCATGATGTGCGAGGACGGCTGGCCTACCAGCTCTTCGCCAAGGTACTTGATGCTGCCGCTGTGCGCCTGGGGTGAGCCGCACAGGGTCATCAGCAAGGTCGACTTGCCAGCGCCGTTGGCACCGATCAGGGTGACGATCTCGCCCTGGTTGATCTCCACGTTGACGCTGTGCAGCGCCTGGATCTTGCCGTAGAAGGTGGAAACGTTCTCGAACTTCAGCATTTACGCTTCCCCCAGGTAGGCTTTGATCACGTCAGGGTTGTCGCGGATCTCCTCCGGCGTGCCGTGGGCCAGGGGCGTGCCCTGGTTGATCACGACGATGTGGTCGGAGATGCTCATCACCAGCTTCATGTCGTGCTCGATCAGCAGCACGGTGACGTTGTGCGACTCACGCAGGTAGGCGATCAGTGCCTTGAGGTCTTCGGTTTCTTTCGGGTTCAGGCCCGCGGCGGGTTCGTCGAGCATGATGATCCGTGGCTGGGTCATCATGCAGCGGGCGATTTCCAGGCGGCGTTGCTGGCCGTAGGCGAGGGTGCCGGCGGTACGGTTGGCGAATTCGGTCAGGTTGACCTTCTCCAGCCAGTACTGGGCGCGCTCCATGGCCTCCTTCTCGCTGCGGCGGAAGCTCGGGGTCTTGAACAGGCCGGCGAAGAAGTTGGTGTTCAGGTGACGGTGCTGGGCGATCAGCAGGTTTTCCAGCGCGGTCATTTCCTTGAACAGGCGAACGTTCTGGAAGGTGCGCACCACGCCCTTGCGCGCGATCTGGTGGCCGGCCAGGCCCTGGATCGGCTGGCCGTCGAGCAGGATGGTACCGCCGCTGGGCTTGTAGAAGCCGGTCAGGCAGTTGAACACCGTGGTCTTGCCGGCGCCGTTCGGGCCGATCAGCGCCACCACCTGTTTTTCCTTGACGGTCAGGGCCACGCCGTTGACCGCCAACAAGCCACCGAAGCGCATGCTCAGGCCGCTGACTTGCAGAATTTCACGGCTCATCGATGCAGCTCCATATGGGGGCGTTGCATAGGCAGCAGGCCTTGCGGACGCCAGATCATCATCAACACCATCAGCGCACCGAACATCAGCATCCGGTATTCGCTGAACTCACGCATCAGCTCGGGCAGCAGGATCATCACGATGGCCGCGAGAATCACGCCCAGTTGTGAGCCCATGCCGCCGAGCACGACAATGGCGAGGATGATCGCCGACTCGATGAAGGTGAACGACTCTGGCGTCACCAGGCCTTGGCGCGCCGCGAAGAAGCTGCCGGCGAAACCGGCGAAGCAGGCACCCAGGGTGAATGCCGAGAGCTTGATCACGGTGGGGTTCAGGCCCAGCGCACGGCAGGCGATCTCGTCCTCGCGCAGCGCTTCCCAGGCACGGCCGATCGGCATGCGCAGCAGGCGGTTGATCACGAACAGCGCCAGCAGGGCCAGCAGCAGGGCGACCAGGTAGAGGAAGATGACCTTGTTGATCGAGTTGTATTCCAGCCCGAAGAACTCGTGGAAGGTCTGCATCCCCTCGGCGGCGCGGCGCTCGAAGGTCAGGCCGAAGAACTCCGGCTTGGGGATGTTGCTGATGCCGTTGGGGCCGCCGGTCCAGTCGGTGAGGTTGCGCAGGAACAGGCGGATGATCTCGCCGAAGCCGAGGGTCACGATCGCCAGGTAGTCACCGCGCAGGCGCAGTACCGGGAAACCAAGCAGGAAGCCGAACGTGGCAGCCATCAGGCCGGCGATCGGCAGGCAGACCCAGAAGCTCCAGCCCAGGTAGTGCGAGAGCATCGCGTAGCTGTAGGCGCCGACGGCGTAGAAACCGACATAGCCGAGGTCGAGCAGGCCGGCCAGACCGACCACGATGTTCAGCCCCAGGCCCAGCAGCACGTAGATCAGGATCAGCGTGGCGATGTCGACCGCTCCGCGCGAGCCGAAGAACGGCCACACCAAAGCCGCTACGATCAGACCAATGATCACGTAGCGCTGGGTTTTCGGCAGGGTCAGGTAGTTGCTGACGGCTGGCGGAATCAGCTTGCGATCCGAGCCACGGCCCATCACCGCGCTCCACTGCTTGTCGAACAGCACGCGCAAGAACATCAGCACCGAACACACGGCGATGATGCTGATGGTGAACGAGCCCTGGCTGTGCACGATCAGGCTGATGCCGTCGATGCTCAGTTTCAGGCCCAGCACCGGGAAGGCCACGGCCCATACCAGCAAGGCGCTGAAGAACGCCTGTTTGAGATTTCTGTTCATACTTTTTCAACCTCCGGGCGGCCGAGGATGCCGGTCGGCCGGAACAGCAGGACAAGAACCAACAAGCCGAATGCCACCACGTCCTTGTACTGGTCGCCGAAGATGTCGGCGCCGAAGGCTTCGGCCACGCCCAGCACCAGCCCGCCGAGCATGGCGCCCGGGATGCTGCCGATGCCGCCCAGCACCGCCGCGGTGAAGGCCTTCAGGCCCACCAGGAAACCGGCGTTGGGGTTGATGACCCCGTACTGCATGCTCAGCAGCACGGCCGCCACGGCCGCCAGGGCGGCACCGATGACGAAGGTCAGGGCGATGATGTTGTTGGTGTTGATGCCCAGCAGGTTGGCCATCTTGATGTCCTCGGCGCAGGCGCGGCAGGCGCGGCCCAGGCGGGAACGGGAGATGAACAGGGTCAGGCAGGTCATGGCCACCAGGGTGACCACGAACACCAGGATCTGCATGTAGGAAACCAGGACCTCTTCCGCACCACCTGGCCCGAAGGAGATGCTTCCTGGGATCAGGTTGGGGATGGATTTGTCCTTCGAGTCTTGCGACAGCAAGACCGTGTTCTGCAGGAAGATCGACATGCCGATGGCGGAAATCAGCGGGATCAGGCGATTGCTGTTGCGCAGGGGGCGGTAGGCAACCCGTTCGATGCTGTAGCCATAGGCACTGGTGACGCAGATCGTCGCGACGAAGGCGACGGTCATCAGGATCGGCAGCGAATGGATACCCATCATGGCCAGGCCCGCCAGGGCGATGAAGGCCACGTAGGAACCGATCATGTACACCTCGCCGTGGGCGAAGTTGATCATGCCGATGATGCCGTACACCATCGTGTAGCCGATGGCGATCAAGGCATAGGTGCTGCCGATGGTCAATCCATTAACCAGTTGTTGGAAGAAATGGTAGATCTCAGGCATTACAGCGCTCCTAAAAACCTGATTTGCATTTCGCTGGCAGGGGTACGGCCAGGAAACCGCGGGTGACGGTTTTAAGATTTTCAGGTGGGTCGGCCCCCGGATCGCGGGGATCAGGCCCATGAACCTCGTAAAACAAAGCCCACTGCTCGCACAGTGGGCTTTTACGGTCAGCTATTAGTCACGCAGTTACTGAGGGGAGACTTCGGTCTTCGGCTTGCCGAAGTGCCATTCGTAGACCACGAACTTGAAGTCTTTCAGGTCGCCTTTCTCGTCGTACGACAGGGTGCCGGTCGGGGTCTTGAAGGAGCCGGCGTGGATGGCGGCTGCCACCTTGTCGGTGTCTTCGGACTTGGCCGCTTCGATACCTTTGGCGATCAGCTCCACAGCCGAGTAGGCCGGGAACACGAACGGGCCGCTCGGGTCCTTGCCGTCAGCCTTGATGGCGTCGACGATGGCCTTGTTCTCAGGGTCGGCGTCGAACGACTTTGGCAGGGTGACCAGCAGGCCTTCGGAAGCACCTTGGGCGATCTGCGAGATGGAGTCGTTACCCACGCCTTCCGGACCCATGAACTTGGCTTTCAGGCCTTTTTCCTGGGCTTGGCGCAGGATCAGGCCCAGCTCTGGGTGGTAGCCGCCGTAGTAGACGAAGTCGACGTTGTTCTGCTTGAGCTTCTGGATGATCGAGGAGAAGTCCTTGTCACCGGCGTTCAGGCCTTCGAAGACGGCCACCTTGGTGCCTTTCTTCTCGAGGGTCTGCTTGACCGCGGTGGCGATGCCTTCACCGTACTGTTGCTTGTCGTGCAGCACGGCAACCACTTTCGGCTTGACGTGGTCGGCGATGTAGTTGCCGGCAGCCGGGCCCTGGGCGCTGTCCAGGCCGATGGTGCGGAAGATCAGCTTGTAGCCACGGGCGGTGATTTCCGGTGAGGTGGCGGCCGGGGTGATCATGATCACGCCTTCGTCTTCGTAGATGTCGGACGCAGGCTGGGTGGAGCTGGAGCACAGGTGGCCGATGACGAACTTGACGCCGTCGTTGACCACTTTGTTGGCGACTGCCACGGCCTGTTTAGGGTCGCAGGCGTCGTCGTATTCCTTGGCTTCAAGCATTTTGCCATCGACGCCGCCCTTGGCGTTGATGTCCTTGATGGCCTGTTTGGCGCCGATGAACTGCATGTCGCCGTACTGGGTCACAGGGCCGGTTTTAGGGCCTGCGATCCCGATCTTGATGGTATCGGCGGCAAACGAATGGCTGGCTACCCCGGCCAGTACCATTGCGGCGAACAGCTTGGAAATCTTGATCATAGTGCTCCACTCATTCTGTTGTAATTCTTATAGTCCTGGCGGCCAGGGCTACAGACCGGGCGGGATTTGCGGCATGGCCACGCCACACTGCATGCCCACCTTCCCCCGGAACATGTCCCGGAACTGTACCGGTACAGTGTAGAGCGCTGTTTGCGCGCTTGAAAAGCGGGCAAAAAGTGCCTGTTCTGCGGATTGTCGCATGGTCGACACAAAGATACAGAAAAGCGCCATCACTTTGCCTGCATTCCGGGCCCCACCCCACAACTTCGGGGCCAATCGACCAAATTACATATTTGAAACCGGGTTTTTCTGCAAAAATGCCGGCCTTTTTTCATTGGCCGAATTTGCGGGTACAAACCCATGACTGATCAAACAAGCACCCTCTATGCCAAATTGCTCGGCGAGACGGCGACAATCGAGTGGAAGGCTTTGGAGCGTTTCTGGGCCAAGGGTGACCTGATTTGGGTCGACCCCAGTCTCGACCTGATCGAGGTTGCTGCGGCAATGGCCGAGAATCGCAGCGAGATCTTCGCCAAGTGGCGTACTGATGGCACTGTCGGGCCGGTCAGCGCCGAGCAGGCAATTGACCTGCAAAGCCGCGATCCAGAGATCTGGGCCGTGGTGGTTTCACCGTTCATCGTGATTCAAGCCAAGCAAGCGGAATAACGGCGCGCTTTTTTAGTGCGTAAAAATACGCAGCTGCCCCATGGTGGTGCTTGTTGACGCTCACGTAAGGTGGAAGTTGGTAACATTGCTGGGCTGATTCGGCGCTGCGGTAACAGTTTACGGCATGCGTAATGGGGGCCGCTCTGCGGACCCTCGCGCATTGGCAGAAGTTTTGGCAGAGGTCATAGTGCGGCATTTGCCGGCATTGCCTCGCCCGCTTGTCACGCTTCATTAATCTTCTGCCTGGAGTCGTTCATGAGTACTGCACTGCCTACGCTGGGATTCGCCGGGATTGGCCTGATGGGACTGCCGATGTGCCGGCGCCTGTTGGCCGCGGGTTATCCGCTGAGGGTCTGGAACCGCAGCCCGGACAAATGCGCCACGTTGGTGGCCGCAGGTGCTCGGTTGGCGGCCAGCCCGGCCGAGCTGTGTCGTGACAGCGACATGGTGCTGTTGTGCCTGGCCGACACGGCGGTGGTGCGCGAGGTGGTGTTTGGCGAGCAAGGCATCGCCGAGGGCGGGCGCAGCGGCCAGTTGCTGGTGGACTTCTCCAGCCTCGAGCCGACCGCCACCCGGGAAATGGCTGCCGAGCTGGCTGCGCTGTGCGGCATGGCCTGGCTGGACGCCCCGGTTTCCGGTGGCACGCCAGGGGCCGAGGCGGGCACCTTGGCGATCATGGTGGGTGGCGAAGCGACTGACCTGCAGCGGGCGCGCCCGGTGCTGCAGGTGCTTGGCCAGCGGGTCACGCACATGGGCGCTGTGGGGGCAGGGCAGGTGACCAAGGCCTGCAATCAGATGATCGTGGCCTGCAATGCCCTGGTAATTGCCGAGGTAGTGGCGTTGGCCGAGCAGTCAGGCGTGGACGCCACCTTGATCGCCGAGGCCCTTGCCGGTGGCTTTGCCGATTCGAAGCCGCTGCAGATCCTGGCGCCGCAGATGGCCGAAAGCCGTTTCGAACCGGTCAAGTGGCATGTCCGCACTTTGCTCAAGGACCTTGACGGTGCCGTCAAGCTGTCCCGCGAGCAAGGTACGGCAACGCCGCTCAGTGGCCTTGCCGCGCAGCTGATGCGCCTGCACGGTAGCCAGGGGAATCTGCAAAAAGATCCGGCGACCCTGGTAGAGCTGTATCGCAACAAGGGCTGAACACACTTTCCTGGCGGTCGAGCTGATCGAGCAGCGAGCGTAGCTCGCTCAGCGGCACGGGGCGGCTGAGCAGGTAGCCCTGCAGGTAGTCGCAGCCTTTGCTGACCAGGAATTCATGTTGCTCCACGGTTTCGACGCCTTCGCTGACCACTTCCAGGTGCAGGGTGTGGGCCATGGCGATGATGGCCTCGATGATCTCGCGATCCTTCAGGCTGCCGGGCACATCCTGCAGGAACGAGCGGTCGATCTTCAGCACGTCCAGAGGCAGGCGCTTGAGGTAGGCCAGCGACGAATAGCCGGTGCCGAAATCGTCGATCGACAGGCCGACACCTTGGCCGCGAATGCGCTTGAGCAGGCTGACGGTATGCTCGATGTCACCCATCAAAGCGTTTTCGGTGACTTCCAGTTCCAGCTGGCGAGGCGCCAGGCCCGCCTGGAACAGCGCCACTTCCACTTCGCTGGGCAGGGCTTCATGGCCCAGGGTCACCGCCGAGCAATTGACCGTGACCTTGAGGCTGGTAAAACCATGCTGCTGAAGCCGGGCCAGGTCCTGACAGGCGTGGCGCAGCACCCACAGGTCGAGGTCGACGATCAGGCCGTTGGCTTCGGCAATGCCGATGAACCGGTCAGGCCCCATCAGCCCGTGCAGCGGGTGCTGCCAACGCACCAGCGCTTCGAGTTTGGCCACCTGGCCGGTGCGCAGGTCGAAGATGGGTTGGTAATGCACGCACAGGCCGCGTTCTTCGAGCAGGGCAATGCGCAGTTCCTCTTCCAGTTGCAAGGCCAGGCTGGCACGGCTTTTCAGGCTGCTGTTGAAAAAGTGCAGGCTGTTGCGCCCGCTGCCTTTGGATTGATACAGGGCCAGGTCGGCGTGCTTGAGCAGTTCCTCAGTGGTCAGGCCATCATCGGGGTAGATGCTGATGCCGATGCTGGTGGTCATGACCATGCGCCGGCCGCCCAGGTCGATCGGCTCCTTCATTCGTTGCATGATGCGCTGGGCCAGGTGGCGCGCCTCGTCGTGGCTGTTGAGGCTGGTGACCACACAGAATTCGTCACCGCCGAAGCGGGCCACCAGGTCGTGGCTGCGGGTGGCAGCCGTGATGTGGTTGGCGATCACTTTGAGCAATTCGTCGCCGGCGTCGTGGCCGAGGCTATCGTTGATCCGCTTGAAGTGGTCGATGTCGAGGAACATCACGGCCAGGCGGTGTTCGCCAGGATCCTGCTCTGCCAGGCGTTCGGCGAAGATCTGGTTGAAGCCACGGCGGTTGACCAGGTTGGTCAGGGCGTCATAGTGGGCGGCCAGTTGCAGCGACTCGCGGGCCTGGTCCAGTTGGCTGAGCAGCACGCCATAGCGGCGCAGGTCGTCTTCCTTGCTCTGCAGCTTCTTGTCGGCCAGGGCGGCGCTGATGCTGCTGCCGCTGATCAGCAAGGTGATGAAGGCGATGGTCAGCCCCAGCTGCAGGCTGTTGTCGCCCGAGGGCAGGCGCAAGGCGGTGTCGGCAGGGATTACCAGAGTCATGGCCGACATGGCGGTGAAGTGGGTGGCCACGATGCCGCCGGCCATGATCAGGCTGGCGCCATATTTCATGGTCTGGTGCAGGGTACCGCTGCCGTTGCGGAAGTAGCGGGCCAGCAACAACGCGACAAGGCTGGTGAGCAGGGCGATGACGGCGCTGCTTAGCAGCAGGCCGGTCTGGTAATACTGCTGGGCACCGGTCTGCAGCGCGGCCATGCCGACGAAATGCATGATGACAATGCCCATGCCGATAAGCAGTGCGCTTTGCAGGTAGTGCTGCGGGCGCATTTCGCTGCGGTCCAGGCTGTTCATCGCCAGCCAGGCCACCACTAAGGCGATCAATAGCGACAGGCCGGTCAGCGACACGTCGTAATGCATCTCCACCGGGGCCTGGAAGGCCAGCATGCTGATGAAGTGCATGGCCCATATGCCGCCGGCCAGGCAACAGGCGCCGAGCACACGCCATTGTCGCTGGGCAGCGCGCAACTCGGTGTGGGATTGGCGCTCGGCCATGTCGAGGGTGGCGAAGCACGCTGCGCTGGCCACGGCAAAAGCGATCAGCACCAATAGCGGTTCATGGCGGCAGTCGATGACGATGCGCCCGGTTACCGGCAGTTCGGTGAACAGTTGCAGTCCCAGCCAGTCCATTGCTTGCCCTTTGCTCGAGTTTTCACTCGTCTCCGTTCAAGCCCTGTGGAGACTGTTCTGGGGCAGTATAGAAACAGGTGGTTAAACCTTCCTGACTAGTGGCACTTTGGCTTCAATGATTTGGCTCTGAAGTCTATAGCCAGTGGGTATAACGAACTGGGGGGCGCCAAAGCGCCCCCCAGTCATGTGGCAAGTCGGTCAGCCAGCGACCAGCACACGAATCGCTTCGAGGCGCAGCGCAGCCTTGTCGAGCATCGCCAGGCCTTGCTCACGCTGCTTGCGCAGCGCATCGATCTCGCTGTCACGCACGCTCGGGTTGACTGCCTGCAGCGCGGTCAGGCGTGCCAGCTCTTCATCGGCCTCGGCGACCAGGCGGCGCTGGGCTTCGGCCACGCGTTCGACGTGGACCGGCATGACCTTGGCTTCACCACCACTGATGCGCTGGGCCAGCACGTCACGCTGGGCCTGCACGAACTTGTTGGCGCTGGCCCGCGGCACGCTTTCGAGCTGGTCATTGAGGGTTTCGAACGCCACCCGCGAAGCCAGGTCGTTGCCGTTGGCATCGAGCAGGCAGCGCAGCGCAGCTGGCGGCAGGTAGCGGCCCAGTTGCAGGCTGCGCGGCGCCACCACCTCGCTGACGAACAGCAGTTCGAGCAGCACGGTGCCTGGCTTGAGTGCCTTGTTCTTGATCAGCGCGACAGCGGTGTTGCCCATCGAGCCGGACAGCACCAGGTCCATGCCGCCCTGCACCATCGGGTGTTCCCAGGTGAGGAACTGCATGTCTTCACGCGACAGCGCCTGGGCGCGGTCGTAGGTGATGGTCACGCCTTCGTCGTCGCCCAGCGGGAAGCTGGCGTCGAGCATCTTCTCGCTCGGCTTGAGGATCAGGGCGTTCTCCGAATGGTCTTCGCTGTCGATGCCGAAGGCGTCGAACAGGGTTTCCATGTAGATCGGCAGGGCGAACTGGTCGTCTTGCTCGAGGATTGCCTCGACCAGCGCCTGGCCCTCGCCGGCACCACCGGAGTTGAGCTCCAGCAGGCGGTCACGGCCGCTGTGCAGTTCTGCCTCCAGGCGCTCGCGCTCGCCACGGGCCTCGTCGACCAATGCGGTCCAGGCCTTGGCATCGCCGCCTTCGAGCATCGGCAGCAGGCGCGGGCCGAACTGGTGCTGAAGGGCGTTACCGGTCGGGCAGGTATTGAGGAAAGCGTTCAGGCCATCGTGGTACCACTGGAACAGGCGCTCCTGCGGGCTGTCCTGCAGATACGGAATGTGCAGTTCGATGGTGTGCTTCTGGCCGATACGGTCGAGACGGCCGATGCGCTGTTCGAGCAGGTCCGGGTGGGCCGGCAGGTCGAACATCACCAGGTGATGGGCGAACTGGAAGTTGCGGCCTTCACTGCCGATCTCGGAGCAGATCAGCACCTGGGCGCCGAATTCCTCGTCGGCGAAGTAGGCCGCGGCGCGGTCACGCTCGAGGATGCTCATGCCTTCGTGGAACACCGTGGCCGGGATGCCGGAGCGCACGCGCAGGGCGTCTTCCAGGTCCATGGCGGTTTCAGCGTGGGCGCAGATCACCAGGACCTTGGTGCGCTTGAGCATCTTCAGCGTGTCGATCAGCCAGTCGACACGTGGGTCGAAGCGCCACCAGCGTTCGTCATCGCTGACTTCGCCCTGGGCCTGGAAGGCCACTTCCGGGTACAGCTCGGCATGTTCGCCGGCTGGCAGGTCCTGGTAGGGCGCCGGGTTGGCCAGCGGGTATGGATGCAGCTGGCGCTCGGGGAAGCCCTGGACGGCCGCACGGGTGTTGCGGAACAGCACGCGGCCAGTGCCGTGACGGTCGAGCAGTTCGCGGATCAGGCGGGCACTGGCCTGGGTATCACCATCGTTGACTGCGGCCAGCAGGGCTTCGCCTTCGGCGCCGAGGAAGCCTTGAATGGTGGCATGGGCCTTGGGTGACAGGCGGCCTTCTTCAAGCAGTTCCTGCACGGCTTCGGCCACCGGGCGGTAGTTTTCGCTCTCGGCGCGGAACGCCGCGAGGTCATGGAAACGGTTGGGGTCGAGCAGGCGCAGGCGGGCGAAGTGGCTGTCCTGGCCAAGCTGTTCGGGGGTAGCGGTCAGCAGCAGCACGCCCGGGATGACCTGGGCCAATTGCTCGACCAGGCTGTATTCGGTGCTGGCCTGCTCTTCGTGCCACACCAGGTGGTGCGCCTCGTCGACCACCATCAGGTCCCAGCCAGCGGCGAACAGCGCGTCCTGGGCCTTTTCGTCATCGACCAGCCACTCCAGGGCGACCAGCGCCAGCTGGGCATCCTCGAACGGGTTGCTGGCGTCGCTTTCGATGAAGCGCTCGGCGTCGAACAGAGCGACCTGCAGGTTGAAGCGCCGGCGCATTTCCACCAGCCACTGGTGCTGAAGGTTCTCCGGAACCAGGATCAGCACGCGGTTGGCGCGGCCGGACAGCAGCTGGCGGTGAATCACCAGGCCGGCCTCGATGGTCTTGCCCAGGCCTACTTCGTCAGCCAGCAGAACGCGTGGGGCGCTGCGGTCGGCGACTTCGCGGGCGATGTGCAACTGGTGGGCGATCGGTTGCGCGCGGCAACCGCCCAGGCCCCATAGCGAGGACTGCATCTGCTTGCTGGTGTGGTGCAGGGTGTTGTAACGCAGGCTGAACCACGACAGCGGGTCGATCTGCCCGGCAAACAGGCGGTCGCTGGCCAGGCGGAACTGGATGAAGTTCGACAGCTGGGTTTCTGGCAGGGTGCGCGCCTGGTTCTGGCCATCCAGGCCGTGGTAGACCATCAGCCCGTCGATGTCCTCGACCTCGCGCACGGTCAGCTTCCAGCCTTCGAAGTGGGTGATCTGGTCACCCGGCGAGAAACGCACGCGGGTCAGCGGCGCATTGCGCAGGGAATACTGACGGGTGTCGCCAGTGGCCGGGTAGAGCACGGTCAACAGGCGGCCATCCTGCGCCAGGATGGTCCCCAGGCCAAGCTCCGCTTCACTGTCGCTGATCCAGCGTTGCCCCGGTTGATACTGCTGCGCCATACTGCCTGAACTCCCGCGATGAAAAAGCCGGCTATGTTAACGGATAGGCCGGGCGGACCATAGACCAGAAGTCCATGAGTCTAGCTGTTTCATCGCAGAACACTGTCTTGCTGACGAGGGCTACGTACCGATATGCCGCTCAAGCACCGCTGGTTGCACACTTCCCTGGCCCTGGGCAGCTTTCTGCTGCTGGCTGCCTGTGAACAGAAAAATTTCGAAACCTTGCCTGCGATCCCGGTCGAGCAGCTCGAAGTGCTGGGCGTGCAGACGCCGATCAAGAGCGTGCACTTCCGCGACCGCGACGGCGAGGGGCTGCTGGTGCTCAGCCGCAGCGACGGCCAGGCGGTCGATGCCGAGTCCGAGCAGGAGGTCGACAAGGTGGTGCTCAAGGCCACCCTGTACGGGCGCACCTCCGAGGGAGATGCGTTCAAGCCGCGCTGGCAGATCGAGCAGGAAACCACTTGCCCGGGGCTGGACCTGGATGTCGACTTCTATACCGATGTCAGTGACGTCAGTGACCTGAACAAGGACGGTGTCGCCGAGGTGACCGTGGCCAGCCATGCCTTCTGTGGCGGCGGCATCGACCCGCACGACATCGCCATCGAGATGCGTGAGGGGCAGAACACCTACACCATCACTGGTCAGTCGCTGATCACTCCGGCAGGTGAAGAACCGGTTGGCGGCGAACGTGAAGACAGCGCTTCGCTGAAGAACGCGCCCCAGGTGCTGCGTGAGCACATGGATTCGGTCTGGCAGCAGGTCTACAAGCGGCCCTGGAGCGAAGCCAGCCCGCCGGCCAACGACGACCCTGAGGATGAAGCCGAATAACGGCTGTCTATACTGGCATGGCGCGGCCGTGAAAGGCCGCACATCCTTACCTTTTGACGCTCAAGCTGGCTAACGGATGGCCGATACAGTGGGCACAGGAGAACTTCCATGCTGCCGCCGATCATCCCGCTCAGTGCCGCCCCCGTGACCTCGCAACAGGACCCGGTCAAGCAGACCCCCGATATCAAGCCGGTGGTGCCCGTGCAGCCGTCGTCCAATGAAAGCGCCATCGACCTCAAGCAGCAGCGCGACCCGCAGGAGCAGGCCTTGCTGCTGCGTGAAGAGCAGCGCCGGCAGCAGCAACGGCGCAACAGCAAGGGCGATGAGGAGCGTTACAACGCGGTGCCGGGTGATGAAGTCAACGCCGACAATACCGTGCCGGTGGCGCCGCTGATGGGCGAGCACCAGCGTCAGGGCCTGCTGGTCGATATCGAAGTCTGACGCGGGGCTGGTCACGGCCGGCGCCTGGCTTCATGATGCAAGTCTCTGTAGATCGTCGAGCCCACCCATGAGCCAAGACAACCTCATCGACTTCGATGCCGAGCGCGCCAAGCGCATCCATGACCTCAAGGAAAAACGCCTGAACGAAGTGCGCCAGGCGTTCGAGCAGGCCATGCCGCTTGCCACCGCGAAGAAAAAGAAGCCCAAGGGCAAGCCCAAGAAGCGCTGAAACTTGACGCAGGTCAACCCTGCACCCGCCTCGCGTGCCCGGTCCCGGGCAGCATTGACCCTGATCAATTTTCCCCGCCCCCGTATTCGTTACCTTGCATCCATCGGACAACGGCAAACGAATCGGGAGGCCAGCATGTTTTTCGACAATGTGGTTATCGCGGGCGTGGTAACGGTCGGGTTGATGTTTGCATTCTTTGCCGGTCTGGGCATTTTCATCTGGAAGGACTCGCAAAAGCGCAAGCCGCGCTGACCTTCCGGCTTCACGAGCACGCAAGGCATTTTGGGCGACTTCGGTCGCCTATTTTTTTGCCTGCGATTTTTGTCGATAAAGATGATTAGCTAGCTAACCAATCGTTTCGACAGTATCCTTCTCTCCATTGTCTATCGTTCATGTAACCATCCCCCGCAAGGTCCGATTCGTGCCCATCACCTTCCAGGCCCTGTTCGCACCCAGCAGCCTCGCCATCAAGTTCGCCATCAAGACCCTGCTTGGGGCGGGCCTGGCGCTGTGGCTGGCCATGCGTTGGGGGCTGGAGCAACCGTCCTGGGCGTTGATGACCGCATTCATCGTCGCCCAGCCGTTGTCGGGGATGGTGGTGCAAAAGGGCCTGGCGCGTATGGCCGGGACCTTGGTCGGCACGGTCATGTCGGTGGTGTTCATCGGCCTGTTCGCCCAGACCCCATGGCTGTTCCTGATCACCCTGGCGCTGTGGCTGGCCCTGTGCACGGCGGCCTCCACCCAGTTACGCAGTGCCTGGGCCTATTCGTTCGTACTGGCCGGCTACACCGCAGCCATCATTGCCTTGCCCGCCATCAGTCATCCCTTGCAGGTGTTCGACCAGGCGGTGGCGCGTTGCACCGAGATCTGCCTGGGGATCTTCTGCGCAACCGCCAGCAGTGCCTTGATCTGGCCGATGCGGGTCGAGCAGCAGCTCGCCGGGCAGGCCCGTCAGGCCTGGCAGAACGGGTTGCAGGCGGCAAGCGCGATGCTGGGCGGCGAGGATGAAGCGCGCAAAGGGTTGCTGGACAGCCTCGGTCGCATCGTCGCCATCGATACCCAGCGCGAGCACGCCTGGTTCGAGGGCCCGCGCGGGCGGCTGCGGGCCAAGGCCATTCGCGGGCTGAGCCAGAAACTCATGGTGCTGCTGCGCATTTCACGCTCGGTCCGCCGGCAGTGGCGGCAACTGGACGAGCACGAAGCCGGGCGCCTTGGTCCTTGGCTTGAACAACTGCGTGCACTGCTGGTCAACCCCGATCAGCCGAGCCTGCTGGTGTTGCGCCAGCGTATCTGGGACGCCGCACATGACGAGCAGATCAGCTCGGCCGAGCACTTCTGCCTGGCGCGCATGGCCTTGCTGCTGGACTTCGCCATGGCCGCCACCCAGGCCCTGGACGATGTCGAGGCGGGCAGGGCGCCGAAGGATGTCGCCCAGGGCCTGGCGGTGCATCGCGACTGGTCGCTGGCGTTGTTGTTCGGTTCACGCAGTGCCCTGGCCTTCCTGGTGATGAGCAGCTTCTGGCTGGCCACTGCCTGGCCGTCGGCGCCAGGCGGCCTGGTGCTGACCTGCGTGGTCTGCAGCCTGTTCGCCAGCCGCGAGAACGGCGCGCAGATCGGCCTGAGTTTCTTGCGCGGGATCTTCCTGGCGATCCCGGCCGCCTTCCTGGTCGGGCAGATCATCCTGCCGCAGTGGAGCAGCTTCGCCATGCTCTGCCTGGGCATGGGCGTGCCGCTGTTCTTCGGGGCGCTAGGCATGGCCCATCCACGTACCGGCGCCACGGCGACTTCATATTGCCTGCATTTCATCGTGCTGGTCTCGCCGCTCAATGCCATGACGTTTGGTGTGGCGACCATGCTCAACAGCGCCCTGGCCATGTTGATGGGTGTGGGCGCCGCCGTGTTGGCGTTCCGCCTGCTGGTGTTCCGTCACCCGGCCTGGCTTGGCCGGCGCCTGCGCGCCGCGACCCAGAGCGACCTGGTGCGCTTGACCCGACGCGATTTGCGCGGTGCCGACAGCTGGTTTGGCGGGCGCATGGCCGACCGCCTGATGCAGCTGGCCCGGCATGCCAGTGAATTGCCGGCCACCGAGCGCAAGCGCTGGGATGACGGCCTGCATGGGCTGGATATCGGAGACGAACTGGTGCACTTGCGCATGTGCCTGGCGGTGGCCCAGGTGGCCCAGGTGGCATTGGCTGGCGCCGAGCGCGAGTACCTGCAGCAGGTCGAGGCGGTGCTGGCCAAAGGCCCGGCAGCGGGTCGCGGGCAGCGCCTGGATGCAGCCAGCGAGCAGTTCATCGCCGCCTTGCAGCGGGCGCCGGCCAGCGACCCGTTGCGTCTCGCCCAGGGCGCGGTACTGCAGTTGCAGAAAAGCTGGGGGAAGTGGTGCCGTTCGCAGGAGGATGCCCATGGGCTTGCGTGAGTGGGAGCTGGGCGGTGTGCTGCTCAGCCCGTTCCTGATTTATGTGCTGATGGCGCTGGCGCTGACCGGCGTGCTGCGCCTGGTGGTGCAGGCCACGCCGCTGGGGCGCTGGATCTGGCATGAGGCGCTGTTCGACACGGCGTTGTTCGTTTGTGTGCTGTTCCTGGTAGTTCGCCTGCTGGGGCCTTTGTAAGGAGTGATTCAATGCGTGCCGTCGTCCGTACCCTGGTGACCTTGTGCGTGGTCGCCATTGCCGTTCTGGCCGGCTTCAAGCTCTGGCAGTACTACATGCTCACGCCATGGACGCGTGATGCCCGGGTGCGTGCCGATGTGGTGGTGATCGCCCCGGACGTGTCTGGCTGGGTGCGTGAGCTGAAGGTGCAGGACAACCAGCAGGTCAAGGCTGGCGACCTGCTGATGAGCATCGATCGCGAGCGCTTCCAGGCCGCGTTCGACCAAGCCAGCGCGGTGGCTGAAACTCGCGCTCAACAGCTGCACCTGCGCGAGCGTGAAGCAGCGCGGCGCACAGCCTTGGGGCCGGAGGCGATCAGTGCCGAGCTGCGCGAGAATGCCCAGATCAACGCCGCCGTAGCCCGCGGCGAATTGCATGAGGCCGAAGCCCAGTTGCAGGTGGCGAAGATCAACCTGGCGCGCAGCGAAGTGCGGGCGCCGCGTAGCGGTCATATCACGAACCTGCGTCTGGCGCAGGGCAATTATGTGAATACCGGTCAATCGGTGATGGCGCTGGTGGATGATTCGACGTTCTACATCCAGGCCTATTTCGAGGAAACCAAGCTGCCGCGCATTCGGGTTGGCGATGAGGTGAAGGTCTGGCTGATGGGCGCGGGCGATGCGATGCAGGGCCATGTAGAAAGCATCAGCCGCGGTATCACCGACAGCAACAGCAACCCGGACAGCCAGCTGCTGCCAGTGGTGGAACCGACCTTCAACTGGGTGCGGCTGGCGCAGCGGATCCCGGTGCGGATCAGGCTGGACCAGATTCCCGAAGGCGTGCACCTGAGCGCGGGGATGACCGCCAGCGTGCAGGTGCATGAGGATCAGGCAGAACAGTGATGGCCAGGGCGCCGCAAAACGGCCGCAGAATTTCTGCTTTAAAGGAACATCCCGCCAGACACTTCCAGCCGCTGCCCGGTGATCCATCCATTGCCCTCTTCGAGCAACAGCGCGATGGCGGCGCCGATATCATCGGGCAACCCGACCCGCCCCAGCGCCGTATTGCCGGCAATGAAGTCATTGACCTGCTGGTTGTCGCGCACTACCCCGCCACCAAAATCAGTCTCGATCGCCCCCGGTGCGAGGATGTTGACGCGGATGCCGCGTGCCCCGAGCTCCTTGGCCTGATACCGGGTCAAGACCTCCATCGCCCCCTTCATGGCCGCATAGGCGGCATACCCAGGCAGTGCGAAACGCGCCAGCCCGGACGAGATGTTGACGATGCGCCCGCCATCGGCCAGCAACGGCAGCAGCCGCTGGGTGAGGAAGAACGGCCCCTTGAGCTGAATGTTCAACAACTGGTCGAACTGCGCCTCGGTGGTTTCGCTGAACGGTACATTCAGGCCGATACCGGCATTGTTCACCAGGAAGTCGAAGCGCTCACGGCCGAAGTGTTGTTGCAAGGTGGTGCCCAGGCGTTCGGCAAAGCTGGCGAAGCTGCTGCTGTCGCCGACATCCAGTTGCAGCATGGCCGCCTTGGCTCCAGCCTCTTCGAGGGCCTTGGCCACCTGCTGGGCTTCGTCAGCCTTGCTGTGGTAGGTGCCGATGATGTCGATACCGCGTGCAGCCAGGTGTTCGGCGGCATTGCGGCCCAGGCCACGGCTGGCGCCAGTAATCAGAGCGATCTTGCGAGTCATGTCGTATCCCTCGTCGGTGGTGGATGACGGACAGGTTATTGATCGTGCTGCTGCTGTTAAATCCAGCGGAATCGGAAATACTGTTCGCGTTTACCGAACAGTCGGAGTGGATATGAACAAGCTGGAACTGCTGCGCACCTTCGTTCGCGTCAGTGAATTGAGCAGTTTCACACTGGCGGCAGACAGCCTGGGCCTGCCGCGCTCGACGGTATCGGAGCAGGTGAGGGCATTGGAGCATTTGCTCGGCACGCGCCTGTTCAACCGCACTACGCGGCGCGTCCAGGCGACTCAGGACGGTTCGTTGCTGTATGAGCGTAGCAAGGACCTGCTGTCGGGCATGGACGAGATCGAGAGCCTGTTCCGCGCGGACGATGCCGAGCTGGCCGGCTGCTTGCGGGTCGACATGCCGACCATGATGGCCCGCCGTGTGATCATTCCGGCCTTGCCGCAGTTCCTGTCGCGGTTTCCCAGGCTGGAGGTGGAGATCAGTTGCACCGATCGACAAGTTGACCTGCTGCGTGAAGGCTTCGACTGTGTCATGCGCATCGGTGCACTAAGTGATCTGGATGTCGTGGCGCGTTCTGTCGGCCAGTTGAGCATGCGCAATTGCGCCAGCCCCAGCTACCTTGCCCGTTACGGCGTGCCACAGAACCTGGACGATCTGGAGGAGCACCGCCTGGTCCACTATGTGCGCAACCTGGGGGCGCGCAGCGCGGGCTTTGAATACATGCAGGCCGGCCAGGTATGCTTTCAGCCCATGGCCGGCGTGGTCACGGTCAACAATGCCGAGGCCTATTCGGCGGCATGCCTGGCGGGCCTTGGCTTGATCCAGGTGCCGGCAGTGGGTGTGGCGCATCACCTGGCAAGCGGCGAGCTGGTGGAGGTGATGCACGGCTGGCAGGCACAGGCCATGCCGGTGTCCTTGCTGTATGCCCGGCAACGGCATGTGCCACGTAGGGTCCAGGCTTTCATGGGCTGGCTGGGCGGGCTGCTGGCGTCGCAGGTCGACGCCATGCCAGTCGATCTCATGCCAGACGACGAAAACCTTGGCACAACGATGAGCACATGAGCTAGGCTGCCCACTGCGCGTCGCCCATCAGAGGCGACCGTTGCCTGCCTGGCGTGCGTCACTTCCGTTCATTTGCGAGGTTACGCCATGGCCATCACTTCCCAGGACATCTGCAGCGCTGCCGACCAGCTCAATGGTTTTGTCGGCTTTCACGGCAAGCGCGGCGTCCATATCGTGCGGTTTTCCGAGGACGCGTTCGGCATGGACGTGGCGGATGACAGCATCACCCCCTGCAACGAATTCGTCTGGCGGCCACAACAGGGCGCGCGCATGGCACTGTGCCGGGAGCGTCTGGCGCTGTTGCTGGAGCAGCATGTGGATGACCGGCTGAACATCGGCGAGCCATTGCGCATCTACCTGCGGCGCAGCGATTTGCCGGAGATCGTGGCCGAGCGCTCGCTGCGCTGAGCAGGTTCAGGTGGCATCGGCAGAGCAACCCGGCCTGTGTTGCAACAATTGCTCGAAGCCGGCCCTGTCCAGTGGCCGGCTCAGGTAATAACCCTGCACTTCATGACAATTGTCCCTGGCCAGGGTTTGCAGCTGCTGTTCGGTTTCCACCCCCTCGGCGGTCACGGTAAGCCCCATCGCCTGGCCCAGGTTGATGATGGCCTGCACCACCGCCCGGTCGTTGCCGGTGGCGTTGGCCAGGCCGGCGATGAAGCGCTTGTCGATCTTGATGCTGTCGAACGGATAGGTGCGCAGATAACCCAGCGACGAGTAGCCTGTACCGAAGTCGTCCATGTTCAGCCGAACGCCCAGCTCCTTGAGCGCGAGCATGGTGCCCAGGGCGCCTTCGATATCGTTGAGCATCACGTTCTCGGTTATCTCCAGCTCCAGCCGCTGGGCGGGGAAGCGTGTTTCCAGAAGGATCTCGCGAATGTCGGCAACCACGTCGCTGCGCATGAACTGCGCCGGTGACAGGTTTACCGACACCAGCAGGTGCTCCGGCCAGTCGAGTGCACTGCGGCACGCTTCGCGCAGTACCCAGCGTCCCAGGGTGACGATGAGCTCGCTTTGCTCGGCCAGCGGTATGAAGGTATCCGGGGCAAGCAGGCCTTCTTGCGGATGTTGCCAGCGCAGCAGGGCTTCGACCGAAACGATGCGCAAGTCGCCCAGGCGGTAGCGTGGCTGGTAATGGAGAACGAACTCGTTGTTGTTCAGCGCGCGGCGCAGGTCATTTTCCAGTTGGCGGCGATACTGGATCTGCTGGTTCATCTCGGCGCTGAAGTAGCGCCAGGTGCCTTTGCCATCGGCCTTGGCCTGGTAGAGGGCGATGTCCGCACAACGGATCAGCTCGCCAGCATCGAAACCTTGATTGCGTGTCTGGGCGATGCCGACGCTGGCGCCGATGTGCAACTGATGGCTTTCGAAGGCGATGGGCTGTTGCAGCAATTCGATGAGCCGCCGGCACAGCTTGTCGATCTCGCTGCGGTTATCCATGCCGGTGAGCACCAGGACGAACTCGTCACCGCCCAGACGCGCCACCAGGTCAACGTCACGCGTGGTGTCACGCAGGCGCGCGGCGATCTCTTGCAGGACTGCATCACCTGCCGCGTGGCCAAGGGAGTCGTTGATGGGCTTGAAGTTGTCGAGGTCGAGCAGCAGCAGGGTCAGCGGCGGCGAGTCACTGCCGCGCAGCAATGCCTGTTCGAGGTGCCGGGCCAGCTTGTTGCGGTTGGCCAGGCCGGTCAGCGGGTCGTGCAGCGACAGGTGCTGGATGCGCGCATGGGCCTCGACTTCGTCGGTGATATCGCTGGCCGTGCCGCGAAAGCCGGCGAGCTTGCCATCGAAGCGGATCGCCCGGGCTGAAATCCGGCAGTAGCGGCTCAGGCCGTTGTGGTCGAGGTAGGCACAGCGCAGGTTGGCCGGTTGCTCCGAATCGGCCTCGGCCTGGGCGTCGAGCCACGGAGAAAGGGGAGTGGTTTCACAGCTGAGCAACTGGTTGAGCGGCTGGCCCAGCCAGACCTCGACCGGGTCGCCGGTGACCTTGACGAATCGTTGTGACAGATAGGTCAGCCGTTGCTGGCGGTCGGTCTCCCAGATCCAGTCGGACGCAGCCTCGGCGACCGCGCGAAAACGCTGTTCACTGGCTTCCAGCGCCTGGTTGCTTTCCTGCAGGCGCTCAAGGCTGAGGTCGATGGCGCGGGAGCTGCGCAGCGCATGGCGAAACAGATAGAGCATGACCAAGGCCAGTATCAGCAGTGCGCAAATCAAGGGCGGCAGCACGGCCCATAGCAGTTGTCGCCCAGGCTGCGGGCTGGTCCAGGTCAGGTGGTAGCCGGTGTCGCCCAGGGCGATTTGTTGCTGGGGGCGGTCGTGCTCGCCGTTCTTTTCGATGTGCATGTGCGCAAGGCCTGCACCCGCGCCCAGGCGCTCTAGCTTGGCTTCGGTGAGCTGGTCGACGAACAGCATGACCGGTGCCTGGCTCACCTCCTGCGCGGAAACATCCCGGTCCGGGCGCACGGCGGCAGCGCTGAGCACTGCTGGCCAGTTGTTGAACATGACGAAGCGGGTAATCTGCTCGCGGGCGCTGGCGGCCCCACGTGCCGCGTCGATGACTGCGGCCAGGGGGGTATCGATGAAGCTGCCAGCATCCGCCTGGGTCGGCGCCCCCTTGAAAAGCGCATAGGTGGTGCGTTGGTCCTCCACCACGAATACCCCTTCGTAGCCGCTGGCGCTGTACAGCGACTCGCCGACATTCTTTTCTTCATAGGCCCACTGCCAGTCGACCTTGCCAGCCAGGTGTTCGAAGGCGGCGTCCCACACCGCGTAGCTGGAAAGAAACTGCCTGGAGGCCAGCAACCGTTGTTCCAGCGCCTGGGTGGCATGGAACGCACTGCGTTGCTGCTCCTGTTCGTCGAGCGTGGCGGCGATATTGAACAAGGCACCCAGCGTGACCAGGCAGGCGAGGCCGAAAACGACGCAGAAGCCGCCAATCAGATGACGCACCTGGAGGCGGGGGAGGGGGCTGGCGGTCCTGGCCATGCGCGAACAACTCCTTGTTGACTGCAGTCCCCTGCCGGGCAATCAGCAAGGAGGTTCAGTCAGGATAGGCCAGCCTGAGCGGGGAGGCCTCGCCTTGGGCGAAATTGACCTGGTCGCGACCGCGGCGCTTGGCGCTGTACAGCGCCTTGTCGGCCTGCTCCAGCCAGTGCTCGGGGGACTGGAGGTCGGCATGGAACGCCGCCAGGCCAATGCTCAGGCTGATGCGCAGGTGCGGCAGCTGCGGGTTGCGGTAGCTGGCGACCTGTTCGCGCAGGCGCTCCATGGCCTGGCAGGCCTGAGCCTCGCTGGTGGCGGGGAGGATCACGCAGAACTCATCGCCGCCGTAGCGCCCGGCCTGGTCGGACTCGCGCAGGTTGCGCTTGAGCTGCTCGCTCATCTGGCGCAGTACGCAATCGCCGACCACGTGGCCGAAGGTGTCGTTGATGGTCTTGAAGTGATCGATGTCGATCAGCGCGATCACTGCGGGCGACTGTTGTTGCCGGCAGGCCTGGAACCTGAGCAGCAGCAGGTCTTTCCAGGCGCCGTGGTTGAGCAGGCCGGTCAGGCTGTCGGTCAGGCTCAGGGCGCTGAGGCGGCGCTTGTGCTCGGCCAGTTTGATTGCCAGACGGTAGCAAACCCAGCCAAGGGCCAACGGATAGAGGGTCAGCATGGGCAGGCAGGCGTAGATCTGCAGCGCCGTGGCGTTCAGCTGCAGCCCGGTGCCCAGTAGCGTGCTGGCCAGCAGGATGCCGGCCAGTTGAGCCATGATCCCGCGAACGATCAGGCGCTTGCCGCCCGCCGCGACGTTGTTCATGGTCATCATCGACAGTACGGTCACGCTCGGCAGCGGGTTGAAGTGCATGGCCGCAGTCCAGAAACCGCCTAGCAGCGAGTCCAGCAGCATGTTGCGCTGTTCCGCCTGATAAGGGGACGCCGAACGCGATGCCCACTGATAGGCGACATGTGGCCAGAGCAGGCCATTGAACAGCAGAAGCACCCAGACCCAGGTTGGCGGCGACAGCGGCGCCACGGCAGCGGCTACGCTGAACAGGCCGATCCCCAGGCCGATGACACGCGGAAGGTAGATGCGCCTGACGAAAGAAAGTCCCTTGCCGCTGCGATTGTCCATCATGGTCGTTGATCTTCTGCTGGGGTGCCGTTTATCGCATAACTCACGTGAATATTGTTGAACAGTGTTTCATCGGCGAAAAATGACCTTACAAGCCAATTCACGGTTGATGTGATCCCAGTGGGGTAACATGAAGCCTTTCCTCTTGCTTGGAGTGTTGCTGCTCATGGCTCCCATGGCGAATCCTGGCGACCGATCGGCGCCGCAGCGGGACGGACGCTTTCACAACCAGGCCAGCCTGCCCCAGGATGGCGTGCTGAAGAAGCTGCGCATCGGCCTCAAGTACCTGTTCCTGCGCAAGCCGCCGGAAACCCGGCCGGCGGCCGCAATCAGCGTGCAGCCCATGACCCGCCAGCAGGTGCTCGATGCGCCGGACCACAGCCTCTGGCGCCTGGGCCATTCCACAGTATTGCTCAAGCTGCGTGGTCGCTACTTCATTACCGACCCGGTCTTCGCCGAGCGCGCCTCGCCGGTGCAATGGGCCGGGCCGCTGCGCTTTCATGCGCCACCGCTGGGGCTGGATGAGCTGCCGCCGCTGACGGCGGTAATTCTGTCCCACGACCATTTCGACCACCTCGATGAGCAGGCGATACGCCGGCTGGCTCCGCGTGCCGAGCGCTTCCTTGCGCCGCTCGGGGTGGGGGACCTGCTGATCGAGTGGGGGGTGCCTGCTGCAAAGGTCGTGCAACTGGACTGGTGGCAGGAAACCGAAGTCGAGGGTGTGCGTTTCGTTGCCACGCCCGCGCAACACTTCTCCGGGCGTGGCCTGTTCGACAGCAACCGCACCTTGTGGGCTTCCTGGGTGCTGATAGATGACCAGACGCGTGTGTTCTTCAGCGGTGATACCGGTTACTTCGCCGGCTTTGCTGAAATCGGCGAGCGCTTCGGGCCGTTCGACCTGACGTTGATCGAAACGGGAGCCTACAACGTGGCCTGGCCCAACGTGCACATGCAACCTGAGCAGAGCTTGCAGGCACACCTGGATTTGCGCGGGCGCTGGATGTTGCCGATTCATAATGGCACCTTCGACCTGTCCATCCATGGCTGGCAGGAGCCGTTCGAGCGCATCGTCGCGCTGGCAGCTGCAGCCCAGGTGCGGCTGAGTACGCCACAGATGGGCGAGCAGGTCAGTATCGACTCACCGCACGAGGGGCAGAACTGGTGGCAGCCGCACCCGGCGCGACAGCGGGGTAGGGCGGCCGAACGGGCATTGGCGGCGCGCTGAGTTCAGTCCCGGTGTTGCTGACCTTCTTTATCCTTTAATAGTTGCGATGGCGGCTTGCCGCTGTCGCTGCGAACCTGGGCATGGCTGATCAGGGCGAAGATGAAACTGCCACCGATGATGTTGCCAGCCAGGGTCGGCAAGGCGAATGCCAGCCAGAAGCTGCGCCAGGTTTCGTCGCCCGCCCATACCAGGTAGGAGACTTCTACCGAGCCAACGACGATATGGGTGAAGTCACCCAGCGCCATCAGGTAGGTGATCATCAGGATGATCCAGATCTTGGCCTGCTCCATGGACGGGATCATCCAGACCATGGTGGCGATCATCCAGCCCGATACGATGCCTTTGGCGAACATCTGGCTGATGTCGTTCTTCATTACCTTGCGCCCGACTTCGAGGAAGGCTACGTCGGTCTTGCTGTCGAAGATCGGCAGTTCGAGCATCACCCAGGCCACCAGCAGGGTGCCCGCGAGGTTGCCGAGCAGTACTACGCTCCAGAGCCGCAGCAGGCGCCCGAGGTTGGCCAGGGTTGGCGTGGTCATGACCGGCAGCACGGCGGTGAGGGTGTTTTCGGTGAACAGTTGCTGGCGTGCCAGGATAACTGCAAGAAAACCGGCGCTGTAGCCGATGCTGGCGATGACCTGGGCGCTTTCACCTTCAGGCAGTCGGGCATAGAACAGCCCCATGGCCATTAATGACAGGCCCATGGTCAGGCCGGCGGCAAGGGCAGACCACCACAGCGCCGCGAGCGTGCGCTGCAGTTCCTGATCGCCCTGGGAACGAATGATCTCGTGCAATACCGCAGCCCGCGGCGGCTGGTTATGGCTGACTTCCTTTTCTTCATCCGCCGACAGGCCTGGGGTCTTTTCGCTCTGCGCATCGCTCATGGCCGTCACGCTCCACGGGTTGTTTCTCTACAGAGCGGCGCTTCATGCATTTAGTTGCCAGGTGGCCGCAGATGAAGATCGAAAGTTTTTTCAGATCAAGGTGTTGACTCTGATTTCAAAGCGCGTATTATTCGCCTCCTCGCAGCGTTGAACGCAACGAGGCAAGCGGTAAGTTGTTGAAGTTGAACGCTTTTGAAAGAAAGCAGTTTCGAAAAAACTTCAAAATAACGCTTGACAGCAAATGAGGAAAGCGTAGAATGCGCGCCTCGGTTGAGACGAAAAGCTCTTAACCAAACGCTCTTTAACAAATCGAATCAAGCAATTCGTGTGGGTGCTTGTGAGTACGGACTGATAG
The DNA here is from genome assembly GCF_009883635.2 of Pseudomonas putida. NCBI lineage: Bacteria > Pseudomonadati > Pseudomonadota > Gammaproteobacteria > Pseudomonadales > Pseudomonadaceae > Pseudomonas > Pseudomonas putida. Next base: position 3,907,236 of record NZ_CP026115.2, read on the forward strand.
TCACAAAGATTATCAGCATCACAAGTGGCCATGCGAGAAATCACATAGTCATTTGAGATTGCTGAGCCAAGTTTAGGGTTTCTTAAAAACCCAAGCAGTATTGAACTGAAGAGTTTGATCATGGCTCAGATTGAACGCTGGCGGCAGGCCTAACACATGCAAGTCGAGCGGATGACGGGAGCTTGCTCCTTGATTCAGCGGCGGACGGGTGAGTAATGCCTAGGAATCTGCCTGGTAGTGGGGGACAACGTTTCGAAAGGAGCGCTAATACCGCATACGTCCTACGGGAGAAAGCAGGGGACCTTCGGGCCTTGCGCTATCAGATGAGCCTAGGTCGGATTAGCTAGTTGGTGGGGTAATGGCTCACCAAGGCGACGATCCGTAACTGGTCTGAGAGGATGATCAGTCACACTGGAACTGAGACACGGTCCAGACTCCTACGGGAGGCAGCAGTGGGGAATATTGGACAATGGGCGAAAGCCTGATCCAGCCATGCCGCGTGTGTGAAGAAGGTCTTCGGATTGTAAAGCACTTTAAGTTGGGAGGAAGGGCAGTAAGCTAATACCTTGCTGTTTTGACGTTACCGACAGAATAAGCACCGGCTAACTCTGTGCCAGCAGCCGCGGTAATACAGAGGGTGCAAGCGTTAATCGGAATTACTGGGCGTAAAGCGCGCGTAGGTGGTTTGTTAAGTTGGATGTGAAAGCCCCGGGCTCAACCTGGGAACTGCATCCAAAACTGGCAAGCTAGAGTACGGTAGAGGGTGGTGGAATTTCCTGTGTAGCGGTGAAATGCGTAGATATAGGAAGGAACACCAGTGGCGAAGGCGACCACCTGGACTGATACTGACACTGAGGTGCGAAAGCGTGGGGAGCAAACAGGATTAGATACCCTGGTAGTCCACGCCGTAAACGATGTCAACTAGCCGTTGGAATCCTTGAGATTTTAGTGGCGCAGCTAACGCATTAAGTTGACCGCCTGGGGAGTACGGCCGCAAGGTTAAAACTCAAATGAATTGACGGGGGCCCGCACAAGCGGTGGAGCATGTGGTTTAATTCGAAGCAACGCGAAGAACCTTACCAGGCCTTGACATGCAGAGAACTTTCCAGAGATGGATTGGTGCCTTCGGGAACTCTGACACAGGTGCTGCATGGCTGTCGTCAGCTCGTGTCGTGAGATGTTGGGTTAAGTCCCGTAACGAGCGCAACCCTTGTCCTTAGTTACCAGCACGTAATGGTGGGCACTCTAAGGAGACTGCCGGTGACAAACCGGAGGAAGGTGGGGATGACGTCAAGTCATCATGGCCCTTACGGCCTGGGCTACACACGTGCTACAATGGTCGGTACAGAGGGTTGCCAAACCGCGAGGTGGAGCTAATCTCACAAAACCGATCGTAGTCCGGATCGCAGTCTGCAACTCGACTGCGTGAAGTCGGAATCGCTAGTAATCGCGAATCAGAATGTCGCGGTGAATACGTTCCCGGGCCTTGTACACACCGCCCGTCACACCATGGGAGTGGGTTGCACCAGAAGTAGCTAGTCTAACCTTCGGGAGGACGGTTACCACGGTGTGATTCATGACTGGGGTGAAGTCGTAACAAGGTAGCCGTAGGGGAACCTGCGGCTGGATCACCTCCTTAATCGACGACATCAGCCTGCTGATGAGCTCCCACACGAATTGCTTGATTCATTGTAAAAGACGATGCTGTAACGCGACCCTGTTATAGGTCTGTAGCTCAGTTGGTTAGAGCGCACCCCTGATAAGGGTGAGGTCGGCAGTTCAAATCTGCCCAGACCTACCATTACTTGGTTCAGCCGTATACGGGGCCATAGCTCAGCTGGGAGAGCGCCTGCCTTGCACGCAGGAGGTCAGCGGTTCGATCCCGCTTGGCTCCACCACTTTCGCAGTACGCAGTAACTTGTCAGAACTTAGAAATGAGCATTCAGTTTGAATGTTGATTTCTGACTTTTGTCAGATCGTTCTTTAAAAATTCGGATATGTGATAGATATAGACTGAACACCAGTTTCACTGCTGGTGGATCAGGCTAAGGTAAAATTTGTGAGTTCTGCTCTTAATTGAGCGAAATGCGAATTTTCGGCGAATGTCGTCTTCACAGTATAACCAGATTGCTTGGGGTTATATGGTCAAGTGAAGAAGCGCATACGGTGGATGCCTTGGCAGTCAGAGGCGATGAAAGACGTGGTAGCCTGCGATAAGCTTTGGGGAGTCGGCAAACAGACTGTGATCCAGAGATCTCTGAATGGGGGAACCCACTCAGCATAAGCTGAGTATCTTGTACTGAATACATAGGTGCAAGAGGCGAACCAGGGGAACTGAAACATCTAAGTACCCTGAGGAAAAGAAATCAACCGAGATTCCCTTAGTAGTGGCGAGCGAACGGGGACCAGCCCTTAAGTTGATTTGAGATTAGTGGAACGCTCTGGAAAGTGCGGCCATAGTGGGTGATAGCCCCGTACACGAAAATCTCTTGTCAATGAAATCGAGTAGGACGGAGCACGAGAAACTTTGTCTGAACATGGGGGGACCATCCTCCAAGGCTAAATACTACTGACTGACCGATAGTGAACCAGTACCGTGAGGGAAAGGCGAAAAGAACCCCGGAGAGGGGAGTGAAATAGAACCTGAAACCGTATGCGTACAAGCAGTGGGAGCCTACTTTGTTAGGTGACTGCGTACCTTTTGTATAATGGGTCAGCGACTTATATTCAGTGGCGAGCTTAACCGAATAGGGGAGGCGTAGCGAAAGCGAGTCTTAATAGGGCGTTTAGTCGCTGGGTATAGACCCGAAACCGGGCGATCTATCCATGGGCAGGTTGAAGGTTAGGTAACACTGACTGGAGGACCGAACCGACTACCGTTGAAAAGTTAGCGGATGACCTGTGGATCGGAGTGAAAGGCTAATCAAGCTCGGAGATAGCTGGTTCTCCTCGAAAGCTATTTAGGTAGCGCCTCATGTATCACTGTAGGGGGTAGAGCACTGTTTCGGCTAGGGGGTCATCCCGACTTACCAAACCGATGCAAACTCCGAATACCTACAAGTGCCGAGCATGGGAGACACACGGCGGGTGCTAACGTCCGTCGTGAAAAGGGAAACAACCCAGACCGTCAGCTAAGGTCCCAAAGTCATGGTTAAGTGGGAAACGATGTGGGAAGGCTTAGACAGCTAGGAGGTTGGCTTAGAAGCAGCCATCCTTTAAAGAAAGCGTAATAGCTCACTAGTCGAGTCGGCCTGCGCGGAAGATGTAACGGGGCTCAAACCATGCACCGAAGCTACGGGTGTCATCTTTGATGACGCGGTAGAGGAGCGTTCTGTAAGCCTGTGAAGGTGAGTTGAGAAGCTTGCTGGAGGTATCAGAAGTGCGAATGCTGACATGAGTAACGACAATGCGAGTGAAAAACTCGCACGCCGAAAGACCAAGGTTTCCTGCGCAACGTTAATCGACGCAGGGTTAGTCGGTCCCTAAGGCGAGGCTGAAAAGCGTAGTCGATGGAAAACAGGTTAATATTCCTGTACTTCCAGTTATTGCGATGGAGGGACGGAGAAGGCTAGGCCAGCTTGGCGTTGGTTGTCCAAGTTTAAGGTGGTAGGCTGAAATCTTAGGCAAATCCGGGATTTCAAGGCCGAGAGCTGATGACGAGTTGCCATTAGGCGACGAAGTGGTTGATGCCATGCTTCCAAGAAAAGCTCCTAAGCTTCAGATAACTGGGAACCGTACCCCAAACCGACACAGGTGGTTAGGTAGAGAATACCAAGGCGCTTGAGAGAACTCGGGTGAAGGAACTAGGCAAAATGGCACCGTAACTTCGGGAGAAGGTGCGCCGGCGAGGGTGAAGGACTTGCTCCGTAAGCCCATGCCGGTCGAAGATACCAGGCCGCTGCGACTGTTTATTAAAAACACAGCACTCTGCAAACACGAAAGTGGACGTATAGGGTGTGACGCCTGCCCGGTGCCGGAAGGTTAATTGATGGGGTTAGCGCAAGCGAAGCTCTTGATCGAAGCCCCGGTAAACGGCGGCCGTAACTATAACGGTCCTAAGGTAGCGAAATTCCTTGTCGGGTAAGTTCCGACCTGCACGAATGGCGTAACGATGGCGGCGCTGTCTCCACCCGAGACTCAGTGAAATTGAAATCGCTGTGAAGATGCAGTGTATCCGCGGCTAGACGGAAAGACCCCGTGAACCTTTACTATAGCTTTGCACTGGACTTTGAATTTGCTTGTGTAGGATAGGTGGGAGGCTTTGAAGTGGGGACGCCAGTTCTCATGGAGCCATCCTTGAAATACCACCCTGGCAACTTTGAGGTTCTAACTCAGGTCCGTTATCCGGATCGAGGACAGTGTATGGTGGGTAGTTTGACTGGGGCGGTCTCCTCCCAAAGAGTAACGGAGGAGTACGAAGGTGCGCTCAGACCGGTCGGAAATCGGTCGTAGAGTATAAAGGCAAAAGCGCGCTTGACTGCGAGACAAACACGTCGAGCAGGTACGAAAGTAGGTCTTAGTGATCCGGTGGTTCTGTATGGAAGGGCCATCGCTCAACGGATAAAAGGTACTCCGGGGATAACAGGCTGATACCGCCCAAGAGTTCATATCGACGGCGGTGTTTGGCACCTCGATGTCGGCTCATCACATCCTGGGGCTGAAGCCGGTCCCAAGGGTATGGCTGTTCGCCATTTAAAGTGGTACGCGAGCTGGGTTTAGAACGTCGTGAGACAGTTCGGTCCCTATCTGCCGTGGACGTTTGAGATTTGAGAGGGGCTGCTCCTAGTACGAGAGGACCGGAGTGGACGAACCTCTGGTGTTCCGGTTGTCACGCCAGTGGCATTGCCGGGTAGCTATGTTCGGAAGAGATAACCGCTGAAAGCATCTAAGCGGGAAACTTGCCTCAAGATGAGATCTCACTGGGATCTTGAATCCCCTAAAGGGCCGTCGAAGACTACGACGTTGATAGGTTGGGTGTGTAAGCGCTGTGAGGCGTTGAGCTAACCAATACTAATTGCCCGTGAGGCTTGACCATATAACACCCAAGCAATTTGCTCATGCAGATTGCGGTGGTGAAGACGAAAGAACCGAAGATTCGCTTTTCACAAGAGCAGCACAAATTCACATATCCGAATTCGCTGGGCTGTCCATCTGGACATTCTGGCTACAGAATTTCTTGACGACCATAGAGCATTGGAACCACCTGATCCCATCCCGAACTCAGTAGTGAAACGATGCATCGCCGATGGTAGTGTGGGGTTTCCCCATGTGAGAGTAGGTCATCGTCAAGATTCATTTCGCAAAACCCCTATCTGCGCATGCAGGTAGGGGTTTTGTCTTTTCGACCCTCTGCCCTCCCGTCATGCGGCGCTTTGGCGCTGCAGCCAAATGTCTTTTGTCTGTATCCTCCTATCTGCTCCGTTTGTACGGTGCGACAATATTTCTCGCAAATTAACGTGACTTGTTTGCGCTTAAGCTGCGTCAAGACTTAAGTTCGGGGCAATCCTGGCCCCCGAGCCGAGCGATGCCAGCGTACCGTGCTGCGCATTTCTGGACTTTCACTGTCCGATCACTTGAGGTTACAAGCAAGATGGCCAAGGCCGCCGATGTCGTTGTGCAATGCCTGGAAAACGAAGGTGTCGAGTATGTGTTCGGCATTCCTGGTGAGGAAAACCTCGACCTGCTGGAATCCCTGCGCAAGTCGAAGATCAAGCTGGTTCTGACCCGCCACGAGCAGTCCGCGGGCTTCATGGCTGCCACCTACGGCCGCCTGACCGGCAAGACCGGCGTCAGTCTGTCGACCCTGGGCCCTGGCGCAACCAACCTGGTAACTGCCAGTGCGTACGCCTACCTGGGCGGCATGCCGATGATGATGATCACCGGCCAGAAGCCGATCAAGAAGTCCAAGCAGGGCCGCTTCCAGATCATCGACGTGTGCGGCATGATGGACCCCATCACCAAGTACACCCACCAGTTCGCCTCGGCCGACAACATCCCGGCGCGCATGCGCGAAGCGTTCCGCCTGGCTGAAGAAGAAAAGCCGGGTGCAGTGCACCTTGAGCTGCCGGAAGACATCGCCGCCGAGCAGACCGACGCCCTGCCGATCCCACGCAGCCTGCACCGTCGCCCGCTGGCCGAGCACGTGGCCATCGAAGCTGCCGTCGAGAAACTGCAGAAGGCCCGCAGCCCGATCCTGGTGATCGGCGCCGGCGCCAACCGCAAGATGACCGCCAAGGTCCTCAAGCAACTGATCGACAAGACCGGCATCCCGTTCATCACCACCCAGATGGGTAAAGGTGTGGTCGACGAGCGCCACCCGCGCTTCCTCGGCAACGCTGCGCTGTCCTCCGGTGACTTCGTCCACCGCGCCATCGAAGCGGCCGACCTGATCATCAACATCGGCCACGACGTGATCGAGAAGCCACCGTTCTTCATGGTCCGTGGCGGCACCGAAGTCATCCACATCAGCTTCCGCTCCGCCGAAGTCGATGCCGTGTACTTCCCGCAGGTCGAAGTGATCGGCGACATCGCCAACGCCGTGTGGCAGATCAGCGAAGCGCTGAACGACACCGCGCACTGGGACTTCACCCGCCTGATGGCGATCCGTGAAGCCAACGAAGCGCAGATCGCCGAAGGCGCTGACGACAACCGCTTCCCGGTCTACCCGCAGCGTTTGGTCGCCGACATTCGTCGCGCACTGCCGTCCGAAGGCATCGTGGCCCTGGACAACGGCATCTACAAGATCTGGTTCGCCCGTAACTACAAGGCGCACAAGCCTAACACCGTGCTGCTCGACAACGCCCTGGCGACCATGGGTGCCGGCCTGCCATCGGCAATGGCTTCGCACCTGGTGTACCCGGATCGCCCGGTCATCTCGGTGTGCGGCGACGGCGGTTTCATGATGAATAGCCAGGAGCTGGAAACTGCAGTTCGTCTGGGCATGCACATCACCGTGGTGATCCTGCGTGACGACGGCTACGGCATGATCCGCTGGAAGCAGGCCAACATGGGCTTCACCGATTTCGGCCTGGACTACGGCAACCCGGACTTCGTCAAATACGCCGAAGCCTACGGTGCCAATGGCCACCGCGTGGAGAGCGCCGAAGCCTTCCTGCCGCTGCTCGAGCACTGCATCAAGACCCCAGGCGTGCACGTGATCGACTGCCCGGTCGACTACAGTGAGAACGACCGCATCCTCAACAGCGAGCTGCGTGAGCGCGCGCTGGCGGTATAAGGCCTAGCGGCCTATTCGCGGGTGACCCGCTCCTATAGGAGCGCACGGCTTTCCAGCCTTGTGCGATACCAGTGGGAGCGGGTTCACCCGCGAATATTTTGTAAGGTAACTATTCCCTCAAGCTGATTCCCCATGTGCTAGGGTGCACGCAAATCTTCACCCCAGGACACCCGCACATGCTCCCCGCCCTCAGCGAAAAAGAACTCGCCCGCCTCGAAGACCTGCTGATCACCTACGGCAACGACTATTCGGTGCTCAACCTGGCCGAGCTCAACGGCTTTTTCACCGCCCTGGCCAGCTCCCCGGTCGACGTGCTGCCAGAGCAATGGCTGCCCACCGTCGCTGGCGGCAAGGTACCGAAGTTCAAGAAGCCCGCCCATGAGGAGGCCTACACCGCCTTGATGCTGCGCTATGCCTATCAGGTTGCCGAGCAATTGGCAGAGAACCTCGAAGGCTTCGAACCGCTGTTCGAAGAGAGCGAGGCCGAGGAAGGCCCGGCGATCATCATGGAAGAGTGGTGCTTCGGCTACATGCGTGGCACGCAGGTAGCGGCTTGGGGCGAGTTGCCGCCCGAGCAGGATCAGCTGCTCAAGGCGATTTCACTGCATGGGTTGGAAGACAACTTCGAGTTGCTCGATGCCATGAGCTTCGATGAGTTGCAGGCTTGCGTGCCGCATGTGATCGAGGCTGCGCGAGGCCTGTATCGCTATCAGAAGCAGTCGCGGCACTGATCACCCGATTATTTCGCCCAGCGAAATTATGGTTTGTTCCTGGCACTGATTCTGCTGCCAGCCGAATCAGCGCAGCATGGGCTCCAGTCGGCACCACCCCGGTGCCAACCCTGGAGCCCAGCCCGTGATCACACTCTACAACTTCCCCAAGTCCGGCCACGCCCATCGCATCGAGCTGATGCTGTCGTTGCTGAAGCTGCCCACCGAACTGGTACTCGTCGACCTGGCCAAAGGCGCGCACAAGCAGGCGGATTTCCTCGCCCTCAACCCGTTCGGCCAGGTACCGGTGATCGATGACAACGGCACTGTGATCGCCGATTCCAATGCCATTCTCGTCTACCTGGCCAGCACCTACGACAAGACGGGCAAATGGCTCCCCCATGACCCGGTAAATGCCGCCCGCGTACAGCGCTGGTTGTCGGTTGCCGCCGGGCCATTGGCCTTCGGCCCTGCAGCCGCTCGCCTGGTGACGGTGTTCGGTGCTTCGTTCAACACCGACGAAGTCATCGGTCGCGCGCACACCTTGCTCAAGGTGATGGACGCTGAGCTGGCCAAGTCGGCGTTCCTCGTCGGCAATGAACCGACCATCGCCGATGTCGCCAACTATTCGTATATCGCCCACGCCCCCGAGGGCAATGTTTCGCTGGAACCTTACCCCAACGTGCGTGCCTGGCTGGCACGGATCGAAGCGTTGCCTGGCTTCGTCGCCATGCCACGCACTGCCATTGGCCTGCAGACCACCGTCTGAGCCGCCACCCCACGCGAGGAATGCCGCCATGGCGCAACTCCCCGATCATCGCACCTCGCCCTGGCATGCCGGCGAGAAGCGCCTGCAGGAGCATGCAGGTGTGTCGGAGCGCATGGACGTGTTCGGGCAGAAGGTCATTCGTGACCACATGCCCGACCAGCACCGCACGTTCTACCAGCAGTTGCCGTTTATCGTCGCCGGCGCTGTGGATCAGGGCGGCACGCCTTGGGCGACGCTGCTCGAAGGCACGGAGGGTTTCATCAGCTCGCCCGACCCTCGGCAACTGCTGATCGATATCCACCCGGTCAGCGATGACCCGGCAACGCCCGGACTGGTAACAGGCGGGGCCATAGGCCTGCTCGGCATCGAGCTGCACACACGTCGGCGCAATCGCATCAACGGGCTGATCGCTCACGCCGCTGAAGGGCGGCTGGACGTGCAGGTGGAGCAGTCGTTCGGCAATTGCCCGCAGTACATCCAGCTGCGCGAATACACGCGCGTCGATGAACCTGCGCAAGGACGAATCGATGGGCAAGGGCTGGATGCCACGACCACCCAGATGATCGCGAACGCAGACACCTTGTTCGTTGCCAGTTATATCGATCACCCCCACGGCGTGCGTTCGGTGGACGTCTCACACCGTGGTGGCCGCCCCGGCTTCGTCAGAGTCGAAGGCAACCGCCTGACCCTTCCCGATTACGCCGGCAACCTGCATTTCAACACCCTCGGCAACCTGCTGGAGAATCCGCGAGCCGGGCTGTTGTTCGTCGATTTCAGCAGCGGCGATGTACTGCAGGTGACCGGGCGCACCGAGGTGATTCTCGATAGCCCGCTGATCGCGGCATTCGAGGGCGCCGAGCGGCTGTGGACGTTGGACATAGAGCACGTGGTACTGCGCCGTGCGGCGGTGAGTTTGCGCTGGGCCTTTCAGGAATATGCGCCAACCAGCCTGATGACCGGCACCTGGGCCGAGGCGGAGCAGCGGCTTAAGCAGCGTGAGCGGCAGCGCCAGTGGCTGACCTGGCGGGTGGTGCGTGTGGAACAGGAGAGTCGCGACATCCGCTCCTTCTATTTCGCTGCGGACGAGCCGGTGGCGTTTTTGCCCGGCCAGCACATTCCCGTGCGTATCCCGCTGGGTAGCGATGCACCGCTGGTTCGCACCTACAGCCTGTCCTGCGCGCCGTCCGACGGCTACCTGCGGATCAGCGTCAAGGCACAGGGCCCGGCGTCGCGCTATCTGCATGAGCGTGTCAGGGCAGGGGACAGGCTGGAGGTGCGTCTGCCCATGGGCAGCTTCACCCTGGATAGCTCCAGCGACAGGCCTGTGGTGCTGATCGGTGCAGGCGTGGGCATCACACCGCTGATCGCCATGCTGCGCGAGCTGTTGGCGAACGGAAAAGGGCGTCGCATCCATCTGTTCCAGGGGGCCCGCAGCCTGAGTGATCTGCCGTTCCAGCAGGAACTGGCGAAATTGCGTCAGCAAGCCGGTACTGGTTTGAGCGTGCATCGCTCGTTGAGCCAGCCAGAAGCCGAGGCGGTGCAAGGGCGTGACTACGAGCACAGCGGGCGCTTGGGCATCGCGCAGATAAAGGCGACCCTGGCGCTGGATGATTATGACTTCTACCTGTGCGGTCCGGCCAGCTTCACCCAGGACGTGTATGAGGGATTGCGCGGTGTGCATGTGCCGGATGCCCGCATACATGCGGAAACCTTCGGGCCATCGACCCTGCGGCGGCATGGCGACGACAACCGGCCCACGCTGCAACAGCCACCGGCTGCCAGCGAGCCGGTGCCGGTGTACTTTGCCAGCTCTGCCAAGGAGGCGCGTTGGGCACCGGGCTCTGGGACCTTGCTGGAGCTGGCCGAGGCACGTGGGTTGTCGCCGGAGTTCAGCTGCCGGGGCGGGTCGTGCGGTACCTGCAAGACCAAAGTGCTCAGCGGAGCAGTACATTACCCGATTCCACCCGCCGAGATGCCCGAAAGTGGCACCGCCCTGATTTGTTGTGCAGTCCCGGCCCAGGCGCTGGTGCTGGAGTTATGATGGTGCCTGTGCCGGCCTCTTCGCGGGTAACGCAAATAGCCGATAATCCCCGCCCCTCGATTGCCCAGGAACCCGCATGGACCAGATCCACCTGATGAAGGTGTTCGTCGCCGTCGGCGAGCTGGAAAGCTTCGCCGCTGCCGCCCGTCGCCTGGACATCTCGCCCGCCGCTGTCACCCGTGCCGTCAGCGCCCTCGAAGAACAGATCGGCGTCAAGCTGCTGTTGCGCACCACCCGCAGCGTGCGCCTGACCGAGGCGGGCGGCCGCTACCTGGAAGACACCCGGCTTATCCTCGCCAGCATCCATGAAGCCAACGAAGCCGCAGCCGGTATCAACGCCACGCCCAAAGGTGAACTGGCGATCACTGCGCCGATCCTGTTCGGCAAGAAATTCGTCATGCCTTGCATCGTGCGTTATCTGCAGCAATACCCTGAGGTCGATGTGTCGGCGTACTTCCTCGACCGCGTGGTGAACATGGTCGAGGAGGGCATGGACGTGGCCGTGCGCATCGGGCCGCTGCCTGACTCCGGCCTCAAGGCGCTGCGTGTAGGCCGGGTGCGGCGGATGCTGTGCGCATCGCCCGACTACCTCGCACGCATGGGCGAGCCGCAGCACCCGTCGGACTTGCCGGACCATGCGGTGATCGCCACCACCAACCTCTCGCCACGCGCCGGCTGGCGCTTCGGCCTGGCCGACGAACCGACCCTGGTGCGCATGAGGCCGCGTCTGACGGTCACCAGTAATGATGGTGCGATCGCTGCGGCAGTGGGCGGGTTGGGCATCGCCCGGCTGCTGTCGTACCAGGTGGTCGATGAACTGGCCAGCGGTCAGTTGCAGGTCATTCTCGCCGAGTACGAGGAGGCCCCTTGGCCGATCCATGTCTTGCACCGCGAGAGCAAGTACGGCTCGGCCAAGGTGCGATCGTTCATCGACATGCTGGCGCAGGACCTGCGGGCCCGGCAATTGGATTGATCATTGAGGTCGTACAACGCAACTGGGTTGTCTTCACTTTCAAAGATTGCCTCCCGTTTTACTCACCGATAACGATTGTTGTTGTACGACGACCTATGACGTGGCACTCTTCGCCTGAAACAATTTGTCTCATTTCGCCCTGCCGGCGCGTGAGGCAGATCACCCGTCACTCTAAAAACAAGATTCAGGTGAACAATGAAGATCAAAGGCATCCGTTGGTGGATGGTCAGCCTTGTCACGGCCGGGCTCGTCGTCAACTACCTCGCCCGCAACACTCTCTCGGTGGCAGCCCCCACGCTGATGACCGACCTCTCCATCACCACCGAGCAATATGCCAAGATCGTCGCGACCTGGCAGATGTGCTATGCGCTCATGCAGCCGATCGCCGGTTGGCTCATCGATTTCATCGGCACCAAACTGGGCTTTGCCGTGTTCGCCCTGGCCTGGTCGCTGGCCTGTGCCGGGGCCGCCCTGGCCAGCGGTTGGCAGAGCATGGCGTTCCTGCGCGGGTTGCTGGGCATGACCGAGGCCGCCGGTTTGCCGGCCGGGGTCAAGGCCACCACTGAATGGTTCCCGGCCAAGGAACGCTCGGTCGCCATCGGCTGGTTCAACATCGGTTCGTCGCTGGGGGCCTTGCTGGCGCCACCGCTGGTGGTCTGGGCGATCCTGCACAGTGGCTGGCAACTGGCGTTCGTCATCGTCGGTGTGTCCGGTGTGCTGTGGACCTTGCTGTGGATGCTGCTGTACAAGCACCCGCGTGATCAGAAGCGCCTGAGTGACGAGGAACGTGACTACATCCTGTCCGGCCAGGAAGCCCACTTCAAGGCCGAGCAGCGCGAGAAGGGGGCCTGGAAGCGCATCTTCAAGACCCGCAACTTCTACGCCATCGCCTCGGCACGCATCCTCTCCGAGCCGGCCTGGCAGACCTTCAACGCCTGGATTCCGTTGTACCTGATGACCGAGCGGCACATGAACATCAAGGAAGTGGCGATGTTCGCTTGGTTGCCGTTCCTTGCTGCCGATATCGGCTGCGTGCTCGGGGGTTACCTGAGCCCGATGTTCCATCGTTACTTCAAGGTGTCGCTGTTCACCTCGCGCAAGATGGTGCTGGTGTTCGGCGCCAGCTGCATGATCGGCCCGGCCTGCATCGGCCTGGTCGAAAGCCCGTACACAGCGATTCTGCTGCTGTGCATTGGCGGCTTTGCCCACCAGACCCTGTCGGGAGCGCTGTACTCGATCACCTCGGATTCCTTCAGCAAGGACCAGGTGGCGACTGCGACCGGCATGGGCGGGATGTGCGGTTACCTGGGGGCGGCGGTGTTTACCCTGGTGTTTGGCATCCTGGTCACGCAGATCGGCTACAGCCCGCTGTTCGTGGTGCTGGCGGCGTTCGATATCGTGGCGGCTGTGTTGGTGTGGAAGGTTGCACGCGAGGTGAATGGGGCTGTAAAGCAGCCCCATTATCAGGAAGTCACAATGCCTGATACTGCATCCTGAATCCCAGGCTGGTTGCTTCGCCTTTCTGCAACAGTCTCAGCCCCGGTCGCCCCGGTAGGTGATGCGCGTTGATCGGGTGGCTCACCGGTTCAAAGCAGAAGAACGGCTGCTCATGGGGGCAGAACAACAGAAAGTGCTCGGCGCCGCTGGCGCTGCACACCAGCCGATACCCCGCGCCCGGTTGCTCGATCACGCAGTTGCCGGGCCATGTGCTGAAGGCATGGTCGACCACCGTTGTCGGCAGAGTCCGTGCGGTGGTGAAACTCCAGTGATCAGGTATCTCAGCTTGCCGTGACGGCAACGCGCCATTCTCCGCCAGCCACACGGTGCGCGCTTGTGCATGCAGTCGCGTATCGGCATGGCGCGGGAAGTAGGGATGCAGCCCCAGCCCATACCAGGTGTCCGCCGAATCCAGATGCGTCACCTGCAGGTCGAGGTTCAGGCAGCCCTCATGCAGGTGCACATCCAGCGTTGCCCGGTAGGCAAACGGCATTGTGCTGTCGAGACTCAGGCGGGCGTGGTGCTCGCTGTGCTGCTCCACCTGCCAGGGTTGCTGCCAGGCACTGCCGTGGATCGGGTAGGGGTCATGCCCGGTGTTCGGTGCCAGGGCCAGCCAGCCATCGGGGCGCTGGAAGCCGCCCTCGGCGATGCGGTTGGACCACGGCGCCAGCGGGTAGCAGCCCAGACGCCGCGGGCTGCCGCTGGCCAGGGCGGCTTCGTCGGCAGGGCGCAGCAACGCTTGCCCAGTGGCGCTGGCCTGCCAGTTGACCAGGCTGGCGCCCAGTTCGGGTGCGATGCTCAGGCGGGTAAGGCGGTCTTGCAGGTGCAGCAGGGGGACGCTCATCAAGGCCTCCGGTAGGTCAACAGGACGATGCCGCACACCACCACGGCACCGCCAATCAATTGCATGCCACTGAGTTGCTGGCCGAGCAACGCCCAGCCCAGCAGCAGCGTAGCGATGGGTTCGACGTTCATCACTGGCGCGTTCTGCGCCATGTTCAGCTTGGGTACGCAGACGAACAGCAAGGTGAAGGCCACGCCATACAACACCACCAGGCTGGCCAGCGCCATCCAGCCGCTGGCGCTGCCCGGCAACGACAAGCCGGCCGGCATCACGCCGCTGATGCCGGCGACCAACATGCTGGTGAACACGATCAGCAAGGTCAGCAGGCTGCGCACCGGGCCGCGTACGGCGGCGAGCTTGTGGTCGGTGATCCACAGGGCACAGGCGAACACACAGGCGGCGCAGAACGCCAGGCCCACCCCCAAGGTCCAGTGCGGGTTGGCATCGCCACCGTCGGCCAGCCGTGCCGGTACATCCAGCGCCAGCACCAGGCCACACAGGATCAGCCCCATGAACAACACCGTGCGCCCGCTCGGGCGGGTGCCACCCAATGCCCAGGTCAGCAGCGCCAGGAGCATGGGGAAGGTGTTGCCCACCAGCAGCGCCAGGGCCACCGGGATGCGGGCCACTGCCGAGTACAGGCACAGGCTCTGGGTCGCGATCAGCAGGCCCAGCAGCAGCTGCCAGCGCCGTGTGCCGGAAGGCAGGCGCAGCGGCTGGCGCTGCCACAGCACCAGGCAGGCCAGCACCAGGAACGTGATGCCCGAGCGGCAGAGAATGGCCAGCAGCACGCCGGTGTCGTTGTCGAAGGCGATGCGTGCGGCGATGTGGTTGCCAGCGAACGAGCAGGCCAGCAGGGCCAGGAGGGCGATGGCCAGTTTGCGCGGGAATGGGGTTACGGCAGAAGAGGCGACAGCCATGTGCAGGATCCATTTGCAGTGAAGAACCTGGGGCTGCTTCGCGGCCCATTCGCGGGACAAGCCCGCTCCCACAGTGATCGCACAAGCCCGGGCTTGCGTGATCACTGTGGGAGCGGGCTTGTCCCGCGAATGGGCTGCAAAGCAGCCCTAATACCAGAATTACAGGACGACGCTCGGCAGCCACAGCGAGATGGCCGGAATGTAGGTCACCGCCATCAGTACCAGGAACAGCGCCACATAGAACGGCAGCAGCGCCTTAACCGTGGCCTCGATGCTGACCTTGCCAATCGCCGACCCGACGAACAGCACCGCACCCACCGGCGGCGTGATCAGGCCGATCCCCAGGTTGACCAGCATGATCATGCCGAAGTGCACAGGGTCCACGCCGATACCGGTGATCACCGGCAGCAGGATCGGCGTGAGGATCAGGATCAGCGGCGCCATGTCCATCACCGTGCCCAGCAGCAGGAGCATGAAGTTGATGCACATCAGGATCACGTAGCGGTTGTCCGACAGGGTCAGGAACGCCGTGGTGATCTTCGACGGGATCTGCATCAGGGTCATCACGTAGCCGAAGCTGGCGGCGAAGGCGATCAGGATCATCACGATCGAGATGGTCCGCACCGTGCGGTGCATCAGCTTGGGCAGGTCGCGCCACTTGTAGTCGCGGTAGATGAACATGGTCACGAAGAACGACCACACCACCGCCACTGCAGCCGACTCGGTCGCGGTGAACACGCCCGACAGAATACCGCCGAGGATGATCACCATGGCCATCAGGCCCCACAACGCTTCACCGGCGATTTTCAGCGCCTGGCGCAGCGGGATCACCTCGCCCTTGGGGTAGTTGCGCTTCTTGGCGAAGATCAGGCACAGGCCCATCATCACCGCGCTCAACAGCAGCCCGGGCATCACCCCGGCCATGAACAGCGAAGCGATCGACACCGTGCCACCCGCAGCCAGCGAGTACAGCACCGAGTTGTGGCTGGGCGGGGTCAGCAGCGCCTGCACCGAGCCGCTGACGGTCACGGCGGTGGAGAATTCGCGCGGGTAGCCCTTGCGTTCCATTTCCGGGATCAGCACCGAGCCCACCGACGCGGTGTCAGCCACCGATGAGCCGGAGATGGCGCCGAAGAAGGTCGACGCGGTGATGTTCACCAGCGACAACCCGCCACGCACGAAGCCCACCAGCACCCCGGCGAATGCCACCAGGCGCCGCGACATGCCACCCTCGGCCATGATCGCGCCGGCCAGCACAAAGAACGGAATGGCCAGCAGCGAGAATTTGTTAACCCCACTGGCCACCTGGATCATCATCGCCTGCAGCGGGATATCGATGTACCAGGCGCCGATCAGCGCCGACAGGCCCAGGGCGTAGGCCACCGGCATGCCCAGCAGGATCAGCGCGATGAAACTGCCCAACAGAATGAACGCATCCATTTACGCCGCCCCCTCGTTTTCTTCCACCAGGTCGAACTGCACCACCTTGCGCTGGCTCTGGTCGCCCAGCAGGAGTTTCTCCAGCACGAAAATCAGCGTCAGCACTCCACCGACCGGGATCGGCGCATAGCTCATGCCCACCCGCACGCTGGGCAGCGAGGCCATGTACTGGTTCCAGGTGGTGACGCACAGCTTGTAGCCGTACCAGGTCATGAACAGGCAGACGCCCACCATCAGCAGTTGCGTGAACACCGCCACCACCCGGCGAACCGGCTCTGGCAGGCGGTCGGTGATCATCGCTACCGCCATGTGCGCACCGGCGCGGTAGCTGGCGGCAGCGCCGATGAAGGTGAACAGCACCATCAGCAGGATGGCCACCGGCTCCGGCCAGCTGGAGCCGGTACCCAGCACGTAGCGGGCAAAGATGCCCCAGGGGATGATCAGCGACATGGTCAGGACCGACAGCCCGGCGACCCAGATGCATGTGCGGTACAGCGTGTCGTTGACGCTCAGGAAAAGCATTTTCATAGGCATCACCAAAGCGGCAGGGCGACGGGCGTCGCACTGCCGGGTTCAACTTGGAAGGAGGGCGGGGTTACTGGACCGCGTCGATACGCTTCATCAGGTCGGCGTACTGCGCACCGTACTTCTCGCGCACCGGGGCAGTGGCGTCGTAGAACGGCTTGGTGTCGACGGTGATGAACTCGACGCCGGCGGCCTTGAGCTTCTCTTCGCTGGCGGCAGACTTGGCGTCCCACAGTGCGCGTTCTTCCATCTGCGCTTCGCGGGCGACTTTCTTCACCAGGGCCTGCTGCTCAGGCGTGAGCTTGTTCCAGGTGGTCTTGGACATCACCACCGGCTCCGGCAGGATCAGGTGATGGGTCTGGGTGAAGTACTTGGCGCTCTGGTAGTGGTTGTGTTCGAGCAGGGTTGGCGGGTTGTTCTCGGCGCCGTCGATCACCCCGGTCTGCAGGGCGCTGAAGATTTCGCCGGTGTCCATGGCGATGCCGTTGCCGCCCATGGCATTCATCATGTCGATGAACAGCGGGTTGCCCTGCACGCGAATTTTCATGCCCTTGAGGTCTTCAAGGCTGCGCACCGGTTTCTTGGTGTACAGGCTGCGCGAGCCGCCATCCATCCACGCCAGCGCCACCAGGTTGAATTCGGAATTGGTGATCTTGTCGAGGATCTCCTGGCCGATCTCGCCGTCGATGATCTTGCGCATGTGCGCATGATCGCGGAACACGAACGGCATGTTGAACACGTTCACGTCCGGCACTACCGGGCCGACGATGCCGAGGCTGACGCGAGTCATCTGCACCGCACCGATCTGCGCCTGTTCGATCACTTCCTTCTCCGAGCCCAGCACGCCGCCGGCGAACATCTTGAAGGTGATTTCGCCATTGCTGGCCTGTTCGAGCTTCTTGCCCATGTTCTGTTCGGCGACCACGGTCGGGTAACCGGCCGGGTGGATCTCGGCGAACTTGATGTCGAGTGCCGAGGCCGGCAACGACAGGCTGAAAGCGAACGGGAGTACGGCAAGAAGCAGCTTGCGTTTGAAGGTCATGGTGAAACTCCGTGGTTTTTATTATCTGGTTTCGCGCGTGAGTGTTGGGTGCTGCAGGGTTGTGCAGGTCGCGTTCAGCCGCGCCAGGCAGGTTCCTCCAGGCCTTGGACGCCGGGGCGCAGGGCGAAAACGCCACCAGCCAGGGGCTGGTCGCTGAGGTCGTTGCCGGCAGGGCGGATCGAGGTGACGAACAAGGTGTCGAGGTTGGCGCCGCCGAAGGCGCACATCGCTGGCTTCTTCACCGGCACGCTAAGCGAGCGGTCGAGGCGACCGTCGGGGGTGAAACGGTGGATCTGCCCGGCGTCGTTGCCGCAGATCCAGTAGCAGCCGTCTGCGTCGATGGCGGCGCCGTCGGGGCGGCCGGGGAAGGCGCGCATGTCGACGAACAGCCGCTGGTTGTGCGGCGTGCCGCTGTCGATGTCGTAATCGAAAGTCCAGATCTTCTGCACGTTGGGGTGCGAGTCGGAAAGGTACATGCGCGTGCCGTCCGGGCTGAAGGCCAGGCCGTTGGGCACGATCATGTCCTTGAGCTGCTGGTACAGCTGGCCTTCGCCATCGACCCGGTACAGTGCGCCGACGTGGGCACCTTGCTGCATGTCCATGAGCATGCTGCCGGCCCAGAAACGGCCCTGGCGGTCGCAGCGGCCATCGTTGAAGCGCATGCCGTGTTGCGGGTGTTCGGCTGCGGCGAACAGGCGGCTGTCGAGGCTGCCGTCGGTCTGGGCCTGCAGCTGGAAGATGCCGCTCTCCATGCCGGCGACCCAACCCAGCTCGGTACGGGCGATGCAGGCGAGCATCTCGTCGCCCTGCCAGACCTGATGGGCGCCGTCCTGCCAGCGGTGCAGCTGGCGGGCCGGGATGTCGACCCAGTACAGGGCCTGTTCGCTGGGGTGCCACACCGGGCTTTCACCGGTGCCGTTGCGGGCGTCGACGATCAGTTCGCAGTGCATGCTGGAGCCTCCTGGCAGGGCAGTGTCAGCTGAATGGGCCGGCAGCGACGAAGGCGCCACCCTGGTAGACCATGCTCGGGTCGTCGGCGGCAGGCGCGGGTTTGGCCTCTACCGCGGCGCGGAACACTTCCGAGGTGTCCTTGGGCTGGTAGCCCAGGTGCGCGGCATGGCGGTTGTCCCACCAGACGGTACGGTTGTCGGAAGCGCCGTAGACCACGGTGTGGCCGACATCGGCGGTGAACAAGCCGCGCTCGATCAGCTGGGTGAGGTCGTCGTAGCTCAGCCAGGTGCTGAGCATGCGTGGGTTTTGTGGCTCGTCGAACGAGGAGCCGATACGGATGCTGACGGTCTCGATGCCGTAGCGGTCGAAGTAGAAGCTGGCGACATCCTCGCCATAGCACTTGGACAAGCCATAGTAGCTGTCGGGCCGGCGCAGGGCATGGGCGTCGATTGGCTGATCCTGGCGGTAGAAGCCGATCACGTGGTTGGAGCTGGCGAAGATGATGCGCTTGACCCCATGCTTGCGCGCCGCTTCGTAAATGTGGAACACGCCACAGATATTGGGGCCGAGGATGTCCTCGAAGGAGTGCTCGGTGGACACCCCGCCAAAGTGGACGATGGCGTCGACGCCTTCGACCAGGGCATGGACCGCAGCCTTGTCGGCCAGGTCGCAGGGGATGACTTCTTCATGGGGGCCGGTGGCGGGGGCCATCGGCGCGATGTCGGAAAGGCGCAGGACTTCGGCGCAGCCATTGAGGCGTTGGCGAAGCACCTTGCCCAGGCCGCCTGCGGCTCCGGTGAGCAGCAGGCGCTTGAAGGGGGTGGTGGTCATGGCGGCTCTACTTGTGATTGTTGTAAGTTGTCGTATGACTGTGCTGATTATCGGCAGCGCTTTCCGGGGTTGTCAATGCTGCATTTTGGCGTTTCGAAAGCCCTGTGGGAGCGTTACAGTAACGACAGGGGATAGTTGAAGATCAACCGGTTCTCATCGAACTCGTTGTTGCTGTAGTCCCGGCGAATGGTCGAGTTGCGCCACTTCACGCTCAGGTCCTTGAACGGCCCGCTCTGGATCACATAGGCCAGCTCCGACTCGCGCACCCACTCCTTGCCGTCGGTCACCGCCCCGGTGTGCACATCGTGGCCACTGATATAGCGGTTCATCAAGGTCAGCCCCGGCACCCCGAGCGTCACGAAGTTGAAGTCATGGCGCACCTGCCACGAGCGCTCTTCGGCATTGTCGAAACTGGAGTTGTAGCTGTCGTTGGCCAGGGTTCCGCCGCTGGTGCCATTGACCCGCATCCAGGTATCGCCATCGACTTTCTGCAGCCCGACCCAGAAGGTGTTGCCGCCGTACTTGGCCGAGAACATGCCCGAGTAGGTCTTGTTGTCCAGCTTGCCGGCACGTTCCGAGCCGTCCTCGCCACCGTGGAAGTAACCCAGGTTGGCGCCGAGGGTCCAGTCGCCCAGCGGCTGGCTGTGGCTCAGTTGCAGGTACTGCTGCTCGTAGACATCCTTGAGCACCGCGTTCCACAACCCGACCAGGGTGCGGTCCTGGTTGAACTTGTATTCGCCGCCGACAAAGTTGAAGCGGTCCGACACGCCGCCGCCGTAACTCATGTCTTCCATGCTTGCGTCGTTGCGTGGGCTGTTGCCACGGAACTGGCCGCCGTACAGGGTCAGCCCGGCAATTTCGTTAGAGGTCACCTGGCCGCCGCGGAAGGTCTGCGGCAGCGAGCGGCCATCGTCCGAGCGCAAGATCGGCAACACCGGCATCCATTCGCCGATCTTCAGTTCGGTCTTGGAGATACGTGCCTTGCCTGCCACCGCCAGGCGGCCGTAGTCATCCGCCGGCTTGCCATCGTCATGGCGCGGCAGCAGCGCCGTGCCATAGGTGCCGCCACCGCCATCGAGCTTCACCGACCACAGCCCCAGCACGTCCGCACCAAACCCCACCGGCCCCTCGGTGAAGCCGGATCGGGCATCGAGAATGAAGCTCTGGGTCCACTCTTCGGCCTTGCTTTGCGGGTTGCTGGGGTTGGTGAAATTGCGGTTGATGTAGAAGTTGCGCAGGCCCAGCACGGCCTTGCTGTCTTCGACGAAGCCCTGGGCGAGGCTGGTGCCTGGCATGCCGCCTAGCAGGCTGGCGCCAAGCAGCGCAAAGGGGAGGGTTGTCTGGCAGATTTTCGACATGGAGTGCGTCCGCTGTTGTTGTTTTTGTTATGTGTTGTCGTACAACTGCGGCGTTTTTTATCAAGCAGAAAATCAACTGTCAACGCTTGGAGGCGCAATAAATTAGCGCCGTCAAGTGAATAATCACCGGGGATGGCTCTAGCTCAAGGACTTGGATGAATTAAAGGTCATACTATGACAGCGGGCACATTGATGGGTTTGCGGGAGCGTCAGTCGCAGGATTTTCAGGTATTCGACTGAGGCGGCATCCCGATCACCGCTGAACAAATTGCAACAAGGCATGTCTCATGGCCAGCACAGACATGACGTTTCATTCCACAAGCAAGGAGGCTCTACCATGCAACCCACCCCAGCTACGTCCACCGGCAAGCTGCTTGGCAGCTATGGCTACGGCAAGGCACTGATCATCAGCCTGCTTACCCTCGGCATCATCTGCGTGGGGCTGGCGGCTTTCGTCGGCTATCTCAGCACTATTGTGTCGCCCGACGTGAGTGGCCCGGTCGACCTGCAAACCCGTCGTGGTACCACGCTGCACTTCAGTGGCCCGCTGCAATTGTTCTATTTCAGCATCGGTTTGCTTCTGGTCCTCGGCTTGAGCATGTTCGGCCTGGCCCTGTGGCAGAAGAAGCTTCGCGTCGCACGCTATGAGGTGTACGAGAAGGGCATCTGCCAGATCATTGGCAGCGAGCGCGATTACGTGCCTTTCAGCGAGATGAACGACCTGTACCTGTTCGCCTCGGGCCAGACGGCAGCCGCCGGCCTGATCAACAACCTGGCGTACCGTCGCAACGACAGTGAAGCGTTCCGCCGCGTCAATGCCCACCTCAAGGACTTGTACCGGTTCATCGACCTGGTACGTGACCTGCACCTGAACGAACGACTGCCGCAGGCCATGGCCACGCTGGAGCAGGGCGGTGCCGTGCAGTTCAATTACATCGACACAGGCCAGGTATGGAGCAAGCGCGCCAGCGGCAACTTCCTCAAGGTCACCACCCGACCTATCCTGGTCACCCGCGATGCCCTTCAAGTCGAAGGCAGCAAGGTGCCCATGGCCAGCCTGCGCAGTATCGACCTCAGTGCCTGGACCGAACTGGTGGTGATCAGGGACGAGAGCGGCAAGACCGTGCTGTCCACTGCCGCAAACGGCATCATGAGCTTCGACCTGTTCCTCAATACGCTGCACAACCTGCTCGAAGCAGAGCCGGCCCGGGTCACCGCCTGACGCCCTGGCACGATCCACTGTAGGAGCGGCCTTGCGCCGCGAAAGGGGGCGCGGCGCGCCCCCAGCCATCATTCAGTCTTCGAGTCCGTTGCCTCCCCCTGGCGACCTTGTGCCATGGCCAGCTGCCGAGCGGTCTGCGCCAGTACCTCCAGCCCCTGTATCACGTCAGGCGTGATCACCCTGCCAAGGCACACCCTCAGCCCGTTGCCGCACTGCCCGTCGGCATGGAACATCCCGCTCCCGGCGACATGGCACCCGCGTTCGCCGGCAAGCCGCTGCAACGCAGCCATGTCCGTCCCGGCGGGCAACTCGATCCAGTGGATGAAGCCACCTTGCGGTGGGAGATAGCGCGTCCCTGCAGGAAACTGCGAAAGGACCCGAGCTGCCACCGTTGCGGTCTGCGCGGCCAGGCGTTCCCTGAGCTTCGCGCAGTGCGTTTCCATGTAGCCGCGCCCGATGAACGCGTCCAGCACCCGTTGCGCCAGGCTCGACACCGCGAGATTGCGTGAAAACATCTGGGCCAGTATTGCATCCCGATAGCGCCCCGCCACGCACCAGCCAAGCCGATACCCAGGTGCAACGGTCTTGGAGAACGATGAGCAATAGAGGGTCTGCCCGGTCTTGTCATAGTGCTTGATGGCCTGCGGGCGCAGGTGTTCGGGTACCAGGTCGAAAAAGATGTCGTCTTCGATGATCGGCACCTGCGCCGCCTGGGCCAGTTGCGATAGCCGCGCCCGCGCCGCGTTGGGCATGATGAAGCCGCGTGGGTTCTGCAGTGTCGGGTTGAGGAAGATCACATCGACTTTCTTCTGCGCCAGCGCCTGTTCCAGATGATCGAGGTCCATGCCGCTGTCGGCGTGGGTGCGGATGGGCAGGGCACGCATCCCCAGGCGCTCGATGGTTTGCAGAATGCCGTAATAGGTGGGGGTCTCGATGGCCACGATTGCCCCGCTGTCTGCGACCGCCGCCAGGGCCAGCTCCAGGGCCACGGTGTCGCCCGAGGTCACCAGGATATCGTCCGGGCCGCAGGCCACGCCGCGGGTCAGCATCAGGCCGGCAATACGCCTGCGCAGTGAAGCGAGGCCGGGCGGGGCGATCAGGCCAGCCAGCGATGCATCGGGCTTGCTGGCCAGCGTCGCCAGGCATTTGTTCAACAGCACCTCGGGCGTTAGCTCGCCGTGCAGAACGGCAGAGCTCAACGACAGGCTGGTGTGTGTGGCCGCTTGAGAAAGCATGGCAACCACTGCGTGATTGACGTTGACGCTGACACTGGCGAGATCGAACTGCTGAGCCCCCGTGGCGCCCTTGGCGACAAAGTAGCCGACCCTGGGCGTGGCCAATACGTAGGCATTGCTCTCCAGCTCCGCCAGTGCGCGTTGCACGGTGGCGATACTGCTGCCGAACATTCGCGCCAGTTCACGCACCGAGGGCAGTTGCGTGCCGGCCGGCCAGTCGCCGCTGTCGATCTGGCGCAATAGCCAGTCCTTGAGGGTGTGCCAGCGTTTGTCGGGCCTGGGGTTCCGTTCCATGGGGGCTCGCGTCGGGTCAGGTGAAGGCTCCCGAAAGGTAGAGCAAAAGCCAACCGGATGCAGCAACCATCACGATGTTCAGCAGCACCAGGGCGAAGGCGAAGCGAATCAGCCCGTGTTCCTCTTCACGGCTGGCCCCCGCCAGCCCGGTGATCAGCGAGAGGATCGACAACGACCCCAGGGCCCCGTGCCCGGCGGCACTGTTGACCATGGCCGCCAGCCACGGCCCATGGGCGCTGGCCAAGGCCGCAATGGATGGCATCACCAGTGTGTTGCCGCCGACGTTCGACCCGGTGACATACCCGGCCAGCCCCGCCAAGAGTGAGACCGTCGATACTTGCCACATACCCGACAGCGCGTGCAGGGCTCGCTGCGCCTCGATCAGGAAGCCTGCCTTGACCATCACCTGTGAGAGGAGGAGGAACAGGAAGATCGTCGCCACTGGAAAGCGTGCCCGGTTGAACAGAACATTCCACGTGAATGCCGACTGCTGGCGAGCGACCATCATCACGGTCACCAACAGCAGCGCAAGCCCTGGCGATGCCAGCGGCTTCCAGGACACCGACGCGCCCTGGACCATCCACAATCCATCCCAGCCGGTGGCCAGGAACAGCCCACGCGAAGCGATGATCACCCCCAGCAGTGCCAGATACGGCCAAGCCGCCTGTGGCCAGCGCGCCAGCCCCCGGCGACGCGCATACGAAATGCCCAGCCCTACGCACACCACCGTCAGGCCGGCCAGTACCCCCGACACTTCTGGCCCGACCCAAAGGTTGGCTGCGTACAGCACCGCACTGAACAGCATTGCAATCGCTGCCAGCCCTGCCCAGGCCAGTGCGCTGCGAACGCCCGCCAGCCCCAGGGCTACGGCTGCCAGACAGAGGAATACCGGCGCACTGACCAGTGCCGAATGGCTACCCAGTTCCGCTGCAGGCACGTGCGCCAGCAGTGCCCCGATCACCGTGGCCAGCCCCAATGTGCCCCATGGCATGATCACCATGCCCGCCAACGCCATCTTCATGCCGATCTGCCGTGAAAACAGGCCCATCAGCAGCGGTACGGTGGCGATCAGCGAGACCCCGAAACCGGTCATCGCCTCCAGCAGCGGGGCCAGCCCCAGCAGGATGAAGATCACCTGTGCCGGCGGTGTCCAGCCAAGCTCGCGCACCCAGGCCCCGATCGCCTGCGGTGCCCCTGCACGCTCGACCAGGATGACGAATGCCAGGCCCGGGATGATGACGCAGGCGGTGCTGAAGAAGAGGATAAGAGTGTCTTGCAGGATGCTCGCCGACACGGCTGCCGATAACGGCTGCGCGGCGCCCAGCCCCCACAGCAGCAACACCCCGGCGACCCCGGCCAGCGCCGCCTGCACGGGTGGGCGGCGCAGCAGCAGGATCAGGGCGATTACCAGCCCTATGGGAGTCATCTGCAACAGTAGAGCAGCCATGATGCGGGTTCCTTCAGCCAGCGGGGGTGTCAGAGATGGTGAAGGGCAGAAGGGGGGGGCGACAGATACAGGCCTGGGGGCTTTTTCAATACAGCCCAGGTGTCTTCTGCCGCGATCTCCGGCCCGGTGATGATCACACTGGAGGGGGGAGGTAGTGGATCGGCTGGAGTCGGTTGGTCGCTGAAAGACAGAGAGCGGTTGCGCAATGGCTGTGATAAGCGCATTGTAATGACGAATGTCTTTACTGAGAGGATCATCTCATGGCGTCCATCAATATCCGCGTCGATGACGAACTCAAGGCTCGTGCATACCAGGAGCTCGAACGACTTGGCGTGACCCCTTCCGAACTCATGCGCCAAGCGCTGCAATACGTGGCCGAGCGAGGAAAGCTGCCTTTTCGACCCGTCCTGATGACTGAAGAAGACGAAGACCTGATCGCAATTGTGAGAGAGCGGCTTGCTTCTCCGCAGCGCGTTAGGGTACAGCTGGATGACCTATAGCCTCGAGTTCGACTCACGCGCGTTGAAAGAATGGAAAAAGCTTGGCGATACGGTTCGTCAGCAGTTCAAGAAGAAACTGGCCGAGGTTCTGCTGAGCCCGAGAGTGGAGGCCAATCGTCTCAGTTCGCTTCCCGACTGTTACAAGATAAAGCTGCGCAGTAGTGGCTACCGCTTGGTCTATCAGGTCATTGATCTAGAAGTGGTGGTGTTTGTGGTGGCCGTTGATCGCCGCGAACGTGACCAGGTTTATCGGAAGGCAGCCGAGCGACTTGAGTAACTCCATGGGACGCCAAGTTTTCGCCTTGACCAGGCAACAAAAAAGGCTGCCATTCGGCAGCCTTCTCGATGCTCAGCCCGGACAATCAGTCCCAGCTCAGCGCACCGCCAGTCTGATACTCGATCACGCGAGTCTCAAAGAAGTTCTTCTCCTTCTTCAAGTCCATGATCTCGCTCATCCACGGGAACGGGTTGGTAGTCCCCGGATATTCTTCCTTCAGACCAATCTGGGTCAGGCGACGGTTGGCGATGAACTTGAGGTAGTCCTCCATCATCGCTGCGTTCATGCCCAGTACGCCGCGTGGCATGGTGTCACGGGCGTATTCGATCTCCAGCTGGGTCCCTTGCAGGATCATCTGGGTCGCTTCTTCCTTCATCGCCGCATCCCACAGGTGCGGGTTCTCGATCTTGATCTGGTTGATCACGTCGATACCGAAGTTCAAGTGCATCGACTCGTCACGCAGGATGTACTGGAACTGCTCGGCGACGCCGGTCATCTTGTTGCGGCGGCCCATGGACAGGATCTGGGTGAAGCCGCAGTAGAAGAAGATGCCTTCCAGTACGCAGTAGTAGGCGATCAGGTTGCGCAGCAGTTCTTTGTCGGTTTCGACGGTACCGGTGTTGAATTCCGGGTCGGAGATGGCGCGGGTGTACTTCAGGCCCCAGGCGGCTTTCTTCGCGACCGACGGGATCTCGTGGTACATGTTGAAGATCTCGCCTTCATCCATGCCCAGCGACTCGATGCAGTACTGGTAGGCGTGGGTGTGGATCGCCTCTTCGAAGGCCTGGCGCAGGATGTACTGGCGGCACTCCGGGTTGGTGATCAGGCGGTACACGGCCAGGGCCAGGTTGTTGGCAACCAGGGAGTCGGCGGTGGAGAAGAAGCCAAGGTTGCGCATGACAATGCGGCGTTCGTCTTCGGTCAGGCCGTCCATGCTCTTCCACAGGGCGATGTCGGCGGTCATGTTGACCTCTTGCGGCATCCAGTGGTTGGCGCAGCCGTCGAGGTACTTCTGCCAGGCCCAGTCGTACTTGAACGGTACCAGCTGGTTGAGGTCGGCGCGGCAGTTGATCATGCGCTTTTCGTCAACGGCGACGCGGGCCGAGGAGCCTTCCAGCTCGGCCAGGCCTTCGGCGATGTCGAGGGCGTCGAGGGCGGCCTTGGCGCGCTTCACTGCGTCGGAGTCGGCGGCGGTGGCGGCACGGGCTTCCAGGGCGGCGGCACCGCCGGCGCTGTCGAGCTTGTCGAGGGTGGCGGCGGCAGTAGCCTGCGCAGGGGTGTTGCCTTTGGCGGCGACTTCGCCGTCTTCTTTATCGAATTCGTCCCAGCTCAGCATGGTGAGATTCTCCTGCTCGAGGGCCATCTATGGAGTATGGCCGGTGGATCTTGGTTGCGGTGCGGTGCACGCAAATCTGGAGTGCCCGGGGAGGGCTGGCCGGGGCTTTGCAGTCACGGCTTATTGTGTCTGGCTGTGGAGAGGCGGCAGGAATGCCGGCCTCATCGCGGGTGAACCCGCTCCCACAGGGTCCGCAGTGATGCGGAAAACGCATCGAGGCTTCCCGAAGGAAGCCTCGGCCTGGCCTTACTGGCAGGCTTCGCAGTCAGGCTCGTCGATCGCGCAGGCCTTCGGCACTGGCGCTGGGCCGGCTGCCTGGACCGGGGCGCTGTCGCCACCGCTGGAAACGGCGTTGAGCTTGCCGGTGTTGATGGTCGACTTCTCGGTGCTGGTCGCGGCCAGGGCACGGAGGTAGTAGGTGGTCTTCAGACCACGGTACCAGGCCATGCGGTAGGTTACGTCCAGCTTCTTGCCCGAGGCGCCGGCGATGTACAGGTTCAGCGACTGAGCCTGGTCGATCCACTTCTGGCGACGGGAGGCGGCGTCGACGATCCACTTGGTTTCGACTTCGAACGCAGTGGCGTACAGGTCTTTCAGCTCTTGCGGGATACGCTCGATCTGCTGCACCGAACCGTCGTAGTACTTCAGGTCGTTGATCATGACCGAGTCCCACAGGCCGCGGGCCTTCAGGTCGCGGACCAGGTACGGGTTGATCACGGTGAATTCGCCCGACAGGTTCGATTTCACGTACAGGTTCTGGTAGGTCGGCTCGATCGACTGCGACACGCCAGTGATGTTGGCGATGGTCGCGGTTGGCGCGATGGCCATGATGTTCGAGTTACGAATGCCTTTCTGCACGCGGGCACGAATCGGCGCCCAGTCCAGCGACTCTTCCAGGTTGACGTCGATGTACTTCTGGCCACGGGCCTCGATCAGGATCTGTTGCGAATCCAGCGGCAGGATGCCCTTGGACCACAGCGAACCCTGGAAGGTCTCATAGGCGCCACGCTCGTCGGCCAGGTCGCAGGAAGCCTGGATCGCGTAGTAGCTGACTGCTTCCATCGACTTGTCGGCGAACTCGACGGCAGCGTCGGAGCCGTACGGGATGTGCTGCAGGTACAGCGCGTCCTGGAAGCCCATGATGCCTAGGCCGACCGGGCGGTGCTTGAAGTTCGAGTTACGCGCTTGCGGCACCGAGTAGTAGTTGATGTCGATCACGTTGTCGAGCATGCGCACGGCGGTGTTCACGGTGCGTTGCAGCTTGGCGGTGTCCAGCTTGCCGTCGACGATGTGGTTCGGCAGGTTGATCGAGCCCAGGTTGCAGACCGCGATCTCGTCCTTGTTGGTGTTCAGGGTGATCTCGGTGCACAGGTTCGAGCTGTGGACCACGCCCACGTGCTGCTGCGGCGAACGCAGGTTGCACGGGTCCTTGAAGGTCAGCCACGGGTGGCCGGTCTCGAACAGCATCGACAGCATCTTGCGCCACAGGTCTTTGGCCTGGATGGTCTTGAACACCTTGATCTTGTTGTACTCGGTCAGGGCTTCGTAGTACTCGTAGCGCTCTTCGAAGGCCTTGCCGGTCAGGTCGTGCAGATCAGGCACTTCCGATGGCGAGAACAGGGTCCACTTGCCGTCATCGAAGACGCGCTTCATGAACAGGTCAGGGATCCAGTTGGCGGTGTTCATGTCGTGGGTACGACGACGGTCATCACCGGTGTTCTTGCGCAGCTCGATGAATTCTTCGATGTCCAGGTGCCAGGTTTCCAGGTAGGCACACACGGCGCCTTTGCGCTTGCCACCCTGGTTCACGGCGACGGCGGTGTCGTTGACCACTTTCAGGAACGGCACTACGCCCTGGGATTTGCCGTTGGTGCCCTTGATGTAGGAGCCCAGTGCACGCACAGGGGTCCAGTCGTTGCCCAGGCCACCGGCGAATTTCGACAGCATGGCGTTGTCGTGGATCGCGTGGTAGATGCCCGACAGGTCGTCCGGCACGGTGGTCAGGTAGCAGCTCGACAGCTGCGGGCGCAGGGTACCGGCGTTGAACAGGGTCGGAGTCGACGCCATGTAGTCGAACGACGAGAGCAGGTTGTAGAACTCGATCGCACGGGCTTCTTTGTCTTTCTCTTCCAGCGCCAGGCCCATGGCCACACGCATGAAGAACACCTGCGGCAGCTCGAAGCGCACGCCATCCTTGTGGATGAAGTAGCGGTCGTACAGGGTCTGCAGGCCCAGGTAGGTGAACTGCTGGTCGCGCTCGTGGTTGATCGCCTTGCCCAGTTTTTCCAGGTCGAAGTCGGCCAGGGCAGGGTTCAGCAGCTCGAACTCGATACCTTTGGCCACATAGGCCGGCAGGGCCTTGGCGTACAGGTCGGCCATCTCGTGGTGGGTGGCGCTGTCGGCGACGTTGAGGAAGCCCAGGCCTTCGGCGCGCAGGGTGTCCATCAGCAGGCGGGCGGTGACGAACGAATAGTTCGGCTCACGCTCGACCAGGGTACGGGCGGTCATCACCAGGGCGGTGTTGACGTCCTTGATGGCCACGCCGTCGTACAGGTTCTTCAGGGTTTCGCGCTGGATCAGGTCGCCATCGACTTCGGCCAGGCCTTCGCAGGCTTCGCTGATGATGGTGTTCAGGCGCGCCATGTCCAGCGGCGCCAGGCTGCCGTCGGCCAGGGTGATGCGGATGCTTGGGTGCGGCTCGACCACGGCATCGGCGTTGCTGCGCGTAGCGCGCTCCTTGGCGCGCTGGTCGCGGTAGATCACGTAGTCACGGGCGACTTTCTGCTCGCCGGCACGCATCAGGGCCAGTTCGACCTGGTCCTGGATTTCTTCGATGTGGATGGTGCCACCCGATGGCATGCGACGCTTGAACGTGGCAGTGACCTGCTCGGTCAGGCGCGCGACGGTGTCGTGGATGCGCGACGAGGCAGCGGCGGTGCCGCCTTCAACTGCGAGGAACGCCTTGGTGATGGCCACGGTGATCTTGTCGTCGGTGTAGGGGACGACAGTGCCGTTGCGCTTGATCACGCGCAGTTGGCCCGGAGCGGTGGCGGCCAGATCCTGGTTGGAATCGGCGGCCTGCGGCGCCGAAGCCAGCGGGTTCTCGCGAGTTGTGTCGGTTTGCATGGGTGGGTGTCTCCACAGTTTCTATAGTGTTCAGGCGCCTTTTGGGCGCCCACCGTTCCGTCCACTTGCTCGATGGCCTTCGCGAGGATGCGTCATGCACGCGCATCCACCCGCTCGGGCGTACCGACTTCGGGACAGATCAGGAAATGGGGGCAAGAACCTTGCCGCTCCCTGGCCGAAGTCAAATGCCCTGGGGTGAGCCAGAGCAGGCTGTTCAGTATCCGCTAGGAGCGGTTGGATCGATGAAACCACGACGAGTTCTGCCAGAAAAATCGCTTGAATTTTTCTGCTCACTCATGCTTGGCGTTGGTGACTGAAACCCAACATCTAGTGGTTTGCTGTGCTGGGGATACAAGATAATGCGGTACAGGGGTCTTTGCAAGGCGATCGCCTGTGGATAACTTGTGCGTACTTTGTGAGTGAATAGTGGGTAATCGCTGTAGGCCTAGTGCCAAGTGGTGTGCACTATTTTTCTCTCGATCGCTGCCCCCAGGCAGATTTTTTCGGGCGCGAACCCTACCACAAAAAACGGTTCAGTCGAGTGGGGCAGGTGTATGGCTCTAGAGGTGTATGTGCTATGAGATCTACAGTCATACCCTCAGCCCTAGCGATCCCCCCAAAAAAAAGACAAAAAACGCCATGGACCAACCCAGCAACCGCATCCTCATTGTCGAAGACGACCAGCGCCTGGCCGAACTCACTGCCGAATACTTGCAGGCCAACGGCTACGAGGTCGCCGTGGAGGGCGATGGCGCCCGCGCCGCTCGCCGCATTGTCGACAGTCAGCCGGACCTGGTGATCCTCGACCTGATGCTCCCCGGCGAAGACGGCCTGAGCATCTGCCGCCGCGTGCGTGGCCAGTACCCCGGCCCGATTCTGATGCTGACGGCCCGTAGCGACGAGCTCGATCAGGTCCAGGGCCTGGACCTGGGGGCCGACGACTATGTGTGCAAGCCGGTGCGGCCGCGCTTGCTGCTGGCGCGGATCCAGGCCCTGCTGCGGCGCAGCGAAGGCCCCGACAACAAACGCCACGACCTGGCCTTTGGCCCGCTACGCATTGACAACCGCCTGCGTGAAGCCTGGCTCGACGCGCAGCAGATCGACCTCACCGGCGCTGAATTCGACCTGCTCTGGCTGCTGGCCAGCAACGCCGGGCGGGTGCTGACGCGCGAACAGATCTTCACCGCCTTGCGCGGGGTCGGCTACGACGGCCAGGACCGCTCGATCGACGTGCGCATTTCCAGGATTCGCCCGAAGATCGGCGACGACCCGATCCACCCGCGGCTGATCAAGACGCTGCGCAGCAAGGGTTACCTGTTCGTCGGCGATGCCCCATGAACCGTTCGATCTTCCTGCGCATCTACGGCGGCATGCTCGCAGTGCTGGTGCTGGTGGCACTGCTCGGCGTGCTCAGCCTGCACCTGGTCAACGAAGTGCGCGCGGCCCAGCACCGTGAGCGCTTGGCCCAGGGCACGTTCAGCCTGATGGCCGGCAACCTGGCGCAGCAGAATGAAACCGAGCGCAAGCGCTCGCTGCTGATGTGGGGGCGCTTGCTGGGCGTGCCGCTTGAACTGCAGCCGATGTCGGCGCGCACACTGGATGGCGGCCAGCGCGCCCGCCTGTACCGTGGCCTGGTGGTGGTGGAGAAGACCGGGCCGCACGCCGCCCAGGTGCTGCGCAAGGTCGGCCAGGAGGACTTGTTGCTGGTGGCCCAGGTCAAGCAGGTCAGCGAGCAGTTGGCGCGTGCCACGCTTTACCTGCTGGCCGATGAGCTGGTGCGCTACCCGGTGACCGAGCAGCAACAGCGCCTGGCAGAAATCACCCAGAGCAAGGGCTTCGGCTTCGGCGTCGCCCTGCAACGCATCGAGCGGGTCGGCCTGGACGATGACCAGCGGCGTCGGGTGGAGGAGGGTGACACGGTGATGGCGCTGGGCCGCGATGGCGATTCCATCCGCGTGTTCGCAGGCCTGCCGGGCTCTCCACTGGTGCTGGAGATCGGCCCGTTGTATCAGCTCAACCCCTATCCGCCACAGTTGCTGATCCTGATCGCCTTCCTTGGCCTGTGCCTGATCGGCCTGGTGGTGTACCTGCTGGTGCGCCAGCTGGAACGGCGCGTGTCGGGCATGGAGATCGCCGCCACGCGCATCGCCCAGGGCAGCCTGGACACCCGCGTGCCGGCCGGTGATGCCGATTCGGTGGGGCGCCTGGCCGCTGCGTTCAATGGCATGGCCGAGCACCTGCAGCGTTCGCTGAACATGCAGCGCGAGCTGGTGCGCGCGGTGTCCCACGAACTGCGCACGCCGGTGGCACGCT
Organism: Pseudomonas putida; assembly: GCF_009883635.2. Classification (NCBI taxonomy): domain Bacteria; kingdom Pseudomonadati; phylum Pseudomonadota; class Gammaproteobacteria; order Pseudomonadales; family Pseudomonadaceae; genus Pseudomonas; species Pseudomonas putida. The sequence continues at coordinate 3,940,121 of NZ_CP026115.2, forward strand.
TGCGCTTTGGCCTGGAGATGATCGAAAGCGCGACCACCGAGCAGGCCCGCGCCAAGCACCTGGCCGGCATGGATGGCGATATCCAGGACCTGGACAAGCTGGTCGACGAGATGCTGACCTACGCACGCCTGGAACAGGGCGCCCCGGCGCTGAAGTTCCAGCGTGTCGAGCTGGATGCCCTGTTCGATCGGGTGATCGCAGAGCTGGCGCCGCTCAACAGCAAGGTGCACTTGCTGCGTGGGGCGTGCCAGGCCAGCGACGGCTGCTGGGTCGAGGCCGAGCCGCGTTACCTGCATCGTGCGCTGCAGAACCTGGTGAGCAATGCCCTGCGCCATGCTGGCAGTGAAGTACGCCTGAGCTATCAGCTGGGCCAGCAGCGCTGCCGCATCGATGTGGAAGACGATGGCCCGGGCATCCCCGAGGGTTTCTGGGATCGCATCTTCACCCCCTTCACCCGGCTCGACGACAGCCGCACCCGCGCTTCTGGTGGGCACGGCCTGGGCCTGTCGATCGTGCGGCGGATCATCTACTGGCATGCCGGCCGCGCCACGGTAGGGCGCAGCGAGGCGCTGGGCGGGGCCTGCTTCAGCCTCAACTGGCCGCGTGAGCAGGCGCCGCAGTAGGGCTCAGACGCTGATCAGGCTGAGCAGGTGGCCATCCTGCAGGCAGAGCTGGCCTTCGACTTCGGTGCCGTGTCGCCATTCGGGTGACAGGTCAGTGAGCAGGCGCAGGCGCGCCAGGCCATCGCCGGACCATTCCAGCACCTCGGCGTGCTCGAAATAGAAGCGCTGCCGGGTCAGTGGGTAGAGCGCCTTGAACAGGCTTTCCTTGAGCGAGAAGGTCAGGGTGACCGTGAGGCCCAGCTGGCTGCGGTCCAGGCGCTCGCGTTCGGCAGGCGTCAGGATCTCGCCCATCAGCCGCTCGGCGCGCTCATCATCCAGCAGCGCTTCCTGGTCCAGGCCCAGGCTGCGGCAGGCGCCATCGGCAGCGACGACGGCGGCGGCCCAGCCTTTGCCATGGGTGATCGAGCCGTGGATACCCGCGGGCCAGATTGGCGAGCGGTCCTCATGGGTGCCAGGGACGTAGTCGCGGCCATCCAGGTGCAGCAGCGCGGCACGGGCGCAAACACGGCCGGCCAGGTACTCGGCCTGGCGCTTGGCCACCGAGCGTTGCAGGCTGGCGCTGGGCACGATGCCGGCGCGCTGGAAGTCATCGGTGGCCAGGTGGGCGGGATCGAAGGCGCAACTGACCAGCACCGCGCCGGGCAGCGGGCGGGGCAGGGGCCAGTGGTGCTGGAGCGGGGCGCAGCAGGCGGGGAGTGTGTTCATGACCGGTATTGTGCCAGCCGTGAGTCTCATGTGGGAGATGGGGCCGCACAGCGGCCCCGGCGATCTCTACTCGAACACCTTTTTGAAGAACGCCTGCATGTCCGCCCAGGAGCTCTTGTCCGCCGCCTCGTTGTAGCCAATGTCAGGCCCGCCATGATCGCCATGGCTCAGGCGGTCGGCGTCCGGGTTGGTGAAGCCGTGCTTGGCTCCGGGAATGCTGACGAACTGGTAGTTGACCTTGGCCGCGTCCATCTCCGCCTTGAATGCCCTGACCTGTTCCGGGGTCACCATGCTATCTGCGGCACCGTGCTCGACCAGCACATAGGCCTTCACCTTGCCGGGCTCGGCCGGTGTCTGCGTGGCCAGTGCGCCGTGGAAGCTCACCACCGCATCCAGCTTGTTCACACCGCGCCGCGCGGCATCCAGCACTACCTTTCCGCCGAAGCAGTAACCGACGGCACCCAAGCTGCTCTTGTCGGTGTAGGGCTGCTGTTGCAACAGTTCGAATCCAGCGTCGAAGCGTTTGGCTGCGGCCTTCGGGTCTTTCATCGCGGCGGCCATGAACGCCTGGGCATCTTGTGGGTGCTCTGTGTGCTTGCCGTCGCCGTACATGTCGATGGCCAGCGCGCTGTAGCCCAGGGCGGCGAGGTCGCGGGCGCGGCGTTTGGCGTAGTCGTTCAGCCCCCACCATTCATGCACCACGACAATGCCGGGGCGCTTGCCCTTTAGTGCATCGTCATAGGCGTAATACCCGATCAGGCGTTTGCCGTCCGCGTCCTGGTAGGGGATTTCGCGGGTCACGACCGCCGCTTGGGCGAGGGCGGCGCTGCACATCAGGGTCAGGGCCAGCAGGGCACGCATGTTCACTACTCCTTGTTTTGCCAACAGATCGTTCAGCCGCGGTTCAGCCAGGGTTCAGCCGCGGTTCAGGGCACCCTGCTTACTCTAGCTTCCAGACCGCAACAACGCATTCAACTGGAGTAAGAAGCCATGAAAACCTTCAATACCCTGCTCGCTGCCATGGCCGTTTGTGCCGCTGGCATGACCTCCGCCCAGGCCGCCGACGACAACTTCGCCAGCCTGACCTATGGCCAGACCAGCGACAAGGTGCGCAAGTCCGGCCTGCTGCAGAGCAATACCGACCATCTGAACGCCGATGGCATCATCGGCAAGGACGATACCTGGGGCGTGCGCCTGGGCAAGATCAATGATCAGGGTCGCTACTACATGACCTACGACAACGTGTCAGGCGACCACAGCGGCCTCAAGCTGCGTCAGGAAAACCTGCTGGGCAGTTACGACCTGTTCCTCCCGGTGGGGGATACCACCAAGCTGTTCGGCGGTGGCAGCCTGGGCATGACCAAGCTGACCCAGGATTCGCCGGGGGCCAGCCGTGATACCGACTACGGTTATGCCTACGGCTTGCAGGCCGGCGTGATCCAGGACATCACCGACCAGGCTTCGGTCGAGCTGGGCTACCGTTACCTGCGTACCAATGCTGCGACGGAAGTGGGCGCCAGTGGTGGGCCGAAGGAAGGCACCCTGCGCCTGACCAGTAGTGCCCAGACCTACCTGGCTGCAAGCTACAAGTTCTGACCGGCAAGCCGGGTTATCCTGTACCGGCCCTTTCGCGGGACAAGCCCGCTCCTACAGGGTTTGCACAGCCTTCGAACCTGTGCAAACCCTGTAGGAGCGGGCTTGTCCCGCGAAAGGGCCGGTGCAGGCAAACATGAATAGGAGCTTTACATGAAACTGCTGGTGGTAGAGGACGAAGCCCTTTTGAGGCACCACCTCCACACACGCCTGGGTGAAAGCGGCCACGTCGTCGAAGCCGTGGCCAATGCCGAAGAAGCCCTGTACCAGGCCGAACACTTCCATTTTGACCTGGCCATCGTCGACCTTGGCCTGCCCGGCATCAGCGGTCTCGAGCTGATCGGCCGCCTGCGCAGCCAGGGCAAGACCTTTCCCATCCTCATTCTCACCGCCCGTGGCAACTGGCAGGACAAGGTCGAAGGCCTGGCCGCCGGCGCCGACGACTATCTGGTCAAGCCGTTCCAGTTCGAGGAACTCGAAGCGCGCCTGAACGCCTTGCTGCGTCGTTCCAGCGGTTTCACCCAGTCGACCATCGCCGCTGGCCCCCTGGTGCTGGACCTCAATCGCAAGCAGGCAACCCTGGATGAACAGCCGCTGGCACTGACGGCCTACGAGTACCGCATCCTTGAGTACCTCATGCGTCATCACCAGCAAGTGGTGGCCAAGGACCGCCTGATGGAGCAGCTCTATCCCGGCGACGAGGAACGCGACCCCAACGTCATCGAGGTGCTGGTTGGCCGTCTGCGCCGCAAGCTCGAGGGCGAGAGCGGTTTCAAGCCGATCGACACGGTGCGCGGCCTCGGCTACCTGTTCACCGAGCGCTGCAGATGATCCGCTCGCTGCGGGTGCGGCTGATGCTCGCGGCGGCAGTGCTGGCGCTGCTGTTCATGCTGGGGCTGTTGCCGGCCCTGCAGAAGGCCTTCAGCCTGGCCCTGCAGGAATCGATCGAGCAGCGCCTGGCCTCGGACGTGACCACACTGATTTCTGCCGCGCGCATCGAGCACGGCCGGCTGCAGATGCCCAACCTGCTGCCGGACGAGCGTTACAACCTGCCGTACACCGGCCTGCTGGGTTATATCTTCGACCGCGACGGCAACCTGGTCTGGCGCTCACGTGCCACCGCCGACCGGCACATCAATTACCGCCCACGCTACGACGGGCGAGGCAATGAGTTCGCTCGCATTCACCAGGACGACGGCGAAGAGTTCTTCGTCTACGACGTCGAGATCAAACTGCTCGGCGGCCAGAGCGCGGCCTACAGTATCGTGGCGCTGCAGCCAGTGAGCGAGTACAAGGCCACGCTAAGTGGCCTGCGCGAAAAACTCTACCTGGGTTTTGGCGCGGCCCTGCTGGCCTTGCTGGTGCTGCTCTGGGCCGGCCTGACCTGGGGGCTGCGCTCATTACGTCGGTTGAGCATCGAGCTGGATGAGGTGGAGTCTGGCGCACGCGACGGCCTCAGCGGCGAGCACCCACGCGAACTGCTGCGCCTGACTCGCTCGCTGAACCGGCTGCTGAGCAGTGAACGGCAACAGCGCACGCGCTATCGCGATTCGCTGGGCGATCTGGCGCACAGCCTGAAGACGCCCCTGGCGGTGTTGCAGGGCGTGGGCGAAAGCATGCACCAACGTGCAGGCGAACGTGAACAGGCACAGGTGCTGCAGAGCCAGATCGAGCGCATGAGCCAGCAGATCGATTACCAGCTGCAGCGTGCCAGCCTGCGCAAGAGCGGCCTGGTGCGCCACAGCGTGCTGCTGCTGCCGGTGCTGGAGAGTTTGTGCAGCACTTTGGCCAAGGTCTATCGAGACAAGCGGGTCGAGGTCGAGCTGGATGTGCCTGCGCAGTCGCATGTGCCGATGGAGCAGGGCGCGTTGCTGGAACTGCTGGGCAATCTGCTGGAGAATGCCTACCGGCTGAGCCTGGGGCACGTGCGGGTGAGCCTGCAGGAGGCGCGCGGCACGCTGACACTGTGCATCGAGGACGACGGCCCCGGGGTGCCGGCCGACCAGCGTGAACGGATTCTCGAGCGCGGTGAACGGCTGGACCGGCAGCATCCGGGGCAGGGCATTGGCCTGGCGGTGGTCAAGGATATCGTCGACAGCTATGACGCCGAGCTGACCTTGGATGAATCCGCGCTGGGCGGGGCCGCCTTCTGCATCACCTTGCACCTCGATTGATCTGCTGCCCGGGCGGAATCCCGCCACATCCCCTGTACATTTCCCGCCACCGGGCGGAAATCCGCCACCTTTCCTCGGGCAATTCGCCCCGTCGTTGGGCATTTACGCCTAGCAAACACTGCCTTTGCACCCTTGCTGGGCACTTTGGCATCGCCCTTGCTATTCCACTTGGCAGAGGCCTGCCCAGGCAGCTCGAACACAACGACAAATCCCTCCGGGTGCAGGAGGGTTAGCGATTCAGGTGCTTGCACACCCTGGGAAGGGTGAAGCCAGCACACTTGAGGAAAAATGAGCCATGACGACACGTCAGCCGCTGTACAAATCCCTGTATGTCCAGGTGTTGGTCGCCATCACCATCGGCATCCTGCTCGGCCACTTCTACCCCGAGACCGGCGTCGCCCTCAAACCCTTGGGTGATGGTTTCGTCAAACTGATCAAGATGGTCATCGCGCCCATCATCTTCTGTACCGTGGTCAGCGGCATCGCCGGCATGCAGAGCATGAAGTCGGTCGGCAAGACCGGCGGCTACGCGCTGCTGTACTTTGAAATCGTCTCCACCATCGCCCTGATCATCGGCCTCGTTGTCGTCAACGTGGTTCAGCCGGGCGCAGGCATGCACATCGACGTCAGCACCCTGAACGCCAGCAGCGTGGCCGCCTACGCCGCCGCCGGCGCGCAGCAGACCACCGTCGGCTTCCTGCTCAACATCATCCCCAACACCGTGGTGGGTGCCTTCGCCAACGGCGACATCCTGCAAGTGCTGATGTTCTCGGTGATCTTCGGCTTCGCCCTGCACCGCCTGGGCAGCTACGGCAAGCCGGTGCTGGACCTGATCGATCGCTTCGCCCATGTCATGTTCAACATCATCAACATGATCATGAAGCTGGCCCCGGTCGGTGCCTTCGGCGCCATGGCCTTCACCATCGGCCAGTACGGCGTGGGTTCGCTGGTGCAGCTGGGCTACCTGATGGCCTGCTTCTACATCACCTGCCTGCTGTTCGTGCTGGTGGTGCTGGGCGGTATCTGCCGCGCCCACGGCTTCAGTGTCCTCAAGCTGATCCGCTACATCCGTGAAGAGCTGATGATCGTGCTGGGCACTTCCTCTTCGGAATCGGCCCTGCCACGCATGCTGGCCAAGATGGAGCGCCTGGGGGCCAAGAAGTCGGTCGTCGGCCTGGTGATCCCGACCGGCTACTCGTTCAACCTTGACGGTACCTCGATCTACCTGACCATGGCTGCGGTGTTCATCGCCCAGGCCACCGACACCCACATGGACATCACCCACCAGATCACCCTGCTGCTGGTGCTGCTGGTCGCGTCCAAAGGTGCTGCCGGCGTGACCGGTTCGGGCTTCATCGTGCTGGCTGCCACCCTGTCGGCCGTCGGCCACCTGCCGGTTGCCGGCCTGGCGCTGATCCTCGGCATCGACCGCTTCATGTCCGAAGCCCGCGCACTGACCAACCTGGTCGGCAACGCCGTGGCCACCGTGGTCGTGGCCAAGTGGGTGAAAGAGATGGACGACGACAAGCTGGCCTCCGAGCTGGCTTCCGGTGGCGCGCCGCTGGAGTTGTCGGTACCTACCGATGACCTGGGCGTTGCAGAAACCCCGGTGCGTTGATCCCGACGCGGTAAAAAAGAAGGCGACCCTCGGGTCGCCTTTCTTGTGCCTGCCTATTCGACGCGGGTTTCGCCGCTGTATACCAATATCCCCCGGCAGCGTCGGCACAGATAGCGCCGCCCCTGGCGCACCAGCTTGTGCCGCTGCGCGGTAAACGGGAAATCACCCTCCGGGCATGGGCAGCGGTAGATGTAACGGGTCACCACCCGCCGCTGCACTGCATAGTTGTGGCAGCGATTTGGCGGCAGCTCATACACCCCGCGCATGATCAGCTGCCACTCCTCACCATGGGCCTGGATGCGGTCACCAAACAGTTGGTGGGCCACCAGGTGCGCCACTTCATGGGCCACGGTCTGGCGCAGGAAGTCGTCCTGGTTCTCGCGATACAGCTGCAGGTTGAAGCGCAGCAGGTTCTCGTGCAGATGGGCGACGCCGGCCTTCTGGCCGCGCAGCTTGAAGCTGACTTCCGGGCGCGGGAAGGGGCGTTTGAAGAAGGCTTCGGCTTGCTGGTAACAGGTTTCGACGCGTTGTTTGAGCAGCTCGGGCATGGCGGGGTGGTTCTCCTGACCGGGCATTATGCCGGATGCCTGTCGCGGTTGCCGAGCCGCCGGTCAGCAGGCAGGCATGATGACAAAGACAAAGGCCGCCTTGCGGCGGCCTCTGGCTTGATGCCCTATGTTGGCTTGGATCTGATCTAGTTGGTGTACACGGGCCCCACGCCCAAACCCCAGATGATCACGGTGGCAGCCATGATCGCCACCAGCACCACGAGGCCTACTGCCAGCACGGAGCTGGAGAACAGGAAGCCTTCATCTGACGGTATGTTCATGAACGTCGGCAAGCCGACATACAGCAGGTACACGGTGTAGCAAATGGCAGCGGTCCCCACCAGCATGCCCAGCCACAGGTGCGGATAGAGCGCCGCCAGGCCACCGAGGAACAGCGGGGTGGCGGTGTAGGTGGCAAAGGCGATGCATTGCGCCATGGACGGGTTGGCGTCGTAGGTGCGGGCCATCCAGTGAATGAATGCTCCCATCACTGCGACACCGGCGAGCATTGCCAGGTAGGACATGATGCTCATCCAGACCGCGCTTTCCATGGTCAGCATCACCGCCGGCCTGCCACCGATCACCCAGCCCACCTGGGTGGTGCCGATAAAGGCCGAAATGGCGGGAATCGCCGCCAGAATGAGTGTATGTGTCAGGTACATGTGGCTGATGCTTTCTTCTTCGCCACGAATCTCCCGCCATTCCTGATCGGGATGGGTAAACAGCCCCACAACGTGATGAATCATGCCGGTCACTCCTCTCATTGTTGCCAACCGCCCCCCAGATGGAGCGCAAGCGGCCCGAGGCCAGGACACCGAAGCAAAGCGGTAATGTGGCCTTATGTCGCAGTATAGGAAGCCAATCCCGGCACAAACCCCGGTTTTTAGAGCAAATTGCGCTGTCAGGGCCGATGTTGATTCCCTTGAAGTCTTTATCGGAATCCCTACAGGTGCGCGTGGTTTGTGCGTAAAATAGTCGGCTTTTGTCACACCTCGCGGATCCAAGCGCTATGGGCACCCTCTCGGTCAACCAGAACAAACTGCAAAAACGCCTGCGTCGTCTCGCTGGCGAAGCCATCACCGACTACAACATGATCGAAGATGGCGACAAGGTCATGGTCTGCCTGTCTGGCGGCAAGGACAGCTACACCATGCTCGACGTTCTGTTGCACCTGCAGAAGGTGGCACCGATCAAGTTCGAGATCGTCGCGGTGAACATGGACCAGAAGCAGCCAGGCTTCCCCGAACATGTGCTGCCGGCCTACCTCAAGGAGCTGGGCGTCGAGTACCACATCGTCGAGAAGGACACCTACTCGGTGGTCAAGGAGCTGGTGCCCGAGGGCAAGACCACCTGCTCGCTGTGCTCACGCCTGCGCCGTGGCACCCTGTACACCTTCGCCGATGAAATCGGTGCGACCAAGATGGCCCTGGGGCACCACCGCGACGACATCGTCGAAACCTTCTTCCTCAACATGTTCTTCAACGGCGCGCTCAAGGGCATGCCGCCGAAGCTGCGCGCCGACGACGGCCGCAACGTGGTGATCCGCCCGCTGGCCTACTGCAGCGAAAAGGACATCCAGGCCTATTCGGACATGAAGGAATTCCCGATCATCCCGTGCAACCTCTGCGGTTCGCAGGAGAACCTGCAGCGCCAGGTGGTCAAGGACATGCTGGTGGAGTGGGAGCGCAAGCACCCGGGCCGCACCGAGAGCATCTTCCGCGCCATGCAGAACGTGGCCCCGTCGCAGCTGGCCGACCGCAACCTGTTCGACTTCACCAGCCTGAAGATCGACGAGAACGCCACCCCGCGTTTCCTCGACGTGGTGAACATCTGAGGCCATGCGCGATTACCAGTGGCTGCACGCATACTGCCTGAACCGCTTTGGCTCGGCCGAGGCGCTGGAGGCCTTCCTGCCGCAGCCGCGCACGCCGGTGCAGCTGCGCGCAATCGCTGACGACCGCTACCTGTCGACCCTGGCCCTGCGCGTGTTCCGCGCCGGGCTCAAGCACAGCCTGGTGGATGCCAAGTGGCCAGCGTTCGAGCAGGTGTTCTTCGGCTTCGACCCGGAAAAGGTGGTGCTGATGGGCGCGGAGCACCTGGAACGGTTGATGCACGACGAGCGCATCATCCGCCATCTGGGCAAGCTCAAGAGCGTGCCGCGCAATGCGCAGATGATTCTCGACGTGGCTAAGGAGAAGGGCAGCTTCGGCGCGTTCATTGCCGACTGGCCGGAGACCGACATCGTCGGGTTGTGGAAGTACCTGGCCAAGCACGGCAACCAGCTGGGAGGGTTGTCGGCGCCGCGCTTCCTGCGCATGGTTGGCAAGGACACGTTCATCCCCACTGAAGACATGGCGGCGGCGTTGATCGCGCAGAAGGTGATCGACAAGCAGCCGACCAGCCAGCGCGACCTGGCCCTGGTACAGCAAGCGTTCAATCAATGGCACCAAGAGAGCGGGCGACCGCTGTGCCAGTTGTCGGTGATGCTGGCGCATACCGTCAATCATTGAAATTTTGGGGCCGCAAAGCGGCCCCCGAACTCAATTGCCTTCGCCCGCCATACGCCGTTCGAGCTGGAATTTCCAGCGCACATACAGCAGCCCGGCAATGAACAGCCCCAGGCTCACCAGCACTTCCACCCAGCCAAACACTGCACGCGCCGGGTCGAACGCCGCCAGCACGCCCTTGATGAAATAGATATTCACCACGAAGCAGGTCCAGGCATGCGCCCGGGCACTGCCCATCAACATGCCCGGCAGCAACAGCAGCAGTGGCACCAGTTCGATCGCCAGGATCACTTCAACCCGCGCCCCGTGCAGGTTGGCGAACCACAGGTTGTTCACCACCAGCAGCGCGATCAGGCCAAAGAAGAACGCCAGGCTCAACGCCCGCGTCAGGCGCAGCCGTGGTGCCAGCCATTCGACTGGCGGCAACACCTTGGGCTTTTTAGCCACGCGCGGCCTCCAGGGCCTTGGCGGTGGTCGCCAGGCGTTGGCCAAGGGCGCGGCACAAAGCGATCTCGTGTTGGTCCAGCTCACGCTTACCATCGGCACCGGCATGGTGGCTGGCGCCGTATGGGGTACCGCCACCACGGGTCTCCAGCAGTGCCGATTCACTGTAAGGCAGGCCCATTACCAGCATGCCGTGGTGCATCAGCGGCAGCATCATCGACAGCAGGGTGGTTTCCTGGCCGCCGTGCAGGCTGGCGGTGGAAGTGAACACGCCAGCCGGTTTACCGACCAGTTCGCCACCCAGCCACAAGCTGCTGGTGCCATCGAGGAAGTACTTCAGCGGTGCGGCCATGTTGCCAAAGCGGGTCGGGCTGCCCAGCACCAGGCCAGCGCAGTGGCGCAGGTCGTCGAGGGTGGCGTACAGCGCGCCGCTCGCCGGAATGTCCGGCGCCACCGCTTCGCACTCGGTGGAAATCGCCGGTACCGTGCGCAGGCGCGCTTCCATGCCGGCCAGCTCGATGCCGCGGGCGATGTGCCGGGCCATCTCGCTGGTCGAGCCGTGGCGGCTGTAATACAGCACCAGGATGTAGGGCGCGCTCACGGCAGGATCTCCAGCAGCTTCTCTGGCGGGCGGCCGATGACGGCTTTGTCACCGGCGATCAGGATCGGCCGTTCGATCAGCTTGGGGTGCTGGACCATGGCGTCGATCAGCTGCGCGTCGGTCAGTGCCGGGTTTGCCAGGTCAAGGGACTTGTATTCGTCTTCACCGGTGCGCAGCAGCTGGCGCGGGGCGATACCCAGCTTGCCGAGCAGGGCCTTGAGAGTGGCGGCGTCGGGCGGGGTTTCCAGGTAGCGCACGATGGTCGGTGCCAGGCCGCGTTGTTCAAGCAGTTCCAGCGCGCCGCGGGATTTCGAGCAGCGCGGGTTATGATAGAGCGTCAAGTCAGTCATGTCGGGTCGCATCCAGCTGGGTGTGGCGGCTATTCTAACCGCAGCGACTGACCAATTTGCTTGAAACTTCGAGAAGGATTGACCCATGGCAAGGCGTCTGGCAGCAGTACTGGCCATCACCGCGAGCCTGTTGCTCGGTGGTTGCGGTGCCGATTACGGCGTGGACCAAGATGGTAAGACGGTAAAGGCGGAACAGATCGACGGGCACTGGGTAGTGCTCAATTACTGGGCCGAATGGTGTGGCCCGTGCCGTACCGAGGTGCCTGAACTGAACCAGGCGGCCAAGCAATGGGCGGCCGATGGCATCAAGGTGGTCGGGGTGAACTTCGATGGCCTGCAGGGCCCGGAACTCAAGCAGGCAGCGGAGGCCTTGGGCATCGGCTTCACCGTGCTGGCGCAGGACCCGGCCGAGCGTTATGACCTGCCACGCAGCGAGGCGCTGCCGGTGACCTACATCATCGATGACAAGGGCAAGGTGCGTGAGCAACTGCTGGGCGAGCAGACCCTGGAGGGGCTGCAGACCAAGATCAAGGCGCTTAAAGGCGCCTGATGCAATTGGGGCCGCACTGCGGCCCCAAACATTCTCAGCCCTCTTCAGGCCAGAAGCGCAGTGGTTTGCCTTCGGCCGGCCAGAAGCGCATCTGCTCGACGGGCGACACATCCCAGCGCTGCACGGTCTCAAGCGCCTGCAGGAAGCGCTTTTCCTGCTCCATCAACGCCGGGGCACACAGTTTGCGGGTCTTGCCGACCTTGCCGAAGCTCAGGTGCTCACCGTCCAGCGTATACGGCGCAAACCAGTGGTTGCAGCCGGCATTGCCGTAGGCGCGGCCATCGCTGGCCAGGGTCAGGGTCAGGTGGCTGTAGTCGATCAGCGGACGCTCGCCGATCCACTCCAGTACGTAGCTGCGTTCCTGCTGCAGCTTCGACGGTTCGGCAGCACAGCCGAGCAGGCCGGTGGCAATCACCACACCGGTCAGCAGATTCTTCACTCGGCGCTCTCCTGGCAACGCGGGCACAGGTGCTTGTCGCCACGGCTGGCCCAGCCCAGTTCAGCGATACGGGCGCTGGCGGCCGGCTGACGGGCTACCTTGCCAAGTTTGGCGTCGACGGCGAACTCGAAGTCCAACACCGCGTCGCAGCTGTCGCACTCGACCTTCCAGGTAAGAATCTCCAGCTCGTTGAACACCGGGCCGCTGGCCACGGCCACCCACTGGCCGCGTGGGTTGATCAGGTGGCGCACGCTCTCCACGATCAGGCGCATGGCCAGGTCCTTGCTGCCCTTGAGGGTCACGATCAGGACGTCGCCTTTGTGCATCGAACCACCGTTGCCGGTCACCTGGTAACGGCCCGGAACCAGGGCGCGGCACTCGATCAAGGTGTGTTGCGGGTTGAAAAGGGTGTAGCGGAAATCGTGCTCGACCATGGGTCCTCCAGAAATGCCGCGTATCCTAGCATCAACCGGAGACCAGATTCTGCGGATTACCCGCCGCCCAGCGGATGATGTTGTCCAGGGTGGTGGTGGCAATGGCGTCCAGTGCTTCGCGGGTCAGGAATGCCTGGTGCGCGGTGATGATCACGTTGGGGAAGGTCAGCAACCGCGCCAGCACATCATCCTGCAGCGGCAGGTCGGAACGGTCCTCGAAAAAGAGCTGGGCTTCCTCTTCATACACGTCCAGGCCCAGGTAGCCGAGCTGGCCGCTTTTCAGGGCATCGATCAGCGCCGGCGTGTCGACCAGCGCGCCGCGGCCGGTGTTGATCAGCATGGCGCCTGGCTGCAACTGGTTCAGGCTTTGCGCATTGATCAGGTGCCGGGAGTGCTCGGTCAGCGGGCAGTGCAGGCTGATGATTCGCGCCTCGCGCAGCAGATCGGGCAGGTCCAGGTAGCGGGCCCCCAGGGCCAGAAGTTCCGGGTTGGGGTAGGGGTCATACGCCAGCAACTGGCAGCCGAAGCCGGCCATGATACGGGCGAAGGCAGCGCCAATCTGGCCAGTGCCGACCACGCCGACGGTCTTGCCATGCAGGTCGAAGCCGGTCAGCCCGTGGAGGGTGAAGTCACCTTCGCGGGTGCGGTTGTAGGCCCGGTGCAGGCGGCGGTTGAGCGCAAGGATCAGGGCCACGGCGTGCTCGGCCACGGCATGCGGCGAATAGGCCGGCACGCGCACTACCGCGAGGCCAAGGTGCTGAGCGGCTGCCAGGTCGACATGGTTGTACCCGGCCGAGCGCAGGGCGATCAGCCGCGTGCCGCCAGCGGCCAGGCGCTGCAGCACCTGGGCGTCGAGCTCGTCGTTGATGAAGGCGCAGACGACCTCGTGGCCCTGGGCCAGGGTGGCGGTGTCGAGGGTAAGGCGGGTGGGCTGGAAGTGCAGGTCAAGGACGCTGCCTTGGGCGGCCTGGGTGAAGCTTTCCTGGTCGTAGTGCTGGCTGCTGAACAACAGAACGCGCATCGTTAGAGTCCTTTGCAGTGCATGTCTTGGGTTGTGTGGTGCCATTGAGACCGAGCGCCGCCCGCGCGGCGCATCGCGAGCTTTGCTCGCTCCTACGTTTGTTTCGGGCTATTTATTCCTGTGGGATTTGCGCGCGAACGTCTTGGCACCTGTCTCGATATCGCGTGGTACAAACAAGGCGGTCGCGCGCGCCTATCCCAGGCGTTACTGGCCAAAAACAAACGTAGGAGCGAGCGCAGCTCGCGATGCGCCGCGCGGGCGGCGCTCGATCTCACAGGCGCCGAAAATATCCAGTCAAGCACTCAGGCGCGCCTGCGCCGCCAAGCGGTTGATCGCCGCATCCAATTCATCCAGCGCCTGCGTTGCCTGCGGGTTTTCCTGCTTGAGCAAGGTCTCGCTGCGCTGGCAGGCCGCGCGCAGCTGGGGTACGCCGCAATAACGCGAGGCACCGTTGAGCCGGTGCACCTGTTCGATCAGCGTCGCTTGGTCATCCGCTTCGCGCGCAGCGCGAATCGCCTGGCGGTCGCTTTCCAGCGACGCCAGCAGCATGGCCAGCATGTCGGCAGCGAGGTCCGGCTTGCCCGCCGCCAGGCGCAAGCCTTCGTCCGGGTCCAGCACCGGCAGCTCATGACTATTGCCATGCGGCCCAATGGCATGCTCCTGTGGCGACGCGCCCAAGCTCAGCCCGGTCCACTTCATGACCACCTGGGCCAACTGTCGCTCGCTGATCGGCTTGGTCAGGTAATCGTCCATGCCGCTGTGCAACAAGGCGCGTTTTTCGTTGGCCATGGCATGGGCAGTCAGGGCGACGATCGGCAACGGGTTGCCGCTCTGGGTCTTTTCCCACAGGCGGATCTGCTCGGTGCAGGCCCGTCCGTCCATGCCGGGCATCTGCACGTCCATCAGCACAAGGTCGAAAGGCTCGGCCTGTACCGCGTGCACGGCGGCATGGCCATTGTCGACAGCCAGCACTTCGGCGCCCAGGTCTTCGAGCAGCGTCTGCACCAGCAGCAGGTTGGCGGCGTTGTCGTCGACGCACAGGATCTTCGCCCGGCGTTGGCTGCTGCTGGGCAGTGCCGGTTCGGCCAGCGGCCGGCGCGGTTGCACCAGCTCCAGCAACAGGCGGCGCAACTTGCGCGTGCAGGTCGGTTTGGACAGCAACTGACCATGACCGTTAGGCAGGAAGGGGTGGTACAGCGCCTGCTCGGTGGTCGGGCACAGCACCACGCACTGGCAGTGCAACCGTTCCAGCTGCTGGTTGTACTGACCGAGTTGCTCCGGCGAAAGCGTGCCGAGGTTGGCGCCGAGTACCGCGAACTCGAATGGCAAACCGGCCTGGAAGCCCGCCTGCACACCCTGCAGCAGCTGGTCGTAGGAGGCGAACAGGCTGACACTCAGGCCGCAGTCCTCGAGCTGGTGCTCCAGGGCCTGGCGCGCCAGCTCATGGCTGTCGACAATGGCCGCTCTGCGCCCCAGCAACGGTTGCAGCGGTTGTTCCTCGATGTCGTCGTGGGCCTTGGGCAGGCTCAAGCTGATCCAGAATTGCGAGCCTTCGCCCGGCGTGCTGTCGACGCCGATCTCACCGCCCATCTGCTCGATCAGGCGCTTGGAAATCACCAGCCCCAGGCCGGTACCTCCGGGCTGGCGGGCCAGCGAGTTGTCGGCCTGGCTGAACGCCTGGAACAGCGTGCGCACATCCTGTGGCGACAGGCCGATGCCGGTGTCCTGCACGCTGATGCGCAACTGGGCGCTGTCATCCTGTTCGTCCTCGAGCATGGCCCGGACGACGATGGTGCCTTCGCGGGTGAACTTGATCGCATTGCTCACCAGGTTGGTGAGGATCTGTTTCAGCCGCAACGGGTCGCCGATCAGCGACGTCGGCGTGTCGCGGTAGATCAGGCTCAGCAGTTCGAGCTGTTTGGCGTGGGCGGCGGGGGCGAGGATGGTCAAGGTGTCCTGGACCAGGTCGCGCAAGTTGAACGGAATACTGTCGAGCACCAGCTTGCCGGCCTCGATCTTGGAGAAGTCGAGGATCTCGTTGATGATCCCCAACAGGTTGTCGGCGGACTTTTCGATGGTGCTCAGGTAATCCAGCTGCCGCGGGGTCATCTCGCTCTTCTGCAACAGGTGGGTGAAGCCGAGGATGCCATTGAGCGGCGTGCGGATCTCGTGGCTCATGTTGGCGAGGAATTCCGACTTGATGCGGCTGGCCTCCAGGGCCTCCTTGCGCGCCATGTCCAGCTCGATGTTCTGGATCTCGATGGTTTCCAGGTTCTGGCGCACATCTTCGGTGGCTTGGTCGATGCTGTGCTGCAGCTCCTCGTGGGCGCCGTGCAGGGTTTCGGCCATGCGGTTGATGCCGCGGGCCAATTCGTCCAGTTCATGGCTGCCCATGGCCGGGAGGCGTTCCTCGAGGTGGCCGTCCTTGAGCTGATTGACCGCGTGCTTGATGCGTGCAATCGGGTCATTGATGGTGCGGCTCATGCGTATTGCCAGCAGGCCACTGAGGGCCAGGCAGGCGAGGATCAGCAGCACGCTGGTGAACAGGTTGCGGTAGCCGCGCAACAACGTGCCGTCGTGGGACAGCTCGATCTCGACCCAGCCCAGCAGGCGCTCGGCTTCGGCCGGTACGGCATCGGTGGCCAGGTCGCGGTGGTGGCCGAACACCGGCATCAGGTAACGGGTGGCGTCGTTGCCGGTGCGCTGCAGCAACTGGGTGCCGGTGCCGCCGCTGGGGGCCTGGTTGATCATGCTTGGCCCGGCATGGGCCAGGCGGCTGCGGTCGGGGGCGAGGAACGCCACGGCGCGCACGTCGGCCTGCTCCAGGGTCTGCGCGGCGATGCGCTCCAGCTGGGCGGGTGCCTGCCGTGCCAGGGCCGGTGCGGCCAGCGGTGCCAGCTGCTCGGCGAGCATCTTGCCGCGCTGCAGCAACTGGGTGCGCAACTGGTCTTGTTGCAGCCAGGTGAAATAGCTGCCCAGCACCAGTGCCATCAGGCTGGCCGGCAGCAGTGCCAGCAGCAGCACCCGGCTTCTGATTCCCAAACGATCGAGCACACTCGCCTCCTGTGATGTGCCTGGACGCCGTCGTCACTGCGACGGAACAAAGCGGAAAGTTACTCCGCTGGCTGCGCTAATGCACTCATTGAATGTCATTTCGTAGCCTGGCCAAGGCGTTGGTCGCAGGGCGGTTGCCTGGAAGGAGAGCATGCACAATAATTGCGTAACTGAGAATGGATGGCAGTTGCCAATGAATCCTGTAGCTAATTACACCTCCCGCATCCTGGCGATCGAGGACGATCCGGTCCTGGGGGCGTACCTGCATGAAGAGCTGCAGCGGGGCGGCTTCCAGGTCACCTGGTGCCGTAATGGCCTGGATGGCCTGGAGGCGGCCGGTCGGCAAAGCTTCGACGTGGTGCTGATGGACATCCTGCTGCCTGGCCTCAATGGCCTGGATGCCCTGGCCCGGTTGCGCCAGCATAGCGCCACGCCGGTGATCCTGATGTCGGCGCTGGGCGCCGAGGCCGACCGTATCAGCGGCTTCCAGCGTGGTGCCGACGATTACCTGCCCAAGCCTTTCAGCATGGCCGAGCTGCAGGTGCGGATCGAGGCGATCCTGCGCCGGGTCGCCCTTGAGCGGCGTCATCAGCCGCCGCTGGAGGCCGCCGAAGATGCGTTGCATTTCGACGAAGGCCTGTGTGACGTCAGCCTGGGCGGCCAGCTAGCCGGCATGACCCCCAGCGAATATCGGCTGTTCGACGTTCTCTACCGCAATGTCGATGAAGTGCTGAGCAAGCCCTTCCTTTATCAGCAGGTGTTGCAGCGCGGCTACTCGCGGCATGACCGCAGCCTGGACATGCACATCAGCCAGATCCGCCGCAAACTCAAGAGTATCGGCTACCACGAGCGGCAGGTCCGTACCGTGTGGGGCAAAGGCTACGTGCTCAGCGTTGGCGAAGCGGAGTAGGCCATGCTCGATCGCCATTCGCTGTTCTGGAAGCTGGCCATCCTGCTGGTGGGCTTCTGCCTGTTGATGATCGGCCTCAGCTACACCTGGGGCCGCCACATGGAAACCCAGAACGCCTTTCTCGACGAGCCGGCCCGCAAGGTGCTGCGCGACTATGCCAGCGAGGCGGAAACGGCCTGGCGTGGCGGTGGACGGGAGGGGCTGGACCGCTGGGTGGCGGCGATGCAGCAGCGCGAACGCGGCTGGGTCGGTGTGCTCGACCTCAACCTGCGGCCTCTCGACAGTGCCATTCTCGGCCCCGAGATCATGCAGCGGCTCACCCGCCTGCGTGGCGTCGACTGGCCCATGAGCCGGCGCAGCGTCGACCAGCCGTGGCTGCGCATTCCGTTCCCCGGTGCACCGCAGCAGGGCATGCTGGTGATCGAGCTGCCACAACGGCTCAACCCGGGCCACTACCGGCTGGCCTGGCAAATCGTCACCAACGGCATCATCCCCGGCCTGTTTACCTTGCTGCTGTGTGTCGGCCTGTACCGCATGCTGATCGTCCCGCTCAACCAGTTGCGCGAGCAGGCCAATGCCTGGCGTGCCGACCAGCTTTCTGCCCGCCTGGATTCACGGACCACGGCCCGCCACGACGAGCTGGGCGAACTGGCCCGAGCTTTCGATCAGATGGCCGAGCGCCTGCAAGGTACCGTGGTGATGCAGCAGCAGCTGCTGCGCGACCTGTCCCATGAAATGCGCACGCCGCTCAGCCGTCTGCGCGTGGCCTGTGACGGCGAGACCGACCTTGCGCGCCTGCGAGAACGCCTGGGGCGTGAGGTGGACTGCATGCAGCAGCTGGTCGAGAACACGTTGCAACTGGCTTGGCAGGATGCCGAGCGTACGCCGATGAACCTTGAACCAATCCAGGTCCAGGCACTGTGGGACCTGCTGGCCGAGGACGCCAGCTATGAGAGCGGCTGGTCGGCCGAGCGGTTGCGCTGCGAGCTGCCGGGCAATTGCTGGGTGGAGGGTAACCTCAACCACCTGGCCCAGGCCGTGGAGAACATGCTGCGCAATGCCATCCGTCATTCGCCGGAAAACGGCCTGGTACGGCTGGGTGGGCAACGCGAGGGCGGGTATTGGCGTTTGTGGCTAGAAGACGAGGGCGGGGGTGTGGCCGATGAAGACCTGGAGCGGATCTTTGCACCGTTCTCCCGGCTAGATGGTTCACGACCGGGTGATGGCGGATTTGGTCTGGGGCTGAGCATTGCCCGCAGTGCCATCCAGCGCCAAGGCGGGACCTTGTGGGCGGAGAATGGCAAGCGCGGGCTGCGGCTGTGCATGAGATTGCCGATGCATGTGCCGGCCTCTTCGCGGGACAAGCCCGCTCCTACAGGGGCAACGATAAGTTGCTCGTAGCTTGCGGCTTATAGCTTGTAGCTATAGCGACCACAGATTGCGTGATATGGCCGGGAAGGGTTTGCCGGTATGATAGGCACCCCTGCCGTCCGGATTGTGAAATACGCCATGACCTTGCAGTACCCAACCATCGCCGATTGCGTCGGCAATACGCCCCTGGTTCGCCTGCAGCGCATCGCTGGCGAAACCAGCAATACCCTCCTGCTCAAGCTCGAAGGTAACAATCCAGCCGGCTCGGTGAAGGACCGCCCGGCACTGTCCATGATCACCCGCGCCGAATTGCGCGGCCAGATCAAGCCAGGCGACACCCTGATCGAAGCCACCTCCGGCAATACCGGCATCGCCCTGGCGATGGCGGCGGCGATCAAGGGTTACAAGATGATCCTGATCATGCCCGACAACTCCACCGCCGAACGCAAGGCAGCCATGACTGCCTATGGCGCCGAGCTGATCCTGGTGACCAAGGAAGAGGGCATGGAAGGCGCCCGCGACCTCGCCGAGAAGTTGCAGGCCGAAGGCCGCGGCCTGGTCCTCGACCAGTTCGCCAACGGCGACAACCCGATTGCCCACTACTCCAGTACCGGCCCGGAAATCTGGCAGCAGACCCAGGGCACGATTACCCATTTCGTCAGTTCCATGGGTACCACCGGTACCATCATGGGCTGCTCGCAGTACCTCAAGGAACAGAACCCCAACGTGCAGATCGTCGGCCTGCAACCGATGGAGGGCTCGGCCATTCCGGGGATCCGCCGCTGGCCCGAGGAGTACCTGCCAAAGATTTTCGATGCCACCCGCGTCGACCGCGTGATGGACATGTCCCAGCAGGAGGCCGAGGACACCACTCGCCGCCTCGCGCGCGAAGAGGGCATTTTCTGTGGCGTGTCTTCTGGTGGTGCGGTGGCAGCCATGCTGCGCCTGTCCCGCGAAGTGGAAAACGCCGTGATGGTCGCGATCATCTGTGACCGCGGCGACCGTTATCTGTCCACCGGCCTGTTTGATCCGAGCTAAATGTCCAAGAAAAAGAGCAACAGCGGCCTGCGCTTCCAGCCGGCCGGCGGCAACCGCACGCCCCAGGTCCCCGTGGGCAAGAAGCAGCGCCTGGATATCGAGCGCCTGGCCGGTGACGGCCGTGGTATCGCCTTCCTGGAGGGGCGCACCTGGTTCGTCAGTGGCGCCCTTGCCGGTGAAGCGGTCGAGGCACGGGTGCTCAATGCTCGCGGCAAGGTCGTCGAGGCACGCCTGGAGCGTGTGCTGCAAGCCAGCCCCGAACGCCGACAGGCACCGTGCCGCCACTACGAGCGTTGCGGTGGCTGCAACCTGCAGCACCTGCCTCACGACGCCCAGCTGGCGCTCAAGCAGCGCACCCTGGCCGAACAGCTGCAACGGGTTGCCGGCGTGCAGCCCGAAGAATGGGCCGCACCCCTGAGCGGGCCAGAATTCGGCTACCGGCGCCGGGCGCGGGTGGCCGTGCGCTGGGATGTGAAGGCAAAGCACCTGGATGTCGGCTTCCGCGCCGAAGCTAGCCAGGAAATTGTCTCCATCGATGACTGCGCCGTGCTGGTACAGCCTTTGCAATCTATTCTTCGCCACTTGCCGACCGTGCTGCGCTCGCTGGGCAAGCCGCAGGCGATCGGCCATGTGGAGCTGTTCAGTGGCACCGCCGAAGCCGTGCTGGTGCGCCATGTGGCGCCGCTGCCGGCGGATGACCTGGCACGCTTGCAGGCATTCTGTGACGAGGCCAAGGCGCAGCTCTGGCTGCAGGGCGAGGGTGAGCCGGCACCGGTGGACGCCGAGGCGAAACTGGGCTTTGCCCTGGCCCCCTGGCAACTGGAACTGGCCTGGCGCCCGGGCGATTTCGTTCAGGTCAACGCCCAGGTCAACACGGCAATGATCGAGCAGGCCCTGGCCTGGCTCGCACCGCAGGCTGACGAGCGTGTGCTGGATCTGTTCTGCGGCCTGGGCAACTTCGCCTTGCCGCTGGCGCGTCAGGCACGTGAAGTGGTGGCGGTGGAAGGTGTACAGGCCATGGTCGATCGGGCCGCGGCCAATGCCCGGAATAACGACGTGCATAACGCCGCGTTTTTTCAGGCCGATTTATCGCAGCCTTTGGCAGGCGCCGGATGGGCCGCCGAGGGCTTTTCTGCGGTACTCTTGGATCCACCGCGCGACGGTGCATACGAGGTGGTGCAAGGCATCGCCCGCCTCAACGCCAAGCGCTTGGTGTATGTATCGTGCAATCCGGCCACGCTGGCGCGAGACGCCCAGGTGCTGGTCGGCCAGGGGTACCGGTTAAAAAGGGCCGGGATTCTCGACATGTTTCCTCAGACGGCGCATGTCGAAGCCATGGCGTTATTCGAAGCGGGCTAGCGAACTGGCCCCTTGGTGCGGCTTCCACGGAAGCGAAGCTGCACGGTGATAGCCAGCGCACCCGTGTGGTGCGCTGTATGGAAAGGTAAAACAAAGATGGTACAGGTGAGAGTGCACCAGCCGGTCAACACAGACGGCAGTATCAATCTCGAAGCATGGCTGGATCATGTGGTGAGCGTCGATTCGGCACTGGATCGCGTGGCGCTGAAAGAAGCCTGCGAGTTCACCCAGGAAATCGAAAAGAAGGGCAACCCGGCCAAGCATTCCTGGGCCGATGGTACGTCCAGTTATCAGGCCGGCCTGGAAATCGCTGAAATCCTCGCCGACCTCAAGCTCGACCAGGATTCGTTGGTCGCGGCGGTGATCTATCGCTCGGTACGTGAAGGCAAGGTGACCCTGGCCGAAGTCGGTCAGCGCTTTGGTCCGGTGGTGTCCAAGCTGATCGACGGCGTGCTGCGCATGGCCGCCATCAGCGCCAGCCTCAGCCCGCGCCAGTCGCTGGTGCTGGGTTCGCAGGCGCAGGTCGAGAACCTGCGCAAGATGCTCGTGGCCATGGTCGACGACGTGCGCGTGGCGCTGATCAAGCTTGCCGAGCGTACCTGCGCGATCCGGGCGGTGAAGTCCGCCGATGACGAAAAACGCCTGCGCGTGGCGCGCGAGGTGTTCGACATCTATGCGCCGCTGGCCCACCGATTGGGCATCGGCCATATCAAATGGGAGCTGGAAGACCTGTCCTTCCGCTACCTGGAGCCTGACCAGTACAAGCAGATCGCCAAGCTGCTGCACGAGCGCCGGCTGGACCGTGAGCGCTTCATCAGCGACGTGATGAACCAGCTGCAGAACGAATTGCTGGCCACCGGGGTCAAGGCCGACATCAGCGGCCGGGCTAAGCACATCTATTCGATCTGGCGCAAGATGCAGCGCAAAGGCCTGGAGTTCAGCCAGATCTACGACGTGCGTGCGGTGCGCGTGCTGGTGCCGGAGGTGCGTGACTGCTATACCGCGCTGGGCATCGTGCACACCCTGTGGCGGCACATCCCCAAGGAGTTCGACGACTACATCGCCAACCCCAAGGAAAACGGCTATCGCTCGCTGCACACTGCGGTGATCGGCCCCGAGGGCAAAGTGCTGGAAGTGCAGATCCGTACCCACGGCATGCACGAGGAAGCCGAACTTGGCGTCTGCGCCCACTGGCGCTACAAGGGCACCGACGTCAAGCCGAGCTCCAACCACTATGAAGAGAAGATCTCCTGGCTACGCCAGGTACTCGAATGGCATGAAGAGCTGGGCGACATCGGTGGCCTGGCCGAGCAGCTGCGGGTCGATATCGAACCGGACCGGGTCTACGTGTTCACCCCGGATGGCCACGCCATCGACCTGCCCAAGGGTGCCACGCCGCTGGACTTCGCCTACCGCGTGCACACCGAGATCGGCCACAACTGCCGTGGTGCCAAGATCAACGGGCGCATCGTGCCGCTCAACTACAGCCTGCAGACCGGCGAGCAGGTGGAGATCATCACCAGCAAGCACGGCAACCCGAGCCGCGACTGGCTGAACTCCAACCTCGGCTACGTCACCACCTCGCGGGCCAGGGCCAAGATCGTCCACTGGTTCAAGCTGCAGGCGCGTGACCAGAACGTCGCTGCCGGCAAGACCTTGCTCGAACGCGAACTCAGCCGTCTGGGCCTGCCGCAGGTGGACTTCGAACGCCTGGCCGAGAAGACCAACGTCAAGACCGCCGAAGACATGTTCGCCTCGCTCGGTGCCGGTGACCTGCGCCTGGCGCACCTGGTCAACGCCGCCCAGCAGCTGCTCGAGCCCGAGCGCATAGAGCAGATCGAGCTGGTGCCGCGCAAGCCTACCGGCCCGCGTACCGGCAAGCGTGGCGACATCCAGATCCAGGGCGTCGGCAACCTGCTCACGCAGATGGCCGGCTGCTGCCAGCCGCTGCCGGGCGATGCGATTGTCGGCTACATCACCCAGGGCCGCGGCGTCAGCATCCACCGCCAGGACTGCGCTTCGGCGCTGCAGCTGGCCGGGCGCGAGCCGGAGCGGATGATCCAGGTAAGCTGGGGGCCGATCCCGGTGCAGACTTACCCGGTCGACATCGTCATCCGCGCCTACGACCGCCCAGGGTTGCTGCGCGACGTGTCGCAGGTGTTGCTCAACGAGAAGATCAACGTGCTGGCGGTCAACACCCGCTCGAACAAGGAAGACAACACCGCGCTGATGTCGCTGACCATCGAGATTCCGGGCCTGGATGCGCTGGGGCGCTTGCTGGGGCGGATTTCGCAGTTGCCAAACATCATCGAGACGCGGCGTAATCGTACCCCTTGAGACCGCGGCGCCTGCTTCGCGGGTAAACCCGCGAAGAAGGCACCACCGAAGGACCTGCCTAACCATGACCTACACCCTCGAAGACCTGCTGCACCTCATGGCCCGCCTGCGCGATCCTCAGTACGGCTGCCCGTGGGACCTGAAGCAGAACTACGCGAGCATCGTGCAGCACACCATCGAAGAGGCGTACGAAGTCGCCGACACTATCGAGCGCGGCGATTTCGATCACCTGCAGGGCGAGCTCGGTGACCTGTTGTTCCAGGTGGTCTACTACAGCCAGCTGGCCCGGGAAGAAGGGCGTTTCGAGTTTGATGGCGTGGTCGACAGCATCACCCGCAAGCTGATCCGCCGTCACCCCCACGTATTCCCGACGGGCGAACTGTACGCGCCGCTGGACACCCCCAGCCTGAACGAGGCCCAGGTCAAGTCGCGCTGGGAGGAGATCAAGGCCGAGGAGCGCGCCGAGAAAAGCACCCCTGAACAACTTTCACTGCTCGATGACGTACCGGCGGCATTGCCGGCGCTGTCGCGGGCGGCCAAACTGCAGAAGCGCGCGGCCACCGTCGGTTTCGACTGGCCAGCGGCACTGCCGGTGCTGGACAAGGTGCGCGAGGAGCTCGACGAAGTGTTGCAGGCCATGGCTGACAATGACGCCGAGGCCCTCGAGGATGAAGTCGGCGACCTGCTGTTTGCCGCCGTGAACCTGGCCCGCCACCTCAAGCAAGACCCGGAAAACGCCCTGCGCCGCGCCAACCGCAAGTTCGAGCGGCGTTTCCGCTTTATTGAACAGGCATTGCGCGACAGCGGCCGACCGATTGAACATTGTAACCTTGACGAGCTGGACGCCCTTTGGGGTGAAGCCAAGCGTCAGGAAAAGAACCTGCCCAGCTGCGGCTGAGCTGTTGCATAAGTGAGTGAACATTCATGAGCCTTTCCCTTCGCGACCAATTGCTCAAAGCCGGTCTGGTCAACCAGAAACAGGTCTCGCAGACCAACAAAGCTGAAAAGAAACAGAAGCGCATGGAGCACAAAGGCCAGGTCGAAGTCGACGACAGCCAGCAGCGCATGGCCAAGGAAGCCATGGCCGAGAAGGCCAAGCGTGACCAGGAGCTGAATCGCCAGCAGCAGGAAAAGGCCGAGCAGAAGGCTCGCGTGGCGCAGATCAAGCAGTTGATCGAAGCCACCCGCCTGCCCAAGCTGACCACCGAGGACTACTACAACTTCGTCGACGACAAGAAGGTCAAGCGCATTGCAGTCAACGCCCTGATGCGCACCCGCCTGAGCAACGGCGCGCTGGCCATCGTGTCCCATGCCGGCGGCTACGAAGTGATCCCGCGCGAGGCGGCGGTGAAGATTCAGGAGCGCGACCCGAACCGCATCCTGCTGCTCAATACCCATGTTGAGGAAGCGGACGAGGACGATCCGTACGCGGCCTACAAGATCCCGGACGATCTGATGTGGTAAACACGAAAAACCCCGCCTTGGCGGGGTTTTTTGCTTAAAGGCTGAGTCATTGCGTGTCGCGCTGGTTTTCCAGGTCTTCCAGCTCCACCCGGTATTGGTGAGCCTCGTGCTCATTGTGGAACATGCCTACCAGCTGGCCTTGCTGATGCACATCCCAGATCCGCAGGCCGGCGGCCTGGGCTTCGTGGGACATTTTCGATTCGTCGTGTTCGGTTACTTTGACTGTCATCGGTAAACTCCACTGCTTGAGTTGGCTGCGACACTGTGTCGCACAACCCCTTTATAGAGTTTGTTAGCAGGCTAAGTAAATAAAACGCGCATGAAACAAGTTTCATGAACGTCAGGTAAAAAGAAGCCCCGCACAGGGCGGGGCTCCGGATACTGCGGGCTGAGGCGGATCAGTTACCCTTCACCGATTTGCCGTTGACCGTGCCATCCTGCAGCACGATCACGTATTCCTTGCCATCGGTTTCAACCTGGCGCAGTTGCACCAGCAGGTAATCCCAATCCTTGGCGAACCACAGTTCGGTGATGCGCTTGCTCTGGCTTGGGTCGCGTACACGCTCGACTTTGATCGCATCGACCTGGCCGGTCTTGGTGGTGACCTTTTCACTGCCCAGAACGCGGAAATCGTAGTTATCGATTTCATCACCGTCGACCACTTGGTAGGTCATGCTCTTCTTCCCGGCGGCCACATCGTGTTGCAGGGCCAGCTGGTAGGACGACTTATCCAGTACGCCACGGTTGAGCGGCAGGCTGATCGCATCACCACGATCGCTACCAGTGACTTTCTTGCCACTCCAGTCGAACGTCAGGTCGACCTTCTTGGCCTTGCCCAGGCCGCCGCGCTCGAAGTGGTACTTCTGCGGCAGCAGGGTGTCGTTGTCCATGCGCAGGGTGCTTTGCTCGGTCAGGCTGGCAATCATCATGGAAGCCTTGAAATTAAGGTCCCAGGTGCCGTTGGCATTCTTGACCAGGCTGCGCTCGGCGGTGCCGCTCATGGGCAGTTGCTTCCAGTCGGCGGTATAGCTGGCCGAGAACGGCTTGAGGTCAGCTGCCTGGAGGGGCAGGGCGAGCACGGCGAGAGCCAATAGCAGGGCGCGACGCATATATTCTCCTAGGGTCGGATCAAGTGACCACTGGCCGGCAGTGGCAGGTCATCCAGTAACGCACCCTGTTCACCCAGGCGCAAACGCCCGTGGGCAAACCAGTGCACCGCCAGCGGGTAGATCTGGTGTTCCTGATGGTGGACCCTTTGGGCCAGGCTTTCTACCGTGTCATCAGACAACACCGGTACCACAGCCTGTACGACCAGAGGCCCGCCATCGAGTTCCTCGGTGACGAAGTGTACGCTGCAGCCATGCTCGGCGTCGCCTGCCTCCAGTGCCCGACGGTGGGTATGCAGGCCCTTGTAGCGGGGCAGCAACGACGGGTGGATGTTGAGCAGGCGGCCCTGGTAGTGGCGCACGAAGTCGCCACTGAGGATGCGCATGAAGCCGGCCAGCACCACCAGGTCCGGGGTGAAACCGTCGATACGCGCCATCAGCGCGGCATCGAAGGCTTCGCGGCCGTCGAACTGGGTGTGGTCGAGCACCACGGTGTCGATACCGACCGCCTCGGCCCGTTGCAGGCCATAGGCATCGGCGCGGTTGGAGACCACTGCAGCGATGCGCACCTGGCTGTCCTGCGCGCGGCAACTGTCGATCAAGGCTTGCAGGTTGCTGCCGGAACCCGACAGCAGTACCACTACATTGCAGGGCTTGCTCGGCATCAGTGTGCCTTGAGGTTCTGCAGCTCGACCTGAGCGGCGCCTTCGGCGGCTTCGGCGATGTGGCCGATGACCCAAGGCTGCTCACCGGCGGCGCGCAGTTCGTTCAAGGCCGCTTCGACCTGATCCTGGGCCACGCAGATGACCATACCGACGCCACAGTTCAGGACGCGGTGCATCTCGTGCTCGTCGACGTTGCCTTTTTCCTGCAGGAAGTCGAACACCGCCGGGCGCTGCCAGCTGGCCACGTCAACCACGGCCTGGGCATTTTTCGGCAGGACGCGCGGGATGTTGTCCAGCAGGCCGCCACCGGTGATGTGGGCCATGGCCTTGACTGCGCCAGTTTTCTTGATCAACTGCAGCAGTGGCTTGACGTAGATGCGGGTCGGCGCCATCAGCAGGTCGGTCAGCGGCTTGCCGTCGAGTTGGGTGTTCTCGATATCGGTGCCGGACACTTCGAGGATCTTGCGGATCAGCGAGTAGCCGTTGGAGTGCGGGCCAGAGGACGGCAGGGCGATCAGCGCGTCACCGGTGGCAACCTTGGAGCCGTCGATGATCTCGGCCTTTTCCACGACGCCGACGCAGAAGCCGGCCAGGTCGTAGTCTTCGCCTTCGTACATGCCTGGCATTTCGGCGGTTTCGCCGCCGACCAGGGAGCAACCAGCCAGTTCACAGCCGGCGCCGATGCCGGTGACCACGGTGGCGGCCACGTCGACATTCAGCTTGCCGGTGGCGTAGTAGTCGAGGAAGAACAGCGGCTCGGCGCCGCAGACCACCAGGTCGTTGACGCACATGGCGACCAGGTCCTGGCCGATGCTGTCGTGCTTGTTCAGGTTCAGTGCCAGGCGCAGCTTGGTGCCGACGCCGTCGGTGCCGGAGACCAGCACCGGCTGCTTGTAGCCGGCCGGGATCTCGCAGAGGGCGCCGAAGCCACCCAGGCCACCCATGACTTCAGGGCGTGCGGTGCGTTTTGCCACGCCCTTGATGCGTTCGACCAGTGCTTCGCCGGCGTCGATGTCTACACCGGCGTCCTTGTAGCTCAGGGAGGGTTGCTTGCTCATTGATCCAGGCCTTTAAGAGGGAGGGATTCGTAAAAACGACCATGACGGCCAAGGCCGGCTGGAAAGCGGCGGCTGCCTGAAACGTCTGTGGTCTGTGAAGGCGCGCGATTTTATCAGGGTTGCCGTGCAGCGGCCATCCTCAGGCCGACGGGCAGGGCGGTAAATTGCTGAAAAAGGTGTGTGGGTGGTTGATGCGCCTCCTTCTGTATAAGCTGCAAGCCACATGCTTCATGCGCAATCGGACAGGAATCCCCATGCGACTATTCAATTATCTGGCAGCAGGGTGCCTTGCACTGGCCTGCCTCACTGCGCAGGCCGAAACCGTCTCCGGGCTCTATCAAGTGCGCGAGCCGGTCGAAGGGCAGGGCGCCGAAGCCCGCTCCGCAGCCACCGCCAAGGCCTTCGATACCCTGGTACTGCGCCTGACGGGCGACCCAAAGGTGGCGCAGAACCCGGCGCTGGCCGACGTGCGCAAAGACCCGCAACAGATCATCAACCAGGTCGGCACCGAAGCCGGGCCGCCGGAATCGGTGCTGGTCGAGTTCGACCCTGGCAGCACCGAGCGTGCTTTGCGCAAGGCCGGCCTGGCGCTGTGGGGCAGTAACCGGCCCTCCATCCTCGGCTGGTGGCTCAATGAAAGCGCCGAAGGCAGCAACCTGGTCGGTGACGGCCAGGCCAGCGCCCAGCCGCTGCGTCGAGCCGCCCAGCACCGTGGCTTGCCGCTGCGCTTGCCGCTGGCCGACCTGCAAGAGCAACTGGTGGCCAATGCCAAGCAGCTCGAAGGCAATGATCCGGCACCCCTGCGCGAAGCAGCGGAGCGCTACGGCGCCGACGCCATGCTGGCGGTGCATGCCCATGAAGCCGATGGCAAATGGCAGGGTACATGGCAGCTGTGGCTGGGCGACAAACGCGAGCAGGGCAACGCCGAAGGCGCTGACCAGGCGGCCCTGGCGGACGCCGTCATGCTGGCGGTCAGCAACCGTCTGGCGCCGCGTTATGTGGTCAAGGCCGGTACCAGCAGCCAGTTGCAGGTGCAGGTGCAAGGCATGAACCTGCAACGCTATGCCGAATTGAACCGTGTGCTCGAGCCTTATGGTCCGCGGTTGCAGCTTGCAGAGGGCGGCACGTTGACCTATGCGGTTACCGGTAACCGCGATCAACTGCGCGCCCAGCTGGGGCTGGCCAAGTTGCAGGAGCTGCCGGCCGAGCAGGCTGCTGCAGCCACGCCTGCGCCGGCCCCACAAGCCGTGCCAGGTCAACCTGCCACGCCTGCCCCTGCTCCAGCCAAGCCGTTCGACGGTTTGCGGTTCCGTTGGTAAGGGAGGTGGAGCTTGACTGACATGCGTCGCTGGATCTGGATGATCGCTGCACTGCTGATTGCCGTGCTGCTTTACAGCCTGCATAACATCCTCACGCCGTTTCTGGTGGGGATCCTGCTGGCTTACCTGGCCGACCCACTGGTCGACCGCCTCGAGCGGCTCGGCCTTTCCCGTACCTGGGGCGTGGTCGTGGTCTTCGGCCTGTTCACCTTGATACTCATGGCCTTGCTGCTGGTACTCGTGCCGATGCTGGCCAAACAGCTGCTGCGCCTCTATGAACTGGCACCGCAGATGCTCGACTGGCTGCAACACGTGGCGCTGCCGTGGGTGCAGCACCGGCTGGGGCTGGCCGACGGTTTCTGGAAGTTCGACAAGATCAAGGCTGCCATTGGCGAACACATGGGGCAAACCACTGACATTGTCGGCGTGGTGCTGTCCCAGGCAACGGCCTCGAGCCTGGCACTGATCGCCTGGCTGGCCAACATGGTGCTGATCCCGGTAGTGGGCTTCTATCTACTGCGTGACTGGGACTTGATGATGGCCAAGCTGCGCAGTCTGCTGCCTCGCCAGCGTGAGTCGCAGGTGGTAGGGCTCGCTGGAGAGTGCCACGAGGTATTGGGGGCGTTTGTGCGGGGGCAATTGATGGTGATGCTCGCCCTGGGCGTCATCTATTCCGCCGGCCTGATGCTGGTCGGACTCGAACTGGGCCTGCTGATCGGCATGCTCGCGGGCCTGGCGGCCATCGTGCCGTACATGGGCTTCATCATTGGTATCGGCGCGGCGCTGGTGGCGGGGCTGTTCCAGTTTGGGGGTGACCTGTACCCGATGCTTGGCATCGTTGCCGTATTCATGGTCGGGCAGGCGCTGGAGGGCATGGTGCTGACCCCGCTGCTGGTGGGTGACCGCATCGGCCTGCACCCGGTGGCGGTGATCTTCGCCATCCTGGCCGGTGGCGAACTGTTCGGCTTTACCGGGGTGTTGCTGGCGCTGCCGGTGGCGGCGGTGATCATGGTTCTGCTGCGGCATGTGCATGATCTGTACAAGGAATCGGACATGTATGCCGGGGATGTCGACCCGGATCTGTGAGCTGAGTACCGGGTTGCGTCGCCCCAAAGTGGCGCAACTCGTTGATTTTGCTTGCGCTATCCGCCTGCATGATTGTGCGCCCTGCAATGCGGGTATAGACTTTGCACATTGTTCACCAAAGGCCCCCTGCGGTCCTGACGACCGCCCGCGAGCATGAAACCACCGATCCAGTTGCCCCTGGGTGTGCGCCTGCGCGATGACGCCACCTTCATCAACTACTATCCGGGCGCCAATGCCGCGGCGTTGGGCTATGTCGAGCGGCTATGCGAAGCCGACGCCGGCTGGACCGAGAGCCTCATCTACCTGTGGGGCAAGCAGGGCGTTGGGCGCAGCCACCTGCTGCAGGCAGCCACGCACCGTTTCCAGCAGCGCGGCGAACCCGCCGTGTACTTGCCACTGGCGCAATTGCTCGATCGCGGCGTGGAATTGCTCGATTACCTGGCTCAGTACGAACTGGTGTGCATCGACGACCTGCATGTGATCGCCGGCAAGGCGGACTGGGAAGAGGCGATGTTCCATCTGTTCAACCGCTTGCGCGACAGCGGTAGGCGGCTGTTGCTGGCGGCCTCCGCTTCACCTCGCGAACTGCCGATCAAGCTGCCTGATCTCAAGTCGCGCCTGACCCTGGCGCTGGTCTTCCAGATGCGCGGCCTGTCCGACGAAGACAAGCTGCGTGCCCTGCAACTGCGTGCCTCGCGCCGCGGCCTGCACCTGACCGACGAAGTCGGCCATTTCATCCTGACCCGTGGTACGCGCAGCATGAGCGCGCTGTTCGACCTGCTCGAGCGCCTCGACCAGGCCTCCTTGCAAGCCCAGCGCAAGCTGACCATCCCTTTCCTGAAGGAAACCCTCGGCTGGTAACGCCCGTAAACACTGGGCTCTGAGGCGCAAAACGAAAAAGTCACATCTTTTTCGATAAAATTTGCAAATGGCCATGATAGAGGGCATAGTTTCACCCTTCTAAAGGATTACAGACACGGTCGTGCCCATGCTGAAGCGCTTCGCACCCCTCGTGCCACTCGCACTCGTGACCCTGCTTTTTGGCTGCGCGGCCCACGGCCCCGATTCCCAGCCCCAGGATCACACCCCGATTGCCTCGCAATCGGTCAACAAGGCCAAGGCTTCCCCTTCGTCCGTTTTCGGCGAAGAAGAACAGGCCACTGAAGATGAGCTGGAGACCTTCTCCAGCAGCAAGCCTTATCAGCTCCCGGTGCTGGCAGACAGCATCCTCGAGCGTGGCATGTCGCTGATCGGCACCCGCTACCGCTTCGGTGGTACCTCGGAAGCCTCCGGTTTCGACTGCAGCGGTTTCATCGGCTACCTGTTCCGCGAAGAGGCTGGCATGAACCTGCCGCGCTCGACCCGCGAAATGATCAACGTCGATGCGCCCAAAGTGGCCCGCAACAAGCTCAAGCCAGGCGATTTGCTGTTCTTCAGCACCAATGGCCGTGGCCGTGTCAGCCATGCTGGCATCTACCTGGGTGACAACCAGTTCATCCACTCCAGCAGCCGCCGCAGCGGTGGTGTGCGCATCGACAGCCTCGGTGATCGCTACTGGAGCAAGACCTTCATCGAAGCCAAGCGTGCCTTGGCCATGGCGCCGACCACCAATATTGCGCGCAACTGATATCAAAATGATATATCCTCTCGCGGCGGCGTAGCTTGAAAAAAGCTCGCCGCCGTGCGCATTTACAGAAAGCGTCTAATCTAAATTCTCAACTCTTTTCGGCTGCGGCCGTTCGGTCTCAGACAGGAAGTTCTGGCCATGGCGATGATGGCGCGCTTCGCATTCCTTTCCCTGGTGGCACTGCTTGCTGCCTGCTCCAGCCATGCCCCGGCACCGGCCCCTGTGGTACAGCCACGGATTACCTACAGCCAACCCGAAGGCTCGCCACTCGCCGACGACGTGCTGATACGCGCGATCGGCCTGGTCGGCACACCGTATCGCTGGGGCGGCAACACACCGGATTCCGGGTTCGACTGCAGTGGCCTGATCGGCTATGTGTACCGCGATGCCGCAGGCATCAGCCTGCCGCGTTCGACGCGCGAAATGATCGTCATGCGCGCACCCACCGTGGACATCAACTCACTGCAGTCGGGTGATCTGGTGTTCTTCGCCACCGGTGGCGGATCACAGGTCAGCCATGCCGGCATCTACGTGGGGGAAGGGCGCTTCGTGCATGCGCCTCGCACGGGCGGTACCGTGCGCCTGGATTACCTGTCCAATAGCTATTGGTCCAAAGCCTACCTGCAGGCCAAGCGGGTCATCCCGCAAGGGCATCTGGCGCAGAACCGCTGATTTCTCTCCCGCGGCGGCGGCGACACACATCTACCACTCCACGTTGCGTTCGGGGCACCAGCATGTGCCTCCGATTGCAACGGTCTGGAGTGGGCCATGAATACCGTCAATGAACGAATGATCCGCAGCCTGAGCGCACTGGATGCCGCGCGTCCAATGGTGGGGCTGATAGATCAGATTGTCGCGAACTTCCCTGACCTGCATGATCTGGCCAGCCAGCAGGCTGCACAGATCCTGCGCAGGCACACCGGCAAGCAGATGGATCCGCGGTTTGTCTGGTGGCATCAGTTCAACAGCTCAAGCTCAAGTGCGCGCAGCTTCACTGGCTGGCAGCACAGCGGGCCGCCACAGAAATCGATGGTGATGACTGAACTGGTGATCGAGCGGTTCGACCTGTATTACCAGGATGCCGCCGATGAACTCGATCAGCGAGGCGGCTTTTACCTGCAGGGCCCACATGCCGCGACCTACGATGAGCGCCATGAAGTGCGGATGCTCGGTAGCGAGGTGCAGAAGGATCTCTGGGCGCTGGACTTCGCAGTACTCTACCGTGAGGCAGTCGAGCGTTTCGGGTCAGCCAATGGCGAGCACTTTCGTGTACTGGCCAAGGTCAACTTGCTTGGGCAGGTGGCGGGCGCATTGCACCAGGGGTGGATCACGGCCGAGGACGCGCGGCATCTGCGTACCCTGGTGTCAGCTGAGCTGGCCGACCTCGTCATGCCTTCCCTTGCCATGCTGCAGCGGCAAAGCGGTGATCATGCCCTGACCTTGAACCGATACCCATTCGGTGAGGGAGACAGGGGCTGCCTGATTTCGATGCAGACACCGAGCGGCCGCTTCATCGCCTATCTGCCATGGGCAGAAGAGGCGCTGAGGGGATTTGACTCTGAGCTGGCGATGGCCGCTTGGCTTCGCTCGCAATTGCAGGTCCCGGGTACGTTGGACAATTTCGCCAAGGTGGCGCACAGCAATCCTCGTGACAGGTCGGCCAACCAACTGATCAGGGTGCATCTGCAGGGCATCGCCGACAGCCGTTCGGATGAGGCCGGACAGGTCGCGCTGTCACTGTTCAAGCGTGCGCTCGGCAACGACCTGTTTGCCTGGCTGGCTGACCAGGCTGTCGCGGAGCTGCGGCGTAATGGCAGGCTTCTGAAGGACAACGCCAGGCTGCGCAGGGCGATGTACAGCGGTTATCTGTCGGCCTTCCTCAACCTCTTCGGTGGCTTCGCCCCCTTGGGTTGGCCAATGTCGCTGATCTTGCTCGGTGCCACGGTCGCGAAGGTCGGGCTGGACGTAGACACTGCACTGCATGCCACTGATGAGCAAGAGCGCAAGAGCGCTTTGCGCTCGGCGATGCTGGAAAGTGTGTATGCAACCTTTGACATGGTGGATATCGGCTTCACCTCGATGTTCGCTTCACTGGCTTATGAAGCCCCGCCTCATGAGATCGACGTCAACCTTGGAGAGTGGCAGCCGGTGGAGTCGGCCAGCCTGGAGGTGGAGGATCGCGCAAGCAATGCCGTGCTTGCTGGCGTGGCGGCAGACAGCGGCCGCTTGCGTGGCATACAGGTCAGGCCGGATGGCAGTTGCTGGATCACCCTCAATCGCCTGACCTATCGTGTGCGCTACAGTCAGGAACTGGCGATCTGGCTGGTGGTGCCGGCGGATAACCCTTTTGCGTTTGTATCACTGCAGCCCGTGCGGCTGAATGCAGCAAGTGAATGGGAGTTGTTGGCACCGCCGCGCCTGTTGGGTGGCGCACCGCCGGAGGAGACAGGCATACCCGTTGTACGCTCGGCGTTCTGGGATACCTACACGGTCAAGAACGGCGTACGTAGTGCAAAGCTGTCCGCCAATTCGTTGAAAAGGCAGAAGGCCCTGTTGGCGCAATGGCCGGTCGCCGAGCTGCCTCGCGGGCAGGCACCGGATGTCGATGCGCGCGGGCTGGATTGCGTGATGGTCGACGGTCGGCCTAACTACTCCTATCGTTACGGGCGCGATTTCTTTAATACCATGATCGAGTACTACACCAGTGACGAGTCGCAGGTGAACAATGTGTTCCGTTCAGGCGTTTACAAATACGGTGATGAAGATGCATACATTCACGACTTTGCCGACAGCCTGGGATTGTTGCCCAAGAGTAACGAGTTCAGTCTCTACAGAGGTGGAAACCGTACTCGCAGTACCAGTGGCGAACACTACCGGGCAGGTCAGCTTGGCGTTGGCGATGTGCTGGTCAATACAGATATAACCTCGTTTACGGAAAACCCTTACAAGGTCGCGGAGTTTGCCGCGCTGCCTGAATCGCATGTGTCCGGCGCGGTTTCCGGTCGCTTCGACGACAGTTCGGTAGTGTTCGAACTGCCTGCCGGGCATTATCGTGACGCGACACCGATCAGTGCATTTTCCCTCTATTGGGATGAGGCCGAGAGCCTGTTCCTCCCAGGTCACTATTTCCGTATAGAGGAGTTGGAGGAGGTCAAGGGCGAGGATTACCGCTTCATCAAGGTAACGCTCAGGCAAATCACCAAGCCAGCGTCGGGCCCTTTCTACGACTTGCGCACAGGGCTGTTGTTCGACGATGCGGGCTACCGTAGCCGCTTCAAAAGCGCTGCCGTGGTCGAGCGATTCTTCCCGACATGATGGTCGCTGGGTTCAGGCCTGCTTGAACAGCAGTGCCACGCCCGGATAGTACTGCCCCGTATCGTTGTGCAGCTTGCGGTAGGCGTACGGGAAGTACCAGGCGATGGCGCAGGCCGTGTGCTTTTGCAGGTCGTCCACCAGATCCTGCAACTCCTCGGGGCTGGCATGTTGGCCAAACTTCCACGGGGTGATGAACAGAGCCCCCGCTTTCAGTTGGCTGGCATAGGCCTTATGGCGGGCGAGGGCAGTCGTTTCCTGCAGCGCCGAGGCCATGTCCAGCCGCGCGACTTTCGGCCAGCGTTGGCTGACATTCAGGTACAGCGTTTCATCGGCGCTGCAGATCGACAGGTCGCAGCGCCCCTCCTGTTCGCCTTCGTCACGCTGTTTCTTGCTGGTGAACTGCTGCAGCGCCGCCAGTTCGGCCTGCCAGGCGGCCGCAGCAAGCATGCCGATGTTGGCTTGGGTGCCATGCCAGTACGGGGCCTCGGCATCGCCATTGAACTGGTTGAAGCGGTCGATGCAGTCGACCCAGCGTTCCAGTACGGGGCGGAGGAATTCCAGCTTCGGGTTGTTGATGATCTGGCCTTGCATGCTGCGCACTCCTGTTATCGTTGTGGTCGCGTTCAGCGCAAAATAATGGCTATGTGATATCACTCTGATCAGTGTGGCACAACCTGGCGGATCGGCCATTGACCCAGGCCAGTTCTGCCAAAGTAATAGGCCCCGTTCGATTGACGCTCCCAGTGCAACCCTCTAACCTTCGCGGCGTGTTTCAGGTGCCCTGCCAGCCCCGTCTGGGCAGGGTGAAACTGGGAAGCCGGTGGGCGCCAGCATGGCGCGATTCCGGCGCTGCCCCCGCAACGGTAGGTGAGAAGCAGCTGCGCAGGGCCACTGGGTAAAAGCACCCGGGAAGGCGCGCAGGCGTGGGCCGAATGGCCCGCTCACGAGCCCGGAGACCGGCCTGATACTGCCAACGGCATCACGGAGGGTGATGCGCGGTGCACCGTGGCTCCGGCCATGGCTCCTGCGCGTTCTCCGTCTGCCCGCCTATTACCTGTCGCCGCTGTTCACGTGGCGTCAGCCTGCGGAGAACCCTTCATGAGCGAATCCACCGAACGCGACGAACGCCACCTGGCGCGCATGCAGCGCAAGAAGGCGGTCATCGACGAGCGCATTGCCAACTCCCCTAATGAATGCGGCCTGCTGCTGGTGCTCACCGGCAACGGCAAGGGCAAGAGCAGCTCGGCTTTCGGCATGCTTGCCCGCGCCTTGGGCCATGGCATGCAGTGCGGCGTGGTGCAGTTCATCAAGGGCCGCAACAGCACTGGCGAAGAGCTGTTCTTCCGCCGCTTCCCCGAGCAGGTGCGCTATCACGTGA
This sequence comes from Pseudomonas putida, assembly GCF_009883635.2. Classification (NCBI taxonomy): domain Bacteria; kingdom Pseudomonadati; phylum Pseudomonadota; class Gammaproteobacteria; order Pseudomonadales; family Pseudomonadaceae; genus Pseudomonas; species Pseudomonas putida. The sequence goes on from NZ_CP026115.2 coordinate 3,976,815, forward strand.
TGGGCGAGGGCTTCACCTGGGAGACCCAGGACCGCCAACGCGACATCGCCGCCGCTGAAGCCGCCTGGGCGGTCTCGCGCCAGCTGCTGCAAGACCCGAGTGTGCAATTCGTGGTGCTCGATGAGCTGAACATCGCCCTCAAGCACGGCTACCTCGACCTCGACCAGGTGCTGAGTGACATCCAGGCACGGCCACCGATGCAGCACGTGATCGTCACCGGCCGCGCAGCCAAGCCGGAAATGATCGAGCTGGCCGACACCGTCACCGAGATGGGCATGCTCAAGCACGCCTTCCAGGCCGGTATCCGCGCGCAGAAGGGCGTCGAACTGTGAGTGAAACGCGCAGCTGCCCGGCGGTGCTGATCGCAGCACCCGCCTCCGGCCAGGGCAAGACCACCGTGACTGCGGCCCTGGCGCGCTTGCACCGCAACCTTGGGCGTAACGTCCGGGTGTTCAAGTGCGGCCCTGATTTCCTCGACCCGATGATCCTGGAGCGTGCCAGTGGCGCGCCGGTGTACCAGCTCGATCTGTGGATGATCGGTGCCGAAGAAAGCCGTCGACTGCTGTGGCAAGCCGCCGAAGAAGCCGACCTGATTCTGATCGAAGGGGTGATGGGCCTGTTCGATGGCACCCCGTCGAGCGCCGACCTGGCCCGCCACTTCGGTGTGCCGGTGCTGGCGGTGATCGATGGCACGGCCATGGCCCAGACCTTCGGCGCCCTGGCCCTGGGCCTGGCGCGTTATCAGGCCGACCTGCCGTTCGCCGGTGTGCTGGCCAACCGGGTTGGCAGCCTGCGCCACGCGCAATTGCTCGAAGGCAGCCTGACCGAGGGCCTGCGCTGGTATGGCGGCCTGTCGCGCGAGCGCGGCATCGAGCTGCCCAGCCGCCACCTGGGGCTGGTCCAGGCCAGCGAACTGAACGACCTGGATGCCCGCCTCGATGCCGCTGCCGAAGCCCTCGGCGCCAGCTGCGACGCTGCCTTGCCGCCGCCAGTGGCGTTTGCCGCGCCTGAACCACAGCCATGTGCTGCGTCGCTGAGCGGTGTGCGCATCGGCGTGGCGCGTGACGAAGCGTTTGCCTTCACTTACGGCGCGAACCTCGATCTGCTGCGCGACCTGGGCGCACAGCTGTCGTTTTTCTCCCCTCTGCACGATCATGAACTGCCGGCAGTGGATAGCCTGTATCTACCGGGTGGTTATCCGGAACTGCATCACCACGTGCTGGCTGCCAATACACCGATGTGCGAAGCGATCCGTACCCATCACGCCCAGGGCAAGCCGTTGCTGGCCGAATGCGGCGGCATGCTCTATCTGCTCGATGCACTGACCGATGTCGCAGGCGAGCGTGCCGAACTGCTTGGTCTGTTGCCCGGCGAGGCAACCATGCAGAAGCGCCTGGCGGCCCTGGCCTTGCAGGCCGTGGAACTGCCGGAAGGCACCCTGCGCGGGCATACCTATCACCACTCGCTGACGACCACCGAACTGGAGCCGATCGCCCGGGGCCTGAGCCCCAATGGCGGGCGCGGCAACGAAGCGGTGTATCGACTGGGCCGGCTGACCGCCTCCTACGTGCACTTCTACTTCCCGTCCAACCCTGATGCGGCGGCGGCGCTGTTGCGGCCATGAGTGATCACGCCTATAGCGCCGCCGAGCGCGCCGCGATCTACCGTGCCATCGGTGAGCGCCGAGACATGCGCCACTTTGCCGGTGGCTCGGTCGCGCCGGAGGTGCTCGGGCGCCTGCTGGCTGCCGCGCACCAGGCGCCCAGTGTCGGCCTGATGCAGCCTTGGCGCTTCATCCGCATCACTCAACGCGAGCTGCGCGGGCACATTCAGGGCCTGGTCGAAGAGGAGCGGGTGCGTACCGCCAAAGCCCTGGGCGAACGCTCCGATGACTTCATGAAGCTCAAGGTCGAGGGCATCAGCGACTGCGCCGAAGTGCTGATAGCGGCGTTGATGGACAACCGCGAGCCGCACATCTTCGGCCGCCGCACCCTGCCGGAAATGGACTTGGCCTCCTTGGCCTGCGCCATCCAGAACCTGTGGCTGGCCGCCCGTGCCGAGGGCCTGGGGTTGGGCTGGGTCTCGCTGTTCGACCCAAAGGCCCTGGCCGCGCTGCTGGGCATGCCCGCTGGGGCCAAGCCGGTGGCGGTGTTGTGCCTGGGGCCGGTCACCGAATTCTACACACAGCCGATGCTGGTACAGGAAAACTGGGCTGAGGAACGCCCCTTGAGTGAAATGCTGTTCGAGAACCAATGGGGAGAGCGCCCATGAGCGTCGCTTTGCTGACCGTGGCCGGTGTGGCCCTGGATGCGCTGCTGGGTGAGCCTCGGCGTCGGCATCCACTGGTGGGCTTCGGCAACCTGGCATCGAGCCTGGAGCGCCGTTTGAATGCCGGTGGTCGCGGCTGGCGCAGCCATGGCGTGAGCGCCTGGTTCCTGGCCGTGGTACCGCTGACCCTGGTGGCGCTGATCCTGTCCTGGCTGCCCTACGTCGGCTGGCTGGTGGACGTGCTGGCGCTGTATTGCGCCCTCGGCTTGCGCAGCCTTGGCGAGCATGTGCTGCCGGTGGCCAATGCCTTGCGCCAAGGTGACCTGGAAGAGGCGCGGCGCCGTGTCGGTTATCTGGTCAGCCGGGAAACCCGCGAACTGGACGAGCCTGCCGTGGCTCGCGCAGCCACTGAATCGGTGCTGGAGAACGGCAGTGATGCGGTGTTCGCCGCGCTGTTCTGGTTCGTCGTCGCTGGTGCGCCGGGTGTGGTGCTGTACCGCCTGAGCAATACCCTGGATGCGATGTGGGGTTACCGCAACGAACGCTTCGAGCGCTTCGGCTGGTGCGCCGCGCGCATTGACGATGGGCTGAACTACATTCCCGCAAGGCTCGTGGCGCTGACCTACGCGCTGCTGGGCAAGACGCGCCTGGCCCTGGCCTGCTGGCGCAAGCAGGCGCCGCTGTGGGACAGCCCCAACGCCGGGCCGGTCATGGCCTCGGGTGCCGGTGCGCTGGGTGTCGAACTGGGCGGCTCGGCGGTGTACCACGGCGAACTGCACGAGCGCCCGCGCCTGGGTGAAGGGCCGATGGCCGATGCCGATGCCATCGAGCGCGGCTGGAGCCTGGTGCAGCGAGGCGTCTGGTTGTGGGTACTGCTGATCTGCGTGGGAGCCTATCTGAATGCTTGAACACGGTGGCCGCCTGCTGCGGGCAGTGCGGCAATACGCAATCGCCCGCGAAGACTGGCTGGACCTGTCCAGCGGCATTGCCCCTTGGCCTTTCCCGATTCCCCCCATTGCGCTGGACGCCTGGGCACGCCTGCCGGAAGCCGACGACGGTCTCGAAGACGCTGCGCGACACTATTACGGCGTACGGCAAGTATTGCCGGTGGCAGGCTCCCAGGCGGCCATCCAGGCCTTGCCCCTGTTGCGCCCGCTGGGGCGCGTGGGTGTGCTGACGCCGTGCTACGCCGAGCACCCGCATGCCTGGCAGCGGGCGGGGCATCAGCTGATCGAGCTGGATGAAAGCCAGGTCGAGGCGCAGCTCGATCAGCTCGACGTGCTGGTGCTGGTCAATCCGAACAACCCGACCGGGCGGCTGGTGCCGCGTGAACGGCTGCTGGCCTGGCATGCGCGTCTCTCAGAGCGCGGTGGCTGGTTGCTGGTGGACGAAGCGTTCATGGATAACTCCCCGGAACACAGCGTGGCTGATTGCGCCGAGCGCCCGGGCCTGATCGTGCTGCGTTCGTTTGGCAAGTTCTTTGGTTTGGCCGGTGTGCGCCTGGGCTGCGTAGTGGCCGAGCTGCCGCTGTTGCAGCGGCTTGCAGAGCTGCTCGGGCCTTGGACCGTCAGTGGCCCGACCCGGGTGCTGGCGCAAGCCTGCTTCGCCGACCACGCGGCGCATCAGGCCCAGATCGAACGCTGCGCCCTGGCCAGCCAGCGCCTGGCAGCGCTGCTGCAAGGCTGCGGCTTGGCGCCCAGCGGCGGCTGCGACCTGTTCCAGTACGTGCGCAGCGAGCGTGCAGCCCACTTGCATGACTTTCTCGCCCGCCGTGGCATCCTCGTGCGCCTGTTCGAGCAGCCGGCCGCCGTGCGCCTTGGCCTGCCGGCCACTGCTGCAGACGAGCAGCGCCTGGCCCAGGCCTTGGCCGATTATCAGAAGGAAACGGCATGACCACCCTCATGGTGCAAGGCACCACCTCCGATGCGGGCAAGAGCACGCTGGTTACCGCCCTGTGCCGCTGGCTGTTGCGCCAGGGCGTCGGCGTGGTGCCGTTCAAGCCGCAGAACATGGCGCTCAACAGCGCGGTGACCGCCGATGGTGGCGAAATCGGCCGTGCCCAGGCGGTGCAGGCCCAGGCCTGCCGGTTGGCGCCGCACACCGACATGAACCCGGTGCTGCTCAAGCCCAACAGCGACACGGGCGCCCAGGTGATCATCCACGGTCGTGCGGTCACCAGCATGAACGCGGTGGCCTATCACGACTACAAGGCCATCGCCATGCAGGCGGTGCTGGCCTCGCACCAGCGCCTCAGTGCGGCCTACCCGGTGGTGATGGTCGAAGGGGCGGGGTCGCCGGCCGAGATCAACCTGCGCGCCGGTGATATCGCCAACATGGGCTTTGCCGAGGCGGTAGATTGCCCGGTGATCCTGGTGGCCGACATCAACCGTGGCGGGGTGTTCGCTCACCTGGTCGGCACCCTCGAACTGCTGTCGCCGAGCGAGCAGGCGCGGGTCAAGGGCTTCGTCATCAACCGCTTCCGCGGCGATATCGCGCTGCTGCAGCCGGGCCTGGACTGGCTGGAGCAACGCACCGGCAAACCGGTGCTGGGCGTGCTGCCCTATGTCACCGACCTGCACCTGGAAGCCGAGGATGGCATCGACATCCGTCAGGGTACCAAGCAGGACCGTGTGCTCAAGGTGATCGTCCCGGTGTTGCCGCGCATCAGCAACCACACTGATTTCGACCCGCTGCGCCTGCACCCGCAGGTCGATCTGCAGTTCATCGGCCCGGGCCAGCCGATTCCGGCCGCCGACCTGATCATCCTGCCCGGCTCGAAGAGCGTGCGTGGCGACCTGGCGCAACTGCGCGAGCGCGGTTGGGACAAGGCCATCGAGCGGCACCTGCGCTATGGCGGCAAACTGATCGGAATCTGTGGCGGCCTGCAGATGCTCGGCCGTGAAGTCCACGACCCGCTTGGCCTCGAGGGCGCCCCCGGTTCCAGCCCTGGACTTGGCCTGTTCGATTACGAGACGGTGCTCGAAGCCGACAAGCAACTGCGCAACGTTGCCGGGACCCTGAACCTGCAAGCCGCACCGGTCGCCGGCTATGAAATCCATGCTGGCGTCACCGCAGGGCCTGCCTTGGAGCAGCCCGCCGTGCAGCTCGCCGATGGCCGTTGTGACGGTGCGGTCAGTGCCGATGGCCAGATCCTCGCCACCTACCTGCATGGCCTGTTCGAGGGCAGCCAGTCGTGTGCCGCGCTGCTGCGCTGGGCGGGGCTGGAAAATGTGCAGTCCATCGATTACGAAGCCCTGCGCGAACGTGACATCGAGCGCCTGGCCGACCTGGTGGAAACGCACCTGGATACCGCGCACCTGCGCACGCTGTGTGGAGTCGCCTGACATGCGCAACCTGATCCTCGGCGGCGCCCGCTCGGGCAAGAGCCGCCTGGCCGAGCAACTGGCCAGCGACAGCGGCCTGCCCGTCACCTATATCGCCACCAGCGAGCCGCTCGATGGCGAAATGAACGAGCGCGTACGCTTGCACCGTCAGCGTCGGCCTGAACACTGGGGGCTGATCGAAGAGCCCTTGGCCCTGGCCGCCGTGCTGCGTGCAGAAGCCGCCGAAGGCCGTTGCCTGCTGGTGGACTGCCTGACCTTGTGGCTGACCAACCTGCTGATGCTTGAAGATCCCCAGCGGCTGGCCGCAGAGCGCGATGCGCTGCTCGACTGCCTGGAGCACTTGCCTGGCACCCTGATTCTGGTCAGCAACGAAACCGGCCTGGGCGTGGTGCCCTTGGGCGAGCTGACCCGCCGTTATGTCGACCTGGCCGGCTGGCTGCACCAGGCCGTTGCCGAACGCTGCCAGCGCGTGGTGCTGACCGTGGCCGGCCTACCTCTCATGCTCAAAGGACCCGCTCTATGAACCAAGCCTGGTGGCGTGATGCCTGCCAACCCCTCGACAACGCCGCCATGGACCAGGCCCGCGCCCGTCAGCAGCAGCTGACCAAACCTGCCGGCTCGCTCGGCCAGCTGGAAGGCCTGGCCGTGCAGCTGGCTGGCCTGCAAGGCCGCGAGCGGCCGTCCCTGGATCAGGTCGCCATCACTATTTTCGCAGGCGACCACGGTGTGGTCGAAGAGGGCATTTCGGCCTACCCGCAGGCAGTCACCGGGCAGATGCTGCGCAACTTCGTCGGCGGTGGCGCGGCGATCAGCGTGCTCGCGCGCCAGCTGCAGGCCAACCTTGAAGTGGTCGACCTGGGCACCATCGACCCTGAGCTGGAACTGCCAGGGGTGTTGCACCTTCGCCTCGGCGCCGGCACCGCAAATTTCGCCCGCCAGCCGGCCATGACCGATGCCCAGCTGCAGGCTGCCCTGCAGGCCGGTCGCGACAGTGCCCTGCGTGCAGCGGCCAGTGGCGCGCAGTTGTTCATCGGTGGCGAGATGGGCATCGGCAACACCTCTGCCGCCGCCGCCCTGGCCAGCACCTTGCTGGCTTGCCCTGCCCGTGAGCTGAGCGGGCCCGGTACCGGCCTGGACAGCGCAGGCGTTCGCCACAAGGCCGAAGTGATCGAACGCGCCCTGGTGCTGCACGGCCTGCGCGCCGATGAGCCGCTGCAGGCGCTGGCCTGTGTCGGTGGCTACGAGATCGCTGCGCTGACCGGTGCCTACCTGGCCTGCGCCCAGCAAGGTATCGCCGTGCTGGTGGATGGCTTCATCTGCAGCGTCGCGGCATTACTGGCGGTGCGCCTCAATCCGCAGAGCCGTGACTGGCTGCTGTTCGCTCACCAAGGCGCCGAGCCTGGGCACAAGACCCTGCTCGCGGCACTGGAAGCCCAGCCATTGCTGGCGTTGGGCCTACGCCTGGGCGAGGGCAGTGGCGCCGCCCTGGCGGTGCCGCTGATACGCCTGGCCTGCGCCCTGCATGGGCAGATGGCGACCTTCGCCGAAGCGGCGGTGGCGGACCGCCCGGCATGATCCTCGACCTGCTGCGCCACGGTGAAACGGAGCAGGGCGGCGGCCTGCGTGGCAGCCTGAACGATGCCTTGACCGACAAGGGCTGGGGCCAGATGCGTGACGCGCTGGCAGGTGCTGGCCCCTGGGATGTGCTGGTCAGTTCGCCGTTGCAGCGCTGTGCGCGTTTTGCCGAGCAGCTGGGCATGCCGGTTCAGCTGGAGGCCGATCTGCAGGAACTGCATTTTGGTGAGTGGGAAGGGCGCAGTGCCTTGCAGATCATGCAAACCCATGCTGACGAGCTTGGGCGTTTCTGGGCCGATCCATACAGCTACACGCCGCCTGCAGGGGAGCCTGTCGCTGCCTTTGCCGAGCGTGTGCTCTCTGCCGTCGGGCGCCTGCGCCAGCAGCACGCTGGCAAGCGCGTGCTACTGGTCACCCATGGCGGTGTCATGCGCCTGCTACTGGCGCGTGCCCGTGGGCTGCCCAGGGAGCAGTTGCTGCAGGTCGAGGTTGGCCATGGCGCCCTGATGCGCCTGGCGGTGGATGAGAGTGGCGCGATGCACGAGGTGCTTTGACATGCTGCCGTTCTGGATTGCCCTGCAGTTCCTTAGCAGCCTGCCGGTGCGTTTGCCGGGGATGCCCGAGCCACGTGAAATGGGCCGCTCGTTGTTGTGCTACCCACTGGTAGGGCTGTTGTTTGGCCTGTTGCTGTGGCTGGCCAGCCACCTGCTGCAAGGTACGGCGGCGCCGTTGCACGCGGCCCTGTTGCTGACGCTGTGGGTGTTGCTCAGTGGCGCTTTGCATCTGGATGGCCTGGCCGACAGTGCCGATGCCTGGCTAGGTGGCTTCGGTGACCGCGAGCGCACGCTGGAGATCATGAAAGATCCACGCAGCGGGCCGATAGCCGTGGTCACCCTGGTGCTGGTATTGCTGTTGAAGTTCTGTGCCCTGTGGGTGCTGGTGGAGCAGGGGGCGGGCATGGCCTTGCTGCTGGCGCCGGTGGTGGGGCGGGCGGCGATGCTCGGGTTGTTTCTCGGCACGCCTTACGTGCGTCGCGGGGGACTGGGGCAGGCGCTGGCCGAGCACTTGCCGCGGCGTACGGCCGTGTGGGTTCTGCTGGCCAGTTTGCTGTTGTGTCTGTTGGCGGGTGGCGCGCGCGCGATCTTGCCGATGCTGGCGGCGATCGTGGTTTTCATCGGGTTACGCCGGTTGATGTGTAAGCGTCTGGGTGGGACCACGGGTGATACCGCAGGCGCCACGCTTGAGATTCTCGAACTGACTGTGCTGTTGGGCTTGGCGATTTAGGAACAGTCCTACAGTGCTTGGCGAAAATCCTTTCGGATGAAACTGGCTGCAGAATTGCGGAAAAATGCTGAAAAAATTCAGGAAATGACGCCTTTTCTGCAGCTGTCTATGCTCGCGGTTTTTCTTCCACCGCGAAGGCATGGACAATGCGACGACTCCTGCTGGCCTTGTTGTTGGTTACTGTCAGCGGCTCCGTTACTGCAGCCGACCTGATCGACTTCTGGAACACCCCGCGCCACGGCGGCAACAGCTTCAATCGCTTGCCGCCGGACCAGGGCTACTTCGATGCATTGAGTGCATATGGCGCGAGCTGGGTACGGCTGTCCTACGACAAGTGGAAGCCGGCGCAGCGTGACTTCCTGTTGGGCGATGCGGACCGGTATGAACAGTTGCCTGCTGCCGATCTCAAACAACTGCGCGATGCTCTCGATCGCGCACACAGGGCAGGGCTCAAGGTGGTCATTGCGCCGCTATCGCTACCTGGCATGCGCTGGTCGCAAAACAACCAGGGGCAGTTCGATGACCGTCTTTGGCAAGGTGACGGATACGCTCGGCAAGCGGCCCGCTTCTGGCGAGACCTGGCCCAGGAGCTGAAAGATCATCCTGCCATCGCCGCCTACAACCTGGTCAACGAACCTGCCCCCGAAAAACTTGGCGGCCTGGCCGAACATGCTGCGGCTGAACACATGCGGCAATGGTACGCCCAGGTGCAGGGTGGGGCGCGTGACCTGCCTGCGCTGTACGCGCAATTGATCGCAGCAATACGCGAGGTGGATGCCAAGACGCCGATCATGGTCGACGCGGGCTGGTTCGCCAGCGCCGACGCCTTCGGTTACTGGCAAGCGCCCTTGCAGGATGATCGCGTGCTCTACAGCGTGCACATGTATGAACCCTATGCGGCCACCAGTGCGCCGAACCTGCTGCGCAAGCCCCCCATCGATTACCCCGGCCCGGCGCCGTTTGGGGGTGAAAACCAGCAGTGGGATGCCGAACGGGTTCGTCAGTATCTGAACCTGCCATTGGCCTGGATGGAGCGCATGAAGCTGCCGCCTTCCCGGCTGGTCGTGGGGGAGTTCGGGTGCATGCGCCGACTGCCCGGTTGCAGCGAATATCTGGAAGACGTCCTCTCGGTCATGGACCGGCATCGGTTGCACTGGGCGTTCTACAGCTTCCGTGAAGACAGCTGGGATGGCATGGACTACGAACTGGGATCGGCCAAGGTGCCTTGGCGGTATTGGCAAGCCATAGAGCAAGGGGCTCCAGACCCGTTGGTACGCAAGGCCACAGCGGAATTCGAGCCGATTCGGCGACGTCTGGCAGACTGAAACTTCTTGCAACAGCCTGGGTGCGGGTATATACACGTATTCATGTTGACCAGTGAATGCATCTGCACCCACCTGCGTCGCGCCGCCCGTGGGGTGAGCCGGCATTACGACGAGGCCCTTGCCGGCTTCGGCATCAATGTCGCCCAGTTTTCCCTGTTGCGCCACCTGCAACGGCTCGACCGCCCCAGTATTACCACGCTCGCCGAGGCCATGGGCCTGGAGCGCAGTACCTTGGGCCGTAACTTGCGCGTGCTGGAGGCCGAAGGCCTGGTCGCCCTCGCCGATGGCGATGACCAGCGCAACCGTGTGGTGTTGCTGACCGAGGCGGGTGCGGCACGCTTGCAAGAGGCTCATCCAGCCTGGGAGCAGGCGCAATTGATGCTGGTCGAGCAATTGGGCGAAGGGCAGCGTGACGAGCTTGTGCGCTTGCTGGAGCGGCTTGCCTGAATTATTACGACTAGAAGCGGGTATATACCCGTACAACCTTGCGATGTGCTGGAGATAACGACAATGACTTCGGTTTGGCGAACCAGCGGGTGGGTACTTGTGGGGGCAGCGTTGATCCTGGCGCTGTCCCTGGGTGTGCGGCACGGTTTTGGGCTGTTCCTGGCGCCGATGAGCGCCGACTTTGGCTGGGGGCGTGAAGTGTTCGCCTTTGCCATCGCCCTGCAGAACCTGATCTGGGGCCTGGCACAACCGTTTGCCGGTGCGCTGGCCGATCGCCTCGGTGCGGCGCGGGTGGTAATCATTGGTGGCATTCTCTATGCCGCTGGCCTGCTGTTGATGAGCACCGCCGATTCGGCCTGGTCGCTGTCGCTCAGTGCTGGCCTGTTGATCGGTATCGGCCTGTCTGGCACCTCGTTTTCGGTGATCCTCGGTGTGGTCGGCCGCGCCGTGCCGGCAGAGAAACGCAGCATGGCCATGGGCATCGCCAGCGCTGCCGGTTCCTTCGGCCAGTTCGCCATGCTCCCTGGTACCCTTGGCCTGATCGAATGGCTGGGCTGGTCGTCGGCGCTGTTGGTGCTTGGCTTGCTGGTGGCGTTGATCGTGCCCTTTGTCGGTCTTCTGCGTGACCGCCCGCTGCCCAGTCAGGGTGCGGAGCAGACGTTGGGCGAGGCCTTGCGCGAGGCGTGCTCGCACTCCGGGTTCTGGCTGCTTGCCCTGGGCTTCTTCGTCTGTGGCTTTCAAGTGGTCTTCATTGGCGTGCACCTGCCTGCCTACCTGGTTGATCAGCACCTGCCAGCGACTACCGGCACCACGGTGCTGGCGCTGGTCGGGTTGTTCAACATCGTCGGTACCTACACAGCCGGCTGGCTGGGTGGGCGCATGTCCAAGCCGCGTCTGCTCACCGCGTTGTATTTGCTGCGTGCGGTGGTGATTGCGCTGTTCCTGTGGCTGCCGGTGACTCAGGTGAGTGCCTACCTGTTCGGTATTGCCATGGGGCTGCTGTGGCTTTCCACCGTGCCTTTGACCAATGGCACCGTGGCCACGGTCTTCGGCGTGCGCAACCTGTCGATGCTCGGCGGCATCGTCTTCCTGTTCCACCAGTTGGGCGCCTTCCTGGGTGGCTGGCTGGGTGGCGTGGTGTACGACCAGACCGGCAACTATGACCTGGTCTGGCAGATTTCGATTCTGCTCAGCGTGCTGGCTGCCGCGCTCAATTGGCCGGTACGTGAAAGGCCGGTTGCCCGCTTGCAGGTGCAGGCGGCATGAACCGCTACCTGGCCCGTGGGCTGGTGCTGGCAGCTGCGGCATTGTTGCTGGTGCTGGTGCTGGCGTGGTGGGGATGGCAGCGGGGTGGGTTGCCGTTGATGCAACTGGGCATGGGTGTTTGTTAAGCGCTACCCTGCAAGTTCGAGGAGAGTCTTGCCGGAGGAATGAATGATGCGTGCCCATTGGTTGACGATGCCGTTGCTGGCGCTGCTGGCTGCCAGTTCCAGCTGGGCTGCCGATTGCCCGGCGCTGTTGCAGGGTAGCTTGCCTGAATTGCGAGGCAAGGAGCAGGTCGACCTGTGCCAACGCTTCGGCGGCAAGCCGTTAGTGGTGGTCAACACGGCCAGCTATTGCGGTTTTGCGCCGCAGTTCGAGGGGCTGGAGTCGACATACAAGGAGTATCACGAGCAAGGTCTGGAAATGCTGGGCGTGCCGTCCAACGACTTCAAGCAGGAAGATGCCGACAGCGAGAAGACGGCCAAGGTCTGTTACGCCAACTACGGTGTGACCTTCACCATGACCAAGACCCAGGCGGTTCGCGGCAAGGATGCGATACCGCTGTTTGCCGAGCTGGCGAGCCAGAGCAGTGCGCCGAAGTGGAATTTCTACAAGTACGTGGTGGATCGTCAGGGCAAGGTGATCGGCAACTTCTCGAGCCTGACCAAACCCGATGATCCCGCCTTTAGGGCCGCGATCGAGAAGGCGATAGCTTCGCATCCGTAGTGCAAGCGGATTACCGCTTTTGCTCTGCTTTTGCTTTGCTTTTAAGCGCGCGGTAGTCCAGGCGACACAGAGTGCGACTTCAGGAGGCCGAACGCTCCGGCCTTGCTCCCGGGAGGACCGCGCTGAACGGCCCATCCTGGGCCGCAGCGCTTGACGGGCATCCATGCCCGTCAACTCCCTCCGCAAGACCTGCGCTCGGCCTCCTGAAGTCGCATTCGGCGTTTGCTGAGCTATAGCGCGCTCAGAAGCAAAAGCAAAGGCAAAAGCAAAAGCTAGGCGGTTAGTGTGGATGCACCGTCATCGCCACCAGCTTCAGCACCACCGGCCTTACCATCAGCACGCACACGAATGCCACGGGCATCGCCAATTGGTAAGCCTTCAGCACATTGCTCAGGTACTCCGGATTTACCCCGGCATTCGCCGCGGTGATCACGAAGCACATCAGTAGCGCCATGATCGACGACATGTAGAGCGCGAATACGTACGGCGTAGCGCTCGGGCGTAATTTGCGTCGGCTGCGCGCGTGGGACAGATTGCTCATGCGATCTCCTTCAAGTTGACTGAGGCTGCAGGTTAGCAATGCCTCCGGCAGCGGCTGTAGACCCGCTGGATTGAGTTCTTTATAAAGAGATTCTTACGAATCGAAGAGCTTCCCATGGATCTGCTCAACGCCATCCGCAGCTTCATCAAGGTGGTCGAAGCCGGCAGCATCGCCGCCGGCGCCCGCAACCTCGGCCTCAGCCCGGCGGCGGTCAGCCAGAACCTGGCGCGGCTGGAAGGGCACCTGCATGTGCGTCTGCTCAGCCGTACCACCCGCAGCATGGCGCTGACGCCTGCCGGTAGCCAGTATTACGAGCGGGTAAGGCACATCGAGCGCGACCTGGCCCTTGCTGAACAAGCGGTCAGCACACCCGACAGTGAGCCACAAGGGCGGCTGTGCATCGCCTCGACCTCTGCTTTTGGTCGCCATGTGCTGGCGTCGCTGATCCCGGCCTTCAGCGCCCGCTATCCATTACTTTCGATAGAGTTGATAACGACTGATCGCAAGGTCAATCACGCCCGCGAAGATGTTGATGTCAGCCTGCGCATCACCCCGCAACTGGAAGACCAACTGCTGGCGCGGCACATCGCCCGCATCCCATTCATCTGCTGCGCGTCACCGGGTTACCTCGCCAGTGCCGGTTTGCCGACTACACCCGAGGTGTTGCGGGATCACCGCTGCCTGGTCTTCCGTTATCCGGTGGACGGCCGCTTCCTGCGTTGGGGCTTTGTACGTGATGGCATGCGTTTCGAGGCGGAATTCGGCACCGTACTGATCAGTGACGACATCGATGCCCTGACCCAGATGGCCCTCAACGATGGCGGCATCACCCGCTTGGCCGAATTTATCGTCAGGCCGCATCTGGCCTCGGGAACACTGCTGCCGCTGTTCGAATACAGCGACAGCGGCCAGGCCTATGCCCAGACCGAGCCAATGGATATCTACCTGTGCGTGGCCGATCGCTTTGCCATGACCGCAAAAGTGCGTGCGTTCATGGACTACCTGCGTGAGTCGTTGGGCGATAGCTGGCAAGTGCAGGCATGAAAAAACCGCCACGAGGGCGGTTTCTTGATGGGGCGGGTACGAATCAGAAACGGTAGGTGAGCGATGCACCGATACCGTGAGCGCTGTTCTCGTACTTGGCCTGGTAGCGGCCCTTTGTGGGGCTGGCCAGGTTGACCTTGGTGTCCTCTTCCCACAGGTAGGAGTAGGCCACGTCGATGGTCATGTCGTCGGTTGGGCTGTAACCGGCACCGATGCTGATTGCCTTGCGATCACCCGTAGGGATGCGCGGCGAGCGGTCGGTGTTGTTGGTTGGCGACTGGTCGACGGAGAAGCCGGTACGCAGGACCCACTCCTTGTTCACCTTGTAGGACGCGCCGATGGCGTGGGCCCAGGTGTCGTGCCAGTTCTGCTCTTCGCTGATGGTGCCGAACTGCGCGGACAGTGGTGCCGGGACTTCGTTGTTGACAGTGATATCCTTCAGGCGGCTCCAGCGGGTCCAGGTGCTGCCTGCATACAGGGTCCAATGGTCGTCCAGCTCGTGGGTGACCGAGAAGTCTACCGACTCAGGCGTCTTGATCTTCAGGGTGGCGTCGAACTTGCTACCGCTGAAAGGCCCGATCAGGGCGTTGTTGATCTTGGTATTGCCTTCGAGCTTGTAATCGACCATCGAGTGGTATGTCAGGCCGAGGCGGGTGCGATCGGTGGCCTGAACCAGGATACCGATGTTGTAGCCGACGGCAGTGTCGTCCCCTTTGATCTTCACTTCGCCATCATTGACGCCAGGAGAACGCGGGTTGATGGTGTTCGACCCCAGCTCGCCCTTGATCTTGTTGATGGTCGGGCCAAAGCCGATCGACACGACGTCATTGAAGGCGTAGCTGACGGTTGGCTGGAACGTGATGACCTCGACGTGGCTCTTCTTGCCCCAATAGCGAGCGGCATCGCCGCTGCCGTAATCGGTAACCAGGCCAAACGGCACGTAAACGCCGAAGCCGACGCTCCAGTGCTCATCGAGCGGCTTGACGTAGTAGCCCATCGGTACCCCTACCGTTGGCACCATGTCACCGTCGGTTTCCCCTGGCAGCGGGCTGCTACCCGGGCCCGAGATGTCGGTCTTGGCAATGACGGCTGCGCCGCCCACGGTCACTTGCTGGCGCTTGAGGCGAGACATACCGGCAGGGTTGCCATACACCGTACTGGCATCATCGGCAGCGGAAGAACGACCTGCAAAACCGGTACCCATGCCGCTGATGCTTTGTTCGTTGAGGGCGAAGCCCGCAGCAAACAGTTGGCAGGAAGCGAGAGCAACGGCTACGCCGAGGGAGGTTTTGAGCATTGCTTTTTCATTATTAGAAACTCCTTGTGATCTCCGGGGCGAAAAGCTACCAACAATTTACGCGCCGCGCTATAGCCTGAATCACAGGAGATAGAGCGGTTTTGTAGGACAATCCGACCAAAATTCCCTTTTTTCCGGTAATGGTGTAGGAAGCGTCTTAAGATGCTTGTGGCAATTTCTGCTCAACGCACAATTGCCAGGCCTGAGTGAAGTCGCGCAGGCGACCTTGAGGGTGGAAAATCTGCCGCCAGATACGTGCCAGGCCAATCAGGTCATCGGCCGCTGGCAGCGGCGTGGACTGCTCTTCGATGAGCATCCAGGCGATGGCGGTGGAATAGCGCAGGTTCACCGTCAGTTCCAGGTGGGGCCCGCCGAGGAAGGCGTGCTGGCTGGCCAGCCCGCGTACCAGGCTGGCCAGATCCGGATCACGGGCAAGAAAGTGGTCCCAGACGGCCTGGTGACGGCTTTCGCCAATGCGGTAGAGGCCGTGGCCACGACGGTCGTGCAAGGCTGAGCCGAGTGCCGACTGGCAGGCCGCGATACCGAGCAGAAGGGCCTCGGCGCTGGCGCAGTGACGATTCAGATAGACCAACGTTGGTCGGATCACATACTGACACAATTCATTCGCCGCGATACCCATGATGCCCTCGAGCAGTAAAGGGCCGACGGGCGCTGGAGCTTGGCAGCTGTAAATTGGTCAGGCCCGCCGGAAGCGGTAAGGACCGCTCGAGTTGAAGTGTAGTGTGATAATCGTGGTGTAAAGGGCTGTTTTTAAATCGATTGCTGCCTGCCATTCGGCGCTATATGCCTTGCAGCACTTAAGCCAAGAACGATCAGGCAGCATGTGGCAGGTGCCATTCAGCCTCTGAATACCCCGATATTCGCCACTCACGCGGTGAGCGATTGGCGGGTGCGGGCGATCACTGCCTGCAGCGGTTCCGAGCGGCTGTACTGTTCAGGGTACAGGCGTTCGGTGTGGCAGGCGACGCCGTGTTCGTCCACCAGGGTGAAGCTGAAGTTGCCCTTGCGTGGGGCAGTGATCAGGCACTTCAACGGCGAGAAGGCCTGGGAGAGGGTGCCAATGGCAGCCTGAATTTGATGATGAGTTTGCATATTGTTGGAGGTTCCTGCTTTAAACACGGAAGGTATGATCCGTGCATGATAGAAACGTTCCAGTGACGCCTTTATTAAGGGACGAACGAACCTGACTGGAACAGGGCAGCCAGAGAGAGCGCAATCAAAGTGTGGGCGCTTGGGCTGACTGGTAGGTACTTCAGAAGGCAGGCAGCACGCCGGGGCCAAGGTTCTAGGCCGTCGGGGTGGAATCCTGATCAATCTTCCGGTTGATTCGTGCTTGAACAGCGCTGGGCTGCCGAGTGAATCATCGAGTGGGCCGGTCCTGGTTTCAGCAGCGATCGTTCGGGAGAGCGAGGGGCTGCAAGGACGCTTCTGGCCAGAATTGACTTTCAGCTTGGGTACTAACGGTGCGCACCTTACCGAAAAGGTGCGACCTTTGCAAGCCTTGCACGTTTCTTCAGGTGAGCCGCGCAGTATGGCTCGTCTTTCGCCTTATGGGAAGAGCGGGCAACTGGCCTGCAACCGGCCTGATGAGCCAATTTCGTGCATCCAAATGCAGGCTTTCGGTGCACTTGTTCACATTCGAGGAGCGACTTGTAACAGCCCGGAAACAGCGCTGCCCGGGCTCGCCAATGACTTGACTGGCAGCTTAAGTCAATGAAAAAAAACACTAATTTTTGCTGGTGAAAAAATCGTCAGTTTGACTGTAACCCCCATTTCACGGGGGTTTGCTGGCTCATTGGAGGGGTTGTCCACCGAGTTATCCACAGGAACTGTGGATTGTCCCGAGCGCTTGCTCTAGGACGGGCGTGCCAGCAAATTAGAGAACTGTCCGACAATCGACAGGCATCAGCCGACCAGCCAGTCATCCACTCGGAAACGTCAAGAAAAAATCATCGAAAAAAAATTTCAATCCTCCGGAAATCGACACGTCATGCGCGAAAAAAAGGAGTAGAGTGGCGCGCCTTTCGAGTTGCCATCCCTGTCGGTCATGAAGTTTCGCGGTAAACCCCTCGCCAGCCCCGCTGTTGCCTCATCAGCCCCCTCGCACAAACGCTTTTCCCTGAAAGTGGCCCTCTGGCTGCTCGACAGCCCGCGCCTGGGTGAGAAGCAGCAGGTCAAGCACATCGCCGGGCGCCTGCTCAAGCAGCCCGCGCGTGAAGGCGTGGTGGTGGCGCAGAGCCGTTTGGGGCAGATGCTCTGTCGCGATTGCGGCAATGCCCGCGACCGGCGCATCGGCCATGAACTGCTGCGCCAGGCGGCGCGGGCCGGGGACCGGCGGGCGCAACTGGAGTATGCGCGGCTGTTCCAGGCCGATGCGCCGGAACAGGCGCCCGACCGAGCGGACTGATAAGCTGCTCTCAACTCGCAACAGTGTGATCGGGGTAAGCATGGCAGTGGATCTGACCAGCATTCTGCTGGGCTTGGTGGCAGGGGCCTTGCCTTGCCTGGGTTGGGTCATGCAGGTGCAGCGCCGTCAGGGCGCACGCCAGGGCGAGCAGGCCCTGCTCGAAGAGCGCCTGAGCAGTGCGCAACTGGCTCAGGCCGGCCTGCAGGCGCAACTGGATGCCAGCCGCGACGAGATCAGCGACCTCAGCGAAGCCAATACCGTCAAGCAGACCCAACTGGCCGCCCAGGGCCGTGAACTGGAGCTGCTGCAGATCGACCGCGACAACGCCCGCGATGCCGCCCACGCCTGGCACCTCGAACGCGCCACTCGCGAAGCCGAGCTGCGCCGCCTGGAGGCCCAGAGCGCGCGCCTGGAGGCCGAGCTGCGCGAACAGCAGGACAGCCACCAGCAGCGCCTGGAAGACCTCCAGGAGGCCCGTGACACCCTGCGTGCCCAGTTCGCCGACCTGGCCACGAAGATCTTCGACGAGCGCGAGCAACGTTTCGCCCAGACCAGCCAGCAGCACCTGGGCCAGTTGCTCGACCCGCTCAAGGAGCGCATCCAGGCGTTCGAAAAACGCGTCGAGGAAAGCTACCAGCAGGAAGCCCGCGAGCGCTTCTCGCTGGGCAAGGAGCTGGAGCGCCTGCAGCAACTCAACCTGCGCCTGTCCGACGAAGCCACCAACCTCACCCAGGCACTCAAGGGGCAGAAAACCCAGGGCAACTGGGGCGAGCTGATCCTCGAACGGGTGCTGGAGCATGCCGGCCTGGAGAAAGGTCGCGAATACCAGACCCAGGTCAGCCTGAAGAGCGCCGATGGCGAGCGCTTCCAGCCTGACGTGCTGATCATGCTGCCCGGTGACAAGCAGGTGGTGGTCGATGCCAAGGTCAGCCTCACCGCCTACCAGCAATTTGTCGGAAGCAACGACGAAGCCGCGCTCAAGCAGCATGTGCAGTCGCTGCGCAATCACGTCAAAGGTCTCTCAAGCAAGGACTACAACCGCCTCGAAGGCCTGCACAGCCTGGATTTCGTGCTGCTGTTCGTGCCGATCGAGGCGGCCTTCTCGGCAGCCCTGCAGGCCGAGCCCAACCTGTTCCAGGAGGCGTTCGACCGGCAGATCGTGATCGTCAGCCCGACCACCTTGCTGGCCACCTTGCGGGTCATCGACAGCCTGTGGAAGCAGGAACGCCAGGGCCAGAACGCCCGTGAGATCGCCGAGCGCGCCGGTTGGCTGTACGACAAGTTCGTGCTGTTCATCCAGGACCTGGACGAACTGGGCAACCGCCTGCAACAGGTCGACAAGGCCTACGCCGCGGCACGCAACAAGCTGTGCGAAGGTCGCGGCAACCTGGTCAGCCGCAGCGAGCAGCTCAAGCTGCTTGGGGCCCGTGCCAGCAAGAGCCTGCCGGCCGAGCTGCTGGAACGGGCACTTTCGGACGAAGCAATGGCCGACGAGGCGGTTACTGAACCAGGCTCAGATGGCGATTGAGCAGGGCGCGCAAGGCCGCCGGTTTCACTGGTTTGGCCAGGTAGTCCAGGCCTGCGGCATGCACGGTGGCCAAGGTTTCCTTGCTGCCGTCGGCGCTGATCACCACGCCGGGCACCGGCTCGCCCAGGCGCGCACGTAACCAGCCCATCAGCCCGGTGCCGGTTTCGCCGTCATCCAGGTGGAAGTCCACCAGCGCCAGGTGCGGGCGCATACCCTTGGCCAGCAGCGCTTCGCATTCGGCGCGGTTGCGGGCGGTCCACACCTGGCAGCCCCAGCGGCTGAGCAGGCTGTTCATGCCGATCAGGATGCTGTCTTCGTTGTCGACGCACAGTACCTGCAAGCCGGCCAGCGGCTGGCTCGCGGCTTCCACCGGGGCGCTCGGCGCTGCCGCGGCCTGGTGGGCTATCGGTACATTGACGCGGAACACCGTGCCCTTGCCGGGCCAGGAGCGGACCTCCAGCCTGTGGCCAAGCACCCGGCACAGGCCATCGGCAATCGCCAGGCCCAGGCCCAGGCCTTTTTCGGCGCGGGTCTGGTGGCTGTCCAGGCGCTTGAACTCCTGGAATATCACCTGCAGCTTGTCGTCGGCAATGCCCGGGCCACGGTCCCACACCTCCAGCCACAGCTGCTCGCCCTGGCGGCGTACCCCCAGCAGGATCGGGCTCTTGCCGTAGCGCAGGGCATTGGTAAGGAAGTTCTGCAGCACCCGGCGCAGCAGTTTCATGTCGCTGTCGACCCGCAGGCGGCTGCCGCGCAGGCGGAACTCCAGGCCCTTTTCGGCCGCCAGCACCTTGAACTCGGCGCCGAGGGTGTCGAACAGTTCGTTGAGGGCGAAGGGTTTGGCGTCGGGGGTGATCTTGCCGTTTTCCAGGCGCGAGATGTCCAGCAGGTCGCTGATCAGCTCCTCGGCCGAGCGCAGCGAACTGTCCATGTGCTGCACCAACTTCTGGGCCTCTTCGTTCATGCCTTCGGCCTGCTGCGACAGGGCGGCGGAGAACAGCCGCGCAGCGTTCAGCGGCTGCATCAGGTCGTGGCTGACTGCAGCCAGGAAGCGGGTCTTGGACTTGCTCACCGCTTCGGCCTGGCTCTTGGCTTCCGACAGCGCCTGGTTGAGTTGCGACAGCTCGTGAGTCCGTTCGGCCACGCGCTGCTCCAGGCCTTCGTTGGCGTCGCGCAGCGCCTGTTCGGCCTCGCGGAACGGGGTGATGTCGGTGAAGCTCATGACAAAGCCGCCACCGGGCATCGGGTTACCGATCAGCTCGATCACCCGGCCGTTGGGGAACAGCCGCTCGGAGGAATGGGCACGGCCCTGACGCATCCAGTGCAGGCGCCGCGCCACGTGGACTTGCGCCTCGCCAGGGCCGCACAGGCCGCGCTCGGCGTTGTAGCGGATGATGTCGGCGATCGGGCGGCCGACGCTGATCAGCCCGTCGGGGTAGTTGAACAGCTCCAGGTAACGGCGGTTCCAGGCCACCAGGTGCAGGTTCTGGTCGACCACGCTGATGCCCTGGTTGATGTTCTCGATGGCGCCCTGCAGCAAGGCCCGGTTGAACTGCAGCACCTCGCTGGCTTCGTCGGCGATGCGCACCACGTCCTCGAGCTGCATGTCGCGGCCCTCGATGGCGGCCTTGACCACGGCGCGGGTCGAGGAGCTGCCGAGCACACCGGCGAGCAGGCGTTCGGTGTGCTCGATCCAGTCGCCGTCGGCGTTCTGGTTGGGGTTGAAACCCTTGCCCTGGCGGTAGGCGAAACGGATGAAGCTCTGCCGCGCGCGTTCCTCGCCGACAAAGCGCGATGCCAGATTGAGCAAGTCATCGATCTGCACCGCCAGCAGCGGTTTGCTGCTGGGCCGGGCGCTGGTCTGCTGGCCGATGAAGCGACCCGCCTGCCAGTGTTCCGAGACGCGGGTGCGTGACAGCATCGACACCCACACGAACAGGGTGAAGTTGCCCGCCAGCGACAGCACCACGCCTTGGGTCAAGGGGCTGATCGGCAGGTCGAGCGGGTTGCCATGCAGCCAGGCCAGGCCCGGGAACAGCCCCAACGACAGGCCCAGGCTATGGGCGATGATCGGCAGCACCAGGGTGTAGAACCACAGGAAGATGCCCGCCGCCAGGCCGGCAAACACGCCACGGCGGTTGGCCTGCTTCCAGTACAGCGCGCCGAGCATGGCCGGGGTCAGCTGGGTGACGGCGGCGAAGGCAATCTGGCCGATGGTGGCCAGGCTCGCGGTGGAGCCGAGCAGGCGGTAGCTGACATAGGCCAGCAGCAGGATCACCACGATGGTCACCCGGCGCACCGACAGCATCCAGTGGCGGAACGCCTCGAACGGCCGCTCGGCGTTGTTGCGGCGCAGCAACCAGGGCAGCAGCATGTCGTTGGAGACCATGGTCGACAGCGCCACGGCCTCGACGATGACCATGCCGGTGGCGGCCGAAGCACCACCGATGAAGGCCAGCAGGGCCAGGCTCGGGTGCGCTTCGGCCAGTGGCAGGCTGATGACGAAGGAATCGGAGATCACCGTGCCCGGCAGCAGCATCTGCCCAGCCAGGGCGATCGGCACCACGAACAGCGCGGCCAGGGCCAGGTACAGTGGGAACACCCAGCGCGCCAGGCGCATGTCCTGGGGTTCGATGTTCTCTACCACGGTGACGTGGAACTGCCGTGGCAGGCAGATGATCGCCATCATCGCCACGGCGGTCTGTACCACCATCGACGGCCAGTTGATGGTTTCCTGCCAGTAGCTGTCCAGCTGCACCGACTGGCGCGCCTGGGTCAGCAGGTCGTCGAAGCCGTCGTACAGGTTGAACACCACGAACACGCCCACGGCGAGGAATGCCAGCAGCTTGATCAGCGACTCGAAGGCAATCGCCAGGACCATGCCGCGGTGGTGCTCGGTGACGTCCAGGCTGCGTGTGCCGAAGACGATGGCGAACAGCGCCAGCACCAGCGACACCACCAGCGCGGTGTCCTGCACGCGGGTGCCGGTGGCGTCGGCGTTGGCGCCGATCAGCAGGTTGACGCCGAGCACGATGCCCTTGAGCTGCAGGGCAATGTAGGGCAGCACGCCGACCAGGCAGATCAGCGCTACCACCACCGCCAGGGACTGCGACTTGCCGTAGCGGGCGGCGATGAAGTCGGCGATCGAGGTGATGTTCTGCTGCTTGCTGATCAGCACCATCTTCTGCAGCACCCACGGCGCGAAGATCAGCAGCAGGATCGGGCCGAGGTAGATCGGCAGGAACGCCCAGAGCTGTTCGGCCGCCTGGCCGACCGCGCCGAAGAACGTCCAGCTGGTGCAGTACACCGCCAGCGACAGGCTGTACACCCACGCACGCAGGCGCGGCGGCAACGGTGTGCTGCGGCGGTCGCCGTAGAAGGCGATGGCGAACATGATGGCCATATAGGCCAGGGCGACCACGGCGATCAGCCCGCTGGACAACGACATGAAAACTCCGGAGCAAAAAAAGATAACGCGGTCCCGATCAATCAGTCTGGCACGCGTGCGACGGTTCGTCAGCGCCGACGATGGTCGCAGCGGCGAGTCGTCGCAGGCTCATCGTTCAGGTATTGCGCGTGCCCCAGAGCCAATGCAATACCTGTAGGAGCGGGCTTGTCCCGCGAAGAGGCCAGTGCCGACAGCATCAATTCCGACGGGTACCCAGCCAGTAGAACACCCCAGCCAGTATCACCGACATCACCAGCAGGTAGAAGATCACCCCCGGCCACCATCGCCCCAGGGCAAACCCCACCAGCACCGGCCCCAGCGCTGCCCCGAGGTTGGACAGGTTTTGCGCCCCGTAATACACCCCGCGCAGGTGCTCCGGTGCAATCAGGTCGATGAACATGTACTCGGCAGGGATGACGATGATCTCGCCCAGGGTGAACACAAGCATCGCCAGGCACCAGGCCACCATCGACCCTGCCATGGCAAAGCCGAGTAGCCCGGCAATGAACAGCGCCATGCCGGCCAGCAGCCAGGGCATCAGCTGCTGGCGGCCAATGCGCCGACCGATCAGGTACTGCAGGGCAATCACCGTGACCGCGTTGGTGGTCACCAGGTAGCCGACCAGCCGCGCCGCCTCGCTGGCGCTGCTGGTCACCACCAGGTATTGCGACAGATAAGCGGTGAACTGGCCGAACACCACCGCACTCAGTACGCCACCCAAGGTAAAGCACACCAGCCGACGGTCACGCGCCAGGCCCAGCGCCACCTGGCTGAACCCGGCGCTCTGCTGCACCTGGGCGCTGGCCTGCAGCCCACGGTCGCCGAGCCGCCAGTAGGCCAGGCACATCCCCAGGCCGGTCAGCGCCGAAGCAATGAAAGGCAGGTGTTCGTCCAGCTCCAGCATGGCCACGCCGAGCAGCGGGCCGACGGCATAACCGACGTTGCTCAGGGTGTACTTGATGGCGAACACCTCGGACCGTTGTTCCACTGGCAGCAGCGCGCAGAAGCCGGCCTTGGCGGCGATGTCGACCACTGCCAGGGCCAGGTTGATCAGCACCAGGCAGGTGAAGAACAGCCACACCGACCGGCTGGCGATGGCCGCCACGAAGGCGAGGGCGAAGACCAGCGTGCTGGCGCTGACCAGGGTGTGGTTGCGCACGGTGTCGACCAGGTGCCCGCCGTAAAGGCTCAGCAGCGAGGCAACGATCAATGCGCCACCGATCAGCAGGCCAATCTGGCCGATCGACAGCTGGAAGTTGTCGGCCAGGTAAACCACCAGGTAGGGCAGGGTGAGTGCCCGGGCCACGGTGAGGGTGAAGGTGGTGGCCAGCAGCAGGCGGGCACTGGCGGGGTAGCCTTTCAGGGCGGCGAGCATTACCACGTCCTTGTTGTGGGTTTTTGCGATGCTTGAGGATAAGTGAGGCCGGCATCGGCGACCAGCGGAGGATTGACAGCCCTCACCCCGCAGGGGAATACTCTCGGGAGAATTCATATATATGTTTACATAACAAGACGAGAGCCGACCCATGCACCCACTCTCCGGTGATGCTCGACTGCCACGCTACCAACAGCTGCGCGATCACCTGATCGAGCAGATCGCCAACAACCGCTGGCGCCCGGGCGAGGCCATTCCCACCGAAGCCGCCCTGGCCACCGAGTTCGACATGTCCGTCGGCACGGTGCGCAAGGCTGTGGACGTGCTGGTCGCCGAAGGCGTGCTGGAGCGTCAGCAGGGCCGCGGCACGTTCATCCGTCGCCCGCAGTTTCAGTCTTCGCTGTTCCGCTTCTTCCGCTTTGAAAGCGCCACCGGCGAGCGACTGATGCCGGAAAGCCGCATTCTCTCGATCGAGCCGGTACCGGCACCGTCGGCCGTTGCCGAAGCGCTGGGCCTGGCCGCCGAGGCCGAGGTCATTCGCATTGTCCGTACCCGTCTGCTCGGCGCCCAGCCGGTGCTCGCCGAGGAAATCTGGCTGCCGCGCCAGACCTTCCAGCCGCTGCTCGACGTCGAGCTGGACAGCAAAGGCCCGCTGCTCTACCCGATCTACGAGGAGCTTTGCGGCCAGGTGGTCGCCTACGCCGAAGAGACCCTGACCGCCGAAGCTGTCGATGCAGCCCATGGTCGCTTGCTGCAACTGCCGGCCGACAGCCCGGTGGTGGTGATCGAGCGCCTGGCCCGCGACTACGCCGGCAAACCGCTGGAATGGCGCCGCTCGCGCGGTCACGCGCAGCATTTCCGCTACCGCGTCGACATTCGCTGAGCCGTTAAACCGGCCGCTTTGCCCGTTACCCGTCTGCGCCGTTCTGCCACGGCGCAGTGGCTTCGCCTGCCCGGTCGTCAGCGTGCCTAGAGCTTCGGCACGCCCGGCCGTAACACACACGACTAAGAAGGATAACAATCATGTTCAGCTGGTATCGCCAGATTACTTCACGGGAACGCAAGACGTTCTGGGCCTGCTTCGGTGGCTGGTCGCTCGATGCGCTGGAAGTGCAGATGTTCGGCCTGGCCATCCCCGCGCTGATCGCCGCGTTCTCCCTGACCAAGGGCGATGCCGGCCTGATCAGCGGCCTGACCCTGGTCACCTCGGCAATTGGCGGTTGGCTCGGCGGCACCCTGTCGGACCGCTATGGCCGGGTGCGGACCCTGCAGTGGATGATCCTCTGGTTCTCCTTCTTCACCTTCCTCTCGGCGTTCGTCACCGGCTTCTACCCGCTGCTGTTCGTCAAGGCCATGCAGGGCTTCGGCATCGGTGGCGAATGGGCGGCTGGCGCGGTGCTGATGGCCGAGACCATCAACCCGAAATACCGCGGCAAGGTCATGGGCACCGTGCAGAGCGCCTGGGCCGTGGGCTGGGGCCTGGCAGTGGGCCTGTTCACCCTGATCTATTCGCTGGTGCCGGCTGAGTACGCCTGGCGAGTGATGTTCTTTGTCGGCCTGCTGCCGTCGCTGCTGATCATCTGGGTGCGCCGCAACGTGCCGGAGCCAGACAGCTTCCAGCGCCTGCAAAAGGACAAGGCCATTCCCGGCAGCTTCTTCAAGTCCATGTCCGGCATCTTCCGCCCGGAACTGCTGCGCGTGACCCTGCTCGGCGGCCTGCTGGGCCTGGGCGCCCACGGGGGTTACCACGCGGTGATGACCTGGCTGCCGACCTTCCTCAAGACCGAACGCAACCTGTCGGTCCTGAACTCCGGTGGCTACCTGGCGGTGATCATCTTCGCCTTCTGGTGCGGTTGCGTAGCCAGCGGCCTGCTGATCGACCGCATCGGCCGTCGCAAGAACATCCTGCTGTTCGCGCTGTGCTGCGTCCTCACCGTGCAGGCCTATGTGTTCTTCCCGCTGACCAATACCCAGATGCTCTTCCTTGGCTTCCCGCTGGGCTTCTTCGCCGCCGGCATCCCGGCCAGCCTGGGGGCGTTCTTCAACGAGCTGTACCCGGCCGACGTGCGCGGTGCCGGGGTCGGCTTCTGCTACAACTTCGGCCGCGTGCTGTCGGCGGTGTTCCCGTTCCTGGTTGGCCACATGAGCGAATCCATGTCGCTGGGTAGCGCGATCGGTATCGATGCCGGCATCGCCTACGGCGTGGCCATGCTCGCCGCGCTGTGCCTGCCGGAAACCCGTGGCCGTAACCTCGAGGCCACCCCAGCGCCGGCAATGGCTGGCGCTGTCGCCAAGTAACCTGACTGTCCTGTGATGACCATGCCCGACGTTCCTGTTTCACACCTGACCGCCATCGACAGCCATGCCCACGTGTTCAGCCGTGGGCTGAACCTGGCCAGCGAGCGGCGTTACGCGCCCAGCTACGATGCGCCGCTGGGCGATTACCTGGGCCAGTTGCTCGCCCATGGTTTCAGCCACGGTGTGTTGGTGCAGCCCAGTTTCCTGGGCACCGACAACCGCTACTTGCTCAGCGCCCTGCAAACCGTGCCGGGGCAACTGCGCGGGGTGGTGATGCTTGACCGGGACGTCGAGCGCGAGACCTTGCAGGAGATGGATCGGCTTGGGGTCAGGGGCGTGCGCCTGAACCTCATGGGCCAGGGCCTCCCAGACCTGACGGGCGCCGAATGGCGGCCCCTGCTGGAACGCATCGGTGAGCAGGGCTGGCATCTGGAGCTGCACCGCCATGTGGCGGATATTCCTGCGCTGGTGCGGGCGCTCGAGCCTTATGGCCTGGATATCGTCGTCGATCACTTTGGCCGCCCCGATGCCCGGCTGGGCCTGGGGCAGCCGGGCTTTGCCGAGCTGTTGACGCTGGGCGGCAAGGGCAAGGTGTGGGTCAAGGTATCGGGTATCTACCGGCTGGAAGGCACGCCGGAGCAGAACCTGGCGTTTGCACGCCAGGCCCTGTGTGCGCTTGAGGCTCACTATGGTGCAGAGCGGTTGCTGTGGGGCAGTGACTGGCCGCATACCCAGCATGAGTCGGCGGTGAGCTTTACCACGGCGGTCGAGCAGTTCGAGGCCTTGGGCTGCTCGGCTGAATTGCGCCGGGCGTTGCTGGTGGGTACTGCACGGGCGCTGTTCGGCTTCGAATGATCGGGTGCCTGTGCCGGCCTCTTCGCGGGGCAAGCCCGCTCCTACTGGTATTGCGCGTGCCCCAGAGTTAATGCAAAACCTGTAGGAGCGGGTTTGCCCCGCGAAGAGGCCAGCACAGGAAGATCAGAACCGGAACCGGCTGATCATCTGCTGCAACTGCCCACCCAACCGCGCCAGCTCCACGCTGGACACCGAAGTCTGCTGACTGGCCTCGGCGGTCTGTTCGGAGATATCCCGCACCGTCACCACACTACGGCTGATCTCTTCAGCCACCGCGCTCTGCTGCTCCGAAGCCGCCGCAATCTGCTGGTTCATCAGCTGAATCCCCGATACACGCTGGGTAATCCCCTCCAGTGCCACACCAGCCTCACGCACCAGCGCCACGCTGCTTTCGGTCAGGCTCTGGCTCTGCTCCATCAGCTCGCTCACCGAACGGGTACCTTCCTCAAGGCTGCCAATCGCCGACTCGATCTCCAGTGTCGACGCCTGGGTACGCTGTGCCAGGCTGCGCACTTCATCGGCCACTACGGCAAAACCACGGCCCGCTTCACCGGCCCGCGCCGCTTCGATGGCGGCATTGAGCGCCAGCAGGTTGGTCTGTTCGGCCACTGCCTTGATCACGTCCATGACCTTGCCAATACGCTGGCTCTCGGTGCGCAGCGCCCCCATGGCTTGGCCAGTGGCCTCCACCTGGCTGGCCAGGCGACTGATCTGGGCCACGGCGCGGTTGACCACGCCATCGCCTTCACGGGCTTCTTCGTCGGTGGCGCTGGCGGCCGCAGAGGCTTCGCCGGCATTGCGTGCCACTTCGTGCACGGTGGCAGCCATTTCCTGCATGGCCGTGGCCACCTGGTCGGTTTCCACCTTCTGGTTGTTGGCGCCAGCGCTGGTCTGCTCGGTGATCGCCGAAAGCTCCTCGGTGGCGCTGGCAATCTGCGAAATGCCATCGCGCACCTGGGCGATCAGCTCGCGCAGGTTGCGGGTCATTCCCTGCAGGGCGTTCTGCAGCTGGCCGACTTCGTCGCGGCGGCGGCTGGTCGGTTGTTCGCTGAGGTCGCCGGCAGCCACCTGTTCCATGGCCTTGAGTGCCTGGCGCAGCGGCTGGCTGATCTGTCGGGCAATGACCACGGCAGCCAGGGCGCCGATCAGCAAGGCGAGCAGGGTGGTGGCGATCTGCAGGGTGCGGGCGAAGTGGCTGTCCTTGGCGACCAGCACAGCCTGGTCGTCCAACAGTTGGCCGATGACACCGTTGAGGGTCTCGATGTCGTTGGCCATGGCGGTGCGGTACCCCACCAGGTGGCTGACCTCGCCACGGAACGCCTCGACGGCCCTCGCGTAGGCCTGTACCTGCTGCTCCAGCTGCTTGAACTGCTGCGGGAAATTGCCGTTGAAGCGGGCGACCAGCCCGGGCAGGTCATTCACCGTGGTGGCGATCTGGGCGTTCATCAGCTTCTCGGTCTCGGCGTTGGTGTTACCGGTATAACCGCGAACGTGGTAGCGCAGCAGAATCAGGTTTTCGCGAATCTGGTTGATCGCCTCGATGCGCACGAACCGCTGCTCGGCATCGGGCAAGGCACGCACCTGATTGCGAATCTGCTCGATGCTGGCGAACGACTGGGTGGCCAGCGCACCCATTTCTTTCTGTGCGGCGCGCATCTTTTCATAGGAGCGGAAACTGGCGGCCTGGTTGTCGCTATAGCCTTGCAATGCCTGGTCGGCGGTATTGAGCAGCGCATGGGTCTGCGCCTTTATCATCACTTCGCGCAGCTTTTCCAGTGTCGGCTTGAAGGCCTCCAGCGCAGCTTGCAGCTGCTTGCTCTCGGCCGGGCCGCCGTTGGCCATGGCGTGACGCAAGCGCGCTTCGCGCAGGTCGCCGAGGGCGTCGTTGAGGCGCGAAACATCGCTGACCACCTCGCTGCGCCTCACCAGGTTGCCCAAGCCGTCCCAGCTGATCAGCGACTGCGCGAGGGTCAGGCACAGCACCAGGCCGAAACCGAGGAAGAGTTTGTGGGCGATCCTGAGGTCGCCAAACCAGGTAAACATTACTGCCGAGCTCCTTTTCTTGTGCGTTGGAGGAGACCTGAGGTCTGTTCCTTCTGTTAGATATAGTCATCTATATGAATTATCGGCGCGTGTGACAGAATCTGAACAGTGATTGGAGGGAAATTAATGTCACTGTGATATCAAGCTGTGAGCGGGTTCCCGTGTTGCTGGCTGTTTCTTGCCAGGCGCAGGCTTTCCCATGCAGATTTGTGGCTTGCAGCGCTCCACGTGCCTCCAATGACAAAAGACACTCAGGAACAAGGACGATGAGTCACCCCTCGCAATTCACCTTGCTCGGCAAGCGGCGTTTCCTGCCGTTCTTCGTCACCCAGTTGCTGGGTGCCTTCAACGACAACCTGTTCAAGCAGTCGCTGATCCTGGCGATCCTGTTCAAGCTCAGCCTGGGCGACGGCGACCGTTCGATCTGGGTCAACCTCTGCGCGCTGCTGTTCATCCTGCCGTTCTTCCTGTTCTCGGCGCTGGGCGGGCAGTTCGGCGAGAAGTTCGCCAAGGACGCGCTGATCCGCGCGATCAAGGTGGCCGAAATCGTCATCATGGCGGTCGGCGCCATCGGCTTCGTCACCAACCACCTCACGCTGATGCTGGTGGCGCTGTTCGGCATGGGCACCCACTCGGCGCTGTTCGGCCCGGTGAAGTACTCGATCCTGCCCCAGGCCCTGCGTGAAGAAGAGCTGGTGGGGGGGAACGGCCTGGTGGAGATGGGCACCTTCCTCGCCATCCTGGTCGGCACCATCGGCGCCGGGGTGATGATGGCCACCGACAGCTACGCCACGGTGGTGGCCGGGGGCGTGGTCGGCACCGCCGTGCTGGGTTACCTGGCCAGCCGCTGGATTCCACGTGCCGCGGCCGCGTCGCCGCAGATGGCACTGGACTGGAACATCTTCAAGCAGTCGTGGGTGATCCTGCGCATGGGCCTGGGGCAGACCCCGGCGGTGTCGCGCTCGATTGTCGGCAACTCGTGGTTCTGGTTCGTCGGCGCCATCTACCTGACCCAGATCCCGACCTACGCCCAGGAGTGGCTGCACGGCGACGAGACTGTAGTGACCCTGGTGCTGACCCTGTTCTCGGTGGGCATCGCCCTCGGTTCGCTGCTGTGCGAACGCCTAAGCGGGCGCAAAGTGGAAATCGGCCTGGTGCCGTTCGGCTCGTTCGGCCTGACCCTGTTCGGCCTGCTCTGGTGGTGGCACTCGGGTGACGTGCCGGCTGGTGCCCAGCCGCACGACTGGCTGGCGCTGCTGGGCATGCACCAGGCTTGGTGGATCCTGGTGTCGATCGTCGGCCTTGGCGTGTTTGGCGGTTTCTACATCGTGCCGCTGTACGCCCTGATCCAGGCACGCACCGCCGAGGATCAGCGGGCCCGGGTCATCGCCTCCAACAACATCCTCAACGCCCTGTTCATGGTGGTCTCGGCGATCTTCACCATCGTCCTGCTGAGCGTGCTCAAGCTGAGCATTCCGCAGCTGTTCCTGGTGGTGTCGCTGCTGAACGTGCTGGTCAATGCCTACATCTTCAGGATCGTGCCCGAGTTCACCATGCGCTTCCTGATCTGGCTGCTCAGCCACTCGATGTACCGCGTGCAGCACCGCGACCTCGAACGCATCCCTGACGAAGGCGCGGCGCTGCTGGTGTGCAACCACGTGTCCTTCGTCGATGCGTTGCTGCTGGGCGGGGCGATCCGCCGGCCGATCCGCTTTGTCATGTACTACAAGATCTACAACCTGCCGGTGCTCAACTTCGTGTTCCGCACGGCGGGCGCCATTCCGATTGCCGGGCGCAACGAGGATCAGGCCACCTACGAGCGAGCCTTTGCCCGTATTGCTGAATACCTGGCAGACGGTGAGCTGGTGTGCATTTTCCCTGAAGGCAAATTGACCGGTGATGGCGAGATCGATGTATTCAAGGGCGGCGTCAGCCGCATCCTCGAAGAAACCCCGGTGCCGGTGATTCCGCTGGCGCTGCAGGGCCTGTGGGGGAGCTTCTTCAGTCGCGACCCGGCCAAGGGCTTCTTCAAGCGCCTGTGGTCGCGGGTGACCATCGTGGCAGGCGCCGCCATCCCGGTGGAGGCGGCGCAGCCAGAAACCTTGCGTGAGCAGGTCAGCCGCTTGCGCGGCGGCCTGCGTTAAGGAAGGGGATCAGCTGGCGCTGACTTTCAGGCCGATCAGGCCGGTGACGATCAGCGCCACGCTGGCCAGCCGCACCAGGGCCATCGACTCGCCGAACAGGATGATGCCGGCGATCACCGTGCCGACGGCGCCGACGCCGGTCCAGATGGCATAGGCGGTACCCAGCGGCAGTTCCTTCATGGCCAGGCCCAGCAGGCCCAGGCTGATGGCCATGGCGGCGACGGTGAGTACGGTAGGCAGGGGTTTGCTGAAGCCGTCGGTGTATTTCAGGCCGACGGCCCAGCCGACCTCGAACAGGCCGGCGAAGAACAGGATGATCCAGGACATGATGCGTCTCCATCGTTGTGAATGATGGGGCCGTCCCCAGGATGGTCACGCAGTGCGTCGTGAGGTCGTCCTCACAGTGGCCATCAGGGTACACATCAATGCCTGGCCGGCTCAACCTCTGCAGCCTCGGTCGAAGGCTCTTCCATGCGCCGGAAGCAGGTCGACAGCAGCGCTCCGGAGATGTTGTGCCAGACGCTGAACAGCGCACTCGGCACCGCTGCCAGCGGCGAGAAATGTGCTGCCGCCAGCGCCGCGCCCAGCCCCGAGTTCTGCATGCCCACCTCCAGCGCCAGCGACTTGCGCTGGGCCAGCGGCAGGTTGCAGAGCCGGCCGGTGAGGTAACCCAGCAGATAGCCGAAGGTGTTGTGCAGCACCACCACCGCCATGATCAGCAAACCGGATTCGGCGATCTTGGCCTGGCTGGCCGCCACCACCGCACAGACGATCATCACGATGCTCACCACCGACACCAGGGGCAGTACCTGCACCGCCATCTGCACCCGCGCACCCAGCAAGCGCTGCGCCAGCACGCCGAGGACGATCGGCAGCATCACCAGCTGCAGGATCGACCAGAACATGTCCATGAAGGACACCGGCAACCAGGCAGAGGCCAGGAACCAGATCAGTGCCGGGGTCAGCAGCGGGGCGAGGAGTGTGGTCACCGCGGCGATCGCCACCGCCAGCGCCAGGTCGCCCTTGGACAGCCAGACCATCACGTTCGACGCCGTGCCGCTCGGGCAGCAGCCAACCAGGATCACGCCCACGGCGATTTCCGCCGGCAGGTGGAACAGCTGGCACAACAGCCAGGCCATGCCCGGCATGATCACGAAGTGTGCGACCACTCCCAGGGCCACACGCCAGGGCTGGCGGGCGAGGGCGGCGAAGTCGTCGAGTTTGAGGGTCAGGCCCATGCCGAACATCACCAGGCCCAGCAATGGCACGATGGCGACCTTGAGGGCGATGAACCACTGGGGCATCAGGAAGGCCAGCACGGCGAACACCAGCACCCACAGGGCGAAGGTGTTGCCGACGAAGCGGCTGAGGGCGGCGAGGGCGCGCATGGGGCAATTCCTTTTCTATTTATAGCTTTTTGTGATTTTCACTGGCCCTTTCGCGGGACAAGCCCGCTCCTGCAGGTACTGCACTGCCCTTGAGAGCGGTGAGATCCCTGTAGGAGCGGGCTTGTCCCGCGAAAGGGCCTGAACTGGCGACAACCGAATGTCAGGCCAGCACCGGCATTTCAAACCGAATCAGACCCCTTGCGGAATCTCTTCGCCACCGAGCACTTCGAACAGCGCCGGCAGGAACTCGGCAAAGGTCATCATCATCAGCTGGAAGCTGGCATCGAACTGTTGCGCAGCCTCCTCGCCACCGTCCTGTTCGGCCTGCTCCTGCAGCAGCTCCTCGAACTTCAGGCGCTTGATCACCATCTTGTCGTCGAGCACGAACGACAGCTTGTCCTGCCAGGCCAGGGCCAGCTGGGTGACCAACTTGCCGGTGCTCAGGTGCAACTGGATTTCCTCGCTGGTCAGGTCCTGGCGCTTGCAGCGCACGATGCCGCCGTCTTCGGCAGTGTCACGCAGCTCGCATTCGTCCAGCACGTAGAAACCTTCGGCGGCCTGTTGCGACTTGACCCAGTCGGTCATGGTCGCGGTCGGTGCGATCTTCACAGTGACCGGGCGCACTGGCAGCGAGCCCATCACTTCGCGCAGGGTCGACAGCAAGTCTTCGGCGCGCTTGGCGCTGGCCGAGTTGACCAGGATCATGCCCAGGCGCGGGGCGATGGCGGCGAAGATCATCGAGCGGCGGATGAACGCGCGCGGCAGGAAGGCCTGAATGATCTCGTCCTTGATCTGGTCGCGCTCTTTTTTATAGACCTTGCGCATCTGCTCGGTCTCGATCTCTTCGACCTTTTCCTTCACCGCATCGTTGACCACGCTGCTCGGCAGGATGCGTTCTTCCTTGCGCGCGGCAACCAGCAGGAACTCGCCACTGACGTGCACCAGAGGAGCGTCTTCGCCCTTGCCGAACGGCGCGATGAAACCGTAGGTGGTCAGCTCCTGGCTGGCGCAGGGGCGGGCTGGCTTGGTGGCCAGCGCGGCTTCCAGCGCTTCAGGCTCGAACGGTACTTCCTGGGTCAGGCGGTAGGACAGCAGGTTCTTGAACCACATGGGGGGCAATCTCTCCTTAATGCATAAGGCGGGCATTATTCTCCGAGCAGTGCTCCGAGGCCAACCCTGTCAGAGGGCCAGCAGGGCCATATAAGGGAAGAAAAGCCCCGGCTGCGCTAGGTCTTTGAAAGGCTTGGAATTTTTTTTGAGAAAAATTAAAAAAGTGCTTGCCAGGGTGGCAGGCCGTCCGTAGAATGCGCGCCACACCGAGACGAAGGGTGATTAGCTCAGCCGGGAGAGCATCTGCCTTACAAGCAGAGGGTCGGCGGTTCGATCCCGTCATCACCCACCACTCGATGTATAGCGCAGCGGTAGTTCAGTCGGTTAGAATACCGGCCTGTCACGCCGGGGGTCGCGGGTTCGAGTCCCGTCCGCTGCGCCATATTCCACTTCCAGGGCCCACTGAACACCCGGAAGTAACAAAGAAAGCGACCTTAGGGTCGCTTTTTTTGTGCCTGAAATTTGCGGCTGATATTTTTTGCGAAAAAGTTGCATCAATGGCTTGCCAGGCTGCTGGTTCGTCCGTAGAATGCGCGCCTCACCGAGACGAATGGGTGATTAGCTCAGCCGGGAGAGCATCTGCCTTACAAGCAGAGGGTCGGCGGTTCGATCCCGTCATCACCCACCACTCGTTGAATAGCGCAGCGGTAGTTCAGTCGGTTAGAATACCGGCCTGTCACGCCGGGGGTCGCGGGTTCGAGTCCCGTCCGCTGCGCCATATTCCGCTTCCAGGGCCCACTGAACACCCGGAAGTAACATAGAAAGCGACCTTAAGGTCGCTTTTTTTGTTTGTGCTCACTGGCTGCGCTCTTCTTCCCGCAACGTCAGCACCTCGACCCCCTCTTCAGTCACCGCCACCGTATGCTCCCACTGTGCCGACAGGCAGTGGTCCCGGGTAATCACCGTCCAGCCATCCTTCAGTGTCCGCGTCCCGCGCCCGCCCTGGTTGATCATCGGTTCGATGGTGAACACCATTCCCGGCTGCAACTTCATGCCCATGCCGCGCGCGCCAAAGTGCAACACCTCCGGCCCTTCGTGCATCTGCTGGCCGATGCCATGGCCGCAGTATTCGCGTACCACGCTGTAGCCAGCCGTTTCGGCATGGGCCTGGATGGCATGGCCGATATCACCCAGCGTCGCCCCGGGACGTACCTGTTCGATGCCTTTCCACAGCGCGTCGTAGGTGGTGTCGACCAACCGCCGGGCGTCTTCACTGATCGGCCCGATGCTGTACATCTTCGACGAATCGGCAATATAGCCGCCCTGTTCGAGGGTGATGTCGACGTTGATGATCGAGCCTTCCTTCAGCACTTCATCGACCTTGGGGATGCCGTGGCAGACCACATGATCCACCGAGGTATTGAGCGAGTAGGGGAAGCCGTACTGGCCCTTGCTCGCCGGGCGGGCCTTGAGGGTATCGACGATGAAGGCCTCGGCGCGGTCGTTGATCTGCATCGTGGTGATGCCGGGGCGGATAAAGCTGTCGAGTTCGGCGAACACCTGGGCCAACAGCCGGCCGGCGTTGCGCATCAGTTCGAGTTGGGCGGGGGTCTTGAGGATCACCTTGGACATGGAATGCAGGCTGTAGCTCTTGCTGGAAATTGCCCCAGCATAGCGCCATGGGTCACTCGCTTGCTACCGCGTGGTGCGCTGCCTGTGCCGGCCTCTTCGCGGGGCAAGCCCGCTCCCACAGGAATCGAGAGGCTCCGAGCGCACGGATATCCTGTGGGAGCGGGCTTGCCCCGCGAAAGGGCCGGCACAGCTGGCCCACTAATTGCTGACTGAACGCTATCCAGGGCTATCAACGTCGACAGCCCAAACAAACCCACGACAAAGGCGCCGTGTTGCCCCGCTTGCCATGCAAGCCCGGGCAGCCGGCGCCTTTTTGCGTTCCTGAAAAGGGGAGACCGCCCATGACCACCCACGAAGTACGCAGTGTCTGCCCCTACTGTGGCGTCGGTTGCGGCATCGTCATGAGCATCAAGGACGGCAAGGTCAGCAAGATCAGCGGTGACAAGCAGCACCCGAGCAACTTCGGCCGCCTGTGCACCAAGGGCCTCACCGCGCACCTGCCACTGACCGCCGCCGGGCGCATGGAAGACGCCTACGTGCGCCAGCAACGCAGCCAGCAGCCGGCGCGCAGCAGCCTGGACCTGGCTATTGCCCAGGCTGGCGAGCGCCTGCGCGGCATCATCGACCAGCACGGCGCGGACGCCGTGGCGCTGTATGTGTCCGGGCAGATGTCGCTGGAAGCCCAGTACCTGGCCAACAAGTTGGCCAAGGGCTTTATCCGCACCCGGCATATCGAGTCCAACTCGCGGTTGTGCATGGCCAGTGCCGGCAGTGGCTACAAGCTGTCGCTCGGCGCCGACGGCCCGCCCGGCAGCTACCAGGATTTCGAACGTGCCGAGGTGTTCCTGGTGATCGGCGCGAACATGGCCGACTGCCACCCGATCCTGTTCCTGCGCCTGCTCGACCGGGTCAAGGCCGGCGCCAGGCTGATCGTCGTCGACCCTCGGCGCACCGCCACGGCCGACAAGGCCGACCTGTTCCTGCAAGTACGCCCCGGCACTGACATGGCCCTGCTCAACGGCCTGCTGCACCTGCTGCACCACAACGGCCACACCGATCCTGACTTCATCGCCCGCCACACCGAAGGCTGGGATGAGCTTCCTGCTTTCCTCGATGACTACACCCCGGAGCGCGTGGCCGCCATTACCGGCCTGCGTGAAGCCGACATCCGCCAGGCAGCAGAATGGATCGGCACTGCCGGGGAGTGGATGAGCTGCTGGACCATGGGCCTCAACCAGAGTGTCCACGGCACCTGGCACAGCAACGCCCTGTGCAACCTGCACCTGGCCACCGGCGCTATCTGCCGCCCCGGCAGCGGGCCGTTTTCACTGACCGGCCAGCCCAACGCCATGGGCGGCCGCGAGATGGGCTACATGGGCCCCGGCTTGCCGGGCCAGCGTTCGGCGCTGGTGGCGGCGGATCGCGCCTTCGTCGAGGAACAATGGCGCCTGCAACCGGGCAGCCTGCGCAGCGAAGGCGGTGAGGGCACGATTGCATTGTTCGAGCAGATGAAGGCGGGCGAGGTGAAAGCCTGCTGGGTGATCTGCAGCAATCCGGTGGCCAGCGTCGCCAACCGCCAACAAGTGATCG
Source organism: Pseudomonas putida (assembly GCF_009883635.2). Lineage (NCBI taxonomy): Bacteria > Pseudomonadati > Pseudomonadota > Gammaproteobacteria > Pseudomonadales > Pseudomonadaceae > Pseudomonas > Pseudomonas putida. The sequence goes on from NZ_CP026115.2 coordinate 4,013,708, forward strand.
ACGGCCTGCGCCAGGCCGAGCTGGTAATCACCCAGGACGCCTTTCTCGACACCGAGACCAACCGCTACGCCGATATCCTCTTGCCCGCCGCGCTGTGGGCCGAAGGCGAGGGCGTGATGATCAACAGCGAACGCAACCTGACATTGATGCCACCTGCGGTCCAGGCCCCGGGCCAGAGCCTGGCGGACTGGCAGATCATCGCCCGGGTCGCCTGCGCCATGGGCTACGCCGAGGCCTTCGATTACCCCGACGCCGAGGCGGTGTACGACGAGATCCGGCGCTTCTGGAACCCGGCAACCGGCTACGACCTGCGCGGCATCGGTTATGAACAATTGCGCCACGGCCCACGGCAATGGCCCTGCGCGCCGGGTCGCGAAGATGACCGCAGCCCACTGCGTTACCTCAACGACGGCAGCAGCCAGCCCCTGTTGCGCGATGCCGAGGGTAATGCGCCTGCCCTGGCATTCCCCACCACCAGCGGCAAGGCGCGCTTCTTCGCCCGGCCCTGGCTGCCGGCGCCCGAGCTGCCAGACGCCGACTACCCGCTGGTGCTCAACACCGGCCGCGTGCAGCACCATTGGCACACCCTGACCAAGACCGGCAAGGTGCCGGCGCTGAACAAGCTGGAGCCCGGGCCTTTCGTTGAAATCCACCCTGATGACGCTGCCCGCCTGGGCATCGCCGACAAGGATCAGGTCGCCATCCGCTCACGTCGCGGCCAAGCCGTGTTGCCGGCGCGCATCAGCGACCGGGTCATGCCCGGCAACTGCTTTGCGCCGTTCCACTGGAATGACCTGATCGGCGAGCAACTGGCGATCAATGCCGTCACCTGCGATGCAGTCGACCCGCTGTCGCTGCAGCCGGCGTTCAAACATTGCGCTGTGGCCCTGGAGCGGGTTGCTGGCGAGCGCATCGATGCCCTTGAACTGAACACTGCCATCCCGGAGCCTGCCCGCATGCCGACCGCGACCCTGTCCCGCCTGCTTGGCCTGGACACCCTGCCAGCCCCGGTGCTGGCCGATGACGAGCGTCATTACCTGCAGGGCTTCCTGCTCGGCCTCGACCAGGCGTGTGGCGAGGGCGTGCCCAGCCTGCCGGCCAACGCGCCGTTGGCTGCTGCGCGGCGGCTGTTCGTCGATGGTTTGCTGGCGGGGTTGTTTGCGCAGCCAGCCACCACGTCGACCATCGCCGCGCCGCGTCACCAGGTGCTCTGGGCTTCGCAGACGGGCAACGGCGAGGCGCTGGCCGAGCGTTGTGCCGAGCGCTTGCGCGGCGCGGGGCTGGAGGTTCAGCTCAGTTGCATGGAGGCGGTCAGCCCCAGCCAGTTGCAAGGCGCCGCCAGTGTGGTGCTGATCACCAGCACCTTCGGCGACGGTGATGCGCCCGACAGCGCCACGGCATTCTGGCAGGCGCTGCAGAGCGAGCAGGGCGCCTGCTGCGCAGAGTTGCCTTACGCGGTGCTGGCCCTGGGCGACTCCAGCTACGACCAGTTTTGTGGCTTTGGCCGCAAGCTCGACCAGCGCCTGGCCGAGCTGGGCGGGCGCCGTTTGCTGCAGCGGGTCGATTGCGAACCGGATTTCGATGAGGCCTTCGCCAGTTGGCTTGAAGCCCTGCTGCCGGAACTCGGCAGCGCAGGGTCGCCAGCACCGGTCTGTGAACCGGCGCCAGTCGTGAGCTACGGCAAGCAGCAACCGTTTTCGGCCCCGCTGCTGGAAAATCACCTGCTCAACGGCCCGGGTGCGAGCAAGGAGACGCGCCAGCTGGTGTTCGACCTGTCCGGCAGCGGCTTCAGCTATGCCGCCGGTGATGCCTTGGGCGTATGGCCGCGCAACTGCCCTGCACTGGTCGAGGAACTGCTGGCGCTGATGCACCTCGATGGCCAGGCGTTGGTGGAGTTGAAGGGGCAGCCGGTGATGCCACTGGCCGAGGCCCTGGAAAACCATCTGGAAATCGCCAAGGTCACCCCGCAGCAACTGCAGGTATTCAGCCCACAAGCCGCCGACCTGCAGCGCCTGCTGCAACCCGAGTGCAAGGCCGAACTGCAGGACTGGCTGTGGGGCCGGCAGTTGGTCGACGTGCTGCGGGCGTTCCCTCAGCAATTGCCGCTGGCCACCTGGCTCGAACTGCTCAAGCCGCTGCAGCCGCGCCTGTATTCGATCAGCTCAAGCCCATTGGCGCATCCGGACCAGGTACACCTGACCGTTTCCACGGTGCGCTATGGCGAGCGCAAGGGCGTGTGCTCCACCTTCCTCGCCGATCGGGCGCAGTCACTGAAGGTGGCGATCTTCCCGCAGGTATCGAAGCACTTCCGTCTGCCCGAGGATAACGACGTGCCGGTGATCATGGTCGGGCCCGGCACTGGCATCGCGCCGTTCCGTGCCTTCCTCGAAGAACGCGAGGCGCAGGGTGCCAAAGGGGGTAACTGGCTGTTCTTCGGCGAACAGTATGCGGCCACGGATTTCTACTATCAGGAACAGCTTCAGGCCTGGCAGGCGAGCGGGCATCTGCGCCTGGACACGGCGTTCTCGCGGGACCAGGCCGAGAAGGTCTATGTACAGCAGCGCATGCTCGAACAGGGCGCGCAGCTGTGGCAGTGGCTGGAGGCGGGGGCGTACTTCTATGTGTGTGGTGATGCGCAGCGCATGGCCAAGGATGTGGATGCGGCGTTGCGTGAGGTCATCGCCGTGCACGGGGGCGTGGATGCCGATACCTATGTCGAAGCGTTGAGCAAGGCCAAGCGGTACCGGCGTGATGTGTATTGAAGCGCCCCAGGATGGTGAGCGCTGCACTTGGAAAGTGCATCGGCTCTACCGGCCTCTTCGCGGGGCAAGCCCGCTCCCACAGGTTTGATATGTCGCAAATGTACTGAAAACCCTGTGGGAGCGGGCTTGCCCGCGAAGAGGCCAGTACAGGCAAACCAATTGGCACAGTCCCTGCTTTATCCCCTGATACAACAAAGCCCATTGATCAACGGCGATCAACCCGGGCCACCCACCGTGATGAACACAGGCAAAGGCGCCTGGAGCTTCGGCTCCAGGCGCTTTTTTTTTGATCGAGGATCGGCTTATGAAGGCAACAGCGAGCGGGCAACGGGAGCGACTGGTCATCGTCGGCAATGGCATGGTCGGCCACCACTGCGTGGAGCAACTGGTCGAACGCGGCGCCCTCGAGCGCTTCGAGCTGCACGTGTTCGGTGAAGAGCGCCAGCGGGCCTACGACCGCGTGCACCTGTCGGAGTATTTTGCCGGCAGCTGTGCCGAGACCCTGGCCCTGTGTGGGCAGGACTACTACGGCAACAGCGGCGTGCACCTGCACCTGGGCGAAGCGGTGCTGGAAATCGACCGCGAGCGCTGCGAGGTGGTGACTGCCGAGGGCCGTTACGGCTATGACCAGTTGGTCCTGGCCACCGGTTCCTACCCGTTCGTGCCACCGATCGAAGGCTCCAGCGGCAACGCCCGCCTGGTCTACCGCACCCTCGACGACCTCGATGCCATTCGCGCCGCCGCCGGCCAGGCGCGCCGTGGCGTGGTGGTCGGTGGCGGCCTGCTCGGTCTGGAAGCCGCCAACGCGCTGAAGTCCCTCGGCCTGGAAGCACACGTGGTGGAGTTTGCCCCACGGCTGATGCCGGTGCAGCTGGACGGCGAGGGCGGCGCCGCGCTCAAGGCGCAGATCGAAGCGCTGGGCGTTGGCGTGCACCTGTCGCGTGCCACCCAGTCGATCAGCGCCGGTGTTGCCTACCGCTACCGCATGAATTTCGACGGCGGCGAGCACCTGGAAACCGACCTGATCGTGTTTTCTGCCGGCATCCGCCCACAGGATACCCTGGGCCGAGCCTGCGGCCTGGAGATCGCTGCGCGTGGTGGCGTGGTGATCGACAACCACTGCCGCAGCAGCGACCCGCGCATCTTCGCCATCGGCGAATGTGCCTCGTGGAACGGCAGCGTGTTCGGCCTGGTCGCTCCGGGCTACAGCATGGCGCGCAACCTGGCTGCGCTGCTGACGGGCGAAGCCGCCAGCGCCTTCACCGGTGCCGACATGTCGACCAAGCTCAAGCTGCTGGGCGTGGATGTCGGCTCCATTGGCGATGCCCACGGGGCCACGCCGGGTTCGCGCAGCTACCGCTTCATCGACGAGGCCAACAGTGCCTACCGCCGACTGGTGGTGGATGCCAGTGGCAAGCACGTGCTCGGCGCGGTGCTGGTGGGCGACAACAGCTACTACGACACCCTGCTGCAGTACGCCCAGAACGGCATTGCCTTGCCGGCCGACCCGGCAGCGCTGATCCTGCCGCAGAGTGGCGGAGCGCCGGCCTTGGGCGCCGATGCATTGCCCGACAGCGCGACCATCTGCTCGTGCCACAACGTCAGCAAGGGCGCAGTGTGCGCGGCCATCGACAGTGGCTGCGGCGACCTCGCCGCAGTCAAGGGCTGCACCAAGGCCGCCACCGGCTGTGGCGGTTGCGCGGCGCTGCTCAAGCAGGTGTTCGAGCACGAACTCACCGCTCGCGGCGTGACCGTCGACAAGAGCCTGTGCGAACACTTCGCCTACACCCGTCAGGAGCTCTACGGGCTGGTGCGAGTGGAGGGCATCCGCACCTTCAACGAACTGCTCGAACGCCACGGCAAGGGCCATGTCGGCTGCGACATCTGCAAGCCGGCGGTGGGCTCGATCCTCGCCTCGTGCTGGAACCAGCCGATCATGGACCCGGCGCTGGTTCCGCTGCAGGACACCAACGACACCTTCATGGCCAACATGCAGAAGAACGGTACCTACTCGGTGGTGCCGCGTATCCCGGGTGGCGAGATCACCCCTGACAAGCTGATCGTGATCGGCCAGGTGGCGAAAAAGTATGACCTCTACACCAAGATCACCGGCGGCCAGCGCATCGACCTGTTCGGCGCCCAGTTGCACGAGCTGCCGCTGATCTGGGGCGAGCTGATCGAGGCCGGCTTCGAGACCGGCCACGCCTATGGCAAGTCGACCCGCACGGTGAAATCGTGCGTGGGCAGCACCTGGTGCCGTTACGGCGTGCAGGACAGCGTCGCCATGGCCCTGCGCCTGGAAGACCGCTACAAGGGCCTGCGCAGCCCGCACAAGCTCAAGTTCGCGGTATCCGGCTGCACCCGCGAGTGCGCCGAGGCGCAGAGCAAGGACATCGGCGTGATCGCCACCGACAAGGGCTGGAACCTGTACGTCTGCGGCAATGGCGGCATGCGCCCGCGCCACGCCGAACTGTTCGCCACCGACCTGGACGACGAAACCCTGGTGCGCCTGATCGACCGCGTACTGATGTTCTACATCCGCACGGCCGACAAACTGCAACGCACCTCGGTCTGGCGCGAAAGCCTGGAAGGCGGCCTGGACTACCTCAAGCAGGTGATCCTCGACGACAGCCTGGGCCTGGCGGCGGAGCTTGAGGCGCAGATGCAGCATGTGGTCGACCAGTATGAATGCGAATGGGCCAACGCCCTCAACGACCCCGAGAAGCTCAAGCGCTTCCGTACCTTCGTCAACGACAAGCGCGCCGACCCGGACGTGCACTTCGTGCGCGAACGCGAACAACGCCGGCCGGCTGCACCGCTGCACCTGATCCCAACCGTCGAGGAGGCTGTCTGATGAATCTTTCCAATGCTGCTATGAAGACCAAAGAGAACTGGCAGGCGGTGTGCCAGGCCGATGATCTGGTGGCCGACTCTGGCGTGGTGGTGTGGCTTGAGGGGGCACAGGTGGCGTTGTTCTACCTGCCCGAACTGGAGCAGAGCCTTTACGCGGTGGACAACCGTGATCCGCGGTCGGGGGCCAATATCATCGGCCGCGGGCTTGTGGGTAGTCTGCAGGGGGAGTTGGTGGTGGCGGCGCCGTTGTACAAGCAGCACTTCAGCCTGCAGAGCGGGGCGTGCCTGGAGGATGCCGGGCAGCGGCTGCGGGTGTGGCCGGTGCGCCTGAATGGCGGGGCGGTGGAACTGGCGCTGGCCTGACATTCTTGCATCGTTACCGGCCCTTTCGCGGGCGTGCCCGCGAAGAGGCCGGTACAGGCCACTTAAATGACCAACCCCTGCGGCTTACGCCCAGCAAACACATCCACCAGGCTGGCCACCACCATCTCACCCATGCGCGTGCGGGTCTGCACCGTGGCGCTGGCCCGATGCGGCTGCAGCACCACATCTTCACGCTCGAACAAGGCCTCGGGCGCCCGTGGCTCATCGGCAAACACATCCAGCGCCGCGCCCGCAATCTCGCCGGCCGCCAGCGCCGCAATCAACGCCGGCTCATCCACCAGTTTGCCGCGCGCGATGTTGATCAGATACCCCTCGGCGCCCAAAGCTTGCAGCACCTCGCGGTTGACCAGCGCCTCGCCCTTGTCGGCCGCCGCCGCCAGGATCAGCGCATCGCTGTCCTTGGCCAGTTGCACAAGATCTGCCTCGAAACCATACGGCACCTCCAGCGCCTGCAGGTCGGTGTAGTGAATCGGGCAACCGAACGCCGCTGCCCGTTGCGCCACGGCGCGGCCGACCCGGCCCATGCCGACGATGCCCACGCGCATGCCCGACACTTGGCGGGCCAGCGGCAACGGCGCCAGCGGCGTGGCGCTGGTGGCCCAGTGGCCGGCACGGACGAAACGGTCACCGGTGCAGATCCCGCGGCACAAGCCGATCAGCAGGCCCATGGCGAGGTCGGCGACATCCTCGGTCAGGGCGCCGATGGTCGCGGTCACTTGAATGCCGCGATCGCGGGCATAGGCCAGGTCCACTGCATCGGTACCAACGCCATTGACCGCGATCACTTCGAGGTTGGGCAGGCGCGCCATCAGCGCCTGGCAGATGCCGGTGTGGCCACCGGTGATCACGCCGCGGATGTTGTCGGCATGCTGGCTGACATAGGCGTCCTTGTCGGCCTGTTCGTAGTAGCGGTGCACGGTGAACAGCTGTTCCAGGCGCTCACGGATTTGCGGGATGAGGATCGGGCTCAGTTGCAGGACTTCAGGTTTCATCGGTCACTCCATCAGGAACAGGTGTCAGCCACGGCCTACGAAGGGCATGTTGCTGGCCATCACGGTCATGTTCAGTACGTTGGCATCCAGCGGCAGCGCGGCGATGTAGCGCACCGCGTCGGCCACATGGCGCACGTCGAGCATCGGTTCGGCGGCGATCTCGCCATTGGCCTGGCGCACACCACGGGTCATGCGCTCGGACAACTCGGTCAGGGCGTTGCCGATGTCCACCTGGCTGCAGACGATGTTGTAGGGGCGGCCGTCCAGTGCCAGCGCCTTGGTCAGGCCCAGCACCGCGTGCTTGCTGGCGGTGTAGGGTGCGGTGAACGGGCGCGGGGTGTGCGCCGAGATCGAGCCGTTGTTGATGATCCGCCCGCCTTGCGGCTGCTGACGGCGCATCAGGCCGAAGGCGGCGCGGGCGCAGAGGAACACCCCGTCGACGTTGGTGGCGATGACGTTGCGCCAGTTCTCCAGCGGCAGCTCGTCGACCGGTACGGCGGGGGCGTTGATGCCGGCATTGTTGAAGATCACATCGAGGCGGCCATGCACCTCCTCGATGGTGGCGAACAGCTGTGCGACGCTCTGCTCATCGCGCACGTCGGTAGGCACGGCCAAGGCTTCACCGCCCGCGGCCAGCGCTTGTTCAACCACCGCTTGCAGCGGTTCTGCACGGCGCCCGGCGAGGACCAGGCTGAAACCGTCCTGCAGCAGGGCAAGGGCGACGGCGCGGCCGATGCCGCTGCCGGCGCCGGTGACCAGGGCAACTTTCTTGTTTTGGCTCATAGGGGCTCCAGTAGATTCAGGCGGCGTTGGCGGCTTGCCCGGCAGGGCGAGGGCCGACATGCAGTTGCAGTTCGCCGATGCCATCGATGCCGGCATGGATCGTGTCGCCCGCATTCAGTGGCGCCACACCGGGCGGGCTGCCGGTCATGATCAGGTCGCCGGGGCGCAGTGGCAGCTGGCGGGACAGCCGGCTGATCACTTCGGCCAGCGTCCAGGTCTGTTGGCTAAGGTGGGCGCGTTGGCGCTCCTGGCCGTTCACGTGTAGCCACAGCGATGCGTCCAATGGCCAGGCGCATTCGCCGGCAGGGACGATGGCGGTCATCGGTGCCGAGGCTTCGAACACCTTGGCGCCTTCCCAGGGCAGGCCCTCGGCCTTGGCCTTGCGCTGGTGATCGCGACGGGTCAGGTCGAGGCCAGCGGCAAAGCCGAACACATGTTCCAGGGCATGTTCCGGGGCAATGTCGGCGCCGCCCTTGGCGATGGCCGCGACCAGCTCGATTTCGTGGCAAAACTCATCGGTCTGCGGCGGGAAGGGCAGTTCGCCCTGCGCCTCGACCACGTTGCTCGCCGGTTTCATGAAGAACACCGGCTCCTGTGGCGCCGGGCCGTAGGATTCCGGCCATGGGTAGTTGCGGCCCAGGCAGAACACCCGGCCGACCGGGAAGCGCGTTGCGCTGCCGCGGATCGGCAGGCTGACGATGGCCGGCGGGTTGAACAGGTAGGTCATGGGTGGATCCTCCGTGCTGGAGTGGCCAGCGTAAGTCAGAGGCTGGCCGGCAAAGTTGGACGAAAACGGGGTCGGCTTGGACTAATCCGGGCTCATGCCGCCGTCTTCAGCTCGATGCGATACAGCTTGCCGAGCAGCAGCGAGTAGGACAGGGTGCCCATCAGCGCCACCCCACCGATGAACCAGAACGCCATGGCGAACGAGCCACTGGCTTGCACGACCAGGCCAATCACGATCGGCGTGACAATCCCGCCGATGTTGGCTGCCAGGCTTGTGATCCCGCCGGTCAGGCCGATCAGCTCCTTGGGCGCCACTTCCGACACCGCCGCCCACGACGATGAGGCGATGCCCTGGGCAAAGAACGCCAGGGTGAGGATGGCGATGCACAGCACATTGGAGTCGGTGAAGTTCACCAGCACGATCGACATGCCCAGCATCGAGCCCACCACCAGCGGCAGCTTGCGGGCGAACGACAGCGAGTAGCCCTTGCGGATCAGCAGGTCGGACACGATCCCCGCGAGGAGGATGCCGACCGTGGCACCAATGAACGGCATGACGGCGAAGATGCCGACCTTGATCAAGGTCAGCTGGCGCTCTTCGATCAGATAGGTGGGGAACCAGGTGAGGAAGAAATACAGCGCAGAGGTGCTGGCGAACTTGCCCAGGCAGATGGCCCAGACCTGGCGATAGCGGAACAGCTCAGCCACCTGGCGCCAGTCGAAGCGGGTGCGCTGCTGGCTGCTTTTCACCAGTGCGCCGCCGTCTTCGATGTAGGCCAGTTCTTCCTTGCTGACCTTCTTGCAAGACAGCGGGTCGCGGTACAGCCACAGCCACACCACGCCGAACAGGATGCCGATAAGGCCAGTGCTGTAGAACACGTGGCGCCAGTCGTAGGTGGTCGCCAGCCACAGCAGCGCGCCAGTGAACAGCGCGGTGCCCAGGTACTGGCCGCACACGTAGATGCTGCTGGCCATGCCGCGCTCGCGGGCAGGGAACCACACTGTGACCGCGCGGCTATTGGCCGGGAAGGCAGGGGCTTCCATGGCGCCGACCGCCAGGCGCAGGCCGAACAGCGAGGCAAAGCCGCTGGCAAGCCCTTGGGCCACGGTGACCGCCGACCAGCTGATCAGCGATACGCCGTAGGTCAGGCGCGAACCAAAGCGGTCGGCGATGAAGCCGGCTGGCACCAGGGCCAGGGCGTAGGTCCAGGCGAAGGCGGAGAAGATCAGGCCCATCTCGACCTTGTCCAGGCCCAGGTCCTTGGCCATGAACGGCGCAGCGATGGAAATGTTCACCCGGTCGACGTAGTTGATGATGGTCGCCAGCAGCAGCAGCGACAGCATGAACCAGCGGCGGCGGGTAGGCAGGCGCTGGGCAGGGGCCGCGTCCAGCGCGTATGAAGACGCGGCGCGGGGGGTAGGCGTGCTCGACATGAGTCGACCTCGTTTGTTGTTGTTGGTAGAGGTTGGGCTGCAGTCCCTTTTCTAAGGTGGTCGTACAACGATAGGAATGCAACGGCGGTTTTAGACCGTTTTTTTCACGGCAGGCGGGGCAGGACTGCGCTGTCCAAGAAAATTCGCCGTTGGGGTTTTGTTCTGTTTTTCTGCTGTATGTCGCGTTTTTGGCGGGCTGCGTGGATTTGCTGTTGCGCAGGTTTTTGCAGAAGGGGTTAAATTGCAGAGTTTGGACATCGTACAACTTAGTGCCCCGCAACCCGGAGATTGCCCATGCCCCCCAAGCGCGAGGTCCCGACCTACGTCATGCAGCAGCGCAGCGAGCTGATGGATTTCTACATCCGCGACCAGCGCGGCCGCCCCGCCGAGACCGCGCCGCATCGTCACGAGTATTTCCAGATCCAGGTCAATTTCGGCGGCGACACGGTGCAGCACATCGGCAGCGTGCAGCGCCCATTCAGGCGCAACACCCTGGCCTTCATCCTGCCGCATAGGGTGCATGTGATCCCGCACCCGTCCGACAGCGACTTCGTGGTGATCAATTTCTCCCAGACATTCCTGCTGCCGCACCTGGCCTGCGACCCGATGGACCTGGAAGAGGTGTCGATCCTGCAGGCGCCGGAACTGTCACCGTTCCGCTTCCAGGAACATCTCGACTTCTGCCTGGACGAGGCGGATTTCGCCGAGGTCCGGCAGGTCCTCGAACGCATGCGCGCACTGGATGCCAACCGCCGTTTTGGCACCCGCGAAGTGCTCAAGGGCCTGTTGCTGCAACTGATCGGCCAGGTTTGCAGCCTGTACGCCGAGACGCTGCGCGAACTGGCTGACAGCAATGCGGCCCAGCTCAGCCGCCGCGCCGCGCTGGGGCGCATGAGCGAGTATTTGCGTCGGCACATCGACGACCCCGACCTGAACCTGCAGAAGGTTGCCGCCGCCACCTACCTGTCGCCGACCTACCTGACCCACTGGCTGCGCAAGGAAATCGGCAAGACCTTCAGCGAGCTGGTGCTGGAGCGGCGCATGCACACCGCGCGCAACTACCTGCTCAACGGCAGCCGCCCGGTGGGCGAGGTGGCGCGGCTCTGTGGTTTCGCCGATGAAGCCTACTTCTCCCGGCGCTTCCGCCAGATCCACGGCCTGCCACCCGGGCAGTTCCGCCGCCAGCAGCGCGACCCGGATACGCCGCAGGTGGCGATGCGGTAAGCTTGCCGGCATGAACCTCGACACCCGTATCAAGTACCGCCACCTGCTGTGCTTCCTGGAGATTGCCCGGCAGGGCAGCCTGGCCAGGGCTGCCGACATTCTGGCGATCAGCCAGCCGGCGATTTCCAAGACCCTCAAGGAACTCGAGGACCTGCTTGAAGCGCGCCTGTTCGAGCGCAGCCGCCAAGGCGTCGAGCTGACCCCGGCTGGTACGCGTTTCATGCGCTACGCCGGGCCTAGCGTGCAGGCGCTGCGTGATGGCGTCAGCAGCTTGCGTGGCGAAGCGCGGGCGCCGTCGCAGGTGCGCATTGGCGTGTTGTCGACGGTCGAAGGGTTGCTGATGCCCGAGGTGCTGTGCCGCCTGCATCAGCGCCACGAGGCATTGGTGATCAGCGTGGTCACGGGGATCAGTGCGCAGTTGCTCGGGCAACTGCGCCTGGGTGAGCTGGAGCTGGTGGTTGGGCGCATGACCGACAGCCCGCAGATCCAGGGGTTGTCGTTCGAGCACTTGTACAGCGAATCCATGGCGCTGGTGGTGCGCCCTGGCCATCCCTTGCTTGCCAGCGCACTAGTGGAGCGGCAGCGGGTCGGCCAGTATCCGCTGGTGCTGCCACCGCCGGGTACCACCATCCGCCAGCATGCTGACAGCCTGTTCGTGCAGTGTGGCATCCAGATGCCGGCGCAGCGCCTGGAGACCTTGTCGTTGGCATTGAGCCGTCGTTACCTGCTGGGTAGCGATGCGCTGTGGGTGGCGCCGCGTGATGCGGTGCTGCTGGATTTGCGCCGGGGGGAGCTGGCCGAACTGGATCTCGGTGTGCGTGAGCCGGGTGGTTCGGTGGGCATCTGCCGGAATGCGGCATTGCCACTGAGCCTGCCGGGGCAGTGGGTGTGCGAGGTGCTGCGCGAGCTCGCTGAGCAGTATCGGGAAGGGCGGTATCCTTGAGGTGCCTGCCGCAAGATTTTCAGCGCCTGTGAGATCTTGCGGCAGGCACTCAGAACCACCCGAAATAAAAACCCACAAAAACCAGGAAAACCTGGCACAAAGGGTCAATACTGGCCAATGGCTGTAAAGCTTCCATGAAGAAGCCTTTAACTACTGAACTTCCTTACGAAAACCCGCTCTTATGCCGGTAGCCATTGGTGATGGCCGCCTGATAAGCTCGCGGCTTTACCCTGATTGCCCTTATGGCGCATGAACAAGGAAATAGCATGAAACAGCATCGTCTGGCGGCTGCGGTTGCCCTGGTAGGCCTGGTACTGGCTGGCTGTGATCAACAAGCCAGCAGCCCCGAGCTGAAGACTCCGGCACAGAAAGCCTCCTACGGTATCGGCCTGAACATGGGCAAGAGCCTGGCTCAGGAAGGCATGGAAGACCTTGATTCGAAAGCGGTCGCCCTCGGCATCGAAGACGCTGTCGGCAAGAAGGAGCAACGCATCAAAGACGAAGAGCTGGTAGAAGCCTTCACCGCGCTGCAGAAGCGCGCCGAAGAGCGCCTGGCCAAGGCCAGCGAAGAAGCTGCCAGCGCCGGCAAGAAATTCCTCGAAGAAAACGCCAAGAAGCCTGGCGTGGTCACCACCGCCTCCGGCCTGCAGTACGAAGTCGTGAAGAAGGCCGACGGCCCGCAGCCGAAGCCGACCGACGTGGTCACCGTTCATTACGAAGGCAAGCTGATCGATGGCAAGGTGTTCGACAGCTCGGTCGAGCGCGGCAGCCCGATCGACCTGCCAGTCAGCGGTGTGATCCCAGGCTGGGTCGAAGGCCTGCAGCTGATGCACGTTGGCGAGAAGTACAAGCTGTTCATCCCGGCTGAACTGGCCTACGGCGCCCAGAGCCCGAGCCCGCTGATCCCGGCCAACTCGGTCCTGGTCTTCGACCTCGAACTGATCGCCATCAAGGACCCGGCCCAGCTGCAGGGTGGCGAAGCGCCGGAAGCTGAAGCCCCGGCCGAAGCACCTGCCAAGTAATAACGGCTGGTAGCTGCACAACGCCCCGTCCTGACGGGGCGTTGTCGTTTGTGGGGGATGATTCGGCGAACCTCATGCGGCTGCCACTGTCCGAGCAAGAGTAGTGTGAAGAAGCCGCACGTGTCCTGAAGCAAATCGTTTGCGGAACTGAAACGACTGTGTAAAAAACGCCCGATCTGACCGGGGCCCTTGCCTTGTGGGCGCCAGCCGTCACAAACTTCGCCCTGTTCACAAGGTTATCCACAATAAATGTGGATAACCTTTCCCTGCTGGAGGCTCCATGAGCGCACCCTGGAATTTCGCCCGTTTCCTGCCCCTGGCCGAACGCCTGCTCAGCCGTGGCCGGTTGCCGGCCTTGCTGTTCGCAGTGGCCCGCAAAGGCCCGCGCATCGGCCAGCTGCGCGACGACGTCAAGCTGCTGCAGTCGCTGTGCCTGGCCTGGTGGCGCGGTGAGTACCGTGCCATCAGCCCCAAGGCACTGGTGACCATCGTCGCCGGCTTGCTGTACTTCGTCAGCCCCATCGACGCGATCCCCGACTGGATTCTGGGTGTGGGCTTTCTCGATGACATCGCCGTGCTTGGCTGGGTGCTGAAGACCGTGGCCGATGAGCTGGCGCGTTTCAAGGCCTGGCGCGACAGCCAGGCGCCCGAGCGTCTGCGGGTGGTCGAACGCCTGCCCGATACCCCCGAAGCGCTGCGCCTGGAGCGCAATACGCACTGAAATCGAGCAAGTCCCCACAGACTCCCGCGCTTGGTAATATAATTGGCATAAGCGTTATGCCTACGGATTACATGCGGTAATCCTTACGTAAGGGGGTTGTAATGGGTATTCAGGTCATTAGCCGGGACGGTCAGCCCGAGTACGCCGTCGTGCCCTGGGAGCAGTATCAGGCGCTGCTCAAGGCAGCCGGGCAGGCACCCGCCGAGGTGGCTGTCGAATCAGCGCAACAGAGCGCCCCGCCTGCCAGCCTGCCCGCGTTCAGTGAAGTGGCACAGCTGCGCCAGGCCAAAGGCATCGCCCCTGAGCAGTTGGCGCGTAATGTCGGGGTGAGCCCGGCTTACCTGGCCATGATCGAATCGGGCGAGCGCCAGCCGGATGCTGCGATCCGCCGTGCCCTGGCGTGGCACCTGGGGGTGGCCGGCTGGAGCGAACCGTCATGAGCCAGGTCAGGATCAGCCGACAGCATTGGCAAAACCTGCTGGACGAGCTTGACCTGGCCCGCCGTCAACGCCACCTGCTCACCTACCGTGCGCTGATCGAGCGCCTGCAGTTGCCCAGCCCGGCCATGCAGACCCTCACCGCTGCGCTGGAGTACCTGGCGGTGCTCGATGCCCGTGCCGAGCAGCCGCTGCGCAGTTCGCTGGTCATCAGCCAGGGGGCCAGTCGCTTGCCGCGCACCGGCTTTTTCGAATGCGTGGAGCGCCTGGGGCGCTTCACCGGGCCGGTGGATGGCATGGAAGCGGCTTCCTGGCATGCCTCCGAAGTAGTTCGGGTGTTTGAGTACAGCTATCCCGAGCACGCCTGAGGGTTATGCATTGCCTGTGCTGGCCTCTTCGCGGGCACAGGCAATGCATCTCGATGGATCACGCCGCAGGGGTTGCCGTCGGCATCCAGTACATCCAGTTCCTTCAAGTCACCATTGCGGCCAAACAATTCCATGACCTGGCCGAGCGTGGCATTCAGCCCCACTGTCGGTTGCTCGACCAGAGCCGCAGGCAGCACCTGTGCCAGCAGCTGCTGACTCTCCCGCACCGCCATCTCCTGCGGCCGCCCCAGCAGGTACCCCTGCACCAGGTCCACCCCCATCTCGGTCAACACCGCCAGCTCTTCCGCCAGCTCGATCCCTTCGGCTATCACCTGCGCCTTCGACGCCCGGGCAATCTGCAGGATGGAGCCGACGAACTCGCGTTTGAGCGGATCGCGGTGG
Organism: Pseudomonas putida; assembly: GCF_009883635.2. Taxonomy (NCBI): domain Bacteria; kingdom Pseudomonadati; phylum Pseudomonadota; class Gammaproteobacteria; order Pseudomonadales; family Pseudomonadaceae; genus Pseudomonas; species Pseudomonas putida. Next base: position 4,028,759 of record NZ_CP026115.2, read on the forward strand.
ATGCCATCGATGAAGTGGCGGTCGATCTTCACGTACTCGGGACGCAGCTCCGACCACAGACGCAGGCTCGAATAGCCGGCGCCGAGGTCATCCAGGGCGATGGAAAAGCCCATGTCGCGGTAGTGGTGCAAGGCATTGGACAGCAGCTGGAAATCGTCGGTAGGGGTCTGCTCGGTCAGTTCGATCACTACCCGGCTGGGTGCCAGCCCCACTTGCTCGAGCAGCTTGAGGGTGCGCCCGGAAGGGTAGTGCGGTTCCAGCAGCGATTCAGGTGAGATGTTGAGAAACAGCTTGCCGTCGAGCCCCTGCTCGCTGAAGCGTCGGCACGCGCTTTCCCGGCACGCGGCCTCCAGCTCGGTCAGATGACCGGACTGGCGGGCGATGGTGAACAGGTTCAATGGCGAATGCAGCGGGCTGTTGGACGGGCCGCGGCTCAAGGCTTCATGGCCGAAGATACGCCGTTCGCTGAGGCAGACGATCGGCTGGAACAGGCTGTGAATGCTGCGCTGAGCCAGAATTGCGCTCAAGGCAGTGAGCTGTTCGGCGACGGTCATGACGGTATCCTGAAAATGAAAGGGCCGGGCATTTGCATGCCCGGCCCCTCTATTTCACGACAGTGCGATGACTGTTTGATGACGGGTCACATTAATCTGCCATCATCGGTCAGGTTACTTCTTGGCCACCGTGCTGCTTTCCCGGAGGTAGTCGATCAGGATGCGACCGGTCTCGGCCAGGTAGGCGTCGTCTTCCGGCTTGGTCTTGTCATCCTCGTCCGGCAGGGCGTCCTCGTCGACTTTCTTCAGCTCCTTGAGCGGCTCCTCGCCCTTGGCCTTGCGACGGATGTTCTCCATCGCCAGTTGCTTGGCTTCGACGTCATCGTGGCGGGCACGACGCTCCTGCTCGTTGAGGCTGACGGTCTTCTCGTCCATCAGCTTCTGGGTCAGGGCCAGGCGGTCACGGATGTAGGTGAACTCGGCATCCTTGGCGCTGCGTGCGTCATGCTTGGCCTTGAGGTCAGCCAGGAACGGCTTGAACGGGTCGGAGGCCGGCTTCACCACCGGGCGGATGGTGTCCCACGGCATGGCCTCAGGCAGGGCGCTTTCGCCGATTTCCTTGGTGTCGATGATCGACGGGTAGTCGATGTCCGGGAGCACGCCCTGGTGCTGGGTGCTCTGCCCGGAAACCCGGTAGAACTTGGCCAGGGTCAGCTTAAGCTCGCCATGGTTGAGCGGCTGGATGGTTTGCACGGTGCCTTTGCCGAAGGTCTGGCCACCGATGATCAGCGCACGGTGATAGTCCTGCATGGCACCGGCGAAGATCTCCGAGGCCGAGGCCGAGAGGCGGTTGACCAGCAGCGCCATCGGGCCTTTGTAGAAGGCGCCCGGGTTTTCGTCCTCGAGCACGTCGACACGGCCGTCGCTGTTGCGTACCAGCACGGTCGGGCCTTTCTCGATGAACAGGCTGGTCAGCTCGGTGGCTTCCTGCAGGGAACCGCCGCCGTTGTTGCGCAGGTCGATGACCACGCCGTCGACTTTTTCCTTCTGCAGTTCGGTGAGCAGTTTCTTCACGTCGCGCGTGGTGCTCTTGTAGTCTGGGTCACCGGCACGGTAGGCCTTGAAGTCCAGGTAGAAAGCAGGGATCTCGATGATGCCGAGCTTGTAGTCACGCCCGTCCTGCTTGAGCTTGAGCACCGACTTCTTCGCCGCCTGCTCTTCGAGCTTCACGGCTTCGCGGGTGATCGAGACGATCTTGCTGGTCTGGTCGCTTGGCGCATTGCTGGCCGGGATGACCTCCAGGCGCACCACCGAGCCTTTCGGGCCACGGATCAGCTTGACCACTTCGTCCAGGCGCCAGCCGACCACGTCGACCATTTCCTTGTTGCCCTGGGCGACGCCGATGATCTTGTCCGCCGGTGCCACCTGCTTGGTCTTGGCGGCCGGGCCTGCCGGCACCAGGCGCACGATCTTGACCTGGTCGTTGTCGCTCTGCAGCACCGCGCCAATGCCTTCGAGCGACAGGCTCATGTTGATGTCGAAGTTCTCGGCGTTGTCCGGCGACAGGTAGTTGGTGTGCGGGTCGTAGGACTGGGCGAAGGTATTGATGTAGGCCTGGAAGATGTCCTCGGCACGGGTCTGGTCCAGGCGCGCCAGCTGGTTCTTGTAGCGCTTGGTCAGGGTTTCCTGGATCTGCTTCGGCTCTTTGCCGGCGATCTTCTGGCGCAGCACCTCGTCCTTGACGCGTTTGCGCCACAGGTCGTCGAGCGCGGCCTGGTCCTTCTCCCACGGGGCATCCTTGCGGTCGATCAGCAAGGTTTCCTTGGTGGTGAAGTCCATCTTGTCGACACCCTTGGCCAGCTCGGCCAGGGCGAAGTCCAGGCGCTGCTTGACGCGGTCGAGGTAGCGCTTGTAGATGGTGAAGCCGGGGTCGAGGTTGCCGCTCTTGAGGAAGTCGTCGAACTGCGTCTTCCACTTGTCGAATTCAGCGATGTCGGCTGCGGTGAAGTAGCTGCGGGCCGGGTCGAGCAGCTTGATGTAGCTGTCGTAGATGATCACCGAGCGGGCGTCATCGAGTGGCGGCTTGCTGTAATGGTGACGCTTGAGCAGCTCCACCACGTTGAGGCTGGCGACGATTTCGTCGCGGTCCGGCTGCAGGCTGTCCCACTTGTTGGCGGCCGCCGCATTGCCGCCGAGCGTGAGGCTACCCAGGCCAACGATGAGGGCCAGGGCGGTGCTAGGGAGGAAATGCTTCATGCTGATTCGACGTGGAGGCAATTGATCACGCATAGTAGGCCGTCTTTTCCGTTCGCCGGTTCCATCGGAGCCGGACAAATACTGCAAAAAGCCTGGGGAGCGCGCTCCTCAGGCTCAGTCTGTGATTCAACTATGGAGGCACTGTGAAGGCATTGCAAGGCGTTGACGGACATGTGGCCTGGGTCGAGGCCGAACGCCCCGCCTGTGACGCGGGCCAAGTGCGCATTCGAGTGGCCGCTGCGGGGCTGAACCGTGCCGATCTGCTGCAGATGAAGGGCCTGTATCCACCGCCGCCAGGCGCCAGCCCGTACATGGGCCTGGAGTGCGCCGGGGTGATCGAGGAAGTCGGTGCCGGTGCTGATTGGCGTGTCGGTGACCGCGTCTGCGCGCTGCTGGCCAGCGGTGCCATGGCCGAGGAAGTGGTGGTGGATGCCCGCCATGTATTGCCGGTGCCGGAGGGTCTGAGCCTGCACGAAGCGGCGGCGCTGCCGGAGGTGTATGCCACGGCTTGGCTGAACATCTTCCAGCTGGGCAAGGTGAAGGCCGGTGAGAAGGTGCTGGTGCATGCTGGCGCCAGTGGCGTGGGCTCGGCGGCGATCCAGTTGTGCAAGGCGTTTGGCAGCCCGGTATGGGTCAGTGTCGGTTCCCAGGACCGCCTGGACTACTGTGAGGCGCTGGGTGCTGCGGGTGGCGTGGTGCGTAACCAGAACCTCGACGCGCTGGACGGTTTCGGGCCGTTCGATGTGATTCTGGACCCGGTGGGTGCCAGCTACGGCGAGCTGAACCTCAAGCTGCTGGCCCGTGACGGGCGTTGGGTAATCATCGGTTTGATGGGCGGGCGCAAGTTCGAACTGGACCTGGCCCAGGTACTGGGCAAGCGCCTGGAGATCACCGGGTCGACTCTGCGTAACCGCGACGATGGCTTCAAGGCTGAGCTGCTGCGCGAGCTGCAGCAACAAGTGTGGCCGTTGTTCGCCGAAGGGCGGTTGTCGCCGCAACTGGTCGATACCTACCCGGTGGAGTTTGCCCAGGCGGCGTATGCCGAACTGGAGACCAACCAGGTGTCGGGCAAGCTGGTGATGGTCATCGACCCGAGCCTGGCGTAAGCAGGCCAGACCCTTTCGCGGGCTTGCCCGCGAAAGGGCCGGCACAGCCCACACATATCTTCAGCTCCAGCTCAGGATCGGCCAGCCATTGACCTCTGCATGCTCGCGCAACACCGCATCCGGATTCACCACATGCGGATGATCCACCTTCAGCAACAGCGGCAGGTCATTGCGCGAGTCGGAATAGAAACTCGCGCCTTCCAGATTCTCCTGCTCCTGATCCAGCCATTCCAGTAACCGGGTGATCTTGCCCTCGCGGTAGGTCAGCACCCCGTGGGTCTTGCCGGTATACACCCCGTTCACCGCTTCCAGCTCGATCGCCAGGTACTCATCCACCCCCAGCCGCGCCGCAATCGGCCCGACCAGGTGCGTGCCTGAAGCAGAAATGATCAGAATCCGGTCGCCTCGCTGGCGATGCTCGGCAATGCAGCGGCAGGCGTCGCCGTAGATGATCGGCTCGATCACCTCCTCGACCCACGGTCCCACCAGGTGCTCGACCTCCTCCAGGGTGCGCCCGGCAATCGGCTCCAGGCTGAAGGCCATGTAATCCTCCATCTGCAGGTGGCCCTTGCCGTAGGCCTCCATCAGTTCATGGTCACGGCGCAGGAACTCCTTGCCATCGACCCAGCCCAGCCGGGCCATCTGTTCGCTCCACAGCGACGCGCAGTCGCCGTGGATCAGGGTTTCGTCCAGATCGAAAATTGCCAGTGCCATCTTGCTGATTCTCCTTAGGCCACTTCGCGCAGCGCCGTGGGGTCGATCGACAGGGAAACCCGCTGGCCGTCGGCATGCAGGTCCTCGGGCGAACGGTTGAGCACGTCGACCACCAGTTCCACCTCACGCACTTTTACGCGGTAGCGGATGACGTTGCCAAGCAGGCTGTGACTGCGTACCTCGGCGTCCAGTTCACCGTTGACGCCCAGGGTGATCGACTCTGGGCGGATTGCCAGGCGGCCGGTCACCGGCCGTTGCAGCAGGCGGCTGGCGCTGTCGGCGTCGAGCAGGTTGTAGTTGCCGATGAAACCGGCGGCGAACAGGTCCACCGGCTCTGTGTAGAGGGTTTCGGCATCGCCGCTCTGGACGATGCGTCCCTGGTTCATCAGGAAGATGCGGTCGGACATCGTCAGCGCCTCCTCCTGATCGTGGGTGACGAAAATGGTGGTCAGCCCCAGCTCGCGCTGGATCGCGCGTATCTGCTCACGCAGGTGCTTGCGGATGCGCGCATCCAGCGCCGACAGCGGCTCGTCGAGCAGCAGCAGGCGCGGGCGGGTGACCAGCGAGCGGGCCAGGGCCACGCGCTGGCACTGGCCGCCGGACAACTGGTGCGGGTAGCGCCCGGCGAAGTTGCCCAGCTCCACCAGGTCCAATGCTTCGCGCACGCGCTGCTGGCTTTCATCGGCCTTGACCTTCTGCATGCGCAGGCCGAAGGCAACGTTCTGCTCCACGGTCATGTTGGGGAACAGCGCATAGCTCTGGAACACCATGCCGATGCCACGCTTCTGCGGGCTTACCGGCACGATGTCGTGGCCGTCGAGGAGGATCTTGCCACCATCCACCGGGGTCAGGCCGGCGATGCAGCGCAACAGGGTGGACTTACCGCAGCCGGACGGGCCGAGCAGGGTGACGAACTCGCCGCGTTCGATCTGGCAGTCGATGTGCTCGAACACCGGGTTGCCGGCGTAGCTTTTTTGCAGGTTCTGTACGCTGACGAAGCTCATGTCAGGTTTTGTCCTTGTTCAGGCGGTTGGCGACCCAGGTCAGCACCAGCACGAAGGCGAAATACGAGATCACCAGCGCGCTGTTGAAGTGGCCACTGCTGTTGCGCATGTTGTTCAGGTAGACCTGCAGGGTCTCGTAGCGGGTGCCGACCAGCAGGTTGGCGAACACGAACTCACCAAACAGGAACGAGAACGACAGCAGCAGCGCCACCATCAGGCCCTTGCGCAGGTTCGGCAGCACCACCAGCAGGGCGGCCTGCCAGGTGCTGGCGCCGAGCAGCTGGGCAGCGTCCATCAGGTCGCGCAGGTTGATCGCCTGCAGGTTGTTGGTGATGGCCCGGTACATGAACGGCAAGGCGATGGTGAAGTAGCAGCCGATCAGGATCCACGGCGTGCCGACCATTGCCATCGGGCCGCTGCCATAAAGCTGCAGGAGGCCCACCGACGACACCACCGGCGGTACCGCGAACGGTAGCAGGATGAGGATGTTCATCAGGGCGTCGAGTTTCGGGAAGTGGTAGTGCACCACGAACAGCAGCGGCAGGATCAGCACCACCGACAGCAGCAGCGCGCCCACGCACACCAGCAGCGATTGGCCGAACGCGGCCAGAAAGCGCGGTTCGCTCCACAGCGCGATGTACCACTTCAAGGTCAGGCCGCTGGGCAGCAGGCTCGCCGACCAACTGGTGGCCAGCGAGTAGAGCAGGGTGCCGGCCAGTGGCAGCAGCAGGATCAGGAACAGCAGGTACACCACCAGCCGATGGTAGAGCCCGGCGGAGGTTTTTTCAGCGCGCATGGTAGCTCCTCTTGAGCAGCCATTGATGAACCACCGTCACCAGTGTCATCAGCCCCACCAGCACCATCGCCAGGGCACTGGCCAGGTTTGGGTCGAGGCTGATGTCGCCGGCCACCAGCCCGGCGATGCGGATCGGCAGCACGTTGAAGTTGCCGGTGGTCAGGGCGTACACGGTGGCGTAGGCGCCGAGGGCGTTGGCCAGCAGGATGACGAAGGTGCCGAGCAGGGCCGGGGTCAGCACCGGCAGGCCGATGTGTCGCCAGAACTGCCAGTGGCTGGCGCCGAGCAGCGCCGCAGACTCGCGCCAGTCTTCGCGCAGGGCGTCGAAGGCGGGGTAGAGCAGCAGCACGCCGAGGGGGATCTGGAAGTAGGTGTACACCAGGATCAGGCCGCTCTTGGAGTAGATGCTGAAGTCCTCCAGCAGGCCGATCTGTTTCAGCAGCAGGGTCAGCGCGCCGTTGAAACCGAGCAGGATGATGAAGGCGAAGGCCAGCGGCACCCCGGCGAAGTTGCTGGTCATGTTGGCGAAGGCGCTGACGAAGTCGCGCAGCTTCGAGTCGACCTGGCGCAGCGAATAGGCGCCAAGGGTGGCGATGACGATGCCGAACAGGCTCGACCAGAAGCTGATCTCCAGGCTGCGTTGCAGCGCCTGCAGGTAGAACTTGGAGGCGAACACCTTGCTGAAGTTTTCCACGCCCCAGCCGGCTTCCGATTGCAGGCTGTTGATGGTCACCCATGCCAGCGGGGCGATCTGGAAGATCACGAAGAATACGGCGAACGGCAGCAGGCAGAGCAGGGCCAGGTAGCGGCCACGGTTGCCGGCCTTCACTTGAGCAGCTCCCGGCACACGGTCTTGTCATGGGCGGCGCCGAGCAGCTCGCAGATGGTCCCGCACAGTTCGGTCTGCAGCGGTTTGGCGGCCGGGTCGAGGCTGAAAGCGTCGCCGAATACGAACAGCGGCACCTCACGCTCCTCGGCCAGCAGGCCGTTGTGCGAGCGGTCGTTGTTCATGCCGTGGTCGGCGGTGACCAGCACCTGGTAACCCTCTTCGAGCCAACCCGGCAGGTAGTCGGACAACAGGATGTCGGCGCTGCGCGCGGCATTGCGGTACTGGCTGCTGTCGAGGCCATGGCGGTGGCCGACATCGTCGATGCTCATCGGGTGGACCAGGAGGAAATTCGGCGCATGGCGGCGACGCAGGTATTCGCCGTCGGCCAGCAGGTGTGAATCAGGGTAGCGGTCGTCCCAGTAGAACAGGCCGTGCTGGATCGGCAGCTTTGGCGCGTGCGTGTGGCGGTCGCGCTGTGGGTCGAAGGGCGAGCGGTTGTACAGCTCGCTCATCCAGTGATAGGCCGCCGCCGCGGTGCCCAGGTTGGCTTCGCGGGCGTAGTGGAACACGCTGCGCTGATTGGACAGGCGGTTGACGTTGTTGTGCACGATGCCGCTGTCGATTGGCGCCACGCCGGTGAGGATGCACTCGTACAGCGGCCGTGACAGCGATGGCAGTTCGCACTCCATGCGGTAGAGCGCGGCGCGGTCGGCCTCGACGTAGGCGTGCAGGTGGCCCATGGCGTGGTGGGCGACCTGGTAATTGAGGCCGTCGAGCAGGACCAGGATGACGTTGTGGTTCATTTGAAGCTCCGCGGGTTTTCAAGAGCGGCCGCTTTGCGGCCTTTCGCGGGACAAGCCCGCTCCTACAGTCCGGCGCGGGCCTGTAGGAGCGGGCTTGACCCGCGAACGAGGGCGCAGCCCTCGCTATTACTCCATCTCGATGATCACTTGCTCCTGCCACTTCTGCGGCAGTGCCTTGGAGGTCGCTTCCCAGGCCGCGGCATCCTTGATCGGCTGCGCCGCCTTGTACTGCTCGTTCGGCAGCAGCTTGGCCTGCACATCCTCCGGCAGCTTCAGGTGCTCGGCACGGATCGGCCGCGCATGCCCCTTGGCCAGGTTGATCTGCCCGGCGTCGCTGAAGATGTACTCACGCGTCAATTTGGCCGCGTTCGGGTGCTTGGCGTACTTGTTGATGATGGTGGTATAGCCGGAGATCACCGTACCGTCCGACGGGATCAGCACTTCGAAGCGCTTGGGGTCGATCTGCTCGCGATAGCTCAGGCCGTTGAAGTCCCACACCACACCCACCTCGACTTCGCCTTTCTCGATGGTCTGGATGGTCGGGTTGGCCAGCGACAGGCGCTTCTGCTGGGCCAGCTTGGTGAACAGCTGCAGGCCCGGCTCGATGTTCTTCTCGTCACCTTTGTAGGCGATGGCCGCAGCCAGCACGCCGTTGGCAGCCTGGGCGGCGGTACTGACGTCACCGATGGCGACCTTGTACTTGCCTTTTTCCAGGTCGTGCCAGCTGGTCGGGCGATCGCCTTCCTTGACCAGGTCCTTGTTGATGATGAAGGCGATGGTGCCGGTATAGGCCAGCGCCCAGTGGCCGTCCTTGTCCTTGGCCCACTCAGGCACCTGGTCCCAGGTGCTTGGCTTGTACGGCTGGGTCACGCCCTTGCTGGCGGCGATCGGGCCGAAGGCGGCACCGACGTCGCCGATGTCGGCGCTGGCGTTGTCCTTCTCGGCTTCGAACTTGGCGACTTCCTGGGCCGAACTCATGTCGGTGTCGCTGTGCTTGAGGCCGTATTTGCTGGCCAGGTCTTCCCAGGTGCCTTTCCAGTTGGCCCAGGCATCGGGCATGCCCACGCTGTTGACGTTGCCTTCCTTGCGGGCGGCGTCTTCCAGGGCCTTGAGGTCGGGGCCGGCGGCCATCGCCGAGGTGCACAGGGTAATAGCCGAGCCGAGCAGTGACGCCATGAACAACTTTTTCATCCGAAGCTCCTTGGGTGGGTGCCTTTAGCGATCGTTGTTATGAATGAAGCTGTTTTTGCTGAGCGTTGGTCTAGGTCAGCAAAGCTTGAGCCAAGGTAGGCCGCTTGCGTGACAGTTTGATGTAGGGCAGGGCTTGCAAAGGCCTTGAAGCTACAGCGTAGACCACCCGATCACCCTGGCTCTGCTGGCTTGGCGCGTTTCTGGCAGTGGCTGGCCAAGGCCTTTGTCACAGGATGTTCATCAGCCCTGCCTAGGCTTGCACTATTCTCCAGAGGCCCCGTCATGGGGCTGGACTAGTCCAGATAGGTAACCTTTTGATGCAGTCGATGCCACCGCGCGCGGTAACAGCTATCTGCCATGCCCTGCAGGAGCAGATCGAGCACGGCTTGCTGGCGCCGGGCGGCAAATTGCCGGCCGAGCGCAAGCTCAGCGAGGTGTTCGCCACCACGCGCATCACCCTGCGCGAAGCACTTGTGCAGCTGGAAGCCCAAGGGCTGATCTACCGAGAAGAACGGCGCGGCTGGTTCGTCGCCCCGCAGCGCCTGACCTACGACCTGATCGAGCGTAGCCACTTTCATGCGATGGTGCGGGACCAGGGGCGGGAGGCCAGCACCGAGCTGCTCTCGGCGCGCCTGCAGCCGGCTTCGGCAGCCATCTGTGCGCGGCTGCAACTGCCGGCGCTGTCCAGCGTGGTGCGGATCTGCCGGTTGCGGCGCATCGATGGGCGGGCGGTGTTGTATGCCGAGCACTACCTGAATCCGAAGTACTTTCCCGGGATCCTTGAACAGGACCTGGCGCAGTCGCTGACCGAGATCTACGGGCGGGTGTATGGCATCCAGTACGGGCAGGTGTGCTTCGAGATCCTGCCGACCGCCTTGCCGGTGGACGCGGCGGGGGCGCTGAAGGTGTCAGCCGGCAGCCCCGGCTTGCATATCACCCGGGTCAACAGCGACCAGCATGGGCACCTGATTGACTGTGACCTGGAATACTGGCGGCACGATGCCATCCGCATTCGCGCCCAGGCGGGCTAGCGCCCTATCTGGATGCGCCGGTTTCTGTTGCTCCACCGCCGCCGGCAGTCACCACCTGCACCGACAGGCGCGGCGTAGCCAGGTCCAGCCCGGCCTCATCAAGCTGGCGCTTCAATGCCAGGTTGAACGCCCGCGACACTTCCCACTGCTTGATGGGGGCGGTTTTGAACCGTGCCCGCAGGATCGCCGAGCCGGACTCGAAACTCTCCACCCCCTGCAATTCCAGCGGCGACCAGATGTTGCGGCGCATCAGCGGGTCATTGCGCAGCTTTTGCCCCACTTCGCGGATCAGCGTGATCGCCTGGTCGATGTTCATGCTGTGCGGGATGGCCACACGGAAGATCGCGTAGCCGAACTCACGGGAGTAGTTCTTGATGCTCTTGATCTCGCTGAACGGGATGGTGTGCACGATGCCGTCGATGTCACGCAGGCGCACGGTACGGATGGTCAGGCCTTCGACCGTGCCCAGGTGGCCACCGACATCGACATAGTCGTCGATCGCCAGCGAGTCTTCGATGATGATGAACAAGCCGGTGATCAGGTCGGCTACCAGCGACTGTGCGCCAAAACCGATGGCCAGGCCGATGACACCGGCACCGGCCAGCAGCGGCGTGACGTTCATGCCCATGTTGGCCAGGGCGACGATCACCGCAATGATGAAGATCACCACGAACAGCACGTTGCGGATCAGCGGCATCATGGTCTGCGCGCGGGCGTTGGCCAGGCCCCGGCGCGACCGCACCAGGGCATGGTGCACCGCCGTGTCGGCGAGGATCCACACCAGCCAGGCGACGATCAGCGTGCCGGCCAGGCCCAGCAGGCGCACGCTCACTTCATGGCCGTCGCCTTCGGCGAAGCCGATCATCGACAGGCCCCACACGCGCAGCCCCAGTTCGATGAACACCAGCCAGATGAACAGGTGCACCAGCAGGTAGCCGAAGTTGCGCAAGCGCTCGGCGTACACCGCCTGGCGCTTGCTGGCGCGTTTGGGGTTGGCGGCGTGGCGACGTACCAGGCCGTTGAGCACCATGCACACCACCACCAGCACGGTGCACATCAGTGACTGGCGCAGGGCGGTGCTGGTGTCACCGGCGGAAATGAAGGTGGCGAACAGCGAGACCGCCACCAGGATCAGCGCCGGCACGAACCAGAAGCTGCCGAGGATTTCGATGGTGTCGCTGAGGGTGCGCCGGGTCAGGCGCCTGGCAAGCGGCTGGTTGCGGATCAGGTGAGCGATCGGCCGGCGGAAGCGCAGGATGAACAGGCCGGACGACAGCGCCGCGATGACATTGGCCAGGGTCGCCAGGGCGTGGGCCAGGTGGGTACCCAGGGCGACCAGCATGCGCGGGTCGCTCATGGCCTCGCCAAAGGCGGCGAAGCTGCCGATCAGCCACAGCGGGCGGAAGGCCTGGTGGCGCAGGATGTGCAGGGCACGGTGGCGATGGGGGCCGTCGAGCAGCGAGAAGGCGATCACGCAGATGGCCGAGAAGCAGGTGCCGACCACCAGTGCATAGGCCAGCACCATGGCCAGTGATTTGCCCAGCGACGGGGGCAGGGCGAAGCTCAGGTACACGGTGAAGATCAGTGCCACCAGCCACGGCCCCAGCTTGCGCAGGGCAAAGCGCACCAGGTCCCAGGTACGGGGGTGCTGCGGCAGTTCCTCGGTGAGGCCGAAACGCACCCGCACGCGGTGGCCGACCCAGTTGAAGGCATAGGCCAGCAGGCTCCACACCGCAATGACCGCAGCAAAGCCGAACAGGATGGCCGGCCACTGATGCACCGGCACGATCAACTCGGTGAGTTCGGCCTGGGCCTGTTCGATTTCTTGTGACCAGCGGTAGAAGGGGTTGGAATCACCGCTGAACTGCTTTTCGAAGTCGTGCAGGGCGCCGCCGATCAGGCCCAGGACCCCTTGTTCGACGGTGGGTTGCGATTGCTTGGTGGCGTCGCGCAGCTTCTTCAGGTCGGCCAGCAGCTTGGCGCGTTGCTGGTCGTTCTCGAGGTTCTTGATCACCTCGTCCAGGGATTTGCCCAGTGGTTCGGTGGCTTCGGGCTGGGCGGGGGCGCTGGAGCCCAGCAGGCTGGGCAAGCCCGCCGCCTGGACCGGGGACATGAAGATGAACAGCAGCAGGGCTAGGCAACGCAGAAAGGCTGGCACCGGAAAATCTACCTCAGGTCAAACGATTGACCGAGTGTAGAGGTTTATGTCGGCAGTTTCTCCAGGATCGTCCAGCAGGTGAGGCCAAAGATGCCCAGCGTGCCGATCCACATCATCAACACGCCGATATTGCGCTCGCGCATGCTGAAACCGATGGTCAGCAGCATCAGGAACAGGAATACCGGCACGAACAGCGAGAGAAAGGGGGACATGGGCAGCGGTCCTTCTGCATTGGGGGCCATACAACAAGCATAGCGGGTTGGGCAGAAGGGGGATTGATCCTGGGCATCTGTTTGCAGGTCTGGCCTCTTCGCGGGACAAGCCCGCTCCTACAAGGAAACGCGATCACCTGTAGGAGCGGCGGTGCGGCGATCCGACTTGTCCCGCGAAGAGGCCGAACCTGCCTAGATCAATCTCAAGGCAATTCGCGGCTACGGTAGAACGCCGACAGTACCTTCACCAGGTGCGCCAGGTCATGGCTGCCACACAGCTCGCGGATCGAGTGCATGGCAAAGGTCGGCAAGCCGATATCCACCGTGCGCACCCCCAGGTGGCTGGCCGCAATCGGCCCGATGGTCGACCCGCAGCCCATGTCGCTGCGCACCACGAAGCTCTGCACCGGCACTTCCTCGGCCATGCACAGGTGGCGGAAGAACCCGGCGGTTTCGCTGTTGGTGGCGTAGCGCTGGTTGTTGTTGACCTTGATCACCGGCCCGGCGTTGAGCTTGGGCCCGTGGTTGCCGTCGTGCTTGTCGGCGTAGTTGGGGTGTACGCCGTGGGCGTTGTCGGCCGAGACCATCAGCGAGCGCTGGATGGTGCGCACGTAGGCGTCGCCGTCCGGCAGCAGGCGTTGCAGGGTCTGTTCGAGCATCGGGCCGTCGGCGCCGCAGGCCGAGCAGCTGCCGACTTCTTCATGGTCGTTGCACACCAGCACGCAGGTCTCGTCGCTGTCCGCGCTCAGCAGCGCCTGCAGGCCGGCGTAGCACGACAGCAGGTTGTCCAGGCGGGCGCCGGCGATGAAGTCGCCGTTCAGGCCGATCAGCGCGGCGTCCTGGGTGTCGTAGAAACTCAGCTCGTAATCCAGCACCACGTCGGCGTTGAGGTCGTGCTCGCGGGCCAGCTGCTCGGTGAGCACGGCACGGAAGTCGATGCGCTCGTCACCGGCCACCTGGGCCAGCACCGGCGGCAGTTCGGTCTGCGGGTTGATCTGCCAGCCTTCGTTGGCGGTGCGGTTCAGGTGGATCGCCAGGTTGGGGATGATCGCGATCGACAGCTTGAAGTCGATCAGCTGGCTTTCTACCTTACCGTCACGGCGGAAGGTGACGCGCCCGGCCAGCGACAGGTCGCGGTCGAACCACGGCGCCAACAGCGCGCCGCCGTAGACTTCCACGCCCAGTTGCAGGAAGCCCTGGCGCTGCAGCTCGGGCTGCGGCTTGACCCGCAGGCACGGGCTGTCGGTGTGGGCGCCGACCATGCGGATGCCGTTCAGCAGCGGCGGCTGCTTGCCCAGTTTGATGGCGATGATCGAGGAGTCGTTGCGGGTAACGTAGTAGCGCCCACCCGGTACCGTAGCCCAGCTGTCACGCTCGTCCAGGCGCTGGTAGCCGGCCGCCTCCAGGCGCTGGGCCAGGCTGGCGGTTGCATGGAAGGGCGTCGGGGAGGCCTTGAGGAATTCGATCAGGCCGGTATTCAGTGCTTCGCGCATAACTCACTCCAAACAGCAGTGGCGCGAGTTTAGCGCAGTTACCTTCAGAAGGGGGCAGGGCACTCGAACTTCAGGCGCTCTCCGGAAACCGGGTGGGTGAAGCTCAGCATCGAGGCATGCAGGCACAGCCGATCATGGGCCGCCAGCGCCTCCGGGTTGGCATACAGGCGGTCGCCCAACAACGGATGGCCGATCGACAGCATGTGCACGCGCAGCTGGTGCGAACGCCCGGTGATCGGCGTCAGCTCGACCCGGCAGTGGTCCCCGCAACGCTCGACGATGCGCCAGAAGGTCAGCGCATGCTTGCCCTGTTCATGGTCCACCACATGCCGAGGTTTGGTCGGTGGATCGTAGCGCAGGGGCAGGTCGATGCTGCCGCTGTCCAGCGCCGGCTGGCCCCAGCACAACGCGGTGTAGGCCTTTTCGGTCTCGCGGTCGTGGAACTGGCGCGACAGCTCGCGGTGGCTGTCGGCATCGCGGGCCAGCAGGATGATGCCGGAGGTTTCCCAGTCCAGGCGGTGCACGATCAGCGCGTCCGGATAGCCGTTTTCCTGCAGGCGGGTGATCAGGCAGTCCTTGTTGTCCTCGGCACGGCCGGGTACCGACAGCAGCAGGGTCGGTTTGTTGATCACCAGGATGGCGGCGTCTTCATGGAGGATCTGGATGTTCGACAGCGGCATTGCGTGTTCTCTGTGAAAATGACAAAAACCACTGGGGCTGCAATGCAGCCCCAGTGGTTTTCGCCTGTGCCTGAAACGCCTGAATCAGCGATCCGGCAAGGTGATGTTCAGCTCCAGAATCGAGCAGCTGCCCTGGTTTTCCAGCTCGATATGCACATCATCGTTGCCGATGTTCACATACTTGCGGATCACTTCCAGCAGTTCTTTCTGCAGCGCCGGCAGGTAGTCCGGTTCGCTGCGCTGGCCGCGCTCATGCGCCACGATGATCTGTAGACGCTCTTTCGCTACCGACGCGCTGGTCTGTTTCTGTCTGCCACGAAAGAAGTCAAAAAGGTTCATGGTTTACTTGCCTCCAAACAGGCGCGCGAAGAATCCTTGCTTCGGCACTTCGATGAAACGCAGGGGTTTCTCTTTGCCCAGGAGGCGGTCGACCGTGTCGCTGTACGCCTGGCCGGCATCGCTCTGGTCGTCGAGGATGACCGGGATACCCTGGTTGGAGGCCTTGAGTACGGCCTGCGATTCGGGGATCACACCCTTGAGCTTGATCGCCAGGATCTCTTCGACGTCGGCGATGCTGAGCATTTCGCCCTTTTCGACACGCTCTGGGTGGTAACGGGTGATCAGCAGGTGTTCCTTGATCGGCTCTTCGCCGTTCTCGGAGCGGCGCGACTTGCTCGACAGGATACCCAGCATGCGGTCCGAGTCACGTACCGAGGACACTTCAGGGTTGGTCACGACAATGGCTTCGTCGGCGAAGTACATCGCCAGGTGCGCGCCTTTCTCGATACCGGCCGGGGAGTCGCAGATGACGTAATCGAACTGTTCTTTCAGCTCCATCAGCACCTTTTCGACGCCTTCCTGGGTCAGCGCGTCCTTGTCACGGGTCTGGCTGGCGGCCAGCACGAACAGGTTCTCGAGGCGCTTGTCCTTGATCAGGGCCTGCTGCAGGTTGGCTTCGCCGTTGACCACGTTGACGAAGTCGTACACCACGCGGCGTTCGCAGCCCATGATCAGGTCGAGGTTACGCAGGCCCACGTCGAAGTCGACGATGACAGTCTTGTGGCCGCGCAGTGCGAGGCCGGTGCCGATGGCGGCGCTGGTGGTGGTCTTGCCCACACCCCCCTTGCCGGAAGTAACGACGAGAATCTTGGCCAAGGTGTTTCACCCCTAAAATAAGTCGGGACACGTGTCCCTGCAAAATGCAAAAAACGGCAACAGATAAAAAAGTTGCTCTAAAAATGACGGCAAGTATCCGTTAAAGACGGGTGATGTTCAACACGTCACCGGACAGGCTGACTTGCACGCCGGCCCCCCATAGCGGGTCGCGGCGCAGGTCTTCGCACACCTTGTACTGGCCGGCGATCGAGACCATTTCGGCGGTCATCTGCTGGCAGAAGATACGTGCCTTGGTGTTGCCTTTGATTCCGGCCAGGGCGCGGCCGCGCATGGCGCCGTACACATGGATGTTGCCGTCGGCGAGAAGTTCCGCACCCGGGCTGACCGAAGCGGTGACGATCAGGTCGCCACCCTGGGCGTAGATCTGTTGGCCGCCGCGCACGGGGGAGGTGATGATGCGGGTAGGGCGCACTTCTAGCTCGGCTGGCGCCGGAGTCGGAGCCGGCTCAGGGACGGTCTCGACCTTTTTCACCTCTGGCTCAGGCTCCAGCGGCCGCTCACGGGCGCCGGACGGTGGCAGCACGGGCAGGTCGATGGCGATCGCCGCGGCGATGTCCTCGATGCGGTTGGCACGGATCGCCAAGGTTCGCAGGCCATGATGGCGGCAAATACGCATCAGCCCGGGCAGGTCGATTGCCCCTTCGTCGGCCGGCAGCTTGTCCAGCGCCAGCACCAGCGGCGTATTGCTGAAGAAATTCGGGGCCTGGGCCACTTTCGCCGCCAACTGGCGGTCGAGGGCTTCCAGGTCGTTACGCCCTAGTTCCAGCACAGTGATGGCGAGCATGCTGCCCTTGAGCTGGAACACGGAGGCGGTGTCGGGTGTGTGGTTTGGGCTCATGGTCTGCATAGACGGCTTGTTGCGAAAAAAGTGCCCTGACTTATAGCGATAAGACCGGTTGGCCGCAACCGGTGCCGATCCGTTGTAGAATGCTCGGCCTTTGTCTTGCCGGAAGCTTCAATGGAACGCCCGCGTTTTCGACCCTATTTCCTCCACCCGCGATTCTGGGGCCTGTGGCTGGGCCTGGGCCTGCTGTGGCTGGTGGTGCAGTTGCCCTACCGTGCCCTGCTGTGGCTCGGCGGTGCCCTGGGCGCGCTGATGTACCGCGTGGCCGGCGAGCGCCGGCGCATTGCCGCGCGCAATCTTGAGCTGTGCTTCCCGGAACTGTCCGACGACGAACGGCGGCGTCTGCTCAAGGCCAACTTCGCCTCCACCGGCATCGCCTTCTTCGAAATGGCCATGAGCTGGTGGTGGCCCAAGGCCCGCCTGGCGCGCCTGGCCCACATCGAAGGCCTCGAGCACCTGCAGGCGGCGCAGCAGGCCGGGCAGGGCGCGATCCTGATGGCGGTGCACTTCACCACCCTGGAAATCGGCGCCGCGCTGCTCGGCCAAGCCCATACCATCGACGGCATGTACCGCGAGCACGGCAATCCGTTGTTCGACTTCATTCAGCGCAGTGGCCGTGAGCGGCACAACCTCGATTCGCTGGCCGTGGAGCGTGATGACGTGCGTGGCATGCTCAAGCTGCTGCGCTCGGGCCGCGCGATCTGGTACGCACCGGACCAGGACTACGGCGCCAAGCAGAGCATCTTCGTGCCGTTGTTCGGTATACCGGCAGCCACGGTTACCGCGACCACCAAATTTGCCCGCCTGGGCAAGGCGCAGGTGATACCGTTCACCCAGAAGCGGCTGGAGGACGGTAGCGGCTATCGTCTGGTGATTCACCCGCCGTTGGAGAACTTCCCAGGTGAGAGCGAAGAAGCGGATTGCCTGCGTATCAACCAGTGGGTCGAGGGTGTACTGCGCGAGTGCCCGGAGCAGTACCTGTGGGCGCATCGGCGCTTCAAGTCGCGACCTGAGGGTGCGCCACGGCTGTACGATAAGAAAAAACGCTGATCCAGGAAGGATTTCATGGCGCCACCCCCGGTAACTGGTCTGATCCTCTCTGGCGGCGGTGCCCGCGCCGCCTATCAGGTCGGCGTCCTCGCCGGCATCGCCGAACTGCTGCCGCCCGGCGCGCACAACCCGTTCCCGGTCATCGTCGGCACCTCGGCCGGGGCCATCAACGCCGTGACCCTGGCCAGTGGCGCCACTCGCTTCAACGACGCCGTGCAGCGCCTCACCACATTCTGGCAGAACTTCCGCAGCCGCCTGGTCATCCGCAGCGACTGGCCCGGCGTGGTGCGCCAGGCCAGCCGCTTCGTTGGCCACAGCTTGCTGGGCCTGGGCGGCCAGGTGCCGGTGGCCTTGCTCGATAGCAGCCCCTTGCGTGGCTTGCTGCAGTCGCACTTGGACCTGGATGGCATCGGCCATTCCATCGCTGCCGAGCAACTGCGGGCAGTTGCCGTGACCGCATTCGGCTACGAAAGCGGTCAGGCAGTAACCTTCTACCAAGGCCGCGGCACCATCGACGCCTGGCTGCGCCACCGCCGCATCGGTGTGCCGACGCCGTTGACCATCGATCACCTGCTGGCCAGTGCCGCCATTCCGCTGTTATTCGCCCCGGTGCGCCTGGGCGACGAGTACTACGGTGACGGTGCAGTGCGCCAGTCGGCACCGATCAGCCCGGCCCTGCACCTGGGGGCCAGCCGCGTGCTGGTGGTCGGGGTCAGCGGTAACCCGCAGCGCCCGGCGGCGCCGTTGCCGACCCAGCGTGTGTTCAGCGGCCAGCAGCCGAGCCTGGCGCAGATCGGCGCGCACATGCTCAACAGCACCTTCATCGACAGCCTTGAAGACGATATCGAGCTGCTGCAGCGGCTTAACCACCTCAGCCGGCTACTGCCAGCGCACCTGGATGCACGGCGCCTGGGGCTGGCGCCGATCGAGGTGCTGGTGGTAGCGCCCAGCCAACCGCTGGACGAGATCGCGGCGCGGCACCGGCGCGAGTTGCCGGCGGCATTGCGCCTGTTCCTGCGCGGGCCGGGGGCGACCCGGACCAGCGGGGCAGGGGTGTTGAGCTATCTGTTGTTCGAGGCCAGCTATTGCAGTGAGCTGATCGAACTGGGGCGCCGCGATGCCCTGGCCAAGAAGCGCGAGCTGTGCCAGTTCCTGGGGATTTGATGTTGCCTTTGCCGACCTCTTCGCGGGGCAAGCCCGCACAATGACCGCGTAGACACAGATCCTGTAGGAGCGGGCTTGTCCCGCGAAGAGGCCGGGCCTGCTTACTCGGCTATTTGCAGCTTGCGCGCCTGGGTATACACATATCGCACCTTCTCATATTCGAACGGCGAATTGAGCTGCCCATAGCGGAAATTGGTGGTGTAGCGCTTGTCCACCACGCGCAAGGCGAAGATCTCCGGGTGATTTTCGCTGGCCTCGGCCACGTTCAGGTAATTGACTGCCTGCTCGCCGGCATAGTCCACCACCAGCCCGGTGGTGTCGCGCAGGTTCGACGGGCCGAGCACCGGCAGCATCAGGTAGGGCCCCTCCGGCACGCCATAGAAGCCCAGGGTCTGGCCAAAGTCCTCGCTCTGGCGCGGCAGGCCCATGCTGGTGGCCGGGTCCCACAAGCCCCCCACGCCGATGATGGTGTTGAACATCAGCCGCGCGGTGATCTGTGCCGAGCGCTTGGCCTTGAACTGCAGCACGCTGTTGAACAGGTTCGGCACGTCACCCAGGTTGTTGAAGAAGTTACTCACCCCGGTGCGCACGAAGCTGGGCGTGACGTACTGGTAGCCGCTGACCAGTGGCAGCAGCACCCATTGGTCCAGGCGGTAGTTGAAGTGGTAGATGCGCCGGTTCATCGACTCCAGCGGGTCGTACACGTTCAGCGCTTCCAGGGTCGAGCGTTCGAACTCGCGCTGGTCGAGCCCGGGGTTGAATTTCAGTTCGCGCAGCGGGTCGACGAAGCCGTCGGCCTCCGGTGTCAGCGGCGCCTGGGTAACTTGCGGGTCGGCTTCGACCACGCTGGCCCGTGGCGCGGTTTCCGCAGCCAGGGCATTGCCAGCGACGACGAGCAGCGCGGTGGCGAGGAGAAATTGGTTAGCCACGGAAGAACTCCAGCATGGCGTCGCTGTTGACGCGGTAATTGAGGTTGCCGCAATGGCCGCCATGGGGGTAAAGGGTCAGCCGGTCGCCGAACACCTTGCGCAGGAAACCGATATCGCCGGGGCCGAGGATGACGTCGTCGGCATTGTGCATCACGGCGATCTTGTTGCTCTTGTGCAGGTAGTCTTCCAGGGCATACAGGCTGACCTGGTTGACCAGCTGCAGGATGCTGTTGCCATCGGTGCGGGCACGCCACATCGGGATCACCTGCTCGGTCATGTAGCAGTCGAAGTCGCATTGCAGGGCCCGCTTGAAGAACGGCGTCAGGCTGCTGCCCTCGGTGATCGGGAACTTCGGCGGAATGATCAGGCCGCGGCGGTTGATCAGGTCGGAGGTGAAGGCGATGTCGGCCGCCGAGAAGCGGAACGAGGTGCCGATGAGCATGGCCATCTGTTCGTTGGACAGGTGCTGTTTCGACTGCTGGAAGTCATACAGCAGGGCGTCGTTGAGGTCGATGTAGCCCTTGTCCTGGAAGTAGCGGGTGAGCTTCTCGAGCATCAGCTCATAGAAGGTGGTGCTGCGGTCGATGCCCTTGACCTGGGTCTGCACCAGCTTGTCGAGGTTGTTGATCGAGGTGTACAGGTTGACCGGCGGATTGAGCAGCAGCACGCGCTTGAAGTTGAAGCTGCGACGGGTTTCGTCGAGGTGGCTGACGAAGGCGGCATCCAGCGCGCCCAGGCTGTAGCCGGTAAGGTAGTACTCGCTGACCGGCAGGCGTGGGTGCTGGGCACGCACGGCCTGCATCACCCGGTACATGTCTTCGGCGTCTTCCTGGCTGACCCCGGGGGTGGCGAAGCGTGAGGCGGCGCTCATGAAGTCGTAGCTGGTTGGCGACGACAGCTGCACCACATGGAAACCGGCTTGGTAGAACAGCTTCTTGAGGTATTCGTTGATGCTGCTGGAGTAGGGCGCACCGGTACCGGCGATGAGGAAGATCAGCGGCGCCTCGTGGTCCTGGCGTGCCAGGCGGTACTTGAGCTTCTTCACTGCCCAGAAGTTGTCGGGCAGGGTGAACTCGCGCTCGGGGCGCAGGTTCAGGCTGTAGTCGGACTGGTTGATCTCGTCGTCGCTGGGCAGGGTCGGGCGCTGCTCTGGCGGTGTGGTGGCGATGGTCGCCTCGAACGGGTTGGTCAAGGGGTAGCCGTAGCTTGCGGCGTCGATATCCCGCGCCGAAGCGGCCGCAGCCATGAGCAGGCCGCCAAGAAGGGCGGCGAGGCGCCAAGATCGAAGCATGTATTCCCCCAGAAGGATCAAGGTCGTGCAGTATGCAGGCTAGGACCACGGTTGCCGGGGCAAAGTTGCCGAGTGCGCTGGCCTTTGGTGTGCTTGTTATCTGCAACATAGCTGCAGGGTTGTGATTTTGCCTTACAACAGGGCTTGGGCGATCATGGATGATTTCGATTACCGCTATTGGAGAATGGGATGTCTCGATCGCTGCCGGCCGCTCTATTACTGATGTTTCTGGCGCTCTGGCTCGCGGCCAGTTATGGCGTGCGCTATCGGTTGATGGAGGATGCACAGTGGGTTGGCCTGTGCGCGGTGCCAGGCGACTACTGGCAGTGCCAGGTGCGTTCCTGGTTGGGGCTGGGCATTCACTTTCAGGTGATGGCCTGGGCCGGGTTGGGGTTTGCCTTGCTTGCCCAGGTCATTGCCGGTCGCGGCGGCTGGTGGCTGGCGGTGCTGGCGCTGGTGTTCGGCGTTCCTGCCCTGGTTTTGTATACCGCCAGCATTGCGGTGTTTGTGGTGGTGCTGGCGGGGTTGCGCCTGGTTCGGCAACCGCGCCGGGGGTGACAGGGGCTGCTTTGCAGCCCCAGAATCTCAAGCCCTGCGCAGCCGCAAGCTCCGCCACAAGGCTGCGGTCATCAACACACTGACCACCGCCCACCCCCAAGCCTGCTGGTTCTCCAAACCTTCCCGATACAACTGCGGCAACACCCCTGCCCCGACGATAAAGGCCAGCAACGCCACCTCCGCTCGCCGAGCCGCCACCGGCCTCAGCAGGTACACCACCGCTGGCAATGCCAGCGCCACGCTTGGGAAGCTGCGGTAGCGCGGGTCGAACACCATCGCCAGCATGCTCACCGCCGCGGCAAAACCGGCAGCCAGCAACAGCCAGCCCGCCCAAGCCTGCAAGCCACCGAACAGCCGCCGACGCCAACCGTCACGACGGACCAAGGCAAGGGCTGCATGCATCAGCACCAGCAGATTCAACCCGGTCAGCACCACCGCCCACACCCATTCCCCGGCGAACCGCGCATGGGTGCGCATCAGCTCGCCCCACAATCCCAGGCAGCCTGCGCCAAATGCGGCCAGCAGCGGTAGCAGTAGGGCCGCCAGCGGTGTAGCGGGGCGCCCGGCCATCAGCAGCGTCACCGCCATCAACAGGGCGCTCGCCAGCAACCACTGCGGCCAGTACTGCAGGTTGCTGACCGGTCCTTCGAGTACGCCCTTGTCCTGCCGGTCGGCATCGTACAGCCCCCAATAGCCCCCCACGGCGCCCTCGCTGGCACGCTTCCATGGCTGGTCGAACGCTTCGATCAGGTTGTAGTGCCAGCCATTGGCCTCGGCCATGCTGACGAAGCCTCGAATGAAACGCGCTTCGTTGGCCCGGCTGGGCACGGCGGTCTCGCGCTGGCGGCCTTCACTGGGCCAACCGGTTTCGCCAATGAAGATGTCCTTGGGCGCGAAACGGTTGCCGAACACCTGGCGCACATCGGCGACATGGGCCAGGGCATCGTCGATACTGCGCGGCTCATCTTCCCAGTAAGGCAGCAAGTGGATGGTCAGGAACTCTACTGCTGGCGCCACCTGCGGATGTTGCAACCAGAACTCCCAGACGTCGGCATAGGTCACCGGCACCTTGACCTGGCTTTTCACTTTATTGATCAGCGTGGCCAGCTGCTCGCCGGTAACCTCCTTGCGCAACAGCGCCTCGTTGCCGACGATCACCGCGCTGACCACGTCCGGGTTGGCATTGGCGGCGGCGATCAGCGCGTCCACCTCCTTCCCGGTGTCGACCGGGTTGGCGTTGACCCAGGCCCCGAGCATCACTTTCAGCCCATGCTTGCGCGCCAGCGCCGGGATTGCCTCAAGGCCGGTCATCGAATAGGTGCGGATGCACTGGAATCGCTCGGCCAGCAACGCCAGGTCGGCGTCCATGCGCGCCGGGCGCAGGCGGAAAGGCTGGTCGAAGGGCGACTGGTCCTTGTCGAACGGGGTGTACGACGCACACTGCAGTTTATGCGTGGGGCTGGCAGCGTCGGGCAGCAGGACCGGCTTGCCCAGCCCGTACCAGAGCGCCCCCAGCCCGAGCAGGGCCAGCAGGCAGGCGAGCAGGTACAACGGCAGCAGCAGGCGGGAAGCATCAGGCATCGGGCGGTCCATCGTCAGGCGCAAAATGTTAGATAGTAGCCCGGCGCCAAACCTTTGGCATGCAAGGATCGCGCAGGGCTGCGTAAGTCGATGCCGCTAATGGCACAGTGCTGTCGCATATGGGGCGGGTACAGGTCGCAGTGGGAGCAGGTCGACCTTTGTTGCAGGAAGATGATGCAATCTCCAAGACCTGACGAGGGGATGCTTTGATGGCAACTTTTACAAGAATGCGCCGTTTCCTGGGTGTGGGCACCGCCCTGGTATTGGCCATGGGCGCTGCACAGGCCATGGCCAAAGAAGTCAGCATTGGTTACGTGGATGGTTGGGCCGACAGTGTGGCGACCACCAACGTCGCCGCAGAAGTGATCAAGCAGAAGCTTGGCTACGACGTGAAACTGCAAGCCGTGGCTACCGGCATCATGTGGCAGGGTGTGGCCACCGGCAAGCTCGACGCCATGCTCTCGGCCTGGCTGCCGGTCACCCACGGTGAATACTGGGCCAAGAACAAGGACAACGTGGTCGACTACGGCCCGAACTTCAAGGATGCCAAGATCGGCCTGATCGTCCCCGAGTACGTCAAGGCCGTGAGCATTGCCGACCTCAAGACCGACAGCAGCTTCAAGCAGAAGATCGTCGGTATCGATGCCGGCTCCGGGGTGATGCTCAAGACCGACCAGGCGATCAAGGACTATGACCTGACCGGCTACAAGCTGCAGGCCAGTTCCGGTGCGGCGATGACCGCCGAGTTGGGCCGCGCGTACGCCAAGCAGCAGTCGATTGCCGTGACCGGCTGGGTGCCGCACTGGATGTTCGCCAAGTGGAAGCTGAAGTTCCTCGAAGACCCGAAAGGCGTGTATGGCGCGGCCGAGACCGTGAACAGCATCGGCAGCAAGGAGCTGGCGACCAAGGCTCCGGAAGTCGCGGACTTCCTGAAGAAATTCAGCTGGCAGTCCAAGGACGAGATTGGTGAGGTGATGCTGGCCATCCAGGAAGGTGCCAAGCCTGAAGCGGCGGCCAAGGATTGGGTGGCCAAGCACCCGGACCGGGTGAAGGAGTGGACGGGTAAGTAAAAACCTGCAGGGCCAGTTTTGGGCCATCGCGGATAAATCCGCTCCTACAGGGAGTGGGTTTACCCGCGAAAGGGCCATCACTTTGTTACGCAATCGGTAAAACACCGTTGCATCTAAGACTAAGGTCGTCTGGTTGGCGTCCAACAGCTGCATAAAGTAAGGGTGTGGGTTCCATCCCCTACCTGTGCTGCTAGGACAAAAACAATGAACGACAGCATTTACCTCTCGATACAAAACAGCCCCCGTTTCAAGGAGCTGGTCAGCAAACGTGAACGGTTCGCCTGGATTCTCTCGGCGATCATGCTCGGCCTCTATTGCGCCTTCATCCTCCTGATCGCCTACGGTCCTCAGATTCTGGGCACCAAGCTCAGCCCTGACTCGTCGATTACCTGGGGCATTCCCCTGGGCGTCGGCCTGATCGTTTCGGCATTCGTCCTGACTGCCATCTACGTGCGCCGCGCCAACGGCGAGTTCGATGAGCTGAACAAGGCCATCCTGAAGGAGGCGCAACAATGATTCGCCACGCCAAAGCCCTGGCCGTACTGGCCTGCGGAGCCTTTGCACCCGCCGTGTGGGCCGCCGATGCCCTGACCGGCGAGGTGCAGAAACAACCGCTGAACGTTCCGGCGATCGCCATGTTCGTGGCGTTCGTCGCCTTCACCCTCGGCATCACCTACTGGGCCTCCAAGCGCAACAAGTCGGCGGCGGACTACTACGCTGCCGGTGGCAAGATCACCGGCTTCCAGAACGGTTTGGCGATTGCCGGCGACTACATGTCGGCGGCCTCGTTCCTGGGTATCTCCGCCCTGGTGTTCACCTCGGGCTACGATGGCCTGATCTACTCGATCGGCTTCCTGGTCGGCTGGCCGATCATCCTCTTCCTGATTGCCGAACGCCTGCGCAACCTCGGCAAGTACACCTTCGCCGACGTCGCCTCGTACCGCCTCGGGCAGAAGGAAATCCGCACCCTGTCGGCCTCCGGTTCGCTGGTGGTGGTGGCTTTCTACCTGATCGCGCAGATGGTCGGCGCGGGCAAGCTGATCGAGCTGCTGTTCGGCCTCGACTACCATGTCGCGGTGATCCTGGTGGGCATCCTGATGTGCCTGTACGTGCTGTTCGGCGGCATGCTGGCCACCACCTGGGTACAGATCATCAAGGCCGTGCTGTTACTGTCGGGTGCCAGCTTCATGGCGCTGATGGTGATGAAGCATGTCGGCTTCGACTTCAACACGCTGTTCTCCGAAGCGATCAAGGTGCACGCAAAGGGTGAGGCGATCATGAGCCCGGGCGGCCTGGTCAAGGACCCGATCTCGGCATTCTCGCTGGGCCTGGCGCTGATGTTCGGCACCGCTGGCCTGCCGCACATCCTGATGCGCTTCTTCACCGTCAGTGACGCCAAGGAAGCGCGCAAGAGCGTGCTGTACGCCACCGGCTTCATCGGCTACTTCTACATCCTGACGTTCATCATCGGCTTCGGTGCGATCCTGCTGGTCAGCACCAACCCGGACTTCAAGGACGCCGCCGGCGCCCTGATCGGCGGCAACAACATGGCGGCGGTGCACCTGGCCGATGCCGTGGGTGGCAGCGTGTTCCTCGGCTTCATCTCGGCGGTTGCCTTCGCCACCATCCTGGCGGTGGTCGCCGGCCTGACCCTGGCCGGTGCCTCGGCGGTCTCCCACGACCTTTATGCCAGCGTCTGGCGCAAGGGCAAGGCCAACGACAAGGATGAAATCCGTGTGTCGAAGATCACCACCGTCGCCCTCGGCGTGCTGGCGATCGGCCTGGGCATCCTGTTCGAGAAGCAGAACATCGCCTTCATGGTCGGCCTGGCGTTCTCCATCGCCGCCAGCTGCAACTTCCCGGTACTGCTGCTCTCGATGTACTGGAAGAAGCTGACCACCCGCGGTGCCATGATCGGCGGCTGGCTGGGCTTGGTGAGTGCGGTGACGCTTATGATCCTCGGCCCGACCATCTGGGTGCAGATCCTCGGTCACGAAAAAGCCATCTACCCGTACGAATACCCGGCGCTGTTCTCGATGGCCATTGCCTTCGTCAGCATCTGGTTCTTCTCGGTCACCGACAAGTCCAAGGCGGCTGACGACGAGCGTGCGCTGTTCTACCCGCAGTTTGTCCGTTCGCAGACTGGCCTGGGGGCTTCTGGCGCGGTTTCTCACTGATACCCCTCGGCAATTGAAAAACCGCGCCTTGGCGCGGTTTTTCATTTTCTGCGGCTAGATCATGCCTAGCAGCAATAGCACCAGCAGAATCACCAGTACCACGCCGACGATGCCGGACGGGCCATAGCCCCAGCTGCGCGAGTGCGGGAAGACCGGTAAGCCACCAATCAGCAGAAGGATCAGGATGATGATGAGAATCGTGGTCATGACGGAGTCCTTGCGTGGTTGAGGGTCAAGGGCCTCGGACTGCTGGCCTCTTGTAACTTCGGACCGGTGCCGCTTGCGAAAGATTCCATTTGTGTACCGACCACCCGGTCATGCCCGCCCATTCACTACCCTGATGAACCCTGCCTCTGGCCAAGGCCTTGATTAGACTCGTTGCACAACCTGTCAGAACAAGGCGTGCCACCATGCAAAACCGCATCATGATCACTGGCGCCGGCTCCGGCCTCGGCCGCGAGATCGCCCTGCGCTGGGCGCGCGAGGGCTGGCGCCTGGCGCTGGCCGATGTCAACGAAGCGGGCCTGCGCGAAACCCTGGAGTTGGTGCGGGCCACAGGCGGCGAGGGCTTCGTCCAGCGCTGCGATGTGCGCGACTACAGCCAGCTCACCGCTCTGGCCCAGGCCTGCGAAGAAAGGTTCGGCGGCATCGACGTGATCGTCAACAACGCCGGTGTCGCCTCGGGCGGCTTCTTCGCCGAGTTGTCGCTGGAAGACTGGGACTGGCAGATCGCGGTCAACCTGATGGGCGTGGTCAAGGGCTGCAAGTCGTTCCTGCCACAGCTTGAGCGCAGCAAGGGGCGCATCATCAACGTCGCTTCCATGGCGGCACTGATGCAGGGCCCGGGGATGAGCAACTACAACGTGGCCAAGGCCGGTGTGCTGGCGCTGTCGGAAAGCCTGCTGGTGGAGTTGCGCCAGCTTGAAGTGGCGGTGCACTGCGTGTGCCCATCGTTCTTCCAGACCAACCTGCTCGATTCCTTCCGCGGGCCGAACCCGGCGATGAAGGCCCAGGTCGGCAAGCTGCTGGAAGGCTCGCCGATCAGCGCGGCGGATATCGCCGACTACATCCACCAGCAAGTGGCGGCGGGTGAGTTCCTGATTCTGCCCCATGAGGCCGGGCGCCAGGCCTGGCAACTCAAACGCCAGGCGCCGGAGCGGCTGTACGATGAGATGGCGGACATGGCAGTCAAGATGCGGGCCAAGGCTCAGTCACGCTGATTGTAGGAGTTGTCTGTAGGAGAAATTACTAGCCGTTGTAGGCTCGCTCTGAATTGCTGGCGAAGCATTGTCCAGACGAATATCCCCAAGCATTCTGCGGTTTTTCCTGTTGCGAGAGGACCGGAGCATGTTGGTGATCGGGCGTGAAGTCGGTGAAGTCATCACTATTGGTGACGATATTCGGATCAAGGTGGTGGAGTCGCGCAATGGCATGGTGCGCTTTGGCGTGGAGGCACCGCGCAAGGTACCGGTGCATCGGGCCGAAGTGTATCGGCGGATCAAGGCAGCGCAGGTGCGCAAGGCTAATCAGCCCTGATCAGCCTGTGCCGGCCTCTACGCGGGCAAGCCCGCGAAGAGGCCGGGCCTGTCAGTCGAGCAGCTCGCGGGGCACATCATGCTTGGCCAGCAACTGGCACTGTTGGCTCTCCAGGTCGAACAGGATGAACGCCTGGCCCTTGGCCAATGCCTGGCGCACCCGCAGCACACGGGTTTCCAGCGGCGTGTCGTCGCCGTTGTCGGTGCCGTCGCGGGTGACGAAGTCCTCGATCAGGCGGGTCAGGGTTTCGGCTTGCAGTTGGTCGTAGGGGATCAGCATGGGCAGCGCACGGTCTTGTTCAGGAATCCCTGCATGCTACGCGATTCCATGGCCATCAGCTTTTGTTTCCTACCAGGCTGTCCACCGCCGGCACCCGGGTGTCGCTCTCCATCTGCGCATCGTGCTCCAGCTGGTGGCTGAAGCGCTCGAGCGAGGCATTGGCCGGTTGCGAGTCGCTGGCGAACACCGGTGGGCTGAGCAGGTAGGCCGAGAGCAGGCGGCTGAGCGCGGCCAGGCTGTCGATATGGGTCCGTTCGTAGCCATGGGTGGCATCGCAGCCGAACGCCACCAGTGCGGTGCGGATGTCATGCCCGGCCGTCACGGCCGAGTGCGCATCGCTGAAGTAGTAACGGAACAGGTCGCGGCGCACCGGCACATCCTGGTCGCCGGCCAGCTTCAGCAGGTGGCGTGACAGGTGGTAATCGTACGGCCCGGAAGAATCCTGCATGGCCACGCTCACCGCGTGCTCGCTGGAGGCCTGGCCGGGGGCGACCGGGGCGATGTCGATGCCGACGAACTCACTGACGTCCCAGGGCAGGGCGGCGGCGGCGCCAGAGCCGGTTTCTTCGGTGATGGTGAACAGCGGGTGGCAGTCGATCAACGGCTGGCGGCCGCTTTCCACCACCGCCTTGAGTGCCGCCAGCAGGGCTGCCACGCCGGCCTTGTCATCCAGGTGGCGGGCGCTGATGTGGCCGCTTTCGGTGAACTCCGGCAGCGGGTCGAAGGCGACGAAGTCACCGATGGCAATGCCCAGCGCTTCACTATCGGCGCGGGTGGTGCAATAGGCATCCAGGCGCACTTCGACGTGTTCCCAGCTGATCGGCATCTGGTCGATCGCGGTGTTGAACGCGTGCCCGCTGGCCATCAACGGCAGCACGCTGCCGCGGAACACACCAGTGTCGGTGAATACGCTGACCCGGCTGCCCTCGGCAAAGCGGCTCGACCAGCAACCCACCGGGGCCAGGGCCAGGCGGCCATTGTCCTGCAACTGGCGCACGCTGGCGCCGATGGTGTCGAGGTGGGCCGAGACGGCGCGGTCGGGCGAACTCTGCCTGCCTTTGAGGGTGGCGCGGATGGTGCCGCGGCGGGTCAGTTCGAAGGGGATGCCCAGTTCGTCCAGGCGTTCGGCCACGTAGCGCACGATGGTGTCAGTGAAACCGGTCGGGCTGGGGATGGCGAGCATCTCCAGCAGGACGCGCTTCATGTAGTCGAGGTCGGGTTCGGGGAGTCGTTCGGTCATGGAAGTTCCTCGTTTCCTGTGCTGGCCCTTTCGCGGGGCAAGCCCGCTCCTACAGGAGATCGCATACCCCTGTAGGAGCGGGCTTGCCCCGCGAAAGGGCCGGCACTGCGTTACGCCAAAGCCCGGCTATGCGGGAACAGCAGGTCGATAAACCGCTCAGCCGTCGGCTGCGGTTCATGGTTGGCCAAGCCGGCCCGCTCGTTGGCTTCGATGATCACGTAATCCGGGTGCTCGGCATCGCGGACCATGAAATCCAGGCCCACCACCGGGATCTCCAGCGCCCGCGCCGCACGCACCGCGGCATCGGCCAGCACCGGGTGCAGGCGCTCGGTGACGTCTTCCAGGGTGCCACCGGTGTGCAGGTTGGCCGTGCGCCGCACCGCAAGGCGCTGCCCGGCTGGCAGCACATCGTCGTAGCCCAGGCCCACGCCGCGCAGGGTGCGCTCGGTCTCGTCGTCCAACGGGATGCGGCTTTCGCCACCGGTCGCCGCCTGGCGCCGACGGCTCTGCGCCTCGATCAGCTGACGGATGTTGTGCTTGCCATCGCCGATCACCTGGGCCGGGTGGCGAATCGCCGCTGCCACAACCTCATAGCCGATCACCAGGATGCGCAGGTCGCTGCCGGCATGGAAGCTCTCCAGCAGCACGCGGCTGTCGAAGCGGCGGGCGTTTTCCACGGCCTGGGTCACTTCCTCGATGCAGGTGAGGTTGACCGCCACCCCCTGGCCCTGTTCGCCATCCACCGGCTTGACCACCACCGCGCCATGCTCGTCGAGAAACGCCAGGTTGTCGTCGGCATTGCCGGCCAGCTGCTGCGCCGGCACCTGCAGCCCGGCGTTGTGCAGGGCATGCTGGGTCAGGCGCTTGTCCTGGCACAGGGTCATGGTCACCGCGCTGGTCAGGTCGCTCAGCGATTCGCGGCAGCGAATCCGGCGGCCGCCGAGGCTGAGCGTGAACAGGCCGCCTGCTGCATCGTCGACTTGCACCTCGATACCCCGGCGCAAGGCTTCATCGACAATGATGCGGGCGTAGGGGTTCAGGCCGGCTTCCGGGCCGGGGCCGAGGAACAGCTGCTGGTTGATGCCATTCCTGCGCTTGACCGCAAAGGTCGGCAGGTTGCGGAAACCGAGCTTTTCGTACAGGCGCTTGGCCTGGCGGTTGTCGTGCAGCACCGACAGGTCGAGGTAGGCCAGGCCACGGCTCATGAAGTGTTCGATCAGATGACGCACCAACACCTCACCGACGCCAGGGCGCGTGCATTGCGGGTCTACTGCCAGGCACCACAGGCTGCTGCCGTGTTCGGGGTCGTCGAATGCCTTGCTGTGGTTCAGGCCCATGACACTGCCGATCACCGCGCCGCTGTCTTCATCCTCGGCCAGCCAGTACACCGGGCCACCAAGGTGGCGCGGGGTGAGCAGGTCGGGGTCGACCGGCAGCATGCCGCGGGCCTGGTACAGGGTGTTGATCGCCTGCCAGTCGGCGGGGTTCTGCGCCCGGCGCACGCGGAAGCCGCGGAACACCCGCTGCGCCGGGCGGTAGTCGGTGAACCACAGGCGCAAGGTGTCGGAGGGGTCGAGGAACAGCTGCTGCGGTGCCTGGGCCAGCAGCTGCTGAGGGGCGGCCACGTACAAAGCGATGTCGCGCTCGCCGGGGCGTTCGTCCTGCAGCGCGGCGGCCAGGCTGGCGGGGTCCGGGTAGGTGTGGCCGATCAGCAGCCGCCCCCAGCCACAGTGCAAGGCGCGTGGCTGGTCGTGGGGCTCGCTGCCGTCGCCGGCCAGGCGTGCCTGCAGGCGCTCGTAGGACGGCGCCTGGCCGCGCAGCAGGCGCTGACCGTAAGCGATCTCGTGGGCTTTCATCGGTCAGATTCCTTGTTCGCTGAGCCACAGGTTCAGGGCCGCCAGCTGCCACAGCTTGGAGCCGCGCAGCGGGGTGAGCTGGCCGTGCGGGTTGCTCAGCAGGCGGTCGAGCATCGCCGGGTTGAACAGGCCGCGGTCCTGGCTCGGGTCGGTCAGCAAGTCGCGCACCCAGCCCAGGGTCGCGCCCTCCAGGTGTTTGAGGCCGGGCACCGGGAAGTAGCCCTTCTTGCGGTCGATCACCTCGTGAGGGATCACCCGCCGTGCGGCCTGCTTGAGCACCTGCTTGCCACCGTCGGGCAGCTTGAAGCGGGCTGGAATGCGCGCCGACAGCTCGACCAGGCGGTAGTCGAGAAACGGCGTGCGCGCCTCCAGGCCCCAGGCCATGGTCATGTTGTCGACCCGTTTGACCGGGTCGTCGACCAGCATCACCGTGCTGTCCAGGCGCAAGGCCTTGTCCACGGCATCGGCGGCGCCGGGGCGGGCGAAGTGTTCGCGGACGAAATCGCCGGCGGCATCGGTTTCCAGCAGCCAAGGGGCCTGGACCGTGTCGCGGTACTCGTCATGGCTGCGGTCGAAGAAGGCGTCACGGTAGGCGGCGAAGGCATCGTCGGCACCGTCCACTTTCGGGTACCAGTGGTAGCCGGCGAACAGCTCGTCGGCGCCTTGGCCGCTCTGCACGCCCTTGCAATGCTTGGCCACCTCCCGCGACAGCAGGTAGAAGGCGATGCAGTCGTGGCTGACCATTGGTTCGCTCATGGCGCGGAAGGCGGCCGGCAACTGCTCGATAATCTCGTGTTCAGCGATGCGCAGCTGGTGGTGGTGGGTGCCGTAATGTTTGGCGATCAGGTCGGAATACTGGAATTCGTCACCGCGTTCGCCGCCGGCATCCTCGAAACCGATGGAGAAGGTCGACAGGTCGTCCACGCCGACCTCGCGCAAAAGGCCGACCAGCAGGCTGGAGTCGACACCGCCAGACAGCAGCACACCCACGTCCACGGCGGCGCGCTGGCGGATCGCCACGGCGTCGCGGGTGGCGTCGAGTACGCGGGTGGTCCAGTCTTCCAGGTCGAGATCGCGCTCGTCCAGGTTGGGACCGTACTTCAGCTGCCACCAGGTCTGGCGCTCGACTTCACCGTGGCGGTCGACGCGCATCCAGGTGCCGGGCTCGAGCTTCTGCACATTGGCCAGCAACGTGCGCGGTGCAGGCACCACGGCATGGAAGTTGAGGTAGTGGTTGAGTGCCACCGGGTCGATCATCGGGTCGATGTCGCCACCCTTGAGCAGCGCCGGCAGGGTCGAGGCGAAGCGCAGGCGCTCGCCGTTGCGCGACAGGTACAGCGGCTTGACGCCGAGGCGGTCGCGGGCCAGGAACAGGCGCTGGTTGTCGCGCTCCCAGATAGCCAGGGCGAACATGCCGTTGAGCTTGGGCAGCAGGGCGGCTCCCCAGGCGTGGTAGCCCTTGAGCAACACTTCGGTGTCGCCTTCGGACCAGAAGCTGTAGCCCAGGTCCTGCAGCTCCTGGCGCAGTTCCGGGAAGTTGTAGATGGCGCCGTTGAAGGCCAGCGACAGGCCCAGGGTATTGTCGACCATCGGCTGTGCCGAACCGTCGGACAGGTCCATGATCTTCAGCCGGCGGTGGCCGAGGGCGATCGGGCCCTGGCTATGGAAGCCCCACGCGTCTGGGCCGCGAGGCGCCAGGTGATGGGTGATGCGCTCTACCGCAGCCAGGTCGGCTGGGCGAGGGGCTTGGTCGATGGGGGTGAAACGCAACTCTCCTGCTAATCCGCACATAGGTCCTTACCGGTTTTTCCGTTGGGGAATGAGTGCCCCGGATTAGGGCACCCTGTAAGGAACTGACCCGTGTGGTTTGCGGGAGTTTTAGATCAATATGTTATATGGGGCGTGAGGGCGGGGGTGTTTGGCGATGGTTTTTTGTGGGCGTTGAGATCGAGCGCCGCCCGCGCGGCGCATCGCGAGCTGCGCTCGCTCCTACGTTTGTTTCGGGCCAATGTTTCCTGTGGCATTTGCGCGCGCACGCCTTCGCGCATGGCTCGATGTCGCGCCGTACCACCTAGGCGGTCGCGCGCGCCTGTCACAGGCATTAATGGCCCGAAACAAACGTAGGAGCGAGCGCAGCTCGCGATGCGCCGCGCGGGCGGCGCTCGATCTCAACGGCGCTGCAAATCCACTGTCCTGCACCTGCAACCACACTCACTTCCCACGAATAATCTTGCGTAACATGAACCGGTTAGGATGGCAGGCTTCAGCCACTGCCCGTGGCAACGGCAATGGCTCACCACTGGCCCATGCTGCAATCAGCTCGCCACTCAACGGCGCTGTAATCAATCCCCGCGAGCCATGCCCACTGTTGACATACAGCCCGTCCAGCCACGGGCACGCCACCTCCGGCACCTGCCGCGCATCCTTGCCGAGCACGGCATAAGCCTCGGCAAACAACGCAGGGTCGGCCACCGGCCCGACTATCGGCAGGTAGTCGGGGCTGGTGCAACGAAACGCAGCACGGCCCTGCAACTGCTCGACGTCGAGTGCCTCTACCCCCAGGCGCGAGGCCAGGTCGGTGGAAATCTCGTCCAGCAATGCCAGGTTGCCCTGATGCTCGGCGACCGTTGGCGTCAGGTCGTCGTTATGGAAATCGAAACTGGCGCCCAAGGTGTGCTCATCACGCCGGGGCGGTGCGACGTAGCCATCGGCACAGACCACAGTACTCAATGCTCGGCTGGCCGCGGTGGCCGGCAGGCGGGTGATCTGCCCGCGAATGCGCTTGAGCGGCAACTGCGCGCAAGGCTCGAAACGGCGCACATCGGCGGCCCCGGCCAGCACCACCAGGGGCGCGCTGGCCAGTAAACGCTCGCCATCCCACGCCTGCCAGAGGCCGTCGGCCTTGCGCAGTTCGACCACGTTCTGGTGCAGCTGAACGCGAATACCCGGATGCTGCAGCTGCGCCTCGCACAGCGCGGGAGGGTGCACCCAGCCACCTTCCGGGTAGAACAGGCCGCCTGCCGGCAGCGCCACCCCGGCAATCGCCTCGGCTTCGGCCTGCTCAAGTGCCCGTAGCAGGCTACTGTCGAAGGCCTCGGCAAGCTTGGCCTGGCGCTCGCCTTCCTTGCTGTCGAAGGCCAGCTGCAGCACGCCGCAAGCATCCCAGTCGCGGCCACGCTGCAAGCGTTCGAGCTGGCGCCGGGTGAAGCCGAAACCGGACAGGATCATCTGCGACAGGGCGGTGCCATGGGCGGACAGCTTCAGGTACAGCACGCCCTGCGGATTGCCCGAGGCTTCCCGGGCAGGCGCATCGTGGCGCTCCAGTACCGTCACCTGCCAGCCGCGTGCGGCCAGGCTGGCGGCACTCGCGCTGCCCGCCAGGCCGGCACCGATCACCAGTGCCTGGCGCGGGCCGGCCACAGGGGCAGGGCGTGCGTACCAGGGCGCTGCGCCGACTGCGGATGGATGCCCGGTGTATTCTCCACTCATCACCTCCCACTTCTTGCCGATGCCAGGGATCTTCTTCATGGTGAAGCCGGCATCGATCAGCCCGCGTCGTACCCAGCCGGTGGTGGTGAAGGTAGCCAACGCGGTACCGGCATGCGCCAGCCTGGCCAGTTGCGCGAACAGCTCGGGGGTCCACATGTCAGGGTTTTTCGCGGGAGCGAAGCCGTCGAGGAACCACACGTCGATCTGCGCGTCGAGCTGCGGCAGTTGTTCCAGTACGTCACCGATCAGCAGGGTCAGAGTGACCCGGCCATTGTCGAAGCTGAATTGCTGGAAACCCGGATGTATCGCCACGTACTGCGCCAGGAACGGTTCGGTGAAAGCCGCCATCTCGGGCCACAGGCGCACGGCACGGGCCATGTCGTCATGGCCGAGCGGGTACTTCTCGACACTGATGAAGTGCAGGCGCGCATCGGCGTGGGCCTGTTCGGCGAACAGCTGCCAGGCGCAGAAGAAGTTCATGCCGGTGCCGAAACCGGTCTCGCCGATCACCAGGCAGCCGTGTGGCGCCAGGTCGGCGAAGCGCTGCGCCAGGCGGGTCTGCTCGAGGAACACGTAGCGGGTTTCGTCGGTGCCTTCATTCTTGGAGAAATAGACGTCGTCGTACTGCCGCGAGTGAGGGCGGCCCTGGTCGTCCCAGTCGATCTGGGCATGCTGGAGAAGGGTGGACATGATTGGCTCGGTTGCAGCGGATGTACGGATTTTATGCCATCTGGGTTTGCACAGGCACTCTGCAAATCCGCTAGTCTTGCTTATCCAATGAAGGAGCCAGTGCATGTTCGAATCTGCGGAAATCGGTCACAGCATCGACAAGGAAACCTACGACGCAGAAGTCCCCGCCCTGCGCGAGGCGCTGCTGGAGGCCCAGTACGAACTCAAGCAGCAGGCGCGTTTCCCGGTGATCGTGCTGATCAATGGCGTCGAAGGCGCCGGCAAGGGCGAAACGGTCAAGCTGCTCAACGAGTGGATGGACCCGCGCATGATCGACGTGCTCACCTTCGACCAGCAGACCGACGAAGAACTGGCCCGGCCCCCGGCCTGGCGC
The DNA here is from genome assembly GCF_009883635.2 of Pseudomonas putida. Classification (NCBI taxonomy): domain Bacteria; kingdom Pseudomonadati; phylum Pseudomonadota; class Gammaproteobacteria; order Pseudomonadales; family Pseudomonadaceae; genus Pseudomonas; species Pseudomonas putida. The sequence continues at coordinate 4,064,829 of NZ_CP026115.2, forward strand.
TACTGGCGAGCGCTCCCGCCGAAAGGGCGGATGGGCGTGTTCTTCGGCAACTGGTACAGCCAGATGCTCCAGGGCCGGGTGCATGGCGTGTTCAAGGATGCCGTGCTCGACCAGGCCATTGCCGGGGCCGAGCGCCTGGAGCAGATGCTCTGCGACGAAGGCGCGCTGATCATCAAGTTCTGGTTCCACCTGTCCAAGAAGCAGATGAAGGCGCGCCTGAAATCGCTCAAGGACGACCCGTTGCACAGCTGGAAGATCAGCCCGCTGGACTGGCAGCAATCGGAAACCTACGACCGTTTCGTGCGCTTCGGCGAGCGTGTGCTGCGCCGCACCAGCCGCGACTACGCACCCTGGCATGTGGTCGAGGGTGTCGACCCGCACTACCGTAGCCTGGCCGTGGGCCGCATCCTGCTCGATAGCCTGCAGGCCGCACTCGCCGTCAACCCCAAGGGCAAGCACCAGGGCAATATCGCGCCGCTGGGTCGCAGCATCGACCAGCGCAACTTGCTGGGTGCGCTGGACATGACCCTGCGCCTGGACAAGCACGACTACCAGGAACAGCTGGTCACCGAGCAGGCCCGGCTGGCTGGCCTGCTGCGCCACAAGCATATGCGCCGGCATGCCTTGGTGGCCGCCTTCGAGGGCAATGATGCGGCTGGCAAGGGCGGGGCCATCCGCCGCGTCGCCGCCGCACTCGACCCGCGACAGTACCGGATCGTGCCGATTGCCGCGCCCACCGAGGAAGAGCGGGCGCAGCCGTACCTGTGGCGCTTCTGGCGGCACATTCCGGCGCGCGGCAAGTTCACCATCTTCGACCGCTCCTGGTACGGCCGGGTGCTGGTTGAGCGCATCGAGGGGTTCTGCACGCCAGCCGACTGGATGCGCGCCTATGGCGAAATCAACGATTTCGAGGAGCAGTTGGTCAATGCGGGCGTGGTGCTGGTCAAGTTCTGGCTGGCGATCGACCAGCAGACCCAGCTGGAGCGCTTTGAAGAGCGTGAGCAGATCCCGTTCAAGCGCTACAAGATCACCGAAGACGACTGGCGCAACCGCGACAAGTGGGACGACTACACCCAGGCCGTGGGCGACATGGTCGACCGCACCAGCAGCGAGATCGCGCCCTGGACGCTGGTCGAAGCCAACGACAAGCGCTGGGCACGGGTGAAGGTGCTGCGCACGATCAACGAGGCGCTGGAGGCGGCCTTCGCCAAGGACAAGAAATAGCCAGGCATGCCGTGAGGGAATGACCCGATGAATTTATTTCCCGGCATTTTCCTCCGGCTCGGTGCGCCAAGCCCTTAGAATTCGGTTACCCCCACCAAGGGCTAATTCGAGGACTGTATGCACACAACTTCCGGCCGTTGGGGCTACGGCCTGTTCCTGGCACTGCTGACCGCGCTGCTCTGGGGCGTCCTGCCGATCAAACTCAAGCAGGTACTGCAGGTGGTCGACCCGATGACCGTCACCTGGTACCGCCTGCTGGTCTCCGGCGGTGTGCTGTTCGCCTGGCTGGCGGCCCAGCGGCGCCTGCCTTCGCTGCGCAAGCTGGCACCCAAGGGCAGGGCCCTGATCGTGGTGGCCGTGTTCGGGCTGATGGGCAACTACGTGTTGTACCTGATCGGCCTGAACCTGCTGAGCCCTGGCACCGCCCAGCTGGTGGTGCAGATGGGGCCAGTGCTGTTGCTGGTGGCTAGCGTTCTGGTATTCAAGGAGCGCTTCAGCCTGGGGCAGGGCATCGGCCTGCTGGTGCTGCTGGGCGGTTTTGGCCTGTTCTTCAACCAGCGCCTGGAAGAGTTGCTGACTTCGCTGGGCGCATACACCACGGGGGTCCTGACCGTCCTGCTGGCCACCAGCATCTGGGTGTTCTATGCCCTGAGCCAGAAGCAGCTGCTGACGGTATGGCATTCGCAGCAGGTGATGATGGTCATCTACCTGAGCTGTGCGGCGCTGCTGACGCCTTGGGTGCATCCGCTGGAGGCGCTGCAATTGACGCCGGTGCAGGGGTGGCTGCTGCTGGCCTGTTGCCTGAACACCCTGGTGGCGTATGGCGCGTTTGCCGAGGCGCTGGCGCACTGGGAGGCATCGCGGGTGAGTGCCACGCTGGCGCTGACACCGCTGGTGACCTTTGTCGCGGTGGCGCTGGCGGCTGTGGTGTGGCCGGAATATGTGCAGGCCGAGGATATCAATACCCTGGGCTATGTGGGGGCGGTGACGGTGGTGGCGGGCTCTAGCCTGGTGGCTCTGGGGCCTTCGCTGGTGGCCGGGTGGAAGGCCAGAAGAGCGCGCCTGGCATAGGATTGCGCGTTTCAACAGGACTGTCACCGGCTTCCAGGTGTGCGCTGTACTTGTGGGAGCCGCGCTTGCCGGCGATGGGGCGCGAAGCGGCCCCACGATTTCAAGGTTGCTGCCTAAATTGCCGGGGCCGCTTTGCGGCCCATCGCCGGCAAGCGCGGCTCCCACAAGGATCGCGCCAGCTTTAAAAGCCGACTCAGCCCTTGCCGCCGGGCGCCAGCATGTTCTCCGGCCTTACCCACTGGTCGAACTGCTCATTGGTCAGGTAATTCAACTCCAGCGCCGCTTCGCGCAAGGTCTTGCCCTCGCTGTAGGCCTTCTTGGCAATCTCCGCCGCCTTGTCATAGCCAATGTGCGGGTTCAGCGCCGTCACCAGCATCAGGCCGCGCTCCAGATGCGCCGCCATCTGCTCCGCATCCGGCTCGATGCCGGCCACGCAGTGCTGCTGGAAGTTGCTGCAGCCATCGGCCAGCAGCTCGATCGACTGCAGCAAGTTGTGGATGATCACCGGCTTGAACACGTTCAGTTGCAGGTGCCCCTGGCTGGCGGCAAAGCCGATTGCCGCGTCGTTGCCCAATACCTGGCAGGCCAGCATCGACAGCGCTTCGCACTGGGTCGGGTTGACCTTGCCCGGCATGATCGAGCTGCCCGGCTCGTTGGCCGGCAGGCGTACTTCTGCCAGCCCCGCGCGCGGGCCGGAGCCGAGCAGGCGCAGGTCGTTGGCGATCTTCATCAGCGCCACTGCCAGGGTCTTAAGGGCGCCGGCCAGGCTGGTCAGCGGCTCATGGCCGGCGAGGGCGGCGAACTTGTTGGGGGCAGTGATGAAGGGCAGGCCGGAGAGGGCGGCCAGCTCGGCGGCCACGGCTTCGGCAAAGCCATGTGGGGCGTTCAGCCCGGTGCCCACGGCGGTACCGCCCTGGGCCAGCTCGCACACCGCCGGCAAGGTGGCGCGGATGGCGCGCTGGGCGTAGTCGAGCTGGGCGACGAAGGCCGACACTTCCTGGCCGAAGGTGATCGGCGTGGCGTCCATCATGTGCGTGCGGCCGGTCTTGACCAGCTTGCTGTGGCGCGCCGACAACTCGGCCAGCCCCGCCGACAGCTCGGCAATCGCCGGCAGCAGTTTGTCATGCACCGCCTGGGCGGCGGCGATGTGCATGGCGGTGGGGAAGCAGTCGTTGGAGCTCTGCGAGCGGTTGACGTGATCGTTGGGGTGCACCGGCGCCTTGCCGCCGCGGCCCTTGCCGGCCAGCTCGTTGGCGCGCCCGGCGATCACCTCGTTGACGTTCATGTTGCTTTGGGTGCCGCTGCCGGTCTGCCACACCACCAGTGGGAACTGGTCGTCGTGCTCGCCATCGAGCACTTCGTCGGCAGCCTGTTCGATCAGCCGGGCGATGTCGGCTGGCAGGTCGCCGTTGCGGTCGTTGACCCTCGCGGCGGCTTTCTTGATGAGTGCCAGGGCGTGCAGCACCGCGAGCGGCATGCGTTCCTTGCCGATGGCAAAGTTGATCAGCGAGCGCTGGGTCTGGGCGCCCCAGTAGGCGTCCTCAGGAACTTCGACCGGGCCCAGGCTGTCTGTCTCGATACGGCTCATGCTGCGTTCACTCCTTTGTCAGTCAGAATCAGCAGTTTAGGCCCTCATGCGATCGAGCGGTTCATTCGCTCGTCGTGCCACTTGAGCGCTGCGCCCCGACGGGAGCAGAATGCTCTACTCTGAGGTACCGCCTCCCCCTCCTGAAGGAAATGCAATGACCCGTCTCCGTGTCCTCTGTGCTGCCGTCGCCCTGGCCTGTGCCAGCGGCCAGGTGCTCGCTGCCACCGCCAGCCACAACGCTGCCGCCGAGAAATTCCTGACCCTGGCCCATGCCGACAAGCTGGGCACCCCGGTGTACATGCAGGTCCAGCAGATGTTCGCCCAGCGCTTCGCCCAGACCAAGGCCCCGGCCAGCAAGCAGGCAGTACTGGAGAGCTACCAGGCCAAGGCCAACGCTGCGCTGGACGGTGCCATCGGCTGGAACAAGCTGAAGCCGAAGATGGTCGACCTCTACACCCAGACCTTCACCGAGCAGGAGCTCAAGGACCTGGTCAAGTTCTACGAGTCGCCGCTGGGCAAGAAAGTCCTGACCCAGATGCCGAAAGTCACCCAGCAGTCCGCCCAGCTGACCCAGCAGAGCCTGGAGCCGGCCGTGCCGGTGGTCAACAAGCTGCTCGACGACATGACCAAGGAGCTGGACCCGAACGCTGGCAAGGCCGCCGCCCCGGCCAAGAAGTGAGTAACACCCGATGAGCATGCAGCAACGCATCGAGCAGCAACTGGCCGCGCTGGCCCCGCAACACCTTGAAGTGCTCAACGAAAGCCACATGCACAGCCGTGGCCAGGAAACCCACTACAAGGCGGTGATCGTCAGCGAGCAGTTTGCCGGGCTGAACAGCGTCAAGCGCCACCAGAAGGTCTACGCCACCATGGGTGAGCTGATGGGCGAGATCCACGCCCTGGCGATCCACACCTACACGGCCGAGGAGTGGGCCAAGGTGGGCGTGGCGCCGGCTTCGCCGGTGTGTGCTGGCGGCGGCCACTGAATCCTTTCCGGCAATCTGGTAGACTGCCCAACGCGCCGCTTGTCGGCGCGTTTTTATTTGTCATTCCGGTCCGCCCCTTACGAGGGTGACCACCTGGAGAACCGATTTCATGTCCCAAGCTATCGTCGTGGCGGCGCTGTACAAGTTCGTCACCCTGGAAGACTACGTCGAACTGCGTGAGCCACTGCTCAAGGCCATGCTCGACAACGGCGTCAAAGGCACCTTGCTGCTGGCCCATGAAGGCATCAACGGCACCGTTTCGGCCACCCGCGAAGGCATCGACGGCCTGCTCGCCTGGCTACGCAACGACCCGCGCCTGGTCGATGTCGACCACAAGGAATCCTACTGCGACGAGCAGCCCTTCTACCGCACCAAGGTCAAGCTCAAGAAAGAGATCGTCACCCTTGGCGTGCCGGGTGTCGACCCGAACCAGGCCGTCGGCACCTATGTCGAGCCCAAGGACTGGAACGCCCTGATCAGTGACCCGGAAGTGCTGCTGATCGACACCCGCAACGACTACGAAGTGGCCATCGGCACCTTCAAGGGCGCCATCGACCCGAAGACCGAGACCTTCCGCGAGTTCCCCGAGTACATCAAGGCCAACTTCGACCCGAGCAAGCACAAGAAGGTCGCGATGTTCTGCACCGGTGGCATCCGTTGCGAAAAAGCTTCCAGCTACATGCTCGGTGAAGGCTTCGAGGAGGTCTATCATCTTAAGGGTGGCGTCCTGAAATACTTCGAGGAAGTGCCTCAGGAAGAAAGCCTCTGGGACGGCGACTGTTTCGTCTTCGACAACCGCGTCACGGTGCGCCATGACCTGAGCGAAGGCGAGTACGACCAGTGCCATGCCTGCCGCCACCCGGTCGATGCCAAGGACCGCGAGTCCGAGCACTATTCGCCAGGCGTGAGCTGCCCGCATTGCTGGGACACCCTGAGCGAAAAGACCCGGCGCAGCGCCATCGACCGACAGAAGCAGATCGAGCTGGCCAAGGCCCGCAACCAGCCACACCCGATTGGTTACAACTACAAAGCTGAGGCTTGAGCCATGACCGCCCGCCTGATCTATGTGATGGATCCGATGTGCTCCTGGTGCTGGGGGTTCGCGCCAGTGGCCGCGGCGCTGATCGCACAGGCCGCCGAGGCGGGCGTCAGCACGCGGCTGGTGCCGGGCGGCCTGCGCAGCGGCGGCAGCGCGCTGGACGGCTCGACCCGCAAGTACATCCTCGAGCACTGGCAGGCGGTGGCCGAAGCCACCGGGCAGCCGTTCCGTTTCGAAGGCGCCATGCCTGATGGCTTCGTCTACGACACCGAACCGGCCTGTCGCGCCCTGGTCACTGCCCGCGAGCTGGACGCCGAGCGTGTCTGGCCGCTGCTGGCGCTGATCCAGCGTTCGTTCTACGAGCAGGGCGTGGATGTCACCCGCGCCCCGCAACTGGTCGAGCTGGCCGAACAGGCCGGCTTCGACCGCGAGCGCTTCGCCCAGCAGTTCGCCAGCCATGACATCCGCGCTGCCACCAGCGCGGACTTCAGCTGGGTGCAGGACCTCGGCATCGCCGGCTTCCCGACCCTGCTGGCCGAGCGCAACGGCCAACTGGCGTTGCTGACCAACGGCTATCAGCCGCTGGACAGCCTGCAACCCCTGCTTGGCCGCTGGCTGCAGCAGGCCGTCTGTGCTTGATCTGCCAGGGTCGCCAGACCCTGTGCCAGGGAAGCCCGCCGCTGTGTCCGATCGCCTGAGCTGGGCGGAAATCCGCCGCCTGGCCCTGCATCACAAGAAAAACCTCTGGACCGCCAACCTGGTCGCCGTACTGGCGGCCTGTTGCAGCGTGCCGATTCCGCTGCTGCTGCCGTTGCTGGTCGACGAAGTGCTGTTGGGCCACGGCGACGCCGCGCTGAAATGGATGAACCACTTGCTGCCGAGCAGCTGGCAAGTGGCGGCCGGCTACATCGGCCTGATGCTGGCGGCCACGCTGTGCCTGCGCCTGGCGGCACTGGCCTTCAACGTGGTGCAGGCCAAGCTGTTCGCCGGGTTGGCCAAGGACATCGTCTACCGCCTGCGCATTCGCCTGATCGAGCGCCTCAAGCGCATCTCGCTCAAGGAATACGAAAGCCTCGGCAGCGGCACCGTGACCACGCACCTGGTCACCGACCTGGACACCCTCGACAAGTTCGTCGGCGAGACCCTCAGCCGCTTCCTGGTGGCCATGCTGACCCTCACCGGCACGGCGGCGATCCTGATCTGGATGCACTGGCAGCTGGCATTGCTGATCCTGTTGTTCAACCCGCTGGTGATCTACTTCACCGTGCAGTTGGGCAAGCGCGTCAAGCACCTGAAGAAACTCGAGAACGACAGCACTTCGCGCTTTACCCAGGCGCTGTCGGAAACCCTGGATGCCATCCAGGAAATCCGTGCCGGCAACCGCCAGGGCTACTTCCTCGGCCGCCTCGGCCTGCGGGCCCGTGAAGTGCGCGACTATGCCGTGGAATCGCAATGGAAGAGCGATGCCAGTGGCCGTGCCAGTGGCCTGCTGTTCCAGTTCGGTATCGATATTTTCCGTGCGGCAGCGATGCTGACCGTCCTGTTCTCCGACCTGTCGATCGGCCAGATGCTGGCAGTGTTCAGTTACCTGTGGTTCATGATCGGCCCGGTAGAGCAACTGCTGAACCTGCAATATGCCTACTACGCCGCCGGCGGCGCGCTGAGCCGGCTCAACGAGCTGCTGTCGCGGGCCGACGAACCGCAGTACCCGGCCGCCAGCGACCCGTTCGCCGGCCGCGAGACGGTGGGTATCGAGGTGCGCGACCTGCGCTTCGCCTATGCCGATGAGCCGGTGCTGGACCAGTTGAACCTGGTCATTGCCCCCGGTGAGAAAGTAGCCATTGTCGGTGCCAGCGGTGGCGGCAAGAGCACCCTGGTGCAGCTGCTGCTGGGCTTGTACAGCGCGCAGGCCGGGACCATCCGCTTTGGCGGTGCCAGCCTGCAGGAAATCGGCCTTGAGACCTTGCGCGAGAACGTCGCAGTGGTGCTGCAGCACCCCTCGCTGTTCAACGACAGCGTGCGCGCCAACCTGACCATGGGGCGCGAATGCACCGACGAGGCCTGCTGGCAGGCACTGCGTATTGCCCAGTTGGACGCCACCATCGCCGCCTTGCCGCAAGGGCTGGACAGCGTGGTCGGCCGCTCGGGGGTGCGCCTGTCCGGTGGGCAGCGTCAGCGCCTGGCAATTGCCCGTATGGTGCTGGCCGAACCCAAGGTGGTCATTCTCGATGAGGCCACCTCGGCGCTGGATGCCGCCACCGAGTACAACCTGCACCAGGCACTGGCGCGCTTCCTCAGTGGCCGGACCACGCTGATCATTGCCCACCGCTTGTCGGCGGTGAAGCAGGCCGACCGCGTGCTGGTATTCGACGGCGGCCATGTGGCCGAGGATGGCGACCATCAGCAGCTGATCGCCGAGGGTGGGTTATATGCCAAGTTGTACGGGCATTTGCAGCAGACCTGACGGCTTGGGTTTTGTAGTGGGGCGCTGGATCTCCCAGGCGCCGACCATTCTGCGGCGAACGCCCCTCAAAATTCCCCTCCATGTAGATGGCAAATGGCCTACGCTGTGCTTGTCTGGGTTGATTCGAAGTCTTATCTGCTCTGCGACAGGGACTAAATGAAGGGAAATCGCACTCAAGAAGCGCCAAGGTTGGTAGGTATCATCTGGCCCTTCATCGCCGTTGTTGTATTCCAGGTATTGCTGGGCAGCCTCAGCCTTTATGCATTGTCGGCGGTCCGTGCCTACGTGGCCGGTGAAAGCCTGTGGTCCAAGGCGCAGAAAGACGCCATCTATTACCTCAACCTGTATGCCGATGACCGCGACGAGCGCACCTATCAGCGCTATCGCCAGGCCATTACCGTGCCCGAGGGCGACCACGAGCTGCGTGAATTGCTGGACCAGGCCAGCCCGGACCTGGAAGGCGCCCGCCGGGCCGTGCTGCAGGGTGGCAACCACCCGGACGATGTTGACCGGATCATCTGGTTCTACCGCAATTTCCGCCAGGTCAGCTACATGCAGACGGCGATCGACTACTGGAACATCGGCGATGACTACCTGATCAAGCTCGATGTGCTGGCCAGCGAAATGCACGCGAGTATCGCCGCAGGCCAGGTCGACGCCACCCAGCTCAAGGATTGGAAGAGCCGCATCGTTGCCATCAACGAAGGCGTCACGCCCGCAGCCAAGGCCTTCAGCGATGCCTTGGGTGAGGGCTCGCGAATGCTCCTGCGGGTGCTGCTGGTCACCAACCTGCTGACCGCACTGTTCCTCATTACCATTGCCTGGCGTCGCTCGAGCAAGCTGCTGGCCCAGCGCCAGGCCTTCGCCAGTGCCCTGCGGGAGGAGAAAGAGCGGGCGCAGATCACCCTCGAGTCGATTGGCGACGCGGTGATCACCGCCGATGTCGAGGGCAATATCGTCTACATGAACCCCGCTGCCGAGCAGCTGACCCACTGGCAGTCCGGCCAGGCGCAGGGCCTGCCGCTGGGGGCGCTGTTCAGCCTGCTCGACGAGGAGGAGCAGGGCGAAGGCTGCACCTTGGTCGAGCAGGTACTCAATGGCAGCCTCAAGGGCGGCGCCGAGCACTCCCGGCTGATCCAGCGCCTGGATGGCAGTACGGTGTCGGTCAACCTGGTCGGCTCGCCGATCGTCAATAACGACCAGCTGGCCGGTATCGTGCTGGTGCTGCACGACATGACCCAGGAGCGGCAGTACATCGCCAACCTGTCCTGGCAGGCCACCCATGATGCCCTGACCGGCCTGGCTAACCGCCGTGAATTCGAGTATCGCCTGGAGCAGGCACTCAATGGCCTGGTGCGCCAAGCCGGGCGGCATTCGTTGATGTTCCTCGACCTCGACCAGTTCAAGCTGGTCAACGACACCTGCGGCCATGCTGCCGGTGACGAGCTGCTCAGGCACATCTGTGCGGTGTTGCAGTCGGGGCTGCGTGAAGGCGATACACTCGCGCGCCTGGGTGGCGATGAATTTGGTGTGCTGCTGGAAAACTGCCCGGCCGACCAGGCCGAGCGCATCGGCGAGAACCTGCGCCAGGCCGTGCAGAGCCTGCACTTCGTGTGGAAGGGCAGGCCGTTCGTGACCACCGTCAGTATCGGCCTGGTGCATATGGCGCAGGCGCCGGGTACGCTGGAGGCTTCGTTGCGGGCTGCCGACATGGCCTGCTACATGGCCAAGGAAAAGGGCCGTAACCGGGTCCAGGTGTACCATGCCGACGACAGCGAGCTGTCCATGCGCTTTGGTGAAATGGCCTGGATCCAGCGCCTGCATGTGGCCCTGGAGGAAAACCGCTTCTGCCTCTATTGCCAGGAAATCGCCGCGTTGAAGGCCATCGAGGGCCCAGGCCATATCGAGATCTTGCTGCGCCTGCACGACGAAAGCGGTCGCACCATCCTGCCGGACAGCTTCATTCCGGCCGCCGAGCGCTATGGCCTGATGACGGCGCTGGACCGCTGGGTGGTGCGCAGCGTATTCGAGGTCATCCGCCAATGCCTGGACGAGGGGCGGGACGGGCCACTGGCGATGTGCGCGATCAACCTTTCGGGCACCAGCATCGGCGACGATAAGTTCCTCGAGTACCTGCAGCGGTTGTTCGTCGAATACGCCATTCCACCGCGCATGATCTGTTTCGAGATCACTGAGACCAGTGCCATTGCCAACCTCGGCAGTGCCATCCGCTTCATCAATGAATTGAAGGGGCTGGGTTGCAAGTTCTCCCTGGACGACTTCTGTGCCGGGATGTCGTCATTCGCCTATTTGAAACATTTACCCGTCGACTTCTTGAAGATCGACGGAAGTTTTGTCAAAGATATGCTCGACGACCCGGTTAACCGTGCCATGGTCGAGGTGATCAATCACATCGGCCACGTCATGGGCAAGCGGACCATCGCCGAGTTCGTCGAAACACCGTTGATAGAGCAGGCCTTGCAGGAGATCGGCGTGGATTACGCCCAGGGCTATCTGATTGAACGGCCACAGGTGTTCACCTGTGACAGTCTGCAGCGCCAACGGATTGCTGCGCGGCCCTTGTTGCATCGGGCGCCAGGTACATTTCGCTGAAAACACGTCCGCAAAATCACAAGGATCAAGGAGCTGAAAGTGATTGATGCATTCGTACGTATCGGGCCCTTGATGGACCCGGCCAGTTACCCCCAGTGGGCCCAGCAACTCATCGAGGATTGCCGTGAGAGCAAGCGCCGGGTGGTCGAACACGAGTTCTATCAGCGCCTGCGTGATGGCGAGCTGCGCCAGTCGACCATTCGCCAGTACCTGATCGGTGGCTGGCCGGTGGTCGAGCAGTTTTCCCTGTACATGGCCCACAACCTGACCAAGACCCGCTATGCCCGCCATCCTGGTGAGGACATGGCGCGGCGCTGGCTGATGCGCAACATCCGCGTCGAGCTCAACCATGCCGACTACTGGGTGAACTGGTGCCATGCCCATGGCGTGCACCTGCACGACCTGCAGGCGCAGGATGTGCCGCCAGAACTGAATGGGCTGAACGACTGGTGCTGGCGGGTCTGCACCACCGAGTCGCTGGCGATTGCCATGGCGGCGACCAACTATGCGATCGAGGGGGCGACCGGTGAGTGGTCAGCGGTGGTGTGCGCCGAGGACACCTATGCCATGGGTTTCCCGGAGGATGTACGCAAGCGTGCGATGAAGTGGCTGAAGATGCATGCCCAGTACGATGATGCGCACCCGTGGGAGGCGCTGGAGATCATCTGCACGCTGGCGGGCGAGAACCCGACCCTGGGGCTGCGCAACGAGCTGCGCAAGGCGATCTGCAAGAGTTATGACTGCATGTACCTGTTCCTGGAGCGGTGCATGCAACTGGAAGGGCGCCAGCAAGGGCGCATGCGCCCGGCCTTGGCCGCCGGCTGAAACCTGTTCCGGCCCCTTCGCGGGCAAGCTGTAGGAGCGGGCTTGCCCCGCGAAGAGGCCGGAACAGGCAATGGAAGGCTTATTGGGCGTTGAGCGCCTGCCCATTCACGTCTTTGCTATCCGGCCCCATCAGGTACAGATAGACCGGCATGATCTCTTCCGGCAGCGGATTGTTCTGCGGGTTTTCGCTCGGGTACGCCTGGGCACGCATCGCCGTGCGCGTGGCGCCCGGGTTGATGCTGTTGGAGCGCACCGGCGCCACGCCCTCCAGCTCGTCGGCGAGGGTCTGCATCAGCCCTTCGGTGGCGAACTTCGACACCCCGTAGGCCCCCCAGTACGCCCGGCCCTTGCGCCCGACGCTGCTGGAGGTGAACACCACCGAGGCGTCCTCCGACAACTTGAGCAGCGGCAGGAGGGTGCTGGTGAGCATGAAGGTGGCGTCGACGTTGATGTGCATCACCCGCATGAAATTGTCGCCCGACAGCTGCTCCAGGGGCGTGCGCGGGCCGATGATCGAGGCGTTGTTGAGCAAGCCGTCGAGGCGTCCGAACTGTTCCTCGATCATCACTGCCAGCTCGTCGTACTGATGGGGCAGGGCGGTTTCCAGGTTGAACGGGATCACCACTGGCTGCGGGTGGCCGGCGGCCTCGATCTGGTCGTAGACCTCGTTGAGGTTGGCTTCGGTCTTGCCCAGCAGCAGCACGGTGGCGCCCAGGGCGGCATAGGCCTTGGCGGCAGCGGCGCCGATGCCGCGGCCGGCACCGGTGACCAGGATGACGCGGCCAGCGAGCAGGCCGGGGCGGGCGGTGTAGTCGAACATGTCAGGTGTCCTTGTAGGGCCTGGGGGAGATCAGCAGCCGCACAGGGCGCTGTCGATCACCTTGCGCAGTTCCAGCGGGTGGTCCACCACCACATCTGCGCCCCAGTTGTTCGGGTTGTCCTCTGGATGAATATAGCCGTAGCGCACCGCGGCCGTGCGGGTGCCGGCATCGCGGCCAGACTCGATGTCGCGCAGGTCGTCGCCGACGAACAGCACGCTGGCCGGGTCCAGGTCCAGGGTCTTGCAGGCGAGGATCAGCGGCTCAGGGTCGGGCTTGCTGTTCTTCACGTGGTCCGGGCAGATCAGCAGTGCCGAACGCTTGGCTAGGCCCAGCTGCTGCATGATCGGTTCAGCGAAGCGCACTGGCTTGTTGGTCACCACGCCCCACAGCAGGTTGCCCTTTTCGATGTCGGCCAGCAGCTCGCCCATGCCGTCGAACAGCTTGCTGTGCACGGCACAGTCGCGCTGGTAGCGCTCGAGGAATTCCAGGCGCAGGGCCTCGAAGCCTTCGGCCTCGGGGTCCATGGCGAAGGTTGCGGCAACCATGGCGCGGGCGCCGCCGGAGATCACGTCGCGGATCAGCTGGTCATCGATGGCCGGCAGGCCGCGCTCGGCGAGCATGGCCTGGCAGATGGCGATGAAGTCCGGCGCCGTGTCGAGCAGGGTGCCGTCCATGTCGAAGAGTACTGCTCGCAAACGCATGCTCATTCCTCGCGCAGGGTCTGGATCATGTAGTTGACGTCAACGTCGCTGCTCAGCTTGTAGTGCTTGGTCAGCGGGTTGTAGGTCAAGCCGATGATGTCCTTGACGGCAAGGCCGGCGACACGGCTCCAGGCGCCCAGCTCGGACGGGCGGATGAACTTCTTGAAGTCGTGGGTGCCGCGCGGCAGCATCTTCAGGATGTATTCAGCGCCGACGATGGCCAGCAGGTAGGCCTTGGGGTTGCGGTTGATGGTCGAGAAGAACACCTGGCCACCAGGCTTGACCATGCGGTAGCAGGCGCGGATCACCGAGGACGGGTCGGGCACGTGCTCGAGCATCTCCAGGCAGGTGACCACGTCGAACTGCTCGGGCATCTCTTCAGCCAGGGCTTCGGCGGTGATCTGCCGGTATTCGACCTCGACGCCCGACTCCAGCTGGTGCAACTGGGCAACGGCCAGTGGCGCCTCGCCCATGTCGATGCCGGTGACGGTGGCGCCGCGCAAGGCCATGGCCTCGCTGAGGATGCCGCCGCCGCAGCCGACGTCAAGCACCTTCTTGCCCGCCAGGCCGACGCGCTCATCGATCCAGTTGACGCGCAGCGGGTTGATGTCGTGCAGCGGCTTGAACTCGCTTTCACGGTCCCACCAGCGGTGGGCCAAGGCTTCGAACTTGGCGATTTCGGCGTGGTCGACGTTGCTCATTGAACAATCCTCTGGAACTTGCACTTCAAATGGGGCGCAGTATACCCGAGCGTCTGCGGCCGAGGGTCGCTATAATCGTCGGCTTTTGATATCCGAACGACGGGGAGAGGCGATGCGCGAGCGACTTTTGGCGGCGGAGAAGGTGACCGGGATGCGCTGGCAAGGCGGCGTCCTGCACTTGCTCGATCAGCGCCTGCTGCCGTCGGAAGAACGCTGGCTGACCTGCGACAATGTCGCGCAGGTGGCGGCGGCGATTCGCGACATGGCCGTGCGTGGCGCCGCTGCCATTGGCATTGCTGCAGCCTATGGGCTGGTGCTGGCCCTGGAAGAGCGCCTGGCCCAGGGCGGCGACTGGGAAATGGACCTGGAGGAGGACTTCCTCAGCCTGGCCGAAGCCCGGCCCACTGCAGCCAACCTGTTCTGGGCGCTGAACCGCATGCGCGAGCGCCTGTTGCGTGTGCGAGGCGAAGAAGACGTGCTGGCCGTGCTGGAAGCCGAAGCGATTGCCATCCATGAAAGTGACCGCGAAGCCAACCTGACCATGGCCCAGCATGGCATCGAGCTGATCCGTCGCCATCAGGGCAACGAGCAGACCTTGCTGACCTACGGCAACGCCGGCGCCCTGGCCAGCGGTGGTATCGGTACGGCCCTGGGGGTGATTCGCGCCGGTTATCTGGAGGGAATGGTCGAGCGTGTGTATGCCGGTGAGACCCGCCCTTGGCTGCAGGGTTCGCGCCTGACGGCCTGGGAGCTGGCCAACGAGGGCATCCCGGTGACCCTGTGCGCTGACTCGGCGCTGGCCCACCTGATGAAGACCAAGGGGATCACCTGGGTGGTGGTCGGCGCCGACTGCATCGCCGCCAATGGTGATGTGGCGAGCAAGATCGGCACCTATCAGCTGGCCGTCAGTGCCATGCACCATGGCGTGCGCTTCATGGTGGTGGCGTCGAGCACCAGCATCGACCTCAACCTGGCTACTGGCGAGGACATTCCGCTGGAAGAGCGTGAGGCCGATGAGCTGCTGGACTACGCCGGCACCCGCGTGGCGCCGCAGGTCGAGGCATTCAACCCGGTGTTCGACGTGACCCCGGCCGACCTGGTCGACGTGATCGTCACCGAGCGCGGCATCGTCGAGCGACCGGATACCGCCAAGCTGGCCCAGCTGATGTGTCGCAAGCGGTTGCATTGATCAAAGCGTAGGGCGGGGGATTTTCAGCGCCGGTGAGATCGAGGCGCCACTAAACACAAGGCGAGCACCCCAGTGCCGTATCTCCCCACCGCCCCGCCTTTGTGATAACATCCGGCAGTTTCCAAGACCGCCCACGAAGGCGGCCTTCATTGCGCAGATCCATGCAACAACTCATTGATTTGTCGTAAGTCGTCGCACCCCTATGCGCTGCGGCGGCGAGCTTCGTTCGGCCCTTGATGGAGCTGCGAAGTTTCACCAGAAAAAGGAATCAGGCTTCTCATGGGCGAACTGGCCAAAGAAATCCTCCCGGTCAATATCGAAGACGAACTGAGACAGTCTTACCTCGACTACGCGATGAGCGTGATTGTCGGGCGAGCGCTGCCCGATGCGCGTGATGGCTTGAAGCCCGTGCATCGTCGCGTTCTCTATGCGATGAGCGAACTGGGCAACGACTGGAACAAGCCGTACAAGAAATCCGCCCGTGTGGTCGGTGACGTGATCGGTAAGTACCACCCGCACGGCGACACTGCGGTCTACGACACCATCGTGCGTATGGCCCAGCCATTCTCGCTGCGCTACCTGCTGGTCGACGGTCAGGGCAACTTCGGTTCGGTCGACGGCGACAACGCCGCGGCCATGCGATACACCGAAGTGCGCATGACCAAGCTGGCCCACGAGCTGCTGGCCGACCTGCACAAAGAGACGGTCGACTGGGTGCCCAACTACGATGGCACCGAGCAGATCCCGGCGGTCATGCCGACCCGTATCCCCAACCTGCTGGTCAACGGTTCCAGCGGTATCGCCGTGGGCATGGCGACCAACATCCCGCCGCACAACCTCGGTGAAGTCATCGACGGTTGTCTGGCGCTGATCGACAACCCTGAAGTCACCATCGATGAACTGATGCAGTTCATCCCGGGGCCGGACTTCCCGACTGCCGGTATCATCAACGGCCGCCAGGGCATCATCGAGGCCTACCGCACCGGCCGTGGCCGCATCTACATGCGCGCCCGTTCCGAGATCGAAGACATCGACAAGGTCGGTGGCCGCCAGCAGATCGTCGTCACCGAGCTGCCGTACCAGCTGAACAAGGCCCGTCTGATCGAGAAGATCGCCGAGCTGGTCAAAGAGAAGAAGATCGAAGGCATCACCGAGCTGCGCGACGAGTCCGACAAGGACGGCATGCGCATCGTCATCGAGCTGCGCCGCGGCGAGGTGCCGGAGGTGGTGCTCAACAACCTCTACCAGCAGACCCAGCTGCAGAGCGTGTTCGGTATCAACGTGGTTGCCCTGGTCGACGGTCGCCCGCGCCTGCTCAACCTCAAGGACCTGCTCGAAGCGTTCGTCCGTCACCGCCGCGAAGTGGTGACCCGCCGTACCGTGTTCGAGCTGCGCAAGGCCCGCGAGCGTGGCCACATCCTTGAAGGCCAGGCGGTCGCGCTGTCCAACATCGACCCGGTCATCGCCCTGATCAAGGCCTCGCCGACGCCGTCCGAAGCTAAGGAAGCCCTGGTTTCCACACCGTGGGAATCCAGCGCCGTGCAGGTCATGGTCGAGCGCGCTGGCGCCGACTCCTGCCGCCCTGAAGACCTGCCGGAGCAGTACGGCCTGCGTGAAGGCAAGTATTACCTTTCGCCGGAGCAGGCCCAGGCCATCCTCGACCTGCGCCTGCACCGCCTGACCGGCCTGGAGCACGAGAAGCTGCTGGCCGAGTACCAGGAGATCCTGGAGCAGATCGGCGAGCTGATCCGCATCCTCAGCAGCGCCCAGCGCCTGATGGAAGTGATCCGCGAAGAGCTCGAAGCGATCCGTGCCGAGTACGGCGATGCGCGTCGCACCGAAATCCTCAATGCCACCCACGACCTCAACTACGGCGACATGATCCCGGAAGAAGAGCGCGTGGTGACCATTTCCCACGGTGGTTATGCCAAGACCCAGCCATTGTCCGCTTACCAGGCCCAGCGCCGTGGCGGCAAGGGCAAGTCGGCTACCGGCGTGAAGGACGAGGACTACATCGAGCACCTGCTGGTCGCCAACAGCCATGCCACGCTGCTGCTGTTCTCCAGCAAGGGCAAGGTGTACTGGAAGAAAACCTACGAGATCCCTGAAGCGTCCCGTGCTGCCCGTGGTCGCCCGCTGGTCAACCTGCTGCCGCTGGAGGAGGGTGAGCGCATCACCGCCATGCTGCAGATCGACCTCGAAGCGCTGCAGCAGAACGCCGACCTCGACGAAGAGCTGGAAGAGGCTGACGACACCGTGCTCGAAGGTGAGCTGGTGGAGGCCGAGGAAGTTGACGAAGAAGACGGCGACACCCCTGAATGGGTGGCAGAGCCGACTGGCGCGTACATCTTCATGGCCACCGCCTCGGGTACCGTCAAGAAGACCCCGCTGGTGCAGTTCGCCCGTCCGCGCTCCAACGGCCTGATCGCCCTGAAGCTGAAGGAAGGCGATACCTTGATTGCCGCGGCCATCACTGATGGCGCCAAGGAAGTCATGATGTTCTCCGACGCCGGCAAGGTGATCCGCTTCGCCGAGAGCGTGGTCCGTGAAATGGGCCGTACCGCTCGTGGTGTGCGCGGTATGAAGCTGGGCAAAGGTCAGCAGATCATCTCGATGCTGATCCCGGAGTCCGGCGCACAGATCCTCACCGCTTCCGAGCGTGGTTTTGGCAAGCGCACCCCGCTGTCCAAGTTCCCGCGTCGCGGCCGTGGTGGCCAGGGCGTGATCGCCATGGGCACCAAGGGGCGCAACGGTCTGCTGATCGGCGCCATTCAGGTGCAGGATGGCGAGGAGATCATGTTGATTTCCGACCAGGGCACGCTGGTGCGTACCCGGGTTGGCGAGGTGTCCAGCCTGAGCAGGAATACTCAGGGCGTGACCCTGATCAAGCTGGCTGCCGATGAAACGCTGGTGGGCCTGGAGCGTATCCAGGAGCCATCCGAGGACGAGCTCGATGATGTGATCGAGACGGACGAGGAGGGCGTCGAGGCCGATGCGCCGGATGATGAAGCTGCAGGCGCCGAAGAGGCACCGCAGGAATAAGCAAGCGTAAACCCGAGCGGGGCGACCAAGGTCGCCCCGTTTGACTGTGTAGGAGCGAGCGTAGCTCGCGATGCAGGCACCATGGTTCCTGCAGGGTATGTAGCAAGCGAATTAAGTTTTTGTTCTATTTGGCAGAGCGAGAGTGGATGTGAGCAAACGAGCCTTTAACTTCTGCGCAGGCCCTGCCGCGCTTCCTGACGCTGTGTTGCAGCGCGCCCAGGCCGAGATGCTGGACTGGAACGGCAAGGGCTTGTCGGTGATGGAGATGAGCCATCGCAGCGACGATTACGTGGCTATCGCCGAAAAGGCCGAGCAGGACCTGCGTGACCTGCTGTCCGTCCCCTCCAACTACAAGGTCCTGTTCCTGCAGGGCGGTGCCAGCCAGCAGTTCGCCGAAATTCCGCTGAACCTGCTGCCGGAAAACGGCACTGCCGACTATGTCGAAACCGGCATCTGGTCGAAAAAGGCCATCGAGGAAGCGCGCCGCTTCGGCACTGTCAACGTCGCCGCCAGCGCCAAGCCCTACGATTACCTGGCTATCCCTGGCCAGAACGAGTGGAAGCTGACCAAGAACGCCGCCTACGTCCACTATGCGTCCAACGAGACCATCGGTGGCCTGCAGTTCGACTGGGTTCCAGAAACCGGCGACGTCCCGCTGGTGGTCGATATGTCCTCCGACATCCTCTCGCGCCCGATCGACGTCTCGCAGTACGGCATGATCTACGCCGGCGCGCAGAAGAACATCGGCCCGAGTGGCCTGGTGGTGGTGATCGTCCGTGAAGACCTGATCGGCCGCGCCCGCAGCAGCTGCCCGACCATGCTCGACTACAAGGTCGCGGCCGACAACGGCTCGATGTACAACACCCCGGCCACCTATTCCTGGTACCTCTCGGGCCTGGTGTTCGAGTGGCTCAAGGAGCAGGGTGGCGTCGAGGCCATGGAGCAGCGCAACCGCGCCAAGAAGGACCGTCTATACGGTTTCATCGACGCCAGCGAGTTCTACACCAACCCGATCGCCCACAACGCCCGTTCGTGGATGAACGTGCCGTTCCGCCTGGCTGACGAACGCCTGGACAAGGCCTTCCTGGCCGGCGCCGACGCCCGTGGCCTGCTCAACCTCAAGGGCCACCGTTCGGTCGGTGGCATGCGCGCCTCGATCTACAACGCCCTGGGCCTGGAAGCGGTAGAAGGCCTGGTGGCCTACATGGCCGAATTCGAGAAGGAGCACGGCTGATGTCCGAACAGGAACTCAAAGCCCTGCGCGTTCGCATCGACAGCCTCGACGAGAAGATCCTCGAGCTGATCAGCGATCGCGCCCGCTGCGCCGAAGAAGTGGCGCGGGTCAAGACTGCCTCTCTGGCCGAAGGCGAAAAGCCGGTGTTCTACCGCCCCGAACGGGAAGCCGCCGTGCTCAAGCGCGTGATGGAGCGCAACAAGGGCCCGCTGGGCAACGAAGAGATGGCGCGCTTGTTCCGCGAAATCATGTCGTCCTGCCTGGCCCTGGAAGAGCCGCTCAAGGTCGCCTACCTCGGCCCTGAAGGCACCTTCACCCAGGCTGCGGCCATGAAGCACTTCGGCCACGCAGTGGTCAGCCGCCCGATGGCGGCCATCGACGAAGTGTTCCGCGAAGTGGCGGCCGGTGCCGTCAACTTCGGCGTGGTGCCGGTGGAAAACTCCACCGAGGGTGCGGTCAGCCACACCCTGGACAGCTTCCTCGAGCACGACATGGTGATCTGCGGTGAAGTCGAGCTGCGCATTCACCATCACCTGCTGGTGGGCGAGAACACCAAGACCAACAGCATCACCCGCATCTACTCCCACGCCCAGTCGCTGGCCCAGTGCCGCAAGTGGCTGGACGCGCACTACCCGAACGTCGAGCGGGTTGCCGTTTCGAGCAACGCCGAGGCGGCCAAGCGGGTCAAGGGCGAGTGGAACTCGGCGGCGATTGCCGGCGACATGGCGGCCAACCTGTATGGCCTGACTCGCCTGGCTGAAAAGATCGAAGATCGCCCGGACAACTCCACGCGCTTCCTGATGATCGGTCAGCAGGAAGTGCCGCCGACCGGCGACGACAAGACCTCGATCATCGTCTCGATGAGCAACAAGCCCGGTGCGCTGCACGAGCTGCTGGTACCGTTCCACGAGAACGGCATCGACCTGACCCGTATCGAAACCCGTCCGTCGCGCAGCGGCAAGTGGACCTACGTGTTCTTCATCGACTTCGTCGGCCACCACCGCGACCCGCTGATCAAGGCGGTGCTGGAGAAGATCAGCCAGGAAGCTGTAGCGCTCAAGGTGCTGGGCTCCTATCCAAAGGCGGTGCTTTAAGATTTGAGCTCGTTGGGGCGGCTGCGCCACCCTTCGCGGGGCAAGCCCGCTCCTACAGGAGGGTGCTGTACCTGTAGGAGCGGGCTTGCCCCGCGAAGGGGCGCGAAGCGGCCCCAGTCGGTCTCACAGACTGCCTAGATTTCTGAACAGGGTTCGCACCAGTGGTAAATGCAGCAAAAACCAAACCCGCGCCAATCATCAATCGCCTGGTCGTGGTCGGCCTCGGCCTGATCGGTGGCTCCTTCGCCAAGGGCTTGCGTGAAAGCGGCCTGTGCCGCGAAGTGGTCGGCGTCGATCTGGATGCGCCGTCGCGCAAGCTGGCTGTCGAGCTGGGCGTGGTCGACCGTTGCGAAGAAGACCTCGCTGCCGCCTGCATCGGCGCCGACGTCATCCAGCTCGCCGTGCCGATCCTGGCCATGGAAAAGGTCCTGGCTCGCCTGGCCCAGCTTGATCTCGGCAGTGCGATCATCACCGACGTCGGCAGTGCCAAGGGCAATGTCGTGCGTGAGGCGCGTGCCGTCTTTGGTGAACGCCTGCCGCGCTTCGTGCCCGGTCACCCGATCGCCGGTTCCGAGCAGAGCGGGGTGGAGGCCTCCAACGCCACTCTGTTCCGTCGGCACAAAGTCATCCTCACGCCACTGGAAGAAACCGACCCGGCCGCCCTGGCCTTGGTCGATCGCCTGTGGCGCGCGCTGGATGCCGATGTCGAGCACATGCCGGTGGAGCGCCACGACGAAGTGCTGGCCGCCACGAGTCACCTGCCGCACCTGCTGGCCTTTGGCTTGGTCGATTCGCTTGCCAAGCGCAATGAAAACCTCGATATCTTCCGGTACGCTGCGGGAGGTTTCCGCGATTTCACGCGAATCGCCGGTAGCGACCCGACCATGTGGCACGACATCTTCCTCGCCAATCGCGAGGCTGTCCTGCGCACCCTGGATACATTTCGCAGCGACCTCGACGCCTTGCGCGACGCGGTTGATGCTGGGGACGGGCATCAGTTGCTGGGTGTTTTCACCCGTGCACGCGTTGCCCGCGAGCATTTCAGTAAAATCCTGGCCCGCCGGGCCTATGTGGACGCTATGAACGCCAACGATCTGATTTTCCTGGCCCAACCGGGTGGCCGCCTGACCGGGCGAATCCGCGTACCGGGCGACAAGTCGATTTCCCACCGTTCGATCATGCTCGGCTCGCTGGCCGAAGGCACGACCGAAGTCGAAGGTTTCCTCGAAGGCGAGGACGCCCTGGCGACCCTGCAGGCATTCCGTGACATGGGTGTGGTCATCGAAGGCCCGAACCATGGCCGCGTGACCATTCATGGCGTCGGCCTGCATGGCCTCAAGCCGCCACCGGGTCCGCTGTATGTCGGTAACTCCGGCACCTCGATGCGCCTGCTTTCCGGCCTGCTGGCCGGCCAGCCGTTCGATGTCACCATGACCGGTGACGCCTCGCTGTCCAAGCGCCCGATGAACCGCGTGGCCAACCCGCTGCGTGAAATGGGCGCCGTGGTCGAGACTGGCCCGGACGGCCGTCCGCCGCTGACCATTCGTGGCGGTAGCAAGCTGAAAGGGCTGACCTACACGCTGCCGATGGCCAGTGCCCAGGTCAAATCGTGCCTGCTGCTGGCGGGCCTGTATGCCGAAGGCAAGACTACCGTCACCGAGCCGGCACCGACCCGTGACCACACCGAGCGCATGCTGCGCGGCTTCGGCTACTCGGTCGAAAGCAACGGCCCGGTCGCCTCGCTGCAGTCCGGCGGCAAGCTCACCGCCACCCGTATCGAAGTGCCGGCAGACATCTCCTCGGCAGCGTTCTTCCTGGTCGCTGCATCGATCGCCGAAGGTTCCGAGTTGGTGCTCGAGCACGTCGGCATCAACCCGACCCGTACCGGCGTGATCGACATCCTGCGCCTGATGGGCGGCGACATCACCCTGGAGAACCAGCGTGAAGTCGGCGGCGAGCCTGTAGCCGACCTGCGCGTACGGGGTGCCAAGCTCAAGGGTATCGATATCCCTGAAGAGCTGGTACCGCTGGCCATCGACGAATTCCCGGTGCTGTTCGTTGCCGCTGCCTGCGCCGAAGGGCGTACCGTGCTGCGTGGCGCCGAAGAGCTGCGGGTGAAAGAATCCGACCGCATCCAGGTCATGGCCGACGGCCTGATCACCTTGGGTATCAAATGCGAGCCGACCCCGGATGGCATCATCATCGATGGCGGCCTGCTCGGCGGTGGCGAAGTGCACGGTCACGGTGACCACCGTATCGCCATGGCCTTCAGCGTTGCCTCGCTGCGTGCCAGTGCGCCGATCCGCATCCATGACTGCGCCAACGTCGCCACCTCGTTCCCGAACTTCCTCAAGCTGTGCGCCGATGTGGGTATCCGCGTCGCCGAAGAGGGCAAGTCGTGAACTCGCAAGCACCGGTCATCACCATCGACGGTCCAAGCGGCTCGGGCAAGGGCACGGTTGCCGGTATCCTCGCTCGCGAGCTGGGCTGGAAGCTGCTGGATTCCGGCGCGCTGTACCGCTTGCTGGCGTTCAATGCCAGCAATCACGGCGTCGACCTGACCAACGAAGAGCTGCTCAAGGCCCTGGCCGCCCATCTGGATGTGCAGTTCATCGCCGCCGAGCCGGGTAAGCTTCAGCAAATTGTCCTCGAAGGCGAAGACGTCAGTAACGTCATCCGTACTGAAACAGTCGGCGCCGGCGCCTCGATGGTCGCCTCGCTGCCTGCGGTGCGTGAAGCGCTGCTGCAGCGTCAGCGCGCTTTTCGCGAAGCGCCAGGGCTGATTGCCGACGGCCGCGACATGGGCACCGTGGTGTTCCCGGATGCGCCGTTGAAGGTCTTCCTCACCGCCAGCGCCGAGGAGCGTGCCCGTCGCCGCTACCTGCAGTTGAAGGGCAAGGGTGAAGATGTTAGTCTGTCGAGTCTGCTAGATGAGATTCGTGCGCGTGATGAACGTGACACCCAGCGTGCAGTGGCCCCGCTTAAACCAGCGGCCGATGCCATTCAGCTGGACTCTACCGAGTTGTCCATCGAGCAGGTGCTGCAACGTATCAGGAGCGAGCTCGCCCAGCGCGACTTGGTCTGATAGCCAGGAGAGCAGGCAGGGGCACCAGTCAACGTCCTGCCGGCTTTCCTTTACTTAAAACAAACCCACATTGTCTGGAATGTGGCGAGGGGCGTCTGTTTCGCCCGAATCTACAGGAATTAAAATGAGCGAAAGCTTTGCAGAACTCTTTGAAGAAAGCCTGAAAACCCTCAATCTTCAGCCGGGTGCCATCATTTCCGGTATCGTTGTCGACATCGACGGCGACTGGGTTACCGTACACGCTGGCCTGAAGTCCGAGGGCGTCATCCCGCTCGAGCAGTTCTACAACGAAGCTGGCGAGCTGACCATCAAGGTCGGTGACGAAGTTCACGTTGCGCTGGACGCGGTCGAAGACGGCTTTGGCGAAACCAAACTGTCCCGTGAAAAAGCCAAGCGCGCCGAGTGCTGGATTGTTCTGGAAGCAGCTTTCGCCGCCGAAGAAGTGGTCAAGGGCGTTATCAACGGTAAGGTTAAGGGCGGCTTCACTGTCGACGTTAACGGCATCCGTGCGTTCCTGCCGGGCTCCCTGGTTGATGTCCGCCCAGTGCGCGACACCACCCACCTGGAAGGCAAAGAGCTGGAATTCAAGGTCATCAAGCTGGACCAGAAGCGCAACAACGTTGTCGTTTCCCGTCGCAGCGTGCTGGAAGCCGAGAACTCCGCCGAGCGCGAAGCCCTGCTGGAAACCCTGCAGGAAGGCCAGCAAGTCAAAGGTATCGTCAAGAACCTCACCGACTACGGCGCATTCGTGGACCTGGGCGGTATCGACGGCCTGCTGCACATCACCGACATGGCTTGGAAGCGCATCAAGCACCCATCGGAAATCGTTAACGTTGGCGACGAAGTCGACGTACGCGTTCTGAAGTTCGACCGTGAGCGCAACCGCGTTTCCCTGGGTCTGAAGCAGATGGGCGAAGATCCGTGGGTAGCTATCACTGCACGTTACCCAGAAGGTACCCGTGTACAGGCTCGCGTTACCAACCTGACCGACTACGGCTGCTTCGCTGAGCTGGAAGAAGGCGTTGAAGGTCTGGTACACGTTTCCGAAATGGACTGGACCAACAAGAACATCCACCCGTCGAAAGTCGTTCAGGTTGGCGACGAAGTGGAAGTCATGGTTCTGGACATCGACGAAGAGCGTCGTCGTATCTCCCTGGGCATCAAGCAGTGCAAGTCCAACCCATGGGAAGACTTCTCCGGCCAGTTCAACAAGGGTGACAAGATCACCGGTACCATCAAGTCGATCACCGACTTCGGTATCTTCATCGGTCTGGACGGCGGCATCGACGGCCTGGTTCACCTGTCCGACATCTCCTGGAACGAAACCGGCGAAGAAGCCGTACGTCGTTTCAAGAAGGGCGACGAGCTGGAAACCGTCATCCTGTCGGTTGATCCAGAGCGCGAGCGCATCTCCCTGGGCATCAAGCAGCTGGAAGACGATCCGTTCTCCAACTTCGTTGCTGTCAACGACAAGGGCGCTATCGTCAAGGGCATCGTGAAAGAAGTTGACGCCAAAGGCGCCATCATCACCCTGGCCGACGACATCGAAGCCACTCTGAAAGCTTCCGAAATCAGCCGTGACCGCGTTGAAGACGCGCGTAACGTCCTGAAGGAAGGCGAAGAGATCGAAGCCAAGATCATCAGCGTTGACCGCAAATCGCGCGTCATCAGCCTGTCGATCAAGTCGAAAGACGACGCTGAAGAGCGTGAAGCCATCCAGAGCCTGAAAAACGCTCCGGAAGCGGCTGCCGACACCACCATGGCCGCGCTGCTGCGCGAAGCTATGGCCAAACAGAACTGAGTTCTGTTTGATCGGTAAAAAGGGGTGGCCTTCGGGCCACCCTTTTTTTATGGGTGTTGGAAATGTGTTTGTTGTGCGGGTTTTCGCCGTGAGAGCATCTGCGCTTCCGAGATGGGGCCAGCGAGTTGCAGTATTGCTGCTGTTCTGCGAGGCGAAGGTTATGGATGACTGGTCGTGCATGGCGGAAGTCGAGAAACAACGAGCGACGCTGATGGGTAACAGTCGTCAACATATAAAGCCTGCCCGGCACCGAGCATCGGGCATGGCGAAGCCTGCAGCCGTGGGGTTTGGTCATTGCATTCATCCTTGAGTGCTTCCTGGCACAGCGTAGTCATGGTGTCTGGTTGCAGCGGAAATCAGGTTTTTCAGGATGTGAATGGCGGGAGAGGTGTGGCGCCCAAGAGATTGAGCGCCGCCCGCGCGGCGCATCGCGAGCTGCGCTCGCTCCTACGTTTGTTTCGGGCCAATTATTCCTGTGGGATTTGCGCGCGAACGCCTTGGTGCATGGCACGATATCGTGTCGTACCAACAAAGCGGTCGCGCGCGCCTGTCATAGGCATTAATGGCCCGAAATAAACGTAGGAGCGAGCGCAGCTCGCGATGCGTCGCGCGGGCGGCGCTCGATCTCATAATCACCACACCCCTCAAGCCATGCGCTTCCCAGCCCCGCTGCGACATATTTCTTTTCTTTTCAATCTTGAATTTTTTTATTAAGTCAAGAACCGCCCTGTTCAAATCCCTCCGAGCGTGCTACAAACTGATTAAGCAATGATCTAGCTGCTTGATAACGAAGGGAAAAATATGACGAAGTCGGAGCTGATCGAACGTATTGTCACCCATCAGGGGCTGCTCTCGTCCAAGGACGTGGAGTTGGCCATCAAGACCATGCTTGAACAGATGTCCCAATGCCTGGCCACTGGCGATCGCATCGAGATCCGCGGTTTTGGCAGTTTTTCCTTGCACTATCGCGCACCGCGGGTTGGCCGCAACCCTAAGACGGGCCAGTCGGTGGAGCTCGAAGGCAAGTTCGTGCCGCATTTCAAGCCCGGTAAAGAGCTGCGTGACCGGGTCAATGAAGAAGAGCACGAGCATCCTTGAGTTATAGAAAGGAGAAATCTGATGCGTAACCTCAAGCGCGCCCTGGCGGCGTTGTTTGTGCTGCTGTTGGCGGCTGTGGTGCTGTTCTTCGTGCTGGAGAACCAGCAGCCGGTGGCGCTTATGCTGTTTGGATGGGCGGCCCCGGCGATGCCGGTGGCAGTACCTGTGCTGGCTGCTTTGGTCGTCGGCTTGGCGGTTGGCCCGCTGCTCGGCGCCTACGGCGTACAGCGCAGCAAGCGCAAGATTCGCGCATCCGCGCGTCAGGCTGTCCTCAGCGGCAATTGACGAAAATTCCTACGGCTTCTTAGGAAAGTCTCACCTGTGCAGCTCTCGGTCGAAGTGGAGTAATAGCCGCTTCATTTTCGGCCCAGGCGAGCGTGCACCCATATGACATTCCCCAGTGTTTCCCATCAGGGCGGCACCCGCGGCGTAACCGGCTCGTGCCACCAGCTGCACCTCGACGCGAGCACCAGCCTGCTGGTCGATTGCGGTCTTGAGCAAGGTCTTGATGCTGCGCCAGGTGCTGAGCTTGCGCCCATAGGCTTCGATATCGCCGGCATCAAGGCGCTGGTCGTTACCCATGTCCATCTTGATCATGTCGGTCGCATTCCCGCCTTGCTCGCCGCAGGTTTTCGCGGCCCTATCCTGTGCAGTGAGCCGTCCGCCAGGCTACTGCCGCTGGTGCTGGAAGATGCCTACAAGCTGGGCATCAGCGCTGACCCCGTTCAGGTCGACCGCTACCTGGCGCTGTTGCAGCGGTTGATCGTGGCGGTTCCTTTCGGTGAATGGCACCCTGTCATCGAAGGCGGGGAAGTCAGCTGCTCCGTGCGTCTGCAGCGTGCAGGCCATCTGCTCGGCTCGGCCTATGTCGAGTGCGATGTACGTTACCCGGGGCGCGAGCCCAGTACTCGGGTGGTGTTCTCTGGAGACCTGGGTGCCCCATGCAACCCGCTTCTGCAGGCGGTGAAGTCGCCGGAGCGCGCTGATACCCTGGTGCTCGAGAGCACTTACGGTGACCGGCTGCACAGCGGTCGTTCTGACCGACAGATGCAGCTGGAGGCTGCGATCGACAGGGCTTTGGCCGACAGCGGCACCATCCTCATTCCTGCGTTCAGCCTGGGGCGCACCCAGGAGCTGCTGTATGAGATCGAGGACATTCTGCACCGTAAGCAATTGGCACCGGAGCAGGGTAGGGTAGCCGAGGCTGACCCGCTGGCGTTGGACTGGTCCCGATTGCCGATTATCCTCGACTCTCCGTTGGCGCAGCGGATTACCCAGATATACGGCGAGCTCCATGCCTACTGGAATGCCGAGGCCCGCCAACGGTTGGGCGAGGGCAGGGCGCCGCTCGGCTTTGGCCAGCTGGTGTGTATCGATACCCATGCCAGGCACCAGCAGGTGGTCAATTATCTCAAGAGCACCGGGCGCCCGGCGATTGTAATTGCCGGCAATGGCATGTGCTCCGGTGGGCGCATCGTCAATTACCTCAAGGCCATGCTTGGCGATCCTCGGCATGAAGTGATGTTCGTCGGCTATCAGGCCAAGGGCACGCCCGGTGCGGTGATCCAGGCCAGCGAAGGTGCGGAAGGCTTCGTACAGATCGACCTGGATGGGCGGATGTATGAGGTCCGTGCAAAAGTGATTACGTTGGCTGGCTATTCAGGGCATGCGGATCAAGATGGGTTGGTAAAGTTTGTCGAAGGTATACCGTATGCGCCAAGTAAGGTTGTTTTGGTGCATGGCGAGCAGCGCGCTAAACAGGCTCTGAAGCGGCAGTTGGAACAGCGTCTTGCGCAACTGAGCCGACCGATGGGCATTTTTATTGCGCAATAAGCCTGGCTTTCACTGAACGTTGACGAGTGATGCTGTCTGATGCGCGCACAGTTTGTCTCATGGCGTTAACAGGTGGTGGCGGTTTGCCGCTAAGTCCCCGCTGCAGGCCGCATTTCTTGCGCTGGGGGAGGCAAGCTACAGGTAAAAATCTCTGGTATTCTACAGGCCGAAGCTTGCGTCTTGAGCCTATGGATGGCCAGGGAATAAATACGCTGGGCGCGTACATTTAAGCGCTGTCGCGGTCGTCGCGGCGGCGGTCAGATAAGACACATGCAGGTTCCCTGAGGTTGATTACTTCAAGTGGCCGTTAAGGACTCGATTATGGAATTGATCCCGGTAATTCTATCCGGTGGCGTTGGCAGCCGTTTGTGGCCAGTTTCCCGTGAGGCTCACCCCAAGCCGTTCATGACCCTGCCTGACGGGCAGAATCTGATCCAGAAGACGTTCCAGCGCGCCGCCCGCCTGGATGGTGTGGTCGAGGTGCTGACCGTCACCAACCGTGAGCTTCTGTTCAAGACCGAAGACGAATACCGCTCCATCAATACCCAAGGCCATGCCCAGGGTTACATCCTCGAGCCGTTTGGCCGCAACACTGCCGCCGCAGTGGCTGCCGCCGCGCTGCAACTGCACCAGACTCACGGCCCACAGGCCTACATGCTGGTACTGGCTGCGGACCACCTGATCCAGAACGAAGCCGCGTTTGCCGAAGCTGTGGGCAAAGCCGTGCACCTTGCCGAAAAAGGCTGGCTGGTAACCTTCGGCATCAAGCCGCAGTACCCCGAAACCGGCTTCGGCTACATCGAGGCCGCCGCCGGTGCTGCGCTCGAGGGTGGGTTGAAAGTTGAGCGTTTCGTTGAAAAACCCGACCAGAAGACTGCCGAGTCCTATGTGGCTGCCGGTAACTACTTCTGGAACGCCGGCATGTTCTGCTTCCAGGTCGGCGCGGTCATCGAAGAATTCAAGGCCCATGCGCCAGACGTGCTCGAAGCCGTCGCGCAAACCCTCGAAACCTCGCGCCGCTCCAGCTCCAAGGGCTACAGCTGCCTGGCCCTCGACGCCGACAGCTTCGCCAAGGTACCGGACATCTCCATCGACTACGCGCTGATGGAGCGCTCGCGCAAGGTCGCGACCATCCCATGCGACATCGGCTGGAGCGACATCGGTTCGTGGAATGCAGTCAGCGAACTGACCGCACCGGACGAGCACGGCAACCGCTTCGAAGGCGAAGTGATGGCCTACGACGCCAGCAACAACTATGTCAGCACCGAGGATCGCCTGGCGGCCCTGGTCGGCGTGCAGGACCTGCTGGTGGTCGATACCCCGGACGCACTGCTGATCGCCCACAAGGACCACGCTCAAGACGTCAAGCACATCGTCAAGCGCCTGAAGAGCGACGGCCACGCCGCCCACATGCTGCACCAGACCGTGCACCGCCCGTGGGGTACCTACACCACCCTGGAAGACGGCGAGCGCTTCAAGATCAAGCGCATCGTGGTCAAGCCCAAGGCCTCGCTGTCGCTGCAGATGCACCATCACCGCAGCGAGCACTGGATCGTGGTGAGCGGCATGGCCGTGGTGGTCAACGATGACCAGGAACTGATGCTCAACACCAACGAGTCCACCTTCATTCGTGCCGGCCACAAGCATCGATTGCAAAATCCAGGTGTCATAGACCTGGTCCTGATCGAAGTGCAGAGCGGCGACTACCTCGGCGAAGACGACATCGTCCGCTTTGAGGACAACTACGGTCGTTGCGACGCCTGATCCAGGCCTTTTCAGTCGGCCCGTGAGTACCTCGCCGAGGTGCCGGGCCGATGCTCATTCGGCAATCCATTCGCCGGCCATCCCCTTCCAGTCAGTGCACGCGCAGGCGTCACCGCACCGAGAGAGATGTATGTACGCTCCTATCCAGACCCGCTGCTTCAAAGCCTATGACATCCGCGGCCAAGTGCCGACCGACCTCAACGACGACATCGCTTACCGCATCGGCCGTGCTCTGGTGGCCCAACTTGGCGGCCGCAGTTACGTGGTTGGCCGCGATATGCGCCTGGAAAGCCCAGGCCTGTCCCGTGCCCTGATGAAAGGCTTGACCGAAGGCGGCGCCGATGTGATCGACATCGGCCTGTGCGGTACCGAAGAAGTCTACTTCGCCACCAGCCACTACCACGCCGACGGCGGCATCATGGTCACCGCCAGCCACAACCCCAAGGGTTATAACGGTATGAAGCTGGTGCGCGAGCAGTCGCGCCCGATCAGCGGTGACACCGGCCTCAACGATATTCGTCAACGCGTCGAAGCTGGCGACCTCGGCACCCAGGCCGCTACCCCAGGCAGCATTCGCGAAGCGTTCGACAAGACCGCCTACATTGACCACCTGCTGACCTACATCGACCTGGCCGCGATCAAGCCCTTGAAAGTGCTGGCCGACCCCGGCAACGGCGCGGTCGGTCCAGTGCTGGAGCTGCTCAAGGCACGCCTGCCATTGGACATCACCATCATCAACGGCGAGCCCGACGGCAACTTCCCCAACGGTATTCCCAACCCGCTGTTGCCAGAGAACCGCGACCTGACCCGCCAGGCCGTGCTCGAAACCGGCGCCGACATGGGCATCGCCTTCGACGGCGACTTCGACCGCTGCTTCTTCTTCGACAACCAGGGCCGCTTCATCGAGGGCTACTATGTGGTCGGCCTGCTGGCGGAGATGCTGCTGGCCAAGCACCCGGGCAGCAAGATCATCCACGACCCGCGCCTGATCTGGAACACCATCGAGCAAGTCAGCGCTGCCGGTGGCCAGGCCATCCAGAGCAAGACCGGCCACGCCTTCATCAAGGAGCGCATGCGCGCCGAAGATGCCGTGTACGGCGGGGAAATGAGCGCCCACCACTACTTCCGCGATTTCGCCTATTGCGACAGCGGCAACATCCCGTGGCTGCTGGTTGCGGCATTGATGAGTGTCACCGGCAAGAGCCTGGCCCAGCTGGTGGACGAGCGTATTGCGGCGTTCCCGTGCAGTGGCGAGATCAACTACGAAGTGGCCGATGTGAAAGGCACCATCGAGAAGATCCTCGCTTTCTACCTGCCGCAGGAACCGAGCGTTGATCGCACCGACGGCATCAGCGTCGAGTTCGCCGACTGGCGCTTCAGCCTGCGTGGGTCGAACACCGAACCGTTGCTGCGCCTGAATGTCGAGAGTCGTGGCGATGAAGCACTGGTGGCGCGTCGTGTCGATGAAATTGCCCGTCTGATCCAAGGATAATTATGTTCGGCATGCTCCGGGGCATCTGGGACTACAGAGGCTTCATTCTCACCTCCATCAAGAACGAGTTCATCTCGCGCTTTGCGCGCAGCAAGCTGGGTGGCCTGTGGATGATCATCCATCCACTGTCACAGGTGGCCATCTACGCCCTGATCCTGTCCAATGTCCTCGGCGCACGTCTACCGGGCATCGACAACAAGTATGCTTACGCGCTCTACCTGATCGCTGGCATCCTGGCCTGGAACCTGTTCGCCGAAATCGTCGGGCGTTGCCTGACGGTGTTCATCGAGCAGGGCAACCTGATGAAGAAAATGCGCTTTCCGCGCATTGCACTGCCGGTGATCGTGGTGGGCTCGTGCCTGCTCAACAACTTGCTGTTGTTTGCCGCCGTGATGATCATCTTCGCCGTGCTCGGCCATGCGCCCAACCTGCAGATGTTCTGGTTGCTGCCACTGACTCTGGTAGTCGTGGCCTTCGCCGTGGGGCTGGGGCTGGTACTGGGGGTGATGAATGTGTTCCTGCGCGACATCGGCCAGGTGATCCCGATCATCCTGCAGGTTTGGTTCTGGTTCACACCGATCGTCTATTCGGTGAACATCGTCCCGGATTACCTCAAAGGGACGCTTGACCTCAACCCGATGTTTGCCATCGTCACCGCCTACCATAATGTGCTGGTCTACAAACTTGCGCCTGACTTGGCCGCACTCGCTGCGCCGGTCGGCATTGCCCTGGGCTTGATGGTGCTGGGCTTGTTCCTGTTCCGTCGCGCTTCCGCGGAAATGGTGGACTCCCTATGACACTCATGTCCGTCAACAATGTCGGCAAGGCCTACCGCAGCTATCGCTCGGAGTGGCAACGCATCGCCCGCTGGTTCTACCTGCCGGTCAAGGCCAGCAGTGAGCACTGGGTGCTCAAGCACATCAGCTTCAACATCGAGGCCGGCGAGGCCATCGGCCTGGTCGGCCAGAACGGCGCCGGCAAATCGACCCTGCTGAAGATGATTACCGGCACCCTGCAGCCGACTGAGGGCAGGGTCCTGGTGCATGGTCGCATCGCTGCCATTCTCGAACTGGGCATGGGCTTCAATGCCGAGCTCAGCGGGCGCCAGAACGCCTACCACGCGGCCGGGCTGATGGGTTTCACCACCGAGCAGATCGACAGCGTGATCGACGACATCGAAGACTTCGCCGAAATCGGCGAGTACTTCGACCAGGCAGTGCGCACCTATTCCAGCGGTATGCAGATGCGTGTGGCATTTGCCGTGGCGACTGCCTTCCGCCCAGAAATCCTTATCATCGACGAAGCCTTGTCGGTCGGCGACAGCTACTTCCAGCACAAGAGTTTTGGCCGCATCAAGGAATTCCAGAAGGCTGGTACCACGTTGCTGATCGTCTCCCACGACCGCGGTGCCATCCAGGCCCTGTGCAACCGGGCGATCCTGCTCGACGGCGGCACCGTGATCAAGGACGGCCCGCCCGAGGAAGTGATGGATTACTACAACGCCATCATCGCCCAGAAGGAAAACGCCACCGTCGAGGTGCAGACCTTGGCCGATGGCACTGTGCAGACCCGCTCGGGCAACGGCAAGGCCAATATCGACAGCGTGGCCCTCTACAATGCTGAGGGGCTGCCCGTCGAGTACATTGCGGTGGGCGAGGACGTGTGCCTGAGTATTCGGGTCAAGGTCAACGCGCCCCTGCCCGAGCTGGTAGTCGGTTATGTGATCAAGGACCGCCTCGGCCAGGACGTGTTCGGTACCAACACCCATCACCTGGAGTGCGTGCGCCACGACCTGAGTGCGGGCACTGTGCTGGATTATCGGTTCCGTTTCCCGGCCAACCTGGGCGTTGGATCGTATTCGGTGGCGATCGCCCTGCACACGACCGACAGCCACATCGCCGATAACTTTGAATGGCGCGACCTGGCGTTGTTGTTCAACGTAGTCAACATGTCCGAAAAAACATTCGTCGGCCTTGCATGGATTCCGCCGACCGTGGAGTGCAAGTAATGAGTGCTGGTTTCTATAGGGCTTTCGAGGATCGCTACCGCGGCTCGAGAGATCTGATCACACAGCGGCTTGAAGCCTACCTGCCGTTTCTTGAGCCCTTGAAGTCGATTTACCCCGACTGCCCGGTGCTCGATATCGGTTGCGGCCGCGGTGAGTGGGTGCAACTGCTGCTGCGCGAAGGCTTCGCGCCGGTCGGCGTGGACCTCGACGAAGGCATGCTCGAAGCCTGCCGGGCGCTGCAGCTGCCCGCTTACAAGGACGACGCCCTCAGCGCCTTGCGCAAGTTACCGGACAACAGCCAGGTAGTGGTCAGTGGCTTCCACATCGCCGAGCATGTGCCGTTCGCCGTGCTCGAAGAACTGGTCGCCGAGGCCCTGAGGGTGCTGCGCCCGGCCGGGATGCTGATTCTGGAAACGCCCAACGCCGAAAACGTGATGGTCGGTACAAACAACTTTTACCTTGACCCTACCCATGAGCGGCCATTGCCGAATCAGCTGCTATCGTTCCTCACCGAGCATGCCGGCTTCGCACGGTCCAAGGTCGTGCGCCTGCAGGAGGCTCCCGAGCTGCGTGACGAGTTGGGCAAAATCGGTGTGCGGCAGGTTCTATGCGGTGCAAGTCCCGACTATGCTGTCGTCGCACAGAAAAATGGGGAGCCTTCAGTGATGGATGCATTCAAGGTATTTGAGGCTGACTATGGTGTTTCGCTCGACCAGTTGGCCGAGCGTTTTGACCAGGCATTGGAAGCGCGCCTGGCCAAACTGGAAGAAAAACTCGAGGTCGTTCATCTTCATCAGACTGATCACAGCGGTGTAGCGCATCCAGTGGCGCAGTCGCAGGGGCAG
Source organism: Pseudomonas putida (assembly GCF_009883635.2). Lineage (NCBI taxonomy): Bacteria > Pseudomonadati > Pseudomonadota > Gammaproteobacteria > Pseudomonadales > Pseudomonadaceae > Pseudomonas > Pseudomonas putida. The sequence continues at coordinate 4,099,347 of NZ_CP026115.2, forward strand.
TTTGAACACCTGTTGGCGGTGCAGGAGATGCATGAAACCACGTTGGCGGCATTGCATCGGCAGTTCGGTGCGCTGCAGGAGCGGCTGGAACAGGCGCAGGTCAGTGCATCACATGCGCTGGCCAGTGCGGAAAGCGCAGCGAAAGAGCGCAATCTGGCGCTGGAAAACTGCCATCACCAATTCTTGCGTGCGGCGGCAGCCGAGCAACAGGTGCAGTTGATGCGCATGAGCAGTTCGTGGCGCCTGACCGCGCCGCTGCGTTGGCTTGCTCACTTGTTGCAGGAGCCGATTCAGCATGGCAAGGCCTCACTGCTTAAGTTTCTGCGCCGCGTTGCTCCCCATGCCCGCCTCTGGGTGGGCCGACGCCCGGCAGTTCGTCGTTTGGCCATGGCCGTGCTGCGACGTTGCCCGGGGCTCGCCGACAGGGTGCGTACACTGCTTGCGCCAGAACCTGTGGATGTAGCAAATGACCTCCAGCATGGCGTCATCGACCATGCACCTTTGACCCCGCGAGGGCGTTCTATCGAAAGCGCTCTCCGATCTGCAATGAAGAAGGGCTGAAACGAATGCGTATTGTAATTGATATGCAAGGCGCGCAAACCGAAAGCCGCTTCAGAGGTATTGGGCGCTACAGTTTGTCCTTGGCACAGGGCATTGTGCGCAACTGTGCAAACCATGAAGTTTATCTGCTGCTCAATGGGATGCTGCACGAAAGTATCGAGCCGATCCGTGCGGCGTTCATGGATCTGCTGCCGCAAAGCCAGATTCGCGTGTGGTACGCCCAGGGGCCGGTATCTGACCGCGATCCCGCTAACCATGGCCGCCGTTTGGTCGCAGAGCGTATTCGCCAGGCCTGCATCGATGAACTGATGCCTGATGTGGTGCATATCACCAGTTCAGTGGAAGGTTTCATCGATGACGCGGTGATCGGTCCCCCGCAGCTCGACAGCCAAGCACTGGTCAGTTGTACGCTCTACGACCTGATTCCGCTGATCAGCCCCGAAAAATATCTGGACAATAATCCGGCCTACAAAAAGCATTACCTGGAGAAGGTCGAGGCCTACAAGCATTACGATCTGCTGCTGTCGATTTCCGAATTCGCGCGCCAGGAAGCTCTTTCGCTGTTGCCGCTCGAGCAAGCGAGTGTGGTCAATGTATCCACAGCAGCGGACGCTATTTTTCGGCCTGTTATTCAGGACGAGACGCAGTGCAAGGCCCTGGCTGCCAAGTTCAAGTTACGAGAGCCGTTCGTGCTTTATTCGGGCGGGGCAGATGAGCGCAAGAACCTTGTCCGCCTGATCAAAGCCTTCGCCAAAGTCAAACGGGACGTTGCCAATGTCCAATTGGTGTTTGCCGGCAAGATGCCACAGTTCCACATCGACCAGTACCGTGCTGCTGCACTGAGCCAAGGGTTGAGCGAGACTGACCTGGTGTTCACAGGTTATATCACCGACGAAGAGTTGGTGGCCTTGTATAACGCCTGCCGGGTTTATGTCTTCGCCTCCTGGCATGAGGGCTTTGGTTTGCCGCCGCTTGAGGCCATGAAGTGTGGCGCAGCGGTAATCGGAGCCAACACCTCCAGCGTGCCTGAGGTAATCGGTTGGGACGATGCGACGTTCGACCCGTTGGACGTCCAGGCGATCGCTGGCAAGTTGCTGCAGGCGCTGAGCAACGACGAATTTCGCAGCGCGCTGGTTGCACACGGCCTACAGCGCGCCGAAACATTCTCGTGGGACCGTACCGGCAAGGCTGCGGTCGCAGCTTTTGAGCAAGCCTTGAAGCAGCTGGATGGCAAAACGAAACCCGCCGCCACGGCTGACCCAATGGAAGCGTTGATTGCGCAGTTGGCTGAAAGCAACCTGTTGCATGACAGCAGCCTGGATATCCATCGTCTTGCCAAGGCTATTGACTACTCGCTACAAGGGCTGTCAAGCAAGCCTCAGCTTCTGGTCGATATTTCCGAGCTGAGCAAACATGACGGCAAGAGTGGCATCCAGCGAGTGGTGCGCAGCATCTTGCTGGAGTGGTTGAGCCACCCGCCTGCCGGTTATGACGTTCAGCCTGTGTACACGGTGGCGGGCGAAGCTTTCTACAGGTACGCCTCACGCTTCACTGCCAAGTTCCTCGGCAAGCCCTTCGAGGGCCATGAGGATGAAGCTATTACGTACCGGGCGGGTGATGCCTACCTGTGCCTGGACTTGTTGATGGATGTGCTGCCCCACAAACGCAGCTACCTGGACACCCTTCGCGCGCATGGCGTGAGCATATTCTTCGTCGTCTACGACCTGCTGATCCTGCAGTTGCCTCACTGCTTTGTGGAAAGCCTGCAGGACCACTACCTTAAATGGATCCAGGCCGTTGCACAGTACGACGGTGCGTTGTGCATCTCCCATGCTGTGGCTGATGAACTTCGCGAATGGCTGGGTGAGCACTATCCAGAGCGTCTGCCAAACTTCCGTATCGGTGCCTTCCATCTGGGTGCGGATATCGACCAATCGATGCCGTCCAAGGGGATTCCCGAGGACCCGGCGATGCGCTTGGAGGCGTTGGTGCCGAATACCAACTTCCTCATGGTGGGAACGCTCGAACCGCGCAAAGGCCATGCGCAGACCTTGGCGGCTTTCGAGTTGCTTTGGGCGCAGGGCGTGCAAGCCAACCTGGTCATCGTTGGCAAGCACGGCTGGCTGGTGGATGAATTGGCGGCCAAGCTGGCCAACCACCCGGAGCGAGGCAAGCGCTTGCTGTGGCTCAACGGCGCGAGCGATGAATACCTTGAGCATCTTTACAAGTCGTGTGATTGCCTCATCGCAGCGTCTTACGGCGAAGGGTTCGGCTTGCCGTTGATCGAGGCTGCGCAACACAAGCTGCCGATCATCGCCAGGAACTTGCCGGTGTTTCGTGAGGTGGCAGGCGAGCATGCCTGGTACTTCGAGGGGCAACAGACCCAGGAAATCGCTGACAGGCTCAAAGAATGGCTCATGGCGTTCGAGCAGGGCCAGCATCCGCAATCTGCTGATATGCCATGGCTGACATGGCAGGCCAGCGCAGAGCAGCTGATGGGTGAAATCAACCGGTTCAGGTACTAATTGACAGATACTCAGTCGACCTTGCTGTAACCCGGCATCCAGGGTGCCGGGTATCCCTGAGCCACTGGGGCACGGTATGCTTGCCCGCTGTAGTTTTTGGGCCTCCGTTTACGGTTTTGGTGGCATCGAGAGTGCCTGTCAGGATTCAAAGAGCATGGAAAAAATGACCTCTTCGCTAGATTTTGAAAAAGCGCTCGCAAATAAAAAGGTATTTGTGACAGGCCACACCGGGTTTACTGGAGGCTGGGCCTGCTTGTGGCTTCAGGCACTGGGCGCCAAGGTGGCTGGCTACTCGCTGCAGCCGGAAACCACACCGGCGCTGTTCGACGAACTGAAACTGGCCGACAGCGTCGATAGCACCCTTGGGGATATCTGCGACTTTGCCAAGTTGAAGGAAGCGGTGGAACGCTTTCAGCCAGATGTCATTTTGCACCTGGCAGCCCAGCCATTGGTTCGGCGCTCCTACCGCGAGCCGCTGGAAACGTTCCTGGTGAACGCCCAGGGCACTGCACATGTGCTCGAGGCTGCGCGTCAGGTGAAGAGCGTTCGTGGCGTGCTGTGCATTACTACCGACAAGGTCTACCGCAACAACGAATGGGCCTGGCCTTATCGTGAAAACGATCCCCTCGGCGGGAAAGACCCTTACAGCGCCTCCAAGGCCGCTGCGGAAATGATCATCCAAAGCTACGCCGCCTCCTATCCATTCGCTTCCGGGCAGGGGCCGGCCATCGCAACGGCGCGTGGCGGCAACATCATCGGTGGCGGTGACTGGTCCGAGGACCGGTTGATTCCAGACTTCGTGCGGGCCGTTGTCGATAAGCAAAGCTTGACCCTCCGTTACCCGGACGCGACCCGCCCATGGCAGCATGTTCTGGCGCTGGTGCATGGTTATCTGGTAATTCTTGCGGGCCTGCTCTCCGACACACCGGAGCGCGTAGCCAAGGCTTGGAACCTGGGCCCGCAGGAGCTCAAGCAGCATTCGGTGCGCGCCGTGCTTGAGATGATGAGCGCTCAGTGGCAGCGGCCAGATCTCGAATACATGAACAACCCCTTGCCCGAAGCTGGGGCCTTGGCCCTCGACAGTTCCCTGGCGCACAACCAATTGGGCTGGCAACCGGTATGGGACACCGAGGCTGTCGTGCTCAAGACAGCCTCCTGGTACCGTGATTACTACGCCAACCCGGCAAAAGTGCGTGAAATTACCCAAGCGCAGATTGATGAGTGGCGTGCAGGTATCGCCGGATGATGTATGTCATCGGCAGCCGTGGAAGACTAGGGCAGGCTATCTGCAACCGCTACGCACCGGCCGACGTCGTTCAGCTTGAACGAGGTGCTTACGCAGGGTGGTGCGCTGCAGATGCGCGAGCTCACATCGAAGCCTATTTTGCGCCACGCGTGCAGCCAGGCGATGTGGTGTTTGTGTGCTCCGGCTTGCTCGACCCTGCCCTTGGTCGTGAAGCGCTTGAAGCGGTGAACCTCGACTTGCCGCGCAACCTCATCGAGGCCCTGGTGCCTATGGGGGTGCAGGTGGTGACCTTCGGTACGGTGATGGAGGAGATTTTGACCGCCAACCCCTACGTCGACAGCAAGCGCAGGCTTGGCGACTACGTTGCCGAACAACACCGCCTGGGTGCCCCGGTGACCCACGTGCGCATCCACACGCTGTATGGCGGGGGCGAGCCAAGCCCGTTCATGTTCCTGGGTTTGATTGCCAAGGCACTGCGAAGCGACGCTCGGTTTGCAATGACCTCAGGTCGACAGCTACGCGAGTATCATCATGTGGATGACGATGCCGCGGCTATTTACCAACTGGTGGATAAACGCGTGCATGGCGTGTTGGCGCTGAGTCATGGCCGGCCCGTAACCTTGGCCGCCTTGGCACAGTCGGTGTTCGCTGCGGCGGATAAACCCGATCTGCTTGGGCTCGGAGAACTTGCCGACCCACCGCAAGAAAACTTCGAGCATATTTTCTCCCAGCCGCAGGTGCTGGCGGATTGTATATTCCGCGACACTTTAGCCGGCGTCAATGATTACATGAAGGCTCTCGTGTAACCATGTTGGCAACTATTATCGGGGCCTGATCAATGCAAAATGATTTGCCATTAATTTCGATTTCAATTCCCGTGCTGAATGAGGCCGGAAATATCGAAGCACTGTATGCGCGGCTGGATGCTCTGGGCACCAAAATGCAGGATCGTTGCCGCCTTGAATTCGTGTTCTCCGATAACCACTCGGACGATAAGACCTGGGACATGCTGGCAGCGCTGGCTAGTAAGGACAGCCGCGTCAGGGCCATTCGTTTCTCGCGCAACTACGGCTTTCAGCGCTCGATTCTGGCCAACTATATGCACGCCCAAGGCGATGCGGTGATGCAGATTGACGCCGACCTGCAGGACCCGCCTGAACTGCTCGAACAATTCTTCGAGCTCTGGCAGCAGGGCCATGAAGTGGTGTACGGCGTGCGCCGCAAACGCCCGGAAAGCTGGCTGCTGCATACCTTCCGGCGCTTGGGATACTGGGCGATCGATAAAGTCAGCGAGCACCCCATTCCACGGGATGTGGGGGATTTCCGCCTGATCGACCGCAAGGTCATCGATGTGCTGCTACAGACCAAGACGGCCAACCCCTATCTGCGCGGGATGATCGCCGGCATTGGCTTCAACCAGGTCGGCGTGCCGTATGACCGCGATGCGCGCATCGCCGGGGAAAGCAAGTTCAATGTGTCTCGCCTGGTCAGGCTGGGCCTCACCGCTGTCTTGAACCACTCCACCGTGCCATTGCGCGCGGCGTCGTTCGTGGGGCTGGTGATCTTGGCTGCGAGCGTGCTAGGTGCGCTTTACTACCTGGTGTTGCGCATTTTTCACCCTGAACTTCCGCGGGGCCTCGCCAGTATTCACATACTGGTCCTGTTTGGTATTGGATTGAATTCCTTCCTGCTGGGAATTATCGGTGAATACCTACTCAGGATCTATTTGGTACTGCGCGCTGACCCGGTCGCGGTAGTGCAGAAGAGTTTGAACTTTGATCCTGCAGATCTGAAACTATAAGGGAGCATTTATGAAAGCTGTAATCTTGGCGGGTGGCTTGGGTACACGGATTGCCGAAGAGTCCGATACCAAACCGAAACCGATGGTTGAAATCGGTGGCAAGCCGCTGCTCTGGCACATCATGCGCAGCTACGCCAATCACGGTATCAAGGACTTCGTCATTTGCCTGGGCTACAAGGGCTATGTGATCAAAGAATTCTTCTTCAACTACTACCGCCACATGTCGGACATGGTGATCGATCTCTCCACGGGGGAACACCAGGTCATCAACAGCCAGGCTGAAGACTGGCGCATCACCCTGGTCGATACCGGTGCCGAAACCATGACCGGCGGCCGTTTGAAGCGTGTCGCCCCCTACCTGAACGGCGAAACCTTCTGCCTGACCTACGGCGACGGGTTGTCGAATATCGATATCAGCGCGGAGGTGGAATTCCACCGCCAGCATGGCAAGCTCGCCACGGTAGCGGCTGTTCAACCGCCAGGCCGTTTCGGCGTGCTGAACATCGATGAGCGCAACAACGTGTCCAGCTTCGAAGAAAAGCCAAGCGATGAAATTGGCTGGATCAACGGCGGTTTCTTCGTGCTCGAGCCTTCGGTGATCGACTACATCGATGGCGATGCCACCTCCTGGGAGCGCGAACCGCTGATGAACCTGGCCCGCGATGGCCAGTTGTCGGCCTTCCATCACCATGGCTTCTGGCAGCCGTGCGATACGCTGCGCGACAAGCGTGAACTGGAAGCGCTGTGGGCCAACAACAAGGCGCCTTGGCGGATCTGACGTTACCTATGACAACAGCTACGCCTACCAAAGAACGCCGTTGGGTCAAGCACGCCATCGGCGCCAGTGTATCCGTGTTGTGCATCCTGGCCGTGCTGCGGCTTGTCGACGTGTCCGAAGTATTGAAAGCCCTGGAAAGCTTCCAGTGGCACTACCTGGTGCTGGGCGTGCTTTCGTTGGCTTTCGGCTATGCGATCCGCATCCTGCGCTGGTCGCTGATGCTGTCGACGTCAAGCAAGACCGCCTCGTTTGGCAATTGCGCGGCGCCTTTTCTGGGCGCTATCGCCTTGAACAACGTGCTGCCGCTCAGGCTTGGTGACGTCGTACGTGCGCTGGTGTTCCCCGGCGCGATGGGCGTTACCAAAACCGCTGCCACCACGAGCTTGGTGGTCGAGCGCCTGATTGACCTGGTGACATTGCTGATCTGCCTGGCTGTCGGCGTACTGGCTATTCAGGTCATCGAAATCCCCGCACCGGTATACCGGTCCGCGCAGGTACTGGCGTGTTTGGGTGGTTTGACCCTGGCAATCGGGTTTTTCTTTTCCGGCACCTTTGCCCGGCTGTTTGCCGCCTGGGCTGAGCGCGCGGGGGAGGGCGGCAAGCAGTCGAAGCTGCAACCGATTCTGGCAATGGTGGCCAGCCTGTTCGAAAGCTTCGAGGTCATGTCGCGGCCGCGCATCCTGATCGCCATGCTGCTGCTGTCGATGCTGGTATGGGCCGGTGAGTCGGGGTTGTTCTACTTCGCCCTGAAAGGCCTGGGGCTGGATGTCAGCCCGTTCATGGCGCTGCTGGTCATGGCGATCACGACGCTTTCCACCCTGGCACCCTCTTCGCCCGGTTATGTCGGGCCGTTCCACCTGGCGGCGTTCACCGCCGTCACCCTGATCGGTGGCAGCTCCGCCCAGGCGGGCAGCTATGCCGTGATCGTTCATTTAGCGCTTTGGGTACCCACCACGTTGGCGGGCGCGCTGGCCATCTGGTCAAGGCCTGCGTTATTCAAGGCGGCTCGAAAGTGATTACGACCAACTTCTATTTTGGTACAGAAATATGACGGATTACGATGTAGTTATCGTGGGCGGTGGTTTCACCGGCCTTACGGCAGCTTACGCATTGTCGAAACAGGGAAAACGCGTAAAGGTTCTGGAAGCGGATTCCACCGCTGGCGGGCTGGCGGGCGTATTCGAGTTCAACGACGGCGTCAAGGTAGAGAAGTTCTACCACCACTGGTTCAACAATGACGTGTTCGTGCCTGAGCTGGTCAAGGAGCTGGGGTTGGACGGTGACGTCATCCTGCTGCCGACCCGTACTGGCATGTATTTCAACGGGCGTATGTGGAAGTTGTCCACTCCCCTTGATCTGCTGCGTTTCAAGGCCCTGTCGTTCATCGACCGCATTCGCCTGGGCCTGCTGGTGTTCCAGGTGCGCAAGATCAAGGACTGGAAAACCATCGAGCACCTGAGCATCCGCGAATGGCTTGAAAGCATGTGCGGCAAGTCGGTGTACAAGGTGGTCTGGGAGCCGCTGATCACCTCCAAGTTCTCCGTCTACGCAGAAGCCGTGAACGCGGTGTGGATGTGGAAGAAGCTTGTACTGCGCGGCAGCACCCGCAATGACAAGGGCGGTGAGGAGCTGGCTTACTTCAAGGGTGGCTTTGGCCGCCTTGCCGACGCTTTGGTAACCGCCATTCGCGCCAATGGCGGTGAAGTGGAGTTCAATACCCGCGTTGACGGCGTCGTAGGCGAAGGCCGCAAGATGCTGGCGGTGAAAACCTCTGGTGGCGAAGTAGCTGGCAAGAAGTTCCTGTTCACTCCGTCGTTCCCGTTGATTGCCAACATGTTCGAAGGGGCTGCCGAACCGCAGTGGCAAGAGCGCCTGCGGCGCGTGAAGTACCTGGGCAACATGTGCCTGGTGCTGCGCCTGAAGCAAAGCCTGTCGGACACCTACTGGCTGAACGTCAATGACCCCGGGTTCCCGTTCGTGGGGGTGATCGAGCACACCAACTTCGATACGCCGGACAACTACAAAGGCACCCACATTGCCTACCTGTCCCGCTACCTGGCCACCGAAGACCCGGTGTGGGCCTACAACGATGAGCAGTACCTGGACTTTGCCCTGGGCCACCTCAAGCGCATGTTCCCGAACTTCGAAAAGCACTGGGTCGTCGATTACAAGGTATGGCGTTCGGAGTATGCGCAGCCGGTAACCGAGCGCAATTACTCCAGCTACGTGCCTGATGCGTCCACGCCGTTCGACAACGCCCTGATCTCGACCATGGCGCAGATCTACCCGGAAGACCGCGGCACTAACTATGCGATCCGTGAGGGGCGCAAGGTAGCCGAGCAGCTTCTGTAATCATCGGCTTCATCGAAAGCGGGCACGGGGGCTGTGTCCGCCTTCGCCGAGCAGCTTGCGTACGCAGGCTGTGATAAATAGAACTTAGGGGCGGTTATGCGGATGCATAAAGATGTCGATTCCAGTACGGCGCGGGGAGGTTCGACGCCTTACTTCGGAATTGCCATAGCGTTTTTGATTGTTTTTGCCGCACTCAGTCATCTGCAGGCGCAGAGAGTGGGTGACGGCTCAGAGTATTACGGGATGTTCTTGGCCTGGTTGCAGACCCTGCGGCCATGGATGACGGCACCCGCCTTCGATGCCTACCAGCAACTGTTTCTGTCGCATACGATCAGCGGTTTCATGCCAGCTGACTTCCTGGCCAACATGTTTCCAGATTTGCGATTGGGCGCCACCGCCGACTTCAACCACTTCTGGTTCTACAGTTTCCTGGCATTTCTGCCGGCCAAGCTTGCAGGTCTTTTTGGGCTGTCGCTGCAGCCGCACACTGCATTTCTGGTGCTGCACTATGTGCTGGTTAGCTTCTCGGCCATGGTTGCCTACCGCCTGTACGGTCGGCCAGGGCTCATAGCTTTCACGCTAATGACGCTGTGCTCGCCAATGCTGTGGTTCTTCGACAAGGTTCACACCGAGCTGTTTACCTATTGCTTCACCATGCTCGGCGTGATGTTCATGTTTTCTCGGCGGCACTTGGCAGCAGCTTTGTGTATTGCCCTGGCGTCTACGCAGAACCCAAGCTTCGCACTGATCGCCTTCTTCCCGTTCGCCTACCGTTTTGTAATGTTGCGTGCCCAGGCATTCACGCTGTGGGAAGTGTGTATGGCCGTGGCTACCGCGTTCGCGGTGCTGGCGCACCCGGTTTACTATTTCCTGCGTTTTGGCGTACTGACACCGCAACTGCTCGCGGGCGGGGCTTCCCTCGGGCTTAACCTTTCAACCTTCTACATCTGGATTTTCGACCCAGACCTGGGGCTGCTGCCGAACTGGCCCCTGGGCGTTTACTTCTCGTTGTTGGCGCTGGTTTACCTGAAGGTGGCCCGTTCGGGGCAGAAGCGCCTGGACGTTGCCTACCTGCTGTTCTCGTTTGTGTTCCTGCTAGTCAACTTCTTTGCCCATGCCTCCACCACCAATCTGAACTCTGGCGCAACCCCAGGCCTAGCCCGCTATTCGCTGTGGTACCTGCCGCTGTGGTTCCCGGTGGTGCTGCATGTGCTGCGCAACCTGTCGCTGCGCAGCAAGCTCAGCTGGTTAGTGGCAGGGGGCGCTGTGGTACTGGCAGTGGCCAGCATCATCACCTACAACCCCAAGCAGCCAGAAAGCTATTCAAACCCCACGCCGTTCTCCAACTTGATTCAGAGCAAATTGCCAGGCCTCTACACCCCGCCCGCAGAAGTGTTCATCGAGCGGTTCTCGGGCTACGGTGAAACCATCTACCAGTACAAGTTGCTCGGTGTTCTGGGCCCGGACTGCCGCAAACTGTTGCTGCACCCCGGCGATGGCGACATGGTCACCATCCCGGCGCACTGCACGGTAGAACCGGAAAAACTGCAGGCATTTGCCAAGACCAAGGCAGGCACCTCTGGCGCAGAGCACTTCGTGCGTCTGACCGATGACGAATACGGCTCAATGTTGCTCAAGGTAAAACCTGGCGCCTACAGCGTGGGGGTGAGTGGCACTGGCAATTTCGCCTTGTATTCGGGCTGGTACGCAGTTGAGCAGTGGGGCGTATGGTCGAAGAAGAACAAGGCTTCGTTGGCGTTGCCGTGCAAGGAGCACCAGTTCTACGAGGACAAAACCTCACTGAAGGTTGTGCTGGGTTTGCAGGGCTTCGGCCAGCAAGCAATCGAGATTGCCCAGCGAAAAGGCGACGTGCTGTATCAAGGCGTGATAGGTACAGCCCAGGAGATCCCGCTTGACGTGGATGTTTCGCGTTGCACTCGCGGTGTGCTGCGTATCGATATCAACATCGCCAAGCCCGTTTCACCTGCCGAACTCGGCCAGCCGGGCGACACGCGGATGCTGGGTGTAGGCCTGTCGAAAGTCACGATCCTGCCGTGAAGCGTGCGAAGGGGCGAGTACCGCCCCTTCGCCTACCTTGCCCAAGGCCTTGCGCTCATACCTGTACCTGCACCGGCGAGTTACGCCGTGCCAACTTGGCGCGCAGGTAACGCTGCGCCGGGCGCTCCAGTAGGTGGTGGCTCGCCAGGCTCAGGGGGACGAGCAGGGCAAAGAACAGCAGCATTACCCAGGGCTGGTAGAAGGTTTCCCGGGCAAAGCCCAGGCCGTCCATTGCCATGGCGAACACCGCCTGCAAGGGGAAGTGCAGCAGGTAGGACGAGTAGCTGATATCCCCTACCCACCCCGCAGAGCTCAGCAGGCCGGGCCAGTGCAGCCCGGCGGCCGCCAGCATCGCCAGCGTGGCCGGGAAGCACAGGCACATGACCAAGTAGCTGTTGATGGCTTCGGCTACCTGCAGCTGCCAGAACCAGGCCGCCAGCGCGATTGCGCTGCTTATCCCCAGCGCGATGCCACTGCCGAATTTGGCCCGCAACACTGCCAGCAGGGCGTAGGCGATGCCGCCCAGGTAGAAGCACAGCAAGCCACTGCCAACCTTGTAGCCATTCGGGTAGAGCATCAATCCCAGGCCAAAGGCCGCAGCAGCCAGCAACCAGCGCCAACGCCCGGCAAGGCAGATGATGAAGAACGATGCATACAGCAGCACTTCCACCGACACCGACCAGACCGGTGCATTGAATGACCAGCCTTTTTCAAAGCCCCAGGCTGGCGCGAGCAGCAGGTTGAGCAGGGCATGGTAGCCATCGTTGAAGGGGTAGACGAAGTAGCTGGAGTGCTTGGCCAGGTACACTGCCTGCAATACGCCAACCAGCCCGAAGGTCACCAGGTGAAGTGGATATAGCCGGCTGAAACGGTCGACAGCGAACTGGCGAAGTGAAACTTTGCCATTGGCGATGCCCGATGAAAACAGCCAGAAAAAGACGAAGCCCGAAATCGAGAAGAACAGTTCCACGGCCAGGCCGCCGTGGTGGTAAAGCGGCGCCAGGGCCGTGTAGAACGGTTGGCGCGCAGGGTCGAAGCCTGCGGGGCTGTCGCCCACATAGAAGAAGTGCTGCCAATGCCAAAACACGACACTGAGTGCGGCAATACCTCGTAAGGTATCGAGGGTGTACAGCCGTTCGGCTGGGGCGGCGGGGGCGGTCATGAAGGCTTCACTGGCGGGTAAATTGAAATGCTGTCATTGCCGGCTCAAAGCTGTCAATGCGGGCCGCGCAGGCGGTGTAGCCTGCGGGGCATGCTCGATTGTGGGGGGCAAAGGCTGGCAATCACCGCGCCATTCGAGGTAACAGGCCCTGGAGGCGCTGCCAGAGGGCCTGCTCACTTACTTGGCTATTTCAACGTCCGCAGCGGATTGGCTTGTGGCCTGCGCCGGCTTCTTATGGAACAGCCGCTTGCCCAAGTGCATGGTCGGTACCTCCACTAGACGGTGCAGCGCGTACGACAGCGCCAGTACGAAAATCAACGTCAGCAGCCCGGACACCGGGAATGATAGCCCCTGGTCCATGAGGAATCGGATAGAGGCGTAGCCGATGATTGAGTGCAACACGTAGATTGAGTAGCTGATGTTCGCAATGAAGTCCAACGGTGCGAATGGCCTGAAATAGCCCCGCAGCAGGTAGCTGACGGTAAACACGATGAAACCGTAGAGATAGTTCTGCGGCACGGTAGGAATTTGCTCGCGCCAGCCGGTGTGCGGCCCGCAGAGTAGGAACAGGATCATCAGGATCGCGGTATAGCTAGCCAGCTGACGGGTGGAGTAGGTACCGGTGTAGTGATGATAGAAGCCTGTGCCGATAAACATGAAGATTACACACATGAGCTCGGTTTTGAGCGACTCGATCAGGCCCTGACTCAAATGAGTAATGCTGGCAACGGTCGCAGAGGTCTCGCTGATACCCAGTACGGCCGCAGCGAACAGGAAGATAGGGTAGGCATTACCCGTTTTGATCGCGCCGTACATCAGGGCTGCGATAATGTAGAACTTGATCTCGACGGACAGCGTCCAGTTGACCAGATCGATGGTCGGCTGCGCCACGTTACCCTGAATCAGCATCAGGTTGGCCAGCAAACGGTCCATCGGCATGGAAAACGCCTGGCCCCAGTAACGGCTGGAGAGGTAGACCAGTGCCAGCATCACCAGCGAACCGACGATATAGGTGGGGTAAATTCGCAGGAAGCGCGCCACGAGGAACTGCTTGGGTGCAAGGCGGTTTAGAGAGAACGGGATGACAAAGCCGCTGATCAGAAAGAACACTGAAACTCCAAACGGCCCGTAGTTGAATGTCGGGATGGTCAGGAAATAAATCATGCTCGATGAAGGACCTTCCACCACCGGCGCGTGGATGTAGGACGCAACTGTGTCACGGGCAAACCAATAGATGCCGCACCAATGTACGATGATGACGGCAACGATCGCCAAGCCTCTGAGTTGGTTGGCGAACAGGGCCCTGTCTGAAGCTTGCTGCATGTGTGTTCTCCTGAAAGTGGCGCTATTGTAGCCAGACAGCCGTCACAGGAGAAGCAACCGGCCGCCATGCCATGCCCTCGGCGAGCACTCGAGCCTCAATGCACAATCCGAGGTGCAGACGGCGTCTGCACCTGAATCAACTAACAACCACTTCGAGCAGCCAAGCGCCCATGGCCGTATCTGGTTTTCAACTGGGTTGTTGTCGATGGACGCAGTCCCATCGTCAGCGCTACCCACCGTTGCACTTACGCAGGTGCTTCAACCCGTCAGTTGCGTTTTCAGCCAGCGCATCGGCCCGGTAATTCGCCAACTGGTAGAGCGATAAACCGCATCGAGACGCTGTTTGTGCACGCATTCCTCAGGGTGCACAGTAGGTCGCTCGACGACAGGCTGCGCCTGAGCCGGGCTGCCGAAGCGCGTATTGACCCACACCTGCGTCCCATCCAGGTAAGTCAGGGCCGTCAGATCAATGCCGCTGCCGGGGGTGAACTTGCAAGGTTTCTCGTAAAGCAGCTTCCAGCCATTGTCGTGCAGCAGGTCGATGATGCCGCCCTCCAGCGCCCGGCTGTGTGTTGCCACCAGCAAGACACGTACCTTGCGCTGCAAGGCGTCGAGGGCGGCGCGGATGGCTTTGAGCTCGAAACCCTGGATGTCCATGTGCATGAAGTCCACTTCGGTCAGGTCGGCGAGTACCGTTTCAATCGAATAGGCGTCGATTTCTTCGGCCTTGACCGTGATGCCGCGGTAATCCTCGGTACCGCCATCGGTAATGGGCGCCGCGCCCCAGTCCAGCAAGCTCTGCGAACCGAACGACAGCTTGCCGTCGACATCGGCAATCGCACCGTGAATACAGCGTACCTGGACGTTGCTTGCGTGAGAGGTGGCGGCGGGCACCGGGTCTGCAGGCAACGGCAGGCCATTGTCGCGCAGGTTGGTGAAAAACAGCTCATGGCGTTGCAGGTCCGCTTCCACGGCAAGCAGGTTGATACGGGCGATACCGCGCTGCTGGGCTGCTTTTGCCGCAAACACCAGCCAAGGGCCATAGCCGGCGCCCAGTTCGACGACCGTGAAGCTGTCCTTGGCCTGCTCCAGCGCCACGAGTGCTGCGATGTACTCGATTGCCTCGGCATGCAGGGCGTCGTCTGGGAAGGGGATTCTGCCTACATGCTGCTCCCCGGGGTGGCTGTCGATGCCGAAGAACGACAAGCGGGTTCTGACCCCCGAAAAGTCAGTGTAAAGGCCTTGGGTAGGACGCGCGTCGGGGGCTGCATACTTGTCTAGCAGTTGAAGGTCGGCCAGCTGGATGCCCAGGTAGACCTGATTATCGGTGAGCGCCTCGCGCAATATCGTGTCCATGTCGAACTTACCTGTGATGATTTCAGAGTCATCCACTCGCGCGAGGCGAGACTGCTGGGGGGTGGTTACCGCAGTGGTGCAAGTCAACTACACACGGGTGTCGATCCCGCAGAGAGGAATGGAGCAAGGTTTAAAAAGAACAGCACCTCGATGCCACTTGAAGTTCCGGCAGCAAGTTTGGCACGGAGACGGGGATTTGCCAGTTATTGGCTATAAGCCGGGACTGGAGCATCAATCGCCTGCTGTAACGGCTTGCCACGGCTCCAGCTACCCAAGTGTGCCCAGGCTGTTTTTAGCTGAAACGGAGTAATGCGCCCTCAACCGATCGTCATTCAGTTTGGCCAGAGTTTGCGCGGTGGGACCCACGCCGAGGTGGATCGGCAGCTGGTTGAGCGCCGAGTGAACGTTTACAGGTCTCAACCAGCCGTGCGCTCAATGGGCCATGCCGGCTTCGGCATCATCCATCAGCGCCTTGGCCAAGGCACCCAGGTAGTAGGCGGCCCATACCAACTTGGGGTTGTCATCCATCAGGCCACTGATGGTGAGTTCCTGCGCATAGCCCATCAGCTCGGATGCCTGCTCCCGAGTGTGCAGACAGGGCATGCCGGGTTATATGCAGAACAGCGGTTGGGTCTGTTTTCGCCCTAGAAGAACTTGGTCTTGCCGACGGTGCTTGGAGTGGTGTCTGTAGTCATTGTTCAATCTCCCTGACAGTTACGCAGCCTTCACTGGCCTCGTTGCGCGTTGACCCGCAGCGTAAACCTAGGTTTGCGGTGATCCCTGCGGGAGCGGCTTACCCGCGAAGAGGCCAGCCCAGGATTGCTTATTATGCAGTCGTAGCTGCGAGCTGGGGAGTTGTCAAAACAGTACTCTTTAAATTGATTTTGTATGGCGGATGGTGTACGTCTATTCTGGCTGGCTAAAGGGGGCGGGGCACCCCTGTATGCATATAGGGTTTCAATTGTGGTGCGAGAACTATATTCTTAGCTTGATGTTTTCGACATTTTTCAAGAAGATCTCATGCCTTTTACTTTCTTCCATTTCTTTGATGGACTCACTGTTCATGCGCGACCATGTGATATTTTCCCTAAGGCATTTTGCAGGTACCCCTCCATAAGCGCATCCGGGAAGACTGAGGGGTGAAGAATATTTCCTGATGCCTCTTCGGAAATGAAGCTCCTGAAATGCTGTTGATTTTTGTGTTTTTGTTCGGTGTAGTATTTTTCGTTTTCTACAAGCTTTCCCGGAATAATTGTTTTCAGTGATTGTAAGGCTGACAACAGGTGCGAGTCTTGCATCATGGCTTCTTCTTTATGCATATCTTATGCGCTGAAATGTCGCGGGGGTGGTTTGATGTGAAGGGTATTGTCTGACTGAGTTTTCTAAAGGGCGCAGATAAGAAATGCGCCCATTCTGAAAAATGATCAGTCAAATACTTCGGCGTTGATGAAGGGCACTCCCAGCATATCTTTCGCAGATAGTGAAGGGGTAAAGTCCAACGGCCACTCGACACCAATTTCAGCATCGTTCCACGCAATGCACCGCTCACTCTTGGTTGAGTAAAAATCTGTGGTCTTGTATAGAAACTCGGCAGTTTCACTCAATGTGATGAAGCCATGTGCGAAGCCGGGTGGAATCCACAATTGGTTCTTGTTATCGGCTGACAACATTGCGCCGACCCATTTGCCAAAGGTTGGAGAGGAGCGTCGGATATCAACCGCCACATCAAACACCTCGCCCTGTACCACGCGCACAAGCTTACCCTGTGCATGGGGTGGCAGTTGGTAGTGCAGGCCTCTCAGTACGCCTTTTACCGATCGCGAGTGGTTGTCCTGAACGAAGTTGGGCAGGTGGCCGATGACTTCGCTGAAAACGTTGGCATTAAAGCTCTCATAAAAAAAGCCGCGCTCATCCCCGAAAACCTTGGGTGTGAATAGGAAGACATCGGGGATTGCCAAAGGAATTGCATGCATCAAAAGGCCTTTTCTTTAAGCAAGTTTTTCAAATACTGTCCGTAACCATTCTTGAGCAACGGTTGCGCCAGGCGCTCGAGCTGTTCGGCATCAATCCAACCGGCGCGGAAGCAGATCTCCTCAGGGCATGCGACCTTGAGGCCTTGTCGGCGCTCCATGGTCGCAATGTACTGACTGGCGTCCAGCAAGCTGTCGTGAGTACCGGTATCTAGCCATGCATAGCCTCGGCCCATGATCTCCACTCGCAGTTGTTCTTGCTGAAGGTACAAGTTGTTGAGATCGGTGATTTCCAGTTCGCCGCGGGCGGATGGCTTCAGGCCGCGCGCCAGGTCGACTACCTGATTGTCATAAAAGTAGAGGCCGGTGACCGCATAGTTAGATTTCGGTGCTTTAGGCTTTTCTTCCAACGACAGCACTCGGCCCGATGCATCGAACTCGGCTACGCCATAACGCTCGGGGTCGTGAACGTGGTAGGCAAACACCGAAGCGCCTGTTTCGACATTACCAGCATTGAGCAGCAGCGACTGGAAATCGTGACCGTAGAAAATGTTGTCGCCCAGTACCAGCGCCGACGTATCGTTGCCAATGAAGTCGGCACCGATGGTGAATGCCTGCGCCAACCCGTCCGGGCTTGGCTGCACTGCATAAGAAAGGTTGAGGCCCCACTGGCTGCCGTTACCCAGCAGCTGTTCGAAACGCGGTGTGTCCTGCGGTGTGGAAATGATCAGGATGTCGCGAATACCAGCTAGCAGCAGGGTGCTGAGCGGGTAGTAGATCATCGGTTTGTCATACACCGGCAGCAGCTGTTTCGATACCGACAGCGTGGCTGGATGCAGGCGAGTGCCCGAACCGCCAGCCAGAATAATTCCTTTACGAGCCATGAGAGTCCCTATTGCTGAATTTCGTCCAGCATCCGTTGCACGCCTTGCTTCCAAAGCGGCATCTTGAGTTTGAAGGTGCTTTCGAGCTTATCCAGCGCCAGGCGCGAGTTGCGCGGCCGTGGTGCGGGTACTGGATAGTCCTCGGTGCTGATGGCGCCGACCTGCTCGGCCGAAACTTTCAGCGCAACACCTTTACTGCCAGCGTGAGCCAGCACGAACCGAGCAAAGCCGTGCCAGCTGGTTTCGCCCGCTGCGGCCAGGTGATAGGTACCG
This sequence comes from Pseudomonas putida, assembly GCF_009883635.2. Taxonomy (NCBI): domain Bacteria; kingdom Pseudomonadati; phylum Pseudomonadota; class Gammaproteobacteria; order Pseudomonadales; family Pseudomonadaceae; genus Pseudomonas; species Pseudomonas putida. Next base: position 4,117,636 of record NZ_CP026115.2, read on the forward strand.
GCCAACTGGCTTGCGTCTGCAGCATTGGTGATCTGTCGCAGGATGTGTGCGGTTACATCTGCAATCAGTTCAGCCCCGGTAGGGGCACCAAACTGGTCGGCTACCACATTGAGCGCATCACGCTCAGCAGCCAGGCGCAGCATGGTCTTGGCAAAGTTGTGACCCCGCGCAGCATACACCCAGCTGGTGCGCAGTACCACGGCGCGGGCGCCGCTGGCCTCGATGGCGCGTTCACCTTCGAGCTTGCTGCGGCCATAGACCGACAATGGACCAGTGGGGGCATCTTCCTGCCAGCGGCTCTGGCCGCTGCCATCGAACACATAGTCCGTGGAGTAATGAATCAGCCAAGCACCCAATGCCGCAGCTTCGCGAGCCAGCACGCCAGGAGCCTCGGCATTGATCAGTGCTGCCAGCGCCTGTTCGCTTTCTGCCTTGTCCACCGCCGTGTAGGCGGCCGCATTGACGATCACGTCAGGGGCCACGTGGCGTACGGTGGCGGCAAGGCTTTCCAGCTCAGCCAGGTCGCCACAGAGTTCGCCGCTACCTTGGCGATCCAGTGCAATGACTTCACCCAGCGGGGCCAAAGCGCGCTGTAGCTCCCAGCCTACCTGGCCGTTTTTTCCCAGCAGCAGGATTTTCACGCCTTGTTTGCTCCGTACTGCTGAGCAACCCAGTCGCGGTAGCTGCCATCCATGACGCCTTTTACCCACTCCTGGTTGGCCAGGTACCACATTACAGTTTTGCGTATGCCGGTATCGAAGGTCTCAGCAGGCTTCCAGCCCAATTCGCGCTCGATCTTGCGAGCATCGATGGCGTAGCGACGGTCGTGGCCCGGGCGGTCGGTGACATAGGTGATCAGCTCTGCGTATTGCTCGACCGGTTTGCCAGTCTGCTGATTGATCACCTGGCGCGAGGTGACTGGGGCAAGCTCATCGAGCAGGCCGCAAAGGGTGCGAACGATGTCGATGTTGGCTTTTTCGTTCCAGCCGCCGATGTTGTACGTTTCGCCGAAGGTCCCTGCCTCCAGCACGCGGCGGATGCCCGAGCAGTGGTCTTGAACATACAGCCAATCGCGGATTTGCTGACCGTCGCCGTAGACCGGCAGGGCTTTACCGGCCAGGGCGTTGACGATCATCAACGGGATCAGCTTTTCTGGGAAGTGGAAGGGGCCGTAGTTGTTCGAGCAGTTGGTGGTCAGTACGGGCATGCCGTAGGTGTGGAAGTACGAACGCACCAAGTGGTCGCTTGCAGCTTTGCTGGCCGAGTAAGGGCTGTTTGGGGCGTACGGAGTGGTTTCGGTGAACGCTGGGTCGTTTGGCCCGAGCGTACCGTACACCTCGTCGGTGGAGACGTGCAGGAAACGGAAGGCTTTTTTCTCGTCGCCTTCGAGGCTGTTCCAGTGCCCGCGTGCCGCTTCGAGGAGGCGGAAGGTGCCTACAACGTTGGTTTCGACGAACGCTTCGGGGCCAGTGATTGAGCGGTCAACGTGGGACTCGGCTGCGAAATGTACGACCGCGCGGGGGCGATGCTCAGCGAATAGTTGGGCCAGCAGCGCTGCATCACAGATGTTGCCGCGAACAAATTGGTGCTGTGTATTGCCCTCCAGCGACTGCAGGTTGCCCAGATTGCCTGCATAGGTGAGCGCATCAAGGTTGACGACGGGTTCGCTGTTGTTCGCGCACCACTGCAGTACGAAATTTGAGCCGATGAAGCCGGCACCGCCTGTTACAAATATCATAGAAAGCTGCTCTATTTGATCGAAAAATGTTGTCCTAAGCAGACCACGCTGAGAAACTTCGCATCAACCTTAGCCAGAAAATCAGCGCGTGTCTGAATTAGACCACCCTGATTTGTAAAAATACACACTTGATGGTGAGCTCGTGTTTGTCGCCACAACCTGCCAGGTCGGCAGTCCTGCTCTTAAGCAGGGCCGCAGCAGAGGGCTCAAGGTGATGGCGAGCAATGCGAGCCTGGAGAAGATGAGCAGACACTTGGCACTAAGGGGGCGTGAATGGCTGTGGTGGGGCAAAGACGCTGATCCGGAGCAAGTGATTCTGAGATTGTATAGATGGACATTAAAAGTGCTTGCTAGATAAGCTTGATTAGCAAGAAAGGGAATTATCCAATTATCCACTTTTAATGGGTGATGGGAATGAATAGGAACGTTATAGATGTCAGTCAGGGAAAAAGATCAAAGTTTTGAAGGGCAAACAGGTATTGAGGCTGCGCCCGGGGCGATTGCGATTCAGCAAAAGGCCGGATCGTATAGGATTGCTTTGGATGCCGCTTATTATCGCCTCAGTTATGCTGACTTGGCTGAGTTGAGCGATGAAGATCTTATACGTCACTGGCATGCATTTGGCTATCGAGAAGGGCGCTATGCGTCAGCGTCCCATGCAGCAGGCGATGCTGAGCTCGCCAGTGAGAAGTCAGTAGTCGAAACCGCAGCAGGGTCGAGGCCCCGCCCACTACAGAACCAAAAAGTGGAGCTGGATTTCTATCTTGCACTGTATCCAGACTTGAAAGCCAATGGCATCACAACACAGTCGCAGGCTGAACTACATTATCAACGGTTTGGAAAATCTGAAGGGCGTACGCCTTCTATTGCAAAATGGGCAGCCAAGAATAACCTGCCTGAGCGTCTGATTCCAACAGGCTTCAATATTTCTGCCGTTCTTGAACGTAGTGCTCGTGATGGATTTGAAGTAAGCCCTCAGCGGGTTTTTGATACATTGCTAGGTAACAATGTCATCCCTTTGCCGCTTGAAGATACGCCACACAAGACCCAAATTGTACTGCTGGGTCTGGGTTCATACTACCTTGAGTCCCAAAAGAAGCAGCAGGGGCGTAACCTCCTTCAAGCCGCGCTCGGCATTGCACCTTCCGCTGAAGCGTTAAATAAACTGGGCTCCAGTTATCTGGATGAAGGGCATGTGAGTATTGCGCTCCAATACTTCCAGGCAGCATCGGTTATCCCAGGTGCATCAATCTGGACAGAGTTTAATTGTGCGCTCTGCCTCAAGAGGCTGCACCGCCCTGATGAAGCGATTGAAATTATCTCGCAAGGCATTCTACGCAATCCTAACCATCGAGCGCTCTATGATGAATTAGATCGATTGGTCGAGGAGAAGTGGCAAGAACAACATGCGTCCATGCTGGTTCGCGTGGATATGCAAGATCGTGGTCTTTTAATTCAAGAAGCGTGTGAGGTTGTAAATTTTATCTATCGCGCTTACCTGACTGCCAGCGGTGTTGATGCATCGAATAGCGAGTCCTCTATTCCGAAATTGGGGGCGCTAGGGGATATCAATACCGATCGTATTCTTATTGTTGGTGATTTCCACGTTCCGCAATGCGTTCGCTATCGAATAGATCAAAAGCTGGAGCAATTGCAGCTGCAGGGGAAGACAGCCACCGCGATAAACTGGAATGAGCTTCAATTCAAGCAAAATGAACTGGCGCTGCATGATGTAGTAATATTTTATCGTGTGCCTGCCGTGGTGCAAGTGATCAAGGCTATCGCGCAGGTTAACGCGACCGGGAAGCTCAGTCTCTACGAAATTGATGATCTGCTTTTTGTACCAGAGTATCCGCCTGCTTTGGAAAGTTATGGCGGCTATGTGTCCAATGAGACCTATCGAGAATTGACTCGAGGGATGGCATTGTTCAACGCCGCTGCTCGACTCTGCCGGCATGGTATTGCCTCGACAGAACCCCTGAGACGCGAGTTGCAAAGCTTGGTCCAAGAGCAGCGTTGCTGGCTTCACCGTAACGGTTTGGATAGCCTCAATAAAATACGCACTTTTGACAAAACTGCCAAGAAGCACATAGATATCTTCTATGGAAGTGGGACGCAGGCGCATAATACTGACTTCATTGAACAGGCGCTGCCTGCAATCGAGCGGATATTTAATGATTTTGCTAATGTTCGGTTGATTGTAGTTGGTTATCTTCGATTGCCGAAGGCGTTTCAACAAGCCTATGAGGGAAGGTACGTTCATCTTCCTGCAATTGATAGTGTGCAAGGTTATTGGTCGCTTTTGGAGCAGGCCGATATCAATATTGCTGTGCTGCATGATGATCGTATCAACTCATGCAAAAGTGAGCTTAAATGGTTTGAAGCCGCGTGCTATGGGATTCCGTCCGTATTGAGCACGACGGAGAACTACAGAGATGTCGTCAAGGATGGTGAGGACGGATATCTGGCAAGCAGTGAAAGTGAGTGGTATTCGGCGCTGAAGCAGTTGGTAGGTGATAGCGATTTACGCCGAGCAGTTGGAGATGCTGCTCAACGCCGCGCAACCTCCGACTATGGTTTGGAGGCGCTAGGTAAATCCCTGAACAAGAACCTTGGCAGTTATGCAGTCTCTAAGGCTGCGGTAAAGAAAAAAGTTGCATTGGTTAACGTGTTCTTCCCTCCCCAATCAATTGGTGGCGCGACCCGTGTTGTTGCAGATAATTTCTCAACGTTGGTGAAGGATTATGCTGATCAATTTGACCTTTGTGTATTTACTGCTGATGTTGAGTGTCGCGAACCACACAAGCTAGCCGTTTATAATCACGAAGGCTGTCGTGTGTATCGCGCGACCACGCTTTGGCGTGAACATATGGATTGGCATCCGAAAGATCCTGAAATGTATCGCCTCTTCAGCGAGTTTTTGGATAGCGAAAAGCCGGACCTCATACATTTCCACTGTGTCCAGCGTTTAACTGCTTCTATAGTAGCTGCTGCAAAAGACAGAGGCGTGCCATACGTTGTTACAGCGCACGATGCCTGGTGGATTTCAGATTTTCAGTTTTTGGTGGACCATAACTCTAAAGTCTATCCGCAAGGGCACCCAGATCTCTATGAAAAGATTGAGTTGCCGACCAATATCAAGCTCGCAGACTCTATCGAACGTCGTCGTGATCTCAAGGAGTTGTTGCTTGGAGCTACTGAAGTCCTGACCGTATCCAATGCATTTGCAGAGATTTATAGGGCGAATGGGATTGCTGAAGTTACAGTGATACCTAATGGGATATCTGATGACGTGCGGTGGCAGAGTAAAGACACTGCGTACTCCAGTAAAGTGGTTTGTGGCCACATTGGAGGGATGTCTGAGCACAAAGGGTACTACCTGCTGAAGGAAGCTGTACTTGCATCTCAGCCTAAGAATATAGAGTTCCTTGTAGTTGACCACTCGAAGGAAGAGGGGTACGAGCATTACTCGCACTGGGGGGACGTCCCCGTTAAATTTATTGGACGGGTTAGGCAGGAAGATGTAGTTGATCTTTACCGTAAAATTGATGTTTTGTTTGCGCCTTCAACTTGGCCGGAGAGTTTTGGTCTGGTCACCCGCGAGGCGGTCGCGTGTGGCTGTTGGGTAGTTGCAAGCAATCTGGGTGGCATAGGGGAAGATATTGTCCCAGGTGTGAGTGGTTACGTAATTGAGCCTTCTGAAAGCGATATCGCTAACGTCTTGGTGCGAGTAGATAGCGCTGTAATCGAGCATAAACAACTTTCTCGTGAAGTGATCAGGAAGACGGCCGCTGATCAAGTTGCTTCACTGGTTAGCGTTTATGAAAGGGCTGCTGAAGAAAAGGATCGTTGATATGAAGATTGTTGATGTTGGCCTTTCCTCTGTTATTGTGGCACTTTCGGAGAGTGAAATTACAAGCGTACAATCTGTAAAGCAAGGGCAGGTGGAGGTGCCGTTCAAGCAGCTCAGTAACCACGGCGGGGAGCGTTTGTCTGTCGAAGTAAATATTAAAGATTTTAGTATTTATGAAGATCTTGTGGTTTGCTCGGAATCTGATGAAGTTAGTTTGAGTGATGTTTTTTTGAAATATCGACTAGACTGCGATCGGCTTTCTGATGAATTTTATGTCACCGGTGCGATAGTTAATGCTTCAACGCGTGGGCTTACCAACAATGAGTTGTTCTTTGTTGCCTATAACGCATTGTCTATAATGCCTTCCGCTAATCACTTTTATGGTTCTTTAATTACGCTGATTTCATATAAGTACTTGGAGGCTCCGGAGTATAGGGGCTGGATTTTGGATGTATTGGTCGAGGCGAAGAAAGGCTTTGATAGTGCAGTTGATCGAACGCTCCCAAATGTTGTGCGCTGGGGGATCTCCTCCACGACTGCGCTTTCCCTAGCTCTTCTATTGAATGATAGAACAGAGTCGGCCAATGCTATTGTTGATGTCACCATACAATCGTATGAGCCCCATCTGAATCAGCTAAGCTACTGGAACTATTGCCTTTGTTTGATTTTAAAGGCAACTATGCTTCGGTGCGGGGGGGACGCTAAGGCGGCAGGCTGGAAATATCTGGCAGCTTTTGAGTTTTCGAGAAAATCGATAAATGATATTTATCATGGCCGCAATGACTGGGTGCTAGGTCAGTTGTCTGATTGCCATGCCCTATTGAATCTGGGGGAGCTGGCTATAAAGTGTGCAGCGAAAAGTTTGGGTAAAATTCCTCCGGAGTCAAGGTATGCTGATCTTAAGTATTCCGGAAAAATTGTGTTTTCCGCTATATTTAGCCGCTTTCAAAATTCAAGGATAAAATTCAATAGTAAGTTCTTTGATGGTGCCGAAAAGTTGCTCAGCTCATAACTGATTGATAAGGCATTGCATTGAAAGTATGGCTCTAGATGCCACTAGGGCCATATTCTATGTGTTTGTCTATGGTGAAGTACCCTTGGGGCACTTGTGATTTAATTCTGTGTCATTCGTGGCTGTTTTTAAGTGCGCTTCTGATTCTGAGGGGCTTGTTGGGCGAAGAATTATTCCGCGACGTGGCGCCTGGCTAGCTCTCTGAATGTTAGGTAGGGGTTGTTTATAATGGTTCCGCAGCTTGAGCAAATGGCCATCGCGTAATAAAGGACTTGTGATAGTCCGATTAGGTTGTATATGTCTCCAATGATTTCTTCGTCGTCCTCATTTGTAATTAATACGAACACAAGCTTGGGTTTTTCCAGTTTATTGGCAGAGTAGAAATATGTTTTTCCAAGTCTTTTTATGATAAGTACTTTGTTTTCGTATGGGGCTTTGTCAAAGAACGAGTGCTCAGTGCTGTCAGGTTTCGCGTCGTCATCTTTTGCGAAATAGATGATACTTTTGTGGAATTTGTGCGAAGAGAACAATGCTTCGTCTGCTTCTCGTACGTGCAGGTTATGCAGTTTGCTTGAATCTAATATACCTTTGCTAAGGTAGTCTTTTACAAGGCGGAAAGTGCTGTTTGTGCCAGATATAATAAATTTCTTGTTGCTGAATACATTGTAAATTTTAAAGAGTTCAGCCTTTGCATGGAGAGCTACCAGCAGCGCTTGGTGTGCATTCTGGCCTTTATGCAGAGCGCTGAGGAAAATATATCCAAATATCGAGGGGTGATTGCTGCTGTCGATAAATAAAAAATCCAAACTATGCTTAAGCAGGCCGGAGAGTTTTATGCAGTTTGGGTAAGTGTTTTCGATAGAGTTCAGGTTCCAGATCGGATGCTTGTAATCACCTTTTGTTACGTATTTGAAGCTTTGAATGTTTTTGTATTCCCTGATGAATAGGCACCAAAATACCAATCGTATATTATTCGTGGTCAGCTGGTGAAGGCTCTCGCTGGACTTCTCGAACATTAGTCGATCTGTTTCGTGGTTGATCAGGTCTTTGTTTACCGTAAAGGCATCGCTTTCATTGTTGGTTAGATGGTATGAGTTGCCGAACCTGAAATCGCCAACCATGATGAATTGACGGTCGGTGTTGATCGTTTTCTTTATATTGTGGTGCCAGATCGGTAAACCACCTAGGCCATAAAAGTTTTCGTCGATGGCGAAAAAGTTTTTTAATCTCTTCCATCGCACTACATGTGATGGCCCGATAATCATCTGCTTTACTCTCTTTGGATTTTGTATCGACGAGTGGTTGGTGTGGGTAGTGCTATTAACTACACGATGGGGAGGTCAATGAGGAAAGGTCAGAGCTGTGCCGGATTTTTTTATCTTCGCACCATTGCTGCCAGTTGTTAACTTCTGACCACTTATTTAGGAATATAAAGTCCATGTTGGCGCCGGTGGCGGCTTGGTGGTCATATTTGCTGTCACCTAAGAATAGCGAGCTTGGACTGATGTTGCCATTGCTTTGTTCGCGAGAAAGGATATGTTCTTTAGTGTCAGGGCTTCCAAAGATGCCGCCGTCAAACATACTGGAAATATTGCGGATTTCGAAAATGGAGCGAAGTTCATTTTCATCACCGCCGGACACAATTAACCACTTGGCGTGTTCAGTTTCTTGGCGCAGGTCATAGATTCCTGGTGCTATCTCGCAACTCAGTAGTCCCTCTTGGACATGGTTGGCGTAAACGGATAGCAGAGTGTCAATAAGCCCTTCGTTGGTTTGCTGTGGGATTATGTGTTCTAAGAAGTATGAAAACTTTTTGTAGCGCGATATGCCGCCATTTTCAACATGGTATTTTGCTAACGCCTCTGCGGCTTGCTTTCCATAGGGTAAAGCAGCTTGGTAAAAGGCTTGGGTCTTTACTTTGTTAGAGTTGAGTACAACTCCGTCGCAGTCGAATACCAATGTTGAGTAGTTTGACAGATCGAATTTAAAGCTTGTCATACCCTCACCAGTCCTTTCTCAATCAGGCATTCTGCAACCGTGAAATCCTCAGGCCAGTCGATGTCATGGCTTACGAGCTTATCAAGTGGGTGAAGGTAGGGGTTCTTGCCGATACGGTCGTCTAGCTTTTTGTAAATTTTAGTGCTGGCAATGAAGGCGCCGCTATTGATCTCGTGGATCGCTTCGAGCGTCTGGGTTCTAGGCCACTTTTCAACATTCCTGTCATAGTTGAGTGGTTGTTCCTGATTCCAGAGGAAGCTGTGTAGAAGGGTTGTTGTCATTAGCGAGTCATGCCCTTCGCTAATCTTATGGTAGTAAAGTGAAATGATGTCGTTGTAATGATCAGCTGTTAAGAAAGGCGATGTAACGTGCGTCCAGAGAATGTCCCCTTCGTGGATTAGGGATGCCGCATGCGCTACGAGTTCATCTGTACTTGTACTGCTTGAAGACAGTGCGTCGGATCTTTTGTGAAGTTTGATCTTTTCGCATTTCAGAGAAGATGCGTATTCAAGAATGCAGTCGTCATTGGTGCTTAGCATGATTTCGTCGATGCTGCGCGACTCGATCAGTTGCTTAAGTTTAATTTCGATCAAGCCAAATTCAAAGCCTGCAAATGGCTTGATGTTTTTTTGTGGGATGCGCTCGCTTCCCTTTCTGCAGGGGAGGAAGCAAGTTAGCTTTTGCTTGTTCATTTCAGTGGTCCGTAGATGCTTTGGCATTTGATGTCGTAGCGCGTTGGGGTCAGGCACATCAGAGGGGTGCTGCCTGGGGTTTCTTGGTACTTCTTGAGCAAGTTGTTGGTGTCGGCGTTGCGCGGATCCTCGCCGGTGTAACCATCAAAGCCTGCCATCAGAATACGCTTTGCCTTACCGGATGCAGCTACGGCCAGCGCATAAGCAACCACTAGTGACGTCGGAATGGTGCAGTGCGTTTCCTCGAAAGAGAATTTCTCGCTGTGTACATTCAGCCCATAGTCAAAAATATTCTTACTTCTCAGCGCATCCTGTACATCGGCTGGGAGCATTGAAAACGGTGTGATCAGGGGTTGCGGCAGGTTGATATGCGCTTCGCAGTCTGCAAGCAACCGCACGGGGTGGCAGGCAACCCTCACATCGATAAGGTCAGCAGCAATCGAGCTCTGTGTGTTCAATGCCACGACCAATGGCTGATGTTCGCTGATGAACTGCTCTAGCGCTTGCCGGTGAGCCGCAACACCCGGCCCCGTGCCCAGCAGCAGTACTTCCTTCTCCAGGAAAAGGCTTTCAGGTAGCCAATTTCCAGTCGGGTTGCCTTGGTAGAAATGCCTGGCAGCGTCTAATGTGTTTTCGCTGTATTTTTTTCCACCCTCTTTACGAAGATGCTCAATGACAGCAAGAATATCTTCTTCCCCGAAGCGAGAGTCGCTGAGCATTTGCTGGATGTAAGTAGGGTGAATCCCGTACTTACCAGCGAGATAATAATATGGGTTGGTGCCCCAGCCATATTCTGCCTGCATGGGTTTGAAGTGTTCGCGAAGCAGTTGCATTAATGGGATGAAATTCGATGCTTTTTGCTCTCGGGCAGAAATTTCTATCGCAAGCTCTTCTGTACGAGCATTCCCTGGGCCTCTGCCCATGCCAGTCACTGTCGAATCAAGCCAGGTGACGCCTTCATCCATAGCGCGTAGCGAATTGGACAATGCAAGGCCCAAGTTATCATGGGTATGGATTCCGAGCGGGCCATTCCACTCACTCTTGATCCAATTGATAATCTCAGCAACGTCGTCAGGCGACATGCTGCCCATGCTATCCGCAAAGTAAAGGACGTCCAGTGGGAAGTCGGTGGCAAGCTTCGCCAGTGACTTGATTTCGCGCTCTGAGCAGTTGGCTACCTGCATCAGGTTAAAGCCGACTTTATAACCGCGTTCTTTCAGCCAGTTAGAGGCTGGCAGTGCATCGGCAAATTCGTGGACGTGGCAAGCAATACGTACCAGATCAACTGGCGAATCATCTGCTCTGACAGGGAATAAAAGGTTCAGTGCTTGCTGAAGCGGAAGCTCACCTACCAGTTCGCTAGCATTCACCATCACGCCTACGGTAAAGCATGGTGGAATAGCCAGGGTGCGAAGGAAATTATCAGTAGTGTATGCGCACGCGCCGCTGAATTTATTATTTTTCAGGGAGCGGAGCCCTAGCTCAATGGTGTGGATGCCTGCGGCTTGCATGGCAGTGATGTACTGCGCTACCAGCGTTTCGGAGAAATTCCAGTTGTTGTAATAGCCACCGTCTCGTAGCGTGCAATCCAAATGCTTCATTTATGATCCGTCCATTTTGAGGTGGTTAATATCTGACCGGTTCATGGCTGTCAGCTATTGACTGACAGGTTCCCTGAGGTCGGCTAATTGTTGATCTATAGACGTTATATCTGGCTTCGTGACTGAGAGATTGTTAAGCCGCTGGCCGGCCCGCTTCGGTGGTAATGCGATCCCACCGTAGGGTCCAGTCAAGTAATCAAGGCTAAGTGCAGGGTGATAGTTAAGGTCATTCTGGGTAGCGCCCCAGCGCTTGATGAAATTCTCTTGCTCGCGTTGAGCGCGAGCTTTTTTTTCTGCAGTGAGATCTTTCCCTCGGCTGGCTGACTCAGCATGTATCAGCTGCGCAAAAGCGCTCCAAAGCAAGTGCATCCCTCGCTGCTGAATTCGCAAACACAGGTCCACATCATTGAAAGCCACCGGAAACGCCCGTTCATCCAAGCCGCCGACCTCATCAAACACCGATTTTCGCAGCAACAAGCAAGCTGCAGTCACGGCGCTCTGCCTACGGGTGATCTGGTTCATTCCCAGATATCCGGCATCATGCTGTTCCAGGTTGTTACCTGTATGTGCTGCGAGGCCATTGATCCCCACAACCACGCCACCATGCTGCACCATGCGGTTTGGCCACAGCAGCTTCGCCCCCACTGCGCCAACCCTTGGCCGGAGCAACTGAGCAACCATTTCCTTGAGCCACCCGCCCTCGATAATCTCGATATCGTTGTTCACCAAGCCAATCAGTTCGCCCGTCGCAATGCTGGCAGCACGATTGTTGATGGTCGAATAGTTGAACGGGTAGGGGTGGGACAGAAGGGTTACGCCCCGCGCCTTGATGTCCTCGAAATAGGCCAGGGTCGCGGGATCGCTGGACTGGTTGTCGACAACGATGATTTCCAAGTTGGGATAGTCGGTGTCGTTCAGTAGCCCTTCGATGCAGGCATGCAATAGCTTGTACTGATCCCGAGTCGGCACGATCAGGCTTACGCGTGGCAATTGTTCAGGCAGCGGCCAATGGGCCCTGAGGAGTGCCGGGTAACCCGCCACCCGACTCACCGAAGCCCCTGATGCCAGCGCCTCGCACAACCACTCCACCGCGCGCAGCCGTTGCAGCGACGGCTCTGCCTGCTCCGGGCTGGCCGGTGCATGGTGGGCTCGGTGGTAAAACACGCGAGGCAAGTGGGCTACAGATGCGTCGCTGTTCTGAGTGGCCAAGGCCACGCCTGCGATCAGCTCGTGCCAGCCAACGGATGCTTGATCACCTCGGCCGCTCAGCAGTGCAAGGGCCGCTTCTACAATACCCGCGCCAAAGATCGCACCCGGCGTGAAGATATCGGCCCCTATGAACAGGTCGATGTCCCACACTGGTTTCAGCCAGGGCAAGCTGCGCTCGCCTTGAGGGCCGTCCCGGTCGCAATCTGCAAATGCCCACGCACTGCCATCATCGAGCAATGCGCTAAGGTGAGGCAGGGCGTGGGGTGCCAGGCGATCACCGGCGTGCATCGGCAAGATGCGATCACAGCCTGCCGCCAGCAGTTGAGCAATTCCTGGTGTCAGGTCTGCCGACGGTGCGATGGCCAATGTATGAACGTCTGCACGATTACCGCCGAGGCTCGTCAGGCTGATTTGCTCCAGGGTCTCTTCACCCTCGCTGATCAGCAGCAGGCCGAGTTTGCCTTGCAGGGCAGGGGAGTCCTTCTCATCCAGACGCTGAAATGCCTCAAACCACTGAGGATAACTCTCCCAGCCAGCACTTTTCGGCAGGCGCAAACTTTGCTCGCTGGCGACTGCGCTGAGCAACTCCAGTGTTGCGGCATCATGCTTCGAGTCAAGCTGCTTGATCAGGCCCTCCACACCCTCTGGCCAGCAGCGCAGGCGGATGGGGCTGCCCGCGAGTGGCTGCCCCAGGTCATTGACCACCTCCAGCACATGCATTTTGCCGTCAGCCAGCTCCCAGGGCAGGTCGATCGCAAATCCGTGGTCGCTGGTAGCCCTGTACGCGAGGGCCTGGTTATGCACGTTGCACGTGGCCTGGCTGATGACCTGATTACCTTCACGCACGGTCACTTGCACATGACGGCGCGGTGCCTGTGGGTCCCAGCACCAGCCACCAACCCGCAGGCCACCGGTGTGCCATACCTGTGAGGCAACGGAGGCTGTGTCCTGACTTGGTGTGGTGGGCAGCAGCACTTGGCCGTCGAGAGACACCGCCTGGTTGGCGATCTGCACGGTGATGACGCGTGCTTCATCAAGCCAGCTCTGACGCAGCTGCACGACAAACCCATGGAACTGGTCGCCGGCCGGCGCTTGCGGCTCGTACTGGTCGGCGCGGGCGAGTGCGACACTGGCGCCATCGACGAACACCTCGATGACCAGGCGTTGTTCCGGCTGTGCATTGTCCATGGCCCAGCCATGTAGCACGTCACCCTGCAAGCCGAGGATGGCGCCACTGAAGGCAGGAGGGATGACGGGCTGCTGAGCCGCCTGTGGTTGCTCCAGGAGGTGTTGGGTCATCGGTCCGGGCTCGGTGAAAAAGGCAGAGATGTGTGGGTGGTTGCGCTGGCTTCACTTGCAAGCAGGCTGGGATGAGCGAATAGGGGCTGGGCCAGTTCGTTCGCGAGGGCCGGTGCATGCCAGTCGCTGCCGGGGTTTTCGGCGAGGCTCAGTACGGCTTCGCAGCCAGCTGCCTGGGCGCATTCGGCCAGGCTGAAGTCATGGACTTCAGGAAGCTCATGTACGGTACCGATGGCTCGCAATTGTTTTAGCCAAGGGCTGTCGCCCTGAGCCAGCAACCGAATTGGCAGTTGCTCGCGCCTGATGTGCCTGGCGAGTTTTAGCCAGCGCTGGGCGGTGTCAGGGTCACGCAGGTTGTCGCCAATCAGCAGTACCTTTGGTGTAACGGCAGGTGCAATGCCGCGAATCGAGCTCGTTTGTGCGAGCAACGGGGCGCCAGGCAAGGCACTGGCATAGCTTTCCTGAAGTGCCTGCCAAGGCAGCTGTACGCTGGCGGCCTCCCGGGCAAAGCGCTGCCAGTCGTAGTCACCTTGCTGGCTGAGCAGGCGGTCGTCGTGGCAAACGATGCGGTACGGGGTGTCCAGCAGGGACGGGAGGTCGCACAAAGCCACCGGGCAGCGCGCCAACTGCTGAAACACCAGGTGTTGCAGCGGCAGTTTGCGTAGGCACTCGACCAGGGGGGTAAGGTCGCCCGGCAACTCGAACTCCAGGTTCAGCGTCAGTGGCTTCAGGGACGCACGCAGCACTGCCCACTCGCGATGGCTTTCGCGGTGGTAGCTCAGGCTGAAGTCGGCGTCGTTGTTCGAACCGTCATGGATGTACAGGGCCTTGTCGGCCCCAGCTGGCCAGCAAGCGTTCTGTTCGCTTGCCGACTTGCCGGCCAAGTGCTCGAGGCGCGCCTGTTGCAGTGCTTGCCGGGCCGGCTTGATCGGGTCGCGCAGGGTGAACGCGTTGTAGCGCGCCGAGGCATCCGGGTAGCGTTTACGCAAAATGGCATTGTTGTGCGCCACGCGCATGATCTTTTCGGCACCGAACGAGATGCCGCCCTGGTGCGCGACGAACACATTGGGTGCCCCCATGTGTCGCCAGCCATGCTCGCGGGCGCGCAGGCACCAGTCGGTTTCTTCGCCATAGCCGCGTGACAAGTGCACTTCGTCCAGGTAGCCCACCTCATCCAGCACGGCGCGCTTGATGTACAGGCAGAAGCCGCAGCCGGTTTCGATTTCCATCGGGGGGCTGTCGACTTGCCGGGCCAGTTCATCCAGTTCGGCCTGCGCCTTGGCGCTGGGCATGTCATGGCACACCTGGCTGCGCGGGAAGCTCATCAGCTCGCCGTTGTTGGTGAAGGGCGTGACCGAGGCGATGTCGTCGGCGCTATAGGCCACCTGTCGCAGGCGGTCGAGCCAGGCACCGTGCACGCGGGTGTCGGCGTTCAGCCACACCACGTCCTTGTTCGGGCTCATGGCCATGGCGCGGTTCATGGTGCGGATGAAGCCGAGGTTCACGGCGTTCTGCACCAGGGTGATCTTGCCTTTGGCCGCCAGCACCTTCAGCGCCTTGGTCAGCTTGGGCTGCGGTGAGGCGTCGTCGACCACTACCAGGCGGTGGGGCGTGCGATTGAGCCTGCGGGCTTCAAGGGCGCTGTTGATGCACTCGAGGGTTTCTTCAAGGCCGTCGTAAACCGGGATCAGCACATCAACCGGTTGTTCCAGGCCGCCTCCGCCCACGGCAGGCGGCGGCACCAGGGCAGGCATGGCATACACCGGGCTACCTTGCAGTGGCGAGCCATCGGCGAAGCGAACGTGCACGGCGGCTGTCGGGTTGGGTACGCTGATACGGATGCCGCCATGGGTGGCAGGCAGGCCGGCGGCGCTCAGCAGCGGGTGAGGGGCGCTGGCGGTGGTTGCGACTTTGGCGCCGTTAGCTTCCAGTTGCAGGGTCACTGGCGCTTGCAGGTTGCGCAGGTCGATGGCCCAGCCATGGATTTCGCGGCGTTCCTCGACGTAGCGCATCACCCCGACGGTAGCGGGGGCGTCAGCTTGCGCAGCCAGCAGTTTGAGCACCAGGGCCAGCTCTTTGCCGGAGGCGATTTCTGGCAGGTAGGCGAGGATCATCCGGCGCAGTTCGGCGGGCGTATTCACCTGGCTACGGGCCTCCCACAGGGTCATGCGGATGGCCGCTTCGTTGGGCTGTTTGCGCCACGCCGTGGTCAGGTATTTACAGGCCAGGGTGCTGTGCCCCTGGGCCAGCAGGCTGCGGCCGACCAGGGCATGGATGTCGGCGCGTTCGGGCAGGGCCCGGGCGGCATTGCTGAAAAACAAAAAGGCCAGCTCAGGCGCCTGCGGCAGGGCCGCGATGCCTTTCCACACCAGGGCTTCCGACCGGTACTCGGCGGTTTGCAGGGCGCGCTCGAGTGCGGCGGCCGCCAGATCATGGGCATTGGCCTGCCGATGGCGGTGGAAGATGTCCATGAGCGTTTCGCGCCCATGGTCAAGGATTCTGGACATAAGCTTGGCTTGGCTACAAAAAATAAAAAGAGGGGCGACCCGAAAGTCGCCCCTTTGGCGAATACCCGGCCTTGCGACCGGGCATACGCGGGCTACGGCAGGGCTAGTTACACCTGGCCGTGCAGCACAACGACGTTGTCGATGTGGCCTTCGGCTTCAGCGGAACCAACGATGCCCAAGGCGACCTCAGCGTGGGTGCCGCCATTGGCCAGCACTTGCATCCAGCCGGCTTTGCCAGCTTCGTCCGCATTACGGCCCAGGGCCGACTGGTACAGCGTGTCGATAAAGTCGCTGTCAGACTTGTCGCCTGCTTCCAGCGAGCCGACGATGCCGTTGGCAACGTCTGCACGGCTGGCGCCGTTGACCAGCAGGTTTACCCAGCCTTGCAGGCCGGCGTCGTCTGCATCGCGACCCAGTACATTGCTGTACAGGCTCGAAACGAAGTTGGCGTTCGACTGGTCAAACTCCTGCGCTTCGGCAGACAGCGCGATAGCGGCTGCTACGTCAGTCAGAGAGCCACCGCTGGCCAGCACTGCTTGCCAGCCTGCCAAGCCTGCGTCGTCGGCATTGCGACCCAGCATGGCCTGGTACAGTTCATTGATGTCGGTAGCCTTGACCGCATCGCTGAACTCAGCCGAATTCAGGAACGTATCGGCGATGTCGGTCAGCGTAGAGCCCGAGTTGACCGCTTCGACAAAGCCCTTCGCGCCGAATGCATCGGCGTCACGGCCCAGGATGCCTTCGTACATGCGCAGAGCGACTGCTTCGGCTTCGCTGTGTGCCAGGGCAACAGTGTCACCATTTGCGAAGGTCAGGAACTCAGCGTTGCTGATCAGCGCGGTTTGGTTGCCGGTCAGGTTGACGCTGTAGTTGCTGCCAACTGCGAAGTTGTAGTCGCCACGTGCGCCATCCAGCTGAACAACGTCGAAGCCTGCACCGGTGTCGACCACGTCAGCGTGGTTGCTGCCGCTCAGGATCACGGTGTCGGTGCCCGAACCGGTCTTCACGTAGTTGTTGCCTTCGCCAGCGACGACGGTGTTGTTACCGTTACCGGTGATGATGGTGTCGTTACCAGCGCCTGCATCGATGTAGACGTTCTGGTCGCCAGCAACGGTGATCAGGTCGTCGCCGCCGCCGGTGGCGATCAGCTGGTCGATGGTGGCAGCGTCGTCAGCAGCCAGGGTAGCTACCTGAGCAGCCGGGGTCGGAACGTTGACAACCAGGTTGGCGTCGCTTTCCAGGATGAAGGTGTTGGCACCCGCAGCTACGGCTTTCGACAGGTCGACAGCAACCTGGTCGTTCTTCTCACCTGCAACCACGCCGGTTACCACGTTGGCAGTACCGGACTCTGGCAGCACCAGGTTCACGCCGTCGAAGGTGGCAACGTTGACGGTTGCGCCTTCATCGTTCAGGCCCAGCAGCGAGGTGATGGCGTCGATGGTGCCAGCCGACAGTTGCGAGGCTGCCAGGTGGTCTTGCAGTTCCGAGACGGGATTATCGTATTGCATTGTGTATTCCTGTTACTTCAAGCCAGTTGGCTTGCTGCACTGATTTTCTGCGGTTGCGCAGAGTGTTCCCACGGAGACTTAGAGCGGGCAGCGTTCATCTTCGTAACGGGAGTAACGGCGATATGCAGCGCCACCAACGGCTCGGTGCCGGTGGGGCCATGCATCATCTGATTGGAAACCAGGCGCTGCGGCTCGGCGTTGCCGAACACGATATGACCTGTGAGCTCGTAGCGTTTGCGCTGTGGGCCGACCAGGCTGAAACCGGTGCAGATCAGCGGCAGGCCCTCGCCACGCACGCCGACGAAGGTGCCGGTCGATACGTTGCGGCTAGGGCCTGAGCCGGCAACCATGCAGGTGTAAAGCAGGTCGACACCGGCCGGTTTGTTCGGCCAGTTGATGGCAAAGCTCTCGATGAATTCGTCGCTGTTCGGCATGCCGACCCAGCCTTCGCTGGACACCACCTCGCCTGAGCGCTGCAGGTGTGCGGTCAGCTCGAAAGGCGTTGGTGCTGTGCTGCTGGCAATGGCCGGGGCTGGCTCTGCGCTAGCCACCACAGCAAAGGTGCGCATGATGGCAGGGGAAGTGTCGATGCGGTCGATGCGCAGGTCGATCGGTTCGATCGCATCGTCGAACATGTGGTATTCGGTGATCAGGACGGTGGTGACCCCACCCTTGACCCGCGCCACGATAGTGTCGCCGAGCTTGGTCAGCATGTTCTTGCTGACACCTTCGGCAGGGAAGAAATCGATGGAGCCCTTGCCCAGAGGCGCTTGCTGCAAGGCAATGCACACGGGCTTGTCGGCCGGGGGCTGCGAGGCGTACCGGAAGATGTACATGCCGGGCTCGAGCAATGTCACCCGCGAACTGATCTTTAGACCGTCAAGCGGTTGCGAAGGCATAGACATGGCGTTGTTAAGCTCCTTTTAAATACAACACTGGCAGCTAACTTGCTCAAACCTGTGCGTAACCCAATACGGCCAGTGATGGCTCCCTGCGAGCCGCGAAGATGCAGCGGTGCGAAAAGCTTGTCAACCGCGATGGTTAAAAAAAATTTCATTAAAAAACCGAACTAAATCGTCTTAGCCGCGTCGCTGCTGGGTTGCCAGGGTATAACGGTGTCACTCTCGAAGTCATATGTATGACGTGAAAACAACAGCAGAATCATGATATTGGAACGATCGTTTTGATATGCGTCAATATTCAGGCTTTTCAGTCTGTTTAGGAGAGCAGGGTGTTCGCCGCAGGCGCCATCCGTCGGGTTACTCGGTGCTTGGTGGCAATGTGATGCGTAACTTTCACGTCGGCGGCTCGCTACGTTGGCTACGGGTTGCTACGGATTTACGAGGTCGGCAACGATTTCATGAAAGTGTCAACTAGCCGGCATTTTGTCAGTTGTTCGATCCCCGGAACCCGACCAAGGCACGCCGTAGACGCAAGTGGGTGTTACACTGCCGGCCGCTTTCGCCTTCCTCGCGTATGGATACCATGAGTTCACTATCCGAAAATAACCTGCAGTCCGCCCTCAAAGCCTGCAAAAGCAGCTTCCTTTCGGTCGGTTTCTTCAGCTTCTTCGTCAATGCCCTGATGCTGGTGCCCACCTTCTTCATGATTCAGGTGTCGGGCCGCGTCGTGCCCTCCAGCAGTACCTCCACCTTGCTCATGCTGACGCTGATTCTGACGGTGCTGGTGGTGACCATGGGGGCATTGGAGTGGGTGCGCTCGCGCATCATGGTGCGTATCAGCAACCGCCTGGATGTGATGCTCAGCCGTGACGTTTATCGCGCCAGCTTCAAGCGTGCGCTCAACAGTGGAGGGGGCGATGCCACGGCGCAGTCGCTCAACGACCTGACATCGCTGCGCCAGTTCTTCACCGGCCCTGGGCTTTTTGCCTTCTTCGACGCACCTTGGTTTCCGATCTACACCGCCGTGATGTTCCTGTTCCACCCATGGTTTGGCTGGATGACCGTGGCGTGCGGAGTTGTGCTGGCTGTACTGGCCGTGGTCAATCACCGGGTGACCGGCAACGCGTTGTCGACCGCGAACAAAGAAAACGTTATCTCCAACATGATCACCACCAAGACACTGCGCAACGCGGAAGTGATCGAGTCGATGGGCATGTTGGAAACCCTGATGAACCGCTGGGCCAAGCGTCAGCGCAACATCATGTTGCTGCAGTCCGAGGCCAGCGACAAAGGCGGGATCGTCAGCTCTACCTCAAAAACATTCCGCATCTTGTCGCAGTCTTTCATGCTGGCCATTGGTGCCTACCTGGTGGTCACTCACGAAATCAACCCGGGCCTGTTGATGGCCGGTTCGCTGTTGTTGGGGCGAGCGCTGTCGCCGATCGATCAGATCATCACTAGCTGGAAGGGCTTCGTCAGCGCCAAGGTCCAGTACGACCGCCTGAGCAAGGTCATGGACGACCTGAATAAAGAGCCCGAGCGCATGCCATTGCCCGCGCCGGAAGGCCACATTCAGGTTGAAAACCTGATCCTCGCACCGCCCGGCGCCAAGGCCCCAGTCCTGCGCAGCATAAGTTTCGTCGCTCCCGCCGGCTCCATCGTCGGTATCGTCGGCCCCAGCGCCGCCGGTAAATCAACCCTGGTCCGCGCCCTGATGGGCATCTGGCCGCCCCAGCACGGCGTAGTCCGCCTCGACGGCGCCGATATCGCCAGCTGGGACAAACAAGCCCTCGGCCCATACGTCGGCTATTTACCCCAGGATATCGAGCTGTTCGAAGGCAGCATCAGCGAGAACATCGCCCGCTTCGACAAGGTCGACCCGGAGAAGGTCGTGCAGGCCGCGCAAATGGCCGGCGTGCACGAAATGATCCTGATGCTCCCTGACGGCTACGACACGGTCATCGGCAGCGACGGCATCAATCTCTCCGGCGGCCAGCGCCAGCGCATCGGCCTGGCCCGGGCGCTCTACGGCAACCCGCGGCTGATCGTGCTCGACGAGCCCAACTCCAATCTCGACGACATCGGCGAGCGTGCACTGGGCGTGGCCCTGCAGAAGCTCAAGGAAACCGGCGCCACGGTGTTCATCGTGTCGCACCGGCCGAACATTCTCACGCGCCTCGACCGTATCCTGGTCATGGCCGGTGGCACCATCTCGCTGTACGGCGAGCGCGACCGCGTCATCGCCGAGCTTGCGGCGCAACAGGCCAAGGCCCAGCAGCGCGTTGCCCAGCCAGCTGCACCCGCCGCACCTCACCCGGTTCCCCCAGCGGCCGCCGCCGCTGCGCCAGCGGTCACCAGCAGCACTGGCGCGTAAAAGGATTTTCAGATGAGCAGTAAAGCGATCACCACGTTCGACCACAACTTCGACGACATGCCCACCTCCGACCGCGGCATCCGCCGCATCGGCCTGACCATTGTCTTTGTCACCTTCGGCATTTTCGGCACTTGGGCGGCCTTCGCACCGCTCAGCAACGCCGTGCATGGCTCCGGCACGGTCACCGTGCAGAATTACCGCAAGACCGTGCAGCACCTGGAAGGGGGTATCGTCAAGGAACTGCTAGCCCGCGACGGTGACTTGGTGAAGAAGGGTGACCCGCTGATCGTGCTGGACGAAAGCCAGCTGAGTTCCGAATACGAGTCCACCCGCAACCAGTTGATCGTCGCGCGCTATAAAGAAGCGCGCCTGCGCGCCGAGCGTGATGGTCTGCCGGCGATTCCTGCAGTGACCATGGAGGGTACCGACTCGGACCGCGCCAACGAGGCACTGGTGGGTGAACAGCAGGTGTTCAGGGCTCGTCGTGACTCCTTGCAGGGCGAGATCTCGGTCAACCGCGAGCGCATCGAGCAGATGAAGCAGCAGATTACCGGCCTCAACGACATGATCCGCACCAAGACTGGCCTGGAAAAGTCCTACAGTGGTGAGATCAAGCAACTGAAGGAACTGCTTGCCGAAGGTTTCGTCGACAACCAGCGCTTGCTCGAACAGGAGCGCAAGTTGGACATGCTCAAGACCGAAGTGGCTGACCATGAGTCGAGCATCACCAAGACCAAACTGCAGATCGGCGAGACCGAGCTGCAGATCGTGCAGTTGAAAAAGAAATTCGACGCCGACGTGGCCAACGAACTGGCCGACACCCAAGCCAAGGTATTCGACCTGCAGGAGAAGGAAGCCGCGCTGCGTGACCGCCTGTCGCGAGTGGTAATCCGTGCGCCCGAAAGCGGCATGGTGCTGGACATGAAGGTGCACACCATCGGAGGTGTGGTCAGCGCGGCCACGCCGTTGCTGGACATCGTCCCGGCCTCCTCGGAGTTGGTGATCGAAGCCAAGGTTGCGACCAAGGATATCGACCGCCTGGAGCTGGGCAAGACGGCAGACATCCGTTTCAGCGCCTTCAACCAGGCCACTACCCCGGTGATCGAAGGCACCCTGACCCGCATCTCGGCCGACAGCCTGACCGAAGAGCGTACCGGCGACGCGTATTACCTCGTGCGCGTCAACGTCACCGAAGACGGCATGAAAAAACTCGGCAATCGCAAGCTGCAACCCGGCATGCCGGCTGAAGTCCTCATCAATGCAGGCGACCGCACCATGCTGCAGTACCTGCTGAAACCGGCGCGCAACATGTTTGCCGAATCGCTGATCGAGGAATGATTGTGCTGCGTTTGCTACCCGGTGTACTGATGTGCATGGCCGCCTGGCAGGCGGTGGCAGTTGAGAACCAAGGCTCCAAGGGAGTGTCGGCGTCCACCTACGCGCTGGACCTGGCGGGCCTGTATCGCGAAGCCCGGCTTGAAGACCCGCGCGTGCTGATCGGCTACGCCCGTGCGCGCTCGGCCGCCGAGAAGCAGCGTGAGGCCTTTGGCCAGTTGCTGCCGCAGGTGTCTGCCAATGCCAACTCCAGCCGCGTGTTGCGCAAGAACGAAACCGCGCGTGACATCTACAACAACGAAAACTACTCGCTCAGCCTCACCCAGTACCTGTACAACAAACCGGCCTGGGAGCGTTACCAGAAGGCCAAGAGCGTCAAGGCCCAGCAGAGCCAGCAGGCTGAGGACACCCTGGCCGAAGCCACCGTCGATCTTGCCAAGCGCTATTTCATTGCCCTGGCGGCAGACGATGAACTGGCTTTGGTGCAGGCTGAGCGCCGCGCCACGCAGAAAAACCTCGACCGCGTCAGCATGATGTTCGACCGGCAGATGGCCAAGATCACTGACAAACTCGACATGCAGGCGCGGGTGGATGCCCTGGCGGCGCAAGAGGTCGATGCGCGCAATCAGGTGCAGGTGAGTCGCGAGGCTCTGGCTGAAATCGTCGGCCGGCCGGTGACCGAGCCGCTGAGCCGGGTGCGCAACGATGTGGCCTTGCAGGCGCCGACCCGGCCGCTGCAAAGCTGGGTCACCCAGGCGGTGGAGACCAACCCGATGCTCAAGGCGTCCCAGAGCGGCGCCGAGGCTGCGAACGCGGCGGTTCGCGAGGGCAAGGGCGAGCATTACCCGCAACTGGGCCTGAGCCTGAGCGCCCAGCAGAGCGACCAGGGTTATGACAACACACAGGCGCCGCGCAGCGATAGCTATGTGGCATCGCTGGGGTTGAAAATCCCGATCTACAGCGGTGGTTCCACTTCGGCCCGGGTGCGCGGTTTGTATGACGACCAGCTGGCGGCCGAGGAGCAGGCCGAGGGTATCCGTCGGCAGGTGGTGAAGGAAACCACCACGGCCTACCTCACCGCCCAGTCCAGCGTCGAGAAGATCCGCGCCAACCGCAATGCCTTGTCGTCGGCGCAGAAGTCGAGCGTGGCGGCGCAGAAGGCCTTCACCTTCGGCGTCGTCAACGCGGTGGATGTGCTGACGGCGGTGCAGAACGAGTTCAAGGCTCGTCGCGACCTGCTGAAGTCGCAGTACGACTTCATCACCAATCTGTTCCTGCTTAACCGCTGGGCGGGGGAGTTGAATCAGGACAGTGTCGACCACGTCAATGTATGGCTGAGCCCGGTGCCGGAGACCAGTCTGCCAGGTGGTGATGTGGCATTGCTGGATGCTGCAGGACGCTGATTGGAATTGGCGTGGGGTTGCGGCGTCTGTGCGATCGAGCGCCGCTCCAATCCCACCCAGCATTTCCGAAATTTCATACAATCATTCCGCTCGAATTGCCCGGTTCTGGAATTTATCCTACGCCCCCTGTCGAATGGCGTTCGGTTGCTGCTGAAAACCCTCGCTTGTACCCTGCGCAGGTGGCATTTTTACCTGCTGGCGCGCGGCTGCTTTTTCCGAGTCGAGTACGCTGCCCAACAGATGTATACTCCGTCATCGAACCTTAACGCGCGAGGCAGGAATCGCCCGCGCCGGTCTGACATTCACACATGCCCGCACGGCACTATCGGAGTTGGTTAAGTCGCATGAAAGCAATCGTCACTGGGATCACTGGTCAAGACGGCGCCTATCTGGCGGAACTGCTGCTGGAGAAGGGCTACACCGTCTACGGCACCTACCGGCGCACCAGCTCGGTCAATTTCTGGCGCATCGAGGAGTTGGGCATCCACACCAACCCTAACCTGCACCTGGTCGAGTACGACCTCACCGACCTGTCGGCCAGCATCCGTCTGCTGCAGACCACCGAAGCCACCGAGGTCTACAACCTCGCGGCGCAGAGCTTCGTGGGTGTTTCCTTCGAACAGCCGGTTACCACCGCTGAAATCACCGGCCTGGGCGCGGTGAACCTGCTCGAAGCCATCCGCATCGTCAACCCGAAGGTACGCTTCTACCAGGCGTCCACCTCGGAAATGTTCGGCAAGGTCCAGGCCATCCCGCAGGTCGAGGATACCCCGTTCTATCCGCGCAGCCCTTACGGCGTGGCCAAGCTGTACGCGCACTGGATGACCATCAACTACCGCGAGTCGTATGGCATCTTCGCTACCAGCGGCATCCTGTTCAACCACGAGTCGCCGCTGCGTGGCCGTGAGTTCGTAACCCGCAAGATCACCGACTCGGTGGCCAAGATCAAACTGGGCCTGCTCGACAAGCTCGAGCTGGGCAACCTCGACGCCAAGCGCGACTGGGGCTTCGCCAAGGAGTATGTTGAAGGCATGTGGCGCATGCTGCAGGCTGAAGTACCAGACACCTTCGTGCTCGCCACCAACCGTACCGAAACTGTGCGTGACTTCGTTTCGATGGCCTTCAAGGCCGTTGATATCGAAATCAAGTGGAGCGGCAAGGACGAAGCCGAGCAGGGCACCTGCGCCGCCACTGGCAAGGTGTTGGTCGTGATCAACCCGAAATTCTACCGCCCTGCGGAAGTCGAGCTGCTGATCGGCAACCCGGCCAAGGCCAAGGAAGTACTGGGTTGGGAGCCGAAGACCAGCCTCGAAGAACTGTGCCGCATGATGGTCGAAGCCGACCTGCGTCGTAACGAAAAAGGGTTCTCGTTCTGATGCAAATGGCCAGCAAACGCGCGCTCATCACAGGGATTCAGGGCTTCACCGGTCGCTACATGGCCGCCGAACTGCGAGCCCGTGGTTATGAAGTCATAGGGACGGGCAGCCAGCCGTTGCAGGCACCTGATTACCATCAGGTGGACCTGACTGACGGCCCTGGCCTGTGCGCATTGCTGGCCGAACTGCAGCCGGATGTCGTTGTGCATCTGGCTGCCATCGCCTTTGTCGGGCACGGTGCAGCCGACGCGTTCTACCAGGTCAACCTGGTGGGCACACGCAACCTGCTCGAAGCCATCGCGGCCTGCGGCAAAACACCGGATTGCGTGTTGATTGCCAGCAGCGCCAACGTTTATGGCAATGTTTCCGAAGGGATGCTCGATGAGCAGACCTTGCCGGCGCCAGCCAACGATTACGCGGTCAGCAAGCTGGCCATGGAATACATGGCCCGCCTGTGGTTCGATCGCTTGCCGATCGTCATCACGCGACCTTTCAACTACACCGGTGTGGGACAGGCGGAGAACTTCCTGCTGCCCAAGATCGTCTCGCACTTCCAGCGCAAGGCGAGCACCATCGAACTCGGTAACCTCGACGTCTGGCGCGACTTCAGTGATGTGCGTGCCGTGGTCCAGGCCTATCGCGGCCTGATCGAGGCGCGCCCGGTGGGGCAGACTGTCAACGTTAGCTCCGGGCAAACCCATTCGCTGCGCGAAGTCATCGGCAAATGTTCGGCCATCACCGGCCATCAGATCGAAGTGCAGGTCAACCCGGCGTTCGTGCGGGCCAACGAGGTCAAGACCCTCTGCGGTGACAACGGCCGCCTGCGCGACCTGGTACCGGGCTGGCAAACCCCTTCGCTGGATGAAACCCTGGGTTGGATGCTTGCGGGTAAATGAAGCTCATCCTTTCCGTCGAGCCGGTCCGCTTCCCGCTGACCGGCATCGGGCGCTACACCTACGAATTGGCCACCCGGCTGCAACGCAGTAGCGAAATCACCGACCTGCAGTTCTTTGCCGGGCGGCGGTTCTTGCCGGCCTTGCCGACTGCGGCCGAGCAGTCTGACGCAGTGCATGGCCTGAAACGCTTCGTGCAGAAGAATGCCCTGGCCGTCGAGGCCTACCGGCGGCTGATGCCGTACCTGCGCAAGCGGGCGCTGAAGGGGTATGAGGATCATCTCTACCACAGCCCTAATTACTATCTGCCGCCGTTTGCCGGGCGCAGAGTGGCAACGTTCCACGACCTGTCGCCGTTTACCTGGGCGCACTGCCACGCGCCACAACTGGTGAACTACCTGCAGAAAGAGCTGCGGCTGACGCTTGATCGCGCCGATGCGCTGATTACCGATTCGCAGTTCACCCGGCAGGAGCTCGCTGACTACTTCGCTTGGCCGATCGAGCGTATCCATGCCGTGCCGTTGGCCAGTTCGCCAGAGTTCCACCCTCGCAGCGACACTGCCATTGCGCCTGCCTTGGCCCGCCATGGCCTGGAGCCGGGAGGGTACAGCCTGTTCGTGGGTACCATCGAACCGCGCAAGAACATCGAGACCCTGCTCGACGCCTACGGGCGGCTGCCTCTGGCGTTGCGCCAGCGCTGGCCGCTCATACTGACCGGTTATCACGGCTGGCGCAGCGACGCTCTGCATAGCCGCATTGCGCAAGCTCAACAACAAGGGTGGGCGCGTTATCTGGGATTTGTGGCCAGTGAGGACCTGCCCCTGCTGTTTGCCGGTGCGCGTCTGTTTGCTTTCCCGTCCCACTATGAGGGTTTTGGCCTGCCGGTGCTCGAAGCCATGAGTTCGGGCGTGCCGGTAGTCTGCTCCAACAGTTCCTCGCTGCCGGAAGTGGCCGGCAGTGCGGCCCTGATGTGTGCGCCCAGCGACACCGAAGCCCTGACGGCCGCGCTGCAGCAGGGGCTGGAAGATGAGGTCTGGCGTGACCAGGCTGTCGTGCAAGGCCTGGCCCACGCCGCTGGTTTCTCGTGGGAGCGCTGTGCCCAGGCGACCATCGATGTCTATAAGCAGGTTAGGGCGGGGTAATGATCAAAGTTCTGCACTTCTTCAAAACCTACTACCCCGACTCCATGGGCGGTATCGAGCAGGTCATTTTCCAGCTTGCCGAAGGCTGCCAGGCCCATGGCATCGAGTCACAGGTTCTGTACCTCAGTGAGCGGGGGGCGGCTCGTGATGAGCCGGTCGCGAATCATCTGACCCATCGTTCCAAGCTCGACCTGCATGTCGCCTCCACCGGCTTTTCGCTGTCCGGGCTCAAGGACTTTGCTGATTTGGCCAGCCAGGCGGACGTGATCCATTACCACTTCCCGTGGCCCTACATGGACCTGGTGCACTTCCTGTCGCGCCTGAACAAGCCAACCGTAGTGACTTACCACTCTGACATCGTCAAGCAGAAGTGGCTGCTGAAGCTCTATCAGCCATTGATGAACCGTTTTCTGTCCAGCGTCGACCGGATCGTGGCTTCATCGCCCAATTATGCGGCTCATAGCCCGGTGCTGACGCATTTCAAGGGTAAGGTCAGCATCATCCCGTTCGGCTTGGACCGGGCCACCTACCCACAGCCGACCGAGGAGAAACTGGCTTTTTGGCGCGCGCGGCTGGGGGAGCGTTTTTTCCTGTTCGTAGGTGCGCTGCGGTACTACAAGGGCCTCGATTACTTGCTTGAGGCCGCCCGGATCAATGGCTTGCCGGTTGCTATTGTCGGGGGCGGGCACCTGGAGCATGAACTCAAGCAGCGTGCGCAAACCCTGGGCTTGGCCAATGTACATTTCCTTGGCGGCTTGCCTGATGACGACAAATCGGCCTTGCTGCACCTTTGCTGCGGTTTTGTGTTCCCTTCGCACTTGCGGTCCGAAGCATTCGGCATTTCGTTGCTGGAAGCGGCGATGTACGGCAAGCCACTGATCTCCTGCGAGATGGGCTCGGGCACCACGTTCATCAACCTGGCCGACCAGACCGGGCTGGTGGTACCGCCGCGTGACGCCCCGGCGCTGGCCCATGCCATGCAACGTCTCTGGGATGACCCCGGCATGGCCCAGGCCATGGGTGCCAAGGCCCTGGAACGTTACGAAGCAGTCTTCACCGCGCCGGCCATGGCGAAGGCCTATGCCGACCTGTACCGTAGCTTGCTGTAGTCCTCGAGCTTGCCTGCTTCAGTCTTCAGATAAGAATAAACTTGCATGGATAGTCGAACGATTCTTGTCACTGGCGCCAGCGGTTTCGTTGGCAGTGCCCTGTGCCGCCAACTGAACACGCTGGGCGTCTTCAATGTCCGCGCCCCGTCACGTCGTGACGCCGAGCTGGCCGCTGGCACCGACTGGGTATCTGCGTTGGCCGGTGTCGACGCGGTAGTACACGCAGCAGCCCGCGTGCACGTGATGCAGGAAAACGCCAATGAAAGCCAGGCCGAATTCCGCCGGGTCAATGTCGACGGCACCCTCAACTTCGCCCGGCAAGCCGCCGCTGCCGGGGTGCGCCGTTTCATTTTCATCAGTTCGATCAAGGTCAACGGTGAGCTCAGCCAGCCGGGGCAGCCTTTGCGCGCCGACGACACGCCTGCGCCGCAGGATGCCTACGGGGTATCCAAGCATGAAGCCGAACTGGGCTTGCAACAGCTGGCGGCGGCCACCGGCATGGAAGTGGTGGTGATCCGCCCGGTGCTGGTCTACGGACCTGGCGTCAAGGCCAACTTCCTCAGCATGCTGCGTTGGGTGCAGCGGGGTGTGCCGCTGCCGCTCGGTGCCTTGCCGAACCGCCGCAGCCTGGTGTTCGTCGATAACCTCGTCGATCTGGTAATGACTTGCCTCGATCACCCGCAGGCGGCAAATCAGGTGTTCCTCGCCAGCGATGGCCAGGACGTGACCCTGAGTCAGTTACTCCGGGCCATCGGCCAGGCGTTGGGCCGCCCGGCGCGGTTGCTGCCAGTACCGCCTTCGCTGCTGCACGCGGCGGCGCGGGTGTTGGGGCGAGGTGATCTCGCCCAGCGCCTGCTAGGCTCGCTGCAGGTCGACATCGCCAAGAATCACCAGCTGCTTGGCTGGACTCCTCCCTTCACCTTGGAGCAAGGGCTCAACCTGACCGCTCGCGCTTTTCTGGACGCTCAAAACCGATGATCTGGCTGATTCTCCTCTGTGGCGTGGCCGCGTTGGCAATGACGGCGGGCCTGCGCCGCTATGCCCTGGCGCGCAGCCTGCTGGACATTCCCAATGCGCGTAGCTCGCATGCCCTTGCGACCCCGCGTGGTGGCGGGCTGGCGTTCGTCGTCTCGTTCCTGCTGGGCGCGCTTGCCCTGGGCTGGGCTGGCATGGTGGCGCCAGCGCTGCTGGTCGGCCTGCTGGGCGCTGGAGGCCTGGTGGCGGTAATCGGCTTCATGGACGATCACGGCCATATCGCTGCGCGATGGCGCCTGCTTGGCCACTTCGTGGCCGCAGGTTGGGGGCTTTACTGGATGGGGGGCATGCCGCCGCTGATGGTGTTCGGATGGGCACTGGACAGCGCCTGGTTGGGTGTGTTGTTCGGAATGCTGTACCTGGTGTGGCTGCTCAACCTGTACAACTTCATGGACGGCATCGACGGCATCGCCAGCATCGAAGCCATCTGTGCCTGCGTCGGCGGCTGCCTGTTGTACCTGGTCAGTGGCTATCCGCAGGCGCTGTGGCTGCCAATGTTGCTGGCTGCGACGGTGGCCGGCTTCCTGTTCTGGAACTTCCCGCCAGCGCGTATTTTCATGGGGGACGCCGGAAGTGGCTTCTTGGGTATCGTGCTGGCTCTGCTGGCGTTGCAGGCTGCCTGGATAAACCCGCTACTATTCTGGGGGTGGTTAATACTTTTGGGTGTATTCGTGGTGGATGCGACTTTTACCCTGGTGCGCCGGCTGTTGCGCGGCGAGCGCGTCTACGAGGCGCATCGTAGCCATGCCTATCAGTATGCTTCACGCCAGCAGGGCAGCCACCGGCCGGTAAGCCTGGCGGTAGCGGCCATCAACCTGGGCTGGTTGTTGCCCGTGGCGCTGGCGGTCGTGGCGCTGGGGCTGGACGGCGCCACGGGAACCATCGTGGCTTATTTACCTCTTATACTGCTAGCGATCAAATACCATGCCGGCAAGCGGGAGTAACATGATCGAGCAAGCCGGGCATGGCACGTTGAGGAGAGCTGGATGAGCGATGCAAACAAAGACAGGCTGCGCCAGTTCCTGGTCAACCTGTCTCGGCGGCAGAAGCGCCTGATACAGGTCTGCACCGACATGCTGCTTATCTGGCTGGCGTTGTGGCTGTCGTTCATCGTGCGCCTCGGCATCGATGAAATGTACAACCCGATCCTGGAGCACACCTGGCTGTTCCTCGCCGCACCGGTAGTGGCTGTGCCGCTGTTCATCCGCTTCGGCATGTACCGCGCGGTAATGCGCTACTTCGGCAACGACGCGCTGGTCACCATCATCAAGGCTGTCACCCTGTCGGCGTTGATCCTCGCTGTGGTGGTCTACTGGTACAGCAACCACAAGGTCGTGGTACCGCGTTCGATCATCTTCAACTACTGGTGGCTGAGCCTGGTCATCATCGGCGGCCTGCGCCTGATCATGCGCCAGTTTTTCCTCGGTGACTGGTTCACGGGTAACCATCAGATTCCCTTCGCCAACCGCGACGATGGCCTGATCAAGGTCGCCATCTACGGTGCTGGTACAGCCGGAAACCAGTTGCTGGCGGCATTGCGCATGGGCCGAGTGATGCGCCCAGTGGCGTTCATCGACGACGACAGTGATCTTGCCAACCGGGTCATCTCCGGCCTGCAGGTCTACAAGCCCAAGCACCTGCAGCAGATGATCAAGGAGAGCGGCGCCCAGGAAATTCTTTTGGCCTTGCCCCGTGCCTCCAGGGCCCGGCGCAAGGAAATCCTGGCCTTCCTCGAGCCTTACCCGCTGCATGTGCGCAGCGTGCCGGCTTTTGCCGACCTGGCCAGCGGGCGGGTCAAGGTCGATGACATTCAGGACGTCGACATTGCCGACTTGCTAGGGCGCGACCCGGTGCCGGCGCAGGACGAACTGCTCGACCGCTGCATCAAGAATCAGGTTGTGCTGGTTACCGGAGCCGGTGGTTCGATCGGCTCGGAGCTGTGCCGGCAGATCATCGGGCTCAAGCCCAAGACCCTGCTGCTGTTCGATCACAGCGAGTTCAACCTCTACAGTATTCTCAGTGAGCTGGAGCAGCGCAATTCCCGTGAGTTGCTGTCGGTACGCCTGCTGCCGATCCTTGGTTCGGCACGCAACCAGCAGCACCTGGTCGACATCATGAGTACCTGGCGGGTCGACACGGTCTACCACGCGGCTGCCTACAAGCATGTGCCGATGGTCGAGCACAACATGGCCGAGGGCGTCCTCAACAATGTCTACGGGACCTTGTGCACCGCTCAGGCCGCGTTGCAGTCAGGCGTCGCCAACTTCGTGCTGATTTCCACCGACAAGGCAGTTCGCCCGACCAACGTGATGGGCAGCACCAAGCGCCTCTCCGAGCTGATCCTTCAGGCCCTCAGCTGCGAAGCTGCGCCAGTGATGTATGGCGACAGCAGCAAAATTTCGCGGGTGAACAAGACCCGCTTCACGATGGTGCGGTTTGGTAATGTACTGGGCTCCTCGGGCTCGGTGATTCCGCTGTTCCATCAGCAGATCAAGGCCGGTGGGCCGCTCACGGTCACGCACCCCAAGATCACCCGTTACTTCATGACCATCCCCGAAGCAGCACAGTTAGTGGTACAGGCAGGGGCGATGGGGCAGGGCGGCGATGTGTTCGTGCTGGACATGGGCGAGCCGGTGAAAATTGTCGAGTTGGCCGAGAAGATGATTCACCTCTCAGGCCTGAGCGTGCGCAGCCCTGGCAACCCCAATGGCGATATCGCCATCGAGTTTTCCGGCTTGCGGCCGGGAGAGAAGCTGTACGAGGAATTGTTGATCGGTGACGACGTTTCGCCGACCGTGCACCCGATGATCATGACTGCCAACGAAGACTTCCTGCCCTGGGAAGTACTGCGTGAGCGCCTGGCGGCCTTGCTCAAGGCGGTGGCGGAAGATGATTTCAGCCGGATCCGGCATCTGTTGCGCGAGCTGGTCAGCGGTTACTCGCCAGAGGGCGAGATCGTTGACTGGTTGTATCAACAGCAGCACAAGGACAGGTAACGCTGATTCCTACGGCAAGCAGGGATTCAGCCGCTTCGCAGCCCCCCCTTCGAATCGATACTTTGAGCAGGCAGTCAAGGAAACGCTGCCTCGTCAATCCATCCGAAGGAGTGTCTGTATGCGTAATACCGTTCTTTCCTACCTGTTGCTGCCTCTGTTCGCCGGCCTCGCGTTTTCGGTCAGCGCTGCGCCGGCCGATACACCGGTCACTCAGCCGGTGCCGATGGTGAGCCAGAAAACCACCGGGTCAGCCCTGCTGAACCTCAACCAGGCCGATGCCGCAACCTTGCAAAAAGAACTCAATGGCATCGGCAAGGCCAAAGCCGAGGCCATCGTGGCCTATCGCGAGGCCAACGGACCGTTTGCTTCAGTGGATGAACTGCTGGAGATCAAAGGCATCGGCAATGCGCTGCTGGAGCGCAATCGCGACAAGTTGAGTGTGGAGTAACACGGGTTTGCAGGGCGGCGCTTGCGCCATGCAAGGCCGCCCTCATTGTCGTCAGCGTTCCTGCTTACCGGTCCTGGGCATCCTTGGCATCGGCCTCAGCATTGCGTTCATGCACCTTGCGCAGTTGTTCCTCTGTCAGGGGCAGCTTTTTCGCCGTATCGCGCAGCATCATCAGCCCGCCGACGATCGAGCCGAGGGCTATGATAAGTATCAGCCAGGCATACCAGGGCATCGTGTGTTCTCCTGTCAGCGTCATGGGGCAGTGCTTGTACAAATATTGAGCAGTTGCCGGTTCCGTTGGTTCAATTATAGGCATCACGTCTTGCCGGGCCAATTCCGTTGACCCGCGGCCCCCAAAGCCTGTGCCACTTCGTTTACAATGCGCGCCGTTTACGACTTGCCAAGAGAACCCTGACCATGTCCGCCTGCCAGACGCCCCTGATCGTCGCCCTGGATTTCCCAACCCGTGACGCCGCCCTGAAGCTGGCTGACCAGCTCGACCCCGCCCTGTGCCGGGTAAAAGTTGGCAAGGAATTGTTCACCAGCAGCGCATCGGGCATTGTCGAAACCCTGTGCGCGAAGGGCTTCGAGGTGTTCCTCGACCTCAAGTTCCACGACATCCCCAACACCACGGCCATGGCAGTGAAGGCTGCTGCCGAGATGGGTGTATGGATGGTCAACGTGCACTGCTCCGGTGGCCTGCGCATGATGGCCGCCTGCCGCGAAGAACTGGCCAAGCGCAGTGGCCCGCAGCCGCTGCTGATCGGCGTGACCGTGCTCACCAGCATGGAGCGTGAGGACCTCGCCGGTATCGGCCTGGACGTAGACCCGCAAGAGCAAGTGCTGCGTCTGGCGGCGCTGGCCGAAAAGGCGGGCATGGACGGCCTGGTGTGCTCGGCACTGGAAGCCCCGGCGCTGAAGGCTGCGCACCCGGCGCTGCAACTGGTCACCCCGGGTATTCGCCCCGCGGGCAGCGCCCAGGATGACCAGCGCCGTATCCTCACTCCGCGCCAGGCGCTGGATGCGGGTTCCGATTACCTGGTGATCGGCCGCCCGATCAGCCAGGCGGCAGACCCGGCCCAGGCGCTGGCAGCCGTGGTGGCAGAGATCCGCGGCTGATATCAGCCAAAAAAAGGGGCCGACATGCACAGTGCATGTCGGCCCTTTTTCATTGCCCTCGAATCAGGCAATGACCAGCGACTTGAAGCCTTTGATCAGGTCGTCCAGCGCCTTGATCTGCTCCAGGAACGGCTCCAGCTTGTCCAGCGGCAGGGCGCTCGGGCCATCGCACTTGGCCTGGTCCGGGTTCGGGTGAGCCTCCAGGAACAGACCGGCCAGGCCAACCGCCATGCCGGCACGGGCGAGGTCGACGACCTGCTCGCGACGGCCACCTGAAGCAGCGCCGGACGGGTCGCGGTTCTGCAGGGCGTGGGTCACGTCGAAAATGATCGGCAGGTTGTCGCAGGTGCGCTTCATCACGCCGAAACCGAGCATGTCCACGACCAGATTGTCGTAGCCCATGCAGGTGCCACGGTCGCACAGGATCAGCTGGTTGTTACCGGCTTCCTTGAACTTGTGCACGATATTCTGCATCTGCGAAGGGCTGAGGAACTGCGGCTTCTTGATGTTGACCGGCTTGCCGGTCTTGGCCAGTGCCACCACCAGGTCGGTCTGGCGGGCCAGGAACGCGGGAAGCTGCAGCACATCGACCACTTCGGCCACTGGCGCGCACTGATAGATCTCGTGTACGTCGGTGATGATCGGTACGCCGAACTCGGCCTTGACCTTCTCGAAGATGCGCAGGCCTTCTTCCATGCCCGGGCCACGGTAGGAGTGGATCGAGGAGCGGTTGGCCTTGTCGAAGCTGGCCTTGAACACGTAAGGGATGCCCAGTTTCTCGGTAACCCGGACGTACTCGGCGCAGGCGGTCAGGGCCAGGTCCTCGGACTCGAGTACGTTGATGCCGCCGAAGAGGACGAACGGGTCGGTGTTGGAGCACTCGATGGTGGGGGTGATCTTGATCATGGTCTACTCTGCAAATCCCAGTCACTGGTTTCAGTGGCGATAGCCAATCTTACAGACTCACACCTTCAACACCAACTTGCCGAAGTTCTCGCCGCTGAACAGCTTGAGCAGCGTCTCGGGGAACGTCTCCAAGCCCTCCACCACATCCTCCTTGCTCTTGACCTTGCCGGTGGCCAGCCAGCCGGCCATCTCCTGCGCGGCCTTGCCATAGTCCTTGACGTGGTCCATCACCACGAAACCTTCCATGCGGGCGCGGTTCACCAGCAGCGCCAGGTAGTTGGCCGGGCCTTTGACGGCTTCCTTGTTGTTGTACTGGCTGATGGCGCCGCAGATGACGATGCGCGCCTTGAAGTTGATGCGGGTGAGCACGGCGTCGAGGATTTCGCCGCCGACGTTGTCGAAGTACACGTCGACGCCTTTGGGGCATTCACGCTTCAGGCCGGCCAGCACGTCTTCGGCCTTGTAGTCGATCACGCCGTCGAAGCCCAGTTCGTCCTTGAGGTACTGGCACTTCTGCGCTCCACCGGCGATGCCGACTACATGGCAGCCTTTGAGCTTGGCGATCTGGCCGACGATGCTGCCCACCGCGCCGGCTGCGCCGGAGATGACCACGGTGTCGCCGGCCTTGGGCTGGCCGACTTCCAGCAGGGCGAAGTAGGCAGTCATGCCGGTCATGCCCAGGGCCGAGAGGTAGCGGGGTAGCGGGGCGAGCCTGGGGTCGATCTTGTGCAGGCCCTGGGGTTCGCCGGTGAAGTAGTCCTGCACGCCGAGGGCGCCGCTGACATGGTCGCCGGGCTTGTAGTCCGGGTGGTTCGAAGCGACCACTTCGCCGACGCCCAGGGCACGCATTACCTGGCCGAGGGCCACGGGCGGGATGTACGACTTGCCTTCGTTCATCCAGCCGCGCATGGCTGGGTCCAGCGACAGGTACAGGTTGCGCACCTGGATCTGGCCAGCTGCGGGAGCTTCGGCGGGTACCGACTCGAAGGTGAAATCGTCACGGCGCACGGCGCCGACCGGGCGTTTGGCAAGCAGGAAGCGGCGGTTGGTCTGGGTCATGGCAGGTCCTTGTGGGCGATGAGGTACAGCAGTCAATTTAACCCGCTGATGCAGGTTGGTCCGCAAAATCACTGGTAAGCATGGTAGCCCAACCGCTGCCTTGATGATGCTGCCCAGCCGGGCGGTGGGCTGACTAGACTCAGGGCCAATTCATCACCCCCAGGAGCAGACGATGAGCATGACCTTTTCCGGCCAGGTAGCCCTGGTCACCGGCGGTGCGGCAGGTATCGGCAGGGCGACGGCACTGGCCTTTGCCCGCGAGGGCCTGAAAGTGGTAGTGGCCGATCTGGATGCGGACGGTGGCGAGGCCACGGTGGCCTTGATTCGCGAAGCGGGTGGCAATGCGCTGTTCGTGGCTTGTGACGTGACCCAGGACGCCCAGGTACGCCAACTGCATGAGCGGGCCATCGAGGCCTATGGGCGGCTGGATTACGCTTACAACAATGCCGGCATCGAAATCGAACAGGCGCGTCTGGCCGAGGGTAGCGAGGCGGAGTTCGACGCCATCATGGGTGTCAACGTCAAAGGCGTGTGGTTGTGCATGAAGTACCAGCTGCCGTTGTTGCTGGC
The DNA here is from genome assembly GCF_009883635.2 of Pseudomonas putida. Lineage (NCBI taxonomy): Bacteria > Pseudomonadati > Pseudomonadota > Gammaproteobacteria > Pseudomonadales > Pseudomonadaceae > Pseudomonas > Pseudomonas putida. The sequence goes on from NZ_CP026115.2 coordinate 4,153,720, forward strand.
CCAGGGCGGCGGGGCGATCGTCAACACCGCCTCGGTGGCGGGCTTGGGTGCGGCGCCGAAGATGAGCATCTACGCCGCCTCCAAGCATGCGGTGATCGGCCTGACCAAGTCGGCGGCCATCGAGTATGCCAAGAAGGGCATCCGGGTGAATGCTGTGTGCCCGGCGGTCATCGACACCGACATGTTCCGCCGCGCCTACGAGGCAGACCCGCGCAAGGCCGAATTTGCCGCCGCGATGCACCCGGTCGGGCGTATCGGCAAGGTTGAGGAAATTGCCAGTGCGGTGCTGTACCTGTGCAGTGACGGCGCGGCATTTACCACCGGGCACAGTTTGACGGTGGATGGTGGGGCCACCGCGATTTGAGCCGAGGTTGAAATGTATCGCGCAACATCTTGACGCAGAACGTTAAGTTTTGTAAGGGCGGATTGTTTGTTGGCTGTCTATACTTTTGCTTCTCAAAATGTGGGGAGCAACAGTGGAAGCAGAAACTAGCAACAAGCCAGCCCGGCAACTTTCGATCATGGACTTCTCGGCCTGTCGTGGGATTGCCGAGGGGCCCGTCTTCATCGTCGCGTCGGGCGCATCGGCAAAGGGCTTCCCTATGCAGCGCTTCGCCAATGTGCCGATGATCACGCTCAACGGCGCGATCTCGATGTTCTCGGAACAGGGCCCGCGTCCGTACTTTTACGTGTGTACCGACACCGGGTTTGCGCATCAACAGCCTGAACTTTACGCCAAGGCGGTGCGCCTCACTCGGCGTCTGGCGATCTGGCCAAGTGAAGTCGGAGCACTGCCGGTATCGGCCAAGGCGCAGGTCTTCCCACTGGCCAAGGCGGCGCGCTCGCGCCTGTTCGACTCGCTGCTCAATGCCGATCCGGCTTTGGTGCGCAGCCGGGCCTTCTGGGGCAACCGCTCGCGTTCCGTGGGTTTCAGCAAAGACCTCTCGCAAGGCTTTTTCGATGCCCGCACGGTGGCGTATGCCGCGCTGCAGATTGCCTGTCACGTGGGCTTCAACCAGGTTTTTCTGGTGGGTGTGGACCTCGACCAGTCGGTGGGGCGCTTTTATGAAACGCCAGGCCAGGCAGCTTCGCGCTGCCACCTGGACGAGGCCTATCAACGGCGCATCCTGCCCTCGTTCAAGCTGATGGCCGATCGAGTGGTCGACGAAAACTTTGCCGTTTACAACCTCTCCGCCACGTCGAAAATCCCGGAATCGGTCATCCCGAAAATTTCCGTCGAACAGGCCCAGGCGATCATTCTTGGCAACGCTGCGCAGGCTTCACTGTGCAGTCACCCCGCGTGACCGTTTACTTTCTCGGTTGGCAGGCCCGCTACGAGCAGATCATGATCGAACACCTGGCGCAGTCGCACGCGGTGCGGGTGTTCCAGTTGCCTGCTTACGCACGCAGAGTCGTGCGCCTGGCGCGAGCGTTGGGTGGCGCATCGGCGTTGCTGACGTGGCTTGGCAGGCGAGCGAGCGCCGCCAACCAGGCCACCACCAACGACCTGCTGGTGTGCAACGAGGGCCAGCTCAAGCGTGGGCGCCAGCTGCATCTGGTACAGGGCTTCCCCGGCCAGCGGGTGCTGCTGGTGCGGGACCTGGTCGATGCCGATTTTGTCGAGCGCATGCGGCCGCTATTCGATCGTATCTACAGCTACGACCCCTTGCAGTGCAAGCGTCTGGGTATGCTCCACCTGGAGCAGTTTTTTCCATTTGATCCCGACAACGCCAGGCCGCCGGCAGCCGAACAGGGCGCTGCAGGTCAGCGGCCGTTGTGCTTCTTCCTAGGGCGCGACAAAGGCCGTGCCCATCACTTGCAGGCCTTGGCGCAGGCGCTGGGCGAGCTGGGCTGCGCGCTTGATTTCCTGATCGTCAAGGACGCTACCAGCAAGGCACCGGGCAGCTACCACGTCGACGCGGTGTTGCCGTACGAGGTCAACCTGGCCAGGGCCATGGCCTGTGATGTGTTGGTGGAGATCAACCAGCCGGGCCAGGCCGGCCTGACCTTGCGGCCGCTGGAAGCTGCGTTCTTCGGCAAACAGCTGATCACTGATAACCGTCGGGTCAGGGACATGGCCTTCTACCATCCCGACCGTTTCTATGTTCTGGGGGATGAACAGCGGGATCTGCAGGCGTTCCTGGCCAGCAAAGCGCCAGCGGTGGCACCGGATGCCCTGCGCAAACATACCCCGACGGGGTTGCTGGAGCGCTTGCTGGCGGACTCGTTCCGGGGTTGAGCCGGCTCAATGGCTGCTGGCTTGTTGCACGCTTTGCCTCACGCCCTGCAACGCTCTGGCAACGGCCATGCAGCCCACCAGCAAGACCCCGCCAAACCCCAGCAAAGCCATGCCCGAGCCCAGGCGGTCACTCAGTACCCCGGTCAAGATCACCGGCACGCTGAAGCCCAGGTAGGCCAGCAGGAAGAACCCCGCACTGGCACGTGTCTTCTCGGCCCCGGCCAGTTCATTCACCGCCGCCAGCCCGCCGAGGTAAATGAAGCCGTAGCAGGCGCTGCTGGCTGCCACGGCACCAGCAAGCACTGCCCAGAGGCGTCCGCTTTCGGCGCCCCAAGCCAGCAAGGCATAGCTACACGGCAGAATCGCCATGCCCAGCAGGGTGGTCGCGCGGCTCGACATGCGCCGGGCCAGCGGCTGGAACAGCAGGCCGCAGCTGATCACGCAGAATGTCGAGAACCCCGACCAGGTGCTCAAGCCGTGCTGGCGCAGGATCCCGGGCAGCAGGGCGATCACCAGCCCGACGCAAGCCCAGGCCAGCAGAATGGCCAGGCCATACACCACGCTGCCGCGCGGGTAGCAGGGCAGTCGCAACATGGCACTGCGCTGCGCCGGGCGTGGGTCGGGCAAGCGCCACACCAGCAGCAAAGCCACTACGCCAAACAGCAACTGCAGGTGGAAACTGCCGGGCGTGAGGCTCGGGCCGCGCAGCAGGAACAGGCTGGTCAGCGCCGCGCCCAGGCCAAAGCCCAGCGAAGTGCTGGCGGTGACCCAGTTGGCGGCACGCGCACTGCTGCCGGCGCCCATCAGTTCAGCCATGTAGGCGGTTGCCGTAGCTGATGCCAGGCCCGTGCCCAGGCCCAGGAAGAAGCGCGCCACGCCGAGGGTTTGCAGGCCAGGGGCGAACAGCATGAGCAGGGTGGCGACCATCGACAGCATGAGCGCGGCGAGGATCAGCGGCCGCCGCCCGACCCGGTCGGCCAGCCCGCCCAGGGTCAGCAGCACCGGCAGCACGCCCAGCACGTAGCCAGAGAAAGCCACTGCAGTGGCGGCGGCGCCCTGGCCGGAGAGGTCGGCATAGGTGATGTAGAGCGGGGCCTGCAGGTTGACCGCCAGGGTGATCAGACACAGGGCGAAGGCGAGCAGGGCGGGGGAGTAGCGCGAGGGCATAGGTACGGTCCTTGTTCTTGGGTTGTCAGTACCGGCCCTTTCGCGGGGCAAGCCCGCTCCCACAGGATCTCCACAACAGCTTGTTGGAGCGGGCTTGCCCCGCGAAAGGGCCGGTACAGGAGACATTGCCCTTCACCCCAGCCCTCAACAAGGCACACCCAGGCTCCATTTATGCTTAACTGTTCGCTCAAAATCAGCAAACACTCAGCGCCATGCACTTCACCCTCGACCGCCAAATCCCCACCCCGCTGGTTCAGCAGCTCACCGACCACCTGCAGGCCTGGATCGAACAGCAGCGCCTGCGCCCCGGTGCCCGCCTGCCGTCGATCCGCAACCTGGCCCGCGACCAGTCGGTCAGTGCCTCCTGCGTAATCGAAGCCTACGACCGTCTGGTCGCCAGCGGCTGGCTCGAGGCCCGTCATGGCACCGGCTTCTTCGTCGCCGAGCGCAAAACCACCGTCGCGGCCGAGCATCAGCCGGTGTGGGGCGAGGCGGGCGATGGCAGCTGGCGCCAGTTCCGCGAAGGCCATGACGAACTGCTCAAGCTCGGCTGCGGCTGGCTGCCGAACAGTTGGCATGCAGAGGTCGAATTGGCCCAGGCGATCCGCCAGGTCAGCCGCGGCAACCCACAGGACCTGTTCGACTACTGCCCGCCGCTAGGCCTGGCCAGCCTGCGCCAGCACTTGCACAAGCGCCTGGCACGGCTGGACATCGCTGCCGGGCCCGAGCGCATCCTCACCACCCAAGGTGCTAGCCATGGCCTTGACCTGCTGGTGCGTACCTTGTTGCGCCCCGGCGACACCGTGCTGGTAGAGAACCCTGGCTACTACAACCTGTACAACCTGCTGCGCCAGCATCAGGTGCGCATGCTGCCGGTGCCGCGCACGGTGTTCGGCCCTGACCTTGCAGTGTTCGAACGCTTGCTGGCCGAGCATCGCCCCCGTTGCCTGTTTACCAACAGCCTGTACCAGAACCCCACGGGTACCAGCCTTGCGCCCAAGGTTGCGTACCGCCTGCTGGAACTGGCCCGCGAGTATGACCTGCGTATCATCGAGGACGATATCTACGCTGACTTCCAGGAAGGCCCGGCCACCCGCCTGACCACCCTCGACAGCGAGCAACGGGTGATCTACCTGGCCAGTTTCTCCAAGACCCTGAGCAGTTCGCTGCGCGTCGGCTACCTGGTGGCCGATGCGCCCTTGGTAGCGCGTCTGGCCGAGCTGAAGATGGTCAGTGGCATCGGCACCTCGCGCTTTGCCGAGCAGGTGGTCGGGCAGATGCTGGCCAGCGGCAGCTACCGCAAGAGCGTCCAGCGCCTGCGGGTGCGGCTGGGGCAGCACATGGCCAAATTGCTCGGGCAACTGGAACAGTACGGCTGGCAGGTGTTCTGTGAGCCGTATGGCGGGATGTTCGTCTGGGCGCGGGTGCCGGGGCGTGACTTCGCCAGCCTCGAGCGCCTGGCACTGGAGCATTCGGTGTTGCTCACCCCGGGTAGCGCCTTCGACTACCAGGGCGTTGCCAGCGATTGGCTGCGCATCAATGTCGCCTACGGGCAGGACACCCGCGCCCAGGGCTTCCTTCAGCACGCAGGGCGACCTTCAGCTAGCTGATCGCGACACGCTCATAGCCATTTGACACCATTTTGGCGCCAACCTCTTGTTTGCAGGGCGATAACGTTGCCACGCTTGGCTCTCGGCAAAACCTTGCACGGTGAAGGGGAATCGGCGATGGCGACGAGCAGGCACGGTGTTCTGGCCAACCTGGGCATGGCCCGCAAACTGGGCCTGGGTTTTGCCCTGGTGTTGCTGTTGACCGTAGCGGTGGCAGCCATCGGCATCGCGGCGCTGCACAGCGTCGGCCAGCGCTTCGACGGCCTGCGCGAGCTGGGCCAGATCAATACCGACCTGTTGCGGCTGCGCCAGCACGAGCAGGCGTTTGCACTGCGCTCCGACATCAAAGAGGCCGAGGCCTTGCGCAGCGGCTTGCAGAACCTTGCCGAGCGCGCCCGCAGCCTGCCAGCGCTGGCGGCGACCGAGGCTGACCTGGCGGCTTACGGCCAGGCCTTCGAAGCCTTCGTCGAAGCAGTGCAGGCCAAGGAGCTGGCGCTGGACATGGCCAGTTGGTCGGTGTCCAGCGTGGCCAACAACCTCGATGTGCTGCAGGCCGGCCTGGCCGACGATGCCACCTACACGCTCAAGCAGTCCCAGGGCCAGCAAGGCGGCGAGTTCCTTGAGCAGGCCGGGCAGGTGGCACAAGTGTCGCGGCTGATGCTGCAGGCCATGGACGAAGCGCGGGTGCGCCTGGACAAGAGTCGCAAGGGTGAGGAGGGAGAGCAAGGCCGCATCGCCCAGACGGTCGAAGCGGCGCAGCTGGTCGAGCAGCTCAACGCCGCCGTCAGTGACGCGGGCTACCAGAGTGTGCTCGGCGAGGTGGCCGGGCACATTGTCAGCTTTACCGACAAGCTCAACGAATACACCGACTTGCTGGGCAAGGAGCAAGGCATCAAGGCGCAGTTGCAGGCGCGTGCCGAGCAGGTCACGGGCCGGGTCGACCAGGCCTATGCTGTCGATCAACAGGCGATGCAGGCCGAGCTGGCGCGCAACAGCCTGGCCATTGCCCTCGCCACCGGGCTGGCGTTGCTGGTGGGGCTCCTCGCCGCCTGGCTGATTACCCGCGCCGTGGTCGGCCCGCTCAAGCGCGTGATCGGCCGTGCCCAGCGCATTGCCGCAGGCGAGTTGAGCCTGGAGAGCGAGGCGGTGCGCAGTGATGAAGTCGGCCAATTGATGCAGGCCATGCAGCAGATGGCCGCCGGCTTGTCCGGCGTGGTCAGTGGCCTGCAGCAGGGTATCGAGCAGCTGGCCGGCAGCGCTCAGGCGTTATCGGCGGTAACCGAGCAGACCAACCGCGAAGTCGGCAGCCAGAAGGAAGAGACCGAGCAGGTGGCCACCGCCATGCAGCAGATGACCGCCACCGTGCACGACGTGGCGCGCAATGCCGAAGAGGCAGCACAGGCAGCGCAGGCCGCCGATGACAAGGTCGACGCCGGCCAGCGCGTGGTGCGCGAGAGCATGCAGCGTATCGAGCAGCTGGCCACGGCTGCAGACACGGCCAGTGCCGGCATCGACAGCCTCAGTGCCGAGATCCACACCATTGGCGATGTGCTGGAGGTGATCAAGAGCGTCGCCGAGCAGACCAACCTGCTGGCGCTCAACGCAGCCATCGAGGCGGCCCGGGCGGGTGAGCAGGGGCGTGGTTTCGCGGTGGTGGCCGACGAAGTACGGGCGCTGGCCCGGCGTACCCGGCAGTCGACCGAGGAAATCGAGCGCCTGGTAGCCAGCCTGCGCGGAAATGCCCAGCAGTCGGTGGCGCAGATCCGTGGCAGTACCGAGCTGGTGCGCCTGGCCGTGGCCGATGCGCTACAGACCGAGAGTGCGCTGGGCAGCATTGCGGTGGCGGTGTCGTTGATTCAGCAGATGAATCAGCAAATTGCGGCGGCGGCGGAGCAGCAGAGTTCGGTGGCCGAAGAGATCAGCCGTAGTGTGACGCAGATCCGCGGCAGTGCCGACCAGGCGGCGCTGGCGATGCAGGATAATGCCCGGTCCAGTATCGAGCTGGCGCAGCTGGGCAATGACCTTAAAGGCATGGTTGGCCATTTCAGGCTGTGAAGACCCCTGTGGGAGCGACACAAGGCCGCTCCCACAAAGAATGTGCGCTAGTCTTCAGGCCTTGCGCGGATTGAGGATCAGCAAGGTCAACACCCCTGCCACGATCCCCCAGAACGCCGAGCCGATCGAGAACAGGGTCAACCCCGAAGCCGTCACCATGAAGGTGATCAGCGCTGCCTCGCGTTCCCTGGCCTCGCTCATGGCCACGGTCAGCCCGTTCATGATCGAACCGAACAGCGCCAACGCGGCAATCGACAGCACCAGCTCCTTCGGCAGCGCCGCGAACAAGGCCGCCAGGGTAGCGCCGAACGTGCCGGCAATGCCATAGAAAATCCCGCACCAGACTGCTGCGGTATAGCGCTTGCTCGGGTCTTCATGGGCGTGCGGCCCGGTGCAGATCGCCGCACTGATCGCCGCCAGGTTGACCCCGTGCGAGCCGAACGGCGCCAGCAGCAGCGAAGCCAGGCCCGTCGTTGAAATCAGCGGCGAGGCGGGCACCTGGTAGCCGTCGGCGCGCAGCACCGCCACCCCAGGCATGTTCTGCGAGGTCATCGCCACCACGAACAGCGGGATGCCGATGCTGATGGTCGCAGCCAGCGAGAAGCTTGGCGTGGTCCACACCGGGGTGGCCACTTCCAGCTTGAAGCCGCTGAAGTCGAGCAGGCCGAGGGCGCCGGACAACGCCGTGCCCACCAGCAAGGCGGCCAGTACGCAGTAGCGCGGCGACAGGCGCTTGACCAGCAGGTAGCTGAAGAACATGCCCAGCACCAGCAGGGTGCGGTGCTGGGCGGCAACGAAGATCTCGCTGCCGATCTTGAACAGGATCCCGGCCAGCAAGGCCGAGGCCAGCGATGCCGGAATGCGCTTGACCAGGCGCTCGAAGCTGCCGGTCAGGCCGCAGATCACCACCAGCAGCGCACAGGTGATGTAGGCACCAATGGCTTCGCCGTAGCTGACCCCGCCCAGGCTGGTGATCAGCAGCGCCGCGCCGGGGGTCGACCAGGCCACGGTGATCGGGGTGCGATAGCGCAGCGACAGGCCGATGCTGCACGCGGCCATGCCGATCGACAGCGCCCAGATCCATGAAGAAATCTGCGCGTTGGTCAGGCCCGCTGCCTGGCCGGCCTGGAACATCAGCACCAGCGAGCTGGTATAGCCGGTGAGCATGGCGATGAAGCCGGCGACCACCGCCGACGGGGAGGTGTCTGCCAGGGGCCGCAGGCGTGCGGAGGTGGCATCGGTCATTGGGTTGGGTCCTTGTCCATGTGTAAGCAGTTTTTTCAGACTAACGCGCGCTGGATTGATCTTTGCCATACAGCAGGCATTGCTTTTAGCCGTACAGTCGCCAACTATTGGGCAAGTTTGCGCAACTGCATGGGAGGGGGACAGGTGATGTTCAAGGTGTACGGTGACTACCAGTCAGGCAACTGCTACAAGGTCAAGTTGATGCTCAGCCTGCTCGACCGCCCCTATGAGTGGCAGGCGGTGGATATCCTCAAGGGCGAGACCGAAACCCCAGAGTTTCTGGCCATGAACCCCAACGGCAAGGTGCCGGTGCTCAAGCTTGAGGACGGTACCTGCCTGTGGGAGTCGAACGCGATCCTCAATTACCTGGCCGACGGCAGCGAGTTCCTGCCCAGCGAGCCGCGCCTGCGGACCCAGGTGTTGCAGTGGCAATTCTTCGAGCAGTACAGTCATGAGCCTTACATTGCCGTGGCGCGGTTCATCCAGTTCTACCTGGGTCTGCCGGACGAGCGCGTGGAGGAGTACCGTAAACTGCACAAGGGCGGTTACAAGGCGTTGAAGGTGATGGAGCGGCAGTTGCAGATGACGCCGTACCTGGTCGGGGACCAGTACTCGATCGCCGATGTGGCGCTGTATGCCTACACCCATGTGGCGCATCAGGGCGGATTCGACTTGGCCGATTACCCGGCAGTGCGCGCCTGGCTGGAGCGGGTGGCCAGCCATCCGCGGCATGTGCCGATGGTCGAGTAAGCTGGCGCGATCCCCCTTGTGGGAGCCGCGCTTGCCGGCGATGGGCCGCAAAGCGGCCCCACGATTTCAGGGTTGTAGCATAAGTTGCCGGGGCCGCTTCGCGGCCCATCGCCGGCAAGCGCGGCTCCCACAAGGGGCACGCAGGGCTTACGCGAAGCGCTTGTCCAGATAGGCAATGATGGCCTTGGATTCATACATCCAGGTCACCTTGCCCGCTTCTTCGATGCGCAGGCACGGCACTTTCACCCGGCCACCGCCTTCGAGCAGCGCCTGGCGATGCACGTCGTCGTTCTTGGCATCACGCAATGTCACCGGCACGTTCAGGCGATGCAGGGTGCGGCGGGTCTTCACGCAGAACGGGCAGGCATGGAACTGGTACAGCGCGAGGCCCTTGGCCTCTTGCTCGACACGCGCCTGGGCCGCCGCATCACGCTTCTGCTTGGCCGGGCGGCTGATCCAGTCGCCGAACACGATGAGCTGGCCGAGGCCGACCCGCAGGGCTTTGACGATCATGGGCTACTCCTGAAATGCAAAAGCCGACCCCTGGGGGCCGGCTCGGGTCATGCGCCGATCACTTGATCAGGCTGAGGAACTCGCTGCGAGTCGCGGCGTTTTCACGGAACTCACCCAGCATCACCGAGGTGAGCATGGTCGAATTCTGCTTCTCTACGCCACGCATCATCATGCACATGTGCTTGGCTTCGATGACCACCGCCACGCCAGCGGCGCCAGTCACCTGTTGCACGGCCTCGGCGATCTGGCGGCTGAGGTTTTCCTGGATCTGCAGGCGGCGGGCGAACATGTCGACGATGCGCGCAACCTTCGACAGGCCCAGGACCTTGCCCTTGGGCAGGTAGGCCACGTGGGCCTTGCCGATGAAAGGCAGCATGTGGTGTTCGCACATCGAATACAGCTCGATGTCCCGGACCAGCACCATCTCGCTGTTGTCGGAGGTGAAGAGCGCGCCGTTGGTGACTTCTTCCAGCGTCTGCTCGTAACCGCGGCAAAGGTACTTCATGGCCTTTGCAGCCCGCTTGGGCGTGTCGAGCAGGCCCTCACGGGAGACGTCCTCGCCAAGTTGGCTGAGGATCTCGGTGTAGTTCTGTTCCAGGGACATGTATCTACCTGTGGGTAAAAATCGCAAAAAGGAAGGGTACGGCGCCGCGCGCGGCGCTGCAAGCACGGCGTTACTCGTCGCGGCCTTCCATCATGGTTCGTTTGAGCATCACATACACCGCGCCAGTGCCGCCATGGCGGGCCTGGCACGAAGTGAAACCGAGCACTTGCGGGTGCTGGCGCAGCCAGGTGTTGACGTGGCTCTTGATCATCGGGCGCTTGCCGTCCAGGCGTGCGGCCTTGCCGTGGGTCACCCGAACGCAGCGCACTTCCAGCTGGGTGGCTTCGGCGATGAAGGCCCACAGGGTTTCACGGGCTTTCTCTACGCTCATGCCATGCAGGTCGAGGCTGCCCTCGAAGGCGATCTGGCCGAGCTTGAGCTTGCGGATCTGGCCTTCCTGCACGCCGTCGCGGCGCCACATCAGCTCGTCTTCGGCGCCGACGTCGATGACGAACTGGTCGGACAGACCGTCGATCACCAGGGCCTGGTCGCTGCGGATGGTCGCCGCCTGGCGCAGGCCGGCCAGCTGCTTGCGGTCGGTTTTCGGCTTGCCCACGTCGGCGCGGTCGTGCTTGATCGGCTTGACGCCGCGCACTTCAGCGCTGAACAGGGAAAAATCGTCGTCTTGCATGGTGCCTCCACATGGGCGGCGTAGTTTACGCGATCAACCCAGTGTCGTCAGTACCGGCCTCTTCGCGGGCACGCCCGCAAAGAGGCCGGCAGCGCAAACCACTAATCATGCTTTTTCATCAGGTGTGGCGAAAGGTTCAGCTCGCGCCCGCGACGCAGGCGGATGCGGCTGCGCCGCCAGAAGCGCACGCCAAAGTACAGCAGTACCAGCCCGACCACGGCCAGGATGCTGGCCAGCGGGCGGTTGGCATTGAGTTCGGCCAGGGCGGTGTAGTTGCCGAGCAGCCCGGCAATGCCGGCCATGGCCAGCAGCACGCCGAGCGTGGCGATCAGGGCCGACAGGCCGGCGGCAATACGCGCACCCCAGTTACGCGGTTCACGCGGGCGCAGACGCTTGGCGTCGAAACTGCCTTTGAGCTTCATTCCAGTTTCCTCTGTGGACATCCGGAATTCGACCTGGGCCCGGCCCTCGGGTTCCGCCCGGCTGCCGGGCGGTCATCGCAACGTCAGCTCAGATCAGGCTGGCGGTATGGGCGACACAGGCGAAGTTATCGGCCATCACGGCCATTTCACACGCGTGGATCTGCGCGGCGGGGATCACCTGATCCTTGAGCGCCAGGTCGCGAGTTGCCGAGGCGTCTTCCACCAGGGTGCAACGATAACCATAGTCCTTGGCGCGGCGCACGGTGGTGCTGACGCTGGAGTGGCTCATGAAGCCGCACACGATCAGGTCAAGGTGCCCCAGCTCCTGCAGGGTGTCGTGCAGCTTGGTGTTCTTGAAGGCGTTGGGCATGCGCTTTTCGATGATGATTTCACCTTCGCGTGGCTCCAGGCCGGGGATGAACTGGCCGGCCGGGCCCTGCGGGTCGAAGCGGCCGCCTACGGTACCGAGGTGGCGAACGTGGATGATCGGACGGCCAGCCTTGCGGGCGGCGTCGAGCAACCGGGCGATGTTGGCCACGGCCTCGTCCATGCCCGACAGTTGCAGAGGACCGCTCAGGTATTCCTTCTGCGCATCGATAATGATCAGGCTGGCTTGGCTCAGCTTGGCCGGCGGGTAGTCGCGGCCAGTGAGGCGGAACATCGTGGTTGGAACGGACATCAAGGGCTCCTTGGGTAGGGCTTTTGTATACCTATTCTCCCTTGCCTTGGCGCCAATGGGAATGGTTGACATCGCAGGCGGCGTGGTTACTGGCCTGTGGCCTGCCATTGGGGCATCGCGGGGAACAAATGTGCGGGTGGGGCTGTTAGACTTTTGTACGGTCTGAATTAGGAGTACCCCGTGATCACATCTCGTCTGCGCACGTTGCGCGACCATATCCGCTGGGCGGTCAGCCGCTTCCATGAGCACGAGCTGTTCTTCGGCCACGGCGCCGACAATGCCTGGGACGAAGCCCGCCTGCTGGTGCTGGGCGCCGTGCACCTGCCATGGGAAATCGCCGACAGCTACCTGGACTGCCAGCTCGAGGACGACGAGCGGGTACGCCTGCAGCACCTGCTCAAGCGCCGCATCGAAGACCGCGTGCCGACCGCCTACCTGCTGGGCGAAGCCTGGTTCTGCGGCATGTCGTTCATCGTCGACGAGCGTGTGCTGGTGCCCCGTTCGCCGATCGGCGAGCTGATCGAAAAGCGCTTCGAACCGTGGTTGGCGCAGGCGCCGGCACGCATCCTCGATTTGTGCACCGGCTCCGGCTGCATCGGTATCGTGGCTGCCGAGGTGTTCCCCGAGGCCGAAGTGGTGCTCGCCGACCTGTCGTTCGACGCGCTGGAAGTGGCCAACCAGAACATCGAGCGCCATGGCCTCGACGAGCGTGTGTTCACCGTGCAGGGTGATGGTTTCGCCGGCCTGCCGGGGCAGCGTTTCGACCTGATCCTGTCCAACCCGCCGTATGTCGACGCCGAGGACTTCGGCGACATGCCGGCCGAGTATCACCACGAGCCGGAAATGGGCCTGGCCTGCGGCAACGACGGCCTGGACCTGGTACGGCGGATGCTGGCCGAGGCGGGTGACCACCTGACCGACAAAGGGTTGCTGATCGTCGAGGTCGGCAACAGCCAGGTGCATGTCGAGGCGCTGTACCCGGAAGTAGACTTCGCCTGGCTGGAATTCGAGCGTGGCGGGCATGGTGTGTTCATGCTCACCGCCGAGCAGTGCCGTCAGCACCAGGAGCTGTTCAAGGCCCGCGTCTGACGCTGGATTGCCGGGGCTGCTGTGCAGCCCATTCGCGGGACAAGCCCGCTCCTACAGGCGATCGCGACACCCTGTGGAAGCGGGCTTGTCCCGCGAAGCAGGCGCCGCAGTCTCAGCGTGTAGCGATCCATATCAGCAACCCCGCCTGGAACACGGCAAACGCCACCAGGCAGGTGATGGTGAAGCGCAACCCGCTGTCCTCACGCCGATACTTGGCCACCCGTTCATCCCGCTCGCGCAATTGCCCCTCTTTTTCCTGCAACTGCTGCTCGGCCTGCTGCAGCATGCCCGCCGCATCGAGCATGCTTACCTGCTGCACCTTCTCGGTATTCCAGCCGCCCTTGAGCTGGCTCACCGTGGTGTCGAGCGTGCGGCCCTTGAGGTGCTGCGGGTCGGCGTATTCCACTTCCATGCCGCTGGCGGTGATGAAGCGGTCGCGGCGCAGGCGGGTATCTTCGTTCAGCGCATCCTTGTTCGGCAGCGCCATGCCTTCGACCCGGTAGTTCGACCAGCGGCGCTGCAGCCACTGCACGGCCTGGCCAAGCATGAAACGGCCGAGGCCACGGTTGAGTGGCTCCAGTTGCAGGCCGCTGTCGCTGCCAAGGGTCACCAGGCGCTCGCTGTGATCCACCCGCACATCCAGCTGGTTCTGCTCCTTGCGCACTTTCTGCCCGGGCAGGCGGATTTCCATGCGCAGCAGGCTGTGGGCCTTGTCATGGCGCTCGGCGTAGGCGAACTCGACGAAGCGCAATGGCCGTGCACCGCTGTTGCGGTCGGTGGGCAAGGGCGCCAGGCGCAGCAGCTGGAAGTGTTCGACGGCAAGGTCGGCCCAGGGCAGGGCGGCAGGTTCCGGAGCGGGCGGCTCTTCGGCCGGTTCGACGGCGGCGGGGGCATCGGTCATCAAGGCATTTCCTCAGATACGGGCGGGTGCTGAACGGGGCCGAAAAACGGTCCCAATCAGCACCGATACCGCGTTATCGGCAGGTTTTGCCGATGTTTGAGGGTCAGGCCGAAGGCAACTGGTGAATGAAACTGACCACCCGCTCGCCGAGCTCCCGTGCCAGTGGCAGTTCCGGGTTGAGGTAGCTGTCACGCTGCAGGTGCATGTCCTTGGGGCTGATGCGCAGCATGTGGTTCATGCCGTCGATCAGTACCAGCTGCGCATCCGGCTTGGCTGCCTTGAGGCGTTCGGCATCGGTCACGTCGACCTGCACGTCGTTGCGCCCCTGCACGATCAGTGCGGGCATCGGCAAGCGGGCGAAGGCCTGCGCCGGGTCCTGCTGGAGCAGGGTGATCAGGTAGGGCTGCACGCTGGGGCGAAACACCTGGCGCAGCGGTGCCGGCACGTCCAGGCTGGTCTGCCCGGCCTGCAGGCGGTCGAGCAGGGCGCTGCCACCGGCCAGTTGCGCCGGCGACATGCGCTGGGCCAGCTGTTCGCGCAGCACATCCGCCAATGGCCGGCCCATGCCGGCCAGGGTGATCACCGCGCTGGCGCCGGCACGCTCGGCGGCCAGGCTGGCGATCAGCGCCCCTTCGCTGTGGCCGACCAGGATCAGCGGGCCGAAACGTGGGTCAGCCTTGAGCTTACGGCTCCAGGCCACCACGTCGTCGACGTAGCGTTGCACGCTGAGGTCGCGCTCATCGGGCGTGGCCGGCTGGCTGGCCGCCACCCCGCGCTTGTCGTAGCGCACGCTGGCGATGTGTTCGTTGGCCAGCACCAGGGCCAGGCGCTTGAGGTTGTCGACGCGCCCCGAGGCCGGGTTGTTGCCGTCGCGGTCGGTGGGGCCGGAACCGGCGATGATCAGCACTACCGGCGGTGGCGTGGCCTGTTGCGGCAGCAGCAGGCTGCCGTGCAGCACACCCTGGCCCGTGTCCAGGTCGATGGGGCGTTGCAGCACGGTGGGGGCAGCGGCCTGGGCCAGGCCAGTGCACAGCAGGAAGAAGAAGGCGACGAGGCGCGACATCATGCGGTACTACAGTGGGGAGATGACGGTTTGACCCAATGTTTGCGGGAAGGTTCGCAGGCAAGGCCCACGCAGCGCACAGACAGCCATTCCATCTGTATACTGCCCGCTTTCGTTCATCTCAGGCAGATTTCGCGGAGCGTCCATGTCCGGCAATACCTACGGCAAGCTGTTCACTGTCACCACCGCTGGCGAAAGCCATGGCCCGGCGTTGGTCGCCATTGTCGATGGTTGCCCACCTGGCCTGGAAATCTCCCTCGCCGACCTGCAGCACGACCTCGACCGGCGCAAGCCTGGCACCAGCCGGCACACTACCCAGCGCCAGGAAGCCGACGAAGTGGAGATCCTCTCCGGCGTGTTCGAGGGCCGTACCACTGGCTGCTCGATCGGCCTGCTGATCCGCAACACCGACCAGAAGTCCAAGGACTACTCGGCGATCAAGGACCTGTTCCGCCCGGCCCACGCCGACTACACCTACCACCACAAGTACGGCATCCGCGACTACCGTGGCGGCGGCCGCAGCTCGGCCCGGGAAACCGCCATGCGCGTGGCCGCCGGTGCTATCGCCAAGAAGTACCTGGCCACCCAGGGCATCCAGGTACGTGGCTACATGAGCCAGCTGGGCCCGATCGAAATCCCGTTCAAGAGCTGGGACTCGGTGGAGGAAAACGCCTTCTTCAGCCCCGACCCGAGCAAGGTGCCGGAACTCGAGGCCTACATGGACCAGCTGCGTCGTGACCAGGATTCGGTCGGGGCGAAGATCACCGTGGTGGCCGAAGGCGTGATGCCAGGCCTGGGCGAGCCGATCTTCGACCGCCTCGACGCCGAGCTGGCCCACGCGCTGATGAGCATCAACGCAGTCAAGGGCGTGGAAATCGGCGCCGGTTTCGCCAGCGTTGCCCAGCGTGGCACCGAGCACCGTGACGAGCTGACCCCGGAAGGCTTCCTCAGCAACAATGCCGGTGGCATCCTCGGCGGCATCAGCTCGGGCCAGCCGATCGTCGCCCACCTGGCGCTGAAGCCGACCTCCAGCATTACCACCCCGGGCCGCTCGGTCGACGTCGATGGCAACCCGGTCGAGGTGATCACCAAGGGCCGCCATGACCCGTGCGTCGGCATCCGCGCCACGCCAATCGCCGAGGCGATGATGGCCATCGTGCTGATGGACCACCTGCTGCGCCACCGTGCGCAAAATGCCGATGTGAAGGTCAACACCCCGGTGCTGGGCCAGCTCTGATCAACCTGTAGCGGCCTCTTCGCGGGACAAGCCCGCTCCCACAGGATCACCACAATTTCCAGTATTGTGCGGTCCCTGTGGGAGCGGGCTTGTCCCGCGAAGTGGCCGGCACAGGCCTCCACAAGGCCCATTCCATGCAACAGATCCCTTACTGGCGCCTGTCAAGCTTCTACCTGTTCTATTTCGCCCTGCTGGGCTCCACCGCGCCGTTCCTGGCCCTGTACTTCGACCACCTGGGGTTCTCCCCGGCGCGCATCGGCGAGCTGGTGGCCATCCCCATGCTGATGCGCTGCATCGCCCCCAACCTGTGGGGCTGGCTGGGTGACCGCAGTGGCCAGCGCCTGCTGATCGTGCGCCTGGGCGCCTTGTCGACCCTGGCCACCTTCTCGCTGATCTTCTTCGGCAAGAGCTACGCCTGGCTGGCGCTGGTCATGGCGCTGCATGCGTTCTTCTGGCACGCAGTGCTGCCGCAGTTCGAAGTCATCACCCTGGCCCACCTGCATGGGCAGACCTCGCGCTACAGCCAGGTGCGCCTGTGGGGTTCGATCGGCTTCATCCTCACCGTGGTCGGCCTGGGCCGGCTGTTCGAATGGCTGAGCCTGGACATCTATCCGGTGGCCCTGGTGACCATCATGGCCGGCATCGTCGCCGCCAGCCTGTGGGTGCCCAACGCCCAGCCGGTGGAGCAGGGCGAGCGCCCGGCGGCGGGCGGCTTCCTGCGCCAGCTGACGGCGCCAGGGGTGATCGCTTTCTATATCTGCGTGGCGCTGATGCAGCTCAGCCACGGCCCGTACTACACCTTCCTCACCCTGCACCTCGAACACCTGGGCTACAGCCGCGGCGCCATCGGCCTGCTGTGGGCGCTGGGGGTGGTGGCCGAGGTGCTGATGTTCATGGTCATGAGCCGTCTGTTTGCCCGCTTCAGCGTGCAGCGGGTGCTGCTGGTGAGCTTCCTGCTGGCTGCGCTGCGCTGGCTGCTGCTGGGCAACCTGGCGGATGAGCCGGCCGTGCTGATCTTCGCCCAGTTGCTGCACGCGGCCACCTTCGGTTGCTTCCACGCTGCGTCCATCGCCTTCGTCCAGGCCAGTTTCGGTGCCCGCCAGCAAGGCCAGGGCCAGGCGCTGTATGCGGCGCTGTCGGGTACCGGCGGTGCGTTGGGGGCGTTGTATTCGGGCTACAGCTGGAAAATGCTGGGGCCGACCTTCACCTTTGGTATGGCCAGCGCCGCAGCGTTGGCGGCAGCCGTTATCATTGCCACTCGTTCGAAATCGACCAGGACCAGCAGCCGATGAGCATCCTTTGTGTTTTCCACCCGTCCAGCCCGGACTTGCCGAACAAGGTGCTGACCCACCACGACGACATCGCCGCGACCCTGGCCGAGCAGGGCGTGCGCTTCAGTCATAGCCCGCTGGATATGCGCGTGCGCCCGGGCAGCAGCCAGGCCGATGTGCTCGACGCCTGCCGCGGGCACATCGACCAACTGATGACGGCCCAGGGCTGCGCGGCGTTCACCCTGCTCAACCGTGATGGCCTCGATCCGACGCAGGTCGATGTGCGTGACGAGCATGTGCACGACAGCAACGAAGTGTTCGCCGTAGTGACCGGCCGCGCACAAGTCGGCCTGCGCCTGGGCGAGTACGTGTATGCGGTGCTGTGCGAAAAGGGAGACCAGCTGGTGGTGCCGGCAGGGACACGGCGCTGGGTGGAGCTGGGGGACAACCCGTTCTGCCTGGCGTTGCGCCTGTTTGGCAGTGAGCAGGGCATGGAGCCACGGTTTACTGGGGATGCAACTGCTCGGGCGTTTCTTGGGATTGACGAGCTTTAGTGTCTGACCGGGCCCTATCGCGAGCTGCGCTCGCTCCTACAAGGCATCCCGCCATCCCTATGGGCAATGCAATACCCCTGCAGGAGCGAGCAAAGCTCGCGATAGGGCCGGTACAGACAAACCTCAACGGTAGGTCGGCAGCGCAAACCGTTGCTGACTCTGCAGCATGGAAATCACCGGCAGTTCACTGGCCTGCTCGGCCAGGTCCCGGCGAATGGCACTGATCGCCCAGGACAACTGTTCGGCACTGTGCAACTGGCCGTAGGTCAGCACGCGGCGGGTGACCTTGCCATCGGCGGCGCGCAGGGTCAGCAGCACGCCACCGTCAGGGCGGGGCTGAGTGGCGACCTGGTAGGCCGAGAACACCGAGACGAATTTTTCCTGGATGAGGTCCATATCAACTCCTGACTGTTGTGTGGGCAGACGTGAGTTGATCGTTGCAGTGACCGTGCCAGAACGTGAAGGCGGGGAAAGTCCAGTAAATACAGGGTGTTATGGGGGATTTTCAGAAGCGGTATCGTGCAGGCTGCATGGTCGTGCATTTTGCACAGTGCATTTTGCACGGTTAACGCATTGCCTATCGGCCCCATAGAATCTGAACCTTTGACCGCAATGGCATGCCTGACAAAAACTTGGGCAATCATTTATGCCAGGAGGTTCCCGATGTCCGCTCAACCCACCGCTACCACCATGACCGATGACGAGACCGCCGCTTTTGCCGAGCAGGTCTTCGAGCGTGCCCGCCAGGGCGACGCCGAGATGCTCGGCCGCCTGCTGGCCAGCGGCCTGCCGGCCAACCTGCGCAATCACAAGGGCGACAGCTTGCTGATGCTGGCCAGCTACCACGGCCAGCATGAAGCGGTGCGGGTGCTGTTGGCCCACGGCGCCGACCCGCTGATCGCCAACGACAACGGCCAGTTGCCAATCGCCGGTGCGGCCTTCAAGGGGGATCTGGCGATGATCCGCCTGCTGTTGGAAAGTGGCGTCCCAGTGGATGCTGCGGCGCAGGACGGGCGCACCGCGCTGATGCTGGCGGCGATGTTCAACCGCGGCGAGATTCTCGACTACCTGCTGGCCCAGGGTGCCGACCCGGCGCGCCAGGACGCCCGTGGCGCCACCGCGCTGATGGCGGCGCAGACCATGGGCGCGGTGGACGCCGCTGCACGCCTGCAAGCGCTGGCCGGCTAACTGCCCGGGGGCATTTGCGGCTATCCTTGGCGACTTTTCACCCGTCGCAGGCCCCCTTCATGAAAAACCAGTTGCTCGAATTCATCAGCCTCATCGGCGCCGGCTGCATGCGCGATGAGGAAATCGAGCGCATCGCCGACGAGGCCGCCCAGGCCTACGCCGACCCCGCTGCCTTCCTCGCCGCCAACCCGGACATCAACTACGACGACAGCTTCCCGATCCCGCTGGGCGAATGGGTTGTGCTCGGCAGCCTGCCCGACACCGTGGTGTTCCAGGCCGACAGCTATCAGGAGCTGTTCCAGCACATCAGCGATTCGTTCGACCAGAGCGTGCCGTTCACCCTCAAGGCCAAGCAACTGGCGCGCACCGAGCCACTGACCGCACTCAACCGTATCCAGGTGCAGATGGGCGCGTTGAACAAGGAAGCGGGCGGTTATGTGCTGCTCAACTTCAGCCAGCTGCTCGATGACGAACTGCAGATGGTGATGGTTGGTCAGCAGGACCTTGCGCGGGTGCTGGAGCTGGGGGCAGAGGTGGGGATCAAGGTGGAACCGGCCCTGGAGGCCCTGAAGGTCGCGGTTCACGTCTGATTTGCAGCGCCTGTGAGATCGAGCGCCGCGCGGGCGGCGCTCGATCTCACCGACACCGCACATCCATCGTCAAACCCATCTAGCCCAACGCGGTATCCAGAAACATCATCACCGCAAACCCACCCATCAACCCAAGGGTCGCCGACGTCTGGTGCCCGTTACGGTGGGTCTCGGGAATCACCTCGTGGGACACCACAAAGATCATCGCCCCCGCCGCCAGCCCCATGCTGATCGGGTAGGCAAGGGCAAACCCGGTGGAAATGCCCAGGCCGATCACCGCTCCCAGGGGTTCCATCAGCCCCGAACCAATCGCCACCAGCGCAGCTTTCAGGTTCGACAGCCCGGTCGCCCGCAAGGCCAGGGCCACAGCCAGCCCTTCAGGGATGTCCTGGATGGCGATGGCGCTGGTCAGTGGCAGGCCGATGTTCATGTCGCCATTGGCGAAGCTCACCCCGATCGCCATGCCTTCGGGCAGGTTGTGCAGGGTGATCGCCAGCACGAACAGCCACACCCGGCTTAGCCGTTCGGCCTCCGGGCCGCAGGGGCCGGTGCTTTCATGCTCGTGCGGGGTGAAGCGGTCCAGGCCAAGCATCAGCAGCACGCCCAGGCCCATGCCCAGCACCACGGTGAACGCCGCAGCCGGGCCATTGCCGGTGATCGCCCGGGCAGCATCCAGGCCCGGCAGGATCAGCGAGAACGAACTGGCCGCGAGCATCATGCCGGCAGCAAAACCGAGCATCACATCCTGGCTGCGCACGCTGACATCGCGCAGCACCACCGCCAGCACCGCGCCCAGCGCGGTGGCGGCAAAACCGGAAAGCCCGCCGAGCGCGGCCAGGTGCAGGTTGTCGGCGTGGTCGCCGTTGATGGCGTTCCACAAGCTGGCCGCCAGCAGCACGATCACCGCCAGCAGGCTCACGCCCAGGCCCGCGCTGAGCCATGGGGTGCTGTGCACCTGTTGGCGCCAGGCGCTCAGCAAAGAGGGCGGGGTGGCACTTTGAGTGTGGGCTGGGGGCATAGGAACCTCGTATCCATGGATGCTTGCAGTTTATGCAGTGACCTGCGTGGCTGGCCAAGGATTCCCTTCTATAGCCTTGATAGAGGACTATGCTCAGCAACAGCCTTTCAAGGAGACGTGGCAATGGGCTCAACCTTCAATGGCCTGGTCGGCCTGATCATCCTCGCCCTGGACATCTGGGCAATCCTCAATGTGATCAAGAGCAGCAGCGAAGTAGGGATCAAAGTGTTGTGGATTCTGCTGATTGCCCTGCTGCCAGTGATCGGCCTGGTGATCTGGGCGATTGCCGGCCCGCGGGGTAACGTGCGGATATGAAAGCCGCGCCCCAGACAAAATCAGCAATAGTAGCGTGACAAAATTTTCACATTGGATTAAACAGAATCCGCTCCCGCATAATGCTTGCGTTGGGCCAGCTCCAACGCCACCTCCGCAAACCGCAATCCTAGGACATTCCCATTCATGGCTAACACGGATGCCTTGAGGCAACAGGGCGCGCGAGCGTTCACGCCGACCTTGAAATCGCACCTGGCCTATACGCTGCTCAGCGGCCTGGTGATCATGTTGATGCTCAGCCTGGTGCGCCTGGCGCTACTGGTCTACAACAGCGACATGATCGGCGACACCCCTTACTCGACTGTCGCCGAAGGCTTCTTCAACGGATTGCGCTTCGACCTGCGGGTGGTGGTGTACCTGAGCATTCCGCTGCTGCTGGCAATGTTGAGCCCCTGGCTCATGGCCCGGCGCGGGCTGTTCCGCTTCTGGCTGACCCTCACCTCGAGCGTGGTGATGTTCCTCGGCCTGATGGAGATGGACTTCTACCGTGAGTTCCACCAGCGCCTCAATGGCCTGGTCTTCCAGTACATCAAGGAAGACCCGAAGACCGTGCTGAGCATGCTCTGGTACGGCTTCCCGGTGGTTCGCTACCTGCTGGCCTGGGCATTCGGCACCTGGCTGCTGAGCCTGCTGTTCAAGGGCATCGACCGCCTGACCCGGGGTACCGGCCAGCAGCGCGTGGCACCGTGGTACAACCGCCTGGCGGTGTTCATGGTGATCCTGCTGGTGGCGGTGGTCGCGGCCCGTGGCACCCTGCGCCAGGGCCCGCCGATGCGTTGGGGTGATGCCTTCACCACCGACTCCAACTTCGTCAACCAGCTGGGCCTGAACGGCACCCTGACCCTGATCGACGCTGCCAAGAGCCGCTTCGGCGAAGACCGCGCAAATATCTGGAAGCCGGTGCTGAAGCAGGAGCTGGCCACCGAGACCGTGCGCAAGCAGCTGCTGACCGCCAACGACACCCTGGTCGACGCCGACGAGGCCGCCATACGCCGCGATTTCGTGCCGCCGGCCGACCGCACCCTGCCGATCAAGAACGTCGTGGTGATCCTCATGGAGAGCTTCGCCGGCCACTCGGTAGGCGCCCTGGGCAGCCCGAACAACATCACCCCGTACTTCGACAAACTGGCCAAAGAAGGCCTGCTGTTCGACCGCTTCT
Source organism: Pseudomonas putida (assembly GCF_009883635.2). Lineage (NCBI taxonomy): Bacteria > Pseudomonadati > Pseudomonadota > Gammaproteobacteria > Pseudomonadales > Pseudomonadaceae > Pseudomonas > Pseudomonas putida. The sequence continues at coordinate 4,176,038 of NZ_CP026115.2, forward strand.
TCTCCAACGGCACCCATACCCACCAGGGCATGTTCGCCACCATGGCCTGCTTCCCCAACCTGCCAGGCTTCGAATACCTGATGCAGACACCTGAGGGTGGCCACAAGCTGTCGGGCCTGCCGGCGCTGCTCAGTGCCCGAGACTACGATGACGTCTACGTCTACAACGGCGATTTCGCCTGGGACAACCAGTCCGGGTTCTTCGGCAACCAGGGCATGACCACGTTCATTGGCCGTAACGACTTCGTCAACCCGGTGTTCTCCGACCCGACCTGGGGCGTGTCCGACCAGGACATGTTCGACCGCGGCAACGAGGAACTGGCCAAGCACGACCAGAAGAAGCCGATCTACGCGCTGCTGCAGACCCTGTCCAACCACACGCCGTACGCGCTGCCGGCCAATCTGCCGGTCGAGAAGGTCACAGGCCAGGGCCGCCTGGACGAGCACCTGACTGCCATGCGCTACTCCGACTGGGCGCTGGGCCAGTTCTTCGAGAAGGCGCGTAAAGAGCCGTACTTCAAGGAAACGCTGTTCGTCATCGTTGGCGACCACGGCTTCGGCAACCACCAGCAGGTTACCGAGCTGGACCTGGGCCGCTTCAACGTGCCGCTGCTGCTGATCGCGCCGGGCATCCAGGAGAAGTTCGGTGCGGTCAACCACACCGTGGGTACCCAGGTCGACATCGTGCCGACCATCATGGGCCGCCTGGGTGGCGAGACCCGCCACCAGTGCTGGGGGCGCGACCTGCTCAACCTGCCAGAGGGTGACCAGGGCATCGGCATGATCAAGCCGTCGGGCAGCGAGCAGATCGTCGGCCTGGTCAAGGGCGATCACCTGCTCATCGAGTCCAAGGACATGAGCCCGCGCATGTACCGCTACCAGCTGGGCAGCGAGTTCAAGGCCGAACTGATTGAAAGCCCTGAGCAGCCGCAGATGTTGCAGCAGCTCGAGGCCTTCATCCAGACTGCAACCAAGAGCTTGCTGGACAACACTGCCGGTGTTGTCCACGGTACGCCGAAGAACTAAACACAAGCAGTGAACAGAAAGGGCCGCAATGCGGCCCTTTTTGCTGCCGGAACGAATGCCCAGGCCCAAGGTCTGCATCTACAGGCGTCACACACCGGGTGTTCTTTGATTGAGAGGGCGATTCAATGAAAGAGTGGGAAGTCATCTTTGCCGACCAGAAAGGCGAGCCAACCACCTTGTTGCTGCACGGTGAGCATTGCCCCAGCGAGGAGGAGGCGGCTCGCGCCATCCGTTCGCATCTGTTTCCGGTCATGGATGAGCTGGACCTCAACGACTTCCAGGACCGCGCCCCATCCCCTACGGCACGCTGGCTCAAGGAGCAGAACGGCGTGATCATCACCAGCATCCACGAAGCGCCCTGAATCACGGGTTGGCGTGGTGCCTGCTCAGGCACTACGCTGGTGGGAGGTGCCGGCCTTTTCTGCGGGCCTGCACCCATTCAATTCGCGTCTTGCATCAGCTCGATCTGACGGCAGTGCCGGCAGGTGCGTAGTGCACGGAAAGTCTATCCATCGCTTTATTCGGGAGGACGATTCATGAGCAGCCTGAACGACGATATCAGCAGCAATGTCCTGCGCCAGATGAAAGCTGGCGGTTTCGACTTCACCCGCATCCACCCCATCGAGTTCTACGCGGTCTTTCCAGATGAAGCCGGCGCGCGACGGGCAGCCGGGCAGTTTCGTGGCGAATCGTTGAATGCTCAGGTGCGTGAACTGGACGATGGCGCGTGGCACCTGGAACTGAGCAAGGTCATGTACGCCACCTATGGCGGGATTGGTGATTTTGAGGAGGCCTTCGAGCAGGTCGTTTCACCCTGTGGCGGCGAAGTCGAAGGGTGGGGCGTCAAGCAGGAAAGGCCGATTGCCTGAAAGGAATGAGTTGCCTTCTTCGCGGGTTTACCCGCGATGAAGGCTCCCGATTTCAGGGCCTGCGCCCAGCCATATGCCCCAGATAAGCCAACAACGCATCCAGCTCCTGCTCACTCAATACACTCTCCGCAAACCCCGGCATCCGCGCCTGCGGCCATTGCCGTAAGCCCTGCGGGTCACGAATGTACAGGCGCAGGTACTCAGGCCGGAAATATTCGGTCGGGTTGTGCGGCACGTTCAGGTCCGGCCCGAATTGCGCATCTCCCGCGCCATTGAGCCGATGGCAGGCCAGGCAGTTCTGCTGGAAAAGGGCAAAGCCTTGGCGCACCGGGTCATTGGCCGGCAGCCCTGGGTCCGGCAGCAACGCCGGAAAACGCTGCTCGACCGGCGCCAGCCGGCGAATCGTGGCGACCTGGAACGGCCATTGCTCGGGGCGGATGCCACTCGCCTGCGGGTTGCTCCACACCAGGTAGAACGGCCCTGCGCTCGGCTTGCCATCGGCCAGTTCTGGCCAAGGCCTGGCCGGGTCCTCGACGGCCAGCCAGGCACGGGCCGGGCCTTCCTGCAGCAGGGGCCCGGCTGGCATTTCTGCGGCAAAGCCGTCCAGTGCTACCGCCTGCAGGTGGTCATCGGGCCTTACCCCTTGCAGCAGCGTTGCCAGGGGCACGGCGCGATAATGCATCGGCCGCTTGTAGGAGACGTCCTGATCGATGTCGATGTCGCGTGCCTGAGGGTGGTTCAGCAGTTCCTCGCTGGACCACTGCCGGGCACTGTCACCCAGCTCCAGGTGCAACTGCGCCGCCGACAGCGGCAGGCTCAACAACAGGGCTAGCAGGGCAATGCAGTAGCGCATGGGCAATCTCCGACCGGAAAGTCGCAGGTTAACCCAAGCGCGGCATTGGCGCTTTCAGCCGAACAACCGCGTGAGGTTGGGAAGAATCAGCAGCAACGTCGTGGCGAAGAGAATGAGCCCAGCTTGGCGAAGTTTCGATTGTCTGAACATGGCGGACCGCCTTTTTGTTGTTATTCCTGAATACCCGGTGGCTTCCTTGTCGGGTCTGCTTGCTTCATGTATGTGGATATAAACCACCCGAAGGGCGAACGTTAACCATTATTGAGAACCCTTTGTTCTAAAAAGCTGTTCCGCAAATTTCGATTGGCTATGAGGCCAGTGGCCATAGCGCTGGGTAGCTCTGCCTAGACAGCCGCGTATCCACTTGCGGTTCCCCGACAAAATGTGACCGTTCGTCAGTGCAGCCTACTTGCTTGTACGTGGCTTTCGCGTCAGTCTCTACAACAGATTCCCACCCATGTCGTTCAGGACTATCCCTATGTCGTTACGCATCTGCATCCTTGAAACCGATGTCCTGCGACCGGAGTTGACCGCGCAGTACCAGGGCTACGGAAGGATGTTCGAGCAGCTCTTCTCGCGTCAGCCGATCGCAGCCGAGTTTCGTGTGTACAACGTGATGAACGGCGACTACCCGCCCGACGGCGATCGCTTCGATGCCTACCTGGTAACGGGCAGCAAGGCCGATTCATTCGGTAGCGATCCCTGGATCCAGACGCTCAAGGCCTATCTGCTCAAGCTCTACGAGCGTGGCGAGAAACTGCTGGGCGTGTGTTTCGGTCATCAACTGCTGGCGCTGACCTTGGGCGGCAAGGCGGAGCGCGCCGACAAGGGCTGGGGCGTGGGCGTTCACCGCTACTCGCTGGCGGCGCATGCGCCGTGGATGGACCCGGAAGTGTCCGAGCTGACCTTGCTGATCAGCCACCAGGACCAGGTCACCGAGCTGCCCGAAGGCGCCACGGTGATTGCCTCCAGCGACTTCTGCCCGAATGCGGCATACCACATCCGTGACCAGGTGCTGTGCTTCCAGGGGCACCCGGAGTTCGTCCATGACTACTCCCGCGCGCTGCTCGATGCGCGTCAGGAGTATCTGGGGGACGAGGTGTACCACAAGGCCATTGCCAGCCTGGCCACCGAGCACCAGGGTGACCTGGTGGGCGAGTGGATGATGCGCTTCATCCAGCAGCCGGCCAAGGCCAGCGACAGCGCTGCCTGATCAATCGCCGGGCCGCAAAGCGGCCCCGGCATTCTAAAGCCAGCCAGATTTCTTGAAGCTGGCAAACAGCCCCGTACACCCCAGCACGATCACGCCCAATACCCCGAAGTAGCCATAGTGCCACCCCAGTTCCGGCATGTTCTGGAAGTTCATCCCGTAGATCCCAGCAATCGCCGTGGGGAAGGCGAGGATCGCCGCCCAGGCGGCAAACTTGCGTTGCACGATGCTCTGCCGTGAAGACTCCAGCAGCATGCCGATCTCGATGGTCTGGCTGGCGATGTCGCGAATCCCCGCCAGGTCCTCCATCTGCCGCGTCACGTGGATCTGCACATCTCGAAAGTACGGGCGCATGTTCTTGTCGATGAACGGGAAGCTCAGGCGCTGAAGTTCTTCGCTGACTTCCACCATCGGCGCCACGTAGCGGCGCAGGCGCAGGATGTCGCGGCGCAGGCTGTGCAGGCGCTGGATGTCCTCTTCCTGCAGCGTGGTACTCAGCACGCTCTGTTCCAGTTCCTCGATCTCGCCATGAATGGCCTCGCTGACCGGCTGGTAGTTCTCGGTGACGAAGTCGAGCAGGGCATACAGCACGAAGTCTTCGCCATGTTCGAGCAGCAGTGGGCGTGCCTCGCAGCGCTGGCGCACCAGGGCGTAGGATTTCGAGTGGCCGTTACGGCAGGTGATAATGTAGCCGTTGCCGGCGAAGATGTGGGTTTCGATGAACTCCAGCTTGCCTTCGTGGCGTACCGGCGAGTAGGTGACGATGAACAGCGCATCGCCGAAGGTTTCCAGCTTGGGCCGGCTGTGCTTCTCCAGCGCATCCTCGATGGCCAGTTCGTGCAGGTTGAACTGGCACTGCAGGTTGGCCAGCTCCTCGGCGTTGGGCTCTTCCAGGCCGATCCACACGAAGTGCCCCGGCTTGCGCGCCCACTCGCTGCCTTCGTCGATATTGATATTGGTGACCTTTCTGCCGGCGGCATACACCGCCGATGCCACGACTCGACCCATGGTTATCCACTTGTTCGGTTGCACACGGGTTACAGCTTGGGCTGTAGTTGGCCGTAGAGCAACTGTAGGAGCGAGCGTGCTCGCGATGAAGCGGACTAGGTCTTTTTCAGTTCACCTTCCATATGGTCGATGCATTGCTGCATCTGGGTACGGCACTGTTCGATCAATGCCGGCACATCCTGCTGGCTGAGGCCGATGGTGGCGATCGGTGGCAGTGAACGGATGATCACGGTTCGCCGCCGCCAGCTGTTCAGGCTCAGGCGTCGGGCATAACGGCTGACGCACACCGGCACGATCGGTACACCGGCCTCCACAGCCATGTGAAACGCACCTTTCTTGAACGCCAGCAGCTGTTCTTCGGGGTTGCGCGTGCCTTCCGGGAAAATCCATATCGAGGTGTCGTCGCGCAGGATGCGCGTGGTGGTCTGCATGGCCTTGCGCGCCTGGTAGGCGTTCTTGCGGTCGATCAGCACGTTGCCACCCAGCCAGAACAGCTGGCCGAACAGCGGAATCCAGCCGAGGCTCTTCTTGCCGATGGCGACGGTGCGTTGCGGCACCACATGGCCGAGGATGAACAGGTCGTAGTTGGACTGGTGATTGGCGACGATCACGCAGCCGGGTGGCTGGTCCCACAGCGGGCCGACTTCGGCCTTGACCCTGATACGCATCAGCCAGGTGGCCGGCACGCTGTAGAGGCGGGCGAAGAGGCGGCTGTTGTCGCGGTTGAAGGGGCGCAGCAGGCCGATCAGCAGGCCGAGGGCGCCCGCCAGCAAGAAGTGCAGCCCCAGCAGGAGCATGCGAAGGGAGTAAAGCATGGTACGACTCACACCAGACAGTCGCGGCGCAGTGTACGGCTGTGCACTGGCCGGGGCAAACCTTGGTGTGAGCCGGTGCGATCAGCCCATGTGGCCCTGATCGAGCAGAATCGCCTCGTCCAGGGTATCCAGCAGCGCCTTGCGCACTTTCAGCTTGGTGTTCTTGTGCGCCAGCATGTTCAGCTTCTTAAGCTCACGGGCAACGCCCTGGGCGACTTCAAGCAACTGCTCTGCTGGCACCACCTTGTCGAGGAAGCCGGCATCCAGTGCGTCCTTTGGCTCGAACATCTCGGCATTGATCACCGAGCGGTGGAAGGCCGAGCGGCGCAGGCGGTCGCGGGCCAGTTCGATACCGGCGTGGTGCATGGTCATGCCGATCTGCACTTCATTCAGGCCGATCTTGTACGGGCCTTCTACGCCGATGCGGTAATCCGCCGACAGCAGCAGGAAGGCACCCTTGGCCACGGCGTGGCCGGGGCAGGCGACGATCACCGGGTACGGGTGAGACAGCAGGCGGCGGGCCAGGGTGGAGCCAGCGGTAACCAGGGCGACGGCTTCTTTGGGGCCGGAGGTCATCACTTTGAGGTCGTAACCCCCGGAGAGGATGCCCGGCTGGCCGGTGATGATCACCACGGCACGCTCCTGCGTGGCGCGGTCGAGGGCGGCATTGAAGGCCGCGATGACGTCCGGCGAGATGGCGTTGACCTTGCCGTTGTTCAGGGTCAGGGTGGCGATGCCGTCTTCGGCGTGGTAGGTAATCAGCTCGCTCATTGCAGGATCCTTTGGGTGACGTGGCGCTGACGTTACCCAGCGCCGAAGGCCAGGTAAAGCAGCAAGGCTGACTGGTCGGTCAGCGTTTATTGGTCCCTCCATGCAAATACATGAAAAATTTGAAAAAAATGCTTGCCAAAGAAAAGCTCTTCTACTAAATTAGCGCGCCTCGACGGGGTGAAAGCCTTGAAGAGAAAACGGTGAAGTGTCCGAGTGGTCGAAGGAGCACGCCTGGAAAGTGTGTATACGAGAAATCGTATCAAGGGTTCAAATCCCTTCTTCACCGCCACATTCTGCGAAAGCCCCCGAGCTGAAAAGTTCGGGGGCTTTTTGCATTCTGGGGCCACTGCGCGGCCCCATGGGTATCAGAAAGAAACCGAAGCCGACAACCGCGCCGTCCGCGGCGCCCCCTGGAACAGGTAGTTGTCGCCCAGGTAATCCCCCACATCACGCCAGTAGCGCTTGTCGAAAACGTTATCCACCGTCAGCCGCAGCACGGTGTCATAGCCACCGAGCTGCGTGCGGTAGCGGCTGCCGATGTCGAACACGGTGTAACCACCCACCTCGACATTGCCCGGCTGGCTCGCATACTTGCTGGCGCTGTAGCGCGCCCCGCCGAGCAAGGCCAGGCCGGGTACCGGCAGGCTGTACTCGGCATGCAGGGCGGCGCGCAGCCGCGGTACGTTGATCGCCTGATGGCCCTCATAGGCATCGGTGCCGCTGTCCTGCACCCGAGCGCGAATCGCTGCGGCGCTCGCCTGAAGCTGCAGGTTCGAGGTTGCCCAACCGCTGGCGCCCAGTTCCAGGCCGATGTTCTTCTGCTGGCCCTGCTGCACGTAGGTGAAGCTGCCGTCGCCTTCCGGGCGTGCGTACTGGTACGCCTGGCGGATCTGAAACAGCGCAGCGCTGAAGCTCATGCCTTGCCAGTCACGCTTGATACCAAGCTCCAATTGGTGGGAGAGGGTAGGGGCAAGAATCTCGGCCGCGTTGCTGGCGTACCAGGGGGCTGTGCCGCCCGCCGACAACCCCTTGGCGTAGCTGGCGTACACCGTGGTGTCGGGGCGTGGTTTGTAGATCAGCGCGGCATTGGGCAGCAGCTGGTTTTGCCGGGTATGGCGCCCGGCCACGCCGTTCTCGTCCCAGGTTTTCTCGTCCAGGCGCACTTCGCGGGCGCCAAGTATGGTCTGCCATTGCTCGTTGAAGCTGATGCGATCGCTGACGAACAGGCCGTACTGGCGGCTGTCGAGGCGCTTTTCGCTGGCGCCGACCGGCTTGTCCGACGGCGCCACGGCCGGCGCGCCGGTATAGATGTTGCCGCTGCCGACCAGCTCGTTGTAATACGGGCGCTGGTCGAGCGTGCGGCGTTGGACGCTGCTGCCCACGGTCAGGTCGTGCTGCACACCCAGTGCGTCAAAATGGCCGTTGAGCATGGCCTGGGCTTCATCGGTGCGGCGGGTGTCGTCAGGGCTGCGGAAGTCGTAGATGTCGTAGTCGCCCTCGGGGCTGAAATGCGACTGCCAGCCGCCCTCGCTGCCCCAGGCGAACGCACTGTAGTCGTCGATCACCACCTTGCTGCGCGACGCACTCAGGGTGCCGGTCCAGGCCTCGTTGAAGCGGTACTCGAAGCGCCCGCCCAGGTTCAGCGAATCGTTCTGCACAGGCTTGGCCCAGTGCTGGTAGGCCAGGCGGTCGCTCGGGTCGATAGCGTGGGGCAGTGCGCTGCCGCCCAGCAGCTGATAGCCCGGTACCGACCGCTGTTCGCGGTGCTGGTACTCGGCATCGAGCTGCAAGGTAGCATCGGGGTTGATCTGCCAGTCGAAGGCCAGCGAGGCGAAGTCGCGCTTGCCGTCGGCATGGTCGACGTAGGAGCGGATGTCCTCGTGGGCGAGGTTGGCGCGCAGGCCGAACTGCCGCTCACTGCCGAACCAGCCGCCGAGGTCGGTAGCCAGGTAGCGCTCGCCTTGGGCGTTGGTCGAAACCGTCACGCTGCGCACGTCGGCGGCGCGCTTGGTCACGTAGTTGATCAGCCCGCCCGGCTCCGACACACCACTCTGCAGCCCGGACAGGCCCTTGAGCAGCTCGACCTGCTGCTTGTTCTCCAGCGCCACGTTCTGCTCGCCAGTGATGGTCTGGCCGTTGATGCGGTAACTGCTGGCGGCGTTGAGTTCGAAACCGCGCACGTTGAAGTTTTCGTAGTAACCGATCGGGGCATAGCTTTCGCCAACCGAGGCGTCGCTTTGCAGCACTTCGCTGAGCAGGCGGACCTGGCGGTCTTCCAGCAGTTGCTGGCTGAACACGCTGACCGAGGCCGGGGTGTCGAGCAGGGGGGCGGGCTGGAAGCCGCCGACCGAGGCCTCGCGCACCTGGTAGCCCTCATCGCCGTAGGTGTCGGATACCTGCACCGGGGCCAATTCCAGGCTGTCTTCGGCCAGGCCATGGGGGGTGTGCAGGGCCAGACCCAGGCTGAGCAGGCTCAGGGGCAGGTGAGGGCGAAGCAGGGGCATGCAGGGGGCGTCCTTGGGGCGAAGACCGCGCAGGCCTCTTCGCGGGTAAACCCGCGAAAGGGCCGGAACAGGCGGAAAAAAGGGCCGCTATCTTAGCAGGCCCAAGCCCCGCAGGGGCTCAATCGGCGGTTGCCGGGCGGCGATGCTGGCGCCAGGTGTCGTCGATCTTCGACCAGGTCTTGCCGTCGGTAATGGCCATCAGCTTGCGGCCATCCTTGAAGGTGGCCAGGAAGGTGGCTTCTTCCTCCTTGCCGCCCAGCCAGAGCCCGGCCAGCAGGCCCACCGGGCCGGCCACCAGCGCCCCGGCCACGCCCCAGCCGAGGGCAGTACCCAGGCTGCGGCTGGACTCCAGGCTGGCCAGGCGCAGGTCAGCGATACGGGCCAGTGAAATTCGCTCGCCGGGTGAAGGGCTGCGCGGGGTCTTGAGTGTGAGCGATCCATTGCGAAACTCGCCTTCACCTTGCAAGAAATCGCCGGATTGCACCGTGAGTCTTGTCATTGATTCATCCTGTCAGTGAAAGGTCCTTGACCAGCGCCTACTGAGCGCCGCCGGGGCAGGCAAGTCAACGGCCAGGCGACGGAGGGTAATGCGGTGGGTTGTCGCGCTCGGTGATGGCTTCAGGCTAGCTGCGCGGCTGCCTTGCGCTGCGCCAGGCCCCATACCACCAGGGCCAGCGTGCCGATTACCAGGCCTGCCACCACGATGCCCATCCACCCTTGCCGCTGGAACAGCTGCGTGCCCAGCAACGAGCCTAGCGCACCGCCGATGAAGTAACAGGTGATGTACCCGGCATTCAGTCGCGTACGGGCTTCAGGTCGCAAGGCGATCACCGCATTCTGGTTGCTGACGTGCACCAGCTGCACGGCCAGGTCCAGGACCAGCACGCCCACCAGCAAGGCCAGCAGCGAGCTTTCGGCAAAGCCCAGCGGGACCCACGACAACAGCAATGCCACCAGGCCAACCGTGGTGCCCAGCGAGCCTTTGCCACGGTCGGCCAGGCGCCCGGCCCAGTTGGCCGCCAGTGCACCGGCCGCACCGGCCAGGCCGAACAGGCCGATGGTCGCGTCGGAGTAGTGGTAGGGCTGGCGTGCCAGCAGGAACGCCAGCGGTGTCCAGAACAGCGCGAACAGGCTGAACGCCAGGAGGCCGAGCAGCGAGCGCAGGCGCAGCACCGGCTCTTCGATGAACAGGCGGAACACCGAGCCGATCAGCGCCGGGTACTTCAGGCCGGCATGGCTGTTGTGTTGCGGCAGGTTGCGGTACAGCGCCAGTGCCGCGAGCGCCATCAGCACGGCGGCCAGCACGTAGATGCTGCGCCAGCCGCCCAGCTCGGCCATGAAACCGGCTGCGGTACGCGCCAGCAGGATGCCCAGCAGCAGCCCGCTCATCAATGTGCCCACGGCGCGACCGCGCTGATGCGGCTCGCTGAGGGTGGCGGCCATCGGCACGAGGATCTGCGCCACCACCGAGAACAGGCCGGTGAGCGCGGTGCCGAGCAGCAACCAGGGCAGGCTCGGGGCGCAGGCGCTGATGACCAGGCCCAGGGTGGAAATGGCCGTCATCACCACGATCAGCCGGCGCTGTTCAAACAGGTCGCCCAGCGGCGCCAGCAGCAGCAGGCCGGCGCCATAGCTCAGTTGCGCGGCGATGACGATGCTACCGGCGCTGGCAGTACTCAGGCCGAACTGTTGCGCAATGCTGTGCAGCAGCGGTTGGGCGTAGTAATTGCTGGCCACGGCCAGGCCGGTGGCGGTGGCCATCAGCAGGATCAGGGCGCGGCTCAGGGAGGGGGATTTCATGAGGGTCTCGTTGGGTGCTGGAGGTGTTCGTCGGTGATTTTGCGGAGCCTGTAAGATCGAGCGCCGCCCGCGCGGCGCATCGCGAGCTTTGCTCGCTCCTACGTTTGTTTCGGGCCACTAACGCCTGGGGCAGACGCGCGCGACCGCCTTGTTGGTACGACGCGATATTGCGCCATGCGCCAAGGCGTTCGCGCGCAAATCCCACAGGAATAATTGGCCGGAAACAAACGTAGGAGCGAGCGCAGCTCGCGATGCGCCGCGCGGGCGGCGCTCGATCTTCGCGCCAGCATACAACTCAAGCCGTGCACGTTGCCGCCTTTATACAACCCTCAAGCCGCAAACCCACCATCGGCCAACAAGCTGGCCCCGGTGATGTAACCCGCCTCGGGCCCCGCGAGGTAGGCCACGAAGCTGGCAATTTCATCCGCCTGCCCATACCGCCCGATTGCCATCAGCGGAATCAGGCTTTCGGCAAACTCGCCACTGGCCGGGTTCATGTCGGTATCCACCGGCCCTGGTTGCACGTTGTTCACGGTAATCCCCTGCGGCCCCAGATCACGGGCCATGCCCTTGGTCAGGCCAACCAGCGCTGACTTGCTCATGGCATACGGGGCGCCACCGGCAAACGGCATGCGTTCGGCATTGGTGCTGCCGATGTTGATGATGCGCCCGCCTTGGCCCATGTAGCGGGCAGCGGCCTGGCTGGCGACGAACACGCTGCGCACGTTGACCGCGAGGGTGCGGTCGAAGTCCGCCAGGTCGAACTCGGCCAGCGGCGCAACCGCCAGCACGCCGGCGTTGTTGACCAGGATATCGAGGCGACCGAACGCCTTCACGGTGTCGTCTATCGCCAGTTGCAGCGCGGCGGCGTCGGCGCTGTCGGCGCGCAGCGCCAGGGCCTGGCCACCAGCGGCCTTGACCTCTTCGGCCAGTGCTTCGGCGGGGCCGGCAGAGCTGACGTAGGTGAAGGCTACCTGTGCACCTTCACGGGCCAGGCGCCGCACGATGGCTGCGCCGATACCGCGCGAGCCGCCTTGGACGAAGGCGACTTTGCCTTCGAGGGTAAGTTGCTTGGACATGCTGATCTCCTGCTGGAAGCAAGGCCGGATGCCTTGGATGGACGCAGTATCGACCGATGATTACCTGCTGATAAGATGGCAATCACTATCAGCAGAGTAAACCTTTGGTTGGTAATCATGGCCATGGAGTCTTTCAACGCCCTCGAGTGCTTTATCCGAAGCGCCGAGGTGGGCAGTTTCGCCGAAGCGGCCCGGCGCCTGAGCATCACCCCGGCGGCGGTGGGCAAGCACGTTGCCCAATTGGAGGCGCGCCTCGGGGTGCGGCTGTTCCAGCGTAGTACGCGCAAGCTGACCTTGACCGAGGCGGGGCAGCGTTTTCTGGGCGAGGTGAGCGACAGTTTTCGCACCATCCAGTACGCCGTGGCCAACTTGGCCAGCGCCGAGGGCCAGCCGGCCGGGTTGCTGCGGGTGAGCATGGGCACGGTGTTCGGGCGATTGTATGTGTTGCCGCTACTCGGCGAATTTCTGCGCCGCTACCCGGCGATCACCCCGGACTGGCATTTCGACAACCGCCAGGTCGACCTGATCGGCCAGGGTTTCGATGCGGCCATTGGCGGTGGTTTCGAGCTGCCGCTGGGTGTTGTGGCGCGCAAGCTGACGCCCGCGCATCGGGTGCTGGTCGCTGCGCCTGCATACTTGAACCGGCATGCCGCTATCGACAGGCCTGAGGTGCTGCAGCGCCACGACGGGATTCTGATCCGTTCCCCACAGACCGGGCGGGTACGCTCCTGGCCCTTGACCAGCCGTTGGCAGGAACAGCAGCCGTTGCTGTTGCGCCAGGCGATGACCATGAGCGATTCGGATGCGGCCTGCGCGGTGGCGCAGCAGGGGTTGGGGATCGCCCTGGTGAGCCTGCCGTTCGCGGCGCCTTACCTGGAGGCCGGGCAGTTGCAGCGGGTGTTGCCGGACTGGTATGTGGACGATGGGCATATCAGCTTGTATTACGCCGAGCACAAGCTGCTGCCGGGCAAGACCCGGGCGTTCATCGACTTTGTAGTGGAGCAGTTTGCCGAGCGGGGGCTGGCGACTCGTTTCGATGCCTTGGCCTAGCAGGTGTGTCGCCTGTGCCGGCCTCTTCGCGGGGCAAGCCCGCTCCTACAGGTAACGCATAATGTCCAGAATTGCGGAAAACCTGTGGGAGCGGGCTTGCCCCGCGAAGGGGCCCTGTCAGGCAACATGGATGATGTAGAAGAGCTGCGTGCCAAGGCTTACTTCGTCATCGACTTTTTTGCCCACCAGTTGCTGTCCTAATGGCGAACGCGGGGTAATCACAGTCACCAACTCATCCTCTTCGCCAATTTTCAACCCTGCGGCCTCAGGCCCAAGGAACAGCAAGCGCTGCACTCCATCCTCATCCTCCAAAGTCACCAGATTGCTCACCTGCACCCCTCGCGCCGGGTCATACTCGCGCAGCAGCAACTGCTGGTAAGTCAGCAACGCCTGGCGAATCTCGGCCGTGCGCCGCGCCTGCCCGGTGGCCAGATACGACGCCTCGAGCCCCAGCGTGTCGTACTTGTTCTCGGCGATGTTCTCTTCGGCAGTAGCCGCCTCGTAGGCGGTCTGCGCTGCACGGCGCAACACCTCCATGTCGGTTTCCAGGGCCGCGACGATGCGCGTGAGCAGTGTGGCCTTGTCCATGGTCAGTAGCAGAACTCCAGTACGTTGGCCTGACTCTTGTCGGTTGGCGCGTTGCGGTTCTGCGACAGCCAGAACTGGCACTTGGGGCTGTTGAGGTTGCGCGGGTTGCCTTGGGCGGCCTCGGCGGCCTGCTGCACTTCCTGCTTGTGCAGGATGTCCTTGTAGCGCTCGAACATCTCGCTTTGCGCGTCCACCGGCTGAGCGGGTGTCGCTGCCGGCGCCGGCTTGCTGTAGGCAGGTGCCACTGCCTGGGCCACGGGTTCCACCTGTTCTGGCCACAGCTGCAGGGCCAGCCACAGGCTCAGGGCGATCGCCACGGCGCCGAGCCACAGGCCAAAGGCCACGCAGAAAATCAGTTGCAGCGGTTTGAGGGTGATCTTCAGTTCACGGTGGCGGGGCATGGCGGCCTCCTGGCAGGGCGGGCGAAGGGGCCATTGTCGCATGGCGCTGGCGCTTTTTTCCGTGCGATGCTTTTGTCGGCGACAATTTATCCGCAGAATTCGCGGTTTTTGCGCAGGGCGAGGCAGGGCACATGAAAACCACCTGGGACATTTTCTGCAGCGTCGTCGACAACTATGGCGATATCGGCGTGACCTGGCGCCTGGCCCGGCAGCTGGTGGCCGAGCACGACCTGGCGGTGCGCCTGTGGGTGGACGACCTGAATGCCTTCGTGCCGCTGTGCCCCGGTGCCGATGCCAGTGCCGCGCAGCAATGGCAGCAAGGCGTCGACGTGCGTTTGTGGCCTGCCGACTGGCAGCCCGCAGAGCCTGCCGACGTGGTAATTGGTGCGTTTGCCTGCCAGTTGCCGCCAGCTTACGTCGAAGCGATGCGCGCACGCACGGCGCCGGTGCTGTGGCTGAACCTCGAATACCTCAGCGCCGAGGACTGGGTCGAAGGCTGCCATGGCTTGCCATCGCCACAACCCAATGGCCTGCGCAAAGTGTTTTTCTTCCCGGGCTTCACCGACAAGACCGGCGGGCTGTTGCGCGAGGCCAGCCTGCTGCCGCGCCGGCAGGCCTTCGAGCAGTCGGCCGAAGCGCGTTTGGCATTCCTCCAGGGCCTGGGCGTGCAAGTGCAGCCCAGTGCACTGCTGATGTCGCTGTTCGCCTATGAAAACGGGCAGCTGGGCCGTTGGCTCGATGCGCTGGCCGAGGATGCCGAGCCGGTTCACCTGCTGGTCCCGCAAGGGCGCATTCTCGGTGACCTGGGCGCCTGGCTGGGTGAGCAACAGTTGCAGCCCGGCGATGTGCACCAGCGCGGCACGTTGACCGTGCAAGTTCTGCCGTTCGTCAGCCAGGACGATTATGACCGCCTGCTGTGGAGCTGCGATTTCAACGCGGTGCGGGGGGAAGATTCGTTCGTGCGCGCCCAATGGGCCGGCCGGCCGATGCTGTGGCACATCTATGTGCAGGACGAAAATGCCCACTGGGAAAAACTCGAAGCCTTCCTCGCGCATTATCGACAGGGCTTGTCGGACGCTGCCGACGAGGCGCTGATGGCATTGTGGCGTGCCTGGAACATGGACCGCGACATGCACGCGGCCTGGCAAGGCGCCCGCAAACATTGGGCGGAACTGCAGCAGCACGCTGTTGATTGGGCCGTGAGTCAGGCCGCTCGGCCGGACCTTGCCAAGGCGCTGGTACAGTTTTACCGAAATTGGCTATGATATGCGGCCTCGATTTTTATAAATCCATCCAGATTCGGATACTTCGTAATGAAAACTGGTAAAGAACTGAAACCCGGTACCGTACTGCGGATCGACAACGACCCGTGGCTGGTTCAGAAAGCCGAGTTCACCAAGTCGGGTCGCAACAGCGCGATCATGAAAACCAAGCTGAAAAACCTGCTGACCGGCTACAAGACCGAAACCGTCTACGGTGCAGACGACAAGCTGGACGACGTGATCCTGGATCGCAAAGAAGCGACCCTGTCGTTCATCAACGGTGATGAATACACCTTCATGGACACCACCGACTACACTATGTACGAGCTGAACGCCGAGGACATCGAAGCCGTTCTGCCGTACATCGAAGAAGGCATGGAAGACGTCTGCGAAGCCGTGTTCTTCGAAGGCCGTCTGGTATCGGTTGAACTGCCGACCACCATCAGCCGTCAGGTTGTCTACACCGAGAACGCTGCTCGCGGCGACACCTCGGGCAAGGTCATGAAGCCTGCCAAGCTGAAGAACGGTACCGAGATCTCGGTTGCCGACTTCATCCAGATCGACGAGTGGATCGACATCGACACTCGCGACAACAGCTTCAAAGGCCGCTCCAAGAAGTAATCCTTCTTGCGAAACGCAAAAACCCGGCCTTGGCCGGGTTTTTTTACGCCTGTGATCTACACGGTCACATGCAAACGCACATCCACATTGCCGCGGGTGGCGTTGGAGTATGGGCACACCTTGTGGGCCTTTTCCACCAGCCCTTCGGCATCTGCCTGGGCCAGGCCTGGCAGGTTGATGTGCAGGTCGATGTCCAGGCCGAAACCACCAGGAATCTGCCCGATACCGACGTTGGCGGTGATCGAGGCATCCGCAGGCAGGGCTTTTTTCTCCTGGCCGGCCACGAACTTCAGGGCGCCGATGAAGCAGGCCGAGTAGCCGGCGGCGAACATCTGCTCAGGGTTGGTGCCGTCACCACCGGCGCCGCCGAGTTCCTTGGGAGTGCTCAGCTTGACTTCCAGCTTGCCGTCGCTGGAGCGGGATTTGCCGTCGCGACCGCCGGTGGAGGTGGCTTCTGCGATGTACAGCGGAGTGACCTTTTGCATCTTGAGCCTCACTAGTGTGCTGTGCGCCCCTGGTCATCAGGTGGCGTCGGGTGGGTACGGGACTTAAATTAGCGCGCAATTAGTTAGCGCGCAAGATAAATCTTCACCGCTCATCCGAACGGGCATCACACAGCGTAGCTGTCAGAGGTTTTTTTGCAGGCTGTCGCGCAGCTCCAGCAGGTCAGCCTGCAGCTGTTGCAGGCGTTCGAGGCTGCGGCCGCTGGCCTTGAGGATGCACTGCGGCACTTCCCGGGCCTGTTGCTGCAAGGCGCGGCCTTTGTCGGTGAGCTGCACCAGTACCACCCGCTCATCCTCGCGGCTGCGGTTGCGCTGCAGCAGGCCTTCGCTCTCCAGGCGCTTGAGCAGGGGTGTGAGCGAGCCGGGGTCGGTCAGCAGGTGCTGGCTGATTTCGCCTACGGTCAGGCCGTCCTGCTCCCACAGCACGAGCATGGCCAGGTACTGCGGGTAGGTCAGGCCCAGCGCTTGCAGCAGGGGCTTGTAGACCTTGGTCATCAGCAACGAGGTGGAGTGCAGGGCGAAGCAGACCTGGTTGTCCAGCAGCAGCTCGTCACAGGAAGCTTGGGTGTTGGCGTTCATGCAGGTCCTTGAATGTCATCAATGGAGAAATCTAGCACGCTGAAGGTTGGGGCGCTTACTGCCAGCGCAGTTCACTGCGCAGTGCCAGGTCCCAGGGGGGAACCGGGCTGAAGCGGCTCTTGAGGAATTCGAGCAGCAAACGGCTGCGAGAGTTCGTTTCATGTTCAAGGCGCAGTGCATAAATGCCACTGGTTTCGGCTTCAGGCAGGCCGTTGTCGCAGAACAGCGGCAGCAGTTCGCCGCGCAGCAGGTAGTCGCTGATCAGCCAGGTCGGCAAGTGGGCGATGCCGAGGCCGGCGAGGGCGCCGAACAACAGGGTCTCGGCGTTGTTGGCGGCCATGCGCATGCGCGCCGGGCGGTACAGGCGCATCTGCCCGTCGACCGCGAAGCGCCAGGCGAACGGCGGTGCCAGGCCGTCCCAGTCGAGGCCGTCGTGGCTGGGCAATTCGCTGGGGCAGCTGGGCATGCCGCGGCTGGCCAGGTAGGCAGGGCTGGCGCAGGCGATGCGTACCATGTGTGCCAGCTTGGTGGCGACCAGGCGGGTGTCGGCCAGGGGGCCGGCGCGCAGTACCAGGTCGACCTCGCCCAGATGGCTGCCATGCAGGTCGACGAAACTGTCGATCAAGCGCAATTGCACATCCAGGCCCGGATAGGCCACCAGGAAGTCGGCGATTGCTGGCGCCAGGTGACGGCGGCCGAAGGCGGCCGGGGCGTCGATGCGGATCAGCCCCTCGGGGGCATTGCTCAACGATACCGCCTCGGCACGGGCCAGGCGCAGTTCCTCAATAATGCGCCGGGCGCGCTCGGCGAAGGCGTTGCCCGCCGGGGTGGCGCGTACGGCATGGGTGCTGCGGGTGAACAGGCGGCTGCCCACGGCGCTTTCCAGGTTGTCGATGCGCCGGGCCACGGCGGACGGAGTAAGTGGATGGCGGCGGGCGGCGGCGGAGAAACTGCCGCTCTCCAGTACATCGAGAAACAGGCTCAGCTGGTCAGTCAGGGTATCAGGGCTCATGATCATTCCGCTTGTGCAAGAAACGCACAGCCATTGTGCGTTGCTATGCGTTTCCCCGCCAGAGCGCAATCGTTAGCATGCTGGCATTCCAAACACAGGCGGATGAGGCCCTGATGATCGAGTGGTTGTTGTATATCGTGCTGGGTGCCGGCCTGGGCACCATGGGTGGGTTGTTCGGTATTGGCGGCGGCCTGATCGCCATCCCGGCATTGGGCGTGCTGTTCGGTCTCGATCAGCAGTTGGCCCAGGGCACTGCCTTGGTGATGGTGGTGCCGAACGTGCTGCTGGCGCTGTGGCGCTATCACCAGCGCAACCGCATCGAGCTGCGCCATGCCGTGCCGCTGTCGCTGTGCAGCTTCCTGTTCGCCTGGCTGGGGTCGATCTGGGCGGTGGGTATCGATGCCCACTCGATGCGCCTGGGTTTTGTTGGCTTTCTGGTGGCGCTGGCGATCTGGAACGTGGCGCGGATGTTCCTCAAGGTCTCGCCGCCCAGTGCCGAGCTGCGCTATGCCTGGCCCTGGTTAGGCGTGCTGGGCAGTTTTGCCGGGACCATGGGCGGCCTGTTCGGCGTGGGTGGGGCGGTGGTGGCCACGCCGATCCTGACCAGTGTGTTCGGCACCACCCAGGTGGTGGCCCAGGGATTGTCGCTGGCGCTGGCGGCGCCGAGTACCTTGGTGACCCTGGTGACCTATGGGGTGCACCACAGCGTGGACTGGAGCGTGGGCATTCCATTGGCGGTCGGTGGGCTGCTGAGCATCAGCTGGGGGGTGAAACTGGCCCATGCACTGCCAGAAAAAGTATTGCGGGCGATGTTCTGTGTGTTCCTGGTGGTGTGCGCGGTGATGCTGGGCTTCGAGCTGTAAGCGTCACAGGAACCCTTCGACGATGTAGTCGGCCATGCAGTCGGTGATCGGCGACTGGCCCTGGCTGTTGCGCAGCAGCATCACGTTTGCCAGTGGTAACTGCGGCAACCCATCGTGCTCGCCGAGGATGCGGATGTTGCCACCGACCAGGCTCTGCAACTGCGCTGTCACCGCCAGCCCGGCGGTGACGATGGCAAAGATCGCCGCCAGGCTGGGGCTGGTGTAGGCGATGCGGTAGTCGATGCCCTGGGCCTCCAGGGCATTGCAGGTCCAGGCGCGGCAGAAGCAGTCGGTGTTGAACAACGCCAACGGCATCGGGCGCTGCTCCTGCGGGCAGAAGCCTTCAGCCGCTGCCCACACCAGGCGCTCCTGGCGCAGCAGCTGGCCCACCTCGTTGCCCGGCTCGCGGGTGACAATGGTCAGGTCCAGGTCCTGGCGCAGCATCAGTTGCTTGGACGAGTCGCAATGCACCTCCACCTGCACCAGTGGGTAGGCCTGGGCGAAGCTGGAGAGGATGGTCGGCAGAAAGCGCATGGCGTAGTCATCCGGCGTGCCGATGCGCACCAGCCCGACCATGTGCGGCATGCGCAGGGTGTTGAACACCTCGCCATGCAGCTTGAGGATGCGCCGGGCATAGCCAAGCAGCACCTGGCCCTCGGCGGTAAGCCGGACCTGGCGGCCGTCGCGCTCGAACAGCTGGCGCTGCAGGATGTCTTCCTCCAGGCGTTTCATCTGCATGCTCACCGCTGACTGGGTGCGGTTGACCACTTCGCCTGCGCGGGTGAAGCCGCCTTGCTCGGCGATGGCGACGAAGGTGCGCAGCACGTCGGCATCGAGGCTCTGGTACTGGGACATTGCATCAATCTCCGAGATGCATGGCATCAGAAACATTCGTTGGATTGATCTTAAGCCTGGGCAGAGACTGGAGCCATCAACACGGAGGGCTTCACGATGAAAGGTCATGTCAGCAGCATCCAGCAACCTGCCTTTTCCTTGAACCACCTGTGGCATGTGGCCCTGGGCCGCCCGGCCCGGTGGCTGCAGCTGTACCGCCAGCGCCAGGAACTGGCCAGCCTGAGTGATGCGACCCTGCATGACCTGGGCTTGAGCCGGGCGGATATCCAGCAAGAGGCCGAGCGGCATTTCTGGGATGATCCGCTGCGTAAATGAGCTAAGTTTGTCGGTGGGTCTACCGGCCTCATCGCGGCTAAAGCCGCTCCTACAGGGGACGCGGTAGCCTGTAGGAGCGGCTTTAGCCGCGATGAGGCCGGTAGACCCACCACAAGGAGATCAGGCTTGCCGCTCAAGTTGTCCATAAGCCAGGCCCGGCGCCTGGCCCTGTCTGCCCAGGGATTCGGCAAGCAGCCTGACGCCCCACCGACCCTGCCCGCACTGAAACGCATGCTGCAACGCCTGGGCGTGGTGCAGATCGACTCGGTCAACGCCGTGGTCCGCTCCCATTACCTGCCGCTGTTCTCGCGCCTTGGCGACTACCCGTCAGAAATGCTCGATCAACTCGCCTGGGGCCGTGGCCGCCAGCGCCAGCTGTTCGAATACTGGGGCCACGAAGCCTCGCTGTTACCCCTGAACCTCTACCCGCTGCTGCGCTGGCGCATGGCCCATGCCGCCGATGGCCGCGGCATTTACCGCCAGCTCGCGCAGTTCGGCCGCGAACGCCAGGACGTGATCGCCCGCGTGCTGGCCGCCGTGCGCGAACAGGGCGCACTGGGCGCGGGCAGCTTGTCTACCCGGCAGGAGCGAGCCGGCCCTTGGTGGGACTGGAGCGAAGAAAAGCACGCGCTGGAATGGCTGTTCGCCGCCGGTGAAGTGACGGTGGCAGGGCGGCGCGGTTTCGAGCGGCTCTACGATGTGCCGGAAAGGGTCCTGCCCAAGGCGATCCTTGACCAAGCGCTGCCGGGGGAAGCCGAAGCCCATCAAGGCCTGATGCTGCACGCCGCCACGGCCCTGGGCGTGGCCACCGAGCGCGACCTGCGCGATTACTTCCGCCTCGAGCCTGGCCAGGGCAGGGCGGCGCTGCACGAGCTGGTCGCCGATGGCCGCCTGCAGCCGGTCGAGGTACAGGGTTGGAAGCAGCTGGCCTACTGCGCCGGTTCACCGCGCATCCCCCGGCGCATCGAGGCCAGCGCGTTGCTGTCGCCGTTCGATTCGCTGGTCTGGGAGCGCAACCGCACCGAGCGGCTGTTCGATTTCCACTACCGCCTGGAGATCTACACCCCGGCGCACAAGCGAGTGTATGGCTACTACGTGTTGCCGTTCCTCTACCGCGAACGCATCGCCGCGCGCCTTGACCTGCGCGCCGAGCGCGCCCAGGGCCAACTGGCGGTGCATGCCGTGCACGCAGAATCAATAGCGTTGGACGCGGAGGGCTATCAGGCCCTGGCGGGCAATCTGCTGCGCATGGCCCAGTGGCTGGGCCTGCAGCGGGTGCAACTGAACTGCCCTCGGGCAGAGGGCAGCCAGTTGCGTCAGGCCCTGCTCAGCGCCGCACCTGCTTGAGGGTTTCGGCGATCAGGAAAGCCAGTTCCAGCGACTGATCGGCGTTCATGCGTGGGTCGCAGTGGGTGTGGTAGCGATCGGACAGGGCGTCCTCGGTGATCGGCCGGGCGCCGCCGATGCACTCGGTGACGTTCTGCCCGGTCATCTCGATATGGATACCGCCAGCATGGCTGCCCTCGGCCTGGTGCACCTGGAAGAACTGCTTCACCTCGTCGAGGATCTGCGCGAAGTCGCGGGTCTTGTAGCCGCTGCTGGCCTTGATGGTGTTGCCGTGCATCGGGTCGGAGCTCCACAGCACCTTGCGCCCCTCGCGCTCGACAGTGCGGATCAGCCCAGGCAGGTGCGCGCCGACCTTGCCGGCGCCCATGCGCACGATCAGGTTGAGGCGGCCCGGGTCGTTGGCCGGGTTGAGCGTGTCGATCAGGCGGATCAGCTCTTCGGGGTTCATGCTCGGGCCGACCTTGACCCCGATCGGGTTGTGCACGCCGCGCAGGAATTCGACATGGGCGCCGTCGAGCTGGCGGGTGCGGTCGCCGATCCACAGCATGTGTGCCGAGCAGTCGTAGTAGTCGCCGGTCAGGCTGTCCTGGCGCACGAAGGCTTCTTCATAGTTGAGCAGCAGCGCTTCGTGGGCCGTGAAGAAGCTGGTTTCGCGCAGTTGTGGCGCGCTGTCCAGGCCGCAGGCGCGCATGAAGGCGAGGGTTTCGTCGATGCGGTTGGCCAGCTGGTGGTACTTGTCGGCCAGCGCCGAGTTGGCGATGAAGTCGAGGTTCCACTTGTGCACCTGGTGCAGGTCGGCGAAACCGCCCTGGGCGAAGGCGCGCAGCAGGTTGAGGCTGGCGGTGGCCTGGTGGTAGGCCTGCAGCAGGCGCTCCGGGTCCGGCACGCGGCTCTTTTCGTCGAAACCGATGCCGTTGACGATGTCACCGCGGTAGGCCGGCAGAGTGACGTTGCCGATGGTTTCGTCGCCCGAGGAACGCGGCTTGGCGAACTGCCCGGCCATGCGCCCGACCTTCACCACCGGGCAGCCGGCGGCGAAGGTCATTACGATGGCCATCTGCAGTAGCACCTTGAAGGTGTCGCGGATCTTCGCCGCCGAGAACTCGGCGAAGCTCTCGGCGCAGTCGCCGCCCTGCAGCAGGAAGGCGCGGCCTTCGGTGACCTCGGCGAACTGCCGGCGCAGCTCGCGCGCTTCGCCGGCGAACACCAGCGGCGGGTAACTGGCCAGGGTCTGCTCGACCTTGAGCAGGTGCGCGGCGTCGGGGTAGGTCGGTTGCTGCTGGATCGGCAGGGCGCGCCAGCTGTCGGGGCTCCACGGTCGGTTCATCACGGGCTCGGTCTTGTCTGTTATAGGCTGCCTGCCATGGTAACAGCGGCGCCGAGCTTGTTGCATCCGGGGCGTTGACGGACAATGCGCGTTTTTGCGCGGGCGGGTGGCAGGTAGATGGCGACGGAGCGGGAAGAGAAGCTGTTGGCCCGGGTCGAGGATGCCTTTGGCGTCATCAGCGTGTACGAGGTGGAGGATTACCGCTTCCTCGAGTTCGGCGATGCCATCGAGCAGAGCTGCGTGTTCACCGCCGACCCGAGTTGGCTGGAGTACGACTACACCCGCGCCATGCTGGTCGGCGCGCTGTGCCACGAACAGCCGGAGAGTGCGCTGTTTCTCGGCCTGGGCGCCGGCACCCTGACCCAGGCCTGCATGAAGTTCCTGCCGCTGGAAGACATCGAGGCCATCGAGCTGCGTGCGGACGTGCCGCGCCTGGCCATGGAATACATGGGGCTGGACGATGACCCGCGGCTGTACGTTCGCATTGGCGACGCCCTGGAGTTGCTGCCCACGGCAGAGCAGGCCGACCTGCTGTTCGTCGACCTCTATACCGACTACGGGCCGGGCGTCGGGCACCTGGCGTGGAAGTTCCTCGAGAACTGCCAGAAGAAACTCAACCCGGGTGGCTGGCTGGTGATCAACCAGTGGGCCAACGACGACGGCAAGCCGCTGGGCGCGGCGCTGTTGCGCGGGTTGTACCACCGGCATTACTGGGAGCTGCCGGTGAAGGAGGGCAATGTGATCCTGCTGGTGCCGGCGGACCTGGACCAGCAACTGGACCTCGACGGCCTGCGGGCGCGGGCCGAGGCCCTGGCTCCACGCCTGGGGTATAGACTGGAAGGATTGATCCGCGAGATTCGGCCTGCTACTTGAGGCCGCGTCGCCTGCTTCGCGGGGCAAGCCCGCTCCTACAGGTTGAGGTGCGCCTGTAGGAGCGGGCTTGTCCCGCGAAGGGCGCGATGCGGTGTTACAGAAAAACGATTCAGCGGCCTCGGATTGATGGCTCGATACTGGCTAACCGGCCAGAAAAATTTACTCACTCCCCACTATTATTTCGGGTATAGTACGCGCCGGTCTTTTAGCGGACCTCAAAATCAGGTGGTGCAAATCCTCCGAGTCCAGCTTCGGCTGCACGTCCGCTAGGCGGACCTTCCCAAAGTTTTCTTTTTCAATCGTTTTCGCAAATCCCCGCCGACAAAGCTGCCTGGGTGACCGTTCCGGTCTTTCAAGGCATGTGCAGCTTTGCAGCATGGGTCTTTGCGGATGCACTTAGAGGCAGACCCATGACCCAGGAAACCGGCGGCTTCGCCGCTCTCGATCTTAATCCGAACATTGTTGCTGCCGTTCTGGCTACCGGCTACGAAGAGCCGTCCGCCATTCAGCAACAATCGATCCCGATCATCCTCGCCGGTCACGACATGATCGGCCAGGCGCAGACTGGCACCGGCAAGACCGCTGCCTTCGCCCTGCCGATCCTCAACAAGATCGATGTGAGCAAGCGCGAACCGCAAGCCCTGATCCTGGCGCCAACCCGTGAGTTGGCGCTGCAAGTAGCCACCGCTTTCGAAACCTACGCCAAGCAGATGCCAGGCGTTAACGTGGTGGCCGTTTACGGTGGTGCCCCGATGGGCCCACAGCTGCGTGCCATTCGCAACGGCGCGCAAATCGTCGTCGCTACCCCGGGCCGCCTGTGCGACCACCTGCGTCGTGACGAGAAAGTCCTGTCGACCGTGCAGTACCTGGTACTGGACGAAGCCGACGAAATGCTCAAGCTGGGCTTCATGGACGACCTCGAAGTGATCTTCGATGCCATCCCGGCCAGCCGCCAGACCGTACTGTTCTCCGCAACCCTGCCGTCGTCGATCCGCTCGATCGCCGAACGCCACCTGCGCGAGCCCAAGCACGTCAAGATCCAGAGCAAGACCCAGACCGTTACCGCGATCGAGCAGGCCCACCTGATGGTCCACGCCGACCAGAAGATCCCGGCTGTTCTGCGTCTGCTGGAAGTCGAAGAGTTCGACGCGCTGATCGCCTTCGTGCGCACCAAGCAAGCCACCCTGGACCTGGCCGCCGCGCTGGAAGCCAAGGGCTACAAGGCTGCTGCGCTGAACGGCGACATCGCCCAGAACCAGCGTGAGCGCGTGATCGACTCGCTGAAGGATGGCCGCCTGGACATCGTCGTCGCCACCGACGTCGCTGCCCGTGGTCTGGACGTACCGCGCATCACTCACGTGTTCAACGTCGACATGCCGTACGATCCTGAGTCCTACGTGCACCGTATCGGCCGTACCGGCCGTGCCGGTCGTGATGGCCGTGCGCTGCTGCTGGTCACCCCGCGTGAGCGCCGCATGCTGCAGGTGATCGAGCGCGTGACCGGGCAGAAGGTTGCCGAAGCCCGTCTGCCGAACGCCCAGGCTGTACTGGACGCCCGCATCAAGAAGCTGACCAACAGCCTGGCGCCGCTGGTTGCCGAAGCAGAAGCCACCCATGGCGAACTGTTCGACCGCCTGACTGCCGACCTCGGCTGCAGCGCGCGTGCCCTGGCTTCGGCCCTGCTGCGCAAGGCCACCAACGGCCAAGCGCTGGACCTGGCCGCCGTAGAGCGCGAGCAGCCACTGGTGCCAAGCTTCGCCCCGCGTGGCGAGCGTACCGAGCGTGGTGAGCGCAGCGACCGTGGTGATCGTGGCGACCGTGGTGGTGACCGCGAGCGTCGTGCGCCAATGCCGCTGGCCGAAGGCCGTGTGCGTTGCCGTACCGCCCTGGGTGCCCGTGACGGTATCGCCGCCAAGAACCTGCTGGGCGCGATCCTCAACGAAGGTGGCCTGGCCCGTGACGCCATTGGCCGCATCCAGGTGCGCGACAGCTTCAGCCTGATCGAGCTGCCGGAAGATGGCCTGGAGAAGCTGCTGACCAAGCTCAAGGACACTCGTGTGGCCGGCAAGCAGCTGAAGCTGCGCCGCTACCGCGAAGATTGATCCTGACGCAATGAAAAAATCCCCGGCCTAGGTCGGGGATTTTTTTTGCTTGCCCCGCGAAAGGGCCCTTCAGTCGAACCGGTAAATGTCCATCCCCAGCGCCCCCAGTGTGAAGCCCTGGTGCACGATCCCGAACCTGTCCCCAGCCCCCAGGGCAAAGAACAGCGGCAGGAAATGCTCATCACTGGGATGGTTGCGCGCTGCAAACGGCGCCTGTTTGCGGTAATCCAGCAGCGCCGCCTGGTCATCTGCTTTCAGCCGCTCCACCACCCAGTCCCGGAACGCCAGCGCCCAAGGCTCGATCACATCCGGCCCGGCATGCCAGTCCAGTTCACCCAGGTTGTGCGTGATGCTGCCGGACCCCACCAGCAAAATGCCTTCAGCACGCAACCCAGCCAGCGCCTTGCCTATCTTGACCTGCAACCCTGGCCCCATCTGGCTGGGCAACGAAACCTGTATCAGCGGAATGCCCGCATCCGGGTACATCAACGACAGCGGCACCCAGGCGCCGTGATCGAACGGTCGCTGCGGGTCGAGGCGGGCCTGCAACAGTTCAGCGATTCGGCTGGCCAGGGCTGGTTCGCCAGGCGCCGGGTACTGCACTGCGTACAGCGCCGGCGGGAAGCCGTAGAAGTCGTGCCAGGTCTCCGGCTGCGCGCCGCTGGTCACCAGCAGCTCGCGGCTTTCCCAGTGCGCTGACACCACCACGATCGCTTTCGGCCGTGGCAGGGCGTTGGCCAGCCCGGCCAATGCCGGCCCGCTGGCGCCGGGTTGCAAGGCGAGCATGGGGGAACCGTGGGAAATGAACAGGCTGGGCAGCATGACGTGGGGTCCTGAGGGGTTAAGATGCAATCATCTTCGATCAAGTACAGATCGAAATCCAAACCAAGTTTTACCCTCAATCCATCTAAAAATCGGGAGTGATCATGGAACCAGCGTTCTGGCAAAAGCGATGGGCAGATAACCAGATCGGTTTTCACCGCACGGACGTCAACCCTTTCTTGCTGGCGCACTGGCCCAGGCTGGCGCTAGCCGAGGGCACGCGCGTGCTGGTGCCGTTGTGCGGCAAGAGCCTGGACATGGCCTGGCTGGCAGGGCAGGGGCACCGGGTGCTGGGTGTGGAGCTGTCGCGGCGGGCGGTCGAGGACTTTTTCCGTGAGCAGGGGCTGACGGCGCAGGTCTCGACGCAGGGGGCTTTCGAAGTCTGGCGCAGTGCTGATGTGGAAATCTGGTGTGGCGATTTCTTTGCCTTGCAGGCGCAGGATGTGGCTGATTGCAGAGGGCTCTACGACCGTGCTGCGGTGATTGCCTTGCCATCGCAGATGCGGGCACGCTACATGGCGCACCTGTCGAAGGTGCTGCCAGCAGGCTGTCAGGGGCTGCTCCTGACCATGGATTACGATCAGCAACTGCTGGACGGGCCGCCGTTTTCGGTGCCGGATGCCGAAGTGCTCCAGGGCTATGCGGGGGGCAAGGTGCAGGTGCTGGATGAGCGGGAGGTTATCGAAGAAAGCCCGAAATTCCTCCAGGCAGGTGTCGCGAGCGTGCTGGAGCGGGTGTATCAGGTAACGTTCTGATCAGCAAAAAGGGCGACCGAAGTCGCCCTTTTCTTTACCGTTTGCATCAACCGCGGCGGCGCAGGGCCTCGATGCGGTCTTCCAGCGGCGGGTGGCTCATCAGCAGGCCGGCCAGGCCATGCTTGAGGCCGCCATTGATGCCGAAGGCCTTCATGGTGTCGGGCATGTGCACCGGCAGGCCTTGTTCCACGCGCAGGCGCTGCAGGGCGCCGATCATTGCAGCGGTACCGGCCAGTTGCGCACCGGCTTCGTCGGCACGGTACTCGCGGCGGCGCGAGAACCACATGACGATCATGCTGGCGAGGATGCCGAGGATCAGCTCGGCGACGATGGTCGCCACGTAGTAGGCAATGCCCTGGCCTTCTTCGTTCTTGAAAATCACTTTGTCGACGAAGTTGCCGATGATGCGGGCGAAGAACATCACGAAGGTGTTCACCACGCCCTGCACCAGCGCCAGGGTGACCATGTCACCGTTGGCCACGTGGCCTATTTCGTGGGCCAGCACGGCGCGCACTTCATCGGGCGAGAAGCGCTCCAGCAGGCCCTGGGATACGGCTACCAGCGCGTCGTTGCGGTTCCAGCCAGTGGCGAAGGCGTTGGCCTCGTAGGCCGGGAAAATGCCCACCTCTGGCATTTTGATGCCCGCTTCGCGGGACAGCTCTTCGACCGTTTGCAGCAGCCACTGCTCGTGGCGGGTGCGCGGCTGGCTGATGATCTGGGTGCCGGTGGTCATCTTCGCCATCCACTTGGAGATGAACAGCGAGACCAGGGAGCCGGCGAAGCCGAACACGGCGCAGAAGACCAGCAGGCTGCTGAGGTTGAGGTCAACCCCGTTGGCGGCCATGAACCCGTTGAAGCCGAACAGGCTCAGGGTAATGCTTGCAACCAGCACCACCGCAAGGTTGGTGGCTACAAACAACAGAATGCGCATCATGGTTGTTACGTTCTCCTGACGGATGAGTTGTTGCTTACTGCGGGGTATATAAGGTGCCGGCCGCACGGATTCAATCGGGCGACTATTTCAAACTGTGTACGGCGGAGTATGGCAGAGGAATTTGCGCGGGCTTTGAGATAGAGCGTTGCAGGATGTAAGAAAAGGCTCATGCCTTGAGATTTTTGGTGGCAGTGAGATCGAGCGCCGCCCGCGCGGCGCATCGCGAGCTGCGCTCGCTCCTACGTTTGTTTTTGGCCAGTATCGCCGCGCGTCCGCCTTCTTGGTAAGACGCGATATCGCGCCATGCGCCAAGGTGTTCGCGCGCAAATCCCACAGGAATTTGGCCCGAAACAAACGTAGGAGCGAGCGCAGCTCGCGATGCGCCGCGCGGGCGGCGCTCGATCTCACAGACGCCACAAAAATCCCGTCGAACCTTACTGCGAATAAGTCCGCAGGAAGTTGCCAATCCGGCCAATCGCCGCCTCAAGGTCATCCACCCGCGGCAAGGTCACCACGCGGAAGTGGTCCGGCCACGGCCAGTTGAACGCCGTGCCCTGAACGATCAGCAGCTTTTCCGACAACAGCAGGTCGAGGGCGAACTTCTCGTCGTTCAGAATCGGGCAGACCTTCGGGTCGATTCGCGGGAATGCATACAGCGCGCCCATCGGCTTAACGCAGCTGACGCCCGGGATCTCGTTGAGCAGCTCGTAGGTGCGGTTGCGCTGCTCCAGCAGGCGGCCCGGCGGCAGTACCAGGTCGTTGATGCTCTGGTAGCCGCCCAAGGCGGTCTGGATGGCGTGCTGGGCCGGCACGTTGGCGCACAGGCGCATGTTGGCCAGCATGTCGATGCCTTCGATGTAGCTCTGGGCGTGGTGCTTAGGCCCGGAGATGATCAGCCAGCCGGAACGGAAGCCAGCCACCCGGTACGACTTGGACAGGCCGTTGAAGGTCAGGCACAGCAGGTCCGGGGCCAGCGAGGCGGTGCTGATGTGCACGGCTTCGTCGTAGAGGATCTTGTCGTAGATCTCGTCGGAGAACACCACCAGGTTGTGCTGGCGCGCCAGTTCCAGCATGCCCAGCAGCAGCTCCCTGGAGTACACCGCGCCCGTCGGGTTGTTCGGGTTGATGATCACCAGGGCCTTGGTGTTCGGGGTGATCTTGGCCTTGATGTCTTCAAGGTCCGGGAACCAGTCGGCCTGCTCGTCGCACAGGTAGTGCACCGGTTTGCCACCGGCCAGGCTCACCGCGGCGGTCCAAAGCGGGTAGTCGGGGGCCGGGATCAGCACTTCATCGCCGTTGTTCAGCAGCGCCTGCATGGACATCACGATCAGCTCGGAGACACCGTTGCCGAGGTAGATGTCCTCGATGGTGACGCCTTCGATTTCCTTTTGCTGGCAGTACTGCATCACTGCCTTGCGCGCGCTGAACAGGCCCTTGGAATCGCTGTAGCCCTGGGCGGTGGGCAGGTTGCGGATCACATCCTGGAGGATTTCGTCCGGCGCCTCGAAGCCAAACGGCGCCGGGTTGCCGATGTTCAGCTTGAGGATGCGGTGGCCTTCCTCTTCCAGGCGTTTGGCGTGCTTGAGCACTGGGCCGCGAATGTCGTAGCAGACATTGGCGAGCTTGTTCGATTTGCTGAACTGCATGATGTGGTCCCGATTGAGAATACGCACTGCGGCCCTCTGCGAAACGTTCGAAAGGTTTGAAAGGGCAGGAAGCGGGTGCCAGACTGGAAGCCTTGCACACGAAGCCAACTAATATACGTGCCACCCGCGTTACGGAAAAGACGGCGCGAGGTGAAATTCAGCCTGCCGAGGTCCCCACATGCAAAAGATCGACAAGACACTTGAAGAATGGCGCGAAATGCTCGATCCCGCCCAGTATCAGGTGTGCCGCCTCAAGGGCACCGAACGGCCGTTCAGCGGCAAGTACAACAGCGAGCGCCGCGCCGGCGTGTACCACTGCATCTGCTGTGACCTGGCGCTGTTCGACTCGCAGACCAAGTTCGATTCCGGCTGCGGCTGGCCGAGCTTCTATGCGCCGATTGAAGAGAGCGCGATGATCGAAATCCGCGACACCTCCCACGGCATGATCCGCACCGAGGTCACCTGCGCCCAGTGCGACGCGCACCTGGGCCACGTGTTCCCCGACGGCCCGCCACCGACTGGCCTGCGCTACTGCATCAACTCAGTATGCCTGGACTTCAAACCCCGCGACGGAGCCTGAAAATGGCCGGATCGATGCTGGACATCCCCTGCGTGACCCTGGGCGGCGAGCAGAAAAAGCTCGGCGACTTCGCCGGCAAGGCGCTGCTGGTGGTCAACACCGCCAGCCAGTGCGGCTTCACCCCGCAGTACAAGGGCCTTGAGCAGTTGTGGCGGGACTACCGCGAGCGCGGCCTGGTGGTGCTGGGCTTCCCTTGCAACCAGTTTGGCAAGCAGGAGCCGGGTGATGCGCGGAACATCGCGCAGTTCTGCGAGGCCAATTTCGGCGTGAGTTTCCCGCTGTTCCGCAAGATCGAGGTCAACGGCCCAGGCGCCCACCCGCTGTTCGTCGAACTCAAGCAGCGCGCCCCTGGCCTGTTGGGCACGCAGAAGATCAAATGGAACTTCACCAAGTTCCTGGTCGACCCGGCCAGCGGCAAGGTCACCCGCTACGCGCCGACCACCAAGCCGCAAGCGCTGGAAGCCGACATCGAGCGCCTGCTCAGCCGCTGAGCGGCACCCAGTGGTCGATCAGCGCCAGTAGCTCTTCGCGGCGGAACGGCTTGGCCAGGTAGTCGCTCATGCCCGCCGCGCGGCAGCGCTCGCGCTCCTCGGGCATGGCGTTGGCGGTCAGGGCGACGATCGGCAGCTCAGGCCAGCGCCCGCTCTGGCGAATGCGCCGGCTGGCCTCGTAGCCATCCATCACCGGCATGTTGCAGTCCATCAGCACCAGGTCGAAGTCTTCCCGCTCCAGCCATTCCAGGGCCTCGACACCCTGGGTGGCCACCTGCACCTGGCAGCCGAGCTTGGCCAGCATGCCCTTGGCCACCAGCTGGTTCACCGGGTTGTCCTCCACCAGCAGGATGCGCGCGCGGCCGTCGGCGGCGGTGAGCAGCGGGGTGGCCAGCGGGTGCTCCGGGGCATGCCCCTGCAGGGTGCGGCGCAGGGTCTGGTACAGGGCGTTGCGCGCCAGTGGCCGGGCCAGCTGGTGCAGTGGCGCCAGTTGCGCCGATTGCTCGCCGGGCAAGAAGTTGCCATAGGCGGTCACCAGCAGGATCGGGGCCTTCAGGGCCGGGCGCAGCCGGAACAGCTGCTCCAGGTCGTCGGTGATCAGCAGGTCGATGCTGTTGTCGAGTGCTGTGTTGCTGTCGTGCCGCTGGTAATCCAGCCCCCAGCCCGGCAGCAGGCCTTGCAGCAGTTCGCTGAGGCCGCTGCCGGCGTCGCTGAGGGCGACCACCTTGCCCTGCAGGGCGGTTGGCGCCATGGCTTCGGTGTGGGTGGTCAGCGGCAGCTCGGCGCTGAAGCGGCTGCCAAAGCCAGGCTCGGACTGGATGTGCAGATGGCCCTGCATGGCCTTGCACAGGTTGCGGGTCAGGGCCAGGCCCAGCCCGGTGCCGCCGTACTGGCGGGTGATGCCGGCGCCGGCCTGGGTGAACGGCTGGAAGATCCGCGCCTGGGCCGCTTCGGGAATGCCGATGCCGGTGTCGCGCACTTCCAGGCGCACGCCGCCGACGATAGTGACCAGGCGCACGTCGACGCGGCCGAAGCGGGTGAACTTGAGGGCGTTGGACAGCAGGTTGCTGACCACCTGGCGCACCCGCGTCGGGTCGCCGAGCACCGAGCTTGGGAAGTTGTCGGCGATCAGGCAGGTCAGCTCGACGCTCTGCGCAGCGTTCTGCGACAGCAGGTTGGCGGTGTCCTCGACCATCGCGCCCATGTCGAACGGGATGCGTTCCAGCTCCAGCTGCCCGGCATCGAACTTGGACAGGTCGAGGATATCGTTGAGCAATTCCACCAGCACCTTGCCCGAGTCATGGGCGATCGACAGCTGCTGGCGCTGTTCACCGGCCAGCGGGCTGTCCAGGGCCAGGGCGATCATGCCGAGCATGCCGTTGAGCGGGGTGCGGATCTCGTGGCTCATGTTGGCCAGGAAGGCCGCACGCGCCTGGGCCATGTCGAGGGCACGCTGGCGCGCCTCTTCCAGCTCCTGGTTGGACTGGCTGAGGCGGCTGTTGCTGGCCTTGAGCTCTTCGGTACGGGCCGAGACGATGTCTTCCAGCTCGTTGAGGTACTGGGTCAGGCGGTTTTCCGCAGTACGCCGCTGCTGGATCTCGGTGGACATGCTGACGAACTGCTGGTTGGCGACCCTGACCAGCACGCCGATCTCGTCGAGTTCGTGGCCGGGCGGGCAGTCCACCCGGGTTTGCCCCGGCTGGCGCGGGTCGCGGCCGGTGAGGGCGGCGATCACCGTCACCAGCGGCTTGGTCAGCAGCCTGTGGAACAGCGCCAGGAGAATGCCGGTGAGCACCAGGCTGCGGGCAAAGCCATTGAGCAGGGTGACCCCGGCACGGTCGAGGAAGCGGCTGCCAAAGGCGTAGGTGTCGACGTCCAGGTACAGGGTGCCGAGGTACTCCTCGGGCATGTGGGTGAGGAACAGGCGCTCCTTGAACTGGCGCTGCTCGCCGAACAGGAAGTCGCTCAACAGCCGGTAGCGATCGTGCAGGCGTGGGCGCTCGACGTCGGCCAGCACGGTGTCGTTGTTGTCGATCAGCCGCGCACGGATGATGGCTGGTGACTGCAGCAGGCCGCGAGTCAGCTCCAGGGCCAGCTCCGAATCGATGTTGTAGGCGATGCGCGAGGCCGGATTGTGGCTGATTTGCAGCAACGCCCGCACTTCGCGGTTGATGGATGCGTCTTCGCTGGCATAATCGATGCCGATCTGGATGAGACTGAGCAATGTTCCCAGGATGAAGCCGACCAGGACTGTCAACCGGGCTTGCTTGTATGACAGGCGATTGGTGAACTTGATATCCATGAGTCCCGAGCCGGTTTCACGTCCCTTGCGCTGCGCAAGCATAGCCGATCAGCCCCGGCTGCTGGCGGGCCTGTCACACATTCAGCTTTAAATCTCACCTGTCTTGCTAGGAGTCGTCATGGACGCTCGCTTGAATGCTTTCCTGGAACGCGCGGAATCGGTGCTGGCGCGTCTCGAACCCTTGTTGCCGGCGCCGCGCCCGCAGATCGACTGGAGCACCACCCTGGCTGCGCGCTGGCAGCGCGACGGCCGCACGGGCTACCTGATGCCGCTGGACGTCAGCCTGGACATCCGCCTGACTGACCTGATCGGCGTGGATAAACAGCGCGAGCAGCTGGGCCGCAACACCCATCAGTTCATCAACGGCATGCCGGCCAACCACGCCCTGCTGTGGGGCTCGCGTGGCACTGGCAAGTCGTCGCTGGTACGCGCCCTGTTGGCCGAGCACGCCGATGCCGGGCTGCGCCTAATCGAGATCGAGCGCGACCACCTGGCCGACCTGCCGCGCGTCGTCGAGCAGCTGCAAAAGCTGCCGCAGCGCTTCATCCTGTTCTGCGACGACCTGTCGTTCGAAGCCGGGGAGGGCGACTACCGGGTGCTCAAGAGCGTGCTCGACGGCTCGCTGGAGCAGGCGCCGGACAACGTGCTGCTGTACGCGACGTCCAACCGCCGCCACCTGGTGCCGGAAAAACAGAGCGACAACGAAAACTGGAAAATGGTCGACGGCGAGCTGCACCCCAACGAGGCGGTGGAAGACAAGATCGCCCTGTCCGACCGTTTCGGCCTGTGGTTGTCGTTCTACCCGTTCAGCCAGGAACACTTCCTTGACGTGGTCGAACACTGGATTGGCCAGTTGGCCCAACCAGCAGGCCTGGCCTGGCAGCGTGACGAAGCCCTGGAAATTCTCGCCGTGCGCTGGGCCACCGGGCGCGGCAATCGTAATGGCCGTTGTGCCTATCAGTTCGCCCGCTACTGGGTCGGGCTGCAATTGCTGGAGCAAAAGTAAACATGATCGACCTCAATGCCAGTGGCACCGGCCTCGACGGCTACAATCTGCTGGCCGCGCAAGTGCAGGCACTGTTCGCCGACGAACGCGACTTCATCGCCAATGCCGCGCAGTTTTCGGCGTTTCTCTTCAACCAGGTGGACGACCTGAACTGGGCGGGGTTCTACCTCAACCGCAACGAAGAGTTGGTGCTCGGCCCGTTCCAGGGCCAGGTGGCCTGCGTGCGCATTCCGTTCAGCAAGGGCGTGTGTGGCGCGGCAGCGGCTACCCGGCAGACCCAGCGGGTCGAGGATGTGCATGCGTTTCCGGGGCATATCGCCTGTGACAGCGCGTCCAACAGCGAGTTGGTGATTCCGCTGGTGAAGGAAGGGCGGTTGATTGGTGTGCTCGACCTGGACAGCCCGAAGCTGGCGCGTTTCAGTGAGGCGGATCAGGTGGGGCTGGAAAGGTTGGTAGCGATCTTTCTGGAACTGACTGACTGCTGATCACTGTTGTCTGTATTGGCCCCTGTGGGAGCCGCGCTTGCCGGCGATGGGCCGCGAAGCGGCCCCACGATTTCCAGGTTGTTGCATAAATTGACGGGGCCGCTTCGCGGCCCATCGCCGGCAAGCGCGGCTCCCACAGGGCCGGTGCAGCCTTGAAGATCAGTCGTAGATCACCCGCTTTTTCCAGGTCTCGTCCTCATCGGTCTTGAGCCCCTCGGTCAATTCGTTCTGTTCATTCTCCGCCGGCTCCATCTTGTCCAGGACCTGGGCATTAGCCCGCGCCAGCAGTTTTTCCAGATAGGTCAGCTGCTCTTCATACACTTTCGGTTCCGGCTGCTTGCGCAAGTACTGCACGCCGCGCTCGAAGGCCAGCCGCGCCTGCCCTGGCTGTTCCTGTTGCAGCGCCTGCTGGCCGAGGTTGTTGAAGAACTCGATATGCAGCAGTACCAGGATGTGGCGGATCTCCTTGACCCATTGCTTGGCCTCAACGGTCTGCAGCACATTTTCCTGGCTGCCCTTGACGATCTGGTTGTGCAGCGCCTCCAGCAGGAAGCGCACATCCTTGGCCTTGACCTCGGTCTGGATCGGGCAGGGTGGGTTGTTTACCGGAATGCGCTCGCCCTGGGCGACCAGCCCTTCGAGTTCGGCGATGCGCGCCTTGAGTTGCGCGTTGTGCTTGTCCAGCGCCAGTTGCCGCTGGTTGAGGTTCAGCTCCAGGCGCGCCAGCAGCAGCTTGAGGGCCGGGGTCATGAACTGGCCCGGGAAGGTCTCGGTGATTTCGCCACAGCGGCGAACCCGGTCAGCGAGTTCGACTTTCAGTCGCGCGCGTTCGAGCTTGCTGTTTTCAACCACGTTGTTGAGGTAGCCGATCACGATCAGCAACGCGATACCCGCCACGATGAGCAGAGTGATCAGAAGTGGTGTCACCGTTAACGCCTCATCAATAGGTTTGCATATAGAGTGTAGGAGCGAGCTTGCTCGCGAGAGGCCTTGGCAGGCAAATCTCTCGTTCTATCGGCAATCAGCCTTATAGCTGCATGCTGGCACATTGATGGTGAGCTTGCCCGAGGTGTTGTCAGAAAATCAACGCCAATCCGTCGGCGGCGCCTGGCGGCACCTTCCATATGGACCGAAGTCATTGATTTAAATAAATTTCTACAAAAGGGTTGACGGCCCTTCGAACCATCCATAGAATGCGCGCCACTTGCAGCGTAAAGCACACAGCGAAACGCAGCAGGGAGTGAAAGCAGGCAGTAATGCCAGCAGCGTGTCCCCTTCGTCTAGTGGCCTAGGACACCGCCCTTTCACGGCGGTAACAGGGGTTCGAGTCCCCTAGGGGACGCCAATTTGCGGGAATAGCTCAGTTGGTAGAGCACGACCTTGCCAAGGTCGGGGTCGCGAGTTCGAGTCTCGTTTCCCGCTCCAAATTCTCCGGCAACGCTTAACGGCGGGGCAGGAAATAAAAATCCAGTCTGGATCGTGAGGTTCAGGTCCTGGTGCACTGAAAAGTGTTGTGTGTCCCCTTCGTCTAGTGGCCTAGGACACCGCCCTTTCACGGCGGTAACAGGGGTTCGAGTCCCCTAGGGGACGCCAAATGCGGGAATAGCTCAGTTGGTAGAGCACGACCTTGCCAAGGTCGGGGTCGCGAGTTCGAGTCTCGTTTCCCGCTCCAGTTTAAATACTGTGGCGTTCGCACGGTGCAGTGGTGGTGAAGGTCGTAAAGGCGCTTCACGCCGATTAGCGGTAAAGCTTCAAATTGCGGGAATAGCTCAGTTGGTAGAGCACGACCTTGCCAAGGTCGGGGTCGCGAGTTCGAGTCTCGTTTCCCGCTCCAAATCGAAGAACGAAGAAAGGGACGAAAGTCCCTTTCTTCGTTTTTGTCTATCTGTAATCAGCTTTTACTAAGGCGCCCTATTGCAGGGCGCCTATGGCTTGCTCAACGGTAGCTGACGGTAAAGCTCAGTGCAGCCTTTGCCAGGCCAGGCGTTACTGTCGGGTCGAGTTGATAGTAGCGTGCCTTGAACTCCAGTTGTGTCACGGGAAGTTGCAGACGTTTGACCGATACGGCTTCTTCAAGCGGTAACTCGCGGCCGTCTCCGTGCAGAATTTGAATACCAAAACCTGCGGCAGTAGAACCCGTGCCCAGGCTGAAAATACCCCGCTTGGCGTCCAGCGCCATTGAGCCTTTGGTACCCTGCAGTTCTATATGTGCGTAGGCGGTGGGTGCCGTGCTGTGGTCATCGCAATCACTTAGCCGAATGCTGAAATCCTTTTCACTGCTGGTTATTGGCCCGGGGCCGGTGAAGTCGGCCAGTTCGCGATCGTCGAATGTTACCGGGTCTTCGCTGACAGGGTTGGCCAACAATGTGCATTGCGCCTGCTTAACCCGGGCTTGGAGCGTGAAGTCCATGACCTTGCCCTTGTCGTTGGTAGCGCCGCGGAACATTTCTTTATCGACAAATTGGTCGCCTGTGGCAATCGGGCCGGTCTTGACCAATCTCACCCTGCCGAAGAGCTGCTTGAGTGGTGCTGCGAACCCTGTACTCCCGCGCATGCTGCCATTGTAAGGGATGGTCTGGGTGGCGTCGTCCGAGGTAAAGGTATTTGAGCTGCTCCCGTCGAAGGGGAACCCCAGGCTGATGATAGCGCCGATACCGTCGACGTTGGTGCGCAGCACGCTTTCGCTAGGGCGCTGACCACGAACAGGTACGCCCACGGCTATGGCCGTGGAAGCGGGCATACTGATCGTGGTAGGGAGGGGGGGCTCGTTGAAGCACTCCATTTGGCTATTGTTGCGGTTAGTAATCACGAAAGTTCGGTTGGCAATCTCATACCCTATTTCGGCGTCACGTGGCACCCACAAGGTTTGCCCGTCAAAGTCATACAGGAAGGGCAGGTTGGCGGGGCCCTCTGTCCATTCGCATCTGGCCTGCACCTCGCCGCAAAGCAGCCCGAGAGCCAGGGCACAGGCAACTGCGGCCATGGGGCGCGGTGCCAAGCATCCGATTGTGCTCATGAAGTCTGTTCCTGTTTGTTCATGCCGGTTTCGTCTGTGATGGGTTCATGGTGGGGTTGGCAGGTGAGCGTTTGCACGCGATAGCCATTGACCTTGGGTATATCGTCGGGGGTAACTGTTACCTGGCACTCGCGAGTAGTCTGGTCTACCCACTGTGCGCGCAGTTGCTGTGGGCCTGGTACATCGCTGGCGACCAGTGCCTGGCCGGCTTGCCCGACCACTGCCAGGGCCTGCCCTTGAGCGTTGGTTACTTGCGTGCCGAACGGCAGTGGGCGCCCGTCGGGCAACTGCAGAGTCAGGACCATGCGCATGACTTGCCGGTTGTGGAAGCTGGCCATGACGATCGCGCCACGGCGCGGCACTACTTGCTGTGTAGCGTTGTCGATGATGGTTTCCGGGGACAGGTCGTCGGTGTTCAGTACCAGCGAATTCAACCTGTAGGGGCGCAAGCTTGGCGCCAGCAGGTAACCCTGCGCATTGGCCTGGCTCGACGACCCTGTGTCGAGCTGGATGCCGGCTACGTTGGGCACGTGGACCAACGCGCTGGTTTCGCCCAGGTACGGGCCCAGCACAATGCCGGAGCCATGGGCCAGCAGTGCGCCACTGGCGTTAAGCGATACGCTGCGATAGCCGGCCCCTTGGGTGTAGCCGGCGCCGTAGCTGGCGTTGGCTCCTTGGTAGGCAAGTGACAACGCACCACTGGTGTTGTTTTGCTGGTCAGTGCTCAGCGACGCCTGATAGCCAAGCCGGTTGTTCATCAGCCCACCATTCAGACTGGCCCGCTCGCTGTAGCGGCCATTATGGCGCTGCAGGTCGAAACTGGTGCTGTGGCGGCGGCCGAAATCCAGTGGCAATGACAGGCTCAGGCCGAACAGGCGGCTGTCGCCGGCGTTACTAGCCAGCGCCTGGGAGGCGAACAGATTGATGCTCAGGTCGCCCCAGCGCGTGTTGTATTGCACTTGATATTGGCGGCGTTGGGTGGCGCTGTTCCAGTAGTCTTCCTGTGACAGCATCAGGCTCAGCGAACCTTTGCCAACGTTCTGATACACCGAAGCCTCCAGGCGGCTGCGGCGGCTGCCCAGGTAATGCGAGGACTGGTTACGTTCTTTGATGGCTTCATCAAAGTCCCGGTAGCCCTCGGTCGAGTAGCGGTATCCGGCAAAGCGCAAGTTGGTACCGGTCTGGAAGCTCTTGCCATAGCGTATAGCGAAGCTCTGCCCTTGAACCTGGCCCATCGGTGCGCCGAGCTCGGTGCGAGCGTGGGTGGCGTCGAATGACAGTGCGCCCAGGCCGGCGAAGTCGCGGGCAACCCCCAATG
The DNA here is from genome assembly GCF_009883635.2 of Pseudomonas putida. Lineage (NCBI taxonomy): Bacteria > Pseudomonadati > Pseudomonadota > Gammaproteobacteria > Pseudomonadales > Pseudomonadaceae > Pseudomonas > Pseudomonas putida. The sequence goes on from NZ_CP026115.2 coordinate 4,215,025, forward strand.
CGCCAGCATGGTAGTTATCGCTGGCCAATACGCCTCCATAGAGCGTGCTGTCCCAGAGGCCGCCGCGGGCCAGTGTGCCCTGCCAGAACATGGGCCGCTCAAGGTCCTCGGCACCGTTGTAGCGGCCCACCGTTGCGCTATAGCGCCATACGCCTTCACGCAACAGGTTGGCCAAGGATGAGTAAGGCTGGGTAAAACGGCGCACCTGGCCATCGGCCTCGGTGAGGATCACCTCCAGTTCGCCGTGGCCGGCGCCGACGCTGAGGTCATCGATGGCATACGGGCCGGGTGCCACGTAGGTGGAATAGATGGGGAAGCCGTTGTGCAGCACCTCAAGCTTGGCGCGTGTCTGGGCCACGCCGCGTATGACTGGCGCGTATTGCTGCTCCATGTCGGAGTGCATGTCCAGGTCGGAGGCCAGTTGCGCACCAACGAAGGGGACGCTGCGGAATACCTCACTGCCGGTAAAGGTTTCGCCCAGGGTGAAATTGGCCCGCAGCCCAGGGATGTCACGCTGTGCATAGGTATCGCTGTGGCTCCAGTCCAGCTGGCCCTCTGCGTTCTCGCGCAGTGCCTGGGTGCTGCGTAATCGCCAGCCGGCGATATTGAGGCCGCTGTTCAGGTACAGGTCCTGGCTGTTGCGGCTGCGGCCGTTGTCACTGTTGTAGTGCTGTGCCGACACCTGATAGTTGACGAAAGCGGCATTGATGCCAGCATCCCAGCGTGATTCGGGCACCGAGCCTGCGGCTTGTCGGCGCAGGGCGATTTGCGCAATGGACAACGACAGTTGCAGGCGTTGCGGGTCGAAGTCGGCGCGGGCCTGCGGTATCAGGGCCGTCAGGTCCAGGCATTGGTTGTCGTGGGGCAGGGGGGCTTCCAGGGCTTCTTCACGCAAGTCCAGGCTGCGCAGCAGGTCGCCGGTCATGCAGGCTTGCAGGCTTTGCTCGTCGTTGCTGTATATGTCGACTTCGCGCATGCCAAGCGCGGTGTTGTTCAGCACTACCTGTAAGCGATAGCGCCCGGCCGCCAGCGGTGTTTGTTCCGCCAGCGCCTGCAGGGCCAGGGCGCCGGCCTCGCTGGCCTGGCCAGGGGCCTGGCGCATGAACTCAGCCTGGAAGCGTGGTGAGGCGGCGAATGTAGGCGTGGCCAGTAGCAGAATCAGCGGGCTGCCCAGCAACGCTGATCGGGTAAGGTGCGGGCGTGACAAGGCAGGCCTGCGCCATAGAGGCTTGGGCATAGGGGAATCCTGGGGCAGCGCGGCTCCAGGCCGGAGGCGGGAGCTGGGGCTGGGTTGTCTGAAGACGGCGTACGTCTGGCATCGGTGGCAGACGGTGCCGGGCTAGGGATGGGTAGGGTAGAAAGGGAAGGCAGAGCGGGATGTAGGAAGAGTCTTGAGCGTCGATGAGAGATTTAGACAGCGGGGCTCATGCGGTTGGCCGATAGCCCCTGGGGAGGATTTCCCTGCCCAAGGGCGCTCGGTTTCAGTAGTTCAATTTGGTTAAATAATGGTTTTCATCATTCAATTATCACAGGTAAAGTCGCATGTGGGGCTTTTACTGAATTTGCCAGTCCCGCTGAATTTGCCGGTCCTGCTGAATTTGCCAGTCCCGCTGAATTTGCCGGTCCTGCTGAATGGGATTGGTTTGAACTGTATGCGTTAGGGCTTGAGTTATTTTTCGCTTTAAGCTTGGATGGACCAATCGTGGCATAATCTCCGCTGCTGTTAGAGCGGCCTGCGGGGGGCGATTGTGAGGCTTGAGTATTTTGCCAGGCTCTTGAAGCGGCTAATTGTTGTTCAAATGGTTTTCCAAATATATCAATGCCTTTATTGTGATCTACAAATGTGCCTAATCTTGTCGAAATCCAGGGCCGGGTCTTTGGTCGGCCGAAGTTGAGTAAACTTGATCTCATCGCGCCACTCTTTATATTGATCGCCATGCCAGCACCAAACGCTGCAGCACCAAGTATGCTAATACCTACGCCTGTAAAGCTCAGTATGTCGGAAAGACCAGAGTCATTCTCTTCGATTACTTTTCCTGCGACCTGTAAGCCCAAACCGACGCCTTGACCGGCGATGCCGCCCCAGGCCAGTGCAGTCCCAAGTGACATAGGGGTGCCCCATGGCGCTGCGAGAAGTGATATAAGCAAGATGGCACTAAACAAGACGAGTAGCCCTGTCTTTATCTTGCTCTTCAACTCTTTGTTAGAATCCCCCTTGTACTCTGCTGCCCCATCATTACCACTGAACGGGCTCACTTTATGCCCGGTAGGGTCGCGCCATTTGACCGGATTACCCAAGGCATACAGGTAAGGGTTCAGGCCTGCTGCTTCGGGTGGCAGCGAATCGGGGCTGTGGAAGCGCATCAAGCCTGGGTTGTACGCACGGTAGCCGCTGCCTAGCAGGTACCAGCCAAGGGCCTCTTCACGCACCTCGCCATTGAACGCCAGCAGGCAACGCATGCCGTTGTCGTCGGGGCGTTCGCCATAGGTGTTGTAGCTGGCATGCCGGGTGCCCTGGTGGTCGGCCTCGGTGAGGATGCTGCCGGCAGGGTCGGTCAGCAGCAGCAGCGGGTCGTCGGGTTGGTCAGAGCGCTGCACGCCCAGGGTTTGCTCGTCATTGAGCAGGTACTGGGTCAGCAGGTTGCCTTCCCGGGTGCTGTCCAGGCGGTTGCCCTGGTAGCGCCGCTGCACCTGGCGGCCATCGAATACACTGGCCAGCAACTGGTCGTGGCCATCGTACAGGTAGCGGGCCTGCTCACTGCCGTCGGGTTTCAGCACGCGCTCCAGGCGCCCTTTCACGTCGTACTCCAGTGTGCGCCCTTGCTCGTCGTTAAGCATGTTGCCGCGAGTGTCGTAGTCGAAGCTTTGCTCGGGCAGGTAGTCGTCGACCAGGGTGTGGGTGACTTTGGTCAGCTGGAAGCTGCCGTCGGTGGCATAGGTGAAGCGCGCAGTATCTTTTTTGCCGTCGGCAAACAGCGTCACGCGCTGCTTGAGGTTGTCCATGGCATCGAATTCGAAGATTTCCGACTCAATCGTGCGGCCCTTGGCATTGCGTGGCGAGCTTGGCCCTCGGTAATCGCTGATGGTCAGGCGGTCGAGTTCGTCATAGCCAAACACCTCCTCGCGCAGCAGGGCGGCTTCATTCTCTGCGTTGCCGTTGTAGAGGGTGCGCGCTTGCAGCGTGGTGCCATCACGCCATTTCAATACCAGCAACTGCTGCTGGCCATTGGCATCGAGCGTGCGGCGATGTTCACGGCCCAGGTCGTCGTAGGTCTGGGTGCTGCGCACGTAGCGTGCCGGGTCGCGGGTGTCGTGGGTGGTGGTGGTTTCCAGGCGGCCTTCGCTGTTGTAGGTCAGGGTGGACTGCAAGTGGCCCTGGGTAACGGCAACAACCCGCCCCAGCTTGTCATGCTCATACAGGCAGGCGGCACCGTCGCTGTGCTTGCGGTAGCGCAGGCGCCCCTGCAAGGAGTGCTGGTTGTGGATGTTGTACTGCTCCTGGTCGCCTACGTGCCAGTGTTCCTGGGCCAGGTACCCGCGGTCGGTGTAGGTGTAGGCGCGGCTGCCATTGGCGTTGTCGGCGCCGACCACTTCGGCACTGCTAGGGCGGTAGGCAAAGGAGGCTTCGTTGGCGGCGTGTGGCTCTGGCGTGCCTTCGAGCGTGGCGCTGATGCTGGTGGGCTGGGTGGTCAGTGCCGGCTTGTAGGTGTAGCGCTCGACGTGCTTGCGCTTGTCGTTGCGTGTTGCGTCGGTGTTGCTGATGGTGCGTGAGTCCATCAGTGCGGTTTGGCCCTGGTAGGTGTAGGTCTCCAGGCGCGGGCCGACGGCCATGCTGGTCAGGCGCTCCAGGCCATCGTAGGTGCGCTTGCACACGGGCAGGGTGCTGCCATTTTTATTGCGCACTTGCAGCAGGGTGGTCAGCTCATTGGTGCTGTGTTCGGCGAAGGAGCGCAGCAGCACGCTGCCATCGGGGCGCACGGTTTCGCACATGCGGCCCCAGTGGTCATAGGTGTATTCAGTGATGCGCGGCACGAGTTTTTGCTCGGGCGGATAGCTGAACGTTTCCTTCACCCCGCGGCCCAGGCCATCGTAGAGGTAGTCGGTACGGTCGACTTCAACCGGCTTGGCACCGCCGGCGGGCTGGTGCAGTTGGTACTCGTAGACCGGTTTGTCGAAGCGGTTGTACTCCACCACGCTGTGTTGCTGCTTGATGCCCGGCTGCTTGGGGCTTTCCAGCCATTGCTCGGCCTTGTTGCCATCGGCACCGAACGGCGAGAACGCGGTGATGAGCTTGACGTCATCGGCTTGCAACACCTCGCAGCGCTGCCCCCAGGCATCGTACTTGAAGCGTGTGGTCCGCTCGATGACGCGTTCTTCTGAGCTGCCGCTGCCGGGCCTGACGGGGGCGTAGTCGAACACGGTTTCGCTGGCGATGCGGCCGAGGCCGTCGTACGTGGTTTCGGATACCTTGCGGGTAATGCGGGTCTCGGACTCTGGATTGTCCAGCGCTTTGAGGGTGAGCTCAACCCGCACCGGGCGGTTGAGCCCGTCATGGTAGGTACGGGTGACGACACCGTTGAGGTCGGTGTGCTCGGCGTAACACAGTGTGCGGTTGTTTTCCGTGACCTTGCCATAGCGGAAAGTGTAGGTAGCGGTAAACTCGGGCAGGTCCGGTGCTATGGTCGTGGCGACCGGCCGGTTGATTGCATCATGGCGGTAGCGGGTCTTCACGCCATTGATGTCTTCGGTCTCGATCAGCTGGTTGCGCAGGGCGGACTGCAGGCTCTGCGTGGTTTTTTCCAGCGTGCCACCGTGGGGTTTGAAGGTGGTGGTGGTGTTCAGGTAGGTAAGCTTGCCGTTGTCATCGGCGCGCTTCTCGTAGTGCCACTCGGTACGTGACTGGGTGGTGCCCAGTCGATCCGTTCGGTAATCGATGCGCCCATGCAGGAACACATTGTCGGGCGTGTCCAGGTGGCTGATATCACTGCGGCTCAGCAGCCGTTCGCGTTCCTGGCCATTGTCATCGGTAACCTCGAAGATCTGCTCGCTATCGCCCACCAGAAATTTGTCGGCCTGCAGCGTCGCGACCGAGGCGCTCAGCACGTCCAGCGCACGGTAGGTGAAACGGGTGCGCCGGATCTGCGCCTGAGCACCCCCCTCGGCCGGGTAGACAGTGAGGCTCTTGAGGTTGCGCACGAAGCCTTGCGGGTCGGGCGGGCAGCCCTCGGCGCCTGCGGCAGGGTAATACTCACGGACCATGCGCGTGCCGTTGGCCAACTGTTCCAGCACCATGTTGCCGTGCTCATCGTACTGGGTGAGCACGTGTTCATCGCGGCGCAACTGGGTGCCGGCCTGGGTCCAGGTCTTGGTGATGCGGCTCGGCAACTGCACGCGCGGGTCCTGGGAGGCGAAGTTGCCCGGCTTATCGTGATACTGCGTGGTGATGGTTTCGATGCGGCCGGCTTCGTCGGTGACTTGCTTGGTCACCAGGTGGAAGCGGTTGAACGTGTGCTCGACGGTGCGTAGCACCTCGTCGTTGAGGTAGTGGTTGGTCGTGCTGCCATACACGTATTCGCTGCCAGTGAACTTGTAGAGGTGGTCCTGATTGTATTTTTCGTCCCACTCCACGCCTGTTGCGCCGTAGCCCAGGAAGTTCTTCTTGGTGTAGGTGTAGGTGGTCTTGATGGCGTTTGCTTCGTTCAGCGGGTCGGCGATTGCGCGGTGCTCGGTCACATACGGCAGGTAGGTCTGCCGGCCGGGGTACTGGTGGCCAGACTCGCGGTAGATAACACGCTCTTCGCCGCCATACGGCAGGGTAAGCCGCTGAAGAAAACGCATGCCCCCCAGCTGCTGGTAATGGAATGCCCAGTTGTGCTGGTCGCTGGTGGGCAGCACCAGTGTGCGCAATTCTTCCCCTTCGAACTTGAGGGTGAACGTTTGCTCGGCTTCAGTACCGGGGTGGGTCTGCAAGAGCGTCTGGCTGTCGCCCTGGAACGTGAGGGTGAGCAACTGTTGGCCGCTGTCATCCTGGATGGACTGCAGGCGGCCTTTTTCCAGGTCGTAGGCCAAGTTGATGCCAGCGCCGCCAGGGATCGTGACCCGTGTTGGCAGCAGCTTGCGGCTGTCGGCCTTGAGGGGTTCGAGTATTTCGATCGGGCCGCCGGTGTGGGTGATGCGAAAGCGTGGGTTTTGTTTGTCGCCGATGTTTTCGCAGATGAAGCTCTTGAGTTTTTGTTCGTAGACCAGGGCCTCTTCACCTGGGCCCTGGTCGGCGATTGCCAGGCTTTCGCCGGTGTACAGGCTTAGTACCTGGCTGTCGAGGTCGTAACTGCTGAGCTTGAAGGCCCAACCGATGCCGAAGCCTGAGTGGGTGGTATTCAGTGGGCTAAAGCCCAGTTGCAGGGGTAAGTTGGGGCCTTGACCAAAGTTGGCATTAAGTTCTGGAACTTCCAGGGTAAAACCGTAGAGGCCGGTACGGGGGTCGACGTTGCCTTTGCCAAAGCTGGGGTAGTTTAGTGCATTGGATTGAAGGGGCATGGCTAAACCATCCATTGAGTTGAGCTTGGTGTATGGGGTCGGGAGCTGTGGGTGTTTTCAGAAGTGCGGTGTGAGTTTTCAGTTTGCCTAGGTTGTTTAAGTCCCCGGCAGAAATCTTCTGTCGGGGACTTTAGTTTTTATCTATTAACGTACGGCGTAGGGACTGATACGAAGCCGCCTGGTGCCATTCCTGGGAAACCTTGAAAGCCCTTCCAATCATATTTATTGCCGTTTGAGGAGGCTAGGGCGAGCCCTGCGTTTCCGCCTCTGCTAATACTTCCGTGTCTGCTACCGCCTCCGCCTCCGCCTTCGACAATACTTCCGGTTCTGCTACCGCCTCCGCCTCCGCCTTCGACAATACTTCCGGTTCTGCTACCGCCTCCGCCTCCGCCTTCCACAATACTTCCGGTTCTGCTACCGCCTCCGCCTCCGCCTTCGACAATACTTCCGCTTCTACTACCGCCTCCGCCTAAGCTCCCTGTTGCTCCCCCTTGTTGAGCTTCATATGTATTATAAGTGTTATAGTTATTGGTTATATTGTCGGGTCCGCGGGGCTCGTTCTCAGGTATTTTTCGACCTTTGAAAGTCAGCCCCTTCTTATTCATCGATCTGGCGTGCAATTTGTAACCGCCAAAACCCATAAGCATACCTGCTGCTGAAAGTACCGTGCCTGCTATTGCCAGATCGTTGCTAATCTGTTCGTCTTTAACAACAACGCTAGCGGTGCTTGCCGCAGTACCGGAAACGGTGAGTAATCCCGCAATCATCATCAGGCCTTTGCCGAGTGTCATGGGGGCGGACCACGGCATGAAGTACACTGTGGCAGCGATGGCTAATATGCCGAATCCCACGGAGACCCACTTCAGAATGCTATTACCGGACGGCGCTTCTACAGGATCTCTATAGCTAGGTGCCCCATCTTCACCGCTGAACGGGCTCACTTTATGCCCGGTAGGGTCGCGCCATTTGACCGGGTTACCCAAGGCATACAGGTAAGGGTTCAGGCCTGCTGCTTCGGGTGGCAGCGAATCGGGGCTGTGGAAGCGCATCAAGCCTGGGTTGTACGCACGGTAGCCGCTGCCTAGCAGGTACCAGCCAAGGGCCTCTTCACGCACCTCGCCATTGAACGCCAGCAGGCAACGCATGCCGTTGTCGTCGGGGCGTTCGCCATAGGTGCTGTAGCTGGCATGCCGGGTGCCCTGGTGGTCGGCCTCGGTGAGGATGCTGCCGGCAGGGTCGGTCAGCAGCAGCAGCGGGTCGTCGGGCTGGTCAGAGCGCTGCACGCCCAGGGTTTGCTCGTCATTGAGCAGGTACTGGGTCAGCAGGTTGCCTTCCCGGGTGCTGTCCAGGCGGTTGCCCTGGTAGCGCCGCTGCACCTGGCGGCCATCGAATACACTGGCCAGCAATTGGTCGTGGCCATCGTACAGGTAGCGGGCCTGCTCACTGCCGTCGGGTTTCAGCACGCGCTCCAGGCGCCCTTTCACGTCGTACTCCAGTGTGCGCCCTTGCTCGTCGTTAAGCATGTTGCCGCGAGTGTCGTAGTCGAAGCTTTGCTCGGGCAGGTAGTCCTCGACCAGGGTGTGGGTGACTTTGGTCAGCTGGAAGCTGCCGTCGGTGGCATAGGTGAAGCGCGCAGTATCTTTTTTGCCGTCGGCAAACAGCGTCACGCGCTGCTTGAGGTTGTCCATGGCATCGAAATCGAAGATTTCCGACTCAATCGTGCGGCCCTTGGCATTGCGTGGCGAGCTTGGCCCTCGGTAATCGCTAATGGTCAGGCGGTCGAGTTCGTCATAGCCAAACACTTCCTCGCGCAGCAGGGCGGCTTCATTCTCTGCGTTGCCGTTGTAGAGGGTGCGCGCTTGCAGCGTGGTGCCATCACGCCATTTCAATACCAGCAACTGCTGCTGGCCATTTGCATCGAGCGTGCGGCGATGCTCACGGCCCAGGTCGTCGTAGGTCTGGGTGCTGCGCACGTAGCGCGCCGGGTCGCGGGTGTCGTGGGTGGTGGTGGTTTCCAGGCGACCTTCGCTGTTGTAGGTCAGGGTGGACTGCAAGTGGCCCTGGGTAACGGCAACAACCCGCCCCAGCGCGTCATGCTCATACAGGCAGACGGCACCGTCGCTGTGCTTGCGGTAGCGCAGGCGCCCCTGCAAGGAGTGCTGGTTGTGGATGTTGTACTGCTCCTGGTCGCCTACGTTCCAGTGTTCCTGGGCCAGGTACCCGCGGTCGGTGTAGGTGTAGGCGCGGCTGCCATTGGCGTTGTCGGCGCCGACCACTTCGGCACTGCTAGGGCGGTAGGCAAAGGAGGCTTCGTTGGCGGCGTGTGGCTCTGGCGTGCCTTCGAGCGTGGCGCTGATGCTGGTGGGCTGGGTGGTCAGCGCCGGCTTGTAGGTGTAGCGCTCGACGTGCTTGCGCTTGTCGTTGCGTGTTGCGTCGGTGTTGCTGATGGTGCGTGAGTCCATCAGTGCGGTTTGGCCCTGGTAGGTGTAGGTCTCCAGGCGCGGGCCGACGGCCATGCTGGTCAGGCGCTCCAGGCCATCGTAGGTGCGCTTGCACACGGGCAGGGTGCTGCCATTTTTATTGCGCACTTGCAGCAGGGTGGTCAGCTCATTGGTGCTGTGTTCGGCGAAGGTGCGCAGCAGCACGCTGCCATCGGGGCGCACGGTTTCGCACATGCGGCCCCAGTGGTCATAGGTGTATTCAGTGATGCGCGGCACGAGTTTTTGCTCGGGCGCATAGCTGAACGTTTCCTTCACCCCGCGGCCCAGGCCATCGTAGAGGTAGTCGGTACGGTCGACTTCAACCGGCTTGGCACCGCCGGCGGGCTGGTGCAGTTGGTACTCGTAGACCGGTTTGTCGAAGCGGTTGTACTCCACCACGCTGTGTTGCTGCTTGATGCCCGGCTGCTTGGGGCTTTCCAGCCATTGCTCGGCCTTGTTGCCATCGGCACCGAACGGCGAGAACGCGGTGATGAGCTTGACGTCATCGGCTTGCAACACCTCGCAGCGCTGCCCCCAGGCATCGTACTTGAAGCGTGTGGTCCGCTCGATGACGCGTTCTTCTGAGCTGCCGCTGCCGGGCCTGACGGGGGCGTAGTCGAACACGGTTTCGCTGGCGATGCGGCCGAGGCCGTCGTACGTGGTTTCGGATACCTTGCGGGTAATGCGGGTCTCGGACTCTGGATTGTCCAGCGCTTTGAGGGTGAGCTCAACCCGCACCGGGCGGTTGAGCCCGTCATGGTAGGTACGGGTGACGACACCGTTGAGGTCGGTGTGCTCGGCGTAGCACAGTGTGCGGTTGTTTTCCGTGATCTTGCCATAGCGGTAGGTGTGTGTGGCGGTAAACTCGGGCAGGTCCGGTGCTATGGTCTTGGCGACCAGCCGGTTGATTGCATCATGGCGGTGGCGGGTCTTCACGCCATTGATGTCTTCGGTCTCGATCAGCTGGTTGCGCAGGGCGGACTGCAGGCTCTGCGTGGTTTTTTCCAGCGTGCCACCGTGGGGTTTGAAGGTGGTGGTGGTGTTCAGGTAGGTAAGCTTGCCGTTGTCATCGGCGCGCTTCTCGTAGTGCCACTCGGTACGTGACTGGGTGGTGCCCAGTCGATCCGTTCGGTAATCGATGCGCCCATGCAGGAACACATTGTCGGGCGTGTCCAGGTGGCTGATATCACTGCGGCTCAGCAGCCGTTCGCGTTCCTGGCCATTGTCATCGGTAACCTCGAAGATCTGCTCGCTATCGCCCACCAGAAATTTGTCGGCCTGCAGCGTCGCGACCGAGGCGCTCAGCACGTCCAGCGCACGGTAGGTGAAACGGGTGCGCCGGATCTGCGCCTGAGCACCCCCCTCGGCCGGGTAGACAGTGAGGCTCTTGAGGTTGCGCACGAAGCCTTGCGGGTCGGGCGGGCAGCCCTCGGCGCCTGCGGCAGGGTAATACTCACGGACCATGCGCGTGCCGTTGGCCAACTGTTCCAGCACCATGTTGCCGTGCTCATCGTACTGGGTGAGCACGTGTTCATCGCGGCGCAACTGGGTGCCGGCCTGGGTCCAGGTCTTGGTGATGCGGCTCGGCAACTGCACGCGCGGGTCCTGGGAGGCGAAGTTGCCCGGCTTATCGTGATACTGCGTGGTGATGGTTTCGATGCGGCCGGCTTCGTCGGTGACTTGCTTGGTCACCAGGTGGAAGCGGTTGAACGTGTGCTCGACGGTGCGTAGCACCTCGTCGTTGAGGTAGTGGCTGGTCGTGCTGCCATACACGTATTCGCTGCCAGTGAACTTGTAGAGGTGGTCCTGATTGTATTTTTCGTCCCACTCCACGCCTGTTGCGTCGTAGCCCAGGAAGTTCTTCTTGGTGTAGGTGTAGGTGGTCTTGATGGCGTTTGCTTCGTTCAGCGGGTCGGCGATTGCGCGGTGCTCGGTCACATACGGCAGGTAGGTCTGCCGGCCGGGGTACTGGTGGCCAGACTCGCGGTAGATAACACGCTCTTCGCCGCCATACGGCAGGGTAAGCCGCTGAAGAAAACGCATGCCCCCCAGCTGCTGGTAATGGAATGTCCAGTTGTGCTGGTCGCTGGTGGGCAGCACCAGTGTGCGCAATTCTTCCCCTTCGAACTTGAGGGTGAACGTTTGCTCGGCTTCAGTACCGGGGTGGGTCTGCAAGAGCGTCTGGCTGTCGCCCTGGAACGTGAGAGTGAGCAACTGTTGGCCGCTGTCATCCTGGATGGACTGCAGGCGGCCTTTTTCCAGGTCGTAGGCCAAGTTGATGCCAGCGCCGCCAGGGATCGTGACCCGTGTTGGCAGCAGCTTGCGGCTGTCGGCCTTGAGGGGTTCGAGTATTTCGATCGGGCCACCGGTGTGGGTGATGCGAAAGCGTGGGTTTTGTTTGTCGCCGATGTTTTCGCAGATGAAGCTCTTGAGTTTTTGTTCGTAGACCAGGGCCTCTTCACCTGGGCCCTGGTCGGCGATTGCCAGGCTTTCGCCGGTGTACAGGCTAAGTACCTGGCTGTCGAGGTCGTAACTGCTGAGCTTGAAGGCCCAACCGTTGCCGAAGCCTGAGTGGGTGGTGTTCAGTGGGCTGAAGCCCAGTTGCAGGGGCAAGCCGGGGCCTTGACCAAAGTTGGCATTCAGTGGCGGGACTTCCAGGGTAAAACCGTAGAGGCCGGTACGGGGGTCGACGTTGCCTTTGCCATAGCTGGGGTAGTTTAATGCGTTGGATTGAAAACTCATGGGTGTTCTCCGTGCTCGGGTATGGCTGTGCTGACCGAGTCTTCTGTTTTTGCCGTTTTCTTGAAGGCCGAAACGACGACATCTATCTGGGCAAGCGTATCGCGAGTTGATTTACCTTTTTTCTCCACGATCAGAAAGCCAAGGCCGGGTGGATAAAAGTTGTTAACCTCGTAGCGGTTTGCAAGCTGATCAATATCTACGGGGTCTCTGCTCAGTTGCGAGGGGCGGTGACAAGTTTTAAACTTGAGCAACCATCCGCCTTTACTCGGTGGGTCATCTGACATCAAGGTGACGGTGGCTGCCGAAGGAAGGCGGACCATATGTATACTGCGGGCTTTAAACTTGTCGAGGTACAATGTAACGGTCTTGTCGGCACCCTCCTCTGGAATAATCAAAGCTAAGTGATCTTCATCTTTATCGTATACGGTGATCACGCCGTTCAACGTATCTGTGTTTAGCTGTGTGGGTTTCATGGGCTGTCCTCTCAAAACGCGTGAAATTAAGGATGTGCGGGCTGAATGAGATTACGAGCATTGGCCGAAACCGGCACCTAGCAAAACTGATAGGTGTTGTGCGCACCCGGTTGGATTTCAGCAGCCTTGCTGCGAGGCCTGAGGCGCTGTGCGAAAGCCTTGATACTTTTACATCCTGCGTTTAAAACAGCCTCGCAATGCTCATCTCTTCAGTTGCAGTCCGCTTGCTCAGCTGGTTTCGCCTTGCCTGACCTGCACCTCCAGTCTCTCGTACAAAGCCTGGCGACCTGGTAATTCTGCTAGTTGTAGGTGTGGGACGCAGGCTCTATAACTACCTCCCATTCAGTCCGGTCGAGCCGTTGAAAACCGGCCGGCGTGAGGGTTAAAGCCAGGAGCGCGTTATGGGTCATCAGTCGGATAATCAGGATAATTCTGTTGTTTTAGTGAGCGGTCTGAAGGAACCTGATATTCCTTTGCGTAATAAAAAGAAAGAGATCGATCTCGACGCGCTAGGCGGTAATGATTTGCGGACGGTCATCAAATACACCGGAATGGAAGAAGGTGACTTGGTCAAGACGCTGTGGTTGGGTGCTAACAATGACGGCGAGCCATTTGATACTGAGGGTACCTATCCCGTACATCGCGACGACTTGGCGAATGGGTTGGTGGTTTCCATCGGTAATGCTACTGTCGTTGCAGCCAAAGGCGGCGAAGCGTTCTATTCTTACACTGTAACCCCCCTATCGCCGTCAGGTAGGAGTAGCAGCCTGATTTCACGCCGCAGTTTTTGCTTCATCGGGGTTAGGCCTGAGGAAAATAATGAAAGTTTGCAAGTCATCCTTGGCCTTGAGTCGCATGATCTGGTCATAAAGCCCAAGGAGCTGGAGGCCGCAGGCGTTACATTTATTGTCGCGCCCTATCAGGCGATGAAAATAGGCGACGAGATAACTTTTACTTTGCAGGGCTTTGATGAAGACGACTATCGAGAAACGCCCATCATCGAAAAATTACGGGTGACTAAAGAGCACCTGGCTAAAAAGGCACTGGCTTTTACCATCGGCAAGAATATTTTTCTAATGATCGACCAAGGTCGGGCTGAGGTCAGCTATCGCATCGATTTCGTTGATGGTAAAGATGCCGAGTCGCCCGTGCAAAACTTCATCATCAATTCTGCTGCGAGCTTGCCGGGCTTCTTGCCTGATCCCAGCATTGTAGGCCATATTCCAGGTGTACCGTTAAACCCTGGAAAGTTCAGGGACGGCTTGACCGTCACGGTAAACGGGTATCCCGGTATGCAGATATCGGACTGTATCGCCTTGCGCTGGCGCAGCCCTGTTCGGGATCTTCTGCAAACTATTCGTGTCGATGCCAGTGTTCAAGTTGTTGGCGGCATCGCCTTCCACGTGCCCGTTGATTACCTTCTCGAAAATCAGGGTTTGAACGTCTACCTTTCCTGCCTTTTTGCTCGGGAAGGTGCGGGGCAGTGCTCGCAGGAACTAACCGTGAGCATCGAGACCCCGCGTGAGTTGTCTGCACCTGAGGTCCTTGCTGCAACCCCCGACACGGAAATGGGGACGGGGCGCGGCACTTTACTTGCCAAGGATGCATTAGGCGGGGTGTGGGTGGAGGTTGCTGACGTGCTGCTTCCCGGTGAGCGGGCGGAGGTTCACTGGCGTGGTTGGCCTGAGTATGGTGAATATGAAGCCCCTGAACCCGCCGGTTCCAATCCGCGTCGCTTCTTTATCCCGGAGCGGTTTGTACCGGCGAACATGGGCCGAGGGGCAGTAGATGAAAATCGCCGGTTCGAAGTCGTGTATGTGGTCCACAGCAAGGACGGGCCGCTTGAGTCGGCACCCTATAATTTGCGTATCAAGCCACCTCCCTCAAATGAGTATCCAACCGTTCAATGCGCCCAAGTACGCGCAGGTCAATTGTCATTGGCGGAGGTGCCTGGTGGCGCAGACCTTGAACTGGGTACCTGGTACTTCGGCAAGGCGGGAGACTTGATTCAACTGCAGGTTACCGGTGTTACCCCCACTGGGGTATTGGACGAAATCATTCGTGATGCATCGGAACCGGTAACTGAAGCAGAGGCTAAAGAGGGTATCAAAGCGAGGTTGGCTTTAAGCACGCTGAATAAGCTTAGTCTTGATGAGGCTTTTACCGTGCATGCACGGCTGAGCTTTGACGGTGGGGTGTACTACACAAGTTTTGGTGCGCTCAGGCCTGTGCTGAGAAAATAGCTTGATTGTTAATGGGTGCTCGGCGCTATAGCAGAGCGTGGGAACAATACAGCGTTTTTACCGTATCTATATTGTGAGGGATGCGTTCATGCCTAGAATGACCATGCAGGAATATCGCACTTACCTTGAAATAGGCGCTCGTACACTCGGTTGGGGCGCTTTACTGATTTATGACCGTTTCAAAGCCAATCGTCTGCTGGCTCAGGAGTATGTTGAAGGCTTGACAAATGACAAATGGATGCCGCTGATCAATTTTGTGCATGAAAAAGACAATCTCAGAACCGAGGTTGCAAATGTTTTGCTGGACAAGCCGTTGCTGTCCTTTGTCAACTCCAATATAGGCGCATCCAAAGCCCGTTTGAGCATGAATGTCATTGGCGGTTTAATCATACAGCATCGCCGCGATGCGGGGGCGTCGGAATGGAAGGTCGTGAACTATTCGAGGCTGGATAAACTCACGGCACCTACCGTACGTATGGACATCATGCTCAATGCGTCCGTCGAGGGTGCGGTCGATAAAGAGGGGCGTGTGACGCTTGATTTATCACAAGGTTCTGCGTACACATTTGAAGTTTCGTCGTGGAAGGAATTGAACAGTAATCTGGGTGAGGCAATTAAGAGTGAGTTTGAAAGTTGGGAAGAGGCGGATAGGGTGTGGCACCTCAATACGATCAAGCCAGTGGAGGGTGAGTTAAACCCAACTAAATTTGCGGTGCGTACACATTCACTGGCCAGGTCAAAAGCTCCCGAAGCGAGTGAAGAGGAAAAAGAAGAGGGCGCTGTTATTGTAGGAGTTGCGTTCGGTAAAGAGGTCGGCACATTCCCCGCCGATGACAGCCATATGCCGTATCTTTTGCCAATCCCCGAGCGGGCGACTGATCCAGCGTACTCGATGAACTTGATCTATAGCAATGCGCTTTGGTTTAAGGATGTGTTTTCGCCGCTCGTGAACGATATGGCTGTGTTCGGTTCGCCAAAGTTAGTGAAAAATAGTTATGGCCTTTATAGTGGGATTGAAGCGACCAAGGATTTCACGGTGAAAGGGAAGTTTGATCAAAATCCTCAGGATTTTGGAACTTTCAAGGTTATGTTGTTTGAGTGGCCTGATCTGCACTTCAAAAGTACATTCAGTGCTAAGCACGAAGGTGAAAAGTTAGTCATCTCTTGGGCGGTGGAAGCGGATTCCGGAAAGATTGCAGTGACGTTTTATGGCAATCCAATAGCTCCGACGATCAAGGCGGACGGAACTTATCGTGTCGCTGCAAAGGGCGGGATGGAGTTTCAATTAGCTTCGGATGCTAGCCGAATCGGCGAGGTCGATGTTGTTCCGATGCCGATGAAAATTGATTACACGTGCGTACTTACCGCCAATCAGGACCCCGATTATTACTCGCCGATGATCGAGAAGGCTGCACAGCACTACGTCATGCCAAGCATAAAAGCAGCGGTAGAAGCCAATGTTGCTAAACTGACAGGGCTTACCCGCATACCCGCACCGTTTAACTTGTTGCGCCTCAACGGCTTACTGTTCCGCGGTACAGATATTGCCACGCCACGCACGCTGGCTTTACCCGGGGACTTCTCGCTATTAGGTGACCTTGCGCCAAGGCTTACAACATTTGCCGTTGAGCCGCTAGAGGCGACTGTCAGCGCGGATAGCAACCAAACGGTGAAGTTCGAGCTCAATCCGCCCGCGACAGATCCCGATGCCGTTACATGGAACGTTTACCCGTTAAAAGGTGAGTCTGCCGAGGTGGGGACCATTAAAAACGGTGTCTATACCCCTCCCGGCGCTGAAACGATAGCGGGCACGTTCAAACGTGTGATCGTAAAGGCCACTGCCAATGGCAACACAAGCAGCGCGCTGGTGACAGTGGTGCCAAGCCAGGTCTCTGTGTTCCCCGATCTCATGATTGCGAATTACAAACTGCCCGAAGACAAAAGAAACCCACGCTATGTGCTGGTTGGCGGTCAAATCAACAATGAATTGAATTGGAGCATGGTCAGCGGTGCGAAGGGGAGCATCCGTCCATACATAGAAGATGACGAAGGCGATGACGACGATGAGCATGACGGTGACCTGGATATTCCTGGCGGGAAGAATGTTCGAATTTATGTTGCGCCGCCAGCGATGCCAGGGGAGACAGGTGAGATTTCTGCGGTAATTCATCTGGACAGGGTGCAGGTTTCGTCAGGCGCAATGACACGGTATATCGAAGTCATCATACCTTGGGCGACTGCCACCGGTATTCTCGGTGCTACGTCGTTAGCCGACGGTCGCGTCCAACTGACGCTGTCGTATTACAACGCGGAGCTAGGAAAAGAAGTAATAGTGAGCCCTAAAGATGCCAAGTGGGGGGTGCTATCAGGTGATGGAGAAATCGATCGTAGTACAGGTGTTTACAAGCCCGGTGCCGCGGAAGGGGACTATATCATTGTGGCAAGCCGTTTCACGCTTGCAGGCGTTTACGTGATCTGGGGCTATTCGGTCATCTTGTTGTCGGATGCCGCAAAGGCGCTACCACCATTGAATACAGCAACAGCCAGGGTGAATGACCATGACCAGTAACTCAAAGACCGAGCTGCTTGAAACGCTCGCTAAGGGCCCTGCGCTTTACGGGTGGGGTGCGATCATGGCCCTGGGGCGCGATTGCCTCAATACACTGATTGAGGCCAAGTTCCTCGAGCGCCTGAGCCTACACGATTTCATCAAGCCCATTACCGAAGCGTTATATATCGATGCCCATTGTACCGAGCAGATTGCGTTCGAGGCGCTGACGTTTGGCCCACCTGCCCTGTCATTTGAGCAGGCTACGGGGGGGACGGGCAGGGTGCTCGTACACATGCCGTTGATTGCTGGGCGTTGCAGTGAAGTATCGATGTTTCCAGGTGTGCCCAAGTATGTTCGAAGAACCCATCAGCTGGTGCATGGCCTTGGGTACACGCTGCAAGTGGCTGTCGACCTCAAAGTAGTAAAGGTACAGGAGCTGGGTAACGAGCATTTGCAATTGATGTTCGACTTACGCGAGGCCAGCGAGGCAACCTGTAACCTTTCCGCGGATACGGTTAGGGCCAAGCGTATTGGGGAGCTCATGTTGGAGCAGTTGCTGAAGCAAACGGCATTCGCTCAGCCATTTGGTTTCTTGACTATTGCACCGTATGGCAAAGACGCCTTTACAGTAGCAGAGGTAACGCCTTTTACCCAAAGAGCCCCGGATGGCGCCGGCGCTGGCAGTTTGCCCCAGGCGGATGGTGCGGTAGTGCTGGTTATGCAGCTGGAAGGTACCGGCAGGCCCGGTTTGAGCCCAAATGCGCTGCCTTACCTTTTGCCACGCAATGTAGACGAAAACGACAATGCAGGCTTTGCTCTGCTGATCGACAAGGTCCGCAGTCAGATCCGCTCAACGCAGGTCAGCCGTATGCTGGCGCAACTGATTTTGCCTGGCGGGTTTACCCTCAGCGCTAGTGATGAGCATGAGCCGTATGACCTCATCGGGTTTGGCGAGCTTGAAGCCAGTAGCCGCATGGCTTGGCTTAGCCCGGGCTTGAGCAGCATCGCCGCAGGGGAGCGCGTTCAGTATCTGAGCAATGGCGTTCCGGTGTATGGCTGGCAGGCTCAGGGGTTGGGCAATGCCGGGACCGCTGGCACTTTCAGAGACGGGGGGCTTTATCACTCGCGGCCGGTTGAAGAGTGTGGAAGCGGGCAGCGCCTGATCGTGGTAACGGCGAAGACGTCAACTGCCGCAGATGCTGCAACGCGTGCAGCATTGATTGTGGAGTCAGCGGAGGGGCTGACCATTTCACCGCGCGTGGTTACCTGGCACTCAGGGGATGCCGATGTTGTGTTGCACGCTTCTGGAAGCGGCAATCTTGACTGGAGACTGCTAGGTGAACCACAGGGTGAGTTACTGCCGGCCACTGCGGGCGCTGGCCAAAGGGTGTTCAAGCCCAAGCCCGTGTCTACGCCTTTTGTGCGCTTGCAACGGATTGAAGTCAGCGATGGCAAGTATACGGGCCATGCAACGATCGTAATGCTCGGGGTTGGTCATGTGCTGGATGTGGAGCCTTTCCCTTGGCCGCGCTCGTCGCCGCTTTCTCAACAGCAGTTGCGCCTGGCAGACGGCATGCAAGCCAGATGGCAGCTTTGGGGCCCAGGCACTATCGATGTTGACACGGGCCTGTACTCGGCGCCTGCGCAGACCAGCGACGAAGTGAGCGTCGCGGTAGCTTTTGCCGGGCCTTTGGCCGGGGCGGCTATCATTGAGCATCAAACCTCAGCGCCGACTAAGGCCATGGCGACTGAGGACCGATGGAAGACGCTTTTAGAGTTTAGCCTGAAGCTGAACAACTCGGCTCGAAACGTAGTGTTTGCCAATGGTCTTCAGCAAGTTGGCATCGATATCGTGATTGCCACGCACAGCTTCAAAGACTCGAATGGCGACGACAAGTGGGACCCGGTCAGTGACGAAGAGCTGGCCACGCTGGTACTCACGGACAGAATTGGCAATCCGCTGAGATATGTAAAGAGCGGCGAACTTGGTATCCCTGAAGGCAGCCCCGAAAAGTGGATGGGGAACAAGCAGCGCAACATGATTGATTATTACCCTGTAACTAGCTCGGCTGCGGTGCCGGAGCCACGTGGAGCGGATGACGGCAAACGTACCGTTACAGTCTATGTGCATTCACGTGAAGCCGAAGTTACGCACCTCAGGGCTACCTTCCAGGATTATCGTAAAGGTTGGCATTATTCAATTGAAAAAAACGAAGAGGACGGCGAAATCGAGCTGCAGGGGATTGCGGTGCCTCTTCCGAGCCTGGGTTATTTCAACTGGCCAGCGGAAGGCGAGCGAATTAAAAGCGAGGGGGGGAAAATAGAAAATGATGATAAATTTAATTACTACCACTACACTACGGATTATTGGGAGTTGTCGGGCAGGGACATAAGCTTTGCCCGCGTGGAATTCGATTCCTATTCGATAGCGACGTGGGAGTCGGAGCAGGTTGCGGAGACATTTGCTAGCTATTTGGGCTGCGCTTTCCAACCGCGGCGATCTGAAGATGCGCCACATGTTCCTGTGGGTATACTCTATCAGGCCGAGCTGGAGTTGATGTTCAAGGAGGAAGCAATCAAGTTCGATCGGCTTGAATATAAGTTGGAGGATAAAGTAACCGGCGGGGCACTGGCGCTCGTGTTGCAACGTGCCTCAAGCCTGAAGACTTGGGATGGCTACGATGACAAGGATTACACTAAGGTCCTGCAGGGCTCGATAAAAATTAACATTGTGGATAATTATGGAAATACCCACAGGCTCATGGTCTATCACCCGAGTGTAGAAGATGGGCGCAATTATTTAACGTTGAAGCTGCAGTAACGCTTTCGGCAGCCGTACCTGAGTGTGCGACAGGTTTAATTGGGGCTTCACGCTGACTGCCAAGTGTTTCCTGGCGGTAATCATTAAGTAATGTTGGCGGGTCAAATCGCCTACGTGGAGGGGCCGCATCGCGGCCCCTTTTCTATTGGGGGTAGAAAAGTTTATCGGATGTCGCGCGACCTGATAAAAATGCTAGTTGCCACCCTCGAGCATCACCGTTTTAATCCAATCGCTGGCTTCTGTTCTACCCTTGGTTGAGAAGAGAGGAAATCATGAGCGATTCCGGTGAAAGGAAAATGGCATCAGAACCTGCTTACCAGGCTTTCTGGCGTCTGCTTGGGGCCTGGCGGGCTAGTCGGGCGTCTGAGGTGGATTCAGGCCTGAAGGATCTACAGGTGAGTGATGCCATGCTGGCGGACAAATCCAGCGGCCTGGTTTATAGCAAGTATTTGAAAGACCCCACGCTGGATTTGACCGTGAGTGTGCCGGCCTGGTTTTTCTCCGACAAAGATACCTTGCGCATTGAGCACACACGCGACAAGTTGGTGGTGACTACGATTCATGATGAACTTATAGAATACTATGTACGTCCAATTCCTGATCCATACCCTATTGCGCTGAATAAGCATGAGGATGTGCTGGGGGTGGAGGGTACTCATTATTTTCGAAGCTGGATCAAGGCCGATAATGACGACATATCCTGGTCCCCGTGGTTGCCATTAATTTTTGATCGTGTGCCTCCTTACAACCACGCCCCTCCCGCCAAGTTTCCTGGTATCCCTGCGGTCACCGATGCTTCTCTGGCAGCGGGTGGCGGTAAAGTCGTGCTGGAGCTACCGGCTTACTCGGATTGGGCAGACGGTGATACTGCTCATATTTTTTGGATGAACCGCCTGCCAGAGGATTTTGGCGATGTTGACCCGCCAGTGGTATCGGTAGCGACCACCGGCAAAGCGCAGCCAGTAGAAATTGCTGAAGATAAAATCCGTGCCTTGGGGGACGGTGGCGTATTCGTGCTCTATGTGCTGGTTGACAAGGCCGAAAATGTAAGCGAATTGGCGGTTTACACAAGTATTGCCGTCGCGCTCGGCACGCTCCCTTCTGTGTTCAAAGACCCGATCGTTCCGTTGGCTACCGTTACAGATGGTTATCTGATCGACCAGGCTGACGCCCATGAGGGCGTCGAAGTCTGGGTTCCCCTTTACGAGGGGATGAAAGCCAGTGATTTTGTCGTCGTGCAATGGGGGGCAACGTCTTTGTCGCCTGAAATGGTTGGCTCTGCACCGGGCGACCATATACGGGTGCGAGTGCCCATTGAGGTGCTGCTGAAGGAGTACGGAACAGGCCCTGGCGCGGTGCCTACGACTGTCCGCTATACGCTGCTGCGGGGGACCCACCCGATGGGCGGGGCTGATACGGCTATCAACGTTGATTTCGAAACCATGGACCCGGGGGGGACTTATCCATCCTGGCCTGTGCCTATTCACCCAGGTTTGCTGCCAGCTGTTATCACTGGCCGGGGAAGTAATAAAACGAACGAGCTGGATAGCGACGACACGGACTTGCCGGCAGACTTGGCCGTCAAACTGTACAGTTTTGTCGAAGAGAGTGATGAGCTTACATTCTTTTGGGCGGGGGAAGTGGCAGCAACCTATATCGTACAACCGGGTGATAAAGCGGATGACGAAATAACGTTAGAGGTGCCCTGGCGTGTTATTCATGAAGCCGGTAATGGCCCTGCAGTGCCCGTAGATTATGAGGCTAGGCGGGCCGGCGTGCATAACCCCGCGCGTTCTGTTATTACATCGGTTGCGGTCGATGCCATAACCATTACACCCGTGGTCGCGACATTCGATCACTTGGTCAACGGCTTGGTAAGTTGCGCCACTATTAAGAAATCGGCAGGCCATCCAGATGGGCCTGCAGTTGAGGTATTGATCCCGGATCTTAGCGAGTACCTAGAATACAAACCTTTTACCAAAGTAGGCCTCAAGTGGTGGGTTTACCGCGGGCGCAGTGAAGAGCAAGGCAGTGATATTATTGACGAAGTAACACTTGAGGACGAATTCAAACTGGATGACGAGCACCCTGTGACGGGGTTCACATGGCGCGTGCCGTTTGACGATCATGTACTTCCCACGTATGAAGGCTCTACTGACCCTAACTATACACGCTCCAGGGCGAACGTGGTTTATACACTTAAAACTGACAACCCTGACGATGATACGCCATCTGAGGACGCCAAGGTCACGCTTGCTTTCATTCCACCATCGGGGATTTGCGACCCTCATGGTTGAATAGTAAGCGCGTGTGCTGACACTGTGCGGGAAGCGGCTCGCGCAGCGTCAGATTATTCGCTGATATTTGTAGGAATAATCCTATGCCTGGGTATTTTTTTTCCCTGTAGCTTGACTGCTATGAGTGCTGGCCTGCGTGTTTTCCTTCTCGCCAAGGTTCGGCCTTATTTTGAGTCGCATGAGAGCTTGGATATGAAGAAAACATCTTTTCAACTGAAATTTTGCCATAGCGTGGCTTATTGCGCGACGGTATTGCCCATGGCTTTGTACGGCCCTGATGCCATGGCTGCGCAGGCTATTATCGAGCGTGATACCGTTATCGATGCCTCTAGCCCACTGGTTGGTTATCAGGTGTTGAAGGGAGTAAAACTGACCGGCAATGGGGCGAGCACGCAACAGATTTTTTTGCGTGAAGGCGGGGCGCTGGAACTGAACAGCAGTTCAATTGTGGCGGCCGGCGATGGCTTGCTCATGGAGGGCGGCGCGCAGGCCATCATCAATGGTAGCAGTATAATCAGCGAGGACCGTGGTATAGCCGTGGCCCGTAGCAGCGCGGGCGGTTCAGCCGCTTGGCTGAATGGCAGTACTGTGGCTGGCAGTAACGGCGGTGCGAGCATTGCCAGTACATCCGAATTGCACCTAAATGGCAGCACCGTGACGGGCGTGGGGAAGGGCAGCGCCGGTGTGCGCATGTTCAATGGCTGGCTTGAGGCGCAGGGCAGCCAGATTGTCGGTGCCCAGGAGGGCATCCTGGTCAATGCCGATAACGTTTCGGGTGAAGCCCGGATCGACCTCAGCGGTTCGCAAGTGGTCGGGCAGGACGGGGCTGCCATTGTGGTCGCAGGCGGCCGTCTAGGAGCGGCCGCGGCAACCATCACGGTCAGCAACGGTTCGCAGCTCAGCGGTAGCAATGGCAACCTGCTTGAAGTGCGCAATGATTCTGCTGGCAAACTGATCGTTGAAAATGCCAACCTCACAGGCAACATCTGGGCAGAGCAAGGGTCAAGTGTTGCGGTAGCCCTTGGCACGCACGCCACGCTAACCGGTCAGCTCGAAAATGTCGAAACACTGGCCATTGGCAACCAATCGCGCTGGGTGATGGTTGATAATGCCACGGTTGGCAACTTGTCCCTGGATGGGGGGACTGTACAGTTTGGCCTGCCCGCAGCTTATCACCGGTTGACCTTGGATAGCCTGTCAGGCAATGGCACTTTTATCATGGATGCCGACTTTGCCACCGGGCAAACCGACTTCCTCGACATTACGGGCAATGCCAGTGGCAATCATGGCTTGTTGATTGGCAGCAGTGGGGCAGAACCACAACAGGAAGGCCAGTTTCAGGTCGTGCACACCGGAGGTGGTGACGCATCGTTTTCTCTGGTCAATGGGCCTGTGGATCTTGGCGCGTTTTCCTACGAGCTGACGCAACGCGGCAATGACTGGTACCTGGATGGGTCGCGCAAGATCATCAGCCCTGGTACGCGTTCGGTATTGGCCTTGTTCAACACCGCCCCCACCGTGTGGTATGGCGAGCTGACATCATTGCGCAGCCGCATGGGGGAGTTGCGCCTGGACCAAGGCAAGGCCGGTGGCTGGCTGCGTACTTACGGTAACAAATACGATGTTGCGGCAAGTTCCGGTGTTGCTTACAAGCAGACCCAGCAGGGCTTTTCCCTGGGCGCCGACGCGCCGCTGCCGATGGGTGATGGGCAGTGGCTGCTTGGAGTGCTGGCCGGCCATAGTCGCTCGGACCTGGACCTCAGTGGCGGCACCAGTGGCGAGATCGACAGCTACTACCTGGGGCTATACACCACTTGGCTTGACAGTGCCAGCGGCTATTACTTCGACGGCGTTGTGAAGTTCAACCGCTTCGACAACGATTCGAAAGTCGCACTGAGTGACGGCACGCGAACCAAGGGTAGTTACAACAACCAAGGTATCGGCCTATCGGCTGAGTTTGGCCGGCATATCGAACTGGGGCAAGGCTACTTCGTGGAGCCCTTTACTCAGTGGGCCACTGCTTACATACAGGGCAAGGACTACCACCTGGATAATGGACTGCAGGCCGACGGTGATGACGTGCGGTCCATGTTGGGCAAGGCCGGGGCTACGGTGGGGCGCAACTTCAACACAGCGCAAGGGCGCGTCATTCAGCCCTACCTGCGTGCTGCGTATGCTCACGAGTTCATCAACAACAACGATGTGAAGGTCAACGAACATCGCTTTGCCAATGACCTGTCGGGCTCGCGACTGGAACTTGGTGCAGGGGTGGCAGTGACCGTGGCAGACAGGCTGCAAATGCATGTGGACCTTGATCACAGCTTGGGCGAGCACATCGACCAACCCTGGGGTGTGAACCTGGGGCTGCGGTTTAGTTGGTAAGCGCCAATCTGGGAGGCCGCCAAGGCCTCCTTTCAGGAGAACTACCAGATGAGTGCTATGCGTATCAACGATGAGCAGTTGCTGAAGCCCGTAGAAGTGCCGGCCCTGCTCGATGATATTCCTGGTGGCGATACAAACTTGTTACCCACCAGCGCAACCGAACATGACCTCACAGTCGAGGTGCCCATGTGGCCATTTTCCGACCCAGGCCCAGGCGAAGCGGAACTACTTAAAGTTTTTTGGGATGATACCTTTCTGGTGTATGAAAAGGCCTGGGAGGCACCGGTTCCGGCCAAGGACCTGCAATTTAGCGTCCCAAAGGCGAAACTCTCCAATGGGGCGCATGCATTGAGTTACAAGGTTACCGGCTCCAATGGAGATACCAGCCCTTCAGAAGTGTTTCAGCTACTGATCGATCTCGTACCGCCCATTTTGGGCGGGGCACAAGGCATGCTGACGCTGGTTGAGGACTCGGAGGAGCTTGAGCGTGATGGCCTGACTGAACGTTATCTGCGAAACCATGACCAGCGCTTGCGCACCCAAGTGCCGGACTACATGACACCTAAGGCAGGTGACACGATCATCTATTACTGGGATGCCGAGCCGTTTGCCGAGACCTATGCCGGTGAGCACGAAATCACTTACGCAGACATTGGCGGCCCCTTCTATATCGATTTTACCAGCGAGTTGATTTTGCAGCGTGGTGACGGGGACCGCTACCTTTACTATGCGATCAAGGATCGGGCGGGCAACCTCAGCCCGTTTGCCAAACCCTTGAAACTGGTTGTATCGGCTGCCACACGAACCTTCGAATTACCGGGTATCGACCAGGCTACCGGCACCGATGCGCAGTTGCGCCTTGCTATCAACGACCTGATCCCGCCGTTGCTTGTTCAAGTGCCGGCAAGCGCGGTGGTTTACCCCGATGAAACACTGCGGGTGGAGTGGGGTAAGCCTGGCGACCCCGGTTATTTCGTTGCAACCAGCGCTTACCCAGGCCGCGAGCGCGAGTTCGAAATACCTGTCGAGAACATTCTGGCTCAAGGCGCGACTACACTTGAAGTAAGGTATGTGGCGAGCGGTGATAAACGCCATGATTACCCGTCGCCACCGGTCGAACTCACTGTTTCGCAACTGAGCAAGCATTTACCTCAGGTGCAAATGGCGGGTATTGTCAGTGGCAGCTTCCTGTTGTCGACGGCCCCAGAGCGGGTGCCTGTAAGTTTGGGCACCTGGCGGTTCATGGCTGAAGGCCAGTTGGTTGATATCTGGGTGACCGGGGTATTGGAAGATGGCTCGGAGGCCAACCCGCCTTTTCAGGTGCTGAAAGACTACCTGGTCGATGCGCGTGACGTTGAGCAAGGCATAGGCATGCGTAATGAGGTGGTAGTGCTCAAGACGTTTCTGAGTACGCTTATGCTCGACAACCCTTTTACCTTGCGCGTTCAGGTCAGGTTTGCTTCCCAGGCCGCGCCGGTGAAATTTCCTACGTTGAGCCCAGTGTTGAGGCGCTGAGCCAATCGTTCATGTCCCTGACACGGCCGCTGTAACTTCTTTCGTCGTGCCGCCAAAATCGTTGATCGTGGTAAAGATGACCCGCATTCCTGGCTTGATCACCGAGTCATGCACGTCGTAGGCCTGGCTGCTTTTGGGCGCAACCATTGCCTGGGCTTCAATGCTTTCCCGCTTGCTGGCGCTGCCCAGTTGAACACGACTGAAGGTGTAATGGTAAGGGGAGGGGTTGTGTACGATCAGTTGCGCTTTACCCTCGCGGCGCTGTACGGACCACTGCAAGTCTTTCAGGCTTTTTTGTGGAGAGCCTTGTAGCTCGGCTGGGCGATAGAACAGTTTGATGCGGGTGCGCAACGCAATGCTCAAGGTGTTGGCCTGCTCCTCGTCCGCTTGGGGGAGCTCCTGCACGTTGAAATAGAACAGCGACTCTCTGTCGTTGGGCAGATCTTTGGAAATGCGATTGATCTGCACGGTCTGCTTGTTGCCAGGGTCTAGCCGGAACAATTCCGGCGCGGCGATCAGAGGGACGCTGGTGGTGCTGTCATCGGCCTCTGTGTTGACCCAGGTCTGCGCCGCAAAGGCTTGATTGCTGGGGTTGGCGACAATGATTGAACTGCTTTGCTTGTCGCTGGTTTGGACAATGCGGGTAGCGCTGATGGTGAGCGCTGCCTGGGCGGGCGGCAGCAGGGCGCTTGCAAGGGCGGTGGCTAAAAGCAGGTGGCGTATTGATATAGGCATTAGCGTGTGCTGTAAGTGTGATGAAAACAAGCGCAGCGAGCTGCGCTCGTCGGGGCCGACTTAAGGAATGTTAACCAGGAAGCTGACGCTGGTAGCGAGATGCCCTTCAGTTACTTTAGCCGCTATCGTGTGCAACTGCGCGGTGAAGTTCATATCAGTAATGAGGGTATCGCTTAACTGGTAGGCAACCGATTCTGTGTTGGGGTCGAGTGGCCCGCTTTTGTCGAAGATCGCCAGTGCAAAGCCCTCGCTGTACTTATCGCCACTTCTCATGGCATAAAGTTTCCCGGAAGGGTCAGCGCCCCAAGTCGGGCTAAATTTCACGGTAGTGGTAGCCGGAGGGCTAGGGCATGTAACAGGGTTTAAACGCAGGGCAAACGTTTGCATTTCGGTTTTTTGGCCGATTGCAGTGAAGTCTTCGACCTTGTAGGTGCCCAACTTTATTTTTGGCAGATGGGAGCCGCCAGGCGTGACGACTGTGATCGGGCAGGTTCCGCCGGCACTGATGGTGCCTTCGAAGTCGATGTTGCCCGTGTTGGCCATGGCCATGCTGCAACCGAGGCTCAAGGCACACAGTGCAAGAATACGTTTCATTGTGCGATCCAGATAGAAAGGTTGGCGTTTGGGGTATTGACCCGGCACTCAGCGATTGGGTGCTGGGCCAATATCCGCAAGCCTAACGGCGATCGCGAAAGGTAATCTGTAGGGGAAGTCGCATTGCTGTGCGGCGAAATCGATACCTGCTGCTAGCGCTGGATTAGTCGGCCTGGCCCGAAGCGCTCAGCAAACGCTTTTGCATGTTCCAATCGAAAGGTTCATCGTTTTGCTCTGCTTCATAACGCTGTTCTTCCAGCTGTTGGTACAGATTGAGCTCTTCGTCAGGCATGAAGTGCAGGCAATCGCCGCCGAAGAACCAAAGCAGGTCGCGCGGTACCAGGTGGGCGATTTGCGGATAACGTTGAACCACCTGGCAGATCAGATCCTGGCCCAGGTACTGGCTATGCAGTGGGTCCAATGGCAACAGGTTCAGTAGTTCGTCGAAGCGCTCAAGGAACAATGCGTGGCTTTCTTCAGGTACCTGCTCGGCCTCGGCCAGGGCCACCAGGATGGTGCGCAGGTGCTGCAGAAGCTGCAGGTGGTATTGCAGGTGGGGGGTGGCCATGACGCGTTCCTCGGTTTAGCTAAAAAGGCAAGTATACCCCAATGGCTTCGGCAGCTTGGCACTGTGGATAGCAGGCGTTGGCGGGCCTGCATACCGGTGGTACCTGTCATTTTTGACAGTAGAATAAATTGGCGGAGCGCTATCAAATAATGCCAACTATTCAGTCAAGGCAGGAACGCATAATGGAGCGCTCTAAAGACGCAATGCCGGAACGTTGGCTTCCTATTGTGATGACGCAAGTGTGGTACAGCCTGCTGAATGATTGTTGGCAGGCGTATTACTTGAATAATGAGTTTGCCCCGGGTGAAGCACTTCTCCTCGATAGGGACACGCAAAATGGCGTGCGTAAAGTGGCATCTGTAGTCTTTGGTCACCCACGGATGACGTGGTCGGACGAGACAGTGGAAACGCGCAAGCGGCTACTGAGTGAGCGTGAAGCCGTCTTCATGGTGGAGCCGGGATTAGGCGCACCCTGGCTGAATGAATTAAAGGATGTTGGATACGATGGAAGCGACGTCTTCACAATCAAGGCCCTGATGGCCGACAGCAGCCTTGCTCACCGAAGTGATGGCATTGTGCGCCTGGCGTGGCTGAAAGTGCCGGACTTTTCATTTACCGGGCAGGATGCACTTTTGGAGAACCTGGCGAGTGTTTATAAAACCAAGCGAAGTGTTGCGCTTTATTCGATAGGGTTACCCACCAACATCCATACGCTGCGCGATTTGAATGTGATCTATCAGCCGTACAATCAAGGGACGGCAATGTCCATGCAGTACATCAGTACGGCTATCGATGCCGGGGAGCCGTTGCGACCGGCCATGGCAAAATTGCCTGACCGTGCGGGTATAGACGAGGTCATTGTTTTCATGTTCGCTCAAAGGGCATTTCCGGAGGTAACTCAGGGCAAGCAGCCCTATGACGAGGCATGGATCCCCTCCTTGGTGTTCCCGCCGCCCCAGCTCAAGCGGATGACCGGCTCCTACGACAGCACCTTGAAGGTGTATGGAACGGATTACCACTCTCCCAGGCGAGCAACCTCACCGGCCGAGGAGCGGCAGTCACGAAAGCCCCCGCTGTCCCTCGCCCCACGGGTACGCCTCCTTGCAAACGGGGTGGGTAAGCAGCAACTAGAACTGCACCCAGGGCCCGATACGGCAAACTGGGTACTTGAGGGGGACCGGCTTGGGCGGCTGGAGAAGGAAGGCAGTACTCGATACTATTATCCGCCAGCGACGGTCCAGCCTGCTGTGAAGCTGGATGACAATAATAAAACCGGTCGCCCTGCTGCTGTGATCTCTACCCTGCCGAAACGCTTTACGGTTGACGAGGTGAAAGCCACGCAAGGCCAGGAAAGCGCATATTCCACATTTGCCACATACTATGCGCCCGCCACTCACTACTTCAAAGCATTCCTCGATAACGGTAAATTCAAACTTGCGCTTTGGCATTATTTGCCTGACCAAGGGAAGGCCATTCAAGTACCAGATAAAGATATCGAGTGGGGCATTGCATCGGGTAACGGCACCGTATCCAGTGCTGGTCTATTCACCCCGCATGCCAGCAAGCCATCTCCCTTCACGCTTGTCTGGGCACAGGATAAAACCGTTAGCGAGCTCTTGCTGTGGGCCTATACGGTCATTCCAATACCATTCTACTCGCCTGCTGAGGCGGTAGACCTTTATCAAGGCTGAGCGCTCGCTTTGGCAATTGGCAACCCGACAGCGCCGTTCGATGGCGCTGCCGGTTTACCGGTACCATCACTACCCAGAGGCACGTTCAGCGAACACGCCCGGGCTCCAGTGCCAGCTGGTCTTTTTCGAAATCATCCACATCGATCACCTTGCGCCGTGCATGTTCGGCGCGCTGCAGGCGTTGGCTTTCGTCGGGCTGCAGAATACCCGCTTCGACGGCTGCTTCGAGCAAGGGTTGGCCGCAGCTTACGGTTACTTTGCCTGCCTTGAGGGCCTGGTGGAGTAGCTTGCGCAACGGTGCGGTTTCTTCCAGCAAATCAATTGCCTGTTGCAGTGCCGCAACGGGGTCGCCTTCAGCCTGGGGCCTGTAGCATCCTGCCAACAGCTCTTCCAGTGCAGGGTCACCCTTGGCTCGGCCGATCAGTGCTGCTACTTCGGTATCCAATTCATCGCTTGGGCCGGTATGGCGGCGGCCGAAAGGGAACACCAGCACGCGCAGCGCACAGCCGACAAAGCGGTTGGGGAAGTTGTCGAGCAGGCGGTCCAAGGCTTTTTCCGCCTGGCCCAGGCTTTCTTCCATGGCCCAGCGCAGCAAGGGCTGCATGTGCTCAGGTGAGCCGAGGTCGTGATAACGCTTGAGTGCGGCGCTGGACAGGTACAGGTAACTCAGTACATCACCCAGCCGTGCGCTCAGGCGTTCGCGGCGCTTGAGCGCACCGCCCAGCAGCATCATCGACAGGTCAGCCAGCAGCGCAAATGCAGAAGCCTGGCGGTTGAGAGCGCGGAAGTAGCCTTGGCTCAATGTATCGCCTGGCACGCTCTCCAGGCGCCCCAGCCCCAGGTTGAACACCAGTGTGCTGGCCGCGTTACCGGCGGCGAACATGATGTGCTTCATCAGCAGCTCGTCGAATTCCTGCAGCGCCTGGTCGCGGTCCTCGCGGCCGGCCAAGGCCATTTCCTTGAGCACGAACGGGTGGCAGCGGATGGCGCCCTGGCCGAAGATCATCAGGTTGCGCGAGAGGATGTTGGCGCCCTCGACCGTGATGAAGATCGGTGCCCCTTGCCAGTTGCGCCCGAGGTAGTTGTTCGGGCCCATGATGATGCCCTTGCCGCCGTGCACGTCCATGGCGTGCTGGATGCATTCGCGGCCGCGCTCGGTGAGGTGGTACTTGAGGATCGCCGACAGCACCGAAGGCTTCTCGCCCAGGTCAACGGCCTTGGCGGTCAGCAGGCGGGCGCTGTCCATCAGCCAAGCGTTGCCGCCGATGCGCGCCAGCGACTCCTGGATGCCTTCGAAGGCCGCCAGCGGCACGTTGAACTGCTCGCGGATGTTGGCGTACTGGCCGGTGACCAGGCTGGTGTACTTGGCCGCACCGGTGCCCACGGCGGGCAGCGAGATCGAGCGGCCCACCGACAGGCAGTTCATCAGCATCATCCAGCCCTTGCCGAGCATGGCCTGGCCGCCGATCAGGAAGTCCAGCGGCACAAACACATCCTTGCCGCTGTTGGGGCCATTCATGAACGCGGCGCCCAGCGGCAGGTGGCGTTTGCCGATCTCGACACCGGGGGTATCGGTGGGGATCAGCGCCAGGCTGATGCCCAGTTCTTCCTGTTCGCCTAGCAGGTGGTCCGGGTCGTAGGCCTTGAAGGCCAGGCCCAGCAGGGTGGCGATCGGGCCGAGGGTGATGTAGCGCTTTTCCCAGTTCAGGCGCAGGCCGATGACTTCTTCGCCTTGCCATTGGCCCTTGCAGACCACCCCGGTGTCGGGCATGGCGCCGGCATCAGAGCCGGCCAGCGGGCCGGTGAGGGCGAAGCAGGGGATTTCTTCGCCGCGGGCCAGGCGGGGAAGGTAGTGATTGCGCTGCTCGTCGGTGCCGTAGTGCAACAGCAGTTCGGCCGGACCGAGGGAGTTGGGCACCATCACGGTGGAGGCCAGGTCACCGCTGCGGGTGGCCAGTTTCATCGCTACCTGGGAATGGGCGTAGGCGGAGAAGCCTTTACCGCCATATTCCTTCGGGATAATCAGGGCGAAGAAGCCATTCTGCTTGATATGTGCCCAAGCCTCTGGCGGCAGATCGAGGTCCTGGCCGATCTGCCAGTCGCTGACCATGGCGCAGAGTTCTTCCGTCGGGCCATCGATGAAGGCCTGTTCTTCTTCGCTCAGCTTCGGTGCCGGGTAGGCGAGCAAGGTGCGCCAGTCGGGGCGACCGCTGAACAGTTCGCCGTCCCACCACACGGTGCCGGCGTCGATCGCTTCGCGTTCGGTCTGCGACATCGGCGGCAGGGTGCGCTTGAACCAGTTGAACACCGGGCCGGTGAACACCTTGCGGCGCCATTCCGGCAGCGCCACCAGGGCGATTTTCAGCGCCAGCACGATCCAGATCAGGGTCAGCAGCCAACCGGGGGCGTGACTGAAAATACCCATCAGCAGCACGTAGGCCGCCAAGATGCCGAGAATCTGCAAGGGCGCCAGGCGCCGGTGCGTAAGGTATGCCGCGCCGACTACCAGCACTACCAACCACAACAGCAACATAATCGGTCCTCCTTGGAACCAGGGGCTTGAGCCGTCTCACAGAGCTTAGACGCTGACCTGCGAACGACAGGGTTAGAACAGTGACAGGGTATGGCGGAGGGAGTTTCAAGGTGGTTTCAGCCTGTTCCGGCCTCTTCGCGGGACAAGCCCGCTCCTACAGGCCTTTCACCGGTCTTGAGAATGGTGAGATGCCTGTAGGAGCGGGCTTGTCCCGCGAAGAGGCCAGTACAGGCAATAAAACTCTGGAGTAGACTGTCAGCCCTCCGCATTCATAAGGACGTTGCCATGCTGAAGATCTGGGGCCGCAAGAATTCGAGCAATGTGCGCAAGGCGCTGTGGATCGCTCACGAGCTAGGCCTGGATTTCGAATCGGTCGACGCCGGCGGCGCCTTCGGCGTAGTCAACGAGCCGCACTATCGCGCACGTAACCCCAATGGCCTGGTTCCGATGCTGGAAGACGGCGACCTGACCCTGTGGGAGTCCAATACCATCGTCCGTTACCTGTGTGCCGAATACGGCTCAGAGCAAGGCTGGTACCTGGAAGACCCCCGCCAGCGCGCCCTGGCCGACAAGTGGATGGACTGGACCACTTCGTCCTTCGCCGGCCCGTTCCGCCCACTGTTCTGGGGCCTGCTGCGCACCCCGGAGGACCAGCGCGATTGGGTGGCAATCAACGCCGCACACAAGCAATGCGCCCAGTTGTTGGCCATCGCCGATGAAACCCTGGCAAAACAACCGTACCTGTCCGGTGACCAGATCGGCATGGGCGACATCCCACTGGGTAGCTTCGTCTACGCCTGGTTCGAGATGCCCATCGAGCGCCCGGCCATGCATCACCTGGAGGCCTGGTATGAGCGCCTCAAGGCTCGCCCGGCTTACCAGGCAGCAGTGATGACCGCGCTGACCTGACCTTGCTTCGATAGTCATTATCAATACATGTGACTGTACTTGTGCGGCCCGGCCTTGCACCATGGCCGCACTCACTGCGCCAGTGATCTGCCCTGGCGTGTCCTGCACCTTTTTCTTCGGTAAGTGACCCGCTATGAGTTCCGCCCTGTCCATCCGACAGCTGACCAAGACCTACGGCAACGGCTTCCAGGCCCTCAAAGGCATCGACCTCGATGTTGCCGAAGGCGACTTTTTCGCCTTGCTCGGCCCCAATGGTGCCGGCAAGTCCACTACCATCGGCATCCTCTCGACCCTGGTCAACAAGACCAGCGGCACGGTCAACGTGTTCGGCCACGACCTGGATCGCGAGCCCTCGGCCCTCAAGCGCTGCCTGGGCGTGGTGCCGCAGGAGTTCAACTTCAACCAGTTCGAGAAGTGTTTCGACATCGTCGTGACCCAGGCGGGCTACTACGGCATTCCGGCCAAAGTGGCCAAAGAGCGTGCCGAACAGTACCTGACCCAGCTGGGCCTGTGGGATAAGCGTGACGTGCCTTCGCGTTCGCTGTCCGGCGGCATGAAGCGCCGCTTGATGATCGCCCGCGCACTGATCCACGAGCCGCGCCTGCTGATCCTCGACGAGCCCACGGCCGGCGTGGACATCGAGCTGCGCCGTTCGATGTGGAGCTTCCTCACCGAGCTCAACCAGAAAGGCATCACCATCATCCTCACCACCCACTACCTGGAAGAGGCCGAGCAGTTGTGCCGCAACATCGGCATCATCGACCACGGCACCATCGTCGAGAACACCAGCATGCGCCAGTTGCTGGGCAAGCTGCACGTCGAGACCTTCGTCCTCGACCTCAAGCAGGACCTTGCCACAGCCCCGGTGTTGCAGGGCTACCCGTGCCGCCTGCTGACACCGCACACCCTTGAGGTGCAAGTGGAAAAAGACATCGGCATCACCGCACTGTTCGGCCAGCTGGCGTTGCAGAACATCGAGGTGCAAAGCCTGCGCAACAAGACCAACCGACTCGAGGAGCTGTTCGTGTCCCTGGTGGAAAAAAACCTGTCGAAGGTGGCCGTATGAGTGTGGAACTGCGCACCAACTGGGTCGCCCTTAACACCATCGTCTACCGCGAAGTGCGGCGCTTCCTGCGTATCTGGCCGCAGACCCTGCTGCCGCCGGCGATCACCATGGTCCTGTACTTTGTGATCTTCGGTAACCTGATCGGCCGGCAGATCGGCGACATGGGCGGCTTCACCTACATGCAGTACATCGTGCCGGGGCTGATCATGATGTCGGTGATCACCAACTCCTATGGCAACGTGGTTTCGAGCTTCTTTGGCAGCAAGTTCCAGCGTTCGATCGAAGAGCTGATGGTGTCGCCGGTGTCACCACACACCATTCTCGTGGGGTACGTGCTGGGTGGCGTACTGCGCGGCCTGGCAGTGGGGGTGATCGTCACCATCCTGTCGATGTTCTTCACCAACCTGCAGGTCCATCACCTGGGCGTGACCGTGGTCGTGGTGCTGCTGACCGCCACCATCTTCTCGTTGCTGGGCTTCGTCAACGCGGTGTTCGCGCGCAACTTCGACGATATCTCTATCATCCCGACCTTTGTGCTGACGCCGCTGACCTACCTGGGCGGGGTGTTCTACTCGATCAACCTGCTGCCGCCGTTCTGGCAGACCGTGTCGCTGGCCAACCCGGTGCTGCACATGGTCAACTCGTTCCGCTACGGCATCCTAGGGGTGTCGGACATCAGTATTGGCACGGCGATCACCTTCATGTTGGTGGCTACTGCCGTGCTCTATGTGCTGTGCGTTCGCCTGCTGGTCAGCGGCCGCGGCATGCGCGCCTGACAGACGGTGCTTGCGCCGGCGCCACTGCCGGCCAATCCACCAGCGCCAGTACAGCAGGGTGGTGAAGTAGGCGACCACGCCGAGCACCACCCCGCACACCACCGAACCCAGCAGGAACGGCTGCCACAGGCTGGCGAGCTGGTCGGTGATCCATTCGAAGGTCAGCTCGTCCGGCAAGCTGCGCGGTGGAACCTGCATGAGCCATGCGCCGGTCATGTAGGTGACGAAGAACACCGGTGGCATGGTCAGCGGGTTGGTCAGCCAGACCAGGCTGACGGCGATCGGCAGGTTGCCGCGTACCGGGATCGCCAGAGCCGCAGCCAGCAGCATCTGCATGGGAATAGGGATCAACGCCGCGAACAGGCCCACCCCCATTGCCCGCGCCACCGAATGGCGGTTGAGGTGCCAGAGGTTCGGGTCATGCAGCAGCTTGCCGAAAAAGCGTAAGGACTTGTGTTCCCGAATGCTGGTCGGGTCCGGCATGTAGCGTTTGAAAAGTCGGCGCGGCATGTAGGCTCCCGGAGCGTTGATCGGGGCAGTATGCCTCGATTCGCGTTCAGCCTCGTTTAGAGTTTGTGACAATTGTTGAGCAGGCAACGCCGGCTTTTCGTCTATGCCTCAGTAAGCGATTCCGTTACTGGAGCTCTATCTCATGCGCACAGGGATGTTTGCGCTCGCGCTCGGTCTGATGTGCCTGGGCTTTCTCCCCGTTTTGCCGTCGGTCGGGTGGCTGCTTTTGCTGCTGCTGGGCGGTGGCATCTGCGCGGGCACCCGGTTGTGGCCGCTGGGTTGTTTTCTGCTGGGGCTGTGCTGGGCCTGCTGGTCGGCACAGCAGGCGCTGGATGACCGCCTGGCAGCGAGCCTGGATGGCCGCACGCTATGGCTGGAGGGGAGGGTGGTCGGGCTGCCTACGCGGACTGCACAGGGCATGCGCTTCGAGCTGGAGCAAGCGCATTCGCGCCGCGCCGAGCTGCCCCGGCGCCTGCAACTGAGCTGGTTCGATGGCCCGGTCATGCATGCTGGCGAGCAGTGGCGCATGGCAGTCACCTTGCAGCGCCCGGCTGGGTTGCTCAACCCCCATGGCCCGGATCGCGAGGCGCTGCTGCTGGCCCGACGCATCGGTGCCACTGGCACGGTAAAGGCCGGCCAGCTCATGCACGCGGTGGCCCCGGGGTGGCGGGATGCGCTGCGCGAGCGGCTGCTCAAGGTCGATGCGCAGGGGCAGGAAGCGGCATTGGTGGCTTTGGTGCTCGGCGATGGGGCGGGCTTGGCCCGTGAGCAGTGGCAGACGTTGCAGGCAACCGGCACGGTGCACCTGCTGGTGATTTCCGGGCAGCACATTGGTCTGCTCGCGGGCTTGCTGTATGCCCTGGTCGCGGGCCTGGCGCGCTGGGGGCTCTGGCCGCGGGGTTGGCCGTGGTTGCCGTGGGCCTGCGGCCTGGCGTTGGCGGGGGCACTGAGCTACGGCTGGTTGGCCGGTGCGGGAGTATCGGTGCAACGCGCCTGCCTGATGCTGGCGGTGGTGCTGCTGTGGCGCCTGCGTTTTCGCCAGCTGGGGGCGGTGTTGCCACTGTTGCTGGCATTGAACCTGGTGTTGCTGGTCGAACCCTTGGCGGCGTTGCTCCCTGGTTTCTGGCTATCGTTCGCGGCGGTGGCGATCCTTATCTACAGCTTTGCGGCACGGCTCGGCGGCTGGCGACCCTGGCAGGCGTGGACGCGAGCCCAGTGGGTGATCGCCGTCGGTCTGTTGCCGGTGCTATTGGCTACGGGGTTGCCGGTCAGCCTGAGTGCGCCTGCAGCGAACTTGCTGGCGGTGCCCTGGGTCAGCCTGGCTGTGCTGCCACTGGCGTTGCTCGGTACGTTGTTGCTGCCGCTGGCCGGCATTGGCGAGGGCCTGCTGTGGGGCGCAGGTGGTTTGCTGGACCTCCTGTTCCACCTGCTGGGTTTGCTGGCGCAGTGGCGGCCGGCATGGATACCGCCGGCACTGCCGGTGTGGGCCTGGTTGCTGGTGTGTTGCGGGGCGCTGCTGTTGCTGTTGCCTCGCGGTGTGCCGCTGCGTGGCCTGGGCGGGGTCATGCTGTTGGCCTTGTGGGTGCCGAAGGCGCCCGTGCCCCATGGGCAGGTCGAGATCTGGCAGCTGGACGTCGGCCAAGGCTTGGCGATGCTGTTACGCACGCAGCATCACACCCTGCTGTACGACGCCGGGCCGGCCAAGGGCGAAACCGATCTGGGCGAGCGGGTGGTGCTGCCAACCCTGCGCAAGCTGGGGGTGGATCGCCTGGACCTGATGCTGATCAGCCACGCCCATGCCGACCATGCCGGCGGCGCTGCGGCCATCCAGCGAGGCTTGCCGATCGGTCGGATAGTTGGCGGTGAGGCACTGGGTGACGTTCAGTTGCAACCTTGTAGCAGTGGCGAGCAATGGACATGGGATGGCGTGCATTTTTCGCTATGGCACTGGGTGGATGGGCAAAGTAGCAACGACCGCTCCTGTGTGCTGATGGTCGAGGCGCAAGGCGAGCGGATGTTGCTGGCGGGGGATATGGAGGCTGGCGCCGAGCGGGCTTGGCTGGTGGACACCGCTGCACCCCGTGTCGACTGGCTGCAGGCGCCGCACCATGGCAGCCGTACGTCTTCCACCGAGGCGTTCATCCGCGCTACGGCTGCACGTGGCGTGCTGATTTCGCGGGGGCGCAACAACAGCTTCGGGCACCCGCATGCACAGGTGGTCGAGCGTTATCGGCGGCATGGGCTGGTTGTTCACGACACGGCGGTGGAGGGGGCGTTGCGCGTGGTGTTGGGTGGACAGGGGGAGGTTGAAAGTATGCGCCGGCAGCGACGTTTCTGGCGTGATGTAGGCGATGGCTGATCTGGGCCGGGTTTGCCCGCGAGGCGGCCGGTCCTGCCATTTGCCTGACCTCCGGCAGATGAGCCCCTTGCGCTCCTGTGTTAGAGTGGCGGCCTTTTTCCAGAGGGGCGTTTACTGTGTGGGAATTGGTCAAGTCCGGTGGTTGGATGATGCTGCCGATCATTCTGAGTTCCATCGCCGCCATGGCTATCGTCGTCGAGCGCCTGTGGACACTGCGCGCCAGCCGCGTCACCCCGCCGCATCTGCTGGGCCAGGTGTGGATGTGGATCAAGGACAAGCAACTCACCAGTGACAAGCTCAAGGCCTTGCGCGCCGACTCGCCGCTGGGCGAAATTCTTGCGGCGGGCCTGGCCAACTCGCGCCACGGTCGCGAAATCATGAAAGAGTGCATCGAGGAAGCCGCCTCGCGCGTCATCCACGAACTCGAGCGCTACATCAGCACCCTCGGCACCATCGCCGCCATGGCACCGCTGCTCGGCCTGCTGGGCACCGTGCTGGGCATGATCGACATCTTCAGCGCCTTCATGGGCTCGCAGATGACCGCCAACGCCGCCGTGCTGGCCGGCGGTATCTCCAAGGCCCTGGTCACCACTGCAGCGGGCCTGATGGTCGGTATCCCGGCGGTGTTCTTCCACCGCTTCCTGCTGCGCCGCATCGATGAGCTGGTGGTGGGCATGGAGCAGGAGGCGATCAAGCTGGTGGAAGTGATCCAGGGCGACCGCGAAGTGGAAGTGGCCGGAGGCAAGGCGTGAAGTTCCGGCGCAATCGCCAGCGGGAGAACGTCGACATCAACCTCGCATCGCTGATCGATGTGGTGTTCGTCCTGCTGCTGTTCTTCGTGGTCACCACCACCTTCACCCGCGAGACGCAGTTGCGCGTCGAGCTGCCCGAAGCGGCCAGTGCCGAGCAGGCGCCGGCCGATCAGGGCAAGCTGGTGGAAGTGACCATCAGCGCCGATGGCGTATATTCGGTGAACAACCACCTGCTGCCCAAGAGCGACCTGGCGACCCTGACCGAAGCCATCGAGCGCGAGTCGGGTGGCGACAACAAGCTGCCGCTGGCCATCAGCGCCGACGGCAAGACCCCGCACCAGGCCGTGATCACCGCAATGGATGCTGCCGGCAAGCTCGGTTTCAGCCACTTGCGCATGACCACCGTCGAGGCCACCCAGGGGACACCTTGATGGCGCTCGCCGACCGCTTGCTCGCTGCCTGGTATGCCGGGCATCCGGCCCTGGCGCTGCTGCGCCCGCTCGAAGCGTTGTACCGGCGCGTGGTGACGCGCAAGCGCGCGCGTTTTCTCAAGGGTGAAAGTGCCAGCTACCGGGCGCCGGTACCGGTGATCGTGGTGGGTAATATCACCGTGGGCGGCACCGGCAAGACACCGATGATTCTCTGGCTGATCGAGCATTGCCGTCGCCAGGGCCTCAAGGTCGGAGTGGTCAGC
Organism: Pseudomonas putida; assembly: GCF_009883635.2. Taxonomy (NCBI): domain Bacteria; kingdom Pseudomonadati; phylum Pseudomonadota; class Gammaproteobacteria; order Pseudomonadales; family Pseudomonadaceae; genus Pseudomonas; species Pseudomonas putida. Next base: position 4,254,253 of record NZ_CP026115.2, read on the forward strand.
CGTGGCTATGGCGCCAAGCCGCCGCACTTCCCTTGGCGGGTAGCCGCGAGCCAGCCAGCCGAGCAGGCCGGTGACGAACCCTTGCTGATCGTCCAGCGCACTGGCGTGCCGCTGATGATCGACCCTGACCGTTCCGCCGCGGTGCGGGCGCTACTGGCCAGCGAGCCGCTCGACCTGATCCTGTGTGACGATGGCATGCAGCACTACCGCCTGGCCCGTGACCTTGAACTGGTGCTGATCGATGCCGCCCGTGGCCTGGGCAATGGCCGTTGCCTGCCGGCCGGGCCGCTGCGCGAGCCTGCCGAGCGTCTTCAGGAAGCTGATGCCGTGCTGTTCAACGGCGCCAGTGAAGACTGCGCCGAGGGTTTCGGTTTCCGCCTGCAACCGTCCGCCCTGGTCAACCTGCGCAGCGGCGAGCGCCGCGAGCTTGATCTTTTTCCTGCAGGCCAGCGCCTGCACGCGGTAGCCGGTATCGGTAACCCGCAACGTTTCTTCAACACCCTGCTGGGGCTAAACTGGCAGCCGGTGCCGCATCCCTTTGCCGACCATGCGCAGTTCAGCGCCGAAAGCCTGGCATTCAGCCCGGCGCTGCCGCTGGTCATGACCGAAAAGGATGCGGTGAAATGCCGGGCCTTCGCTGCCGATGACTGGTGGTACCTGGCTGTCGAGGCACAGCCCACGCCAGCCTTCGGCGCCTGGTTCGACAGCCAGCTGCAGCGCTTGCTGCGCAAGCCCTGAGCCCTTCTTCAATTTCCGGCCATCCGGCCTCAAGGACGCTTCCATGGACACCAAACTGCTCGATATCCTGGCCTGCCCGATCACCAAGGGCCCGCTCAAGCTCAGTGCCGACAAGACCGAGCTGATCAGCAAGGGCGCTGGCCTGGCCTACCCGATCCGCGACGGCATCCCGGTGATGCTGGAAAGCGAGGCGCGTACCTTGACCGACGATGAGCGTCTGGACAAATGAGCGTGAACTTCACCGTGGTCATTCCTGCCCGGCTGCGCTCCACGCGCCTGCCAGGCAAGCCATTGCTGGCGATCGCCGGCAAGCCGATGGTCCAGCATGTCTGGGAGCAGGCGCGCAAGAGCGGTGCAAACCGCGTGGTCATCGCCACCGATGACGTCAGCATCCTTGAAGCCTGCCAGGCCTTCGGCGCCGAAGTGCTGATGACCCGCGCCGACCATGAATCGGGCACCGACCGCCTGGCCGAAGTGGCCGCGCACCTCGGCCTGCCGGCCGATGCCATCGTGGTCAACGTGCAGGGTGACGAGCCGCTGATCCCGCCGGTGATCATCGACCAGGTGGCCGCCAACCTGGCTGCCCACCCGGAAGCCGGCATCGCCACCCTGGCCGAACCGATCCATGAGCCGGAAACCGTGTTCAATCCCAATGCCGTCAAGGTGGTCAGCGACAAGAATGGCCTGGCCCTGACATTCAGCCGCGCGCCGCTGCCGTGGGCCCGCGATGCCTTTGCCAAGGACCGCAACCAGCTCCCGCAGGGCGTGCCCTATCGTCGCCACATCGGCATGTACGCGTACCGCGTCGGTTTCCTGCAGGATTTCGTCAGCTGGGGCCCATGCTGGCTCGAGCAGGCCGAGGCCCTGGAGCAATTGCGTGCGCTGTGGCATGGCGTGCGTATCCACGTCGAGGACGCCATCGAGGCGCCAGCCGTGGGTGTCGATACCCCTGAAGACCTGGAGCGCGTACGGCGCTTGCTGGAGGCCTGATGCGCGTCCTGTTCGTCTGCCTCGGCAATATCTGTCGCTCGCCCACCGCCGAAGGCGTGCTGCGCCATCAGTTGCAGGTGGCAGGGCTGGCTGGGCAGGTGCATGTGGCGTCTGCAGGTACCGGTGACTGGCATGTCGGCAAGGCCCCTGACAGCCGCACCTGCAAGGCGGCGCTGGCGCGTGGGTATGACTTGTCGCAGCAACGTGCCCAGCAGGTCAAACCGGCGCATTTCGCCGAGTACGACCTGATCCTGGCCATGGACGAGAGCAACCTCGGCCACCTGCGCGCCCTGCGCCCGCACAACGCCGCTGGCGAACTCGACCTGTTCCTGCGCCGTTACGGCGCGGCCCTGGACGAGGTGCCGGACCCTTACTATGGCGGCACCGAGGGCTTCGAGCAGGTGCTCGACCTGATCGAAGCTGCATGTCGCGAACTGGTCGTGGAAATCAAGGGGCGGCTATGACAGCGGTTTGGCAGGAGCAGGTTTCGCTCAAACCCTACAACACCTTCGGCATCGATGTGAAAGCCCGCTATTTCACCCAGGCGCACGGCGATGACGACGTGCGCGAGACGTTGGCCCAGGCGCGTCGGCGTGAGCTGGTGGTGCAGGTGATCGGTGGTGGCAGCAACCTGCTGCTGACCCGCGATATCGATGCTGTGGTGTTGCACATGGCCAGCCGTGGTCGGCGCGTGCTGAGTGATGACGGCGAGCAGGTTGTGGTCGAGGCAGAAGCCGGCGAACCCTGGCACCCGTTCGTGCAATGGTCGTTGGCGCAAGGCTATTGTGGCCTGGAGAACCTCAGCCTGATCCCCGGGACCGTGGGTGCTGCGCCGATGCAGAACGTTGGCGCCTATGGTGTCGAGATCAAGGATGTGTTCGCCGGGCTGACCGCGCTGGACCGGGAGACTGGCGAGCTGCGTGACTTTGACCTGGAGGCGTGCGCCTTCGGTTACCGCGACAGCGTGTTCAAGCGAAACCCCGGGCGCTGGTTGATCCTGCGTGTGCGTTTTGCCTTGAGCCGTGCGTTGCGTGCCCACCTGGATTATGGGCCAGTGCGCCAGCGTCTGGCGGAGCAGGGTATCGAGCAACCGACCGCACAGGCGATCAGTGACGCCATTTGCAGCATTCGTCGCGAGAAATTGCCGGACCCAGCCGAGCTGGGCAATGCTGGGAGCTTCTTCAAGAACCCGGTGGTGTCGGCTGAGCAGGTGGAGCGCATCCGTGCCCAGCATCCGGGTGTGGTCGCTTATCCCCAGGCTGACGGCCAGGTGAAGCTGGCAGCGGGCTGGCTGATCGAGCAGGCGGGGTGGAAAGGGTATCGTGAGGGTGATGCCGGGGTGCATCGGTTGCAGTCGCTGGTACTGGTCAACTATGGCCAGGCGAGCGGGGCGCAGCTGCATGCGCTGGCGCAGCGAATCCAGGCGGATATCCTGGCACGGTTCGGGGTGGAACTGGAGATGGAGCCCAACCTTTACTGATTGCTCTGCCTGGGCGGGCCCTTTCGCGGGGCAAGCCCGCTCCTACAAGAAGCGCGATACCTGTAGGAGCGGGCTTGTCCCGCGAAGAGGCCGGTCCTGGTGAAACAGATAGCCAAGAAAAAGCCCCGCCAGTTCGCACTGGCGGGGCTTTTTCATTCAGCGTCAGCTATCAATGAGGCTTGTGCTCATCGGCGGCTTCCAGCACTGGCTCGGCGGCTTCCTGTGCAGCCTTGGCAGCGGCCTCGGCTTCACGCTTGCGGCGACGCACTTCGCGTGGGTCGTTAGGCGCGCGGCCGTTTGGCAGCATTACGGTGGCGGCTTCGGCGACGGCCGGTGCTTCTTCGACCGGGGCCGGTTCGACGGCTACCGGGGCGGCCTCAACGACGGCAGGTGCAGGTTCTGCCACGACTTCCGGCTGAGCTTCGACGACCGCAACGGGCTGTTCGGCAATCGCTGCTTCTTCAGCTACCACCTGAGCCTTCTCGGCTTCACCGCCCTCGACCACTGGCGCTTCGATCACCTTGGCTTCGACAGCAGGGGCCTCGACCGGTGCTTCGGCAACCACTACCGGCTCGGCGGCAGGGGCTTCTTCAACCACTGGCTGCGGTGCGACTTCGACCACTGGCTCGGCGCTGGCTTCGACCACGGCGACCGGCTCGCTGACGGGCTGTTCGACCACCGGGGCGATGACAGCTTCCTCGGCTTGAGCGACCACTTCAAACTGCTCGGACGGCTGGGCGACTTCGCTGTTTTCGGTGGCTACAGCTTCGGTGCTGGCGCGTTCGGCCTGCTGGTTGGCTTCAGCTTCGGCGCTGGCGCTGATGTGGCTGCTGGCGACAGCGGCGGTGACGGCCAGGCCGGCAGCCAGTTCGGCGCCAAGCTCCGTGGCTTGGTGCTGATGCGGCTGTTCGTCGCTGCCTTCCTCGTCGCTGCCTTCGATCAGCTCGCCATTGGCATTGCGCTGGCGCTCACGACGGTTGCTGCGGCGACGCTGGCCACGGGAGCGACGACGCGGACGCTCGTCATCGGTGCCTTCCTGCTCGTCCTGCAGCAGCTCTTCGTTCGGCAGTTGCTCATCGGCGAGCTCGGCGGCCTGCTCGGCGGCTTGTTCGGCCGGGCGTGGCTGGCGCTCTTCGCGTGGTGGGCGAGGCTGGCGTTCTTCGCGAGGTGCACGCTCTTCACGCGGAGCACGTTCTTCGCGAGGTGCGCGCTCTTCGCGTGGGGTACGTTCTTCGCGGGGTGCACGCTCTTCACGTGGGGCGCGTTCTTCACGTGGAGCACGCTCTTCACGGGCTACACGTTCTTCACGCGGCTGACGCTCTTCGCGTTCTGCCGGTGTGGCGTCCAGCGGCTCACGCAGCTCACGTACGCGTTCTTCACCGCGATTGCCGCGGCGGTCTTCGCGAGGCTGGCGGGGTGCACGCTCTTCACGTGGAGCACGCTCTTCGCGAGGTGCACGTTCTTCACGTGGAGCACGTTCCTCACGAGGTGCGCGTTCTTCGCGCGGTTGACGCTCTTCACGCGGCGCGCGCTCGGCACGCTCTTCGCGCGGCTTGCGCTCTTCATCGCGACGGCCGTTGCGGTTGCGGCTCTGCTGGCGGCCGTTGCGGCGTTCTTCGTTGCGCTGGCTGCGCTCGGCAGCGGGCTTCTCGGCGGCAGCAACGACCGGTGCGGCGGCAGGTTCTTCCTTGCCGGCGAACAGGCTGACCAGCGACTTCACCAGGCCCTTGAACAGGCTTGGCTCAGGTGCGCTCGGCGCAGGGGCTGCCGGTGCAGCAGGCTGCGGCTGCTCTTCGGCGGCGCTCGGTGCCGGGGCGTTGGTGCGGGCCGGGGCGGTCTTCACCGCAGCTTCCTGGCGAACCAGGGTGCGGGTGGCGGTCGGCTGCGGCGCTTCTTCGGCTTCGGAGGCGGCGATTTCGTAGCTGGACTGGTTGTTCAGCACTTCCGGGTTGTCGTCGCGCAGGCGCTGGACTTCGAAGTGCGGGGTTTCCAGGTGGTCGTTCGGCAGGATGATGATGCGCGCGCGAGTGCGCAGTTCGATCTTGGTGATCGAGTTGCGCTTCTCGTTGAGCAGGAACGCGGCGACCGGGATTGGCACCTGGGCGCGTACTTCGGCAGTACGGTCTTTCAGGGCTTCTTCTTCGATCAGGCGCAGGATGGCCAGCGACAGCGATTCGACGTCACGGATGATGCCGGTGCCGGAGCAGCGTGGGCAGACGATGCCGCTGCTTTCGCCAAGCGATGGGCGCAGGCGCTGACGGGACATTTCCAGCAGGCCGAAGCGCGAGATGCGGCCGACCTGCACGCGGGCACGGTCGGCTTCCAGGCATTCACGCACGCGCTCTTCTACGGCGCGCTGGTTCTTCGCCGGGGTCATGTCGATGAAGTCGATGACGATCAGGCCGCCGATGTCACGCAGGCGCAGCTGGCGGGCGATTTCCTCGGCCGCTTCCAGGTTGGTCTGCAGGGCGGTTTCTTCGATGTCGCTGCCTTTGGTGGCGCGCGCCGAGTTGATGTCGATGGAGACCAGGGCCTCGGTCGGGTCGATCACGATCGAGCCGCCGGACGGCAGGTCGACGACGCGCTGGAAGGCGGTCTCGATCTGGCTTTCGATCTGGAAGCGGTTGAACAGCGGCACGCTGTCTTCGTACAGCTTGACCTTGCTGGCGTACTGCGGCATCACCTGACGGATGAAGGTCAGGGCTTCTTCCTGGGCATCGATGCTGTCGATCAGCACTTCGCCGATGTCCTGGCGCAGGTAGTCGCGGATGGCGCGGATGATGACGTTGCTTTCCTGGTAGATCAGGAATGGCGCGGCGCGGTCCAGGGACGCTTCCTTGATGGCGGTCCACAGCTGCAGCAGGTAATCGAGGTCCCACTGCATTTCTTCACTGCTGCGGCCAAGGCCGGCAGTGCGCACGATCAGGCCCATGTCGCCCGGCACGGTCAGGCCGTTCAGGGCTTCACGCAGTTCGTTGCGCTCTTCGCCTTCGATGCGGCGGGAAATGCCACCGGCACGTGGGTTGTTGGGCATCAGCACCAGGTAGCGGCCAGCCAGGCTGATGAAGGTGGTCAGGGCGGCGCCTTTGTTGCCGCGCTCTTCCTTCTCGACCTGGACGATGACTTCCTGGCCTTCGCTCAGGACTTCCTTGATGTTGACCCGGCCTTCAGGGGACTTCTTGAAGTATTCGCGGGAGATTTCCTTCAGCGGCAGGAAGCCGTGACGTTCGGAACCGAAGTCGACGAAGGCGGCTTCGAGGCTGGGCTCGATCCGGGTGATCTTGCCTTTGTAGATGTTGGCCTTTTTCTGCTCGCGCGCGCCGGACTCGATGTCCAGGTCGTAGAGACGTTGGCCGTCCACCAGGGCTACACGCAACTCTTCGGGTTGAGTTGCGTTAATCAGCATTCTTTTCATGTTGTACCGTCGGTTTCCGGGCTGCCGGAAACGGCGTTCGGCACACACGACTTCTCATGGTCGGTGCCAAGGTGCGCAAAGGGTGGCCGGGCCACCCCCGTGTCGAGCAACGTTCGGCACCAGCCGGTTGCCCAGCCTGCCGTTGTCGCGACGACGCGTCCTGTTTGCTGCGGTGCCTACCAGGCCCCGGTGGCTTCGAATGGGTATCCGAATCAACCAAGCGGGCCTCGTGCACTCAGTCAGGAGGAGGAATCAACCGTCAGCCGTGGACGCCCGAGGGCATCTGTTCAGGACCTTATCCGCTCGCCGGCCATTCAGTGGGCCGGTGGCCGGACGCGGTGCTACACGGTCCGAGGGCTGTGCATCTCCACCCTGCACGTATCCCTGATAATTCGGGTGCTGCCGCGCGCTGAATCCGCAACGGGTTGCATTTTTCGCCAGCTTCGAACGGGAAGCTGACGCCATTACATATCCAAGGCAGGTATTTCCGAAGCATTCGCCTGGCGTTGCGTGGAAGCGACGGGGGCGGGCAGAGGTACAGCGAAAAGAATCGGGAAGCAGGTGAAAAACCACACTTGTCGTTTTTTTTCGGTCTTCTCTACACAGCGCTGGTGGCGATTCCAGGCAATTCGGTAAACTGGCGAAAACCCCGTAGGACGGCCTCGCGTCCTGGAGAACTGCGTAGGTCAGGAACCGGCCCAGGGCCTGGTTTCACTGGCCTGCCGCTTTTGGCGGCGTTCGCGACTATAGCATTGATGATTAAGTGCTTCAATTCCATAAATAATTGTTATGATTCCCGCCATGACGACCAATACCCCTCCGACTTCCGGCGTTCAGCTGATCGAAGTCGCGCCGGAACTTGCCGGCCAACGCATCGACAATTTCCTTATCACGGCGCTCAAGGGCGTGCCCAAGACCCTGGTCTACCGCATCCTGCGCAAGGGTGAGGTGCGGGTCAACAAGGGCCGGGTCAAGCCCGAGTACAAGATCCAGGCCGGCGACATCGTGCGCGTGCCGCCTGTCCGGTTGCCTGAGCGTGACGAACCGGCGCCGGTGGCCCAAGGGCTGCTGCAGCGCCTGGAGGCCGCCATCGTCTATGAAGACAAGGCGCTGATCGTGATGAACAAGCCGGCCGGCATCGCCGTGCACGGCGGCAGTGGCCTGAGCTTCGGCGTGATCGAAGCGCTGCGCCAGTTGCGCCCGGACGCCAAGGAGCTGGAGCTGGTGCATCGCCTGGACCGCGACACCTCGGGGCTGCTGATGATTGCCAAGAAGCGCAGCATGCTGCGCCATCTGCATGCCGCCTTGCGTGGTGATGGCGTGGACAAGCGCTACATGGCGCTGGTACGTGGCCACTGGCCAACCTCGAAGAAGCAGGTCAACGCGCCGCTGCTCAAGAGCAACCTGCGCTCTGGCGAGCGCATGGTCGAAGTCAACGACGAAGGCAAGGAGGCGCTGACCTTGTTCCGCGTGCTGCGCCGTTTCGGCGAGTTTGCCACCATTGTCGAGGCACGCCCGATCACCGGTCGTACCCACCAGATTCGCGTGCATACCCTGCATGCCGGGCACATGATCGCCGGTGACAGCAAGTATGGCGACGAGGACTTCAGCCGCGAGATCCGCGAGCTGGGTGGCAAGCGCCTGTTCCTGCATGCCTACGCATTGACCGTGCCGCTGCCGGATGGTGGCGAGCTGAAACTCGAAGCGCCTGTGGACGAAGTCTGGGCGAAGACCGTGGAGCGTTTGAGTGCGTCGTGATCTGTCGAACAAGCCTTATGAGTTGCTGATCTTCGACTGGGACGGCACCCTGGCCGATTCCATCGGTCGTATCGTCGAGTCAATGAATGCCGCTGCCGAGCGTGCCGGAGAGGCGCCAAGCCCCGAGGACGCCGTCAAGGGTATCATCGGCCTGGCGCTGGGGGAGGCCATCTCGACGCTGTATCCGCACCTTGATCCGCTGCAGGTCGAAACCTTCCGTCAGCATTACGCCGACATCTATATGGCGCTCGATCAGCAGCCTTCGCCGCTGTTCGAGGGTGTGGTCGAATCACTGGATGCGTTCCGTGCCGAGGGTTATCGCCTGGCGGTAGCGACCGGCAAGGCGCGCCGCGGGCTGGATCGCGTGCTCAAGGCCAATGGCTGGGAGCAGTTCTTCGACATTACCCGTGCCGCCGACGAAACCCGCGGCAAGCCCCATCCGCTGATGCTTGAGGAAATCCTCGGGCATTGCGGTGTCGAGCCTGGGCGGGCGCTGATGGTCGGCGATTCGGCGTTCGACCTGCAGATGGCCAGCAACGCTGGCATGCATTCGGTGGCGGTGGGCTATGGCGCCATGTCGCTGAAGGCACTGGCCGAGTTTGGCCCGCAGGTGTGCATCGATCATTTTTCCCAGCTGCGCGAGTGGCTGGCAGGTTCCAGGCAAGTTCAATTCCAAGGTAGGTGAGCATGGCTGACGAGTGGAAAGCGCCGGTTAACGAAACCGAAGAGGAGCGCCTCGCTCGCGAAGCGCGTGAAGCGCAGAACGAAGAGGATCGTGTCGAGCAGAAGAGCTGGAAGCTGCTGGAAAAGACCCTGCTGGCCGGGGTCCAGGAGCAGCGTCGGTCACGGCGCTGGGGGATCTTCTTCAAGCTGCTGACCTTCGTCTACCTGTTCGGCATCCTGGCCTTGTTCCTGCCGTTCATGGATGTGGACAAGGCTGCATCGCGCAGTGGCAATCACACGGCCCTGGTCGAGGTGCGAGGCGTGATTGCCGATCAGGAGGCCGCGAGCGCCGACAATATCGTCAAGAGCCTGCGTGATGCGTTCAAGGACCCCAAGACCAAGGCGGTGGTCCTGCGCATCAACAGTCCGGGCGGCAGCCCGGTGCAGGCGGGCTACGTGTATGACGAGATCCGTCGTCTGCGCGGCGAGCACCCGGATACCAAGCTGTATGCGGTGATCACTGATCTGGGGGCTTCCGGCGCCTACTACATCGCCAGTGCGGCAGATGAGATCTATGCCGACAAGGCCAGCCTGGTCGGCTCCATTGGCGTGACGGCAGCCGGCTACGGCTTTGTCGGTTCAATGGAAAAGCTGGGTGTCGAGCGGCGTACTTACACCGCTGGCGAGCATAAGGCATTCCTTGATCCGTTCTCGCCTGAAAAGCCTGATGAGCGAGCGTTCTGGCAGGGTGTGCTGGACACCACGCACCAGCAGTTCATTGCCATGGTCAAGCAGGGGCGGGGCGACCGCCTGAAGGACAAGGAGCATCCGGAGTTGTTCAGCGGCCTGGTCTGGTCGGGTGAGCAGGCCAAGGCGCTGGGGCTGGTGGATGGTTTGGGTAGTGCCAGCTATGTGGCGCGTGAAATCGTCGGTGAGAAGGATCTGGTTGACTACACCGTGCAGGAATCACCGTTCGATCGTTTCTCCAAGCGCATTGGCGCCAGCGTGGCCGAGCACCTGGCCATGTGGATGGGGTTCCAGGGCCCGCAGCTGCGCTGATTCGAAATTGCTGGGGGCGCAAAGCGCCCCCAAAAATCTCAAGGTATGACCACGCCTTCCCGGGTCAGCATATCCACCAGTCGAATCAGCGGCAGCCCGATCAGGCTGGTGGCGTCGCACCCGTGGGTACTCTGAAACAAACTCACCCCCAAACCCTCAGCCTTGAAGCTCCCTGCGCAATCCAGCGGCTGCTCCGCTGTCACATAGCGCTCCACGCGCTCCCGATCCAGCTCGCGCATCGTCACCGTAAAAGGCACGCAGTCGACCTGGCAGTGCCCGGTCGCGGTATTGAGCAGCGCCAGTCCGGTCAGGAAGGTCACCTGCTGGCCGCTGGCTTCGAGCAACTGCTCGCAGGCGCGATCGAAGGTGTGCGGCTTGCCGAGGATCTGCTCGCCCAGTACCGCGACCTGGTCGGAGCCGATGATCAAGTGCTGAGGATGGCTGGCGGCAAGCGCTTCGGCTTTTTGCCTGGCCAGGCGCCGTACCAGCTCAACGGCGGGCTCGTCGGCCAGGCGCCGCTCGTCTAGATCAGGGCTTGCCCAGGTGAAGGGCAGGCGCAGGCGCGCGAGCAGTTCGCGCCGATAGGCAGAGCTGGAAGCCAGCAACAGAGGCAGCATGATAGACTCCTGGTCAGATGAACCTGATTCTAACATGCAAGATGTCGCCGAATTTCCTTTGACAGGGGCGGGGGGCATCCCTAGAATGCTGCGCCTATGTTGAATGACCCGATTCCACCTCACGTTGACCCGCGCAAATTAGCCGACCGAGGCGTATCCATCACTGGTACGCTGCAACTCGCTGATTTGGAAAGACTCTGCGACCCGCTTTCCGACGATGTCGGTACGGTGCAGGCGAAGTTCGATTTTGAACGAGATGAACAGCACGTGGTGGTTATCCACAGCGAGCTGGACGTCGAAGTCAAAATGGTTTGCCAGCGTTGTCTTGAGCTGGTCACCCTGCCGATCCACAGCGAATGTACATACGCCGTGGTGAAGGAGGGTGCGAATACCCAGTCGTTGCCGAAAGGCTATGACGTGCTGGAACTGGGCGAAGATCCATTGGATCTGCAGGCCTTGGTCGAGGAGGAGCTGCTGCTCGCCTTGCCTATCGTGCCTGCTCATCATCCGGAAGAATGCCAGCAGCCGGCGGGCGCAGACGAGCCCGAATCGAGCAAGGACGAGGTATCGCGGTCCAACCCGTTCAGTGTTTTGGCGCAGTTAAAGCGTGACCCAAACGTTTAGGAGTTAATCAATTATGGCTGTTCAGCAGAACAAAAAATCCCGCTCTGCCCGTGACATGCGCCGTTCGCACGACGCCCTGTCGGAAAACGCGCTGTCGGTAGAGAAAACCACCGGTGAAGTACACCTGCGCCACCACGTTTCGCCAGAAGGCGTATACCGTGGTCGCAAAGTGGTCGACAAGGGCGCTGACGAGTAATCCTTGTCCGCTCAGATCATCGCGATCGACGCAATGGGCGGGGACTTCGGTCCCCGCAGCATTGTCCAGGCTAGCATTGCCTGCCTTTCGGCTACCCCCTCGCTGCACCTGACCCTCGTCGGTCAACCCTCCCTCCTTGAAGATCTTGTCAGCGGCCTGGCAGCTGCGGATCGCGCGCGCCTGCAGATTGTCGCCGCCAGTGAGGTGATCGGTATGGACGAGCGGCCATCCCAGGCGTTGCGTGGCAAGCCGGACTCGTCGATGCGCATCGCCCTTGAACTGGTGCGTGACGGCAAGGCCCAGGCCTGCGTGAGTGCCGGCAATACCGGGGCGCTGATGGCGTTGTCGCGTTTCGTGCTCAAAACCCTGCCGGGTATCGATCGGCCAGCCATGGTGGCGGCGATTCCGACCCAGGCGGGTTACTGCCAGCTGCTCGACCTTGGTGCCAACGTCGACTGCAGTGCCGATAACCTCTACCAGTTTGCCGTCATGGGCTCCGTGGCTGCCCAGGCTTTGGGCATTCACCGGCCGCGCGTGGCGCTGCTGAACATCGGTACCGAGGACATCAAGGGCAACCAGCAGGTCAAGCTGGCGGCCACGTTGCTGCAGAACGCCCGCGGCCTCAATTATGTCGGCTTCGTCGAAGGTGACGGCCTGTATCGCGGCGAGGCGGACGTGGTGGTGTGCGACGGCTTTGTCGGCAACATCCTGCTCAAGTCCAGCGAAGGCCTGGCGACCATGATCGGCGAGCGTATCGAAAAGCTGTTCAAGGGCGGCGCGTTGTCGCGTGTCGCCGGGGCAGTGGCGATGCCACTGCTCAAGCGCCTGCAGGCCGACCTGGCACCGGCGCGGCACAATGGCGCGAGCTTTCTCGGCCTGCAGGGCATCGTCATCAAGAGCCATGGCTCGGCGGGGGTGCAGGGCTTCCAGAGCGCGATCCAGCGAGCACTGATCGAGATCCAGGAAAATCTCCCGCAGCGGCTTCATGGCCGCCTCGAAGACTTGTTGCCTTAGGCATTTCTGCCATGAAGTGCTTAAATGTGACCGCTCAGTTTTCGTTTTCATCCAAGTTTTCAGATTCCGCGCCCGGCCCGAGGCCTGGCGCACCCTATCCGACGACAAGATCATAAGGGCTTGTTCAATGTCTGCATCCCTCGCATTCGTCTTCCCAGGTCAAGGTTCCCAGTCGCTGGGCATGCTCGCCGAACTCGGTGCTGAAAAGCCGGTGGTCATCGAGACCTTCAAGGAGGCTTCCGAGGCTCTGGGCTATGACCTGTGGAAGCTGGTCCAGGAAGGTCCGGAAGAACAACTCAACCAGACCGACAAGACCCAGCCGGCGATCCTCACCGCCTCCATCGCCCTGTGGCGCCTGTGGCTGGAAGAGGGCGGCGCGCAGCCGGCCTTCGTTTCCGGTCACAGCCTGGGTGAATACAGCGCTCTGGTTGCAGCCGGCGCACTGTCGCTGAAAGATGCCGTGCGCCTGGTCGAGCGCCGTGGCCAGCTGATGCAGGAAGCCGTGCCGGCCGGTCATGGCGCCATGGCTGCAATCCTCGGCCTGGATGACGCCGTCGTGGTGGAAATCTGCGCCGAAGCGGCCGAAGACGAAGTGGTCAGCGCCGTGAATTTCAACTCGCCAGGCCAGGTGGTCATCGCCGGTAACAAGGCAGCGGTCGACCGCGCCATGGAGCTGTGCAAGGCCAAGGGCGCCAAGCGTGCCCTGCCGCTGGCGGTCAGCGTGCCGTCGCACTGCGCCCTGATGAAACCAGCTGCCGAGCGCTTTGCCGAGTTCGTCAACGCCATCGAATGGAAGGCCCCGCAGATCCCGGTGGTGCAGAACGTCACCGCCGCCATCGCCGCCGACCTCGATGCCCTGAAGCAGGACCTGCTGGCACAGCTGTACCAGCCGGTGCGCTGGGTAGAATGCGTGCAGACCCTGGCCGCCAACGGTGCGGTCAACCTGGTCGAGTGCGGCCCGGGCAAGGTCCTGGCTGGCCTGAACAAGCGTTGCGCCGACGGCGTGACCACCTACAACCTCAATACCCCTGATGCTGTCGCCGCCACCCGCGCGGCGCTGGCCTGATTTGGAGAAGCTTGCATGAGCCTGCAAGGTAAAGTTGCACTGGTCACTGGCGCCAGCCGTGGTATTGGCCAGGCCATCGCCCTCGAACTGGGCCGCCAGGGCGCGACCGTGATCGGTACCGCCACTTCGGCTTCCGGTGCCGAGCGCATCGCCGCCACCTTGAAAGAGCACGGCATCACCGGCACTGGCATGGAACTGAATGTTACCAGCGCCGAGTCCGTGGAAGCGGTACTGGGCGCCATCGGCGAGCAGTTCGGCGCGCCGGCCATTCTGGTCAACAACGCTGGGATCACCCGCGACAACCTCATGCTGCGCATGAAGGACGACGAGTGGTTCGACGTGATCGACACCAACCTGAACAGCCTCTACCGTCTGTCCAAGGGCGTGCTGCGTGGCATGACCAAGGCGCGCTGGGGTCGTATCATCAGCATCGGTTCGGTCGTCGGTGCCATGGGCAACGCTGGCCAGGCCAACTACGCGGCGGCCAAGGCCGGCCTCGAAGGGTTCAGCCGCGCCCTGGCGCGTGAAGTGGGTTCGCGTGGCATCACCGTCAACTCGGTGACCCCGGGCTTCATCGACACCGACATGACCCGCGAGCTGCCAGAAGCGCAGCGCGAAGCCCTGCAGACCCAGATTCCGCTGGGCCGCCTGGGCCAGGCTGATGAAATCGCCAAGGTGGTTTCGTTCCTGGCGTCGGACGGCGCTGGCTACGTTACCGGCGCTACCGTGCCGGTCAACGGCGGGATGTACATGTAAAACTGCAACGCAATGTGACGGATTGCTTCAAAAAAGAGTCATACTGCGAGCCTAAAATCCGTTATAAAGCTGCAACCAGATTCCAGGCAGCGGGTGCGGTGGTTCAAGGGAAGGTGCGTTCCGCTTGAAAAGCGAACGTCTTTCTATAAACTTGGTCACCGGCCAGCTGCCTGACATATGTCCATTAGGAGTGAAAACTAGGTATGAGCACCATCGAAGAACGCGTCAAGAAAATCGTCGCCGAGCAACTGGGCGTCAAGGAAGAGGAAGTGACCAACGAGAAGTCCTTCGTCGATGACCTGGGTGCCGATTCGCTTGACACCGTTGAGCTGGTGATGGCTCTGGAAGAGGAATTCGAGACCGAAATCCCTGACGAAGAAGCCGAGAAGATCACTACCGTTCAAGCTGCAATCGACTACGTCAACAGCCACAAGGCCTAAGACGTTGTAGTCGACGCTTCTTGTCGAGAAGAACCGCACTGCCTTTGCCGGCGTGCGGTTTTTTCTTTGCGAGCCTTCAGCGTCGCTTCGCTCGCGCCGAGAGCTTGTTGCCATTTCATTCCATTGCTTGAATGCAATGGCAAGAAACTCTGTGATTAGAAAAGGAGAGTACTGTGTCGCGTAGACGCGTCGTGGTCACCGGTATGGGTATGCTGTCGCCACTGGGTACCGATGTACCGAGCACCTGGCAGGGCATTCTGGCTGGCCGCAGTGGCATTGGTCCGATCGAACACACGGACCTGTCTGCCTACTCCACCCGTTTTGGCGGCTCGGTGAAAGGCTTCGAGGTTGAGCAGTACCTGTCGGCCAAAGAGGCCCGCAAGCTCGACCTGTTCATCCAGTACGGCCTGGCGGCCGGTTTCCAGGCGGTGCGTAACGCCGGCCTGGAAGTCACCGACGCCAACCGCGAGCGCATTGGCGTGGCCATGGGGTCGGGTATCGGCGGCCTGACCAACATCGAAGAAACCAGCCGCACCTTGCACGAGCAGGGCCCGCGCCGTATTTCGCCGTTCTTCGTGCCGGGTTCGATCATCAACATGATCTCCGGTTTCCTGTCGATTCACCTGGGTCTGCAGGGGCCGAACTACGCCATCGCCACCGCCTGCACCACGGGCACCCACTGCATTGGCATGGCCGCGCGCAACATCGCCTACGGTGAAGCGGACGTGATGATCGCCGGTGGCGCCGAAATGGCCGCTTGCGGCCTGGGCATGGGCGGCTTCGGTGCATCCCGTGCGCTGTCGACCCGCAACGATGAGCCAACCCGTGCCAGCCGTCCGTGGGACAAGGGCCGTGATGGCTTCGTGCTGTCCGACGGTGCCGGTGCGCTGGTGCTCGAAGAGCTCGAGCACGCCAAGGCCCGTGGTGCGACCATTTATGCCGAGCTGGTCGGTTTCGGCATGAGCGGTGACGCCTACCACATGACTTCGCCGCCCGATAGCGGTGAAGGTGCTGCCCGTTGCATGGCCAATGCCCTGCGCGACGCTGGCATCCAGCCTGAAGCGGTCAGCTACATCAACGCCCACGGCACCTCGACCCCGGCCGGCGACATCGCCGAAGTGGCGGCGATCAAACGCGTGTTCGGCGAGCATGCCTACAAGTTGGCGGTAAGCTCGACCAAGTCGATGACAGGCCACCTGCTCGGCGCTGCCGGCGCGGTAGAGGCGATCTTCAGCGTGCTGGCGATCAACAGCCAGATGGCGCCGCCGACCATCAACCTCGACGAGCCGGACGAAGGCTGCGACCTCGACTTCGTACCGCACGAAGCGCGCAGCATGCCGATCGACGTGGTGTTGTCCAACTCGTTCGGCTTTGGCGGCACCAACGGTTCGCTGGTGTTCCGCCGGTTCATCGGTTGATGCACAGCTGGATCGACGGCCAGCCCGCGACTGCGATCAATTTGCAGAACCGCGGCCTGGCCTACGGCGATGGCCTGTTCGAGACCATCGCCGTGCGGGGTGGCCGGCCCAGTCTGCTGGACGGCCACCTGGCTCGCCTGGCGCTGGGTTGCCAGCGGCTGATGATCAACGCCGACCTGGCGCTGGTGCGTGATGAAATCCTGCGCTTCGCCAGTCAGCTGGGCGACGGTGTCGCCAAGCTGGTCCTCACCCGTGGCGACAGCCAACGTGGCTACGCACCGGTTGCCGGCGTTGCGCCGCGCCGGATCCTCCAGGGCAGCCCGCTGCCCAGCTATCCTGTCGAACATGCCGAGCACGGCGTGCGGCTGTTCCCCTGCCAGACCCGGCTTGGGGAGCAACCGTTACTGGCCGGTCTCAAACACCTCAATCGCCTGGAGCAGGTGCTGGCCCGTGCCGAATGGCAGGACAGCGAACATGCCGAGGGCCTGATGCGTGACGGGCAGGGCAGGGTGATCGAAGGCGTATACAGCAATCTGTTCCTGGTGCGCGATGGCGTGCTGCTCACGGCTGACCTCAGCCGTTGCGGCGTAGCTGGCGTGATGCGCGGTGCCCTGCTGGAGCAGGCGCAACGGCTGGGCATCGCGGTAAAGGTGCGTGATATCGCATTCGACGAACTGCAACAGGCGGATGAAGTGTTCGTCTGCAACAGTGTCTACGGTGTCTGGCCCGTGCGTGGAATTGCCGCGCTGAACTGGTCGCCGGGCCCGCTCACCCGTAAACTGCAGGCCGTTGCCCGTACGTTACTGGATACCTGAATTCGTGAGACGCAAATTCCTGCTGCTGCTGGAAATGGGCTTGATCCTCGCCGGCCTGGCCCTGGGCTGGTCGGCCTGGAAGATCAACTCGGTGCTGGAGCAGCCCCTGCACGTGGCCGAAGAGCGCCTGCTCGACGTGCCCAACGGCACCAACCCCAACCGCATGTTCTATCGCATGCAGGCCGACGGCTTGCTCGACGACGCTGTCTGGCTGCGCCTGTACTGGCGCTTCAACATGGCCGGCACACAGTTGCATACCGGCGAGTATCGCCTCACCCCGGGCATGACCGTGGAAGATCTGTTCGACGTCTGGCGCCGTGGCGATGTGGTGCAGTACAACCTGACCCTGGTCGAAGGCTGGACCTTCCGCCAGGTGCGTTCGGCGGTGGCCAAGCATGAAAAGCTCAAGCACACCCTGGATGGCCTTTCCGACTCTGAAGTGATGGACAAGCTCGGCCACACCGGCGTGTTCCCTGAAGGCCGCTTCTTCCCTGATACCTACCGTTTCGTGCGCGGCATGAGTGACGTCGAGCTGCTGCAGCAGGCGTACATGCGCCTGGACGAAGTGCTGGCCAAGGAATGGGCCGAGCGCACCACTGACCTGCCTTACCGTGATCCCTACCAGGCTTTGATCATGGCCTCGCTGGTGGAGAAGGAAACCGGCATCCCCCAGGAGCGCGGGCAGATCGCTGGCGTCTTCGTGCGTCGCTTGCGCCTGGGCATGATGCTGCAGACCGACCCGACGGTGATCTATGGCATGGGTGAGCGCTACAACGGCAAGATTTCCCGCGCCGACCTGCGTGAGCCGACGCCCTACAACACCTACACCATGACTGGCCTGCCACCGACACCGATCGCCATGGTCGGGCGCGAGGCGATCCATGCTGCGCTCAACCCGTCCGATGGCACCAGCCTGTACTTCGTCGCCCGTGGCGATGGCAGCCACGTGTTCTCTGATGACCTGGACGATCACAACTCGGCGGTGCGCGAGTTTCAGCTCAAGCGTCGTGCGGATTACCGGTCCAGCCCGGGGCCACAAAGTGCACCTGAGGACGCCGCCGAGCCTGCTGAGCAGGACCCTGCCAGCGAGGCCACGCCGGCCGACGCGCCAACGCCTGACGAACAACATTAAGGACTGCCTGTGAGCGGCTTGTTTATTACCCTTGAAGGCCCCGAAGGCGCGGGCAAGAGCACCAACCGTGATTACCTGGCCGCGCGCCTGCGCGAACAGGGCCTGGACGTGGTGCTGACCCGCGAGCCTGGCGGTACGCCGCTGGCTGAAAAAGTCCGCGAGCTGTTGCTGGCGCCGAGTGACGAAGTGATGGCCGCAGATACCGAGCTGCTGCTGGTATTCGCTGCCCGTGCCCAGCATCTGGCCGAAGTGATTCGCCCGGCGCTTGCCCGTGGTGCGGTGGTGCTTTGTGATCGCTTTACCGATGCTACTTACGCCTACCAGGGTGGTGGCCGCGGCCTGTCCGTGGAGCGTATCGCTGCGCTGGAGCAATTCGTCCAGGGTGACCTGCGCCCGGACCTGACCCTGGTCTTCGACCTGCCTGTGGAAGTCGGCCTGGCTCGCGCCGCCGCGCGCGGTCGCCTGGACCGCTTCGAGCAGGAAGGTCAGGCCTTCTTCGAAGCCGTGCGCCAAGCCTATCTGCAACGCGCCCATGGCGCACCGCAGCGCTACAGCCTGCTCGACGCCGCCCAGCCACTAAAGGCGGTGCAGCTTGCCATCGATGCGCTGCTGCCTGCCATCGTGGGGCGTTGCCGTGGCTGAGGCCTACCCCTGGCAGCAGGCGCTGTGGCAGCAACTGGCAGGGCGTGCCCGGCACGCCCATGCCTACCTACTGCACGGGCCGCAGGGCATTGGCAAGCGCGCCCTGGCCGAGCGGCTGATGGCGCGTCTGCTGTGCCAGCAGCCGCAGGGGCTGGATGCCTGCGGGCAGTGTAAGTCGTGCCTGCTGCTCAAGGCCGGTAGCCACCCGGACAACTTCGTGCTGGAGCCGGAAGAGGCCGACAAGCCGATCAAGGTCGACCAGGTGCGCGAGCTGGTGTCGTTCGTGGTGCAGACGGCGCAGCTGGGCGGGCGTAAAGTGGTGCTGATCGAGCCGGTCGAGGCGATGAACGTCAATGCCTCCAACGCCTTGCTCAAGAGCCTGGAAGAGCCTTCGGGCGATACCGTGCTGCTGTTGGTCAGTCACCAGCCCAGCCGCTTGTTGCCGACGATCAAGAGCCGCTGCCAGCAAGTTGTCTGCCCACAGCCGAGCCTGGCGCAGAGCCAGGCCTGGCTGGCCACGGCATTGCCCGACAGCGACGAGGCCGAGCGCGAGGAGCTGCTGACCCTGGCCGCCGGTTCGCCGCTGATGGCGGTCAGCCTGCAAGCGCAAGGTGTGCGTGAGCAACGGGCCTTGGTGACCGACGGGGTGAAGAAGCTGCTCAAGCAGCAGCAATCGCCCAGCCAGTTGGCCGAGGCCTGGAGCAGTGTGCCGTTGTTGTTGCTGTTCGACTGGTTCTGCGACTGGTCGCACCTGATCCTGCGTTACCAGTTGACCCAGGATGAAGAGGGGTTGGGCTTGGCCGACATGCGCAAGGTGGTGCAGTACCTGGCGCAGAAGGCCCGTCAGGGCAAGGTGCTGGAGGTCCAGGCGTGGATCCTCGAGCAGCGCCAGAAGGTGCTCGGCAAAGCCAACCTCAATCGCGTATTGCTGCTGGAAGCGCTGCTGGCCCATTGGGTACAGCTGCCGGGTTCCCGCTGATTTTCCATCTTTTCATGTGTGCCGCCTGCCATGCTCGTAGATTCCCATTGCCATCTCGACCGTCTTGACCTGAGCGCCCACCAGGGCTCCCTCGATGCTGCCCTGCAGGCGGCGCGTGAGCGCGGGGTCGGGCATTTCCTGTGCATTGGCGTCAGTGCCGAAAATGCCGGGGCGGTGAAGGCGCTGAGCGAGCAGTACGCCGATGTCGACTGTTCGGTGGGGGTGCACCCGCTGGACCTGGCGCCGGGCGAGACACCGGCGCTGGAATGGCTGTTGCGCGAGCTGTCGCATCCGCATGTGGTGGCGATTGGCGAAACCGGGCTGGACTATCACTACGAACCGGAAGCTGCCGAGTTGCAGCAGGCATCGTTCCGCCTGCATCTGGAGGCCTCGCGTCAGACTGGCAAGCCGGTGATCGTGCATACCCGTGCGGCGCGGGCCGATACCTTGGCGCTACTGCGGGAAGCGAATCTGCCTCAGGCGGGTGTGCTGCATTGCTTCACCGAAGACTGGGATATGGCCAGGGCGGCGCTGGACCTGGGCTATTACATCTCGTTGTCTGGCATTGTCACCTTCCGCAATGCTGATGCCCTGCGCGAGGTGGCGCGGCAGGTGCCGGTCGACCGCCTGTTGGTAGAAACCGATTCGCCGTACCTGGCACCGATCCCGCATCGTGGCAAGCCTAACCTGCCGCAGTATGTGCGGGAGGTGGCGGAGTATGTGGCATCGTTGCGTGGGGTCAGCTACGAGCAACTGGCCGAGCAGACCACCTCCAACTTCAAGCGCCTGTTCCCGCTGGCGCGAGTAGTCTGAATCCAGTCCAGTTGCTTTTGCTCTGCTTTTGCTCTGCTTTTGCTCTGCTTTTTGCTTCTAAGCGCGCGGTAGTCCAGGCGACGCTGAGTGCGACTTCAGGAGGCCGAACGCAGGCGTCTGGAGGGCCAGGGTGCGTAGCACCCCTTCGGCGTAGCCGAAGGCGCGAGATGTAGACTTGCGCAGCAAGTCGTAGGCCGCGCGGGCCCGGAAGGCGCCGGAGTGAGGGGACCCCGGAGCGCAGCGCAGGGGCCGGATGATGGGAGCCGGGGTTTTTGGTTACTTTTTGCCCAGTCAAAAAGTGACCCGCCGTAAGGGCGGAAAGGTGACTCAGCGCCACCTTGGCAAATGAATGTTGATCTGATTCAAATGCCCATTTTTCCAAAAAGCCAAAAGCCAAAAGCCAAAAGCCAAAAGTCAAAAGCCAAAAGCTCGACTGCGGTGGTTTTAATTCAGTCGAGTACATTCATTTGCGATGGCGACGCACAGTCACCTTTCCGCCCTTACGGCGGGTCACTTTTTGTCAAACGCGACAAAAAGTAACCAAAAAACGCTGGCTCCCATCATCCGGCCCCTGCGCTGCGCTCCGGGGTCCCCTCGCTCCGGCGCCTTCCGGGCCCGCGCGGCCTACGACTTGCTGCGCAAGTCTACATCTCGCGCCTTCGGCTGCGCCGAAGGGGTGCTGCGCACCCTGGCCCTCCAGACGCCTGCGCTCGGCCTCCTGAAGTCGCATTTCGCGTTGCCTGAACTATCGCGCGCTTAGAAGCAAAATCAAAATCAAAAGCCAGAGCCAGAGCCAGAGCCAGAGCCAGAGCCAGAGCTAGCGCCAGAGCTAGCGCCAGAGCTAGCGCCAGAGCTAGCCAGAGCCTGGCGGCTGGTCTTGGGCAAAAAAAACCCGGGTTCTGGGGGGGGAATCCGGGTTAAGACCATTAGGAGTAAAACAAAGGTACGCGGTCCCTGAGCACCTTTATCGGCGCGCCACTTGGGGGGGATGCGCCGCGCCAACACTTCAAGTATTGGTCAGGTTTGGCACAGTGCCAGTGCTTCTCTGTTCGTTTTTTAAACAGATTTGGAATACGGCCGCCGTCCCTTCCTCCCTCAGCGCATGGCCAGGCGCCGTACTTGCTGGACAGCTTCGTCGATTACCTGCTCACTGGTGTAGAAATGTGGCGAAAATCGTATACCTGGGCCTCTTAGTGCACAGACCGTCTGCTCCGCCAACAGACTTCGATAGGCAGCCGCAATGTCCTGCCCCTGAAGGCTGAAGGTAACGATACCCGCCCGTTTTTCAAGTGTTACGGGACTATGCAGGCATACCCCAGGAATACCGGCCAGGCCCTGAAGCAGTTGCTCCACCCGCAACTGCAATTGCCGGCCCACCTCGTCCATGCCGATTTCCTCCAGCAATGACAGGCTGGCCTCCAGGGCGCACGCGCCCAGCATGTTCGGGCTACCACTTTCAAAGCGCCTGGCGCTGCGTGCCGGCCGCCACTCGCGACGATCGAAGTCGCCCAGGCGCTCCAGCATATGCCAGCCGTAGGCATGCAGCCTAAGCTGCGGGCGCAAAGCAGCGCGGCAATAGAACAGGCCCAGGCCCTCGGGCCCGAGCATCCATTTGTGGCCGTCCGCCATGGCGAAGTCGCACTGGTAGCGCTGCACGTCGAAGGGTAGGGCGCCAATCTGTTGGATGGCATCGACGCATAACAGGACATGGCGGGCCTGGCAGCCCTCACCGAGGCGAGGCAGGTCCAGGCGCAGGCCGCTGGCGAACTGCACGGCACTCACGGCCAGCAGGCGCGTAAGCGGGCCGCAGGCCGCGAGCAGCGCTGCCTCCGGGTCTGGCCCGGCAAGGCTCACCTCGGTCACCACGACGCCGCGCTCGCGCAATGCTTCCCACACGACACGGTTGGAGGGAAACTCCTCGTCGCTGATCACCACCTGGTCGCCGGCTTGCCAGTCGAGGCCGAACGCGACCAGTGAAAGCGCCTCGGAGGTGTTCTTTACCAGCGCTATGTCAGCCCACGAGGGGGCGTTGACCAGGCGCGCCAGCCTTTCCCGCAGCCTGCGTTCGGTGGCCAGCCATGTCGGGTATCCGCTTGCACCCTGGCGCACGTTGTCACGGGCAAAGCGCGCCACGGCCTCGCTGGCCCGGCGCGGCCAGGGAGCGATGGCCGCATGGTTCAGGTATCGCAGCCCTGGCGCCTGTTCGAACTCATCGTGAAACATAGACATGGTTGGATGATCCGTGCAATTTGCTGCAAGTTAGGCATAATAAACCGCTTCAATGTCATCCAGTCCTTCCTATGCAGAAAGAACCTCGTAAGGTCCGTGAGTTTCGCCGTCGCGAACAGGAAATCCTCGATACAGCGCTGAAGCTGTTCCTCGAACAGGGTGAAGACAGCGTCACCGTCGAGATGATCGCCGACGCCGTGGGTATCGGCAAAGGCACGATCTACAAGCACTTCAAGTCCAAGGCGGAGATCTACCTGCGCCTGATGCTCGACTATGAGCGTGACTTGAACGCGCTGTTGCACTCGGCCGATGTCGACCGCGACAAGGAGGCACTGTCGCGCGCCTACTTCGAGTTCCGCATGCGTGACCCGCAGCGCTACCGGCTGTTCGACCGCCTGGAAGAGAAGGTGGTCAAGGGCAACCAGGTGCCGGAAATGGTCGAGCAGTTGCACAGCATCCGCGCGTCCAACTTCGACCGCCTGACCCAGTTGATCAAGGGGCGCATCAGCGAAGGCAAGCTCGAAGACGTGCCACCGTACTTCCACTACTGCGCCGCCTGGGCGTTGGTGCACGGCGCCGTGGCGCTGTACCACTCACCGTTCTGGAGCAATGTGCTGGAAGATCAGGAAGGCTTCTTCCAGTTCCTGATGGATATCGGCGTGCGCATGGGCAACAAGCGCAAGCGTGATCCGGAAGCCACCAACTGAAGGCATTCGTCGTCACCGGGTGAGCCTGGCGTGAAATGGGGACTTGCAAAAACTTGAACCATGAGTCAAGTTTTGCCAGCCCCGATTCATCCATGCCGGAGTCACCCATGATCGTCGATCGTCAAGGCAGGCGTTTTCGCAACCTGCGCGTCAGCCTGACGGCTGCCTGTAACTACGCCTGCACCTACTGCGTACCGGACGGCAAGCGCCTGGTCGCAGCCCAGGATGAGCTGTCGGCGGAAACCTTGGCGCGTGGGGTGGCCTATCTCATTGAAGCGGCCGGCATCGAACGTTTGCGCATCACCGGTGGCGAGCCACTGGTCAGCCCTCGGCTGGACGCCTTTCTGGCGGCGGTGGCGAAGCTCGACCTTGATGACATCACGCTGACCACCAACGGGCAACTGCTCGCCCGCAAGCTGCCGCAGCTGCAGGCGGCCGGCATTCGCCGCTTGAACGTCTCCCTCGATACCCTCGACCCTCAGGCATTCCGCCGAATCGCCCGTGGCGGTGATCTGGCCAGCGTGTTGGCCGGCATGGATCAGGCCAGCGCCATGGGCATGCGAATCAAGGTCAACATGGTGCCGATGCGCGGGCAGAACCTCGATCAAGTGCTGCCGATGCTCGACTACTGCATGGCGCGTGGTTTCGAGTTGCGCTTCATCGAGCTGATGCGCATGGGGCACCTGGCACGGGACAACAATGCGTTCCTGCAGCAGTTTGTCGGGCTCGATGCATTGCTCCATGTGATCGGCGGCCGCCATGGCTTCCAGCAGGTAGACGCACCGCTGGATGCCACCGCGCTGCGCTACCAGATCCCGGGTCACGGCTATTTCGGCGTCATCGCCAATGAAAGCGTGCCGTTCTGCCGAACCTGCTCGCGCCTGCGCCTGTCCTCTACCGGCTGGCTGCACGGCTGCCTGTCTTCCGGCAATCGCCACTTTGTCGGCGACCTGCTGGAAAAACCCCGTCATCAGGCGCTGCCTGGCTTGCAGCGGCTGCTGGTAAAAGCCTTGGCAGACAAGCAGGAACTGGCGTTTTCCGGGGGTGCGACGGTGATGAAGGTGATTGGCGGCTGAAGCTGGCGCAAAAGCTGCATCCGCCGGCTATTCGCCGGTTTTTCGTCACCGGCCACTGGAGGAAAGATGCGTAGCCTGGTCTTGCTGCTGACGCTGATGGCGTTGGGCGGTTGCATGAATGTCAGCGATATGGGCGAGGGCGTCCGTTACCACATGAGCGACGCCGGCTTGCTGGACCACAGTGATACCCGTCGTACCCTGTCGATTCGCCTGCAGCCGGATTCGTTCATCTTCATCGGCCAGGGCGCGTTCATGCCGCCAGGCAAGGGCCCGGTGCCGAGGCAGAATGCCGTAGCCGATGAGGCATTCAAGAGTTTCGTCGAGTACTTCCCGCTGGTGCGTCGCGCCCAAGGGCCGCTGGGCCTTGAAGAAGCGATTGCCCAGGCCCGCTCGGTGGGCGCCGACTATGTGCTGTACACGCGCTTCGCCCGCACGGATGACCGTATCGGTAATGGCGACGAATGGTATGACGAGCAGGCCGTCGACCGCTTGGGTTGGGACACCGGTGTGGTGCAGATGATGCTGATCGAGACCAACACCCGCTACCTGATCGACACCGCACGAATCAAGAGCCGCGGCGGTTTGTTGACGTTCCACGACCAGTCGCCCCAGGATTTGCTTGGCGCACCGATGCGCGAGTACGCTCGTAGCCTTCTGGGCATGAGTGAGTGAGGGCAGCGTGATGACGGATTCCGGCAAGGCCAACGATCTATTGGCACAGATTCCCAAGCACAAGGGGCTGCCGCCGGTGCATCTGTGGAACCCGGATTTCTGCGGCGATATCGACATGCGTATTGCCCGCGATGGTACCTGGTACTACCTGGGTACTCCCATCGGGCGCAAACCGATGGTTCGCCTGTTCTCCACCATCATTCGCCGCGATGGCGATGATTATTTCCTGATCACCCCGGTGGAGAAGGTCGGCATCCGCGTCGATGATGCGCCATTCGTGGCTGTGACGCTTGAGGTACTGGGCAGTGGTGAGGCGCAGGTGCTGCGCTTTACCAGCAATGTCGAGGATCAGGCCGAAGCGGGGCCGCAGAACCCGTTGCGGGTCGAAATCGATCCGGATACCCAGGAGCCGGCGCCTTATGTGCTGATGCGTAGCAATCTCGAGGCATTGATCCATCGCAATGTGTTCTACCAGTTGGTCGACCTGGCGGTGCCGCAGGTGATCGATGGCGAGGAATGGCTCGGGGTATGGAGCCATGGTGTGTTCTACCCGATCGGGCGCAATTGTTGAGCGCGCGCTCCCCACTGGCTCCCTGCTTTTTCTCCTGATTGGCCGTTTGCGCCCTGTGCCACTGGGCCTAACCTGCAGGCACTTGCCAATCAGGAGTACGCCCGTGAAATCTGCCAAATTTTCTTTTGCCTTGTTCGTTGCCGCTGGTCTGTTCGGTCTTCAGACCCCAGCCTGGGCGCACGGCGACGCCGCTGACCAGGTAAAAATCCTGCAGCTACAACAGCCCTCGAATGCCCCGGGCAAGAGCGCCGTCATGCTCACGGTCAGCTATGCCCCCGGGCAGGCTTCGCCCGCCCACCAGCATCCGGGTGCGGTTATGGCCTATGTGTTGGAAGGGGCGGTGGTATCGAAGCTCAACGACGAACAGGAAAAGACCTACAAGGCCGGTGAATACTGGTACGAAGCGCCCGGCACCGTGCACAGCGTATCGCGCAATGCCAGCAAGACCCGGCCAGCCAAGTTGCTGGTATGGAGCCTGGTGGATGAAGGCAAGCCAGTCACTTTGCCCTACTCCGGGGCGAAATCAGCGCGCTGAGCGTGACACAGCTTGCTCGATACAGCTCGCACCAGTGCTTTGTCCCATACCTGGCTTGGCGCGAGCTGTACGTTGTGGGTGTAGAAGGGCGGCAGATTCTGTGCGAGTCGAGCGACCTCTTTGCCGGTCCGGCCCGCTGGCAGCAAGACGTATTGCAGGCTGGAAGGGAAGGACGGTGCGGTGTTGCGCTCCACCGTGGAGCCATAGGCGCCAAGGGTCATGACTGCTTCGCTGTCAGTCGGGTCTGGAAAGACAAGCATGACGAATGTGCAGTGACGCGGATGTGTCAGGTGCTCCCGCGCTTCGTTGCGGACCAGTGGGTCGACATGGTTCATCAATGTCCAGCGCAGGGCCGCATAGCTGCGGGTAGTTTCCATGAATGCGCTGCGAATGGGCGAGCGCTTCTCGCTGCCGCCCAGGCATGACAGCAGGTTGCCGAATGGATCGAGCAACGCGACTGCGTTGAAGGTGTCCGCCTGGCTGGCCGTCTCTAGCAGGGGTTGTGCCAGCTCTGGTCCGGCAAGGCGGGGGTTGTCACTTTTGCTGCGTAGGCTCCAAGGGCTCAGGTTGGCCAAGGCTTGGCGCACCTTGCTATGCAGCGGGAGGTTGCTCGGGTCCTTAAGTTCAGACGGAGGCAGGCCGGCAGAGCTGCTCTCATCGTGGACCGTATTCACGCTGGTTTCGAATAGAGAGCTGGTCAGGCTGGCGGTCGCGGCCTCGATGTGTTCGCCTGCGTAGATCGGGCCCGTGAGGGGACCCGCATATTCCCGCTCCAAAGGCGCTTCAATCGCGTAGTAGCCCCAGGTGGCTTGCGCGACTTTTGGCAGTGCCGCAGGGAGGCCGGGAAAGTTGAAGCAGGCGTTATGGTTGATGCCAGCGAAGGTGTCCAGAGCGCTGACCGCGACATTGAAACCGGCTGTCAGCAAGGCCCCCGCGCACATGGCGCAGGGGTCGAGCGTGGTTACCAAGGTCAGCGCGTGAGTGGGGGGCAGGGCCAGGCGCTGCTGATTCTCGAAATACCAGTCGATCAGGCGCCGTTCGCCATGGGCGGTCGGGTCATGGAGCCTGAAGGCAGGCTGCGCCTCGCTGTTCGGGAAAGGCTTGAGCACGCTGTTGTGCAGGGCGGCCAGCACCTTGCCGGTGGCGTTTTCGATGATGCATCCACCCACCGCGAATGTTGCTTGTCGGCTTGCCAATAGTGCCTGGTTGGCGGCGATCGCAACCGCTTGCTGGGCGTTGTAAGTAATATCGTTCACGCTGATCGAGGCTCTGCGGTCGTCGAGTGAGCGTGGACGATACAGCAGCGTTGTGCCGATAGGGGTAAAAAGAAGTGCAACAAAAAACCTCCAGTGCTTGCGCAACTGGAGGTTTTTTCAGTGTTTGGCTCCGCGACCTGGACTCGAACCAGGGACCCAATGATTAACAGTCATTTGCTCTACCGACTGAGCTATCGCGGAATCTGTGCGTATCTTACCGATTGCCAGGAGGAAGTCAAGCGACCTCCTGACAAATCAATCAGTTACAGCACTTCAACGATGGCCTTGGTGACCACGTGAATGTTGCTCTGGTTCAGCGCAGCGACGGCGATGCGACCGGTGTCCAGGGCGTAGATGCCGAAGTCGTTCTTCAGGCGGGCAACCTGCTCAACGGTCAGGCCCGAGTAGGAGAACATGCCCACCTGGCGGCCAACGAAGCTGAAGTCGCGGTTGGCACCGTATTCGGCCAGCAGCGATACCATCTGCTTGCGCATGCCGTGGATGCGCTCGCGCATCTCGCCCAGCTCGGCTTCCCACATCTGGCGCAGTTCGACGCTGTTGAGCACGGTGGCGACGATGGTCGCGCCGTGGGTCGGTGGGTTGGAGTAGGTGGTGCGGATCACACGCTTGACCTGCGACAGCACGCGAGTGCTTTCGTTCTTCGAGGCGGTGACGATCGACAGTGCGCCGACGCGCTCGCCGTACAGCGAGAACGACTTGGAGAACGAGCTGGAAACGAAGAACTCCATGCCCGACTCGGCGAACAGGCGCACGGCGAAAGCGTCTTCGCCGATGCCGTCACCGAAGCCCTGGTAGGCCATGTCGAGGAACGGCACGTGGCCCTTGGCCTTGACCACTTCCAGGACGTTTTTCCAGTCGTCCAGGGTCAGGTCGACACCGGTCGGGTTGTGGCAGCAGGCGTGCAGTACCACGATCGAGCCGGACGGCAGAGCGTTGAGGTCTTCGAGCATGCCGGCACGGTTGACGTCGTTGCTCGGTGCATCGTAGTAACGGTAGTTCTGTACCGGGAAACCGGCGCTTTCGAACAGCGCGCGGTGGTTTTCCCAGCTCGGGTCGCTGATGGCCACCACGGCATTCGGCGAAATGCGCTTGAGGAAGTCGGCGCCGATCTTCAGAGCGCCCGTGCCGCCAACGGCCTGCACGGTGACCACCCGGCCAGCGGCCAGCAGTGGCGATTCGGCACCGAACAGCAGTTTCTGCACGGCCTGGTCGTAGGTGGCGATACCATCGATCGGCAGGTAGCCGCGCGAGGCGTGCTGGGCAGCACGCTGGGTCTCGGCTTCGATCACGGCGCGCAGCAGCGGAATGCGGCCTTCCTCATTGCAGTACACGCCTACACCCAGGTTGACCTTGTCGGTACGTGGGTCGGCGTTGAATGCTTCGTTGAGGCCCAGGATAGGGTCGCGGGGTGCCAGCTCGACAGCGGAAAACAGGCTCATTGTTACTTCGGCTCTGATTGGAGAGTGATAGGACGTACACGCTCCAGCCGAATGCACTGAAGCGGTGCACAAACGGGGAGTCAGTATAGTGATACCGACCGGTCACTGCGACAGCTTGGCGCAGGTTTTCCAGCGATTTGCGCAAATATTTTTCGACCATTGGTCGAATTGCCGGGTCCACCGTAATGCGCGCTCACAGCTTGGCCTTGATTGCGGTCCCTGGCAGGCGCATTTGGGTATAGACTACTGGCTAAATTTACAGTTGCTGCGTTACCGCGAGGTCCGTCATGTCCGAGTTCCAGCTCGTCACCCGTTTCCAGCCGGCCGGCGACCAGCCCGAGGCCATCCGCCAGATGGTCGAGGGTATCGACGCAGGCCTGTCGCACCAGACCCTGCTCGGGGTGACCGGTTCGGGCAAGACCTTCAGCATCGCCAACGTCATCCAGCAGTTGCAGCGGCCGACCCTGGTGCTGGCGCCGAACAAGACCCTGGCGGCGCAGCTCTATGGCGAGTTCAAGGCGTTCTTCCCGAACAATGCGGTGGAGTATTTCGTTTCCTACTACGACTACTACCAGCCAGAGGCCTACGTACCGTCGTCGGACACCTTCATCGAGAAGGACGCCTCGATCAACGACCACATCGAACAGATGCGCCTGTCGGCGACCAAGGCGCTGCTGGAACGGCGCGATGCGATCATCGTCACCACCGTGTCCTGCATCTATGGCCTGGGCAGCCCCGAGACCTACCTGAAGATGGTCCTGCACGTCGATCGCGGCGACAAGCTCGACCAGCGCGCCTTGTTACGCCGGCTGGCCGACCTGCAGTACACCCGCAACGAGATGGACTTCGCCCGTGCCACGTTCCGCGTACGCGGTGATGTGATCGACATCTTCCCGGCCGAATCCGACCTCGAGGCCATCCGCATCGAGCTGTTCGACGACGAGGTCGAGAATATCGCCGCCTTCGACCCGCTCACCGGTGAGGTCTTCCGCAAGCTGCCACGCTTCACGTTCTACCCCAAGAGCCACTACGTGACCCCGCGGGAAACCCTGCTGGAGGCGGTGGAGGGCATCAAGGAGGAGCTGAAGGACCGGCTCGAGTACCTGCACAAGGCCAACAAGCTGGTCGAAGCCCAGCGCCTGGAGCAACGCACCCGCTTTGATCTGGAGATGATCCTCGAGCTGGGTTACTGCAACGGTATCGAGAACTACTCGCGCTACCTGTCCGGGCGCCCGGCCGGGGCGCCGCCGCCCACGCTCTATGACTACCTGCCGGCCGATGCGCTGCTGGTGATCGACGAGTCCCACGTCAGCGTTCCGCAGGTCGGCGCCATGTACAAGGGCGACCGCTCGCGCAAGGAAACCCTCGTCGAATACGGCTTCCGCCTGCCGTCGGCGCTGGACAACCGGCCGATGCGCTTCGACGAGTGGGAGGATGTCAGCCCGCAGACCATCTTCGTCTCGGCCACCCCGGGCCCCTACGAAGCCGAGCACGCAGGCCGCGTAGTCGAGCAGGTGGTGCGTCCGACCGGCCTGGTCGACCCACAGGTGGAAGTGCGCCCGGCGCTGACCCAGGTCGACGACCTGCTGTCGGAGATCCGCAAGCGTGTCGCTCAGGGTGATCGGGTACTGGCCACCACGCTGACCAAGCGTATGGCCGAAGACCTCACCGATTACCTGGCCGACCACGACGTGCGGGTGCGCTACCTGCATTCGGACATCGACACGGTGGAGCGCGTCGAGATCATCCGCGACCTGCGCCTGGGTACCTTCGATGTGCTGGTGGGTATCAACCTGCTGCGCGAGGGCCTGGACATGCCCGAGGTGTCGCTGGTGGCGATTCTCGATGCCGACAAGGAAGGCTTCCTGCGTTCCGAGCGCTCGCTGATCCAGACCATCGGCCGCGCTGCGCGTAACCTCAATGGCCGGGCGATCCTGTATGCCGACAACATTACCGGCTCCATGCAGCGTGCCATCGACGAGACCGAGCGGCGCCGCGAGAAACAGATCGCCTTCAACCAGGCCAATGGCATCGTGCCCAAGGGTGTGGTCAAGGACATCACCGACATCATGGAAGGCGCCACCGTGCCCGGCGCGCGCAGCAAGAAGCGCAAGGGCATGGCCAAGGCAGCAGAGGAGAGCGCCCGTTACGAGGCCGAGCTGCGTACCCCGGGCGAAATCACCAAGCGCATCAAACAGCTGGAAGAAAAGATGATGCAGTTTGCCCGCGACCTGGAGTTCGAGGCTGCCGCGCAGCTGCGTGACGAGATTACCCAACTGCGCGAGCGCCTGATCACCAGCTGAAGCCCTTTGCGCTCCCTCAGGGGCGCGATATCAGTGGGCTTCCCCTGCCTTCAATCCCTCCGGCAGCTTGCGGGTCAACAGCACCGCCACCATGCTCACCGCCAGCCCGATCCCGACAAAGTGGAACGCATCGTTGTAGGCCATGATCAGCGCCTGCTGGTGGGCAATCTCGCTCAATTTGCCTAGCGCCGCATTGTCATTGCCCAACCGCTCCGCCAGCTGTGCCAACCGTTCGGCCACCTGTGGGTTGCTCGGCACCACCGACTCCCGCAGGTAATCGAAATACACCTTGGTCCGCGCATCCAGCAAGGTCGCCAGCAAGGCAATGCCGATCGCACCGCCCAGGTTACGCAGGATGTTGAACAGGCTCGAAGCCGACCCGGCATCCTGAGGCTGGATATACGCCGTGGCGATCAGCGAAATGGTCACCATGATCATCGGCTGGCCAAGGGCGCGGATGATCTGGATATGGTTGAACTGCGGCCCGGCAAAGTCCGGGTTCAGCACCCCCGAACCGAAGCTGGCGGCGCCGAACAGGCAGAAGCCGAGGGCGCACAACAGCTTGGGCGGTATCACCTTCATCAGCTGTGGCACCAGCGGAATCAGGAACAGCTGCGGAATGCCCATCCACATGATCACCTCGCCGATTTGCAGGGCGTTGTAGCCCTGGATCTGTGCCAGGTACAGCGGCAGCAGGTAGATCGATCCGTAAAGCCCCACGCCCATACCCAGGCTGGCAATGCTCGACAGGCCGAAATTACGGTTGCCGAGGATGCGCAGGTTGATCAAGGGGTGCGGCTTGGAAAGCTGCAGGATGACGAAGGTGATCAGGCTGATCAGGGCAACAGTTGCCAGGCCGACGATCAGGTTGGACTCCAGCCAGTCCTTGCGGTGGCCCTCTTCAAGAAACACCTGCAGGCAGCCCAGGCCCACGCCAAGTGTGACGATGCCGGCATAGTCGGTGCTTTTCAGCAGTTCCCAGTGCGCTTCCTTCTTCTCCAGCCCATAGAGCAGGCCCGCGATCATCACCAGCCCGGGCGGAATGTTGATGTAGAAGATGTACTCCCAGCCCCAGTTCTCGGTCAGCCAGCCGCCGAGGGTCGGGCCGATCGAGGGGGCGAAAGTGGCGGTCATGGCGAACATGGCCATGCCTTTGGCACGGTGGTGCTCGGGCAACTTGATCAGGGTCAGGGTGAATGCCAGCGGGATCAGTGCACCGCCAGTGAAACCCTGCAGGGCACGGAACAGGATCATGCTCTCGAGGTTCCAGGCCATCGAGCACAGCAGCGAGGACAGCAGGAAGCCGCCAGACACCCACACCGCCAGGCGCCGCGCCGACAGCAGCTGCACCAGCCAGGCGGTCAGCGGAATCATGATGATCTCCGCCACCAGGTACGAGGTGGAAATCCACGAGCCTTCCTCCAGGGTCGCTGACAGCGCGCCCTGGATGTCCTTGAGCGATGAGTTGGTGATCTGGATGTCCAGCACCGCCATGAAGGCACCGAGCATCACGCTCATCACCGCGATCCAGTCGCGCCGGCTTGGCTCCGCAGTCGGGCGCAGCAGTTGATCACCGGCCATCGTGGCCTTCGTCTTCACGGCGCAGGTCGACAGTGGCGGTGACCGACATGCCCGGGCGAATGCGCCCATGCAGCGGGTTGTCGGCGACGAAGGTCAGTTTCACCGGAATACGCTGCACCACCTTGGTGAAGTTGCCGGTGGCGTTGTCCGGCGGCAGCAGGCTGAACTGCGCGCCGGAAGCAGCGAACAGGCTCTCGACGCGGCCTTCGATCGGGGTGTCGGGGTAGCTGTCGAACAGCAGTTCTGCGCGCTGGCCGGGCTGCATCTTGCCGATCTGGGTTTCCTTGAAATTGGCCTGCACCCAGATGTTTTCATCGGGCACGATCGACAACAGGTAGGCGCCGGCCTGCACCACCTGGCCATTGCGGGCATTGCGCTGGCCGATGGTGCCGCTGAGCGGTGCGCGGATCTCGCAGCGGGTCAGGTTCAGCTCGGCCTGGGCCAGGTCGGCGCGGGCATTGGCGATCTGCGCGTCGAGGCGCTTGAGGTCGGCATTCAGGGCATTGATCTGCTGGCGCTGGCTTTGCAAGTCGGCGCGGGCCTTGTCGACCTGGGAGCCGGCGACGTGGCTGTCTGCGGACAGAGTGGTCACCCGTTCTTCGGAGACGAAACCAGGCTTGCGCAGCTTTTCGGCGCGGCTCAGGTCCAGGCGCGAGCGGTCGAAGGTGGCCTGGTTGGCCGCCACCTGGGCCTGACTGGAGGCGATCAGGCTGCCTTGCTGGGTCAGGCGGCTCTGCGCCTGGGCATATTCGGCCTCGCGGGTGGCCAGGGCGGCGCGGGCGCGCTCCACGGCCAGTTCGAAGTCGGCGGCCTCCAGGCGCACCAGCAGGTCACCCTTGTTCACGTGCTGGTTGTCGTCGACCCGAACCTCGTCGATACGCGCGCCGAGCTGGCTGGATATGCGGGTGATTTCGCCCTGCACGTAGGCGTTGTCGGTGCTCTCAAAGAAGCGGCCTTTGAAATACCACTCGGCCAAAAAGGCGAGGGCGATGATGGCCACCAGGGTGAAGAAGATCGCCAGGCGGCGTTTGAGTTGGGCAGGCATGAGGACTATCGTTCCAGAAATGTAAGTAAATTTAACAGCGGCAGATGGCCAGCGGACAAGTGACGTTCGCGCCATTGCTGGAGCCCGGTGCCTGCTCCCTGCTAACATCCCGCCTTTGTTTCATCTTTCGTTCGAGACTCTCCATGACCACCGTTCGCACGCGTATCGCGCCATCGCCCACTGGCGACCCCCATGTCGGCACCGCCTACATCGCCCTGTTCAACTACTGCTTTGCCAAGCAGCACGGCGGTGAGTTCATCCTGCGTATCGAAGACACCGACCAGCTGCGTTCCACGCGCGAGTCGGAACAGCAGATCTTCGACGCCTTGCGCTGGCTCGGCATCGAATGGAACGAAGGCCCGGATGTCGGTGGCCCGCACGGCCCGTACCGGCAGAGCGAGCGTGGCGAGATCTACGCCAGGTACGCCAAGGAACTGGTCGATGCCGGCCACGCCTTCTACTGCTTCTGCACCGCCGAAGAGCTGGAGCAGATGCGCGCCGAGCAGATGGCCCGTGGTGAAACCCCGCGCTACGACGGCCGTGCCCTGCTGCTGAGCGAAGAAGAAGTCCAGCGCCGCCTGGCCGCTGGCGAGCCGCATGTGATCCGCATGAAGGTGCCGAGCGAAGGCATCTGCGTAGTGCCGGACATGCTCCGTGGCGATGTCGAAATCCCATGGGACCGCATGGACATGCAGGTGCTGATGAAGAACGACGGCCTGCCGACCTACTTCCTGGCCAACGTGGTCGACGACCACTTGATGGGTATCACCCACGTCCTGCGTGGCGAAGAGTGGCTGCCGTCGGCACCGAAGCTGATCAAG
This sequence comes from Pseudomonas putida, assembly GCF_009883635.2. NCBI lineage: Bacteria > Pseudomonadati > Pseudomonadota > Gammaproteobacteria > Pseudomonadales > Pseudomonadaceae > Pseudomonas > Pseudomonas putida. The sequence goes on from NZ_CP026115.2 coordinate 4,289,124, forward strand.
CTGTACGAGTACTTCGGTTGGGAACAGCCGAAGCTGTGCTACATGCCGCTGCTGCGTAACCCGGACAAGTCCAAGCTGTCCAAGCGCAAGAACCCGACGTCGGTGACCTTCTACGAGCGCATGGGCTTCATGCCCGAGGCCATGCTCAACTACCTGGGGCGCATGGGCTGGTCGATGCCAGACGAGCGCGAGAAGTTCTCCCTGGCCGAGATGGTCGAGCACTTCGACCTGTCGCGCATCTCCCTGGGTGGCCCGATCTTCGACATCGAAAAGCTGTCCTGGCTCAACGGCCAGTGGCTGCGTGAGCTGCCGGTGGAAGAATTCGCCGCGCGCGTGCAGCAGTGGGCGTTCAACAGCGACTACATGATGAAAATTGCCCCGCATGTGCAGGGCCGGGTCGAAACCTTCAGCCAGATCGCCCCGTTGGGTGGTTTCTTCTTCGAAGGCGCGCTCAAGCTCGATGCCAAGCTGTTCGAAAGCAAGAAGCTGTCCGCCGACCAGGTGCGTCAGGTGATGCAGCTGATCCTGTGGAAACTGGAAAGCCTTCGTCAGTGGGAGAAAGAGCGCATCACCGGCTGCATCCAGGCCGTGGTCGAAGCACTGGAACTGAAGCTGCGTGACGCCATGCCGCTGATGTTCGCCGCCATTACCGGCCAGGCCAGCTCGGTGTCGGTGCTCGACGCCATGGAAATCCTTGGCCCTGACTTGACTCGCTACCGTCTGCGCCAGGCCCTGGACCTGCTCGGTGGTGTGTCGAAGAAAGAAAACAAGGAATGGGAAAAGCTGCTGGCCAACATCGCCTGAGGCTTTTCCATGTCTGCTGCCGGAGCGGGCTTGCCTGCTCCGGCAGCAGCGAACACCCCGCGATAGCGGGGCAGGGCGGTAAGTGATTGTTATCTGTGAAAAAAATTTTGAATATTTTCAAAATTTAGTTTGACAGGCCTGCAATCCGATCTTAATATGCGCCCCGTCCACAGCGATGAACGAAAACGAAACGCCAGGCACCCAGCCAGCGCTTCTGTTCAGAGCGACATTGTGGGGCTATAGCTCAGCTGGGAGAGCGCCTGCATGGCATGCAGGAGGTCAGCGGTTCGATCCCGCTTAGCTCCACCAAATTCCGCTTGGCAGCCAAGGCTGTCGAGCAAGATCGGGTCCAGCAACCGGGTCTTGAAGGTAAGAAGGTTCGTCCCCTTCGTCTAGTGGCCTAGGACACCGCCCTTTCACGGCGGTAACAGGGGTTCGAGTCCCCTAGGGGACGCCAGTTTTGCACAAGCGATGTTTCACGATGTCGCTGGGCCGAGAGGCTAGAAATCCGGGGCTATAGCTCAGCTGGGAGAGCGCCTGCATGGCATGCAGGAGGTCAGCGGTTCGATCCCGCTTAGCTCCACCAATTTTGCCGCGGTTCGTGAAAACGGATCGGCACGAAGGTTACGTCCCCTTCGTCTAGTGGCCTAGGACACCGCCCTTTCACGGCGGTAACAGGGGTTCGAGTCCCCTAGGGGACGCCACTTTTACCCGCGTTTTGCGGGACTTAAAAGGCTCGTTCGCATATTGAATGGGTCTTTGTTTCGGGGCTATAGCTCAGCTGGGAGAGCGCCTGCATGGCATGCAGGAGGTCAGCGGTTCGATCCCGCTTAGCTCCACCAATTCTGCCAGGGTTCGATTAATCGGACCTTCGCGAAGGTTACGTCCCCTTCGTCTAGTGGCCTAGGACACCGCCCTTTCACGGCGGTAACAGGGGTTCGAGTCCCCTAGGGGACGCCATTTTTACCCGCGTTTTGCGGGACTTTAAAGGCTCATTCGCTTATTGAATGGGCCTTTTGTTTTTCTCCCTTCCGAAAAAATTCCGGCGCCGACAAGCGGTGGCAAATTCTGCTTGCCAAAAAATATGATGAGAATAATATTTCGATCATCATATTCCTCACGGTGATTCGCCGAATGAGCGACAAGAAGAGCAAGACCCGCGAACGCATCCTCGAAGCGGCCCGCAGCGCGTTGATGCAGCACGGCCCGGCTGAGCCGAGTGTCAGCCAGGTGATGGGTGCAGCAGGCCTGACCGTTGGTGGTTTCTATGCGCACTTCGAGAGCAAGGACGAACTCATGCTCGAGGCCTTTCGCCAGTTGCTGAGCGAGCGCCGTGCCTTGCTTGCCCAAGTCGACCCGAACCTGGATGGGGAAGGGCGTCGGGCCCTGGTGAGCGCCTTTTACCTGTCGCGCAAGCACCGTGACGCCGAAGTGCATGCCTGTCCGCTGCCCAACTCGCTTGGCGAGATGCAGCGCTTGCCCGAAGCCTTCCGTGAGGTGCTGGCCGAGCATATCGAGCTGATGACGGCGGCCATGGTCGACCGCCCGGAAGACGCCGACAAAGCCTTGGCTGACCTTGCGCTGATGATCGGTGGCCTGGCCCTGGCGCGGGCCTTGGGCCCGGGCGAATTGTCTGATCGCATTCTGCGTGCCGCCAAGTCGGCAGTTCTCTGATACCTCTGATCCTGGAGCAAGGCGATGACTACCCTGAGCTGGATTCGTGGCGTGAATGGCACCCTGGGCCGACTGGCCCCCGAACACATTGCCAGCAAGATGCGCCGTGCCTTCATGACCCCGCGCAACCTGCCGCCCCGGCAATGGGAGCTGCCGCTGCTGGCCAGTGCCGAGCGCATCACCTTGCGCTTCGGCCTGTCGGCCCTGCGTTGGGGCAAGGGGCCGACGGTGTTGCTGATGCATGGCTGGGAAGGGCGCCCAACCCAGTTCGCAGCGCTGATCGAAACCCTGGTGCAGGCGGGGCACACGGTGGTGTCGCTGGAGGGCCCGGCCCATGGGCGCTCGCCTGGTCAGCAGGCGCATGTGGTGCTGTTTGCCCGGGCGCTGCTGGAAGCGGCCGCCGAACTGCCGCCGTTGCGCGTCGTGATCGGTCATTCCATGGGTGGTGCCAGTGTGATGCTGGCCCTGCAGATGGGGCTGCGTGCCGAGGCCGCAGTGAGCATTGCCGCGCCAGCCCAGCTGCTGGGCGTGTTGCGCGGTTTTGCTCGTCATCTGGGCATGCCGGCGCGGGCAAGGGCAGCATTCATACGCCAGGTAGAGCGGGATGTCGGCATGCAGATTGCCCGCCTCGATGTCAGGGGCTATCAGCTAGAGCTGCCTGGCCTGGTAGTGCATGCCGCAGATGACGCGCTGGTGCCTGCCGGTGAAGCGCAGGCCATTCACAAGGCCTGGTTCGACAGTCGGCTGCTGCTGTTGGAGGAGGGCGGGCACCAACGCGTACTGGCTGATCCGCGCCTGGGCGAGGCGGTATTGGAACTGCTGGCCCGTGAACCATCGCGGCAGAGCGCTTGAACATCCGTTACACTCGGCCCGTTCACTGATATTGGGAGCGGGCATGAGCTGGGACCTGGCAACGCCATTCATCATCGACCTGCGCGTCGGCAGCGAGGACATCGACGGCCTCGGCCACGCCAACAACGCGGTCTACGTCACCTGGCTGGAGCGCTGCGCCTGGCGCCACTCCCAGCGCCTGGGCCTGGACCTGGCCGAATACCGGCGCCTGGACCGGGCCATGGCGGTGGTGCGCCACGAAATCGACTACCTCGCCGCAGGCTACGAGGATGATGAGCTGCAACTGGCCACGTGGATCATCGACTGGGACCAGCGCCTGCGCATGACCCGGCGCTTCCAGCTCAAGCGTCCACGCGATGGCGTGACCTTGCTGCGCGCGCAGACCACCTTCGCCTGCATCGAGCTGTCCAGCGGCAAACCCAAGCGCATGCCGGCGGAATTCCTCGACGGTTACGGGCCGGCGCTGATCGGCAACTGAAGCCGCAGCATTTTTTGCTAGACTGCCGCCTTTTTCCGCCGAGACCCAGACATGCAAATTGCCCTGGCCCCAATGGAGGGGCTGGTCGACAACATCCTGCGCGACGTCCTGACCCGAGTGGGCGGCATCGATTGGTGCGTCACCGAGTTCATCCGCGTGTGCGACCGCCTGCTGCCGGCGTCCTCGTTCGACAAGCTCGCCCCTGAGCTGCGCCAGGGTGCACGCACGGCTGCTGGCGTGCCGATGCGTGTTCAATTGCTGGGTTCGGACCCGGTATGCCTGGCGGAGAACGCCGCGTTGGCCTGCGAACTGGGCGCGCCGGTAATCGACCTGAACTTTGGCTGCCCGGCCAAGACCGTGAACAAGTCACGTGGCGGTGCGGTGCTGCTCAAGGAGCCGGAACTGCTGCATGCCATCGTCCGTGAAGTGCGCCGCGCGGTGCCGGCGCATATCCCGGTCACGTCCAAGATGCGCCTGGGCTTCGACAGCCCGGATGGGGCGCTGGACTGCGCCATGGCCTTGGCCGAGGGCGGTTCGGCGCATCTGGTGGTGCATGCGCGGACCAAGGTTGAAGGCTACAAGCCACCCGCTCACTGGGAGTGGGTGGCGCGGGTGCAGGATGTGGTCCGGGTGCCGGTGTTCGCCAACGGTGAAATCTGGACTGTCGACGATTGGCGGCGTTGCCGCGAGGTCAGCGGTGCCGAAGACATCATGCTGGGCCGCGGGCTAGTGTCGCGCCCGGACTTGGCCCTGCAGATTGCGGCGTCGCGTGACGGGCGCGAATACCAGCCGATGAGCTGGGATCAGCTGCTGCCGTTGTTGCGCGAGTTCTGGCGCCAGGCCCAGGCCAAGCTGTCGCCGCGCTATGCGCCGGGGCGGATGAAGCAGTGGCTGGCGATGCTGACCCGCAGTTATCCCGAGGCGGTGATGCTGTTTGCCGAGTTGCGGCGTGAGGATGATTGCGCGCGGATCAGTCGGTTGCTTGGGGTTGATGCGATCTCCTTCGAGGCTTGTGTTGCCTGATCCGGCCCTTTCGCGGGACAAGTCGGATCGCCGCACCGCCGCTCCTACAGGATCACCGTAAACCTGAGGTTTGTGCGCATCCTGTAGAGCGGCGGTGCGGCGATCCGACTTGCCCCGCGAAACGGCCATCAGCTCCGAACAGATTTTTCAGCTCGCCCCTTGAAAGCTCTCACGCCGGCCATATCTCTTGAGTACGCGATGCCGAAGTCGGGTCGCGTAGTGACTTTACTTGCTGAATCTCAGGAGTTTATGACCATGACTACCGCTTTCTCTCTCGCTCCACTGTTCCGCCATTCCGTTGGCTTCGACCGTTTCAATGACCTGTTCGAGTCCGCGGCACGCAACGAGGCGGGTAGCAGCTACCCTCCCTACAACGTGGAAAAACATGGCGATGACCACTACCGCATTGTGGTTGCCGCTGCCGGTTTCCAGGAGCAGGACCTCGACCTGCAAGTCGAAAAGGGTGTCCTGACCGTCATCGGTGGCAAGCGCGAAAACGGCGCCGCTGAAGTGACCTACCTGCACCAGGGCATTGCCCAGCGCGCCTTCAAGCTGTCGTTCCGCCTGGCTGACCACATCGAGGTCAAGTCGGCGGGCCTGGCCAACGGCCTGCTCAGCATCGACCTGCTGCGCATCGTGCCGGAAGAGGCCAAGGCCAAACGCATCCCGATCAATGGCGACAAGCCAGCTCTGAACTGAGTTCGGCGGCTTGAAAGAAAGGGCACCTTCGGGTGCCCTTTCTTCGTTTCAGTAATCCGCCGGTGCTTCCAGCAGCATCTGCCTGAATTCCGGCAGCGGCAACGGCCGGCTGTGCAGGTAGCCCTGGTACAGGTGGCAGCCCAGGCGTTCGAGAAACGCCAGTTGCTCGGTCAGTTCCACCCCTTCGGCAATCACCGCCAGGTCCAGGCTGCGGGCCATGGCCACGATGGCGCGGACAATCTCGGCATCGTTGGGGTCTTCTGGCGCGTCGCGGACGAACGTCTGGTCGATCTTCAGCGCGTCCACCGGCAGGCGCTTGAGGTAGGTCAGCGAGGAATAGCCCGTGCCAAAGTCATCCATGGCAAAGCTCACGCCATAGCGCTTGAGTTCACGCATCTTGCTGATGGTGTCTTCGAGGTTCTGGATGACGATGCCCTCAGTAATCTCCAGCTTCAGCATCTGCCGCGGCAGGCGGTAGTCATCCAGGCTGCGTAGCACCCTTTCGACGAAATCGTTCTGGCGGAACTGCCGCGGGCTGATGTTCACACACAGGCTGAAGTCATTGGCGTCGATCAAGCCGTCTTCGAGCATGTGTGCGCAAGCGTCACAGGCTTCGTCGAGGATCCAGCTGCCAACTTCGAGAATCAGGCCGCTTTCTTCCAGTACCTGGATGAACTGCGCGGGGGGTTGCTGGCCCAGCTGCGGATGGTGCCAGCGCAGCAGCACTTCGGCACCGACGATGCGATTGTCGCGGGCATCGACCTGGGGTTGAAAATGCAAGGCCAGCTCGCCGCGGGCCAGGGCCAGGCGCAGGTCGCTTTCCATGCGCAAGCGCTCGCTGGCGGCCTTTTGCATGGTGGTGTGGAACAGTTGGGTGGTGTTGCGTCCCGAATCCTTGGCGCGGTACAGGGCAATATCGGCGCGCTTTAGCAGGTCGGCCGGGGTTGCACCATGGTCGGGAATCAGGGCCACGCCGATGCTTGGCGTCACTTGCAGGCGCTGGCCGTCCAGCGACATCGGTTCGGCCAGCAGTTCGCGCAGGGTGTCGGCCAGTTCGCGGACCTTGCCTTCCACGGCCTCGCGGCTGCCTTCCAGGCCGCTGAGCAGCACCACGAACTCATCGCCACCCAGGCGCGCCACGGTGTCTTCCAGGCGCACGCTGGCCTCCAGGCGTGCGGTGATGATCTTCAGCACGGTGTCGCCCACCGGGTGGCCGAGCGAGTCGTTGATGTGCTTGAAGTGGTCGAGGTCGAGGAACAGCAGCGCGCCGCGCAGGTTGTGGCGGCGCAGCAGGGCGATTTGCTGGCTCAGGCGGTCCATCAGCAAGGCGCGGTTGGGCAAGTTGGTCAGCGGGTCGTGGTAGGCGAGGTGGCGGATCTGCGCCTGGGCGTTCTTCAGCTGGCTGACATCGCGGGCGGTCAGCAGCAGGCAGTCGACCTCATTGAGGCTGATCGGCTCCACGGACACCTCCACGGTGAGGATGTCACCGCGCTTGTTGCGCCCGAGCATCTCCCGGTGGTGCACCCGGCCGCGCTCCTTGAGCTCGCTGAGCAGGGCGCCGCGCTGCTTGTCGTCGGCCCAGATGCCGATTTCGTAGACGCTGCGGCCGATCACTTCGTCAGCGCTGTAGCCGGTCAGCCGGCAGAAGCCGTCGTTGACTTCCAGGTAGCGGCCACTGCGGCGTTCGGTGATGGTGATGGCGTCGGGGCTGGAGTGGAAGGCTTTGGCGAACTTCTCTTCGCTGGATTTGAGCGCCGCCTCGGCGCGCTGCTGTTGGGTGATGTCGCGCAGGGTGGTGACGCTGCACGGTTGGTCATCGACGCTGATCAGGCGGCTGGCGATGACACAGGTCAGTGGCGAGCCGTTGCGGTGGTTGACCACCACCGCGACATTGCTCAGAGCCTGTTCGCGGATCACCCGCTCGATGCGCTGGGCGCGTTCGATCGATTCCGCCCACAGGCCGATCTCTTCGGCGGTGCGGCCGATTACCTGTTCGGCATTCCAGCCGAAGGTCTGGGTGAAGGCCGGGTTGATCTCGATGAACTGGCCCGTGTCCTGGCGGGTCACGCAGATCGGGTCGGGGCTGACCTGGAACAGGCTGGCAAACTTTTCTTCCGAGGCGCTCAGGCGCTGTTCACGTTCCACCTGCTCGGTGATATCGAGCAAGGTGCCTGCCATGCGCAACGGGTTGCCCTGGTCGTCGCGATACAGGCGGGCACGGCTTTCGATGTAGCGCGAGGTGCCGTTTTCCAGTTGCACGCGGTAGGTGATCTGGTAGTTGCCGGCCGGGCCTTCGCGCAGGCTGCGGTAGGCTTGGCGCATGCTGGCGCGTTCGTGTTCCGGTACGCCTTCGAAGAACGAGTCGAACGACTCATGGAACGGCACCGGGTCCAGCCCGTGCAGTTGCGCAGCGCGAGCCGAGCCGTAGAGCATGCCGCTGGGGATGTGCCAGTCCCAGGTGCCCAGTTGCGCCGAGTCCAGTGCCAGGTCGAGGCGCTCCTGGCTGTCCTTGAGGGCCTGTTCGGCGCGTTTGCGCTCGGTGGTGTCGACGAAGGTACTGATCAGGTAGGTGACGCCCTCCATCTCTATGCTCTGGGTGCACAGGATGCCGTCATGGAGCTTGCCGGTGCTGGCGCGAAACTGCACCTCCATGATCGCCGGGCCGTGGTTGCTGCGGGTGGCCTCGATCACCTGATGGCGCTGTTCGGGGTTGACCCACAGGCCCAGTTCGATACTGGTCTTGCCGATCACCTGGCCGCCGGGCCAGCCGAACATGTCCTCGAAGTGCTGGTTGACCTCGATGATCATGCCGTCCTGGCGGCGGCTCAGCAAAATGGCGTTGGGGCTCAGGTGGAACAGCGTGGCGAAGCGCTTTTCCGAGTTGATCAGCGCGGTTTCCCGTTCGCGCTGGCGGGTGATTTCACGGATTACCCCGATCATCTGCCTTCGGCCATGGCGGTCGTGGGTCAGGCTGCCGTTGATTTCCAGCCAGTGCAGGCTGCCGTCCGGCCAGCGAATGCGATGGCGCATGGCCTGTTCCACCGGTTCGCCATTGACGACTGCATGGAACAGCTGGCGGGTGCGGGCGCGGTCTTCTTCCGGCAGCAGGTCGAGGTAGTCGATGTCGTTGGGCAGCGGGCGTTGCGGGTCGAAGCCAAACAGCGCCTGGGTACCCCGTGACCAGCTGATCCGGCCGGTATCGATATCCCACAGCCAGGCTCCCAGGCGTGCGCCATTGAGTGCCGCCAACAGCTGCGGGGCGTTCTGCCAGGCCTGTTCCGATTCCTGTGGGTCGGCCGCAGGGATACGCGGCAGGCGCGGAAAGCGATTTGCTGATTTGGGCATTGGTACCAGACCTTTGGCGTGTGACGCGTCCATGAGTTGGAAATGCCGAGCTGACGACCGGTCAGGCGGACCCTGCGTGGCTGTCGAGCAGGGCCATGAAGGCCCTTGCAGCGTTCGATAGCGTGCGCTCCGTGTGCAGAATGTAGCCTAGCTGGCGCGACAGCTGTATGCCGGGTAAAGCGATAGGTGCAACCTGATCATCCAGCATAGTCCGGGGCAGCACGCTCCACGCCAGGCCGATCGACACCATCATTTTGATGGTTTCCAGGTAGTTGGTGCTCATGGCGATGTTCGGTGTCAGCCCCTGGCTTTCGAACAGGCGCTGGACGATGTGGTGGGTGAAGGTGTTGCCGCCGGGAAATACCGCCGGGTGGCGGGCGACATCGGCCAGGCTGACCGCCTGGTTGCTGGCCAGTGGATGCTCGGGCGCCGCTACGAAATCCAGGGCGTCGTCCCATACCGGTACGGCCCTGACCAGGTGATGAGGCTCGGGGGCGAGGGTAATGACGGCAATTTCAGCACGGCCATGGAGGATTTCATCGTAGGCCTGTTCCGAATCCATGAACTGAATATCCAGCGCCACCGCCGGGTACTGCCGGGTAAAAGCCCGTAAAAGTGGGGGCAGGCGGTGCAAACCGATGTGGTGGCTGGTGGCCAGGGTGAGACGACCGCTCACTTCCCCCGTCAAATTGGTCAGCGCCCGTCGGGTATCATCGAGGACGTTGAGGATCTGGTAGGCGCGGGGCAGCAGGGCGCGGCCGGCTTCGGTCAAGGTCACTTCGCGACCCAGGCGATCGAACAGGCGCACGTCCAGTTGCTGTTCCAGGCCAGCGATGCGTTTGCTGATCGCCGGCTGGGTGAGGAACAGGCGTTCGCCGGCGCCAGAGAAGCTGCCGGTCTCGGCAATTGCAATGAATGCGCTCAGATTGGCCAGGTCCACGATTTCGGATTCCTTTTGGTTATCCAAAGCATAAAAAATATGAATTTGAGTTATTCAATCTAACCCCATAGCATCGTCCGTACAAGCCAAGGGGTCTTTGGCATAGAAAGACGCTGATGAGGAACAGTCTGATGGCTGGCAAAACGCTCTACGACAAACTCTGGGAAGCCCATGAGGTCAAGCGCCGTGATGACGGCTCGTCCTTGATCTACATCGACCGCCATATCATTCACGAAGTGACGTCGCCCCAGGCCTTCGAAGGCCTGCGCCTGGCCAACCGCAAGCCGTGGCGCATCGATGCCAACATCGCCACCCCGGACCACAACGTGCCGACCACGCCAGAGCGCAAGGGCGGCATCGAAGCCATCGTCGACCAGGTGTCGCGCCTGCAGGTGCAGACCCTCGATGAGAACTGTGACGAATATGGCATCGTCGAATTCAAGATGAACGACGAACGCCAGGGCATCGTCCACGTCATCAGCCCGGAGCAGGGCGCCACCTTGCCAGGCATGACCGTGGTCTGCGGCGACTCGCACACTTCCACCCACGGTGCTTTCGGTGCCTTGGCCCATGGCATCGGCACATCCGAGGTCGAGCACGTGCTCGCCACCCAGTGCCTGGTTGCCAAGAAGATGAAGAACATGCTGGTGCGTGTCGAAGGCCAGTTGCCGGCTGGTGTCACCGCCAAGGACATCGTCCTTGCCGTGATCGGCAAGATCGGCACTGCCGGTGGCAACGGCCACGCCATGGAATTCGCCGGCAGCGCCATCCGCGAGTTGTCGATGGAAGGCCGCATGACCATCTGCAACATGTCCATCGAGGCCGGTGCCCGTGTTGGCCTGGTCGCGACCGATGCCACCACCGTTGCCTACGTCGAAGGCCGCCCGTACGCGCCGAAGGGCGAGGACTGGAAGCGGGCCGTTGAAGCGTGGAAGGACCTGGTTTCCGACGACGATGCCGTGTTCGACACCGTGGTCGAGCTCGATGCTGCGCAGATCAAGCCGCAAGTCAGCTGGGGCACTTCGCCGGAAATGGTGTTGGCCGTCGACCAGCGTGTTCCGGACCCGGCCGCCGAGCCAGACCTGATCAAGCGTGGTTCGATCGAGCGTGCCCTCAAGTACATGGGCCTCGCCGCCAACCAGGCGATCACCGACATCAAGCTCGACCGTGTATTCATCGGCTCGTGCACCAACTCGCGCATCGAAGACCTGCGCGCCGCTGCCGAAATCGCCAAGGGCCGCAAGGTCGCCGCGACAGTCAAGCAGGCGCTGGTCGTACCGGGCTCGGGCCTGGTCAAGGCCCAGGCCGAGCGTGAAGGCCTGGACAAGATCTTTGTCGAAGCCGGTTTCGAATGGCGTGAGCCCGGCTGCTCGATGTGCCTGGCGATGAACCCGGACCGCCTGGAAAGCGGCGAGCACTGCGCGTCCACCTCCAACCGCAACTTCGAAGGCCGTCAGGGCGCCGGTGGCCGTACCCACCTGGTCAGCCCGGCCATGGCTGCCGCCGCTGCGGTGACCGGCCACTTCATCGATGTCCGCGAGTTGATCCAAGGGAGCGCAGCATGAAAGCCTTTACCCAGCACACCGGTCTCGTCGCGCCGTTGGATCGTGCCAACGTCGACACCGACCAGATCATCCCCAAGCAGTTCCTCAAGTCGATCAAGCGCACCGGCTTCGGCCCCAACCTGTTCGACGAGTGGCGTTACCTGGATGTCGGCCAGCCGTACCAGGACAACAGCAAGCGCCCGCTGAATCAGGAATTCGTGCTCAACCACGCACGTTACCAAGGTGCCAGCGTGCTGCTGGCGCGGGAGAACTTCGGCTGCGGTTCCAGCCGAGAACACGCGCCGTGGGCACTGGACGAGTACGGCTTCCGCAGCGTGATTGCACCGAGCTTCGCCGATATCTTCTTCAACAACAGCTTCAAGAACGGCTTGCTGCCGATCATCCTCAGCGACGAGGAAGTCGACGAGCTGTTCAAGCAGGTCGAAGCCAACCCGGGCTACCAGCTGACCATTGACCTACAAGCGCAGGCGGTGACCCGCCCGGATGGCAAGGTGCTGCACTTCGAGATCGACGCGTTCCGCAAGCACTGCCTGCTCAATGGCCTGGACGACATCGGCCTGACCTTGCAGGACAGCGACGCGATCAAGGCATTCGAAGGCAAGCACCGCGCCGGCCAGCCTTGGCTGTTCCGTGATGCCTGAAGTTCGTCGTTAGCAGTACCGGCCTCTGTGGGAGCGGGCTTGACCCGCGAAGAGGCCGGCCCAGGCAACAGCAACCTGAAAGGATTTAGCCATGACCAGCACCACCCACACCGATGTGGTCCAACGCCAGTTCGGCGAACAGGCCAGCGCCTACCTCAGCAGCGCCGTACACGCCCAGGGCAGCGAATTCGCCCTGCTGCAGGCTGCGCTGGCGGGGCAGGGCAATGCCCGCGTGCTGGACCTGGGGTGCGGTGCCGGTCATGTCAGTTTTCACGTCGCGCCGCTGGTCGCCGAAGTGGTCGCCTATGACCTCTCGCAATCGATGCTCGACGTGGTCGCCAGCGCCGCCAGCGAGCGCGGCCTGGGCAATGTCACTACCGAACGCGGCGCCGCCGAACGCCTGCCGTTCGCCGACGCTTCGTTCGATTTCGTCTTCAGCCGCTATTCGGCGCACCACTGGAGCGACCTCGGCCTGGCCCTGCGCGAAGTACGCCGGGTGCTCAAGCCGGGTGGCGTGGCAGCGTTCATCGACGTAATGTCGCCGGGCAGTCCGTTGCTCGACACCTACCTGCAAACCGTGGAAGTGCTGCGTGACACCAGTCACGTGCGCGACTACTCCGCTGCCGAATGGCAGCGCCAGGTCAGCGAAGCCGGCCTGCATGTGCGCAGCCACACGCGCCAGCCGTTGCGCCTGGAGTTTGCCAGCTGGGTGGAGCGCATGCGCACCCCGGAGCCGATGCGCATTGCCATCCTCCAATTGCAGCAAGCCATGGGCGAAGAAGTACGGCAGTATTACCAGATCGAGGCCGATGGCTCGTTCAGCACTGATGTGCTGGTGTTGTGGGCCGAGCGATAAAGCACTTTTCGGTGGGGCCCGCTTGGCCGCACCGCGCGAATGGATAGAGGAAAGCATGAGCAAGCAGATTCTGATTCTCCCAGGTGATGGCATTGGTCCGGAAATCATGGCCGAGGCGGTCAAGGTGCTGGAACTGGCCAACGACAAGTTCCAGCTCGGTTTCAGCCTCGAGCACGACGTGATCGGCGGCGCCGCCATCGACAAGCACGGCGTACCGTTGGCCGATGAAACCCTGGAGCGTGCACGCAAGGCCGACGCCGTGCTGCTGGGCGCCGTGGGCGGCCCGAAATGGGACAAGATCGAGCGTGACATCCGCCCGGAACGCGGCCTGCTGAAAATCCGTTCGCAACTGGGCCTGTTCGCCAACCTGCGCCCGGCCATCCTCTACCCGCAACTGGCCGACGCTTCCTCGCTGAAGCCGGAAATCGTCTCGGGCCTGGATATCCTCATCGTCCGTGAGCTGACCGGCGGCATCTACTTCGGTGCGCCGCGCGGCCAGCGCGAGCTGGAAGGCGGCGAGCGTCAGGCTTACGACACCCTGCCGTACAGCGAAAGCGAAGTGCGCCGTATCGCCCGCGTCGGCTTCGACATGGCCCGCGTGCGCGGCAAGAAGCTGTGCTCGGTGGACAAGGCCAACGTCCTGGCTTCCAGCCAGCTGTGGCGTGAAGTGGTCGAAGACGTGGCCAAGGATTACCCGGACGTCGAATTGAGCCACATGTACGTCGACAACGCTGCCATGCAGCTGGTCCGCGCACCGAAACAATTCGACGTGGTAGTGACCGACAACATGTTCGGTGACATCCTGTCGGATGAGGCTTCCATGCTGACCGGCTCCATCGGCATGCTGCCTTCGGCATCCCTGGACGCCAACAACAAGGGCATGTACGAGCCTTGCCACGGTTCGGCTCCGGACATCGCCGGGCAGGGCATCGCCAACCCGCTGGCGACCATCCTGTCGGTGTCGATGATGCTGCGTTACAGCTTCAACCAGCACGCGGCAGCCGAAGCGATCGAGAAGGCCGTCAGCGTCGTTCTGGACCAGGGCCTGCGTACCGGTGACATCTGGTCGGCCGGCTGCGACAAAGTAGGCACGCAGGAAATGGGCGACGCAGTAGTCGCAGCGCTGCGGAATCTGTAATCTCTCTGGCCCGCCACCAAAAACTCGAGGTGGCGGCCCACTTTTAGCAAAGGTGTAGTTGCGATGAAACGTGTAGGTCTGATCGGTTGGCGCGGTATGGTCGGTTCCGTGCTCATGCAGCGGATGCTGGAGGAGCAGGATTTCGACCTTATCGAGCCGGTGTTCTTCACCACGTCCAACGTGGGTGGCCAGGGCCCGAACGTGGGCAAGGATATTGCTCCGCTCAAGGACGCTTATTCGATTGAAGAACTCAAGACCCTCGACGTGATCCTGACCTGCCAGGGCGGCGACTACACCAACGAGGTGTTCCCCAAGCTGCGTGAAGCTGGCTGGCAGGGTTACTGGATCGATGCCGCTTCGTCGCTGCGCATGCAGGACGACGCAGTCATCGTGCTCGACCCGGTCAACCGCAAGGTCATCGACCAGCAGCTCGATGCCGGTACCAAGAACTACATCGGCGGCAACTGCACCGTCAGCCTGATGCTGATGGGCCTGGGTGGCCTGTTCGAAGCCGGCCTGGTCGAGTGGATGAGCGCCATGACCTACCAGGCGGCCTCTGGTGCTGGCGCACAGAACATGCGCGAGCTGATCAAGCAGATGGGCGCTACCCATGCGGCCGTTGCCGATGACCTGGCCAATCCGGCCAGCGCCATCCTCGACATCGATCGCAAGGTGGCCGAGACCATGCGTGGCGAAGCGTTCCCGACCGAGAATTTCGGCGTGCCGCTGGCCGGCAGCCTGATCCCGTGGATCGACAAGGAGCTGCCGAACGGGCAGAGCCGTGAAGAGTGGAAGGCCCAGGCCGAGACCAACAAGATCCTCGGCCGCTTCAAGAGCCCGATCCCGGTCGATGGCATCTGCGTGCGCATCGGTGCCATGCGCTGCCACAGCCAGGCGCTGACCATCAAGCTGAACAAGGATGTGCCACTGGCCGACATCGAAGGCATGATCAGCCAGCACAACCCGTGGGTGAAACTGGTGCCGAACCAGCGCGAGATCAGCATGCAAGAGCTGACCCCGACCAAGGTCACCGGCACCCTGAACATCCCGGTTGGCCGCCTGCGCAAGCTGAACATGGGCTCCCAGTACCTGGGCGCGTTCACCGTGGGTGACCAGCTGCTGTGGGGCGCCGCCGAACCGCTGCGCCGCATGCTGCGAATCCTGCTGGAGCGTTGATCGCTTCTGCTGCACCGAAAACCCGCGCTGGTGACAGCGCGGGTTTTTTTGTGCCTGTAGCCGCGAAGAGGCCAGCACAGACAAAACACTACAATCCAAGTAAAGTGCCGCCCCCGCCGTATCAGCAAAAGGATCTCTACCATGACCACCCCCCTGGACATCGCCGTCGTCGGCGCAACCGGCAGCGTCGGTGAAACCCTCGTGCAGATCCTCGAAGAACTGGCCTTCCCGGTCGGCACCCTGCATCTGCTGGCCAGCATGGAATCGGCGGGCAGCAGCGTGATGTTCGCCGGCAAGAAGCTTAAGGTGCGTGAGGTCGACAGCTTCGACTTCGCCCAGGTCAAACTGGCCTTCTTCGCCGCCAGCCCGGCCGTCAGCCGCAGCTTTGCCAGCAAGGCCGAGCAGGCCGGCTGCACGGTCATCGACCTTTCCGGTGGCCTGGAAGATGCCCTGGCCGTGGTCCCGGAGGCCAATGGCGACAGCCTTGCCACATTGAACCTGCCAGCACGCATTACCAGCCCCAGCTGCGCAGCCGTTGCCGTGGCGGTTGCCCTGGCACCGCTCAAGGCTCAGCTGGATATCGAACGGGTGCAGGTCATGGCCGCCCTGGCGGTGTCCGCGCAAGGCCGCGAAGCGGTCAGCGAACTGGCCCGGCAAACCGCCGAGCTGCTCAACGCCCGCCCACTGGAGCCACGTTTCTTCGATCGGCAGATGGCCTTCAACGTGCTGGCCCAGGTCGGTGCCGTCGACGAGCAGGGGCACACTGCCGTGGAACGTCGTCTGGTTGGCGAACTGCGCGTGCTGCTGGGCCTGCCGGAGCTGAAGATTTCCGTGAGCTGCATTCAAGTCCCGGTGTTTTTCGGCGATAGCTTCAGTGTGGCGGTGCAGAGTGGTCGCCCGGTCGATCTGGCGCAGGTCAACCAGGCACTGGAACACGCCGAAAGTGTCGAACTGGTGGAAAACGATGATTATCCGACCCCGGTCGGTGACGCAGTCGGCCAAGACGTGGTCTATGTTGGTCGTGTACGCCATGGAATTGACGAAAACCAGCAGCTCAACCTCTGGTTGACCACCGACAATGTGCGCAAGGGCGCTGCTTTGAACGCCGTGCAGGTGGCGCAATTGTTGATTAAACACATGGCGTAAAAGATACTGGCGAGCACTTTTGTCCCGCGCCGCACGCAGGTTTTCGGGACGATTCATACAAGGGAAGAGGTCATGCTTCGAATTCGCAAACTGGTTCTGGCCATGGCGGCAGCGTCGGCGCTGACGTCGGGCATGGCGAATGCCCTGGGGTTGGGTGAACTGACATTGAAGTCAGCACAGAACCAGCCTCTGGACGCCGAGATCGAACTGCTCGACGTGCGCGACCTCACCGCAGCCGAAGTGGCGCCGAGCCTGGCGCCACCGGAAGAGTTCAGCAAGGCCGGGGTGGAGTTTCCGAGCTACCTCGAAGACCTGACCTTCACCCCGGTGATCAACCCCAACGGCAAGAGCGTGCTGCGGGTTACCTCCAGCCAGCCACTGCCCGGTACGGTGGTCAAGTTCCTGGTTCAAGTCATGTGGCCCCAGGGTCGCCTGCTGCGTGACTACAGCGTGCTGCTCGACCAGGCCAAGGCCCAGGGCCAGCAGCCTGCTGCGGCCAATGTCAACCCGGCCACCAGCAGCGCAGGCAGCTACACCACCAAGCGCCGCGACACCCTGTGGCAGATCGCCGCCCGCAACACCCAGGGCGGTGGCTCGGTGCAGCAGACCATGATCGCCATCCAGGCGCTCAACCCGGATGCCTTCATCGGCAACAACATCAACCAGCTGAAGGTTGGCCAGGTCCTGCGCCTGCCCGACCAGCAGCAGGTTCAGAGTATTCCCCAGGCCGAAGCCAATCGAGAAGTGGCCGAGCAGTACGCGGCCTGGCGTGAAGGCCGGCGCCTGGGGCCGCGTGCGCGGCAGCTGGATGCCACCCGCCGTGGTGCCGCCGATGCGGCGCCCGATCGTATCGCCCAAGGCGACAACCTGCGCCTGGTCAGCCCTGGTAACCAGGCTGGCGGCAACAGTGCCAAGGCCGTCAGCGACAAGCTGGCGGTGGCCCAGGAGAGCCTGGACACCAGCCGTCGTGACAACGACGAACTGAAGAGCCGGGTGAGCGACCTGCAGAGCCAGATGGACAAGCTGCAGAAGCTGATCCAGCTGAAGAATGACCAGTTGGCGCGCTTGGAAGCCCAGGGCGCGGCACCTGAAGCCCCGCTTGCGGGCACCTTGCCCGGTGAGCCGGCCCCTGTGCAGGCCCCTGCGGCAGATGCAGCACCGGCCGAGCCTGTGGTCGCACCGGCCCCGGCCGCTGCCGATACGGCTCCGGCTGCAGCCCCCGCCGACGAGGCTGCACCTGCGCAACCAGGCGGCATCGACGAGATGCTGGCCAACCCTGTGGTGCTGGGCCTGATCGCCGGTTCCGCGTTCCTCGTGCTGCTGCTCCTGCTGTTGCTGCTGGCGCGCAAGCGCAAAGCCCAGCAGGAAGCGGAAAAACACCTGCGCATGGCCCGCGCGCTGGCCGATGAGGGCGAGCGCAGCCCGGATCTCGACCTGCCACCAAGCAGCTTCGACGAGCTGGAAGTGTCTGCGCCGAGCGTCACCCTGTCGCCTGCCGTTGTGGCGGCTTCTGCTGCCGCTGCCGTGGCTGCGGAAAAACCAGCTGCTCCCGCGCCTGTTGCCCCGGTTGCCGAGCCCGAGCCGGTACAGGACCCGAATGCCGAACTGCTGGCTGAAGTTGATCTGAGTCTGTCGCGTGGTCGCCTGAATCACGCGGCCGACCTGCTGGAAACAGCTGTGGCGGCGCAGCCGGAAAACGACACCTTGCGCCTCAAGCTGATGGATGTCTACGCCCGCCAGGGCGACCACAGCGCCTTCGTCGAGCAGGAGCGCAAGCTGCCTGGCAACGAAGCGAACACTGCACAGGTCAACAGCCTCAAGGAGCGCTACCCGGCCATGCTGGGGCTCGCTGCCGCCGCCGTTGGCGTGGGTGCTGCGGCACTGGCCGCCGAAATGGACGAGCAGTATGTGCAGGAGTTGCTTCAGGAAGAGCCGCAAGCAGAAGCAGAACCTGAAGTGGCACCTGAGCCGCAGGCAGTCGTCGAGCAAGAGCCGGCAACTGAGCCAGCAGCTGAACCTGAGCTCGAAGCAGCCGCCGAGGCGTTCACCGAGACCTCGGTACTCGATGATAACGACCTGGACAGCGCCTTCGACCTGAGCCTGGGTGATGATCTGCCGGTTGATGATCATCTCGAGCCGCCGATGGTGGATGAGGCGCCACTGGCCGAGGCTCAGGTGGAAGCCGAGCCGGCAGCCGTTGTGCCGGAAACCGATGCCGATGACGATTTCGAAGCCTTGCTGGCCCAGGCTCAGGCTGAGCCGCAGAGTGTTGACGACCTGGCTGATTTCGACCTGGCCGATTTCGATCTGGACAGTGGCGAAACGGCTGCTCCAGTTGCCCCGGATGCGGTGGAAGAAGAGCCGGTGGACGTTGCCGCCGAACTGGCGGCCTTCGACGCCATCCCGGAGTTCGACCCGATTTCCGAGCTGGAGCTGCCGGACGACTTCGACCTGTCGCTGTCGCTGGATGACGACTCGCCAGCAGCCAAGAGCTTTGCCTCGGAGCTGAGCGACGTCAACGCCGAGCTCGACAAGCTGTCGCAAAGCCTGGAATCGCCATCGCTGGAGCCGCACTTCACCGCCGAGGACGCTGCAGCCGAGCCCGAGCCGCTGGATGACCTCGACTTCGACTTCTTCTCCGGTGCCGATGAAGTAGCGACCAAGCTCGACCTGGCGCGCGCCTACATCGACATGGGCGACCACCAGGGCGCCCGTGACATCCTCGACGAAGTGGTCAAGGATGGTGATGACGGCCAGCGTCAGGAAGCCGAAGAGATGCTCTCGCGCCTGGTCTGATTCCGCTTCAGGCAGCAACAACCACGACGGCAGCCCAACAGGGCTGCCGTTGTCGTTATAATCCCCGCCATTCCGTATCACCCACAGGTTTCACGCTCTTGGACATCATCGACACTGCCGCCACCGAATCGGCCGCCGAAGGCTTCACCCGCATTGCCCTGGGTGTGGAATACAAGGGCTCGCGCTACCGCGGCTGGCAGCGCCAGGCCAGCGGCGTGCCCAGCGTCCAGCAGGCCCTCGAGCAGGCGCTGTCGAAGGTGGCCGACGAGCCGATCAGTGTCATCTGCGCCGGGCGCACCGATGCCGGCGTGCACGGCTGCGGGCAGATCGTGCATTTCGACACCCGCGCCGTGCGTGACGAGCGTGCCTGGACCCTGGGCACCAATTTCAACCTGCCCCACGACATCAGCGTGGTCTGGTCGCGGCCGATGCCGGCCGACTTCCATGCGCGCTTCAAGGCCTGTGCCCGGCGCTACCGGTACGTGATCTACAACGATCCGATCCGCCCCGCGCACCTGGCCGAGGAAGTGACCTGGAACCACCGCCCGCTGGACGTCGAGCGCATGGCCCAGGCAGCCCAGTACCTGCTCGGTACCCATGACTTCAGCGCCTTTCGTGCCAGCCAGTGCCAGGCCAAGTCGCCGATCAAGCACATTCATCACCTGCGCGTGACCCGCCACGGTCAGATGATCGTGCTGGACGTGCGAGCCACTGCCTTCCTGCACCATATGGTGCGCAACATTGCCGGCGTACTGATGACCATCGGTGCCGGTGAGCGCCCGGTCGAATGGGCGCGCGAGGTGCTGGAAGGGCGCAACCGCCGCGAGGGCGGAGTAACCGCGCACCCTTACGGCTTGTACCTGGTGCAAGTGGAGTACCCGGAAGAGTTCCAGCTGCCGCAGCGTTACATCGGCCCACACTTTTTGACCGGTTATGAGGCGTTGGCCGACTGACGCGTCAAAAGTCATTTGCTAACATCGGGCCCCTCACAAGATCACTCAGGGTTTGCAGTCCATGAGCAACGTTCGCAGCAAGATCTGCGGGATCACCCGCATCGAAGACGCGCTGGCCGCCGCCGAGGCGGGGGCCGATGCCATCGGTTTCGTCTTCTATGCCAAGAGCCCGCGTGCCGTGGACGTACGCCAGGCACGGGCGATCATTGCCGAGCTGCCGCCGTTCGTGACCACGGTCGGGTTATTCGTCAACGCCTCGCGTTGCGAGCTGAACGAGATTCTCGAGGTGGTGCCGCTGGACCTGCTACAGTTTCACGGCGACGAAACCCCGGCCGATTGCGAAGGTTTTCATCGGCCCTGGATCAAGGCGCTGCGCGTGCGCCCGGGCGATGACCTGGAAGCCGCCTGCCAGCACTATGCCGGCGCTCGCGGCATTCTCCTCGACACCTACGTGGCCGGCGTACCTGGCGGTACCGGCGAGGCCTTCGACTGGTCACTGGTGCCGGCGCGGCTGAGCAAGCCGATCATCCTCGCGGGCGGGCTGTCGGCCGATAACGTTGGCCAGGCGATCGCCCAGGTGCGGCCGTATGCGGTGGACGTCAGTGGCGGCGTGGAGCAGGCCAAGGGCATCAAGGATGCGGCGAAGATCGAAGCCTTCATGCGTGCGGTGAAGCAGGCGTGACGGCAGATGTGACGGCTGGCGGCGCGCCATCGTCCATAGGTTTCGCAGCCCTGCGGGGCGGCCAGCGGCATGCCGTATGGCCACAACACAGATTGAAGACGGCGCGGTGCGCAGGCAGCCCCTGTGGCCGGGCCGTCATCGTTTCATAGAAGAATTTGAGCTCAAGGGCAGGGCATGGCCGGCCAGTCCGGTCCCCGTCCGCCAATACTGGAGAAAGAAAGCATGAGCAACTGGTTAGTCGACAAACTGATCCCTTCGATCATGCGTTCCGAGGTGAAGAAGAGCTCGGTGCCGGAAGGCCTGTGGCACAAGTGCCCGGCCTGCGAGGCCGTGCTGTATCGTCCGGAGCTGGAAAAGACCCTGGATGTCTGCCCCAAGTGCAACCACCACATGCGCATCGGCGCACGTGCCCGCATCGACATCTTCCTCGACCCGGAAGGCCGCGCCGAACTGGGCGCCGATCTGGAGCCGGTCGACCGCCTGAAGTTCCGTGACGGCAAGAAGTACAAGGACCGCCTGGTCGGTGCGCAGAAGCAAACCGGCGAAAAAGACGCCCTGATCTCCATGAGCGGTACCCTGATGGGCATGCCGATCGTGGTCAGCGCCTTCGAGTTCTCGTTCATGGGTGGTTCCATGGGTGCCATCGTCGGTGAGCGTTTCGTGCGTGCCGCCAACTATGCCCTGGAAAACCGCTGCCCGATGGTCTGCTTCTCCGCCTCCGGCGGTGCGCGCATGCAGGAAGCGCTGATCTCGCTGATGCAGATGGCCAAGACTTCGGCCGTGCTGGCACGCCTGCGCGAAGAAGGCATTCCGTTCATCTCGGTGCTGACCGACCCGGTCTACGGCGGTGTTTCCGCCAGCCTGGCAATGCTTGGCGACGTGATCGTCGGTGAGCCGAAGGCCCTGATCGGCTTTGCCGGCCCACGCGTGATCGAGCAGACCGTGCGCGAAAAACTGCCAGAGGGCTTCCAGCGCAGCGAGTTCCTGCTGGAGCACGGTGCCATTGACCTGATCATCTCCCGTGGCGACCTGCGTCCGCGTCTGGCTCGTCTGCTGGCGCAGATGACCGGCCAGGAAACGCCGGAGCAGGCCCGCGAGGTCGCTGCGGTCGCGTGATGAGACAACGATCCCTGGGCGAGTGGCTCGCCTACCTCGAGCAGTTGCACCCTTCGGCCATCGATATGGGCCTGGAGCGGTCGCAGAAGGTGCTTGCCCGGCTGACGCTGGGCAAGCTGGCGCCACGGGTGGTCACGGTGACTGGCACCAACGGCAAGGGCTCGACCTGCGCCTTCGTGGCCTCGTTGCTGCGGGCCCAGGGGCTGAAGGTGGGCGTGTACAGCTCGCCCCACCTGTTGCGTTACAACGAACGGGTCCTGATCGATGGCCAGGAAGCCAGCGATGAGCGCCTGTGCGAGGCCTTTGCCGCCGTCGAGGCGGCGCGGGGCGATATTTCCCTGACCTACTTCGAGATGGGCACGCTGGCAGCGTTCTGGTTGTTCTACCAGTCGCAGCTGGATGCCGTGGTGCTCGAAGTGGGGCTCGGTGGCCGCCTGGACACCGTGAACGTGGTGGATGCCGACCTGGCGCTGGTCACCAGCATCGGCGTCGACCATGTCGACTACCTGGGCGATACCCGTGAGCTGGTGGCCTTCGAGAAGGCCGGCATCTTCCGCCAGGGCAAGCCGGCGCTGTGCGGCGACCTCGACCCGCCGCAGCCGTTGCTGGACAAGGCCGCCGAACTGGCGGCGCCACTGTTCCTGCGCGGCCGCGATTTCGATCTGGCAAACCATGAAGGTGGTTGGGACTGGCGCGGCGTCGCTGCAGACGGCAAGCCGGTAGCGTTGCACGGTCTGCCACTGCTCGACCTGCCCATGGAGAACGCCACCCTGGCCCTGCAGGCCTATCTGTTGATGGGCTTGCCGTGGGACGCTGGGCAGATCCGTCAGGCCTTGCTCGACACCCGCATCACCGGCCGCCTCGACCGTCGCCAACTGACCTGGCAGGGCAGTGCTGTTGAGCTGCTGCTGGATGTCGGGCACAACCCGCACGCTGCGGAGTATCTGGCCCGTCGTCTGGCTGCGCGTCCTCTGAAAGGCCGGCGCCTGGCAGTGTTCGGCCTGCTCGCCGACAAGGACCTGCAGGGCGTCATCGCGCCGCTGCACGGGTTGGTGGATGACTGGGCGGTAGCGCCTCTGCACACGCCGCGCAGCCGTCCGGCTGCCGAATTGGTCGCTGCCTTGACGAACCATGGTGCTGCGGTGAAGTCTTACGCCAGCGTCGACGCCGCCCTTGAGGGGCAATGCGCGCAGGCGACGGCGGATGATCAGATTCTGCTGTTCGGTTCGTTTTTCTGTGTCGCCGAGGCCCTGGAATGGCTGGAGCGGCAGGCCCTGGAGGGGTGACTAGATGGCAGTGCTGGACAAAGGGATGAAACAGCGCATGGTGGGTGCGTTGGTGCTGGTGGCGCTGGCGGTGATTTTCCTGCCGATGCTGTTCACCCGCCAGGACGAGATGCGCCAGGTGCGGGTCGACGCCCCGCAGGCGCCGGCCATGCCGACCCTGCCGGAGGTCAAGGTGGAACAGGTGGCGGTACCTGAGCCACAGCCTCTGCCTGAGCAATCCGAACAGCCCGAGCAGCCGCCAGTGGTGGTCAACGAGTCGACGGCGCCGATGAGGACGCCGAGCCAGCCGATCACGCCGTCGCCGCAGGCTCAGCCCCAGGTGCAAGCCCAGGCCAAACCGCAGACGCCTGTGCCAGCGCCGGCACCTGTTGCCAAGCCGGCCGCGCCAGTGGCAACTGCGCCTGCGCCGTCGAAGATCGATGTCAATGGCCTGCCGGTGAGCTGGTCGATCCAGCTGGCCAGCCTGTCCAGCCGGGCCGGCGCCGAGAACCTGCAGAAGACCCTGCGCAGCCAGGGCTACAACGCCTACATCCGCTCGGCCGGTGGCATGAACCGGGTGTATGTCGGGCCGTTGATCGAGCGCGCCGAGGCTGACAAACTGCGCGAAACGATCAACCGCCAGCAGAAGCTCAATGGCTTCGTGGTGCGCTTCCAGCCCGAAAAAGGCTGAGCACGGGTCAGCGTTGTTCCAGTAGAAGCAACTGTCCTGGTCAAATGCTTAAAGCTGGCGCGATCCCTGTGGGAGCCGCGCTTGCCGGCGATGGGCCGCAAAGCGGCCCCATAGTTTCATGGTTGTTGCATAAATTGCCGGGGCCGCTTCGCGGCCCATCGCCGGCAAGCGCGGCTCCCACAAGTACAGCGCAGGCCTGGACGCCGGTGATACCTCTGTGGGAGCGACGCAGGCCTGAAAACCTGACTCAGGGATCCACCTGACATTCCGCTTACTCCCGGCCTTTCGCTCTGGTAAAATGCGCCGCCTCAAACGTCTGCAGGCAGCACCGTGGCCTTTACTCTGGTTGATTGGGCGATCATCGCGATCATCGCCGTCTCCGCACTGATCAGTCTCAAGCGCGGCTTCGTCAAGGAAGCCTTGTCCCTGCTCATCTGGATCGTTGCAGGGGCGGTCGCCTGGATGTTCGGTGGGTCGCTTTCGGTGTACCTTGAAAGCTATATCCAGACGCCGTCGATGCGCACCATCGCCGGCTGCGCCATTCTTTTCGTCGCCACCCTGCTCGTGGGGGCCATGCTCAACTTTCTTATCGGCGAGCTGATCCGCGTGACCGGGTTGTCCGGCACCGATCGTTTCCTCGGCATGGCCTTCGGTGCCGCACGCGGGGGCTTGCTGGTGGTGGTGGCCGTCGGCCTGCTCAGTCTGGGGCCGGTGCAGCAAGACACCTGGTGGCAGGAATCACGCCTGATACCACAGTTTCTATTGGTCGCTGACTGGTCGAAAAACCTGATCCTGGGTTTCACCGGTCAGTGGACTCCCAGTGGGCTGATCAGCGCTCCGGCTGATCTTCCATTCAAGGAGCAGTTGCTCGGGCCGGCAAAGCCCTGAGCGCTGTTCGTTCAAGTTTCATCAAAGTAGGGGTTGCGTCGCATGTGTGGCATCGTCGGTATCGTCGGTAAGTCGAACGTCAATCAGGCGCTGTATGACGCGCTTACGGTCCTCCAGCACCGCGGCCAGGACGCTGCCGGTATCGTGACCAGCCACGACGGCCGGTTGTTCCTGCGCAAGGATAATGGCCTGGTGCGTGACGTCTTCCAGCAGCGCCACATGCAGCGCCTGGTCGGCAGCATCGGCATCGGTCACGTGCGCTACCCGACCGCGGGCAGCTCGACTTCGGCCGAAGCCCAGCCGTTCTACGTCAACTCGCCGTACGGCATTACCCTGGCGCACAACGGCAACCTGACCAATGTCGAGCAGCTGGCCAAGGAGATCTACGAGTCCGACCTGCGCCACGTCAACACCAATTCCGACTCGGAAGTGCTGCTGAACGTGTTCGCCCATGAGCTGGCCGTGCGTGGCAAGCTGCAGCCGACCGAGGAAGACGTGTTCGCCGCCGTTTCCCACGTGCACAGCCGTTGCGTCGGTGGTTACGCAGTAGTCGCGATGATCACCGGCTATGGCATCGTCGGCTTCCGTGACCCGAACGGCATCCGCCCGGTGGTATTCGGCCAGCGTCACACCGACGAAGGCGTGGAATACATGATCGCCTCGGAAAGCGTCGCCCTCGACGTCCTCGGCTTCACCCTGATCCGCGACCTGGCGCCGGGCGAAGCGGTGTACATCACCGAAGAAGGCCAGCTGTTCACCAAGCAGTGCGCCGACGCACCGAAGCTGCAGCCGTGCATTTTCGAGCACGTCTACCTGGCCCGCCCGGACTCGATCATCGACGGTATCTCGGTGTACAAGGCCCGTCTGCGCATGGGCGAAAAGCTCGCCGACAAGATCATGCGCGAGCGCCCCGAGCACGACATCGACGTGGTCATCCCGATCCCGGACACCAGCCGCACTGCCGCGCTGGAGCTGGCCAACCGTCTGGGCGTGAAATTCCGCGAAGGCTTCGTCAAGAACCGCTACATCGGCCGTACCTTCATCATGCCTGGCCAGGCCGCACGCAAGAAGTCGGTGCGCCAGAAACTCAACGCAATCGAGCTGGAATTCCGCGGCAAGAACGTGATGCTGGTGGACGACTCGATCGTGCGCGGCACCACCTGCAAGCAGATCATCCAGATGGCCCGTGAAGCCGGCGCCAAGAATGTCTACTTCTGCTCCGCAGCCCCTGCGGTGCGCTACCCCAACGTCTACGGCATCGACATGCCGAGTGTTCACGAACTGATCGCCCACAACCGTACCACCGAACAGGTGGCCGAGTTGATCGGCGCCGACTGGCTGGTCTACCAGGACCTGCCGGACCTGATCGACTCGGTCGGTGGCGGCAAGATCAAGATCGATCACTTCGATTGCGCGGTGTTCAACGGTGAATACGTCACCGGCGACATCGACGAAGCCTACCTTGACCGTATCGAGCAGGCCCGTAACGACCTGGCCAAGGTCAAGAACCAGGCGGTCAGCGCGATCATCGACCTCTACAACAACTGATTTGGGAGCGACGGCATGACGGATCAATGGGATGCCGGACGACTGGACAGTGACCTCGAGGGTGTCGGTTTCGACACCCTGGCGGTGCGCGCCGGTCAAAACCGTACACCGGAGGCCGAGCACAGCGAAGCGCTGTTCCTGACCTCCAGCTATGTGTTCCGCACGGCGGCCGATGCCGCTGCGCGCTTTGCCGGCGAAACGCCGGGCAACGTCTACTCGCGCTATACCAACCCGTCCGTGCGTGCGTTCGAAGAGCGCCTGGCGGCAATGGAAGGCGCCGAGCAGGCCGTGGGCACCTCCACCGGCATGGCGGCGATCCTTGCCGTAGTCATGTCGCTGTGCAGTGCCGGCGACCACGTACTGGTGTCGCAGAGCGTATTCGGCTCGACCATCAGCCTGTTCGAGAAGTACTTCAAGCGCTTCGGTGTGCAGGTGGACTACGTGCCACTGGTCAATCTTGCTGGCTGGGAAAAGGCCATCAAGGCCAACACCAAGCTGCTGATCGTAGAGTCCCCCTCCAACCCGCTGGCCGAGTTGGTGGATATTCCTGCACTGGCTGAAATTGCCCACGCCCGTGGTGCCATGCTGGTGGTGGACAACTGCTTCAGCACCCCGGCCTTGCAGCAGCCGCTCAAGCTGGGTGCCGACATCGTGTTCCACTCGGCCACCAAGTTCATCGACGGCCAGGGCCGTTGCATGGGTGGCGTGGTCGCCGGCCGTGCCGAGCAGATGAAAGAAGTGGTGGGCTTCCTGCGTACTGCCGGGCCGACCCTTAGCCCGTTCAACGCCTGGATCTTCACCAAAGGCCTGGAAACCCTCAAGCTGCGCATGCGTGCGCACTGCGAGAGCGCGCAGATCCTGGCGCAATGGCTGGAGCAACAAGAGGGCGTGGAGAAGGTGCATTACGCCGGCTTGCCGAGCCACCCGCAGCACGAACTGGCCAAGCGCCAGATGAGCGGCTTCGGTGCGGTGGTCAGCTTCGAGGTCAAGGGTGGCAAAGAGGGCGCCTGGCGCTTCATCGACGCGACCCGGGTGATCTCGATCACCACCAACCTCGGCGACAGCAAGACCACCATCGCCCACCCGGCCACCACCTCCCACGGCCGCCTGACGCCGCAGGAGCGTGAGGCTGCGGGCATCCGCGACAGCCTGATCCGGGTTGCCGTGGGCCTGGAAGACGTGGCCGACCTGCAGGCGGATCTCGCCCGTGGGCTGGCGGCGCTGTGATGGAAATCCGCGGCGGTGTACCCGGCCATAATGGTCGGGTTGCCCTGGTCACCGGTGCCGCCCGCGGCATCGGCCTGGGCATTGCCGCCTGGCTGATCTGCGAAGGTTGGCAAGTGGTGCTCAGCGACCTCGACCGCCAGCGCGGTGCCAAGGTCGCCAAGGCCCTGGGCGATAACGCCTGGTTCATCACCATGGACGTGGCCGACGAGGCCCAGGTCAGCGCCGGGGTGTCCGAGGTGCTCGGCCAATTCGGGCGTCTGGATGCGCTGGTGTGCAACGCGGCGATCGCCAACCCGCACAACCAGACCCTGGAAAGCCTGAGCCTGGCGCAGTGGAACCGGGTGCTGGCGGTCAACCTCAATGGCCCGATGTTGCTGGCCAAGCATTGTGCGCCGTACTTGCGTGCGCACAATGGTGCGATCGTCAACCTGACCTCGACCCGTGCCCGGCAGTCCGAACCGGACACTGAGGCCTATGCGGCGAGCAAAGGCGGACTGGTGGCCTTGACCCATGCCCTGGCCATGAGCCTGGGCCCGGAGATCCGCGTCAATGCGGTGAGCCCGGGCTGGATCGATGCCCGTGACCCGTCCCAGCGCCGTGCCGAGCCCTTGACCGAGGCCGACCATGCCCAGCATCCGACGGGCAGGGTAGGGACGGTGGAGGATGTGGCGGCCATGGTCGCCTGGCTGCTGTCGCGCCAGGCCGGGTTCGTCACTGGCCAGGAGTTCGTGGTCGACGGCGGCATGACCCGCAAGATGATCTACACCTGAGCAGACTGCAGTAAGGGAAGGGGACCGAAAGGTCCCTTTTCCGTTTTTACCTTTTTTGAAAAAAATTCAACGGGGCTATTGACTTAGCATCGCCACCTGCGTAAATTTCGCGGCCTCAGCGAAGCAAACGCAACAAGCAACATCGCGAGGGTGATTAGCTCAGCCGGGAGAGCATCTGCCTTACAAGCAGAGGGTCGGCGGTTCGATCCCGTCATCACCCACCACTTCCTGAGATTGTTTCTAGCGCTGGACGCTTCTGATGAAGTCGACGGCCGGAGAGAAACGCACTGCGCAGCGGTAGTTCAGTCGGTTAGAATACCGGCCTGTCACGCCGGGGGTCGCGGGTTCGAGTCCCGTCCGCTGCGCCATTTTTAGTAACAGATGGGTGCCTGGCACCGGTCTGAAGCCAAAGGCGAAATGCCTGAAGCTGATCCCAGTTTCAATCGGGCGCAAGCCTGAACGATACGCAGCGGTAGTTCAGTCGGTTAGAATACCGGCCTGTCACGCCGGGGGTCGCGGGTTCGAGTCCCGTCCGCTGCGCCATCTTCGTTTCGAGGTCCCTAGAACACCTTGAAGCAAACACAAATGAAGCGATCACACGTCGCTTTTTTTGTGCCTGCCCTGAGGCCATCGCGCCGGAAGGGCGGACCCAGGTTTCAATCGGGCGAAAGCCTGAATGATACGCAGCGGTAGTTCAGTCGGTTAGAATACCGGCCTGTCACGCCGGGGGTCGCGGGTTCGAGTCCCGTCCGCTGCGCCATCTTCGCCTCAAGGCCCCTTGAACGCCTTGAAGCAACGAGAAAGCGACCTTCTGGTCGCTTTTTTCGTTTCTGTGTCCTGTCGGCGACCAGATTTACACGAACCTGACAGGTTCTTCACCGATCAATGGTTCCTGTGCTTGCCTGCAGTGATGCACAATAGGCATCTTTTGACTTACCCGGAATTCGCAATGGCCAGATCATCCGTCTTTGGTGCGCTCGGGCTGGCCCTGGTGCTGGCGGGCGTGACCGGTTGCTCTTCGAAGAAAGCTGCCATCTACGAGCACGAGAACTTCGACGACTCGGGGACCTACTCGCGCAGCTTCCCGGTGACCGATGCCGGCTCCTGCGAGGCGGCTCGCCGTGCGTTGCTCAGCCAGGGCTACATCATCACCAGCAGTGGCGCCAACCAGGTGATGGGCAACAAGAGCTTCCAGCAGAACAGCGAAAACCACCTGCAGATCAGCTTCAACGTGACCTGTGCGCCAGACGTCAACGACGATAAGCGTTCGACCATGTTCGCCAACGCCCTGCAGGACCGTTACAGCCTGAAGAAGTCCAACAGCTCCGCCAGCCTGGGGGTCGGCGTGCTCGGCTCGGTATCGATGCCGATCGGCTCCAGCGATGACTCGATGGTCAAGGTCGCCAGCGAGACGGTGACGGCGGCGCAGTTCTACGACCGTTACTTCGCTTTGGTCGAAAGCTTCCTGCCGAAACCGAAGAAAGTCGCCAAGGCCAAGGTCGAAGCGCCTGTGGTCAAGCCCGAAAAGCCAGCGCCTGACCTGGGCTTGCCGGAGCAGGCCTCGGCGGCTCCGGCCGTTGCAGCGCCAGCAGCTGCGCCACTGGTTGACGCCACGCCGGAACCTGCGGCGGTTGCACCTGCCAGTGAAGCCGCGGCCAAGCCGGTGGTCGATGACAGCCAGAGCTCGCAACCGGTGGCACCGCCAGTGGAAGCCGCACCGATTCAGGTGCAGCAGGACGCGCAGCCTGCACCGTCGTCGCTTTAATTCGCTGTTACAGATGAGCGGCGATAACTTCCTGAACACCTGCTACGTTTACCACTCATGAGCTTGTCATCATTCCTTCACCCGGCCCGCTTAGGTTGAAGACATGACCAACGAAGACAGATGAGAAGAGGACGCAGGGCGATGGATGACTATCAGGAAGAGCTGCTCGACTTTCAGGCTTACGAACTGGATCCGCCGGAACCGGCAGACGACGCCACAGAGCTTTAACCTGCCCGCCGCTGGCTGCGGCGAAACTCCCCCGGCGTAAGGCCCGTCCAGCGCTTGAATGCGCGCTGGAAGGCTTCTGCCGATGCAAACCCCAACAGATAGGCGATCTCGCCAAAGGCCAGCTCCGTATCGCGGATGTAGGCCTCGGCGAGGTCGCGTCGCGTGTCGTTGAGCAGGTCGCGAAAGCGTGTGCCTTCTTCGGCCAGTTTGCGCCGCAGTGTCCAGGTGGGCAGTTGCAGGTGCAATGCCACTTCTTCGAGGTCCGGCTCACGGCCGCCATTGAGCAACGGGCCGAGCAGGTAAGTAATGCGTTCGCCCAGGCTGCGTACCCGAGTGCGCTGGAGCATTTCCGCTTCGCACAACTGCTGCAGATGGCCGAAGGTGCTCGGGCAGTGCTGTGGATTGGCCTGCTCGAGCGTGCTGCGGCTCAGCCGCAAGCGGTTGGCGCTGGCGCCGAATTGCACGGGTGTGGAGCAAAGGGGCTGGTAGCCGGCGGCGTAGTCGGGCGCATCGAATTCGACCTCCAGACGCTCGGCCTGCAAGGGGGCGCCAGCCAGGGCGGCGAGCTGCGCCAGCCAGCCGGCCAGCAGCGAATCGACCACGAAGCGGTTGTAGTCGTTGTAGGGGCTGATCGAGTAGAAACGCAGCCATGCGCCCTGGGCGTCTTCCTGATAGCTGGAATGGCCACGGTAGTTGGCGGCGTATAGTGGCTCGAAACGCAGCAGCGTACGCGCCGCCTCGCCCAGGGTAGGGGCCTGGGCTGCCGTGACGCCGGCCAGCCCGGCCTGGGCCAGGCGACTCAGGCGCCCCATGCGCAGGCCCAGCGCTGGCTCGCCACACAGCGCGATGGCCGCATGCCCAAGGTGCATGTAGCGCGGGATCGACAGGCGCGCGCCAGCTTCGGCCAGGCGTGCGCTATCGAGCCCGTAGCGCTGAAGCAGCGGCACCGGATCATGACCTAGCTCGCGCAGGGCTTCGGCCAGGGGCTGGACGAAACCCACCGAAAGGTCGCCCAGGCGCACGCGGGGGCGGCTCACGTGTCTACAGCCACAGGTTCAGCAGGCGCGCACCGTGGCTGGGAGGGCCCGCCAGCAACTCGCCTGCCTGATGGGCGAAGCCCTGGCCGTCGCTGCCCTGTTCCCAAAACTGCCCACGCATGAACACGCTCATGCTGCTGACGCCGTCACCTGCGGCCTGGGTCAGGCGTTGCCAGGCGGTCTGCTCGCTGACTTCGCCGCGTTGCAGGGGCAGCTCGGCAGCGGCGTCCTGATGGCGATTGCCGCGCCAGGGTTCATCCCAGCTGCCTTTGCCGCTGAGGTACACCGGGTTGGCGATCAACTGGACCTGCTGTTGCTGCAACTTACGCTGGTTTTCGGGGTACCAACTGTCGCTGCCGATCAGCACGCCGAGGCGCCCGGCGGGGGTCTGCAGCACCTGCAGCGGGAAGTGCCGGCCGTGGTGGATGTAGCGCCTTGTTTCGCTGTCGGGGTATTGCTGGTGTTGCGGCTGGCCAAGCGGCGAGCCGTCTGCGGCGAATACCAGGCTGCTGTTGAACAGTGGCCCCTGGCCAATGTGCAGCACGCCTTGTTCGACGTACGGGGCGGGCAGCACGATCGAGCCTGCTACCAGGGTTACGCCGAACTCCTTGGCCAGGCCACCGAACAGTTGCTGGTAGTCGCGGGCCATTTGCTTGGCCTTCATGCGCAGGTGGGCATCGGCGCGCCGATCATCGCCATTGGCGTTCAGCATCGCCAGGCCATAGCGCAGCGGGTTGCTGAGCTCAAGCCACTGCTCGGCGTCGCGGCTGCGGGTGACCTGGTACAGCTCGTTCTTTTCGCCACGAGCCCACAGCCAGGTGCCGATGTGTTCCGGCAATACCACAACCGTGCGCGGGCCAACCAGGCCCTGGGCGCGTGCCTGCTCCAGATAGGCAGACAGCTTGCGGTGCAGGCGTTGCAAGTTCTGGTAGTCGCTGGGGAACAGCAACGGCTCGATGCCGAGCAGGTTGCCATGCTCGCCGGGCACGCCATGGTTGAGCGCCAGTTCGATGCGCAGATCGGAGAGATAGTGGCCTTCCGGGCGCTGTTGGGTCCAGAAAACGTAGCCGCACAGAGCGGTGATCATTACCAGCGCCAGGGCGCCTGCCAGGAGTTTTCGCATCAAGCGGTACAGCGCCTTGGGAATCGAGGGTTCCCTAGGGTAGTCCCGCTGCGCGGGAGGATCAATAAGTTGTCAGTTTCGATCATTGAGCGCGTTCAAACGGCTGTTTAATGTCGCAGGCAGATAAACGACGGGGCCCGCAGAGGTACCCGCATTCCGTGATCACGCCACCTGGGGAACCTACCATGGCTGCCGACCGCTACCCGCATTTGCTGGCCCCGCTCGATCTGGGCTTCACCACCTTGCGCAACCGCACCCTGATGGGCTCGATGCACACCGGCCTCGAGGAGCGCGCGGGCGGTTTCGAACGCATGGCGGCGTATTTTGCCGAGCGCGCCCGGGGTGGCGTCGGCCTGATGGTCACTGGCGGCATCGCGCCGAACGACGAAGGTGGCGTGTATTCTGGCGCCGCCAAGCTCAGCACCGAGGAAGAGGCCGACAAGCACCGGATCGTCACCGACGCCGTGCATGAGGCAGGGGGCAAGATCTGCCTGCAGATCCTGCATGCCGGGCGCTACGCCTATAGCCCGCGCCAGGTGGCACCCAGCGCGATTCAGGCGCCGATCAACCCGTTCAAGCCCAAGGAGCTGGATGAAGCAGGCATCGAGAAGCAAATTGCCGACTTCGTCAATTGCGCCGTGCTGGCCCAGCGTGCCGGCTACGATGGCGTCGAGATCATGGGGTCCGAAGGCTACTTCATCAACCAGTTCCTCGCCGCCCACACCAACCACCGCACCGACCGCTGGGGTGGCAGCTACGAGAACCGCATGCGCCTGGCGGTGCAGATCGTCACCCGTGTGCGCGACGCGGTAGGGCCGAACTTCATCATCATCTTCCGCCTGTCGATGCTCGACCTGGTCGAGGGCGGCAGCACCTGGGACGAAATCGAGCTGCTGGCCAAGGCCATCGAGCAGGCCGGCGCGACGCTGATCAACACTGGTATCGGCTGGCACGAGGCGCGTATCCCGACCATCGCCACCAAAGTGCCGCGTGCGGCGTTCAGCAAGGTCACCGCCAAGCTGCGCGGCGCTGTGAACATTCCGCTGATCACCACCAACCGCATCAATACCCCGGAAGTGGCCGAAGCCGTGCTGGCCGAGGGCGATGCCGACATGGTCTCCATGGCCCGGCCATTTCTCGCCGACGCTGACTTCGTCAACAAGGCGGCCGAAGGGCGCGCCGACGAGATCAATACCTGCATCGGTTGCAACCAGGCCTGCCTGGACCACACCTTCGGTGGCAAACTGACCAGTTGCCTGGTCAACCCGCGCGCCTGCCACGAGACCGAGCTCAACTACCTGCCGGTACGTGCCGTGAAGCGCATCGCTGTGGTGGGTGCCGGCCCGGCGGGCCTGGCAGCGGCTACCGTGGCGGCCGAGCGTGGCCATGAAGTGACGCTGTTCGATGCCGCAGGCGAAATTGGCGGGCAGTTCAACGTCGCCAAGCGGGTACCGGGCAAGGAGGAGTTCTACGAGACCTTGCGCTATTTCCGCAACAAGGTGAAAAGCACGGGCGTCGATCTGCGCCTGAATACCCGGGTCGATGTGCAGGCACTGGTCGGTGGCGGTTTCGACGAGATCATCCTGGCCACCGGTATCGCGCCGCGTACCCCGGCCATCCCAGGTGTCGAGCATGCCAAGGTGCTGAGCTACCTGGACGTGCTGCTCGAGCGCAAGCCGGTGGGCAAGTCGGTGGCGGTGATTGGCGCCGGCGGCATCGGTTTTGACGTGTCCGAGTACCTGGTGCATCAGGGCGTGGCCAGCAGCCAGGACCGCGAAGCGTTCTGGAAAGAGTGGGGGATCGATACCCACCTGGAGGCACGCGGTGGCGTTGCCGGGATCACGGCCGAGCCGCATGCGCCGGCGCGGCAGGTGTACCTGCTGCAGCGCAAGAAATCCAAGGTGGGCGACGGGCTGGGCAAGACCACTGGCTGGATTCACCGCACCGGGTTGAAGAACAAGCAGGTGCAGATGCTCAACAGCGTCGAGTACCTGCAGATCGACGACGCTGGCCTGCACATTCGCATTGGCGAAGGGGAACCGCAGGTGCTGGCCGTGGACAACGTGGTGATCTGTGCCGGGCAGGATCCGTTGCGTGAATTGCATGAAGGGCTGGTTGCGGCGGGGCAATCGGTGCACCTGATCGGCGGTGCCGATGTGGCGGCCGAGCTGGATGCCAAGCGGGCAATCAACCAAGGGTCTCGAATCGCTGCCGAACTGTGAGATCGCCGGGGCGCAACGCGCCCCCGCGATACACGGTAAACTCGGTGTCATGTTCGATGACCTCCCTCAAGCACCGCTCCAGCCCCTGAATCTGCCCTGGGTTCAGCAAGCCAAGCTCCAGGCCGCGATCCTGCGCCTGGACCTGATCGACCCACTGATCAGCGGCAACAAGTGGTTCAAGCTCCGGCACCACTTGCAGCATGCCCATGCCGCAGGCGCCCCCGGCCTGATCAGCCTGGGCGGCAACCATTCCAACCACCTCCACGCCTTGGCCGCCGCTGGCAAGCGCTTCGGCTTCGCCACCGCCGGTTTGCTGCGCGGTCACCCACAAGACACCCCCACAGTGCGCGACCTGCAAGCCTTGGGTATGGAAGTGCACTGGCTGGGCTACGGCGGCTATCGGGCACGCCATGAACGGGGCTTCTGGGAGCCTTGGCAGGCCCGTTATCCGGGCTGGCACTGCATTCCCGAAGGCGGTGGCGGGGCGGCGGGTGCCGAAGGTTGTGCGCTGATCGTCGAGCAAGCCCGTTCGCAGCTGTCAGCGCTGGGGTGGTCGGGCTACGACGCCTGGTGGCTGGCTGCAGGTACCGGTACGACATTGGCCGGTCTGGTCCTTGCCGAGGCAGAAGAACACCCGGTGCATGCTGCTTTGGCCGTGCCAATGGATCACGGCGTGCCGGAAACAGTCGCCGAACTGGTCGGCTTGCAGGGCTACCAGCTGCACGACGCCTGCCGCGGCGGCTTTGGCAAATTCGATGATGAGTTGCTGGCGTTCATCGCCGCGAGCGAGCGGCACAGTGGCGTGCCGCTGGAAGCCCTGTACACCGGCAAGGCCTTGCTGGCCCTGCGCGATCAGGTCGGGGCTGGGCTGTTCGCGCCCGGTACCCGCCTGATCTTCGTCCACACCGGCGGCCTGCAAGGCCGTCGTGGTTACTTGTAGGGCAGCATGCGCAGCAGCGTGTTGTCGCGCTGCACGTAGTGGTGGTACAGCCCGGCCAGGGCATGCAGGCCGATCAGCCAGTAACCCCAGGTCGCCACCCGTTCATGCCAGCCCTTGATGAACTTGGCCTGGTCCGGGTCGGGGCCGATCAGGTGCGGCAGTTCCAGGCCGAAGAACGGCACCGGCTTGTCGGCAGCGCTGAGGATCAGCCAGCCGGCCAGGGGCAGGCCGATCATCAGCAGGTACAGCGCCAGGTGCATCAGGTGCGCAAGGCCGGTCTGCCAAGCCGGCGGATTGGGCACGATGGGCGGGGCCGGGGAGATCAGGCGCGCGGCCAGGCGCAGCCAGACCAGCACGAACACACTCAGGCCGAGCATGAAGTGCAGGTCTTTCATCAGGTTGCGTTCGGCGCTGTCCTTGGGGAACAGGCCGCGAAATTCGATACAGGCGTACACAGCGGCCAGCAACACCAGCATGAGCCAATGCAGGGCGATGGACAGGCGCGCGTAATGGGGCGCGGGGGTGGATGAAACCATGATCGGTCCTCGTCATCAGGGTCGGAATGGCGCTCTTGTTGGCGCTCAGATAGCACTCTAATGGCTATTTGAAACAAATCTTTGCGCTGGATCTGTGAAAATTCTGTTGTCCGGCAAATGTGGCCAACTGTCTGCCACTAGAAACACGCGCTCGACTTCCTGCCAGGCACCTTCGTCATCCGACTCCAGCCGGACCAGCAACTGCGCGGGTGCATGTTCGTCCAGCTGAGCCAGCCAGGCCTCGAACTGCTGTACGGTCCAGCATTCCTTTGGCTCTGCCCGTGCCGGCGCCAGCCAGGCATGCCGTGGTAGCGGTTGCCAGTGTTCGTCTGCTGTCGCTGCCCAATTCCGCCGTCGTATCCAGCGCCCGCGCAAATGCCGGGGGTTGGCCCCCGCAGGCGGCTCGGCGTGCCCCGGCCATGGATAGAACAGATAGCCACCCAGCCACAGGTGCGCCTGCACCTGGTCGACCCCTACAGCGGCCAGCGCTTCGCGACTCTGCGCGTCTGCCGACATGGGCAACTGGTGCCCGGCCAGGTGTGCCAGTTTGCTGCCGAGCCGATCATGGCACCCAGGCCCGAGCCAGTGCGCCGGGTCGCGTCCGTCGTCCTCGGTCGGCCCCAGATACAGTTTTATGGCCAGCTCCAGATGATGGGTGCCTTCGCCATCACGCAGCAGAATGTCCAGCTCGCCCAGGGTTCGCCCGCCTGCACGAATCGCCAGGTTGGACGCCAGCAGCTCGACACCGGGCGCGTGCGCCAGGGCGAACTGCCACAGACCTTCGTAGTACAGCCCCAGGCGCCGGCTGGTGATCTTTGCCAACCACTCGCGCAAGGGCAGATCATCTGCATCCAGTGCGTGCAACCAGTCCTGCAGGCGTTGCGGATCGCCCGCCCAGGCGCTGCCCGCCAGCGGATGGCGCTGGGGGCAGGGCGGGGCGCTCAGCAGCGCGGGCGACAGCAGGGTCCAGGCCAGGTCGCGCACGGCGGGGCGGCGCAAGCGGCGGGGCAGCTCATGGAGCTCGGCAAATGGCATCATGCTGCGAGCATAGCCGGTTTGCCGCTGCCCGGTCGTTTCGCCCATAATCGCGACATCGTCACCCCGCCGCAGAGCCTCGCAGGAGCCCCATGGAGCAATTTCGCAATATCGGTATCATCGGCCGCCTTGGCAGCTCCCAGGTGCTCGACACCATTCGCCGACTGAAAAAATTCCTCCTCGAGCGCCACCTGCACGTGATCCTCGAGGACACCATCGCCGAAGTGCTGCCCGGCCACGGCCTGCAAACCTCGACGCGCAAGCTGCTCGGCGAGGTCTGTGACCTGGTCATCGTGGTCGGTGGCGACGGCAGCCTGCTCGGCGCCGCCCGCGCCCTGGCCCGGCACAATGTACCGGTGCTGGGCATCAACCGCGGCAACCTGGGCTTCCTGACCGACATCCGCCCGGACGAGCTGGAGGAGAAAGTCGCCGAGGTGCTCGACGGCCACTACCTGGTGGAAAACCGTTTCCTGCTGCAGGCCGAGGTACGTCGCCATCACGAGGCCATCGGCCAGGGCGATGCGCTCAACGACGTGGTCCTGCACCCGGGCAAGTCGACGCGGATGATCGAGTTCGAGATCTACATCGACGGCCAGTTCGTCTGCAGCCAGAAGGCCGACGGCCTGATCGTCGCCACCCCGACCGGTTCCACCGCCTACGCGCTGTCGGCCGGCGGCCCGATCATGCACCCCAAGCTCGACGCTATCGTCATCGTGCCGATGTACCCGCATACCCTGTCGGGGCGGCCGATCGTGGTCGACGGCAACAGCGAGCTGAAGATCGTGGTGTCCAAGGACCTGCAGATCTACCCGCAAGTGTCCTGCGACGGCCAGAACCACTTCACCTGCGCCCCGGGCGACACCATCACGGTGAGCAAGAAACCGCAGAAGCTGCGCCTGATCCACCCGCTCGACCACAACTACTATGAGGTGTGTCGCACCAAACTCGGCTGGGGCAGCCGCCTGGGAGGCAGGGACGACTGATGCTCGATCCGGCGCGCAGTTTCGACATCATCGGCGACGTGCACGGCTGTGCACTGACCCTCGAACGCCTGCTTGACGCCCTCGGCTACAAACGTGTCGGCGGCGTCTGGCATCACCCTCGGCGCCAAGCCCTGTTCCTTGGCGACATCGTCGACCGTGGCCCGCGCATCCGCGAGGCGCTGCACATCGTGCATGACATGGTCGAGGCCGGCCAGGCGTTCTGCATCATGGGCAACCACGAGTACAACGCCCTGGGCTGGGTGACACCGGCACTGCCCGGCAGCGGCAAGTCGTTCGTGCGCGAACACACCCCGCGCCATGCTCGGCTGATCGACGAAACCTTGACCCAGTTCGCCCACCATCCCGGCGATTGGCACGACTTCGTGCAGTGGTTCTACGACATGCCACTGTTCGTCGACGCCGGGCGCTTCCGCCTGGTGCATGCCTGCTGGGACCCGCGGCTGATCGAGCCGCTGCGCCAGCAGTACCCGGGCGGGCGCATCGACGAGCACTTCATCCAGGCGTCGGCGGTGTCCGGCAGCTTTGCCGCCACCGTGTGCAACCGCCTGCTGCGCGGCACCGACATGCGCCTGCCGGACGGCCTGACCCTGACCGGTGGCGACGGCCTGACCCGCGCCTTCTTCCGTACCAAGTTCTGGGAAGAAGACCCGCAGACCTACGGCGACATCGTCTTCCAGCCTGATGCGCTGCCCGACGACGTTGCCCGCACGCCACTGAGCCATACCGAAAAGAATGCCCTGCTGCGCTACGCCGAGGACGAACCGTTGCTGTTCGTCGGCCACTACTGGCGCAGCGGCCGCCCGGCGCCGATCCGCGCCAACCTGGCCTGCCTGGACTACAGCGCGGTGCTGTACGGCAAGCTGGCGGCCTACCGGCTGGATGATGAAACCCGCATCGACCCGCACAAGTTCGTCTGGGTCGACGTCGAACGCCCGCAGGCCAACCAATGAAAATCATCGAAGTGATGCGCCTGCCGCTGTCGGTCGACCTCAGCGGCTTCGTCCACCTGCTGCAGCGCCTTCAGGTACCGCACCGGGTCAGCGAGGAGGGCGAGGAGCAAGTGCTCTGGGCCCCCGACAGCCTGGTGGCCGACGTGCGCGAGCTGTACCAGCGCTTCCCCGACGGTAACGCCGATGTAGGAGCGGATTTATCCGCGATGGCCCCCACACAGCCTTCTTTGGCCGCCCAAGCCAAAGCCTGCAAGGTCACCGCCACTATCCTTGTCCTGTGCCTGATCGTCGCCGGCCTCACCAGCCTGGGCGACAACCTCAACGCCATCAGCTGGTTCACCTTCCTCGACTTCCGCGTCCAGGGTGAATACCTGCATTTCACCCCGCTGGCCCAGGGCCTCGCCGAAGGCCAGTGGTGGCGCCTGGTCTCTCCCATGCTGTTGCACTTTGGCGTGCTGCACCTGGCGATGAACGGCCTGTGGTACTGGGAGCTGGGCAAACGCATCGAACTGCGCCAGGGCCCCTGGCTGCTGCTGGGCCTGACCCTGCTGTTCAGCCTGGTGTCCAACCTGGCCCAGCACTACACCAGTGGCCCGAGCCTGTTCGGCGGCCTGTCCGGCGTGCTCTACGGCCTGCTCGGCCACGTCTGGCTATATCAGTGGCTGGCGCCCAACCCTCACTTCAACCTGCCCAAGGGCGTGCTGGTGATGATGCTGATCTGGCTGGTGATCTGCCTGACCGGCGTGGTCGGCCAGCTCGGCTTCGGCCAGATCGCCAACGCCGCCCATGTCGGCGGCCTGCTCATCGGATGCCTGACCGGGCTCTTGGGTGGGGCGCTGGCCCGGCGTAAACTGTCGGCTTGAATCAGGAGACACTATGTCCACTTTCGCGCAAATGATCGAAAACATTACCCCGGAAATCTACGAGAGCCTGAAACTGGCCGTGGAAATCGGCAAATGGTCGGACGGGCGCAAGCTCACCGCCGAGCAGAAAGAGTTGTCGCTGCAGGCGGTGATCGCCTGGGAGATGAAGAACCTGCCCGAAGAGCAGCGCACCGGTTACATGGGCCCGCAGGAATGCGCGTCGAAGTCGGCACCCATCGCCAACATTCTGTTCAAGTCGGACTCGGTACATTGATCGAACTCGCTCGTGGCTCGTTGAGCAAGATGGCGGTCAGCCTGCAGGCACCCCTGGTGCAATACAGCTTCCGCCTGGATGACACCCAGGTGCCGGTCAATCCGCTGATCGGCCAGCGCCTGCGCCTGGAGTACCTCGGCGCCATTCACTGCAGCCATTGCGGCAAGCGCACCAAGACCAGCTTCAGCCAGGGTTATTGCTACCCGTGCATGACCAAGCTGGCCCAGTGTGACGTGTGCATCATGGCCCCGGAAAAATGCCACTACGACGCCGGCACCTGCCGCGAGCCGTCGTGGGGTGAACAGTTCTGCATGACCGACCATGTGGTGTACCTGGCCAACTCGTCGGGGATCAAGGTCGGCATCACCCGTGCCACCCAACTGCCCACCCGCTGGCTCGACCAGGGCGCCAGCCAGGCGCTGCCGATCATGCGCGTGGCCACCCGCCAGCAATCGGGCCTGGTCGAAGACATCCTGCGTAGCCAGGTGCCGGACCGCACCAACTGGCGCACGCTGCTCAAGGGCGACGCCGAGGTGCTCGACCTGCCGGCCATCCGCGATCAGATCTTCGACGCCTGCGCCGACGGCCTGCGCGAGCTGCAGGGCCGCTTCGGCCTGCAGGCGATCCAGCCTTTGCCTGACGCCGAAGTGGTGGAAATGCGCTACCCGGTCGAGGCCTACCCGAAAAAGATCGTCAGCTTCAACCTCGACAAGGACCCGGTGGCCGAAGGCACGCTGCTGGGCATCAAGGGCCAGTACCTGATCTTCGACACCGGCGTGATCAATATTCGCAAGTACACGGCCTACCAGTTGGCCGTGCTCCAGTAAAAAGGACCTGCACATGCGTACCGAACAACCGCAAGTGATCTACCTCAAGGATTACCAGGCGCCCGAGTACCTGATCGACGAGACGCACCTGACCTTCGAGCTGTTCGAGGACCACACCCTGGTCCACGCGCAACTGGTCATGCGCCGCAACCCGGCACGCGGTGCCGGCCTGCCGCCACTGGAACTGGACGGCCAGCAGCTGGAGCTGCTGCGCGCCTCGCTGGACGATGTCGAACTGCAGGCGAGCGACTACCAGCTCGAAGCCGACAGCCTGACGGTCCATCCCAAGGCTGAACGCTTCACCCTCGACACCAGCGTAAAGATCCACCCGGAGAGCAACACCGCGCTGGAAGGCCTGTACAAATCCGGCAAGATGTTCTGCACGCAGTGCGAGGCCGAGGGCTTCCGCAAGATCACCTACTACCTCGACCGCCCGGACGTGATGAGCACCTTCACCACCACGGTGATCGCCGAGCAGCATCGCTACCCGGTGCTGCTCAGCAACGGTAACCCGATCGGCAGCGGGCCGGTAGAAGACGGCCGCCACTGGGCGACCTGGGAAGACCCGTTCATGAAGCCGGCCTACCTGTTCGCGCTGGTGGCCGGTGACCTGTGGTGCGTCGAAGACAGTTTCGTACGCCAGTCCGGCCGCGACGTGACCCTGCGCATCTATGTCGAGCCCGAGAACATCGACAAGTGCGACCACGCCATGGTCAGCCTGAAGAAGTCCATGCGCTGGGACGAAGAAGTGTACGGCCGCGAGTACGACCTGGACATCTTCATGATCGTCGCCGTCAACGACTTCAACATGGGGGCCATGGAAAACAAGGGCCTGAACATCTTCAACTCGAGTTGCGTGCTGGCCCGCGCCGAAACCGCCACTGATGCCGCCCACCAGCGCGTCGAGGGTGTGGTCGCCCACGAGTACTTCCACAACTGGTCGGGCAACCGCGTGACCTGCCGCGACTGGTTCCAGCTGTCGCTCAAGGAAGGCTTCACGGTGTTCCGCGATGCCGAGTTCAGCGCCGACATGAACTCGCGCACGGTCAAGCGCATCGAGGACGTGGCCTACCTGCGCACCCACCAGTTCGCCGAAGACGCTGGCCCCATGGCCCACCCGGTGCGCCCGGACAGCTTCATCGAGATCTCCAACTTCTACACCCTGACCGTGTACGAGAAGGGGGCCGAAGTGGTGCGCATGGTTCGCACCCTGCTGGGCGCCGATGGCTTCCGCAAGGGCAGCGACCTGTACTTCGAACGCCACGATGGTCAGGCGGTGACCACCGACGATTTCATCAAGGCCATGGAAGATGCCAACGGCGTCGACCTCACCCAGTTCAAACGCTGGTACAGCCAGGCCGGCACCCCGCGCCTGGACGTCAGCGAAGCCTATGACGCGGCTGCGCAGACCTACAGCCTGACCTTCCGCCAGAGCTGCCCGCAGACTCCGGAAAAGGCCGAGAAGCTGCCGTTCGTGATCCCGGTCGAACTGGGCCTGCTCGATGCCGAAGGCAACGACCTGCCGCTGCAACTGGCTGGCGAAGCTGCTGCCACGGGCAACAGCCGCGTGCTGTCGGTGACAGAAGCCGAGCAGACCTTCACCTTCCAGGGCATCGCGGCCAAACCGCTGCCGTCGCTGTTGCGCGGTTTCAGCGCCCCGGTCAAGCTGAGCTTCCCGTACGACCGTGACCAGCTGATGTTCCTCATGCAGCACGACAGCGACGGCTTCAACCGCTGGGAAGCGGGCCAGCAGCTGTCGGTGCAGGTGCTGCAGGAGCTGATCGGCCAGCATCAGCGCGGCGAAGCGCTGAAACTCGACCAGCGCCTGATCACCGCGCTCGGTACCGTGCTGGGCAATGAGTCGCTGGACGCCGCGATGGTCGCCGAGATGCTCTCGCTGCCAGGTGAAGCCTACCTGACCGAGATCAGCCAGGTGGCCGATGTCGACGCCATCCACGCCGCCCGCGAGTTCGCCCGCCAGCAGATCGCCGAGCAGCTGTTCGACGCGCTGTGGGCGCGCTACCAGGCCAACCGCGAGGTTTCGCGCAACACCCCCTACGTCGCCGCTGCCGAACATTTCGCCCGCCGCAGCCTGCAGAACATCGCTCTGTCGTACCTGATGCAGAGCGGCAAGCCGCAGGTGCTGGAAGCGACCCTGGAGCAGTTCGACAAGTGCGACAACATGACCGAGCGCCTGACCGCACTGGCCGTGCTGGTCAACTCGCCGTTCGAGGCCGAGCGTGCCAAGGCCCTGGAGACCTTCGCCGAGCACTTCAAGGACAACCCGCTGGTCATGGACCAGTGGTTCAGCGTGCAGGCAGCCAGCACGCTGCCGGGCGGGCTGGCGCGGGTCAAGGCGCTGATGCAGCACCCGGCGTTCACCTTGAAGAACCCGAACAAGGTGCGGGCGCTGATCGGGGCCTTTGCCGGGCAAAACCTGGTCAACTTCCATGCGGCCGATGGTTCGGGCTATCGCTTCCTGGCGGACCTGGTGATCGAGCTGAATGCGTTGAACCCGCAGATCGCTTCACGCCAACTGGCACCGCTGACTCGCTGGCGCAAGTATGACGATGCGCGG
Organism: Pseudomonas putida; assembly: GCF_009883635.2. Taxonomy (NCBI): domain Bacteria; kingdom Pseudomonadati; phylum Pseudomonadota; class Gammaproteobacteria; order Pseudomonadales; family Pseudomonadaceae; genus Pseudomonas; species Pseudomonas putida. The sequence goes on from NZ_CP026115.2 coordinate 4,332,779, forward strand.
CAAGTGCTGATGAAGGGTGAGCTGGAGCGGATTCTCGCGTCCGGTGCGTTGTCCAGCGATGTGTATGAAGTGGTGAGCAAGAGCCTGGCTTAAGGGCCAAGGGGGTTGCTTTGCAGCCCCAAATTTTTGGTTTTTCACAGAGTTCGGGCAAAGACAAAAACAGGTATGACTCATCCACATAGGTTACAAATCTGTTCACTCACATAGGTAACAGTTTTTAACTGGCAGGGTCGGTTTTCGAGGATCTGACCATGCCTTGGCGAGAGCTAACACCTATGGGTCTGAAATTGCTTTTCATCGCGGACTACCTCAAGGGGCCGCCCAGCTTCAGTGCCCTGTGCCAGGCTTACGAAATCAGTCGGAAGACCGGCTACAAGTGGATTGAGCGCTATGAGAAGGAAGGCCCTGCAGGGCTTGAAGAGCACAGCCGCCGCCGATTGACCCAAGACGGAAGCATCCCGCATGGTAAGCGTCCGGTGAACTCACCTTCCGAACTCCGGCTTTAAGGGCGATGGTGTCCGCGTATTTTTAAGCGGACGCGATCGCCCTTATCGCCAGGATTTCCATGCGCCAACGAAGCTCTTATCCGAAACCGTTCAAAGCCCAGGTCGTTCAGGAATGCCTGCAACCTGGCGCATCCATTTCCAGTGTCGCCATCAGCCACGGCATCAATGCCAACGTCATCCGCAAATGGATGCCGCTCTATCGAGATCAGCCCGCAGCGACTTCACTCCCAGCATTCGTCCCGCTTAAAGCCGCACCTAAACGGCCAGTCGAAGCGTCAGTGATCATCGAGCTGCCCATGGCCGGGCAAGTGATCACGGTGAAATGGCCTACCTCAGATCCTGAGGGCTGCGCGCAATTTATCCGGGCTGTCGCTCAATGATCCGCATCGATGCGATCTGGCTGGCCACCGAGCCGATGGACATGCGCGCCGGTACCGAAACCGCATTAGCTCGAGTGATCGCGGTGTTTGGTGCGGCGAAGCCGCACTGCGCTTATCTGTTTGCCAATCGCCGGGCTAACCGAATGAAAGTACTGGTGCACGACGGCGTGGGCGTCTGGCTTGCCGCACGGCGCCTGAATCAAGGCAAGTTTCACTGGCCCGGCATTCGCCATGGCTGTGAGGTCGAACTCGACAGCGAGCAACTCCAGGCGTTGGTACTGGGTTTGCCGTGGCAGCGAGTCGGCGCGGGTGGCGTGATCAGCATGCTGTAATCGCCGGCCATTTGACCGGTCTGCTTGTCGTCGCATCGCGCCTGGTCTGGCACAATCGGCGGCATGACTTTCTCGCCCAATCTCGACCAGATGACCCCGGAACAGCTTCGTGCCTTGGCGGCACAGGCGTTGCAGTTGCAGTCTCAGGTCGAGGCGATGAGCAAAAAGATCCAGAACGATGAAATCCTCATCGAGCAGTTCAAGTTCGAAATCGCCCTGCTCAAACGCCACAAGTTTGCCAAGCGCAGCGAGCAGATCAGCCCGGCGCAAGGCAGCTTGCTGGACGACCTGCTCGATACAGACCTTGAAGCTATCGAGGCCGAGCTGAAACAGCTTCTTCCCGCTTCGTCACAGGCCGAGCCACGGCAATCGCCCAAACGTGCACCATTGCCGCCGCAGTTTCCGCGTACCGTGATTCGTCACGAACCCGAAAACACCCAATGCGCCTGTGGCTGCCAACTTCAACGCATCGGCGAAGACGTCAGCGAGAAGCTGGATTACACGCCAGGGGTATTCACGGTCGAGCAACATGTGCGTGGCAAATGGGCCTGCCGTCAGTGCGAAACACTGATCCAGGCGCCGGTGCCGGCGCAGGTTATCGACAAAGGTGTCCCGACCGCAGGCTTGCTGGCCCATGTGATGGTGGCCAAGTTTGCCGATCACTTGCCGCTGTACCGGCAGGAGAAAATCTTTGGCCGCGCCGGGCTGGCGATTGCTCGCTCGACCTTGGCCCAGTGGGTCGGACAAACCGGTGTGCGACTCCAGCCACTGGTCGATGCACTACGTGAAGCGGTGCTGAACCAGGGCGTGATTCACGCTGATGAAACACCGGTGCAAATGCTTGCGCCGGGCGAGAAGAAAACCCACCGGGCCTATGTCTGGGCCTACAGCACGACGCCGTTTTCGGCGCTCAACGCGGTGGTTTATGACTTCAGCCCAAGCCGTGCTGGCGAACATGCGCGCAACTTCCTGGGCGACTGGAACGGTAAGTTGGTCTGCGATGACTTCGCTGGCTACAAAGCCGGTTTTGAGCAAGGCATCACTGAAATCGGCTGCATGGCCCACGCCCGTCGCAAGTTCTTTGATCTGCACGTAGCGAATAAAAGCCAGCTGGCTGAACAGGCCCTGCACTCGATCAGCGGTTTGTACGAGGTCGAACGCCAAGCGCGGGACATGAGTGATGAAGATCGTTGGCGAATACGTCAGGAAATGGCGGTGCCAATCCTCAAAACACTGCATGACTGGATGCTGGCCCAGCGCGACTTGGTGCCCAACGGATCAGCCACGGCCAAAGCCCTCGATTACAGCCTGAAACGCTGGGTAGCGCTGACGCGCTACCTGGACGATGGGGCTGTGCCCATCGACAACAACCAGGTCGAGAACCAGATACGGCCATGGGCACTCGGGCGCTCGAACTGGTTGTTTGCCGGGTCGCTGCGCAGCGGCAAGCGCGCGGCGGCGATCATGAGTTTGATCCAGTCGGCACGCATGAATGGGCATGATCCGTATGCCTATCTCAAGGATGTGCTGACGCGGCTGCCGACCCAACGGGCCAGTGAGATCGGGCAGTTGCTGCCGCATCAGTGGATGCCGGCCTGACTTACGCAAGGTGAGTTTGCCGGACGCTTACCCCGCATGCGGTCCGTGAGGCAATCATTGAGCTGCGTGGCCGAGGAGAAACAGAGCGTGGGCCCAAGTAAAATCAGGCCGCCTTGCAGGAGCGTTTTCCAGATCAGGTGCCTCCGTCGAAGACGACGATCTACAACATCCTGAAGCAAGCAGCGCTCGTAAAACCACGCCGTTTACGCCAGCGCGTGGCGGTCTATCCCAAACCCCTGGAGAAGGCAGAGACACCCAATCAGCTTTTTAGCGCCGACTACAAAGGGCAGTATCTGACGGGTGCCGGCGTGTGGTGCTACCCACTTACGATCATGGATCATGCCAGCCGCTTCTTGCTCGCGTGCCACAGCATGGCTAACACCAACTTTCAGGAAACCCAGGCGGTGTTTACCAAGGTGCTCCGGGAAAACGGCTTACCTGAGCGTATTCGAACCGACAATGGCATACCGTTTGCCAGCAAAGGTCGTGCAGGCCTGTCCCAGTTATCTATCTGAAGAGAACATGGCAGCCCCTTCTACCTGGAACGACCGCAGCAAGACGCAGCCATGTTGCGCCAGCAACTGCCTGGTCTGTTCCAGGCGTTCGTCGCGTAGATCATCCAGTGAAACACCTGAAACACGAGGCTTAATGGTGCAAGGGGAGGCGTGTGGATCGGTGCTGAACGAAACCAGCGTCTGAAGTGCATCGACAGACGAAATTCCGTTTCTTTGTCGGCGGATGGTGCTCATTTTTTCTCCAGATCTGGAAGGCCGGATGGGAAGTCATGATTGAACTGTTGAATGCCCAGAACGGGGGCTGACAGGGGAGAGCGCCATAGCACTGCGGAGCAAAGCACATTGAAGGCAATGGCCACGCCCAGAGCGCCAAAGGTTCCGAAGTGGTGAGCGGCATAGCCACCGAAGACCGAGCCAATCGGCAAACCCACCCACGTTGTGACACGGAACGCAGCCATTGTGCGTCCCAAGAACGGGCGCGGGATTGCTGCCTGGCGAATGCTCACGGAGCTGACTTGAGAGGTCGCTACAACCGCGCCGAAGATGAAGAAAACAACGGCCGCGAGGGCTGTCAGCGTCTCAAAGCGGGACGTGTAGAGGAACAGCATCAACCCAAGGCATTGTTAATGCGGCTATCAGTTTTGCCGCCAGGATGGTGCGTCCCACGCCTAATCGCGAGACCATCCACGTTGAACCCAGACTCCCCAAGAGAAAGCCCGCGCCATTGGCTGAGAAGGCCACAGAGATAGTGAGTTCGGGGCGGTTTCCCAGAATCGCCACACCGCCGACAAAGATAGGCAACAACATGCCGTAGAATATGTTCCACGTTAGCGAGTTGAACACTACCGCACGCATCAGCGCCGACTGCGCCAGCGATCGAAACCCGGAAAACTTGGGGCCAAGCGTTGTCACTGGTTTCGCAGGCATTTCGTGAGCCTTAAAACAGGGCCCCGAACGTATTGCAGCCGTGCAGGTGACCAAGGCCGAAGCGGAAAGCAAGCACAAGAGCGTGGAGGTACCTGTAGGTCCAGCTCCAGCCAGCGTAGTGCCGGCAAGAATGGGCCCGCCAATCTCTGCTAGCGATTGGCAGATGGCCTGGATTTTGTTGGCCCAAGGCAGTTGTTCGGGGGCTACCAAGGTCGGTGTGACTGAAAGCAATGACACATCGAATAACATGCTGTGCAAGCCAACCAGAAATACCACTAGGAAAAACGGTTGGATTGCGTTCGATATGTCATACCGCTGGGACATATAAATGCTGATCGAGAAGATCACGACCAAGCCGACTTGTGACAACCCCAGGGTTTTGAGCGGTCCCAGACGATCGACCCAGCCACCGATCAATAATCCCAGCAAAACAAGCGGCAAGGTTTCGGTCGCGACGAGAAACCCCAGTGTTCGTGGATCAAGGTGCATGATCGATACCGCGATCAACGGAATCGAGGTCTGCCATACTTCCTTGACACCCAACGTGCAGAGCGTAGCGACAATGATCCACGTGAGTTGTCGGGTCATCCTAGTCGGTAGGGGCGATAAGGTCATGGGCACTCCGGCGACTGGGATCTGGCCACTGTAATGAGATTGAGCTGAGTCATTCGCTATTCCCAGGGCTCGCCTCGCAGCGGCTGTTAAGAGACGTCGACCAGAGTTCAAGCAGCCAACGGAAGCTCTCTTCAGACAGAGCAGCATTATCCTTATAGCTGTTTGCCAATGGCGTACCGGCCACAGACAATTGACCAGCAGCCCCCCACGGTACTGGCTTAAACGACTCGTCTAAAATTAGCAACTGCGCTCCGGCAGCGGGTGACCCAAGTGGCGTGTTGATGGGGGTGAAGTTCCCCTCTCCTTGCCATAAAGCGATGTTGATAGTGGTCTCGGTAGGTCCATAAAAGACGCAAAATGGTAGTGGGTTAAGCGCTATAAAATCCTGTAGGAGTTTCGTAGAGACAGCCTCTCCACCGCTCATGAATCGTTTAACCGTAGAAGGAAGCGCCACCCCAAGTTGGACAAATTCCAGCATCAAAGATGGCACAAGGCGAAGATGGGTGATCCGCTCCTCAGCACATAAGGAGGTAAGAGTTCGAGGATCCAGCCAGTTGGAATGCCGCCCGGGAAGTACAATTGCCGCGCCCTGCAACAATGGCCAAAATACTTCGCGCATAAATACATCGAAGGTTGGGGCAGTAGTGACGAGAACCCGATCCGAAGAAGTTAGCGTGAAGGCTTCAACCATCCAAGAGAGAAAATTCTCCAATGCCGCGTGGCCAACTTCTACGCACTTAGGGGTGCCTGTGGATCCGGATGTGTAAATCAGATAAGCGGGGTGCTCCCCATTCATTAAATTTATTGGAAGAGGGAGTGGGTTGAAGAATTCAGCGGCGCCAATCGTTTGTGCGCCAGGCGCGTGCAACTCGGTAAGGAGCGCACCCTCGGCTGCCAGAATTAGCGGTGCTTGCAAATCGTCTAATATTCTATTTCGTCGCTTTATTGGCGTATCCGGATCAATCACGACGAATGGGGCGCCTAGCAACAGGCATGCGCACAAAGTACCAATTAGTTCATTTGAGATCGTATCGATAAGGACGACCGGGCGGCCCTTTGTAGCGCCAAGCTCCAACAGGCGCCAGCCTGTAGCGTTCACAAAGCTATACAGCTGACCGTACGTCCAGTCTCGAGTGTCGGACCTGATCGCTAAGTTCTCTGCACCTGTGCGCAAAGCCTTGAGCAGGTTGGAAAGAAGGTCAGTTGACTTTATTTTGTTCGATTGCTTTTGGGCAATCACCGATGATGAACTACTGTCTCGCGCAGGGTTGAGCCACTCATTTATTTCCGCGCATATCATATGGCCTAAGTCTGCTAGGGCGAGCTTGCTGATGGTGGCAGAATGCCCACTCAAAATCAGTGATCCTGGCGCAGTGGGTAATGTCCCCTCGATAAAAGAGATGACGACCTCAGAGCCTGATGCAGGCGCGGCGTGCAAGTTAAGTTTAAAACCTGCAGGGTCAGCGCATTTGCTTCCCAAGCCACATTCGAACACAAGGCTTATGGCGCCGGGATGTTCAGCCGGTTCAATTTCTGTTTCAAAAGAGGCGTCTAGAAAACCCGCCGCCTTGCTCAGTACATCTTCTGGTTTTTCTTTCTCTGTCTCCCACTGCGTCGGTAAGTGTCGGCGCAGTGCGTAAGGGCCATAGGCATCAGCAAGTTCAGAGTGCACACGTCCTTCGTGGAGGATTATGAACCCAGAGGGCTCCGTCGAGTAAAGGCGTCTCCAGACTCTATGAGAGGCCGCCAACAACACTGCTTCTTTCGAGACGCCGGTCTTGGAACACACTGTGCAGATCTGTTCCATGGCATCAGCATTGATCTGCACTAACGCAGAACAGGTACTTTGCCCGTCTGGTTTGTCTTGGAATCCGTACAGTTTAAGGCTTGCGTTGAAGGCGTGAGGTCTCCTCTCAGTCTCTGGTTGTAGTCCAAGTTCACGCTCGTTCAGAAATTCTATGACTTCAACGAACTGCACCGCGGGGTCTAGAATAGCTGTGTGGGCCAAGGTCTGCTGGTGATAAAACCGTGTAAGGTCCCTGGCGAAGAGTCGGAGAGTAGGTAGGTCTCCAAACACGGGTGATAGCAGGAGAGAAAGGCAGTTCTCACCTAACTCTGTAACACTATATGTGAGTAGCAGAGCCTGCTCGCAACCACTTTCCCTCCAACAATCTAAGAGCATCTCAAAGGCATCGCTCGTCGATGGGGCTTTAGAATGCAAACCTAATAGTCGTAGCTCGGAAGTGGGAAGGATAGCTTGAAACGGGGTTCTGGAATGGTTGGGGAAGGTAATCTTCGAACGTAGGACTTCATTCCGAGAGATCACTGCATCCACGGCGTTTGATAGTAATGTGGGATCAGTTGGGAATGACCAAGTGATGGTTGCCAGATAGGGCGATACCCCATTTGTTGATTCGGGCGCACGGTGCACTGCCTTCAAGCGTCGAGACTGCTCTCTCGAGAGTGCATATAGTGTATTAGGTATATTTTTCATGACGTCGCCCCCATTATTTCGGTCAACTGGTGGGTTGCCTTTGATGAGATGTCGCGTGTGAAATTTGCTCGTTTTTAACGAGTGTGAGTATTAAAAAGTCCTCTGCTACGATGCGTAGAGGTGCCGGGGTAACGAGTGATCAAGGTGCCAGCGTTGGACGTGCCTGTTAAATTGCATAACCAATTATTGGTGTGAATAATTAGGGCGAAAATGTCTCCTGCGGTGAGTGGGGCATCTGCGTAGCCTTGGCCTTAATGTCATTGGACGGTAATAGGGAATCCGGAAAAAATCAAACACCTCAATCGGCATGCCTATCGTCCCGTCTAGTGGGTGCCCCATTATCTACCTAGGAAAAAGAGTAATGACGTGGTCAGTGCCGTTAAAAAAATCGACTTTGGCAAATAGGCGATGTAGGTCTTTTCCGACAGCATTCTATCTTTAAGATCTACAGCCAGGATCGCCAATTTAACAATACCTTTAGTATTCATCAGTGCCTCGACCAACGATGAGACTATTGACCTCATGGTAATCATCCTGCACCTACCCTACGGACTTAGGGCCTTTCCATGACCCCCCCCGGAGCTATAGCAATGACAGCTAAAGCCAAAAATTTTGGGTGGCGCAAAATCCCTAGCGAGACCCAAATAACGGAGTAGGCAATCAAGATGGGTGTTAAAAATAATTTACCCAATCCGCCAGCCCGTTTATGCCATTCTTGCGCGTTAAGAAACACATCGTGAAACACTTAAAATTCACTCTCTACTTCAAACGTCCGATGAAAACCGAGCAGGGTGCCACCAGCCCACCAGCCCACCAGCCCACCAGCCCACCAGCCCACCAGCCCACCAGCCCTCCAGCTCACCGCAGCCTGCAGAAAATCGCCCTGTCGTACCTGAGACAGAGCGGCAAGCCGCAGGTGTTGGCGCGGGTCAAGGCGCTGATGAAGCACCCGGCGTTCACCTTGAAGAATCCGAACAAGGTGCGGGCGCTGATCGGTGCCTTTGCCGGGCAAAACCTGGTCAACTTCCATGCGGCCGATGGTTCGGGGTATCGCTTCCTGGCGGACCTGGTGATCGAGCTGAATGCGCTGAACCCGCAGATCGCTTCGCGCCAACTGGCACCGCTGACCCGCTGGCGCAAGTATGACGATGCGCGGCAGGTGCTGATGAAGGGTGAGCTGGAGCGGATTCTCGCGTCCGGTGCGTTGTCCAGCGATGTGTATGAAGTGGTGAGCAAGAGCCTGGCTTGAGTTTTTCAATGCCTGGGCTGCCCATTCGCGGGACAAGCCCGCTCCTACAGGTGACCGCGTGCCCTTGTAGGAGCGGGCTTGTCCCGCGAAGCTTTTTGGCGGTTAACAAAACATAACGTCCCGCGCGTTGTAATCGCGCAACCTTCCCCGATACGATCCCCCCAAGCCTCTAACACAGGCTTTTCACAGCACAGACCCACCAAGAAGAACACAACAGGGGATGGTCATGAAGCAGCGGGTGATGACGCAGGCCAGGCGTGGTGCCTGGCCGTTGGCGGCCGGCGCGATGCTGGCGCTGGCACTGGGGATGTGGGCCGACAGCGCGCAGGCCGCTGCCGCCGACGAATACTCGACCGAATCAGCCAAGGCCAGCCAGAGCCTGCTGATTGGCGCCGCCCATGCCGGCAAGCGCCTGGTGGTAGTGGGGGATCGCGGCCACATTCTGTTCTCCGACGACCAGGGCAGCACCTGGACCCAGGCCCGGGTGCCCACCCGGCAGTTGCTCACCGCGGTGTTCTTCCTCGACGACAAGCGTGGTTGGGCGGTCGGCCATGATGCGCAGATCCTTGCCAGCAGCGACGGGGGTGCCACCTGGAGCAAGCAGTTCGAAGACCTGTCCCGTGAAGCGCCGCTGCTGGACGTCACCTTCCTCGATGCCCAGCACGGGTTTGCCGTGGGCGCTTACGGCGCGCTGATGGAAACCCGCGACGGCGGCCAGCACTGGCAGGACATTGCCGAACGCCTGGACAACCCCGACCAACTCCACCTCAACGGCATCACCCGGGTGCGCGACGCTGGCCTGTTCATCGTCGGCGAGCAGGGCGGCATGTACCGCTCCAGCGACGACGGCCAGACCTGGGCCAAGGTCCAGGGACCTTATGAGGGCTCGCTGTTCGGCGTGATCGGTACCGCCAAGGCGAATACGCTGCTGGCCTACGGCCTGCGCGGCAACCTGTTCCGCTCCACCGATTTCGGTGACAGCTGGCAGCCGATTGCGCTCAAGGCTACCCGTGGCGAACTCGAATTCGGGCTGGCAGGCGCTACGCTTGTCGAGGATGGCAGCCTGGTGCTGGTCGGCAACGGTGGCAGCGTGCTGCGCAGCACCGATGATGGCCAGACCTTCAGCGTCTACAACCGCAGCGACCGTATCGCCCTGGCCGGTGTCACGGGTCTGGCCGACGGTGGCTTGCTGCTGGTGGGGCAGGGGGGTGTACACCTGGCCAGCGCCGAAGGTGCAGAGCCGGCTGCCAAGGAGGTGCGTCCATGACCAGCAGGGAGAGCATCACCATGCACCCGCACCATCAGGACAAGGCCACGCTGCTAGAACGCCTGATCTTCAACAACCGCCCGGTGGTCATTGCCCTGTGCCTGCTGGTCAGCATTTTCCTGTTCTGGCAGGCCACGCAGATCCGCCCCTCGACCAGCTTCGAAAAGATGATCCCGCTGCAGCACCCGTTCATCGAACAGATGATGGAGCACCGCAACGACCTGGCCAACCTGGGCAACACCGTGCGCATCTCGGTCGAGGCGGTCAACGGCGACATCTTCGACAAGGATTACATGGAAACGCTGCGGCAGATCCATGACGAGGTGTTCTACATCCCTGGGGTCGACCGCGCCGGCCTCAAGTCGCTGTGGAGCCCCAGCGTGCGCTGGAGCGAGGTCACCGAAGAGGGCTTTTCCGGCGGCGAAGTCATCCCCAACACCTACAACGGCTCCCAGGACAGCCTGGATACCCTGCGCGACAACGTGCTCAAGTCCGGCCAGGTCGGGCGCCTGGTAGGCAACAACTTCAAGTCCAGCATCGTCGACGTGCCACTGCTGGAAAGCTTCCCTGACCCGCAGGACCCCGGCAAGCAGGTCAAGCTGGATTACCAGCAGTTCTCGCACCAGCTCGAAGAGAAGATCCGCGACAAGTTCCAGGCGCAGAACCCCAACGTGAAGATCCACATCATCGGCTTCGCCAAGAAGGTCGGCGACCTGATCGACGGCCTGGTGATGGTGGCGATGTTCTTCGGCGTGGCCCTGGTGATCACCTGGGTCCTGCTGTACTGGTTCACCTGGTGTATCCGCAGCACCATCGCCGTGCTCATCACCACCCTGGTGGCGGTGGTCTGGCAGCTGGGCCTGATGCACGCGGTGGGCTTCGGCCTGGACCCTTACTCGATGCTGGTGCCGTTCCTGATCTTCGCCATCGGCATTTCCCACGGCGTGCAGAAGATCAACGGCATCGCCTTGCAGTCCAGTGACGCCGACAATGCCTTGACTGCGGCCCGGCGCACCTTCCGTCAGCTGTTCCTGCCGGGGATGATCGCCATCCTCGCCGACGCCGTGGGCTTCATCACCCTGTTGATCATCGACATTGGCGTGATCCGCGAGCTGGCCATCGGCGCGTCCATCGGCGTGGCGGTGATCGTGTTCACCAACCTGATCCTGCTGCCGGTGGCGATTTCCTACGTAGGCATCAGCAAAAAGGCCATCGAGCGCAGCAAGAAGGACGCGACCCGCGAGCACCCGTTCTGGCGCCTGCTGTCGAACTTCGCCAGCGCCAAGGTGGCCCCGGTGTCCATCACCCTGGCGCTGATCGCCTTTGCCGGCGGCCTGTGGTACAGCCAGAACCTGAAGATCGGTGACCTCGACCAGGGTGCGCCGGAGCTGCGCCCGGACTCGCGCTACAACCAGGACAACAACTTCATCATCAGCAACTACTCGACCAGTTCCGACGTGCTGGTGATCATGGTCAAGACGCCGCCGGAAAGCTGCTCCATCCACTCGACCATGGCGCCGATCGACGAGCTGATGTGGACCATGCAGAACACCCCAGGCGTGCAGTCGGCGATCTCCCTGGTGACGGTCTCCAAGCAGGTGATCAAGGGCATGAACGAGGGCAGCCTCAAGTGGGAGACCCTGTCGCGTAACCCGGACATCCTCAACAACTCCATCGCACGTGCAGACGGCCTGTACAACGCCGACTGCTCGCTGGCGCCGGTACTGGTGTTCCTCAACGACCACAAGGCAGAGACCCTGGAGCGTGTCACCGGCGTGGCCAAGGCGTTTGCCGACAGCCATGACAAGGAGGGGCTGCAGTTCCTGCTGGCGGCCGGTAACGCCGGGATCGAGGCGGCCACCAACGAGGTGATCAAGTCGGCCGAGCTGACCATCCTGATCCTGGTCTACCTCTGCGTGGCGGTGATGTGCATGATCACCTTCCGCTCGTTCGCCGCGACCCTGTGCATCGTCCTGCCGCTGGTACTGACCTCGGTGCTGGGTAATGCGCTGATGGCGTTCATGGGCATCGGCGTCAAGGTCGCCACCTTGCCGGTGGTGGCCCTGGGCGTGGGTATCGGCGTGGACTACGGCATTTACATCTACAGCCGCCTGGAAAGCTTCCTGCGCGCCGGGTTGCCGTTGCAGGAGGCTTACTACCAGACCCTGCGCTCGACCGGCAAAGCGGTGCTGTTCACCGGCCTGTGCCTGGCGATTGGCGTGTGCACCTGGATCTTCTCGGCGATCAAGTTCCAGGCCGACATGGGGCTGATGCTGACCTTCATGCTGCTGTGGAACATGTTCGGCGCGCTGTGGCTGCTGCCGGCGCTGGCGCGGTTCCTGATCAAGCCGGAGAAGATGGTGGGCAAGGAGGGGGGCTCGATCTTCGCCCATTGACAGAGCGATCCTGTGGGAGCGGGGCAAGCCCGCTCCCACAGAGCTCGCTATAATGCCGATTCATTTCTGATCGGTATCCCCATGTCCCCCCTCGCCACTTCCCTCGCATCCTGCGACATGCTCCTGATCGACGGCCTGCACGCCTTCGATTTCACCTGCGACGAATCCGGCCTCACCATCGAATGCATGGACGGACGCCAGCACCGCCGCTGGTCCTTCACCCCCGAGCAGCTTGCTGCCGCCGTCGGCGCCGGTGATGAATGGCAACTCGCCGATGCCCAGGGCGAGCATCGTCTAGTCTGTATGAGTGCCTTTCGCGCCCCGGATGAAGACGACGATGAACCGGATCTGGACGAGCCTGCTGACCGCTAGCCTGATGAGCCTGACAATCACCGCCCACGCCGCCACGTTGCTGGTGGGCAGCTACACCGATGGCCAGAGCCAGGGTATCTACCGCTACGCGTTCGACAGCAGGACGGGGCAGATCGACCCTGCGCCGCAACAGGTGGTCAAGAGCGTCAGCCCGTCGTGGCTGGTGCTGTCAGCCGACCAGCGCCAGTTGTTCGCGGTCAATGAAACCCCGAACGGCCAAGTCAGCAGCTTCAGCGTCAGCGCCAAAGGCGAGATCAAGCCGCTGAATCAGGTGGCCAGCCGTGGCGACGAACCGACCCACGCCAGCCTGAGCCGTGACCAGCGCTACCTGTTCGTCGCCAACTACGCCGTTGCCCCTGACCCGGGCGGCAGCCTGGTGGTGATCCCGGTGGCCAAGGATGGCAAGCTCAAGGACGTGGTGCAGCAGCTGCGGCACAAGCCCAGTGGCGTCAACCCCGAGCGCCAGGCCGGGGCCCACGTGCATTCGCTGGTGCTGTCACCGGATGGCCAGCATGTCTATGCCTGCGACCTGGGCGCCGACAAGGTCTTCATCTATCGCTACGACGGCGCCAGCGCCGATCACCCTCTGACCCCGGCGATCCCCGCGTCGGTGGACCTGCCGCCCGGTAGCGGGCCGCGTCATCTGCTGTTCGACGCCAAGGGCCGGCATGCCTACCTGACGCTGGAAATGAGCGGTGAAGTGGTGATGTTCGACGTCAGGGACGATGCCCTGCTGGAGCGTCAGCGCCTGCCACTGACCGAGAAACAGGATGCCGCCGCCAAGGCCTCGGGTGGCTTGCACCTGTCGGCGGACGGGCGCTTTCTGTATGTGAGCAACCGCGGCACTGCGAACGAAATCGTGGTGTTCAGCGTGGGCAAGGACGATGGCCAGCTGGCCTTCCTGCAGCGTCGTTCGGTGGAGGGCGACCACCCGCGGGAGTTCGCCCTGGACCCGAGCGACAACTTCCTGCTGGTGGCCAACCAGAAGAGCAACCAGATCGTGGTCATGCGCCGCGACCCGCGCAGCGGCAAGCTCGGCGAGACGGTGCAGACCTTCACCCAGGATGCACCTTCGGACCTCAAGTTCATCGATTGACTATCGATAGCGGTGATAACCCTTACCAGCGCAATGAATTTCTGCGGGCGACCTCAGCGGCGTAAGTTTGACCCAAGGCCCAAGCGGCTGAACGTCAAACCACACACGTCGAGGTCAGCCACCATGAACTTCAATCTCTTCCCCGTGATTGCCGCATCCGCCATCTCCGCCTCCGTCGTGCTGCCGGCCCATGCCCATGCCGACAGCAGCAAGCCCACGGCTACCCACAGCTATACCGAGCAGTACCTGCGCCAGAGCGCCAACTTTCATGCGGCTTTGAGTGGCAAGCACAGCCACTGATTCCAGCCCGTATGAGGTCCTTGTAGGAGCGGGCTTGCCCCGCGAACACCGGCGAAGCCGGAGCCAGGCACCGCGTCGTCTGTTTCGCGGGGCAAGCCCGCTCCTACAGGGACCCCGTTGTAGTCGATAGTTGTTTAACGCGCCATCACCGAGGTGAACAGCGGCGAAGCCAACCACCCCTCCAGCCAGCTCCGCACCCGCGGATAAGCCGCCTCGGCGAACCACTGCGGTTCGACCCCGGCAAACTGGCGCATCAGGGGCAACAGGGCGGCATCGGCCAGGCTCGGGTGATCGGCCAGCAGGTATGGCCGGCCTTCGAGCAACTGCTCAAGCTCCGCCAGCCAGGCCTCGGCCTGCTGGCGATAATGCTCGCGTGAGTGCTCCGGGTAGCGCTCGGCGTACTTGTACAGGTTCACCTGCGCCTTGAACGTGCTGTCGTTGCGGGCAATCAGCGCCTCGGCGTGCTGTGCGGCGGCGGGGTCGGCCTGCAGGCGCCAGTCCTGTGGGTCGTTGTGCTGCAGTGCCCAGCGCATGATGTCCAGGCTCTCTTCCAATACACCGTCACCGGTATCCAGCACCGGCACCGTGCCCTTGGGCGACAAGGCCAACAGTGCGGCCGGCTTGTTCTTCATCGCCACCTCGACGATCTCCACCGCGCAGCCGGCATAGCGCAGCGCCAGGCGCGCACGCATGGCCCACGGGCAGCGGCGGAACGAGTAGAGAATCACCCGCACACCTCTACGTCGCTCAGGCCATTGCCTTGGCGACGCACCTGGATCTGCACCGGAATGCGCTCGTGCATCTCCTGCACGTGGGAGATCACTGCGACCTTGCGCCCCTGCGCCTGCAGGCCGTCGAGGGCGTCCATGGCCAGTTGCAGCGATTCCGGGTCGAGGCTGCCGAAGCCTTCGTCGATGAACAGCGATTCGATGCGCAGTGTGCTCGAAGCCATTGATGCCAGGCCCAGGGCCAGGGCCAGCGAGACCAGGAAGGTTTCACCGCCTGACAGCGAGTGCACCGAGCGCAGCTCGTCGCCCATTTCAGTGTCCAGCACCAGCAGGCCCAGGGCGCTGCCACCGCGCTTGAGGCGATAGCGGCGCGCCAGCTGGCGCAGTTGGGCGTTGGCGTGGTGCAGCAGCAGGTCGAGGTTGTAGCCTTGGGCGATCTTGCGGAACACGTCGCCCGAGGCCGAGCCGATCAGCGCGTTCAGCCGCGCCCAGCGCTGCCATTGCTGGTAGGCCTGCTCGATTTCCCCGGCCAGGGCCTGGCTCGCCTGCTGGCGGCGCTGGTCGTCGGCCTGCTGCGCACGCAGTTCGGCGCATTGTTGTTCATGGCCGGCCATCCGCTCGCGCAGCTCGCCCAGCGCTTGCTCAAGGTTCTCGACCGAAGCATCGACGCTCATCTGCGCGGCGTGCTGCTGCAGTCGCTGTGCGCGTTCCTGGAGTAGCACGCGGCTCTGCTCGATGGCCTTCTCGGCACCTTGCAGGCGCTGGCGCAGCTCACCCAGTTGGGCGTCGTCGATGGCCAGCAGGCGATCCAGCCCGGCGTCGTCCAGCTCTGGATGCTCGGCGCGCCACTGGGCGATGTCGCCCTGCAGTTGCTGGCACTCGCTTTCCAGTGCCTGCTGCTGCTGGATATTGGCCTTGAGTTCGCTGGCCAGTTGCACGCCCTGGGTGCGCAGGTCCTGCAGGCGCTGGGCGGTGTCGGCATCGACGGCGCGGGCCTGCTCCAGCTGGCTGTCCATGTGCTGCTGCCAGGCTTCGGCGCTGGCCTGCTCGCCGAGCAGCTCGGCCAGCGCGGCCTGGGCCTGCTGACGTTGGCTGTCGAGCGCGGCGAGCTGTTGCTCTACCTGCGTCAGGGCTTGCACGCGGGCTTGCTGCTGGTCGCGCAGCTTGTCCAGCTGCACCTGGCGCGCTTGCTGTTCTTCCTGCTCGTCCTTGCGCTGCTCCAACTGTTGCAGGCGCTGGGCAATCTGCTGGTCGAGGGCGAGGAAGGCATTGGCCGGGTCATCGCTCAGGGCATTGAGTACGTCGCCCGGGAGTACGTTGGCCAAGTCCTTGAGACCCTGCTCTAGCTGCTGCTCATCACTGGCCAAGGCCTGGTGCTGCTGGTCGAGATGGCGCTGGGCCTGTTGCTGGGCTTCCTGCGCTGCCTGCAGTTGCTGGTTGAGGCGGGCGGCATCCTTCTGCAGGGCGAGCAGGGCGCTCAGGCGCTTCTCGTCCTTGCCGACTTCTTCGTCGAGGCGCCGCAGCTGGCTGTCGAGCCAGGCACTGCGGGCCTTGTCGTCCTGCGGGGCGAGGGCGGGCCAGAGGCTGTGCGCCTGCACCTGCGCCACCAGCGGTTGCAGCTGTTCGCCAAGCTGCTGCTGTTGCTGCTGATAGTCCTTGAGCTGGGCGTTGACCACGCCGAGCTGGGTGCGCAGCTCGACCAGCTTGCCGTTGAGGGTTTCGACCTGTTTTTGCGCGGCTTCTTCTTCAACCTGGTCATGGCGACCAAGGCTCTGCAGCAGGGCTTCAGGTTGATGGAACGGGTGTTCGGCACTGCCACATACCGGGCAGGGCTCGCCATCGCGCAACTGGCCGCGCAGTTCCTCAACGCTGGTATTGCGCGCCAGGCGCTGGCGTTCCAGCAACTGGCGAGTGAGGTTGAGCGCCTGTTCGGCGGCCTCCAGTTCGGCCTTGGCTGCCGTGCCTTTGCCGATCAGTTGCTGGCGTTGCTGCATGGCCTGCTGCTGACGCTCACGCAGGGCATCGAGTTGCTGACGCAGCTCCTGTTCACGGCCATGCAGGCGCGACAACTCCTCGACGGCGCGTTGCTGCTTGCGGTTGTCCTGCAGCATGTTGCCGAGCAGGTCGATCTGTTCGGCCAGGGCTTGGGGTTCGGCCTTGGCTTCGCGGAACAGCAGCTCGAAGTGGTCACGCTGGGTCTGCAGCTGGACATTGGCCTGGCTGGCCAGGGCCTGCAGGCCGGGCAGTTCCTCGCGACCCTTGGCCAGGCGACCACCGATCAGCATCACCTGCTTGAGTTGTGGCAGGTAGGCCTGCCAGGCATTGGCCAGGCCGGCCAGGTGCTGGCTGTCGGCCAGGGCGGTGTCGATCTGGGTCAGTTGCTGCTGGCTGCGCTGCTGATTCTCTTCCGTTTGCTGCAGTTGCTGCTGGCCTTCGGCGACCTGCTGCGCGGCCTGATCGCAGGCGCTGCGTTGCCCCGCCAGTTGTTGGTCGAGACGTATCAGGCTGTCCTGGCCGGCGAAGGCCTGGCGCAGGCGTGGGGCATTTTCGCTGTGCAGGGTCTGGCTCTGCGCCAGAGCCTCGCGAGACGCCAGCAATGCTTGTTCCAGCTCTGCGGTGCGCGTGTGCAATTCGGTTTGCTGGCGCTGTTGCTCGGCAATCTGCGCAGCGACCGGTGCCAGTTGCGCGCCGAGCATCTGCTGGCGGTGGAACTGGTGGCGCTGCGGCGCCAGGCGCTCCAGGCGTTGCAGGTCGAGGCGCTGCTCGGCCAGTTGCTGCCAGTCCTGTTCGGCGGCTTGCAGGGTGGCGCTGGCTTCGGCGTGCTGGGCCTGCAACTGGCGTTGTTCATTGAGCCAGTTGCGTTGCTGCTCGAGCCGGCGCTCGCCGGCCTGGTCGGTCTTGAACTGCTGCAACGCCTGCTCCAGGCGCTGGTCGAGTTCGGCGCGGGCTTCGGCGGCCATCGGCAACAAGTGACTGGCGCGGTCATTGAGGGCTTTGTGTGCTTCGCCGGTTTCCCGCGCCTTGCTGAAGGCACGCTGGCCGAGACGGGTGTAGATGGCGGTGTTGGTGAGCTTTTCCAGCAGCTCGCTGCGCTCCTTGTCGTCAGCCTTGAGGAAGGCGCCGAACTCGCTTTGCGCCAGCATCACCGCGCGGGTGAACTGCTCGAAATTCAGGCCAAGGCGGGCTTCGATCAGTTGCTTGTATTCGCTCTTGCCGCTGCCCAGCACCTGTTCGCTGTCCAGGTCGTACAGGCTCTGGCGGCTGAACTGCAGCTTGCCGTTGGCTTTGTCGCGGGCGCGGTTGGCTTCCCAGCGGGCGCGGTAGCGGTGGCCGTCGATGCCGACGAAGTCGACTTCGGCAAAGCCGCTGCCGGTGCCACGGCGCAACAGGTTGCGCGGGTCGGACGTGGGGATTTCGCCGTCGCCGTCCGGTACCTTGGCTTCGCGGCCGATGTCGTTCAGGCGCGGAACCGTGCCGAACAGGGCCAGGCACAGGGCATCGAGCAAGGTGCTCTTGCCGGCGCCGGTCGGCCCGGTGATGGCGAACAGGCCGGCGCTGGCCAGGGGCTCGGCGGTAAAGTCGATGTCGACCGGGCCGGCCAGGGATGCCAGGTTCTTCAGGCGGATGGCGAGAATCTTCATGGCTGTTCCTCTTCCAGCTGGACGTCCTGCAGCAGCAGGGCGAAATCGGCCAGGGCCTGCTCGTCGACGGGGTTGCCGTAAGCCTGCTCCCAGGCGCGGCTGAACAGGTCCTGCGGGGTCATCTGCGCCAGTTCGACGAATGCCAGGTCGTCGTCTTCGCTGTTGTTGCGGCCAGCATACTCAGCGCTGATGCGGATCAAGCGCACGGCCTTGCCCTCAAGCGCGGTTTCGATCTGTAGGCGCAGATCGGGTTGCGGTTCGTCCAGAATCACGCGCACCTCCAGCCAAGGCTGGCGGTTGGGGTCTTCGAGCAGGTCGATCACCGGTAGCTCGGCCAGTTGCTCGAGCAGTTCGCCCAGCGGCGCCGGGCCGACCCGCTGCAAGGCCACCGCACGCGGTACCGGGCGCGGCTCGACGCTGACCAGCTCGCTACCGTCGAGTTCGACTTCCACCACCTGGTGCGGGTAGTTGATTTCGGCGAACGACAGCGGGATCGGCGAGCCGCTGTAGCGGATGCGGCTTTCGCGGTTGACCTTCTGCGGCTTGTGCAGGTGGCCGAGCGCCACGTAGCTGATCGACTTGTCGAACAGCTTGGCCGGCAAGGCCTCGGCATTGCCGATGATCAGGCTGCGCTCGGAGTCTTCCGACACCGCACCACCGGCCATGTGCGCATGGCTGATGGCGATCAGTGCCTGGTCCTTCTTGCGCTTTTTCTGCGCCGCGCCAATCAGCTGCTGGTGCACCTGGGTGATGCCTTGCAGGTAGTCGTCGCCCAGTTGCGGGCCGGTCACTTCGGCCGGGCGCAGGAAGGGCAGGGCCAGGCACCAGGCGGCGACCTTGCCGCGGCCGTTGGTCAGCGGTATCAGCAGGCGCTCGGCATCCAGCTGGCCTTCGTCGAGCCAGTGCACACGGCCTAGCGCGTGGGTGCGCAGGCGGCGCATGAGCGCGGCGGGCAGCTCGATGCGCGAGCCGGAGTCGTGGTTGCCGGCGATCATCACGATGTCCAGCTTCGGCTGCTGCTCGTGGGCCTGGACGATGAAGTCGTAGAGTCGCTCCTGGGCTTTGACCGGCGGGTTGACCGTGTCGAAAATGTCGCCGGCGATCAGCAACGCGTCCGGCTGGCGCAGGCGCAGCTGGCCGAGCAGCCAGTCGAGGAAGCAGGCGTGTTCGAAGTCGCGTTCCTGGCCGTGCAGGCTTTGGCCCAGGTGCCAGTCGGAGGTGTGAAACAGACGCATGGATGACCTGTCGGTGTCGAGTCAGCAAGCCGGGGGCTTGGCGTGAATGATGGGCTTTGCGGAGCCGGGTATGGTAACCCAAGCTTGGGTTGATTGAGTTTCTGATTGCGTCAGGGCTGCCAGGTGCCTGGCGGGGGAGATTCAGCGCCTGTGAGATCGAGCGCCGCCCGCGCGGCGCATCGCGTGCTTTGCACGCTCCTACGTTTATTTCTGGCCAGTAACGCCTGTGGCAGGCGCGCGCGACCGCTTTTGTTTGTACGGCGCGATACCAAGCCATGCACCAAGGCGTTCGCGCGTAAATCCCACAGGAATAATTGGCCCGAAACAAACGTAGGAGCGAGCGTAGCTCGCGATGCGCCGCGCGGGCGGCGCTCGATCTCACAGGCGCTGAAAATCCGGAGGCATGCACCTCTCAGCCACCCCCTCACTTCGGATAAAGCGGCGGCAAACTCCCACTCTCGCCCGCAGGCAACAACACCTGTTCCGCCGGCGGAATCGTGCCAATCGCCCGCCACAGATCCTCACCCTGCCAATATTGCCCACTCTCGCTGTAAAGCGCCCCGTTCAACCCATCCAGCGCATCCGACAGCGGCACGAAGCGCGCCGCCATCTCGGCCAGGGTTTCCGGCTGCTGCCGCGCCCATGCATCGAGCGCCTGGCGAGTAGCCTGTGGATCGTTGGCCTGGCAGGCGCGCTTGAGGTCGTCCAGCAGGGTGCGCGGGCTTGGGCCGTTCTGCGCGGCACGCAGCACCGCTGGTTGCGAGCGGGCGCGCCACCACAGGGCGAAGCCGAGCACCGTGGTCAGGGCGAACAGCAGGGTGGCGAGCTGCCAGGGCCAGAGCAGGTGGCTGGCGCCGCTGCTGTCGCCGGCCGGGGAGTCGGCGCTCAGCGCCGGGTTGTCCAGCACGTCCAGGGTGCGCGCCGGCAGGCTGCTGTGCTCCAGATGGTCTTCGCGGGTGTTCCACCAAGTGACTTCCACTGCCGGCAAGGCCAGGTTGCCGCTGTGGGTCGGCACCAGGGCTTCGCGTTCCTCGCGGTTGGCGGTCATGCCGCGCTCGCTGATCTCGTTGCGCAGCACCGGCTGGTCGGGGTAACGGCGCAGGCCGACGATTTCGGTGGCGGGCAGCTGCGGCAGCTGGGTGCTCGACAGGCCTTCGGCGCGCAGGGTGATGCTGCGCGTCAGCGAGTCGCCGATCTGTGGCTGCTGGCTTGCCGGGTCGGGGTTCCAGTGTTCTTCCAGGGTCAGGCTGCGCGCCGGCAGCCACGGCACGTTGGCGGGCCAGTCGGCGGGAATGGGGCGCACGGCCAGGCGCAGCGGCAACGAACTGACCTGGACCTGGCGGCCTGCCCGGGCGGTGCCGGCGGCCTGCTGGCCGTTGTCGGCGGCGGTGGCGGTGAAGGTCAACGGTGGGATGTCCAGGTCACCGCTCTGTTGCGGATACACCGCGTAGCGGGTTTCGATCACCCCGTGGCGCACGCCGTTGATTTCTTTCTCGTAGGTGCGCGATTCACCCAGCGGCTCAACCTTGGCGTTTTCCAGCTGCAGCGGGCTCAGGCTGCTGTCGTCGTACAGCGACACCGAATGGTAGATGCGCAGGGTCAGCACGGCCTGGGCCTGGACGTACACTTCGTTGCTGTCCAGTGTGGCCTCGACGAACACCTGCGAGGCGATTTCCGGGCGGCTGCTGTCGGCCTGCAGCACTTGCAGGTCGATGGCCTGGCTGTGCGACTGGCCCAGCTGCAGTTCGGGGATGCGCAGGCTGCCGCTGCGCCGTGGCAGCAGGGTGATGATCCAGCGGGTGCTGGCGCGGGTTTCCCCGTCGAGGGTGTGCAGGCTGTTCAGCTGGCGTGTGCCGCGTACTTCGAAGTCGCTGTCCAGGGCGTGCAGGTCGGGCTTGCCGAACTGGGTCACGTCCTGGCTTTCGAGGGTCAGCTCAAGGGTTTCGCCGGCCTCCAGGCGCGTGCGGTCGACGCTGGCCTGCAGCGTGGGTAGGGCCTGGGCCATGACGGCCCACAACAGGCTGAGTAGAAAGACGCCGAAGCGACTCATCGTGTTTTTTCCTGATGCAATTGCTGTTCATACCAGAATTTGCGCCGCAACAGCTCCGCCGGGTTGTCGGGGATCTCGCGCAGCCATTGTTCCAGGGCCTGTCGCTGTTCGGCATCGAGGCTGGTCGATACCGGGCGCTGCGGCGGCTGGGTGATGCTGTCGTCATCGCCGCCCTGGTTGCCAGGCGCCGCCTGGCTGTTGTTGCTGCCTTCGCCGGGTTGTTCGGCCTTGGCCTGTTCCTCACTGCCGGGCGTGCCTTGGGTAGGGCTGCTGGCCGAGCTGCTGTTGCCTTCGGTTTCACTGCCGGGGGTACCTTGGGCATCGCTGTTGGCCGGTTGCTCCTCGGCCTGGGCCTCACGTTGCTGCAGCAGTTGCTGCACCAGCGCCTGGTTGGCCAGTGCCGGCTGCAGGTCGGGCTGGCGCTCCAGGGCCTGTTCGTAGGCATCCAGGGCGGCTTCCAGTTCGCCACTGCGGGCCAGGGCATTGCCTCGATTGTAGTGGGCTGCGGCGCTGTCGCCCTGGGCGAAGGCCTCGGCGGCACCGGCATAGTCGCCGGCCTGGTACAGCGCCATGCCGCGCCATTGCGGGTCGTGGAAGTGCCGGGCGGCGTCTGCCGGGCGTTGTTTGCGCAGCAGCATCTGGCCCTGTTGATCGGGGCGCAGCCACAAGTCATTGAACTCGAAGGCCTGGCTCGGTTGCGGCAGGGCCAGCAGCAGCGGCAGGCAGAACAGCCAGCCGCGGCGCCCGGCACAGGCGGCCAGCAGCAACAACGGCAGCAACAGCCAGTAGCCCTGGTCGGCCCAGCTGTCCAGTTGCAGGGTCTGGCCGGCATCGTGCAGGTGGCGCGGGTTGTCGAACAGGCCAAGGCCGCGCAGGTCGAGGTCGTCGATGCGGGCATGGCGGTAGCGCCCGCCGGTACCACTGATGAAGGCCTTGAGGCTGGCGCTGTCGAGTCGCGGCAGGAGGATGCCACCCTGGTCATCCTTGAGGTACTCGCCATTGGCCTGGCGCACTGGCGCGCCGTCGCCGGTGCCGATGCCGAGCATCAGCAGGCTCGGGCCCTGGCGGCCGAGGGCCTGGGTGATGCCTTGGCGCTCCGGCGCGCTCAGCGCCGAGCCGACCAGCAGCAGGCGACCCTGGCCGAGGCCGCTCTGGGCCAGCAGGGCCAGGCCTTTTTGTACGGCCAGGTCGGCGCGTTGACCGGGTTTGGGCATGATCGACGGGTCGATGGCTTCCAGCAGGTTACGCGTGGTGCCAAGGTCATCCGACAGCGGCACCAGGGTGTGCGCACTGCCGGCATAGACGATCAGCGCGGTCTGGCTGTCATTGCGGTGTTCGAGCAGGTCGAGGATCTTGCGCCGGGCCTGTTCCAGGCGGTTGGGCGCAACGTCTTCGGCAAGCATCTGCGGGGTCAGTTCGAGCAGGATCACCAGCGGGTCGGCCGGACGCTGGCGGGTTTCTTCCAGGCGCTGCCAGCTCGGCCCGAGCAGGGCCAGCACCACCAGCAGCCAGGCCAGGCCCAGGGCCACCCACGGCAGCTTGCTGTTGCTGCCGCTACCACCGCCAAGCAGCACCGGGTGAAACGCTGGCGGCAGGATCATCTGCCAGCGCCCGGCGCGTTTGCGTCGGTGCCACAGTTTGAACAGCAGCCAGCCGAGCAGGGGCACGACCAGCAGCCAGAGCGGGCGCAGCCATTGTGGCCAGAAATCGATCATCGGCGTTTCCTCAGGCGCAGGCGTTTCAGGCGCTGGCGCCATTCCGGATGGGGCTGCAGGAAACGCGGTTTGCGCAGCACCTTGTGCAGCAGGTTGTCGGGCCATTGCACCGCCACCACCAGCAACACGCTGAGCAGCAGGGCCAAGGCCAGCGGCCAGGCATACAGGGCTTTGGCGGTGCGCGCCTGGGTCGGTTGCTGGGCCACTGGCTCCAGCTGGTCGAGGGTGTCGCCGATGGCGTTCAGCTCGGCACCGTCATGGGCGCGGAAGTAGGCACCGTGGGTGATGTCGGCAATTTCCTTGAGCGACGCTTCGTCGAGGTCCAGGCTCGGGTTCAGGCCGAGCAGGCCGGGCGTGCCGCTGGCCTCGGGGTTGGCGCCGATGCCGATGGTGTAGATGCGCACGCCTTCCTGGGCAGCCAGGCGGGCGGCGGTCAGCGGGTGGATCTGCCCACCGTTGTTGGCGCCATCGGTGACCAGCACCAATACCCGGCTTTGTGCCGGGCGTTGGCGCAGGCGCTTGACCGCCAGGCCGATGGCGTCACCGATGGCGGTGTTCTTGCCGGCGATGCCAATCTGCGCTTCGTCAAGGAAGGTGCGCACGGTGCGCCGGTCGAAGGTCAGCGGGGCCTGCAGGTAGGCCTGGCTGCCAAACAGGATCAGGCCGACACGGTCGCCTTCGCGGTCCTGCAGGAAGTCGCCGAGCAGCGCCTTGACCAGGTCGAGGCGGCTGATGTCTTCGTCTTTCCACTGCATGTCGGGGAAGTCCATCGAGCCCGACACATCCACCGCCACCAGCAGGTCGCGGCCGCTGGCGGCCACCGGCACCGGCTCACCGAGCCATTGCGGGCGCGCCGCGGCCAGCAGCAGTAACAGCCAGATCAGCACATACGGCGCCTGCTGGCGCAGGGTCGGCAGATTCAGGCGTGCGCGGCGCCCGGCCAGGCCTTCCAGCTCGTCGAGGAAGCCGACCTTGAGCACCGGCTCGCCGCTGTCGGCGGCGGGCAGCACCAGGCGCGCCAGCCACGGCAGCGGCAGCAGCGCGAAGACCCACGGCCAGGCCAGTTCAAACATGTTTGCGAATCCAGGTTTCGACCGCCTGGCTGAGCCCGACGATGGCCTTGTCGTCGAGCTTGCACTCGGGCTTGTAGGCGCCTTCGACCAGCACCATCCAGCGGGTCAGGCCGGCGGCCGGGCAGCGGTTGTCGAGAAAGGCCAGCCACTGGCGGCCGTTCAAGGTATGGCTGTTGGCGCCGGGGTAGTGGTTGCGGCACAGGCGCTTGAGCAGGGCGTTGATCTGCTGCAGCCAGGCGCCGGCCGGCGCGCCGTCGTAGGGGCGCGGCAGGCGGGCGAGTTCGGCCAGGGCTTCCAGGCGCACCGGGTCGAGTGGCAGCTCGGCGCGCACCACCGGACGCTTGCCCGGGCGCCAGCGGCGCAACCGCCACAGGCCCCAGACCAGCAGCGGCAGCAGCGCGAGCAGCAGCCACCAGCCCGGTGCCGGCGGCCACAGGCCGATCGCTGGCGGTGCGATCAGCGGTTGCAGCTGGTCCAGCGGGTTCATTGTGCGCACCTCATCATGAATCGCCCCGTGGTCGCTGGGCGTTCAGGTATTCGCGCAATTGTTCGATCATCTCGCTCTGGGTGCTCAGCGGCATCAGCAGCACGCGCAGCTTCTGCGCCATCAGCTCCCAGCGCTCGATGCGCGCTTCGGCCTGTTGACGGTAGGCCTGGCGCAGGTTGGCGTCCAGGGTGTCGAGCTCCAGCTGCGAGCCGCGCTGGGCGAAGCGCAGCAGGCCGGCGGCGGGCAGGGCGTGGTCGAGCGGGTCGGACACCGGCATCAGCAACAGGTCGCAATGGCGCGAGAGCATGGCCAGGTGTTGCTCGGCCTGGGCACTGAGCGAGCGTTCGTCGCAGATGACGATGGCCAGGCTGCCGGGGCGCAGTACTTCACGGGCGCGGCGCAGGGCCAGGCCGAGGCTGTCGGTCTGCGGCGCGGCTTCGGTGTGCAGGGCCTGGTTGACCTTGGCCAGGCGGTTGAGCAGCTGCAGCAGGCTCTGTTTGCTGCGCCGTGGCTTGATCTCGTGGTGCTCGTTATCGCCGAACACCAGCCCGCCGATGCGGTCGTTGTGGCCCAGTGCGGCCCAGCCGAACAGCGCGGCAGCCTCGGCTGCAAGCACCGACTTGAACATCAGCCCCGAGCCGAAGAACAGGCGCTGGCTCTGTTCGACGAGGATGAAGATCGGCCGTTCGCGTTCCTCGTGGAACAGCTTGGTGTGCGGCTCCTGAGTGCGTGCGGTGACGCGCCAGTCGATGTTGCGTACATCGTCACCGGCCTGGTACACGCGCACCTGGTCGAAGTCCACGCCGCGCCCGCGCAGCTTGGAATGGTGCAGGCCGACCAGCGGGCTGCGCTGGCCGGGGCGGGAAAACAGCTGGATCTCGCGCACGCGGTGGCGCATGTCGATCAGTTCGGCGAGGCCGATGCGGATGCCGGGTTCGGCCTGCGGCGCGGTGGGCATGGGTCAGGCAACGGCCACGACGTCGAGGATGCGCTGGACCACCCGGTCCTGGTCGATCCCCGCCGCTTCGGCTTCGAACGACAGGATGATGCGGTGGCGCAGCACATCGAACAGCACCGCCTGGATGTCTTCCGGGCTGACGAAGTCGCGCCCGGCCAGCCAGGCATGGGCACGCGCGCAGCGGTCGAGGGCGATCGAACCACGCGGGCTGGCGCCATAGGCGATCCAGTCGGCCAACTCGGTGTCGAACTTGGCCGGGGTGCGGGTGGCCATGACCAGTTGCACCAGGTATTCCTCCACGGCGTCGGCCATGTACAGGCCGAGGATTTCCTTGCGTGCGGCAAAGATCGCTTGCTGACTGACCCGGCGCTCGGGCTTCACTTCGCCGCCCAGCGCTTCGCCACGGGCCTGGGCGAGGATACGGCGCTCTACGGCGGCATCGGGGAAGCCGATCTTCACGTGCATCAGGAAGCGGTCGAGCTGGGCTTCGGGCAGCGGGTAGGTGCCTTCCTGCTCGATCGGGTTCTGCGTGGCCATCACCAGGAACAGCGGCGACAGGTCGTAGGTGCTGCGGCCCACGCTGACCTGGCGCTCGGCCATGGCTTCGAGCAGCGCCGACTGCACCTTGGCCGGGGCGCGGTTGATTTCGTCGGCCAGCACCAGGTTGTGGAAGATCGGCCCCTGCTGGAACACGAAGCTGCCGGTTTCCGGGCGATAGATCTCGGTGCCGGTGATGTCGGCGGGGAGCAGGTCGGGGGTGAACTGGATGCGATGGAACTGCGCCTCGATGCCTTCGGCCAGCTCTTTGATGGCCTTGGTCTTGGCCAGCCCCGGCGCACCTTCAACCAGCATGTGGCCGTCGGCCAGCAACACGATCAACAGCCGCTCGACCAGCTTCTCCTGGCCTAGGATCTGGGAGGAAAGAAAGGTGCGTAGCGCGATCAGCGCTTCACGGTGTTCCATCGGCGGCGGTTCCTGGGTTTGCGCCAGGTCGCGGGCGACCTGGCAGGGGGTGATACTTTAATCTATCCAGGGGTGTGCCGACCAATGCAGGCCGCGATTTTTATCGCTGTCACGGTCGCTGCAGGGCGCCCCGCACGCTTTCGGGTCAGTTCTTCGAAGTGGAATGCTTGCGCCCCTGGTCGCAGAGGGCGAACACCACCACCAGCACCCCGGCAATCGCCAGGATAAGCGCCACGCCATCGGTGGAATGGGTCGCCGACCCGGCCACCAGGGCCAGGCCGCCCAGCGGTGCCAGGCCACCGGCTACCGCGGTGCCGATCTCACGGCCGGTGCCAAAGCCCGACGAGCGTGTCTGGGTCGGGAACTGGCGGCTGAGGAACGACCCCTGCGGGGCGAACATCATCGGCGCAAGAATGCCGGTGCCGATCGCGATGGCGATGTAGATCTGGGTAGGCTCACCGGTGCTCAACAGCTGCAGGAACGGGTAGGCGAACAGTGCCGACAGAACCCCGCCGAGCATCAGCACGGTCTTGCTGCTCCAGCGGTCGCACAGCCAGCCGAAGAACGGCACGGCGAAGATCGCCACCAAGCTGGCGATGGTCACCGACAGCGAGGTGACATGCGCTTCCACGCCCTTGAACTGGGTCAGGTAGGCCAGCGAGAAGGTCTTGAAGATGTAGCTCAGGGCGTTGTAGCCGATGGCCACGAAGAACACCACGGCCAGGCCCTTGAGGTCGTTCCTGAACAGCAGCTTCAGCGGCGACACCTGTGGCTTGCTGCTATCGGCCTTGTCGAGTTCCTTGAAGTCCGGTGTCTCGGGGATGCTCTTGCGCACCCACAGGCCGACCGCCACCAGGGCGATGCTGGCAATGAACGGGATGCGCCAGCCACCGGCCAGGAGGAACTCGTTGCCATTCATGGTCAGCAGGTACACGGTGAGCGACGACAGCAGCAGGCCCAGGTTCAGACCCAGCGCCGGCCAGGCGCCCTGGCTGCCGCGCTTGCCTTCGCTGGCATGTTCGTAGGAAGTGACTGCTGCGCCGGACAGCTCGGCCCCCGCGCCCAGGCCCTGGATGATTCGGATCACCACCAGCAGGATCGGTGCCCAGATGCCGATGCTGGCATAGCCTGGAATCAGCCCGATCAGCGCCGTGCACACGCCCATCATGCAGAAGGTGATCACCAGCACATGCTTGCGCCCGAAGCGGTCGCCCAGGTAGCCGAACAGGATGCCGCCGAAGGGGCGGGCGATGAAACCGATGGCGAAAGTGGAGAAGGCCAGCAGCGAGGCCACCGCCGGGTTGCTGGCATCGAAGAAGATCTTCGAGAACACGATCGCTGCCATGGTCGCGTAGAGGTAGAAGTCGTACCACTCCAGCATCGAGCCGAAGATGGTCGCCGCCGCCACCTTGCGCAGGCGCTTGCGTTGCTGTTGCGGAGTCTCGTGCGCGGCCGGGGCCGCCTCATGTACCGACATGGGGGTTCCTTATTGTCTTTGTAGTTGTGGGTGACGCAGATTTCAGCGGGCCTTCAGGATCTTCTCGGCGATCATCTGGCCGATCGGAATGGCCGAGGTGGCAGCCGGCGACGGGGCATTGCAGACATGCACCATGCGTGGGGTCTCGGCGAACAGGAAGTCATGCACCAGGGTGCCGTCGCGCATCACCGCCTGGGCGCGAATGCCCGCTTCGTAGGGCAGCAGGTCTGCCACTTCCAGCGATGGGCAGTACTTGCGGCACTGTTCCAGGTAACCGCGCTTGAACAGCGAGTTCTTCATCTCGGTGGTGCCGGAACCGAGGTTGTTCCAGATGGTTTTCCAGAACCCTGGGAAGCGGGCGTACTCGGCCACGTCGCGCCAGTTGACCGAAAGCTTGCGGTAGTTCTCGCGGCCGAAACCGAGCACGGCGTTCGGGCCGACGGTAACGCTGCCGTCGATCATGCGCGTCAGGTGCACGCCGAGGAATGGCAGCTCCGGGTCGGGAATCGGGTAGATCAGGTGGTTGACGATCTGATTCTTGCTGGCCGGCAGGCGGTAGTACTCGCCGCGGAAGGGGATGATCTGATGGTCGATCTTCACCCCGGCCAGGCGCGCCAGGCGGTCGGACTGCAGGCCGGCGCAGGCCACCAGCTGGCGGGCGCGCCAGGTGTGGTTGTCGGTGCCGATGGCGACATGGTCGGCGTGCTCCTGGATGGCGCGCACGCGGGTGGACAGGTGCACCTCGCCGCCAGCCTGGCGGATCACCTTGGCCATGGCGTTGCACACCTGGGTGTAGTCGACGATGCCGGTGGCATCGAGGAACAGCGCGCCCTTGCCGACGATGTTCGGTTCACGTTCAGCCAGCGCGGCAGCGTCCAGTCGCTCGACCTTCAGGCCGTTCTGCTGCGAGCGCTCGTACAGTGCCTGCATGCGTTGCACTTCCAGGTCGTTGGAAGCCACCAGCAATTTGCCGCAGACCTCGAAGGCGATGCCGTGCTCGCTGCAGAAGTCCTTGGTCGCCTGGGCGCCGCGCTTGCACAGTTCGGCCTTGAGGCTGCCCGGTGCGTAGTAGATGCCCGCATGAATCACGCCACTGTTGTGGCCGGTCTGGTGGCGACCGAGGCTGGCTTCCTTCTCCAGGATCAGCAGGGATGCGCCCGGGCGCTGTTCGAGCAGGGCCATCGCGGTGGCGAGGCCGACGATGCCGCCGCCGATGATGCAGTAGTCGTAAGTCATGCAGGGGTACCTTGGTATTCTTGTCGGTGGATCTGCTTATCAGGTTGTCAGACTAAGTAGTGCGTAAAAAGGCCCGCGTCAGGCCGCGTCGGTTTCTCCGAGGTCAGTCGAGGGCGGGAAGGTCGATCTTCAGGCGCTTCGCCGAGGCGCGCAGGTGCGCTTCGGCGCAGGCTGCGGCCGCCTGGCGGTCGCCATCGGCGATGGCCTGGTACAGCGCCTGATGTTCACGATTGGCATCGGCCGAACCACCCACCGAGTGGGCAGCGGAGTTTTCCCAGGCGGTGCGTCGGGCGCTCGCCAGCTGGCCGCCGAGGAAGTCGTGGAAGGCCACGAAGTAATCGTTCTTGCTGGCTTCGGCAATCGCCCGGTGGAAGGCCACGTCGGCGGCCGAGGCGGTGGCGAAGTCGCTGCGCTTGTCGAGCATTTCCTGCAGGGCCTTGGCCATGTGGGCCAGGTCCTGCTCGTCGCGGCGGCGGGCGGCGATGGCGGCGGCCTGGGTCTCGATCCACAGGCGCATTTCGAACATCTGCACCAGGTCCGGCTTGCGGCCATTGCTGCCGGGGAAGCGGAACACGGTGCCGGCGGGTGTTTGCGAGATGTAGGAGCCGAGTCCGCGACGGGCGATCAGCACGCCATCGGCCTTGAGCTGCGCCACCGCCTCACGCACCACCGAGCGGCTGACGTTCAGCTGTTCGGCCAGTTGCTGTTCGGTGGGCAGGCGCGATTCGGCGGCCAGGCGGCCGGAATCGATCTCGGCGCGAATGGCGCTGACGACCCGGTCTACCAGGGTGTCGGGGCGCTGGAGCTCTAACATGGAAACGGTTGCCTAGTTATCAGGTTGTCAGACAATGCCTGTGGAGGAGTAGGCTGTCAACGGTT
The DNA here is from genome assembly GCF_009883635.2 of Pseudomonas putida. Classification (NCBI taxonomy): domain Bacteria; kingdom Pseudomonadati; phylum Pseudomonadota; class Gammaproteobacteria; order Pseudomonadales; family Pseudomonadaceae; genus Pseudomonas; species Pseudomonas putida. Next base: position 4,363,269 of record NZ_CP026115.2, read on the forward strand.
TCGAGGTGGTGAAGAGGTTTGGGATGTATGTCTTTAGAGGGTTGTTGCTTTGGCGACCGAGCGCCGCCCGCGCGGCGCATCGCGAGCTTTGCTCGCTCCTACGTTTGTTTTGGCCAGTAACGCCTGTGACAGGGGCGCACGACCGCCTTGTTGGTACGACACGAAAATGAGGCATGCGCCAAGGCGTTCGCGCGCAAATCCCCCAGGACTGATTGGCCCGAAACAAACGTAGGAGCGAGCAAAGCTCGCGATGCGCCGCGCGGGCGGCGCTCGGTCTCGCAGGCGCTGCAAATCGATCCGCATGCACCCAGCAGCCACAAAAAAATCAGAGCTCGCTGACGAAGGTGCCCGTGCCATCGAGGATGTTCTTCAGGGTCAGCGCCACTTCTTCCAGGTCAGTCCCCGCCGAAGTCAGCACGATCTCCAGCGCTTCATCTCCCTTCAATGCATCCCGATCCCCGGCCGCCACCTCGATCAGCAGGCGTTGCGCACTCAAGGTCGCCTTCAGCCCATCCAGGGTCGACGGCTCGTCATCCAGGGTCAGGTCGACGGTGTCTTCATCCGGATAACGGGTCAGCAGAAACATCTGCCCCTTGTCGCTGTGGCAGCACAAGGTCGCCATGTTGTCTTCCTCGTCATCGCAAGGGGTGGCGAACAGCAGGGCGGTCTTGATTTGCATGGCAACGGCTCGGGTTTGTGGAAATGAGAGGGAATTCTGACAGCCTTGCACACATCCATAAACGTAAAGTTGCCAGCCCTTGACCGAAATTGTCGCAGCCTCGCAAGCGGCAATGACCGCTCAGTCGTTAAGCTTCGGCGAGCCCTGAACGTGCCTGCCACGTTCAACGTCTGGTTTTTACCGTCCGGCTTGCCATGGGTTGGCTATTGTTGATCCGTACATGGCGGACGTGCGCGACGCTTCAACTAATACAAAGCCCAAGCGGAGTACCACAGATGGCGTTCTTCACCGCAGCCAGCAAAGCCGACTTCCAGCATCAACTGCAAGCGGCCCTGGCGCAGCACATCAGCGAACAGTCCCTGCCACAAGTGGCGCTATTCGCCGAGCAGTTCTTCGGCATCATCTCGATGGACGAACTTACCCAGCGCCGGCTTTCTGACCTGGCCGGCTGCACCCTGTCGGCGTGGCGCATCATCGAGCGCTTCGACCCCGAGTACCCGCAAGTGCGGGTGTACAACCCCGATTACGAACGCAATGGCTGGCAATCGACCCACACCGTGGTCGAAGTGCTGCACCACGACCTGCCGTTCCTGGTCGACTCGGTACGCACCGAGCTGAATCGCCGCGGCTACAGCATCCACACCCTGCAGACCACGGTGCTGAGCGTGCGCCGGGGCGCCAAGGGCGAACTGCTCGAACTGCTGCCCAAGGGCACCCAGGGCGAGGACGTGCGCCACGAGTCGCTGATGTACCTGGAGATCGACCGCTGCGCCAATGCCGCCGAGCTGACCGTGCTGGCCCGCGAGATCGAGCAGGTGCTGGCCGAAGTGCGCGTGGCGGTGGCTGATTTCGAGCCGATGAAAGCCAAACTGCGCGAAGTCGTCGCTGAAGTGGAGAACACCGCCTACGGCCCGGCCCAGCATGAAAAGGGCGAGGTCAAGGCCTTCCTCGAATGGCTGCTGGACAACCACTTCACCTTCCTCGGCTATGAAGAATTCACCGTCCAGGCCGACAGCGACGGTGGCCAGATGGTCTACGACGAACAGTCGTTCCTCGGCCTGCCGCGCCGCCTGCGGGTAGGCCTGACGGCGGAAGAACTGCGCATCGAAGACTACGCCGTGGCCTACCTCAACGAGCCGCTGCTGCTGTCGTTCGCCAAGGCTGCACTGCCCAGCCGCGTGCATCGCCCGGCCTACCCGGACTATGTGTCGATCCGCCAGCTGGATGCCGATGGCAAGGTCATCAAGGAACACCGCTTCATGGGCCTGTACACCTCGGCGGTGTACGGCGAAAGCGTGCATGCCATCCCTTACATCCGCGTGAAGGTCGCCGAAGTCGAGCGCCGTTCCGGCTTCGACCCGAAAGCGCACCTGGGCAAGGAGCTGGCCCAGGTGCTCGAAGTGCTGCCGCGCGACGACCTGTTCCAGACCCCGATCGACGAGCTGTTCAATACCGTGATGTCGATCGTGCAGATCCAGGAACGCAACAAGATTCGCGTGTTCCTGCGCAAGGACCCGTACGGGCGCTTCTGCTACGGCCTGGCCTACGTGCCGCGCGAGATCTACTCCACCGAAGTGCGGCAGAAGATCCAGCAGGTGCTGATGGAGCGTCTGAAGGCCAGCGACTGCGAATTCTGGACCTTCTTCTCCGAATCGGTGCTGGCGCGTGTGCAGCTGATCCTGCGGGTCGACCCGAAGAACCGCATCGACATCGACCCGCAGCAGCTGGAAAACGAAGTGATCCAGGCCTGCCGCTCGTGGCAGGACGACTACTCGGCGCTGGTCATCGAGAACTTCGGCGAAGCCCAGGGCACCAACATCCTCGGCGACTTCCCCAAGGGCTTCCCGGCGGGCTACCGCGAGCGCTTCCCGGCGCATTCGGCGGTGGTCGACCTGCAGCACGTGGTGGCACTGTCCGAGAGCAAGCCGCTGGCGATGAGTTTCTACCAGCCCCTGACCCGCCTGGGCGAGCGCCTGCTGCATTGCAAGCTGTACCACGCCGACACCCCGCTGGCGCTGTCTGATGTGCTGCCGATTCTGGAAAACCTTGGCCTGCGCGTGCTCGGCGAGTTCCCTTACCGCCTGCGCCACGCCAGCGGGCGTGAGTTCTGGATCCATGACTTCGCCTTCACCTACAGCGAAGGCCTGGACCTGGACATCCAGCAGCTCAACGACACCCTGCAGGATGCCTTCATCCATATCGTCAAGGGCGACGCTGAGAACGACGCCTTCAACCGCCTGGTGCTCACTGCCGGCCTGCCATGGCGTGACGTGGCGCTGCTGCGTGCCTATGCCCGTTACCTCAAGCAGATCCGTCTGGGCTTCGACCTCGGCTATATCGCCAGCACCCTGAACAATCACACCGACATCGCCCGCGAGCTGACCCGGTTGTTTAAGACCCGCTTCTACCTGGCGCGCAAGCTCACCAATGAAGACCTGGATGACAAGCAGCAGCGCCTGGAACAGGCGATCCTCACGGCCCTGGACGAGGTCCAGGTGCTCAACGAGGACCGCATCCTGCGGCGCTACCTGGACCTGATCAAGGCCACCCTGCGCACCAACTTCTACCAGTCGGATGCCAACGGCCAGAACAAGTCGTACTTCAGCTTCAAGTTCAACCCCAAGCTGATTCCCGAGCTGCCCAAGCCGGTGCCGAAGTTCGAGATCTTTGTCTATTCGCCACGGGTCGAGGGCGTGCACCTGCGCTTCGGCAACGTCGCCCGCGGCGGCCTGCGCTGGTCGGACCGCGAGGAAGACTTCCGCACCGAAGTGCTGGGCCTGGTCAAAGCCCAGCAGGTAAAGAACTCGGTGATCGTGCCAGTGGGCGCCAAGGGCGGCTTCCTGCCGCGCCGGCTGCCGCTGGGCGGCACTCGCGACGAGATCGCCGCCGAGGGCGTGGCCTGCTACCGCATCTTCATCTCCGGCCTGCTCGACATCACCGACAACCTCAAGGAAGGTGGCGTGGTGCCGCCGGCCAATGTGGTGCGTCACGATGACGACGACCCGTATCTGGTGGTGGCGGCCGACAAGGGCACCGCGACTTTCTCCGACATCGCCAACGGCATTGCCATCGACTACGGCTTCTGGCTCGGCGATGCGTTCGCCTCGGGTGGCTCGGCCGGTTATGACCACAAGAAGATGGGCATCACCGCCCGCGGCGCGTGGGTTGGCGTGCAGCGCCACTTCCGCGAGCGCGGCATCAACGTGCAGCAGGACCCGATCACCGTGATCGGCGTCGGCGACATGGCCGGCGACGTATTCGGCAACGGCCTGCTGATGTCCGACAAGCTGCAACTGGTGGCGGCGTTCAACCACCTGCACATCTTCATCGACCCGAACCCGGACCCGGCCACCAGCTTCATCGAGCGCAAGCGCCTGTTCGACCTGCCGCGTTCGGCCTGGAGCGACTACGACACCAGCATCATGTCTGAAGGCGGCGGGATTTTCCCGCGCAGTGCCAAGAGCATCGCCATCAGCCCGCAGATGAAAGAGCGCTTTGCCATCGAGGCCGATCGCCTGACCCCGACCGAGCTGCTGCACGCGCTGCTCAAGGCGCCGGTCGACCTGCTGTGGAACGGCGGTATCGGCACCTACGTCAAGGCCAGCAGCGAAAGCCACGCCGATGTCGGCGACAAGGCCAACGATGCACTGCGGGTCAACGGCAACGAGCTGCGCTGCAAGGTGGTGGGTGAGGGCGGCAACCTCGGCATGACCCAGCTCGGCCGTGTCGAATTCGGCCTGCATGGCGGCGCCACCAACACCGACTTCATCGACAACGCCGGTGGCGTGGACTGCTCCGACCACGAGGTCAATATCAAGATCCTGCTCAACGAAGTGGTGCAGGGTGGCGACATGACCGAGAAGCAGCGCAACCAGCTGCTCGGCAGCATGACCGACGAAGTCGCCGGCCTGGTGCTGGGCAACAACTACAAGCAGACCCAGGCGCTGTCGCTGGCCGCCCGCCGCGCCCGCGAGCGGATCGCCGAGTACAAGCGCCTGATGGCCGACCTCGAAGGCCGTGGCAAGCTGGACCGGGCCATCGAGTTTCTGCCGTCCGAGGAGCAGTTGGCCGAGCGTCTGGCTGCCGGCCAGGGCCTGACCCGTGCCGAGCTGTCGGTGCTGATCTCGTACAGCAAGATCGACCTCAAGGAGCAGCTGCTCAAGTCGCTGGTACCCGACGACGACTACCTGACCCGCGACATGGAAACCGCCTTCCCGCCGTCGCTGGTCAGCAAGTTCGCCGATGCCATGCGCCGTCACCGCCTGAAGCGCGAAATCGTCAGTACCCAGATCGCCAACGACCTGGTCAACAACATGGGCATCACCTTCGTCCAGCGCCTGAAGGAGTCGACCGGCATGAGCCCGGCCAACGTCGCCGGGGCTTACGTGATCGTGCGCGATATCTTCCACCTGCCGCACTGGTTCCGCCAGATCGAGGCGCTGGACTACCAGGTGCCGGCGGAAATCCAGCTGACCCTGATGGACGAGCTGATGCGCCTGGGCCGCCGCGCCACCCGCTGGTTCCTGCGCAGCCGACGCAACGAGCAGGATGCGGGGCGTGACACTGCACACTTCGGGCCGAAGATCGCCCAGCTGGGGCTCAAGCTCGACGAGCTGCTGGAAGGCCCGACCCGCGAGCGCTGGATGGTGCGTTACCAGAGCTTCGTCGACGCTGGCGTACCGGAGTTGCTGGCGCGCATGGTTGCCGGTACCACCCACCTGTACACCCTGTTGCCGATCATCGAGGCCTCGGACGTCACCGGGCATGACCCGGCGCAGGTGGCCAAGGCGTTCTTCGCCGTGGGCAGCGCGCTGGACCTGACCTGGTACCTGCAGGAAATCAGCAACCTGCCGGTGGAAAACAACTGGCAGGCCCTGGCCCGCGAGGCGTTCCGCGACGACATCGACCTGCAGCAGCGGGCGATCACCATCTCGGTGCTGCAGATGGTCGATGCTCCGGAAGACATGGACGCCCGTGTGGCGCTGTGGGCCGAGCAGCACCGGGTGATGGTCGAGCGCTGGCGCGCCATGCTCGACGACCTGCGCAATGCCACCGGCACCGACTATGCGATGTACGCGGTGGCCAACCGCGAGCTGGTCGACCTGGCGCTGAGCGGGCAGGCGGCGGTGCTGCCGTCCTGAGTCAGGTGCTGAGGTAAAAGAAAGCCCCGGCAGCGATGCCGGGGCTTTTTTTGTACTCCTGTGCCGGCCTCTTCGCGGGGCAAGCCCGCTCCTACAGGGATCGCGCGATCTTGTAGGAGCGGGCTTGTCCCGCGAAAGGGCCGGTGCAGGCTTACTTGAATCTGCGCTCCACGCCTTTTTCGACCAGGATCTTCGCCGAAATCTCTTCCACCGAGAAATGCGTGGAATTGATGTTGGGAATGTTCTCCCGGCGGAACAGGTTCTCCACCTCGCGCACCTCGAACTCGCACTGGGCAAAGCTCGAATAGCGGCTGTTGGGCTTGCGCTCGTGGCGAATGGCGGTCAGGCGGTCGGGGTCGATGGTCAGGCCGAACAACTTGCTGTGGTGCTTTTTCAGCACCGCCGGCAGTTGCAGGCGCTCCATGTCGTCCTCGGTCAGCGGGTAGTTGGCGGCGCGGATGCCGAACTGCATGGCCATGTACAGGCAGGTCGGGGTCTTGCCGCAGCGCGACACGCCGACCAGGATCAGGTCGGCCTTGTCGTAGTAGTGGGTGCGCGCACCGTCATCGTTGTCCAGGGCAAAGTTCACCGCCTCGATGCGTTCCATGTAGTTGGAATTGCCGCCAATCGAGTGCGATTTGCCCACGGAATACGACGAATGGGCCGTCAATTCCTGCTCAAGCGGGGATAAAAACGAAGAAAAGATGTCGATCATGAAGCCGTTCGACGTCGCCAGGATCTCACGGATGTCCTGATTGACGATGGTGTCGAAGATGATCGGCCGCATGCCATCGCGCTCTGCGGCAGCGTTGATCTGCTGCACCATGGTCCGCGCCTTTTCCGGGCTGTCGATGTACGGACGGGTGAATTTACTGAACGGAATGCTTTCGAATTGAGCGAGCAGGCTCTGGCCCAGGGTTTCGGCGGTGATGCCGGTGCCATCGGAGATGAAGAACGCGGTTCGTTTCATTTGCGATCTGGGCCTTAAGCTGATGACGTTTCTTGGATATGATAAGTTCGGTTTGCCGAACGTGGCTGTCAGCATTCTGCCATATTTTGCGAACCTATTTTCCAGGTACAGGCCACAAGCGTCCGGCCCAGTCAACGAAGGCAGGCGGGCGCCCTTGAGTTTTTCCAATACAGTTAGTGGAGAGATCACCTTGGTAGAGTACGTAGTTTCCCTCGATAAGCTCGGCGTCCACGATGTGGAGCATGTGGGGGGCAAGAACGCATCCCTGGGCGAGATGATCAGTAACCTCGCTGGTGCCGGCGTGTCGGTGCCGGGCGGCTTTGCCACTACGGCTCAGGCGTACCGTGACTTTCTCGAACAGAGTGGCCTGAACAACCAGATTCATGCGGCCCTCGACGCCCTCGACGTGGATGACGTCAACGCCCTGGCCAAGACCGGCGCGCAGATCCGCCAGTGGGTGATGGAGGCCGAATTCCCGGCTCGCCTGGATGCGGAAATCCGCACCGCCTTCGCCGAAATGTCCAAGGGCAACGACAACATGGCCGTGGCCGTGCGTTCCTCGGCCACCGCCGAAGACCTGCCGGACGCCTCGTTCGCCGGTCAGCAGGAAACCTTCCTCAACATCCGTGGCGTCGACAACGTGATCCGCGCGGCCAAGGAAGTGTTCGCCTCGCTGTTCAACGACCGCGCCATCGCCTACCGCGTGCACCAGGGCTTCGACCACAAGCTGGTTGCCCTGTCCGCTGGCGTGCAGCGCATGGTCCGTTCGGAAACCGGCACTGCCGGCGTGATGTTCACCCTCGACACCGAGTCGGGCTTCCGTGACGTGGTGTTCATCACCGGCGCCTACGGCCTGGGTGAAACCGTGGTGCAGGGTGCGGTCAACCCTGACGAATTCTACGTGCACAAGCAGACCCTGGAGGCTGGCCGCCCGGCCATCCTGCGCCGCAACCTGGGCAGCAAGGCGATCAAGATGGTCTATGGCGACGAAGCCAAGGCCGGTCGCTCGGTCAAGACTGTCGAGGTCGACCGCGCCGAGCGTGCACGCTTCTGCCTGAGCGACGACGAAGTCAATGAGCTGGCCAAGCAGGCAATGATCATCGAGCAGCACTACCAGCGCCCGATGGACATCGAATGGGCCAAGGACGGTGACGACGGCAAGCTGTACATCGTCCAGGCCCGCCCTGAGACCGTGAAGAGCCGCGCCAGCGCCAACGTCATGGAACGTTACCTGCTCAAAGAGAAGGGCACCGTGCTGGTCGAAGGCCGCGCCATCGGCCAGCGCATCGGCGCCGGCAAGGTCCGCGTGATCAACGACGTGTCCGAGATGGACAAGGTGCAGCCGGGCGACGTACTGGTCTCCGACATGACCGACCCGGACTGGGAGCCGGTGATGAAGCGCGCCAGCGCCATCGTCACCAACCGTGGCGGGCGTACCTGCCACGCGGCGATCATCGCCCGTGAGCTGGGCATCCCGGCCGTGGTCGGTTGCGGCAACGCCACCCAAGTGCTGAAAGACGGCCAGGGCGTGACCGTATCCTGCGCCGAAGGCGATACCGGCTTCATCTTCGAAGGCGAGCTGGGCTTCGACGTCAAGCAGAACTCGGTGGACGCCATGCCGGAGCTGCCGTTCAAGATCATGATGAACGTCGGCAACCCGGACCGCGCCTTCGACTTCGCCCAGCTGCCTAACGCAGGCGTGGGCCTGGCGCGTCTGGAATTCATCATCAACCGCATGATCGGCGTGCACCCCAAGGCGCTGCTGAACTACGCCGGCCTGCCTGCCGACCTGAAAGAAAGCGTCGACAAGCGCATCGCCGGGTACAACGACCCGGTCGGCTTCTATGTCGAGAAGCTGGTCGAGGGCATCAGCACTCTGGCAGCGGCCTTCTACCCGAAAAAGGTCATCGTGCGCCTGTCGGACTTCAAGTCCAACGAGTACGCCAACCTGATCGGCGGCAAACTGTACGAGCCGGAAGAAGAAAACCCGATGCTGGGCTTCCGCGGCGCCTCGCGCTACATCAGCGAGTCGTTCCGTGACTGCTTCGAGCTCGAGTGCCGTGCGCTGAAGCGCGTGCGCAACGAAATGGGCCTGACCAACGTCGAGATCATGGTGCCGTTCGTACGCACCCTGGGCGAAGCCAGCCAGGTCGTCGACCTGCTCGCCGAAAACGGCCTGGCCCGCGGCGACAATGGCCTGCGCGTGATCATGATGTGCGAGCTGCCGTCCAACGCGATCCTCGCCGAGGAGTTCCTCGAGTACTTCGACGGCTTCTCGATCGGTTCCAACGACCTGACCCAGCTGACCCTGGGCCTGGACCGCGACTCGGGCATCATCGCCCATCTGTTCGACGAGCGTAACCCGGCGGTGAAGAAGCTGCTGGCCAACGCCATCCAGGCGTGCAACAAGGCCGGCAAGTACATCGGCATCTGCGGCCAGGGCCCGTCGGACCACCCGGACCTGGCCAAGTGGCTGATGGAGCAGGGCATCGAAAGCGTGTCGCTGAACCCGGACTCGGTCCTGGAGACCTGGTTCTTCCTGGCCGAAGGCCAGGGCGCAGCCTGATGCGGTAAATTGCGGGGGCGCGTCTGGCGCGCCCCCGCCTGGTTTTTTCCAGGGCGGGTTCCAGTGATGGATCACGCCCTTTTTTGTGCACCAAGCAACCTTATGCAAAGCAGCAGCAACCTTTTTCCCGTGGCCTTGCTCAGTGCCGAGCGTCGCGGCGACCTCAGCGAAGACGTGTACCGGATCAAGGCCGGCAACGGCCCTGATCCCAGCGTCGAGCTGGCCGTGACCCGCCTGGGCCTGGCTGATCAAGGCCGGCCCCTGGGCGTGCCGGTGATTCTGCTGCATGGCAGTTTCTCCAACCGGCGCTTCTGGTATTCGCCCAAGGGCATCGGCCTGGGGGCTTATCTGGCGCGGGCCGGGTTCGATGTGTGGATACCGGAGATGCGCGGCCACGGCTTGTCACCACGTAATCGCAACTGGAAGCACAACAGCGTGGCCGACTACGCCCGCGACGACCTGCCGCTGATTGCGGCATTCGTTCGTGAGCAGTCTGGCCAGGCGCCGCACTGGGTTGGCCATTCCCTGGGGGGAACCACCTTGGTGGCGGCCCTGGGTGGCGGCTTCCTCGAGTCCGGCCAGGTGGCCAGCGCGGCGCTTTTCGGTACCCAGATCAGCCGTGTCTACTGGCCGCTCAAGGTGCCGCCTCTGACCTGGGGGGCGAAAATGCTGCTCAAGCGTTGGGGGCAGATTTCCGGGCCGCGGTTCAAGCGCGGGCCGGAGGACGAGCCGATCGGCCTGGCCCTTGAGAGCATGCGCTGGCATGGCCTGTTCGGGCGCTTTGGCGACAAGCAGAACGACTGGTGGGCGGGGCTGGCCGACGTGGATGTGCCGTTGCTGGCGGTGGCCGGCGCCGGGGACTTCCAGGACCCGGTGTGGGCTTGCCGCAAGCTGTTCGATCAGCTGGGTGGCGAGCGCAAGCAGTTCCTGCGCCTGGGCCGTGAAGAGGGTTTCGAGGCCTTTGGGCATGTCGACATGCTGGTGAGCAAGGCGGCGCAGGCGCAGGTCTGGCCGCTGGTGGAGCGCTGGTTGCGCGATCCGCTGTTGCCAGTGCATGTGTCGACGGTGGCGGCCGAGCCTGTGCCTGTTGGCTGAATCTGCTTCGCCTGGGCCGGCCTCTTCGCGGCACAGGCAAAACTTGACTGCTCAGTCCCGGATGACTGCGACAGCTTCTACGGTGTAGCCTTGGCCGATACCCGCTTTCGTTGTGACTGACAGGAGCTTCCCATGCAGCATTACGTAACGCCCGACCTGTGTGACGCCTACCCGGACCTGGTACAGGTGCTGGAACCGATGTTCAGCAACTTCGGTGGCCGCGATTCCTTCGGTGGCCAGATCGTCACCATCAAGTGTTTCGAAGACAACTCGCTGGTCAAGGATCAGGTCGAGCTCGATGGCAAGGGCAAGGTCCTGGTAGTCGACGGTGGCGGCTCGCTGCGCCGTGCGCTGCTCGGTGACATGCTCGCGGAGAAGGCCGCCAAGAACGGCTGGGAAGGCCTGGTGATCTACGGCTGCGTGCGAGACGTCGACGTACTGATCCAGACCGACGTCGGTGTGCAGGCGCTGGCCAGCCACCCGATGAAAACCGACAAGCGCGGTATCGGTGACCTCAACGTGGCCGTAACTTTTGCCGGGGTCACCTTCCGCCCGGGCGAGTACCTGTATGCCGACAACAACGGCGTGATCATTTCGCCAAGCCCGCTGAAAATGCCGGAGTGACGCGTCGTACGCGCTGATGGAGCTTTGATGTTCGAGGAAGACAACGCGCAGTGGGGGCTGGTGCATGCCCTGGTGCTCGATGGTAAAGGCAGCGCGCGTTCGATCGCCCGGACCGAGCTGGACGACCTGCAGCTGCAGCCACACGAAAGTCTGTGGCTGCACTGGGATCGCAGTCATCCGCAAACCCGCACCTGGTTGCTGCAAGACAGTGGCCTGAGCGAGTTCGCCTGCGACCTGCTGCTGGAGGAGAACACCCGGCCACGGCTGTTGCCGCAGGCCGGTGAGCAGATGCTGCTGTTCCTGCGCGGGGTCAACCTCAACCCGGGCGCCGAGCCCGAGGACATGGTTTCGGTACGCATCCATGCCCAGGCGCAGCGGGTGATTTCGCTGCGCTTGCGGCCATTGCGTGCCAGCGATGAGATCCTTCAGCAGCTTGAAGAGGGCAGGGGACCGAAATCGGCGTCTGAACTGCTGTTGTTGATGGGCGAACTGCTGACCGAAAAAGTCCAGAGCCTGGTCAGCGACCTCTCGGAGCTGGTCGACGACGAAGAAGAAAAGGTCGAATCCGACGAGCGGTATTCACCGGAGCATGGCAGCCTGCAGCAAATCCGTCGTCGCGCCGCGGGGTTGCGCCGGTTCCTGGCGCCACAGCGGGAAATCTATGCCCAGCTGTCGCGTAGCAAGTGGAGCTGGTTCTGCGATGCCGACGCCGATTACTGGAACGAGCTGAACAACAGCCTGATCCGCTACCTCGAAGAGCTCGAACTGACCCGCGAGCGGGCAGCGCTGGTGCTGGAGAGTGAAGACCGTCGGCGCAGCGAGCGGATGAACCGGACCATGTACCGCTTCGGCATCATCACCTGCATCTTCCTGCCCATGAGCTTCATCACCGGGCTGCTCGGCATCAACGTCGGCGGCATTCCGGGGGCGAGCAACCCTTATGGCTTCCTGCTTGCCTGCATCGTCGTGCTGGGCCTGGCGGTAGGGCAGTGGTGGTTGTTCCGGCGGTTGCGCTGGGTATGAAGGTGGCGAGTCATCTTGAAACATTCGTTCCACTGCGATGTGTGACCCATCGCCCGGCCACCTCGTCTCTGAGTGACACTGCGCGAGGTGCCTATGCACGATCCGTTTGAAGAATCCCTGCGTGACCTGCTCAAGGCGTCGCCCTCCGGCGAGGAGCGAGACGATGCCGCGTGCCTGGGTCGCGTGCTGAAAACCGCCAACCGCCAGGTCGGTGCCGGTGATCTGTTCAGCCTGCTTGGCCGCTGGAGCCAGGCGCTGCTGATCGCCGTGAACAATGGCTCGGCGCACGTTGCGCCGGTGCGTCGACACTCTACCCGCAACGCTGCCAATGGCAGCAAAGCAGATAAGGCCGATTGAATATGGAACTCGATCTCTGGACCCAGAGCCTGGTCACTGCGATGACCGCCCTATGGACCAAGGTAGCGAACTTCATCCCCAACCTGTTCGGCGCGCTGGTCGTGGTGCTGCTCGGTTTCGTGGTGGCCAAGCTGCTCGACACACTGCTTTCCAAGCTCCTGGCCAAGTTCGGCCTGGACCGCCTGATGGCCGGCACCGGGGCGACCAAGATGCTTGGCCGGGTTGGCATCCAGGTGCCGATATCGACCTTGATCGGCAAGGTTGTCTATTGGTTCGTATTGCTGATCTTCCTCGTCTCGGCCGCTGAATCGTTGGGCCTGGAGCGGGTTTCGGCAACTCTCGACATGCTCGCCTTGTACCTGCCCAAGGTGTTCGGCGCAGCCCTGGTACTGCTGGCCGGCGTACTGCTGGCGCAGGTGGCCAACGGCCTGGTGCGCGGCGCGGCGGAAGGGATCGGCCTTGAATACTCCGCAGGCCTGGGGCGCATCACCCAAGGCCTGGTGATCATCATCAGCATCTCGGTGGCCATCAGCCAGCTCGAGGTCAAGACCGACCTGCTCAACCACGTGATCGTCATTGGCCTGATTACCGTTGGTCTGGCCGTCGCGCTTGCCATGGGCCTTGGCAGCCGCGAAATCGCCGGGCAGATTCTGGCCGGCATCTACGTTCGTGAACTCTACCAGGTCGGCCAGCAGGTGCGGATTGGAGAGGTTGAAGGAATGATCGAAGAGATCGGCACGGTCAAGACGACGCTGTTGACCGATGATGGCGAACTGGTGTCGTTGTCCAATCGCGTGCTCCTCGAACAGCGAGTCAATAGCCGCTAACCGCACAAAAGCTGTTAATGTATGCCGCCGCGAAAATCGCCCCATGGGGCTGAGCGGCGACATTGACCTGACTGTCGGCCAGATCCGTTTTGAATAAAGTTCATTCGCCGCCCATGCGTTATGACCCCCGCGAACTCACCGACGAGGAGTTGGTGGCGCGTTCGCATGAGGAGCTGTATCACGTAACCCGCGCCTATGAGGAGCTCATGCGGCGCTACCAGCGGACCCTTTTCAACGTCTGTGCACGTTATCTGGGGAACGACCGCGACGCTGATGATGTCTGTCAGGAAGTGATGCTGAAGGTGCTGTACGGTCTGAAGAACTTCGAGGGCAAATCCAAGTTCAAGACCTGGCTCTACAGCATCACCTACAACGAATGCATTACCCAGTACCGCAAGGAGCGTCGTAAACGCCGGTTGATGGATGCCTTGAGTCTGGACCCTATAGAAGAGGCGTCCGAAGAGAAGGCTCCGAAACCGGAAGAGAAAGGCGGGCTGGACAAGTGGCTGGTGCATGTGAACCCGATCGACCGGGAGATTCTGGTGTTGCGCTTTGTCGCGGAACTGGAATTTCAGGAAATCGCCGATATCATGCATATGGGCTTGAGCGCAACGAAAATGCGCTACAAGCGCGCGCTAGACAAGCTTCGTGAGAAATTTGCAGGTTTGGATGAAACTTAGTCCCTTGTAAATATCTCTAACGGATCGGCGAGTTCTGCTAGACTTGCCGTCGAGTTGTCCCCCGGATGTTGGTGGGACTGCTTAACTATCACCAGATGGGGATTTAACGGATGAAATTGAAAAACACCTTGGGCTTGGCCATTGGCTCGCTCGTCGCAGCTACTTCGTTCGGCGTTATGGCTCAAGGCCAGGGCGCAGTCGAAATCGAAGGTAACGTTACCAAGCAGTACTACGACAGCGAACGTAACTTCAAGAACGACGGCACCAATCCTGGCGTTCGTCTGGGCTACTTCCTGACTGACGACGTATCCCTGGACCTGGGCTACAACGAGACTCACAACGCTCGTGGTGAAGTCTTCAACAAGGACATCAAAGGTTCCAAGGCCAAGCTGGACGCTACCTACCACTTCGGTACCGTCGGCGACGCTCTGCGTCCGTACGTTTCCGCTGGTTTCGCTCACGAAAGCCTGGGTCAGGCCACTCGTAGCGGCCGCGACCACTCCACCTTCGCCAACGTTGGCGCTGGCGCCAAGTGGTACATCACCGACATGTTCTTCGCCCGTGCCGGCGTTGAAGCCATGTACAACATCGACAACGGCAACACCGAGTGGGGCCCGTCCGTTGGTGTGGGTCTGAACTTCGGCGGTAGCGGTGGCAAAGTTGAAGCTGCTCCGGCGCCAGTTGCTGAAGTCTGCTCCGACTCCGACAACGACGGCGTTTGCGACAACGTCGACAAGTGCCCAGACACCCCAGCCAACGTTACCGTTGACGCTGATGGCTGCCCGGCTGTTGCCGAAGTCGTTCGCGTTGAGCTGGACGTCAAGTTCGACTTCGACAAGTCGGTCGTCAAGCCAAACAGCTACGGTGACATCAAGAACCTGGCTGACTTCATGAAGCAGTACCCACAGACCACCACCGTGGTTGAAGGTCACACTGACTCCGTCGGCCCAGACGCTTACAACCAGAAGCTGTCCGAGCGTCGTGCCAACGCTGTGAAGCAGGTCCTGACCCAGCAGTACGGCGTAGAATCCAGCCGTGTTGACTCGGTTGGCTACGGCGAAACCCGTCCGGTTGCCGACAACGCCACCGAAGAAGGCCGCGCTATCAACCGTCGCGTTGAAGCTCAGGTAGAAGCCCAGTCCAAGTAATTGGCCTGAAGCCTCAATGAAAAACCCGGCCTCGGCCGGGTTTTTCTTTGCCTGAAATTTGTGCGGCTAAAGCATTACCCGGCCTCTGCCACCCATTCCTGCATCACCTGCTCCCCAACCACATCCCCAATTACCAGAATCGCCGGGCTGCGCAGCCCGAACACTTGCGCATCCTTCACCATCGCCGCTACATCACTGCGGCACTCCCGCTGCTGCGGCAACGACGCATTCTCGATCATCGCCACTGGCATCCCAGCCGCCATGCCACCATCCAGAAGCCCCCGGCGAATCTGCTCCAGCCGTGCCACGCCCATGTACACCACCAAGGTCGTGCCACCTTGCGCCAACGCCGCCCAGTTCAGCTCGCTGTCATCCTGGGTGTGCGCGGTCACCAGCGTCACCCCGCGGCTGAGCCCGCGCGAAGTCAGCGAGATCCCGCACCGGGTTGCACCGGCCAGCCCGGCGGTGATGCCGTTGACCAGCTCCACTTCGATGCCATGGCCTTGCAGCCACAGTGCTTCCTCGCCGCCACGGCCAAAGATGCACGGGTCACCGCCCTTGAGGCGCACCACGCAACGCCCCTGCCGTGCATGACGCAGCATCAGGCGCTGGATGAAGGCCTGGGGTGTGGAACGACAACCGCCACGTTTGCCTACGGCAATGACCCTGGCTTGCGGACAGTGTTCCAGTACGGCCGGGTTTACCAGGTCGTCGATCATCACTATCTCGGCCTGTTGCAGCGCGCGCACGGCCTTGAGCGTGAGCAGTTCAGGGTCGCCAGGGCCGGCACCGACCAGCCAGACTTTTGCATTCATCAGGGTTTCCTCATCGGCAGGACGCGTTCAACCCTTGAGCAGGGCGAACAACAGAATCAGGTTGCACAACAGCGACAGCAGGGCCAGGGTTCGCCAGACCTTCAATGGTTCGCGCTCAAGCAAGGGGCGTGGGCGGCTGGGCAATTCCTGGCGGTCACCGAGCTCGAGCAGCAGCAGCCACTGTTCGGCGGTTTCAAAGCGTTGCGCCGGGTCTGCTGCCACGGCTTGCTGCAGGTTGTGCTGCAGCCATTCGGGCAGATCGGGGCGATAGCGTGAGGCATTGACCGCCTGGCTGAAGCGCGGGCGCTGGAAGGCCTCGATCTCGCCGTAGGGGTAATGCCCGGTCAGCAGGTGATAGAGCGTGACGCCGACTGCATACAAGTCCTGGCGCGGGCTGGGCGGCTGGCCTTCGAAGGCTTCCGGGGCAATGAACGAAGGCGTGCCGGGTAGCTCGTGCAGTGGATCCTGAGAGAGGCCGGGGCAGTACGCCAGGCCGAAGTCCAGCAGGCGTAACTGGCCGTCATCACCCAGATGCAGGTTGTCGGGCTTGATGTCGCGGTGCAGCAGGTTACGCCGGTGCAGTACGCCGACCGCTTGCAACAGCTGGCGGGCTACTTCCATCCACTGCGCAAGCGGTAGCGGGCCATGGCTGGCCAATTGCGTCGCGAGGGTCTTGCCGCTGTGTTCGCGCATCACGTAGTACAGGTGCTGGCGCTGGCTCGCGGCATGCAGTTCGGGGAAGTGACGGCCAGCGACCCGGCGCAGGAACCACTCCTCCAGCAGCAGGCCCTGGGCGGCGCCGGGTTCCTGTTCGCGCTCGCCGGGCAGGGTTTTCAGCAGCCAGGGCTGGCCCTGGGTATCGCGTACCCGGTAGAGCAGCGACTGGCGGCTGTGTGCCAGGCGCGTCTCGATCTGCCAGCCATCGAGCGCCTGGCCCTCGCGTAGCGGCCCAGGCAATGGCCATTGCTGCAGTTGCACCAGGGTGTCGCCGAGGTTGGCCGTGCCCAACTGCTCGACCCGCACCAGCAAGGCGCTGGCGTTGTCCTGGCTGCCGTTGTGATGGGCGCTGGCAACCAGGGTGTCGGCGGCCGACTGCAGGTCGGGCTGCTCACGCAGCACGGCCTGGATGTGCTGGTCGCCAAGGCTGGCCCAGACGCCGTCGCTGAGCAACAGGTAGCACTCGCCAGTCTGCAGTTCGCCGTCCAGGTAGTCGACCAGCAGGTGCTGGTCCAGGCCCAGTGCACGCTTGAGCACGTGCTGCATGCCGGGTTGGTCCCAGACGTGGTCTTCGCTCAGGCATTGCAGGTGACCGGCGTGCCAGCGATAGGCCCGGCAATCGCCCACGTGTGCCAGGGTGAAGCGGCGCCCGCGTAGTACCAGGGCGCTCAGTGTGGTCAGCAGCGGCTGGCTGCCCTGGGCGCGCAACCAGCGGTTCTGTGC
Source organism: Pseudomonas putida (assembly GCF_009883635.2). Classification (NCBI taxonomy): domain Bacteria; kingdom Pseudomonadati; phylum Pseudomonadota; class Gammaproteobacteria; order Pseudomonadales; family Pseudomonadaceae; genus Pseudomonas; species Pseudomonas putida. The sequence goes on from NZ_CP026115.2 coordinate 4,380,634, forward strand.
CAACAGCAGGCGGTCCAGGGCCTGGGCCACGCCCCAGGTGGCGGGCGTGGCGTAATAGTCCATGGCCAGCGCCTGCAGGCTGGCGCGGGCAGCCAGGCCGCCGTCGGCGCACTGGCTGACGCCATCGGCGAGGGCGAACAGGTAGCCCTTGCTGGCGGCCAGTTCCGTTGCCGGCGTGACCAGGCGCAGGGCGTCCTGGTTCTCCGTGCGTGGCCCGGTGGCGCTGGCCTGGGCGAAGCTAAGCTGCAGGCTCATCGTCGTGCCTCAGACCCGCGCAGCGGTAACCGCTGCCGAGCCCCAGGTGGTGCGCCAGCGCTGCTTGACCCCGTGCAGGCCGAACCAGGCGAGCAGGCCAAGGCTGGCGAACAGCCACAGGCCCAGCTGATAGTCGCCGGTGTGCTGCTTGATGGCGCCGAGCCCTGCTGCCAGCAGGAAGCCGCCGATGCCACCGGCCATGCCGATCAGCCCGGTCATCACGCCGATCTCCTGGCGGAAGCGTTGTGGTACCAGCTGGAACACCGCGCCATTGCCGGCGCCGAGGCCGAGCATGGCACTGACGAACAGCGCCAGGGCGGCTGCCGCGCTCGGCAGGTTGAAGCCGACTGCCGCGATGCAGATGGCAGCCACGCTGTACATGCCGAGCAGCGTGCGGATGCCGCCGAAACGGTCGGCCAGGGCGCCACCCAGCGGGCGCATCAGGCTGCCGGCGAACACGCAGGCGGCGGTGTAGTAGCCAGCGGTAACCGGGCTCAGGGCGTACTGGTCGCTGAAGTAGCCGGGCAGGGCGCTGGCCAGGCCGATGAAGCCGCCGAAGGTGACGCTGTAGAAGAACATGAACCACCAGCTGTCACGGTCGCCCAGGGCTTTGAGGTAGTCGGCTGCCGCCTTGGGCTTGGGCCGTTGCGGAGCATTGCGGGCAAGCAGGGCGAACAGCACCAGGGTCAGCAGCAGCGGGAGCACGGCAAAGCCGAACACATTGTTCCAGCCAAACCCGGCGGCCAGCACCGGGGCCAGCAGGGCGGCGAACACGGTGCCGGAGTTGCCCGCACCTGCGATGCCCATGGCCTTGCCCTGATGCTGCGGCGGGTACCACTGCGACGCGAGCGGCAACGACACGGCGAACGAGGCACCGGCAACACCGAGGAATACACCCAGCAGCAGGGCCTGCTCATAGGTGTGCACGCCCAGGTACCAGGCGCCGGCCAGGGCGACGATGACGATTACCTGGCCGATCAGGCCAGCGGTCTTCGGCGACAGGCGATCGACCAGCACACCCATGACGAAGCGCAGCACTGCACCGGCAAGGATCGGCGTAGCCACCATCAGCCCCCGCTGCTGGGCGCTCAGTTGCAGGTCAGCGGCGATCTGCACCGCCAGCGGGCCAAGCAGGTACCAGACCATGAAGCTCAGGTCGAAATACAGGAACGCGGCGAACAGCGTGGGCACATGCCCGGATTTCCAGAAGCTGGTACTCATCGAACACCTCACTCGGCAATGCAACGGAAACGAAAAAGACGCCGCTACCCGGTCCACTGGCGTGGAGGGGAGAGCGACGTCTTTGTCGGGAGTTTTATGAGGCAACCGCCGTTGGCTACCGGTGAAATATCTTCAGCAAGAGCTGGGCCAACTCTGGTCTGGTGAGGCGGCCTCAGCCCAGCATTTCATGCATGGCGATGATCTGCTCGGCCACCTGGATCAGCTTCTGCTGGCGGCTCATGGCCTGCCGACGCATCAGGGTGTAGGCCTGCTCCTCGTTGCAGTCTTTCATCTTCATCAGCAACCCCTTGGCCTGCTCGATGCGCTTGCGCTCGGCCAGTTGCTGGTCGCGGGCCAACAGCTGGGCCTTGAGCGCCTGGTCGCTCTCGAAGCGCGCCATGGCGACATCGAGAATGGGCTGCAGCCGCGCCGCATGGATGCCTTCGACGATGTAGGCGCTGACCCCGGCCTGGATCGCCTGGCGCATTACCGCCGGGTCATGCTCGTCGGTGAACAGCACGATGGGCCGTGGCTGGTCGCGACTGACCAGCACCACCTGCTCCATCACGTCACGGTCGGGTGAGTCGGTATCGATCAGCACCACGTCCGGGCGCACCGTTTCGACGCAGGCCGGCAGGTCGATGGTCAGGTCTGGCGCCTCGATCACTTCGAATCCGGCTTCGCGCAGTGCGGCCTTGAGGCGGCCAACCTTCTTCTGGGTGTCGTCGATCAGCAGGATGCGCAGCATGGTGATGGCCCTCACAGACCGACTCGGGCATCGGGCGCATGGCCCAGGGCGTGCAGGCGGAAGCTGCGGGCGTAGGCATACGGATCGGTGCCGTCCCAGCGCGTGCCGTCGATCAGCAGGCTGCTGCGCATGGCTGACTCGGGGCAGGGCACGCCGAGTGCGTCAGCGGCCTCGCGGTACAGCGCCAGTTGCTGCACCTGGCGAGCAACGCCGAGGTAGTCGGGATCGTCACGCAGCAGGCCCCAGCGGCGGAACTGGGTCATGAACCACATGCCGTCCGACAGGTAAGGCAGGTTGACACGGCCATGGTCGAACAGGCGCAAGGCGTGCCGGTCGCGCCAGGCGTTACCCAGGCCGTCCTGATAGTCGCCCAGCAGGCGCGGCTCGACGTTTTCGATCGGTGTGTCGAGGTAGGCGCTACCACTGAGCAGTTGCGCGGTGCTGCGCAGGTTCTCCTGGCTCTGTTCGATGAACCGGCTGGCAGCAAGTACTGCCTTGACCAGTGCGCGTGCGCTATTGGGGTTGTGCTCGACGAAGGTGCGGGTGCAGGCCAGTACCTTCTCCGGGTGGTCGGGCCAGATCGACTGGCTGGTGGCCAGGGTGAAGCCCTGGCCCTGGCTGACGGCGGCAGCGGCCCAAGGCTCACCGACGCAGAAACCGTCGATGCGCCCGGCCTGGATATGCGCCGCCATCTGTGCCGGTGGCACCACCACGCTGGTAACGTCGTGCAACGGGTGGATGCCCTGGCTGGCCAACCAGTAATACAGCCACATGGCGTGGGTGCCGGTGGGGAAGGTCTGGGCGAAAGTCAGCCGTGCGCCATGCTGGTGCACCTGTTGCGCCAGTGCCTCAGGGCTGGTCACGCCCTTGCGCTGCAGGGCCGGCGACAGGTTGATGGCCTGGGCATTCTGGTTCAGCCCCATAAGCACTGCCAGGTCGCTGGCCGGTACACCACCGATGCCCAGGTGTACGGCGTAGACCAGGCCGTAGAGGCAATGGGCGGCGTCCAGCTCGCCGCTGGCCAGCTTGTCGCGCAGGCCGGCCCAGGAGCCCTGGCGTTTGAGGTTGAGGGTCAGGCCGTGTTGCTGGGCGAAGCCCTGGGTGGCGGCGACCACCACCGAGGCGCAATCGGTCAGGGCCATGTAGCCGATGTTGAGGCTGGGTTTTTCCGGTGCGTCGCTGCCGTTTACCCAGGCTAGAGGTGCTGTATTCACGAAGGTCCTCGGTCGAACTGAACAGGCTGTAGGCAAGGGAAGTAGCAACCCATGTGCCAAGCCCCTGTCATGCCGGGCGCGCGCTGGCTATAATCGCTGCCTCACTCACCCCGAGCCTTGCCCGCCCATGTATACCCTGGCCCGCCAGCTGCTGTTCAAGCTTTCCCCGGAAACCTCCCATGACCTGTCCCTGGACCTGATCGGCGCCGGTGGCCGGCTTGGGCTCAATGGCGTGTTGTGCAAGCAGCCGGCCGCGTTGCCGGTGACCGTGATGGGCTTGAACTTCGCCAACCCGGTGGGGCTGGCGGCGGGCCTGGACAAGAACGGCGCGGCCATCGACGGCTTTGCCCAGCTGGGCTTCGGCTTCGTCGAGATCGGCACCGTGACCCCGCGTCCGCAGCCGGGCAACCCCAAGCCACGGTTGTTCCGCCTGCCGCAGGCAACGGCGATCATCAACCGCATGGGCTTCAACAACCTGGGTGTCGATCACCTGCTCGAGCGCGTGCGTGCTTCGCGCTACGACGGTGTGTTGGGCATCAACATCGGCAAGAACTTCGATACCCCGGTCGAGCGTGCGGTCGACGATTACCTGATCTGCCTTAACAAGGTCTATCGCGAAGCCAGCTATATCACCGTCAACGTCAGCTCGCCGAACACCCCGGGCCTGCGCAGCCTGCAGTTCGGCGACTCGCTCAGGCAGCTGCTCGATGCCCTGGCCGAACGCCGTGAGCAGTTGGCCGCCGAACAGGGCAAGCGTGTGCCGCTGGCGATCAAGATCGCGCCGGACATGAGCGACGAGGAAACCGCGCTGGTGGCCTCGGCGCTGATGGAGTCGGGAATGGACGCGGTGATTGCCACCAACACCACCTTGGGCCGCGAGGGTGTCGAAGGGCTGGAGCATGGTGGCGAGGCCGGCGGCCTGTCGGGCGCGCCAGTGCTGGAGAAGAGCACCCATATCGTCAAGGTGCTGGCGGGCGAGCTGGGTGGCAAGCTGCCGATCATCGCCGCCGGTGGCATTACCGAAGGCCGTCATGCGGCAGAGAAGATCGCCGCAGGGGCGAGCCTGGTGCAGATCTACTCGGGCTTCATCTACAAGGGGCCGTCACTGATTCGCGAAGCGGTGGATGCGATCGCGGCAATGCCCAAGGCCTGAAGGCGGGCATAAAAAAGGGCCCCGTCAAGGGGCCCCTGGGCCGAAGCCCGCCGCCCGGATAGGGCGCGCATGGTAACTCGAATTCAGTGTCCTCGTTCAGCCAACGGCGTGATTTTCGTTGAGTCTATGGATGCCAGCGGTGCCAGTCATTCCGTCCCAGTTATCACCGCGACCTTCGCGCCAGCCGTTGATCCAGGCTTGGCGAACTGAAGGAAGAGTAAAGGGGCAAAGTTCGCGGGATTTGCCGGTGACCCCGTATTGGTAGCCACGTGAATATGCTCTTTCCAACGGATCACGCTTAAGTCTTCTCATAGGGTGTTGCCCTCACTTGTTGACTGTAATGTCCCGTCGGCCTCTCCGAGGCCGGGCAGAGTCTTTCTGCCGGTTTTGCGCTCGCTGCCGGCGTGGCGAGCTGAAAGTGCCGCCTCGTTGCGAAGTGGCCTGAGACCAGTTCTATCGAATGCAGGTCACCGTGTGAATGATCGATTTGTCATAAGCACGTAACCTTTCCAAGGGTGAGGGGATAAGTAAATAAATGCGACTCAACCTTGTTTGACGTTGAGCCCGCTGTGATCAGGGTTTGCTGAACCTTGACGTCATTTCGCCAGCGTTGCGGCAGGATGACAGAAATATTCGGTAATGCGACGAAGGGTCACACCGGTCCCGGAGTCGACGGAAATTATTGGTACTGCCTGATGATCTAAGCTGTTTTTGCCACCTGGCGAACAGCGGATCGATCAGGCGGCCCGGCCCCTCGGCTGCGCTGATGCAGCGGGGAAGGCCACTCGGACGCTTGCTGGAAGGGCGTTCGGGCAAACATCGGCCAGGCGATGCGTCGCCTCGTCACTTACATAGCCCAAGGCGCTGGAATACTCATGTCGGACCGTTTCGAACTCTATCTCACCTGCCCCAAAGGCCTGGAAGGCCTGCTTGCCGAAGAGGCCCGAGGCCTCGGCCTCGATGATGTGCGTGAGCACACCTCGGCCATTCGCGGCGCCGCCGACATGGAAACCGCCTATCGCCTGTGCCTCTGGTCGCGCCTGGCCAACCGCGTGTTGCTGGTGCTCAAGCGCTTCCCGATGAAGAACGCCGACGATCTCTACGATGGCGTGCATGCCGTCGACTGGGCTGACCACCTGGCGGCCGACGGTACCCTGGCAGTGGAATTCAGCGGCCATGGCTCGGGCATCGACAACACCCATTTCGGTGCGCTGAAGGTCAAGGACGCGATCGTCGACAAGCTGCGCAACCGTGAGGGCCTGCGCCCGTCGGTGGAAAAGGTCGACCCGGATGTGCGCGTGCACCTGCGCCTGGACCGTGGCGAGGCGATCCTGTCGCTCGACCTGTCCGGCCACAGCCTGCACCAGCGTGGTTACCGCCTGCAGCAAGGCGCCGCGCCGCTGAAGGAAAACCTCGCGGCTGCGGTGCTGATCCGTGCCGGCTGGCCACGCATTGCCGCCGAAGGCGGCGCCCTGGCCGACCCGATGTGCGGTGTCGGTACCTTCCTGGTGGAGGCGGCGATGATCGCCGCCGATATCGCGCCCAACCTCAAGCGTGAACGCTGGGGCTTCAGTGCCTGGCTCGGCCATGTGCCGGCGACCTGGCGCAAGGTCCACGAAGAAGGCCTGGCCCGCGCGCAAGCCGGCCTGGCCAAGCCGCCACTGTGGATTCGCGGTTATGAAGCCGACCCGCGGCTGATCCAGCCGGGGCGCAACAACGTCGAGCGTGCAGGCCTTGGCGACTGGGTGAAGATCTACCAGGGCGAAGTCAGCACCTTCGAGCCACGCCCGGACCAGAACCAGAAAGGCCTGGTCATCAGCAACCCACCGTACGGCGAGCGCCTGGGCGACGAGGCCAGCCTGTTGTACCTCTACCAGAACTTTGGCGAACGCCTGCGCCAGGCCTGCATGGGCTGGGAGGCGGCGGTGTTCACCGGCGCACCGGAGCTGGGCAAGCGCATGGGCCTGCGCAGCCACAAGCAATATGCCTTCTGGAACGGTGCGTTGCCATGCAGGCTGCTGCTGTTCAAGGTCCAGCCTGATCAGTTCGTTACCGGCGAGCGCCGCGAGGCCCAGACTGACAATGGCGAGGTCCGCCGCCCTGCGGCGGTTGCCAGCGAGCCGGCACGCCTGTCGGAAGGCGCACAGATGTTCGCCAACCGCCTGCAGAAGAACCTCAAGCAGCTCGGCAAGTGGGCCCGTCGTGAGCAGGTCGACTGCTACCGCCTGTATGATGCCGACATGCCTGAGTATGCCTTGGCAGTCGACCTCTACCAGGATTGGGTGCACGTGCAGGAATACGCAGCCCCCCGCTCGATCGACCCGGACAAGGCCCAGGCACGCCTGCTCGATGCCCTGGCGGCGATCCCCCAGGCACTGAACATCGACCCACAGCGTGTGGTGCTCAAGCGTCGCGAGCGCCAGAGCGGCACTCGCCAGTACGAGCGCCAGGCTACCGAAGGTCGCTTCCAGGAAGTGAACGAGGGCGGCGTCAAGCTGTTGGTCAACCTCACCGACTACCTCGACACCGGGCTGTTCCTCGACCACCGCCCGATGCGCATGCGCATCCAGCGCGAGGCCAACGGCAAGCGCTTCCTCAACCTGTTCTGCTACACCGCCACGGCCACCGTGCACGCGGCCAAGGGCGGTGCACGCAGCACCACCAGCGTCGACCTGTCGAAAACCTATCTGGACTGGGCGCGGCGCAACCTGTCGCTGAACGGTTTCTCCGAGCGTAACCGCCTGGAGCAGGGCGATGTCATGGCCTGGCTGGAAGCCAACCGCGACAGCTATGACCTGATCTTCATCGACCCGCCGACCTTCTCCAACTCCAAACGCATGGAAGGGGTGTTCGACGTCCAGCGCGACCATGTGCAACTGCTCGACCTGGCCATGGCTCGCCTGGCACCGGGTGGCGTGCTGTATTTCTCCAACAACTTCCGCAAGTTCCAGCTCGACGAGCATGTGAGCACGCGCTATGCGGTGGAAGAAATCAGCGCCCAGACCCTGGACCCGGACTTCGCCCGCAACAACCGCATTCACCGCGCCTGGCGCCTGCAATTGCGTTAATTCGACGAGGCGCATTGCGTGCCTAATGGCCAATAGCTATAACTCAGCACAGGGCCAGAGAATTCGCAGGACGCTGACGTGATGAGATCGATCTATGTCGAAGTGGGGCGTGCGTGCGAAGGTGCTGGGCCTGTGCCGAGAGGCGATGGCTGGCTGGGCGGTGGCGCTGGTGGCGTTGGTCGCCGGCGTCCTGCTGTCGGTTGGCTTGGCGCTGGCCACCCAGGCCTTCTACAAACAACAGTTGCGCCAGCGCTTCGAGCTGCTGGCCAGCGAGCGCCATAGCCGCATTGCAGAGCGTTTCGACGACCAGGAACAACGCCTGGATGGCTTGCGGCGCTTCTTCACCTACTCCAACGAAATCACCCCGCGTGAGTTCGATGGCTACGCCCGGCCTTTACTGCAGCGGACCCTGGCCTATTCCTGGGCACCACGGGTCGAGGCCGGGCAACGGCGCGAGTTCGAGCGCCAGGCGAGCATCTGGTTAGGGCAGGATTACCTGATCCGCGAGGTGGATAGCGCAGGTCACTGGCACCCCTCACCACGGCGCGACCATTACTACCCGGTGCTCTACACCCAGGCCGACCATTTGCAGGGGCAACCCTACGGGCTCGACCTGCGCAGCCAGCCGGCCCGTGAGCAGACCTTGGCGCGGGCCCTGCAGCCAGGCAGCATGGCGGTTTCCGAGCCGCTGGACATGCTCAACGTCGCCCCTGACTTTACCCGTGGGCTGCTGATGGTAGCCCCGGTGTTCTCCGATGCACGGCCTGATGACCCGCCAGCGGGTTATGTCATGGCCTTGCTGAACATGCGCCAGTTGGTCACCGAAGGCCTGCCGGTCGCGGCGAATGACAACCTGGTGGTCCGTATCATCGACCCGAGCGGGCGCGATGGCCATGAAGTGCTGTTCGATTCGCAGAACCAGGTGGCGGCACTGGCCATGGTCAGCACGCAGTTGCTGCACTTGGCCGATCACCATTTCCAGCTCGACATTCGCCCGAGCCAGGCATTCATGCAGGCCAACCAGTCCGGCGCGGTCTTGGCCGTGGGGCTGCTCGGCGGTTTGCTGAGCCTGTTGCTGAGCGCATTGCTCTACAGCCTGTTCAGCCAGCGCCAGCGGGCCTTGACCCTGGTCGAGCAACGCACGGCCCAGCTGCGGGTCAGCGAACAATCGTTGCGCGATACCCACAACCAGTTGCGCAGCGTGCTGGATGCCGCAACCCAGGTGGCCATCATCGCGACCAGCCTCAAGGGTGAGGTCAGCACCTTCAACGCCGGTGCTGAACGCATGCTGGGCTATTCGGCCGGTGAAGCCGTCGGGCACCTGCAGCTGGAAGACCTGGTGATGCCTGAAGAGCTCAGCCAGCGCGCCCATGCCTTGAGCCTGCGCTATGGGCGGCATATTGCCGGAGGCCAGGCGATGTTCGCCGAGACCATTCAGGACAGTGGTGGGGAACCCGGCGAATGGACTTTGCTGCGCAAGGATGGCAGCCACTTGCTGGCCAACATGCTGGTGACCGCCGTGCTCGACGAGCAGGGGCTGTGGGTCGGCTACCTGGCGATCTGCATCGATGTCACCGAGCGGCGCCGTGTGCACGAGGCGTTGGCCCTGCGTGATCGCTTGCTGGAGAAACTCAGCGCGGAAGTACCTGGCGGGATCTATCAATATCAGCTGGATGCAGATGGTCACTCGTGCTTCCCCTATGCCAGCCAAGGGCTGTTCGACATCTACGAGGTCGATCTGCAGTTGCTGCGCGAGGATGCCACGGCGGTATTCGAACGCATTCACCCCGATGACCTGGAGCGCGTGCGCCGTTCGGTGCGCTACTCCGCAGAACACCTTTCACCGTGGCGCGAAGAGTACCGGGTGTGCCTACCGCGTGGCGGATTGCGCTGGGTGCGCGGCGAAGCGACGCCGGAGCCCGGCGAGAATGGTTGCACGCTGTGGCATGGCTACCTCACCGATATCTCCGACCTCAAGGGGGTCGAGGAAGAATTGCGTGCACTGTCGGTGACCGACGCGCTGACCGGTATTCACAACCGCCGCTATTTCCAGGAGCGGCTCAAGGTTGAACTGGACCGCGCCCAGCGAGATGAGCTGGACCTGGCCGTGATCATGCTCGACATCGATCATTTCAAGCGGATCAACGATCAATACGGCCATGCGGTGGGTGACCATGTGCTACGCAGCTTGTGCCAACGGATTGGTCAGCGCTTGCGCCGCACCGATGTGTTCTGTCGCTTGGGTGGGGAGGAGTTCATGGTGCTGTGCCCGGGCAGCGATGCCGAACAGGCACGGATGCTGGCCACGGAGCTGTGGCACGGCGTGCGCAGTGTGCCGGTCGAAGGGGTGGGCAAGGTGACTGCGAGCTTTGGCGTGGCCGGGTGGCGGCAGGGGGAGGGGGCTGATGCCTTGCTGTTGCGGGCGGACGCAGGGGTGTATGCGGCCAAGCAGGCAGGTAGAGACAGGGTTGAAGCAGAGTTGACCTGATGCCTGCACCGGCCTCTTCGCGGGACAAGCCCGCTCCTACAGGATTTGCGCAGTACTTGTAGGAGCGGGCTTGTCCCGCGAAGAGGCCGGTGCAGGTTATCTCAGGATCATTGGGTGGCAGCAGTCGCGCTGTTGTTCAGCTTCGGCTGGCGATACAGGTCCAGCAGCACCTGGTCGAGCACCTGCGAGGCACCCCACGGCTTCGGATCGTTAAGGATCGCTGCCACCGCCCAGGTATTGCCATTGCTGTCACGGCTAAAGCCTGCAATTGCCCGCACGGTGTTCAGGGTACCGGTCTTGATGTGCCCTTCACCGGTCAAGGCGGTGCGCTTGAGGCGTTTGCGCATGGTGCCGTCCATACCCACCAGCGGCATCGAGCTGATGAACTCGGCCGAGTAAGGGCTGTTCCAGGCCGCCTGCAGCAGCGCGGCCATCTCGCGGGTGCTGACGCGCTCGGCACGTGACAGCCCGGAGCCGTTTTCCATCACCAGATGCGGCGCGGTGATGCCCTTCTTCGCCAGCCACTGGCGCACCACGCGCTGGGCAGCACGGGCGTCGTCGCCATCGGCGTCGGTACGGAACTGCGCACCCAGGCTCAGGAACAGCTGCTGGGCCATGGTGTTGTTGCTGTACTTGTTGATGTCGCGGATCACTTCCACCAGGTCGGGCGAGAAGGCCCGGGCCAGCAGGCGTGCGCTCTTTGGCACGTTCTCGACGCGGTCTCGGCCCTGGATGCTGCCACCCAGCTCGTTCCAGATTGCCCTCACGGCGCCGGCAGCGTAGGTCGGGTGGTCAAGCAGCGACAGGTAGGTCTGCGAGTTGCAGCCATCGCCCAGCTGGCCGGTAACGGTCACGCTGATGCCATCGGGTTGCGGCACCGGGTTGTAGCGCACGTCGCCGCTGCACTGCTTGGAGGCCACGGCCTTGACCTGGTTGTCGATGCGGATGCTGGCGATCGGTGGCTCGACTGCGACGGTGACCTTGCCGCCATCGTTGCGGGTCACGAAGCGCAGGGCCTTGAGGTTGATCATCAGCGAGTCAGGTTTGACCAGGAACGGCTTGTTGACGTCGCCACCGTCATCGTCGAACTGCGGCAGGTTGGGTTGCACGAAGTGGCTGCGGTCCAGCACCAGGTCACCGGTAACGGTGCGTACGCCATTGGCGCGCAGGTCACGCATCAATAGCCAGAGCTTTTCCATGTTCAGCTTGGGGTCGCCGCCGCCCTTTAGGTACAGGTTGCCATTGAGCACACCATTGCTCAGGGTGCCATCGGTGTAGAACTCGGTTTTCCACTGGAAGGTCGGGCCGAGCAGTTCAAGGGCGGCGTAGGTGGTGACCAGCTTCATGGTCGAAGCCGGATTGACCGATACATCGGCGTTGAACACGGTGGCCGAGCCTGGGCCGTTCAGCGGCAGCATGACCAGCGACAGTGCACTGTCCTGCAGCTTGTTGGCCTTGAGCGCCTGCTGGACTTTCGGCGGCAGGGAGGTGTTGACGGCAGCTGCCTGGCTGGGCAATGCAAGCGGCAGCAGCAGGCCGGCGAGAACGAGGGGGCGGAGCTTTTTGATCATATGGATTAAATACCCTGCGGACGAGGGAAAAAGACAATGGGGCTGTAAGAGATGATCACCCCAGCATGAAATATAGAGCGCATTATGCCCCAAGCGCAGCGTTCATGCGCCACGTTCGACGGAAAAGCGCCTTTGTAGCGTGGAAACTGGTAAAGTGCCGCGCGTTAATACTCAAGAGGATTGTTTCATGGCTACCAACCGTTCCCGTCGTCTGCGCAAGAAGCTGTGCGTTGATGAATTCCAGGAGCTGGGTTTCGAATTGAACCTGGGTTTCAAGGAAGACCTGTCCGACGAAGCCATCGATGCCTTCCTCGACGCTTTCCTGGCAGAAGCCATGGATGCCAACGGCCTGGACTACGTCGGCGGCGATGACTTCGGTCTGGTTTGCCTGGCCAACCGTGGTTCGGTCAGCGAAGAGCAGCGTGCCGCTGTCGAAGCCTGGCTCAAAGGCCGCAGCGAACTGACCAACATCGAAGTCAGCCCGCTGCTGGACGCCTGGTATCCGGAAAAGCCGATCAACCCGGCTTCCTGATACATGCCTGAGCGGCGCCCTGCACGGGCGTCGCTCAGTCAAGCCCTGGTCAGTTCCCTGGCCAGCGCTTTCTCCACTCGGCGCATATGCCGAGCCAGTACCTGCCGCTGCAGTTTGATGCAGGCTGCAGACGAACGTTCTTCCTCCAGGGCCGTGCAGGCCTTCATCATGCCCTTGGCTTCCAGCAGCCGTGCCGCGCTGAGGATCTTGTGCGCCTGCTCGCGAATTTCGGCGGCCTGATGGTGGGGGTCAAAATCCATGAGTATTGTCAGGTCTTCCTTCAGGCTTGTGTGCACGGCGGTGAGAAAGCGGGTACGGCTGCTGGTGTTGTTGCCGACGATGCCGGCCAGGCCCGCCAGGTTGAACAGTGGAGCAATGGCTTGCCGTCGCTGGGGCGTAATCTTGGCCAGGCGTTGGCTGAGGGTGCGCAGGCTGATGGGCTTGAGCAGGCAATCGTCCATGCCGGCGCTGAGGCACTTTTGCCTGACTTCGGGTTGCGCGTTTGCTGTGTAGCCCAGGATGACGCAACGCGGGCGTCCCCTCTGGCGTTCCTCGCTGCGAACCGCAGTGGCTAGCTGGTAGCCGTTCATGTGTGGCATGTTGCAATCGAGTACCAGTGCGTCGAATGGTGCTTCCCGCCATTTCTCCAGGCCTTCGCGGCCATTGCTGGCGCTGGCATGGCTGAGCCCCAGATAGCTCAGTTGTTGCGCCATCAATAGCAGGTTGGCAGGGTGATCATCGATGACCAGCACTGTGAGGCCGGGGGCGGGAGCTTCGACCTCTTCGATTTCAAAAACGGGGGACGCCGGGGCGTCGACGCGTTCCAGCGGCATCAACAGGCGAACCTGTGTGCCCAAGCCCGGAAGGCTCTTGATGCTCAGGTTGCCACCCATCATCTCGCACAGGCTGTGGCAGATTGCAAGGCCCAGCCCAGTGCCTGCACGCGCCCCCTGGCTGTGTGGGTTGGCCTGGACGAACGGGTTGAACAGCCGCAGCAGGTCATCGTCATGAATGCCGATGCCGCTGTCACGTACTTCGAGCTCCAGCGTTGGCGGTGAGTCTGGGCCTTCTTCGCGCAAGTCGAGTGTGACGTGGATTTGCCCTTGCTCGGTGAACTTGATGGCATTGCTGACAAGGTTGGACAAGACCTGCTTGAAGCGCAGCGGGTCGAGCAACCCGTGGCAGCGGGCATTGGGGCTGATGCTGATGTCCAGAGCAAGGCCTTTCTGCCGGGCCTGGCCATCGAATACGCGGCCTACCGACTCGACCAGTACTGCGGGATCGACCGCCTCTGGACTGAGGGACAGGTGGCCTGACTCGATACGCACGATATCCAGGATATCGCCGATCAGGCCCAGCAGGTCCCTGGCGGAGTGATGGGCGACTTCCAGCGAGGTGGGGTCCGCCTGCCCCTGCAGGGCGCGCCTCAATGCCAGTTCGAGCATGCCGATGACCGCGCTCATCGGTGTGCGGATCTCGTGGCTGATGGTGGCAAGGAAGGTGCTCTTCGCGCGATTGGCGTCGTCGGCCAGGCGTTTGGCTTCGCGCAGCTCTTGAACCAGTTTGCGACGCTCGCTGATGTCGATCCAGCCGCCGATGATCCCTTGCACTTCGCCCAGCGAATCACGATAGGGCAGGATCCAGTGGTAGATGGTGATTTCCCGATCCCGTAAGCGCAGGGGGCGGTCGATGATCAGCGGCACGCCGGCAGACATCACCTGTTGATAGTCGGCCTGGATCTGGCGGGTGTTCTCGGCGCCCGCGAACAGGCTCTCATCCAGGCGCTTGCCAATCACGTCTTCAAGGCCGGACTGGACGGCTTCGAGGTAGCTGGCGTTGCAACTTTGCAGGTGGCCTTCCCGGTCGCGCACGTACATGGGATGCGGAGTACCGTTGAGTAGAGCACCCATGAACTCCAGCTGATCGTTCAACGCGCGTTCAGCGCGCTGGCGCTGTTTGATCTGCCCACGCAGGCGGGCGTTCCAGATCAGTGCCAGCAACAACAACACGCCAGTGCCCAGCAGTACTTTCAGGATCAGGCGTCGCACGGTTGACCAGCTTGCATCTTCATGCAAGTCGTAGCCACGCCAACGGTTGTTTATGACCCCCAGCTCTTCCGGTGAAATGCTTAGCAGGGCCTTGTCGAGGATCGAGGCAAGCGGCATGTCTTGATCGCTGGTGGCCATGGAAAAGAGGGCTGGCTCGCTACCCACCGTGCTGCGAATGATCAGGTTGGTATTGCTGGCCAAGGCGTGGTTGGCATCGATCAAGGGGGTGATCACGGCGTCGACGGCGCCACTGTTGAGCAGCGCCACGGAGTAAAAGGGGCTTTCGGTCTCGATCCAGCCAATCTGTGGGAAGCGGGTTGTCAGCAAATCGTCCAGGTTGCTGTAACGGGAAATGGCAACCCGGTGCCCGTTCAGTTTTTCCAGTGAGTCGTACTGCTCACCCTGGGCGCGGGTGACCAGCACATGTGGGCTCTCGAGGTACGGCCGGCTCAGGTGCAGGTGTTTGTCGGTAGTGCCGTCGCTGGCCAGGGCGGCGATCATGTCCACGCGCCCGTTCTCCAGCCTGGCGAGCATATCGGCGATACCATTGGCCCGCTGTACCTCAAAGCGCAGTCCGGTACGCAGGCGTATCAGGTCAAGCAGGTCAGCGGTAATCCCGCGAAAATGGCCATTGCCATCGAAGTAGGACAGAGGTGATGCCGTTTCGTCGATGGCGACCTGCATGACCGGATGGCTGAGCAGCCATTGCTCCTCCTCGGGGGACAACTGAAGCTGGCGATCGCTTAGCAGCAGCTCGCTGCCAGCACTCCAGCGCTTGAGAATACTGGTGCGTACGGCGCTGGGCTGGCGGTCGAGGGTTGCATTGACCAACTCCTTGAGCTGCTTATCCTCGGAGCGCATGGCAAAACTGAAACCGAAGTTCTCGTGCTGGCCGAAGCTGGCCATGCGCAGGCGTGGCAGGTGCCCACGATTGAGCTGATAGTGAGTCGAAATGGTATCGCCGATGAATACGTCGGCCTGGCCAAAAGCCACGGCATTGAGGGCCTGGGTGGAGGAGCCGAAAACCAGGACTTCGGCCTTGGGGTAGGCGGCATGGACTGCCTCCAGGGGCAAGTAGTGGTAGAGCATGCCCAGGCGCATGCCATTCAGGCTGCCACTGAGGGCGGGCGGTTCATCTTCCCGCGTGACCAGCACGGGTTGGTCAACCGCATAAGGGTGTGAAAGCGTCAGTCCTTCGGTTGCCGCTTCGTAACCATTGGCGCTGCCGAGCAGGTCGATGTCTCCACGTTTGAGGGCCTGCAGCGCCGCCTGCCTGTGAGGGTAGCGCATGACCTGGATCGGCAGCTTCAGCGTTTTGCTGATCAGGCTGGCATATTCGGCGGTGAGACCTTGGTAGATCTGCCCACCACTGGTGATGTCAAAAGGTGGATAGTCGGGCGCCGAGGTGCCCAGGATCAGGGCTTGCCGGCCCTGCAGCCATTGCTGTTGCTGCTCCGTCAGTTGCGGGTTCATCGGCATCGTCGAAGAACGGGCCAGCAGGGTATAGGGCACGACTTCATGGGATGAGGCCTCTGCCAGGTGGCAGGCCAGCGTCAGGACAAGCCCAAGGCAGGCAATCAATTGCACCATTGACGACCTCAGACCAGTGCGTTGCGTTTGGCCATTTCGATCAGATCGACCAACGAGTCGGCCTGCAGTTTCTGCATGAGTCGCTTCTTGTAGGTGCTAACGGTCTTGTTGCTGAGAAACATCCCTTTGGCGATCTCCTGGTTGCTGCGGCCTTGGGCGAAAAGTTGCAAGACCATAAGTTCTCGGTCGTTAACGAGTCGGAAAAGTCGCAAATCAGGGTCTGCTGTTTCGTGATTGCTGTGGATGGCCTGGCTGGGGAAATAATTGTATCCGTCCAGTACGGCCTTGATGGCACTGAGCAGTTCGCTCAGGTCTTCCTGCTTGCATACATAACCTGCCGCCCCCGAGTGCATGCAGCGCACGGCGAACAGCGCCGGAGACTGTGCGGTGAGAATCAGGACTTTCAGCGGCAGGGCCATGGCCTGGAAGCGTGAAAGGACCTCAAGGCCGTCGAGCTTGGGGATGCTGATGTCCAGAATGACCAGCTCAGGTTGGGTTTCACGAATCTTCTGCATGGCTTCCACGCCGTTGTCCGATTCGCCCACTACCTTGTAGTTCTGGTTTTCGAGCAGCATGCGGACAGCAAGGCGGATGACAGGATGGTCATCGACAATAAATACAGTATTCATGTTCAGATTTCCTGCGGCGGATGACGGAGGCAGGGGGCACCTTACCCCAGTTGCAAGTCGGCAGGGGGACGCAGTAGGAGGATTAGCTATATATGGGAAACGGCTTACAGCTTAGTTCAATTTTGGCTACGAAGTGTAAGGGGATGATTCGCTGCCTTAAGTGTTTTGCTAACTTTTCATTAGCCTGTTTAGTTGGTGTTTAATGATCAGGTGTTGATTGTAGGAAGTTTCTGGCGGCAGGTGTCGCTCGGTACTGCGCCGGGCGACGCTGCCGTGGCTTCAGGTCGGGCTTGAGCGCCCAGTCATTTCCCGAGCCATCTCGCTGGCATAGCTGTCGGTCATGCCAGCGATGAAATCGATCATGCGCAGGAAAGCCTTGTGCAGCGAGTCTTGCGGTGTGGGCGCGTTGTTACCGATCAGATCGAGCACGCGGCGGCTCTTGAACGAAGGGGTGCGCCCGCCATGCTGTTCCAGGGCGGCACCACAGAATGTGTTGAGGAGGATTTCCAGCGTGGTATAGGCGCCAATCTCATGCAGCGTCTTGCGTTTGTCCTGGAAAATCTTGTTGCGCGCCATGTCCTTGGCCTGCAGCACGCAGCGCTTGGCCGGGCCGTGCATGTGCTCGACCAGGTCACCGCTCAGGTGCCCGCCCAGCAGTGCCTGCTGCTGCTCGACGAAGGCGCGGGCAGCGGCATTGGTCAGGTGCTCGATCGCTTTGCCACGCAGTATTGCCAGTTTGCGTCGCCGTGAGTCGGCAGGGCCAAGCTGGCGATAGGTTTCCGGCAAATCGTCACCGACCAGGTCGAGCAACAGCGCCTCGACTTCGGCATAGTCCAGCAGTTCCATCTCTACGCCGTCTTCCAGGTCGATCAGGGCGTAGCAGATGTCATCGGCCGCCTCCATCAGGTAGACCAGCGGATGGCGCGCCCAGCGCTGTTCTTCGAGCAGCGGCAGGCCGAGCTTGCGGGCGATCTGTTCGAGTAGTGGCAGCTCGCTCTGGTAACAGCCGAACTTGTGTTTCTTGTACCCGAGGGCATCGGCATGCCGGGCGGTCCAGGGGTATTTGAGGTAGGTGCCAAGGGTCGCGTAGGTCAGCCGGGTGCCACCATCGAACTGGTGGTACTCGAGCTGGGTGAGTACGCGAAAGCCTTGGGCGTTGCCTTCGAAGTTGAGGAAGTCGGCGCGCTCGTCGTCGCTCATGTCGTCCAGCCAGCCACGCCCGGCGGCCTGCTGGAACCAGTGGCGAATGGCGTCTTCGCCGGAGTGGCCGAATGGTGGGTTGCCAATGTCGTGAGCCAGGCAGGCCGACTGCACGATCATGCCCAGGTCGCTGGGCTCACACCACTCTGGCAGGCTGGCGCGCAGCGTTTCGCCGACGCGCATGCCCAGCGAACGGCCAACGCAGCTAACCTCCAGTGAATGGGTCAGGCGCGTATGGATATGGTCGTTGCTTGAAACGGGATGGACCTGGGTCTTGCGCCCGAGGCGGCGAAATGCCCCTGAGAAGATGATCCGGTCATGGTCTTTGTGGAAAGGGCTGCGGCCGAGTTCTTCGGCGCTGTAGAGGGCTTTGCCGAGGCGTTCGCGGGTGAGCAGGGTGTGCCAGTCCAAGGCGCGGTCTCCTGTCGATCGAAGGGTATAGCTTCCGGTGTCGTGAGCAGGCGTGCAAGGGGTAGATCGGGACCGGCCCTGTGGGATCAGGGCCGGTAGACGTTCAACGGCGACGGTTGCCCTGCAGGTAGAGGCGCACCAGCGGCAGCAGGCTGGTCCCCAAGCGGACCAGGCGGCTCAGGTTACCGCTGCGTACCCCTTTGCCGGTCAGAAAGCCCAGCGCCACGACGGCACCGATGCCCCACAACGGCGCATGCTTGATACCCAACCCGTCATGCAGCGAGCTGCCCATGCCGCGCAGGCGCTGCAAGGGTTGCAGCAACTGCCCGGACTCATGGCGAATCTCCTGGCGGTGCATTTCCATGCGCAGGCGCAGCAGCGCCTTGCGCAGTTCCCGTGGGTTACGGGTGTTCGGTAATTCAGGCAGGCTCATGGCAACAGGCGCTCCCGGTCCTTGGCCAGTTCGTCGAGGGTCGCACCAAAGGGGGACGACTCATCGAATACGGCGGCTTTCAGGCGCAGGCCGCAATACAGCGCCGCAGCCCCATAGAAGACGCACAGGCCAATGATGCCGGCCAGGCGATAGCTGTCCCACAGCAGCACCAGCAGCAAGCCCGACAGTGCGGTCAGCAGCAGCAACGCGAACACCAGGGCCAGCCCGGCGAACAATAGCAGGCTCAGGGTGCGTGCTTTCTGCTCCTGGAGTTCGATACCGAACAGTTCGATGTGGCTGTGCAGCAGCCCCAGCAGCGCCGCGCCCAGGCGTTTGCCCGAGGCGCTGGTGCCAATGCTGTCATTCTCCATGGGAACTCCTCAGCGCCGATTGGCCAGCAGGCCGATCAACAGGCCGACACCTGCGGCAATCCCGATGGCCTGCCAGGGGTTTTCCTGGACGTACTGTTCGGCGCTGCCGAGGGCTGCCTGGCCGCGCTCACGCACCGAGTCCTGGGTCAGTTGCAGGGTTTCGCGGGCCTGGGTCAGGCGGTCGTGGATCTGCTCGCGCAGCTCGTCGGCCTGGTCGCCCGCCAGGTTGGCGGTGTCGGCCAGCAGTTTCTCGGTATCACGGACCAAGGCCTGAAAGTCAGCCATCAATATCTCTTGTGCAGTCTTTGCCGATTTGCTGGCCATGGGGCTCTCCCTAAGTAGGTGTGCAAGTGTTGTAGGGCATTCGAGTGACCGGGCGCGTGGAAGGTTCACTAGCGGTGCTGGTATGGGCCTTGCTAATGAGTTTTGCCACAACGCGGGGCGTAGCACAGGGCGGTGCGCCGAACCAGGGCGTCGAGCCCTGGCAGATACCGATAAACCTTAACCCAATCCACGACAAACCCAAGAAAAAACCACGCAGGCTGCGCCCGGTTCGGCAAAGCAGGGCAAAAGCTGGCACCGATTCGGTGCAGGGATGCAGGTTCTTGAACTGTCCTGGTGCCTTTTCAGCAGGTCTGCCACTTTCATGGAAAACATGCACAGCGCAATGGACTCCCTCGTCCATGGCTCCAACACCCTGTTCATCCTCATGGGCGCCATTCTGGTGCTCGCCATGCACGCCGGCTTCGCGTTTCTCGAAGTGGGCACCGTGCGCCACAAGAACCAGGTCAATGCGCTGTCAAAGATCCTCAGTGATTTCGCCATCTCCGCGCTGGTGTATTTCTTCATTGGCTACTGGATCGCCTATGGCGTGAATTTCCTGCAGCCAGCGTCGCAACTGGCAGCCGATCACGGCTATGCGCTGGTCAAATGCTTCTTCCTGCTGACCTTCGCCGCCGCGATTCCCGCGATCATCTCGGGGGGGATCGCCGAACGTGCGCGGTTCGCGCCGCAGTTGTGCGCCACGGCGTTGATCGTGGCGTTCATCTACCCGTTCTTCGAGGGTGTGGTGTGGAATGGTAATCTGGGTGTGCAGGCCTGGCTGCAGGCCCGTTTCGGTGCGCCGTTCCATGACTTTGCCGGCTCGGTGGTGGTGCATGCCATGGGCGGCTGGCTGGCGCTGGCGGCGGTGCTGTTGCTGGGCGCGCGGCGCGGGCGCTATCGCGACGGCCGCCTGGTGGCCTTCGCACCGTCGAGCATTCCGTTCCTGGCGTTGGGCTCGTGGATCCTGATCATCGGCTGGTTCGGCTTCAACGTGATGAGTGCCCAGACCTTGCAGGGCGTCAGCGGCCTGGTGGCGATCAACTCGTTGATGGCCATGGTCGGCGGCACCCTGGCGGCCTTGCTGGCCGGGCGCAACGACCCGGGCTTCCTGCACAACGGGCCGCTGGCGGGTCTGGTGGCGATCTGTGCCGGCTCTGACCTCATGCACCCGATCGGTGCGCTGGCCACCGGCCTGGTGGCAGGGGTGCTGTTCGTCTGGAGTTTCACGGCTGCACAGAACCGCTGGAAGATCGACGATGTGCTCGGTGTCTGGCCGCTGCACGGCTTGTGCGGCCTGTGGGGAGGGATCGCCTGCGGTGTGTTTGGCCAGGCGGCACTGGGGGGTATGGGCGGGGTCAGCCTGATCAGTCAGCTATTGGGCAGCCTGGCGGGCGTCCTGGTAGCACTGATCGGTGGTTTTGCCGTGTATGGCCTGATTCGCCAACTGCATGGCCTGCGTTTGAGCCATGAGCAGGAGTTCCAGGGCGCAGACCTGTCGCTGCACCGGATCGGCGCCACCAGCCAGGATTGAGCAAGGTCAGGTGCAGAGGGGGCAGGACAGACTTAGAATAAGCTTCTTCCTACAGCCAAATTGGGTCTTGCCCACCATGCTGCCTGAATGCCAACTCTTCGGTACCGTCGGGTGCCACTTATGCGAAGTGGCCGAAGCCGTGCTGATGCCCTTTGTTGAACACGGCTTGCTGATCGAGTTGGTCGACATCGCCGATGACCAGGCGTTGTTCGAGCGGTACGGATTGATCATTCCGGTGTTGCGGCGCAGCGATACTTCGGCAGAGCTGCACTGGCCATTCGATGCCGAACAGGTAGTGGCCTTCCTCGCCCAGTAACGGGCAGCGGGAATGCTTGCCCTCGTGCATGGCCCGCAGGCAGCAATGAAGATGACGAACCGTTGATGGTCATCGGTCCTTTTGCATTTTCATCGAGAGCTCCGCCATGCTGATCACGCCACATTTCGCCCTGGAAGAACTGATTACTTCGCAAGTTGCCGCGAGAGAGGGGTTGGACAACACCCCTACGCCTGAGGTCCTGAGTAATCTGCGCCTGCTTTGCCAAGCGCTCGAGCAGGTCCGGGGGTTGTTCGGGTGCCCCGTCATCGTCAGCAGCGGCTACCGCAGCGTGGAGGTCAATGCGCGCGTCGGCGGGGTGCGAAGTAGCCAGCACGTGAAAGGCCTGGCTGCGGATTTCACGGTGATCGGCGTCGACAACCGGGAAGTGGTCAGGCAGGTAAGCAAGAGTGATGTGGCGTTCGACCAGCTGATCCTGGAATTCGACAGCTGGGTTCACCTGTCGGTGTCAACTGCCGCGCCGCGCCGCGAGGTGCTGACCATTCGCAAGGGTACGGGCTACCTGCCAGGCTTGCAGTAGCGTTCGAGCCGATTGACTCTGCGGTGTCGCTCTTCGTATGCTGTATATAAATACAGTATCGAGGTGAACCCATGCTCAACGTCGAGCAACTCAAGTACAGCGTCAACCGTATGCCGGTGGAGCGGGTGTGCGACGCCGTACTGGAATTGCGCCTCGAAGGCCTGGTCACCGACGACCGCACGCCATTCGGCAAGGTGCATTTCAACACGTGCTTTGCCGAGATCGAGGCCTTGTTCCAGCGTGCCGGTTACCACCGGGGGCTGGATGTCGTGGGTTACCAGGGCCTGGTCTACGCGCTCTATGATCCGGGGCGTTGGGAACCCGTGCAGGTACTTCGCTGGTTGAAGGCGTATAGCGAGGGGATGGTCGAGGCTGGTTGAGGCGCCGGGCTTGGGGGATAATGCTGGGCTTTGATTGCTCGAGCCCTGCCATGACCACGCCTTTCGACCCCGCCCACCAGCAAGCCAGTACGGTCTGCCTGCCGCCCGGCCACTGGGCGACGGTACTCGATTGCCTGTGCGACCATTTCAAGGCCATCGAGCGCGCGCAGTGGCTTGACCGCTTCGCCCGTGGCCGGGTGCTCGATGCCGAGGGCAGGGCGATTGCTGCCGACTTGCCCTACCGGCGCGGCATGCGCCTTCACTATTTTCGCGAGGTGCCCAACGAGCGGCCGATTCCGGTGCAGGAAACCATCCTGCATGTGGATGAGCACCTGGTGGTGGCCGACAAGCCGCATTTCCTGCCGGTAACGCCAACCGGTGAATACGTCGAGCAGACCCTGTTGCGCCGCCTGATCCGACGCCTGGGCAACCCGCACCTGGTGCCGTTGCATCGCATCGACCGGCACACCGCCGGGCTGGTGCTGTTCTCCGCCAATCCGCAGACGCGCAGCGCGTATCAACGGTTGTTCCCGGAGCGGCGGATCGATAAGCGCTATCAAGCCATCGCTGCCGCTTTGCCGCAGCATGCATTCCCCCTGGTGCGCAAGAGTCGCCTGGTGCATGGCGAGCCGTTCTTTCGCATGCACGAAGTGGCAGGGGAGGCCAACAGCGAGACCTTTGCCGAAGTGCTGGAGACGCATGGCGAGTTGTGGCGCTATGGACTGTCGCCGGTAACGGGCAAGACGCATCAGTTGCGTGTGCACATGGCGGCGTTGGGGGCGGGGATCTGCAATGACCCGTTCTACCCCGAGTTGCTCAAGGACGAAGACGACTATCAGCGGCCGTTGAAGCTGCTGGCGCAGAGCTTGCGATTTGCCGATCCGTTGACCGGCGAAGAGCGCTACTTCGAGAGCAGGCTGACACTGGACTGGTAAGGCGCCTGTTCGCGGTCACTGTAGGGGCGGCCTTGCGTCGCGAAAGGGCCGCAAGGCCGCTCCTACAGTGACCGCGTAGGCCAGAACTAGCGGTTGAAGCGCTCCACCAGCGAATACTGCCCGCCGGCAGTGCTGGTCAGCTCTTCGCTGAGCTGCGCCGAATGCTGCGCCTGCTCGGCTGTCTGGTCGGCGAGCTGGGCGATGGTGCTGATGTTGCGGCTGATCTCGTCGGCCACTGCAGTCTGCTCTTCGGTGGCGGCGGCGATCTGGGTCGCCATGTCTGTGATGTTGGCCACTGCTTCGCTGATCCCAACCAGTGCCTGGTCCGCCTGCATGACGCGCTCGACGCCTTCCTGGGCCTGGCGGTGGCCGGTTTCCATGGTCAGCACGGCGTTGTTGGCCGTTTGTTGCAGCTTGGCGATCAGACCGTGGATCTGCCCGGTCGATTCGGCGGTGCGTTGGGCCAGCTGGCGTACCTCGTCGGCGACCACGGCGAAACCACGGCCCATCTCGCCGGCACGGGCCGCTTCGATGGCGGCGTTGAGCGCCAGCAGGTTGGTCTGGTCGGCGATGCCCTTGATCACATCGACCACGCCACCGATTTCGTCACTGTCCTTGGCCAGTTGGGTCACGGTCTGGCCGGTCTCACCCACGGCGCTCGACAGGCGCTCGATGGCATCACGGGTTTCCCCGGCGATCTGCCGGCCCTGGCTGGTCAGGCGGTTGGCTTCCTGGGTGGCGTCAGCGGTGCGTTGCACGTGGTTGGCCACTTCCTGGGTGGTAGCGGCCATCTGGTTGACGGCGGCAGCGACCTGCTCTGTCTCCACGCGCTGGCGCTCCAGGCCCGAGGAGCTCTTGTGCGCCAAGGCATCGGACTGGCGGGCCTGGTCGCTGAGGTGCTCGGCGCTGTCCTGCAGGCGAGTCAGGCACGTCTTCATGCGCGCGTCCTGGCTGAGCATGGCCATCTCCAGGCGTGCCTGCACGCCACGGCTGTCGGTGTACATCTGCGCGATCAGCGGGTCGGAGGTGGTCTGCTCGGCCAGGCGCAACAGGCGTTTGAGGCCACGCTGCTGCCAGCTCAGGCCGAACAGGCCGAGCGGTACCGACAGGCCGGCGGCCAGAGCGAAGCCCCAGGAGTGGCCGAGCCAGTTGCCAATCAGGAAACCGACCTGGCTGACCAGGATGAACGGCAACCAGTCCTGCAGCACCGGCAGCCAGCGATCACGGCGCGGGATGGCAGGCTTGCCGTCGTTGATGCGCTGGTACAGGGCCTCGGCACGGCGGATCTGCTCGGCGGTCGGTTTGACGCGCACCGACTCGAAACCGACGACCTGGTTGTTCTCGAAAATCGGCGTGACGTAGGCGTTGACCCAGTAGTGGTCGCCGGATTTGCAACGGTTCTTGACGATGCCCATCCACGGCAAGCCTTGCTTGAGGGTTTGCCACATGTGGGCGAACACTGCCGTTGGCACATCGGGGTGACGCACCAGGTTGTGGGGGGCGCCAATCAGCTCTTCGCGGGTGAAACCGCTGATCTCGACGAACGCATCGTTGCAGTAGGTGATCACACCCTTGGCATTGGTGGTGGAGATCAACCGTTGTTGGGCAGGGAAAGTCCGTTCCCTCTGGGTAATCGGCTGGTTGTTGCGCATGAGCTGAATAGTCCGTAAGGCTTTCGACAGGTATCGGCAAGCCACTGGTTTTATTGAATGGATATTTGACTTCGTTGATCTGGGGCAATTGACCGCTGTTGCGGACGCGTTATGGGAAACTTGGCGTTCGCAGCGGATTGCCTATGTTTGTGACCATTTGCTGACAAATTGAGGGCATGATGACTGACCGGCCATTAAAGTGCTACTGCCGGGTGCCTGACGTCGTTTTGTGCTGGTGCGTGGATCGAGCGCCGCCCGCGCGGCGCTCGATCTCACAGACGCCGCTACTCCCAAGCCAATCAGCTGCGAATCATCTGCCGCAGCACATAATGCAGAATCCCCCCTGACTTGAAGTACTCCACTTCGTTGAGGGTATCGATCCGGCAGAGCACTTCGATCTGCTGCTGTTGCCCATCCTCGCGGGTGATCCGCAGCGGCAGGCTCATGCCTGGTTTGATCTGCGCGCCACTGAGGCCCAGCAGGTCGATCTGCTCCTTGCCGGTCAGCCCCAGTTGCTTGCGGTCCTGCCCGGCCTTGAACTGCAGTGGCAGCACGCCCATGCCCACCAGGTTGGAGCGATGAATGCGTTCGAAACTCTCCGCCAGTACGGCCTTGACCCCCAGCAGGTTGGTGCCCTTGGCCGCCCAGTCGCGGCTGGAGCCGGTGCCATATTCCTGACCGGCGATCACCACCAGCGGCGTGCCCTCGGCCTGGTAGCGCATGGCGGCGTCATAGATTGACAGCTTCTCGCCACTGGGCACGTGCACCGTGTTGCCACCTTCCTCGCCCGCCAGCATCTCGTTGCGGATGCGGATGTTGGCGAAGGTGCCGCGCATCATCACCTCGTGGTTGCCGCGCCGCGAGCCGTAAGAGTTGAAGTCACGAGGTTCCACGCCCTTGCTGCGCAAGTAGCGCCCGGCCGGGCTGTCGGCCTTGATGTTGCCGGCCGGTGAGATGTGGTCGGTGGTGACCGAATCACCGAGCAGGGCGAGGATGCGCGCACCGTGGATGTCGTCGATCTCGGGCAGCGGCCCGCCGATGGCGTCGAAGAAGGGTGGGTGCTGGATGTAGGTCGAGTCGTCCTGCCAGATGTAAGTGGCAGCCTGGGGTACCTCGATGGCCTGCCACTGGGCGTCGCCGGCGAAGACTTCGGCGTACTCCTTGTGGAACATAGCCGTGTCGACCTTGCCCACCGCCTCGGCGATTTCTTGCTGGCTTGGCCAGATGTCGCGCAGGTACACCGGCTGGCCATCCTTGCCAGTGCCCAGCGGGTCGCGGGTCAGGTCGATCCGCACGCTGCCCGCCAGGGCATACGCCACTACCAGGGGCGGCGAGGCCAGCCAGTTGGTCTTCACCAGTGGGTGCACGCGGCCTTCGAAGTTGCGGTTGCCCGACAGCACCGAGGCGACCGTGAGGTCGGCACTGCCGATGGCTTTCTCGATGGCTTCATCTAGCGGGCCTGAGTTGCCGATGCAGGTGGTGCAGCCATAGCCGACCAGGTCGAAACCAAGCTGGTCGAGGTAAGGCGTGAGGCCCGCGGCCTTGTAGTAGTCGGTGACTACCTTGGAGCCCGGGGCCAGCGAGCTCTTGACCCAGGGTTTGCGCTGCAGGCCTTTTTCCAGGGCTTTCTTCGCGACCAGGCCGGCCGCCATCATCACGCTCGGGTTGGAGGTATTGGTGCAGGAGGTGATCGCGGCGATCACCACGGCGCCGTCGCGCAGGGTGTGGGTCTGGCCGCCGTGACTGTAGTCAATTTCACCAGCCTGGTCGGCGTTGCCCACCGCCACGCCGCCGCCACCTTCGCTTTCCAGGCGGCCGACTTCCTTGGCCAGCGGCTTGGGCTGCAGTTCGATGAAGTGGTCGAAGGCCTGACTGACCTGGCCCAAGGCAACCCGGTCCTGGGGCCGTTTGGGCCCGGCCAGGCTGGCCTCGACGTCGTGCATGTCGAGGGCCAGGGTGTCGCTGAACAGCGGCTCCTGGCCGGGTTCGCGCCACAGGCCCTGGGCCTTGCAGTACTGTTCCACCAGTTGCACGGCCTCGCTCGGCCGGCCGGAAAGGCGCAGGTAGTCGAGGGTCACCTGGTCGACCGGGAAGAAGCCGCAGGTGGCGCCATATTCCGGTGCCATGTTGGCGAGGGTGGCACGGTCGGCCAGCGGCAGGTCGGCCAGGCCGTCGCCATAGAACTCGACGAACTTGCCGACCACGCCTTTCTTGCGCAGCATCTGCGTCACCGTCAGCACCAGGTCGGTGGCGGTGATGCCTTCGCGCAGCTTGCCGGTGAGCTTGAAACCGATCACTTCGGGGATCAGCATCGACACCGGCTGGCCGAGCATGGCCGCTTCCGCCTCGATGCCGCCGACGCCCCAGCCGAGCACGCCGAGGCCGTTGATCATGGTGGTGTGCGAGTCGGTGCCGACCAGGGTGTCGGGGAAGGCATAGGTGTGGCCATCGGCGTCGCGGGTCCATACCGTGCGTCCGAGGTATTCCAGGTTGACCTGGTGGCAGATACCGGTGCCCGGCGGTACCACGCGGAAGTTGTCGAACGCGCTCTGGCCCCAGCGCAGGAAGGCATAGCGCTCGCCATTGCGCTGCATTTCGATGTCGACGTTCTGGGTGAAGGCCTGTGGCGTGGCGTAGCGGTCGACCATCACCGAGTGGTCGATCACCAGGTCCACCGGCGACAGCGGGTTGATCCGCTGCGGGTCGCCGCCGGCCTTGGCCATGGCGGCGCGCATGGCGGCCAGGTCGACCACTGCCGGCACGCCGGTGAAGTCCTGCATCAGCACCCGTGCCGGGCGATACTGGATTTCGCGGTCGGAGCGGCGCTCCTGCAGCCAGCCGGCGAGGGCGCGCAGGTCATCGGTGCCGACGGTCTCGCCGTCTTCCCAGCGCAGCAGGTTTTCCAGGAGTACCTTGAGCGACATGGGCAGGTGCTGCAGATCGCCCAGCTGCCGACCGGCTTCGGCGAGGCTGTAATAGTGATAGGTGCGGTCAGCCACCTGGAGGGTCTTGAGGGTGTTCAGGCTATCGAGCGAGGGCATTGCCAACTCCTTGTGCGGCGGGGCCCGGCACGGCTGCTTGTGGCCGGTGCCACCGCGCTGTTTCGGCCCGCACGGCACGGACCTGGCTGAATGGTCAGGTTAGCTCCGTTTGGTGCCCCTGACTCTTTTCTGGACCGGCGGGGCATGTCGCAGGTTCCGATCTTCCTTTATCATCGCCGCCCTGCCGGCGCCCGTGGTGCGCCAGCCGTAGTGGAGTGAGAGATGAATACCCTGTTCATGCATTGCCGGCCCGGTTTCGAGGGTGAAGTCTGCGCCGAGATCAGCGAACATGCCGCCCAGCTGGGTGTGGCCGGTTATGCCAAGGGCAAGCCGCAGAGCGCTTGTGCCGAGTTCGTCTGCGCCGAGGCCGAAGGTGCCGAGCGCCTGATGGCCCAGCTGCGCTTCGCGCAACTGATCTTCCCACGCCAGTGGGCGCGGGGCACGTATATCGAGCTGCCGGAAACCGACCGCATCAGCGTGCTGCTGGCGCATCTGGCCGAGCACCCGGTGTTCGGCAGCCTGTGGCTGGAGGTACTGGACAGCAACGAAGGCAAGGAGCTTTCGACCTTCTGCCGCAAGTTCGAAGTGCCGTTGCGCAAGGCCCTGGAAAAGGCCGGCCGCCTGGTCGACAACGCCAGCCTGCCGCGCCTGCTGCTGACGTTCATCAGTGGCCGCCGGGTATTCGTCGGCGTGGCTGAGGCGAACAACAGCGCGCTGTGGCCGATGGGCATCCCGCGGCTGAAGTTCCCGCGTGAGGCGCCAAGCCGTTCGACCCTCAAGCTGGAAGAGGCCTGGCACCAGTTCATCCCGCGTGAGCAGTGGGAGCAGCGCCTGGGTGACGATATGCGGGGTGTCGATCTGGGTGCTTCGCCAGGCGGTTGGACTTACCAGCTGGTACGCCGTGGCATGCTGGTCACCGCCATCGACAATGGGCCGATGGCCGAAAGCCTGATGGAAACCGGGCTGGTAGAGCACCTGATGGCGGACGGTTTCACCTGGCAACCGAAGCAGCCGGTGGACTGGATGGTCTGCGATATCGTCGAGAAGCCGGCGCGGACCACCTCGCTGATCGAGACCTGGCTGGGGGAGGGGTTGTGCCGTGAGGCGGTGGTCAACCTGAAGTTGCCGATGAAGCAGCGCTATGCCGAGGTGCGGCGGTTGCTGGACCGTATGGAGGCGACGTTCAAGGCGCGCAAGATCAAGGTGTCCATTGCCTGCAAGCAGCTGTATCACGACCGCGAAGAAGTGACGTGCCACCTGCGTAGGCTTGATTTGAAACCGCGTTGAGTTGCCAGGTGCAGGCCTTGAGTGGTGCGTGAGTGTCGAGAGCGAGCGCCGCCCGCGCGGCGCATCGCGAGCTTTGCTCGCTCCTACGTTTGTTTCGGGCCAATTATTCCTGTGGGATTTGCGCGCGAACGCCTTGGCGCATGGCTCGCTATCGCGTCGTATAAATCAGGCGGTCGCGCGCGCCTGTCACAGGCGTTACTGGCCCGAAACAAACGTAGGAGCGAGCAAAGCTCGCGATGCGCCGCGCGGGCGGCGCTCGATCTCGACGCACACGCACCACTGAAGGCATGCACCAGCGCCCCCTCTTGGTCGACACGACCGGATGCGCCACAATAGCGATCATTTGCGGAGCCCCCCATGACCGATTTCACCCCCGATGCCATCCTCGACGCCACCGGCCTGAACTGCCCGGAACCGGTGATGATGCTGCACCAGCACGTGCGCAACCTGGCCGCTGGCGGCCTGCTCAAGGTCATCGCCACCGACCCGTCGACCCGCCGTGACATCCCCAAATTCTGCAACTTCCTCGGCCACGAATTGCTGCAGCAGCAGGAAGAAGCCGGTACCTACCTGTACTGGATCCGCAAGAAAGCCGACTGAGCCGCGCTGGAACACACTTCCCGTAGCGCCTACACTGCGCTCCCCAGACAGGAGAGCGCCATGCTGATAGTTGCCGACGAGAATATCCCGCTGCTCGATGCCTTCTTCGAAGGCTTCGGCGAGATCCGCCGTTATCCCGGCCGCAGCCTCGACGCCGCCAGCGTCAAGGATGCCGATGTGCTGCTGGTGCGTTCGGTGACCAAGGTCGACCGGCAACTGCTCGAAGGCAGCAAGGTGCGCTTCGTCGGCACCTGCACCATCGGCACCGACCATCTGGACCTGGACTACTTCGCCGAAGCGGGCATCCACTGGAGCAGCGCGCCGGGCTGCAATGCCCGTGGCGTGGTCGATTACGTGCTGGGCAGCCTGCTGACCCTGGCCGACCTGGACGGCGTGGCACTGGCGCAACGCACCTACGGTGTGGTGGGCGCTGGCGAAGTCGGTGGCCGCCTGGTGCGTGTGCTGCACGGCCTGGGCTGGAAGGTGCTGGTCTGCGACCCGCTGCGCCAGGCCGCCGAGGGTGGCGACTTCGTCAGCCTGGCGACGATCCTTGAACAGTGCGACGTGATCAGCCTGCACACCCCGCTGCAGCGTGGCGGTGAGCATCCGACCTGGCACCTGCTCGGCGAAGCGCAGCTGGCGC
Source organism: Pseudomonas putida (assembly GCF_009883635.2). Lineage (NCBI taxonomy): Bacteria > Pseudomonadati > Pseudomonadota > Gammaproteobacteria > Pseudomonadales > Pseudomonadaceae > Pseudomonas > Pseudomonas putida. Next base: position 4,410,813 of record NZ_CP026115.2, read on the forward strand.
AGCTGCGCCCCGGCGCCTGGCTGATCAACGCTAGCCGCGGGCCGGTGGTGGACAACGCGGCGCTGCGTGAGCTGCTGCTGGATCGCGAAGACGTGCACGCGGTGCTCGATGTCTGGGAAGGCGAGCCGCAGGTCGACCTGCAATTGGCAGACCTGTGCACCCTGGCCACGCCGCACATTGCCGGCTACAGCCTGGACGGCCGCCAGCGTGGCACGGCGCAGATCTATCAGGCCTTGTGCCGCTACCTGGGCGAAGCCGTAAGCGTGCAGCTGGCCGATCTGCTGCCGCCGCCGCCGTTGGCGCAGATCGAGCTGGACGGCACGGCGGAGCCTGCCTGGGCCCTGGCGGCGCTGTGCCGGGCAGTGTATGACCCACGGCGTGACGATGCCGATTTCCGTCGCAGCCTTAGCGACGATGTGGCCGAGCAGCGGGCGGCGTTCGACCAGTTGCGCAAGCAGTATCCGCCACGGCGGGAGATCGAAGGGTTGGCGGTGCGCGTGAGGGGCGAGGCGCCGCAGTTGGCGCAGATGGTCAATGCCTTGGGTGGCGTGCTGGCCTGATCACCGGTCAAAATAAAAAACCCGGCGTAAAGCCGGGTTTCAAAGGATTCGTGCTTCAGCCCTGACGTACTTTCTTCACGCGGCTGTCTTCCAGGTTCTTGCAGGCCTGCTGGATCATCTGCTCGGTGATCTCGATCTCGCGGCCCTGGGCGTCGATGATCGAACCACAGGCCTTGGGTTGTGGTTTGTTCTCAGATTTCACGGTGTCGCTGCCATGTTGCAAGCTCATAGAATATCTCCTCATCAGGTTCAGGATCAGGTTAAACCTGCGCCGTGACTGGCCTGTTACAAAAGTTATCGTGTGCACCAAGGCCTGCACAGTCCAGCAGAAAGCGCGGCAAAGCTCCAGAGGCCTGTTAGATCGATGGGTTATAGGCACGCCCAACGTGGATGAATGGTAGTCTTCAATCTTCCTGCGTTCCCTGGTTCACCTCATGCCCGATTCGGCTTCTTCTCGCCAACGCCGTGCCATGCGCCTGGCCTGGCAGTTCATGCGTCCGTACCGTCGCCAGGCCTTGCTGGCCTTGCTGGCGCTGGTCGTCACCGCCGGCATCACCCTGTCCATGGGCCAGGGTATCCGCCTGCTGGTCGATCAGGGTTTCATGACCCGCTCAGCGCACCAGTTGAACCAGACCATCGGCCTGTTCCTGGTGCTGGTAGTGGCCCTGGCGGCAGGCACGTTCAGCCGCTTCTACCTGGTGTCGTGGATCGGCGAGCGCTGCGTTGCCGACATCCGTCGCGCGGTTTTCGATCACCTGGTGGGCTTGCATCCAGGCTTTTTCGAGGACAACCGTAGTTCCGAGATCCAGTCACGGCTGACCGCCGACACGACCTTGTTGCAATCGGTGATCGGCTCGTCGCTGTCGATGTTCCTGCGCAATGCACTGATGGTGATCGGTGGCGTGGTGCTGCTGTTCATCACCAACCCCAAGCTCACCAGCATCGTGGTGGTGGCATTGCCGCTGGTGTTGGCGCCGATCCTGCTGTTTGGCCGGCGGGTGCGCAGCCTGTCGCGGCAGAGCCAGGACCGGGTGGCCGATGTCGGCAGCTATGTGGCCGAGACCCTGGGGCAGATCAAGACCGTGCAGGCCTACAACCACCAGGCACTTGACCGCGAGCTGTTCGCCGGTACGGTGGAGGCTGCGTTTGCCGTGGCCCGGCAACGTATCGCCCAGCGTGCCTGGCTGATCACCTTGGTGATCGTGCTGGTGCTGGGCGCGGTTGGCGTCATGCTGTGGGTGGGAGGCATGGATGTGATCGCCGGGCGCATTTCCGCAGGGGAGCTGGCAGCGTTCGTGTTCTACAGCCTGATCGTCGGCAGTGCCTTCGGCACCCTGAGTGAAGTGATCGGCGAGTTACAGCGCGCCGCCGGGGCCGCCGAGCGCATCGCCGAGCTGCTGACGGCGCGCAGCACGATCCTGGCCCCAGCGGCCCCCGTGACACTGGCGCAGCAGCGTGCCAGTGGGCGCATCGAACTGCAGCAGCTGACCTTCGCCTATCCCTCGCGGCCTTCGGTGGCCGCCATCGACCACCTCAGCCTGGCCATCGAGCCAGGCCAGACCGTGGCGTTGGTGGGGCCTTCGGGGGCGGGCAAGTCGACCTTGTTCGACCTGCTCTTGCGCTTCTACGACCCGCAACAGGGGCGCATCCTGCTCGACGGCCAGCCGATCACGGCGCTGGAGCCCGACGACCTGCGCCGTCAGTTCGCCCTGGTGGCGCAGAACCCGTCACTGTTCCGCGGCACGGTGGAGGCCAACATCCGCTACGGTCGGCCCGAGGCGACCCTGGCCGACGTCGAGGCGGCAGCCCAGGGCGCCCACGCCGACGAATTCATCCGGCAACTGCCACAGGGTTACCAGACGCCGCTGGGCGAGGGCGGCATTGGCCTTTCTGGTGGCCAGAAGCAGCGCCTGGCAATCGCCCGAGCGCTGCTGGTGGATGCGCCGATCCTGCTACTCGACGAAGCCACCAGCGCCCTCGATGCGCAAAGCGAGCACCTGATCCAGCAGGCCCTGCCGAGCCTGATGGCCGGGCATACCACGCTGGTCATCGCGCACCGCCTGGCCACGGTGCAGCACGCCGACCGCATCGCGGTGATCGACAAGGGGCGAGTGGTCGCGGTCGGGACGCACCGGCAGCTGGTCGAGGAAAGCCCGCTGTACGCTCGCCTGGCCGAGCTGCAGTTCACCACGGGCTAGGCGTCGTGCACTTGTAACATTTCTGTAGCAATTGCCTGAGAGTATTGAATTCAACTGTTGCGTAAGTGCTCGACCTGGCTGCTATCGATCGATGGCAGCTTTTTTTTGGCCTGCGAACGAGGACAAGGATGTCTGTCGCGGCGCTGCAACGGCGCGCCGTTTCCTTATTCCTTGTTCCCGAGATCCGCGATGTTGCGTAAATCACTCCGAGTGCAAATTCTCACCCTGCTGGGCGGCAGCCTGGCGGCGATGCTGCTGATCGCCCTGGTGTGCTTCCAGTTCCTGTCCTCCAGCGTGCGTGGCTATGGCGAACTGGTGGACGGGCCGCTGCGGGCGTCGCAATTGATCGATGAAGCCAACCTGCAGTTCAAGATCCAGGTGCAGGAATGGAAGAACGTGCTGCTGCGCGGTCGCCAACCGGCCGAGCTGGACAAGTACTGGCAGCAGTTCCAGGCCCGCGAGCAGCAGGTTCAACAGCTGCTTGGGGAGCTGATCGACAGCAGCGATGCCAAGCTCAAGGCACCGCTGCAGCAACTGCGTGACAGCCACCGCCAGCTCGGCCAGGCCTACGAACAAGGGCGTCAGGCATTTCTGGCGGCCGGTGGCGACCCGGTAGCCGGTGACCAGGCAGTGAAGGGCGTGGACCGGGCGGCCAGCGAGCAGATGAGCGCGCTGGTCGAGCAGCTGCGCGCCGAAGCCCGTGGCCGTGCCGCCGAGATCAATGCCGGTGCCGAACGCACCGTGTGGCTCGGCGTGCTGGTAATGCTCGGATCGGCATTGCTGGTCGGCGTGCTCAGCCTGTGGCTGCTTAACCGCAGCCTGATCGAGCCAATTCGCCAACTGATCGAATACGTGGCACAACTCAGCCAGGGCCACTTCGCCGCCCGCGTCGACAGCCGTCGCGAGGACGAACTGGGCCGTCTGGCGCGTGCTGCCAATACCTTGCGCGACTTCCTTGCCGAGACCGTTGGCCGGTTGAAGGACAACGCCCAGGAACTGGAAGGCGCCAGTGGCCAGTTGCGCAGTATCGCCGGTGACATGGCCCGTGGTACCCACGACCAGTTCCAGCGCACCGATCAGGTGGCCACGGCCATGCACGAGATGTCCGCCACCGCCCAGGAAGTGGCCCGCCACGCCGCCGAGGCCGCACGTGCCGCCGACGATGCCGACCACAGCGCCCAGGCGGGCGAACAGGTGATGCAGCAGACCATCGACATCATTGGCGTGGTCAACCGCGAGATCGCCGGCACCGCTGCGGTGATCCGCGACCTGGAAAGTGACAGTTCCCGCATCGGCAAGGTATTGGAAGTGATTCGCGGCATCGCCGAGCAGACCAACCTGCTGGCGCTCAATGCCGCCATCGAAGCGGCCCGTGCGGGTGAGGCCGGGCGTGGCTTTGCCGTGGTCGCCGATGAGGTGCGCAGCCTGGCCCAGCGCACGGCGGCATCGATCGCCGAGATTCACCAGATCATCGAAGCCGTGCAATCGGGCGCTGTGGAGGCGGTCAAGGCCATCGAGAGCGGCCAGCAGCGCAGCGAGGAGGGCGCCGAGCAGGTGCAGCAGGCCGGGCATATGCTGCAACGGATCACCCTGGCGGTGGAGGCGATACGCGACATGAACCGGCAGATCGCCACGGCGGCCGAAGAGCAGACCAGCGTGGCCGAAGACATTTCGCGCAACCTGATCGAAATCACCCGGATCGCCACCGCCAACCAGGAGGCGGTGCAGCATACCGAGCAGGCGGGGCAGCGCCTGCATGGGTTGTCGGGGCAGTTGGGTGAGGTCACCTCGCGGCTGACCGCCTGATCAATGGCCGGGGCTGCGCAGCGGCCCCCTTGGGGGAAACCCGCCATCAAGCAGGATAAAGCCGTTATTCCTGTGGCGGAATGTCGCCATGCGACCCGCTGTCACACCCGTATTCATTGGCCATGACCCAGTTGGCACGCTCCCTGCTCTGTGCGGCGCGCGTGTACACAACAACTGGACAACATCAATGAAGAAATTCCTGCTGACGTTCCTCTGCCTGGGCGTCATCGGCTGCTCCAAACCCGAAGAGCCTGCGAAGACCGTCGATGTGCTGCTGATTGGCGGCGGCATCATGAGCGCGAGCCTGGGCACCTACCTCACCGAGCTGGAGCCGAACTGGAAGGTCGGCGTCTACGAGCGCATGGACCAGGTCGCCGAGGAGAGCTCCAACGCCTGGAACAACGCTGGCACCGGTCATTCGGCGTTCTGCGAGCTGAACTACACCAGCGAAGGCAAGGACGGCAGCATCGACATCAGCAAAGCTGTCGGGGTCAACGAGCAGTTCGAGATCTCCATGCAGTTCTGGGCCTACCAGGTCGAGCAGGGTGTGCTCAGCAACCCGAAGTCGTTCATCAACAACGTGCCGCACATGAGCTTCGTCTGGGGTGACGAGAACATCGCCTTCTTGCACAAGCGCGTTGCTGCCTTGCAGCACAGCTCGCTGTTCCGTGGCATGGAGATCAGCGAAGACCACGAGCAGATCCGCAAGTGGGTGCCTCTGGTGATGGAGGGGCGTGACCCGCAACAGCGGGTGGCCGCCACGCGCATGGCCATCGGTACCGACGTGAACTTCGGCGAGATCACCCGCCAGCTGTTTGCCTCGATGACCCGCAACCCCAATGTCACGCTGCACCTGAGCCATGAAGTGCGCGATATCGTGCGCAATGCTGATGGCACCTGGAAAGTGGTGGTGGCTGACCTTGCCCAAGGCGGCAAGGAGGCTAGCGTCAATGCCCGCTTTGTGTTCATCGGGGCCGGTGGCGGCGCGCTGAAGCTGCTGCAGAAGTCGGGCATCCCTGAGGCGGACGGCTATGCAGGCTTCCCGGTCGGCGGCCAGTTCCTGATGACCGACAACCCGGACATCGTCGCCCGGCACAAGGCCAAGCTGTATGGCAAGGCTTCGGTCGGGGCGCCACCGATGTCGGTACCCCATCTGGACACGCGAGTGATCGATGGCCAGGAGGTGTTGCTGTTCGGCCCATTCGCGACCTTCTCCACCAAGTACCTCAAGCACGGCTCGTTGCTGGACATGTTTGCCTCGCTTACCAGCCACAATATCCTGCCGATGGTGAACGCCGGGATCGATAACTTCGACCTCAGCACCTACCTGATGGGCCAACTGATGCTCAGCTTCGACGACCGCATGCAGGCCCTGCGCGAGTATTTCCCCAATGCCAGGAACGAGGACTGGAAGCTGCTGCAGGCTGGCCAGCGCGTGCAGGTGATCAAGAAGGATCCGGTACTGGGTGGCATCCTGCAGTTCGGTACCGAAGTGGTGGCCGCGCAGGATGGCAGCATCGCCGCGCTGCTGGGGGCTTCGCCGGGCGCCTCGACGGCCGCGCCGATCATGCTGACGGTGCTGGAGAAAACCTTCAAGGACCGCATCAAGATGCCGGAATGGCAGGCGCGCCTGAAGGAAATCGTGCCGAGCTATGGGCAGAAGCTGAACAACGACATCGAGCTGACCAACCGCACCCGTGAGTGGAGCAGCTCGCGTCTGCAGTTGCTGTATGTGCCGGTGCAGGCGGAGCAGGTGACAGCGGTCAACTGATTTCCGAGGCACAACAAAAAGCCCGCGCAAGGCGGTCTTTTTGCTGAGATCTTGGTCGGAGAGACAGGATTCGAACCTGCGGCCTTCTCGTCCCGAACGAGACGCGCTACCTGGCTGCGCTACACTCCGATGACCAAAATCCTACTGCATAGCATTTTTGGCGGCAAGCCCTTGTTGTTGACAGGGCTTGCCCACCAGAACACCCGGGTCAGAGCTCCTTGACGGTGCGGATCTGGTCCTTGTTCAGGCGCGTGCGCTTGCCGTCGAGCTGTTCGAATTCGTAGAAACCGGAGTCCTCGTCATAGGAGGGGGTATCCACTGCCTGGATTTCGCGGCCGTCGTTCAGGGTGATCACGGTCGGCGATGCACAGCCAGCGAGGGCGCCAAGGCCCAAGGCGAGCAGGAAGGCGGGAAGGGTCCGTTGAATCATCGTGTTTCTCCAGTGCGATGGTGCAAGATGACTTTATGACGCAGGGCGTCCACGCAAGTTCCTTTTACATTCCAGCATAGCCGCAAGCCAGGGTTATTGACCTGTGACGGCCTGCACGGCTGCCTGTGATATAACTGCGTCCATCCCCTTTCCCTGCGACGGACACCCATGAAAGCCAAGGCAGATACCCCCTTCGTGGCGCTGAACATTGCCGTGCTCACGGTCAGCGACACCCGCACATTTGAAACCGACACCTCCGGGCAGACCTTCGTCGACCGCCTCACCGCCGCTGGCCACACGCTGGCCGCGCGCGTGCTGCTCAAGGACGACCTGTACAAGATCCGCGCCCAGGTCGCCACCTGGATCGCCGACGACAGCGTGCAGGTGGTGCTGATCACCGGTGGTACCGGCTTTACCGGCCGTGACAGTACCCCGGAGGCGGTCGCCTGCCTGCTGGATAAGCAGGTCGAGGGCTTCGGTGAACTGTTCCGGCAGATTTCCGTGGCCGATATCGGCACCTCCACCGTGCAATCGCGGGCCCTGGCCGGTCTGGCCAACGGCACCCTGGTGTGCTGCCTGCCGGGCTCGACCAATGCCGTGCGCACCGGTTGGGACGGCATTCTCGCCGAGCAGCTGGATGCCCGCCATCGGCCGTGCAATTTCGTCGCCCACCTGAAACAGGCAGCGGCCTGTGACAGCCGTGGCTGAGGCGCCTGCTGCCCGGCCACTGATGCCGGTGGAAGAAGCCCTGGAGCGACTGCTGGCGCTGGCAGAGGCTGCGCCAATCAGGGAAACCGAAATCGTCTCGCTGGCCGAGGCCGAAGGCCGCGTGCTGGCCACCGAGCTGGTGGCCACGCTTGACCTGCCGCCGTGGCCGAACAGCGCCATGGATGGTTACGCCTTGCGCCTGGCCGATCTCCAGGGCGAGCCTTTGCCGGTCAGTCAGCGGATCTTCGCCGGGCATGCTCCCGAGCCCCTGCAGCCCGGCACCTGTGCGCGCATTTTCACTGGTGCGCCAATGCCGGCAGGTGCCGACTGCGTCGAGATGCAGGAAAACACCGAGGTGCTGGAAGATGGTCGAGTGCGCTTCCTCGAAGCGCTAACACTTGATCAGAACGTTCGCCCACAGGGCCAGGAAACCCGCAAGGGCGAGCAGGTGATGGTCGCTGGCACGCGGCTCGGTCCTATCGAGCTGGGCCTGGCAGCAACCCTTGGCCATGCGCAGTTGCGGGTGGTGCGGCGGGTACGGGTGGCGGTGCTGTCCACTGGCGATGAGCTGGTCGAGCCTGGCCTGCCACTGGGCCCGGGGCAGATCTACAACAGCAACCGGCGCTTGCTGGTCAGCTGGCTGCAGCGGCTGGGCTGCGAAGTGCGCGACATGGGCATTCTCCCCGATGACCTGGAACGTACCCGCGAATGCCTGGGTGGACTGGGCGATGTCGACCTGATCCTCTCCACTGGCGGTGTTTCCGTGGGCGAGGCCGACTACCTCGGTGCCGCATTGCGCGAAGCGGGCCAGCTGGCCTTGTGGAAGCTGGCGATCAAGCCTGGCAAGCCGCTGACCTTCGGGCATTACCGCGGTGTGCCGGTAATCGGCTTGCCCGGCAACCCGGCTTCGACCCTGGTGACGTTCGGCCTGTTGACGCGGCCCTACCTGCTGCGCCGCCAGGGCGTGGCCGATGTCACGCCGCTGCGTTTCGATGTTCCGGCCGGCTTCGAATGGACCAAGGCTGGCACGCGTCGCGAGTACCTGCGTGCGCGCATCGACAATGGCCAGGTGCGCATCTACAAGAACCAGAGCTCCGGTGTGCTGCGCAGTGCGGCCTGGGCCGAGGGGCTGGTGGAGGTGCGTGAGGGCAGCACGCCGAAGCCGGGCGACAGCGTGCCGTTCATACCGCTGAGCGAACTACTCGGCTGAGCGACCGAGCCAGGCGCCACCGCCCTGGGTGGCGTCGGCCGGTGCCGACTGGGTGAGGCGCATGTGCACGGTTTCCAGTTGCTGGGCGGCCACGCTCCAGTCGTGGCGATTGCGGGCAAACTGGCGGCCGGCCTCGCTCAATTGGCACATGCGCCACGGCTGGTTGAGCAGTTGTGTGACCAGCAGCGCCAACTGGTCACCGTCGTCACTGCCCAGGTAATGCTCGCCGTTGTTGGCGGCCAGGCCTGATACGCCTTTGTCGGTACTGATCACCGGCAGCCCGGCGGCCATGGCTTCGAGGATCTTCACCTTGGAGCCACCGGCATAGCGCAAGGGTGCAAAGAACAGCGCGGAACGGCGCTGCAGTTCGCGCAGGTCAGGGCGATAGCCGACCCACTCGATGCGTGGGTCGTTCCAGCGCAGTTTCCAGCTGATCGGCAGGGCATGCCCGGCGATGGCCAGGCGTACCGCCGGGTTGCTCATCCACACCTGGGGCAGGATTTCTTCCAGGGCCCATTCGATGGCTTCGACATTGGCGGCGTACTCGAAGTTGCCCACGAACAGCAGGCGCTGGCTGTGCAGGGCCGGGTGGACGTTCTGGTAGTAATCGCAATCGACGCCGTTGACCACCACATTGACCGGGCGGCCGCTGACCTGGCTGATCAGCTCGGCATCATGCGGGCTCACCGCTACCACTTCGGTGGGTTGGCGCAGCACGCGCTGCTCCCAGCGCCGATAGCGCCAACGGTCGAAGGCATTGAGCGGGCGCAGCCACAGCGGCAGGCGGTCATGGCAGGCGGCACCGGTCACCGACTCCAGGTTGTGTTCGCTGAGCATGTAGGGCAGCTCGCGTGCCTGCAGTGCTTTTTCGAACGGCTGGAAGCTATAGCTGTGCTCGATCTGGATGACGTCCCAGGGTTCGTCCAGCAATTGCTCGAACTGGTGCCGCAAGCCAGGGGCCAGGCCGTTGATGATGGCCCGCATCGGGTAATCGATGATGGGTGAGGCGAGCAGGTTGAGCGGGCTGTGCAGTGGGCGCCGGGGCAGCACGATCAAGCGATCGAGCAAGGGTTCGAGGGCTTCGCGGGCGGCATCGCACAAGGGGATTTTCGACTGCACCAGCAAGGTGATCCGGTGGCCCTGCTGCGCGAGGGCGCGCAGCAGGTGGTATTGCCGGGTCTTGCTGCCACTGGTGGTGGGCCAGGGCAGGTAAGGCAGAGTCCAGAGAATACGCATGAACCGGAAACCTCGCTGAAGGCTGCGGACAAAAAACGCGTCCGCCAGCCTTCAGCCGATGGCTGCCGCCGGGACGCGTCCATAGATATCAGTAAAGCGCACGATGTCATCTTCGCCCAGGTACTCGCCGCTCTGGACTTCGATCATTACCAGGTCGATCACGCCGGGGTTGGTCAGGCGGTGAGTGCGGCCGGGTTTGATGAAGGTCGACTCGTTGGTGTCGAGCAGAAACTCTTCTTCGCCGTTGGTCACGCAGGCCATGCCGCTGACGATGATCCAGTGCTCGCTGCGGTGATGGTGCATCTGCAGCGACAGCGATTCGCCAGGGCGCACCATGATCCGCTTGATCTTGAAGCGCGGGCCTTCCTCGAGCACGGTGTACGTGCCCCAGGGGCGGGTGACGGTGCGGTGCAGGCGGTAGGCTTCATGGCCTTGGTGCTTGAGCTGCTGGGCTATCACCTTGACCTCCTGGCTGCGCGCGGCGTCGGCGATCAGCAAGGCATCGGGGGTGTCGATGACGATCAGGTTGTCCAGGCCGACGGCGCCGACCAGGCGCTTTGGTGAGTCGATGTAGCAGTTGGTCACGTCGTGCAGCACCGCTTCACCGTTGCAGTGGTTGCCGGCGTCGTCGGTGTTACGCAGTTCGCGCACCGCCTCCCAGCTGCCGATATCGCTCCAGCCCAGTTCGCAAGGCACCACGGCAACCTTGTCGGATCGCTCCATCAAGGCGTAGTCGATGGAGATGTCCTCGGCCAGGGCGAAGCTGTCCGGGTCCAGTTCCACCTGCAGTGCCTTGTTGCCCTGCTTGGTCGCGCTCTGCTCCAGGCAGCAGGTCACGCAGGCCAGCAGTTCCGGGGCATGCGCCTGCAGTTCGGCGAGTACGGTGCCAGCACGCAGGCAGAACATGCCGGCATTCCACAGGTGGCGGCCGCCTTCGAGGTAGTCGCGGGCGGTGAGGGCATCGGGCTTCTCCACGAAGCAGGCGACCTGATGCGCATGATTGCCGATGGCCTCGCCTTGCTCGATGTAACCGAAGCCGGTTTCGGCGCGGCTTGGCAGCAGGCCAAAGGTGGCCAGCCAGCCTTCGTTGGCCAGTTGCCGGGCGTGCTCGACGGCGGTGGCGAAGGCCTCGGCGTCCTGGATCAGATGGTCGGCCGGCAACACCAGCAGCACGCTGTCGTGGCCGTAATGCCTGGCACAGTGCAGCGCGGCGGCAGCGATCGCGGGCGCAGTGTTGCGGCCGTTGGTTTCCAGCAGGTAGTCGAGGGCGAGGTTGTCGGGATTGACCAGGCGGTACTCGTCCTGGGTGCGGAAGAACACTTCGCGGTTGGTCACCGTCAGTATCCGCTCGATGCCTGGTAGCGCCGCAGCTCGGGTGAAGGTTTTCTGCAGCAGGCTCTGGCCATCGGGCAAGCGCATGAAGGGTTTGGGCATGGCTTCGCGAGAAACCGGCCACAGGCGGGTGCCGGCACCGCCGGCGATGATGCAGGGGATCAGAACGCTCATTTCACAGCCTCGACTCATGGCGCTGGTTACAGCGCAGGGAAGGGGAACTTCGCGACCTGTCACGGTTTTGGCGGAAAAGTCAAAAAACCGACTTTTTACTGAAGCTTCGTCCATGAAGGCCAAATTTTTGTCGATCATGCGCCCGATGAGAAATGCTTTCAATGATATTTATGTGAATCTGACAGTTTTTCTGCTCGACCCTGCGCTCGGTCAATGTCCGACCTAAAGCAGATTTTCCTGCTCAGTGCAGCATTTCGGCCCCGTTTGTGGTCGAGATCTGGACTGAATGATCGCCACGGAGACACGCGATGCCAGAGCGCAAGGCAATCTTGATACTGCATGGCAAGCAGGCCATGAACGAAGCGGTACGCCAGGCGGTATCAGCCATGCGTGAGCGTGGCTGGACGCTGGATGTGCGGGTGACCTGGGAAGGCGGCGATGCCCGGCGGCTGGTTGGCGAAGCGCTGGCGGCCGGCTACAGCCAGGTGATCGCTGGCGGCGGTGATGGCACCTTGCGAGATGTCGCCGAGGCCATGGGGCAGGCGCGCAGCGAAGCAAGCCTGGCGCTGCTGCCGCTGGGAACCGCCAATGACTTTGCCAGGGCCGCCGGTATTTCACTGGAACCTGCCGAGGCCCTGGCATTGCTGGAGCTGCCGCCAAGGCCGATCGACCTGGGTAAGGTGGGCGACCAATTGTTCCTGAACATGGCCACGGGTGGTTTCGGCAGCCAGGTGACCGCCAGCACTTCTGAAGAGCTGAAGAAAATGCTCGGCGCTGCGGCATACCTGTTCACCGGGCTGTCGCGCTTCAGCGAGTTGCAGGCCGCCTCGGTCGAGCTGTCAGGGCCGGGGTTCGAATGGCAGGGCGACTTGCTGGCCCTGGGGATTGGCAATGGTCGCCAGGCCGGCGGCGGGCAAGTGTTGTGCCCGGAGGCGCAAGTCGATGACGGCCTGCTCGATATTGCCATCCTGCCGGCACCCCAGGAAATGGTAGGCGCGCTGCGTGATTTGCTGGCGGGTGAGGGGTTGTTCGTGCGGGCGCGTTTGCCGTGGGTCGAGATCACCTGTTCGCAGGGGCTGGACATCAACCTCGATGGCGAGCCCCTGCAGGCCGACAGCCTGCGCTTTGAGGCAGTGCCAGGGGCGCTGCGCCTGCACTTGCCGTTGAACTCACCGTTGATCAGTCATCCAGGCTGATGATCTTTTCACGCACGGCGAACAGGACCAGGCCGGCCACATCGTAGATCTGCAAGCGCTTCATGATCTGCGAGCGGTGGGTTTCCACTGTCTTGATCGACAGGCTCAGGCCTGCGGCGATTTCGCGGGTGGACTTGCCGCGCACGATCAGGCGCAGGATCTCCAGTTGCCGTGCGGTAAGGTTGTGGCGGTCGACGCCAGGCGGCTTGCCGTGCTGTGCACGCATCAGTGCCTGGTTGATCACCGTATGGGCGATGGCCGGGCTGAGGTAGCGTTCGCCATTGCGCAAGGCGATCAGGGCCTGCTCCAGTTCGGTGGCGGTGGCATCCTTGAGCAGGTAACCGTGGGCGCCATTTTCCAGTGCCCGCATGATCAGGTCCGGGTCGGTATGCATGGACAGGATCAGCACCTTGCAGGTGTTGCCAGTAGCGCGCAGCTGGGTGAGGGCATCAATGCCGCTGGTCGAGCGCATGGAAATGTCCAGCAGGACGATATCGGGCGCCAGTTGCTGAACGTGCTCGAGTAACTGGTCGCCGTCATCGGCTTCGCCGACCACGGAGTAGCCAGGGATATCGGATACCAGGGCACGGACCCCGGCACGGATCAGCGAGTGGTCATCCACCAGCAGCAATCTACAGGTCATGATGAAGCGGTAGTCCTGGCGCGTTCATGGGTACGGGGTGGCCATGGGAACAGCACGTCGATCGTCGTGCCCAGGCCGAGCTGGCTGGTGATCGCCAGGCTGCCGTTGAGCGCGGTGGCGCGCTCCTGCATGCCGGCCATGCCGCGCTGGCCGGCCTCGGCCGGATTGGCGGCAGGGATAAAGCCCTGGCCGTCGTCCTGGATCGACAGGGCAAGCCCTGCTGCGCTGCGTTGCAGGCGGATGGTCAGGTTGCGAGCCCGGGCATGGCGCAGCATGTTGGTGACCGCCTCCTGGGTGATGCGAAACGCCGCCATGGCGACCTCTTCGGATATGCCGCCCAGACGCTGATGACATTCCAGGCTCCAGTGCACGTCGGTGCTTTCCAAGGTGCGCACCAGGTGCGCCCGCAGGCTGGCCTCGAGGCCAAGGCTGGCCAGTTGTCGCGGATTGAGGATGGCGGAAACGTCGCGCACCTTGCTCAGGGTGTCTTCGAGGGTGCTGCGCAAGCTGCCACAGTGCACTTGCAAGTCGCTCGGCACGCGGCGTTGCAACCATTCCAGCTGCATCTTGGCGGCGGTGAGCAGCTGGCCGATGTCGTCGTGCAGTTCGCGGCTCAGGTGCTGGCGCTCGCTTTCCTGGACCTTGAGCATGCGCCCGGCCAACTCGGCCGGGCGCAGGCTGATCGACTTGGCGCCGTGGCTCAGGTGCCAGCAGACGCCAAGCGTGGCCACCAGTTGCAGGAGCAACAGACCGGCAGGCATGCCGTTCCCGCCGGCAAACAGGGCCAGGTTGGCCAGCAGGGACACCACGCACAGCAATGCCGTCGCCCAGCGTAGCAAGGTGGCGCGTGAACGGCGGCGCAGAGATATCTTCAAGCGTGGGAACATAAAATTGACAAGCCACTGAAGTCTTGCTGATGGGGGCCGTACACAGCTCTTGGCAGAGGCTTTGGCGTTGTGTTTGCAACAAATGGCGCGCGCGGCTTGAAGCGATACAGGGGGGAGCAGCCGGCATTTGTTTGCGCGCATCTTAACACTTCGGTTCAATTTGGTCGCGGCTGGGTAATGCTTTGAAACCTCAGCATTTCCGGGCCCGGGAGAGGGGCTTGGCAAGGTTGCAAGGCATCAAAAGGCCACTACTTGAGCAGGTGACGACCGCCGCAAGTTCAACTTGTAAAAGACCGCTCAAGTGCAAGGGGCTGAACTAGTGAAGAGCATCACAAGTTTGGCCTCTTTTGCGCTTTCAAACCTGTGCTTAGTTGCGTTCGCAAGCAGGCTAGTGGCGTAGCGCGGGCCCGCTGGCTGGAGAGCTGGCAGGCACCGTTGAATGCGGATGCACGCAGTCGTTGCCGTTATCGTTGCAGGACGCACACGTTTGCGGCAAAGGCTGATTCAGGGCAGTTGCCAGTTCGCTCAGTAGCGTCACCTGCTCGCAGGTATCGAGGGCGAGCCGGCCGGTGTGCAGGTCTACCAGTTCCAGTTGCCAGGCCAGCAAGGTCAGGCAGGCATTCAGCGTGGGCAGGGCTGCGTTGTCCAGGCACTGCTGTTGGCAGGCCGGGGCAAGCAGCTGGTGCAGGACGCTCGCATAGTGGGCGACTTCGAGCAGGCCCAGGCTGCTGGCGCGTCGGGCCAGGGTCTGCAGGGTGTTATTGAGGCATTGGCAGGCGTCCGGATCATTGCGGATCAGTTCAAGATGCTGCAGGCATTCCTGGGACTGGGTCAGCAAGACCTGGGCATCCAGCAGGAAGTCCTGCAGGGTGTCGATGTTAGAGACGCTGCTGTCCATCAAGACGCTCCGGCGCGTTGGGCTGGAGCAGGGGATGGCCACGCCATGTCGATCGCTAGCAAAAGCCTGACTCCATTCATGCAATGAGAATGGCGTCACATTAATGGCTAAAGGATATCGCGAACATCAGGTTGCACCTGATTGCTCCTAGGGGTTTCCCTGATGGCGCCTAGGGTGCGACAAGTTGCCCTGGAATGGATCCAAGCGGATCGTATCGCAGTAAAGCATGATGCTAATGTGATATCAATCGACCTGCAGAGCATTTTTTCGCAGGGGTCAAGATGCGCAGGGAAGCGCCGATATAGAACGGATCATTTCATATTTTTCGACACAACCCTGGGGGTTTTCCAATGGCTGGCATTCTCGACACGGTAGACCAACGCACGCAGCTGGTGGGTGAGAACCGCCTGGAAATCCTGATGTTCCGCCTGGCCGGTCGCCAGTTGTTCGCGATCAACGTATTCAAAGTGCAGGAAGTTCTGCAACTGCCCAAGTTGACCCTGATGCCGCAGCGCCACGCATTCGTCTGTGGTGTGGTCAACCTACGTGGGCAGACCCTGCCGGTGATCGACCTGTCCCAGGCGATCGGCATGCGCCCCCTGCAGCCAGGCCCGGACAGCACCATCATCGTCACCGAGTACAACCGCTCGGTGCAGGCGTTCCTGGTGGGTGGCGTCGATCGCATCGTCAACATGAACTGGGAGGCCATCATGCCGCCGCCTTCCAGTGCCGGGCGCCAGCATTACCTGACCGCTATCACCAAGGTGGACGACAAGCTGGTCGAGGTGATCGATGTCGAGAAGGTGCTGGCCGAGATCGTGCCCTACAACGCTCGGGTATCCGGCGACAAGCTGGCCGACCCGGTACTGGCGCGCGCACGTGGTCGCGAAGTGCTGCTGGTGGATGACTCCAGCGTGGCGCTGGCGCAGCTGCGCGATACCCTGTCGCAACTTGGGGTGAAGCTGCATGTGGCCAGTGATGGCCTGAAGGCCCTGCGCCTGCTCAAGGGCTGGGCGGATGCCGGGGAGGATGTCTGCGAGAAACTGTTGATGGTCTTTACCGATGCGGAAATGCCTGAGATGGACGGCTATCGGCTGACCACCGAGATTCGCAGCGATGCGCGCCTGCGCAAGCTCTACGTGGTGCTGCACACCTCCTTGTCGGGCAGCTTCAACGAATCGATGGTGAAGAAGGTCGGTTGCGACAATTTCCTCTCCAAGTTCCAGCCTGATCGCCTGGTCGATGTGGTCAAGCAGCGCCTGCTGCTGGATGCCAGCAATACGTGATCCCGCTGCCGGCCAGGTATAAGCTTGGCTTTTGACAATGCATGAGGCGGGCAGGGATGTTTCTCAGTGAGTTGTATCGATACCCGGTGAAGTCGGGGCAGGCGCAAGGCCTGCAGGGTTCGCCGGTGGGGCTTCTGGGGTTGCAGGGCGATCGACGCTGGATGGTGGTCGAGGAAGAGAATGGACGCTTCCTCACTCAGCGTGCCTGGCCACGACTGGGCCAGCTCAAGGCCAGCGCGGGTGAGGCTGGCGAGTTGTTGCTGGAGCTGCCTGGGCAAGCGCCACTGCGCGTGGCGGTGCCTGCTGCGGATGATGCGCTGCGCGGCGTTACCATCTGGCGCGATACCTTGCGCGTGCCCGACGCGGGCGACGAGGTGGCTGCCTGGCTGTCGCAGTGGCTCGGCAAGGCGGTTCGCCTGGTTCATTGCCCGGAGCAGCGGGCGCGCTACCTGCCCAATGGTTATGGCCTGAATAGTGACCGCGCGGCTTTCCCAGATGGCTTTCCGTTATTGCTGATCGGCCAGGGCTCATTGGATGATTTGAGCCACAGGGTCGGCCGGCCCATGGAAATGCTGCGCTTTCGGCCGAACCTGGTGGTGCAGGGGGCTGAGCCGTTTGCGGAGGATGGCTGGAAGCGGATTCGCATTGGTGCGCTGGAGTTTCGAGTGCTCAAGCCCAGTGTGAGGTGCATTTTCACCACGCTCGACCCGGCGACCGGGGAGCGCAGTGTCGACCGTGAGCCGTTGACGACCCTGAAGGCCTTCCGCGAGAAGGAAGGCGACATCCTGTTCGGGCAGAACCTTGCCGTAGATGGCAGTGGTTGGCTTGAAGTGGGGATGGAAGTCGAAGTGCTGGAATAGCCTGTACCGGCCTGTTCGCGGGACAAGCCCGCTCCTACAGGTCCCGTGTAGGACGGGCTTGCCCCGCGCAAGGGCCGGTACGGGCTCAGCAGTGATCACATGTCATCGAAATACCGCTCATGCCAGTCCACCAGCGGCTGCGGCACATTGAGCTTCTGCCCGTAGATCACCGAGTACGACAGCACGTTCTGCACATACTGGCGGGTTTCGTCGAACGGGATCGATTCAACCCACACGTCGAAGCTCAGGTGCTTGGCGCCCTTGAGCCACTGCCGCACGCGCCCGGGGCCTGCGTTGTAGGCTGCGGACGCCAACACCCGGTTGCCGTTGAACTGGCCGTGCACCTGGCTCAGGTAGGCCGCGCCGACCTGAATGTTCTTGTCCGGGTTGAACATCTGCTGCGGCGAGGCAAGCGGGATGCTGAACTTGCGTGCGGTTTCCTTGGCGGTGGCCGGCATCACCTGCATCAGGCCGCTGGCGCCTACCGGTGAGCGAGCATCCTCCATGAAGGCGCTTTCCTGGCGCGTGATGGCGAACACCCAGCTCGAATGCAGCCCGCGTACCTTGGCTTCGCGTACCAGGGTATCGCGATAGGCCATCGGGAAACGGATATCAAGGTCGTCCCAGTACTTCGCCTGACTGATGGTGCGGATGGCCGGGAAGTACCAGCGCAGGTCATAGGCCAGGCGGGCCTGGGCGACCATTTCGTCGCGGTTGAAGTGGCGGCTCACGTGGTACCACTCGCGACGGCCCTCGACGACCTGGCCGCGGGCGTGGAACTCCAGGGCACGCTGGATGCCAGGCGTGTTGCGCACCTTGTTGACCAGTTGCGGGCTCAGGACCAATGGCTTGTTGTTCAGCTGGTAAGGCGTTTTTGCCCGGTCAGCCGCGAGGAAACCATAGAAGTCACGCTCGCGTGCCACGTTCTTGTACAGCAAAGGGATCTGCGGGTTGTTCGGCTCGGCCAGTTCCAGGCTGCGTGCCTGCCAGTACTTCCAGCGGCTGCTATCGGCCAGTTCCTGAGGCAGGCGTTTGGTCAGCGCGTAGGCGTCTTCCCAACGGCCCAGGCGCAGCAGTAGGCGCAGGCGCCATTCGCTGACCGTGTTGTCACGCAGTTCGGGGTCGTAGCGGGTCATCAGATCCAGGGCGCGCGGGTCGTAGCGGCGTGCCAGGGTCAGGCCGATCTCGCGGGCGATGGCGACCTTTTCGTCACGGGAGAAGTGCATGCGCTGGGCGTAGTCGTCGAGCAGCGCCATGGCACGGTCAGGATCCTGTCGGGCCAGGCGACGCAGGCCGAGGCTGACCACGTCAGACATCGCTTCGTTGGCCGGTGTAAAGCGCGAGGGCTGGTTGAGCAGCTCGGGCTTTTGCGCCACGTCGATCAGCAAGCGGCCCTGGGGTGCGAGGGTTGTCAGGCCTTGCACCATGTTGTTGGCCAGCGCGTAGTTGCGCGCCTGGGCCGCCAGTTTGGCGCGGTTCCAGCGCTTGGCTTCGGTCAGCTGGCCTTCTGCGGCCCACATGCCGAACAGGGTGTCGCAGGCAGCCGGTTGCGACTTGCCGACGTTCCACAGTTTTTCGGCGCTGGCGAAGCCTTCGGCGCGCTGGCCGTGGCTCAGTTGATACTGGCCATTGAGGCAGTCCAGCTCGGTGAAATTGAGCTTGGGGTCGTAGTACTTGACGAACGTGTTCCACTCGCCGCGTTCGGCCAGCCAGCGCAGCCAGCGCAATTTCATCCAGTTGGCCTGGGGCAGGTCGCCGTGCTTGGCCAGGAAACCTTCGATTTCCTCGTTGCTGGCGGTCTTCAGGCGCGCGGTCAGTTCGTCGTACGCCAGGTACGGTGTGAGCGGGTAGTCGCGCAGCGCCGGGGCGTAGCGCAGGTAAGGGCCTTTGTCGCCCTTGGCCAGCGCACGCTTGGCCTCGTCGTAGTACTGGCGTTGCGTTGAAAGGTCGATGGCCTGCGCCGCACTGACAGTGGCGGCGGTGAGCAGCAGGCAGGAAGCAATCTGTAACAGGCGGCTGCGCATGATACGTCCGGGCAGTTGAACCATGGGGAAGTGACGGCGAAGCCAGCACTGTTGAAATCTGATTGCCTTAGCTTAGCCGTTTGCCGGCGGCGGGTGATAGCGCTGTGCTTGTAACCGGGCGTTAACGCCGACCGGGTGTCGCCAAGCCCCTGCGCGGTAGTCAACTTAATGCCGGAAAGGGCCAAGTCAGGTAGAATGCGCGCCCGCTTTCTGGAGACGAACATGACCCTGCTCAAATTCAGCGATGTGTCCCTCGCATTCGGCGCGATGCCGCTGCTGGACAAAGTGTCCTGGCAGATCGCCCGTGGCGAGCGGGTGTGCATCATCGGCCGCAACGGCACCGGCAAGTCGAGCATGCTGCGCCTGGTCAAGGGCGAGCAGAAGGGCGACGACGGCGAGATCTGGCGCGCCCCGGGCCTGAAGATCGGTGAGCTGCCACAAGAGCTGCCGGTTGCCGACGAGCGCACGGTGTTCGACGTGGTCGCTGCTGGCCTGGATGGCGTTGGCGAGTTGCTGGCCGAGTTCCATCACCTGAGCCAGAACATCCAGGGCGATGACGACCTGGAAAAACTCATGCACGTCCAGCACGAACTGGAGGCCCGCGACGGCTGGCGCCTGCAGCAGGTGGTGGAAAGCACCCTGAGCCGCCTGCAACTGCCTGCCGACAAGACCCTGGCCGAGCTTTCCGGTGGCTGGCGCCGCCGCGTGCTGCTGGCCCAGGCGCTGGTGTCCGAGCCGGACCTGCTGCTGCTCGACGAACCGACCAACCACCTGGACATCGGTGCCATCGCCTGGCTCGAAGAAGCCCTGCGCGGCTTCAACGGCGCCGTGCTGTTCATCACCCACGACCGTTCCTTCCTGCAGAACCTGGCCACGCGCATCCTCGAACTGGACCGCGGCGGCCTGATCGACTGGAACGGCGACTACGCCAGCTTCCTGGTGCACAAGGAGGCCGCACTGGCCGCCGAAGAGACGGCCAATGCGCTGTTCGACAAGCGCCTGGCCCAGGAAGAGGTGTGGATCCGCCAGGGCATCAAGGCCCGCCGTACCCGTAACGAAGGCCGCGTGCGTGCGCTCAAGGCTTTGCGTGTGGAGCGCGGCGAGCGTCGCGAGCGCCAGGGCAAGGCGAACATCCAGATCGAGGCGGCGGACAAGTCCGGCAAGCAGGTCATGGTGCTGGAGAACGTCAGCTTCCATCACGCCGATGGCCCGCTGCTGGTCAAGGACTTCTCCATGGTCCTGCAGCGCCAGGACCGTATCGGCCTGCTGGGTGCCAACGGTACCGGCAAGACCACCCTGCTGAAGATGATGCTCGGCGACCTGGAGCCTACCGCAGGCAAGGTCGAACGCGGCACCAAGCTGGAAGTGGCCTACTTCGACCAGATGCGTCACCAGCTCGACCTGGAAAAGACCGTCATCGACAACCTCGCCGAAGGCCGCGACTTCATCGAGATCGATGGCCAGAACCGCCATGTGCTGAGCTACCTAGGTGATTTCCTGTTCAGCCCGCAGCGTGCGCGCACGCCGGTCAAGGCACTGTCCGGTGGCGAGCGTGCGCGCCTGCTGCTGGCCAAGCTGTTCAGCAAGCCGGCCAACCTGCTGGTGCTCGACGAACCGACCAACGACCTGGATGTGGAAACCCTGGAGCTGCTCGAAGAGGTGCTGTCCAACTACAAGGGCACCGTGCTGATGGTCAGCCACGACCGGGCCTTCCTCGACAACGTCGTCACCAGCACGCTGGTGTTCGAAGGTGAGGGCAAGGTGCGCGAGTACGTCGGCGGCTACGAAGACTGGATCCGCCAGGGTGGTTCGGCGAAGCTGCTCGGCGTGACCGAGAGCAAGGGTGGCAAGTCCGAGCTCAACAGTGCCGTGGTCGAAAAGCCTGTCGAAGTGGCAGCGCCTGCGCCCGCCGCGCCGGTGGCGGATGCTTCGAAGAAGAAGCTCAGCTACAAGCTGCAGCGCGAGCTGGAAATGCTGCCGGGGCAGATCGACGAGGTCGAGCAGCGCATGGCCGAGGCGCAGGAAGAAGTGAACGCTGCCGGTTTCTATCAGCGGCCGATTGCCGAAACCTCGGCAGTGCTGGCCAAGATCGAGAAGCTTCAGGGTGAGCTGGATGCGCTGGTAGAGCGGTGGGCTGAGCTGGAAGGCTGAGTCTGCTGTACCGGCCTCTTCGCGGGGCAAGCGCGCCAAGAGGCCGGTACAGGCTACATCACTCTTTCTTCTGCAAGCGAACCGCCAGCACATCGCACGGTGCCCCGTGCAATACGTCATTGGCGGTGGAGCCCAGCAGCAATGCCAGGCCATGGCGGCCATGGCTGCCGACCACGATCAGGTCGCACTTCTGATCCTTGGCCAACTGGTGGATTTCCTGGCGCGGCTGGCCGTAGGTCAGGTGCGAGTCGCCACGGTTGATGTCGGGGTACTTGTTGAACAGGCGGTCCATGCGCTCCTTGGCCTGGTCGAACTGCTGCTGTTGCAGTTGCGACAGGTCCATCGGTACATCGCCGCCGAAAGCCATGGCCATCGGTTCGACGATATGCACCAGCGAGACCTTGGCATTCGACGGTGCCGCCAGCGCCATGGCACGTTTGATCACCGGGTCGCATTCTTCGGTAAGGTCGACGGCGACCAGAAGATGTTCGTAGGACATGAGCTGTACTCCTGACAATCGCGATAGTAGAAGTATGGTCGCTTTCCGGCAGGTCATCCGTGAATACTGAGTAACCCGCTCATTTGCAACACTTTATGGAATCTACAGATATGACGGTATGGCTGGTGGTGTCAATCCTTGCGCTGATTCTCAGTCCGCTTTCCTGGCTGCGCCTGTCGCGCAAGCAGGGGCAGCAGATGGGCCTGCGCCTGGAGGCGCGGCGCATGGGCCTGGCCATGCAACTGGCACCGCAGCAGTGGCCGCACTGGTTCGAGCAGGAGCCGCCGAGCCCGTGCCCGCAGTACCATCGCGGGCGCCGTCGGGGGCATGAAGACAGCTGGTGCTACTGGCAGGTCAGCCCTGGCGTCTGGTGGAACCAGTGGAAGGAAGTGTGCGAAGAGCCGCGCCTGAACGAGGTGTTCGCGCGTCTGCCGGAGACCGTCTACAAGGTCGAGGCCGACAAGCGCATGATCGCCCTGTACTGGAGCGAGCGCGGTGATGAATCTGTATTGCAGGATATTGCCCACGCCTTCGACACCCTCGCTTGATGGCATAACGACAAAGCGGCAACCCGGTAGCTACCAGGTTGCCGCTTTGTCGTTTCTGCAGCGCAGAAATGGCCAGGCAGGCCGGGAAATTGTTGAAGCCAGTCGCAGTGTAGCCACTGCCTGGCCGGTTGCCTGAAAAAAGTTCAGCCCCGGCCGTTTCCTTGTGGTCAATCGCTGACATGAATGATCGGCAATCACTGTCATCATGTTTTGCCCTCCGTCGATACAAAATGACCGGAAAGTCGCGTTTTCACCCCATTCGGGAGCATTTGACAACGCCGATCTTTTCGGAGAATGTGTGCATACCCAAATCAAACGGGCGTATGAATTGAGCGTTTGTATGTCATACCGCTCATACAGAATCCCGACTAGCGCGCTGACGGGTGTGCCTGGGGCAAGGGCGGCAAGACCTACTCTTCCACCAGCGATCGGCGTGTACAGTTCAGCTTCCATATCGTGGAGATCAGTTGATGATTTACGAAGGTAAAGCCATCACGGTTAAGGCTCTTGAAAGCGGCATCGTCGAACTGAAGTTCGACCTCAAGGGTGAGTCCGTCAACAAGTTCAATCGCCTGACCCTGGACGAGCTGCGCCAGGCCGTCGATGCCATCAAGGCCGACGCCTCGGTGAAAGGCGTGATCGTCAGCAGTGGCAAGGACGTGTTCATCGTCGGCGCCGACATCACCGAGTTCGTCGAAAACTTCAAGCTGCCCGAGGCCGAACTGGTTGCCGGCAACCTGGAAGCCAATCGCATCTTCAATGCCTTCGAAGACCTCGAAGTGCCGACCGTGGCGGCCATCAACGGCATCGCCCTGGGCGGCGGCCTGGAAATGTGCCTGGCAGCCGACTATCGCGTCATGTCCACCAGTGCCAAGATCGGCCTGCCGGAAGTCAAGCTGGGCATCTACCCAGGCTTTGGCGGCACCGTGCGCCTGCCGCGCCTGATCGGCTCGGACAACGCCATCGAGTGGATCGCCGCCGGTAAGGAAAACCGTGCCGAAGACGCCCTGAAAGTCGGCGCCGTCGATGCCGTGGTCGCCCCTGAGCTGCTGCAGGCCGGTGCCTTGGACCTGATCAAGCGCGCCATAAGCGGCGAGCTGGACTACAAGGCCAAGCGCCAGCCCAAGCTGGAAAAGCTCAAGCTCAACGCCATCGAGCAGATGATGGCTTTCGAGACCGCCAAAGGCTTCGTCGCTGGCCAGGCTGGCCCGAACTACCCGGCGCCGGTCGAAGCCATCAAGACCATCCAGAAGGCCGCCAACTTCGGCCGCGACAAGGCCTTGGAAATCGAGGCCGCTGGCTTCGCCAAGCTGGCCAGGACCTCGGTTGCCGAAAGCCTGATCGGCCTGTTCCTGAATGACCAGGAGCTCAAGCGCAAGGCCAAGGCCCATGACGAAATCGCCCACAACGTGAAGCAGGCCGCCGTACTCGGCGCCGGCATCATGGGTGGCGGCATCGCCTACCAGTCGGCGGTCAAGGGCACCCCGATCCTGATGAAGGACATCCGCGAGGAAGCCATCCAGCTGGGCCTGAGCGAGGCCTCCAAGCTGCTCGGCAACCGCGTCGAGAAAGGCCGCCTGACCCCGGCAAAAATGGCCGAAGCGCTCAACGCCATTCGCCCGACCCTGTCGTACGGCGACTTCGCCAACGTCGACATCGTCGTCGAAGCTGTGGTCGAGAACCCGAAAGTCAAGCAAGCCGTGCTGGCCGACGTGGAAGGCCAGGTGAAGGAAGATGCGATTCTCGCCTCCAACACCTCGACCATTTCCATCAACCTGCTGGCCAAGGCGCTCAAGCGCCCGGAAAACTTCGTCGGCATGCACTTCTTCAACCCGGTGCACATGATGCCGCTGGTGGAAGTGATCCGTGGCGAGAAGTCCAGTGAAGTGGCCGTCGCCACTACCGTGGCCTACGCCAAGAAGATGGGCAAGAACCCGATCGTGGTCAACGACTGCCCGGGCTTCCTGGTCAACCGTGTGCTGTTCCCGTACTTCGGCGGTTTCGCCAAGCTGGTCAGCGCTGGTGTGGACTTCGTGCGCATCGACAAGGTCATGGAGAAGTTCGGCTGGCCGATGGGCCCGGCCTACCTGATGGACGTGGTCGGCATCGACACCGGCCACCACGGCCGCGATGTGATGGCCGAAGGCTTCCCGGACCGCATGAAGGACGAGCGCCGCTCGGCCGTCGACGCCCTGTACGAGGCCAACCGCCTGGGCCAGAAGAACGGCAAAGGCTTCTACGCCTACGAGACCGACAAGCGCGGCAAGCCGAAGAAAGTCTTCGATGCCACCGTGCTGGATGTGCTCAAGCCGATCGTCTTCGAGCAGCGTGAAGTGACCGACGAAGACATCATCAACTGGATGATGGTGCCACTGTGCCTGGAGACCGTGCGTTGCCTGGAAGACGGCATCGTCGAAACCGCCGCCGAAGCCGACATGGGCCTGGTCTATGGCATTGGTTTCCCTCCATTCCGTGGTGGTGCGCTGCGTTACATCGACTCGATCGGTGTGGCCGAATTCGTTGCCCTGGCCGACCAGTACGCCGACCTGGGGCCGCTGTACCACCCGACCGCGAAGCTGCGTGAAATGGCCAAGAACGGCCAGCGCTTCTTCAACTGAGTGGTCAACGAGCTAGAGCGAGAGATTTGATATGAGCCTGAATCCAAGAGACGTGGTGATTGTCGACTTCGGTCGCACCCCCATGGGCCGCTCCAAGGGTGGCATGCACCGCAACACCCGCGCCGAAGACATGTCCGCGCACCTGATCAGCAAGCTGCTGGAGCGCAACGACAAGGTCGACCCGAAAGAAGTCGAAGACGTGATCTGGGGCTGCGTCAACCAGACCCTGGAGCAGGGCTGGAACATCGCCCGCATGGCGTCGCTGATGACCCAGATCCCGCACACTTCGGCCGCCCAGACCGTCAGCCGCCTGTGTGGCTCGTCGATGAGCGCACTGCACACCGCTGCCCAGGCGATCATGACCGGCAACGGCGATGTATTCGTGGTCGGCGGCGTCGAGCACATGGGCCACGTCAGCATGATGCATGGCGTCGATCCCAACCCGCACATGTCGCTGCACGCGGCAAAGGCGTCCGGAATGATGGGCCTGACCGCCGAGATGCTGGGCAAGATGCATGGCATCAGCCGTGAGCAGCAGGACCTGTTCGGCCTGCGTTCGCACCAGCTCGCCCACAAGGCGACGGTCGAGGGCAAGTTCAAGGACGAAATCATCCCGATGCAGGGCTATGACGAGAACGGTTTCCTGAAGGTGTTCGATTTCGACGAGACCATTCGCCCCGAAACCACCCTTGAGGGCCTGGCGTCGCTGAAACCGGCGTTCAACCCCAAAGGCGGCACCGTGACTGCCGGTACTTCGTCACAGATCACCGACGGCGCTTCGTGCATGATCGTGATGTCCGGCCAGCGTGCCATGGACCTGGGCATCCAGCCACTGGCGGTGATCCGTTCGATGGCGGTAGCTGGTGTCGACCCGGCGATCATGGGCTACGGCCCGGTGCCATCGACCCAGAAAGCCCTCAAGCGCGCCGGTCTGACCATGGCCGATATCGATTTCATCGAACTCAACGAAGCCTTCGCCGCACAGGCCCTGCCAGTGCTCAAAGACTTGAAAGTGCTCGACAAGATGGATGAGAAGGTTAACCTGCACGGCGGCGCCATCGCTTTGGGCCACCCGTTCGGTTGCTCCGGTGCACGGATTTCCGGCACCCTGCTCAACGTCATGAAGCAGAATGGCGGCACTCTGGGGGTGGCGACCATGTGCGTCGGCCTCGGCCAAGGTATCACCACGGTCTTCGAACGCGTCTGATCGCGTAGCGGGATAGCAGCCGGGGCCTTGTGCCCCGGTTTTTGTTTTTTACAGAATTTGTTTCAAGAGGAAGGGCGACATGCAGATACAACCAGGCGTATACCGGCATTACAAAGGGCCTGAGTACCGTGTCTTCAGTGTTGCACGGCACTCCGAGAACGAAGAGTGGATGGTCTTCTACCAATGCCTGTATGGTGATTACAGCTTCTGGGTGAGGCCCCTTGCGATGTTCCAGGAGTCCGTCGAGGTTGACGGCGAGCAGGTGCCGCGCTTTGCTTTGGTCAAGGCCGAAGAAGGGCTGCCCGAGCTGTCCGGCAAGTCGCAAGCGTGATCGACCACGCTTGACCTCACTCTTTTGCCACTATATATAGCGGTGCCGCGTCTGGCACCTGACGCGTTTTTCATCTTCAGATTCAGGAATACTCCGATCCATGGGCAAATCGCTGGTCATTGTGGAATCCCCGGCCAAGGCCAAGACCATCAACAAGTACCTGGGCAACCAGTACGTGGTGAAGTCGAGTATCGGCCATATCCGAGACCTCCCCACCAGCGGTTCGGCCAGCGCAAGCAAAGAGCCGGCCGCCAAGCGTGGCAAGGCCGCTGCGGGTGAGGCTCCGGCGCTGTCGCCGAAAGAGAAGGCCCGTCGCCAGCTGGTGGCGCGCATGGGCGTCGACCCCGAGCACGGCTGGAAAGCCAAGTACGAGATCCTTCCCGGTAAGGAGAAGGTGATCGAAGAGCTGCGCCGCCTGGCCAAGGATGCCGACACCATCTATCTCGCAACCGACTTGGACCGCGAAGGGGAAGCCATTGCCTGGCACCTGCGCGAAGCCATCGGTGGTGACGACACCCGCTACAAGCGTGTGGTGTTCAACGAAATTACCAAGAAGGCGATCCAGGAAGCGTTCTCGCAGCCGGGCGAGCTGGATATCGACCGGGTCAATGCCCAGCAGGCGCGGCGCTTCCTCGACCGCGTGGTGGGTTACATGGTCTCGCCGCTGCTGTGGGCCAAGATCGCCCGTGGCCTGTCTGCCGGCCGCGTGCAGTCGGTGGCGGTGAAGCTGGTGGTCGAACGTGAGCGCGAGATCCGTGCCTTCGTCCCGGAAGAATACTGGGAAGTGCATGCCGACCTCGGCACTGCCAAGAACGCCAAGGTGCGCTTCGAAGTGGCGCGGGAGAAGGGTGAAGCCTTCAAACCGCTGAACGAAGCCACGGCCATGGCTGCGCTGGAGAAGCTCAAGGCTTCCAGCTACAGCGTGATCAAGCGCGAAGACCGCCCGACCAGCAGCAAACCGTCGGCCCCGTTCATCACCTCCACCCTGCAGCAGGCTGCGAGCAACCGCCTGGGCTTCGGGGTGAAGAAGACCATGATGATGGCCCAGCGTCTGTACGAAGCGGGTTACATCACCTACATGCGTACCGACTCGACCAACCTGTCGGCCGACGCCCTGGACATGGCGCGTAGCTACATCGAGCGCGAGTTCGGCAAGCAGTACCTGCCGGAAGCCCCGCTGGTATATGGCAGCAAGGAAGGCGCCCAGGAAGCGCACGAGGCGATTCGCCCCTCGGACGTCAACACCCATCCGACCAAGCTCAGCGGCATGGAGCGGGACGCGGAGCGCCTGTACGAGCTGATCTGGCGCCAGTTCCTGGCCTGCCAGATGCCGCCAGCACAATACCTGTCCACCAGCGTCACCGTGGCCGCAGGCGATTTCGAGCTGCGTGCGAAGGGTCGCATCCTCAAGTTCGACGGTTACACCCGCGTGCTGCCACAACAGAGCAAGCCGGGCGAAGACGATGTGCTGCCGGAAATGGCCCAGGGCGAAGCGCTCAAGCTGATTCAGCTCGACCCGAGCCAGCACTTCACCAAGCCGCCGGCGCGCTTCACTGAAGCCAGCCTGGTCAAGGAAATGGAAAAACGCGGCATTGGCCGCCCGTCGACCTACGCGGCGATCATTTCCACCATCCAGGATCGTGGTTACGTCACTCTGCACAACCGCCGCTTCTACTCCGAGAAGATGGGCGACATCGTCACCGAGCGCCTGTCGGAAAGCTTCTCCAACCTGATGGATTACGGCTTTACCGCCGGCATGGAAGAGAACCTCGACGACGTGGCCCAGGGCGAGCGTGACTGGAAGAACGTGCTCGACGAGTTCTATGGCGATTTCAGCAAGAAGCTGCTGACCGCCGAATCCGCAGAAAGCGGCATGCGTGCCAACCAGCCGACCATGACCAACATTCCGTGCAAGGAATGCGGCCGGCCGATGATGATCCGCACCGCCTCCACTGGCGTATTCCTTGGTTGCTCGGGTTACAGCCTGCCGCCGAAGGAACGTTGCAAGGCGACCGTGAACCTGGTGCCGGGCGACGAGATTGCCGCGGACGACGAGGGTGAATCGGAATCGCGCGTGCTGCTGGGCAAGCACCGCTGCCCGATCTGTGCCACGGCAATGGATGCCTACCTGCTGGACGAGAAGCACAAGCTGCACATTTGCGGTAACAACCCGGATTGCGCCGGCTACGAGATCGAAGAGGGCAGCTACCGCATCAAGGGCTACGAAGGGCCGAGCCTGGAGTGCGACAAGTGCGGTAGCGAGATGCAGCTCAAGACGGGCCGTTTCGGCAAGTTCTTCGGTTGCACCAACCCGACTTGCAAGAACACCCGCAAACTGCTCAAGAGCGGTGAGGCAGCGCCACCGAAGATGGATAAGGTGGAAATGCCGGAGCTCAAGTGCGAGAAGGTCGACGACACCTACGTGCTGCGTGACGGCGCTTCGGGGCTGTTCCTGGCTGCCAGCCAGTTCCCGAAAAACCGCGAGACCCGTGCACCGCTGGTGCTGGAGATCGTGCCGCACAAGCACGAGATCGATCCGAAGTACCACTTCCTGTGTGATGCGCCGCAGAAGGACCCTGAAGGTCGCCCGGCGGTGATTCGTTACAGCCGCAAGACCAAGGAGCAGTACGTGCAGTCCGAGGTCGATGGCAAGCCGACTGGCTGGAAGGCGTTCTACGACGGTGGTAGCTGGAAAGTCGAAGACAAGCGCTGATCCTTCAGCACTGTAATTGGGGCCGCTTTGCGGCCCCAATCATTTATGATGCAGCTATCCGCCTCGCAGCCTTACGGAGGGCACTGAAATGGCCCAGGAACTCTATACCCGCACCAACCAGAAACTGTTCTTCGCAGGCCTCGCCCTGGAGTCGATGGCCAAGGCCGAGCAGAGCCAGGCCATGAATGCCCAAGGCCTGGTTCAGGCCGAGCGCGAGTCGGCGCTGTTCCACCTGTACGGCGCGCTGTTGGGGCTGTGTCATGAAATCGGTGGTTTCTATCGCCTGCCCGTGGTGGCTTCGGTCGAGCAGGCGTTGGCCGACGATGCGCTGAACAACATCGCCATTCCTGAAGTTGCAGAGATGCTCGAGCTGGTTCGCCAGCGCGAAACCTGGTTGGCGCAACTGCTCAGCTCTTATGCCGATTTGTTCCGACCACCGGTCGCGAAAAAAGCACCCAAAACTGACGTCACCCAGCCGCTGATTCAGGCCGTCAATCTCGATGAGCCCGAGCATCCTGCACTTTCGCGGGAAGAGCTGGAAAGCTGGCGTAATGACCTCAAAGGCTTGGTGAGACGTTTCCGCGACGCGTTGAGTGAGTGCTGATAGCCGCAGCGGCTGGTACACTAACGGCCTTTCGTGGAGAACTGCCCTATATGTCTACGTCGTTTCTGGAAATTGTCGAGTTGCCTGATGGCCGTATCGAGCTGCGTCGCGCCGAGGATGAAGGCTCCCTGGTAACCCTGGATTTCTCGGAAGACGCCAAGGCGTTTCTGCAGGGCCAACATGTAGAGGTTGCCAAGGCCATGCTGAGCGTTGGCGTGCAGATGGCAGGTCGCCTGATGGATGGTGAGCTGGAGCGCGACGAAGGGCCGCGCGTGCTGCACTAAAGCGTCTGCTTGTACTGCTTCACAGGCAAAGCCTGAACATCAGCCGAGGCGGATGTTCAGGCTTTGTGCGTTTCCGGCACTCGCTGCGCGTAACAGTTGTTGGCGAGCGGTAGCGTTGACGCTGCCAAGCCAGCTGACGACCGTGTGGCTGCGGCCCAGGCGCAGCGCTTCGCAGGCCAGTTGCAGCGCGCTCTGATTGCCGCGGGGATGCAGCAGCAGGATCCGTTCGCGGTTAAGCCCGGCATCACGCAGCCAGGCCTGGGTCAGGCTGGCCGGTGGGGCGATCAGCGTCAGCCAGCGGGCTTCTTCCTCTTCGCTCAGTTCACGCAGCACCGGTGCCAACAGGCTCTGGCAGTGTTCGGTGGCGCCACGCAGGGACAGCTCGCTAAACAGCTCCGGATGGCTGCTCTTGCGTGCCTGCTCGCTGGCCTTCAGGCCTGGCAGTACCGGCTGGGCGAGGAACGCTTCGAACAGTGGAAGTTGGACCTGCTGATGTGCTTGGATGGACTGCTGCATGACGCCTCCTGGATCAGCGGCGAATGACGCCGACACTCAAACCCTCGATCACCAGTTCCTGTTCTTTCAGGTCGACTTCGATGGGGGCGAACTCGGGGTTTTCGGCGATCAGCCAAACTTTGCTGCCTTCGCGCTTGAAGCGCTTGACGGTCACTTCATCGCCGATGCGGGCGACGACGATCTGGCCATTACGGGCCTCGCGGCAAGTGTGCACGGCAAGAAGGTCGCCGTCGAAGATGCCGACGTCCTTCATGCTCATGCCGTGCACGCGCAACAAATAGTCGGCTGGGGGGTGGAAGAAGGTCGGGTTGATGTTGCAGGATTGCTCGATGTGCTGCTCGGCGAGGATAGGGGCGCCAGCCGCTACGCGGCCGATGATCGGCAAGCCGTTTTCTTCGGGCTTGGCCTCGACGCCCGGGATGCGGATGCCGCGGGAAGCGCCCGGGGTCATTTCGATCGCGCCTTTACGGGCGAGGGCCTTGAGGTGCTCCTCGGCGGCGTTCGGCGACTTGAAGCCCAGCTCCTGAGCGATTTCCGCACGCGTCGGTGGGAAGCCGTTGTCTTCGAGGCAGCGTTTGATGAAGGCCAGGATCTCGGCTTGGCGTGGCGTCAGTTTCAACATGGCAGGCGCTCTGTCTTTTTATACAGTGACTGGAATTATATACAGTACTGGATGCGCTGCAAGCACAAAGCAACGGGAAATACGCAGGATGACGCTTGCAGCCTGCAGTCTGGCGCTTTTAAATGGCGACCGCCCAGTCACCGAGCCTTGACATGAGCAGGCCTGAAACGTATGTTTCAAACACCTGTTTGTCTCTGTCTGGCGGAGTAGTGATGGCCCAATCTGAAACCGTTGAACGCATCCTCGATGCTGCCGAGCAGCTGTTCGCGGAACGAGGCTTCGCGGAAACCTCATTGCGGCTGATCACCAGCAAGGCCGGGGTCAACCTCGCAGCGGTCAACTACCACTTCGGCTCGAAGAAGGCGCTGATCCAGGCGGTTTTCTCGCGCTTCCTCGGGCCATTCTGCGCCAGCCTCGAGCGCGAGCTGGAGCGGCGTCAGGCCAAGCCCGAGCAGAAACCCAGCCTCGAAGAGCTGCTGGAAATGCTGGTAGAGCAGGCACTGGTCGTGCAGCCGCGCAGCAACAACGACCTGTCGATCTTCATGCGCCTGCTGGGGCTGGCCTTCAGTCAGAGCCAGGGCCACTTGCGGCGCTATCTTGAGGACATGTACGGCAAGGTGTTCCGCCGCTACATGCTGCTGGTCAACGAAGCCGCACCGCGGATTCCGCCGCTGGAGCTGTTCTGGCGCGTGCATTTCATGCTCGGTGCCGCGGCGTTCAGCATGTCCGGGATCAAGGCGTTGCGCGCCATTGCCGAGACCGATTTCGGCATCAACACTTCGATCGAGCAGGTCATGCGCCTGATGGTACCGTTCCTGGCCGCCGGCATGCGTGCCGACACCGGTGTCACCGACAACGCCATGGCCAGCGCCCAGCTGCGCCCGCGCAGCAAGACTGGCGGCACCACCGCCAAGGCCTGAAGGCTGGGCGGGGCAGGGCGCTTCGGCTAAGCTAGTGCCCATGCCTGACCTCGATTTCCTGCACATTTCCCTCGCCGACCAGCGCCTCTATGGCTTTGCCCAGGGCCAGCTGCGCGTGCGCGTTGCTGTGTCCACTGCGCGCAATGGCGCGGGTGAGCGCATCGGCTCGGGTTGCACGCCGCGCGGGCTGCACCAGGTGCGTGCACGGATTGGCGCAGGCTTGCCAGTCAATGCCGTGTTGCAAGGCCGGCGCTGGACTGGCGAGGTCTGGTCGCCAGCGCTGCACGCGCAGCATCCCGGGCGTGACTGGATCCTGACCCGCATCCTCTGGCTCAGCGGTTGTGAGCCGGGCATCAACCGTCTGGGCAGTGTCGACACCTTTCGCCGCTACATCTATCTGCACGGCACGCCAGACACGGAACCCTTGGGCGTGCCGCTGTCCCATGGCTGCATACGTTTGCGCAACACCGATCTGCTTGGCCTGTTCGAACGTGTTCCGGCACATTGCCCGGTGCGTATCGACGAGGCCGCCTGCCCCCAGTGGGCTTCACTGAATTTGCAATGAAGGATTGTCTATGACCGCCAGCCTGCAAGGCTCCCTGATGGTGGATATCGCCGGTAAATGGCTGACTGCCGAAGATCGCCAGCTCCTGCGCCAGCCGGAAGTGGCCGGCCTGATCATCTTTGCCCGCAACATCGACAGCCCGCGCCAGGTGCGCGAGCTGTGTGCTTCGATCCGCGCCATCCGCCCCGAGCTGATCCTGGCGGTCGACCAGGAAGGGGGGCGGGTACAGCGCCTGCGCCAGGGCTTCGTGCGCCTGCCGGCGATGCGCGCCATCGCCGACAATGCCAATGCCGAGTACCTGGCCGAGCAGTGCGGCTGGCTGATGGCGACGGAAGTGCTGGCGGTCGGCCTCGACCTCAGCTTCGCTCCGGTGCTCGACCTCGACCACCAGCGCAGCGCGGTGGTAGGCAGCCGTGCCTTCGAAGGTAACCCTGAGCGTGCCACGCAGCTGGCCGGCGCGTTCATTCGTGGCATGAATGCAGCGGGCATGGCGGCCTGTGGCAAGCACTTCCCGGGGCATGGCTGGGCCGAGGCGGATTCGCACGTGGCGATTCCTACCGACGAACGCAGCCTCGATCAACTGCGCCAAGCGGACCTGGTGCCGTTCTCCCGCCTCAGCGGGCAACTGGCGGCGGTGATGCCGGCGCATGTCATCTACCCGCAGGTTGACAACCAGCCGGCCGGGTTCTCGCGGCGCTGGCTGCAGGACATCCTGCGTGGTGAGCTTGGTTTCGAGGGCGTGATCTTCAGTGACGATTTGTCGATGGCCGGTGCACAAGTTGTCGGTGACGCGGCTAGCCGTATCGAAGCCGCATTGAGCGCGGGTTGTGATATGGGGCTGGTGTGCAACGACCGAGCAGCTGCAGAGCTGGCCTTGAGTGCGGTACAGCGTCTCAAGGTCAGGCCGTCGCCAAGGGTTGCCAGCATGCGTGGTCAGGGCTTTGCGCGCACCGACTACCGTCAGCAGCCGCGTTGGCTGCACGCCCTGGGAGCGTTGCAGGACGCACAACTCGTCGATTGAAGCGGGCTTCAGACTGACTACAAAAACAGCTTGATTGGGGTGGGCTGGTGAGGGATGGGCTGGGAACTGCTGCCCTGTGCCACCCTCCAGATCACGCAAAGGAGACTCGGGCAATGCACAGATGCCTGTGCTTTCCCGTAATGGGTAACTGGTCTCCTATTTGAGGTTTTTGTCATGACAGTTTGTATGCAGGGCGCTTTGATGGTTGATATCGATGGCAAGCGGTTGACGCCTGAGGATCGACAGCTGCTGCGCCAGCCCGAAGTCGCGGGTCTGATCCTTTTTGCCCGCAACATCGAACACCCGCGCCAGGTGAGCGAATTGTGCCAGTCGGTGCGCGATATTCGCCCGGATTTGATCATTGCAGTCGATCAGGAAGGTGGGCGGGTACAGCGTATCCGCAAGGGTTTCGTGAGGCTGCCGTCCATGGCGCAAATTGCCAGGAGCGACAATGCCGAGCGACTGGCCGAGCATTGTGGTTGGCTGATGGCGACAGAGGTGTTGGCCATCGGTATCGACATCAGTTTCGCTCCCGTGCTGGATCTGGACTATGGGCGAAGCGCTGTCATTGGAGAGCGTGCCTTTGGTCGTGACCCTGAACGTGTCGCAGTGCTGGCGGGCGCATTCATCCGTGGGATGAACGCTGCGGGCATGGCCGCGTGCGGCAAGCATTTCCCCGGGCATGGTTGGGTCGAGGTCGATTCGCATGTAGCAATTCCGACGGATACCCGTAGTCTTGAAGAGCTGCGCGGGGCGGACTTGGTGCCATTCGCGCGGCTATCATGGCAGCTGGAGGCGATGATGCCTGCGCATATCATCTATTCAAAAGTCGACAATAAGCCGGCCGGGTTCTCGAAGCGTTGGATTCAAGAAATTCTCAGGGGGGAACTCGGTTTTGAAGGGCTGATCTTCACTGATGACCTGTCGATGAAAGGCGCTAGCGGGGTTGGCGACATCGCTGATCGCGTTGAGTCGGCATTCCGTGCGGGATGTGACGTGGGGCTGGTATGCAATGACCGAGCTTCGGCAGAGCTCGCTCTTGAGAAGGCGCAGTGCATGCAGGTCAAACCATCGCCGCGCCTTGCCCGGATGCGCGGCTTCAGCTTTGCACGGACCGACTATCGCCAGCAGCCACGTTGGGTGGAGGCGTTGGGGGCATTGAGGGAGGCGCAATTGGTGGCTTGATCGCAACCGGCCTCTTCGCGTCACACCGTCGTGAAGAGGCCGGTACAGGGTAAACCTGCTTAGCGTCCACGCTTGCCTGGTAATGGAGCAAACAGCGCCTCGATCTCGTCATCCCCCAGCCGCCACTGCCCCGCCTGTCCACCATCGAGCAGGCTCGCCGCCAGCGCTGCCTTCTCCTGCTGCAGCGCCTGGATCTTCTCTTCCACCGTCCCCCGGGTAATCAGCTTGAACACAAACACCGGCTTGTCCTGGCCAATCCGGTAGGCGCGGTCGGTCGCCTGTTTCTCGCTGGCAGGGTTCCACCACGGGTCGAAGTGGATCACGGTATCCGCAGCGGTGAGGTTCAACCCCACACCCCCAGCCTTGAGGCTGATCAGGAACACTTCGCTGTCCCCCTGCTGGAACTGTTGCACCGGCGTGCGCCGGTCGCGGGTGTCACCGGTGAGCAGGCTGTAGCGGATCTTGCGCTTTTCCAGCTCCTGCTCGATCAGTGCCAGCATCGAGGTGAACTGCGAGAACAGCAGGACCCGGCGCCCCTCGCTGAGCAGCTCTTCGAGCATCTCCAACAGCGCGCCGAGCTTGCCCTTGTCGGCCTGGTTGCCCTTGGTCTCGACCCCTTTGACAAGACGCAGGTCGCAGCACACCTGGCGCAGCTTGAGCAGGGCGTCGAGGATAACGATCTGGCTGCGCGCCGCACCATTGCGGGCGATTTCGTCGCGGACCTTCTTGTCCATGGCCACGCGCACCGCTTCGTAGGTGTCGCGCTGGGCGTCGCTGAGCTCGACCCAGTGGACCATTTCGGTCTTGGCCGGCAGCTCGGTGGCCACTTGTTCCTTGGTGCGGCGCAGCAGGAATGGGCGCACCCGGCTGACCAGGTGGGCCAGGCGCTCGGTGTCGGCGTGGCGTTCGATCGGGGTGCGGTAATCCTGGTTGAAGCGTTTCACGTCCCCCAGCCAGCCGGGCATGAGGAAGTGGAAGATCGACCACAACTCACCCAGGTTGTTCTCCATTGGCGTGCCGGTCAGACACAGGCGCTGGTTGGCCTGCAGGTCGCAGACGGCGAGGGCGGCCTTGCTGGTGCTGCTCTTGATGTTCTGTGCCTCGTCCAGCACCAGCACATGCCAGGCTTGCGCGCGCAGGTGTTCCAGGTCGCGTGGTACCAGGGCATAGGTGCTGAGCACCAGGTCGTAATCGTGCAACTTGGCAAAGTGCTTGCTGCGACCTGGGCCGTGCAGGGCCAGTACGCGCAGATCGGGGGCGAAGCGTCGGGCTTCGTCGAGCCAGTTGGGCACCAGGCTGGTGGGCATCACCGCCAGTGCCGGAGCGGTCAGGCGCCCGGACTGTTTTTCCAGCAGCAGGTGAGCCAGGGCCTGAAGGGTCTTGCCCAGGCCCATGTCGTCGCCGAGGATGCCGCCGGTACCCATTTCGCGCAGAGCCTGCAGCCAGTTCAGGCCCTGCTGCTGGTAGGGCCGCAAGGTGGCGTTGAGCCCGTCCGGCACGTCGACCTGCAGGTCGCGGGCATCGCGCAGGCGCCGGCCGAGGTCGCGCACATGGGCGCCGCCTTCCCAGTGCAACGGCAGGTGCTCGATGTCGTTCAGGCGTGCGGCGTCGGCGCGGTCCATGCGCAGGGTCGGGCCAACCGCATCTTCGTGCAGATACAGCTCGCCGAGGGTGCCCATCACCGCCTTGATGCGGCCGTAGGGCAGGGCGACGCGCAAGGCCGGGCTGTCAAGGCGGCCGCGATTGAGGTCGATCAGCAGGTGCTCATCGTCGCTGCGCCGCGCCAGCTCGCTGGGGCGCAGCAGCTCAGGGTTGCTGCGCAGCAGTTGCAGCACGATCGGCAGCAGGCTGTGGCGCTGGCCTTCGACCACGATGCCCAGCTCCAGGTCGAACCATTCATGCCCGGGTGCTTCGTCGATGCTGGCGTACCAGTCGTCCACGTCCTGCAGGTTGAAGGCGAAGTCGCGGTGGATGTCGATGTCCCAGCCGGCTTCTCGCAAGCGTGGCAGGCCATCTCGGGCGAAGCGCAACCAGGCTTCGTCGTCGGGCAGCTGGAGCATCTCGCCAGCGCTGTCGGGCAGGGCCTTGCTCTGCCGGGTGGCGGGCTTGAAGCCGAGGTCGCGCAGCACCTTGCGCAGCGTCTGCTCGGCCTGGGGCTGGCGGCGGATGCGCTGGCTGGTGGTGTCGACCAGGCGGGTCAGTGGTTTGTCGTCGCTGCCGCTGGCGCGCAGGCCGTCATAGTCAAAGGCCAGGGCGGCGCGGTGCTGCATCTGCCGCTGCATGCGCCCGGTCTTGGGCATGTAGGCACTGAATTCGAGGCTGCCAAGGGTCAGGTGGGGCTTGGGTTGAATATGCTCGACCACTTCGCTGCGCACGCTTGTGGGGGTAGGGACCTGGCGATTCAGCGCGTTCAGCCGATGGCTCAGCGGGATGATCAGATGCTCTGGCACCGTAGGTGCACTTGCCAACTGGCTGGCAACAAAGGGATCCAGATCATGCAGCAGTTTGCCGGTAAGCCCCGTCTGGGTGTCAATGTAGTAGAGCGGGTCCAGTGGCAGTGCTGTGTCATGCACTTTGCCATCGTGCTGCCAGGCGCCGCGATAGCTGCCGTTGTCGAGCCTTACCCAACGAAATTCGGCTTGTAGTGCAGGGCCGGGGGACAATGGCGTTTGATGACCCCACATCAAGCGCCCGCTAGCCAGTGCGAATTCGTACAGCTCTGCGCCTTTTTTCCCCTCCAGCCTGGCAATGGGCAGACTGTAATCTTTGCCGAGGGCATCAATCAGCCTCAGGATGCGCAGGTCTTCATCCGTTACATAGCGCGGCGTGTAGTAAAGCAGTTCAGGCAGTGAGCCAGGGCGCCCCAGAGTCAACTGGCCATCGGCTTGTCGTGTGCCTTTGAAAACGCTGAGCATGCACCTGCCGTGCTCGTTACTGAGCAGGTAGTAGAGCGAGGGGCCTTTGCGCTTGGCGGGCTCTGAAGGCTCTGCCGTAACTTCCAGGGTCTCTACCCAATGGGCGAGCTCAGGGGGCAGGTCAAGTGACTGCTGTACGGCTTCCATAGGGGCGGGCGACGTTTCTTGATCGCCCTCGGAGCAATCCGGACCCTGTTCCAGTAGATACAGAGCGGCTGCGCAATGCTTGCAGTTCTCTCCTACAGGGCAAGAGCACGTGCCTTCGCATTCCAGGCCATCCTCAGTCATGTCCAGAGTAATGCGCTGATAGTAAGTGCGGCCTGCCGAACCTTTGCATTGAGCACGGATCGTCATGTCAAGGATCGACACGATCTCGCTTCTGTCTTCATCGGCATATTCCTGGCCGCGCCGCAGGGTCCTGCGATCAAACCCGATCTGCCAGCCTTTGTGTGCACGCACGAAGAACTGCGCATCGCTCTGGCTCACATCACTGCTCCATCATCTCCGGGTCCATCACTGGCATCTTCGGCGTGCCCGGTGGCGTGACCTTCAGCAGCAGGGCCAGGTGGCCGCCATCAAGGAAGGTCAGCTGGCCGCCTTTCATGTTGCTGTTGCTCTGCTTGAACTGCTCGCTTTGCAGCACGTTACCGTTGCTGTCGAGCTGGTTGACCCAGAAGCTGGCCTCTACGGCGATGAAGCGGCCGGCGGTGATGCCCAGGTTGCCCTCGATGGGGAAGTGGCCGAACTGCTCGTTGCCGGCGCCCAGGGCGATGCGGCTGGTGTCGCTGCTGACCGGCTGCTGCCAGGCCTTGTGCAGCAGCACGGTGTAGTCGGCGGTGGCCTCCAGCCGGGTGGCCTCGTCCTGCAGGGCCAGTGGGCGCTCGGCGCCCTTGTCCAGGCGTGGGGCGCCCGCGCTCCAGTCTTCCGGGGCGAACGGGCTGGTGAAGGCGGGCACGCTGTTCTGCCGCACCAGGATCATTTCCACCTGATACATCCCTTCGGCAAAGGCGGCCGGCGCAAACAGCGCGAGCAGCAGGGTCAGGCAACGGATGGCACGCATGGATCTTCCTTAGGCAGGCTGTGGGGTCAGGCGCTCGAACAGCGCCTCCAGGGTATTGAAGCGTTCTTCGGGGCGTTCCATCGGTACCAGGAAACGGAACTGTGTCGCGCCTTCGAACTTGTAACGTTTGGGCTGGCCCTGGATCAGCTTGATCAGGGTCAGCGGATCGACCGGGGTCTCGGCCTCGAATTCGAGCTTGCCGCCGTTAGGGCCAGCGTCGACCTTCTTGATGCCGAGGGTTTCCGCCTGCAGCTTGAGCTGGGTCAGGCGCATCAGGTTCTTGGTTGGCTCGGGCAGCAGGCCGAAGCGGTCGATCATCTCCACTTGCAGGTCCTTGAGGCCTTCTTCGTCGGCCGCCGAGGCGATGCGCTTGTAGAGGATCAGGCGGGCGTGCACGTCGGGCAGGTAGTCCTCGGGGATCAGTGCCGGCAGGCGCAGGTTGATCTCTGGGCCGCCGCCGAGCGGTTGCTCGAGGTTTGGCTGAGTGCCCTTGCGGATGGCCTTGACCGCGCGTTCGAGCATTTCCATGTACAGGGTGAAGCCCACCGCCTGGATCTGCCCGCTCTGGCCTTCGCCAAGCAGCTCGCCGGCACCGCGGATTTCCAGGTCGTTGGTGGCCAGCACGAAGCCGGCACCGAGGTCCTGGGTGTTGGCGATGGCCTCCAGGCGCTTTTCGGCATCGGCGCTGATCTTCTGCCGCTGCGGCGTCAGCAGGTAGGCGTAGGCCTGGTGGTGGCTGCGGCCAACCCGGCCGCGCAGCTGGTGCAGCTGGGCCAGGCCGAACTTGTCGGCACGCTCGATGACGATGGTGTTGGCACTGGGCACGTCGATGCCGGTCTCGATGATGGTCGAGGCGATCAGCACGTTGAAGCGCTTGTGGTAGAAGTCGCTCATCACCTGTTCCAGTTCGCGTTCGCGCATCTGCCCATGGCCGATGCCGATACGCGCTTCCGGCACTAGCTCGGCCAGTTCGGCGGCGCACTTCTCGATGGTTTTCACATCGTTGTGCAGGTAGTAAACCTGGCCGCCGCGCAGCAGCTCACGCAGC
Organism: Pseudomonas putida; assembly: GCF_009883635.2. Classification (NCBI taxonomy): domain Bacteria; kingdom Pseudomonadati; phylum Pseudomonadota; class Gammaproteobacteria; order Pseudomonadales; family Pseudomonadaceae; genus Pseudomonas; species Pseudomonas putida. The sequence goes on from NZ_CP026115.2 coordinate 4,450,839, forward strand.
AGCGCTTCCTTGACCGTGCTCTTGTTCTGCTCCATGACGAAAGTGCGCACCGACAGGCGTCGCGCCGGCGGCGTGGCGATGATCGACAGGTCGCGCATGCCCGCCACCGCCATGTTCAGCGTGCGCGGGATCGGCGTGGCGGTCAGGGTGAGGATGTCCACTTCGCTGCGCAGGGCCTTGAGCTGCTCTTTCTGGCGCACGCCGAAGCGGTGTTCCTCGTCGATGATCGCCAGGCCCAGGTCCTTGAAGCGCACGTCATCCTGCAGCAGCTTGTGGGTGCCGATGAGGATGTCGATCTTGCCTTCGGCGAGGTCGGCGGCCGCAGCGGCCACTTCCTTGGCCGACTTGAAGCGGCTCATCACCTCGACCTTCACCGGCCATTCGGCGAAGCGGTCGCGGAAGCTGTTGTAGTGCTGCTGGGCGAGCAGGGTGGTCGGCACCAGCACCGCCACCTGGCGGCCGCTGTGCACGGCGATGAAGGCTGCGCGCATGGCCACTTCGGTCTTGCCGAAGCCGACGTCGCCGCACACCAGGCGGTCCATCGGCTTGGGTGCCAGCATGTCGACCCGTACCGCCTCGATGGCCGCTTGCTGGTCGGGGGTTTCCTCGAACGGGAAGCCTGCGCTGAACGTGGCGTAGTCGGCAGCCGGGTCGGCAAACGCATAGCCCTTGCGCGCAGCGCGGCGGGCATAGATGTCGAGCAGCTCGGCAGCCACGTCGCGGACCTGTTCGGCGGCCTTGCGCTTGGCTTTCTGCCAGGCTTCGGAGCCCAGCCGGTGCAGCGGCGCCAGGGCGTCATCGCTGCCGGTATAGCGGGCAATCAGGTGCAGGTTGGCCACCGGCACATACAGCTTGGCGCCCTCGGCGTATTCCAGGGTGAGGAATTCGGCGGCCTGGCCGTCGATTTCCAGGGTGGCCAGGCCCAGGTAGCGGCCCACGCCATGGTCGATGTGCACCACCGGCGCGCCTTCGCGCAGTTCGGTGAGGTTCTTGATGACCGCGTCGTTGGCTGCCTCGCCGCGTTTTTCACGGCGTCGGCGCTGCATCACGCGCTGGCCGAACAGCGGGCTCTCGGCGACCAGGGCGATGGCCGGGTCATCCAGCAGCAGGCCGTCGTCGAGCGGGGCGATGGTGATCGCCAGGCGCTCGCGGCCGGTGATGAAGTCGGCCCAGCTGTCGACCGTCTGCGGGCGCAGCTTGAGGCGTTCGAGCAGCTCCAGCAGCACCTCGCGGCGGCCCGCCGATTCGGCGGTAAACAGCACGCGGCCGCTGAACTGGTCGAGGAACCCGGCCAGCGCCGCCAGCGGCTGGTTGGCCTTGGCTTCGATGGCCAGGTTGGGCAGGGCGCGTGCCGGGAAGCGTTCGCGGCCGGCACCGGCTTCGATGTCATCGGCGCTGACCACCACCCGTGGCCACTGCTTGAGCTGGGCGAAGCAGTCTTCCACGGGCAGGAACAGTTCGGCTGGCGGCAGCAGTGGGCGGGTCAGGTCACCACGGCGTTCTTCGTAGCGCCCGCGAACGTCGTTCCAGAAGTGCTCGGCAGCCTGCTCGACGCCCGGCAGCGAGAACACCTGGGTGTCGGCGGGCAGGTAGTCGAACAGGGTCGAGGTTTCTTCGAAGAACAGCGGCAGGTAGTACTCGATACCGGCGGGAATGATGCCGCTGGCCAGGTCCTGGAAGATTGCGCTGCGGCGGAAGTCGACATCGAAGCGCTCACGGAAGCGCGCCTTGAAGCGGGTCACCTCTTCCTTCTGCATGGGGAACTCGCGTGCCGGCAGCAGGCGGATCGAGTCGACCTTGTCGATCGAGCGCTGGGTCTCCGGGTCGAAGGTGCGCAGGGTCTCGATCTCGTCATCGAACAGGTCGATGCGATAGGGCAGCTTGCTGCCCATCGGGAACAGATCGATCAATGCGCCACGCACGGCGAATTCACCATGCTCGTAGACCGTGTCGACGCAGCGGTAGCCGGTGGCTTCCAGGCGCGTGCGCATCTGCTCGACGTCAATGGTCTGGCCTACGTCCAGCACCAGGCTGCTGCCCAGCAGGAAGCGCGTGGGGGCCAGGCGGTGCAGGGCGGTGGTGATCGGCACTACCAAAATGCCGTGGCTCAGCTCCGGCAGCCGGTAAAGGCTGGCGATACGCTGGGAAATGATGTCCTGGTGCGGCGAGAACAGGTCGTAGGGCAGGGTTTCCCAATCGGGAAACGGCAGCACCGGCAGGTCCGGAGCAAAGAAGCGCAGCTCCTGTTCCAGACGATCGGCCGCCTGGCTGTCGGCGGTCAGCAGCAGGGTGAAGCGGCCCGCGCTGCTGGCGGCCTCGGCGATGGCCAGGCTGAGGGCGGCACCGGGCAGGTTGCCCCAGGTTTGTTTGCCGGCCGTGGCCGACATTTGCGGAAGGCGCAGAACTGACACGGGAGATTGCACTCCAAGCGTTGCGGCAAAGAGATCGATTGTACCGGTGACGGTGCCTGCTGTCAGGCTCGACAGGCCATGAACTGCGGGCTTTGCCATCGGCGACAGGCGCTCATTGCCGGTTACGCGCAGGGGCGTCATAATGTAGCCCCTTTTTTCTGTCCCTACATGTGGAAGGTTCCCGTGACTCAGAAGCCCGACCAGTGTCTTGGTGAGTGGATTGATCGTGAAGCTCTGGCTGAAGCGATGATCCCGCTTATCGGTCAGCTCTACCGCAACAACAACGTGGTGAGCTCGATCTATGGCCGCAGCCTGATCAACCGTTCGGTTATCTCGATCCTCAAAGCTCACCGCTTTGCGCGTCACCGTCAGACCGACGAGACCGAACTGTCCGTACACGAGACATTCCCTCTGCTCAAGGCCATGAGCGAGCTGAAACTGGGCGCCGCTTCGGTCGACCTGGGCAAGCTGGCCAACAAATTCAAGCAGGAAGGCAATGGCCGCACTGCCGAGCAGTTTGTCCGTGAAGAACTGGCCGACGTGGTTGGCCAGCAGAACGCTTCGGCCCGCAAGGGTACCGATGTCGTCCTGTACGGCTTCGGCCGCATCGGCCGCCTGCTGGCGCGCATCCTGATCGAGAAGACCGGTGGCGGCGACGGCCTGCGCCTGCGTGCCATCGTCGTGCGCAAAGGCGCCGAGAACGACCTGGTCAAGCGTGCCAGCCTGCTGCGCCGTGACTCGGTGCATGGCCCGTTCGATGGCACCATCACCATCGACGAAGCCAACAACACCCTCACTGCCAACGGCAACCTGATCCAGATCATCTACGCCAAGAGCCCGAGCGAAGTCGACTACACCCAGTACGGCATCGACAACGCGCTGATCGTCGACAACACCGGTGTGTGGCGTGACGCCGACGGCCTGGGCCAGCACCTGGCTTGCCCGGGCGCTGCCCGCGTGATTCTCACTGCACCTGGCAAGGGCGCACTGAAGAACATCGTGCACGGCATCAACCACGGCGACATCACTGCCGATGACAAGATCATCTCGGCAGCGTCCTGCACCACCAACGCCATCGTGCCGGTGCTCAAAGCCATCAACGACCAGTACGGCATCGTTAACGGCCACGTCGAAACCGTTCACTCGTTCACCAACGACCAGAACCTGATCGACAACTTCCACAAGGGCAGCCGCCGTGGCCGTGCCGCGCCGCTGAACATGGTCATCACCGAAACCGGCGCCGCCACCGCTGCCGCCAAGGCACTGCCAGTGCTGAAGGGCAAGCTGACCGGCAACGCCATTCGCGTTCCGACGCCGAACGTTTCGATGGCCATTCTCAACCTGAACCTCGAGAAGCCGACCACCCGCGACGAGATCAACGAGTACCTGCGCCAGACCGCCATGCACTCGGAACTGCACAAGCAGATCGACTACGTCAGCTCGCAGGAAGTGGTTTCGACCGACTTCGTAGGTTCGCGCCACGCTGGTGTTGTGGATGCCGAGGCGACCATCGCCAACGACAACCGCGTTGTCCTGTACGTCTGGTACGACAACGAATTCGGCTACAGCTGCCAGGTCGTTCGCGTGATGGAAGAAATGTCGGGTGTGAACCCGCCAGCGTTTCCACGCTGATTCGCTTGTAAGCGCATGAAAAAACGGGAACCTTCGGGTTCCCGTTTTTTTTGCCTGGCATTTGTGTTCATCTGTGCCGGCCCTTTCGCGGGGCAAGCCCGCTCCTACAGGCGATCGCGTTCCCCTGTAGGAGCGGGCTTGCCCCGCGAAAGGGCCGGCACAGGCAATCGAGAACTCGATATTGCGCGCAATCCTTTCAATATTGTTGATGCTCCTCACCGCCTGTAACCAGGGCCCGACCCTGGAACGCCTGGGCGGCCCGACCATGGGCAGCAGCTACAGCATCCAGTACGTCCGCGAACCCGGCGGCCCGGCCCCGGCCCAGGTTCAGGCGGCGGTCGAGAGCCTGCTCAACGACATCGATCAGCATTACTCGACCTACCGCAGCGACTCCACGGTCAGCCAGTTCAACCTGCTGCCCGCCAACCAGTGCACGGCCTTGCCGCCCGACATGCTCGAACTGGTCGCCTTCGGCCAGCACCTGGCCGAGCTGAGCGACGGCGCTTTCGACCTCACCGTCGAGCCGCTGCTCGACCTCTGGGGCTTCGGCCCGCAGGCCCGCCACGAACAGGTACCCGACCACCAGGCCCTGGCCCAGGCTCGCCAGCGGGTCGGCTATCACCATCTGCGCGTCGACGGCCAGGCCCTGTGCAAGGACGCCCCGGTCCAACTGGACTTCAACAGCATCGCCGCTGGCCACGCCGTCGACCTGATCGCCGAGCGCCTGCGCGCCATGGGCGTGGCCAGTTTCGTCGCCGAAGCCACCGGCGAGCTCAAGGCCGTGGGCCGCAAGCCCGATGGCAGCCCTTGGCGCATCGCCCTGGAACTGCCCCGCGAAGACCGCCAGATCGCCCGCCAGATCATTGCGGTCAATGGCCTGGGGGTATCGACCTCGGGTGACTATCGCCACTATTTCGAGGAGAATGGCCGGCGCTATTCACACACCTTCGATGCCCGCCTGGGGCGCCCCGTCGATCACGACCTGGCCGCGGTCACCGTGCTCGATGCCTCGGCGCTGCAGGCCGATGGCTATTCGACCCTGCTGTTGATCCTGGGGCCGGAGCGCGGCTGGGACTTCGCCGTGGCCCATGATCTGGCTGCGGTATTGGTGACTCGGGCCGAGGGTGGCTTCGTCTCCCGAGCGACCCCTGCATTCGAGCAGGCGGTGAAAGGCGATTGAAAGCGTTGGCAGGGATGATCGCTGCCAGGGATCGGTGAATGACATGTAGTGCAGGCAAAATTGGCCTACGACGCGACCAAGGGTTAATGTGCGCGGCGTTCACGCTTGATTAGACTGCACCCGAATTTTCTCATGACGCCCCGGCGGCATGATCGAGTCCCGCGGGTAACCGTAACCCCGGGCCAGTTCTGAAGGAGTACGCATGGCTGTCTACAACTACGACGTAGTGGTGCTGGGTTCCGGCCCGGCCGGTGAAGGCGCGGCAATGAACGCCGCCAAAGCGGGGCGCAAGGTGGCAATGGTCGACAGCCGCCGTCAGGTCGGCGGCAACTGCACCCACCTGGGCACCATCCCGTCCAAGGCGCTGCGTCACTCGGTGCGGCAGATCATGCAGTTCAACACCAACCCGATGTTCCGTGCCATCGGTGAGCCGCGCTGGTTCTCCTTCCCCGACGTGCTCAAGAGCGCCGAGAAGGTCATCGCCAAGCAGGTTGCGTCGCGTACCGGCTACTACGCCCGTAACCGCGTCGATCTGTTCTTCGGCACCGGCAGCTTCGCCGACGAGCAGACCGTCGAAGTGGTGTGCCCGAATGGCGTGGTCGAAAAGCTCAACGCCAAGCACATCATCATCGCCACCGGTTCGCGCCCATACCGCCCGGCCGACATCGACTTCCACCACCCGCGCGTCTACGACAGCGACACCATCCTCAGTCTCAGTCACACCCCGCGCAAGCTGATCGTCTACGGCGCCGGTGTGATCGGTTGCGAGTACGCCTCGATCTTCAGCGGCCTTGGCGTGCTGGTAGAGCTGGTCGACAACCGCGGCCAGCTGCTGAGCTTCCTGGACTCGGAAATTTCCCAGGCGCTGAGCTACCACTTCAGCAACAACAATATCACCGTGCGCCACAACGAAGAGTACGAGCGCGTCGAAGGCCTGGAAAACGGGGTGATCCTGCACCTGAAGTCGGGCAAGAAGATCAAGGCCGACGCCTTGTTGTGGTGCAACGGCCGTACCGGCAACACCGACAAGCTGGGCCTGGAAAACATCGGCATCAAGGTCAACAGCCGTGGCCAGATCGAGGTCGACGAAGCCTACCGCACCACCGTGCCGAACATTTACGGCGCCGGTGACGTGATCGGCTGGCCGAGCCTGGCCAGTGCCGCCCACGACCAGGGCCGTTCGGCCTCCGGCAGCATCGTCGACAACGGCAGCTGGCGCTTCGTCAACGACGTGCCGACCGGCATCTACACCATCCCGGAGATCAGCTCGATCGGCAAGAACGAGCAGGAGCTGACCCAGGCCAAGGTGCCGTACGAAGTGGGCAAGGCGTTCTTCAAGGGCATGGCGCGCGCGCAGATCGCCGGCGAGCCGCAAGGCATGCTGAAGATCCTGTTCCACCGCGAAACCCTGGAAATCCTCGGCGTGCACTGCTTCGGCTACCAGGCTTCGGAAATCGTTCACATCGGCCAGGCGATCATGAATCAGCCGGGTGAGCAGAACAATCTGAAGTACTTCGTCAACACCACGTTCAACTACCCGACCATGGCCGAAGCCTATCGGGTAGCTGCTTACGACGGCCTGAACCGGCTTTTTTGAGCGGCTCCGGCCGGTGGCCTGAGCCGGTCGGGGAGATCGATTTCAGCCCTACCCGAGGGTGGTCTTGGCCAAACCGGGAAAGTCTGTAATCAGGCTGTCCACGCCAAAATCAGCGAGCCGGCGCATCAGTGCCGGTTCGTTGACCGTCCACACCGACACATGCAGACCCTGGCCCTGGGCTTTGAGCAGGCGCTCGGGGGTGCACAGTGTCCAGTTCAAAGCCAGCAGTTCGCAGCCATAGTTCTGCGCGACCTTCAACGGGTCGAGCCAGGCGTACTCGGCAACCAGCCCGCGCTTCACATCCGGTACCAGTTCTTGGGCCGCGCCCAGCACTTCCCGTGAGCTGGAGGTGATGGTCACCTTGTCCAGCAGGCCGTACTGCTGCGCCAGTTCGCGGATCGCCAGCACGGTGGTGGCGGCGCGGGTGCGCGAGGCACTCTTGACCTCCAGCTGCCAATGCTCGAACGGGCACTTCTCGAACAGTTCTTCGAGTTTCGGAATTGGGCAGGGCTGCACGTGGCCCGGGCCACCCTTGCGCGCATCGATCTTGATCAATTCGGCAGCCGGGTGCTCGACCACCTTGCCGCGTCGGCCGGTGGTGCGCTTGAGGGTAGGGTCGTGGATCACCATCAGCTCGTTGTCGGCTGACAGGTGCAGGTCCAGTTCGCAGCGGGTCACGCCGTGGGACAGGCACTGCTGAAAACTCTTCAGGGTATTTTCGGGGGCTTCGCCCTTGGCGCCGCGGTGGCCGTAGATCAGGGTCACGTTCGTTCCTTCAAATCAGGGAAATAGAGCTCAGGAGGCGGGGCCGTCTTGTTCCAGTTGCTGGCGCCGTTGCTGCTGTTGGCGTTGCAGGATGTAGCGGGCCAGCAGTTGCCGTTGGGCATCGGTCATGTCGGTGAATTCCGTGCCGACCTCGAAATCGCCGTCCGGGCGCAGGTCGCAGTGGGTGATCTTGCCGCGCAGCAGCAGGCCATGGGCGCGCGGCATCAGCACCATTTTCACCTTCACCCGGGTGCCGGGGGCGATCTGCTGAGGTTGCGCGAATTCGATGCCGCCTTCGGAAATGATCACGCGCTGGGGTTGGCCGATTTCGCCGAGCAGGGTTTGCGCGACCACTGCGCTGAGCAGGTCGAGGCGTTTGTTCTGCGCCCGCAAGAATGCCGCCAGGGTGCGGTCCTTCTCGCTCAGCTGGCGCAGCAGGTGCTGCGACTCGAAGTCGGACAGGTGCAGCTCGCTGAGCAGGTTGAACAGCGGTGAATCATCCTGCAACAGTTCTGCTTCAAGGGCTTCGGCCGCGCTGAGGGGGCTGATTTCCAGTGCGATCCGATCTTCGATGCGGTAGTATTCGCGGCGATCTTCTTCGTCTAATGTCGTCATGGCGAACCCATGGTTGCGGCGGTGGTCCGAGTGTAAAGCCGCCGTAGGCGCCTCGCCACAAGGACGTTCCCTTTCATCCGAACAAGCCCCGACATGTTCAGACCTCTTTTCGCATTCATCGGTACGCGTTACACCCGTGCCAAGCGCCGTAACCACTTCGTCTCGTTCATTTCCCTGACCTCGATGATCGGCCTCGCCCTGGGCGTGGTGGTGATGATCGTGGTGCTCTCGGTCATGAACGGTTTCGACCACGAGATGCGTACCCGCGTGCTGGGCATGATCCCCCACGCCACGCTGGAGAGCGGCCAGCCGATCAACGACTGGTCTGCCCTTGCCCAACAAGTAAAGCAGAATCCGCAGGTGCTGGCGGTAGCCCCGTACACGCAGATGCAGGGCCTGCTGACCCATGACGGCAAGGTGCAGAAAGTGTTGCTCAATGGCATCGACCCGGCGCGCGAGCGCGAGGTGTCGATCATCGACAACTTCATCCAGCAAGGCAGCCTCGACAAGCTGGCGCCCGGAGAGTGGGGCATCATGATCGGCGACAAGGCCGCGGCCAAGCTGGGCGTGGCCATCGGCGACAAGCTGACCTTCGTCGCCCCCGAGGTCAGCGTGACCCCGGCCGGCATGTTCCCGCGCATGAAGCGCTTTACCGTGGTCGGCACCTTCCACGTTGGCGCTGGCGAGATCGACGGTTACCTGGGCCTGACCAACATCACCGACCTGTCCCGCCTGCACCGCTGGAAGCCGGACCAGGTGCAGGGCCTGCGCCTGAAGTTCGACGATCTGTTCCAGGCGCCGCGGGTAGCCTGGAGCATCGCCCAGCAGCTGGGCGACCAGGAGTACTACAGCCGCGACTGGACCCGTACCCACGGCAACCTGTACCAGGCGATCCGCATGGAAAAGGCCATGATCGGCCTGCTGTTGCTGCTGATCGTCGCGGTGGCGGCATTCAATATCATTTCCACCCTGGTGATGGTGGTCAACGACAAACGCGGTGACATCGCCATTCTCCGTACCCTGGGCGCCACGCCTGGGCAGATCATGCTGATCTTCATGGTCCAGGGCACGGTGATCGGGGTGATCGGCACGCTGATCGGCGCCGTGGTCGGGATCGTCGCGGCGCTGAACGTGAGCGCGGCGATCGCCGGCATCGAGAAGCTGATCGGGCACAAGTTCCTCAACGCCGATGTGTATTTCATCGATTACCTGCCGTCGCAGATCCAGGCCCAGGACGTGTATATGGTCTGCGGTGCGGCACTGGTCCTGAGTTTCTTCGCCACCCTGTACCCGGCCTGGCGTGCGGCCCGCACCCAGCCTGCAGAGGCGCTACGTTATGAGTGAGTCGCGCATGAGTGATAAAGCCGTTCTGAGTTGCCGCAACCTGGGCAAGTCCTACGACGAGGGCCCGGAGTCGGTGCAGGTGTTGTCCGGGCTCAACCTGGAACTGCACGCCGGTGAGCGCGTGGCCATCGTCGGCAGCTCCGGCTCCGGCAAGAGTACCTTGCTCAACCTGCTCGGTGGCCTCGACCGGCCGACCCAGGGCAGCGTGTGGCTGGCCGGCGAAGAGCTGTCGGCTCTTGGCGAGCGCGCCCGCGGCCTGCTGCGCAATCGTGAACTGGGCTTCGTCTACCAGTTCCATCACCTGTTGCCAGAGTTCACCGCCATGGAGAACGTGTGCATGCCGCTGCTGATCGGCCGCACCGCCATCCCGGAGGCCCGTGAGCGCGCCGAGGCGCTGCTCAAGCGCGTTGGCCTGGGCCATCGCCTGCACCACAAGCCGGCCGAGCTGTCCGGTGGCGAGCGCCAGCGGGTGGCAATCGCCCGTGCCCTGGTCAACCGCCCGGGCCTGGTGATGCTCGACGAGCCGACCGGCAACCTCGACCACCACACCGCCCAGGGCATCCAGGAACTGATGCAGGAGCTGTCCAGTGCGTCGCGCACCGCTTTCCTGGTGGTGACTCACGACCTCAACCTGGCGCGCCAGATGGACCGCGTACTGAAGCTCGACGACGGCCACCTGGTGGCGATCTGACCGAGTGCACGGGGTGGCGATGCCGCCCCGTTTTCCCGTTTTAATTGGGTGTTTCCTACATGTTCAGACCCTTGCCCATCTTCATCGGCGCGCGCTACACCCGGGCCAAGCGCCGCAACCACTTCATCTCGTTCATTTCGATGACCTCGATGATCGGCCTGTCGCTGGGCGTGCTGGCGATGATCGTGGTGCTGTCGGTGATGAACGGCTTCCAGCGCGAAATGAGCTCGCGCATTCTCGGCCTGGTGCCGCATGCCTCGATCCTTGGCGTGCAGCCGCTGGACGACTGGCGCAAGGCTGCCGATGCTGCGATGCAGAACCCGGCCGTGATGGCCGCGGCGCCGATCACCGAGATGGAAGGCATGCTCTCGTACAAGGGGGCGATGCAGCCGATCCAGGTCAGCGGCATCGACCCTGCCGAGGAAGACAAGGTCTCGATCGTCGGCCAGCATATCGTCCAGGGCCGCCTGCAGGGCCTGCAGCCGGGTGAGTACGGCGTGGTCATCGGCGAGCTGACCGCGCGGCGCTTCCGCCTCAACACCGGCGACAAGCTGACCCTGATCGTGCCGGAAATCAGCAAGGAACCCGGCGGTATCACCCCGCGCATGCAGCGCCTGACCGTGGTCGGCATATTCAAGGTCGGTGCCGAGCTGGACGGTTCGCAGGCCTACATGCATGTGGCCGATGCCGGCGAAATGCAGCGCTGGGCGCCTGGCCAGGTACAGGGTGTGCGCCTGAAGCTGCACGACTTGTACGCAGCGCCGCAGGTGTCCAAGGCGATCGCTGCCGGCTTGGGCGATGGCTATCGCGCCGATGACTGGTCGCACACCCAGGGCAGCCTGTTCAGCGCGATGAAGATGGAAAAGACCATGATCGGCCTGTTGCTGCTGATGATCATCGCGGTGGCGGCATTCAACATCATCGCTACCCTGGTGATGGTGGTGAACGACAAGGGGCCGGACATCGCCATCCTCCGTACCCTGGGCGCCACGCCAGCGCAGATCATGGGCACGTTCATGGTCCAGGGCAGCCTGATCGGCATTGTCGGCACCTTGATCGGTGGCGTGCTCGGGGTGATCGCTGCGCTCAATGTCAGCCAGATCGTCGGCTGGCTGGAACGGGTGAGCGGGCAGCACATCTTCACATCGGATGTTTACTTCGTCAGCAGCTTGCCGTCCGAGCTGCAGGGCGGGGATGTGCTGATGATCTGTGCTGCCGGGTTGGTGATGAGCTTCCTGGCGACCATCTATCCGGCGTATCGGGCTTCTCAGGTTCAGCCGGCGATTGGCCTGGCAGTTTGATGTTTGCTAGAGAACCTGGGGGCGCCAAGCGCCCCCAAATTTATCGAATTTCAGGCAATTCGATCACGAACCTTGTCCAGCCGTCACCGCATTGCGCCCGAATACTCCCGCCATGGGCCTGCACGATCGACCGGGTAATCGCCAACCCCAACCCGGCATGTTCGCTGCTACCTTCCCGCCGCGCCGGGTCCACCCGGTAGAAACGATCAAACAGGCGCGGTAACGCCGCCGCTTCGATGGCCGCCCCGGTATTGGCCACGCAAATCCGTAACCCCGGCTCCAGCGTCACCCGTATCTGCCCACCCGCCGGCGTGAAGCGCAGGGCGTTGTCGAGCAGGTTGGACAGGGCCCGGCGCAGCATATGCCGGTCTCCCTGCAATACCGCCTCGCCTTCGCGCATCAACTGCACCTCATTGTCCTCGGCCAACGGCGCGTAATACTCCAGCAGCGCGTCCACGTCATCGTGCAAGGCCAACGTCGCCTGCCCCGGCACCAGCAGGCCATGGTCGGCCTTGGCGAGGAACAGCATGTCGTTGATCATCTGCGCCATCCACTGCAGTTCCTCGAGGTTGCCATGCAGTGCCTCGCGGTATTCCTCCAGGCTGCGCGGGCGGGTGAGGGTGACCTGGGTGTGGGTCAGCAGGTTGGACAGCGGCGTGCGCAGCTCGTGGGCGATGTCGGCGGAGAACGCCGACAGGCGCTGAAAGGCGTCGTCCAGGCGTTGCAGCATGGCGTTGACGGTGGTGGCCAGTTCCGCCAGCTCCTCGGGCATCTGCGCCACCGGCAGGCGGGTGGTCAGTGAGCGCGCCGATACGCTGTTGGCCACCTGGCCCATCTGGCGCAGTGGTCGCAGGCCGCTGCGCGCGGCCCAGGCACCCAGCAGCGCAGTGGCCAGGGCCGACAGCCCGACGGTGAGCCAGATCAGGCGCTGCATGCCTTGCAGGAAGTGCTGGTGATGGGTGATGTCGAGAAACAGCGTCAGTTGCGCAGCCGTCTGATCGTCCGCTGGCACTGCCAGGCTTCGATAATCGACGCCGCCTGTGTGCAGCGTCGTCAGCCCGGGCGTTGACGGAGTGCCTGGCAGGCCGTCGCGGCTGGCGAACCAGATTGCCCCGTCGCGGCCATCGATGCGCAGCGCCAGGTCAGCCTGGTGGCTGAGCTCGTTGCGCAGGGCTGGCAAGCGGCTTTGCAGATCGTCAGGGCCCTTCAGGCCAGCGAGCTGGCTGCGAAACAGGGACAGGCGCGACTCCAGCAGTTGCTGGTCCAGTTCGACGAAATGCTGCTCGCTGGCACGGTTGAACAGCAGCCCCGCACCCAGCGACACGGTGGCGGTACAGGCGGCAAACAGCAGCGCCAGGCGCGTGCCGAGGGAAAGCCGGCGCATCAGTCCTGGCGCTCTTCGAGCACGTAGCCCATGCCGCGCACGGTATGGATCAGCTTGTTCGGGTGCGGGTCATCGATCTTCAGGCGCAGGCGGCGTACCGCCACTTCGATCACGTTGGTGTCGCTATCGAAGTTCATGTCCCACACTTGCGAGGCAATAAGTGATTTCGGCAGCACCTCGCCCTGGCGGCGCAGCAGCAGTTCGAGCAGGGCGAACTCCTTGGCGGTCAGGTCGATGCGTGTGCCGGCCCGTTCGGCGCGGCGGCGGATCAGGTCCAGGCGCAGGTCGGCCAGGGTCAGGGTGGTGTCCTGGCTGGGGCTGGCGCCGCGGCGCAGCAGGCTGCGTACCCGGGCCAACAGTTCGGAAAAGGCGAACGGCTTGACCAGGTAATCGTCGGCGCCCAGTTCCAGGCCGTGCACACGGTCTTCGACGGCGTCGCGGGCGGTGAGGAACAGCACCGGGGTATCCAGGCCGGCAGTGCGCACGGCTTGCAAAATCTGCCAGCCGTCACGCCCGGGCAGCATCACGTCGAGGATCAGCAGGTCGTGGTCGCCGGTCACGGCCAGGTACTGGCCAGTCTCGCCGTCGGTGGCCAGTTCGGTGGCGAAGCCGGCTTCGCTCAGGCCTTGGCTGAGGTACTGGCCGGTGCGGGCCTGGTCTTCGACGATCAGCAGTTTCATGGGGCTCCCACAGGGTCGGGTGATGGCTGAAATGATACGTGACGATGTGCCTGCTCGCCCAAGCTGACAAAGTTGTAATCTTCCCGTCAGCTAACCGCCAGCCGTGCCTTTCTAGAGTGGTTTCATCCCGCTGTGATTTTTCGGAGTCATCATGAAACACCTGTTCATCGCCGCTGCGCTAGCCCTGGTCAGCCTGCCCACCCTGGCAGATGAGGCGAAAACCTTCGCTTTCGGCGAGCCCGCCCCGGCAGCCAAGGCCACCCGTACCGTCGAAGTGGTGCTCAAGGACATCGCCTTCGAGCCCAAGAGTCTGCATGTGAAGGCGGGCGAGACCGTACGTTTCGTGGTGGTCAACGAGGGCAAGCTGCCCCACGAGTTCAACCTCGGTGACAAGACCATGCATGCAGAGCACCAGAAAGAAATGATCGCCATGCAGGGCAAGATGTACAACGCTGCCATGCAGCATGAGGGCATGGACCATTCGCAGATGGGCCATGCGCCCGCCAAGCCGATGGACCACGGTGCCCATGGCCACGACGGCGGCAACACCGTGCTGGTGCAGCCTGGCCAGCGCGCCGAGCTGACCTGGACCTTCCGCAAGGCGGCGCCGATCGAGTTCGCCTGCAACGTGCCGGGGCACTATCAGGCCGGTATGGTCGGGAAGCTGACCATCGAGTGACTTGCACTCCAAGGCGGGGAGCAAAACCGGTAGACTAGAGGCAATTTCGAACCTCCAGGTCAGTTTCCATGCATCCCGCCGCCGAACATTCTCCGCTGGGCAAGTCCAGCGAATACATCGCCACCTACACGCCTTCGTTGCTGTTCCCGATCCCGCGTACGGCCAAGTGGGCTGAGCTGGGCGTGACTGCCCAGACCTTGCCGTGGCAGGGCGTGGATTACTGGAACTGCTTTGAGCTGTCGTGGCTGCTGCCCTCGGGCAAGCCGGTGGTGGCCATCGGTGAGTTCGCCATTCCGGCTGATTCGCCGAACATCATCGAGTCGAAGTCCTTCAAGCTCTACCTCAACTCGTTGAACCAGACCGTGTTCGCCTCGATCGGCGAGCTGCAGGCGTGCCTGGTGAAGGACCTTTCGGCGGCTGCTGGCAAGCCGGTGGGCGTGCAGGTGCGCACCCTGGCGGAAGTGGAGGCGCAGGGCGTGGTTGCCTTGCCTGGGCAGTGCATCGATGCACTGGATGTGGTGATCGACAACTACGAGCAGCCGCAACCTGAATTGCTGAGCTGCAACCCGGAGCGCATGGTCGAAGAGACCGTGCACAGCCACTTGCTCAAATCCAATTGCCCAGTGACCGGCCAGCCAGACTGGGGCAGCGTGGTGGTGGAGTACAAGGGCAGGGCGCTGGACCATGCCAGCCTGCTGACCTACCTGATCAGCTTCCGCCAGCACGCCGACTTCCATGAGCAGTGCGTGGAGCGGATCTACCTGGACTTGAAGAACCTGCTGCAGCCAGAGCACCTGACCGTGTATGCGCGGTATGTGCGCCGTGGCGGGCTGGACATCAACCCGTACCGCAGCACCGGGGCGATCAGCCCGGCTAACCTGCGACTGGTTCGCCAGTAAGTTCTGTGTAGTTGGGGCTGCTTTGCAGCCCATCGCCGGCAAGCGCGGCTCCCACAATGTTCGGTGTGTCGCCGTCCCTGTGGGGTCCGCGCTTGCCGGCGATGGGCCGCAAAGAGGCCCCAGTCGTTTCAGATACCCATGCTGTGCAGCGAGTTGGCAATGCTGCGCAGGGTGGCGGTCAAATCCGGGTGGTCGGCCTCGAAGCGTTCGATCGCCAGGTTCACCCCGTCGACCACGTTGTTGTCCGGCGTGGCTTCCTCGAGCTTCAACTGCGCTTCGATCTGCCTGGCCTCTTCGTGCAGGGCGGCCAGTTCTTCATCCGTAAGCGGTACGTTGCGGTCCAGTTGCTCGCGCAGGCTGTTCAAGCGCTCTTGCAATTCGCGGGCAGGCATTGGCTGTTCTCCATCAATGGCTTGGCAAGGCATGGACCTCAGCGAAGCGGCAAAGGTTCTCGCCTGTCTCCTAGCGTAATCCACTCGCTGGCGCTTTGCATGATCCGCATCAATGGGGCTGTGTCAGGGTTTTTCGCCCTTGCTGCAGCGCAGGGCGATGTCGGCAAGGCAGGTGTCCAGTTCATCGAGGTGGTCGATCACCGAATGCACTCCCAGGCTGAACAGGGTCAGCGTGGCCTTGCCGCGGGCCAGATCCTGCTCTTGCTGGGTCATGGCCTGCCATTGCCTGGAGGAGAGGTCGCACGACGGGCTGCAGGCCGCCAGGCCCACTGTCCACAAGCCGGCGTTGAGGCCTGATTGCAACAGCTTGGGCTCACCGCTGACCAGCACGCAACCTTCGAGGCGTTCGCTGTCCAGGCTCATCAAGGCCTGCCAGCAGGCATTCGGCGCCGGCCAGCGCACGCCGTTGACCGAGTGGCCCGGCAGCCAGTCTGGTAATACGGTGGCCAGGCGCCTGCTCTGCAGGCTGCTCAAGTCGTCCAGCCAGATGCACGGCACCTGCGCATGGCGCAGTCCGGCCAGCGTTTCGAGGGCGCCAGGGGCGGGCAGGGGGCTGCCGTCGGTGGCCTGGACCAGGCAACCGCGCAGGCCGAACAGCACAGCGGTAATGGCGGGTGCAGCGAGCATGGTAACGTCCCTGAAATAATCCGCAGGCTATTCGACGATTGTTACCGTGCTGTGACGGGCAACAGTTGTTCACAATTTATTGAGCAAAAATGTGTAAAGCTGTTTATCAACGTGCAAGGCTCTATACTGCCGCGGTACAGCAGCGCACCCGTTGCGCTTGCGGCCGAGAATTTCGATGGAGAAACATCTATGCGTAGGATCGGTGCCGGTGTGATCGAGCGAGTCACCCAGGCCTTTGTCTGCGCCAGCTTGCTGCTGGCGCCCATGGCTGCCACTCAGGCCGCCACCGAGGAAGATCCTTGGGAAGCGGTCAACCGACCGATTTTCCGTTTCAACGATACGATCGATACCTATGGCCTCAAGCCATTGGCCAAGGGCTACCAGTGGGTCACTCCGCAGTTCCTGCAGGATGGCATCCACAACATGTTCAACAACGTCGGTGATGTCAAAAACCTGGCCAACGACATGCTGCAATTCAAGCCCCATGCAGCGGGCGTGGATACCGCGCGGCTGATCGTCAACACCGTGTTCGGCCTTGGCGGCTTCTTCGATGTCGGCACCAAGATGGGCCTGCAGCGCAACGACGAAGACTTCGGCCAGACCCTCGGCCACTGGGGCGTGCCCAGCGGCCCGTACGTGGTAATCCCGCTGCTCGGCCCGAGCACCGTGCGTGACGGCCTGGCCAAGTACCCGGACAGCTACACCGAACCCTACCGCTACATCAACGATGTGCCGGTGCGTAACTCGATCTTCGCCCTGAACGTGGTCGACACCCGGGCCAGCCTGCTGTCGGCCGAGAAGCTGATTCAGGGTGACAAGTACATCTTCATCCGCAATGCCTACCTGCAGAACCGCGAGTTCAAGGTCAAGGATGGCGAAGTCGAAGACGACTTCTGATCCTTGCAGGCATGAAAACGGCGACCTTCGGGTCGCCGTTTTTGTTACAGCTCAATGCATGGCCAGGATGCGCAGGCCGAATTTCTGCTGCCCATCGGGTTGATCGGCGATCCACACCACCTCGGTACTGGCGTGCAGGCCCTTGAGGGCCGGGTGATCGGAGTCGATGCGCACCTCCAGGTGGTCACCGACCTTGAATTGCTGCGGCGCCTGCACCTGCATGCCGCCGCTGGAAAGGTCAAGGCACACCGCCGCGATGACCTGCCCCTCATGCAGCAGGCTGACCTCGGTGTCGATGCGCATGCGGATGAAATCGCGTTTCTCGCTGTGATTGGAGGGCGTATGAGGCATGCTGCATCCTTCCCAATAGGTTGTACTGGTTGGCGTTTTTATAACTCTCGGTGATTTACCCTGTAAAGAGCAGCGTACTCGACCGACGTATGCTTGAAACACCTGGCGGATGGGAGTACCGTCTGCGCCTTACGAGGTATCTCGACTGGTTGCCTGGGGCGCGTTCTTGGCCTACAACTCAAGTAGAGCGTTACCACAGAGTATTCCAGCAGTTGGATGTCAGCCTTGCCGACGCCCCTGCACCCACCCAAATCGGCGCCGTTCGCCCACATGCAGAAAATCAGTGCAACGCTGCTGATCATCGATGATGACGACGTGGTCCGTGCGAGCCTCGCCGCCTATCTGGAAGACAGTGGCTTCAGCGTCCTCCAGGCCGGTAATGGCCAGCAGGGGCTCCAGGTCTTCGAAGAACACCAGCCCGACCTCGTGATCTGCGATCTGCGCATGCCGCAGATGGGCGGCCTCGAACTGATCCGCCAGATCAGCGAGCGCGCACCGCAGTTGCCGGTGATCGTGGTGTCGGGTGCCGGCGTGATGAGTGACGCGGTCGAGGCCTTGCGCCTGGGCGCTGCCGACTACCTGATCAAGCCGCTGGAAGACCTGGCCGTGCTCGAACACTCGGTACGCCGGGCGCTCGACCGGTCACGCCTGGTGCTGGAAAACCAGCGCTATCGCGACAAGCTGGAGGCGGCCAACCGTGAGCTGGAAGCTAGCCTGCACTTGTTGCAGGAGGACCAGACCGCCGGTCGCCAGGTGCAGATGAACATGCTGCCGGAAAGCCCTTGGAAGCTCGGCGAGTTCACTTTCGAGCACCAGATCATCCCGTCGCTGTACCTGTCGGGCGATTTCGCCGACTACTTCCGCGTGGATGAGCGGCGCATTGCCTTCTACCTGGCCGATGTTTCCGGGCACGGTGCGTCGTCGGCGTTCGTCACGGTGTTGCTGAAGTTCATGACCACCCGGCTGTTGTTCGAATTCAAGCGCAGCAGCAAGCTGCGCGAGTTCAAGCCTTCGGAAGTGCTGAGCCACATCAACCGCGGGCTGATCAACTGCAAACTGGGCAAGCACGTGACCATGGTCGGTGGCGTGATCGACGAAGAAACCGGTCTGCTGACCTACGCCGTGGGCGGCCACCTGCCGCTGCCGGTGCTGTATACCCCGGGCCAGGCCCGCTACCTGGAAGGCCGCGGCCTGCCGGTGGGGCTGTTCGACGAGGCAACCTACCAGGACCTGGTGATGGAGTTGCCGCCACAGTTCAGCCTGAGCCTGATGTCCGATGGCATTCTGGACCTTTTGCCGGGGCATACGCTCAAAGATAAAGAAGCTGCCTTGCCGGAGATCGTCAATGCAGCGGGTGGTAGCCTGGATGGGCTGCGCCAACGATTTGGATTGGCTACGCTTGGGGAGATGCCGGATGATATCGCCCTATTGGTGTTGAGCAGGAACCTTCAATGAGTACCGGTAGAATCCAGTTCGCCGAGCAGAGCGGTACCTTTGTACTGAAATTCGTCGGTGAAGTGCGCCTGACCCTGTGTTCAGCGCTGGATGCGACGATCGAGAAGATTTTCACCGCGCTGAACTTCTCGACCATCGTCATCGACCTGACCGAAACCGAAAGCATCGACAGCACCACCTTGGGCCTGCTGGCCAAGCTGTCGATCCTGTCGCGGCAGAAGGTTGGCCTGTTGCCGACCGTGGTTACCACCAACCCGGACATTTCGCGCCTGCTGCAATCCATGGGCTTCGACCAGGTGTTCAACATCGTCGACCGCCCGGTGCCACGCCCCGAGTGCCTGACCGACCTGCCGTCACAGGATCAGAACGAGGATGTAGTTCGCTCCAAGGTGCTGGAGGCGCACAAGATCCTCATGGGGCTCAATGACTCCAACCGCGAAGCCTTCCATGACCTGGTGAATGCGCTGGAGCGGACCTGATCCCTTTCGATATGACACGGTCATTGTAGGAGCGGGCTTGCCCCGCGATTCCAGTTTGCAGTTCAATCAGCCAATGCACATGGTCAGGCATGACGACCCACGTCAAAGATGGGTCAAGCCATCACTATCAGTTTTGCGCAGTTGATGAATGACGGCGCGGGCAAAGCGCATCTGAGTAAAGATGCGTTGTCGCTGATAGGTGACAGTGGTGAGGAGATAAAGCCCGCCCGGTTGAGAAAAGCGGCCACGGCGCAGGAGGTGGTTGTGGGCACGATCCATGTGATATCCCTTGATGAGCGTTCAAGCGAAACATAGTTCAGGGAGCCGTGGCGTGAAGCAGGTAATGGTTGCTGGATATTGGTTGCCAGTACTGGCCCTTTCGCGGGGCAAGCCCGCTCCTACAGGATTCGCGTGGCCGCTAGGTGACATTTAATCCCGCTGCGCAAACTCGGTCGCCTCACTGCCATCCGCACTCAGCTGGAACACCCGCGCCGGCCGCCCCTGCTCATCGAACAGCACCTGCCCCAACCCCGCCCCATTCCACAGCCGCTCCCCCGCCTTGCTGCGGCTAGGCGTGCGTGGCACCACCTCCATCTGCCGGCGCTTGGTGAACCAGTTCAGTGGTGAGCGTGGCGAGTACAACCAGCGATTGAGCCTGTCCAGCACGTCCAGCAAGCGCCGTGGGAACTCGTTCTTGATCCCGCTGCTGGTCACCTGCCACAGGTGCGGGCTGCGCTGGCGGTGGCGGATCAGCACCTCGTAGACGAACGAATAGTGCACGTCGCCCGAGAGAATCACGTAGTGCCCCGGCGTGCGCGAATGGCGGAAGATATTCAGGATCACCTGCGCCGCCCCACGGTGGGCCATCCAGTTCTCGGCATCCACCAGCAACGGGTAGCCCAGCCAGCTGAACACCTTCTGCACGGTTTCGATCAGCTTGACGCCAAAGATCGGTGCCGGTGACACGATGATGGCCGAGGGGTGGTCCAGCAGCGCCTGCTGCAGCTCGCACAACGCTTCCCAGTCGAGCAGCCCGGACGGCTTGCCCAGGTCGCTCTCGCTGCGCCAGCGGCGGGTGCGGGTGTCCAGCACCAGCAGCGGTGGCTCAGTGGGCAGGCTGTACTGCCAGCCCTGGAAGCGCAGCAGCTCACCGATCAGCTCATCCTGCTGCCGGGTTAGCGTCTGGCACTGGTCGACCAGCGTGTTGCAGGCATCCGGGTCGTTGCCCCAGGCCTGGCACAGCAGATAGCCCAGCAACGCATTGCCGATGATCCGCCGCGAGAAGGGGTGACCGTAGGCGGTTTCTTCCCACTGCGCCGAGAGGTTCCAGTCGTCGGTGATGTCGTGGTCGTCGAAGATCATCAGGCAGGGCAGGTGGGCCATCACCCGGGCCACGTCGCCCAGGCTGGCGGCGAAGGCTTCGATCAGCGGCAGTTCCTCGCGATAGCGTGCCTGGTCCTGCTGGCTCAGACCGGCAGGCATGCCCAGATCTACCAGGCGCCAGGGCGCGGGCGCCCACACCAGCAGATACATGGCCATGACCTCGGCGAAGGTCACCAGGTGGTTGTCGGCGTTGCTGGAGGAGAAGATCGGCTTGCGCTTGCCGCCGAAGAAGCGTTCGCGCAGCGATTCGTTGCTCTCCTGGGCAGGCAACAGGTCGGCCCGATGGTAGTAGCTGGCCGGATGCCGGTAGAGCGCCTGGCTGTCGGCGACCACTGCGCCATCCAGCGTTTCGTCGAACAGCCCCAGGCGCTCGATCAGCGCATGGATGGCGCGCAGCATCGGGCCGGCGACGTCGTCGGCGTAAACCTGGTCGCCAGTCATCAACAGCACGGCGGGGCGGTCTTCCGGTCGTTGGCCGGCCTGTAGCAAACGGTCGGCGCAGAGCAGGCCGTCGGCGGCCGGGTGATGCGGTTTGCGACAGGACCCGTGCAGCAACTGGTCCAGGCGGTCGCGCAGCACCAGGCTGGGGCGATGGCTGCCAGGGTAGAGCAAGTGCGGTGCCCAGCCAGCGATGCCCTGGCCGTCGAGCAGCAGGTCATACTCGATGGCGACGTTGCTTGGCAAAGGCTCGGCGAAGTGAATGTCCAGCAGGTGAATGAAGGCGTGCTGGCCCACAGCAACGACCTGGCATTCGACTTTGGCGGTGCCGTCGATGATGAATTCGGGTTGCAGGGGTTGGCTGCCGACCAGCCAGATGGCCAGCCTTTGCGGTACGAGACGGCGCAGTACCGGACCGGCGAGCACGAGGGGCAGTGGGGATGGGGTCATTTGGCCTTTGAGTTCAGAACGCGTTCATAGCCCGCTGAAACAAAACGGGCGGAAAATGCTGAACATTTCCCGCCCGTCTGGCAAACCGTAGATGTATCAGGCTTTTTCAGCCATCAACTTCTCGAGTTTTTCCTGATCCCGGGCAAACTGGCGAATGCCTTCAGCCAGCTTCTCGGTGCCCATGGCATCCTCGTTCATCGCCCAGCGGAACTGGCTTTCGTTCAGCACCTGCTTGGCTTCACCGGCATTGCCTGGCTTGAGAATCCGCGGCAGCTCGCCTTGGTCGCTGCCCAGCTTGTCCAGCAGGTCCGGGCTGATGGTCAGGCGATCGCAGCCGGCCAGCTGTTCGATCTGGCCAAGATTGCGGAAGCTGGCGCCCATGACCACGGTGTCGTAGCCATTGGCCTTGTAGTAGTTGTAGATGCGCGTGACCGACTGCACGCCCGGGTCTTCGGCGCCGACGTACTCCTGGCCGGTGCTCTTCTTGTACCAGTCGTAGATACGGCCCACGAACGGCGAAATCAGGAACACGCCAGCGTCGGCGCAGGCCTGGGCCTGGGCGAAGGAGAACAGCAGGGTCAGGTTGGTCTGGATGCCTTCCTTTTCCAGCTTTTCTGCGGCGCGGATGCCTTCCCAGGTGGAGGCCAGCTTGATCAGCACGCGGTCTTTCGACACTCCGGCGGCTTCGTACAGGTCGATCAGCTGGCGTGCCTTGTTCAGCAGCGCCGGCTCATCGAACGACAGGCGTGCATCCACCTCGGTGGAGATGCGCCCCGGTATGACCTTGAGAATGCCCGCGCCCACGGCCACGGCGAACTTGTCGCAGGCCAGGTCGACATTGCCCTTGGCATCGGCCTTCACCTGCTTGAGCAGCTCGGCATAGCCCGGGATGGCAGCGGCCTTGAGCAGCAGCGACGGGTTGGTGGTGGCATCGACCGGCTTGAGGCGGGTGATGGCATCCAGGTCCCCGGTGTCGGCAACCACGGTGGTGAACTGCTTGAGTTGTTCCAGCTTGGAGGTCATGGGCGTGCTCTGTCCTGTGCATTTACTCGACATTACCCGAGGCCCGACGGGCGCTCAAGAGGCCAGTGGGGCAGGGCAGAATTGCCGAAGGTGATGATTCGAGTCAGCAGCGGTCGCGAGGTTCCCTGGCCCGCCCAGGCAACCTCATCGCCCTTGCATCAACTCCGCTGCTTGGTCGAACACCTTCAGCGGCTCCGCCGCCTTGTGAATATCCGCCGACAACAACTGCCGGAACCGTCGCGCCCCCGGGAACCCCTGGCCAAGCCCCAGGATATGCCGGGTAATGTGATGCATCGCGCCGCCACTCTCCATATGCGCCACGATATAAGGGCGCAACTGCTTCAGTGCCTCGCTGCGGCTCACCACCGGCGCTTCGCTTGCAAACAGCTGCTGATCCACCTCGGCCAGCAGGTAAGGGTTGTGGTACGCCTCGCGCCCCAGCATCACGCCATCGAAGGTCTCAAGGTGCGCCCGGCATTCCGCCAGGGTCTTGATCCCGCCGTTGAGCACGATTTCCAGATCCGGGAAGTCCGCCTTCAACTGCGCGGCCACGTCGTAGCGCAGCGGCGGTATCTCGCGGTTTTCCTTCGGCGACAGCCCCTCGAGTATCGCGATCCGCGCATGCACGGTAAAGCTCCGGCAACCGGCCTCACGCACCTGGCCAACGAAATCGCATAGCTCGGCATAGCTGTCGCGGCCATTGATGCCGATGCGATGCTTCACCGTCACCGGCGTCGATACCGCATCCTGCATGGCCTTCACGCAATCGGCCACCAGTGCCGGGTGGGCCATCAGGCAGGCGCCGATCATGTTGTTCTGCACCCGATCGCTCGGGCAGCCGACGTTGAGGTTGACCTCGTCGTAGCCGGCTTCCTCGGCCAGCTTGGCGCAGGCGGCCAGGTCGGCCGGCACGCTGCCGCCCAGCTGCAGGGCCAGCGGGTGCTCGGAGACGTCATGGCGCAGGAAACGGTGGGCATCGTTGTGGAGGAGGGCGCCGGTGGTGACCATTTCGGTGTAGAGCAGGGTTTGCTTGGAGAGCAGGCGCAGGAAGAACCTACAATGACGGTCCGTCCAATCCATCATGGGGGCCACGCTGAAGCGGCGGGACGGCTCAGGCCTTGTGGTGCTTGGGTTCGTGGTCTGTTCTAGGGGCATTGGGGTCTAGGGCAACGATCGGAACAAGGAAAAAGGCCGATGGCGCGGTCAGTGACCTCGCAGATCGGCCTTCAGGGAAAGTTGCCCTAGTTTACCAAGAGTGGCTGGCGCGTGCCTGCCCACTGCCCGGATGGCGACGCAACGTCGGTTTACCTCTCAGCCCCGCAGCCAACCCGCCCTGATAGGCACCGCCATCAGGCTGCGGTAGTAACGTTCCGCCAAGTCAGTGACAGGCCGACCGATACGTCGCCAGATTGGCGATAACCCTGAATATACCAAGAAGGAAACAATCACCGCTCCCACCATATCGAGCGGAAAGTGCACCCCCAGAAACACCCGCGCCCAGGCCACGCTCAAACCGGTCACCAAAATGACCACCCCCCACCCAGACAAGCCATCCAGCAGCAAGGTCAAGCCCATGCAGGCAAACACGGTCATATGATCGCTGGGAAATGACGAATCCGGCGCATGCAGCATCCAGTTATGCCCCAACCCGATCATGAACGGCCGTGGATGCGGCCAGACCGCCCAGATGACCTGATTGACGACCAACGCAATCACCGTAACCAAGGTCGCCTTGAGTACCAGCCTGCGTTCCCCACGGTGCCCCCACAGCCAGAACCCCAGCATCAACACGGGCAGCAGAAAGATCAGGCCCTTGGCAATGCCGATGGCGAGCAGGACTAGCCACTGCGGCGCATCAGCGCCGCCGTTGATCAGCAGGAAAAGGGAGCGGTTGAGTGTTTCGAGTTCGCCCATTATGTATGTCCCCGCCGTGCGTTCAGACGCTGTTTCAATTTCAATTAAGGCCGCTTGCGTGCATTGCACAGCGGCCGACAAGCAAAAAAGCCGATGGCGCGGTCAGAGATATCGCCATCGGCTTTCAGACGTCCGTATCCGTCCGCGAGCTACTTCTGGTCGTTGGCCGCCGTCTGTTGCACCTGCTGCGCCATGTCCTGCGGCAACAGGTCAAACTCATGCAACCCATCCTTGCGGTACGGGTCGCCAATCCAGCGTGGCGTTGGCGCGAACTTTGCGTTCACCAGGCTCTTGGCCGGCTCGTACTTGTCGTAGCTCAAGCCTGCCAGATCCGACAGCGTGTGAATCAGGTGCGAGCTGCTGTAGGGGCGGTAGGCCATCGACTGCAGGTCCCGTGGGTGTTCGGCCTGCCAGCTCGGTGAGGTCCACAGCAGGAACGGCACGGTGTACATCGGCCGGGTCGGTGCGCCTTCGTTGCGGCCCAGGCGGTCGTGGTTGCCGGAGCTGTATACGTCTTCGCCATGGTCGGACAGGTACAGCAGGAAGCCGTTGGGCGTGGCCGCCGAATACTGCTTGATCAGGCTCGACACCACGAAGTCGTTGTAGCGCACGGCGTTGTCGTAGAAGTTGTAGGTTTCCACCTGGTCATCGGTCAGCGCAGCCGGTGCACCCTTGCGATCGGTGAAGTGCTGGTAGGCATCCGGGTAGCGGTAGCGGTAGTCCATGTGCGTGCCCAGCAGGTGGACGATGATGAACTTCTTCGGCGCTGGGTCCTTCAGGGCCTTCTCGAACGGCGGCAGCACCACTTCGTCGTACTGGCTGGCGTTCTGGTTGCGCTGGTTGTTCAGGTACACCGGCTCGTCCGTCTGCTGCGAGAAGGTGGTGAGCATGGTGTTGCGCTTGGTCATGGTCTGCTGGTTGGTGATCCAGAAGGTCTTGTAGCCTGCCTGTTTCATCAGGTTGATCAGCGACGGGTCGGTGAGGAAGCGGTCGGGGTGTTCTTCGTCACCGAAGGTGAGGATTTGCTGCATCACCTCGATGGTGTAGGGGCGTGGGGTGACCACGTTCTGGAACACGGTCAGGCTCTTGTCGGCGGCCAGGGCATCGAGGTTAGGGGTGGTGTCGCGGTTGTAGCCGTACAGGTGCATGTGCTCGCGGGTGGTTGATTCACCCAGTACCAGCACAAGCGTGCGCGGGGCTTCGCCACTGCTGTCCTGAAGGTTTTGCAGGGGTGGTAGGGCGGCGTTCTGGGCCAGCAGGTTCTGCATGTTGTTCAGCTGCTGCAGGTATTGGCGGTAGCCGACCACCAACTGCCAAGGTACGGCTGGTTCCATGCGCTGCTGGACCTTCTCCATGGCATCGGCGAAGTTGCGCTCCTGGGTGACCATCTGCTTGTAGAACGGCAGCACCAGGTTGGCGGCCAGCAATAGCACCACCACCGGAATGCGGCTGCGCAGGCGCAGGGTGACCGGGCGCACGCGGGTCCACAGCAGTACGGCGCCTACGGTGTAGGCCAGCAGGCCGAGCATCAGGCCAATGCTGAAGTATTGGCTGAAGTATTCGCCCGCTTCGGCGGTGTTCGACTCGAACATCACGAAGATGACGCTTTGCGAGAATTCCTGGTGGTAGATGCCAAAGTAGCTCAGGCCCACCAGCGAGGCGGCCCACAGCACCACGCCGATGATGGCGGCGACGGTGCGGGTGAGGCGTGGCAGCAGCAGTACCGGGACCAACCACAGGGTACTGAGGAACAGCGCATCGCGGAAACCGGCGAAACCGGTTGTGCCACTGAACAGCAGAAGCGCCTGGGTGACGCCGGAGAAGTACCAGAAGAACAGCAGGAGCCAGCCCAGGCCGGCCCAGTCCACGCGCTTGGGCGCGGATGGGGATGCGGTGTTTGCCACGTGTGCCTCGTAGAACCATGGCGGCAGCCAGAAAAGGAGGGCTGCCGAAAAGGCAGAGAGGCTAGAGGGCGGATCGTGAAAATTACGTTAACGAAATATGCAAGAAATCTTAACAAAGCATTACGAGGGGGCGGGGAGTAGGTGGTTCCTACAAATGAACAAACAGATTTTTCCTCTGGCTTGTAGGACACGTCTGAATCAGTCTTTGAGGCATTGCGGTGGGAAAGTGAGCTCCCTAGGCTGGCGGTGCCGTTGCAATTCAACGGCCGGGTCTGCAAGCCCGGGAAATTAATTGAAAATCCGCTCACCGTCGAGCTGCTGGCGCACGCCAGTTGCTGTGTTCAATGGTGGCTGTGTATGGGTGACCTTTGGTCAGCCGGTTTTTCTCGATTTCCCCGGTCTTGCAGGCCCGTACACAGCCGCCACCCATTTCTCCGCAAGTGATGGGGAGTGGTTCTGTCTCAAAGATCGAGGTCTAACCATGCTCAAAATCGTACCTGATATTACCCTTTCGATGATCCATGAGATGGAGGCCGTGCGCGTTGCCTGGCGGTAGCTTCGGGGAGTTACTTGGCCATTCTCAATCATCTTTATTTACCGGGGCTGATGGCCTCTTCGCGGTGCATGCCCGCCCTGTTCCGCGTAGAACCCGGCAACTGCTGCGACCACGCCATGGCGCAGGCCTCTGTACTGATGGACTGCTCGCGCCGCGTCTCCTTCATCGGCGTGATGGACGACCAAGCCGCGCTGGTCTGGGCCTCGCACTAGGTGTGCGAGATGGCCTAGGCGTTGATCGATGATGCACACATGGGAATGCTCAAAACCCACTGGGGCAAGCAGGCGATGGGCCTGGTAAAGCCCATACAATCCTCAGGTCGGTTTCAGGATGCGCCTGGTCGCTCGCACACTACCGTTTGCCGCCACAAGTGCCATGCTTATGGGATGCCCATGAGCCCAGTGCGCGTAGACGCACGGCCATCGGCAAGGAGGCCTCCGCGTCCACGCCACCGTGACGTGGCCGGTGTGCCGCAGCAGAACACGCCGGATACCTGCCCTCAATGACAATTCAGGCAGGGTCCGTGATGCCGAGGTCCGCTGTATGCCTGATGAACTGCTTCACCTGCCGGTTATCCAGAGCATCCTGACCCGCGAGAAGGACACCCCCGGCGCGCTGTTGCCGATCCTTCACGCCCTACAGGACGCTATCGGTTTCATCCCCGAAGCTGCCGTCCCTGAAATCGCCCATGCCCTCAATCTCAGCCTCGCCGAGGTGCGCGGGGTGATCAGCTTCTATCACGACTTCCGCACCACGCCGCCTGCCCGCCACACCTTGCGCCTGTGCCGCGCCGAATCGTGCCAGAGCCGTGGCAGCGAAGCCCTGGCGGCGCAACTGCGCGAACAGCTGGCGCTGGATGATCACGGCACCAGCGCCGACGGTGCCATCAGCTTGCGCCCGGTGTACTGCCTGGGTGCCTGCGCCTGTTCGCCGGCGCTGGAGCTGGATGGCCAGGTGCATGCACGGCTTACCCCCGAGCGCCTGCGGGCGTTGGTGAACGGTTGCCTGGAGGGTGAAACATGCTGAAGTTGTTCATTCCCTGTGACTCGGTCGCCCGTGCAGTCGGCGCCGACCAGGTCGCCGATGCAATCAAAGCCGAGGCCGAACGCCGCCAGTTGCCCATCGATATTCAACGTACCAGCTCGCGTGGCCTGTATTGGCTGGAGCCGTTGTTGGAGTGTGAATGCAACCAAGGGCGCCACGGCTTCGGCCCGGTCACTCCGGCAGACGTGCCATCGTTGCTCGACGCCCTGGCCGGCGAACCCGGCGGCCATTCGCTGGCGCTGGGCGCGGTCGAAGACATCGCCTACCTGAAGTCTCAGCAGCGCCTGCTGTTCGCCCGCGCCGGTATCACCCGCCCGTTGTCGCTGGACGACTACCGCGCCCACGGCGGCTTCAAGGGCCTGGAAAAGGCGGTGGCGATGGACGGCGCTGCGGTGGTCGCTACCGTGCTCGATTCCGGCCTGCGCGGCCGGGGCGGGGCGGCGTTCCCGGCCGGCATCAAGTGGCGCACCGTGCGCGACGCCGGGGCAGGGCAGAAGTACATTGTGTGCAATGCTGATGAAGGCGACTCCGGCACTTTCGCCGACCGCATGCTGATGGAGGGCGACCCCTATCTGCTGATCGAAGGCATGATCATCGCCGGCCTCGCCGTCGGGGCCGACAAAGGCTACCTCTATGTGCGCTCGGAATATCCCGACGCCATCCGCGTGCTCAACCAGGCGCTCGCCATCGCCCGCGACGCCGGCTACCTCGGCAGCAACGTGGCCGGCAGCGGTCAGCCCTTCGACCTGGAAGTGCGGGTGGGCGCCGGTGCCTATATCTGCGGCGAGGAAACCGCACTGCTCGAATCCATCGAAGGCAAGCGCGGCATCGTTCGTGCCAAGCCGCCGTTGCCCGCGCTTGAAGGCCTGTTCGGGTTGCCGACCCTGGTGCACAACGTGCTCACCCTGGCCTCGGTACCGACCATCCTGGCAGAGGGCGCGGCGTTCTATCGCGATTTCGGCATGGGCCGCTCGCTGGGCACCATGCCGTTCCAGCTGGCCGGCAACATCCGCCACGGCGGCCTGGTGGAACGTGCCTTCGGCCTGACCCTGCGCGACCTGGTGGAAGGCTACGGCGGCGGCACTGCCAGTGGCCGCCCGCTCAAGGCCGCCCAGGTTGGCGGGCCGCTCGGCGCCTGGGTACCGCCCAGCCACTTCGATACCCCGCTGGATTACGAGGCATTCGCTGCCATGGGCGCGATGCTCGGCCATGGCGGCGTGGTGGTGGCCGACGACACCCTGAACATGGCCAGCATGGCGCGCTTCGCCCTGCAGTTCTGCGCCGAGGAATCCTGCGGCAAGTGCACCCCGTGCCGGATCGGCTCGACCCGTGGCATGGAGGTGGTCGACCGACTGATCGCGACCAGCGACTTCACTGAGCGCCATGACCAGGCCCTGCTGCTGCGTGACCTGTGCGACACCATGCAGTACGGCTCGCTGTGCGCCATGGGCGGCATGACCGCCTACCCGGTGGCCAGCGCCCTCAAGTACTTCCCTGCCGATTTCGGGCTGACCAACACGGAGGCCTCGCAGTGATCAATTATTTCGACCCCGCTTCTGATAAAAGCAGCGACCTCGGCACCCCCGCCCGTGACAGCGACGTGCAGGTCAGCCTGAACATCGATGGCCGCAGCATCAGCGTGCCGGCCGGCACCTCGGTGATGCGCGCCGCCGCCATGCTCGGCACCAGCATCCCCAAACTGTGCGCTACCGACAGCCTCGAAGCCTTCGGCTCGTGCCGCATGTGCATGGTGGAAATCGACGGCATGCGTGGCTATCCGGCCTCATGCACCACGCCGGTCAGCGAAGGCATGGTGGTGCGTACGCAAACCCCGCGCCTGGCCGACCTGCGCCGTAATGTGATGGAGCTGTACATCTCCGACCACCCGCTGGACTGCCTGACTTGTTCGGCCAACGGCAACTGCGAGCTGCAGACCGTTGCCGGCCAGGTCGGCCTGCGCGAGGTGCGCTACGGCTATGACGGCGCCAACCACCTGGCGGAGAAGAAGGACACCTCCAACCCATACTTCGACTACGAGCCGAGCAAGTGCATCGTCTGCAGCCGCTGCGTGCGTGCCTGCGAAGACATCCAGGGCACCTTCGCCCTGACCATCTCCGGGCGCGGTTTCGACTCGCGGGTAGCGGCAGCCGGCGGCGACAATTTCCTCGCCTCAGAATGCGTGTCGTGCGGCGCCTGCGTGCAGGCCTGCCCGACGGCGACGCTCACCGAGAAGAGCTTGGTCCAGCTTGGCCAGCCCGAGCGTGCGGTGATCACCACCTGCGCCTACTGTGGCGTTGGCTGCTCGTTCCGCGCCGAGATGAAGGGCGACCAGCTGGTGCGCATGGTCCCGGACAAGAACGGTGGCGCCAACCATGGCCATGCCTGCGTCAAGGGCCGTTTTGCCTGGGGCTATGCCACCCACCCCGACCGCATCACCAAGCCGATGATCCGCAAGCGCCTGGAAGACCCGTGGCAGGAAGTCAGCTGGGATGAGGCGGTCACCTATGCCGCCAGTGAGTTCCGCCGAATCCAGCTCAAGTACGGGCGCGACTCCATCGGCGGCATCACCTCCAGCCGCTGCACCAACGAAGAAGCCTACCTGGTGCAGAAACTGGTGCGCACAGCGTTCGGCAACAATAACGTCGACACCTGCGCCCGGGTTTGCCACTCGCCAACCGGCTATGGCCTGAAGCAGACCCTCGGTGAGTCCGCCGGCACCCAGAGCTTCGACTCGGTGATGCAAGCCGATGTGATCCTGGTGATCGGCGCCAACCCCACCGACGCCCACCCGGTGTTCGGTTCGCAGCTCAAGCGCCGCCTGCGCCATGGCGCGCGGCTGATCGTCATCGACCCACGGCGCATCGACCTGGTCGACTCGCCCCATGCCCGTGCCGATCTGCACCTGCAACTGCGCCCAGGTACCAACGTGGCCATGCTCAACGCCCTGGCCCACGTGATCGTCAGCGAGGGCCTGCTGGCCCAGCGTTTCATCGATGCCCGCTGCGAGACCGAGGACTTCGCCCGCTGGCGCGACTTCGTCAGCCTGCCGGAAAATGCCCCGGAAGCTCTGGGGCCCGTCTGCGGCGTGCCCGCCGAGCACATCCGCGCCGCTGCCCGGCTGTACGCCACTGGCGGCAACGCGGCGATCTACTATGGCCTGGGGGTGACCGAGCACAGCCAGGGCAGTACCGCGGTGATGGGCATCGCCAACCTGGCCATGGCCACCGGCAACATCGGCCGCGAAGGGGTCGGGGTGAACCCGCTGCGCGGGCAGAACAACGTGCAAGGCTCCTGCGACATGGGCTCGTTCCCCCACGAACTGCCCGGCTACCGGCACATCTCCAACGAGGGCGTGCGCGCCGAGTTCGAGCAGGCCTGGGGCGTGACCCTGCAGGCTGACCCGGGCCTGCGCATCCCCAACATGTTCGAGGCGGCGCTCGATGGCAGCTTCAAGGCGCTGTACTGCCAGGGCGAGGACATCGCCCAGAGCGACCCCAACACCCAGCACGTCACCGCCGCCCTGCGCGCCATGGAGTGCGTGGTGGTGCAGGACATCTTCCTCAACGAGACGGCCAAGTTCGCCCACGTGTTCCTGCCGGGCAGCTCGTTCCTCGAGAAGGACGGCACCTTCACCAATGCCGAGCGGCGCATCTCGCGGGTGCGCAAGGTCATGGAGCCGCTGGCCGGCAAGGCCGACTGGGAGGCTACCGTGGCCCTGGCCAATGCCCTGGGTTACCCGATGAACTACCGCCACCCGTCCGAGATCATGGACGAGATCGCCCGCCTGACGCCGAGCTTCCACCGCGTCAGCTACGCCGAAATCGACCGCCACGGCAGCCTGCAATGGCCGTGCAACGACGCCGCCCCGGATGGCACCCCGACCATGCACATCGACCAGTTCGTGCGCGGCAAGGGTCGCTTCATGCTGACCGGTTATGTGCCGACCGACGAGAAGGTCAACAGCCGCTACCCGCTGCTGCTGACCACTGGGCGCATCCTCAGCCAGTACAACGTCGGCGCCCAGACCCGGCGTACCGGCAACACCGCCTGGCACGATGCCGACCGGCTGGAAATCCACCCCAGCGACGCCGAAAGCCGTGGTATCCGCGAGGGGGACTGGGTGGGTATCGGCAGCCGTGCGGGGCAGACCGTGCTGCGCGCCAAGGTCAGTACCCGGGTGGCGCCGGGGGTGGTGTACACCACCTTCCACTTCCCTGAGTCCGGTGCCAACGTGATCACCACCGACAACTCCGACTGGGCCACCAACTGTCCGGAATATAAGGTCACGGCGGTGGAGGTGGTGAAGGTGTTCCACCCGTCGGAATGGCAGAAGCGCTACCAGGACTTCAGTGACGAACAGCGGCGCCTGCTCAAGGAGCGCCGCACTGCGGAAAAAGCCGAGGTGCGCCGATGAGCAGCGACAACCTGGTCAAGATGGCCAACCAGATCGCCCACTACTTCGACAGCGAGCCAAACCGGGCGCTGGCAGTGCAGGGGGTGAGGCAGCATCTGAACAGCTTCTGGACACCGGCCATGCGCCGGCAGCTGGGGGAGTGGATTGCCGACCATGGTCAGGAAGGGCTGGATGCCAAGGTAGTGGAGGCCCTGGCCTAGCGCTCTCCTGTCCCGGCCTCTTCGCGGGGCAGGAAAAATGAAATGTCCGTCATTTATGCAAGACGAACCTCACCGCGATGCTACGCTCGCGGAAACACTTGTGACGGATGTTTCCTATGGACATGAACTGGCACCAGGCCCTGCAAGAGAGCCTGAGCTGGCTTGCAATCGCCTCGTTCATCACCCTCATCGGCTTCACTGCCGCTGCCACCCTGGCCGTGCGCTACACGCGCTGGGGCCGGCAGTTCTGGCAGGTGGCCGGGCCGTATTTCACCTGGCGCCGCAGTTGGCGGCCGTTGCTGATGTTCGGGCTGCTGCTGGTGCTGACGTTGTTCTCGGTGCGTATGAACGTGCTGTTCTCGTTCTGGTACAACGGCTTCTACAGTGCCCTGCAGGCCCTTGATCAGACGACCTTCTGGTACCTGCTCGGGGTGTTCGCGGTGCTGGCCACCATCCATGTGCTGCGCGCGCTGCTTACCTTCTATGTTACCCAGGCCTTCAGCATCCGCTGGCGGGTGTGGCTGACCGAGCGTTTGACCGGCGACTGGATGAAAGGCGATGCCTACTACCGCGGCCGCTTCCTCGCCGAACCGGTAGACAACCCCGACCAGCGTATCGAACTGGACGTCAACGCGTTCGTCACCAATTCGGTGTCGCTGGCCCTGGGCGCGGTCAGCGCGCTGGTCTCGCTGGTGGCCTTTACCGGTATCCTCTGGGGCCTGTCGGCGCCGCTGACGCTTGCGGGATATGAGATTCCCCGGGCAATGGTGTTTGCGGTCTACATCTATGTGCTGATCGCCACCTGGATCGCCTTCCGCCTCGGCCAGCCGTTGATCCGCCTGAACTTCCTAAACGAAAAACTCACGGCGAACTTCCGTTATGCACTGATGCGCCTGCGCGAGAACGCCGAGAACATTGCCTTCTACCAAGGTGCGCCGGTCGAACGGGCAACCTTGCTCGGGCGCTTCGGTGCGCTGATCGTCAACGTCTGGGCACTGGTGTTCCGAAACCTGAAATTCAGCGGCTTCAATCTCGGTGTCAGCCAGGTGGCCGTGGTGTTCCCTTTCATCCTGCAGGCACCGCGCTTCTTCAGCGGGGCGATCAAGCTGGGTGATGTGATGCAGACCGCCCAGGCGTTCGGCCAGGTGCAGGATTCACTGTCGTTCTTCCGAGAGTCCTACGACACCTTCGCCCAGTACCGCGCCACCCTCGACCGTCTGACCGGTTTCCTCGATGCCAACGACCAGGCCAGCGCGCTGCCACGGGTGCTGGCCAAAGACCAGCCGCGGGCGCTGGACATCATCGGCCTGCAGGTACTGCGCCCGGACGGCCATGCGCTGATCGCCGACCTCGACCTGCGCCTGCACGGTGGCCAGGCGCTGCTGATCAAAGGGCCGTCGGGCAGTGGCAAGACCACCTTGCTGCGCGCCCTGGCGGGGTTGTGGCCTTATGCCGAGGGCGAGGTTCGGCGGCCGTTGGGCACCCAGGCGTTGTTCCTGTCACAACGGCCTTACCTGCCGCTGGGCGACCTGCGCACCGCCATTGCCTACCCGGCCGACAGCCAGCCGGAGGATGAAGCACGCATGCAGCAGGCCCTGCGCGAGGTCAACCTGGCGCACCTGGCCGAGCGGTTGGCGGTGAACTGCGACTGGTCGAACATCCTGTCGGTCGGCGAGCAGCAGCGCCTGGCATTCGCCCGGGTGTTGTTCAACCGTCCGCAGGTGGTGTTCCTCGACGAGTCCACCTCGGCGATGGATGAAGGGCTTGAGCATGCAATGTATGCGTTGTTGCGCAAAGAGATGCCCGAGACCTTGCTGGTGAGCGTGGGGCATCGCAGTACTCTGGCCGATTTCCATACCCATCGGCTGGAAGTGGACGGGCAGGGGGGCTGGGCGCTGCGGCAGCAGGAGGTTCTGGCTTAACCAGTGGCGGCAGAAATTCAGGGCTGATGTTCGGCATCCAGCATCACGATCAGTTCAGCCCCTTCATTCCTCACATTCCCCACGTCCTTGCCCACCGCAAACCACTCGAACGCCTCCACCGGCAAGCACTGCTCCCGCGCCAGGCGTTCGGCCTTCTCGGCAGGTACCTCAGGGTCGATCCATGCCCGCGCATGCTCCGGGCCCAGCACCAAGGGCCGGCGATCATGGATATCGACCATCCCCGCATCGCTGGCAGCGGTGATGATGACGAAGCCATCCCCCTCGTTCGGCTCCATCCCCGCATGCACCTCGGCCAGTGCCGCCATGAACATCGGCGCCCGGCTTTTCAAACGAATGAACCAGGGCTGCTTGCGCTTGGGATCCTGTGGGTCGGCCACCCACTCATACCAGCCATCGGCCATCACCAAGGCTCGCCCTTGCGGCCAAAGGGCCTTGAAGAACTTGCCGGTGGTCACCGTCTCGACCCGCGCGTTGATCGGTGCCGGCCGTTTACCCGTGGCCCAGAACGGCGCCCACCCCCAATGGCAAGGGTCGATGCGCAGGCCATCGGTGGCGTGATGCAGGATCAGCACGCGGCTGCCGGGGGCGACGTTGTAGCGGCCGATCGGCACGTTGTCGTAGCCGCTGATCACGTCCTGCTCGGCGTCCAGTTCACGCAGGTAGTCGGCCAGGCCCTGGTACTGGGCGAAGCGTCCGCACATGGTATGTACCCCCACTTGTCGAAATATCCTACGGCGAAATTGACCGGATACTCGCTACGGCGTTTACTGTATATCTATACAGTTTAATATCAAGGCCGTCGCATGACTTCCATCCTGGGTCCCATCACGGGCGGCAGTGCTGCCGTGCCGCGCTACCTGTTCCGTGTTCCGGCGGGCTTTCCGTCGCCAGCCGCCGACCACATGGAGCAGCCCATCTCGCTGGACGAGCTGCTCAACCTGCGCGCACCGCACATCTATCTGGTCAGGATAGACGGCGACAGCATGCAAGGGGCTGGTATCTTCGATGGCGACCTGGTGCTGGTCGACCGTTCTATCGAGGCGCGCCATGGCCATATCGTGATTGCCGCGGTCAACGGCGAGCCCTTGTGCAAGCGGCTGCAGCGCGTCGCCGGGCAGGTGTCGCTGCGCTCCGAGAACCCACGCTATGCGCCACGTTACATCATGGAGGGTGACGACTTCATGATCTGGGGCGTGGTGACCTTCAGTGTGCGCAGCCATGATCCGAGATGATCGAGTTACACCATGCATCAGAAGCCAGTTAAAAAAATAACCTACGCTTAGGAGACCTTCAGACGGGTGGATATCTGCAGTGCGCATGAGTACAACGTTGTTCCGAGAAACACCGTCAGTCACGGTTATAGATAACCGCGGGCTTTCGGTACGTGAAATTGCGTACCAACGTCATCCAGATTCACTGGACAGTACTGACGTTCGTATTACCCGTCATTCATTCAGCCCCAACGGGTTCTTGATGGATAGTGCTGACCCTCGCCTGCACAGCGCAGCGCAGGTGAACTTCAAGTACTTCACGACTCACATCGGTACTGTACTGCGTACTATAAGCACCGACGCCGGTACCACCATGGCCGTGAACAACACCGCGGAACGGCCACTGGTGGTGCTCAGCAACCTCCTCATCGCTGGTGACAACGCCGAGGATGCGAGCCAGGCCGTTATCCGTCGTTTCCTATACGAAGCGGCCCCCTTGTCTGGCCGTCTGCTGGCCGTCACGCAGGGTGAGGCAGGCGTAATGTCGGTTGTTGCAGAGCGCTTCCTGTATGCAGGAGGGACTCAGGCGGAGCAGTCCCGCAACATCGCGGGGCAGTGTGTCAAGCATTACGACACGGCAGGTTTGGTGCAGACGGGTAGTGTTGCCCTGAGCGGTGGGCCAGCATCCATTACACGCCGTCTGCTGAAGGAGGCGAACAACTCGGACACGGTTGTTGACTGGCAAGGCGCCAGCGAAGAAGCATGGCAGGCGGCACTGAATGACGCAGCATACACGACTCTGACTGCTGTGGACGCGACTAGCGCTGTGCTGAACACCACCGATGCGGCGGGTAATCAGCAACAGTTGACATACGACCTGGCTGGGAGTCTATCGGGCACATGGCTGACGCTCAAAGGGGGGATGCAGCAAGCCATCGTCAGATCCATTGAGTACTCTGCTGCCAGTCAGAAGCTGAGCGAGGAACTCGGCAACGGTGTGGTGAAAACATACACGTATGAAATGAAGGTGCAGCGGCTGGCCAAAATCAAGGCTGAGCGACCGGTCGGGCATGTGTCGGGTGCGAGAGTGCTACAGGATCTGCGCTACGCGTTCGATCCTGTAGGTAACGTACTCAGCGTGCGCAACCATGCCGAGGCCATCCACTTTTGGCGCAACCAAAAAGTGGTGCCAGAGAGCAAGAACACCTATGACAGCCTTTACCAACTGATCCATGCCAGCGGGCGCGAAAAGGCAGGTAGCAGGAGACCGGGCAGTCATGCGCCATCTGCCACCTTGTCTTGTTCTGCCGGCCCTTGCGCGTATACAAACTATGCCCGCGAATATACCTATGATCGCGGCGGCAACCTTACACAGATACGGCACAGCGCAGTTGCCACGACCAATAGTTATTCGATAGACATTACGATAAGCGACCGTAGTAACCGTGGAGTACTAAGCACCCTTGCAGAGAAACCGGCGGACGTTGAGCCCTTGTTCACGGTAGGGGGGCAGCAATTGCGGTTGCAGCCGGGGCAGAATCTGACTTGGACTGCTCGTAACGAGTTGTTAAGGGTGTCGCCGGTGGTTCGTGGCGGAGAGGTAGATGATTCAGAAAGCTACCGTTACGCAGCCTCCAGTCAGCGCGTACTAAAAGTCACTACACAAAAAAACCACACCAGTGTGCTAGTGCAGCGGGTTGTCTATCTGCCGGGACTGGAGCTGCGTACCGCTCTGTCCGACGGAGCGGAAACGCAGAGGCTGCATGTTATTGCTGTAGGTGGGGGGCGGCATACTCAAGTGCGGGTGCTGCAGTCGCAGTCCGCAGAACCGGACGGCATTGTAAATGGGCAGGTTCGTTATAGCTGTAACGATATCATCGGCAGTTGCGGGCTTGAAGTGGACGGTGATGGCAAGATTTTCAGTATGGAGGTATACTATCCATACGGTGGCACAGCCGTCTGGGCTGCGCGCAGTACGGTGGAATCCGACTATAAAACCATCCGTTACTCAGGGAAAGAGCGGGATGCTACTGGGCTGTATTATTATGGCTGGCGCTATTACCAGTCATGGGCCGGGCGGTGGCTTTCTGCTGATCCGGCGAGCACTGTGGATGGGTTGAATCTATTTAGGATGTGTAGAAACAATCCCGCGTCATATTGGGATGAACAGGGCCTGTCGCCTCAGGCGGGCAACGAAGAGGACGAGAAGACACTGACTGATTTTTTTAGTGAGGATGAGGTCAAAGAGCATATTTTAGTGGCCGATGAGCTTAAGGCTAATGATGGTTATTGGGTGTTCCGGGGGTTGAGGTTTAGGGTGCCCTTTGTGAGAAGAGATAAGTCTTTTTATTCGGTTAATAAAATTCAGAGCGCGGACTACCCTGTGAAGGGTCATGTCTTATATCGAGCTCACTTTGGGGCGGCTGAAGATATTGCCAGGGATGGTGTTCGAAGAAATGTAGGGGTTGGCGGCGAAGAAAGCTTTGATGACTATCTGGTGGCACTGTTCGAACACACGGCAGGTAGTGGGAGTGACGGGCGTGTGCTGTCGCTCAGCTCGAAGAAAAGTGTATCAAAGAAGTTTATGTCTGACAGTAAGGTATTGGTCTCGATAAGAGCGGATTTATATTCTGAGCCTGTGGATAATTTGTTTATTTCGACGCCGCAGTTGATTTTGCAGCACGGTGCGAGATTATTTTATAGAGGCAAGATAGATTATAGTACCTTGTTGGGTGCCATTAAGCAGCTGAATAGTAAGGAGCATGAGTTTTTCTATGTTGGGAAGGGCGGCGATGGGCGTTATGGGGAAATTGCGCCCGATAAGATAACGGTGCACAGCCGCTCATCACAAGCTACCTTGAGAAGTAAACATAAAAATCATCATGCTTCACACTAGAAGCGGTGTTTTACATTTCATGGGTATTGAAAGTGTGCACGGCATGATTTTTATGCCCACAACGCCACGCCGACCAGGGTACTACCAGCAAATGCTGCCCCGACCAGGAAGGTCGCCTGGAACCCCGCGCCATCCCACAGCAGCCCGGCCACCACGCTGGCGACCAGCAGGGCCACCCCGGTCAGCAGGTTGAACAGGCCGAATGCCGTGCCGCGCAGGTTGGCTGGCGCGCTGTCGGCGATCAGCGCGGCGAAGATGCCCTGGGTGAAGCCCAGGTGCAGGCCCCAGGCCGCCACGCCCAGTGCCAGCCCGGCCCAGCCTGGCAGCAAGGCCAGTAACAGGTCGGCGGCGATCAGCAGGGCCAGCCCGATCATCAGCACGCCACGGCGGCCCACCCGGTCCGACAGCGCGCCGGCCGGGTAGGCCGACAGCGAATAGGCCAGGGCCATGAGCACCAGCACCGCAGGCGCCCACAATGGCGCCAGGCCCATGTCCTGGGCGCGCAGCAGCAGGAATGCCTCGCTGAAACGGGCCAGGGTGAACACCATGGCCAGGCCGATCAACCGCCAGTAGGCCGGGCCCAGGCGCACCAGCTCATGCAGCGCCAGCGGCGAGCGCACCGGCCACGCGTTGGGCGCCGTCTCGGGCTCGCGGACGAAGGCAACGAGAATGTACACGGCGACGAACGCCGGGATCACCGCCACCCAGAACACTGTCTGGAAATGGCTCGCGGTCAGCCACATCAGCACGATCGCCAGCAACGGGCCGAGGAAAGCGCCGACGGTGTCCAGGGTCTGGCGCAGGCCGAAGGCCGCGCCACGTAGCTCGGGCGGGGTCACATCGGCCACCAGCGCATCGCGGGGGGCACCGCGGATGCCTTTGCCGATACGGTCGACGAAGCGCGCCGCCGTCAGCCATTCCAGCCCGGAGGCCATGGGGAATACCGGCTTGGTCAACGCGCCCAGGCCATAGCCCAGCACCGTCAGCAGCTTGCGCTTGCCAAGGCGGTCGCTGAGCGCGCCGGAGAACACCTTGGTGATCGACGCGGTGGCCTCGGCGATGCCCTCGATGAAGCCGACGGCGACCACCGACGTGCCGAGCACGGTGACCATGTACAGCGGCAGCAGGGCGTGGATCATTTCCGAGGAAATGTCCATGAACAGCGATACGAAGCCCAGCGCCCAGACGCTGCGGGGAATCTTCGGCAGGGCCTTGGCGGTGGTACTGTGCTCGGTTTTTTCGGCGCTGCGCATCGCGAGCCTCGGCGCGGTTGTCACAGTTCGAAACTGTAGGAGTTCGTACGCAGGATGCAAATCGGATGAGTGGCGAGGGCATCGGCATGGCGGTGTGATTAACTGTATATAAATACAGTATTGATGGCGCTGCCCGATGAATCCCACCCCTGTCTTTGCCCTGATCGACTGCAACAGTTTCTACGCCAGCTGCGAGCGGGTGTTTCGCCCCGACCTGCAGCGCACGCCCATCGTCGTGCTCAGCAACAACGACGGCTGCATCGTCGCCCGCAGCGCCGAGGCCAAGCCGCTGGTGAAGATGGGCCAGCCGTACTTTCAGGTGAAAGACCTGCTGCGTCGGCACGGGGTCGTGGCGTTCTCCTCCAATTATGCGTTGTACGGTGACATGAGCCAGCGGGTGATGACGGTGATCGAAGGCATGGTGCCGGCGCTGGAGGTGTATTCCATCGACGAGGCCTTTGCCGACCTGGCCGGCATGCCCGGCGACCTGGAGCGCCTTGGCCGCGACATCCGCGCGCGGGTGTTCAAGCACACCGGCATTCCGGTGGGGGTGGGTATCGCCGGTACCAAGACCTTGGCCAAGCTGGCCAACCACGCGGCCAAACGCTGGTCGGTGCAGAGCGGTTGGGTAGTCGATCTGCGTGACCCGCTGCGTTACGAGCGGGTGCTGAAACGCTGTGATGTGTCCGAAGTCTGGGGCATCGGCAAACGCCTTACGGCCCAATTGCAAGAGATGGGTATCCGCACTGCCTGGGACTTGTCCCGCGCTAACCCCGGCCTGCTGCGCAAGACCTTCAGCGTGGTGGTGG
Organism: Pseudomonas putida; assembly: GCF_009883635.2. Taxonomy (NCBI): domain Bacteria; kingdom Pseudomonadati; phylum Pseudomonadota; class Gammaproteobacteria; order Pseudomonadales; family Pseudomonadaceae; genus Pseudomonas; species Pseudomonas putida. The sequence goes on from NZ_CP026115.2 coordinate 4,491,716, forward strand.
AAAAGACCGCCCGTGAGCTGGCCGGCACGCCTTGCCTGCACCTGGAGGAGGTCGACCCGCCACGCCAGGAAATCTGCTGCAGCCGCATGTTCGGCCAGCGCCTGACCGACCTCGCACCGCTCAAGGAAGCCGTGGCCACCTACGTGATGCGCGCGGCGCAAAAGCTGCGCAAGCAGCGCTCGCTGGCGCAGCGGATGCGGGTGAGTATCCGCACCGGCATGTTCAACCCCGAAGAGCCGCGCTACGCCAACGGCGTGGTGGTGCAGTTGCCGTACCCGACCGATGACGAGCGGCTGCTGACACGCATGGCGCTGGAAGCGCTGGAGCGGGTTTATCGCGAGGGGTTTCGCTACAGCAAGGCGGAGGTGTTGCTGATGGAGTTGTGCCAGCGCGGGGAGGTGACGGGTGATCTGTTTACGCCGACGCAGAGTGTGAAGTCCGAGCGGGTCATGCAGGTGATCGACGGCGTCAACGGGCGTTGGGGGAGGGGGACACTGCGCAGCGCGGCGGTGCCGGCGGCGGCGCAGTGGGCGATGCGCAGGGAATTGATGAGTGCGGGGTTTACCACGCAGATGGCCGGGTTGTGGCGGGTCAATCCCTAATCTCCCAATCCCATTCCGGTACTTTTCACGAATCCCGTAAACAGAGGTTTTCGTTGCGCGCTGGAGTCGATGGAAAAGACGCAATGAGCAGGAGTAAGTGGGTGTTGATAGGGCCGCAGACGCGGCCCGTTCTGGTTTCAAAGTGGGCCAGGCTAGGCGAGGGCCGAAACCCAATCAACGGGCCTGAAGAACCTCACGAAACACATCCGGGCGAGAAGCCGCAATGTGCAGAAGAGACCGGGCCGCCCCCGAGGGCATGCGCCGACCTTGCTCCCACTCCTGAAGCGTGCGCACCGAGACGCCCAGTAGCTCGGCAAACTTGGATTGGGAAAGCCCGGTCCTGCTGTGTGCCTCGGCTGCCTCGGTCACTTCCACTTGGTGCACAGCGCCATGGCGGCCAGCCTTCACATCGCGGATGGACTCCAGCAGTTCCTCACATATGTTGCGAGTAGCATCGCGCAGCATCAGTTCTTTTTCAGTCAGGGGCATGGTTCATGGTTGCCCCGCTGCCAACTGGAACATGGCGCTGAACGTGGCCTTGTGGGCAGCGTAATAGTCGGCTACGACCTGATCGGCAGAAGTCTCGCGCGCCTGTTTCATCATCCCTTCCAGGTCCTTGAGCGGGATCTTGTAGTGGGCGAAGAATGTTGCCACTTGCGGGAAGTCCTTGCTGAAGCCCTGGCGGGCAATGGCATGAATCTGTTCGGCCTTGCCGTAGACCTCCTGGGGGTCATCCAGGTAGCGCAGCGACCAGGTGGAAAACATCCAGTGCGGGCTCCAGGCATTGAGCAGCGCCCACTGCCCGCGTTTGAGCTGGCGGTCGAACTCCTTGAGCATGCCGGTTTCGGACGAGGCCACCAGCTTGTAGCCGTCGAGTTTGTAGTCGGCGATTGCGCGGGTGACGGTCTTGTACTGGCCATTGCCGACTTCCGAGGTGAGGATCTTGCCGGCAAACTTTTCGCGGACCTCCGGCTTGTTCAGGTCCTCGATGCTTTTGACTTCGCTTTCCGGAATGCTGGTGGGTACCGCAAGGCCCAGGCGGCCTTCGTACAGTACGCCCAGGTCTTCAAGTTTATCTTTGTACTTGTCCCAGAACGGTTTGTGGCTGTAAGTGAGCCACGCCATGGGGATCATGTCGACCTTGCCGGCAGCCAGCGCCTGAAACTGGATACCGATATCGGCCATGACCAGTTTCACCGGCTGCTGGAGCTGGTCTTCCAGTGCCAGCTTGGCCAGTTTCGTGGTGATCTCGGCGTCGGCCCAGTTGACCCAGCCGACCACCACGGGCTTGTTGTCCTCGGCCTGGCCAAGGGCGGCCAGCGAGGCAAAGGCAATACCCACTGCCCATCGGCACACGGTGCGGGTTCTGACGAGATTCAGGATCATCGGGCATCTCCATTTCTTGTAATAGTCGGGTTTGGCAGATTGATGATTGGTACTGTCCCTTATTGTTCGTTGAGCCATCCTGGCTTGTGTGGCAGTCAGAGGTACTGGTAGCGATTGACCACCGGGGTACGGATGGCCCAGAGGCCATCCACGCCTTTACGGATCGTCACGTGGTTACCGGCGGCAATGGCGACCGGCGGATTGCCTGGGCTGTGGATGACCGCTTCGCCGCTTTGCACGACGAACTGCACATCCTGGTCGTACTGGTAGGCGAAGCGGTCGGTTTCGCCGCTTTCCCACAGTGCCCAGTGTTGGCTGGCTTGCTGCTCTTCGGGGGTGGCCTGGCGTTTGATGATGACGGTCATTGCATGGCTCCTGCGGCGTTTACGCCGACACCTTGTGTCGGGTGCCCGGGGTGAGCTGGCTGTGATAGGGCAGGGCTTCAGGCTGCAGACCCGGTTTGCCCAGCACCAGGTCGCTGGCCTTTTCCGCCAGCATGATGGTGGCTGCATTGATGTTGGCACTGGGCACGGTCGGGAACACCGACGCATCGATCACCCGCAGGCCTTCGATACCCCTGACCCGCAGGTGGCTGTCGACCACGGCCATGGGGTCCGTGTCGCTACCCATCTTGCAGGTGCCGCAGGGGTGGTAGGCGCTGGCGGCATCTTCGCGGATGAAGGCATCCAGCGCCTTGCCTGTGCGGATGTGGCGGCCCGGGGTGTCCTCGCGATGGTTGTAGCGTTTGAACGCGGGCTGCTCGGCGAAGGCGATGCCCAGGCGCATGGCCTCGCGCATCACCCGCCAGTCTTCCTCGGTGGCCATGTAGTTCGGGTCGATGCGTAGCGGGTCGGCGACCCTGTTGCTGCGCAACTTCACCGAGCCGCGGCTGGTCGGGCGCATGGGGCCTACGCCGATGCGGTAGCCGTAGGTGGTGCTGAGCGGGATCCAGTTCTTGTCGAAAAACACCGGGAAGAAGTGGAACTGGATATCCGCATGCGGCGTGGTCGGCGAACTGTTGAGGAAGGCGCCGACGTGGCACTGGTTGACCGCCGCCACACCCTTCCTGAAGCCGAACCACTGCAGGCCGGCCCAGAGCATGCGGTGGTATTGCAGTTCGCGGTTCAGCGATACCGGTTCCTTGGTTTCCATCTGGATATGGCATTCCAGGTGGTCCTGGAGGTTTTCGCCTACACCCGGCACGTTCAACCGGGCGGCAATGCCGTGCTCGCGCAGGTGGTCGGCAGGGCCGATCCCCGAAAGCATCAACAGCTGTGCAGAGCCGAATACGCCGCAGCACAGCAGGCTCTCGCGCTGCGCACGGACATCGATCACACGGTTCTGGTAGACGACGCGAAAGCCAGTTGCCCGCGTGCCTTCGAAGTTGATCTTCTGCACTTCGCAGCCCAGCCAGAGGGTCAGGTTGGGGTGCTGGCCCAGCGCGTGGATATAGCCATAGGCAGCGCTGTTGCGAATGCCGTCACGCACGCTCATCTCGAAGCGCGAAACCCCTTCCTGGCGGTAGCCGTTGACGTCGTCAGTCAGGCTGAAGCCTGCCTGCTGGCCCGCCTCCAGGAACGCGGCATTGAGCGGGCTCAGCTGTTCCTGGCGCTGGGCACGGATGGGGCCCCTGTCGCCACGGTGGGTGCCGCCGATCGCGCTGGATTCGATCTTCTTGAAGTAGGGCGCGCAGTCTGCCCAGCTCCAACCTTCTGCCCCTTGTGCCTGCCAGCCGTCGTAGTCGAGCGGGTGGCCACGCAACCAGGTCATGCCGTTGATCGACGACGAACCACCGAGCACCCGCCCACGGGGTTGCTGGATCTTGCGGTTGTTCAGGTGGGCCTGTTCATCGGTGTAGTACCACCAGTTGTACTTCGATGTCGGCTTGAACGCCGAGCGCAGGCCTGCAGGCATGCGGATGATCCACGACTTGTCGGAAGGGCCCACCTCCAACAGCAGGACCTGGTGACCCGCATCGGAAAGCCGACGCGCCAGCACACAACCCGCCGAGCCAGCGCCGGCAATCACATAGTCAAATTCGGCTTTCATTGTTCTTCTCCGGCACACACGGCCAAGCCAATCAGGGCATCGGTGGTGAGCGGTCACACACCGTCGATGGGCCCAATCTAGCCATGGGCGAAGCAGGCGGATATCGAATAAAAAATAAGCACGGCATAAAAAAAATTTAAGCCCTGGCAGCCAGTCGTTGCTGGGCAGGTGCAGGGCGCAGGCGGGTTTGACAGGCCATTTTTCATGCCTGCCTAATGCCGGGAAGCGTTTATTTTTTCGCCGAGGTAGTTTCCGTGCGCCTTCTCGACCTTGCGTTGCTGCACAGCTTCAAGACCATTGCCGAAAGCAAGAACCTCTCGGTGGCATCGCAACGGCTGCACAAGACCCAGGCAGCGGTGAGCATCCAGTTGAAGAAGCTGGAGGACCTTGTGGGGGAGCGGCTGGTGGAACGGGGTCACCAGAGCACGGTCCTCACGGCCCACGGTGAACGCATGCTGGAATACGCACGCAGGATGCTGGCGCTGAGCGACGAGGCCATGGTGCATTTCACCAAGGGCGAGGTGTGCGGCACGGTACGCTTCGGCATCCCGGATGACTATGCCAGTGCGTTCTTGCCACCAGTCATTCAGCAGTTCACCCAGCGTTACCCCAAGGTCAGCCTGAAGATTCGCAACGACATCAGCCAGAACCTGTTCACCGCCCTGGAGGCTGGCGAGCTGGACCTGGCGCTGGTCACCCAGCGCGCGGCGGATGGCAACGGCGAGGTACTGCGCTGCGATCAGCTGCACTGGGTGGGAGCGGCAGGTTTCCAGCTGGACCGCAGCGCGCCGCTACCGTTGGCGCTGTACCCTCATGGCTGCGGGTATCGCCGGCACATTCTTTCGGCGCTGAGCGCGAGCCTGATCGATTACGAAGTCGCCTTCGAGTGTACGGGGGTTACGGGTGTGCAGCTGGCGGTGGAAAGCGGACTGGCGATTGCGGCAACGTCCACGCCGTTGATTCGGCCGGGATGGCAGATATTGGAGACCGGTGACGCGGCGCTGCCGGCGTTGGGTAATGTGATCATCGAGCTGCGCCAGAGCCTGGTTGAGCCTTCGGCCGCCGTTCGGTTCTTTGCCGATGAGCTGCGCAGGCAAGTCGTTGCGCGCTAGCCTCGAAATCGCCGGGGCGCGTAGCGGCCCCGGCGATCTCAAAGGCTCAACCGCAGCACAGCGAAGCCTCTGCAGGTAGCTCGAAGCAGGTGATCTTCAAGGGAACAGTGGGTTCGCCCGCCGCATGTTTTCCTGTTCGCCTATCCGGCCGTCACCCTGGCAAAGGCTTCTCGAAAGCGCAGCATGTCTTGTTCATCGCCGACACTCACCCGCACCCAGTTCGGCCAGCTTGGCCACACCCGCCCCACCAGCACACCGTGCTGGGCCAGCCGGTCCACCACCGGCTGTGCCGGCCCGCGCATGTCGATCATGAAGCAGTTGGTCTGCGACGCCGTGCACTGCCAGCCGCGCGCGCCCAGCCAGGCGATTGTGTGGTCGCGCAGGCGAGCGTTTTCGGCCTTGCGCTGGGGCACCAGCTGCCGGTCGTTCAGGCTCGCCAGCCCCGCCAGCAAGGTCGAGGCGGCGGCTACGTTGTCGCCGTCATACACCTCCAGGCGCTCCAGCAGCGGGGCCTGGCCGATGGCCAATCCGAGGCGTGCCCCGGCCATGCCGTAGAGCTTGGAGAACGTCTGCAACACCAGCAGCTGCGGGTGCTCCTTGACCAGGCTGATGCAGCTTTGCGCATCGCTGAAATGGATATAGGCCTCGTCCACCAGCACCACGCTGTCGGCTGGCGTGTGCTTGAGCAGGCGCTCGATTTTGCCCCGCGGCGTGAGCGTGCCGGTCGGGTTGTTGGGGTTGCACAGGTAGATCAGCCCGGGGGCGCTGTCGGCCGCCAGCATGGCATCGACGTCATGGGCATGGCGCGCATCCAGGGCCACCGCGTGCACGGCACTGCCATGGCTGCGGGCGGCTTCGGCAGCGGCTTCGTAGGACGGTTCGGCGAGTACCAGGCTACGTGGGCCGGTGAATGCCATCACGGCGTGCTGCAAAGCCAGTTTCGAGCCACAGAACACCTGGACCTGCGATGAGGCCAGGCCATGTTCGGCAGCGAAGGTGTCGATCAGGCGATACTGCGCCTTGTACGGGTAACGCCCGCATTGCTCAATGCCGTCACGCATGGCCTGGCGGGCAGCGGGGCTTGGGCCCCAGGGGCTTTCGTTGTAGTTGATGCGCACCGGTTCTTGGTCGGTGCCTGGCGCTGCGGGGGCTTCGCTGGCCCAGCCCAGTTGGCCAAGCAACGGGAGGGCCATGCCCAGGCCCACCAACGAGCGACGTGTCATATCGGTCATGAATCGACTTCCTTGCTGTCATTGGATACAACAAAGGAACGAGAGTCGGCGCAGGCAATTCAGGGTGGCAAAACGCCGATAGCGGTTTTTCAGGGCTCTAATTCAATACGTTGCGCTGATCGAGCCACTGTTCGAAGTGGGTGAAAGTGTCAATGGCGGCCTGCACCGTGGTGGCCTGCGCCGGCCCTTCAGCCGACGCCTGGCCAAGCCGCTCGAGGAAGCTGCGCCAGTAGCTGCCGGTCAGCGGCCCGTACACATCGAGAAAGGCGGCGCCGCTGTCGTGGCCGATGCCCAAGCGCTCGGCCATCGCCCGCTTGAGCACCTGGCCCCCCAGCGTCGAGCCCTCTAGCACGTACATCACACCCAACGCGCTGGCCTCGTCACGGATGGCCGGCAGTTGTTGGCACAGGGGCAGGGCGGCGATGCCGGCTTCGCTCAGGTCAAGTGCACGCAGGTCGTGGGCCAAGGTGGCGGCTTTGCGGCGTTCCGGGCCCTGATAATCGCTCAGGTAATGTTCCAGAGGGGCATGAAAACCATAGTAGGCCTGCAACAGGCAACGGTAGGCAGTGCTGTCAAAGCCAGGGCTGAAGAACGGCAGACGTGCTTCCAGCGCTTTGTGACAGTCCCGGGTGCCTTCGCGCAGGGCGAGCAGCAAAGGGCTGGTGGTGGACATCAATCTCGCTCTTGTGGCATTTCAAAAGGTTGTTGCGACTATCTTAGCGTCAGGTGCTAGCAAATTGCTCCAACTGCCGCCTTCAGCTCATGTCATTGTTGCTTGAGCCATCAACTGGCATGCTCATCCTTTCAATCCTACCTGCCGGAAGAGCCCCCGTTGAAAGCCATACGCCTGACCTTGATTAGCCATGGCATGACGCGGGCCCAAAAACTGGGCCAGTTGCATCAAGCCGATGACAGCATTTTGCCGTTGGAAGGCCTGCCGCCCGTTCTTCTACCCGACGTTCAAGTGCTGACTGCGCCGGAGCGGCGTGCCGTTGAAACGGCAGCGTGGTTTTCACCTCAGGCTAAGGTGGAACTGGCATTGGCGGACTGTGATCTCGGGCTATGGAAGGGGCTCACGCTGAAGCAATTACAACAGGAGCGGCCAGCCGAAATTGATGCGTGGATTCGCGATCCTTTCAGTGCGCCGCACGGCGGAGAGTCGTTTGCACAATTACGCCAGCGGATGGCTGGATGGCTTGAGGCCTTCACCCTGCAGGGCGACTGGATGGTGTTCACCCATCCGTTAGTGATGCGAGCAGTTTTGATGAACGTGTTGGGATGCTCACCTGCAGCAGCGGATCGCATCGATATCATGCCGCTATCTCGCTTGCATCTTAGCTTTTCTGGGCACTGGCGTTTGCGCTTGACCTGATTTCTCCGGTCGGCCGGCAACCCATCAGGCTTACTTGTGGAATTCTTTGTTTATCAAAGGCCCATGGACCAGATGTTTTGGATTGCTGAGCGCCGTCTCGACCGCCTGGCCCAAATCCTGAATTTGTTGCGCAGGCACTACTTGCTCATGAGCGAAAGCTGTTCGACTGGAGGCGTCCATCGAACGCCCGTGTGCCGTGCACCACTCACATAAGGCTTTTGGGGTGGTCAGAACCCGCACCGGTTCATGCCCGTTTTGACGCAGTTGCCGTTCAAGCGCAGTTGCTTCTTTAAGCCATGCAGCGAACTTGCGATGTTGTTTATAGGCATCTGTGTACAGGTTTTGAAAAGCCCTGTACTGATGTGCGTCCTCGTACCAGAACAATCCAACCTTCATCGTCACTTCCTGCTTGGCAGTTTTTTGCTACAGATTAGGACGATCCGGGCAGGAAGCACAGCCTCAAAAAGCCAGTTTATAGCCGATCAGCAGCAACATGGTCGCCAGGCACGGGCGCAGCACGCGGTCGGAGATGCGCCCGGTGAGGTGGCTGCCGAGGTAGATGCCTGGCAGCGAGCCCAGCAACAGGTAGCCCAGCAGCGACCAGTCCATGTTGCCCATGCCGGCGTGGCCGATACCGGCGACCAGGGTCAGGGGCACGGCGTGGGCGATTTCGGTACCGACCAGGCGGCGGGTGGCCAGGAACGGGTAGAGCAGGAACAGTGCCACGGTGCCCAACGCGCCAGCACCAATGGAAGTCAGGGTGACCATCACGCCCAGCACCACACCGGTCAGCACGGTGAGGGTGTTCAGGCTGCGGTCGCTGAGGTGGTAATGGTCACCGGCGTGACGGCTGGCGAACGCCTGCAGGCGCGACTTGAACAGGATCGCCAGCGCGGTGAGGATCAGCACCACCGCCAGGCCTTGCTTGATGATGGCGTTCAGCGCCGTGGTGTCGGTGTGCAGGGTGCTGAGGAACCACAGGGTCAGCGCTGCCGCCGGCACGCTGCCGAGGCTGAGCAGGCCGGTGATCTTCCAGTCGATGTTCTTGTTGCGCGCATGTACCCAGATGCCACCGCCCTTGGTGATGGCGGCATACAACAGGTCGGTGCCCACGGCAGTCGCGGGATTGATGCCGAACCACAGCAGGATCGGGGTCATCAGCGAGCCGCCACCGACGCCGGTCATGCCGACGATGAAACCCACAACCAGTCCGGCAATGGTGAAACCGAAAGATCCTACATCCATACGCTACTCGACTGCCCAGCTTTGCCCGTTATCGGATGGGTGCCAGCATATAGGGAGTTTTTATAGCCAAATAGACTTGTTCGTTATTAGGTTATAACCGGCCTCAGCGGTCGGTCATTACCACCATCACATGGGCATCGCCGCCATCTTCGCTTTCCGACAGGTAGATGTGCCCCACTTGGCTGTCGAAATACGCTGTTTCCTGTGGCCCGATGCTGACCGCTTCGCCGGTTTCAAATTCGATGCGCACCCGGCCGCTCAGCACCACTGCGAACTCCTGGCCAGGATGGCGGATAAAATCGTCGAACTGGCCGCGTTCGCGAGCGATGATGCGGGCGTAGGCAGGGGTCATGCGCCGTTCCGGGAACGCCCCGGCGATCGGGTGATAATCGTAGGTGCCGGTGGAATATCCGGCGGCGGCGGGCAATGAGTCGACCACCACGGTCACCGGCGCCGCCACGGCTTCCGCCACCGGGCCACTGGCACGGAACAGGTGGGCGATGTCGACATTCAGGGCGCGCGCGGCAGCGGCGAGTTTTTCGTAGCTAACCGAAACTTGCGCCAGTTCCATCTTCGACAAGGTCGACACGGGTACGCCACTGAGCTCCGACAATTGCTTTAGGGTCATCTGGCGTGCCTTGCGCACCTGGCGCAGGCGCCCGCCGACTTCGGCGCGGTCTAGCAAGGGCAGGGCAGCGGGGCGGGCATCAGGCATTCGCGGGTCTCGGCATACGTCATGGGTCGCGCATCTTAACTCGCGCGCTTGCATGTTCCGAAATTCTCATATATTAGAATTCTCATAAATGATAATTTCGCAGCAGGAGCGTGCATGACCCAGATCTACGACACCCTGATCATCGGCGCCGGTATCGCTGGCGCCTCGCTGGGTTATCGCCTGGCCGGTGAACGCCGCGTGCTGTTGCTCGAACGCGAAGCGCAACCGGGCTACCACTCGACCGGGCGCTCGGCCGCGATGTTCATGGAGGCCTACGGCACCCCGCAGATCCAGGCCCTGACCCGCGCCAGCCGAGCCTTCTACGAAGCGCCGCCAGCAGGCTTCTGCGAGCACCCGTTGCTCGAACCGCGTGGCTGCCTGTATGTCGCCAGCCATGAACAACGCGAGCTGCTTGAGCACACCCACGCGCAGAACCTGGCCAACGGCACTGCGGTCAGCCTGCTCGAGCGCGACGCAGCGCTGGCGCTGGTCCCTAGCCTGAACGCCGACAGCCTGGCCGGTGCGGTGCATGAGCCAGGCGCCATGGACCTGGATGTGCATGCCCTGCACCAGGGCTTCCTGCGTGGCTACCGTGTTGCCGGTGGCGAGTTGCGCTGCAACGCCGAACTGCTCCGGGCCCGCTACGTCGATCAGCTGTGGCAGGTGGAGCTGGCCGATGGCAGCCAGCTGCAGGCGCACACCCTGGTCAATGCCGCCGGTGCCTGGGCTGACCGGGTGGCCGAGCAGTGTGGCGTGACCCGCGTCGGCCTGCAGCCGTGCCGGCGCAGTGCGTTCACCTTCCCTGGCCCGGCCGATCAGGACTTTGCTCGTTGGCCTGCGGTGATCGGTGTCGACGAGAGCTTCTACTTCAAGCCCGACGCCGGCCAACTGCTGGGCTCACCAGCCAATGCCGACCCGGTCGAGCCTCAGGATGCCGCGCCCGAGGAGCTCGATATCGCCTTGGGCATCTACAACATCGAGGCCATGACGTCGCTGTCCATCCGCCGCCCGAGCCACACCTGGGCGGGCTTGCGTTCGTTCGTCGCCGACGGCGACCTGGTGATCGGCTTCGACCCGCAGATGCCGGCGTTCTTCTGGCTGGCGGCGCAAGGTGGCTATGGTATCCAGTCGGCAGCCGGTGCTTCGCGCCTGGCCGCCGACTTACTGCTCGGGCAAGCGTTGTGCCCGAGCCTGACCGCACAGGGGGTGGCGCCCGAGCGCCTGTCCCCGGCACGTTTCCAGCAACCCTGAAAGGAGTTTGTCATGAGCAATCAGATCCAGCGTTTCCCCAGCAGCCTGCCGTTCCCGTTTTCCCGTGCGGTGAAGGCGGGCGGTTTCCTGTTCCTGTCCGGCCAGGTGCCGATGAGCCCCGCAGGGGAAGTGCTGCGCGGTGACATCCAGGCCCAGACCAGCGCCGCCTGCGAGCGCATCGCCGAGAGCCTGGAGGCCTGTGGGGCGCGCTTCGACCAGGTGGTCAAGGTGACGGTATGGCTGTCGTCGATGGACCACTTCGCCGGATTCAACGAGGTCTACAAGGAGTTCTTCGGCGCCGCGCTGCCGGTGCGTTCGACCGTGGCGTCGGCGTTGGCGCTAGGCGTGGATGTGGAGATCGAAGTGCAGGCATTCGTCGGCGAAGGCTGAGCCAGCCGCAGTTCGCGGCCAAGCCCTGTGGGGCCACAACAACAATAACCAGAGGTTCACATGCAAGAACAACTGAAGATCGCCGGGGCCTTCGTCGGCGTGATAGTGGGGGCGGGCTTTGCGTCCGGGCGGGAACTGCTGTTGTTCTTCGTCGACTTCGGCCTTTGGGGGCTGTTGGGAGCCCTGGTCAGCGCGGCGCTGTTCACCTTCCTCGGCATGGCCCTCGCCGGGTTGGGCAACCGCCAGCGCGCCACTTCGCACAAGGATGTGATCCAGGCCATCTGCGGGCGTCACCTGGGGCTGTTCGTCGATTGGCTGATCACCTTCTTCATGTTCGCCGTGACCGTGGTCATGCTGGCCGGTGGTGGTGCATTGCTGGAGCAGCAGTTCGGTATTCCGGCACTGACCGGCAGCGTGCTGGTGACGCTGCTGGTGGTGGCCATCGTGTGCCTGGACGTGCGCAAGGTCATCGTCGCCATTGGTGCCATTACCCCGTTGCTGATCCTGGTGGCCTCGGCGATTGCCCTGTACGCGGTGTTCACCCGCGGGCAGAGCCTTGCCGCGCTCGACCAGCTGGCCAGCCAGCAGCAGGCCGGCACCCGGCACTGGTTGCTCGGGGCGTTTCTGTACGTGTCCTACAACATCGTTGCCGGGGCGCCTATCCTGGCGATCCTCGGCGGCTCGGCCAAGGGCGAGAAGGCCGCAGTATGGGGCGGCCTGCTCGGGGGCGCTGCGCTGGGCTTGCTGATGTTGGTGATGAGTGCCGGGCTGTTGTCGCGCCTGGACAGCGTGGCCGACTTGCCCATGCCGATGCTGTCGATTGCCAACGAAGTGTCGCCGCTGCTGGGTGGGGTGATGTGCCTGATCATCTTCGGCATGATCGTCAACACGGCGGTTGGCACCCTGTTCTCGTTCCTGTCGCGGCTGCTGCCGGCGGGCACGGCCAAGTTCCGCTGGGGTTCGGTGGTCACCGGGGTGGCGGCGTTCGTCTGCAGCCTGGTGGGGTTCATCAGCCTGGTGGGCGAGGTGTATCCGCTGTTCGGCTATCTGGGCTTTGTGCTGATGGCGGCGGTGTTGCTGGCCTGGGTGCGGCGGGGCAGGAGGGGCCAGGCGGTGGTCGCCTAGCGCGCAGCCCCCTCGTCGGCGAGCGCCGACGAGGGGCGCTGCATCAGATGCGGAAGCTGCCCACCAATTGCTTCAGGCGCCCGGCCTGCTGAGCCAGGGCATCGCAATGCTGCAGGGTCTGGTTGAGGTTCTCCACCCCTTGCTGGTTGAGCGCGTTGATCTGGGTGATGTCCAGGTTCAGGCTCTCGACCACTGCCGTCTGTTCCTCGGTCGCCGTGGCCACCGACTGGTTCATGCCGTCGATTTCACCGATGCGCTGGGTCACGCTGGCCAGGCGTTCGCCGGCCTGGTTGGCCACCTGCACGGTCTGTTCGCTCGATACCTGGCTGGTGTTCATGGTGTGCACCGCCTCGCGCGAGCCTACTTGCAGGCTGGTGATCATGCGGTGGATTTCTTCGGCCGATTCCTGGGTGCGGTGTGCCAGGTTGCGCACCTCGTCGGCAACCACGGCAAAGCCGCGCCCGGCCTCACCGGCACGGGCGGCTTCGATGGCGGCGTTGAGCGCCAGCAGGTTGGTCTGCTGGGAAATGCCCTTGATCACGTCGAGGATCTTGCCGATCTCGTCGGTGCTGGCATTGAGGGTTTCGATCTGTTCGCACGACTCGCTGATGCGCTGGGACAGCGCGGTCATGGCGTTGATCGCCTGCTCGACCACCTCACGGCCGCCATGGGCCTGGTCACTGGCGCCGCTGGCGTGTTGCGAGGCATCGGCCGCATTGCGGGCAATCTCCTGAGTCGCGGCGCCCAGCTGGTTGATCGCCGCCGCTACGCTGTTGGTGCGCATGCTCTGTTCTTCCGAGCCGATGATCGAGGCGTTGGAGGCGTTGACCACTTTTTCCGACAGGTCGTGCACCAGGCGGGTAGCCGAGGACACTTCGCTGATCGAGGTGTGGATACGCTCGACGAAGCGGTTGAACGAGCTGGCCAGTTCGCCGAATTCGTCCTTGTGCTGCACGTCGAGGCGGCGGGTCAGGTCGCCTTCACCTTCGGCGATGTCGCGCATGGCGCGGCCCATGGTGGTCAGCGGGCGCATCAGCACCGGGATCAGCAGGCCGAGCAGCACGGCGATGGCGACCACGGCGATGAGCATGGCGATGATCGCCGAGGTGCGGAACTGGCTGAGGGCGGCGTAGGCCTTGTCCTTGTCGATCGACAGGCCGATGTACCACTGCGCCGACGGCAGGCCGGCGACCGGGGCGAAGGAGATCAGCCGTTCTTCGCCGTTGAGGGTGACGTCCTGCATGCCGGCAGTCACGCGCAGGCCACTGTCTGGGTAGATGTCCTTGAGGTTCTTCATCAGCTGGTCCTTGTCCGGGCTGACGATCACCTGGCCACTGCTGTCGGCGAGGAAGGCGTGGCCGATGCCGCCGAAGTCGACCGAGTTGATGATCTCGACCAGGGTGTCCAAGGTCAGGTCGCCACCCACCACGCCGATCAGCTCGCCGCTGCGCTTGCTCTTCACCGGTACCGCGATGGTCACCATCAGGCCACCGACGGCGCCCTGGTACGGGGCGGTGAGCACGGTCTGGCCGGCGCTGGCTGCACTGGCGTACCACGGGCGCTGACGGGGGTCGTAGCCAGCCGGCATCTGCGTGTCTGGGCGCTGGGTGAACACGCCGTTGGCCTGGCCCAGGTAAGTGAAAAGGAAATTTCGCGTGTAGGAAGGCTGCTCGATCAGCCCGCCCAGGGTCTCTCCTGCCCCTTGTTCGGCAATGTCCTGCGCCAGGTTTTCCAGTACCAGAATGCGCCCGCTCATCCAGTTCTGCACGCTGCTGGCGGTCAGCGCGCCGGCCTGCTGCACGGAAGCTTCGATGTTCTGGCGAAGGGTGTTGCGTTGCAGATAATCGTTGTAGAGCGTGAACAGCGCAAAGGCCAGCACCACGACACCGCAGGCGCTGAGGAGGATCTTGTGGCGAAATTTCAGGTTCATGTTTCGAGACCTTGAGCCATGGAGGGGAGGGCGCCGCGCGCTTGTGGCGCGATGGCGGGGCCTGTCTCTTGGCATATCGGCTTGGCCGGTAAAAGGTTGAAACACTTACCTATTTTTTGCGGCCCTGGTCGACGGGCGGTGAGCTAGCCGGCGGACAACAGGTCGATCAGCAGGCGTGCACCCTGGCGCAGGGGCTGCTGCTTGCGCCAAAAGGCATGGATCGGCAGCTGCAGTTCGTTGCGGGTGTTGCGAAACTGCAGGCGCACCAGGCGCCCGGAATCGACCAGCGGCGCCACCCGGGCCAGCGGCAGATCACCCCAGCCAAGGCCGGCTTCGACCATCTGCAGGGCCAGGTCGAAACTGTCGGTGGACCAGTGCGTGGCGCCGATCAGCGGGCGTGGGTCAAGCAGTGGCAAGTCGCGGCTGCGGACCAGGATCTGACGCACATTGACCAAGTCTTCGAGGTAGTGGATTCGGCCTTCGCGCAGGGCTGGGTGGGCCGGCGCCAAGGTGGCCACCAGCGACTCCATGCCGATGTGCTGGAAGCTGCGGCGGGCATCGACCTGCAGGCCGGCAAAGGCCAGGCACAGGTCGGCGCGGCCGCTGTCGAGCAGGTGCAGGGCTTCTTCCTGGGGGGCGCTGAGCAGCTGGATGTCGAGCAGCGGGTAGCGTGCGCCGAGGCTGGCAATGGCCGCCAGCAGCGGGCGATGGTCGATATCCGGGACCACGGCAAGGCTCAGGCTGCTTTCCAGCCCTTGGGAAAGCTCCAGCGCGTGTACCTGCAGCAGGCCCAGCTGTTCGGCGATCAGCCGCGCATGGGGCTCCAGTGCCAGGGCCTGGGCGGTGGCGCGGACCTCGCGTGAGCCGCGCTCGAACAAGGTGTAGCCCAGTTCGGCTTCAAGGTTGCCGATGGCCATGCTCACCGCCGAAGGCACGCGCTGCAGGGCGCGGGCAGCAGCGGAAAACGAACGGCGGTCGAGCACGGCGAGAAACAGCTGGATGTTGTCGCTGGAAAAATTCATGGCAGCCTCCTGTCAGTCAATCTGAAAGCTGCTGACTTTTTCTGTCAAGCGGATTGAATCATCCTTGCGCCTCATTGCATTTCGACAAATGAGGTAACCCGTGCAGGGCGTCAAACGCAAACTGGTCTACGTGACCTTCTATGAACTGATCGGCCTGTGCATGTCGACGCTGGGGCTGGCCTACCTGTCGGATACCCAGGCTTCGCACACCGGGCCGCTGGCGGTGATGATCACCACCATCGCCATGCTCTGGAACCTGATCTACAACAGCCTGTTCGAGTACTGGGAGAGCCGCCAGGCCAAGCGTGGGCGCAGCGTGGCGCGGCGGGTGGCGCATGCCGTCGGCTTTCAGCTGACCTTGGTGGTGTACCTGATTCCGCTGATTGCCTGGTGGCTGGACATGAGCCTGATGGAGGCGTTTCTGGTCGACCTGGCGTTCATCGTGCTGATCCCGTGTTACACCTTCGCCTACAACTGGGCGTTCGACCGGATCTTTGGCTTGCCGACTTCGGCCATGGCTGCGGCCTAAGGCAGGCGAATCAGCAGCGGCTCCTGTGCTGCCGGCGCCTGCCGCTGTTCGCTCTGCTGCTCCATCGACGGTTGCGGCATGGTCGCCAGCAGGCTGTCCTCGACCTGCCCGGACAGGTAGTACACGCCCGACAGGGCGCCGCTCTGGCGGTTCTCCATCAGCTCCTGCCATTCCTGGTTGAGTGCCACATTCAGGATTACCCGCAACTGCTCGATCATCTGCGGCTGGTCCCGGTTATGGGTCATGATGCCGTAGCCGGTCGACACGATCGAAATCATCGCCCCGGCCACCTTGCCCACGGCGCTGGCCACGGCGCTGGCGATGCCGCGTGGGGCCAGGGTGGCGCCAATCTTTTCGCTGGCATCCGTTGCCACGGACGACAGGCCCGCGTCGGTTTTGCCGGGGCCTTTGGCGGCCTGCTTGTGCAAGTGGTCGCGCAATGCCAGCCAGGCCGGTTGCTGCTCCAGCGACTTGGCCCGCAACAGCTCATACAGCGAGGCATTGCGGGCGGGTGGTGGCCCCAGGTGGATGGCCGGTATACGGTTCAGGCGTTGGCTGATTTGCTCGGGAGCGGCGTTATAGCGCTGGATGATGGCGGGCAGTTGCTGGCCGAACAATTGTATATACAGCTCGCAGGCACGATCGCGAATGCCCTCGGGGTTGATCTGTTCAGCCACCGGTTCGATGACCCGCTGGTGGTACTGCTCCTGCAGGTACAGCGCCAGGCGCTTTTCCGCAGGTTCGCGGCCCTCGCCGCTGTCGAGCTTGTACCAGGCGACCTTCATGGTCAGCCACTGTTGGGTCCAGTAGCCGGTGAACCAGGGGATGAAGTCTTTTTCGGTGCGTTGCTGCACTTGCTCCTTCCACACCCGCATCGAGCGCCGCGCATAGTCGTTTGCGGAGCCGGCGGCGCCGGCCGAAGCCTCGATCAGCTCCTGGTCGATGCGCTGCCAGGCCGCAGGGTCGAGCACCGCCGCTGGGGGCGGGGCAGGCGGGCGTTTGCCGGCGCAGCCGGCGATGGCCAGCAAGAGGCACACTAGAACCAGGATTCGTCTGCTCACTCGGCTGCCTCCCGGGGATAGAGGCTGGGTGGTTATCCGAGTATAGGGCGGCTCCGGCTCAGTCGAGGTCGAGTTTGTCTTCCAGGCGGTCGAGGTGCTCATGCATCAACGCCAGCGCCGCCGCCGCATCACCGGCTTCCACGGCATCGATGATCGCCGCATGTTCCTCCCAGGCGCAGTGGTCACAGCAAGGCGACTCATAACGGGCGATGATCAACGAGGTCATCGGCACCAGGCCGTTGAGAAACCGCGCCAGTGGCTCATTGGCCGCGACCTGGGCGAGCTTGAGGTGAAACTCGCCACCCAGGCGGATGGCGGCGCAGCGCTCGCCGCGTTCATGGTGCTGGCGCTCGCGCTCGACCAGTTGGCGCAGCTGGCGAACCTGCGCTGGCCGGGCGCGCTGGGCGGCCAGGCTGATCAGGGTGGTCTCGGCCAGGCGCCGGGCGCTGAGCACCTGGCGCGCCTGCTCGGGGTCGGGGGCGGCCAGGTGCGCGGTGTGGCTGGGGCGCTGCACCACCACCTGCTGATCCGACAGGCGCCCGAGCACCCGGCGGATCACCGTGCGGCTGACCCCGAAGGCATTGCCCAGGGCCTGTTCGGGTAGCAGGCTGCCAGGCGGCAGGCGCTGCTCGAGGATCGCGTCGAACAGGCGCGGGTAGATCTGCTCGGCCGACAGGCGGGTCTCGCCAGCGGCGAGCAGGGCAGGCAGACGGGGGGCGGCTTGGGCGCAGGCGGTCAAGGTCGCTCTCCTGGGGTCATTGGCCGGGCTGGTCGTCCGGGATGTTGAGTTGAATGCCCATGCGCTGGCCTTCGGCGAGGATGTGCTGGCGCATCTGGGCGCTGGCCTGGGCGCTGTTGCGTTCGCGAATGGCGCGCACCACGGCTTCGTTTTCCTTGAGCCGCGCGGCCAGGTGCTCGGGCGAGTTGCGCAGCATGCTGGCGCTCTGTTTGAGGGCATTGCCGGTCTGCTGCACCACGCTCTGGAAGATCGGGTTGGTGGTCAGTGCGAACAGTGCCTCGTGGAAGGCGATGTAGGCCTTTACCCCGGCTTCGCTGTCATCGGCTTCCAAGGCTTCGCGCATGTCCATCAGGGTCAGGCGCAGCTGGCCGATGTCCTGGTTGTTGGCCGATTGCGCGACCAGGCCGACGATGAACGGTTCGAGGGTGTAGCGCAGCTCCAGCACGTCGGCCAGGCTGGCCGCTGCGGCGCTTTCGCTGGCCGGGTCCTGGGAGGCTGCTTCGGCATCCAGCACCAGCACACCCTTGCCCGGCAGCGAGCGTACCAGGCCGAGGGTTTCCAGCACGGTCACCGCTTCGCGCAGGCTGGGGCGGCTGATGCCGAGCTGTTCGGCCAGTTCGCGCTGGCCGGGCAACATGTCGCCGGAGCGCCATTGGCCGCAGGCCAGGGCCTGGCGCAGTTTTTCCACCACGGAGGTGACGACGGTCGATGAGCTGATCACGGTTTGCTCCTGAAAAGGCCGGCGAAAGCGCCGGCCACGCGGGCTCAGAATTCCTGCTGATGGGTGTTGGCTTGTTTGCGCGGGGCAGGGGCGAAGCCGGGTTTGCCATCGAGCACGTTCTGCGCGCGCTCAAGGTCGATGTCCTTTTCCCAGCGGGCGATGGCCACGGTGGCCACGCAGTTGCCGATCAGGTTGGTCAGTGCCCGGCCAATGCCCATGAACCAGTCCACCGCCAGCACCAGTACCAGGCCCACCACTGGGATCGCCGGCACGGCGGTCAGGGTCGCGGCGAGGATCACCAGCGCCGAGCCTGGGATGCCGTGAGCGCCCTTGGAAGTCACCAGCGACACCAGCAGGATGGTCAGCAGGTCGGTCATCGCCAGTGGCGTGCCGGTGGCGTTGGCAATGAACACGATGGCCAGGGTCAGGTAGATGGAGAAACCGTCGAGGTTGAACGAGTAGCCGGTGGGGATGACCAGGCCGACGGTGGAGCTGCCGATGCCCAGGTGTTCCAGCTTGCGCATGATCTGCGGCAGCACGGCGTCGGACGACGCGGTGCCGAGGACGATGGTCAGCTCTTCACGCAGGTACTTGATGAACGGCAGCAGTTTCAGGCCCGACACGCGCATTACGGTACCCAGGACGATCAGTACGAAGCCGGCGCAGGTCAGGTAGAACAGCGCCACCAGCCCACCCAGGTGCTGCAGCGACTCCAGGCCGTACTTGCTGGTGGTGAAGGCGATGGCACCGAACACGCCGATCGGCGCCAGGCGCACGATCATGCCCATGATGCGGAAGATCACGTGGCTCAGCTCATTGATCAGCCGCGAGATGCCTGCGGCCGATTCGCCTACCAGGTTCAAGGCGCTGCCGAACAGCACCGAGAACAACAGCACCTGGAGGATGTTATTGTCGGCAAAGGCACCAACCACCGAGGTCGGGATCAGGTCCATGAAGAACGCCGTGGCCCCATGGATGTGCTGGCCACGTTCGGCCAGGCTGCTGGCGTCGGCGCTGGACAGCTGGTCGAGGTGGATGTTGGCGCCACTGCCAATGCCGCTGCTGAAGGCGAACACCAGGCCGATGACCAGGGCGATGGTGGTCAGCACTTCGAAGTAGATCACCGATTTCAGGCCGATGCGCCCGACCTTCTTCAGGTCGCCGGCACCGGAGATGCCACTGACCACCACGCAGAAGACGATCAGGCCGATGAGCATCTTGATCAGCTTGATGAAGCCGTCGCCAAGGGGTTTGAGCTGCAGGGAGACTTCGGGGAAGCTGAGGCCGCAGGCGATGCCGAGGGCAAGGCCGAGCACGACTTGCAGGAAGATCGAACGCGAGCACCATTTGAGCATGGGATTGATCTCTGATCGGTGTCCTTGCTTCGGTGCCGCACGGGGCGAAAGAGCGCAGGACTTCATTATTGTTGTGGTCTTACCGGTTTGTTCAGCGCGGGATCATAAAACCGCGAAAAATCCGACATTGCAAGGAATTTTGGCCTTACCGGTCTGACCAGTTGTGGGGCATTGGTGCCGGTTGGGCTCTAGTTCGGTGCATGGGGCGATGCTGCGGCCCATGCAGTCCGACGAATAGCACCAGGAGGTGGCCAATGCCTGGTCTGCTGAAGCAATCAGCTTGCCAGGATCCCAGGGCGGGAGATTGCCCCGTGCCAGGTAACCGACACGGGGTGGGTGGCTCAGGCGTCGGGCGCGAACGCTCGTGGGTTGGCTTCGCTCATGATCGCGGTCAGGCGGCCCAGTAGCGCTTCCCAGGCTTGCCGGCGACTTTGCAGCAATAGTGTCGAAGCCTGCAGGTAGTGCTCACTGTCGTTGGAAAGGTCGACACGCTGCAGCACACCTGCGCGGCGCCAGGCAATATGCCCCATGTGCTGCTCCAGGCTGGCGATGTAGCCCGGCGGGACCTCGGGCCCGGTGTAAGCACCGGCCTCGGCGGTGCTGTCATTGAGCGTGTCGAAGTATTCCGAAGCGCCTTCCCATTGCCGGGCAAAGGCCTCGAAGTCATGAGGGTGCAATCGTTCAAGCCAACGCTGCCAGAAGGGTTGATCGCTGGCCCAGCCATTGAGGTCTTGCGCGCCTGCCTCGGCCCACACGGCCTGCTCCAGTCGCAACAAGGTGCTATCGCTAAGGCGCGCGAGGTATTCGAACTGCATGGTGACCGGTTGGGCGGGTAGCCGTAGCCGCTGCTGCAGGCGGATGCGTGCAAACAAGGCCATTTCCAGCTCATCCAGGAGAAAGTCCGGCTCGGTCAGCAGCGCGTCGCTGAGATCGTCATGGCTCGACAAAGCTGGCGCGGCCTCGCGGTCGGTCGCATTGTCGGCCTCGGCCAAGGCCCTTCGTCTGGCACGCCTCGCGTTATAAAGCTCGCCGATGTGCTCATCGAGCAGGCGCTGGCGCATCAGGCTCGCGACGCTCTCGATGGCGACCTGCTCATTGCTGGCCCCCGGTTGTGCATGGACCACCGATTGCCACACTGTCACCTCGGTCTCGACCTGCTGGAAGAGCAGGGAGGCCTGGTCGACGCATTGCTGGCCTGCATCATTCAGCAGGTCGTTGATCTGTTGCTGCAACTGAGCAATACCTGTACCAGGCTGATCTGTACGCGCACCGTCGATCAGTGTCTGCAGCACATGGCGCATACGTTCATCTATCGCCGCTGCGTTGGTCTGGTAAGCTTGTGTACCGGGCATGCGTTGATACAGGTCAAACAGCGGTTGCCAGTTTGCATCCATCCAGAAATTAGACACATGTGCCCTCAATGGACCAGGCCAACCGCTTGTCCAGTCATTTGCATTGGCGTCTTCCTGTTGAATGGGTAGCCCGGCGTCGTCGAGCCGCTGTAACGCCAGATCGCTGAGAGGGTTGTCGTCGAAGGCATAGCTCAGTTCATCGTCGCCCTCGCGTACTCGACGGGCGAACGTCGTATCGCGCAACGCGGGTACGTCGCTCAATTCGTTCAGGCTCAGATCGATGGCGCGAAGGTTCATGGGCTCCTGCCCCATCAATGCGGTCAGCCCGGTGGGCCATTCAAAGATCAGCGTACGTTCAAGGTCGAGTTGTTCGAGCGCGGTCCAACCGGTCAGGTCGGGCGCCAGTTCCAGCGGGTTGTAACGCAGCGAAAGCAAGCGCAGCCGGTTCAGGCCGGCGAGCGCTGAGCGGCTTTCTTCAGTCAGCACGATTTCATTGCGCCCCAGTTCGAGGTGGGTAAGGCTGGGCCAGCGTTGCAGTGCCTGAAAATGCTCCGCGCCGAAGGTCAGGTTATTGAGGTCGGCCTGGAAAAAGCTCAGAGACGGAAGTTCGGCAAGCCGTTCAAGGGCACTGACAGAGAGGTTCTGCAGACTCTGTGACAGGTTCAGGCGCTGGAGGTTGATCAGGCGCGTCAGCGTCGAGACGTCGGCCTCCCGTGAGAGATCGAGCAGGTTGTGCGAGAGGTCGAGCAATTGCATCTCGGTGAGTTCGCCCAGTGCCGCAGGAACTACCCTGAGGGCGTTGTCTTCGAGGTCTAGGTTGCGTAACCGAGGGAAGGCTCTGAGAAAACCATCCAGCTGAGTGTTGGCATGATCCACCAACCCGCTGATGCGCAGTTGGCGAACCTGGGGCAGGGGCACGCTCAGCGTTGGCAATGCTCCTATTTGTGCCGCATCGATTTCGACAATCACGAAGTTGACGGCGCCGGTCGGCTCCACGGGGTTTTCGCGTCGCCACGCCTGGCGTATGCGTTGGGCCTGCACGTCGCGGGCCGTGCGCTGCTGGCCTCGGGCAGTCTCGACCCAGCCTTGCAGCTCGCTGTCGAGACGTTGGTAATCGGCGCGCAGCCCTTCGAGCATGCGCGCGAATGCGCCAGGCTGATCGCCGGCTTCCTGCCGCAGTTGCTGACGCAACCATTCGCGCTCTTCCAGGTTGCCGGCGGGGTAAAGCTGGTCGAACAGTTCATCGTCGCTCAGCCAGCCGCGCCCCCGGCCACTGAGCCTGTAGCCGGGCTTGCCATCCAGCCAGGTTGGCGGGTTGTACAGCGGACGAATCGGCGCCATGCCCAAGTCGCGCGCAGTGGCTTCGCGATCCTGCCATGCCAGATCGAACAATGCGTCGCGCAGCCCCGATACGTCGTGGATATCCAGTTTCAGTGCGTTGCGTTCGCTGTCGGGCAGGGCCTGCAGGACGGATGCCAGCAGCTCGTCACGATTGCCCAGGACTTGGCCGGAGTCGTCGGCGGGCTCATAACCCAGGTCGCTGCGCAGCACCTGTTTGCTGGTCGTGCCATTGCCCGCCACGTCGATCAGGCGGCCATTGTCATGCAGTTCCAGGCGTATGTCGCCGGTCCACCCAGGTAACCGAGGCAGGTTGGCGAACACCAGTCGGTCGCGGTCAGCACCGCTTCCCTGCAATTGCCGGAGCTGACGTAGTGCGCGGTTGAGGCGCGCGTCACGCAGGTACAAACGCGCCTGTTCGGCCAAGCGCAAGGGCAGCCGCCCACTCTGCTTGAGAGCGGCCAAGTCCTGGCTGGAAGCGGTTGCCAGAATTTCGTTGCGTATTCTGGGGCTGAGCGAAGGAAAGTCTCGAGCCAGCACACTGCTATCGCCGAGGCCGACATTTTTGGGCAGCGTTGCGCCAAAGGCTTCGAGGCTGTCCAGGAGCGGGGCCGGTAAAGGACGATGATCTTGCAGCAGTCGGCGCAAAGCGGCGTCGTCATAGCCACTGCTGCGCAGCGCATGCATCAGCGCGGTATCGTCCAGGCCGGCGCTTGCCGGGCCGAGGCGGCGTGCCAGGGCAGGGCTGTGCCAGGCCAATGGCCGCTCGTGCTCCAGCAACCATGCACCGTCACCGTTGCCCAACAGCCTGGGCTGGTGACGATGATACTTGCCCGCTGCAAGGCGCCAGCGGCCCTTGCCCGCTGACTCCACGGCGTACGCCTGGCCTTCGTGCAGCCACCAGCGCGTCCCTTGCCAGGTGTGCAAGCCGTTGGCTGGCAGTGTTGTTTGCGCTGGCCAGGGGCGGGGCTGGGCGAACGCTGACAGGCTCCCATGCCAGAGGCGTTCGCTGTCGCCCTCGCCGACGCGTTGCCAGTCATGCAATGGCCCGGTCGGCTCGGCGAAATGCCCCGCGGCACCAATGGCGGCGAACTGCGCCAGGTTCTCGAACACCGCGAACAAATGGCCGATGGCCGCGTCGCTTTCGCCTTCATTGGCTGCATGCACGCCTTCGAGAAACTCGTCCACCACCTGCGCGCCACCCACCACCAGCATCACCTCGGCGAGCCCGGGGACGAAGAAGCTCGCGACGTTCAGAGCATTCAGCCCCGCCTCCAGCCAGCCTTCGACGGTTGCGCGCAGGGCGGCCGCGTCGCGCTGCTCGGTCGGTACCACGAAATGGGCTGCATCCTGGCGCTTGCGTTCAAGCATCGTGCGTGTGCGCTCGGCAAAACAGTCTTTACTCCAGGGCGTTGCGCTCCACGGCAGCCTGGCGTTTTTATCCAGGGTCTCCTGCCACAGATGGCGAGGGTTGGGGAACAGCCGGGAGATCCAGCTGAAATGCTCGCCCTTTTCCAGATGCGGCGTGACCGGTTGCAGGGTGGCATAGGGAAAACGGGGAAACAGGATTTCGCGTAGCCGCTTGGCGAACAGTGGCTGTTGCTCGTGGCTGACATAGCGCAGGAAAAAACGCCGTTGCTCGTCGTGCCAGAGCATTTGCGTCAGTGCTTGACCCAACGCTGCGAGCGAAGGGTACTGGCGCAGTGCCTTGGTCGGGTGGCCAGGCAGGTAAAGCAGGCACACTTCCTTGCTGGCCTGCGGCCGCATGCGGATCAGCAGCGGGCCGTTGAGCGGGCAGTCGAGCAGGGTGAGGTAGCTGCATTCCAGTGCTTGCACGTTACCATCAGGGCGCAGGAGCGAAGACACGCCCGCCAGTGCCGCCTCGCCCAAGGATTGACCACGGCTATCGATGTGCCCGTGCAGCTTCGCCAGGCTGGTTTCAACGGCAAAGGCGGCTTTGTCCTGACGTTGCTGCATTTGCCGTGTGAGGTCGGTGTCGAGCAGATCCGCCAGGTGAGCCTGGTAACGGCGTCCGAGGTCCAGATTCCGCACTGCATTGACGAAGCGGCCGGCATCAATGTCGGTTCTGGCCGCTGCGTCTTTGCTTAGATACAGCCTTACCCGGTCGCCCTCGTCGAAGTTCAGCATGGCCGCTTCCAGCCATGACCTGTCGCGTCCTTGGGCAATGTCCCAGAGCCAGCCCTGGCCAACATCAGGCAGCTCCTGTTCCGCAAACCAGTACGCCAGGGCATCCTCCAGTTGCGGGCGGCAGAATGCTTCGGGTGTCTGCACGCCTGCCAGATGCCGACGAAGCTGACGGGTGGCACGATGGCTTTCCCGTACCCGTAATTCCAGTTGCTTGCGCTCAGCGGGCTTACTGGTTGTCAACCATTGCGGTGCGCGTCGTTGTATGAACGCCAGGTGAGGCGAAAGCTGTCTGGGCATGAGCCGCTCTCCAATGTCGGGGCGGCCAGCTTAGTGAGGGACACAGAGCGATTGGGTTATCGGGTTACAGCCCGGTCGGTGGCGGTACGCACTTGATCGCGGCTAGCTCTGGGTGCGCCACCAGTTTGTCGATATGCAGCGAATCGTCGTTCATCCAGCTTTCGCTGAGCAGCCGGTAATGCTCCATGTCACGGCAGCGCAGGCGCAGGCTGTAATCGAAGTGGCCACTGATCAGTTGGCATTCGTAAACCTCCGGGCACTTCAGCATGGTGGCCTCGAAGGCTTTCTGCGCGACGCGCCCGCTCTGGTTGGACAGGGCTACCAACACCAGCAGCGACAGGCCTGGGGCCAGCTTCTGCAAGTCGATGATAGCGCCGTAGCCGCGGATCACGCCGCGGCGTTCGAGCTTGCGCACGCGTTCCAGGCAGGGACGCGGGGTGAGGTGGACCAGGGTCGAGAGCTTTTCGAAGGTGATGCGCCCGTCATGGCGCAACACCTCAAGGATGGCTTCGTCGATGCGGTCCAGGGGTGGGGCGTTGGCGTCCTTGGTGTCCATGCGCGGGGCTTCTTTCGAAAGAGGGCATGGACAGGGTAGGCGTAAACCGGGGCCGCTGCGCGACCCCGGGGTGTATCAGGCACAGGCGCTGTCTGCCTTGTGCATCGAGCGAACCCCCACCACCCGCGGTTGCAGCAGCGCATAGAGGTCTTTCGGGTTGTCCAGCGTCGGCACCAGCGCAATGTCCTGGCCGATCCCCAGCATGCGTGCGCTATCCAGCACGTAGCGCAGCGCCGAGTAGTCTTCAAGGGCAAACCCGACCGAGTCGAACAGGGTCACCTGCCCGGCATGCTCGCGGCCTTGCACAAGCCCCGCGATCACTTGCCAGAACTCGACCACCGGCGAGTCGCCAGGCATTTGCTGGATCTCGCCCTCGACACGGCTTTGCGGCTCGTACTCGACGATCACCCGCGCCTGCTCGACGATCTCGCGATGCAGTTCGGTCTTGCCTGGGCAGTCGCCACCTACGGCGTTCAGGTGCATGCCCGGCTCGATCATGTCCGGCGTGAGGATGGTCGCATAGGCCTTGTCGGCGGTGACCGTGGTGACGATGTCGGCACCGCGCACGGCTTCGGCAACCGAACTGGCGATGCTCAGCTTAAGGCCGGGGCGGCCGGCCAGGTTGGCCACCAGCTTGGCAGAGGCCGTCGGGTCGATGTCGTACAGGCGGATTTCATCGATACCCACCAGGGTGTTGAAGGCGATGGCCTGGAATTCGCTCTGCGAGCCATTGCCGATCAGCGCCATGCTGCGGCTGTCTTCACGCGCCAGGTAGCGTGCCGCCAGTGCCGAGGTGGCTGCCGTACGAATCGCGGTGGTCAGGGTCATCTCGCTGAGCAGCAGCGGGGTGCCGGTGTCGACATCGGCCAGGGTGCCGAAGGCCATCACCGTAGGCAGGCCATGGTGGGTATTCTTCGGATGGCCGTTGACGTACTTGAAGGCATAAAGGCTGGCGTCGGACACCGGCATCAGCTCGATGACCCCGTCGGGCGAGTGGTTGGCCACCCGTGCACACTTCTCGAAGGCTGGCCAGCGCAGGTAGTCCTGGCGGATGTACTCGGCCATTTCCACCAGGCAAGTGGGCAGGCCTTTGCGGTTGACCAGGCGGGCGAGGTCTTGCACATCGATATAGCGGGTCATGACGGGTCTCCTTGCGGCGACGCTCCAGTAAGGGCTGTGGAGATATTGTCAGACGCGCAGCGTTGCGATGCTGGCTGAAGCAGGGGCTGGCGACAGCGGGGGCGGCTGATTTTTGCCAGGCGGCAGCAGAATCGGCTGTGGTCAGCCCCTAGCGTTCGCGCAGCCGCTTGTAGAGCGTGGTGCGGCTGATGCCCAGCGCCCGGGCCACCGCCGACAGGTTGCCATTGGCCTGTGCCAGCAATGTCTGCAGGTCGGCTTCGTTGGCAGGCTCTGCCGCCTTCGCCAACGGCTCATGCGCTTCGGCCAGAAACCCCGCCGGCAAGTGCTCGACGCCGACCGGCCTGTTCCCCGCCAGGGCCAGCGCCACCTGCAGCACGCTCACCAGTTCACGCAGGTTGCCCGGCCAGGGATGACGGTCCAGCAGCTCGACAATGGCCGCTGGCAGCCGTTGTGGTTGGCCGGCGTCGCGGTAGCAAGCATGCACCTGCTCGATCAGCTCGCGCCGGTCGCTGCGCTCGCGTAGGGGCGGCAACTCCACTGCCAGCCCGGCGATGCGGTAGTAAAGGTCTTGACGAAAGCGCCCCGCACGCACCTCGGCGGCAAGGTCGCGGTTGCTGGCCGAGACCACGCGTATGTCCACCGCTACCGGCTCGCCGCTGCCCAGCGGCTGGATACTGCGCGTCTGCAGCACGCGCAGCAGGCGCGCCTGGGTGGGCAGTGGCATGTCGCCGATTTCGTCGAGAAACAGGATGCCCTGGTCAGCCTTGCGAATGAGCCCGGGGTTGCCTTTGTGATGGGCACCTGTGAAGGCGCCCTTGTCGTAGCCGAACAGTTCCGACTCGACCAGCTCGGCGGGAATAGCCGCGCAGTTGACCGCGATCAGGGGTTGCCGGGCACGGCTGCTGGCGCGGTGCAGGGTGTCGACGAAAACCTCCTTGCCGACGCCGGTTTCACCTTGGACCAGCACCGGGATGTCCTTCTCCAGCAACAGGCGCGCCTGCTCCAGGGCCTTGACCAGGCGCGGGTCAGTGCAGGCCGATGGCGGTTGGCGAGGGGCCTGCCACTGACAATGGAAGCGGTTACGCCCGGCGGCCTGCACGGCGAATGGCCGTTGTTGCGGGTGGCCGAGCAGTTGCCGCAGTGGCTGTTGGAACAGCTGCTCGATGTTCTGCCGCAACGGGTTGCCGCCGAGCAGGCTGTCGGCCCGGTGGTTGGCGGCCAGCACCTGGCCGCTGTCGTCGAACACCAGCAGGCCGGCCCACGGGCTGTCGAGGTTGTCGCTGGCGCTGTTGAAAAGTAGCTGGGCGTGCCGGTCGGCATGTTCGGCAAGGATCAGTCGGTTTTCCAGGCTCTGGCTCATCATGCGCACCAGGCCCAAGGTCTGGCTGGCCGGCAGGTAACCGTCGCTGGCCACGTCGAGCACGCCGACGAGGTGCCGGTTGGCGTCGAACAACGGCGCGGCAGCGCTGGACATGTAGCGGTTCTGGCGCAGGAAGTGCTCATCCTGGCCGACGTGAAGCGCTTCGGCGCAGACCAGCGCAGTACCCAGCGCATGGGTGCCGACGCCGCGCTCGTGCCAATGGGCACCGGCGCTGAAGCCTTGCTGTTGGCGTGGGTCGATGAAACGTCGCGAACCCCAGGTGTCGAGCAGGCAGCCGCTGGCATCGGCCAGCATCACCAGGTAGCTGGCATTGCTCAGCAGGTGGGCGTAGTGCGGCAGCACTTCGTCGCGGGTGAGGTGCAGCAGGGCCTGGCGCCGTTCGAGCAGGGCGTTCAGTTCGGCGTGGGTCAGGCAGTCGAAATCTGGCTCACTCTGGGGTTGCAGGCCGTGGTCGCGGCAGCGCGCCCAGGAGGCCTGGATCAGCTGGGCATGGGGCGAAGCGGATGCGGCCATGGGCCTGTCCTGTGTGATTGTTGTTATGGGGCCGACCGCTGTTCAGTGTCGTTCACGGTTGTTCAATGTCAAACCGACAAGTGTTCAGGTGTGCAGTGCATGTGTTCACTTGCGAACCACCGATTTACCGGCCACGCCGCCCAGGGCCTGGGCTAGAGCGGTGTAGCGCAATTGGCACGGAACTGGCTCTGTAGGGCAGACAACCCATACGAGCAGGTCATGCCATGTCCTTGGTGCTGGAGCAGGTCAGTCGCAGTGTCGATGGCCAAGCCTGGATCATCGATGCTTCGCTGCGTTTCGAGCCTGGCTCGTTCAACGTGCTGCTGGGCCGCACGCTGGCGGGCAAGACCAGCCTGATGCGGCTGATGGCCGGGCTCGACCGACCGGATCACGGGCGCGTGCTGATGAACGGCGAGGACGTGACCGGTATGCCGGTGCGCCAGCGCAATGTATCGATGGTGTATCAGCAGTTCATCAACTACCCGACCTTGAGCGTGTTCGAGAACATCGCCTCGCCTTTGCGCCAGGCCCGCCTGGCCGAGGCGGATATCCGCCGGCGGGTGCAGGAAACCGCCGAGATGCTGCGCATCGACGCCTACCTGCAGCGTCTGCCACTGGAGCTGTCCGGTGGCCAGCAGCAGCGCACGGCAATGGCCCGGGCGCTGGTCAAGGATGCTTCGCTGATCCTGTTCGACGAACCGCTGGTCAACCTCGACTACAAGTTGCGCGAAGGGCTGCGCCAGGAGCTGCGCGAGCTGTTCGCCGCCCGCAACTGCATCGCCGTGTATGC
Source organism: Pseudomonas putida (assembly GCF_009883635.2). Taxonomy (NCBI): domain Bacteria; kingdom Pseudomonadati; phylum Pseudomonadota; class Gammaproteobacteria; order Pseudomonadales; family Pseudomonadaceae; genus Pseudomonas; species Pseudomonas putida. Next base: position 4,521,067 of record NZ_CP026115.2, read on the forward strand.
CACCACCGAGCCCAACGAAGCGCTGGCGCTGGGTGGTACCACGACCCTGTTGCACGAAGGGCGCATCGTCCAGAGCGGGGCGACGGCCCAGGTCTACCAGCGGCCTGGTAGCGTGCTGGCCGCCGAGCTGTTTTCCGAGCCGCCGATCAACCTGGTGCCCGGGCGTGTCGCCGGCAACGAAGTGAGCCTGGCCCAGGCCGTGCACTTCGCGCGCAATGCCGACCTGCAGGGGATCGCTGATGGCGACTACCGTTTCGGCGTACGCCCCAGCCACATCACTCTGGTGCCGACCCATGACGATGACCTTGAGCTGGCCGTGCGCGTGGAGCTGGCCGAGATCAGTGGCTCGGAGACCTTTCTGCACGTGCGCAACGAGCACTGGCGGATGATCCTGCACTTGCCAGGGGTTCACGAATATCAGGTGGATACGCCGATCCGCGTGTTCATCCCTACCCACAAGCTGTTCGTCTTCGACAGTGCCGGCGCGCTGGTGCAGGCACCGGGGCTGCGCCAGGCGAGGAGTGCCTGATGGCCGAGATCCGACTGCGCCAGCTGGCGCACAGTTACAGCCGGCAACCCACGTCCGAGGGCGACTACGCCCTGCACGAACTGGAGCACGTGTGGGAGCAGGGAGGCGCCTATGCCTTGCTCGGGCCGTCGGGCTGCGGCAAGTCGACCTTGCTGAACATCATCTCCGGCCTGCTCACGCCGTCCCATGGCGAAGTGCTGTTCGACGGCAAGCCGGTCAATGCGCTGTCGCCGCAGCAGCGCAACATTGCCCAGGTGTTCCAGTTCCCGGTGGTGTACGACACCATGACGGTGTTCGACAATCTGGCCTTCCCGCTACGTAATCAGGGCCTTGACCAAGCGCGGGTGCGCGAGCGGGTGGCGGAGATCGCCGAGGTGCTGGACCTCGGCGCCGTGCTCGGCAAGAAGGCGCGCAACCTCAGTGCCGACGAAAAGCAGAAAGTTTCCATGGGTCGCGGCCTGGTGCGCGACGACGTGTCGGCGATTCTCTTCGACGAGCCGCTGACGGTGATCGACCCGCACCTGAAGTGGAAGCTGCGGCGCAAGCTCAAGCAGATCCACGAGCAATTCAACATCACCATGATCTACGTCACCCACGATCAGCTGGAAGCCTCCACCTTCGCCGACAAGATCGCGGTGATGCACGGGGGGCGCATCGTCCAGTTCGGTACGCCACGAGAACTGTTCGAGCGGCCGCGGCATACCTTCGTCGGCTACTTCATCGGCAGCCCGGGGATGAACCTGGTCGAGGTGCGTGCCGAAGCCGACGGCGTGGCATTTGGCGATATCCACCTGGCGTTGCCCGATGGCCTGCGCGAGCGCCTGGCTGCAACGGCGGGCGGGCGTTTGCAGGTAGGCATCCGCCCGGAGTTCGTGCAGCTGTGGGACAGCCCGTTCGATGGCGCCTACCCGGCCCAGGTGAGCGATGTCGAGGACCTGGGCACCTACCGCATCGTCACCCTCGAACTGGGCGGCGTTGCGCTGAAAGCTCGCGTGGACGAGGACCGACCGCTGCCGCTGGCGCAAGCTTGGGTCAGCCTGCCGACGCAATGGCTGATGCTGTACGTGGACGATGTGCTGCTGGAGGCCGGGCCATGAACAAGGTGCCGAACAACAAGGCTTGGTGGCTGGTGCTACCGGTGTTCCTGCTGGTGGCGTTCAGTGCCGTGATACCGATGATGACCGTGGTCAACTATTCGTTGCAGGACATCTTCGACCCGTCCAACCGCTATTTCGTCGGTGCTGACTGGTACCGCCAGGTGCTGCGCGACCCGGCGCTGCACGACGCCTTGCTGCGGCAGTTCGTCTATTCCGCCTGCGTGCTGCTGATCGAGATTCCGCTGGGCATCGCCATCGCCCTGACCATGCCGACCAAGGGGCGCATGGCGTCGGTGTGCCTGATCGTCATGGCCGTTCCGTTGCTGATCCCATGGAACGTGGTGGGCACCATCTGGCAAATCTTCGGGCGCGCAGATATCGGCCTGCTAGGCGCGACCCTGGCCAAGCTCGGGGTCAGCTACAACTACGCCGGCGACCCGTTCGATGCCTGGCTCACGGTGCTGGTGATGGATGTCTGGCACTGGACATCGCTGGTGGCGCTGCTGTGCTACTCGGGCCTGCGTGCCATTCCCGACGTGTACTACCAGGCAGCACGCATCGACCGGGCCTCGGGTTGGGCGGTGTTCCGCCATATCCAGTTGCCGAAGCTGAAGAATGTGCTGCTGATCGCCGTGATGCTGCGCTTCATGGACAGCTTCATGATCTACACCGAGCCATTCGTGCTGACCGGTGGCGGGCCGGGCAACGCGACCACCTTCCTCAGCCAGACCCTTACGCGCATGGCGGTAGGGCAGTTCGACCTCGGCCCGGCGGCGGCATTCTCGCTGGTGTACTTCCTGATCATCCTGCTGGTGTCATGGCTGTTCTATACCGCCATGACCCACGCCGACAAGGACTAGCCCATGAGCATGCGCAAGACGCTGGCCCTGCTGGTGTATTTCTTCTTTCTGCTGGTGCCGATCTATTGGTTGCTGAACATGTCGTTCAAGAGCAACACCGAGATCCTCGGCGGCCTGACCCTGTGGCCGCAGGCATTCACCCTGGACAACTACCGGGTGATCTTCACCGATGCCAGCTGGTACAGCGGTTACATCAACTCGCTGTACTACGTGTGCCTGAACACGGTGATTTCGCTGTTGGTGGCGTTGCCGGCGGCATACGCCTTTTCGCGCTATCGCTTCCTCGGTGACCGGCACCTGTTTTTCTGGTTGCTGACCAACCGCATGGCACCACCGGCGGTGTTCCTGCTGCCGTTCTTCCAGCTGTATTCCTCGATTGGCCTGTTCGACACCCATATCGCTGTGGCCCTGGCTCACTGCCTGTTCAACGTGCCGCTGGCGGTGTGGATCCTGGAGGGCTTCATGTCGGGGGTACCGAAAGAAATCGACGAAACAGCCTACATCGATGGGTACAGCTTCCCGCGCTTCTTCGTGAAGATCTTCATCCCGTTGATCGGTTCCGGGATCGGCGTGACGGCATTTTTCTGCTTCATGTTCTCTTGGGTCGAACTGCTGCTGGCGCGCACTCTGACCTCGGTCAACGCCAAGCCGATCGCCGCGGTGATGACCCGCACGGTGTCTGCTTCCGGCATCGACTGGGGCGTGCTGGCGGCGGCCGGGGTACTGACCATCCTGCCCGGCATGCTGGTGATCTGGTTCGTGCGCAACCATGTGGCCAAGGGCTTTGCCCTGGGCCGGGTGTGAGGAGGGCGGGTGATGGAGTGGATGGCCTGGACCTTGCCGACGGCGCTGTTCTTCGCCGCCATCGGCGTACTGCTGTGTTGCATGACGTTGCTGGAGTTGCGTCGCCCTTGCGTGGAGCGGCGCGGTTTTCTGCCGCTCGTCACCAGCCGTGGCGATCGTTTGTTCATCGGCCTGCTGGCCAGCGCCTACCTGCATCTGCTGGTGGTCGGGCTCAGCGACTGGCCGCTGTGGGTGGCCTCGCTGCTGTCGCTGGCGTGGCTGGTGGTGGTGCTGCGCTGGGGCTGAGCGAGCGGCCCCGTGAAATGACTCAATCAGGAGATCACAATGTTCCAGAACAATCACAAGAGGCGACATTTGACCCTGGCCGCGTTGCTGGTACTGGCCAGCGCGCAGGGCATGGCCTGGGCCGATCAGTATGAAGACGCGGCGAAGAAGTGGATCGGCAGCGAGTTCAAGCCTTCGACCCTGACGCCTGAGCAGCAGTTGGCCGAGCTCAGGTGGTTCATCAAGGCGGCTGAGCCGTTCCGTGGGATGAAGATCAACGTGGTGTCAGAAACCATTACCACCCATGAGTACGAATCCAAGGTGCTGGCCAAGGCCTTCAGCGAAATCACCGGTATTCAGCTGACCCACGACCTGCTCCAGGAAGGCGACGTGGTGGAGAAACTGCAGACCCAGATGCAGTCGGACAAGAACATCTACGACGGCTGGGTCAACGACTCCGACCTGATCGGTACGCACTTTCGCTACGGCAAGGTGGAATCGATCACCGACCTGATGGCGAACGAAGGCAAGGACTACACCTCGCCAACCCTGGACCTCAAGGACTTCATCGGCATTTCCTTCACCACGGCGCCGGACGGCAAGGTCTACCAGTTGCCCGACCAGCAGTTCGCCAACTTGTACTGGTTCCGTGCCGACTGGTTCGAGCGACCGGAGCTGAAAGCCAAGTTCAAGGAAAAGTACGGCTACGAGCTGGGGGTGCCGGTGAACTGGTCGGCCTATGAGGACATCGCCAAGTTCTTCAGCGAGGACGTGAAGGAAATCGACGGCAAGCGCGTCTATGGCCATATGGATTACGGCAAGAAGGACCCGTCACTGGGCTGGCGCTTCACCGATGCCTGGTTCTCCATGGCCGGCGGCGGCGACAAGGGCCTGCCCAATGGCCTGCCCGTGGATGAATGGGGCATTCGCGTGGAGGACTGCCACCCGGTCGGCTCCAGCGTGACCCGCGGTGGCGATACCAATGGCCCGGCGGCGGTGTATGCGACGCAGAAGTATGTGGACTGGATGCGCGCCTATGCACCCAAGGAAGCCCAGGGCATGACCTTCTCCGAGGCCGGGCCGGTGCCGGCCCAGGGCAACATCGCCCAGCAGATCTTCTGGTACACCGCCTTTACCGCCGACATGACCAAGCCGGGCCTGCCGGTGGTCAATGCCGACGGCACGCCGAAGTGGCGCATGGCGCCTTCGCCGAAGGGCCCGTACTGGGAGGAAGGGATGAAGCTGGGTTATCAGGACACCGGTTCCTGGACCTTCTTCAAGTCCACCCCCGAGAAGCAGCGGCTGGCGGCGTGGCTGTACGCTCAGTTCGTCACCTCCAAGACCGTGTCGCTGAAAAAGACCGTCGTGGGCCTGACACCCATCCGCGAGTCGGATATCAACTCCCAGGCCATGACCGACCTGGCGCCCAAGCTCGGCGGGCTGGTGGAGTTCTACCGCAGCCCGGCGCGGGTGCAATGGACTCCGACCGGTACCAACGTGCCTGACTATCCACGGCTGGCGCAGTTGTGGTGGAGCCATATTGCCGAAGTGGCCAGTGGCGAGAAGACCCCGCAAGAGGCGCTGGATGGCCTGGCCCGTGACCAGGACCGGATGATGGAGCGCCTGCAGCGTTCCAACGCTCAGGCCACTTGCGCGCCAAAGCTCAACCCGGAGCGCGATGCTCAATACTGGTTCGACCAGCCGGGCGCCCCGAAGCCGAAGCTGGCCAACGAGAAGCCCAAGGGCGAGACAGTGAGCTACAACGAGTTGCTGAAATCGTGGGAGGCCGCGCGCAACTGATCAATTGACCGCGCCTATGAAAACGGCACCTCGAGAGGTGCCGTTTTTACTCACTTATGCAGCTCTTCGGCTGCATATAGCGTGTTCTCCAGCAGGCAGGCGCGGGTCATCGGCCCGACCCCGCCCGGAACCGGCGTGATCCAGCCAGCGCGCGGCAGGGCGGTCTCGTAGACCACGTCGCCGACCAGCTTGCCGTCTTCCTGGCGGTTGATGCCGACGTCGATGACGATGGCGCCTTCCTTGATCCACTCACCCTTGACCAGGCCAGGCTTGCCGGCCGCCACGACCACCAGGTCGGCGCGGCCGACGTGGCCGGCCAGGTCCTTGGTGAAGCGGTGGCAGACGGTCACGGTGCAACCGCCCAGCAGCAGCTCCATGGCCATCGGGCGGCCAACGATATTGGACGCGCCGACGATCACCGCGTTCATGCCGTACAGGTCCTGACCGGTGCTTTCCAGCAGGGTCATGATGCCTTTGGGCGTGCACGGGCGCAGCAGCGGGATGCGCTGGGCCAGGCGGCCGATGTTGTACGGGTGGAAACCGTCGACGTCTTTGTCGGGGCGGATGCGCTCGAGCAGCAGCGAGGCATCCAGATGCGCCGGCAGCGGCAATTGCAGCAGGATGCCATCGACGGCCGGGTCATCGTTGAGGCGGTCGATCAGCTCGGTCAGCGCTTGCTGCGTGGTCTCGCTGGGCAGGTCAAAGGCCTGGGAAATGAAGCCGACCTCTTCGCAGTCCTTGCGCTTGTGCGAGACATAGACTTGGGAGGCGGGGTCGGTGCCGACCAGGATCACCGCCAGGCCCGGAGTGCGCAGGCCTTGCTGGCGACGCTCCTCGACACGTTGAGCGATCTGCTTGCGCAGGTTGGCGGCGATCGCCTTGCCATCGATTAGGTGTGCAGTCATAGACGCGTGATTAACCATCGAGAAAGGAACAATAAAGAGGGCGCATTCTCGCACGACATCGCCCAAGGGCAAAGGCGGGTGGTCGGGCAAATCCCCTAACCCCTTAAATAATTTAAATTTTTTGGAGAAAGGTGTTGACGACCTGGAGGCTCGCCTATAAGATTCGCCGCACTTGTCGGGCACAGCCTAGCACTGGTTGGCGAGGTCGGGCAGAATGAGTGGTTTGGCAGTTACCTGTTAACAGCTTGTTCGGTTAGGCTTCAAGCTTAAGCGCCCGTAGCTCAGCTGGATAGAGCATCCGCCTTCTAAGCGGATGGTCGCAGGTTCGAGTCCTGCCGGGTGCGCCATTTAGGCAGCTTGGGCAAGCAAGTAAGGCTGTAATGCAATATGGTGGGCGTAGCTCAGTTGGTAGAGCGCTGGATTGTGATTCCAGTTGTCGTGGGTTCGATTCCCATCGTCCACCCCATATTCGACGAAGGCGCCTTTGATTGAATGATCTGGCGCCTTTGTTTTAAGCGTTACGCGGACGTGGTGAAATTGGTAGACACACTGGATTTAGGTTCCAGCGGCGCAAGCTGTAAGAGTTCGAGTCTCTTCGTCCGCACCATGCTTCTGTAAGTCTGTATCGCAACACTGCAACACCGCAATATGGTGGGCGTAGCTCAGTTGGTAGAGCGCTGGATTGTGATTCCAGTTGTCGTGGGTTCGATTCCCATCGTCCACCCCATATTTTTTGAAGGCGCCTTGGTCGTGAGATCGGGCGCCTTTGTTGTTTCTGGGGGGTTCGCTTGAGCCTTGCAGCGCCTGCGAGATCGAGCGCCGCCCGCGCGGCGCATCGCGAGCGTTGCTCGCTCCTACGTTTGTTTCGGGCCAGTAACGCCTGTGGCAGACGCGCGCGACCGCCTTGTTTGTACGACGCGATATCGCGCCATGCGCCAAGGCGTTCGCGCGCAAATCCCACAGGAATAATTGGCCCGAAACAAACGTAGGAGCGAGCAAAGCTCGCGATGCGCCGCGCGGGCGGCGCTCGATCTCGCAGGCGCTGCAAGGCTCAAGCTGAAATCTTCGCAGCCATAACTCCATCTCGCCCCTTGTAATCTTCTGGTGACACCCCAATAAAAGCTGTTAGATTTCAGCCGGTTGAAACACCGGCCCATTTGGCCGGCAGAGGAACACCCCGATGATTGCAAAAGAAGCCCGCCAGGCCCTGGCGTTGCAGCGCTTCGCCGAAGCCAATCCGCAGCTGCTCGAGGAAATCCGTGAGCTGGATGCGCGTGAGCAGGCCCAGCAGATCGAGTGGGCATTCGAGGATGCCGCCGATGAGCAGGGGATTCAGCCCTGGGAGCTGGCGCTGCAGTTGATTGCCGAAAGCCCCGAGCAACTGCAGGCCATGCGCCTGGAGACCCATCGCGAAGTGGCTGAGGCACTGGGTATGGAGTGGGAGGAGTACTGCCAGTTCAATGAGGTCGATCCTGAATAAGCGGGTCGCTTTCAAGCTGGTGGTTGTTTGACAAGGTATTTCGGTTGTGTGCCACCCACTGGGGGGGTATGCGGCCCTCTATATATAGAGGCTCGGCACTTCACCGTGCGGGCCATGCAAGTTAATCGACCGGCGAGGTTTCCCGTCGTCCCGGGTGGGGTGACTTCTGGTGCGTGACTCACTAGAATGTTTGCCCTTGATTCTGGAGTCGGGCTATCGCCGGCTAACGTCTGTGCAACGAGGAATATCCATGCAAGTTTCTGTTGAAAACACTTCCGCTCTCGAGCGCCGCATGACCATCGCCGTTCCGGCCGAGCGCGTCGAGAACGAAGTCAACAAGCGTCTGCAACAGACTGCCAAGCGCGCCAAGGTCGCGGGCTTCCGCCCAGGCAAGGTGCCGATGAGCGTGATCCGTCAGCGTTTCGAAGCCGATGCCCGTCAAGAGGCTTTCGGTGACCTGGTCCAGGCTTCCTTCTACGAAGCCATCGTCGAGCAGAAGCTGAACCCGGCTGGCGCTCCAGCCGTCGAGCCGAAGTCCTTCGAGAAGGGCAAGGACCTGGAATTCGTTGCCGTCTTCGAAGTGTTCCCAGAGTTCACCGTTGCCGGCTTCGAGTCGATCAACGTCGAGCGCCTGAGCGCCGAAGTGGCTGACGCCGACCTGGACAACATGCTGGAAGTCCTGCGCAAGCAGAACACCCGCTTCGAGGCCGTCGAGCGCGCTGCGCAGAACGACGATCAGGTCAACATCGATTTCGTCGGCAAGGTCGACGGTGAAGTGTTCGCCGGTGGTTCCGCCAAGGGCACCCAGCTGGTGCTGGGCTCCGGCCGCATGATCCCAGGCTTCGAAGATGGCCTGGTTGGCGCCAAGGCTGGCGAAGAGCGCGTTGTCAACGTGACCTTCCCAGAGGACTACCAGAACCTGGACCTGGCTGGCAAAGCCGCCGAGTTCACCATCACCGTCAACAGCGTGTCGGCCCCTGTGCTGCCAGAGCTGAACGAAGAGTTCTTCGCCCAGTTCGGTATCAAGGAATCGACCCTGGAAGGCTTCCGCACCGAAGTTCGCAAGAACATGGAGCGTGAGCTGCGTCAGGCGATCAAGACCAAGGTCAAGAACCAGGTCATGGACGGTCTGCTGGCCGCCAACCCGATCGAAGTGCCAAAGGCCCTGCTGGAAAACGAAGTCAACCGCCTGCGCGTCCAGGCTGTTCAGCAGTTCGGTGGCAACATCAAGCCTGAGCAACTGCCGGCCGAGCTGTTCGAAGAGCAAGCCAAGCGCCGTGTGGTGCTGGGCCTGATCGTCGCTGAGGTGGTCAAGCAGTTCGAACTGAAGCCAGACGAAGGCAAGGTTCGCGAAATGATCGAAGAAATGGCCTCGGCTTACCAAGAGCCTGAGCAGGTCATCTCCTGGTACTACAAGAACGACCAGCAACTGAACGAAGTTCGTTCGGTTGTGCTGGAAGAACAAGTTGTAGATACTGTTCTGCAGAAAGCGACTGTGACCGACAAGTCGGTCTCGTACGAAGATGCCGTTAAGCCAGCACAGGCTCCTGCCGCCGCTGAGTAACAGGCTGCTCTCGTAGGAAACCCCCACAAGCCAGCCTTCGAGCTGGCTTGTGCGTATTCAAGCCATGACTATTTGGGAGTGAGCGCAGGACATGTCCCGCAATTCTTATATTCAGCAGAGCTCTGACATCCAGGCCGCAGGCGGCCTGGTCCCGATGGTTATCGAGCAGTCCGCCCGTGGCGAACGTGCCTACGACATCTACTCGCGCCTGTTGAAGGAGCGAGTGATTTTCCTGGTTGGCCCGGTAGAGGATTACATGGCCAACCTGGTAGTGGCGCAGCTGCTGTTCCTTGAGGCGGAAAACCCGGACAAGGATATCCATCTGTACATCAACTCCCCGGGCGGCTCGGTGACTGCTGGCATGTCGATCTACGACACCATGCAGTTCATCAAACCGGACGTCTCGACCATCTGCATCGGCCAGGCCTGCAGCATGGGAGCGTTCCTGTTGGCCGCGGGTGCCAAGGGCAAGCGTCACTGCCTGCCGAACTCGCGCGTGATGATCCACCAGCCACTGGGCGGTTTCCAGGGCCAGGCCACCGATATCGAGATCCATGCCCAGGAAATCCTCAATATCAAGGCGCGCCTGAACGAGCTGCTGGCCTACCACACCGGCCAGGATCTCGAGACCATCAAGCGTGACACCGAGCGTGACAACTTCATGAGCGCCTCGCGCGCGGCCGAGTACGGCCTGATCGACTCGGTATACGACAAGCGGCAACTGGTATCCTGAACCTAGGTGCCAGAGCAGGTAGGTGCGGAAAGCGCCTACCTGCGGACTTGAAAAAGCCCGCAATTGCCTTCATCTTGTGTTGCAAGCCTACCGGATTGGATCGATCGAATGACTGACACCCGTAACGGCGAGGACAGCGGCAAATTGCTTTATTGCTCCTTCTGCGGCAAAAGCCAGCACGAAGTGCGCAAACTGATTGCCGGGCCCTCGGTATTTATCTGCGACGAGTGCGTCGACCTGTGCAACGACATCATCCGTGAGGAGGTGCAGGAAGCCCAGGCCGAAAGCAGCGCGCACAAATTGCCTTCGCCGAAAGAAATCAGCGGCATCCTGGACCAGTACGTCATCGGTCAGGAACGCGCGAAGAAGGTCCTGGCCGTAGCGGTGTACAACCACTACAAGCGCCTGAACCAGCGTGACAAGAAGGGCGACGAAGTCGAACTCGGCAAGAGCAATATTCTGCTCATCGGGCCTACCGGCTCGGGCAAGACCCTGCTCGCTGAAACCCTTGCGCGCCTGTTGAACGTACCGTTCACCATTGCTGACGCCACCACCCTGACCGAAGCCGGTTACGTGGGTGAGGACGTCGAGAACATCATTCAGAAACTGCTGCAGAAGTGCGACTACGACGTGGAAAAGGCCCAGATGGGCATTGTCTACATCGACGAGATCGACAAGATCTCGCGCAAGTCGGACAACCCGTCCATCACCCGTGACGTTTCGGGCGAGGGCGTGCAGCAGGCGCTGCTGAAGCTGATTGAAGGCACCGTTGCTTCGGTTCCGCCGCAGGGCGGCCGCAAGCACCCGCAACAGGAATTCCTGCAGGTTGATACCCGCAACATCCTGTTCATCTGCGGTGGCGCCTTCTCCGGCCTGGAAAAGGTCATCCAGAACCGCTCCACCAAGGGTGGCATCGGTTTTGGCGCCGAAGTACGCAGCAAGGAAGAGGGCAAGAAGGTTGGCGAATCGCTGCGCGAAGTCGAACCGGACGATTTGGTCAAGTTTGGCCTGATCCCTGAGTTCGTCGGCCGCTTGCCGGTTCTGGCGACCCTCGACGAGCTGGACGAGGCTGCACTGATGCAGATCCTCACCGAGCCGAAGAATGCCCTGACCAAGCAGTACGCGAAGCTGTTCGAGATGGAAAGCGTGGACCTCGAGTTCCGCACCGACGCCCTCAAGGCCGTCGCGCGCAAGGCCCTGGAGCGCAAGACTGGCGCCCGTGGCCTGCGTTCGATCCTCGAAGGCGTGCTGCTCGACACCATGTACGAGATTCCTTCGCAGAAGGATGTCAGCAAGGTGGTGATCGATGAGAGCGTCATCGAAGGCACTTCGCAGCCGCTGATGATCTACGAAAACAGCGAGCCGCAAGCCAAGGCCGCGCCCGACGCCTGATTTCAGGTCAATGCCGGGTGATGGCAGCAAGCAAGAAAGGGGCCTACGGGCCCCTTTCTGCTTTTCCTATGCAAGCGCTTGTAATTTCCCAAGCGTGCCCCCACATTAGGTCCAAGCATCATTTCCACCGGTTTCCGGCCATAAGGCCGCTGTAGAGGCGAAATCATGAAGACCACCCTCGACTTGCCTCTTTTGCCATTGCGCGATGTCGTCGTCTATCCGCACATGGTCATCCCACTGTTCGTGGGGCGTGAGAAGTCCATCGAAGCCCTCGAGGCCGCGATGACGGGCGAGAAGCAGATCCTGCTGCTGGCCCAGAAGAACCCGGCCGATGACGATCCAGGCGAAGATGCCCTGTATCGGGTCGGTACCGTCGCTACCGTATTGCAACTGCTGAAGCTGCCCGATGGCACTGTCAAGGTGCTGGTTGAGGGCGAGCAGCGCGGTGCGGTCGAGCGTTTCACCGAAGTAGAAGGGCACATCCGTGCCGAAGTCTCCCTGATCGACGAAACCGACGCTGCCGAGCGTGAGTCGGAAGTCTTCGTGCGCACGCTGTTGTCGCAGTTCGAGCAGTACGTGCAGCTGGGCAAGAAAGTCCCCGCCGAAGTGCTGTCGTCGCTGAACAGCATCGAAGAGCCTGGTCGCCTGGTCGATACCATGGCCGCGCACATGGCTCTGAAAATCGAGCAGAAGCAGGAAATCCTCGAGATCGTCGATCTGGCGACCCGTGTCGAGCACGTGCTGGCACTGCTGGATGCCGAAATCGACCTGCTGCAGGTCGAGAAGCGTATCCGAGGGCGGGTCAAGAAGCAGATGGAGCGCAGCCAGCGCGAGTACTACCTGAATGAGCAAATGAAGGCCATTCAGAAGGAGCTCGGCGATGGTGACGAAGGCCACAACGAAGTCGAAGAGCTGAAAAAGCGCATCGAGGCCGCCGGTCTGCCGAAAGATGCTCTGGCCAAGGCCCAGGCCGAATTGAACAAGCTCAAACAGATGTCGCCGATGTCTGCCGAGGCAACCGTGGTGCGCTCGTACCTCGACTGGCTCGTGCAGGTGCCGTGGAAGGCCCAGAGCAAGGTGCGTCTGGACCTGGCCAAGGCCGAGGAAATCCTCGACGCCGACCACTATGGCCTTGAAGAGGTCAAGGAGCGGATTCTCGAGTATCTCGCCGTGCAGAAGCGCGTGAAGAAGATCCGCGGCCCGGTGCTGTGCCTGGTCGGCCCGCCTGGCGTCGGCAAGACCTCGTTGGCCGAGTCGATCGCTGCCGCGACCAATCGCAAGTTCGTGCGCATGGCCCTGGGTGGCGTGCGTGACGAGGCCGAGATTCGTGGTCACCGCCGTACCTACATTGGCTCGATGCCTGGTCGCCTGATCCAGAAGATGACCAAGGTGGGTGTGCGCAACCCGCTGTTCCTGCTCGACGAGATCGACAAGATGGGCAGCGACATGCGTGGCGACCCGGCTTCGGCGCTGCTGGAAGTGCTCGACCCTGAGCAGAACCACAATTTCAACGACCACTACCTGGAAGTCGATTACGACCTCTCGGACGTGATGTTCCTGTGCACCTCGAACTCGATGAACATTCCACCGGCGCTGCTCGACCGCATGGAAGTCATCCGCCTGCCGGGCTACACCGAGGACGAGAAGATCAACATCGCGGTCAAGTATCTGACGCCCAAGCAGGTCAAGGCCAACGGCTTGAAGGCCGAAGAACTGGACATCGACGTCTCGGCGATTCGCGACATCATCCGTTACTACACCCGCGAAGCCGGTGTGCGTGGCCTGGAGCGCCAGATCGCCAAGGTCTGCCGCAAGGTGGTCAAGGAACATACCGGGCAGAAACAGGTCAAGGTCAAGGTCACCAGCGAACAGCTCGAGCACCTGCTCGGCGTACGCAAGTTCCGCTACGGCCTGGCCGAGCAGCAGGATCAGATCGGCCAGGTCACCGGCCTTGCCTGGACCCAGGTGGGCGGCGAACTGCTGACCATCGAGTCGGTGGTCATCCCTGGCAAGGGCCAACTGATCAAGACCGGTTCGCTGGGTGATGTCATGGTCGAATCGATCACTGCCGCGCAGACCGTGGTCCGCAGCCGGGCCCGCAGCCTGGGGATTGCCGCCGACTTCCACGAGAAGCACGACGTGCATATCCACATGCCCGAAGGCGCCACGCCGAAAGATGGCCCGAGCGCCGGTATCGGCATGTGCACCGCGCTGGTGTCCGCGCTGACGCAGATTCCGGTACGCGCCGATGTGGCCATGACCGGTGAAATCACCCTGCGCGGCCAAGTGTTGGCCATCGGCGGGTTGAAGGAAAAACTGCTGGCTGCACACCGTGGCGGGATCAAGACGGTGATCATCCCCGAGGAGAATGTTCGCGATCTGAAGGAAATTCCGGAAAATATCAAACAGGATCTGCAGATCAAACCGGTCAAATGGATTGACGAAGTCCTGCAAATTGCGCTGCAATACGCCCCGGAGCCCTTGCCAGATGTGGCTCCGGAGATTGTCGCTAAAGATGACAAACGCGACGGCGATGCTAAGGAAAGAATCAGCACGCATTAGTAGTTTTTGGCTGGGGGGCTTTCCTTGACAGTTTTTTCTGGGCCTTGCTATAAAGCGGCACGCTATTGTCAAGCTGCCACCCGGCACACGTTTCATAAGCTTTTCTTTACATACTTAGAAACAAACTCAATAGAGAAATAAGGGGACTTAGAGTGAACAAGTCGGAACTGATTGACGCTATCGCTGCATCGGCTGACATTTCCAAGGCTGCCGCCGGCAAAGCTCTGGACGCTGTGATCGACTCCGTGACTGGCGCCCTGAAACAAGGCGACGACGTCGTTCTGGTTGGCTTCGGTACCTTCTCGGTCAAAGAGCGCGCCGAGCGCACCGGCCGTAACCCGCAAACTGGCAAGGCGATCAAGATCGCTGCTGCCAAGGTTCCAGGTTTCAAGGCAGGCAAAGGCCTGAAAGACGCCGTCAACTAAGTCGTCTCTTTCAGCCGGACCCGGCCTGGCCAGGTCCGAGCACGCTGATGGCGGGGCCGCAAACGTTCCCGCCTGACACGTTTGCTAAGAAAAGGCGCATCCTCGGATGCGCCTTTCTTTTATCAGGATTCTACCCACGCTCCGCGGTTGTCGACGCAGTGGTACAGCCGTTTCTGGGGGACGCATGCTGCAAAATATCAGGGACAATTCACAAGGTTGGATTGCCAAGACCATCATTGGCCTCATCGTCGTGTTGATGGCGTTGACCGGCTTTGAAGCCATTTTCAAGGCCGCCACCCACAGCCAGGACGCGGCCAAGGTGAACGGCCACACCATCAGCCAGAACGAGCTGAGCCAGGCCGCCGACATGCAGCGCCGCCAGCTGATGCAACAGCTGGGCAAGGATTTTGACCCAGCGCTGCTGGATGACAAATTGCTGCGCGAGTCTGCGCTCAAAGGCCTGATCGATCGCAAACTGCTGCTGCAGGGTGCCGAAGACGCCAAGTTCGCCTTCTCCGAAGCCGCGCTGGATCAAGTGATCCTGCAGACCCCGGAGTTCCAGGTCGATGGCAAGTTCAGCGCCGATCGTTTTGACCAAGTCATCCGCCAGATGGGCTATGGCCGCATGCAATTCCGCGACATGCTCGGGGAAGAGATGCTGATCGGCCAGCTGCGTACCGGTATCGCCGGCAGCAGCTTCGTCACCGACCAGCAGGTCGACGCCTTTGCGCGCCTGGAAAACCAGACCCGCGACTTCGCTTCCCTGACCTTTAAGGCCAACCCGGCGGCGGTCAAGGTCAGCGATGACGAAATCAAGGCGCACTACGACCAGCACGCCAAGGAGTTCATGACCCCGGACCAGGTGGTCATCGACTACATCGAGCTGAAAAAGTCGGCGTTCTTCGACCAGGTCAAGGTCACCGACGAAGAGCTCAAGGCCCAGTACGAGAAGGAAGTCGCCAACCTCGCCGAACAGCGCCATGCCGCGCATATCCTCATCGAGGTCAACGACAAGGTCACCGACGCCCAGGCCAAGGCCAAGGCCGAAGAGATCGAGCAGCGCCTGGCCAAGGGTGAAGACTTCGCCAAGCTGGCCAAGGAGTTCTCCCAGGACCCAGGTTCTGCCAGCAATGGCGGTGACCTCGGCTTCGCCGGCCCAGGCGTGTATGACCCGGCCTTCGAAGACAGCCTGTACAAGCTCAACGACGGCCAGGTGTCGGCCCCGGTGCGTACCGAGTTCGGTTACCACCTGATCAAGCTGCTGGGCAAGCAGGCGCCGGAAGTCCCGAGCTTCGCCAGCCTGAAGGACAAGCTGACCCGCGACTTGAAGACCCCGCTGGTCGAGCAGCGTTATGTCGATGCCAGCAAGCAGCTGCAGGATGCCGCCTACGAGGCTTCCGACCTCGCCCAGCCGGCCCAGGACCTGAACCTCAAGGTGCAGACTTCCGCTCCGTTCGGCCGCGAAGGCGGCGAGGGCATCACGGCCAACCGTGGCGTGATTCAGGCTGCGTTCTCCGAAGAGGTAATGGATGAAGGTGCCAACAGCACCGCCATCGAGCTGGACCCGGAGACCACCGTGGTGCTGCGCGTCAAGGAGCACCGCAAGCCGGAGCAACTGCCGCTGGAAGCCGTGGCCAAGAACATCAGCGAACACCTGGCCAAGGAGAAGGCGACTGCCGAACTCAAGACCAAGGCGGACAAGCTGATTGCCGGCCTGCGTGATGGTTCCATCGCTGCCGCTGGCGCTCACGACGGTCAGCAATGGAAGACTCACGAAGCCGTGACCCGTGGTCAGGACGGTATCGATCCTGCCGAACTGCAGACGCTGTTCCGCCTGGCCAAGCCGCAAGCCAAGGACAAGCCGGTGTACGGTAGCGTGGTCCTGGCCGACGGCAGCCTGGTCGTGCTGCAGCTCAAGGGCGTCAACGAAGGTGCCGCCGCCAGCGACGACGAGAAGCAGCAGATCCGCCGCTACCTCGCATCGCGTGCCGGGCAGCAGGACTTTGCGGCTTACCGCAAGCAGCTGGAAGGCACTGCCGACATCACTCGTTATTGAGTGATGGACGCATGATGAAACAGGCCGCGCGATGCGGCCTGTTTCATTTCTGCCGCCAGTACAGGCTAGCGTTTGACTCCCTCATAGTTGTCCAGCGTATCCCGCGCAATCTCCCGCCCCAGCGCAATCAGTTCCGGCGCCTTGTAGAACTCGAAGAACCGGCACACCCGCTTGGGCACGTTGATCAGCACATCTGGCGGATACCCGGCAATCTTGTACTGCGCCAGTGAAGTCTGCATCACCTCGAAGCTCTGGTTGATCAGGTCGAGCAGCGAGGCCGGCCCGACGTTGTCGATGATGAACGAGCCGGTCGCCGACTTCGGTGCGCCTTCACGTTCGGGCGCTGCGGCGGGTTGCTGAGATTCAGGGTCGGCCGTGTCGGCCAGCCACGGGTTGGGCGGCGCCAGCCCTTCGGCGACGATCTCTTGCTCGATGCGAATCAGCTCTTCGGCAGGCTTGCGCCGAAACGGCAGGCGTGAGCCGAGTGAGCTGAGCAGGGCGTCGAAGCGCATCTTGAAGGCTGCGGGCCGCTCGATCACCGGCAGCTGGTACTGCTTCTGGTTGGTGGCGTTGAGGTTGACCGCGATGATCAGATCACAATGGCTGGACACCACCGGTACGATTGGCAAGGGGTTGAGAATGCCGCCGTCGACCAGCATGCGGTTGCCTTGCATCACTGGCGTGAACAGGCTCGGAATCGCCGCCGAAGCACGCATGGCCTGATGCAGGCAGCCCTCCTGGAACCAGATTTCCTGCTGGTTGGTAAGGTCGGCCGCTACCGCCGTGTAAGGGATGCGCAGCTGCTCGATGTTCATGTCGCCAACGATCTTGCGAATCTGGCCAAACACCTTGTCACCGCGGATGGCACCAAGGCGAAAGCTGACGTCGACCAGGCGCAGCACGTCCAGGTAGTCCAGGCTTTCGATCCAGTTGCGGTATTCCTCTAGTTTGCCTGCCGCGTAGATGCCGCCAATCACTGCGCCCATGGAGCAGCCGGCGATACAGGCGATATCGTAGCCGCGCCGTTCGATTTCCTCGATCACGCCGATATGGGCATACCCACGAGCGCCTCCCGATCCCAACACCAATGCCACGCGTTTGCTCATGAGCTTTCCCCGGCTTGTGCAACCATGGTCCTACAATGCACCGAGCGTTGCCTGTGCTTCAATAAACACTCTAGGCAAAGCATGTCAGGCGCGGCACTTTTCATCCGGCCGGGCGTCGAACAGCCACTCTATTTCAACCGTTGAGGTAACACCGATGAAAGCCTGGATCTGCCTTCCACTGATTGCCCTGGCGCTGGCCGGTTGCGCGGGTAAGACGGCTTATCGTGAAAGCTGCGCGACACAGCTCGATGCCGCCTGGAAGGAACTTGACCTGGCCAAGGCCGAAGGCTTCGCCGGCGCCGTAAGCTACTCCAAGGCGCTGTCGCTGTTGACCGGCGCCAAGACTCAGCAGCAGTTCGAAGGTTACGAGAGCTGCACCAACAAAGCCGAAAAGGCCCGATTCTACATTCGTGAGTCGCGCGCCGGGCGCTGACCAAGGAGCGTCACATGTCCGCCATGCTCGATCATCTCGTTGCCCAGTTGCTGGCCTTGCAGGTGCGTCTGCTGGCCTGTCGCGAGCGCCTGGACGCCAATACCGACAGCGAGGCCCTGCACGACCTGCGGACCACTCTGCGGCGCCTGCGCAGCCTGCTGCGGCCACTGAAGGGGCTGCCGGGGGTGGAGCAACTGGAGGAGGCGGCCAAGTCATTGGGCACTTTGACCACGCCCCTGCGTGATCGTGAGGTGCTGGCCGCCGAGCTGATCGGGCGCGGCCATGTCGAAGCCGGGCAGCGGCGCCTGGCAGGGCGCGACAGGACCTTCGCCAGCGTTGCCGCCAGCCCGCAGTTGACCCGGGTGCTGGCGATCGTCGATGCGTTTCCGCTGTTCTTGCGGGCAGCGGATCGCGAGGGGCTGGCCAAGTCGCTGGGCAAGCGTATCGACAAGCGCCTGCTCAAACAGTGGCACAAACTGCGCGGGGCCCTGCAGGACCCAGCCCATGATCGCCATCGCTTGCGCCTGCTGATCAAGCGGGTGCGCTATGGCGACGAGGCCTATCCGCAGCTCGACCATGCCGGCAAGAAACTGCAGCGCCTGTTGAAGAAGGCCCAAGGGGATCTGGGTGATTGGCATGACCGCCTGCAGTGGTTGCTGCAGGCCAAGGACCACCCCGACCTGGCGCCTTGCACGGTCGACTGGGAGCAGGAGCTGCACGAGGCAGAGCGCACCTCCGATGTCACCCTTGATGCGCTGCAGGCCGCGCTAAAGCGGCGTCAGCCCGGCAAATGACCGATATGCGGGCTGATCGGCCGGGGTTTGCTGGCTAGTATTGGCGGACCTTTCGTTACAGGCAGGAGCCGGCCGATGAATTTCAACCAATTGCTCGACGCCGTGCGGGAAAACCCTGGCGCGGTCAGCATTCCGCCCAGCTGGGCTCAGGGGCGGGCCGTGTTCGGCGGCCTGATGGCTGCCCTCGTTCATGAAAGCATGCGCCTGAAGCTGGCTGATGACCGCCCGGTGCGCTCGCTGGCCATCAGCTTCGTCAGCCCGGCGGCAGCGGATATGCCCATTCGTTTCGAGGTCGAGGTGCTGCGTGAGGGCAAGGCGGTCAGCACGCTGCTGGGCCGCGCCATTCAGAATGGTCAGGTGGTGACGCTGGTGCAGGGTAATTTCGGTGCGGGTCGGCCATCGGTGGTCGATGTTGCGGCTGCACCCGCCGTGGAGATGAAACCACTTGAGCAGGCGGCGCCGGAGTTGCCCTACATCAAGGGCGTCACTCCAGAGTTCATGCGCCATGTCGCCTTGCGTTGGGCGGTGGGCGGCCTGCCGTTCAGTGGCAATCAGTCGCGTTACATGGGCGGCTGGGTGCGCTTGCGCGATGTTGCCGAAGAGCAGGTCAACGAGGCGCATCTGCTGGCCTTGGTGGATGCTTGGCCTCCGAGCCTGATGCCGTTCCTCAAGCAGCCTGCGGCAGGCAGTACGCTGACCTGGACCATCGAATTCATCCAGCCGACGGCGAAACTGTCCACGTTGGACTGGTGCTATTACCGTGTCGAGACCGAACATGCGCGTGACGGCTATGGCCATGCAGCGGCAGCATTGTGGAGTGCAGAAGGGCAGCTGCTGGCCTTGAGCCGGCAAACGGTCACGGTGTTCGCCTGATCTTCAGCGCCGGTGCTTGTGCCGTTCGCGCCAGGCCTTCCACCAGGCGCCGCTGAGGACGAAGCGCGGGAAGGTGACGAATTGCTCGGTCAGTAGCCGCTGCACGGCGTCCTTGCGGTTGGCGAACGGTTCCGGCTGTTCAGCTTCCAGGCGATGCCCGTGGCGTTGCAGGCCCAGGCCGGCGATCAGGGCAATGACGCCGACGGCGATCTGGCCCAGGTCCAGGGCGAACAGGCCTGACAGCACCAGCAGGACACCGAGGATGAACAACGGCACCGCGATCAGGTGCAACACCAGGTTGGTCGGGTGCCGGTGATTGTGGTGGTAGCCACGCCATTGCCAGGCGTGCAGGTTGGGCAGTCGTTTGCTCATGGGCAGGTCCTCGCGATGTTCGTCGCGCTATTCGTTACAGGCATGCCCAAAGCTTAGTGCGGCCCCGGTTACGGGGCCAATCGAGGCTGGCTATGGCGACTATAGCTTGAGCTGGCCAATGGCCTTGCTCAGTTCGCCGGCCAGGGTCGCCAGCTGGCTGCTGGTGGTGGCCGAACCGACGGTCTGCTGCACGGTCTCTTCGGTGACATCGCGGATGCTCACCACCGCGCGGTTCATTTCTTCGGCCACCTGGCTTTGTTGCTCGGCGGCGACGGCAATCTGCGTGTTGCTCTCGCGCATCTGGGCGACCGCGCCGGTAATCTCGGCCAGTGCCGCGCCAGCCTCCTGGGCCTGGCGGACGCAGTCGTCGGCCTTGTAAGAACTTTCCTGCATGAACTCCACGGCGTCGCGGGTGCCGGCTTGCAGGTCGGCAACCATTCGGGTGATTTCGTCGGTGGAGGTCTGCACGCGCTTGGCCAGGTTGCGCACTTCATCGGCAACCACGGCAAAACCACGGCCCAGGTCGCCAGCGCGGGCGGCTTCGATGGCGGCGTTGAGTGCCAGCAGGTTGGTCTGCTCGGCAATGCTGTGAATGACCCCGACCACGCTGTTGATCTTCTGGCTGTCGTCGGCAAGCTGACGAATCATTTCGGCGGTTTGCTGAACGCCGCTGGAAAGCCCGGCGATCGAATCCTGCACCCGGCTGACCACTGCCTTGCCACTGCCGGCAAGGGTATCGGCGGTCTGCGACAAGTCGCGGGTGGCGCCAGCATGCTGGGCAATGTGGTGCACAGTGGCTGTCATTTCGTTGATCGCCGTGGCCGCCTGGTCGGTCTCGCTCTGCTGGCCGAGCATGCCATGGCGCACGTCGTTCATGCTCGCGGCCAGGCGCGCGGCCCCGGAGTCCAGCTGCGCGGCTGTGTGGGCGACGGTGCTGACCACGCGGTGGTAAGTGGCCTGCATGGCGTTGAAGGCGCCGGCCATCTGGCCGACTTCGTCACCGCAGGCCAGGGGCACGCGGGCCGACAGGTCGCCGGTCTTCTCGACGTGCAGCATCACGTCCTTGAGGGTATTGAGCTGGCTGAGCAGGAAGCGGATCAGCAGCTGCGAGGCACCGAGCATCGCCAGCATCAGGATCAGCACGCAGAAAGCGTAGTTGCTGAAGCGGTCGAAGAACACCTGGCGCAGGCTTGGCGCGGCTGCCAACACGGCCAGTTGCTGGTCGCCATGGCGTATCACCTGGGCGCCGCGCAGCGGGTTATCGCCGAGGATCCACCCGGCCGGCAGGGCTACCCAGCCTTGTGCATTGGCCAGGGCTTCGAGATCTTCACCCGCGTAAGTGGGAGTCTGGCCGGGTTGCCAGGTGATCAGGTTGGCCTGGCGGGGCAGGGGCTGCGCGGTGGGCCAGGCGGCCAGCAGTTCGGCCTGGGCTTGCGCCTGGGCCTGGGCGGCATCGGCGCGGGCGCGTTGCTCCAGATGCACTGCATACAGCACCAGCAGCAAGGTCGTGACGAAGGCCACCGCGTTGACGGCCCAGAATTTGTACTTCAGGGAAATATTGCTAAGCCAGGCACCCATGGGTAGGTCTTCTCTGAGTTGAGCGGAAACATTATTGGCAAGGTGCCATCATTGTGCCCACTCACTCGAGAATCGCTTATGACATGAGTCAAGGAAGTTGAAAGAAGGCTTTGGCCGTAGCGCTGGTGTGCCGGGCGCAGTGCTCGATGCTCTCGTTGCGGTGCAATGCCACTTCGCGCAGCACCTCGGTCAGGAACGCTGGCTCGTTGCGGCCGTTCTTAGGCTTCGGCCGCAGGCTGCGTGGCAGCAGGTAGGGCGCGTCGCTTTCCAGCATCAGCCGGCCTTCGGCAATATTGCCCACCAGCGGATGCAGGTGGGTGCCGCGACGCTCGTCACAGATCCAGCCGGTGATGCCGATGTGCAGGTCCATGTCCAGGTAGGCGAACAGGGCTTCGCGCTCACCGGTGAAGCAATGCACCACGGCGGCTGGCAGGTGGTCGCGGTAATCCTTGAGGATGGCCAGCAGGCGCTCGCTGGCATCGCGTTCGTGCAGGAACACCGGAAGGCGCAGTTCCGCCGCCATTGCCAGCTGGGCTTCCAGGGCTTTCTCCTGCAGTGGGCGAGGGGAGAAATCACGGTTGAAATCCAGCCCGCATTCACCCACGGCACGTACCCGTGCTTCAGCCAACAGCTGGCGCAGTTGCCGCTCGCTGTTGCCATCCCAGGACTTGGCATCGTGCGGGTGCACGCCGGCCGTGGCGAACAGGTGCTGGCTGTCACCATCGAGCTGCTGGCAGAGCTCCAGCGCCTGCTCGCTGACCTCCAGGCTGGTGCCGGTCAGGACCATCTGGACCACGCCGGCCTCGATGGCGCGCTCGACGATGGCGGCCTGCTGGTCGTGGAAACTGCTGTTGGTCAGGTTGACGCCGATATCGATCAGTTGCATGGTGCTACCTCGTGCCGCGGGGCGGCCAGCATAGCAAAAAGCGTGATATTCGGAAAAAACCAAGAACTTCAGGCGTTTGCCGTGGTCTTTTACCGTCATTTCTCACGACCGCGCATACCACCATGGCTGCCGCCCACCGACCACGGACACGAATTCGCATGCTGCGATACCTGCTGACCCTGTTGCTGATGCTCGGGCTGACCACGGTCGGTCCGGCCTATGCACGGCTGCCGGGGCCACAGCAGAACGTGCCGGCGAACACGGCCCGTGACCTGCAGCAGATCCGCAGTACCAAGGTGCTGCGCGTGCTGGTCAACCAGAGCCGCAACAGCTCGGGTGAGATCAAGGGCGAGCCGGTGGGTATCGAGTATTACCGCCTGCGTGGCCTTGAACATTATCTCAATGCCCGTGCCGGCGATGGCCAGCAGATCCGCCTGAAAATCATTCCACGGGCCAAGGAGCAACTGCTGGGTGCCTTGCAGCGCGGTGAGGGTGACCTGGCCGCACCGGGCGAACTGCTGGACCCGGCCGTGACGGGTGGGGTCAACAGCAGTGCGCCGGTGCTGGATCACGTGGCGTTGCTGCTGGTCGGGCGCAAGGGTGAGCGCAGCTACACCCGTGCCGATCAGCTGTCTGGGCGTACGGTGGCATTGACCAGCGCCAGCGCGGCAGGGGCAGTGATTCAGCAGCTCAATCAGCAGCTGGCACTGCGCAAGCGGGCGCCGATCAAGATCGAATGGGTCGATTCGACCCTGGCGGTGGAAGATGTGCTGGAGATGGTCCAGGCCGGTATCTATCCATTGACCATGGTAGAGCGCCCGATCGCCCAGCGCTGGGCCAGGGTCATGCCGAACCTGCGCCTGGACACCCGGGTGCAACTGGGGCAGGCGCAGGCCATGCGTTGGTATGTGCGGCGTGATGCAACCATGCTGCTGGCCACGGTTGATCGCTTTCTGCAGGGTTATCGCGCGCCGGAAAACCAGGATGCGGCCTTCGAGCGCATCTACCGGCGCCAGTACCGTGTGCACAACCCGTTGGCGCGCAAGGATCGCCAGCGCTTGAGCGCACTGCGCCCAGTGTTGCAGAAGCATGGTGAAGCGCAGCAGATCGACTGGTTGAACCTGGCGGCCCTGGCCTTCAAGGAATCCACCCTGAACCCTGCGGCACGCGGTAGCGGCGGGGCACACGGCCTGATGCAGATCACCCCGTCGGCAGCGCAACGGGTGGGAGTCAGCGACACCGGCTCGGTCGATGGCAATGTCCAGGCCAGCGCGCGCTATCTGGCGCTGATCCGCCGCAAGTTCTTCGCCAGCCCGCAGATCAACGAGCGCGAGCGCATGGCGTTTGTGCTGGCGGCCTACAACCTTGGCCCGGAGCGGGTCCAGGCCATGCGCGCCGAGGCCCGCAAGCGCGGCCTCAACGGTAATCAGTGGTTCTTCCAGACCGAGCGCATCGCCATGGAGCAGGTCGGCATGGGGCCGGTCAATTTCGTCAACAGCGTCAACAAGTACTTCCTGGCGTTCAATCGCGAACGTCTGGCACTGGAGCGTGTGGTCAGTCGCTGACAAATCGATTTTGTCGATTGTTATGTTGGGTTTTTTGCGATTTTCATATCAGATGAATTGATTATGATGGCGCCCATCCCAACACAACATCCCAGTTTCAAGGACGCTTCGAAATGAACAACGCAATCAGCAAACTGCTCTCCACCCGCGCTGGCCTGGGCCTGAGCGTGATCCGCATCCTGGTCGGTGTGATCTTCATGGCACACGGTGCGCAGAAACTGTTCGGCCTGTTTGGCGGCTACGGCCTGGAAGGCACCGGCCAATGGATGGAAAGCATCGGCCTGGCGCCGGGCTACCTGATGGCGCTGTTGTCGGGTAGCGCCGAGTTCTTCGGCGGCCTGGCTCTGGTGATCGGCCTGCTGGCCCGCCCGGCAGCACTGGCACTGACGGTGACCCTGGTGGTGGCGATCTTCTCGGTGCACATCAACAACGGCCTGTTCATGTCCAACAACGGCTATGAGTTCGCCCTGGCGCTGCTGGCCGGCACTGTGGCGGTACTGATCGAAGGCGCGGGACGCTTGTCCCTCGACCGCCTGATCGCCCGCTGACAGTTCACAAACTGCAAGCTGCAAGCCCCAAGCCGAACGCATTTCAGCTTGGGGCTTGCAGCTTGCGGCTTGTCGCTCTAGCATACCGCCTGCGCCGATTTAAACAGCTACTTGCGGGGCGCAGGACTGGCCCCCTCTCCGGGTCATCCGAAATACCGCTAAAGCGCTGGTTCGGTGACGCCTCCCACCGCTGCCCAGCGGGATTCGCGAGGCGGAGAGAAACTCCATGAGTTGCCCACGTACCAGTGTCTGTTTGAGCCCATTGCCTGCCAGCCAGGCGTCCCGCACACCGCGCATCCTGCTCGGTGGCCAGCATCAGCCCACGCTCTTGCGTCACCTTGAAGGCTTGTCGCGCCGCAAGGGGCAGGCCCGCGCCTTCCTCATCCAGTTCGCCGAAGATGCCTGCCACCTGGAACAGTTCGGCAACGACCGCTTCGACCTGGCGGTGATCCAGGCACCCGCACGGGAAGACGCGGCCGAAGTCATTGGCCAGCTTACCCGCATCGCGCGTCAGGGCCTGATTACCCGACGCTGAGGAGCGCGCCGTTGAGCACCAACATCATCACCACGGAAGGTCACGAGGCCCTGAAGAAGGAGCTGGATCACCTGTGGCGGGTGTATCGCCCGGAAATCACCCAGAAAGTGACCTGGGCCGCTTCGCTGGGTGACCGCAGCGAGAACGCTGACTACCAGTACAACAAGAAGCTGCTGCGCGAGATCGACCGCCGGGTCCGCTATCTGCGCAAGCGCCTTGAGGACGTGAAGGTGGTTGCCTACTCGCCGCAGCAGGAAGGCAAGGTGTTCTTCGGTGCCTGGGTCGAAATCGAGAACGATGACGGCGAGACCATGAAGTTTCGCATTGTCGGGTATGACGAGATCTATGGCCGTAACGACTATATCTCGATCGACTCGCCCATGGCCCGGGCCCTGCTCAAGAAGGAGGAGGGCGATGAAGTGGTAGTGAATACACCGACCGGTCAGGCCACCTGGTATGTGAACAGTATCCACTACGGGCAATGAATCAGTATTAACTGTTCCGGCCTCTTCGCGGGACAAGCCCGCTCCTACAGGAGTACGCGATTCCTTGTAGGAGCGGGCTTGTCCCGCGAAAGGGCCGGTACAGGCGCTATCAACTTTCCCGTAGTACCGCCAGCGGGCTCGCATTCAGGGCTCGCTGAGTCCCCAGCACACCTGCCCCACCCACCAGCAACGCCCCGACCAGCGGCAACACCAGCAACCACGGATGCGGGCTCCACTGCAGGTCGAATGCATAGCGATACAGCACCCAGGTAATCAGCTCGCAGCCCAGCGCCGCCAAGGCACCACTGGCCGCACCCAGCAAGCCGAACTCGATGCGCCGTGCCTTGACCAGCAGGGGGCGAGCGGCGCCCAGTGCGCGCAGCAAGGCACCTTGGCGAATCCGCTCGTCGAGCGTCGCCTGCAACCCGGCGAACAACACGGCAAGCCCCGCCGCCAGCACAAACAGCAACACATATTCGACCGCCAGGGTGACCTGGGCGAGGATGCTGCGTAGCTGCTCGAGCAAGGCATCGACCTGAAGGATGGTCACCGCCGGAAACGCCCGCGACAGCGCCACCACATCCAGGTCATGGCCTGGGGCCAGGTAGAAGCTGGTCAGGTAGGTGGTTGGCAGCCCCTGCAGGGTGCCCGGCTGGAAGATCATGTAGAAGTTCGGCTGAAAGCTGTCCCAATGCACGCTGCGCAGGCTGCTGACCCGCGCCTGGCGTTGCTCGCCGCCGATGTCGAAGGTCAGCAGGTCGCCCAGTTGCAGCTTGAGGCTGGCAGCCAGTTCGGCCTCGACCGACACGCCGGGGACTTCATCGCTGCCAGGTAACGCTTGCCACCAGCCGCCTGCGCTCAGCACGTTGCCCTGAGGCAGCTCGGCCGCCCAGGTCAGGCTGAGGTCGCGTTGCACGGCTCGCTCGCCAGCGGAATCCTTGCTGACGATCTGCTGCACTGGTTGGTCGTTGATCTGAATCAGTCGGCCGGGGGTCACCGGATACAGCGGTGCCGAGTGGGCATTCACATCGTGCAGACGCTGGGCGAACGGCTCGCGGTCAGCGGGCAGGATGTTCAGGGCAAAATGGTTGGGGGCGTCCTTGGGCAGTTGGGCCTGCCAGTTGTCGAGCAACTCTGCCCGCAGCAGCGCAACCAGGGCCATGGCCAACAGGATCAGGCCAAAGGCCAGAGCTTGCCCGGCAGCGGCCATCGGGTGGCGCAGCAACTGGCCGAGGCCCAGGCGCCAGGCCAGTGGTGCGCCGACGAGCGCCTTGCGCAGGCTCTGCAAGCCGAGCAGAAGCAGCCCGCCCAGCAGCAGCGCGGCGATCAGGCCGCCGCCCAGCAGGGCGAAGGTCAGTAGCAGGTCAAGGCTCAGGCGCCACATGATCAGGCCCAGGGCGAGCAGGGCGGCGCCATACACCAGCCAGCTGCTCGGTGGCACGGGCAGAAGATCGCGGCGCAGTACGCGCAGCGGTGGCACCTGGCCCAGTGCGGCGAGCGGAGGCAAGGCAAAACCGGCCAGGGCCACCAGGCCGGTGGCGATGCCGGCCAGTGCCGGAACCATGCTTCCGGCCGGCACTTCGTTGGGCAGCAGGCCATGCAGCAGGCGGAACAGGCCCAGCTGTGCCAGCCAGCCGAGCAGGGCGCCAACCAGTGCGGCGACCAGGCCAAGCATCGCCAGCTGCAGGCAATACAAACCCAGCGCCTGGTACCGCGACAGCCCCAGGCAGCGCAGCAAGGCGCTGGCATCCAGGCGGCGCGCAGCGTAGCGGCTGGCCGACAGGGCCACGGCGACGCCCGCCAGCAGCACAGCGACCAGGCTGGCCATGTTCAGGTAGCGTTCGGCTTTGCCCAGGGCGCCGCCGATCTGCCGGTTACCATCGCGGGTGTCTAGCAGGCGCTGGTTGGCGGCGAGGTGTTTGTCCACGCCGTTGTGGTACTGCGCGAGTGCTTCGGCATCGCCGCGCCAAAGGTCGCGGTAGGTGACCCGGCTGCCGGGCTGGATGACCCCGGTAGCCTGCAGGTCGACCAGGTTCATCATCACGCGGGGCGTCAGGCTGTAGAAGTTGTTGGCACGGTCTGGCTCGTAGGTCAGCACGCGGCTCATGCGCAAGCTCTTCATGCCGACGTCGATGCTATCGCCAACCTTCAGCCCCAGGGCCGCTAGCAGGCGAGGTTCGACCCAGGCTTCTCCAGGTGCCGGGCCGCCGCCAGGTGTTTCCTCGGCATAGGGCGCGGCGGCACTGCGCACCTGGCCGCGCAAGGGATAGGCGCCATCGACCGCCTTGATGCTCGAAAGCTGGATGCCGGCATCGCCGCCCACCACGCTGGTGAACTCCACGACCTGGGCATGCCGCAGCCCCAGCGCCTGGCCCTCGCTGAGCTGTTCTTCACGGGCCGGTGCGCTGCCTTGCAATACCAGGTCGGCGCCGAGGAACTCGCTGGCGCGCAGTTGCATCGCGCCATTCAGGCGGGCGCCGAAATAGCCGATGGCGGTACTGGCGGCGACTGCCACCAGCAGGGCAAAGAACAGTACGCGCACTTCGCTGGCGCGGATGTCGCGCAGCAGCTGGCGCAAGGCCAGGCCGCACAGGCGGGACAGCGGCATATGCTTCATCAGGCCTCCACCGGCGCCACCAGGCGGCCTGCGTCCAGGCGGATCTGACGCCGGCAGCGCCGGGCCAGGCGCTCGTCATGGGTGACCAACACCAGAGTGGTGCCGCGTTCCTTGTTCAGCTCGAACAGCAGGTCACTGATGCGCTCGCCGGTATGGCTGTCGAGGTTGCCGGTGGGTTCGTCGGCGAACAGCACTGCCGGTTGTGCGGCGAAGGCGCGGGCGATGGCGACCCGCTGCTGCTCGCCACCGGAAAGCTGGCGCGGGGTGTGGGTCAGGCGCTTGCCAAGGCCGACCCGCTCCAGCAGGGTGCGCGCGTGCTCGCGGGCGTCGCGCCGACCGTCCAGCTCCAGCGGCAGCATCACGTTTTCCAGGGCGTTGAGGCTGTCGAGCAGCTGGAACGATTGAAAGACGAAACCGACATGCTCGGCCCGCACCCTGGCGCGCTGATCCTCGTCCAGCGGGCCGAGCTCGTGACCGGCGAGGATGACCTGGCCGGCGCTTGGGCGGTCGAGGCCGGCGAGCAGCCCGAGCAGGGTCGACTTGCCCGAGCCAGAGGCACCGACGATGGCCAGGCTGTCGCCCTGGGCGAGGTCGAGGGAGAGGGTGTGGAGGATTGTCAGGTCACCTTCCGCGCTGGGGACCACTTTGCTAAGGTTCTGCGCAACGAGAATGCTGGGGCCCATGGAGAATCCGATGCGAATGTGGTGGTTGAGTGCCGGTCTGGCCCTGTATTGCCTGGCCCAGAGCGCGGCGGCGGGAACATTGCTGGTTGTCGGCGATAGTATCAGCGCCGGTTTTGGCCTGGATACCCGCCAGGGATGGGTCTCTTTGTTGCAGACCCGGCTCAAGGACGAAGGTTTCGACGATCAGGTGGTCAACGCGTCGATCAGTGGCGACACCAGTGCAGGTGGCCAGGCGCGGCTGCCGGCGCTGCTTGCAGCACACAAGCCGAGCCTGGTTGTACTGGAGCTGGGGGGCAATGATGGCCTGCGCGGGCAGCCTCCGCAGCAATTGCAACAAAATCTTGCGTCGATGATCGAGAGTGCCCGCAAGGCAGGGGCCAAGGTGCTGCTGCTGGGCATGCGCCTGCCACCGAACTATGGCGTGCGCTATACCACGGCCTTCGCCAATGTCTATGAACAGCTGGCAACGGAAAAACAGGTGGCGCTGGTGCCGTTCTTCCTCGAAGGGGTTGGCGGTGTGCCAGAGATGATGCAGGCCGATGGCATCCATCCGGCGCAGGGTGCCCAGCAGCGTTTGCTGGAAAATGCCTGGCCGGCGATAAAACCCTTGTTGTGACGCTTTAAACGGGGCCGGCTTTCGGCTAATGTTGCGCCCCCCGTTTCGAGAGCCCCCGATGCCGCGCCCTGCCTGGTCCTTGTTTGCCTACCAACTGATCGAGCCCGATGAACAGCTCGACCTGTTCGCTTGCCAGGAAATCCGCGTCCACCTCGTGGCCCGTCAACTCGAACTCGGCGTGCCGGTCGACCGTACCTTGTGCGGCGGCCTGCTGCCTGCGCAGCCGCGCTGGTCCGGTGTGCCTCGTAGCATCTACCGTGACGGGCGTCTCTGCGACCTGTGCCGCGCGATTCTCGATGCCCAGCGCCGCGGCATGCGGCCGGTCTGGCCTGAGCTCTGAGGTGAATTGCGGGTGCGCGACTGCGTGCGCCTTTCATCATCTGAAGCGCTTGCAAGGCGCCAATGCCTCCCGCTTGCAGCGAGGCGGGTGTACAATCGTGCTTCTTGACTACCTTTCGAAGGATTTACCGGATGTTGCCGCGCTTTCCCGCCGTCACCCGTTGCCTGTCCCTGGCCGCCCTGCTGGTAGCGGGCCCTGCTGCTGCGCTGGAACTGCCACTGCCACCACCCGGTGAAGACGTCGTTGGCCAGGTCCAGACGATCAAGGCCAAGTATGAAGACACCTTTGCCGACATCGGCACTGCCAACGACCTCGGTTACCTGGAAATGATCGCCGCCAACCCGGGTGTCGACCCGTGGCTGCCGGGCGCTGGCACCGAAATCGTCCTGCCGACCCGCTACATCCTGCCGCCGGGGCCGCGTGAAGGTATCGTCATCAACCTGGCCGAGTACCGCATGTACTACTTCCCGAAAGGGCAGAATGTGGTGCATACCTTCCCGCTGGGTATCGGCCGTGAGGGCTGGGGTTCGCCTGTAGCGATGACCAAGATCACCGCGAAGACGCCGAACCCGACCTGGACTCCACCCGCTTCGATCCGTGCCGAGCACGCTGCGGACGGTGATATCCTGCCGACCGTCGTGCCTGCCGGCCCGGACAACCCGCTCGGGCCGTTCAAGTTTACCCTGGGTGTGCCGGGCTACCTGATCCACGGTTCGAACAAGAAGTTCGGTATTGGCATGCGCACCAGCCATGGCTGCTTCCGCATGCTCAACAACAACGTTCTGGAACTGTCGAAGATGGTGCCGGTGGGCACGCCGGTGCGTATCATCAACGAGCCTTACAAGTTCGGTATCAGTGGCGGCAAGGTTTACCTCGAGGCGCACACACCGCTGGACGATCATGGCAATCCGTCTGTGGTCGACAAGCACACGGCGGTCATCAATGCCTTGCTCAAGCGTGAAGACCTGGCCAACAACCTGCGCATGAACTGGGACATGGTGCGTGACGTGGTTGCGGCGGAAGACGGTATGCCTGTGGAAATTGCCGTGCCCGTCAATAACCAGGGTGCCGCACCCATGGTGACGAGCATTCCGCCAGAACTGCAGTAACGCTTTTGCAGCACCTCCGGGGCCCGCTCAGGTTAACAACCTGAAGCGGGCCTCTTCGTTTCCGGGGCAGGGCTTTCGTGCAAGCAATAAAAAAGCCGACCCACAAGTGGGTCGGCTCCATAACAATCCGTGAGGACTATTACTTGCGGCTGGCTTTGTCCAGCATACGCAGAGCGCGCTCGTTGGCTTCGTCAGCAGTCTGCTGAGCCTTCTGAGCGGCTGCCATTGCGTCGTCAGCCTTACGGTAGGCTTCGTCAGCACGGGCTTGAGCGCGAGCTGCTGCGTCTTCAGTCGCAGTCAGACGAGCTTCGGTTTCTTTGGATACGCTGCTGCAACCGGTAGCCAGAACTGCGGCCAGAGCCAGAGCAGAGAATTTCAGAACGTTGTTCATCGTGTTCCCCTTCAAGGACTTTCTATTAAATAGCCATCTCTCGGAAAAGAGAAACTGGCCGGCGTACATAGTACCCATTACTTGTAGTAAGTAAACTGACAGAGCGCAAGAACTGCAAAAAAAATGTTGCACGGGGTCGCGCCGACAAGATTTGCGGGGGATTTGTGAAAAAACCGTGTAGCGGGCGCAACCGATTGTAGAACAGGAACTTTTTTGTTGAACTAAGGGTGACTTTAACTGTCCCTCAGCGTCTTAAGCTCAACAACATCCGGTTGCTGTTGCAGGGTGCGCCAAGGCAAGGTCCTGGCGTGGCTTCCTGCTACTTTTTAACGCTGGCCACCTTGAGAAATCCGGCTTGCGGCGCCTACTATTTGGGGGTGCCCGATCCGGTCGAACGATTGCTGTCGGCTGGGGGTCCAAGGGGCAAGAGTGGCGTTGAGGTTCCTCCGCCGGATATACCACATCGGTTAAGGTAAGGGTCTGCCAGAAAGACCTGCGAGGAGTAGTGATGAGTGAAGCGCTGACCATCCACCATGACCAGGCCGGTCATCAGTTCGAAACCAACGTGGACGGTCATCGTGCCTACCTGACGTACATGGACCTGGGCAAGCAGACGCTGGACATCTATCGCACTTTCGTACCTAACGCCCTGCGTGGCCGCGGGATTGCAGCAGCGTTGACCGAGAAGGCCCTCGAGTACGCCGACCAGATGGGTTACACGGTGATCCCTTCCTGTTCGTACGTGGAGCGCTACATGGAGCGTCAGCAGCGCCATTCGAGCAAAGCCTGAACGGGCGACAAGCGCCAGATACAAGAACGCCGGGCAATGCCCGGCGTTCTTCATTGCGCTGAAGCTCAGCCGCGCGTGCGCTGGGGCAGCACATCCTTGAGCTTGGCGTGCATGCTGCGCAGGGTTTTCTCGGTGGCCGACCAGTCGATGCAGGCATCGGTGACCGACACGCCGTACTGCAGTTCGTCGAGGTTTTTCGGGATCGACTGGCAGCCCCAGTTCAGGTGGCTTTCGACCATCAGGCCGATGATCGACTGGTTGCCTTCGAGGATCTGGTTGGCGACGTTCTCCATGACCAGCGGCTGCAGGGCCGGGTCCTTGTTGGAGTTGGCGTGGCTGCAGTCGACCATGATGTTGGCCTTGATCCTGGCCTTGGCCAGGTCCTGTTCGCACAGGGCGACGCTGACCGAATCGTAGTTCGGCTTGCCGTTGCCGCCACGCAGCACCACGTGGCCATACGGGTTGCCTTTGGTGGTGACGATCGACACGCCGCCTTCCTGGTTGATACCAAGGAAGCGGTGCGGCTTGGACACCGACTGCAGGGCGTTGATGGCCACGGTCAGGCCGCCATCGGTGCCGTTCTTGAAGCCGACCGCCGAGGACAGGCCCGAGGCCATCTCGCGGTGGGTCTGCGATTCGGTGGTGCGGGCGCCGATGGCCGACCAGCTGATCAGGTCCTGCAGGTACTGCGGGGAGATCGGGTCGAGTGCTTCGGTGGCGGTCGGCAGGCCCATTTCGGCCAAGTCCAGCAGCAGCTGGCGGCCAATGTGCAGGCCGTCCTGGATCTTGAACGAGTCATCCAGGTACGGGTCGTTGATCAGGCCTTTCCAGCCGACGGTGGTGCGTGGTTTTTCAAAGTACACACGCATGACCAGGTACAGCGTATCGGACACTTCCTCGGCCAGCACCTTGAGGCGCTCGGCGTATTCGTGGGCGGCCTTGATGTCATGGATGGAGCAGGGGCCGACCACCACGAACAGGCGATGGTCCTTGCCGTCGAGGATATTGCGCACCACTTCGCGGCCGGCAGTCACGGTCTGCAGGGCCTTGGCGCTGAGGGGGATTTCCTTCTTGAGCTGATCGGGGGTGATCAAGGTCTCGTTGGAAGCAACGTTAAGGTCGTCGATCGGTAAATCAGCCATCGTGTTACTCGTCAGGTCACGGGTGCCGGCCGCCAGCAATCCCCGTGCGGCCCAGCAGCAATAATGTTCGCAGCGGGGAGCAGAACCTTAGCGCGTTACTGGGGGCGCGACAATGGCCTGAGCCACGCAGTGCAGGGTTTTTCCCTGGCGCAAGGGGCTTGAACTGCATTCAGGGTGCGCACAAAGCCGCAAACGGTGTAAAAAAGCGCACCAGAATCAGAGATGGAGAGCAGCATGAACCCTCGCAAACTGCGTATCGGCATCATCGGCAGCGGTGCTATCGGTGGCTTTTATGGGCTGATGCTGGCACGCGCCGGTTTCGATGTGCATTTCTTGCTGCGTAGCGAATATGACGTGGTGCGCGAACAGGGCCTGAAGCTCGAGCATGCGGTGCATGGCGCGCTGCAGATGCCGGTCAATGCCTATGCCAGCGCTGCCGACATGCCGCCCTGCGACTGGCTGCTGGTGGGTGCCAAGGCAACCCGCAATGCAGAGCTCGCGCCGCTGATCGTCCAGGCTGCCGCTGCCGATGCCAAGGTGGTGCTGTTGCAGAATGGCCTCGGCGTCGAGGAGCAGTTGAGGGCGGCCTTGCCGGGCAACCTGCATTTACTGGGAGGCCTGTGTTTCATCTGCGTCAATCGCCAGGCCCCAGGGGTGATTCGTCACCAGGCGCTGGGTGCGGTCAACCTTGGCTATCACAGCGGTCCGGCCGAAGATGGCGGTGCGGCGATCGTCGAAGCGGGCGCCGGGTTGTTCCGTGCGGCGGGCATCGACTCCCAGGCCATGGCCAATCTCGACCAGGCGCGCTGGCAGAAACTGGTATGGAACGTGCCGTACAACGGCCTTTCGGTGTTGTTGGGGGCCAGTACCGCGCCGCTGATGGCCGATGTCGACAGCCGCGAACTGATCCAGGCGCTGATGGCTGAAGTGGTGCAGGGTGCCGCCGCGTGCGGGCATGAGTTGCCGGCGGGCTACGCCGAACAGCTGTTCCGCATGACTGAACAGATGCCCGATTACTGGCCGAGCATGTACCACGACCATGTCCAGCATCGCCCGCTGGAGCTGCAGGCGATCTATGCCGAGCCGATTGCTCGGGCTCAGGCGGCCGGCTGCAGCCTGCCGCGGATGCACATGCTGCATCAGGCCCTGGCCTTCATCGACCGCACCAGCCGGGCTGGCTGAATCCTCTGCAGGCCGCATCAGCAGTGCGCCGGACGGCAAAGCGCGGGTCCGGTGCGCTGCTAAGCTGAAGCTTGCTCTGCCGCAACGGCAGTCGAGGAGGTCGAATGATCCGCTCCATGCTGTACGCCACCGACCTCGGTGTCTACGCACCTTTTGTCATGCAGCACGCCCTGACCCTGGCTCGCGCCTTCAGCGCGGAGCTCTACGTGATTCATGCGGTGGAGCCCATGGGGCAGTTCGCCGAGTCGCTGCTGCAGAGTTACCTTGATGAGCAGACGCTGGATGAATTGCACAGCGAAGGCGTCAACACGGTGATGGCCAATATCGAACAGCGGGTGCTGGAAAACTTTCGTGACGAATTGGGCGAGGATGCAGACCTGGCACTGATCAAGGCGGTACGGGTGCGCCAGGGTGACCCGGCGCAGGTCATTCTCGAGCAGGCGCAGCGGCTGAGCGTCGACCTGCTGATCTTCGGCAGCCACACGGCCGGTGCCGGGGTGGATGTGCCGATTGGCCGAACGGCAGTGCGCTTGCTGCAACTGTCGCCGGTGCCGGTGTACATGGTGCCGCTCTCGCAGCACCTTGGGCGTAGGAAATCGTGAAGCTGACGGTAGGTTAGTTCGGAGGCGCGTGTAACAAAATAGTTCTAGTTTTATTTCGAGAACCACTAATATAGTTATATCTCGTCGCTGCCTGCTGCCGCTGACTTATCGCCGATTCGAGGGAAACCTATGAAGCTTCAACAACTGCGCTACATCTGGGAAGTAGCGCACCATGACCTCAACGTCTCCGCGACGGCGCAGAGCCTGTACACCTCGCAGCCGGGGATCAGCAAGCAGATCCGCCTGCTCGAGGACGAACTGGGTGTTGAAGTCTTTGCCCGCAGCGGCAAGCACCTGACCCGCGTAACCCCGGCCGGTGAGCGCATCATCAACACCGCTGGCGAGATCCTGCGCAAGGTCGAGAGCATCAAGCAGATCGCCCAGGAATTCTCCAACGAGAAGAAGGGCACGCTGTCCATCGCCACCACCCACACCCAGGCACGCTACGCGCTGCCCCCGGTGATCAGCAGCTTCATCAAGCAGTACCCGGAAGTTGCCTTGCACATGCATCAGGGCTCGCCCATGCAGATTGCGGAAATGGCGGCCGACGGCACCGTCGATTTCGCCATCGCCACCGAGGCGCTGGAGCTGTTCGGCGACCTGATCATGATGCCGTGCTACAAGTGGAACCGTTGCGTGGTGGTGCCGCAAGGTCACCCGCTGACCAAGCTGCCGAAGCTGACTCTGGAAGCGGTTGCGGAATACCCGATCGTCACCTACGTGTTCGGTTTCACTGGCCGTTCAAAGTTGGACGAAGCTTTCAACCACCGTGGCCTGACGCCAAAAGTGGTGTTTACCGCTGCTGACGCCGACGTGATCAAGACGTATGTGCGCCTGGGGCTGGGTGTGGGTATTGTGGCCAAGATGGCGGTCGACACCAAGCTCGACAGCGATCTGGTGGCGCTGGATGCCAGCGAGCTGTTCGAAGCCAGCATCACCAAGATCGGCTTCCGCCGCGGCACCTTCCTGCGTGGCTTCATGTGCGACTTCATCGAGAAGTTTGCACCGCACCTGACCCGTGAGGTGATGGCCAAGGCCATCCAGTGCCACAACAAGCAGGAGCTCGAAGAGCTGTTCGAAGGCGTCGAATTGCCGGTGCACTGAGTATTGCAGAAACGGAAAAACCGGCCCTTGAGCCGGTTTTTCTTTGCCTGCGAATCAGGCCTTGCTGATCAGGTTGCCGGCATGCAGCCCGCATTCCTTCTGGGTCGACTCTTCCCACCACCAGCGGCCTTCGCGCTCATGCTGGTTCGGCAGCACCGGGCGCGTGCAAGGCTCGCAACCGATGCTGATGAAGCCGCGTTCGTGCAGGCTGTTGTACGGCAGTTCGAGCATGCGGATGTAACCCCACACTTCCTCACTGGTCATCTGCGCCAGCGGGTTGAACTTGTACAGGGTGCGCTCGGGCGTGGAGAACGCGCCGTCGATTTCCAGCGCTGCCACTTGGCTGCGGGTGCCTGGGCTCTGGTCGCGACGCTGGCCTGTGGCCCAGGCGCTGACGGTGGCGAGCTTGCGCCGCAGCGGTTCGATCTTGCGGATGCCGCAGCATTCGCCGTGGCCGTCCTTGTAGAAGCTGAACAGGCCTTTTTCCTTGACGAACGGGTCGAGCTTGGCGCGATCCGGGCTGAGGATTTCGATCGGCAGGTTGTACTGCTCGCGCACCTGGTCGATGAAGCGGTAGGTCTCCGGGTGCAGGCGGCCGGTGTCGAGGCTGAACACCTTGACCTGCTTGTTCAGCTTCCAGGCCATATCGACCAGCACCACATCCTCGGCGCCGCTGAAGGAGATCCACAGGTCGTCGCCAAAGTGCTCGAAGGCGAGCTTGAGGATGTCCTGCGGGGACTTGTTGGCATAGGTCGCGGCCAGGGCGGCGACGTCGAAGGGTTGGCTCATCAGGCGGTTTCCATCTTGGCTGTGGCGCTGTGCGCTCGTAATGGGGTGATGGTAACAAAAAATGGCGGGGTAGACGCCTGGCGATGAGCCTCAAAGGCTCTGCAGCGTTTCCATCAGCACCCGCACCTTGGCAATCGATTCCTCGTATTCGGCCTGCCAGTTCGAGTCGGCCACCACAGCGCCGCCGCCCCAGCAACTGACCTGGCCGTCCTTGACCAGCAGGCTGCGGATAGCGATGGAGCTGTCCATCTCGCCGCGCACGTCCACGTACAGCAGCGAGCCGCAGTACAGCGCGCGGCGGGTGGGTTCCAGCTCGTCGATGATCTGCATGGCGCGAATCTTCGGCGCACCGGTGATCGAGCCGCCCGGGAAGCTGTCGCCGATCAGGTCCAGGGCATCCTTGTCGCGGGCCAGCTGGCCGGTGACGCTGCTGACCAGGTGGTGGACGTTGGGGTAGCTTTCCAGGCTGAACAGCTCCGGCACCTTCACCGAGCCGATTTCGCAGGTGCGCCCCAGGTCGTTGCGCAGCAGGTCGACGATCATCAGGTTTTCCGAGCGATCCTTGGCGCTGTGGCGCAACTCTTCGGCATTGCGGGCGTCTTCGGCAGGATCGGCCGAGCGCGGGCGGGTGCCCTTGATCGGGCGGGTCTCCACCTGGCCCTGGCTGACACGGATGAAGCGCTCCGGGGAAAAGCTCAGCAGTGCACTGCCGTCAGCCAGTTGCTGGTAGCCGGAGAACGGCGTCGGGCAGGCTTTGCGCAGGGCCTGGTAGGCGTGCCACGGGTCGCCCTGGCAGGGGGCGCGGAAACGCTGGGTGAGGTTGATCTGATAGCAGTCTCCGGCCTGGATGTAGCGCTGCACCTGGTCGAAGGCGGCCTGGTACTGTTCGGGCTGCAAGTCGCCCCGCATCGGGGCAAGCAGTTGGAAATCGCCGCACGTCGAAGTGTCGACACTCTCGAACAATGCCGTCAGGCGAGCCCGCTCTTCAGGCGCCAGGCTCGGGTGGAGCACCAGTTGGCTGGTGCCAAGCTGGTGGTCGGTCACCACTGCCCAGGCGTACAGGCCCAGCTGTGCATCGGGCAAAGCCAGGTCGTCGCTCGCAAGGCTGGGCAGCTGTTCCAGGCGGCGACCGAAGTCGTAGCTCAGGTAGCCGATCAGGCCGCCGGCGAAGGGGAGCTCGATGCCGGCGGGCAGCTGTGCTTCACCGAGTTGCGCCAGGCTGGCGCGCAGGCGTTCGAGGAAGGCGCGGCCGTCCTCGTCGGGCTGGGCCTGCAGGTGTTGCACGGGCCAGGCGCTGAGCAGGTCGAAGCGGCCGCGCTGGGCGCCGGGGCGTGCGCTGTCGAGCAGGATCGCGCCGGGGGCCTGGCGCAGGCGGGCGAAATAGGCAGCGGGGTCGGGCTGATAGGGCAGGGGGTGGAGCGTACAGGTCGGCATCAGTGTGGACGGCGATGTAAAAGCGAGGGGGCGATTGTAGACCTGTGTAGGAAATGCGCCTAGCACTGGGCGCGACATTAAACATTGTGAGGGGCCGCAAAGCGGCCCCAGGGGGCTTAACGCGGATGCACGTGCCCGAACAGATTCTGGGTCACCCGCACACGCTGTTCGGCGTCTTCGGTGATCCCTTCCTTGGCCAGCGCTTCGATGTGCGCCTCGATGGCATGGGTACGCTGGGTCAGCCCGGTGTCGTTGGCGATCTGGATGTTCAGGCCGGGGCGGGCGTTGAGTTCGAGAATCAGCGGCCCCTTGTCCTGGTCCAGCACCATGTCCACGCCGATGTACCCCAACCCGCACAGCTCGTAGCAGCCGGCAGCCAGCTTCATGAAGCCGTCCCAGTTCGGCAATTGCACGCCGTCCACCGCGTTGGTGGTGTCCGGGTGCTTGCTGATGATGTTGTTCAGCCAGGTGCCGCGCAGGGTCACGCCGGTGGCCAGGTCCACACCCACACCGATGGCGCCCTGGTGCAGGTTGGCCTTGCCGCCGGACTGACGGGTCGGCAGGCGCAGCATGGCCATTACCGGGTAGCCCATCAGCACGATGATGCGGATGTCCGGTACGCCCTCGTAGCTGATGCTCTTGAAGATCTGGTCCGGGGTCACCCGGTACTCGATCAGCGCACGGTCACGGTGGCCGCCGAGCGAGTAAAGGCCGGTGAGGATGCTCGACACCTGGTGCTCGATTTCCTCGTGGCTGATGATCTTGCCGGACACCGTGCGATAGCGGTCCTCGAAGCGGTCTGCGATCACCAGGATGCCGTCACCGCCGGCGCCCTGCGCCGGCTTGATGACGAAATCGTTGCGCCCGCCGATGATCTCGTGAAGCTTTTCGATCTGCTTCTCGGTCTCGATGATGCCGTACATCTCCGGCACATGGATGCCAGCAGCGAGCGCACGCTCCTTGGTGATGATCTTGTCGTCGACGATCGGGTACAGGCTGCGCTTGTTGTACTTCAGTACGTAGTCCGCGTTACGCCGGTTGATCCCCATGATGCCCCGGGCCTCCAGGGCTTTCCACGTCTTGATCAGGCCAAACATCAGGCGTCAGCCTTCTTCAGGAATGCCTTGAAACGCACGAGCTCGGTCAGGCGGTAGCCGCGATAGCGACCCATCGCCAGCATGAAGCCCACCAGGACCAACAGCACGGCAGGGAAGGTGAAGACGAAGTACACCAGCTCCGGCACCATCATCAGCAGGTGTGCCAGGGAGGCGGCGAACAGCGTGCCGATCGCCACTTTCATGGCATGGCCACCACCGCGCTCTTCCCAGGTGATCGACAGGCGTTCGATGGTCATGGTCAGGATCACCATCGGGAACAGCGCCACCGACAGGCCGCGCTCCAGGCCCAGCTTGTGGCTGAACAGGCTGATGGCGGCAATCAGGACCACAACGAAGGTCAGCACCACCGACAGGCGCGGCAGCATCTGCAGCTTCAGGTGTTCCAGGTACGAGCGTAGCGACAGGCCCAGCGCGGTGATCACCGTGAACAGTACGATGCCGAAGCCCAGCTGAGTCTCGCGGAAGGCCAGGGCGATCAGCACCGGGGTGAAGGTACCCAGGGTCTGGATGCCGATCAGGTTGCGCAGGATCAGGATCACCAGCACGCCGATCGGGATCATCACCATGATCATGAAGGTCTGTTGGGTCTGCAGTGGCAGGCCGTACAGCGAGTATTCGAGGAAGTCGGCGTCGGTGTTCTCGTCGGTCAGCTTGGCCAGGCGGATGGCGTTCATCTCGCTGTTGTTCATGCTGAAGGTGACGTTGGCCTTCTTGCCGCCATCGACGGTGATCAGGTTGTCGTCACCGGTCCACCACAGCAGGCGGTCGGATGGCAGGCCCTGTTCGCCGGTGTCCGGGTTGAAGTACAGCCAGTCGTTGCCGTTGAAACTGCGCAGCCACAGTTCAGGTGTTTGCGGGGTGTCGGCAACCAGCCGGATGGTGTGGACCTTTTCCATCGGCACGTGGGCAATCGACAGCAGCAGGTCGATGACCTGGGCCTTCTTCATCGGCGAGGTGTCGCCGGCCAGCAGCAGCTTGACGTTGTCGTCGTTGAGGTTGTTGACCCGCTTGATGGTCTCGCTGACGAAGGTCTCGACGTCGGCCGAGTGCTGGCGGATCGGTGCCATCAGGGCTTCGGCGGCGATCTTCTCGGGGCCGTCGATGGCCAGGCTGTCACGGAAGGTCGGGCCCTTGATGGCGGACTTTTCGTTGCTGTAGCGCTTGGTCAGCACCAGGCGGTAGTACAGGGTCTGGTTGCCGCTGACGCGGCGCGCCGACCAGGTCACCTTGCGGTTGCCGTCGACGCGGTTGACGCTGACGCCGTAGTTGTTGGAGATGAAGCTCTCGTTGAGGCTGACGTAGTCACGGTTCAGCGGCGGCACGAACATCTGGATCTTGACCGGGTCCTTGGAACTGGCGACGAACTCGACCTTGGCGTCGATGTTCCACAAGTCGTCGGTCTCGTCCTCGGTCACCGGGATGCCGAGCACGAAGATCTGATAGGCCGTGACCGCCACGCCGAGCAGCACCAGCACGGTGATCAGGACTTTCAGATGGAGGGTAAGAGAGCGCATCGGGGTTACTCTGCTTTGGGAGCGTCGGTGGCACAGGCAGGTTTGCCGGCCGCGTATTTAAGGCTTGGGTCGACCAGCGCGTCGAAGTGCTTGAGCGCCTCGGAGCCGATCAGCAGCGGGAACTGGAAGGCGCTGCGGTCGGTGAGGTTGACTTCGATGGTGCGCCGGGCCTGGCCCATGCAGATTTCAAGTTCGATGACCGGGCGGGCAGTGTAGGCCTTGCCGGATTCCGCATCATAGTCGCCGGCGCGGCGCTTGATCTTGCTCACGCGCGCCAGGGGGCGTTCGATGGGGTGCGAATGGGCGGCGTCGATGGCCAGGTAGAAGCGCACCCAGCTTTCGCCGTTGCGCTTGAAGCGCTTGATGTCGCGGGCGCTGAGCGACGCGGTCTTGGCCCCGGTGTCGAGCTTGGCGGCCACTTCCAGGTCAAGGTCGCCGAGCCGGGCGTATTCGTTCAGACCGTACACGGTCTTGCCCGCCGCCTGGCCAAGGGCCGGCAGCAGGGTGAGGCATAACAGCAATAATACGGGTGTAAGTCTCATAATCCTGGCGCGGTGCTTAGCTGTGCGGGGTTCGGGGCTAAGTTGACTGGCAACGACTGCACAAGCTTCCTCGTTCATCTGTCATCAACATGAATTGAAGACAAACACACTATCGATACTCCGTTGGAGGCGCGGCATTCTATCACGCCGACGTCTTGACGCCAGCGTGCCGCGATCTGACAACGCCATCACTGGGTAAGTTCGTTCTTAGACGATTGTCGACAATGTTCATTTTGTCTTTGACTGTTCGCCTCTGATTCGCTAGTTTTTGCTCAAGCGATTAGCAAGGTGTCGACAATATGCTGGACCTCACCACCCCAAGCCCCGTCGAGTCAGACGAAACGGAAACCTTGTCCGAGAATGTCTTCCGGCGTATCCAGGCGGCGATCGTCAAGGGCGACATCGCCCCGGGCAGCAAGATCTCCGAACCGGAGCTGGCGCGCACCTATGGCATCAGCCGCGGCCCGCTGCGCGAGGCCATCCATCGGTTGGAGGGCCAGCGTCTGCTGGTGCGTGTGCCGCATGTCGGCGCGCGGGTGGTGTCGCTCAATCATGCCGAGCTGATCGAACTGTACGAAATCCGCGAATCACTCGAAGGCATGGCCTGCCGCCTGGCGGCCGAGCGCATGAGCCAGGCCGACATCGACGAGCTGCGCCGGGTGCTCGATACCCATGAGCGCGATGCTGCGTTCCAGGCCGGGCTTGGCTATTACCAGCAGGAAGGCGACTACGACTTCCACTACCGGATCATCCAGGGCAGCGGCAACCAGACCCTGGTCAAGATGCTTTGCGGCGAGCTGTATCAACTGGTGCGCATGTACCGCATCCAGTTTTCCGCCACGCCCAACCGGCCGCGCCAGGCCTTTGCCGAACACCACCGCATTCTCGATGCCATCGCCGACCGTGACGGTGAACTGGCCGAACTCCTGATGCGCCGCCACATCGGCGCGTCCAAGCGCAACATCGAGCGTCACTACCTGGACGCCAACAACAATAGCCCACGAGGTGAGAAATGACTGTGAAGAGCACCCCCGGTCAACGTTTCCGCGACGCCGTTGCCGCCGAACACCCCCTGCAAGTGGTCGGCGCGATCAACGCCAACCATGCGCTGCTGGCCAAGCGTGCCGGTTTCAAGGCCATCTATCTGTCCGGTGGCGGCGTTGCCGCTGGCTCCCTGGGCCTGCCTGACCTGGGTATCAGTGGCCTGGATGACGTGCTGACCGATGTGCGCCGCATCACCGATGTCTGCGACGTGCCCTTGCTGGTGGACGTCGACACCGGTTTCGGCGCGTCGGCCTTCAACGTCGCCCGCACCGTGCGCTCGATGTGCAAGTTCGGAGCAGCGGCGATCCACATCGAGGACCAGGTTGGCGCCAAGCGCTGCGGCCACCGCCCGAACAAGGAAATCGTCACCCAGCAGGAGATGGTCGACCGCATCAAGGCCGCGGTGGATGCCCGCACCGATGACAGCTTCGTGATCATGGCGCGTACCGACGCCCTGGCGGTGGAAGGCCTGAACGCTGCCCTGGACCGCGCTGCCGCCTGCATCGAGGCGGGCGCCGACATGATCTTCCCGGAAGCCATCACCGAACTGTCGATGTACAAGACCTTCGCTGATCGGGTGCAGGCACCGATCCTGGCCAACATCACCGAATTCGGCGCCACGCCGCTGTACACCACCGAAGAGCTGGCCTCGGTCGATGTGTCGCTGGTGCTTTATCCGCTGTCGGCGTTCCGCGCCATGAACAAGGCGGCTGAAAACGTCTACACCGCACTGCGCCGCGACGGCACGCAGAAGAACGTGATCGACACCATGCAGACCCGCATGGAGCTCTACGATGCCATTGGCTACCACGCCTTCGAGCAGAGCCTCGACGCGCTGTTTGCCCAGAAGAAAGGTTGAGCGCACCGTTCCCGAATTAGCCAGATCGCTTCCTATAACAAATTCAAGAAAGGAGAAACACCATGGCCGAAGCAAAAGTACTCAGTGGCGCTGGCCTGCGTGGCCAGGTGGCTGGCCAGACCGCACTGTCGACCGTGGGCCAGGCCGGTGCCGGCCTGACCTACCGTGGCTACGACGTCCGTGACTTGGCCGCCGGTGCCGAATTCGAAGAAGTCGCCTACCTGCTGCTGTACGGCGAGCTGCCGAGCAAGGCCGAACTGGCCGACTACAAGCGCAAGCTCAAGGGCCTGCGTGACCTGCCGCAGGCGCTGAAGGAAGTGCTCGAGCGCATTCCGCGCGATGCTC
The DNA here is from genome assembly GCF_009883635.2 of Pseudomonas putida. Lineage (NCBI taxonomy): Bacteria > Pseudomonadati > Pseudomonadota > Gammaproteobacteria > Pseudomonadales > Pseudomonadaceae > Pseudomonas > Pseudomonas putida. The sequence goes on from NZ_CP026115.2 coordinate 4,564,934, forward strand.
ACCCGATGGACGTGATGCGCACCGGTTGCTCGGTGCTGGGTACCCTGGAGCCGGAGCTTACCTTCGAAGCCCAACGCGAGAAAACCGACCGCCTGCTGGCGCTGTTCCCGGCAGTGATGTGCTATTGGTACCGCTTCACCCACCACGGTGTGCGCATCGACTGCACCAGTGATGAAGACACCCTCGGTGGCCACTTCCTGCACCTGCTGCATGGCAAGAAGCCGAGCGAGCTGCACGTCAAGGTGATGAACGTGTCGCTGATTCTCTACGCCGAGCACGAGTTCAACGCCTCGACCTTCACCGCGCGGGTGTGCGCCTCGACCCTGTCTGACCTGTATTCCTGCGTCACCGCTGCCATCGGTTCGCTGCGCGGCCCGCTGCACGGCGGTGCCAACGAAGCGGCGATGGAACTGATCGAACGCTTCCAGAGCCCGCAGGAGGCCACTGCCGAACTGCTGCGCATGCTCGAGCGCAAGGACAAGATCATGGGCTTCGGCCACGCGATCTACAAAGAGTCCGACCCGCGCAACGAGGTGATCAAAGGCTGGTCGAAACAGCTGGCCGACCAGGTCGGTGACACGGTCCTGTACCCGGTTTCCGAAGCCATCGACAAGACCATGTGGGAGCAGAAGCGCCTGTTCCCCAACGCCGACTTCTACCATGCCTCGGCGTACCACTTCATGGGCATCCCGACCAAGCTGTTCACCCCGATCTTCGTCTGCTCGCGCCTGACTGGCTGGGCCGCGCACGTGTTCGAACAGCGCGCCAACAACCGCATCATCCGCCCGAGTGCCGAATACGTCGGCGTCGAACAGCGCCAGTTCGTGCCGATCGAGCAGCGCTGAATAGATAAAGAGAGGCAACCCGCTTCCCGTGTGGAGGCGGGGCAACCTTCCGAATCCTGTGACCGAGCCTGATTCCAAGATGAATACTGCATTCCGCAAGAACCTGCCAGGCACAGCCCTGGACTACTTCGATGCCCGCGCTGCCGTCGAGGCCATCAAGCCCGGTGCCTACGACAGCCTGCCGTATACCTCCCGCGTGCTGGCCGAAAACCTGGTGCGCCGCTGCGACCCGGCCACCCTCGACGCCTCGCTGGGCCAGCTGATCGAGCGCAAGCGCGATCTCGACTTCCCATGGTTCCCGGCCCGGGTGGTGTGCCATGACATCCTCGGCCAGACCGCCCTGGTCGACCTCGCCGGCCTGCGTGATGCCATCGCCGACAAGGGCGGTGACCCGGCCCAGGTCAACCCGGTGGTACCGGTGCAGCTGATTGTCGACCACTCCCTGGCCGTGGAGTGCGGTGGTTTCGACCCGCAGGCGTTCGAGAAGAACCGCGCCATCGAAGACCGCCGTAACGAAGACCGTTTCCATTTCATCAACTGGACCAAGAAGGCGTTCAAGAACGTCGATGTGATCCAGCCTGGCAACGGCATCATGCACCAGATCAACCTGGAGAAGATGTCGCCGGTCATCCACAGCGACCGCGGCGTGGCCTACCCGGACACCTGCGTTGGCACCGACAGCCACACCCCGCATGTCGATGCCCTGGGCGTGATCGCCATTGGTGTCGGCGGCCTGGAAGCCGAAAACGTCATGCTGGGCCGCGCCTCGTGGATGCGCCTGCCGGAAATCGTCGGCGTCGAGCTGACCGGCAAGCTGGCACCGAACATCACCGCCACCGACCTGGTGCTGGCCCTGACCGAATTCCTGCGCAAGCAGAAAGTCGTCGGCGCCTACCTCGAGTTCCATGGCGAAGGCGCACGCGCCCTGACCCTGGGCGACCGTGCCACCATCTCCAACATGGCCCCGGAATACGGCGCCACCGCTGCGATGTTCGCCATCGACCAGCAGACCATCGACTACCTCAAGCTGACCGGCCGCGACGACCAGCAGGTGCAGCTGGTGGAAACTTACGCCAAGGTCGCCGGCCTGTGGGCCGACAGCCTGGCCAAGGCCGAATACGAGCGCACCCTGAGCTTCGACCTGTCGAGTGTGGTGCGCAACATGGCCGGCCCGTCCAACCCGCACGCCCGCGTCGCTACCAGTGACCTGGCGGCAAAGGGCATCGCCGGTGCCTGGGAAGAAGTGCCGGGGCAGATGCCCGACGGTGCGGTGATCATCGCCGCCATCACCAGCTGCACCAACACCAGCAACCCGCGCAACGTGATTGCCGCCGGCCTGCTGGCGCGCAACGCCAACAAGCTCGGCCTCAACCGCAAGCCATGGGTCAAGTCGTCGCTGGCACCCGGCTCCAAGGCCGTGCAGCTGTACCTGGAAGAAGCGGGGCTGGAAAAGGAGCTGGAGCAACTGGGCTTCGGCATCGTCGCCTTCGCCTGTACCACCTGCAACGGCATGTCCGGCGCACTGGACCCGGTGATCCAGCAGGAAATCATCGACCGTGACCTGTATGCCACCGCCGTGCTGTCGGGCAACCGCAACTTCGACGGGCGTATCCACCCTTATGCCAAGCAGGCGTTCCTCGCCTCGCCGCCGCTGGTGGTGGCCTACGCGATTGCCGGCACCATCCGCTTCGACATCGAAAAGGACGTGCTGGGCGTGGTCGATGGCAAGGAAATCCGCCTCAAGGACATCTGGCCGAGCGACGAGGAAATCGACGCAGTCGTGCGTGCGGCGGTCAAGCCGGAGCAGTTCCGCAAGGTCTACATCCCGATGTTCGCCATCGAGGAAGACCGCGGGCCAAAAGTTGCGCCGCTGTACGACTGGCGCCCGATGAGCACCTATATCCGCCGCCCGCCATACTGGGAAGGCGCCCTGGCCGGTGAACGCACCCTGCGCGGCATGCGCCCGCTGGCGGTGCTGCCGGACAACATCACCACCGACCACCTGTCGCCGTCCAACGCCATCCTGCTCGACAGCGCCGCAGGTGAATACCTGGCGAAGATGGGCCTGCCGGAAGAGGACTTCAACTCCTACGCCACCCACCGCGGTGACCACCTGACCGCGCAGCGTGCCACCTTCGCCAACCCCAAGCTCTTCAACGAAATGGTGCGCAAGGACGACGGCAGCGTGAAGCAAGGCTCGCTGGCGCGCATCGAACCGGAAGGCAAGGTCACCCGCATGTGGGAGGCCATCGAAACCTATATGGAGCGCAAGCAGCCGCTGATCATCGTTGCCGGTGGCGACTATGGCCAGGGTTCGTCCCGTGACTGGGCGGCCAAGGGTGTGCGCCTGGCCGGTGTCGAAGCGATCGTCGCCGAGGGCTTCGAGCGCATTCACCGCACCAACCTGGTGGGCATGGGCGTGTTGCCGCTGGAGTTCAAACCGGGCACCGACCGCAAGACCCTGGGCCTGGACGGCAGCGAGACCTATGACGTGCTCGGCCAGCGCAAGCCTCGGGCGACGCTGACCCTGGTGGTCACGCGGCGCAATGGCGAGCGTGTCGAAGTGCCGGTCACCTGCCGCCTGGACACTGCCGAGGAAGTGTCGATCTATGAGGCGGGCGGGGTGCTGCAGCGCTTTGCCCAGGACTTCCTCGAAGCGACCGCTTGAACAGGAGTTGAACATGGCACATGTAGCGCAAGTGAGAATCCCCGCCACGTACATCCGTGGCGGTACCAGCAAGGGCGTGTTCTTCCGCCTGCAAGACCTGCCGGAATCGGCCCAGGTCCCGGGCCCAGCTCGCGATGCCTTGCTGTTGCGGGTGATCGGCAGCCCCGACCCTTATGCCAAGCAGATCGACGGCATGGGCGGCGCTACGTCGAGCACCAGCAAGACGGTCATCCTGTCGAAGAGCATCAAGCCCGGGCACGATGTCGATTACCTGTTCGGCCAGGTCGCCATCGACAAGGCCTTCGTCGACTGGAGCGGCAACTGCGGCAATCTGTCTGCCGCAGTCGGCTCGTTCGCCATCAGCAACGGCCTGGTCGACCCGGCGCGCATTCCGCGCAACGGCATCGCCACCGTGCGCATCTGGCAGGCCAACATCGGCAAGACCATCATCGCCCATGTGCCGATCACCGAAGGTGAAGTGCAGGAAACCGGCGACTTCGAACTGGACGGCGTGACTTTCCCGGCCGCCGAAGTGCAGCTGGAGTTCCTTGATCCGGCCGCCGACGAGGATGGCGATGGTGGGGCGATGTTCCCCACCGGCAACCTGGTGGACGACCTGGAAGTGCCGGGTGTCGGCACCTTCAAGGCGACCTTGATCAACGCTGGCATCCCGACCGTGTTCGTCAATGCCGCCGACATCGGCTACACCGGTACCGAATTGCAGGATGCGATCAACGGCGACCCACAGGCGCTGCTGCGTTTCGAGACCATCCGCGCCTACGGCGCCGTGCGCATGGGCCTGATCGAGCATGTCGATCAGGCTGCCGGGCGTCAGCACACGCCAAAGGTGGCTTTCGTTGCGCCGCCGAGCACCTACACTGCGTCCAGTGGCAAGGTGGTTGCGGCCGGTGACATCGACCTGCTGGTGCGTGCGTTGTCCATGGGCAAGCTGCACCACGCGATGATGGGTACCGCAGCCGTGGCCATCGGCACCGCCGCGGCCATTCCGGGCACGCTGGTCAACCTCGCTGCGGGCGGGGGCGAGCGCAGTGCCGTGCGTTTCGGTCATCCGTCCGGCACTTTGCGGGTCGGGGCCGAGGCGCGCCAGGTGGATGGCCAGTGGACGGTGACCAAGGCAATCATGAGCCGCAGTGCTCGCGTGCTGATGGAGGGCTGGGTTCGCGTGCCTGGCGATAGCTTCTAACGCACCACTGGCGCTCGGCTTTAGTTCGCAGGGGCTGCGTTGCAGCCCCGGCAATTCTGAAGGGAGCTGGCTATGAGCGCCAACGTGGACCTGAACGACCGCCCGGATTACGACCGGGTGCTGCAAACCCTCGCCGACTACGCCCTCACATACCGGGTCGAATCCCCTGAAGCCCTGGACACCGCACGCAACTGCCTGATGGACACCCTCGGCTGCGGCCTGCTGGCCCTGCGCTTCCCTGAATGCACCAAGCTCCTCGGCCCGCTGGTGGAAGGCACCGTGGTGCCCAATGGCGCGCGCGTTCCCGGAACCGCCTATCGCCTCGACCCGGTCAAAGCCGCCTGGGACATCGGCTGCACCGTGCGCTGGCTGGACTACAACGACACCTGGCTGGCCGCAGAATGGGCGCACCCCTCGGACAACCTTGGCGGCATCCTGGCGGTTGCCGATCACCTGTCACAGAAGCGTGTGGCCAGCGGTGAAGCACCGCTGCTGATGCGCGACGTGCTCGAAGCCATGGTCATGGCCCATGAGATCCAGGGCGTGCTGGCGCTGGAGAACTCGTTCAATCGGGTGGGCCTCGATCACGTGATACTGGTCAAGGTGGCCTCGACCGCCGTGTGCGCCAGGCTGATGGGGGCCAACCGCGAGCAGATGCTTTCAGCCTTGTCCCATGCTTTCGTCGATGGCCAGGCGTTGCGCACTTACCGCCATGCGCCCAACGCCGGCTCGCGCAAGTCCTGGGCGGCCGGCGACGCCTCCAGCCGCGGCGTACGCCTGGCCGATATCGCGCTACGTGGCGAAATGGGCGTGCCCGGGGTGCTGACGGCAGCGCAGTGGGGTTTCCATGACGTCTTGTTCAGTCACACCAACAAGGACCTGGCGGTGAAGCCGGCCGGCCAGTACGAGCTGCGCCTGCCGCAAGCCTTGGCCAGTTACGTGATGGAGAATGTGCTGTTCAAGGTCAGCTTCCCGGCCGAGTTCCACGCCCAGACGGCCTGCGAGGCGGCGGTCACCCTGCACCCGCTGGTGCGTAACCGCCTACATGAAATCGACCGCATCGTCATTACCACCCAGGAGTCGGCGATTCGCATCATTTCCAAGAGTGGCCCGTTGGCCAACGCCGCTGACCGTGACCATTGCCTGCAATACATGGTGGCGGTGCCGCTGATCTTCGGTCACCTGGTGGCCGAGTATTATGAAGATGCCTTCCATGCCAACCACCCGAGCATCGATCGCCTGCGCGAGAAGATGGAGGTGGTTGAAGACCCGCGCTTCAGCCGGGAATACCTGGAGGCGGACAAGCGTTCGATTGCCAATGCCGTGCAGGTGTTCTTCAAGGACGGCAGCAGCACCGAGCAGGTGTCGGTGGAGTATCCGATCGGGCATCGGCGGCGGCGGGAGGAGGGGATACCGTTGCTGGAGGCCAAGTTCAGGGAAAACCTGGCGACGCGCTTTGTGCGGCAACGCTGTCAGCAGATTTTCGAACTGTGCAAGGACCAGCAGCAGCTGGAGCAGATGGCGGTGCACCGGTTTGTGGATCTGTTCGCTATCTGAGGCCAGCACAGGATGAATAAAAAAGCCCCGGCATTTCTGCCGGGGCTTTGTCTTACAGCCTACAACCGATGCTTACGCCTGAACCACCGGGATCTTGGCGTTGGCAGCCGCTTCGCGGAACTCGGCGATCTGGTCGAAGCTCAGGTAGCGGTAAACGTCGGCAGCCATGCTGTCGATGTCCTTGGCGTACTGCATGTACTCTTCGACGGTCGGCAGCTTGCCGATGATCGAAGCGACCGCAGCCAGCTCGGCCGAGGCCAGGTACACGTTGGTGGCGTCGCCCAGACGGTTCGGGAAGTTACGGGTCGACGTGGAGACCACGGTCGAACCGGTCTGCACGCGTGCCTGGTTACCCATGCACAGCGAGCAGCCTGGCATTTCCATGCGCGCACCGGCCTTGCCGTAGATGCCGTAGTAGCCTTCTTCGGTCAGCTGGTGGGCGTCCATCTTGGTTGGCGGGGCCAGCCACAGACGGGTCGGGATACCGCCCTTGACCTTGTCCAGCAGCTTGCCGGCAGCGCGGAAGTGACCGATGTTGGTCATGCACGAACCGATGAACACTTCGTCGATCTTCTCGCCCTGTACCGAGGACAGCAGGCGGGCATCGTCCGGGTCGTTCGGCGCGCAGAGCACAGGCTCTTTCACGTCGGCCAGGTCGATCTCGATGATTTCGGCGTATTCGGCATCGGCATCGGCCGACAGCAGCTCAGGCTTGGCCAGCCAGGCTTCCATGGCCTGGGCGCGGCGCTCCAGGGTGCGGGCATCGCCGTAGCCTTCGCCGATCATCCAGCGCAGCAGGGTGATGTTGGACTGCAGGTACTCGGCGATGGCCTTTTCCGGCAGCTTGATGGTGCAGCCCGCAGCGGAACGCTCGGCCGAGGCGTCGGACAGCTCGAAGGCTTGCTCGACGGTCAGCTCGTCCAGGCCTTCGATTTCCAGGATGCGGCCGGAGAAGGCGTTTTTCTTGCCTTTCTTCTCGACGGTCAGCAGGCCCTTCTGGATGGCGTAGTAAGGGATGGCGTGGACCAGGTCACGCAGGGTGATGCCTGGTTGCAGTTTGCCCTTGAAGCGCACCAGGATCGATTCTGGCATGTCCAGCGGCATGACGCCGGTGGCGGCGGCGAAGGCCACCAGGCCGGAGCCGGCCGGGAACGAGATGCCGATCGGGAAGCGGGTGTGCGAGTCGCCACCGGTACCTACGGTGTCAGGCATCAGCATGCGGTTCAGCCAGCTGTGGATGATGCCGTCGCCTGGGCGCAGCGACACGCCGCCACGGGTGCGGATGAAGTCTGGCAGGGTGTGGTGGGTGTTGACGTCGATCGGCTTCGGATAGGCCGCGGTGTGGCAGAAAGACTGCATCACCAGGTCAGCGGAGAAGCCCAGGCACGCCAGGTCTTTCAGCTCGTCGCGGGTCATCGGACCAGTGGTGTCCTGGGAACCGACGGTGGTCATCTTCGGCTCGCAGTACGCACCTGGGCGCACGCCCTGGCCTTCTGCCAGGCCGCAGGCACGGCCGACCATTTTCTGCGCCAGGGTGAAGCCCTTGCCGGTGTCGGCAGGCTGCTCTGGCTTCTTGAACAGGTCGGAAGCACCCAGGCCCAGTTCGGCGCGGGCTTTTTCGGTCAGGCCACGGCCGACGATCAGCGGGATACGGCCGCCAGCGCGGACTTCGTCCAGCAGTACTTCGGTTTTCAGGGCGAACTCGGTGACCAGCTCGTCGCTGCCGTGACGGCGCACTTCACCTTTGAACGGGTAAACGTCGATGACGTCGCCCATGGCCAAGTTGGTGCAGTCGAATTCGATCGGCAGGGCGCCGGCGTCTTCCATGGTGTTGTAGAAGATCGGGGCGATCTTGGTGCCGAAGCAGAAGCCACCAGCGCGCTTGTTCGGCACGTACGGGATGTCGTCGCCGAAGAACCACAGCACCGAGTTGGTGGCGGATTTACGCGAGGAACCGGTACCGACCACGTCACCGACGTAGGCCACCGGGAAGCCCTTGGCCTTGACTGCTTCGATCTGTGCCAGCGGGCCGACCGAACCAGGCTGCGATGGCTCGATGCCGTCACGGGCCATCTTCAGCATGGCCAGGGCGTGCAGCGGGATGTCAGGGCGCGACCAGGCGTCCGGAGCAGGGGACAGGTCGTCGGTGTTGGTTTCGCCAGGCACCTTGAACACGGTCAGGGTGTATTTGTCGGCGATGGCCGGACGCGAGGTGAACCACTCGCCAGCAGCCCAGGAGTCCAGCACGGCCTTGGCGTGAACGTTGCCGGCCTTGGCCTTTTCGGCCACGTCGTGGAAGGCATCGAACATCAGCAGGGTGTGCTTGAGCTGTTCGGCCGCGACGGCGCCCAGTTCGGCGTCGTCCAGCAGCGCAACCAGCGTCTCGATGTTGTAGCCGCCCTGCATGGTGCCCAGCAGTTCAGCAGCGTGCTTGCGGTCGATCAGTGGCGACTTGGCTTCGCCCTTGGCCACGGCGGAGAGGAAAGCGGCCTTGACGTAGGCAGCTTCGTCGACTCCTGGCGGAACGCGGTTGGTGATCAGGTCTACGAGGAAGGCTTCTTCGCCGGCTGGCGGGTTTTTCAGCAGCTCGACCAGGCCTGCAGTTTGTTCGGCGTTCAGCGGCTGGGGCACGATACCCAGGGCGGCACGCTCTTCGATGTGTTTGCGGTAGGCTTCAAGCACAGTTATTACCCTCATCAGTGGTCCCTAAAGGGAGTCCGGGACGCTCATCCAGCATTCAATGCACCCATGCGCTGCCACGGCTTTGTGGGCCGCCCAGCCAGAGTCGCAGAGAATCCTTACAGAAGCTGCTTTCAAAGTTTTACGCCTGCAGAACGGGAGCTGATGAGGGCTGGCGCGGGCATGCGAGGGTTGCATGGCCCGGGCCAACGCCGTTCTACCGGATGAACTGTGCTCGTGACGCTTTGAAAACAGCTTCCAACGGACATTGTTGCCTTGAAAAGGCGGGATGATTCTACGGCAAAAAAAGCCCGAAGGTAAGGCAGCGATCATGACTTTAACGGGTGACCCTGGTTAGACAAAGGGCTAACATGACCCCGTGTTCCACCGCCAAGCCGTTGTTTTCAATGTCCAACCAGTCCATCAAGACCCCTTGTGTCGGCCTCTGTTCCACTGTTTACGGGGACACCGTGTGCCGTGGCTGCAAGCGTTTTCACCACGAAGTGATCAACTGGAACGGTTACGACGACGAACAGAAGCGCGCCGTCTGGCTGCGCCTGGAGCAACTGCTGGTCCAGGTGATGATGGCCAAATTGGAAGTGTTCGACAAAAGCCTGCTGCGCCAGCAGCTGCAGCAGCGCTCGATCCGCTTCGTCGAGCAGCAGTCGGAATACTGCTGGGCCTACCAGCTGATCGCCCGTGGGGCGCGGATGATCCGTGATCTGGAAGCCTACGGCATGGTGCTGCTGCCGGAGTTTCGCGATTGGGAGTTGCCGCAGCTGCGTGACGCCATCGACCGTGAGTTCTTCCTGCTGTCCGAAGCCCATTATCAGCGCTACATCGCACCGGCCTTTCTCAAGGGCGACCTGCTCTAGATTGCTTTCCCTCTGCTTGCAGGTGGCTGCCCTGGCATAGCGTATTCGCTTGATCATTGCCAGGTAGCGAGCCATGAAAAACGTCTATGTCCATGACCCTGACTCTTCCTTCTATGCTGAATGCTGGTGGCAGCTATCGAGCACGCCCCTGAGCCTGGAAAGTTGGGACTTCGCCACGCCGCAGCTGGCGCCGATCTGGGTGCAGTTCTACAGTGGCGATGGTGAGGATGGCTGGGTGCGCACTGAGCCCGAGGGCGCGAAAATTGCCTCGTCCAAGGCTCCGATAAGGAGCCTGGCAACGCACGTCCGTTGCGTGATGCTATGGTTTGGCCTGTACCGCAGAGGGGTCCAGGAATACTACGAAATTCGCCCCGTGGACGATAAGTTCCAGAGACGGCAGTTTCTCATGGAGGATGACAACCTTGCGGGATACGTCGGGATGTATGACTGTGCCCACGATGCCGGGCAGGAACGGGTGATCGAAAACTGGTATCACCGTTCCCGGATGTGGCGCATCGAGGGGTTGTCCTCTTTGGGGCTGGTACAGAATCAACTCGTGTGCAATTTGCGCTTCATTGCACCTAGCGGCTACCCGATGAACCGTTACAAGCAGTTCGGTCGCCCCTACTTGTATACCGGTGGTGGCACACCAGGACGGGTCTCCATGAAAATCATCCACAAAGGCCCACGCCCTTGAGTATCAGTCGCCGGTATATTCGCAACCGCTGGTGCAGGTTTCGTGGATGCGCACTTTCGACAGTTCCGGCATCAGTGGTTTGACCTGATCCCAGATCCACTTGGCGATCACTTCGCTGGTGGGGTTTTCCAGGCCTGGGATGTCGTTCAGGTAGTTATGGTCCAACTGCTCGTAGATCGGCTTGAAGATCGCCTTGACCTCGGCGAAGTCGCGGATCCAGCCAGTGTGCGGGTCAAGCGGGCCGGTAAGGTGCAGGCCGACCTTGAACGAGTGGCCGTGCAGGCGGCCGCACTTGTGCCCTTCAGGGACGTGGGGCAGGCGGTGGGCCGATTCGAATGTAAATTCCTTGAAGATTTCCACTGTCATAACTCTGCGTGAATCAATAATGCGCGCAGTCTACCAGCATGGCCGCTACAAGGCTTGCAGGCGTTCGTGCAACCGCCCGGTGGCGATCAGTTCGAGCAACTCGTCACCCAGCCGCTGGCTTTCGGCAATGGCCTTGTACCAGTAGCGCTTGCGGCTCGGCGCATCGCCCATGAAGCGCTTGAAGTCGTTGCGGTCCGGCAGCTTGCCGAAGGGCAGCGCGGCCAGGTACTGCGGCGAGGGGGTCATCAGCAGCACGTTCTGCAGGCGCGTGGCATCGCCCTTGCGCCAGGGCAGCGCCTTGTCGAACCAGCCGGGCACCACCTTGTCGGTAAAGTGCGGGTACAGCACCAGGTCGTCGCCACGGTAGGGCAGGTCGAGATGGTAGTCGAGCAGGCCGCCGTCGCGATAGGTGCCAGCACCGGCGCCGGGGATGTCACGCACGCCTTCCATCACCATCGGGATCGAGCCCGAGGCGAGCAGGGCCTGGCGCAAGTTGGCCAGGTCCAGTGGCAGGCAGCGTGAAGGGAAATCGGTCAGCGCATCAAGCGGCGGCGCGCTGCGCTCATCATGCAGGATGATCCGTTCAAAATGCCGGGCAAGGCGCGAGCGCCCCAGCAAGTTGCTGGCGATAACCGAGCCCAGGCCCATGCCCAGGCGGCCACGGTGGTCGTGCGCGAGCTGGCCGTGGCTCTTCACCACCAGGATGTTCAGGCGGTAGTGCGGGTTGGCGAGGATCTGCCCGTCGCGGCCCTGCAGCAGGTCGTCAAGCATGCGCTGGCAACTGCGGCTGATCTCGGCGGGAGTGACGCCCTTGGCGAAGTCCTGTTCGGTATACAGTTCGCCCAGGCGGCGGATGCCGGCGACCGGTTCGTCTAGGCAAGCGCTGGCGAAGCGCCAGGAGCCGATCGAGGCGCCGATCAGTGCGCGTTGCCGCGGTGCCGAAGGCAGCCATTCGCCGAACAGTGCCAGGTCCAGGCCCTGGATGCCTAAAGGCTTGGGCCCGCCCGCCGCACCTGGCAGCACGCCCACATCGGCCGCCTGCAGGCCACGCTCGCGAATCCGCTGCAGCGCGCGCTGGCCAGCCTTGAAGGTGAGTGCAGGGAATTTGATGTGAATGGCGCTCATGACGGATCTCGCAAGTAACAAGGCGGTCATTATAGGGGCTTGATAGCGCTGCAGCTGCGCTATCATGGCGCCAGCTGTTTTCAGGTTGAATTAAGGACCGCTGGTTAGTCTTAACCCCGTAGACAACTTGAACCTCGCTCAGGAGAGCCACCATGAAAACCTTGACTGCCCTGTTCACCGCCGCTGCCCTTGCCTTGGGCGCCAATGCCGCTTTCGCCAAGGACGTCCAGCCCGACGAAGTGGTCAAACTGGTCAATGCCAAGACCATCAAGTCGCTGGACGAACTCAAGGCCACCGCCGTGGCCAAGCACCCTGGTGCCACCGTCACCGATTCGGAGCTGGAAGACGAGTACGGCCGCTACATCTACAAGGTCGAACTGCGCGACACGCAGAATGTCGAGTGGGATGTCGACCTGGATGCCAAGACCGGCGAAGTGCTGAAGGACGCGCGGGACAGCTGATGATCCATTTACCCCGGCCGGCACGATACCTGGCGCTGTCGTTGCTGGCCGTGTGTTCCCTGGCCGTTGCCCGCGACCTGGACCAGGACGAAGCCCTGAAACTGCGCCAGAAGGGCGTCATCCTGCCGCTCGAGCAACTGCTGGAAACCGCCCTGGGGCGTTACCCCGGGGCGCGTCTGCTGGAGGCCGAGCTGGAAGAAGACGACGGCCGCTACGAATATGAAGTCGAGCTGCTGACTGACGACGGCGTGGTGCGCGAGATCAAGCTCGATGCCAGCAGCGGTGCCCTGCTCAAAGACGAGGAAGACGACTGACATGCGCCTGCTGCTTGTCGAAGACAACGTGCCCCTGGCCGACGAACTGACCACCAGCCTGCAGCGCCAGGGCTATGCCGTAGACTGGCTGGCCGATGGCCGAGACGCGGTGTATCAGGGCCAGAGCGAACCCTATGACCTGATCATCCTCGACCTCGGCCTGCCGGGCTTGCCGGGCCTGGAAGTGCTGGCGCAGTGGCGTGGGGGCGGCCTGGCCACGCCAGTGCTGATCCTGACGGCGCGCGGGTCGTGGGCAGAACGGATCGAAGGCCTGAAAGCCGGGGCCGACGACTACCTGAGCAAGCCCTTTCACCCCGAGGAATTGCAGCTGCGCATTCAGGCGCTGCTGCGTCGCGCCCGGGGCCTGGCCAATCAACCCACGCTGGAAGCTGCAGGCCTGCACCTGGATGAAAGCCGCCAGTGCGTGAACCGCGATGGTGTCGACGTCCAGCTGACGGCGGCGGAATTTCGCCTGTTGCGCTATTTCATGCTGCACCCGCAGCAGATCCTGTCCAAGAGCCACCTGGCCGAGCACCTGTACGACGGCGAGACCGAACGCGATTCCAATGTGCTGGAGGTGCACGTCAATCACCTGCGGCGCAAGCTGGGCCGCAGCGTCATCGAGACGCGCCGCGGGCAGGGCTACCTCTATGCCGGGAGCGGTGGATGAAGTCCATCCAGGCGCGCCTGAGCCTGGGCCTGGTCGCCGTGCTGGTGGTGGTCGGCGTGGTGCTTGCGCAGCTCACGTTGTGGCTGTTCGAAGCGGGTTTGCAACGTTACCTGGAAAACGGCCTGCGCAAGGAGAGCGAGAACCTGCTGGTGGCCTTGGTGCGCGGGCCTAACGGCCTGCAACTGGATGAGCGGCGCATCTCCGCTGCTTACCAGCGGCCTTTCTCGGGTTACTACTTCCGTATCGATTTCGAGCAGGGCACCTGGCGCTCGCGCTCGCTGTGGGATCTGGACATGCCCAGGCCGGCTGCGCCTGGCTTGTCAGATAGCCACGAGCTGGGCCCGGAAGGGCAGCAACTGCTGGCCCTGCGCGCCGATTACCGGCGTTTGGGCCAGGACATCTCGATCAGCGTGGCGCAAGACTACTCGCCAGTGCGTGAGGGCTTTCGTCGTCTGCAGCAGATCGGCCTGGGCATGGGCCTGGTGGCGTTGCTGATCGTGCTGGTGCTGCAGCGCTTCACCGTGACCCGTTCGCTGCGCCCGCTGGAGCGCGCGCGCCAGCAGATCGCCCAGTTGCAACAAGGCCAGCGCTCTCAGCTCGATGCCGAGGTGCCCAGCGAGCTGGCACCGCTGGTGGACCAGATCAACCACTTGCTCAGCCACACCGAAGACAGCCTGCGCCGCTCGCGCAATGCCCTGGGCAACCTCGGCCATGCACTGAAGACACCGCTGGCGGTGCTGCTCAGCCTGGCATCCAGCGAACGCTTGCAAGACCTTCCAGAGGTGCAGGCGCAGCTGCGTGAGCAGCTGGAGCAGATCCAGCAGCGCCTGGCCCGTGAGCTGAACCGGGCGCGCCTGGCGGGCGATGCCTTGCCGGGGGCACAGTTCGATTGTGATGCCGAGCTGCCGGGCTTGCTGGCGACCTTGGGCATGATCCATGGCGAAGGCTTGCTGCTCGCGCGCGATATGCCGCCGGGGCTGCTGCTGCCGTGGGATCGCGAAGACGTGCTGGAGCTGCTCGGCAACCTGCTGGACAACGCCTGCAAATGGGCCGACAGCGAAGTGCGGCTGGGGATTGCGCCGACGGCCGAGGGGTATCGGTTGTGGGTCGATGATGATGGTCCTGGCATTCCCGAAAACCGGCGCCTGCAGGTGCTGGAGCGTGGCTCGCGGCTGGATGAGCAGGTCGATGGGCATGGGCTGGGGCTGGGGATCGTGCGCGACATCGTCGAGGCCTGGGGCGGGCAGCTGACATTGTTGGAAAGTGCCTTGGGCGGGTTGCGGGTAAGCATCGAGCTACCGCGCAAGGCTCGCTAGCGCCGGGGCCGCTTCGCGCCCCTCATGGCCAGATCAGCACTGCAAAAAAATTGCAGTACAGCCGCATTTTTTTGAATTAGCCCTATCTTCCCCCGCCCGGCACAATCCCCGCACGAAACCCTGCGGTTTCCATCTCTCCACGGACGGAGCCCCTTGAGCTATTGCATCCGCAATGCGAGGCCCAGGCCACTTCGGCTGGGCTTTCTTTTTAATCAAAAAAACTACAGATCCCGATTACCTAAATGTCTGCCATGCGTTCCGAAAGTCGTCTGCAGCGGCTGTTGCCAGCGCCCCTGAATATCCCCCCCAAACAATGGTTGCGTGCCGGTATCGGCGCGTTGCTTGGCCTTTTCCTCGCCGGCTGGCTGACCAGCCTGGCCTATGGCCCGGGCATTGCCCTGCACTTGCTCGGCCCGTTGGCTGCCTCGGCGGTGCTGGTGTTCGCCGTGCATTCCGGGCCCTTGGCGCAGCCGTGGCCCGTGCTCGGCAGTTATGCCCTGGCAACTGCGGTCGGCCTGGCCATGCGCCAGGGCTTCGGCCCTGAACTGTGGGTGGCGGCCGCTGCCCTAGGGGTTTCGATCCTGGTGATGTGCCTGCTGCGTTGCCTGCACCCACCCGGAGGTGGTGTGGCGGTGAGCGCGGTACTGGCAGACCCGGGGCTGACGGCCATGGGTGATCATCTGCTTGAACCGGTGCTGCTCAACGCACTGATCCTGGTGGCCGTGGCCGTGATCTACAACCGCCTCACCGGCGTGCACTATCCGAAAGGCGTGGCACCGCGCAAAGACTTGCACCACACCCACGACCCGCTGCCCAGCGAGCGCGTGGGCGTCAGTGGCGCCGACCTGGATCAGGCTCTGGAAGAGCTGGGTGAATTTGTCGACGTCACCCGCGACGAGTTGGAGCGCATCATCCTAGCCACCGAGCAGCACGCGCTGCAGCGCAGCCTCGGCGGCATCACTGCCGGGGCGGTGATGTCCCGCGACGTACAGTTCGCTTCGCCGCAGACCACCCTGGAGCAGGCCTGGAAAATGCTCGCCGACCACCACCTGAAAACCTTGCCGGTGCTGCAGCAGGGCAGGCTGGTAGGCATTGTCAGCCTCAGTGACCTGGTCGGCCCGGCGATGCAGCGCGGCCAGTTCAGCTGGCGTGGCCTGTTCGGCCGCAAGGCGGTGCGCATGGAACAGGTGATGAGCCGGCGGGTGGTCAGCGTCAGCAGCCAGCATCCGCTCGAGCGCCTGCTGCCGCTGCTGTGCGAGCAGGGACTGCACTGCCTGCCGGTGCTCGATGGCGAGCAATTGGTAGGCGTGGTCACCCAGACCGACCTGATTGCCGGCCTCAAGCGCCAGTTGCTCAGTGCTGCCTCAGATAACCGGGTCCCAGCGTTGTGACCAATCGCTGGCGCCAGCTGCTACCAGTTGGCGCAACACCGCGAAGGCCTGCTGCAGGGCTTCGCTGTCGCGCTTGCGCGGGTAGACCAGGTAGGTCGGGTAGGTGAATTCCGGCGCCTGTGGCACGCGCTCGAACACGCCGGTCTCCAGGTAGGCCTGCACCACGCGGGTACGAAAATAGCCGCTGCCACCCTGGTCGAGGATGAACTGCAGGGCCAACGGCCCGAGGTTGAAGCTGAGCGCCGGGCGTGCGCAGTCGGGCAGGGCGGCGTCATGCTGGCGGCGGAAGGCTTCGCCCCAGTCGATGTAGATGTACGGCTCGGGTTGATCGACCCGGCGCACGCGGATCAGCTTCTCTTCCATCAACTGCTCCACCTGCAGCCCTGGGCCGTAGGTGGGCTGGTACACCAGTGCGGCGTCGAGCAGGCCCATCTCCACCTTGCGCAGCAACGACTCGCCATCGCTCACCTCGCTGCGGATGGCATGGCTGGGCAGCTCGCGGTGCAGGGCACCGACCCAGTCGAGCAACATCGGGTTGCCCAGGCTCACCTCCGCGCCCACATGCAACACCTGCTGGCAGCCTTCGGGCAGTGGCAGGTCGCGACGTGCCGCTTCCCAGGTCTGCACCAGCTGGTTGGCGTAGCTGACGAAGGCCTCACCGTCACTGGTCAGGCTGGCCCCGTTGCGGCTGCGCACGAACAGTTGGCAGCCCAGTTGCTGCTCCAGGCGTTGCACGCGGGCGGTGATGGCGGTCTGCGACACGAACAGGCGTTCGGCGGCGGCGACCAGGCTGCCGCAACGCACGATTTCCAGGAAGGTTCGGGCCTGATCGATGTCCATGAGCTGCTCTGTGGCGGGAAGGGCGGCCTATTCTAGAGGCTTTGCACTGTTGTGGGGCATTTTTGCCTTGTCTGCAAATTTGCAGGTCCGTTGTGACTTTAGTCCCATGGCGGCCCCGGTGTGGCGGGCCATACTCACTATTCGCCCTTCAATAACAACAAGTACCGGGTTTTCATCGACATGACCTATCAGCACAGCTACGCCCAATCCATTGCCGACCCTGCTGCCTTCTGGGCCGAACAGGCCGAATCCCTGGCCTGGTACCGCAAGCCCTCGCTGACCCTGCAGGACAACCCCGACGGCACCCACCGCTGGTTTGCCGACGGCCGCCTGAACAGCTGTTACCTGGCCCTCGATCGGCAGATCGAACTGGGCCGCGGCGAGCAGCTGGCGCTGATCTACGACTCCCCCGTGACCGGTGTGCAGCAGGCCTTCACCTACCATCAGCTGCGCGACGAAGTGGCACGCCTGGCCGGCCTGCTGCGGCAGCTGGGCGTGGGCAAGGGCGACGGGGTGATCATCTACATGCCGATGGTGCCCCAGGCGGCCATGGCCATGCTCGCCTGCGCGCGGATCGGCGCGGTGCACTCAGTGGTGTTCGGTGGCTTTGCCGCCAACGAGCTGGCACTGCGCATCGATGATGCCCGGCCGGCGTTGTTGCTCACCGCGTCCTGTGGCCTGGAGTTCGACCGGGTGATCGAGTACAAGCCGCTGGTTGACCGCGCCCTGCAGGTGGCCCGCCATCAGCCCCGCAACGTGCTGGTGCTGCAACGGCCCCAGGCCCGTGCGCAGCTGCAGGCAGGCCGTGACCTGGACTGGCAGCAGGCGCTGGCCAGTGCCGAGCCGGTGGCACCCGTCGAGCTGGATGCCGGCGACCCGCTGTACATCATGTATACCTCCGGAACCACCGGCAAACCCAAGGGCATCGTCCGCGAAAATGGTGGCAACGCGGTCGCGCTGTGCTACGCGATGCGTCATATCTACGGCATGCAGGCTGGGGATGTGTGGTGGGGCATTTCCGATGTCGGCTGGGTGGTCGGCCATTCGCTGATCGTCTACGGGCCGCTGATGAGCGGCTGCACCACGGTGTTCTATGAAGGCAAGCCGATCCGCACGCCGGACGCTTCGGCGTACTGGCGGGTAGTCGAGCAGTATCAGGTCAATGCCTTGTTCTGCGCGCCGACCGCCATGCGAGCGATCCGCAAGGAAGACCCGGATGGCGAGCTGATCCGCAAGCATGACCTGAGCTCGTTGCGCCAGTTGTTCCTGGCTGGGGAAAAGCTCGATTCCAGCACCCATGAATGGCTGGAACGGGTCACCGGCAAACCGGTGCACGACCACTGGTGGCAGACCGAAACCGGCTGGCCGGTCACCGCGCCTTGCGTGGGGCTGGAGGGCAGTGCTGCGCGGCCGGGATCGAGCAACCGCGCGGTGCCGGGTTATCACGTGCGCGTGCTGGATGATGACGGGCATCTGCTGGGCCCTGATCAGCAAGGCTCCATCGTCATCGCCCTGCCGCTGCCGCCCGGGTGCAGCCAGACCCTGTGGGGCGATCATGATCGCTACCTGCAGGCGTACTTGCAGACCTACCCGGGTTACTACCACACCGGTGACGGCGGCTACCTGGATGAAGAGGGCTTCGTCTATATCATGGGCCGCACCGACGACGTGATAAACGTCTCAGGGCATCGGCTGTCCACGGGTGAAATGGAAGACCTGGTCGCCCGCCATCCGGCAGTGGCCGAATGCGCGGTGATCGGCGTGCATGACGAGATCAAGGGCCAGGTGCCGCTGGCGCTGGTGGTGCTCAAGGATGGCGAGGGCATTGCCGAGGCACAGTTGCTGGTGGAATTGGTGGGCAGCGTGCGTGAGGAAATCGGCGCGCTGGCGTGCTTCAACCGGGTGCGGCTGGTGAAGCGCTTGCCCAAGACGCGCTCGGGGAAAATCCTGCGGGCGGTGCTGCGCAAGATTGCCGATGGGCAGGCGTATGTGCCGCCTTCGACCCTGGATGACCCGGCTGTGCTGGGGGAGATCGAGGTGGTGCTGGCGGATCTGCCCAGGGCTGGCTGATGGGTTGACCTGTTCCGGCCTCTTCGCGGCTAAAGCCGCTCCCACAGGTACGGCGCTATTCCTGTAGGAGCGGCTTTAGCCGCGAAGAGGCCCGATCAGGCAATAGAACTATCGGGCCCGATCTGGTGCAACTGCCCCAGGCGGCTGCGGGTCCGCATCAGGTCGGCCAACGGCCCGCCGAGGCTTTCTTCCAGTGGCCTGCGCCCGATCACGGTCACCTGCCGATCCTGGTCATACAGCACATCCACCAGGTTGACGAAGCGCTGCTGCGCCGCCAGCGAACACTCCGCCAGATCATCCAGCCCGTCGATGATCCACTCGTCGTACTGCCCGGCCAGCACCAGGTAGTCGATCACCGCCGTGGCCTTCTCGCACAAGTCGTCAAAGGCCAGCACCACCCGCCGGCCATCGATGGCCAGGGCGCGCAACGGCCGCTTGTTCACCTCCAGCATCACCGGTTGCTCCTCCGGCACCTTCAGCGCCTTGCGCTGCGCCGCATCCCCCGGCCACACATAGTGCCCCTGGGTGAAGCGCTGGTGCTCGCGGTTGGCCGGCAGGCTGCGAAAGTCCGTGTCGCCGCCCACTTCAAGCACTTCCATCGAGCTGTTGATCAGGCGGATCACCGGCAGGAAGCGTTCGTGGTACAGCGGGTTGGGCAGCAGACCCTCAGGTGCGTAGTTGGAGGTCACCAACAGGAAGATGCCGCGGGCGAACAGGGCGTTGAACAGCCGGGTCAGCAGCATGGCATCGCCGATGTCATGCACGTGGAATTCATCGAAGCACAGTACCTGGCAGTCACCCAGCAGCTCGTCCAGGGTGGCGCCCAATGCATCGTCCAGCAGGCGGTGCAGGTGCATGCCCTGGTGCAGGCGGGCGAAAAAATCGTGGAAGTGCAGGCGCCTTTTGGCCTCGACCGGCACGGCCTGGAAGAAGCCATCGAGCAGCCAGCTCTTGCCACGGCCGACCGAGCCATGCAGATAGAGGCTGTGAGGTTGGCCCCCCTCTAGCACTTGCGCAAGTTGCCCGGCCATGCTGGCGATGACCCGGCGCTGGCCATCGCTGAGCTGGTAGCCGCGGCTGGCGGCCTTGTCTTCGAACCAGCTGAGCAGCTCGCTCTGTTGAGGCGCGACAGTGCGCAGGCGCTGGCTGAGTTGGCGCAGCGGGGCAGGGATCCAGGCGGACAAGGCGAAGCCTCCTTGGGCAAATGTGGGGCTGCGCGCAGCTTGCCCGAGGCGAGCGGTTTTGACCAATGCAAAAAGTGCCAGGCATCTATCGCCTGGCACGATCTTTCAGGCCTTGCGCTCCAGCTGGCGCTCGATCATGTACTTCACGGTCAACCGACGTTCTTTCAGGTGGCGAAGGTCTTCGTCGACGAAATTGCCGGCCGAGATCGCTTCGGCGGCCAGCACCTGGTTGTCGATGTCCATGTACTCGTCGAGCAGGCGGTCCAGGGCTTTGTCCTGCTGGCGCCGCTGCTGAACGATTTCGCGCGGGTAGTGCAGGTCCTGGTAGAGGTCGTGGGATACGGGCATGGGGTCCTCCTTGGTCAATGCAGTTCGCTTATCTGATTGGAAGGGAGGAATGCGATTGTGTTGAAGCGAGGCGGTGGAAAAACGACGGGTGGTTGCCCTGGCAGGTCATGAAAACGGCTCGGAAGCACTAACTTGCTGTTTTAAGGCATTTTTTTCACGTTGGGGGGTTTACAAGGCGAATCTATGTGTTAAAGTGCCGCGCATTCCAAGACAACAACCCAGTTGTCACTCAGTTGGAATTGTCAGAGCAGCATCAGCTGCATCCGATACAGGGGCGTCGCCAAGCGGTAAGGCAGCAGGTTTTGATCCTGCCATGCGTTGGTTCGAATCCAGCCGCCCCTGCCATTTTCTCTCTTCAAAAACAAAATTTCTCAGTCAGTGCAGGCGAACGTCGGCGCTGGATTTTGCCGTTTCTGTTTCCTGCGCCGGCCCTTTCGCGGGGCTGTAAAAGCAGGTCTAGCCGGCCACCCGCAGCAGTTCATTCAGCACCCTGGCCAGCTCATCCGCCTGCACGGGCTTCTGCATCACCAGGCTCCCTGGCACCTCCAGCCCTTCCAGCTCCGCATACCCGGTCAGGAACACCACCGGCAGCCGTGGGTAGCGGTCGCGCGCCGCCAGGGCCAGCTGCCCACCGTTGAATTCGGGCATGGCAAAGTCAGTCAGCAGCAGGTCGACATCGTCGTCCAGCAGGGCCAGCGCCTGCTCCCCGCTGTGCGCCTGGCGCACCTGGTAGCCATACTGGCGCAGCACGTCACCGAGCATGTCGCGTACCAGGTGATCGTCATCCACCAGCAGCACCGTGCGGTCCCGGCCACTGTCATCGCTCGGCAGGGTGGCTGTCGGTGCTACAGGATCGATGGCCATCATCTGCTTCACCGCCGGCAGGTACACCGCCACCTGGGTGCCATGCCCAGGCTCGGTATCGATGCGCACACCACCGCCGGACTGCTTGGCGAAACCGAACACCTGGGCCAAGCCCAGGCCGGAGCCTTTGCCGATGTCCTTGGTGGTGAAGAACGGCTCGAACACCTTGGCCAGCACCTCTTCGCTCATGCCGCAGCCGGTGTCACGAATGCTCAGCATCACGTACTCGCCGGGCTCGGGATCTTCCGGGCGCTGCGGGCGGGCCTTGATGCGGGTGTTGCGGGTCGACAGGGTCAGCTGGCCGCCTTCGGCCATGGCGTCGCGAGCGTTGATGGCCAGGTTGAGAATGATCATCTCGGTCTGGGTCGGATCGGTCAGTGCCTGCCACAGGCCATGGTCCAGATCCAGGCGCACCAGGATGTTGCCGCCAAGGGTGCGGCGCAACAATTCCTCCAGGCCAGTGAGGGTGCGGTTCAGGTTCAGCGGCACCGGCTCCAGGCGCTGGCGGCGGGAGAAGGCGAGCAATTGCGAGGTCAGCTTGGCCCCGCGCTCACCGGCTTCGCGGATATGCGTCAGGCGGCTGCGGGCCTTGTCCAGGTTACCCTTGTCCAGGTCGCGTTCAAGGAAGCTGGCGCCGGTGAGGATGACCGTGAGCAGGTTGTTGAAGTCGTGGGCGACGCCGGCAGTGAGCTGGCCGACGGCCTCCAGCCGCTGCATCTGCTGCAGCGCCGCCTCGATGCGTTCGCGTTCGGTGATCTGTTCGCGCAGGCGGGTGTTGGCTTCGGCCAGGCCCAGGGCAGTTTCGCGCTCGCTGGTGATGTCCCGCGCCACCACGTAGAGCAAGGTGTCTTCCGGCACCACCACCCAGGACAACCAGCGCAACTGACCACCGGCATGCTGGATGCGGCCGACGAAGCGGGCGCTGGTGCGGCCATGGGCGAGGGCCGCCAGCTCGGTGAGCAACGCCTCCTGATCCACCTCGGGCAGCAGGTGCAGCAGCGAGGTCTGGCTCAGGCGCTCGCGGGAGAAGCCCAGGCTGGCCTCCCAGGCCGGGTTGAGGGCCACCGGGGTCAGGTCCTTGTTGAGCACCGCGAGCAAGTCCTGGGACAGCTCCCAGGCACGGTCCCGCTCACGGGTGCGGCGCTCGACCCGTTCACCGAGCATTTCGTTGAGCTGCCTTAGCGCCTGGGTCGCCTGGCGCTGGGTATGGATGTCCTGCAATACCCCGGAAAACCGCGTGCACTGGCCGTCGACGAACTGGCACTGGCCGCTGCTGAGCAGCCAGCGCGGCTCCAGGCCATTGGGCTGGGCAATGCGAAACTCGACCCGGTACAGCCCATCGCTGTCCGGGCGCATGGCCTGCTCGACGGCTTCGCGCACCTTGGCCTGGTCGTCGGGGTAGATGCCGGCATAGAACACCTGCAGGCTCATCTCGGTCTCGACCGGCAGGCCGAACAGGGTCTTGCAACGGTCGTCCCAGAGCAGCTGGCCCTGTTGTGGCCGGAAGTCCCAGGTGCCCATGCCGGCGGCATCGATGGCAATGCGCGCGCGGGCCTCGACATCGGCCAGGGCTTCTTCCGCGCGGCGCCGGCGCTGACGCTCCTGCACTTCGGTGAGGGCCCGGCGCACGGCCTTGGGCAGCAGCGGCAGGTTCTTCTTCAACACATAATCGGTGGCGCCCAGGCGGACCATTTCCACCGCATGTTCTTCACCGTAGATGCCCGAAAGAAAGATGAACGGCGTGTCGGGTGCCAGGCGCTGGGCAATGGCCAGCACATCGGTGCCGGAAGAACCCGGCAGCACGCAGTCGCAAAGGATCAGGTCGAAGCTGGCCTGGTGCAGCGCGTGCTCGACGCCGATATGGTCGAACACCAGTCGTGATTGCACCTGCAACCCGCTGCGCTCCAGGCGCATCAGGGTCAGCTCGGCATCCATCGAGCTGTCTTCGACCATCAACAATTTGAGCGGTGTCGGCAACATCTTTGCGGGGGCCTCAGTTGCTGGCGCGACGGTTCAGGCGCAGCGAGCCGGGTGGCGGCTCGTTGAGTACCGCCCAGAATACCCCCAGGTCGGAGATCGCCGCGACGAACTCCTTGAACTCCACGGGCTTGACCACGTAGGCATTGACCCCCAACTCATAGGCGCGCAGCAGGTCGGGCTCTTCACGGGAAGAGGTCAGCATCACCGTCGGGATGCTGCGCAGCTCTGCGGTGGCGCGGACTTCCTTGAGCACTTCCAGGCCATCGACCTTGGGCAGCTTCAGGTCCAGCAACAGCACGGCCGGGTTGCCATCGTCGCGATTGGCATAAGCGTTGCGCCGCAGCAGGTAGTCGAGGGCTTCGGCGCCGTCGCGCAGGACGATGACCTCATTGGCCAGCTGGCTGCGCTCCAGCGCCAGCAGCGTCAGCTCCAGGTCCCGGGGGTTGTCTTCGACCAGCAGGATGGGCTTGAGCATGGTGATACGGGTACCTCAGTTGGTTGCTGGTTGACGGGGCAGGGTGAAGTGGAAGCTGGCGCCTTGGTCGACCTGGCCTTCGGCCCAGACTCGTCCATCATGGCGCTCGATGATCCGCCGCACGCTGGCCAGGCCGATGCCGGTGCCTTCGAAGTCTTCCATGCGGTGCAGGCGCTGGAACACCCCGAACAGTTTATTGGCGTAGGCCATGTCGAAGCCTACACCATTGTCACGGATGTACACTTCGGTCTCGTCCCGGTGCTGGCGGGCGTGGATCGCGATGTGGGCGGGTTCACGGCCACGGGTGTATTTGATGGCATTGGCGATCAGGTTGTGCAAGGCCATGTTGATGAACGCCGGGTCGGCAATCACCTTGGGCAGTGGCGCAATGTCCCAGACGATGTCGCGGCCTTCATAATCGGGGGCCAGCTCCTGGCGGATGCTGTCGACCAGCGTGTTGAGGTCGACATCCGACAGGCGCAAGGCCGAGCGGCCCATCTGCGAGAAATTGAGCAGGTTGTCGACCAGGCTGCCGGCGAAGTGCGCGGCTTCATCGATGTGCTGCAGGAAGCGCTTGCCGCGTTCGCTCAGGCCCTGGCCCTCGATTTCGCCGAGCAGCTCGGTGTAGCCGGCGATATGGCGCAACGGGGCGCGCAGGTCGTGGGACACGCTATAGGAAAAGGCTTCGAGTTCCTTGTTCGAGCGGCGCAGCTCGTTGGCCAACTGCGCCAGCTCCTCGGCCTTGCGCAGCACGATCCCCAGCACTGCCGTGCGCAGCTCGAGTACGCCTTCGATGACCAGCGAGTCCCAGGGTTGGCAGTAGCCGCTGATCTGTTCCTGCCAGCGATCAAAGCTGTGTCGCGGGTTGAGCGCACCCTGGGCGCCGATCTGCTTGTCGGGGCGCCCGGCCCAGTCGACCGTGCGCACCTGCTCGGGGCGGAACCACAGCAGGTAATGCGAGTGGATCTGCGAGATGGCCACTGCCAGCACGCCGCCGGCATGGGCAGCCAGCTCTGGCAGCTCATCGATGTCATGGCGCAGGTTGTCGCTGTGGAACACCGCCTCGTCACCGCGTTGCTCCAGCCAGTGCACCAGGGCCGTGACTTGCGCCGCAGGCGGGGTCAGGCCGATCAGGTCGCAGCGCTCGGCGGAGATGACCGCCGCGCCACTGGCCCCGGCGAATGCCAGCAGCACCTCGGGCAAGTCGCGCAGGCCCTCGCTGACGCTGTCGTGGTCGGCCATCGACGAGATCATGCGCACGATGTGCTGGCGCAGGTCAAGCAACTGGCGGGTCCTGGCGTGCGACTCGCGGGTCTCGATCTGCAGCGACAGCACGCTGGCCAGCAGTTCGCAGGCGGTGCGGGTACGGAACTCGACCACGCGCGGCTGGGCGTGGTGGCAGGAGATCAGGCCCCAGAGCTGGCCATCGACCATGATCGACAGCGACATCGAGGCCAAGGTGCCCATGTTGCGCATGTACTGCAGGTGCACAGGTGACACGCTGCGCAGGGCGGCGAAACTCATGTCCAGGGGCTTGCCGGTGCGCGGGTTGATGGCGGGCAGCAGGGGTGAGGCCTGATAGTTGGCATCTTCGATCACGCGGATGCGGTTGACGCGGTACAGGTCGCGGGCCTGGCGCGGGATGTCCGCAGCGGGGAAGCGCAGGCCGAGGTAGCGCGGGTAACCGGCGTCGGCCTGCTCGGCGAGCACCTCGCCATTGCCCTCGGCGTCGAAGCGGTAGGCCTTGACCCGGCCGAAGCCGGTGATGCGCTTGACCTGCACCACGCACTGCTGAAGTAACTCTTCGAGGCTGTCGGCATTGTGCAGGCTGCTGACGAATCCCCGCACCAGCGGGTAATAGTCGCCCTGGTCGGCCAGGTCTGCAGGCTGGCGGAAGGGCTCGAACTCGGCGATCAGCACTTCGTCGTGGCGGTGCGTCAGCAGGCGCAGCATGTCTGTGCAGGGTGCACCCTGACGCAAGCGTACATCACCGATGTGGAACGGGAAGGCCTCGTCGTTGGGCAGGCGTTCGAGCCTGGCGCGCAGGTCGAAGATTTCGCTGACCACGTCGGCGAAGGTGCAGCCAATCAACTCACGTGCTGGCAGGCCCAGCCACTGTTCGACATTCTCGCTGGCCTGGAGGATGCGCAGGTCGTGCTCATCCAGCACCAGCAGGAAGCCGTGCGGCCGGATGCTGCCGGGGACCTGGATCGGCTCCTCGGCGCAGCGCTCCACGGCGGCGGCGAGCGCGTTGTCTGCAGTCATCAATGGCAAGGCTCCTGTGATGTTCGTCCATGCGTGCCGCGTTACCGGCCCTTGGCCATTTGAGGCATAGGATGCCCAAGGGTTCGCTTTGGCGGGGAAATTTCTGCCCGCTTCCCTAGGGCTTTGTCGTTAACACAAAAGAATGGCACCCCGCCATCACGATTCGTCCACCTGCTGCTACGCTCAAAATGTACGGTAGAACAACAAGGATAACCCAGTGACGGAACGCTTTCTGGCCGTGCTGTTGGGCCTGTTTTTGAGCGGTATGGCCGGGGCGGCGGATTTCCTCGTGGAAGTGCGGGTCCTGGTAGAGCGTGGCTGCATGCTGACCCACCAACAGCGTGATGCGGGTGCACAGGCCCTGGGCGTGATCGACCTGGGCACTGCCGCACGCCTGGATGGGCCCGGCGCGCCATTGAGTGGCGTGCTGATCAACCAGCGCCCACCGCGCCTCGAGTGCAACCCCGACACGCCTTACCAGGTGCGGGTCGACGGCGGCCAGCACGGCGGCGTCGGCGAACTGCGGTTTCTTGGCAGCGACGATGGCAAGGCCAGGCCGATCCCGTACCGGCTGTACCGCGATGCTGCCTGGCGTGAGCCGGTTGTCGTCGGTGAGGCCCATGCCGCTCGCGTACCGGACAGCGGTTCGGTTGTGCTGCCGCTTTATGCCCGCATCGACAAACTGGCCTGGGTGCCGCGCGCAGGGCAGTACGCCGACCTGCTCAAAATCACCGTCACCTGGTAGCGAGGCCGCCATGCACAAGGACGTCACGCCATGAACCGCACATCGATCCTGCTGCTCAGCCTCGGCCCGCTGCTGCTGCCCAGTGGCGCGGCACATGGTACCACCACCGGTTTCATCCAGGCGCGCCTGGTGATCAGCGCCGCCTGCCAGATCAACAGCGGCGACCAGCCGCCTGCCACCCTGGGCAACCCTGGCCTGATGGACTTCGGCCAGCGCGGCCCGAACTGGGATACACCGCTGCGCAGCCGGGTCGACGAGGCGGGCGGCGAAGGCAGCCTGCAGATCAGTTGCACGCCCGAAGTGCGGGCTTTCAACGTGCGCATCAATGCTGGCCAGAATGGCGACGATGGCGTGCGCCGGCTCAGCAATGGCCGCGTAATGATCCCTTATCAACTGGCGGTCGACCCTGGTGGCAACAGCCGCTACGGCATCGGCCAGGCCCGTGCGTTCACCGTCAGCAGCACCGAGCAGATTCCGATTCCCATCTACGGCGTAGTGGTGGCGCAACCGCGCGCGCTGCCGGCCGGGCTGTATCGCGACACCCTGAGAGTGACCCTGGACTGGTAAACGACGCAAGGAGACTCCGATGCGAACGACTTTCACCCATTGCATGCTCGCCGGCCTCGGCCTGGCCATGGCCGCTCACGCCCAGGCCGCCACGGTGACCGGGACCATCACCTCGACCTTGACCCTGACCTCGGCATGCCAGGTCAATGGCGCTGGCGGCACCTCAGGGTTGAACTTCGGTGCCCTGAACTTCGGCACCCAGGAAGCCCTGTTCACCACGGCCAACGCCCAGGTGCTGGGTGGCGGCGGTGGCGCCATGAGCATCCTCTGCTCGGCCGGCACGGTACCGGCGATCCGCGTGCGTGCTGGGTCCCACGATGGCCAGTCGACTGGCGGTACGCGTGCGCTGGCCGACGGCGCCGGCAATTTCGTGCCCTACGACTTCTACACCGATTCCGGGCGCACCACGTTGCTGGCCATCGACGGCACCATCACCTTGCCGACCAGCACCGGCGTGGCGCAGACCGTCAACCTGTATGGCCAGGCGCGTGGCAAGGCCGGCCTGCCGGCTGGGACGTATACCGACACGGTGGCGGTCGAGCTGTCGTTCTGAGCCCGGTTCGCCGCCA
The DNA here is from genome assembly GCF_009883635.2 of Pseudomonas putida. Lineage (NCBI taxonomy): Bacteria > Pseudomonadati > Pseudomonadota > Gammaproteobacteria > Pseudomonadales > Pseudomonadaceae > Pseudomonas > Pseudomonas putida. Next base: position 4,593,009 of record NZ_CP026115.2, read on the forward strand.
TGCGCGCCTGGTTCGGTGGTTGCCTGACGGGGTTCGGCCTGTTGCTGGCCACGCCCCTGGATGCGGCGACCTCCAGCACCTTCCAGGTGAGTGCGCAGATCGTTGCCGGTTGCCTGGTGGTGGGCGGGGTGACCAGCTATGGCGCGCTCGACTTCGGCACCCAGTCGGCGCTGTCCACCGGCATTCTCAGTACCTCGTTGGGCGGAACCACGGTGACCTTCCAGTGCACCCCCGGCGTGACCCTGAGCATGAGCCTGGACGGTGGCCAGAACAGCGCCAGTGGTACACGTAACCTCAAGCGCACGGGCGGCACGCAGGTGCTGGCCTACCAGTTGTACCGGGACGCGGCCTACAGCCAGGTCCTGGGTATTGGCCAGAGCGTGGCGGTGAGCTACACCGACGCCACGGCCATCAAGTTGCCGGTGTATGGCCGTACCCAGTTGCCCGGCACCTTGCCGGCCGGGACCTACACCGATGTGGTGCAAGTATCGGTGACCTGGTGAACACACCAGCACCCAAGAAAAAGAGACCAAGGAGAGCGGCATGTGGGTAGGCGCGAAGTGGGCGCAAGGTGTGATCGGTATGTTGTTGTTGGCGAGCCTGCCGGCGGGGGCGGCCACCTCGGTGCTGATCTGGCCGATCGACCCGGTGCTGGAGGCTGATCAGAAAGCCGGTGCACTGTGGCTGGAGAATCGTGGCACGGCTCCGGCCAGCTTGCAGGTACGGGTGTTCGCCTGGCGCCAGGGCGACTACCAGGAGCAGTTCCAGGCCCAACGCGAAATCATCGGCAGCCCGCCGGTGGCCAACATTCCCCCTGGGCAGAAGCAACTGATCCGCCTGACCCGCACTGGCAGCTCGCCGGTCGGCCAGGAGCAGGCCTACCGCATCATCATCGATGAAATCCCTTCGCCGTTGCCGACCGATGCCGCCAGCCAGGGCACCACGGCGGCGATCCGCCTGCAGATGCGCTATTCGGTGCCGTTGTTCGTCTATGGCGAAGGGCTGTGGGGCAAGGCCGACCCGCAAGGCAAGCGCAATGCCGACGGCGTCGGCAAGCCGCAACTCAGCTGGCGCCCGGTGACGGTGCAGGGCAAGCCCTATGTGGAAATGCGCAATACCGGCCCTGTGCATGCGCGCCTGACCGATGTGGTGGTGCAGCACGGTGGCCAGGCCAAGCCGTTGGCCGAAGGCCTGCTTGGCTATGTGTTGCCCGGTGCCAGCATGCGCTGGCCGGCACCGGCTACGCCCAACGCTGGCAGCGTGATCAAGGGGAGGGTGAACGGTCAGGAAACGGCCGAAGTGATCCGGCAAGGGCAATGAGCCCGCTGCGCAATGAAGGGCAAGGGCCATGGAGGACCTGGCAATGGTCGGAATCCGTGTGTGAGATGGCTGTCGCGGGCTTCGCGTTGCTGGTGCCTGGGGCTGACCTTGTTCGGCCCCAGCCTGGCGCTGGCCGACGACCTGCCACCACCGCCCAGCGAAACCACTGCCATCGGCGACGCCACGCTGTACCTCGACCTGCTGGTGAACCAGATGCCCAGGGCTGAGCTGGTGCCGGTGCAGCAGCGTGCCGGCCGCCTGTTCCTGGACAGCGAGGTGCTGCGCGGCCTGGGCGTCAAGCTGCCGGGCGACCCGCAAGGTGAAGTGGCGTTGGACGCTGTGGCCGGCCTGCACACCGATTACGACAGCCAGAACCAGCGTTTGCTGCTGCAAGTGCCACCGGCCTGGCTGCCGGACCAGCAGGTCGGCGACCGCGGCCTGTACCCGGCCAGCGAGGCGCGCAGCAGCTTCGGTGCCTTGTTCAACTACGACCTGTACCTCAACGATACCGATGACGGCGGCTCCTACCTGGCCGCCTGGAACGAACTGCGCCTGTTCGACAGCTGGGGCACGTTCTCGACCACCGGCCAGTGGCGCCAGTCGTTCAATGGCGCGCAGAGCGATGCCAACCGCCAGGGCTTCCTGCGCTATGACACCACCTGGCGCTTTACCGACGAGCAGCGCCTGCTGACCTATGAGGCCGGTGACTTCGTCACCGGGGCATTACCCTGGACCAGCTCGGTGCGGGTCGGCGGCGTTCAATTGTCTCGTGACTTTGGCGCACGTCCGGACCTGGTGACCTATCCCTTGCCGGCCTTTGCCGGCGAAGCGGCAGTGCCAACCTCGCTGGACTTGTTCATCAATGGCTACAAGTCCAGCACCACCGAATTGCAGCCCGGCCCGTACACCCTGACCAACGTGCCGTTCATCAACGGCGCGGGTGAGGCGGTGGTGGTGACCACCGATGCCCTGGGCCGGCAGGTGTCCACTACCTTGCCGTTCTATGTGACCAGCAGCCTGTTGCAGAAAGGCCTGTCGGACTTCTCGGTGGCGGCCGGCAGCCTGCGCCGTGACTATGCCGTGGAAGATTTCGGCTACGGAACCGGTGTCGCGTCGGCCAGCCTGCGCCACGGCGTCAGCGACAGCTTCACCCTGGAAACCCACGTCGAAGCCGCCGAGTCGCTGCTGCTCGGTGGCCTGGGCGGCAACATGCGCCTGGGCACGTTCGGCGTGCTCAATGCGGCCTTTGCGCAGAGCCAGTTCGAGGGGGAGCAGGGCCACCAGGTCGCCCTCGGCTACCAGTACAACAGCCAGCGCATCGGCTTCAGCTATCAGCGCCTGCAGCGGTATGGCGAGTACTCGGACCTGACCCGGGTCGACCTCCCCGACATGCAACTGAGCCAGCGCAGCGAGCAGGTGACCCTGAGCGTCAACCTCGATCAATACGGCAGCCTCGGCGCCGGCTATTTCGATGTGCGTGCCGGCGACGACACGCGCACCCGGCTGATCAACCTGAGCTGGAGCAAGCCGCTGTGGGGCAACAGCAGCCTGTACCTGTCGGCCAACCGCGAGGTCGGCGACAGCAGCTGGGCGGTGCAGGCGCAGGTGGTGATTCCGTTCGACTTCGGCAGCACCCTGGCGGTGAGCACCGAACGCAGCAGGGATGGCGAAAGCCTGCAACGGGTCAACTACAGCCGCGCCGTGCCGGTGGGCGGTGGCGTCGGCTACAACCTCGGCTATGCCGGCGGCAGCGACCGCGATGCCTACCGCCAGGCCGACGTCACCTGGCGCCTGCAATCGGTGCAGTTGCAGGCCGGGGTGTACGGCAGCAGCGGCGAGATGACCCGTTGGGCCGACGCCAGTGGTTCGTTGGTGTGGATGGACGCCGGGATATTCGCCGCCAACCGCATCGACGATGCCTTCGTGGTGGTCAGCACCAGTGGCTACGCCGACGTGCCGGTGCGTTACGAAAACCAGGAAATCGGCCGCACCGACCGTAGCGGTCACTTGCTGGTGCCATACAGCAGCGGCTATTACCGCGGCAAGTACGAGATCGACCCGATGAACCTTCCGCCCGATGTGTTGGCTGCCGAGGTAGAGCAACGGGTGGCGGTGCGCCGTGGCAGCGGCTACCTGCTGGAGTTCCCGCTCAAGCGCGTGCTGGCGGCGAGCATCGAGTTGGTCGATAGCCATCAGCAACCGCTGAAGCTCGGCAGCACGGTCACCCACCAGGAAAGCGGCAGCCAGGCGGTGGTCGGCTGGGACGGCCTGGTGTACCTGGAGAACCTGTCGCCGCACAACCGCCTGCAAGTGGCGTTGGAGGGGGGCGGGCAGTGCCAGGTCGAATTCGACCTGCCGGAATCGGCAGGCTCGATTCCGCTGATTGGTCCGCTGGTATGCAGATGAAAGGCCTGTTGTGCAGCCTGCTGCTGTTGCCAGCCGGTTCGGCCTGGGCGCTGTGCTCGTCGGTGGCAACCCAGCCAGCGGGATTCGGCACGGTCAACTCGACCCTGGTGCGTACCACGGTACAGAGCGCTTCAAGCACCAATTCCGGCTTGCAGTGCACCGGCTCGCTATTGAGCCTGCTCAGCTCCAACGACCACTTCTACGCCACCATCACATCCACCACCAGTGGATTGGTCGGCCCTACAGGCGACGTGATTCCATACACCCTGTACGCCGACAACAGCACCAGCTATCCGATCACCCGCGGCGTTGCCTTTGACTTCGCGCGCAATGGCATCCTCGATCTGCTGGGGTTGCTCAATGGCACTACACCCAAATCCGTGCCGCTGTACATGAAGACCCAGATTGGCAGCAATGTCGCCGCGGGTGTGTATCAGGAGACCCTGACCATCGCCTGGAGCTGGGACTACTGCTCCGGGATCGGAATTGGCAGCATCTGCCTGGGGCGTGACATAGGCGCCGGCAGCCGGACATTGAACGTTAGCCTGACCGTGAGCAACGACTGCCAGATCACCACGCCCAACATCAGCTTCGGCAGCGCGCCGGTGGTGGCCGGGTTTGGCACGGTAAGCCAGAGCGTGAACCTGTCGTGCACCAAGGGCAGTGCCTACACGGTGGGCTTGAATGATGGGGAGAATGTGTCGGGTGGGCGGCGGCGGATGAAGTCCACGGCCGGCAACTACCTGGCCTATGACATCTTCAAGAGCGCAGGCACCGTGCGCTGGGGCTCGCTGACCACGGCCCGGCGCTCCAGCAGCGATGCCGACGTGAACCCCGGAAACGGGACCGGGACCGGGAGCCAGGTGTTCAACTACAACGCCAAGGTCTATACCGACCAAGCGACACCACCGGCGGCGAGTTACCTCGACAATGTGATTCTGGATGTGCAGTTCTGAGGGGGCAGTCCTGTGCTGGCCTCTTCGCGGGACAAGCCCGCTCCTACAAGAGCAGCGCTGCGCGGTCCCTGTAGGAGCGGGCTTGCCCCGCGAAGAGGCCGAACCTGCTCAGCGCAGATCGTCGACCACTTTCAACAGGGTCTCCAGCACCGCCCCGGCCAACGCCTTGGACCGTGCCCCTGACCACTGGGCCACCGGCTCCGGCGCATCGTCATGGTCCTTGAACGGCATCTCCAGGGTCAGCGACAGGCAGTCATGGGCCATCCCCACCGCATTGCACGCCAGCGTGGTGTTCGCCTGGCCCGGTTCGTCCCGCGTGTAGCCATGCACCGTCTGGAAGTCTTTGGTCACGCTGCACAAGGTCGTGCGGAACTGCTCCTCCAGCTTGGCCAGCCGCGGCGTGTACCCTGGGTTGCCCTCACAGGCCGCCGTGAACACATGGGGAATTTCCTCGTCCCCATGCACATCGATGAACGCATCCACCCCGTATTGCTTCATCTGCGCCTGGGCGAAGAACACCTCCGGGCTGAACTCGACACTGGCATCCTGCCAGGCCCGGTTCAGGTCCTTGCCCTTGAAGTTGGTGCGCAGGTGGCCGAGGAAGGCGCCGTCCGGGTTCATATTCGGGATCAGGTACAGGTCGGCCTTTTCCAGCAGTTTCTGAACGGTTGGGTCATTGGCTTGCAACCGGTCGATCACCCCTTCCATGAACCACTCGGCCATGTGCTCGCCCGGGTGCTGCTGGGCAATCAGCCACAGCTTGCGCTTGCCCGCCGCGCCATCGCCTGCGCGCAGCAGCGGGATGTCCCGGCCTTGCACGCTGCGGCCGTGGGCCAGCAGCTCGACGCCAGGGATCTGCTGGGCGCGTTCGATCAGCTGGTTGTGGCGGGCGCGCGGGTAAGGCTCGAAGTAGGCGAACCAGACCTGCTCATGCTCGGCCTTGAGCTCGAACGACAGCGCCTTGCCATCGAACTGGCTCGGCACGCGGAACCAGGTCTGCTGGTCGTAGGAGGCCACGGCGTTGTAGCCGCTCCAGGCGTTCTTGTAGGAAGACTCACTGGCGTTGTCCAGGCTGAAGCGATGGACCTGACCCGGGGTGAGGCCGCTGACCTTGAAATGGAACCACTGGAAGTGGCCGCTGTTTGTGTCCGGGCGGATGGCCAGGTGTACCTGGTCCGGGTTGCTGGCATCCAGCACCTGGATGTTGCCGGAATCGAAATCGCAGTCGATTTGCAGGGGGGACAGCGTCACGGTCATGGGCGGGCTCCTTGGGATTTGTTGTGGGGGTACTGTACACCGCTTGAGAGGAGCGTGTGCGGGTGAGTATCAGGCTCACGAAACTGGGGTGGTGGAAGTTTCCTACAGATATTTAGGGATATTCGCTCTGTATTTTGCCTTGTGCATCTTGCTCGAATACATCTCAGCTACTCCGTTTGAATTGAGGGTTGGCTATATGAATAGGCGAGACGCTTCGCAGTCCACTAGTTGTTATGGTTTATTGCTCCTCCTCATCAGTCTCTTGGGTGTATTCCCGCTAGATGTCATTTTGCCCTCTGTACCTTTGTTGGCCCAGGACTTTGGTGTTGATGCACAGTACATTGCGTACTCGATCAGCCTGTTCGCTATCGGTGTGGCCATTTCGCAAACCATCATCGGTCCGCTTTCTGACTGGATGGGACGAAAGCGACTGCTGATTGCTGGTCTGGTGGTTTCCGTTGTGGGGGCGATGGGATGCATCTTCGCAACCAGTTACGAAGGCTTCATGGTCTTTCGTTTATTACAGGCGGTGGGCTGCGGGTGCTTCGTGCTCAGCCAGGCTTTGGTGCAGGATAAGTTCAATGGTCATCAGCGCAATGCGATGCGTATCCTCATGACCAGCGCAAGTGGTGTATTTATTTCTTTGTCGCCTCTTGCAGGTAGCGTGCTCCAGCAGTATCTCGGGTGGGCAGGCAGCTTTCAGGTGTTTGTGGTGCTAGCCGTTGTTGTGCTGGTGCTTGCCTTGAAGTTATTGCAAGAGAAACCGACATCACCTGGCAGTGCAGGTGTATTGAGCAGTTATCAGGTTTTGCTCAAGGACCGCCCGTTTCTCATAAGCTCGCTATTTTCTTGCTTGGCGTTCGCTTGCCATTTTTCATTTGTGGTCGTCTCCCCATTGTTGCTCATCGAGCAACTTGGCCTGACGGAGTTCGCCTTCTCCATGGTCTTTCTCGGGTATGGGCTGGCTTACCTGATCGGCGGCTTCATTGCCAGTTGGCTGAATTGCCGCATCGCGATGCATGTGCTGGTGGTTTGGGGATTCGCACTCATCGGTCTGGCTGGGCTTGCTCTTTGCCTGGTTGTCACCCTGCATGAGCTTGGGGTTTTCAGCCTTCTGCTTCCATTGGTGCTGTGCACCATCGGTACAACCATTGTGCGGCCAGCTGCAACCAGCCATGCGCTGGGGTTACATCCGCAGCGTGCAGGTGCTGCGGCCTCGCTCAACAATACGATGCTGTTTGCATTCGGAGGGGGCGCCAGCATGCTGGTGGCATCTATGAGGAGCAGCTTGCCGATGAGCCTGGCGCTGGGCTTTATCGCCTGCAGCCTTGCGGGCTGGTACTTGACTATCTATCTGAAAGGTCTGGAGCAGAGCCAGCTGGTTCGTGACTCAGGCCCAATACCCAAATAACAGTAGCGCAGCCAGGCCCAAACCAACCGCCACCGAACACCCACCTACCGAAATCGCTGCACGCCCTTGCCGGTACCAGCCATCCTGCCCCAGCTCCCGCGCCGGAGCGAGCAGGCTGCGCCAGCGCAGTTCGGTGTCATGAAACGCTTGCAGGTGCGCAGGTGCCGCATCCAGCCAGCGGCGAAAATCGATGCGCTCGCACGATGTCACGTCAGGGCTCTGCAGCCGCACATACCATTGCCCGGCCACACTGGCCAGCGCATCCCCGCGCGGTTGTACCACCTGCAGGGCCTGGTTCATGTTGCGTTCGATGCTGAGCAGCGGGAGGTCGAGGCGTTTGGCGATGCTGGCAAAGTCCAGCTGATCGAGGCGGTTGAGCAGGAACACTTGCTGCACGCGGCGGGGCAGGCGCTTGAGTGCGAACAGCAGCTCAGTCTCGGCAGCATGTCCGCTGGACGACGTGGGGTGCTCAAGGGGCAGCAGCAGACGGCTCATGGACAGCTCCTTGCTCGGGATAGGGGTGGGGGCATCGTCCTTGATGCAGAAACAGCGTAGTAAAAACGAGATTGATTCTCAAGTGCTGATTCCGCAAAGATTTGTAATGAGCATTCACGCTCTGAAACACTTTTGCTATCATGCGCGCCATCAACGATCTTCATTAGCCTGAAGAGCCAAAAAAAATGACCCGGCAAAAAGCCGGGTCAAAAACCGTGATTAGCCTGATGAGGAGATAATCTGGAGCGACCTAAGCTCCGGGTTATCCAGCAGATCTTGCGATCAGCTGAGTGCAATAATAATCGTTATCATTTGCCAGTCAAATGATTTTTCACTTATCCGGTAAAAAAGTTTTACCGGTGCGCTTCCTCGTCCCGGCAATCGGGGCCTTTCGCCGGTGCCTTTCCTGGCTAGCTGGCCATCACGTTTCTCCCTTCTTCTTGTGCCTACAGCCCGTTTTGCAGGGCCCGCCTGTGCTCTAGCAGTGCCCTGGCCATGTCGATCATGTGCATCAGCGCGAACGTCAGCTCGCGGGTGCTGCCTTCCTGATGGGTGGCGGTTTCATGGGCGGTGGCGGCGGCACAGCGGAGCAATTCGATGGCGTGGTCCTGGGCCTGTTCGGCGGTGACGCCTTCGTGCAGGGTCCAGATCCGGTTGTGCGCGCTGGGGCGCGTGGGGTTGGGGTTCAGGTAGTAATCGAGGGCGCGGCGGGCCGCTTCGCTGTCGAGATCTGTTACGTCGTTTTTCGTTGGTTTCATCGCGATACCTGCTGAGTTCCTTTCCAACACAATGAATCCACAGGGTAGGTCAATCTGTACTATTTATCTTGATTGAGATAATTCAGGATGTGTATTGAAGCGGCTAATACAGTCCGTATTGTTTGCGCTCATGGAAAACTGGAACGCATTTCTCAAGCGCTACAAGCGCGAACACAACCTCAGCCAGCTAAAGCTTGCGGAGCGCCTGGCCATGACCCAAGGCGGCGTCGGCCACTGGCTGCGCGGAACCCGACGGCCGACGCTGGCGACCATCAATGAAAAGCTGGACAAGCTCGGGCTGGTGTATCTGGAGGCCCAGGTGATGGTGGTGGAGCGCGACATGGTGCGCGAACCTCAGGCTGCCTATGCTGCCGAGAGGCCTTTGTCAGCAGAGGCGTTGCGCTATGCGAGTTTTCGTTTCCCGGTGCTGACGTGGGCAGATCTGCAGGGGCCATTACCAGAGACCAGCGAAATCAGCGAGCAGACCGACTATATGCCGGCGGGTAATGCTTTCTGGCTGGCGGTGGAAAACGATTCGATGAATGCGGCCAGTGGCAAGAGTGTGCCGGAGGGTATGCGCATCTTGGTTGATACCGGGCTGCCGGCGGAGCCGGGCAGGTTGGTCATTGCTCGTCAGCCTGGGCGCTCGGCGGTTCTGAGGCAATTGATCGAGGAGGGCGGGGAGCGCATGTTGAAGCCGCTCAATACCCGTTATCCGACGGTCTTGTGCGAGGAATGCTGCGAGTTTCTCGGGGTGGTCGTGCGGGTGCACGGGACCTTCTAGATTGTTGGGGCCGCACAGCGGCCCCTGTATGCCTCACTCAGCCAGTTCGACCAGCACCGTCCCTTCGCTGACCATATCCCCTTCCTGGCAGAACAGCGCCTTCACCGTCCCGCCATGGGGCGCACGAATGCTGTGCTCCATCTTCATCGCTTCCAGCACCACCAGAGCGGTGCCGGCCTCCACTACCTGGCCGGGCTCCACCAACACCCGCACAATACTGCCGTTCATGGGCGCACCGAGCCCGCCTTGATGACTGTGGCTGGCCTCGGCCTCGGCGATCGGGTCGAAGGCTTCGACGGCATGCATCTCGCCATCCCAGCGCAGGAACAGCGTGCCCCCGCGACGTACCGCCAGATAGCGGCGGCGGACACCGTCTTCATCATGGCCCAGCTGTTCACCATCCAGCTGCCAGGCCGAAGCGGCGCTGCGCTCCAGGGCAACCGCCTGGCTTTCGCCGCCTCTCACCAGGTGCAGGCTGCTGCGCGCCGGCAGACCCAGGCGCAGGCCATTGCGCTCGGCCCATGGCGAGCGTGCATCGTCAGCCCGCTGATGCGGCGCCTGGCCTTGCAGCCAGGCTTCTGCGGCGGCCTCCCAGAAGCCCGCAGGCAGTGCCTGTGGGGCTGGCAGCAGCACGTCCTGATGCCGGGGAATGAAGCCAGTATCCAGCTCTGCTGCGGCAAAGGACGGGTGGGCCAGGATGCGGCGCAGGAAGGCGATGTTGGTCTTCAGCCCGCCGATGGCGAATTCATCGAGCATCGCCAGCAAGCGCAGGCGCGCCTGCTCGCGGTCCTGGCCCCAGGCGATCAGTTTGCCCAGCATTGGGTCGTAGAACGGCGACACCACATCGCCCTCGCTGACTCCGCTGTCCACCCGGCGGCCTTCGCCCGGTGCCGACTCGCGGTACAGCGTGAGCGTGCCAGTGGCCGGCAGGAATTCATTGGCCGGGTCTTCGGCATACAGCCGCACCTCGATGGCATGGCCGTTCAGCGGCACCTGCGCCTGGGTGATCGGCAGCGGCTCGCCGCAGGCCACGCGAATCTGCCAGGCCACCAGGTCGAGGCCGGTGATGGCTTCGGTGACCGGGTGCTCGACCTGCAGGCGGGTGTTCATCTCCATGAAGAAGAACTCGCCACGGGCGTCGAGCAGAAACTCGACGGTGCCGGCACCGACGTAGCCGATGGCCTGGGCCGCGCGTACCGCTGCCTCGCCCATGGCCTGGCGCAGTTCGGCGGACAGGCCTGGCGCTGGCGCTTCCTCGACCACCTTCTGGTGCCGACGCTGGATCGAGCAGTCACGCTCGTTGAGGTACAGGCAGTTGCCGTGCTGGTCGGCGAACACCTGGATTTCCACATGGCGTGGCTTGAGCACGTACTTTTCCACCAGCATGCGCGCATCGCCGAACGACGACTGCGCCTCACGCTGGGCCGAGGCCAGGGCGTCGGCCAGCTGGCTTTCGTCCTCGACCACTTTCATGCCCTTGCCACCACCACCGGCGCTGGCCTTGAGCAGCACCGGGTAACCAATGCGTTCGGCGGCGGCGCGGAAGGTATCCAGGTCTTGCGCTTCGCCGTGGTAGCCGGGCACCAGCGGCACGCCGGCATCTTCCATCAGTGCCTTGGCCGCCGACTTGCTGCCCATGGCATCGATGGCGCTGGCCGGTGGGCCGAGGAAGATCAGCCCGGCCTGTTCGATGGCGCGGGCAAAACCGGCGTTCTCGGACAAAAAGCCGTAGCCCGGGTGGATGGCCTGGGCGCCGCTGGCCTTGGCCGCGGCGAGAATCTTGTCGATTACCAGGTAGCTGTCGGCGGCCTTGCTGCCGCCCAGGTCGACGCGAATATCCGCTCCGCGGCTGTGGCGGGCATCGCGGTCGGTGGCGCTGTGCACGGCGACAGTGGTCAGGCCCATGGCCTTGGCGGTGCGCATCACCCGGCAGGCGATTTCGCCACGGTTGGCGACCAGCAGGGTGGTCAAAGCGGGGCGGCTCATGGGCGCGGCTCCTTCTTGTCGTCGGTTTGCCAGGCAGGGCGGCGCTTTTCCAGGAAGGCACGCAGGCCCTCTTGGCCTTCGGCGCTGACGCGGATGCGGGCGATGGTGTTTTCACAGTAGCGGCGCAGGGCCGGGCTGAGTTCGCCGTCGTCCACTTCGCGCAGCAGGTCCTTGGTGGCACGCAGCGCTTGCGGGCTGTTCTGCAGCATATTGCTCACCCAGGCCTCGACCTGTGTGTCCAGTTCGCTGGCCGGGTACACCTCGGCCAACAGGCCCAGCTCGCGGGCCCGCACGCCGCTGAAACGCTCGGCGCTCAGGGCGTAGCGGCGCGCGGCGCGTTCGCCGATGGCCTTGACCACGAACGGGCTGATCACTGCCGGGGCCAGGCCGATGCGCACTTCCGACAGGCACAGCTGGGCGTCTTCGGCGCCGATGGCCATGTCACAGCAGCTGATCAGGCCCAGCGCGCCGCCGAAGGCCGCGCCTTGCACCACGGCCAGGGTCGGCGCTTTGAGGCGGTGCAGGGCATACATCAGCTCGCCGAGCTCGCGGGCGTCATCGAGGTTGGTGTTGAAGTCCAGTTGCGCCGACTGCTGCATCCAGGCCAGGTCGGCACCGGCGCTGAAGTGCCGGCCGCGGCCACGCAGCAGCAGGAAACGCAGGCCGGGGTCTTCGGCGAGCTGGTCGAGGGCGACGATCAGCTCGCGGATCATCAGCGCGTTGAAGGCGTTGTTCTTGTCCTCGCGGCTCAGCCACAGGGTGGCGAAGCCGCGTGGGTCGCGAATCACTTCGAGGGTGCTGAAATCGCTCATGGGTCACATCCGGAAAATGCCGAAGCGGCTCTGTTCGATCGGGGCGTTCAGCGCGGCGGACAACGCCAGGCCGAGCACGTCGCGGGTCTGTGCCGGGTCGATGACACCGTCGTCCCACAGCCGGGCGCTGGAGTAATAGGGGTGGCCCTGGTGCTCGTACTGGTCGAGGATCGGCTGCTTGAGCTTGGCCTCATCCTCGGCGCTGAAGGCCTGGCCGCTGCGCTCGTTCTGCTCGCGCTTGACCTGGGCCAGCACCCCGGCGGCCTGCTCGGCGCCCATCACGCCAATGCGCGCATTGGGCCACATCCACAGGAAGCGTGGGTCGTAGGCACGGCCGCACATGCCGTAGTTGCCGGCGCCGAAGCTGCCACCGATGATCACCGTGAACTTGGGCACCTGGGCGCAGGCCACGGCGGTGACCAGCTTGGCGCCGTGCTTGGCGATGCCGCCTTCTTCGTACTTCTTGCCGACCATGAAGCCGGTGATGTTCTGCAGGAACAGCAGCGGGATGCCGCGCTGGCAGGCCAGTTCGATGAAGTGCGCGCCTTTTTGCGCGGCCTCGGCGAAGAGGATGCCGTTGTTGGCGAGGATCGCCACCGGGTAGCCGTGCAGGTGGGCGAAGCCACACACCAGGGTGGTGCCGAACAGCGCCTTGAATTCATCGAACGCCGAACCGTCGACCAGCCGCGCGATAACCTCGCGCACGTCGAACGGCTGCTTGGCATCGGCAGGCACCACGCCATACAGCTCGTCGGCGTTGTACAGCGGTGCAACCGGCGCCTGGCGCTGCAACTTGCCGAGCTTGTGCCAGTTGAGGTTGGCCACGCTGCGCCGGGCGATGGCCAGGGCGTGTTCGTCGTTGTCGGCGTAGTGGTCGGCGACGCCACTGGTGCGGCAATGCACATCGGCGCCGCCGAGGTCCTCGGCGCTCACCACCTCACCGGTTGCCGCCTTCACCAGCGGCGGCCCGGCGAGGAAGATGGTCGCCTGCTGGCGCACCATGATCGCTTCGTCGGCCATGGCCGGCACATAGGCGCCGCCTGCGGTGCACGAGCCCATCACCACGGCGATCTGCGGGATGCCCAGCGCGCTCATGTTGGCCTGGTTGAAGAAGATCCGCCCGAAGTGCTCGCGGTCGGGAAACACTTCGTCCTGGCGCGGCAGGTTGGCGCCGCCGGAATCCACCAGGTAGATGCACGGCAGGCGGTTCTGCAGGGCGATGGTCTGTGCGCGCAGGTGCTTCTTCACCGTCAGCGGGTAGTAGGAGCCGCCTTTGACCGTGGCGTCGTTGGCCACGATCATGCATTCCACGCCTTCGACGCGGCCGATGCCGGCGATCACGCCCGCAGCCGGTACGTCTTCGCCGTACACCTCATGGGCGGCCAGCTGGCCGATCTCGAGAAACGGCGAGCCTGGGTCGAGCAGGCGGTCGATGCGCTCGCGCGGCAGCAGCTTGCCACGCGAGGTATGCCGCTCCTGAGCCTTGGGCCCGCCGCCCTGGGCCACCTGGGCGAGCAGGCCGCGCAGGGCCTGGACCTGTTCGAGCATGGCCGCGCTGTTGCCGGCGAACTCTGCCGAACGCGGGTTGATCTGGGTGTGCAAGGTAGCCATGTGCGCCCGTCCCTTGTGCTCAGCGGGTTTCGTTGAACAGTTCGCGGCCGATCAGCATCCGGCGGATTTCGCTGGTGCCGGCACCGATTTCGTACAGCTTGGCGTCGCGCAGCAGGCGGCCAGCCGGGAATTCGTTGATATAGCCGTTGCCGCCGAGGATCTGGATCGCTTCCAGGGCCATTTGCGTGGCGCGTTCGGCGGTGTAGAGGATCACTCCGGCGGCGTCCTTGCGGGTAGTCTCGCCACGGTCGCAGGCCTGGGCCACGGCATACAGGTAGGCGCGGCTGGCATTGAGCTGGGTGTACATGTCGGCGATCTTGCCCTGGATCAGCTGGAACTCGCCGATGCTCTGGCCGAACTGCTTGCGGTCATGGATGTACGGCACCACCAGGTCCATGCAGCTTTGCATGATGCCGGTCGGGCCGCCGGACAGCACCACGCGCTCGTAGTCCAGGCCGCTCATCAGCACACGCACACCGCCGTTGAGCTGGCCGAGGATGTTTTCTGCCGGCACTTCGACGCCGTCGAAGAACAACTCGCAGGTGTTGGAACCGCGCATGCCCAGCTTGTCGAACTTGTTGCTGCGGCTGAAGCCCTTCCAGTCACGCTCGACGATGAACGCGGTGATGCCGTGGGCGCCCTTGTCCAGGTCGGTCTTGGCGTAGATCACGTAGGTGTTGGCGTCGGGGCCGTTGGTGATCCAGGTCTTGCTGCCGTTGAGCACATAGTGGTCGCCGCGCTTTTCCGCACGCAGTTTCATCGACACCACGTCGGAACCGGCGTTGGGCTCGCTCATCGCCAGGGCGCCGATGTGTTCGCCGCTGATCAGCTTGGGCAGGTACTTGAGTTTCTGCTCGTGGGTGCCGTTGCGGTTGATCTGGTTGACGCAGAGGTTGGAGTGGGCGCCGTAGGACAGCGCGACCGAGGCTGAGCCACGGCTGATCTCTTCCATCGACACCACGTGGGCCAGGTAGCCCAGGCCGGCGCCACCGTATTCTTCCGACACGGTGATACCCAGCAGCCCCATGTCGCCGAACTTGCGCCACATGTCGGCGGGGAACAGGTTGTCATGGTCGATCTGCGCGGCGCGCGGGGCCAGTTCGGCGGCAACGAAGGTGCGCACCTGGTCGCGGAGCATGTCGATGGTTTCGCCTAGGGCGAAGTTCAGGGTGGGGTAATGCATGCTGGGGCACCTTGTTGTTCTTGAAATATGGGTAACACCGTAGCTCGCGGAACTGGCGCCGGTGTCATTGATCACCTTTACGTTAACGTAAACCTGCTATCTGTCACTGTCAATCGGCCCGTCACCTTTACGTAAACGTAAATATGCGCCAAAGTATTCGCAGCTCGCTTCAGCCGTGCCCAGAACAACCACAAGAAGGGACACCCATGAGTCAACCAAGCTATTCCCGCGGCCGCCAGGACCAACCGCTGCTGACCCTGACCATCGGCCAGGCCTTCGATGCCACCGTGGCCCGCTGCGCCGACGGCGAAGCGCTAGTGGTGCGCCACCAGGGCCTGCGCTACAGCTGGCGGCAGCTGGCTGAACAGGTCGACCAGCATGCCCGTGCCCTGATGGCCCTGGGCGTGAACACCGGCGACCGGGTCGGCATCTGGTCGCCCAACTGCGCCCAGTGGTGCATTTTGCAGGTGGCCAGCGCCAAGGTCGGCGCGATCCTGGTCAACATCAACCCGGCCTATCGCGTGGGTGAACTGGAGTACGTACTACGCCAGTCCGGCTGCCGCTGGCTGGTGTGTGCCGATGCGTTCAAGAGCTCCGATTACCATGCCATGGTTCAGGAGCTGGTACCGGAGTTGGCGACCAGCCACATCGGTGAGCTGGCCAGTCAACGCCTGCCCGAACTGCGCGGGGTGATCAGCCTGGCGGCCAAGCCGCCCAGCGGCTTCCTGCCCTGGCCGGCATTGGCCGAACGGGCAGGGCAGGTCTCGACCGAAGCCTATGCGGCGCGTCAGCAGGGCCTGCAGTTCGACCAGCCGGTGAATATCCAGTACACCTCCGGCACCACTGGTGCGCCCAAGGGGGCCACGCTCAGCCACTACAACATCCTCAACAACGGCTTCATGGTCGGCGAGAGCCTGGGCCTGAGCGAGCGCGACCGCATGGTGATCCCGGTGCCGCTGTACCACTGCTTCGGCATGGTCATGGCCAACCTCGGCTGCATCACCCACGGCAGCACAATGGTCTACCCCAACGATGCCTTCGACGCCGAGCTGACCCTGCGCGCGGTGGCCGAGGAGCGCGCCAGCATCCTCTATGGTGTGCCGACCATGTTCATCGCCATGCTCGACCACCCGTCGCGCACGCAACTGGACCTGACGACCCTGCGCAGCGGCATCATGGCCGGCGCCACCTGCCCGATCGAGGTGATGCGCCGGGTGATCGACCAGATGCACATGGCTGAAGTGCAGATCGCCTACGGCATGACCGAAACCAGTCCGGTATCGCTGCAGACCGGCCCGGACGACGAACTGGAACTGCGCGTGACCACCGTCGGCCGCACCCAGCCACAGCTGGAGACCAAGCTGGTGGACGCCGATGGCTGCATCGTCGGCCGAGGCGAAATTGGCGAACTGTGCACCCGTGGCTACAGCGTGATGCTCGGCTACTGGGACAACCCCCAGGCCACGGCGGACGCCATCGACCCGGCCGGCTGGATGCACTCGGGCGACTTGGCGGTGATGGACGAGCAGGGTCACGTGCGCATCGTCGGGCGCAACAAGGACATGATCATTCGTGGCGGTGAGAACATCTATCCACGAGAACTGGAAGAGTTCTTCTACACCCATCCGGCGGTGGCCGATGCGCAGGTAGTCGGCATTCCGTGCAGCCGCTATGGCGAGGAGATCGTCGCCTGGATCAAGCTGCACCCAGGGCATAGCGCCACGGTCGAGGAATTGCAGGGCTGGTGCAAGGCGCGCATTGCGCACTTCAAGGTGCCACGGTATTTCCGCTTCGTTGACGAGTTCCCGATGACGGTGACCGGCAAGGTGCAGAAGTTCAGGATGCGCGAGATCAGTGTGGCGGAAATTACCACTGTAACTGCCGGTTGATGTGTGGCTTGTTCGGCCCTTTCGCGGGCCGGAAAGGTCAGCGCAGATCCATTGCCTTGCAAAGCCCTGCGGCAAGCTCGGCAACGGTCTGGTAATCACGGCGCAAGTGCACGCCGTAACGAGCCTCCAGCCCCATCAGCGCAAATTCGCATTTGTCCCTGTCCTGATGCGCCAGCAAGGTCCCCAGCCATGGATCGACCACCCCGGCATCCTGTAAATAGTCGATTACTTGTCGCTCGAATTCCATGCGCAGCCAACGGGTTGCGATATGCACGATAGGGGCTCCTTGGCATAAATCGGGAGCCCTAATCTTCAATACCGCCGCCAATCTGCGCTACTGGCAAAAATATCAGGCGCCGTCGTCTACCCTTAAGCCTTCACCGGTGGCTCCTGGCTCGGCGGATCCCCCACCGTCGGCGGCATGGTTGGCTTGATCGGCAACTCGTCCGGATCTTCCTCCGGCACGGGCGGCGGCAAGCTCGGGTCGTCGATGTTGGGATCGGGTGTTTCCGGTGGAATCGGAATGTTCATGGCCTGACCTCGCATGGGTGGTTTGAAGAGGTACTGCAGGCTCTGACCGCTGGCAGCTGCCGTTCGCTCAATTTTTTTGAACCCCACGCCTGTGCCCGGCTCTGAACCCTTACCGCCACCAGCCTGAGGGAGCAAGGTCGATGTCACGAAACGAGCCCTTTGAAAGCGTGCCCATGGCGAACGATCACCCGGACCAGGCCATCAGCCTGTCCCAGGCGCTGCTGGCACCGCGCATCGTGATCGAAGACACCCAACCCGTGCTCGATGCCGGCACCTTCGCCGCCAAGGCCGTCAGCGGCCAGCCGGTGGCTGTCAGCAGCAAGGTCTACGGCGACGGCCACGACCGCCTGGCGGTGGTGCTCAACTGGCGCCAGGCCCACAGCCGTCGCTGGCACTGCGTGCCGATGCAGTCGCCGGGCAACGACCTGTGGCTGGCCGAGTTCACCCCCATTGAACTGGGCCCGCACCTGTTCAGCATCGAGGCCTGGATCGACCCGTTCGCCACCTACTGCCACGACCTGGAGAAGAAGTACCACGCCGGGGTCGAGGTCAAGCTGGAGCTGGAAGAGGGCCGGCTGATGCTCGGCCAGGGTATCGACCTCAGCGAAGGCGCGTTGCGCGAGGAGCTCAGCGCCTTGCAGCAGCAGCTGGTTTCGCTCAAGGCCGATGACCAGGTGGCGTTGCTGCTGCACCCTGACACCGCACGGCTGATGGCCGAAGCCGAGCACCGCAGCTACCAGACCCGCAGCGGCGAATTCCCCGTCGATGTCGATCGGCCGGCAGCTTTGTTCGCCAGCTGGTACGAGCTGTTCCCGCGCTCGGTCACCGACAGCCCCGAGCGCCACGGCACCTTCAACGACGTGCACGAACGCCTGCCGATGATCCGCGACATGGGCTTCGACGTGCTGTACTTCCCGCCAATCCACCCGATCGGCACCCAGCACCGCAAGGGCCGCAACAACGCTTTGCGTGCCGAGCCCGGCGACCCCGGCAGCCCCTACGCGATTGGCAGCCCGGAGGGCGGCCATGAGGCCATCCACCCGCAGTTGGGCACGCGCGAGGACTTCCGTCGGCTGGTCGCCGCTGCGGCCGAGCACGGCCTGGAAATCGCCCTGGACTTCGCCATCCAGTGCTCCCAGGACCACCCCTGGCTGAAAGAGCACCCCGGCTGGTTCAGCTGGCGCCCCGACGGCACCATTCGCTACGCCGAGAACCCGCCGAAAAAGTACCAGGACATCGTCAACGTCGACTTCTACGCCGCCGACGCGGTACCGAGCCTGTGGCTGGCCCTGCGTGACGTGGTGGTCGGCTGGGTCGAGGAGGGCGTGAAGACCTTCCGCGTCGACAACCCGCACACCAAGCCGCTGCCGTTCTGGCAATGGTTGATCGCCAATGTTCGCAGCCAGTACCCCGAGGTGATCTTCCTCGCCGAGGCCTTCACCAAGCCTGCGATGATGGCGCGCCTGGGCAAGGTGGGGTATGCGCAGAGCTATACCTACTTCACCTGGCGCAACAGCAAGCAGGAGCTGCGCGAGTACTTCGAGGAACTCAACCAGCCGCCGTGGCGCCACTGCTATCGGCCGAACTTCTTCGTCAACACGCCGGACATCAACCCCTATTTCCTGCACACCTCGGGCCGCGCCGGGTTCCTCATCCGTGCTGCGCTGGCGACCATGGGTTCGGGGTTGTGGGGCATGTATTCGGGCTTCGAGCTGTGCGAAAGCACGCCGCTGCCGGGCAAGGAGGAGTACCTGGATTCGGAGAAGTACGAGATCCGCCCGCGCGACTTCAACCAGCCTGGCAACATCGTCGCCGAGATTGCCCAGCTCAATCGTATCCGTCGGCAGAACCGGGCGTTGCAGACGCACCTGGGCGTGGCGTTCTTCAACTGCTGGAACGACAACATCCTGTACTTCGCCAAGCGCACGCCCGAGCGCGACAACTACATCCTGGTGGCGATCAGCCTTGACCCGCACAACGCCCAGGAGGCCAGTTTCGAGCTGCCGTTGTGGGAGCTGGGGCTGGACGACAATGCCGACACCTTGGGCGAGGACCTGATGAACGGCCACCGCTGGACCTGGCATGGCAAGACCCAGTGGATGCGCATCGAGCCCTGGCACCAGCCGTTTGGTATCTGGCGCATCGAAAAGGCCCGTTAACGGCAGCACGTTATTACCTCTGGTAGGAGCGAGCGTAGCTCGCGATGGGGCGCACAGCGGCCCCAGTTTTTCAGCTTCGCATCTACTATTGCCGGGGCTGCCTTGCAGCCCATCGCGAGCTGCGCTCGCTCCTACAGGGATCGCGCGCAACCGAGGACAGAAAGGAGTCACCCATGGCCAAGCGTTCCCGCCCGGCAGCCTTCATCGATGACCCGCTGTGGTACAAGGACGCCGTGATCTACCAGCTGCACATCAAGTCGTTCTTCGATGCCAACAACGACGGCATTGGCGATTTCGCCGGCCTGATCAGCAAGCTCGACTACATCGCCGAACTCGGCGTCAACACCCTGTGGCTGCTGCCGTTCTACCCCTCGCCACGGCGCGACGACGGCTACGACATCGCCGAATACAAAGCCGTGCACCCGGACTACGGCAGCATGGCCGACGCCCGCCGCTTCATCGCCGAGGCGCACAAGCGCGGCCTGCGGGTGATCACCGAGCTGGTCATCAACCACACCAGCGACCAGCACCCGTGGTTCCAGCGTGCCCGCCATGCCAAGCGCGGCAGCAAGTCGCGGGACTTCTACGTGTGGTCGGATGATGACCAGAAGTACGACGGCACGCGGATCATCTTCCTCGACACCGAGAAGTCCAACTGGACCTGGGACC
This sequence comes from Pseudomonas putida, assembly GCF_009883635.2. Taxonomy (NCBI): domain Bacteria; kingdom Pseudomonadati; phylum Pseudomonadota; class Gammaproteobacteria; order Pseudomonadales; family Pseudomonadaceae; genus Pseudomonas; species Pseudomonas putida. The sequence continues at coordinate 4,613,236 of NZ_CP026115.2, forward strand.
CGGTCGCCGGCCAGTACTTCTGGCACCGCTTCTATTCGCACCAGCCGGACCTCAACTTCGACAACCCACAGGTGCTCAAGGCGGTGATCGGGGTGATGCGCTTCTGGCTCGACCTGGGCGTAGATGGCCTGCGCCTGGACGCCATCCCGTACCTGATCGAGCGCGACGGCACCAACAACGAAAACCTCCCCGAAACCCACACGGTGCTCAAGGCGATCCGCGCCGAGATCGACGCCAACTACCCCGACCGAATGCTGCTGGCCGAGGCCAACCAGTGGCCCGAGGACACCCGACCGTACTTTGGCGAAGGCGATGGCGACGAATGCCACATGGCCTTCCACTTTCCGCTGATGCCGCGCATGTACATGGCCCTGGCCATGGAAGACCGCTTCCCGATCACCGACATCCTGCGCCAGACCCCGGAAATCCCGGCCAACTGCCAGTGGGCGATCTTCCTGCGCAATCACGATGAACTGACCCTGGAAATGGTCACCGACCGCGAGCGCGACTACCTGTGGAACTACTACGCCGAAGACCGCCGCGCCCGCATCAACCTCGGCATTCGCCGGCGCCTGGCGCCGCTGTTGCAGCGTGACCGGCGGCGCATCGAGCTGCTCACCAGCCTGCTGCTGTCGATGCCTGGCACACCCACCCTGTACTACGGCGATGAACTGGGCATGGGCGACAACATCTACCTCGGCGACCGCGACGGCGTGCGCACGCCGATGCAATGGTCGCCGGACCGCAACGGCGGTTTCTCCCGAGCCGACCCGCAGCGCCTGGTGCTGCCGCCGATCATGGACCCGTTGTATGGCTACCAGACCGTCAACGTCGAAGCCCAGGCCCACGACCCGCACTCGCTGCTGAACTGGAACCGCCGCCTGCTGGCCGTGCGCAAGCAGCAGAAGGCCTTTGGCCGCGGCAGCCTGCGCACGCTGACGCCGAGCAACCGGCGCATCCTCGCCTACCTGCGCGAGTACACCGACGCCGATGGCAACACCGAGGTGATCCTCTGCGTCGCCAACGTCTCGCGTGCCGCCCATGCTGCCGAGCTCGAACTGTCGCAATACGCTGACAAAGTGCCCGTGGAGATGCTCGGAGGCAGCGCCTTCCCGCCGATCGGGCAACTGCCGTTCCTGCTGACCTTGCCACCCTATGGCTTCTACTGGTTCCTGCTGGCGTCCCACGACCGCATGCCCAGTTGGCATATCCAGCCCACCGAGGGGTTACCGGAATTGACCACACTCGTGCTTCGCAAACGCATGGAGGAGCTGCTCGAAGAGCCCTCCCGCGAAACCCTGCAAACCGCCATCCTGCCGCACTATCTGCCGAAGCGGCGCTGGTTCGCCGGCAAGGAAGGGCCGGTCGATCAGGTTCGCTTGAACTACGGCGTACGCCTGGCGACGGCTACCACGCCGGTTCTGCTGAGCGAAATAGAAGTGCTCAGCGAAGGCGTGGCGACCCATTACCAGCTGCCGCTCGGCCTGCTGCCGGAAGATCAGATCAGCACGGCCTTGCCGCAGCAGCTGGCGCTGTCCCGCGTGCGCCGGGCACACCAGGTTGGCCTGATCACCGACGCTTTCGTGCTGGAACCCTTCATCCGCGCTGTGCTCAAGGCTTGCCAGGATGGGGCGAGTCTGCCGTGTGGCAACGGGCAGGGTGAGCTGCGCTTCGAGCATACGGGGCAACTGGCCGGCCTGGGCCTGGACGAGAGCAGCCCGGTGCGCTACCTCAGCGCCGAGCAGTCCAACAGCTCGGTGGTGATTGGCGATCGCGTGGTGCTCAAGCTGATTCGCCGGGTCAACCCGGGCATTCACCCCGAGCTGGAAATGAGCGCCTACCTCACCGCCGCCGGTTTTGCCAACATCTCGCCGTTGCTGGCCTGGGTCAGCCGCGTCGACGAGCAGGGCACGCCGCACCTGTTGATGATTGCCCAGGGTTACTTGAGCAACCAGGGTGATGCCTGGGCCTGGACCCAGAATACTCTGGAGCGGGCCATCCGCGACGAGATGGAACCGACCAGCGTCGACGCCGAAGCGCACACCGACGCGCTGGCTGAGCTGAATGGTTTCGCCGCCTTGCTCGGCCAGCGCCTGGGCGAGATGCACCTGTTGCTGGCGGCACCGACCAGCGATGAAGCCTTCCAGCCACGCCCCAGCGATGCCGACGACAGCCAACGCTGGAGCGTGCAGATCAGCGCCGAACTGAACCACGCCCTCGATCTGCTGGCCCAGCACCGCGAACACCTCGACACCGACAGCCAGGCCCTGGTCGACGACCTGCAACAGCAGCGAGAAGGCCTTGCCCAGCACATCGCCAAACTCGCCGAACAGGCCCAGGGCGGCCTGCTGATGCGCGTGCATGGCGACCTTCACCTGGGGCAGGTGCTGGTGGTGCAGGGCGATGCCTACCTGATCGATTTCGAAGGCGAACCGTCCCGTCCACTGGACGAACGCCGGGCCAGGCACAGCCCGTACAAGGATGTCAGCGGCGTGTTGCGATCCTTCGACTATGCTGCTGCGATGATCTTGCGCAGCGCGTCTGCCGTGGACCTTTCCGACCCGGCGCGGCAAGCCCGGCAACGGGTTGCCCGGCAGTACCTGCACCAGTCGCGGCATGCCTTCGTCGAAGCCTATGGCCTGGCCACCGCCGCCATGCCCCATGCCTGGCAACAGGCCGAGGGCGAGCGCGCCGCACTGGAGTTGTTCTGCCTGGAAAAAGCCGCCTACGAAATCACATACGAAGCCGAGAACCGTCCGAGTTGGCTGGCCGTGCCTTTGCATGGCCTGCATGGACTGATCAGTACCTGGGGAGAGTCAGAATGAACGTTACTACGCGTGAAAACGGTGGCCTTCGGCAACGGGATCTGGACGCCCTTGCCCGCGCCGAGCACGCCGATCCTTTTGCCGTACTGGGCCCCCACGGTGACGGGCAGGGTGGCCTGTTCGTCCGTGCCTTCCTGCCCAATGCCCTGAACGTGCGGGTGCTGGCGCGCCATGATGGGCGCATCCTCGCCGAAATGGTGCAGGGCAGCCTGCCTGGCCTGTTCAGCGCGCACCTCGATGAGGCACAGCCGTACCTGCTGCAGATCGGCTGGGCCGGGGGCGAGCAGGTGACCGAAGACCCCTACAGCTTCGGCCCGCAACTGGGCGACATGGACCTTTACCTGTTCGCCGAAGGCAACCACCGCGACCTGTCCGGGCGCTTTGGCGCCCAGCCGATCCAGGTCGATGGCATCGATGGCGTGTGCTTCTCGGTGTGGGCGCCGAATGCGCGGCGGGTGTCGGTGGTGGGTGACTTCAACAACTGGGACGGCCGCCGCCACCCCATGCGCCTGCGCCACAGCGCTGGCGTGTGGGAGCTGTTCGTGCCGCGCCTGGGTGTGGGTGAAACCTACAAGTTCGAAGTGCTTGGCAAGGACGGCATCCTGCCGCTGAAGGCTGACCCGCTGGCCCGCGCCACCGAGCTGCCGCCGAGCACCGCATCGAAGGTGGCCGCCGAACTGAGCCACGACTGGCAGGACCACGAGTGGATGGAGCATCGCGCCCAGCGTCATGCCTACAGCGCACCCTTGTCGATCTACGAGCTGCACCCCGGCTCCTGGCAATGCGAGCTCGACGAGCTGGGTGAAGTGTCGCGCTACTACAACTGGCGTGAACTGGCCGAACGCCTGGTGCCTTACGTCCAGCAGCTGGGCTTCACCCATATCGAGCTGCTGCCGATCATGGAACACCCGTTCGGTGGCTCGTGGGGCTACCAGCCGCTGTCGATGTTCGCACCGACCTCGCGCTATGGCAGCCCTGAAGACTTCGCGGCATTCATCGATGCCTGCCACCAAGGCGGCATCGGCGTGATCCTCGACTGGGTGCCGGCGCATTTTCCTACCGACGAACATGGCCTGGCCCGGTTCGACGGTACCGCACTGTACGAGTACGACAACCCGCTGGAAGGCTACCACCAGGACTGGAACACGCTGATCTACAACCTTGGCCGCAACGAGGTGCGTGGCTTCATGATGGCGTCGGCGCTGCACTGGCTCAAGCACTTCCACATCGACGGCTTGCGCGTCGATGCGGTGGCTTCGATGCTGTACCGCGACTACTCGCGCAAGGCCGGTGAGTGGGTGCCCAACCGCCACGGCGGTCGCGAAAACCTCGAGGCCATCGACTTCATCCGCCACCTCAACGGCATCGCCGCCCACGAGGCACCGGGCGCACTGATCATTGCCGAAGAGTCCACCGCCTGGCCGGGCGTGAGCCAGCCGACCGAGCAGGGCGGCCTGGGCTTTGCCTACAAGTGGAACATGGGCTGGATGCACGACACCTTGCACTACATCCAGAACGACCCGGTGCACCGCACCTATCACCACAACGAGATGAGCTTCGGCCTGATCTACGCCTATTCCGAGCACTTCATCCTGCCGATCTCCCACGACGAGGTGGTGCATGGCAAGCACTCGCTGATCGACAAGATGCCCGGTGACCGGTGGCAGAAGTTCGCCAACCTGCGCGCCTACCTGACCTTCATGTGGACCCACCCGGGCAAGAAGCTGCTGTTCATGGGTTGTGAGTTCGGCCAGTGGCGCGAGTGGAACCACGACCATCAGCTGGACTGGTACCTGCTGCAATACTCCGAGCACCAGGGTGTGCAGCGCCTGGTCGGTGACCTCAACCGCCTGTACCGCGAACTGCCGGCGCTGCACGAGCAGGACTGCCAGCCCCAGGGCTTCCAGTGGCTGATCGGCGATGACGCGCACAACAGCGTGTATGCCTGGTTGCGCTGGAGCAGCCAGGGCGAGCCGCTGCTGGTGGTGGCCAACTTCACCCCGGTGCCGCGTGAGGGCTACCGGATTGGCGTGCCGTTCGGTGAGCGTTGGCAAGAGTTGCTCAACAGCGATGCCGAGCTGTATGCCGGGTCGAATGTCGGCAACCTGGGAGCGGTGGCGAGTGATGAGGTGGCCAGCCATGGGCAGCCTTTGTCACTGGCGTTGAACCTGCCGCCATTGGGTGTGCTGGTGATGAAGCCGGCCTGATTTATTGCCTGTGCTGGCCTCTTCGCGGGTCAAGCCCGCTCCTACAGGAGTTATGCAATCCTTGTAGGAGCGGGCTTGTCCCGCGAAGGGGCCAGACCTGCCTACCACCGCATCCGCACCCCAAGGCTGCCAATCAACCCATTGATGTCGTTGCCATCCACATCACTGCTGTAATCGGCACTGACAAACAGCGCCACCGTCGGTGTCACCCGCGCCACCAACCCCAGGCCCAGTTCCACCGTGGTCGAATAGCGCGAGCTGGAGATCTTGTCGACCTCGTCCAGCTTCACATCGTTGCCATCGTTGAAGTCATACCAGACGTTGGTCCGCACATAGGGCTCGATCGGCATGCCTTTCACCTCGTAGCGCCCGGACAACTTGGCACCGACCCGACCGCTCCAGCTGGGCTGGCTGTCGAACGCCTGCAAGGTCTCTTCCTGCACCTGATTGCCCGGGAAGAACCGCTGGTTGATCAATTGCGCCTGGGGCTCGATGACCCAGCCACCCCCCAGGCCGATCGGGTAACCGCCTTCCAGCGAGAAGGTCATCGCATGGCCGCTGTCGTCCAGGCGCTGGCCACTGTCGCCGCGGCCCATCACCTCGATGCGCGAGCCCATGGCCACGGCATCCAGGTGCCAGCCTTGCTCATGGGTCATGCTCCAGTACACCCCCAGGCTTTCGCCACTGAGGTTGACCGCGTTGCGCTGTTTGTCGCCCAGCAATGGCCGTACGCCGTTGAAGCTGCTCTGCAGGTTGTTGTGCCCCACGAAAATCCCCGCACGGTGGACGTTGCCATCGGCGGTTTCACGCACGAACAGGTCCGGGCCGATCATCATTTGCTGGCTGGGCGCTTCCAGCTGTTCTGGTGCCCGCGCTCCGGGGCGTGGTGTGGCGCCAGGGAAGAACTGTGCCCATTGGCCTGCCACCAGGTCGGGTGCCGGCAGGCTGTGCCGCTCGCTCATCTTTTCGGTGAAGGCGTTCAGCGTACCCATGTTCACGCCGCTGGCGCTGACCGGGTCGAGCGACAGCGTCGGCACCGTCGCTTGTTGCAGGTAGCTGGGAGAGATCGGATCTTCCTGCAGTTCGAATGCAAAAGTTTCCACCGGGGTTGCCAGAAGCATCGACGTGGAAACCGCGTAGAAAATACGATCGAAGCGCAAGGGATTCGAGGTTGTTTTCATGGCGGATCTCCTCTGTTTTCTTGTTGTACAGCCCAAGGACCTGGCCTGCGTGTCACGAGCTGTACGACAAAAACAGAGGGCGACCCAAACCAGCGCGCCAGCTTTCGCGGGCGCGAGCAAAGGCGCGAGCTAGAGGCCCGGCGCGAGTTTTTACGTCTAGTGATACTGTTCAGCTAAGGAGAGACCGGCGCTTGCGTCAAGAAAGCGTGAAAGGTCTATTCAAGCACCGTGACTGTCATTAACCCTTTGATTGTCTGAGTTAATTTGTCGGGTATAGCGATGATCGCTATTTCTGTGGGACTGGCTATGCCGAATCATTGTTACAACCTGACCTCCACGGCCAGTGGCAGATGGTCGGAAAGGTGCGTCCAAGGTTTGTGCCCCAGAATCTGCGGCGCATGGCTATCGGCGTTGCGCAGGTAGATGCGGTCCAGGCGCAGCAGCGGCAGGCGGGCAGGATAGGTGCGGGCGAGCAGGCCGTGGTGGCGCTCGAAGGCCTCATGCAGGTCGCGCTGCAGGCGCAGGGTGCGGTTACCGTGTTGCTGCCAGTCGTTGAAGTCGCCGGCAATGATCACCGGTGCATCGGCAGGCAGCCCATCGAGCAACTGGCGCAGCAGCTGCAGCTGCTTCTGCCGGTGGCTTTCCAGCAGCGACAGGTGCACGCAGATGGCATGCACCTTGTGCTGGCCGGGGACGTCGAGGATGCAGTGCAACAGACCGCGACGCTCGGGGCCGGTGATCGACACGTCGAGGTTGCGGTGTTCGATGATCGGGTATTTGGACAGCAGTGCATTGCCGTGGTGGCCGTCGGGGTAGACGGCGTTGCGGCCGTAGGCGAAGTCGCTCCACATGCTGTCGGCGAGGAATTCGTACTGCGAGGTCTGTGGCCAGCCAGGGTAGCGCGCGGCATGGCGGTCGTGGCTGCCGAGCACTTCCTGAAGGAACACGATATCGGCCTGGGTGCTGCGCACCGCCTCGCGCAGCTCAGGCAGGATGAAGCGCCGGTTGAAGGCGGTGAAGCCCTTGTGGGTGTTCACCGTCAGCACCCTCAGCCGATGCACGGCGGGTGCCTGGCTAGTGCTAGCGAAACCTGGGCTGCCGGCTTCGAGGTTCACGGTGGCTCCTCAATGGCTGCTGCTAGGATTGTTGCTCCTACAAGGGACAGGCACTGGCTATCGAGGTTCAGTCTGCCTCGCGCGGACTGCTTTGTGTGTCTACGCTTACCACAAGGGAGGCGTATGGCTGATGTGTCGTAGAGCTTGTATTGATGCTTACCGGGTAGATCAAAGCATCCATACCAGCGAAATGGAATTCCGCCATGGCGACTTTCAATTCCTCTGTTTTACATGCAGGCACTCCTAGCCTGGCAGTGCTTTGCCCTCGTGGTTTCCCGGTGGGTGAACTCGCGTGCTATCGGGAGCAGGCAGCAGAAGCCGTCGAGCTGCGTATCACCCGCCATTGGCACGATGCCTGCGGCAACCTTGCGAAAAGCCTTGACCCCCGTCTTGCCGATACGGCGACCCCGAACTTTCGCTGGCACAGCGACCTGGCTGGGCGAACTCTGTACACCGAAAGTATCGATGCCGGCTCGAGCATGGCCCTGCCTGACGTGGCCGGGCGTCCGCTGCTGGCGGTCAGTGCGACCGGCGTCAGCCAGGCCTGCTTCCATGAAACGCCTTCGCTACCAGGCCGGCTGCTGGCCGTGACTGAGCAGGGCGCTGGCGAAGCGCTGCCGCGAGTCGCAGAGCGCTATCGCTGGGCAGGCCTGAGCCCGGTTGAAAAGCACCGCAACCTTGCGGGTCAGTGTGTGCGCCATTACGACACCGCAGGCCTCATCGAACTGCAAAACCTCGCACTGAGCGGCGCAGCGCTGGCCCAGTCTCGGCGCCTGCTTGCAGGCGAAGACGAGGCGGACTGGGCGGGTGACGACGAGCAAGCATGGCAGAGCACACTGGAGCCAGAGCGCTATGTGACGTTGCGTACGCTTGATACCACGGGAGTCCAGTTGACCCAGACGGATGCGCGGGGCCACCAGCAACGTCAGGCCTATGATGTTGCCGGGCAGTTGCAGGGCAGTTGGTTGACCCTGCAAGGCCAGGCCGAGCAGGTGATCGTTGCTTCATTGTGTTATTCGCCATCGGGCCACAAGCAGCAGGAAGTCCATGGTAATGGGGTAATCACGGACTACGGCCTCGACCCAATGACCCAAAGGCTGACAGGCATTCGTGCGCAGCGCCCAGGCACACAGACCTCCGCTGCCACGACGCTGCAGGACCTGCGCTACCGTTACGACCCAGTGGGGAATGTACAGAGTGTGCGCAATGACGCCGAAGCTACCCGCTTCTGGCGCAATCAGAAGGTAACGGCAAAAAGCACCTTCACCTACGACAGCCTGTACCAACTGGTGCAGGCAACGGGGAGGGAGATGGTTGGATGTGGTGCTCAGGGGCCACAGTTGCCTGATGTAATGGTTCCCTTGCCAACTGACGAGAGCGCCCTCACAAATTACACGCGCCGCTACAGCTACGACCGCGCAGGCAACCTCATCCAAATGCAACACAGAGCCCCGGCCAGCAACAACGTCTACACCACTCGAATGACCGTCTCCAACCGCAGCAACCGCGCGGTGCTGGCGCATGAGGGCCTGTTGCCTGAGCAGGTGGATGAATTGTTCGATGCCGGTGGCCATCAACTGGAGCTGCTGGCCGGACAGGACCTGCGCTGGAATGCGCGGGGTGAGTTGGCGCAGGTGAAACCGATCGAACGTGAGGCGGGCGCGGATGATCGCGAGTGGTACCGCTATGGGGGTGACGGGATGCGCCTGCTCAAGGTGAACGAGCAGCAGGCAGTGGGTGTTACTCAATCTCAGCGAGTGCTGTATCTGGATGGCCTGGAATTGCGCGACACCGGCGAAGATACACGCCTGCAAGTGATCAAGGTCGCAGCAGGGGGGGGCGCAGAAGTACGAATGCTGCACTGGGCCAGTGGCTTGCCGGCAGGCCTGGACAATGATCAGGTCCGCTACAGCTATCACAACCTGATTGGCAGCACCGGGCTGGAGCTGGATGGGCAGGGGGCAGTCATTAGCCAAGAGGAATACTACCCGTTCGGCGGCACGTCCGTCTGGGCGGCGCGCAGTCAGATCGATGCAGAATACAAGATCATTCGTTATTCCGGGAAAGAGCGCGATGTGACAGGCCTGTATTACTACGGTTATCGCTACTATCAGCCTTGGGCAGGTCGATGGTTGAGTGTGGACCCTGCGGGGGCAGTGGATGGGTTGAATCTGTATCATATGGTGCAAAACAATCCTCTATCGTTGCAGGATCCTGATGGGAGAGAATCAGGAAAACGTAAGGGGGGTTACATCTTTTCACCTTTTGTGAATGAGCAGGCGATGGAGGATGTTGGTTACGCTAACGCGCAGCGCAGATATCATGGCAAATCATTTCGAACGGTCGTTGTTCGAGATGAGGGGGAAAGGAAAAATTTCGAGCAGTTGAGAGAAGCCCGTATAGGTGAATTAACGAGTGGCATTGCTTTCCGACAAGCTATACTTGATGCGGGAGGGCGCATCTCCTCAATGATGAGATTAGCTATATGTGTGGGGGCGCCAATAGCGTCAATAGCGCTTCGTGCTGTTGGAAATGCATCCTCAGTGGATGGTTCACCTAATATTTTATTGTCTGGGTTTTCAAAAAAGCTCAATGAGATAAGTGGTCTCTCAAGCGAGCAGATGATAGTTGGTGCTACTGAAGATATAGAGATTTTTACTAACGAAATTGCTGCATTGAGGCATACGAAATTTGAGGTGGGTTCGTCTGTGTTGCCAGCACTTGAGCCTGGTAGTTCGAAAATTTATGTAGGCTCGGTTCATGGTGCCGCTGGGCAATCTGTGCTTCAGGGAGAAATGTCTCAGGGGAGGTATAACGCAGGAGCATTGCTCTCAGACTTGGAACAGATGGGCATGCGCAAAGATTTTGATGATATCCGTATTGTTGCTTGCCACAGTGCTGACGCTCGAGAGCCGCGCTCTTTTGGCAGTGAAGATTTGGCTGCTGCAGCTAGAAGTAGGCAGAATGTAATCTCGTTTGCGGAGTTTTTTTACAACTATGCTCGGCAGGTAGGGTTTAGGTGTTTGAATGTAACAGGTTATCACGGTGCGGTGTATATTAACTATACGGATCATCATGTGGCCGAAATCGCTAGTCAACTGGGTCGACGCTCGCACGCTAAAAGGGTGTTTGGCAAGCAGTGACTTAAGAATACAGCGGTAGCCGGGTCCGAAGCTGCCGCTGTATGACAAAGATGAGTAGATTCGAATTGTCGGGTGTCATTTGGCTTCAGGGTGTGACAGGCCCTTTAAAAACTGTGCTATTCGTCCTCACGCTGCAATACCATCAACAACAGCGACCGCCCCTTGACCTCAAAAGTACTGTCAAACTGCAAACTCTGCGGCTTGCGCATCTCTGGCCGATCAGTGTCGACCAGGCAGCTCCAGTACTCGCCTTCGGGCACTGCTGGCAGCAGGAACGGCACCACATCATGGTGTGCGTTGACGATCAGCAGCATGGTCGCCTCCGACCCCGGCCGTGCAATACCACTGACTTGGGCACGGCCATCGATGAGCATGCCCAGGCAGCGCCCGTGCGGGTCTTCCCACTGCTCCACGCTCATCTCGCTGCCATCCGGCGCCAGCCAGGTGACGTCCTTGACCCCGATCGCCTCATTGTAATCGCCCACCAGGAACCGCGAGCGACGCAACACCGGGTAGGCCAGGCGCAGGCGGGTCAGGCGCTTGACGAAAGCCAGCAGTTCCTTGCCTTCATCGTCCAGGTCCCAGTTGACCCAGCCGATCTCGCTGTCCTGGCAGTAGGCGTTGTTGTTGCCATGTTGGGTGCGGCTGAATTCATCGCCGGCGACGATCATCGGCGTGCCCTGAGCCAGTAACAGCGTGGCAAAGAAATTGCGCATCTGGCGCATGCGCAGGGCGTTGATTTCAGGGTCGTCGGTGGGGCCTTCGGCACCGCAGTTCCACGACAGGTTGTTGTCGGTACCGTCCTGGTTGTTCTCGTCATTGTCTTCGTTGTGCTTGCTGTTGTACGACACCAGGTCGCGCAGGGTGAAGCCGTCGTGGGCGGTGATGAAGTTGACCGAGGAATACGGCCGGCGCCCGCGGTTGTTGAACATATCACCCGAGGCGGTCATGCGTGAGGCAAAGTCCGCCAACTGGCCTTCGTCGCCTTTCCAGAAGGCCCGAGCGGTATCGCGGAAGCGGTCGTTCCACTCGGCCCAGCCTGGCGCGAAGTTGCCGACCTGATAGCCACCTGGGCCGCAGTCCCAAGGCTCAGCGATCAGCTTGACCTGACTGAGCATCGGGTCCTGGCGGCAGGCGACGAGGAAACCATGGCGCTCACTGTAGCCATCGTGATAGCGGCCGAGGATGGTCGCCAGGTCGAAGCGGAAGCCGTCGACGTGCATCTCGCCGGCCCAATAGCGCAGCGAGTCGGTGACCAGCTGCAGCACGCAAGGGTGGCTGAGGTCGAGGGTATTGCCGGTACCGGAATCGTTGATGTAGTAGCGCTTGTCGTCGGGCATCAGCCGGTAGTACGAGGCGTTGTCGATGCCACGCATCGACAGGGTCGGGCCACGCTCGTTGCCTTCGGCGGTGTGGTTGTAGACCACGTCGAGGATCACTTCCAGGCCGGCGTCGTGCAGGTGCGCGACCATCTCCTTGAACTCGGCGATCTTGCCGCTGGCGAGGTAGCGCGGGTGCGGCGCGAAAAAGGCGATGCTGTTGTAGCCCCAATAGTTGTTCAGGCCCTTGTCCAGCAGATGCTGGTCGTTGACGAAGGCGTGGATCGGCAGCAGCTCGATACTCGACACGCCCAAGTCCTTGATGTGCTTGAGCAGCTCGTCGTTGGCAAGGCCCGCGAAGGTGCCGCGCAGTTCTTCAGGCACAGCCGGGTGGCGCATGCTGATGCCGCGGGCGTGGGCTTCATAGATGATCGTGCGCTCCCAGGGGATCAGCACACGTTGGTCGCGGCCCCAGGTGAAGGCCGGGTCGATGACCTTGCATTTGGGCACGAAGGGCGCGCTGTCACGTTCGTCGAACGACAGGTCGCCGTCGGGGTGGCCGATGGTGTAGCCGAACAGTGCCTCGGACCATTTCAGGCTGCCGACCAGTTGCTTGGCATAGGGGTCGATCAGCAATTTGTTGGGGTTGAAGCGGTGGCCGTTTTCCGGCTCGTAAGGGCCGTACACGCGGTAACCGTAGACCAGCCCGGGATGAGCATCGGGCAGGTAGCCGTGGTAGATCTCGTCGGTGTACTCGGGCAGTTCGATGCGCTCGATTTCCTGCTCGCCGGTGGAGTCGAACAGGCACAGCTCGACCTTGGTGGCGTTGGCCGAGAACAGGGCGAAGTTGACTCCCAGGCCGTCCCAGGTGGCGCCCAGGGGGAAAGGCAGGCCTTCGCGGATACGTGACGGGGCGACGGAGCGGGTTTTCTTTGGGGTGCGCGGGCTCATGGCGATCCTCGATTGGCCGTGGTGGAGGGGATGTTGCGGGGACTTGTGCTGGCCTCTTCGCGGGCAAGCCCGCTCCAGGGATCTCACAGCGCCCGGGGGCACTGTAGGAGCGGGCTTGCCCCGCGAAAGGGCCGGCACAGGCTTAACCGGCCGTGGGCTTCTTCACTGCGCGAGGCTTCTTGGCAGCAGGCGTTTTCGCCGCAGGCAGGGCAGTTACCTTGGGCTCGGCAGGCGCCTTGGGCTTGGCCGGTGCTCGCTTGCGTGGCTCTGCCTTGGGTGCCAGCGCCTCGGCTTCGGCAAGCTTGCGGGCCATGTCCCAATGGCGCTCCTCTTGCCCCTCCGGTTTACCTTCCGATTCCCAGATCTGGTAAGCGAATTCGCGTACTCGTTTTTCTTCGACACTCATCACGACGCTCCTGAATGCTATGCATGTTCAATCAACAGGTTGACCGGAAATTGCGACAGAACCGCGCTCAACATCAGCTCCTTTGTAGGGCTGACAGCGGCCGCGCCGAAAAGTCCAGTCCAAGTGGCAGGCGACAAGGCAAACGGCAGGATCACCCGGGTGTCGTCCCAGTTCTGTGCCGGGATCAACGGTGTAGTTGCGCTGCCCAGCAGGCCGCTGGCCAGGCGCGGGGCGATGACGATGGCGCGTTGGCCTTCCCCCAGGCGGGCGAAGGCGATGACCTGGTCGGCATGCCGGCCTTGCACGTTCAGCGGCAGGTAGGCGCCCCGGCGGAACAGCTCGGCATTGGCCTGGCGGCAGTCCAGCACCCGGGCGATCAGGGCCTGCTTGATGCGGCCGTCGCGCCAGTGCGCCAGCAGCTCGGCGGGCGCGGCGGCATCGTCCAGGGTGCGGCGCCTGCAAGCGTAGTCCACGGCGCGGCGGTTGTCCGGGTCGACCAGGCTGAAATCCCAGTACTCGTTGCCCTGGTACAGATCGGGCACGCCCGGCACGGTCATGCGCAGCAGGCTCTGGACCAGGCCGTTGAGGGCGCCGGGGCAGGCGATCAGTTGTGCGGCATCGGCCAATGACTGGCGCAGCTGCTGGTTTTCCCGATCCAGCAGCAGGCCGTCGATATAGGCGGCGCAGGCCGCTTCATAGGCATCGTTCGGCGCGCTCCAGCTGCTGCGCAGCTTGGCTTCGCGCAGCGCCTTCTGTTGCCATTGGCGGATGCGTTCGGCGTACTGGCGCAGCGCGTTGTCGTCGTGCAGGTCGAGGGTCAGTGGCCAGCTGCCCAACAGCGTCTGCAACAGCAGCAGTTCGTCGCCGGGGCTTGGCGCCACGCCGTCGTCCAGTTGCTCACGTAGCGGCGCGGCCAACTCGCGCCAGTGCTCCACGCGGCTGGCGAACCAGGGCGCGCGCTCACTCAACACGGCCAGGCGTGCGCGGTTGTCCTCGCCACGCTTGTGATCGTGGGTGGCGGTGGCCAGCAGATTGTCGGGGAAGTCACGCAGGCGGCGCTGGGCCTCGTTATGGAAATGCTCGGTGCCGGCGCTGAAACGCTCGGCCTCGAAGCCGACGTCGTTACGCGATAGCAGCCGTGCCGAGCGGTAGAAGGCGGTGTCCTCCACGGCCTTGGCGGCACTGGGGGCGGTGAGCTGCTGGAAGCGCACACAGGCATGGCGCAGGTGCTTGCGCGGCCGGCCCGGTGGCATCTGGCGCCAGGGCTGCCCGCCGAGCCACTGTTCGAGCTGGTCGAGCAGCGGCCAGTCGGCTTCGCTCAGGTCCTGACGGGCATGGGTCAGGGCCTGCTGGAAGAACCGCTCATCTTCGGCCGGGCGCCCACAGGCGTTGAAATAGGTGCGATAGACCGGGTAATGCGCGACCAGCGCCTGCAGTGCGCGGCGAATGGCACCGAGGGTCAGGTCGCGGGTCATCAGGTCGTCGCGGGCGACCTGCAGCAGGGCCTGGGCCACCGACTCGCAGTCGCCGGCCAGGCTGGCATTGAGCACCAGGTGGCGCGCCAGGCGCACTTCCTCGGCGAAGTCGGGGCGTTCGCTGACGGTGGCCCACAGCTCGGTCAGCGGCGCTTCGCCGGCCGGGTCGTGCTGCAGCTGCGAGACCTGGTTCATGAACTCGTAGCCGGTGGTGCCGTCGGTGAGCCAGTCGCGGTGCAGGTGCTCGTCGGCGCCGAGGATTTTTTCCACGTAGATCGGGAAGTGCTCCAGCGCGGCCTGCAACGGCCGCCTGGCGAGCAGGCTGTCGACCCGGCGACGCAGCTTGCGGCAATAGCCGCGCGGGTCGGCCAGGCCGTCGATATGGTCGATGCGCAGGCCGTCCACCAGGCCGCGCTCGATCAGCTCGAACAGCTTGGCGTGGGTCGCCTCGAACACCACGGCACGCTCAACCCGCAGGCCGCCGAGTTCGTTGATGTCGAAGAAGCGCCGCCAGTTGATGTCATCGGCGGCGGTGCGCCAGCTGGCCAGGCGGTAGGTCTGGCGTTCGAGCAACAGGTGCAGGCGTTTGAAGCCCTCTTCGCTGCGGCTGTCGAAGGCGATCAGGGTCGACTCCAGGTCTGCGCCATCGCGCACCAGGCGCGCCAGTTCGGCGTGCAGGGGCAGGGCGTCTGCCAGTGGCTCAGACGCTTCACGCAGTGCGGTGAAATGCTCGGCCAGGGCCTTCAGCGCAGGCTCGGGGCTCTGCGCGAGGATCCAGCCATAGTCCAGTGGGCAGATCGGGAAGCGGTGCTGGTAGTGGGCGATCTGCAACACGCCCGATTGCGGTTCGAATTGCAGCGGGATTTCGCCGTTCTTCAGCGCCGCGCCATAGTCGCTGCCGAGGAACGGCAGCAGCAACTGCCCGGCCAGCAGCGGGTCGCTGGAGTGCCACTGGATGTCGAAGAACTCCGCGTAGGGGCTGCGCCGACCCCAGGCCAGCAGGCTCTGCCACCAAGGGTTGTCGGCGCCGCCCACGGCCATGTGGTTGGACACGGTGTCGAGGATCAGCCCCATGCCATGCTGGCGCAGCGCGGCCACCAGCCGTTGCAGCGCTGCCTCGCCACCCAGTTCGGGGTTGACGCAGGTCGGGTCGACCACGTCGTAACCGTGGCGCGAGCCGGCGCGTGCCTTGAGGATGGGCGATGCATACAGGTGGCTGATGCCCAGCTGGGCGAAATACGGCACCAGTGGCACGGCGTTATCGAGGCTGAAGTCTTTATGAAATTGCAGGCGCAGCGTCGCTGTCAGTAACTTCATCGGTCACGCTCCCAGGCTTGTTCGCGGGCCTGGGCCAGCAGTTCAAGGCGCCGTGCGGCGTCTTCGTCTTCGAGCAGGTCGCGCACCGGCGCGGCGAAGCGCCGGCGCCAGTTGGGGTGGCCGCTGGTGGTGCCGGGCAGGTTGGGTTGCTCGTCGCTGCCGAGCAGGTCTTCCAGCGGGATCAGCACCAATGGGGCGCGGGTGTGGCCGACGTAGCGGATGGCGGCATCGATCAAGGCGTCATTGTCCTTTTGCGGGCCATAGTTGGCTTCCAAGGTGCGGCGCAGGCCTTCGCACTCCTTCTGCCTTGTATGGCGCCAGTGCAGTTCGGTGGCGGCGTCGATCAGGTGCAGGCGCTGGCTCCAGTCGATGTCGCGGCTTTGCAGCCAGCCGGCCAGCGGCGCCAGGTCGTGGGTGCCGGTGGTGGCCAGGGCGTCGTCCGGCCAGTCGAGAATCGGCTTGAAGTGGCCGGGCTGGGTCTGCTCGAACGGCAGCACGCGCATGCCCAGTACGGCTTTGGCCGCCAGCTGTTCGCGCAGCCCCTCGGGCACGGTGCCGAGGTCTTCGCCGAGGATGATCGCCTGGTGGCGCACCGACTCCAACGCCAACAGGCGCAGCAGGTCTTCCAGCGGGTAGTTGAGGTAGGCGCCTTCGGCGGGTTTGCAGCCTCGGGGGATCAGCCACAGCCGGCGCAGGCCCATCACATGGTCGATGCGCAGGCCGCCGGCATGGGCCAGGTTGGCCCGCAGCATTTCGATGAAGGCACGGTAGCCGTTGCGCTTGAGGCCCTCGGGGGAGAAGGCGCAGATGCCCCAGTCCTGGCCCGAGCGGTTGAGGATGTCGGGCGGCGCGCCGACCTTGAGGTTGGCCAGCAGCTCGTCCTGGCGGCTCCAGGCCTGGCTGCCGGCGCCATCGGCACCGACGGCCAGGTCGGCGATCAGGCCGACCGCCATGCCGTTGCTGCGTGCGGCGTGCTGGGCACGTTGCAGGCTGCGTTCGGTCAGCCACTGGCAGAACGCATGGAACTCGACCTTGGCCGGGTAGGCGTTGGCGAAGGCTTCTACTTCCGGGTGATACGGGTCGTGCCAGGCACTGGGCCAGTTGCGCCAGTCGGCGCCCAGGCCATGTTCGACGGCTTGCGCCTGCAGCACTTCGAAGCGGCAGTGATGCTCCAAGGCCTGGCCGCGGGCCTCACGGAAGCTGTCGAAGTCCTTGCGCAGCGGGTGGTCGGCCTGGCTGAAATCCTGGTACAGCGCTTCGAGCAGGCGCAGGCGGGCGTCGGCGGCGCGTGGCCAGTCCACCAGTGGGCGCTGCTCCAGGTCTTCGAGCACTTGCTCCAGGCCACACGCCTCGATCGCCATGCGCACGGCGCGTTCGCCCAGCAGTGCGGAGGGGCTGGCGTACAGGGTGTTGAGCAACAGGCGGCTGGATGGCGAGTAGGGGCTGTAGTGCTGCTGATCGACGGCCGAAAGCGCGTGGATCGGGCTGATCGCAAGGGCATCGGCACCGCGCTCGGCGGCGCTGCGCGCCAGTTGTTCCAGGGCCAGGCAGTCACCGAAGCCACCATCGCCGCTGCGCCGCAGGCTGTAGAGTTGCACTGCCAGGCCCCAGCAGCGCGGCGGCGGTTCGGCGACCGCGTCTGCCAGGCTGTGGCAGCGCGGCGGTGCCACAGCGACGGTGAAGCTGCGGTCGTTGATCTGCAGCAGGTGGTAGCCGACCGGCAGGCCGCCGGGCAGGTTGCCTTGGGCATCGAGGGTCAGGTATTGCAGGCGGTTGCTTTCCAAGGTACAGCGCACGGCGCTACCCGGTGGGAAGTAGCGCTGCAGGGACAACGGCTGGTCAAGGTCGGCGGTGATCAGCGGTGGCAGGTGTTCGGCGTCTTCGGCGGCCTCCACGGCGCGCAGGCTGGCCTGGATGGCAGGTTCGTCGCCGGCGGGGTGGCCCAGGCCGTCGAGGACCTTGCGCAGCACCTCGTCGCTGACCTGTTGTGGCCGGTTGCTGGCGTCGATCCAGTCACGGACCAGCCCGACGCGGGCGGCCAGTCGGTGCAAGGCGGTTTCGCTCATGGGCGCTCCTGGCCAGGTGATAGCAAGCTGACCACACAGCTGTGGGCGGACAGCGCAGTGTCGGGGTGGGTGGTGTCGCTGCTGTCGAACAGGCGCCGTTCGGCAGCGGGCAGTGCGACCGCCTGTGGCGTGGCGGCCAGGTTCAGGTCGATGCGCAGGGTGCTGCCATCGCCCAGCTGCCAGCGCGCAGTGAGCGCCTTGTCGCCCAGCACCTCGGCGCCCAGGGCGCGGCTGCCGGGCAGGTGGGGGATGACGTGGCGCCGGCGCAGGTCGAGCAACTGGTGATAAAGGCCGTGCCAGCCGGCGATGACTTCCTTGTTTTGCGGTCGCGAAGCCGCAAAGGTCTGTTCGGCATTGGGGTCGGGTATGTGTTCGCGTTGCTCGGGGTCGGCGAATGCCTTGAAGTGGGCGAATTCGCCGCGCCGACCTTCGCGCACGGCGTCGGCCAGGTCGTCGTGGAAGTCGGTGAAGAACAGGAACGGCCGGCAACTGCCATCGTCATCGCCCATGAACAGCAACGGGATCATTGGCGCCAGCAGCAACAGGCCTGTAGCTGCACGCAAGGCCGCTGGCGGGCACAGGCGGGTCAGGCGTTCGCCCAGGGCGCGGTTGCCGACCTGGTCATGGTTCTGCAGGAACAGCACGAAGGCACTCGGCGCCAGGTGCCCGCTGGGTTCGCCGCGTGGTGTGCCGTGGCGGTTGGCCTGGCCCTGGAACACGAAGCCTTCGGACAGGCAGCGGGCCAGCTTTTCGATGGGTTTTTCCTGGTAGTCGGCGTAATACCCTTCAGTTTCCCCGGTCAGCAGCACATGCAGGGCGTTGTGGCCATCGTCATTCCACTGGGCATCGAAACCCTGTTCGAGCAACGAGGCCTGGTTATGCTCGTTCTCCAGCACCAGCCACACATGCCGGCCAGGTTCGACGGCGGCGCGCACCCGTTGGGCCAGTTCGACCAGGAAGTCGGGCTGGTCGATGGCGTGCACGGCATCCAGGCGCAGGCCGTCGCAGCGGTAGTCGCACAGCCACATCAGGGCGTTCTGGATGAAATACTCGCGCACCTCGCGGCGGCGAAAATCGATGGCTGCGCCCCAGGGCGTCTGGCGGTCTTCGCGGAAGAACGGGCTGGCGTACTGGTGCAGGTAGTTGCCGTCCGGGCCGAAGTGGTTGTAGACCACATCCACCAGCACCATCAGCCCCTGGCCATGGGCGCGGTCCACCAGCGCACACAGTTGCTCGGGGCTGCCGTAGCTGTGCTGCGGCGCATAGGGCAGCACACCGTCATAGCCCCAGTTGCGTTCGCCGGGGAACTGGCCCAGCGGCATCAGCTCGATGGCGCTGATGCCCAGTTCGGCCAGCCGCGGCAACTGCCGGGCGACGCCCTGATAGCCTTCGAGCACACCGACGTGCAGTTCCTGAATTACCGCTTCGTGCCAGGGCCGGCCTTGCCAGGGGTGCTGCCAGGGGTAGGCGCCGGTGTCCACTACCTGGCTCGGCCCGTGCACGCCCTCGGGCTGGTAGCGCGACGCCGGGTCGGCTACCTGAAGCTTGCCGTCGATGCGGTAGTGATATCGGTCACCGGCCTGGCACGGGGCAACTCCCGTGTACCAGCCGTCGTCATCGGGCAGCAGCTCGATGGCGGGCTGCTGCTCCAGTTCCAAACTCACGCTGCGCGCATCGGGCGCCCACAGGGCGAAGCGCGCCGACGTGGCGTCCAGCAGGTGTGCGCCATGCCTGTGCATCTTCGAACCTCGCTCAGTAGTGGCTCAGGTGTGCCTGCTTGACCAGGTCCTCGTAAAGGCGCGCGTAGGGTTCCACCGCCTGGCACCAGTTGAACGGCTGGGTCATCGACAGGCAGCGCATGGCGTTGAGCAGGTCCTTCTTGCCATAGGTATAGAAGGCACGGCTGAGGGCTTCGCGGTAGCTCTCGACGGTGGACTCATCGAACAGGAAACCGGTGACGCCATTCTCGATGGTGTCAGCCAGGCCGCCGGTGTTGCGTGCTACCGGCAGCGAACCAAAGCGCTGGGCGTACATCTGGCTCAGGCCGCAGGGCTCGTAGCGCGAAGGCATCAGCAGGAAGTCGCTGCCGGCGAACATGCGCCGGGCGTCGGTTTCGTTGAAGCCGACGCGCACGCCGATACGGCCAGGGTAGCGCAGGGCCAGTTCGCGCATGGCCTGCTCTTCTTCCGGCTCACCGCGGCCGATGATCGCGATCTGCCCGCCTTGCTCGACGATGTAGTCGGCAACGCCCAGGGTCAGGTCCAGGCCTTTCTGGTAGACCAGCCGCGAGACCACGGCGAACAGCGGACCTTCGGTCGGTTCCAGTTCGAACAGTTTGCGCACCTCGGCGCTATTGCGAGCCTTGCCGTCCCAGTCATTGATGCTGAAGTTGTGCTGCAGGTGCTGGTCGGTGGCCGAGTCCCAGCTTTCGTCGATGCCGTTGGGGATGCCGCCGAGCAGGCCTTGCTGGGCCTTGCTGGCCAGGAAGCCATCGAGCCCGCAGCCGAATTCCGGGGTGGTGATTTCCTGGGCGTAGGTGGCGCTGACCGTGGTGATGTGGCTGGAGTAGGCCAAGCCGGCCTTGAGGAACGACAGTTTGCCGTAGAACTCCATGCCTTCCTGTTGCATGGCATGGTCAGGGATCGCCAGCTCCGGGCTGCAACCGCGGCTGTAGACGCCCTGGTAGGCCAGGTTGTGAATGGTGAACAAGGTCGGCGTGTTCAGCCCGCGCCAGTGCATGTAGGCCGGCGCCAGGCCGGCGGGCCAGTCATGCGCATGCACCACTTCGGGCTTCCAGTGGATCTTTCCTTCGCCGGCCGCGATCTCGGCGGCAGCCAGGCCCAGGCGGGCAAAACGAATGTGGTTGTCGGGCCAGTCGCGGCCGTTGTTGGCGCCATAGGGGGTGCCGTCGCGCTGGTACAGCTCGGGGCAGATCAGCACATAGATGACCAGCCCGTCGGCCATGTCCATGCGGCCGATCTTGCACGGCGGCAGGGCCGCGTGGCCGCCGAGTTCGCCGACGATATGAATCGGGTTATCGCTTTCCATCACCTGGCGGTAGCCGGGGATCAGCACCCGCACATCGTGCAGGTGCGCCAGCGCGCGGGGCAGCGCCGCAGACACGTCGCCGAGGCCGCCGGTCTTGACCAGGTCAGCGATTTCGGAGGTGACGAACAGGATCTTGCGCTTGTTCGGGTTGTGCTGGCGCTGGGCGCCGGGTGCCGTGCCTGTCTTGGCGAAGTCCGGGGTGAGCGGCTCGCGGTTGTCCGGGTTGAATGAATCTACGTGAGGCTCGACAGCGGCACTGATCATACTTCTCTCCGTCCCTAAGTGTTGGCTGGGTGCTGGCACCCATTGCGATCTTTCGTGTTGGTCTCTCTGAATTCTGTAGTTGCGTAAAGCTATCCATGCCCCGAAGTCGTGCGCGCAGGCACAACGCGATCAGCATTCCGGCCGAAGGCGATTGGACTGGTTGGGGTAGGCGGGCCGTGCGAAGGAAGTCCTTTTGCGTTTGGCCTACTTAGTTGCTGACCCGCCACCGTTTCCAAAAGTTCGACTTTTTTACGTCGCTCTTCCTCTGAGCAAATGGCGGGCCGAAACCTGAGTGTAGGAGAGCTGGAGATAAAAAGGTGACCCACTGGTCACTTTCGTTATGACGCGAGATAGACGCAAACGTTGGCGTGTGTGACCGAATGTGAACCGGGTATCCGAGGGTGTGGGCGAAGGTGATTCGATAGGGTGCTTTACGATGGCGAACGGCGTTTTCGTGCACTTTTATGGTGCGCCTGATCCCACCTCACATGACATCAGACATGCTCCAAGGCGGTCCCTGTTGGCGGGCCAGTCTCTCCTGAACCATTGGCGCACGCACCCTTTGCGCATGGCGGGGGACAGGAGAGCGGCGGCAGCGATCCTAGAACCTGCGTGTACTGATCAGTTCGTCCAGTACACGGGTCGGCACACGGAACGGCATCGACATGTGGTCCTCACCAGGCTCGACCTGGAAATCACTGCGCAATCCATACTGCGACAGCGCCTCCAGGCGCAGCTGCAACGCTCGCGCATCCTGAATCTCCTGCGGCATCTCGCGGGCGCCGATCAATAGCGTGAGGCTGCTGTGGGTGAGGTCCAGCTTCCCGTCATGCGCCTTCTTGATGAACGCCCGCTCAGGCTCCATCAGGTACCGGTCACGCCACCACAGGCTCGGGCTGATGGCGATCACATGCTGGAACAGCTGCGGCCGGGTGAACAGGGCATAAACCCCGAACATGCCACCGAACGAGTGCCCGACCAGGCTGCGCTGGTCCTGGTCGACCTTGAAGCGAGCATTGACCTTGGGCATCAGGCGCTTTTCGATGAAGTCCAGGAACAGGTCCTGGCCGCCTTGCGGCGGCGTGTTGCGTTCGGCCGGTTGTGGCGGCGACAGGTCGAAGGCTCGGCGTTCAAAGTCCAGCGGTGTGTCGCTCGGGTAGCCGATGGCGACCAGGATCGAACTGCGCAGGCGATCCTGCGCGCGCTTGGCAGCGTGGAAGGCAGGGAAGTAGGCATTGCCGTCGAGCAGGTAGATCACCGGGTAACCCCCGGTCCAGGGCACATCGCCCTCCGGCAGGCTGACCATGAGCCGGTACTCGCGCCCTTCGGCGCTTTTCATCGTCCATTGCTCGGTGCCGTCCAGGGCCACCGGGGCGGCATGGGCCAGGTTGGCGAGCAGCAGGGTGCCCAGCCAGGCAAGCAGCGTGCGTATCATCATCGGCTCCTTACCAGCGGTAGCTCAGGCTGGTGACCACGCTGCGCGCTTCACCCCGGTAGCAATAGCCTTGCTGGCAGTTGATGTAGCGTTTGTCGAACAGGTTGCGGGCGTTCAGGGCCAGGCGAACGCCGTCCAGGCTGCCGCCGAAGTCGTAGTGCACGCCCGCATCGACCAGGGTGTAGGCTTCGTTTTTCACGGTGTTTTGCGCGTCGCCATAGTTGCTGCCGGTATAGCGCGCACCGCCGGACACCCCCAGGCCCATCGGCAGGCGGTAGTCGAGCCACAGCGAGGCCAGGTGACGCGGTACGTTGAGCGGTTGCTTGCCTTCGTTGCCGTCGTTGCTCTTGGTCACTTCCGGGTCGTTGAAGCTGTAGCTGGCGGTCATCTTCAAGCGGTCGCTGAGGTCGGACACCGCCTCCAGTTCCAGGCCCTTGGACACCTGCTCGGCGGTGGGGATGCTGTTGATCGGGTTGGCCAGGTCGCGGGTCAGCACGTTCTTCTGGGTCAGGTGGTACAGCGAGGCGGTAAGCATCGTCGCGGTGCCGGGCGGTTGATATTTCAGGCCCACCTCGTACTGCTCGCCTTCGGTGGGCTTGTAGTCGCCGGTGCCACTTTGCGGCTGGAACGAAGTGGCGTAACTGGCATAAGGCGCCAGGCCGTTGTCGAACAGGTAGAGCACGCCGACCGAGCCGGTGGTGGCTGAATCGTTGCGCTTGCTGTTGATGCCGCTGAGGTTGTCGCTGCGGCGCACATGCACGAAATCGCTGCGCAGGCCCGCCGAAAGGCGCCAGCGGTCCAGGTCGATCTGGTCCTGCAGGTACAGCCCGGTGCGTTGCTCCAGGCCATCTTCGTCAGCCAGCGGTGTGCCGGGCTTGGCCACCGGTTGATGGTAGTCGGGGGCGAAACGGTCGATCGACGGTGCCGGGCCGCTGGCATACAGCAGCGACGTGTCGATCCAGCCGTAGTCGACGCCGCTGAGCAGGGTGTGATGCAGCGCGCCGGTGTCGAAGCGGCTGACCAGGCGGGTGTCGGCCGACAGCGTCGACATGTCTTCGTAGACGCCCACGGCGTACCGGTCGAGGATGTGCCCTTCGCGCTCCTGATAGGGCTGCAGGTACTGGTTGGTGGTGTCGACCTGGCCGTAGCGCAGGTTCTGCTGGAAGCTGAAGGTGTCGTTGAACCTGTGCTCGAACTCGTAGCCGAACGTCCACTGGCGTTGCTGCAGCTTGTCGAAGTATTCGTCGCCCTGCCAGAAGCTGGTCAGGTGGTCGCCTTGCTGGTAGAGCATTGGCGAGGCGGCGGTTTCACGCTCCTGATACTGCGCCAGCAGGGTCAGGCTGGTGTCGGGGTCGATCTGCCAGCTCAGCGAAGGGGCGATCAGGCGCACATCGTTGTTCAACTGTTCGATGTAGTTTTCCGCATCGCGGTACACACCGACCACGCGATACAGCACGTCCCCCGACGCGTCCAGCTTGCCACCCAGGTCGAACTGGCCTTGCTGATGGTCGTAGTTGCCGGCCTGCACCTGCACTTCGTTCTTCGCCTGCAGACTGGGTCGCTTGCTCACCCGATTGACCATGCCGCCAGGGCTGATCTGGCCGTACATCACCGACGACGGGCCCTTGAGCACTTCGATGCGCTCCAGGGTGTAGGCTTCGGTCTGGTACAGCGACAGCCAGCCGCTGCCGGGCTGGCGCAGGCCATCGAGGAAGTCGGCGCCGATGGTGGTTTCGAAGCCGCGGATGCTGATCATGTCGAACCGAGGGTCCAGGCCAGATGCGCCGACCCGCACACCGGCGGTGTAGGCCACGGCATCCTCGACACGGTCGACCTTGCGGTCGGCGATCTGGTCGGCGGTCACCACGCTGATGCTCTGCGCGGTTTCCAGGATTGGCCGGTCGGTTTTGGTAGCGCTGCTGGCATTGCTGGCGAAGTAGCCCTGCACCGGGGCAAAGGCGCTTTGCCCGGCGCTGGCATCGATGCTGGTCGGGTCCAGTTGCAGGCCAGTGTCACTCTGGCCGGGTAACACCACATAGCCAGCGTTGGTCTTGTGCAGTTCCAGGCCACTGCCGCGCAGGAGCTGCGTGAGCCCATCTTCCAGCGAGCCACCGCCGGCCAGGCCTGGGCTGTTCAAGCCTTGCACGGTTTCGGGCGAGAACGACAAGGTGATCCCGGCGCGCTCGGCGAAGGTGCTCAAGGCCTGCCCCAGCGGGCCGGCCGGAATGCTTGGGGCGGTCGCGGTGGCTGCCTGCGCGCCAGTGGCGAGCAGGGTCAGCGCCAGGCACACGGCGCGATAAAGGGGGCGGGAGGGCAACGGCAGGCTGGCAGGCAACATGGAGCGGTCCATTCAGGGAGTGATCACCCCTAACCGGATGAAATGGCAAAGTCCGACAAAAATTTTTCAAGCCTGGGCGACGACGCGGACCCACCAGCGGGTGTGCTGTTCGATACGCACCGGCAGCAGATGAGTGATGTTGCCCAGCAGCGTGGCGGGTTCATCCAGGCGGAACACCCCGGACAGCCGCAGGTCGGCAATCTGTGGGTCGCAACGCAGCCAGCCACGGCGGTAGCGGCCGGCCTCGGCAAGGAACTCGGCCAGGCGCATGTCATTGACGATCAACAGGCCGCGTGCCCAGGCGAACGGGTCGAGGGCGCCGACGGCCAGGGCTGACAGTTGCTCGGGGTAAAGCGACAGGCCGCTACCCGCCTGCACGCGCAGGGTGCCTGCAGCGGCGCTGACCCGCACTTCACCGCGTTCGACATGCAGTTCGCTGTACCCGTGGCGTTCGCGCAGCACCGCGCGCGCCTGGCTGGCGTCGCACACGCCGTGCTTGCAGCGCACTTGCCAGTCGGCGCCATCCACCAGCACTTCGCCACTGCGCAGGAGGACCTCGCGGCCGTGCACGTCCACGGCACTGTCGGTATTCAGTTGCAACTGCAGGCCGTCCAGCTTCCACAGGCGGCGCTCGCCAACGCCGGTGGCAAGGTCGCTGCGCCAGGCTGGCGGCGCGCTGTCGATCAACAGTGTGGCGCTGCCAGCGGCCAGCCCCAGGCCGAGCAGCTTGAGGGTACGACGGCGGTTCAGGTCGACCTCGGCCTGGCGCAGCAGGGCGGCGGTGCGGGTGGCGTCGGGAAGGTGGTTGTCATGGAAATGCCCACTGACCTGCTGCATGCGCTGCCAGGCCAGTTCGTGACGGGTATCACGCAGGCGCCACGCCTGACACTGGCTGAACAGTTCGACATTGCCCGGGTTGGCGCGCAGGCGCATCTGCCATTCGATGGCCATGCGCACGATGGCTTCGGGCAGGCGCTCGGCCGTGGCGGTCACTCGAAGCAGACCCGGTAGCAATGCAGCAGGGCACTGGCGACATGGCGCTCGACCGTGCGGCTGGAAACGCCGAGCTGTTCGGCGATCTGGCCGTGGCTCAGGCCTGCCAGCTGATAAAGCAGAAACGCTTCGCGGACCGCAGGTTTCAGGCCCTCGAGCAACTGTGCGATACGCTCCAGGCACTGCAACGCCTCGTGGCGCACTTCCGGCGAGGGGTAGCTGGCTGCGGGCAGCTGCGCCAGGGCTTGCAGGTAGGCGCGCTGCAGGGCGTCGCGGCGCCAGTGGTCGACCACCAGGCCTCGGGCGATGCGGGCCAGCAGGGCCCTAGGGGCCTGGGCGCTGATCGGCTGGTTGCGCACCAGCAGGCGCACGAAGGTGTCCTGGGCCAGATCCGCCGCTTGCTGCGAGCAGCCCAGCGATCGCCTCAGCCAGGCGTGCAGCCAGCTGCGCTCGGTGTGATAAAGCACCTCGAGCGGTATGATCGCATCGGTTTCAGGCGTGGCCATGCAGCGCCCCGGGAGCAAGGTTGTGGGAGAAAAGCGCGCACCATAAACGCGAATCGTTCCCAATTCAAACTTTTTCTTTCGCCGGGAGCAGCAATGTGGGAGCGCGAAGCTCCCACCAGAGGAGGGGATGAATCAGAGGCTGACGGTTTTGCCGTCGCTACGCGCCTGCTCCAGCAACATGTGCAACTGAGCGACCTGCTGGCGCAGCTGGTCACGTTCGTCCTTCAGTTTACGCAGCTCATCGCGGCGCATGGAGACATAGAGGGTCTGGGTTGGAGTAGCAGGCATCAAGGTACCCATGAGCACACCTCGCGGTTTTGGCTGGTGACAGTTAAAGCGTAGACGCTTCACGCGGCGCGCATTTTGAATTCTTTCTCTGCTCATGGGAACTTTTTTGTTTAACGTTGTCGCGCCGTTCGTCGCTGAACCCTCGGGCGTCGTGCTGGACTAATCTGAAAAGTTGAACTGTGTTTGTCATCCATTTCGAAAGGGGAGCAACGGCTCATGCAATTGGGAATCGTCGGGCTGGGCCGCATGGGCGGCAATATCGCAAGGCGGCTGATGCGCGCCGGCCACCAAACCGTAGTGCACGATCGTAACCGTGATGCCGTCGATACCTTGCATCGCGAGGGCGCGCTGGGCGCCCATGACCTCGGTGCGCTGGTACAGAAGCTCAAGGCACCGCGCGCGGTGTGGGTGATGCTGCCGGCTGGCGAGCCGACCGAGCAGACCATCGCCCAGCTGTCCGAACTGCTGGAGCCGGGCGATGCCATCATCGA
Organism: Pseudomonas putida; assembly: GCF_009883635.2. Taxonomy (NCBI): domain Bacteria; kingdom Pseudomonadati; phylum Pseudomonadota; class Gammaproteobacteria; order Pseudomonadales; family Pseudomonadaceae; genus Pseudomonas; species Pseudomonas putida. The sequence continues at coordinate 4,640,604 of NZ_CP026115.2, forward strand.
CGGCGGCAACACCTTCTATAAGGACGACATGCGCCGTGCGGCCGAGCTGAGCAAGCGCGGCCTGCATTACCTGGACGTCGGCACCTCTGGCGGCGTCTGGGGCCTGGACCGTGGCTACTGCATGATGATCGGTGGCGAGAAGGAGGTCTTCGAGCGCCTGGAGCCGCTGTTCAAGGCGCTGGCACCGGGTGTCGGCGATATTCCGCGTACCCACGGCCGCAACGGTGAGCATCAGCGTGCCGAGCACGGCTACATCCATGCCGGCCCACCGGGCGCCGGGCATTACGTGAAAATGGTACACAACGGTATCGAGTACGGCCTGATGCAGGCCTACGCCGAAGGCTTCGACCTGCTGCGCAGCAAGGGCGGCAACGAGCTGCCGGAAGACCAGCGTTTCGACCTGAACGTGGCCGAGATCGCCGAGGTCTGGCGCCGTGGCAGCGTGGTTACCTCGTGGCTTCTCGACCTCACCGCCGATGCGCTGGTGGCCGACCCGCAGCTGGCGCAGTTCAGTGGCTCGGTGTCCGACAGCGGTGAGGGCCGCTGGACCATCGACGCCGCCGTTGAACAGGCGGTGCCGGTGCCCGTGCTGTCCAGCGCGCTGTTCGCCCGCTTCCGCTCGCGCCAGCAGCAAGGTACCTATGGCGACAAGATCCTGTCGGCCATGCGCCTGGGCTTCGGTGGCCACGTCGAGAAAAAAGACTGATGACCAAACAGACCATTCCTGCTGCTCCGCCCTGCACGCTATTCCTGTTTGGCGCCAACGGTGACCTGGTCAAGCGCCTGCTGATGCCGGCGCTTTACAACCTCAGCCGTGACGGTTTGCTGGACCGCAACCTGCGCATCGTCGGCGTCGACCACAACCCGGCCACGGCCGATGAATTCGCCGGGCGCCTGCATGCCTTCATGCAGGAACGCGACAAAGGCGGCGAGGGCGCTGCCAAGTGCCTGGACGAAAAGCTCTGGGCACGGCTGGCCAAGCGCCTGGACTACCAGACTGGCGACTTCCTCGACCCTGCGACCTATGCGGCCCTGGCCAAGCGCATCGAAAAAACCAGCCACGGCAACGCCATCTTCTACCTGGCCACTTCGCCGCGCTTTTTCCCCGAGGTGGCTCAGCGCCTGGGCGATGCCGGCCTGCTCGACGAGTCTGCCGGTGGCTTCCGGCGTGTGGTGGTGGAAAAGCCCTTCGGCACCGACCTGGCCAGTGCCGAGGCGCTCAATACCTGCCTGTTGAAGGTGATGAGCGAGCGGCAGATCTACCGTATCGACCATTACCTGGGCAAGGAAACGGTGCAGAACATTCTGGTCAGCCGTTTCTCCAACGGCCTGTTCGAGTCATTCTGGAACAACCACTACATCGACCATGTGCAGATCACCGCCGCCGAGACAGTCGGCGTCGAAACCCGTGGCGCGTTCTATGACACCACCGGTGCCCTGCGCGACATGGTACCCAACCACCTGTTCCAGCTGCTGGCGATGGTGGCCATGGAACCACCGGCGGCGTTTGCCGCCGATGCCGTGCGTGGCGAGAAGGCCAAGGTGATCGGTGCCATCCGCCCCTGGTCGGCGAAGATGGCCCTGAAGAACTCTGTGCGTGGCCAATACGTGGCGGGCAAGCAGGGCCGCAAGCCGCTGCCGGGGTATCGCCAGGAAAGCAACGTCGCAGCCGACAGCCAGACCGAAACCTACGTGGCGCTCAAGGTGATGATCGACAACTGGCGCTGGGCCGGGGTGCCGTTTTACTTGCGCACCGGCAAGCGCATGAGCGTGCGTGACACCGAGATCGCCATCTGCTTCAAGCCGGCGCCCTACGCGCAGTTTCGCGAGTCGGAGCTGGAACGGCCCAAGCCCAATTACCTGAAGATCCAGATCCAGCCCAACGAAGGCATGTGGTTCGACCTGCAGGCCAAGCGGCCAGGGCCGGAGCTGGTGATGGAGAACGTCGAGCTGGGCTTTGCCTACAAGGACTTCTTCAAGATGACCCCGGCCACGGGTTACGAAACGCTGATCTATGACTGCCTGACCGGCGACCAGACGTTGTTCCAGCGGGCCGACAACATCGAAAACGGCTGGCGTGCGGTACAGCCATTCCTCGATGCCTGGGCCCAGGTGGGTGAGGTGCATGAATACCGGGCAGGTGAGGACGGCCCCGAAGAAGGCAATGAGCTGCTGACTCGCGACAAGCGCGAGTGGCACAAGCTGGGATGAAAGTGCTTTGTTGCCTGCCCGGGCCTCTTCGCGGGACAGGCAACCTCATAAAGGAGGTTGAATGCCCGCCCACATCGAAGACTACGCCCTGCTCGGCAACTGCCGCAGCGCCGCCCTGGTCAGCCGCGATGGTTCGCTCGACTGGTTATGCCTGCCGCGCTTCGACGCCCCGGCCGTGTTCGCCGCGCTGCTGGGCAACGAGGAGAACGGCCGCTGGCGCCTGGCACCCAGCGACCCCGTCGAGCACTGCAGCCGCCAGTACCTGGGTGACACCCTGGTGCTGGAAACCACCTGGGTCACCGCCAGCGGCCGCGCTCGGGTGCTCGACTTCATGCCGCTGGACGAGGTCAACTCGGTGGTGCGCATCGTCGAGGGGCTGTCGGGCGAAACCAACTTTGAAATGGACTTGGTGCTGCGCTTCGACTACGGTCGCAGCGTGCCTTGGGTAGAGAAAATCGACCCGCTGACACTCAGCGCGGTGGCTGGCCCCGATCGTGTGATCCTGCGCAGCAGCGTGGTACCCCACGGCCTCGACCACCACACCGTCGCCCGTTTTCGCGTGGGGGCTGGTGAGCGCCAGCTCTTCAGCCTGCGTCACCAGCCCTCGCACTTGCCGGTGCAGCCCGACTGCGACATCGATCAGGCGCTGCAACACACCCTCACGCACTGGCAGGCGTTTGCCGACCGCTGCCCTGAGGTGGGTCCCTACACCGCCCTGGTGCGCCGCTCGCTGCTCACCCTCAAGGCCATGACCTACGCGCCCACCGGCGGCATCGTCGCTGCGGTCACCACCTCGCTGCCCGAACGCATCGGCCACGAGCGCAACTGGGACTACCGCTTCTGCTGGCTGCGCGACGCCACCATGACCTTGCTGGCGTTCATGAACCTTGGCTATTTCGACGAAGCCCAGGCCTGGCGCGAATGGCTGCTGCGCTCGGTGGCCGGCAACCCTGAACAGATGCAGATCATGTATGGCCTGGCGGGCGAGCGCGACCTCACCGAGTACACCTTGCCCTGGCTGGCCGGCTACGAACACTCACAGCCGGTGCGGGTCGGTAATGCGGCGTCGGAACAGGTGCAGCTGGACATCTATGGCGAACTGGCCGACGCCATGTCCCAGGCGATCAAGGGTGGCCTGCCGCGCCACCCACGCAGTGCGGCGATCTCCCGGCTGATCCTGCCTTATGTCGAGCGCATCTGGCGCGACCCTGACGAAGGGCTCTGGGAAGTACGCGGTGGCCGTCAGCATTTCGTCCATTCCAAAGTCATGGCCTGGGTCGCCTTCGACCGTGCGGCGGGGCTGGCCGACACCACCGAGGAAGGCCGCGAGCATGGCCGCCACTATCGGCAGGTGGCTGACGAGATTCATCGGGAGGTCTGCGCGCGCGGCCTTGATGCCGGCGGCCAGCACTTCGTCCAGGCTTATGGCTCGGCCGAGATGGATGCCAGCCTGTTGCAGATCGCCCTGACCGGCTTCTTGCCGGCCGAAGACCCGCGCTTTCAGCGCACCCTGGCGCAGATCGAGCAGCGCCTGCTAAAGAACGGCCTGCTGCTGCGCTACGACAGCGACAGCTGCAGCGACGGGCTGACGCCGGGGGAGGGCACGTTCCTGGTGTGCTCGTTCTGGCTGGCCGATGTGTACGTGCTGCTGGGGCGCGAGGCCGAGGCCCAGGCGCTGTACGAAAAGCTCACCGGGCTGTGCAACGACGTCGGCCTGCTGGCCGAGCAGTACGACCCTGCCGGCAAGCGCATGCTCGGCAACTTCCCCCAGGCATTCAGCCATATCGGCATCATCAACACGGCGCTGAACCTGCACCGGGCGCAGTGCCCGGTGCGGGACAGGGCACGTTGTGGCTAGGGGCGCATCCAGTACCGGAGTAGACTAGGGCAACCCCCATTCGGCAAGGAGTACGCATGAGCCTTCGTGGCCACGTTCGGCAGATCGACAACATCGAGTTCAACGTCCGCGACATCGCACGACGGGAAATGTGGAAGGCCCAAGCCTGATGGCCAACCACAAGATCGAAATCCGCCGTCGCAATATCGAGAAGATCCTCGTCGCTGCGGAAAAGGTATTCGCCGAAAAGGGCTATGGCGCTACCTCGATGGGCGACATCGCCGAACAGGCCGAGCTGCCGCGCTCCAACCTGCATTACTACTTCAGCACCAAGGACGAACTGTTCCGCGCGGTACTGCAGGACCTGCTGGATGTGTGGAAGCAGGACGCGCTGTGCTTCGAGAACTTCGATGACCCGAGGGTGGTGCTGACCAGCTACATCCGCGCCAAGATGGGCCATTCGCGGTCACGGCCGCTGGGTTCGAAGATCTGGGCCGAGGAAATGCTGCATGGGGCGCCGGTGCTGGGGGTGAACCTCGCTGAGAGCCTGGTGCCTTGGGCGAAGCTCAAGGAAGACAAGATTCGTCGTTGGGTGGCGGAAGGGCGCATTCTGCCGGTGGAGCCTTCGGCGCTGCTTTACATGATCTGGGCCTCGACCCAGCACTATGCCGATTTTGGTTATCAGGTGACGTTGCTGAACGAGGGTGAGCCCTTGTCGGACCTGGCGTTTGAAAGTGCGGTGCAGACGGTGACCTGCGTGATCTTGCGCGGAATAGGCCTGGAACCCTGAAGCGGTGTTGCAGGCTGACGCGATCTTTTGTGGGAGCGGCCTTGTGTCGCGAAAGGGCCGCAGAGCGGCCCCGGCAATTTGTGCGATACCGCCGAACCTTGGGGCCGCGTTGCGGCCCTTTCGCGACACAAGGCCGCTCCCACAAGGCCAGGCAGCAAACTCCTCAGCTGGCCTCGCGGTAGGGGTTGCGCGGATCCTGGGTCCAGTTCAGGTAAGGCTTGCCGGTATCCTGCGCCACCATTTCGATGCAGTTCTCCACCGGGCAGGTAATCTGGCACAGGTTGCAGCCCACGCATTCGTCCTCGATCACGCTGTAGGCATGGGTCCCGTCAGCCTTCAAGGTGCTGGCAATCGCCTGGTGCGAGGTATCCTCACAGGCAATGTGGCAACGCCCGCAACCGATGCACGCCTCCTGGTCGATCTGCGCCACCGACTTGTAGTTGATGTCCAGGTATTTCCAGTCGGTGGTGTGCCCCACGGCCTGGCCGCGGAAGGCCTCCAGATTGCGGTGGCCGCGCTGGTCCATCCAGCGCTCCAGGCCATCTTTCATGTCTTCGACAATCCGAAAACCATGCAGCATCGCCGCCGTGCACACCTGCACCGCACCGCTGCCCAGGGCGATGAATTCGGCAGCATCGCGCCAGTTGCCGATTCCGCCGATGCCGCAGATCGGTAAGCCTCGGGTTTCCGGGTCGCGAGCGATTTCGGCAACCATGTTCAGGGCGATCGGCTTGACCGCCGAGCCGCAGTAACCGCCGTGGGTGCTCTGGTCGCCAACGATGGGGTGGGCGACCATGCGGTCCAGGTCGACGCTGGTGATCGAGTTGATGGTGTTGATCAGTGACACCGCATCCGCACCACCGCGATGGGCCGCGCGGGCCGACTGGCGTATGTCGGTGATATTCGGCGTGAGCTTGACGATCACCGGCAGCGAACAGTGCAGCTTGCACCAGCGGGTGACCATCTCCACGTACTCCGGCACCTGGCCGACCGCCGCACCCATACCACGCTCAGGCATGCCGTGGGGGCAGCCGAAGTTCAGCTCGATGCCATCGGCGCCGGTGGCTTCCACCAGCGGCAGGATGAATTTCCACGACTCCTCCACGCACGGCACCATCAGCGACACGACCAGTGCGCGGTCGGGCCAGTCCTTCTTCACCTGGGTGATTTCCCGCAGGTTGATCTCCAGCGAACGGTCGGTGATCAGCTCGATGTTGTTGATGCCCTGCACCTGGCGATTGGGCCCGTAGTGCGCGGAATAACGTGACGACACGTTGACTGCCGCCGGGTCCTCGCCCAGGGTCTTCCAGACTACGCCGCCCCAGCCCGCCTCGAAGGCACGGACCACGTTGTAGGCCTTGTCGGTCGGTGGCGCGGAGGCCAGCCAGAAAGGGTTGGGCGCCTTGATGCCGGCGAATTCGATGGACAAGTCGGCCATTTACGCTGCCTCCACGTTGAGCATGAGTTGGGCATGGATGGCTTCGGCGGCCAGCTTGCCGTGTTGCACGGCCTGGACGGTGAGGTCCTGGCCCAGGGCGGTACAGTCGCCACCGGCGTACACACCCGGGAGGCTGGTGCGCATGTGGTCGTCGACGCGGATACGCTCGCCGTCGCGGGCCAGTTGCGCGGCGACCGGGTCGCCGAGGCTGGCATCGTCGAAGCGTTGGCCGATGGCCTTGAAGATGGCGTCGGCGGGCAGCTCGAACGTTTCGCCAGTGTCGCGCAGGCGGCCGTCGGCCAGTTCGGTGCGCATGAAGCGCATGCCGCGTACGCGGCCGTCGTCATCGAGCAACACGGCGTCGGGGCGGGCCCAGGTGTGCAGGCGTACCTGGTTGGCCTTGGCGATGTCCTGCTCATGGCCGGTGGCACCCATGTCGGCGTGGCCGCGGCGGTACACCAGGTTGACGTCGCGGGCGCCCAGGCGGCTCATCTGCACAGCCATGTCGATGGCGGTGTTGCCGGCGCCGATCACCAGGCAGCGGTCGGCCAGCGGCAGTTGCGTCAGGTCGTCGGCCTGGCGCAATTCGCGGATGTACGCGGTGGCGGCGAGCAGGCCGGGGGCTTCTTCGTCTGGCAGGCCGAGTTGGCGCACGGCGTTCAGGCCCAGGCCGAGGAACACCGCGTCGAACTGGTCGCGCAACTCGCCGAGGCCGAGGTTGGCGCCCAGGCGTTGGCCCTGACGGATTTCGATACCACCGATGCCGAGCAGGAATTCCACTTCGCGCTGGGCATAGTCGTCCACCAGTTTGTAGCGGGCGATGCCGTATTCATTGAGGCCACCGGCTTTCTCGCAGGCCTCGAACACCACCACGTCATGGCCGTGCATGGCGAGCCGATGGGCGCACGACAGCCCGGCGGGGCCGGCACCGACCACGGCGATGCGCTTGCCGGTGCTGGGCGAGCGCTGGAACGGGTGTTCGCTGAAATGGGCATTGTCCAGGGCGTAGCGCTGCAGCTGGCCGATCAGCACCGGGGCGCATTCCTCGGCGTTGTTACGCACACAGGCCTGCTGGCAGAGGATTTCGGTAGGGCACACGCGGGCGCAGCTGCCGCCGAGGATGTTGGCCGACAGGATGCGCTCGGCGGCGCCTTGCAGGTTCTCGTCGCTGATGCGGTGGATGAACGAGGGGATGTCGATTTCGCTCGGGCAGGCGTTTACGCAGGGGGCGTCGTAGCAGTACAGGCAGCGGGCGCTCTCGACGGCCGCCTGGCGGGCGGTGAGGGGTGGGGCCAGGTCGGTGAAGCGCTCGGCCAGCTGGTCGCTGCCGGCGCGCGGGCGCGGCAGATGGTTCAGGGCATCGATCACGGTTGTAGCCTCTCTTTTTTATATGGGGCTTGGAACGAGGGCGCTGCGCGCCCTATCGCCGGCAAGCCGGCTCCCACAGGTACGGTGGTGTCCTTGAGGAAAATGCTGTCCCTGTGGAAGCTGGCTTAGCCCAGATAGCCTCAGCGCTGAACGGGTGTCGGGCGCTGTTGCTCGGCGCGTCGGCCCAGCACCTCGTACACCGAGGGGTAGGCCGGGCGCTCCACGTAACGACCAGCGCCAGGCTCGGCGCGCAGGTCGCCATCGGCCCAGAGCACCTTGCCTTGGCTGATGGTGTGGCTGGGGATGCCGCGCACGGTGCGGCCTTCGAAGATGTTGAAGTCGACCCGCTGGTGGTGGGTCTGGGCGGAAATGGTGCGCGTGCCCTGCGGGTCCCACAGCACCAGGTCGGCGTCGGCGCCGACGCGAATGGCGCCCTTGCGCGGGAACAGGTTGAAGATCTTCGCGGTATTGGTCGAGGTCAGCGCGACGAACTCGTGCATCGACAGGCGCCCGCTATTGACCCCGGCGTCCCACAGCACCGCCATGCGGTCCTCGATGCCGGCGGTACCGTTGGGGATGCGGCTGAAATCGTTGCGGCCCATGGCCTTCTGCTCGGCGCAGAAGCAGCAGTGGTCGGTGGCGGTGGTGTGCAGGTTGCCCGATTGCAGGCCGCGCCACAGCGCCTCCTGATGCTCGCGCGGGCGGAACGGCGGGCTCATCACGTAACCGGCGGCGGTCGCCCAGTCCGGGTGGCGGTAGACGCTGTCGTCGATCAGCAGGTGGCCCGGCAGCACTTCGCCGTACACCGGCTGGCCCTTGGCCCGGGCATAGGTGATTTCGTCCAGCGCTTCACGGCTGGAGATGTGCACCACGTACAACGGCGTGCCGATGGTCTCGGCAATGCGGATGGCGCGGCTGGCGGCTTCGCCTTCGACTTGTGACGGGCGCGACAGCGGGTGCGCCTCAGGCCCGGTCAGGCCCTGGGCCAGCAGCTTCTGTTGCAGGTGGTAGACCAGCTCGCCGTTCTCGGCATGCACCGTGGGCACGGCGCCCAACTGCAGGCAGCGTTCGAAGCTGGCCACCAGGGTGTCGTCGGCCGCCATGATGGCGTTCTTGTAGGCCATGAAGTGCTTGAAGCTGTTGACCCCATGCTCGTTCACCAGCTGGCCCATCTCCTCGGCGACCTGCTCGCTCCACCAGGTGATGGCTACGTGGAAACCATAGTCGGACGCACTCTTCTGCGCCCAGCCGCGCCAGGTGTGGAAGGCCTCCAGCAACGACTGCTGCGGGTTGGGGATGACGAAGTCGATGATCGAGGTGGTGCCACCGGCCAGCCCTGCGGCGGTGCCGCTGAAGAAGTCCTCGCTGGCGACCGTGCCCATGAAGGGCAGCTGCATATGGGTGTGCGGGTCGATGCCGCCGGGCATCAGGTACTGGCCGCTGCCGTCGAGGATCTCGCAGTCGGTAGGGGCTTCGAGGTCTTTGCCAATGGCGCGGATCTGGCCATCGACACACAGGACATCGGCGGGATAGCTCTCTTCATGGGTAACCACGGTGGCGCCACGGATCAACAGGGACATGCCGTCTTCCTCGCAGGCTGACCGGTCTTGGCCGGTTCTTGGAATTGTTTTATTGGTCAGTGCCTGAAGGCGGGTTCAATCCTGTCAGGCCTGACAAGAATCGAGGCTAGTTGCTGATTGGTATTTGAGCAAGAAAATATTCCAGATAAACCTTGTGGTCATTATGTTGCTGATAAATATGAATAAATTAAAAAAACGTGAAGCGCGCGGTGCCATCCATGCATGCTGTCGGACTTGACAGGATCAAAAAATAAGCAAGATTTTCTACGCGAATCCAGCAGTTTCCAGCGTGCGTTTACTCCGGCCATCGCATTAGCCCGATGAGCATACAAATACAAGAAATCTGGAGAAGGCCCCATGCAACAGAGCAGATCGGAAGTGATCGAGCAGGCAGGCCTGTTCGAGCTGTCTGCGGGCAGTGACGTTCTCGACAGCCCGCGCTACAACCACGATATCGCACCGACCAAGGTGCACCAGCGCACCTGGAACAAGTGGCACATCACCGCGCTATGGGTGGGCATGTCCATCTGCGTGCCCACCTACACCCTAGGCGGCGTGCTCACGGCCTACTTCGGCCTGAGCGTGGGTGAGGCGCTGCTGGCGATTCTGCTGGCCAACCTCATCGTGCTGATCCCGCTGACCCTCAACGCGTTCCCCGGCACCAAGTACGGCATCCCTTTCCCGGTGCTGCTGCGCTCGTCGTTCGGCATCCTTGGCTCCAACGTGCCGTGCCTGATCCGCGCGGTGGTGGCCTGTGGCTGGTTCGGCATCCAGACGATGTTCGGCGGCCTGGCCATCCACCTGTTCCTTGGCTCGATCTTCGACGGCTGGAAGGCACTGGCCGGTACCGGCGAGGTGATCGGTTTCATGATCTTCTGGGCGTTGAACTTGTGGGTGGTGCTGCGCGGTGCCGAGTCGATCAAGTGGCTGGAAACCCTGTCGGCACCGCTGTTGGTGGCGGTCGGCTTCGGCCTGCTGTTCTGGGCCTTGCCGCACATGTCGATGACCGAGCTGCTGGCCCAGCCACCCAAGCGCCCGGAAGGGGCCAGCGTGGTCGGTTACTTCTGCGCCGGGCTCACGGCCATGGTCGGTTTCTGGGCCACGTTGTCGCTGAACATTCCGGACTTCAGCCGTTATGCGAAAAGCCAGAAGGACCAGATTCTCGGGCAGATCTTCGGACTGCCGCTGACCATGTTCCTGTTCGCCTCGCTGGGCGTGATCATGACGGCGGCTTCCGCCTCGCTGGTGGGCGAGACGGTGTCCGACCCGGTCAGCCTGATCGGCAAGATCCACAGCCCCGGCTGGGTGGCGCTGGCCATGGCGCTGATCGTGATCGCCACCCTGTCGACCAACACCGCCGCCAACATCGTCTCGCCAACCAATGACTTCCAGAACATCGCCCCGCGGCTGATCGGACGCAGCCGTGCGGTGTGGCTGACCGGTTTCATCGGCCTGGCGTTGATGAGCCACGAACTGCTGAAGAAGCTCGGCTGGATCGTTTCCGACCTGAGCCTGGAGAGCGTCTATTCCAACTGGTTGCTGGGCTACTCCAGCCTGCTCGGGCCGATCGCCGGGATCATGGTGGTGGACTACTTCCTGATCCGCCGTCAAGGCCTGGACCTGGCCGGGCTGTACCGCGACGACGTGTACCCGGCGTGGAACTGGGCGGGTTTTGCCGCCTTTGCCTTGCCGGTGGCGCTGACCGTGCTCGCCATCGGCAACAGCCGTTTCAGCTGGTTCTACGACTACGGCTGGTTCACCGGGTCGCTGCTGGGCGGGGCGCTGTACTACGCCCTGGGTGGCCTGGCGGTGCGCGGGCCGGCGATCGCGCCAGTACAAACCAATAAAAATGCCTGAGGAGAAACACCATGAGCCCATCCCAGCCTGTGCTGAAATCCACCGAACGCCATGTCGACAGCGAGCGCCTGTGGCAATCGCTGATGGACCTTGCCCGTCTCGGCGCCACGCCCAAGGGTGGCGTATGCCGGCTGGCATTGACCGACCTCGACCGCCAGGCCCGCGACCTGTTCGTACAATGGACCGAGGCCGCCGGTTGCTCCGTCAGCGTCGATGCGATGGGCAACATCTTCGCCCGTCGCCCAGGGCGTAACCCCAAGTTGCCACCGGTGATGACCGGCAGCCACATCGACACCCAGCCAACCGGCGGCAAGTTCGATGGCTGTTTCGGCGTAATGGCCGGGCTGGAGGTGCTGCGCACCCTCAACGACCTGGGCATCGAGACCGAGGCACCGCTGGAGGTGGTGGTGTGGACCAACGAAGAAGGCTCGCGCTTCGCGCCCTGCATGATGGGATCGGGCGTGTTCGCCGGCAAATTCACCCTGGAAGAAACCCTGGCCAAGCGCGATGCCCAAGGCGTGTCGGTCGGCGAGGCGCTGAACGCCATCGGTTATGCCGGCCAGCGCGCGGTGCTCGGCCACCCGGTGGGTGCGTACTTCGAAGCGCATATCGAACAGGGGCCGATCCTTGAAGACCAGGCCAAGACCATCGGCGTAGTGCTCGGCGCCCTGGGGCAGAAATGGTTCGACCTGACCCTGCGCGGCGTCGAAGCCCACGCCGGGCCGACGCCGATGCACCTGCGCAAGGACGCCCTGGTAGGCGCCGCGGCCGTCGTCGAAGCAGTCAACCGCACCGCCCACGCGCATCAGCCACACGCCTGCGGCACGGTCGGTTGCCTGCAAGCCTACCCCGGCTCGCGCAACGTGATCCCGGGCGAGGTGCGCATGACCCTGGACTTCCGTCACCTGGAAGGCGATCAGCTGGATGCGATGATCGCCGAGGTGCGCGGGGTGATCGAAGCGACCTGTGCCAAGCACGGCCTGAGCCATGAACTGGTCCCCACGGCAGACTTCCCGGCGCTGTATTTCGACCGCGGTTGCGTCGATGCCGTACGCCAGTCGGCGCAGGCCCTCGGGCTGCCGCACATGGACATCGTCAGTGGGGCAGGGCATGACGCGATCTTCCTCGCCGAGCTGGGGCCGGCGGGTATGATCTTCGTGCCTTGCGAGAATGGCATCAGCCATAACGAGATCGAGAACGCCACGCCCGAGGACCTGGCGGCAGGTTGCGCGGTGTTGCTGCGGGCCATGCTGGCGGCTTCGGAGGCGATCGCCAGCGGGCGCCTGGCTGCCTAGGCCGGTACCGACCTGATTGCCGGCAAGCGGGCTCCCACAGGCATCGCACAGCCTTTGGCGGTTGTGCTGGCCTGTGGGGCCAGGCGATGTGATCAGGCCAATGCTTCGCGGCTGTTGCTGGCCACTTTGCTGTGGCGCAGTGTCGGCAGCAGGAAGGCGATTGCCAGCAGGCAGGCGGCTACCAGCATCACGAAGCCACCGTCCCAGCCGAAGTGGTCGACGGTGTATCCCATCGCTGCACTGGCTGCCACCGAGCCGCCGAGGTAGCCGAACAGCCCGGTGAAGCCGGCCGCCGTGCCCGCAGCTTTTTTCGGTGCCAGTTCCAGCGCCTGCAGGCCCACCAGCATCACCGGCCCGTAGATCAGGAAACCGATGGAGAACAGCGCGATCATGTCGACGGTCGGGTTGCCTGGCGGGTTCAGCCAGTACACCAGGGTGGCCACGGTCACCAACGCCATGAACACGATGCCGGTCAGGCCACGGTTGCCGCGGAAAATCTTGTCCGACATCCAGCCGCACAGCAGGGTGCCGGGGATACCTGCCCATTCATAGAAGAAATACGCCCACGAGGTGGTGTCGACGCTGAAGTGTTTGGCTTCCTTCAGGTAGGTCGGTGCCCAGTCCAGTACGCCATAACGCAGCAGGTAGACGAACACGTTGGCTAAAGCGATGTACCAAAGCATCTTGTTGCGCAGCACGTACTGCACAAAGATCTGCTTGGCGGAAAACTCCTGCTCGTGGCTTGCGTCGTAGCCTTCCGGATAGTCGTTCTTGTATTGCTCGACCGGCGGCAGGCCGACCGACTGCGGGGTGTCGCGCATGGCGGCAAAGGCGAACACCGCCACCAGCACGGCAACCGCTGCAGGTACATAGAATGCCGCGTGCCAGTCGTTGGTCCAGCCCAGGCCCAGCAGGAACAACGGGCCGATCAACCCGCCACCGACGTTGTGCGCCACGTTCCATACCGAGACCACGCCACCGCGTTCCTTCTGCGACCACCAGTGCACCATGGTCCGTCCGCTCGGCGGCCAGCCCATGCCCTGGGCCCAGCCGTTGATGAACAGCAGCACGAACATGATCGTTACGCTGGAGGTGGCCCAATGCGCGAATCCGAACACGAACATCACTGCCGCCGAGATCAGCAGGCCGAATGGCAGGAAGAAGCGCGGGTTGGAGCGGTCCGAGACCAGGCCCATGAGGAACTTGGACAGGCCGTAGGCAATCGCGATGGCCGAGATGGCCAGGCCCAGTTGGCCTCGGGTGTAGCCTTGTTCTTCGATGAGATAGGGCATTGCCAGGGAGAAATTCTTGCGCAGCAGGTAGTAGCCGGCGTAGCCGAAGAAGATCCCGGCGAAGATCTGCCAGCGTAGCCGGCGGTAGGTACTGTCTATGCGCTCGTCGGGCAGGGGTGCCCGATGCGCGGCAGGGCGGAAGAAAGCGAACATGTGAAGCTCCAGCTTTGTTATAGGTATGCGAAAGCGAATATTACATTTTCATTACAGAAAAAATAACGCTTTCCTTGGCTGGAATTTGTTGAATTGTGAAGCAGCGATCTCAGGCGATGACGCCAACCAGGCGGCCATCGCGCCCCATATGGTAGCGCTGCAGATCCTGCGCTAGCGTCAGGTGCCCGCTGTAATGAGCAAGCGCCTCGTTGCGCACGTCATCGATGCACGGGCTGCGTTTGGGGTCCCCCTGATAGCGCGCACTGAAATGCGTGAGTACCAGATTACGCACCCCTGCCATTTCAGCGAACTGCGCCACCGCCGCCGCCGTACTATGCCCGAACGTGTTACCACTGCGCTCGACGATGGGCTGGGTATAGGTCGCCTCATGCACCAGCACATCCGCGCCACTGGCGACCTCGGCGAGCAATGCCGGGTTGTCGTTGTCGCCACAGACGATCACTCGCCGCGGGGGCCGCGAGGCTTTCAGGTAGTCACGCGGCTCGAGCCGCTGCCCGTCATGCTCGACCACCAGGCCCTTGGCCAGGTAACCCCACAACGGCCCGCGCGGAATCCCTTCGGCCTCCAGCCGCTGAATGTCCAGGCGGGGTTCAGGGTTCAGTTCGGTAAACACGAAGCCAACGCTCGGCACCCGGTGCGACAGCTGCACGGTACTGACCTGGATGTGCTCGCTCTGCCACTGCCCCAGGCCCTCGACCGGCAACAGGCGCAGTTCGAACGGCAGGTAGGTTTCGCTGGCCGCCAGGCTCAGGCGCACCCAGTCCTGCAAGGCGGCGGGCAGGATCAGGTCGAGCGGCTCACTGCGCCCGCCCATCCCGGCGCTGGCCAGCAGCCCCGGCAGGCCGAAGCAATGGTCGCCATGCACATGGGTGATGAAGATGCCGCGCAGGTCGCGGACCGAGAGCGAACTGCGCAGCAACTGATGCTGGGTGCCTTCGCCGCAATCGACCAGGTACCAGTGCTTGCCGCTGGCTTCGATGACGGCGGTGGCGCTGACGTTGCGGGCTTTTGTAGGCACCCCCGAGGAGGTGCCCAGAAACTGCAGGTCCAATGTTTCGCTCCATGCGTGGGGGAGCCACACCTTAGACGGATTGCTGCAGGGCGTCGATGCTCAGGGCACGGCAGGGGCGTCCTGGCGCCAGATCAGCTTGCTGGTGTCGTAGCCCTGTTTTTGGGCGATCGCCACCAACTGCTCGCGTGTCTGGTCGGTGATTGCCGGCGTGCGCGACAGCAGCCACAAGTATTCGCGGTTGGGGTGGCCGACCAGCGCCACGCGGTAGTCCTTGTCGTGGTAAAGCACCCAGTATTCGCCTTTGGTAAGCCCCGGTGCCAGCCGGCTGAACCAGTTGTCGAAGCGCACCCAGAGCTTGTCTGTCTTGCCCGGCACCTGGGGTTCGGCGATGCCGTGGGCTTCATTCCATGCGCCGTCCTTTTCCTTGCAGCGGTTGGTTACATCAATGCGGCCATCCTCCCGCAAGCCGTAATGGGCTTCGGACTGCACGCAGTTGCGCTGGAAGAACATCGGCAGGCGCGCCAGCTCGTACCAGGTGCCCTGGTAGCGTTGCAGGTCGACCTGTTCGGTGGTCGGCGGGGAGCGGTGATCGTCGTTTGAACCGACGCAGCCCATCAGGGCCAAGGTCATGCAGGAAAACATCAGGGCCGTGCGCATCGCCATGGCAAACCTCCTGTCAGCGAGTGTGGGGCTCACCTTTGGTTCGATGCGGGCGGGGCGCAAAAGTTGTATTGACGATGCATGGCGTAAGGAATTGAGTGCCTGTGTCAGCTCAGAGCCAAAGCGAAAGAGGCTTTTCCTACAGCTGACTCAGAAACTTCCCAAGCAAATCCATGATGGGATTTCCCCCTGCACACGCTGTCAGGGAGACACCTCATGTATCTGGATTACCTGGTGCCCTCGTGGTTCCAGATCGAATCATGTATCACCGATCAGATGGGCTATCAGGGAGGCTCCCATTTCCGTACCTACCTAAACGAACCGGTCGCCTCACTGGCCCTCAACCTGCGTCGGGTTAGGGCTGTCGAGGCGGCCTTCAACCAGGCCGAGTGGCAAGCCGGCAGCATGCTGCGCCAGCGCTTTGCCGAGCTGGAAATCGCCAGCATCCTCGACGAGCTGCTCAAGGTGGTGCGGGAGATGGCGATGATCGTCGTCGGCAGCACCCTCACCGGCGGCGCGATTGGCGCCGGGATCGGGGCATTTGGCGCTGGTGCAGGGGCCATTCCTTTGGCCGGCGCTGGCGCGGCAATGGGGCTCAAGGTCAGTGGTTGGATACTTGGCGTGCTGGGGCTTGCCTCCATTGCCGAGTTTTTTCTCGAAGGGTTGCCGCGCATCGGTGAGTACTACCTTGACGGCATACGTATCGCTTGGGACGGGACACGGGACGAAGGTATCAACCCGTTCGGATCGGACGATCCGTTTGCCATTTCCAGAGCTGCCCATCATATCGCCCTGGGTCATGTGGAAGTCGTGGTTTTGCTGCTGGGCGCGATCGTATCGCACCTTACGCGCGGACGCGGCGATGCTCGGGTGCTGGCGCAAGAGATGGCGGCAAGCAGTAAAGGTGCGAGGCTGGGGCAATGGATGCTCAAGCATGAAGAGGGGTTGAAGAAACGGCCAGACTTGCAGGTGCCGGAGCGGCGCAAGGGAGGGCTGGGTGATCCGCATCCGAATCAAAAGAATCAGCCGAAGAAGGAGCCGCCTGAACACCACCCCGGCAGGATGGCATTGCATAATGTCGAATGCTTCAAAGCTGACAAAGTGCCGGAATACAAGGTGGGAGAATTCAAGCGGCAGCTGAGTGGTCAGGAGGATGGGCTCAACTGGATGACTATCGATGAGTTTCTGGAGAAGATCGAAAACCCAGAACAGCGAAATAAAGGGCTTGCTCAGAAAGCTCGAAGAAAGGAGTTGGAGATCATCCAGGAAAATTTTGAGAAGGAGCTAAGGAAGACCATGGGGCCTTTTGAAGCACAACAAGTTGCCATGGAAAAAGCTAGAAACAGAATGTCAGCCATAGCAGCGCTGCACAATCCAGACCTTGTCGCTGGAGGTAGAGACGTCATATCGGATTTCGGGGATCGCCAGATAAACTCCATAATAGGACCTCAATGGAAAACAAAGATACCCAATTTGAAGAAGGCCGCCGAAGCGGTGCCGCCCGAACTTAGAAGCTCAACCCGCATGAATGTCAAATTGCACAAATGCTGAGTCAAGGACATCAAGATGGATAAAATCTTTGCCAGGTTTATTGAGAATTTCGGTCATCCGATCGATCGCCGGGAAGTACCTTCCTCGACGATCGAAAAGTACAGGGGTAAGCTTCCCGCCAAGCTTCTGGAATACTGGTCTGAGCATGGGTGGGGAGGCTATGGCGAAGGGATTTTCTGGTTAGTCAATCCACATGAATATGAGGCAGTCGTTTCATCCTGGATAGCGGGCACGAAATTCAGCTCACACGATACCTACCATTTGATCGCCCGAAGCGCTTTTGGAGACCTGTATCTATGGGGTGAAAGAACTGGTTTTTCACTGGAAATTACAGGTGTCAGCGCTCGATACGCATTTTATAAAAATGAATTCACAAAAGATCAGCTAGAAGCTGAGCTCCAAGGGTTTTTCCTGTCAAGAAAACTCGACTCAAACGATTTCAATGATCTCTTCGAACCTGCTAGCGCAAAATTCGGAAAACTCAAGAATGATGAAATGTACGGCTTTTTCCCCGCCCTTATGTTGGGTGGCTCTGACCGCCTGGAGCACCTCAAGAAGGTCAGCGCCGTTGAGCATCTAGTTTTTCTTGCACAGCTGACAGACCTTAAACCTTACGCCTTCTCCAGTCAGCCAGATTGAAGGACCTATCTGCCCTGCACATGTACTCGCTGGCCGCAATCGCTATGTGCTGGCAGGTCGAATGAACCGGTCCGCACTTCGCCCACGTGCACATAACGAGCGATGACCACGCCCTTGGGCGTCACTTGCGAATACTTCAGGGTGAACGCCCCTGGCGCGGCATCGTCGCCAAACAGGCGCTTGCCACGGCCCAGCAACACCGGGTGAGTGAGCAACTGAAGCTCATCGACCAGTCCGGCGGCGAGCAGTTGCTGCACCACATTGGCACTGCCCTGGGTGAGCAGATCAGCACCATCCTGCTGCTTGAGGGCACGTACCGCCGCGACGATATCCGCACCCAGCGCGTGGCTGTTATGCCACTCAAGACTGTCCGGGTCATGGGTAGCGACATGCTTGGCCACGCTGTTGAACAGGTTGGCGATGGAGAATTCCTCCGTATCGTCTTTCACCTTCGGCCAGTAGCCGGCAAAGATGTCATAGGTGCGCCGGCCCAGCAGCAATTCGAAAGGTTGGCTGAACAGCGCCTGCATGGCCTGGCCGAACACTTCCTCGGCATGTGGCACCAGCCAACCGCCAAAGGTGAAACCGCCACTGGTGTCTTCCTGTGGGCCGCCGGGGGCCTGCATGACGCCGTCGAGGCTGACGAAGGCGGCTACGATGAGTTTGCGCATTGGGCTCTCCTGAAAGGCCAGTCGGGGGTGATGATTCACTTATGGTCGAACGGCACGCGGCGATTTCGACAGGGCATGCAGTCCCGTTTTTGGCACAAGCGCGGTCACCTGCCTGGGTTACCATCCACGCTGTGAACCCTTTCCCCACAGGAGTGCCGCCCATGACCGAGTACACCGCGTTCAAGGTCGAATTGACCGACAACATCGCCCATGTGCAGATCAACCGCCCGGAAAAGATCAACGCGATGAACGCGGCCTTCTGGGCGGAAATCGTCGAGATCTTCCAGTGGATTGACGACACCGATGCCGTGCGCGCAGTGGTGATCAGCGGTGCCGGCAAGCATTTTTCCGCCGGTATCGACCTGATGATGCTGGCGTCGCTGGCCGGGCAGATGGGCAAGGATGTCGGCCGCAATGCGCGCTTCCTGCGCAAGACCATCCAGCGCCTGCAGGGCTCCTTCAACGCCGTGGACAACTGCCGCAAGCCGGTGCTGGCGGCGGTGCAGGGCTACTGCATCGGCGGCGCCATCGACCTGATCTCCGCCTGCGACATGCGCTACTGCAGCCGCGATGCGCAATTCTCGATCAAGGAAATCGACATGGGCATGGCCGCCGATGTCGGCACCTTGCAACGTTTGCCACGTATCATCGGCGACGGCATGATGCGTGAGCTGGCCTTCACCGGGCGCAATGTGGAAGCCGACGAGGCGCTGCGCATCGGCCTGGTCAACCGGGTCTATGATGATCAGGCCGCGTTGCTCGACGGGGTCTTTGCCATTGCCCGCGAGATTGCCGCAAAATCGCCGATCGCCGTGGCCGGCACCAAGGAGATGCTCAGCTACATGCGTGACCATCGCATCGACGATGGCCTGGATTACATCGCCACCTGGAACGCCGCGATGCTGCAGTCCGAAGACCTGCGCGTGGCCGTGGCGGCGCACATGAGCAAACAGAAACCGACGTTCGCCGACTGACCGGGCCGGGGGACGCAGTAAAGGAACCCCCGACATGTCAGCTCGCTGGACTACCGCAGTACTCGACCCTCAGATCACCGGGGGGCTGGCTGTGGCCCGCAGCCCGGAAGGGTTCCTGGTGGACGCCAACGGTGCGCTGTTCCCCCGCGACTGGCTCAAGCGCCAGGACCTGGACGTGCTGTGCGAACACGGCATCGGCCACTTCGACGGCGAGCCGGTATTCCTGCTGGAGCTGCGCAGCGCTACCGAGGTGCCGGGCTGCAGCTGGCGCGGGCTGCGTGCATTCATGCTGGAAGGCGACTTCGACACCTACAAGGTGCTCGGCTATGCCGCGCAGATCGGCACCTGGGCCCGCGAGCACCGCTTCTGCGGCAGCTGCGGCCAGGCGATGACGCAGATCCGCTGGGAGCGGGCAATGTACTGCCAGCCCTGCGACCTGCGCAGCTACCCGCGCATCTCGCCGAGCATGATCGTGCTGGTGACCCGCGGCGACGAGATCCTGCTGGCCCGTTCGCCGCGCTTCGTCACGGGCGTTTACAGCACCCTGGCGGGCTTTGCCGAACCGGGCGAATCCGCCGAGGACTGCCTGGTGCGCGAGGTGCGCGAAGAGGTGGCGGTGGAGGTGCGCAACATCCAGTACGTCGGCAGCCAGTGTTGGCCGTTCCCGCACTCGATGATGCTGGGCTTCCATGCCGAATACGCCGGTGGCGAGATCGTCATGCAGCCGGACGAGATCGAGGACGCCAAGTGGTTCAGCGTCCATGACCTGCCGCCACTGCCGGCCGGGCGCTCCATCGCCCGCTATCTGATCGACCTTTATGTGGCGCGGCGGCTGGGCTGTGATACCCCTGCTTTACCGTCGTAGCTGCAGTGAGAAATGTTCTCCGACTAGGCGCAGGGCGTCGGCAATGGTCATTCCATTGCCAAGCCCTGCAACGACGGCGGAGGACATTTCTCGCGCAGATAGGGCGGCAAAGCAGGGGTATCACAGCCCATCAGGCCTGCCCGAACCAGTGCTGCCACGCTAGGCGCACGGTCAACGCCAGCACCACGGTGATGAACACCGGGCGGATGAACTTGCTGCCGCCACTGATCGCCGTGCGTGCGCCGAAAAAGGCGCCGACCATCACCGACAGGCCCATGCACAGGCCGACGATGTAATCCACCTGCCCGGAAATGATGAACACCGTCAGCGCCGCGATGTTGCTGATGAAGTTCATGCTGCGTGCCACGCCGCTGGCGCGGACCAGGTCGATGGGGTAGAGCAGCAGCGTGCTCACGGTCCAGAACGCCCCGGTGCCGGGGCCGGCTACGCCATCGTAGAAACCCAGGGTGAAGCCTTGGGGGAACTGCCATTTCTTCTTGATCGGCGCATCGGCGTCCAGCGGTGCCTTGGGCGTGCCACCGAACAGCAAGTAGATGCCACAGGCGAAAACGATCACCGGCAGCATCTTGTTCAGCCACTCGGCTGGCATGTAGTGGGCCACTACTGCGCCGATCGAGGCGCCGACCAGCGTTGCGAACAGGGCAGGGCGCCATTGCGCCGGGTGGAACAGCTTGCGCTTGTAGTAGGTGAAGCCAGCGGTGGCCGAGCCGAAGGTCGAGCTGAGCTTGTTGGTGCCGAGCACCAGGTGCGGCGGCATGCCGGCGGTGAGCAGCGCCGGGGTGGTCAGCAGGCCGCCGCCGCCGGCGATGGCATCGATGAAACCGGCGACGAAGGCGACCAGGGCGAGGATCAGCAGGGTTAGGGGTTCTACGGTGAGTTCGAAGGGCATGGGTGTCTGGCAGGCAGAGGGCAGGGCGTGCGGCAAATGGCCGCGCTGGAAGGGAGACATGGTAAGCCTGGGCGCAAACGGTTGCCAGTGCCGGCCTCTGTGGGAGCGGGCTTGCCCGCGAAGAGGCCGGTACAGCAAACCCTATCAGCTCTGGATGAACGCCAGCAGATCCGCATTGATCACATCGGCATGGGTAGTCGGCATGCCATGCGGGTAGCCCTTGTAGGTCTTCAAGGTGCCATTGGGCAGCAACTTGGCCGAGAGCGGTCCGGAATTCTCGTAGGGCACGATCTGGTCATCATCCCCATGCATCACCAGCACCGGCTGTTTGATGCCCTTGAGATCCTCGGTGAAATCCGTCTGCGAGAACGCCACGATGCCGTCGAAATGCGCCTTGGCGCTGCCGATCATGCCTTGGCGCCACCAGTTGCCGATGATGCCTTCCGACGCCTCCACGCCCGGCCGGTTGTAGCCATAGAACGGCCCGGTCGGCACATCGCGGTAGAACTGCGCACGGTTGCTGGCGACCTGGGCCTGGAAGCCATCGAACACCGACTTCGGCAGGCCGCCGGGGTTGGCCGGTGTCTGCACCATCAGCGGTGGCACGGCGGCGATCAGCACGGCCTTGGCCACCGGGGCACCAGGGTGCCGCGCCATGTAGCGCACCACTTCGCCGCCACCGGTAGAGTGGCCGACATGCACCGCGCCCTGGGTGCCGAGGTGCGCGACCACGGCGGCGACATCGTCGGCATAGTGGTCCATGTCGTGGCCGTCCCACACCTGGCTGGAGCGCCCGTGGCCGCGGCGGTCGTGGGCGACCACGCGAAAGCCCTTGGCCAGGAAGAACAGCATCTGCGCGTCCCAGTCGTCAGCGCTGAGCGGCCAGCCGTGGTGGAAGTGGATGACCGGCGCATCGCGCGGGCCCCAGTCCTTGTAGAAGATCTGAACGCCATCCTTCGTGGTTACGTAGCTCATGGTCGTGCCTCCTCAGTGCAGGAACCGAAGTGAGCTATTGAGAATAGGAGGGATTTCGTTCGGTGTTGGAATTTGTAGTGGCAGTGCCGGCCTCTTCGCGGGCATGCCCGCTCCCACAGGTATCGCACAGGCCTTGAGGCTAGCGCAGGACCAGTGGGAGCGGGCGTGCCCGCGAAGAGGCCATCACCGATGTCACATGAACCAGCGATACTCCCGCGCACTGACTTCCTGCATGAACGCCAGATGGTCTTGGCGCTTGTTCTCGCAATACACCATCACGAACTCTTCCCCCAGTCCCTCGTTCACCGCCGGGTGGTTGCGCATGGCCGCGACTGCGCCGAGCATGTCCTTGGGGAAATCGATCCCGCTGCTGCGATCTTCGTTCAGCGGGGCAATGGGATCCTGCCCGGCATCCAGCCCATGCTCCATGCCGCACAGGATCGCCGCCAGCACCAGGTACGGGTTGGCATCCGCCCCCGCCAGCCGATGCTCGATGCGCAGGTTGCGGGCATCCGACTCGGGAATGCGAATGCACGCATCGCGGTCTTCGAAGCCCCAACTGGCGCGGCTGGCAGCATTGACCATGGCGCCATAGCGGCGGAACGCATTGTGGTTGGCGGCGAAGATCGGCATGCAGTGCGGCAGCAGCGCCAGGCAGCCGGCCACCGCGTGGCGCAGCGGGCGTTGCTGGTTGGCAGCCAACAGGTTGTTGCCGGCCTGGTCGTATAGGCTCACATGCACATGCATGCCACTGCCCGGCGCCTGCAGGTAGGGCTTGCTCATGAATGAGGCGCGCAAACCGTGCTTGAGCGCCACACCCCGGCTGCTGCGGCAGAACAGGGCGGCCCAGTCGGCGGCTTGCAGGCCGTCGTCGCAGTGGCCGAAGTTGATCTCGAACTGGCCGGGGCCCAGCTCGGCCGTGATGACGTTGGCATCCACACCTTGGGCGTTGGCGGTATCGACCATGTCGTGCAGCACCTCGCTGAAGCGCGACAGCCGTTCGATGTGCATGTTGGGCTGGTCGTCCGGGTCATCGCTGAGGGGATCGCGGGGGAATTGCGGCAGGCCCTGCTTGAGCGCGCGGTCGAACAGGTAGAACTCCAGCTCGAACGCCACCACCGGGCGAATGCCGCGTCGTTCCAGGCGCCGCAGCACACGGGCGAGCACCTCGCGGGGCTCGAACTCGATCGGCGCGCCAGTGCCGTCGGAGCTGATCAGCATCTGCCCCAGCGGCTCGCGCTCCCAGGTCACTGGCTTGAGCGTGCCGGGGATCAGGCGGCGGATGGCATCCGGGTCGCCGTCGTTGAAGCAGTAGTCGCCAATCGGGAACAGCCCACCTTGCACGCCCAATAGCACGCAGTTCTGCGGCAGTTTCAGCGGGCTGCCGGCGGCGACTTTTTCCAGCATGTCGATAGGGTAGCGCTTGCCATAGAAGTGCCCGGGGATGTCCAGGCTGAGCAGGTCGACATGGCTGACGTCGGGGTAGCGGGCACGGAATGCGCGGACTTCACTGAGCAGATCGGGAAAGCCTGTTGTTGTGGTCATGCTGTGCTCTCATCGGAAAACCCAGAGGACGCGGGTCGTCTGGTCGGTCAGGTTGGCGTAGCGGAAGTGGCGGTTGGGCGGCAGCTGGAAGCTGTCGTTGGGCGCGAGGGTCACGGCTTGCTCGTCCTCTGCCAGCCAGAGGGTCAGTTCACCTTCGAGGACGAAACCGCCTTGCTCGGAGCTGTCGTCCAGGTGCCCCTCGCCACTGCTGGCGCCGGGCGCCAGGTGGCTTTCGAGCATGGCGAAGCGGCCGTTTAGAGTGGGCGAGACCAGCACATCGCTGATGCCTTCGGCGTAGTAGATGGTGCGCCGCTCGCCGGGGCGGGTGACCCAGTCCAGCGCGGGTGGCTGGCTGGCCTGGTAGAAGTAGGTGGTCGGCACCTGCAGGGCTTCGCTGATCGCCGTGAGGTCGGCCACGGTCGGCTGCGACAGGCCGCGTTCGACCTGGGACAGAAAGCCCAGCGAGCGTTTGACCTTGCCTGCCAGCTCATCGAGGGTCAGCCCGCGGTGTTTGCGCAGGTCGCGGATCAGCAGGGCCAGGCCCTGGGCGTCTTCAGACATGATCGCGCATCCGGTACCAGGCCTTGGCTGCGGCTTCCAGCGGTGCGGCCAACAGGTCACCGCCCGGGAAGCGGCCGTTGTCGATGCCCTGGTACAAGGCCAGCAGGTCGTCGTCGCCGAGGATGGCATCGCTCACTGCCCGCGCGGCGGCCAGGGTCGGCAGCACGCCGTGGCCGGAGAAGCCTTGCAGCCAGTAGCGCTGGCCCTCGCGGCCGACGTCCGGGGTGCGCTGGATGCTGCAGTCGATGTGGCCGCCCCAGGCATAGTCGATGGCCACCCCCGCCAGTTGCGGAAACACCCGCTCCAGGTAGGGGCGGGTGGCGTTGGCGACGTCCTTGGGGATGCCACCCAGGTAGGTGCAGCCACCGCCGAACAGCAGGCGGTGGTCGGGGGTGAGGCGGAAGTAGTCGGGTACGAACTGGTTGTCGATCACGCAGCTGTTGCGCGGCAGCAGCGAGCGGGCGAAATCGGCATCCAGCGGCGCGGTGGCCACCTGGTACGAGCCGACCGGCAGCAGCCGGCGCGACAGGCCGCGGTCGAGGCGGTCGATGTAGGCGTTGCAGGCCAGTACCAGCACCCCGCAGCGTACCTCGCCATGCTCGGTGCGGGCCACGTAGCCGTTGGCGCCGGGCTGATAGTCGAGCACCTGGCTCTGCTCGAAGATGCGCCCGCCATGGGCCTCGATCGTGGCGGCCAGGCCTTGGGCCAGTTTCAGCGGGTTGAGGTGCGCGCCCCTGGCGTCGTACAGCGCGGCCTGGTAGCGCGGGCTGTCGATCCATTGCGGCAGCTCGTCGCGGCCGATCAGGCGCAGGGCGTCGTAGCCCCACTTGTGCTCGGCGTCGTGCAGGGCTTCTTCGAGCATCTTTATCCGCCGAGGCAGTACGGCGGTCCACAGGCTGCCAAGCCGGTAGTCGATGTCGAAGCCATGGCGCAGGGGCAGCTCGCGCATCTCGTCAGCGGCCCAGCACATGCTGTCCCACAGGCGCCGGGTGCGTTCCACGCCGAGCGCTTTCTCCAGTGGCGGCATGTCGCACGACCAGCCCAGCAGCGCCTGGCCACCGTTGCGCCCGGAGGCGGCCCAGGCGACGCGGCTGGCTTCCAGCAGGGTCACGCGCTTGCCGGCCAAGGTCAGGCGCAGGGCTGTGTGCAGGCCACTGAAGCCGGCGCCGACGATCAGCACATCGGTGTCGTGCGGGCCTTGCAGGGTAGGGCGCAGGGGGATGCTGGCGGGGTAGGTCTGGGCGTAGTAGCTGGCGACGTGCTGGGCGGATTGCTTGAACATGCCTTGGCCTCGTGAAATTTATTGTGGTTATTTTCATGAAAATCTAGCAGGTAATTTTCATGGCACCATGGCCGTTCGTCTTTCTCGATGGGTTGTATATGATCCGCAGGCCGCTCTGACAGGAGAACCCGATGCGCCGACTGCCTTCACTGACCGCCCTGCGTACCTTTGAATGCGCCGCCCGCCACGGCCATTTCGGCCGTGCTGCCGCCGAGTTGTGCGTCACCGACAGCGCTGTCAGCCACCAGATTCGCCAGCTCGAAGAGCAGCTCGGTGTCGCCCTGTTCGAGCGCGTCGGCCGCCAGGTGCGCCCCAGTGCCGAAGCCGAACGCCTGCTGCATCACCTGCAACAGGCCTTCGAGCTGATCGGCAAGGCCTGCGACGAACTGCGCGACCCGGCCTCGCAAGCGGTACTGCGGGTCGCGGTGACGGCGGAGCTGGCGCAGAAATGGCTGGTCGCGCGCTTGGCCGACTTCAGCAGCCGTTACCCGCACATCACCCTACACTTGCATGACCAGCCGATCGATGCCGGCGCCCCGGCGCTGGACGTCGACCTGGCCATCACCTACGGCACCAGCGCCCTGGACGCCAGCACCCACTTCGTGCGGCCACTGCCGCTGCTGCAGTTCTTCCCCGTGTGCAGCCCGGGCCTGTTCAACCAGGGCGGCCTCAAGCGCCCACGCGACCTGGTGCGTCACTGCCTGTTGCACGACGACCAGGATGGCCGCACCTGGACCACCTGGCTGGCGACCCATGCCGAGGACGCCTTGCCCACCCGTCAGCTGTATTTCCCCCATGCCGCGCTGGCGCTGGAGGCCGCGTTGCTCGGGCAGGGCGTGGCGATGGGCGACAACCTGACCTGCCAGGCCGACCTGCAGAGCGGCCGCCTGGTGCGCCCGTTCAGTGCCAGCGTGACGGCCCAGGGGCAGTACGCGCTGGTGTGCGAACGACTGCGCCTGGAGCGGGCACCGGTGGCCGACTTCATCGAATGGTTCATCGAACAGCTGGGCGATAGCTGAATTGAATTCAGCTATCGCTGAGTTTTCATCGTTGGATGCCGCAAGCGGGGCGGCGTAGCGTGCAGCCATCACTCACCGACACGAGGTTGACCCATGGCACGTTCGCTCATCACCACCCCAAAGGCCGATGGTTTCCGCCTGCCCGGCGAATTCGAGCGCAAGGCCGGCTGCTGGCTTGGCTGGCCAGAGCGCCCGGATGTCTGGCGCAACGGTGCAAAGCCTGCGCAGAAGGTCTGGGTCGAGATCGTCAGCGCGATCGCCTCCAGCGAGCCGGTCACGGTCTGCGCCTCCGCTGCCCAGTACGCCAACGCCCGGCGCCTGCTGCCACCGCAGGTGCGAGTGGTGGAAATGACCTGCAACGACACCTGGTTCCGCGACAGCGGTGCCTGCTTCGTGGTCAATGACAACAGTGGTGAAGTACGTGGCGTCGATTTCGAGTTCAACGCTTACGGCGGGCTCGATGGCGGCCTCTACTACCCGTGGGACAAGGACGACCAGATCGCCCAGAAGATCCTCGAGATCGAAGGCCTGGACCGCTACCGCGCGCCGCTGATCGCCGAGCTGGGCGGCATCCAGAGCGACGGCCAGGGCAGCCTGCTGACCACCGAGCAATGCCTGCTCAACCGCAACCGCAATGCGCACCTGGGCAAGGCCGAGGTGACCCGTCGCCTGGAAGACTACCTGGGGGGCGAGCAGGTGATCTGGCTGCCGCGTGGCTGCAAGTTCGACGAAACCGATGGCCACGTCGATGACCTGGCCTGCTTTGTGCGCCCCGGAGAAGTGGTGCTGCAATGGACCGACAACTGTGACGACCCGCAGTGGGAAATCTACCAGGAGGCCTACGACATCCTGCGCAGCACCCGCGATGCCCGTGGCCGTGAACTGAAGGTGCACAAGCTGCCACAGCCCGATGTGCTGCAATGGACAGCCGAAGAGGCCGCTGGGCTGGACCAGGTCGAAGGCACTCATCTGCGCGAGGCAGGCACCCAAATTTGTGCTTCGTACATCAATTACTACGCGGGCAATTCGGCCATCGTCGTGCCGCTGTTTGGCGACCGCAATGATGCCATTGCCCAGGCGACCCTGGCCGAGCTGTTCCCCGAGCACCGCATCATCGGTATCGAGAACTCCCGCGAGATTCTGCTCGGGGGCGGCAATGTCGCCTGCATCACCATGCCGCAATACGCTGGAGGCCGCCGCTGATGAAGCTGAGCGCACTCACCCTTGCGCTCGCCCTGGGTTGCGCCGCCTCGGCGGCCCAGGCTGCCGACGCACAACAGCCGACCGTCAACCTGTACATCTGGGGCGAGTACCTTGCCCCCGATACCTTGACCCAGTTCGAGAAAGAAACCGGCATCCGCGTGGTCGCCGACCATTTCGATTCGCTGGAAACCGCCGAGACCAAGCTGTTGACCGGTGGCAGTGGCTACGATGTGGTGCTCACCGCCGGCCAGCACCTGAGCCGGGCCATTGCCAGCGGTGCCCTGCAGCCGCTGGACAAAGCCCAGTTGCCGCACCTGACAGGGGTGGGTGAAGAGTTTCGCCAGCACATGGCCTTGTTCGACCCAGGCAACCGCTATGCCGGGACCTATGCCTGGGGCACCACCGGGGTTGGTTACCAGCAGCAGGCGGTGACGGCGCGCATGGGCGATGCACCGCTGGACAGCTGGGCGATGCTGTTCGACCCGCAGGTGGTGGCGAAATTCGCCGACTGCGGGGTGAGCCTGCTCAACGATCCCAATGAAGTGTTCGCAGCGGTGATGCGCTACATGGGCCTGGACATCAACCAGCAGCGCCTTGAGGACCTCAAGGCGGCAGAAGTGCAACTGCGCAAGGTGCGCCCGTACATCCGCTACTTCGACAATGACCGCAACATCAATGACCTGGCCAATGGCGAAACCTGCGTGGCGATGTCGTGGAACGGCAATGTGGCCATCGCCGAGGGGCAGGCACGGCAGGTGGGCAAGGCGTTTGAGCTGGACTACAGCATTCCGAAGGAGGGCACGCTGATCTGGCTGGATGCGCTGGTGGTGCCCAAGGATGCGCCACATCCGCATGCGGCATGGAAACTGGTGGATTACCTGATGCGACCGGATGTGATTGCGCCGATTACCGACACCATTCATTACGCCAATGCGATTACGGCGGCGGATGGGTTGGTGGACGCGCAGATCCGCAATGCGCCGGGGACCTATCCACCGGCTGAGGTGCGGGCGCGGTTGTATGGCAAGAATGATAATGGCAAGGCGTTCAACCGCGAGTTGACCCGGGCATTCAGCCGGTTGAAGAGTGGTGCCTGACAGAAGATTTGTAATGCCTGCACCGGCCTCTTCGCGGGGCAAGCCCGCTCCTACAGGAGTACGCAAATCCCTGTAGGAGCGGGCTTGCCCGCGAAGAGGCCAGTACAGACAACCCATCAACTAGAGGCTTTACGCTTTGGCTGCCTCGGCTTGCTGGCAGCCGCCTTGCCTTTCCCGGCACTGCTGCGCCGCTTCTTTTTCCACGGCGCCGCCTTGCCCACCGCTGGCCCGGTAATGGTCATGCGCATCCCGCGGCAACGCTCCACCAGCTTGCCCATCCAGGCTGACTGCCGGGCGACGAACTCTTCAAGGCTCATCTCGCCGCTCTGCACCATGTCCAGCGCCTGTTCCCAGATGGCCGTGGTGCCGGGGTCGGCAATGGCGCGGGGCACGGCGTCGATCAGGCTGAAAGCGGCCGGGGTGGCGGACAGGGCCTTGCCGTTCTTCACCAGATAACCACGGTCGAGCAGGCCCTGGATGATGCTGGCTCGAGTGGCTTCGGTGCCGATGCCGGTGGTTTCCTTTAGCTTCTGTTTCAGCCTTGGGTCGTCCACCAGCTTGGCGACGTTCTTCATCGCCTTGATCAGGTCGCCTTCGGTGAACGGTTTGGGCGGCTGGGTCCACAGGTCCTTCAGTTGCAAAGCCTGCACATTGCAGTCCTGGCGCTCACGCAGGGTTGGCAGCACCTGGGCTGGCTGGGCCTCGCGGCCCTTGGCCGGGGTCAGTGCCTCGGGCAGGGCGCGGCGCCAGCCGGGCTCGACGATCTGCTTGCCGACGGCGCGCAGGGCATGGCCGGCGCAGTCGAATTCGGCCTGGGTGCGGTCGTACTCATGGTTGGGCAGGAACTGCGCCAGGTAGCGGGCACGGATCAGCGTGTAGACCGCCTTGTGCTTGGCCGGCAGGCGTGCCGGGTCGCTGGCGACTGCCGTGGGGATGATGCCGTGGTGGGCGCTGACCTTGGCGTCGTTCCAGGCGCGTGAGCGGCGCTGCGGCTCCAGGTGTGTTTGCAGCGGCGCCAGGCTGGCGTCGGCCCGTTGCAGCGCGGCGAGAATGGCTGGTGCCTCGCCGTGCTGGCTGACCGGCAGGTAGCCGCAGTCACTGCGCGGATAGGTGATCAGCTTGTGGGTTTCATACAGCGCCTGGGCGATGTCGAGGGTTTCCTGGGCGCCGAGGCCGAACTTTTTCGAGCACAGCTCCTGCAGAGTGCCGAGGTCGAAAGGCAGCGGCGCCGCCTCGCGCACGCGCTCGGTGGCGACCTTGAGTACTCGCGCGACTCTGGAATTGCTCATCTCGGCAGCGGCCTGCTGGGCCAGTGCCTGGTTGAGGCAGCGGCCTTGGTCGTCGCAGGTGTCTTCCGGTGCGCGCCACTGGGCGTTGAAAACCTGGCCCGCGCTTTCCAGTTGGACATCGATGGCCCAGAACGGTACCGGCACGAAGTCGGCGATGCTGCGGTCGCGGTCCACCACCAGGCGCAGGGTAGGGGTTTGCACCCGACCCACCGGCAGCACGCCCTGGTAGCCGGACTGGCGGCCGAGCAGGGTGAACAGCCGGCTCATGTTCATGCCGATCAGCCAGTCGGCGCGGGAGCGGCCCAGGGCCGAGTGGTACAAGTTGAAGGTTTCCTGGCCGGGCAACAGGCGCGCCAGGGCCTTGCGGATCGAAGCGTCATCCAGGGCCGACAGCCACAGGCGCTGGATCGGGCCACGGTAGCGACAGTGCTCGACCAGCTCGCGGGCGATCATTTCGCCTTCGCGGTCGGCGTCGGTGGCGATCACCAGCTCGCGGGCTTCGCCGAGCAGGCGCTTGACTGCCTTGAACTGGCTGGCGGTCTTGGGCTTGACCAGCATCTTCCACTTTTCCGGGATGATCGGCAGGTCGGCGAGGTTCCAGCGCTTGTAGCGGTCGTCGTAGCTGTCGGGCGGGGCGGTTTCCAGCAGGTGGCCGATGCACCAGGTTACGCAGACGTCGGTACCTTGCCAGCAGCCGTCGGCCTTGCGGTTGGCGCCGAGCACCTTGGCGATGTCTTTGGCCTGGGAGGGTTTTTCGCAGAGGAACAGGCGCATGGCCGGGAACGCTTCATCGGGGAATGATGGGCACTAGGATGCGCAAGCGGGGGCGCGCAGGCAAGCTTTATCTGGATGGATGTACAGGTTTTTGTCAGGTGATGTGTTGTTACCTGTGCCGGCCTCTTCACGGGACAAGTCGGATCGCGAAGAGGCCGGTGCAGGGATCAGGCGCGCGAGTCGCGCACCATGTCCACATGCGGGATGCCGGCTTCGAGGAACTCTTCGCTGACTACTCGAAAGCCCAGGCGCTCGTAGAACGGCGTGGCATGCACCTGTGCGCTGAGCATCTGCTGCTTCAGGTCACGGTTTTGCGCCTCGACGATCACCGCATTCATCAGCGCATCGCCGACCTTCAGGCCGCGCCAGTCCTTGAGCACCGAGACCCGGCCGATGGTGCCGTCTGGCAGCAGGCGGGCAGTGCCGATCGGGTAGTCGCCTTCCAGCGCCAGGAAGTGCGCGGCGCTCGGATCGTCCGAATCCCACTCCAGCTCCGGCGGTACATGCTGCTCGGCAATGAACACGGTTTCGCGGATACGGCGGATATCAGCGTTGTCCTTGTGCCAGTCTGCAAGGCGCACACGAATCTTATTCATTGGCGAATCCCAGGCTTCCTTGTTTGATCAGCTGCTGTACCAGCATAAGGCCATCTTCATCCTGCAACCACTGCTCAAGGTTGTCGATGTGTAACGCATCGGCCGAGCACACCAGCTTCAGCAGTTCGCGCAGCTTGGCCGGCAGTGGGCAGCTGCGGCCGCTGGCGAACAGCATCAGGTCGTCGCCGAGTTCGGACCAGGCCATGCGTGCGCTCGGGTTGCGGATCAGGATGGCGCCGTCTTCGAGGGCCTCGATCAGCTCGTCCTCGTCCATCTCTTCACCGACCACCTGCTCCGGGTAGCGCGGCTCGGTCATGAACTGGCCGAACCAGGTCAGCAACAGGTCCTTGTCATTGGTGTGCTTGTCGATCAGCGCCTTGAGGCGGTCGAGGGCGTCGTGCTGGATCTGGTGCGGGTCGCTGGCAGGTTGCGCGTCGGCATCGCTGTAGCGCTCTTCTTCCGGCAGGAACTGGCCGAGGAAGTCGGTGAAGTGGGTCAGCACTTCGGCGGCGCTTGGGGCGCGGAAGCCGACCGAGTAGGTCAGGCAGTTGTCCACGGCGACGCCGTAGTGGGCCAGGCGCGGTGGCAGGTAGAGCATGTCGCCCGGTTCCAGGGTCCATTCGCCGCTCTGTTCGAATTCGGCGAGGATGCGCAGGTCGGCGTGCTCCAGCAGCGGGCTGTCGCTGTTGCACATCTGGCCGACTTTCCAGTTGCGCTCGCCGTGGCCCTGCAGCAGGAACACGTCGTAATTGTCGAAGTGTGGACCGACGCTGCCACCCGGCGTGGCGAAGCTGATCATCACGTCATCGATACGCCAGCTTGGCAGGAAGCGGAAGTGCTCCAGCAGCTCGGCGACTTCCGGGACGAACTGGTCGACGGCCTGCACCAGCAGGGTCCAGTCCTGTTCCGGCAGCTCGGCAAAGGTCTCTTCGGTGAACGGGCCGCGGCGCAGTTCCCACGGGTGGGCGCCATGCTCGAGGACGATACGCGACTCGACTTCCTCTTCCAGGGCCAGGCCGGCCAGCTCGTCGGGGTCGATCGGGCTTTCGAAGTCCGGGAAGGCCTGGCGCACCAGCAGCGGCTTCTTCTGCCAATAGTCGCGCATGAATTCGCGGGCCGAGATGCCGCCGAGCAGCTGCAGTGGAGTATCAGGATTCATGTTCAACCTATTGAAAAAACGTAATTTTCGTCCGGGAATAAAAACGCCCGGCCAGGCCGGGCGTTGAACGCGACGGTCAGCTTAGATGCGTTTGGCCTGGGCTGCCGCGTTACCGATGTAAGTAGCGGGGGTCAGCTGCTTCAGTTCGGCCTTGGCGTCGGACGGCATGTCGAGGCCGTCGATGAAGGTCAGCAGCGCGTCTGGCGTGATGCCCTTGCCACGGGTCAGCTCCTTGAGCTTCTCGTAGGGGTTCTCGATGTTGAAGCGGCGCATCACGGTCTGGATCGGCTCGGCGAGGACTTCCCAGCAGGCGTCCAGGTCGGCGGCGATGCGGGCTTCGTTGACTTCCAGCTTGCCGATGCCTTTCAGGCTGGCTTCGTAGGCGATGACGCTGTGGGCAAAGCCCACGCCCAGGTTGCGCAGCACGGTGGAGTCGGTCAGGTCACGCTGCCAGCGCGAGATCGGCAGCTTGCTGGCCAGGTGCTGGAACAGTGCGTTGGCGATGCCCAGGTTGCCTTCGGAGTTTTCGAAGTCGATCGGGTTGACCTTGTGCGGCATGGTCGACGAGCCGATTTCACCGGCCACGGTCTTCTGCTTGAAGTAGCCCAGCGAGATATAGCCCCAGACGTCGCGGTCGAAGTCGATGAGGATGGTGTTGAAGCGGGCGATCGCGTCGAACAGCTCGGCGATGTAGTCGTGCGGCTCGATCTGGGTGGTGTACGGGTTGAACTGCAGGCCCAGCTCGTCTTCGATGAAGGCGCGGGCGTTCTGCTCCCAGTCGATCTGCGAGTAGGCCGACAGGTGGGCGTTGTAGTTGCCCACGGCGCCGTTGATCTTGCCCAGCAGCGGCACGGCCGCGACCTGGGCGATCTGGCGCTCCAGGCGGTACACGACGTTGGCCAGCTCTTTGCCCAGGGTGGTCGGCGAAGCCGGCTGGCCGTGGGTGCGCGACAGCATCGGCACGTCGGCGTGGGCGTGGGCCAGGGCGCGGATGGCGTCGGCGATCTGGCGCATCAGCGGCAGCAGCACGTCGTCACGGCCAGCGCGCAGCATCAGGGCGTGGGACAGGTTGTTGATGTCCTCGCTGGTGCAGGCGAAGTGGATGAACTCGCTGACCTTGGCCAGCTCAGGCAGCTTGGCGGCCTGCTCCTTGAGGAGGTATTCGATCGCCTTGACGTCGTGGTTGGTGGTGCGCTCGATTTCCTTGACGCGTTCGGCGTGCTCGAGCTTGAAGTCGGTGGCCAGGTTGTCCAGCAGGGCGTTGGCTTCGGCGGAGAACGCCGGCACTTCACCAATCTGCGGGTGGGCGGCCAGGCGCTGCAGCCAGCGCACTTCGACCAGGGCGCGGAAACGGATCAGGCCGAATTCGCTGAAAATGGGGCGCAAGGCCTGGGTTTTGCCGGCGTAACGGCCGTCTACAGGGGAAACCGCAGTGAGCGAAGAAAGCTGCATGGGGTGTTCTCGGACAGTCAGGCTTTTGGAAGGGCGCATATCATACATGAAAATTGCGCCCGGGTCGGTGTCGCCTATCAGGAAGGCGAACGCATCATGTCGTACAGTTCGTTGAGCAGCTTGCGCCGGCTGAACACCAGCTGCCAGCGATGCCCGCCCAGCTGGCGCCACAGGCGCGCGGCGCGGATGCCGGCGAGCAGCAGGGCGCGGATCTTCGAGGCGTTGCTGGCCTGCTGCAGGAAGCGCATGTCGCCGTGCACCTGGATGCGCTGGCGCAAGGTGCTCAGGGTGTCCTGGTACAAGGCTCCGCTGGAAGCGATGACATTTTCGTGAACCAGGCCGAAATGGTCGGCCTGGGACTGGATTTGTGGCAGGCGGTTGCCGATGGTGTCGAGCAGGTCGCCGCGCTTGTTCAGTTGGCGTTCCAGGCCGAGCATCGACAGGGCGTAGCGCAGCGGCTCGCGCTGCAGGCTGCTGGGGTCGCGTTCCAGGGCGCCGACCAGGGCACGATAACCGTCACGCAGGTTGAGGTCGTCGCCGCCGAACACCTCCAGGGTGTCCTTGGGGTCACGTACCAGCAGGCTGCCCAGCATGCAGCCGATGTTGGCTTCGCTGGCCTGGCCAGTGCGGGCAATACGGTCGACCAGCACGGCGGCCTGGAACACACCGCCCAGGGCAATCAGCTGCTCCTGCAGGTTGCTCATGCGCGCGGGCTCCATGGCTCGGCGGTTTCGATCACGCCGCCGCCCAGGCACACCTCACCGTCATAGAACACCACCGACTGGCCCGGGGTCACGGCGCGCTGCGGCTCGTCGAACACGGCACGGTAGCCGGTTTCGGTCAGCTCCAGGGTGCACTGCTGGTCGCTCTGGCGGTAGCGCACCTTGGCGGTCAGCTGGCGCGGGCTGCTCAGGTCGATCGGGTTGACCCAGAAGATTTCCGAGGCGAGCAGGGCGCGGGAGAACAGCCATGGGTGTTCGTTGCCCTGGCCGACCACCAGCACGTTGCGGGTCAGGTCCTTGTGCAGCACGTACCACGGCTCGTCACCGGCGTCCTTCAGGCCGCCGATGCCCAGGCCCTGGCGCTGGCCGATGGTGTGGTACATCAGGCCGTGGTGGCGGCCGATCACTTCACCTTCGGTGGTTTCGATATTGCCCGGCTGGGCCGGAAGGTATTGCTTGAGGAAGTCGCTGAAACGGCGCTCGCCGATGAAGCAGATGCCGGTGGAATCCTTCTTCTTGGCGGTGGCCAGGCCGTGTTTTTCGGCGATGGCGCGCACTTCCGGCTTTTCCAGTTCGCCGACCGGGAACAGGGTGCGGGCAATCTCTTTGCCGCCGACGGCGTGCAGGAAGTAGCTCTGGTCCTTGTTCGGGTCCAGGCCCTTGAGCAGTTCGGTCAGTTCGCCAGTGTCGCGGCGGCGCACGTAGTGCCCGGTGGCGATCAGGTCGGCACCCAGCGACAGGGCGTAGTCGAGGAACGCCTTGAACTTGATTTCGCGGTTGCAGAGGATGTCCGGGTTGGGCGTGCGGCCGGCCTTGTATTCCTCGAGGAAGTGCTCGAACACGTTGTCCCAGTATTCGGCGGCGAAGTTGGCGGTGTGCAGCTTGATGCCGATGCGGTCGCACACGGCCTGGGCGTCGGCCAGGTCTTCACGGGCGGTGCAGTATTCGGTGCCGTCGTCTTCTTCCCAGTTCTTCATGAACAGCCCTTCCACCTGGTAGCCCTGTTCCATGAGCAGAAGGGCGGAGACGGAAGAGTCCACGCCGCCGGACATGCCGACGATGACGCGGGTCTTGGCGGGGTCTTTGAGTGCTGGGCTGGTCATGGGTACCGGTGTGTATCAAGGGGGAAAAACGCCGATTCTATCAAAACCGGCGCGGCGCGTCAGTCACGCAGCAATTCGAGGCTGTGCAGCGGGCCAGCAAGGTAGTCGTCGAGGCAGCGCGGGACGAGTTCGCTGCGCCAGCGGCTCGGGTCGGCCAGCAGTTCGTCGCGGGTCAGCCACACGGCGCGGACGATGTCGTTGTCCAGCGCCAGGTCCTGGTGGTGGCGCACGGGGCGGGCGGCGAAGCAGATGCGCTGGTAGGTCACGCCGTTGCTCGGGGCGGTATAGAGATAGATGCCGACCACGCCGGTGAGCTCGACTTCCCAGGCGGTTTCTTCCAGGGTTTCGCGCAGGGCGGCCTGGGGCAGGGTCTCGTTGGGTTCGAGGTGGCCGGCGGGCTGGTTGAATACGTGCTGGTTGGCTTTGAATTCTTCGACGAAGAGGAACTTGCCCTCGTGTTCGACGATGGTGGCGACGGTGATATGGGGTTGCCAGGTCATGAACAGCTCCATCAGGGTTCGCGTTGGCCGCTAGAAATCATTTATCCAGAAAGCACAAACCCCGGTGCGTGGCCGGGGTTTGTGCTGTTACTTCAAGTGAACCTTACAGGGCGGCAATGGCGCTGTTCAGGGTCTGGCTTGGGCGCATCACCTTGGCGGTCAGCGCGGCATCCGGAGCGTAGTAGCCACCGATGTCGGCTGGCTTGCCCTGAACGGCGTTGAGCTCGGCGACGATGGTCTCCTCGTTCTCGGTCAGGGTCTTGGCCAGTGGGGCGAAGCGCGCCTGCAGGGCGGTGTCGTCGCTCTGTGCGGCCAGGGCCTGGGCCCAGTACAGGGTCAGGTAGAAGTGGCTGCCGCGGTTGTCGATACCACCGACTTTGCGCGAAGGCGACTTGTTGGTGTCGAGGAACTTGCCGGTAGCCTGGTCCAGGGTGTTGGCCAGGACCTTGGCGCGCGGGTTGTCGTAGGTGTTGCCCAGGTGCTCCAGGGAAGCGGCCAGGGCCAGGAATTCACCCAGCGAGTCCCAACGCAGGAAGTTCTCTTCCACCAGCTGTTGCACGTGCTTCGGAGCCGAACCACCGGCGCCGGTTTCGAACAGGCCACCGCCGTTCATCAGTGGCACGATCGACAGCATCTTGGCGCTGGTGCCCAGTTCCATGATCGGGAACAGGTCGGTCAGGTAGTCGCGCAGCACGTTGCCGGTCACCGAGATGGTGTCCTTGCCTTCGCGGATGCGGGCCAGGGAGAACTTGATCGCGTCGACCGGCGCCAGGACACGGATGTCCAGGCCAGCGGTGTCGTGATCCTTCAGGTACTGCTGCACCTTCTCGATCATCACGCCGTCGTGGGCGCGGGCCGGGTCCAGCCAGAACACCGCCGGGGTGTTGCTCAGGCGGGCACGGTTGACGGCCAGCTTGACCCAGTCCTGGATCGGCGCGTCTTTGGTCTGGCACATGCGGAAGATGTCACCGGCTTCGACGTTCTGTTCCAGAACGACCTTGCCCTTGCCATCGACCACACGGACAACGCCGTCGGCCTGGATCTGGAAGGTCT
This sequence comes from Pseudomonas putida, assembly GCF_009883635.2. Classification (NCBI taxonomy): domain Bacteria; kingdom Pseudomonadati; phylum Pseudomonadota; class Gammaproteobacteria; order Pseudomonadales; family Pseudomonadaceae; genus Pseudomonas; species Pseudomonas putida. Next base: position 4,678,058 of record NZ_CP026115.2, read on the forward strand.
TGTCGTGGGAGCCGTATTCTTCGGCCTTCTGCGCCATCAGGCCGACGTTCGGCACGCTGCCCATGGTGGTCGGGTCGAAGGCGCCATTGGCCTTGCAGTCTTCGATGGTGGCCTGGTAGATACCGGCGTAGCAACGATCCGGGATGATCGCCTTGGCATCCTGCAGTTCACCGGCGGTGTTCCACATCTTGCCCGAGTCACGGATCATCGCTGGCATCGAGGCGTCGACGATGACGTCGCTCGGCACGTGCAGGTTGGTGATGCCCTTGTCAGAGTTGACCATGGCCAGCGCTGGGCGCTCGGCGTACAGGGCCTGGATGTCGGCTTCGATCTCGGCCTGCTTGTCAGCTGGCAGGTCCTTGATGCGGGCGTACAGGTCGCCGATACCGTTGTTGGCGTTGAAGCCCACTTCAGCCAGGGCTGCGGCGTGCTTGGCCAGCACGTCGTTGTAGAACTCTTCGACGATGACGCCGAACATGATCGGGTCGGAGACCTTCATCATGGTGGCTTTCAGGTGTACCGACAGCAGCACGCCGGAGGCTTTGGCATCGGCGATCTGCTCGGCGATGAAGGCTTTCAGGGCCTTGCGGCTCATGGTGGCGCAGTCGACGATTTCGGCGGCTTTGACGGCGGTCTTGGCTTTCAGCACGGTGGTGCTGCCATCTTTGCCGACCAGCTCGATGCGCAGGCTGTCGTCAGCCTCGATCAGTGCGGCTTTTTCGCTGCCGTAGAAGTCGCCGTTGTTCATGTGGGCAACGTGCGACTGCGAGTCGGCAGCCCAGGCGCCCATCTTGTGCGGGTGCTTGCGGGCGTAGTTCTTGACCGACAGCGGCGCGCGGCGGTCGGAGTTGCCTTCGCGCAGCACCGGGTTCACGGCGGAGCCCTTGATGCGGTCGTAGCGGGCGCGGGATTCTTTCTCGGCCTCGGTGGACGGCTCGTCGGCGTAGTCAGGGATGTTGAAGCCCTTGCCTTGCAGTTCCTTGATCGCGGCCTTGAGCTGCGGTACCGAGGCGCTGATGTTCGGCAGCTTGATGATGTTGGCTTCAGGAGTGGTAGCCAGCTGGCCCAGTTCCGCCAGGTGATCGCCTACTTGCTTCTCTGCGCCCAGTTGCTCCGGGAAGGCGGCAAGGATACGGCCAGCCAGGGAGATGTCGCGAGTTTCGACGGCGATGTCAGCGGAAGCGGTGAAGGCTTCGACAATCGGCAGCAGCGAGTAGGTGGCGAGGGCGGGGGCTTCGTCGGTGAAGGTATAGATGATCTTGGAACGGGTGGGCATGCGGGTTAACTCTCTGTGTGCTGAGCGTGCTCGAGTCTCGTGTTGCGCAGGGTAGGCGCATCGCCCTGGCAACGCCATGAGCGGAAAGTCGAGAGGCTGCGAGCGGTGATGGTGGATGCATCAGTCGAGCGTCAATGCTGAGCTGCGGTAACAGTCCAGACTTTTCTGGCCAGGCTTTTCGGCCGTTCATGGCCAAGGGCGGTCCGCATTTTCCTGGGATTCGCCCCGATGACCCTTCGGTCGCGGCGGAGTATACCAAACCATTCGGGCTAATCAGCAAGGCCAAGTGACATCGGTGCCATTTATAAGACCAAAGACGTAGGGGCAATGTGGTGTATTGCCGCACTGCTTGCAGGTCAGCGGATGTGGTTTAGGCTCAGTGGATCGCACGATGTCCAATCACACCCGACAGCGGAGTAGTGCAAGCATGGGATACCAGAAAATCAAGGTTCCGACCGACGGCACCAAGATCACCGTCAATGCAGACCATTCGCTCAACGTTCCTGACAACCCGATCATTCCTTATATCGAAGGCGACGGGATTGGCGTCGATGTCTCGCCGGTGATGATCAAGGTGGTCGATGCCGCCGTGCAGAAGGCCTACGGCGGCAAGCGCAAGATCGCCTGGATGGAAGTGTATGCCGGCGAGAAGGCTACCCAGGTGTATGACCAGGACACCTGGCTGCCCCAGGAGACCCTCGACGCGGTGAAAGACTATGTGGTCTCGATCAAGGGGCCGCTGACCACCCCGGTCGGCGGCGGTATCCGTTCGCTCAACGTGGCCCTGCGCCAGCAGCTCGACCTGTATGTGTGCCTGCGCCCGGTGTTGTGGTTCCAGGGCGTGCCAAGCCCGGTGAAAAAGCCCGGTGATGTCGACATGGTGATCTTCCGCGAGAACTCCGAAGACATCTATGCCGGTATCGAGTGGAAGGCCGGCTCGCCCGAAGCGAACAAGGTGATCAAGTTCCTCAAGGAGGAAATGGGCGTCACCAAGATCCGCTTCGACCAGGACTGCGGCATCGGCGTCAAGCCGGTCTCCCGCGAGGGCACCAAGCGCCTGGTGCGCAAGGCCCTGCAGTACGTGGTGGACAACGACCGCGAATCACTGACCCTGGTGCACAAGGGCAACATCATGAAGTTCACCGAAGGTGCCTTCAAGGACTGGGGCTACGAAGTGGCCCGCGACGAATTTGGCGCCGAACTGCTCGATGGCGGCCCATGGATGAAGTTCAAGAATCCGAAGACCGGCCGCGAGGTGATCGTCAAGGACGCCATCGCCGACGCCATGCTCCAGCAGATCCTGCTGCGTCCGGCCGAGTACGACGTGATTGCAACCCTCAACCTGAACGGTGACTACCTGTCCGACGCCCTGGCGGCGGAGGTAGGCGGCATCGGCATCGCGCCAGGTGCCAACCTCTCCGATACCGTGGCCATGTTCGAGGCTACCCACGGTACTGCGCCCAAGTACGCAGGGCAGGACAAGGTCAACCCGGGCTCGGTGATCCTCTCGGCAGAGATGATGCTCCGGCACATGGGCTGGACCGAGGCGGCCGACCTGATCATCAAGGGCACCAATGGCGCGATTGCGGCCAAGACCGTGACCTACGACTTCGAGCGCTTGATGGATGGCGCTACGTTGGTGGGCAGTTCGGGCTTTGGCGATGCGATGATCAAACATATGTAAGGCAATAGAAAACCGGCCGCCTCTACTTAAAGAAGCGGCCGGTTTTTTCGTATACCGGCAGAGAGCGGAGTGGTCAGGCTGGAGCGGGTTCGCCCTCGGACTGGCCGACAGGCTTGGCTGCAGCCGCTGCGGCATCTTTAATCTTGACCGCATGCAGGCCTTTGGGGCCTTGAACGATGTCGAAAATCACGGACTGGCCCGCCTTGAGCGTCTTGTATCCGTCCATCTCGATCGCCGAATAATGGGCGAACAGATCTTCGGTTTTACCCTCCTCATTGACGAATCCGTAGCCCTTGGCATTGTTGAACCACTTGACTTTACCGCTTGCCATCCCTATGTCCCTCTGCAAAGGACTCCATCACTGGAGTATCATCCACTTCATCCGCATACGAACCATGCGAAAAATCTGGTTGACTGCGCGGATCTTTATCGACCACGGTGGGTTCTTATTGGTTGTAACACCGTTTTGCCGATAGTCAAGGTCAGGTGGCGCGTGCGCCAGCGGCCGCAATTGCAGTCAACCCACAACCTTAACCTGACGCTCATGATGAAATTCTTTCCATGCATGCACCCAGTGAGATTCGACTAACATTCAATCAGGATCGCCCGCAAACGAACGAGGACGACGGCTCAGGTCTTGCCGTTCAGGAAGCCAAGCCGATCCTGCAGGCGCCACCGATGTACAAGGTGGTTTTGTTCAACGATGACTACACGCCGATGGATTTCGTCGTCGAAGTGCTCGAAACGTTCTTCAGTCTGAACCGCGAGCTGGCGACCAAGATCATGCTGACCGTCCATACCGAAGGGCGGGCAGTGTGCGGATTGTTTACCCGTGACATCGCCGAAACAAAGGCCATGCAGGTCAACCAATACGCCAGGGAAAGCCAGCATCCGCTACTCTGTGAAATCGAGAAGGACGGTTAATCGCCGACCACTTGGGTATGAGGTGAAGCTATGTTAAACCGCGAGCTCGAAGTCACCCTCAATCTTGCCTTCAAGGAGGCTCGTTCGAAACGTCATGAATTCATGACCGTCGAACATCTGCTGCTGGCACTCCTTGACAATGAGGCTGCTGCGACCGTTCTGCGCGCCTGTGGCGCCAATCTCGACAAACTCAAGCACGACCTGCAAGAGTTCATCGACTCCACTACACCCCTGATCCCCGTCAACGACGAAGACCGCGAAACCCAGCCGACCCTGGGCTTCCAGCGTGTACTGCAACGTGCCGTGTTCCATGTGCAGAGTTCCGGCAAGCGCGAAGTCACCGGCGCCAATGTGCTGGTGGCGATCTTCAGCGAACAGGAAAGCCAGGCCGTGTTCCTGCTCAAACAGCAGAGCGTGGCCCGTATCGACGTGGTCAACTACATCGCCCACGGCATCTCCAAGGTGCCAGGCCATGGTTCGCATTCCGAAAGCGACCAGGAAATGCAGGACGAAGAAGGTGGCGAAACCTCCTCTTCGAGCAACCCTCTGGACGCCTACGCCAGCAACCTGAACGAGCTGGCCCGTGCCGGCCGCATCGACCCCCTGGTGGGGCGCGAGCAGGAAGTCGAGCGCGTGGCGCAGATTCTGGCCCGCCGGCGCAAGAACAACCCGCTGCTGGTCGGTGAGGCAGGCGTCGGCAAGACCGCCATCGCCGAAGGCCTGGCCAAGCGTATCGTGGACGGTCAGGTGCCTGACCTGCTGGCGCAGAGCGTGGTCTATTCGCTGGACCTCGGTGCGCTGCTGGCCGGTACCAAGTACCGGGGGGATTTCGAAAAGCGCTTCAAGGCGCTGCTCGGTGAGCTGAAGAAGCGCCCGCAAGCGATTCTGTTCATCGACGAGATCCACACCATCATCGGTGCCGGCGCGGCGTCGGGTGGGGTGATGGATGCGTCCAACCTGCTCAAGCCACTGCTGTCGTCCGGTGAGATCCGCTGCATCGGTTCGACCACCTTCCAGGAATTCCGCGGCATCTTCGAGAAGGACCGCGCCCTGGCGCGGCGCTTCCAGAAGGTCGATGTCAGCGAGCCTTCGGTGGAAGACACCGTCGGCATCCTGCGTGGCCTGAAAGGCCGCTTCGAGAGCCACCACAACATCGAGTACAGCGACGAAGCCCTGCGCGCCGCCGCCGAACTGGCCTCGCGCTACATCAATGACCGGCACATGCCGGACAAGGCCATCGACGTGATCGACGAGGCGGGTGCCTATCAGCGCCTGCAGCCCGAAGCCAATCGGGTCAAGCGCATCGATGTGCCGCAGGTCGAGGACATTGTCGCCAAGATCGCGCGGATTCCGCCGAAGCATGTCACCAGTTCCGACAAAGAGCTGCTGCGTAACCTCGAGCGCGACCTGAAACTGACCGTGTTCGGCCAGGATCAGGCCATAGACTCGCTGGCCACCGCCATCAAACTGTCCCGGGCCGGCCTCAAGTCGCCGGACAAACCGGTCGGTTCTTTCCTGTTCGCCGGCCCGACCGGTGTGGGCAAGACCGAAGCGGCGCGGCAGCTGGCTAAGGCGTTGGGCGTAGAGCTGGTACGCTTCGACATGTCCGAGTACATGGAGCGTCACACCGTGTCGCGCCTGATCGGTGCGCCGCCTGGCTACGTTGGTTTCGACCAGGGTGGCCTGCTGACCGAAGCCATCACCAAGCAACCGCACTGCGTGCTGCTGCTCGACGAAATCGAGAAGGCTCACCCGGAAGTCTTCAACCTGCTGCTGCAGGTGATGGACCACGGTACCCTGACCGACAACAACGGGCGCAAGGCCGACTTCCGTAACGTGATCCTGATCATGACCACCAACGCCGGTGCCGAAACCGCCGCGCGGGCCTCGATCGGCTTCACCCATCAGGACCACGCGTCCGATGCCATGGAAGTCATCCGCAAGAGCTTCACGCCGGAGTTCCGCAACCGTCTGGACACCATCATCCAGTTTGGCCGCCTGAGCACCGAGACGATCAAGAGCATCGTCGACAAGTTCCTCATCGAACTGCAGGCGCAGCTGGAAGACAAGCGTGTGCTGCTGGAAGTCAGCGATGCCGCCCGCGGCTGGCTGGCGGTTTCCGGCTATGACGTGCAGATGGGGGCACGGCCGATGGCACGGCTTATCCAGGACAAGATCAAGCGGCCGCTGGCCGAGGAGATTTTGTTTGGCGAGCTGGCCGAGCACGGTGGCGTGGTGCACGTCGACCTGCGCGATGGCGAACTGGTGTTCGACTTCGAGACCACGGCTGAGGTTGCGTGACAGTGGGGCCGCTTTGCGGCCCATCGCGAGCTACGCTCGCTCCTACAGGAGATGCGTAACCCTGTAGGAGCGAGCTTAGCTCGCGATGGGCTGCAAAGCAGCCCCATACAACCTGACAGGCACAAAAAAGCCCGGTACATGGCCGGGCTTTTTCATGGCTAGAGCTTAGCGCGCACGGTAAGTGATGCGGCCCTTGCTCAGGTCGTAAGGCGTCAGTTCGACGCGGACCTTGTCGCCAGTGAGAATACGGATGTAGTTCTTGCGCATCTTTCCGGAGATGTGCGCGGTTACGACGTGCCCGTTTTCCAACTCCACGCGGAACATGGTGTTGGGCAGGGTGTCGACGACAGTACCTTCCATTTCGAAGCTGTCTTCTTTCGACATGCAGTAGAGCCCTCGGATCCAGTGTTGGCCCGACGCATAACCGCACCGGGCAAAAAAGTGGCGTGGATTATGCCCGAAAACTGTGTGTCAAGCCAATGCTTTCAGTTGAGGGTGACCCAGCGCTGGTTTATCAACAACTCGATAGGCCGATACTGCGTCTTGTAGTTCATTTTCTTGCAGTTCTTGATCCAGTAACCCAGGTACACCGCCTCCAGGTCCTGGCGCAGGGCTTCGGTGATCTGCCAGAGGATGGCAAAGCGCCCGAGGCTGCGGCGTTCTTCTTCAGGCTCGTAGAAGGTGTACACCGCCGAAAGGCCGTTGGGCAGCAGGTCGCAGACGGCGACTGCCAGCAGCCGGCCTTCCAGGCGGAACTCGTAGAACCAGCAGAACGGCAGGTCGCGGACCAGGAAGGTGGAAAACTGGTCGCGGCTCGGCGGGTACATGTCGCCATCGGCGTGACGGGTTTCGATGTAGCGCCGGTACAGGTCGAAATACTCTTCCTTGAACGCCGGGCGGGCCGCCGTCACGGTCAGGTCGGCGTTGCGCTTGAGGATGCGCCGCTGCTGGCGGTTGGGAATGAAGCGCGCGGCGGGAATGCGCGCCGGTACGCAGGCATTGCAGTTCTGGCAATGCGGGCGGTACAGGTGGTCGCCACTGCGGCGAAAGCCCATTTCCGACAGGTCGGCATACACATGCACGTCCATCGGCTGGCTGGGGTCGAGGAACAGCGTGGTGGCCTGTTCGTCCGGCAGGTAGCTGCAGGAGTGGGGTTGAGTGGCATAGAACTTCAACCGCGCCAACTCTGTCATGATCAACCCCCTCGGTGAGACTTTGCTTTAAGTGTAAGCCAGCTGGCAGAACTCGCCTAGCAAACCCAAGTGGCGCTGTTGGGCTGGTCGAGGTAGCGCGCCAGGTAGTCGGCGAAGCGGGCGCGGCTGATGGCGCGGGCGCCAAGGCTGTGCAGGTGGTTGGTTGGCATCTGGCAGTCGATCAGCACGAAGCCGGCCTGGCGCAAATGTTCGACCAGCGTCACGAAGCCAACCTTGGAGGCATTGTCGGCGCGGCTGAACATCGATTCGCCGAAGAACAGCTGGCCGATGGCCAGGCCGTACAGGCCGCCGACCAGCTCGCCGCCCTCGCGCACTTCCACCGAGTGGGCGATGCCGCGCTGGTGCAGTTCGCAGTAGGCATTGCGCATGGTGTCGGTGATCCAGGTGCCGTCGGCGTAATCGCGTGGGGCTGCGCAGGCGGCAATCACCGCCGGGAAGTCGCTGTCGAAGCTGACCTGGTAGCGGCCCTGGCGCATCAGCTTGGCCAGCGAGCGCGAGACGTGCAGCTCTTCCGGGAACAGCACCGTGCGTGGGTCGGGCGACCACCAGAGGATCGGCTGGCCGTCCTGGTACCAGGGGAAGCAGCCATGCCGGTAGGCTTGCTCCAGGCGCTCGGGGCTCAGGTCGCCGCCAGCGGCGAGCAGGCCGTTGGGGTCGTGCAGGGCCTTTTCCAGAGGCGGGAAGGTCAGCGAGTCGCGGGTCAGCCAGGTGAGCATGGTCTATCGTGCGGTGGGGGAGGGGAGAGGGCAGCATGGCGCGCAGGGCTTGCGGGGTCAATGCTGGCAGGGTCAAGAGCTATTGGCGGGCAGCAGAATAGGCAATTTCCTACACATTCATGAAAGCATAGGCACCATCCGCTACATTTGCTGTCACACCTGTGCAAAAACACAGCATAAGCCTTTGTCACGAAAGAAAATGCATGCTCAAATTGCACCTATACGAAAGTCGCCCCCACGCGAGAGCCATACGGCGTGCCGTCATGGCGGCTGGCGGGCAGTAATGTTAAAAGTAGTGGTTCATTGGCCAGACACCGGCCGATCACTACTGGACGCGCAGCACGCGCAGGAATAGACGCGTTTTGAAGAAATCCACCGCAACTCCAGCTCCCTTGCCCGTGCCCCTGTGGCGCCAGCAGCTGCATTACCGCCTCAAGGAAGGTGCGTTGATCGCTGTCGGCGCCCTGTGCCTGTACCTGTGGATGGCACTGCTGACCTACGACACGTCGGACCCGGGCTTCAGCCACACCAGCAACATCGACCAGGTGCAGAACGCCGCCGGGCGTGCCGGTGCGTACTTCGCCGATATCCTGTTCATGGTGCTGGGCTACTTCGCCTACATCTTCCCGCTGCTGCTGGCGATCAAGACCTGGCAGATCTTCCGCGAGCGCCATCAGCCGTGGCAATGGAGCGGCTGGCTGTTCTCCTGGCGGCTGATCGGCCTGGTGTTCCTGGTGCTGTCGGGCGCGGCCCTGGCGCATATCCATTTCCACCCGCCGGCGAGTCTGCCGTTTTCCGCAGGCGGTGCACTGGGTGAAAGCCTCGGTGACCTGGCGCGCAGCCTGCTGAACGTGCAGGGCAGCACGTTGATGTTCATTGCCCTGTTCCTGTTCGGCCTGACCGTGTTCACCGACCTGTCGTGGTTCAAGGTGATGGACATGACTGGCAAGATCACCCTCGACCTGTTCGAGCTGGTGCAGGGCGCGGCCAGCCGCTGGTGGGAAGCACGCAACGAGCGCAAGCGCCTGGAAGCGCAACTGCGTGAAGTTGACGAGCCGGTGTTCGACCTGGGGCCGAAGGCCACCGACAAGCGTGAACCAGCCAAGCCGGCGCTGCGCGAGCGCATCTTCAAGCGTGAGGAAGCGCCGGCCCAGCCCGCAGAACCCCGTGAGCCGACCCTCTCCCGTGAACCTGTGGTGCGGAGCGAACCGACGCTCGCCCGCGAACCTGTCGTGCCGCGTGAACCCGTGGTCCCCCGCGAGCAGCTACCTGTAGTGGCCCCGACCATCGTGCCACCGGCCGCGGCCAGGGCGCCGGAGCCGAGCAAGCGGATAATGAAGGAAAAACAGGCGCCGCTGTTCGTCGACAGCGCCGTGGAAGGTACCTTGCCGTCGATTTCCATCCTCGACCCGGCCGAACAGAAGAAGATCGAGTACTCGCCAGAGTCCCTGGCCGGTGTCGGCCAGTTGCTGGAAATCAAACTCAAGGAATTCGGCGTGGAAGTCTCGGTGGACTCCATCCATCCGGGCCCGGTGATTACCCGTTACGAAATCCAGCCGGCTGCTGGCGTCAAGGTCAGCCGCATCGCCAACCTGGCCAAGGACCTCGCGCGGTCCCTGGCGGTGACCAGTGTGCGGGTGGTCGAAGTGATCCCCGGCAAGACCACCGTGGGTATCGAGATCCCCAACGAAAACCGGCAGATGGTGCGCTTCTCGGAAGTGCTCGCCACGCCGCAGTACGACGAGCAGAAATCGCCGGTCACCCTGGCCCTGGGCCACGACATCGGCGGCAAGCCGGTGATCACCGACCTGGCCAAGATGCCGCACCTGCTGGTAGCCGGTACCACCGGTTCCGGTAAGTCGGTGGGTGTCAACGCGATGATCCTGTCGATCCTGTTCAAGTCCAGCCCGGAAGACGCGCGGCTGATCATGATCGACCCGAAGATGCTCGAACTGTCGATCTATGAGGGCATCCCACACTTGCTGTGCCCGGTGGTCACCGACATGAAGGACGCCGCCAACGCCCTGCGCTGGAGCGTGGCCGAGATGGAGCGGCGCTACAAGCTGATGGCGGCCATGGGCGTACGTAACCTGGCTGGCTTCAACCGCAAGATCAAGGACGCCCAGGAAGCCGGCGAGATCATCCATGACCCGCTGTACCGCCGCGAGAGCATGAACGACGAGCCGCCAGCGCTGAAGACCCTGCCGACCATCGTCGTGGTGGTCGACGAATTCGCCGACATGATGATGATCGTCGGCAAGAAGGTCGAAGAGTTGATCGCCCGTATCGCCCAGAAGGCGCGGGCCGCCGGTATCCACCTGATCCTCGCCACCCAGCGCCCGTCGGTGGACGTGATCACCGGCCTGATCAAGGCCAACATCCCGACCCGCATGGCGTTCCAGGTATCGAGCAAGATCGACTCGCGGACCATCATCGACCAGGGCGGCGCCGAACAGCTGCTCGGCCACGGTGACATGCTGTACATGCCGCCGGGCACCAGCCTGCCGATCCGTGTCCACGGTGCGTTCGTTTCCGACGATGAAGTGCACCGCACGGTCGAGGCGTGGAAGCTGCGTGGCGCGCCGGACTACAACGACGACATCCTCAATGGCGTCGAAGAGGCCGGCAGCGGCTTCGACGGTGGCGGCGGCGGTGGCGACGGTGACGATGCCGAAACCGATGCCCTGTATGATGAAGCCGTGCAGTTCGTGCTGGAAAGCCGCCGCGCTTCCATCTCGGCGGTGCAGCGCAAGCTCAAGATCGGCTACAACCGCGCCGCGCGGATGATCGAATCGATGGAGATGGCCGGCGTGGTCACCCCGATGAACAGCAACGGCTCGCGGGAAGTGATTGCCCCGGGCGGCCCGCGCGACTGATGAACACCTTGCCGGGCGCCAACGGTGGCGACCGGCCTTTTCAATGCTCAATGAGGATTCCCATGCGCGCGATTCGCATGCTGTTGGTTTCTGCCCTGACCCTGGGCTCGGTTACTGCTTATGCCGGTGAGCAAGACGTACAACGCCTGACCCAGCTGTTGGAAAAATCCCAGACCATCGAGGCCAACTTCTCCCAGCTGACCCTGGACGCCGGCGGCACCAGCCTGCAGGAAACGTCCGGCAAGATGACCGTGAAGCGCCCGGGCCTGTTCTACTGGCACACCAATGCACCGCAGGAGCAGGTGGTGGTGTCTGACGGCAAGAACGTCACCCTGTGGGACCCGGACCTGGAACAGGCGACCATCAAGAAGCTCGACCAGCGCCTGAACCAGACCCCGGCACTGCTGCTGTCCGGTGACGTGTCGAAGATCAGCCAGAGCTTCGACATCACCTCCAAGCAGCAGGGCGACGTGATGGACTTCACCCTCAAGCCGAAGACCAAGGACACCTTGTTCGACTCGCTGCGCGTGTCGTTCCGCAAAGGCCTGATCAATGACATGCAGCTGATCGACAGCGTCGGCCAGCGCACCAACATCCTGTTCAATGGCGTCAAGGCCAACCAGGTGGTGCCGGACAGCCAGTTCAAGTTCGACATCCCCAAAGGCGCCGACGTCATCAAAGAGTAAGCAGAGCTCGCCATGGACCTGTTTCGAAGCGAACCCGTCGCCCAGCCTCTGGCAGCCCGCCTGCGACCGTCCAACCTGGACGAGTACGTCGGCCAGGAACACCTGCTGGCGCGCGGCAAACCGTTGCGCGAGGCGCTGGAGCAGGGTGCGCTGCACTCGATGATCTTCTGGGGCCCGCCCGGGGTGGGCAAGACCACCCTGGCGCGGTTGCTGGCGCAGTTCTGTGATGCGCATTTCGAGACGGTGTCGGCGGTACTGGCCGGGGTCAAGGAGATCCGCCAGGCCGTCGAAGTGGCCAAGCAGCAGGCCGGCCAGTACGGCCGGCGCACCATCCTGTTCGTCGACGAAGTGCACCGCTTCAACAAGTCCCAGCAGGATGCCTTCCTGCCCTATGTGGAAGACGGCACGCTGCTGTTCATCGGTGCCACCACCGAGAACCCGTCGTTCGAACTGAACAACGCCTTGCTGTCGCGGGCGCGGGTGTATGTGCTCAAGAGCCTGGACGAAGCGGCGCTGCGCAAGCTGGTCAACCGTGCGCTGACCGAGGAGCGGGGCTTGGGCAAGCGCAACCTGCGTGTGGGTGACGACGCCTTCAAGATGCTCATGGCCGCCGCCGATGGCGATGGCCGGCGCATGCTCAACTTCCTCGAGAATGCCTCGGACCTTGCCGAAGATGGCAGCGAGATCGACGTCGAGATGCTGCAAAGCCTGCTCGGCGACAGCCGTCGGCGCTTCGACAAGGGCGGTGAGGCGTTCTACGACCAGATCTCCGCGCTGCACAAGTCGGTGCGCGGCTCCAACCCCGATGGCGCCTTGTACTGGTTCGCACGCATGCTCGACGGCGGCTGCGATCCGTTGTACATCGCCCGCCGCGTGGTACGCATGGCAAGCGAAGACATCGGCAACGCCGACCCGCGCGCCTTGAGCCTGTGCCTGGCCGCCTGGGACGTGCAGGAGCGCCTGGGCAGCCCGGAAGGCGAGCTGGCGGTGGCCCAGGCCATCACCTACATCGCCTGCGCGCCGAAAAGCAATGCGGTGTACGTGGGCTTCAAGACCGCGTTGCGCGAGGCTGCCGAGCATGGCTCGCTGGAAGTGCCGCTGCACCTGCGCAATGCCCCGACCAAGCTGATGAAGCAACTCGGCTACGGCGAAGAATACCGCTACGCCCACGACGAGCCCGACGCCTATGCCGCCGGCGAAGACTACTTCCCCGAAGAGCTCGAGCCGCGCCAGTACTACCAGCCCGTGCCGCGAGGCCTGGAGCTGAAGATCGGCGAGAAGCTGCGCCACCTGGCCGACCTCGACCGCAATAGCCCCCGTCAACGGAGAAAACCGTGATTGCACTGATTGCCGCCGTCAGCGCGGGTGGTATTGCCGGTACCTTGTTGCGCTTCGCCACCGCCAACTGGGTCTCCGCCCACTGGCCACGGCACTTCTATCTCGGTACGCTGGCGGTCAACCTGGTTGGCTGCCTGCTGATCGGCCTGCTCTATGGCCTGTTCCTGCACAAGCCGCTGGCGCCGGTCGAACTGCGCGCCGGCCTGATCGTCGGCTTCCTAGGCGGCCTGACGACCTTTTCCTCCTTCTCGCTCGATACCGTGCGCCTGATCGAAAGTGGGCAAGTGCCCCTCGCCTTGGGCTATACCAGTATCAGCGTGGTGGGCGGGCTCCTGGCCACCTGGGCCGGCCTGTCCCTGACCCGATTCTGAACCAACACTTACCTATAACGAGAGAACGATATGCTCGATTCCAAACTGTTACGCGGCCAACTTCAGGAAGTGGCGGATCGCCTGGCCTCCCGTGGCTTCAGCCTGGATGTCGCGCGCATCGAATCACTGGAAGAGCGCCGCAAGGCGGTGCAGACCCGTACCGAGCAGCTGCAGGCCGAGCGTAACGCCCGTTCCAAGTCGATCGGCCAGGCCAAGGCCAAGGGCGAGGACATCGCCCCGCTGATGGCTGACGTCGAGCGCATGGCCAATGAACTGGCTGCCGGCAAGGTCGAGCTGGACGGTATTCAGGCCGAGCTGGATGGCATCCTGCTGACCATCCCCAACCTGCCGGACGCCAGCGTGCCGGTCGGTGCCAGCGAAGACGACAACGTCGAAGTGCGCCGCTGGGGCACCCCGGCCGCCTTCGATTTCGAGATCAAGGACCATGTCGCCCTGGGCGAAGTGAGCGGTGGCTTGGACTTCGAAGCCGCAGCCAAGCTGTCCGGCGCGCGCTTTGCCGTGCTGCGAGGCCCGATTGCCCGCCTGCACCGCGCCCTGGCGCAGTTCATGATCAACCTGCACACCGGCGAGCACGGCTACGAGGAGCACTACACCCCGTACCTGGTCCAGGCCCCGGCCCTGCAGGGCACCGGCCAGCTGCCGAAATTCGAGGAAGACCTGTTCAAGATCACCCGCGAAGGCGAAGCCGACTTCTACCTGATCCCGACGGCCGAAGTGTCGCTGACCAATCTGGTCGCCGACCAGATCCTCGACGCCAAGCAGCTGCCGTTGAAACTGGTTGCCCACACCCCTTGCTTCCGCAGCGAAGCCGGTGCGTCCGGCCGTGACACCCGTGGCATGATCCGCCAGCATCAGTTCGACAAGGTCGAGATGGTCCAGGTGGTCGAGCCGTCCAAGTCGATGGAAGCCCTGGAAGGCCTGACTGCCAACGCCGAGCGCGTACTGCAGCTGCTGGAGCTGCCATACCGCGTGCTGGCCCTGTGCACCGGCGACATGGGCTTTGGCGCCGTGAAGACCTACGACCTGGAAGTGTGGGTGCCGAGCCAGGACAAGTACCGCGAAATCAGCTCCTGCTCCAACTGTGGTGACTTCCAGGCGCGCCGCATGCAGGCCCGCTGGCGCAACCCGGAAACCGGCAAGCCTGAGCTGGTGCACACCCTCAACGGTTCCGGCCTGGCCGTAGGCCGTACCCTGGTGGCCGTGCTGGAAAACTACCAGCAGGCCGACGGTTCGATCCGCGTACCGGACGTGCTGAAGCCGTACATGGGCGGCGTCGAGGTCATCCGCTAAATGGATTACCTGCCGCTGTTCCACAAGCTGCAGGGCGGCCGGGTGCTGGTCGTCGGCGGCGGTGAGATCGCCCTGCGCAAGGCGCGCCTGCTGGCTGATGCCGGCGCCGCGCTGCGCGTGGTGGCGCCGGATGTCGACGGCCAGCTGGCTGCGTTGGCCCGGGAAGGTGGCGGTGAGGTGCTGGTGCGTGGCTATCAGGCGGCCGACCTGGTCGGCTGCCGGTTGGTGATCGCGGCCACCGACGACCCTGGGCTCAACGCCCAGGTGTCAGCCGATGCGCAGGCGCTGAGCCTGCCGGTCAACGTGGTGGATGCGCCGGCCCTGTGCACGGTGATCTTCCCGGCCATCGTCGACCGTTCGCCGTTGGTGATCGCGGTGTCCAGTGGCGGTGACGCCCCGGTGCTGGCGCGGCTGATCCGCGCCAAGCTGGAGGCCTGGATTCCGTCGGCCTATGGTGAACTGGCCGGGCTGGCTGCGCGGTTCCGGCACAAGGTCAAATCCTTGTACCCGGACGTCAATCAGCGCCGTGGCTTCTGGGAAACCGTGTTCCAGGGCCCGATTGCCGAGCGTCAGTTGGCCGGGCAGGGCGCCGAGGCCGAGCGCCTGTTGCAGGCGATGGTCGAGGGGGCGCCGGTGCAGCAGGGCGGTGAGGTGTATCTGGTGGGGGCGGGGCCGGGCGATCCGGACTTGCTGACCTTCCGTGCCTTGCGCCTGATGCAGCAGGCCGACGTGGTGCTGTATGACCGCCTGGTGGCACCCGCCATCATCGAGATGTGCCGGCGTGATGCCGAGCGTATCTACGTTGGCAAGCGCCGCGCCGACCATGCCGTGCCGCAAGACCAGATCAACCGTCTGCTGGTCGACCTCGCCCAGCAAGGCAAGCGCGTATTGCGCCTCAAGGGCGGCGACCCGTTCATCTTCGGCCGGGGTGGCGAAGAGATCGAGGAGCTGGCCGAGCACGGCATTCCGTTCCAGGTGGTACCGGGGATTACTGCGGCCAGTGGTTGTTCCGCCTATGGCGGCATTCCGCTGACTCACCGTGACTATGCCCAGTCGGTGCGTTTCGTCACCGGCCATCTCAAGGATGGCACCAGCAACCTGCCGTGGGATGACCTGGTGGCGCCGGCCCAGACCCTGGTGTTCTACATGGGGTTGGTGGGGTTGCCGACCATCTGTGCCGAACTGATTCGCCATGGGCGCGCGGCCAGTACGCCTGCGGCTTTGGTGCAGCAGGGCACTACGCGCAATCAGCGGGTGTTCACCGGCACCCTGGCAGACTTGCCGGAGCTGGTCGCCCGGCATGAAGTGCATGCGCCGACCCTGGTGATTGTCGGGGAAGTGGTGCAGTTGCGCGACAAGCTGGCCTGGTTCGAAGGTTCGCAGAACAGCTGAAGCCGTTGGGGCCGCCTTGCGGCCCATTCGCGGGACAAGCCCGCTCCTACAGGAAACGCGTATCCCCTGTAGGAGCGGGCTTGTCCCGCGAATGGGCTGCAAAGCAGCCCCGGCTATCTCAACCCTGCCAGATCCCGTTGCCCACCAATCGCTCCCGATCGTGCGGCACAGTGAAGTCCTGCAACGGCCCCTTGGGCACGATCCCGTTCGGGTTGATGGTCTTGTGGCTCATGTAATAGTGTTTCTGGATATGCTCCATATCCACCGTCCCGGCCACCCCCGGCCACTGGTACAGCTCGCGCAGCCAGTTGGACAGGTTGTGGTAGTCGCTCAACCGCCGCAGGTTGCACTTGAAGTGCCCGTGGTAGACCGCGTCGAAACGCACTAGGGTAGTGAACAGGCGCACATCGGCCTCGGTCAGGTATTCGCCAGCGAGGTAGCGGTTGCGACCCAGTAGCGCCTCCAGATGATCCAGCTCGTTGAATACCTCGTCGAAAGCCGCCTCGTAGGCATCCTGCGTGGTGGCGAAGCCTGCGCGGTACACGCCGTTGTTCACCGCCGGGTAGATACGCTCGTTCAGCGCCTCGATGGTCGGGCGCAGCGGCTCGGGGTACAGGTCCAGGGTATTGCCGGTCAGCTCGTTGAACGCGCTGTTGAAGATGCGGATGATCTCCGACGACTCGTTGTTGACGATGCGCTTCTCTTGCTTGTCCCACAGCACGGGCACGGTCACGCGGCCAGTGTAGTGCGGGTCATCCTGGGTGTAGCGCTGGTGCAGATACTGCAGGGCATCGAGGTGATCGCCGCTGGAGCCTTGCTGCTGGTCGAAGGTCCAGCCATGGTCTTGCATCAGCCAGCTGACCACAGATACGTCGATCAGCGGCTCCAGGCCTTTGAGGGCGCGCAAGATCAAGGTGCGGTGGGCCCACGGGCAGGCCAGCGAAACGTACAGATGATAACGGCCGGCTTCCGGTGCGGGCAGCTGATTGCGGCGCTGGGCGTTTTCGCGCTTGAAGGTGCCGTCCTTGCCGTTTTCATACCACTGGTCATGCCAGCGGCCGTCGATCAAAAGGCCCATGGTGAGCTCCTCGGAAACAAAGTTGTTTGTCGTTGGAGCCCAGTCTAGGGCAAATCGTTCGAATAACTAGCGCAAAGACCGCACCCTTATCATCTAGTTATTCGATTGGTTGCGTGCGGCCCAATAACTGCGGGCGGTGGTGAAAGCCTGTTCGCGATCCTGGCCGAGGCCGCGCAGCGCCAGGGCCATGGTCGCCACCACGGCCATTTCGCCGTAGCTGTTCTCGGCTTCGCCACGCCAGACTGCCACTAGCTGCTCGGGCTGCAGGCTCGGTGGTTTTACATGGCGGCGTTCGCTCAGCGCTGGCCATTCTTCGTCCCAGGCTTCGCCTGCGCTGGTGCCGTACAGGTGGCTGATAACATCGGGGTTGACCTCGATCTCGCCGCCATCACCCTTGATCACCACGGCATGGTCGCCGAGCAGGCGGCTGGCTTCGCGGTGCACCGCCTGGTAGCCGGGGTGGAAGATGCTTTGCAGGCCGCAGCGCGCACCCAGCGGATTCAGCACCCGCGCCAGGGAATGGATGGGCGAGCGCAGGCCAAGGGTATTGCGCAGGTCGATCATTCGCTGCAGCTGCGGCGCCCAGTCCTGCAGCGGGGCAAAGGCCGGGCGCTGCTGGTCGAGCGCCTGGCTGACCGCGGCCCAGTCACGGCACAGCGGGATCTCCAGCAGTGCCAGCAGCTGTTCGGTATACATCCGCCCGGCGGTGTGCGCGCCGCCGCCGTGCATGAGGATGCGCACGCCATTGGCGGCCAGGCATTTGGCGCTCAGCAGGTACCAGGGCAGGTGACGCTTCTTGCCCGCGTAGGTCGGCCAGTCGATGTCCACGGCGATGGGCGGTGCCAGCAGGTGCGCACGCAGGGCTTCGGTGAAGCCGGCAAGCTCTTCGGCGCTTTCTTCCTTGTGCCGCAGCAGCATCAGGAAGGCACCCAGCTGGGTGTCCTCGACCTTGCCTTCGAGCAGCAAGGTCATGGCGGCGCAGGCTTCCTCGCGGGTCAGGCCGCGCGCGCCGCGCTTGCCTTTGCCTAGGATGCGCACGAATTCGGCGAACGGGTGTTCGGCCGGGGTTTCCAGGGTCAGCGGGCGGACGTCGGTCATATGCAATTGGTCGGCTTGGGCAGGCCCGCCAGCTTGGCGGCGAGTTTGGCGGGGGTGCCATTGAACAGGCGGTTGAGGTGCGGGCTGTTGCCCTTTTCCGTGCCCAGCTTGAGCGCGGTGTACTTGATCAGCGGGCGGGTGGCTGGCGACAGCTGGTATTCATCGTAGAACTGGCGCAGCAGCTCGAGGATCTCCCAGTGATCGGCGGTCAGGGCAATGCTTTCGCGCTCGGCCAGCGCCTCGGCGACAGGGTGCGACCAGTCTTGCAGGTGGACCAGAAAGCCGTCCTTGTCCAGGGCGATGGCGCGATCGCCAACGTTCAGCGTACTCATAGCCAGCTGTTGACCTTGTCGTAGTGCAGCGACAACTCGACGAAGGCCTGGTAGTCCACGGCCTTGGCCAGCGTGCTACTGATGGCGCGGGCCTGCAGGTCTTCGTCGAGGGCGAACAGGCGTTGTGCCAGGTTGGCAGCCTGCAGTTGGCATTGAGTGTCACTGCCGTCGCGCAGGGCATAGACCGCATCGCCGCACAGCAGCACGCCATCGTCGGCGCCCAACAGGCGCAGGCAACTGTCCAGGCGCTCGTCGCCGAACGGGGAGTGGGATAACACGTGCAAGGTTGGCATCAGAGCGTCACCACTTGGTCGAAACGGGCAATCAGGGCTTGCATGGCTTTGTCGCCCAGCACTTCTACCGGCAGCTCCAGAGCATCGGCGGCCAGGCCGCGGCGCGCAAGGCTGTGCTGGCAGGCAAACAGCTCCTCGACGCCGAACATCGGCAGCGCCTGCAGGTTGGCGGCGAGGTTCTTCTGCTCCACGGCGGTGGGTTGCTGGCCGGGCGCCAACTGGAACACGCCGTCATCGAGGAACAGCATGGCCAGTGGCAGGTCGAAGGCGCCGCCGGCCAGGGCGATATCCAGCGCCTCACGGGCGGACGGGCCGTTCCACGGTGCCTGGCGGCTGATGATCAACATGGATTTGGCCATTTCAGTCGCCTCCGAAACAGACCAGGCGGTCGGCAGTTTGTGCAGCTTCATGCAGCTGGCCGAGGCCAGACAGCTCCCACGGCTTGGGCAGGTTCACTGCCGGGCGCTGGTAGCGGCTGGCTTCGGCTTCATCGAGTACGCCACGGCGCAGGGCGGCGGCGATGCACACCACCGCGTCGAGCCGGTTTATTTCGATGAAGGCCCGCCACTGGGCGGCGATGTCCTGTTCATCCTGGGGCGTTACCACGTTGGCCGAGGCGCTGTGCACCCCGTCCTGGTAGAAGAACAGCCGGGCAATCTCATGCCCGCCAGCCAGCACCGCCTCGGCGAAGCGCAAGGCGCGGCGCGAGGAGGGCGCATGGGCCGGGGAAAAAACCGCGATAGCGAATTTCATGGACAACTCGTGCAAAGGAATGCCGCCATGATAAAGCAAAAAGCCCGCGCAAGTGGGCGCGGGCTTTGTCGGCAGGGCAGGCGCGGATCAGGCGTTTTCCTTGCTCTCCGGCAGGAACCAGTTCAGCACCAGGGCGCAAATGCCACCGGTAGCCACGCCCGATTCCAGCACATGGCGGATCGCTGCGGGCATGTGCGCCAGGAACTCCGGCACCTGTGCCACGCCCAGGCCCAGCGCCAGCGACACGGCGATGATCAGCAGGGCGCGACGGTCCAGGCGGGTACTGGCCAGAATGTTGATGCCCGACGCGGCAACCGCCCCGAACATCACCATGGCCGCGCCACCCAGCACCGGCTCAGGCACCGCCTGAATCACACCGGCCACGCTCGGGAACAGGCCCAGCAGCACCAGCATTACGGCAATCCAGATACCGATATGGCGGCTGGCAATGCCGGTCAGCTGAATTACGCCGTTGTTCTGGGCGAAGATCGAACTCGGGAAGGTGTTGAACAGGCCGGCGAGCAGCGAGTTGGCACCGTTGACCAGCACACCGCCCTTGATGCGCGACATCCACAGTGGACCCTCTACTGGCTGGCGGGAAACCTTGCTGGTGGCGGTAACGTCACCGATGGCTTCCAGCGAAGTCACCAGGTAGATCACCAGCATCGGAATGAACAGCGCCCAGGAGAAGCCCAGGCCGAAATGCAGCGGCGTCGGCACCTGGAACAGCGCGGCTTCGTGCATGCCGGTGAAGTCCAGGCGGCCGAGGTAACCGGCCAGGGCATAGCCGACTGCCAGGGCAATGACGATGGCGCAGCTGCGCATCCACACCACCGGGATGCGGTTGAGGATCACGATCACCGCCAGCACGGCGCCCGAGAGCAGCAGGTTTTCGCCGTTGGCAAAGGTGCCATTGGCCATGGCGCCGAAGCCGCCACCCATGCTGATCAGGCCGACCTTGATCAATGTCAGGCCGATCATCAGTACGACGATACCGGTCACCAGCGGCGTGATCAGGCGTTTGACGAACGGCAGGATGCGCGACACGCCCATCTCGACGAACGAACCCGCAATCACCACACCGAAGATCGCGGCCATCACGCTTTCGACCGGCGTGCCCTGCTTGACCATCAGCGCGCCACCGGCGATCAGCGGCCCGACGAAGTTGAAGCTGGTGCCCTGCACGATCAGCAAGCCGGCACCGAACGGGCCGAAGCGCTTGCATTGGACGAAGGTGGCGATACCGGAGATCACCAGCGACATGGAGACGATGAGGTTGGTATCGCGAGCCGAAACGCCCAGCGCCTGACAGATCAGCAGGCCAGGGGTGACGATCGGCACGATGATCGCCAGCAGATGCTGCAACGCTGCCAGCAGGCCGATCAACAGCCGTGGCTTGTCCTCAAGGCCAAGTACCAGTTCGTTGGCAGGCGCAGTGGCGCCCGGGCTGTGTTCGTGTGAGCTCATCGGTGAAGCTGCCCCGGAAGAAAAAAGGAGCGCATTCTACGGGCAGAAGTGCGATTGCGGTAGGGGAATGCACGATACCGGCAAGATCGACGAGCATTTGCATGATTTTCTGACTTTTAAGTCAGTGCTTGGAGGTGGGTTGCCGGGGATTGGGGGAGGCTGACAGGTGCTTGGCCTGGGTTTTGAGGTGGGGCAGAAATCGAGCGCCGCCCGCGCGGCGCATCGCGAGCTGCGCTCGCTCCTACGTTTGTTTTTGGCCAGTAACGCCTGTGACAGACGCGCGCGACCGCCTTGTGGGTACGATGCAATATCGAGACATGCGCCAACGCGTTCGCGCGCAAATCCCACAGGAATCATTGGCCCGAAACAAACGTAGGAGCGAGCGCAGCTCGCGATGTGCCGCGCGGGCGGCGCTCGATCTTCCAGGCGCTGCCCTCCTCAAGGCGAACATCCCTACAACATTTCCAACACACAAAGAAAAGCCCGCCGAAGCGGGCTTTCTTAATAAGCATCAATCAGTCGTCGCGGCCCATGATGCCGAACAGCTGCAGCAGGCTGATGAACAGGTTGTAGATCGATACATACAGGCTGATGGTCGCCATGATGTAGTTGCGCTCACCGCCATGAATGATCGCGCTGGTCTGGAACAGGATGCAGACCGACGAGAACAGCACGAAGCCAGCGCTGATCGCCAGTTGCAGGCCGCTGATCTGGAAGAAGAAGCTCGCAACCACTGCACCCAGCAGCACAAAGAAGCCAGCAGTGATGAAGCCGCTGAGGAAGCTCATGTCCTTGCGGGTGATCAGCACATAGGCCGACAGACCACCGAACACCAGCGCGGTCATGGCGAAGGCCGAGCTGACCACTTCGGCGCCACCGGCCATGCCCAGGTAACGGTTGAGGATCGGGCCGAGGATAAAGCCCATGAAACCGGTGAGGGCGAAGGTGGACACCAGGCCCCAGACCGAATCACGCAGTTTGTTGGTCAGGAAGAACAGACCGTAGAAGCCGATCAGCACGACGAACACGTTCGGGTAACCGACACGCATCTGCTGGGCAACGAAGGCCATGACACCGCTGAAGGCGAGGGTGAGTGCCAGTAGGCTGTACGTGTTGCGCAGGACTTTGCTGACCTCCTGCTGCTCGGCTTGCTGGCCGTGGTGTACGGCGTAATCCTGTTCGCGCATGGCGACACTCCTTATGGATCCATGGTTTTGGACGTTCAGATGCAAGCAGTCTAACAGAGGCTCCGCAACCCGCGACACAGAGAGTTTGACAGCGTGTTTCATTACGGTATTATGGCGGCCGCAAAACGAGCTGGAAGCGTGGCCGAGTGGTTTAAGGCAACGGTCTTGAAAACCGTCGATGGGCAACTATCCTAGAGTTCGAATCTCTACGCTTCCGCCACATTCAAAGCCCTGATTATTCAGGGCTTTTTGCGTTTCTGGGGCATAGAAAAACGACTCGTGGGAACACCCTTGGGAATGGTTTATTTCGGAAGCGCTTCCGATACTTTCCTACTTGGTGGGTTTTGCCAAGGCTCCAACTCGGCGATAAACACGCTCGGTAATGTCGCCCTTGGTGTGGCCCAGCAGCAGGCTGGCGTGGTCGACATCGACGATTTCGGACGCTGCTTTCGGGCGGATGTCGCGGAACTGGAATTGGCTAATACGGCTGGCTAGAACCTGGTCACCTGCGGCTACTGCTTCTTTCACTGCGTCCTCTCGGGCGTCGTCCCAGCGATGGCGAAGCATGGCGGCTGTGACGCGTTTTCCCGACTCGGTCAGCAGGAGATACGGCGAGCCGTGCGACGCGTTCCGCTCCAGCATCTTCCGGATCAAGGCGCCCAGGCCGCTTTCGGCTCCATCCACCTCAAGCATGATCCTCAGCTTTTTGTGTGTTTTCTTCTGCTTCACGCAGAGTGCTTTGTCCTCGATGTCATCCTTTCTCATCACCAGCACGTCCGCCGGACGCTGGCCCGTCAAATATGCCAAGTCCATGGCGTCCTTCAACTCACCGACCGCTTTCGCGTAAACCGCGCTCCAGATCGCATCATTCGCATAGAAGTCCCGCGGCACCTCTTTGTTCTTGCGAACGCCCTGGCAGGGGTTCTCTTTGGCGGTGAGCCCCCATTCCCGCGCCATGTTGTAAACGTGGGAGAGCAGGGCGATTTCCCTGTTTGCGCGTACCGGGGCCGACCGCGCGTCTCGATACTGAGCCACAAGCGCTGGCGAAATGGCTTCAATCGGAGCCTTCTCGAAGAACGGCCGCAACTGGCGCAGCTCTGCCAGGTTGTCTTTCTGCGTGCGCTCGCCCTTCTTAGGGATGATGTCTCGCTCATAGCGATCAAAGATCGCCCCCATCAGAAGCAAGTCACGCGGTTTTTCACGGGCTTCCAACTCGGCCCATTTCATCCTGGCCAGGCTCAGGTCTGTGCCTAGGGGTATTTCCTTCCCGTCCTTGTCGCGGTAGTAGTAGCTGACCCACGCCTTGTTCGGATTCTTCTTGCTCTTGCTGGTGCGCTTGCGCCGGTACACGCCCGGCGGCAAATTCCTGTTTTCTGTGCTCCGGGGGCGCATATCACCTCACCTTCGAAAAGTCTGGCGTCCACGCCTGTACGGGTGGCGGGGGTGGCGGTGCCAATGGCACCACCTCAAGGGTCACGCCCAGCTTCATGCGGGCATATTGGCGGCCCACCAGTGGCCGGCCGCCTCGGCTCTCGACGAAGTGCCAGCCGCGTTCGTTGAGCCAGCGGCGCTGCCAGCCCCTGGCTTTGTAGCCGGTCAGGTCGGCCAGCTCTTCGTCCGAAAGGATCTCGGTTTCCATGGGATGGTCTCCACGCCGCCGGTGGCGGCAGGTTGGTGGTCAGGCCAGTAGCACGTCGCGCACGACTTCCCAGAGTCGGGCGGCGGGCCATTGGTAACGGTCGAAGTCGGTGTCCGGTCGCACGCCGTAGCGGCAGGTGGAGTGGGCGCCACGCGGGTATTCGTCACGCTTCTGCATGATGGTGGCGACACGGCCATCTCCGCCTGGCTCGGTGCGGTGGTAGTCATACGCGCTTGTCCGGTACTCGCTGCCCGCGTAGATCAGGTCAGTTCCTTGGTGAACCATGTCGGCCCGGCCATCTGGCGTCCAAGGCCGACCGCCGCCCTGCTGGCGCTTGCCCTCATGCAGGTACATCACAAACTCGCCTTCGGCATGACGCAGAGGCTCATAGCGGTGGTTGATCTGTTCGCCAGTAAGTACCCGCGAGACGAAACTGAAGCGATGATCGTGGATTGCCGAGTGCTCGAAGCAGCTGCGGCGGGGTAGCTCTGGGTGCCACACGTGCAGGCGCTGCTCGCCCTGCAGCTGCACCTGGACGAAGCCCAAGCCGTGGAGCGTGATTTTGTCCGTCATCACATCGTCGATGATCATGGCAATAGCTCTCCATGCCCGCGCATGTCGGCGGGCTTGAGTTGTAGGGGGAGGGGTTAGCAGTTGAAGGCGAACTGAAAGTAGCGGCCGTCAGGCAGGGGAAGGGCTACGGTGCCGGAGAAGTCATCGCCGGACATGCCGCACTCCTGATCTACGTACACGTCGCCGAGGGCAAAGCCGTTGTCCTGAGGTGCGCCGGCCGGTTCGTCGACGATCTCGTAGCCGTAGGTGTTTTCGGCCGCCTCAATCTCTTCCTCGACCTGGGCGAACACCTCATCACCAACAAGCGCCTTTACCATTTCCAGCACAGGGGCGTTGCGCGCCTGCTGATCCAGAAGGTACTGGGTTTGCGCTTCGTCGGCCGCCCGCATGATTTCGAAGCACTCCTCATCGGTTATTCCGAAGATGTTGCTCATCGCGGTGCCTTCCATACCAGGTAGGCCATGAGCAGTGGTGCTGCGAGTGGGATCAAGAACATGGCATCAGCTCCTTCGGCACCTGGACGGTATCGCCGAGCTTGGCGGCGACGATGGCACGGCAGGCTGAGATCGGGGCGCTGTCACCGGCTTGGCAATATTCGCCGTTGTCCGTGATTACCCAGCCAGCCCAAACGTCGTCAGTGCTCTGCGGGCAATGCAGGCTGACCATGTGCTTCTCGATCAGTGGCCCTGCCAAAGCCCAGTCCTCGTGAGGGTTGTAGAGCACATCCCACTCCAGCGCCTGGCCACGCTTCTTCCAGAACACGCGCCATGGCACGTTGTATTGAGGGCCTACCAGGAAGACCTCAAGCCCTTCAGCCTGGGCGACGGCCCAGTCGAGCGCGTGGCCGGCCAGGTCTGCCGCCTTCACTTCGATCGGGTCGGTCATGCCAGCACCTCGCTGGGCACATCAAAGAATCCTAGGCGCCCCTTCATCGGGACAAATGGGAGCGGTTTTGGATCGCGCAGCACGAACCCTTTCTCGCCCATGTACCAGGGCGACTCGCTGTGATCGACGCTATCGATAAGCTCGACTGAGCCAATTATTCCGCCTCGCAACAGGTTGTCAGGCGGCACCGGGAAGGGCGGCTTGATCCCCCTGCTGGCCATGAAATCAAACGCCGAAAGAAACTCTCGACGGGTCATGCCGTTGGCGGCGTGTACCAAGAATCGACCTCGGAACTTCGTGTGCCAGGTTCGATTCTCGATGTCCTTGCCACCGCTGATGATCAGCCAGGCCCAAGGCTGGCGAATTGAAAGTGCTTTCACAGCTGATACCTCTCATCAATCCAGCGCCCAGGCGCCAGTGCGGGTGTAGGTTCGGGTTGTGTTTCGTGCGGGGAGAGCTGGCGCTGGTTGCCGGCCTGCAGCTGGCTGTCGGGGATGCAGCTGATGCCGCCGCGCCAATCGAAACCGTAGGTCCAGCAGGTCGCGCCGCGCTCATCGTCATGGAAAACGCTGACGCCTTTGGGCAATGGGTCTGCGCTGGCGCCGGTGGCCAGCAGCAGGAGGCAGAGGGCGAGGCGGGTCATGGCGTCACCACTCGGCGACCCCACCAGCACGACGGGCCATCATCGGTGTCGTAGATGGCCAGGCAGAACCAGCCATCACCATCTGGCTTGCTGGGCTCCCAGTAGCTGCAATCAGGATCGCCAGACTCGAAGTAGCGTTCTGCGATCTCCTCCGGCGCATCGGTTTCTAACTCGACTCGGACCACCTCAAGGCCCTGCTGGGCGACCCAATTCTTGCTTTTCTCGACGTCGCCCTCGTCGAAGTCGGGTAGGTCGGGGTGCTGGAACATGCCGTATTCGTCACGGCGAACCAGTGCCGACCTGATCAGGCCCTGGCGATCGAGGCGTTCGATCTCCGCAAGGATCAGCGCA
This sequence comes from Pseudomonas putida, assembly GCF_009883635.2. Taxonomy (NCBI): domain Bacteria; kingdom Pseudomonadati; phylum Pseudomonadota; class Gammaproteobacteria; order Pseudomonadales; family Pseudomonadaceae; genus Pseudomonas; species Pseudomonas putida. Next base: position 4,704,446 of record NZ_CP026115.2, read on the forward strand.
CCAGCTTTCACCAGGTCGCGCCGACGATCTGCGCTTGGTTTGAACGTGTCCGGCGCCCATGGCCAATCGGTACTCATGGTTCTAGGCTGACCGGCGAGACGAGCGTAGACGCTTGCTGCCCTGGCCAGTTCGCCGCTGGCGTAACCGTCATCGCGATTCAGCGAGTAGCCTTCGTCGCTGACCTGCCGCTGGCGCTCGACCACGACGGCCAGCGCCGCGCGGTTGAGGGTGATTCCATTTTTCTCGGGCACGGGGATTCCTTGGCCGCCATATCGCGGCAGTGAATAGAGGGGAGATAAAAGGGGTATTGCCGATTGTCCGATTCAGCTCACAGACGCGGTCGGCGGATTTGCGTAAAACTGGGTGTTCGCTATGGTGGCAATACAACACCTAACTACAACTAAAGTCGTAGGAGAACGGCATGAGAATTCGCGGTGATGTGTTCTGGGATTGGGCTGACCCCACGTTGCACCATCGCACTCATGACGAGACTCTAAGCGACGGCACCTCCATCGATGTGCAGGTGAGACTGGCGCGGACAGGAAATACGCAGATGTTCATCGGCGTGTACGCTCCCAGCGGTATGACCATCCATGAAGAGGCATTCGACTCCAGGCCTGGTGAGTCAATGACAAGGGCGCTGGCATGGGGCGTAGGGCTCGCTCGCCGCGTGGCGGCTGAAGGGGCCGCTACTGTTCCGAAAACGGCTGCCAAATGACCAGCAGTTGTAAAAAATCGTAACGCTCACCTTCGGCAGTGGATTCGCTGGAGTAGCTCTGTATGCTGTCTCACCAGTCAAGAATCCAAGTTGAAGGTCCGTTGAATGCGCAACCGAGGTAAAATTTATTGGGAGTGGGCCAATCCAGAGTTGCACTTTCGGAATTACGATGAGCGCCTAACCTGTGGCACTTTAATCAACATTCAAGCACGGCTCTCGCTTGAGAACGCTACTCAACTTTTCCTGGGTATCTACGGGGAAAAAGGCTTGCTCCTGCTTGAGGAGCTACACCCAGACTGCCGTGGGCAGAAACTGTCTGCAGCAATGGCTTGGGCGCTCGAGCGTGCTCACGAGTGGGTCTCAAAAACGTTTCCTGCGCCAAAAGCACCAGGGCCGGAGCCTCTCCCGCGCAGAGGCTCGCGACTTCACAGATAACGATGATGGGAAAACGGAACGCTAGTTAGAGCGCATCAGTCGTATCTCCATCAGAGGCGCAATTGAGGCGCCCAGTTGGAGAGAATGATGAGCCTTCAGTCCACCAGTCATGACCTTTACGTCCATTCCTACCTTGGTTACCAGGCATCGATTTACGTGCTGTGGGAGTCGAGCGTTGAATCTCCCACTGGGATGTTGGTTGAGGTAGGGAAACCAGGCGCAACGGCCAGAACCCTGCGGGTGAGTCGCCCATTCTCTTCGTCGACTGAAGCCATTCTCGAAGGGAAGGTCATGGCTGAACAGTACGTTCAGAGCCAAAACAGTTGAGCTTGTCCAGCGCGGCCGACTAACAGAACTCAGCGATCGGCCCTATCGGGACGATGGGCAGGCCAACTGCTGCCGCGTCCCGCTCCGCCTCTCCTTTGGTCCACCAGAAGGCAGTACCAACCATCCACGCTATAGGCTCGGCGTGGGGCTGGTCTGTGTGCGATGGCAGTCGCTCGCGGCAATCGTTGCACGCATGGATGTGCCGCCTCTCGATGCCATTGATCACTCCGCTGCCGTGCCACGGGTGGTAGTCAGGGGTGATCCCGCAGTAGTCGCACGGCGGATAGTCGCTGGGCTCGTCGTGGGGCTGCGGCGCATTCTTCAGCAGTGCACTCCAGAGCGACCTCGCAAGGTCAGGGTGCATGCAAACGCCATTGAGCATTTCACGTGTCAACACTCGCGGCACGCTGACCATCTCTGTGTTGCTGGATCGGTTTTCTGTGGGCATGGGGATACCTTGTGAGTGTAGAATCCGTGCACTTATGGATAACTTGGAGTTGAGTGAATGGTATTTAATCTTGCGCCTGGACAACATGAGAACTCGGTAAGATATTCTTTGCTAGAGGCCATTAAATTTATGGCTGCGTTCATTGATCAGCAAAATGAGCAGGCTCGATTATTTTGTGAGAACTTTGATCAGGAATCGCTTCGCGGTCACGGTTTTACGTACGACGATGACCGAGATGAACTTTTGGTGTCTGGTATCTCTGGCTTTGAGTACGATTTGGATGGTGTATTTAAAGAGGAATTTCCAAGTTATGTAGTTGAATCTCAAGTAATTATGCTTTGGGCCATGCTTGAAAGGAATTTAGATGCAGTAGCCAGGGAGCTTTATGTAATTAAAGGGCTTGAATGGCCTGAATTGAAAAGAGGGAAGTCGATATTCCCTCAGTATGTGGAAAGGATTGAGAAGGTAGATGGCCAACCTTTTTCAAAATCTACAATTGAATTTCTTAATGCCAATGTCCGGGAAGTGCGGAATGCATTGGTTCACGGCGGGCTCAGAGAAGTAAGTATCCAGCACGAGGATCTCGATATCAAAAATGGGATTTTACGCGGTGTGTCTCCAGCGTATGTTTCTGAGGTGATTGGAGCAATGCGATATCTAGCGATGGAACTTGTGGCGGAGCATCGTTAGATGGCTAGCGGCTAGCAAGATTTATCTCTGCCTCGGCCAGCTCGCAGAAGAATGAGCACGCCGGCAGTTTCTCGTTGCGCCGCACTGGGCCGTCACTGAGATCACGAAGGGAGAAGCGGACGTTGGTAGCGCGGTTGCGGAAGAGGTAGGAACCTTCGCCCAGTTCATCCTGGATGGCGCACAGCGACTCAAATCCAAACAAGGAGAGTGGTAATGGGGTTGCGGGAGCGGCATAAGGCTTTTCAGGAGTGGCTCACTCCAAGGCGCCGTCGGCGCGCTGGGATAACGCTGATCGTTGCCTGGGTCGCTGTGACGGTAGTTTGGCCAAGCATCAACTGGGCTTGGATAGGTGGGCCAGGTATGTACATGCTCGTCACCTCTTGGCCGCCGGAGCTTCATGACAAGCGTTAACGCGCTTGTGGGCAGCGCCGGGGTGATTACTCCGCCGCTTGGCTAACAAGGACAGTGGTAATGGTGCGACGGAACAGATTGAAGGCTCTTCTTTCACCGCTGACGACGAATCGCTGGCGTACCGGATCTTTGTTAGGGTTCGTGACTTGGTGCATTCTGTTGCGGTACGGTGACCTGGGCATGCTACTGACAGTGTTTAGCATGCCTTTCGGTATCGCTTTCTTTGCCATGGGACCATTGGAATTCATGCCAGATAGATGGTTCTTAGCAAACTCCTTTCTGTCTGCAATGACGGGCCTGTTCTTCCAAGGGAGCTTGATGCTGATATGGGGTGTTTTGGCTTTTGAGTTTTCTTTGAGTCAGTACGCCAGGACCGCATTCGTGGTGATCTGCATTGCACTGCAGGTCATTATTATCGGCTGGATTAAGCGCAGGATGATGCGTTCGTACATCCGCAAGCGAAGTGAGCAGCAAAATCGCTCGCAATGAACTCAGGCCGTCGTTCAAGAGGCGGAGGCGCTGGCGGGCAGCGCTGGAGGGTCAGGCGGCTTTTCGTGCGTTGAGCACCCGCTGGCGGGCGGTTTCGTACTCGCTGCTGACGATCTCAACCAGGCCGTCGACATCGCCGTCAGCCGCCTTGCTGCCCAGGTTCAGGTACACGGTCTCGCCATGGCTGAAGCACACCCCGCCACTGAGCCAGATGCCGCCGCGCTCGACGCCGATGGCCTCCCACATTTCGTCTTGGTCGATGTCACTCGGGCAGTGTGCTTCCCAGAGGTTCAGCAAGTGCTGGTGCACATCCTTCTCGGTGGAGCGAACCTCTTTCTCAGTGCCCTTTGCATGCTTGGCGTTCCGCCGCAGCGATCGGTAGCCGTATTCGTCAGGGCGGCACCAGTGCACATCCAGATCGCGGCTGGCACTGAGCTTGATTCCGCCAACGTAGTTGCGAGAGCCGCTGTACATCGGCGATGCATCGGCGCCAAAGATCCTGCCCAGGTGCTCGCGCTTAGCATTCCAGGCCGCTTTCTTCTCGTCCCAGGCGCGGACTGCGGCCAGAACCTTTGGCGATTCGGTCTTGTAGAAGTAGCTCATGGCTTACTCCATGCATGCGCCGCCCTCCGTGGCCGGATGCGGCATGTGGCAATTTGGATTGTGGTACTGTCAGCTGGAGATTAATATTCGCAACTTAACGTCCTTTAAAGGGTTGTGATGGTGCGAACTTCTCTCTTAATTGCAATCAGCGCTTTACTTTGTTTTTCCGCAGGGATAATTGCATGTTTAGCATTTATCGGGAGCGGGAAAAGTATTTGGTCCTTTCTTCAGATTTCTGACATTCACGATCTGGCCGAGACTTTTGGCGGTCTGGCTGCGATGGTGACAATGTTTGTTGTGCTGGCTGCGTTTTCGCAATGGAAGACCGAGTTCAATCACTCGGCTCGCCATAAGGCCCTCTCAGATTTTCTTAATGGCACGTGGGAGCTGCAGATATTTACAAGCTACTTACGAGCTTTGGAGGCAACCCTGCACCATAAATGCTCAACACAAGGAGTGTCGGACGAATCTCTAGACGCGGCCTCGGATAAGGCTAGGGTTGAATGGCAGGCATCCCATACTAGCTATGTGCAGCGCTGGACGGCTCTCGAAATATTTCTTAGCGAAAAAGAGATCAACACCATCCCGTTGTCTGGGCCCGAGATATCCAAAAAAAGCTCAGTTTTCCCGCTTCAGTTGGCTGTCAAGTACGCTGATGCTCGCGCAAACAAAAATACACATGAATTTAGCTTCGCCCGGCATGAGATGGAGCGAAAGCTTATAGATGATATGAATACAACTAGAGCGGCACTGAAGAAATTGTTGCGGTCCTAACTAGCATTACTGCTATTTAGGAATTTTAAGCGGCAAGCTCTATGTCTCGGTCATTCCAGCCTGCCAGCCACCACCCGCAATCCACGGTCATCCAGCCGTATGGCTGGGAATCGCGTGACTGCAAGTTGTCCCTGCAGGCTCGACCGAGGAAGTAAGCAGGCGGGCATTGGTAGCGCTGGTTGTGCAAGGCTACGCCCCCGTAAGGTGGTGCGCCGGGGCGAACGGAATGTCGTCGTCGAAGCTGTCAGGCGGCGCGGCCTGCTGGTTCTGCTGCTGTGGCGCGGCCCGCCGCTGTTGAGGTTGCCGGTCTGGAACTTGGCCTGGTTGCTGGCCCTGCGGTCGGCTGCCCAACAGCTGCATCGTGCCGTTTATGTCGACGATGATTTCCGTGGTGTACCGCTTGATGCCGTCCTTCTCCCACTCGCGGGTCTGCAGCTTTCCCTCGATGTAGCACTGGGAGCCCTTGCGCAGGTACTCGCCGGCGATCTCCGCGACCTTGCCGAGCAGCGACACCCGGTGCCACTCGGTCCGCTCGACCTTCTCGCCCGAGCGTTTGTCCGTCCACTGCTCGCTGGTGGCTAGGCTGAGGTTGGTCACAGCGTTGCCGTTGGGCAGGTAGCGCACGTCCGGGTCCTGGCCGCAGGTGCCGACCAGGATGACCTTGTTTACCCCGCGGCTCATGACTGAACCGCTGCGGCAGCAACGATGAACAGCAGGGCCAGCAGCGAGCACCAGCGCGTCGCGCTTTCGCCAACTTGGCGGACCTTCACTACCGCTACGACAGGCAGAGTCTTGGCGTCGATGGCGCGCTCCAGGCTCTGCGCGTAGCGAACTGCCTGGGCGTAGCTGGTGTTGCGGCCGTACACGCGGTTGTTGCTGGCCGAAACGACGGCCCAGCCGTTACCGCTCTGGGTGACGAAGAAGCGCGATCTGCTGCGGAAGGCCTCGGTGGCCGTGATCACTTCCTGGCGCAGGGCTTCGAGCTTGACCTGGCTTCGTTGGATGGCTGCTTGCATGGGGATGGTCCTCAGTGGGTCAGGCGTGGAGCTCGAAGGCCTCGGCCTTGCGAACTATTCGAACTTGGGCGGTGCGACGCTCAGGGGCGCGGCGGTCACGGCGCATTGGGTCGCTGTCGTCGATCACCGCATGCATGGCGATGAGGCCGGCGAGGGCGATGCAGAGCGGGCTGATGATCTGTTGGCGCATGGCCTTGGTGACGGCCTCGATGCGGCGGCCGGCTTCCAGCTTGAACAGCGCGGCTTCGATGCGGTTGGCCACGGTGCCCGGGCTGACTGCCATTTCGCGGGCAATTTCCTTGGTGGTGAGGCCTTGAGCCACCCACAGCAGTGCTTCGAGCTCACGGGGAGCCAGCGCCTTGCCGAGCTGGCCAATCCATGAGCCGCAAGTGATCGTTTCCATGATGCCTCTCGGGTTGGGTGGCTGCATCGGTCGTGACGCTCCCTGCCATGAACCTCCCGGACCAGGGGAGGGCGAACGTCACGACCGATGCAGCCTGGTGATTGGGAACCAGGTGGATCGGGCCGGTTACGTATCCGGCGTCGCTGCCATCGACCGTCGCTGTGCAGCACTTCCGTCTGGCTATCGGGGCTGGTGGCAACCAGCGCTCTCCGGGCAGGCTTTTCTCTCGGCCTGCCAGCGACCGGCTCTATAGCGTCCGGTGAGCTGCCATCCCCCATGGCTGGGTTAGGCGTTTCGTTGACTACTTCATGATGGCGTTCCTCCTTTTGGTTGTTTGGTCCGCGCCATGCTCGTCGCCGGGTTTCCCCACCTCTGCCTGCTGCAGCTACTGGCTACGCATCAGGTGGCTCGCATGGTTTGGCGTCCTCCCATGGGGGAGTCCGGCAGCTATCCAGAGGCTGCGTGGTCGACGACTTAGCTTGTCCCGACCCAGGTGGTGGCCTGGGTGCGTCGAGGTGGTCACGTCTGGTTGTGTAAAGAGCGGTGGCTGCCGTAGCTGCCTATAACCTGTGTTATGGGTTGAATCATAACCTAGGTTTTCCTTGTGTCAATAACTCAAGTTATAAATTCGACCAAAAAAATGCCCGCTGAATGCGGGCAGTGCTCTCAGGCGTCCGTAAAATCGCGCCATCCGATCCTGATCAAGCCGGAATCCAAGCGCTCGACCTTGATCCCGGCTGTGTCCTCAAGATCGGAAATCAGGCGCCGCCAGTCATCAGCGGAGTCGCCAGGGCTCGGCTTCAATTCGACGAACTGACGCTTTTGCACGTGTGGCGAGGCGATCGCCTGCTGCACCCTATATCCAAGTGCCTCGTAGGAGCGGGAAGGGGATTGTGAGAAAGCGAGGGGAAGCATGCCTGGTAACTCCTTGTACTGTATGTACGTACAGTTATCCTGTCTTCGTTCGATTATCAATAGCCGTGATGTGCAAAGTACGTTTACACGTAAATTACTGGAGCCAATTCTTTCTGGCGGGCACAAAAAAGCCCGGCGTTTTGCCGGGCTCTTCTTGCTGCGTGACCTTAAAGTTTGATCATGGCTCTCACCACAACTCCCACGATACGACAACCTTCCATGCACATCTCTACCGGATATGCCGGGTTTAAAGGCTTGAGGAATCGGCGCCCCCCGTCCTCTACCAGCTTCTTGAAGGTCGCTTCATTGCTGTCGGCGAGCTTAGCAATGACTAGTTTTCCGGAGGTGGCTTCAGCCTCGGTGTCTACCAGGATCAGCATGCCTTCAGTGATGCTAGTCCCGACCGGCGAGGTCATTGAATCTCCCTTCACCTCAAGCCAAAAGGCTGCCCCTTTCGAGTCGTAATCGGACATTTCGTATCGGTCGGAATAGCCGGGAGGGAATGGCTCGACAGCTTCAGCCCAAGCCCCCGCAGCCACCCAGCTTATCACCGGATAACGGTAGGACTCTGGATCGGTACTTGGCGCCTGGACATTGCTTGAGGCTTTGGCAGGCCCTTCACCCGAACCAAGCCACTCGGCACTCACCCCAAGTGCCCTCGCAATTTCGAGCAGCTTTTTGGAGGTTGAGTTTCTGCCGCTCTCCAAGTGCTGGATTGTCACCTGGCTTACGCCCGCCTTCTCAGCAAGCTGTGCCTGGCTTAACCCTAGCGCCGTGCGGCGCTCGAGGATTCGGTCTTTGAGCATTTCGGAGGCTTTCGTCATGTCCGCAAGGGTAAAACACACGTTATTACTCGGCAAATAACATGTGTTTGCCTTATCTATAACTTGAGTTATCATCGGGTGCACGATCCATTGAGGCACGCAGACATGCCGAACAAAGAAAGACCTATTGACGAGGTCGTGCGCTTGGCCGGAGGCCAGGCAGAGCTCGCCAGGAGATGCAACACGAGTCAGCCGCGCATCTGGCAATGCGTACACCGGAACCAGAAGGTTCCAGCTGATCTGGTCATCCCGTTTGAAAAGGCTGTAGGCGGTCAGGTCACTCGCCATCAGCTCAGACCAGATCTGTATCCCCCAGAGGATAAAGCCGCTTCGTGATGAGCATTGTGCACCTAGAGGCGTTTCGCCAGTAGATGACCAAAACACCTGCAAATCCATCCAGTACTGGAAATGCAGACGAAAAAAAACCGCCTGGCAGGGCGGCTTTCTCTACAGCATTTCAACGGGTTTAAGCATGACAAACATCGTCCCACTTGACAAGTCCAGGGGGTTCACCCGGATGGACAACCAGCTCATGGATGGCCTGCTGGCTATCGATCTCCCAGCCCGGGAGATGAAGATTGTGCTGTACGTGGCCAAGGCCACTATCAACTTCGGTGCGGGCGCCCAGCGCATCCCGGCTACCGACATCGCGAAGGCGATTCACGCTCACCCTGACACCGTGTCGAAAGCGATTTCCAGCCTGCTGCGCCGTCGTGTGTTGTTCCGTGAGGGTGGCGCCCGGGGTGACATCGGCGTGAATGACCCGAAAGACTGGGTCTACGTCACTGAGCCGAATCAGACCAAAACAGCCGAATCGGCTCAAGTGGTCCGAATCGGCGAAGAGTCGAAACAGACCAAAACCGCCGAGTCCCTTCTTTATTCTAAGAATCTAACCCCCTATGTATTTCTTCCTTCGGAAGAAAATACATGCCCCCCCAGCGAAGCGGACGAGCCTCGTGCGAAAACTGACCGCAAGGCGCCATTCGGGAAGGCCGCGATGCTGGCCGATAACCCCCACGGCCTGGATGAGTCGCTGATCGCTGACTACCTGGTTGTCCGGAAGTCCGCCAAGGCCCCGGTGACTGCCCGTATCTGGTCCGCCCTGAACACCAAGCTGGAGCAGTGCAAGGCGTTCGGCATCCAGCCCGCCCAGGCCCTGGAGGTCGCCGTCGAGAACGGATGGCGCGGCTTCGAGGTGGATTGGGTGATCAAGCGTATCGCCGCCCAGCAGCCTGCCCAGGCCAAGCCTCATGGCCGCCACCACGGCTTCAGTGACCGCGATTACACCGCTGGCCTTGCCCCGCGGGAGGACGGTACCTATGCGATCTGAAACGGTGATAACCATGTCCGACGTGCGAAACGCCGCCGGCTTCCGCGTCCAGCCTGCGCACTGCGAGCATCACGGCGACTTCGAGCAGCGCGTGACCATGCTGATGGGCCGCGAAATCGTTGGCCGCTGCCCTGAGTGCGAGAAGGCTGCCATTGCCGAGCGCCAGGCCAAGCAGCAGGCTGAGGAAACCCGCCTGAAGCGCGAGGCCATGACCCGCAAGCTGGGTTCGGCGCTGATCCCGAAACGATTTGCCGAGCGCACCCTGGCCAACTACCGAGTTGAGCACGAAGGCCAGCGCAAGGCCCTGGCTTACTGCACGCGCTATGTGGCCGCGTTCGACGAGATCGAGCGCACCGGGCGTTGCCTGATGCTGCTGGGAAAGGTCGGCACCGGCAAGACCCACCTGGGTGCCGGCATGGCCAACGAGTTGATGCGCAACACCTCGGCCACCGCCGTCTACCGCACGGTGGGCGCCATCCTGCAGTCCATCCGAGCGACCTACGACCGCCACAGCGAACAGTCCGAGGCCGACATCCTGTCCAGCCTGATCGAGCCTTCGCTGCTGGTGCTCGACGAGGTCGGCGTCAGCAAGGAACAGCCGAGCGAGTTCGAGCTGACCACCCTGTTTTCGATCATCAACGGGCGCTACGAGCAGATGCGCCCCACGGTGGTGATTTCCAACCTGGAGGCCGGCCAGCTGCGCCACGCCATGGGCGAGCGGTGCTATGACCGTCTGCGCGAGGGCGGCGGGGTGGTTGTGCCCTTCGAGTGGGATTCTCACCGCGGCAAGGAGTCCTGACCGTGCGGCAAACCAAGTTGACCAAGGCCGCGCGCGGACGGGAGTGCCAGGTGCGCATTCCTGGCGTGTGCAACGGCAACCCGGAAACCACCGTCCTGGCGCACTACCGCATGGCTGGCACCTGCGGCGTGGGCTGCAAGCCGAACGACCTACAGGGCGCCTGGGCGTGCAGCGCTTGCCACGACGCCTGTGACGGCCGCAGCCGGGTCGTCGACCGTGACACCGCCCGGCAGTATCACGCCGAGGGTGTGATGCGCACCCAGGCTCAGCTGATCAGTGAGGGGGTAGTGGTCGCATGAATGCTCCCGCCCTTCGCCCGTACAAGCCCAAGAAACCGAGAGCCAAGCGCATTGACCGCGAGGGCCTGGAGCAGGCCGCCCTGATGGCGGAAATCAAGCTGCGCTATCCCGAGGTGTTCGCGAATCTCCATCACACCCCAAACGGCGGCTACCGGGGCAAAGCTGAGGCGGGGCGACTCAAGGCCCAGGGCACCAAGGCCGGCATTCCTGACCTGCAGCTGACCATGGCGCGAGGTGGTTACTTCGGGCTGTTCATTGAATTCAAGGCCACCGTGAAACCTGCGGCGGTATCCCTCGAACAGCAGGCCTGCATCGGCCGACTGAACGAACAAGGCTACCTGGCCGTTGTGTGCCGGGGGCATTTCGACGCCATGGAGTGCCTCAGGGCGTACCTGGCCCTGCCAAAAACGGAGGTTGCAGCATGACCAACACCGCCGCTGTGAAAATCAGCGATGCAGAGATTCGCCGGCAGGCTGCCGGCCAGGTGCGTGACCTGCGCGCCCTGGGCAACCACGGCCTGTATTTCCGGTTTCACCGTTCCCGTGAGCGTGGTTCCTGGTACCTGATCCACAAGGGAAAGTGGAACCTGATCGGCTCATACCCTGAGTTGAGCGCTGCCAAGGTGGCCGCGGCGCTGCCGGATATCCGCCTGCGCCTGGAAGCGGGTGAGGGTTCCAACCTGTCGAGCTGGGTGCTGACCGGCGAGTTGCTGGCCTGGTTCGCTGAGCGCATGTCCCGCGACCGCAACCTGTCGGCCAAGCGCAAGAGCACGGCTGCATCGGCGATCAAGCAGCACCTGGTGCCGCGCCTCGGCCAGATCCCGCTGGCCCAGATCGACAAGTCATTGCTCGACCGCGAGCTGATGTGGCCACTGCAAGAGTCGCTGTCGATCGACTACGTACGCCTTGTGTTCCAGCTGCTGGCCCTGTCGTTCCGCCAGGCCTTCAAGCTGGGCCTGATCAGCTCCAACCCCATGGCCGGCATCCGCTTCGGCGACTTCTCCAAGGCCAAGGTCACGGTCAAGCCCTCGCGCCTGCGCGGCGTGCACCTCGAGGACCTGATGGCCCGCATTAAGAGCACCCTGGCACACCGCCCTGAGCATGGCGTGCTGGCCCTGATGATGCTGTGCCACGGCACCCGACTGGGCGAAACCCGGCTGGCCCGCTGGAGCCACATCAGCCTGGCCGAACGGGAGTGGTTCATTCCCGCCGAGCACACCAAGACCAGCGTACAACACCGGCTGCCACTGACCGACCAGGTGCGTTGCCTGCTAATGGCCTATCGCGAGATCCAGATCAAAGAGGGCTACGACGGCGAGTTCGTGTTCCCGGGTCGCAATGGCAAGCCGATGAGCGAGGCCAAGGCATCTGCCGTGTTCACCGTCATGGGGCAGGGCGAATGGACCAGTCACGACCTGCGCAAGCTGGCCCGCACCGGCTGGGCTGACCTGGGCGTCGACCATCTGGTCGGTGAGCTGCTGATCAACCACGCCATGGGCCACAACGTGAAGGTGTACATCCAGTCCGACGTGATGGCCCGCAAGCGCGAGGCACTGGAGAAGTGGCACGCACACCTTGATCAGAAGGGTTTTGCCTCGGTTCACGGCTTGACCGGTGATAGATCAACAGATTCATGGATTCTCTGCGAGGCCGCTGAGCGTGCGGGTTACGACGGACTTCCGGTATCCACCATAAGCGAGGATTCGAAATGAGAAATCCGGAGCACGGCGCCGTCGCTTTCCTCTACGGCCTGGAAGGCCGCGCCATTGGGCAGGTGATGATTGATGAGTGGTTCGGAGTGGATCTGGGCGAGGAAGTGACCAATGGGCCACGGCCTGTGGGTTTGTTTGGCCTGGAGCACCTCGAAAAGCCGATTGTGACTGGCAGTGCTGTAGTGCCGCGCAGCCGTGCGGCCAAGCCTTGGCTCAATGCCAGAAAGGGGCGTGCCCGCCAATGAGAAAGAGCCATGGCCCGGCTTTCAAGAAGGCCGTGATCGAGCTGGACAAGTGCCCTCTGTGCCGTGGGAGAGCGGTCACTCAGGGCGTGTTTCACGAACTGCCATGTGACCACTGCAACGCCTCGGGCTGGGTAGCGGCTGCAACTGGCGAGGCCCTGGCCCTGGATGAACTGGTGACCCAGCTCAGCATGAGGCTTCGGGCAGCGCTCCGGCAGATCGAGCAGTTGAAGAACCCTCAGGCATCCGGGCCTGAGGCGACATATCAGGGAAGCAACCGGCGCGGCGCCGGCGGCACCAACTACACCGGTGATTGAGGGGGAAGGACATGATCTACAACAGCGTATCGGGTGCAGTAGTTGCCGCTCTGGCGGCAGGAGAGAAAGGCGCTGCGAAAGGCCAGGCATGGCAGAAGCTCTACAAGTCGGCTGAAGAGGAAGGCGGCTGCCTGGCTTCGCTGGGAGGCCATTCAGGCGGCTTTGACCGGGCTCAGGTTGATTACTGGCTGGCTGCGCGACTCCACCACCTGCTCATTCCCCGCCACTGGAGTGCCCTAAATGCGAAGTACGCCACCAACAAGGCAAAGCGACTGCAGGGGATCACGGCCATCGCGCCGCTGATTGCCAGCCCGGCGCCTCAGCTGTTCATCTACAAGGCCGTTACCACCTGGGCCATCCCGAAGCTCAAGGGTGCGCGGCGCAAAGGGCCACGCTCGGTAGCGGTTGATATCCCGCTGGATGCTCCGGAGTGGCGTCGCGATAACCTAGTCAATGCTGCCTTGGCCGCTGGCCAGGCTGAACGCAGAAAGGCTGAATCGCTCGCTGAAGACCTGATCATTCTCCCCGAAAGCTTCTATGACATGAACACCTGGGATCTGGATGGCACGCCTGAGCCCACCCGATACCGTTGGCGGTCCGGTATCAAGGAAAAGCTCGACGGTATGATCGACGATGCACTCAATGCAGTGCGGGTAATTCTGGAAGCTGAGGAGCTGCTGGTAAAGCAGGCTGCGTAATTGCCTGTTGACATCAGTGAGAGAGTGAGAGAAATTATCCCCATCCTGTCATTCCTGCGCGTGTTGAGGAGTGATCACTTAAAGCCCAGCTATTACGCTGGGCTTTTCATTTTTAATATTGCATTGCCACTACTGAGTGTGTATAAATCTCTCGTCGGTTCGCCGACAAAGATGGCCCCGTAGCTCAGTCGGATAGAGCAACTCCCTGCTAAGGAGTAGGTCGTGGGTTCAAGTCCCTCCGGGGAAAGTCGCTACTGACGTGGACACTTTCCCGGATGCATTTCCCCGCATAGAGAACCCAGCTTAGGCTGGGTTTTCTGTTTTCAGAGCCCCGCGATTGCGGGGCTTTTTCATTTCTGCTCCCAGCAACGGGAGGAAGCGAGATGCCTAACATGCCCGAGAAGGATCCTGGCCTGTGGGCCGCTGTACTCGCCTGGGTACTGGCTCACCAGCCTCAGCTGTATGCCGCTGGCCTGTCGGTCGCGATCGCTGCGCTTCGAGTGGTGTACGGCGGCGGCACGCGCAGGCAGATGATGCTGGAGGGCGCCTTATGCGGCCTCATCACCCTGGCCCTGGTGCCGCTGCTCGAATGGATGGGCCTACCGCAGGGCATGGCCACCTTCGCCGGCGGCATGGTCGGCTTCATGGGTGTGGAGAAGCTTCGCGGATATTCCGACCTGTTTCTCTCACGTAAAGCCCAGGGCTGACCAATGAATCGAAACCAGATTGCCACCGCCTACAGCCTGTTCTCCAAGCGTGATCAGGTGAAACGGCGCCTGGATACGGTGCTGAGTGGATCCGGGGTGGCATTGATGTTGACCGGTGATTATCAGGAGCCGGCTGTGCTGGCTGCTGTTGTTGATCCACTTGCAGATCACTTCAGGAAAGAGCTCGAGCACATTGATGCTCAGCTCAAGGTGATGGGGTGGAGCGGCGAGTAACTCAGTCGCGCCCAAAGCCGAGATGCGCCGTTTCGTGGCGCGCCCACATGAGGATTCACCATGGACAACCAGCACAAGAAGATCACCGGCTACCGCGATCTCTCCCAGAGCGAGATCGACGGCATGAACTCGATCAAGGCCCTTGAGGCCGATGCCGGTGAGCTGTTCAAGCAGATCGGTCAGATCGAAGGCGTGGACCAACGCACCTTGGCTCTGGCCAAAACCAACCTGCAGCAGGGCTTCATGTGGTTCGTGCGTTCGATCGCCAAGCCCGCTGATCCTTTCTGCTGATGGCCAAGGCGCCTTACACGCCTTGCAAGCTGTACGTGGACGGCGCCGATGGCATCGCAGTAGGCGACTTCATCACAACTGCAGCCGGATCTGCATACCTGGTTCAAGCGCTTCGAGTAAGCCGAACTAGGCCTGAGCGCAAGTACATGCATTGCCTGCGCTGGCCGATTGCCGAAGTTCCGGTGGACGCCCGCTGTTTCCAATTGACCTGGTACAAGAGATAGGGACCGCGAGCCATGGCCCGCATGACCGCGACAATCGTCTGCCGACAGAGCTGGTGGCTCAATTACTACCTGGGCGGCGTCCTGGCTATGACCCACATCACCGGGCGCGAACCGGACCTTGGCAGTGTAGTCCGGTGGATAGAGCGCGGCATCGGGGTCGAGGTGCGCTGATGGCCAGGCTTAAGACACTGGGATCGCGCATCAAAGAGAGTGCAAGCTCGCGGGTCAAGGTGGTCACGCCTGGCAGCTGGCGTAGCGGCATGACTAGCTCCCAGCGTGGTTACGACTACCGATGGCAGAAAGCGCGAGAGCAGTACCTCAATGAGCACCCGCTCTGTGTTTTCTGCGAGCGGAACGGCCGAACTGCTGCCGCAAGGGTGGTCGACCACATCATTGCTCACCGTGGGGACATGACTCTCTTCTGGGATCAGGCCAACTGGCAGAGCCTCTGCAAGCCTTGCCACGATTCGGTCAAGCAGGCCGAGGAGGCAGCTGGCCTGGGCGGCTGAGTCATCCGGGGATCGTCGAAGTCCGTCCGAAGGACAAAGAAGCACGCCAGTGACGTGCTGCGAAAGGGGTAGGGGGTCAAAAGCTAGGAGTTCTCATCTAGCTAGACCGCCACCGACCCCACGTAGACATTTTTCTCCCCCCTAAAGGTTTTTGTTAATGGTGTTAACAGACAAACAGCGACAGTTTGTTGACGCTAAGGCCCGGGGTGCGTCAAACAAAGAAGCGGCGGAAGCCGCGGGAAGCAAGCCCTCGACGGCTGCTGCAGCTGGCTCGCGCTGGTCCAAAGACCCGAAGATTGCATCCGCAATTCTGGCTCGCCGAGCAGAACTCAGTGTTAACCCTGAGCCGAAAAAACGCGGAGGCAAAGCCACGGCCGACCAGTCTGTCGAGGTCGCTGATGACCAGGCCGACATCAACGAAGCAGACGGCGAGTTCCTGAGTTGCCTGCCGTCCACTGACGATCCGCTGGTATGGTTGCTCGCGCTGATGAATGAGCCCAGGGCGAAAGTCTTCGATCGGCGCAACGCTGCGCAGACGGCTGTTCCCTACATCCACGGGAAGAAGGCCGAGGCAGGCAAGAAAGAGCAGAAGGCGGAAGCCGCGAAAGAGGCCGGCAAGGGCAAGTACTCCCAGAGCAAGCCGCCCCTCACTGTCGTCAAGGGGTGACGCATGCTTTGGACTACGGCCTGCCCAGACTGGTGGCGGCGGCTGGCTGCCAGCGAATCCATCATCCCGGAGCCGCTCTTTCCTCAGGAAGCCGAAGAAAGCCTAGAGGTGTTCAAGGGGCTTCGCATCGTCGATGCCCCAGGCAGTCCCACTATCGAGAGCGCATGTGCACCTTGGGTGCTCGCTTTCGCCGGGGCAGTGTTCGGCAGCTACAACAGCGAGACCGGTGAGCGCCTCATTCGGGAGTTCATGCTTTGCATCCCGAAGAAGAACAGCAAGTCGACCATCGCTGCCGCGATCATGTTGACTGCGCTGGTTCGCAACTGGCGGATGTCAGCCGAGTTCATCATCCTCGCGCCGACCAAAGAGATTGCCGACAACGCCTTCGTCCCGGCCAAGGACATGGTCAACAACGACGAGGAGCTGAAAGACCTGCTGCATGTGCAGCCGCACCTTCGGCTGATCACCCACAGGGAAACGGGCGCCACGCTGAAGGTCGTCGCGGCCGACAGCGACGTGGTCGGCGGCAAGAAAGCTGTCGGCGTGCTGATTGACGAGGCCTGGCTGTTCGGGAAGAACCCGAAAGCCGCTGACATGATTCGGGAGGCCACCGGTGGCCTGCTGTCCCGACCTGAAGGCTTCGTCATCTGGCTGACCACGCAGTCGAACGAACCACCGGCCGGGGTGTTCCGGTCGAAACTGAATTATGCCCGCGGCGTGCGTGATGGCCGCATCAACGACAATCGCTTCCTGCCGGTCATCTACGAATTCTCGAAAGAGATGATCGACAGCGGCGATGCCCGCAAGCCTGAAAACTTCCACCTGGTGAACCCCAATATGGGGTTCTCGGTAGATCGCCCCACGCTTGAACGCTTGTTCATGCAGGCCGAGATCGACGGCGAAGCGGAGCTGCGTGGTTTCCTGGCCAAGCACCTCAACATCGAGATCGGCCTGGCCCTGATGTCGGACGCCTGGGTAGGCGCAGAGTTCTGGGAGCCACAGGCGGTCAACTGGCTCAACCTGGAGCAGATCCTTGAGCGGTGCGAGGTCATCGATGTGGGCGGTGACGGCGGCGGCCTGGACGACTTGCTCGGGCTTGCCGTCATAGGCCGAGAGACAGGTACGCGACGGTGGTTCCACTGGGCGCATGCCTGGGCCCACCCCTCGGTGCTTGAGCGGCGCAAGTCCGAAGCACCCAGGCTCAAGGATCTCGAAGCGATTGGCGATTTGACCATCGTCAAGCGGATAGGCGACGACGTCGAGGAATTCGCAGCCATCGTCAAGCGCATCAACGAGACGGGGCTGCTGGACAAGGTCGGCCTCGACCCCGCGGGAATCGGCTCTGTTCTCGACGCCCTGGCTGATGCCGGTGTCGAGGAAGACAAGATTGTTGGCATTTCCCAGGGCTGGAAGCTCACCGGCGCGATTAAGACGACCGAGCGCAAGCTTGCCGAGGGCACGCTACTGCACTGCGGCCAGCCGCTCATGGCCTGGTCCTGCGGCAACGCCAAAGGGGTGCCGTCGGCCAACGCCTTCTTGATCACCAAGCAAGCCTCGGGCACAGCAAAGATCGACCCGCTGATGGCTACATTCAACGCCGTTTCTCTGATAAGCCTCAATCCTGAGGGTCGCGGAGGAATGGACAATTTCATGGCTGGCATTCGGGACCCACTGATCGCATGAACGCACTTTACTTTTTCATCGCCTGCGCTCTGGTGGCTTTCAGCCTGGCATGTGCTGGGGTCTGGGTTCTGGCCGGCACCGGCTGGGCCTTGCTGGCGGGGTCGGTGAGCTTTTTCTGCATCGCCGGGTTCCTCCGCCGAGGGCTGACCAGTGATTAAAACCCTATCCCAGGCATTGGGAGCTGCGGCTACCAAACCCTCAGCCAGCATGAGTGAATGGCTGGGCAAGAGCATAAAGCTGTCTGATGGCGGCTTTTGGGGCGCTTTTCTTGGCGCGCAGTCCAGTAGCGGCAAATCGGTCAGCGTGGACAAGGCGATGCGCCTTTCTACCGTGTGGGCATGCGTCCGCATCATCTCGACCTCCGTGGCCGGGTTGCCGCTGAGCATTTACAAACGAATGCCAGATGGTAGCCGCGAGAGTGCTCGGGACTTCCCGCTCTACGACGTTGTGCACACCAGCCCGAACGAGGACATGGCGGCCTTCCACTTCTGGCAGGCAGTCGTCGCCTCAATGCTGCTGTGGGGAAACGCCTACTGCGAGATCCACCGCTCTGCCGGCCGCGTGATCGCGCTGGACTTCCTGATGCCGTCCCGGGTTGACCTGGAGTTCGATGATGACGGTCGGCTTAGGTACTTCTTCAGGCCGCGAAAGGGCGCGCGTCGAGAGATCGTAAGGCAGAACATGCTGCACATCCCGGCCTTCACCCTGGATGGTCGGGTCGGCCTTTCCGCCATTCGGTATGGCGCGGATGTATTCGGTTCGGCTATGTCGGCTGACGATGCCGCCAATAGCACCTTCCGCAACGGCATGATGCCTACCGTCGCGTTTTCGGTGGACAAGACGCTGAACCCCGCCCAGCGCGTTGAATTCCGCGAGTACGTCAAGACGATCTCTGGGGCCTTGAACGCCGGCAAGAGCCCAGTGCTTGAGCAAGGCGTGAAGCCGGAAATGATCGGCATTAATCCTGCTGACGCTCAGCTACTGGAGTCGAGAGGGCACAGCATCGAAGAAATCTGCCGCTGGTTCGGTGTGCCGCCCTGGATGGTGATGAAGACGGACAAGGGCAGCAACTGGGGCACAGGCCTGGAGCAGCAGCAGATCGCGTTTCTCACCTACTGCATCATGTCCTTCACGGCGCCGATCGAGCAGTGCGTGAACAAGTGGTGCATGACGGCGGTGGACCGCATCAATTTCTATTCGGAGTTTTCCCTCGAGGCGTTCTTGAGGGCTGACAGCTCCGGGCGCGCGGCGTACCTCAGCACCATGGCCCAGAACGGTTTCATCACTCGAAACGAAGGTCGCCGCAAAGACAACATGCCGCACATGCCTGGCGGTGATGTCCTAACGGTTCAGTCAAACCTGGTGCCGCTGGACCAGCTGGGCAAGCAAGACGATGGTCAGGCCGCAAGGGCCGCACTGATGAACTGGCTGAAACAGCCGGAAAAGTAAATCTCGGGAGCAATCCATGAAGCACAAAATCCAGTCTCGCGGCCTTCGCAGCGAGATGAGCCCGCGCGCGCTCGATAAATGGAACCCCGCGATCCAGGCGGCGGTTGAGAACACCTCCGACACCATCACGGTGTACGGCGTGATCGGCGAGGACTGGTACGGCGAGGGCGTCACGCTGAAGCGGATTGATGCCGCGCTACGAGCGATCGGTGAGCGTGATGTGACCGTCTATATCAACTCGCCAGGTGGCGACATGTTCGAAGGCATCGCCATCTACAACCGTCTCCAAGAGCACAGCCACCAAGTCACCACCAAGGTCCTCGGCATGGCTGCCAGCGCTGCTTCGGTTGTCTTTCTGGCGGGGAAGAAGCGAGAGGTGGCCAGCAGTGCCTTCCTCATGATCCACAACTGCTGGACCTACCTCGCCGGTAATCGCAACTACCTGCGCGACATCGCCGACGACATGGAAGAGTTCGACGCCGCGATGGCCGACCTCTATGCCGAGACCAGCGGGCAGTCAGCGGATGACATGGCTGACCTGATGGACGACGAAACCTACATCCGCGGCAAGCGTGCCGTGGAGCTCGGCCTGGCCACCGGGCTGCTGTCGTCCACCGAGGTCACCGAGCGCGAAACCGAAGATGCCGCCCAAGCCAATGCGCTCAAGGCCATGGATGTTGCCCTGGCCAAGGGCGGTATGCCTCGGTCCGAGCGCCGCGAGCTGTTCGCCAGTTTCAAGTCCGGTATGCCTCGCGCTGCCGGCGGGGGCACGCATAACGCTGCCTCGACCGATAAGCCCCGCGCTGTCGCGCCAGACCTCTCCGCCTCCCTGAGCGCGGCAACCAATATCCTCAATTCTCTGAAAGGAAAATGACCATGGACTTTGAAGCCCAAGTCAAAGAACTCAATGCCAGCCTGAAGGGCATTGGTGATCAGATCAAAGCGCAGGCCGAGGCGACCGACAAGCAGCTCAAGGCTTCTGGTGAAATGTCTGCCGAGACGCGCGCCAAGGTCGATGAACTGTTGACCAAGCAGGGCGAGCTGAATGCCCGATTGGGCGAAGCTGAGCAGAAGCTGGTGAACGCCAGCCGTGACCGCGGCAACCAGGATGAGCCGCAGAAGTCGGTCGGCGCCCTGGTGGTTGGCAGTGAAGAAATGCAAGACATCAGCTCCTCCTTCCGCGGCTCGCGTCGTGTGTCCGTCCCGCGTGCGGCTATCACCACTGCAACCGGCGGCGACCTGGTACCTGCTCAGCGTTTGGCTGGTGTCGTTTCTCCGCCTCAGCGTCGGCTGACCATTCGTGACCTGGTGGCGCCTGGCCAGACTGAGTCGAACTCCATCGAGTACATCCGCGAGACCGGATTCACCAACAACGCACGTACCGTTGCGGAGAACACCGCCAAGCCTTACTCCGACATTACCTTCGCGCTGGCCACCGCGAACGTCCGCACTATTGCTCACCTGTTCAAGGCTAGCCGGCAGATGCTCGACGATGCCAAGGCGCTGCAGAGCTACATTGATGGTCGCGCTCGCTACGGCCTGAACATGGCGGAAGAAGCCCAACTGCTTTACGGCAACGGCACCGGTGCCAACCTGCAGGGTCTCGTGACGGTTGCTCAGCTGTATGCCCCGCAGGCCGGCCTGACGGTGGTGGGTGAGCAACGTATCGACCGCCTGCGCCTGGCGCTGCTGCAAGCTGAGCTGGCCGACTTCCCGTCGGATGGCATCGTGCTCAACCCGATCGACTGGGCGGCCATTGAGCTGACCAAGGACGGCGAGGGCCGGTACATCATCGGCCAGCCGCAGGAAGGCACCAACGCGAAGCTCTGGAATCGCCCAGTGGTTTCGACTCAGGCCATGACTCAGAACGACTTCCTGGTAGGCGCCTTCAAGCTCGGCGCACAGATCTTCGACCGCATGGAAATCGAAGTGCTGATTTCGACCGAGAACGACAAGGACTTCGAAAACAACATGGCGACGATCCGCGCCGAGGAGCGCCTGGCGTTCGCGATCTACCGCGACGAAGCGTTCGTTACTGGTCCCCTGGTCACGCCTTAACCCATCCGCAACGCGGCGCCAGAAATGGCGCCCCAATGGAGTAATCCAATGGCACGTAAACAGGAAACGCCAGCCTCCACGGCTGATGCGAAGGATCCGGTATCGACCAGTGATTCCAATAACGGCCCGTCTGAAGCTGCCGGGTTGCCTCTTTCGCCTGATATCGGGCTCGCTCCAGGCGCTGGAGACTCCGGAGATTCAGGCGCCCCTGAAACTGCTCCAAGCCCGGGAGCGAGCGTAGCCCCGGTACCGCAGGAAGGGGCGGCAAGCCGGGCTCCAGATTCGAGTGCGGCGGGAGAAGTGGTAGCAACAGACTCCGCTGCTACTGCCGTGGTAACGGGCGAGCCTAGTGGCTCTGTCCAGCCCGTCTTGGCGGAAGGTAATGCCGAGGATGGCATCAATCACCCGGCGGCCGAGGCGCAGGCTAGCCCCAATCCTTTGACCCTGCAGATCTATCCGATGCGGTCCTACATGGATGAAGGTGAGTTGCGCCGTCGCGGTGGACCGGCCTACTCGGTGCCTCGCCGCCATGCTGAAGAGCTGGTGGAGAAGAAGCTGGCATCGTTCGATCCGCTGAAGGAGTGAGGGTATGTCGGTCATCAGTTTGACCATTGCTCGTCACCACCTTCGGGACCCCGACGATGATGACGAATACCTGGAGCTCCTGATCGAGGCGGCCGAAGGGCAGGCGATGGACTATCTGAACCGTCGCTTCTACGCCGATCAGCAGGCGCTGGATGAAGCTGTCGCTGCCGACGATGCTGGCGTGTCCCCCATGGTCTGCAACAAGCAGATCAAGGCTGCCTGCTTACTGATCCTCGGCCACCTTTATGCCAACCGGGAAGACGTTGTGATCGGGACCATCGCCACCGAGCTGCCGCAAGGTTCGAAGGCGCTTCTGACGCCACATCGTATTGGGTGGGGCGTATGAGGGCCGGGCCGCTGCGTCATCGGTTGCAGGTGGCTCATCGGCACGAAGAGAGGAATAAGTCCGGGGGCGCGACAGTGACCTGGCTGCCCGCTGCACGGCCCGAAATGTGGGGTGAGGTTCGGACCCCAAGCGGCCGGGTCACCGCGCTTGCTGAAAAACTGAACGCTGTCGTAACCGCAGAGATTATCGGGAGGCCGCGCTCAGACATCGTCGCAGGATCAAGGCTGACGCGACGCGGGATCACTTACCAGGTCGAGGCCGTATTGCCGGACAACGAAAACTCCCTGATGAGGCTTCTCTGCTCATCGGTACCTAACCCATGAGGGCGAGTATGAAAATTCAAGCACTGGGCCCACTGACTGGCGCCTCTGGCGAGCGTCAGAAGGGCGAAATATTCGACGTGAAGAAGGAATACGGCGAAGGCTTGATTGCCCGCGGCTACGCCGTGGAAATCAAGGACCAAGCCGTCACTACCGAAAAGCCAGCGAAGGCCGACCCAACCAAGGAGTAACCCATGGTGCGCCGGTCCAGCATTCGTGGCGACATCCGGCTACGCCGGACGCTGCGCAACATCCACACGACGATGGACAACGAGCTGCAGCCGGCGATGTTGGGGGCAGCGAACCGCATTCTGGAGACCCAGCGGCAACTGATGCCCAAGGATACTGGGGCTGCCGCCGCAGCCCTGAAAGTCTACGTTTCCCCCAGCGGCCTGGATGCGCAGATTGGCATTCGCGGCAAGCGGGACAACCGAAGGTTCTTTTACCTGCGTTTCATTGAGTACGGGACCAAAGGCTACGAGGGCGGGAAGCGGGCGGGCGATCGAAACCGGCGGGTGACCAATAAGAGTGACGGAACGCACTTCTTCGGCAAGTACCCTGATATCCCGGCCAGGCCGGCTCATCCCTGGCTCCGACCATCTATCCAGGTCAATCGGGAGTACGTGATGGCTGATATCGAGGCTGCCGTGCTCCGCACGCTCCGCAAAGCAAGCCAGGGGGTAGGCAATGGCTGATCCATCGCTGGCTCTGCAGGAGGCCATCTTCGCAAGGCTCGAGGCCGAGGTCAGCTGCCCGATCTACGACGGCGCGCCGCTGAATGCCGACATGCCGTATGTCTCCATCGACCGGGAGGTTTCGGTCAACAGCAGCCCGATCTCGGGCCGGAGACGCGAAACGCGCCTGCTGTACCTGTCGGTCTGGTCTGATGCCGTGGGCCAGGCTGAGGTCAAGCGTATCAACGGCGAGGTTATAGCCGCCCTCGACGAGCGCCGGCTTCCGCTGGATGTGGGCCGCGCAGTTTCCGTGCGCGTTGAACAGGCCGACGCACAGCGCGACGCCGATGGCATCACTTACCAAGGCTCGATCACCGTTCGCGTGATCACCACCCACTGAATTACCCACCGGCCGCACTGCGGCTTTTTATCCAATGTGCCTTTAAAGGAATCCCCCATGGCCGACGACAACCTCAACACAGCTGCCGGCTGCCGCCTCTCCATTGGCGGCAAGACCGGCGCGAGCACCCTGACCGAGTACGAAGCCGACACCTATGTGGACGTTGGCGAGATTGAAGACCTGGGCGAATTTGGCGATACGTTCAACCCTGTCAACTTCACCTCCTTGGCCAATGGGCGGGTGCGCAAATACAAGGGCACTGCTGATGCGGGCAACATGACCGTCACGGTGGGGCTGGACAATGGCGACGCTGGCCAGAAGGCCGTCGCTGTGGCGCACAAGGACCGCTCCAAAGGCAACTACAACATCAAGGTCACCCTCAACGACGGCGACCCTGATGCAACCCCGCCGATCCTTCCGACCACGTTCTATTACGGCGTCAAGGTGATGAACAACACCGTGGCCCCTGGCGCCGCCGACAACGTGGTACGCCGCAACATCACGCTCGGGATCAACACCGACATCATCGAGATCCCAGCCGGTCCGGCTACCCCGTGACTGTGACGGGGCTCAGCCCCGTCCATTTCAGCGAGAACCCCCATGAGCGAAGCCTTGCACGGCACCATCACGCTGTTGATCGGTGCTCGCAGCTACACCCTGAAACCAACACTGGATGCCGCGCTGCGCATAGAGTCCCGCTTCGGCGGACTGCGCGGAGCACTGGAGGCCATGCGCCTAATGAGCATCGCTGCTTGCGCTGACATCGTTGTCGCGGGCGCCGACCTGAAGCCGGATCAGCACCCGGTCATCGCCCGAGAGGTGTTTCATAGCGGCGTCGCCCAGGTCTCCGGCAAGCTAACCGAGTTCATCACTGTCCTGCTCAACCCAGTGCCGCCGAGCGTGGCCGCCCGGGGAAAGGACGAGGCGGCCAGCACAGCGCAGTGAAGAACGGCAGCTACGTCGATTACCTGTTCGGCGTGGCCACCGGCTGGCTTGGCTGGCCGCCTGACACCGCGTGGCACACCCCAATCCCGCAAATCATGCTCGCTCTCGATGCTCGTCTCGATTGGACCGGGAGAGGGCAGGGCGAGGGACAGGGACAAACCCCGGCCTCACCGCAGAAGCGCGAAAGCGTCGCGGACAAATTGAAGAGCTTCCTGCGAGGGCGGCCGAAACAGTAGACAGCGCGCCGCCTCTGGGCGGTTTTAGTGCTTGGAGATTTGCATGGCCGACCAACAAGTCCAGGGGATGCTGGTCCAGATCGAGGCCACCACTGCCCAACTGCGGCGCGAGCTGGCAAGTGCTGACCAAGTGGTGGCGCGTACTACCCAGTCGATTGACCGGAACCTGGAACAAGTGGACTCCGCGTTCGACAGCGCCGGGGTTGCCGCTGAAAAAGCCGGGATGCTGATGCGTGGCGCATTTGCTGCCGTGGCAGGTGCTGGTCTGATTGGCAGCATCATCCAGCAGGTCGACGCCTATGGGCAGATGTCCGACCGGATGAAGGCCGCCGCTGGCAGTGCTGGTGAGTACCAGACGGTGCAGGAGCACCTGCTGCGTACCGCGCAGGAGACCTACCGGCCATTGGCTGAGGCGCAAGAACTGTACATCCGCACTGCGGACGTCATGCGTAGCCTGGGTTTCAACACCCAGCAAACCCTCGACATCACCGACAGCTTCAGCTTCTTGCTAGTTACCAACGCAGCCGCCGCCGACAAGGCGGGGTCTGCGCTTGACGCCTACTCGAAAGCGTTACAGACCGGTAAGGTCGAGGCGGATGGCTGGGTGTCGATTCAGGACGCCATGCCCACCATCGTCACGGCGATCGCCACCGCCACCGGCAAAAGCGCGGAAGAAATCCGCAAGCTTGGCGTTCAGGGCAAGCTGTCGCTCGACGATATCAATACCGGCCTGCTGAAGACTGTCGAGGTCAATCGCCAAGCCGCTGCCGACATGTCCACCAGCGTACAGGACGCGATGGTGAACATAGGCAATGCCATCCAGAGCTTCTTGGGAGGTATGGAAGAGCAGACCGGCGCCGTTGCTGGCCTGTCGAGCATCCTGATCACCCTGGCCGACAACGTTGACCTGGTGGCCGTGGCCATGGCCGGTGCGGGCGTCGCCGCGTTGACCAATTACGTGGCTAAATCTGGCCTGGCGGTGAAGTCAGCTCTGGCCGACCGTGCGGCGCGTATCGCGCAGGCAGAGGCCGTACTGCAGGCAGCCATTGCTGACCAGCGGAAGGCCGAAACGTTGACCATTCTGGCAGCGCGCGAGGCTGCAGCGGCTCGTGGTACGGCGGTGCAGACGCAAATGTCCATCCAGCTGGCACAGGCGCGACAGCGCGAAGCGGCTGCGACCGCTGCGGTAGCAACAGCACAGGCCAGCCTCCGCACTGTCAGTGCAGGCTTGCTTAGCGTCCTGGGCGGCCCAATGGGGCTTGCTCTGTTGGCTGGTACGGCGGCTGCCAGCTTCCTGCTCCTGGGCAGCAACGCCGATCAGGCAGGCGTCAGCCTGGAGGACCTGCACAAACCAGTGGCGCAACTGCGCGAGGAATTCGCAAAGCTCAACAAGGACCAGCGCGAAGCCTCGCTGGTGAAGTGGCAACAAGAGCAGATCACTTCGGCGGACAAGGTCAAGGACGCCTACGGCGAGCTGGCTCAGTCCATCCGTTCTGCCGTGGTCACTGCCCCGGCACGCGACTCCGGCGGCCAGTACAACCGGCAGCTGGCTGAGTACCAAGGGCTGGTCGACCGGCTCAACGAAGCGCGCGCGGCAGGTCAAGGGCTTTCGCCGATCCTCCAGGAGGTCGGCAACCGCCTGCAGTTGCCGGCCGGCACCGTGCAGCAGTGGATCACCCAGGCCGGTACAGTCAGCGATGCCGACCAGCGCTCGGGATTGATCGCTGAAACACTACGGGTCCTGACCGGGGTAACCGACGAGAACACCTCGGCCACTCATGCCAACAATGCCGCCAAGGCAGGTATGAGTACGGCGGGACAAACCTACCTGGAGACGCTGCAGAAGCAGCTGGCTGGCCTACAGGACAACGGCGACGCGACCAAAATCGCTAACCGCTACTTGGCTGAAAACGCTGACCTCACTGAGACCGACCGACAGGCGATCCTGTCGGCGGCCAGCGCGATTGAATCGCAGAAGAAGGCTAACAAGGACGCCACCGAAGGCAGCAAGGACCGCACGAAGGCGCTAAAGGACGAGATCAAGGCCCTCGACGCGATCATCGACCGAGCGCTCCCCGAGAAAAAGCGCCTCGAGGACTTGGTCGAAGGCGTGCAGGGCCTGCGCAAGGCACATACCGCCGGCAAGATCACTGCTGCTGAGATGGAGCTCGGCATCAAGAACCTCAACACGGCTTACGCCGACCCGGTATTGCAGAAGCGGGCCGAGGAAGAGAGGAAGCTTGCGGAGGTTCGCCGCAACAGTGCCGAGGCCTACCGCAAAGCCATGGAGGTAGTGCTGCAGACACGCCAGGACGCGATCAATGCGGATGTCGCCGGTGTAGGGATGGGGGACGACCAGCGCGAACAGGCCGATCGCTTGAACGCCGTGCGCCAGAAGTACGCCGAAGCCCGCCGGCAGCTGGAGGAGCAGCAGGAAGATGTATCCCGCCGCCTCAGCGAAGATGCCTACCAGCAGCGTCTCGCCGACCTGGCCGACTACCAGGCGCGTGAGTTGCAGATGGAAGTCGACGGATTCGAGGCCCGGCTGCAGGCCCAACGAGACTACCGCAACGGTGCCAAGCGAGCCTGGGCGAACATCCAGGCCGACGCTGCGAACGTGGCAGGCGCAACCGACGACATGCTGACTACGGGCTTCAATACTGCCCGTGACGCCGTGGCTGACTTCGCCATCAACGGCAAGTCCAGCTTTAGGGACTTCACTACCAGCGTCATTTCGGACATGGCCAGGATCGCCAGTCAGCAGGCCGCGAGTTCGCTGCTGAGCGGTTTGGTTGGCCTGGGTGTTTCTGCTGCGAGCGCCTGGTTCGGCGGCGGAAGTGGCAACGGCTTACCAACTGGATCGGCCGGCGCGGTGTCTTCCAACGTAGGCGCATCCCAAGCTGGTTACAGCTCTGACTACCTCAACAATTGGTCGGGCGTGAGGCAGGCTAAGGGGGGCGGCTGGAACGGTGGCGTGCAATTCTTTGCCAAGGGTGGCGCCTTTACAAACAGCATTGTGAATACACCGACTCCCTTTGGTCTCGCGGGAGGTGACATCGGCGTTGTCGGGGAGGCTGGTCCGGAAGCGATCATGCCGCTGGCCCGTGGGTCGGATGGCTCGCTTGGCGTGCAGATGGTAGGAGCCACTGCTGGTGGATCGACCGTCGTTCAAGTGAGCGCGCCTGTGGCAGTGACTGTGGAGGATCGTAGCTCAGACGGAATGGAACTGGACACGAGCGCGCTGCAGCAGAACATGCAACAACAAATGCAGGGCGTGGCCGAGCGCGCAATCGCCGCGTCTTGGCGCGCTGGTGGGTTGAGCTATCGAAATAGCAATGGGAGACGCTGATGGCGATCGAAACCTTTACCTGGGCGCCAGATGACGAAGCCAGCGGTGACAGTACCTTGCGCACCCGGAAATCACAGTTCGGTGACAACTACGCCCAGGTGTCCACCGATGGCCTGAACGCTGAGTCTGACAGCTGGTCACTGTCGTTCGGCGGCCTGGCTGAAGAGGTAGCACCTATCCTCGGATTCATCCGGCGTCATCGGGGCGCCACGTCCTTTTTGTGGACGAACCCCGAGGGTGTCCTCGGCCTGTACCGGTGCGAGACGTTCCGGCAGCAGCGAAAACCGGGTGGGGTAGCAGTGCTGACGGTCACCTTTGAACGAGCATTCCATCCATGACCTTGATCACTCATCTGCAGAAGCTGGAACCGGGGGCGGAAATCCTGCTGTTCGAGCTGGACGGCTCCGATTTTGGAGCGGACACGCTGCGATTCCATGGGCACGCGATACCACACACGGCTCAGGAGCTTGCAATGGCTGGCGCGAACGCCGACCAGCTGCCGGCCAAGTCGATCTGGTGGCAGGGCAATGAGTATGGCGCCTGGCCAATGCAGATCGAGGGCATTGAAGCGAATTCGGACGGTACCGCCGTTCGCCCCACGCTGACGGTCGGCAACGTCAATGGCCGGATTACTGCCCTATGCCTGGCCTTCGACAACCTAATCGAGTTCAAGCTGACCATGCGCCACACCATGGCGCGCTACTTGGACTCGGCAAACTTCCCCGCCGGCAACCCAGAGGCTGATCCGACCGAGGAAGCCATCGAGGTCTGGTACATCGACCAGAAGGTGTCCGAGAACGGCACCACGGTTTCTTGGGAGCTGGCCAGCCCTGGCGACGTGGGCGGGGAGACGATCGGCCGGCAGATGACCCAGCTATGTCACTGGGCCATGACCGCCGGCTACCGTGGTCCGAACTGTGGGTACACCGGGCCCTATTACGACCTGGACGGCAATCCCACGGATGACCCGGCCAGGGATCAGTGCAACGGCTGCCTCGACTCAGGCTGTACCGTTCGCTTCGGCCAGGGCAACCAGCTGCCCTTTGGTGGCTTCCCGGCTGTTTCCCTCATCGCACGGAGCTGACCATGCGCAAACACATCTTGGCCGCCGTGCAAGCGCATGCTGCGGCGGAATACCCGCGGGAGTGCTGCGGGCTGATCGTCGCCATCGGACGCTCACAGCGTTACGTGCCGTGCGAGAACACTGCCGCAGATCCTGGCGAAGAGTTCCGGATTGCGCCCGAGCAGTACGCTGCGGCTGAAGACCAGGGCGAGGTGATCGGCATCGTGCACTCGCACCCCGACGCCGCCAGCAGGCCTTCGCCCCGGGACTTGGCCATGTGCGAAGCCACTGGTTTGCCCTGGCACATCCTGTCGTGGCCGGAGGGCGACCTGCGCACCATCACGCCGACTGGTCATGCGCCGCTGCTGGGGCGGCCGTTCGTGCATGGCGCCTGGGACTGCTGGCAGGTCTGTGCTGACTGGTACAAGCGCGAGTGGCGTCTGGAATTTCCGGCCTACGTGAGGGAGGAGGGGTGGTGGGAGAAGTCGGACGGACCGAGCTTGTATGAACAGGCTTACGAGGCGGCCGGGTTCTACGAGGTCAGCCAGCCGCAGCGCGGCGACATGATCGTCATGGCCGTGGGCCGTACGGCTCACCCGAACCACGCCGGCATCTACCTGGGCGCCGACGCGCAACTGCCAGAGGAACATGCCCAGGTCTTTGGGGCTGGCCCCTTCATGCTGCACCACCTGCTCGGCAGGCCATCAGAAATCATCGTGTTCGGCGGGCCGTGGCTCGACCGGACGCGCCTTGTGTTGCGTCATCGGGACGCGAAGTGAAGCGGCCAGGCCGCAGGAGTGATCATGCAGAGCAATGACCCTTTCAAGCCAACAATCGCTTGGCGCGCTCGGTACAACAATCCGCCTGATCGGGAGCCAGTCGAATTAGATGTACAGGATGGGCGCGCTGAGTATTTGCTCAGCGGCCCATACCATCTTGGAGAAAGCGGGAAAATCGAGGTTGTCGGTGGCAAGCTGCAGTTCACAGGGGGCAGCTTCGTCATCACCTGATGTTATGGAATACCCGCGCGAAATTCCCATCTCCGAAGTAGCCG
The DNA here is from genome assembly GCF_009883635.2 of Pseudomonas putida. NCBI lineage: Bacteria > Pseudomonadati > Pseudomonadota > Gammaproteobacteria > Pseudomonadales > Pseudomonadaceae > Pseudomonas > Pseudomonas putida. The sequence goes on from NZ_CP026115.2 coordinate 4,734,689, forward strand.
AGATTGTCGGCAAGGATCAGTGCAAACCCTGATCCCACCTCCTTGAGGCTTGCGAAAATGGTGGAAAAATCAGATTCCGAGAGGAAACTGATCACGCCACAGCCCACCTCTACTCCCCTGTGCGCAAACTGCTCAGCGACGGGGGCGTAATCTTCATTGCTGGTAACAATGATGTACGGGAAAATGGTTTGTCCGGGATTCGGCATGTCATGTCTCCTTAATTTGCCCCAGTCCATGGGTTTCCGGCGCCTGGCTGGGGCGGTTCGTTGGAGGCACAACGCTACTACAGCGGCTAACTGAGTAGGAACTGGGTTTCCATCCAGGCTGGAGTCGATAGTAGGCTAGCCAGAACGTAGCCTCTGGGTGATGATGGCATTTTGCATAGAGGGATGGCCATGAGCATCTGGAGCATCATCGAATCTATAGGTGACAAACTCAATTCTGGCTTGCGTAGCGCTTTGTCAGCTGGTGACACCGTGGTCCAACATATCGGAAATGCGGCTCAAGCAGTGGAGGGGACGGTCACGGAAAACCCAGTGACATCAGCTGTGGTTGCTGCGGCCGCTACTGGGGGAGTTGCGTTGGTCGCGGCCCCAGCAATAGCAGCTGCAGCTGGGTCAGCAGGATTACTCGGAGCTGCTAGCACAGGTACGGCGATTAGCACCCTGCACGGAGCGGCTCTGACTAATGCTTCGCTTGCCGCTCTGGGTGGCGGGGCAGTTGCAGCAGGTGGTGGCGGAATGGCTGTTGGTACTGCGGTTGTGGCAGGTGCAGGGGCAGCACTCGGTGGCGGGGCCGTCGCGGTTGCAGGTGCCTCTGCGGAGGGCTAGTAACTTGAAGCCCAGCTAACGCTGGGAGGTTTGCCTTAACACAGAGCCATTTTCTACGGCCTGTAGATCGTCCCAACTTTTCCAAATAGTCGAGTTTTTTCGCTGTTTTCCATTGGAGTTTCCAGATCAATCTTGATCGTCGCGAAGTGGTCCGCGGTATTGTAAGAAACCTCTTCCTTCCAGTTTACCATCGAGAAATGATGCTCAGGAGTACTGCGGCCAGAGGTATTAGGCTTGATGCGAACTGCAAAGCATCGGTCCTTCAAGAACTGGTATTGATCCCCACCTCGGCGCTCCATCTCTAAAACGTCGCCTGTGACTTTCAGAATGTACTGGGCTGTAGCCTCACGGGTGATAGAGGTGCCAATCTTATAGAGCGTAAGAGACAGGCTGGATCTCTTGGCAAAGTTGACGATCCCGATGAATGATTCATTGCACGCGACCCCTAATTTAACCCTGCTCCGTATGATTTTTAGCCAATCCAGCAGAGCTTCTCTTCGCTGCCTACGCAACTCTTTTAGCTCTTCGCGAGATGGTTTTTTGGGGGAGGTTGACATGGCGTTTATCGTTACTCCACAGTCTTTTCGAGTTGAACAAACCCTACCAAGCAATCTTGACGTGGGCATTCATGCTAGTGGGATCGGTGGTCAATTCTCTTCCAAAAGCTCGTGACCCACCGAGAAAAGGTATTACGCTACTACGGCTCTGGCGTCGTCGGTACTGTTTTTTTCAACCACGATGGATGTCTTGCCAGGTCGGCTGCAAAAGTCGGCCTTTTCGAGGGAGATTTTTCTATTGAAGCTTGATAAGGACTTGGTGCGTGAGATTCTTCTGGCTGTCGAGGCGCACGACAAACCTGACCGTTGGATTTCACTACAGATTTCTGAAAGATCAGACGTTGAAACGTCGTATCACGTCATGCTTCTAGCAGAGGCCGGCTTTTTGAAGGCGGACAACGTTGGTGGAATGAATAGCTTCGAATGGCAAGCTACTCGGCTCACCTATAAGGGCCACGAATTCCTTGACACTGTACGCGATCCGGAAATTTGGCGAAGAACGAAGGAGGGGGCTGAAAGAGCAGGCGTAGCTGGTCTAGGAGTGCTACTCGAGATTGGGAAAGCTTACGGCAAGCAATTGATGAAAGAGCGCTTGGGCATAGAGCTTCCGTAGGCATGCCAGCCCAGCCCCGCGCTGGGCTTTCTGCATCCGGCTCAGACCTTGTGCTTCCCAGCATGATGCTTCCCCAGAGCGCTGGCATGAAAAGCATGCGAGATCCGCGCTTTCTCACGTTGCACGACCTGAGCAATGGCCTCGGCCCTTTCCCTGGCGCGCAAATCGTCAAGCACCATGGCCCAGTGCTCCAGAGCCTCGGCAAATCTCCGCTTCCCATCTTCGGACATGCGCTTACCGTCCTTGTGAATAGTCGGGAAGTATGAGGATAGTCGGAATGCGTGGATTGGTTGGTCTCGTTGGTCAATCGGCTCTCCGCAGATCGAAAGCGAGCATTGTCTTGCGTCACCACGAGGGCGTGCGATGGTACAGTCCCGTTTTTCAAGGGAGGGATCACATGCGAATTTTGATAGGTGCGTTGGGGCTGGCTATGCTGGCCGGCTGCGCTACGTCTGCCACACCTGTTTCGCAGGCGGAGCCAGTACCTAGTGATGAGCTTTATGCGTACCAATCGAGGCCTGTCGACGGCGGCGGAACAGTGACTGTCGTTAGAGATTCTGGTGCTCTCGGCTCGGGTTGTGATGTCGTCGTTTATCTCGATGGGAAAAAAGCGGCAAAAGTTGGCACTGGACAGCGTGCGAGTTTCTATCTGCCTGCTGGACAGCCAAACCTTGGAATTGGACTTGCTGACTCTGGCTTGTGCGGCGGAATGGCGGTTCGATCTATCACCGCAAAGGTGCAGGAAGGCAAAGAAAGCATTTATAGAATCAGTGGTGATATGAGCGGCGTCTACATAGGCCCTTATATCAAATACGAGTGACCAAGCCGCCTACGGGCGGCATTTTTATGAGAGCCAGAAGGGATGACAGCTACCGCTCCGCACTTTGCGTCGATGACCACCATCAAGCTATCTGGATCACTGGCAAAAAAATTTGGAAGAACACACAGGCGCCAGATCGACAGTGGGGAAACTTGGGAGGTTTTCAAGGCGTTGAAAGCAACGCTGCAAGGCTTTGAAGAAGAGATCAGGCGGCTGGATCGCCTGGGATTACGCTTTGCAATCTTCCGAAATCGAAAAAACGTCGGGCAAGATGACTTCTCGCGCGCAGGCACTCAGGAACTTCGCATTGTGCCCGTTGTTGCAGGAAGCAAGCGCGGCGGTCTACTGCAAACGGTGATTGGGATCACCCTCATAGTCGCTGGTGCCTTCCTGGCAGCTACCCCATTCGGCACGCCCCTTATCAGTGCAGGTATCGCGATGACTGCCGGTGGCGTCATCCAAATGCTCAGTCCACAAGCCAAGGGCCTATCCCAGAGCGCTGCACCCGAAAACCTACCGTCGTACGCCTTCGGCAGCGCCAAGAACACCACCGCCAGCGGGAATCCCGTCCCGATCTGCATCGGCGATCGACGTTGGGGCGGAGCGATCATCTCAGCCTCGATTGAGGCGCAAGACAAGGCCTAGACATTAAGTGAGCGAATGAGCGAGAATTTCCCCATTATGCGGATTTAACGCCACGCGCTGAGGCGCTTACCCTCAGCTGCGAAAAACCTCGGACAACGCCAGGAGCGGACCGGGGTTTTTTTGTGCCTCGGATTCACCAAAAGCCCCGGACGCTCGCGCGTGTTGGGGCTTTTTTGTGCCCGGAATCCCTTCGGGGATGCCGGTGCAGGCTAGGTCAGATCAACTGAAAAGGGACGGTTTTGCTCCGCCTACGCCCCTGCCTGCACCACCTTCTTTAGGCGGAAGGAGCTACCCATGAACAACAACGTCATCCCGTTTCACTACGCCGGCCAAGCCGTTCGCTTCAATAGCGACGGATGGATCAATGCCACCGATGTAGCTAAGAGGTTTGGCAAAAGGCCGGCGAAATGGCTAGAGCTGCCAAGCACTAAAAGCTACATGGCAGCCCTGATAAGGCACCTTTGTATTGATGTCCGAAACTCGGACATCAAACTTGTCGAGGCATCACGGGTGCGCGGCAAGGCCGGCACCTGGTTGCATCCAAAGCTTGCCGTGGCCTTTGCACGATGGTTGGACGACGATTTTGCTGTTTGGGCCGACCTTCATATTGATGCCCTTCTGCGTGGCGAACTCAACGAAAAGCAGCAGTTCGATCGTGCTTGCCGCGCATTGGACGATGGGCAGCAGGTCGCAAGCCTAAGTGGACGCGAGCTGGCTCGATGGAAGGGGCGCAAACCCGCACTGATTCATCAGGTCGAGTACTGGCGCGAACAACTTCAGATGACGTTAGGAATCGATGCGGCCTGAGTACCGCACTACATAGCAACCGCCTCCGGGCGGTTTTTTATTGCCCGGAGGAAAGTATGGGCGCAGCAGCTCACCTGGACATCACTGGCGCCAAGGGCGGCGAGAGCAAGCCAAAGACCCCCGTCGAAGCACCGGACAGCCTGCAGTCGACGAACATCGCCAAGATCCTGCTGGCCGTGGGCGAGGGCGAATTCGACGGTACGCCAACCGACCGTGACATTTACCTCGACAACACGCCGATCATGGACGCCAGCGGCAACGTGAATTTCCCAGGTGTGAAGTGGGAGTGGCGCTCGGGTTCCGTCGAGCAGGAGTACATCCAGGGCATTCCCTCTGTCGAAAACGAGACCAACGTCAATGTCGAGCTGCGCAGCGACAACCCGTTCACCCGCGCCCTGAGCAACACCCAGCTGTCGGCCGTGCGCGTGCGCATGACTTGGCCGCGCCTGGCCCAGCAGGACAGCAGCGGCAACACCAATGGCTACCGCATCGAGTATGCGATCGATATCGCTACCGACGGAGGCGCCTACGTCGCGGCTCACCTGGGCGCTGTGGACGGCAAGACCACCAACGGCTACCAGCGCTCCGTGCGCGTGAACCTGCCCAAGGCGACTTCCGGCTGGATGCTGCGTGTGCGTCGGATCACCCCGAACGCCAACAGCGGCACCGTGGCCGACACGATGACCATCGCTGGCTACACCGAGATCATCGACCAGAAACTGCGCTACCCGAACACCGCGCTGTTGTACATCGAGTTCGACGCCCAGCAGTTCCAGAACATCCCGGCCGTCACCGTGAAGTGCAAGGCCAAGCGTTGGCCGGTACCGACCAATTACGACCCGATAGCCCGTACCTACACCGGAGTGTGGGACGGCACCTTCAAGCAGGCCTGGACCAACAACCCTGCGTTCGTGACCTACGGCCTGTGCGTCGAGGATCGTTTCGGCCTGGGCAAGCGCATCAAGTCGTGGATGGTCGACAAATGGGAGATGTACCGCATCGCCCAGTACTGCGATCAGCTGGTGCCGGATGGCGTTGGCGGCCAAGAGCCGCGCTATCTGTGCGATATGAACCTCCAGGGCCGTTCCGAGGCCTGGACGCTGCTCCGTGACTTGGCCGCCATCTACCGAGGCATGGTGTACTGGGCCCACGGCTCGCTGTTCATGCAGGCGGATATGCCGCGCGCCCAGGACATCGACTACGTGTTCACCCGGGCCAACGTGATCGACGGTGACTTCGTCTACGGCGGCGCCGAGCGCAACACGCACTACAGCCGCGCCCTGGTCAGCTACGACAACCCGGCCAACAACTACGACACCGACGTCATTCCGGTGACCGACCTGTCGCTCCAGCGCCGGTACCGTGACCGTCCGGTGGAACTGTCTGCTATCGGCTGCACCCGTGCGTCCGAGGCCCAGCGCCGAGGCAAATGGGCGCTGCTGAGCAACAGCCAGGACCGTACCGTCAGCTTCAAGACCGGCATGGAGGGTCGTATCCCACTGCCTGGCTACGTCATTCCTGTGGCCGACGACCTGGTGGCGGGTCGTCCGAACGGTGGCCGGATCTCGGCGGCTGCCGGTCGGGTGGTCACTCTGGATCGCGATACCCCGATCAAGGCCGGTGACCGCCTGATCCTGAACCTGCCGAACGGGACCGCCCAGGCGCGCACCGTGCAATCGGTTGCTGGTCGCGTGGTGACGGTGACCACCGAGTACGGCGTGCAGCCGGAGCCCGAGCTGCAGTGGGCGATCGATTATGACGACCTAGCGGTCCAGCTTTTCCGGGTGCTCAAGACCAGCCGCACCCAGGAAGGCGAGTACGAGATCACCGCGCTGGAGTTCAATCCGAGCAAGTTCACGGCCATCGACACAGGCGCCAAGCTGGATGAGCGCCCGATCAGCGTCATCCCGGTGATGACCGTGCAGCCGCCGGCCAGCGTCACGCTGTCGTCGGCGCACATGATCGACCAGGGCATTGCGGTCAGCACCATGACCATCGCCTGGCCGGCCGTGGAGGGCGCCGTCGCCTACGACGTGGAATGGCGCAAGGACAACAGCAACTGGATTCGCCTGCAGCGCACCGGGGCGGCTTCTGTCGACGTGGTCGGCATCTACGCGGGCGCCTACCTAGCTCGCGTGCGAGCAGTCAGCTCGTTCGACATCACCTCGATCTGGCGTGATTCCGTTCTGACCCAGCTGAAAGGGAAGGAGGGGTTGCCGCCGGCGGTGACGCACCTGACGACCAAGCCGCAGGTGTACGCCATCGGCCTGTCGTGGGGTTTCCCCGCTGGCGCTGAAGACACCCAGCGCACCGAGATCTGGTACAGCAAAACTACCTCGCTTGATGACGCAATCAAGCTGGGCGACTTCGCGTTCCCGCAGAAGGACCATACCCTGCAGCAGGGTGCCGCGGGAGTTCAGTACTTTTTCTGGGCGCGCTTGGTCGATCGGACCGGCAACATTGGCCCCTGGTACCCAACTGGAGTCGGTGTGAGCGGTGCGACGAGCAGCGACGAGTCCGAGTATGAGGAGTATTTCAAGGACAAGATCGGCAACGGCGCCCTGTACCCTGAACTGCGCAAGGATATTGAGCTGATCACCGCGCCGCCGACCGTACCTGGTTCGGTGAACGAGCGTGTGGAAGGTGTGCGCTCCGACCTGGGCGAGCAGATCACCGAGGTGAGCAACCACGTCACCGAGGTGCAGGCCGAGCTGCAGCGGCAGATCGACACAATTGCCGACCTGGCCGACTCGATGCCGTACAAGCCAGACCAGGCCTACACCGCTGGCCAGGGCGTGCTGGGTGACGATGGAAAGCTGTACCAGGCCAAGGGCGCTGTGCCGGCCGGCAACGCGCCGCCGAACACCACCTACTGGACCGACATCGGCCAGGCGGTGCAGACCGCAAATGGCCTGGCCGCTCGTGTCGGTACCGTAGAGACGGCAGTGAGCGATCTCGACGGCGTAGTGGACGCCCAGGCTCAGCAGATCGACGGCCTGCGAACCAGCATCGCCGGCAAAGCCGACTCATCTGTCGTCGATAGCCTGTCGAGCCGCGTCACCCAGAACGAGCAGGGGCTTTCGAGCCAGGGCCAGGCCATGACCGGCCTGCAGAACAGCCTGAACACCACCAACCAGAACGTCAGCGCAGCGCAGAAGGCGGCCGACGATGCGGCAACCCTGGCCGGGAGCAAAGGCAAGACGATCGTTCAAGCTGCTGCCCCAGCCGTGGCTGACAGGCTGCAGCAGAACCTCTGGATCGATATTACTGGCGGGGCCAACACGCCGAAGCGCTGGAACGGCTCCGCGTGGGTGGCGGTCACCGACAAGGTGGCAACGGACGCCGCCGCGGCGGCAGCCAGCGCGCTGACCCAGGTGGCGAGCAAGGCCGACGCCTCCACGGTGCAGGCCCTGACCAACACCGTGGACCAGCAGGGCGCGGCGATCACAGCCAACGGCCAGGCAATTACCAACGTAAACACCTCGCTGAAGCAGGTTGGCGGCGAGAACCTGTTGTACAACCCCTCGTTCGACGTGCCTAGCACCACCGGGTCCAGCGCAGGGAACATCGCGGACGGGTGGGGATGGCGAAAGACCACTGCCGTGGTCGTGACCCCGACTCTGCGAAACTCCGACCTCGGCGCAGAGGGAAAATGCCAGCGCCTGGATGTGACCGGCCTGTCAGCGGGCTCCGGCACGGATTACATCGACTTCGTTCCTACGACGACTAATCCAGACAATCGGCCGCCGATTTATGAAGGAGTGGTAGCTACTGCTTCGGTGTATGTGCGGGGGAACACTGGCTTACTCTGCCAAATCTACTTGCTGTACAAAGATGCGGCAGGGGCAACCCTCGCCACTCATGGGCCAGCCAACTTCGACCTTACCCCCAACTATCAGCGAGCTGTGTTCACGGGAGGGGCGGCTCCGGCTGGCTCCGTTCGAGTGGAGGTGCTGTACAGGCTTCGTTCCTCGGTCGGCGCAGCAGGGATTTCAGCTGGTTTCGTGGACCTCGATAAGGCGCAGTTCGAGCACAGCCCGGTAGTTACTGGGTGGCGGGACAACGGCAAGGTGAACGCGGCGGTTGCTGCTGCAAATGCTTCTGCCACCACGGCCCTCACAGGGCGCGTAGCGTTGACAGAACAGGGCCTAACCAGCGCATCCAACCAGCTGACCCAGCTGGACAACAGCATTGGGGATGTCGGCGGCGAGAACCTGTTCTACAACCCAACTTTTAACAAAGCTGGGACAGGTACTGATATCGCTGATGGCTGGGCTACCGAGGGGCCAGCGACCAGCGTCGAATCTCTGGTCGCATCCTGGCTGAATGCAGGTGAGAAGGCAGTACGTGTTGAGGTGTCCGCCGTTGGCACCGGCACGCCGTACAAATCCATTCGCCCAACCGGTGGCACGAAAGATCGCAGACCAATGGTGGCCGAAGGCCAAACCATTGCAACGTCTATCTACCTTCGCGGCACTGCTGGCTTGGGTTTCAGGTTCTTCATTCAATGGATTAATGCGGCCGGCACCGTGATCAGCGCTCCTAACTCGGCGATGCTGACCATCACCGCAGCAGGTAAGCGAGAGCAATTCAGCGCCGTCGCCCCCGCTGGGGCAGTGACTTGCTACGTCTATCTGCGTATCTACAGCGCGACTGGCACGGTAACAGCGGGATACGTGGAAATGGCGCGGCCGCAGTTTGAATACGGTAGCCGGGCAACTGGATGGAGGGACAACGGCCAGGTCAATGCGGTGAACAACGCTGCTACATCGGCCGCAGTGGATAGCCTGTCCTCGACAGTTAGCCAGCAAGGCTCAACGCTGACCAGCGTGGCCGGGCGCACCACCACGCTGGAAAACGCGGTCAATAGCACCACCAATGGCCTGGCTACCAAGGCGTCTGCCTCGGCGGTCGACGCTCTCACCAATCGCGTCACGGCTGCGGAGGGCGTGAACACTAGCCAATCCACCAGCATCACCGACCTTACCAACACCGTTGGGGCGATACAGAGCGGCCTGGGTGCTTCCGGGCTTGACCCTGCACCGGGAGCGGCTTGGCAGTTCGATACCGCTGTCGAAGGTTGGTCGGGTGTGAACGCGACGCTGGCGGCCAATACGGGCTTCGTCAAGATCACGCCGACCACGGCTGACCCCCAGCTGCACAGCCCGACAGCGTCGGCAGCTATCGACGGCAAGACTTACACCAGGGTCAGGGTCGGCCTTACGCGCCGGGGAGGTACTACCTGGACCGGCACGCTCTATTACTCGACCAGCTCCCACGGGTTTGCGACGGGTTATCGGGCCAGCGCTGCCAACCCGAATATCGCGATCGGGCAATCCGCCGTTGTGGAATGGAACATGGCCAACCTGGCTGCGGGAGGCACTGACTGGGTGGACAACACAATCCAGCGGCTTCGCTTCAACTTCGCGAATGCGCTGGACGCGGTGTTCGATGTCGACTGGGTTGCAGTTGGCAGGGTAGGGCCTAGCGCATCGAGCAAGGCCGTGCAGTCGCTGTCTTCGGAGGTCACGCAACAGGGCACCACGCTCACCAGTCAGGCCCAGGCGCTGCTTGCGCTCACCAACCGCGTCACCGATACCGAGGGCGTGAACAGCGCCCAGGCCTCGGCCATCAGCCAGATCGACACCACAGTCCAGCAGCAGGGCACCGCCCTGACTGCCCAGGCGCAACGCCTGGACGGCATCTATGTCCAGGTAAACCCGGAGATGGAGGGTGACTCGACAGGCCTGGCAGGCGCTACTGGCAGCCTGGTCGGCGTCTGGACGGAGCAATCCGCCCGGGTAGAGGACGGTGTGGCCACCGGCAAGCGCTTTGACACCGTGCAGTCGCAGGTCGGAGATGTCAGCGCTTCGGTGCAGACGGTCAGCGAGACGGTTGCCGGCGTCCATGGCCGGGTCTCGGCCATGACGACCATCAAGGCCGAAACAATCGCCGGCGGTCGCAAGGTGATGGCAGGCCTGGCGCTGGGAAGCGACGGGCAGACCAGCGAGATTCTGGCCTACGCCCAGCGCTTCGCCATTGTTGACGAGTCGTCGGGGCAGATGGTGCTGCCCTTTGTGGTGTCCAACGGCCAGGTGTTCATGAAAAGCGCAGTAATCAACCAGGCCGACATCCTCAACCTGATCATTACCGGGGAGCTGAGGAGCAGCAACTACATCGCCGGACAACAGGGAATCCGCATCAACTTTGTCACGAGCGAGTTCGAAATCAACGGGATTAAGGCCGGGTCGGGTAGGTTAAATCTAACCAACCAGCTTCTTACGATCTACGACACCAATCGCCTACGTATCCGCCTTGGACTGACCTGATATGGCTCAAGTTTTTGAAATCTACGATGCCAGCGGCAACCTGACGGTTGACTTGGCCAGCCGCGTGCCTCGGTATCTCGGGCAGGTGACAGTGGACGTTACCGCCGGGCAGGTCAGTCATCCGGCATTCGCCCAAGGTGATGCCTGGTACACGATGGTTCCGCTCAATGACAACCAGGACGTTTATGCCGGGGCCAACTACCCGGCGGTAACTATCGACAAGGCCAATAACCGGATTACCTGGACTGCCCGCCCACAAGTGGGGCAGTTCGTCTTCTATCCGATGCAAATGGTTTACGGGGTGTACTGATGTCGTATCTGGAAATTTTTAACGACGCCAACACCGTGCTGCTCGATGATTCGTATAGCTGCTTCGGTCTGGCGATATCTGGTACTGCCACGCTGGGCAGGGTGGATGCTCAAGCGGAGAACGTCTGCGGAGCCGTGGATGTTTTCTACACTCCGCCAGTGGGTGCGAGCATGCCGATCATCGCCATCCAGCCGCAAGCAAACGTGCCGATGACGGTGGGCCGGATGCAATATGCCAATGGTCAATACCGTTGGCGTATTCACTGTTCGACCTACAATGTCACCGTCAAATACTGGATATTCAACATTCCCTCGCAGATGCCGGATGCCGGCGGCCTGTTTCAAGCGTGGGATTCCGCTGGGAGGATGGTATTCGATAGCGATTTCAAGTTCCCGCGCATAGTTGATGTGGTGAACCGGACGATGAATCCGGATCCTGCACAAAACCCGTCTGCTCCCAACCCAACCTGGTCGCCAATTGTCTATCCAGGCAACAAGCAGTACGCCTTCATTACAACCACCTACTGCAACAGCTTTGCCATTTTCACTTACGAGCGCCCACCCGGAAACGTGTGGGTTACCGGCATTGATTGGTTCGATTATGGGTTCTGGTTTCAGGGCTCAACTTTGAACGGCAGCGCCTATCGATATGTAGGGCAAACTTCAGGGCCTATAGGTCCGCCAGTTGGTAAGTATCTCAGCGCGAACGCTGGCCTTATGGTCATTGACGTAACCAATATGTATTTCTAGGAGGCCCATGCTTACCAGCTGCCAGGATGGCGACGACGCCAGCGCAGTTGTCAGTGCGAAATGGAGAGCTATGTTCGCCTACAGGCCTATGAAAGCTATTTAAGGAAATTACATGCCAAAGCAAGCAATCAATCTTGGCACCGCGCCAAACGGTGCCGGCGGCGATGACCGTCGCAGTGCCTGGCTTAAGGCCAAGGCGAATTTTACCGAGTTGTACAACTGGCTGGCGAACACCACGCAAACCGATGATCAGGCGACCGCGCTGCCGACGGTGCTTCCGCTGGCCAAAGGCGGGACAGGCCGAAACAGCTTGGGAAGCCTCATCAGCGACTTGTTGGGCGGCGGGATGTATGCCCGCTCGAACGTGCTCGGCAGCGTCGGGCAGAGCGGCGGAGTGCCCACCGGCGGCGTTCTTGAGTACGGCAACAACGCCAACGGCAAGTACCTCAAGTTCGCGGATGGGACGCTGATTTGCTACTACTACACCGCCTCCGCCTATGCGCTGAGCAACATCTATGGCAGTTGCTATGTGTCTAGCCCCCTGAGCTTCACCTTCCCGCATGCCTTTGCCGCCAACCAAGGCGTGCCAGCCGTCAGCCCCTTCGCCATTACCCCAGGAGCCGCCATCGTTTGGGCTGCTACTGAGGGCAACGCAGTTAATACAAGCTTGCAGATGCGCCTGGTTTCGCCTGCGCAAGTCTCTAGCTATGCCGGCTACATCGCAATTGGACGGTGGTACTGATGATTATCAAATTCTCTCCTGTACGTTCTGACGCCTCATTCAGCCTTTCCCGACTGGGCGACATGCTGACCATCAACGGTCTGGCGCTCGACTTTGCGAAGCTGCCGGATGGCGGCACGCTGCCTGTAGAGGCAATCGCCTGTGGCGACGTGATCGCTCCCGTCGAACGTATCGACGGCCAGCTGGTGCTGACCCTGCGCTTCCCGCATGGCGCCGATGCGCCGGAACAGGCGCGCTTCCCGGTGGATATCGTAGATCCGGCCGCCGGCCAGGTGCCTTTGCCCGGCGTCGAGATGGGCCCAGAGCAACCGGCCGCCGCCGGAGTGATTGACTGGTCGCAGGTCATCACCGCTGAGGCCAAGGCCCAAGCCCAGCAGGAACAGCTGGTGGCCAGCGTCACCGCCGAGGTGGCCCTGCGGCGCGTGGCAGCCGACCAGGCCATCGCGCCGCTGCAGGATGCTGTCGACCTGGAGGAGGCCACCGAGGCCGAGACCGACCAGCTCAAGTTATGGAAGCGCTACCGCGTGGCGCTGAGCCGTCTGCACGAGCAGGAAGGCTACCCAACCGAAATCGACTGGCCCGCACCGCCGGCCTGACCCTATCCCGCGACAAACCCCACAACCGCCGCCTGGCGGTATTTTTTTGCCTGGAGAAAACCCATGCCTTTCATCGTCATCAATCGCACCAACGCTCTCGACCCGATCCGCACCCTGGAATTTCCAACAGAAGGGGAAGCAGATACCGCTGCAGTCAATCTCATCGAAAGCCAGCCTGGTGCAGAGGTGCTGACCGCAAAGCTGCTCAAGCGCTACTCCGCGAAGGTCGAAGTGACTGCGCAGGAGGCGGCAGACATCACGCCTGAGGCGCCGGCCGAGGTGACAGGCCAATGAATACTCCGCGCGGCGTTCGCAATCGCAACCCCGGCAACATCGATTTCAACCCCCGCAATGCCTGGCAAGGGCAGCTCGGGCTGGAGGAGGGCGTGGCCAGGCCACGCTTCGCCCGCTTCGACGAAGCCGAGAACGGAATTCGCGCCTTGGGCAAGCTGCTGATCAACTACCGGGGCAAGGACGGTATGCCTGGCGTGGGCGGGAATGGTATCGACACCGTGCTCGAAACCATCAACCGCTGGGCGCCGAGCAACGAGAACGACACCAAGGCCTACGCCAGCGCCGTGGCAAAGCGCCTGGGCGTGCGAACCACCGACCCGATCAACATCAAGGACGCGGCCACGCTGCGCGGCATGGTGCTCGGCATCATCATCCACGAGAACGGCGGCAACCCGTATACGCCGGCAATCATCGATGAAGGGGTGCGGAGGGCGCTGGCATGAAGTCCTGGGCTATCAGGGTGGCCGTGCTGCTGGCGCTGCTGGCTTCGTACTGGGGCGTCTACCAGCACGGCCGCTCCGTGGAGAGGGCCGCCGCCTCCGAGGCATCAGCGAAACGGGACAGCGGCGACCGCCTGGCCGAAGTTATCGGCGAGCGGGCGGCACGCCAGGAAGAACAACGACGCGCCCAGGCGCAGGAGGAGGCGAGAGCCCATGCTCAGGAAGTACGAACGATTGCTGATGCTGGCGCTGCTGGCGCCGATGCTGCTGGCCAGCGGCTGCGCGACGAAGCCGGAAATCTCGCCGCCACCGTCAGTTGCCCCGGCACGGATACCGCCGCTGTCGCCCGAGGCCAGGCAGCCACCCGCGCCGCCATGGTGCTCTCCGACTTGCTCACACGGGCTGATGAACGAGCGGGAGAGCTGGCGAAAGCTTATGACGCCGCCCGGATAGCCGGTCAGCAGTGTGAGCGCGAGCACGACAGTCTATTTCTTGGGGGGTAAAGCTATAATTTGAGGGGACTTCTGATTTGAGTAGTTCTTATGGCCGACATCAACGGCAACTTGATTCTTCCGGACGACGATGTGTTGAGTTGGCGTATTGACGCGCACCATGCGTTTTTCGCTTCTGCAGAATCACTCATGCGCGGCGTCAGAGCGCTTTCAGGGGCGGGATCAGAAGTAGGGGTCGCCTTGTGCTTTCTTGCCGGGCAGGTGTCGGAATGCGCTCTTAAAGCACTCTTGGCAAAGCAGGGCGTTCCGTTGAAAGAACTGATTTCAATAGGACATGACATCAAAAAGCTTTGGGGGCTTTGCTTCTCCCATGGACTGGTGTCCGATTCTGACCTACCTGATTGGGCGGAATGCTTGAGCAAGCTTCATGGCAAGCCTTACCTGCTTAGGTATCCAATGGATGTAAATGGGATAGTTATGCCTGGGCCGGAGCCTATGATTTGTGAGCTAAATGCGCTTCTGCTGGATGTACGTAGCGCGATGCTCTCCCTTGAGTGACTAGGTCCGGCGGGGCGGGCTCGTTTCTGGGGGGGCGATTGGTGAAGTCCGCTGATCGGTCATTGTCCAGTATGAACCCACGCTATACGATGCTGTATCTATGTACAGTGTTGGTGTCCTATGTACTTCCTTCTCGTCCGCCGCCGCGTCAATGGCGTGGCCATCCCTACGAAGCAGCTCGGGAAGATCCAGCCCTTGCGCGCCGACATCCACATCGGTGACCACCACAGCGAGCCGCTGGGCCGCGTGGCCACACAGGCTTGGGTCTTCAACCCGACACCTGGGCCCGACATCATCCCCCGCCTGCACGACGCCAAGGTCAACGGCATGGCCCAGCTCGGGATGAACATCAACGGGGTAGAGGACATCAACGGCGTGCTCTATGCGCAGTCGTGGTGGTGCAGGGCAGAATGATGGCCGGTATCCCTAAGCCGTGGCTGGATGAACTGAACGACCAGTTCGCCTTGATAACTGATCCTGACGGTCGCGCCGCTGTACTCGATGCGATGGCCTATGCAGCGCACCGGCGGCGGGAGGTGAGCGCCGATGACTTGGTTGACATGCTGGAGCTATCCGAGGCCGCCAGAGCCTGGGGGCTGATGGAGCATGAAGAGGCCTACCATATCGGCCTGTTCGCGTTTGACCCGGCTTATACTCGGCCATTCAAAGCGGGGAGCGATACCAGTGGACAGTACTAACGGAAGACCCCGGCCCGGAGAATTCCTTCCCGGGATCATCATGCCCCCAGAAATCCACGGCCTGCTGCGCAAGCGGATAGCGGAGATCGAGGTGAGCGACACGGGGGTCAACTGCTTGATCGCCCAGGCTCGGGCCGAGAGTCTGGTGGAAGCGCTGGAGGTGCTGAAGGCGATACCAGCCTCTGCGATCGAGAGGCTTTACTTCATGATCGCGAGTTCAGCGGAAGCCCGGCTGTCCGAGCTCGGCAGTTAGGTAAACGGAGGAGATGGAAACGGTCGGCAGAACGCCGGGGGAGGGTGTTGGGCTGTCTAAAACCGCGCTAAAGCTTATCGGTATTACTGGTCGAAACTAGCGCAAACTCGCCAATGCATATTAGACAGCTTCGATGCATAGGCCACGAACAACGCGGCCTGAGCGGTGATTCTTACGCTACTGCTGCATTACTGGAAACATCAAGATTCCGGAAGCATCTCAGAGGCAATTTTTCGAGATGGTGTGCCCTTAGACAAGGCTTCTGCCGACTTAGTCAGGGCTAGTTTTTGAATCATGTTCTCGACGATATCCATGACTTGGTTGATCTCTTGACTGGAAGGCGTGTGGCCTCGGTGAGATGCGGCGTGACCAGCTTCGAGGGCAGCATCTAATATGATTTTGTCAAATTTGCTTAGGTGTCCGTCCGATACCAGTTTTGCAAGCTTTTTAGCAAACCCACCAACATCGCCAACTGTTAAGTTCATATACATGTCCACCGTCGTACGAGCTCCCATCATGGCAAGCCGGCGGCTGTCAGCGTGGAGGGCTGAGTACGTTTCTCTTAATATTCCAGCTAAATCCCTATTAATGTCGTTTAGCCAAGAGGGCGGCTTTCGGGAAATCCTGGGCGGATAGAGATCAATGTCGTCGCTGAGGTCAATTTCCGAATGCCACCAAGTGACTTGGAGTGAGATTGATTCGCAGCCACGACACTCGATCATTCGGTTGGTTTTTGACCATTCGATGTCAAACCCCTCATCCACGGTTTCCGATACAAGCCTAACTTTTTCATGGACGATGTCGTGATTTGTTTCCCTTGAGCAAGCGTTGCAAAAGGACAAAATTGGGGCTTTTTTCGGCATGGTCTGCCCTCAATGGAATTAACCGGATCGTAGCAGAAATCGATTCCAAAACTGAAGCGGCAAGCCTTGCCGCGAGCGGCTTGTAGCGCTGCCGTTTCGTCTTAGTTTTGGAATCGATTTTGATCTACAGTACGCATGGGATCAGGCTTTATCCCACGGTCTTGAAAACCGTCGATGGGCAACTATCCTAGAGTTCGAATCTCTACGCTTCCGCCACATTCAAAGCCCTGATTATTCAGGGCTTTTTGCGTTTCTGGGGCATAGAAAAACATCCCGTAGGAGCACACTTGGGAATGACTATGATGATCGACCTACCACTGCTCCTCGCCTTCATCGCCGCTGCCTCGGTACTTGCCGTTACGCCGGGTGTCGACACGGCCATGGTGCTCCGGGCTGCGGCAGTAGATGGGCGTCGTACGGCATTCCTGGCAGGCATGGGTATCGCGCTCGGCTGCCTGGCCTGGGGCGCCGCTGTCTCGCTGGGGCTGGGTGTGCTGTTGCAACGCTCCGAGGTTGCCTACACCGTGCTGAAGTCAGCCGGTGCCGCCTACCTGTTGTGGGTTGGGATCAAGCTCCTGCTCAAACCCCGTAAGTCCTTCCAGAGCAAAGAAGACAGCGCCAACACCGCGTCAGGCTGGAGCGCTTTTGCCCGTGGCCTTCTGACCAATCTCCTGAACCCCAAGGTCGGTATCTTCTACGTGACCTTTCTACCCCAATTCATCCCGGCCGGTGTTGCACTGTCGATGTACTCGTTCTTCCTGGCGTCCATCCACGTGCTCCTGACAGCCGTCTGGTTCGGCCTGCTGATCGCGGCCACGATGCCGCTGAAAAACCTGCTGGGTCAGCCGTCAACGGTGAAAGCGCTGGACAGGGTCACTGGGGGTATCTTCATCGCATTCGGGCTGAAAATCGCGGCCTCGTCTGCTCGATAGCCCCAAAATCTGATGGCATGTGGGTGAAATCGGCCTGCAGTCACCCACATGTGCAGAGCCGCGCTAGCTGGTGCCAATGCGCGTAGCGATGAACTCCTGCAACGGCTCACCATTGCGCAAGCGTGCCATCAGATCGGGTTCGGCAAGGTCCGACTGCAGCGCCTTGTCGATCACTGAAGCCAGCTCAGATGAAGGTAGGATCAACACGCCGTTATCGTCGGCCAGGACGATATCGCCAGGATGAACCTCCACCCCTGCACAGTGCACCGGCACGTTCAGCAGGCACGTACTGCTGCCGATCAGCTTGGTAGTGAGCTGCGTGACACCACGGGCAAACACTGGCAGCTGGCACGCCTGAAGCTCGTTGAGATCAGTGACCACGCCATCGACAATGATGCCGGCGGCCCCTGCGCAACGGGCCGCAAGTTGCGTCACGGCCCCGACGCAGGCGTGGGCATGATCGCCAACCATGTCGATCACCAGGGCGTCGCCTGGCTTTAGCGCGACCAGGGCGCGGTTGACGGCGATGGCATCCGGTTCGGTCAGGCGCAGCGTCACGGCACGGCCTACCATGCGCCCTCCAGGCACCATGGCCCGGACTGCGTAGTTGACGAACCCACGCTCCAGGAAATGGCCGAGCGTGGCGAAGCTCACTTCTCGAAGTTTTGCGATCAGGTCGTCATCGTTCATTTCGCTTGCCCCTTGTCGATCAGTTCGGCCACGCACTCGATTTCCAGGCTCACGCCCCAAAGCTGTACGCAGACGGTTGTGCGAGCGGGTGGGGCATGGCCGAGAATCTCCCGATACACCTCATTGAATGTTCCAAGTTGGTCGGGATCAGTCAGGTAGGCGTTCACTTTGACGATGTGCGACAGGCTGGAGCCTGCGGCTTCGAGGATTGCCGACAGATTGGCGAAGGTCTGCCGAACCTGGTCTGCGAAACTTTCAGGCTGATCCTCGAGGCTGCTGAACGACGGAATCTGGCCAGCGGTGAACACCAGATGCCCAGTGACCACGGCTTGAGAGTAAGGGCCTACTGGGCTGATGGTTCCGGGAGCGCTGTGGATGCGTTGCATGATTTCTCCTGTCAGCCGGCGTACCGGCAGCAATGGTTCAGAAAAGCGCCAGGGTGTAGCTGACGATGAGTCGGTTCTGTTCCTGCTTGTGATCAATCTGTGAATGCAGCAGGCCTTGTCGCCATGCCAGGCCCAGCCCTTTGAGCGCGCCGTCCTGGATCACGTAGTCGAGCCCAAGGTCTCGCTCCCACTCGGAAGCGTCTTCGCCACCGGTGGTGCGGATGTCGTCACCTTTGAGGTACATCAGCGAAAACTTCAGGCCAGGGATGCCAACAGCCGCGAAGTCATAGCCGTACTGGGCAAAGGCTGTGCGCTCGCCGGCACGGTTGAAGCTGGCGAGCATGCGGTCTGTGTACAGGTACAGGCTGCCTCCACCTGCGCCTTTGCCACTCAAGGAGCCTTGGTTGGGCTGAACGAAGTTGCTGGCGTCAGACACCTGCTGATAGCCAGCCATCAGTGCATGGCCTTGCACGGAGTAGGTAAGGGCGGCGCTCCAGGTGTAGTTATCGATCTTCCCGTCACCGTCTTCGGTGTAGCCGCCTACCCGGTAGCCGCTGGCACGCCCGGCTGCAGTGTTGTTGGCCCCGTCCGCGACGGTGCGGAAGTAACGCAGGTCGGTGCGCAGCGATTGGCCTGGCGAAATGGGGTAGGTGTGGGTGAGGCCAACGAAATGTTGGTCGTAATAGTCCTCGAGCTTTGCGAAGTAATACTGCCCGGTGAGCTGCTTGGTCAGCTGATAGTCGCCGCCTGCGAAGAGAAACTGGTCGCTCTCACGCGTGCCACCGGCCACCGCCAGGCCCGTTCTGTCGCTCGAGCCTCGACCTGTGGCGCGGTCAAGGCGACCACCGGTGAGCGTCAGGCCCTCAAGGTCGGTGGAGGTGATCTGGCCGCCCTCGAATGTTTGAGGCAGCAGGCGCCCGTCGTTGTACGTCAGCACCGGCAATTTGGGCTGCAGGGTGCCGTAGCGCAGTTCAGTCTTGGCCACCTTCAGTTTGGGGGTAATGCCCAGGCGGCTCCATTGCCGGGCTGCACCGCTGCCATCAGCCGGGATCATGCTGCTGCCGCGATGCCGACCCTCGCCGCTGTCGAGCGTCACGCCCATCAAGCCCAGCACATCCAGGCCGACGCCCACGGGGCCCTCGGTGTAACCCGACTTGAAGTCGAGCATGAAGGCTTGGGCCCATTCCTCGGTTTTGCTCTGGCCAAGGCTGCCGGCCTGATCGCGGAAATCGTTGTTGAAGTAGAAGTTGCGCAGACCAAGGTTTGCATGGCTGTCAGCCACCAGGTCGGCTTGAGCCCAAGGGGACAGGGCGAATATGCCAGCACTCATCAGGTATTTTTTCATTGGGAAGACTCTGCAAACGGAACGGGGAAGCGCCCGCTTCAAAAGCGGGCATTTCAGAGGGATGGCACGGCGTTACTGGCGTGCCTGGTCGATATCCCGTTTGAAGGTCTCGGTGAGTAGCAGCAGTGCGATCAGGGAAACGACCGCCGAGCCGACCATGTACCAGGCAATCGAAGAGCCTTTACCCGTCCAGGACAGCAATGCAGTGGTCACCAGCGGCGTTGCAGCACTGCCCAGCAGGCCCGAAAGCATGTAGCTGATCGACAGGCCGGAATACCGCACTCGGGTGCCGAACAGCTCGGCCAGGAAGGTCGCGATGGGGCCGTAGTTGGCGGCGAAAGCCGTCATCATCAGCAGGTAGCCGGCGAACGCCAGGCCCAGGATCTTGGTGTCCATCAGCCAGAACATCGGGAAGGCCACGAGCGCCTCGGCGATGATCCCGCCGATGATGATCGGCTTGCGGCCCACCTTGTCGGACAGCGCGCCGAAGAACGGCAACATGGCGATGCAGGCGGCACAAGAGACCAGCACCACCGTGAGCATTTCGCCACGGCTGAAGCCCAGGGTCTGGGTGCCGTAAGTGAGGCCGAATGCAACGATCAGGTTGTAGGAGGTACCGGTGGACATGGTTGCCACGCCTCCCAGGACCACCTGCTTCCAGTATTTGCGGAACACTTCGAAGAGTGGAACCTTGACCTTCGCACCTTTGTTCTCTACCGCTTTGAACGAAGGGGTTTCATGGATGTTGAGCCGGATATAGAGGCCCAGGCCGATCAGCAGGACACTGAGCAGGAACGGAACGCGCCACCCCCAATCCAGCAGCTGTTCGTTGGTCAGCGTGGTGGCGAACATCAGGAATACGAGGTTGGCCAGCATGGTGCCTGCCGGCACCCCGATCTGAACCCACGAGCCGTACAACCCGCGCTGATGCTCGGGCGCATGCTCGACGGCCATCAGCACCGCTCCGCCCCATTCACCCCCCAAGGCCAAGCCTTGGATGATGCGCAAGCTCAGCAGCATGATCGGCGCCCAGATACCCACGGACTCATAACTGGGCAAAAGGCCGATGGCAAAGGTGGCCGCACCCATGGTCAGCAGCGAGATGAGCAACATCGATTTGCGCCCCAGGCGGTCACCGAAATGACCGAAGAGCGCTGCCCCGATCATCCGCGCCCCATAGGCCGAAGCAAAGGTGCCGAAAGCGAGCAGGGTGCCGACAAGGGGATCAAAGCCCGGGAAGAAGATCTTGTTGAACACCAGGGCCGAGGCCGTGGCGAAGAGGAACAGGTCATACCACTCGACGGTGGTGCCGATCACACTGGCGACCGCGACTTTTTTCATGTCGGCGGTGCGTTGTGGTTGCGCGCCGGCAACCTCGGTGTACGCAGGGCTGGTCATTGCCATTTTCTCCCGAAAGTTGGGTTCTCGTTGTTCTTGGCAGCTGAAGGTGGAGCGGGACTTTCTTGTTTTTGGGCAAAGCGCTCCCGAGGGCCCGGCTTTCGTGAATGGGCCGGGCGCCTGGGGGAGTGGGTCAATCAGTGTCTGTTGGCGCGGGTGAGCACGGCGTTGAGCAGCACGTCGCAGCCCATGGTCACGTCATCGGGCAAGGCGTCTTCGGCTTCGTTGTGGCTCAGGCCGCCAACGCAGGGGATGAACACCATGGTGGTCGGGCAGTGACGGGCCAGGTGAATTGCATCATGGCCGGCGCCGCTGACGATGGGTTGGTACGGATAGCCAAGGCTTTCGATGGCTTTTCGTACGGCATCGATGCAGGCCGGGTCGAAAGGCGTGGCTGGGCAGAGCCAGTGGCGATCGATCTGGACTTCCAGGCCGCGCTGGGTGGCGATCTGGTCGATCAGTGCGCGGGCGCTGGCCTCCATGTCCGCGATGGCGGCATCTTCGTGGTGGCGAAGGTCGAGGGTAAATGCCACGTGGCCGGGAATGGTGTTGCGCGACGAGCGGGCGATCTGCAGTTGGCCAATGGTAACCAGGCCTTTGGGCGCGAAGTCGCGGGACAGTTGTTCCAGCGCGGTGATCATTGCACCTGCGCCGAACAGGGCGTCGTGGCGCAGCGGCATGGGGGTGGTGCCGGCGTGGGCGGCTTGGCCACGGATTTCGATGTCCAGCCAGCAAATCGCTTGCCCACCCGTCACCAGCCCGACCGGCAGGCCTGCGTCCTCCAGAACCGGGCCTTGCTCGATGTGGGCTTCGAAGTACGCGTCGAACTCCCGGCCCAGTGGAAGCTCACCGGCGTACCCTGCCTGCTCCAAGGCTTCGGCGACGCTGATGCCTTCAGCATCGCGGATGGCCAGGGCCTGGGTTAGTGCAAGCTCGCCTGTGAAAACTGCCGAGCCAAGCATGGCGGGGGTGAAGCGAGCGCCTTCTTCGTTGGTCCATACCGCGATTTCCAGGGGGCGTTCCAGTTGCAGGCCTTTGTCCTGAAGGCTGCGTACCACTTCCAGGCCGGCCAGTACGCCGTAGATCCCATCGAAGCGACCGCCCTTGGGCTGGGTGTCCAGATGGCTGCCCATGACCACCGGGGGCAGGGCGTCGTTACGGCCGGGCAGGCGTGCGAACAGGTTGCCGATGGGGTCGACATGGAGGCTCATGCCGGCCGTGCGGCACCAGCTTGCAAACAGCTCGCGCCCTTCCCGGTCTTCTTTCGACAGTGCCAGGCGGCAGTTGCCGCCTTGGCTGGTTGGGCCGACCTTGGCCATGTCCATGAGGCTGTTCCACAGCCGTGTGCCATTGCAGGTATGCATGATGCGAATTCCTCAAACAGGCGTTGGGGTCAGTATCCGAGCGCGGGGTCTACCGGGTTCAGGAGTGGTTCGGCACAGGCCAGGCGCCTGGCGTTTTCGGCCACCTGCTGGGCAATGCAGTCATGGGAGGCGCATGAGGCCATGTGTGGCGTCACGACGATGCCTGGCGTGCTCCACAGGCGGCTGTCCAACGGCAGCGGCTCTTTCTCGAACACATCGAGCAACGCACCGCGCAGCCGGCCACTGTTGACGGCGTTGACCAGGTCATCCACTTGCAGGTGTTGCCCGCGTCCGCAATTGATCACAGCCGCAGCTGGCGCCAAGGCTTCAAAGGTCTTCCGGCAGAGGATGCCGCGCGTGGCATCGGTCAATGGCAGCAGGTTGATCAACAGATCGAGCCCCTCCAGGAACTGATCGAACGCCGCAGGGCCTGCGAATGTGCGCACGCCACTGAGCTGCCTGGCACTTCTCGACCAGCCACGTACGGCATAACCGGCCTCGGCCAGCTCGCTGGCAATGGCGCCTCCCAGGGAGCCAAGCCCCATGACGCCGACGCGGTACCCAGCAGCAGGGCGCTGTGGGTGGCGTAGCCATATCTGCTGCGGCTGTTGGGCCATCGCGCGATCAAAGTCGCGCTGATAGTGGATGACCGCCCAGCGGACATACTCCGCCATGCCTTGTCGGTGAGCGGGGTCCACGACCCTGCACACTGGCAATGCCGGATGGCTCGGGTCGTTGGCCAGGTGATCGACACCAGCAGCCACCGAGTGGATCAGCTTGAGGTTGGGCAGGGCACCAAGGCTGCCTGCGGGCGGGAACCAGCAAGCCGCCACCTGTGCGTCCTGGGCTGCGGGGTCGTTGGCCAGCACGACGCGTAGCTGGGGGGCACTGCGGGCGAAGGCAGATTGCAGTTGACCCAGCAGCGCCTGGTCAGTTGACAGCAGAACCAGCGGTTTCATGAGCAGTACGACTCGCGTTGGTGTTCGATCAAGGTCAGCGCAGCGTTCCAGCTCAGGCGGATGATTTGCGCTGACTCGTCGCGCTGGAATTGCGCGGCGGTGTGGCGGCAGACGTCTGCACTGGGGTAGATGAGCTTGCTGCCGCCGGCCAATGCCTGCACTTGCGCCTGGCAGGCGCGCTCGAGGAAGTGAATCTCGTGGAAGGCCTCGGCAACACTGGCGCCTCCGGCCAGCAGGCCATGGTTTCGCAGGATCATCGCCTTGTGCGTGCCGAGGTCGGCGATCAGGCGCTCGCGTTCATCCAGGGACAAAGCGATGCCTTCGTACTGGTGGTAGGCCAGCTTGCCGTAGAACTTCAGCGCATGCTGGCTGATGGGCAACAAGCCGTGCTCCTGGGCCGACACGGCGATGCCGGCGGCTGTATGGGTGTGGATCACGCAGTGCATGTCCGGGCGGGCCATGTGGATTGCCGAATGGATCACGAAGCCGGCGGCATTGACCTGACGCGTTCCAAAGGCCTCATCCACGACGTTGCCATGCTGGTCGATGCGCACCAGGTCACTGGCACGCATCCGGTCGAAGATCACGCCGTACCGGTTGATCAGAAAATGATGCTCAGGCCCGGGAATGCGCAGGGTGATGTGGGTATCGATCAGGTCGGTCATGCGAAAGTGCGCAACCATTCGGTACAGCGCGGCCAGTTCGCAGCGTGCCTGCCATTCGGCATCGCTGATGTTGTGCGGCTTGCTCATGAATACTCCTGGTTAACGGGCGATGGCGGGGGTGGGTTGCTGCTGCTCGCCACGCAGGCGAGAGAGGCCACAGACGCCGATCAGGGAAAGCGTGGAGAGCGCGGTGAAGAACACGGCCAGTGGCAGCCATTGGCCGGCGAAGCGGTCAGCCAGCAGGGTGCCAATGATCGGTGTGCTGCCCCCGGCAATGGCGCAGATCAACTGGTAGGCCAGGGAAATCCCGGAGTAGCGCAGGTGAGCGGGGAAGGCCTGTGTCATGTAGCCAGCGATCACCGCATACAGCGCCGAAAGGGTGACCACCGCCATGGCGATTCCGGCAGTCATCAGCACCAGGTTTTGAGTGCCGACCAGCATGAACATGGGGTACGGCACCGCCATACACAGCAGGGCTACCAGCTTGAGGAAGCGGCCTTCGCCAATACGCTCCGCGAGCAGCGCCGCCAGTGGCTGGGTCAGGAACTGCAGGATGGTCACCAGGAACAGGCAGTCGAGAATGGTTGCCCGGGGGATGCCCTGATAGGTGGTGACGTAGGTGATCATGAAGGTGTTGGTGAAGAAGAAGCCGGCCGAGCCGATGGTCACCGCAAGGGCCGCGAACAGGATCTGCCTCCAGCAGTCGCGCACCACTTCCAGTACCGGGTACTTGACGACCTCTTGCTTGGCTTTGGCGGCCTGGAACTCAGGGCTCTCTTCCACGCCAAAGCGGATTGCCAGGCCAACCAGCATCAGCACGCCACTGGCCAGGAACGGCAGGCGCCAGCCCCAGCTCAGGAATGCTTCAGGCTCCAGGGAAGACACCAGGCGGAAGGCGATCAGGGCAAGCAACAGGCCAGCAGGGCTGCCCAGCTGAGCGAACGAGGCATAGAAGACTTTGCGTTTGGCCGGAGCATGCTCGCTGGCCATCAGCACGGCACCTCCCCACTCACCCCCGACGGAGATGCCCTGGACAATCCGCAGGGCAATCAGCCCGATAGGGGCCCAGATGCCTGCGCTGGCGTAACTGGGCAGCAGGCCGATGCCGGCGGTGGCCAGGCCCATCAGCACCATGGTGACCAGCAGCATTTTCTTACGGCCCAGGCGGTCGCCCAGGTGGCCGAACACCATGCCTGCCATGGGGCGGGCGATGAAGCCGACAGCGAAGGAGCCAAATGCCGCCAAGGTGCTGAGCAAGGGGTTGCTGCTCGGGAAGAACACCTGGCCAAGCACGAGTGCCGCCGCGGTGGCGTAGATGTAGAAGTCGTAGAACTCGATGGTGGTGCCGACAAAAGCGGCAGCCGCCGCACGACGCGGCTGGTTGGACGTATGCATGCAAGGCCCTTCTTGGAGTTATAGGCAGGTGGGCAGGTTTGGCTAAGCCGGTCGCGCTCTGTTCGGCGCTTTCGGGATTTATCGCCTTGGGGCTATGATTAGTCAATTTGCTAATTCTTATCCGTCGTATTAGCAGCGCTACTAATGGGTCGCACATGAATCCGCCGATATCGAGATCTGATGCATTGGTCAACAAATGGGAAGGCCGTCGATTTCTGAACGACCGCCTGGACTGGAACCTGCTGCGTACCTATCTCGCCATTGGCCAGGAAGGGAGTATCAGCAGGGCTGCGGCAAGGCTGCACGTGACCCAGTCAGCGGTCAGCCAGGCGCTCAAGCGTCTGGAGGAGCAACTTGGCTGCGCGCTCATTCTGCGGGGTGGCCCACGTTTCGACCTGACGGCTGCCGGGGAGGAAGTGCTGCGTATCGCCATCGATATGTACGGCGACGTGTCGCGCATCAGTGCGGCGGTGGAGAAGGAAAGCGATGACGTTGTAGGGAAGGTGAGATTGCTGAGCGTCAGTCGAGTGCAGTCACAGCGCTACGATGACTTCCTCGGTGATTTCCATGAGGCGCATCCACGTGTGGAGCTGGAAATCGACGTCATGCGCAGTGCTGACATCATCAGCTCTCTGCTGCAGAAAACGGCCACAGCCGGCGTTGGCCTGTGTCGCATTCCACAGCCCAAGCTGGAACAGCGCCTGCTTGTCAGCCAGCGTTATGCGTTCTTCTGTGGTGTGCGGCATCGTTTGTTCGGGCGAAGCGATGTGACCCTCGAGTCGCTCCGTGGAGAAAACTTCGTGAGCTTTGTCAGTGACCAGTTGGGCGGGAACCTGTCGCCACTTGCGATGTTCCGTGACCAGCATGGGTTCACCGGGCGCATCGTTGCTTCCTCTCCAAGCGTTGAAGAGGTTCAGCGACTGGTCTGCGCCGGTTTCGGAGTGGGTTGCATGCCAGAGCACCTCCTCCATGAGGATATCGAGAAGGGGCTGCTATGGCGCCTGCCGCCTGCTGAAGGCATCGTGAATGCGGATTTGCACTTGCTCTGGAACCGGGAGCAGAGGATGACCATGGCGGAGACGGTGTTCCTGGAAAGCTTCCAGCATTGTCTCGCCCAGGCATCACTCGTCTGAAGCGAAGATACGGGCTGCTGAGGCGGCTCAAATGTAACGACCGCAGTGTTTGGCTGCGGTCGTCTTGTTAGCTATTCGACAGTCGCTGCCGGCCCAGCACACAGCTGAGCCGATCATCATCCTCACGAAGCCGTCACAGCGACCTTGCCGGATGCCTTTGCGCTTCGGCGATAGGCCAGCAACAGGCCGATGTACCAGAACGGCATCACGTACAGCGCTGTTCGTGTATCAGCTTCCAATGCCAGCAAGCACAGCTCAAACATGAGGAACACCAGTGAGAGCACAGTGGTGAGCGTCAGGGCGATGGTCATGCACAGGTCGGAAAACATCAGTGTACGAATGGGGGTACCGGACCGCGACAAGATTCCGAATGCGTGAGGCGCTTGTTTGTTGTGGGACAGGCCGAACAGCATGCGCGAGCCGGAGTAAATGCCGCTGTTGGCTGACGATGCAGCGGACGTCATCACGACGAAGTTGATCATGCCGGCTGCAGCAGGCAGGCTCGGCGGTTGCCAGGGATCGACGTCACAGGCCATGATCTCCTGAATGCCCAAATGCTTGTGGAATGCCAGTGCCTGAAACTCGCTTTGAGCGCCGTTGCCGATGAGCGCCATTTTCCGGGAATCCGGACGGGCCAACGCTTTGGCGGCCATCAGCGAAGTTGCAGCGGTACGCAGCGCCGTTGCGATGGTCAGCAAAGCTCGTGCACTAGAGGTGCGCATGCGGTTGAAGGAGTCGGGCCGGGATGTCATTGACCTGACCAATCAGCAAATCGGCGAATTTACCGGCAACGCCATCGAGCTGTCTGGCCGGCATGGTCGGGCCTGGCCCTCTCTCGCCGGCCGTTCGACAGCCTGACGCAGGAACAGAAGCAGCGCATCGAGCGCTCGGCCAGGCTCGTGCCATTGGATGTGTGCCTACTATCGAGATGGCAGGGGGCTCGGTGCGATGCATGATCGCCGGTATTCACCTCTCTTCTCGTAAGTAGTCCAGTAAAGTCCCACCTTTGGAGGCGGGGATTATTGAGGTTAAACGGGCTTGGCAATAAGCGGTATTGCGAAATCTTCTGTATCAGAACTTTGAAATCGTTCACGGTTCGCTCTTGACTATTTCCTAATACGACCGTTAGCCAATTGGAGGCTGACATGAGCTTTCAAGGCAAAGGCAGTCCATTAAGCGACGAAGGCATGAATGAGGTCTGTGATTCGCTAGGTGTCTCCGAATCGGAAATATGGGCGGTACTAACGGTCGAGACACGTGGCTTTGGCTTTCTTTCTGACCGACGCCCACAGATTCTTTTCGAGCGGCATGTCTTCCATCGGCTGACCCAGGGGTTGTACGACGGCAATCCCGATATCAGCAGATCCAAGGCCGGTGGCTACGTTGGCGGGGCCGGTGAATACGCAAGGTTGGAGACGGCCATGCAATTGGACAAGACGGCTGCGTTGCAAAGTGCCTCTTGGGGGATTGGCCAGGTCATGGGGTTCAACTTCAAGGTGGCCGGCTTCACTTCGACCGATAAGCTCGTCGCAGCCATGGTGAAGGATGAGAACTCGCAATTACAGGCCATGGCGCACTTCATCATGGGAAACAACCTTGCCGGTGCGCTGCAGCGTAACAACTGGGTGTCCTTTGCCCGCAGCTACAACGACGCGGACTTCAAGCGCAATGAGTATGACACGCGACTGGCTGCTGCCCACGCCAAGTTCAAGGTGACATTACCCGATCTCAATCTGCGTACAGCCCAGGCAGCGCTTCAATATCTAGGCATGGACCCAGGCCCTATTGACGGCATCCGTGGCCGCCGTACGTTTTCGGCGCTGATTCGTTTCCAGGAATCGGAGGGCCTTGCTGAAACTGGTCTCTTGGATCAGGACACCTTGGAACGGCTGGTAGAGAAAGCTGTTGCCTAAGTGGACGCTGCGACTGCGAGGAGTTTCGAGTTGTCGCTTTCAGCGTACGGGAGAAGGGGAATGCGGGAATCTCTGCAAAAAAGGTTTCTTCATGGTGTAGGCATTGCATTGTTGCATGCAGTCGGGGCGTGCACGACACAACTTGCCCCGCTGTATGATCAGGCCCTGGTAGAGGGACTGACAGCGGTCAATGCTAAAACTATGGAGTTGATGGCTTCGGCTGCCGGTGGAACGACAGAGGAAACATTCACCGATCGAGAGAAACAGTACAATAAAGTCATTGGCGGCCTTGATGCACTTGCATTGCAAGCCGCTGCGCGTCCTGCACCGATAAACAGCCTGGCTACTGTGATCAACACTTCGGGGCACACCTCTGACGCATCAGGCGAACCCCAGGTGATCCCCAGTGCAACCGCATTGATGGAGACTTCGAAGACAGTTTCACACATGCGCGAGCTGGACAAGAAACGGGGTGTTACCGCTTTTGAGGTTCAGGCTTTCAGAGGTCAAGTGCTCATCTACCTGGATCAGGCATTGACATACGAAGCAGCACTTGAGCGCTAGTGTAATCGCATCAGGAGAAGCACATGGCAGCCATAAATGTGGAACAACTGGTTACGGACATCAAGGGTGCAGTCAATGCGATCATCAAGAAGGACATCGCTGTGGTCAAAGGCTTTTCCGAGCGGCAGCTGAAAGCGATCAGTGTACAGACCATGCTTGTGGCCAGCGGAATAGCAGCGGGTGAAATAACCGCAGAAACGAGGGAGATCTTCCTCGACGGCATCGAGCATATGACCGATAACTTTCTCGCGACACTCAAAGGTTTACTCCAGGTGACCGTCGAGAAACTCTGGAATGCAGTTGTCGGCGTGCTGTGGAACGCGATCAATGGTGCCATCGGTATGGCGACGGGTCTTGTACTTCCTGTACCGACGAAGGTGTAGCGGTGCAGTCGAATACATCACGATCAGTGGTCCGATTCAGCTAGCCCTGATCGTGCCAGGGGCGGGCGAGAACATTCGTATGAGGGCAGATGGGATGGCGATCAAAGAAGTGCTCCAGTCGTGGCTGGAAAGCATCAAGTCGCTTTGGACTTCCAACTACGCTTCGCCCGTTGAAGAAAAAAGACGCGAGTTCGACGACATCAGAAAGGTAAATGCCGCATTGTTGCCGCTGTTGCTTCTTGGGTTTGGGGCAGTGATTGCGGTTGGCTGGCGTGCCAGCGCTGTCGGGCCGATGCTGTTGTGGGCGATGGCCTGCCTAGCCGTTGGAGCGACGGTTGGGTTTCTTTTCGGCATCCCGCGTTCGGGTGCAAGCATGGCTGGCCGCAACGGAGCCAATGCCCCTGTGAAGCAGGACATTAGAAAAGGAGCTTTTCAACCGGAAGTGGAAACAGGGCGTCCCAACACCAACTTGGAGGAAGTTTCTGACTGGCTTACAAAAATACTAGTGGGTTTGAGTCTGGTCCATCTGAAGGAAATCGAAGAACGCGTCTCGCTCATCAGTTTTAAAGCGGCGGCATCCTTGAGCTCAACGCCCAGCAATTTCGATATTTCGGCGGCAACTGCTTTGGTCATCGGTTTTCCCGTCGTTGGGTTTCTAGGTGGCTATCTCTATACGCGTCTTTTTCTCCAGGGCGCTTTCATTCGTTCCAATAACGAGATGTTCAAATGGCATGAGGTGGTGGCCGCAGAACTGTCTCACGTGTCCCCCGTCAGCCTGTCTGGCAGTGATCAGCCGTCTGTGCCGACGTTGACCGATCGCCAGGCAGCGGAACGCATATTGCAGGTCGCGCCTACGGATCGGCCGAATGAGTTACTCGCCCCGCTTCAGTCACTTGCCAGCGACTATGAGAAGGCTCGGCATGAAATGCCACCTGGTGACTCGCGCACCCGCAAGATGGCGGAAATTGCCAGCAGCATGAAAAAGCTGGCGCTAGCGACAGCACCCTTCTTGCCACAGCTCACGCAAAGCCCATCACCCGGTGAGCGTTTGGCTGCGGTCATTATTCTGCAGATGAAGTTCGATCCTGTTTATATCGAGTGGCTGGCCAATCGTTTGTTTGAGGAACCTGCATTTGCCGGTTACCAGGCGGCGAGTGCCTTGTTGACTCGTATGGCCGTAGTCGGTGATCCCGAACGGCAACGCATCAAGTCTGCTGTGGCGGCTGCAATGAAGAAACGCTCCGATCTTGGCCTGGAGTCGAAAGAAGGGTGGAACAGCCTTGTGGCACAGATTATGGAGGCTTGAGCCAGACCCGATCATGTATCGTGTTCAATTCATCAGCCCCAACTCAGCATCATCCATGAGCTTCTTTGCCAACGCACTCAAGTAATGCGCAGCCCAAGCCCTTTTGGATTATCACCAAGCTTCAATCTTCAGGGGTATGCTTGACTGCTTACCAGCGTTGAGGCGAACGAACAGATTTTCGCATGCTGACAAGCCACCAGGAATGAAATGAGAACATACCTCACCGTAGCAATCGCACTGCTGGCCCCACTGGCGCTCTCTGCCTGCTCCACAACAGGCACAGCAAAGCCGCCCAGTGAAACGGCAATCACAACGCCCAAATACCTGAAAAGCGACCTTTACGGCGCCTGGTACTCCAATGCCGATGACGGCACTTCCCAGGCGCTGGCGTTGTTGCTACTCAAGGCTGACGGTTCAGCCACCGACTTCCTGATCCTCAGCGAAAAAGACTCGATGCAGAAAATCGTGCAGCAGTCGTCATGGTCGTATGACGCTGAACGTAATGTCTTCGAGCAAACAGTTAGCGAAGTATCCATCCAGAAGGGCAAGGCGCCCGCGCAGGTCACTCATCCGCACGAAGTCATCCGGGCGTCGGTCGAGCTAGTGAAGCTGAACAACAAAGTGATGGGCATCAAGTTCAAGAGGGAAGATGGCGAGGTCACCGGTTACCTCAAAGGCAGCGCCGCCATGCTCGAAAAACTCAAGCACATCCAGTAAGTACTAATCGGAAGCCCGCCGAAGCGGGCTGATTGCTTTCACGGTTCCATGACTGGGCATTCCACGCGCAAGAACGGGAAACGTTCGTCTGGATTTCGGCATTCATCGTTCAGCTTCACGCGCGCCGCTTCTGCCAGCGACCGGGTCGGATAGCTCGGCTTCAGGCGCAGTTTTTCTTGATTGTCGTAAATGTCGAAGCCACCTGAAATGGTTGCGGCGTAGAAGCGGGACCCTGATTGAAAGGATTCTTTTTCGATGGGTACAGCTGGAACGATAACAAATCTTGTTTGCATGATTCGCGCCTCCCCAGGCATTGACCTTAGTATTAGCCTGAGGTGTGAAGGCATCAATATGACTCATCGAGACGATTCAATGGCGCGTCGTGTCAGTGCTGTCAGGCAACCGTTTGCGGCGCGGGCGGCTTTTCAGCGTTGAGCTTTCTGCCGCTGCGAGCGCTGGATACGGTTGACCGCGATCTGCACGCAGGCGGCCACGACGCAGAGCAAACCGACCTTCCAGCTACCCTCAAGGCCAAAATGCTCGGCCAGTTTCCCCGCAATGATCACGCATACGAAGATAGCCACAGGCAGGATCAGTTTGTTCATCAGGTCTTCCAGGGAGGGGCAAAGAAAGGTGCCAGTCTACTTCACTGGGCTTGCCGCGTGACACCCGACACCAATAAGCGCTTCCCCGTGGCCCAGCTTCAGGCATCATGCTCCCAGCCCCAGTTGAAAGCCGATCTCTGCCAATGACCGACAGCACCAAACCCAACCGCGCCATCTACGACCTGGACATGCTCCGTGCCGTGGTCATGGTGGCCGACTGCGGCAGCTTCACTACCGCCGCCGCACGCCTGCATTCCACCCAGTCCACGGTCAGCCAGAAGGTGCGCCGGCTGGAGGAGATGGTCGGCCACCAGTTGCTCGACCGCAGCAACCGCGAGGTGCATCCGACCGACGCCGGGGAAACCCTGCTGCGTTACGCACGGCATCTGCTTTCGGTGAGCAACCAGCTGAGTGAAGCGATGTCGGGTGGGGTGTCGGTCACCGTGCGCATTGGCCTGCCGGATGATTTTGTCGCTGGCAAGACGATGCAGGCGCTGGCAGCCTTCAACCGGCTCAACCCGACGGTCAAGCTGGAAATCACCGGTGGCCTGAGCCGTGACCTGATGAGCACCTACGACCGGGGTGAGCTTGACCTGGTGCTGGTCAAGCAGCGGCGCAACAGTCGCGAGGCCAATGCCTGCCAGCCGGAGCGCATCGAGTGGATCGACAGTGCGCAGTATCCAAGCTTCGCCCAGGACCCGATCCCGCTGGTGACCTTTCCCCCGCGGGGCCTGTACCGCGATGACATGATCAGTGCGGTCGAGGCCATGGGCCGCAGCTGGCGCATCGGTTTTACCAGCTCGAGCCTGGCGGGTATCCAGGCGGCGGTGGCCAATGGCTTGGGCGTCAGTCTGTTGCCGTCGCGGGTGGTGACAGATGCGCATCGGGTGCTGGGGGCGGAGGAGGGGTTCAAGCCGATCCGGGTGTTCGAGGCGGCGATCTTCCATCGGCCTACGGCGGATCCGATGGTCAAGGAGCTGGCCGAGATTCTGATCGGCATCCTGCGGGCGGAGGCTGAGTGAGAAGGGGCTACTGTTGGAACAAGTCAGAGCCATATCGCATCCCAATGTGGGTAGTCTCC
Organism: Pseudomonas putida; assembly: GCF_009883635.2. Classification (NCBI taxonomy): domain Bacteria; kingdom Pseudomonadati; phylum Pseudomonadota; class Gammaproteobacteria; order Pseudomonadales; family Pseudomonadaceae; genus Pseudomonas; species Pseudomonas putida. The sequence goes on from NZ_CP026115.2 coordinate 4,768,081, forward strand.
CACCCTCTCGACCAAGCCTGCCCGCTTCGGATTCATGATGATGTACCGCGCCACGGCTTGGATATCTTCTTCGCGGCGCAGTGCTCGGTCATGAAATCCCTTCTGCCAAAGTTGCCCGCTTCGGCCTTTGTGGCGGTTGATCATCATTGTGCTTCGTGACTTAACTCGCCGCATCAGCTGCCTCAAACTCATTGGCCCGAGCTCGACCAACCAGTGGAAATGGTCGGGCATCACTACCCAGGCCAGAGATTTGGCGACACACTCTTCTTGAGCAAGCCGGAACTGTGCCACCAATAGGGGTGCCGTGTGAAAGTCTGTGAAGAGAGGTGCCCTGCCCAGCGTCGTGCTGGTCAGGAGATACAGCCGGCTGGTTTCCGAAAAGCGGCCTAGCCTCAATTGATCTGAATGGGGACGATCCATGTTCCCTGCCTCCTGATATCTTGCTCATCAGGCTAGCGGCTATGAATTCGTCACAGACATGACAATTGGCACCGAGTGTGTCTTAGGGGCTGCTTTGCAGCCCATCGCCGGCAAGCGCGGCTCCCACCAGACCGCGCAGATCTCAAGGCTTGCACCGTACCTGTGGGAGCCGCGCTTGCCGGCGATGGGCCGCAAAGCGGCCCTAAAGAACTCGCTAGCGACGCAGTTCTGCAGAAAACTGCGCAGCCTTCAACTGCAACTGCGCAGGCCCGCCCCAGAACGCGCCGTGGCGCACGATCACCCGTTCATGGAGGGCTGCCGCCACCGCCGCCGCCGCATTCGGAGCCTTGAACAGCACGAAGCTGGCCTCATTGCCCACCTTCAACCCGTAATCCTGCTTGCCCAATACCCCGGCACTGGCCACGGTCGCCATCTCCAGCGCGACCCGCAGTTCCTCGTCGGTATTGAACCCGGACCGGTAGCTGACCAGCATCGCCCGTTGCAGCATGTCGCCGTTGCCATAGGGCCACCAGGCGTCCTGGATATTGTCGTTGCCGGTGAACACCCGCACGCCACCCGCGCGCAGGCGCAGTACGGGGGGGAAGGCATGTTCGCCGGGGGCGTTGGTCATGATCGACACGCCAGCAGCAGCCAGCACTTCGGCAGTGCGGTCAACCACGGCGTCACTGACATCACCCAGGCCATAGGCGTGGCTGACCGCTACCAGGCCCTGCATGCCCAGTGCCTGGGTACGGGCGGCAATGCGCTCGAGCTGGGCAATGCAGATGTCGCCCGGTTCGTGCAGGTGGATATCGACCTTCACACCGTGCCTGTCGGCAATCCCGAAAACGATATCAAGCTGGGCTTCGGCGTCACCGTCCAAGGTGGTCGGGTCGATGCCGCCAACCACCTGAACGCCTTCGCGCACGGCAGCTTCCATCACTTCGGCAGTGCCGGGGCAGGTCACCACACCGGCTTGCGGGAACGCCACCAGCTCGATGTCGATCAGGTCTTTCCACTTGTCGCGGGCTTCGAGGATGGCGCGCAGGTTGGTGAGGCCGGTGGTGGCGTCGACGTCGACATGGCAGCGCATGGCCAGGGTGCCGAACGAGGCGGCCTGGCGCATCAGCGCGTTGGCGCGCTCGACGATCGGCGGGGCGCTGGCGAGTTCGCGTTTCTCCACGGCCAGGCGCTCGCGCAGGCTGGCGACGGGCTGGTGCGGGCGCCAGCGGTCGCCGACGAAGCTCTTGTCCAGGTGGATGTGGCCATCGACGAAGCCAGGCAGCACCAGCAGGCCTTCGAGGTCGATGGTCTCACTGGCGGCGGCGGTCGCACGCTGCGGGCCGATGTGGCTGATGCGGCCGCCGCGCACGGCGATATTCAGGGGTTGGCCATCGGCATCGATGGCATTGATGAACTCACGGTCGTTCATGATGGGGCCTTTTTTCCGAGGCTTGAGTAGGGCCATACGGTAGGGATGATCCAGGCCCCTCACAAATTAATTATCAGGATCGACCGCAGTGCATTTCTTGATGCAGGCACGCGTCGCTGGTCTGCATTAAAAAGTCCACTGAAGTCGATTCCGATAATTAACTTTCAAAGCCTTCGAACTCGGCCCAGGATTGACCGCGTGACCGGCCCGGCCGCCTGATACGGCGCTTTCAGGGCTGCTCAACACCCACAATAAAAACAAATGCCGTGTCGGAGTCCCTCCATGATCAATGATTCCAAGCTGCTGCGTGCCGCCTTGATTTTCATTGCCTGTACTTCATTCATCGTCTGTGGCGTGCAACCCATTTTCATGGGTTTGGTCACCGAGCAACTGAGCCTGTCGCTCGACCAGCAAGGCTGGGTGGTGTCGGTCGAGATGATCGGCATGACTGTGGGCACCTTGCTGTGCCCGATCCTGATGAAGCGCCACGGTGGGCGCAGCCTGTGCCTGTCGGTCGGCGCGCTGTGCGTGGCCCTGAGCGTCGCCACCGCTTTCGCCAGCACCAATACGGTGTTGCTCAGCGTGCGCCTGGCGGCCGGCACCTGCGCCGGGCTGGTGTATGCCTATGCAGTGTCGACGTTGGGCCGTCTGCCCAACCAGGACCGTTCGTTCGGGCTGATGCTGTTGCTGCAGACGCCTGAGTACTCGCTGTTTTCCGCAGCCTTGCCGTTGCTTGCCGCGCAGAGCGGGACGGTGACCGCCTTGTGCGCGTTCGGTCTGTGGTACCTGCTGATCTGTGGCGCCAGCCTGGTGCTGCCGCGTCGCCCGGCAGTGTCGCTGGCAAGCGGCGAAGGTTCGCCCGCCCAGGGTGGTTCGGCGCGCACGGGGCGCACGGCACTGGTGGGCATGCTGTTCATGCAGATCGCCATCTATTGCGTGTGGGGCTTCATCGATCAGTTGGCGCGTGACCAGGGCATAGACGCTGTCGATATCGGCTGGGCGTTCGGCCTGTCGGCCATCGGCGGCCTGCCAGGAGCCGGGCTGCCAAGCCTGCTGGGGGCGCGGGTCAACCGTCAGCTGATGATCGCCGTGGGGCTGGTGGCGGTGTTCATTTCCATTGCCATGCTCACCGGCCACACCCGCACGCCGATGCAGCTGTTTGTCGCGCTGCTGCTGATCAACTTTGGCTGGGTGCTGTCGCTGTCGTACTACATGGCGCTCATTACCACCAATGACCCGACCGGCAAGCTCACGCCGCTGGTCAGCATTACCCTGATGGGCGCTGCGGCGGTGACCCCGGCGCTGATCGCCCTGCTGGTGGAGGGCTCCAACCAGCAACTGATCTTCCTGCTGGGCACGGCGGCGTTGCTGGTTGCCTTCGCCGTGACCTGCCTGGGGGTGGGGACCCGGGCGGTCCGCAGCAAGGCAGCCATCTGAACCATCACGCACCGGTAATGGTCATTCAATCGACACATTACCCCCCTACAGTCGGGACAGGAGCCTTGCACGGCTCCTGACCGATCAACCGAATGGGATCGCGCGCGCATGAAGGCAATGGACACGGCTACAGCCAGACGCAAGGGCATCAAGCTTCGCGCCACGGTGATCTACCGCAAGGATGGCGAGGTGCTGTTCGTACGCAAGCGCAACGCCAAATGGAACCTGCCTGGCGGCACGGTGGAACACGATGAAACGCCGTTGCAGGCGGCGCATCGGGAGATGGTCGAAGAGACCGGCCTGGCCTTCGACGAGTTGCGCTACATCGCCGAGTTCAGGGAAGACAAGGTCATCCACTACCTGTTCGAGGCCCGAAAGAGCGCGTCCAAGCCGCGCCCCTGCAACGAAATCGAGGCCTGCCGCTGGATCAAGCCAAAGGCGGTATCGAAGCGTCGGGTGAGGCGCCCGATCAAGACCATTCTCAAGCGCTGCGCCTGAGCTGACGCACGCGCAACAACGCCCCGCGCTGACGGGGCGTTTGCTTTTTTACTGCAGCGTCGGTGGTTTGGCCGCCTCAGGCAATGCAGCCACCACCGCTTCTATCCGCGAAATTTTCTGCCCCAGCCGTTCAGCTTCCTGGTGCTTGCCCTCGGCTTTCAAGCGATCCCGCTCTCGGCGCAGGTTGAGTAGATTCTTCTGCAAGGCCAGGCCAGATTTATTGTATTGATCCATGTTTCTCTCGTGCCATTGGCATCCGTGCCGTTGTAGGAAAAATGGACCGTAGCAGCCACAAAATCCTGCGGAAACTGAGGTTTCATACAGGAAAATCCCGGAATCATGATTTTTCTTACATGGCCTGGAAGAAATCTCCTACAAATCCGCTGGCAACCTGTTTCAAGTCATTTAAATCAGATGTCCACCGGATGCCCGAATTTGTCGGGTGTTGCGGCAAAATTCGAGTTTCAGGTGCAGGTGCATGGCGGCGACGCGACTGAGCCTTGGCTGAAATGTTATGTAGTAATTGTCAGGCCTACGACCGCTGTCCAGGCTGTGCGGCAGAGCGCTGTTGCGCCACTCCTACTTGAAGAACTGGCTCGGCGTGATGCCGAACTGGCGCTTGAACATGCTGGCAAAGGCGCTGGGGCTGTCATAACCCAGCGTGCCCGCCACATCGATGATGCGCTCGCCCAGGGCGATGCGCTCCAGCGCCTGCATCAGCCGCGCCTGCTGGCGCCACTGGCCGAAGGTCATGCCGGTTTCCTTGCGGAACAGGCGCTGGATGGTCTTCTCGTCGATGCCCAGGTAGGCGCCCCAGTCGGCCACTGTCGAGGTGTCGTGGGGCCGCTCGTGCAGGGCCGAGCAGATGGCCCGCAGGCGTTTGTCGCTGGGGTGCAGCAGTTTCAGCGGCAGGGTCGGCAGCACGCAGATCTCGTCGAGGATCAGGCGCATGATCCGCGCTTCACGCGAGTCCTCGACAAATGGCCCTGCGAAGTCGACCGAGGCCTTGATCAGTTCACTGAGCAGCGGCGAGATGCTGATGGCCTTGCTTTCCAGCGGCAGCCCGCACGCAGCATCGGGGCGCACGAACACGCTGCGCATCTTCACGTCACCGACGCAGCGAATGGCATGCACCTGCCCGCAGGGCATCCAGATGCCGCGGCTGGGTGGCACGGTCCAGCGCTCGGCCTCGGACTCCACCAGCATCAGGCCCTTGATGGCGTAGATCAGCTGGTGCTTGGCATGCGAGTGGGGGGCGATGTGCCAGTCCGACGGGTAGTCGGTTGCCCGGCTACCCACCTCCCAGGTCCAGTCATCGACCTCCGTCAGCAGTTCGTGCTGGGGTTTGACCATGCTGCTCTCGTCCAGTCCAACAAACGCAGCCATCTTAGCAGCAGCGGGTAGGCCGCGCCTTCGAACGGGTGGCCGGCAGCAGAGCGGTGGCAAGGCCCAGCAGCGGCAGGAACGAGATCACCTGGTACACCCACTCGATGCCATGCAGGTCGGCCAGTTCGCCGAGGCCCGCAGCACCGATGCCGCTGATGCCGAACATCAGGCCGAACATCACCCCCGACACCATCCCGACGCGGCCAGGCACGGCTTCCTGGGCGTACACCACCAGCGCGGCGAAGGCCGACGACATCACCAGGCCGATGGCCACCGCCAGCACCGCGGTCCAGGCCAGGTTGGCGTAGGGCAGGGCGAGGGCGAACGGGGCAACGCCAAGGAACGAGATCCAGATCACCGCCTTGCGCCCGATACGGTCACCGACCGGCCCGCCGGCGAAGGTGCCCAGGGCCACGGCGGCGAGGAACACGAACAGGTACAGCTGGCTTTGCTGCACGCTCAGGCCGAAGTGCTCGATCAGGTAGAAGGTGAAGTAGTTGGTGAATGATGCGATGTAGACGAACTTGGCGAACATCAGCACGGAGATCACGCCCACGGCGCGCCACATGGCACCTTTCGAAAGACCGGGCGCCTGTTGCCCGGCCAGGCCCTTGAGCTGGGTCTGGCCGTGGCGGATGGTCCAGCCGGTAACGCGCAGCAGCACGAAGATGGCCAGGCCTGCCGCCAGCATGAACCAGGCGATGGCGGGCTGGCCATGGGGGATGACGATGGCGGCGGTCAGCAGCGGGCCGATCGCCGAACCGGTGTTGCCACCGACCTGGAAGGTCGACTGCGCGGTGCCGAAGCGCCCGCCGGAGGCCATGCGTGCGACCCGTGAGGCTTCGGGGTGGAAAGTCGCCGAACCGATACCCACCACGGCAGCGGCGAACAGCAGCATCTCGTAGCTGTTGGCGAAGGCGAGCAGGGCGATGCCGACCAGGGTGAACAGCATGCCGGTGGGCAGCAGGTACGGCATGGGGCGCTTGTCGGTGTACATGCCGACCCAGGGTTGCAGCAGCGAGGCGGTGACCTGGTAGATCAGGGCGATCCAGCCGATCTGGGCGAAACTCAGCGAGAAGTCGCTCTTGAGCATCGGGTAGATCGACGGCAGCACGGCCTGGATCAGGTCGTTGAGCAAGTGGGCGAAGGCGGCGGCACCGACGATGCGGACCAAAAAGCCCTGGGGTTGGTCGGTAGCTGTGGCAGGCGGGGCCAAGGAGGCGGCAGGAGTCGTCATGGGCGAGGCTCTTTTTCGAGTGGTGGCAAGGCATTGCCCGACGGAGGTTATCCAGCCGGGCAATGCCTGTCTCACGCCGAACAGGCACTCACTGTCGCAATTCGGACATTTCGGGCTTTGGCTTGGACTGGCCTGCAGATTCCGACAACCAGCCAGGCAACCGGCTGTCCATACTGCTATGCCTAAACATGGCGCATTCACCCGTCCCTGGCCCCGGCGCCCCCGGGGCGGGTGTCTGGCACAGGTGCCGAGCAACTGGGAGGTGCCATATGCTTTTCATCATTCAATGGAGCATTGCCCCGGAAAACCGCAATGCCGTCATGGCCCGCTTCGCCGAGACCGGCGGCAAGCCGCCCGCCGAGCTGAAGGTCCATGGCCGTTGGCATGCGGTAGGCGAGCTGCAGGGTTTTGCCGTGGTCGAAAGCAATGACCTGCAGCCGGTATTGCATTGGACGATGGACTGGAGCGACCTGGCGCACATGCAGGTCAGCCCGGCGATGACCGATGCAGAGCTGGCTCCGATACTGGTGGCCGCAGTGAACAAGATGACCCGCTGAGCAACGTCATCAGGATGGCTGGGGTGTCGTGCCTTCTCTGGCCATCCACTTCAACAGCGTGGCGATCGGTACGCGGCGATGCACTTCGTGACGCTGGGTATCGCCACCGTTGCCGTAACGTTCCCGATAACGGCTGACGATCAGTTCGCGCCCATCCTCCGAGACGCGGGCTTCGAGTTCGTGCAACAGCACCGGCTGCTCGGTCCCGCACTCCACGCGGCGGAACAGTGACACCGCATCATTCACTGGCAGGCCCTCCCTGGCACTGGTCCGGGCGCTTGCCTGGCGCGCCGAGCTGACCCTCGACCACCCGGTTGGCGCGCTGTTGCGCGGTGAAATCGCGCACGGCCAGGTAGTAATCCGGCTGAGTGCGCAGTTTGTCGGTCAGCGGTAACGCCTGCGCTCGACCATCCACCATGCCACCGGCCAGGGCCACGGTACCCAGGGTCTCGACCGTATTGCTGTTGTCGCCGAACGGGTTCACCGCCAGGCTCACTACCCGGCCAGTTGCATCGCGCAGGTTGTGCGAGCCCAGCAGCGGCAACTCGACGATCGGGCCATCGGCGATGTTCCACACTGCAAAGGTCTGGCCGAAGTCCGACTCATGGCGGGCAAGCCCCATCTTGCCGGAAACATCGATCAGGCCGGCCACGCCGAGGGTGGTGTTGAAGATGAAGCGGCTCAGGCTGGTCATCGCCCGCTCGCCGTTGCCTTGCAGCAGGTCGTTGGCGAACACCTTTGGCTCACCGAAGTTGGCGGCGAAGTTGTGTACGCCTTGCTGGGCGAAGTTCGGCAAGGCGGTATAGCCGCGGGCGACCGGCGCCAGCAGGTAATCGTCGACGCTGCGGTTGAAGGCGAACACGGCGCGGTTGGCAGGTTCGGCCGGGTCGCTGAGTTGGTAGGCGACCGGTCCACAGGCAGTGGCTGGCGGGCGCTGGCTGCAGCCGCTGGCGGCGAGCAGTGACAAGGCCAGGACCGTGTTGCGGGCAGATAACCAGGCAGCGGAAGGGATAGGCATGGGCACATTCCTGTGAAGAAGTGGCGCCGATGCTGCGGGGGATTGATTGCCTGGAAATGTCCGGATTATCTCGCGCCTGACACTTTGTTTCCGGGTAGAAATATATGACGGCAGCCCGGTGATGGCCTTACAGTACACGGCAATTACCTTTGTTTTCGGTGCCTGTTTTGAGCCATTTGCTGATTGTCGACGATGATGTCGAAGTACTCGATCTGCTGCAGAAGTTTCTCCGCCAGCATGGCTACGAGGTCGACGTGGCCCGCGATGGCAAAGGGCTTTGGCAAGCCCTGGAGCGGCGGGTGCCGGACCTGGTCATTCTCGATGTGATGCTGCCGGGCGACAGTGGCCTGGTGTTGTGCCAACGGTTGCGTGCCGAGCACAAGGTGGCGGTGATCATGCTCACGGCCATGTCCGAGCTGAGCGATCGCGTGGTCGGCCTGGAGCTGGGTGCCGATGATTACCTGACCAAGCCATTTGCCGCCCGCGAGCTGCTGGCGCGGGTGAGGGCGGTACTGCGCCGTGCAGGTGAAGCGGCGGACGGCGTGGCTGACAACCCGCGCACGCTGCTGGAGTTTTCCGGTTGGCAACTGGATGTGGTGCGGCGTGAGCTGCGCTCGCCAGAGCAGGTGATGATCCCCCTGTCCAACGGCGAATTCGAGCTGCTGCTGGTGTTCGCCGAGCACCCCCGGCGAGTGCTCAGCCGCCAGCAGTTGCTTGATCTGGCCCGGGGTGAGTCGTATGAGGCCTATGACCGCAGCATCGATGTGCAGGTCAGTCGGCTGCGGCGCAAGCTGGAGAGCGAGGCGGGCGCCGAACCACTGATCCGCACCCTGCGCAATGTCGGTTACCTGTTCACTGCCACCGTGGTCAGGCGATGAAGTTGTTGGCCAAGCTGCGCAAGGCCTTGCCGCGGCCACGCATCACCATTGCCCGCTGGATTGCCCTGACCACCCTGACGGCGATGTTCATCCTGCTGCTGCTCAAGGGGCTGTTCAGCCTGTTGCTGAGCGTGTGGGCGCAGCCGCCGTTGCTGGAAAGCGGGGTGATCGAGAAGGTCGCCACCGTCACCCGTATCCTCGATGCCGCGCCCGTAGCGCAGCGCGCCAGCATTGCCAGCGCGGCAGGGGATGGTTCTTACTCCGTGCAATGGTTGCGCAGCCATGACGAAGCGGGTATGCCTGAGCTGGTCGATGCCGAGTTTCGCCAGGGCACGCCAACCCTGCGTGCCTTGTTGAAACGGCCTGATGCACGGATCGAGGCCTTCGAGCCGTCTGACCTGCTGGAGTATGAACCGGCGCGCGGCTACGCCCTGATGATCGAATTGAGTGACAAGAGCTGGGTGCTGTACCGCGCCACGGACCGCAGCTGGGGCCTGGACGAACTGCCACGCAACCTGATCATCCTCACCTTGATGCTGCTTTCCAGCCTGGTGGTCGCGCTGTTCGCCACACGCTATCTGGCCCGTCCGCTGGAGCGCTTTGCTGAGGGCGCACGGCGATTCGGCAAGGACTTCAATGCGCCGCCGATCCCGGTGGTCGGCCCCCATGACCTGCGCCAGGCCATTCTGGCATTCAATGCCACCCAGGCGCAGCTCAAGCACTTCGTGAATGATCGCACGCAAATGCTGGCGGCGATTTCCCATGACCTGCGCGCGCCATTGACGCGCATGCGCTTGCGCGGCGAGTTCATCGAGGACGCCGAACTGCAGGCCAAGCTGTTCAAGGATGTCGACGAAATGCAGGCCATGGTCGATGCCGCACTGGAGTTCTTCCGCGACGATGCGCGGCTTGAACAGACCACGCCGTTCGACCTGGCCGAGATGCTGCAAACGGTGGTGGACGACTTCAAGGACGCGGGTATCAAAGTTGCGCTCGATGCGCCGCGGCGCTGTGTCTACGTCGGGCGGCCGGTGGGTATCAAGCGGGTGCTGGTGAACCTGGTCGATAACGCCGTCAAGTATGGCCTGGCACCTGAGATGCGGCTGGCGGTCACTGCCGAGCAACTGGAAATCACCGTGCTGGATCGCGGGCCGGGCATCGCGCCTGAATTGCAGGAGCGTGTGTTCGCGCCCTTTTTCCGCATCGAAGGCTCGCGCAATCGCGATACCGGTGGCGTGGGGCTCGGCTTGCCGGCGGTGCGCGCGATCGTGCTGGAGCAAGGCGGCAGCGTGACCCTGGCCAATCGCCCAGGCGGTGGGCTGCAGGTCAAGGTCAGCTTGCCAGTGGGCTGATCAGAGCCCCAGGTCGCTCAGGCCCGGATGATCATCCGGGCGCCGGCCCAGCGGCCAGTGGAACTTGCGCTCTGCTTCGCTGATTGGGTGTTCATTGATGCTGGAAAAGCGGTTTTGCATCAGGCCATCTTCGGCGAATTCCCAGTTTTCGTTGCCATAGGCACGGAACCACTGGCCGCTGTCGTCGTGGTACTCGTAGGCATAGCGCACGGCGATGCGGTTACCGGTGAAGGCCCATAGCTCCTTGATCAAGCGATATTCCAGTTCGTGGTTCCACTTGCGGGTCAGAAACGCCTCGACCTCGGCGCGGCCACGGGGGAATTCGACGCGGTTGCGCCAGGCGGTATCGACGGTGTAGGCCAGTGCTACTTTGGCAGCGTCGCGGCTGTTCCAGCCGTCTTCGGCGAGGCGGACCTTCTGGATGGCGGTTTCGTGGGTGAAGGGGGGCAGTGGAGGGCGGGACATCGGGTGGTTCCTCGGGAGTGGTTGGCAGGGAGTAGCGTAGTACTCGCTGGCTTGGCCGAGAATCCGTGCGTTTGGCATTTCATTGTTGCGTGGAGCGAAACAGCAGTGGGCACTGGGTTCCCCGGTCTTCGCTGTCGGTCAGTGCTCGACTTCGTCGACATAAGCATCGAAGAACCAGTCGGGAATTTCTTCTGCCCGGTATTCGAGTTCGGTGCCTTCAGTAATTTCCGCCAGCCACACAGCACGCTCACCTGAGTTGTCGAAGTCGAGTCAGATAATGATCAGTGTGAAACAGAACCAGCTCAGCCAGGCTGATATCGATACCAAACTCTGCCAGATCGATAAAGCCAGTGGCTTTGACTTCTCTTTCCAATTCATCGGCGTTCACGAAAATTCGCGTGAGGGCTGCCGCCAGGTCAGCTTTGATCGTACTTTTGCCAGATCCATTGGGTCCGACGAAAACGCGAAGCCTGGGGGCCTTCACTGGGCTGGATTCTCGCTGACCTTCCTGACCCTGATCTTCTCGCCGATATTGACTCTGCGCCGGGGTTTGGCCTTGGCTACGACCGTCTTGGAGCCGTCAGCAGCAACCCGCACGAGATGGCCATCATCCGTGCGCAGTACGCCATTCCGGCTCACTTGCAGCGCCCGCAGATAGGCGGAATGCGTCGCTTCACTGGCGAAGTCGGGTATCAACTGCTCCAGTGCGTCGAGCTCAGTTTCAGTGGCATGCTTGGCTTTTGTGGCCATGGGTAGATACCTCCAGACAACCTGAAACAGATTGCATGCATGGGAGGCATCATAGCGCTGGCAAGGTAAAAAGGCATCAAAGGTTGGCATCTTGGCGTTCCTGATAAGAGGTCGTGCCTGAGTCTGGCACAAAGGCGCTTAGCTGTTTTCGCCACAGCGTGTAGTCCAATTCTGCTTCGCTGCCCGCCTGTAGAATGAGCAGCTTCAGCGCAACTGCAGCGCCTCATCCAGCCCGTCAAGCATCACCCTGAAAAACGGATTCGAAGTCGCCCGCGAAAAGCTCCCTGCATCCACTATCAACGCCCCACGCTCCCCGCGCATGTTCAAGTTGCCCAGGTTCACCCCGTAATTCTCCTGGCCATCAGGCTGCTGCCCATACAGCGAATCGTCGATAGGAAAAGGCAGTGCCACATGGGACAGCGAGATCAGGCTGGGCGGATACACCGCATCCAGCATCTGTTCGTCGGCCGTGGTTGCCAGGGCCGCGAAACGTGTCGACTTCATCTGCGCATTGCCCGGGCCTCGGGTCGCAATCAAGGTGCGCGCATAGGGCGGGCCTGGGGTGTGAACATCCTGTCGCGCAGGGCCGCCACCGACGGCCTGAGCATGTCGTCGATACCCAGCGAGGCATTGGTATCGAACACCACCAGCGCACTGCCATTGGCGGGCAGGCGGTCGTACAGATCGGTCTGGATGACTTCGGTGCTGACCGTGCCATCAACCAGTGATTGGTAGGTGAGAACCGGTGGCAGCATAGCCAGGCGCTGCGGTTCGCGGGTTTCTGCGACCAGCTGTTGGCGCACGGCTTCGGTCAGCTCGTAAGACTGGCGTGCGGCATTGACCGGGAACGAGTTGTACTTGAAGGGGTTGAACTCAGGCAGCACGCTCAGCCAGGCGGCCTTGGCGAACGCCGGGAACAACGCTGGCAGGCCGGCGACGCCGGCAAAGCGGGCGAAGCGGCTGACGCCGATCATGGGCGAGATCAGCACCAGATGGGTGGGCCTGGCCAGGTGCGGGTCCTCCAGTGCGTCAAGGCTGTATTTGACAGCCAATGCACCGCCATTGGAGAAACCGACGATATACAGCGGGGTGCCTGCGGGGGCGCGGCGAGTCGCTTCACGCACGGCCAGGCGGGTGGCGGCCATCCAGTCCTCCCAGTGGGCAGCGGTGAGGCCGGCCGGGACCGTGCCATGCCCAGGCAGGCGCGGGGCGACCACCACATAGCCCAAGTCCTGAAAGTGCCGGGCGAAGTGGCGCAGGCTGTAAGGCGAGTCGGTCAGGCCATGCAGCAGCACCACCGCGCCCTTGGCGGTCTGCCTGGGCTCGACGATATAGGAGCGGTTCCAGTCATGGCTGAGATTGCCCGGGAACACCCGGCTGCTGGCCACGAAGCGGTTGTAGGTGGACGGCTGCTCGCTGGCCAGTTGCTCGCGCATTTCCCGGTTGACCTGGTTGAGCACGCGTTGCTCGGCAGCGAGGTAGTCGCCCCAGCTGGCGTGGTCGATGTCGCTCGCTGGCATCTCGTCTGGCACGTAGGTGTGCCACGGCTCCAGCTGGAAATCGGCAATCGCGGTAATGCGCAGGGCGAACAGCGCAGTGATCAGCAGGGCCAGTACCACGAGTACCACAGCCACCAGCAAACGGCGTATCGGCATCATTCCTCCCTGGACTTTTTCAATGGCGCAATCAGGTTAGCCCGGCTAGTGTCACTGGATTGTCCAGCAAGGCATTCAGCATGAACGGGACGTCAATTGCAGCGATCGGGCTGTTGGCAGTGAGTCTGGCCGCAATTGCCGAAGAAGGCGAGCGCGAGGGGGACTATTGGTATGTGCAGACCAGCGCCTATACCAAGCACTGGACCCACGACCCGGAGCACAACAACCACCAGGAGCTGATCGGCATCGAGCGCATCTACACCGACGGCCTGTTGTGGGGCGCGGCGACCTTCAAGAACTCGTTCTCCCAGCGCTCCTACTACGCCTACCTGGGCAAGGTCTGGGAGCACGAGCGCTATCCCGTGTACGCCAAACTGAGCGCAGGTTTGATCGAGGGCTACAAGGGCGAATATGACGACAAGATCCCGTTGAACCATTTCGGCGTTGCGCCGGTGATCATTCCGTCGTTCGGCGTGCATTGGGGGCCGGTGGGGGCTGAGTTCGTGGTGCTGGGAGGGGCGGCGGGGATGATCAACGTAGGGCTGAGGTTCTGAAGGGAAGCATGGGGACTGCAAGGCAGCCCCCGCTGCCAGTGCCTCAGTCCCAGGCCGGTGCCAGATTTGCGGGGCTGACTTCGCGGCCATTGCGTTCGAGCGTGGCAATGCGCGCCATGTCGTCGGCATCCAGGCGCAGGCTCTGGGCGAGCAGGTTGCTGGCCAGGTTCTCGCGCTTGGTCGAAGACGGGATCACCGCGTAACCCAGCTGCAGGGCCCAGGCCAGGGCGACTTGGGCGACCGTGGCCTTGTGCTTGTTGGCGATCTCGGCCAGCACTGGGTCTTTCAGGACCTTGCCATAGGCCAGAGTCATGTAGGAGGTGACGGTAATGCCCTGGTCCTTGAGGAACGCGGTCAGCTTGCTGTTCTGCAGGTACGGGCTGAGCTCGATCTGGTTGGTGGCGATTTCGCTTTTGCCAACCACTGCGATGGCTTGCTTGGTCAACTCGATGTTGAAGTTGGACACGCCAATCTGACGGGTCAGGCCCAGCTTCTTGGCCTCAGCCAGGGCTTTCATGTATTCGGCCAGTTCAACGCCGTTGCCCGGGGCCGGCCAGTGGATCAACAGCAGGTCGACGTAGTCGGTACGCAGTTTCTGCAGGCTGTCGCGCAGGCTGGGGATGAGCTTGTCCGCAGCGTAGTTATCAACCCAGATCTTGGTGGTGATGAACAACTCGCTGCGTGGCACACCGCTCTCGGAGATGGCCTGGCCGACCTCGGCTTCGTTCTGGTAGATCTGCGCGGTGTCGATGACCCGGTAGCCCAGTTCCAGGGCCGACTTGACCGAATCGATGACGGTTTGGCCGGTCAGGCGGAAAGTGCCGAGGCCAAAGGATGGAATGCTCATGAATCTGCTCCTGGTGAGTGAAAGGTGCGCCGGACTGTGCCTGGTCGCTCAGTGGCGGTCGATCTTCGAATGGGCGCAGTGTGCGGGTTTCACCATGTTTGATTAAGGCAGTGCACAGCCAAGGTCATTTGACGGGAAGTCACGAATACACCGTTGGCTCATGCAAGCGTGGCAATGCGGCTGCCTTCGGAGCATCTGGTCCTGCCTTGCGCTTCCAGCGCGATATGTAACACATGCCGACGCCTCCCCGCTGTTGTCATGGCGCTCCTTGCTCAATCTGGAGTTCACCATGACAGCGTCCATCAGCCCAGGCTTTTCTCTTCAGGATCAGCTCATCTCCAAGCAACTCCCCACATGGCTTCGAGGTGCGACATCAGCACAATTGGCAGCACTCAACACCAGCCTGGCCACTCAGATGCAGGCGCAGCAGGCGGTACAGCAGCTTTACGCAAGTGTCACCAGCCTGGATGATTTTGCCGGGCCGCTGCTGGAGCAGCAGCTAAGCGACTTGCATCAGGTCACAGTGGATGTGCGCAAGGCTCGCATCCATTTCGAAGTGGTACTTCCCGGTGCGGTGGCAGCCGTGCTGGGCAAGCCCACGAGGCAGATATTCGAGCATTCCTTGCTGCAGGCCGCCTTGCACAACTTCACCGCTGACGAAGCGGCTTCCATGCCGGGCGCACGGCTCCTGGACCCTGACGGAGCACCCATCGCCCTTGCGCCAGCGGCGTTTGCCGCGCTGTGTCGCGCGCTCGATCTTGGCAAACGCTATCAGCAATACCTTGCACAACAGCTGAAGGCGCCGGGGCAGGCCGTTGATCACCTGATCGAGCAAGGGTACCGGTCCACGTTGGAAGCTGAGCTACGGCTGGCGGATTTGAAGGGCGAAATCGCTCGAGGGACACTGAGCGGGTTCCTTCCCATCATTTCACCCTCCACGATTCAGGACGCTACTGGGCGCGATGCGAGCGAGGAAGTGAGGCTGGTGGCCAGGAGCTGGCGTGTCCTGGGCAAGGAAGTGCGGGGCGCAATGGCCTTTGAGGTACGACGTTCAGGGCGCAGCGACGCACCGCTCGAGGGCGTGGTGTGCTGGATTCCGGGTGATGAGCAGGGTGCGGTCACGTGGTATGAAAACTGGCAATCGCTGTTTGCCACACTTGGGAAGCTGTTCCGTCTGCCAGGTTATGCCGAGTTCTTTCAACGCTTCATTGGCGAGCGTGATCGCATCGCGTTTTCCCGTGCGTTGGGCAAGGCCAGCACGAGCCGTGCGGCGTATGAAGCGGTCGAACTCGATGGGCGCCCAGGCCCCCAGGTAGCCGAGCCGTTCCAGCACATGTGCAAGGTGCAGATCGACACGCTGTTCGAAAATGCCCTGGAGTTGGCCCCGCCGACAGCCGACAAGGACAGCATGGAGCGGGACCTGCGTTTGCACTTTTATGTGGACGCGGGCCTCTCGGCGCTTGGCTTGGCGAGCCTGCTGGTGCCTTGGCTTGGCTTGCCTCTGCTGGCTGTGGCGGCCTATGAAGTGATGGATGGGGTATACGAAGGGTGGGCAGACTGGCAGCTCGGTGATCGTCAGGCCGCGCTCGAGCACCTGTTGGGGGTTGCCGAGAGCGTTGCCCTGGTCGGCGTTGGGGTAGGGGTGGGTGTTGCGGGTCAGCGTCTGTTGAAAAGTGCCTCGGTGGTAAAGCAGCTGATACCCGTGCCGATCAACGAGAGCCAGCTCAGGCTGATCCATCCGGAGCTGCCGGGTTACGATGTGCTTGACGATAGCTTGTCTGTCGGAGAACGGCGCGGTGAGCCTGGCCAGGAATATCTGCGCACCGCTGGCGGTACGTATCGGGTCACCCAGGACCCACTGACGCAGGCGCTGTCCATCCAGCATCCGACCCGATCCAGTGCCTACTCGCCAAGTTTGATACACAACGGTGCCGGGGGCTGGCGGCACGAGTTCGAGGCACCGCAACAATGGCAGGGTGAATCACTGCTGTTCCGGCGCCTGAGCAGCGAGCTGGACGAGGTGCCTCACGAGGCTCTTCACGATGTACTGCTAGCCACGGGTTTCGACGAGGCGCGCTTGCGCTGGCTGCACCTTGAAAACATGCCCGCACCCGCGCGTCTGCTGGATGCGCTGCAGCGCCAGCAGCTGCATCAGCAGGAGCCAGCCCTTCAAGGGCAGGCCTTCGAGACACGTCTGAGGCAACAGTCCGACGAGCCGACGCCTGCACAACGGGTACTGATGAACGCCTTCCCCGGGTTGACCGGGCGCGGCGCTGGCGAAATTGTCGGCCGTGCCGATCCAAACGTTGTTCAGTCGATGATCGAACGGCAGAAAGTGCCTATGGCGCTTGCAGGTGAGGCTCGCTGGTTTCTGCGTGACAGCCGGGTCGACAGGGCCTGTGCGGGGCTTCGGCAGACAGCGGCCGTCAACGCCGATACCGAGCGGTTGGCAATCGGCCTGTTGGCGGATGCCGCGCCGTGGCCACAGGGTGTCAGGTTGGAACTGCACGATAGCGAGGGCAGGGTGGTCGCCCGGGCAGGCGCCGATTCCGCCAGGCAGGTGCGGGTGATCGTGCGTGAGGGGGCAACCTATCGGTCTTTTGACAGCACAGGAAGTCTGCTTACCAACGACGCGTTGGGGGACACCTTGTACAAGGCCCTGCTGGTGCAGATGGACGGGCAACAGAAAGGCGGGCTGCAGGGGGCTGGCCAATCACCTGCGCAGTTGGCAGATTGGCTCAGCCAGCGTGCTTTCTCTCAGCGTGACATCGCGGCGCAACTGATCGGGCTGCCACCGCTGCCCAGGGGGTTGAAGCCCCCGGTGAAGCAAGGGGATGGTCGCCTGGGCTATCCATTGAGTGGCGGAACCCACAATCAACTGGCGGGTGAGGACCTGCCGTCGCAGATCGAGGGTGACGAAGCCCATCCAGGCTCTCTGGAGCAAGGGTTGCGTCAACTGTTCCCGACCCGCGATGAGGCGACCTTGCAAGGCTACCTACGAGCGCTCGGTGGCCATCAGGCCCATGATCCCTGGCCTGCTTACCGCGAGCTGGTGATACAGGTAAGGGCACTGCGCCGCAGCTTGTCCCTCTGGCGCGGCCTGGATGAGCAGCGTTCGCGCGTGGCGCAGGAGATTTTCGAAGCCTGGCAGCCTGAGTTGAGTGGCGAGACGCCTGCCTTTGCGCTGGATCTGGACGGGCAGACCCCCGGTGGGCTGCCGGATCTTCCAGACGCGGTCGGGTGGAGCCGTTTGACCCGCTTGACCTTGCGCAACATCGACCTCGCCCAATTCGATGCCCGGTTGGCAAGCCGTTTGGGTGGTGTGCGCCATTTGAGTCTGATCGACAGTGGCATCACCACTGTTCCAGACTGGCTATTGACCCTGGACCAGCTGCGAGAGCTGAGTCTTCGCAACAACCGGCTGTCATCCTTGCCAGAGGCGTTGTCACGGCTGAGCCGTCTGACGCAACTGGACCTCGCCCACAATCAGCTCACCACAGTGCCCGAGGTGTTGGGCCGGCTAAGCCAGATCAGGGTGTTGAACCTGGAAAACAACAGGATTGTGGTCGATGCGCTGGGGCGTACTCGCCTCGCCCGGCTGTACCGGCTGCAGGTCCTGGTGCTGAGCCACAACCCGCCAAGCGACTTGCGATCCCTGCCGAACAATGTTGCCTTGGAGCGGGTGTCATTGCGTTTTGCAGGTCTCACGGAATTCCCTGTCGCCTTGTTCCGGCAGCATCCTGCCATGCACTTGACCCTCGAAGGTAACCAGATCGCAGAGCTGAGCGATGAGGCGGTGCGGGCCGTGCGCCGCCATGGTGCGCAGATCAACCTCGATTACAACCCGTTGTCGGAAGGCACCCTCGCGCGAATGGCTGCCCCTGAAGCTGGATTGCCAGTACCTCAGATACGACAGAGAACATACGCCATCGGTGGGCCTGCCGAGGGTGGTATCTGGTTGAATGGGTTGCAAGGGGATGCGCTTGCTCAGCGGCAAGCGCAGTGGCAGCGCTTGGTAGCTGAGCCGGACGCCTTGCCTCTGCGGGACTTTTTGAACGATTTGGCTCGGTCGAGAGAATTTTTCAGGCATCCGGAACGGATCAGAGCTCGGGTCTGGGCGTTGCTCGATGCCTGCGAACTCGATGAGCAATTGCGCCAGGTCGTGTTTGCAGAGGCGGACACGGGCCCCACGTGCGCAGACCAGCGTCTGCTGCTGCTCAATATGTTGGAGATCCGCGTCATGGTTACCCAACGACTGGCCGGCGTGGCAGCATCCGAGTCCCAGGCAGCGTACCTGGAAATCGGGCGTGGTCTGTATCGCCTGGATCAGGTGAACCGGGTGGCGTTTGAACACCTGAGACGCCTTGAGGAACAAGGCGTGGAGCACGATGACGTGGAGGTGATCATGGCCTATCGTCAGGATCTGGCCGAGCCACTGGCGCTGCCCATGCAGGCAGATCAGATGCACTATCGGCAAGTCGCTCAGGTTTCTGCGGCTGACATTCAAAGCGCGCTCACCCAGGTACTGGCTGGCGAGGATGTCGAATCGTTGAGTGAGTCGCTGATGTCACGGGATTTCTGGCAGGCGTATCTCTGGGCTCAATACCCTCAGCAGTTCAACGCTCTGGATGAGGAGTTCGCTGGTCGCATGGACGCACTGGCGGATCAGGATGACGCTGACTTCGCCCAGCAAGCGGGCGCTTTGGCCGCCGAGCGCAACGCCCGGCTGAGTCAATTGTTCCTGACATTGACCCGTGCGGCCTACCAGCGCGGTATGCCCCACTGACGCCTCTGGCAAAAGGTGAAAAGCCCGCCTGACACCTGTGCCATGGCGGGCTTTCTGGTTTGCACGATCAGCGGCGGCGGAACAGTGGCAGCGGCTCGTCGGTGGCGCCCTGGTAGGTCACCGAGAAGTCCTTCAGGCTCTGCAGCGCGTCTTCCGGGTCCTTGTCGGCACGGATGGCGAACGCGTCGAAGCCGCAGCGGGCCATGAAGAACAGCTGGTCGCGCAGCACGTCGCCGATGGCGCGCAGCTCGCCCTTGTAGCCGTAGCGGTCACGCAGCAGGCGCGCATTCGAATAGCTGCGCCCGTCGGTGAAGGCCGGGAAGTTCAGGGCGATGACCTGGAAGTGCTGCACGTCGTCGCCGATTTCTTCCGCTTCCTGGTCGCTGTCCAGCCACACGCCCAGGCCGCCGTCGCGGGCCTTGAGCACGTGGGCATGGTCGCGCCACATTTGCAGCGGGACGATGTAGTCGTCGCAGTTGCTCAGCTCGTCGAACGAGAAGTCCTTGGGCAGCAGGTGCCAGGTTTCGTCGACGATCTGGTTGTTCTTAATGATTCGCTGCATAGACGCGTTCCTTGAAGGGGTCGATGCCGATACGCTGGTAGGTGTCGATGAAACGCTCTTCCTCGGTACGTCGTTCGACGTACACGGCGATCAGCTTCTCGATCACATCGGCCATGTCATCCTGGGCGAAGGACGGGCCGAGGATCTTGCCCAGGCTTGCGTCGCGCGCGGCATTGCCGCCCAGCGATACCTGGTAGAACTCCTCGCCCTTCTTGTCCACCCCGAGGATGCCGATGTGGCCGACGTGGTGGTGGCCGCAGGCGTTCATGCAGCCAGAGATGTTCAGGTCGATCTCGCCGATGTCGAACAGGTAATCCAGGTCGTCGAAACGGCGCTGGATGGATTCGGCGATCGGGATCGACTTGGCGTTGGCCAGCGAGCAGTAGTCACCGCCCGGGCAGCAGATGATGTCGGTCAGCAGGCCGATGTTCGGCGTGGCGAAGCCGCCCTCGCGCAGTTCCATCCACAGCGCGTGCAGCTGGCGCTGCTCGACGTCGGCGAGGATGATGTTCTGCTCGTGGGAGGTGCGCAGGAAGCCGAAGCTGTAGCGCTCGGCGAGGTCCGCCACGGCGTCCAGCTGCTTGTCGGTCAGGTCGCCAGGAGCAACGCCGGTCGGCTTGAGCGACAGGGTCACCGAAACGTAGCCTGGGCGCTTGTGGGCGCGGGTGTTGCGCGAGCGCCAGCGGGCGAAGCCTGGGAATTCGGCGTCCTGGGCGCTGTAGTCGACGTTGTCGAGGGCCAGGTACTCAGGGTCGACGAAGTGGCGCGAGACGCGCTGGACTTCGGCTTCGGTCAGGGTAGTGCTGCCGCCGCGCAGGTGGGCCATTTCGGCCTCGACCTTCTCGGCGAACACTTCCGGGGTCAGTGCCTTGACCAGGATCTTGATCCGCGCCTTGTACTTGTTGTCACGGCGACCGTAACGGTTGTACACGCGCAGGATGGCGTCGAGGTAGCTGATCAGGTCCTGCCACGGCAGGAACTCGTTGATGAACGAGCCGACCACCGGGGTGCGGCCCAGGCCACCACCGACCAGCACGCGGAAGCCCAGCTCACCAGCGGCGTTGCGCACCGGCTCCAGGCCGATGTCGTGCACCTCGATGGCGGCGCGGTCTTCCTTCGAGCCGTTGATGGCAATCTTGAACTTGCGCGGCAGGTAGGCGAATTCCGGGTGGAAGGTGGTCCACTGGCGGACGATTTCGCACCAGGGGCGCGGGTCGACGATTTCATCCGCGGCAACACCGGCGAACTGGTCGGTGGTGGTGTTGCGCAGGCAGTTGCCGCTGGTCTGGATCGCGTGCATCTGCACGGTGGCCAGCTCGGCGAGGATGTCCGGGATGTCTTCCAGCGCCGGCCAGTTGTACTGCACGTTCTGGCGGGTGGAAATGTGGGCATAGCCCTTGTCGTAGTCGCGGGCGATCTTGGCCAGGGTGCGAACCTGGTTGGCGTTCAGCTGGCCGTACGGAACGGCGACACGCAGCATCGGCGCGAAACGTTGGATATAGAGGCCGTTCTGCAGGCGCAGAGGGCGGAATTCTTCTTCGCTCAGCTCACCGGCCAGGTAGCGGCGGGTCTGATCCCGGAACTGCTTGACGCGGTCCTCGATGATCCGCTGATCGTACTCGTCGTATACGTACATAAAAGTCCTGTCTCAGGCTGCATGCAGCTATTCGCGCGCACGGCCGCGCACTCCGGTTCGGAGCCGGGGAACGATAGCAGGTTGGGTTTATGCGCTAAAGTGATGTTTTTGCATATGAAAAGAACCAAAAGAACTAAGTGAGACTGACTGCCATTTGGTACCCCTGTGTGCGACAGGTTTATACTCGGCGGTTTGTTTCAAAGGGTGTATCCGCATGCTCAAGGCGCTTTGCCAAAGCTTGTGCCTGGGCCTGCCACTGGCAGCCTCCGCCCAGGCCGCCTCGGTGGTCTTTCTCAATCCTGGCCTGTCGGACGAGACATTCTGGACCAACTACTCGCGTTTCATGCAGGCTGCTGCAGATGAGCTGGGCATGTCGCTGCGGGTGGAGTACAGCGAGCGCGATGCAGCGCTGGCGATGAGCCAGGCGCGGGCCATTCTCAAGGGCCCGCAGCGGCCGGACTACCTGGTGCTGGTCAATGAGCAGTATGTTGCGCCGGAGATCATCCGCCTGTCACAGGGCACCGGGGTCAAGCTGTTCCTGGTCAATAACGGCCTCACCGCCACCCAGGCCAGAAGCATCCAGGCCCAGCCCGACAGGTACGGGCAGATACTCGGCACCTTGACTGCCAATGACGAGCAGGCGGGCTTTCGCATGTTGCACGAGATGGTCGCCTTGCTGCCGCGTGACAATGAGCCGATCGACCTGGTGGCCTTTGCCGGGGTCAAGACCACTCCGGCTTCACAATTGCGAGAAGCGGGCATGCGCCGGGCATTGGCCGACTTTCCTCAGGTGCGCCTGCGCCAGGTGGTGTACGGCGGCTGGAACCGTGAGCGCGCCTACGAGCAGGCGCAGCAATTGCTGCAGCGCTACCCGAAGACCCGGCTGGTGTGGGCGGCCAACGACCAGATGGCCCTGGGTGCGATGCAGGCGTTCGAGGAGGCCGGGCGCAAGCCTGGGCGCGATGTGGTGTTCGCCGCCGTCAACAGTTCAGCGCAAGCCCTGCGCGCCCGTATCGATGGGCGCCTGGGCGTGCTGATGGGCGGGCATACCACGCTGGGTGGCTGGGCCATGGTCATGCTGCACGACGATGCCCAGGGCCTGGAGGTGAATCGCGACGGCAAGCGAGAGCACACGCTGCCAGTGCTGCAGTCGATCGACCAGGCCAAGGCGCGGCGATGGCTGAAGCTGCTGGAACGGGACGACTACGGCGTCGATTTCCAGCATTACAGCGCCGAAGGGCGCCCGCCGAGCTACCAGTACCCGTTTCTGACGTCACCCGTCGACTATTGAAAGACCTTGCTTGAGAGAAGGGCATTGCTCGTCTTAACTGCTGGTGGTGAAGTGCATTCCCATAACCACTACAAGAGGCAATGCAATGGGAAACTCTACCAAGGTCCGCAAAGCTGACAGCAGTGTCGATGCCTGGGCGATCCTCTGCCTGATCGTCCTGGTGGTGGTCACTGCCGTGTATTGGGTCAGCCACCAGTGACTTGAATCTCAAGACCGTGATGCCGCCAGAACGCCTGCGGGAGGGAAACCCGCAGGCGTTTTACTTTTTGTGGAGCGCTCAGTGGGCAGTGAGGTGCAGCGCCAATTGCACCAGGCCGATCAGCACGGCGATGAACACCAGGGTGAACAGGGTGCCCATCACGATGAAATGGCTGGCCTTGCCGTGGGTGAAGTCGCGGGCGCGGTTCTTGCCGCTCTGCACGCCGAAGGCGGCGGCGAGGATGCTGTGCAGCATCTGCCAGAAGGTTGGGGGCTTGCCTTGGCTGGAATCGTCCATGGTGGCTCCTGAAGAATCAGAGGCAATCAGGGACAGTGTAGGCAATGGGTGAGAGGTTGTCTGTGCCGGCCTCCTCGCGGGCACGCCCGCGAAGAGGCCAGTGCGGTCTTAGCTGTCGTAACCCAGGTTAGGCGCCAGCCAGCGTTCGCTCACGCTGATGTCCTGCCCCTTGCGCGCGCTGTAACGCTCGATCTGGTCCTTGTCGACCTTGCCCACGGCAAAGTACTGCGCCTGCGGGTGGGCGAAATACCAGCCGCTGACCGCTGCCGCCGGGAACATCGCGAAGTGCTCGGTCAGGAACACGCCGCTCGGCCCGGTTTCGCCGATGGCGGTGCCATCGAGCAGGCGGAACAGGGTTTCCTTCTCGGTGTGGTCCGGGCAGGCCGGGTAGCCCGGGGCAGGGCGGATGCCGCTGTACTGCTCCTTGATCAGCGCCTCGTTGTCCAGCTGCTCGTCGCGGGCATAGCCCCAGTGCTCCTTGCGCACCTGCTCGTGCAGCCACTCGGCACAGGCCTCGGCCAAGCGGTCGGCCAGGGCCTTGACCATGATCGAGCTGTAGTCGTCGCCTTTGTCCTGGTAAGCCTTGGCCACTTCCTCGGCACCGATGCCGGCGGTGGTGATGAAGCCGCCGACGTAGTCGGTGACGCCACTGGCCTTTGGCGCGACGAAGTCGGCCAGGGACAGGTTCGGCTTGCCATCGGGCTTGATGGTCTGCTGGCGCAGGTGATGCAGGGTGGCGAGGGCCTGGCCGTCCTCACCGTAGACTTCGATGTCGTCATCGGCGACCTGGTTGGCCGGCCAGAAGCCGAACACCGCGCGGGCGCTGATCAGCTGCTCGTCGATCAGCTTGTCGAGCATCTCGCGGGCATCCTTGTACAGCGCGGTGGCGGCTTCGCCGACCACTTCGTCGGTGAGGATGCGCGGGAACTTGCCGGCCAGGTCCCAGGAGATGAAGAACGGCGTCCAGTCGATGTACTCGGCCAGGGTGCGCAGGTCGATGTCTTCCAGCACCTTGACGCCGGTGAAGGAGGGCACTGCTGGCTGGTAGCCGGCCCAGTCGTACTGTGGCTTGGCGGCGATGGCCTTGGCGTAGCTCAGGCGCTCGGTACGGGCGCTGCGGTTGGCGGTGCGCTCGCGCACTTCAACGTAGTCCTGGCGGGTCTTCTCGACGAAGCCGGGCTTGAGTTCCTTGGACAGCAGCTGGGTGGCCACACCCACCGCACGCGAGGCGTCGGTGACGTAGACCACGGCGTCGTTGCTGTACTTGGGCTCGATCTTGACCGCGGTGTGTGCCTTGGAGGTGGTGGCGCCACCGATCATCAGCGGCAGGTGGAAGTCCTGGCGCTGCATTTCGCGGGCGACGTGGACCATCTCGTCCAGCGACGGGGTAATCAGGCCGGACAGGCCGATGATGTCGCACTTCTGTTCGCGGGCAGTCTGCAGGATCTTCTCGGCCGGCACCATCACGCCAAGGTCGACGATGTCATAGCCGTTGCAGCCCAGTACCACGCCGACGATGTTCTTGCCGATGTCGTGCACGTCACCCTTGACCGTGGCCATGAGGATCTTGCCCTTGGCTTCCGGCTTGTCGCCTTTTTCGGCTTCGATGAACGGGATCAGGTGCGCCACGGCCTGCTTCATCACACGGGCCGACTTGACCACTTGCGGCAGGAACATTTTGCCGGCGCCGAACAGGTCGCCCACCACGTTCATGCCGTTCATCAGTGGGCCTTCAATGACCTCGATCGGGCGTGCGCACTGCTGGCGG
Source organism: Pseudomonas putida (assembly GCF_009883635.2). Lineage (NCBI taxonomy): Bacteria > Pseudomonadati > Pseudomonadota > Gammaproteobacteria > Pseudomonadales > Pseudomonadaceae > Pseudomonas > Pseudomonas putida. Next base: position 4,793,106 of record NZ_CP026115.2, read on the forward strand.
CATTCTTCGGTGTCTTCGACGATGAAGGCGGTGATGCCCTTGACCAGCGCGTGCTCCAGGCGCTTTTCAACGGGCAGCGAGCGCCATTCTTCGTTTTCCACTTCCTTGGTGGCGCCGCCACCCTTGTAGTCGTCGGCAATCGCCAGCAGGGCGTCGGTGCCGTGCGGGGTGCGGTTGAGCACCACGTCCTCGACCTTCTCGCGCAGCGCGGCCGGGATCTCGTCGTAGATCTCCAGCTGGCCGGCGTTGACGATGCCCATGGTCAGGCCGTTCTGGATCGCGTGGTAGAGGAAGACCGAGTGGATCGCCTCGCGCACCGGGTTGTTGCCGCGGAACGAGAACGACACGTTGGACACGCCGCCCGAGCTCAGTGCGTGGGGCAGGTGATCGCGGATGTAGGCACAGGCCTCGATGAAATCGACGGCGTAGTTGTTGTGCTCTTCGATGCCGGTGGCAACGGCGAAGATGTTCGGGTCGAAGATGATGTCTTCCGGCGGGAAGCCCACTTCATTGACCAGGATGTCGTAGCTGCGCTGGCAGATTTCCTTCTTGCGCGCGGCGGTGTCGGCCTGGCCGACCTCGTCGAAGGCCATCACCACCACCGCGGCGCCATAGCGCTTGCACAGGCGGGCGTGGTGCTTGAACTGCTCGACGCCTTCTTTCATGGAGATCGAGTTGACGATGCCCTTGCCCTGGATGCACTTCAGGCCCGCTTCGATCACTTCCCACTTGGAGGAGTCGATCATGATCGGCACGCGGGAGATGTCCGGCTCACCTGCGATCAGGTTGAGGAAGCGGACCATGGCGGCCTGGGAGTCGAGCATCCCTTCGTCCATGTTGATGTCGATCACCTGGGCGCCAGCCTCGACCTGCTGCAGGGCGACCTCCAGGGCTTCGGTGTAGTTCTCTTCACGGATCAGCCGGGCGAATTTGGCGGAACCGGTGATGTTGGTGCGCTCGCCGACGTTGACGAACAGCGACTGGCGATCGATGGTGAACGGCTCCAGGCCCGACAGGCGGCAGGCCTTGGCGATTTCCGGGATTTCACGCGGTTTGTACTTGGCCACGGCCTCGGCGATGGCCTGGATGTGGCCCGGGGTGGTGCCGCAGCAACCGCCGATGATGTTGAGGAAACCGCTGGCGGCGAACTCCTCGACCACTGCGGCCATCTCGGCCGGGGTCTCGTCGTACTCACCGAAGGCATTCGGCAGGCCGGCGTTGGGGTGGGCGGACACGTGGGTGTCGGCCTTGGTCGCCAGCTCTTCCAGGTACGGGCGCAGGTCCTTGGCGCCGAGGGCGCAGTTCAGGCCCACGGAAATCGGCTTGGCGTGGCGCACCGAGTTCCAGAACGCTTCGGTGGTCTGGCCCGACAGGGTACGGCCGGAGGCATCAGTGATGGTGCCGGAGATCATGATCGGCAGTTCGACGTTGTCGTCCTCGAACACCTGCTGCACGGCAAAGATTGCCGCCTTGGCGTTGAGGGTGTCGAAGATGGTCTCGACCAGGATCAGGTCGGCGCCGCCCTCGATCAAGCCGCGGGTGGCCTCGATGTAGTTCTCGACCAGTTCGTCGAAGGTGACGTTGCGGTAACCGGGGTCGTTGACGTCCGGGGAGATCGAGCAGGTACGGCTGGTCGGGCCGAGCACGCCAGCGACGAAGCGCGGCTTGTCCGGGGTTTCCAGGGTCTTGGCGTCGGCCACCTGGCGGGCGACGCGGGCACCCTCGACGTTCAGCTCGTAGACCAGCGACTCCATGCCGTAGTCGGCCTGGGAAATCTGCGTGGCGTTGAAGGTGTTGGTTTCGAGGATATCGGCACCGGCATCCAGGTAGGCCTTCTCGATGGCGGCGATCACGTCCGGGCGGCTGAGCAGCAGCAGGTCGTTGTTGCCTTTCACGTCGCTTGGCCAATCGGCGAAGCGCGTGCCACGATAGTCGTGTTCCTCGAGGCGATAGCTTTGGATCATAGTACCCATGCCGCCGTCGAGGATCAGGATGCGCTCTTTGAGTGCGTGCTGGAGTGCTTGAAGACGAGCGCTGCGGTCGGACATAGGAACTACCTGGTCGGGCAAATATCAGAAGGTGCCGAATCATAACAAAGCTGCGCGGTTTTTAGGCGTATTGCCCATTTGCATGAATTCTGTTCATGTTGGGCGGGCGTTGTGCAAGCTATGCAAACAGAGCACCCAAGGACGACCAGGCAAATCGTGATGGCTTTCAATACCCAGGACTTTCCGCACATGGTGCATCGTATCCTTGTCAGCGTCTTCGCCCTGCTCATCAGCAGCGTGGCGTTCGGACAGGCCCCCCAATCGAGCCCGGCCATTTCCTACACCCGGGACATCCAGCCGATCTTTACCGAGAAATGCGTGGCCTGCCACGCCTGCAACGACGCCGCCTGCCAGCTCAAGCTGGAAAGCCCCGAAGGCGCGGTGCGCGGTGCCACCAAGGTGCCGGTTTACCAGGGCGAACGGAGCAAGGCCGTGCCCCCCACGCGGTTGTTCTACGACGCCCACAGTGAAGATGAATGGCGCAAGAAGGGCTTCTATTCGGTGCTCGACAACCAGGGCAGCCAGGCGGCACTGATGGCGCGCATGCTCGAACTTGGGCACAAGACTCCGCTCACGCCCAATGCCAAGCTGCCTGAAGAGATTGTTCTGGGGCTCAACCGCAACAACATGTGCCCTCTGCCTGAAGAGTTCGACGCCTATGCCGGCGCCCACCCCAAGGAGGGCATGCCGCTGGCGGTGACCGGCCTGACCGACAAGGAATACGACACCATGCGCCGCTGGCTGGCTGCCGGCGCGCCGGTCGAGTACCAGCCGATCCAGCCAAGCGCGGCCGAGGCCAGGCAGATCGCCGACTGGGAAGAATTGCTCAACCGTCCGGGCTCCACCGAGGCGCTGGTCGCCCGCTGGCTGTACGAGCACCTGTTCCTGGCGCACATCTACTTCGTTGGCGGCGAGCAGGGCCACTTCTTCCAGTGGGTACGCTCGCGCACGCCTAGCGGCAAACCGGTCGACATCATCGCCACGCGCCGCCCCAACGACCCGCCAGGCACCGACTTCTATTACCGGCTGATCCCGGTGCAGGGCGTGATCGTGCACAAGACCCACATCACCTACCCGATGGGGCCGCAGAAACTCAAGCGCGTGAAGCAGCTGTTCTACGCCGGCGACTGGCATGCCACCGCGCTGCCGGGCTACGGCCCACGCCACCGGGCCAACCCGTTCGAAACCTTCGAGGCGATCCCGGCGGTGGCGCGCTACCAGTTCATGCTGGATAACGCCGAGTACTTCGTGCGTACCTTCATTCGTGGGCCGGTGTGCCGCGGGCAGATTGCCACCGATGTGATCCGCGACAATTTCTGGGCGCTGTTCCAGGAACCGGCCCATGACCGCTACATCACCGATGCCAAGTACCGCGGCGAAGCCACGCCGCTGCTGGCCATGCCAGGGCAGATCGATGACGTCGGCAGCGTGCTGAACCTGTGGCATGCCTACCGCGACAAGCGCAACGAGTACGAAAAACTGCGCCGCGAGGCCTATGCCGAAATGCCGGCGCCCGGCTGGGCAACCCTGTGGGCCGGCAACGACAATGCACTGCTGAGCATTTTCCGCCATTTCGACAGCGCCTCGGTGACCAAGGGCCTGATTGGCGACGTGCCGCTGACCGTGTGGCTGTTCGACTACCCGCTGTTCGAGCGCACCTATTACCAGCTGGCGGTCAACTTCGATGTGTACGGCAACGTCTCGCACCAGCTGCAGACGCGCCTGTACTTCGACCTGATCCGCAATGGCGCCGAGGTCAACTTCCTGCGCCTGATGCCGGCCGACCAGCGTGGCAATATCCTCGGCAGCTGGTACCAGAACAGCGGCAAGGTGAAGATGTGGCTGGACTACGAGGACATCGACACCGACACGCCAAGCGGCATCAAGCTCGACCCGCGCGACCCCAAGCGCGACTTCGGCCTGAAACTGCTGCAACGCACCGGCAGCCTGAACGCCGCGCCGGACCCGATCAATCGTTGCACCGGCGCCTATTGCTCGCGGCCGCAGATGAACGAGGAGTTCCGCAACGTCGAGCAGTCGCTCAGCCGCCTGGTGTCACGCCCGGCCGCCGGCCTGAAGGTGATCAGCCAGCTGCCCGAAGCGACCATGCTGCGCATCGAAGGCGAGGGCGGCCAGCGCCAGGTCTACAGCCTGCTGCGCAACCGCGCGCACAGCAACGTGGCGTTCCTGCTCGGCGAGGCGTACCGCTACCAGCCGGGGCTGGACACCCTGACCCTGTACCCGGGTGTGCTCAGCAGCTACCCGAACTTCATCTTCAACATCCCGGCCAAGGATGTGCCGGAGTTCGTCGAGGACATGGAGTATGCCAAGGATGACCCGGCGAAGTTCGAGCGCATCGTCATGCGCTGGGGCGTGCGCCGCAGCCACCCGGAGTTCTGGCGCTACTTCCATGACCTCAGCACCTACATCAAGGAAACCGATCCGGTGGAGGACGGGGTGCTGGACATGAACCGCTACGAGAACCTCTGATCGGGTCGGTTGACCTTTGCCAATGCACTGCGGTCGGAAACGGTAGGTGGCCCGGGGGCTGTTAATAGCCTCCGGGCCTCAATGCACCGGCAATCGCAGGGTATTCCATGCTGTATTCGCTTCAGGCACTGCGGGCGTTCGCCGCCTGGGTGGTGGTCTGCCACCACTTCATGCAGATCTTCTTCGACTTCCATGCCACCGGCCCCATTGGCCAGCTGCTCACCGACCGTGGCGCCGTAGGCGTCGACATCTTCTTCGTCATCAGCGGGCTGGTGATCTACCTGTCGACCCGCGACAAACCCATCGAACCACGCCAGTTTCTGCTCAACCGGGCCCTGCGCATCGTCCCCGCCTACTGGTTCTACACCGCGCTGATGGCGGCGCTGCTGCTGGCCTTCAGCCAGTGGATGCCGCACCAGGCCTTCAACTGGCATCACCTGCTGCTGTCGCTGCTGTTCATCCCGGCGGAAAACCCCGGCGGTTACGGTTTGTATCCGACCCTGAACGTAGGCTGGACGCTGAATTTCGAGATGTTCTTCTACCTGTTGTTCGGCCTGGCCTTTCTGGTACGCCAGCGCCACCACCTGCTGCTGGTGACCGCTGCACTGTTGCTGGTCAGTGAAGTGCTCGGCCGCATGGGCGTGCTCAGCCGCTTCTACAGCAACGACATCATCTACGAATTCCTGCTGGGCATCGGCCTGGGCGTGATCCAGCGCCGCGGCCTGATCCGCGAGGGCCTGTGGTTGCCACTGGCCGTGCTCGGCGTGGCCGGTTATGCAATTTATCATCTGGACGCTTCGCAGCGCCTGCTGCACTGGGGCGTGCCAAGCGCCATGATCGTGCTGGCGTTCATCGCCCTGGAGCCTTTCTTCAAGGGCAACCGCCTGCTCAAGGCGATGGGCGACTGCTCCTATTCGGTGTACCTGATCCACGTGCTGGTGCTGTATGCCGGCTGGTTCGCCAGCCAGCGCCTGCACCTGAACCCGTACCTGGTGTTCGCCGTGTGCGTGCCGTCCATTGGACTAATGTCGTGGTTCAGCTATCAGTGGCTGGAGCGCGGCCTGTACCGGCGGATGCAGGCCTGGCTGGCGGCGCCACGGGAGCAAACTCGCGAATTTGCGCTTTCCCGAGTCAAATACTAGGACTTTGTACAAAGGCCAGGTTGGCGTACACTTGGCCGCAAGTCTGTGAGGAACTTCCATGAGCGCTATAACCATTACTGACGCCGCCCATGATTACCTGGCCGATCTGCTCTCCAAGCAGAACACGCCTGGCATTGGCATCCGTATTTTCATCACCCAGCCGGGCACCCAGTACGCCGAGACCTGCATCGCCTACTGCAAGCCGGGCGAAGAGAAGCCCGACGACGAGCCGGTCGGCCTGAAGAGTTTCACCGCCTACCTCGACGCGGTCAGCGTGCCGTTCCTGGAAGACGCGCTGGTCGACTACGCCACCGACCGCATGGGTGGCCAGCTGACCATCAAGGCGCCGAACGCCAAGGTGCCGATGGTCAACGAGGACAGCCCGATCAACGAGCGTATCAACTACTACCTGCAGACTGAGATCAACCCGGGCCTGGCCAGCCACGGCGGTCAGGTGAGCCTGGTGGACGTGGTCGACGACGGTATCGCCGTGCTGCAGTTCGGTGGCGGCTGCCAGGGCTGCGGCCAGGCCGACGTAACCCTCAAGGAAGGCATCGAGCGCACCCTGCTCGAGCGCATTCCGGAGCTCAAGGGCGTGCGTGACGTGACTGACCACACCCAGAAAGAGAACGCCTACTACTGATCTTTCCAGGTCAAGGCCTAGCAACAAAGTGTTACGGTTTCAACCCCTGCGACAACAGGCCGCAGCCCGTATTCAAAGGGCTGCGGGCCATCACCGGCTTGGTCGGGTAGAAGCCCGCGGGGTGTCATGCCAGAATGCCCCGGTTTTTCGGCCGGCCCGTCCCGAGGGCCGGCACCTTCCCGCTAAAGGATGGTTTCATGAATGATCAGTTTACCCGGCGCGCGGTTGTCGCCGGGATGGGCGTTCTCGGGCTTGGCCTGCTGGCAGGCTGCAACCCGGCCCGGGGGCTCGAGTTCAAGTACGGCAAGAACATGAGCAACGAAATCCTTGGGCGCAAGTTCAGCCTCAAGGACCCCCAGGGCAACGTTCGCACCCTGTCGAGCTTCTACGGCAGCATGCCGATGATCTTCTTCGGTTTCACCCAGTGCCCGGCCGTCTGCCCGACTACCCTGGCGCGTGCGGCACAGATCAAGAAGCTGCTCAGGGGCCGCGACCGCGAGATCTTCCAGGTGGTGTTCATCACGCTGGACCCGGAGCGGGACACCCCCGAGGTACTGGATGCCTATGTCAAG